>CAVVHW010000001.1:0-13498 GCA_963748225.1 uncultured Acidobacteriaceae bacterium
CAAGTCCATCTTGGTCAAGCGAATCAGGCTCTTGCCGTCCCTGGAAAGAATAAAGTCGACCGATTGCGACTTCCCTCGCGCACTCAAGGTGACGGTCAGATTGTCGTAGTTGGGAAACTCGCTTGGGGTTAGCGGTCCCAGCTTGATGTCCACATCGGGAGGAATATTGAAGTAGGCCCGAACCTGCCGCTCTACCTTTTGGGTCAGTTCCGGAGAGGCTGAGGATGAACTCGACTGCGCCGAGCACCCGGCGCACAACAATAGCAGCAAGACAGACAGTCGTCTCAAGAGCAAAATACAAACCGCCTTCGCAGGGAGAAGCAAGCCTTGATTATCTCATGGAGAGCGCACTCAGAGCACTTGCGGAGGGGATGGAGGCCGAGTCTAATCGGGAGTTAAACGGGTAGCTTGATTCGTGAAAGGCCTCCAATGCATTTAATATTACGTCGATTGGTTTAGGAGTCGGCGTGGCCAACACGAACCGCAACCGCCTTTCGACATAACAACGGATGCCAAACCACCCGCCAAGAAGCCGCATAATCTCCTTGCAACGTGACTGCGGTGCCTGATGACACTTTTGCTATTACAAACGGCAGCTATTCTGCTGGTAACTCTGACCTGCGGCCGGTTGGCACGCAGAATTGGGCAGGCCCGCGTTATTGGGGAGATCATAGGCGGCATTTTGCTTGGTCCCTCGCTTTTCGGCCGATTTTTTCCCCACGCATTCGCCGCCTTCTTTCCGAAGTCATCGCTGCGGCCGTTTGAGATCCTCAGCACCATCGGGCTGATTCTGTTTCTGTTCATCATCGGCACGGAGGTGGAACTCGAACAGCTCTACCGTCACCGGGCTACCGCTTTGCTCACCAGCGGCGTAAGCATTCTCCTCCCGTTCCTGATTGCGATTGGCCTGGCGGCGCCGCTACGCGCCCGATTTGCGCCCGCCGGAATCGGAAATACTACCTTCGCTCTTTTCCTTGGCATCTGCATGAGTATCACCGCGTTCCCAGTACTTGCGCGCATTCTCGAGGAGCGACGCCTGCTGGGCACGAACATCGGAACCACGGCGATTTTCTGCGCGGCATTAGATGACGTGGTGGCATGGTTGCTACTCGCGGTTACGCTTGCGCTAATGGGAGCTAATGGCGGCCCCGCGACTTTGCCGTTACGGATTGCCGGGCTGGTTGTTTATCTGGTCGTCATGCTGGCGGTTGTACGGCCTCTGGCTGCACGACTGGTCCGCAGGCGAGGCGGGTCAACCATGTCGCTGGATGTTCTCGGACTAACGTTAATCGGTGTATTTGCATCGGCGGCGGCCACGGACGCCATTGGAGTACACCCCTTGTTCGGGGCATTTCTCGCCGGCGTCTGCCTGCCTCGGAGCCGACAGTGGGAAACCTCACTTCGCGCCCGCCTGGACTCCGTTGTCTCCATCTTCCTGCTGCCGCTGTTCTTCGCCCTTACGGGAATGCGAACCCGCATAGACCTGCTCAACAGCGGCACGGTCTGGCTCTGGGCCGGAGTGGTCCTAGTTGCCGCTATCACGGGAAAGATGGGAGGCGTGGTGCTGGCGGCGCGCTTTACCGGCCAGTCGTGGACGTTCGCTTTGGGACTCGGCGTACTGTTGAACACCCGCGGACTGGTGGAGTTGGTCGTTCTGAATATCGCCTATGATGTGGGGGCGTTTTCCCCGACCCTCTTCACCATGCTGGTCCTCATGGCGTTGGCTACAACCATCGTTACAACTCCATTGCTAAACCTGCTGCGCATTGAGAAGAGAGGAGTACCCACAGAAGTCAGCGTCGCTGCTGGTTGATTTTTGTGGTGGGTCTAAGCGCTGGCTCTTGCTTCAATCGTTATGTGCATTCTTCAGCAGCTTCCCCACTGGCAGCACCGCGTTCATTGAGCCCGAGCGAAACCCTTCGAGATCGAGCGTCACATAAGTAAAGCCGAGCGCCTTGAAGATTCGCGTGAGCTCGGCAGCCATTTCCATGGTCATCGCGCGAGCCAATTCATCGCGGGCGATCTCGATGCGCGCGATCTCGCCGTGATGCCGTACGCGCACCTGGCGGAAGCCAAGTTCGCGCAGCGCATCTTCACCCCGTTCGACGGCGGACAATGCTTCTCGCGTGACCGCACGCCCGTACTCGATCCGGGATGACAGGCAGGCCGACGCCGGCTTGTCCCAGATGCGCAATCCTGCTTGCGCGGCCAGTTGCCGGATGTCGGCCTTGGTCAACCCAGCGGCAAGCAACGGCGCGGCCACATGATGCTGACGGGCGGCCTGCTGTCCCGGTCGAAAGTCGCCCTGGTCGTCGAGATTCACACCATAGACGATGGCATCGAACCCCAGGCTTTGCCGGCGCTCTTGCATCACAGTGAACAGTTCATCCTTGCAGTGATAGCAACGTGCGCCGTTGTTGCGGACGTACTCCGGACGCTTCATCTCCTCGGTCGCAATCACACTCAGCGGTATGCCTTGTTCCTCGGCGAAGGCAACGGCATCGCGCATTTGCGAACGCGCCAGGCTTGGAGAGTCGGCCAGTATCGCCAGCATGTCGCCTACTAACTCGCGATGAGCCGCCCATGCCAGAAATCCGGAATCCACTCCCCCGGAATAAGCCACCAGCACCCGCCCCAGCGAATGCAGATGCTCCATCAATGCACGTGCTTTGGCGTCAAGAGCTTGGGCTTCAGTCGGAAGATTGGATTGTGCTGCGGACATCGTTCAATTGTAAGACACTTGCGGGGGACGGAGTTTGCGCGTTAAGGAAGGTCTGATTAACCCAGATTGGAAGTCCCTGAGGGGCTAAAGAGGGCGCTTGAAAAATCCGTCGTCCCTACGGGACTCGGATTAATTTTCCACTTTACCCAGCATTCCGCCTGCGCTTGCATGCTCGGCTAGAACTCTTTTGCCCCTGCGGGGCTCGTTCGTGAGTAATTCGTGTCAGCGAGCTAACTTGAAATGAATTCTCACACAAACTCTAAAGCCGCTATACCAGATATTTACGGACGGCCTGAATGCCGACCCCTTCAAAGCACCAGACCTAATCGGAGCTTTAATACAGTCTCTGCAGCCGGCGGATAGTGCCAAACGAGCCGATGTTGGCCAGGCTGAACGAGAAGCGGTAACTGTTCTCCTGGCTGACGGTGGGGGCGAAGGCATAGCGCGAGTACTCGAAGGTGACCCCACAGCAGTCCCAGTTGTAGTTGGTTTGCACGGTGGCCGTCTGGACATAATTGAGACGGGAGTCCACCGACACCGCCGCCGCGGTACTCAACCCCCTTTGGCCGATATTGCCGTATTGCAGTTGGATGCGATACTGATTGTAGATGCTGATCCCGAGCGACGGCTGGCCGGAGATAGGCGCCGTTTCCGCTGGCTCACGCATATAGGTCTGCCCACCCGCCACATACCACTGGCCGCTACTGCCAAGCCTCTGGCCAAGCAGCAGAGTGCTGGCATTCACTTGATGGAGCACTGGGTCATAATCCAGGTCCCACTGGAAATCGGTCTGTGCATCCTGCGCCCGCAAACGTGAGATGATGGGCGAAAAGTGGCGCGGTTCCGTGAGAAACGCGATGCCGGAGAAATCTACTGTACTGTCGAACACATTACGCTGACCGGGTACCAAGGCTCCGCCAAAAGTTGGATCGAAAAAATACTTCTGCGCAATCTTCCAGGTGATCACTTCACGTGCCGGACCTTGCTTGTCATCGCAGGTACCGGGTTCCGTCTTGTCCGTATCTTTCTTGGGCGCGAGGGCGCTCCCTTGCGAAGGGAAGTCATATTTCGGATGATGGAAGCATTCCGAATTGGACTTTGTTTTCTTGGCAAACAGCCGGTTGACTACGCCGTATTCCACTTCGTTAGTGTCGGCCAGAATGTCGCGCTGGTCGAAGCGGATGATCTGGTCGAAGTTGTCGATGCCTGTCTGGTAGCGATAGACGACCTGCGGTTCGACCGTATGCTTCATGACATAGCCGAGAAATTTGCGCTCGAAGATCTTCGATAGCGTGGGTGGCCTGATGTCCAATGCCGTAGAGAAGACCTTCCGATTGATTGGATCGCTGATCGCCGTTCCCACGGCCACTCCACCACCGCTCTGCAGCCGCTGAGTGTAATAGGTTTCGCGCACCCCAGCCTCGGGCCGAAACGTCCAGCCATGCAGAAATGTGGGCAGCGATAAAGACGGATGGGCATCGACGCGTCCGACCACCGGGGCAGTATCGAATCCCACCTCATTCCTGGAAAGGCCTTCCGTGGCTACGTCGTAGGCATACATCAGGTTGTAGAGGTTGAGAGGCCGTTCGACGGATGAAAACTCGAGCGTGGGTATGTGCGCGATCTCGATGACATCGCCTGGAGTAGTGCTCTGATAGGACTGATAGAGCCCCGACTGGAAGCCTAGCGCATAGCCATTCCAGTTCTTGCTGAGAAATCCGTAGTTGCGCACCTCGGAGCTGATGGACGCCAAGGTAAAGCCTTGGGCGAAGGCCAGGCGGAACAGGAATGAGCTGAGATAGTCAACCGACAGCACCCCGCGAAATTCGTCGGGCAGCATGATCGAGCCGTTGGCTCTGAGTTCCTCGCCGCCCTGTTTCTGTCCTGCGCTGGGTTGCCCCTGGGGAACGCCTTTCTCGTCGATAACTCCGAAGTATTCGGCCTTGAACTGGTAGTTATAGCCCATAGAGCGAAAGATGCCGTGTTGCGCCCATCCCCGTGCGGTGTACAGCGAGGCTCCCAGGGTGGCGTCGTTGCTCCGATTGATGGCCCAGTAAAACGCGTCTCCCAAGATGAATCCTCGGGTATTGGATACCCCGGCTATGGGCATGAGAAAGCCGCTCTGGCGCCCAAAGTTATCCGACGGATGTTGCACCCAGGGGAAATAAAAGACCGGGATGCCGCGGATTCGCAGAGTGGCGTGGTGCATGGTAGCTTCGGCGCCCATTTCCACATTAGCGGTATCTGAGTTGAACTGCCACTTGGGTTTCGGCAACTGGCACGAAGTGATGTAGCCATGGTTGACCTTGTAATGATCGGGGCCGAGTTTGTCCACGACCTTTCCGGTGAAGAAGAATGGAGTCGATGAAGTCAGGAACATGTCCCGGTTCTTGACCTTGACTCCGCTCGATCCGATCACGTCGTAAAACACGCCAGTATCGCGGGTGACATCGTAGGTGGCATGAGTCCCCACCAGATGGTCATTGTGGGGACCACCATCAAAAACTACGTGCCCGTTAGCCGTGACCTGCCCCGTGGTGGAATCGTACGTGACCTCATCCGCATGCAGGGTGTAGGTGCGGAACCGCATCAGGACGTGGCCGCGGGCCTTGTAGATGTCCTGGTTCTTTTCCTGCTCGTCGCCGCGTATCAGTACTTCATCCTTTCCCAAGGGGACGTTCATGGATGGACGCGGAGGCCCCGACTCCTGCTCGTTGGAGCTCGATTGAACTACCTGCTGAATTACCTGTTCGGTTTGTTTGTCTTCCTGACCGGCATCGGTTTTCACTGTCACTTGGGACTTACCAGTGGGGGGCCGCACTGCGGGTTCGGCATCGGAGGCCGCATCGTCCGGCGATAGCGATGTCGCGGAGGTTGCAGGAACCGAAGGCGACTGGGCCGAACTTGTCTGCGATGCGGATTGCGCCGACGGATCAGGCTGCTCCGCTGGACGCAACTGGCTGGTTAACACGCCGGGCAGCAGAAATAGATGACATGCCACCAGCGCCGTGATAATCATTCGAGTGCGGGCAATCATCGAGAAGCGGGTGTCCCTTTACCGGGTTCGATTGAACTGAGCAGAACCTTGCAACTTAGCACGTTGCATGCAGAGAGGTAAAACGCATCCGCTTGCGCTGGTTCCACGCTGCTCTGGATTTTCTCCTAAACCCGCTCGGTGTCCACTGGTTGCGCGACGCTCGTAATCGGTTGCACAGCTCGCCGCGCCTCATGGACGCGAGCCGACGACCTCTTTTCCTCATTTTCGTGCATGATTCACCTGTGCTTTGCGTAAGCGTCATGCGCTTTATCAAAAATCGGGTAGAAGGAATAGTCGCGCCACCACATGACCGATCAGGGAACGTTGCGTTCTGACACCTCTGGAAATTCGTCGCTGCCCGCCAATGACATCTGGCGAAAAGAAATTCACGCCCGCGTGGCCGGGTTTCGCACCCGTCGTGGACGCCGTCTCGAGGGAGCGTACAGTATGCGCTTTCCCTTCCCTCCTGCCGAATCCGAAGCTGCCAGCTCAGCGACCCCGGTGCCGGAGGAGTCGCAGCCCCAGGAACCGTTCGTTGTCGCCGCTCCTTCGAGTGCCGAACGAACCGCTCCGGCCGAGATTGTTATAGCCGAGATGGTTGATCTCGCGCCGGAACCAACAGTTGCGAAGTCTGAGGTATCGCCAACAGGGCCAGTGCCGCCACCAGCGGCAGACTTAGCGCGTCCAGAGTTGCCGTCTGCCACTGAACCACAGGCAGCGCCGTTGCCACGCCCGAAAGCCCAGCGCAAAGTAATCGCTTTTCCGCGCCTGGCGGCAGGCACTCCTTGCACGCCCCATCGTCTGGCCGATCCGGTTCTACCAGAACAGCCGCGCATCCTTGACGTACCGGAAGAATTGGAAGCGTTTCCCACCACGCCGTTTCTTGACGGCCTGCAATTCGGACCCAACCCACAGCCGGCCGTTGCGACCCATGCCGACAACGTGGGGCTCCCGTTCCGGGCAGCCGGTAGGGCCCACCGCTCCTATGCGGCCTTGCTGGATGGCGGAATCGTGGTTGTGGCATCCGCTATTTTTGTCGCCGTAGGCTACAAGATGCTACCCGGCTTGATCGTAACCAGGCCGTTGCTGTTGGCGACCGCCGCGTTGTCGGCGCTGTTGTGGGCTGTCTATCAGTACTTGTTGCTGGTCTATGGTGGAGCGACGGCGGGCATGCGCATCGCAAAAATCCATCTCAGCACGTTCAAAGGAAAAGCGCCACGCCGACGCGAGCGTCGTCAGCGCGTCCTGGCGCTCTATTTCTCCGCGGCTTCGTTTGTCATGGGGTTGCTGTGGGCGTTCGTGGATGTGGATGCGCTCTGCTGGCACGATCGCATCAGCCGAACCTATCTCACGGAGAGAGAGTAGCCGGCGGATTGAGCGCTGCATGTAGGGTCCTTCGACTCGCTACGCTCGCTTAGGATGACAGGCGGCGAAAGGCTTTTCGTTTCTATGGGTGTGCAGCAGACCCATGTGCCACTCGTAATGACAATTCCGCAGACAAACGCCAGTCGCCGAACAGACGACGCCGGCCTCCTCTCACAAATCAAGTAACTAGTTCCTGACGCCGCCAGGTGCTTCTGGGTACCTCCGCGAAGCATCGAATTGAATATGCTCACCCAAATTGGCCAAGCACTGATCATTAAGCACTAAAGGCAGTACACTGTTGTATTCCGGTTGCAGAAAGCTGCGAACGGAGTGCTGCCCGGATCCGCTCGAATAACTATGTCCACCACGGCTGAGAACCTGCAGCGTCCCGCAATCAAAGTCTTCGTCGCCACCTCGGTGATGCTGACTTTCATTTCGTTCTGGCGGGCTGCGGCCATTGTCCTCTCCGATCTGGCATCGTCGGCATACTACGTTGGCGGTGACGCGGAAAAAGTCATCGGCAAAAGCGCTCCTTGGTTCGTGCTGGCGGTCATGCTGTTCAGCTACGCGGTGCGGGCCATCTACATCGAGTCCAGCGCTATGTTCGTGCGCGGGGGCGTC
The DNA here is from genome assembly GCA_963748225.1 of uncultured Acidobacteriaceae bacterium. Lineage (GTDB taxonomy): Bacteria > Acidobacteriota > Terriglobia > Terriglobales > Acidobacteriaceae > Bog-257. The sequence continues at coordinate 7,746 of CAVVHW010000001.1, forward strand.
TATCGCGTGGTCAAGCAGGCCATGGGCGGGACCCTGGCCAAGTTGTCGGTTTCCGCACTGCTATTCGACTACATCCTCACCGGCCCCATCAGCGCGGTGGCTGCCGGCCAGTACGTCGCTGGATTTCTAACCGACAGCTTCCATCATCTCGGCTACAACATTCACGTTCCCGACAATTCGTTTGCCGCCGCGTTTGCCGTGGTAGTGGTTATTTACTTCTGGTGGCAGAACATCAAGGGCATTCACGAGTCCAGCGAACGGGCATTGCAAATCATGAAGATCACCACCGTGATGGTGGTGATGCTGATTGTCTGGTGCTTGATCACGCTGGCCAAACACGGAGGGCAATTGCCCCCGTTCCCATCACCGGTGGACATGCACCACAACAAGGAATCGTTGGGCTGGCTGTTGGGGACTTGGGCGGCGCGTATTCCGCTGATCATGCTGTTGGTCGGTTTCGGGCACTCGGTATTGGCCATGAGCGGCGAAGAATCGCTGGCCCAGATCAATCGCGAAATCGAACATCCCAAGCTGAAGAACCTGGAGAAGACCGGGCTGGTGATTTTCCTCTACAGCCTCTTCTTCACGTCGCTGGTTTCGTTCTTTGCGGTGATGATCATCCCCGACAAGGTGCGGCCAGAATATTACGCGAACCTGATTGGCGGGCTGGCGATGCATGTGGTCGGGCCCTATACCCTGCGTCTCTTCTTTCAGGGTTTCGTCGTGATTGTCGGCGCGCTGATCTTGTCGGGCGCGGTGAATACCGCCATTGTCGGCGCCAATGGCGTCCTCAGCCGCATGGTGGAGGATGGGGTACTCACCACATGGTTCAAGCGGCCGCAGAAGCGGTTCGGGACCAGCTACCGCGTCATCAACATGATCGTCGGCCTTCAGATCTTCACCATTGTCGCCAGCCGCGGGAATGTCTATCTGCTGGCCTCGCTCTATGCCTTCGGGGTGATTTGGAGCTTCTCGTTCATGTCGCTGGCGGTAGTGGTGCTCCGCTACACCAGCCCGGAGAACCGGCAGTGGAAGGTGCCTGGCAACCTCCGTATCAAGGGCGTGGAGGTTCCGGTCGGGCTCGTCTTGATCTCACTCTTACTGTTCTCTACCGCCATTGTGAACCTTTTCACCAAGCAGCTAGCGACCATCGCAGGCGTTTCGTTCAGCCTGGTGTTCTTCATTATCCTGACTGTTTCTGAGCGTCGCACCGCTTACCAGCACACCTCGGGAGAATCAGGGCTGGAGCAGTTCAACATAGCCACGGATCGAGAGCTGAGTGCGGAGGCCATGGAGGTTCGGCCGGGGAATATTTTGGTTGCCGTCCGCGATCCCCGCAACTTGTACTACTTGAGACAAGTGCTGGCCAAGACCGACACTACCAAGACCGACGTGGTCGTGATGACCTCGCGCGTCTATCACCGGGAGCACTCCTTCAGCGGCAGCGAGGTGGTGGACACCTCGGAGGTGTTCAAGAAGTACGAGCAGGAACTGTTCACTGCCGTGGTCACTGCCGCTGAGAAGGAAGGAAAGCACGTTTCGCTGGTGGTGGTGCCTACCAACGATATCTTTGAAAGCATTGTTGCCACCGCGCAGCGCCTGCACTCGTCGGTCATTGTCTGCGGCTTGTCGAACAAGCTGACTGCTGATGAGCAGGGCAAACTGACTGGTGACGCGTGGGAGCGGCTGCCAGAACCCCGTCCGCGGCTGCGCCTGGTAGTGGTTGAACCAAATCGTTCCAGGCATGAATACCTGCTGGGCCCGCATCTGCCACGCATGCGCCAGGCCGATGTGGACCTGCTGCACGGGCTGTGGAAAGAAGTCACCAGCGACCCGCGTTATCGCGAGCTGCACCATTACCACGTGCTCAATGTCGCGCTGCAGGAGATGGCCGAGCGCATGCATAACGGCGCATACCACGATCAAGTTATGAAGGAAATCTACGAGGAAATGCGCCGCAGCAGCGGCGAACCCGTTGCCGACGATGAGGTTTCGCCTCCGCCGGTGACCTAGACTCTATGCTGCCAGTTCGGTCTGCGCGGGTGCATGCTCGGCGACCACTTCCCCGGGCTGGCCGGTCAAGAGCGGCTCGCCACGGCGCATGACGCGCTCCAGCCACCAGCCTGCCGCCTGCGAGGTCAGGACCGCAAGCAGGACCAGGGTGGTATAGAACGCCGCATTGATGATGCCCGCGTCAAAGGCGACGCTGGCCAGGACGATTCCCGGACCGCCGCGCGCGTTAAGAGCGACAGAAAGATTCAGGGAATCGCGCCAGTTGAACCGGGCCAGTCTTGCGCCGGCTCCCGCCGCAACCAGCTTCAGCGCGCAAGCCGCCGCCAGGAAGATGGCCAGCATGGCAAATGAGAACGTCTTCCCGAGGTCGAGGCGATATCCCACGACTGCAAAATACACTGGGATAAATACCGCGAAGGAGAACTTGCGGATTGCCTCCAGCGCCTCGGGAAAACGCTCGGCGTCGGCGATGATGCCGTATCCCGCAAGAAAAGCAGCAAACACCAGGCTGACGCCCAGCGCGGCGGCTGCTCCTGTATATGCCAGCAGAACCAACACGACGTAGGCAACCGGCGAGGAATGGGCGAGGACATTCCAACGCGCCCGGTTGAGGCGGCGCAAAAGCGCCGGAGCGACGGTGAGACCAACGCCAAAATAGATCAGGGTTGCCATGACGTGGTAGGCAATCTCGCGCTGCGGCAGCGCGGAGGAATGGGCGAGAGCAGTTGCAATTGCCAGCACAGCCCACAGCACGATGTCCTCGAGCACAGCAACACCGAGAATCAGCCGCGCAAACCGGGTGTGCAGAATGCCCAGGTCGTAAAGGATCTTCGAGATCACCGGAATGGAGGTGACGGCGGCCGCAATTCCCACAACCAGTACCAGCGAGATTCTCTGATGGGCCGCGCCCATCAAGGAATTCAGCGGCAGCCACCGCGAAACTAACAGAACCAGCACAAATGGCAGCGCCGTACCAACCGATGCCAGCCATGCCACTTCGCGGCGATCATGCGCCGTAAACAAGCCTTTGGTCTCGGCGCCCGAGACGAACATCAGGAGCAGCAGCCCCAGGTTGTACAAGAATGCCAGGACAACGTCCTGTTTAGGCGCGCCGCCGGCGGCTGGGGCAGGAAAAACCAGTTTGGCCACGGCAGGCGCGAAGTGCCCCAGGACCGTAGGCCCAAGTAGCAGACCTGCCAGGATCTCGCCCACCACGCGCGGCTGCCGCAAACGCGTGAACAGGTATCCGCACAGGTGGGCCAGCGCGATCAGTAGAAAAAGCTGTACGGTAATCAGGCCGAACTCGTTATTGGACATGAAACAGGCAATGCAACGTAAGCTGGGATGAGAATGGCTGGTGCCGTGCTGCCCGACTGACGGCAGGTTTCGCGATTCGCTCCCATCTTCAGCTCTTGCTAACATCAAAGGGTGAGCACCGCTTCCCAAGTTCGCGTTCGTTTCGCTCCGTCTCCTACAGGACAACTGCACGTCGGCAACGCCCGCACTGCGCTGTTCAACTGGCTCTTTGCCCGTCAAGCTGGCGGCGTGATGGTATTGCGCATCGAGGACACCGACGTGGCGCGTAGTCAGACGCGCTTCGAGGACCAGCTCCTCGACGATCTCAAGTGGCTCGGCATCGATTGGGACGAAGGCCCCGATGTCGGCGGCCCGCACGCGCCCTATCGCCAGAGCGACCGGCTGGAGCTGTATCGCGAGCATGCTGATCGGCTGGTGAAAGAAGGCAAGGCCTATCTCTGTTTTTGCTCGCAGGAGGAATTAGAGCGCGACCGCGAGTATGCCTTGAAAAACCTGCAGCCGCCGATCTATTCAGGAAAATGCCGCGCACTCGATCCCGAGGAGAGTCAGCGCCGCCGCGCTGGCGGCGAAGCGGCCGCGATCCGGCTGCGTATTCCCGAGCATCCCATTCGCTTTCACGACATTGTGCACGGCCCAGTCGAGTTCTCCAACGAAGTGGTGAGCGACCCCATCATCCTGCGCTCCACCGGCATTCCGGTTTACAACTATGTCGTGGTGGTGGACGACGCGTTGATGAACATCACTCACGTCATTCGCGGAGACGATCACCTGTCCAACACGCCCAAGCAGGTGGCGCTTTATGAGGCGCTGGGATGGCCGGTGCCGGAGTTCGCGCACCTGTCCACCATTCTGGGCAGCGATCGCGAACGGCTGTCCAAGCGGCACGGGGCAACGTCCATCGCCAATTTTCGCGAGATGGGTGTGCTGCCCGAAGCGTTGGTGAACTATCTCGCTCTGCTGGGTTGGGCTCCGACCGGAGGCACGCGCGACATCTTTTCGTCCGCGGAGCTGATCAAGGAATTCTCCCTGCAACGGGTCACTCCGTCGCCCGCCGTCTTCGACATGGAGAAGCTGTACTGGCTCAACCGGCATTACATCAAGCAAAGTCCGCCCGAGCGCATCGAAAAGCTCGCGTTGCCGTTCTTTGTGCGCGCCGGAATGCTGCCGGAAAACCCCGACGAGCAAACGCGGGCCTGGTTCGGCAAGGTAGTGGCGCTGCTGGGGCCGTCGGTGGATAAGCTGGACCAGCTTCCCGAGCGCGCCGGATTGATCTTTCGCTACAATGCGGCGGCTGCGGTTGATTCTCCGGACAATGCCGAGGTGATGGCCGCGCCCAAGACCGCCGATGTCCTTGCGACATTTGCGCAGCAGGTGAAGGGCGACCCGTCGCCGATGACCCCCGAACGCTTCAAGGCCATCATGAACGAGGTGAAGGCCAAGACCGGCGCGAAGGGCAAGGACCTGTTTCATCCGGTTCGAGTTGCGTTGACCGGATCACACTCCGGTCCGGAGTTCGACAAACTCATTCCCATTCTCGAGGACGGCTCGCAACTCGATCTTCCGAGTCATGTGACTGACGTGCTCGAGCGTCTGGCGGCATTTCACGCGGCCCGCGGGCAATAAAACGCAACCACGGTTGCGTGGATTGGGCGGACCGGCGCGGATTCTGCAGTTCGGTAAAGCGGGTCTTTGAGCGTCTGTAGCTCAGTCAACATTCCCCCGGGGCAGAAACGGTCTAAGTCCCAGGGGAGCCGCGCAGCGGCGACATTTGTGTTGACCGCGGCATTACGCCCGCAGCTAACGCTGCCGACAGAAAAACAGAGCCGCGCCTGAGGCGGCGCCAATTTCGCTAGTCTCGGCGGTGATTACAGAACGCGCACGTTCACCGCAAATCCCACGGGCCCCGTCCTGATTGTGTAAACTGTGTGGGAATCGTGTGGAATTTACGACTGATCCGCGATTTTGAGTGCCGACTCATCGCTGTGTCAAATTTTTTTCATGCCATAAATCGCCAATGTTTATGCGGCTTTCGTCGATCCGTGCGAAGATTCTTCACCAAAGTTGTACGCCGGGGGTTGTGTCATCCGCATTCCTCTGCTATAACAATTAAGTCAGCAAGAGGCATTACTGTCGCCTGCGGATGCGGATGGATTTTGAGTCCTGCAGAAGAAGCCGGCATCTAAGACGTAAAGCTTCGTAGTAGCTGCCCTGGCCACAGGGCTGGAAAGTCGGAGACAGAGTGCTCTGACAGGTTAGCGGGAATCGCGGAACCTCCAGTACAAGATCTTTAACGAATTCGAACGCTCTGGTGCCTTCGTGCCCCGAAAATGGTGACAAGGCCAACTGGAGCGGCATGTTGCGCGCTTGTTCCCCGCGGTGACGGGTTGAGCGGCGGTACTCCCTGGGTAAGTGTAAGAAAACTC
>CAVVHW010000002.1:0-228157 GCA_963748225.1 uncultured Acidobacteriaceae bacterium
GGCTTATCGGAAGTGATCGCGATTGCTCGAAATTGGGGGCAAACCAGAAGTTGCTTGCAGGCCATCGCTGAGGCGCTCGCTGGCGCTTTCATTAGATTGTGCGGCGAATATTTGTGAACACCGTTCACCAATTCTTGAATTGCTCCGGGAGTTTCGATTCTTCGATTTCATCCGTGAACCTGTTCACTCTGCGATACCAAGGGATTGATGTGTCTACTTACGTTCGTGTTTTGTCGGCCGCAGGCGTCGGAGTTGTTGTTGAGGTGCGCGAGACCGCATGGAGTCACAAGCGCGATTTCTGTAAGACTGCCCTGACCAGCGAGCTGTTCAGGGCGGGGACCGAATACGTCCACCTGCCGTCGGCTGGAAATTCCAAGGAAAACCGCCGAACTGCCAAGAACAATGCAGAGTGTTTGCGTCGTTACCAAGAGTATCTGGCCAAGAACCCAGTGGGCGTAAATGATCTTGTGAACGTGATCAAGCGGACACGAGCGCGAAGAATGTCGGTCTGCCTCACCTGTTTTGAAAGAGAATCGCGCGAATGCCATCGTTCCATTCTGGTGGGGGCACTCGGTCGCCGCCTTCAGAAACTACGACCGGTGCATTTGGAACCTAGCGAAATAGGAGGTTGGTGCGCTTGGGATACCAAAGGCCAACAATCATGAAGCTGGTGGGATACAAGTACAAATTGCCCAAGAAGAACTTCACATCATATTCCTTTAGGTCGGTAACCTCTTTGATTCGGTTGACGGCGGCAGCATCGCCGTCGCGACATTGCAGTTCACAAACTCCCAATCGAGCACTTGCATTCTGTGCCCCTGGCAGTCCGACTGTCCGCATTGCCAAGAAATCTGTACACGCGCACGAAGGAAAGCGAGCCGACGCATCTCGGTTGGGATGGCTTGTTGAAACATGTCCAGCTGCTTGGCTTTCGCAGTTTGTGTCAGCTTCAGATCCTGAAATTTCTCCTCGAAACTGCGCCGTTCATCTGCGCTTCGTGGAAGAATTTCTAACTTGGTAATTTCTTTTGGAACGACCACCCCTATTGAGGTGTGGTTTGTTCGCTGCGCATGAAGCAAGTCGTCAACCGACTCGAACATCCAAGAGGGATCGTGAAACATTATTGCCGCGCGCTTCCCCCATTCGTCCTTTGTTGTCGGGGCAGTCCCGATAGGGATCTATCGTTTATCATTACTAATCCTCTTTGAGCTTCCTAATTCGTTCCTTGATGAGTGATTGGCGGGTAATCATGCAGCGAAGTCTTTGTCGGCCACGTCCCTCGATTGACAAGGGCTTAACGGGCAGTCCCCCACATCTATCAGTAACTAAGCTCAAGGCCGCAGCCCAATGAATATCCAGTTTGGCCCTGTATCATGGATGTGCCGGATCACCGAAATCGTTTCATTGCTCTCAGACGGATCAGTAAACGACGTGGATCTTCCATCGTAATGCCAAGCTTGAAGACTGGCCAAGATGCCGCTCGCCGCCGATTCTGGTTGGCGATGTTGGGGTTTGTCATGGCGCTTGCGCTGTTGCCCTTTTCTTACAAAGTCGAACGTCGCCTGGAGACAGCGGTTCACATCAAGGGCGGAGAATCGGAAAAAGTTGACCGGGAACTGGCGCAGCGTTTCCAGTCTCCGTACGCCAACCGCCTGGTTCTAGTGATCAGTGGTATCCCCGATCCGGATTCAGCAAAAGGCGCGGATGCATTGGGCTTCTTAACCAGTTCATTGCGTAGCCTGCCTGGAGTTTCGGGTGCCGTGTCGAGTGTGGATTGGCCAGATGCTCTGTTCACTGGGGACAATGGCGGGGCCTTGATCATCGTCGGGTTGGATCCGCACGATAAAAATGTCGAGGCGTTGGTGCCCAAACTGAGGGCAAGAGCAGACTGGATGGAAGGTCAGCTTAGGTCGCTATACCCCAATATCAAACTGGAGATTACGGGTGAAATGCCGCTGACCTTCGATCTTCGCAAGGTCAGTGCAGATGAAGTCACCCATGCCGAGGAACGAGCGATGCCGGTTACTCTCTTGCTGCTGTTGCTGGCTTTCGGCAGTCTTGTGGCCGCGCCATTGCCGCTGGGCGTTGGAGTGCTCTCAACCTCGATGGCGTTGGGGGCGGCTGCGCTACTCGCGCATTATCTGCAGCTGTCGATTCTGGTGCAGAATCTGGCGACGATGCTCGGCCTTGGCTTGGGCATCGACTATGCATTGCTAATGGTGAGCCGGTTTCGCGAAGCATTGGCCGAGGGATATGATCCGGGCCCCGCTGCCGATATTGCTGCCGGGCAAGCGGGGCGGACGCTGATAATCTCGGCCACGACAGTTGCAATCGGATTTTCAGCGCTGCTGACTGTGCCCATCAACGAACTGCGCTCAATCGGGGTAGCCGGCCTGCTGGTAACCGCTTTTAGTGTCATGCTGTGTACATTCATTCTGCCTTGGGGGCTTGGTCTGCTAGGGCATCGCATCAATGCCGCCAGAGTGCGCCTACCAGCCAGACGATTCAAAACGCGGGACCGCCTATGCGCGGCCAGTGAGCGGTGGGTGCGGTGGGGCAGCATCATAACCCGCCGGCCCTGGACAGCTCTGCTTGTCGCCGGGATTCCACTACTGATCCTTGCATCCCAGGCACGGAGAATTTCTCCCGGGATTCCCGACCACTCGCTCCCGGCCGCAGCCGAGTCGGTGCAAGCACTGCACACGCTTCAAGGCATGGGGCGGTCGGGTATTGTGCAGTCCCTCCGAGTGGTCCTGGCGTTGCCTCCGCAGTCTCCGCCGCTCTCGCCGGCTGGCTGGCTGGCTGTCAGTCGCTTGACGAAGCGCTTCCAGAGCGATCCTAGAGCGCAAGAGGTCTTATCTCTTCCGACCCTCACGGGAATGTCTGACACCGCGGATGCCGTCAACGATGTGCCCGAGCCAATCCGCAAGAGTTTTTTACGCAGCGATGGCCAAGCTACCTTGATTGAGTTGCTGCCCACCGCCGCTCTTTCGCCCAACCAACAAATACGATGGGTACGAGAGGTGCGTTCCTCCGATGTCGCGGCGATGACCGGCGTGCCCGGCGCTGTGCTGCGCGTCGGCGGCGTTCCCGCACTCGACGCAGATTATGACTCGGTAGTAAAAGAGCGGTTCCCGAAGGTGGTCCTTGGCGTCGTTTTGGGGAGCTTGCTGGCGCTCCTGATCGGGCTACGTTCTTTATTTGCGGCTGTCAAAGCAATTCTGCTCAATCTACTCTCCGTTGGTGCTTCATTCGGTGCGCTAGTTGTCGTTTTTCAGGAAGGCCACGGTAGTAAACTCTTTGGGCTCGACGGACCGACCGGCACTGTATACCCGATCGTGCTGATTCTCTCGTTTGCCATCGTCTTCGGGTTGAGCATGGACTATGAGGTCTTCCTGGTCTCCCGAGTCCTCGAAGAACGGCGCCGCGGCTTATCCGAGAGATCAGCGGTGATAGAGGGCCTGGCGCGGACGGCCGGGCTCATCACGAGCGCCGCGGCAATTATGATTGCCGTCTTCGTCGCATTCACCGTGGGCAGTTTTCTGGTCGTCCAAATGCTGGGCTTTACGCTCGCCGTGGCGGTCTTCATTGATGCAACAGCAGTGCGGATAGTTGTCGGGCCGGCACTATTGCAACTTGCCGGCGACTGGAATTGGTGGCCCTTTGGCTTACATGGGGCCCCGGCAACGTCTGAAAAGGAGCTTATCCCATGACGGTGAACACCGTGGATGCTTCAGCGACAGCACAGTGCCTCGCAATAGCCTAAGTAAACAATTTGATCTATTGCACTTTCTCTCCGTGAGGGCTGGACTGGCTGAGATCAAAGTCCTTGCGTCCAAGGTTTGCCTTTGCTGAGCCTCTTTCGATTACCAGAATCGAGGAGCCGGGCTTGCCCTGCAGCTTTGCCTCCACTTGCGTCGCAGACCAAACGCCGCCGACCTGCCGCAGCCCATAGTAAATGAATTCCTTCTGCTGTCTTGTCCCGCGAAGCGTCTTCACCACATGCACAGGGAACAAGATGCCGCGGTCAATCCACGATGTTACCGAATCATAGTAAGTCCGGTCCTGGGAACCGGACATGCTCTTAAGGACAAAGCAATCCCGTGCGCCGTATTTCTCCGGTGCCAGGAGTTCCTGATTCTTCCAGAAGAACTGGCTCTCTACCATGTCTTCATAGGAGAAGTCTGTTCCCACTAGGGAGTCGTTCCAACGTTCGAATGGCAAGACGCTAGCGGCCTTCTCGCCAGGAAGTAGCGCCTCGATAGTCAAGTGCCCACTCACGGTCATATGCAGAAGAAGAGTCGTCTTCTCTGACCCAGGCCCCGAGATTTCGCATAGCAGACGCAGACCATCGGGAAACCAGTGGGCCTTGGCGACAAACTTGTAGTTCGTGCGCTTGCCATTACCTTCCACTCGTGTGAGTCGCCCGCTCACACGGTAGTCCAATTTCTCAATACGCTGGCGCGAGCCAGTCAGCACAGTCTCCAGGTCAGGATTGGCCGCGAAAGCCCGCGATGGATGCACCAGCGACAACAGCACTAGCAAAGCGGCGGATGCTTGAATCGTCCCAAAGGCGCAATTCGCCCATCTGGCCTCCGGATTCCGGCCAAACTTGCGGCTGCGAAAGGGCATTACGACGCGGCGTAGGAAGGTCATGGCTATGTTATACAGTCAAAGTCCGTATAGGGCCCACCCGGGGCGACGGGTGGTGATTATCGAGCCGTGGTATGCAGCCCATCTTCCGCCATTCGGCCTGTAACATTTGACGGTACCTCCGAGCAAACATCAAGTATCATAGGCCGAGCCTGTTCGGGGTTCACTTGGTTGCTTTCACGGCAACCGGTGGGAGGACTTTCATGTCGAAAAGACGTGCACGCGGTAGCATACGATTCGCCGTTTTCTTCTTCTTAGCGTCCGCCGTGTTTCCGTCACTAAGCCGAGCACAGGTTCCTGTTTTCAAGATTTCGACGGAAGGAAGCTCGATTAAATTCTCCGTGAAGGCATCGGTGGCCGTCAACGGTACTTTCGACAAGTGGGATGCCACTCTAACCTTTGCGTCTACTGATGTGACGACTGGCGTTTTGGATATCAAGATTCAGGCAGACAGCATCAATACCGGAAGTGGTATGAAGGACGACAAGCTGAAGGGGAAAGACTTCTTCGACGTCAAGGAGGATCCTTTGATCACATTCCTGTCAAAGAAGATTGTCCAGACCGGCCCCAACACCTTCGATGTGCAGGGCGACTTCACGATTCGTGGAGCGTCTAAACCCGAGACGCTGACCCTAACCGTTTCCGGCGAGGGAACAGGCTCTGGCGAGATTCATGGGACCATGGCCTTCAACCGTAAGGACTATGGCATGACCAAAGGTATTCCCTTCGTTAAGATCGCCGACACCGTCGAGGTGACTGTCGACCTCAAGGGGAAGCGAGTCAGCGGGCCTCCGTTGGTCTTTAAGCCATAGGCAGCCTGCAACTCTCCCGGCTGCCGCGCTGCGACGCGAATTATGGAGTCGGCAACCGAAACCACAACTCATCGTTGGCCTGCTGTAAGCCCTTTTGCGGACCCTTTGAAAATGGAGATCCAGTGACCGGTCGCTTTGTTTTGAAAATCGGCGATCACCTCGAGAATGCCGAGACGAAGAGATACTACACCGAAAGGAATTTTTCCGAGGTCGCGCCCCGGTACGACTTCATCACTAGAGCACTTTCTTTCGGACGCGACGCGGCATGGAAGCGCACTCTGATTTCATTGCTTCCCTCTCACGAGTCCCCTGTTTGCGTTGATCTCGCCTGCGGCACCGGCGACATCGCGTTTCTGCTTGCCGGCAAATACCCGCGTGGCCGCATCGCCGGCTTGGACATCACCGAGCCGATGCTGGATATCGCCCGTCACCGCAATACTCATCCGAATGTCAGTTTCGCCAACCAGGATATGGGATCGCTGGACATCGTTTCCGAATCCGTGGACATCGTCACCGGTGGCTACGCCCTCCGGAATGCAGCGGACCTCAGAACCGCTATTGACGAAATCAGCCGCGTTCTAAAACCCGGCGGCGTGGCGGCCTTTCTCGATTTCTCAAAACCGGCCGGAAAGATCCCACAGAAGATGGAATACTGGGGTCTGAAGACATGGACCGGACTGTGGGGTACGCTTTTGCATCGAAATCATGAAGTCTATGGTTACATAGCCGAAAGCCTCCGGCGCTTTCCCGACCGCCCTCACTTGCGGGATATTTTCCGGGACAAAGGATTTTCTGTGATTGATTCCCGTCTCTTTTTTGGGGGGGTCACCGAACTGCTGATGGTCCAAAAACTGCGGCATGGCGAAGCGCCATGACCGATGCCTTTCAAAATCGTATTACCATTGCAGAAGTAGAAGCTCGGAACAAAAACCGGGCCCCATGGCGGCAAGCAGACCCATCGCGCCGGGCTCAGGACGGCGGTGCTTTATTACGTCTTCGAGCACAACCAGCACTGAAGCCGAAGAAAGATTTCCTACCTTACGCAGGCAATCCCAGGAGGCATCCAGCTGTCCATTGTGCAACCCGAGTGCTGTAGCGCAAGCCTCGAGCACCTTCGGTCCTCCGGTATGTAGAACCCAGCTTTGGAGGTCGCTTCGCCGGCATCCGTTGTCCGCCAGAAACTCGTCCACGTCCCGCCCTAGGTTTTGCCGAATCAGATTCGGAACCTCGGTCGACAGCACGATGCGGAAGCCCTTCTCGGAAATATTCCAGCCCATCAAGTTTTCTGTACCGGGATAGAAGACCGACCGGGTCGCGAGAATTTTAGGCCCAGAAATCTCAGAGCCCGACGACTCAAATTCCGCTCCTGTCACAATGACGGCGGCAGAGCCATCGGCGAAAAGGCCCGACGAGATCAGGTTCGCGACCGACAGATCTTCGCGCTGCAGGGTGAGCGAACAGAGCTCCACCGATACCAGAGCCGCCGCCTGCGAAGGGTAGGCGCGAACGTAATCTGCGGCGCGCGCAATTCCGGCGGCGCCAGCCACGCATCCCAGGCCAAAAATCGGAGTGCGGCGAATGTTGGCTGGAAGTCCCATACGATTGATCAGCAGAGCGTCAACGGACGGGCTTGCGATTCCGGTGACTGTCGTGAACAACAAGGCTCCCAAATCGTGTGGCTTCAGACCGGCATTGTGCAGAGCGAGGCAGAGCGCCTGCTCCCCCAATTCTTGTGCGACCTTGATCCAGATGTCATTGGCCTGACCCCAGGTCTTGATGTCCAAGTACTGCTCTGCCGGGATGGCGAGGTAACGGCCATCCACGGTCACGTTGCGGTGCAGCCGTGCCAGCAACAGAGGATTCTTAAGTTGGTCTCCCCAATAGTCCTGGAGACGTTCCAGAAGAACCTTCTGGGAGTAGTAATGCTTCGGGAATGCACTCGCCGCGCTTGCGATCCTCATGGCTTCTGAGTCCATGAGGATGATATCGTACATTGATCGGATTTGATTGTCGGTATGTAATCCTGCAGAAGAGTCCTTAATGCCCCGCTCCTGTCGGTTCACGGGGAGTGGAACCCTTGTCTCGCTCAACGAGCGTGAAATCCGGCTAACCGGCAGTAATCCGCCCTGGACGAAGGGACGAAGACTAGCCCCCTGAGAATTTGCTGATCAAGTGGCGAAGTCACGCTGGCTGCGGACTCAATCTGTCAACCATGTGTTTGCTCTGACACTTACGCTCGAAGTGTGGCCTGCTTTATGGAGGAGAGAACCTTAGGGAGCGCCACTCGTTGACGACCTTGAGAAGATGACTTTCAAATTGCTGACGACACTAGGTCGCCATTTTCCGTTCGTGTCGATGAATCCGTTTATTTCTTCGGATTTGTTTGTAATTGCGGAAGGCCAAACCAGCGCAGTTGGGTTGATTTCGCATCTCAGTCTAAGTAACAGCACGGAGGGAAAAATGAGGTTAGCAGGGAGGGTGGTCCTGGCGGGCGCCCTATGCATGGGGGTTGCGGTAGCGCAGGACTCCACCACAACCACCACGGCCGGAAACCCACTGCGAAGCAAGACATGAAGGACGCGGGCCAATCAACGAAAATCGCGGCTAAAGATGTTGGACATGCCACCAAGAAGACAACAAAGAAAGTCATTCACAAAGGAGCTACTAAGACCGACGAGGGAGCTGCAAAAGTGGAGAATAAGACCAAACCTCAGTAGGCGATTCGGCTCTGATTTGGCGTTTTGCACTTCTCCTGGCGCATAATTGCACCGGGGCCTTGTGGCTGTCGGGCCGAGCCGTGGCAAACCTTGCAATCCGGAATAGAACATCATCATGGGGAGGCATGTCCATGAGAATAACGAAGGGACTGCTACTAATGGCGCTGCTATGGGTGGCCGTCAGCGCTGTCGCCGACGTTTACCAGACGTATGACCTTGCGTGGTCAGGTGCGTCATTCAACAATGGAGCATGGGCTACCGGGCAGATCACAATCGACCTAAATACCTTGCCAAATCCAGGCGGGCCCGCATACGACATGTATAACGACATTGAGAGTTTGACGGTCACCGTCATGGGCGCCGGCCTCGGTGACGGTACCTGGGACAAAGATGACCTGAGTCGAGTGAACGATTTCGGTGTGTACACATACTGGGATACCGGTGGGGGTGCGCTGAACCTAAATGCAGAACTGGTGGGCCAAGCGACTAGGTATGGTGGCCCTTGGGGCACTCCTAACAGCTTCAGCGGCGACTTCAACCTATTCTTCACTGACGGTGGGCCGTTCGGAACGAACTATTTCACACTGACGACCAATGGCGGCTATGGGGATCCGATGTTGTTGACCGAGTTTGCTCCTGCGGGCTCGATTTCGGCTCCCGAGTCGGGAACCTTTCTTCTCATAGGCTTTGGTGTCTTGGGGCTTGCGGGCATGCTGCGCCACAAACTGGATTTGTAGAGTACCTTGCCACTATTCCGGACGCATCCTTAGGTCGATCTGCCAAATGTGCCAGGCGACAAGCTCGTGCGTGGGTCCCCACAGTTAGGCGCTTCAACGGTGAATGTGGTCCTTCGCGCCCCATGTCTTTGTCACTTCCGGTTTGCGGAAACATTTGCCCGACTCTCTTCACTGCAACTCGCTGCGAGCGTCCTGGCGAATTCTGCGATCGGCGTGCGCTCCACGTCGTGAGGTCCACTACCACTGGATCCTGACCTGCTTCCCTCAGTGAATTTTCCCGGCTACAAAAAAATGTCCTTATCCAGGTATCGGAAAGCCGGGCGGTGAAGCTGTCGAAGCTGAGAGAGAGGCAAGCGTAAGGTGGCAGCTCACCGGCGGTGCCGACGGAGGCCAGCCGTTTGCACAGCTCACGATAGACGCGAGCGGCAACATCTATGGCACAACCACGACGGGCGCTCCAGCGTGGGCCGTTGTAACGAGGGTCTCGGTTGCGGGGTTGTGTTCGAGATTACGCCAAAGCGAGATTGACACGTACCCTCCTAAAAACGACACAGATTACCATGCGTCTGTCGAGGGTCCTCATCTCCCTCTGCGAACACGGGAGCCGGAGGGCTGAGCAGTTTGGTGGGGCGAAGGAACAAACAGTTGGAAAATGCGCGAACTCGGGTGGGGCGGAGAGCTTGCGGCTGCAGCTATAGAATTGAGTGCTGGAATCCTCCGATGGGATAAACTCCGGAGTGCAGCTCCATTGAGCCAAAGGAGAATAGCAATGAAGGCAATGTTGATCACTGCGGTTGCAGCCACCCTCGCGGTGGGGACTGTCGTCCACGGGCAGGACCTGACGCAGGACACCAAGAGAGCCGCCGACAAAACCGCCGACGTAACCAAAGACACTAGCAAGGATGTCGCGCACGGAACCAAGAAGGCCGCCGTCAAGACCGGGGACGTGACCAAAGACACCAGTAAAGATGTGGCTCACGGAACCACGAAGGCGGCTAAAAAGACAGGCCATGCCGTGGGCACAGGCGCTAAGGACACCGGGAAGGCCGTCAAAACAGCCGCCGACAAAACCGCTGACACCGTGAAGTGAGGGTTCCCTCGAGTCTTCAGCAGGCATCGCAATCCCTCCAAGATTTTCTGGATGCCAAGATCGGAGTACAGGCCTGCGCCTCCTCCGAGGCGCATGGAATGCGATTTGAGAGCGAATGGTCTCGCGAACGTGGACACACTCTCAAAAAAATATTGCATTGCAATTCCTTTTCGAGGATATATAGTATGGGTCTCCTTGGAAGCCTAAACGAAAATTTCCAAGTGAGACCCGCCAATTCTGTCATGAGTATCCTATTGACAGGAGCAGGGGGCTCTATAGGCTCCGCCCTGGCTAAGGCCATCGCCGCATCCAATCCTCCGCTGCTTGTTCTGCTCGACCATTCAGAACGCGATCTGAATCGCATCGATAGCGAGTTGGCTGCCATCGGTGGAAGCACGGAGCACGTGCCGATCCTGGGAGACGTCGGCGATCCCGCGCTGCTTGCCGAGATCTTTGAAAGGTATCGTCCCGACGTCGTCTATCACTCGGCGGCGTTCAAACATGTTCCACTCATGGAGGTGAATCCGGTCGCCGCCGTTGGTAACAATGCAATTGGAACGTTTAATCTGGCCAAGGCTGCCAACCGATGGGCGGTGCCAAGGCTGATCATGATTTCCACGGACAAAGCTGTGAATCCCCTAAGCGTGATGGGGGCTTCCAAGCGGGTTGCGGAACTGGCTTTGCTTCGATGGAGCAATGCCAAGAGTGAGATGAGAGTTCTGCGGCTCCGGAATGTCCTAGGCTCTGAAGGGAGTGTTGTCCCACGCTTCCGCGAACAGATTTCTCGAGGTGGGCCGGTGACGGTTGCCCATCCTGACGTAAGTCGATATTTCCTTACCGTGGCGGAGGCGGTCCGGTTGGCTTTAGCGACCAATGCTCTTGAAGGGGGCGGAGGCATCTTCGTTGCGGAAATGAAAGAGCCAGTCAAAATTATTGACCTTGCACATGACCTGATTAGAGCCGCTGGATTGGAGCCGGAACAGGACATCAAGATTCTGTTCACGGGCCTTCGTCCCGGCGACAAGATGGCGGAGGAACTGGTTTCGGCCAACGAACATACTGAACCGAGCGGCGTTCCTGGAATCTGCAGCGTCATCAGCCCGCAAATATCGCCAGACAGCTTTGACACCTCGATGAAAGAGCTCGCAGACGGCTGCGGCCGGCGCGACCTCGCCTCAATTGTTGAAACGCTCTGTAAATTGGTCCCTGAATATCAGCCAAGTGAAGCACTGCGATGCTTAAGTCGTTCGCCCGCATAGGTAAAGACATGAAACGGACGATTGCCGTGCTGACCACGTCTCGCGCTGATTATGGACATCTGTACTGGCCGCTGCGCGATTTGTCGCATCACGAAGAGGTCGATCTGCGAATTGTTGTCCTTGGGGCGCACCTGTCGCCCGAATTCGGTTACACAATTCAGGAGATTGAGCGGGACGGTTTCACGGTCAGCGCCCGGATTGAGTGTCTGCTGAGTTCCGACAGCGATGTGGGGATGGCCAAGACGATCGGTTTAGCCACTTTGAGCCTTGCCGATCTCCTGGGACAAATGCGGCCGGACCTGCTTTTGTTGATCGCAGACCGCTATGAGCTTTTGGCGCCAGCCGCGGTTGCACTGACATTGCGGATTCCCATTGCCCACATTGAAGGAGGAGAAGTCAGTGAAGGAGCAATCGATGATGCAGTGAGGAACGCCCTGACCAAGATGAGCCACATCCATTTCACATCGACCCACACTGCGCGGCAGCGGGTAATCGGCATGGGGGAAGAGGAATGGCGTGTTTACCGGGCTGGCGCTCCGTCGTTGGATCATCTTCGCCGGCAAACACTGCTCACAAGAGAAGAGCTGGAGTCACAACTAGGAATCAGTCTTGGGCAGCCAACCATCCTTGTGGCCTATCATCCAGTAACCATAAATCGAGACACAACTCAGGAAGCCGATGCTTTGTTTGCCGCACTGGCAGCTATGCCTGACCAGATGTTGTTCTGCTATCCCAATGCAGACGCCGGAAGCCGCGCTCTCATCGAGCGTACTAGGTCCTTCCTGGCTCGCCGCAAACACGGACAAGTGTTCACAAATCTCGATGCATTGACATATTGGAGCCTGCTTCGGCAGGTGGATCTCTTCGTTGGGAATTCGAGCAGCGGGATCATGGAAACCGCCTCCTTTGCCTTACCGACCGTCAACATCGGACTTCGGCAGCAAGGCCGGGAGCGGGCCAGAAATGTTTTGGACTCTGCCCCGGATGTCGAGTCCATCCGCGAGGCCGTCGAGACTGCCAGAAGCCAAGCATTCCGCAGTTCTCTCATGGGTATGACCAATCCTTACGGAGAGGGCCTCGCTTCCGAGAAGATCGTGCGAGTGTTGACCACTGTGCCGCTCTCGCAGGAATTGTTGATGAAGCGTGACAGGTCGCGAGCAGCTTCCGTCGTTTTCCATCCATGAGCACATCGCCCACCAGAATCCCTCTCTCGGCCCCCGACATTAGCGAGGCAGACATCGAGGCTGTGGTGGGGGTGCTCCGCACTACCAGCTTGAGCATGGGACCGAAACTGGAGGAGTTCGAGCAGGCTGTAGCCGGTTATGTCGGCGCTCCCCATGCGGTGGCGGTGAACTCGGGAACCAGCGGTCTTCACTTGTGCATTCGAGCGCTAGGGATCGGCGAGGGCGACGAAGTCATCGTTCCTTCCTTTACCTTCATCGCAGCAGCCAACGTGATCCGGTACGAAAGAGCAAGCCCGACTTTCGTGGATATTGATCCGCAGACGCTCAACCTTGATCCCAATCATATTGAGGCAGCTATCACTCCGCGGACACGCGCCATTCTGGCGGTGCACACTTTTGGCTGTCCGGCAGAGCTTTCGGCCATTCTTGAGATTGCACGGCGTCACCATCTATTTGTCATCGAGGATGCCTGCGAGGCCATTGGAGCTGAATACGATGGACGCAAGGTCGGGGTCCAGGGGGACGCGGGCGTATTTGCCTTCTATCCCAATAAGCAGATTACGACCGGGGAGGGAGGAATAATTGTCACGGAGAACCTCGAGATCGCTGGGTTGGCCAGAAAGCTTCGCAACCAGGGACGGAGCGATTCGGAGGATTGGTTTGAGCACAGCCATCTTGGGTACAACTACCGCATCTCCGACATCAATTGCGCCCTCGGAATCGAGCAACTGAAGAGGATCGAGACCATCCTGCGCATGCGCGAGGCAGTTGCTCACCAATACGACCGGCGGTTGAGTGGCCATCCAAGTCTCCGATTGCCACCACTAACCATGCCTCAGCGGAGGATGAGTTGGTTTGTCTATGTGGTTCGATTGAGCGATGATCTCGATCGTTCCGATCGCGATTGGATTGCCAGGCAGATGACGTCGCGGGGAATCGAATGCGGCAGATATTTCGCACCTATCCATCAACAGCCCATCTATCGGG
The DNA here is from genome assembly GCA_963748225.1 of uncultured Acidobacteriaceae bacterium. GTDB lineage: Bacteria > Acidobacteriota > Terriglobia > Terriglobales > Acidobacteriaceae > Bog-257. The sequence continues at coordinate 13,440 of CAVVHW010000002.1, forward strand.
CAGCATCGCGGCACAGGGCCGAACTTCCGGTCACCGAGTGGAGCGCAGCACGCACGCTGGCATTGCCGTTCTTTAATCGGATTCAGGAGGCACAGATCGCCGATGTTTGCCAGACTTTGACTGAACTGATCCCCCTTGCCGGCAAGCGGTGAAACCCACCCACCAGTTGTGCGAGCGCCTGCCAGTGCCGTGGGATGTGCAGAACACCTCGGCCCGTGCGGATCGCGGATGCGTAAGGGATGGAAATGTCGAGCGCTGACGCTGCTGCCTTATTCGTGAGCCCAGCGAGCAGCGGTTGAATCTTCCTAGGGTGGGTTTCTCATCGAGCCCACCGAGTCTCCGTCAAATGCTCACTGGCGTTCGAACGATCTCTGTAGAGCACTTGGCATGGCGAGCGACGAATTCCGCGCCGTTGCCAACGCGTCCAGTTGACGATCGACCTGCAACTAGCATCAGCGCTGTCACTCGCTGAGCCGTAGTCTATTGGACCGTCACGCATTCGGCGCTGGAAGCAGGCCGGGATAACAAGATGAAACTGCTTCCGAATAGTTTTTGTGGCTTCTCCCCCTTTCTAGCACTTAACGATCACGCTGGCGACTCCGGGAAAGCGCCAATGCTTCTCGCATTGGATAACTCAAACGTGACGCACATCGGCAATTGTGCTGGGACTACGACGACATCGGAATCTGGAACCCTAATTATTTTGGGCATGTCGAGTCTCTTCTCCTGAAATCGGATGTAACATAACCGCCAATTTCCTTTTGCATGACGAAAACCGGGCCTGAACAATATCAGAGCTGCGCCGAAAAAAGAGGGACTACGCATGAAAACTATGACTGTGACCGTGACTGCGGCGGTTGTGCTAGTGGCATTCGTCGCGATCTCTACACTATCGGCTCAGGAGCCCGACGAAGGGACTCCCTCGAATATACAGACGGAGACTTTCCAGGTTGGCCCGGCACGATCTGTCAACATGCGCCAACTTCCTGAAGTAACCCAAGAGAATGTCCCGCCAATAGGACCGGTGCCGGAATATAACGGAATCACTGACGCAGAATACCTGCAGCTGAAAGAGAAGGCCGGACTGCCAAGCGAAGTGTCGGCTCCCGGCGGTCAGCCCTTGGCCGAACCCCTACCACCATCGACGATCTCTTCGTTATTTACCCCTACAGCCGATGCCAACCTCGTTCCTCCGGATGCTGCGCGCTCCACCGACGCCTGCGCTACCACTCCTCCTGACATGGCGCTGGCAGCGAACCAAAACTTTGTGGTCCAGTTGGTCAATCGCTGCATCACCATCTTGAACACCGGCACCGGCAGACGCGTTAGTCAGCGAACCCTCAATACATTCTTCGGCGTCGCCGCTAACCATAACGTTGGCGATCCTCGGGCGCTCTACGATTCCCGTTCGCAGCGTTTCATCGTTATCGCCGAGGATTTCACCGCAGGACCTCCCAACCAGTTATTGTTTGCCACTAGCGCCGGCGATGATCCTACCGGCGATTGGCAGCTGCGCACCTTCGACATGAACATGAGCAACTGCGCCGACTTCCCGACGCTGGGGCAAACCTTGCAAGAAGGCGGCGATCCGCTCGGTGCGATTTACGTCGGTTTCAACGCAGTAAACTGCAATCCTCCGGGTGCGCTTCTGGACGACGTGGTGTGGGTGTTCCCCAAGACCCCCGCCTACGCTGGAAACGCGATGATCGCGCGCGCATTTTTTGGTTTCACCGACAGCAATGGAGTACTGCTGGATACCCTTCAACCGGCCAACGTGATGAACAAGTACGACCGGCCGCGCGTCGAGTTCCTGTTGAACACCTATGATTTGAATGGCGACGGAACGGCGGGAAATGCGCTGTGCGCCAACGGCTGCAGAGGTCTTTTTGTATGGGCGATCTACAACGGCGTGCCGGCGGCCGGGCAGATGCCGCAGTTAACCAGAACCATGCTCAACACGTTGCAGTATCGCCTTGCTCCTGCGGCGCGCCAGCGGGGATGCGCCGCGGACAACTGCCGGATCGACACCGGCAAGACAAAACTTAGCGCCACCGTGAATTACAGCTCGGGAGAATTGTTCGCGGTCACCACAACACGGAACAATGCAGCAACTCCAGGCAGCACCCTTCTTTGGTGGGATGTTCATCCTACCTTGGATGACACGGGAACGGTAACCGCCGTTTTGCGTAACGAGGACTGTTTTTTCTGCAACGGCTTTGGGAATAACGGCTCAGCCTATTACGGTGCCATACAGCCAGATTCGGAGAATAACTTCACCATGGTGTATGACTACTCGAGCGACATGTTTTTCCCATCGTTAATCTACTCGACTCGCCGGGTCACACAGCTGGTGAACACGATGCACGACATCGGTATTGGTCTGGACGTAGGCACGGGAACCTACGTGCGTCTTGTGAATGGCAGGAATCGCTGGGGAGACTATACGGCGACCGCACCTTACGTCCCAGGCAGGGCCGGCTTGCCCGACTCCAATGCCTATTGGTTTAGCGGTCAGTTCTCGCAGGCAGGCGCCGTCGACGCGGCTTCGATATGGGGGTCTGCCATTGGTAGGAATGGTTATACTTCTCCCAATCAGCCCTAAGGCCAACTGCGAGAAGCCATTCCAAGCGAACGGGGGCCCGTCGAATCCAGTGGCGGCCAGATTGGCGTCCGGTGGTATGAATTCCGGGCGCCCAAAGGTGACATCACCGCCGCCGGCCTCGCGCCGCTACCACCCTTCCAACAGGAGACATATGCGGGCACCACAGGTGACTCGAACTATCGCTGGATGGGTTCGCTTACCCGCGACAACCAGAGCGACATCCTATTAGGCTACAGCGAATCGAGTTCGACCATACACCCAGCGATTGCACTCGCTGGTCGCAAGGCGAGCGATCCACTCAGCCAATTGTCCGATGAGGTGCTGGTCCCCCTCAATAACAACGGTTCGCAAACCTCCAGCCCGTGGGGCGAAAACAGCTCTATGCGGATTGATCCGGTTGACACTTGCACCCTTTGGTACACGACTGAGTACTACATGGTGGTTGCCAGCTTCGACTGGAGCACCCAAATCGTTTCCGCGCCGTTCCCCAACTGCCCCTAAGGGCTTGAACCTGGTCCTCGCGGGGCGTGCTCGACTACTTCTCGACGACGCCATCGAATAGGTCGGACTCCAACTTCGCCTCGCGCGGGTCGCGTGTTGCTGTTAGGTGATACATCTCCACTCCCTCGCCGCGCTGCCCCAGGTTCTTTTTGACCCGCTCAAATAGCGGTGCCTGCGTGGTGTGCTGCCGAAAGGCTTCGTCCTTCGTCTCGAAGCGCTCCGCACCGACTTCGATACGCGTGGTCACTGTTGGAGGTGCAATGATCATGCGATCGGGCAGCACGAAGTCAGCGGTAACGAAATATAGCTTTTGCGCGCGATGCGGCGTTACTCCCTGCTCTAGTTGTTCGGGATAACGGTCGGGCCGGCCCGCCCACTCGAACGCCATAGTTGCGAAAACGCCAGCCATGGCGTGGTCGACATGACCCGTAAGTCCGCCGTCAGGACCGAATGTGAGCACTACATGAGGACGGATCTGACGTACGCGAAGCACCAGGTCCTCGACAGCTCGATATAAATCGGTGCGGTTGAGTTGCCCGTCAAGATAATCGAGGACTTCATAGTGGCTGACATTGAGCAGCCTGCAGGACGCAGCAAACTCAGCCCGACGCATCGCGGCCAGTTCCTCATTCGAGCGGGCAGTGCCGCGATTGCGTGCAGCAGTTCCAGCCGTCATGCAGATAACGTGAGTTTCCACGCCGCGGTCATGGTAAAGCAGCAGGGTGCCCCCAAAGGCGCCGGCCTCGTCGTCCGGATGAGCAGTGATGCAGAGAAGTTTGAGCATAGGTATCGAGCGGTTTCTCCCCAGCGTGTATAGGCAGGGGATGATCGATTTACAGCCCTTTCTACAGATTACAACGGACCTGACGTCGAACCGACCCATTCGCCTCGGAAACCGGCTAAGTGACGAACATCACACGACGACGTGATAAGACTCACGGCTCCTTGGGTCGTCGAAATCCTATCTTGGATGCATACAACGAGCCGAATTTCCGCAAGAGCGGGGGAGGAAAAATAGCAATGAGCCAAAGCAATGGCGGTACCCATCCACTGGCTACCAAGCAATACACGCCGCGCCTGATTTTCTGGGAAGTTACCAAGGGTTGTAACCTGCGATGCATCCATTGCCGCGCTACCGCGACGGAACTAATGTCCCCTGCCGACCTGCCGACCGACAAAGCGCTGGACATCATTTCGCAGATTGCCGACTTCGGCAATCCGATCCTCGTCCTTAGCGGGGGCGAACCGCTCTATCGTCACGATATTTTCCAGCTTGCCGAGTATGCGACCAGCCGAGGTCTGCGCGTCGCACTGGCCACCAACGGAACGCTGGTGACGAAAGATGTCGCACAAAAGATCAAACAAGCTGGAATCAAGCGGGTATCGATCTCGCTCGACGGATCGGATGCGCACACTCACGATTCCTTCCGTGGCATTCCTGGAGCGTTCGACGCGGCTGTCTATGGCATGCGCAACCTTCAGGAGTTGGGCGTCTCGGTACAGATCAACACCACAATCGCACGCCACAATGCCCACCAATTGCCTGCTGTGCTTGACTTGGCGCGAACTCTCGGAGCTGATGCCCTGCACACTTTCCTCCTAGTACCTGTGGGATGCGGAGTGGACATCGCCACCGAGCAGATGGTGGCTCCGGAAGAGTATGAGCGAATGTTGAATTGGTTCTACGATCAGTCGCTCGAAGGCGGGATCGAGCTGAAGGCAACCTGCGCTCCTCATTACTTCCGAGTGGCCCGGCAGCGCAAGGCCGCCGATCGGCTGGCTGGCCAGAGCAACTCTGCCGCATTCGTCCCGAGCGCCAACGATATTGGACCGACGGATATGACCATGCCAGGCTCGACAGGCATCAGCCTGAAGCCGGGTGGCGGACCGCCGGTCGGACACACCGGACATCCCGCCGGCCACCCCGGCGACATGAATGCCATGACAAAGGGCTGCCTGGCGGGAACCGGTGTCTGTTTTATTTCTCACGAAGGCGAGGTTTTTCCCTGCGGATATCTGCCGGCGATTGCGGGTGACTTGCGTAAGCAGAGCTTTGCTGAAATCTGGAACGACTCCGATGTCTTTGCCCAATTGCGCGACGACGACAATCTGAAAGGGAAGTGTGGCTGCTGCGAGTTTCGTCATGTCTGCATGGGATGCCGCGCTCGGGCTTACGCTGCCACCGGTGACTTCCTGGCGGAAGAGCCCTTCTGCGTGTACGAGCCCGGCACCTCGAATAAAATGATCCGCGAGACGGCTGCAAAGCACTAATAGCGGCCGAGAAACACGTGGAAAAATTCCCTCGGCCTAATCGCCCGTTCCATGGGAAACGGGCAAAGCGACGCGAAACGACTTTAGTCTCACTTCCCCGGTACGACACTTAGGCGGACTTCGATGGGTTTTCATCCGGAGGAGGCTGGCGAGGACTTTCGGGGACAATACAAGATGGTTGAGCGTTTCGCGCGGGACATTCAAGTCCGGGACTCCGGATCCATTTCGTGACGGTGCACAGGGACCGCTTCGCGAATTGGCTGGCGGGCAGGGAGATCACGTCTGAACTGCGCGCTCAATATTTGCCGATCTCGGGAGGAAACACCACGAGGCAAAGCAGGAATGAGACAGCCCGATAGGATGTAGCTCCCGCTGAGACTTAAGTCATATTCGGCGTACCCCGGCAGCATTAGCATCGCAACATGGCCGCTCACATCAGCACCGTACCAAACTCCCGACGGAGAACGATGGTTATTCCACGCGAGCACGGCGCGTGGGGCATGCTGCTGGTGCCGCTCGCGACCGGCGCTGTAGCGTCTCTGCATTCAGGCATAAACGGTGGCGCACTTACCCTTTTCATCCTGGCGGCGATGTCGCTCTTCTGGCTGCGCACGCCGGTCGAAAGTTGGCTGGGCACCTCCGCCGTCAAGGCACAGAACCAAGACGAGCGTGCCTTCGTGGTGAAGATGATCGCCGGCATCGGCGCACTGGCTATTGCCAGCATAGCGGCGCTGCTGTGGAACGGACGATTTCGCGGTTTGCTGACAGTAGGCGCGCTCGCAGGTTTAGCTTTCGCGATACAAGCGGGCGTCAAAAAGCTGGGCCGCAAAGGACGAATGCCGGCGCAGATCATCGGCGCGATGGGTCTGACCTCAACTGCGGCAGGTGCTTATTACGTCGCCACCGGCAGACTCGACCGCGTCGCGATCGCCCTGTGGCTGGCCAATTGGTTATTTGCCGGCGATCAGATTCACTTCGTGCAGGTACGTATCCACTCCAGCCGCGCTACCAACCTGGACGAGAAGATGAAACAGGGCTTGCCTTTCTTCTGCGGACAAGTTGTGCTCATGGGCGCCATCCTCGCTGCTTGCCGTTTTGGCCTATTCTCGGACGCCATGGCATTAGCGTTTGTTCCCGTACTCGCTCGCGGAACTCTGTGGTTCGTCCGGCGTTCTGGTCCTCTCGATGTGCACAAGCTCGGTCTCAGCGAACTGACACACTCACTGATCTTCGGTACACTGCTGTGCGCGTCGTTCATGTTGTAATCGTGGTGTTAATCTTCATCCGCTATTCTGATATCGCTTGGCATTCCGTACAATGATGCCGATGATCCCGGCAGGCAACACTTCCCAACCTACGTTTGCGAATCACCTTCCTTCAATCACCAGGCTAGCCACGTTGCTGCTTCTGGTGGGGGCAGTTGGCGGTAGCACGGTTGCGCAGCAGCCGAATCCATCGGCAGGAGGCGCTTCTCCCATGACACTGGCGCTGAAGAGTTCCGCGTTCGAACAGGGCGCAGAGATTCCGAAGAAACATACTTGTGACGCTGCCGACGTCTCGCCCGCGCTGGAATGGAGTGGACTTCCGCCGCGCACCGTCACCTTCGCGCTGGTCATGGATGACCCCGACGCACCGAACGGAACCTGGGTGCACTGGGTGATGTGGAACGTGCCGACGAGCGCCCATGAACTTCGCGAAGCAATTCCTAAGCGAGATCCCTTGGAGGAAGGCACGCGCCAGGGCCGCAACAGTTTTGGGAAGATCGGCTATAACGGTCCGTGTCCGCCGCGAGGCAAGCCGCACCGGTATTTCTTCCGCTTATATGCGTTGGATGAGAAACTCGATCTCGCGCCGGGTTCGAGCAACGTGGTTCTGCAACAAGCTATCAAGGACCATATTATTGTCGAAGCGGACTATATGGGAACCTACAAACGATAGCGCGAGCCCAGATCAGCAACGCACGACTTTAGGCGAGTCGATACCTTTGGTGGCATTGCGTGTGTCCACCACCAGCTTCGACTCGCGCACGATTCGCCGATAATCGTAGTCGCTATGATCGGTCACGATCACCACACAGTCATACTGTTCCAAATTCTCCAGCGGCACGCAGGTCATGTTGAGAGCATAGCGGCGCCCTTGCCCTACAGTCGGAAAGTAAGGATCGTTGTAGCTGACGACTGCGCCGCGCTTCTGCAGCAGCTCGATAATTGTCAGCGATGGCGATTCTCGCAAGTCGTCAATGTCCTTCTTGTACGAAAGCCCCAGCACCAGAATCTTCGCGCCGTTGAGCGCCTTCTTCTCCTTGTTGAGCGCGCTGGCGACAGCCTCCACGGAAAAGTACGGCATATTGGTGTTTACTTCGCCCGCCAGTTCGATGAAACGAGTGCGAAAGTCGAACTGCTTCGCCTTCCACGACAGATAGAACGGATCGATCGGGATGCAGTGGCCGCCAAGTCCGGGACCTGGATAGAACGCCTGGAAGCCAAACGGTTTGCTCTTGGCTGCGTCGATCACCTCCCAGATGTCGATACCCATGCGCAGGCAGAGCAACTTCAACTCATTCACCATCGCGATATTCACGCAGCGGTAAATGTTCTCCAGCAATTTGGTCATCTCGGCTGCTGCAGGCGTTGACACCGGAATTGTGCGGTTGAAGATAGAACCGTAAAGCTTCGAGCCGAGCTCGGTTGCTTGCGCATCGAGTCCGCCGATGACCTTGGGAATGTCGCGCCGTGCGACCGTATCGTTACCCGGGTCTTCGCGTTCGGGCGAGAAGACCACATGAAACAGGTTGTCGCCGCCGATGCCGGCGCGCGCAGCTCGTAGTTCACGGCTATTCGAGCGTTCAAGAATCGGCACCAGGACTTCCTCGGTCGTGCCGGGATAGGTGGTGCTCTCGAGAACAACCAACTGGCCAGCGCGGAGGTAAGGGGCAATCGATTCGGCGGTGCTGGTGATGTAGCTGAGATCGGGCTCGTGGTACTCGTTCAGAGGAGTGGGAACGCAAATGATGATCGCGTCCATGTTAGCGATGTTGGCGTAATCCGAAGTCGCGGTGAAACCCTGACTGCGCGCCGCCTGGATCTCGCTGGGCGCAATACGGTAAATATAGGACCCGCCGGACTCGAGCACGTCGATTTTCTTGGTATCGATGTCGAAGCCGGTCACGGGAAACTTCTGCTCGCTGAACAGTAGGGCCAAGGGCAAGCCGACATACCCCATCCCGATCACGCCGACTTGGGCGGTCCGGGATTCGATTTTGCGCTTTAGCAGTTCAGACAATTCGGAACCTGCAGCTTTCGACGATAAAGACATGCGCTAATTCCTATGGAGAAGCGCGATTCTAGCACGCACCACGTCTTTACTGGCGCACGGCTTGTGTGGTGGGCGTAGTCACCCTGTCGCGATACCAGGCGACGGTGCGCCGCAATCCCTCCCGGAAATCTACCAGCGGCCGATACCCTAGCTGTGCTTGGGCGCGCGAGATGTCGGCAAGCGAATGTCGGACATCTCCCGCACGGGGCGGAGCGTGTTCAGCCTTACCGGAATATTCGGTCAATTCCTTCAGGATGGCGACGGTCTCATTCAGACTAGAACGATGGCCGGTGGCGATGTTGAAGGTCTGGCCGGCAACCTGCGATTCGGGTGCAGTCGCAGCCAGCAGATTCGCGGCAACCGCGTTTTCGACGAAGGTGAAGTCGCGCGACTGTTCGCCGTCTCCATGAATCGTAGGGTCCTCGCCTTGCAACATCTTCGTGATGAACCTAGCGAGCACCGCAGAATATTGCGAATTCGCGTCTTGTCGTGGTCCAAAGATATTGAAGTAGCGCAGGTTGACAGTGGCCAATCCATAAACCCGGTGAAAGGAAGTCATGTAAAGCTCGCCCGCCAGCTTGGATACCGCATAAGGGGAGATGGGATTGGGCGGCATGTCTTCCCGTTTAGGCAGCGTCGGTGTATCACCGTACACAGAAGAAGAGGCGGCATAAACCACGCGTTTCACTCCGGCATCGCGCGCGGCGATCAGAAGGTTCAGTGTGCCGCCAACATTAACTGCATTGCTTCGTGCCGGATCGACCAGGGATCGCGGAACCGAGGGAATTGCCGCCTGGTGCAGTACGTAATCCACGCCTTGGCAAGCCGCGCGCACCACCTCAAGGTCTAGCAGATCAGCTTCACGAAAATCGATTTGCCCGGCAACTCCGTGAATGTGTTCGCGCTTTCCAGTCTCAAAATTATCGAAGCCGCGAACTTGTTCGCCGCGTTTCAGCAAAGCGCGAACTAGAGCTGAGCCGATGAATCCGGCGGCGCCGGTCACCAAATAAAGAGCCATATTTTCAAGGTTAGCATGTCAGGAGGTGACTGTTTGCGTGCTGGTCTGATGCAACTCGAATCGGTCGGCCAGCATATCAACAATCTCTCTGCCGATCTCGAGCGAGGCCGTAGCCGCCGGGGACGGTACGTTGCACACATGGATCATGCCCTTGCTGTGCACGAAATGAAAATCATCCACCAGATTGCCATTGCCATCCACCGCCTGGGCCCGCACTCCCGAACCTCCTGGAGCCAAATCGGATTCTTGCAGCTCAGGCACCATCTTCTGTAGCGACTTTACGAAGGCTGGCTTGACCCAGGACCGGTACTGTTCGGCCAAGCCCATGCGCCAATACTTTCGCGCCATTTTGCGGAAGCCCCCGAACGATAGCATTTGCAAGGCTTCACCGAGATCGGGTGACGTGCCGGTATATCCCTCGCGTCGGAAGGCCAGCAAAGCATTGGGTCCCGCCTCAACGCTGCCATTGACCCGGCGTGTAAAATGCACACCGAGGAACGGAAACCGCGGGTCAGGAACCGGGTAGATCAAAGCCTTTACCAGGTTGCGACGCTCGGGTTTCACTTCGTAATACTCACCGCGGAATGGGACGATCTCGAGGTTTGTTTGTACTCCAGCCATGCGGGTGATGGTATCGCTATAGAGACCGGCGCAGTTGATCGCATAGCGTGCCTTGAAGGTTCCGGCATTCGTCTCGACGATGTTGCAGCATCCCTCTTCGCGCAAGCCAAGCACTTTGGCACGGAAAACAATCTCGCCTCCTGCGCTCTGGATCAGTTCGGCGTACTTTTGCGCTACCACTGTGTAATCCACAATGCCGGTGGTCGGCACTTGCAGCCCGCTGATTCCATCGCAATGCGGCTCGACTTCGCGAAACTGCTCGCGATTCAGCATTCTTAGCCCGGGAACGCCATTGGCAATTCCGCGCTGCTGCAGTTGCTCAAGCCGTGGAACCTCCTCGGGGCTGGTCGCAACCACTAACTTGCCGCACTCCTCGAAGGGAACACCATGCTGCCGGCAGAAGCGCTTCATCGACGCGGCCCCAGCGACGCAGTTGCGCGCCTTCAGCGAGCCTGTCTTGTAGTAGAGGCCAGAGTGGATGACTCCGCTGTTGTGTCCGGTTTGGTGAGCGGCCACGCGGTCTTCTTTTTCCACGACGACCAGGGTCATCTCTGGAAAACGCTGCGTGATCTCGAGAGCGGTCGCCAGTCCAACAATGCCGGCGCCAATGATTAGTAGGTCGGTTTCTTGGTCGGCCATAAAATCCTGCAACAGTCCTTATAAACCCGCGATTATAAGGGTCTGGGACCGCGGTTACTATGACGCAAATCACAAACATTGCGCTGCCGCGTCAGGCCCATTACTCTTAAGGATGCGGAGGGGCGGTAATGAAGGTGCTCATTACGGGTGGTGCGGGCTTCATCGGGTCGCATCTTGCCGAGCAACACCTCACCCTGGGTGATGAAGTTTGCATCGTTGACGATCTCTCCACCGGCTCCATCGCCAATATTCAACACCTCAAGATCCATCCTGAGTTTACGTACCACATTGACACCGTCACCAACACCCAATTGATGGCCGAATTGGTGGACCTCTGTGACGTCGTCTATCACCTGGCGGCTGCTGTCGGTGTGCGCCTGATTGTGGACAGTCCGGTGCGCACGATCGAAACCAATATTCGAGGCACCGAAATCGTACTTGCTCTGGCCGAGATCAAGCGCAAGCGAGTGCTCATTACTTCGACATCGGAGGTGTACGGCAAGGGGGACCGTGTCCCTTTTCACGAAGATGATGACCTGGTGATGGGCCCAACCAACAAGGGCCGCTGGAGCTATGCCTGCTCGAAGGCCATCGACGAGTTCCTCGCGATTGCGTACTGGAAGGAAAAGAAAGTTCCAACCGTGATTGCGCGCCTGTTCAACACCGTAGGTCCGCGACAGACCCCTCGTTACGGCATGGTAGTCCCTAACCTGGTGGTTCAGGCATTGACCGGACGTGACATCACTGTCTTCGGTGACGGTGCCCAGAGTCGTTGCTTCACCCACGTGAACGATACGGTGGATGCGCTGGTCGGCATTGCAGCCCATCCGGACGCCAACGGCGAAGTTTATAACGTGGGCAGCGATCACGAAATCGCCATCCTCGACCTAGCGGAGCGGATCAAGCGCATGACGGGTTCGCATTCGAAGATCGTTTTTGTCTCTTACGGAAAGGCCTACGAGGAAGGCTTCGAAGATGTGCGGCGGCGGGTTCCAGACATCACCAAGCTAAGCAGGCTGATCGGTTATCGTCCGCGCCTGTCGCTGGATGAAACGTTAGCGAGCATCATTGCAGACCAGCGCGCGCGTTTACGGGAGCACGGAGTCGCCGTCGTGGTCTGCTAGATTCGACTCTCAGGCTATTTCTCTTATTCCCTCGAGGGATTGTAAACATGCATGTGTTGGTGACCGGCGGCGCAGGTTTTCTTGGTTCGCACTTGTGTGATGCCCTGCTGGCGGAAAGCCACTCCGTCGTCTGTGCGGATAATCTTCTGACCGGACGGACGGAAAATCTGGCGCATCTCCGCCATGAACCTCGCTTCGACTTCCTCCAGCAGGATGTCAGCCGGCCTTTCGATCCCGGTAAGGTTGACTACATCTTCCACTTTGCGTCGCCTGCCAGCCCCGTGGATTATCTCGAGCATGCCATAGAAACCTTGCAAGTCGGCTCACTCGGTACCATGAATTGCCTTCAGCTGGCGAAGAAATATGATGCCGGGTTCCTGCTGGCCTCCACCTCGGAGTGTTATGGCGACCCTTTGGAGCATCCGCAGAAAGAGAGCTACTGGGGGCACGTGAATCCCATTGGGCCGCGCTCGGTGTATGACGAGTCCAAGCGCTTCGCCGAAGCGGCCACCATGGCCTACCACCGCTACCACCGAGTGGATACGCACATTGTTCGTATCTTCAACACCTACGGTCCGCGGTTACAGATCAACGATGGCCGGGTGATCTCGAATTTCATGAAACAGGCGCTGCGCGGCGAAGATCTCACGGTATATGGCGACGGCTTGCAAACGCGCAGCTTCTGCTATGTGAGCGATGAGGTGGCGGGAATTCTGGCGCTGTCGAAGTCAAAAGAACACGAGCCGACTAACATCGGTAACCCCGTCGAGTTCACCATCCGGGGGTGTGCCCAGGCGGTGCTGGAAGTGACTGGGTCGAGCAGCAAATTGCGATGTGAGCCGCTGCCGCAGGACGATCCCCGCCAGCGACGGCCCGACATCAGCAAGGCCAAGCGCCTGCTCGGATGGGAGCCAGTCATTGATTTGCGGACCGGTTTGCGCCTGTCGCTTGATTACTTCAAGTCGGCCGTGCAAGCGACGCGGGCACGTGCGTAGCGAAATTTGGGGCGATAGAGCCGGTATCTCGTAAAATGCAGGTTAGGGGAACAGGCCGCTGATGGGTGCACAACCCGAGTTCGAAGCGCTCCGCCGGGAAAGCTCATCATGGTGGTACATGGTACGGCGTAAGCTTTTGCGTGAGGCTGTCGCCCAAGCTTTGCATGGTAAACGCCAGGGTCGTGTTCTGGATCTCGGTTGCGCCGCGCAGTTGGATTTCTCCGACTCCGATTCCCTTCGAACCATTAACGCACATAGCTCATTAGCAAGCCTGGCGTTCCGGCAGATTGAAGGTTCGCAGAACCTGGTTTGTACCAGTCCTGAGGAATTGGGATTCGTATCGAACTTCTTCGACGCCGTCCTGGCGGCTGACGTCCTGCAGTTGGTCGCCGATGACCGAAAGGTCTTGCGCGAAATGCGCCGCGTGTTGAAAGACGGGGGCCTGTTGTGCCTTACCGCGCCAGCCTATCCGTTCCTCTGGGGCGAGGAAGATGAGGCACGCGGACATCAGAGGCGCTACACTGCCAGCGAGTTGCGGCGCAAACTCAACAACTGCGGCTTTGAAATCTCCCGGGTCTCCTACCTGGTAGCGACAGGATTTCTACCGTCCATCGTGGGGCGTACCTTCAAGGACCTGTTCCGTAAATCAGTGGCGCCGCAGCGCATGTCGGATGGAAACTTCTGGCTTACCAATGCAGCCATGGTCACCCTGCTTGATCTGGAACGCCATTTGATCCGGTACATTAACCTGCCTTTCGGCACGCGTGTAGTCTGCTGGGCGCGCAAGCCATCAATGGTCACCGAGCGGGTTACCGTGCCCGCCTGGGAGCGCCAATGGGCCCGCCCCCCTTTGCCGCAGGGCATGAGCATGAGCCAGCCCGATCTGCCTGAAACCTCATCCGCAAGTTAGAATCAACCCGTGGCACTATTGCGAAGCGTTGGCACCACCTTGGAGATGATCAAGTGGGAGCACTCCGTGCTCACGCTCCCGTTTGGGTTGACGGGCGCCCTGCTGGCAGCGCGCGGCATTCCGAGCCTGCACACGTCGATTTGGATCATCGTTGCACTGGTGGCAGCACGGTCGGCAGCCATGGCCTTCAACCGGCTGGCGGATGCCACCACCGACGCGTCCAATCCGCGCACCAGGATTCGCGCCCTGCCCGCCGGCAGGCTGAGCAAGTCATTCGTGACGTGGTTCGTGGTGATCACGTCGGCCATCCTGATCTTCGCAGCCTATCAACTGAATCCGCTGGCGTTTTACCTGTCTCCGGTGGCACTGGCAATAATCTTCCTGTATTCCTTCACCAAGCGATTCACGCGCTGGTCGCACCTGGTACTGGGGTTTGCGATGGGCACGGCCCCCGCCGCCGCCTGGATCGCGGTCCGCGGCTCGCTTGATCCTCGCATCCTGATTCTGACCGCCGCAGTGGTTTTCTGGGGCGCCGGCTTCGACATCCTCTATAGCTGCCAGGACTTCGAATTCGATTGCTCGGCCGAGGTCTATTCCGTTCCCAAGGCTTTCGGCATTCGTAGGTCGCTAAACATCGCTCGGCTCTTCCACGTTGTAACCGTTCTCTTGCTGGCTTGGATGGTCGTGGCGTTTGGGCTAGGGAAGATTGCGGTAGCGGGCGTGGTGTTCGTCGCGTTGCTCCTGATCTATGAGCACTCACTAGTAAAGCATGACGACCTCAGCCGGGTGAATGCCGCTTTCTTCACTATGAACGGGTTGGTCTCGATGGCATTCCTGCTCTTCATTGCCGGAGACCTGATGCTGGGGCGGTGAGGACATCGTAACCGCGGATTTTCACGGATCAGCGTGGATCGGAAAAGGCAAATAAAAACCCCGGGCATCCGTGTTCGCCCGTGGTGAGTATTTGGGTGTTGAGATATCATCAATACGATGTCTATTCGGACTGCGTCCACCGCCAAGAAGCTACATCCCTTTCAGACTGACGACTCTCGTCTACTGCCAATTCACGACAAGGTCATGGCCCAGGAGCGTCTGTCGGCTGAAGACGCGCTGGCGCTTTACCGCTCCGGGGACATTCTGGCGATCGGCTGGCTGGCGAACTATGTTCGCGAGCGGATGCATGGTGACATTGCGTACTTCAACGTCAATCGCCACATTAACTACACCAATGTTTGCGTGGCGGCCTGTCGCCTCTGCGCCTTTGGCCGCAAGAAGGATTCACCCGGCTCCTACACCATGGCGCTGGAGGAGGTCTGGAGCACCGCCGCTTCCGGCTACACGGAGGCGATCACGGAGTTTCACATTGTCGGCGGTTTGCATGCCGATCTGCCGTTCCAGTATTACGTCGATCTGATCGCAGGGTTGAAGGAGCGGTTCCCGCAGGTGCACCTCAAGGCGTTCACCATGGTAGAAATCGCCTTCTTCGCAAAGATAGGCAAGATGACGCCGCGCGAGGTGTTCGTCAAATTTAAGGACGCGGGGCTCGATTCCATGCCCGGCGGCGGCGCGGAGATTTTTTCCGATCGCATCCGGCACATCATTTGCGACCACAAGATCGATGGCGACGACTGGCTCGAACTGGCGCGCACCGCCCATGAAGTCGGCCTGAAGTCGAATGCCACGATGCTCTACGGTCACGTCGAGAACGATGAAGACCGCGTCGATCACCTGCTGAAGCTGCGCGCGTTGCAGGACGACACCCACGGCTTCCAGACGTTTATCCCGCTGGCGTTCCATCCCGACAATACGCCGTTACAGCACCTACCGAAGACCACCGGGATGCTCGACCTGAAGCAGATCGCGGTCTCGCGGCTGGTGCTCGACAACTTCCCGCACATCAAGTCGTACTGGCAGATGGTGACGCCGAAGATGGCGCAGATTACCCTGCGCTTTGGCGCCGACGATATTGATGGGACTGTGGTGGAAGAGAAGATCTATCACGATGCTGGCGCGACCACTCCGCAAATGCTTCGCCGCCAGGACCTGATTCGATTGATCACCGAGGCCGGCCGCGTCCCCTTCGAGCGCGACACGCTATACCGGCCAGTGACGCGCACCAAGACCACCGTCACCGTCGCGGTCTAAGCTCGAAAAGCCCTACTTCTTCTGTTCCGGCGCCAAGTGTTTTCTGCCTGGCATCGGGGGCCAGCCCAACGACTGTCCCTGGTACAGTGCCACTGCGTTCTCATAGCGCTTGCCATTGCTGTCGTGTATCGCGAACCGCCGCAAATGCTCGGGTGGTCCGCTCCACATGCAGACTCCCGCGTAAGCCCCATCTTTGCGCAGGATGTAGTAGCTCATGTCCACATATTGCAGCTTTTCCGGGTAGCCCGCATAGTTGCGGACGATGCGCTTCAGGGCATCCATGCCCGCTTCCTGCGGTGACATGCCGCGCCGCATATTCTCGACGATGGTGTGCGCACCGCAGACCTTGATGTTCTCTTCACCGTTGCCGGTCGCACCGGCCGACCCTATATCTTGATCGGTATAACTGCCCGCTCCGATGATCGGCGAATCGCCTGCCCGTCCCGAAATCTTCCACGCCAGTCCACTGGTGGTGGTCGCACCTGACATCTCGCCCTTCTCGTTCACCGAGGAGCAATGAATCGTGCCGGTCGGTGGCCTAAGAACGCGTTCGATGGCCGCCATGCGAAACTCCGGCTCAATGCCCAGCCTCTCCGCAAGTTTTTCCATCCTCTGAATGCGTTCGTCGTAATACTCCGAAACATTACCGGCAGTATCGGGAAATTTGAATTTCGGACTGGCCAACCCCGGTCCCCACCAATCGTCATTGGACATGGTCTCGCGCCATAGTTGCCAGGTCTTACGCGAACGCTCGGTCAGCAGATTTTCGCGCGGAAATCCCATCTTGAAGCCAAATTTTTGAGCACCCTCACCAACTAACATCACGTGTCCGGTGTGCTCCATTACTGTCTTGGCCAACAGCGAGACGTTCTTGATTTCTTCCACCGCCGCCACCGCACCCGCCATCCGAGTCGGTCCGTGCATACAGCAGGCGTCAAGTTGCACCACGCAGTCTTCGTTGGGCAGCCCGCCCAAGCCGACGCTGTCATCGTTGGGATCATCTTCCGGCCCGGTAATGACCTGCATCACGGCATCGAGCGAATCCCCGCCGCTAGTCAGCACGGCGTAGCCGCGATCGAGATAGTTATAGCCGTTGGCAGCACAGATAATGACCGGCCTCTTGGGCAATGTGCCGGGCGACGCGGCGGCTTGGCTGGGATTGCTCTGTGCTTTCAGATCGAGTGCGAGTGACGCGGAGCCAATAGCGGTTGTTGCGATGAAGCCGCGGCGAGTGACTTTCATACAGCCTCCAGCAAACCGAGCAGAATAGCATGGCGGCCGAATCGACGGTACTGAAGAGCGCACAAATGAAAAGGCACAGCTCCTGGCTGTGCCTTAGACAGGTCGCGGTCGAGTTTAGCTGGCCGCCTTCACCGAGGTGTTTTGGTCCGCCCGGAAGCGCAACAGGGCTGCTATCCGCCCGATCTGATCGAACTGCTCATCGTCGGCAACATAGACGATCTCGATTCCACTCCGAATCGCGTGTCCTACAATGGCGTCGCCAATGTCTTCGAGTTGCGTGTTCTCTTTCCCGCAAACCACGCACGCCGGCGCATCGTGCAGGTCCATATGACCGCAGTGGTAGCACTTCACTCCCGGCGCCAGGAAGTTCGAGCCCAGCAGAAGGGTTTGTACCTCGCCTATCTCCAGCGAACGTAGCACTCGTCGTAACCCAATCGCGCCGCGCCCATTGCGATGGGCTTCCCCGACCACTTCGACGATCAGGTCTTGCTTACGGCGGGAATTGTACTTGGAGAGCTGCTCCGTCGCCATCTGCCTGACCTGGTCCGATGTCGCACCCTTGGGGTCAATGCGGAAGTGTCCCACCAGACGCTGCTTAGAGTTTGCATGCAGTTCGCGATGAATTTCAGACCAAACGTCATCGTGGCAGCCAACGAGCAACCGATCGCAACTTCCGCGCTCGAAGTACTGCTCAATGCAATCGGCCACCGTCTTGAAGTGCAGCAGCGCTTCGTTCGTCTGTTTGCGCTCAGCGTGTCCGGCATCATAGCCGCGCCAGCCGTCACTCTTGCCACGTCGGGTAAGCTCGTTGATGAAGTCCTGTTTCTCCACAATTTCGTCGTTCACCAGTTCGAAGACGCGGGCCTTAGTGCGGTCGACCAGCACCACGCAGGCATGTTGAACTCCGTCCAGTACAGCCGCCAGCGGCTTCAGATGAAAGCGCTGGTTTACGATAAGGTCGGTCTTAAGTAACTGCGCGGGGATGTCAAATTCGCGCCAGAACCCCTGTTTACTGCAGGCGAAAACTGCCTTGGCTTTCCCGCCGTTTCCGCGCAGGCTCTCGGCCATACCCTGGACGCGATCGAGATCGGAACGGGCACAGCCATTTCTGCCATGCTTCTCCGCTTCGCGAAGCGCATTGCGAACCAAGTCCTTGACCAGGATCGTTTCTTCACGGTGCGACTTGTTCAAGGGTGTCACGGGTTGGTAGTAAAAAGTAACCGCACAAGTTTCCGGCGAGTGAAAATTAGCGAGTTCTCGGATGTCATCTCGTGTGATCATTCCGGTTCTCCTCATGGATGAGTTCTTGAATTAAAGAGGGAACTGCGCAGCAGCCCCAAGTTGTCTGTGCGCTCCTGGAATACTCCACGAGCTTTTCTTTCAGCGGGTCTTTGATAGGCAAGGCGCGTTGCAAATGTTCGCGGGCCTTGCGGATGGACGCGCGCACCTCCTCCACACTGCGGTTGGTGATATCGGCGATCTCTTCCAGAGTGAAGCCTTCCAGGGTGTACAGGATGAAAGCCTCGGCTTGGTCGCGGCCGGCGTCGCGCAGGGTCGTCTCTACCAGGTTAATTAGTTCGTCCCGCGCCGCCAGCTCTTCAGGATTGTTGGCGGTCGGGTCTGCAATGACATTTTCCTCCGAGAGCTGCTCATCGGGCTGATGGAATTGAAGTTTGGACTCGTCGCTGGCGTGCACATTCTGTTCGCCGTGCGAGCGTTCCAAGGGAACATGACCGTCTTCCCAATTCTCCAACGCAAGTTGGTCAATCGCCCGCGTAGCCAGCCGATGCACCCAAGGCTCGAGCTTCATAGGTTCTGGACTTTCGTGCTGCTCGCCGAGCGCGTTCGCAATCGCCTCGCCGACCACGTCATCTACTGCTACCTGGCCAGTCCGGAGTTGTCCCTGGCTCTCACGGTAGTCGATCTCTCGTTGGATGAAGCGTTGCAGCCGCGACAGATTGACGTTTAGGTAACTCGAAATGTCGGCGCTGGAAATGTGCTCGGGCCTGACCGCCGCTAGGGTCTCTTCGAACGGCACGGTGCCGACTGTTGCCCGGTCCTGGCGGCGCTGACCCTTGTGATGATTGCGCAGCACCTCCTTGTGCTTTTTCACTTGCTCTGCAATCGAATCGAACGCGGCTTTGATCGCGACTGTCGCTGTCGGACTGCCCTCTTGTGCGGCCATCTGCCCCGACGGAAGTCGCAGGTTGAGTGACACGACCACGCCCTTGCGCGCCGGGTTTTCCTCGATAAGCCCCTTCAGATGCACGAGGTCCGGACGAAATACCCGCAGGTATCGGTCCAGCTTTTCCGCTTGTTGATTGATCAGTTTTTCGAGGTCGGGAGTTTTGGAAATCTTGTAGCTGAAATGGACGTTCATGCAAAGGCCTCTCCGGATGGACCGATTCCATCCGCAGCTACGTTCCTTTAATAGAATTTTACTCCTCTTCCTACAGAAGCAAGCAGGAAATGATAAGTTGCACCGATCGGACGGGCGGGACAGAAATTGGCCATTTATCAACGAAATCGACCTATATCAAAAGCGGAGGCCGTCCGAGAGGACGGCCCAGCCGTTCGATGTGGTATGAGGCTTACCGCTCCGGAATCCTGATCTTTACGTCTGGACGCCGATCCACATGGATCGTCTCGATAAACCTGACCTTGCCCTTATTGAGCTTCATCACCAGCGACGAGGTTCGCACGCCATCGCCAAAGAAGCGCACACCCTTTAGCAGTGGCCCATCGGTAACGCCGGTCGCGGCAAAGATGATGTTCTTGCCAGGCGCCAAATCGTCAGCCGTATAGATGCGCTTCGGATCGGCGATGCCCATGTCCTTCATGCGGTCGCCCTGCTCCGGGGTGTAGCCGACAAGGCGCCCCACCATGTAGCCGTTCAAGCAACGAATGGCAGCCGCAGTGATCACTCCCTCAGGCGCCCCGCCCGTACCCATCACTGCATGCACGCCTGAACCCAACATTGCCGCTGCAACGCCGGGCGAAAGGTCGCCGTCAGAGATGAGCCGAATGCGCGCCCCGGCTTTGCGAATCTCGTTAATCAAGCTCTCATGCCGTGGCCGGTCGAGGATGATGATCACCAGATCTTCGACGGTTCGATCCAGCACCTTGGCGATGACATGCAGATTGTGTGAGACGGGAGCTTCAAGATCGACCACACCCTTGCACGATGGGCCCACCACGATCTTTTCCATGTAGCAGTCGGGAGCATGCAGCAGGCCGCCTTGCTCTGAGGCAGCCAGCACCGTAATGGCCCCGGGAGACCCAGTGGCGCACAGATTGGTGCCTTCCAGCGGATCGACCGCGATGTCCACCGCCGGATACCCTCCGCCATCCTGCTTCCCAACTTTCTCGCCGATGTAAAGCATCGGGGCTTCGTCGCGTTCGCCCTCGCCAATAACGATGGTTCCATCCATCGGCACGGAGTCCATGACGCCACGCATCGCTTCGGTGGCCACCTGATCGGCATGCTTGCGATTGCCTTGCCCCATGGTCTTGCCAGAGGCGATGGCGGCTTCCTCGACTACGCGCAGGAACTCCAGCGCGAGATCGGTTTCCAGATTTGCAGTCGGATCATGTTCGATGACAGGCGGTTCAGTTTGAACTCTTGTCGCCATGTGGCCTCCGAGATGCCGCGGCTTGCGGCGCCGGAATATGAATGCTGCTCAGCGCAAGTCTGCGGGCGTAATGCGTATGTAGAAAGACAAAACGGGCACACTGGGCGCACCTTGTATCCGGCAAACGGTAAGCATACCCTACGGCAAGCGTCTTGCCATCGAATTTCTTTGCTTGGGCATGCTATTCGTTTCGAAAAGGGAACCAAGGGAATGCTAGAACGCAGCCAAGCCGGTAATGTGCTCCCCAATGATTAGCGCATGGATGTCGTGCGTGCCCTCGTACGTTTTTACCGACTCCAGGTTCGCCATGTGACGAAAGATGGGATACTCGTCGGCGATTCCATTCGCGCCTAAGATGTCGCGTCCCATGCGCGCACACTCCAGGGCCATCCAGACGTTGTTGCGCTTGGCCATCGAGATGTGCCACGGCTTGACCTTTCCCGAGTCCTTCAGCCGGCCCACCTGCAGCGCGAGAAGCTGCGCCTTGGTGATTTCGCTGATCATCCACACCAGTTTCTCCTGGACCAATTGATGCGACGCAATCGGCTGGTCGTGGAACTGTTTGCGGAATTGCGCATATTGCAGCGAGCAGTCATAGCAGGCCATCGCCGCGCCGATAGCTCCCCAGCCGATGCCGTATCGCGCCTGGTTCAGGCAGCTCAAAGGAGACTTCAAACCTCCCGATTCAGGCAGAAGGTTTTCTATGGGGATACGGACATCCTGTAAAGAAAGGCTTGAAGTAACAGAAGCGCGCAACGAGAACTTTCCGTGGACATCCGCCGCCTTGAATCCGGGGCGATCGGTTTCGACGATGAAGCCGCGAATGCGATTGTCTTCGTTCTCAACCTTGGCCCAAATGATCGCGATGTGCGCAATCGAGCCAGAGGTGATCCACATTTTCTCGCCGTTCAGGACGTAGCTGTCACCGTCTTTACGCGCACGGGTGCGCATGGCTCCTGGATTTGAGCCAGCGTCCGGTTCAGTTAAACCAAAACATCCAAGAATTTCGCCAAGTACCATTTTTGGCAGATACTTCTTCTTCTGTTCCTCGCTGCCAAAAGCATAGATGGGATACATGCACAGGCCCGACTGCACACTGACAAACGAGCGCACACCGCTGTCGCCGCGTTCCAATTCCTGGGTCATCAGTCCGTACTCAACCGCCGACATCCCGGCGCACCCATACCCTTTGAGGCTTGCACCATAAAAGCCCAACTCACCCATGGGCTTGATCAACTCCTTGGGGAAACGGCCTTCGCGGTTGCACATCTCGATGATGGGGATGAGGTTCTCTTCGATGAATTTGCGAGTATTGTCGCGGACCAGCCGTTCGTCGTCGTTGAGCAGAGTATCGAAGTCGATGAAATCCACGCCCTTGAATTTGAGTGCCATGCAGTCTCTCTCCGGTGAGATTTGCCGGTGTGACAAACAGTAGAAGGTATCAGGACGCGAAGAGCAGGGTCAAACGCATCGTTCAGAGTGGGCCTGTCAGCGAGAAGGTGCCGCGAACGGATTCACAACCCGAATCGAACCGTATCGCTGGCCATTGCCGAAGTCCTCCGAGTACAGAATCGACGCGCCGGAAGCCTCAGCGGCATGAATGATTAGTGCATCTGTGGGATACCAGCTTCCGGCCCTAACTATGACTGGTCGGCAACTTTTGCTCCGCCATTTTCTGAAATTCCTGCGATCGTTGATAGGCCTCCTGGAGCAACCGTTGGGCTTCGTCGGGAAGATGCAGATCATCGCGAGTTAACAGGAGTTGCAGCGTGGAACGCAACAGCAGGGCCTGCGTGCCGCACTGCTGTTGGATATGGTGCAGAGTTTCCGTCAACAGCCGAACCTCACGTTCACGGCTGCGGTTTCGCCAGAGCAGCCAGCCAAAAGCCAGACCCAGGACGACGAATCCGAGACGGTATAGCATCATCCCGGGATGTGCGGTTAACTCGTCAGCCAAGCTGTTGCCTTCCACTTTGGCGTCCATGCCCGTGTCAATAATCATGGCAGCGATCCCAAAACCGATCCCGAAGACGACCTCTTTGTATTTTTGGAACATGTTTTTCCCGCGCTCCTCAACTACTCGACCAGTAACCATACACTGCTTTCGTACACCGCATTAAGCAGAAATGCTGACGTTCAGAAGCCCGGCGGCCGCTCGCTGGCCACGTTGAATATTCTCTCCAGCGCGAGACCAGCTTGCCCGAGAGTTCCCTCGTCAAACAGTTGCCCGATCAATGTGACGCCGTGCGGCACGCGGCGCGGCGGCGAAAATTTCGGTAGCGGATGCGCCGGATCGGGCGCCCAGTCGCTGCGGGCCTCCGACACCTCGACGAAGCCCGCGCGCAGGGTGAGCGATGGTTGTCCGGTGAAGTTGGTGATGGTCAGCATCTCGTCGCGCAGCGAAGGCACCAGAAGCAGATCCACCTGGGAGAAGACCCGCTCCATTTGTACGGCAACCTTGCGGCGGAAGCGGTCGGTCTGCACAAAGTCCACTGCCGAAAGAAATCGTGACTGGCGGAAGGTGTTGGGCCATGCGTCGGGCACCTGCATCTTGAGCTCTTTGAGCTGGCCGCTCAGTGTCAGCTCCTCGAATGCGGCCGCGGCCTCAGCGAAGAGAATCAGGTCGAGCGAATCATAAGGCCAATCGGGAATCGCAACTTCGACCGGGACCATACCCAGCTTGCTCACGGCCTGTAGCGCAGAGCGATCGACGTCGGTCGCCGGCGCCTCCTTCATCCACTTCGGAAAGTAGCCGACGCGCAGCCCCTGTACACTCGCATTTGCGTTGAAATCGAACTTGCTGGGCACGCTTGACAAGTCGCCCGGGTCCGGGCCGGTAATGGTGTTCAGCACCAGCATGGTGTCTTCAACGCTGCGGGCCATGGGGCCCAGTTTGTCCAGCGACCAGCACAGCGTCATGGCGCCGGTGCGCGCGACGCGACCAAACGTCGGCCGCAGTCCAGTAACTCCGCAGCGCATCGACGGGCTTACGATGCTGCCGCCGGTTTCGCTGCCGATTGCGAATCCCACCAATCCTGCCGCGGTAGCTGCGCCCGGACCTGCGCTGGAGCCCGACGATCCTTCCTCCAGCAGCCACGGATTCATGGTCTGGCCGCCAAACCAGATGTCATTGAGCGCTAGTGCGCCCAAACTCAACTTCGCGACCAATACCGCACCCGCATCGTTCAGTCTCTGCACAACAACCGCGTCCTTGGTGGGGATACGATCACGAAAAGGCTCGGCGCCATACGTAGTTGGAATGCCTCTGGTGTCCAGAAGATCTTTGGCTCCCCACGGGATGCCGTGCAACGGCCCGCGATAGTTGCCGGCTGCGATCTCCTGGTCTGCTTTCTTCGCTTGTCGGAGCGCGAGCTCGCGCGTGAGCGTGATGACGCAGCGCAGCTGGGGATTGAACTTCTCCAGGCGCGTCAGATAGATCTGGGTGAGTCGCTCAGAGGTCAGCTTGCGTTGCTGGATCCAGAGCGAGAGCTGAGTTACAGAAGCGAAGGCGATGTCTTCGTCGTTAGTGGGGAGCGGTCCGGCATCGGTTTCGCTCCTGACGAATTCAGCCCTCGATGGACCGTCCTTTTCGCCAGGCATGACGGGATTCCAGAGGGTTGCTGGTGCAAGCGTTGCCTCCAGCCCCACCTTGTGCGGCCCCACCCTTCGCTCATAGACCGGAGCCATCGCGCTACGCCAGTTGCCGGCTGCCTGGGCAAGTTCTTCGCTGCTGAACTCCACCTCCACCAGCTTTTCGGCCTGGGCAAAGGTAGCCGGAGATACCTCCGGCCCAACAGGTGGCGCCGTGCCGAACGCCGGCGGTGCTCCCGGAGGAAGCTCTGCGGGCTTCTGGTCTTGGCCGTAAGAGGCGACCGCCACTCCCACCAAGGCGAGAGGCGCGTGGGTCAGGAATTGTCTGCGCGATTTCGACATAGTTGTCCTCACTCGGACCGAAGCCCGCTGGGGTGATTCAAGGTGTACGTGATTGGCAAGATACATCAATCGGCGCGCGGGCGCAGCGCGCAGCACTTTTTCTTTACCTAATGGGCCGGGCGACATCGGAAAGACCGTGCGGATATTTGCTTTGGGACTACCGGCAGATTCGTTTTCCGCCTAACCCGCTAAGCAGAGAACGCCGCCGCTGCTCTCGCTCATGTAAAATAGGTTTGCTACCCGGCGAGTAGAGAGTGGCGCCAATGGGCGCCCGCCTGCAGTCGAAGCCGCTCCATATGGTTTAGGAGCGTGGGCTGATGACATGTGCATCTCGCGCTGACGCGCCCATCCGCTTCTCATCTGCATTTTTTGCTCCAGCCAAAAGTAGACACCGACCGCAGCCGTCTGCGGGCTAATACTTGTTCATTTCAGGAGAAGAGAATGGCGAAGATCGCAAAGACCGCAGACCGTAAGAAGGTCATGGACACCACCAAGAGCACCGACTGCCCCCAGTGCGGCAAGCCCACCCGAGTGGTCAAGCGCGTGAAAGATCGCGAGAAAGACATTCCGGGCGGCATGTATATCTCGTGCTCGGCATGCGAGTTTTACGAAAAGCTGTAGGACTGACCGCAATGCCGCGGTCGCTTCCCGCAAAATGGGTGTCCCATCCTTTCACGGACGCTGCGAAAGGGTGGGAGCGAAGCGCTGCGAACCGGCTTACTCTCTGCGCAGTCGCACCGCCTCCGCGATCTCCCCATTAAACTGGTCGACCACCTGCTGCTTCCATGCTTCATCCCACGCGCCGCGCTTGGTCATGTAGTGCTGCATGTGCGACAGAGGATCCTCAAACTTTGCGGCGTCGGACTGGCACTCGATGAGCGTCGGTCCCGCGCCATTGCGCGCGCGATGGATGGACTCCTGCGCCGCGCGCCAAACCGCGACCACGTCATTGCCATCCACCAGGATGCTGGGGAATCCGTAATCCCTTGCCAAGTAGCTGAATTCCTCAAGGGCACTATGTTTTCTACTTCCCGGATCGTCCAGGCCTGCGTTTCTGGTCACGTAGATGATCGGCAGTTTGTGAATGCCAGCGAACTTTAAGGCCTCATGGCTAGCCTCGAGCGATGTTGCATCTTCGTCTTCAAAAGCCACCACCACATTCGTTTTCTTCTCCAGCTTATGAGATAGCGCCAGGCCAGTGGCTAGATTGAACGGATCGGCGAGGAAGACCGCAGAAGAAAGCGCACCGGGCACAGCACATTGGCAAGAGAGGATGGATGCCCTGCTTTCGCCCGAATCATTTGCAGCGGTCTCCTTCAACAAATGCTTCAGCGGCGTTCCCATGGCGATGTGAGCTGTGAAGTTGCGGCGGGATGCTGCAATTGTGTCTTCGGGCCGCAGATCGATGGAGGCGCCGATCAGGACGGCCTCGTGTCCCGTCGTGAGATCGTAACTATCCTCAGCGTTAGAACTATGTGCCCGGTCTTCCATCATGCGGCACTTCAACATCGCCGAGTACATCCTGCGCAGCACCTCGAGGTTCGAGGGGGAAGACCCATTGCTATTCGCCGATTGCGCCGGAGCAGGTATCGGCGTCTCATGGGTTGTTGTCCTGTTGCGGCTGGCTGTCTTAGATCGCTTCTTGCTCTTTGTCACCATTCACACAGTCCCCGGGGATGCGTCATTGTATCGCAGGAAAATTCCCACTGCGCAGAGCTAAACGTACCGCGTCAATCTCGCGCTGTGAGCGTCGGGACGTATCCACAATGGCGAGAGTGACATCGCTTGTGCTGGTGCGGCTAACGCGGTGTAGAAGTTTTCAACATCAATGTGCATAACGTTGTGGAAAAGACAGACGGCATGCCCGCTAAGTTGTATGAATTCCGAAATGTTCACCACAATGCCCCGAACGAAGTGCGAAATGCAACACCTAAAAACCGCCAATCTCTAAGCTATACGATCGAACGCGATAGCCGTTTCGAACCGAGGGCAACATCATGCTAGTCTGGCCCGGTGAAATCGCGCCTCGACAAACTGCTCTTCCAACGCGGGCTGGCGCCCTCGCGGGAGCGTGCCCATGCGCTCATCCTCGCCGGACGAGTGCTGGTCAACGAACAGAAGATCGAGAAGGCAGGCAGCCTCGTCGAAGATGCTGCCGCTATTCGTATCCTCGGCGACGAGCAGCCGTTTGTCAGCCGTGGCGGACTGAAACTGGCGCGAGCGCTGGAACACTGGCACATCGATGTGCGAAATAAATGCTGCATGGATGTGGGCGCGTCTACTGGAGGTTTCACCGACTGCCTTTTGCAGAGCGGCGCCTCCAACGTGATCGCGGTGGATACCGGATACGGCCAGATGGACGGCCGGTTGCGAAGCGACCCCCGCGTGCAACTTCTGGAGAAGACGAATGCCCGCTATCTCATGCCGGAGCAGATCTGGGCTGATTCGGAAACGCGAAAACCCGTCACCTTGGTCGCCATGGATGTTTCCTTCATCTCTGCTACACTCGTGCTCCCGGCCGTAGTGCGCTGTGCCCTCGCGAGTTCGCCGGGCAGTGGCTTCGAGTTGGTTTTGCTAGTAAAGCCGCAGTTTGAGGTTGGGCGAGGTCAGGTTGGCAAAGGCGGCATTGTTCGTGATCCCCAGGCGCAGCAGGCGGCGGTGACCAAGGTGGCTGACGCGGTGAAAGCACTCGGTGGCACGGAGATCGAGGTGATCGAGTCTCCGATTCTCGGCGCGGAAGGGAACCGCGAGTTCCTGCTGCACGCCCGGTTTCTCCCGCTTCCGCCAAAATAGTTCGCTGCGCTACACTGAGCCAGTTGCCACACCAACACATGAAGTCCGTCGCCATCATTTCGAAGCCGTCAAAGACCGAACTGGCTGGCATTCTACCGGAACTACTGAACTGGTTTCACAGCCGAGGCTACCAACTTTACCTCGACCAGGAAACCGCACAGTACACCGATGGCGAACAGGTTGTTCCGCGTGAGCAAATAGGTGCCAAGCATCCCGACTTTGCCCTGGTGCTGGGTGGCGACGGCACCTTGCTGTCCGCAGCGCGTGCTGTCGCTCATGAAGGCGTGCCCATCTTGGCTGTTAACCTGGGCTCGCTGGGGTTTCTGACTGAAGTTCCTCTAGGCGAGATGTATCCAACGCTCGATGCCGTGCACTCGGGCCTCTGCCCAATGGAGGAGCGCTCCGTCCTCGATTGCAGACTGTTTCGCGGCGGAGAGTGTCTGGCCCATCACTTCGCCTTGAACGATGCGGTGGTGAACAAGAGCGCGATTTCGCGGTTGATTGACTTTGATCTGCTGATTGATGGGGCCTTTGTCTTCAACTACAAGGCCGACGGTGTAATCATCGCGACACCCACTGGTTCCACCGCTTATTCCCTAGCGGCAGGCGGCCCCATCCTGATGCCATCGGTCGAATCGTTCGTAGTGACCCCGGTATGTCCGCATTCCCTCACCCATCGTCCATTGGTGGTAACCGACAAAGCCCAGATCGAGTTACGAGTCGAGACTTCAGACGAGGAAGATGCGTTTCTTAGTATCGATGGACAGGTTGGCTTGCCGGTGAAGCAGGGCGACCGTGTGGTTTGTTGCCGTGCCGGACACAGTGTGAAGCTATTGCGGATGCGAAAGACCTTCTTCGAGGCCTTGCGCGCCAAATTGAAGTGGGGACAACGCTAGAACGGGGCATAGATCGTCCTGGCCCGGTTCAAAAGTCAGAAAAGATTGCAGAGAAGAAGGGCGCGGCCAAAGAGCCGCGCCTTCGGTTATTCGCTATCGGGTTTCAAGCTGTCTTCCAGCCAGGAACGCCCTATCAGTTCGCATTTCCTGGAGCAAAACGTCTGCCCGTCACGAGCCCGGCTTGTGCTTTTGAGATATTGGGAATAACACCAGAGACAGACCGCAGTGGAAGTGGCTGCATCGTACTTATTTGGTTGCATGCAATCTCCAGTGGAAAGCGAGCATAGGACAACTCTCAGTCAAACGCAACAAGCAAAATTGCGGAATCAAAAGAGTCAAATCGGCTAAAACTCTGGTGGGGGCCTTAGGTGCGCTCAGGTGCTAATAGGTCGCCAATGGACTCCCGCTTACGTATCAGCCGGACCCGTTTGCCGTCTGCTAATACCTCGGCCGGCCGACAACGGGTGTTGTAATTCGAAGCCAGGGACATCCCATACGCCCCAGTATCGAGAACGGCCAGAAGTTCGCCCTCCTGCACGGTGGGCAGTTCGCAGTCACGCGCCAGAAAGTCCCCGGTTTCGCACACCGGCCCAACCACGTCAACCTTCTCCGTCGCCCGGTCTTCTTGCAGAACAACCGGAATGATTTGGTGATGAGCGCCGTAGAGCGAAGGGCGGAGCAGGTCGTTCATTGCAGCATCCACAACCACGAACTGCTTACCATTATTGCGCTTGCGGTAGATAACACGCGTGAGCAAGAGTCCGGCGGGGCCTACGATAGCACGGCCGGGCTCGAGCAGAAGATGCATTCCGAGACCTTTTAGTGGACCCAGTACGGCGTGCGCGTACCCTTTGGCTTGCACAGCGAAGTTTGCCTCGGGATCGTATCCGTACTGGATGCCGAGACCTCCGCCGGCATCGACAAAGCGGATATCGTGACCCTCGGCTCGCAATGAACTTGCTAGAGAAGCCACCCGCTCCATGGCCTCGAGAAAGGGAACTACGTCGGCGATCTGCGAGCCAATGTGAACACTGATACCGGCAGGTTTTAGATACTTGTTTTCGGCGCCTCGACGATAGAGCGCTGCTACGTCGCGCCAAGGCACGCCGAACTTGTGTTGGTGCAGGCCGGTGGATATGTAGGGGTGAGTCTCCGTTGCCACATCGGGGTTCGACCGTACCGCAAAGTTAGCTGACTTGCGAAGATGGGTCGTGCGCGCCGCCAATAATTCCATTTCGCTGGCGCTCTCGACATTGAAGAGCATAATGCCGGAACGAAGCGCCAGATCGATTTCATGGGCCAGCTTGCCAACTCCGGAAAAAACGACCTTCGCGTTGACCTCGCCGCTGGCTTCGGTGACGCGTTGAAGCTCTCCGCCGGATACGATGTCGAACCCCGCACCCAGGCCGGCAAGCAGGCGCAAGATCGAAAGATTCGAATTCGCCTTCACGGAATAGCAAACGGTGTGCTCGCACCCACGAAACGCCTGGTCGAATTGCTGGAAGCGCTGGCGAATGGTGGAACTCGAGTACACGTATAGCGGCGTGCCGTGGAGTCGTGCCAGACGGGAGAGCGGAACCTGGTCAGCGCACAACTCATCGCCGGATTTATGGAAGAGTGACTTAGCGCGGTGATAGGTGAACGCGGGTGGCCGTTCCGGCGAGCGAAGAGATTTCACTTTTTGGCGGATGGTCCTTTCACTTTCAGCACCACAATGGTTTGGTCGTCGAACGTCTCCACACCCTCCGCATGACTGGAGACGGCCCTGAAGATGGCATCCACCAACTCTTCAGCGTTGCGATGGGCGTTAGCTCGCGTGATTTTCTCCAGCCTATGACGCCCGAACATTTCGCCCTGCGAACTGGTAGCGTCAAGAATGCCATCGCTGAAGAAAAGAAACACATCGCCTGCTTGCCCGCGGATGTTCAATTCGTCGTAGGTGGCATTGGCGAACAAACCGATGGGCAAACCGGTAACTGGAATCTCTTCCAGCTTGCCATCACGGCAGTGAAGCGGACGGGGCAGGCCTGAGTTTGCGATCTGGAGCAGCCGCTGGTCGTCGTCCCAGATGGCATAGATCATCGAGACATACTGTCCTTCGATCGGACGCTCCGAGAGCGACAAGTTGATCGCCTCCAGCATGCCCGCTGCACTGGGTTCTTCGTTAGCAAGCGAACGCGCAATGCCGCTCACAAGCGCAGCATAAATGGCGGCAGGGGCGCCTTTGCCGCTTACGTCGCCAACGGCGATACCGTTTACGCCCTGACCGCTGTACTTCACAAAGTCGTAAAGGTCCCCGCCTATTTGGCGTGCTGGCGCGAAGCGCGAAGCCACTTCGGCATTCTGGAAGACCGGCATTTTTTGCGGCAGCAACCGGAACTGCAACTCCCGCGCCAGCGCCAGGTCCTGCTCAAGCCGTTTCTCCTGCCGTGCGATGCGCTCATACAGCGTTGCGTTTTCAATGGCGATTGCCACTTGCGCCGCCAGAGTGGTCATGGTGCGGACATGGTCTTCCGTAAAGTACCCGCGACGCGTGTGTTCGATATCGAGTACGCCGATGACGTTATCTTTGTAAATCAGCGGAATACAAAGCTCCGAGCGCGTCTCCGGATTGGCCTTGATATAGCGCGGGTCTTTGCTGACGTCCGGTACCAGAACGGCCTGCTTGTGCTGGGCCGCATATCCAACCAGGCCGACGCCGAGCGGAATCTCGTGCTTGAGTTTTACGCTCTCGTTGAAGCGCAGCGAAAAGCGATGCTGCAACAGGCTGCCGGTCGGGTCGAGCAGCAAAATGGAGAACATCTGGTAATCAATGATGCGGGTCACCAATTCGGCGATCCGCTTCAGGAGTTGGTCAACGTTGAGAATAGAGGTCAGCTCGCGACTGATCTCCGTCAGCAAGGTTAGTTGTCGTGCCTGTCGTGATACGCGGGTATATAGGCGCGCATTCTCGATGCCAACGGCAATACGCGAAGCAAACAACGTCAGCAGGTGTTTGTGTTCCTCGGTAAAGGCTCCCGCCTGTGCGGCTTCTACGTCGATGACGCCGATCACTTTGTTCTTGGCGATAAGAGGAGCGGCAAGTTCGGAGCGCACGCCTGGTGCAGAGTTAATGAAGTTCTGCTCGGCCGCAACGTCGTTGACGAGCACGGTCTCGCGGCGCTGTACCGCTTGGCCGGTGACTCCCTGGCCCACCTTGATGCGGATGCGTTCCGCGACTTCGGGAGGGTGTCCAACCTGAAAACGGACGCGCAGCTCTTGCGCCTTCTCGTTCAGCAGCAGGATGGCAAAAATTTCGTAGTCGATAACCTTCTTCAGCATCTCTGCCACACGCTGCAGCAGAGTGTTCAAATCCAGCGTACGGTTTACCGCATCTGCAACTTCCAACAAGTAACTATCGACAGAGCTGGGCGCTACAGGCTGCTGAATTGCAGATGACATCGGGCTGGAACTCTTGTCCTTCATCATAACAGTCGAAACGAATGGCCCCTTGGGAGCGCATTCTGAGCCTCTGCTAGCCTCATTGCATCGGATCCGACGCCAAGGCAGCATGGTATCACTGCCACTCGCCCGCTGATGTATCCTCTGGGATGGGCCCGCGACCTGCGGTGCGGTGTCGCGACCCTGGACATCTCTCGACCAAAGGCGCGGGGAACCTTTTGAACTTCCTGCTGACCCACAAAAGCGAAGTGGCAACCCTGACCGGCGAACACCTGTGGCTGGTGGGGATTTCGATGCTGCTCGCCATCGCTATCGGAGTACCGCTGGGCATACTGCTGACGCGACGTCCGAAATGGAAAGTATTCGTCCTCGGCAGCACGAACGTGATTCAGACAATCCCCAGCCTTGCGCTTTTCGGATTGCTGCTTCCTCTGCCGTGGTTGGGTGCTCGCGCCGATCGTTTGGCGATCATCGCGCTCGCTCTCTACGCGCTGCTGCCAGTGGTTCGCAATACGTACGTGGGGATTTCAGGCATCAGTGCCCCAGTGCGCGAAGCGGCCGTCGCCATGGGCCTCACCTCGCGCCAACTGCTCTGGCACGTGGAACTCCCATTGGCGCTGCCGGTGATGCTAGCAGGCATTCGCGTAGCTGCAGTGATCACCATCGGGGTTGCAACCATCGCGGCGGCCATCGGCGCGGGCGGACTAGGAGAGTTCATCTTCCGCGGCATCGCGATGGTGGATAACGGAGTCATTCTGGCCGGCGCCATCCCCGCGGCCTTGATTGCATTGGCCGCCGACCTGCTGCTGAGCGGCTTCGAAAAGCTGATGGTCCGTAGGATCCACTGACATGGACCGGCGCAGCTTCCTGGCGAGGCTTGCCCTTCTTTCCGCTGCTGGTTGCTCGCCGCGGATGGACGAGCTGACTGTCGGTTCCAAAAACTTTACCGAACAGCTAATTCTGGGTGAACTGCTGGCGCAGTATCTCGGGGGCGTTTGCCGCCAGCGAATCGAGCGGCGCTTTTATCTTGCCGGCACCTACATCTGTCACCAGGCTTTACTAGCCGGACGCATCGATATGTACGTCGAGTACACCGGGACTGCGCTCGCCGCCATCCTGAAGGAACAGCCCTCGGGCGATTCTCAGAACGTGTACCAACAGGTGAAAGAGGCATACAAGCGCAAGTTCAACCTCGACGTCATGCCGCCGCTGGGCTTCAACAACAGCTTCGCCATGGTCATGCGAGGGGACGACGCACGCCGATTGAAGGTGACTACGCTCTCGCAACTGGCGAGCGTGGCTACTAATTTGCGCCTAGGCGTGGGATACGAATTTCTTGAACGCCAGGACGGATATAAGGGCCTGGTCAGCACCTATGGCCTGAAGTTTGCTGAAGCGCCACGGGTGATGGACTTGGGGTTACTGTATCGGGCGCTGCAAAACAAATCCGTCGATGTCGTGGCCGGCAACAACACGGACGGTTTAGTCGCAGCGCTGGGGTTTGTCGTACTTGATGATGACAAACATTACTTTCCTCCCTACGATGCGGTGCCGATTGTGCGTCCTCTGGTCTTCCAGGAATGTTCTCAAGCGAGAGCGGCCTTCGATCGACTCGGCGGCCGCATCACCGCCGGGGATATGCGAAAGATGAATTACGAAGTGGACGGCGAGAAGAAGGATGCCGCAGCAGTGGTGACGAAGTT
Organism: uncultured Acidobacteriaceae bacterium; assembly: GCA_963748225.1. GTDB lineage: Bacteria > Acidobacteriota > Terriglobia > Terriglobales > Acidobacteriaceae > Bog-257. The sequence continues at coordinate 47,221 of CAVVHW010000002.1, forward strand.
CCTGCATAACCAGGGTCTGTTACTTTGACTGACTCCTCGAATCGGCCATGTGGGCCTGGTGGAGTCGCAATTCTCCTTTTCCGTCGAATTGATATGCAATACTCTGCGGTCGGATCGGGCGCGAATCCGTTAAGTAGCTGATTTTATTGCCCTTAACTTGGTCATAAACTTGCACCGACAGAGATTGAAGTCTCAAGCTGCCGATAGGAGGGCACCTTTCCATGTACCGTCGCGCGATGTTTTTGGTGCTATGTCTTTGCCTGCTCAGCGTCGGAGCCTTTGCTGATTCCGCCACTGGACAGTTCACTATTTCCCCATCAGGCTCAGTTTCCAGCCAGGGATTTGTCACTTTCACCCTCGAAGGCGACGGATCAATCTTCGCCTCGCTGACCGTTACAAACGGCGCAAATATCCTGGGATTTGGTTTCAACTCGGCTACGGCCAACCTGCCTGAGTCGAATTTCTCCCCCGTCGTACCCGACAACGACTTCGGCTGGAGTGACGCTTTTGGCTTGCAGCCTTCTGGGTTTTTCTGTAGCGCTTGTGTAACGACCGAGACGTGGACTATAGACGGGAACTACTCGTCGGTTCTTGACGTCCTGAATGGCGGAAGCAGCCAGTCTTCGGTTGACTTCTTCCTGTTGGACTCGAATGGTATGCAATGGGGTGCGGATGCTACCCTCAGCGGTGGAACTACCCCCGAGCCCGCCAGTCTGTTGCTCTTGGGCACTGGCATCCTCGGAGTCCTGGGATCCATTCGCCGCAAGTTGCTGTAACGACATTTCAGATCTTACCTGCTCGCGCCGAGGCGATAACACTATCGCTCGGCGCATTTTTGTTGGGGGAGCCTTTGATCTTTGCCAAGCAAGGTCGATCTCTGGGCGGCCGTAGGTTTCGACTGGCGAGGTTCTGTGCAACCCTTGGCAATCGACCTTGCCAAGAGAACCGTCACATGCTTCTGAACTTAAGAGGGTAGGGGAAAGAGTCAGATTGGAAGAGTAAGCGAGTTAGCAGTCGTATGTGCTCTTGACGTCGTGCAATACAAGTAGGCCCCGTTCTAGCCGATGTCAAACTAGAACGGGGCCATTTGTTTTGCTGGGAATCTGTTGGACTAGTTGGTCAAAGGCATTCCTGCCTCAGGAGACTCAACATTGTCCGACACATTCTTAGGAGCGCCTACGCTTGAACCACAATCCCGCCAGACCAGAGCCGAGAAGAAGCAGGGTGCTGGGTTCAGGAGTCGTCCCTCCACCTGCACCGCTTACAAATGCGCCGGTTACGTACTGATAAGGAGTGTTGCCCTGCGACGATAGGAAGGGGCGCAGAATCTCGATTTCGAAAGTGTGCGATCCTGCAGTGACCGTATCTGTTGCCGTCAACATGCCGCTAATGGTTTGGGTTGGATTAATCGACCCGACGTCGAAGCTATTTAAAACCGTTCCATCGAGCAGCAGGACGAAGTCGCCGCCATCCGCATTCATGTGGATTCCATCACCCATGGCCGCATAGTCGAAGCCGAGAGATAGCATCCCACCTGAGGTCGTGAAGGTCTGCGACAGGGTTGCGCCTTGGTAGGTGCCGTCAAAGTTCACTTCGCCCACTTCGTATTCGGCTGCGTTCATACCCCCCAGAGGCCAGGCGGTTATGATCGGGAAACCAACCCCAGCTGTGCCGTTAGAGGTGACACCTTGGGTCCAGCTGGTGAAATCGCCCGACTGGAAGCTTCCGTTGTTGAGTAGATTGTTGGCACTCGCTAGTCCTGCTGAGCAAATCAACAGGGCAAGCAAGGCCATACCGAGTAAGCTGAGTCTTTTCATGCAAATCCTCCGCGATCAAATGTAGAGACCAGAGAACGCCTTGCGCCTGAACCACTACCCCCATCGGAAAGGCTCAGATTCTTAAGGGCGTTGAGACGCGCTGCGAAACACAGGGTCGTGAGAAACCGCACATCCCCTACTAAATCCATGCAAGTTTCGCGCCACCGTGGAGGCCAAGCTATCCGGGACGTAACTGGCATAGAATGTGAAACTTATCATGCTAGAACTACTTTCTAGTAGTGTCGCAAGCTGCAACGACTTGCAGATACAAAGGAAGACAATCTCCCAACAGCGCCGCCGATGGCAATGCAGGCAGGCTTGCCAAATAATTTCGTGTCATACGCCTAAGTCGATTCGGAGACAACGGGCCATCCCTCCTGGAGCCGTCCGGAGAGCTGGGTTTGGAGGGGTTGCTAAACTTGGCCACTAATGCGATCAATCTCAGAAAGTTCCTCAGAACTTAGGTCCCAGCCGGCCGATTGCGCGTTCTTTTCTACCTGTTCTGGTTTGGTGGCCCCGGCAATCACGCTCGCTACCGACGGACGGGTTAGCAGCCAGCCGAACGCCAGCTCCAGCAAGGTGTGCCCATGCTCTTTCGCGAACTGCTCCAGGCGCTCCATTTTTTCGACATGGTGCTCTTTCAGATAGCGGTCCGCCAGATTTTGCCTCTCTGCCAGTCTCGAACCCTTAGGAGGAGGTTGTCCCTTGCGATACTTACCAGTAAGCAACCCGCTCGCCAGCGGGAAATAGGGGATCTCGGCCATACCGTACTTCTCCACGACAGACAGCAAATCCTGTTCGATGTGTCGGACTAGCAGACTGTATTCATCCTGGCTGGAGATAAAACCCATCAGACCGTTGTCCTTTGCGATCTTCTCGGCTTCCACAAGTTGCGCGGCCGACAGATTGGAGCAGCCGATGTGACGGACCTTGCCCTGGCGGACCAAATCATCCAGAGTCCTCAGGGTCTCCTCCATCGGCGTGTCGGGATCGGGGCGATGGAGCTGGTAAAGATCAATCCAATCGGTCCGCAGCCGCCGCAGGCTCGATTCGACGGCCGAAAGAATGTAGGCGCGAGAGGCGCCCTTTTTCTTGCCTTCACGGTCCAACTGAGTCCCAAACTTTGTAGCCAGAACGATCTTCTGGCGGCGCGCGCCCAACACCTCACCTAGGATTTCTTCCGACTGGCCGTAGCTGTCTGACGTATCGAAAAAGTTGATGCCGGCGTCCATCGCTTTGTCTATGACTTTGCGCGAAGCTTCGAGGTCCATACCGGCGACAAATCCAAAGTTGTTGCAGCCCAGTCCCACAACCGAAACGTGCAGATCCGACTTTCCCAGCTTCCTGTGTCTCACGGTCAATCCTTTCCCCCTGAAACGATATTACGATGGCCGTCCGAGGTATCGAAAATCTCGACCACCTGACGATAAAGGTCGCGAATGCCATCTATTGGGAAAAACATGTGAGCGCGCCCAATTGGAAAGCTTGGCGACGGAAACTTTCTATCTTGCACGACGAAAGGGCACCATATGTAGGACACTAAGGTGAGGGATAATTTCCATGCGGGACTCTGGGAGAGCCAAATGCGTGTGCGATTTCGCACCCTGCAGTTTTTGATCGTTTCGATACTTTGTTCGTGGCCACTGCTGGCCCAAGCACCGCCAGAAACAATCGCGATCGATGCCGCTGGACCCACGCATCCGTTCCCCCATTTCTGGGAGCAGATGTTCGGTTCGGGTCGAGCCATCCTCAGCTTGCGCGAGTCCTACCGCCGCGACTTGCGCTGGGTTCGCGAAATCACCGGATTTCGTTACGTGCGCTTTCACGCCATCCTCGACGATGAGGTGGGAATTTATGACGAAGACAAACAAGGCCGGCCGGTTTACAACTTTTCCTACGTTGACCAGATCTACGATGGGCTACTGGCCAACCACGTGAAGCCGTTTGTCGAACTTAGCTTTATGCCCTACAAGCTGGCTGCGCGACAGGATTTGCAATCGTTCTGGTATCACCCCAATGTCTCGCCCCCTAAGGACTACGGCAAATGGGACGACATGGTAACCCAACTTATGAAGCACCTTGTCGAGCGCTACGGGATTGACGAGGTCGCAAACTGGTATTTTGAGGTGTGGAACGAGCCTAATCTCGACTTCTGGTCGGGTACTCCGCGGCAGGAAACCTACTTCGAACTGTATGACCATACTGCGAAGGACATCAAGGCGGTGAGCCCGCGATTGCGCGTGGGCGGCCCAGCGACTGCACAAGCCGCTTGGGTGGATGCCATGATCAAGCATGCTACGCAGACCCATGTGCCCATCGATTTCGTCTCCACTCACGTATACGGCAACGACAAGGCGAGTGATGTTTTCCACACCAGTGAAAACATTCCACGCGACCAGATGGTGTGTCGTGCAGTCAAGAAAGTGCACGACGAGATCGCGGCTTCGGCGCTTCCTGATCTCCCGCTGATCTGGAGTGAGTTCAACGCCGCTTACGATAATCAGGTCGAAGTGACCGATTCCATCTACATGGCGCCATGGCTGGCGACAACCATCAGCCAGTGTGACGGATTGACGCAGATGATGTCCTACTGGACATTCTCGGATGTATTTGAAGAGCAGGGGGTAGTGAAGGAGCCGTTTTACGGCGGCTTCGGATTGCTCGCCGCGGGTGGCATTCCTAAGCCCTCTTTTTATGCTTTCCAGGTGCTCCATCGCCTTGGCGATCAACGCATCGAAAACAACAGTCCAAATGTGCTGGTCACCAAGACGAGTGGAGGAACGTTGATTATCGCGCTGTGGAATATTACCGATCCCGGCTCCGCCGGTGCGCCACGGACGGTAACGCTCGAGATCAAAGGTGTGAAGCCGGACTCTGGTGTTCGCATCAGCCGAGTGGATGTGGACCACGGCAATACCCTGGCACTGTACGCGAAGATGGGCAAACCGCGTTACCCAACGCAATTTCAGATTGGGGAGCTGCGGCAGCAGTCGCAATTGCCTGACCCCGAATACAACGAGTTGAAAGATGGAAGCCTGACCCTGCAGCTGCCGGTCAATGGCCTGGCGGTCGTGCAGGTGATCAAGACCATTGGCCGCTAGTGGTTGCAGGCTCAATGCCCGAGTTCTTTGTCCTTGTCGCTACGGACGTAGCGAGGTAGACGCTTCTCCGGGTTATTTTTGTAGCCTCTAAATGCACAGAAAGCCCCGACAGGTTGCGAACACTGCACTTGGCTGAGCCGAACTTTCGTCCGGCAAGAGAAACTGCGATACTTAAACCAGCATAGCGAGTCTTTCTTATCTCCCGCTGCAAGCATGATTTGATCCAATTGGCCAGATCGCGCTAGCCACTTGCATTCCGCAGCGATAGCTTTCCGGAAGACCGCAACTACAGGACTGATGAGCGACTTCTTAAAGGCCGTGCAGGAACGCGTCGTCATTTACGACGGCGCTATGGGGACCAGCGTCCAGGCTTACGACCTGGGCGTCGACGAATTCTGGGGCAAAGAAGGCTACAACGACGTATTGGTGCTAAGCCGTCCCGACATCGTTAAGCAAATTCATGCCAAATACTTTGAGGCGGGGGCCGACGTCGTCGAGACCAACACCTTCAGTTCCACCCGTATCGTGATGGCTGAGTATGACATGCAGGATCGCGTGCATGAGGTGAATGTGGCGGCAGCCAAACTGGCGCGCGAGGTGGCCGCGGGTTATTCGTCGAATGGCCGTGTGCGGTTCATCGCGGGTTCGATGGGGCCGACCACCAAGCTGCCGTCGCTCGGCCATATCGGCTTTGACGATATGGCTGCCGCCTACACCGAGCAAGCCATCGGGCTGATTGACGGTGGTGTCGACGTCTTACTACTCGAAACGTGCCAGGACATTTTGCAGGCAAAGGCCGGGCTGGTCGGCATCTTCGATGCACTGAAGAAAACCGGCAAGAGCGTTCCCGTACAGGTGCAAGTTACGTTGGAAGCGACGGGTACGATGCTACTGGGAACCGAAATTGGGGCGGCGCTCACCACACTGGAAATGTTCGATGTCGCCATCATTGGGATGAATTGCGCCACCGGCCCGAAGGAGATGAATGACGGCGTCCGTTACCTCGGGGCAAATTCGCCGAAGCCTGTCTCCGTGCTGCCGAATGCCGGTCTTCCGCAGAATGTCGGCGGACGCGCGGTTTACGCGCTGCAACCGCAGGAACTCGCCGACTATCACAAACAGTTCATCACCGAGTACGGCGTGCTTCTTGTGGGCGGATGCTGCGGTACGACGTATGAACACATCAAAGCGGTAGCCGACACTTGCGCAAATCTCGAACCCGCCAAACGCGACGTCAAGATCGCCGCAGCGGCTGCCAGTGCCTATTCGATGGTGCCACTCGATCTCGATCCCAAGCCCCTGATCGTAGCCGAGGAGATGAACACCACCACGCGGGTCGAGCACTTTAAGAACATGGTCCGAAGCCAGGACTACGACGGAATTCTTACGCTGGCGAAGAAGCTGGTGAACGAAGGTTCGCACATGCTCGACCTGTGCTGCGCCATCGTTGGCGAAGACGAGAAGGGCTACATCAGCAACATTCTCGAGAAGATCGCTACCCGTGTGCCTGCGCCGATCACCGTCGATTCCACCGAAGCTGACGTCGTAGAGGAGGCGCTGAAGCGCATTCCCGGTAAGGCGATCATCAATTCCATCAACCTTGAGGACGGCGAGAAGCGCACCTCTAAAGTTCTCCCTATGGCCAAGCGTTACGGTGCGGCCGTCATCGCCTTGACCATCGATGAAGATGGCATGGCGTTGACGGCGGAGAAAAAGCTGGCGATTGCCAAGCGCATATTCGATCTGGCGGTAAATAAGTACGGCATTCGGCCCGTCGATCTCATTTTTGACGCGCTGACATTGCCTATCTCGACCGGGCAGGAAGACTATCGTACGGCCGGCATCGAAACCTTGAAAGCGGTGAAGGCGATCAAGACCGAGCTGCCCGAGGTCAAGACGATTCTCGGTGTCAGCAATATTTCTTTTGGCCTGAATGTCTACTCCCGCCGCGTCTTGAACAGCGTCTTTATGCATGAAGCCGTGGACCACGGTCTGGACATGGCCATCGTGAATTACAGCAAGATTTATCCGCTGTACAAGATTCCTGAAGCGGAAGTTGATCTGGCACGCAAACTGATCTACTACGATAAATCGAACGGCGACCCGCTCCAGATTTACATGGCGCATTTTGCGGGAACCAAGGGTAAGGAAGAGACAACCACTGCGCACGTGGACACGCTATCGATCGAGGACAAGCTGAAGTGGTCGATTATCAATGGCGAAAAGACGATTGGCGACGGTGCCCACAAGCAGTCACTGTCCGAATTGCTGGAGGACGCGCTCGGCACCTATACGCCGCTGGAGCTCATCAATAACGTGCTGCTTGACGGAATGCGCACAGTGGGGGACCTGTTTGGTGCGCGCAAAATGCAGCTGCCATCCGTGCTCGACTCCGCTGGCGTAATGAAGGCGGCGGTCGCGTATCTCGAGCCCAGGATGGAGAAGAAGGCAGGTAGCCAGAAGGGAACGATCGTCCTGGCCACGGTGAAGGGTGACGTCCACGACATCGGCAAGAACCTGGTGGACATCATCCTTACCAACAATGGATATCGGGTGGTCAATCTGGGCATTAAGCAACCGTCGGATGTAATTATTAATTCAGCGCTGGCTGAAAAGGCTGATGCCATCGGACTGAGCGGCTTGTTGGTTAAGTCCACACTCGAGATGAAGTATGTGGTGCAAGATCTGCATCACCAGAAGTTGGAATTTCCGGTGATCTGCGGAGGTGCGGCGCTGACCCGCAAGTACGTGGAAGACGATCTGCGCCGCGAGTATAGTGGCGGTATCTTCTACGCTGACGATGCCTTTGCCGGCCTGCACATCATGGAAGATCTGGCATCGCCGAATGGCGCGCGCGAGAAGCGCATCGCCGAGGGAAAGGTGGTCAAAGAGTTTGCCCGCGCAGCGGTGGCCGCCGGCAATGGGGACGTAGCTACCGCGCCCAGCATCGAGATCGCGCCTGCGCCGAACATTCCGCAGCCGCCGTTCTGGGGCGTTCGCGTGCTGAGGCCAAAAGACTTCGACCTGCGAGAGATCTTTCAGTACATCAACGAGACCGCTCTCTTCAAGAATCAGTGGCAGTTGAAGACCGCCTCGCAGGAAGATTATGGCCGCCTGGTCGAAACGAAATATCGGCCCATCCTGAAAGAGCTCGAAGAAGAAGTGATTGCGGCTGACTGGTTTGAGCCGAAGGTTGTGTACGGATATTTCGGAGCGCAGGGCGAAGGAAATGACGTCATCGTCTACAACCTGCCCGGGGGATGGAAGCAGGGAGATGTCGTACCGCCGGAGACGTTGCGCTTCACGTTCCCGCGCCAGCGGGAAGGGAGGCGTCTGTGCATCTCCGACTTCTTTCTTGCTAAGAGCAGTGGAAAGATGGACGTACTCGGAATGTCATGCGTCACCATAGGCGCGACAGCTTCGCACGAAACCCAGAAATTGTTCGAAGGCGGAGAGTACACCAAGTATCTCTATCTGCACGGTCTCAGCGTGGAATCGGCAGAGGCCCTGGCTGAACTGGCGCACAAGCGCATTCGCGAGGAGTTAGGAATTGCGGGTGACGACTCGCCGCATATCCGTGACCTCTTCCATCAGAAGTATCGCGGCTCACGGTATTCGTTTGGCTATCCTGCGTGCCCCAATCTGGAAGACCAGACCAAGCTGTTCGCGTTACTGCATCCGGACCAAAACATCGGTGTCCATTTGACCACTGGATTCCTGCTCGACCCCGAGCAGAGCACGTCGGCCATTGTTGCGCACCATCCCGCAGCGAAGTACTTTGTGGTCTAGCGATTACTGAATCGCCACGTGCTCGAGGATTGCATTCTCGACGCGTCCTAAGCGGTTCTGCGAACGAGGCACCATTAGTTTTTGCCGGTCTTTGTGCGCCACGTAGGTTCCCACGCCATATCCGATCACTGCCCCCGAAAAGACGTCGGCCGGAAAGTGCACTCCACCGGTAACCCGGGTTGTGCTGACTGCGGTTGCCGCTCCGTACATCAGCAGACGCATAGGCCAGTTTGGGTACTCATGGGCCATGACGGAGGCGAGTGTCCAGGCGAAAGCCGAGTGGCCTGAGGGGAAAGATCCGCTCGTCCAATCTCCGGAGAAGAATTTTCCTTCGCCCGGGCCACTGTATGGCCGTTGCCGTGCCAGTATGGCTTTCAGGGCGGCGTAGAGGATAACAGTGTCCACGCTCGCCTCCGCGCTGCGTATCCCCGTGTCAATAGCGTGATCGTTGTGAGTGATTAATCCGGTGACGAAGATACCCCCAGCTGTCGCGCCCAGTCCGTACACGGTTGCATCGGAGATATTGATGCTGGTGTTGTGCCAACTGGGCAAGACTTGGGACAGGACGCTTTCGTCATTTGCGATCAAGACCCCGGTTGCCCCGATAGCTAGCGCATCCCACTTGAGAGCTCCAACGGAAAACGGCGACTTGATGATGTGGAGTTCGTCTTCGCCAATCGTCTTGACTGCGGTTCCTAGCGATGCCCCGAAGGAGCTCGACTGGCGACCTTTTGCGGCGGAAGGTGTATCGGGGAGAGACGGCTCATTTGCAGGAGTTAGCTTCGCGAGGGCAGCGTCCGGTGCCTGTGCCATCGACCACGTTGGCACGAGAAGAACAGTGGCGACCATCACCACCCTAATTGCTTTCAGTCCCAGCGAGGGATAAGCAGATCGTGGCTCTATCGAGACTGCTGCCCACCGGCTCATATGTGTATCCTCGTCGGTTATGTGGGACATACAACACGCGTTGGATTCAGGTGGGCATCGGAAGTGTGCCAGTCTGACAGATTTGTAATAAAGCCCTAGCCGGATCACAAACCCTTGCCGGCTCCGGACCAGCGCTTCCCCATCGCCACAGGTTCGCCAAAGTCCCCGCCTGACCGGCTTTGGCAGTCATGTGCGCTATGTCCGCCGGGTCTGTGACGTATGCCACAGACTGAGTGTGCGTACCCCAGCAGAATCAAAGACGGAGGGTACCGTGTTTGAGATCGTGCAAACGCGCCCGTTGGCGCGAGGTATTAAGCTGTTTGTGGTCAAGGCTCCCCGTATTGCCCGCAAGCAGCGGCCGGGGCAGTTTGTCATTGTGCGGCTGGATGAGTGTGGAGAGCGAATTCCGCTGACCATCGCCGACGCCGACGCCAAGGCCGGAACAGTTACCATCGTGGTGCAAGCCATAGGCAAGACCACCATGCTGCTCAGCATGCTGGAGGCCAGCGACTCGATCCTTGACGTGGTCGGCCCGCTGGGCAAGCCCTCTGAAATCGAAAAGTTTGGAACCACCGTGGTGGTGAGCGGCAGCGTAGGAACGGCCATGGCGTACCCCACGGCTCGCGAGCTAAAGCGGGCGGGGAACAAGGTCATTTCCATCGTCGGCGCGCGCAGCAAGGACCTGCTCGTTCTGGAAGACGAGGTCCGCGCCGTCAGCGACGAAACCTACGTCGTCACCGACGATGGCAGCTATGGCCAGAAAGGTCTGGTCACCGACAAGCTCAAGGAGCTAGTGGCTGCAGGTAACGTGGATTACGTGCTGGCCGTCGGTCCCGTTCCGATGATGCGTGCCGTGGCGAACCTGACCAGTCCCAGCAAGATCAAGACCATCGTCAGTTTGAACTCGATCATGGTGGACGGAACCGGGATGTGCGGCGGCTGCCGGGTTCTGGTGAACAACAGTAGCCAATTCGCCTGTGTGGACGGGCCGGAATTTGATGCCACTCAGGTCAACTTTGAGGTCCTGACCCAGCGCAACAACATGTATCGCGAACAGGAGCGTGCCAGCATCGAGCGCCTGCAGGCCGATCCGGAAGCGGAGCTGAAGAGGCTTCGCGAGAGCAATCAAGCGCACGCGTGCGCATTGGAGCCGGTCGAGGTGAGCCATGACTGACAAGATTCCCAGCAACAATCCGCTGCCCAACAAAGAACGTGTCAAGCTGCCTCGGCAGCGTGTGCCCGAGCAAGACGCCCAGGTGCGGGCCCACAATTTCTGCGAAGTGAACCTCGGCTTTCCCGTCGAGCAGGCGCGGCAGGAATCGCTGCGTTGCATTGAATGTCCTAAGCCCGGCTGTGTTGAGAAATGCCCGGTGTCGGTGAACGTGCGAGCGGTGATCGATCTCATCCTCGCTGGCGATTACCTGGGCGCAGCGTCGAAGGTGCGCGAGGACAATGCGCTGCCGGCGATTACGGGACGCGTATGTCCGGTCGAGGATCAATGCGAGTCAGGGTGTGTGCTGGGTAAGAAAGGCGAGCCAGTCGGAATCGCCTACCTGGAGCGCTTCGTCGCCGATTGGGAGCGCGAGACCGGACAGTTTGGATCTCCTGTATCGGCCCCAGCTACGGGCAAGAAGGTTGGCCTCATTGGCAGCGGCCCAGCGAGCCTGGCGTGCGCTGGGGATCTCATTCAGATGGGACATCAGGTGCATGTGTTTGAGGCTCTGCACGAACTCGGCGGTGTGCTGGTCTATGGCATTCCAGAGTTTCGCCTACCGAAAGATATCGTTCGTCACGAGATTGATGTTCTGCGCCGTCGCGGCGTCGTCTTCGAAACCAATGTCGTGGTCGGCAAGACGGTGACCATTGACGAACTGATGCAGGAAGAAGGTTTCGACGCCGTCTTCGTCGCGACTGGAGCTGGTCTGCCGCGCTTCCTGAATGTGCCAGGTGAACACTTCAATGGCGTATATTCGGCGAACGAGTTTCTTACCCGCGTAAACCTGATGCGGGCCTATCGTTTCCCTGAGTTCGACGAGCCGCTCTATCCCTGCAAAGATCGCGACGTGATCGTGGTCGGTGGCGGGAACACCGCGATGGATGCGGTGCGCAGTGCGCTGCGCCTCGGAGCGAAAAGCGCGAGCATCTACTATCGCCGGACCGAGAAAGAGATGCCGGCTCGTGTGGAAGAAGTGCACCACGCTAAGGACGAAGGCGTTCATTTCGAGATGCTGGTCAATCCAGTAGAATTCTTCGGCGATGAGAAAGGCAATCTCACCTCCGTGAAGTGCATTCGTCAGGAATTGGGCGAGCCAGATGATTCGGGACGCCGCAGCCCGGTGCCAATCAAGGGCTCTGAGTTCGTGGTACCGTGCCATGTGGCAATCATCGCAGCCGGTACTTCGGCGAACCCTCTTATCCAATCAACGACTCCTGGCCTGGCAGTGACCAAGCGCGGATACATCTCGGCGAATGATGACCTCGCGACCTCAAAGCCGGGCGTGTTCGCCGGTGGCGATATCGTGACCGGCGGCGCAACCGTGATTCTCGCCATGGGCGCGGGACGCAAAGCGGCGAAGTCGATCAATGAGTACCTCGTGGGTCCGAAGCCGACAGTCGAAGTGGTGCAGATAGCGGCCCAGAGCTAAGGCATCTCCAGGGCCGAGCAATTTCTAACCGGGAACCCTTACCTGGCGTGCCCGTTATAGCTCTCTTTTGGCTTGGGCCGGTCAGCTCAACGCCTTTGTCTGCACAGATTGCATCTGGCAAGCTACCCTCCATTCACCGCCCCGTCTGAACCGCCTTCGCAAGCCCCGCCAGCAATTCCAACGTCTCGTCCCATCCCATACAGGCATCCGTGATGCTCTGTCCATACACCAACGGTTCTCCCGGAACCATTTTCTGCGCTCCCGCCACCAGGTTGCTTTCCAGCATGACGCCAACGATGTTCTGGTTGCCCGATGCAATCTGCCCCGCGACATCGTGACAAACCGCAGGCTGGCGGGTGTGGTCTTTGTTGCTGTTGGCATGGCTGCAATCAATCATGACCCGTGGCGGCAGTCCGGCTTCTTGCAACTGTTCGCATACTCGGGCGACCGCATCGGCGGTGTAGTTCACTGTTTTTCTCCCACCGCGCAAGATCACATGGCAGTCCGGGTTACCGGTTGTGACGAATATAGCCGATTGCCCGTGTTTCGTATGTCCCAGAAACGTGTGCGGATGAGCGGCTGACAGAACCGCTTCGATGGCAATCTGTACGTCTCCTGATGTCGCATTCTTAAAGCCCACCGGGCAGGAGAGTCCCGAGACGAGTTGGCGATGGACTTGGCTCTCGGTGGTGCGAGCGCCGATTGCACCCCAACTGACCAAGCCCGCTAAGTATTGGGGAGTGATCATGTCGAGGAACTCAGTTCCGGCCGGTACTCCCATGTCCGCCAAGTCAAGCAGCAAACGTCTTGCCAGCCGCAGGCCGTCATTGATCTTGAAGGACTGGTCGAGGAAGGGATCGTTGATCAAACCCTTCCATCCCACGGTGGTGCGCGGCTTCTCGAAATAGACGCGCATCACGATGCGCAGGTCTTTAGAGAACTCCGCGATGGCAGCCTGGAGCAGGCTTGCATACTCGCGCGCAGCTTGCGGGTCATGAATCGAACACGGTCCGCACACCACCAGCAGACGACGATCTCTGCCGGCAAGAATCTCGCAAATCTCTTGGCGAGACCGGTGGACAGTGGCCGAAGCTGTCTCGGTGGTGGGCATCTCCTCCTCCAGAAAAACCGGAGGAAGCACAACCTTAGTCCACTTTATGCGAAGGTCGTCGATGGGGTGGAACATGATGGTCTATGTTGGCAGTGTAACTGAGTCGTAATCAAGAGCGCGGATGTTGAGCAGGGGTCACCTGGAGACCACGAGCTTTGAAGGGGCACGGCTTCAGCCGTGCCGTAAGCTGCTCTCATTTATGGTGGCTTTAGCCACTGAGGGATTTCGGTGTTGACGCGAAGTGCGAATTCCCTCAGGGGCTGAAGCCCAACTCTCCACTGCCACGTAACGGCACGGCTGAAGCCGTGCCCCTTCAAAGCGTGAGTTCCTCATGAATAATCCGGCTGCGCTCCACCGAAATAGCCAAAGTCGAAACCGAAGGTCAGGCCCACAGAGCCGCCGAGCCACCCACCCATTCCAGATTCTTGTTATGGTCAACGCCCATCATCATGCCGCGCCCCATGCGCACCAGCGGCAGCACAGGCGTTAGCTCGCCTCCCTCCGGCCACACAAACATCATGCGAATTTCCATCTGCGTCGCACCGTGCGGCGTCTTAATCACCGGCTCGAACCGCATACGCTCCTGGAGAATGTAGTTGTGGCGCTGGGCTGGTGGGATTACGTCGATGTCGGCCTGCGTCGGCGAAAACTTGATGCCGACTCCGGCAAATGAATATAGAGGCTTGAGCAGATAGTTTTCGTTGTCCTTCGGCAGCTCGCCGAGATTGTCGAGGAACCACGTCTTCGGCACGCACTTGTGTTTCAAATGCGGGATGGAAAATTTGCTGATCCGAAAATACCAATTGGGATGACCGGCCCACTCGACGTCCAGCTCGTCGCGCAGATCAAACGGCGGTGTCACCGCTTTGCGTTCGAGTTCATCCACAATGCATCGGTTGTAGATGCGTTGAACCTCAATCTCCCGCCCGTCCTTGGTGTAAAACAGCTTCTTGCCGCGCCTCTTCAGCGACAGAATGTCAACGATCGCGATGCCGAGTTCCCGCTGCGTCACCAGAAAATCGGGGAATGTCTTCTGGTGATCCGGATCGATTTCCATCAGGATGACATTTTCCGGATCGTGATCGGCCACGATGAGCTGGCGCAAGAGTTGCCAATACGAATCCGGCTCGTAGCCGCTGAGATAGATGCCGAGATCCGACGGCAGATTGTAGGTCTCGATGTATTGATGGGCCGACACTGCCTGGTATCCGTAGAGAGAAGGGAAAGCCTGAAGCTCGACTAATTTCGGTTCAAACTCCCCGCCAGCGCTGCGCACCAGACCGAAGTCCACCTGCACGAACATTGGCCGGGCCGATTCATTGGGCACGTTATATTGCGGAGGAACGGAGGCGCCAGACGCTCGCAGATACTCTGGATCGTCCACCAGTTGCAGGACTAGTTCACGACCATACTGGGCCATCTGGTCGAGTAACCCTTTGGGTACAAAGCATGGTGTCTCCGAGACGCGGAAGCCGATGTGCGTGTCCGTGGCTTGATCCAAATGCTGAAGGAGTTGGCGATATTTTTCGGCTGTGAAGTTGCGATTGAACTCCTCGCGCAGAGCTGGGATCATCCTCAGGCCTCGATAAGAAAGCGGCCTTTCTCCATGATTTGCCGGCCGTCAACCCAGATGTCGAAGTGAGTTCCCACGACGTCGATGTGTGTACTGGAATACCAATCGGCACCGGTGTGCGCGCCATAGGGGTTTCCAAAGGCGATGTGCACGCCGGGAAATTTTTCATCCTGCAAAATCTGCCCGATGAGGTGCTTCAGTTCGAGGTTGGTCCCGATGGCGAACTCGCCGACCAGGTGACTGTTTTCGTCGGTATGCGTGTAGGACCAGAATTCTTCTTCCAGAACTTTGTTGTCGCTCGAGACCTCGGTGATGCGATTGTCGCGCATGTGAATCGTGAGCGGCTGACGCGCTAGGTCAGGATACTTCTCACAAAGATAGTCGCCAACTACACCGTCCACGACATAGGTGCCGTTCACTTCACCAGGAGTAGTGAAGACCTCGCCGCCGGGCAGGTTTCCCCACTTGTCCGGGCTGATGATGCCACTGGTCTTGACCCACCGATAGTTCGGATTAAGTGTCGCCGAGAAATCGCTACCTGCCGGATTCTTGGCCTTGATTTCCTTCGCGTTGCCGACAATTTCAATGACTTTCTTGCTGAGAGCGTCCACGCGATTGAAGTCAGCGCGCATGCCCTCGAGCATGATCTGCCGGTTGATATTGACCATGTGCGCGTGGCGCATCTTGCGCCGGTTCACAATGTCGGTCATCTGCATGCGCGATTTCAGTTCGTTGCGCTGCACCCGGACGGCGAAGATGCTGACCTGGCTGGTCTCCATATCGGCGGCGATTTCAGGTGGCAAATCGACCAGCGGGCGTGGGACCAGGTCTTCCAGGACAAATGCCGTGCAAGGCGAGCCCACCTTAAGCACTTCCTGCGCAATACTGGCCGCAATGTCGCGGCAAGCGTTGTCGGTAATAAGCGTGACCTTCTCCCATGGCTGAATGCGCAGGCAGGTATTGACCGCGTTGTAAGCGCCCGGAGAAAGTTCAGCATCGAATGTAGTTTTAGTAAGGTCGGTGAGAACAGGTTGAATCAAGAAATATCCTTTCTGGCTGTTTCGTCTTGAAGGGGCACGGCTTCAGCCGCGCCGTAGATCGTGATCCGAGGGCCCGACTTCAGCCGCTGAGCGACTTAAGCACTCGATTCTAAAGTTCGAATTCCCTCAGGGGCCAAACCCATTATTTTCCATCGACCCTGGCGACACGGCTAAGCCGTATCCCTTCAAACTAGTTGGATGCTACGGTCGCGCCGCAGCTTGATCGAAAACTCCAACGCGTGTCTCGGCAACCATGTAGTCCACAACCTTTTTCAGGTCACCTGTCTCCTGGTACACCCGCAGCTGGCGATCTGCACCCGTGCCCATCTCAAGCATTTGGTGAATGTAATCGATCTCCCCGCGTGAGCCAAGCTCGTCCACCACCGGATCGATCAAGTCGAGATATTCTGCCAGCAGTTTGCGGACCGGAACTTCTTCTTCCTGGCCGAAATCAATCAGCTTTCCGTCCAGGCCGTAGCGCGAGGCGCGGAACTTGTTCTCCATAATCAGCGCACGACTATAGATGCGATAACTCTTGTTGGCGGCATGCAGTTCATAGAGCATGGCGACCGTGGCTTGGATCAACGCAGCGATGGCCATAGTCTCGTCCAACCGCATCGGGATGTCACACACACGCACTTCCAAAGTGGCGAAGTTTGGATGCGGGCGGATGTCCCACCAGATTTTCTTGCCGTTGTCGATGCAGCCTGTCTTGACCAGCAGATTGACGAAGGTGTCGTAGTCGGCCCAGTTAGCGAATACGTCGGGGATGCCGGTGCGCGGAAAGCGCTCGAAAACTTTGGAGCGATAGGATTTGAATCCGGTTGGCATGCCCATCCAGAAAGGCGAGTTGCTGGAGAGCGCCAGAATGTGCGGCAGGAAATACCGCATCGAGTTCATGATGTGGATGGCGGTATTCCGGTCTTCGATACCGACGTGCACGTGCAATCCGAAAACCAGATTGGCGCGTGCCAGCATCTGCATCTCTTCGAGCACCCTGTGGTAGCGTTCGTCGGGATAAATCTCCTGCACCTTCCAATCGGCAAAGGGGTGGGTACTGCCCGCAGCGAGCAGCAAGCCATTTTGCCCGGCCAGGGTGATCATCTGGCGACGTAAAACCAGGATGTCTTCGCGCGCTTCCTTGACGGTGCGGCACACCTTGGTTCCGACCTCGATGACGGCCTGATGCATCTCGGCCTTCACCGCCTCGTGCAGCGCCAGCTTGGCTTTGGGGAGGATCTCAGATGCGATGTGCGAGCGGAGGTCGCGGGTCTCCGGATCGATCGTCTGATATTCCTCTTCAATTCCGATGCTGAGGCTCGGCCGCTCCATCTGATTATCCCCTGCTTGCCCGCTTAGCTGTCTGCTTGGATGCAGTCGACAGTTTCGATGCCTTCTCTTTCGCCCTGGAATCTGCTTCCGCCGTATATCCGCTAAGAAATGCACTCCAGCGATAATCGGGAGTCGCGCCGGTGTGCTGCTTGGCCTCACGAATTGCCAGCTCCGCCACCGCGTTTACAATCCAGTCGAAATTTTCCTGGCCCACCGAGTTTACATCAGCGTCGGGAGCAGGATTCATGAAGTCGATAGCGTAGGGTATGCCATCCTCGCAGGCAAATTCCACGGTGTTGAGGTCGTAGCCCAGAGCGCGACAGAGCGTCAGGCAATCGCGCTCCACCCGCTGTAACAGCTTAGGATCGGTGGCCGGCGGATTCTTTACGTAGCGCTCATGGAAGGGTGCCGAAGGATCGTAGTGCATAATGTGCACCTTGTCCTGGCCGACCACGTAGCAACGGAAATATTCCTTGAAATTTACCCCGTGCTGCAACGTCATGCACAGATCGCGGCTCTGGTCGTAAGCGTTGAAGAACTCCTCCGGCGAGTTTACCTTGTATACGTCCTTCCAACCACCGCCGTCGAACGGCTTCAGGAACGCGGGAAATCCGACGTAGCTGAAGATGCTGTCCCATGGCATCGGATACTTCAGGTTGCGCATGGAGCGTTCGGTGGTGCCGGGGGGATGCTCCTTGTGCGGCAGCAGGACTGTCTTAGGGATCGCAACGCCCAGCTTCGTGCCCAGTGCGAAGTTAAAGAACTTGTCGTCGGCACTCCACCAGAATGGATTATTGATGACGATGGTACCCGACAGAGCTGCGTTTTTGAGATAGCCCCGATAGAAGGGAATGTCGTGCGAGATGCGGTCCACAATAACGTGGTAGGGAGAAGGTTCCGCCATGCGCACTTCACCAACAACCGCAAGTTCGGCCTGAACGTCAGGCTCATTCATGGAGTTGACCTTGTCGACCAACGCGGGCGGAAAGGTGGTCTCCATGCCAAAAATGACTCCGACCTTCTTCACGGCTGCTCCTTTCAGAGCGATACAAATCGCTTTTGCTTGGCTCGCAGTTGTATGTGGGAAATCCCAGGAAAACAGCGCCGGGTACGCTACGACTATCTGATCATTGTAGGCGAAAGTGAAAGGAATTTGTAGCAGTTTCGCTAGAGGGAACCTTCAGCTCGCGACGACTTGCATAACCCACTTTTTGGCAGCCGGAGATTCTCATGACGTGCAGGTAAAGCTAGGCGCCGACCAATTTTTCCAGCACGCCTTTGTTGCGCACGGTGAGGGTCGATCCCTTGAGCACCGCGATCTGCCGCTTGCGGAAGTCCGCCAACACGCGGGTGACGGTCTCGCGCGAGGTGCCGATGATTTGCGCAATCTCCTCGTGGGTGAGCGCCAGTTTCACCTTGGGCTCGGCTTGTTCGGGACTCGAGGCCGTCCACTCCAGCAGCAGGCGCGCCAATCGCTCGGGCGCGGAGTGCGACAGACCCAAACTGCGAATCTGCTGATATGCACTCTGGCAGTCCTTGCTCAAGTGTTGCGCCGCCTTCAGGCAGGCGTCTCCGTGCTTTTGCAAAAAGTTTAAGAAGTCTTCGCGCTTGACGAAATTCAATTGGCAGGGCTGCCCAGTTTCGGCGGTGATTTCATATGGTGTTCCCGAGACGGTTGCGTGCATCCCGAGGACTTCACCCGGCTGAGCAATTTTCAGAATGAGCGTTTTGCCTTCGGCGGAAGTGGTGGAGAGTTTCACCCGGCCTTTGCACAGCATGTAGATTCCGCGAGGGGACTGTCCTTCCACAAAGAGCACGGCGCCCGCCGGATAAGAGGCGGTGTATTTCATCTTGTCGAACGCTTCCAGGGCAGTCTTCGGAAGCGAGCAAAAGAAGCTGTCGCTACGCAGCTTACAGATGAGGCAATTCTCTACCAGCTCAAAGCCGTAAGGTGACCCCACGATAGCCTCCGGGTGATACTTGTATGTTATCACCTTAGGCAACCGCCAAGATACAAGTGGATTTTCCGGTAGTGCGCTACTTTCGATTTCCACGGGCGTAGATTTTTCGGGATGACCTGTGCCATACTTAGGTCATGCCAAAGCGTTTAAGCAAAGCCGCGCGCCCGTCCGATATAAACCAGGCTGCCTTTCAAATGGTGCGGCACTTGACCGCCACCGAAGATCGGCAGTCGTCCCCGCCCAAAATCTCCCGTTCCGAAATCTCCCGCGTCATGTCCGCTATGGGCCGCAAGGGCGGGGCCATCGGCGGCAAGCGCCGTCTCGTCACCATGACTGCGGAACAGCGCCGGGAAGCGGCGGTTAAAGCCTCGAAGGCACGCTGGGCTAAGCGCAAAATCACCGGGGAAAAGGCATAGCAATGGACAGGCCTAGTGTGAAAAGAGATAAGAGAACGATTGCGCTGGCTATTGTGGTCATCTCGTTGTCCAGCTTCTTGATGGCGATCGACGCTAACCTGCTAATTAAAGGTAGGCCGTTTCCGGGATGGTTGGCCGCCTTACACATGATCCTCTTGATAACTCTCGCTGTGAGGCAGTGGCTACTAAATAAGGCCCGCTCATTGGGGTGACGGCCCTCCGCCGTGTAAAGCGCTATGGGAATCGAACCGTTTCTGTATCTAAAATGTCCGCTCTGCTTTGCGCATATGCCCTTCCCAGATGCCAACCCTCTAGGAAGATTAGAACATCGCCATCCGATGCCCACGGAAACTTGGAAATCATTCGTTCTATGTCTCGGTTGCAAGCGAGTAAGCCAGTATGGGAGCAAGGATGTGCAGACCGGACGTCCTCACAACTGGCAGCTAGAGGCAAACCTCCCAACTGGAATGGGAGCCAGCCCTTCATTCTTTCGCGTAGAACACCGATGCGGCCGCGGCAGCTGCGAACTTCGTCACGTACTGTATATCGCAACTTGGCAGTATCAAACAGAACGAGTTTTAGCCGCACTTGCCAAGGAAGCGTCGCCAAATACTGTTTGCGGTAATGGGCATCCATTTGAGCCATCGTTCGAGCTTGTAAGTGTGCGAGAAGTGTTCTCGCTGTCCTAAGCGGTGTCGCGCCTGATTTCTCTTGACAATGCTAAAGCGGTTTAGTATGATTGCATCATTATGAACCGCTTAACCAGTGAGAAGAGAGTGCAGGTCATCGGGTGTTTAATCGAGGGATGTTCCATCCGCTCAACCGTCAGACTGACGGGCGTTGCCATGAAAACCATTATGCGCGTTCTGGTTGAAGTTGGCGAGGTCTGTGTCGACTATCAGGACAAGGTGTTCCGCAATCTCAACTCACAGCGCTTGCAGCTTGACGAGATGTGGTGCTGGATCTATTGCAAAGAGAAGAACCGCACCGAAGAGATCGCTAAAGCCCATCCTGACGCTGGCGACATCTGGCTGTGGACTGCGGTTGATGCCGACTCGAAATTAGTTCCCGTCTGGAAGCTCGGCCAACGCGACACACGCACCGCCGTTGACTTCGTTTGTGATCTCTCCTCGCGTCTCAAGAATCGCGTGCAGGTTACGACTGACGGCCATCGGCCCTATGTCGAAGCCGTTGAAACTGCCTTTGGGCGCGATGTGGACTACTCGATATTGCAGAAAATCTATGGGTCTGCGCTGGAAAACGAAACCCGTTATTCACCGTCGCAGGTCATCGGCATCGAAGTGCGGGACGTGATCGGCAATGCCGACCCAAAGCACATCTCGACTAGCTACGTGGAGCGCCAGAACTGGACGGTTCGCACAAAGATGCGGCGCTACACCCGTTTGTCTAACGGCTTCTCTCGCAAGCTCCGCAACCACGCCGCGTCTGTGGCGCTCAATTATTTCGCCTATAACTTCATCCAGATTCACCGTACGTTGCGCACATCCCCCGCGCAAGCCGCTGGCGTCACAGATCGGCTGTGGAGTGTTGCAGACTTGGTTGCCCTGTGGGAGTCCTACGAAAGGCAGCGAGATTCCGACCCCATAGCTGCGTAATGCCTATGTCAGACGCTTTTGACAGTTCGCGGCGAAAGATCGCAAGGGCTGAAAAACACATGGCCGACTTGCAGCGGGAAATTGTCGAGTTCCAAGACTCCAATCCATACGAAAGAGTGATTGAGCCGCACCCTGATAAGCCTGACCATCAGGTTCACAAGATCAAGCTGACTAAAGCGCTTCCAGAAGGCATCGGCGACGCAGCCGGAGATGTCGCGCAGAATCTCCGTGCTGCCCTGGACAACGCTGGATACGCCGTCGCCCTTGCAGTTGCCCCCGGCACCGACCCGAAATGTACCGCCTTCCCGTTCGCTGGGAGTGTAGGTCAGATGGCAAATGCGCTTGGACGGTCCAAGGATATACCGCAGCAAGTCCAATCTCTCTTTTGCGGGTTCCAGCCTTACCCTGGAGGAGACGCCCTTCTCTGGGCACTCAACGAAATAGCCGTCACTGACAAGCACAAGATCGCCGTTCCCACTGGAGTCGGTCAGGTTCGGCGCAGGGGCGCTGCGGCGGGAACCGGCTTCTTCAACATGCCCGACCCCCATGTATGGGACAGCGTAAAAAACGAGATGGTGCTTATCACTTTTGGCCCTGCAGCGAAGTTCGATTACGAGTTCGATTTCGCCATTTTCGTAGCGTTTGGCGAAATCAAGGTCGTGGCTGGCAAGGAAGTCTTTGGAACTCTTTACCGACTGGGCCGCAAAGTCCAAAGCATCCTGGTGGCTATCGAAGCGGAGTCCAAACGGCTCGGAATTGTGTAGGGCGTGCGACACTATAGCAATTTTACTGCCGTGTGCGGAGTTTCGATTTGAGAGGATGATTCAAAGTAGCGCACTACCGATTTTCCGGGACCGAAATCTGCCTTTGGCGCGTGTGCGGGGGCCGCCGGGTGACCCACATCACAAGCACCCGTATCCGGAATCACAGACCTCTGCCCATCGCGCGAAGGAAAATTCCGCCCACAACGGCTCAATAGGCGGGAGGCGAAGGTCTCATAACTTCATCCTGTCGGGTCCGGCCGGCGAACCCACGTTCACGGACGGAAGGCTGAAATCCTAATTTCGGTTTGCGACCTTGCACCGTAAGGATGAGGATCTTGGACCACTCTCCTCTACCCCAAGTCGCCTCCCGCCGACGGTTTTTGTAACTCGGCATGATTCAGCCCAGATCAGGCGGGGGTATTAAGGCAGCACACAGGTTCTCAGGAGATCGCATTTAGTAACGTTCGTGGCCAGCAGGAAGGGAGAAATTGAGATGGCTTTAGCAACAGCAACAGCAAACGCTCAGTCGATTGAGATTGGCAGCACCGGGTTGAATCGCTGGTGGCGCGTGGCCGGCGGACTGATGATGAACATTGCCCTGGGCACGCTCTATGCCTGGAGTGTCTTTGTGGCACCCCTGGAGAAGGAATTTGGATGGAAGCGCGCCGACACTTCCATGGTGTTTACCATCGCGGTCGTGGTGTTCGCGCTGACTTTCATTGTCGCTGGTCGTCTCCAGGACAAGTTTGGGCCCTTCTGGGTAGTGGGTCAGTTTGATTTCCACAGGACTATTGTTGGCGGATTAGCCGAAGAGGCGTTTTCATGTGTCGATGTCCGATGCCGCTGAGGACAGAGGTATTGGGTCCGTCGGGCACCAGTCGATATTCAGCAATGCCCAAATCAGCATTGTGGCGGGATTTGTAATACTGCGCGTGAAACGTGAGGGCGTTTCCCTTTACCTTCGGGGAAAGTAGAGGCACGGTCAATTTTCCAGCCACCCGCCATGTACCGTCTCCATTATTGGTCTGCTCGTAGAAAGCGACCTCACCGCGAATTGCGCCCTGATCCTCAAGGATCGAAAGGGTAATTGCAGGCTGATTATTCACCGTTGCTTGCCATGTTCCAGAGAAATTGGGATTGGCGGCGGCACCCAAACTCGGTGCTAGCAGAAGAATCGCGAATACGTAGCTGGCAAGTCGCACCAGGGTGTCCTAGGTTTGGTACATATTACTCCCCGGCGAGTGCTTTCAATAGCAGATTCTTCTCAGTCCGCTTGGCTGCCGATTCCGCTTCTGGCAGGAGCGAGCACATTTCCTCAATGCTCCAAACGTGATCGCTGATTCCAGCTTCCATCGCAGGCGTTACTCGGAGGGTCTGATGGACGCGACAGAAATTATAATAGCCGAACCAGAGTGCCACGGCAGCGGCATGGTTTTCGACCTTCTTGCTGAAAGCGTTCGTCAGGCGCGTGAATCGCCGGATGCCCATTCTCATGCTGAGGTTCTGACGCTCAACATAGCTAGTGCTCACATGCTTCGGGTCGGGGTTCCCCATGACAGTCTTCATATCGCAGCCGATACAGGTTGCAGGGCTGTATCGCGACTCGTCAGGCGTCGCTGCACCGAAAATCTTGTGTAGCTGAGCGTAGTCAACTTCCGTTCCAAACGCGTCTTCGATGGCTTGCAAATAGGGTCTATGTGCATCCGTGGTGATCTGGGGACGGCCAAGGATGCGGTTCGCAGCGTCGCGCATGAAGTTATAGGCGGAATATTTGCCGCGATCTCCCACGTAGTAGGTGACGCACAGCTTTGTATCCGCGTCGATTGCCGTCCACGTCCACACATCGCCCCAGCCCTTCGTCTCTTGCTCGGGTGTTACGTTCTTTTTCTTCGCTCCGACGTAGGCCCAGATTTCATCGCACTGCAAGCGGCGAACGCGCACTTTGCGGACGCTGCGATCATGGTAGGCCGAACATGCCTCAGCTACATCGAGCAGAAGAGTGGTGATCGTGTTCCGGGCCACGCCCGTCATTCTGGACGTGGAGCGAATGCTGTTGCCCTCTACCAATGCGGCTACCACCCGGATTTGCTGCTCTTTTGTGAGGCGATTCATAAAATGAACTATATGCTTGAGCACGGGGGGTGTCAAGCAAAAAATGCCAGTGGGCGGGATAGTAAGTAACCCCGTTAGCCACGTGAGTGGTGCGCAAAAATGCTTGACCCCAAGGGGGCTGTTAGGGTTATGCTTAAAGACGCAAAAGGGCACGGGTTGCCCCGCCGCGCGTAAGCGCGAACGGGGCATTCACCACGGCAATTGAGAACGTTGACCCGTTCTCAATTGCGAGGAACACCATATAAAGCATGGTGGACCTCCTTTGTTCCCAAGCCTTTAACTTCGGGCCGGGGAATCCTGTGAGCCCTTGATGGCGGGCCGCTCTATGCGGCCCGTTCCCTTTCCTCCAAGAGTTTTAGGGCGTCTTTCGCCATATAACTGCCCCATCAGCGTCGGTGCCGTGTTTTTCCACGAGGCGATCTTTTTCCAGTTCACGCAAATTCTCTCGGACAGTGCCGACGTGATCTTTCGATCCAAACTTGTGTTTAGCTTCCTCCATTTTGTCGGTGATCTGCCGCGCTGTTCGATAGTCTCCAATGCTGCCCGCATCACCGACGAAGTTTAGAACGTCATACTTGATGCCCTTGCGCTTCTTGGGGGCAACGTCACGGGGCGCTGACGGGGCGCTACCGTTAGAGGTGACAAGGTCTTCCAACAAGTGAGCCAGCCCCGGGTCGGACGCCAAACTTCGGATGAGCTGTAGCTTTCGGATTTTCTCGTCCAGCGCAGCCAGGTTGATTGCCATGCGATTTCCCCCCTACGTGGCTAATGCAGGGATCATACTCCACGTAGTACAGCGGGCGCAAGCAGTTTTCCACTGACGGGGAATTATGCGGCAGGTAGCAGGGAAATCATTCTCTACGGCTTATTCCAGCGGGCTTTTGCGGCTTTCTTGGCTATCTGGGAGCGGCGCTTGGGGGATAGCTTCTCGGCTCTGGCCCTGCCGCCTTTCTTGCCGCCAGCCCTGCCGATGGCAACAAAATGCGGGTCGCGGGTATCCGGTTCGAGGGGGGTTCCGTCCATGTGCTCGCCGATTGCCTTTTCTACCACTTCACGGGCAATCTGCATGAAATCACGCTTGGTGCTGGAGCGCTTCGCCATGCCCGCACCATGCCATAATTCTGGAGCAGACGCAAGCGGACGGCATTTCAAATTGAGCCACTACCCCCTTCTGGATATCTCTCACCGGAGCAATCCTGGTGAGCCTCGGATTCTTCCTGTGTGCATTCACCCACAGCCTAATGTATCTGTTCATCTGTTTCGGCGTGATTGGAGGACTGGGCAACGGCTTCGGATATTCAACCCCGATTCCGGTCATGGCAAAGTGGTTTCCCGACAAACGCGGTTTGGCAATCGGACTGGCGGTCGGCGGATATGGCGCCGGGTCAGCGCTGTTCGGGCCTCTGGCCAACTTGTACCTTATCCCCAACTACGGTGTGCACACGACATTCATGATCCTGGGAGCAATTTTCCTGGTCATGACTGTGATTGGAGCTTTCTTGCTGAAGAATCCTCCAGCCGGGTATAAGCCCGCTGGATGGACGCCCGCGCCGGCGACGGCGAAAACAAGCGCGACCACGCAGGAATTCACCCCCAGCGAGGTGTTGCGGACCCCTGCCTTTTACTTCATGTGGATCGCCTACGCGTTGGGAACTTCTGCCGGGTTGATGGTGATCAGCCAGCTGGTGCCATTCGCCAAAAGCGTGCACATTCCCAGTGCAGCGCTGTTGACCTTGACGCTGGTGGTAGGAGCCGCCGGCAACGCCTCTGGACGAATTTTGTCAGGATGGATGTCGGACGCCCTGGGCCGATTGAACGTATTGCGACTGATGATTGCCATCTCCATGGTCTCGATGCCGGTGCTCTACCTGGCGGGCGGTTCAGTGGCTTTCCTATATGTAATGGTGTTTATCGTGTACTGGTGCTATGGCACGCAGCTGTCGGTGAATGCCTCAGCCACGGCTGATTTCTTCGGCGCAAAGAATGCCGGCATGAACTACGGCATGCTGTTTACGGCGTGGGGCGTGGCCGGAATTATCGGACCCAGAATCGGCGGCGTCCTGTTCGACAAGTACAAGGACTACCAGATGGCGTTTTATACAGCGGCGGTCCTTGCCGCTGTGGCGCTGTTGGCTGAGTTCATGGCGCGGCGTCCCAAGCACGTGTGAAGCAATGATGCTGGCCGGATGGCGCGAAGCGGTCCGGCCAAGTTTTTGGTTGGAAGGTTTGAGTTACTCGGGTGTTTACACCGCCCGGCGGTTGAAGAGGAGAGTCCCCTATGGCTAGTGCAACGACAATTCCGGAAGCACACGACACAATGAAGGCCGCTGTTGAGGAGGCCGCTCCTCATTCCGCGCATGGACTCATAAGTCCAGTGGCGCAGAAGTGGATCGAAGAAGGAAAGCAAAATCCGGAAGATTTTTGGGAACGGGCGGCGGAGCAACTGCCATGGTTTCGTAAATGGGACAAGGTGTTGGAATGGAATCCTCCTACCTTCAAGTGGTATGTCGGCGCGCAGACCAACCTGGCCTACAATGCTCTCGATTACCACGTAAAGCGCGGCTGGGGCGGGCACGCGGCGGTGATTTACATCAACGAACGAGGCGAGCGGCGCGTCTACACGTATGCACATCTGCTCCACGAAGTGGAGCGGGCGGCCAAGGCATTGCGCGGCATGGGCATCAGGAAGGGCGATCGCCTCACCATCTACATGCCGACATCCCCGGAAGCAATCATCCTGATGTTGGCGACTGTTCGCATCGGCGCAATTCATTCGGTGGTGTTCGCCGGATTCGGCGCGAAGGCGCTGGGCGACCGCATTCAAGCCAGCGGCTCGAAGTTGGTCTTTACCGCCGACGTCACCTATCGCAAGGGCAAAGACACCCGCCTGAAAGAGATTGTTGATGAGGCGTTGGACAGTGCTGGCGACAAGGTCGAGCATGTGGTCGTTCTTAAGCGGACTGCCGGAGAAACTCCCATGCGACCGGGGCGCGATATTCTTTGGGAGCAGTTTTTGGAGCATGGCGCAGGTGAGAGCGGCGACTACGTGCAGATGGAAGCCAACGAGCCGGCGTTCATCCTCGCCACTTCAGGCACGACCGCGACTCCCAAGTTGGCCGTCCACACCCATGGCGGCTATCAAGTCCACATTCATAGCATGGGACAGTGGCTTTTCGGCTTGAAGCCGACTGATGTCTGGTGGTCAACGTCTGATATCGGTTGGATCGTGGGCCACAGCTACATCGTGTACGCTCCGTTGATTGCGGGTGCGACCACGGTGGTTTTCGAAGGGGCACTTGATTATCCGACGCCCGAGGGCACGTGGAAGACGCTGATGGAGGAGTATCGAGTCACTGGAATTTTCACTTCGCCAACCGCGGTGCGATTGTTGATGCGCTACGGCGATGGGCCCTTCGGGAGTATCGACTACAAGTATCTGGAACGGGTGTTTTGCGCGGGCGAAGTTTTAAACGCGCCGGCTTGGGAATGGCTGCAGAAGAAGATTTTCAAGAACCAGATTCCGGTTATCGATCACATGTGGCAGACGGAAACCAGCGGACCGGTATTTGGCAATCCTTATGGATTAGGGATGTTGCCGATCAAGCCAGGCTCATCGACGGTACCTATGCCAGGGATTGACGCCGAAGTCGTGGCGCTCGATGGCACGCCGTGCGGCGTCAACGAAAAGGGCATCATGGTGATCAAGCGGCCTTTCCCTGGATTGACCCCGGAGTTGTGGGGTGAAAAGGAACGCTACGGACGCGATTATTGGCAGATCATTCCCGGTGTTTATTACACCGGCGACTCGGCGCAAATCGATCAGGACGGTTATGTCTGGTTCGCCGGCCGTGCCGATGAGATCATCAAGATTGCCGGTCATCGCATTGGCACCATCGAAGTTGAGACCGCTCTGCTTGGCCATCCTGCGGTCGCAGAATCGGGAGTCATAGGCCGCCCCGACGAACTACGCGGCGAAGTGATCTCAGCCTTCGTGATGCTCAAACAGGGCTTTATTCCCTCGGACGAACTGAGGCAGAAGCTACTTGAGCAAGTGCGTCACGAGCTGGGGCCGGTTGCGGTCATAGGAGAGCTGAACTTCGTGGACATGCTGCCCAAGACGCGGAGCGGCAAGATCATGCGGCGCGTGTTGAAGGCGGTCACCCAGGAGAAGAATCCGGGCGACATTACTACCATCGAGGACGAAGGCTCGGTAGAGGATGCCCGGCACGCATGGCATCAGATGAGGGCAGCCCTGGACAATCAGCCCGTAGCAGCGGGACCTCTCAAGGGCAAGTGAAGCAAATCGTAATGGAATTTCCGGACCGCGAGAAGGACCGGGCCGGACCCTTGGAGTTCCAGCGGTAATCTCCCGGAGACGGGTCAAAATGCATTACATCGGCCCGTCAATGCAGTACAGTATTAGCGCCAACAAAACGATTCATCGGAGGCATTTTAATGTCGTCAACATCGCAGGCAGCGGGCCCAAACATTGATTCGATTCTCACCGAAACACGCAGTTTCCCACCTCCCCCAGAATTCAGCAAGAACGCACACATAAAGAGTAAAGAGCAGTATGACAAGATTTGCGCCCGCGCTGCTGCCGACCCGGAAGCTTTCTGGGCCGATATTGCACGCGACCTGCATTGGTTCAAACCCTGGGACAAAGTTATGGAGTGGGACCTGCCGTGGGCAAAATGGTTTGTCGGTGGCAAGATCAACCTCTCCTATAACTGTCTCGACCGGCACTGCGAGACGTGGCGCAAGAATAAGGCTGCCATCATCTGGGAGAGCGAACCCGGAGAGGTCACGACTCTCACCTACCAGCAGTTGCTCACTGAAGTGAAGAAGTTTGCCAATGTGCTGAAGTCTCTAGGAGTGAAGTCCGGCGATCGAGTCGTCATCTACATGGGCATGTGTCCCGAGCTGGCCATCGCCATGCTGGCTTGCGCGCGCATCGGTGCGCCGCACTCGGTGATTTTCGGCGGTTTCTCGGCGAACGCACTGGTGGACCGCATTACCGACCAGGAAGCGACGGCCGTGGTTACGCAGGATGGATCGTATCGCCGCGGCGGAGAAGTGAAGCTGAAGGCAGCAGTTGATGAAGCGATGGACCGCTGTCCGTCAGTGAAACATGTGGTCGTGTTCAAGCGCACGGGCTCCGAGCAAATCATGAAGGAAGGCCGCGACCACTGGTGGCACGAGTTGATGGCCAAAGCCAGCGATAACTGTCCGGCTGTAGAACTTGACTCTGAGCATCCTCTCTACATTCTTTACACCTCTGGCACGACGGGAAAGCCGAAGGGTATTGTTCACACGACCGGAGGTTATTCGGTTGGAACCTACATCACGAGTAAATGGGTCTTCGACCTGAAGGACGAAGACACGTTCTGGTGTACAGCAGACATCGGCTGGGTCACGGGACACAGCTACATCGTCTATGGTCCGCTGCAGAACGGCGCAACCGTGGTGATGTACGAAGGAGCACCCAACTGGCCGGCATTCGATCGCTTCTGGGCGATCATCGAAAAGCACAAAGTCAACATCCTTTACACCGCGCCGACAGCTATCCGCACCTTCATTAAATGGGGTGAAGAATGGCCAAAGAAGCATGACATGACCAGCCTTCGTTTGCTCGGCACCGTGGGTGAGCCCATCAATCCTGAAGCCTGGATGTGGTACCGCGAGGTGATTGGCGGGAACCGTTGCCCGATCGTGGATACTTGGTGGCAAACCGAGACGGGGATGATCATGATCACGCCTATCCCGGGTGCAGTGGCTACCAAGCCCGGCTCCGGTACACGTCCATTCCCCGGGATCTCAGCCGAAGTTGTGACTCGCAGCGGCGAGCGTGTTCCGCTGGGATCCGGCGGATACCTGGTGCTCAAGAAGCCGTGGCCGGCAATGCTTCGCACGGTGTACAACGACCCGGATCGCTATATTCGGCAGTACTGGTCTGACATTCCCGGCGTGTACTTCACCGGCGATGGCGCCCGCGAAGATAAGGATGGCTACTTCTGGATCATGGGCCGCGTCGACGACGTGCTCAATGTGTCCGGACACCGGTTGAGTACGATGGAGATCGAATCGGCGCTGGTGGCCCACGAGAAGGTCGCTGAAGCTGCGGTAGTCGGCCGTCCCGATGAAATGAAGGGACAGGCTGTAGCAGCGTTCGTAACGCTCGAGATGGGACATCAGCCGTCGCCCGAGTTGAAGGAGGAGTTGCGGCAGTGGGTTGCGAAAGAGATCGGGTCAATGGCGAAGCCCGATGACATTCGCTTCACGGACCAGTTGCCCAAAACGCGCTCCGGCAAGATCATGCGGCGCCTGCTGCGTGAACTGGCCTCCAGCGGAGAAGTCAAGGGCGATGTTACGACCTTGGAAGATCTGGGCGTAATTGCCCGGCTGCAGGAAGAAGAGTAGCGGGATTCGGAGTTGTTCTCGATACGGGGCGCGATGCGCCCCGTTATTTTTGTGGACAGGCCTCGACCTTCAACAAATTCTCAAAGATCGTTTCTGAATTTGATATCTTCGCCCGGTTCTAACCCATCCTTCAGCGGTGTCTTGGGCTCGCCGACCGGCGGCAAATCCGTTTCAGCAACCACGGTAGTTTCGGCTACGACGATCACCTCTTCCGGCTGCGATGGGGTGAAAGCCACTGATTCGGCCGCGACTACTTCCGCATAGTCCTTGTACCAGACGGTCGCACTGGCCAATTGCCAGAGTCGCGTCACTAATTGCGCCAGGAGAATTAATTCCAACAGAACAAATGTGACTGGTGTAGCTGTCGGTGGCAGCTTGGCCCAGATCACGAGCCCGATGGCGAGCGTGATCCACGCGAACAGGCTGATGCGGAAATACATCCAGTACAGGCTGGGAAGGTCATGAATCGTGATGCTGAACGCTCTCCAGGTATTGCGCCACATGCCGCGCTGGTTCAGGGCCACGGCTCGCACCTGGGCTACATCGAACCAAAGGCGCACGGCCAGAGCGAGCAGCACAAACACGATCATGGCGGCGAACCCGAGGAAGATGCCAACCTGATCGGCGATTGCCCTGTCTCCAGCGTAGTTCGCCAGCTTGTCGAGGCTCTGATAGATAGAGCCAGCAATGAGGAAGGGAATAATCGATAGCAGCATCAGTCGCACGAAACGCCAGAAGAATGCCCCTGAGGAAGCGAAGAATTCGCCAGTGTTCAGCCGGCGGTCCTGCCGGTAGGTTTCCAGAATCCCACCGCTGACAAACAACATGAAGAGGAAAAACACGAAGGCGAAGAGATATGAGGTGGTTGAAGAGCGCATCAGGCTGACGTCCGGCAGACGGAACAGCTCGATGAACATTCCCAAGTCAAAGCCTTTGCTGAGAGGCTGTCCGGCCAAACTGTGACCCAGCGCGTGGTGCAGCGCTTTCACAGCGGCGACCGTTCCCATGGCGCCACATACGACGTTCACCACGAACAACCACCAGAGCACACCTTGCCGGCGCCAGAGAAGGCTGAAACCTGCGCCAACCGAAGAAGCTTTTTCGTTGTCTGCCATGGTCTCTCCTCCTTATTAGGCCAACCAGCTTAGGCACTGGGCCATGAATTGAGTCAGAAACAGCCAGTACATTCCGATCTTATGAATCGCTCCATGCTGCGATCCCGTGGCCCGGCTATTATTTAGATAATCGCTATCCAGCGTGACCTGGTAATCCGGATCGATTTGCACCGACTTCACTTTGGCTTTTCTGTGATAGACATATCGTACCCAGCGGTCCTTTCCGTTCCAACGCTCACGAGTGCTCTCGCCGTTGTCGAACTTCACCTCCGCCTCTACCGGAAAGATAAAGTCGCCCTTGCGATGCAGGATGACCTGGGTCTCATACTCCGTCTCGCCCTTTTTCTCTTTCAGATTGTCGTCGTACCACTTCACCGGATTGGAGTCGGCGCGTTCGACCTCGTAGTACAGTATCTGGGTTCCGTATACCGCCTGGTTCCAGTACCAGCTCAAATCCTGGCCGGCAACTTCGTTCACCGTACGCATGAAGTCTTCCTGTGTGGGATGGGTGAAGCGATACCGCATGAAATAGGTATGCAGTGCATTTTTCAGCGTCTGCTCGCCGAGGATGGTTTCCAATGTGACCAGCATGGTCGCGGTTTTGCCATAGGTGATGTCGCCGTAGGAACTCATGCTCACATCGGTATAACTAGGCCGCGAAAGCGGATCTGCGTCAGGGGTGAACAGATAGTCTATTCTCTGCAGTCCACGCTCTCCCAACTGTGCCCCCAGCAAGTTAATGACACTGGCGTTCGCGCCGTACATGTTGTCCAGCACTTTCACTTCGGTATAGCTGTTGATGCCTTCATCCAGCCAGCCGTTCTCGAATTCGTTGGTGGCAACCATGCCGTACCAATACTGGTGGCCGAACTCGTGTTCGGTGACCAAGTCGATCAGGTGAATTCCCTTTGGGATGAACCAGCCACTGTCGCCGGTGATGAATGTGGGGTACTCCATGCCCCCGGCTTCACCCGCGCCATGCGGGGGATCGACCACCGTAAGCTGCGCGTAAGGATAGGGACCGTACCATTCATCGAACCGCTTCATGCTCTCTTTGACGCAAGTGATGTAGGGCTGCCAGGAACCCTTGTGGCTGTCATAGGTGAGCAGCCTGATCTTCACCGGGCCGACACTGCCGTCGAAAGTATTTTCTACGACCTTGAAATTCGGATCGGCGGTCCAGGCGAAATCGTGCACGTCTTCCGCATGGAAAGCGACGGTTTTGGTGCCGTTGCCGTTGTCGGTATTGCCGGTCTGCACACCGGTTGCGCCGATGATGTAATCCTTCGGCAGCGTGATCTTCACGTCGTAAGTACCGAAGTCGGCGAAGAACTCGGTGAGGGCATGGAACTGATGACAATTCCACTGTCCGTGCCACCAGACCCCGACCTTGGGGAACCACTGCCCAGCGAGCAGGAAGGTGCGTTTGTATCCGGTGCGAGCAATCACTTCGGGAAAGGTCGCCTTGAACGTGATTTTGAACTGCACACTTTCGCCGGGAGCGACCGGATGTGGCAGTTTCACCTGAAAGACCGTCTTGTCGTCGGGATTGCCATCGTCTGGCGAGATGAACTTCAGCTGCTTGGTGAGGTCGCCCATGCCGACGACCTCGAAAGCACTCACCTCATTCGCCCCGTAGTCCTTAGGCTTCCACTCCGCCAGGCTGCTGGTGCGGAAGTTGCCGTCACGGTGGGCCTCATGTATCCACGTGGACTTCTGCTGAAATGCATTCAGATAGAGGTGAAACGGAAAGGTATCCAGCGGCTGACCAGTCAGGTTGTGATAGGTCAGTGTCTCGGTGGCCTCAACCGTGTGTTTCGGCGGATCGTACTTCGCGTCAATCTGGTAGGCCACGACTCGCTGTGATAGCGGCCCTGAAACTTTCGGAGCAAAAGGACTTTGCGCCATTGCCGACGCGCAGCAAATTATCGCCGTGGCGAGCAGCCACGGCGCTGGGTGACGGTGCATCAGTGACCTCCAAGGCATTCCTGGGCCGTACTTACTTGTTGACCGAGATAGTAGGAATGGGATCGATCAATCCCATTGCCACTTCCACCAGTTCTGGATCCACGGGGCGAGTCTTGTGGATGGCATCGATCAAGGGGATCGCTACGATGTCCGTGCCCCGGAGTGCGACCATGACTCCGAATTCGCCTTTGTGAACCTGATCGATGGCGCCGATTCCGTAGCGCGACGCCAGCACACGATCGAAAGCGCTGGGGCTGCCGCCGCGCTGAATGTGTCCAAGGACGACATTGCGGGTCTCGAGCCCGGTGCGATGTTCGAGCTCGCGCGCCAGGATCTGGCCGATGCCGCCCAAGCGCACGTGACCAAACTCGTCTTTACCCATATCGGTGACCACCGCCGCGCCTTGCGGCGTATCCGCATCGCTGGCGAATTTCGCTCCCTCTGCCACCACGACGATGCTGAAGTAACGGCCGCGCGCATGGCGGATGCGGATGCGCTCAGCGACCTCTTCGATGTCGAAGGGCCGCTCGGGAATAAGTATGACGTCCGCCCCTCCCGCAATACCGCTATACATCGCAATCCAGCCGGAATCGCGGCCCATCACTTCCACCACCATCACGCGCTGATGAGCTTCCGCAGTAGTATGCACCCGGTCAATGGCTTCGGTCGCAGTGTTCACGGCGGTGTCGAAACCAAAACAGAAGTCAGTGCCCATTAGGTCGTTGTCGATGGTCTTGGGAACGCCGACCACCTTCAGGCCCATTTCGAACATGCGTTGCGCCACGCTCATGGTGTCGTCTCCGCCAATGGTGATCAGGGCCTCGACGCGGTTGGCCCGCAAGACTTCCATGCAATGCTGCAGTCCGCCTTCGCGCTTGGCTGGGTTAGTCCGCGAAGTGCGCAGGATGGTGCCACCTCGCGGCAGAATGCCGGAAATCGCCTCCATATCCACTTCCATCGTCTTGTTCTCGAAGACCCCACGCCATCCTTCCATGAAGCCGACAAACTGGTCGTCATAGTGCATGGCGCCTTTCCGCACTACAGCGCGGATGACCGCATTTAGTCCAGGACAGTCTCCACCGCCGGTCAAAATTCCAATTCTCATGTTCGGCAGAACCCCCCACAGAAATAGTAAAGCTATCGCGGGATTTCTGCAGGGAGGGTAAACTGTCGCGAGAGGGGCGGCCCGTCCTGGACTGCTCGGCAAAAGGGTGGTTGCCATGTCTGAAGCGCGGACATTTCGGTCCTACGACGAGTTCTTCAGCTTTTACTTGGAACAGCACAGCGAACCAGGAAATCGCTGGATGCACGCTATTGGCACCAGCCTGGGTCTCATCGTGGCGATTCTTGCCTTTGTGACGGACCATCCCTGGTATGCGCTGCTATGGATACCGCTCGGCTACGGTTTTGCATGGGCCGGTCACTTCCTGCTGGAAAAGAACACGCCAGCCACTTTCGGACATCCGTTCTGGTCGTTCATCAGCGACTTCCGAATGCTGTGGTTGATGGTAACTGGCCGACTGAGTTGGCGCACGAAGGTGAACTCAGGCTCGTCGCGGCGTCCGTGAGCAGTTCCGGTAGACCGGATGGGACGGTTGAAGGGGCGCGGCTTCACAGTTTGCTGAAAAAGTCGGAAACAGCAGATCTCTCGCGGGCCGAAGCCGGCCCCCAATGACAACAACGCAAACGGTCAAAGAGGAAAACCAAATCAACCACGGATGTCCACGGATTTTCACGGGTTTGATTTTTTGAGTCTTGAGAAAAACAAGAAATCCGTGTTCATCCGTGCAGATCCGTGGTTAAGAATCAGGGCGTCGAATCCTATTTACCAGCCCGCTGCATACACCGATTTCCCCGCCGAATTTTCCGCTTCTGCTGCTACACTCGCGACAGGCTGGAAGCTCATGCGCATCCTCGGAATCGATTGCGGCGGCGAATATACCGGCTACGGTGTGGTCGAGCAGGACGATGACGGCGCGTTGCATCACCGCTGTAGCGGGGCGATCCGCCTATTGCCGCGGGCACCGCTGGAAATCCGTCTCAAGAAGATTTGCGAGAAGCTGACCGAAATCATCGCTGCCTACTCACCTGAGCAAGTCGCGATCGAAGATGTTTTTTATGCGGTCAACGTTAAGTCGGCCCTGAAGCTGGGCCACGTTCGCGGAGTTGCCATGCTGGTGGCAGCTCAGGCCGGGCTGGAGGTTGTGGCCTACTCACCACTCTCCATCAAGTCGGCGGTGGTGGGATATGGCAGGGCCGAGAAGTCGCAGGTGCAGATGATGGTTGCACGCCTGCTGGCTTTGCCCGCGCCCCCGGAGCCGCCGGATGTAGCCGACGCGCTGGCGATCGCCATTTGCCACTTGCACACTGCGGGTACTTTGCGGCGACAGCATGCAACCACCGGTTGAATTCACGGCGAAGAGTCTGCAATAGCTTCTGTGGCAAGAAAATCGGATAGAATCTCAGCCCAGCATGAGATTGTGCTTTGCTTTCGTAACGCTGCTGTTGGTCTTGCCCGTCGCTGCGCAACAAAAGGCCATTCCTTCCGACCAGCCAGCCGTAACCTTCAATTTCGACTGGAGCCAGGGAATTCCATGGCAGACGTACAGCATCACGGTACAGGCAGACGGCACGACCCATTTCCAAGGGACGCCCACTCCGGACCCGGCTGCCGGAGGCGACAGCGAACTTTTTAAGCAGAGCTTCACCATGTCGGAGGCCAACCGCACGAAGATCTTCAGTCTGGCCAAGAAACTCAATTTCTTTAAGGGTGATTTAGATTCGCACCTGAAGCGAATTGCCCAGACCGGAAACAAGACACTGGCTTATCAGTCGGCAACGGTACACGGTTCGAGCAGCTACAACTGGTCGCAAAACACGGATGTGCAGGAACTGACACGCCTCTTTACGTCGATTGCCAACACCATCGATTATGGCCGGAAGCTTGCTTTCGGGTACCGCTATGACAAGTTGGGCCTGGATGCCCAGCTAAAGGATTTAGAGGGCCTCAGGGCCAAGCACTACGCCGAGGAGTTAAATGCGATAGAGCCAATTTTGCGGAAGATTGCCGACGATCCCAACATGATGAATATCAGCCGACAGGTTGCTCAACAGCTGCTGGGCACGCGGAACGCAGGCGGCCAGGGGCAGGAAACTGCAGATCAGCCTTAGATTGGCGACTGAATTTGGCACCCTCCACATTTCTGTGACAACTTCACATTCAATTGGTGTTTAATAAGACATAAGAAGGGAAGGCCTCGACGAGGCCGCGATCCCAGCCCCGCCGATCTGGTCTCGAGACGTAGAATAGCGATATGCACCTCAGGAGTAACGGTATGGCACCCTATCTGAAATCCGCTTTAGCACTGATCGCAGCGTTTGTGCTGGTCGCGACAACCGGCGCGTTCGCAGAGTCGCATGTCAGGATTGTCCGTTTAAGCTACCTGAGCGGGCAGGTGCAGACCGACCGGGCAACGGGAGAAGGATTAGAACGCGCCATCTTGAATACGCCGATCAGCCAGGGCGTGCGAATCGTGACCGGGAATGATGGTCTGGCCGAAGTCGAGTTCGAAAACGGAAGCACGGTGCGCATCGCGGAGAACTCGGAAGTCCAGTTCCTCGGGCTGTCAATGAACGACAATGGCGCCAAGATTAACAAGATCGAAGTGGCCAAGGGCGTCATTTATCTCGATGCCCGCTCCAAGGGCGACGACATCTATGACATAAAGAGTGGCAGTTCAACCTTCTTGGTGCAGCGCGACGCGCAATTCCGGCTGGAATCGAGTCCCGACCAGGTGCATGTTTCCGTATTCAAAGGAAATGTTGAACTGGCGGACCAGCCACAGGCGGTGAACATCAAGCGCAAGGAAACTCTCACGCTTGATCCCGCGAATCCGTCGCAGTATAAGGTTGTGGCCGGTGCCGAGCCGCTTCCCGCGGATGCCTGGAACCGCGAGCGCGAAGCTTATCAGGAGGCCTACAACACTAATCCGGGTAACCCGGGTCCCAAGTCCGGTTATGGATTGCAGGACCTGAACTACTATGGAAATTTCTTTATGGCGAACGGTTACGGGTATGTCTGGCAACCGTATGGCTTCGCTAATTCCATGGTGGGATGGGATCCCTACTCTTTTGGCGCGTGGGCGTTCACCCCTGGCCTTGGGTACGCTTTTGCTTCGCAGTATCCGTGGGGATGGCTGCCTTTCCACTATGGTTCTTGGGCTTTCTTAGGCGGCGGGGTCGGATGGGCATGGGTTCCAGGCGGCGGCTACAACAACGGCTGGTCCTACAACCGGTTCCAGAGCACGCCAGTTGTGACGAAGCCACCGGCGGGTTGGACAGCGCCTACTCCTCCGGTCGTGACGGCAGCCCAGTCTGTAAGACCGACAATTGTAGTTAAGAGCGCTACTTCAACGCCCTATATCGCCGGCGGCCGCCTGTCTCCGGCGTTTAGCAGTGTCATTCACGGACGCGCTGTGGGTGCCACCGGCGTCACCAGGAGCTTTAACAGCCCTGCCGTCCGGGGGGACAGCGCTGTAAATGAGCACGTGTTCGCCGCTCGCTACAACGCCTTTGGAGGTGGACATGCCGGACAGTCGGGACACGTGTTTGCGGTTCCTGCTCCAGCCCCGATAGCGGTGGGTAGTCCAATGGGTGTCGGTCCCGGATATGGAACGGGCGTCGCCGGTCCGAGCGGCGGAGCCCCTGGGACGTCGACCGGCCACTCAACTGCCACCGCCAGCCACAGCTCGGGTGGTTCTCACCGCTGAGTGACGATTGTAAGTGGGAAAGAGGCGGCCTTCTCGGGCCGCCTTTGTACGTTAAGCAGAAAGTTCAATACACGGCTATGCCAGCGTATCCGACCACCATTTCGCGGTCTCCCGAAACGTCGCCAGAGGTGGCATAGCGAATCAGTTCTGCGCGCCGAGCCCCAAGCTTCTTGACCGCGGTCAGCATCACCACCGCGGGACCGTATCCGCACATGCTGATATTGGACTGATGTACGGTCTCGTATAACCCGCGCGGGTCGAGTGCCAGCATCTGATAGATGGCGCGACGATCTTTGACCCGGGTCACGTCGTCACTTTCGTAGTGATTCATGTCGCTTGATGCGATGATGAGCACCGGCTCTCCCGCTTCCCCAGCGACGCTTCCGATCACGACTCCCAACGCGCTTAGCACCTCGAAATTGCTGGTCCCCACTGTGATGGGCACAAACTGAAAACCCGGCGCGAGCACCTGCAGAAAAGGTAGCTGGACCTCTAGTGCATGCTCGAAGCGATGCGCCTCCGGGTCTTCTGAGAGCAGGGGCATGCGCGCCTTCAGCTGACTTGCCATGGCATCGTCGATGGAGGCGTTGCCCAATGGCGTATGCCAAGCGCCTGCGCTCATGATAGCCAGTGGCTGGCCCCGGCCGGTGTGGTTGGGACAAAGAATCACCAGTCGCTGCGGCAAGTCGATTCGGCGATAGACAGCTCCGGCGACGTGTCCGGAGTATATGTATCCAGCGTGCGGAACGACGCAGCCCAGAGCGTGAATCTTTGGTTCGGACTGCCCCGAAGCATCGGCGCGGGCGGTGACGTAGGTCTCAATCTCAGCCCGGAGATGCTGTGCGTTGGCGGGATAAAAGCGTCCTGCAACGGCCGGCTGACGAACTGCGGTAGCCATAGTGCCGAGTCCTTTGCTGCGCGGCCGCGCTGGGAGTTGGTATACATGTCGCGCGGCGCGCTACAGCGATCTCTGAGGCAAGTTTACGCCCGTTGCAAAGCGCGGAACACGGCCGCCGCTTTTTCCAGGGGCATAGCCTCAGCCCGAACGTCGGCGCGTAATCCGGCCGACTTCAGAGCTGCACGAACGACCGTATCTTTGTATTGGCCGCGAAGATTGTTCATTAACGTTTTGCGCTTATGACTGAAGGCAAGCTTTAGAAATGCGACAAACGGTGCTGCTTCAACTTGCAATTCTTCCAGCCGGGGAGCCATGGTGAGCCGCAGCACGCTGGAGTGGACCTGCGGCGGAGGCGAGAACGCACTCGGCGGCAGCGTAAACAGGTTGTCGACACGGGCGAACAGTTGCACGGTGGCGGAGAGCAGTCCGTAGTCCCGGCTGCCTGGCGCCGCTGCAATGCGATCGGCAACTTCCCGCTGCACCATGATCACCGCGCGCTCAATATTCTGGTGCAGCTGCAGAATCCGCAACACAATATCGGAGGTGATGTAGTACGGCAGGTTGCCGATTACGTCCACGGTCTCGGGCTGGGTGGGTCGCAGGTCGTGCAGCGGCCCCGGCCTGCGGCCGACTATGGAGGTAAACTCCGCCGCCACGAAATCCGATTCGAGGATTTCAACGTTTGGCTTGGTGGCGTACCGCATGCGCAACTGCGCTGCCATCACACGATCAAGCTCGATGCCGATGACCCGCCTGGCCCGGATAGCCAGCACGTCGGTGAGCACCCCGCGGCCGGGGCCAATCTCGATGACGGTGCGATTGGACACATCTCCCAAGGCCTCGACGATGCGCCGGGCCGCGCCTAAATCAGTGAGAAAGTTCTGTCCGAGTTTCGGTTTCCGCTTAGTGCCAGCAGCGGCTTTGTTCGGTGCGGTCTTTGCCACGTTGACCCTCTTTCAACTCGCCAATTAGACTCAACTGTTTCGGCATTTCTAACATCATAGAGCGCAGTCCAGTTACGCAGTTCGGCGTTGCGACGGAAGCACATCTCCGTTTGCGCCGGGAGGTCTCATGAATATCGCCTTTGCGGCATCCGAATGCGTACCTTTTTCCAAGACTGGCGGCCTGGCGGATGTCATAGGAGCCTTGCCGCCGGCGCTCGCCAGTTTGGGCCACCAGGTCACCGTCTTCCTGCCGCGCTACAAGCAGACCAAACTCGACAGTCCCCAGGTCGTAATCTCCAGCATTACCGTTCCCTTCGATGACCGCTACCGCTTCTGTTCGGTCCTCGACGGGGGCGTTCGCGCAGGAGTGCAATTCTATTTCATTGACTACCCTCCGTTCTTCGACCGCGACTCGCTCTATGGCACACCCTTGGGCGATTACCACGACAACGCGGAGAGGTTCGCGCTATTTTGCCGCGCCGTGCTGGAATCGGCCAAGATGCTGGGCACGCCCGACGTGCTTCATTGCCACGACTGGCAGACAGCCCTGATTCCCATACTGCTGAAGACGCTGTACGACGAAGATCCCGCGTTTGCGAATACTCCCAGCGTTCTTACCATTCACAATATCGGATACCAGGGAATCTTTCCGCCTGAGATCCTGCCGCTACTCATGTTGCCGTGGGATTTATTCACCATGTCGAAGCTGGAGTTCTATGGCAAGGTGAATTTCCTCAAAGGCGCTATCACCATGGCCGACTACATCACCACTGTCAGCCGGAAGTATAGCCAGGAAATCCAGACCGCTGAGTATGGCTTCGGTCTGGAGGGCGTGTTGCGAGCGCGGTCCGGAACCGTTAGCGGCATTCTCAATGCCGTGAACTATGAGGAATGGAACCCCGAGAACGATCGCTTCATCGCGGCGCACTACTCAGCCGCAGACCTCAGCGGCAAAGCAAAATGCAAGACGGACCTGCTGAAGGAATTTGGTATAGCGGAAGACACGCAGTTGCCGGTGGTGGGAATCGTATCCCGCTTCGCCGCTCAGAAGGGATTTGATCTAATCCTCCAGGTGGCCGATCGCCTAGCGCGGCAGGACTTCATCATGGTGGTGCTGGGCAGCGGCGATCGCGAGTATGAAGACTTGTTCCGCAAGCTCAACAAACAGTATCCGCAAAAGTTTGCGGTGAAGATCGCTTACGACAATCCCTTGGCGCACAAGATTGAAGCTGGTAGCGATATCTTCCTGATGCCCTCGCGCTATGAACCCTGCGGGCTGAACCAGATCTATAGCATGCGCTATGGGACCGTTCCGGTAGTGCGCGCCACGGGCGGACTGGACGACACAGTTGAGCAATTTGATCGGCAAACCCTGAAGGGCACTGGCTTCAAGTTCAAGGCGTACACCGGCGAAGCGTTGCTGGAGAGCCTACAGTCGGCCACAGGTCTGTATCGTTCCGATGCAAGCGCCTGGCAGGCGCTCATGCGCAACGGCATGGCACAGGAGTATTCCTGGATGTACTCAGCCCGCGAATACGTGAAGGTTTATGAGCGCGCCAGGCAGGTGAAAGCGGCAGCTAATGGGTAGCAGTAAGCAACTAGCAACTAGCATTTAGCAAACCCAACCAGTAGGTCCCATCGGCAGGGCACTAACCACTAACCACTGCCTTCTTCTTCCTCGCAAAGTACAAATAAATTGGCACGCCGGCAAGAATCACGACTACACCCCAGGCTGAATTCCTCGCGTTCTGCATGAATGTGTAATAGAGCAGCACGGCTGCGGCCACAATGAACATTAAAGGGACGATGGGATATCCCCAAGTACGGAACGGTCGCGCTGCATTTGGCTCCTTCCGGCGGAGCACGAAAACGGCGCTGGCGGTAATCATGTAAAAGAGCCACTCAGCAAAAATGGCCAGCGAGAACAATTGCCTGAAGTTGCCTGCAAACAGCAGGAGAAACATGGACAGGGCCAACTGCACCAGCAGCGCGACCGATGGAGTATGGAAGCGGGGATGAACTTCCGCCATGGCCTTAAAAAAATAGCCGTCCCGCGCCAGCGCGAAGGGCACACGCGCGCCACTCATGGTGGTGCCGTTCAGAGTGACAAGCATGGAGATCGCCATTCCGGCGGAGACGATGGCCGCGCCCCAGAGTCCCACCGCGATTGCCGTTGCCTCCGAGGCAGGACCAGGTGATGCAGCAATCTCCGCTGCCGGGAGCACATATTGCACGGCCGCATTGGTCAGCATGTAGAGGCCGGCCACCGTCGCCACACCGGCGAGCAAAGCGATCGGAATATTGCGTCCCGGATCGCGAATCTCCCCTCCGACCATGTTCAGGTCGTTCCAGCCATCGTAAGCCCACAACGCTGCGACCAGCGCGGCCATAAAGCCGGCGACACCGCCGGTCGCGCCCGTGAAATGGGTGCCGAAGTTTCGAAAGGTACCGCTGGCCGCGCTGAATCCGAGTACACCCACGGCGATGATCATGGCGACTTTCAGCACCGTAAACAGCAGTTGAAACTCCCCTGCCCGCTTGACGCCAATGTAGTTCAGCCATGTGATAACGATTGCGGCAGCCATTGCAACGAATTGGCCATAGGTGATGAGGAGAGGCGACCGAATCGCCGCGTAGTTCATGAAGGCCAAAGCCGGAAAGGTCCCGAGAATTCGCACAAATCCGGTGGTGATGGTCGCTACCGAGGCTGGCTTGGAGACGGCAAACGTTGTCCAGGCATATAGGAAGC
The DNA here is from genome assembly GCA_963748225.1 of uncultured Acidobacteriaceae bacterium. Taxonomy (GTDB): domain Bacteria; phylum Acidobacteriota; class Terriglobia; order Terriglobales; family Acidobacteriaceae; genus Bog-257. The sequence continues at coordinate 90,288 of CAVVHW010000002.1, forward strand.
CCGGTAGCGGGCCGTAAGCGTCGCGGATGTAGATGTACTCACCGCCGGCTTGCGGTTTCATCGCCCCCAGTTCGGCGTAGGTGAGAGCGCCCGCGAAGGAGAGCACTCCTCCCACAATCCACGCCAGATAAACCAGACCAGCCGAGCCGACAGCCTGCATCATCTCGGCCGGAACCAGGAAAATTCCGCTCCCAATCAGTGTTCCCACAACCAGGGCAGTCGCGTGGCTGACCCCGAGATCGCGCGAAAGCGTAGGAGCTTTGGTGGGCGAGTTAGGAGATTGGGCCATGGGCAACGTCGTCAGACGATGCAAGCAACAGGCTGCAACTATACCCGACGGCGAGGGTAATCACGCTGCCGATCAGCACGTACCAGGGGAAGGGAATCGGGCGTGATAATGCCAGCCTTGCGAACGGTGCGCCGGTTACTCTCTGCAGCCAATGCAGCGTTGCGGCCCCTTGCTAGATGTACAAGTTCGCACAGAAACCAATGGCCATTCCAATCATGCTGCCTTGTTCGTTGGCGCGACGCGTGAGTACTCCAAGCAGAAACACTCCCAGCAGAGCCCCATAAGCGACGGACGCGATGCTGAGGCCCAGTTCAACCACTTTGCCACCGTGGCGCGATACAATTGCCAACCCGAAAAGCGCCAATCCCCACGCGATGGTCGCCAGGCGCGACAGCAACACGCGACGTCGCTCGGGTGTGTCCGGTCTTCGTCGCAGATAGAAATCAACCATCGACGTAGAGGATAGCGAGTTCAGTGCCGCACTCAAGTTCGACATCGCCGCGGCGAGAATGGCGGCGACGAGAATCCCCGATATGCCATGTGGCATGTAAGTCACGATAAAAGTGGGAAAGATGCGGTCGGCCTTGTCGAACGGAATTGCCGGTGGCGAGATGCGATAGAAGACCCACAGCATGGCGCCGATCAGAAGGAACAGCGAGAACTGGAAGAACACCGCGACGCCACTGCTAAGTAACGCTAGCTTCGATTGCGCTTCGCTCTGAGCGGCCAGCAGTCGCTGCACGATGAGTTGATCGGTACCATGGCTTGCGGTGGTGAGAAAAGCTCCGCCGACGACTCCCGACCAGAAGGTGTAAGTCCGGTAGAAGTCGGGCGCGAAGTCGAAGACACGAAACTTGCCTGCGCTTGCCGCTTGCGCGTAGATGGTGGCCCATCCGCCGGGCACCAGGTGCAGGATAGTGAACAGGCCAACGATTGTGCCCGCCAGATAAATCGCCAGTTGTATGACATCGGTCCAGATTACCGCGGCCATTCCGCCCTCGAAGGTGTACAGCAGCGTCAGCAGGGTAACAATGCCGATCGATACCACGTCACGCTGCAGTTCGCTTATGTTGCCAAGAAGCGGCCCCAGCGCAATTCCCACCACGAGTGCAACCGCAAACAGGCGTACCCCTTCGGCCGCGGCGCGGGTCACCAGAAATAGGCCGGCGGTCAGCGAGTGCAAACGTCTCCCGAAGCGTCGCTCCATGAGTTGATACGCGGTGAAGAGTTCGCCGCGGAAGTAATGCGGCAGCAGCAGGTAGCTGATGATGATCCGTCCTACCAGATAACCCATCACCAATTGCAGGAAGGTGAAGTTGGTGTCGTAAGCCAATCCAGGCACGCCGATGACGGTGAGCGTGCTGGTTTCGGCGGCCATGATGGACAAGGCGATGGCCCACCAGGGAATGTTGCGGTCGGCCAGGAAATAATCGCGCAGGGAGCGCTGCCGCTTGCGGAATCGCAGGCCGAAAAGCGTAATGCCCAGCAGATAAACCGCAATCAGCGCAAGGTCGAAGAGGTTCATGGAATCCGGCGTCGACTAGTGTTGGTTCCGCGGAGCCATTATCACGGATAGCTGTGACTTCTCCAATTCCTCTAACCGGCGCATGGCTTGGCTCTGCGATAATTTCAGGCGTGGCGTATTTTCTCGGAATCGACGGCGCTGGATCACAGACTACATTCGTGCTTGGCGATGAGAAGACGGTCCTCGCGTCCGTGCAGGCAGACGGCAGCAATATTGTTCGTGTCGGCGAAAGCCAGGTGCGCTCTGTGTTGAAGCAAGGTGTGCGTCAGGTATGCCAGCAGGGCGGGATCAATCCTGCAGACGTAGTCGCGCTTTGCGCAGGAATTGCCGGCGCCGGACGTGACGAGGTGCGACAGAAGGTCGCACGGTTGCTTGCCAAGTGGGTTCCGGGAAAAATTGAAGTTGTGGGGGACGTGGTCATAGCGCACCAGGCCGCGCTCGACGGAGCCCCCGGAGTTGTGGTGATCTCGGGGACGGGTTCCATTGCGTATGGGCGTCATGAATCCGGCCGCACCGCGCGCGCCGGGGGTTGGGGACATGCCATCTCCGATGAAGGTTCAGGGTATTGGATTGGCGTGCAGGCTGTAGCGGCGGTGATTCATGCGCTGGACTCCGGAGGTTACACCGAACTCAGTGATCGCATTCCTAAACTGTGGCACGTTGACTCCTACGATGAACTTATCGCCGCTGCCAATGCGTCCCCGGCCCCGGATTTTGCTGCGCTTCTCCCAGAAGTGTTGGCCGCGGCCGATGCCGGTGACTCCTACGCGCGCCACCTCGTGATTCGGGCTGGAGTTGAGCTGGCGGGACTGGCGGAAGTCGTTTTTCGGCGCTTGTGGCAGCCTAGTGATGTCGTGAGCTTCGGGCTTGCAGGCAGTGTCTTCCAGCAGGTCGCCGCTGTGCGCGACTCATTCCGGAGCGAGATTCATCGTACAGTTCCGCAGGCCCCGGTATTTCTGGGGGCCAAAAAGGGCGCGGAGGGTGCGCTGGCGATGGCGCGGAAGTTGGTTGCTGTTGAAGGGTAAGTTTCGCGCTACGCCGGAACGCGAGAGCGGGCCCGCTTCAGCGCTCGCAAGAAGTGTTGGTTCTGCTCCGGCGTTCCGATTGTGACTCGGAATGCGTCCGGCGCTCCCCACGAACCACTCATGTGGCGGACGATGATGCCGTCGTCCTGTAGTGTTCTGCAAAGGCCGGCCGCATCTTCGCCAACCCGGCAGAAGAGGAAGTTCGTCCAGGTGGGTGTCACCCGAATTCCCATATCTGAGATCGCAGGCGTTAACGCTCTTGCTTCGGCGGCATTGGTCTCCAACGCTCGCTGAACATGGTCCACGTCGGCAAGTGCGGCCAATGCCGCTGCCTCGCCCAATGAGGAGACCATGAATGCCGGTTTCAAGCGTGCAAAATATCCCATCAGCTCCGCCGGACCCATACCATAACCAACCCGCACTCCAGCCAGGCCGTGCGACTTGGAGAAGGTGCGCAGCACCACCACCCGGCGTCTCTGGCGCACATAATCCAGCGCGTGGGAGTAATCGAAGTGTCGCTCCGCCGCGAAGTAGCTGGCGTAGTCGTAATAAGCCTCGTCCAGCACGGTGATGACGTGCGAGGGCAATCGATCGAGGAACGAGTCAATCGCGTTCGCGTCCAGAATTGTTCCCGTCGGATTGTTTGGATTGGACAGGTTCACCAGACGGGTATTGACATCAACCGCGGCCAGAATGCGATCAAGATCGTAGCCATCGTTCACAGTTGGGACTTCGATGAATTGCGCGCCGGTCGCACGGGTGACGATGGGATACACAATAAAGGACAGCTTGCTGGTAATGGCGTTCAGCCCAGGCCCCAGTAGCGTGCGCGCCATGATATCGAGGAGGGCGCTTGAACCTGCAGTCACCAGGATTTGCGCCGGCTCGACCTCGTGGAGCTCCGCCAGCCGCGCAGTCAGCTCGGTAACGCCGTTGTCTGGATAAAAATTGACCTCGCGAGCGGCTACCTCCATCGCCTCAACGGCGAGTGGAGAGGGGCCGAAGGGATTCTCGTTCGAAGCCATCTTGATACAACGCATGCCGCTCTCCAATTCCGCCAGCCGCAGAGATTTGCCAGGCTTGTAGCTGGCCAGCTTTCGTACGTGGGCCGGGACCAGCTCGCTAAAATCTGTCATTCGATCTCCCAGTAGTTCAAACTCCGAAGCGTCGCCTTGCCATCCCGGCCGGGGACGTTACTCCGAGTGGAGGGACCTGCTTTTCTGCGCCGTCCTGTCTCTTGACCCGCCCTTGAGTTGCGCCACTTCCCTAGCAGTTAGATGCCGAAACTCACCCGGTTCGACGTCCAGCGTCAACGGCCCGTAGCGCACCCGCTTGATTTTTTCCACGTGATGGTCGATCTGTTCGAACATCCGGCGAATCTGCCGATTCCGTCCTTCCACCAGCGTGACCTCGTACCACGGATTAGCGGCATCGCGTACCAGCTTGATTCGCACTGGCGCAGTCTTGACGGCAGTGGACCTTCTCTTCCAGCCGGTTTTCGGCACGCGGTCCGCGGGAGTTTTGAGCGATTTACGTTCCGCGGGAAGCATGACGCCTGCGCGCAGCTTATCAATCTGTTCCTCGGTAGCTTTACCGGCAATCTTCACCAGGTAGGTCTTCGCTACGTGCGACGAGGCATGCATCAGCTTCTGCGCCAGTTCGCCATCATTCGTGAGCAGCAGCAAGCCTTCGCTCAGGTAATCCAGACGGCCGACAGGATAAATGCGCGCACCGATACCCCGCACTAGATCTAATACCGTAGGACGGCCTTCGGGATCAGTGACTGTGGTCACATAACCCTTCGGTTTGTTGAGCAGCAGATAGACGGGGCGCTCCGGCCCCTTCAGCAGTTTGCCGTTGACCTTGATGTGGTCGTGATCGGGATCGGCTTTGCTGCCCAGTTCGGTGACGATCTGGCCGTTGACCGACACTAGGCCGCCCGTGATAAGCGCCTCGGCCTTGCGGCGTGAGGCGATTCCGGCAGCGGCGATAATCTTCTGGAGTCGTTCAGCAGGCATGCAGTTAAGGCTTCTCCGGAGAGCTTCCGGGTTCGGCTTCGGTGGCGTAGGTGCCCTCAGCCGGCATCGTGGTGTCGCCCATGAGAGGTTTGGCAGTCGAATTCTCAGGAACCGCTTCGGTGACGGGCTCTGACTCGTCTGCGTTAGAAACTTCGGGCGGACGCTCAGCGTCGGGCTCAGGGGTCTGCTTATCTGCGGCGGCGAACAAGTCAGCTTGGGGATCGCCGAGTTTCTCGAACTCTTCCATGCTGGGCAATTCGGAGACATCGTTGAGCCCGAAGCGCAGGAGGAATTCTTTCGTGGTGCGGTAGAGAATTGGCCGGCCGATGACTTGCTTGCGTCCAGCGGTGGTGACAAGTTTGCGATCGAGCAGAGTGGCAAGGACTCCGGAAGTATCGACGCCGCGAATCTCGCTGATCTCGGGCACAGTAACCGGCTGCTTGTAGGCAATGACGGCGAGTGTTTCCAGCGCTTGCAACGATAGACGGACCGGCGGCTTCAGACTCTTGGCAAAATTGACAACAACATCGTGATGCTCGGGCTTGGTAGCCATGCGATAGCCGCCCGCGATCTGGCGAATCTCCATACCGCGATCACTGGAAGAATACTCGGCTGTAAGCTCGTCAACGATGGCGCTCAGCCGCGCTTTGATGCTCCTGAGTTCTTCCTTGGCCTCGGCTTTCTTGTCTTTCTCGCTGAGGGGCGCAGGCTCGGGAACTTCCGCGGGAACGTTCTGAGCGGCCGCTGATTGTATTGGAATGCCGTCGAATGAGGCATCGTTTTCCATTTCGTCGGATTCAGCCGATGCAGGGCCCTCCGAGATGATTTCGTTGAGTGCGAGACGCGCGTCTTCCTCAGAGCGCAACTCCGCCAGCACTTCGTCCCGCAACAGCGACGCAAGTTGGTCCAGCGTCACCGGTTCTTCGGTGGCGTAGATAACGGCTTCGACTTTGGCTTTCAGGCTCATGTAAGTAGCTATCGGCTGTCAGCTCTCGGCTGTCAGCTCAAATCCTAATTGGTACCAAGCAACAAGCTGACGGCTGAGAGCTGCTTTATCTCCAATCATCCTGCACCGGCGGGTTTTCCGCCATCAGAGCGTCGAAGCCGGTGTGCTTTTTCAGCACGATCTCGCCGAAGACGTTGTCCTGACGCGCCAGTACAGCCTGCAGGCGAATCAGCTCCAGGATTGCCAGGAATGCACACACCAGCGCCGAACGCGAGCGCATATTGCGCAACAATTGTTTCAGCCGGATGGGCCGGTCTTCCAGCGACAGCCGCCGTCGCACATAGTCAATCATCTGCGAAACCGTGACGCTTTCGTCTTCCACATTGAACGACGGCTTGTGTCGCGCCCGGTCCAGAATCTGCTGGAATGTTCTGACCAGGTCAACCACGTCGGTAGCCATTTCCGGCTCGGCGCCCTCGGCGTCGCGGAATTCCTTGAGCGACGGATTCGACCACACGGCTTCTTCGATTTGCTGCTTCTGCATCAGCATCTGAGCGGCGGTCTTGAAGCGCTCGTGCTCGAGCAGGCGGTTGACCAGCTCCAGCCGCGGATCTTCCTCTCCCACGGGCGCATCGGGGTCGCGCGGCAGCAGCATCTTCGACTTGATGTGGATAAGCAATGATGCGGTGTAGATAAACTCGGCCGCAACGTCCACATCGAACTGCTTCATCGTCTCGACATATTTAAGGTATTGCTCGGTGATTTTCGCAATCGGAATGTCGTAGATGTCGATGTCCTGCTTGCGAATGAGATCAAGCAGCAGGTCGAGCGGCCCATCGTACACCTGACCGACCATAATCGAGAAGGAGGACTGGTCGGCGCCGTTCTTGCGCGGCATCGCCGGAGCGACGGCGGGTTGCGCCGTTTCGCTGGTGGTTTGCGCGGGTTGGGGATCTTCGGGCATTAGAAAATTTCGTTGTGGCGATAGGGCTCCTTCGAGTCGTTCGCTGCGCTCACTCGCTCAGGATGACAAATCAAAACTCCTTTCCCCAAAAGCCCGAAAGAATCGAATTCCTCTGTGTCTCCGTGCCTCTGTGCTGAAATCAGGATTTACTCCCGGCCACACTCTGCCCCGGCGGTTCATACTCATGCGACAGGTTCGCGGCTTCGCGGGCCTCGACCATGGTCGCCTCCGCAACGGCTCGCGCCTTTCTTGATCCCTCTTCGAGGATGTCCCATGCCTGTTTAGGATCAGCTTCGTACTTCTGACGCCTCTCCTGGATGGGGGCCAGCTCTCGCCACAGGCTGTCAGCCATCCAACCCTTGCACTCGATGCAGCCGATACCGGCGCTGCGGCAGCCTTCGTACACCTTCGCCATAGTCTCCGCGCTGCTGAAGATTTTGTGCAAGTCACCAACTGGGCACACATCGGGATTGCCGGGATCGGTCCGCCTGATGCGCGCCGGGTCGGTCACCATGGTCTTCAGCTTCTGCCGCAAGGAAGCTTCAGGCTCACTCAGCAGGATGGTGTTGCCGTACGACTTCGACATCTTGCGGCCATCGGTGCCGGGCAGTTTCGGTGACGGCGTGAGCAGCGGCTTCGGCTCAGGAAAAACCATTTCACGTTGCGGATCGCGATCGCCAGCCGACACCTTGCGCGGATAGAACTGATTGAACCGCCTTGCCACTTCGCGCGTTAATTCCACGTGTGGCACCTGGTCCTCACCGACAGGAACAAAATCCGCCTGGTAAATCAGGATGTCGGCCGACTGCAACAGCGGATATCCGAGAAAGCCGTAGGTGCCGAGATCTTTGTCCCGTAGATTCTCACGTTGCTCCTTGTAGCTGGGTACACGCTCCAGCCATCCCAATGGTGTGATCATGCTGAACAGCAGGTGCAACTCGGCGTGCTGCAGCACATGCGACTGGATGAACAAGGTGCTGCGCTCGGGATCGAGTCCGGCGGCAAGGTAGTCGATCATGACCTCAAGCGAGTTCTGTTTGACGCTGCTGGTGTCGGCGTAGTCGGTGGTGAGAGCATGCCAATCGGCGATAAAGAAGAAGCAGTCATATTGGTCCTGCAAGCCCACCCAATTGCGTAGCGCGCCGACATAATTGCCGAGATGTAGCTTTCCGGTAGGTCGCATGCCGCTGAGCACGCGGCCTTTTTTGGTGCGGTTCGTATCGATCATCGAAAACCCAGGAACACAGCCAGAAGCGCTTGGAAGAAAGCCATGAAAGGCGTAATCAACATGCCGATGATGTCGAGACCAATCATCGGCAGGATGAAGATCACCACTACCAGCCCGGCGTAACCAATCCGGTCATACACGCGCAGCGCATTATAAGAAAGAAAATGGCGGATGACATGGCTACCATCCAGCGGCGGCAACGGAATCAAATTAAAAACGGCAAGGATTACGTTGATCCACATCGCGTCATAGAGCAGCGTGGTCAGCGCCGCGGCAGTACTACCCGTGTGTGCGTACCTGCCGATCGGCGTAGTCGAGCCGTGCGCGATGATAGCCAGAACCACCACGGATACGAACGCGGTCAGGAAGTTGCTCGCCGGCCCGGCGACGGCGGTAAGAATGTCGTCGCGCACGTGGTTCTTGAAGTTGCGTGGATCTACCGGCGTAGGCTTGGCCCAGCCGAAGGGCGGAAAACCTAGCACAATTAAGATCAGCGGCATCAGGATCGTACCGAAGGGATCGATGTGCACCAGCGGGTTGAGGGAAATCCGGCCGAGCATCTTTGCCGTCGGATCGCCCAAGCGGTTGGCCATCCAGGCGTGTGCCGACTCGTGCACGCAGATAGCAAAAAGCAACACGATGACCTGAAAAAAGATGTCAACGGGGTTGGCATTATGGAACATTGCAATTTAAATTCGATACTAACATGGGGTCTTGCAGGAGATGCGCTGCCGCACCGACGGGAAGTCGTGACAGAGCAGCCTTATCCAGACCCGGAGAAATTCCGATCTGAGATCACTCTATCTCTGCGTCAGTCGCACGTGTCCGGTTTCGACGACTGCACTGTCAATGCGCAGCGGCAGCTTGAACGTACTGGTGATGCCTACATTAGGATATTTGGGCGTGAGGAAATGCTGAACGAAAAGCTGCAAGAGCATTTGTGGTACTTCGACGCCGTCGAGCGAAACCGATTGAGCGTGAATGCTGGCGGTGTCGTTGGAACCCCCCGCCTGCGCTATCACGTGAATGTCATGAGTCCCGCTGAATAAGCCGAGCAATGGATTCGCCGAAGTTTTTCCCTGCGTCAGCGCTTCAAAGTCGACCTGCGCATGGCCATCGATCGATCCTGGCCCGGCCGCGAGCCGCACATGGCTTACTCCCTTCGGCAGCTTGACTCCTCCTTCGTTGAAGTAGGCGTTGGCCTCGGCCTCGGTGATTTCGATGGGCTTGGGATCCGGGTGAGGCCTTGCCGCATTCTGCTTCAGGTATGCGATCTTCTTCTCCATCGCGCGAAAGTCGGAGCTGTGAGTGTCGTGTTGAGGCTCCGGCTTGTTGCCGGCGGCGAGGCTCGCAGTTGCCGCTAGTAGCATGACAGGAAGGAATAAGTGCAGGGCCCGCTTCATTGCAGTGCTGCCTCCGTTGAGGGCAAGGTCAAAGTTTCGACGTGTGGCTTGTCCAGCGACCCAGAGATCACGTAGGACCGGCCGCCGGTGCGCTCCAATCGAACCGCCAAGCTGCGGTCATAGGAAGCTGTGCCTTTGACCACGTAATTGGCGCCTCCCGATTGCAGCTTGCAGTCAACCAGAGTAAACGTTCCGTTCTCCAGAGCCACTTTGCCGGCGAAGTTAGAAAATGCCAAAGGAGCGCCACGACCGTCGAGGACAACATGACGCAGGGAACCGTCGTTCCAGGTGAAGTCGGCAGAGCCGGTGGCTGACTCGCGCAGGTGGGCGAAGTCCAAACCGCGCATCGCCAGGCTGTATTGTGCGTCAACCGCTCCGGCGGCCCAACTGTCGTGCATCAGAGTTGCCAATTGCGCCATCGATACGCGAGCCACGCTCCCGGTGCCTGAGAAGGTAGGAGGCGAAACCGTGAAATCGGCCGTCCATACTCCGCTGTGCCGGCCTCCGAGAATATCGGCGCGCAAGTCGCGCACGCGCAGCTTGCCCGCGTCGAACTCGACATTCGCGCTCACGTTGTTGGCGGCGGCTGTCCCCACCTCGAAGCGAGCGCTGGAGAAATGTCCGCTGGCCCGCAACTTCAGCAAGGCATCCTCGTGCCTCTGCCCGATATCCAGCAGGTGATACCACGGCCGATTGAAATAGCTTGGATTCACCAGTTGGTTCAGGCGCGTCAGGGACGCGTCATCGGAACGAACGTCGAAGTGCAGGATGCAGCTTTCGGGAGCAGTGCAGTGAACGGGGAAACTCGCCGATCCACTTAGTTCTGGTCCCTTGGCGAACCCTGCGATAAACGAAGTGACGGTTACCTGTTGATTGGCTAGAGTTGCCGCGGCTGAAGAGAGGAGCAATGGTTCCGAGACGCCTTGCAATTCCGCTGTTACAGCACGCAGTTGCACATTCCCCGAAGTGCCGGGGGGAGCAAATCCAACCCAGGTTCCGGCCACATCGAGGTCGATTTGAGCCATTCCTGCGAGCCCGACACCTGGGGTGCCGATTCCAAGTGCTTTGGCTATATTTAACAACCGTGCCATCTCCGCTTCACCTTTGAGATTGACGCTGTAGTGGTCCTCATCAAATGCAGCGCTGGCCGTTGCGGGTGAAAGTGCCCCAAGCGGAATCGGAAAAGGCTTCACCACAAGTCGCAATCCTGGATTAGCCGGGAGTGGCGGGGCTGTGCGTGCGGCGGGATGCTTGGGATGTGGAGTGCCGGGCGGAATCGGCTCGGGAACCGCGATCTCCATGGTTCCGATCTGCAGGTCCTGCTTCAACACATCGGAGTGCAGGGCTAAGAGGTTGGCGCGTCCGCCGCCTGCCCAGACTGGCGCGCCTCCTGCCTGTTTGCGGACGGCGAACACTCCTTCAAACTCGCCGGTCGCGGTCAGATCCCCGGGCAAGTCTTTTTTTGTATGGCGGGCGAAAGCGACAATTCGCGAAGCCGGAATCTTCTCGGCTGAGATGCTCAAGTCATACGCCTCGCCGGCCCACCCCTGAGCATTGCCACGAACATCGAGCACGCCTGCACCAACGGGCGATTCACATTGCACATCCTGCAAGGCGCCCTCGGGTGAGGAGTACGTTCCCGTGCAGTGTACGAGAAGGCGCAACGCCTCCCCTAAGGCGATGTCGTAACGCCGGAAATTGTCCACTTGGGCCTCCAGCGTGACGCCAAGCGCAGCTGGAGTCCCGCTCAATGCCGCGGTGGACCGGACATTGCCGCGCCAGCCCCGGTCGCGGCCATAGATCAGCTTGGTGAGCTGCCCGAGCGGACCACCGCTGAAGGTAAGCTTGAGATCGAGCGGCGTGTCGCGCAAACTTGACGCCCGCTGGAAACGCCCATCCAACTTGAGGGTACCGGTGTCGTGAACGTCCACATCGGTGCGCATGGGACGCGCTTCCAACCGGATGCCCCATTGATTCTCGGACTCGAGCCAAAGCGCAAAATCCGCGTCGGTGAAGGCGAAGGACTTCTTCACCTCGCCGAGCTTGAAGTTAATTCGCCCGCCGGAAGCCTCGACATAAGGAAAGCGCGGGCGCTCCTCTGGACGGGATTTCGCAGTGGGAGCCGAAGAAACCTGCGAGGCGCGTTCGACAAGCTCCTCCACATTCCAGTGTCCGTCGGAGCGGCGAACCAGATTCAGGCTGGGGCTGTCCAGATCCAAAGTCCCGATTTCCAGCCGGCCGCGCCAAAGCGAGGTCAGCCGAAGGAAGGCGGTGACGCTATCCGCGTGCAGCATGGGTTCGGCGCCATAGCTCGGGCTTTCAGCTACCACAAAGTCTGAGAGCACGATTCCGGGGCGGGGCAGAAGTTTCAGGGCAATTCGGGAGACGGTAACATCGCGACCCAATGCCCGGCCAATAGCCTCCGTTACGCGCTTGCGATAGCGGTTCACGTTAACGAATGGTGGCACCAGCACTGCCAGCAGAACGATCAGCAGAATTACCCACATCATTCGCCGTGCAGTGCGGCCCGGCATCAATGCACCACATGGAACATGCGGGACCAGCGTGTCTGACTAAAGAAGTGGAACAGGATGTTGAACATCCACTGGATGCGATCTCCGATGGTCTGCCGTTCGTACTCATCACGCGGAGTGACGAATGACCAGTAGATGAACATGGGGCGTCCAATGATATTTTCGCGCGGAACGAAGCCCCAATAACGGGAATCGAGGCTGACATCGCGATTGTCACCCATGGCGAAAACACTGCCCGGGGGCACGACGAGATCGCCATTCTGGAGGTGAGAGGGCAGGGTGAGCCGCCACTCGGGCGTTACTTCCTCGTAGTCGGTGACCGGCGCACTAGGGAAATTATCGCGGTAACCGCTGTAGCTGCCATTGCGGATTACATAAGGCTCATTGAGCCGCTCGCCGTTACGGTAAACCACGCCGTCCTGCAGATGAATTCGATCACCTGGGATACCCATGACGCGTTTGACCACGTAGAGCCCAGGCTGGGCCGGGGAGATGAAGACAAAGACGTCGCCGTGGCGAGGGTCGCGATAGGGAATCAGCTTGCCGATCCAACTGGTTTTTGGAGCCAGCAACATGCGGTCGACGAACACGTGGTCCCCAATGAGGAGGGTGTTTTCCATGGAACTCGATGGAATGGTGAATGCCTGGAGGGCGAAGGTGATAATGAACAGCCCGGTCACCAGGACAATGGCGATCGAGGCAATAAATTCCGCCGTCGTCTCCTTGGGCTTCGCCGGCTTTTCCGGTGTCTGTGCGGGAGTAGGCGCGCGCTTCTCAATCTTTTTCGTAGGAGCCAAAAGCAATCTTCCTTAGGTCTTGAAAAGGGCCCGCCCTCAGGCAGGCACGCAAAAAGCAACTGATAAACGCCCAGCTTTCGAGGCTACCGAGGGACTTCGCTTTCCCAGCCGATCCCGTGGGCAACTCCGAAACACCGAATTCCCTCAGGGGCTGTGTGAGAAACCGTGCCGTTCCCAAAGGGACTCAGGTCTATTTTCCACGTTACCCAGCACTCTGCCTGCGGCTCCGTGCTGGGCTGGACTTTTTCGCCCCTGCGGGCTCGATTTTGCGCGACCTGTCCCACCGTGCCAAGTCAAGGCGTGTTCTCACACACGCTCTGAAGCCCAAATTCTTACATCATCCATTACCGCACAGCCAAAGCTGTGCCGCTTCAAAGACATCTTATTGCACCGTGCGCAGAATACGGTGCCAGCGGAGGTCCTGCAACATATGAGTAACGTCGTATGCCAGACTCGAAAGTCTATCAGACGGAAGCCCGTCAGCCGCCATGGAGGTGGAGCGCCGCACCGACCAGTAGATCACGAGCGGACGGCCAACGATATTTTCCGCGGGCACAAATCCCCAATAACGGGAGTCGGAGCTGTCATCGCGATTGTCGCCCAGGACGAAGAACGATTCCTCGGGTACGATCAACTCATCGTCGTCGAGCAGCTTCTTAACTTGCAAGTACCATGGCGACGACATTCCCAGAACCATCAAATTGCCGTCGGGAAAGTTATCCCGGAATCCATCCTGTTGCTCCCAGTGAAAGGTGGCATAGGCATCATCCTGACGGACCCCATTGACGTAAACATGTTTATCGATGAGCCTGACATGATCGCCAGGAACGGCTACCACGCGCTTGACGAAGTGCTGCTTGGGGTCGAGTGGATAGCGGAAGACGATGATGTCCTGGCGGCGTATGGGCCGGTAAGGCATGAGCCATTGCCAGAATGTGGAATGGCCGTCGTGCGCTTTGTCCACTAACAGATAGTCGCCAACCAGCAAGGTCCTCTCCATCGACGGGGAAGGAATTTGGAAGGCCTGCACAATAAACGCGATGACGAAGACGGAGATCACGATGGTAGTGGCCAGCGACTGCAGGGAGTGCATGCCACCTGAACGGGCGCGGGCTGGGGGACGGGCTCCGGCGGTGGTCGGCGCCTCGATAACCGTCTCGACAGATGCCTCGGTGCGAACTTCGTTCATGAAGGTTCGGAGAACTCACCGGGAGGATTAGTATCTCGTATCCCAGAGTCTCTCTTTAACGATTGTAGAAAATCCCAAGCCTCGCGTGCAGCTCTTTGCTCAGCCAACTTCTTGGTATTGCCCTCCGCGCGGCGCGCGAAACCCTCCTCACCATTGGTGGACGCCGGAACCTGCGCCTCCATGGTGAATACCTTACGATGGTCCGGACCTTCTTCCTTGATCAGCACATAACGTGGTTGCGAACGTCCGCTGGCATGGACGGCTTCCTGCAACGCCGATTTGTAGTCAATCACCGGCAGCTTCTTGCTCCCATCCTGATGCACTTCGGCGAGGCCGGGCTCCAGGATCGCTTGCTGGATGAAACGATGCGCCGGATCCAAACCGGCATCAAGGAACAGAGCGGCGATGATGGCCTCCAGCGAATCCACCAGCAGCGCCACCTTGTTGCGGCCTCCGCTTCGTTCTTCACCCTTTCCCAGGCGAAGGTATCGTCCGATCCCCAGTTCCCGTGCGGGACGAAGCAGGTGGCGTGCGCTAACCAGGTGGGCGCGTAGCTTGGAGAGTTCTCCTTCTTGATATTCCGGAAAGCGCTGGAAAAGTTCCCGGCTCACCACGAAACCCAGCACTGCGTCACCTAAAAACTCCATCTGCTCATTGTCGGCCGATGGTGCGGGAGTTCCCTCCGCCGCAATCTGCGATTCGGCCTCGCGCGCATAGGAAGCGTGGGTGACAGCCTGCTCAAGCAGTTCGCGCCGCTGGAAGCGATGCCCGAGAGCTTCCTCCAGTGCGGAAAGATCATGAGGTCCTGAGTTCATTTGGGTTCGATGGCTTGAACCTACGGTACTTGTCGGTTGAAGCCATCGTGGTCCTTATACCTCAATGGGGCGGCGTATTCGGAGCCGTCTGCGCCGGCGGCGTCTGTGCAGGTGCCTGCGTCGGCGGTGTGGTAGGCGCCGGAGCAACCGGGGCCGTGCCGCTGGGAGCTGGACTGGCGCCGGCCATCAGTTTCTGCAATCGTGCCTGCTGTTGCTTGGCCAGATTTTGGGCTGCGCTTCCCGGAGGCGAATACTGCTCGGCCTTGATGGCAGAGTCCAGTGCCTGTGGATATTGTTTCAATTGGTCCTGTGCTACCGACAAGCGCAGATAGACCACGGCTTCGGGCTGCGCCTTGCTGACGTCCACCGCTTTTTGCAATTGCTGCTCAGCGCCGGCGTAATCTTTCTTATCTAGATCGACCATGCCCAGGGTGTCGTAGGCCATGGTTACAATGCTGGCCTTGACGGCGGCGACCCGGTCGGCGGGCGCATCCGGGGGCGCCATGAGGTTGTTAATGTTGTCGATCGCGCCCTGAGCGTCCTTGGCGGCTTCGGCAAGACGCTGGTCGCGGTCCATATCGGTGTCGCGCGTGCCCTCAGCTAACGCGGACCCGACCTGTACTAACGGAACCGGGTTGGTGGGATCCGCCGCGATCGCTTTGCGTCCCATCGCGATCACCTTCTCTGAATTGTTCGCCTGGCCATAGCCGTTCATTGCGCGAATGTAGAGCGCAGCCCTCAGGTCGCTGTTCGGGTACTTTGCAGCGAAAGCGTCTGCCGCTGCTTCCATTTGGGCAGGATCGGTCTTGGTTGACGCATCCTGGTAGGCCTTCATTTCATCCTGCGACTTCGCCTGCAGCACCTTGTGCCCGCCGGGCTTCTGGGCGCCGCTCTGCGCCGGCGACTGGCCACTGGAATTCTGGGTTGGCTGCGTCTGGGCCATCGCGGTGGCCGCTGCCAACAGTAAGGTTAAAATTGCGAATCTCGATCTCATTACGATTCGTCCTTTCTAGAGGGAAGAAACGCTGGCCTCCCCATCAATGCCTGGCTATTGCTGCGCCTGCTTCCCTGTCGGCGGCTGATAGGGTTCCTTGATTCCCCGCTCCGCTGCCTTCTTAGTATCCGGCGACGCATCCGCGCCACTCAGTGCCGCCTGATATTGCGCGATCGCGTTTTCCCGCTCGTCCTGCAAGTCCAGAATACGGCCCAGATAGATATGGCACCAGGCTGCTATGCGAGGGTCCTTGGTCGCACTCAGCGCTTTTTGAAAATTGTCCTGCGCGCCTTGCATGTTGCCGCTCATGGTGGCCGCGCGAGCCAGCACGAAATAAGCTCGCGCTGGATCTTCCTTATCGTTGAGCGCTTCTTCGGCCAGCTTTTGCGCTCCTGCAGGATCGCCGCTCATCAGCTCTCGTTCAGCCAAATCCAACTTTTGTTGAGATGCAGGTTTCGCGGCCCGCACCACCTCGGGCGTTGCTTGCGATGCAAACTCAGTCTCGCTGGCGCGTTTCTTCTCGCTAATGACATCAATGTTGTGCAGCCAATCTGGGAAGGCGTCCTGCAGGCCCCGGTTTTCCTTCTGGAAATCTTTCAGTTGCTCGTAGAAGTACCGGGTGAAGATGAAGCCTTCGGCTTCGTCCCGTTGCAGCATGGCCTGACGTTCCTTCTCCGGCAGCTTGGGATCAAGGGGCGCGCGCGCCTCGATCGCGCGAATCAAACATTCCACGACCAGCAGCCCTGGGTCCACCTTGTAGTCCGCCGCCATGGGTGCTTTTTGTACCGCTGCAAGCACTGGCTTCAGGCGCTCCAGGGCAGTCGCGCGTTTGGCGATGAGCGGATCGAGTACGAAATGCAGATACGTATGCCGCAGCGCTTCCATGTGGATGTTATCGCCGCTGGGAGAGATCACCACGTAGTAATAATCCTGAAGATAGTTGCGCGAGTTCACCTGCCCCGTGGCGCTCATCGGTTCCAGGTACACGGTGAAGCTGCGGCCCGCATATCCGGCGAGCGGCATCCGCAAGTAATTGTCGGTTGCGGTGATCATGTGAGCGACCGGCTCGTGGTACTGGTCGATCAAGGCAAGGTATTCCGGTTGGTGCCGGAGCCAGATGGAATGCATATTGGCCGCTGCATAATACTGCTTGAGCAGGGACACGAATCCCAATACATAAGTTGAATCCGGAGGCATATCGGATTCCTTGACTTTGGGACTGAATTCCGGCGGCGGCCCGAGATAGAGCGCGAGCGAGACATATTCGGCCAGGTCGTGTGCTCCGTCACCCTGCTGGTGATCGCGATAGAACTGGCACATCTCTTTTGCGGCCGCAGCAGCGGCAGGCGATTTGCTTGCTTCGACGAGGTCGGCTCGAACTTCCATGCGGATGGGCGACGACGATTGCAGTTCGTGATCGGATCCGCAGACGTTCATGGCAGCCACCACGCTGAACAACGTCTCACTGACGTCGAGCGTGGCTTTGGACTGCGCCCGTACGGCGCAGGTAAGCGACGCCAGCAAAAGCGGCAGGACAAACAAACGGCGAAAACAGCCCAGAAAAGCCTCCTGAAACAATTGCGGCGAGACTCAGTTGCTACTAAAGTTTACAGTTTACGAGCAGAGTATGAGGCGCGCAAATAGCGCGCTGCCCGTCACTGGCGTCCGCAAGCCTGGAAAATCAGGCGCTCTATCCCCTGACCTGGACCTTCGAAAACGACAGGATCACGCGGCTCGCGGTGGGCTGTCCGAAGGCGGTGGCCGGCTGGAAGGTGGTGAAGATCAGCATATTCTTCAGTTGCGGCAGAATGGCTGCTTCGTTTTCCGGAGCCGACAAGATGCGGTAATCCTGTACCCGGCCATCGGGCCCGACATAAGCCTCCACGACCAGCGACTCCGCGCTGGCCACGCCCGACAATTCGAAGGGAGTGAACTGCAATTGTGCCGGGGTGTAGAGCATGGTGGGTACATCGTTGGCTGCCCTCACTTGCGAGGGATAGAGGAAACTAATCAGCAAGCCAAAGACGATCAGCGTAGTTACTATGCCAGCCGTGGCCGGAACCATGGTTGCATTGAAGGCGTTCTCCCAACGCACGCGCATCATCTCCCAGTGCGAACGCTGGGCATTGGCCAGTTCCTGCGAAGCGGCAACGCGCAAGCGAAGGGCCAGGTCAGGCGGGGCTGCTTTTCGTCCCAACGACCCGACCAGCATCTGAACTCTTTGTCCCGACGAATAGTCTCCAGCGCATTCCTCGCAGCCCTGCAAGTGTTCATTCACCTGAGCCAATTGGCTGCGCGCCATCGCGCCGTCCAGGTATGACGACATGAGACGCTTCGCAACTGAGCACTTCATGGCATAACCTCAACCTTCTTAGCACCAACTGAATCTTTGCGGTGTTTGGCATGGTGGGCCACGCCCGGGTTCATTCCGAAAGCCGACAGGTGACGCTCCATGCGCTTTCGCAATGCCTCACGCCCGCGCACCAGGCGCGACTTCACAGTCCCCAGGGAGATGTCCATCACTTCGGCAATTTGCTCGTAAGACAGTTCTTCGATGTCGCGCAAGATCACCGTCGTGCGGTACGGCTCCGTCAGGGCCTTCAATTCGCATTCCACCCGGGCCCGTAGCTCTTCGTCGTGGACGCTTTCCAGTGGAGATTTACCTTCATCCACCAGCATGTCTTTCATCGCGAGACAGGACTCGTCCCCATTCCCGCGGGGTTCGATCGAGGTCTCGTGCCCTCTATGTCTGAACCACCAGCGGCGGTGATTGGAGGCCTCATGCACCGCAATCCGGTAGATCCAGGTCTTCAGACTGGAGTCGGCGTTGAAATTCCTGATCCCACGAAAAACCTTGATGAATACTTCCTGGGCGGTGTCGGCGGCGTCGGACGGGTCGTCGAGAATTCGGTACACCAGGCTATAGACCGGTTGGTTATAGTGCGCGATGAGCCAGTAAAAAGCATCTTCCGATCCGGCCTTTAATTCGGCCACGATCGCTGCTTCCGCTGTGCGGATATCCAGCGCACTTGCGAGGTCGCTCAATGTTATTGCTCCCGCCATGAAGGCGTACCTCAATGATAAATAGATTCGGAGCCAGCAACAACTCCCGCGACGATCTCGACGCTTCCGTCACCCGTCCGGCAAACCAACCATCCTGGGCCGTATCGACACAAGCGCGGCTGGTCCGCTGGGGAACAGCTTGATGAAATAGACCCCAGATCGGGTCCAAATGTTCCCGGCAACGAGTGCGATCCTTTGCAACGGAAATACGTCAGCTTTTTGAAGCGGGAGCATGGCTTTTGAACGGCATTAGCGCCGACGAGGTAACTCAGACGATAACGCCATGGCAGCCTCCTGCACACTGGCAATCACCGCGATACGGTCGAGAGCCTCGAAGCTGCTAGCCGACAACCCCGTCACCTGATATGGAAGTCGTGGACGATCAGGCGGGTGTCCACCGTGACATGGGGAGAGATGGCGTGGAAGCCCCACATATGCACCCATGCGTTTCCAGTTCGCATAGTGAGAAATGACTTCATCACACCCGGGGGAAAGAAAAACAGAAATACAAAGATCACCGATATCAGGGAGTGGTTAGGCGAGTCATAACGGGTGAAGCTCTCGAAGATGTGAATTGCCGGATAGCTGGCCGCCCCGAGCAGGAAGGCGGTGGCCGGCGAAACCAGCCGGACATAGCGCGGCAACAGGATGCCGTAGATCAAGATCATGACCGGCAGGTCGGTAAGAAACATGTGAACCACAAAGGAAAGCAGACCCCCCACGACGCGTTGATGCGGGGTGAGTTGAAGGATGTTGGGCCCGGTGAGGTCCATCAGGCAACCGATGGCCAAGACGACCAGGATGACCAGCGTATCGTTCTTCCAGTTCGCCGACCTCAGGTTGAGTTGTTCTCTTGAGTAGCCGCGCATGCGAAAGACGACATAGGGCACAAGAGCGAGCAAGGTGAAATTGTAGGCCGACCAAAGATAGACCTCATGCGGAGACTGGACGCGGGTTGCCCCGACGAGCGAACCGTTGAGGTGCATGGCGATGCCGGCCCCGAAAATACGAAAGCCAATCCAGCGGCCCGCCAGCAGGACGATCGCTATATAGATCCATACGGCGATGGTCTCGCGAAGGGCAATAGTGCGCTGAGGTGTGCGCTGGCCAAGGTCGGGCCACGGGCGCCGGAGGGTGAGAAGGAAAACCAGTCCGCATTCCAGCACGAGAAAGATGAGCGCCAGCCAGCTACCGATAACCTGGGCAAGCGGGGTCTGCCGAAGTTGGTTGGGCGGCAGATTCAAGGGGACCGCGCCGCGCGGGCCGTGACAAAGCGCGATGAAGGCGAAACTGAGCAGGACCCAAAACAGCAGCGCGACCCCGAGGCCGCGTTGGCGCAGTAGCCATCGCAGGTACTGCGGACGAGAGCTGGGATTTGTGCTGGTCATGTTTCCACGTTTCCCTATGGGATGAGGGCCGCCGGGGTAGATGATTCAGCGAAAAAGCCTCGATCTGAGATCCAACTCTTAAGGTTTGGGAGCGGATGTTGCGGCGCCGCCGCTGTCCTTGGGGTTCGTGTTGGATGTGTCGGCAGGCGTGGCGCTGGCTGGCGTGGCCGGCGTGGCCGGCTTCTTCTTTTTGTGGGCAGTCTTCTTTGGCGGTTCCGTGTCATCCACAACGACTTTCTTGGGAGGAGCCACCGCGGCTGCGGCCTGTTGATAGGTGCGAAGCTGGTTCTGTAACTGCACCACTTGGGACTGCGTCGAGGAAGTCAGGTGCTCGAGCGAATCTGCCAAATTGTGTCGCACGGAGTCGATGGTCTCGAGTTGCTGCGCCAGGGCCTCGTAGTCGCCCCTTGGACCGAAAGCCCCGGTAGCCTCGGTCAGCGATGCAAAGACGTCGTACAAAACGTTCAGATTGCGATAGAGCTTGAACTCAGCATTCAAGTCCTGCGGTGCCGCGCGTACGGCGTCAATCAGTCCAGGCAACGCAGAGCTCAGGTTCCGCTGCACGGAATCGGAGTTGGCCTCTGATTGCCGTTTGGATTCCCCGTCGGTCTTCCATTTGTCAATTCGCAGCTGCTGAAGGTCGAGCGTGGCCCGCGATGCAGCCGCTTGCAGCCGGTCGAGATCGGGCAATACCGAAACCGGGGGCGCATTCGCAGGGGACTGTGAAGGCGGATGCCCCGACGGGCTTGGCGGAGTTGCGCGCGTCTGTGCCAACCCTGCAACGCTGGTCAGGAAAAGATACAGGAGAAAAAATTTCATGCGCCTAACGCCCCCAAGGCGGAGAATCTCAGACGTGGTCGCAGACGAGGTGGAAGGGAAACCTGGCTCACAGGTTTAGTTGGATGCTACCGCACGAAACCGTGGCGGTGCCACTGGGACGAAGTCGCGTTCCGGTGTCGACTCTCGAAAGTGGCAGGTGCAGGGGTCAGCTCGGTAGTCGGGCTCGGTGCAATGCAGATTGCGTTGTCGGTTCAGATCGAGATGACCCGAAAGTTTGGGAATTACCCTACTGGCGCGGATGGTGTGCTGGCTGGTAATGGACGAAACACAATCACTACATTCGGGAAACCCGCACGCTTTCGGTTGTTTACATGAGCAGATTCACATAGCCCCGGTCACGGAGGTTTGACTAAGCTTTGCCGGTGGGAGAAAATACTTGAGACGCCCACCATCTGGGCGTTTGCCTTCCTGAAAAGTGGGCCTGTGGCGCAGCTGGGAGCGCGCTTCCATGGCATGGAAGAGGTCGTCGGTTCGATCCCGACCAGGTCCACCATAAAATCAACAACTTAGAGCAATCTCCTTTCTCCGTTTGGTAGCATTTGGTAGCAAATTGCAAAAACATTTTCAGCTCGCGCTCAAATTTTTCGGTTTTGCTCGCAGTTCCTGGTGAATCGCATTGACGGTTGCGCGCACGCTCTCGGGAATCTCCTGCATGTACACGTCGGTGGTTGTTGCCGCACGTGAATGCCGCAAAAGACCTTGAACATCCTTTACAGTTCCTTTCTTCTGAGCAAGCGTCGCGATTGTTCGTCGTATCACCTGGAAGGTGAGTTTCGGAAGTTCGAGTTCACGTGCCAGTTTATGCAAAACGCGCTTCCGGTAGTTGCCGGTGTCCATAAACCCACCCTTCGCGTCCGGAAAGATGAACGTTTCGGGTGAAGCGTCAGGACACTCCTGCTTCCAGAGCCACAAGTCTTCCGCCAGCTCTTTCGGCAGGTGCACCCAACCCAGGCTTCTCTTGTTTTTGCCCCATGGCCGAATCGCGCCTCGGTAGACGGTTTCGACCACCCTCATTCTGGATTCTTCGTACTTGAAGCAGTTCCATCGAAGGGCAAATAGTTCGCTCGGACGCAAGGCGTTGCTCATGTCGAGCTCCAGCAAGATACGATCGCGCAGTGCCAGCGAGGCGAGGGCATCCCGCAATTGCTCCCACGTGAGTGTAGTCTTGTCCGTCTCGCGCAGATGAGCCGGAGGGCTGATCTTGCGCGCAGGATCCTTGGTGAGAAAGTCCTGTTCGACTGCCTCAGCAAAGATGTCCTTCATATACGCCTTGATCTGCAGCACCCGGTCCTTCGAACGCGTGACGCCCAGTTTGTTGAGGTGTACTTGCAACGTAAAGCGGTCAAAGTTCTCTAGTGGAATTCCATCAAACGCATCGATGAGATCCTTCTGGATGATTAGCCTTTTCACTTTGGCAGTTTCGGGCCTCCACTTCGCCTCTTTCAAAGGAAAGAAGCGACTGCGGACGAACCACCCGAAAGTGACCGCGCCATCGTTCATGACGCGGCCTCCAGAAGGCTGACGGTTCTCTTTTGCGATCTCCTGTTCCAATTGCTCCCTAGCCTGAAATTTCGTTAGCTGAGATTTCTGGCCAAGGGCGACAGGAACTGTGTCAACTTTCTGTTCGTTCTTGATCGGATCGAGCACCGTTCTGCGGTAATACCCGTACCACTTCTTGCCCCGCAGAACGACCCAACCCCTCTGGTGCGATTTCCCCATTCATTCCTCGGTTTTCCGTGGGGAAACAAGTGGGCTATGCTATTCTACGCCCGGAGTTCTTACGCCGAAGCGCGGAGAGTCGCTCTTGCTCAGCGATGAACTCCTCGATCTTGCTGGCGCGATATCGAAGGAGTCCTGCCCGGCCGGGGCCGTCCCCAATGCGAATTACGGGTAGCAAGGGCAGCTTCCGGGACGAGTGATCCCAGACCCAATCAATCGCGGTATTTAACCTCTTGGCGACTTGTTCTGGCGTCAGCAGGGGATCGTATTCACGCCCGGCACTTGCGCCTTCGATAAACTTTGGATCTCCCAGCATAATTGGCTGCAACTCCTGGATTTCAACTAGCTCTTAGTGCCTACTCTGATAGCTTTCGGCGTGGACTTGGGTCCACCAGCTCCGAGCCCCTTGCTTGCCCTCTCCGGTCAACGCGGCGCGAAAACGGCTCCTCCAGTGCTCTTGTTAGCTTTAAATCGATGGTTCGTCAAACGGACTGATCATGCCTGTGCTGGGTGGCAATGGGGTCCGTCTGTGCGGATTTGCTTCTAACTTGAGTGGACATAGCAGGGGTTCTTTAGAAGGGCCATCACCGCAAAGCGCTGGTGGTGCGGCTGGCCAAGGCGGGGTTTTGACCCGGAACCACGGCCGTCAATAGATTTAATCTACCGATGACACTTTGACTGGTGAAAGCAGTTCGAAATCGAAACGCTTGCGGAACGGCCCATCCGCTCCGAACTGCACCGTCGTCTTGTTCCAGCTTTCAGTGGTACTGCTGTAGAAGACCTCGGCTTGAGCATAGGGTGAGAACACGAATTGATGGATCCTAAAAGTTCGCTGCGCGTTCAGGCGATTTCGGTAGCGCCAAGAGAAGCCACTCCCTTCAATGAATCGCAAGTCGACCCGGCTGCGGTCACCGGCTTGAATTCGCCAAGGCAGGGGAAATTGCGGCGTTGCATCGAGCTCAAGCCGGTTCTCCGGAGCCTGATTAATCCCGGCTAGATCGCGATAGCCAATTCCGAACACTAATAAATTATTCTTCGCCTGATTATTCGTGTTGAGTCTCGGTTAAAGAAACCGTTTGGCAAAGATATTAAGTGTTGGACCGAGTTCGATAGAGTTATAGCTGGCTCCGTCCGTGGATCGTGAGGTAACCAAGCCCAGTCGAATTCGTTGATCGAATGAATAGTAGGCTTCCAGTCCAGGCCAAAGCTGATTGCTGGTTGATTGCGCTCTGGCGAGTCGCGGCAATGCAACACACAGGAGGATCAGCAAAGCACCTCGGCCTGCGCTGCGCTGCGCCAAACCCATGCATCACCTCCTAGTAAGTCACCCACAAGTGGTGTTTGCTGATACAGAAAGCTAATGCAATTTTTCACGTAAGCATTGCCGGCCCGACATTCCATAAGCTCTCGCCAGCCTCGCGCTCACGGCTGTGGAGGCTTGGGCTATGGGGGTGTCTGACGCTCCCCTGCGCGCGGCCATAGCGGAACTCGGGCGCCAGCACTGCAGTGGCTGCGCAATCGACGGGTGGGAGATAGCCCGCGAGCTTATTGCTTGTGCTCCAAAGCGTTCTTGATGGCTCCCAGCGACGTCTGCATATCCGAGACTGAGTGGTCGACCGCGACCCGCCGGACAATGGACCCTTCAAATCCGGTCAGACCGGCCTGTTCAGAACCCATGACCTGAACTAGGTAGAATCCTGGCTGACTGGAGTCGTCGCTGCCGCGGATGCAATAAGTGAGATCGAGAGCAGTCTCGAAATAATGGCTGGAGTAAAGTTGCTTTTCTGCAATCGCGTACGCCGGCTGCTGCGGAGACGTTCCTTTGACGGTGACCACTTGCACGATGCGCAGGGTTGGTTTCAAGCCGAACTTCACGTTGTCCCAATAGAACATACTGCTGATGTTGTCGGCACCCGATTGAGGGTAGTTAAGCAGATAGTTGTAGAGTTCGGGCACGTTCTGAGGCATGGCCTTCGCATAGGTGAGTATGTACTTGACTTGTTCGGCGACGCCCACCTGCTGCTTCTTGTCGTTGTACACCGCGCCAAAGACACGATCACCCTGCTGCTCGTAGAGTTGCAGCCGCGACACTGCCAGCTTTTGAACATACTCGTTCACTTGATCGGTCACATTGGAAGCGGACCAATTGATGGACTTGCGGAGGGCCTCCATTCTGCTTCCGGGCAGTTGGATTGCGCAGTTTCCGGGCTTGCAACTCTCGAGGGACTGAGCGTCCTGGCCGTCGAACCCAAATCCCTGCAGATCGGAAAGCTTGAGAGGGTTACTGAATTCGTTGATCGCTAGGTATCCGGGAGTCTTTCGCAGACGGTTGAAGTCATAGGCATACTTCGTGTAACTTGCGGGATCGGCGTTGATGTAGACAGCGCCGAAGACAAAAATCTCGGCAGGAGTGCGGGAGTCTAGAGCCTTGGCGAACGGCTGTCCGTTGCGAATCCCATTAATCTGGTCCTGCCTCAGGCCTAGACTCTGTTTGAGATAGTTCTGCAGCGTCGATGACGCTTGCGAAAAAGCGGGAAATACCGTAATCGTGATAAAGATTGCCAGCATAGTAAGCTGGAGGATTCTTCGGTTCATAGCACCCTCCTCAACGAATTTCGCTTTCAGCCAGTCCCGACATCGCTAGGACCCTATCGGTCACAGATCAGCGTGAATCGCCCTGCTGTTTGTAGGCGCTTACCAGCAGCGCCACCGTGATGGCAACGTAAAGAACGCCCGTGACTCCCTCCAAGGCGGCCAGCATGCGGACCTCACCGTGCAGCGGGACAACATCTCCGTAGCCGATCGTCGAGAGAGTTACCAAGCTGAAGTACAGCAGCTCACTTTGTCGGTCTGTTACTGTGGCGCCGTTGTGCAGGATCGATCCCGGATAGAAAACGTCGATGGCAGAGTAGAGGGCGAACCACTGCATCCCCAGCAGCAGGTAAATGCTGACAGCGGTGTAGAGGTGAGCATAGGTGACGGAGCGGGCATTCTTCAGGTAGGAGAACCAGCCGACGCCTGTATACGCGAAAAAGGCGGTCAGCGCACCCCATTTGATCCCAAGGAGGGTTAGGTAGGGAAAAAACTGGTTCGCTACCGCAGCGCCGAATGCGACCAACGCTAGCAGAATAGATGGCCAAACCCAGCCCTTGATCTGCGACAGCCGGACCGTCGCCAGCAGGACCGTCGCCAGCAGGACCGGTACAAACGTCAGCCCTATCAAGAACAGGCGGCGGACGTCACCGTGATCCAGTGCTGGTTGCATCAGGATGACGAGGAGCAGCGACAACAACAGCAACAAATCTGGCCGTGATCGTGCTTTCTCGAGCATTTTGTTGTCATTCACCAACGTTTTTCATGCAGAGCAACGCTGGCCTTTTACCCGGCGGTAGCTGCCAGCGCGACCTGCAATACAGACGCCTTCGGGCTCTTCAGTACGTCATCACCGCATCTGATAGTTCGAGTTCTGCTCGTTCACCGTCAGGTGCTTGCTGACGCCGTCGATCTGGGTCGTCGCGACGTGGTTCGTTCCGTCGGGCAACTGGCCGAACTGGGCGGATATGGTGACCGCATCCTTGGGATCGTTCAAATACGAGTTAACTTGAACACTCACTGGCGAATGGGTCTGCTCGCTGACCGTCATCGTCATCGAGTCGCCCTGCTTCACATAGTTCTTGATTACGAGGCTCACCGTCCCCGCACCGGGCTGAATCGAGATATTGCCCGCCTGCTTGGCCTGCATCAGTCGCTCGGAATCCGGCGTAGTGTATTGCTTCGCGAGAGCGCCGATCGACTGACCGTACTCTTGATACTCCTGCTTTTTCTTGTCGACGACATGCTCCTTTAAGCGGCCTTCACGTCCACCTGACTGTGCCGCTTGATTGCCGACTTCAGTTTTCTGCTGCTGACCGTTGACCATCTGGGCCTGGTAGGTTTGGGTGTCTTTCACGTCGCCCTTGATGCTGATGGTTTCGGTTTCGGTCCAGGTGTACTGGGCCAGCTTCTGCTTGTTGGTGTCCTGCGCTGTCTTGATGGCCATCAACTTGTCCAGCATCTGCGGGTTTTGCGCCATCGCCGGCGCGATCGAAAGCACGCCTGCCGAGATGGCAAAGATCATTGCCAGCGCTATACGTTTCATTACGGGGATTGCTGTTTGAATCATTGTGTCCTGACGTTTGCCAGTTGATGATTCTTGTTGTCGGTTAAACCTACCGTGCCTTCCTGAAGGCAGACAGCTATGCGACATCCCAGTTTTGTAGCTCAACAATTCTTTCATTGCTTCAACCACCCGCGTCCTAGAAGAATCACCAGGATCGCGTGGACGACGACGCGTGGCCACAACAGTAGCCCGACCGCCTCACCGCGAATGCCGATGCGAAGGAGGTACAGCATTGCCAGTGTGCTGTAGGTCAACATTCCGTAAAGCGGCTGAAAGGCGGAGTTGCCGGGCCGGCAAGCCACGCCCAGACCGATCAAAGCGATGCCGGCGAGGCGACTCACGATAACGCCCGCGCCTGTGATCTCCGAGGCAAACAGCAGCCTGACCACAATTGGCGGGTAGGCGAGCAGTATCACTCCCATACCTGCTTCGCCCAATGCCGCCAATCCAAGTGCGTTCTTCATGGCACCTTCTTGATGGGCGGACTCTTGTAAGTACCATTGAGCGCTGCTTCCTTGGGGTAGTAGTTGCGAATGGTGATGTTGAACGCACCAGGAGGAGTAGGCAGCCAGTTGGCTTCCTTGTCTTTGCCCGGCGAGTCGGCCTGCGGATAAACGTCGAGTGAGCCGTCTGGGTTGTGCTTAAGCTTCATCCAGGGAGCGATGACGTAGCGGTTCAGCGCATTGACTTCGTAAAAGTTTCCTTTGTACTGCGAGATGGACCAGGAGGCGTTGGTGGGCTGGAGTGTTCCCTTGTCGTAGTGCATAACGTACTTGTTGGCGCTATCGAGCAGGTTGCCGTCGCCATCCTTGAAAGCTGTGGGATAGATCGTGTCCTCCGGCATGTTGGCACCGAGTCCTACCCATGCGATGCCAGCGCGGGTATCGTAATCCTTACCATAGCGTCCGATGTCGTTCGGCTGCATCCAGCCGTTCGCCGTCTTCATCTGGACAATGCCTTGCTGCAACTTGACCGGAGCTTCCTTCATCGCCCGTTCCAGACCTCGCGCGATGGCTGGACTCACCCGGCAGCACGGGGCGATCTTCTCTTATTCAACGATAGCCTTAGTTATGTTGCTCTCCACCTTCTGCGCTGCCTGGCTCGCCAGCTTGTCGATCAACTGACGCCGGTGCTCCTCGCGAATGGCCTGGAACTTCTGTTGCTGCTGCTGGTCCAGAAGAGGCGTAACTTTGGCATCGATATCGTCGGCGATTTTCTTTAGCTGCTCGAGCTTGTCCAATGGCTTGAGCGAGGTGTTCTTCTTCAGCGCATCCAGTTGCTTTGCTTCGTTCTGAAGGAACGGGAAGATCTGCTGCCTTTGCTGTTGGGTCAGCCCCAGCTCAATCGAGAACTGGTCGAGCATCGCGGTCAAGGGGTTCTGCACGAACTGCGGGAATGGGATGATCTCGTAGTTGGCGTAGCCGAACTCGCTGCTGCGCGCGCCATAGTAGGTGTCGCCCAGCTTGTAAATCGCGACTGAGTACGGATCCTGCGCGACTTTGGTCACCACTTTACCGCCTTCAATCTTGTAGGGCGTGGTGTTTCCCTGATAACCGTTGACGATTGGATTGCCGACGTAGCTCGCTATCGTAGCACCCTTGCCGATGTGGAAGACGATTGTGTCACCATCGGGCGTGTAATAGTTGCTGAACTGCTCTGCGGTGACGTTGTTGCGTACCCAGAACGCCTTGCCGACGAGGAGTGTCTTCAGTTGGGCATCGCCCAAGGCAGCCGCACCTTTCGCCTTCAGGTCGCCGACGGTCATGCCGGCGGGAGCATTCTTGCGGGCGTCGGCGGTGGGCGTGTACCAGATAGGCGACGTCCAGGCGCGTTCCTGACCAGTGAGCGGCACCACGTCCGGTGGCGGCACTCCGGCCTTGATTGCTTGCATGAGGGTCCAACGGGGAGTGGGGATTTCCAGCACGCGGGCATAGTAGAAGGCATGCAGGCTGGGATCGAACTCAGGGTCGCTCCAGACAGTGCTCAACTCGGTAGAGCCGACATCATTTGTATAAGTGCCCTTCTCCAGGTCCACCGTGCTCTTGATTGCCGGCACGCGGCCCGTCCACTTATCGGCCTTGCGGTCGCCCGACCACACCACGTCGAAAATCTTCTCGAAACTTTGGCCATTCTTGGTCCATCCTTTGATGATCTGGATGCGGTCGAGATTGCCGGAAGTCGGATCTTTCACCGCCCACACTACAAACGTCGGGGCAGTGCCTTTCCCTCCCTGGGGCATCGCCGTCAGATCAGCGCCCATGGGGACGCCGTTTGTATACGCCTGATGCACCCAGTCTTTCGCTTTGAGGCTATCTTTGTTGTAGTTCCAGCCGCCGAAGAACCGCACTTTGATGTGCGGGCCGCTGACACCGAAAGTCTCTTTGCGGTACATGGCGTCGAACAGCGAGGCGCGTGTGTTCTCCTCGGCCCATACGCCGGTCAGACCGCCCGGATTTTCATAGCGGACATCCAGCGTGCCGAACGCCAACACCCCGGCCATACGCCGATCCACGGTGCCATCGATTTGAGCGTGGCCGCCGTAGAAATTGTCCTGGCGATACGGGCTGCCGGTATTGTGCGAATCAGAGCCGCCGGCCATGCCGAACTTGTACGGGTTGTAGCCACGTACGTCTTGCATGGTGATTCCATCTTTACAGTGCCTGGCGTCCGAAGCTGCCCTGGATGTGATCGATCCGGCCACCGGTCGGCGGCTGACCGAGGAGACCGCCTTGGTACAGTTCGTAACTGGCAAACTCGTCGTTCGGAGAAAGCAAGGGGTGAGTTTCCGATTGTCCTTTGATTTGTTTGATCTCAACCAGGCGCTCATTGCGGTCGCGTGAGGCGGCCCAGGCGGCATCGATGGGTCGTCCGAAGCTGTCGAGATCGACGGGGTACATCCAGCCGTCGCTCAGGTTGGCGTTATGCGAAATGGCAAGCAATTCGTTGCCCGCTTTCCGCTGCGCGTCCATCCAATTCCAGAGATCTTCAGGGTGAGCGGAATCTAGCGCGCTGTATGGCATTTCCGGCACCTTAGCGCAATCCTTGAAGAAGATGTTGCGGTGCAGGTTGCGGTAGTTCGGCATGGAAGTCCACTCGTAGGAACAGAATGCTGTGAACTTGCCGGGATGGTTATTCTCGTCGGCGATTTTTACGTTTTTCGTCCAGATGGATCCCGCAACTTCGGGACTCATGAACGCTTTCACCGGAGGGCCGCTGTTGAGGTTCACTAAATAGACGAAGGCCCTCTGAATCTCCGCCTGATCATTGGGGTCCTTGAGTATGAGCGGCTGTGCCTGCGGCATCTTGCTCACGGCCGACCCCGGTGTGTTTGCTTCCGTCGTCACGCCCACGTACTCGGCGTGGTCGGTTACTCCCATAAAGTCCATGGGCGTCTCGATCTTGATGTCGTAGCCCAACGGGTGCTTAATGGTTTGGCCCTGAGCGTATTTTAGGGCGTCATCGGGTCCAGTGAGGCGGTTGCCGAAGAGCCAGGCATCGACCGACGATTCACTGCGGCTCGAAGTAATCAATCCAAATTCTCTGCACCCAATCGAACGCATTGCGATGTCCTAACCATCGCAGGGGCCAACACTCAATGTGGGAGCTTTTCCAGTGTAGGCTCAGGCATCCTGTCCCTTTTGTGACGCAGCTCACAAGACGCAGCTCATTTTTTGTGGGTTTCTAGAGCAAATTCTCCTATTCAATCAACGCCGATGCCGACAATGACCTGCGTGAGGGCGTCTTGGTATCTCGCAACCTTGGATCTCTACGGATGCTGACTGCTGGACGCCGCCTCCTCCTTCTTCTTCTTCTTCTTATCGTGACGGATGGCGCGCTTAAAGTCGCAAAACCCCGACCCACACTTGCGTCGCTATGCCCTGATATCCCTTGACGACTGGACTAGGTTGGTAAGGCTGCCACAGGGCTGCCAGCGCCACCCCGCCAAACGGAACCCGCATAGAGACACGCCTGCGGCCGCAAGGATTTTTCGTCGCTACCGTAGTCACGAAGTTGCGAATGACAGCGTGCTTTAGGCGCTGCCCAACAACTGCTGCAGGACTCAACGACCCTTTTCTTACATTGCAGCAAATCGAAACGGATGGCTCTTGGAAACGATCAGCTTCGGATCGGGGCGAAGACGTCTTTTTTATGTGGGCGATCACTACCGAGAAGTGTCGCTCAAAAGAGGTCCCAGTGAAGCGTGAAAACATAACTGACATCGCAACATATCTCGCATTATGTGGTGCACCACATAACCTCAAATAGTCGTGGAGCGTGTCGAAATTCTGCATCGAATTCTCCCGGCAAGACGGCTTTTGCTGAATATCGCTAAAGCAGCCGCTTGGCGGCGCTTCGCTGAAGTGAACGGGTAGGCTGGCTTACTTCCTAAGCGGAGGAAACTGGGGAGGTACTTGCGGTACGTGGGGAGGAAGTGTTGCTGGCTCTAGTCCGTCGGAAGGCGATAACGCCGCACTTCGATCTCTTCGTCCGGGTCTTCCAGATTGACTTCCAGTACTTGGTTCAGCAGATTGTCGTCATGGTCCAACTCATCGAGGGCAACTTCAAAAAGCTCGAGCTGTAGGTCGAGGTCCATTCCCAGGGGACCATTTAGACAGATCAGTCCCGCGTGGATCGCCACGTCTGCATATTGGCCTCGCGAACCGGGGGCATCCACAGAGCCGCGAAAATCTATGCTGTTTTTGGTTACGAACGTCCAGTCTCCGTCGAGAATGACCTGCTTCAGTTGCCAGTCCTTCCAACCTCGTTTTCCGATCCAGGTCACATGAGACGCCTGGTCATGGCCGCGCTCCTGAGCACGTTTCGTCAATTCCGTGCTCAGGCACTCGTCAATCAGGAGTTTCATGCAGTACGCTTCCGGCGCGGCAAGCGGCGGCTGGCAAGTAAAGAGACTTTGCGAGCTGATGGGCTAGGTACTCGACGCGGTCTGCCTCGCTGCGGGTTCGCTTCCGCATACAACGCCGCAAGCTCTACGTCTCTTGCCGTCAGTCCGGGATAAGCAGCCACCACGCGATCGGTCGAGATTCCCGCGCTCGCTGAGGCGGCGACATCGTATATCGGAATGCGAGTATTCCGGACAACCGGAATCCCACCCAGGATTTCAGGATCTTCGACCACCAGTGCTCGCGCCTCCTGCAATTTGGAGAATTGTTCTTGAACGCTTTTTACGAAAGGCGCCAAGTCAATGGTCAGGAAGTCCTCTGTGACAACCCACTTGCTCCGCAACGGCTTCCTGCGACTGTCCTCTTTCTTCAAGATGGACGGCAGACGAGTGCTGGCATCAGCAATGGTTTTGATTCGCTCCTCGGCCGTCAGCTGGTTCGCCGTCTTGAAGTAAAAAGCAATCAAGACACAGCTATCAACGAAGAAACGACGCGTGCGGTCGTTAGCAACGACGTACAGCTCTTCAGGAAGTATTTTTTCGTCGATGACCCGGTTTACATCTCGAACCGTGACAGAGGCCACAACCGCAGCTTCGGTGGGCGTCAATGTCGGCTGTGTCTGCACACTCATATTCAGACCTCGATAAATCTTCCGATGTATCGGAATATATATTAGATTCGATAGTTTTGCAATGAGTCGCTTGCAATAGGGTTTACCGTGCGCAGGAACTTCACAAGCTGTTCGCTGACTTCGGCAGAGGCTTCGTGTTGTATCCAGTGGCCCACATTGTCGAGTTCGAGATTCCCCACGAGACCGGGAAGACCAGTGCGAAGCTTTTCAAGAGGGGGATAAAGCGCCCCCAGGCCATCAGCTTTACCCGAGATGTAAAACGAACGTTGCGTGATCTTCGCACCCTTCCAGGCGGCGGACATATAGAAATACGGTTCGGCGGCGCGGTAGTAATTTAAGGCACCATGGAAACCGGTACGCGCAAACTCCGCTACGTTGTGAGCGACGTAAGCTGGCTCCGCCCACGACGGCAACGGCCAGGGAGCGGGACGATGAAGGCTTCGTGCAGGGTCCAGAGGGCTCCATCGCGTGTCGGCCGGAGCAGAACCTGATGCCCAATACAAAACCCCCGGAATAGTCACTGCAGCATCGGCCCAAATTAGATCGGCTTCCGGTTTGATCTGTTCGAACATGTAGAAATCGTTTTCATGTCCAGATGCACGCATGCGCTCGAAGACGCTGACATCACCGCGCGGAAAGTAAGGCACGCTCAGGCAGAACACCGCTGTGAATCGATCGGGGCGCATCATGGCGGCATTCCATGCATGGGTTGCACCCCAGTCGTGACCCACGATCACGGCGCTGGGAACATTCAGCGCATCGAGGAGTCCGACCAAGTCTCCAGCCGTCTGGAGCGGCGTATACAAGGTTGAGTCGGATGGAGCTGAGCTGCGCCCGTATCCGCGCATGTCGGGAGCAATCGCGCGAAAGCCAGCTGACGCGACGGCCGTCATCTGTTGTCGCCACGTATAAGAGGTGTCCGGAAACCCATGACAGAAAAGAACGACCGGCCCGGCCCCAACCTCAGTTACGTGCAAAGAGATGCCATTCGCAGCGATCTCGTACTGCTTGAGTTCCATCTTTCCTCCACCTTCTAGCATAGAAGATGGGTATCGTCCTGTAGCCCGCAGGATAAGTAAAGACAAACGCCCTAGCATCTAGCATGCAGCGAATGCGAGTTTCCTATTCTATCCGCCATCCCACTCGCGTCAGTTGATGAAAATGGCCCTCGCTATGCGCCGGGAAATGGGCGATATCCTGCGACAACCCTCAAGAGAACTTTGTACATCAGCTGCGCACTCTCGTTGCAGCCGAGATCGATAGCCGCGTGCGTCTGATGCGCATCCGGGGTCCAGCATTTCGCGTACGGTGGTGCAGGCACACCGCGCAGTTTGAATCTCAAAGGAGTTTCACCTTGCCACTCGTCTAGCACCAGCCCATGCACACCGTTCGGCGACAACCAGCGCGTAAGTAACAACCATTGGCGAAAGCCATGCAAACCAATGCTAGTGGATCCGCGCACAACCCAGTGCCGCTCCGCTGGTAGCGGTGGGAAGAACGATCGCCGGACCCACGGCCCAGATAAGTTTGCCCGGGTTTGCCGGCGACAGAAACAGGCTGGGATTCAGGTCTCCGAAGCCGGTCCATCCCTGTGAGGAATGTGAAGGGTTCGGCTGCGAGATGACGGGTAGAATCGTTCGCGTGATCAGGTTCCACTTTTGGTAAAGTGAAACGGAATCACCGGCTGAATGTTCAACACATTTTGATCACGGGCATACGGACCTACGTTGAAGTTGGTGTTGTTCTGGAGTGGAAAGCTGATCATGTCGGCCACGGGGTTCTGCGCGGCTTTTGCCAGCGCCTCGGTTTGGGCCTCCGATGTGGCGGCCGGTGGGGCTCGCTCCGTAGGGGGCGGGTTCGTGTCCGCGGCAGAATCGGTTTTGTCTGCGGTGGCGGCCGGACCCTGCTGCGCAAATGCAGACATGCTCAACCAGAGAATTAGGGAGAGTGATAGCAACAAAATTCGTTTCATGGCAGATCCCTTCAAAATATGTAGCCTCGTTACTCCACACCTCCACTTCGCTCGGCCGCCGGGTTTTGCTGAAACCAGTCAGCGCCACGGATTTCGCTTCAATGACTGCGCCAGGCACATGAGGTTTTGCGGAACGGCCTGTGGCGCGAAAGCCGACATCGACACCGGGGGAAGAAGGCTACCCTAGGGTCCGAGGACCTTGGGGAATCCCCAGGGTCCACGCTCCCCCGAAGACTAAAGTTCGCCCTTGCGGATGGGCGTACGCAAGATACTCAGGTTCATACTTGAAGAAAAAATTCGCCTTCTTCGCCGGAAGCATGAAGTTCGCCTGGAACCCAATGGCATGGACGGAGTAGAAGGGGATCAGACTTGCGGGAACGCCGTCGCCAACCGTTCCTCCGTTACCCGTCACTTGCCACTCATCGTAACCAATCGCTCCCAGCTGAAGCAGCTTGGTCATGTACTTGTCGAGGGGCAGAAGTTGTCCAATGCCCCACTCCATGGTAAAGGCTTGGCCGGGCGTTTCGTTGGTTCCCGATTTCTGGCCGTGGACTTCCCAGTCCGTGGTGAGATTTGCCGTAGTCTTCTTGTTCTTCGTCAAAAATACCGTCGTGCCGCTTACCAGGTTGTTGCCCCAATAGCCGGAGCCTACGTTGGTAGTAGATCCCGGGGTAAATCGGCCCGTGGGGGCGGTAAAAGCATAGGCGACCCA
The DNA here is from genome assembly GCA_963748225.1 of uncultured Acidobacteriaceae bacterium. Lineage (GTDB taxonomy): Bacteria > Acidobacteriota > Terriglobia > Terriglobales > Acidobacteriaceae > Bog-257. The sequence goes on from CAVVHW010000002.1 coordinate 125,400, forward strand.
AGTGTTAATACACTTCAGCTTCCAACCCAGGGTGGCGGGCTGGATCCAGGTGTCGGCATAGCCAGCGCCTCCGGCATTGACGCCGAATGCAGGCAGCGTAAACGAGCCATTGCCGATGGGTAGCAGGGCTTGGAACGCGAATGTTGCTCCCAAAATCTTAGTCTTTGGGACGTAGTAGACGACGTTCTCGATCGCCCAAAAACTATAGTTACCCGCGACGGGTATGATGTTTCCTTTACCGTCCTTGAGAGTTTCGGCGGAATAGTTGATTGACAGATTGGCATAGGTGAGGCCAGGGTCGGGCAGAATGCCAGAATTGAGGCCAGCTTGTCCTGGCACCCATTGGCCCTTTTGCTGTGCCGACACGGTAACCAGGCCACCGAACGCAATCCCGATCAGAAGTATCAATTTGATCTTACCGAGCACGGTTATTCCTTTGCTCCGCAGTTATGGCGTAGCGCACAACGCAACACGCTCGAGCTCATCGCAACTTGCATCAGAGGGTGCGCTTTCGTGGATAGGGAACAATCGCCCCTCAAAAACTGTGCCCCAAATTGGGATGTCCTTCAGCTCTTCGGGCGCAACCGTGTACGGATCTTGCTCAAGGACAGTGAAGTTGGCGATCTTGCCAGGAGCGATGCTCCCCAAGGCATTCTCGCGCCGCCACGAATAAGCAGCCTCAATGGTGATGGCGCGCAGGCCAGCGTCGACCGAGATACGCTGCTCAGGTCCCGCGATATGACCCTCGTTGGTGGTCCGGTTTATGCCGCACCAGGCCAGGTAAAGCGGTGCGGCTGGACCCATAGGCAGGTCCGAATGGAAAGAGTAGGGAATGCCGCGATTGACGACCGAGGCGCTGCGAACCATCGAGTTGGCGCGCTCCGGACCCAGGCTGATCTCGCTGTACTTGTCGGCAAAGCCGACGGGATAGTACGGATTGGAGCTGACGATGGCGCCCAGCCGCGCAATTCGCGCTACCTGCTCTTCGGTTGAGTTGGCGAAGTGCACGATCACGCTTCGACTGTCGGCACGCGGCGCATCGCGCATCAGATTCTCCAGGATGTTCAGGAGAACTTCCAGCCCCTCATCGCCGTTGACGTGGGTGTGAATCTGATAGCCGGCGTTCCAATAGAACGTCGCGCGCCGCGCTAACTCTTCCGGCTGGAGAATCCACTCGCCGTGATGGCCGTCGGTGTAGCCGTCTTTCATCTGCATGAGTTGCGAGACGATGGCGCCGTCGCAGAAGAGCTTGATTTGCTTGTCGAAGAATTGAATCTTGCCACTGCCCGGCGGTGCCAAGGCGATGGTCTTCTCCGTCTCCGCCAACGCTCCTTCCACTCCAACCCGATCGACGATGCCACGACCGTCCGCGATGAAGAAGCTGTAGAAGGGTGTGTCCTCTGCGCCAAGGATTTGCTGGTAGAGCTTGAAGATCGGAGGCGTGATGAGCGCTCCCGGTTCATTGAATGCCGTCACGCCGTTGTGGTGAAGCATCCGCACCATTTGTTTCAAGCCGAAGGCGAAACGCTCCGGTGTCGCCAGCTTGGGTAGAAGCTGAGCCATGCAGAGATTCAGGCCACCTTCGTAGAAGTGTCCCTTGTCCCAATCGACCTGCTTGCTCCAGTCGCCTTTTCCCTGCGTGGCTGCCTCGGTCAGGCCCAAGGCATTCAAGGCTGCGGTATTCAGGTAGAACTCGTGACACGAGCGATGCCACACGGCAACTGGCCGCATGCCGCTGATCGAGTCAAGCGTCTGCCGGTCGAGTGGACCGTGGAAGTACTGGTGATATCCCCATGTGAAGAACCAGTCATCACTCTGTTCCGATTGGATCGCTTCGCGCAGCCGGCTGAGATACTCTCGGGGTTCCACAGCTTTTTTCCACACCTTCCCAGGAACGATCCACTCTTCAGGTGCGATGACCTCGACCGCCAAGGTCAACGCTCCCAGCAGCGGATGCAGGTGCTGATCGATGAAGCCGGGCGTGATGACCTTCGCCGCGAAGGTTTCATCCAGCCGATACGGACTGCTCCCCAGGAACGCCTTGATCTCGGCGAGTGTTCCGGCCAGGAGAATCTGCTTGCCTCGCACCGCCACCGCCTCGGCCTGCGGGTTGCAGCGCTCCATGGTGAATGACCTTCACCGCGGAATACAACACGATTTCGGAAGCAGCAAAGCCTGCGGGGAGCGAACTGGTATCGACGCGTCGCTGCAGCGCATCGGCCAACATCCGCCGCGAGGTGATCGCCGATCCGGTGAAGATCTCCGGCACGGTACCGTTGGTCCCCCACAGCAACTTGTGTCCAGGCGCGGCTTCGGTCATCGTGACCGCCGCGTTCACGCCGCCGTTGTATTCGTAGTACGACCATTCCGAGCAGTCGGCGTAGACATTGCCGTAGTGAAATAGAAGCGCAGCCATCTGCCGCACACCGGGATAAATCGCGCCCGCGTGCGTGATGATGAAGGGCTGGTTGCTGAGCGCTTTATCCTGGAAGACGGTTTCTTCCAGTCCGGTCAGGTCCATCATGCGCGGGGTTGTGCCCGGCTCGGTATGCGTTGTGCTGACGTGAAAGTTCACCGGCGAGCGCGAGGTGTTTGCTAGATGCAGGAAGATGCGGCGCACGATGTAATCTTCGAACTTCTTGCGCTCAGTAAGATCGCCCTTGCTCATGGCTGCGAAAACCCGGGCCGCTTCCGCTTCTTCAACCGCCGCAAAGTCAAGACCGCGCACATAAAGCGAGATCACCTTGAAGGAGATGGCTCCTTCCGCCACCATGCCATCGACAATTTTGTCCACCACAACGCAATAATCCGCGAAATCGGTTGGCACATCGCCGATGCCGAAGCGCTTCATATAAGAAGGAAGTACCAGGTGGAAACCGTGCAGGAAGTCCTGCGCCATGGCTCCGCGGCGCGGGAAATCTTTCACCGGGAAGGGATAGAAGAGCGGATCGATATTTGGATGGACGGCCAGGATTCCAGCCAAAAGAAGACAGTGAATACGAGTTGGGTGAGCCCGGGTTATTTCCAGACCCTGGAAACTCGGCTTCTGGCCGGCCGCGATTTTGACAAGCGCGACACGGCGACTTCTCCCAAAGTAGCCATCGTCAACCAATCTTTTGCGCGCGCCCTGGCCCGCGGAGCCAATCCCGTGGGCATGAGCTTCCACACACCGGTAGGACCGCATCATCCGGAATTCATCGTTCAAATTGTTGGATTGGTGAAGGACACCAAGTATAACGATCTCCGTGATGAAAACGTCGCCATTGCTTTCGTCCCTGTCGCGCAGGACCCGGACCCCGATGATTTTGACACTTTAATGATCCGCTCCAGCGCGTCTCCGGGGGAAACCATTTCGGCCGTGAAACACCGACTGGCCCAGGCCAATCCAGAAATCAGCCTCACCTTTCACGTTTTCGAATCCGACATCCGCGACATCCTCGTGCGCGAGCGCCTGATGGCCACGCTTTCTGGCTTCTTCGGCTTTCTTGCGGCCGTACTTGCTGTGATCGGCTTATATGGTGTGATGTCTTACATGGTGCAGCGGCGAACCAATGAAATCGGCATCCGCATGGCCCTTGGCGCCGGACGTCTGAGCATCTTAGGTATGATTCTGCTCGATGCCCTCTTGCTCCTGGGTGTCGGCATTGTCGTTGGCCTTGGGCTCTCCGTGGCACTGGGGAAGACGGTCAGCTCTTTGTTGTTCGGGGTGAAGCCTGCCGATCCAATCACGCTTGGGCTGGCGGCGGTTCCGTTGGCTGCCGTGACCGTAGCGGCTAGTTACATTCCGGCGCGGCGCGCCTCGAAAGTCGATCCCATGGTGGCGTTACGCTGCGAATAACCTTCCCCCTCGGATCGTCGCATCCCATCAACTGGGCGAGAGCGATGTATTCTCCTGTCGAGTGACAAAGGGCGTGGCCTCGAACCCGTCAACTCCCGTATAGTCGGCTGACTCTGACCCAGACGATTGATATCGATGGTCGCGCAGAGATTATTGAGGCGGTGGAGAGCCGCCCATTGTGTGGCCTCCCATAGAGTCCGACCCAAATGTGGGGTGTCCCTTTCCAGCCCGATTTTGGCCAGGGCGGGACAGTTATCTAAGATGGTGGAGGCGGCGGGAGTTGAACCCGCGTCCGAAAATGCTGCCGGCAAAGAGCCTACATACTTAGTCACGTTCATGCGCCGGAGTTACCCGGCACTCTCGCAGGCCACGCTCAGAGCGGACAAGAAACGCAGCCGGCCAACCTGATAATCTCGCCACAAACTCACAGGTGGAGAGTTCGCAGCCAGCTCACTGTGCGACGCCCTTTCTCAGCCCATGAGCAAAGCCGAGGAGGACGGCAACTTAACTAATTAAGCTGCGTATGCCAGGTTTTGATTGGCAATTGTGTTTTTGCACACGATTACGGATGCGTGCACTCCGGTATGCCTCTTTACCGCAATCACTTCCGTCGAAGCCGTGACGCCCCCGAAGTAACTACTATCTCCTTCACTCTACCAGTCATGGCAGGGAAGTCAATCGCCGTCATTTAGATGCCGATCTCAGTAGCGCCGATTCTTTGCGGAGCAATCCCCGGGGGTTCACAGCGAAGCGCGATCTTGCCACGAGTTCCGACGGCGGCGAAATGTCCCCACGACTGTTAGCTTGTCGAAATCATACGCAATTCTTTGATTCCTGCATCCCGATAGCACAGGGATCACCCAAACCTTTTGCTCGCCTGTTAGTCTCATACGAGTGGCGCGAATGGCCAAACTAATCTACCAACTAACTGCGATCGATTACCGAGAGCCCTGGAAGTCTCGCCTCGTTCCCCACTACTCAGCGGGCTGTTGTTGGGAGATGGCTGCGTGATTCCCGACTGCATCTCGTTCAACGACATCCCTCACACCACCCGAATTTTCAGCGACTTTCTTTCCTATTCTCCAGAGGTCCGCAAATTTTTCTCGACGCAGCCAGACGTGGAGCGCGTCGCCGCCTTCGCCAAGTCTGTACCTCGCAATCGCGAACGGGAGGCTCGCGTCGCCGATGCGCTGGTCAAGCAGAACCGGGCATGGGGAGCATCGGAGCAAACGCTACGCAACATTCAGCGGTTGCGCGACGGCGCCTTTGCCGTAGTTACCGGCCAGCAGGTTGGACTTTTTGGCGGCCCGCTGATGTCGCTGTTCAAGGCCGCATCGGTGTTGGCGCTGGCGAAACAACTTCAAGAGCGAGGCGTCGACTGCGTGCCAGTGTTCTGGATGGCATCGGAAGATCACGATCTCGACGAAGTCAATCAAGCTCTGTTCCTGACACCCGAGTTTCAGCTGGTTCCGTTCAAGGCCTCTACCGCCGGAGTGGCTGGTTCTCCCGTCGCGCATATTCGTTTCGCGGAAGGGACCAACGAGATGGCGGCCCAAGCGGCGCAGTCGCTGGGCGAATCGCTTGCCGCCGATTACCTGCGCGAGAGTTATACCGAGGGCGAAACTTTTTCCAACGCCTTCGCCAAACTCGGCACGCGCATCTTCCGCGAGCACGGGCTTATCTTCCTCGATCCCGCTGACCCGCAACTCCATCGCATCGCCGCGCCACTGTTTGTGGATGCAGTGCGTCGTTCCGCCGAACTCGACCAGGCGGTGCTGCAACGCAATCGTGAGTTGCGCGAGGCCGGCTATCACGAACAGGTTAAGGTCACCGGGGAATCCACGCCGCTATTTGCCATGATGGACGGCATACGGGTGCCGGTGCACCGTGCCAATGGGGCCTTCACGATTGCCAGGAAATCCGTTACCCCGGAAGAGCTGCAGACGCGAATTGAAGTGGCGCCCGAAAACTTCAGCGCCAACGTACTGCTTCGTCCGGTGCTTCAGGATTACTGGCTCCCCACGCTGGCCTACATCGGCGGCCCGGCGGAGATTGCATACTTCGCCCAGGCCACAGTTCTGTACGAGAAGCTGTTGGGCCGAGTTACTCCCATCCTGCCACGCATGAGCGCTACATTGATCGAGCCGCGCATCGAACAGCTGCTTAACAAGTACGAAGTGGAGTTGCCGGAATTGTTTCACGGCGAGTGTCAGCTTCGCGACTGTCTTGCTGCCCGCTCGCTGCCCGCCGAACTGAAGCAAGAGATCGTGGATGCCAGGCAATCGGTTGAAGCGGCTATGGCGCGGATTAGCGAGTCGTTAAAGCAGTTGGATCCAACGTTGGTGGAAGCCGCCGGACGTGCTGCCAGCAAAATGCGGTATCAGGTGGACCGGTTGGAGAAGCGGGCGGCGCAGGCCGAGTTGCGGAGGACGGAGATTCTGTCCCGGCATGCCGCACAAATCGAGAACGCGCTTTATCCCAAGAAGTCACTTCAGGAACGCGAGATCGCAGGCATCTGCTTCTGCGCCAAGCACGGCCCGGAGTTGATTGACCGCTTGATCGAGTTGGCCCAGGCCCGTTGTCCTGAGCACAAAGTGCAGCGGCTGAGCTAAGTCGTCATTTTCCGACGCAAACCTCTCCCACTTCTCCCCAAAGCAGTGTAAGCTCGTTAACCGCTAGATTAATCGCGAGACATCATTGTGCTGGTAAACATTCTCATCATCAGCGGTTGTGTTGTGGCCTCAACGGCGTTTCTTTTCATGGTCACCCGCAGCTCTGCAGCACATGCGCGTAAAGAGTCCAATGACTTTACCGGCGCCGTGGTTGCCGTGATCGGCACTACTTACGCGGTGATTCTTGCGTTCACACTGGCCGGCGTCTGGGCAATGTTTCAACAGGCCCAGGCCAACGAAGAGCAAGAGGCCAATGCGCTGGTAAACGTCTTTCGCATTGCCACGCAGCTCAACGATCCAAACGCTAAGGCCATCCAGCAGCTGTGCGTACGCTACGCCGACAATGCTCTGCAGCACGAGTGGCCCGCGATGATGAAAGAGCAGATGCCGCCCGAGGGCGGCGTCATCATCAACCAGCTTTGGGCGCAGGCGGGAGCGATTCAGTCACATGCGCAACCCGACGCCATTGCGGCCTACCAACTGATGGAGGAGTTACGGGGTTTGACCCAATACCGCCGTATTCGGGCAATGCAGGTGCGCGAAGCCCTGCCAGGCATTCTCTGGACCGTCCTGCTGGCGGGAGGTATCATCACGGTTGCGTCGTCTTGCTTCTTTGGAGTTCCCAGCTTCCGCTTTCACTTGTTGCAGGTGGTGGTGCTTAGCTTCTTGATCGCATTGGTGTTGGTGGCCATCGCAGACATCGATCAACCTTACCAGGGTAACGTGAGGGTGGCGCCACAGGGCTTTGAGTTCGCCATCAACACGCTCCACAACCAGCCCAGTCCCTAGGCACGGGCGATTCAGTTCGGTAATCCAAAATAGTGGCGAGCCGATCAAGAAGCCAGCGGATCGTTCTTTTCTTTGTTCTGGTTCTGTTTCTGATCTTCCGGCCGCGGATATTTACCATCCTGACAGGTGATATTTGTGTCGCGCTGGAGTTGGTTTCGGCCTTGCGGCTCGCCGGTGTGTTCTTCGTTTTGTCCTGGTTCGGGGAAGTCGCTATCGGAAGACTTGATCAGCGCATCCTGATTGCGGTGTCCCATTTCTCCCGTGCGAGAAATATTGGTTGCCTGGCCAGGCTGGTCCTGCTCTACCGCTCCCTTGCCGATGTCTTCATCACGAGTGTCTGGTCTATTATGAGGCATTCTCATGCCATAGATGAGGGGCGAGCCGGAGACGTTGCATTAAGTGATCATGACTACTGAGTGAAGGAAACGAAGGTCCATCCACTCGCCAGCCGAGACGGGCCGGTCAGGATGACATGCGAGTTTGTTTCCACCGAAAGCCAGAAAACCAGCGATGCAAACAAAAAAGCCGGCATCTTCCGCCGGCTTCGGTATGAAAGTATGAATGAAGCTAGTTTTCGAGGGCTCCGACGGTGACTTGCGATTCCTGTTTCACGATGACTTCCGTGAGCGATTTGACGCCATATTCGTATCCCCGGTCGAAGGCTTTCAGGTTCAGTTCCCGGTAAGCCTGCGGTACGGAATCGCCCACCGCGTTCCGCAACGCCTCACGTCCAACTACTTGCGTGATGGCTCCGAAGAATCCGACCATCACAATGTTCAGTACCATTTTCTTGCCGAGTTCTTCAGCGATGCGGGTAGCCGGCACGCTATAGACGCGCACCCCTGCCGGCAGCTCGTCAATCCGAACCAGGTCCTCTTCGATGATGAGAGTGCCTTCGTCCTTGAGTTGCGGTGCGAACAGCCCGTATGCCTCTTGCGACATCACCACCAGGATGTCGGGACGCGGCACGTAGGGATACAGCACTGGTGTGTCAGAGAGAATTAGCTGAGCGCTGCAGGCCCCGCCGCGAGCCTCGGGCCCGAAGTTCTGCGTCATGGTTGAGTAGCCCGGCTGATAGATACAGCCTGCCTTGCCGATGATGATGGCCGACAGGATAACGCCCTGGCCTCCAAATCCTGCGATACGGATCTCGCTTACTGACATGAACAGGCCTCCGTTTCCACGTAATCGTCTCCCAGCGTGTCGAGCAATTTATCGTGCATAAGGCCGCCATAATCGCTGCGCTCACGATCGACAAACTTGCCCACAGTAATCTCACCACTCTTGGTTAGCGCAACATCTTTCGTCGCAGCCCCATTGCGGACTTTGCTGACCTCTTTGTAGAACTTCATGGTGTCGAGGCCATCGCCCATCTTGTTGCGGCGCTGGTATAGGGTTGGGCAAGGCGAAAGTACCTCGATGAAACTGAAACCCTTCTTGGCGAACATCTCCTGCATCGAGCGCGCCAGTTGCCTCACGTGAAACGCTGTCCAGCGCGCCACGTAAACCGCTCCTGCTGCTTCCACCAGGTACGGCAGGTTGAACGATGGATCGTAGGTGCCGTAGGGATTGGTCGAAGTAATGACGTCGCCCGGCGTGGTCGGCGCCGTCTGTCCACCGGTCATGGCATAGATCAGGTTGTTGATGCACACAACCTTGATGTCCACGTTGCGCCGCGCGGCATGAATCAGATGATTGCCGCCGATCGCGAACAGGTCGCCATCACCCGAATAAACCACCACGTTCAGCTTCGGGTTCGCCAGCTTCAGTCCGGTGGCGAACGGAATTGCGCGGCCGTGCGTAGTGTGGAACGAATCCTGCTTCACGTAGCCGGCAACGCGTCCCGTGCAGCCGATACCAGAAACGATTGCGACATTTCGGGTGTCGATCTTGGCGTCGATGAGCGCGTGGGCGAAGGAGTTGACGCTGGTGCCGATGCCGCAGCCGGGACACCAGATATGAGGAATGCGGTCCATCCGCAGGAATTGTTCGACTGGGTTTTGGACGTTTAGTTCACACAGTTCACTCATCGTGCCGCCTCCATGATGGCCTGCAGAATGTCTTCTGGACCGTGTACGCTGCCCCCGGCGTGTCCAACAAAACGGACCTTTGCTTTCCCGGCGGCGCGTTCTACCTCGCGCACCATCTGTCCCAGGTTCAGCTCTACGACGACAATTGCCTTCACCTTGCTGGCGATTTCTTCGATCTGCTTTTCGGGGAAAGGCCACGCGGTGATCAGGCGGAACTTTCCGACCTTCACACCTTTCTTTCGTGCCAACTCGATAGCACGCTGCGCCACTCGCGAAGTGATGCCGTAGGACACCACGACAACTTCGGCACCCTCGAGCTGTTCAGCTTCGTAGAGAGTAATCTTGTCGACGTTCTTCTTGATCTTGTCCTGGAGCCGCCTGACCAGCTTGTCCTGCGTGGCCGGCGTCATATCGGGATAGCCGCGCTCGTCGTGGGTGAGTCCGGTGACGTGGACGTTATAGCCTTCGCCCGTCCGCGGCATGTCGGGAACCAGGTCTTCGCCCGGCTTGAATGCGAGAAACTCCTCAGGTGGAAGCGTGGTGTAGCGGCGCGGAGTAACCTCGATCTGCTCGGGCGGCGGAATCACGACCTTCTCGGTCATGTGGCCCACAACTTCGTCCATCATGACGAACACCGGACAGCGATATTGCTCGGCGTAGTTAAATGCGGTGACAGTCAAATCGAAGCACTCCTGCGGCGAATTGGGGCACAACGCGATCACTTCGTAATCGCCGTGCGATCCCCAGCGCACCTGCATCATGTCGGCTTGCGCAGGCAGGGTGGGCAACCCGGTCGATGGTCCACCGCGCTGCACGTCAACGAAGACGCATGGAGTCTCCGTCATCACCGCCAGACCGATGTGCTCCATCATCAAGGAGAATCCAGGACCAGAGGTCACGGTGAATGCCTTTGCTCCGCCCCAAACCGCGCCTTGCAGCGCAATCGAGGCCGCCAGTTCATCTTCCATCTGGATGAATGTTCCGCCCACGGTAGGCACGCGAGCGGCGAAGCGTTCGACAACTTCAGTCGAGGGAGTGATGGGATAGCCGGACGAGAACCTCGCGCCGGCCGCCAGTGCGCCTTCGCAGCAGGCGTGATCGCCGTCCAGGAAATGCGTTCCGGTCATGACACCAGCAGGGTCAGCGTGCATCTTGGTCCTCCTTGGCCTCGGCAGCCGGTGCGGGGGCCGCGGATGCCCCATCTACGCTTCTTTCGCTGGGGAGGCGATTTTCCGCATTTTCTTTGGGCGGCGCCGGCAGCTTGTGCCCGAAAATTGCAAAGTCGGGGCAATACATGCCACACAAATCGCAGCCGCTGCATTTCTCGGGATGGACCATGTAAGGAGTGTGATAACCCTTGGCATTGAAAGCAGAGGAGAGCGCCAGAACGTGCGTCGGACAGAACTCTACGCAGAATCCGCAGGCCTTACAGCGCTCAACCACGATCTGCACCGAACCTTTGGCCATTGCTGCCCTTTCTTCTTGGCGCTACGCCTTGGGAGCGGCGGCCTTGACGGCGGCATCTTCCTTACTAAACTTGGCGGCACCTGGAATTACGTTGCGGCTGGCCGGGCCCCCAATCCACGTCGCTTTTGCGTGGGTTGGGGTGATAAGAGGCTCACCCACCTACCGAACGATAGTTCGATTTTTAATCAGGTACGGCCCAAGGCGAAGTGACAGCGGTCACATGACCATGTGAGGTGGAACACGGGGCGAAATCGTCAGCAATCAGCCGTTAGCGGGCTCGCTTTTCGGCCTTCGCCATTCGCTTTTCGGTTGTTCACGTTCCGCTCTTCAGCGCCCTCCCCGCTCTTGATGTTGGTTTTCCCAGTGGTGTCATCCCAACCGAGGGCTTCCAGCCCGAGTGGAGGGACCTGCTGTTACTTCACAGCGCTCGTCCTATTTAGTGCTTTACATATAACGCTTACCGTTTGCCGAGATTGTGCACGAGCGGCGCGGCATTACGCCTGATACCGCGCTGCGGCTGGGACGGTATTTCAACACCAGCGCGCGCTTCTGGATGAATGCTCAGTCCAGTTACGACTTGGAAGTTGCTGAAGACGAACTACAGCGCACTGTTGAACGCGATGTACGTCCGCGGGTCGCCTAGCGTCGGATTCGTTGAGCAAGGAGGGGACATCGCGATGAAAGGCAAGATTAGGCAAACCACCTCAGGACGCAGGGCAAGACCGACTTTAAGCGCTTGCGCCAGATGCGCGATGCGGACATCGACTACTCCGATATTCCCAAGCGGGGTAAATCGTACTGGAGGACCGCGAAGCTCACCATGCCGGAGCCGAAGGACCGCCTGACCATCCGCATTGACCATGATGTTGTGCAATGGCTCAAGAAAAAAGGCAGCGGCTACCAGACCCGCATTAACGCCATTTTGCGCTCCTACATGAACGCGAAATCGGACGAAGGAGAAACGATATGATTTTCAATCCGGCACACCCGGGAGAGGTTTTGAGGGACTACTTAGGTGAGATGAGCGTTGCCGAGGCGGCGTCGCGTCTGGCCGTGACCCGCGCACACCAGTCGCGAATTCTGAGTGGGCGGTCCGGGGTGTCGGCCCATATGTCGCTGAGGTTTTCGGCGGCGCTCGGCACCTCGCCTGAATTCTGGCTCAAGATGCAGATGCAGTACGACCTGTGGCAAGCGCAGAAAGCGAAGCGGCCGAAAATCAGTCGGTTTCCGCAATTACCCGAGACCAAGGCGGTAGCCTAGATTCTGTCCGGACCGCCCCAGCCTCCTTGTCTCACTGCCATGTGACCCCTCTCACAGCAATTTCCTCGTGTCGGGTTCACTATGCTCGCAGGAGAAAAGTGTCCCCACCTCATGGGTCTAATGACGCTTTTTATGCACTATGAAAAGGGTGCTTATCCTGGGAGCCGCTGGGCGAGACTTCCACAACTTCAACGTAGTTTTCCGAAACAATCCTGAATTTCACGTAGTAGCCTTCACTGCAACCCAAATTCCCGACATTGCCGGCCGTCGTTATCCCATGCAATTGGCGGGCGATTTTTATCCCGATGGCATTCCTATCCTGGACGAGAACAAGATGGAAGAGATCATCCACGATGAACTTGTGGATGTAGTGGTCTTTTCCTACAGCGACATTGCCTATCCCACGCTAATGCACCTGGCCTCGCGCGCGGTCGCGGCTGGAGCCGACTTCTGGCTCCTGGGCGCTGAACGCACGCAACTGGTCGCGAAGGTGCCGGTCATCTCCGTTTGCGCCGTGCGCACCGGTTGCGGCAAGAGTCCGGTCTCGCGCCGCGTTGCCACTGAGCTTCGCAAGCTCGGATGGAATCCGGTCGTGGTCCGTCATCCCATGCCTTATGGCGACCTGGCGGTGCAGCATGCGCAACGCTTCGGGTCGCTGGCCGACCTCGACAAACATCTATGTACCATCGAAGAGCGTGAGGAGTACGAACCTCACATCATCGAGGGCACTACGGTCTATGCCGGAGTGGACTACGAGGAAATTCTGCGCCAGGCAGAGAAAGAGGGAGATGTTGTCCTGTGGGACGGCGGAAACAACGACACTTCGTTCTATCGTCCCGATCTTGACATCGTGGTTCTTGATCCGCATCGCGCCGGACACGAGCTGGCCTATTATCCCGGCGAGGTGAACTTCCGCAGCGCGCATGTACTCATCATCAACAAGGTTGATACAGCTGATCCCGATGGGCTGAAGACGGTGCGGCAGAATATCGCGCTGTACAATCCCAAAGCGCAGGTCATCGAGACTGCCTGCAAGGTGACGGTTGCCGATCCTGAAGCAGTCAAGGGCAAGCGGGTATTGGTCGTCGAAGACGGTCCAACCCTCACGCACGGCGAGATGCCTTATGGAGCTGGGGTGGTCGCAGCCAATCGCTATCATGCAACCGCGTTGGTCGATCCTCGTCCGTATGCCGTGGGTTCCATCCAGAAGACCTTTGAGAAGTTTCCCCACCTCTGGAGGGTCTTGCCTGCGATGGGTTACAGCGATGTGCAGCGGCACGAACTTGAAGAAACCATCAAGCGCGTTCCCTGCGATTTGGTGCTGGTGGCCACGCCGATCGACCTGGCACGCACCATCAAGCTCGACAAACCCAGCGTGCGGGTGTCCTACCAGGTCGAGGAGATCGGCAAACCTGCCATCACCACGATGCTGGAGCAGTTCACTCGGACGCACAAACCGGCGTTAGTCGAAGTTGGGAGGTAGCATGCCGCAGAAAGACTTCCTCTCGATTCGCGACTTCTCGCCGCTGGAAATCAGGCACTTTCTCCATACAGCCTGCCAACTGAAGGCCCGTCCGGGCGCGTACACCCGCGCCCTGAAGGGTAAAACACTGGCCATGATCTTCGAGAAGCCATCGCTGCGCACGCGCGTTACCTTCGATGTGGGCATCGAGGAACTGGGTGGACATCCGCTGTATCTTTCGCCGGCCGAGATCAGTCTCGGCAAGCGGGAGTCGGTTTACGATGTCGCCAAGAACCTGGAGCGGATGGTGCAGGGGATCATGATCCGGACCTTTGCCCACGACATTGTCGCGGACATGGCCCGGTACGCCAGCATTCCGGTCATCAACGGCCTCACCGATTACAGTCATCCCTGCCAGGCAATGGCCGACTACCTGACCATGCTCGAGATCAAGGGCCGAATTGCCGGACTGAAGGTGGCTTACATCGGCGACGGTAACAATGTGGCGCACTCGCTTATGTTTGCAGGTGCGCAACTAGGTGCACAGGTGTGGATCGCCACGCCTCCCGGATACGAGCCTGACAGCCAGGCCGTTGCCTGGGCGGCCGAGCACTGCGCCGCGACTGACGCCAGCTGCACCATCACCCATGATGCCGAGCAGGCGGCCTCCGGCGCCGATGTTGTCTACACCGATGTCTGGGCAAGCATGGGCCAGGAAGCTGAGGCGGCAGCCAGGCGCAACGCCTTCCAGCCCTATCAGGTAAACGCCAAGTTGTTCGCCAATGCCAAGCCAGATGCGATATTCATGCATTGTTTGCCAGCCCATCGGGGCGATGAGGTTACAGACGACGTAATTGATTCGCCGCGCTCATTCGTCTTCCAGCAGGCAGAGAACCGGCTGCATGCCCAGAAGGCCATCATGCTGGAATTGATGAAGGAGAATCGGGCCGCCGAACACGACACGGCACTGGACCGGAGGTTGGAGTTGGTGAGGTAGAAAAACCGCTGATCGCTTTTCGCCCTTGGCCTTTCGCTACCAATTGCAAGGCTCTCAGCAATTGGCAACACGGGCCTCGGCGAATAGCGAAAGGCAGATGGCGAATAGCCAAGAGCGAAGAGCGAATAGCGAATAGCGGTGGACTTGTAAGGACCCTTATGTCAAAGACTGCGCTGGTCGCGGTTGGTGGCAATTCTCTTATTCGCGCAGGCGAAAAAGGCACGATTGTCGAGCAATTAGCCAACACCCGCCGCACCGCCCAGGCCATCGTCGGGCTTATCCGCCTGGGATACCACCTGGTCATCACGCATGGCAATGGGCCGCAAGTGGGTGCGCAATTGCTGCGCTCGGAACGCGCCTCGGACGTGGTGTACGGGCAGACGCTGGATGTTTGTGGTGCCGCCAGTCAAGGTGAGATCGGCTACCTGCTCGCCCAATCACTCCAGAACGAACTTGCCGCAGCCGACATTGACGTGCCGGTCGTGAGTTTGGTGACGCAAACCATCGTGTCAGCTGATGACGTCGCTATGCAGCATCCCTCCAAGCCGATCGGACCTTTCTATTCTCGCGCCGATGCTGACGAGAAAAAGCGTTTGTTGGGATGGCACATTGTCGAGGATGCCGCTCGCGGGTATCGTCGCGTGGTTCCATCGCCCGAGCCCATTGAGATACTGGAGCTCGACGTAATTCACTCGCTCGTCGATCGCGGCGTGCTGGTGGTATCAACCGGCGGCGGCGGCATTCCAGTGATGCGCGTGGAAGGGCGCCTGCAAGGCGTGGAAGCTGTTATCGACAAGGACCGTGCGTCCGCGTTGCTGGCCGCGGAACTGGGAGTGGACCTGTTTGCCATTTCCACCGATACCGAATATGTTTTTCTGAACTACAAGAAGTCTAATCAGGCGCCGCTCACTCGCGTCACCGCTACCCAGTTGGAACACTATCTGCAACACGGACACTTTCCTCCGGGAAACATGGGGCCAAAGGTAGAGTCGGTACTGCGCTTCCTGCATAGCGGCGGACGGGAAGCGGTAATCACCTCGTATGAGCATTTGTGTGAAGCGGTGCAGGGCCATGCAGGTACGCACATCGTGGCAGACCCGGTGTCGAGCTGCAAGACCGTCCCGCAGGAAGAGGAACTTGAGGTGCCGGTTATCCGGTGAGCCATGCTTTTGACGGACAGAACCACTAGACTGCAGGAAGCCAAGCCAGGGCGTTCGCGTATGAGTTTGAAGCACGTTGTCGAGTCGCAACAGTTCACCGTCCCGCTCTTGATGGAGCTGTTCGACCGGTCGCGCCTGATGGAGCGGGTTGTCGCCCGCGGCGGAACGCTGGACTATCAGAATCGAATTCTGGCCAGCCTGTTCTATCAGCCGTCCACCCGCACGCGCTTCTGCTTCGAGGCTGCCATGCATCGGTTAGGCGGACGCGTGCTCTCCACCGAACATGCACGCACTTTCTCTTCCGAGATCGAGGCGGAACAGGTCGAGGATTCTATTCGCATCATTGCCAGCTACTGCGACGTCATTGTGATTCGCCATCATGAGCCCGGCGGAGCGGGCCGCGCAGCTAAAGTCTCGCCGGTGCCAATAATCAACGCAGGAGATGGTGCCGGTGGCCAGCATCCCACCCAGGCCTTGCTTGATCTGTATACGATCTACCGCGAACGTCCGCTGGATGGACTCAGCGTGGCCTTCATCGGCGAACTCGATCGTGGCCGCACCGTGCGTTCCCTGGCTTACCTGCTGGCGAAATTCGAACGGGTGAAGGTCTTCTTCGTGAGCCCACCCGAGCTGCAGATGAAGCCCGACATTCTGCAGTATCTCGACCGGCACGGTGTTCGCTATGAGTTGGAGTCAGACATCAATCGCGTAGTCGGGGAGGTCGATGTCATTTACCAGACGCGCATACGTCCGGACAGGCTCAAGGGACCCCATCGCTATGCCATCGATTCCACCGTGCTGCAGCGCATGAAGTCGGACGCAATGATTCTTCATCCCCTGCCTCGTACCGTGGAACTGGACAAGAAAGTGGATGACGACCCGCGTGCCCTGTATTTCCGGCAGGCCGCCAATGGTCTGTATGTGCGAATGGCGCTGCTGACGATGTTGTTGGAATAGCTGTTAGCCATTAGCCTTTGGCATTGAGACGAGATTTAGCTCACTAAGTGCCAGGCGCTAATTGCTAAGTGCTTACCCGAGGAACCTATGCCTACTGTGGAACAGTTTCGGACTGCCGATTTTGTCGCCCTTGAAAACCAATACGGCGCGCACAATTATCATCCCCTCGACGTTGTCATTGAACGCGCCGAAGGTGTCTGGGTTTACGACGTGGAAGGCAATCGCTATCTCGATTGCCTGGCTTCATACTCTGCCGTGAACCAGGGGCACTGCCATCCCAAAATCCTGAAGGCCATGATCGATCAGGCCCGCAAGGTTACGTTGACGTCCCGTGCCTTTCGCAACGATCAGTTGCCGCTGCTCTATAAAGAGTTTCACGACCTTGCCGGATTCGAGATGGCCCTGCCCATGAATTCGGGCGCTGAGGCGGTGGAGACCGCCATCAAAGCTGCCCGCAAGTGGGGCTACAAACTAAAGGGCATTCCTGATGGCAAAGCGGAGATCATCGTCTGCGCCAATAACTTTCATGGACGCACGGTGACCACCATCAGCTTCTCCACCGACGAGCAGTATCGTGACGGTTTCGGACCGTTCACACCCGGATTCAAGGTCATTCCCTTCGGCGACGCCAAAGCTTTGCGCGAGGCGATTACGTCCAACACCTGCGCTTTCCTCGTGGAACCCATCCAAGGAGAGGCCGGCATCATTATTCCGCCTGCGGGATTCCTCAAAGAGGCGGCTGCGATCTGCCGTGAGAACCGCGTACTCCTCATCGCCGATGAAATTCAGGCGGGTCTGGGCCGCACCGGTAAGCTGTTCGCCTATATGCACGAAGGCATCACCCCCGATGTCGTGATCGTTGGTAAAGCGCTGTCAGGTGGTTTCTATCCCGTTTCCGCGGTGCTGGCATCGGAGGAAGTTCTAGGCGTATTTCATCCGGGCGACCATGGCAGCACCTTCGGCGGCAATCCGCTGGCCTGCGCGATTGCTCGCGCCGCCCTGCGGGTCTTGGTGGAGGAGAACTTGACCCAACGCTCGGCCGATCTCGGGGACTACCTCCTGGCCAAGCTCAAGACGCTCAACAGCCCGCATATACGGGAAATTCGCGGCAAAGGCCTGTGGATTGGAATTGAACTCGACGTACCGGCGCGCCCGTATTGTGAAGCACTCCAGAAGCTGGGGATTCTGTGCAAAGAAACCCACGAGCACGTCATCCGTATCGCGCCTCCACTGGTGATTACTCGTGAAGAGATCTTCTGGGCCTTCGAGCGGATCAAGAAGGTCGTAGAAGAATTGCGTTGAGTGCGACTCGTGCATTGGTCGCACGGAGGGCTGCCGAACCTGGCAGCCCTTTGCTTTTCGTTCAACCGGCGCAAACACGCGCCGATCTCCAACGCTTTAGGCCGGCAGGCGAGGTTGCGTCCGCAAATGTCTTGCTAATTGCTAACGGCTAATTGCTTCTTAGTACTTCCGCATGTGGATTTCGGTGCCGTTGCGCTCGAACTTTACTTCGTCCATCAGTTGATTGATCAGGTAAATGCCGCGGCCGTGGTTAGAGAATACATTTTCGCCGCGGCAGGGGTCGGGAATGGCGAAAGGATCGAAGCCGCTGCCTGGATCGCGTACTACGATAAGCATGCCGCGCTCGTCGTCACACCCTACGCAGCATTGGACTTTCTTGCTGGGATCGTTCTTGCAGCCGTGAACAATGGCATTAGCGAGGGCTTCACGTAGCGCGGTTTCAATCTCAAATTCTTTTCCGGCGGCGCATTCCAGTCTGCGCGCCATCTCCATGATGCCCTCAACCACGGGGCTTATGGCCGTGGAATCGGCGTTGAGCGTGACCTCAATACGTATCATCAGTTTGCTGCGATCGAAGTCCACCCTTGGTAAACAGCTGGGTTGCTGCATGGCCAATCTCCCACAGGACTTGCGCTCGGTTACTGTTACAGAAAAGCGTGATCGGGTCAAGCGGGAATACACAAAACTGTGACATACTCCGGCATTTTCGTGGGGTATGCTAAGGTCCAGTCGCGTGGACGCGGTACGCTTGGTCGAGGACCAGCGCAGTAGATCAAAATTTCCTCTCACGTTGTCGCCCTGAGCCGTCCAAGTTTCCGGACGTGCTTGCGCGTCCCAACGAGCGCCGCGTTTAACGAGATTGTGCAAGTCGGGCGGACGGGAAGTCGAAGATATGCATCTTGGTGCTTATCGGACTGACTGTCAGCCGCGCTTGAATCGTTCAGAATCGCAGATAATTCGCGGTTTCGTGTAACCTAGCAATGAATTCGGCTCCCACACTCTTGGCGCGACGATATGCGGACCCTACTACTATTGCTTCTATATACGACGATCTTCTGTTCTGCAGTGCATGCGGAAGACATCACCGTTGCCGCCGCCTCCGACCTGAGTTACGCCCTCAAAGACTTGGCGGGACGCTTTGAGACCAAGATCGGTGACAAGGTAACCCTTTCCTTCGGTTCTTCGGGAAATTTGTATTCGCAGATTCAGGGTGGTGCTCCTTACGATGTGTTTTTCTCCGCCGATATGGAGTATCCACAAAAGCTCGCCACCGCCGGCCTGGTCGATCGTTCTTCCTTGCGCATGTATGCTGTTGGCCAACTTGTGCTCTGGGTCCCCAACAGTTCCAGCCTCGATCCGCAAAAACTCACGATGGATTTACTCGTCCAGCCTGCGGTACAACGCGTCGCCATCGCAAATCCGCAACATGCGCCTTATGGCCGGGCAGCCATGGCTGCGCTCGATCATTTCGGATTAAGAAATAAAGTGGCCGGCAAATTGGTCTTCGGCGAAAATGTCGGCCAGGCTGCCCAGTTCGTGCAGTCCGGAAACGCGCAGGCTGGATTGATTCCGCTATCCCTGGCCGTGTCTCCTCCCATGAAAGACGCCGGTAGATACTGGGAGCTGCCCCCGATTCTTATCCCGAGCTGCGGCAAGGAGTGGCCGTCCTTTCCTCGTCCCGGCACAAACGCGTGGCCCAAAGCTTTATCGACTACGTTAGTTCGTCAATAGGCGCGGCCGTGCTGCAGCAATACGGTTTTCGTGTACCTTCAGCCAAATGATCCTTCAGGCGCTCACGCTTACGCTGCGGTTGGCCATTCTAGTGTCGGCCATCCTGCTGGTTATAGGTATGCCACTGGCCTACTGGCTGGCGTTTTCGCATCGTCGCTGGAAGTTTCTTGTCGAAGCCGTTGTCTCGCTGCCCATTGTGCTGCCGCCGACCGTTCTCGGTTTTTACGTTCTGGTTGCCGTTGGTCCCTTCACCCCATTGGGACGCTGGTACCGTGCGCTCACCGGACACAGTCTCGCCTTCACCTTCGAAGGCCTCGTACTTGGATCGGTTTTGTATAGCCTGCCTTTTGCCGTGCAGCCTATGGCCACGTCGTTTGGTGCCATTGATCGCAAATTAGTGGACGCATCCGCCCTTCTAGGCGCATCGCGATGGCGCACATTCTGGCGGATCGTGCTGCCTTTGGGACTGCCGGGCGTGCTGACCGGAGTGGTTCTGAGCTTCGCGCACACATTAGGAGAGTTCGGCGTGGTCCTCATGATCGGCGGCAATATTCCCGGCGCAACCCAGACCATCTCCATTCTGATTTACGACCAGGTACAAGCACTCGACTACGCCACGGCAAACCGCACGGCGCTCGTTCTTCTGGCGCTCTGCTTCACCATGTTGGCAATCCTTTACGCCTTGCGTCGCCACAACGGGTGGAATGTGTGGGAGTGGAGATGAGCGACGAGTCACCAGGCGCCCATACGCTGACCGCACGGGTACAAAAGTCCTTTCGTGGCGAAACCGGCTTGGCATTTACGCTCGACGTCGAACTCATCGTCGCCGCCGGCTTTACCATTCTTTTCGGAGCCTCCGGTGCAGGGAAGACCACTCTGCTCGACTGTATTGCCGGTCTGCAAGCTCCTGACGAGGGAACCATTGCGGTCGGCGAATCCGTTCTCTTCGACTCCAAGTCGCGCGTGAATCTGCCGCCGAACCGGCGCTCCGTTGCGTATCTGGTGCAGTCGTTGGCGCTATTTCCGCATATGACAGTCGAGCAGAATGTGCAGTACGGCCTGGCCGCTCTCGACCAGAAAGAGCGTGATGGCCGCAGTGGAGAAGTCTTGGAATCGTTCCGTATCTCCTCGCTGGTTGCGCGCCGTCCAGCTGAAATTTCTGCCGGAGAACGCCAGCGTGTTGCACTGGCGCGGGCGCTGGTGACTCGTCCCCGCGTGCTGCTGCTGGACGAACCGCTCACTGCACTGGATGCAGCCACGAAAGCCCGCATCCTCGACGATCTGCGCGCCTGGAACCGCCGGCATAGGATTCCGATTCTCTACGTCACCCATGACCGCGCAGAAGTCTTCGCGTTAGGTGCAAGCGCAATAGCTCTGCACGAGGGAGGAATCATCGCGCGGGGCTCGCCATACGAAGTCTTGCAGCGCCCGCAATCGGAAACCGTCGCCCAACTGGTGGGCTTCGAGAATATCTTTGATTGTTCCGTGATCAGCTCGCATCCTGAATACGGAACCATGACTTGCCGCATCGCTGGTTCGGCCCTCGACCTGGAAGTTCCGTTGACCCGCGTGAATGCTTCCTTGCCACTGCGAGTCGGGATTCGAAGCGGAGATATTCTGTTGGCGTCCTCCCAGCCGCAGGGACTCAGCGCCCGCAATATCCTGAACGGAACAATTACTTCGCTCGAACAGCGCGATATGAAGGTGATTGCAGTCGTCGCAAGTGGGCCGGTCTTCGAAGTGCATCTCACCCTCGGCGCGCGAGACGCCCTACGGCTCAAGCCGGGAGACTGTGTGTGGCTGGTTATCAAGACATACTCCTGCCACGTACTGCAAGGCAGCGGATAATGGCTAGTGGCTAGGGGATAGGCTTGCGGCATCTCTCCGGATCTATCCACTATCCGCTGACCACTATCCACAATCCGAGTTCACTCCTCACATCGCCTGGTGACCGTCCTCACTGCGTCCCGGTTTATAGGGTCCATACTGGAACTGTTCATGGCTGCCCAAAACTCGGCATAAGAACTATGCCGCTTGCGAGGGCCATCGGCAATTCCTCCCCCAGGGTTTGCCTCCGGCACTCGCGCTTGGCAGCATGTCTGCATCGGAGGTCTTAGCAATGCCGACCGTCATCGAATCTAAAGTTAACGAAGATGCAAAATCGCAACCCGTCCCCCCCGTCTCCAACGAACCTGAGCTGTTTGCCGCGGAAGTCGCGATGGAGGGTAAGAACTCCGGCTTCATCCCCTTGTTGTTGATTGCCGGACTTATTCTGGTCGTGGGTGGAACCATTTATTACTTTGTGAAAGGCGCTCGCGACGTCTTAACCGTACCGGTCGCCACCAGCACGGTCACTAGCCTTCTGGACGCCCAGGGTCCAGCGACCATCCGCTTCAGCACCGGCACCGTCGTCTCCAACGTCAATGAAAAGCCGATGGATCCGCACTACAAATTGCTGGCCAAGACCGGTGTGATCGTTACCAAACCGAAAGGTTACAGTTCGCTGATTGTTGCCCTCACGCCCACGGGCGAAAAGCTATTCAGCACTATCAAGGGTGTGGAGAAGGCGAGCAATCCCGACGGGACGGTTACGTACGTGGTTCCGTTGGCCGAACGCAAACTTGTAGAAGTGGCCAACGTCAACATGATCAAGCCACATGTGGCTCGCGTGGAATATTCCTGGAAATGGGAGCCCAATCGCCTGGGAATCGAGTTTGACGCCTCCGGCGACCTGGTGAAGAGCTTTAGCAGTTGGGACCGCGCCACCCTAATCAAGTCGTATGGTGCAGACTTTTACGGTGCGCCCCCAACCAAGTCCAGCATTGTTTTGATGGAATCAGATAACGGCGTCTGGAAACCCTACGTCGAGTAGGCCCCGGTATTGGTGAGTTTGGCCGTGCTGACAGAGTGACGCTTCAACGCCAACGTTAGCCACACTAGAGGAATTCCTTGGGCCGTTGCAGTCATCGAAAAATGACGGCAGCGGCTCAAGAGTTGTTAGGGTGCGCGAGCCCGAAGCCAGCTCGGAAGTTACCGCCTATAGTGCTGCGTGAGAACTCATTTCAAGTTAGCTCGGTGGAACGAGCGCGCCAAATCCTGCCCCGCAGGGGCGCCATTTGTTTTAGCCCCGGGCGTAAGCCCGGGGTAAGGTGGGAAAAGTGAACGAGTCCCTTCAGGGACGACACAGTTCCCACGCACCCTCTCCACAGCCTGTGGTCGCTGCAGTATGCGTCAGTAATGTACAAACCGCAGCCATAGCAGGCCTATCGTCAGCGTGATTAAGGTCACCGGTACTCCAATTTTCATGTACTCAACAAAGCTGATGTGCGCCTCGGCCCGGGCTTTTTCCACCACGATAATATTAGCCACCGAACCCGTAATGGTCAGATTGCCCGCCAGCGTACTCGACATCGCCAGCAATAGCCATGCGCCATGGGCGTCGTGAAATTGCGGTACCAGCCCCTTCAACAACATCACCGTGGGTACGTTGCTTGCGATGTTCGACATCAGGGTGACGACCGTGGCGAACACCAACGAATTATGCAAATTCAGGCGCTCGGCGAAACCCAGCAGCTCATGCGTGATTCCAGCCTGTTTAGCTCCTCCGAGAATCAGGAACAATCCCAGAAACAGCACTAACAATGACCAATCGACGTCGCCGTAGATCGCTCTTGGCTCGCGGTGGCGCTGCACCAGCAGCAGTGCGCCTCCCGCGGCGGCAACCAGTGGGGGTGGATATCCCAACAGGAAGCCCGCTAACACGGCGAGTGTGACCGTCAGGGGCCACGCCAGATACGTCTCCGGTGCTTTATTCTGAGTGACGATTTCGTCGCGTAATGGTTCTGCGCTTGCGCTGTCGTTCCGCAGGAAGATCAAATGCAGCAGCGCCCAATCCACGAACAAGCCAATGACCGCCACAGGTCCAAGATGTGCCACGAAGTCGCGGTAGGAAATACCTGACACCGACCCAATCAAAATGTTTTGCGGATTGCCCGTGATGGTGGCTGCGCTGCCGATGTTGGAAGCCGTTGCCAGGCCCAGCAGATAGGGCAGCGGCTGCAGCCTCATCCGTTTGCAGATGCCCAGTACAAGCGGAGCCATCACGAGGCAGACGACGTCATTCACTAGAAACGCGGAGAGGATACCGCTGGTAAAAATGACACCCGGAAGAAGTTGTCGAGGAGGAAGGTGCTCGATCACCTGGTGTGTCACCCACTGGAAAAACCCGGCCAGATGCAGGCTGGCGACGATGAGCATCATGGCGAACAGCAACACAATGGTCGCGAAGTCGATGCTGGCGATGGCCTGCGCGCCGCCCAGGACACCAAAGACGAACATGAGCACCCCGCCGATGACTGCCATCGCCGGTCGGTCGATCTTTGTCCCCGGCAAGCGGCCCACAGCGAAAACGAAGTAGCTCACCAGGAAGATTGTCCACGCGATGATCATGTGCCCGTGCGAGAGGGCCTGGGTAATTGTGGTTTCAGTTGACAATTTCTCTCCGGGCGCTCACCCTGATGGCCGCCAGCGATCAAAACTTTATAACAAAAGGAAGCCGTCCTATGACTCGACTTTCGATCATCTTCTTCGTGGCCTTGCTGCCCTTCGCTTCGATGCTTGTCGCCCCGCCGCTGCAATCGCTGGACGCTGCCCAGAAGAAGGCTTCCTCCGTTGTCGTCATCACGGACCAGGATAATGGAAAAGACATTGACCTTCCCGCGGGCGATACGCTAGTGGTCCGCTTGAAGAGCACCCCATCAACTGGTTATACATGGACGATAAAACGTGGCCCTTCAATCCTCCGACTGGTGAAGACCTCTACCAAGAAGACTGCTCAAACCGGACACGCCGTGGGCGCCCCGGTCATCCAGGAGTTCCGTCTGACAGCCTCTTCCGCTGGCATGGCCTCCCTGACCCTGGAGTATCGCCGTCCCTGGGAATATACTGCCGGCCCTGCCAAGACCTTCAGCGTCCAGGTAAATGCGCGCTGAGCACACCTAGGCCCGGGCCGTCAGCGCCTGCGATGGCCCATTTCGGGAGGCGTTGGCGTAGGGCTTCCCCCGATGTTCGCTTGTCACAAACGGCTGTGACTTTGGTCGTTGCCCATCCCCGGAAAAGAGTTAGAATAGATTCGGAATTGAAAATGATTTTCAACTTCATATTCGGACGGCACCACAAGCAACCCAGACGCAAGACCGGCGCACTGGCCGATCTACGCGTCGGAGAGAGCGCCATTCTGGGCGACATGGAGCTCGCCCCTCCTGTAGCCGAGCACCTCATGAACCTGGGTTTCGTGCCCGGCCTGGAAGTCACGGTCGCACGCACCAGCCCGGGTGGCGATCCCCGCGTTTACCGTGTGGAAGGGACCGAAGTAGCTATGCGCCGCGATCTGTCGCGCCACATCCACGTCGAATTGCTCGGGGCGCCAGCGTTTGGAGACTGATGCATGGGAGCCACGACCATGAGCTGCCATGCGGTTGCCCGGCCCCGGGATGAATCGCTCGGCGCGCCGTATCGCACGGTAGCTGTCGTTGGGCCTCCGAATTCCGGTAAGACCACACTTTTCAATCGCCTCACTCGCTTGCGCCAGAAGGTCGGCAATTTCCCCGGCGTCACCGTCGAACACCACACCGGATATGTGCGTGACTCCGACGGCCACGAAGTCGCCCTGATCGATCTGCCCGGCGTCTATAGTCTGACTCCCAAGTCCGAAGACGAAAAGGTAGCGGTCGATGTCTTGAACGGAGACATGCCCGGCACCCCGCGTCCGGACGCGATCATCGTGGTTCTGAATTCCACCAATCTGCACAGTCATCTGGTATTGGCGGGACGCGTTATTGCGCTCGGTCTCCCGACCCTGGTGTTGCTGAACATGGCCGACGAACTACGCAAGCAGGGTGGCCATGTAGATGTGCTGTCCCTTGCGCGTCAGTTAGGTACGCCGGTTGCGCTCGTGAGCGCGACCACGGGCGAAGGCATTGTCGCGGTGCAAAACTTTTTGTCCTCGGCAACCGCCAGGCCCGAGCCCTTGGAACTGCCGGTGGTGGGTGGCACCCGCGGTTATCGCGAGTGGGCCGTCAAGGTCGGTACGAACGCAAAGTATCGCCGTCCCGCCACTCCCGTTTGGACGCAGCGGCTGGACTCCATCTTCTTGCATCGCACCTGGGGCGCAATCATCTTCGGCGTGGTCGTCATCGGTGTCTTTCAGACGATCTTTGCGATTGGCCAGCCGCTTTCGAACTTGCTACAGCACTTCCTCGATGTCAGTGGCTTGCAGATCGGAAATCACCTGCCGCAGGGAATGTTGAGCTCTCTTATCGTCAATGGGGTGTGGAAGGGAACCGGTTCGGTGCTGGTTTTCCTGCCGCAGATTCTTTTGCTGTTCCTGGTGATTGGAATTCTCGAGGACTCTGGATACCTTTCCCGTGCCGCGGTCATCGCCGACCGCACCATGTCGCGCGTTGGTCTCAATGGCAAGAGCTTTATCCCTTTGCTATCCGCTTACGCTTGCGCGGTGCCGGCGATCATGGCGACGCGCACCATCGAGAACAAACGCGATCGCATTGCTACCATTCTTGTCGCTCCGCTTATGACGTGCTCAGCGCGACTACCGGTTTACACCATGGTGATTGCGGCGTTCCTGCCGAACCGGCCTGTGCTTGGCGTATTCCTGGGGACGCGAGCGCTGGCGATGCTGGGACTATATGTTCTCGGCTTTCTGATGGCGGTGTTTACGGCGCGGCTGTTGAAGTCGTCGATTCTGAAGAGCAAGGACGCGCCTTTCATTCTCGAGATGCCGCCCTATCGTTGGCCCACGCTGACGTCCCTTGGATTGCGGCTGGTGGATCGCGGCAAGGCATTTCTCTATCGCGCGGGTACCGTGATCATGCTGGTTTCGCTGCTGCTATGGGCAGCGACGAACTTCCCTATGCATCATGGACAACCGCCGGCGGTGCAAGACAGCGTAGTTGCCTGGGTGGGTCATGCCATCGAGCCTGCGATTCGTCCGCTGGGTTTCGATTGGAAGATTGGAGTTGGACTACTGACCTCGATTGCTGCCCGCGAGGTGATCATCGCGACGCTGGGCACCTTGAACGGAATCGATCCCCAGTCGCACGCCGTTGACTTGCAGGCGGCGCTGAAGCATGAACTGACGCCCGCCGGTGCCGTGGCCCTGCTCGTCTTCTTCGCCTTCGCCATGCAGTGTATGTCAACCGTTGCCGTAGTGCGTCGCGAGACCAACGGATGGAAATGGCCGATTCTGCAGTTCAGCTACATGACTGTGGTCGCGTACGTCGCAGCACTTGCGGCCTACAACATCGTTGGACATCTGTATTGAAGACAGAGCTGGACCACTAATAATTGGCGCCCAACCATCTGTGGAGCGAGTTACAGATGAGTCGCTAATCGGAACCAAGTCTTTCACTCCTCATCTTCGCGCACCGGCAAGTTCCTTCACCAGCCCCGGCAACACCTCTCCCGCCCTACCCAGCACCACCTCATCGAAGAACTTGCTGTTCGCCGGCTCTTCCGGCCCAATGTAAACGGCTCGTGCGCGGTTGATGCGCGCCATCCGCACGAAGCTGGCTGCCGGCTCGACCACCCCAGACGTGCCCACGGTCAATAACACGGTGCACATTCGCAGTTGCTCGAAGATGCGGTCCATGGAAAACGGTACTTCGCCGAACCAGCAGATGTGGGGCCGCAGCATCGCCCCGCACTCGGGACAAGTTGGAATTTCCGCTCGCGAAAGATACAAGCGCTCGTCGTCGAAGGGCGCGCTGTGGCAAGCCTCGCGCGAGCAGCGGGTCTGCATCAAACGTCCATGCATGTGAATAATGCGGTGCGAGCCGGCCTGTTCGTGCAGGGAATCGACGTTCTGCGTGCAAAGAAAGAAGCGCTCCCCTAACACGCGTTCCAGGGCTGCCAAAGCACGATGAGCGGAATTAGGACCTACATTGGCGTGACGCTTGCGCCGCTCCGAGTAGAACTGCCACACCATTTCCGGGTTGGAATGGAAAGCTTGCGGGGTGGCTACCTCTTCCACGCGATGTCCACGCCAAAGCCCATCAGCGCCGCGAAAAGTCGGCAGTCCGCTTTCGGCGCTGACGCCTGCGCCTGTTAGAACGAATACCCGGTCCTGCGGCGAAAGAGGCCTCATCGCCCTGCCTGTGGGCCCGACGATGATGCGGCTCCGCCCTTCAGGTACTTATCGAACCACTCCACCGTGCGGCGGATGGAATCAATCTGGTTTTCGCGCTTGGAGAATCCGTGACCCTCTGCAGGATAGTAATGCGCATCCACCGTCCGGCCTTCCTTCTTCAGAATTTCTACGACCTGCTCGGCTTCTTCCTTAGGTACGCGAATGTCGTTTTCCCCTTGCAGCACCAGCAAAGGCGCTTTTTCGTTGCGAATGTATTTAATGGGTGACGCGTTCTCATACACGGTTTTGTCTTTCACAGGGTCGCCGAGCAAGGTTTTTTCATACTGCTGCAGGAGCGGGTCTTCGTGCTGCAGCATGGTGTACCAGTCGATGATGCCGAACATCTCGACGCCGGCCGCCCAGATGTTCGGGGTTTTGCCGATCGCCATCAGCGTCATGAATCCCCCGTACGAACCACCGGTGATGCCGATCTTCTTCGCGTCGACGTAGCCGGTATCGACCAGAAACTTTGTGGCATAAACCTCGTCCTGCAAATCGCCTCCGCCGAGGTCTTGATAGTTCGCCTTCTGGAAGGCCATGCTATAGCCGGTCGAGCCACGCACGTTGGGCGCGATGCAGATGTATCCGCGCGATGAAAGTGCGGCGGCCATCGAGTTGAAGTAGTCCACCGTCTGTCCGGTGGGTCCCCCGTGGGGCAGCACCACCGCCGGGTTCGATCCATCGCGCTTCAGGTTGAAGGGCATCCACAGAAATGCGCTGATCATTTTCCCGTCGAAGCTCTTATAGTGGACAAGCTGGGCCACCGGCAGGTCGCTGGGATTGAGACTGGCCACTGCCGAGTAAGTAACTTGGCGTGGCTTCCGCGTTGCCAAGTCGTACACCCAAAAATCCGAAGGCCGTTGCGAACTCTGATGACTCAGCAGCAGCGACTTGCCATCCGGCGAGAAGGCGGTAGGAGTTCCGTCGATACTAGTCAGACCTTCCGGCATCGCAACAGCGTAGGCTTTTCCTGCGCCGATGTCGTACAGGTACGTAGTCGACAGTCCATCCGCATTTACTTCGTAGGTGGCGTACTGGCCATCCGGCGAGAAGTTTCCGCTTGAGGCCTCCCACTGTGTCTCGGTGATCCACTTTACTTGTTTGCTCGCGATATCCAGCAGCGCGGCGTTTTGATATCCGCCCTTCTGATTAGAAGTGACCAGTACGGTTTCGCCATTGGGCGAAATTGCGCTGGCCGCGAATATCACCTCGCCCTTATGGGGAGTGAGTTCCTCCGCGTTACCACTGGCGACTTCGATCAAGTAGACACTTGAATCAGTAAAGCCAATGTTGGCGCGATTGGCGACAATGTATTTGCCGTCGCTGCTCCAGTCGGCCACTCGCCAAAGATGGTCTTTGGTCTGCTCATTAGTCAGTTTTTTCACCTGCCGCGATTGCCAGTCGAGCAGGGCAATGTCCACCGTCGCTGATGTTTTAGGTTTGTACGCGAAGGCGATGGTTTTTCCATCCGGGGAAAATAGAGGTCCATTCTCCGAGATGTCAGGAGTGTTGGTAAGATTGATGGGCACACTACCAGCGCTGCGAATGGCAAACAGATCAAAGTATTCGCTACCGCCGAAATCCTGTTCGTACACTACCTCTTTGCCGTCTGGCGACCAGACCGCACCAAACTGCCGATCGTCGGAGACTGTGAGCTGCAGCGGCCATCCACTGTTGGCGCTTACCTTCCACAGGTTCATGCGGCCGGTAAAGTTGGTGCTGAAGACGATCTCCTTTCCGTCTGGCGACCATGCCGGCGACGATACGCGTCGGCTGTAGAACAGATCGTCAATTGGGACTGGATGAGCGGACGGAGAGGAAGACGAGGCAATCGACTTCGGGTCGGTGGGTTGACGATCATCGGGAGAGTCGGCGGCCAAGACAATGGTCGCGGCACACACGATGGCGGAAACAACGAGGACAATCGATGTAGCACGATCATTCTTGCGCATGAACACCCCCGACAAATTCTGCCGGCATCCCAACGTGCGCCCAGCATGGCGCATGACGATGTCGCGTGCCCCACTTGGTTACATAATCCTACCGCGTTTCTATATACTGGGTGGTTCGGTCGCCACTGGTTTCTCATCCGCGAATCAGTGGTCGCATCCATGCGGCCGATAGGGAATCTATAACTTATACATTTGATACGCAAAAGGCCGAGGCGATCCGCACTCCGGAGCCTGGCCGGGGGAGTTTGTCATCCTTGCCCACCGTAACCATACCGAGCCAACCCACCAGCGTTGACAGTGAAAAACTCGAACGAGTCTTCGATGTGTTTCGCCGCTGGGGTTATTTGCAAGCTAATCTTGATCCTCTGGGGCACTTCACCCCGCTCTCCCATCCTGAGTTGGACATCTCTGGCGACGGCGTCGATGTAGCTCGCCGTATCTACTGCGGCAGTATCGGCGTCGAGTTCATGCATCTTCCTGACCCGGAGCGACGCCAGTGGATCCAGGAGCGCATGGAGTCGCAGCAAGAGGAGCCTGTCGATCGCACGAGAATTCTCGATCAACTAGTGCGCGCCGACATCTTTGAGCAGACCATTCACTCGCGCTATATCGGAACCAAGCGCTATTCGCTGGAAGGAAACACGGCCCTCATCCCGCTGCTGGACGAGATTCTCAACTCCGCATCCCTGCAAGGCGCGGAGCAGGCTGTGCTGGGGATGAGCCATCGTGGACGCCTCAACGTCATCATCAACGTGGTGAGCCGTCCAGCAGCGGAAATTTTCGCAGGCTTTGAAGATGTCGATCCCCGCAGTGTCCTCGGCGGGGGCGACGTGAAGTATCACATCGGTGCGACAGGGATTTTCACCGGCGCCAGTGGCGGTCAGGTGCGCATTCACATGGTTTCTAATCCCAGCCATCTGGAGGCGGTCGATCCGGTTGCTCTGGGGCGTGCGCGCGCCAAGCAGACGCGAATCGGACGCGAAGGCAAGACCAGAATCTTACCGATTCTGATGCACGGCGACTCAGCCTTTGCGGGACAGGGTATTACCGCCGAAACCTTGAACCTGGCCAATCTACGCGGATACACCGTCGGTGGCACGGTGCATATCATCGTCAACAATCTCATTGGCTTTACCACAAACCCCAATGACGCCTACTCCGGCCGCTTCTCATCCGACCTTGCCAAGCGGCTGCCGATCCCCATCTTCCATGTCAACGGCGAGGATCCCGATGCCGTGGTGCGTGTCGGTCGCATGGCGCTCGATTACCGTTACGACTTCGGGACGGATGTAGTGATCGATCTTATTGGCTTTCGTCGCCATGGCCACTCCGAGGTCGACGATCCAACCATTACCCAGCCGATCCTGTATCGCAAGATTAAAGACCACCCCATGCTTTACCAGATCTATGCCGGCAATGTCGGTCTGGACGCGCAACCGCATGTCGAGAAGTTTCAGGCTGAACTCGATGCGGCAGAGAAAGCCGGCAAGGAGATGGTCAAAAAGCCGGCCATGCGCCAACTGCCAAGTTACTGGTCCCCATTTCACGGCGGCCCATACAATCCGGCCGATGAGGTTGATACCGGCCTCACAGCCGATCGCCTGCACGAAATCACCGATGGTCTGGTGAAATATCCCGCGGACTTTCACATCCATCCCAAGGTGCAAAAGCTGCTGGAACAGCGCCGTGAGATGGGCTACGGCAAGCGGCCACTGGATTTCGGCATGGCCGAGGCCTTGGCAATGGGATCGCTGGCGTTGGAGAATACGCCCATTCGGCTCAGTGGCCAGGATAGTCGCCGTGGCACCTTCAACCAGCGCCATTCCGTATTGATCGACATCGTTGACGAGAAGGAATACGTGCCTTTGTGCCATCTGGCTCCGCACCAGGCCCGCGTCGAGATCTACAACTCGGAGCTTTCCGAAGCCGCCGTCATGGGTTTCGAGTACGGATATTCGCGCGATTATCCCGAGACCCTCGTGGCCTGGGAAGCGCAGTTCGGTGATTTTGCCAACGGGGCGCAGATCGTCATCGATCAATTCGTGGTTTCGGGCGAAGACAAGTGGAGCCTGCTTAGTGGGCTGGTATTGCTGTTACCGCATGGCCACGAAGGCCAGGGCCCGGAGCACTCCAGCGCGCGCATCGAGCGCTATCTGCAATTATGTGCCCGCGACAACATGCAGGTTTGCCAGCCTTCGACCGCCGCACAGTATTTCCACCTGCTACGTCGCCAGGCGTTGCGCAAATGGAGGAAGCCGTTGATCTGCTTCACTCCCAAGAGCATGTTGCGTCATCCCGAGGCCATGTCACCGTTGAGTGAACTGGAGCGTCCGCGCTTCCAGAATGTCATTCCCGATGAGACCGCCCCGCAGGCGAAGCGTGTCCTGTTATGCACCGGAAAGATCGGCCATGAATTGAGAATGGAACGCAGAAAACTAAAGATGGAAGGACCAGCGATCATTTCTCTGGAACAAATGTATCCCTTCCCGGAAGACGAACTGCGTGAGATTCTCGGACGTTACAAACATGCGGTCGAGTTGATCTGGGTGCAGGAAGAACCCGCCAATATGGGCGCGCTCACATTCGTTGTCCCCCGATTGAAACGAATCGTTGGCTCGAAACTGCGAAGCATTAAGCGGGCGGCCAATGCAACGCCGGCAACTGGGTCGGCGAAGGCCCACGAACTGGAACAGAAAACGCTTCTAACATTGGCCTTGGGCAGGGGAGACTAGGATTCCGGGGCGCTTTCCCAGAGATGCCCTGGATCGACATTCTTAGCCTTCTTAGCCTTGGTAACCAAGCGCCGAGCCGGCCGGTGGTCCACCTAGTTTATGTACTAGTTAGTTACGAATGGAAGCTTAGGATATAACTTTTATTAAAATACAAAGAAGAGCACTCCATCCCTCCTTTCTACAACTTCAGTCGTACGACGGTGCACTTTATCCCACCTAAATTCTACTGAATCCAGAATACGGAAGCCCGTTTTTCTACAAAAAAAAATAGTTGCAAGTGTTGGACAGCCGTAACCTGTCTGTAATCAGCGGCCACTTGGTGGTTACTCTCTTGCATAGGGTAATGCCGGGCGAATTCTTATATTCCCCTTTCCAAACAATTTAGTGCGGAGAGTGCGATGAGACGAAACACACTAAGATTGCTATCCCTGCTTGCGATTTTAGCGCTGTTTTCGGTATGGGCCTTTGGCCAGGCCGAAACAGGCGCAATCAATGGCATTGTGACCGATAAAACTGGCGCAGTGGTCGTGGGCGCTAACGTAACGGCGACTTCAGTCGATACCGGGTTGGTTCGGACCGGAACTACGAAGTCAGCCGGTGAGTACGCCATCACCAACCTGCCTCCTAAGACGTACGACGTTACCATTCAGGCACCAGGCTTCCAGAAGTACACTCAGCGAGTTAAGGTCGGCGTCGGATCCATGAACGACGTTTCGGCGAAGCTTGCCGTCACCGGTGCTTCCACCACCGTGGAAGTGACAGGCTCGGCGGAAATGGCCACCGTCAACACCGAGAACCAGACTCTATCGCAGACCATCAACTCCCAACAGGTTGTAAACCTGCCCACCCTGACCCGTAATCCCTATGACCTGGTTGCCACTTCCGGCAACGTCTCGGAAGACAACAATAGCGATCGCGGCGCAGGATACGCTATCAACGGGCAGCGCTCGTCCGATACCGATATCCTACTCGACGGCGGAGAAAACGTTGACCTCTTTACCGCGACGGTCGGGCAAAGCGTTCCTCTTGATTCCGTACAGGAATTCAGCGTCCTCACCAACAACTTCACCGCCGAATATGGCCGCGCCAGCGGCGGCGTGGTGAACGTTGCCACTAAGTCCGGCACCAACAATTTCCACGGGTCGTTGTACGAATTTAACCGTGTGTCGGCCCTGGCGGCGAACACCTATAACAATAATGCCCAGCGATATGCCGCCTTCCAAAACGGCACCTGCGTCGTCGGGCAGCCCTGCAGTGTGGGTGACTTCGGGTTCACCCGTAACCAGTTTGGCTATTCGATTGGCGGCCCCATCGTAAAGAACAAGCTGTTCTTTTTCAGCAGCACCGAATGGACCCGGATTCGTAGCAGTTCTCAACAGCAGGCAGATATCGTCGATCCGGCCTGGTTGGCATTGCCGCAGGTTAACCCTGCCACGACCGCGTACTTCAACCAGTTCGGCAAGATCGGCTCTAATTTCCAGACCATCTCCAAGGTCAACTGGGGCCAGTCGCTCGGTACGACCGACCCAACGGTTTGCGCTCCGCTGTCCTGTTCCGCTCCCTTTGCCTTGGCCGGGCAGTATGTCGTACCGACGGACTCGGGTGCCGGCTTCCCGCAGAATACCTACAGTACTGTGGCGCGCATTGATTACAACATTACCGACAAGACCACCATTTATGGCCGCTATGCGCTTTACAGCCAGGATGAGTTTGCAGGCACGGTTAACAACAGCCCCTACATTGGGTATGACACCGGCCAGACAAATTTTAACCAGAACCTCACCCTGAACCTGACGCATGTCTTTACCCCAACGTTCGTAAGTTCGACCAAGCTGATTTACAACCGGCTCAACAACCTCCAACCGCTGGGTGTGGCGCCGATAGCTCCCACCCTCTATACCTCCAGCGTCGCCGTTCCCACTCTCCCTGGAACCAATGGCTCTCTGATCTATCCGGGATACAACGAATTCAGTCCCGGTAACGCCATTCCGTTTGGCGGTCCCCAAAACCTATATCAGATCTATGAGGACCTCAACTGGACCAAGGGCAAGCACCAGTTCAAGTTTGGTGGGGACTACATTCAGACACGCGACAACCGTGTTTTCGGTGCCTATGAAAATGCGGTCGAGTCACTGGGTCCGAGTGACATACCCACCTCGATTCAAAACTTGCTGGCCGGCCAGATATACCAGTTCCAGGGAGCCAGCTACCCGCAAGGCAAGTATCCTTGCAGCAAGAATGAGGCGGGGCACACCATTGTTACTCCTGCTTGCACTTTGCAGCTACCCGTGGGTGAGCCGGCGTTCAACCGCAACAACCGCTACAACGATGGCGCGTTTTACGCGCAGGACTCCTGGAAGGTAAGCCCGCGTCTGACCCTGAACCTCGGCCTCCGCTGGGAGTACTACGGTGTCCAACACAACGCTAACCCGAGTCTGGACTCCAACTTCTATCTGGGGGCCGGAGCTAACCTCTACCAACAGATCCGCAGTGGCACGGTGCAGATTGCCAACCAAAGTCCTGTTGGTGGACTATGGGCGCCCGACAAGAACAACTTCGCTCCTCGCGTCGGATTTGCCTGGGACATGTTTGGAGACGGAAGCACCAGTCTCCGCGGCGGCTATGGTATCGGCTACGAGCGTAACTTTGGCAACGTTACCTTTAACGTGATTCAGAACCCGCCAAACTACGCAGTGGTTAGTATCGTTAGCGGTGTAGATGTTCCCCAGATGCCCGTTTTCACAGACAACGCTGGTCCGCTGGCCGGTACCGGAACCAAGGCCCTGCCTGCCACCAGTTTGCGCGCAGTCAATCAGAACTTGACGACCGCCTACTCGCAGTTCTGGTCGATGGCGATTGACCGCCAGGTCATGCGGAACTCGGTGCTGTCGTTAGAGTATGCCGGTTCCAAGGGAACCGGTCTGTACGACATCGCCAACCTCAATGTCGCCGGCTATGGCTCCGCCTTCTTGGGCGACGCCCGGGTCCCCAACCGCATCAACTACCAGTACAGCAACATTAACTACCGCAGTGACCAGGGCTTTAGCCAATACAACGGCTTGAATGTGAAGTTCTCAACCAGCAACCTCTTCAACAAGGGCTTGCAATTGGTCGCGAACTATACCTGGTCGCACTCCATTGACAACCTGTCGTCCACGTTCAGTGATGGATATTCCAGCTTTTACGGGTTGGGATATCTCAATGCCTTCAATCCCAGCTTGGATAAGGGCAGCTCGGACTATGACGTCAGGAATCGGTTCGTCGTCAGCGGCGTGTGGGACCTGCCGTGGATGAAGAACTCGAGCAATGCGTTCGCCCGCCAGGCACTGGGCGGATGGAGCATGTCGCCGATCATTCTGGTCCATTCTGGATATCCATTCTCGATCTACGACTGCAGCAACCTGGGGGCGACCGGTTATACCTGTCCGCGGTGGATTCCGGGTGCGCCAGTTTCGGGAAGTGGCAATGCAGGCTTCCAGAATATCGGCCCCAATCTCTTCGCCTATATGAACCTGCCCATGACACCGCAGGGCACCGTCGCTGGAGCCGGCAATGTGCTTGCCGTTCCAGTGTGCAGTGGCCTTTACGGGGTCGGTTGCACATATAGCAACAACGGTCAGGCCATCCCGCCGCGCAACGACTTCCAATCTCCAGGCTTCTGGAACATTGATTTCGTTGCCATGAAGAACTTCAAGCTGACGGAGCGGTTCAACCTTCAGTTCCGCGGCGAGTTCTACAACTTGTTCAATCACCACAACAACTATGTTCTCGGCAGCAATCTGGACATCGAGCCGGGAACCAGTCAACAAATCCAGGCGGAGAGAGGAACACCCTCAGCCGGATGCGTTTTCTGCACGGTGCCCGACGAGCGGCGTAACATCCAGTTCGCTCTGAAGCTGTTGTTCTAAGCAGGAACAGCGGTAACTTGGGGAGCCTTCGGGCTCCCCATTTTATTGCTATGCAGGTGCGCTGCGTAATTCGAGCCAGCCGTCCGAAGCAAGTGCAAACCCGCCGTAGCTAGCGTACGGTGGTGCGCTGCTTTTCGGGTCTCGGAGCATTTCGTGCTCGGATTCCTGATAGGCAGCTTTCTGGGTTAGTAGCCGAAGTACTCGCTCGCGCTCTTCCTCAGCGGGCTGCCCCGATCTAACTGTAGTGCAGATCTCGGAAAATTATTATTGAAATACCGATTGATGAGTTTAACGCGTTTTTACTTGACCAATCGAGCAGCTTTCCCTATGCTTGCGTGCGTCGGGTCAAGTCGTAACTCAGCAAGAATGTAGTGGGGCAGAGGAAGTATGCGCTTGCTTTACGCAATCTTGCATGATTCGCTGACCATGCGACCGGGTTGCGGTCGCACGGGATGAACTTGGCGAGGCTATGGATTGCAAGACCGCGCCGGAGCTTAGGAAACACCTCACCTAACTGGGGATGGCAGAGCCTTGCCGACGTTTTCATCCCAAGCGACTCGCGGGCGTTAGCTGCTCTCACAGGTCAGCGCTCCTCACTGCCAATAAATCCGCGCCACCAAATATAACCGCATATAACCGCCGGACAAAAACTCGTAACGCAAAACGTTGCTTCCTATGTCTGCATCGCCGAAGTCAGCCTGCCATCGAGATTCCACGTCGTAAGTTCCAATACACACTGTAAGGATAAGAGATCGTGAAAAAAACAGCGGGGAGAAGTGTCACGGAAGTGCGTATCGTCGAGGCCGCTGTTCAGCTCTTCTCTCGTCAGGGATACAAGGGTACCAGTACACGGGAGATCGCTCATCTGGCCGAGGTGAATGAAGCTACCCTTTTTCGCTGCTTCGTGCGAAAAGCCGACCTCTTCTGGGCGGCGGCCGAATCGCGATTAAACCGCTTGAAGTTGGGGCGAGAGCTGCAACATGGCCTGGCAACTGACTCAGATCCGGCAATTGTAGTTCCGATGCTGGTGACATTTGTCGTAGAAGTTATGTCTGAGTATCCGGAGCTGATGCGTCTTTTGTATGTCGCGGGTTTTGAGCTGCCGGGTGCGGACCGCATGTTCCGCGAACATCTGGGACCGATCTTCGATGCCGTGAATGCCTACTTCGCCAGGTGTGCGGCTCGTGGCGTAATCTACGATCTCGAACCCACGATTGCCACGCTCGGGTTGGCCGGTGCAGTGAGTGCTCACCAAAACCTTCATCACCTGTTCACCGGCCGCGACCTGCCGTGGGACGCCGGCGGGGCAGCTCCAGCTTATGCTCAGTTCTGGCTCAACGCTTTACGCCAGCCGATCGGCGGGCGTCGGATCGCCAATAGCAGCGAGTAGTTCGTCGAGCCATCTCATGTTGCTCCGTCTGGCCTTCCGTTAACCCTGGCCTTTTCACAGCAAGCATCCACTTCATAAGTGACCCAACCTGGATTTTGCGGAGATCGAGATTGAAAGCTCTTCCGAAAGAGAATGCAGATAGATCGAGTTTCTGGAAGCTTTTCGTCGTTGTAGTGTTCGTGACCGCACTCGCGGCTTTGCCAAGCGTCTACGCGCAGGACAGATCTGCTGCGCCGATACCCCGGCGTCGCCGCCAACTCAGATGCCGGTGGCAGGACAAACTTCTGACCGGGGCGCAAACCTCTTCTCCTGCCACGACCGTCGTCCTGGATGACACCAAAAGTCTGCCCAGTGCGAATCCGCCCAAGGCTGCTGCCACTTCGACGAACTCCGCAAAGTCTGTGGATCTCACCGATTTCCAGCAGATGGTGCTTTCCTCGCTTGGCAAGGTGCTGCCCATCTATGGCCTCAGTCTCTTCGAAAATGTGCCAACGACATTCGCGCCGGTAGATCGAGTTCCCGTCACTGCGGATTACGTCATCGGTCCGGGCGACGAATTGTTAATTCGGGCCTGGGGACAGATCGACTTGGATGTCCATACTCGAGTCGACCGCAACGGCAATATCTTTCTCCCCAAAGTTGGAAACCTGAATGTTGCCGGGTTGAAGTACGCTCAGATTGAAGAGT
The DNA here is from genome assembly GCA_963748225.1 of uncultured Acidobacteriaceae bacterium. Lineage (GTDB taxonomy): Bacteria > Acidobacteriota > Terriglobia > Terriglobales > Acidobacteriaceae > Bog-257. The sequence continues at coordinate 163,937 of CAVVHW010000002.1, forward strand.
TTCTCAAGTCGCACATCGGACGCATCTACCAGAATTTTGATCTGAACGTGACCATGGGAGAGCTACGTTCGATTGACGTATTCGTGGTCGGTCAGGCCCGTCGTCCGGGTCGTTACACGGTCAGTTCCCTGAGCACGCTGGCCAATGCAGTCTTTGCCTCAGGTGGCCCTTCGCCCACCGGTTCGATGCGTCATATCCAACTGAAGCGCGGCTCAACCGTCGTCACCGATTTTGATCTCTACGATTTATTGCTTAACGGCGACAAGACCAAAGATGTCCTTCTGTTGCCGGAGGATGTGATCTACGTTGCTCCCATCGGACCTCAAGATTGCCATTGGCGGACAGGTCAATGTGCCCGCCATCTATGAGCTCAAGGGAGCGACCGATCTAGCCGAAGCGCTCCGCCTCGCAGGCGGGCTGTCGACGACGGCATCGGGCGGCAAAGTTTCCCTGGAGCACATCAAGGACCGGCAGGTGCACGTTGTGGAGCGAGTGGGGTTGGATGCGGCTGGCTTGGCCCATCCCATCCAAGATGGCGATGTGGTGAATGTCACCCTGGTCTCTCCGCGCTTTGAAAATTCCGTAACCTTGCGCGGCAACGTGGCGTCCCCGGGACGCTATCCCTGGCACGAAGGCATGCGAATCAGCGATTTAATTCCCAGTCGCGAGTTCCTTATCACCACCGAATACTGGAAGCAACAGAACTCCGTAGCTTTGCAGGCGACGGAAGCTCAAGGTACGGTAAGCGGCGCTGCCAACGAAGTAAGCCGCAAACCTCTGGAGATCAACTGGGATTATGCAGTTGTGCAGCGTCTCAGTCCGCAGGATCTTTCGACTCAACTCTTACCCTTTAATCTGGGCAACGCAATTTTAAACAATGACGAAGCCAGCGATCTTGTACTCCAGCCCAGCGACATCGTCACCATTTTCTCCCAGGCCGATCTTCGCGTTCCCGAAGAAAAACAAACCAAGCTGGTAAGGCTGGTCGGCGAGTTTGAAGCTGCCGGAATTTACCGGGCAAAGCCAGGCGAGAGGCTTCGCGATCTAATCATGCAGGCAGGGGGACTTACTCCTTCAGCCTATCTCTATGGTGCCGAGTTTACCCGCGAGTCGGCACGCGTGGAGCAGCAAGAACGATTGGACATGATGATTGCTCAGACCGAGCAACAGGTCGCCCGGCAAGCGGCGCAATCGTCGCTGAACGTAAGATCTAACGATGAGGCGGTTGCCGCCCGGGCCAGCGTGGAGTTGCAGCAAGCCAGTCTTGATAAGCTTCGGCAACTGCGAGCCAATGGCCGTATCGTTCTGAACTTGCACCCCAACGACCATACGGTGGATAACATTCCCGACATCCCTCTGGAAGATGGCGATCAGTTCTTCGTTCCCAGCCGGCCAATCGTGGTGAATGTCGTTGGCGATGTCTACAACCAGGGCTCCTTCATCCAACAACCCGGAAAGACCGTTACCACTTACCTGCGGAGTGCGGGCGGTCCTACCCGGGATGCGGATAAAGGCAGGATCTTCGTCGTCCGCGCCAACGGAGCTGTCGTCAGCAAGGATGCTGCGTCGTACTTCTGGTCGGGAGGATTCGACAGCATGGTGCTGATGCCGGGCGACACCGTGGTGGTTCCAGAGCAGACCAATAAAGGCAGTTTGTTGCGCGGAGATTAAGGACTGGTCGCAGATTCTGGCAAACTTCGGATTGGGAGCTGCTGCGATTAATGTGCTGAAGTGATGGTCGCTGGAATAGTTGTTCCATACCGCGACGACGGAAAGATATAGCAGAAGCAAGCGTCGCAGTAGTAACCAGGAGCTATGTCGTAAACCGGCTTGGGTCAGGGCACGGATTCAGCCGTGGCGCAAATAGTCCGTTATGGACTGGGCTTTAGCCCCTGGGATACTTCGCTTTGCGCCGCCCTGCTATTTATGAGACGGCGTGACGGCTTCTAGTTCTCTAGTGGAGTAGGTACTTATGATGGAAAGCTCGAGGGCATCGGAAGTTCAGGGCAGGAGCGGTGCTGGCGTTGACGAGAGCCCTCACGTCGAAGACCCTGGCCGATACGGAGTATCAGAATGAAGCCGACATGATCGAACTGTTGCTGGTACTCGCAAGGGCAAAGAAGAGGATTTTTCAGATCACAATTGGAGCAGCCATTGTCGCTGCGATCATCTCCTTGCTGATTCCCAAAATGTATACCGCAACCACTACGATTCTTCCGCAGCAACAGAATGAATCGGCCGTGAGTTCAATGCTGGGGCAGTTGGCGCCGCTGAGCGGATTGGCGGCCGCCGACGAACTAGGTCTGAAAAATCCGGCAGACCTTTTTATCGCCATGTTGAAAAGCCGCACCATCGAGGACCGCCTGATCGACCGTTTTGATCTGCGAAAGGTATACGGATCGAAGCGCTATCAGGATGCACGCAAGGAGCTGGCGAGTCGTAGCGAAATCATTGCGGACAAAGGAGGGTTGATCTCCATCGCGGTGACCGACCGTGATCCCGCGCGCTCCACGCGAACTCGCCAACGCTTACGTGGAAGAACTTCATGCGCTCAACCAGAATCTGGCCGTGACCGAAGCCGCACAGCGGCGGTTGTTCTATCAGCAAAAACTTGACGCTGAACGCGAGGACCTGTCGCGCGCGGAACTGGCTTTGAAGCAGGTCCAGGAGAAGAGCGGCCTGGTTCAGCCCGATGCTCAAGCGAAAGCAATCATTCAGTCAACGGCTGATATGCGTGCGCAGGTAGCAGCCCACGAGGTGCAACTGCAGGCCATGCGTTCGTCGGCGACCGAGAACAATCCCGACGTGAAGCGTGCCGAGCGTGAATTGGCAGGTTTGCGAGGTCAGCTGGCGAAACTCCAACGCGATACCGGCGAACTGGGCAATGGAAACCTCGAGGTGCCGACACGCCAGTTGCCGGAAGCGGAACTGGAATACATCAGGCGGGCGCGCGATCTCCGATATCACGAGGCATTTTACGAATTTCTGGGTAAACAACTCGAAGCTGCCCGGATTGACGAAGCCAACAACGCGGTCCTTGTGCAAGTCGTGGATCCGGCGAGTTCTGCCCGAAAAGAAGTCCAGCCCGCGACGCCTTCTTATCGTGCTGGTGTCGACTGTGATCGCCTTCGTGCTGTCATGTCTCGGCGTTCTGGTAGTGGAGGCGATACGGCGCAAGCAACAGGATCCCGCTGAACGCGCCCGTCTCGCGCTGCTGCGCCATTTCTTACGGTTCTCATCCTGGAATTCATGAGCACGGCGACGCAATCCATTACGGCGTTAGGGCCGGTATCTCAGCCGATGCCCACAGCTGCTTTTGAGGTGTTGGGCTATCTGGGAGTAGTCGCGATTGGTACCCTATGTTTTCTGCTGGGTTGGCTTACACCCAATGGAGCCGTTGTTCTGGTCGCCCTGCTGCTCGCTTCCTTAGTGGTCTTGTCGTGGAAGCGCTTCGATCAGGGCCGGCATCCGTGTTTCCTGTTCCTTTCCATGCTGCTGCTGTTGCAGGGCGGACGCCTGGTGACCTACTGCCTGGGAAGCGAACCGGATCCACTGCGGATACGCGTCCAAACCGCTTACCCGTTCGATATTTCGCGGGGCGAGGCTGGCGTCGTTCTGTTATGCCTGGCACTTTCAGCAATCTGCATCTACGCGCCCTGCCGCTGGAACTATCGGCGCATCGCTCCTCCGAGCGACGCTAAGGTCCGCCGGTATCTTCCGTATCTGTATCTGCTTTTCTACGGCAGCCTCCCGGTTCAGGTTTTCAAGAACTACAGCTATTACCAGTTTGCGCAGGAGCATGGTGGCTACATATACTTCTGGGTAAATCACGGGGATTTTGCCGCCAGCGTAGGTCTCTGGGCCCGCCTGATTTCGCTGGTCAGCCTTCCCGCGTTTGTGGGTATCTTCGTTTTTGAGACCAGAAAAAAGTACGTGTACCTGGCGACTGCCTGCTATTTCAGCTCGTCCGTGCTGATGCTTCTGCTGGGATCGCGCATGGCTACTTTCGGGCTGATCGTAGCCCTGTGGTATGTTGCCGGAATCAAGTCGCGGAAAAAGAGTCGCCTGGTTACGATGGTGGCGCTAGCGGTGGCACTGGTGTTTGCCAGTGAGGCGGTCCAGGGCTTGCGGGAAGACCCTGATAGCGTGGCCTTTTATGCCCTCGACCCCATGATGTTTGTGACCCTCCAGGGCAACTCGCTCGATGTGACTGAGGTTGCCGTCAAGTACCGGAGTGTCTTTTCTCCTTACACCGCCTCGTATCTGTGGAATGAACTGCAGAATGGGTTTGTGCCACTCGACTATCAGCACTACTTTCGCGGGCGGGAACTGAGCCTGGATGTCTCAGGTCTGCTGAACTCCGCGGCCTTCGCACAAGGCTATGGCACGGCTGGCTCGTATCTTGGTGAGGCATATGTTATGGGCGGCCTGGTTGGAGTCGTGATGGTCTCACTGCTAATCGGCGCTGGTCTGCAGTATCTGTACCACCTAAGCCGGAATGCACTCTCTTTGTTCCTGGTTGTGATGCTACTGCCGGACGTGATGGGGATGCCGCGTGGCGACTTGTTGGACTGGCTGTCCGTCCTCCTCCGAACCGCCTTGTTCCTCGCGGTTCTCGGCTTGGGCTGGCTTTTCTATCGCACGGTGCTCTGGCTAAAGCAGGTTCCGCGTAGCGGCGCCGTATCGCCGGCGGAAGCGGGTATCGCCTGATGACCGGTGAGTACGATCAGTATTTGAGTAAGTATTACTCGCAGGATAAGGCTCGATTAGAGTGGAATGCTGCGACTGTCCTCGATCATCACGGCACGTATTTTCCGGCAAATAAAGACGCGGCAATCCTGGAGATAGGACCTGGAACCGGCACACTGATGGCCTTTCTTCGCGATGGCTGCGGCTATCGGAACCTCAAGGCAATTGATATCTCTCGTGAAGTGGTAAGCGCGTGCAATACAGTCATGCCCGGCAGCACCGAACTGGTGGAAGACAGTGCGGCATATCTGCAGAACCGCAAAGAGGAATTCGATTTCGTCCTCATGCTTCACACCTTGGAGCACGTGCCCAAGGACCGGGTGTTGCGGCTGTTAAACATGATTCACACCGCATTGAAGCCGGGAGGAAAGTTGGTGGTGGAGGTACCGAACAGCGAGCACCCTGTGGTCGGAGCCAGAAATCGCTACGCGGACTTCACTCATACCATCGGATTCACCGACCTGAGCCTGAAATTTGTCTTGGAGAACTGCGGGTTTTCCAGTGTCGCGGTGTACGGGTGCAGGATTCCGCGAAAATCCCTGGGACGCCTGCTGCAGCGCACCGCCCAAGATACGGTGGAGTCTATTCTGGGCCTGATGGTTCGCTTGTACCGGCCCGCCGACCCACTGATACTCTCCAGTATCTTAGGCGCGTGCGCCACGAAGTAAGAACTGTGCTGCCGACAACCGATCATAGAGCCATGAACATTCGAAGAGCGACCAAAATATTGTTGGCCAATGTTGTTCCACGGTCGGTGTATCTCTCGCTCAATGCACGGATTGCCGCAAAGGACATCGCGTCGGGACGGCGCAACGCACCTGAAATTGCGATGCTGCCTAAGTTCGTCCGCGCCGGCGATACGGTGATCGATGTTGGCGGCAACCATGGCCTCTATACGTATCACCTCAGCCGCCTGGTGGGACCCTTGGGGCAAGTGCATACCTTCGAACCTATACCCCTGAACCTCGGCATCCTGCGGCACACGGTCAAGAATCTGGAATTGAACAACGTCACGGTGCATCCCGAAGGTTGCGGCGATAAGGCAGGTTCGGCCACGTTCTGTGTCTTGCTTGACCATGGCATTCCGCAACTGGGGTGGCCCAGACGACAGGAAGCCGACGGGCTGAAGTTCCAGTGCGATCTCGTCCGGCTGGATGACGTGATTGGCGCCAGGATCAGTTTCCTCAAGATCGACGTGGATGGTGTTGAGCTACTGGTTCTGCGCGGTGCCCAGCGAATCTTGCAGGAATCCCGGCCAACCATTCTGTTCGAAGCGGGCGGCTACACCAGCGACTTCGGCTACGAACAGCAGGCGGTGTTCGATTTTTTGTCGAGCTTCGGATATCGATTTTTTAGCGGGGGATTCTCGTCAAAAGCGCTGGAGCCGCGGGATGGTTTCACGGTTGCCGAGGATTACTTCGCCTTGCCGTAACGCCGCACTACCCGAACGCCGCTTTTTCCGAATGTCACGATGGTCTCCCTAATCGTAGCCACCTTAAACCGAGTGCCCGAGTTGGAGAGGTTGCTGGCCAGTCTGGACCGGCAGTCCTGCCAAAATTTCGAGGTCATTGTGGTCGACCAGAACCCCGACGACCGTCTGCTGCCGGTGCTGCGCAAACACGAAGGACTTAGGATCCGCCATGTCCGCTCTGGACCCGGACTGTCGCGCGCGCGCAACGTTGCTCTGCCATTGGCGCAGGGTGACATTTTGGCTTTTCCCGACGACGACTGCTGGTATCCTGACGACCTGCTGGCAAAGGTGACTGATTGGTTTCAGGCGCACTCCGACTTCGCCGGACTGTTTACCACTTTGCGCGACGCGGAGAACAAGCCGATAGGCCCGAAATGGCCGTCTGGACCGCGCATCTGCGACAAGGAGGACATTTGGCACTGCGGTATTTCGCCCGACGCGTTCCTGCGCCGCCAGTTGACGGATGCGGTCGGTTTCTTCGATGAAAGGTTGGGCGTCGGGGCGCCGTCCAGGTATCAATCGGGCGAGGACTTAGATTACTTCCTTCGCCCCCTCGCGCTGGGCTTTAAGTTATGGTACGAACCCGGGCTGACGGTTCATCATCCAAGTTTTCATTCGCTGAAGCGCCTCCTGGAGCGAAGTTACTCCTACTCCCTGGGCGGGGCCTACGTGCTGCGGCTTCACGGCTTCTCCTGGCCGTATTTCATCGGCTTGGTAATTCGCTCCTTGGGTGGCGCCGCGCTCAACCTATGTAAGGGCAACGTCCGTATTGCGTACGCCTATCTTCTGCGTACGGCAGGCCAACTGCGTGGATATATTCTGGGATCGAGAGATCTTCGCAAGATTGAATTTACAGCGGCTGCAGGACTCATCGAGAACAATCGGTAACCTACCTTAAGCAGCAGAAGACCGAAAAATCGAATGCCTGCGGTAAAAAACATTACCAAGAAGTTGCTCGGTGCGGTCGGGCTTCTAAGTCCGGCGCAAAGCGTCTGGTATTGGCACTTGCGAAGGGTGGGGAGGCGCCAATTTACCGAGCTGTATCGCCCATTCATCGCGCCCGGCGATTTGTGCTTCGATATCGGGGCCAACATCGGCGAGGTATCGCAAGTCATGCTCGATCTTGGCGCCCGCGTCGTGGCTGTAGAACCGCAGACTGAAAATGTCGCCGCCCTGCAGAAAAGATTCGCCGGCAACCAAAATTTTATTGTCGTGCCTAAGGGGGCAGGGGCGGCGGTCGGCTCGCGCGAGTTGATGGTGTGCGCCTTGAGCTATTGCACTACGATGTCGTCGGACTACGTCAAGGCGGTAACCGAATCGGGCCGCCTGCCCCGGGACGTTTTTCACTGGGACGAAGTGCGCGAGGTGCCGATGACCACGATCGATGAACTCATCGAAACCTACGGTACTCCGGCTTTCGTTAAGGTCGATGTGGAGGGACTCGAAGCCGAGGTCATTCAGGGTTGCTCCCACAAATTGAAGTTGTTGTCGCTGGAGTTCACGCCCGAGCGGTTACAGCCGGCGTTGGACTGCGTGGAAATGCTGGAGAACCTTGGCGAAGTGGAGTTCAACTACACTGTCGAAACCGATATCAAGCTGCGATTGTCGCAATGGGTGAGCGGCCGCGAGGTTGCGAACCAGCTTAAGAATGCCCATTTTCGCATCGTGACTGCCCCAGGTGGAGACCTGTATGCCCGCTTCAAGTGATAGCACCGCATGAAGGCTTCTCTGCGACAACTCCTGGGGAACATCTTGCGTCTTGGCTCCGGCGAGACCTTGGCGCGACTGTGCGGCATCGCCACGACCTTATTCCTGGCCCACCGCTACGGAGTGATCGTGGTGGGCGTTTACGCCTTGGCCCAAAGCATGGCGCAGTACTCGCTGCCGGTTATTGACTTTGGTTTGCGCCATGTGGGAGCGCGGTTGGTGGCGCAGTACCCGCAAGCGGCGCACCAGATTGTAAGCGGAGTGCAACGCCGGCGCTTCCTGATGGCGCTCGTCCTGTTGCCGTTCCTCGTCGGTTACGCTGCCATGACCAGGCTGCCAGTGGCACTAAAGCTTTGTCTGATGGCATTCGCTGCAATCTGCACACTTTATGCGCTCTCGCTGGACTGGCTGGCGTGGGGCAGGGAACATCTGCGCCTGTTCGGGCTGGGCAGAAGCATCGCTCCCGTCAGCATACTCATTTGCCTTCTGGTGGGAAGGAATTCAGGACAGGTGCTGTGGTGGCTGGTGCTGGGCAGCTTCATCGGCGCCATCCTGCAAAGCCTACTCTTCTGGGGTTGGTGGGAGAGGCAAAAGCCGGCCGAGGAGGAACGTGTTGTAGTCTCCTCCCTTCGCGAGTCTCTGGCGTGGCGGCGAACCAGCATCATGGGATTGGCCACGCTGTGCAACCTGGCATTTGCTACCATCGACATGCTGATGCTCGGCGTCATGTCGAACCCCCAGCAGGTCGGCCTTTACAGCGCTGCTTATCGCGTTGTGAATCAGGTCTTATATACCTATTACTTGCTCACTCAGGTTCTCTATCCTCAACTTGCCCGGCAAGATCACCAGCAGCGAGTGCGCATGTTGAGTCCCCGGATTCTTCTGTCGCTGGCGGGCGTCGGAGTTACCATTGCTGCCGTACTGGCGGTCTTGCGCCGCCCCGTGTTGACCATCCTGTTCGGACATCAATTCCTGCCGGCCACATTGCTCCTACTGTTACTGGCATGGGCCATACCATTTGATTTCTTGACGTCATACCTGAGCAACGCGTACATCGCCTGGGGCATGGAGAAGAAGGTCCTGGCCTGCACCGTGGTCGCTGCCGGAAGCAACGTCGTCCTAAACCTGATCTGGATGCCCACCTACGGCGCGAAGGCGGCGGCGGTGAATACGCTGGTCTCGTACATAATCTTTCTCACCGGATTGGCCTGGGCGGGGCGATCCGCGAAAGAGCTTACTGCCCAGGCAGAGTTGTCGCCTGAGTTGATCGCGTAGGACCGGGTGCGAATCCTCTACGATCACCAGGTATTCTCACTGCAGAATGCAGGGGGCGCTTCCCGATACTTTTATGAGTTGATGAAATTCCTGACCACGGTGCCCGATGCGCAAACGCAATTACTGTTGGGCATAAGCGGCACAGTTTATCCATTTCATGAGTTAGATCCGTCGAAGGCGCGGGTCATCGGTTTTGACGAGTGGCTGCCTATAGGAACCGTACGCTACATAGCCAACGAAGCCTGGAGCAACCTGCTGGCGCCCTTTTGCGGCAAGTTGGATATCTATCACCCAACTACCTACTTGCGTATGCCCGCGGTGCGAGCCAAGCGGGTCGTCGCCACTCATCATGACTGTACCCATGAACGCTATCCGGAATTTTTTCCTGACGTGAAGAAGGTGCTTTGGGCGCGCAAGTGGCTATTTCCCAGAGTGGACGCCATCATCTGCGTGTCCGAGTCCTGCCGGAACGATCTTCTCCAGTTCTACGATGTTGATCCGGCCAAGGTTCGCGTCATCTACCATGGTTTCAGTCCTCTTCCGCGGAGCGGTGAGGCCGCCGCCAGCTTGAGTAAGCATTTGCGGCGCGACTACGTGTTGTATGTTGGGATGAGGGCGGCCTTCAAGAATTTTAACGGTCTGCTGAGGGCGTTTCGTGAGGCAAGATTGCAGGATGCGTTTGACTTGCTGGTGCTGGGTGGCGGACCTTTGACGGCAGAGGAAAGGACGCTGATCGCCAATCTTGAGATGAGTGATTGCGTCATCAACCTCCCGATCGTATCGGATGAAGTCCTTGCGGAAGCTTATGCGGGAGCCAAGTTGTTCGTCTATCCCTCGTTGAATGAAGGCTTCGGATTTCCTCCGTTGGAAGCGATGTCGGTCGGCTGTCCGGTATTGGCCAGCCGAGTGTCGTCCATTCCCGAAATCTGCCAGGATGCACCCATCTACTTCGATCCCGTGGAGCAAGAATCGTTCAACCGCGGCCTGATGCAGGCGATCAATGATGAGTCGGCGCGGACGGTGGCGGTTGAGCGCGGCTGGGAAGTCGCGACGCGGTATAGTTGGGAGAAGTGCGGTCGAGAAACATTGGCCTTGTACTGCGAATGCCAGTAGCGCCGCGGCACTCCAGCAAATATAACGATCACTCTGGTAAAGGTGAAACTGGACATTCTCCTAAGACATGTCTCGTCTGAAGGAATTACTGTACAGCGATCTCGCTCGGCAATACGAACTCGAGGGCAAGTCAGACGTCCGGCCGAATTTCATGCGTTTTCTCGGACGCTTGCTCCATTTTCGGTATCTTCCGAACGTGCTGTGCCGGACCAGTCGGGCAGCAATGCTCGCCGGCATTCCGATTTTGCCGAAGTTCCTTACGTATCTGAATCTTGTGCTTTTCGGGCTGGAAGTTACCCCCAAGTGCGAGGTTGGTGAGGGCATCTTTTTCGCCCACCCGGTGGGAAGCGTGATTGGCGCCTGGCGAATCGGCAGGAACGTTACTGTTTTTCAGGGCGTAGGGTTGGGATCGTCGGTGCCTGATATGGGCTTTCACCAGCATCTGCGTTGCGAGATTGGCGACAATGTTGTTTTGGGCGCTGGCTGTAAGGTCCTGGGACCGTGGCGCGTCGGCGATAATGTGACCGTGGGTGTCAATTCCGTTGTAATTGGTTCCGTCGGATCCAATCAGACCGTTTTCGGCATTCCAGCAAGGGTAGTACCATCCTCGGTAAGGACAACGGAATGACAGAGCCTCTGCTCGATCTTACAGTTATCATCCCCAGCTTTAACACTCGGGAGCTGCTGCAGAACTGTCTCGACTCGATTTACCGGTTCACCGACGGAATCGCCTTTGAAGTGATATGTGTTGACGGCAATTCCCCGGATGGAAGCGCCGACATGGTGGCCCAAGCTTTTCCCGGCGTAATTTTGGTGAGGAACACCGCCAACGAGTCGTATGCGAAGAGCGTAAACCAAGGCATTCGCCGATCGCGAGGGCGCTATGTATGCCTGCTGGACAGCGATACGTTAATGATTGAGAACGCCCTTCAACCCCTGGTGCAGTTCATGGACAAGCATTCTGAGGTTGCGGTCTGCGGTCCCAAGCTGCTTAACCCCGACGGCAGCGTTCAGCATCACATTCGCAGCTTTGCGAATCTGGCTGTCTTTTTCCTTCAGACCCTCAATTGGCATAAGCTGTTTCCCCGAAGCAAGTTGATGAACCGTTATTACAACACTGATTTTGATTATTCCAGAGCACAGCCGGTAGAAAGTATCGGCACATCGGTATACGTGATTCGCCGTTCCACTTGGGAAACCATCGGCATGCTGGACGAACGTTTCCGTTGGGCGATGCCCGATCTGGCGTACAACTTCACCCTGAATAGAAGGGGATACAGGGTGTTTTACACCCCCTGTGCCGCGGTTGTTCACTTTGGCGGCAAGACAGCCAGTCAAGATGTGCTGAGGGCTCTTCGAGAACAATGCCAGGGATTGATCGATTTCAGCGACACTTACGACTACTTCGGCAAGAGCTGGTTTATCAAAGCGATTGTGCGATGGGGAATTCGGGCCCGTTATTACACCAAGGTATTAGGATATTACTTGAGCTCCGATAAGCGAGTCATCAAAGGTCCAGGCGCTCCCAAGAAAGAGACTGCCGCACAGGCTGCGCTCATGGTGGAGGCAGGCACACTGGCCAACGATAAAGGGGTCGGGGATGCCGCCTATGTTTCTTTTTCTCAGTCGGGTTCGGATGCGAATTCCGTTGCCAGCCAATAGGGACGGCGAACTTTTCGGCGGAGCGCGCGAAAAGCGTGAACGAACGGACGCCACATCAGCCAAGCCACCGATCCGTCCGTGAACAGGCGGTTAACCCCTCGGCCGAAGCTGGCCGAATGTCGCATCTCTTCCAGGGCCAATCCAGTGGAGTATGTCATCTGGCGATACGCGGCGACCTGTGGTTCGAGCTCTTCGGCCCACTGATTGACAATCGAGAGGGGCTCCTCATAGAGGCGGTGCCGTTTGGACTGCGACATGCTGCCAGCATGTATGCGATAACGGCAAACGGGTTCCTGTACAGCGCGCGCTGAATATCTTCGCGCCACGGCGACATAGAGGTAATAATCCGGAACGGTTTGAATCCAATGCGGAATCACACCGACCTCTTCCACGGCTGAGCGGCGAAGCACTGCCGAGCTCATAGCGATAAAGCAACCGTGAATGAAGAGTTGAGCAAAAATGTCGCCGTCCGGCAAGGGCTGAAACTCATGCGAATAGTCATAGTCGCGCTCTTTACCGCTGGGATAAAACTGGATAGCGCGCCCGTAAATCATGCCGGTATTGCTGTCCGCTAGCGCCATCTGCTGTTGCAATTTCCGGGGCAACCAGATGTCATCCTGATCGAGGAAGGCCAGCCACTCTCCCTTGGCCTGCCGGATGGCGTGGTTCCTGGCTTCGCCCAACGGGGTGTCTTCGGGCGAGAGAAAATAGCGAACCCGCTGGTCCTGATACTCGGCAACAATTGTGGAACTGTCATCCGTGGAACAGTCATCCCAGACGATCAGTTCCCAGTCCTGAAAGGTTTGCGCCATCACACTGTTTAGGGCTTCGCGCAGGAAGCAAGCCCCGTTACGAACGTTCATGATGATGCTGACCCGGGGCATAGAGTGTCGGTGGTCTTCAGCCTCGAAGTATAGCTGAGACCGTTTGCCGAGGAGAGCAACTCGAAACGCGAAGCCTACCGTCGAACCCCGCCCGAGATCTCCTTACCTTGATAAAGATAAGAAATGTTTTCTTCTCGTTTGCCAGGCTGGCTACCGGCGAAGTGTTCGGGAGGATGGCCACGTTTGTGTTGTTCGCGTACGTGTCCCGCCAATTCGGGGTGCAAATTCTCGGAGTTGTGGCCGTCGCCCAAACCGTTGCCGCTTACGTCATGGAGGGCTCCGATCAGGGCCTGAAACTCATAGGTGCGCGGCTTTTGGCGCGCAATCATTCATTGGCCACATTCTTGGTTCCGTTCGTTCTGAGAAGGCGTGCCGCGCTCACCGCGATTGCGATTGTGTTAGGCGCGATTTATGCCGTTATCGGTCCTATGCCATCGGTGGCGCGCGCATGCGCGCTGGTGTTCGTAGTCGCTGTTGTCCCATACGCTTTCGCGCTCGATTGGGTAGCGTGGGGACTCGGCCACTTTGGAGTGCTGTCAATCTGGCGCAGCGGAGTCAGCATTCTCTATGTAGCCATAGCGATTACGGCTATGCGCCTTACCCTTCGGCCGATTGCGTCGATATCAGGTGCAAATGTCATGAGCGCACTGGTGGGGACCGGGTTCTTGTGGATGATGTGGCGGCTCCGTTGGAAAAAACTGAAAGCCGGCGTGTCAGCGCAAGACATCAGGGTTGCTGCGGAGGAACTACGGCCGGGCCGAGTTGCAACACTCGGATTATCGAACTTTCTGAACCTGGTATTCATGAATCTCGATGTCCTGCTTTTGGGAGCGATGACCAGCATAACCGAAGTGGGACGCTACAGCGCGGCTTGTAAGCCGCTCTACATCATTTTTACCGGTTTCTGGCTTCTCACGGACGCGCTCTATCCTTACCTCGCGAAGGTGGAAGCCGGTGCGCATGCTTACAGGATCCTGCTCATCGCACTGGTCGTATTGGCGGCGGTTGCGTCCGCTGCCGCAGTAGGCATTGGCTTGCTCGCCCCACAAATTCTGACGCTCATCTACGGATCGACACTAGGCGCAGCAGGGCTCTTTCGAATTCTGTTGATCGCACTGCCCATTGACTTCTGTTTCTCGCTGCTGTGGACTGTCCTGATAAGCCGAGGCTACGAACGGCCTGTGCTGTATTCCCTTGGAGTAGCCGCCACCTTCAACCTGTTCTTGAACCTGGTGTTCATCCCGCGGTATCAGGCCAATGCCGCAGCTTGGGCAACTGTGGCCGGCTATGCCTTGCTGTTTTCGGCGCTGCTGATTTTCGTTCTCAAGAACAAGGTGCTATCGAGTGCTCCCGCAAGCGGAGCACCTGAGACGAGCGCGGTCTGGGCGTGATTTACTTGTGTTCTGCGTCCGGCGGGAACGTCGCGGCTCGTGCAGCCGATTCGATGTTTCGGTTACTATCCAGGCTCCGCCAGTAAGGACGCCGAACATTTCTCCGGATGACATGAAATGCGAACCAAAATGGCCGAGCCAATTGTGAAACGACCGACCCTTGGGTGAACAGCCGAACAACTCCTTTCATAGCCGTGTTCGCGTTTCGCATTTCCTGCAGCGCTATGGCGGTGAAGTGCCTCTTTCGGCAGCGCGCGACAGTTTGCGGATCGAGGTCGGCGGTCCACTGGTCAATCAGCCAGAGCACTTCCTGATTCATCTCGACAGCGCTTAGCCGCGACGTGTTTGCAGCGTGCACGCGATAGCGGCAGACCACTTCCTGCACGGCTCGCACTGGGTACCTCCGAGCCACCGCAACGTAAAGCCAATAGTCCGGGATGATTTGAATTGCGTCCGGTATGCCACCGACGTCTTCGACCGCGGCACGTCGGAACATGGCCGAACTCATGGCGATGAAACAGGAATCGCTGAAAAGCTGCTGGAAGATCTGGCCTTCCGGTAGAGGTTTGAACTCGTGCGCCTGATCGTAATCGCGTTCCAGGCCACTAGGATAGAACCTAACAGTCCGGCCGTAAATCAGACCAATGTCTTCATCGGCCAAGGCCATCTGCTTTCCCAATTTATTGGGCAGCCAAATGTCGTCTTGGTCGAGAAAGGCCAGCCATGCCCCGCTGGACTGGTGAATGGCATTAGCTCGAGCGCGGCCTAGCGAGGTCTCTTCCGGCGATTGAAAGTAGCGGACTCTGGGGTCCTTGTACTCGGCGATGATTCGTGCGCTTTCGTCGGTGGACCGGTCATCCCAAATAATTAGTTCCCAGTCGTGGAAGCTCTGCGCCGTCACGCTTTCCAGAGCCTCACGGAGGGTGGACGCTCCATTGCGAACATTCATGATGACGCTAACGGAAGGCATGACAATCTCAAGGGCTGCGCTTCAAGCTTAGCTGAGCGTCCAAGTTTGATGGGACGAAATCATTATGCAGTAAATGAGTATCTGCCAAAAGACAAGGGCAATACCCGTAACTCCAAAGACCAGCAGGAAGCTATCCGCCATGTCGAGATTCTTCGGCACGCCGATCAAAAACTCGGCACGCATAAAGCCGGCCACTAGAGATACCGCAATCATGGTGAGGGCGATGAGCGGTCCGGAATTGCGGTTCGCCGTTCCAGCCAAGGGTGTAGGCGTCGTCTTGCGATACCAGAGCAGAACCCATATCCCAAGGGCGACCAGTCCGATCAGCGAACTCCCATACTGTAGAGTCTCGAACATCGGTACTGCGCCTATCACCGGAAGCTTCACCACCCGCTGCATCCAAGCCCACCGCCACCATAGCCAGTTCAGCGGATGGGTAAATGTATCCCAAGCCAGATGCGTCGCGATACCGAGCACGATAGAAAACAAGATAGCCACGAAACGAGCAGGACCGCCGAACTTGAAGGCTCCGAGCTGACCCTGCAATCTCTGCTGTATGCCCCTTGGGAGTAACGTTGAGGCGGGCCGCTTAATGGCGACGTGAAATACCCATAGCGCTAGGACGGAGACCGGAAGGGTGAATTCGATAACGCCAGGGAACGTGTGGCCTAAGCTTCGATAGTCAGTATTCCCGACGATATACGGGAAGTCTGGAGCCATGCTGCCCACCACGAATGCCGACCACACTAGCTTCAATCTGCGAAAGGGAAGCGCCGCAGCTATGTGGGACAGAGTGAAAGGCATCGACTGGAATAAGTTGGCTGAGCTTGCACACTTCTGAAACGGCCTGTTGGCAGTCTAAAAAGGTGAACGCCAACGCGGACCTTTCCAACAAGCACCGTCCGCTGTGTCAGTATATCCGAACGCCTCGCACGGGCTCGATTCCAACCTCAACTACTCGCTACAGTGGTTCTTGAATCAGTTACAATCGATGCACACGTAGCACCTCAAGACTGACTCTTTATGAAGCGCGCTCCGCTGACAGGCGGGCAATCAAGTCCAGTTGAAGAAACCAACGGCCCTCCGGCGATAGCGGGTGGCAAGCCTATTCGTTCGCGTGATCGCCGGCTGATCTTCGGGGCCCCGGTGATCGGCGAGGCCGAGATTGCGTCGGTCACCGAGTGTCTGCGCAGCAATTGGATCGGTCTTGGCGGAAGAGTCGAGCGCTTCGAACAGGAGTTTGCACGCTACAAGGGTGCGCCCTATGCCGTTGGAGTAAGCAGTGGTACCGCTGCGATTCATCTAGCGTTGCTGGCGCTTGGAGTTGGGGCTGGCGATGAAGTCATCGCTCCCGCCATGACGTTTTGCTCGACCATTCACTCCATCGTGCACACGGGAGCGAAACCAGTTCTTGTGGACTGCACTCGGTCGACCTTCAACATCGATCCCGCGCGAATCGAAGAGCGAATCACCCCGCGCACTAACGCCATATTGGTCGTCCACATGTGTGGTCGTTGCTGTGAAATGGACCCGATCCTCGACCTTGCTGGCCGATACGGTTTGCATGTTATCGAGGACTGTGCGCACGCCATTGAAGCTACGCATCATGGCATCCCGGCAGGGTTGATGGGCGATGTGGGCTGCTTCAGTTTTTATCCCACCAAGAACATTGCCACCGGCGACGGCGGGATGGTGATTACTCGTGATCGGCAACTGTACGAGCGTGTGAAAGTACTTTCCTTACATGGTATGACGGCTGATGCATGGAGCCGCTTTGTCGGCGGCCCCACCGGATATGAAGTTATTGCCGCCGGCTTCAAGTACAACATGACCGATTTGGCCGCGGCCTTGGCATTGCCGCAACTGGCAACGATCGAGGAACGCTGGCGAAAGCGAGAGCAGATCTGGCAGATCTATACCAAACGTCTGAAGGAGCTGCCGATGGTGCTGCCGCCCCCGTCGGCTACGGACTCGCGGCACGCCTACCATCTGTTCACGCCCCTGCTGGAATTGGAGGAGCTTGGGGTTGACCGACAGACGATCATCGCAGCGTTGGATGCAGAAAACATTGGCATCGGCATCCACTACGTTCCCGTGCATCAGCATCCTTTCTACCGGCAGCAGTTTGGTTTTGTTGATTCAGATTTCCCCAACGCAGCGTTTGTGGGGGAGCGCACCATTTCGCTACCGCTCTCTTCTGCGACCTCGCAGCAAGATGTGGACGACGTTGCCACAGCGCTGACACGAATCTTCCGCTACTACGCAATTTCCGCGTGATCCGGAACCACATCAGTGAACTCATCAATGCCGATGTTCTCACTTGGTCAGGGGCGCGAATCTTGCGCCAGAAGGCCTGTTTGATCAACCCCGTGAGGACACTTGGCATGGTAGTGGCCCTCTGGCTCGCCTGCGCCTGCTTCCCTGCGAACGCGCAGCAGCCATCAGCCTCTGCGGAGACAGGGGCATCGCCCTCTCAAGCCACTGTTGCGCCGGTCGATGGCTCAATTCCGCATCCCAACGAAGCGAACTTCCTACGCCATTTGGCTGAAGACCAGAAAGATATCTGGACCAGCCCCTTCCGCTTGACGACCGAAGACGCCAAGTGGCTGATTCCCACGAGCGGCATTGCGACCGGACTTTTCGTTACCGATCCCCAAAGCTCCTACGCAATGCGTTTGGACAATCTGCACTTACTCAGGGTGGCGTCGGATGCGGGAGTGGCGTCAGCGGCCGGAATGACCGGAGCCATGTATCTCTGGGGACATCTCACTCACAATGAGCGCGCACGAGAAACCGGTGTGCTGGCGACCGAAGCGATGATCAACGCCATCGGAGTTGACTATGCCATGAAGTTCGCCTTTGGGCGCGAGCGGCCTTTTCCCTCGAACTTCCAAAATGTCTTTTTTCATGGGGGGACCTCGTTTCCCTCGGATCATGCCGCGGTGACCTGGGCATTCGCCTCGGTGATCGCGCAGGAGTATCCCCACCCCCTGGCTGAGTTCGGAGCCTATGGGTTGGCGCTGGGCGTGAGCCTGGCAAGGGCTGCATCGGAGCAGCACTTCTTGTCGGACGTCTTTGTCGGAGGCCTTCTCGGTTATCAAATCGGACGGCACATTTACAAGACACGGCACGATGCAAGCCTGGATGACGATCTGAAGATCGTGGCGGAACAGACATCGGCGCCGCGCCCTGGCAACATCGGCAGTACCTACGTTCCGCTGGATAGTTGGATTTATCCCGCGATGGAGATGCTGATCGCCCGCGGATACATCAATACGGCCTTCATCGGCATTCGTCCGTGGACACGGATGTCGTGCGCTCACATGCTCATCGAAATGCATAAGAACATCGAATACCATACAGATCTTCCGCCTCAGATATTGCACCTCCAGAAGACCCTGGACGCGGAATTCGCGGATGAACTGGCGGCATGGGACGGGCGACCGGTGGATTCCATTGAATTGGATTCGGTTTACACTCGCGTTACCGATATCGCTGGGAGACCGGTGAATGACAGCTATCACTTCGGGCAAACCCTGATCAACGATTACGGCCGCCCTTACTGGCAAGGAGTAAACAACATCACCGGGTTTAGCGCCAGCGCGAATGATGATCGCTTCGCATTTTACGTCGACGGGGAATATCAGTACGCGCCGACGATCCCTGGATATCCGCTTTCGGTTCGGCAGGTAATCGCGAATGTCGATATAAATCCTCTGCAACCGCCGACGCCGATTTCGACGAATCAGTTTCGTTTGCTGGATACCTATGCCTTGGCAAAATACGGAGGTTTGGATTTCTCGGTGGGCAAACAAAGCATGTGGTGGGGGCCGGGCGAAAGCGGCTCAATGTTGATGAGTAACAATGCCGCCCCCTTCTGGATGCTACAAATCAACCGTACGGAGCCGACTTATGTCCCAGGATTGTCAAAGTTTCTGGGGCCTTTCGAAGTGTCCAATTACTTCGGAGCGCTGGCAGGCCATCAATTTCCCGTAGGGCCATATATGTTCGGGCAGAAGGTCAGCTTTAAGCCCACCGAAAATCTTGAATTCGGATTCACCCGCAACGACGTTTTCGGGGGCCAAGGTCACGTCCCAATCACCTTCGGCTCGTTCTGGAATAGCTTCACTAGCTTCAGCGACGTTACCCCCGCAGTCAAGTTCTCGCGCAACGATCCGGGTGCACGGCATGCCAGCTTCGATTTCTCCTACCGGCTGCCCTTTGTGCGCCGTTGGTTGACGTTGTATAGCGATTCGTTGGTGCACGATGACGTTTCCCCAGTCAGTGCGCCTCGGCGGTCCGCCGTCAACCCTGGAATCTATCTCACTCATTTCCCGCGTCTCTCCAAGCTCGACTTCCGGGCCGAAGCGGTGTACACAGACCCTCCGACTCCCGCCAGCGTTGGTGGGCAATTCATCTACTGGGAGGTGGTCTACCACGACCTGTACCTGAACAACAGATATTTGATGGGCAATTGGATTGGCCGCGAAGGCAACGGTTATCAGGCGTGGAGCACGTACCATCTCAGCCCTCAGAGCAGCATTCAAGTCGGGGTCCGCAACAGCAAGATCGCCAATGACTTTATCCCGGGTGGAAGCACGCAATGGGACTGGAACGTTTCCGCTATGCTGCGAGTTCGCAAAGACCTCGAGATCAAGTCCTTCCTGCAGTACGAGACATGGTGGGTGCCGGTGTTGGCCCCCACTCGGCAAACAGATTTCACCAGTTCCATCCAACTGACCTGGTGGCCCACCAGCGTCGCGATGCGCAAGGAATTCCACTAGGACGAGAACGTAATCGGCGCTGCAGACAAGCACCGCGGACGCTCCCTCCACAGCTCTCAGTCCCCATCTCGATTGGTTCTCTCGTCCCCTTTACCACCGGCTTCCTTCCCGAAGTTTCTCTGATCCTCTCTCACGCGATTGTCTGGTCTCCTTTCACGAAGCAGGGACAGACCCGTTTACAATGAGGAGGCCGATCTCGAAACGGGCCTGTAGCTCAACGGTTAGAGCAGGGGACTCATAATCCCTTGGTTGGGGGTTCGAATCCCTCCGGGCCCACCATTCCTCAAGTCTTGCGCGTGCACGGGCTCTTTAGACGCTTGGTGTTCCCGCCGACAGACGCTATCATCATCGCTCACATCGCCCTGAAGCTGATTGTCCCCGGAGCGCGCCTTGAACTGGCTGAACGCTTGGTTCGGTTTCGATCGACACGGCACCTCGTTCGGTCGCGAGCTGATTGCTGGACTCACGACGTTCACCACGATGTCTTACATTGTGGTAGTCAATCCGGCTATTCTCTCGACGGCCGGAATTCCGGCAGGCCCATCGTTCGTGGCGACAGTGCTGGTGGCTGCCTTCGGTTGCTACTTGATGGCGCTTTACGCCAACCGTCCTTTCGCTATCGCGCCTTACATGGGCGAAAATGCGTTCATCGCTTTCACCGTTTGCAAGCTTTTGGGTTTTCACTGGCAGACGGCGCTGGCGGCGATCTTTATCGCTGGAGTGCTGTTTATCCTGATGACCATCCTGCGACTGCGGCAGTGGATCGTCGAAGGCGTGCCGACATCGCTGCGTTACAGCTTCGCAGTCGGCATCGGGCTGTTTCTCACCTTCATCGGATTGAACCAGACCGGATTGGTCACCCTCGGCGTTGCCGGTGCCCCGGTTCAGGCCGGCCATTTAACATCCCATCCCGCGCTGGTGGCCATGTTTGGCTTCGTGTTGATCGCTATCCTGGTGATCCGAAGAGTTCCGGGAGCGATCTTGTTGGGCATTGTGATTACGGCGATTGTCGCATTCGTTGTCAAAACCGCCGCGCCGCCGCACGGTTTTGTCAGCTTACCGCCAAGTGTCGCTCCTATTCTGTGGCAACTTGATCTTCGCGGCGCCTTCACCTGGCGTTCCTTTCCCGTGGTTCTCACCATCTTCATCATGGCCTTTGTCGATACCATGGGCACCCTAATTGGGCTCTCGGCACGCGCGGGCTTCCTCGACGATAACGGACAGTTGCCGCAGATCGAGCGTCCCATGCTGGTGGATGCGATTGCTACCAGCATCGCTCCTGTCCTGGGCACGACCACCGCTGGCGCTTACGTCGAATCGGCCACCGGCATAGAGGCCGGCGGGCGCACCGGATTTACCGTCTTCATTACCGGAACTTGTTTTCTGTTGGCCTTGTTCTTCTCGCCATTTGTAGCAGCCATTCCTCCGCAAGCGTACGGGCCCGCTTTGATCATCGTCGGATTGTTCATGCTCGCCCCTATCACGCGCGTTGACTTCGCCGACTACACCGAGTCCATCCCAGCGTTCGCGGTGGTCTCCCTGATGGCATTCACGTTCAACATCGCCATCGGAATCTGTGCGGGTTTTGTGCTTTACCCAATCTGCAAGTTAGTTGCCGGAAGAACGAGCCACTTGAAGCCTGGACTCTGGGTATTGACTGCCCTTTCGCTGTTGTTTTTCGTTTTCTATCCTTATAGCTAATCCGGCCGAATCCAACCGCCTTGGCGGCTTGATTTTAGAATGGTGCCGTTCAGCCGAGCGGAGTGTCAGACCTCAACTCGTGGGATATTCTTGGGCGACAGACGCAGCGAGGAATCGCGAGAACTCTGGTCGGCGAGCAACCCGGACGTGTAACCGTGCCCGGCATCCAAATTCTTGGGTTAGTGCAGCGATAGGGAGGATTTAGACGGCGCACCGGCCCCAACCCGCCAAAATTGGGTTGGGGCCGGCGAGCCTTACACCGGCGTAACGAAGTGAACTCTCATCCAGCTCTCATCCGCTATCGCATGGGAACGGATGAAAAATCTACAGTCCTATCTTGCGGCGCAGGATGCCTGCTAGGCCTAGAAGACCGCTACCAAACAGCACGATGCTGCCTGGTTCAGGCGTAGTTGCGGAGCCGCCTGACAGAGTGGCACTCCCTCCGTCGACAAAAGCGATCGACCCGCCACCCGGCGGAATGGTGTTTTGCAAGATCATTTCGAGCTGAAACCCGCCGCCCTGTTCGCCGATGCTGCCGAAGCTGAAGGTCCCGCTGAACTCCATGTTTTGCCCGCAGTAGTTGCAGTCAGGAACAACAATGCTACCGATTTCGGTGCCGTTGACGAAGTATCCGACGGTTTCGTTGTTGCCACCGCCCAGAACGTCATTGACCAAAAAGTCATACGACAGGCTGTTGATCGATGATTGCCCCGTGTCGAAGATGGGCGATTGAACGTAATCGCCTGTGGTCCACATATAGGCAGTCATGCCGCCGGCAGGAAGGGTACCGCAGCCATTGGTGGCGCTGCAATAGTTATCGCCCGCAGCCGGAAACGGCTCGGGGACATCGCTGGCGCTAGCCATCATGGCGCTGGCGAAGCATACCGCCAAGAGCAGTACAAGATTTGCTACGAACAGCTTTTTCATGCGAGATCTCCTCAAGATCACGGCCGAGCGCGGCAGCAGGGCGCGGTGCTGGCGGAAAACGCCGCGTAAGCCATGGACATTATCGATTCAGAGAGTCAGTGAAACACCACCCCGTAGAAGAATGTGCAATTATGCTTCCAGTGCAAGTCAATGAAAATAAGATCGATCGATATTTGCGTGTGCACACGATTGCACCCAGGGGCACGGAATTTTCCACCAAGGTCATAGGTAGTTGGCATGCGGAAGTGGCTTATGATGGTCTGAATGAAGTCGAGACTCAGGTAGCAAGGATAGACGCGTTGCCAAAATTTTCTGTCGTCGAAAACCTGCTCAAGGAAGTTGAAATTCCGCGGGATGGCACTCTGAGTCGTACGATTCATCGCGATGACCAAGTGAAGATTGTCCTGTTTGGCTTTGCCGGCGGCCAGGAACTTTCGCAGCACACCGCGACGGTGCCTGCGATCATAGAGATTCTTCAAGGTGACGCCCGCGTGACGCTTGATGGCGAAGAGAAAGAGCTGTCCGGCGGCTCGTGGGTGTACATGGACGCCGAACTACCCCATGCCATCTATGCCCGGACTGACGTGGTGATGCTACTAACGATGTTGACCGGCGCAGCGGCGAAGTAACTCGCCGCACCGGCTCAGCCGATACAACCAGACGTATTCCACACACCGTGCCTGACACCTCGCCAACTGATTCCGCAGTGCTTCCTTCCGGCGTGCAATTTCGCGACCCTGAAGCCGCGCAGCGAAATCTCGCGCAAATTCGCCAACTCGTGCCCGCAGGAGTGCTAGAGGCACTAAACGCGTTGCTGCCGGGTTCGCCAAATCCCGACGCAGCGGTTAATCAATTTGAACGGTTGGCCGAGTCGGCTTCGCCCGATCTGTTGCGCCTGCTGGAGAAGCATCCGTTCTTGATTCACTACGCTGTCTTGGTTTTTGCTGTTAGCTCTTGGCTGGGCGAGACGCTGATCCATAATGCCGATCTGTTTCAGGGCTTTGTGCGCGACAAAAGCCTGGACCGCACGCATTCGCGCGAAGAATTCCAGGAGAGCTTTGCGCGAATGCGCTCGCGCTCGTTTGAAACCGATACGGCGGTATTGCTGGCGCGCTTCAAGAAGCGTGAGTACATCCGCATCATGTTACGCGACGTGCTTGCCGTGGCAACCCTGGCTGAAACAACGGCCGAGATTTCCGCTCTGTCGGATGTATTGATCGAAGAGGCTCTGCGTGAGGTTCATTCTCAACTTCAGCACCGCTACGGGTCGCCCCGGCAGCTTGATCCCGAAGGTCGTGTTATTGATTCTCGTTTTGCCGTGCTGTCTTTGGGCAAGCTCGGCGGCAACGAGTTGAACTACAGTTCCGACATTGATCTGTTGTATCTCTACGATGGTGGCGTGGAGCCTCCCGGCGCGGACATTCCTAATCGCGAATTTTTCATCCGGCTGGCACAACAAACCACGGAACTGCTCTCGCGGCACACCCGTGAAGGACCGGTCTTCCGAATCGATCTGCGGCTGCGTCCGCAAGGCAACGAAGGCGAGCCGGCAGTACCGCTGCCGCACGCAATCCACTACTACTCCCATGTCGCACACGACTGGGAGTTGCAGGCGATGATTAAGGTGCGCCATTCGGCGGGCGATGTCGGCCTGGCACGCGAATTTGTGCGTCGGGTACAACCGTTTGTTTATCGCCCCGAACTGAACTTCCTAGCCATCAAGACGGCGCTCGCCTCGCGGGAGAAAATCGGCACGCACCGTCGCCAACGCCTGCTCAAGCAAACCGGCCAGACTGGCATTGATGTGAAGATCGACCGCGGTGGTATTCGCGATATCGAATTTCTGGTGCAGTGCTTACAGCGTGTTTACGCCGGGAGTGAATCGTGGCTGCGTTCGCGGGGAACGATGTTTGCCCTCCAGAAGCTGTACGACAAAGAGCACATCAGCAGCAAAGACTTCCATAATCTCACCAACGCCTATGAGTTCCTGCGTACTCTGGAGCACCGCCTGCAATTGCGTCACGGGCAGCAGACCCATCGCCTGCCTGAATCGCGTGGGGACATCCAAGAGTTGGCACTGAGCCTCTCCCGTGAGGGTGCTGCCAGCCCTTCCGCCGAGGAATTCCTGGTCCATGTGAAAAGGCGCATGGCAGCGGTGGCCGAGATTTATCAACGCGTTATCTATCAGGAGCAAAGCCAGGACCATAGCGAGGCAGCCGAATTTCGCTTGCGGCCGGAAATTCTCGCGACCCCCGAGAATTCCTACAGCCAGATGATGCAGCGGCTGGCCGTCGATTCGCCACGACTAAGGGAAATAGCCGGTACGGCCGAGCTATCGCAACACGCACGGCGAAATCTCGATCGCTTCCTCAGCTCTGCCGGAACTACCTCAGAACGCTATGGCGCGGTATTGGACTCGCCCGAAGCGGTGGGCCGCGCGCTCACTATCTTCGAGTTGAGCGAGTATCTCACCGACATCCTGATTCGTCATCCGGCCGAAGTGTCGCTGCTGCCTCAAATTGAAGATGTCCCAACTTCGGGTGTGGGCGAATTGTTCGAGCAAAGTTCGCGAGGTGTGAGTCCCGTAACGGATCCGGTGTTTGCTTACCTCGCTCAGGAACAGGTCGATCACTCTGAGGCCAACGCGATCTTGCGAAGGCACTACCGGCGTCGAATGTTCCTCTCGGGTAGCCGCGACCTGTTCCAGTTGCGCGAAGTCTTCGACTCTCTAACGGAGAATACCGCCGCGGCGGAGGCTGCGATCCAAGCCGCTCTGGCCATAGCCGGCCAGCCAACTGGATTCACGGTCATGGGACTCGGAAGGCTGGGCGCGCGCGAATTCGATCTCTTGTCGGACGCAGACGTTTTGTTTGTTTGTGATGAAGGCTGCGTTCAGGAAGAGATGCTCCGGGTTGCCGCAAAGATGATGGATGCACTGACGGCATACACGCTGGATGGCACCGTGTTTCCAGTGGACGCTCGGCTGCGTCCCCACGGTCGCGAAGGCGAATTGATTGTTACCCGAACTCAGCTGGCCGCATATTTTCAGGATGAGGCCAAGCCCTGGGAAGCGTTAACGTATCTAAAATTGCGTTATGTTGCGGGCGATCGTGGAGTCGGCAACCGCGCCTTGGAGGCTGTACGAAAGAGAATTGCAGAGATCGTGACTCGACCAGATTTCGATTCAGAGTTGAAGGAGGTTCGGCTTCGGGTGGAGCGGAGTGAGACCGCAGCTAACTTCAAGACGGGCGCGGGCGGGATCTATGATCTCGATTACCTGGCAGGTTCGCTGCAGGCTCGGCATCAACTCTGGCTGGCTGGAAATCTGCGGGAGCGACTGAGTCTGCTGCATGAGCACGGGTTGCTGGACGCTAGGGAGTATGAGCAACTCGCGGAGAACGCGCTATTCCTGCGTACCTTGGAGCACCTCGTGCGCCTGGTGACCGGACGAGCACGCAAATGGCTGCCGGTTGCCGAGCATCCCCATCGCGCACTTCAGAAACTCCTTTGGAGGGTATTGCGCACCGACGACAGCTTTAATCCTGAGATGCGGCTATCGGAAGTTCTCCGGCAGACTCGCTCCATCTACCGCCAACGTGGTATGCCGTAATCTGGGATTTCATTGAAGCCGCTCGGCCGCAGTGGTAACGTAAAGAGTTCGGGAGAACCCGGTAAGCCTTTCTGATCCGGACTCGGTGGATGGCCATCGTGGGGGCCGCGTTCGTTTTTGTGCCCAATGACTTGGTTTCCGGCGTGCCGCCGGCTTAGCTGAAGCTTCCTGATCCCGACACATGGGCTGTTTACAGCTTAGGGTCAATTTATACCCATACTCCTCGAGGTGCCTTGTGGCGGCTTCTTACAACGAAATTCCTCTGCCCTCCAGCGGGACCAAGATCACTTACGAAAACGGTAAGCTTGTTATCCCAAACAATCCCATTATTCCATTCATCGAAGGTGACGGTACCGGTCGCGACATCTGGAAAGCGTCGGTTCGCGTATTCGATGCGGCGGTTGAAATTGCCTATAACGGAAAGCGCCGGGTCGCCTGGTATGAAGTTTTCGCTGGCGAAAAAGCCATGGATCGCTTCAAGACCTGGTTGCCTGATGACACGGTCGCGGCTTTTCGCGAATTGCGCGTCGGAATCAAGGGTCCCTTGACCACCCCTATTGGCGGGGGCATCCGTTCCCTGAACGTCGCTTTGCGCCAGCTCCTCGACCTCTATGCCTGCGTTCGTCCCGTGAAGTACTACGCCGGCATTCCATCGCCGGTAAAGCACCCTGAGCGCATGAACATCGTGATCTACCGCGAGAACACCGAAGACGTTTATGCCGGAATCGAGTGGAAAGAGGGAACGCCAGAAGCGAAGGAGTTGATTGACTTCATTAACAACAAGATGCTGGCGGGCACCACCAAGCGAGTCCGCGAAGACTCCGGCATCGGCATTAAACCGATCTCCATCACCGGTACGAAACGTCTCGTTCGCATGGCCATTCAGTACGCGCTGGCCAATCGTCTCAAGTCAGTAACCCTGGTGCATAAGGGCAACATTCAGAAGTTCACCGAAGGCGCGTTCCGCGAGTGGGGTTACGAGTTGGCGACTCAGGAGTTCCGCGACCAGGTCGTTACCGAGCGCGAGAGCTGGATCATCGAAAACCTCGACAAGAATCCCGGATTGTCTGTTGAAGACAACGCCAAGATGGTAGAGCCGGGTCTGGAGTTCGCGCAGCAAGACTTCCGCAACGCTCTCTACGAGGAAGTGAAGGGCGTAATTCGCAGCATCTACGCCACCCATGGTAAGGGCGCATGGAAGAAGAAGCTGATGATCAACGATCGCATTGCCGACAGCATCTTCCAGCAGATCGTTACCCGTCCCGATGAGTACGCAGTACTGGCGACGCCTAACCTGAACGGCGACTACATTTCCGACGCGGCTGCCGCGCAGGTCGGGGGACTCGGCATTGCGCCCGGAGCCAACGTCGGAGACCAGCACGCCATCTTCGAAGCCACGCACGGCACTGCTCCGAAGTATGCCGACAGGGATGTGATCAACCCTGGCTCAGTCATCTTGTCGGGTGTGATGATGTTCGACTTCATGGGCTGGCACGAGGCGGCTCGCCTAATCGAAGGCTCTATGGAACGTACCATCCTGCAGAAGAAGGTCACCTACGACTTCGAACGCATGCTGGAGGGCGCAACCAAGGTCAAGACGAGTGAGTTCGCGAGCCACATGATCCATAACATGGCGCCCGTGGCGGAGCTTGTGGCGGAATAGCCGGCGGTCGGGTCTCTCGAGTTGTCATTACGAGCGAAGTGAGGAATCTGCTTTTAGTAACGCTTGAATAGGCCCTGAGGAACAGCAGATCCCTCACGGCATGAATGCCGTTCGTGATGACAATTCAAAATCTGCTGTTCATACATTCTTCATTATTCAAGTACTGTGAGGCATCATGCGTAGAAAGGTAACGGTAGTTGGTTCTGGTAATGTGGGCGCCACTGCGGCACACTGGCTGGCGTCGAAAGAACATGCTGACGTCGTGTTAATCGACATCATAGAAGGAGTGCCCCAAGGTAAGGCTCTCGATCTGTTGCAAGCCATGCCTATCGAGAAGCGTGACTCCTACATCCTCGGTACCAATGATTACGCGGACACTGCGAACTCGGACATTGTCGTCATCACCGCCGGCATTCCGCGCAAGCCCGGTATGAGCCGCGACGACTTGCTCAACACCAATTTCAAGATCATGAGCGACGTTGTTGGCAAGGCAGTGCAGTACTCGCCCAATAGCATTTTGATCATCGTTTCCAATCCGCTCGACGCCATGGCTCAGGCTGCTTACAAGCTAAGCGGCTTCTCACGGAATCGAGTGATCGGCATGGCCGGCATTCTAGATTCAGCGCGCTTCCGTACTTTCATCGCGCGGGAACTGGATGTTTCGATCGAGAACGTTACCGCCTTCGTACTTGGCGGCCATGGCGACACCATGGTCCCACTGCCGCGCTACTCCACGGTGGCGGGCATCCCGATCACCGAACTGATGGACGCGGCTACCATCGAACGTTTGGTGCAGCGCACCCGCGATGGCGGTGCTGAAATCGTAAAGCACCTCAAGACCGGCAGCGCTTACTACGCGCCGTCCTCGGCTGTCGCCGAGATGGTTGAGGCAATCCTCAAGGACAAGAAGAAGATCGTGCCGTGCGCCGCTTATCTCGAAGGTGAGTACGGCATCAACGGGCTCTTTGTCGGCGTGCCTTGCAAGCTGGGCTCGAATGGCATCGAGCAGATCCTCGAAATCAAGTTGACCCCGCCAGAGCAGGCCGCATTGCAGAAGAGCGCTGACTCGGTCAAGGAGTTGGTAGGCGTGATCGGGGTGTAGTCTAACAAAACAAGCGGATTAATTCTTGCGCCACCTAAGCTTTCTTTGCTTGGGTGGTTTCTTTTGGTCGTCCATCAACTTCGGATACACTCTCCCAGCATGACGCTGATCTGAGCCCTTGACTCAAGTTCTCACTTCAGCTTAGCCCGCCCCCGTTCGAATTGCCAAGTCGTCCAGGGCATTCGTTCGTGCCGAAGTCGTGAACAATCATTCTTCGGACGCGGGGGACCCCACACCGAGGATGCCGCATTTTCACCTCCCCTCATTCCGGTCGCTTGTGAGCTATCGCGCACTTCGCATTACCGTCCAATATGCCGACAAGGTTTCGCCGAGTGGAGCTTGGCGCGCGCCGAATACCGCCGCCATCGCGCGGAGCAGCATTCCGACGACAATCCCGGCGCGTAATATTGCTACCTGGCCGCTGGAAAAATGTTTACGTGCGTAGCGCAGCATGTTCCCATACCAGAACAGGTGCTTATCGCGAAACGACAACTTGCCCACACTATGCCCGCCGCTGTGGCGAAACCGCGCCGCAGGGCAATAAATAATCTTTCTGCCGACATCCAGTAGCCGCTTGCACAAATCAACATCCTCGAACCACACTGGGAAGAATTGTTCGTCGAAACCACCGACTGACTCCCAGGCCGCTCGTGTGATCGCAAGGCACGCACCAGCCGGCTGTTCGACCTCTTGGGCCTGCGAATAGTCGGCGTCGAGACAACGATACCGTCGATTGATCGGATTGCGCGGCCAGAGACGATTAACCAGCAGCACCTCGCACAGCAAGCTTGCCAGAGTTGGCAACCGTCGAAACGCGAAACCGCGCGCCGGTTGTCCGTCGACTTCCAACAGGTCACCCCCGGCCGCCGCTGCGCCGGTGCCCTCGAGGCACTCCAGCAACGCCTTTACCGCACCGGGCTCGGCGATGGTGTCGGGGTTGAGTACTAGCAGGACATCTCCTGAGGTCTCCCGGGCTGCTTGATTCACGGCGGCAGCGAAACCAACATTTTCCCTGTTTGCCAGCAGATGCACGGGATGCCAGGCGACGAACTCTTCCACTCGCTCCACGGTTTCGTCGCGCGAAGCGTTGTCCACTACTACGATCTGGCAATCTTCGCGCGCTAGCGCCTCCAGGCAGGGCGCGATGCTGGCGGCAGAGTTGTAGGTCACGATAATGGCTGAGCAGCGCAACATATGGGAGGAAGCACGCATTATAATCGTCGCTTCGTTTATTCTTCGAAGAAGCAGCGCACGCCCACCGCTGTGGCGAGCTCTGGAGAGAACTTGGAGATCATTAACACCCGCTTACCCGGCGTGATCGTGGTGAAGCCGCGAGTCCACGAAGACCCACGCGGCTTTTTCATGGAAACCTATCGCCAAAATGTGCTGGAAGACGCTGGCATCCACGACCAGTTCGTGCAAGACAACCATTCACACTCGTCGCGCGGAGTGCTCCGCGGTTTGCACTATCAGCTCCGAAACCCGCAGGTCAAGCTGTGCCGGGTGGTGCAGGGTGAGGTGCTGGACGTCGCTGTGGATATTCGCGTTGGGTCGCCAACGTTCGGGCAATGGGTCAGCGTTTTGCTTTCTGCCGAAAACCATTTGCAGCTGTACATTCCCCGCGGATTTGCGCATGGATTCGCGGTTCAATCGGAAACCGCCGACTTCCTCTACAAATGCAGCGACTACTACAACGCCGCTGATGACCGAGGCGTACTTTGGAACGACCCGGAAATTGGCATCGATTGGCAGACGCCTACACCTATCCTCTCGGAAAAGGACGGGGCGTATCCGCTGCTTTCGCAGATCGCGCGCGACCAGTTGCCACGATACCAACCATGAGCTTGCGAGTCCTCATCACCGGGGCGACTGGCCAGATAGGCTGGCATTTGCAGCGCACTCTAGCGCCGTTGGGCGAGGTGACTGCCCTCACCCGCGATCAACTGGACCTGTCTGATCTTGATGCCGTGACGCGGGCATTGCGCGAGTTTGAACCTGATGTCCTAGTAAACGCCGCCGCTTATACGGCTGTAGACAAAGCGGAGAGCGAGCCCGACCTGGCGCGGACCGTTAATGCGCTGGCTCCTGCGCGCATGGCAAAGGAGTTGGCACGCACTGGGCTGTTAGTCCACTATTCCACCGATTACGTTTTCGATGGCAACAAGCCCACGACTGAGACCTATCAAGAGAACGACGCGACTGGACCGCTTAACGTTTATGGTCAAACGAAGCTGGAAGGTGAGCAGTTGATCGCGAGTTCGGGCTGCCCTTACATCATTTTGCGCACTACTTGGGTGTACGACACTCGCGGCAAGAATTTTCTGCGCACGGTTTTACGTGTGGCTCGAGAGAGGGAAGAGCTGCGCATGGTGGGCGACCAGTACGGTGCGCCAACGTGGGCTCGGACAATCGCAGAGGCAACCGCGATTATTCTGGCCAGATCGCTGGAGCGTAACAGCGAGACCGGCGTCTGGCCGAGCGGACTTTTCCATCTGACAGCTGCGGAGCAGACCTCATGGGTAGGATTTGCGCGAGCGATTCTTGAGGACTACGAAGCGCTGCTCGATTGGCCCGCAGACACGGGTGAATTTGGCGGGCCATTGAAGGCGAAGCGCGTTGTTCCCATCACGAGTGAGCAATTTCAGGCGCCTGCCCGACGGCCGCGGAATTCCGCTCTCTCCAACGCGAAGGTGCAGGCTACCTTTGGAGTCATACTTCCGGATTGGCGTAGCCAGCTGCGGCTTGCCATGCAGGACGCGATTCGCTGATAATCTGTGTGTAGCTGGCTGCCGAATAGTCCATCTTCTCGCACGCTCCGGTAGCGCGTTTCCGCGGCAGTTTGCAGAAGAAAATGCCGGCAGATTCCATAGCACGCACCCGGCTTCACACAAGAACGGAGAGCTAATGAAGGGAATAGTCCTGGCGGGTGGCATCGGCACGCGCCTGTATCCATTGACTCGCGTTACCAACAAGCATCTGCTGCCGGTGTATGACAAGCCGATGATCTTCTATCCCTTGCAGACCTTAGTGGATGCCGGGATTCGCGACATCCTGATCGTCACCGGTGGGCAAAACGCCGGTGATTTTCTGCGTCTGCTGCAAAACGGTAAGGAGTTTGGTCTGCAGCAACTAAGTTTTGCCTATCAGGAGGGAGAAGGCGGAATTGCCGATGCGCTCCGCCTGGCCGAGCCGTGGGCCAAAGGCGACAAAATCTGTGTCATTCTGGGCGATAACATCATTGAAGGCGACATGCGCGAGGCGGCCGATGCTTTCGCTCGACTCGAAAAGGGCGCCATGGTGATGCTGAAGGAAGTGCCCGATCCCGAGCGCTTCGGAGTGCCGGTCTTTGAGCAGGGTCGCATCGTTCGCATTGAAGAGAAGCCTAAGAGTCCGCTCTCGTCGTATGCGGTCATTGGTATCTATTTTTACGATGGAACGGTGTTCGACCGTATTCGCACCCTCAAACCGTCAGGTCGCGGCGAGTACGAAATCACCGACATCAACAACAGCTACATTGCGGAAGGTACGCTTCAGCACACCCTGCTGGACGGCTGGTGGACCGACGCCGGCACCTTCGAATCGCTATGGCATGCCAGCAACATGGTCCGCGACAAGGTATTGCGCACTGCGGAAGAGCCGGCGACGGTGCGCAGCTTATGAAGCTGCTGATCACGGGAGGGGCGGGATTCATCGGCTCTAATTTCGTTCATCACGCGCTGGCCAAGCATCCGGAATGGAAGCTGGTGGTTCTCGATAAGCTTACCTACGCGGGCAATTTGAAGAATCTGGAACCCGCTCTGCAGCAGGGCAGGTGCGAGTTTGTCCAACTCGACATCTGCGACCACGGCGTACTGGACGCGTTGCGGGGCTGTGATGCCGTCATCCACTTTGCCGCCGAGAGTCATGTGGACCGCAGTATTGAAGACGCAGCGGCATTCGTGCGCACCAACGTGGACGGGACGCACAATCTCATACAGGCTTGCCGGGAAGCTGGTGTGCCGCGATTCTTGCACGTCAGTACCGATGAAGTGTATGGCAGCCTTGGTGAGAAAGGCGAGTTTACGGAGAAGTCTCCTCTGCAGCCTAACAGCCCGTACGCGGCGACTAAGGCGGCTTCTGACTTGCTGGTGCTGGCCTATGTGCGGACCCACAAGTTTGCGGCTGTGGTGACACGCTGCTCAAACAACTACGGTCCATATCAGTTTCCGGAGAAGTTCATTCCGCTGATGATCGCGCAAGCAATGGTTAGTGAGCAACTGCCGGTGTATGGCAAAGGCAGCAATGTGCGTGACTGGATCCACGTCAGCGATCACTGCACGGCGTTAGATGCAGTTTTGCAACGCGGACGAGAGGGTGAGGTTTACAACATCGGCGGTGGATGCGAGATGCGCAATCTCGAAGTTGCGAAAATGATTCTTGCCGCTCTGGGCCGCTCTGAAGCGCTCATTCAATTCGTAAGCGACCGTAAGGGACACGACCTGCGCTATGCCATCAATTGCGAGAAGCTGGAACGCGAGCTAGGCTGGCAGCCTGCAATTGGTTTCGAGCAGGGGCTGGCCGCGACTATTGCGTGGTATCGGGACAATCTGCCATGGCTCGATGACGTGCGCACAGGTCAGTACCGCGACTACTTCCAAAAACACTACGTGCAAAGGGAAAAGACTTTCGCGCCATAGCCTGAGTTCGCTTCGCTAAATCAGAGCCGAATGAGACTTGTCACTTTTCACGACAATATGGCCCGCCGGCATATCGGCGCGTCGACGACGAGCGGGCGCATTGTCGACCTGAATGCTGCGTACAAGCTTTATCTTCGTGATAGGGAAAGCGGCGAGCCTAATGAGCAGATCGCGAACGCCCGTGTGCCGAACGACATGCGTTTGCTCTTTGAGGGTGGGGATCGCAGCTTGGAGGCGGCCCGCACCGCGCTCGACTACGTAACGGCACAAAGCCCGGATCTTGGTGTCAATCGCGAACCCATCTTTTACATTCGCGACGAGATTCGCATCAAAGCGCCGATCATCCCGAAGAAGTTCTTCCACACCGCTGGCAACTTTCGCGAACACCATCATGAGGCCCAGCAGGCGGGTTTCTCGCATCCGGTACTGCCCTGGATCGTGTTCTTCCAGAACGTGGACGCCATTATTGGGCCTGACGAGCCGGTGATCTTTCCGCCGCATCTCACCCAGGAGCTCGACTACGAACTCGAACTCGCGATCGTACTCAAGCAAGCGGGCAAGCATTTCACCGCTAAGGAAGCCGAACCGTACATCGGCGGCTATGTAATCTTCAACGACATAACCGCTCGCGACATTCAACGCAAGGAGATGAAGTCAGGTGTCTTCAGCTTCTGTAAAGGAATCGATTCCTTCTGTCCGTTGGGGCCGCACATCGTCACCGCCGACGAGATCGTCGATCCACACAATTTGGCGATGGAATTGCGCGTGAATGGCGAACCGCGTCAATGCTCGCACACCAGCAAAATGTCTGTCACCGTTCCTGAAATCCTCGCGCACTATTCAGCGATGGGTTATAGCGCCGGGGATGTCGTGTCCACTGGGACAGTTTCTGGCGTGGCGGCGTTCAGTGCTGATCCCAAGGCATGGTTTCTCAAACCGGGCGATGTTATGGAGTGTGAGATCGAACAAATCGGCGTTCTTCGGAATCCCGTTATTTCATGGGAGCAGGCATATGGTGTGAAGGCGCCAGAGAGCGGTGCGGAGCAGGGGGTGCTACCGTGATCGATTTCGCTGCCAAGGTGTGGACAAGCGAACTGAACGCGCGACCTGATGTACGCCCCAGTTTTGAGCGCTCGCGTACCGTGCGTTTTTACGACACCACTTTACGCGATGGCGAACAGACTGTAGGCGTGGTTTTCAGTCCGCAACAGAAGCTTGAAATCGCCAAGAAACTGGATGAACTCGGTGTAGGGCGAATCGAAGCCGGGTTCCCGAAGGTGTCGAAGGAAGATGGCGAAGCTATCGCGATGATCTTGCGAGCAGGCCTCAAACACTCCGAGGTATGGGGCTTTGCTCGCGCGACGCGTGGCGACGTGGAAGAACTCGTCCGCCTCGGACTGCAAGCATCCGTTATCGAAGTGCCGGTCAGCGAGATCAAGTTGAAGGCCTATGGCATTTCGCAAGATGAGGCGATTCGGAGGGCAACTGAGGCGATTCGCTACGCTGCGGAAAACGATATCCGGGTTGCCTTCTTCGGTGTGGATGGTACACGCGCTGGTCTCGAGTTTCTCAGGCGCGTCTACTCCGCCGCCGTGGAGGCGGGTGCCAAGGAAGTGGTTGTGGTGGACACCATTGGCGCATGCACACCGGAAGCTGCCGAGTTCTTGGTGGGCTGGATGAGTGAGTGGATTGGGGCAAGTGTACCGATTCATTGGCACGGCCATAATGATTTTGGACTTGGAACGGCTGCGGCGATCGCAGCGGTACGTGGCGGCGCGAGTTGGATTCACGGCACCATCAACGGAATGGGAGAGCGCGCCGGAAACACTGATATCGCTGAAGTAGCGCTCGCCCTGAAGTGCCTTTACGGCGTTCCCGTCGAGATGAATCTCGAAAGAATCCGGGAAGTGTCGGAAGTCGTTTGCCGGGCAGGGAAGTATCGACTGGAAGCTTGGAAGCCAGTGATTGGGGACAATTTGTTTCTCCGGGAAAGCGGCGCGGTTGCCAGTCAATTTCACATCCCCGAGGCCATCGAACCGTACGCTGCTGAGTTAGTTGGTGCCAAACGCGGCGTGGTGATGGGGAAGAAGAGTGGACTGGATAGTATCCGCCTGAAAGCGGAAGAGCTCGGAATCGAGGTACGTGAGTCGAGTCGCGCAGCTGTCCTGGAAAGTGTAAAACGGAAAGCCATCGAGAAGACTGGTCTGCTCAGCGACGACGAGTTTCGCGCGATCGTCCGGCAGCACGATAAAACTGGCAGCTAGGATTTCAGTGTGGGTTGTATACAAAAACGGCGGCCTTCGAGGCCGCCGTTCGTAATTTCCCGATTGCTGTTTAATTGCTACGGCTCGAGTACATGTTTGGCCTTGTCTCCGTAAAATGTCATTTCGACCAACACTCGCTGGTTCTTCGCGTTCTGGGTAAAGCGCTGCTCGGAGCGAGGAGCTTTGGCGTTGAGCGGCACCAGCGTGCACTTTGCTGTTGCCTCAGCGGTTCCGGCGACCTGCTTGAAGATCATGATATGCGTCTGGCCTTGCATTTCGTGCGTCACGTTATAGTCGCCGGCCGGTAACAAGCTTCCGGCGACCACAGTCGGTTCGATAAAGCTAACGGTTTGTTTCGCAGCAATGCCCATGGAATTGTCTTTTGCTGCAATGGTGCCGAGCGAAACCAGGACCAGTCCGATAAGGACGGCGAACATAATTTTCCGAGTATGCATATGCCTCCAGTGAAAGCCCATTAAATTGCGGGCGTAAGAAATCCAACTTCAGTGTAGATAAGATCGCCAAAAAGTGGTGTGTGGTAAATCACAAAGCAATGTGAGTTACCTGCGCCGCAAGGTTTTCAGAGGAGCTTGCGTAGTTCGCGACGAAGGATCTTTCCCGAGGCTGTACGCGGCAGCGTCTGCACAAAATAAATCTCACGTGGCATTTTGTAATGGGTAAGGCGGTCGGCAACGAAGTCCTGGAGTCCGCATTCGGTCTGCTTGTTGGCTGCTTCTCCTTCGCGCAGTACCACGAAGGCGCAGGGGATCTCTTCTCCCGCGCTGTCTAACCTGGAAACCACGCCGCAGTCGCGTACTGCCGGATGTTCCAGCAGTACGCTTTCCACCTCGGCGGGCGCGATCGAGAAGCCTTTATACTTCATCATTTCCTTGCGACGGTCGACCACGTAATACTGGCCGCCGTCGTCCACCCGCACGATGTCGCCCGACCAGTACCATCCGTCGCGCAGAACCGAGGCGCTCGCGTCTGGGGATTTCCAATATCCGAGCATGAATTGCGGTCCGCGCATTACCAACTCACCAATGTCGCCTGGTGCCACGTCATTCTCTTTTTCATCTACGACCCGGCATTTGGTTTGTGCTACCGGCGCGCCTACGGAATCCGGTTTGTACAATTCAGGGAGAAGAAATCCGAGATGCGTAACCGGCGAAGCTTCAGTCATCCCATAGCCCTGGCGAATGGGAACGCCGGTGCTCTGGGAAAACCGGCGGGCCAGTTCCGGAGCAAGCGGAGCCGCGCCTGATTTTACCCAGCGCATGCGATGCTCGCTCGGAAATTTGCCCTGCTCCGCTGCCTGGCAATACGCCAGCAGCGTTGGCGGCACGCAAAGTGCGACCGTCACGCCCTCTTGCACAATGGTTTCCAGCGAACGTTCGCAGTCGAAACGCGGCATCAACACGAGCGTAGAACCGCGCATCAAGGTGAGATTCAAGCCTACCGTCAGACCGTAAATGTGATAAAGCGGAAGAAAGCACAACAGTGCGTCCGTGTCGGTGAGGGCGCCGAATTCTCCTGGTGTGAGCGTTTGATAAACGTTGGCGACAAGATTGAAGTGCGACAGCATAACGCCCTTAGGCAATCCTGTAGTCCCGCTGGAGAAGGGAAGCGTCGCCAATGCTACAGAGGAATCTTGTTCCGGCTCCGGCAGGTGAACGCTCAGGTTCGGCTCGAAGAGAGATTTCCACGATTCCGAGCCACTCGGCCCCGGATTGCGGATGGTGTACACGTTGCGCAATGCGGGAAGGCCTGAGAGGCTGATACCCGTGAGCAAGGTACCGTCACTGATGAGAGCAACCGCGTCGGCTATCTCAAGTTGATAGTGGACCTCACGCTCTCGATAGGTTGGGTTCATGGTTGTCGGTACGGCCCCAGCCAGAGTGGTTGCATGATAGGCGACGCCGAACTCCCAGCAATTCGGAAGATAAATGCCAATCATCTCTCCCGGGCGAACTCCCGCCGCGACTAGGCCGCGTGCAGCGCGTTCCACCAGTTCGCCGTAGGCCGCGTAGGTGATGCGCCTGGCGGGCGTACAAGAAGTGTCAACCATCGCGATCTTGGCCGCATGTTGGCGGCATGAAGCGAGTACAACGTCGTGAACGAACTTGCCCCGGGGATTGTCGTAGAGACGGGTACGAAGACTTTCAGCTTGCTGTGCCATATTATGTGCGCAAAAGTGTAGCAGGTATCCCCTCGTACCGGAGCAAGTAACAGGCTGGTGGCGTTTGCTATTCTGTGTGGCGGAGATCAGCGCGCCAGTCGAGGACCTATGCGTGGACTCAAGGGTAAGCGTGTTGTCATCACCGGAGGCGCCAGTGGCATCGGCGCAGCCACTGCTGCTCGATTCCTGCAGGAGGGTTCGGTTGTCGCGATTCTCGACCGTGATGCTTCCGCGTGCGACAAGATCCGCACGGAACAGCCTGGTATAGCGGCGAGGTTTGTCGCGGACGTTGCCGATCGCGGGCAGGTGCAACGCGCCCTCGCGGGTATAGTAAGCGATCTGGGCGGCTTGGATGTCGTCATCAATAACGCCGGCATCAGTATTCGTCATAAGTTTCTCGATATCACGCCCGAGGATTGGAATAAGGTCCTCGCCGTGAACCTGACAGGTATGTTCTACGTAGCCCAGGCGGCCGCCCGCTACATGATG
The DNA here is from genome assembly GCA_963748225.1 of uncultured Acidobacteriaceae bacterium. Lineage (GTDB taxonomy): Bacteria > Acidobacteriota > Terriglobia > Terriglobales > Acidobacteriaceae > Bog-257. Next base: position 202,554 of record CAVVHW010000002.1, read on the forward strand.
GAACACAATGGTGGCGTCATCTTGAATACCGCGTCTACCAACGGCATCACGGGCTATCCCTACTACGCCGACTACAATGCCAGCAAGGCGGGAGTGATTGAGTTTACCCGGTCCATGGCGTTGGAACTGGCGCCCAAGGTGCGGGTGAATGCCGTCGCGCCCGGATACGTTCTGACTCCCATGCAGCGCGCCGAGTACTCCGATGAAATGCTGGAGGCAGTGAACCAGAAAATCCCGCTTCGCCGCCACGCGCAGCCTGAGGAAGTAGCGGCGCTCTTCGCATTCCTGGCCTCCGATGATGCGATGTACCTGAATGGACAGGTGTACGTCATCGACGGTGCCGAGACCGCCGGAGGATTGGCGAGCCGATAATCAACTCCATGGATGGTGGCGCGATGCGCGCCCGCTAGTCTGACTCTTCATGTATTTGCCTGCTCTAATTGCGGGATGGGTGTGCGTATCTCTATGGCTCTATCTCTTGCTTGCTCATGGGCGCTTTTGGATGGTAGAGCGCCTGGGCGTGGAAAAGGCAGGTTTGTCTCCCATTCTAGGCCCAATTGCCGTGGTCATTCCTGCTCGCGACGAAGCCGATGTTGTCGGCGAAGCGATTCATTCACTTCTGCAGCAGAGTTGCGCAAGCGCGATTCACATTTTTCTTGTAGACGACGATAGTACGGATGGGACTGCGGAGGTGGCCTACGAAGCTGCTTCGACCAGTTCGTATCCGCAATCCTTAACTGTCATTCGTGGTCAGCCCTTGCCCGATGGCTGGACCGGCAAGCTATGGGCGGTGCAGCAAGGTATCGACCGGGCGCTACAGTTGCATCCGCAGTTTCTGTTGCTGACCGACGCGGACATAAGACATGCGCCGGAAAATGTCGCAACCCTTGTCACCATTTCCGAATGCAGAGGCTATGATCTGGCTTCGTTCATGGTGAAGCTGCACTGCCGTAGTGTGCCCGAGAAGCTGCTCATTCCGGCGTTTGTCTTCTTTTTCTTCATGCTGTATCCGCCGGAATGGATTCGAAATCCGCGTCGCAAAGTTGCAGGTGCTGCCGGTGGCTGCATGTTGGTTCGTCCGGAAGCGTTGGAGCGGGCTGGAGGAGTTGCCGTGATTCGTGGCGAGATCATCGACGATTGTGCCTTGGCTGGCATGGTGAAGCGCAGCGGCGGGAAAGTGTGGCTTGGGTTGACGTCCGATACATATAGCCTGCGCGCCTACAAGTCGTTCGGCGAGATTGAGCGCATGATCGCACGAACCGCATTCAATCAGCTACGGCATTCGGTATGCTTGCTGCTTGGGGCGACGGGGAGTCTGCTACTGATTTATTTCTTGCCGTTAGTGCTGCTTTTGACCGGCTCATGGGCGCTCACTCTGATCGGCGCGATCTCGTACCTGCTGATGTGGGTAATCTATTTGCCGATGGTGCGCTATTACGGATTGAATGCAGCGTGGGCATTGACGCTGCCGTTTAGCGCGGTATTTTATCTGGTAGCGACCGTAGATTCTGCCCTCAACTATTGGTCGGGCCGCGGTGGCAAGTGGAAAGGCCGGGCGCAGGACGTAGCCCAGGCGGAATAGTTCTAGGCTGACGTCTGCGCCTTGGCAAGGCGGTTGGCAATGATGTTGTAAGCGCCTGCGTTAAATGCCAGTCCAATATGCGTGCCAGAAACTTCAAAGTCGCAGTCGGCATGACCCGTGATGCAGTACCGCCAGTCAACCACGCCATCCTGTCGCGTGTAGATGGCGGTTTCGAACATGCGGCGGGGCATCTTGCGGCGCAAAGACGCGAGAAAGTTGCAGGTGCAGCGTCCGGTGTAGCAGGTGGGTAGCACTCCGGGGCCGTGCTCCCGCAAAATTTGTTGGCGGACCGTTTCGGCGGCATTCAGGACAGTGCGATGAGCTACTGTACCGCGGAAGGGTGAACCTAAAGTGATTACGGATGCGATATCGTCGGGTCGCTGGTTGGCAAGCGAGCGGGTGATGATACCGCCCAGACTGTGACCTATGAGATGAATCTTGCGGCCGGTTTCGAGGAGCGCCTTTTCGACGTTCTGTTTAAGGCGATGCTGAATGAGGAGATTCGGGCATTCTGCATTGAGGCCGATGCCGGAGAAATAAGGGCGATATCCGATACGCGAGAGCCACGAATGAAGTTGCTTGAGATACGAGTCGGTTCCCAGGAACCCAGGAACCAGGACAACTCCGGAGTCGTCGCCCCGCGGTATTCCTAGGCCATAGTAAACGGGGGAGGTATGTAGCAAAAGGATTTCTGCTCCGAACAATCCTTCTTTCCAAATAGTAACGTCAGCTTCTGCGTAGTCTTGTTGAAAGCCATGGTTGGGTGGCGCCATAGGCGATTGGAAATTTTCCCTTCCTGTTCGTGATTCCGCTTGCAGTCGCCCAGGACTCAGGATTCAAAGGCCCGGCAGACAGTCGCGCGTCGTCTCCGGAGAGTTAGTGTAGCTGGAGCGGTCGAGAGTTGCCAGAGGATTATGGATTTGGCAAAGAACTGAAGAGGGAGATTTCTCAAGGGGTTCAGATATAGACGTGCATCCATTGCCGACGACACGAAAAGGCGTGCCGTAGCATCATGCCCCGGCACGCTCGATAATGCACTCACTGCTCAACCTAACGACTCGTCACGTGTTTTAGGCGGTCGCTGGTTGCATCTTGATCTTGCGTCCCGCATGTTTGCGGCGGCGCACAGTCTTGGCAACCGGTTTGTGTTCGAAGGGACGTTTGGTAACGGTGTCGATCAAAGCCTTCTCCGCATTCACAAAATGCTTCACGTTTTCACGGGTGAAATTCGGCAGCTCCGTAAAAGCGTTTGGTGAAATCATGTTCAGCGTACGGTTGGTGGCTTTAAGGTTAGCATTGACCTGACGGCCAGCTACGTCCATCAGCTTCTTTTGGGCCTCGACAAAAGCCTCGGTGGCGTGGCGCGCCAACTCGGTGATCTCGGTCGCCTTCCTGGTCCCGCCGTTCTTGCCTTCAGTGGCTTTGTCGGCCTCTTCTTTAATGACGTCCAGAAACTTTTTCTGCGCGTGGACGAAAGTGTCGAAGCTTTCGCGAGCGGCCTCGACCAAACCTTCGCTGTCATAAGGCTGGCCGGCCTTCACCGCCGTCAGCCAGTTATGCATCTGTTTGTTGGCGATTCTAAGAATGTCCTGCTGCATCGTGACAAACGTATCAAAACCGCGGCGCACAAAATCGGTCGCCGCTGCGGCAGTAGGAAATCCGCCGACGCGCTCCTTCACGCCATTGGTGACCACTTCCCATTCCTGCTGGGCCAAGCTGAGGATCAACTTCTGTCCGTCAATGAAGTTCGTCACTCCCTCTCCCGTCAGGTCGGTCAAAATCTCGACCGGGCAGTATGCAGGGTCGTTCAACCGCTCCCGCAGCATGTGCATTGCATCCGCATTCTGACGCGTGATCAGATCAACCAGGATTCGTTGTGTGGCAAAGAAATTTTCGACACCCTGCTGCATCCATCCCGACAGCAAGGAAACAAAGGACGATTCCCGCGACTGAAACTTGTTGAAGTCAGACTTAACTGTTCTGAGCATAACAACCTCCGTTATTGCTGCAATGCAGCATCAAGTAAAACGTAGTATTTGTTGCGTTCATTGTCAATGCAAAAGTACAATTATTTTGCGACGCAACAAGGGAGGCCACCGTGAGCCCCAATAAGGTCGTCATCAAGAAATACGCAAACCGCAGACTCTACGACACTTCCGGGAGCCGCTACATCAACCTGGAAGATATCGCCGCCTTAGTCCGAAATGGGAAAGACTTGCAGGTCGTCGATGCGAAGACCGGCGAGGACCTGACCAGGGTGACTTTGACCCAAATCATCGTGGAAGATGCGAAGGAGCAACCCACGGGACTGCCGCTGGAATTACTGCGGCAACTTATCGTCGCGTCCGACCGCGTCGGCCAGGAATTCATCATGTGGTATTTGAAGTCGGCCTTCGACGCTTATAAGAAAGTGCAGAACACATTGGAAAGCCGACTGACCAAGGTGCAATCCGTGGCCATGTCTCCATTGCAAATGATGAAGAATTTCATCCCGGGCGCGGCCACGGAAGAAGCAAGCGAACCCAAGGCAGAATTGCAAGAATTGCGTGATCGCATCGCGGAGATGGAAGCTCGTCAAGGGAAACCCAAGCGGCCGAAGAAACGCCGTCGCACTACGGCATAGAAGGCGTGTGATTGATGTCTCCTGACGCTCAGCCAATCCTTGACAATCGCACTCTGGCGGCTCACGATTCGCAATAGACCAGACTTATGGCGCAGACTGCAAACATCGTGCAGTTGAAGCCTCGCACGCTGGAGGCATTCGAAGCGTACATCCGTCAGGCCGAAGCAGCCATGGAGCCGTCGTTGCACGGACACGGCGCATTCTTGTGGTCCGATACTGATACCCAGATCGCTCAGCAGGTGCGGCGTGGAGACATCGTTGCGCAATTGTGGACGGGGGACGCGTCCGTCAAGGTGTCGAATGGTCTAATTCACGACTGGATTGCCGCGGCGTTCATTCCGGGTACAACCGTCGCCGACACCCTCGCGCTCATTCAGAATTACGACCACCACAAAAATGTTTATGAGCCCGAGGTAATCGACTCGAAGTTGATCGCGCACGACGGCAACGATTTCAAGATATCCCTGCGGCTGCTGAAAAAGAAGATCATTACCGTCGTGCTCGATACCGACCACGATGTTCATTATTCGTCCGTGGATCCTGCTCGCTGGTGCTGTCGTTCGTACACCACGCGAATCGCGGAAGTCGAGAACGCCGGGACGGAGAAGGAGAAAGTGTTGCCGCCCGACACAGGTTACGGCTTTCTGTGGCGTCTCTATTCCTATTGGCGTTTCCAGGAGCGAGAAGGGGGCGTTTACGTCGAATGCCGCGCGATTTCGCTGACCCGCGACATTCCGATTGGTCTGGGATGGGTGATTGAACCGATCATCCGTAAGCTACCAAAAGAATCGCTGATCAATACGCTCAGAGCGACCCGCGATGCGCTGAGTAGGGCGTAACGGGCTGGCGGGAATTTAAGGAATCGCATGCGGGCTTAAGGTCGGGTTACCACATCCAGCTACTCCGCTTGTCTGGTCTCAGGCATACAATCGACTTTCCGTCTTCCAAGTGCCGATTCGGTGCCACCGCAATGATGCCGCTCGTCCTCTTCGTTCTGCTGCTTTTCTTGTACTCCCTCGCATCGCGACGACTGGAGCAAACCATCCTTACCGCGCCAATCTTCTTTACGGCTGCGGGAATACTTCTGTCGCCTGCCTTGCATCGGATTGTGGCAGACACTGTCAATTCGGAGATTTTCCTCGGCGCTGCCGAACTGGGTCTGGTAATGCTGCTCTTCACGGATGCCAGCCGCACTGACCTGAATATCCTGCGGAGTATTCGTAATCTTCCCGCGCGCCTATTGAGCATAGGGCTGTTGCTGACCATTGTATTGGGCGCAGTCATAGCGCGACTCGTCTTTCCACAGCTCTCCGTTTGGGAAGCGGGAATTCTGGGCGCCATCCTCGCGCCGACCGACGCCGGCTTAGGACAGATCATCGTGAGCAGTCCGCATGTGCCCATGCGCATTCGGCAGGCGCTCAACGTGGAAGCCGGTCTCAACGACGGGCTTTCCGTCCCGTTTCTGCTGTTCTTCATCGCCCTGGCCGCAGCGGGGACGCTAGAGGGTCATGCCGGCCACCTGCCACGATTCATCATGGAGCAGTTGGGAATGGGTGCGGTCATCGGCGCGGCGATTGGCCTCGCGGGCGGCTGGTTACTCGCCTATGTGCGTCGCCAGGGGTGGATGGCGGAGTCATTCCAGCAGATCGGCGTGGTGGCGCTGCCGCTGCTTTGCCTGGCGGTGTCAGAGATGCTTGGCGCAAGCATGTTCATCGCGGCTTTTGTCGCTGGCCTGGCTGTGCAGATCGGATTCAAGGACGCCGGCAAACACAGCGTCGAATTCGCGGACGAATGGGGCCAAGTGCTCAACCTTTCGGTGTTCTTTATCTTCGGCCTGGTGGTGGTACGCAATTGGTCGCAGATCAGAGCGGTTGATTGGCTGTATGCGGTCCTGAGTCTCACCGTGGTGCGGATGCTGCCCGTGGCGATCGCGCTCATCGGTACGCGCTTAAGCGCGGCGAGCGTGATTTTCATGGGTTGGTTTGGCCCGCGGGGCTTGGCTTCGATTGTTCTGGGGCTGGTTTATCTGGAACGGGAGTTGCACTTGCCTGGTGAGTCCACCATCAAGCAGGCGGTTATGGCGACGGTGCTGCTGAGCATCTTTGTCCACGGATTGAGCGCCATGCCAGGCATCGGGATTCTACGAGCGAAAGATTGAATCGCTCGGCGATGCTGCGCCCGAGCATCGGGCAGTCAATGGATGAGGACGACACATGCCGCCGAGAAATCGCAAGCTTCAGTTTGGCTTCGCGCTCGTCGCGTGTTTCGCGGGAGCCTTGGTAGGTCGCGATGCGGGCTTGGGGTTAGCATCCTCTTTGATCTGCTGATCAACCCTGTCGGATTCCATAACGAATGTAACCATGACCGCGTCAACCGCAAAGTGACTGGCGTCGGCTGCCAGAGGGAACTCCTTGAGCTCGGGAAGCGGTTTGCCGACCTTGTACAAGGTGACATCAGTCAAAGCCTGAAATTTGGCGGGATCCAGAACTACTCCTTTGGGAAGGGAGGCAGTTAGCAGGCCACCACTGTTGGGCTCCTTCACCTGCGTGGGAACGGTGTAAAGGATGTAGTCACACTGTTTAGAGAGAGCTTCGGTCTCGACGTCCGAATGCGGACCTTCGCTGTCTAGCGGCACGGCTTCATGCTGATGGCGGCCGATCTCGCTCATCAGGTTGAGGCGGAGGCTGTCGGTGGGCAGGGACTGGCCGCTCATGTCCTTGATCTTGACCACTCCAATGCGCACGACCCCAGCGGCCTTGGGTGCGACGACGGGTGCCGGAGGCTGAGCAGTTGGAGTTGCTGCCGCTGGCGCAGTTGGACTCGCGGCAGGCGTAGGAGTTGTTTCGGAATGCGTTGCCGGCGCGCCGCCCATCATGGCGGACATGTCCATGACCTTGCAGCCCGGAGGCATGTCGAACAACGGTGTCTCCAAGGTTGTGTTGGTCAGCTCCACCACCTCGGTCACGGTGGTGAAGGTCTTCTGGTCCGACGTGATGGTAGTGGTTTGTTTAAGCGGATAGCCCAGCGCACCGCCACCTCCACCCTTCATGACGATGCGGTCGCTGCAACCGCGCTTACTCCCACCGCCGCAGGCCATCGCGCGGTACGACTCATCGGAACAGGAAAACCCCGCCGACAAATCGGCGTACCAGCCGTCCATCTCCATCTTCATGTGCGATTGGTTGCAGGCGTCGGGACTGGACTCCATCATCATCGACGTCTTGATGTGACGCGCCTTGTAGCCGAACATCTCCTGGCGCTCGCCGGTGTCGGTGGAAGTGCGGGTGATGGTTAAAATGCCACCCTTACGAGGTAGCGTGGGTTCGGCTCCTGCCATCTCACGCGCCATGGCGCCCATGTTCGGCGCTGCCGGGCAAGATGCGTCCGCACCCATCGACATGACCATGCACTGGTCGCCGCTGATGGTGATCATCCGCTTCTGGTCGCACTGCATGATGGTGACAGCGCCGCCGTGGCCTCCGAAGCTCATTTCGTTGCGCTCACGGGATCCTTTGACGTACACCGTGCTCTCGGTGGTGTGGCCCATTACGGTGGTGCGGGTCTTGATCTTCAGGTCGGCCGACGCGATGGTCGAAAGACAGATCAGGGTAATTGCAAGAGCACACGAGTAACGCAATAGGCGGGTCACAGGAGGCCTCCTCAAAAAATGCGGGCGCGTCTTCCAGATTGAAATGATGTCCGGGCGCAATTCTAAACAAACTGCGCGGAATACGACAGGTGGGTTTTTGCACCGCCTCGGTTCAGTGGTGCTGCTAAGAGCCAACGTATCAGGCTTCTCCCTCCAAAGTTTTCGCGGGTTCACGCGCCGGAGTCTTCGGCGCTGTAACCGCTGACATAGGTCGGGGGATTGCAGTTTTCGCTGTCAACTTCTTGCCGGCCGTGCTCCTCTGCGAGTGGGAAGTCTTCGCATTCGTGACCGGAATCTTCGCGTTCGGACGTACACGTTTGCGAGCCTTCGGCTTGGCTTTGACCTCGGGAGCGGATGTGGCTACAGGTGTGGCTACGGCGCCAGCACCTGCTTTCAACTCTGCAAAGCTCTGGTCCACGAATTTCTCCAGATTTTCGAGGTCGGGCGCCGCCTTCACGTCGCCGGTAAAGCCGAAAAATGCGGTGCCGTTATAGGTGAGGATGGCGCAGTTGATGCCCATCAGACCGCCGATGGGAACCCAGGGATACCACGCCAGCAACTTATGCCCCATGAGATAGAGAGGAACCTGCGGGCCGGGCACGTTGGTGCAGATCGTATTGCACAGGCTTATCGGCAATTGGCTGGCCACCGGTCCAATATTCTTCCAGAAGGCATTTGGCAGGGTCGATAGCACGCCGCCCAGCAAGCCGACAAATTCGGCGGCCCGAGTGCGCTTGAGAAACTCGACTCGTTCCGTCACCACGGCCAGCAACTTCACGGGATCGCGTAAGTCCAGCGGGAGGGGCACCGGCACAAAGGAAATCTGATTGCCCAGTTCCGTGGCGCTTCCATTGCCGCGCACGTTTACCGGAACCACAACTCGCAGCGACCGCCCGGTCAGGTCTACGCCGCGATGCTCGGCATAAAGGCCGAAGGCAAGAGTCACGACGGTGAGAACGACATCGTTCACCGTTCCTCCGCAGGCGTTCTTGATCGCCTTGATGTCGGCGAGCGGGACTTGGGTCCAGGCAAACTTCTGTGGGCCTTCGCACACGATATTGAAGGGCAATCGCTCTGCCGGGGTGGCCAGTTCGGACACGATCCGCAGCATGTCGGCAGGCGCCTCTGAAGGATTGGCAACGGCCTCCTGCGCCATGCTGAGCAGTCCGGTGTGCAAAGTGAGCGCACCATTGAATAGGGAGAGGTACGACTTCGCCAGCCCGTCCAGTAAGGCCCCTCTCGCGTCCCTTGGCGCCGATTGTGATGTAAGCGACTCTGCCACATGCTTTTTCTTACGCGAGATCGGAGGTACAGCCGGAGAGGCATCCATAATGACATTCATTGCGCCCACGCCACCAATTCCATCCGCCAGGCAATGATGGATCCTGACCACCATGCCTGTGCGCCCACCATTTAGCCTTGCGAATGTAAAATCCCAAAGTGGCCGTCTCCGGTCCAGACTCTCGCTGACGATCTTTCCCGCCAGCGCCTTGAGTTCGTTTTCCGTTCCGTGCTTGAGCTTTACTTGTCGAATGTGATTGCGAATGTCGAACTGAGGATCGAACTCCCAGTGCGGAAGGCCGAGATCAAACGAAGCCGGGGCCACGCGCTGACGATAGCGGGGGATCAGCGGAAGCTTCGATTCGACGAACGCGCGACAGTCGGCGAGATTTATTTCGCCTTCGAATATGCTGATCCCTGCGATGTTGAGCGGCTGACCTGGCCGTTCGACATGTAGAAACAGCGCGTCTCCCCAGGAAAATGAATTGTTGCCGGCGCCATTCGTCATAGTGACATCCTTCTTCAAAATCGATTACGGTTGGCCGATGCGGAGATCGCTCCACCGTAGCCGTGGTTCATTCGCTCTGCGATGCCAGGCTTCACGCCAGGAATGAGAATCGCGACGTCAGCTTCACCAGCTTGAGCACTTTGTAAATATCCACGTTGACGCCGCGCAGCACGACCTTGACGGTCTTCCCGTCGGCAACGCTGGCAAGCTTCTCCAACGCTTGGATCACGCTCGGATCGATCCGGCGCACGGATGAGAAATCCAGCACTACATTCCCCTTGACGCTGTCCAGGGTTTCGCTGGCCGCTTGCAAAGTCTCGACCACACGTTCTCCATCAATCTCAAGACATTCAGCATTCGTTGTCATACGCACGACCATTCCTCAGCGATTTGTTGTTGCGATACCTTGTCCGCGGTCGGCAGGGGACGCCCACGATAGGCGCTCCAAAACAGCTCGGCCAATTCAGTCAATAGTGGCATGCGAGGGTTCGAGCGCCAGGAAGGATCGTCAAAAGCAATCTTGACCAGCTCGGGCATGGCCCGCTCGAATTCCTCCTTCGAAATCCCGAGATCGGCGATGGAACGCGGAATCGCCAATTGATCGAGCAAGTGTTCTGTCGCCGACACCAGGTTCTTCACCTTTTCCTCAATTGTTTGACCGCCCAAACCCAGCAGGTCTGCCACCATGGCATATTTCTTGTGCGCGATGTATCCGCGTTGATTCGGCGATGGCATGAACTTGGTGGGTACTCCTGCATTGAAGGCAATGACGTGCGGCAACATGAGTGCGTTCGCCCGGCCGTGCGCAACACCAAAGCGCGCGTCGAAGGCGTGAGCCAGCGCGTGATTCACCCCCACCGAGGCATTGGAGAACGCGATTGCTGCAATGCAGGCGGCATTGTGCATCATGGTGCGCGCCTCCTCATCGTTTGGGTGCTCATAGGCGATGGGCAGGTACTTAAATACCATGCGAATGGCTTGCATGGCGTTGGAGTCGGTGTAGGGTGACGCGAAAATCGATACTCCAGCTTCCAGCGCATGGGTCAAGCAATCGACGCCGGTATCGGCGGTCAGACCCCTGGGCATTGACATGACGAACTGCGGATCGACGATCGCGACGTCAGGGGTCAAGGAGTAGTCGGCGAGTGTCACCTTGCGCCCTTGCTCTTTGTCCGTCAGGACGGCGAACGGAGTGACTTCGCTTCCGGTCCCGCTGGTGGTAGAGATCGCGATCAAACGCGCCTGAGTGACCTTCTCGGTTGGGTATTGGACAACGCGCTTGCGCAGATCCAGAAACGGCGCCGCCAATTCTTCCAGGTCGGCTTGGGGCGACTCGTACTTGAGCTTCATGATCTTCGCCGCGTCGATTACCGACCCGCCGCCCAGGGCGATGATCTGGTCCGCCTTGTAGAAATTGAGAGCCTCCACTCCTTGCATGACGACCTTGACCTCGGGCTCCGCGTCGGGAATGACCGAGACATGAACCAGAGTTTCCGGCGGAAGGTGGCGACGGACGGTATCGGCATGGCCGATTTGTTCCATCGCCGGATTAGTAATGATGATGGTGGAGCGCGACGGGAATTGGCGCAGATTCTCTACGGCGTTCAGGTTGAAGTAAATCTGATTGGGAACTCGGAACCACATATGGGCTTGTGTCCTTCGTGCCACGCGTTTGATGTTGAGGTAGTTGTACACATTCACATTGTCGGTAGTGCTGTTGCCTCCTCCGGTTCCACATCCAAAGGAGAAAGTAGGCACCATGTCGTTGTAAACGCCACCCAGCGCTCCGATTGATCCCGGCGAATTAACAATGATTCGGCCGGCATTCATCACCTCACTGAACTTTTGAATGATCTCGTCGTTGCGCGAGAAAACAACCGCCGTATGTCCAATGCCACCAGAGTGATTGACATCGACGCATACTTTGAGCGCTTCATCGACGGATTTCGCGCGGTACACAGCAAGCACGGGAAATAACTTCTCGACTGATAGCGGATAGTCGCGACCCACACCTCGGATGGGCGCAATCAGCAGTTTGGTGTGGGGCTTGACCTTGAGCCCAATCATGCGAGCGATGTCTGTGGCCTTTTGACCTACGGCCATAGGCTGCATGTATCCGGTCTGGGGATCGATTACCGTGCGTCCTAGAAGTTCCGCCTCTTTCTCATTGCAGATGTGCGCGCCCAGGTCGGAGAATTTCTGCAGTACGGAGTCATAGATCTCTTCGTCGATCACCACCGTCTGCTCTGAGGCACAAATGGTTCCGTTGTCGAACGTTTTGGAAGTGATGATGTCCACCACCGCCATGTTCAGGTCTGCCGATTTCTCCAGATAAACCGGCGTGTTGCCGGGCCCTACACCCAAGGCTGGTTTGCCTGAACTATAAGCAGCTTTAACCATCCCTGGCCCACCGGTAGCGTCAATCAGCCCGACGTCTTTGTGCCGCATCAGGTAAGCATTATCCTGGAGCGTCTGCGACTCCAAGCAAGTGAAAACGCCTTCCGGTGCGCCATGCTTGACTGCCGCCTCATACATGATTCGCACAGCCTCGTAGCAGCAGTGGCCCGCACTGGGATGCGGACTAAAAATTACGGCGTTCCGCGTCTTGATGGCCATGATGCATTTGAAGAGGACCGTCGAAGTGGGATTCGTGATTGGGGTAAGCGAGAAGATGACACCGATGGGTTCCGCCACCTCCACCACTCCGCGCTCTGGAAACTCATGAATCGTACCAACAGTTCGTTTGTCTTTGACGTAGTTGTAAACGAACTCAGTGGCCACCATGTTCTTCAGGGCCTTGTCTTCGACCACGCCAAGCCTGGTCTCCTCAATGGCAAGCCGGGCGAGATATTGAGCTTGTTCCAGTCCAGCCAGGACCATCGGTTTGACAATGCGATCGACGTCTTCTTGGGTATATTGCGTAAAGACAGCGGCGGCGGTTCGGGCTTGACTGACGAGTCCTTCCAGATAAGCAATCCGTTCTTCACTGAGGGTTGCAACCGTCTCTGGCATGCTTCTATCTCCCTTTCAGACCCACCCGGTAATTCCGGCTCGGCATTCGCTGGTGGTCATCCGAATCTCAAGTTCCCATCATGGGACAGACCCGACCCAAGTTGCAGTGACGAGCGAACCCTTTGGGTGTGATTCCCGATACGGGAATGTCCTAGTCCGATTCGGCACGGACACACAACGAATAGATCGCGCGGGATGAACCGATGTCGGCGAACGGTGAGATAATTCGCTGCAGACCGAGATCAGCCAGCAAAACCAGCGCCGAAACCCACCCGAGCAGAGGACCCCTCTCATGCCATCTCACAGCGGCGAGTACGATTTCGACTTCATCGTGATCGGCTCAGGTTTTGGAGGCAGCGTTACTGCACACAGGCTTGCCGAGAAGGGATACCGGGTTGCGGTGATGGAGATGGGTCGCCGATGGACTCCCGAAAACCTGCCCCGGACGAGCTGGTCTATTCATCGCTGGTTTTGGCGGCCCAGTCTCGCGTTGCGAGGCTTCTTCATCATGAGGTATTTCCGGCATGTCACTATTCTGCACGGCTGCGCGGTAGGCGGCGGATCGATCACCTACGCTTGCACCCTGCTTCAACCTCCAGACAAAGTTTGGGACCACGGATCGTGGAAAGATTTAGCGGAGTGGAAGTCGGAGATGCCGCGCCATTACGAGACTGCCTCGCGGATGCTGGGCGTCACCGAGAACAAGATCTTGGGACCTGCGGACCGTCTGCTAAAGAAGGTGGCCGACGCTGTGGGAATCGGAGAAACGTATTACCGAACGAGTGTGGCTATCTTTCAGGCCCCTGCAGGAGTGCCAGGTGGCCAGACGTTTCCCGACCCATATTTCGGCGGAGAAGGACCGGAGCGGACCACTTGCACGGCCTGCGGCGGTTGCATGATGGGGTGCCGCCACGGCGCCAAGAACACCCTTGCCCAGAACTATCTTTACCTGGCAGAGAAGCATGGCGCCAAAGTCTTTGCAGAAACCAGAGTGGTGGACGTTAAGCCACTCGGTGGAACGATCGACGGCAGCCGAGGCTATGAGGTCTCCACGGTGAAATCCACCGCTATGTTTAACCGGTACCCCCAGCGCTTTACTTGTCGTGGCGTGGTCTTCTCGGCTTCATCACTCGGCACCATGGAATTGCTCTTTCAACTGAAAGAAAAGCAGTCGCTACCGGCGATCAGCAGTCAATTAGGAAGGCGAGTGCGTACCAATTCCGAGTCGCTCATCGGAGTGCGTGTACCTGGCAGCAGTGAAGACTTATCCAAAGGTGTCGCCATAGGCTCGGGTGTGTACCTTGATGAGCACACTCACATTGAAGCGGTCCGTTATCCAGAGGGCTCGGATACGATGGGCATGCTGGCAACAATCCTGACTGGCGGTCGCCCCGGTCCTGGGCGGATTGGACTGTGGATCAGGAACCTCTTTGTCTCCTTGCTGCTCCACCCCTTCAAGACCTTGCGCATCCTTCAGCCCGTGGGCTTTGCACGAGAATGCGTGATTCTGCTTTGTATGCAGGCGCTCGACGGGCACATTGACATGCGATGGGAGCGGCACCGCTACTGGCCGTTCAGGAAGTTTCTGGTCAGTCGCGGGCAGAGGGTACCCACATTCATTCCCAAGGCCAATGAATTTGCAGAAAAGTTCGCCCAGATTGCCGGAGGCACAGCGATGAGCATGCTACCCGAAATACTATTCGACGTGCCCGGCACCGCCCATTGCCTGGGAGGCGCTGTAATCGGCAGCTCGCCGGAGAACGGCGTGGTAGATCATCGTAGCCGGGTTTTTGGGTATAAGAATATGTATGTCTGCGACGGTTCCGTGGTCGCAGCCAATCTTGGGGTCAATCCCAGCTTGACCATCGCTGCCTTGACGGAGCGCGCGATGAGCTTTATCCCAGCGGCCTGCGACAACACCTGGAGGGACGCTGCCGAGTTGCCCGAAGTAAAGAGCCGATGACGAACCGCGGTCTCACCAATTACTTCTTGATCAGGCAATACTCGCCCAGCTTCTGGGCCGTGGCCGGATCAGCCGAACTGGGATAAAGATCGACGTCCGTACAGTCGTATATCCCCCAATTCTTGGGCAGCCGCACCATCAAGTAGGTTCCGGCTTCCAGTGCCTTGCAATCAGCCATGCCTTTATTGCAATGCAGTACAAAAGACTCTGCGGTTTGCTCGGAAGTACCTGCTTGTTGCACGGTAACAATCACTACACCATTGTTTAGTTCGCTACCTTTCACAGTGACAGTGGACCTGTCCTGCGCCATGACTTGAATTGCAGCCAAGAGTCCAAAGAGCGAGAAAAAAATGAATGCTTTCCTCATGAGAGTATCCCTCATTCGAAGGTTCACTGGCACAGGCTCGCAAGCAGTTCGAGTGGCCGAAGGTATCATCCGAACGGTAAGGTCGAGTGCCCAGCACAATCGGCTTCTGCGGATGAGCCTGCCCTCAGCTTTATGTTCCAGCATTGAGTGGTAGTTTGTCTGTGACGCATGATGCAGGATGCTGGTTGAACGGCGGAATCGAAATGCTCTCGTTTTGAGGTGAATCGGGGACACACACTTGGCGACGCTGAACGTGAGAATCGGATGCCGATTGCCGGGTACTATCGTCAGTAGCTCAGCGTTTGCGTATGATTCTGAAGACCGTGCCGGCCGGAGACTATGATCGGGCCGACTGTAATTACGCGCCCCGCGATTCTGTGGGCTTTGAAGGAGACCGTAGATACCGATGTTTTTCAAGCGGAAACAAAACCACACTTCAGCTCCCGCTGTAGAGACAGGGAATAAACCGTCATCGGACCCGCAAACCTCCGCGCTCAACTCGAAGACTGACCTTGAACACACGACTCTGCGTGATTGGCTGCGAGCCAGGATTCAGGAAGAGCCCTATTGGTTCCTCAAGATGGAGCTTCCAGGCGGGTTGGTCACGCCAGGCTGGAGCGATCCCATGCGGGACAAATTGCCTTATTACGGTTTACCCAAAGACCTGACCGGCGCGCGAGTTTTAGATATAGGTCACGCCGAGGGTTTTTTCAGCTTCGAAGTGGAACGCCGTGGAGCGGCGGAAATCGTCGGCATAGAAAACTATCCGCCCATGGCGCGCAAATTTGAGATCTGCCGGGTGGCTTACGGCTCCGGTGCGCGTTCATACCTGACCAGCGTGTACGACCTCAATCCCAAGACCTTCGGCACCTTTGATCTGGTGATGTTCTTCGGTGTTCTCTACCACCTGCGCCATCCCCTGCTGGCGCTGGAGAAAATCCATTCGGTTTGCACCGGAACATTGCTGATGCAGACCTCTATGTGCGGCGATCAGAGCGAGAAACCCATGGCGGAATTTCATCCCTTTGGTATCACCAGCGGGCCCAAGGACAATCCCAGCCGCGATCCCACATGTTTCTGGTTTCCGAACATTGCCGGCTGTATTGCGATGCTACAACACGTTGGATTCAAGGACGTGCAGCGCATCTCTCCTGAAGCGACGACGGGAGGCATCTTCCGCGCTAAAGCCGAGGTGCAGGAGAAGGGCCACTCTCCTTTGGAAGAAACGGCTCCCTGGTCCTGAGAAACTGATGGTTAGTGATGACATCCATAAGGAGACAACCCGGCAGAATAGTCGGCTATGACTTGTTATGAGATCCATCGACGAGCTACGCAACTTCAACTCAGAACCGGCGCACGCCGCACTTCGATCTGTCCATCCCGCGTGCGGACTTCCAGGCACGGCTGCGGATGAACGGCTGGCCCGTCGAGTACTCGGCCATCCTCCAATGCAAACCGCGAGAAGTGATATGGGCAAACAACAGCATCCCCTTCAAGTTTGCCTTCCGAGAGCGGCCCGCCGAAGTGGGAGCACGTCTCAGCCATGGCAAAGAGACGATCTCCTCGACGGACAAGTAGAATCGGCGTGCCCTGATACATTGCTCGGGTAAGTTTGCCGTCGATCAAGCTTGTTTCAGGCAGAACGGCGGCAAACTGCTCTGGGAATACCTGGCCATCCGTGCGGTCAACGCCGACTCTGTGCTCGTACACCAACTTGCCACCGAGGTGGGCTGCGTAGCTCATAACCGCATAGCCCAGAACGCCCACAATGCGGCCCATCTCACGAGATCTCTTTTTTCGCAAAAGCAGCGACGTTGCAAATAACGCGGCACCACTCAAGTTGAGGACACCGTGAGTCAATCCAAGGCGACGAGCCGGGGGATCAACATCGGACCAATCCGTCATCCCGGTTACGGCCGCGCCTGCCGCCCCGAGCAACCCGATTCCGATTGACGCCTCGCACGCCCGGGCGAACTCGCGGCGGTTGAAGACGAGGTCCAAAGCATCAAACGCCATGGCAACGGTCCAGGCCCCTACAGGCACATCCGTGAGCACGACATGTAAAGGCTCGCCGAGCCACGTGCCATTCAGGAAATTCCTGATCTTTTGTGCCGCCGGATGGCCTCCACCGTACAGGGCTTTGTCGAGCAACTTCTGTAATTTCTCGTCTGCAGGCTGCCGGACCGGCGGGGGCGGCGAACCGTGAGTTGAATCGACATCCGACCCTGTTCCAACGCTGAGGTTTGGATCTTCCATTACGCTCCTTGCTTACGCGCGAAGTGATAGTTGCGACCAACATTTGGATGCCACCGCTGCGAGGTTCGTTTGTTTCTTTTCTCAAGAGCACGGTTCGCGGAGTCGCCGAGCTCGGACGAGAAAGGCAAACTGCAACAATGTAAATCAACGGCGTGAAGGGAAGCGCCAAAAGGGTGCAGGTGGGGCACGAAATCGTGTCCTTTTGCACCCCAATGTATTTCTTTTGAATCGGCACAAAACCATTGTTTTCAATGGCGGGTCGACAGGACTCGAACCGGCCGCCGCACAATTAGTTCATCCTGAAACAATCGATTCAGTGATCGGTCATGCCCACGACAATGCGCCCTTTCTGACGACCTTCTTGCGAGCCCCTACAATATTCGCACCCCCCAATTCGTCTACCTCCGTAGATGAAGGACGCGGCGAGCCTGGAGCGGATGAGCCTCGAACGGGACCGACGGATCTCCGAGGTGGTCAAGCGGGAGCAGTCCCGGCTGAGCAACTTCATCCGACGGCGGGTACCTGATCCGCGGGATGCCGAAGACATCCTGCAAGAGGTTTTCTACGAACTGGTAGAAGCGAACCGCCTTTTGATGCCCATCGAGCACATTACCGGTTGGCTCTTCCGGGTCGCGCGTAACCGCATCATCGATCTCTTCCGCAAAAAGAAGCCGGCGAGCTTCAGCGACGCCGCTGTGGCCAATGACGACGAAGAGTTGCTGCGGTTGGAAGACTTGCTACCTTCGCCCGATGCCGGCCCGGACGCTCTTTACGCGCGCAGCGTGTTGCTCGACGAACTGGAGGGTGCGCTCGACGAGCTACCGGATGAGCAGCGCGAGGTATTTGTCGGGCACGAGATTGAGGGGCGCACCTTCAAGGAAATGGCCGCCGAAACCGGTGTCAGCGTGAATACGTTGCTCTCACGCAAACGCTATGCAGTGCTGCATCTGCGTGAGCGGTTGCAAAGCATTTACGACGAGTCTACGAAAACATGAGGACCTGAACATGAGACCGAGATTGAAGAGACTGATTTGGATTGCGCCGCTGGCGATTGTGGGGATTTTGCTATTTATCTTTATTGGCGGCGAAATTGTGCTGCATCTGTGGAACTGGCTGCTGCCGCCGCTCTTCGGCTGGCGCCAGATTACCTTCTGGCAGGCAATTGGCATTCTGGTGCTGTGCCGGATCCTCTTCGGCGGGGTTAGTGGCCGCGGTCTCCACCGCTCCCATTCTGGCCGCCGCATGGCCGAGCGCTGGCGGAACATGACGCCAGACGAGCGCGAGAAATTCCGGCAAGGCATGCGTGGACGTTGCGGTTTCGGCACGCCGGCGAGCGAGAGCAAGGAATCATGAGCATATGCCACCCGCCCCGGCGCATTGGCAGCCATGTCTTTGGATTTTCGTTCCTGACCTCTCTCAGCATTCACATTGGCGGGCTTGATGGACGGCTCCGACGCGAACAACGGAATCAGCCCCTCCACAAGTGTCGGGTGAGTCAGCACGGCATCGTGCAGCGCCGTGTACAGCAACCCGGCGAGAATCGCAATCTCCACCGTAGCCAAAATCTCTCCCGCGCCCGTACCGAACGTAGTGAATCCGAGGATGCGATCGCCATCCTCCTCCACCAGCGCCTTCATGACTCCGCGCGTCTCGGACAGCGTTCGCGCGCGCAGGTTGGCGTCCATCGGAACCTTGAATAAACGATATGCAATGCCGTTCGCTTTCGCTTCCTTCCCATTAAGTCCGATGCGAGCGAGTTCGGGATCCCCGATAACTGCGGAGGGACGAAGCTGCGGGCCACACCGATGCTCAGTGTGCTGTGCTAAGCAGAAAGGATGCACGGGGCTTTCGCGGGGGTTTCGCCAAAAACAGCGGCATTGAATCGACATTCGGACGTTGGCGTTTCCACATCCTTAGGTCGTGCTGCCCCGAGCTGGTCTGTTCTCCAGCGTTAATCGGTGGATCAACTAAACAGAGAGGATGCCTTATGACAACTTACCATCACGCCAATGTAGAGGGGCGAAGGCTCTTCTATCGCGAGGCCGGATCCAAGGACTCGCCGACTATCGTACTTTTGCACGGCTTTCCCAGTTCTTCCCACATGTTCCGTGAGCTGATACCGCAATTATCGGACAAGTTCCACGTGATTGCTCCGGATTACGTGGGATTTGGTTACAGCGACGCCCCCAGTGTGCGGGAATTCCAATATACCTTCGACAACCTTGCAGCACACGTCGAGGACTTGCTGTTCAAGAACCTAGGCTTGAAGCAGTTCAGCCTGTATATGCAGGATTACGGCGCGCCCGTCGGCTATAGGATCGCCTCAGGGCGTCCCGATGCTGTTCAGAGCATTGTCGTTCAGAACGGTAATGCATATGTGGAAGGTATCGGCGCTGCATTTGACCCGATGAAGCCATTCTGGGCCAATCGCAACTCCGAAACAGAGAGGCCCGTGCGCGACCTCCTGACGAAGCAAATGACGATGTTCCAGTACACCCATGGTGTCGCAGACACCGACCAAATCAGCCCAGATTCCTACACGCTGGATCAGTTCTTCCTCGATCGTCCGGGCAATGCCTCAATTCAGCTCGATCTTCTCTACAACTATCAATCGAATGTCGCTTTGTATGACCGTTGGCATGAGTACTTCCGCAACCGCCAGCCCAGAATGTTGATCCTCTGGGGAAAGAATGACCCATTCTTCACTGTTGAAGGAGCCAAGGCATACCAAAGAGATCTTCCGAAGGCGGAATTGCACCTGATTGATACCGGTCACTTCGCGCTGGAAGACTCCAGCGGTTTCATTGCGGAGCGCATGCGGGAGTTTCTTAGTTAAGTCGCTGGCTGAAGCGGCAACTCTTCTCTTTAGGATTATCGGAAAGGATTTGAGACGTGACAGTTACAGAAAATATTACCGTGGTTGCGGTTCACGGAGCGTGGGCCAATGGTTCGAGTTGGAAAGACGTGATTCTCGGTCTCGACCGGGAAGGGTCGCGAGTGATCGCAGCTCCAATCCCGCTGACCTCACTCGCCGATGACACGTCCGCATTGAAACGCACAATCGCGCGTACCGAAGACCCAGTGATTCTGGCCGCTCACGCTTACGCGGGGGGCGGTTATCGCCACGGGGAATGACGAGCGCGTGACGGCGCAGGTCTATATTGCGGAGCTAGCTCCGGATGAGGGCGAGACGGTGGCTGAGGTTTTCTATCGTGATGAACGACATGCCCAGGCGCCTCAACTTGCCCCCGATGGCGACGGTTTCATCTGGATGCCCGAGGAAGGCTTCAGAAATGTTTTTGCGCAGCATGCGACGGCAGACCAAATCGCAGTACCCGCAGCGGTACAGAGGCCAATCTCGCTCAAGTGCATCCAAGAGCCGGTTGCAAAACCGGCGTGGAGATCCAAGCCTTCCTGGTTCCTGATTGCGGAAGAAAGACCGCATGATCAACCCCAAGACACAACACTTTATGGCGAACCAATGAGAGCTACAACCCGGTCGCTCGCCCGCAGATCACGCGCCGCTGCTTACCGCGCCACAGAAGGTTGTGGACATTCATCCTCGAGGCGAAGCAGGCAGTGTTCGCTTGAGCGGATGAGATGCGAGAAGCTATCGAGTCGAAGTCGATTCGCTTACCCGAACCAGACTGCAAAAGGAGGCATTGTGAATTCTGTAGCAATTGTTACCGGAGCGAGCCAAGGTATCGGTCGATCTACCGCGATTAGACTGGCACACGACTTCTCGGCGATCGTGCTGGTTGCAAGAAACGCTGATGGACTGAAAGAGGTGGCAGTGGCTGTAAAGACTGCGGGAGCGGAACCTTTTACTTGCGTTCTTGATTTGAGCAAATTGAATCTGCTGAGGTACTGGTCAAGACTACGCTTGATCGTTTCAGCAGGATTGATGCGCTGCTGAACATTGCGGGCGCAGTGCCGCAAATTGATTTGTTCGAGATGACGGATGAACAGTGGCGAGCAGGGATGGAGCTGAGACTGCACGGCGCGCGACGATACATGCCTGGGAAGCACTTAAGAAGTCGAAGGGCTACGTCGTATTTATGTCAGGGAGTGCCGCTCTTGACCCGAAGCCCGCCTTCGCCGCGGTTACCGCGACGAATGCAGCCATCACTGCGCTTGCTAAAGCCTTCGCTGAACAAGGTATCAAAGATGGCGTCCAAGTCAACAGCATTGTGCCGGGTCCGGTGATGACAGGAAGGCGGCGCTCCTTCCTGGAGAAGTGGGCACCAGCGCACAATATGAGCGTTGAAGAGGCGACGAAACAATTTCCGAAGGATGTGGGGATTAGTCGCTACGGACGTCCAGAAGAGATCGCCGACCTGCTCGCATTCATGGTGTCGCCCGTAGCGAAATGGATGACCGGTACATCCGTCCGAATGGACGGAGGAGAAATAAAGGGTGTCTAGCTGGGAAACGGTCTTGCAGGTTTTTTATTGCGTCTGATATTCACTTTCCCGGGTACTAATGCGCTCCAGGTTGCGAGGAGGAGATACGGATGGCTCGGCTGCTCTCAGGTGGATTCCATTCTTGCTCTCGACATGTGGACTGGCCACGTGCGCTGGGCCCAGAAGATGGTGACTTGGAATCAGCCGGGTGTGACGAACGGCAGTGACGATTGGAACGTTGCCTGTGCTTTCGGCGGCCCCAACTGTCCGGCTAACCTTGCGAATCAGCCCACCGGACCGGACTCCGATTTCGGCTCGGCCCCGAACGAAATCACTTACAACGGGCCGGCACGGTTGGAAGACAATCATCGGCGCCGGACAAAAGAGTGGCATCTACTATGCATTCGATCCGGACACCGGTGCACTGGACCCGGGGGCAGACGGGCAGAAGTTCAAAGAAGCAGTTAATGATCGGTTTGCAATCTCCATCACGTACACGGAGTGATAGCCCCCTTTTGTCACGCAGGGGATAACCGCGGGCAGGGGCGTAAGCAAAACAAGAAGCGATCGGAATGTGGCAAAGAACTACAAATCCTCATTGACCCTCCTGGAGAACTTTCTCCGGTCCCTGGGCTCGCCGAACACTCCCGAGGGACATCTGGCTCGCCAACCAGAAGAGCAAGCACACCAATCCATGCATTAGGGCGGGTTTTAGATGAATCCTCCCGCCCACGACACATCGAGCAGTTGCCGGTTTATGGCTGCCACCCCAACCTGATGGGCTTCGTAGTTACATTAAAGCCGCACCGCGGATTTACGTCATTTACCTGTCCCGTCCAACCTGGATGCGCAATCAAGTTCCCGGCTTGGTTATACAATTGCACCGTGAAGCTGTCCCCCGTATTGTCGGGGTATTGGTCACATTGGGTGATGTTGTATACCTCCAGCGCAGCGCCAAATGCCCAATTAAATACCTGGCCCTCGCTGGGTGTTGCACTCAGACTCGTCGTCTGACCTGATCCCGTCTCCTTAGCCTCTACGTTCCATGTTGCACACTTGTTCACGCCGGGTCCGCAGTTGGATTTAATGGTCCCCACGGTTCCGTTATTCGCGCCTATCAAGCTACTATAGTCCGCTGTACCTGAAGGGCAGCAGTTCCAGGCGGCTACCGACCAGTACTCACCGCCGCCAGCCGCGCTCGGCCCATACTGAAGTACTGGCTGCAGAATGCTTTTTACATCGTTGTAGTCTTCGAAGCCAGGGAACAAAAACACTGTTTGCCCGTTATAGCTGCCGGGGTCCGGCGGCACTGCCCAAGTGACGATCATCTTGTGGTACGAGGTAGTGGTCATGGCAGAGACCGACTCCACCCAGCCGTTCGTGGTGGGCTCATTCCCTGTAACCAGCGCGCCCTGCGGCGAATACCGCGGATAACCGCAAACCGGAGCGCTCGCCTCCACGCTGCCGTCCGCGTATTGGATGCGTCCATCTTCCAGTACTGTCTCTCCCTGTGAGACGTGCCGCACACAAGTTGGATGGAAGTACCCAAACGGTGTAATCACGTAGTTCCTCGGCACATCCGGAGGCCAGGTCGATGCTGTCGCTTCCTGGGCCATGGCGGCTATCCCAAACAAGGAAACTATAAGAATCACGTGTGCTATATGCCTTTTCATTGAGATCTCCTTTTTCAACGCGCTGAAAGCGTACCGATGATTGAAGTCATCTTGGTGAATTGATTTGGGACTGTTAACTGGCTTTTAGGGCGAAATCTCAAATATTTTTCCGCCTGAGTAGCCGCCTCCCTGACAGGTCGTACCGTATAGATTTCCGGCGCTATCGAATACCAACCCTGTGTGCTTGCATGGACGCGGGTTAATTCGTCTGATGGTTTAGCGCGGATAGAAGCCTATCCAAGTGTTCAGTGTCACGCTGGTATTTGCGCGCCTGTCGCAAGTTCAACCAGACCGCTACCAGTCGCACATAGAACAACCCGATTCCGATCGCGACATAAGCGCCGAGGCCATCCGGTGCCGCGATGATTCCGCCAATACAAAACAATACGAGAGCGCAGATCATCGCCGTAAGGCGAGACCACAAGCAAAGGCCCCGATGAAAGTTACGCTGACGCAGCAGCTCCGCACGGTAATAGTCGCCGCCGCGCAAAACATCCTCCGCTACTGGTGCTTTACCAGTGCGCCAGGCAAATAGCTGATAGCCGGTGTAGAGCATCGCAACTATCCCGACGCCACATCCAAGTCGCTGTATTGGGCTTGAAAAGACGTAAATTAAAGTGGCGTACGCCAGCGTCTCGGCCACAGCCAGGACAAAGCCGCCAACCGTACGCCGGCTGACTTTCGCTCGGAGCGTCTGAATTGCCTCCGGCAAAGAGCGGACCTCAACCGGTGAATCCGTCGGTCGTGCAAATAACAGTCTGGTGCTTCCGAGTGCCCACGATAGGGCCGACCAATCATTTTCAATAAAGTCCACTTCAGACAGCATCGCTGACGACCATTCCCTGGCATGAGGCGGCGCCAGACGAACCGTCCCCTGCACGATTTTCAGCGCAAGGCTGCGAAGAGTAGACATCAGCTTCCCGTCGAGCCGAACTTCGTTCGGAGAATGAACTTTGAGGTCGACGAGACTTGCTGACGAGCGAAGCGCAGGCCACTAGCCGTCAGTTTGTACATATGCCGCGGCGGCTTGCCCGGCTCACATGCTTCCCAACGTGTCTCCAGAAGCTTGTGACCGGCCAGACGCATCAGGATCGGATACAGGGTACCCGACCTAAGACCGGTATGACGACTTAAGTCGTACCCGTACCTCCACTCCTGCGGCATCTGCAGAAATGCATTCAACACCTCCAGCGTCTGGGACGACATCCGAGGCTCCATGCGCATAAGTCTACATATGTAGATTTATTTGTCAAGCTCATGTATCCGCATCAATGATGAATCGCCGGACACGCGCATCCGCTTTAACGCTCTTGCCGAGCATTACCTCAAAGCCGACTTCGGGGCTGATGCCGTACGCCCGAAGTCCCTCAACACCATTCCCATCGTCGAGCACTACGTCCGCTATTATCTCTGTGACCGCTGGGGCCGGAAATTGCTGAGGACATCAAGCCCCTTGAGCTGCAGCGGTGGCTTAAGTCGCTACACGACGATCACGGCCTTGCATGGATAACGATCGCGAAAATCCGGGGCATCATGCTCCGGGTATATAAGGTCGGCATCCTGCGCGGGCTGGTCACGGTGAATCCGGTCGATCCGGTCGAGACCCGGTCGAAAACGAATTACCGGGCTATCGCCATACTCAAATCCCTTACCAGCTCACTGCACTTTGCGCTGGTACTGACCTGTGCGGCGACCGCGCTCCGGGCATCGGAGATTCTGTCGCTGTGCTGGGATGACATCTTGTGGGATGAGAACAGAATCCAGGTATCAAAGCGGTGGGCGAAGGGGGCGGACGTGAAACGAAGACGGACGCATCTGACGGATACGTCCCGCTCCATCCAATACTGGCCAAACATCTGCGTGACTGGCATGAAGGCACGCCTCACGCGGAGGAGACGGATTTCGTGTTCCCGTCCGTCAGGGAGCAGGAAAGAAAGCCGCTATACTCCTCGACATTTGTCGCGGACTATCTGCGACCGGCGGCAAAGGCTGCCGGTGTTGCCATCGCAGACGGCCAGCGGTTCGGGCTTCACAATCTTCGCCACTCACTCAGCAACTGGCTGGTGAACAAGGCGAAAGTGGGGGCCAAAGACGGTACAGGGAATTCTCCGGCATTCGAAGATCCAGACCACACTCGACCTCTACACGCAGGAAGACAGCGACGAAACACGAGCGGCACAAGGGCAATTCCTCAACGCGCTCATGCTCTCGGAAGCAGTCCAATGAACTGTGGGTGGAATTGAGGGTTGGGGCTTTCTTGCCGTCTCCTTCCTGCTTGAAAGGAAAT
>CAVVHW010000003.1:0-133083 GCA_963748225.1 uncultured Acidobacteriaceae bacterium
TCCGAAACAGATCAAGAAGAACAGCCACCAATGCAGGATGAGTTCCGAAGCTTTAGTTGTGGATGTCCTCATTCCAACATTCTCCGGTCTATGGAACTGCATCGCCGTGAAAGGCTCGCGAAGATTAATTACGAAAATGGCAGAGCGTTTATGGGGCGGCGGACTCTTTGTCTGAAGTCAGCCGGGAATCCGCTGCAGACGGACGCCTAAATCGCTGCAATACCGAACTCACCCTGGTCTGCAATAGTCCGTACATGTCCACTTCGCCTTGCGCAGCCACAAATACTAGGCCGTCGGCGATAGTTGGTGGCGTGAACTTGACGGTGGGGCCGGCTCCATCGCGCAGCGGGCTTTGATTGGAATCGTAAAGCTCAGTCGCTAAATTGTTGGCGTCGTAGGCGCGGAGAATCGCCGGCCCCGACCAACTATAAGCATCGCTTTGAATGATCCACACAATTCCGTTGTTTTGACCATTGGATGACACCGATGGGGTCGGCCCCGGATAGTTAAAGTACTGAGGAGATTGGGAGACAGGGCCGACAGAAATCTGCTCTGCATGCGTGTCGAATCGGAAAGCCTTCAGACGATCGCTATATCCGCCAAAATAGACGTTGTTATTCCAAAATGCCGGAGCACCCCATATGCCGTTCAACACGTGGGGGATCGTTTGCAATATCTGACTGTCATCGCCCGCATGCCAATGGCCCATGTCGTCGCGGTTCAAGAGATCGATGGTTCCCTCTTTGCCCGCCTGGACTAGCAAATGGGGAAAGCTCGCGCCTGTCTGATCAGGAAGAAGCATGACGCCGCCTGAGCCAAGATCGGTATCGAAGTCCCATAGCGGTTGATAGTCCCAAGGGGTAAAGTAGTCGTCCAGGCTGAATGTATTATTGGACCAAGTCAGCCGCAGTATGCTGTCTCCAAAATCATGGCCACCGACGTTAGCAGTAAAATCGCCGTTACCCGTCGCAACATAAATTTTGCCGTTAGAGTCGGAGGCGGGGCCCGCGCCACTTCCCCACATTCCGCCTTGATAGCCATTGGGCGTCGTGACAAATGCGCCCGTCGGTTGCAGGTTCGTCTCGTCGAACGCCAGTACATAACCATGGTAGTCGCCTAAATCGCAAAGAGAAGCAAAAGTCGCAATGACCTGGCCGTTTACAAGCAGCAAACTAGGGCGCTGACTCTCTATTAACGGGTCGAACGTAAGATTGCCGCCTTGCGACCCTTGACCCGTACCTGGAACAGTAGTTGTAATGATCTGTGGGGTTACGCTGTCAACTCCAGTCCCCAAGTCCAGCGCATGCAAAGTCTCGTAGAACCCTTTTTGCTGCGTCTGGGTGTCAGTCACTTTGGTTCTGGCAACTACATACATAGTATTTCGGCTGATATCGATCACCGGTGTTCCAGTAATGCCGATCTCGGGAACCAGGTCTCCGCAACAGAGGTCGTCATGACTGGAGAGAGTGGAAACCACATACCTCCCGTAGTCAGCAAGGAAGGAGGTCTGCCAGAGTATGGCGTACGTATGTACGTCAAACGCGGTTACCGTATCGTGCTCATCTGCCACGTAGAGGACGTCATGCTGCGTGCCTCCGATGTTCACTCCTGGGACAAACAGTGGCTGGGCGTACACATAACCTTCAACGGGAAATGCATGCAGCTTGCCGAACGTCAGCACATTTACATTGGATGGGGTCAGGTTTACTTCTTGAGTATTCGCGCCGGTGCGATAGTTGTCGTTGTGATAAGTGGTAACTGCAGTCTGTGCAAACGCTGAGCAACCAAATAATATGATCATCACGACATTGAACGCAGCTTCGCAAGGCCTGAGGTGCGGACGATTCATGTAGGGACCCAATCACCTTCCTAGTACGCGACGGCGCGTACTCTTGAATTTTGCTCTGGGTAAAAGTGGGCGGATTATCTCTGATGAGACGCGGAAATGCAATAGTCCAAATTCGGCCTCGAATCCGTGGTATATAAATGTATTATTAGCTCATTGATAAACTCTCCCAGACTCTACGAACGGCGGCCAGCTTTAGTGACGACGGTATAGAACTCCTGGAAATGTTAATGCTATTGACAATACCAACTAATGTGGCATAGGAGTCTTCCATGGCTAGCTGCCAGGCCAACTCCGCTAAAACACGTGTAGAACTTGGCAGATAACGATTATCCAGCCTGGAATTTGCCCTACAGGAACTCGGCCTAAACAGGGCTGCAGCAGCGATGATTTCTCAGCTTTTTCCCTTGACCAAAAGGAGATCTCATGCCAGTATGAGTCTCCATAAAAGCATCTCCATTAGCGGGCCGTCTCCCGGACGGGAAACGGGATGGAGAGTTGTATCTGTTGATGGAGTGGGTAACATTTATAAAACGCGGTTTCAGTTGAGCTTCCGGCCCGTTCTGAGAAATAAATGCAAAATGCCTTGCTAAGCGAGGAAGGCGGAGCCTTGCCTTACTCAGCCGATCTCGGAGCCCACTACGGACCTGTCGGCAGCACCTTTGAACTAAAGCCGTGCGCCCTAGAAAACGCGTATGGTTACGATTGAAGTAATATATGTTAGTGTATCAGCAGGTCGTGCTGGCTCCGCAGTCATCTTTCATCGGTAAAGCGCAAGTTAGTCAATCAGCCAATCTCTGCGCCATACCTAGTCTCACGCTGTGCTCTGTAATCCAAACGCCGACATCGTACCGTTCCCATAAGACACGCTTGAACTAGATCTCCGGCATTCGCCTGGAATGAGAAGTCGTCAGCATCTGCCCAAAGTCTGCACAAAAGGCTTTCCATCGGATGTGGCTTCCGGGTTTTGCAGCAACCACATTTGCCGTTAACTCACGGGGCGCGCAGGATCGCGAAATCCGTTATTGGACACTATCGCACGCAGGGTCTCGGTATGATCGTGGGCTTCAAGAGCAGGCTGATCCTGACTGCGATTTTATGTTGGCTGACGCTGTCTCCGGATTGGGGAATGGCCCAATCAAGCAAGCAGAGTTCAAGTAATGACAGTACGCAGTCGACTTCGAGTTCAACCGACGAGAGCGAGCATCACGTGAGCGTGCGTTCCTTACCGAAGAACCTACTGGAGGACCAGCAAGCTTTTTGGACGACCCCCTTCCGCATGCGCGCCGACAATTTATTCTTCCTGCTGCCGGCGACCATTATGAGCACCGTACTGGTCGGAAGCGATACGGACCTTGAGTCCCATTTGCCGAAGAGCACCAACACCGTCAATCTTGCCGTTAAAGCGTCCGATGCGGGAATGGCCGCGCTGCTGGGGGCTGGTGGAGGACTTTTTCTGTGGGGGCAGATCAGTAAGGATGAGCACAAGCGTGAGACGGGCTTCTTGACCGGGGAGGCGGCGCTCGACGCCTATATCGATTCCTCAGTGTTTAAATACATTGCGGGCCGAGAACGTCCGTATACCGGAAATGATCGTGGCAGTTTCTTTCAGGGCGGAGATTCTTTCCCCTCCAGTACCTCAACTGTAAGTTGGGCAGCCGCCAGCGTCATCGCTCACGAGTATCCTGGTCCGCTGACTAAACTGCTGGCCTATGGAGTAGCCGGTTCGGTAAGCGCGGCGCGTATTGTTGGCGAAAAGCATTGGGTTTCGGATGCTGTTCTGGGTAGCGCCCTAGGCTGGTACATGGGCCGTCAGATCTATCGAGCGCGCAGTAGCTACCCCGAGATCGACAGCTCGAATTGGGGCACATTCGAAAAAGGTCCGGAAGACAAAATACGCAATCCAGGCTACATGGGATCAACTTTTGTTCCGCTGGACAGCTGGATCTATGCATCCCTTGATCGCTTGGCCGCCATGGGGTACCTACCGACTTTTATCGCTGCAATTCGGCCTTTGGCCCGGATGGAATGCGCCCGCTTGACTCTAGAAGCACAGCAGGCAGTCGGGTACCCCGAAGTATCCAACACCGAGTCGGCCCGAGTAGTATCCGAGCTACGGACGGAATTCGCCGCCGAGCTAGCGAAGCTGGAAGGCGCCGCAAATGTGGGTGTCGAGTTGGAGTCGGTGTACGCGCGAACTACTCAGATCAGCGGAATGCCGCTGCGTGACAGCTATGACTTCGCCCAAACGATCTTCGATGATTACGGCCGGCCTTACGGCCAGGGACTGAACGCCGTCGCGGGAGCTTCCGGCCGCGCGGAAGCTGGACCTCTCGCCTTCTATGTGCGCGGGGAATATCAGCGCTCGGCTGCAATCGCCGACTACAGCCGGGCGACAACACAGGATATTGCCAATACGAACCATCTTCCTCTCAATTCCGTTCCTACTTTTCCCAGTGTCAACCAGTTTCGCACCATCGAAGCATACGTTGCCTTAAATGTCGCCAATTGGGAGTTTTCATTTGGGCAACAGAGCTTGTCGTGGACGCCCGATGCCGGCAGCTCCCTCATGTTGTCGAATAACGCCCAAGCAATGCCTATGTTGCGTGTCGGACGAGTCACCCCGTTTCAACTTCCCGGTATCTTAGGTTTGCTGGGAAAGATTCGAAATCAATTTTTTGTCGGCCGCGTCGGCGGATACTACTATCTTCGGGGACCGTACCCGGAATTCCCTCTGATTGGAAACGGCATTCAGACTGTGAATCCACAGCCCTATACCTGGGGCGACAAGCTCGCATTAAAGTTTACGCCGAACTTCGAAATTGGGGTTACCATAGCGGTCATGTTTGCAGGCGAAGGACGGCCTGCAACTCTCGCCACCTGGCTACATACTTTCTCCAGTCGCGGTAATGCTCAGCCGGTCGATCCCGGCAAACGCTTTAACGGGTTCAATTTCTCTTATCGTATCCCTGGTTTTCGCAACTGGGCCACCTTGTACGCGGATGGCATGACCAA
Source organism: uncultured Acidobacteriaceae bacterium (assembly GCA_963748225.1). GTDB lineage: Bacteria > Acidobacteriota > Terriglobia > Terriglobales > Acidobacteriaceae > Bog-257. The sequence goes on from CAVVHW010000003.1 coordinate 4,862, forward strand.
CGACGAACCTAATCCTATCGCCTATCCCACCAAGTCGGCATGGGACGTCGGATTGTATTTTCCACAACTGCCTAAGTTGCACAACCTTGATCTTCGAGTCGAAGGCCTCTATACCAACATCCCAAGCTACCCAGGCATTGGCCCTGTCTATCTCAACACTCACTATGCAAACGGCTACACGACTTACGGCCAGATTATTGGAAGCTGGATTGGCCGTCAGGGCGACGCAATCCAGGCGTGGAGCACCTATTGGTTTTCTGGACAGAAGAAAATCCAATTAGCCTATAGACGGCAATACAATGATCCGATCTTCTTGGGCGGTGGTGGTCTGAATGACGTCTCCGCTACCGTGGATTGGCTTGTAAGACGTGACATTCAAGTCTCCCCAATGGTGCAGTATGAACGACTCAATTTTCCCTTAGTGAGCGCTGCACCGAAAAGCAACGTTGCTGTCGGACTACAAGTTATGTTCTGGCCAACCCATGTCAAGTAAGGATAATCTGCAATGAGTGTCATTTTCAAGAATAAGCTGGACTTTACTTTGACCCTGCTTCTCCTGCTCGTTCTGGCGGCTATATCCAGTTGGGGACAGAGCCAGTCGGCAAAACCTGCCTATCTGCAAGGGATGCAGGCTGTCATCGCGGGGGGTACGACACCCGAGTCAACCACCCCGGCTAAGATAGACGGCCTTAAGGAGCTCGGGACACGTAGATTGAGACTTATCAATGTAGACGCGGGCAACCTTAAGGCGATAGCAGCAGATGGTACCCAGACAGTGCAATGGCCGGTCACGCTTACCTACAATCTCAAGCTATGTCGTGAGAACCGCTGGATTCCTCACATCATCATCGGGCACGTAGTTCCCCCCCCTTTAACGAAAGTCGGTCCCAACGGCAGAAAATACGGCCCCACGTCGTGGACTGCATACGACCAATATATCGACACATTCCTCAAATATGTCGTTGTCGACCAGGGTTTCAAGGAGACGGAGTGGGAGGTGGGCAATGAAATGAATAGCCCTTCGCAGAATTGGGTCGCGTCCACGTTACCGGCTACATCTACAGACGAAAATGGATTCAATGCCTATGCCATCTTGTATTCTCATATTGCAAAGGATGTGGATAATTTTAGACGTCAGCACCCGGGCACCACCCTTCGAGTGGGCGGCCCCGCAGAAGCCGAAGATGGTCACCTTCCACCTCAGTCGGACTGGGTGACATTGTTTGTCCGTTATGTTGCCACTAATCACGTTCCCGCTGACTTCGTCAGCTTGCACGTGTATGGCAACGCTACGTCGGGCGCAACCATTGAGAATCTCGTAAACGCCATCCGGGCCGACCTTGCGAGCACTAACAGTAACGCGAACGTTGCCGTGACCGAGTGGGGCGCGAGCTACGAAAACACGCCCGGACTAAATTACGATCCCATCGCCGGAGCTTTCGCTTTGGACTACGCTGCCAAAATGGCGCTATTTGGCGTTCACGACAATATGTTTTTGTCGCTTTCACAGTTGCCTAATTCAAATTGGCCAGCTTTCTATAAGCTCGAAGGATCTCCTACGCATATCTTGCTTGCACTGACGGCGGTCGCGGGCCTCAAGGGTGCGCCGGCGTCGTGCGTCGGCGACTCCGACACTTCTTGCGTAGCCATAAAAAACAGCGATGGTAGCGTTGAAGTCGTTTTCTGGAATTACAACTGGATGAACGATCACTTTCCTAGGGTAATGCCGGCTAAGAAAGCCGTGGCGCACACCTTTACTCTGACCCAGGCTCAAGGTAGCTGGGCTGGTTCTTACGATCTCGCCTCAGCAAAGATGAACTCTGCACCCTGGCAGGGAGGTACGTCACCTGCCAATTTCGCGCATGGCAGTCAATCGACACTAACCTTTTCCCTAGTTGTGCCGTACGGAAACTACGGCCAGTTCACGCTCAAACCACATGGTGCAACAGCGCACTAGCAGAGCACCAGTATCAGGCTCGAATTTCTAACTTGAGTCCCCAATACTCTGAGGCTGGAGACCGTGAAGTTGCGGTATATCAAATGACACTGCGCAATACAACAGCAAGATCGGTTAACGGAGGTCATCGGCAGATGTTGGAGCCGGAACACGAGTGCAGTAGAACGCGTGCCGCAAATTTGGTCATGTGGCTGTTGCTTATGATTGTGCTCGCTTTCCCGGTTTTGTCTTGGGGGCAGAACGATAGCGATCCGCAAGAAAGTCCTTCTGGCCAAGCGCCATCGAAATGTGAGACTGATGGAACCTGCCCTCCTACTGACTATCCTAATGCCATCACTATGGATGACGAGACTCAAGCTTCTCCTGATGTGAATCCCCGAAGCAGAACGTCACCATCGCAGCAGCCCGGAAGTGCGACCTACCCGAGCGCATCGAATTATCCAAGCGCCCCGAGAGGCACTCGACAGGGCGAATACCCAACGACTCAGCTCCCACGGACTAGGAAGGGCCCCGAGCTAACCGACTTCCAGGAGTTGGTGTCTTTGTCGGTCGGCAAAGTGTTGCCGATCTACGGTGAGAGCCTCTTCGAAAATGTGCCAACCACATTTGCTCCGGTCGAGCATATCCCAGTGACCTCAGACTATGTAATCGGACCGGGTGACGAGTTGCTGATTCGGGGATGGGGCCAACTCAGCCTGAATGTTCGCACCAGAGTCGACCGCAATGGAAATATCTTTATTCCAGAAGTTGGGAACTTCTATGTGGCAGGGGTTAAGTACGAACAACTACAGCCTTTCTTGAAGGCGCAGGTGGGGCGTGTCTTCCAGAATTTTGACTTGAGTGTATCGCTGGGCGAACTCCGCTCGATCGACGTATTCGTCGTGGGCCAGGCACGGCGTCCTGGCCGCTACACAGTGAGCTCGCTGAGCACCATAACAAACGCAATATTCGCATCCGGAGGCCCGTTGCCGACGGGTTCGATGCGGCGAATACAGTTGAAACGCGGCTCTGGAATCGTGATGGAGTTCGACCTCTATGACCTCTTGCTCAATGGGGACAAATCGAAGGATATGGTTCTCAGCCCAGAGGACGTGATTTACGTACCTCCAGCGGGACCTCAAGTAGCGATTAGCGGACAGGTGAATGTTCCTGCCATCTATGAGCTCAAGAAGGAAACGGATTTAGCTGAGCTGTTGCGCCTGGCGAGTGGACTGTCGACAACAGCGCTTGGCGACAAGGTCTGGATTGAGCGGATTGACGATCGCCACAGTCGTCGCATAGAGGAGCTGGCGTTGGATTACAACGGATTAACTCACCTAGTCAAAGACGGTGATGTTGTAACGGTAGACTCCATATCCCCACGGTTTGAGAATGCCGTTACCCTGCGGGGAAATATTGCCCGACCGGGGCGCTACCCATGGCGTCCCGGCATGCGAGTTAGCGATCTAATCCCCACTCGCGATTTCCTCATTACAAGGGAATACTGGAAACATCAAAATTTAATCGCTAGTCAGGCAAAACTTGAAGGCCAGGGCGGAAAGGAGACGCTGCAAAACGACGTAAAGCAAAACGCCCCCGAAATCAACTGGGATTACGCCGTTATCCAACGAATGAACCCTGACAATCTCTCGACTCAACTTATTCCGTTCAACCTGGCACAGGCGGTACTGGATCACGACGCTCGCAGCAATTTGCCTTTGCAAGCCGGCGATATAGTGACCATCTTCTCCCAGGCTGATCTTCGCGTGCCGAAGGAGGAACAGACAAAATTCATCCGTTTGGAAGGCGAGTTTAGAGCAGCCGGCGTATATCGTGTCGAGCCTGGCCAGATGCTTCGGGATATTGTTGAGCGAGCCGGCGGACTCGCTCCGTCAGCCTATCTTTATGGCTCCGTATTCACCCGTGAAACGGTCCGGGCCGATCAACAGGAACGTTTGAACACGATGGTCGCGGGGATGGAGCGGGATATTTTGCGCCAGGCGTCGCTGATGTCGCAAAACATAAAATCGCCGGAGGAGACGGCAGCCGCCAAGGCTTCCCTTGAGGCCCAACGTGCAACCATCGATCAGCTTCGCCAGCTAAGAGCTGATGGCCGAATTGTTCTGGATCTCGCCCCCGGCGCTCACGATGTCGACGTAATTCCTAATATTGCTCTCGAGGACGGAGACCGCTTCTATGTACCCAGTCGTCCGGCCGTCGTAAGTGTAATCGGTGACGTGTATAACCAGGGAGCATTCCTCCAAAAGAATGGCAAGACCTTGTCCGCTTACCTGCAGAATGCCGGCGGCCCGACACGCGATGCTGACAAGGGAAGAGAATTTGTGTACCGCGCGAACGGTACGGTAATCAGTAAGCAAGCCACTTCCCGCATGTGGACGGGTGGCTTCGACACCATGCGCCTTATGCCCGGCGACACCGTCGTGGTTCCAGAACAGATCAACAAGGGAGCTTTCCTCAGAGGTTTCAAAGATTGGTCGCAGATCCTTTCTAACTTCGGCTTGGCCGCGGCCGCAATCAATGTGCTGAAGTAACAATCCTTGCTTACAACAACATCGATTTAACTAGAACCATCCGAAATGACCAGCAACCACGATTCCTGCTAACTAATAACCGCGCCATGAATAAAGAATCTTCCATCGGCAGAATGCGGTATTACTTCGAAAAGCTGAAGTATGCTTATCGGACTGGTTCGCTTTGGCTAAAACTCAAAAACAAGGCGTTGGAAGCCATATATGTGCCGGCAAAGGTTGCGTATGACTACTGCTTTAAGATTTCTTCCGCCGAGAGGCATCTTGATATCGAGGAGGGTTTTCGAGACCACAAGAGCAAGTGCAAGGTACCGAGCCGGGCAACGCTGGAGAGGTTGGTCCAAGCCTACAAATGTGCTTATTCGCGGCAGCCTGCCAGCACTAGCTTCGGAGTCCGCGGCCTGTGGCGCGAGTGGATAGACATTAACTACGGATCCATGATAGATGCAATTGCGCGGGAAGACCTGGACGTCTTGAGCTCTCTGATGATCAACTTCAATCGCGAACAGATGGCGATTGGAACTGGCGGCGCCTACGGTGACCTAACAAGATATAACGGCCTGTGGCTCGGGAAGCCTTACGTCAAGACGGTTTGGTGCAGGTATCGGAAGCTATTAGCCGAGGCCGGAGTCGATCCACAATCTGTGTCTTTTCCCATGATAGGGAATCCTGCCGGCATTCCCGTAGGAAGCACCATCATCCAGAGCGAGACGTTCCGACATGCTTACAAAGCAAGCCGAATGATTTCCATGCTCGAAGAGACTCTGGGGAATACAGTGGTCGAGATAGGAGCAGGGTTTGGCGGCTGCGCGTATCAAGTGATGCAGAGATCGAATGGCATCGTTGGAAGGTATCTTATCTTCGATATTCCGGAGGTGGCGTTTGTCAGCGCGTACTTCTTGATTGAAGCATTGCCGCATCGGGTGGTGAGGCTTTTTGGTGAGGGCCCGATCAATGCGAGCGACTATGATATTGGGGTGTTCCCGCATTTTTCATTTGAGCAATTGTCCGACGATTCGGTGGATCTGGTGTTTAACAGCTGCAGCTTTTCCGAGATGGATAGGGAGACGTCAAGCCGGTATCTCAACGTTATCGAACGGGTCGGCAGACGCTACTTCTTCCACGTCAATCATGACGTACGCCTGACTTTCGACTCGAGCATCGATGGGCAGAGTGTGAACATATTGGGCTCGGAACTCATCCCGGATCCGAAAACATTCAGAGCTGTGTACAAGAAAGCGCGGGTCTTTGGAAGACCGGACGACAGGTTCTACCCAGCACATGAGTTCTTATATGAGAGAATTCCGGCGACCACTCCCCGGATGTGCCCCGACACCAGCGGCGCTTACCCCCAACACGTCTGAAGGCAAAAGAAGCGAGCACGATGGTGGAGGACTCGAGAAAGTGACTTTGATGACGACGAACCTTCAACAAGCAAAAGAAACTCTCCGTTCAGCATGCCCTGAGTGGGTACTCGGCGTTTGGCGCCCGCTGCGCCGCAGATGTTGGACTCTGCTCCATAGATCCAAATCATCCGAGTCAGTTTTTTCTGAAATTTACGAAAACAAAATATGGCTCTCGGGAGAGTCGGCGTCAGGATTCGGTTCCGATCTGGATCATACTGCCGCCGTCCGCAAAGCATTACCCGTACTGCTGAAACAGATTGGTGCACGGACCATGATTGACGCCCCTTGTGGCGATTTTAACTGGATGAAGGAAGTTAAGCTCGAACTAGACCGTTATATAGGTATTGACATCGTTCCGGCTCTTATCTCCCGCAACCAGCAGCAGTATGGCGACAGCGGTCGTGAGTTCCGTGCGCTAAACATTGCCTCGGACCCATTGCCTGCCGCTGACGTAATCTTTTGCCGGGATTGCCTGGTGCACCTGCCGAATGCGGATATCACGAAAGCCATCATAAACTTCAAGAAGAGTGGGTCCGTTTACCTACTTACGACCACATTCACGGCTCCACGAAAGAATCGCGACGTCTTTACCAGCGAGTGGCGTCCGCTGAACTTGGAAAGCCCTCCATGGAACTTCCCTAAACCCCTTATGATAATCGACGAAGAAAACACACGATCTGGCGGAAGATACCGCGACAACGTTCTTGCTTTATGGCGATTGTCGGATCTCCCCATTTGAATGGAGATTGTGGCCCTAGATATTCTGGAGCAATACATTCACTGGTTGGCAACAGACAACGGAAGATGTGGTACATATCGTGAATCGATCAGCACCGCCGCAACCGGGCCTCGATAACGAAGTCGCAAGCGCAGATATTAGAGAGTTAGGCAGCGATCCTGACAGAGACATTCTGGCGATCGACCTTCTCCTATCGGTGGTCAAGCGAAAATATTGGATCGCAAAGATAACGCTCGCGGTAACTATTTTGACCATTATCGTTGTCTTTCTGGTTCCTCGTAGCTACGTCGCCAAGACCAGCGTCCTTCCACCTGAGCAAAGCCAAAATTTGGCGGCAGCTATGATGGGGCAACTGGGCTCGGTGGCGGCGCTTGCCGGCAAGGATCTCGGCTTGAAGAATCCAAGCGACGCGTATGTGCTGATATTGAAGAGCAACGCGATTGGAGAAGACCTGATCCGCCGCTTCGACCTGATGCGCGTTTACAAGAAAAGGAACCTTGTGGATACGCTTAAAGCGTTGGCCGACCACGCTGAAATAAGCGACGATAAGAGCGGAGTGATAACCATCGAGTTCGAAGACAAGGACGCGCAGCGCGCCGCTGAAATTGCCAATGGGTACGTCGAGGCACTACGACGAGTAATGAAGAGTCTTTCAATGACCGAGGCCTCCCAGAGGCGGGCGTTTTTTGAGCAGCAGGTAGGCGAAGCTAAGGAGCAGTTGGCCAAGTCAGAAATAGGCTTGGAGGGAGTGGAAGAAAAGACCGGTCTTATACAACTAGACAGTCAGGCCAAGGCTATTATTCAGCAGATAGCCAACGTGAGGCAGCAGATTGCCGCGCGCGAGGTCAGATTACAAGGTATGCGAAGCTATGCTACCGCAGACAATCCATATTTACAGCGGACAGAGAGAGAGTTGGGAGCACTTCGAGGCGAGTTGAGCAAACTTGAGCGCCAGAGTAATACCGGTGCAGGTGACACCCAGATTCCGACCGCCGGCATGCCATCCGCAAGCTTGGATTATCTGCGAAAGGCGCGTGAACTGAAATACAACGAGATGGTATTTGAAGTTCTGTCGAAGCAGTACGAGCTGGCTAAGCTGGACGAAGCAAAAGAAGCAACCATGATCCAAGTGTTCGATCCTGCCACGGTGCCGGACAAGCCAACGAGACCCCGGCGCAGCCTGATTGTAATGGGTGTTTTTCTCGGCACCTTCCTACTGACTTCGCTGTGGTCGATCGCAGCTGACTTGCATGCAAGGGCCAAGCAGGACACGCGCTACGCCGCCAAACTAGATCTGCTCCGGTCTTACGCGGCCGCCAGGCCATCGTCATCTTCCACCGCTGCCAACCGAGAGTTCTAGCATTGATAGCACGGATCCGTTCATCCCGATTGCGTTTGAGCTCGGTGTTAGGGCGGGCGCCCGTGCGTCGAGATGCCAAGAGTGCGTTTTACAACGTTCTAGACTACATTTCACAGCCGTTCTTACTACTTGTTGCTACTCCCATAGTAGTTCGCCATCTCGGTCTGGAAATGTACGGAATCTGGGCCGTGGTGAATGGTCTCGCGGGAGGACTCGGGGTATTCGGCTTAGGTATCGGCGACGCAGCGATTAAGTACATTGCGGCTTGTCGCGGCCGGTCTGATTATTTGGCAGCCGCGCGAGTGTTCGAAGCAACCCTGAGCCTTAGCATCACGACGGCGATCGTGGCTGGGGGAGTCGTGTTTCTGTCAGCTAACGTGATCGCACGGTATGCCTTTCACATGGGGCCTGATGAGCGTGCCTTAGCTGCCGCTGCCATCCGTGCTGGCGCCGTGCTACTGGCCTTGCGGTGGATAGAGTCCGCATATACCAGCACTCTGAAGGCCTACGAACGCTACGATATTTCGGCAAGGGTTTGTATAGTCATCAAGGGTCTAGCGGTCCTCAGCATGGTGGCTTTGGCTCTGTACAGTTACGGGGTTGTTGCGATCCTCTTGGCTGCCGCAGGCTGGACCTTTGTAGGCCTCCTGCTGCTCGCATGGCAGGTCCGCCGGCTGGACTCACAAATGTCTTTCATGCCCGTGCTAGACCTGCGGGAATGGCGACGCCTGGCTAGTTTTGGAGCATTTTCCGGTGTTCAGTCTATTGCAAATGTGATTTTTACACAGGCCGACCGTCTGATCGTCGGCGCAACTATTGGACCTGCTGCGGCCGGTGCGTATTCGATTTGTTTACAGCTCGTCCAGCCAATTCAAACAATCTGTGTACAGGCGTTCAATTTCGTGTTCCCGCGCATCAGCCATAAGACGGAGGCCGGTGAACATGCATCTGCCCAGCACTTTGTGCGGACCATACTGACAATAAGTATTAGCCTCACACTGGTCTTATCGTTGCCCTTGTTAGTGGCCGGAAAACCCTTGCTTTCTTTCTATATGGGAGCTGAGTTTGCGAAGGCCAATTATTCAATCTTGCCAGTGCTCACGGTCGCATTCGCAATCGTGTCCATCAGCGTGGTTCCCTATTATGTATTGTTGGGAACTGGTCAGATACGGTTTGTTTCCCTGCTAAACCTATTCGCAGGTCTCGCCGCGGCCGCTTGTGCCGCCTTGTGGACGCCCCATATTGGACCCCTCGGGGCTGCTTTTTCGCGCCTCTTGTATGGTTGCATTGCCTGTGGCAGTTTTCTGCGTTTAGCAAAGACATTTAAGCTCCCGGCGCCTGCCCTTTTGGATCCGGCTTCGAGCGTGGTGAAACCGTGATTAACGGTGTGTCGCGCGGCTACACCATGTCCCTCCGCAGTCTTGTCGTGTGGGGTACTCTGATTGCTCTCTTCAGTGAGGCGGCCCGTTATAAAGCTGGCATTGATATCAAAGCGTTCTATTTTGTCATGCTGTTTAATACCGTTGTACTTCTGTCATTGGCCCAGTTTGTTGTCAACAAACCGCTGGTCATTTTCTACACTTATCTTGCTTTCTCTGGTCTGGTAAGCATTACCGCGGGAACGAATACATTTTGGGCCTTTTCGGAACAGTTTCTCGGTATTACTTTTACATCTCTCTATTTTTACAATTTCTTTCGTTTTGAGCACTTTGAATTCCGACGTTTATTCCTCCTTTATACGCGCCTTGCCTATTATGTTTGTTGGATTGGCATTCTCATGGTGCCCTTCCAGCGCGCCTTTCTTCTCACTAAGTATTTCCGCGCCCACAGTGTACTCACCGAACCGGCACAGTTTGTGATGATCGTAATGCCGGCAGCCTACTACTTCTTAGAGGCGACTATTTTCCACGGCAGGCACCGGGTTGAATCAACAATCGTGCTGCTATCGATAGTTCTTGCTGATTCTGGGGTCGGATATATCGGGTTATTACTGGTTCTAACCTTCCTCATTGCAAGGTCTCGGCATAAGCTTCTGCTTATTACCATTCCTCTGATTCTTGTCTTGGGCATTAGCGGGTTGCGTTGGCTTTCGCAGAATTTCCGTCTGCGCTTTGATGATACGGTTAAGGCGGTTGCTGAGGTGAATCTCGCTAATGCCAACACCAGCACTTATGCGTTGATTTCGAATGCTTTTGTAGCGGCACGGGTACTCCAGGAAAGCCCATTCTTGGGAAATGGTTTGGGTTCCCACTCGAGGTCGCACGACAAGTATCTTCCTGATGTCCCGGGTCTAAGTGGTTTCAGCGCCGAAAACCAAATGCTCAATAAGGAGGAAGCGTCATCGATGTTTTTACGTGCTGCGTCCGACCTTGGTATTGTCGGATTGTGCCTGGTTGGCATTTTCTTGTGGAAGTTTCGCCTTTCCACTCCAGATGAAGCCGGAACAATTAACGCTGCGGTATTGATCTATCTCATTTTGAAGCTGCTCAGGGCAGGCCACTACTTTCCGCCCGAGTTTTTCTTTTTCGTGTTCGTATATGTATTCAGCTACCTGCATAAACAGGCCCGTCAGAGCAACCTGGTGTCGCGAGTAAGGCTCGGGCCGTTACATCCCGCTCTATAGAACACGATGGCCATCCCAACACTCACTAGCGACATCGCAGATGGCGGAGTGAAGCGCCGAAAGCCCGTCGTCGTGGTCTCCGGGGTGAATCTCACCGAGATGGGTGGCCTTTCAATCCTGAGAGACTGCTTGGGGTATCTGGCACAGCGCTCTGATGACTACAGCATCGTCGCTCTCGTTCACCAGAAGGATCTGGTAGGTGTACCGGGTATTGAGTACTATGAGTTCCCCCGTTCCAAGCGGAGCATCCTCGATCGGCTTTATCACGAATACTGGGTATTTAGGAGCGTGTCTCGGCGCCTGAATCCCTTGCTGTGGATTTCGTTACACAACATTACCCCAAATGTACGAGCTGAAAGGCGCGCGGTATATTGCCAGAACGTGAGTAATCTGTATGAACTCACGTGGCGGGAAGCTTTGGTGCAGCCACGGTATGCAGCCGTGAACACGTTTTTAGATTTTATGTATCGCATAAACCTTCGCCGGAACGCGTTCGTGATTGTTCAACAGGAATGGGTCAGACAAGCATTTCGAAGCCGTTTTAAGGTAGACAATATTCTCGTTGCTCATCCCGTCTGTCAGGAGGCACAACCAGCATCCGTAAGACCGGAAGGCCGATCCTCGCCGTTTATATTTTTTTATCCATCCCACCCTTCCATTCACAAAAACTTCGAAGTTATTTGTGACGCAGCGGAACAACTGGTGGCCAGCGGCACGACCGACTTTGAGATCTGGCTGACATTTGAGGCATCGCAGAATCACTATGCTAAGCAGATTGGTAGGCGCGGTGCGGACGTGCCGCAGATTCGCCTATTAGGCCGACTTTCTCGCGAAGAGGTATTCCGAAGGTACAGTCTTACCGATTGCTTACTGTTTCCATCCAAACTCGAAACCTGGGGAATGGCAATTAGCGAGTTCGGACCATACAACCGGCCGATGCTTATTGCCGACGCCGCTTATGCGCGCGAGACCATTGGCGAACATCCCTGCGTCGCCTTCTTCCCACCCGATTGTGCGAAGAAGTTGGCGTTTCTCATGAGAGATGCGATGCAAGGAGCTAAAGCATTCGCTGCAGTAAAGAAACCGGAGGTCGAGCCTCCATTTGCACGCTCTTGGCCCGAGTTGTTCGACATCTTGTTGGACGCAGAGCAACTACCCAGCCCTCAGCAGGGCTCACTAGTTGGCAGCTCTTTGGTTCATGACGCATCCAAATCGGCCTGATCGTTACTCCTATTATGGCTGCTTCACCGGACATTAAAGTCTTGAGTTCACCTAGCACAACCGACGTAACGCCTCACGGTATGGACCTGGGATACTCGGCCTCAGGAGGCCGGGTCCTTCTGATCACAGATACCTTCGTCCCAACCACCACGTCGACCGCCAAACTCGTTCACGATCTCGCGGTCGAATTGGCGCGGCGACAACTTGCTGTCACTATTCTCGTACCTTCGGCCACAGCTGAAAAGCCATGCGAAGTATCAATCGAAGACGGGTTGGAAGTAATTCGAATCAAAACCAGCAGAACCAAGGGAGCTGGCAAAGTGCTCCGCGGCCTTCGGGAAGTAAGCTTTTCCAAGCAGATCTGGCGGCGAGCCAGGCAAGTCTTGTCTTCACGGAGCTTCGATCTTATTATCTTCTTTTCACCGACGATCTTCTTTGGCACTCTGGTGGAACGTCTGAAGGAGAGGTTTGGTTGTCCTGCTTACCTTGTGCTTCGGGACCTCTGGACACAGTTCATGCTGGATGTGGGAGAACTCAGACCGGGATTAGCCTACAAATATTTGTTGCGGTTCGAGCAGAAGCAGTACTGCGCTGCCGATGTCATCGGTGTCCAGTCTCCCGGTGACTTACGATACTTCGACGATCTCTGCATCGCTAGCTCCCCCAAGATCGAAGTCCTATTTAACTGGTATGCCGCCCCCCGCGCGGCGCCATCCAGAACTAGTTATCGCGAGCGCTTTGGACTGGAAAATCGGATCGTGTTCTTTTTTGGCGGCAACTTCGGTGTGGCACAAGACCCACTCAATGTGCTGAGACTTGCAAGCGCCCTTAGAGGGTACTCCCATATCCACTTCTTACTGGTGGGTTGGGGTAGCCAACTGCCGGAGGTGCGCAGCATCATATCCAACCGCGACCTGAGCAATGTGACCCTACTCGACACTGTATCCCAGGACGATTTCATTTCGATGGTTTCAGAATTCGACATCGGACTGATTTCACTCGACCGGCGCTTTAAGATTAACAACGTGCCGGGTCGACTAATGGCGTATTTGTACGGTGGACTACCGGTGCTAGCTAGCGTCAACCCAGGGAACGATCTATTCGCTATCCTAAACCAGAATGGGGTTGGCTATTGCTGTACCAACGGCGACGACGACCTGCTTCAGGAATATGCACTTGTTCTCGCCAGCGATGCGGCACTCCGCTCAACGCTGGGCCAGCATGGCCGTACCTTACTTGAAAATCTCTTCTCGCCGCAGCACGCGGCTGACCAACTTCTCAGACACTTCTCACTGGGCGATGCATCGCATCTGACTGATCATAAGTATAAGCAGCAATTACGTTCCTGAACGATATCCCTAGACTTAGCGACCTCTCTCGTTCAAATATGAGTTAGGTGGCAATACTCAGCTGTTCTCCATAGACCCGCGCTCGATTGGTTCCGCGAGAGCCTCCCGAGGATTACCGACCATGGTTCTAAGACTAAGCTACTACCGTTTCCTGATACGCCTTTGCTGTTATCCGCTTCCGCTATTTGCGTTTATTGCGGGCGCCTATGTTCGCTATCTCTCCGACAAACTAGGACTCTCGCCGTTTGCCTATGACGTGCCGTTTTATGTGGCGCTACTGGGATTTACTACTCTGGTATGGATTGTTGCGGTAGAACACTATCAGCTATGCAATATTGAGGAGTTTTTCCGCGAGTATACCGGCCTAAAGAAGACGACTGCGGCGTGCGTGGCTACTTGCATATTACAGCTGTGCGCACTTTTCTTCTATCGCGGGCACGATTTATCACGTATCTTTTTCATTGCCACTGCAATCGCTCTGTTTCTGGGTACGGTGCTGATCCGAACTGCGTTTCGGCTTCTTCTATGGAGCGATGAGCGTTCCCGCCGTCCGCTTTCCGTGTTGATAGTAGGGGCCGATGCTTATGCTGCTCGCATAGCGGGCCAGTTGGCGCGTGTTCCTTTCGCCCCCGCCGCGATTGTGGGTCATATTCGGCTGTCTGGCCAAGATGTGGACGTAAATAATGTCCCCGTATTCGACCTGGATATGCTGACCAGTATGGACCTGCACGTCGATGACATTGTCATTGCGCTGCCAGCTGACCAGCTCTACACAATTTCGAGCGTGGTTACGCCACTTCAGATGCTCGGTGCGCCGATTCACCTCGTAGTGGACACCGGCGACATGCCCCTGGTTAGAGAGCGCCTCTTCCAGTTCGGTCAACTCCACATGTTGGATCTGGCAACAGCCCCGGCAGAATCGCTTTATTATGCTTTTTCGAAACGGGTTTTCGACGTCATCTTCTCCATCTTTGCGATTACTCTGACAGCTCCTGTCATGCTTCTAGTCGCCTTGCTGATCAAAGTCGCTTCTCGCGGTCCTATTCTGTTCCGCCAGGAGCGCGTTGGGTTAAACGGAAAGCTTTTCGTGATGTATAAGTTTCGTACCATGAAGATGGATCACTTCTCCAAGAGTGATACAATCTGGACCGTACAAAACGACCCGCGCCGCACGCTTATTGGTTCTTTATTGAGAAGGACCAGCCTGGACGAGTTGCCGCAGTTTTTTAATGTCTTGAAGGGTGACATGAGTGTTGTAGGCCCTCGCCCTGAACGTCCATTCTTTGTCAACGAGTTCCTGAAAGAGATTTCTCATTACAATACGCGTCATCGCCTTAAGGTTGGCATAACAGGGTGGGCCCAGATCAACGGATGGAGAGGTGATACGTCGATTCATAAGCGCGTGGAATGCGACCTTTATTATTTGCAGAACTGGAGCTTTTGGTTCGATATTCGTATTATATGTCTCACTTTTTGGTTTGGTATTTTTGGCAAGAATGCTTACTGAAAACATGCCATTGTCGCCATTCATGAGAGAGTCGATCTGCCTCTTACTTTTTGTGTTGCGCGACAGAAGCACGGCTGGAATTACCTCTCAAACTACCTCTAGGAGTGCGCAACAATGAACGTGCTTGTCGTTGGTGGCGCTGGCTATGTTGGTGGCGCGGTTACCGATGCGCTGTTAACCACTGATCACCGTATCCGGGTTTACGACGCCCTGCTTTATGAAGAATCCTATCGCAAGCCCGTCGACTTTATATTCGGAGACGTTAGAGATGAAGACCGGCTCCTGCCTCACCTCAAGTGGGCAGACGCGGTGATCTGGCTGGCTGCAATTGTCGGTGATGGCGCATGCCAATTAAACCCGGAGATTACGGTTGAGGTTAATCAAGAAGCGGTGGGCTGGATGGCGCGGCGCTTCGACGGCCGTATCATTTTCATGTCAACCTGTTCGGTCTATGGAGCCCAGGATAACATCGAGCTTAATGAAGATTCGCCAACGGCTCCTCTTTCGATGTACGCCGCGAGTAAACTAGCAGCCGAGACCTACCTCCGCGCGACCAATGCCATTACATTTAGACTTGGCACGCTCTTTGGCGTGGGCGATGAATTCTCCAGGGTCAGGCTAGATTTAGTAGTCAATACTCTAACTGTCCGCGCCTGGCAAAACGGTAAGATTAGCGTGTTTGGCGGCGATCAGTTTCGTCCCCTACTGCACGTTAAGGACGCGGCACAGGCCGCTGTCGACAATCTCACTACCGCCGATACGGGCGTCTTTAACTTGCACCGGCAGAATGTACGAATAGTCGATCTTGCCTACCAGGTGCGTAACCACTTTCCGGATGTAGTTATCGAGCAGACCCCACTGAAATTCCAAGACTCGCGAAACTACAGAGTGCGTAGTGACAAGGCCAATCGGATACTCGACTTCAAGGCCACCCATTCGATTGACGAGGGCATCGAGGAGATGAAACGTCTAGTCGAAGATAATCGGATCAAGGATCTCTTCAACCCGAGATATACGAACCAGGCATTTCTTTCTATGTTCAATACCCATAAAGAACTAGCGAGGGGTGCGGCGTCCGGAGTAATGAGATGACATTGCAGAGACCTCTGCTAATGCGAGGAGATATTGCGGTTGACGACCGAGGCTCATTGTCCTTTGTGAATGATTTTGCATTCCAAAACGTACGACGCTTCTATGTAGTCAGCAACCATCGAGCTGGGTTCGTACGCGCCTGGCATGCCCATCGGCGGGAAGCAAAGTATGTAACCGTCGTGCAGGGTGCGGCCGTGGTGTGCGCCGTTGCTATTGACGATTGGGATACCCCGAATCGAGCGGCCGAAATTGATCGTCATGTTCTGTCCGCCAAGCATCCCTCTATACTCTTCATTCCCGCCGGTTACGCCAATGGCTTTATGTCGCTTACTGCCCATAGCAAGCTCGTATTCTTTTCCACGGCCACGGTCGATGAGAGTCGCAGTGACGACATACGTTATGATGCCCGCTACTGGAATCCGTGGGAAGTTGTGGAGCGGTGACTCGCCAAGGTCATGGGAAGAGCATGAGCCGGATGAACATCGTCGTTCTCGGTGGCAGCGGCATGTTGGGTTCGATGATTGCGGATGTACTTAGCCGCGATCCTGAGCTCAACGTCTCGGCTACGGTTCGGAGCCAAATATTGGCGGACCGATCTCGCCGTATTTTACCAGAGGTAGAATGGCGGGTGCTCGACGCTGCCACGGCGGGTCGAGACGCAATCCAGAAAGCAATCAATGGTGCGCGGTGGATCATAAATGCTATCGGCATAACCAAACCGTATGTGCATGACGAGGATCCGGCGGAAGTGGAAAACGCGATCAGGATTAACAGCCTCTTCCCCCATGAGCTTGCTGTCTGTGCTCAGGCTTCGGATGCCCGAGTAATTCAGATTGCAACCGATTGTGTCTATTCCGGACACACGGGCTCGTATTGCGAGACCGATGTGCACGATCCCTTGGATGTTTATGGGAAGACAAAGAGCCTGGGAGAGGTGCTCTATCCAGGAACATACTGCCTTCGTTGTTCCATCATCGGCCCTGAGCCAAAATCTTATGTCTTTTTAGTTGAATGGTTCCGGCGGCAGCCGAAAGATGCAGAATTAAATGGCTTCCTCAATCATCAATGGAACGGCATAACCACCCTGCATTTTGCGCGCTTGTGCAGCGCTGCCATCAAGTCGGGAACCGCATTGTCACGATTGCAGCATGTTATTCCGAGGGGGACCGTATCCAAGTACGAACTCTTGAAGATCTTCGCAACACAGTTTCAACGTGACGATATACGAATAAATCCTACTGAAGCCAAAACTATCGTCGACCGCACTCTTTCGACCAGATCCGAAGATCTGAATCGCAGTTTGTGGAGTCAGGCAGGATATAGCGAACCCCCAACAATATCTGCGATGATTGCGGAACTTGCAACCTTCAACTACCGCTTTGGAAGTTCAGGTCTATGAAGGTTATGACCATCCTGGGCACACGCCCGGAGATCATACGCCTGTCTAGAATAATACCTAAGCTAGACGAACTGTGTGATCACGTCCTTGTACATACAGGCCAGAATTTCGATACAAACCTGAACGACATTTTTTTTGAGCAGCTCGGACTTAGGAGTCCAGATCACTACCTGGGTGCGAGAGGCAGTTTCGGAGAGCAGATTGCGACGATTCTCTCGGCTATTGAGAAGATACTTCTAAGCGTCAGGCCAGATCGATTTCTCGTCTTAGGTGATACCAATAGCAGCTTGGCAGCCATCATGGTAAAACGGATGGGCATTCCTGTTTTCCACATGGAAGCAGGCAATCGTTGCTATGATGACCGGGTACCGGAGGAAACAAATCGGCGCTTGATCGACCACAGCAGCGATGTTCTGATGCCTTACACGGAACGAAGCCGAAAGAATCTGCTGCGGGAGGGCATCGAAGGACAGAGAATCTTTGTCACCGGCAATCCTATCTACGAAGTGCTGGGCTTTTATCGGACACAGGTTGACAGATCTAATATTCACGAGCTGCTCGGAGTCTCACCGGGCAAGTATTTTCTCGTCACCATGCATCGGGCTGAAAATGTTGACGCGGAAAGCCGTCTGCGGTCGATGACCTCCGCTTTCCAGTCGCTTCACTCAGAGTACGACATTCCGGTCATCGTCAGCACTCATCCCCATACGCGTCAGCGAATGCGAGCGGCGGGAATCTCCACCG
This sequence comes from uncultured Acidobacteriaceae bacterium, assembly GCA_963748225.1. GTDB lineage: Bacteria > Acidobacteriota > Terriglobia > Terriglobales > Acidobacteriaceae > Bog-257. The sequence goes on from CAVVHW010000003.1 coordinate 22,787, forward strand.
ACGTGGCCGGCGTTCGTTACATGGACCCATTGGGCTTCTTTGAGTTTGTTAAGCTGGAACAAAATGCCTTTTGTGTGCTGAGCGATAGCGGGACCGTACAGGAGGAATGCTCGATTTTCAAAGTACCAAATGTCACCATACGAGATACTACCGAGAGGCCTGAGACTCTGGAATATGGGAGCAATATTCTAAGTGGAGCTCACGAAGACAGCATTTTGCGCTGCGTAAAGGTAATTCTAGACAGAGGCGGTCGTGGTTCTACGCCGCCCGAATATTTATGGGAGAACGTCAGTAGCACGGTCTGTCAGTTGGTGCTGGGGTATCACGGGAAGAGCGTGTGCTAGTCCCAGCAGACCGATTGCCTAACAAATAGTCTCCTCGCTGCCGCCATGCTGGCGGCATTTTCAATTGTAGTCGTGAAGGCAGGCTCGAAGATATCTAAGAGTAAAACCTTGGTTGGCACATATCCGTCGGAAAGGAAAACATAGAATGCGCCGCTTTACCGCAAGCATGGTCGTGGTCATCTGCACTCTACTGCTGACTTCCTTTTGCGCAGCACAACAAGTAACCGGAACCGCGGTTCCTAATCTGATCCGCTATAGCGGGACGCTTAAGGACGAGCAGGGATCACCCTTGACGACCAGCGGAATAACCTTCGCGATCTACAAACAGCAAGACGGTGGAGCACCCATTTGGGTGGAGACACAGAACGTCACTCCCGACGCGAGGGGTCAATACAGCGTGTTGTTGGGTAGTGCTACAGGTACGGGTGTACCGGCTGATCTGTTCTCTCAAGAAGAGCAGCGCTGGCTGGGAGTACAGGTGCAGGGACAGGCTGAGGAAGCGCGCGTGTTGCTGGTGAGCGTACCCTACGCTTTCAAAGCTCACGAAGCGGAAACTTTGTCTGGAAGGAGCGCCTCCGATTTCGTTTTGGCGAAAGACCTGAATGCCTCCCAGATGGCATTTGGAACCAGTAGTGTAAATCGAACGGGGTCTTCCAACAGCGATGCCTCATCGTTAGGACAAACAAGGGATAGTCTCACAGCGGCAAGTCAGGGTCCCACGAACTTCAGTGGGTCGACAAGCGATCAGGTTGTGGGCGTGAGCCAAAGTGGAACCGGGTATGGCATCTTCGCCAGTACGACTAATACCGGCTCTTCTACCGCTGTACTCGGGGCTATCCCAGGCGCCGGAGTTGCGATCTTCGGGCAAGGTAATTCGACCACGGCGCAATCGTACGGTGTGGAGGGCACAACAGCCAGTGCTATAGGCATCGGCATTCTCGGATTTGCTACTGGGAGCACTGGCTCAACCTATGGAGTGAAGGGATACGCGAATAGTATTAGTGGAACTGGAGTGCGGGGACTCGCAATGTCGCCCAGTGGCATTACATACGGCGTGAGCGGGGCAGTAGCGAGTCCCAGCGGGACCGGACTGTGGGGACAGTCGCAGGCGAATTCCGGCGGTACTGGCGTTTGGGGTCAGGCACTGGCAACGACCGGCCCGGCTGCGGGCGTGATGGCGAATGCATCGAGCAATGCCGGCAGTGCCGTCTTTGCAACCGAATCATCTATTACCGGCACCACCTACGGTTTGAACGCGACCGTGCAGAGTCCGAGCGGCACAGCAGCATGGCTACAGAACACCGCGGGCGGCACCCTGCTTAGGGCGGCAACCGGACCTATCAATAACCCGATCACAAAATTTTCAGTTGATGGCAGCGGCAATGTAACGGCGGCGGGTATATTCGCGGGCAACGGCTCTGGACTTACGGGCGTGCCCCTAACGGGTGGTTCCACCCTTTACATTCAGAACAACACCACTCTGCAGAGCGGCACAAGCTACAACATTGACGGCAGCGGTACTGTAGGAGGCACGCTCACGGGAAAAGCCGTGAACACGCAGACCAATTACCAGATCGGGGGAAACGCTGTCCTGAGCGTAGGCGTTCCCGTTAGCTCCGAAAAAAACTTGTTTGTTGGCCGCTTTGCCGGTGCTAACAATACCGGAGACTTGAACCTGTTCGTAGGTGAAGATACCGGATATACCAATACCTCTGGTTCGGGAAATACATTTCTTGGGGTGGAGGCTGGCTACAGCAATGACTCGGGCGATAACAACACCTATCTAGGCTTTCAATCTGGCCTCGTAAGTACTGGGAGTAATAACGTCTACCTGGGTCCCAGCGTTGCTTACGGCGGCTACCCTGGAGATTCAGGCAATAACAATACCTACCTGGGTTACGCAGCCGCTTATAATAACACCACGGGCAGTAATAATGCCTATCTTGGCTACATGGCTGGCTTCAATAATGGAACTGGATCCAGCAACGTCTATGTGAGTAGTCAGGGGACCAGCGGCGAGAGCAATGTGATTCGAATCGGTACGCAAGGCGGCAGCGACGGCCAGCAAAATGCCGCTTTCATAGCTGGCGTCTATGGGTCGACCTCATCGGCCGGGGTGCCGGTATATGTTAACTCCGACGGACAGCTGGGTACATTAACCTCGTCGCTCCGCTTTAAGGAATACGTACGCGACATGGGTGACACGACCAGCGATTTGCTAAAGCTGCGGCCCGTGACATTTTTCTACAAGCCGGAGTACGAGAAGGGGCCAAGAACCCCGCAGTACGGTCTGATTGCGGAAGAGGTTGAACAAGTTTTCCCGCAGCTAGTTGCCTACGATAGCGACGGCAAGCCGTACACCGTGCGGTATCAGTATCTTGCGCCGATGCTGTTGAACGAGCTGCAGAAGCAGTATCACCGCGTCGACCACCAAGCTACGCTAATTACGGAGCAGCAGGAGCAGATTCAAACACAGCATAAACAACTGGGCGCCCAGCAAGAACAGATTCACAGTCTGCAAGAGCGGCTATCCCGACTGGAGTCTCTCGTCGGTCAGCAAATAAAAGCCAAGGAAAGCAAAGCTTTGAATGCCTCACTGGCTAGCAGCAGTGGAGCGCAGTAGGGCTTTAAAACGAGCCAACCGATCGATGGAGGCTAGGATTCTCCCCCCAGGATACTCACCCGCGGAACTTGACTAGGTTAGGTGCGTGCCGGGTCAAGCCAAAGCGTCGTGACTTGTTAGTCCCACCCGGGCCAGCGTCTTCGTCGTCAGCTGAATATAGGAAATCCTCGATTTCATCGATTCGCCCGCTGGCATCGTTGTAGCCTATATCGATGAGATCATTGGTGTACTTGGGCGTGAACAGCAAGTAACTCATCAGATCTGAGCAGGATGCGGCATCTCGCCCCAAACCACTTACAAAGTACTGGATAAGGTAAGGCAGATCTCGCTGATGTTGTCCAGCCAACTCCGATAAATCGACCGATGGAGTAACCAGACACGTTTTTAGTGGCCGCATCCTTTCGCATCCCTCGACGCCCGCCTGACCAATCTGGCCTTCCTGGAGCAGTTGGTTCAGCCGTTCGAGATGTTCTACGTCGGTAGCAAGATTGTCCAAGAACATCACATTAAAAAGGACTCCCATCACTTGCGCCAGGGAAGGTTCCTTCGGCATGGCTGGGTCTACTTGATGCTCTTTATTTTCACAGCGGACACCGATTGCAAAAACCTTTCTGGCCCCAAGCCGGATGATGGGGCTGAGAGGTTGTTGCAATCGAACGCAGCCGTCGCCAAAAAATGCTGTACCCTTGCTGGTCTTTAGTCTGACCGGCTGAAAGACCAAAGGGATAGCGGCCGACGCGCAGATATGATCCACACTGATTTTGGTCGCCAGGGTTACGCGCCGACTGCGGTTCCACATTGGGTGACCTTTGGCACCTTGAATGAACAGGTAACTTTTTCCTGAGTTGTAGTTGGTCGCGGAAACAGCAAGTGCGTAGAGACATCCACGCTTGATATTGCCCTGGATTCGATCGCAATTAAGGTGCGCGTGGAGATAGCGCTGCAAAGGCGAGGCATCTAACAAAGAGCGTGCGTTGCCTCCGCCAAGGACTGCTCCAAACGAGAGGTCTAATATCCAGGTAATGGAGTTACGGGCCTGGGAGATAACATCGCAGCGAAAAATATCGTTAGGTTTCAGACGTGACCAGAGCCCCGCGAGCACCTGGGTCGCCACAGCAAAGTTGTCGCAGCCTGCGGCCAGGGCAGCTCCATTCACCGCTCCGGCAGAAGCGCCTCCGATAATAGGAAAGGGATTACCCTGGCTCTGAACCCGCTTTATCTCGCCGATACGTTTGAGAACACCGGCCTGATAGGCGCCGCGGGCGCCGCCTCCTGTCATCACTAAGCCGAGCGTGTTTTCCATCTTCCTCCTGTGCTGGTAAAGACTAGTACCCGGACGACGGAAGAATCAAGCGTTAAGAATTCGCGCATGGTCGCGAGAATTATTCGGCGACTGTGTACTTGTGGCGACATTGCGTTCCTCAATCATGCCGGGTTGCGCAGAACGGTACACACGGACGCACACATCGCGCCTCCAATATTGAAGGTCGCAGCCAGCTTCGGATCTCGCCTTTGAATCTCCTTTGATGCTTTTCCTTTCAGTTGCCGGAAGCACGAGCCCAGCATTGCGATTCCGGTGGCGCCCACGGGATGTCCTTTGGCAATCAAACCCCCAGACATGTTGATGGCGCAGTCTCCGTCCACATTGGCTTTACCTTCAACCCAGTAGCGTGCGCCTTTACCAGGTGAAGCTTTCCCGATGACCTCTGTCCCAATGGCGGCTGCCACAGTGAAACAGTCGTGGATCTCCGCCACATTTACATCCGCCGGCAGCGCACCTGCCATTTCGTAGGCCTTCCTCATTGCCCGGTAAGCACCGCTGGGAACTAGCGTATTGCGTCCCTCTTTCTCCAGGGGATCGGTGGCCTGAGCATAGCCGGCAATCTCGACACACTCGGACTTTGGAACACCAAGCTTTTGTAATCCTCGTTCTGTAGCGAGAATCAGCGCGGCATAGCCGTCGGTAATTTGCGAACAATCGTAGGTCTTGAGCGGCAGGCCATCGACCACGTAGCGATTAATGCCCTCGATCTTTGTGGCCTGCTCCAGGCTGATCTGGACTTTGTTCATCTGGGCCCAGGGATTGTATTTTGCATTGCCATATTCGTTGACCGCAATCTGCGCGAGATCGCTCTCGGTAACGCCATAGACCTGCATGTAGCACTGCATAATTTCCGCAAACAAATGCGGGAAGATAAAAACTTTGCCGGGACGCTCATCCGGATGTGAATAGTATCCGAGGACCTCGCCTATGAGCTTGCCGTCCATCTTCCCTTCCCGGTCGCGCATCTTCTCGTAGCCAATCGCAATTCCCACGTCGCCCACACCGCCCAAAAGTTTGTAAATCACCGACAGAACGGCCTGGCCGCCGGAGGCGCAGGCATTCTCGACTGATTCGATCGGCTTCCCCTCCAATCCGGGAACCGTAGCGACCAGACCAGAAAGTAGCCCCTGCTGATTCAACGTAAAGTTGCAGGCCGAACCAACCGAACCTGTATCAATGACAGAAGGTTCAATATTGATTTCCTGACAGACACCGGTAACGGCATTGCTCAGTATCTGAGGCACCGTCATGTCCAGTAGCTTGCCAAACTTGGACTGGTTAAAGGCGGCGATATAAATGGGCTGGTTCATGATTTCTCCTTGCGGCATTTTCTGGAATTGCTAGTTGACCCAGGCGATTTCCGCGCCGGTACTCGGCGCCAAGACGCGATAATCTCTGTTATCACGCGAGCCCGGGCTTTGTATGTGATTCAAATCACCCGCCGGTAGCCTGTATTCCAGTTCCCATTTTAAACGGCAGGACATCGGCTCTAGAACTTGACCGATATTCATGGCTAAGCCGGACCGGTCATCGCCAAGCAGGCACAAAAAGCCGGAGCGCTAAGCGCTCCGGCTTTTGGACTCTACCATTGAGCCACGGAGGAGGGTTGGACTTACAGGTTCATCTTGCGACGCATGAATCCCACAACGCCCAGAAGACCGGACCCTAGGAGGATCATTGAGCTCGGTTCCGGAGTGGTGGAGCTACCAGAGTTTCCTAAACGGTATTGGGCAGTAGCGAAGTCGTCTCCGGCGTTGTCGACGATGTCGATGCTAGTGATATGGGCACCGGAGTCGTTTTGCACAGCGTACAGCAGTGCGCCGCCCGAGCCGTTGGGCATCAGGTCAACGGTAAACGAAGAGCCATCGCTGGCGTGGAAGGTCGCCATGACGTCTTCCTGCTGGAACTGGTCGGGCTCGAGCTCAAATCCAGCAGTATTGAAATTGCCGCCAACGGTGACGGTTAAGGTGCTGAACCCTTGGTTCCATAGAGCGTTCGGAGTGCAGCTTTCCGTAGCGGGGGGGCAGCCCCAAGTGGCCCAGCTGTTAGGCACGTTGACTTCCGTCTGCGAATTGCTAAACGTGAGGAACGGGCCCAAGGAGGTGATCGTGTTTAGTGATCCGTCGCCACCGCCATAGTTGGTGGTTTCCCCTGTGTATGTGGCGTTCGGCTGGGGAATTACTGTCCAGGTGTCGGCAAAGGCGGGCACGCTGAGCAGCAACAGGGCGCTCAGCGCTACCAGTGTCGTGAGTTTGAGCAGTCGCATAGGTTTCTTATCCTTTCGAGAAAGCTTTCTTTTTGTTTATGCACCACGAGCCAAACATTCCCTGAATACGTGTAAGCGGGGGCTTCGATGAGCTCGTTAATGATAATCTTGCAATCCTGCGGCCATCTGATTAACAACACAACACTGCTCATAAGTTATTGATAAAAAAGTTGATAAATAGGATATAGCCCTGATACGACTCTGGCTTGTCAGGCGACCGATGCGCAGGAATTTGCATTTACGGGCGAGGCGGTTTCCCTCGTTTTGATTAGCACTTTCGTGTCTGGCAAATGGCCTGCTGACCGTTACAGGAGGCATTGCCGATTGGCTTTACAGGCATGCGAGCCGAGGGCGCACTGCGTGTTTGGAAGCTGACCGGGTCGACTGTGCGCGAATGGTCGACGACTCGGCATGCACAAGAAAAGCCGGAGCGTTATCGCCCCGGCTGTGGCTCTCAACTGCTGAACCAACGGAGGAGGGTTGGACTAGAAGTTCATCTTGCGCCGAATCGCGCCCAGCGCGCCCAGAAGACCGGTGCCAAGCAGGAGAAGCGTGCTCGGCTCGGGGGTGGCGCCGGAATTTCCGGTACGCAGTTGAGCGATGGCGAAGTCGCCTCCCGCGAGATCGGTGATGTCGACGCTAGTAATGAAGGATCCAGGGGTGTCATCTTGCACAGCAAACAGCAGCGCGCCGGCGGAGCCGTTCGGGCTCAGGGTGAGCGTAAAAGACATCCCGTCGCTAGCGTGAAAGATCGCCTGGACCGTTTCTATCGCGAAATTATCAGGTTCGAGCTCGAATCCAAGCGTGTTTTCGCGGTCGCTAGTTGAAATGGTCAGTGTGCTGAACCCTTGGTTCCACAGAGCATTAGGAGTGCAGCTCTCGGTTGCCGGAGGGCAATTCCATGTGGCCCAGCTGTTGGGCACGTTGACTTCTGTCTGCAGATTGCTAAAGGTGAAAGGGCCCAAAGAACCGATTTGGTTCAAAGATCCGTCTCCGCCGCCGAAGTCAGTAGTCCCGCAGAGGTTCGGGCCACATCCTGCGGGCGGGCCCCCGGCGAAGCCACCCCCGTAGGGAACTAGTCCGAAAGATGTTTGCATTAATTGTGAGGGCTGCGAGATCACGGTCCAGGTATCCGCAAATGCTGCGACGCTGAACAGCAGCAACGCCCCAATGGTAATCAGAGTAATAAGTTTGCTTAGTCGCATAGTTTCCATCCTTTCCAGAAAGCTCTCGGTTAGGTTTTGAAAACTCGCGCCATCAGCGCAATGCGCTCCCCACACGGGTCGACATTCATCCCAATAAGGGATGAACTATTTTCTATTGATATTGCAATCCAGCTACCATGAATTCGAAAACTTCTCGCCTTCCTAGGTTATTGAAGGCACAGTCGCATAGAAGAACATTCCCGAAATGACACTGGCCTCAGTTGCACCCAATGCGCAGGACTTTGCGTTTAAGAGCCAAGCATTTTCCTTTCCATGGATAGCAAGATGGTCGCTAGAACCATTTCGGGAAACTGTAGATGAGCATGTAGAGCAAGTTCTCTTCTCTCTCTCTCTGTAAAGCAGTCCAACTCGCCCAGGCATACAGCAACGCCGACCGCGAATGCAGTCGGCGTTAGCGTCACATCCGGGGCGTCCCCACGATCAGTTACGAAACGCCCCTTTCTTGCGTACCTCGTGTGACCATGTCACGTCGCTACAACCTTCCTCCGAAGCTGAAGAGATCCGTTAGGTCGCCAATCGCGGGGCTGTTGGAAGGAACATAGGGATTGGCGAGGCTAGGTACGGGATCGGGCAGGTTGTCGCGGCTGCGGTCGGTCAGCGGCGGCAATCCCCAGTTGTACTCCACGAACTTCAAGATAGAGACATGGTCGTTGTACTGGTGTGAGATGTGTCCCGTGTTCGTGTAAGGCGAGACGACGATCATCGGAATTCTGGTGCCGTCGCCGAAGAAATCAACCGGCTGGACGTAGCCGGAGTCGTAGTATCCGCCACCTTCATCGAAGGTGACGAAAATCGCCGTGCTCTGCCACAGGGTTGGATTCGCCTGCACGCCATCCACAATCTTCTTCACGAAGCCCTCAAAGAGATCCAGCTTCGAAGAGGCTGGATGACCATCGACGAAGCCGCTGGGCTTCACGAAAGACACGGCCGGAAGGCTGCCGCCGGCAATGTCGGCGTACAGATCGGTGGTGTCCTTCAGGTGCGCCGTACGGACCGCCTGGTTGGTCATGATTGACGTTGAATATTGGAAGAAGTTGCAGATGTTGCAGTAAGCATTCAGCGGATTCAGGTAATACTTGTCGGCAACATACCGGTTCCACTGATCGCCGTAATACTTCCACGAAACATTGTTCGCGAGCAGTTCGTCACCGATATTGCGAACATTCGACGGCGGAATCGTGAAGACGGTATTGTTGTCGTTGTTGTCGGTATAAGCATTGGTGCCATCACCGAAGTAGCCGGGATTGTAGTTGTTTAGCAGGTACCAGCGCCCGGGAGCGCACTTGGGATCAACATAATTCGGCAACGAGGCGAGATAGTCGAGCACCGGGAACACACCAGGAGCGTCAGAATCGGAGCAATTGCTATACGACCCACCGCCGTAGGATGGCGATCCGTACGAACCGCCGCCGTAACCGTCTTCGGCATACCAGTTGTTGGTGTTAGGCTGCGCCGTGGGATCCTCGATTTCATCGACGATGCCCTGGTTCTTCGAACCGATCCCGACAAGTTGGTTGTGTGGAGGCTGCTGCGGATGGCCGCTACCATCGCTGAACCACATGGCGTCGCCGGTTCCCATCATGATGTGGTTAGCTCCGGTACCACCCATGGCAGCCTGGTGATAGTTGTCGCTCATGGCGTAGTTGTCGGCCAGATGCTTTAGGTAGGGTGCATCGCCTTGCAAGACGTTGTAGAAGCCCATCGAGGTCGCACCTTCACCCGTGGTCTGGTCGTTGAAGTTTGGGGGCTGTTGCTTGCCGTTGTCTCCCGCTCCGATGGTTACTTCTACCCAGGGAAACGTGTCGGCGTTACAACCACTGGGATTGGCGATGGAGCTGTAGCCCACATTGCAATCCATCTGCTGCCACATCTGATAAAAGCGGTGGACCGGACTGTTGTCGTAAGCATCGTAGGGATGCGTGCTGGAGGTAAGTTGGAACGGACCCGGTGGCAGGTCGAAGACGTTCGGGATGCGGGTATCGGGCGTACCCGCGGTTAGCCCGGTACCACCGGTCAACATGTACTGATAGTAGCTGAGGGCGAGTCCATTTTCTGCTCCCACGGCCTGCGCCAAGTATTTGAAGTAGGGAGTCGTCGGTCCTCCGGCCAACGGAGTGGGCAAATTGGAATACAACGATTTGCCACCGGGGCTGATCTGGTATCCATCGTTAGCGGTATCGACCGCGGAGTTCTGGGCCGCAAGCGAGTAGTTGGGACCGGGGGATCCGTCCTCACGAATGATCTGCTTAGATAACAGGTTGTCGATGGAATCGCTTCCCACCGGCTTGTAGGTTGCGAAGATGTGATCGAAGGTGCGATTTTCGCCGATAATGACGATCACATGCTGAATGGGAGTCTTCGTGGAAGAGCGCACGACGGCCGCGGGGCCTGATTGGGCGCTCAGGGGCGTGGTCGAACTAAGCAATGCCAGCGCGCTGACCAAGGCCGCGGCACGCCACTTCACAGGGGGGACATGATTCAGTGACATGTAAGTTCCTCCGTGAGGGGAAACTTACGGCTTCTACTGGCGATGGTGGTGAACACCGAATAAAAATCTGGTGAATTGATTGTCGCAGTATTTCTGAACTATGAAGGCGTAATCCAGTTGTAAACAAATTGCGATTGGGCGAAGCTAAGTGTTCAGCGAAATGCGAAAGAGATGCTTGCGCAGCATGACGATAGCATCGCAAGGCGAGTACTTCGCACACACTAGGCGGCTTCAGGATTGCTGCTCTGAAATTACTCCATTCAGTCCGGCAGTTCCCCGGGAGAGAAGTTGTCAACGTAGCACCACATCCACACTTCGCCGGGTTCGATGGAGCGGATGAGAGGATGCCGGACCGCATGAAAATGCTTGGTCGCATGTTTGTTCTTGGAGGAATCGCAGCAACCTACATGGCCGCACTCCAGGCACAACCTCAGATGTACCCAGGTATCTCCAAGTTTGACGCACTCTGGGCAGACGTGTGTCTTGGTATGGGTGATCTTGATTTGGTTGAGATGAGTACAGTTTTCTGCCATTTTGGCTCCTCTGGTTTCTCAGCGCTCTAAGGCTTTGCGGTCCCACTTCGCCAGCGTTGCAGCAGCGTCGTAGGTGGTTTGCAGGAACTCCATCAGTGCGGCTTTGGGCGAGACTGCGGCGCGCACGTCGTCGTATAGCAACAAGAACTCTTTCATCTGCGGGTGGTAGAACGCCGTCGCTGGTCTAATGCGCTGCTCCGCAAAGCCAGCGGGCTCTGGCGCCGCATAGGAGTAAAAAGCAGGCCCCTTGATGTCGCCTCCACCGGGCCAGAACCCCGCGCTACTAACTTCGTGCGAATAGGCTTCACGAGTAACGCGATCGGCGCCTGGCCGCTCAGGAGCGGGTCTTCCGGAAAAGCGCGTCACCGCATGATCGAAGCTTCCCCACCAGAAGTGCACCGGGCTCACTTTCCCGATGAAACCCGTCCTGAATTCTTTGAACACCTCGTCGACCCAAGTGAGGATGAGCCAAAAACGATGCGCGGCCTCGGGATCATAGGAGGCGTGGGTGTGGTCGCGCTCGAACGGAATGGGATCCGGGATTTCGACCGGAGTACTCCAAATCTTTACCTGCAACCCGAGTTCGGCGAGCGCTGCCATGAGCGCTCGGTAGAAATCGGCGACACTCTGCGGCTTCAGGTCGAGAACTCGTGAGCGGCCGTCGGAGGTCTCGATGATGAGCTTGTGATCGACGAAATCAAAGCGTATCTCCACGCCGCGGTCCTGATACGGCATTACCAACGTCGACATACCACGAGCGGTGACATAGAACGACACATTCCACCAGTGATTTACCAGCGGACAAAGCGTCAAGCGGATCTTGCCGACCATCTGCGCCCACATGTGCAAGGTGTGGAAAGTGTCTTGCCAACTCTCGAAGGGCAATGCGGGAAGAATGTCAGGATTGCTCGTGGCTAGCGGTGGAGTCATACTGTCTGCCCTCTCTCGAAAGCGATGTAAAACTGCCAGCCTTACATGGATGTCTCATTAGTTCCGCCGGATGCAATGCCTGTGTTAGAGGCTTTGCCGAAAACTGACGGCTTCTGTGCCAACGATCACATCCCCGGCGTCCCGCATTTCATTACAATAGACGCATGGACTCCTTCAACTTCACTATTGCAGGCAGGCAGTTCCGCTCGCGGCTCATCGTGGGTACGGGTAAATATAAGTCAGGACAGGAGACGGCGCGCGCCATTGCGGCCAGCGGCGCCGAGATGGTCACGGTCGCGGTACGCCGCGTTAACCTCGACCGCAGCAAGGAATCGCTGCTTGACTTCATCGATCCTCAGCAATACTTCCTGCTGCCCAACACCGCCGGCTGCTACACCGCTGACGAAGCGATCCGCACCGCGCGTTTGGGCCGCGAGGTTGGCCTCTCCGATTGGGTGAAGGTCGAGGTCATCGGCGATCAACAGACCCTGTTTCCCGACGTACAAGCCACCATTGAAGCCACCCGAGTGTTGGTAAGGGAAGGCTTTACTGTTCTTCCGTATACCTCTGATGACATTGTCGTTGCGAAGCGTTTGATTGACGCCGGGGCGAGCGCAGTAATGCCGTTGGGAGCACCCATCGGCAGCGGCATGGGCATTCAGAATCAGCCAAACATCCGCATTTTGCGCGAGATCATCACCGAGGTGCCGCTAATCGTAGATGCGGGTGTCGGCACGGCATCGGATGCGGCGATTGCGATGGAACTCGGAGTCGACGGCGTGCTGATGAACACCGGCATCGCGGGAGCACAGGACCCGGTGCTAATGGCTGAAGCTATGAAGAACGCGGTGGCGGCAGGACGGCAGGCATATCTCGCCGGACGAATGCCGAAGAAGCTTTACGCAACTTCCAGCTCGCCGTTGGAAGGCGTGGTGCGGTAGGCCGTAGGCTGCGCGGGCACGTATAATTCGGGCATGGACGAACAGGATTTTCGCCGCCGCGCGGATGCGGCATTAGACGCCCTGAAGCGCAGTCTTTACGCCGCCGAAGGCGATGCCGACTTCGAAGTCGAAGAGAATGCCGGGGCGCTGCACATCAGCTTCGAAGAGCCTCCGGCAAAATTCGTCATCTCGCCAAATTCGCCGGTGCGGCAGATCTGGATCTCGGCATTGTCCACCAGTTTCAAACTCGACTGGTCCGACGAAAAGAATGGTTTCGTGCTCAGCAAAACGGGAGAAGAGTTGAAGCCGCTGGTGGCCCGCCTCATCAACGAACAAATAGGCGAAGGGACGGTCGCTCTGAGCTAGAGATAATCGGTGCAGTGCGTCTTATATCGACAGTGCATTCGAGGCTTCCATGCCGCTTGTAAGAATCGATCTTCGCAGTGGGAAATCGCCAGAGTATCGCCGCGCCATAAGCGAAGCGGTCCACCGGTGCATGGTGGAAGTACTGAATGTGCCTATCGCCGATCGCTTTCAGGTTGTAACCGAGCACGATCCCGACTCCTTGATCTACGACCCAACTTATCTGGACATCTCGCGGTCCGATGACATCGTGCTGATCCAAATCACGCTGAACCACGGGCGCACTTTACCGATGAAGCGACGGTTCTATAAGGCAGTCGCGGAGGCACTCGCACAGACCCCAGGCATTCGTCCGCAGGACGTGTTCGTCAATCTGGTAGAAGTGGCGAAGGAGAATTGGTCGTTCGGCAACGGTGTCGCGCAGTACGCACCTGAGAGCACGGCCTGAATCCAGTCGCGAAACAGGAATCATAAGAAAAACTGTCGTTCCGAGCGCGGCAACTGCAAAAACCAAACGCTGGCTGCGCGCCCTTAATCCCCAAGAACTAAGGCGCGCATCCCTGACGTACTACGATGATTTTGTCCAATGTTTTCACGGATATTCGCTTCTGAACAGGCAACCAGCTACTACAATTGAGTCTGCCCTCAATTAACACAACCCGCCACACTCGTCTGAATCTCCCCCAGAATATGGAGCGTGTTTAGGATGCAGTTTTGTTTGTCCACGAAGTCTGATGCAATCGTCTTTCGTCTTCCTCAAAAACTTTGGTCACTCGCTTTATTGCTTCTAGTGCTATTTTTTCTGACAAGCTGCGGCGGAGCCCCTTCGTCATCAATCTCACAATCACAGACGCCAGCGACGCCGCCCCCGCAAACCTCCACCCCGGCCACACCAACGCCGAGCCCTGGCACAGCTCCCCCGCAGCCGACGGAACCGCCGTCGCCCCCCGCGCCACCATCTGGGCCGCCGGGTGTGCCGCCTGGAGCCCAGATCATATCTTCGATCCAAACCCTTCCTAACTGGGATTGGTGCACTGCCAAGCTGCACGGGAAGCCTTGCGCCAGCGGATTAGGGAATGCGACCTCCACCATGACCCGCGACCAACAAACTCCTTCGCTGAGCGGGAAGTCCTCGCTGTTCACGCTCGGCGGCCCTACGCAGTATTCGAATGCCTTATGGTGGAAATCGTTCGGACCGAACAGCACGCCCACACACTTTGTTTACGACATGTACTTTTATGTGCAGGACCCGAGCGCGCCCGAGGCGCTAGAGTTCGACGTCAATCAGAGCATGGGAGACACGCGCTATACCTGGGGCAGCGAGTGCAGCTACAGGGACACCGGCCACTGGGACATCTGGAATCCCGAGGCCGAAGCGTGGGAAACGACCTCGGTGCCCTGCCCGCCGGTTTCGGCTAATGCCTGGCACCACCTGACGTGGCAGATTGAGCGCGTCAACGGACAGGTTCACTACATTAGCGTGACGCTGGATGGCAATGTCGGCAACGTCGACAAGTACTACAACCCGCAGTCCGATTACCGCGGCAGTGACTTGAATGTCGCTTTCCAGATGGATGGTGACTACCACCAGGATCCTTATTCCGTGTGGCTGGATAACGTCAGTCTTTCGGCGTGGTGAGCAGTCGATACGCCCGCGAACGGTGTGGCGTGAAGCTCTGGCCCAGCACTTCGCCTTCGGCTCCGTGTTGGGCTAGACTGTTCCGCGCCTATGGCGCTGGATTTTCGTTAGTAAGGTTGTGTCGACGAAAACCCAAGTTTCGTTCGCGCACAGGATCAAACGCGCCAGTCCCGGCCGGCGTGTTTATCAGCAGGCTTTTCAACCTCTGATTGTATTTACGGATTCCCTTTGCACTAGCTACGCGCTCACCGTCTCTGCCCGTAGTTTCTGCTTCAGATCGGCGGCGATGAGGGCCCCGTGAAAGCGTCCGTTCTCGATGAAGATCTCGCTGGTGCGCATTCCGGCAACGATTACGCCCGCCAGGTAAATTCCTGGGACGTTGCTTTCCAGGGTTTGCGGGTTGACGACCGGCCTCTTGTCGGCTTCGCCGCTCAACTCGATACCGAGAGCGCAGAGGAACTCGAAATCCGGATGGTAACCGGTCAAGGCAAAGACATAGTCGTTCTCCAGCATCACCTCGCCTTGCGGCGTGTCTAGCACAACATGTTCCAGAGTAATCTCGCGCACGCAAGTATTGAAGTAGGCATTCACCTGTCCGGCTTTGATCCGGTTCTCGATATCGGGCTTGATCCAATACTTCACCGAATTACTGATCCCCGGTCCGCGATGCACTAGCGTGACCCGCGCGCCATGACGCCATAATTCCAAAGCGGCAATCGCCGCCGAATTCTTGCCACCGATGATCAGCACATTCAGACCAAAAAAGGGATGCGGCTCGCGGTAGTAATGCATCACCTTGGACAGGTCTTCGCCTGGAATGTTCATGTAATTCGGCCGGTCGTAATATCCGGTGGCCAGGATCAACTTGCAGGCCTGATATTCGCGCTGGTGGCCGTGGAGGTTGGTGGTATGCACAACGAAATGATTGTCGCTGCCTTCAACTTTCGTTACCGGCTCATACTGTCGCACATCGAGCTGGTAGTGCTCGGCCGCTTTGCGGTAGTACTCCAACGCTTCCTGGCGCGTGGGCTTTTGATTGGGACTGGAGAATGGCAGATCGCCGATTTCGAGTAGCTCAGGCGTAGTGAAGAACGTCATGTTGCTGGGGTAGTTGTAAAGCGAGTTCACCAGGCAGCCTTTATCGATGTTAGCTACCGACAGGCCAGCGCGCCTGGCATCAATGCCACAGGCGAGTCCGGTAGGGCCGGCGCCGATCACCACTACGTCGAAGGAAAAGATCTCTTTCGCTGAAGGTCCGCGATCCATCTAGAAAGCATACCCTGTTCCGGCGGATTACTGGACGAGTTCCCGGAGGGAGGTGTGGGATACAGCCAGAGCAGGCCTGGATATATGTCCGAAGGCCTGCTCTAACCGTGGGTTTTAGCGCATGGCGCCAACCGCCGCGGTCCCGCCGCCGTTGGAGGCGTTGCTATTGCCATTCTGCTTCAGCCACGCAGCCAGGTTGTTCTGCTGCTGGCCGCGCAATTCAACGCAGCCGCTAATCGCCTCGACGGCCTGTCGCTGATCGCGTTCTGTACCCGGGAACGGATGCTGCTGGAAGAACTGCTCAACCTCGTTGGCCTTCTCGGTATCGCAGAAACTTTGGGCTCCGTAAAGGAAGATACCAACGCCACCCAACCCGCCACCAGTCTTCTTCATGAGCGGATCGAAATTCTGCCGCATGAAGTCCCACGTGGCATTCTGGCTCGCTGGATTTCTCAGGAGACCGATGAGGACATACAGGTCCTGACCACGGACTTCGGACGTGAGCGTCGAATCAAGCGTCTGTTGGATCACCGCAGGCTGCGAAAAGTCCGCCAAGGCGTAGAAGTACTGGTAATACTCGTGCGGAGATTTCACCTTTTGCATCTGGGCCTTGAACTGGTTGTAGAGTTCGGTATCACCATGATGAGCAGCAACGGAAACCACCGCACTGGCCAGCGTCGGATCGACCGAAGCCGGGTCCTTCATATATTCCTGCACCATGGAGTTTGCCTGCCGCACCACGCCGGGATCGTTGGCATCATTGCCGAGAATTTCAAACACGACGGCGCGTTTCTGCTTTTGCTCAGGCGTGTCGTCGGGACGAGCAGCATAACCCAGTTGCTGCATCAATGGAGAGAATGCACCGCTGAGCCACGCCTGAAACTCGGGTCGATCGGCATCGGTGACGAGGTGTTGATTAATGAAAGTGAGATGGTTGGCGAAGGAACTGAGCAACACGCTACCCGGTGTGTTCTTTAACTGGTCGCCCAGCGCAAGATAATCTCCTACTTGGTGCTGCCCAACCCGCATCAGCGCCCATTCATTGCCCATCAGGGCAATGCGCTCGTCAGGAGTAAGCCCCTTCTCCACCACGTTGCCCAGTTGGCGCATGGCCGCCGAGTCGTAGCCGAAGCGGTAGTAGCCGAGCGCTCCGGCATCGGGGAAAACGAATTTCGAACAGCCCTTCAACTTAAACTGCTGTTGCCTCTGGGTCATCAGGAAGCATTGCTGCGGACCGGCGCCGGTTTCGCCAACACTTTTGGCGCAGAGAGGAATCTGCCAGATCTGGTCGTTGGGCTGCTCAAACTCTTGCGGGGTGTCGAAGTAGCGCTTTTGCGAAACGTCGAGCACGGTGCTGCCGCCTTCGCACTTGGCCTCGACTCCCACATACGGAGCGCCGGGCTGCATAACGAAGGTCGGCATGATCTTGTCGATCGGCTTCTTCGAGCTGCGGGCCATGGCGTTCCAGAAATCGGCCGCCGTAGCGTTGCCGTAAGCATGCTCCTTCAAGTACAGGTTGACGCCGGCGCGGAAGGTGTCCGGCCCGAGGTAGGATTCCAGCATTTGCAGCACCGACGCCGTCTTGCCGTAGGCAATGCCGTCGAAAAGCTGTTCGATTTCGGCTCGTGTCTCGGCTTCCTGGTGAATGGGGCGGGTGTTCTTTACCGAGTCGAGCGCCAGGGACCGATCGGTGTTCTGGACTACATCCTGCGACAACATCCACTCTGGTTTCCATTGCTCGAGAGGGTGCGACGTCATCCATGTGGCGAAACCTTCGTTGAGCCAGACATCGTCCCACCACTTCATGGTGACGAGGTCGCCAAACCACTGGTGCGCCATTTCGTGTGCGATAGTCTCGGCGACTCCCTGCTTGGCGCCCACCGATGAGGTCTTGTCGTCGATCAGCAAATCGGTCTCGCGATAGATGATGGCGCCCCAATTCTCCATGGCGCCGGCCTGGAAGTCAGGCACCGCAATGTTGTCCAGCTTGGGCAGTGGGTATTTGATGCCGTAATAGTTGTCGTAATAGTGGAGGATCGCCTTGGTGGCTTCCAGCGGGAAGTGGGTCAGGTTCTCCTTGCCGGGAACCGTGCACACGCTAACCCTTACGCCGTCGACTTTGTCCGACTCGCATTTCCAGTCGCCGACCGTGAGCGCCACCAGGTAGCTCGACATTTTGGGCGAGGTCGAGAACTTGATGGTGTGCTTGTCGCCAGGGCCAGGAGTGTCGGAAACAATCTCGCCGTTTGAGATCGCGGTGTCGCCCTTGTCAACGACGGCCGTGATGTCGAAGGTCGCCTTGTAGTCGGGCTCGTCGAAACAGGGGAAGGCCACGCGCGCGTCGGTCGACTCCATCTGCGAGACCTCGTATTTCTTGCCCTTGTAGGTGCTCAGATAGAAGCCGCGCAGCTTGTCGTTCAAGTGTCCGGTGTACGTGATGTTCACCGTCGCCGGGCCCGCGGGAAGCTGCTTGTCCACGGTGAAGGTCGCCATCTCATTCTTCTCGTCGGTGGAAACCTTGGCGGTCTGGGTCTGGCCACCAGCCGTCACCGTCACCTGATGGAAATCGATCTCCAGCGCATTCAACGTAATCGCGTTGCGGGGCTTGCTGAGGGTGAGATTGATGGCCTCGTCGCCGTCGAAAGTGTTATTCGCGAAGTTGATGTTGACCGCAAGCGAGTAATGATTAGGAGAAGCGCCGCCGGGAAGACGTTGCGCGACAGCAGTGCAGCAAACCAGCAGGCCCGCTGCGAACACAAGGAGGGTTCGTTTCATAACACACTCTCTAGGAAATTTAAGATGCCCCAATAACTGCGAAAGGAATTACGCGCGGAACCGAGTCCAAGTTCCACGAAAGTCGTACTAATTTTAGACGAACGCGGCAGAAATGCGTGAGCCGCCGGTCTGAAGCGCTTTGGAGATGAGTCGAAATGGCAGCCTACAGGGGTGACTGGAGCGTCGAACTCAATTGGCGCAACGTCAACTGAGCTGCACCGCTGTCTGCCGAATGCCATTCAGGAAGGTCTCCCGGCAGCGATTTACCCCAAACCAATACGCAAGTTCTCGATAGTCCGAGGCATCGAAGATGGCGATGTCGGCGTCTCTACCCGGCTCGAGACTTCCCTTCCTTCCCTGCAGTCGTAACGCACAAGCTCCGTTATAGGTTGCGGCGACGAGCGCTTCCGCCGGCGACATCTTCATGTGCGTGCACGCAACCGATAGCACGAACGGCATGGACGCAGTCGGGGAGGTGCCGGGATTGTAGTCGGTCGCTAAGGCGACAGCCACACCGGCGTCCAGCAACTTGCGCGCAGGCGGAAAGCCTTCCAGCCCGAGAAAATAGTTGGCTGCAGGAAGTAGAGTCGCAACCGTGTCGAGCTTCGCCAAGACCGCAACATCTTCATCGCGAATGAAGTCGAGATGATCGAGGGAGGCGGGGTGAAATTCCATCAACGGAGCTAATTCCGCAGGCGTAAGTTGGCAAACATGACCTCGCACGCCGAGGTTATGGTCGACCGCGACACGAAGAATTCGCCGCGACTGCTCCATGGTGAACGCGCCGCGATCGCAGAAGACGTCAACGAAGGCGGCGAGCTTCAGCTTGGCGGCAGTGGGAATCATGTCCTCGCAAATAATGCGGACGTACTCTTCGGGATTCTCGCGATGTTCCGGCGGAACCACGTGCGCCGCCAGCAGGGTTGCCACCACGTAACCGGGCCACTGATGTGAGGCCTCGCGAATCGCCTCCAGCGATTTCATCTCGGCGGCGAAGTTGAGACCGTACCCCGACTTGCATTCCACCGTGGTGGTGCCATGCCTCGACATTTCATCAAGGCCCCGGACCACGTGGGCGGCAAGCTCTTGTTGCGAGGCGTCACGTACGCCGCGCAGGCTGGCGCGAATGCCGCCACCGGCTTCCGCAATCTCTTCATACGAAGCGCCGGCGATGCGCTTCTCAAAATCGATAAGGCGCGGCTCGGTAAAGACGGGATGGGTGTGCGAGTCAACGAAACCGGGCAAGACTACTTTGCCGGAGCAATCGATCTCATCGATGTGCGTGGCTTTCGATGTGAGGAGTTCCTGCGTCGCGATTTCGTCGGTCGTACCGACTGCGACGATCTTGCCTTCCGCGATAAGCACGGCCCCATCTTCGATGATGCCGAGTTCGCGCATCTGCGCGCCCCGGCGGGGGACGGTATCGCCAGAGTCGCTGCGCAGAGTGAGTAATTGCGCAGCGTGGGTAAGAAAGGTGGCAGGAGAATGCTGGTTATCGGAATGCAAAATCTTTCTCGCTTCGGCGGCGAGCAGTCGCTCGCTCGGGACGACAGATCATAGATTATGTCAGCTACAGGGATCCTTCGACTCCGGCGGCCAAAACAGGCCGCCTCCGCTCAGGATGACAAACTCACTTCACGATCTTTAGTGGCTGCTAATTGCTAGCTGCTAGCTGCTAGTTGCTTCCTCCCATCGGCACCTTAATTCCCTTCTCTCGCGCGAACTGTTTCGCCTCGTCGTAGCCTGCATCCACGTGCCGCGCAACACCGATGCCTGGATCATTGGTCAGCACCCGTTCGATGCGCTGAGCCATGGCATCCGTACCGTCCGCGACGGTCACCTGTCCCGCGTGTTGCGAATATCCAATACCCACGCCGCCGCCGTTGTGAATCGACACCCATGACGCGCCGCTTGCCGTGTTGAGCAACGCATTCAGCAGTGGCCAATCAGCGATGGCATCGCTGCCGTCTTTCATGGACTCGGTTTCGCGGAAGGGCGACGCTACCGATCCGCAATCGAGGTGATCGCGGCCCATCACGATCGGCGACTTGATCTTTCCCTTCTTCACCATATCGTTCATAGCCAAGCCAAACTGCGCGCGCTCGCCATAACCAAGCCAGCAGATGCGCGAGGGCAATCCCTGGAACTTGATCCGCTTGCGCGCCAGATCGATCCAGCGGCTGAGGATTTTGTTCTGCGGAAACATCTCCAACACCAGATCGTCGGTGGTGTGAATGTCGGACGGGTCGCCCGAGAGCGCCGCCCAGCGAAACGGTCCGCGTCCTTCGCAGAACAGCGGACGAATGTAGGCTGGCACGAATCCGGGAAAATCGTAAGCGTTCTTCACCCCATGCTCGAAAGCGAAGGTGCGAATGTTGTTGCCGTAGTCGAAGGTGACCGAGCCCATCTTCTGCAGCTTGAGCATGCCTTCGACGTGGCGCGCCATAGTGTCGAGCGAACGCTCGACGTAGGCTTTGGGATCACTTTTGCGCAGCGCTAGTGCGTCGTCCAGCGACATGCCGCTAGGCACATAGCCGTTCAGCGGATCGTGCGCCGAGGTCTGGTCGGTGAGGATGTCGGGCACTACGCCGCGTTCGGCCAACTCGGGGATGATGTCGCCGCAATTGCCGACGAGGCCTACAGAAATGTTCTCTTTCTTGCGCACGGCGTTCTTCAGGATGCGCAGCGCCTCGTCGAGCGAGTTGACCATGAAATCACAATAGCCTGTGCGCAGGCGCTTCTTGATCCGCTCCGGATCAACTTCGATGCCGAGGTAGCAGGCGCCGGTCATGGTGGCAGCGAGCGGTTGCGCGCCGCTCATGCCGCCCATGCCGCCGGAGACGATCAGCTTGCCTTCCAGATCGCCGCCCAGATGTTTTTCGCCTGCCGCGGAGAATGTCTCGAACGTGCCCTGAATAATTCCCTGCGAGCCGATATAAATCCACGAGCCGGCCGTCATTTGCCCATACATGATGAGGCCCAGCTTCTCCAGCTCATTGAACTTCTCCCAGTTCGACCAGTGGCCAACCAGGTTTGAGTTGCAGATGAGCACGCGTGGCGCGTATTCGTGCGTCTGAAAAATGCCGACCGGTTTGCCCGACTGCACCAGCAAGGTTTCGTCGTTTTCCAGCGACTTCAGCGAGTTGACGATGGCGTGGTAGCACTCCCAACTCCGCGCGGCGCGGCCGGTGCCGCCGTACACCACGAGGTCCTGCGGACGCTCGGCCACATCGGGATCGAGGTTGTTCATCAACATGCGCATGGCGGCTTCCTGGCCCCAGCCTTTGCAGGAGAGCTGATTGCCGCGCGGCGCCTTCACGGGGACATAGGCAGAAGTGGATAGATCGGTTGCAACTGGCATGACAGGACGATGGTAGTGCGGCGGTGAGGGGGAAGGCAAACGGTCAGCGACTGGCTGACGATCGCTGGCAACCGCAAAAAGAATCGGGGAGTGGCTGTTTGGCCATCTCCCCCTCTCTCCGATCAGGTTTGCAATTGGAGCTAGCCTACCTGCACCGTCGTTTCTGTACATCAGAGAACGATGAATAGCACGTGAATAGTTGGTGAATCCGCATTCCCTATCCAGAATGGAAGACCGTCGCCGTCGATTAGGATCGCCGTGAGAATCGTGGCGTCCCGGAAAGAACTCGCATCGGTGCGCGCAGCCCAAGCGGGAAATAAGGGAACCGCAGCCCTCGCCTGGCAGGAAACCTCTCTATGAGAGCGGCCAAACTGCGGCGCTGGGGGTGCCGGGTTCCCGTAGAATGATACGCATGTTCGTCCGCGCGCGATTCCTCGCGATCCTCCTTGTCGCTGCTACGATTATTCCCATTTGTGCCAGCGCGCAGACCGAAGAACCAACTCGCTCCGCCGAAGCGACCAAGGCGATGAAGAGCGATCCGCTGCATGTGTTCAGTCAGTCGGTGCAGGCGCTTTCGGCCAGCGTAACCAAGTCCGTGGTGCAAGTACTGACTAGCGGTTATGCGCTCAGTAACGAAAACCAGCAGACCGACACGGCGTACTTCGCTCCCGAGCATGACATTGGTGCGGGCGTGATTTTGTCGCCCGATGGTTTCATCGTGACCAATCAACACGTCGTGCAAGGCGCGCGAAGAATCCGCGTCCGACTGCAGGGCCTGGAGAAGCGGTCCGCCGCTGCGACCTCTGAACCACCACTCGGCCCGGTTGAGGCCAAACTGGTCGGCGTGGACCGCCAAACCGATCTTGCAGTGCTGAAAATTGACATGACCGGTTTGCCGGCGCTGCAGCTCGCTAACTCCGACGATCTGAAACAGGGACAAATCGTCTTCGCCTTCGGCAGCCCGCTGGGACTGGAGAACTCCGTCACCATGGGAGTGGTCAGCTCGACCGCGCGGCAAATCGATCCCGACAATCCTGCCATCTACATTCAGACCGACGCTCCCATCAATCCGGGCAACAGCGGCGGACCGCTGGTTGATGTGGATGGTCATGTGGTCGGCATCAATACTTTCATCCTGTCGCAGTCGGGCGGCAACGAAGGACTCGGCTTCGCCATTCCCAGCGACGTCGTGCGTGCCATCTACGACCAGATTCGCACCACCGGCCATGTGCGTCGCGGCCAGATCGGCGTGTCGGTTCGCAGCATTACTTCGGACCTGGTCGAGGGATTGCATCTTTCAGTGAACCGCGGCGTGCTGTTGCAAGATGTAAGTCCCGGTTCCACTGCGGACAAGGCAGGCCTGAAAGTTGGCGACATCGTGATTCGCGTCGGCGGCAAGCCGGTCGACGATATACGTCAATTCGCGCTCGACCTGTACGCCTACAAGATTGGACAGAAGGCCGAGATCGGCGTGCTGCGCGATGGCAAGGAAATAACCTTCTCGGTGCCGGTGATCGAACGGCCCGACGATCCCACGCGCTTTGCCGACCTGGTGGGCGGTCCCAACAATCTGGTTAACCGGCTGGGTGTCGTGGGCGTCAACGTCACCGGCGATGTGGCCGACCTTCTCGGCAGCGACCTGCGCATTCCCAGCGGAGTACTCGTTGCCGCCAGAACTCCTACCAGTACTTTGATAGGTGAAGGTCCGCAGCCTGGCGATGTCATCCACGCGATCAATGGCACTCCTATACAAGACCTCGCACAATTGAAGCAACACTTGCGCCTGATCAAAGCCGGACAACCTATCGTGTTGCAGATCGAGCGCTCGGGAAGCTTGAGCTACCTGGTGCTGGAATCGGAGTAGGTTGAAGCCGCTCTTCGCTTTTCGCTTTTCGCTTTTCGCTATTCGCTTTTCGCCCTTCGCTTTTCGCCCTTCGCTTTTCGCCCTTCGCTCTTCGCTTGTTGCCTTTGCTATTTCCTTGTCCTGCTGTCATCCCGACCGGAGCGAAGCGTAGCGGAGGGACCTGTTGTTAACTCGGTGGTTGCATCAGCCGATCGAACCGCCAACACTGCAGTCCCGCCCAGCGGGACGAAAGATGATAGCCCACCGTTTCAACGGTGGGTAGTGTGGGAAAGAAAGTCGAGTCCCCCGGGACGGCACAGGCAGCCATCGTGAGAGTGCCCCAGTCATGTTATCGTTTGGGAGAAACTGAGCGCGTTGATGGAGAACTAGTCCCCGTTAAGAGAAGAGTCCGTTGACCATCTACAAAAACATACTGACCCGAGGCTATTTTCCGAAGGAATTACCGCCCGCCTTCTTTACTGAGCAATTTGCAGCTTTCGCGACGACCAAGAATGGGCGGTCTCTCCTCGAACAATATAAGGCAGAAGATAATTACACCGAATGTACAAAATTTCAGCTTGCCCGGGTTGGCGCTGAGCGACGTGAACTCAAGATTCCCCATCCAGCTATGTTTGCGCGGCTTGCGCTGCTCTCGGCTACGTACTTCAGTCGACTGTTGAAGAAAGCCGGTAGTTCCCCGTTCTCGAAAAGCCGACCGTCATACGCACCGAACAAATATCGCTCAATAACACCAATGTTCAGTGTTTCCAACCTTGCTCGGGAAAAGGCCTCATGTCGTGCGGGTGCATCCTTCCTGCTCAAGACGGATATTAGCCACTTCTATCCATCCTTGTATACCCACGCAGTCGGTTGGGCCGTCAATCCCAAACTTCGTGAGAAACGTCATTGGCACAACCAGAATCTACTAGGCAAGAAACTCGACCAAGTGCTGATGGACATGGACGGCAAAATCAGCCAAGGCATTCCCATAGGCAACGATCTCTCGTTCTTGCTGTCTGAGGTAGTCCTGGCACAAGTTGACAGTTCGCTCAACGTGCCCCCGCATCGGGCCTACCGCTGGTTCGACGATTACGAAATTGCCTTCGATAGCCGTCCCGAAGCCGAGGCGTTACTGAGAAGATTGGGTGCAGAACTTGGTAGGTTCCGGTTGCGTTTGAACCCCACAAAGACTGAGATAGTAGTACTGCCACAGCCTGCTAACGATGAATGGCAAGACCTACTAATCGAGGCTGGGAGTCGCAAACTTGTCCATGACCGTGACATGGTGAAATACTTCGACTTCGCATTCCGGCTTAGTAACCGATATCCCAAGTCTCCAGTATTAACATACGCCTTAGGAATGCTGTTTCGTCTAAGATGCCCTCATCCGGAAGCGGGAAGAATTGCTCAAAGTTGCATCAGCCAGGCACTACTCTGTGAACCGGGAGTAGCACAGAAGGCTTTCGCTCTTTTGTCCTACTGGTCCATTAACGGTTTTCAGATAGACGCCTCCCTATGGATCGGTTCAATCAACCGCCTTGTCGCGCAGCATGAGGCCAGCGGCGTTACAAGCGACGTCGCATGGGCGCTCGCCTTCTGCTTAGAGCATCATTTGTCACTGAGCGCCGATACCGCGAAGTGTTTATCCTCAATTGATGATGATTGCGTAGCATTACAAGCCCTACACATGAAATCCTCATCTCTCCTTCCGCGCGGTTTTGACAAGAGAAGAATTGCGCGGATGGTTGCAGATGCGAGTCTGGATAAGGAGCACTGGCTGCTGGTATATGAATCGGTTCGACACGGATTTCTGGCAACGTCGAAGGCCACGATAGCTGGCAATCGTCTCTTCGCTGAATTGTTGGCCCGAAAGATCACCTTCTATCGCACGCAGCTGCCGCGCTATGCATTGGTCATTCAACCCGGAGGCGCGCCGGAATGGGTCGTTCGGCATTGGCTAGAGATCATTACAGGCCGCCAACCTTCGACAGAGAAAACCAAGAGAGTCAGCCGCTCGCCGATAGTAAGAGAGATGCGAAAGGATCTGCGGCGAGTAGGTCATGCGCCGGCTAGTATTGACGACACACTAGCAAATCTGATGGATGCCTTCGAGCCTGCTACGGAACTTGCGGTCGAAGAACAGACATACGGTTAGCTACATATGTGAGTCCCATCCTTGTCCGCTGCTTTGCGAATAGGATCGGAGCGGGCAAATAGAGTGCTGCTCGGATCATGGCGCGGAGAATGTCCCCCGGCTGAAGCCGGCTCGGGATTTTATTTTCAGTGCACCCAGGACTCAGAGCCTGCCCTGAGCGAGTCGAAGGGTCCTGGGCTAATCTTGTTCCGCCCTGACGGGCTGGCTCCTTCCTTGATGGGGCCCCGATGCAGCCCGAAGGGGCGGCACAAGCGTAGCCCAGCGCGTAAGCGCTGGGAAATCGTCATAAATTGATCCGAGTCCCTTAGGGACGCACACGTTTGCGCGTTGACTGGCTGCGAGCTGTCGCATAGAGTGTGGCCTTCGAACCACCCCAGCGAGCGCAAAACCGGCGCTCGTTGGGGACCCCGGTAAGATCATCCGTAGCATCCCGGAAGCAAGCGAGGTCACGCGGCAATGGCAAACCCTGAACATCTGGCAATCCTCAAGCAAGGGTTCGAGCAGTGGAATAAGTGGAGGAAGGAACATCCTGAGGTGCAGCCGGACCTGCGCGAGGCACACCTCAGTTGGGGACACTTGAGCTTTGCGGACCTGCGCGATGCGGACCTCAACCATGCAGACCTAGAAGGGGCACAGCTCCGTTGGGCGAGCCTCGGCAAGGCGAACCTCGGCAGGGCTTACTTAAGCGGGGCGGACCTCGGCAACGCGCAGCTCCGCGGGGCGAACCTCAACGCGAACCTCATCGACGCGAACCTCAGCGGGGCGGACCTCCAGGAGGCGGACTTCACGGAGGCTTTAGCGGACGGAACACTCTTCGCCGATGTCGATCTAAGTGCAGCCAAAGGGCTGGAGGCGGCGCGGCATGGCGGCCCCTCCACCATCAGCATCGACACCATCTACAAGTCCCACGGCAAGATTCCCGAGGTCTTCCTTCGCGGCTGTGGCGTGCCCGACGAGTTCATTGCCTACATCGGCTCGATGGTGGGACGGCCCATCGAGTTCTACTCCTGCTTCATCAGCTACTCCACCAAGGACCAGGCGTTTGCCGAGCGGCTCCATGCCGACCTGCAAGCCAAAGGCGTGCGCTGCTGGTTCGCGCCCGAGGAAATGAAGGGAGGCCGCAAGCTGCACGAGCAGATTGACGAGGCCATCCGCATGCATGACAAGCTGCTTCTGATCCTCTCCGAGAACAGCATGAGCAGCGAGTGGGTGGGCACGGAGATTGGCAATGCCCGCGAGCGGGAGGCCCGGGAGGAGAAGCAGATGCTATTCCCCATCACGCTGGTCCCGTTTGAGGGGATCAAGCAATGGAAATTGTTCGACGCTGACATCGGCATTGACTCGGCCCGCGAGATTCGCGAGTACTTCATCCCCAACTTCAGCAACTGGAAGGACCACGATTCCTATCAGACGGCCTTTCAGCGGCTGGTGAAGGACTTGAAAGCAGGGGCTGGGGGTTAGGGTTTAGGGGCTAGTTGGCCGGCAAGATTTAGCTGACCGCTGATAGCTGACAGCAGACAGCAGGAAAAGCAGGTCCCCCGACTCCTCACTGCGTTCGTCGCTCGGGATGACAACCTCTATTTATTATCCTCGCTCAGGATAACAAAGTGAGCGGGCGGTCGCGTCCTCGGTCATGATGACAGCCTTGCACACCTGCGCGTCACTCACGCCCTGTGGTCCCGCCTGCCGACAGGGCCTGCAGAATCGCCGTGCCGTTGGGACTGCCCCAGCCGCTACACGCGTCCCATCCGGGACCAGCGTTGTAGTCGCCGTTATTACCGGACGTGATGTCATTAAATGTCCCGGTCGCTAAAGCAACGCTCTGGTACAGGTTCGGATTGAGATAGCCAACCGGCGTGCCGATACTCTGATTCAGCAGTGCGACCAATCCCGCCCACAAGGGTGCGACGGCGCTGGTTCCACCGACCACGAATTGCGAGCCGTCCACTTGCACTTGATAGCCGGTCTGAGGATCAGCATCCCCTGAAACGTCGGGCACGCCACGGCCCGCGTTCCCCGTGTTTGCCGATGCCGGCACGTTGGCATTTGCCTGGTACGACGGCAGTGGAAAGGTTGCGCTCACTCCACCGCCGGTCGCGCCATCGTTGGGAAGATCGTTCCACACCACTTCGCTTGCGATCGAGCTGCCGCTGATATCTAGGCTCGTGCCTCCACAAGCCAGGCTGTACGGGCTGGACGCCGGGAAATCCACCTGGTCCGAGCCATCGGAGGAGCCATCGGTTGAGCCGTTATCGCCACACGCCACGCACACCGTCACGCCGACCGCGGCAGCCGCCTGCAGCGCACTGTTGTAGTTCTGCAGCGATTGTGCCGTCCAGCTATCTTCCGGCCCGCCCCAACTGATCGAAATGACCGAAGGGTTGTTGGTCTTGTCCATCGCTGCCTGGTTGATCGCGTCGAGGAAATCCTGCGTCGGTATTCGGGGCGAAGTAAACCACGATCTTCGCGCCGGGAGCGACGGCGCCGGCAACCTCAATGTCGAGTCCGACTTCGGTATCGGGTCCGCTGGTGTCGCCCGTAGGCTGATTGGTTGCGCCATCGACGGAAACCGCCGAGACCGACGGTGCCGGCGAAATCCCCAGCGACTTGAAGTAAGTGTTGAGATCGGACTGCGTATATCCTCCGCCTAGCTCGATGATGGCGATAGTCTGGCCCTTGCCGTTCACGCTGGTCGGAAAGCTGTAAGCCTTGGCGACCTGCAAGGCTGTGTATGAGGTTGCGGCAGCCGCGCTGGCATCCGTCGCTACGCGAAAGTGCGTCGTGGCTTGAGGACGGCTGTCGAGTCCGTGCACGCCGACAACAACGCCGCTAAGCTCGGAGGGAATGCTGACCGCTCCAGTACGCCCTCGGTAGGTCTTGCCCTGGTATTGGTATGTCGCCAGTTCTACCTGAAACGCTTTCGCGAACGCGCTGCAACTTCCCGTCAAGGCCACGGTGCGTGCGGGAAGATTTACCTGGCCCACCTTCAACCCGTGGGCATGAGCAAATTTCTCCACTTCCTTCACGTCCTTGGGGTCGGCGCCATAACGTTCCGCATATTGTTCGCGCGAAACGCGCTTACCACTCGCCACCAACTCAGCCAGTGACGGCTCTTTCCCATGAGGCGGCCGTTCGCGCAGGACCATGGTCACGTGCATCGGTTCATTGGGATCAAGAGTGCCGGACTTCGCTGCGCCCGGCATCGGCTTGCGTTCGCTGCCCGGCAGTTTCACGTACTTGTCGAATGCCATCTATACCCTCCAGGATGTCACTGGCGCCGGCGATGCGATCGTCGGTCCCCACATCTAGTTTGAGTGCCATTTTAACCGGAATTACTGTCGGACGTCGGTTTACGGCTGGTGGGTTGACGACGGGCGGAGCAGGATTGCAAAGCCATTCTCTTTTCGAGCGTTTAGGTCTCGGCTTAAGAGGGCTTCGATGTTAACATCGGCACGTCCCGTAATTGCAGAGCAAGTACGGAGTGTAACCGCAACAGTTTCTGTTCGAAATAACCGACCCAGGAGTGCGAACATGGCTGCCGCTTCGTCCACGCCCAACACCATCACGATTGACGTAAAAGACCTTAAGAAGTCCAGCGACTTGAGTTCTCTCTTCAGCGGCCAGCAGGCCGCCATTTTCAGCATGGGTGCGGAGATAGCGCGCTTCGCCGGCCAGCCTGTCCGCTCGGCAGTCGGGTCCACTCCGGCGAAACTGACCGTCCAAGGCGAGCCCAAGTGGACCATGAAGTCGGGAATCTGCTTGTCCCTCGGTGCGGACGCGAGCTGCACGATCGCGATCTGCAACACCAGTACGACCTTCTGCGTATCCGAGAACATCGACTCGAAAGATACCACTAATGTCGTCTCAGGTCCCACCACCGACATGGTGTACATCAACATCGACATGGATTTCGACATCAAGGGCGATGCTTCGGGCAGCGGGACTGCGGGCGGTATTGGAATTGCCGGAAAGGCTTCGGGATCGAAATCTGCGAGCTTCTCTTACTGCCAACCGATCAGCGGTGACCTCGAAACGGCCGCTGCGATCAAAGCGGCCTTTGACGGACTGCTCTTCCCTTTTCAGCCGGACTGCGTCTTGAACATGCCCGTGGGAAGTATCGGCAAAGTGAATTTCGACGGCACGCTTAATTGTGAACTGGATGTCACCTATGGGCTCGGCAACTACAAACTCTCGGCGCAAGACTTTGGGGCGGCGCAAAACAGTGTGAAGGTTGCCTGGGACAAGCTTACTGCTCCCTCCGTGGATATCAATGCGGGAGCGAAAGCCTCCTTGACCTACAAGCACACCGACCACTTCGGCGTGATCGTCCAGAGGGTCGATACGAATACTGCGCTCCTATACCTGGTGAGGTCTGCTGACGACGAGACCGGACAGTCGGTGGGCATAACTGTTGGTGTATCAGCGACGTCTGTTTCCTGCACAGTCGACCCCAAGCAACTCGCGACCACCATCAAACAGGTAACGGGCGGTGGATCGCCAAACATGGCAAACGATGTCGCCTCCTTGGCAGGCGACCTCCAGACCAGCCTCGTTGGAAAAGCAAACTCGTGGCTTTCCGATCACAAGGGCGATGCCGGATTAATGCTGAGCCTGTCGCAGCAGAGTGGTCGCTGTGTGCTGTTCAACTTCAAGGTCGATCTGTCGTCGGTGACGGCCCAAGGCCTGGCCAAACAGAGTTGGGTCGCGCTCATGAGTGGTGATGTTGTCCAGGCGCTGCAGATTGGCGGTTTTACATTGCAGCCTGGTTCTGGCGTCTCGGAGAATCTGAAGGACTCTTCCTGCATTCAGCTGCACTTCTTCAACCTGTTCAAGCTGACGCAGACTAGCGACTTCTTCAAGAACTCGGTAACCAAGCTGGCGCCCGATGGCAGCATTCGGATCTTTGTTGATATCGGGCAGGAATCACAGTTTTCGATTCAATCAGCTAGCGAAACTGCCACAATTCACTTTGTAGCTACCGCGACGGAAGATACCAGCGGGGGCAACTATCAAAAAGCAGAAGTCGATCTATATATCGAGTTGTCCGAGACTAATAATCCAAAAGAAGCCAATAGGATCGCCAACTCTATCGGGTCGATCGCAGCTAATTCCACTGTGCAGTCTGCGCAACAGAAAATGTCGGCGTTTGTAGCCAACAATGGGAAGAAGAAACTAAGCTTGATCACCGTCTTTAAGCCATCTGCCTATCAAAAGCTGGCGTGTTCAGCCTATACCGTGGACCAGAATGGCAAGACCCGTCCACCGGCTCTGCCCCAGGAACAAGATGAGGACAATTGGGACATATTCCAAACTTCGGTTAAGCGCCTGATGAAAGATTTGTCGGGTGCGGTCGCTGAGCTGAACTACGATAAATGGATGCAGTGGAATGTGGCCTCTAACTACCAGATCGGTGATCTTCCAGATGACAACCACGTGCCGGATCGCCGAAATGTTGGGAGCTATATGGCTGCCGGGCAGAGTCTTTTCGGAGATCGTTGGCCGACGTATCAGCCATTTCTGCTGGCCAGCGCCGGCTTCATGAATCTTTGCGACGACTTGCACACGCTGGCCACCGCCTCCGCCCAGGTCAACACGCCAGCAAATTGGGCTTCATTAATCGCCACGCTGCAAAAGTGGGTGAAGTCGGATGTCGATCCCGACTGGTCGAAGCCCGCGCTTAGCGCGCTTTTGTATCTGTGCAGCATCGGCACAACTCCGGCTAACGTCAGTGCCACCTTGCAACCTGCAAAGGACAACAGCTGTTTCACCTGCACGCTGACTTTGTCCTGAGCCGTGGGTTATAGCCCATGCTCAGCTTCTGAACACTTGTACTTCGAGCTCCGTGCCACTTTGCAGTTCGACTTGCTGCTTTTTGCTGAGGGCCTTGGACGCGGCTCCCGCGCCTCCACCGGCGACTGCGCCGATTGCTGCCCCTTCGCCTCCGCCAAAGATTCCGCCCAGCCCAGCCCCGACTGCTGAACCCAGTCCGGCGCGCAGCCAGGTGTACTTACCCTGTCCCGAGCTTTCAATGGCGCCCTCGTTTCCGACCTTGTCGCCATGGAGATAAATCTGTATAACCTCGGCGCCGAAGTTGGCGCGCCGCCCGTCACGCAAAACGATGCGGTCGAAGCTGAGCAGGATCTCGGCCGATCCCTTGAAGTGTCCGGACTGGCTGACCGAGCGGACCGTGCCGTGAACAATTGCTCCCTTGTACGGGCCGTCGGCTACGTCGGCGGTAAACTGGTCGCCGGGGTGCGAGAACTGTGAGGATAGCGGGGTGTTGAGGGTGAGATCGAGCCGGGTGTCAAGTGGAACCGGAAGCAGCTGTCCCTGGGCAAAGCCGAGCAGGCACGCCGTAGTTAGCAGCAATATCAATGCAGCAAGGCGGAAAAGCGGGCGCAGATTCATCGGGAAAAATCTCCTGGGTAAATTGTGACCGTGCACGTACCTTTGACGATTGGTACAGCGTAAAACATCGCGGCCTGGGCAACAACTCTCCACAACATGGACCAAAGTCCTACCGACGGCAAGAGCAATAGTGGAGCCGGGTTAGTCGTTGCTCGTGGTACAACTGAAACTTGCTGTAGCCTTGCATGTACTTCCGAGGAGGCTTCTGACGGCAGCCACAACGCGCAATTTCTGCCCTCTACAGACTCGCCTATGAACCCCAAGCGCACGACCATCATATTTCTGTCCGCGCTGTTGCTGACTGTGCTTGGGCTCACGTTTGTTATTACGCAATCCTTCCTGAAGCCAATCGCCTTTGCCATCATTCTCGCGGTCGTCTTTTATCCTCTGCACGAGCGCATCCTGCACTGGAACAAGGGTCGACCGGGGAGTTCGGCATTGCTGTCCACGCTGCTGCTGGTCCTGCTATTCGCGGTGCCGGGCTTCATCATTGCCGTGCTCGCGGCCAACGAAGCGCTGGCGGCCGCGCACTACCTGGGTCGCCGAAGCATTGAAGAGGGCGGATTCCCGTCGCTGGTGGTGAACCTGGCGAATGGTCCCATTCACTATGTTGGCCGTTGGGTTGACCTCTCCAAGTACGACCTGAGAGCTATAGTCAGCGCCAATGCGCAGAAGGTTAGCGTCTGGCTGGTGGGCTTCGGCGCGAATGTTTTAGGCGGGATTGCCCGCTTCATCACCGACGCGCTGATCACGTTCGTCGTGGTGTTCTTCTTCTTTCGCGACGGAGCGCAATGGGCCTATCGCGCCGGTGCGTTGCTCCCTCTTTCACGCGAGCAGGTGGCGCGCTTGTATCGGAACATCTCCGACACCATCATCGCCAACGTCTATGGGATTCTCTCCGTGGGGGTGGCGCAGGGCGTTCTTCTCGGCATCGCCCTGCACTTCATCGGCATGCAGTCAGCTCTGTTGCTGGGCCTGGCTACCGGTTTTGCTTCCATCATTCCGGTGGTGGGCTCGGCGCTGATTTGGGCTCCCGTTTCGATTTACCTGCTGGTAACAGGTTCCATTGGGAAGGGCGTGTTTCTTCTGATTTATTGCATCGTGGTTGTCAGCAGCGTCGACAACATCATCCGACCATGGATAGTCGGCGGACGCGTGGAGTTGCATCCGCTGGTCCTGCTTTTCTTCATCTTCGGCGGCGTAGAAGCGTTCGGATTTCTGGGATTATTCCTGGGCCCGGTGGTGGCGTCGGTACTGGTTGCGGTCTTCGATATTCTGCGCGCGGAGATGCACGAGGCCAAAACCCCGCCCGCCGCGACTAGTACATGAAGCGCAGACCGCATTTGAAGGGCCGTGCCTTTTGGAGCCTGCGGTAGACGACACCTTGACTCGTCGCCAGCGCCGGCGGAGCATGGCATCCTCTCAATCGGTACCTACAGGCCAGTCTGAGCCAACGTTGCTCTGGAGCAACGACCGGGACCGGGCAGCGCCCTCATGATATCGGTTGTTCCGGCGGCTCTGAAATTCAAGACGCAGAAACTTCGTAAGTGGGCTTAGGCAGCTACAGTGCTTCCCGCGTTGAAGTCGGTATACTTTCCCGACGGCCCTTTCCACTCTAGACAAACCGGCAGAGTCCGGTGATGAGGAGAATACAATACAATGAAGAACTTCCTACGTGCAGCGGTCCTGGGCACGGCGCTCATCATGACATCGAGCGCCTTCGCACAGTGGTCATCCAATCCCGGTCAGAATCTCGCCCTGTCGGACATTCCCGGGGCGGATCAGGTCCAACCCAAGACAGCGGCCCTTCCCAACAACAGCTGGTATGTGAGCTGGTTCAACAATAATCCCAACGATCTCCCGCCGCACGGATATGACGTCTATTATCAGATGCTCAACGCAAACGGAGTCGAGCAGTTTCCGCATGACGGGGTGCAAATTGCCAAACTGACCCTCAGTTCCACACAGGACTACGGGCTGGCGACCGACGCCAGCGGCAACGCCGTGCTGGCGTTCCTTGACGATCGTTTCGGATCCAATGCGCAGGTTACAGCCGTCAAGATGAGTCCTACCGGCCAGCCGCTGTGGGGAGCAACCGGCGTCCAGCTGACGAACGATTCCAGTTTTCACGCAAATCCAAAGATCACCGTTACTAGCGACGGCGGAGTGGTGGTCGCCTGGATCTCCGACAGCAACGTAGTGGTACAGAAGCTCACCAGTAACGGCATTCCCGTCGCCAGTGCCGCCCTTCCTACTTTCAAGATGGTGTTGAGCGAGTCGGGTGCGAACTTTCAACTGGCGGATTTGCACGCCTCAGACAACGGCTCGGTCATCGTGTCGTGGATACGGCAAATGGGACGCGGCAACCGCCTGCTTTACGCCAACAAGATCTCGCGGACGGGTCAGTTGTTGTGGGGCGCCTCGCATGTTCACGTCTATGACGGCGGTTCGCTGCAGAATGGAAACTTCCCTTATTTTCTGTCGGACGGAAACGGCGGCGCGGTGTTCGCGTGGTACAGCTCCAGCCCCACCTTGCAGGTGTTCGCGCAGCACGTGTTGAGTAATGGTACGGAGGCTTTCGGACACAACGGTTCAGCAGGAGCCGTTACCGGCACGGATGCACGTGTATCGCCGACTGCGTCTTATAACCCTGCGACGCAGGAAGTCTTCATGTTCTGGACGGAGCTGGACCAATTCCAGACCGTGCAGGGGATTTCGGCACAGAAGTTCAACTCGGCGGGCGCGCGCCAGTGGAGTGATTCCGGACTTACCATCGTCCCGCTGGGCAACGATGCCCAGATCAATCCGCAGAATGTGCAGATCGGCACCGGCGCTCTTGCCTTCTGGGTCGATCAGCAGGTCACAGGCAATGGCATCCTGTACGGCGTGAAACTGGATGGCGCAGGCAACACCGTATGCTCGCAGTTCCCGGTATCGAATGCGACTTCGCAGAAGGCCCGGGTATGGGCCGGTATCGCTCCTTCCGGTCTGGCCACTGCTGCGTGGCAAGACTACCGCAATGGCGAGTCGGATATCTTCATCCAGAACGTCAATACCGATTGCTCACTGGGACTGCAGACCAGATAAGCAATGCATGGCTAAAGAGTCTGCAAGGAAGTCGCGCTTGAGCATGTTCGGGTAGTGCGGCGCTTACCGCCGCATATAACGCTGTTGGCCGCGCTACCCGTGCTTCCAAACCTGCCAATTTGTGAATTGATCTAGTCCGCAGTTAGAGGCGAAAAGAGCTCGCCCTCTTTACGTTCGCCGATGTCTTGCAGCGCCCTGATCGCGTACTCCTGGAAGTGAGGCGTTTGGCGATGGGCTTCTAACGCGGCGTCATCGCGATACTGCTCGTAGATGAAGAAGCGCGTGGCGTCGGTCCGGTGCCGATGCACGATGTACATCAGACAGCCTGGCTCTTGCCGTGAAGCGGCTTGCAGTTTACCGAATATCCCGGCCACTTCTTCTTGGCGCCCCGGTCTTGCCATCCAGGTTACGGCCAGTACAACCATTTCATCCTCCACACCGCGCAGGTGCTTTTATGCTCCGCTGACATTGTCCAAAGTCTTCGCGAACTCCGCGATGAACATGGTCTGCTCGCGGTCGGGACCGGTAGAAACTATACCGACCTTGGCGCCCGATTCCTTTTCGACAAATTCCAAGTATCGTTTCGCCTTCGGCGGCAGTTGATCGTAGCTGTCGATGCCGAATGTGCTCGACCGCCAGCCGGGCATCTTGGTATAGATCGGTTCAATCTTCTCGTACCCCGAAATCTGCGCGGGAATCTCTTGGGTTTCTTTCCCGTCGATCTTATAGCCGACACAGATCGGGATCTCCGGCTGATCATCCAGCACGTCGAGCTTGGTCACCACCAGCCAACTGGTGCCATTGACCATGTTGGAATAACGCAGCAGTGGCAAATCCAGCCATCCCGTCCGCCGTGGACGGCCGGTTACGGCCCCGAACTCGTTACCCTTTTTGCGTAGGGCCTCGCCGACAGCATCGTGCGATTCCGTCGGGAACGGACCTTCTCCTACGCGCGTGCAATAAGCCTTGGTTACGCCGATCACCATGTTGATTGCCGTCGGCGGCACGCCGGTGCCAGTCACCGCCCCTCCCGACGTCGCGCTCGACGAGGTGACGAACGGATAAGTCCCGTGATCGATGTCGAGCATGGTGCCTTGCGCCCCTTCGAACATCACCGATTCGCCATGAGCGATGGCCCGGTTCAGCAATAGTGCCGTGTCAGTCACGAAGGGAGCAACACGGTCCGCGATCTCCGCGTAGTCGGCGAACATCTTGTCGGGGTCGAGCGGCTCGCTGTTAAACAGCGCGTGCGCGATAGTGTTCTTCTCGCGGCAGGCATTCTCAATATGCTTCTTCAGCAGGGTCTTGTCGAGCAGGTCCTGCACGCGTAATCCGCTGCGCGCCATCTTGTCTTCGTACGTTGGGCCAATACCGCGCGAGGTTGTACCAATCTTCACGCGCCCGGGAGCGTTCTCGGAAGCCAGTTCAATCATGCGGTGGTAGGGAAGAATCACGTGGGCGCGGTTGCTGACGAACAGATTGCCGTCGACGCGAACTCCGGTGGCGCGCAGCGCGTCCACTTCCTTCATGAAAGCAAACGGATCGAGCACCACTCCATTGCCGATCACGCCGCGGCAGCCCTCGCGCAGCACTCCGCAGGGTATGAGTTGCAGGATGAACTTCTTGCCCTTGATCGTAACCGTGTGTCCAGCATTGTGGCCGCCCGAATAGCGCGCCACTACCTTGAAGCGTTCGGAGAGAACGTCAACGATCTTGCCCTTGCCTTCGTCGCCCCATTGTGCGCCGACAATCACTGCTGTCTTGCCAGTTCTCAACTTCATGCTCCATTTGCGGACGCTCGGCATCGAGCGCGAACGACCGCGCAGATTCGCACACAACTCGCCTCTGGATTGCAAAACAAGATCAAAAATTGGGGAAATTGAAGGAGACGAACCGCGTACTCTAGATTTTACAGGTCGAACTCCCAATGGCGCAATGAGCGTCAGCCAATCTGGCTCGCATAAGTCTTCCTCACCCTGAGCCACAGATACGCGATAGAGCCGTATAGCGCAGCGTTGGTCAAGGGGCTTAGATACCACCACGTAGATGAGCTGTCGCTCGGCAACAAGACCGGACATAGCACATAAGGAATACGCAGAACTGCAGCGATCCAGAAATTGCTGGGCCTAGGGCTGAGCAACAACACGGCGATGAATCCGCACACCAGCGGCAGCAGAAAGCCAATCGCAGCCGCCGCACCGACCCTAAGCTTCATGGGTTTACCTGGGCCGACAAGGTATCGCTTCCGTCAAGGGCCTCCGGCAATCTCTGTGCAT
This sequence comes from uncultured Acidobacteriaceae bacterium, assembly GCA_963748225.1. Classification (GTDB taxonomy): domain Bacteria; phylum Acidobacteriota; class Terriglobia; order Terriglobales; family Acidobacteriaceae; genus Bog-257. Next base: position 60,635 of record CAVVHW010000003.1, read on the forward strand.
TTTAATCGTGCGTTTTCACGAGATGCCTGCTACTTTGTTACGAACTCGTGACAGTTAGTCGATTCGGGGCGCCTACCGCGGATAACCACACACTTGCTGTGGTCATCGGTAGGCGTTTGCTTTTAGACGCTTCCGATCAGGATGGAAGGAAGGCTTGTATGAAGATGCGGGGAACTCTCCTGGTTAGCTGCTTACTGTCCCTATCTGGCGGGTTGGCTCACGCTGCCCAACCCTACGTTTTCGGCAGAGCGGACATCGTGACGGGCACAACTCCCGATGCCATCGTCACCGGCGATTTTAACGGGGATGGCAATCCGGATTTGGCCGTCGTCAATCATGATGACGGCACGGTGACGATTTTTCTCGGACAATCGGACGGCTCCTTTACCAGAAGTGCTGACTACGAGGTCGGCTCTGGTCCCATTGCGATCGTCGCTGCGGACTTCAATGGCGATGGGAAAATTGATCTGGCGGTGGCCAACCAGAATTGCCAGGTTAGTTGCGGCAAGGGATCAGTCTCGGTACTGCTTAACCACGGTGATGGCAGCTTCCAGGTTTCTTCGTCCTACGCTACCGGATCGGATCCCGTCTCGATCGCTGCAGGCGACTTCAATGGAGACGGCAAGATAGATTTGGCCGTTGCCAATGCGATTAGCCTTGGCCGCCCCGTTCCCGGTACGGTTTCCATTTTCCTCAACAATGGTGACGGCACGTTTCGCAGCAATGGAGACTTCCCTGCCGGCTCGGGTGTTGGATCTTTAACAACGGTTGACTTTTCCGGAAACGGCCGACTAAGCCTCGCGGTCACCAACTTCGTCTCTCTGAACGGCACCAACGCAGTTTCCATTCTTCAGAACCGAGGGGATGGCTCCTTTCAGATGCCAGTCTCCTATCGCACTGGTCAAGCACCAACCTGGGTAGTATCGGCCGACTTCAATCACGACGGCATTCCCGACCTGGCTGTCACCAATGCCGCCGACAACACTGTTTCCATCCTCATAGGCAAACCGGACGGCACCTTTGCACCTAAAGTGGACTACGCTGTTGCCTTTGGTCCCAGCCAGATGGTTGTGGCAGACTTCAATCGCGACCACAAAATCGACCTGGCTGTCACTGCCAGCACATCCGATCGAGGAGGCGGTGCCGTCTCGATTCTCCTAGGCCAGGGCGACGGCACCTTTCAGAGTGTAGTGTCCTATGGCACTGGCAACGATCCACTGGCGATTGTCGCTGCCGATTTCAACCATGATGGATTGCTTGATCTGGCGTTTATCAACGGAGACGTCAATCGGGTGTCGGTACTTCTGGGAAATGGCAATGGCACCTTTCCATCCCACAAGGATTATCAATGCGGTAACGCACCCGTCGCCGTTGCGGTTGGCGACTTTAACGGCGATGGATTGCTCGACATAGTGGTTGTGAATAACGGCGACAACACTATATCCATATTTTTTGGTACACCGGAGGGTACATTTCTACCTGGTTCGACCTACTCTGTAGGCTTGTATCCCAGTAGTGTCGCTGTGGCCGACTTTGATGGAGATCACCGCCTGGACTTGGCTGTTACGAATTCCGGCGATAATACCGTTTCCATCCTGCTCAACCATGGCCACGGAAGGTTCGTCTTGCGGGCCACATATTCGGTTGGTGTTAGTCCTAGTGGTATCGCCGTCGCCGATTTCAACGGAGATGGCGGGCCGGATTTGGCCATTACGAATGAAGGTGACAACACCGTCTCCATCCTGATGAACAACGGCAACGGTACTTTCCAGGAACCGACAGCCTATGCCACCGGCCCAGAGCCGTCTTCTGTGGTGGCCGCCGATTTCAACCGGGACAGCAAGCCTGACCTCGCCGTCGCTAACAGTGGTTCTCCACTCAACGGTGTAGGGCCGGGACTGGTTTCCGTGTTACTGAATAATGGCGACGGCACATTTGTCAGCAAGGTTGACTATGTGACCAGCCAAAATCCCGTGTCCGTCGTCGCCGGCGATTTCCACGGAGACGGTAAGTTAGATTTGGCGCTGGCTACAAACCTCGACATCTACGGTCGTGTTTCCGTATTGGACGGCAACGGCGATGGCACTTTCCAATCCAATATTGACTACGACGGTGGATTCGGACTCGCATCCCTGATCGCTGCTGACTTCAACGGAGATGGCAAACCGGACCTGGCGGTTGTCAGCAATCTCAATGACACTATGTTTCTTCTCACCGGCGTCCAGAGTGGAGGCTTCACCTCACAAGGTACTTACGGCACAGGCAGAGACCCCATTGCGGTTGCCACCGGTCGCTTCGGTTTGAAACCTGCCGCGGTTGTCGGAAGCAACGACCTGGTTGTGGCAAATGCTGGATCGGGCACCATCTCAGTTTTTCTGAATATGCCGTGGCATCAGACCTACGGGCTGGCCAGACATTAGAGCAGTTTCACCTTAGCTACACAGGGTGGAGCACCGCTTCAGCGGCGCAAGTCAGCGGTCGAGCTGTATCGGCTTCAGCCGCTGAGCGGAGAGCACGCCTGTTCAGGCGTGCATAACTGCCGTCCGTTCCGTGGGATCGCGGTTTAGCGCCCGAGGTAAAGGTTTGTTACCGCATCCCCGAAACGCTAGGGGTGAACTGCTAAATGCATAGAGCTGTCTCGGAATCAACGTGATCCCAGAGAATCCTCGGTGTTATGAACGTGCTCCCCGCGTCTCGCCACGGCTCCCTGAATGAACTCCTGACTGCAAACTGAAGCGGCGGAACTCGATCGGTTGAGTTCCGCTACGCTTGTCTCTAGCATTGCTACTTTTTGTCGATGAGCGACTCTAACCTCGACAGCCGCTGCTGCAAGTCTGCAATTTGTTGTCCCTGAGTCTGGATCTGCTCCTGCTGCGTCTTGATCACATCCTGCTGCGTTGCGACTACTGCGTGCTGCTTCTGCAATTCGTTCAGCAGCATGGGAGCGAGGTACTGATACTTCACCGTGTAGGGTGCTCCATCTTGGTCGTAAGCCACCAACTCAGGATAGACCTTGGCCACCTCCTCCGCGATCAGGCCATATTGCAATAGGTGCGATCCATCGTCGTACTGCGGCTTATAGAAGAAGGTGACCGGTCGCAACTGGAACAGACGGCTACAGCTGTCGCCCATGTCAAAATGTTTTCTTTGAAGCGGCGGGAAGAGATTGGGACTGCAGGAGGTGCAGTACTAGGTGAATCCGCCCAGAGCTTCCCGTATCATATCGACGCAAACGGGTTTCGGCAGGAAGATCGGCTGCGGTGCCATGTAGATGCCCTGGATGTACGTGTCGGTTTGTGTCCCCGCGTCTCGACGATATTTGCCTACCACGCCGATGAGGATTTGGTTGCTTGGACCGGACCCGGCCTCGTGGGCTGGCCCAGTGGCGCCAATTTCGATGTTGTTGCTGACGTTGCCTTCCGCGACCCCCGCGCCATACCCAAGGAAGATATTGTTGCTTCCGGTGGTGGTATGGCCCGCGCCGCCCCCGCCTGCGGTTGTCCCGACATAGGTGTTTTGGGATCCGGTCGTATTACCTGTTCCATTGTCGTTGAAACCAGCGTCAGCCCCCAAGAAGGTATTAAATATTCCAGTAGTGTTGGCAGCACCGGCCTTGTTGCCTATGAGGGTGTTTGTTCCACCAGTGGTGGATTCGCCCGCCCTGTAACCGACCATCGTATTGTTGGAGGTCTGCGACGTCATACCCGCATTCTTGCCAACAAATGTGTTACAGCAGTCGTTCGGGTGATTACTCCCGCTGACCAGACCAGCATTGCTTCCCACGAACGTATTGCCTTGCGAAGTCTTACTGCCCATGCCGGCTTGGTAGCCGACGAACGTGTTCTCTTGGCCAAATGTACCGTTGCTGGCAGTGGTGTTGCTCGTGCCTGCAAGGTAGCCGACGAACGTGTTGTAGTAACCGCTTGTATTGCTCGTGCCGGCTTGGTAGCCAATAAAAGTGTTGTTATCCGCTGTGTTGTTATAACCGGCACCGAAGCCTAGAAAGGTAACGTTGTTTCCACTATTAAAAAAACCACCGGAGCGACCTACAATGGTGTTATTCATTGCGTTGAACGTGTAGCAACTCTGGTAGCCGATACAAGTATTGGAACTTCCGGCAGCATTGTTAAAGCCCGCCCGGTAGCCGAAAAACGCGTTCTGACCTCCGGTGTTGCCGGGACCAGTCTCGATGCCGACAAAGGTATTTTGGATTCCCGTATTGCTATCACCAGAATTCCACCCAACGAAGGTGTTGAAGTTACCAGTGTTATTTGTGCCCGCGAACTCGCCGACGAAAAGATTTCGCGTTGCCGAGACACCCAACACCGTGTTGATACCGATTGCATAAGAGTTAGCGGTTAGATTGCCTTGGATAATCGCTGTTCCGCCCGTCGGAGTGTTAACTAAATTGCAAAGGCTTAAACCGTCCCACATGGGTATGACATTTAGAGGGTTGCCCAGGGTGGCGGTTATGACGCCGGTACACGCCGGTGGCTTTCGGGAATTGAGAACGCCTTTTCCATTCGATTTGCCTCCAGCCTTCCCGCTATTTTCTAACGCGTTCAAGGCTGTGCTATTGGAATCATCGCTCAACGTATCCGTGGGCGGAGCCTTAACGAATGCCGAGGCGGGCAACCCACCCAGGGTTTCCGCTTCGTGCGCTTTGAAGGCATAAGGCACGCTCACCAGTAACACGCGTGCCTGCTCATCTTGCCCCTGGACCTGCACACCTAGCCAGCGCTGCTCCTGTTGCGAGAATAGATCGTCAGGTAATCCCGTAGCCGTGGTGCTGCCCAGAATTACGTTGTATTGGCCATTGGCATCAGGCGTGACGTTTTGCGTCTCCATCCAGACGGGGGCACCGCCCTCTTGTTGCTTGTAGAGGGAGAAGGTGACGCCGACCGCGGCGGAGGAAGAAAGGGCAGCGCCCTGCGCGTCCTTCAGGGTCCCGCTATAGCGAATGAGATTGGGAACGGAGGTGGTGGTTATCTGTTGTGCTGTGCAAATGGAGAAGGACAATAAAGTAGCGAGAGCAACAACGATGGTTGTGCGGAAACGGCGCATAGGTTCTCCTTTGTGGAACCAAGTTGATTAGGTTGTGGGGGGCCCCTGAGAATGGCGCCCTTGCTACGCTCTATAGCCCAAGGCGGAGCGATTGGAACTCTCGTCGCGCGCTGCGGGCTGATTGCTCGATGGAATACGCGCCTTGGCTCACAAAACAGAAGTGTGGCAAACATGGCGCCGCGGAGAGCCAAGGACGGCGAGAGCGGCGCTTACTTCAGTAGCGCCCAGGGGAAAGGCATCCTTACTCCTGCTGCTCCGCGAACTAGTCGGCGGATACATGCAGGAGTTCCCTGCCTGATTTTCTAAACAAACTAATACTTGATCGCCCACGCCTCGAAAAGGGTCACGAGGCGTCCTACGTGTGTAGCCGACTAGCGGAATTTCTCGGCCAAGAATTAGGCCATAGTCGAACTACCTCTCCTGTATGTCAAGAAGTTTTTAACAGAATTGAAATATATCTTTAGATAGGTAGCGCTTTGGTGGCAGTGTCTGACTCGATGGAACAAGCTATCGCGCTGTGATGATTAACTGCCTCTAACTTCGAGTCTGGCGAATATACTTGGACTTCAGATGTACCGTATGGGCTCCAGAGTTTATCCGCGCGCCTGAGCCGCTTGCTGGATAACTGTTGACTGCAAAATGAAGCGGCGGAACTCGATGGGTTGAGTTCCGCCACCCGGTCCCTGAATCCCCACTTGTTACCCGCGATAAGCGCGGCCTGCTTGAGTCTGAATGCGATTTCAGTGCTGCAGGCGCGCGTTCAAGTTCTTGTCGCTGCTCGCACACGAACAGCTCGGGATGCAGATAGGTGCCCCGCTCCCCCGTCGGTTTTTCCTCTTCGACAGGTCCACGATACGCTTCTGCAAACGCGTCATGGCGTATGCCAGTCACTTGCCACGACACTTCCCCGTAGGGTTTGCCTCCTGCCACCTTGAAGCGGTTGCCTCTCACTTTTTGTGCAATATAGAGAGTTGGCTGAGGCCTGCCAAGCGCGGTCAGCACATACTGAAAATCGCGGTTCAGCGATTCGAAATAGGCTGGCAACTCAACCCACGCTTCGCCGCGAGCGTTCAGCTTGACGCTGCCGTTGTAGATGTTCAACATGTCCGGCGACTCGACGCTGGTATGGTAAAGGTACTTATTCGCGGGGTCGATTGGGTCGTCGATCTTGAAGTCCTTCGTGCCGGCTGTGATCGACCCGTTAACGTGCAGGCTGCCGGCATAGAAGCCGTTGCCGCTGGAGTCCACGGTGAACTTAGTGGCCCCTCCGCCGATGCCTTGCAGAAGAGTTCCGCCCGCCGCCGTCGTAAATTGGCCGGCGGTTCCCGTCGTAGGCGTGCACACGGAACCGGTACAACTCTGATTGACCCCAGCAATACCGACTCCGCCTGGAGACCAGCCCACTACTCCAACTCCCTGGCTGCTGGCCGTCGAGCCTTGTACGCCGAAGGTGTTTCCAGTCGTGGCGCTGGCATAGCCAGCCACTCCTACGCCTTCGCTGCTCGCGGTTCCTCCAATTACACCGAAGTTTCCACCGCTGGTAGCGCTCTCGTAACCCGCTCACTCCGGCAGCGCCTGGACCACTGCTGTTCGTTCCTCCGGAAACGCCGAACACCTGGCCGGTGGTTGCGCCCTCGAAGCCGTTAACGCCTGCGGCATTGGTTGTCGTGCTGTTCGTTCCTCCGCCAACGCCGTACACTTGGCCGGTGGTCGCGCCCTCGAAGCCGCTGACTCCTGCCGCGCTAGTCGTAATGCTATTCGTTGACCCGAAGACGCCATACACCTGACCGGTCGTCGCCCCGGCGTTGCCGCTGACTCCCGCCGCACCGTTCGTGTTACTACTGGTTCCTCCACTTACCCCGGAGACTACGCCAGAAGCAGCGCCTTCGTAGCCACTCACGCCCACCGAATAATCGGTAGTGCTGTTTGTTGATCCATTTACGCCGAAGACTTGCCCGGTGGTGGCGCCTTCGTAGCCACTCACTCCGGCGGCATATTGCGTGGTGCTATTGGTTGAACCAGAAACGCCGTAAACCAGGCCGGTGGTGGCGTTCGCAAAGCCGGTGACACCCGCCGAGTTCTGCCCAGATGCATCGGTCAGGCCAGAAATACCATAGGCGCTAATGGTGGCGCTGGTGGACCTGGCGACGCCGAAGATACCGGTACCTCCGTCGGCGGTGTTGATGCCGCGCACCCCTACGCCGCCATTACTGTTGGTTCTTCCGCGCACTCCGTCCGCACCGCCCGTGGCTGCATTAGCCAGACCGAGCACGCCGAAGCCATTGGCACTGACACCATACAAGGCAGCCGTGGCGGCGGAGGCTGTAGCCGCGTCATAGCCGAATATGGCAACACCCCCGGTGGCGACGTCATTCTCCCCATACACGGCAGTCCCGTTGACGTCGTTACGAAGAAATCCGGCAATTCCGGAGGAACCATTGGTGCTGGTGGTAGCTGTGTCGTTGCCAGTAACTGCAGTCCCGCCGGCCACCGCATTGGCCGCCGACAGCGAGCCGCCCAAGGTTCCCTTGCCACTGATGTTAAAGTTGGCGCTGGACTGCATCGAGGTACTGTTCTGAATATAGTTCGGTGAGCCGGAAGACGAAGCAAATGAACTTGGCGGGTTCCCTGCTAGCGTGCTCGCATTCAAGTTCGGCACCTGCGTGCTCGAGGTCACTAGGAATGGTGCTGTGCCGGTCGCCACCGTTGAGATCAGTTGATTTCCGCTGACACTTCCGAGACCGACGTAGTTACCCTTGGCATTCACATCTCCGCTGCCATCCACAGCGAACTTTTCCGCGCCGTTGTTCTGCCCGCTTAAGATCTTGCCGCCCGCAGTGTTATTAAACACACCGGCAGTGCCTGCCGCACTGGCGACCGACGCGCTTATACCGGTCGTGGCTCCACTAGTTGCGGTGGACAATCCCCGCACTCCGGTACCAGCCGTGCTGCTGGAATAGCCCTTTAATCCATACGTCGACCCTGTAGTCGCCGTCGCAAATCCCAGCAGTCCAATACCGATCGTGCTGTCGGAGGTTCCCTGTATGCCATACCCCTGCGCCGACGTCGATGAGGCATGGCCTAGAATGGCGACGCCCGCTCCCGGTATAGTGCCTGACACCGCATTCGTGGAGGCAGTGGTGCTCGAGGTGCTGGCCACGACGGCGGTGCCGGTTGAACTCGACGCCACGATTGCTTTACCGGTTCCGCTTTGCACCACGCTGACAATCTGGTCGGTAGTCGTGCCACTGAAGTTGGTCGGACCTTGTAGCGTAGCCAACTGGGACGCCGATTTGCCGTTACTATTTCCCGCTGTCGCTTGGGTTGACCCAGAGCCAGAACTACCGTCGACACTAGCCGCAGAATTATTTGCGCTCAGGTCTTTCGCAAGCACGAAATCAGAAATACTCTTGCCCGCCAGCGTTTCCGCCTCATGCGCTTTGAAGGCGTACGGTACGCTCACCAGCAGCACACGCGGCTGCTCGGGCTGTCCTTGCACCTGCACACCTAACCAGCGCTGCTCTTCTTGCGAAAACAGGTCGCTCGGCAGTCCTGTCGCAGTAGTGCTTCCCAACAGCACGCTGTACTGACCGCTAGCCTCGGGCGTGACATTCTGGGTTTCCATCCAGACGGCGGCGCCGCCATCCTGCTGCTTGTAAATGGAGAACGTCACGCCAACGGTGGTGGAGGAAGAAAGCGCAACGCCCTGCGCATCCTTCAAGGTCCCGCCGTAGCGAATGAGATTGGGAACCGACGTAGTAGATGGTTGTTGAGCTGAGCAAACGGAGACGAAGAACGCAGTAGACACAGCAACAGCAACGACAGTATGGAAGCGGCGCATGGGAACTCCTCGTGACGAAGTGAAATCGGGGCTGCGCCTTGGCTCACAAAGAAGAGTGGAAATGCTGCGCCGCGAAGAGCCAAGGACGAAGAGAGCGGCGCTGAGTTCAGTGGGCCCCGGGGAAAGGCTTCCTTGCTCCTGCTGGTCCGCGAACTATCAGCGGATACCATACAAAAGCTCCCTGCCTGAGTTACTAAGACTGACTGCTTGTTCGCCCAGCCTCGAAATGGATTGACGAGGCGTGGTACCCAAAGAGCAGATAGAAACGAAGACCAACTTGTTCAGCTAAATGGCGCGATGATGAGGGCAGTTTGCCAAGATGTCAAGAACTTTTTGCAGAATTTTAATAAGAAGATTATCTACTTGACTCAAACTGCTATCCCTGCTACATTGTCCTAGATGATTCATTTGACACGCTTTCGGGTTGATTTTGCTGGCGATTTCGGCGCGTTCAACGCTAATGTGCTTCTTTGCTGCCTTCAGCACTTTCGGGTGGAACACGTGCGCCGCTAATTCATCGCTGGTCATCTCGATTGGGTGCTTCTTAATCTTCTTCGGCATGGTGACGCTATGACCTCCGCTCCCGTTGATCTGATGACGTTGGTTGAGCAGTTTGGAACTGATGACAAGTGCCGTGAAGCTTGACGCACCTGCGCTGGCCCAAGGGTGTAAAGTGCTTGCGCTGCGGTCACGATAAGGTGACGCCAGTAAACGAGCGCAAGGTGTATGACTGCAATTCATGCCATTACCAGTTTTCCGTGACTGTGGGAACCATGTTCCATGACTCTCACCTGCCACTGACTAAGTGGTTCTTCATTACCTACCTGATGACCGAATCCAAGAAAGGAATCTCTGCCAGCCAGGTTTATAGGATGCTCGGAAAGAAGAGCTACAAAACCGCGTGGTACTTGTGTCATCGCATTCGTGCTGCTATGGCCGCTGCCAGCAACGCTCCCAAGCTCGGCGGTATTGTCGAGATGGATGAGACCTATGTGGGCGGCGTTGAACACGGCGGCAAGCGCGGTAGTGGAACCAACAAAGAAGTAGTACTCGGCATCCGTCAGCGTGGCGGCGCTCTGCGGTTCTTCCACGCCGAAGACTGCAAATCCGGAACGCTGGCGAAGTACATCAAAGAGAACATCAGCGAAGATGTTGAGATGCTTATGACCGATGACTTCGCAGCCTACTGTAAGGCTGCCGGGGATAACAATCTCGAAGATCGGCATAAGACTATCAACCATAGTGAAGGTTCCTATGTTCTCGGTGACATCTACACAACACGGTCGAGAGCGCATTTAGCTTGCTCAAGCGTGGCATCATAGGGACGTGGCACAAGATCAGCGCCAAGCATTTGCAAGCTTACCTTGACGAAATGTCATTTCGCTTCGATAACCGCAAGAACCGTTACCTATTCCGCGATACGCTTCTAAGAATGCTAGACGCGGAACACGTTGAATATCGCAAATTAACAAGGGCAGCATAGCTACTGTCTCCCCTTATCTAGTTGCTGTGCCATTTGGGTTAATGCTTCCGCTGCTAGCCTAAAATCCCGGCAGACGTATAATTCACCACGCCACCAACCGATTGTAGCGGAAGCGAATTGAGCCATATTATTCGGTCTAGAGTTTCGTTTTTTACATGGAATTTAGCTAATTCTTCTTTGATCTCAACTATCCTAGGCAGGAAGCTACGGAACCGCACTGTAAGCCTCTCTGACTGGAATACGCGATCACTCTTGGCACTTGACGGAAAGCCCAGTCCCGACTGCACCTGTATTAATTCAGAGAGCATTTTCTGAGAAAGCTCTAAGGTGCGTTGCCGTAAATTTCCAGTTTCCGCCTCCACGACCGCCGAAGGCTTCTTGGCGATGATCGCCAGGTTTATGCTTTGGTCTCCGATACTTTTCACGATGCTGCCTGTTATACCTATAAGGTGATTGGCGTGAATAATAAGCTTACTAAAAGACGTTCTCTCTTCTAAATGGGAGCGGGCGGTTTGAGCCCCTAATCTCTGACTGCTCTAGGTGGTGCTGATCTTGGGCTTTTGTTATACGATGATTTCCACGGTACACAATGAGAGCGCCACGATTATGCAGCCTATCTTCTCCCTCTTTGAGAGTGGTTCTCTAACGGCCATAAAGAGCGCCGCAAGGGCGAGTAGGACTATAGCTATATCTTGAGAGGGTGGAAACCAGAAACGCATTGCCAAGAGGAGCATAGCTCTCTGCGCCACTCTCGCAAACGAGTTGTAAGCGATCTGCTTTCTCCCAACAACGAGTAATTGATTGCCGATAAATCTCGCTCTGAGAATAGTGGCAGAGAAGTACTGGAAACCGCCTGAACCAAGATTGAAATCTAGTGGGGCATCAACTGCTAACGGCGGAGTTGCGATTGTGATTGTGGTTTAATAAAACGTTGGTGGTGGCGGGCTTTGCGCCCAGCTTTGCCGCCAGCTCGCAGGCAAACCGACCCCTTTAACAATTAAAAGGGCCGTATCTGCTGACGTTCAACTTTATCCGCGCGGCTGCGGATTGGCCTTATGCCACTCCCAGGCTGAGCGAACGATGCTCTCGATCGCCGAATGCTGCGGACTCCATCCCAGCACTTGGCGAATCTTCTCCGAACTAGCGACCAGCACTGCCGGATCTCCGGGCCGCCTTGGCGACTCAACTGCCGCGATTCTGTGTCCAGTAACCTTTCGCGCTACCTCAATAAGTTCCCGCACACTGAAGCCGCTGCCACTGCCCAGGTTGCAAATCAAGCGTGAGTATCGTTCCAGCCCATCTAGCGCCAGTAAGTGGGCCGTTGCTAAATCATCGATGTGGATGTAGTCGCGGATACACGTTCCATCTTTGGTCGGGTAGTCGGTGCCATAAATCGCAATTGACGGCCGCTGCCCCAGCGCAACCTGGAGCACGAGCGGGATGAGATGGGTCTCGGGGCTGTGAGCTTCTCCACGCTCGGCAGTGGCGCCTGCGGCGTTGAAATAACGTAAGCTGGCATATCGCAGTCCATGGGCTTTGTGAAACCAGCTCAGTATTCGTTCTACCATCAGCTTCGATTCCCCATAGGCGTTGGTGGGATCGAGCGGATCGTCCTCCATAATCGGAATGCGTCGTGGCTCTCCATAAACCGCAGCGGTTGAAGAAAAGACAAAACGCGGCACCTGATACGTTAGGACCGCTTGCAGCAGGCCCAGGGTTTTGGCAGAGTTGTTCTCGAAGTACCTTTCCGGCTGCTGCATCGACTCGCCAGCCTCAATGAATGCCGCGAAGTGCATCACGGCGTTGAAGTGTCCCGTCCGGAAGACGTGGTCAACACTCTCCTGGTCGCCGGTATCCGCCTGCACAAATTCTGCCCGCGACGGGACTGCCTGTCGCCGGCCTTTGCTCAGATTGTCCAGTACGGTAACCGCGTGCCCCACTCGCAGTAAACGGTCGGCGACCACGCTTCCGATGTATCCCGCACCGCCGGTAACCAGAACGCGCATTCGCCCGCGCCTCCTAAAGCACAGATCGACACAATTCGATTTTGATTTTACTGCCTGGGTGGGAAGCTGACTCGAAGCGGTTGGCAACAACCTCGGGGCATACCTTCTGCGGTTGCATGCGCCTCGGAAAGTGGCCGGAAATTAGCGGCATGAAAAAAGCGGAGCCCGCTGGCTCCGCCTAGTGAAGAACTAGCCTTGGCTAGCGAGAGAAGCGACGACGAATAGCGCCTGCTGCAACCAGCAGTCCGGAGCCGAACATAACCATCGTTCCCGGCTCGGGAGTTGTACTTGACTGATTGTAGGTGATGCCGTCGATCAGGAACCAGCGCCCTGAACAAGTGCCGCAGTCGTTGGTGAATACCAGCGACGTGACGGTATGACCGAAATTGGCGCTTACGAAGTCAAAGCTAGTTGAAGACAGATTTGCAACCACTGTCCCCTCTAGCGTGGCCCCGCTAAACCCCTGGATCTCAAGGGTCGTCGAAGAGAAAGTCTGGAATTGATTATTTTCCGCCCACGTGCTGGCCCAAACGCCATTAAAGGTGAATGGCACAGAGCTGCTAATTGTGACCGGGGAATCGCCAAAACCGTTGTACGCGAAGGCACCCGACGGCGCGCCGTACGTATTCGCGTAGCTCGAGTCGTAGGGGACGTTGCCGTAAGCGTACCAGGCTCCGCCGTAGGTGAAGTTGGGATCGCCGTAGCCGTCTGGAACCTGAACCCCGGCGCAGGTGTCACCGCACAGGGCGGTACCGCCGAAATTGACCACAGACGCTTGTGTTAGAACGGGCAGCGCAATTACTACAAGGAGCGCCGCAAGCCAGAATTTCCGCATGTTGGTCTCCTCCAAGGCAGACTGAAGTTGGACATCCATGCCTACAACGGCACGCGGCATACCATTGTGGGACGTTGGTATGTTAACTATTTGCAACAAATTCCGGCTCTTCATTGTCACAACCTGCGCAAACCCTTGCAACTCGCGGGAAATGATTTTCTTCTTTCGCAGGCAGCATACCCCGGGTAGCCAGCACCCCCGACCGCGAATCCAGCATTTGGACACTACTTGTCCAATTGTTGGACGAGTCCGCTCCCGCCCTTGCCGCACCACCCCGACAAACCTATTGATAACACTTGGATTGATTGCCAACCTGCCTGCAAAAATTTATGGCATGAAGATTGCAGTCTTACGCGTAGCACGTTAGCACTATACCTGCCAGCACTCTGGTGTTGGAGCGCTGGCTCACAATCACGATTCGCAAGACTCCTCCATGGGACTGACAATGGCGGAGCCATGCTTCCTCGTTACTTCAAGCGAAAAGTACCTAAACCGATGGAACACACACGATGCTGGCTGGCCGCTTACACGCGTTCTCGTCACGAGAGCCACGTGGCTAGCCAGCTATCGTGCAAGGGTCTCGAGTCCCTCTTGCCGACTACGCAAACTGAGCCGTTGGTCCGATAGAATCCGGCGCTCTCAAGCTCCACTCTTCCCCGGCTATGTTTTCGTCCACGTCTCGGACGCAGAACGCGTTCCGGTGCTGCAGACGGTCGGCGTAGTGAACCTCGTCTCCGTGAGCGGCAAAGCTGCTCGCATACAAGAAGACGAAATCGAGAGATTGCGCGCTTGCATCGCACGTCCGAACGATGTTGAGCCGCACCCGTATCTAAAACTTGGACACCGGGTGCGCGTCAAGCATGGACCCTTCGTTGGATGCGAAGGCATTCTGGTGGCACAAGCAGAACGCTGCCCGGCTCGTAATCACCGTGGATCAGATTATGAAGTCGGTCGCCATCAACCTCAACGGAGCCGATGTCGAAGACGATCGGTTAGTCCTGCAAACAAAATAACCTCGTCCTAATCTGCTTCCGAACCTAAGTCCAGCGGGCGAATCCAAATGATTCCTCTTCAAGGCTTTCCCGGCAGTTCAACTTGGACATCAGGGCCTCTTTTCTCCGGCGCCCCAGTCCAGCACTGCCCAGTGCAGATTTATCTGAGTCAGAAGTTCGGCTCGAGCCTCTTCTCAATGCAGCGGAGAGAGCACTCGACTTCCTGGCGGTTACGTTGGCTGTGTACTCCGCTTATGCTTTGTACCGGGTGTTAGGCGTCGGGCAGCAGGCGCAATACCTGGCGTCGGCGGTCCTGCTTGGCGCCGCGGCGTTCGCCGTTCTCTTCGTAATTTTGCTGGAGCGGCACGGTGGTTACCGCACATGCCAGAGTCTGCTTGCCGTGCGCGAGACCGAACGCATCCTGCGAGTCACTCTGGAAAGCGTACTTCTCACACTCTTACTCGTCCACTTCTCTGCCCTGCCTTTGTCACGCCTGGTCATAGCTTTCGCCACCCTGGCGGTTCCTATCTCCGTCACGCTGACGAAATGGGAAACCTACCATGGCATGCGCATCCTGCGCAGAAAAGGCTATGGGGCAAGACGAGCGGTCATCCTGGGCGCCGGGACTCTTGGAAAACGCGTCTATTCGGCGCTCGTCCGCTCTCCTAAGTTCGGACTCAATCCGGTGGCAGTGGTTGATGACGACCCCCAAAAGCATGGCTTGGAAATCTACGAATCGTCCTACCACCACAAGCACCCGGTAAAGGTGCTGGCCGGACCGATATGCCCGGAGCTGCTATGCGAGTTAAATGCGTCGGTGTTGGTGATTGCGACGACTGAGCATGGATCGTGAGTCGATGATGTTGACCTTGGCGCAGCTTTCGGCAGCCGGAGTTAACACCTATTTCGTTCCCAAGGATTTCTCTGAACCGGGTTACTGGATTGACTATGCCGAACTCGACGGCGTCATGCTGGCTCATCTGTCACGAGCCCGCACCGGTTTCATTTACGAGCCGGCCAAGCGGCTACTGGATGTCGCGGCTGCTGCAGTATCTCTGGCAGTGCTTGCACCGCTGCTCTGTGTCATTGCCGTACTGGTGAAACTCACTCGCCTGGACCGGTTTTGTTCCACCAGAACCGTGTCGGAAAAGATGGCTACCGGTTTTCCATGTACAAGTTCCGCACCATGTTTCGCGGCATGCGCCCCGCTATGCCTACTCCCCAAAGCGTGGCGATGATCCGCACATTACGCCGCTAGGCCGCTTGCTTCGCAAAACTAGCCTCGACGAGCTGCCGCAGATTCTGAACGTACTTCTTGGCGACATGTCGCTGGTCGGCCCGCGGCCTGAGATGCCCTTCATCGTCGAGCAATACACTCCCCTGCAGCGTCAGCGCTTATCGGTGAAGCCCGGAATCACCGGATTATGGCAATTGAGTGCGGACCGGGCCTCTCTGATTCACGAAAACATCGAATACGACCTGTACTACGTTCGCAATCGCAGTTTGTTTATTGACTTCGCCATTCTCCTGCACACTCTTCTCTTCGCCGCGCGCGGAGTCTGAATTCTTCCGCCGGTCTTCCTTTTCGTCTGGAAGAAAATCATGCGCATTGCGGTCGTCGGCTCTGGCTACGTAGGCCTCGTCTCTGCCGTATGTCTCGCTGAAATCGGGCACGACGTCATCTCCGTAGACTCCGACGCCAGAGAAGATTGCCGCCCTGAAACGGGGCGAAGTACCCATCCACGAATACCTTTTGCCGGAGCTGCTGCAACGTCACGTGGGTGGCCGCCTCAGTTTCTCCTCCTCGGTCAGTTCTGCTCCGTGCGAGAATCTGAAGCCGTATTCATCACCGTCGGTACACCGCAAGCCGAGAGCGGCGAGCCAGATCTTTCCTACGTCGAGTCTGTGGCCTCGGAGATCGCCTCCGCCATTAACGAACCCAAGCTGATCGTGGAGAAGAGCACCGTCCCCGTCTGCACGTGCGAATCCATTCGCAAGGTGCTGGCAATTAATGGCGCGCCGGCCGGCCATTTTTATGTAGCTTCAAACCCGGAGTTCCTGCGGGAAGGAACGGCAGTCACCGATTTTCTCTATCCCGACCGTATCGTCATGGGCGTCGACGACGACTTCAGCGCCGCCATGCTGTACAGCATTTACCGTCCACTGGCGGAAGGTGCGTACTACCGCGACGAAGATGCGATTCCCGCTCCCGGCCCAAAGCCAAATCGGGCGCGCATCATCGTGACCAACGCCAAAAGCGCCGAGCTGATCAAGCATGCCTCTAATGCATTCCTGGCCATGAAAATCTCCTTCATCAACATGGTCGCGAACATCTCCGAGGCCGTCGGCGCCGATATCGATCAGGTGTGCGCCGGCGTTGGCTCAGACCCGCGTATTGGGCCGCAGTTTCTGCATGCCGGTATCGGATATGGCGGCTCCTGCTTCCCCAAGGACGTTTCTGCCTTTCATTCGGTCGCCGTCCAATGCGGAACCGATTCTTCCCTGCTCGACGAAGTTGTGCGGATCAACAACGAGCAGCGCACGCGCTTCGTGAAGAAGGTGCGCACTGCTCTGTGGACGCTGCGAGGCAAGCGCATTGGCGTCCTCGGCCTGGCTTTCAAAGGAGGCACAGACGATATTCGCGAATCGCCCGCGATTGCGATCATCCAGGAGCTGCTGAAGGAAGGCGCCAGCATCTGTGCGTACGATCCCGCAGCTATGCGCGAAAGCGCAGGAAGTTCTTACCTCCGACAGATCATCGAGTACGCCGAGAACGAATATCTGGCAGCTTCGCGGCGCGATGCGCTCCTCGTGCTTACGGAATGGGAGCAATTTGCTAAGCTCGACCTGCAAAAGCTGCGCGGCGTCATGAAACAACCCATCGTCATTGATGGCCGCAACCTCTTTCCACCAAGCCAGATGGCGGCTAGCCGGCTTCTTGTACTACAGTGTGGGACGTCCGCTTCAGATCACTGAAAACATGCCCTACCTCTGGCACGGAATTCATCTTGCGCCTCAACCCGTAGCAGCCGCTTCAGTCCAGCGCACCGGCGTCTTCGCGTGATCGAACTGGACGAGGCTGTTCTCAGCTGGTGAGGAATCTGGGGTTCCGAATTTTTTGCCAACCTCTTCAGCTCTTCAACCCATCAGAAAACTTGCTCCCCATGCTGCCCGCTAACCCTGACTCACAACAGATCGCTGTCTCCAACAACCTAGGCTATGCCCGCTCCCCCTATGGGCCTGCTGAAGAACAGGTGCTGGCGGAGCTATGGACTATGTTGCGGCGGCGCAAATTGCTGATTCTGGGATGCTGTGCCGGATGCCTGCTTCTGGCTAGTTGTTACGTGCTGCTCAAGAGTCCCACTACGAAGCCACTCGCACGGATCGAAGTCAGCCCCGCGGGAACGAATTCGTTAGGGCTCGATCAAATGGCCTCACGAGTATTAAGTCCATCCGATCCAACCGTTCAATTGCAGAGTGCCGTCACCGTCTTGCAGAGCAGCACCATCGCTTTCGCCGTCATGAAGCAGTTGAACATGGCCGAGAGGAAGGACTTTGCCGGCCCTTGGGTACAACCTACGGGCACGTCGTTTGCCGATCTGTCTCCCGAGGTTCGCGATGCTTTGCTGTCGCGCTTTGCCAAGGACCTCGCAGGTAGAAGTTATTCCCAAGACCGACATCATCGCGGTGCGCTTTCGGGCAAAGGACCCGGAACTGGCCGCAGACGTCGTGAACTCGACCGTCGGACGCTACACCGAACGCAATTTTCGCAGCAGCTATGAGTCGGCCACGATGGTGTCGAACTGGCTGTCGAAGCAAATGGACGACCTGAAGATCAAAGCCAGCGAGTCGCAGCAGAAGTTGGCCGATCTCCAGAAGGAACGAGGCCTAATCGGCGTCGACGAAACCGACAACATCGTCACCGAAAAACTCAAGCAGGTGGACGAGCAGCTAACTGCGGCGGAATCCGACCGCATCGTCAAAGAAACCCGCTACCGCATCGCCGCCTCTGGAAATCCTGAACTGATTGCCTCGACGGTACCTGAGCCCACCTCGAAGTGCTGCGCTCGCAGCAGGCGCAATTGCGGGTTGACTACGCACGCTTGAGCACAAAGTTTGGCGAAGGATATCCGAAGCTTGCTGAACTAGGCAATGAAATCGCACAGGTGGACAGCGCATCCACTCAGAACTGTACGAATCTGTCGCAGCGTTACAAGAATGAGTATCTCGCCGCCGCCAACACCGAGGGCATGTTGCGCGCCAGCTTCGAAAAGCAGAAACAGAAGGCCTTCGACCTGAACGAGGGAGCCGCCCAGTACGCCATTCTGAAACATGAGGTCGAAGCCACCAGGACCTCTACGAAACCTTGCAATTGAAGTTGAAGCAAGCCGGGATCGTCGCAGGGTTGGCCTCCGCAAATATCGCGGTGGTTGAGCCGGGCCAGCTACCCTCAAAACCAGTTGATCCCCGACCCGAGTCTGGATCTCGCGCTCGGTTTGGGAGACGGACTTGGCTTGGGGCTTGTATGACCGCGATTGGCGTCGAAGCCTTGGACACCACGATCCGAAGCAGCCAGGAAGCGGAGAATGCCAGTGCCCTGCCCGTGCTGGCGGTAATTCCACTCATATTGGCAATACAACATTGACGCCGAGTTGAAGAAATTGTCTGCCGACAAATGCGCCAACCAGCTTCGCTTGATCGCCTTCACAGATCCGCACTCGCAAGCGGCAGAAACTTATCGCACGCTGCGCACTTCTTTTTTGCTGCTCTCGGCGGGGAAATCCTCCTCAGGTATTGGCAATCACCAGTTCAATGCCATCAGAAGGTAAGACCTTGACCGCCATTAACTGTGCCACGGTACTGGCGCAACAAGGGGCGAAGGTGCTGTTGGTGGACACCGATCTGCGTCAGCCTTCCTTACATCAGGCTTTCAATATTCCGATAGGCCCGGGATTGAGTACTATCCTTGACGGCACATGCCCGCAGGAGCAAGCCATCGCTCGCTTGGAACAACTGCCTTGCCTCGCGGTGCTTCCTTCAGGGATCGCCGCTGGCATATCCGGCGGAAACGCTGCCGCGAAGAAAATGACGGTCCTGATTCAGCGTTGGCGCGGCGAGTACGACCACATTGTTCTGGATACGCCGCCGGTATCGATGTTCACCGACGCTGTCGTACTGGGAACTCGTGCGGATGCAGCCGTATTGGTCGTTCGTTCCGGCGCGACCAGCGAGATATGCTCTTTGCCACACCTGCGACTCTATTACACCGCGCAAATGTAAACATCGCCGGCCTGGTGCTCAATGGAGTCGATCTGCGCTACGAAAACGGCTATTACCGTTCCTACGGCGCCAGGTGGCAAAACGGCAAAAGAGGGCGCAATCCATTGACCACTCCAAACTAATTAAGATCGGCGACCTCGCATCGTCATGTCGGTTGCGATCGCAACCCTGAACTGCGTCGCGCTACTCGCTTTTTCATTCGGCGCCTCTATG
The DNA here is from genome assembly GCA_963748225.1 of uncultured Acidobacteriaceae bacterium. Taxonomy (GTDB): domain Bacteria; phylum Acidobacteriota; class Terriglobia; order Terriglobales; family Acidobacteriaceae; genus Bog-257. The sequence continues at coordinate 80,349 of CAVVHW010000003.1, forward strand.
CAGTGTTGCTCGCGCAGAATGGGTGCGGACGCGGCCACTCTTCCCAATCTCCTATTACCGCGCCTCGACAGAGCGCCGCATCTCCTAACATTCCGCAAAGGAACAATAGAGCTCAGAGCCAGAGCTCGGATGCCGCAAGAGCATCTGCTGCTCGGTGCAGGCGATCTGCTCGACGTTCGCGTCTTCGACACGCCAGAACTATCAGGCAAGTTCCGTGTGGACAATCTTGGCCAAATCACTCTGCCGGTGGGCGGAACGATCAAGGTATTGGGGCTCACGCCGAACAGGTGCAAGTGTCCGTCGAAGACCGGCTTCGCCAGCAGGACATTCTGCATCACCCGCATGTTGAGGTGTTCGTGCTCGAATATGCCACTCAAGGCGTGACAGTGATGGGTGAAGTGAAACTTCCCGGCGTCTATCCCCTGCTGGGCAAGCACACGGTATTCGACTTTATATCGGTCGCCGGTGGAGTCACGCCCTCTGCTCCAAGAGCGGTGATCCTTACGCACCAGCATTCTGCGGGACAGGTGTAACAGTGGATCTGAGTAGCTTCAGTGCGAGTAATAAAGCAACAAGACTTCGAGGTCGAGCCCGGCGATCGCATCGTGGTCACGCGCGCAGGCGTGGTCTATGTCATCGGCGATGTGGGTAGGCCCGGCGGCTATCTCATCGAAAACAAAGACACCGTCACCGTGCTGCAAGCTTTGGCCTTGGCCAAGGGCTTGAACAAGACAGCCAAGCTGGATGCGCGGCTCATTCGCAATGCACCCAGCGGACGCGTTGAATCCGATTTGCCGTTGAAGAAAATTCTGGCTAACCAGGCGGCCGATCCGGGACTTCAGGATGGAGACATTCTGTTCGTTCCTGTCAGCGGCACCAAAGAGTGGGCTGACAAAGGCGTAACTTCCATCCTCCAAATGGCGGTAGGTGTCGTGATCTACGGAAGGCTTTGAAGTGCATAGTGGTATATTTCAAGAAGCAGCCGGGCCTCTGGGTCGCAGTCTTCGGCCCTGACGGGGCTGGTAAATCCGCCGCCATTCAGCAGTTAACGCAAGAACTCTCAAGAATCTTTCGCAACCTCGAGCGCTTCCACTTTCGCCCGATGTTCAGACGGCAATGGCTAGATTGCCTCCTATCATTGACCCACACGGAAAACCGCCGCGCGGATTTCTCTTCTCCATCTTCAAGCTTCTCTATTGGGCGGTGGATTACTGGTACGGGTACCTGGCTGTCATTCGTCCCGACCCGTCAAACCCGACCTTGGTCATGTTCGACCGTTACTATCACGACGTCCTGGTCGATCCGGAGCGCTATCGCTTGCCCACCTCAACGCTTGGTTTTGCCCAGTTCGTTGGCCGGCTGGTCCGTCGCCTGATCTTTACATTCTGCTGGATGTTCCTGCTGAGACGCTGCAACAGAGAAAGCCCGAAGTCTCTTGCGCAGAATCGAGGCGCCAAAGGATGGCTTACCTGCAGATGTTTCAGTCAATACCCAATGCTTGCGTCATTGACGCCGCCCGTCCTCTCGATGAGGTCACTCAGCAGATGAAGTCAGCGATCTTCGATGCACTGGTAAATCGCGCAAATGATCGAACCGAGGTTTCGTTAATTGCTCGCGTCTGATCTCGCTCAGCAGGATATTCGCGCCGCTGCGGCAGTCTTCGCCGTCCGGCGACGTGAGCCAAGACTTTTTCGTTCTATCCCGAAACGGCCAGCCTCGTTGGCTTCTTCCCGCGCGGCAGCGAAAGCTCGATTCTGTCCTGGCAAACTGGTCGCCCTATAGCTTGGATTCACGATTGAGGTGGCGTGCGGTGCGTGCGGCTAATCGAATCGGATGCTTGCGCTACTTCCCGGCCTGTCCGTCTCAACAATTTCCGGCCTTGATCGTATCGACTGGAACTCTCTGGGCTGGAACAACGATGACGATCCGGTTCCATCCGTTTACTTGGGAACCCCCGGGCCAGCGCGCAAAGCCGTGATTCACTTGCTTGACTCCGCCTCCGGTTTTTGCCAAGTGATCGTCAAGGTTCCGATAAACGATGGCGCCCGCGCAGCAATCCTCCGCGAAGCTGACGTCCTGATCAGCCTGGCTTCGGAGGGCTGTACCTTCTCGCCACGTCTCCTCTTGGTCGATCGTGATCGGGGTATTTCTGCTCAAACCTTCGTTTCGGGAACGTCCGGTTCTCGCCGACTCCTGCCGGAATATTTGCGCTTACTGCACGCGCTGCGTTTGCCTGGCGAGACGATCTTCGATCGTCGAGCACACCGCTGCGCTGCAAGAGCAGCTCCTGTGGTCTGCGACTTCTGAGCGCGATCTTGCCACGATCAACGCAGCTCTCTCTCATCTATGCGATGCGGATCCATTGCCCGCTTTCTGGGTACATGGTGACTTTGCTCCTTGGAACATCAAGCATCGCGCCCGAAGGCGCCGCTCTGTTGGATTGGGAGGATGCTTGGCGCGGTGGATTGCCGCTGCAAGATGCATTTCATTTCCTGCATATTCAGAATTACCTCTTTAGGCGGCGCCCTGCTTCACACGCCGAGAAACTAAATCACTTCGCCCATGAACTCGGCGTCAGCGCTACTCAGTGCCGCACACTTGAGATTGCATATCTCGCTCATTCGTACCTGCAACGTGTAACGCAAAAGCAACAACAGCATTCCGATTTTCTGTTAGAGACTCTTCAGAATTGTCTTACGAGGAAGACCAGCACACAGCGCCGAACCTTCAATTTCGGTCGCAACCAACCGATGTCCCCGCCCGAGTCTTCCGCCGCACTGCAGATACGCTCAGCTGTTGTTTTCCGCAGTGATCGACGAATTCAACCTGGCGGGATTGCTGTTACTGCATCCTCAGCGGCTACGAAGGCTATCCAGACCGAATTCCATCGGACGTTGACTTCATGGTCCTTCCGGAGGATATGCCGCGCGTGTCCACGCTGCTGACCCAAGCTGCGGCCCGCTGCGGCGCCCAGTTACTACAGGCAATTCAGCATGAAAGCAGCGCATTTTATTTTGTGTTGGCTAAAGAAGGAGACCGTCAACTCGGCTTTCTTAACCCGGACTGCTGCAGCGATTACCGCAGACGAGGTCGCCTATGGTTGCGAGCCGATGACAATTTGCAGGGCCGCAGGGCCTTCAAGAACTTCTCTGTGCCCTCGATCCCTGATGAATTCATCTACTACTTCATCAAGAAGGTCCTGAAGCAATCAATCGACGCAAGCCAAATGCGGCGGTTGCACGGACTGTATCAACGCGCCCCGCAAGACTGCCACACGTGGCTGCTTAGATTCTGGTCAGCGCAAACGGTTAATGCTCTTGAACGAGCTCTAGGTCAAAGAGGACGTCTTCTGGTTTGCATCAAATCGTGCGCTGCTGCTTTCAGAGCTCGAGGCGTCGGCCCCGTTGGAACTGGCTACTGACCGACTCGCTCTCCAATAGTGCACCGCGCCGCAGCTCTCCTGAAGCGCCTCCTGCAACCAACCGGGTATGTGTGTGATCGTCTCGGCCGAAAATAAACTTCCAGGGCGAGAGCATTGCCACAGCACTGCAACACTCTCTGGAGCCGGCATTTCGCTGGACAAGCGCCGTGCGCGTTACTCCGGCCCAATCGCTCCGCGACCCCAGCAGCAAAGACGAGCCCCGTTATGCGGGACTTCTAACTGTCTTGCAGTTGTGCCGGCTTGCCCTCAAAATACGTATCGCCCGCATTCGGTCAACCCTGGCGGTCTGCACTATCGATCATCGCGATTTGTCACCCGGGAGAAGATATCGGCTCTCGTCAATGTTCACACGCCTGATGTTGCGGCCAGACGTGGCTCTGGTGCTCACCTCGTTCCCTCATCCCGAGATGTCCAACCCCGCTATCTAACCGGAGCCATACCCAGGCGCCACTGCGGGGCCGTAACCCTGTTCTCCATCTCAACCAGGCTTTGTCAACGGAGGAAAGCTGTTTACCAGGCAAGCAGGGTGATTCTCCAGTGGCTGTCCACTCGGCAGGTGCGGCGGCTGAACCCTGACAAGGGGCCTCTTACTCCTTCTGAGGCCCCATTTTCCTCGGACCGTTCCGAGCTCGCCGAGCCTCCCGTGCCTGGAGGGCGACTAGTGGCCCGCATCCTGCTCTCGGCCTACGCCTGCGAGCCCAGTCGAGGCTCAGAGCCCGCCTTGGGTTCGGTCAGCTTAAACAATCACATCCTGAAGTTCGCTTCACCATTGTCGGGGATGGCCCAGCAAGAAAACGATTGCAAAAATTAGCGCGCGAGTTGGGACTCTCCAAGATTGTCGAATGGATCCCCTGGGTTCCGTACAACAACGTTCGCGATTACTATCGCGCCGCAGACCTCTTCTTGTTCCCCAGCCTGCGAGATTCCGGCGGCATGGCGGTTCTGGAGGCCATGGCCCACGGGTTGCCGGTGGTATGCACCGACCTCGGAGGACCCGGTGTCATCGTCAATCAATATTGCGGGCGCGTGGTATCCACTGGGTGCAGAACCCACGACCAAATCGTAGGCTGCCTCGTCGACGCTGTTCAAGAGATTGCCGCTACCCCGGCGCTGTATGATTCGCTGGCAACTGGTGCCCGTGCCCGGGCACGACAATTCACATTTGAAGGTCTCGTCGCTTCCCTGCATCCACCCGCACTAATGTCCAACGTCACTCCAATCACATGAGCACAGCTTCTTATTCGGCGTCCCTATATCGCGAGAGTGGATATCTTCCGTCGATCGCTTTTTACCGGCCTCGACAGTGGGCCGCAAACTGCTGCCGCGGATTTCTTTTTTGCGTATTGTTTTTCAGTTATCCTTCTACCTGAATTCAGCCGCGACGGAAATTCTGCTCCGGGATCGTTTCTCTATTTCAGAGCCATCGGTAGTTTGCGCTTCATTGACCTCGCAATAATCGCTCTCATCGTCAGTCACGTGGCTGCGCTGGCGTGTTTCCGCAGAAAGGTCATCTACTTCCCTCGAGCTTTGGCGGTGCCGGGTCTTGCTTTTCTGGCGTGTATCGTAACTGGCATCTGCTACGGCAGCCTGCGCGGCGGGACCAATTTCTTCTTCGATTGGCGCGCCCTCGCCCTGGGTCTCGGCCTTTACCTGGTATGGGCAGTTTGGATCCGGACCGCTTCTGATCTGAATCTTGCAATACGCATCTTTGCCATCTACATGGCCGTACGCATTGTCATTTTGTACGCTTTGCACCTGGCAGGTTATCGAGAAACCCTTGCCGGCGTGCCCATTCCGACCTTCGATGGACCCGCTGTCTCATCCATCGTCTTCACCGCTCTGCTCGCCTTGTGCTATGCCGCAATTTCTCGTAGTCGGCGCCGGCAACTTCTCTGGGCAAGCCTGGCCGCCGCCGCATATCTGGTCGTGCTGCTCTGCTTCCGTCGCACCTATTGGGGAGAACTGGCCATCGGCACCTGTCTGCTACTGCTCTTTCAGCGACGTCACCGAATCCGCAGCGCCATCGTGGTGTGCGCAATGGTCGGTCTAGCGGCCGTGATGCTGGGGCCGTCTTTCTACCCCCGCCTGCAAAGCTTTGACTTCAACCGAATGGACTCGGAGTTCAGCGCCGACAATGCCGATCATCTCGGCGATCTGCTGGATGGGGTGGACCAAGTCCGGCAATCTCCTATCATGGGGATCGGCGTGGGCACGTCCTATCCGACCTGGCGGATCAGGAATTGGAAATCTGAGTCGGTAATGGTACACAACGCGCCCGTTCATGTCTGGCTCAAGTACGGTATTGCCGGCCTGATTTGCTATCTTTGGTTTCACATTGTCTTGTTTATCTGGCTCTACAAACAATCGAGGCTCGTAGCACTGGCTGCTTCGGCCTTCCTGCCGGTCGCGTTTGCATACTTATTGGCACAATTCGCCATGACGCTCGGCTTTGCCCCATGGCCCTATTCGGAGCTCCAAATGACCACATTGATCTCGTTCATCCTGGCAGCAGCCGTAACGGGTGCGCACGTACATCATCCGGCGTTGACCATAAGTCAGCTGCCCAGCCGATGACACCCTTTCCGGACTTCTTTCACCACCGCTTAGGGAGCCAAATGCCACTTCCAACTCTCTCCGTCATCACCCCTTCTCGCAACAGCGCCGCATTCCTCGAAGACGCTCTGCTAAGCGTCGGCTCGGCAACAGGCACCACAAGTCGAGCACATCGTCATGGACTGGTGCCTCCACGGACAACACCACTGAGATTCTTAATCGCTTTCCCCAAGCGCAATTGATCTCGGAGCCGGACAATGGACAATCCGACGCCATCAATAAAGGCTTCCTGCGTGCCACGGGTGACTTGATGGGCTGGCTTAACGCTGACGACTACTATCTTCCCGGCGGCTTGGAGGCCATCGCCGTGGCGGCCGAAAAACATCCCGAAGCCGATGTCATCTATGGCGACTGCGTCTTTGTCGATAGCGCCGGAAAAATCGTTCGCTCGAAAGTCGAACACGCCTTCGATCCCGCCATCCTCATGTATTTCGGATGCTACATCCCCTCGACCTCGACGTTTATTCGCCGCCGCGTCATTGACTCAGGCCTGCTACTCGACTGCGACTACCGGGTATGCATGGACTTCGAATACTTCACCCGCCTGGCACATGCAGGATGCAAGTTTCACTACCTGCCGCGATTCATCGCTGCCTTTCGCTGGCACGGATGCAATGTCAGTCTCCAGCAAACGGGCAAGCGTCAGCAGGAACGCCTCCAAGTTCAGCGCAACTTCGGCGGCCGCCAGTATTCCCCTGCCATGCTGGAGTTTCTCGCCGATGTACATCGCGTCAAGCGCGTGATGCGCAAAGTAGTCAGCGGGAACATCGCCCGTGAGTTTCGGGTACGAGAGATGCTTGGTCGCGATACGCGTTGGCAATGTGGAGTAGAAGGTTCTGACACATGCGCAAGCTTAGCGTGCTTGTGATCCACAATCAGTACCAGCAGCCGGGCGGCGAGGACGTCGCGGTGCAAGCTGAAATCGATCTCTTGCGAGGGGCCGGACATCGTGTTCTTCAATTCACACAAAACAACGCCGTGCTCGCAAACTATACGCCTCTTCAGAAAGCTGCTCTACTCTTCACCACGACGTGGAACCGTACCGCGTACTTGAAAATACGTGGTCTCATCGACAACGAACGTCCCGATATCGTGCACTGCCATAACCTCCTACCTCAAGTAAGCCCAGCTGCTTACTATGCGGGCAAATCGGCGGGTGTACCGGTCGTGCAGACGCTGCACAATTACCGGCTATTCTGTCCGGCAGGCACTCTATTTCACGACGGACGAATTTGCCAAGATCGCATCCGCAACCTGTCTTACTCGGTTAAGCAGGGCTGCTATCGGAACTCACGGAGCCAATCCGCCACGGTCGCCATGATGCTCGCCTTTCATCGCTATCGCGAAACCTGGACACGCTCCGTCGATGCTTATATCGCGCTAACCCAGTTCAGTCGCGACTTCTTCGTCACCCTCGGCCTGCCTCACAAAAAGATCCACGTGAAACCAAACTTCGTTCAGAACCCCACACCACGTACTGCTCGCGGAAGCTACGCTCTCTTCGTGGGCAGACTAAGTCCGGAAAAGGGCGTTCTGGAAATGCTCAGAACATGGCTGCACCTTCCCCATATCCCGTTGGTCGTGGTCGGCGATGGTCCTCTCTATGAAGATGCATCGCTATTAGTTCGGCACTCCGGCAGCACCCACATAAGACTAATGGGTCGCATGAGCCAAGAGGATACCCAGGCGCAAATGAGAGCCGCTCGCTTTCTCATTTTTCCCAGCCGCTGGTACGAGCCCTTCGGTATGGCTCTAATCGAGGCGGCAGCAGTGGGCGTACCGGCAATCGCCGCTCGTATCGCTGGAATCCCGGAGCTAGTTCTCGAAAACGAAACTGGTTTGCTGTTCGATCTTCAGAAAGACGACCTAGCCGCCAAAGTGAATTGGGCGTGGATCCATCCCACTGAAATGGAAGTAATGGGCATTGCTGCTCGGCAACACTATCAGCAGAATTTCACTGCCGAGAAAAATTACGAGTCGCTCATCAACGTCTACCGTTCGGTCTTGAGTAACGAGCCCAACCAATGCCTGAACTGAAGCACGCCACAGTGCGCGTGTTCACTTGGACTATCCTCACACTGCTGATCGCGTGTTTGATGGTCGAGTTTCCTGCGGCGCAGACAGCGTCGGCGGCCGCTAATCGCCGCCGGGCACAACTAACACAAAACTCCGTCACCTCCAATGCCAACGGCCCTAACCCTTCGAACCTGGGAGCGATATCCGCCTCGGTCGGTGCAGCAGTCGATTGGCGGGTCAACGCTGAGCGGCAGAATGAACTCATCGATCCCAGCCTGTCGCCTTTGCGCATCACCGCCGCAAACGTAAACGGGGAGGATGAGGCGTCCACTCCAGCACAACCAGAGACAGCAGCGCTATCCACTTCCAGTGGGCGCCCAGCATCCAAAGGTCGCAGCCCAGGGGCATGGCCATCGGCGGGTCGATCTCCTGTGAATCAGCTACAAGAGCCCCATCTGTCGACACGCGGCGCCGATACCATTCGTCACACCGACAGCACCTCATCTATTCCGGTCTCGTCTTTCAATACGCATGGGACCTTGCATCGGAGCCAAGTCCAAGTCAGCGGCCTCACCGGCCTCAGCAAAGCGCGTCACCAGCAAGAAATCTACTCAAGGCATTGCCACACTCTGGCCGTCGGTGACCTGGAGTGCAAAGCGGGCGGCTGGCAGCCAGGAGTCTCAATCACCCCGCACAACTCAATGCAGTCCTATCGAAAATCTTTGGCAGCCGTTCCCTAATTCGCAATCAAACGATTCCTATTCCTATTTTCACTATTCGTAAGAAGGGGCGCGTAACATGAAATCAGCAACTCGGGTATTAGTCACCGGAGCGGGTGGCTTCATTGGTCATCATCTGGTCAAGCGGCTCAAGGCAGAAGGCTACTGGGTTCGCGGAGTCGACATTAAAGAGCCGGAATTCGAGCCCAGCGCGGCCGATGAGTTCGAACTCCTCGATCTTCGTTTCTGGAACAACGCTCTCCAGGCCACCAGTCACATGAATCAGGTCTATACTCTGGCCGCCGACATGGGCGGCATCGGCTACATCACCGCCAAGCTCGCCGAAATCGCCCGTAACAACATTCTCATCAACGCTCACATGTTGGAGGCGGCGCGCCTGAACGGCGTCAAACGCTTCCTCTTTTCCTCGTCTGCTTGTGTTTATGCCGGATATAAGCAGAACGACCCAAATGTCACGCCCTTGAAAGAGGAAGATGCTCATCCCGCCGACCCTGAGGAAGGCTATGGATGGGAAAAGCTTTTTACCGAGAAGCTTTGCCGATATTACTTGCACGATTTTGGACTCGAGACTCGTGTCGTTCGCTTTCACAACGTTTACGGTCCGTTAGGCACCTACGAGGGCGGCAAGGAGAAGGCACCGGCTGCCATCTCCCGCAAGGTGGCACTGGCCGAAAAGGATGGCTATATCGAACGTCTGGGGCGACGGCGAACAGACTCGATCCTTTATTACATTTCAGACTGCGTCGAAGGACTGCTGCGTTTGATGGCCAGCGACCACCGCGAACCGCTGAACCTGGGCACCGAGGAACTGGTCAGCGTAAATGAGTTGGTGGATATGGTGTGCGCGATTGCCGGCAAGCGTCTGGACAAGCGCCACGACCTCAGCCAGCCGCAGGGCGTCCGCGGCCGCAATAGTGACAACTCGCGTCTGCGCGCGGTGCTCGGCTGGGAACCCAGGACACGACTGCTCGATGGTCTCGACGTTACCTATCGCTGGATCGAGCGGGAACTGCAGAAGTCCGGTCGCGTGCCCGAAGTATTGGCCTATGCTTCCGACTAACCACACTTCTCCGCCGCGAGCCAACGTGCTCGGGGTTGGTATCAGCGCCATCAATATGGCCGAGGCTCTGCGTTTGTCGGAGCGCTTATTACGAGACCACGGTAAGGGTTACGTCTGCCTCACCGGCGTTCATGGAATCATGGAAGCGCAGCGCGATGACGCTCTCCGAGGCATATTGAACCACTCGTTCCTTTGTGCTCCAGACGGCATGCCGACAGTCTGGGTGGGGCGGTTGCAGGGGCATCAAAACATGCGCCGCGTTTATGGTCCCGACTACATGCTGCAAATGTGCAAGATGTCAGCCAAGGCCGGCTTTCGGCATTTTCTTTATGGCGGAAAAGCTGGAGCTGCAGAGCGGCTTAAACAACAACTTGAACTAATGATCCCTACTATTGATATCATTGGCACTTACACGCCACCATTTCACCCCCTTACCGTGTTCGAAGAAGACCAGATGATCGCTACAATCAACCATTCCCGCCCGGACATCGTGTGGATCGGCCTCAGTACTCCGAAGCAGGAGCGCTTCATGGCCCAATATTCTGAGCGACTCAACGCGTCGTTGCTGGTGGGCGTCGGCGCTGCATTCGACATCCATGCCGGCCTCCTCGCCGACGCCCCCGCTTGGGTAAAGAATTGTGGCCTTCAGTGGCTAGACCGCTTGATTAAGGAGCCCCGCCGGCTCTGGCGGCGTTATCTAACCAACAATCCCAGATTTCTCTGGGATATCAGCCTTCAACTGTCCGGCCTAAGGAGGTTTGACATCAACGAATGCTAGAACGCCAGACTCAGTCTGGCCTTTGATATGGAATAGATCATTCTCCAATGCGAGGTGTTCCTTCGGCGGACCCGCCAACCGGGCCCGCCTTTTTTATGTGAACCCTTCATGTGTGACCGCGGTCACTGCCAGACCGCTGATTTTCGCAGAGCATTGCTGCAGCCTGTAGTACCAGACCCTCGAGCACCGATACGTTTCAACTAAGCAGGTGAGTGCTTGAGCAGAAACAAGATTCTCGTCATCGACGTCGATCCCGTCATCCGATCAGGAATCTGCGACTTTCTCACAGCCCAAGGCCACATCGTCGCCGAAGCCGCCAACAGTCACGACGCACAAGTTCAGTTTGAGAAGTTTCGTCCTGACGCTGCTATCCTCGACTTCTCCTTCCCGAACGGTGATGCCCTCCACTTGTTGCAGCGAATCAAGAGCGCCGACGGCAACGTTCCCGTCATCGTTCTTACAGGCCAGAGTTCGCTGGAATTGGCGGTGCGGGCCATTCAGGAAGGAGCCGAGCAGTTCCTCATTAAACCTGTTGACTTGTCAGCCTTGCATGCCGTGGTGCTGCGGACACTGGCCAACCAGCGTTATCGCCAACAGTCGCTGGTTTCCATTTCGCGGACGAAACGCGAATGCGTCGATCCTTTCCTGGGCAACAGCCCGGCCATTCGCCGCCTGGAAAGCTATGCCAAGCGCGTGCTGAATAGTGAGAGCCCTGTCTTATTGCAAGGCGAGACTGGATCAGGCAAGGGCGTGCTTGCCAACTGGATGCACCGCAATGGCCCTCGCGCCGAAGAAGCCTTCCTCGACCTGAATTGTGCCGGACTCTCTCGCGAGCTGCTTGAATCCGAACTCTTCGGCCACGCCAAGGGCGCATTTACCAGCGCCGTCAACGCCAAGCAAGGGCTCCTCGAAGTCGCGGACCGCGGTACGGTGTTCCTCGACGAGATCGGCGACATCGACCTTCAGGTCCAGCCCAAGCTGCTGAAGGTGCTGGAAGACCGCGTATTTCGCCGCGTGGGAGATGTTCGTGACAAGGCGGTCGACATTCGGTTGATCTCTGCTACGCATCGCGAACTACTGGACCTGGTTCAGCAGCAGAGGTTTCGTGAGGACCTCTATTATCGGGTGAACACAGTGCCTCTGCGCGTGCCGCCACTTCGCGAGCGTACGGAAGACATCCCAATGCTGGTGCAACACTTTCTCAACCGCTTGTCTCAGGACTGCGGCCGGGGAGAGATGGCGGCCGACAAACCCGCTATGGACGCTCTGCAGCAGTACGCATGGCCGGGCAACATTCGCGAACTTCGGAATGTGCTCGAGCGTGCCGTTCTGATTGCGGACAATAATCGCCTAACCGCACGCCACCTGCAATTTCAAAACTCCACCCACACTGGCCACTTGTCCATGCGCAGCGCTACGGGAACCCTGAAGCAGATGGAGCGCGCCTATATCAATCTTGTCCTGCAGGATGAGGGTGGTTGCATTGATGCCTCCGCTCGCCGTCTCGGGATACCTCGTAGTTCGCTCTATAACAAGATGAAAAGGTTCGAGATTCCCCCCGGAACGGGGCGCATGGCCGCGGATTAAGGGCGTCCTGGCAAGAATCGTTCATCGCCCGCCAGGCCAACCCGGGCTGCTCTGGGGCCATCTTTTACGATATAGTAGCGGGTTCGTATGTGGCCCTTAGCCCGGTTCGAACAATTCGATAGAGCATACCGCTCCCCTGACGTCACGTGGGACCCGGCGGATTCAGCCATCAGTTTGCGATTTCCCGAGGGCTTGCTGTTCGCCCTTTTGTTGGTCAGCCCCTTCTGGATTCTGGTTGCGTTTCTGCTCCATCTCCTGCTTGGTTAGCGAAAGCCTTTTTGTCGCTCGAGATCATAAACCGCTGAGACCTTTTAGGCTTTGGACGCTTGAGCCGCCCGTATAGCGGTGGACAACAGAAACGCCTGCTCTGGACGCTGAGCCTTGAGTCGTGACATGCTTTCTCTGTGCCTCGATCGTCCTGAGGCAACATGGAATAAGTGAGTCTCATCTAGGCGTGTCAACCTGAGGAAATGCATGCGCGGCATTCTGCTCATCCCTGTAAAGAGCCTCACGACCGCGAAGCAGCGGCTTGCTGAAGCGTTGGATCAGGAGCGGCGCTCACAACTTGCAGAAGCGATGTTACGTGATGTGATGGCGGCGGCCGCCGGCGTAATGAATAGAATTGACGTGGCGCTGGTTACTGGTGATGCCCGGGCGCGAGCGCTGGCCGGCAAGTTCGGTTTCCCGGTAATCGAAGACGTCTGTAATGAAAGCGAGACAGCCGCCATCGAGATGGCTACGGCGTGGTGCGAACAGCGTGGGTACGACACCACGATCGTCATACCAGGTGATATCCCGCTTATCACCAGCCAAGAACTACAGGCCGTGCTCGACGCCGCTCCCCCCGAGGGTGCCGTTTTTGTCCCAGCCTACGATCGGCGCGGCAGCAATTGCATTCTGCGCCGGCCGGCATCCCTCATACCGCTGCGCTTTGGCAATGACAGCTTTTTGCCGCACTGTGAAGCGATGAGGAAGACGGGCAAGGAGTTGGTTATCCTGGAAATGCCCGGCATCGGACTCGACATCGACAATCCTCACGAATTGGACTTGCTATTGCAACACGGCGCCAACACCAACGCGCAACGACTGCTGAGGGCGTGGGGTTTCGCCGCGGACGACGAGGCACAGTGGGAAGCAGCCGTCTGATGGGAACCGGAACCGCCACCAATTCCGGCGAGCTGCACGCGTTTCCAGTGCTCGGTATCCGTAACGTTGTTGCCGGCGACTCGGTTGCCAAACTTATCGTCGAAGCCCTCGCTCTCGGCGGCAGGCGCTTTTATGAAGGCGACATCCTCGTGGTCAAGCACAAGATCGTCTCCAAGGCGGAAGGCCGCTTGGTTGCTCTCGATTCGGTGAAGCCATCCGCTGCCGCCCGAAGCTTTGCCCGCAACAATGGCGCCGATGCTCGCGTCGTGGAACTGGCCCTGCATGAAGCCAAACGGGTCGTCCGCAAGAGGCACATTCTTATCACCGAAACGCAGCACGGCCTGGTGTGCGCCAACAGCGGTGTGGACGTTTCCAACGTCGACGGGGGTGACACCGCAGTTTTGTTGCCCGCGGACGCGGACCGTTCGGCCGCACAAATTCACAGAGAATTAAAGAAGCGCACCGGACTGCACCTTCCAGTGATCATTGCCGACAGCTTTGGACGCCCCTGGCGCGAAGGTCTGTGCGAGGTCGCGATTGGCGTGGCGGGAATGAAGGTGATTCACGATTACCGTGGCGAACGCGATTTCTACGGGTACAAGATGCACGCGACCGAAGAGGCGGTAGCCGATGAGTTGGCCTGCGTTGCAGGGCTGGTATGCGGAAAAAAATCACGCGTTCCGGCTTGTATAATCCGGGGTTATCCGTATCGTCGCGGTAACGGTATCGCGCGACAGATGGTGCGGGCAAAGGACAAGGATTTGTTTCGGTAATCTTGGGGAAATATGCAAGACATCAGTTGGGCCCAACAGCAAACTCTGCAACATGCCACGTGGGACAACGTGCAACGGCGCGCCTCTTCGCCGGTGCTGGTGGCGCTCGATAGAGTGCTGTCATCGCTGGATGGCAGCGTCCTGACGCGCGAGGAATGTCTCACGCTCGCCAATTGTACGGGCGACGATCTTTTCGCTCTGGTGGTTGCGGCCAACGAAATCCGGCGCCGGCTGGTTGGGGATGTAGTCAGCTACGTGGTCACCCGCAACATTAATTTCACCAACGTTTGTTTCGTGGGATGCAAGTTCTGTGCGTTTAGTGTTGGTCCGCGCGATGAGACTGCTTATTTTCTTTCGCTCGACGAAGTCGGACAAAAATCTCGCGAGGCTGAGCAGTGGGGTGCAACTGAGGTCTGCATCCAAGGCGGGCTTCCCCGCAATCTTCCGCCGTTCTACTACCGCGACATTCTGCGCGCGGTAAAGTCGGCCACGCCAAAGATGCATGCGCATGCCTTCTCGCCCATGGAGATGGTCTATGGCGTCGAGCTCACCGGCATGCCGTTGCGCGAGTACCTCCTGATGCTGAAGGAGAATGGCCTCGACACCTTGCCAGGTACCGCGGCGGAAATTCTCGACGACAGCGTACGTCACATACTCTCCGCCAACAAGCTGAGCACCGCGCAATGGTGCGAGGTAATCGAGACCGCGCACGAGTGTGGCATTCGCAGCACCTCGACCATGATGTACGGCCACGCGGAGACGCCGGAACACTGGGTCAACCAGTTATTGCTGCTGCGTCATATCCAATCGCGCACTGGAGGGTTTACTGAGTTTGTGCCCCTGGGATTCATCCATGACCACACCTTGCTGTTTGCGCAGGGACTCGCACGCGCAGGTGCGACGCCCGAGGAGCATCTCAAGGTCCATGCGCTGGCACGCGTGATGCTGGCCGGCTCCATCAACCACATTCAGGTTTCCTGGGTGAAGCTCGGTCGCGAAGTTTCGCAACTGTCGCTGCTGGCAGGTGCTGACGACTACGGCGGCACCCTCTTCGAAGAGAACATCTCCCGACTGGCGGGAGCGACTGCCGGGCAGTACATCTCGACCGCGGAATTCCAGGAGCGCATCCAAGAACTGCACCGCGTGCCCGCGCAGCGCAACACGCTTTATACGGCCTACGACTATCCCGCACCAAGCGAGGCGACGGAACCCCTCGTGGCAGGCGGGGCCGCATGATCGCCATCGTGGGGGGTACGGGCCCGGAAGGATCCGGGCTGGCGCTGCGCTGGGTGCGCGCCGGCGAATCGGTCATTATTGGCTCGCGCGATGCAGAACGCGCCAAGTCAGTAGCAGCGCAGATCGCGGACAAGGTGGGAGCTCTGGGTAGCGTGGAAGGCGCGGATAACGCTATCGCCGTCAAGATGTGCGACATTGTCGTACTTACCGTTCCGTTCGCTGGACAAGCGGAGCTGCTCAAACAGCTCAAGCCATCTTTCCGCCAAGGCACCGTGCTCATCGATGCGACCGTTCCGTTGGCGGCTGCAGTTGGCGGGCGCCCCACACGCTTGCTGGGTGTGTGGCAGGGCTCCGCCGCAGAGCAGGCTGCCGAAATGGTCGGCAAGAACATCGCCGTCGCCGCAGCCTTCCACAGCCTTTCCTCAACCGTCCTTCAAGGCGATCAACCAGTGGATTGTGACGTAATCGTTTGCAGTGACGACGAGCGGGCGCGCGAGGTGGCGTCAGAGTTGGCAACGAAAATTCCCGGCGTTCGCGCAGTTGACGGCGGCAAACTGGAGAATGCGCGCATCGTGGAATCCATGACCGCCTTGCTAATCACCCTCAACATCCGGCACAAGGTGCACGGAGCGGGATGGAGAGTGACGGGGCTGGGAATCTAGAGCCCGGCGTTAGTGGCTAGTGGGTGTTTCAAGTTTCGAATCTTATCTTACAAAAGCGCGATTTCAAGCGAGCGCCTGAGCTCACCTCCACTTTGCAATCCCGTTCGTTACTTCACTTCATCGGCGGCAGATATGGCAGATAGCGCGCAAACAACCAGCATAAGAAAAAGACAATGGGAATGTGCACGATCATTTGCAGCACGCTATAGCCAACCAAATCGCGTGCCTTTAGCTTGAGAATGCCCAGCAGCGGCAGCATCCAAAACGGATTGACCAGGTTCGGCAAAGCCTCCGCCGCGTTGTAAATCTGCACTACCCATCCAAGATGGACATGGTGCAGGTTCGCCGCCTGCAGAATGTAGGGTGCTTCGATCACCCACTTACTGCCGCCAGAAGGAACGAAGGTCCCAAGAATCGCCGAGTATAGTGCCACCAGCAGTGGATAGGCGGCCTGCGTGGTAATCCGCGCGAACAGGCTGGCCAGCCACGCGGAGATGCCGGTGCCAACGATCATGCCAAAAATGACAGCGTAAAACGGAAACTGGATAAGCACGCCTCCCGTCGCTGGAACTGAGTCGGCAACCGCCCGCACAAACCGTTTAGGTCTCCAATGTAAAAGTAGTCCCGCGGTAATAAACATCAGGTTGTAGGTGTTCAGGTCCAAGACGGCGAGCGCGCCCTGTGGCGATGTGCGGAAGAAGTCGATCAGATACCAGACAATCAGCGCTGATACGAAGACAGTCAGCACGGGACTGTACTCCAGCCATTCTCCCGGCTTGGTCCTTTTCTCCAGGGGACGATCCACTGACTCATACTCGATGCCGAAGTCAGCAGCCGTTTTGGCCCGCTCCGGCGACGGCGCGGAAAAATAGGCAACCGCGACCGAAACCACAATCAATACAACTGCCATGGCCATGCTTTGCCACAGAAAAAGTGATTGCCGGAGCGGGATCAATCCGGAAATTGAGAAGAGGGCTGGAGGGATGGAACCCTTTGTGGCCATCATCATAGCTGCCGAGGACGACAGTCCGAGCGCCCACACCGCCCCGAGTCCGAGATACGCAGCAGCTCCCGCGGCACGGTAGTCCATACCTTTCACGCGGCGGGCCAGTTCCCGTGCAAGCAGACCGCTGAAGATCAGGCTTAGACCCCATGAGATCAGCGAGGTCAACATGGAAAACAACGCGATCATCGCGATTGCGCTCCGCCCGGTCTTCGGAATCCCCGCCAGTCCGCGAATGAAGCGGTTCACTACCGGTGTTGTGGCGACGACATACCCGCCAATAATGATCATCACCATCTGCATGGTGAAGGGGACGAGCGTCCAGAAATTCTTGGCGCCTTGAATGGCCAGCTTGCTGGCGGATTCGCGGAGAATCAAGCCGAAGATGAAAACGATGACAATTCCCGCCAGCGCGAAGACCAGAGGATCGGGGAACCAACGCTCGCTCCAGGTTGCCAAGGCCAGTCCAAAGCGCGCTAGACCACTGTCGCTGGCTGGCCGCACTGAATTTTTCTCACGACCGGATGACACCGACGGTGATGGCATACAGCCTCCTGCGCTTGCGTGCACCTGAGATTACCACCGGCCTTCGCGTCCGTAACTCATTTTCACAACCCAGGAGTGGGGATTGGACACCGCCTCGTGGAGCAGGTTTTCCGCCAGCCTCGATTCCCGCGACTAATCTGCGACGTTTGTGACGCCCTGCCAAGACCTTCGCAGCCGTAACCCACCTCGCGCACATCCTCCCTCGTTCTTGCGTCCGTGCTGGTCACTTTGCCTCCAAGTACATGTCCTTTGGTAACTTCCGGCTCATTCTGAATTTCGGAAGTGTATTCCAAAAATAATACATTTCAGGCTGGACTCCATCTATAATCTTGGAAGCTATTAATATGCCAAGGGTTAACGTACACTCAGAGCCGGTCGAGCTGGCATCTAAGTTGCATAGTAATCATGCACCTGTGGGTGCGCTGGCACAGGTGCGTCGTGCCGAGCATCCATCTGCCCCGATGGCCCGAGATCTGCAAACGCGCTTTTTTGCTGTCATTCTCGCCCTTGTGAGCGTGGCGGCGGTCGTTTTCGCTTGGATCAATTTTCAGAAGGAACGTGAGTTCTCCGCCCCGTACGATGGCATTTGGTGGGTGGAAGACGGCGGGCACCTGCGGGCCGCCCGGGTAGATATCGACGGCCCCGGTCAGAAGGCCGGTATCAAGCTGAACGACCGTCTGGTGGCGGTTGATGGGCGAGATGTAACCAACGTTGGCAGCCTGGAGCGGCAGCTCTATCGCGCGGGAATCTGGTCCAAAGCTAATTACTCGCTGATGCGCCAGGGCGTGAACCTGGAGGCGCCCCTCATTCTCGCCCCCGCTGACCGGTCCCTGTATGGCGGCTTGCGCCTGATCGCGTTGGTGTACTTGGGCATCGGTATCTATGTTTTGCTGCGGCGTTGGACCGCGCCCAAGAGCACCCACTTCTATGTCTTCTGCCTGGTTTCGTTCATTTTTTACTCTTTCCACTACACCGGCAAACTTAACGACTTCGACTGGATCATTTACTGGTCAAACGTCGTGGCATGGCTGCTACAGCCAGCTCTGTTTCTGCATTTCTCGCTTACCTTTCCGGAACGCAAAGGCCTGGTAAACCGCCGTCGGTGGCTCATTCCAGCGGTATATGTGCCGGGCGCCATTCTGCTGGCCGCACACATCTGTGCTATCTCCTGGCTGCAACCGAGCGAAGTCCTGCGCTGGAACCTTGACCGGCTGCAGATGTCGTACCTTGCGGCTTATTTCATATTGTCGGCGGCGGTGTTGTGGCACACATATCGTCACGCCGAGACAGCGATCTTGCGACAGCAGATGAAGTGGGTGACCCGCGGAACCATTCTCGCCGTGGCCCCCTTCACCCTGTTCTATGCCATCCCCTACCTGATGGAAAGCGCTCCCAACTTGGTGATGAAGGTCTCGGTATTGTCGCTGGTCTTTCTGCCGCTGACCTTCGGATATGCCATCTTCCGCTACCGCTTGATGGATGTGGACCTCATCTTCAAGCGCGGCATGGCGTACACCATCGCGGCGGGTGCAATTACGGGTGCTTATTTCGCGGCTGTGGGCATTGCTTCGGTGCTGTTCCATCAGCGCTTTCCCAGCGTCGGCCCGATCGGACTCATAGCAGCCATCGCGGTGACCGCACTGCTGTTCGATCCGTTCAAGAATTGGGTGCAGGATTACCTGGACAAGTTCTTCTACCGCAAACGCTACGACTATCGGAAAACCCTGACTGAGTTTGGCCGCGACCTGAACTCAGAAACCGATCTCGACAAGATGCTCACTTCGATCGTGGACCGCTTGTCGCGCACTTTGCTGGTGGACCGGCTCGCGATCTTCCTCGCCGATCCAGAGCAGCCGGAGCAGTTCTCGCTGGCCAAGTCGTACGGCATTTCCAACACTAGCGATCTCGACTTCGATTTCCTGCACGTCGAACGACCTGAGTGGGAGTTGGGCCACCTGTTCTTCGATAACACCAACCAGGCGGTACGCGAGACCCGAAGCGCGCGCGACACCATCCGGCGGTTGGAACTGAACTACTACATTCCCTGCACCGTGATGAATCGCATGATCGCAGTCCTCGGCCTGGGTAAGACGTCAGAGGGCGATTTTCTCTCCAGTGAGGATGTGCAGCTGCTTGAAACTCTCGCCGGATACATCGGCATCGCAGTGCAGAACGCGCGCTTGTATAAGTCTCTCGAGGAAAAGGCCGGACAGTATGAACGCCTGAAGGAGTTCAACGAAAACATTGTCGAATCCATCAGCGTGGGCGTGCTCGCGGTCGATCTTCAAGATCGCATTGAGTCGTGGAATTCGCAGATGGAAGTGATGTACGCGTTGCCGCGCCTGCAAGCGTTAGGACGACCTCTGGGTGAAGTGTTGGCGCCTGCATTTCTGGAAGAGTATTACCGCGTACGCCAGACTCCGGGCATCCACAACCTGTACAAGTTCCGGCTCGGTACGACAGCTGGCGATACCCGGATCGCGAATATCGCGATCGCTCCCCTGGTCGCCAAAGACTTCAGCGTGATCGGCCGTCTAATCATCGTAGACGACATCACGGAGCGGATGGAATTGGAATCGCAACTCTCCCAGGCTGAAAAGCTGTCGTCCATAGGCCTGCTCGCCGCAGGGGTCGCGCACGAGGTGAATACTCCCCTGGCGGTTATCTCGTCCTATGCACAGATGCTGGCCAAGCAGGTCCATGGCGACGAGAAACAGTCTGGCCTGCTGGATAAGATCACGCGTCAGACCTTCCGCGCTTCGGAAATCGTAAATAGCTTGCTTAACTTTTCGCGTACCTCAAGTACCGAATTCACCAATGTGGACTTGAATCGCGTGATTCAGGACACGCTGACGCTGCTGGATCATCAGTTCAAGACCGCGCGTGTCAAAGTCCAGGCCGAGTTACAGCCGGAGTTGCCCGCAATCCACGGGAACACTGGAAAGTTGCAACAGGTTTTTCTGAATCTGTTCTTAAACGCCAAAGATGCGATGCCGGCCGGTGGCACCTTGAGGATCAGCACCTCGAACGGACACCACGTGCAGGTAAAGGTTTCGGACACCGGCACAGGAATCGCGCAGGAACATATCCATCGCATCTACGATCCATTTTTCACCACCAAGAACAAACCGAAAACTGGACACAGCGGCGGCACGGGCCTGGGATTGTCGGTCACCTACGGCATTATCCAGGAGCATGCCGGCAAGATCCGTGTCGCCAGCACTCCCGGTGAGGGTACGACATTCATTATGGAGTTCCCCATGGTGAGGAAGGTGGTCAATGCCTGAACTAGCGGTCGGCCGCATGATAACGGGACGCGACGAGATCGCTTCCACCGGCTCAGTGTTGATCATCGATGACGAAGCCGCCATTCGTGAGTCACTGCAGACGCTGCTCGAGTTTGAAGGGTACTCTGTGGAAATGGCGAGCGATGGCCATGAAGGCCTGACTCGCATTGCCGAACGCCCCTTCGACCTGGTGCTGTTGGATTTCGCCCTGCCCGAACGCAATGGGGTTGAGATCTTGCACGATATCCGTGAACGAGACTCTGATCTGCCCGTGATCATGATCACCGCCTACGGCACCGTTGAGAATGCCGTCAATGCCATGCAGGCTGGCGCCAC
Organism: uncultured Acidobacteriaceae bacterium; assembly: GCA_963748225.1. Lineage (GTDB taxonomy): Bacteria > Acidobacteriota > Terriglobia > Terriglobales > Acidobacteriaceae > Bog-257. The sequence goes on from CAVVHW010000003.1 coordinate 101,574, forward strand.
CAACTTCATCCAGAAGCCTTGGGACAACGAGAAGCTACTGGCCGACGTGCGCACGGCGGTAGGCCGGCGGCGCGCCGAAGAAGAAGTAATCCAACTGAAACGCGCTCTCAAGCAGCGCTACAACTTCGAGCACATCATCGGCAAGAGCGAGCCCATGTTGCGCATCTTTGATTTGGTTGCGCAGGTGGCACCCAGCCGCTCCACCGTATTGCTGCAGGGCGAAAGCGGGACTGGCAAAGAGCTGATCGCCAAAGCCATTCACATGAACTCCACGCGCCGCGACCGCGCCTTCGTCCCGGTAAACACCGGTTCGATGCCGGCGGACCTCCTGGAATCCACGCTCTTTGGCCACGTTAAGGGTGCGTTCACCAGCGCCATCGCCAGCAAGAAGGGCCTGTTCGAGGTGGCCGATCGTGGCACGCTCTTCCTCGACGAAATTGGCACCATGAACCTGGAGACGCAGGCCAAAATCCTGCGCGTCCTGCAGGACCGCAAGTTTATGCACCTGGGTGGAGTCAGCGAGATACAGGTGGATGTGCGCATCATCGCTGCTACCAATGTCAACCTTCAGCAGCAGGTGAAGGACGGAAAGTTTCGCGATGATCTGTTCTACCGTCTCAACGTAATCACCATTGACCTGCCTCCGTTGCGCCAGCGCAAGAATGACATTCCGATTATGGTGCAGTACTTCATCACTAAGTTTGCCGCAGAAAATGACCGGCTTCCGCTACACCTGACGCCCGAGGCACTGCGTCCGCTGCTGGAGTACGACTGGCCGGGCAATGTGCGTGAATTGGAAAATGTAATCGAGCGCGCCGTGGTATTGGCCACCGGCCCCAACCTTTCCGTGGATCTGCTACCGGAAAATGTCATCGGGCGCGGAGCCAAATTCGCCACCATCGAGCACCGTCCCGATGCCTCACTGTTCGAAATTATTGAAGACTGCGAGCGCCGCGTCATCACCGACATGCTGGAAAAATGCAGCTGGAACCAAACCGAAGCTGCCGACCACTTCCGCATTCCGCTGTCCACCTTGAACCAGAAGATCAAGCGTCTGAATATTGAGATCAGAAAGAAGAGCAGAGAGAACGGCAACAGCTAGGTTAAGGATTTGCATGAACAACATCGAAGAGCTGATTAAGTCTGGGACCTTGAAGGGACGGCCTTCAGGCCGTCCGTAAGTGCTCATATAAGACTGGCCTGGGGCATTCCTAACGGGGCTTAATCAGAACTTCCCTAGGCTCTGACGCGCGGCTCCTTGGCGCATGCCTCTAGAACAAATCTGGCGAGTTCAACTTTGTCGTCCATCGAATTCATGATGGTGTTCGTACAGAGAACGGTCAGATTCTCGCTGCGCAACCCCGCCGCTTCGCTCTCCTCGGCGCAATCGGCTATCAGTACGTCCAAGAAATCCTCGTAGGCTTTCGCAACTCCCGCGATCCCGCTGGCCCATCCCATCATCTTCATCAGCGCACCTGCCGGACCGCTAACCGCCTCTCCCCCAACGATCGGACTTACTGCCGCAATCGTGGATTTCGCTTGCCGCAGCGCATCGCGAATTCCGGGGACCGCAAGAATCGGCCCGATGCTCGTGACCGGATTACTCGGAGCGAGGATGATCGCCTCAGCCGCCTCAATGCTTTCGATCACGCCGGGCGCGGGGCGGGCGCGGTGAGCTCCTTCAAAGCGCACTCTGCGCACCGTAACCTGATGCCGCTCCCGCACAAAATACTCCTGGAAGCTCAGCGTACCCTTCGCTGTGTCGAGCGTGGTCGAGACCCGATCGTCCGACATCGGCAGCACGCGTGCGCGAATACCCATTCCAATCGCAAGTTCGGCGATAGCGCCGCTCAGCGACTTCCCCGCCCTAAGCAATGCCGTCCGTGTCAGGTGTGTTGCCAGATCGAGATCGCCAAGGCTAAACCACGATGCTTGCCCGAGCTGCTTCATGCGCTCCAGACAACGAAAGCTGTCATTGTCCACGCCCCAGCCACGGTCGGTGCTGAGCAAGTTTGACAGGCCGTAGAGCACGGAGTCGATGTCGGGCGAGACGTGCAGTCCCCACCACTCAATATCGTCGCCAGTATTGACGATGACAGTGAGGTTTTCCGGCGTAACCACATGCTGCAAACCCTGCACGAGCTTTGTACCGCCGGTTCCACCCGTGAAGACGACGATCATCTATGCCGTCCTCGCATAGCCGCCAGCATCCGCCGCATTCCGAAGGCGTTCGCTCAGCATCCCACCACGGGCCTCAGCATTCGCTACAAATTCGGGATACACCGGCAATCGCTGCTTCAGCTTTTGTCCGGCGGCCTCGGTACGACGCTGCAGGTCGAGCAGATGCGGCCACGGCGCTTCTGGATTGATGTAGTCGGGCGTAAGCGGCGACACGCCACCCCAGTCGTTAATGCCACCGTCCAGCAGCTTCTCGTAACCGTTCTCGGTCAGATTCGGCGGCGCCTGGATATTCATGTTCCTAAGCAGCAGGCGGGCCACGGCAAGCGTTCGCAGCATGTCACCCGTATCCGGCTCAGGCCACTCCGCCATCCGAATGCGCGGCTTGGCGCGGAAATTCTGGATGATGACTTCCTGCACGTGAGCGTATCGTTCATGCAGGCGCTTGATGGCGAGCAGCGAGTCGATGCGATCTTCCATGCTCTCACCGATGCCGATCAGAATTCCGGTGGTGAACGGCACTCCTATCTTGCCAGCATCCTCAATCGTCTTCAGTCGCAGGGCGGGAACCTTGTCCGGAGTGCAATCGGGCGGGTGCGCCGCCGCGAGATCGCTGCTGGTGCTCTCCAGCATCAGCCCCAGGCTGGGATTGCTGTGTCGCAAGCGTTCAATCCAGTTTGCGCTCAGCAGGCCGGGATTAGCGTGAGGGAGCAGCCGGGTTTCGCGCAACACCAGTTCGCACATGGCTTGGAGATAATGCAGTGTGCTGCGGTAACCGAGTTTGCGCAGAGTTTCGCGCATCTCCGGAAACAGCGCCTCCGGCCTATCGCCCAGCGAGAACAGCGCCTCCGTGCAGCCCAGTCTCTCGCCCTGCTGCGCGACCGAAAGAACCTCGTCGGGCGTCATGGTGTGAGCACCGGGGTCATTGGGGTCGCGACGATAGGTGCAGTATCCGCAGTAATCACGGCAAAGATTGGTCAGGGGAATAAACACCTTGCGCGAGTAGGTAACGACACCAGGGCGAAATTGTTCTTTGAGTACGCGCGCAGTGGCCAGCAGATTGGGCAGAAGTTCGTCGTCGCAGCACAAGAGCTGGCAAGCAATTTCCGCCGAGAGTGCTCGCCCGTCGCGCACCTCACGCAAATAGCTAGCCAGGAATTCACCCGGCACGTGATCCACCATGGGCCGTATTCTAGCTCCTGCTGGCAAGGGGATTCCCCACTCGCGATACTTCGTTTCGCGAAACGTACTTCATCGCAGGATAACGTAAGGCTCGAAGGTCTGCATTCCCTAGACACGTTGCTTGACGGAAGTAATTATGCAATTCTCACCACGTATGATCAAACGACCTATTGCCGGATGCTGGCGGCAATTCGCGACGATCGGAGGCGAATAGTGCTCTTTTTCTCGGAACCTTCTCAAGAGCGGGTCGATCTCTTCCTGGCGCACACTGCATCCTTGGAATTCTCCTACTCCGAACTGGGAGCGACAAATTCCGAGGTACTGCCGCCGCGGTTCACAGTGGATCGAAACCGAGTACAGGTTGGCTCTGGAGCCCTCGCGTGGAATCGAGCTGTGGATGCGATCAAAAAGTGGGAGATGTTAAATCTTCCGTGGGTTCGCCTCTGCTGGCCGACAGCCTTAATTGCAGAAGGCTCGAACGTGGCCGTACTCGCTCATCACATCGGTTGCTTCTGGCTCAATGCATGTCGAATCGTGTATGTGATTGACCAGGACGGACCAACGAAGCGGTTCGGGTTCGCCTACGGCACACTCACCGAGCATGCAGAATCCGGCGAGGAACGTTTCCTTGTTGAATGGGACAGCGAGACCGACGCAGTTTTTTATGATCTGTTGGCCTTTTCGCGTCCCCACCAACTATTATCACGGATCGGCTACCCGCTCGCTCGCCGGTTGCAGAAGCAATTCGCTGCTGACTCGAAAACAGCAATGGCCCGAGCCATTGCACAGTGAACTGTTGGCCCGTTCGCAGCCTGTAATGCTAGGCTAAGTGCTAAAAGCTAAATGCTAAGAGCTAGTTGCTAGCAGCTTCTCCCCATGCTCCTCGACGCGCTACACAAGATCGCCAACCATCGCACTTCCCTCACCCGCGCGGAAGCACGCGAGGTCATGTCGCAGGTCCTGCAAGGCAAAGCCACTGACGCTCAGATTGCGGCGCTGCTGGTGGCGCTGCACATGAAGGGCGAGACGGTCGAAGAAATCGTCGGCTTTGCCCAGGCCATTCGCGACGAGGCTGTGCCACTGCAAGGCGAAAATAACGGCGAAGCACTTGACCTCAGCGGCACCGAGCGCGATGCCTTGGTGGACACCTGCGGCACCGGCGGAGATGCCAGCGGCACCTTCAACATCTCCACCGCGACGGCACTGGCTATCGCCGGGGCGGGAGTGCGAGTTGCAAAGCATGGCAACCGGAGCATTAGTTCCAAGTGCGGCTCGGCCGATGTGATGGAGGCACTGGGCGTAAACATCAACCTGCCGCCGCCGCGTATCGCTGCCTGCCTGCGCGAAACCGGCATTGCTTTTTTGTTTGCACCGGCCATGCATTCGGCGATGAAGTATGTGCAACCAGCGCGACGCGAGTTGCGGCTGCGCACCGTCTTCAATCTTCTAGGTCCGCTGACCAACCCGGCGCGCGCTTCGGCGCAGGTCGTCGGGGTGTATTCCGCCGAGTTGGTGGAAAAGCTGGCCGAGGCACTGAGCGAGCTGGGACTGCGCCGGGCGCTGGTGGTCCACGGACGCGACGGGCTCGACGAGATCACCATCTCCGGACCCAGTAAAGTTGCCGAAGTGCGCAACGGTCAGGTTCGCGTGTACGAAGTCGCACCGGAAGATTTCGGCTTACAGCGTGCGCCGCTCGAAAACATCGCGGGAGGAGACGCGCAGCAGAATGCAGGCATTATCCGCGCTATCCTCGATGGCGAGCGCTCGTGTCGTCGCGACGTGGTCCTGCTGAACGCTGCCGCCGCGCTGGTAGCCGCCGGGCAGGCCGACCGCATCAGCGAGGCCGTGCCATTGGCAGCCTACGCCATCGATAGCGGACATGCGCGCGAACGGCTGCAATTGCTGGTGAAGTTTACTCAACAGGGGTCAGCGGCCACCGGCCAGTTGCCCGCATAGCCAGAGTCCACTGCCAAGGAGGAACGCTGTGAGAGTTGCTCGCCGATTAATCATGATCGGAAGTCTGCTTGTGCTCCTCGGAGCAATCCTGCACATTTATGCCTATACCTTCGCCATGCCGCGGGTTGCGGCCACCAATGCCGGGCCTGAAATCATCAATGTGTTTAAAGCGCTTTGGTGGAACTTCTCGGTCACTGGGCTGGTGTTGTGTCCAGTTATCATCTGGGCGAGCCAACTGCCAGCCGGTCGCGGGCTGGTGCTGCTGTGTACCGTGATCCCAGCCGGGATAAGCGTCCTCATGTTTTGTTTTCTGGGAGTGTTTATCGGCTCGATCATCTTCAGCATTGCTACTCTGCTATTGTTGGTGGGTGGCCTCATGCTGCCCACCGGTGCAGCGCTGCAATCCGGATAGTGGATCGCCCTATTGCTGCGGCTGATTCTGATTGGAGGGATATTGACTTCCGGTACCACTTTGTCCCGGTCCAGTCGGTTGGCCAGTACTAGCCGGTTGCTGTCCCAACGGGCTCTGTTGCTGGCCGAATGGACTCTGCTGCCCGTTCATCTGGCCCGCGGGTGTACCCACCTGCGCACCACCGATAATGATTGGCTGGTAGGGGCCGCGCAGTAGAACATTCGTCTGGTCGGTTGTTGGGTCGTAGATAAACTGCCATTCGTTGTACTTCTTCTTCTTGTTATAAATGCGAATGGTCGGATCTTTACTCAAGCTTGCGACACCCACAATCGCACCACCTCCAAATGTCTGATTACCACCTGCGGAGTTTTGCCCGAAAATGCTGCTCGATGAACCGGGAGCGCCGGTCTGTCCGTTGGGGCTATTGGCAAAGGGACTGATCCCTGCGCCATTGCTCGGTTGGGCGCCTCCTGGCGCTGCTCCCGTCGAACCTCCCGCGAAACCGCCTCCGCTGCTGTCTGAACCCAGGCTATTAGCGACCTGCGGACCCGGGGCTGGGGTTGTCACGATACCACCGCTGCCATCGGAGCCAGTACCGCTAGCAGACTGCGTTCCACCCGGCGTTGAATTCGGGGCGGCGGCGCCCAACGTACCTCCTTGCCCCTGCGAAGCCAGCGCGGCCGCAGGCGTGCCCGGAGCATTCGGGTTGACAGCCATCTGGATGTCGCCATAGTGCAACAGCGTCCACTTGCCATCCTTGGTGAGCGGGTCTTTGTATCGCTTGCGGAGAAAACGGAGCTGGTTGGTGTTGTCCAGTTGATCGAGACTAGTCGGATAGCTGCCAAACTTCTTGTAGAACTTCTTGACGGCGCGGGCGTACTCGGTACCGCGATGGATCATCTCCTGTTCGCGATCGCGTTTCATCTGCTGCACGATCCGCGGAGCCTCGACAGTAGCAGCGATGATCATCAACGCCATCATCAGCAGGATAGCCAGCAGCAGATAGCCCCCGTCGCGCTGCCGCCGCCATGGATCGATGGCCGAAATTGGATTGTCATGCTGCATTCTTATGATAGTCAGATCCTATTGCTATAGACGCGGAAGCGCGCCTCAAGTTGCGGGAAAGGACGGATTTCCAACGTTTATCCTAAGGACAGAGGAAGTGTCTGCGGAGGGTAGTTGGTCAGGACGTCCTGCACTTCGACAGAGTTTGGTCCTATGTGCACAATCTTATAGCGCCGGTCCACGATGTCGCCTTCCTTGGCGACGAAAATATCTTCACCCTTCGAGAGAAAAATTCTTTTGTTGCCATCTTTGCGGCTGGCAAAGCCATAAAACTTCAAAGGAATCGGCGGCGGCGGAGGCGGCGCCTGCACCACATTCGGCTGTTTATCCGGCGGCAACGGCTTCGGAATGGGAGCTTCCTCCGGCTGCGAGCGGAAGATATCGCGCCCGGTTCCCTTGTACGTCACATCTTCGCTGGATTTAAGCAGATCGAAGCGCAAGGTGGGGTCTAGTGTCTGGGCCAACAGAGGATGCGGCTTACGCGCGGTCTTTGTGGCGCCTGCTGCAGGTCGCCCGGTCGGACCACTCGGCAACGAATGCACGTCGGCGGCAGGCGATTGAGCAGCCGACGGTTCTTCGTCTCCGCTATGAAATGCACGCACTACCAGGAACCCGGCAACTAGCAACAACGCTGCCGCGATGATGGTCTTGGTCCGATTCTCGGTCCCGATCTTCACGAGGTCTCGGCTCCGCTGCGCAAGTACGTTTCCAGCTTGAGTTGCAAACGGACATTACCCTGCTGCTCGCCAAGCGCGATTCCATCAATCAGGAAGAACATTTTGTCCCGTTCCAATTGGTTGATGAACTTTACTTCCTGCAGATAGTCGCCGGAGAGCGAAATATCGATACTCATCTTACGCAAGCCTTCGATGGGCGCGTCTTTATCGTCGTACTTTACGCCCGCAAAATGAACGCCGGTGTCCGCGGCCACCTTGCCTAGCTCTTCCGCCACCTCCGAGTACTCGGAGGGAAGCCGCTGGCCGTAGAATTTACTGATGTCAGCCGAGGCCTGGACTAGTTTCCGATCCATGCCGCGGGTCGGCAGCACTTCCTCGCGCTTGGCGGTGAGCCGGGCGCGCATCTCATAGTAATCACGCTGCCGTGCCTGGCGCGAGCGTCCGGCAGGCGACAGAATATATCCGATGCAAGCCAGGTCAATCACCACCAGGGTTATGACAACCGGCATCAATGTCTTGCGAATCTCGCGGATGCTGGCCATCAGTGCTCCCTCATTGGCATGGATTTTGGCGGCCCGTTCAACGCCTGGGTTGGGGTCTTGCCGGGGGATTGCCCGGCATTGCGCGGAGGCACTGCGGACGCCTTCGCGGGTGCGGTCGGATGCTCCTCGCCACCGCCGTTCTGGTCGTTTTCCTTACCCGTATCCTGCACCGCGTCGTCGTCCTGCGCGGTGGGTACGTAGATGGCCGCAATGTCGAACTGAATGTTGCCCGGCCCTGCACTCTGATCGCTGGAGTTGGCAGTGACGTTTTCGGCCACCACCTGAGACTGCCGGAAATGCTTCGATTTCTCCATCCGGCGCACCAGTTCCACCGCCCGATCGCGCGAGTCCGTCATCACCACTACGCGCAGCATCAGGTCATTGGTCTTGGTGTACTCCGGCTTCATGGAGACGACATGCAGATTGGGCGGCACAATCTTTTCCATCTCGGTAAACACGCGCGTCCATGACAGCGCCTTGCGGGCAAACAATTCGTTGAGGAACTCCGACTGGTCCGCTATATCGCGATTCGCGGGCTTATTAAGCAGGGCTCGCGCCTGCGCCTCTTCAGAATCGAGACCGTTGATCTCCCGCCGCACTTCGGCCATCTGCCGGTTAATGCCCCGCGATTGTGATCGCTGATACACGATATAGCCGATAAGCAATGCGGCGATTACGGCGAGTGCGATCACCAGCGCGCCCATGCGCCGGCGATAGAAGCGCGCCGCTTCGTAGGGCTGACTGGCAAGATTGATGTTGAAACGCATCAGGAAACCAGCGCTCCCACCACTCCGGCGAGCGCGGAGCGCGGTACCGTACCGGCCGCGGCGCCCGTCCGATCAATGGATAGCAACTCTTCCACCCGAATATTCGCTGTGGCGCTCAATGCCTCCTGCAAGGCCTGCGCCGACTCCACTCCGGTTACAAGGACTCGATCCACACCCACAGAGTATCGATCTTCGAAGTACACCAGCGAAGTATTTACGTCATCCACAAGAGATTCGCCACTGACTGTCGAGCCCCCATTTTCCAGCGCACGATGCAGCAACAGCTGGTTGTTGTCCACAATGGCGAAAGTGGTCGTTCCCCGTTCTACCTTAATAACCATGGTCGGGCGCGAACCTTCCACCACGCCAAGCGACGCAATCATAGAAGGCAACACCGCACCCGGGTTATAGCCAGCATCACGGATCAACGATTCGTACTCCTCCAGAACATGACGCGGCGTCACCGCCGCAACCAGCCGCACTGGGTCCGCCGTTCCCTGCCGGTCGAACGATACGGCCGCCTGTTCCACTTCGAAGGGGAGTGATTTTTTTAGGCGGAAGCGCACCACCGCATCCGCTTCCTCCGGCTTGGCGGGCAGGGTGTCAAAGTCGAGCAGCATAATGCGGGTGGTAGCGTCTGGAATCACCAGACAAATATCGCGTGAACGTCCGGCAACCCCTGACAAAGCCTCTCGCAGAGCGGAAGCTAACGCTTCGCGCGCGTTAACGTTCGTCTGCTGCAGACCAGGCAGCAGTGCACCATTAGGAAGAGCCTGTGCCGAAGCGGCTTCGAGAGTCTGCGCACCCTCATTTGCACGTCCGGCGACGACGCGCTCGGCGCTTATCTCACAGGCTACCCGGGGCCGCGGAATGTGGTTAGGAGACATGTGTTCCGTTGTCAGTTGTCGGTTTCAAGTTTCGAGTTGCAAGCCCCCAGCCGAGAGCAAACGTTGCTGTTGGTCATCCTGAGCGCAGCGAAGGGTCTCTAGCGCGTCAAAACCCTCGTCACTACACCAATCTCATTGCTAATTGCTAACTGCTAATTGCGGCTCTATCGCGTCGTCTCGATGAACGTTACCTTGTTGATTTCCTTCAGCGTCGTCAGCCCTCGTTTCACTCTATCAATTGCCGACTCACGAAGGAAATGCATTCCTTCGTCCTTGGCGGCGCGGCGAATCTCGCTGCTGGGCTTCTTCGCCAGAATCATCTCGCGAACGTTATCGGTCAACTCCAGCAACTCGTGGATGGCAGTTCGTCCGCGGAATCCGGTGCCCGAGCACTCGATGCAACCCTCTCCTTCATAGAACGGAATGCTGGCCCATTCTTGCGGATTCAAACCGCTGGCTTCCAATTCCTCGTTGGAATAATGGACCTCTTTCTTGCAAAACTCGCAGACCAGTCTGACCAGCCGTTGCGCCAGGATGCAGTTCAGAGCGGAAATGAAGTTGTAGGCTTCCACGCCCATGTTCAGGAAGCGCCCCAATACATCGACCACGTTATTGGCGTGTACGGTTGTGAAGACCAGGTGTCCGGTAAGCGCCGAATTGATGGCAATCTGCGCCGTCTCGGTATCGCGGATTTCGCCCACCATGATCTTGTCGGGGTCGTGACGCAGAATCGAGCGCAAGCCGCGGGCGAAGGTCAACCCCTTCTTTTCGTTTACCGGGATCTGGGTGATTCCGCGAATCTGATATTCGACCGGATCTTCGATGGTAATCAACTTGTCTTCGTCGGTCTTGATCTCGTTCAGCGCTGCGTACAGGGTCGTCGTTTTGCCCGAGCCTGTCGGTCCGGTAACCAGCACCATTCCATACGGTTCTTTGATGTAGCGGCGGAACTTGCGCAGGTCTTCCTCGCTGAAACCCACCACGTCGAGTGTCAGCTTGTGGAACTTCTCGCTCATCGACTCTTTGTCGAGGACACGAAGCACTGCGTCTTCGCCGTGAATGGAGGGCATGATAGAGACGCGGAAGTCGATGGAGCGGCCCAGATAGCGCACGCGAAAGCGTCCGTCCTGGGGAACGCGGCGCTCAGAGATGTCCAGCTCACTCATGACCTTGATACGAGAGATGATGGTGGAGTGGTGCTCCTTGGCGATGGGCTGCATGGCCTGTTGCAACACGCCGTCGATGCGGTACTTGATGACCACCGAGTCATCGCGCGTCTCAATGTGAATATCGCTAGCACGCCGCTGTAACGCGGTGAAAATAGTCGTATCCACCAGACGGATGATGGGGCTGATGTCAGCCTCAGCTGTCAGCTTTTCGATCGAGATAGTCTCGTCGGAGTTTTCGTCCTCGGCGATAACGTCCAGCGCGAAGCCTTCGCTGGCTTCCTCCAGCACGCGTTGCGACTGCTCCGTCTTCTTTAGAATGTCGCTGATCTGTGACAGGCTGGCGACCTTGGTGATGATGCGCCGCGCCAGCAGCAAGCCAATCTCATCGATCATCATCAACTGGCTGGGATCGGCAATGGCGATCACCAGGCGGCCATCCGGCTTGTCTTCTAACGGCACAAAGTTGTAGCGGAACATCAGGTCCACGGGAATTTTGCGGAATAGGTCGTGCTGGATGTGAAAATTCTTCAGGTCCACAAACTCGCAACGATAACGCTGCGCCAGCTCTTTGCCGTGTTCGACTTCATCCCGCGTAGCTATGGGGCTTCCATTACCACCGCCCACGAAGATAGGTTTCTTTAAGTCTGCCATGATCTCAACGCCTTCTTAGCGGTTAGCAATTAGCCCAAGCGGAATTCTTTCCGGTTGCTTACTTTCCACCATTCGCTAACCACTATCCACTTCCTCTAGTGCAATCCCTCCGAGCCCAAACTGAAGATCGGAAGGTACAGTGAAATCAGCACAAAAGCCACCACCACGCCCATCACAATCAGGATAATCGGCTCAATCAGCGCCATAGCCGTGGCCAGCGCGTTTTGCACGTCTTCCTCATAGAACTCTGACACCGAGTTCAGCATTGCGGGCAGCGCGCCCGTCGATTCACCGACCTCAATCATCTCCACCGACATTTCCGGAAAGACCTTGGTTTCTTCCAGGCTGTGCGCCAACCCCTGGCCTTCGCGCACGCCGCGGGTCGCCGTCTCGATGCCGCGCGCGATCAGGCGACTCTGCATCGACTCACCCGCCGTCTCCAGCGAGGGAACCAGCGACAGTCCGCCGGACAGCAGAGTTGATAGCATACGAGCAAATATCGCCACCTGGTACTTCAACCAGACGTCTCCCAGCATGGGGACCTTCAATTTGAAGCGGTCCATGCTGCTGGCGCCGCTGTCGCTCTTCATCCAACGCCATAGGAAGAAACCAGCGATGGCCAGCACTAACAGCGAGGGCAAGAAATAGTGCTTCGCGTTGACCCCGATGGACAACATTATGGAGGTCATCGTCGGTAGCTGAGCACCCAGCTGTTGATACAGGCTTGCGAACTGCGGAACAACAAAGGTGATGAGGAAAGTCATCATCACGATTAACATGGCCACCAGCAACGCGGGATATACCAGGGAAGCGGTCAGCTTCTTGCGAAAACTCACCGCCAGACGCTGGAAGGAGATGTAGCGCCCCATCACCTCTTCCAAATTACCGCTCTTCTCGCCCGCCAGCAGGGTGGTGGTGTACACCTTGGGAAAAACTCTCTGCGCTTCGAACGCGTCGGAGAGCAACTCGCCACCGCGCACCCGGTCGCGAACATTCTGTAGTACGGAGCGGAAGAAGAGGTTGCGTTGCCGCTTGATCAACAGTTCCAGCGACTGAATAATCGGCAGTCCGGCATGGATCAGCGTCACAAACTGCTGGTTGAAGATAACAAACTGGTCCTGTTTGATCTTGCGCCGATGGGGGAAAGCCGCGCCGCCGGACAATAGACCCTTAGACTTGACCGAATAGACCAAAAAGCCCTGTTGAGCAAAACGGTCGCGGATCTCAACCTCCGAGGCACCGTTCTCGAGCTGTTCGAGGACGTGACCCCGTTCGTCGGCCATCTTGATCAGGTATTCGGCCATGAGTGAGAAATTCCCTAGGGAGAGGTTATGTGTAGTCTAGCATTTAGCAGTTGGCAATTAGCACTTAGCCATCAGAAATTTGCCCGCAATTAAGAATCGAGGATGGCTACACTTGATGCCTTGGCTAAATGCCGAGTGCTCAGTGCCAAATACCAACCGCTCATTCCGTAAGTTCCGTTCCCGCCACGACCTCGGTTCCGGGCGGCGGAACAAAACGAAATTGTGCGTCTGCTATTTCGACGTTTTCCTTCTGCTGAAGAAAGCGGAATTCGGTAGCGGAGCCATCACGTTCTTCGATTACGATGCGCGAGATCAAGCCGTCAGGCGTGACTTCCAGCAAAGTCTGTTCAATGCGGTCGCCCATGCCTTTGGGGATGCCACGCAGAACCACGTCGCCCGGGTTGAGCGGTTTTTGATCAGGCGCCAGCGAAAGGCCATCCCACTCCTTCTCCAGTTTTGTCTTGCCGAGCAGGTAACGCAGCGGTGACCGCAGATCGTCGAGTTGCTTCACCGGGGTTCGGCGAATCTGCTTTTCCCCGGGTACATAGAACCAGGCGGTGTGTCCATCGGTAAGGAAAAGCTTGGGGCGCGGCTGATCATAGTCCCACCTCATTCGGCCCGGCTTCTTCATCTGGAGGGTTCCGCTCTCGGTGCGGTTGATCCCGCCTCCGCTATAGATCTCGGTAAACCTCGCTTCCAAAGTGCGCATGTGATCGTAGCGCTGGTCCACTTTCGCGGCTAGGGCATGCACATCGGTTTGGGCGGTGAGCGAAACTGAGCACAGAAGAAGGAGTAGTACAACCGGAGCAAAATTTTGACGGAATGGGGCAGTGATCATGAATTCAAGAATGTAATGCAGTGCCCAACATCATCCCAGTAGAGCCTTCGCAAGATCACCTCTGTGTTCCAGGGGTAAAGCTGTGTTCCGGGGCCAAAGCTCCTGGGGGACATTCCTGGCCACTTGACGTAAGCCTGAAAGTTGTCCCTACCTCACTGAATCACCGGGCTGCTAACATCCGCCGGGCCGGAGGAGTTGAAATGGATCTCGCCTGCTTCATCGGAATAGAACCTGCGCTGTCCCGTGGTGCCGACCTGATCGGGCACGGCCGTGATCGTGTACGAACGAATCGCACCATTCACCTTTTCGCCTGGAGTGTAAGTGAAGGTGTAGCCGCTCTTGCGGCCACTGGCCAAAGTGTTGTCGATGGTTCCTTCGCCACCGGTTTGCGTCGTACCTCCCAGCATGGCTAAGTCTGCCGTGAAACCCACATCCGGATGGCTGCTGGCATAGATCATTTCCGCTTCATTGACGGCTCTGATACTGGCGATTGCGGAAGTCTCGTGGGCGGGGATGGTCGACTTGGTGAGTTTCGGTATGGTGAATGCCGCAATGATCAGAATAATGGTTACGACGATCAGCAGCTCGATGAGGGTGAATCCCCGGTCTCGATTACGTCTACGCATAATTGGCAACCTTTCTCAGCCGCTCTGGTCGGTCCATGCCTGCCGTAGCCACTTCGATCTACCGATGTGTCCCCTAACGGAACATCGGTCAGCTTCGGGCATTGGCATCTGGCTCTCCCACCAACACGGCGACTTACCGGAAGTCTAGAGGGTCGCTTTGGTTTTCTTCTTAGGCGGCTTTTTGGCTTCGCGTTTTGGTGCGTTCTTGTTTCCCATGCTCACAGCATCGCACAATTTTGAAGATGATGCGAGGGTAGGAAATCCAAAGCGCTTCGGCAATCATTTTCCACCCAACACCGATCAGTCTGCAACTTGGACGGTTGGCGGAAGGAAACGTCGCGAGCTGGCCAGACTTAGAGCTTGGCATTAATACCGATCCGTGTTCAAATGGCTGGCGAAAAAGAGGCCCTCTCGCGGTGGGCAAAAGGACGTTGCGACCGCGCGCAACCGCCCGATGTCGTGCAATGCGCGACGCACCTTGAATCTGTGAGGAAGGAAAAGTTATGGATAAATTTTTCTCGGATGAGCCACCATCTCGACGGCGATTCCTGCAGATGGGTGCAACCGCAGCCGCCGTTGGACTGACGAGCGGCCTGCAACTTGCGGCACCGCCCCAAATGTTGGCCCAGAGCGTACTAACACCCGATGCCGCGCTGGCCGAACTCGTGGATGGCAACAAGAGGTTCGTGGCCGAGCGGCTCACTTCATTCGACCATGATCTTGCGATCCTCAAGCAACATACGGTTGACAAGCAGGAACCCTTTGCTGCGGTGCTGTCCTGTGCGGATTCGCGCGTGCCCGTCGAAATAGTTTTCGATCAAAGCATTGGTCACATCTTCGTGACCCGGGTTGCGGGCAACTTTATTACGCCGGAGATTATCGGCAGCCTCGAATATGGCGCCGCAGTACTGGGGACCAAGGTCATCGTTGTGATGGGACACTCCGGCTGCGGAGCGGTAAAGGCGACCATTCAAGGAAAGGAAGTACCCGGGCAGATCAGCTCACTCTTCCCCCATATCCAGCCTGCAGTGGATCAGGCCGGACCCGACCTGGAAGCGGCGACCAAGGCCAACGCCAAGATTCAGGCGACACTATTGCGCGAGGCTTCGACCGTCATCTCAGGTATGGTGAAGGACGGCAAGCTAAAAGTTGTCGCGGGCTACTATGATTTGGCCAGCGGCGCTGTGGCCTTTCTGGGGTAGCTTGGCGGTTTTGGCGGGGACCTTTCTCTGCGCAATCTGTAATGAGAAGGAAGAGTCCGGGGCAGGGTTCCCTACCTCTACTCACCTGATTCGATCCATGCTGGGTTTCAAAGATAACTTAGCCAGGGATCGCTACGGCGTTGCTTCAAGGCAGCGTACCACCCGCATAGCGGATAAAGCATAACCACAACCAAGACCCAACATAGATAGACGCCCGGCAAGGGGAGCCCCCATCCCGGCGGCGCCGTGACTGGAAAGTCGCCGGGGGTGAGCGACTGAAACATCCAATGCACCTGGCCGTAGCGCGCGTAACAGACGACCAGGGCAAACACATGTAGCAGCGGCACGTGCAACACATAATAAAACATCGGCACCTTGCCGAAGACGAGCGCCGAATGCAGCCATCGAGGTAGTCCAGCGTCGACGGCACACAGAAACAGCATGGCAGGCCCGAGTGTCATCAGAAGAAACAACAGCGACGGTGGATATTTGGTCGTGTTCAGAAATGAGAGGACAGTGAAGGCAGCAGATTTCTGCGTACTCCAGGGATTCGGATCTCCATAGATATTGACGAAGCGAAGGACAATGAAAGCGGCACTCAGCCCGAGGCCAAGACGCAGGAGGAATGTCTGTCGGCGTTCGGGCGTCCAGCCATAAACCTGTCCCAAGCCGTAGCCGGCAGCCGTGACCCCGACCCAGGGAATAAGCGCATAGGCAACGAGAACGAGGTGCTGCGGAGTTGCCAGGATGACATTCGGCGAATGGAGGATCGTCCACAGCGGATTGTTAGACTGGATGGAGTCGAGCAGATTATGGCTGGCGATCATCACCACGCCGAATGCAGTCACCCATGCCGGCCGCAAGTAAACCAGCGCTGAGAGCACAATCATCGCCCAACCCAGCGCCCAGAGCACATTTAATATCGTCAGGTGATAGTCGAAGTTGAACTGCCAACCCAGGCAGCGTAGCGGTCCCAACTCCAGAAAGATCAGCCACAGGCCCCGAGTAAACAGGAAGCGAGACAGCTCGACTCTTGATTTTCTGCGCAGCGAAAGATAGGCACCGGTGCCCACCAGCAGAAAGAAAACCGGAGCACAAAAATGGGTGACCCAGCGTGTGAAGAACAACGGGATGGTGGTGGTGGCCGGATCAGTGGGATTAAAGGTACGGACGCCCAGGAAGTCGCGGGCATGATCGAGCGCCATCAAGATCATGATGACCCCGCGAAGAACGTCCACGGATTCTATGCGGGAGCGTTTGACGGCGCCAACTACGGTCATCGCAAATACCCGATGAGGTAGTGTAGCAAAGCCAAGCCTGCGTTCTCAGCAAGCTATGGAATCCCGGCTGATCTTCAATCCATTCAGATTGCCCAACACGGTTACTGCGATCCGCTCCGGCTGGAATAATTCATTTGCGGATTGCAGCAAGTCTTCCGTGGTGACCGCCTGGATGCGCTCAATAATCTCGTCCATGCTGAAGAAGCGGTCATAATACATTTCTTGTCGCGCCAGGTTGGACATACGAGCCGTGCTCGATTCCAGACTCAGCATCAGACTTCCCTTTAATTGGTCCTTGGCCCGTTTGAGTTCTTCTTCCGCGATGGGCGCCAGCTTCAACCGGCGAAACTCGTTCACGATGGATTGCACCACCAGGGGCGCGGATTGCCGCGACGTGCCTGCATACACCGACAGCAATCCCGTATCGCGGAAAGGATTCAGTTCGGAGAAGATCGAATACACCAACCCCTGTTTCTCGCGAACGTTTTGGAACAGCCGCGAACTCATCCCTCCGCCCAGTAGCGTGTTCAGTATGTACGACGCATAGCGCCGCTCATGACTAATGCAATACGACGGAACCCCCACGCAAATCTGTACCTGCTCCAGAGACTTCTTATTGCGCAGGATGATGCGGGAATGCACCTTGGGCGGACTGTCGTGCCAGCCATTGGACCCCGCCGGTAACTGCCCGAAGCGCTGGCGCAGCAGTTCGACAAACTCCTCGTGGTTCACGTTTCCTGCCGCCGAAATGATCAGGTTGCCGGGAGCGAACTTCGAAGGATAGAACCCCTGAATGGCGTTCTGATCGAAGCGCCGCACTGTTTCCTTGGTTCCCAGGATCGGCTTGCCTAGCGGGTGGTCCTTGAAGAAATTCTGGGTGAAAATCTCATGCACCAGGTAGTCGGGGTTGTCCTCGTCCATCTTGATCTCTTCCAGGATGACGCCACGCTCGCGCGTAATCTCGTTGGCGTCGAAGACCGGATGCAGGACCATGTCGCTCAAGATATCGACGGCGAGCGGAAGATGCTCGTCCAGGACTTTGATATTGAAGCAGATCGTCTCTTTACCGGTGAAGGCATCCATGTTGCCGCCAATGGAATCCACTTGGCGCGCGATATCCTCGGCGGTGCGGCTGGTTGTCCCCTTGAACACCATGTGTTCGACAAAATGCGAAATACCATTCACCGCGGGATCTTCGTGACGCGAGCCGGACTTCACCCAGATCCCCATCGAGACCGAACGGATGTGGTTCATGTGTTCGGTCAAGATGGTGAGTCCGTTGGGTAACACCTCGCGTTGTATATTTCGGATTTCTTCAACCATTTATTTTGTTATCGCTTCCTACGAAATTCAGCCCTCGGATAATCTCCCACCTCGTAAACTCAGTGCTGGGCGCCTTAGGGATTTCCGGGGCCGCGGAATAAAAGAACCACCCTTTAGAATGAATCTACAATGACGAAATGCCCGCAGCGTCGTCGGGCGCACAGGAATCTAACCTAGCAAGCATATTGGATGCATGAGCAACCCACAAAATACCGAACTATTAGGCCTTACGATTCAGCAGCTTACAGACGTTGCTGAAGGCTTCGGTCAACCCGAATATCGTGCTCGGCAGCTTTTAGACGGGTTATATCGACAAAGGCGGTCAGCCTTCGATCAATTCACAATGCTGCCCCTTGCCTTTCGACAGCAGCTAAGTCGGTCGGGTTACTCGGTTGGTTTACCCGAAATCGAGAAGAGGTTCGTTTCCTCCGATGGCACCGTCCGCTACCTGCTGTTGTTTTCCGACGGCCAGAGTGTTGAAACCGTGTGGATGCCCGAAGGCGATGGCGGAGAAGCCGGGGACGGATCAGAGGATGGTGATGTCGAGCTGCAGGAACTCAAGATTTCAGCTAGTAATCCTGAGCGAGCCAACAGCGGTTTTGTGTCGGCGCGTCGAAGAACCCCTATCCTCACTGGAGCTCCATCTCTTCGTCCTCCTTCGGTGAGAGGGTGGGATCAAGATGCATCCTCGAGCACACCTCCTGGCCGGAAAGGCTTTCACCGCGCCACCATTTGCGTTTCCAGCCAGGTAGGATGCGCCGTGGAATGCGCCTTCTGCATGACCGCGCTGCTAGGATTGAGGCGCAATTTAAGCACGGGAGAAATCGTTGGACAAATCCTCACCGTGCTCAATGATCAGCAAGTCGAGATGCAACGCGACCGTGTCAACCTTGTCTTCATGGGACAAGGTGAACCGTTCCTGAATTACGACAACTTCATGCAGGCCGTCCGCCTGCTGGTCGAAGCTGTTGGCATTCCCGAATCGCGCATGACGGTTTCGACGTCGGGCATTGTCCCGCGTATCGCTGATTTCGGAGCCGAACCGGTCCGACCCAAGCTCGCGGTGTCGCTGAATGCGTCAAACGAGCTGCTGCGCACGCAAGTCATGCCGATCAACAAGAAGTGGACCATTGAAACGCTGATGGCGGCCCTGCACGAATTTCCTCTGCGCAATCGCGAGCGACTGACCTTCGAGTACGTCTTGCTCGGCGGCGTCAACGACGGGGTTCAGCACGCCCGCGAGATGGTTGACCTGATTCGCGGCCTGCGCGCAAAGGTAAACTTGATCGCGCTGAATTCGGGCCCAGAGATTCCCTTCTCTACGCCGTCAGACGAGCGCGTGCTAGCCTTCCAAAACGTACTCACGCGGGCGGGAATTCCGGCATTCGTCAGGCGTCCGCGCGGCCGCGACATTTACGCCGCTTGCGGGCAACTCAAACACACTACAGAGTTGGTGCAGGTCGAAACGTAGCTGCGCAGTGGTGCACTAGGCTTTTATTGTGAATCCCATTCTCTCCCGATTGGTAAACTCACTTTTTGCATCAAGTCGGGTTATATTGACAGGGCCGAACCCAAAATTTTGATCGTATTCTGAGTGAAACCGAGAAAATTGCGCACGAGATGGCTGTGCAACGTTTTGCCGAGTACCTTGCAGGCTGACTGGACTGTAAGAATCCGGTCGATTTGGGCGGCGGCGTTGCCCAAATCGGGAACTGGACACTCTCAGATTTGCGGTGACGCCTGCTGAAGACGTTCGAACGAGCGCTTGATAAAAGCTAAGCAGCTGGCCTTGGTGCACAATGGGGGATTCGCGTTGGGCCATGCCACCCCTGATGGGGCCCTGCCCCAGCCAAAAAGGGTAGTGCTACTGGAATTACACCGGAAGGGTACATAGCGTGGACTCGCTGGGGGCTAAAGCGAAATTCTGGTTGAGACCTCGTTCGAAGCGGGTTTTGGAACGGCTGTTGCACTACGTGCCGGACGTTTCACTCGCAACTTTGATTGGCCTACCGTGGCCAGTCAAGAAAACGCTAGCCCAAATCGACATGGCAACTCGGAGCCTATCCGATATCGAGATCCGTTCTTCGTTTCTGCCTGATGCCCGCTACCTCCAGAAATACCGAACGCCGGAGTGCCAGCACTTCGGACCGGTCTGGCAATACTGGCATTCAGGCGTGACAGAATGCCCCCCAATCATCCGGGAATGCATGGCGAGCGTTAAACGTCACACGACAGGCCGAGAAGTTATCATCCTAAGTGACAATACCTTTCACGACCATGTCACGCTGCCTGCCCACATTTTGGCAAAACGTCAGCAGATGGGCACCACCCATTTTTCCGATATACTGCGCTCCTACCTTCTCGCTCAGCACGGTGGAACATGGATTGACGCTTCGGTCATGCTGACGGGAGCGATCGATGAAGTTACGTCCAGTATTCCTTTCTTTGTATTCAAGCGTCCTAACGACCCCTACATGCTTTCCAGTTGGTTTATCCACTCCATTGCTGGCCACCCACTTGTGTGCGCAATGCGGGATGTCCTGACAGCATATTGGGTTATGCAGGACGAACTCCGGGCCTATTTCACGTTCCATTTTTTCTTCGAAGCAATCATAACGCTACACGCCGATCTGCGCGAACATTGGAAGAAAATGCCTACCATGTCCGCAATGCCCCCTCATTTTCTTCAGAACGCATTACTTGCCGGATCGAATTTTGAGCAACTGCAAGAGATCTGCCGTAGCATGCCAGTCCACAAGTTGTCGTACAAATTTCCAGAATCGGTGAGAGCGGAGGCCGAGCGGATTGCAATGTGGGCCTCTATGTATCGAAAAACGGATTTGGTTGGGGAGCGGGAAACTAAAAGGCGTTGAACAGTTCCCATCATAGTCTCAAGCCCAACTCCCGTGTTTCCTGCTTCTGAACATGCGAAACGCGAGCACAGCACCAGCCGCGGCGAGGCCAATTCCCACCGCGACCTTCTTCAAGTTCGTCATAGGGCACGCGGAGCGAGTGCGGGCGCCGGCGATATGTTCCGGACGAACGCCCACGCCCACCAACCGCCCGGCCAAGTCATGTATGCCGGGAATGTTGACCGCGACCTTCAGTTGCCAGGGCGCCCTCGCCGGCCCAGGATTTTGGAAGATTTTCGCCAGACCCTTGTGAGCCTGTACTTGCATGAGCTGGATGGCGCGGGTGGGAAACTCACGCCGGCATTGCACGCGTGCCAACATGGCTTCCGTGACTTGCCCGGAAAGCAGCCCACGAGTCAAGAGATTCGCAGTGGCCACGGCATCCTGGATGGCGAGGTTGATACCAACTCCGCCCGCCGGCGACATCGCGTGCGCGGCATCTCCGATGCACAGCAGTCCTGGCCGATACCACCGCCGCAGCCGGTTGATCTGCACGGTTAGTAGCTTGACCTGGTCCCACTCCTTCAATTCGGCGATCCGGTCGCTGACATAAGGCGCAATCTGCACGACGGAGGCCCGAAAGTCATCGAGTCCGCGCTCCTTGATCGCTTCGAACGATCCTTTCGGGATGATGAGCGCCGCCTGGAAATAGTCACCTCGTGGAATCATGACCAGCGCCTTGCCGTAATTAAAGTTTCCAAAGAGCTGTTCAGGATCGTCGGTGGTGCGGGGGATGCGGAACCACAGCACGTCGATGGGAACGCCCGACTCGATCACCTCCAACCCGGCAACCTGCCGGGTAATGGAGTGGCGTCCGTCGCATCCGATTACCAGGCCGGCGTGAATATCAACTGGACCTTGCGGCGTATTGGTCCGCACTCCGCTGACCTGGCCACTATCGTCGATCAGGTCAACCGCCTCATGCTCCATCTTGAGTGCGAATGAGGAAAATTTCCGCGCCTTGCTGGAGAGAAAGTTAAGAAAATCCCATTGCGGCATGAGTGCCACGAACTTGCAATGCGTGGGCACGCATCGAAGGCTGGCTACCTGGAATTTGTAATCTCCAAACACACCATTGACCGAGCTCAATTCCTGGTGTGGCAGCTTCAGGAAGTCTTCCAGCAAACCCAATTCGTACATCACCTCCAGCGTCGAGGGATGGACGGTGTCGCCGCGGAAGTCGCGAAAGAAGTCCTTGTGCTTTTCCAGCACGGTCACCGGCACACCACCGCGCGCCAGGAGGTAGCCCAGCATCACCCCGGCAGGTCCGCCTCCGACAATGCAACATCCGGTTTCCACCACTTCTGTCGTCATTCCGTCTCTCCCTTCGAGCTGCCGTGGTATAGCGATCACAATGCTTAGACCCATTCATACTACCGAGAAACCCATTTTGGACGCTTTCCTTTCTCGAAAATTCGCTGCAACGAGCATAGTCATTCGCACATCTAAACCTTGACAGTGATTCACTCAAGTTCTATAGTCAGTTTGTTATTAAGATCGCAAGACACTGTCAACTGCAATTATTATCAGTAACTTACGAGCTAATTAAGCCTGGAGGGTGGCTGCAATGGGAAAGATTATCGGAATTGACTTGGGAACCACCAACTCGGTGGTAGCCGTCATGGAAGGCGGCGAGCCCAAAGTCATCCCCAACGAAGAAGGCGGGCGAACCACGCCGTCGGTTGTGGGATTTACCAAGAACGGAGAACGTCTGGTCGGCCAGGTTGCTAAACGTCAGGCCATCACGAATCCCGAGAACACAATTTACTCCATCAAGCGCTTCATGGGCCGTCGTTTCGACGAAGTCAATGAAGAGATGAAGATGGTGCCGTACAAGGTCGTGCAGTCGGGCGATCACGTCGCGATTGTCGCACAGGGCAAGGAATATACACCCCCGCAGATCTCGGCCATGATTCTGCAGAAGCTGAAGAAGTCGGCCGAAGACTACCTAGGCCAGGGAGTAACGGATGCCGTGATCACGGTTCCGGCGTATTTCAACGACGCGCAGCGCCAGGCGACCAAAGACGCAGGCAAGATTGCCGGTCTCGACGTTAAGCGCATCATCAACGAGCCGACGGCAGCGGCACTTGCCTACGGACTCGACAAGAAGAAGGACGAAACCATTGCCGTGTACGACTTCGGCGGCGGCACCTTCGATATTTCGATCTTGGAAGTCGGAGAAGGCGTCATCGAGGTCAAGTCCACCAATGGCGACACGCACCTGGGTGGCGACAACATTGACCAGCGGATTGTTGACTGGTTGATTGACGAGTTCAAAAAGGACGAAGGCCTTAACCTGCGCGACAAAGGCAACGAAATGGCACTGCAGCGTCTGCGTGACGCGGCCGAACGCGCCAAGATCGAGCTTTCGACCACCATGGAGACCGAAATCAATCTGCCGTTTATCACGGCGGACGCGAGCGGTCCCAAGCACCTGGTCAAGAAGCTGACGCGCTCCAAGCTGGAAGAGATGGTGAAGGACATCATCGATCGCTCCATCGGCCCGTGTAAGGCAGCATTGAAAGATGCCGGCATCACGCCCGACAAGATCAACGAAGTTGTGTTGGTCGGCGGACAGACGCGCATGCCGCGCATTCAGCAGCTGGTGAAGGAGATCTTCGGCAAGGAGCCTCACAAGGGCGTCAACCCTGACGAAGTGGTTGCCATCGGTGCGGCCATTCAGGGCGGCGTTCTGGGCGGCGAGGTGAAAGACCTGCTCTTGCTCGACGTGACCCCGCTGACCTTGTCGATTGAAACCATGGGCGGCGTGGCGACGAACATGATCCCACGCAACACTACGATCCCGACGAAGAAGACGGAAACCTTCTCGACGGCGGCGGACAACCAGACGTCGGTCGAAGTGCACGTGCTGCAGGGCGAGCGTCCGATGGCGCGCGATAATCGCACCTTGGGCAAGTTCCACCTGACCGGACTGCCTCCGGCTCCGCGTGGTGTGCCGCAGATTGAGGTGACGTTCGACATCGATGCCAACGGCATCCTGAACGTCAACGCGAAAGACATGGCGACCGGCAAGGACCAGAAGATTACGATTACGTCGTCTTCAGGTCTGAGCAAGGACGAGGTGGATCGCATGGCCAAGGAAGCCGATGCGCACTCGGCGGAAGACAAAACCAAGCGCGAGGAAGTCGAGGCCCGCAACCAGCTCGACGGCATGGTGTACAGCATCGAGAAGATGTTGCGCGAGCACGGAGACAAGATCTCCGGGCAAGAGCGCAGCGACGTCGAGAACGCGTTGGCCGATGCCAAAAAGGCGCTTGAGGGCACCGACTCGGCAGCGATGAACAAGGCCCGCGAGAACCTGACGCAGGCCTCGCACAAACTGGCGGAAGCCATGTACAAGGCAACCTCGTCGCAAACGCCTCCAACGGGCGGCCCGACTCCGGGAGGAGACGGCCAGGCCGATGGCGGCGAGCAGAAGAAGAAAGACGAAGGCGTGATCGACGCCGAGTACGTGGACGTGGACGAGAAGAAATAACGCTGTTCGCCATTCGCTTTTCGCTTTTGGCCAGAGAGGGGCGCTTCAGGCGCCCCTTGCGGCAGAAGACGTAAAGGGCGAAAGGCGAAGAGCGAGAAGCGAAAGGCGAGTGGTAAGTTGCGATTTGAAGTGAACGGTCAGTCTTACATGTTAAGTTTTAACAACGACGACGGCCGGTGGTATCTGATCACCGCCGGTGTCGATGGCCGGATGAAAGCAATTCCGGTGATCAGCGATGAATTTGGTTTCGTCGCGCGCGCCGTCATTCCGATGGGCGACACGGGACAAGCGGGCGTGAATTGAGGAGCGAAACATCCCCATGAGTTGTCGTCCTGAGCGGAGGCGGCCCGAAGTTGGCCGCCCAGTCGAAGAATCTGCGGTGGCGCAGGAGCGGAGGACCGCAGATCCTTCGGCTGCGCTCGCCTGACGCTTCCCTCCGCTCAGGACGACAATACGAAATAGGGTGTAGCGAAAAGCAAACGGCGAGAAGCGCACCGCGACTACGCGCAAGACGGCTAAGAGCTAGAGGCTTAAAACTAAGAGCCAGAACCAATCATGCCCACCACTGCCAACAAAGACAAAGACTACTACGGCATCCTCGGGGTGAAGAAGACTGCCTCGGCGGACGAGATCCGCAAGGCGTTTCGCAAGTTGGCGCGCAAGTATCACCCCGACGTGAACCCCGGTGACAAGTCTGCGGAAGAGAAGTTCAAGACGCTCTCTGAAGCTAACGACGTCCTCAGCGATCCCAAGAAGCGCAAGATCTATGACCAAATCGGCTTCTACTCCGATAACATCGATCCGGCGACGGCAGAAGCTTACGCGCGCGGTGGTGGCTTTGGCGCGGGCGGCTTCGGTGGACCGGCATCAGGCGGAGCGGGTGGCGGAGCGCGCACTTATACCCAAGAAGTTCCTTTCGATTTCAGCGGATTCGACTTTAATGACTATGCCGAGGGCGCGGGCGCAGCAGGCCGTAAAAGCGGTAGCGGCGGATTTCGCGATATCTTCTCTGGCATCTTCGGCGGCGGCCGCGAGGAGCAAATGGCCCGCCCCGAGCCCGGCGAAGATCTGGAATACCAGGTAAACGTAGGCTTTTGG
This sequence comes from uncultured Acidobacteriaceae bacterium, assembly GCA_963748225.1. Lineage (GTDB taxonomy): Bacteria > Acidobacteriota > Terriglobia > Terriglobales > Acidobacteriaceae > Bog-257. The sequence goes on from CAVVHW010000003.1 coordinate 127,139, forward strand.
CAGGCGATCAAGGGCGCGGAGATGCAGCTCACGATTCCACATCGCGAAGTCTGCACCAACTGTCACGGTCAGGGCTTCCTCGAGAGCCCCGGCCAGTGCCCCGAATGCCACGGCAAGGGACAGATCACGCAAAAGAGCGGCAGCATGAAGTTCAATGTGGTGTGCCCGCGCTGCGGTGGTAGCGGGAAGAACCGCACCGTGTGTCCCGTCTGCCATGGTGAAGGCCGCGTCGAGCGAAGTGACACACTGAAGGTGCGCATTAAACCCGGAACGCGCAACGGACAGCGCATCCGCCTTCCCGGCCGAGGGAATGCGGGAACCAAGGGCGCTCCCGCCGGCGATCTCTACATTATTGTGCGCGTGGGTGAGCATCCGGTGTTCAAGCGTGAGGCCGACGACATTTATCTCACCGTGCCGGCGACCGTTATGGAAGCGGCGCTGGGCACCAAGATCGAGGTTCCGACGATCGATGGACGTGCGCTCTTGAAGATTCCGCCGGGCACCCAATGCGGTCAAAAGTTGCGTTTGCGGGAAAAGGGTGTTCCGTCGGCGGTCAAGGAAGGGGCGCGCGGCGATGAGATTGTCGAGATCAAGTTGGTACCTCCGAAGGTAACGGACGAGCGCTCGAAAGAAATTCTGCGCGAACTGGCAAAGCTGAATCCGGAAGATCCGCGGGAAGAGCTGTGGAGGGAAAGCAACTAGCGGTCGTGCTCGAAACCGAGCGCCTGATCCTGCGGCATCTCACAATAGATGATGCCGACGCTGTCTTCGCCGTCATCGGAGATCCGGACACAATGGAGTTTTACCCGCAGAAATTCACCCGCGAAGATGCAGCAGGTTGGATAAACAGGAGCTTGGAACGTTACCGCAGAGACGGCTACGGGCTGTTTGCCGTGGTTCTGAAGTCAACTGGCGAGTTTGTCGGTACTTGTGGGTTAGTGCGGCAGGAGGTGGAAGGTGAATCGATGCTCGAGGTCGGCTACCACTTTCGCCGCGACCATTGGGGACACGGCCACGCGACCGAAGCCGCGCGGGGGTGCATGGATTACGCCTTTGGACATTTGCAGGTTGAAAAGGTAGTGTCGCTCATACTGTCCGAGAATGTGCCGTCGCAGCGAGTGGCCGAGCGAAATGGAATGAAAGTCGAGCGACAGGTGATGTTCCACGAACTGCCTCATCTGGTATACGCGATGAAGCGAGAGGACTATGGCCAAGCGTAAAAAACAAGGCGCGTACATGATCAGTTCGGTAGCGGAGATGTATGACATCCACCCGCAGACTCTGCGCCTGTACGAACGCGAAGGGCTTCTGAAGCCGTCGCGCACGGAAGGCAACACTCGCCTTTACACCGACGATGATATTGAACGCTTGGAGCTGATCCTGTCGTTGGCCCGCGACCTGGGAGTTAACATCTCGGGTATCGCAATCATTCTGCAAATGCGGGAGCGCATGGACGAAATGCAACGCCAGATGGCGGACTTCGTCAGTTACGTGCGCAACGAGGTCATGGCACGCGCACAACATGTCGATCCCAGCCGCGGGGCAATCGTGCCGGTACGGCGATCCATCGTTCCCGAAAAGAAGCGCTAGCTACCGGGCAGAGCCATCTCCATCATTTTTGTTACAGCCGTTTCCGGCGCAAAACCGAACCGCTGTTGGCGAAGTGTTCTACCACGAGTTTGACCGCTTGTGCGGCCACTCGTCGGGCATCATCGCGGGCGATGTTATAGCCCACGAGAATCGCGGCGAAATCGAGGGTCAACATTTTCAACAAACGATCCTCGGCAGCGCGAAACGCAATCTCTTGCTGCATTCTAATGCCATCTCTTTCTTAGCGCTCGACATACCACCACCGCAACCGAAGCTGACCAAGGCCCGGCCAAAAGTGCATTGAGTCAAGCGCAACTGAGCACTCAATGCCCGTTCCACTCCTTGATATGTAAATGTTAGAAAAGGGGGCACGTGGAGTCTGTTCATTTGTGCTCACGCGCCGAAGGAAACTTGTGAGCAGAAACGAACAGGTTTCTGAACGAGAACCTTCAAGCCACGCAGCTATTTCGCTCTGGGCGCCACCGTGGCGGTGGCAGGTGCTGACTTCGCTCTCAGCCTGTCTAGCTCTTGTTTGGCTCTCTTGGCGTAGGGTCCATTGGGCAGAATTTTCAAGTAGTCTTCGTAATTTTCCGCAGCCCCTGCGGTGTCGCCGGTCTTATTCAAAGCCTCCGCTAGTTTGAATGTAGCCTCGGCATCGTGGGGCTTGTACTCAAGTGCCTCGCGATAGCGGCTGATGGCGGCGGGGTAATTTTGCTTGACCTTGAAATAGAAATCGCCGACCTCAACATCCTTCATCGCCTTCATGGGATTATAAGGCGTGAACTCGTCGACGTCGCCAGCGTCGTCTCCCAATTCAGCTTCTGGATGTTTCTTAGAATCGTCAGTAGGAGGAGAGATGTCGATCTGCGTCTGCTTGCTGGAACTTTCTCCGGGCGGAACATTGTCAGAGCGGGGCGGAGCTTCGCGGTTGTCTTTGGGCGGGGACGCCGACTTATCAGTGGGTACCTGTTCGACGGGCTGCTGATCTTGCGCAACCGCAACGCCTGTAAACAACAGACAAAGCACAACAACAATCAGATAACGAAAACGCACTCCCATATTGTAGTTCAACCCGGAACGGTCGCAGAACACTCGCTCTCTGGTCCCCAGAGTAGCGATCGAATCGTCCGCTACCATCCGAATAGCACTCCTGCTTCCCTATGAGCGCACCTTCTTCTTCGCGATAACTGAAAAGATGAAGTATCCACCCGCGGCTGCTCCCGCATATAAGAACGCATTGGCGAAGACAATAGTACCTGTGACCAGCACCAGCGTAACGTCGGAATCCGGAGTGGGACCGATCACCAGAGACAACACGTACGGTGGACAGACGATCAGCGCAATCGCGCTCAGAAAGCTGTGCGCCTGAAGTGCCCCTACATTCAGCCTCCATGCAAAATAGACCGCCAGGGCCACGGCCATCCCCAGAACAAAACTGAGGCAGAGCACAATCGCGAGATTCTGATTATCTGTTTTACGCAACGGAGTCAATGCGCGCCGCCGAGTCTCCTTATCGAGTGTACTCGCGGACCCGCCACAATGAAGGGCGCCGTCTGGCCACGCGTTGAAATGTCGAGGTACATGTCCCAAAATTGGCGCCCAATACGGGCCCAAGCTGAGCTGTTAATGCTGATCCGCATCACGGGATCGCTGCCTGCCTGAGTTTTCCGTCCCGAAACCGCCTCCGTAGGTTGACAACAACGGGCGCGTCAATACGGCCTTAGTCGTGAGCCTCCCGGCGGCGCTGAAATACTTTTTCGGCCTCGTGACGTAGGTCACAGCCTACGTGTGACATGGTCTGGCATGTTGGTAGCGGTAGCGGGGACACATGGACGTACGAATGAACTTTGATGAGAAGCCCTTTATAGCGATTTGGGAAACCACCCAGGCCTGTGACCTTGCCTGCGTGCACTGTCGCGCGTGTGCGCAACCCTTGCGCAACTCGCTAGAACTGAATACGGCGGAGGCCAAGCGCCTTATCGACGAGATCGCCGAGATGCAGGTGCCCGTGTTTGTGCTCACCGGCGGCGATCCGCTGAAGCGACCCGACATCTTCGAACTAGTCAGGTACGCCACCGACCACAAGGTGCGGATTTCGCTGACGCCGAGCGCGACTCCGCTCCTAACTCGCGAGACCATTGTGCGCTTGCAGCAATGCGGGCTGGCGCGGCTGGCGGTATCGTTGGATGGTCCAACCGCCGAGGTTCACGATGCCTTTCGCCGCGTGCGTGGTTCGTACGAGTGGACCATTAATGCGGTCCGCTGGGCGCGGGAGATTGGCCTGCCGGTGCAGATCAACACGACCATCACGCGCCACAACCTCTCCATGCTCGACGACACCATCGCCTTATTGGAGAAACTGGACATTGCACTATGGAGCGTTTTCTTCCTGGTTCCTACGGGTCGCGGCCAAGATATCGACCTCATTTCGGCGGAAGAGTTCGAGCAGGCCTTCGAGAAGCTGTACGAGACGTCGCAACGCGTACTGTTCGACATCAAGAGTACCGAGGCCCAACATTACCGCCGCTTTCTGCTGCAACGACGCACCGAAGCCCGCCGCCGTGCACAACGCGCTGCCAGTCCGGATGAGCGCATGCCACAGTTGGCTCAAATGCCCATCGAGATGCAAGCCCATGACGGGATCGGTCGCGCCAGTGGTATCAACGACGGCAAGGGCTTCGTGTTCATCTCGCATCTGGGCGAGGTTTATCCCAGCGGATTCCTGCCCATCTCTGGAGGCAATGTCCGCAAACAGTCGCTGGCAGACATTTATCGCAACTCGCCGCTATTCCGCTCCCTGCGCGACAGCAAGAATCTGCACGATAAATGTGGCCGCTGCGAGTTTCGCGAGATCTGCGGCGGATCGCAGTCGCGCGCGTTCGCGCTGACTGGCGACCTCTTCGCGGAAGAACCCTGCTGCGTGTACGAGCCCAAGCGGAAGGAAGCACGGGAAGTGGAAATAATTGCATTGTGAGTTTGTGAAACCAATGTGAAGGCAATGGTCACGACGTGCTCACTGAGCATCAAAGTCCACCACTAGCTTCGCCACGAGAAACCCACCTACAACACGGCCTGTCCGCGCCTTCTTAAGCTGCCTGACGCCAAGCGACTCCCCCTCCATCTCTCATCTGTCACTTATTTTCGAACGACTAGGGTTGTTTGACCGCAGAGGAAGCAACCGCTATGATCGAAATGCGGGGTGGAGCAGTCTGGTAGCTCGTTGGGCTCATAACCCAAAGGTCGGTGGTTCAAATCCACCCCCCGCAACCATCAGAATCTCTCGTTATCGGTTGCGATTCTCTCAAGAAACTGTCCTTAAAGCCGCCCAGCAGATTCCATTGGCCGTCGGCGACGTAAAACCGTCTTCCTGTCACCTGCGTCGGGCGCATTCGGATTTCCTTAATGTGCTTGGCGAGTTCGGCTCGTGCCACGGGTATGTCCCGGTTGAGGAGGCTGCGGATATCGCAGAGGTGCTTGCTAACGAATGTGCGGATTTCTTCGAGCTCAGCCTCGACAGATCCGGCTCCTAGCGAAAATAAGCGGTCGGCTATCTTACGAATCTCTCGATCGCGCTTTTCAATCTGGGGACGCAGCGACTCAAAGTCACACCCCTTGGCGGCTAGGTCCCACAAACGATCCCTCTCCTGCTCCAGTTGCCCTTTGCGCTCGCGATCCACCGACAGCTGTCCCGAAAGCATGGAGACGCGAGCTCTTAACTGACGTCCAAATTCTTCGATGGCGAAATCGATGACCTCTGGCCTCAGCACGTTAGTTTGCAGATCAGAGAGCAGCCGTTCTGCAATCCAATCCTCGCGTTCTCTCAAGTTGTTCGAGCAGGCCCCCCGGATGGAATTATGCGGACAGCCGTATCTGGCTTGACGACCCTTTCCGGCACCAACCACGATGGTCAAGTTTGAACCGCACTCAGCACACTTCAGGAAACCGCTGAGGAGGTGGTGGACTCCCCGACCGAGAGGCATTGCACTCTTTCCTCTGCGACCATAGGTAGCGGAGGTCCACGTGAGCCGATCCTGTACGGCATGCCACAGATCATCACCCAGAATGCGCAGCTCGGGCTGGTCTACCGTTCGCCATTCACTTTGCGGACGCTCTCGACGCAGACGCTTGCGACTTCCCGGCCTCTTGACGAACTTGGATCGATTCCACACTACTCGACCGATATAGAGCTCACGTCGTAACATCTCGCGAATAGCGGTCGGACACCACGTTGCACGTAGTCTCCCAACGCGCGAACGAGGCGGTTGTACCTGTTCGGCGTTTAGCGCTTTAGTGATTGCTTTGAGCGAGTAACCATTCGCTGACATCTCGAAAATGCGCCGCACAGCCGCAGCTTC
>CAVVHW010000004.1:0-192705 GCA_963748225.1 uncultured Acidobacteriaceae bacterium
TTTGTTGAGTAACTCAACAGCAAACGTGTCGCGGAACATGTGCGCGTGACAGCGCTTCAGGGTGCCGTCCGGTTTACAGATATTGGCGACAGTAAACAGACGAGTCAATGAGCGACGCCAGCCCTTGCAAGCGGTCTGAGGATCTCCGTTTCCCGACCAGAAAAAGTACCGTGCGTTATCGCTGGGAAGTGCTCGAAGCATTGCAGCGATATCCGGGGGGAGCGGAACCTGAACCGGCACGCCGGTTTTGGCGCGATAGAGGAAGAGCTTGCCGTCATCGCTCAGGCGCTCGCGCTCCAATGTGACCGCATCCTGAATAGCGAGCCCCGACCAACGCATCAGCAATACAAGGGCGCGAAGCCGATCAGCACGGAAGTGAAAATCGCGACCCCCACGCCAGTCTCCGTATGCGTACGTTGCGTCAATGATCCGTTGAAACTCAGGTTTGGGAAACCAGCCCGTCGGAAGCGAGCCGACGGTTGAGCGTTTCACTCTTGCGGCGGGATTCTCAGTCAGCCAACCGTTTTGAATGCAGAACGCGAAGAAGCCGGCGAGGCGCGAGAGCTTCCGGTTTGCAGTCAAACCTTATTTCCCAAGTCGCGCGGAAGTTGACGAGTTCTGGGACAGTAAGATCGCGCAGCCGCGTGAGGCCCCGGTGCTTCGCCCAGGGAAGGAGTTGCTTTTCGAAAAGCGTCTTCGATTGCTTGGTCGTTTCCTTCGAGAGATTGCGAGCCTTCTCGTCGGCAACATAAGCGTCAATTGCATCCTGGATGGTCGTGATGACTGGCTGCGCGGCCTTCATCGGATCAGCCGCCTCCTGAATTGAGCGGGCTGTCAGCTCAGCTTTTTCCCAACTGCGCGTCTTCGCAGACTGGCGCAGACGTTGGTTGTCCACATATCCATCGATCCATTTGGGGCAGCGGCAACGGCGGTATTTCGGGTCGTCGCGGTGGTCGCAATCGGGTGTGTGGCGAGCATAAACAAACAGCACTGAGCCTCCCTGGGACGTGAACAAAACGCAGGCTCATTGTACCGTCATGGGTACAATTTAGGTACAATTTAAAGGCTCTGTCTGTAACTTATTGATTTTAAAGTGTCTTATTTGGTGGAGCTAGTCGGGATCGAACCGACGACCTCATCGTTGCGAACGATGCGCTCTCCCAGCTGAGCTATAGCCCCCGAAGTTGGGAACATGCAGAAGTGCGGAAACAATGGGATGCTTTCTCGCGATCCTCATTATACAAAGAATGCTGCGCTCATGAAATGCACGATCCCGAGGCCTCCGATCTAGGGCATGCCACTCTTGTCATTCCCGGCTACTTACGATGGCATGTGCTCCAGCGCTGAAACGGTGGCCTCGCGGTGCCTCCGTACATACACCCCGAACAGGATCATGCCAAAAGCTGGGAAAATAAAATAAGGCCACATATCGACGAGGCCACTTTCACGCTTTACTACGCGAAGTGGCAGCGAGACCTCCGCCCTTTCGGAATTGCGGCTCAGAGAAACGTTCACTGTCCAGTCACCAGGGACCGGAAGATCGAGTTCCGCGGTTTGCAAGAGCTTGTTTTCGGAGTCTTCGCTCGATGCGCGAACCGCCGGAGCCGCCGCCCCCATATCAGCAGCCGGGTGCGCGGCCAGTTCAATTGCCGAGTCTAACAAGATCTCTTCCGTATCTCGATCCTGTACCAAAACGCCGAGGTTGGTGGGACCGGCCTGAAGGTCACCTGATGGTGCGAAGACTGCGATGCTAAACGGTCCGGTTTGCTTCCACACCCGGAGCGCCTGATCGTCATCGTCGGACGAGTTTGCGATCAGGAATGCAAAGCACAACCCAGTTGCCACGAATACAGCTACGAACCAAATCATCTCTCGGGTTTTGGCGCCAAATTTCGGACGCAGCACATCGCCAAGCACCTGAAATTTGCTACGAAAGGACAGCCGTTCATCAGTAGTGCGCTCTCTACGTACTGCCACCATATTGCGCTGGCCAGAACGCTTAGAGAGACAATTTATGGCAATGACAACGGCGGGAAACACATATGCGAATCCTCCCAGAACCCACATGATGGCTCCTGACGCGGCTTGGTCGCCTTGCGCCGACAAGCCGAACAGGCGAGGTACTTGGGCGTAGGAGGGATACAGTACGCGATCGGAGAAAACGAGAATGGCCGACAGGATCGTGTTTTGAAGGTCACCGATGAAGAGGTAGGGCACCAACGCCCATCGCGGCCACTGTGGCCGGCTCGGCCACGGCTGCACCACTGGCCACCAGAAAACTATCGACGTAAGAAAGAAGCACGCGTGTTCCACTTCATGCCACGAGCTCGAACCTAAAGCCAGTTCGTACAGCCTTGGCGTATGCCAGGCGAACATCACCACACCCATCAGTACCAACCCACAAATAGGATTCGTCAGGGCGGTTCCTATCCGATTCGCGACCGGCCAATTCAGAAATGGTCCCGCGAATTCGCGCGCGGCGAAGCGGGGCAATCCGCGCACGATAGGGATCAGCGGTGCACCCAGCAGGATTAGTGGCGGCGCCACCATCATCAGCAGCATATGTTGCAGCATGTGGGCCGTAAGCACGAATCCCGAGAAGGTATCAAGCGGGGAAGCCAGCGCGACCCACAGAGAAAAGAGTCCCACGAGGAAACTAGCGGCGCGCCACGACGGTAGCTCGATGGAGCCCGCGCGGCGAAGATTGATCCAGCCGCGCAGGTAAACCAGCGCCGTCAGCAGCAGCGTGAAGGTGGCGGCTGGCGGAATCGACCAGGAGCGCAGCGCCGCTTGAAGGACCGATTGCATGGGCGCCTCAACGGTTGCTGGCAGGCGCAGGGCTCTCTTGCTTGGTCACGACCGCCTGAGCAGCGTCGCGCGCAGGCGCGTGGCCGGGCGGATACAGCGTCTCCAGGAACGAAACCAAGGCAGTTACTTCCGCTGGGTTCAGGTTCTTTCCGTAGGCTGGCATGTTGCCGCCGCCCTGAATGACTTGTCGGACCAGTTGGTCACGGGTGAGGTTGGTGGCAACACGGTCGAGTGCAGGACCACGCTTGCCGCCGGAGCCTCCAATGGAATGGCAGTTGCGGCACTGCTTTACTTGGAAAACCAGCGCGCCTTGCCGCTCCAGCGGCGAGCGCCCGTTCAGAAATTCCACAGGCACAGGATCGCCGCTCCAGCCATCCATTACCGGGCTCCAGGGCGAGTAGGTGGCAAGTTTAGTGAACGTTCCCAGAGCCACCGCGATCAGCAGCACAGTGACGACCGCGATGGGGCGCCGCTTCCAGCTCTTCTCTCCCTCGCCCGACAGAAAGGGCAGCAAAATCAGAAAGCCCAGCACGACCACCGGTGCGATCAGAATGATTGCGGTTTCCATCTGTGGAGGCAGCAAGGCCAGCATCGCATAGATCCACAGGAAGAAGAAGTCAGGCTTGGGAATAGTCTGAACGATGGTTGGATCGGGATAGCCACTAGGCCCGAACGGTCCGAAGTAAGCAGCGCACGCCATCACGCTTACGATGATGGTTGCGGCGAAGAACATGTCTTTCCACACGGCATCGGGCACGAAGGGAACGCCGTCGCGGTGCGCCAATTCATGATATTGCTGAATGTAGGTGGAGCGGCGGACAATGCGTCCGGGCATTGGCCACTCGTTGATGCCGAGCTTCAGCACCATCAGCAGGTGCACGCAAACGAAGCCAATGAGGAGGCCAGGAATCACGAAGACGTGTAGTGCGAAGAATCGGGAGAGCGTATCGCCAGCGATGATGGGCCCTCCCAGCAGCAGATGCACAAGCGCACCGCCAAGGAGCGGAACACGGCCGACGATGGCCACGCCAATGCCGAGTCCCCAATAGGCGTCTTGATCAAAGCGCAGAACCTGGCCGGTGAACGCCATTCCCAGCGTCATCAGCAACAGAAACACACCCACGATCCAAGTCAGTTCGCGGGGAAACTTGTACGCGCCGAACAGAAACACCTGCGCCATGTGGATGAGCACCAGCGCAACCATGAAGTTAGAGCCCCAGCCGTGAACGCCGCGCAGAAACCATCCCAACGTAACGCCGTGATTCAGATACTGCAGACTGTTCCAGGCTTCGCCCGCCGAAGGTACATAGATCAGCGCCAGCATGATACCGGTGAACACCTGCAAGATGAACACGGTTAGCGCGGCGCTGCCGAAGACGTACCACCAACTTGCCGAGTTGCGGGGCACCCGATGCGTGGCAGTGTCGCGAACTGCGCCAGCGATCTGCAGGCGCTGCTCAAACCAGTCTCCGATCTGCTTCAGCCTTGACATCCACCTCTCCTCGTCTGCAGGCTCGCGGTCGTTGACAAGGTGGGAATTTGTCCCGCTTCGATCATCAACTTGCCGTTCTCCACTTTGTAGGAATACTGGAACAGGCCGCGCGGAGGCGGTCCGGAAGCGCGTGAGCCGTCCTGGTAATACACTCCGCCGTGACAGGGGCACATGAACAAGCCAGATTGTGCAAACCAGCGGACCGGACAACCCAAGTGGGCGCAATTAATGGCGAACACCTGGAACTGTTCGCCGGTTAGGCGGCGTACCCAGCAGGGAATCTTGTCGGTGTCGCCATCCCAGGCATTGGAGATCGGGTTACGAAACTGGGCGAGCCGGGTCTGGCCTTCAGGAAACTCTTCAAGATCGCCCAACGTCACCCAGTGCTGATACTGGCCACGTTCGCCGCGCAAAATTGGAGCCAACAGATAGCCGACGACCGGAGTAGCCAGCACCACCACGGCCATGCCGTTCAACAGCATGCCAATCTTGGCAAACAGATCGCGGCGCGAAATATCGCTCGTGCCGTTAGGAGCACCAGGCTGGGCCGCCTTGGCGGGCGCCTCACTCAATGCACACCTCCGGGCGAAGATGAATTCGCGGTAGAAGATGAGTTCGCTATAGAAGATGGAGGTGACGGCTGGGGACGCTGCGCCGCCAGCCACGCCACCACGTCCGAAATTTCTTGATCAGTCATAGGGTGTCCGGGAACATTGTTCCGCCAATCCGGCGCATCGAAGTCGGGCCGGCCGACAATAACCAGCGTACGCAGTCCTTGATTGCTGATCAGGCTGAGATAAGCGCCATTGGTGACGGAGCCCGCCTTGGGCCCGCCCTGATTTCCGTTGCCATGGCAGGAAGCGCAAAACGTGTTGTAGGCGGCCTGCCCGGCTTGGGGATTACCAGGCACTTTGGCTGCGTATGGGGGAGCCACCACGCCAGTCAAAACACTGGGCTGGCTCCAGCGCTCGCGGACCCCGTGCATGATGGCAGTGATTTGTTGATCGGTCAACATGCCGCCTTCTTTTTGCGCGAAGGCTGACATCGCGGTTCCTGTCCGTCCCTTGGAGATCGTGGTACGCAGCGTATCGTCGTCAACGATAGCCAAATAAACCGGGTCGGCCAGCGTCATCGCCGCTCCGTGTTTGCCCTCTGCGCCATGGCAAGCCGCGCAGTTTTCGCGATAGAGCACCACCGGATCCAATATGGAATCCGGACGCGGAACTTCAGGACCCGGCCCTGGCTTGCCCCTCGGCGTACAGCCTGTGAGCGCTAGTAACACGGCCAACATGCCTGCCCCAAATGCGGAGTACCCCTTCATCGCCGGGTGTCCTCGCCATCGCGCTCATCGATGATGCCCGGCGCTTCGATACCAGCGCGCATGGCCAGCGGTATATTTTCTGTGGTCCAAACTTTGCTCTGTCGCGCCACCACCAGCCCGGCTACTACTCCGAAGGCCACTTGCGACACCGCAAACCAGATCCAATTAATCCGCTGGTCCAGCAAGGGATTGATGTAGTCCAAAACGTAGTACAGCAAGCCCGTCCATAGCAGGGGCCCGATGATTCCTCCCAGAACGATCGGGCGTGTGGGAAGCATGGGCAGCATCGCGCCATACAAAAGTCCCACGAGTATGCACATCGTTAGGTGCATGGCAAGCGCGAAAAAGAACCATCCCATGTGAAATTGCAATAACTCCTGGATGGAAGGAATCGCAGGAGCGTCATACAGACTACCCGCGATCAAGTTGATTGGATACCACACGCTGCGGAAGAACACGACGCCATAGAGCATGGCCAGCACTGCCATGGCAACGCCGCCAGCCAATCCCCCCTTCACGCCCGCTGAGACGGGATAGATCTTCAAGGGTAACCATGCGCGCTGTACTTGCTGGGCCACCGGCAAACGCATCACTTCGCGAGGCACCACTGCTGGCTCTTCCCCGGCTTCCAAAGACACTCTCACATGGTGCTCATGGGGGAACATCTCGCGAAACCATCCTACTGCCGCGGCCAGATATAGCACCGCGCCCAGTATGCTGATCGATACATTCGTCAGCAGGCCAGCAAACAGCAACGCCAGTCCCAGCGCCAGGGCAAACGGCCACGCAGTCGGAGCCGGTAGCATCACCTCTGTGGATCCCGCACTATCCATTTGCGATTCCTGCATCTGCATACTTTCGTCGCCTGTTTTCCGTTCCGCTCAGCGCGTAATGAAGTACACCACCGACAACACCACCACCCAGATGGCATCGACGAAGTGCCAGTACATGGCAAATACCCCGACCCGTTCGGCGTGCTCCTGCTTCACAAATCCCAAAGCCGTGAAGATCATGATGATCGACAGCCCGGTCAGTCCAACCAGCACGTGGAAGGCGTGCAATCCTACCAGCGAGTAAAACGTGGTTCCGAACAAACTGGAACTGATGGTTACTCCATCGTGATAGATCAGCCCGTACCACTCGCGCGCCGTACCCACGATGAAGATTGCGCCGAGGATAATGGTCAGCAACCACCAGATCCCGAACAGCTTGGTCTTGCCGCGTGCGATAGCGTGCTCGGCCATCACGATGGTGAAGCTGCTGGAGAACAGACAAATGGAGTTGAAATACGGGACATGAAGAACTTCGCGTGGTGTTGGCCCGCTAATACTCTTGCCCGCGTAGTACAAATACGCGACCACGAAAATGCTGAAGATTGCCGACTCTGCGGCAATCAGGCACCACATGCCCACCCGTCCGCGTAATGCAGATGAGAGCGGCGTTTCGGGTTGTGGTAACGCAATGGTTGTAGCTGCCAAGCAAAAGTCCCCTTAATTTTCGATCCCAGCCGCGCTGCTTTGCGCGGCGCGGTCAATCACTCGTACTTCCAGTCCGGATCTTCCGGATGTTTCAAGTCCCACAGCGGACGACGGCTTCGCACCACGGGAATCTTGGCATAGTTGTAATCTGGCGGCGGGGAACTGGTGCTCCACTCTAGCGTCCAGGCGTCCCAGGGATCATTCCCGGCCAACTTGCCCTTGAAGTACGACGAGATCAGGTTGTAAACAAAAATCAGGATAGCGACGGCCTGAAAGAACACGCCGATGGTGATGATGAGATTCCAGGTATCCCAGCCGCGTCCCGGTTCGTAGGTGTAAATCCGGCGTGGCATGCCCAAGAGGCCGGGAATGTGCATAAAGTCGAACGTCAGGTGGAAGCCGATGAGGAACAGCCAGAAGTGCCATTTGGCCAGGCTTTCGTCGTACATCCGCCCTGACATTTTGGGGAACCAATAATAGAAACCGCCAAACAAAGCAAACAGAATCCCGCCCACAATGACATAGTGGAAGTGCGCTACCACGAAGTAGGAGCCGCTCAGCTGCCAATTGAAGGGCGCGACGCTCAGCATGACGCCAGTCAGCCCGGCGATGAGAAATTGAAACAAAAAGGCAACGCAGAAAAGCATTGGCGCCTTGAATATCAGTTTGCCGCCCCACATGGTGCCTAGCCAGTTGAATATCTTGATTCCCGTAGGCACTGCAATCGCCATAGTGGAAGCCACGAAGAAAGCGTTGCCATACGACGTCATGCCTATGGTGAACATATGGTGGGCCCATACACTCATGCTGATGAAGCCAATTGAAATGGACGCCGCCACCATGATGGGATATCCAAAGATTGGTTTTCGCGAAAAGACGGGGACGATCTCAGTAACGAAGGCAAACGCCGGCATCACCAGGACATAGACTTCGGGATGGCCGAAGACCCAGAAGAAGTGCATCCAGATGACCGCCGATCCTCCGGCCTGCGTATCGAAGAAATGGCCCCCAAGGTAGCGATCGATCAGCAGCATTAGCTGCGCGGCGGTGAGCGGCCCCAGCGCCAGTACCACCAGGCCGGCCGTCACCATGTTCAGCCATGCGAATAGCGGCATCTTGCCCAGCGTCATACCAGGGCAGCGCAGACAAAAAATCGTGGTCAGGATATTGATCGCCGTGGCTATGCTGCCAAAGCCGCTTATCAGCAGTCCTATGATCCAGTAGTCAGTGCTGTGTCCCACCGAAAACGCCCGCGAGGTTAGCGGCGCGTAGGCAAACCAGCCCACGTCGGGTGCGCTGCCAGCTCCGTACAAGCCGCTGCCCCCCAGAAAGCTGAAATACAGGATGATGCCGCCCAAGGCGGTCATCCAGAACCCCCACGCATTCAGGCGCGGGAACGCCATGTCGCGCGCCCCGATCATCAGTGGAATCGCATAATTGATGAAGCCGAACATCACCGGCATAGCGACGAAGAAAATCATGGTCGTTCCATGCATGGTGAACATCCGATTAAAGACCTGCGGCGAGACAAAATCGTTATGCGGGCGAATCAACTGGATGCGCATGATCGTGGCTTCGATCCCGCCGATGACCAGAAAGAACAGCGCATACACGATGTACAGGATTCCCAGCCGCTTATGATCGACCGTAGTGATCCAGCCATGCACCCGGTCGAACAGTGGCTGAATGGCCTCGCCTACAGGCGGCACCGCCAGCGGTTTCGGAATCGGTTCAGCGTCCCACATCGGTTATTCCCTTGATCTCCTACTTCAGCGTCAACAGATAGTCCGTGAGGGCATCCAGGTCATGCTCATCCAATTGCATGGCGGGCATCAGCGCTCCTGGTTTGAAGGTATCCGGATTCTGGACCCATTGCCGCAGGTTCGCGCGGTTGTTCAATGCTGCGCCCGCTCCTATGGTTTCGCGGCTCATCAAGTGAGTCAGATCGGGCCCGAAGGTTCCATGGGCATTGGTCCCCGTAACGGTATGGCAATTGACGCACGCCGTGGACTCGAAAACCTGGCGACCTCTGGCAACTTCGTCGCCCGGTTGTGCCGACTGGCGTTGCTCTGCCACCCAACGGTCGAAATCGGCGCGTGACTCCACAATCACCCGCAACAGCATCTTGGCGTGCTGCGTGCCGCAATATTGAGCGCACTGGCCCACGTAAACTCCGGCTTCGCGCGGATCGATCCACATACTATTGGTGCGGTTGGGAATCAGGTCGGTCTTGCCCGACAGTTTCGGCACCCAGAAGCTATGATCGGTGTCCGCCGATAGCAGCGTGAGGTGAGTGGGTGCGGGATGCGCTGGGTCGCTGACCGGAACGTGCAACTCATTGGCAGTTATGAATCCTTGCTGCGGATACTGAAACTCCCACCAGAACTGATGCCCAACCGCTGTAACTTCCGTGGTGCCGGCTGGGAAGCGCGCATCTTCCACTGCGTGGATGACCCGGGCCGTGGCCAGAAATAGAACCACCACAATCAGGACCGGAATCACCGTCCAGGCCAGCTCGACCTGATTACTGCCATAGACTTGCGGTGGCTCGCGGCCGTCGTCGCCATCACGGCGCCGGTACTTCACTACGGAGTAGAGGAGCAAACTGAAAACCGTGACAAAGATCGCTGCGCAGATCGCCAGCACGAACAGCGCCAAGTGGTAAATGGCATCGGCTGGCGTCGATACCGGAGAAAACACGTTCGGCGTCGCCGGCGCGTTGCTGGATTGCGCCAGCGCCACTTCCGCCATTCCCAGGCACAGCCAAGCGCAAGCGCTGCGTAACAATTTTCCGGTCCCCGGATCAAAGCTCAAAACACTAGTCTCCCGGCTGTCGGTGACGTATGAATCGTCAGGTTTTAACTGTAGAAATTGAAAGCTAGCGTTCTGCCCCCACGGGCGACTCCAAGATTTTGTCGGTGACGGGATGATTGCTGCCCCCGAGTCGTTTGTCAAGAACTTTTGTGCACCCGATTTTACCTAGCTCGCGGCGATCTCTTGTCCATCGCCTCTTTCGGACAACCGGGCTGGCCGCGGACACTGGGCACCCCACCCCGTCGTAGTAGAATTCGTCGTCCGGCAAGCGTGCGGTTGCGTTGGGCGTGGTCGCCAAGGGGCATCTCTCATGAAGCTCTTGAATTCGCGCGTGATCCGTCTCGCCGCCGCCAGTGTCCTCACCGGAATACTTATAGGAGTTGTCGGGGGTGCCTTCCGTTATCTGCTGATAACGGCCGACAGGCTGCGTAATCTGTTGGTGCTTTGGGCGCACGCATGGCCTCACATCGGTTGGCTTGCGCCTCTCTTTCTTGGGCTTGTGGGCGCTGCTATGGCCCGCTTCCTTGTGGTGCGTTTCGCACCTCCCGCGGAAGGTAGCGGCGTCCAGCGAGTGGAAGCTGTGTTCAGCGGCGAAGTAAAGCCGGCTTCCCCTTCAATTGTGCTGGTTAAGTTCTTCGGGGGCTTGCTCGCCATGGGGTCGGGTCTGGCTCTCGGACGCGAGGGGCCAACCGTCCAGATGGGTGCTTCGCTTGGCACCTTGGTAGGACGCTTCGTCGTGCGACACGAGGAGGACCGGAAGGTTGTCGACGCCGCCGGCGCTGGCGCAGGCCTTGCCGTCGCCTTTAATGCTCCGATCGGTGGATCAGTCTTTGTCTTCGAAGAACTGACCAGCAGCTTCACCCCCTGGCTGCTGGTCGCAACCCTCGCCGCCGCATCCATGGCAATCTGGCTGATGCGTTACATGCTGGGCAATACACTGGTTTTCACGGTAGAGCACGTGAGTCCAACCGAGGCCTGGAAGGTGTCGCCATTCTGCGCTCTTGGAGCACTATTAGGTGCCGCCGGCGCCCTCTATAACTTCATCACCATATGGTTGCTGGAGTTCTGCGATCGCCTGACGAGGTTTTCGTCAGTGCAGCGAGCGGCATTTATTGGGGCGGTTGTCGGTGTTGCTGCGTGGTTCGCGCCAGCTCTGGTGGGAGGGGGTGACAGCCTCACACAGGCAATCCTATCGAATCGCTACGCGGTCGGAGCATTACTGACGATATTTCTCGTGCGCTTTCTTATCGGTCCGTGGTCGTATGCTGCCGGGGCCCCGGGAGGCATCTTCGCACCTCTGTTGGTATTGGGTGCGTGTTCTGGTGCACTGTTTGCTGGAACACTGAACTACTTTCTGCCAACGCCGGCTCTGTCTCCAGTTGCGTTTGCGGTCGTCGGAATGGGAGCACTATTCTCGGCCAGCGTTCGCGCCCCCCTAACCGGAGTCGTGCTGGCGGTTGAGATGACCGGCCGCGGCGATTTGACCTTGGGATTACTGGTTGCGTCCCTCACCGCCATGGTAGTGGCGATGCTGCTCAACAGCGAACCCATTTATGAGAGCCTTAAGCGACGCATGCTGGGGCAGCAGAGCTCGGTGAGCTCCAATCTCGCCGGTGGAGGGCGAGCCCCTGTCCTGGCGCGTCGTACGTGATCAGAGCGCCGATGGAGTTATTATCCGCGGATTCTCCGCCCGAAGGCCTTAAGCGGAAATCGGATTCCTTCGAACAAGATCTTCCGGCTGAACTTGGACTTGCCGGATTCGCGTTCGGAGAAAATAATGGGAAACTCGCAGAAGTGGATCCCACGCCGGTGCAGGCTGAGTTTCATCTCCATCAAGAAGGCGTATCCCTCGGAGCGGATGTGGTCTAGATCCACGCCTCTGAGGGCCGCGATCTGATATCCGACAAAGCCTGCGGTCATGTCATGCACTGGTACCCCAGTGAGCGTGCGGGCATAAAGATTTGCGCCGAAGCTGAGCACGCGCCGCGAAAAATTCCAATTCATCGCCCCGCCACCCGCCACATAACGCGAACCAATCACAACTGGGCAAACCTTGAGCAACTCGATCATCTGCGGTAACAACTCGGGTGGATGCGACAGATCGGCGTCAGACTGGATGACATAGCTGGCGAGGTTCTTTCTCAGGATTTCTTTCATTGCATCGCGGCAGGCGGATCCATAGCCGCCCTTGCCCGGGCGTGCCATTAAGTGGATGTTTGTGTCAGTCTCCTGAAGCCGGCGAATTTCATCCGCCGTGCCGTCCGGGGAGTTATCATCCACAAAAAAAATCGGTTCCGCTCCGGCCGCCTTGCGGATTCGGGATACGAGGACCGCGATATTCCCCTTTTCGTTATAGGTGGGGATGATCAGCATCAGACCAGCCTTCCAAAGTATGGATTCGACATGTGCGGGATTGGCAATCCTGCGGATTCCGTGGGTCAGTCGTCAATTACCGCGGAAGCGTCATGCGTTGCTGTAAACGCTGTAGAGTCGGGATCCAAATCCTAAAATGCGGAATGAGAAACCCGTTCAAGACTTTGTCAGCCCGCGTCTGCGTGGCTCGCCTCTTCGCGCACTACCGGCAGCAGCACGGTCAGTCTGGTCTTCCCCGCGAAGGATGCGGCCAGCAGTTGGCCGTCGTGCTTTTCGACCAGATTCTTCGCGGACCACAAGCCCAATCCTGTCCCCACGTCTTTCTTCGTGGTGAAGAATGGCTCGAAGATCTTGTTCATATGCTCGAGTCGAATGCCGCTGCCATTGTCCTCAACCTCGACCCGCACCGCAGGACGCCCATCCTTGTGGTTGCTTACGTTGAGGGTTAGTACTCCACCCGGCTGAAGGGCATCAAGCGAATTCAGGATGAGATTCGCAAATACCTGCCTTAATTCCCCGACCGATCCCACAAACTGGGTATGCTCCTGATAATTACGAACGATATGTATCTTCCGGGCTTCAATCCGTCTGCCGTAAACCATCAGGATTTCGTCGAGTAGCTGCGGAATATTAACCGGCGCGGGAGTCGAAGTGTCTTTGTAGAAAGCCAACGTTTGCCGGGCCACCGCCGCCACCCGGTTCAGTTCCTGCTCCGCCAGCGACAAGTACTCTCGGCCCTCAGTGCTCAATCCGGATTCGTGGTTCAGGAGGAACAGCGAGTTTATGGCTGCTGCCAGAGGGTTGTTGATCTCATGGGCAATGGTAGCGGCGAATCTTCCCGCCGTGGCCAGTTTCTCGGCGTTGCGGAGGGTAGCCTCCATCTCGCGTTGTTTGGTGACATCGCGAAACACCAGCACCACGCCGATCATCTCACCCCATGCATTCCGAATGGGCGCTGCGCTATCGTCGATGGCGATCTCGGTTCCGTCTTGCCTGCATAGTACCGTGTGATTGGCAAGGCCGATAACTGTACCGGTACGGATCACCTTTGCTACCGGATCTTCGGTTTGCTCGCGCGTAATTTCGTTGAATATCGGGAAGACTTGGCTCAGCGGCCGGCCCCGAGCATCGCTGCTGCTGTAGCCCGTCAGGGTCGCAGCCACCGCATTGAGAAACACGACACGGCCGGAGGTGTCGGTGGCCAGTACGGCGTCACCGATACTGCGCAAGGTGGTATCCAGCCACTCCTTTTGCTCAAGCACTGCAGCCGCTGCTGCTTCCGACTTGCGCACCTCGCGCGCCAACAGTCCACCGAAAACCAGCAAAGCCGCCGCTGCAATCGCGGTGGCAATAATAAACGCCGACCTCGCGGAGCGCGTAGCTGACTTCATCTCGGAAACCCTGCTGGCCCGCAAACCGGCCTCGACATCCTCGATTTCCGAGATCTGGGTTCGAATGTCATCCATGATGTTCTTACCGACGTTCGACTGGACCAGGGCCTTGGCCTGTTCGCTTTGACCTGAATTGGCCAGAGCAATGGTGTCGGCGAGTTCTTTCATCTTGGCGTGGCTGAGATCGCGAAGTCGCTGAACCTGGCTCCGTTGCAATGCAATGTCAGCAGTAAGAGCGGCGACTCGATTAAGTTGCCCGTCGATTTCCCGAGAAGCCCGGTTGTAGGGATCCAGATAATGCACGTCACCGGTGTAGAGATAGCCTCGTTGCCCGGTCTCGGCATCAACGAGCAACGATTTCAGGCGCTCCGTTTCGAGCAATACCTGCTGGCTGTGCTCAACTAGAGAGTTGTCCCGGCTCACCCGCTCAAACGACAAAAAAGTCACATAGCCGTTGATGGCCAGAACGATCAGGAGAAGAACAATTCCCAACCATAGTGATTTCAGACCGTTGCGCATAGGGCCCTATACTCTACTCGTTAGACCTTGCCAGGCGAGGTCGAGGGGCTAAATTCTAACAGGTTTGAAGGCCGGGAATGAGGGTACCTGCCGCGGGGTCAACTTAAGACGGTGCCGCTACGAGATCCGCTACGCTTTTGCCCGAAAATCGGTCAGCGGCGGATGGATGCCGCCGCTGTATTGCAGCCGTCGATTGCCTTACTTTACAACTCGTAAGTCATTGGTCACCTGAAAGACGCCAGGCACCTGACTGGCAGCCATGGTTGCCAGGTTCTTGTCCATCTCATTGTTGACGAATCCCTTCAGCGTCACATGCTGATTATCGACAATAATGTGGATACTGGGGGCCGCCGCCCAGAAATACCGCGACAAGTCTCCGGTGTTTGCCATACGTCGATAAAGCTGTACGCGCGCCTGCTGGTCCAGCGGCGCCGGCGGCAGGATTTTTATGTTGTTGATCACCTTGTCCACGCCTTCGATGCGCTTCACGACCGCCGCGGCATCGGACTTAGTTTCAGCATGCTCGCTGGTAAGGCTGCCACTCAGGATCACGGTCCGTCCCTGGACGGTGTATTCCAGATCGTCGAACAGTGAGTAATACGGCAGCATAAGCAACTCATGCCGAACCTCCTTGGCGATGTTGTTTTCCACTGGGTCGCTTGACTGGGGTTGCTTGCCGTAATCGGCCACCACGGGGCCGTTGCTCGAGGTCAGAGCTGTCTGCGATGGCTGATTCATCGACGCCGCCGACGGTGTCTGAGCCACCGCGCCCGCACCGAACGCCAGTATCAGGCTAAATAGGAGTAGTTTTCGCATCTTGGTCCTCATCTTGTTATACGTTTTGGCTAGGTAATTTGATGTCATTACAAACACCGGAGGCTCGCGCAACCCTTCCTGGATTACAAGACTTAACAGTTCTCCGCCTGATCGCGCAGGCAACCCTTTATCGAGGAGTCTGTTCTGTTTTTTAGGGTGCATCCTTCGCCTGGAATCGCGCTATAGTGTGGACGCCACGCTTGGACTATGATTCTCTCAGTGGAGGGTAGGGGAGCAGGCAATGTTCCGAGTCATCACAGTGGAACGCGAGTACGGAGCTGGTGGCAGCCTGGTCGCCGCGCAGTTGGCGCGCCGCAAGGGATGGCAGCTGCTTGATCAGCAACTCACCTGCGAGATCGCCAAGCTCGCTGCCGTGGACGAGAAGGCGGTCGCTTGCCGTGAAGAGAAATGTGACCCGCTAATGCATCGTCTCGCAAAAGTATTCTGGCGCGGCAGCTACGAGCGGTCGCTACCCATCTCCGACGACAAACTCTTCGGTGCTGACGAAATGGTGGAACTGGCGACCACCATCATCGAGAAAAAGGGCGAGGAAGGTAACTGCGTTATCGTCGGCCGGGGCGCACCCTACATCCTCAGAAATCGGCAGGACGCCTTTCACGTGTTTGTGTATGGCTCGCGCGAAGAAAAAATCCGCCGGCTGATTAGTTTGAAGATGGATGGGAAATACGCTGAAGAGATGGTCGATACGATTGATCGCGAACGCTCGGCTTTCATTCGGAAATACTTCAACGCCGAGTGGCCATGTCGTCGGCTTTATCACATGATGTTGAACTCCGACCCGGGAATTGAGCTGCTAACCGATACCATCTTGGCAACGATGGATGCATTGGAGCGGCAAGCGCAACCAGTTGGTTAGATCCAACCCGATTCTTTTTCAGTACGCCATCAAGATTCGAAGGTCCCTCACATTGTTTCCGGTCGGCCCAGTTGTGATGCTATCGCCGATGGCGTCAAACACAGGATGAGCATTGAAGGCTGCTAAAGCCGTGGCAGTGTCCAGCCCGCGCTGTGTGGCCCGCTCAACGGTCGTTCCGTCCACTACCGCTCCGGCCGCAGGGCTGTTGCCATCGATGCCGTCGGTTCCTGCGCTCAACACGGTGATGTTTTCGCCGGCAATTTTCTGCGCGCAATAAAGCGCGAACTGCTGGTTACGTCCGCCCAATCCCGGCTTCGCCCCCACTTTCACCGTGACCTCGCCACCTGAGATTAGACACACCCGCGAAACGCCTCGGCGTAACTCTCGCAACCGTCCCAGCAGGTGATCGGCGGCGCGCTCGTAGTTCCAATCATCGCAGCCGTTGTCGACCTCGATGGCGAAGCCGCTCAACGCCGCGCGTTCCACCGCAGCGCTAACTGCAGTAGCGTTTGAGAGCACGGTGGTGTAGCGCGAGCGTTGAAACGCAGGATCGTTTTGCTTGGGCGTCTCCTCCAGTTGCTTGCGTTCGAACAACGTACGTACGGCAGGAGGAAAGTTTTTCAGCAGCTTATAGCGCTTCGCGATGGCATAACAGTCGTCGACGGTGGTCGTGTCAGGCATTGTGGGACCCGAGGCCAGGGCATCGAGCGCTCCTTCGGGCACATCAGATACCAGCACCGACGCCTGATGGGAAGGCGCAGCCGCCCTGGCCACGCGTCCGCCCTTCAACGCCGACAGGTGTTTGCGGATGGCGTTGATCTCGGCAATAGGCGCCCCGGAATGTACCAGGGCCTTATAGGTCTCCACCACATCGGTGAGCGAAATGCCAGCGCTGATGGGCTTCTCCGCGATCGCCGAAGCGCCCCCGCTGATCAGATACACCACCAGGGTTTCCGGAGACGGTGTGCTTAGCAGGCGCAGGATGGCATCGCCGGCGCGGAATGAATCCTGGTTAGGAAGTGGATGTCCACCCAGGAAGTAGCGAAAGCCAAACAGTTGGGCCGGCGGCGCGCTGGGACAGGAAACGATTCCCATCAGGCCGCTGCCGACGATATTGACCAGTGCCTCCGCCATGGTATGTCCCGCCTTGCCGATGGAGACAACGATCGTCCGCACGAACGACCCCAGGTCATAGAGATCATTTCCCAGGCGAAGCTCGCCATGCTCGTAGAGCACGTGTCGGGAAAATGCGCGCGGGATACTGCACTCGGACAAAGCATGCTCGAATATCTCTGTCGCGCGATCGCGCATTTCGCGGGCTAATAATTCCGTCGGAGTGTTGAAGCGTGGCGGCACGGACTCGGACATGTGGGGGAGATTATAAGCTCGTGTCAGCAACGGCTCCGCCAGGCGAGGAATGAGGCCTCTTATTTCCTGCTCTGCCAGCGTACACCGATCCGAGCCAGAATCGGCTGGCCCAAAGTCGCTACCGGCGTCCGTCCGATCTCGTACTGATCGTTGGTGAGGTTCTCGCCCAGGAAGAACACGTCGAAGCCCTTCGGCAAGGGACGCGACACGGTCGCGCTGAGCACAAAGTAAGCGCCGAGTGGCAACAGGTTTTGATCATCATCGAACTCATTGCTGGCGGTGCGGCCTTGTATGGCAACGAAGATCTTTTGCGGCGCAGCCCATGTTCCCTGGAAAACAAATTCGTTCTTCGGTACTAAAGGTACCTGATTGCCTACCAGCCCCGGGTTCGCGGAAAACTGCGAGACAGTGGAATTAATGAACTGGTAAGCACAGCTAAACCAGATGCGGTTGGTGATGGTGTAGTTGATGCCCGCCTGCAGTCCAGGCGCTTGAATGCGGCCCAGGTTCTCGCGCATGCGAACGATGAGTTGCGGCGTGGTGCCGAGAGTCACGTTGGAGACCGGATCGGTGACAAAGCCCCAGAAGCCAACCCCGTAAATTGTCATGCGATCGTGCAGGGTGGTGACGCGCACTCCGCCTTCGCCCCCGGTAAAGTGTTCGGCTCGTAAGAAAGGATTGGCCAGCGTCTGCACGTTGCCCACCCGAAAGCTCCGGTAGAGTTCGTTGAGCGTGGGCGCGCGAAACGAGCGATAGGCCGACGCGTAAACCACGGTGTGTTCGCCGGCGCGATATGACGTCGTCAATCGCGGGCTAAAGGCGTTCTGCCCGCGGTCAGGGTAAGCAATGATTGTCGGTTGTCCCTTGGTTGGAATTCGCGTCGAGCTGGCGTCGAAGTTACTCCATAAGTCTTCGCGTCCGGAAAATGTCACCGACCACTTGTGCGTGATCTGCACAATGCCTTCGGCGAATGCACCCAGCGATTGCTGGGTGCCGCCATTCGACAAACGTGCCGTTTGCTTACCGCTTGAAAAGGTAGTCTCGTTACTGAACCCTTGCACATCCAGACCGTCGAGTCCCGCCAGCAGGGTCAGGCGGCTTGCGATCTGCTTCGACCATTGCGCCAGCAGCCCCATTTGCTGTGCTGGAACGTACTGGATGTCGGTCAGAGATTCGCTGTCGCGGTTGGCCGCAATTGAGGAGAACGTCTGATGGTAGTTTTCGGTTCCGCCGTACAGACGGAGCGTAAACAATCCCGCGGAGGAACTATCAATGTCCGTGCCGAACGCCAGCTGTCGTATGGTGGTGTCATTGATTTGCAGCGGCGTACCGTTGAGGCGGTCTTCGCCATAGAGCGAGCCACTCAGGAAGACACGTCCGCGATTGCCGAACATGCGCTCCAGGCGCAAAGTTCCGCTGCCATACTGCGATGCTACCGGCGTGTCTACCGTGCCCCGGATATCTTTCGGGACAGCGGTGTATCCATCGGTACGGAACCCTTCTCCGCTGGCCACAACTGCCCATTGCCCGAAGCGGATGGCGCCCCAGCCCGAGCCGAACGGGGAGTTTTCATTTCCATACGAGCCTTCAACAGAAGCGTCCGTCTGCACTGCATGACGCGTCTCCAGATTGACGACTCCACCGAGCGCGTCGTTTCCATAAAGCGCTGAGACGCCTCCCGGAATAACCTGTGCCTGATCCAACGAGGCCTGCGGAATGCGCGCCCAATAGATCCAGCCGCCAAAGGGATCGTTAAGCGGAATGCCATCGGCGAGGACCAGCGCACGGCTCGCGCCGCTGGCGCCGAGTCCGCGTAACGACACCCCTTGCGACGTGGGATTGGCCGTCTGGCTGCCCGAACGTCGCAACAGCGAAAAGCCGGCCACGTTGCGCAATTTGTCGTCGGTAGCCAGCGCGCCCCACTGCTGCAGCTGCGCGGAGCTGACGTTGACGGCGTCGGGTTGGGCCTCCACGTCATCCACTCCGGTCGGCAGGATGGAAGTGCGAGTCGCGGTTACATCGAGACTCTGTTGCACCGCTGCCGGCTCCAGAGTGATCGAGAGTTGGTTCGCTCCCGCTTGCCATGCGGTCGTACTGGTTGCAAAGCCGGATGCACTTACCACCAGGGTTCCGCTGGTGGCCGTTACTCCCGTGAATACAAAACTGCCATTGCCTTGAGTTGTCCGGCTGATTTCCTCACCGGAGGCGCGCAGCAGCACCTGCGCGCTGGCGATCACCGCGCCGCTGTGATCCTTCACTACGCCGCGCAGCTCCTGCGGAGGAGCAGCCCATGCGCCGCAAGTCGCAATCCAGAGAAGAAGAATCAGGAGGGATGGGCCCTTTAGCGACACGGGAGAAAGCATGCGGGCTACTCGTTTTCCTTAAGCGGAGTGCTCACCTCGCGCCGTGCGCATGAAGTCAGGATTCGCGAAGGGCCGTCGTTTATCATCCCCGAAATGGTTGTTGCGCGCAACCATCAGCATAGTCGGCAGGCGCGGGACGGCCAACCGCACACAGCGTGGTGATGGATTACCATGCCCAATCCCTCCGCCGGTGTTTATACTGGAGCCATCAATCTGCCAGGAGATACATAATGGCTACTACCACTTTAGAGAAACCCGCAATCATGAATGAAATTTCTATCCATCCTCCCAAACGACTGTTGTTTGGACCAGGACCAAGTCAAGTGCATCCTCGGGTTTACCAGGCGATGGCTCAACCCGTCGTCGGCCACCTGGATGCCTATTTCTTCGAGATCTCCTCTAACATTCAACGCCTGCTTCGCACCGTGTTCGGAACCAAGAACGATCTGACCTTCGTGATCTCGGCCACCGGCAGCGGCGGCATGGAGACTGCAATCTCTAACTTTGTTCTGCCGGGAATGAAGGTGGCGTCGCTTGCCAACGGTTTTTTCTGCGATCGCATGTCGGAAATGGCACGCCGTCAGGGAGCCGAACTGGTTCGCTTCGAGAAACCGTGGGGAGAAGTCTTCGATGACCAGGAAGTCGCCGATTTCATCCGGCTGGAAAAGCCTAAAGTTGTGATGTACGTGCAAGCCGAAACTTCCGCCGGAGCTTTCCAGCGGGGCGAAGCCATTTGCAAGGTGGCACATGAAGTTGGTGCGTTGGTGATTGCTGACTGTGTGACGTCGCTCGGAGCTATGCCCGTCGAGGTAGACAAGACCGGCATCGATGTGGCGTACAGCTGCACTCAGAAAGGACTGAGCTGTCCTCCCGGACTGTCGCCGATCACGGTTTCACCGCGTGCGGCCGAGTGGCTGAAGGGGCGCGAAACTCCGAATCGCTCGTGGTATTTCGATCTGAAGTTGATTGCCGACTATTTGACGATCTCGCATCGCTATCACCACACTGCCTCGGCGACGATGTTTTATGCGCTGCATGAAGGTCTCACGCTCATCGACGAGGAAGGCTTGCAGAATCGCTGGAATCGGCATCACCAGGCACATCTGGAGTTCGTGAAGACGCTGGAAGCCATGGGCCTGGAAATGCTGGTAGCGCCCGAGCATCGCATCTGGAATTTGAACACGCCGAAAGTTCCTCAAGGTGTGGATGAAGCCAAAGTGCGCGCTACGTTGCTCAAGGAGCATGGTATTGAAATCGCGGGCGGCTTTGGACCATTGGCCGGAAAGATCTTCCGCATTGGCCTGATGGGTCCGCTGGCGACCACGGAACACGTTCACGATTTTGCGGATCGCTTCGCCGCAGCATTGCGTGGGGCTGGATACAAGCACTGAAGGCTAGGGACATTGCCCTGAGCTGGCGTGGGGAGCGCGCTGTATTGTGACAGTGCGCGCTGACCTTCCGGCGATCGCAATGTCAGGGCTATAAAGCGGCGGTAGGAACTCTTACTTGCAGTTTACCGTTGCACTGAATTGGAGCTGACCAAGAAGCACAGGGTGACCTCGGCGATTCGAGGCACCCTTCCTTTTTCTCATACCAAGCTTAGGTTCCACGTGCGGCATAGCCATCTTCCCTGAAAGGCACTCACCAACGTCATGGCCATATAAAGCGATGAACCCACGATAAAGATCTCCATTCCACCGCTGCCAGAACAATCCCGACAACGCTACACTAGCAACTTATGCCCGAACTGCCCGAAGTTGAGACTGTTGCCCGTGGACTGAACCGACGCGTTGCTGGGGACGTTATCGTTTCGGTGTGGCTGGGAGAAAAGCCTGAGCCGCTAAAATCGACCGCCGCAGAGATCGCGTCAGTACTGGAGCACCGCCGTATCGTGCAGGTGCGTCGCGTGGGCAAGCACATCGTTTTCGATTTGCAGCGTTCTCGGCGAAACCCGTCGCAGAAAGCGCCGGCCATCGACGCGCAATGGATTGTGCATCTCGGGATGACTGGCCGTCTGGTGATAGCCACGCCGGAAATCGAAATAGCCAAGCACACCCATGCCGTGCTGAAGCTGGCGTCGGGAACGGAACTACGGTTCGTCGATCCTCGGCGATTCGGCCGCCTGGCGGTGGTACGGATTGAGGCAACGAGCCCAGCTGGATTTGCCGCGCCCGGCGATGAGCCCCTGCAGTCGAAGATCGGGCCATTCACAGATCTGTTTTGCGGGCGCAAAACTCCCATCAAGAGCGCTCTGCTGAATCAGAAACTGCTGAGCGGTGTGGGAAACATTTATGCTGACGAGTCGCTTTTCCGCGCCGGAATCCGGCCGCGCAGGCGAGCGGCGTCGCTCACGCGAGATGAACTGCAAAGACTACACACCGCACTTAAGGCAGTCCTACGCGAAGCTATCAAACTAGGTGGTTCGTCTGTAAATGACTACGTGGATGCGGAGGGTGAGGAAGGGCTCTTTCAACTGCGGCACCGCGTTTATGGAAGAGAGGGCAAGCCGTGCCTGGTATGCGGCACGCCCATCAAGCGGGTTATCATCGCAGGACGAAGTAGTCATTATTGTCCGCAGTGTCAGAAGTAGCGGTTTCGGAGCTGGCATGGCATTGCGAGTAGGGTGGGGCAGCTTTAGGCGATACAGGTGTGATTCGAACTCGTGTTTTTAGCCGCTGAGGCAACCAAAACATTTCCTCAGGTGCTAAAGCGTGAAGTCCAGGCCTGGCATGGATCATGCACGCCTGAAGGCGTGATGCACCGGAGCAATTGAAAGGCTGAATATGGGCATTTATTCCATCGGGGTTGATCTGGGAGGAACAAACCTCCGCATCGCAGCAGTCGATGCAGAAGGCAAACTGCTGGAAAAGCTGACCACCGGTACCGAGGTGGGGCGTGGGCGCGATTCCGTGATCGGGGAAATGTGCGAGGCGATCCAGTCCGTCGATGTCAAGTTTCGCGACTTCGGACAACTGGCCGGGATTGGCATAGGCGTTCCCGGTTTTATCGACATGGATAGCGGCACCATCATGGAATCCCCCAACCTTCCTGGATGGGCGAACTTTCCGGTTCGTGACGACATTCAGCGCCGGCTCGGAACGCCCGTGATTCTGGAGAATGACGCCAACTCGGCTGCTATGGGCGAAAAGTGGCTGGGAGCCGGCCGCGATGTGGACCACATGGCGATGTACACGCTGGGCACTGGAGTAGGAGGCGGCTTGGTGCTGAATGGCCGCCTATGGCACGGCATGAACGGCATGGCAGGAGAGCTGGGACATTTTTGTATCGAACCGCAAGGACATCCCTGTGGCTGTGGCAGCCGTGGTTGCCTGGAACAATACGCCTCGGCGACAGCGATTGTACGAATGGCGCATGAGTTGATCGCCAGCGGACAAGCCGACGAACTGGCTCAGGTTTCACGCGGCAACGTCGAGTTTAATTCGCGAGTCATCTACCAGTTGGCAATTCAAGGCGACGTGGCGGCCCAACGGATCTATCACACCGTTGGCCGGTCATTGGGAATCGGTATTGGAGGGATCGTGAACGCGTTGAACCTGCCGATGTATGTTATCGGCGGCGGCGTCGCCAGTGCGTGGGACGCTTTCGCGCCAACGATGCTGGAGGAACTGAAAGTGCGCTCGTTCATCTATCAGGTCACGGCTCCCGATGGCCCCATACCGGGGAAGAAGCACACCATTGTCACGCGTGCCTTGATGGGCAGTGATGCAGGTCTTTATGGCGCAGCGAGACTGCCCATGCTGACATCGTTGACGCAAACTGAGCCAACGCGCATCCCGGCATCTTCCTAGCTTTGTCCCAGAACCGCCTACGTCTGATGACAGACATAAGCGCAGAGTTTGCTTGCGGAATCAGGCTAGTAGCATTTCACAGCACTGAGGTGTGGGTCATCGCAATCCGCAAGTCTGGGCCTAGGTGGTTAGAGTAAGATTAGCAAGTGCGGTTTGCGCGAGTGGCGTCATCGAAGCAGCCACTGTGGCTAGGTGTCGTTTCTGTGGGGATGGTATTGTGTCACCAGAGCTGGAACAGATCCGCGGTGAGGTGCAACGCGTCGCAGGCGCATTATCACAGGACAACTGGCGCTATGCCCCCCCAGGAAAGTGGAGTTGTGCCCAGATTCTGGAGCACCTTCGCCTAAGTTACACAGCTACCACAAAGGGAGCCCTGACGGCCCTACAGACGGGAAAACCGCTTGGCGGAAAGCCGACGTTGAAGGATAAATTCACCACCTTCTACGTATCCAGGTTGGGGCTGCTACCTTCAGGGTTCGCCGCGCCGAAACACACAGTCCCTCAGAATGGCGGCGATCAATCGTTGCGTTCGTTCAATGACGCTCTGGTCGCCATGGATGCCACTTTGGCGGACGCGGAAAAGCGATTCGGCAGCGTGGCCAAGATACTCGACCATCCCATCCTGGGCCCCTTGAATGCGACAGACTGGCGCCGCGTTCATCGTGCCCATGCCAGACACCACTTGAAGCAAATCCAGCAACGAATCCGGCATGCCAGTTCGGGGCGCGCCTGACCGGTGCCTCAGCTAGAAAAGACCCAGATACCAGCGCCATATTGGCTCGCCAAAGAAAATTGTGGCGAGCGAACATGCGCCGAGAAACACGCCGAAAGGCAACTCATGGGTGAGGAGCATCTCTCGAGCAGAGGGCGGCGTCCGTCCATCAGATGGCATGCCGTTCTGCGCTGTACTCCTAGTACCTCGCACCAATAGCAGGATCGCATAAATGCTGCCGGCCAGCGGGGCGGCGAAGATCACCAGCAGCACGAGTTTCAGTCCCAGAAATGCCCCAGCCATGGCCATGAGCGCGATGTCGCCGAACCCCATTCCGTGACGCTTGCGAAGCAGGTAATACAGCGCCCAAGCGAGATAGAAGAAGCCAGCCCCGACGAAAGCGCCCAGAACAGAATCGAGCAGCGCAAGCGGGCACGGCGAGAGCTGTGTCCCAAAGGCGCGCAGCAGAAACTGTGTTGCGCTGCTGTCGGTCGGAATGATCCATGAGAGGCCTAGTCCCAGCATGATTCCCGGATAGGTGAATTCGCGTGGCAGGAGGCCGGTTTCCGCATCCATGAAAATCAGCCCGACCAGCAGGAAGCAGAAGATGCAGAACTTTGCCGCGATGAGCGTCGGCCCGAATGACACGTAGCAAGCAGTGAATAAGAATGCTATCAGCAATTCGACGATGGGATAACGCAGCGAAATTCGGCCACCGCAGTCGCGACAGCGGCAGCGAAGCAGCGCCCAGCTTAATAATGGAATATTGTCACGCCAACGGAGAACAGCGCCGCAAGCAGGACAGTGGGACCTGGGAGAGACCACCGACTGGTCGCGCGGAATGCGGCTGATACAGACATTCAGAAAACTACCGAATGCCAGTCCGACGACGAACAGCGCGCATTCGAAAGCTAGGTCCAAGGCCTGTTGTGGAGTCCTCTCCTACGGCTGATGAAAGCGCAGCACATCGCCGCTGAGCTTGTTTTCGGATGGGTCATCCGGCGGCATCTCGCCTATCCAATTCACCAACCTGCGATTAATTAGCCGGGTTTCTGGCGGGCAGTTTCGCCACCCGGTCCCGTTTTGCTCCCGGATCGACACCCGATAGCCGGCCACAGTCTCTTGAGGTTCCCGGTTTTTCCAGTCGAATAGAGCTGCCTCCAAATCATCTGACAGCGCCTCGTTGGGGAGAAGGCAGAGTATCCAATCATGCGACGCGTCCGCAGCGTAAGCGCCAAACGTGACGCCAGGGATTGCGGTCTTCACAGTCGCTCCATGTTCGCGGGCGACTCGCGAAGTATCGTCTTCCGAGCAATCGTCAATCAGCAGCACCTCATCACACGGACGAAGCGAATCCAAGGTGCGGCCCAGGCGGAGCGCATCATTGTGGGTGTGTAGCAAGGCGGTGATCTTAGGCATTCGGCAGCTCCAGTGAAGGATATCGCAGACCGCTTGGGACTGCGTATCCAGCTAGACGCAAAAAAGGCGCAGCCGGTTGTGACTGCGCCTGCAAATTACGTTGGACATCTAAGAAAGAGGCGTACGTCCTGCGTTTCGCTCGTTGTTTCCCTGCTGTACCACCGTCAGCGCATTGATGGTCTGGAAGTTCAACACTGCCTCGGCGGGAAGCTGGATTTGCTGTCCTTTCTTGGCGGCAGCAACTCCGGTTCCCGCACCTGCGCCGGTTGCTGCTC
The DNA here is from genome assembly GCA_963748225.1 of uncultured Acidobacteriaceae bacterium. Lineage (GTDB taxonomy): Bacteria > Acidobacteriota > Terriglobia > Terriglobales > Acidobacteriaceae > Bog-257. The sequence continues at coordinate 25,836 of CAVVHW010000004.1, forward strand.
CAATTGCCGCGCCCTTGCCACCGCCGATGATGCCACCCAGGATGGCGCCAGCCGCCGTCCCGACGCCCACCTTGGTCGCGGTTTTCTTGCCTTCGCCGCTGCCGGAGCGTGTCCACTGATTGGTCTGAATATTGTAGGTTTTGCCGTTCACCGACAGAGATGTCAATTCCAGCGTCAAGACGGAATTGCCGGCGAAGCGGCCGGCACTTTTCACATCCGCCACTCGGCCCACTACATCGGCGCCGGCCGGAATCACGGTTTCTCCATCCAGCACGATCGGGTTACTCAGAGAACCATGGAAGCTATCACCGACCTGATTCCGTTCGGAGTCGAGCGGGTTATTGAGCCTTATAGTGAGTTGCGTTCCAGCAGGTACCGTGATTTTCCTCGGAGGAGGTGGCGGCTGAGGAGGAGCCGGGGCCGTCTCCGGTGCGGGTGGTGGGGGAGGCGGAGTGCCATTGGCTGCGACATCGTTGGTCGGAGAAGAGTTTGCGGCCTCATCGTCCGCCTTACTGCGATGATGAGCCCCATTTGATTTAGCGTGAGTCACCCGCGCCTTCGTGGGCTTAGCAGCCGGCGGAACAGGCGGGGGAGTGGCTGTTGCCTGCTGCACCTGCAGGTTATTGACGACGGTTCTTACGCCTTCGACTGTCGCGGCATCCCTCGCCGCGAGTGCGCGTTCGGCGTCATTGTTGACGTCGCCGCTAAGCGTAATGACGCCGCCGGAGGCCTGGACTTCGATCCCCCGGCTCTGAATGGCCGAATCGTTATAAATCTTGTTTTGTATCTCCTCCGCAACCTGACCGTCGGTGCGAACTGGTTTCCGCGAACACCCGGCCAAGATTACGAGCGCGGATGCCAGCAACCAAATCGCATACCGGGATACCCTCGTCTTCATCATGTACAACGGCTCCTAAATTATTCTCAAGGGGTAAACACTCTTCGGTGAGAGTTGTCGCGCGGCGGTCGTAACCCCCCAACTCTGCTATTAGCCGCATTCGCTACGCGACGCACCACCGTTCACGGCCCGGGAGAGACCTGGCCTCTCTTTTCCGTGAAGGTTACGCTCGGCCAGACTGTAATGTTAGACGTGGTATTTCAAATTTTGTCGCAGGCTCCGGCTAGTTGGGAGCCTGCGCTCGATTACGCGCTCAACTCTGCTGCTCGGTGAGGTGATTATTGATAGCAAACAGCGCCAACTCGAGGCGGCTGGCGACGCCAACCTTGTCGAAGATGTTGGTAAGGTGATGTTTCACGGTGTCTTCGCTGAGTGCAAACCGGCGTGCAATCTCTTTATTGCTAAGCCCGGCGACGATGGTAGTAAGGATGTCCATTTCGCGCTTGGTCAGACCGAAGTTTCGCGGCGCTTTCTCGCCCGAGGGGTTGGTGCGCATGAAGTCCACAATGTCGCCGACGGCTTCGCGCCCGATCCAGTACTGGCCGGCCATTACGGTGCGGATGGCCTTCATCAGCAGTTGGGTGGCGGCTTCTTTCATGACAACTCCGCGTGCGCCCATGTGCAACGCCTGCACAATCTGAATGCGCTCAACTGCGGCGGTCAGCACGATGATTTTGGTTTTGATGTCATCGTCGGTGGACGATAGCTCGCGCAACACGTCCATCCCGGGAACCCGGGGCATTGCCAAGTCCAGCAGAAGAATGTCGGGAGACAGCTGACGCGTTTGAGTGATAGCGTCAGCGCCGTCGGCCGCTTCGCCCGCAACCTCCAATTCCGGCTCGGCCTCCAGCAAGCGGCGCAGGCCATCGCGGAAGATAGTATGGTCATCCGCGATGACAATACGCACAGATGGGTCTTTCTTATCCATAAAGTTCCTTGCCTTTCTGTGGAACTGTGATTTCGAGCTTGGATCCGTGGCCCGGATTGGATTCGATTACCATGTCTCCGCCCACGGCCCGAACTCGTTCCTTAATGACAGTCGGCCCCTTATGAAAGCTGTCAAGCTCGGTCAGGGTAAAGCGACCCGCGAAGGGAAAGCCCTTGCCGTCGTCGTCAATTACCAGCTTCCAACAACCATTTTGCGCGCCAAAGCGCACGACTGCCGATTGCGCACCGCTGTGTTTCCGAATATTAACCAAGCCTTCTTGCACCACCCTGGCCAGTTCCCGGCAGGTGGCCGCCGGAAGGGATACCTCCTGCAATTCCGATACAAAACGGGCTACGACACCGGTGTCCCTAGAAAAACGTTCTACGAGTTGAGCGATAAAGTCAAGGAATTGATGTGGGCCGATATCCGGAGGTCTCATCGTCTGCATCAGCTCCCGGAGGTTCAAAACCTCCTGGCGCAACAATTCCTGGATACGTTCCAACTCCCCCGAGAGCCGGGAATCATTATCGCCGCGACGACGCAGCACATCGATCTGCATCTCGACGCTGATCAGCGACTGGATCACCGTGTCGTGTAGTTCGCGCGCCACGCGGGCCCGCTCCACCGCTCCGGCGCGAGACCGAAACCGGCGGAACAGGTACACGGAATAAAGGCCGGGGCCGACCTGGCGCAGGATGTTCTGCGCTAAACGAAGTTCACGTTCGCGGCGACGGCCAACGTAGGCGTTAATCACCACAAACCGGCCCGTCCAATCCCGTCCCATCTCATGGCTTACCGCTAGAACCGAGCGGGCGCCTGGAATAGGCATCTGCAAGTGTTGGAGCTGAGAAGGCTCCAGCCGCCGTCCTTCGTCGTCCAAAGCGGCAATCTGGTATCCCTGTCTCCGGCGCGTGGTCCACATGTAGAAAGTGTGGGGGTAGCCGCTCATCAGTTCTGACCCAGACTGAGAAGGAGCAAGCTCTCGAACCTCAGCGAGGCGCTCCGGAGAGGTCGTAGTCACCCATTTAAATGCCCGCCCAGTGCTGCCCTGAAGGACGACTTCATATACTTCCTTGCTATGAAAGACGCGACCCATCTCAATCATGGTGTCTTGCAGAGCCACAGCAAAGCGGCCGCCAATACGGGCCAGCGATAAGAGCCGATTGGTAAGACCGATCTCGCCTCGCAGTTCCTTCTCTCCCTCGGCCAGAAAGCCCAGCAGAAATCCTGTTATCAGGAGAAAACCGCAGCGCATGATGATTCGCTGCGCATCCAATCGCGTGAACATCACGCGTTGCAGCAGCAACGGTCCGTACTTCACTACTGCCGCTTGAAACAGAAGCACCCCCGCGCTGATTACTGCCGTGGCCATGGTTTCGGTGAAACCCCAGCGAAAGGCGGCTGCCAGCATTGCGAAAAGGAAAAAAACAAAGAAGATACTATTCGGCGGGTCGGTAAAAAGACATAGCAGCAATGGCCACAAGATGTCGCTGATCTGGGACCACACTACGAAGTCTCGGGTTGGCGTCCGTTGTATCCGGAGCAGCATTAGCAGCCCGAGACTATGAATGATGTAGGCTAACAGGAGAAATCGACCGAAGTGATAGTATGGGCCGCTCGCGACCGGTCGGCTCAGCCACGCTATGAGCGCGGTAAGTGCCAGGAACAAACGCGAAAATCCGAGCACACGCTCCACGCGTTCGTCTTCGTACCGGCTGCCGGAACCCCGGAGCCGGGAGAGGAATCTGCGCGTAAACGGACCTGGATACAGAGGCAGCAACAGAACAGAACTCCCCTTTACTGAATATCTGCGGGGGGTGGCACGATTATGCCACCAAAGCGCTAAACTACAAAACGGAATCTTGTCGATACTAGGTAGCAGGAAACTGACATTGGACTGTGGGCAGGCCACGTAGGACCCGAGGCAACTACTTCCCAGTATGCTTCGGATGGCACAACGTGTGACCAATCACCCCTTTTTGTGACACCGCTCACTGCCTAAAGTGCAGCCTTGTGACTACTTTAGAGTTGCACAGCAAGGAGCTTTGGGAGCAATATGGCGGTCGCAGGAGCGACGCAACCGGTTTTTGCAAGATTCGGATGGGATGGGAAGGATCCCATGTCCTGATGCGCACCTTCCGTGGAGATTCAGCAATTTTCCATGGCCGGAAGGAGGTACAGATTATGAACTCTAAATTGTGGTCGAAAACGCTATTTATCGCCGCCCTGGTGACATGCATATCATCTGCGACATGGGGGCAGCATGCCGCCAAGACAGGTCCCAAGTATGACAGTGCCAACGAGGTGAAGATAAAAGGCGTCATCCTCGAAGTCCGTGAAGTTCCGGGCGAATCTGAAGGCACCCAACTCGTGGTGAAGACCGACACCAAGACCGTGTTGGTGCGCGTCGCCCCCGCTGACTTCCTGAAGGAAATCGACACCACGTTCAACAAAGGCGACGAGGTGGTCGTCGTGGGTGCGAAAGCTCCGGACTCACCGGATGAAGCGATACTGGCCCGCGAAATTACGGACGGAAGTAATACCGCCACGCTGCGGGACGACAAAGGGATTCCCATCTGGGCGGGATGGAAGCCATCGAAGTCCGCGGGTAAGTAAGAGTCAGCATGGCCTTCGGGCCTGGCGAACAATCCGGCGCCAAAAGCGAGGGAACTGCTTTTTCGTGGTGCTCACTAAAACGGGCGGAAGGTTATGCCTCCGCCATTTGCTTGACCTTGGACTGAAATAGCGGCCTATCTTTCTACCCGCACAAACTTGCCGCTGGTAGCATCCACGGCAATCCGCAACTTGGCCTCATCCTGGCTATTTCCGTAGATAACGTGCCATAGCAACTGGTTCTTCGAGGCGTCCCAATCCAGAACAAAGAAAATCGGTTGCGTGGGATCTTTGTGCGTGAGTCTTTCGCCGCCGTTCGTTTGCGCTACCTCATAGGCCTTATCGCTGTCCACCTTTAGAAATCCAATATCGAATACCTGGGTCGATGTGTTGGCGGGATTCCAACTGTCTTCGGCGGAAAAGCTGACTCCAGGTTCCGGAGTGTCAGGCCCCACTAATCCCGACCAGACAAACAACTTCATCGAGCGCTTAGCGGGAGAGGCAAACGAGGCGCGCCATAGACCGCTCTTCCCTTGATTAATCGGGGCATCGGCTGTAAATTGCGACTGCAAGCGGAAGGGTCTCACGTCTCCTGCCCATCCCCTAGCGGACAGGTACAGTTTCTGGAAGGCCGTACGTCCGGTTTCGTACTCGGCTTGTGTCGCGACGGGCTTGGCTGGCGGACGCGATTCGTTGCTGGTGCCGGTCTTGTCGCCTGACGAACAGGCAGCCAGCAAAGATAGCAGCATAAAACAGGGGACGACGATCTTTGTCATGAGGTCCTTAGGATAGCAATTAGTTCTTAACTTTTGGCTTTCAGCCACCAGCTTCTACAGCGGATGCATTTCTTCGGCCAGCGAGTTGCTAGAAACGTTTCGTTCCGCTCACTAAGAGCGAAAGGCCAGCAGCCATGAGCCAAGTGCCAATTGCTCCTCAATACGCCAGCAGCGCGACACCCGCCGCTACAAACACGGCGGCGAGCCAGCGGCGTCGATCCACGCGCTCCTTCAAAAATACTCGCGCCGCAAGAGCGTTGGCGATGAAAGTGAGCGATGCAGATGCCGGTCCCACGATACTGACATCGGCCCACGACAGGGTCACCAGCAGACCGGCAAACGCCAACGCCATAAACAGCAGCCCGAACATGAATTTTGGACTGGCAACAACGCGCCTTACTGCTTGGTAGAAGCCCTGCGATCTGCGCACCGCGCCCAAGTCACCAATCTCCTTCATTGCGCTGGCTTGCAATACGTCGCCGCAGGTAGCAGCGATAACGATGGCCGCAATTCCGGCCCAGATAGCAGCACTCGTCATCTATTCCTCCTGCCACCGGATGCCACGGGGAGCCCTCGCGCAAGCGATTCTCGGTCTGGAGAAGGGCCGCCCACAGTGTCCGCAGGTGTGAGTGCTGGTCCACCTGCTACGAAGCCAACGCCCGCGGTGATAAGCGCGATTCCCAGCCAACGCCAAATGCTCACGGTTTCGTGCAGGAGGAACTTGCCAAGCAGGGCCATGAGCACATAGCTTAAGGCGGTGGCCGGAAGCACATAGGTCAGGTCCGCCCAGGAGAGCGCTGTGAGGTAGCTTGCCAGGAACAGCAGCAGCAGGCAGATGCCTGCCACGATCCAAGGATTCCACAGGGAGGCGAGCAGATGGTCCCAGTTTGCCGACGTGACCGGCCCGAAGTCTTTCATTCCCCGCGCCAAGCAAACATCACCACAGGCGGCGAAGATCGCGACCAGCAAAAGGACAAGATACTTGCGAACGGTCACGCCAACCTCTAGGCGTTGACCGGTTCAACCGTTTCAGACTTCGTACCGGTATTTGGCGGTGCCATCGGAGGCGCAGGAGAGTCCATGTCACCGCTATGGCTACGCGACTCTTTTACGGAGCGGTTACGCGCAGCGCGCAACTTGAGAAATGACTTGGCTTCGGTGTAGAGGCGCTTCCGGTCAGTGGAGTTGAATGCCGCCCGCTTCACGATGCGGAAAATCGCCTTGGGGCGGAAGTAGTACTCATCGTAGAAGCGGTGCACCATTTCCAAGATGTAGTCGCGAGAGATCCCCGGGTACTCAATCATGGCGACTTGGTGGCCCATGGCATCAACCATCTGGGCGCCTTCTGCCTTCAAAAAGCCGTTCGCCTTGGCGAAATCGTAGAGCTCGGTTCCAGGATACGCATGTGCCAGCGACACTTGAATGGTCTCGACGTCCAGCTCTTTCGCGAAATCGATGGTACGGCGAATGGTCTCTTTGGTTTCGCCAGGCAGACCCAGGATGAAGTCGCCGTGCACCACGAGGCCCAGCTTCTTGCAGTCACGGGTGAAATCCCGCGCCCGTTCCACGGTCGCACCCTTCTTGATGTTCTTCAGGATTTGCTGATCACCTGACTCATAGCCGACGATCAACAGCCGGCAACCGGCCTCTTTCATCGCCTTCAATGTTTCATAGTCGGTGGTCACGCGTGAGGTGCAAGACCAGGTCAAGTTCAGTGGCTTCAGTTTGGAGCACAGCTCAATGGTGCGCACCTTCTGAATGTTGAAGGTGTCATCGTCAAAGAAAAATTCCTTTACCCAGGGCCAATATTCCTTGGCCTTCGCCATTTCGGCAGCTACGGCGTCTGCCGAGCGTTTGCGCCATGGATGTCCGCTGAGTGTCTGCGGCCACAAGCAGAATGTGCACTGCGCCGGGCAACCGCGCGTAGTATAGAGGGAGACGAACGGATAGAGCAGGAATGGCACGTTGTAGCGGCGGGGATCGAGATCGCGCTTATACACGTCCACCACGTCAGGCAGGGCGTCGAGATCCGCCACGGCGGGCCGGTCGGCATTGTGGAGTATCTGACCGTTAGAGTCACGATACGACACGCCAAGGATCTCGTTCAACGGCTTGCCATTGGCGTACTCGACTACCGCATAATCAAACTCGCGTCGCACGATGAAATCGATTGCATGGCCATCCTTTAGGGAGGCCTCGGGTAGCGTGGTCACGTGCGGTCCCACGAAGGCAATCTTCAGCTTCGGATTCGCCGCTTTCATGGCAGCTGCCAGCTTGATGTCGCCCTGAAAACCGGGGGTGCTGGTAAATAGCACCAGGAATTCGAAATCCTTTCCGATTTGAATGGTCTCTTGCGCGTTCACCTTGTGCGGAGAGGCGTCGAGCAGCCGTGAGCCCTCCAACATGCCCGCCGGATAGGCCAGCCAGACCGGGTACCAATAGGACTCGATCTCGCGCGTCGCGGGCCACCGGGAACTGGCGCCACCGTCATAGTTTTCAAACGAAGGAGGATTCAAAAAAAGTGTTTTCAGAGGCATAGGCATAACTATCGTATCATCTGTCTGCGACTGCCGGAACTGCTTGGCTATGTTTCATTTAGATACGTTGCAACGCCAGGCGGATGCATTTCATCGGCGGGTAGCGAATGGTCGATTAGTGGGGTGGAATGGCCCAATTTTCCAATTGTCCGGTGAGGCGGAGCAGCTGCAGTTCAGCCCGGCTAAGTTCGAGTTCAGCATCAAAATAGGCTGCGTGCTTGTCTTCGGCATCGAGGCGGGCGTTCTGCTGATCGCGAAGATTGGCAGTACCTGTCCCAACCCGTGCCTTCACGGCCTCCAAGTCTCCCTGAGCAACTTCCCATTCCAATTTGGCCACGTCTCGTGCTGCCGCCAGTTGTCGCAACGATCTCTGGAGCTTTAAGGCATCTTCGGTGACTTGATTTTTCGTAAGCTCCATCTGCTTTTTCGCGATTAAGGCATCGGCATCGGCTTCCTCTGCCTTGGCCTTCTGCACGGAGTTGAAGATGGGGAACCTGACATTCAACCCCCCACTGAAATTGTTAGCGGTGTAATTGCGATAGTAGAGATCGTAATTGTTGTACTTGGCCAGGTAGGCGTACTGCGACGCCAAATCGATGGTGGGCCATTTTAGCGCCTTGTGCTCCCCCATGGCCCTTGCCTGTGCGGCCGCCACCTTTTGTTCCGCCTGTTTCACGGCGAGACTATTTTCCACGGCACGGGCCGGCAAATCTTCATCTTGCGAAATCACCGGCAACTCCGGCATCGATCCCGGATCAACTGCGATGGCGCTTGCCGACAATCCTAACAGTGCCGCCAAATGTTCACGGAGGACGTCAGCTTGTCCTTGCGCCTCGGCAATTCTTAACCGGATACGAGCGGCCACCAACTGGCTCTTGGTGAGATCGAGCTGGCTGTCCACACCTTGTTGCAGGCGCCGCTGGGTGACAAACTCTGCATTGTCGGCCGCGCTTTGCGCTTCCCCTAGAACTTTAAGCTTGCCGGTGAGCTGGTCGAGTTGTTCATAGGTCTGTGCCGTGTCCAGAATCACCGCGTCCCGCTTGTCTTGCACATCCAGGGAGGTCGCATTCCAGTCGATCTTGGCCGCCTTCATGAATTGCCGAAGCGAGAGGTTGAAAAATGACTGGACGGAGTTGAAGTTCACCACCGAGGGCGCCGAGCCTTCCAGAGTGAGCGGAAATCCATAGGAATAACCGAGGCCGGAGCCAATGGTGATTTGCGGAATGTAGTTCGCGCGTACTTCCTCGTAGGCCTTACGCGCTCGCCACTGGTTAATCGTGGCGATGCCCATAACCCCACTATGCTGCAGTGCCAGGTCCACAGCGTTGCGGAAGGGAATCGGCTCTGGGGTCGCGGTATCGGCTGCCATGCCGACGGCGTAAGAAAGGAAAAGCACACCAGCGAGAGCGGCCACCCTCACAGCACAATCAACCCGAGTCATTCTGAAACGGCGGGGGCTTGGGGGCATCCTTGCTCTACCTGGTGAAGCGATTTGAAGATATCCGGCTACTGCTGCCGGCCAAAAGCTTTTCGCGCGCGGTCAAAACCGGACGCAAGAGCGAGCGACACCTCATATTCCGAGCTGGCGGCTGAACCACGACCCATCTTCTCGTAGACCTGACCCAAAAGATAATGGGCGCGGAAGGCGGGTGCATTTTCTACCAGTCCACCGGAATCGAGATATTGCTGCAAATATTGCACGGCTTCCGGAAAGTCCCGGCCGCTCAGGTACAGCTCATTGGCAGCATCAAAATAGTTCTCCCCACTCCGACTCGGCTGCGTCATGGCCGTCAGAACGCTCTTCTGTGCGTCGTCATAGCGTCCTCGGAGGCGGTAATAATCGGCTAATCGCAACCAGTAGGTTGCAGGATTACGTGCTTCCTCAATGGCGCTGTGGAACTCGCCCTCAGCCTCATCGTACCGTTTTTCCTTGGCAGCAACCTGCGCCAGGATCAAATGTGCCTCGGCAGCGTTGTATTTGCTGATCTCCGCCGCTTGATCACGCGCCTTATCGAGTCCCCCACCCATGATCGCCGGAGCTTGGGTGTAGTACTGGGAAAGATCGCTGCGGGCCTCGACGTTCGCAGGCGCCAGTTGGACTGCGCGCTCAAACTCATTCTTCGCTTTGCGCGCGAGTCCCGCGGCAGCCAGCGGTTTCGCATCTCCCGCTTTCCTGCCATAGGCTCGGGCCAGCCAAAGGTGATAGCTGGCGTCCTGGGGCCGCTCAGCTACTGCACGTTCTCCCCACTTCACCGCGTCGTCCCACCGCTCGATGGCATAGTAGGCGCGAGACAGCAAGTTGAACGACTCCGCATCATCCCGATTGCTTAGCGCGCTGATGGCGTCATTGATGCGACCCAGTGATAGTAACTGCACGGGCGCCGGATCGGCGATGCCGAGGGTGGGAACCATCAGCAGAATCACAATGAGAAATTTTGAATAGCCAAACTTCATGGATTAGCGATTTTCACTGGCATTCCCTCACGGAGGGACTGCATGTTGATAGCTCCCAGGGCCAGCACTGCATTGTCTGTGAGACCGCTGGTGACTTGAATTCGCGTGAGGTTAGCGACCGAGGTTTTCACATCACGCCGCTGCAACTCTCCGTTTACCACCTGGAAGACAAATTGACCCTGAGTGTCTTGGTGTACGGCTTCCCGTGGCACGGTCAAGGCGTTCTCCTGGCGAGCGATGACGACAGCCACGCTGATATTTGTGTTGGGCAGAAGTTTGAGGTCGTTGTTCTCCACAACACAGGTCACTTCGCCTACCATCCGCGTTCCGCGTTGCACCACGGTTGTCGGCAGGGCGTCCACCGTGCCTTGCCAAACCCGTCCTGGGATTGCATCCCACGTGACCTCGACCAATTGCCCCTTCCGCAGCTTGCCTATTTCTGGCTCATCCACAAACGCGCGCACCCGCACCTTGTGGAGGTCTGCAACTTGCACCAGCAGGTCTCCAGAGTTGACAAACCCGCCTTGGCGCACTGGCAGGGAATAGACCATTCCAGCCCGAGGTGCAACCACGTTGGAATTCCTCAGCAACTCCTGCGCCGCCGCAAGGGAGGCGCGAGCCTCCGTTTCTTGCGCCTCAACATGGCCAACTTCCTGTTTTGAGTAGCGACCGGTCAGCTTTTGCTGCAGCATTTCCACGTTGGCTTGGTCAATGCGCAACTTGTTTTGCGCGGCATCCACTTCGGCCTGGGACGCAGCCCCGGTCTGCAGCAAACGCTGCATGGCTTCCAGATTTCGTTGTGCCGCATCGCGATCGGCTTGGGCCTTCACCAGCGTATTGCGCGTAGTCAGCAATTCGTCCCTGGTGCCGCCATTTTCTACCGTATTGAGGTCCGCTTGGGCACCCTTCAATTGCGCCTCGGCGCGCGCCGCTTGCGATCGAGCAGTAGCGTCTTCGAGTTGCAGAAGTATTTGGCCCGGCTTCACCCAGGAACCTTGCTGAACATAAATTTTCTTCACCGTGGTGGCCGTTGGAGCGTAGGCTTCAAAGTTATTCAGGGCCTCGATCTTGCCATTGGTGGCAATGCTTTCGGTAATGGTTTCGCGATCAACGCGGCCCACCCGAATAGGTACCTGAGAACGGTGCAGCGACACGAAAGCCGCCAACACCACCACAGCCAGAATCAGGCCGACCAGAATGATCCAAGTCCGCCTCGCGTGCGCATGGGTATAGCCGTTCTCAGTTGTAGCTGCCATTCTTGCTCGAATCTATAAGTATAACGTAGGACACAACTTCCCCCGCCATAGCGGCCTTACTGGCAAGGTGCGGGAGCATCGCTTGTGCATTCTCATCTGATGTTCGAGCTTGTTCGAAGACGCAGCACGCGCAGCCTTCCTCGGTTCGGACTGGCGATTTCACGTGGCGATAGCGAAGTGCGGATCTTACAGTCGCTACAATGGGTCCATTATGGCAAAGAGCGCGCGTTATACGCCGGAGCACGCCGCGGCAGGTCTCTCCGCTAAATTTCCGGAAATTGAAACCTGGCCGAACCAGTTTCCCGGTTATGAGATCGTGATTGACATACCCGAGTTCACTTCGGTGTGTCCCAAGACCGGACTGCCCGACTTCGGGATACTGTGGATTCGCTACATGCCTGACAAGTCCTGCTTGGAGCTGAAGTCGCTCAAGGAATACCTGATTGGCTACCGTAATCTTGGTATCTTTCAGGAAAATATCGTGAACCGTGTTCTCGAGGACGTGGTGCGCGCCAGCAAACCGAAATGGGCGGAAGTTAAGGGCGAGTTCCGCCCGCGCGGGGGTATCGGCACGGTCGTGCTCGCGCGCTACCCCAGACCGAGCTAGGCGGCAACTAGAAATCAGTTGATTAAGCTGGCGTTCTGCCAGCCTTCGCCGAGCAGGTGCCCGCTTCGACTAATTGTTAACAGCTAATTGCTTATTACTGTTCCTAGTACGTTCCCTCCCGCCGGGTGCCGAAGTACTTACGGATGCCGAAGGTGTTGTATTGTCCCCACGGGCCATCGGGACCGAGCCACGCCGGCCCAAGCGGCTGATCGCGGGACCCGAAGCGCACCATCTTCGGATGCGTTGTGAAGCGAAACTCGAAGCCCTTCGGCAGATCGATGCCGACGCCCCACTTGAATTCCATTCCGATGCCGCTCCATGACCAGGTGTAGAGCGTTTGGGGAAGGTTTTTCCCAAAGAGAAAATTCGGTTCATAGAACAACATCAGGCGCTTCGCGACTGTCCTGCCGATGGGACGGATCTCCACATTACCGGAAATCTGGTAGCGCGCGAAGGCGCTGCAAGGCGCGTCCTTGCCGCCGTACTGCGGCGCGCCGGCGTTCGCCGCGCAGAGGTTGGGATCAATCTCGTTATGCGGAGGAGCGATGTCGAATTGTGCCCATCCCCAGTACCAGTCCTTGGGAAAAAACATGCGCTCCGAATTCGCCGCTGGTTTGGCGGTGGTCGTGGGCTGGGAATCGGCCACAGCATTCGCGTCAGTTGCCGGCTTTGAATCTTGCGCCAGCAGGGTGACCTGCAGCAGACAAACAACCAGGAACAGTAGCAAGCGTTTCATACACTCTCCGCGACGATAAGTTGGATTACAGCTGAGAAGAAGTAGACAAGTGCGGCGCCTCGTCGGGTTGTGGAGGCGGGACAGATAGCGCCGGCTGGCAGTGAGCGGGCGCATTCACTGGTCGATTCTTCTCCACGAGAGATTATCTTGCTATGGCCATCCTGGGAAGAATTTTTGCGGAGGCGGACGATGATGTCTTTTGCTGCGCGTGTTTCATAGTCCAACCCCAGGTTCCCAACGCGGAAACGCCAGAAGCAAATTGTGAACTGCAAATAGCGAAAAGCGGATTAGGGCTTCTCGTGTTATCCTCCGCCCACCCATGTCTGCCAAGACAAACGCCTGGGCCGCGCTACTGCTGCTGACGGCCCTGAACTTTCTCAACTACATCGATCGCAATGTCCTATTTGCAGTACAACCATTGATCCAGAAGGAATTCCGGCTCAGCGACGAGCAGGTGGGCTTTTTGACCTCGGCATTTTTTGTCTGCTACATGATTGCCGCGCCACTGATTGTGCCCCTTGCTGATCGCTTCCCACGTCGGCGAATCATGGCGGCAGGCGCTTTCGTCTGGAGTCTGGCCACACTGCTAAGCGCAGTCACGCACAATTACGACGAACTCTTACTGCGTCACATTATCGTCGGCATCGGGGAAGCGACCTTCGTTGCCATTTCGCCGGCTTTCCTCTCGGATCTTTTTCCCGAGGCCGTACGCGGACGGGTCATGGGACTTTTTTATCTGGCTACGCCGGTGGGTAGTGCGTTGGGTTATCTGGTCGGCGGCTTCCTGGGAAACCGCTACGGCTGGCGCGCTCCGTTCCTGGTTTCGGCTTTGCCGGGATTTCTGCTGGCTTTGAGTGTCCTGGCATTGCGGGAACCCGTGCGCGGGGCCAGTGATCACCTGGCGGACAGCCGCGAGCGCGGTTCGATGCGTGGGCTGCTCCACAACCGGGCCTTTTGGACCATCAGCCTTGGGGCTGCCATGATGACCTTCGCCATCGGTGGTCTGCAGGTGTGGATGCCCACCTTCCTGACCCGTATCCGGCATGTCCCGCTGGATCGAGCTAACATCTCCTTCGGCGCCATGACCGTGATCGCCGGCACCGTGGCTACATTGCTGGGCGGATGGCTGGGGGACCGCTTGCTGCGGCGTACGCCTGCGGCCTATCAACTTATCTCGGCCGTCGGAATGACGCTTTCGATTCCGGCCATCGTCGCGGCCATTTATTTCACAGGACCGGCGATGTATCCCGCGATTTTTCTCGGCGAATTCTGCCTTCTACTGAACACCGCTCCACTCAACGCCGCCCTGGTGAACTCGGTAAGCGCACGCATTCGCGCCACCGCGCTCGCTATGAACATATTCATCATCCACCTGCTCGGCGACGCATTTTCGCCAACTCTTATTGGCTATATCTCAGACAGGAGCAATCTTCAGACCGGACTGATGTCAATGATCGTTGCGGTTGCGCTTTCGGCAGCGGTGTTGTTCTACGGAATGCGCTTTGCGCCGAAGATCAGCGGCGAGCAATTAGCGACTGGCAATCAGTAGTTAGCATTAGCATTTAGCATTTAGCATTTAGCATTTAGCGTTTAGTACTCTAGCGCCGCCGTAATAGATCGCTGCACCCATTGCAGGGAATTGTTGAAGGCTGATTGCCGATGGCCAACTGCCAATTGCCAACTGCCAATTGCCAACTGCCAACTGCCAACTGCCAAAACAACGCCCTCCCGCGAGACGCGAAAGGGCGTTTGGGTCGTACCATGTGTTGCCACAAGGCAGCGAAGCTGGCTATTTGCTGAACGCCGCGATGGCCGACGCTTCGTCGTCTCGTACATCAAAGACGGTGTAAAGCTTGGTGATCTGCAGCAGGTCGTGCACCTTCTTGGTTAGATGCAGCAGCTTCAATTCGCCGCCCTGGTTGCGAACCGATGTGAAGGCGCTAACCAGCTCGCCGATGCCCGAGCTGTCGATGTAGCTGACATCACCCAGGTTCAACAGGATTTTCTTCTGCCCTTTCCCAAGCAGGTCCTTGATGGTGTCGCGTAACACCACACTGCCTTCACCCAGAGTGATTCGTCCACTCAAGTCGACAATGGTGACACCGTCTACCTGCCGGGTACTTGCTTTCATGCTCACGTGGAAGCCTCCTGACGGTCCAGATCACTGTTCTGGAGCCGCTTGATCAAAGTAATTTCAGTGCCGGGATCTAGTTTACGAAAGCGGACTTCATCCATGAAAGCCCGCATCAAGAATATGCCACGACCGGACTGTTTCATAAGATTTTCCGGCGCAAGCGGGTCAGGAACCTCGGCCGGATCGAGTCCTTTTCCCTGGTCGGTGATCGTGATGACCAACTCCCGTCCGTTTTGCTCGAAGGTTAAGTTTACGCTCTTGGCCGGATCGTAGGCGTTGCCGTGCAGCACCGCGTTTATCATTGCCTCGCGAACCGCCATCGAGATTCCGCTCCGCGTGTCCTCATCGAAACCAGCCTGCGACGAAATCTGGTCGGCCATTGCTTCGGCCTTGTTCACGCTTTCCAGCGTGGACTCCATCCTGTATGAAACGCGTTGTGGCGCGGTCATCAATCGGCCCGTTTCGTCCTGTTCAGTGCGCGTCCGAGGTTCAAAGGAACAGAATCTCCAAGATGGAGCAGTTTGCCCCTTCGGGCGGTACTTGTCAACGCAAGTGTTGTTATATGTCAAACGATCAGCCAGGGCATTGTCGCGTTTTCCAGCGTTAAGAGCGTTTCGAAAGCGCGCTCCTGCGTGCCGCCGGCCGGGACGCGGGCCTGGCATCGCGATCTTTATGACCTCACTGTTCGCGAGGCGCCACTGCCGAAACTCCTCATCATCGCTGGCGATTCCTGTACGGATGATAGATTATTGCTATTCTCGGTGAGGTATTTGAGCTCTGAGGCAGGAGTAGTGGTGTCTTCGGTTCAGTCGAAACCTGGAAAGAAGGATCGAAAGGGAATCGAATCTCCTCCGAGCCGAGGCACATTCGGTGCATACAATTCGCGGCCATGGGTCTTGATCCTGGTTCTCCTGGTCGCCACGGTCGCGTTGTACTACCCCGTCAGCCATGACCCATTCGTCAACTACGATGACGACGCCTATGTATCCGCAAACGCTCACATCAAGTCTGGGTTGAGCTGGAATACGCTTCGATGGTCTTTTACTACGTTCTACTCCGCCAATTGGCATCCGCTGACCTGGCTTTCCCATGCCGCGGATTACCAGATGTTTGCGCTGGATCCGGGCGAACATCATGAAACCAACGTAGTGCTGCACGCCTTGAATGTGCTTCTGCTGTTTTGGGTGTTGCTGCGGGCGACGGGGTCGCCCGGCCCAAGTTTGATGGTGGCCGCACTGTTTGCCCTGCACCCGGTCAACGTCGAATCGGTGGCCTGGATCTCCGAGCGCAAGAATCTGCTGAGCATGCTGTTCTTTCTGCTCGCATTGGGCGCTTATCGGTGGTATGCACGAGAGCCTCGTGTCACCCGATACCTAACTGTCGCCGTGCTGTTTGCGTTCGGCATCATGGCCAAACCGCAGGTGATTACTTTCCCGTTCGTGCTATTGCTTTGGGACTACTGGCCGCTGCGAAGGATGTTTGACGGCAGTGAGCAAGGATCTTGCAAGGTGTTGGCTGCGATGCCCACGCAGAGTCTTTTGCGACTGGGATTGGAGAAGCTACCTCTTTTCGCAATCTGCGCAGTCAGCGCGGCGATTACGCTAAAGGCACAGCGGGCGGCGGGGGCCATGAGCGGCATTAACTGGCACCCGTTTTCTGTCCGGTTGCAGAATGCCATTGTCGCCTACGTGCAATATTTAGAAGCGGCGTTCTGGCCTTCAAACTTGTCGCTGTACTACCCGCATCCCGGAGGTTCCTTGCCTTTCTGGCAGGTGGGTGCGGCAGCAGCGATCCTCGTGGCGATTACTTCGCTAGTGCTGGCCGGCCGGCGCTGGCGTTATCTCCTGGTGGGTTGGTTTTGGTTCCTGGGGACTTTGGTACCGATGACAGGTCTGGTGCAAGTGGGCAATCAGGCCAGGGCCGACCGGTATGCCTACCTGCCATTCATTGGCTTGTTCATCATGGTTTGCTGGGGTGTAACCGAGTGGGCGATAGAGCGACGGATCCCCCGAGCGGTATTGGCCGCCATCAGCGCAGTAGTGTTAGTGGCGCTCATCGTAGTGACCCACCGCCAGATTGCCTACTGGGACGACAACATCACCCTGTGGTCACATGCAGTCCAGGTCACGACTGACAACTATATGGCCGAAGATCATCTGGGTGGGGCGCTACTGGCCGATGGACAGATTGAAGCGGCGTTGCCGCATTTCTACCGGGCGGTGGCGATCAATCCTGATGACCCAGACGCTAACCTCAACATTGGTGGTTACGAGCAACAGGAGCGCAACTTTTCGCAAGCCATCGCGCAGTACAAGAAGGTCATCAGTAGCACACGGGACTCGCCTGTTCTGAGCCAGGGGGTACGAGCGAAGGCATTCAGCAATATGGGCTACTCATATCGCGCGATCGGCGATCTATCTCATGCGCGGGAGAGCTTTGAAGCGGCCCTGGCCGTAGATCCTCACTTTGGCGACGCATGGCTCGGCTTGGGGTTGGTCGAGCAAAAATCCGGAGACCTTGCAGCGGCGATTCACGCATTCTCCGAGGCTATGAAGGCAGAGCCGTCGGATTGGGGATATCTGCTGCTTGCACGGGCCCTCGAGCGAAACGGAGACGATAAAGCGGCGCTGTCGGCCACTCGGAAAGCGCAGAGTATGACCCGGAACCTGGACAGTGCGCAGCGCGGCGCTGACCAACTCCTGGCGCAGTAACCAGCGCTCGTGGTCTCGCAAAGGCAAGGCCGACGCTGCTCGATTAGGCAGTGCTATCCTCTACTCGTCGCTCCATGCGCATTACCAGCCGCAAGACAACCATCGCGTTCTTCATCACCCTGGGCGTGTGTCTGGCGGTGGCGGCGACGGTGCTCAGCACCAGCTGGGTCATTCTCAACTGGCGCGAGATCGTGCCCCTAATTTTGGGAGTGGTCTTTTTTTGCTTTATCATTGCCGGCGTCATCCTCAACACCATTTTTCTGGTCCGTGAAATCCGGCGCAATGAGCAGCAAGACAGCTTTCTGAATGCGGTCACCCATGAGTTGAAGACGCCGATCACCTCCATCCGCCTGTATCTGGAGACCTTGCAGAAGCGCAACGTGGATGAGGAGCGGCGGCGCGAATTCTATCAGGTCATGCTGGACGATACCCAGCGCCTGATAGGCACGGTGGATCAGGTACTGCGCGCCGCTCGTGTGGTGCAGAAGAACGCCATACTTTCGCGCAACGAGATTGAAGTTGGGCCTCTGGTGCAGGATGCGCTGGATCTGGCGCGCTCGCGGCATCATCTTTCGCCCGACGCCATAGACTGGACGAAAGACGGCCGGCCGGCCGAGCGGCTGACCGTCATGGGAGATCGGGAAGAGCTAGCCACTGCGTTGTCCAACGTGTTCGACAATGCGGTGAAATATTCGCAGAAGGATCCGGCCATTCGGGTCGAAGTGCTTACGCCTGATCTGCGACATGTGCAAATTCGAGTACAAGACAATGGAATCGGTGTGGCGCGAGGCGAGCTAAAACGTATCTTCAAGCGTTTTTATCGTGTACTTACACCGGTAACAACTCAGGTGAAGGGCAGCGGCTTGGGGTTATTCATCGTGCGCGCCATCGCGCGCCGCCACGGGGGCAAGGCTTTCGCGGAAAGTGAAGGCACAGGCCGAGGGACAACCGTCACCATCCAATTGCCGAGGAATTCGCAGTGAGCGACATACTGCTGGTCGAAGACGAAGAGCATCTGGCGCGAGGACTGAAATTCAACCTGGAAGCCGAAGGCTATCCAACAACGGTAGTCGGCGATGGCGAAACTGCGCTGGAGTTGCTGTTGAAGAACCACAATCAATTCGATCTGTTGGTCCTGGATATCATGCTGCCGGGCAAAGACGGTTTCGCGGTTGCCACAGAGTTGCGCAAAGCCAACCATTACATTCCATTGCTGATGCTCACAGCCCGCGGTCGACCGGAAGATGTGCTGAAGGGTTTTGCCTCGGGGGCCGACGACTATCTACCTAAGCCGTTTGATCTAGCCATTTTGCTGGCGCGCATTCGCAGCCTGTTACGCCGCCGTGACTGGAGCCGCACCCTGCTCACCGATCCGCCGGCGGCGGTGCGAGTGGCGGAGCCCGAAGATGCCGACTCCTTGCGCGAGTTCGACGTCTATACCTTCGAAGGCAAGCAGGTTGATTTTGGGACGCTGGAGTTGCGAGCCAATGACCAGGTGTTTCGCCTGACCCTCATGGAAGCCGAACTATTGCGGCACCTGATACGCAACAGCGGGAAGATCGTCTCGCGCAAATCCATTCTCGAAGAAGTGTGGGGATTGCACGAAGATACCGACACCCGCGCTATCGATAACTTCGTGGTTCGGTTGCGCAAGTATATCGAGAAGGACCCGTCACACCCTGAATATCTGTTAACTGTACGCGGAGTGGGCTACCGGTTCTTGCCCACGCCAGCGGCCACCCCGGCCCATCACGGGAAGCGCGATTCTGGCCCTGCCAGCTAAGAACTTTCCTACTTTGATCTCCGTGAACCCTGGCCTGTGACCTTTGCCGTTGTTCTGTTTCTAACGTGGGCGTAAACTGCACGCGCAAGCGTCCCGGCAGTGCAACGGAAAGATGGCTCGTAGTTTTGCGGGCGGTCCCTTTCCTCGAGGAGAGGATACGTCCTGTTTGTTCACGGGCATCCACGGGAGTGTACCCATGAAAATTCGTGCAATTGTGTTTTGCTTGACGGTTTGTGCCTTATCAACATGTCCGGTAGTGGCGCAAAACAACGTGCGGCTGACGGTCAGCGTCGCGGGCGCCGATGGAGCCCCTGTCCGCGATCTGAAGAAAGCGGATTTCGCCCTGCAGGACGAGGGCAAACCGCAGACCATTGACAGCTTCGTCGCGGCTTCAGAGACGCCCGCCGCACCTTCGCAGCAGGCGGGCCAGTTCACGAATGCGCCAGACGTAACCGAGTCGGGGGCGATTTTTGTCGTACTCGATGCCATTCATACTCGTTACCTTGACGAGCGCGACATGCGCGCCATGATTCTGAAGTTCATGGCGCGAGCTGCGCAGTCTAAACATGCGGTAACCCTTGCCATCCTTAGCGAGAAGGGTCTTACGGTTTATCACGATTACCGTTCTGGTCCGGATGTCCTGCTGGCGGCATTGATCAAGGCGGGACTGGGAGGCATGAAAGGAGCGACTTCTCCGGCGGGAGTCGATGACGCGTTGGTTACTACCGAGGCGGCCCGGTTGACAGCGTTTAACAAAGGAGACCTTTCCAATGCGACGCCGCAAGAGCAATTGCTTCGGTCCAACCCGCAAATGCCGATGGTGATGTTTCAGGACATAGGCCACGCGGCGTATGGTATGCCCGGACGTAAAGCCCTGGTCTGGGTTACCAATGCGGTGCCGTTCGATATCGACCCCAAGAGCTTTCTATTCGTTTCGCCCAAAGAGGGCAACCAAGGCGCGGCGGTGAATGGCACAGCGCTCGGCGGATCGAAAGATGTTTTCAGTGCTGAGCAGGTGAAGAAAATTCTGCCGGTGTGGCGTGCCAGTATGCGTGCCCTCTTCGAGGGAGGGGTCGCGGTATATCCAGTCGAAGCGCAAAATACCTTTACGGCGGCCAGTAGTGCGTTTACCCAGGCAAGAATGAAGCTCCTTGCATCCTTCACCGGCGGCAAGGCTTTTTACGGCGCCAACGATCCCTTCCCGGAGCTCTTGCAGATCAGCAACGGCAACGTCGGCGGGTACGTGCTCGGGTTTGCCGAGGGACCTCATGCCGGTTCCGACTTCCAACGTGTGCAGGTTACCCTGAATAAGCCAGGCACGACCGTTAGCGCTCCGGAAGGATACTTTCCACACGAGGGCACTCCGAAGTCCCAGGCGCAGGAAGAGGTGACCCTGGCACTGCAATCGCCGCTGTCATACACAGGGATTTCGTTTGGCGTCACGTTCACCGGCAACCAGGATGTCTCCGGCAAGAAAAAGGTCAACATGACCATTTCGCTCGGCGGCGATACAGGCGTGCTGAACGAAACTACCCGCAGTGTCGATCTTGTCATCGTCGCGGTTGCCAAGGATGCCAAAGGCGCAACGGTAGGCAAGCTAAACGAAGGTGCTGGCGGCCAGTTTCCACCCGAGGCGGTTGCACAGATCAAAGAGATGGGTTTTCAGCTGAAGCGCTCGATCGAGGTCCCACCGGGAGACCTGACCATCCACTTTGTGATTCGCGACAACCAGACCGGGCGCATAGGCAGTCTCATCGTGCCGCTTAAGGTCCAGTAGGGAACAAGGAGTCCGCCGACCCACAGAAATAAGGATTCACCACGGAGACACCGAGATCACGGGGAAAAACCACGGAAGAATTAATTCCGTGTTTGGATGACCTAGCGGCCGAACTCAAGAACGGTAATGTCCTTGAATTGCCATACTGCGGGCGCTCCAAATACCGACTGCAGTTTGGCGGCAACCGCCGGAGAATCATCTCGCAGATCGTCTCGACCGGGACCTTCACGCCGAATCATGATCCAGACGCGGCGGAATGCATGCGGACTAGAACTCAGCGCCTGCAGCAAGGTTTTGTCATTGTCCCCTACGCCGTAATACGGTTGAGTGAACACGTGCAAAGCGGGCGCGTGCGGGTCGAGCTGGCGATAGTAATCGAAACCCACGATGGCATAGAACGGGTAGATGACGACCGCGTCCCCGGTCTGCGCTGACGTGAGAATGACTTTCGTGGCACTGCGCCAGTCTTCGCGTGGCTTGCGGTAGCCCATGATCAGGGTTGGAATCGAAGTCGCACATAACACCACTACCAGCCAAAAGCCAACATGCCGCTTCGGCAATGCGCTCATTCCGCGGCCTGCCAGCATCACGGTGGCTGGAAGGCTGAAGATCATATACCTCTGCACGAAGACTGGATGGCGCAGCGATGCCAGTGCGGTGAGCGCGACAGGGACCACGGCCCACGAGATGACCAGCATGCCGCGCCAGTAACTATCGGGCGGGTCACCACCGCGTTGGCGGCGAATTGCAATCACTCCTTCCACCCATAGAATCGCTGACACCAGAAATTTCTCGCCACTCCCACCAAGAAACAGCGCGAGATGCAGCAGTTGCTTGGGAGTCGGCTTTGGCATCCAGGGGAAGGTCATTGCCTGTGGCGGAACGCGCAGCACATAGGTGAGTCCTGGCGCTGCAATCGCCAGAATCGCCAGGCCGTGGATGATCATTCGTGTCCAAGGCGTTGGTTTCTTGTGGAAGAACAGCGAGCAGGCTTGCGCGACCAACACAAGGGCTCCGAAGTAGTGGCTGTAAACGGCCAGGACACCGAAGAGAGTCCACAGGAGCCAATCTCTTTCGCGGTTCTTATCAACCGCTCGCGCGAAGAACCATGACGACACCAGCACCAGGAGAATCGTCATGGTATAGCTGCGGGCTTCCTGCGAGTAGTACACGTGGGTGGGACTGAACGCCAGGATGGCGGCAGATGCCAACGCTGCTTTCACACCAACCAATTTCCGGGCCAAAAAGTAGATCAATGGAATCGACGCGATACCGGATAGAGCGGCTGGAAAGCGGACCCAGGCTTCGCTCTGGCCCAGATGGAGCCAGCCTCGCATCAACAGGAAGAAGGCGCCCTGAAAGCTGGCCTCGCCATACCACCAGACATGTACGAACTGTGGCCACGCCATTCGCGCCAACGTCACCGTGGCGCCTTCATCCAGCCATATACTCTTCGCGCCGAGGTGGAAGAGACGGAAGGCAGCCCCGGCGATGGTCAGAAAGGTCAGGAGCAATACCCGGTCGCGGCGGGAAAATTCTGGAGCCGTCATAGAGTATTGCTTCGGTGCAGGATGGGCGAGCGGACGCTCGCTGGCTGCGGGCATAAGCAGTAATCTTACAGTGCCGGGTTGGCTGGTGCTCGAAGTGTAGTGGCGAGCTCTATGGGTCCTTCGACTCCGCCGCACAACTGCGGCGCGGCTTCGCTCAGGATGACAAGCAATAGACCAGTCACAGCGAACGATCCTAGCGCGCCCGGGCGAGTACCAAGGTCACATCGTCTGGTTGTTCACCGCCGGCAATCCAGTCGGTAACGGCACCGGTTACCAGCTCGCTGATGCGCGCCAGCGATTGATCGCGGTGCGCCTGGATCAGCTCAATCAGGCGTTCCTCGCCAAACTCGCCAAACTCGTTCTCCGGCTCGGTGACGCCATCGCTGTAGGCGACAAACATATCTCCCGGCTCCATGCCGATCGCGCTCTCGTCGTAGCTCATTCCATCGAACAGACCCACCACCGTACCCGAAGTCTCCAAGCGCCTGACCTGGCCATTGTTGCTCAAAATCAGTGGAGGAAGGTGCCCGGCATTGGAATAGGTGAGTGAGCGCGACCCGGCGTCGAAGCAGCCCAGGAACATGGTCGCGTACTTCTCCGGCGGCGTGCTGCGATAAAGCTGATAATTCAGCGTAGCCATCAATAACCCCGGAGCGAGCTCGGAATCGTTAACGCCGTCGCCGCGATAGTACATGGGAAGAGCGCTGTCCTTAGGCAGTCCGGCGTCGAGTGCCACCGACGCCAGGGTTCGCTCCGGCTCCAGCGAGTAGGCGCGAACAAACGCGTGTACCGTCGCCATCAATAGCGCCGCGGAAATACCTTTGCCGCTGATATCGCCTACCGCCAACACAAGCCTGTCTTCGCGTAACGGAATGAAATCGTAATAGTCGCCGCTTACGGTACGTGCCGGTCGGCACACTCCATGCACCTCGAGCATGGGTAAGCCGGACAAATCGGCAGGGAAGAGCAGGGTTTGCACTTCGTGTGCAATTGCCAGTTCGCTCTCAAGACGCTGTTTTTCTTTTTGCTCATTCATCAACGTCGACAGCGACTGCGTCATGGAGTTGAACGACTGTTCCAAGGCGGCCATCTGATCGTGGGTGCGAACTTTGATGCGATGGGCCAGGTCGCCGCGATTCACGTGCTGCGTGGCAACGTAAAGGTCAGCTACCGACTTGGTGATGCTGCGACTCAGACGCATGCCGATGAACAGCGCGATCAACTCAATGATGCCAAAGAAGATTCCGATGCCGACCAGACCATCGAGGAATATCTCGGCCTTATCTCCCAGCGCGTTAAACAGGGTTCCGTACAGCATTGAGGGCCGGGTATCCACCAGCACCAGGCCGGTCAGCGACTTTCCTGTGCGCCAATCAATCGCGCTAAATCGCGTGGCAAAGGGAATGTGCACGTCGAAGGCGTTCGCGGGAGGTGGAACGCGGCCAGCCACCACCCTCGAGCTTGTATTTTCTCCCGATAAGCTCACCGTCGAGTGCGTGTCGCCCACGTCGACGTCCAGCTTGTCTTTGGTCAGGTTATATCTTTTGGTTGTGGGCGGTTTAGGAGTGGTAGCGGAACTACCCGTTGCAGCCTTGGACTCCGGCTCCGTTTCTTGTTCGTCGGGAGGAAGCACGGCCACCGATCCTAACTGCGACGTTGCCATTCGCAACAGCTGCGGAGTAACCGGCACATTGGAGACCACGGTCAGGTGATGAGAACCTGTTTCCACATGTTTGACCACGCGCAAGTGCAGGCGTTTGGCGTCGAGCACAAATCCGGCGAAATCTCCCTGGATTGCAGCGGATGGCTGAATTGGCGCAATTTGTGGGGCCGGCCTACCCGCGGCCAGCACAAAAGGCTTGTCACCGTCCCACACGCTCACGACGCGATTGCGGAAGTTCTCGTCTGACGCGCTGGAGATTTCGGCGGCAATCTGCTCATTCAACTTTTCAGAGCGCGCCAAACTAAGAAACTGCAAGGCCAGGGACCGGTTGGCCGATTCCAGGTGGTGCAATTCCGACTGCAAATCCGACATCGCGATGTAGGTCGCAAATTGTCCCGCAAACAGATACCCAGCGAGAAGCGCCATAATCACCAGCAAAATGACAGGAATGACGCCGATGAAGACGTAGGTGACGATTAAGCGATTACGCAGGCGCCACATGAGCCGCTGACGCACCCAGCGCAGGAACATGAGCGCGGCGCAAACAGCGAAGATGAAGATCAGGAAGGTGGCCCATCCGCTTAGCATGGTCCCACTGGGCGAACGGAAGATGAGGCGGAGTCCTTCGAGGATCAACGCCAGTGCACCAAACCACAATGTCGTGCGCCCCAACTTGGTTTTAGGGCGCAGGGCCCTTCGTAGCCGGGCCTTGATTTCTCTGGACTCTGGCAGCTTTAACATAAGGTCTTGGAACTATTGTCGTGAGGCTGTGATGCTCACTTAGATTTCCGGATACAGATCGAAAAACGCCTCCACGCTTTGTCGTAACTGCCGCTCGATCTCCTCTTTCGAGCCCTCAATGATATGCAACGTCACGTGCGCCTCGTGCCCGTTGTTCAGCTTAACCGTACCCTCGCCTACTTCGGCGACTTCTTCTGACGGGAGAAGACGAATTCCATATACCAGGGTCAACTTTGCCATGCCACGATTCTAAATGTTTCCCAAACTGCAGGCACTTGTTAGAATCCGGACGACGGCATTCAGCACATCTAAGTGAATACCCAGCCGTTATTTGTGTGTGCGTGCGCTTCACGATGGGTGTGGTTGCATCTTCCAGCGCGAAGCGGAATCTAACTCCAGTCCTATGCCAGACAATGTGCGTAACGTCATCATCGTCGGCTCCGGATGTTCCGGACTGACCGCAGCGATCTATGCTGCCCGCGCCAACCTTAGCCCGCTGGTCATTGATGGCCATGAGCCCGGCGGACAACTTGCTATCACCACGCTGGTGGAGAATTTTCCCGGATTTCCTGATGGCGTTCAGGGACCGGAACTCATCGAGAACATGCGCAAGCAAGCGATGCGTTTTGGAGCCGAGTTTCTCGCCGGACACGTGGCTAAGGTGGATCTCAGCCAAAAAGGCCCTGACGGTAAAAAGCCGATCGAGGTGAATCTAGGCCGCGAGACGTTGTTGACGCGCACTCTCATCATTGCCAGCGGCGCATCGGCGCGCTGGCTGGGCCTGGCGAACGAGCAGGCACTCATCGGTCACGGCGTGTCCTCTTGCGCCACTTGCGATGGCTTTTTCTTCTCAGGCAAAGAGATAGCCGTTATTGGCGGCGGCGATTCGGCCATGGAAGAGGCGCTGTTCCTCACTCGCTTTGCGACTAAGGTAACGCTTATTCATCGTCGGGGCGAGTTTCGCGCCTCCAAGATTATGCTGGACCGCGCGCGCACGCATAGGCAGATTGAGTTCCTCACTAACACCGTTGTGGACGACGTCTTCGACGTGAACAAAAAGGAAGTCACCGGACTGCGTCTGCGCAATCTGAAGAGTGGCGAACAGTGGGATCTTCCGGTCAGCGCGATGTTCCTGGGCATCGGGCATACGCCCAACGCGCAGTTCGTGGCTGAGCAATTGGACCGCGATGGCGACGGGTATCTCATTCCAGAGGGGTACGTCTGTTCGCGAGCCCCAGGGGTGTTTATCAGCGGCGACGTAGCCGATCGCCATTATCGGCAGGCGGTCACTGCCGCGGGAACGGGGTGCATGGCTGCGCTTGAAGCTGAGAAGTACCTGGAAGAGATCGGGAAATAAAGTTAATTTCCGCCGCTCCGGCGAAAACCATTTACCGCGGAGATACCGAGGACATGGAGTTTGTAGATGTTCTCTATGATCTCGGTGCCTCTGCGGTCGATTTCTATTTCGACAGAAACGATCGAGACAAATGGCAGCCTCCGCCTCCGACGATTTCGTCCGCGCTAAACAGGCGGCGCAGTTCATCCTCGAACGTACCGCTCTATGTCCTCGCATTGGCCTGGTGCTGGGATCCGGGCTCGGCGCCGTCGCCGACGGGCTAAGCGACGCGGTCGCGATCCCCTACGAAGAAATTCCACATTTTCCGAAGAGTACTGTCGAGGGTCACGCGGGAGTACTCGCTATCGGAACCCTCGACCACATTTCCTTGGCGGTGCTGCAAGGTCGTGTTCATCTCTATGAAGGCTATTCTCCGGGCCAGATCGTGCTTCCCGTGCGCGCTCTGGGATGCATGGGAGTGCGCGCTCTCGTGCTGACGAACGCCGCCGGTGGAATCGCCCCTGCCTATAGCCGCGGCGCGCTGGTCGTCATCCGCGACCACATCAATCTACAGGGACAGAACCCGCTCGTCGGCGGGAACGACCGCTTTGGATTGCGCCATCCCGACATGACGGACGCTTACAATGCGCAATTCCGGCAGTTCGTGCGTGAGGAAGCGGAACGATTGGGCGAAGGTATTCACGAAGGCGTGTATGCGGCGGTGTTGGGGCCTAACTTTGAAACCCCGGCCGAGATTCGTTTTCTGCGCACCATCGGCGCAGACTTGGTCGGGATGTCAACGGTGCCCGAAGTGATTGCGGCGCGGCACATGGGCATGGAAGTAGTGGCGCTCTCCTGTGTAACGAATATGGCAGCCGGCATGACCGGCGAAAGGATCACCACCGAGGAAGTGGTGGAGACCGGAGCACGGCTGAGCGGCAAGTTTCTCGCGTTGTTACACGGGGTGCTGCCCAGAATTGACGGATATATCAGGAGCCGCTCAACACAATCCGAGTAAGGAAAGTCTGATAAGTTTGGAGTACCTCAGGGCTAAAGCCCACATTGTGCCACGCCTTTGCGGACGGCCTAAAGGCCGTCCCCTTCAAGCACCGGACGAAGGCCATCACCTTCAAGCACCAGGAAGGCCGTCCTCTTCAAGCACCAGACTTAATCAGAGCTCTTCCTGAAAGCTATCGTCACTAGGCTGGCGAGCCTCTGCGCTACACTACATTGCGCATGTCAGGGGAAATATATCTCATCGGTATTACCGGTCCTTCAGGCGCGGGGAAGACCTACCTGTCCGCCCATCTTGCCACGATCCTCCACGCCAAAGTGCTGGCGCTTGATCGCTACTATCGAGACCTTTCGCATCTATCTCCTGAACAGCGGGCGCGAATGAATTTCGATGCTCCCGAGGCGCTCGATGAGGAACTCATCGTTGAGCAAGTTAGGAGCTTGCGCAACAACCAGGCTGTGCAGTTGCCGACCTATGACTTCGCGACCCATACACGAACGCGGAAGACAGAGGTGCTGCGTCCATCGGCTGTGGTTATTATTGAGGGGCTATTTACACTGCATTGGGCCAATCTGCGCGAATTGCTGGGCACCAAGGTCTTTGTGGACATGAATGACGAAGTTTGCCTGGCGCGACGGCAGGCGCGCGATGTGCGCGAACGCGGACGCACTCCCGAGTCCGTCGTGGAGCAATATGCCGCGACCGTCGCTCCCATGGCGCAACGCTACGTGCGTCCCACCATCGTTCATGCGAACGTCGTGGTGTCCGGGAGCGAGCCTATCGGCGAGGGGGTCGCCAGGGTGCTGGCGCACTATCAGAGCCAAATTGCCAACGCCAAAGCGTCAATGGGCTGATCAGGCGCAGCGCTAGCTTATGTTCCCAATCATGAGGTACGAATGAAGGTCCGCGCCACCAGCTCTGCTCTTGCCCTGATATGCCTGCTTGCGTCGTCTGCCAGTGCCCAAACCACTGCGCAAAACAAGGAAATAGAGCTCCCTTCCGGCAAGCTGCTGTCGTTGCCTGCACCGGGAGGACCGAAGCGCACGAACAGTTTTCCCACGGCCGTGGCGCTCAGCCCGGATGGCGCGTACTTGGCCATTTTGAACAACGGGTACGGCACGGCCGAGTCCAAGTTTCAACAGTCCATCGCTTTGCTGGACTTGCGGAGCAATCAACTGCGCGACTTTCCGGATCCGCGTCTTGCGCTTCATGCCAAGCAGTCGTATTTTCTCGGCCTGGCCTGGAGCAGCGATGGAACCAGTCTGTATGCCTCGGTTGCGTCGTTGACCGATCCTGAAGGGAAAAACCACAGCGATACGGGAAATGGAGTCGCCGTGTATCGCTTGCAGAACGGCACGCTGGTGGCGGAGCGTTTCCTGAAGCTGCCCTTAGCTCCCCTTGGCCACGGCAAACAATTTACGTACAACCCGAAGAGCGTTACGCCTGGCGTTGCCAATCCCTATCCTGCCGGACTGGCTGTAGTGAAGCGCGAAAACGGCGATGCGCTGCTGGTTGCGGAGAACCTCGCTGACGACGCGGTGTTATTGGACACACGAAGCGGCAAGGTGCTGCAACGTTTCGATCTGAGCCACGGCAAGTACGTGCCTGCAAGCTTCCCATACGGCGTGGTGGCCACCGCCGACGGCAGCCGGGGATGGTGTTCGCTATGGAACGCGTCGCAAGTCGCAGAACTCGATCTGCGCTCTGGAAGAGTTGTGCGACAGATCGCGCTGATGGCGCCGCAACGCGAGATCGATGCCTCCTCGCACGCGACCGCTCTCCTGTTGAGTCCAGATCAACGCCATCTTTACGTGACGCTTTCCAACCACGACGCAGTTGCGGTGGTCTCAACCGCCGACGGAGAGGTCGAGCGCTATCTCAGTACCAGTTTGCCTGGCCAGACTTATGGCGGCAGCTATCCCAATGCCCTCGCTCAGTCACCGGACGGAAGTAAGCTGTACATCGCCGATGCATCAGCCGATGCAATCGCGGTATTTGATATGCGGTCCGGCAATGTACGGAATGCGGAATACTTCATTCCGACGGAGTGGTATCCGACCGCGGTAGCCGTTCACGGCGGCGAGTTGCTGATTGCGAGTGGCAAAGGAGAGGGAACAGGCCCTAACGCGGGTTGGGAAGACGACCCCGAGCGTCGCGGAAAACGCAGCCATCCCTACATCGCGACGCTGATCCATGGATCGATCGCCCGAGTGTCGTTGACCGATGCGGAAGGTCATCCTGACAAGCTCACCGAGGAAGTGGTTCGCGGCAATCAGATGGAAGGCCGCATCGGCACTATCAGCTTTCAACACGGCGAAAACCCTATCCGTCACGTTATTTACATCATCAAAGAAAATCGTACCTACGACCAGATCTTTGGCGACATTCCGGAGGCGAACGGCGATCCCTCGCTGGTGATGTATGGAATGGACATTACCCCGAACCAGCACAAACTGGCGCGGCAGTTTGGGATTCTGGACAACTTTTACGATAGCGGCGAGGTCTCCGGCGACGGGCATTCGTGGTCTACCGCCGCCATCAGCAGCGACTATAACGAGAAGACATGGGAGATCACCTATCGCGGCAAAGAGCGCCATTATGACTATGAAGGATTCGTCGGTGATTCCAACCCCATGACCATCGGCATCGCCGATGTGAACGAGCCGGGAACAGGTTACCTGTGGGGCAATCTGGCTCGGCATAATCTGACTTATCGGAACTATGGCGAATACGTGAATACCTGGTGGTGTGAAGAGATTACCCAGAACACCCCGGCAGCCGATGCAGCCTCCCCCGGTCGCCCGCTCGATTGCGCGCGTAAGGAAGTAAAGCCCGGCGAAGACCTGCCTGAGAAGTTGGGCGGAGGTAAAAGTCCCTACCAATACAAGATTCCGCTCATCGCCTACGATGCAGCCAACAAGCCGGAGTTGCGTGGGCATTTCGATCCCAATTTCGCGGACTTCAATCTCAACTATCCTGACCAGTTTCGCGCCGATGAGTTCTTGCGTGAGTTTGGAGCGTTCGTACACGCTCGGGAGAGTGGTACGGGCGAGCAGTTGCCCAGCTTCGTGCTGCTGCGCTTGCCGGATGATCATACTGCGGGCACCCGTCCGGGATCGCCCACGCCGAATGCTTCAATCGCCGACAACGACCTCGCGGTTGGGCGCGTGGTGGAAGCCGTTTCCGGCAGTCCTTACTGGGCCGATACGGCAATCTTCATTCTGGAGGACGATGCGCAAGACGGTGCTGATCACGTGGACGCGCACCGCAGTATTGCCTTGGTGATCAGCAAGTATTCGCCCGGCGCGCCACGACAACCTGTGCTGGACCACCATTTCTATACTACGGTGAACCTGATCCACACGATGGAGGTCCTGCTGGGGCTTCCGCCCATGAACAACAACGACGCATACGCAGCCGTCATGGCGCCCTTGTTCACCGGAGCAGGCGAGCAGCCGGCATTCAAGGCTGACTATCGCAACCGTGATAACGGAATGATCTATCAGGCGAATACGGCGAACGCGCCCGGAGCTAAGCAGTCAGCCAAGTTGAATTTCAAGGTCGCAGATGCGGCGGACACAAATGTGCTGAATGCCATATTGTGGAGGGCAGCGAAGGGAACGGTCCCTATGCCCGCACCGCGTCACACTGTCTTTCCGGCGGGAAGCGACGAAGAGCGGGGTAAATAGATGCACCTCTGAAGCTGATCTTTCATGTTTGGGACGTCATCGCAAGTCTCAACGAGGGCCGGCGCCCTCCTGTATGAATGAAAATTAGACCGGGGCCTCGGCGAGGGAGCAACTCTCTTGAAATTTTGGTAGCGTCTCAGTTTGAAATTCTGACCCCTTGAACGTCAGCACGGAAAGCGTAATCTCTGGTCATGGTCAAACGCCCACGCGATCCGAACCTTGTGCCGACGAAACGCATCCCTTACAAAAAGAGTGGTGCGATCTGAGAGTACTATCGTGAGAACAGTGTTCAAGATAGCCGTTGTTTTTCTTGGTTGTCTGGCGACCTTTGCTGCTTGCTTTTACGGTTCTATGCGCCTACAAGTGGCCTATTTTGGAATACAGGCATATGAGAATGACGCGGGCGCAAATTTTGCCACCGCCGCAAGCAGCGCAATTATTGCCACGGTGATTGCGACGATTGTTGGGATTCTGATCTCAGACCGCCTCAATGGGCGACATCGCCCAAGAATTTCAAACTGAGACACTACCGAAATTCTGTGGCCCGTGGTGAATGAATTCTCGACCGGCCGCACATCCAGAATTAACCGCTGACCTCTCCCGCCAGCCAAGCCAGATACTCTTCACTGCCGCCTTGCACGGCCAGTTCGACGCATTCCGGCAACTCGTAAGGGTGCAGTTCCTTGAACGCCGACCGCAGTTGTGCGGCGTGTTCGGCGGTCGTCTTGATCACCAGCAGATACTCGGGCTCGTTTGCGAGGTTTTGCTTCCAGCGATAGACGGAGCGAATGGGTCCGACGATGTTCACACACGCCGCCAATCTGCGCTCTACCAACTGCAAGGCCAGTTTGTCGGCGTCTTGCTTTTGTCCGATTGTCGTAAGCACTATGCGCGCACTGGTCATCCGCTACCTCGTCGTGAAGATTTTGGGTTCAGACTGTACCACGGCCGGGAATCGAAAGTGTGGCCAGCGGTCTGAGAAACAATGCCGGCAGTCATTTGCCGATCTTGGTTCCTTCTTCGTTTTCAACCGAAGTTGCGCTTGACGGCCGAGGTCACTCGGAAGTTCACTAGAAAGTTGGTGTTACACCGAGCGACAGATTCGCGAATATTGCAATGGTGCTAACTGTTCGTATCGCCGGAGGCTGGTTCTATCGCATGCGCCGTTTGCTGGCCACGCTGTGCATTGGCGCGCTGGCCGTCTTCATCGGTTATAAGGTGATCTTTGGCGCCAACGGCATGAAGGTCTACGAAGACAAGCGAGCCGAAGCGGTCCGACTTCAACAGCAGATTGGCGACGAAAAAACCCTAAACGAGCAACTGCAGCGCCAGGTCGATAGCCTGCAACGGGAAGATCCCAGCGCCATCGAAAAAGAGGCGCGCGAACAACTTGGATACGTGAAGCCCGGTGAGATCGTTTTGGTCGAACCGCAGGCTAAGACCGATACCCGGGCCGCCCCCGCAGTTGCTGAGAGTACCAACCCGAAGTAGCAAAGCCAACTCTAAGATAGATGGAATGCGCTCAAGCCGATCTTCGAGCGCTTATTTTGCGGCGCGACGTTTTTTCCGCGTAAGTCCACGTTCTGGAATAAACTTGTCGGCAGCAGAATCTGTGGGGGCTTGTGCCTCGTACCTCACGTGGGGTGGAGGCGCCGAGGTGAGCAACCGGGTTTGCCCGGTATAGGGAGCGACCTCGGCGATTGGTCTGGCACTGTCTGGCTTCCCCCTCTTATGAACAAGCTCCGCCGCCTGGCGGCACTTCAAGAGGAGATTCAACTATGAAAAAGAGAGTGTTGTTGGTGATCGGGCTGTATTTGTGCAGCATGACCGTGCTGGCGGCCGCGAAGGATATGAGCTGGAGCGGCTGGGTCAGCGACTCAAAATGTGGCGCCAAGGGCGCCAACGCAGACCATGAAGCTTGCGCCAAGAAATGCATCGCAGCAGGCGAGAAACCGGTGCTGGTGACCGACAAAGACCAAAAGGTTGTGGCGATTGACAATCCTGATGCTCTCGCTGGGCATGAGGGCCATCATGTGGAAGTGATGGGCAAGATGACCGACAGTGGCACGCTGCACGTGGATAAAGTCAAAATGCTGGCACAGTCTGGCGGTACTGGCGGTGCCATGAACGACATGCAGCACTGAGTGCGACGATGCTTGTGGCAAAGCCGCAGGCCGAGTCAGTTGCTCCGGCTTGCTAAGGACCCCGCCCACCTGGGCGGGGTTCCTAATTCTTGCAGGCGTCATGCTAAAGTTTCAGTACCCGCCGCGAGACTCGTTACGGCGGATTCCAGGGACAACTTCTCAACCTCCCAAGCGATCAAACGTAAGGGTAGCTCTTCCATCTGATACGAAATACACGGCCCGAGTTTGTCGGCGTCAGAGAGCCGACGGTGCTGCAGTCTCCCGGCTGGTTGCATTCGAAATAGGGCACTGGTGTCGGACATTGACGGCGAACGAGGTAACACACTCAGAGGTGCAGGTAGCAATGCTTAACCGCTGCGGAGAAGATTCCGATCGCCACAACCTGGCGAGTCGGTTTGCCGGAGGCGCAATTGTTGTAATGATCGCCTTGCTTGGCGGGCAAATGCTCGCGACGGCGCAAGTCTCGGATCCAAATACTCCTTCGTCTCTGGGGAAAGGCCACGCGCAGACGTCGATTACGGTGGCTAAAAGGCACTGGCAGGTCCCGGAGGCGAAAGTCCTCGACAAGCGATCGTTCTTCTTTCCTGACCTGGCTTATGGCGGTCAGCCGCTGACCCCCGGCGACAAACTCCGTGTGGCCCTCGTCAACGGTGTCTCTCCCGCTACCTTCCTGGGATCAGCTTTCGCCGCCGGAGTTGGTCAGGCGGCCAACACCCCTGCCGGCTATGGCCAGGGCGCCAGCGCCTACGGTCAGCGATTTGGCGCTGCCATGGCGAACCGCGCCAGTACGAATCTGCTTGGCAACTTCGTCTTGTGCTCGGTACTGCATGACGATCCACGCTTCTTTGTAATGGGCGACGGAAGTTTAAAGCAAAGCATTAAGTATGCTCTGCGAAGAGTTGTAATTATTCGAAAAGACAGCGGGGGCGAAGCAATCAATTGGCCTGGAATTGTAGCTCCTTTGGGCGCAGCTGGAATCGCAAACACGTATTGGCCGGACGCGCAAAGAGGCGCGGGGTACACCTTCAAAGCGTATGGCTGGGCCCTAGCGGGCTCCGCCGGAGTGAATCTGATTAAGGAGTACTGGCCGACGATAACGAGAAAGGTGCTGGTGCCCCTGGGCATCAGTCACGATTCGAACCAGCCGTGAACCCATTGATAACACATGGCTGTCGGGGGCAGGCAAACAAGGGATCTAGGTGTCGGCAAGGTTTCCGAACTTGCGTGTGAGCACTCACTTTTGTGTTTGGTCTCAGATATTGCCATGGATGCGACTCCGCGACCTAGGCAACTGAGGTGAAGCGCGTTGCTCAACCCGCAACTTACGCGCAATATTCATATTTTTTCCTTGACCCGGACAGAACCGTTGTCCTAACCTAAGGCCCACCAGTCGTACCGCACGCAAGTAGCCACTCACTGTCTCACTCTTCCACGCAGTCTGCTTTCTAAGGCAGTGAAGCCTTCGCCGTGGCGGCGCCGAGTTGACGGACGATGTCGGCCGTAAAATTGGTTCGCGAAGTGTGCGGTTTCATTGTGCGGGTAGGGCAACGAATCTATGTCTGTGGCTAAACAGTATCTGCCAGGAGATCTAATGAGTGCCGCGATGGCTTCATCGACCCCATTGGCCAGCTCGGCAGAGGAGCCGCTGAAGTGGTTTGCCGTCTATACGACTCCACGTCATGAAAAGGCAGTCGCCCGGCACTTCGAATTTCGCCGAATTGAGTCGTTTCTGCCTCTTTACATGGAGATGCATCGCTGGAAGAACGGCTGCCGCGTCAATGTTCAGCAGCCTTTGTTCCCCGGCTATGTCTTTGCGCGGATTGGACGGTCTGGCTCAACCCATGTGCTATCCGTACCTGGAGTCTTGTTGATCGTTGGTTCCGGCCGCGAACCGCTGCCTCTGCCGGACTTCGAGGTCGAGGCGTTGCGCTCGGGTCTGCACCTCCGCAAGTTTGAACCTCACCCGTACCTGATTGTAGGCGAGAAGGCCCGCATCAAGTCTGGATCCCTGGCTGGCATGGTAGGTGTTTTGGCCCGCAAGAAGAACAACTTACGGGTTGTGCTCACCTTGGAACTGATCAGGCGAAGCGTCGCCGTGGAAGTAGATGCTGATGAACTGGAGCGGGTTCCTGCGTAGATCGAATTTCCCTTATCGTGGGCGATAAACGCCTGGAAACCCAAATTCTGCCGACATACTGCCATTATTCCGACGTTCGGCTTTACCGCGGAGTCGTTACACGCCGACCGGGAATGGCTTGGCGCTGCGCTCTTCGCCGCGCTCCCGTATAAGGCTGTCAAAGCGGCCCTGCACCAGCGACATCAATCCGGTATACCAATATCCGAAGACGAACAGGAACAAGAACGGCACCGTGATGTAGTTTTCATTGGCGATGGCGTACCAGACGGTCAACGCAAAATAGGTGCCAATCAGCAACTCAATATACGGAACCCAGCCCAAACGCTTGCGATACTTTTTCGCCGCTACGGCCTTGTCGCTCTTGTTGACGACGCGGTATTTCGGAGTGCGTACAAACGCGCTCTGCTGGCCGATGAGCGCCTCCAGCACCGCCTTGCTGTTGGTAATGGTCAATCCTATGCCCAGCGCCATCAGGGGAGGCAGATACCAGATGGTGCGATACCAGGTCCGCGGGAACAGCTCTTTTTGCGAAACCAGGTAGAAGCTGGAGATCGAAAACGTCGAGGCCAGGAACAGGGGCAGGTCAATGTATACCATCTGAAACCAGCCCTGATAGAAACGGATAATCATCGCCGGTAGAAGCAGCGTGCTTAGCACGATCATCAGCGGATAGCTGATGTTGGCCGTCAGGTGGTACCAGGCTTCCCATTTTTCGCGTCGCGATACGTTCGCCCTGAGCACCTTGGGTAAGTCCTTTTTGGCGCACTGGATCAGGCCCTTCGCCCAGCGCGCCTGCTGCGTTTTGAACGCCGTCATCTCGATGGGCAACTCAGCGGGGCATTCCACGTCCTGCAGGTAGCGGAATTTCCATCCCTTCAACTGCGAGCGGTAGCTCAGGTCGGTATCTTCGGTGAGGGTGTCGTGCTCCCAGCCTCCGGCATCGTCAATGGCTTGGCGCCGCCACATGCCCGCCGTTCCGTTGAAGTTAAAAAACACTCCTGCTCGCGAGCGGCCGCCGTGCTCGAGCACGAAATGGCCATCGAGCAGGATGGCCTCAACCTGCGTCAGATACGAATAGCTGCGGTTCAGGTGCGTCCAGCGCGTCTGCACCATGCCGATCTCCGGGTCGGCAAAGTGGTGGATCACTTTCATCAACCACTCCGGCTGGGGAGTGAAATCGGCGTCAAAGATGGCCACGAACTCACTGGTTGATACCTTCAGGCCGGCGTCGAGTGCGCCCGCCTTGAAGCCTTCGCGATTGGTGCGGTGGAGATAGCTGATGTTGTGGCCCATCGCGGCATAGCGCTCGACCACCTCCCGAGCGACTTCCACGGTCTCATCCGTGGAATCGTCGAGTACCTGGATTTCCAGTTTATCGAGCGGATATTCCATCTTGCAGACACATTCCACCAGCCGGTCAATGACGTATTGCTCATTGAAGATTGGCAGCTGAATTGTGATCCGGGGCAATTCGGCGAAGTGCGAGGACGGCTCAATCGCCTTGTTCTTGCGGTGCTTGTAGTACAGATAAACCAGTTGGTAGCGGTGCATGCCGTAAAAGGCCAGCAGCACCAGGACGACGAAGTAAGGAATCAACAACGCCATATCGAAAGCGTTGGCGTGATACAGCCCCTTAAATGTCGGATCCAGAAAATGCGATCTCAGGTAGTGGCGCAGGCCGTGCGGTTCCACCAGCAGACTGGCAATCAAGTTGAATGCACGGCTCAGGAACGTAATCTCCGCGAGAAAGATAGCAGAGGGTGCGCCACGCCGCTGTGAGCGATTGCGGAGAGCACCCTAACCGGTCGATTGTACCCGACCAGACCGGCGCAAACGGCGGAACTTTTGGTTACTGAAATTGGAACTACCAAACAACCCAGAATTGGCCCGTTTCTCTGAGAAGATGCTGGCGACGTTGACTCTTATCCGCGAACGGCTAACAATAAAACAATCGGAACCCGATGCGCTTGCAAGCATTACTTTCTGCAGTACTCGGTTGCCTCCTGAGCTGCCCCTTGTTATTAAGCGGGCAAGCGGCTTCATCTGGCGCCGGCCCAGCTGCCAGCTCTGCCGCGGCTGCGTTGCGATATCCCGAGCAAGCCTATCTGTCGTCCACACGTTACACCAACGAATTTTTCGGCTTCGCTCTTGATCTTCCGGCCGACGCCCATCTGCTGCCGATTCCGGAGCCGGTCGCCCCTGACGGGCGCATTCAACTGTTGCAATTGGGTGGGCCAGCGCCCGACGACGCAACGGTTTCGATTGCTGCTCTCCCGCCCGCGGGAAGAGGAGCTTTGGACGCGAAGGTTGTGCTTCGCAGAGCACTTGACCAGGAGCTGTTCAGAGGAGTGGAGGAACTTCGCGGACTTTCGAAGACCACGCTCGCCGGTCATCAGTTCTATTTCTACGAGACCCGCCGGGGGATTGATCAACACATGCTGGCCGGGGCGAATCTGGATGGCTATGTGGTCCTCATGCAGTTGGGCGCGCACAACGAGAGCATGGTGAAAGATCTGGAGTCGTCTCTGCAACACATCGTGTTCTTCGCGCCCGCGCAGGTTCGTCAGTACATTACGGCGGATGCTCAGGCTTATGAAGGCCCGGCGATCTCGTCGCATCGCCTGGCCCAGTTGGAGGCCGATCCGCCGGAAAATCACATCGACCCCGGCAAACTTGAGGGAGGTCTCTACCGCAATCCAGCGCTAGGCTTCAGCTACCAGGTTCCTTCCGGATGGGTGGCAGAATCCGAAGGCGCAGTATTGCCGGCCATCGAGCGGGCACGCGCCAGTGATCCGCTGGATGGACTGCTCGATGATTCCCCCGGCGCGGGTGCTGCGGAGCGCCAACTGCTGAAAGCGTGCAGCCGCACCTTGTTTTCGGTGTGGGCGAAGCGACCTGGACCGGATGGGCAGATTCCCTACGACGATTTTGGCGAGGTAACTCTCTCGGCGGTATCGGCAGAGTGTTTTCCCGGGGTAAAGTTTCCCACCAGCTCAACCGACGCGCAGGCAGCTCGGGATTTCTTGCTCCTCATCGGGCTTACCCACCCGATCCTGCGCGACATGCGCGACGCCAAAGCTTTTACGTCGCAGGGCACGGTCTTTTTGTTGCTCCACGGAAATGTCGGCTTCAAGGTTCCCAATGACGAACTCTCGCGACGGTTATCGATTGCGATGGCCATTACCCAGCGACAAGGCTACCTGCTGACGTGGTTTTTTGCTGCCCCTCATGACAGCGAGTTGCAACAGTTGCTGGCCGAGAGAGTGAGCTTCGATCCGGCGCCCACCACCAAAGATACCCGCGCCGCGCAAGCAGCAAGAGATGGAGCGGCCGGCAGTGAGGGTGGTGAGGGCACGGCGACAAGTACGAATTCTGTGCCAGGTTCATCATCGCAACCGGCTAATAGCTCTGGGTCGGTGACGAGCGCAAACCTGCCCGGCGGCGGTTCGACCGCAGATAGCAATTCTTCCACAGCTACGGCCGGCCAAAACGGAGGCTCGAACTCGAGCCCAGCAGCCTCCGATGCTTCGACGCAGCCGCAGAACGATTCCTCCGCTACGCCGCAATCGACGCGTCCAAGCTTGCTGCGTCCGGGCGAAACCATGCAAAGCCAGCAGGGAAGTGGAGCGCCAGTTAAGAAGCATTAATCGGCTCCTTTCAAGGCCCATTTGGACGAAACCAAGGGTCGGGTAGCGCGCAACCAATCTTTTACAGCGTCGTGACAAATCCGTGACAAATACGCAGTCGCGCAAACCTACCATGTTGAGGTCCCTCAACACGATTGATCACGTGACATCTGTGTTCGAGATACCTGTCTTAACTTAGAGAACGGAGTGAATATGAAAGACATATTCGTATGCCGGCTTGCGGCTGTCGGTCTGCTCTGCCTGTTGGGTGTGGCTTCGTCTGCTAACGCAGCCGACCGACGGCCCGCACACTCTAGAATCAAACAGCTGCCTGTCGAGCAGCTGGAGCCAACCGGCCCCTCGGTGGGGCAAGGCATTCTGATACAAGATATGTTTGGTGGCGAAATCTTCGGCTACGACGTGGATCATGGCGGCACCGAAGGCTTGCTAAGCGAAGCGCTGTTGCAGCCGGATGGAAAGTACACCATCGCGACCGAAACCTTCGATCAGGTAACTGGCAGGATCATCTCAGTGGTTGAACTCGTGACCGACACCGATGACGATTTCATCACGCTGGGTGTGTTGGGGGTTACCGCGGGCGCGGGCGGCGCGGGGGGCGTGGGCGGCGCCCATATGGGCCACATCGGTCTCCGCGAACAGGAGCACGTGCAGGGACTATTCGTGACCAGCCGCACCTACAATCTGATGAACCCGCTGTCGGGCAACATGTTTACCGGTGCCTGGACACCCCCCATTGACGACCATACGCAGCTTTTTGAGGACGTGGAAGGCAATCAGGGCGCGCCCGGCGTCGCTGTCATGGTGTCAACCCAAGAGTGCTGCAGCCGGTTTGTATTCGGCTCTAATCTGGGGGCGAATACATTCGGGCCAACCGTAAACCTTCAGGACCCGATCTTCACCGGCGGAGTTCCTCCGCTGCTCGCGTACGACAGTACGACCAATCAGGCGGTGCTAGCGCAAGCGCAGGGAGCGCCGTTCACTATCCCCCAGATTGTCCTGGTCAATCTCACCACCCGCAATGTCACGGAGTTTACAGGTCATGGATTCGGATACGTGAACGGATTGGCGGTGGACTCGGCTACCGGTATCGCCTGCACCACAACCGAAACCGATAACAATGCCGAGTTTTATAACCTGGCCACAAGGACTGGTTTCATTGTCGCCTTGCCGTTTATAGGACAGTACTCTGGCGCCACGGTAGCTGTTGATCCCGTGCATAAGCTATTTCTTATTACCCACCCGGTTCCTGGATCTCCCGGCCAGATCCATGTGTACGACGAGAACGGGAACCCGATTGAGTCGCTGCGCAACTTTCAGTTCGGACCGGGAGGAGCGACGATCGCTTTGAATCCCAATACCCGGACCGGGTATGTGTTAGCTGCTGGGCATGGCGGAGCCAATTCGGCGCTGCAGTCGTTTACGTACTAGAAGCAGTTGGCTCTTAGCAATTAGCGCTCAGAGATGAAGGGGCGCTCCTTTAGAGTCTGGCCTCAGCTTGCCGCAGGGCGCGCCGTCATACTCCCATATGTTGTCATCACGAGCAGGCTTTAGCCTGCGAGGGATCTGCTGCTCTAATTTTTCTGCGAGCCTGCTTTGAACGGAGTGCCGGTAGCTACAGCTTCGGCTGAGGAGGTTTCTCTCTCGCGCCGTCGTCGGTGCGCAGCGCCCGGATGACGTTCTCCACCTGCGCCTCGAACTTGTGCGGGTCCTGCTCCCAGCCGGTGAAGTCGGCTGCCAGGCGTGTTAACACCTCGGAGGCCTTTCCGCTGATCCACTTTCCACTCAGCAGATTGCCGTCGAGGTTTAGCGGAATCAGGGCCCAAACTTTTTGCTTGCGCTCCTTCATCAGCAGCCGTTCTTTTTCGAACGCCTTGTTAATTTCGTTGTCCACCCACCAGCTCGCGAGCGAGTGCTGGGAGCAGCAGAGCAGGACCTTGTCCCACATCCGAATGCCGTGGTCCACTTGCTCGTAGATGTCGTCGCCGGGCAGGAGCTGCTTTTCGTCGAGCCAGCAACGTATGCCGCGCATCTGCAGCGTGTCGTGCAGGCGCCGGGCAAACAGCTTGTCCTCGTGACTGTAGCTGATGAAGCAGGAGTAGAAGTCGATGGGGCTGACTACCAGCGAGTGCATGTATTCGATGAAGTTCTCCGGCACGCCACAGCCACGCAGGAAGACTTCGGGAATCTTGCCCCGCGACTTGTAGATGGTGTCAATGCCGATGGTGGAAGGGGCGTGATGGACCACGGTTTCGAGACCACTGACAGCGCTCAGATCGATGTCGGCAAGGATTGTTGTCCCCGCCGATGCCTCTGTGAGGTCGGCTCCGTCGAGGTTCGCCTTGACGATCTTCGCCCCGCTGAGATCCGCCCCTTGGAGGTCTGCCCCGCGGAGATCCGCCCCGCGAGGTCCGCCCCCCAAAGGTTTGCCCGCCGGAGTTCCGGGCGCATGCCAGAACGCCCCTGCCGCCACTTATTCCATTGCTCGACACCGTCCTTGAGAATTATGACCTGTTCCTCGTTCGCCATGGCCGGGTGACCTCGCTTGCTTCCGCGACGCTACGGATGATCTTACCGGTGGTTCGAAGGCCACACTCTATGCGACCCTTCGCGCACCAGTCAACGCGCGGGGCCCGCTTCGGAAAAGCTGAGAGCCTCAGAAGGGAATGTCTTCGTTGGCGATCTCAG
This sequence comes from uncultured Acidobacteriaceae bacterium, assembly GCA_963748225.1. Classification (GTDB taxonomy): domain Bacteria; phylum Acidobacteriota; class Terriglobia; order Terriglobales; family Acidobacteriaceae; genus Bog-257. The sequence goes on from CAVVHW010000004.1 coordinate 67,653, forward strand.
CGCCAGCTGGCTGTGGCTGGTTCTTTCCCGATCGAAGGTTTAAGACATCCTGATTCTTCAGTAGCCACTCCTCGCCATCGTCGCTCACGGACCACAGCTTGACAGGATCACCATCTCGGTCGTGGTCTTCCTTGAAGGTCACGAGCCCTTTTCGCTGCAATCCCGCTATGGCAAGGTTTGACGCGGTTCTGGTGTACCCACCTTTCTCCATATCTTGGGCCAACCCCCAAGCGCTTATGCCGTAGTCATAGTGGTACGTATAGATCAAGGTCAATGCGAGTAACTCGTGGGGCTGCAGACCGCTTGTATCGGGCGCGATGGCAAGCGCGATCGCAGCATCAGCGCTCTTCTTTAGCGTTGCGTCCTTAGCAACTGCCGCCTTAAGTCGCTCGGTAATTCCCTCCTTGAGCTTGTCGAAATCACTTGGTTTCGGGTTTTGCGGATAGCGAATGATTCGGCGGTGTTGCACATCAAATGGGAAGCGATCGCGAGTTGTGCTGCAAACCATGCAGAGGGGCTTTTCGTTTGCGATGGCGCACCCCAACTCAAACCACACGTTCGGATTGTCCTCTGAGATTTCCGCGAAGCAGGCTGCTGCTTCGGAGATGTGCTTCTCGATGTCCTCGATGGGGATCGACGCGGAAGGATCCCGATCGACACGGTACGGCTCGAGCCCTGCGGCGCGAATTGCTAGTGCGAAAACTTCTTCATAGAGACCGTCGTAATGGCCGCCGTCAAACTTCTGAATGATAAAGCAATCTTTATCCAAAGATATCTCTCCGAACTAAGCCTCAATTCTGCCTGAGAGACTTGAGCCGATCAAACGATTTCTGTTGGGCTGTCTTCGACTTAGCCGTGAACGAGGATCCTGCGCCGGGGCGCGGCATCTTTTCGCCTGCTTCTGCCGAGAGGATGGGAAGGCCGGTGCCGCCCCTGAAGGGGCTCGGTTCGTTCTGGAAACGCGTACCCAGCGCTTACGCCCTGGGCTACTATTGTTCCGCCCTTCGGGCTGGGTCTTGCGGTCGACCCCTGATTTTCGAGATTGCTGGTAGCTAGTTCAGGAAGAACTTGGTGTATAGCGTATCCCGTTGGGCGGGGCGGAAGCCGGCATCGCGGATGATGCGGCGCAGCTCTTCTTCGGTGGTGCAGTTGCGAACTCCGGCCGCGCGAACTACATTTTCCTCAATCATCACCGAGCCGACATCATTGCCGCCGAAGCGCAATCCGGTCTGGCAGACCTTCAGGCCCTGCGTCACCCAGCTCGACTGCACATTCTTGAAGTTGGTGAGATAGAGGCGCGCGATCGCCAGCGTCTTCAAGTATTCGACCGCGGTGGCTTCGTCCCAGCCACGTCCGCCGAGCGCCGTATTTTGCGGCTGGAACGACCACGGGATGAACGCCGTGAAGCCGCCGGTCTCTTCCTGCAGGTCGTAGATGTGCTGGAAATGGTTGATGCGGTGCTCGTAGGTCTCGCCGACGCCGAACATCATGGTGGCCGTCGTCCTCATGCCCAGCTTGTGTGCGGTGCGATGCACGTTGAGCCAGTCATCGGTGAGGCACTTCAGGCGCGCAATCTTATAGCGCACTTCGTCATCGAGGATCTCGGCGCCGCCGCCGGGAATGGAGCCGAGTCCGGCATCGCGCAGGCGCTTGATGGTGTCTTCGATGCTGAGGCCGCTGACTTCGGCGATGCAGATGATCTCTGACGCCGAGAAACAGTGCAGGTGCACTTGCGGAAAGCGTTGCTTCATGCCGGCCAGCAGAGCTTCGTACCACTCAATCTTCAGATCGGGATGCAGGCCGCCCTGCAGCAGGACGCCAGTGCCGCCCAACTCAACCGTCTCGCGCACCTTGTCGTAAATGGTGTCGAAATCAAGCAAGTATCCCTCCTTCGCCATCTTGCCTTTAAGCGGACGGTAGAAGGCGCAGAAGGTGCAGTACTCGGTGCAGAAGTTGGTGTAGTTGATGTTGCGATCGATGATGTAGGTAACCACGCCTTCGGGATGGAACTTGCGGCGCACCGCGTCGGCTTCCATGCCGATGCCGATCAGGTCATCGGAGTGATACATCTCGAGCGCTTCAGCTTTGGTCAGAGACATAAGGACGTCACAATCCCAAGCCACATTCTACAGGAAGCGATACAAGGTGGTGCAGTCAGGAACGGAGCGCAGTTGCCGGGCGCCGCGTAATTCGGAGTGTTCAGCAAGCCGAACTTCAGCTTGGCGGTAGGTGCAGTCCTCGTAGCGCATAAGGCATAAGATGGCCAACAGTTGGTTGGTGAGTACCCTGGGTGATACGTCAGTTCTGACTTGCTATGCTAAAAGCGAGTAGCGAGAGGCGAAGGGTGAAAAGCGAATAGCGGCTTTTACGCGTGCCCCGGTCTAAATGTGCTGGTCTTGGGAATGCAGCCGTTGATTTCGATAGCTACAATGCGTCCGGCGTGGTCTAGTTCGAGAGTGGCGGGAGCGTTGAACACGGCGTCGCCGTTCAGGCCCGGCAACGCTATGAATACCCGGTTCTCGACGCATGCCGCGGTCGGATCACGCTTCAGGAAGGAAAGGGCATGATCGTTGCGGCACATCTTGGGCAGCATAAAGCTGAGGTCGGCCACGTCTCCGGTCTCCGAGACCGAGAGCGCCGCCTCGACGGAGATTCGCGACTCCACCTCGTCTCCTTCGACCTCGGTCGGAGGTTTGAAGCAAATGTAATATTCGAATCCTGATTCCGGATCGAACGGGCTACGATCGACCTGAAACGCCATACTCCGCCTCCTGGCGTGCCGGGCAACAGCTAGGGATTGCATGGTAAATGAAGCCGCGCCCGCAAGCAAAGTGTCGAACTGACTCCGCTTCTGGCCGGCGGTGATGCCGTGGACTAACGGCGGTTTGTTTTCCATGTGAACGACCTCCCTGCGGGGAGCTTATTGAATTCGAAACCGGGGCCAATTCACGTTCCTCTGATATATTTTCGTTCGTATCTCTTTTCCGGAGCCTGATGCCAACATTCTCGCCGACCGAAATTGTGAAGGACAATGTCGAGGCGGTACAGGATTATTCCCTCCTCGCGGGGCGCTCGCTCAGTAATATTTTCGGGCGTCCCCGGTACTATGCCGACACCCTGTTGCAGGCCGATTCCATCGGGGTCGGTTCCTTGCCCATCGTGGTGCTGACGGGTTTTTTCACCGGCGCGGTGCTGGCTTTGCAAACCTCCAGCACCTTGCAGCAGTTTGGCTCGCTCTCGCTGACCGGCAAACTGGTTTCGCTGTCGATGGTACGCGAGCTGGGTCCGGTACTGACGGGATTGATGGTAGCCGGACGCAACTCCAGCGGCATGGCAAGCGAACTGGGCTCCATGAAAGTCACCGAGCAGATCGATGCCATGCGCGCCATGGGAGTCGATCCTTCCAAGAAACTGGTAACGCCGCGGGTCATCGCCAGCATGGTTATGCTGTTCTTTCTCGCCATCATCTCCAACCTGGTGGGGCTGACGGGCGGATTCGTGATCTCGTATGTGCTGCTGGGACTCGACCCCAACCAGTATTGGACCACCGCTTACCAGGCGCTGCGCTTTGGAGACGTGTTCATGGGGCTATGCAAGCCGGTGATCTTCGGCTTCATAATCTCCAGCATTGGCTGTTACTACGGCCTCTCCGCCAAGGGCGGCACGCAAGGCGTCGGCCGGGCGACGACGCAAGCCGTCGTGGCCGCGTCAGTGCTAATCCTGGTCAGCGATTTCTTCATCACCCGACTGCTCATGGGGATTTTCCAGTACTAATTATGTCGAGCCTCGCACCGCCGGACGAGCAGCCCCAACCGACCGTCCCGCCCACGGCGGAGCCCGTCATTCGCTTCGAAGATGTCCAGATCGCTTTCGAACATCCGGTACTGGAGGGGGTGTCCTTTGAACTGCCTCGCGGTGAAACCAAGATCCTGATGGGTGTGGCTGGCACCGGCAAAACATTGATCCTGAAACTGGCACTGGGGTTGTTGAAGCCCGATTCGGGGCGCATCACTGTTCTTGGTGAAGAGATTACGCAAATGCGCGAGCAAGACCTGTTCGACCTGCGGCGCAAGATAGGGATGGTCTTTCAGGAGAGCGCACTTTTCGATTCACTGACGGTAGAGGAGAACGTCGCCTATCGCCTGATGGAGGAGACGGGAAAGCTGACCGATGAAATTCACAACCGTGTGCTGGAGGCCTTGCGCTTCGTCGAACTGGAGCACACCGTCGATCTGTTTCCGTCCGAGTTGTCCGGCGGTATGCGGCGTCGCGTGGCCATTGCGCGCGCCATCATCACCCAGCCCGAGGTTCTGCTTTACGATTCACCCACCGGCGGACTGGACCCGGTCACCTCGAACACCATCATCGAGCTCATCGTGAAACAGCGCGACGTATATGGCACAAGCTCATTGCTGGTGACGCATCGGCTGCAAGACGCATTCACCATGGCGAGCCATTATTTCGATCGGCAGCAGAATAAGATGGTCCCGATCACCGACGGGAGCCTTCGCGACCTGCACACCCGGTTCCTTATGCTGCGAGACGGAAAGATCATCTTCGAAGGGACCGTCACTGACCTGTTACGTAATAACGATCCCTATATTCGCGAATATCTGAGCTGAGCGGGTTATCGCGCAGCAGCCGCAGCCATTTCGGCCTGGCGCTTCCGCATCCGCGCCAGTCGGTCCCGGCCTTCGGCTGAGCTCTCCACCACCTTCTGCACATTCACCTGGAATTCCACCATCCCTGACTTCTGGCGGAACTCTTCCACGAAGGGCTGTATCTTGGCATATACGAAGTACATTTCGCCAAGGGTGTCATACGCCAGCAACGGGTTCAGGGTGCCATGCACGATCAGGGAGGCCACCATCTCCCAGTACCCGAATACCTGACGGACATAGGCATTTTCCTTGCTGCCAAACGCATTCGCCACGGCGAGCATGTCGGCGACCGACTTGGGGCTGAAGCCAGCTACAAAATTCCGGGCCTCGCGCATGACCGGCTCGCGGCGCAGATCGTAAAGCTTCAGAATAAGTTCAGCATCATGATGTGTGGCGGGTGTACTGCTCATGAATCCTCCAAGGAAGTAGGTTGGGAAAAGCCGCCGTGCTGACGGCTTTTCATTTGGTTTGGACGATCGCGTCTCTTGCGCGGCCGCCGGCAGACTACTTGTGTGCCATCGCGGCGAAGGCCTCTTTAGCGCGGCGCTCCATCTCGTCGGGGGCAACGTCTTCCATGTGTTGGCCGAGGGCCCAGCGATGCCCGAATGGATCTGTGACCTGGCCGTAGCGATCGCCCCAGAACTGGTCTGCCAGAGGCATCACTACCGTAGCTCCTGCTGCAACTGCCTGTTTGAATAGGCTGTCAACGTCTTCCGGAACATAAAGATTCAGCACGACCGCGCTTCCGCCCAGCGTCTTGGGTGAACCACCGCCCATGCCGGGAAATTCGTCTGCCAACATGAGCCTGGCGCCGCCAAAGCTCAACTCCGCGTGCATTACTTTTCCGTCGGGCGTTTTGTGCACACCCATGATCTCTGCTCCAAATGCATTCTTGTAGAAGTCAAGAGCTTTCGGGGCGTCATTGACGATCAGATGGGCAATGATCGTCCCGCTCTTCAATTGTCCTGCCATGATTTGCTCCTTTTCACAGGAATGCCCGGCTGATGGCCGGGCGGGTTAGATTGACAAGACCTCCATTATGCAACAGCTACCGGCTGAATTTCCCGCGAGTAATCACATTTAACGGTACTTTCATCCGTGGATTTCTTCTTTCCACGGCCTTTTGCGGCGGTCTTGGGTTCATCGCTTTCGGTACGCTTGTTATTCGGACATACCAGGAAGCTTCCCGACTTGAGGTTCTTTTCCAGCAGGTAAGGACTGCCACACTCGGGACAAGGCTCAGCAACCGGCCGGTGAGCCGACGTAAATCGGCATTTCGGGTAGTTGGAACAGCCGTAGAAGAAATTGCCGCGGCGAGCCTTTTTCTCCGCCAGCTCACCATCCTTGCACTCTGGACACTTCACCCCAATGTAATTCTGCTTCACCCATTTGCATTCCGGATATCCGCTGCAGGAAATGAACTCTCCATAGCGGCCATGCCGGAGCAGCAGGTTGCGTCCACACTGCGGGCACTTTTCATCAAGCGGGATGTCCGGGACTTTCTTGGCCTGGTCCAGCCGGCGCGTCGTCTTGCAATCCGGATATCCGGTGCAGGCCATGAACTGCCCGAAGCGTCCGCGCTTCAATACCATCGGGCGGCCGCAGTTTTCGCAATACTCTTCCTGCGTGGTTTCCTGCACGTCGGCCGAGTCCAGGTCGGGCAGGTCGATAGGATTTTCCTTGGTGAACGTGCAACTGTTGGGGTCGGTCTTGTCGTAGGCGCTGCACGCGTAAAACGAGCCATGCTTGCCCCACTTGATGACCAGCGGCGAGCCGCACCGTTCGCATTTCTCGTCGGTCGGCTTCTCCATCCGCTTCACGTTCTCCATGTGCTTTTCGGCGTAATGGAGTTCCTTCTCGAACTTCTTGTAGAACTCGGCCAGGGCGTCGGTCCAGCGCTCCTTGCCGTCCTCGATCTCGTCGAGCTCTTCTTCCAGACGGGCGGTGTATTGCAGATCGAAAATGTCTTTGAAGTTTGCCACCAGCAGATCGGTCACCACAAAGCCAATTTCGGTGGGAATGAATTTTCCGCCGAGTTTCTGCACGTACTGGCGCTCCTGGATGGTGCTGATAATGGCGGCGTACGTGGACGGACGCCCAATCCCGCGCTCCTCCAGCTCCTTCACCAGTGAGGCTTCATTGAAGCGCGGCGGGGGCTCGGTGAAATGCTGTTCGGTATCAATTCCCTTCAGCGCGAGTTTCTGGCCTTCGGTCAGTACTGGCAGTTTATGTTTGAGCGCCTCGTCCTCTTCATCCTTAGCGTCCTTCGACTCCTCGTAAACCTTCAAGAAGCCTTCGAACTTCAGCACCGAGCCCGTCACTCGGAAGCGATAGACCTCGTTGCCGTTCTTAGCATCGATCTCGACGGTCGTTTGATCGAAGACCGCGGGGTTCATCTGCGAGGCCACAAACCGCTGCCAGATGAGCTTGTAAACTTTGTACTCGTCCTCTTGGAGATACTGCTTGATCTGGTCCGGATGCCGCGACGCAGCCGTCGGACGAATGGCCTCGTGCGCCTCCTGCGCGCTTTTCTTCGACTTGTAGGTGTTCGGCGATTCGGGCAGGAATTCCTTGCCGTATTCCTTGCCGATCAGTTCACGAACCTCAGCCACAGCGTCGTTTGACACCTGTGGCGAGTCGGTACGCATGTAGGTGATAAGTCCGACAGTGCCTTCTTCGCCAAGGTCAACGCCTTCATACAGGCGCTGGGCGATCATCATGGCTCGTTTCACGCTGAAACGCAGCTTGCGCGAAGCATCCTGCTGGAACTTGCTGGTGGTAAAGGGCGCGGCCGGACTGCGGCGGCGCTCACGCTTGTCAACCGAGCGGACGCTCCAGTTGGCGGTCTCGACAGCGGCCTTGATTTTGGCTGCATCGTCGCCGTTCGTGATTGGAGTCTTCTCGTCGCCAATTCCGATGAACCTTGCCGCGAACGTCGGCGGCTTGTCGGCGTGCAGGTCTGCGTCAATCGTCCAATACTCTTCCTTGACGAACGCCTTGATCTCGCGTTCGCGCTCAACAATCAGCCGCAAGGCCACGGTTTGGACGCGTCCGGCAGATATTCCGCGACGTACTTTGTCCCACAACAGCGGCGACACCTGGTAGCCAACCAGGCGATCCAGCACACGGCGGGTCTGCTGCGCATCCACCAGGTTGCTGTCGATGTCGCGCGGGTGGAGGAAAGCCTCCTGCACCGCGCGCTTGGTAATCTCGTTAAAAGTTACGCGGCGAATGGTGACCGCGCCCTTTTTGCTTTTCCTCTTGCCGTCAACCGAATCGCCGCCCAGTTCTTCCGCGAGGTGGGCCGCAATGGCCTCTCCTTCGCGGTCCGGGTCAGGCGCCAGGTAAATCGTGTCGGCCGTCTTCGCCAGCTTCTTCAGGCGGGCGACGACCTTCTCCTTGCCCGGAATGACGACGTACTCGGTGGCGAAATTATCGTCGAGATCGACCCCAAGCGACTTCTTGGGCAAGTCCTTGATATGCCCGAGCGAGGCTTCCACCTCGTAGCCCGAGCCCAGATATTTTTGGATCGTCTTCGCTTTAGCGGGCGACTCGACGATGACTAAACCTTTTGACAATGGAACCTCAATCTTGTTAGAAGCTAGCACGGGCCGCCTACCGGCGGCAAAGGCGGGGACGCTTTTCGCTCCTCGCTATTCGCTTTTCGCTAGAGCTTTTGACGCCGATTCTCGCACACCGCGACCCCCCGAAGCTCTGGCAGAAAAGAGGTCAGCATTTGCGAACGCGTGCCGCCTTTCGCTTTTCGCTATTCGCCATTCGCCAGAACTGGCGGCGCCGATTCTCGCTTGCCACGAGCGCCCCGAAGCCTCTGCAGAAAAGCGGTCAGCATCTGCCGAACGCGGGTTAGATCCCCCAGAAGGTCGCCATACTCAGACGTGCTTAGGAACGCCAGATCTTTAGCCAATCTCAAATGATTTTGCAATTCACTCGCAGATCCGCTTGCAATCTGGACGTAGCGGGCCATTTCTCCATCGCCCCAGCGGCCGCACCCTTCAGCAAGATTTGCCCCAATAGAACTCGCCGCCCTACGAGTTTGACTTGTTAACCCAAACATCTCCGCACGAGGAAACTTTTCGGTGACCCGATAGACCCTAATCGTGAGGACATGTGCCCTTTGCCAAACTTCCAGATCCTCGTAATTCCTCAGGATCAGCCTTCCTCTCGCATTAGCGAAAAGCGAAGAGCGAACAGCGAACAGCGGCTCCCGCCTACATCGTCTTCACAAAATACTTCCCCGGCATCTGCCGGATGCGGCCGCTCAACTCCAGTTCGAACAGAGCAGTAAAAATCTCGGACGACGAAAGGTACGAGGCCAGGCGCTCCACCACTTGATCGATGTGAATCGATTCGTCCGCTCGCATCAGGGCATAAACCCGTTTCTCGCTCGGCGGCAACTGGTCGGTCTCAAACAGTGATGACGCAACCGCCTCTTCCGATGCAGCCGCCTCCCGCGGAGTGAGCACCAGGCGAACATCAGCAGGAAGCGCTTCCCATACATCTTCCCATGTCGCCACCAACGCCGCTCCCTGTTTTATCAAGGTGTTAGGGCCCCAGGAGAGCTTATTGGTCACGTTTCCCGGCACCGCGAAGACTTCGCGTCCCTGCTCCAGGGCGCAACGTGCCGTGACCCGGGTTCCGCTGAACTCACCCGCCTCAAGCACCAGAACGCCGATCGAGATGCCGCTGATCAACCGGTTGCGAATGGGAAAATTTTGTGGCGCTGGAAAAGTCCCTAAGGGGAACTCGCTCAAAACCGCGCCATCCGACGCCAGGATCTGATCGGCGAGTTTCCGGTTCTCTGCCGGATAGACAACGTCGATTCCGGTGCCCCAGATCGCGACCGTTTGACCGTGCGCCTGCAAGGCCCCGCGGTGGGCTGCGGTGTCCACTCCGCGCGCCATCCCACTGAATATGATGAGCCCGCGGGCCGCAAGGTCGCAGGCCAGGCGCTCGGCCATGCCGGTTCCGTAGGGCGTCGGGTGCCTAGTGCCGACCACCGCAATCCCCGCTTTATCTATAATTTCCGCATTTCCTTTAAGGTAAAGCACGAGTGGGGGATCGTAAATTTCCAGCAGCCGCCGTGGGAACTTTGCATCCCCGGGAACGATTACCTGGGCACCCAATTCCCGGGCGTGGTCAAGTTCGGCGCTGGCCAGCTCCATCGACTTACCTAACGCCAGACTCTGCGCCGCCGCCGCCGGCAGCCCAGCCGCTTCGAGTTCAGTGAGAGACGCGGCTACCACTCGTTCTATGCTGCCATACATTTCCACCAACTTGCGTCCGCGTCCGGCACCCACGCCGGGAGTCAACGACAAAGCCAGCCATTGCAGCTTGCGGGTTACGGTGTGATCGTGAGCTCGGACCGGGACATCAGCTTGCATGGCAATTTCTCCTGAGGGCGACTTAGATCCACCCACCGTAGGAATCAAAATCAACTTCGGAGGCACGGAGAAGCTCAATGAAAATCGAGACTCCTGCCTTTTGCGTTGTGGCCCGCTCTGAGCGACGCCGAAGGCTGGTGAATTGATTTTCCAGGGAAGTGGCGAAAAACCTGCCCTCAGTCGCACAGTAACCAGCGCCGTGGTTACCGTCAAGGTAGCTGGTCACTTGTGGACGTGAGGATGTATTGAGCTGTAAGGGACGTAATGGGGCGGACTTCGTCGCCCAGGTGCAATTACTTTGGCATTCTCGAGGCTACGTGCACAAGTTCAAAACTGAACGGTCGCGGCGTAACGCGTGCCACTCCGGAATATGGACTGTCGAGCGACCCTATTAGAAACAAGCTGAACGAGAGGACTCCGGCCAGTGCCGCCGTCATGGCTGCCTGTGACCAGACGTTCTCGTGCCCGACACAATAGCTAAGGGCGATAAGCAGAATCGCGCCCCAAAGCAGCAGACCCTTTAGCATCACGGGGACCGTGCCATGACTGGCAAAGAGCCGGATGCGGCGATAGTCCGAGAGTTGTGTCAGGTGCCTTAGTGACTCCGCAAGGTAGGCTTGCAATCGCGGTGTTGCGGCCTGGTTCGTCCCATACGCATCCCACAGATTTTGGACGGCCGTCCAGGTGCGCTCGCTGTCGCGACCTTCTTGCATATCCGGGAACTCATCTTCCACCACGGCGTTCAGATACTCCATGAGTGCGGACGTGATCTCTCTGCGCAACGCATCAGGCATCGCGGTCGACAGGCGTGACAGGTCGGCCACCTCGGTCGCTTCGTGCTGCAGGTTCCTGGCCGCCTCTTCGGACGCACTCCAGACCACGTAGATGGCAAAGGCGATTAGCACGGCGTACAGAGTTCCAATCATCAGGAAGAAATAGCCGGCCACTTCGTGGTGCCGCTTCAGCCACTCGACGTTGACGTAGCGGCGCACTACCAGCAACCCCGCGATCGATAACAACATTGCGGTGCCGACAACGATCACAGCATTCATCAGAGCGGCCATTCACTCTTCTGCCGTGAGTTATTCATCGGCAAGGTGGAATGAAACGTTACCGGCGCTCACGTGCCGAAACGCTTAGCGGTGACTCGCAGCACTCTCGCCACCACCCCGGCTTTGCTAAACTCGAATGTTTATGGCTCCGCTGCGCATGTCCGCTATCTCATTTCTGAATACGGCACCCCTCATGTGGGACTTCGAGCATGCAGAGGCGGGCGGCGATTTTGCTATCGAATACACCATTCCCTCGGCGTGCGCGGCGGCTCTGGCGGCCAACCAGGCCGATATCGGCATCATTCCGGCCTTTACGTACGCCGAGATACCTAGACTGCTGATCTTGCCGAACATCGCCATTGCGGCCAAGGATTTTGTCCGGTCGATTCTGCTGATCAGCAAGAAACCCATCGAGCAAATCGAGACGGTCGCCACCGATACGTCTTCCCGAACATCGGTCGCGCTTTTGCAGGTGCTGTTCGCCAAGTTCTTTGGTGGAAGCCGGCAATTTACTCCGCATCTGCCGCAGCTTGAGGCGATGCTGCGGAATCATGACGCTGCACTGTTGATTGGAGACGCGGCCCTCGAGGTGAGCGTCGACAAAGAGTATTTCGTTTATGACTTGGCGCACCTATGGCACGAGCGAACAGGTAAGCCCTTTGTCTTCGCCTTCTGGGCGATACGCCTCGACTCACTGGATCGGGCGCCACGCGATCAGGACCTGGTAAAAATTTTTCAGCGCTCGCGGGACCATGGCCTCGAGCCGGACAATCTCCGTGTAATCGCCCACGAGTGGTCAGCCAAACTCAGGCTGAGCGAGGCCGATATTTACTCTTACCTCACGAAAAATATCCACTATTATCTTGACCGCCAAAACCATGCCGGGTTACAGCTCTTCCTGCGCTATTCGCAGGAGATCAGACTCATCCCCGCAAGCCCGGAGCTCCGCTTCCTGGGTCCAGTTGCCTTTGGAAGCTCGCGTAAGTAGCTGGAAGGCGCTTTTCGCCATTCGCTTTTCGCGAAGACAAGAAATCGAGACTGGCCCTAGGAATTAGCAGGACCCGGGAGTTTGGGGAGCCTTCCGACGCTGACCGCATTCTTGCCGAGCGCCGAGACGTATGCGGTATGACTAAGGCGGCCACCGGATCGACTGCGGCGGTGGTGGCCAGTTTCGCGGAACAGGAATGCGCTTTCTTTCTGTACCTCTCGGCGGTAGCGAAAGGCGAAGAGCGAGCAGCGAAAAGCGAATAACGCGCACCTGTCCGAACTTCCTTATGGACTTTCTGCTTCTAAACAAATATCAGTTAGAACGGCGCAGTCGGAAACACATGCGATGCACCTGCTTACAGCGGTAGTCGTTCACAAAACGATCTGGCACACGCTCCGCCGGCTTGGTGGTCCAGGACTGATTGTGCTCGGGCTGGTGGATAACTCCGCCATTCCGCTGCCGGGCAGCATGGATGCGCTCACCATCGTGCTCTCGGCCGCGCACAAGGAGCCCTGGTGGTATTACGCCATCATGGCCACCATCGGCTCTATCATCGGCGGATACCTGACCTACCGCCTGGGAGCGCAAGGTGGCAAGGAAACTCTGGAGAAAAAAGTCTCCAAGAAGCGTGCTGCGAAAATCTATAGCATCTTTGAACGGTATGGCTTCTGGTCGGTCGCCGTCGGCGCAATCGCTCCTCCTCCGGTTCCGTTCGTGCCCTTTCTCATAGCCGCCGGCGCCATGCACTATCCGCGAAAGAACTTCCTGGGCGCCCTGGTATTGGGACGCGGAGTTCGTTACACCCTACTGGCGTATCTGGGATCGATCTACGGACGCCAAATCCTGGGCTTGCTCGGACGCTATTATGAGCCGCTGCTGTATGTGTTGATCGCGCTGGCGGTAGTCGGCGGGCTGGTCGGACTGTACTTCTGGTGGCGCTATCGGCACCAGAAGAAGCAGCGCCGCGGCAATGCCCCCGGGTCTATGCACGATGCTGCGTGACAGACGCTTCGCCAACAATTAGCATTCCGCTGTTAACCAAAGGGAGCGTCCATGAAGCTTCGCAATCTCGCACTCTGTTTGATCCTATTGCTCGCAGCGGTTTCGTTACCGTTACTCGCGCAGAGGCTCGGCCTCCAGCGGCTCGGCTGGTAGCAAGACTGCACCCGCGAGCAAACCAACGACGTCTGCGACCCCGGCTTCTCAGAAACTCGACATCAATAGCGCCACCAAAGATCAACTCGACGCACTACCTGGGATTGGCAGCGCCTACGCGCAGAAAATTATCGATGGCCGACCTTACAATTCGAAGCGCGACCTGCTTACTCGCAAGATTGTTCCGCAGAGCACCTACGATGGAATTCAGGACAAGATCATTGCGCATCACGCCACCGGCGCAAAGAGTACGAGCAGCACCGGCACGGCTTCCAAGCCGCAGTGATTGTGAATCAGTCGAATGTCCAGCGCGTCGGAGCGGTGGCGAACTGTTTTTCGGGCAGAGCGAACACGACGTGGGGCGTGACTTTGAATATCACTCCGCCCATTTGAGGATCGTACGGCCAGCCATACTTCGTCTTGCTGGCCGCGGAAAGTGCCGCTGGAAGCGCGTCGAAGCCGATCTGTTCGGCCACCCCTTCAACAATGATCAGTTCCTCGAGGCTCTCATTGATGAGGATGCAGTTTGGATTCGCTGCGAGATTTTTTGCTTTGCGCGTGGTGTCACCGGTGCCGAAGTAAAAGGCATCCTTGAACCACAAGCCGTGCATGCCCATGGCATGCGGCCGTCCGTCAGGCCGGACCGTCATGATTACGTAATTGTGGGATTTAATCAGCCGCTCCCGTGCCCAGCTCCAGTCGAGCAGACCTTTAGGTGACTTCGAAACGCCATAATCGGCCGGTATCCCCGGGCGACTTGCAATAGGCTGCCTCGCGGCCGCGGTCGCCAATCTTTTCTTCGAGGCTGGCTTGCGTTTGGCAGATTTCTTTTTCGGCATCCGAAGATTGAAACGCGTGATGCCTCGATAGGTCAACAGCCTGGTTACGGCTGGAATGTCCAACGCGTAACGCCGTTGGGAAATTGCTTCTCCGGCATGGCAAACACCGTCTGGGGACGGACCTCATAAACCGGCCCGCGCTTGGGGTCTAGCTCCCAACCATATTTCGCTTTGTAGTCGGCGAATGCTTGCTGAGGGATTTTGTCGTCGTCCAGTTTGCGGGCCGTACCCTCGATGATCACTGCTTCGTCAGCCGTCTCAGTACACACCACGCAGGCTGGATTCTGCTGAAGATTGCGGGCCTTTCGACTGGTGGCGCTGGTGCTGAAATAGTATGCGCCGTCGAGCCAAATACCCCAGATGACCATGGTATGGGGCGAGCCATCCGGTCGTACGGTTGTCAGCCAATAGTTGTGCGATCGGCTGACGCGCTCCCGCGCCCACTCCCACGGCAGAGCACCTTCCAGAGATTCCGGAACGCCATAGCCGGTCATGTGAGGACGAGAGGCCGTCGGCTCCTTGCCGGCGTTCTTACCCACCGGTCACCTCCGATTGAAGCCGATTCCAAGCCAGGAAAACCTTCAATACGCCCAGTAAGGCCCTGTTCCGCCAGGACTGCTCAAGTTCTCGATCGCCACAAAGACGTTGCGTCCGTAGAAGAATCCCAAGCCCCAGTCGAAGGAACCGGGATTGTTTGAGCCCGCTGTGCTGAACGCCGCATTGTTCGAGTTGAATAGCGTATCTGCATCCTCGATGGTGAAATTAACCGTCCCAGGGCTTCCAGCTGGGTCGCCGTTCACGTCCTGTCCTTGATTCGTCGCCGACAGGTTGTCCGGCGAGGTGGTTGGACAATACCAGTCGGTTTGCACCATACACATCGGTATGCCGGTGGTGGTGCTGTCGAGAAAGAAAATTCCATTGGTGCCACTATCGAGAAAGCTTTGAGGATAGGCTTGTCCGTTGAAGGTGGTGATGATATTTCCAACATCGTTCCCGCTATCGGGCACCGGATAGACGTTGGCACTGCCCAATCCATTATTCGATTCTGTGCCGATGCCAAAGATCAACGAGCCATCCACGGTTGGCGAACCGCCGTTGGGCACTGCGGGCAATTGAACCAGTACTCCATTGTTGTCGGACGTGAAGTATATGACTGGATTAGAAACCTGTTGCGCAAGGGTGACATAGGTCGGATTACAGCCCGATGCGGGCAGTCGTAGTAGACTGCGGGAATTGTTTGGTTGGCACTCGTGCAGGCAGGTCCACAATCTTGTTGAAATAATCCCACGCCCAGGATGCCGTTGGCGCCGAACGCCATCAGGCTGTCGCCCTCGTTTCCAGCTCCGCCAGGGGGATTTTGACTGACACAGCTATTGGGTGGCGCGGGTGAGCTAGTCGAGGGGATAACGACATGCACCGGCCGCCGCAGATGCTTTTTCACCGGCTACGGTGATGTCGGCCGTAGATACCGAGCCCCAGATATAGCCGTCGAGAAATACCTCGCATTCATACAACGGATTTCCGCCGGAGTCGTTGGCTTGCGGGAGTGCAATGTTTAATTCACCGCCGCCCGCTGAGGACAATAAGCGCAAACCCGACGATCCGGTGTCCACAAGGACATGATCGATGGTCTGGCAGGTGGCCGTACCGGGTATGCATACCGTGACCGTGACAAATGCCTCGTTGATGGTGGTGAAACTCTGCGGCGCGGGGCCCTGATCAACCACGATGGGCTGCGTATTATTTGCCTGTTGCGCCGGATTCACCGTCACCAACGCCGTTCCCGATTTGCTGGTGTCTTGCACCGAGGTCGCCGTAATCGTGACCTGCTGAGACGTAACTCCTCCCGACGGTGCACTAAATAATCCCGAGCCCGAGATGGTGCCCGCACTCGCCGCCCAGGTCACGGACGAGCTGAAGTTTCCTGTCCCCATCACCGCTGCGGAGCACTGGCTGGTCTGCCCGTAGACGATGGTGGAAGGCGAGCAAGTGACGCTCACCGATGTGATCAATGATCCGCCAGCGCCGCTGCTGCCGGAGCCGCAAGCCACCATCCACATCGCACTTGATACCGCGAGCAGTAGGCCAATTCTTCTCACGCAGTCTTCTCCTTAGCGGATATCGCTGGCCTTAGTAGCCCTTGGGGCACCAATTGCGGGATGTACGCCACTCCATGAAAATTTCGGGTATGGCCGGTTTGCTGGAACACCAATCCGGGTGTGTTGACGACAATCGGCGCGCGCCGTGCATGCGGCTGCTGAGATGCGGCCTGATTCGCCTGCGCGTAATAGGGGCCCAGTAGCTGCTGCAGATCGGGAGTAAACTGTCCTTCCCACGCGACTCCAAAAACAACTCCCGCGGGTGAGACGAACTCTCGAACGGTGGTCTGCATGGGAACCGTGATCTCATGCATGACATAGGTGCGATTGTCGGTGCTGCGCAGCGTTCCCTTCATCCGCGCCTGGTCGGTCAGGATCGAAGCCGCACTGTCACCGAGTACAGCTCGTGCGGGAAACGGCACCGCCAAAAGTAATGCAGCCGCGAAGACTCGTGCACATGTCGCCAGGTCGCATTTAGGTAAGGTCATTGGTCACTGCCTTCCCGCTGTACCACATCGAGGCACTACGCTATAAACGCCATTTGCGCAGGATTGTTGCGCACGCGGCACCGCTGCCGAGGTTGGATGTGTCAGCATTCGAATAAGGTTTCCCATTCGCAATCGCATTCAAAAACAGTAACAAGCTATCTGGGCTCTGTTGACGTCCTAAGGCACTGAGTTACGTACTACAGGCGATAGAAGTTGTAGGTGAGGCCCAGGAGCAAAGCTTGCCGCTTGGTGGGACCGGCGTGGGCCTTTTGCGCGAGCAGCAGTTGCCTGTACAGATCGACCACCACCAGCCACCTCAGCCAACTGACCCACGGGCCGCCATTCTGGC
Organism: uncultured Acidobacteriaceae bacterium; assembly: GCA_963748225.1. Lineage (GTDB taxonomy): Bacteria > Acidobacteriota > Terriglobia > Terriglobales > Acidobacteriaceae > Bog-257. The sequence goes on from CAVVHW010000004.1 coordinate 84,686, forward strand.
GAAAAGCGAAAGGCGAAAGGCGAATTGCGGAACTCGGGTATGATGTCGCCGTGGATGATGTAACGGCATTTATCCTGGCAGGCGGTCGCAGCACCCGCATGGGCAGTGACAAGGCATTGCTGTCGCTTGGCGGTCAAACGCTGCTGGAGCGCGCTTTGCAGATCGCCAGGCGCGTCGCGAAAACGGTGTTTATCGCCGGGCCCCGCGAACGCTACGAGCGGTACGGCGATGTAGTCGAGGATGTCATTCGCGATTGCGGTCCGCTGGGCGGAATCCATGCAGCCCTTTGTGTAACGAAGACCGACCTGAACCTTATGCTTTCCGTGGACACGCCGCTGATGAGCTCGGATTTTCTCGGCTGGCTGCTGGAACACGCACGCACGAGCCGCGAGTTGGTCGTGGTTTCCGAGGCGCTGGGTGGGCTGCAACCGCTGGCCGCGGTTTACCGGCGACCACTAAGAGCCTTGGCCGAACAGGCGCTGAAAAGTGGCGACTATAAAATTGATCACTTGTTCCGGCTCGCGCCTACGCGCTACATTTCCGAGGACGAAATCGTGGCGGCTGGTTTTTCGCTGGCGGGGTTTCGCAATGTAAACACATTGGAAGAATATGAAGACTTGCTGCAGACCAAAGGTGCCTTGCAAGTGAAAGGGACGGAGAGCCACGGCGCATGAACGAGCAAAAGCCCTATATCGAGTTCCAGGATGTGCGCAAGGCGTTCGGCAGCAATGTTGTGCTCGACGGCGTCAGTTTCGACGTGATGCCTGGCGAGACGGTTTGCATCCTGGGACGAAGCGGCGTGGGTAAGTCGGTTTCGCTCCACGAGATCATGGGATTCCTCAAGCCGGACAGCGGCCGGGTGTGGGTCGCCTACGAGGATATCACCGACTATGGCGAAGAGGACCTGGAGCGCATCCGCAAAAAAGTGACCATGGTTTTCCAGAATGGCGCGCTCTTCGATTCGCTGACCATCGGCGAAAACGTTGCGTTTCCTCTGCGCGAGCGTGGCGGTTTGCAAGAGGAGCAGATCTACCAAATTATCGATGGCTTGCTGGACATGGTGGGCGTGCGCGAGTTCCGCGATCTGTTGCCGTCCGACCTGTCCACGGGGATGAAGCGCTCCGTAGCAATTGCCCGCGCCCTGGCGGCGCAGCCGGACGCCGTGCTGTACGATGAGCCGACGACCATGGTCGATCCGTTGATGGCGCATCTGCTAGGCGACTTGATCAAGAAGCTCAAGAAGCAGTTGAAGCTCACCAGCATCGTGGTGACGCACGACATGGCGCTGGCCAAGAAGTTGGCCGACCGATTGCTGTTCCTGCACGAGGCGCGTGCCATCTTCTTTGGGACGTTTGCGGAAATGGCCAACTGCAAGGAGCCTATCGTGCAAGAATTTCTGGAGCTCGACTCCATGGACTTCGAACGCTACTTCGGCGCGCGGCGTCCGGCGCACGAGCCGCGGGTGTAAGGGCGACTGTCGAAGGTCTGCATGAGGTGAGGGTGGCTGTTTATTTTATTTTCGTCGGAGTTGGCCTAGCCGCGGATGCCGCTGCGGTCCTCTGGGCATCGTACAGAGAAAAAATCGTCTCCTTGAGCACGGTGGATATGGTTGCACCTTTCACGTTGTCGATCATGGCGACCCTTCTAGTACTGTTTGGCTCTGTGGGGATCGTGCGGAACTTGAGCCTGCGATCGCGTTTGTGGCTGGCCCTATCGTGTGGTGCATTCTTTTTGGCTGTGCCACTCCTAATGAGTGCCGCCGGTGCCGGGATGAATGTCCACGGCTGGACCTTTTACATGGTCTGGCCGATGATGCAAAGCCTCTTCGTCATGTTAGTTTCTCTGCTTTCAGTTTTGATTTCAGCGATTCGAAAGCGATTGCCTGTAGACGCCGAGCGGGTCGAGCGCAATAGCGGGTAGCCTCGTCACGGCGATTCCGATGACGGGACAGGGCTGACGAACGCCTCGCAAAGAGTTCTAAAACCCTTGCGCAACCAAGCGCTCTACCGTGAGCGCGCCACTTTGCTCATCGCGGTGGGTCCACTTTTCCAGATACTTGGCGACGATGTCAGTCTCGATATTCACCGGATCGCCGGGCTTTAGCGAACCCAGGTTGGTCATCTTTACTGTGTGCGGGATGATGGCGATGGTCAGGCGCAGTCCTTCCAGCTTTGCCACGGTGAGGCTGATGCCTTCGATGGCGATCGATCCCTTGAACACGACATACTTCTCAAGATCTTCTGGGATGTCGAGCAGCAGCCAGAAGTCGTCTGCATTGGCGATAGGTTCCAAGCCGACGAAGCGGCCAGTGCCGTCCACGTGTCCCTGCACCATGTGACCGCCCATGCGGCCATCTGCTTTCAGGGGCAGCTCCAAGTTGACCAGAGCGCCCTGGGTGATGCGGGAAAGCGACGTGAGCCGCCAGGTTTCGGCGGCCAGGTCGGCGCAGAAGGATTGCGGTGTGATATCGAGCGCGGTCAGGCAGACGCCGCTGACGGCGACGCTGTTGCCTTCGCGCAACTCTTTCGCGGTGTTGGGAGCGTTGATGGTGATGCGGTGATTGCCGCCGCGTTCCACAATGCGTGCAATGGTTCCAACTTCTTCTACTAGTCCAGTGAACATGATGATGACCTCAGGTTAGCATTTAGCACTTGGCATTTAGCACTTAGCACTTGGCATTTAGCACTTAGCACTTAGCTTTTAGCACTTAGCTTTTAGCTATTAGCCTTTAGCTCTTAGCATCAAGCTTGTAGTGCTGGTACCTGGTTTCTGGTATCCGAATACTCATCAGTCTTGCGTTCGGGTTAATGAAATGCCAAATATTAAGTGCTAAGTACCAAATGCCAAATGCCAAATGCCAAATGCTAAATGCTAAATGCTAAATGCTAAGAGCCGTCCTCGTACGGATCGCGCAGATAACCCTCCACGGCGAAGTCTTCGCCGAAGCGATGCAGCGCCAGCGATTTCACATAAGCCGCCTCGCTGATACGACGATATCCTGCGCCCAGGGCGAACGGAACCGAGCCGGTGCCGGCGAGGATCTTGGGAGCGTAATAAAAGAAGATCTTGTCCACGGCACCCGCCGACAATGCAGCCCAGTTCACCATGGCGCCGCCTTCGATAATCAGGCCGGTGATTTCGCGCTCGCCGAGACTCGCTAACACTCCATCGAGATCAGGCCGGCCATCCGCGCCCGGCACGCTGCCAGGAAAAGGAATGGTACCGTCTTCCACGGGGCGGCGCATGGGGACCTGTTCCACCAACACACCGCGTGCTTCCAGTTCACGCCGCTTGTTCTCTTCGGCAAAGCAACAGTAAACGATGAGATCTTCCCGCGCTGTCTTGACCACGCGCGAATCGAGCGGCAAACGCAGGCGCGAATCGAGAATCACGCGCAGTAGAGGCCTGCGGCGGAGAAGCCCGGTGCGATCCGTGAGCAGGGGATCGTCCGCGATGATGGTGCCCACGCCGACCATGATGGCGTCGTTGGCGTGCCGCAACTCCTGCACATGGGCCCGTGCTTCCTCGCTGGTAATCCAACCACCGCTGGCGCTCAGCGATCTCAGAGCGTCCGGCGTTGTGCCTTCTCCTGGAGGTGGGGCAATTTTTCCGTCGAGCGTCATCGCCGTCTTAAGGGTGACGAACGGGATCTTCCACCGGATATATTTCGCGAAGGACTCGTTCAACTTCCTGGCTTCGATCTCGCCAATGCCTTCCTGTACCTCGATTCCGGCATCGCGCAATCGGGCGAGTCCTTGTCCCGCAACCGCCGGGTTGGGATCGCGCATGGATACGACGACACACTTGACACCAGCGGCAATGACCGCATCGGCGCACGGACCGGTGCGTCCCACGTGGGAGCAGGGTTCGAGGTTGACATAGAGCGTGGCGCCACGGCTGCGATCGCCAGCGGCCTCAAGGGCCAGAACTTCCGCATGCCTGCGGCCCTCGTAGGTGTGGGTACCGCGACCGATGACCTTACTCTTGGCATCGACCAGCACCGCTCCGACACATGGGTTGGGAGAAGCGAGGGCGATGCCTTTGCGGGCGAGTTCCAGAGCCTGCTGCATGAACTGCTCGTCGCTTGAGGCCTTACTCATTTAGTTGAACAGTGAATCCACGAAGTCCTTTGGGTTGAAGGGCAGCAGGTCACCCACCTTCTCGCCCACCCCGACGTAACGCACCGGTAAGCCAAGTTCCTTCGAGATGGCTACCACGACTCCGCCCTTGGCGGTGCCATCAAGTTTGGTGAGCACAATGCCGGTCACGCCGGCCGATTGCGTAAACAACCGCGCCTGCTGCAAGCCGTTCTGGCCAGTGGTCGCGTCCATTACCAGCAAGGTTTCGTGGGGAGCGTTGGCGCTGAGGCGTTGTGCGGTGCGACGCATCTTCGCCAACTCATCCATCAGGCTGGACTTGGTGTGCAGGCGACCGGCAGTGTCCACGATGACATAGTCGGTGGAGCGAGCTTTAGCAGCTTGCATCGCGTCGAAGAGCACCGCCGCAGGATCGCCGCCTGGCTTGTTCTTGATGACCTCAGTTCCGGTGCGGTCGCCCCAGATCTCAAGCTGCTCGATGGCCGCAGCACGAAACGTGTCCGCGGCCGCCAGCAGTACGGTTTTGCCCTGGCCGCGCAAAGTATGCGCCAGCTTGCCGATGGTGGTGGTCTTGCCGACTCCATTCACGCCGACGACGAGGATGACTTCCGGCTCGCCGTCAACTTTCTGCACTGGCCGCTTGTCGGTGGTATTCAGGATGGCGAGCAGTTCGTCTTTCAGCACCCGCTTTAATTCCTCGACGTTGCCCACCTGCTTGCGATCGACTTTCTCGCGCAGGGCTGCCAGCACGGTCGAGGTGGTAGCGGTGCCGAGGTCGGCGGTGAGCAAGGTCGCTTCCAGATCGTCGAGGGTGTCGCGGTCGATCTCCTTGCGGATTGCGACTACCTCTTCAATCCGCTCGCTGAGGGTGTCGCGCGTACGCGTGACCGCCTCTTTCATGCGCTGCAGGAAGCTAGGTTTTTCTTCGGTACTGCCGAATAAGGTTTGAATCATGAAGGAATCCGTCGCGACCGTTGCAAGATACGTTTCGACAAAGGTACTGTCCGCTGGCACGATTGCAATCTGTCGCGAAAATCCATTATAGACACGCGGTTGCGCTGCTGCTTTGGTCGGCTGTCGTGATCTTGTGTGCCGGATTGTGGGAATCTGCCCCACCCGTCAATTCATCCAAGATAAATATTCCTACGAGGAGGCCCCATGGCGAAGTGTGAGCATGTAAAGCAAGCCAACACGAATGTGCAAGCCAGCAGTGATGTATGCCAACCCTGTGTCGACGCTGGAGTGCGATGGGTGGAGCTCCGCAAATGCTTGACTTGCGGGCATGTGGGTTGCTGCGATTCCTCCGCCGGTCAGCACGCTAATAAGCACTTTAAGGAGACGGGACATCCTGTGATGCAGGCGTTCAAGTCGGGCGATTGGAAATGGTGTTACGTGGACGAGGCGTACGTGTGAAATGCCGCCGAAGTAACGCTTTTCGTCTTTTGCTTTTCGCTTGTTGCTAGAGCAGCCTAGGGAATTGCTTGAGGACTCTGCTTTAAGCTAATAGCGGAAAGCGAATAGCGAAAAGCGAGTGGCGCTCAGCCGCATCTCTCGCACCGGGCCCCGTGTTTGTGTACTCTGTACGTCAGCCGTTTGTATTGGTAATTCTGTTCATGACAACCGATGGCATCTTCTAACCGCACCAGCCCACTTCGCTCAAAGCATTTTCACACTTGGTGCATGGGGTGGAGCACCGCTTTAGATCCACGCCTGAAAAGGGTGCCGAAAACCTCGGCAGAGCAGGTCCCTCGCCGACTAAAGTCGGCTTGTGATGACAAAAATAAAGAGCGTTCAACGGCGCAGCTAAAGCTGCGCCGCTTCAAAGCGTTCCGACCCCGACTATTTCGGCGAACTGTGAACCCATGCTCCACCCATCGCCGCTACACCAGAGGTGAAACTGTTATAGGTGAGGTCATCAGGCTGTGCCTGCTTCTCGCTCTCCTGGCGACCACGGCCGTCGCGCAAGTTCCGTCTCCCTGGGTCGATACCAAGCCGCTTGCGATCGACACTGGCGATGCGGGACTGAAGGAGATGTTGCGCCGCCTGCATACCACGGCCCGTCTTATGCACACCGTCGCGCACCCCGACGACGAAGACGGTGGCATGCTTACCCTTGAATCTCGCGGGCATGGCGTGACCGCACTGCAACTCACTTTGAATCGCGGCGAAGGCGGGCAAAACAAGGTCGGTAGCAATCTACTGGATGAACTCGGTATCGTCCGCACACTGGAGTTGCTTGCCGCCGATCGTTACTACGGGGTCGAGCAGCGTTTCACCCGGGTTGCCGATTTCGGGTTCTCCAAGACGCCGGAAGAAACATTCCAGATGTGGCACGGCCACGACGTCGCGCTGGGCGACATGGTGCGCGTCATTCGCACCTTCCGTCCAGATGTCATCTGCACGCGCTTTCAAGGCAACAGCCGCGACGGTCACGGCAACCATCAGGCCTCGGGAATTCTGACGCGAGAAGCCTTTCGCGCGGCCGCCGACCCCGCGCGCTTTCCTGAACAGATTCGCGAAGGGCTGCAACCCTGGCAGGCGAAGAAGCTCTACATGGACAACGTCCGTGGTACGGAAGATTGGACCATCGAGCTGGACACCTCGCAATTCGATCCGCTGCTGGGCGAAACCTATGTGCAATTCGCCTGGAAGGGGTTGAAGCACCAGCTTTCGCAGGGAGCCGGCGGATGGACTCTGCCCGAGGGCCGGCGCACCAGCTACTACAAGCTGATCGATTCGGTGTTGCCGAATGCGCCGGTTGCAGGTGCGCATGAGAAGGACTTTTTCGATGGAATCGATACGTCGTTACCTGGTCTGGCATCACGGCTTGGCGGCGATCAGGCAAAGGCCCCGTGGCTAGCCCCACAGCTCGGCGCGATTGCGAAAACGGTGGATGAGGCCACCACAGCGACGCTGACTAACGATCAAGCGGCGGCCAAGCCACTGTTGCGCGGCTTGGAGCTGACGCGCGTGCTAATCGGAACGGTTGAGCAATCGACGCTGGCTGCTGCGGAGAGGGCCGACTTGCTTGCTTCGTTGCGTACCAAGCAACACCAGTTTGAAGAGGCCGCCAATCTGGCGTTGGGACTCGACCTGGGCGTTGGGCCGGGCACACCAGACGGGCGTCCCATGGCGGAAAACTTTCCGACGTCGAACGGTGACGTACTGGCCGCAGTGATTACCGCAGGGAAGTCGTTTCTGCTTCTGGCGAAGCTGCATAATGGCAGCGCGCTTCCGCTCGATCTGAAGCAGCTTACGCTGGATGTTCCGCCGGGTTGGAAAGCCGAGCTGTTCATGGACCAGGTGCCTAAGCGGATCGGGCCCGGCGACGGTTGTGCTGTCACCTTCCGGGTGACGCCGCCGCCGGACGCACAGCTTACCAAGGCTTACTTCCATCGCGACAATCCCGAGACCGATGCCATCTACCAGATCGACAATCCTGAATACGTGACCCTCGCGTTGCCTCCGCCTCCTGTAACGGCGCATGCGGTGTACAGCGTCAACGGCGAACAAGGTGAAGTCCGCAGCTTTGCCCGAACGCCGGTCCACGACACCCACGGCGAGGCTTGGTCCATGCCACTGGCCGTGGTGCCACCGTTTTCGGTGGAGACCTCACCGGCCACGCAGATCATTCCCGCGGGATCGAATCCGTCAGCGCAGTTGAGCGTGATGGTGCAATCGACGATAGCGAACGGAAAGGGAGTGGTGCATCCCGAAGTACCGTCGGCATGGAAGGTCGAACCGCAGTCGGCTCCCATCGAGTTCAGCAAGACCGGCGAACAGGCTGCCGAATTCAAGATTCTGCCGGATGGCGCAAAAGAAGCCCGCTACCAGGTGCGCGCCTTACTGAATGCCAATGAACGCGATTACGGCGAAGGTTATAGCTTGGTTACGCGGCCCGACCTTGGCGGCTTCTTCTACTACCAGCCTGCCCTGCAGCGTGCGAGCGTCGTGGATGTGAAGGTCCCGCAGGGACTGAAGGTCGGCTATCTCATGGGCGCGGGGGACGACATCCCTATCGTCTTGCAGCAGGTCGGCCTGGACGTTGCCCAACTGACCGCAGACGATCTTGAGCGCGGTGATCTCTCGCGCTTTGGGACGATCGTACTTGGCATTCGTGCCTACGACACGCGTGATGATCTGAAAAAGTACAATCAGCGGCTGCTTGATTATGTGCGCAATGGTGGCACGCTGCTGGTGCAGTACAACACCTCGCCTGGCGACTTCAACGCCGGACACTACCTGCCCTATCCAGCGCAACTCAGCCGCGAGCGCGTGACGGTGGAGGAAGCGCCGGTCAGCATTCTTGATCCGCAAAGCCCGGTCTTCCATTACCCTAACCAGATTACGCAGCATGATTTCGACGGTTGGGTGCAGGAGCGCGGCTTGTACTTCATGGACCAGTGGGACTCGCACTACACGCCGCTGCTGGCATGCAACGATCCGGGCGAGCCTCCACAAAAAGGTGGGCTGTTGCTGGCGCAATACGGCAAGGGCTACTACATGTACACAGGGTATGCCTTCTTCCGCCAGTTGCCGTTCGGCGTACCGGGAGCTATCCGTCTCTACGTGAACCTGCTGAGCGTGGGACATGAGCCCAAGTAGTCCGTCCGACCAGCCTGAACTGATTCGCGGCGTCGGACTGGCGGGCGCGACCACGCTGAACATGATCGACATGATCGGCGTGGGGCCGTTCATTACCATCTCGCTGATTGTGAGCGCGGCGGGTGGACCGCAAGCAATGCTCGGCTGGATTCTCGGGGCAGTCTTCGCGTTATGCGATGGGCTGGTGTGGGCCGAATTGGGCGCGGCCATGCCAGGCGCTGGCGGTTCCTATCGCTATCTCAAGGAAATTTACGGACCGCAAACTATGGGACGGCTGCTGTCGTTCCTATTCATCTGGCAACTCTCGTTCAGTGCGCCACTGTCGGTTGCATCAGGGTGTATCGGACTGTCGCACTATGCCGGATATCTGTGGCCGGGTCTTGAGCACACGCTCGCGGAGCACACGCTTCACGCGGGCGTTCCGGTGCTGGGCGCGCTCGACGTACGACTCGTGCTGATGCCAGGTACGTTCGTCGCCATGGCGACGTGCGCTCTGGTGGTTATCCTGCTGTACAGACGCATCACGGCGGTTGCGAAAATTGCGGAACTGCTTTGGGTAGGGGGTGCCTTGGCGATGACTTGGATCATCGTCGGGGGATTCATGCATTTCAACCCGGCGTTGGCTTTTGATTTCCCGCCGGGAGCCTTTCGCCTGTCGCACCAATTCTTCACCGGCCTGGGCGCGGCGATGCTGCTTACGACGTACGACTATTGGGGTTATTACAACGTATGTTTCCTGGGCGGGGAAGTTAAAGACCCGGGGCGCACGATTCCGCGGGCGCTTATCCTCTCCATCCTCGCGGTCGCGGCGCTCTATATCCTGATGAACCTGGCAGTGCTGGGTGTGATCCCGTGGAGGGAGTTAGCGCAGCACTCCGACCAAAGCAACTACGTGATGTCGGTGTTCATTCAGCGCATCTACGGGAGCTGGGCCGGGCGGGCGGTAACCGGATTGATCATGTGGACGGCGTTCGCCTCGGTCTTCTCATTGTTGCTTGGCTATTCACGGGTGCCCTACGCGGCGGCGCTCGACGGCAATTACTTCCGCGCGTTTGCGCGCATCCATCCTCAGCACCGTTTTCCTACGGTTTCGTTGCTGGCGCTCGGCGGGGTGGCAATGCTGTTTTGCCTGTTGCGTCTGGCCGACGTGATTGCCGCGCTGGTCGTGATTCGAATCCTGCTGCAGTTTATTGTGCAGGCGGTTGGCTTGATGGTGTTGCGGCGGCGGCAACCCGACCTGCCTCGTCCGTTCCGCATGTGGCTCTATCCTGTGCCCGCGCTGTTGGCGATTGCCGGGTTCCTCTTCATTCTGGTGGCGCGGCAGAACTTTCTGCGCGAAATCCGATATGCCATCGTCATACTTGTTGTGGGACTGGCGATTTACTTTGTGCGCTCCTGGCGGCGCGGCGAGTGGCCCTTCGCAGCCCGTCCAGCGGGCGTGGAGGCTGCCGGATGAGTCGGCATCGGTCGGCGCGACTGGTCACAGTTTGCCAGCGGCTCGCAACGTCTTCGTCCGAATCTGGACACAACCGGCTTACGTTTCCGCAGCCGTGCGGTCAGACTTCCGATGGCCACCAGCGGAGCATGGCAGGAACCAGTTCTTCACCCAGTTGCCGGCCCGGCGACGGCCCCGGGGTCTGAACCCATGTCGGAACTCGGACCTATTCCACCAATACCCGTGGCGACGCCGCGACGGCGCAGCATGTTCGGTCCGTTGCATGAGCCGCTGTTCCGTACGCTCTGGATTGCAGCGGTCGTCAGCTATACCGGCACCTGGATGCAGAACGTCGGCGCCGGCTGGTTGATGACCTCGCTCACCATGTCGCCCCTGATGGTCGGCCTGGTGCAGGCGGCCGGGAGCATTGCCGTGTTCCTGGTGGTTCTGCCCGCGGGCGCGATCGCCGATGTAGTCGATCGCCGCAAGCTTCTTCTGGTTACGCAGACATGGATGGTGGTGGCTGCGGTGGCCCTCGGCGTTCTTACCATCGCAGGTAAAGTAACTCCGTTGCTGCTCTTGCTGTTTACCCTTCTGATGGGTTTTGGTGCAGTGCTGAATGATCCCGCGTGGCAGGCCATCACGCCCGAGGTGGTTTCGCACCAGAACTTTGCCGCCGGGATTGCGCTGAACTCCGCCGGATTTAACGTGGCGCGCGCGGTTGGTCCTGCGCTGGGCGGTTTAGTGATTGCCGCAGCGGGATCGGGCATTGCGTTTCTGCTGAATGCGCTCTCATTTTTCGGCGTCATCTATTTTCTGTACCAGTGGAAACGCAAACCCGGACGCACGTCCATGCGACTGGGCCACATGTTCACCGCCATGTTCGAAGGTTTCCGCTACCTGCGGACTTCGCCGCCCATGAAGGCGGTGCTGGTGCGCAGCGCGGTCTTCAGTGTTTCGGCGAGTGCGTTGCTGGCGCTATTGCCGCTGCTGGCTCATCCCTTCGGATCGCAAGGCTACGGGCTGTTGCTGGGTTTCTTCGGACTGGGCGCGCTGGCGGGGGCCACGGGACTGGCGTATTTCCGCCGCAGACTTTCGGCGGATGCGTTAGTTTCGCTGGCTACCGCGGTCTTCGCTTTCGCCACCTTTGCCGCAGGTCGATGGCAGACGTTCCTGGTGCTCTCCGTGACTATGCTGATCGCCGGCATTGCGTGGATTCAAATCCTGGCCAGCTTGAACGTGTCGGCGCAGACCATGTCGCCGGGATACATGCGCGCCCGGGCAATTTCAATGTACTTGTTAGTCTTGCAGGGCGGACTGGCGGGCGGCGCTGCGCTATGGGGAGAGATTGCCGAACGCGAGGGCATGGCGCGCTCGTTGTCTTACGCAGCCCTCGGCTTAGCCGTGGGGATATTTGCGACCTTTTGGTTCCGGCTGCGCTCGGTGGAAATTCACCCCAACGCTTTGGCGATGGATTAGGGCCGCGGCGGCAAACCGCTGGTGCGGGCCCTTCCGCCCCGCGTGAGCTACAGAAACTTCGAAACCACTGTAGAATTCTTACTACGCTCTTCGGCCCACGACTTACGCACTACACACCATTTCAGTGGAGGCTTTTGATGAACAAGCAAGTTGTAATCGGCATTTTGCTGCTGGCGCTTGGCCCGTTGGGAGTTCCGGCCCACGCCCAGGGCATGCAAGCCAAACCCGACCAGAAACCTACTTTCGCCATGGTCCTCGACCGCTCCATGTCGGGGGTTGAGCACGAAGTGGTTTCCGCCGCTGAAGCCATGCCCGACGACAAGTTTAACTTCGCACCGACTCAGGGCGAGTTCAAGGGCGTTCGGACCTTCGCGCAACAGGTGAAGCATATCGCGGCCGTCAACTATATGCTGGGCGCCGCAATCCTGATGGAGAAGCCTCCATTGGATCTGGAAGGAGAAAACGGACCGGCCAAGTTCACTTCCAAGGCCGACTGCGTGCAATTTCTGAAGGACTCGTTCACCTACGCGCGCAAGGCGCTTAGCAGCATTGACGAAAGCAATGTCCTTGGCCAGGTGCCGAGCCCCTTTGGCACCAACAAAGTGTCACGCCTCGGACTTTCCGTCATCGCCATCGCTCATCCCAATGACCACTACGGCCAGATGGTGGAATATTTGCGCATGAACAATATCATTCCTCCGGCAAGCCGGCCGCAGAAGTAATTCCTTCCATCGATTCAGCAAGCCTTAGGTGAAAAGGCGCGAGCGATCGCGCCTTTTCTATTTGTCTTGTGACGGATCCGAGTTCCTTGTGACCTCAACCGGGTGAACGTGCATCTCAATGTTTGAGGTTGGGATGCACTCCAGACCCAGAACAATCAAGGGAACAATAGAGGCGTGGCTGCTCGTCTGCTGCGTCGCTCTTTTCTGCAGCATGCTCGCTTGTGGAGGTAGCTCAACCAGTACATCCGCTGGCGCCGGAAGCGGCGGCATCTCGGGAGGCAGCGGCAGTTCCGGCGGCAGTTCGGGATCGGGCGGGGGCAGCGGTTCGGGTGGAGGGAGCGGCTCGGGAGGTGGCGGAGGTACCGGCGGAGGTGGTGGCACGGGCGGAGGCGGTGGTGGGCCCAGCATCCCCCAGGTGCAACACTTTGCAATCGTGGTATTGGAGAACTCGGATTATAGCGACATCGTGGGCAGTCCGAATGCGCCCTACATCAACAGCCTGATCGCGCAAGGAGGCCTAGCCGGCAACTACTACGCCAACGTTCATCCCTCGATTGGCAATTATTTTGTCATGACCACCGGTGTGGCTTACAGCACCGACGACAACTTCTCGGGAGTAGTTCCCATCGACAACGTCGTGCGTGAGCTAACCGCCGCGTCGAAGTCGTGGAAGGTTTATGCGCAAAGCCTGCCGAGCCAGGGTTATCTCGGAGGCGATGTTTATCCTTACCTGCGGCGCCATAACCCGATTTCATATTTCTCCGATGTCCAGCCGCCATCGCAATCGAATATGAACATTGTTGACTTCTCGCAACTGGCCTCCGATCTCGCTAGCGGCCAGCTGCCCGCTTATGCGTTCATTGTTCCCGACGCCGAGCATGATGCCCACGACTGTCCGGGTGGAGGATCCAGTTGCGACATCGGAACCAGAGTCGCCGCTGCCGACTCGTGGCTGTCTAATAACCTCCCGCAATTGTTGTCGAACCCGCAGTTCCAGCAAAGCGGCATATTGGTCGTGACCACAGACGAGTCTCGCGACGACGACAGCCACGGCGGTGGAAAAGTCGCAACCGTGATTGTCGGAACCGGAGTGAAGCCAGGCTATGTGGGCAGCGTGATGTATGACCACCGCAGTCTCCTGGGCCTGAGCATGACCGCTCTAGGGGTGACCACGATTCCCAACGACGCCAGTACAGCCAACCAGATGACGGAGTTCTTTCAATGAGATCGGCTCACGTCTTCGACGCAAAAGGGAATAGGTAACCTTGGAGGACACGTATCTTGCGGAATCAGAAGGCTATCAAAGGTAGGCCAACGGCGATTCCCAAATTGGCACTTTAATGGAAAGTTAGAAAGCCACGTTTTAGCTATTTTGCCGAAATCGTGGTATGCCATTTACGGCGTATTAGAGGGCCGTGGGGAGACGATAACTGGCCAGGACGTACTCAGGGGCGACCCGGGAAGCTAGCGTGGCGCTAATCGCCCGTGAAGCCCGTAGGCAGCGGTTTCCCCAATTGGGAATATAAGTCAGGCGATCTCGAGGGCGTTCGCCCTCTTGGTGCTAAGGTCCTACGGCGTTTCGCCGATGCCGTCGGCGCGCATTTTTCTCTACGATGGAAGTAGGGCTCGGAACCATCCAGCCCCTGAGGTCTTTAATTATTTTGAAATCGGTAGTCTTCCAGCTTCTCTTTGCGCTCGCCTTGACCGGCGCAGTCGCTGCGCAAACCACCTCTCCTGCGGCACGCGCCCCTGATCGTTCCGGCCAGAACTCCGCGACGAAGCCGGATGTCCCAACCCCGGTCACCACTAAAGAGAAGAACCGGCAGAAGTTTGTCGAGGATGTTGTCCACTCGGCGGTAGCGTTGCCGCAACCCGATCCGCAAGACCGCCTGCGCGTGCTTTATGCGGCGGCCAATGTTGTGTCTCCCATCGACGCCAAGGAAGCGCAGCAGTTCGCCAAAGAGGGCACGCGGATCGAAACGGAACTAATCTCGGAAGGCGAAAAACCCGCCGTTTCGATGCTTGCGGGCGGACACGTGGATTGCGCCTCAGCAGTGACCTTTGTCCAGACCATTCCCCCAGGGGCGGTGCTCGATGCTGAGCAATCGTTACTGGGAGCAATCACCATGTGCCCCAAGCAAGTGGCGGAGCCCGCCAAGCGCAAACTGGAGGCAGGCGTACAGCAGGGCACCGTGGCAGCCCGGCCCATCCTGGCGTTGATGGATGCCGAGGGTGCGAAGTCGGCGTGGTCGCAGACAATGTTCACCAAAGTGTTCGCATCGTTGCCGGCCGATGCTTCATCGTTTGCGAGCGAGGCCCCGAATTACGCCGCCCTGTTTGTCCGTGAAGCGCCGGAGATGGACCCGGACGCAGTGAAAACTGCGGGGCTGAAATTCTTACTGTGGCTGGCGAAAGTTCCTGATTCGCCCGAGCGCAACGTGGCCATCAACATGGTCACCGGCTCGCTAAATAATGTGCTGGGGAAAGATGCATACCAAGAACTGCTGCGCTCCGACATTATGGCGCAGCAGGTGGCAAACAGCGCCGGAACCGATACGGTCCTCGCGCCTCCGGAGGAAGAGTCGGTTTCTGTGCTTCGCGCGATGGGCAATAAAGATGACCGCACCGACGAGTTGAACTCCATGCCGCCGTCCTTGCGAGCGCGCGAGGCCGCTGCCAGCGGCTTTGCCAGTGGAACGTCGGGTGACCGCAAACTGGCCGATCACTATTTTGACATTGCGTTTTCGTCGCTGGATGAAGTCTGGTCTGACCGCGGCTCGCTGAAGACCAGCGCGCCCGCGGTGGTGGAAGAAGTGAGCGAGGCGGCAGCCCAAGTCGATCCGATCGAAGCCTTGCAGCGCTCGCAACGGCTAGTGGATCCCTCCGCCGAAGCCATCAGCATGCTGGCTGTCGCACAGGTGGTTGTCGGCCGGCCGTAAGGTTACTCAGCATCGTGAAAGATAATCCCCAGCGTGTACCTGCTGCCGCTGCGGACACGCGCCACGCCGTGCTTCATATTCACGCGGTAGTATCCGCGCGTTCCTTGTACCGGCCGGTAACGGGTGGTGAAGATGATGGCGCATCCCTGGTTGGCAGGGATGACTTCGACCTTCGATTGCGCTCGCGGTCGTTGTTCCATCAGCACAAATTCTCCGCCATCCCAATCACACCCTTGCTGCCCCAGTAGGAAGACCATCTGGATCGGAAACGCGACCGCGCCGTAGATATCCTGGTGTAGGCAGTTGTAGCCATCTTGTTCGTAATGCAACAACAGTAGTGTCGGCCGTTTTTGTCCAGCGCGGTGGCAGCGCTCTAGGAACCCAGCATGTTCAGCAGGGAAGCGCACGGTTTCTTCCAACTCTTGCGCCCAGCGATTGGCTACTTCGGCCAGGTGCGGGTAAGCGTGAGTTCGCAACTCGCGCACAATCGAAGGAAGAGGATTGGCAAAGTACTTGTAGTCGCCGCGTCCGAAGCGAAGGCGCTCCATGATGATGTGGCTGCGAAACACTTGATCCTGGGTGTACAGGTTGCGCAGTTCAACGCACTCGTCGGGGGTCAATACCTCGGGAGTGACCGCGTATCCGGATTCCGCCAGCGATTGTTGCAGATCGCCCCACGGCAGTCGGTCAATGCGAGCCTCGAGTGTCGATAGATTTCGCGGTTGAACAAGATCATCTTCGGTTGTTGTCTTCATCTGAATCGGCTTTCTTCGTATAGCTTGACGCATACCCTCCCGTCCGCCTATCCGGCCCTTGCCCTCGAACCCAGAATCGGCCATCCATACGTTAGGATGAATGACGCCGGGTCAGAGGCGCACCAGTCATGCATATACCTGACGGCTACTTGAGTCCATCGACCTGTGCGGTGATGTACGCGGCCGCAATCGCAGGATGGTACTCTGCGCTGAAGCGCCTGAAGCGTATGCTGCTCAGTCGCGTCATACCGCTGATCTCGGTCTTTGCCGCCTTCTCGTTCGTGGTGATGATGTTCAACCTGCCGCTGCCCGGCGGCACCACCGGCCATGCGTTAGGCGTCACCATCGCCGCGATTGTGCTCGGCCCCTCAGGCTCGATTCTGGCCATCTCCATCGCGCTCGCAATTCAGGCACTGTTCTTCGGCGACGGCGGCATCAGCACCCTTGGAGCCAACTGCTTCAACATGGCGATTGTGGCCTCGCTGGTCGCGTATGCAAGCTATCGATTGATAGCCACCCGCGCCGCGATTGCGTCCAGACGGCGAGTCGTGGCCGCCGCCATCGCCGGATACCTTGCGGTGAACGCCGCGGCCTTGATTGCCGCCATCGAGTTTGGCATTCAACCCACGCTGTTTCACGATGCCGGGGGAATGCCCCTTTACGCGCCTTACCCGCTGAGCATCGCGGTGCCCGCCATGATGATCGGGCACTTGACCTTGGCCGGAGTAGCCGAAGCGGTAATTTCCGCAGGACTGGTTGCGTATTTGCAGGCCGCCGATCCTGCTCTCTTGCGCAGCACGGCAGGAGTGCTGCCCGCCACGGAAGCAGCCGGGGCAATCGTGCCTGCCGCTACCAATTCGCTGCGCAGGTTATGGATCGCCGTAGCGATGCTGATGGTACTCACACCCCTCGGAATTCTGGCGGCGGGAAAGGCTTGGGGCGAGTGGTCTCCCTCCGAGCTTGCGCGGCGGCACGCCCCGACACAAATTTCTTCTGCGGCGAGCAATTCCGCTGGCTCGCCGGACATTCCTGCCGGAATGAAGCGGCTGTCTACCCTGTGGACCGCGCCTTTTCCCGCCTATGCGCCGACGTTTGTCAGGAGCGCGCGCTTCGGCTATGTTCTTTCCGCCATGTTCGCCGTCGGCATCCTGCTGCTGATTTCCCTGGCCGCGCAGCGTCGGATTCAACAACGGCACGAAGCGGGCGACTCCTGATGGCGCGCGACGGCTTCCTCACTTCCACCATGCTGGGCTTCGCGCGCGCTTTGGCTCGCGCCATAGCTTCCGAGCAGATCGCACGCCAACCCGGACTACTGCAATCACTCGACCCGCGGGTACGTGTCATTGGACTTTTTGCGATGGTCGTGGCGACCGTGCTTTCGCGGAGAATCGCCGTGGTTGGCGCTTTGTTCGTCCTGGCTGTGATGATTGCGATCCTCTCTAAGGTCGGTATTGGCATGCTGGGCAAGCGCGTGTGGCTCGTCGTCCTGGGTTTCACCGGAGTAATTGCGCTGCCCGCGATCTTTGTCACTCCGGGCGATCCGGTTGCAGCGCTTTCGGGCGGCCCGTTCCACGTCACCGTGCAAGGTCTGCAAACCGCTGCGCTGCTGATCGCCCGGGTTGAGACTGCAGTGACGTTTACCTCTTTGTTGGTGCTCTGCACTCCGTGGACGCATGTGCTCAAAGCGCTCCGCGCCTTTCGCCTGCCGCAGGAGGCGATCATGATGCTGGCGATGACGCATCGCTATATCTTTCTGCTGGTGGAGACGGCAGGGCAGATGCTCGAATCGCGCCAGAGCCGCACGGTAGGCGCCTTGCGAGGTGCCGAGGGTCGCCGGATGGCTGCCAGGACCGCTGGCGTCCTGCTGAGCAAAAGCATTGAGATGAGCAACGAAGTTTATCTTGCGATGCAGTCGCGAGGATTCCGCGGCGACATTCGTATTCTGCCTGACTTTCACATGCAGCGCTGGGATTATCTCGGACTGGTGGCTTTCCTGGTTGTGGGAGCTCTCTCCGTCTGGATGGGAAGGTAAATCATTATGTCGCCGCTGTTCGAATTGCAAGACGTGTACTTCGAATATGATGGCATTCCAGCGCTCCACGGACTTTCAGTGCAGATCGCGGAGGGAGAAAGCGTCGCACTCCTGGGCGCGAATGGCTCCGGCAAATCCACGCTTCTGAAAATTCTCGACGCGCTGTATTTTCCTTCGCGCGGCAGCGTTATCTTCGCCGGCCAGCCACTCACGCCAGAAGCATTCCAGCCGCCGGATTTCGCCTTCGCATTCCGTAAAAGGGTAGCCCTTGTCTTCCAGAATCCCGATGTGCAGTTGTTTAATCCGACGGTGTTCGACGAGGTAGCGTTTGGTCCGCTGCAAATGCAGTGGTCGAAGGAAGAGGTGCTGTCGAGAGTTGCTGCAGCGATGGAGTTGATGGGCGTCGCCCATCTTCGCGATCGCCCACCCCATCGTCTGTCGGGGGGAGAAAAGAAACGCGTCGCGCTGGCTTCGGTGATTGTGCTCGATCCCGATGTTCTTTTGCTCGACGAGCCGACTTCGACCCTCGACCCGCGCAGCCAAAGCCAGCTCATCGATTTGATTCAGGAGTGGAAGGGATCGTCCAAAACCGTGATAACTGCGACCCACCAGTTGGAGATTGTGGAGGACATCGCCAGCCGCGTTCTTGTGCTGGAGGAGGGAAGAATCGGCGCCAGTGGGACGCCAACTGAGATTTTGTCGAACCACGAATTGCTGCTCCGGGCCAATCTCGTGCATGCCCATCGGCACTCGCACGGAGCAGTCACCCACACCCATCCGCACCTGCATTCGCATTCGAAACATGAACACGAACATTAGGTGAGCTGTGAATCGTGGGGTACCCGTTCTAGCCTTCATTTGGCTAGGCCGGAGCAGTGCCGCTATCTCTGCCCGCACCCTCGCGTCTAAGCAACAGCCGCGACGCCGGACTCGCTGCGGCAATCCACTTAGGATGGCACTCCCATGCTTATCGTCCCATTACTTTTTGCGCTCGCCTTGCAAATGCCACCCGGCACTTCCGACAAAACCACAGAGATGCTGCGCGCCAAAGATCAGGCGCTGCTCGACGCCATCGCGCCCGGCGATCGCAAGGTCTGGGAGCAGGTCCTCGCCGCCGATGCCGTTTACGTAGACGAGAATGGCGCCATCCTGGATCGTGCCGAATTCCTCAAGCAGCTTGAGCCACTGCCCGCCGGCGCCTCCGGCAAGCTCCAGATCGCGGACTACTCGGCTCACATCGATGGCGACCTGGCCACCGTAATTCACACCGACGATGAACAGGAGAACTACCACGGCCAGATGCTCTCGTCTCGCTATCTCACAACCGAGACCTGGCGCCGCGACGGGGGAGAATGGAAGCTGTACATGATTCACACCTACGCGGTGATGAAGGATCCTCCAGCGATCTCATTGCCCGCTCAAGAGCTGCAGCAATATGTCGGCCGATACGTAGGCGGCTCGGATCTTGTTTACCTGATCCAGTGGGACGGCAAGCAACTGGTCGGCGGCCGCCAGGGCCGACCCATGAAACCTCTGGAGGTAGAAGTGCGCGACGTTCTCTTCAACCCGGGGCAACCGCGCATCCGAAAAATCTTTCAGCGGGACGCCAGCGGCAAGATCACAGGATTCGTTGACCGTCGCGAGAGCTGGGACCTGGTCTGGCGCCGTGAGGGCTCGGGTCCTTCATCGAACGGAGGCTCGCACTAGTCTTTTAGATACGGAAGGAGTTCCTTAAACGCCGCTGTCCCCGAACAACGCAACAATTCGTACATCATCATCTCGGTAGAAGAGATGACCGCGCCCGCCGCCCGCATGCGGTCCAGCCCAACGCGCCAGTTCCATTCCGCCCGCGAGCTCACGGCATCGGAGGCGACGTGTACCAGGTATCCGTCGTTGAGCGCGCCCAGCGCCGTTTGCATAACGCAAATATGCGTCTCCATACCACACAACAACAGAGTGTTGCGATTGCCGGGAAGCGCCCTGAGTCCCGCGCGGAAGACATCGCTGCCGAAACAACCGAACTCCAGTTTGTCGATGGCGGTGACCTCGGGCAGAAGGGAAGCGACCTCTGGAACCGTCGCGCCCAGTCCCTTGCTATATTGCGTCGTCATCATAATGGGTATCGACAAAATCTTGGCCAGGCGCACCAGCAACTGCGAGTTCTTGACCAACATTTCCTTGTTGAAGATAGGAGGCAACAGCTTCTGCTGGATATCGACGACGACCAGAGCGCAATGCGCGACCTCAAGGGGACGCCGCGCGACTTCGGTTGAGTCGCCCGACAAGGCAACGGTGCCCATCATGGATGACATAAAAAAGTTCCTCCACTAAATAACTGATGTCCATTCTATCCGCTGGCCGCCGGCAGCCGCGCTCCATAAAAATCCTGATCTGCGTGAATGCACGAGGAATTGGATTCGCACGGAATTAGACTCAGGCGAAATTCGAGCAGTCAGCTGATTTGCCGAGGGCATGCCGCTGCCGCGAAGTTGACGCTCTCTTCGCGCAACCCATACAATCCGATTAGTGCGTGTGCTTTGCCACGCGTGCACCCATCGCAAACGCTGCTGCCCCCTCGTTCAATGGTAGGACAGCTGACTCTGGATCAGCATATCGGGGTTCGAATCCCTGGGGGGCAGCCAAAATTTTTTACCGATTCCTTTTATTTGCATAGACATAGTTGACTCCTGCCCGACATTGGTAGACACTTAAAGCCACAGATGTGCCAGCTGTTGGCGACACAGTGGCGACATGTGCTCCATGAAACGGCGAATCCTTCAGCAAGTTATTGCGAAACTGGAACCTCCGAAGCAGGGCAGCCGGATCACATGGGACGGCGAAGTGCCTGGATTCGGGGTGAGGGTCACCAGCGCGGGCGTTATTTCGTTTGTTTTGGAGTATCGGATCCACGGCCGCAAGCGGCGCTATACCATCGGCCGCTATCCCGAGCTGACGGCGACCGCGGCGCGCGAGCGCTCGATGCAACTGAGAGGTCGGGATCATGGACGGCTACGATCCCCTGCAAGCGCGTCAGCAAGATCGCTTAGAGCCCACTGTCAACGATCTGGCGACGGAATACCTGAAGCGCTACGCGGTAACTCATAAGCGCGCCTCCAGCGTGCGTAACGACCGGGAGATGATCGATAACATCATTCGCCCGGCGCTCGGCTCGTTGCACCTCCAGGCCGTTGGCAAACGTGACATGGAGACGCTGCACGCATCGTTCAAAGCAACACCCTACCGCGCCAACCGCGTGCTCGCACTGCTCTCCAAAATGTTTTCCTTGGCAGAGGAATGGGAATGGGTAGGCGACAACCCAGCGCGCGGCATCCCGCGGTTTCAGGAAGACAAGCGGGAACGATGGCTGACGGAACAGGAGCTGCAGCGTTTCACAAAAGCCCTTAATGTATACCCCGACCAGAACCCGGCCGACGCGCTGCGGTTGCTGCTCCTGACTGGAGCTCGCGAAGGGGAGGTACTGAAAGCGGATTGGCCCCAATTCGACTTGCAACGCGGAATCTGGACAAAACCCTCTCATCACACCAAAGAGAAAAAAATCGAACACGTCCCTTTGAGCGCCGCGGCACTGGAGTTGCTCCGCCGAATGAAGCGGACCGCCAGCGCCCGGGGTCCGCTTTTCCCTGGTGCGAAAGGAGAGCCTCGCGTCACTTTACGTCGGCCGTGGGTACAAATATGCAAAGCCGCCAGCCTATCTGATGTGTTTAGAGTCCAGGGAAAACGGCGAACTATTACGAAGTCGAAGCCGACACTTCGCATTCACGATCTGCGGCACAGCTTCGCCTCCCATCTCGTCTCGAACGGAGTATCGCTTCACATCGTCGGCAAGCTGCTCGGACATACGCAGTCGCAGACTACGCAACGCTATGCGCATGTGGCTGACCAAGCCCTGCGGGACGCTAGCAATCGCATGGGCGAAATTTTCAGAAACGCTGACAAGAGGAAGAGGCGATGACAAAAAAAGAGGAGCTCTCAACATCTAAGAGTATCACACTGAGCGACCGAGATTTCATGCGCATCGACAGCGCCTTTAAGTTTTTGCCGTTGGCCGCTGCGATGTGGTGTAGCAGATGCGGGCGCATTACTACGTTACACACGGACTGTTGTCCGCGGTGCCAGTCGAAGGGATTGCTTAACATTGCAAGCGTGCTTATGGCGGAAATGGCGCCGACACTCGAGCACTGCGTAAGCGACCGAGACTGCAACCGCATCGCCAGCACCTTGCGGCCTTTGCACGATGGGATAGATATGGCCTGCGTGCTGAATAAAATCGAGATGGCGACAAGGATCTATTGTTGGGAAGTCCAGTACGAAAACAAGGTAAGGCAGTCCGGAAAGGAGATGAGGAACAACTTACTACGGGTCGCGGAGTGTGCGGAGCAGTTCCTACTCGCCATAGATTCACTCGCAGCAGAGGCCCAGTTTCAACTCAAAGCCAGATTCGAAGCTAAAGCGCATGACGCGGCAATGGAAATGTCCAACCTGGAGGGCGACCTTATCGCCTTTTTTGCGCGGTATCGAACAATGATAACCACCGCCAACAGCCGCGACGATGAGATCGTCAAGAAAGTGGTGCGGATGTTGGTGGACTCCATTATCAGAATGGTTCGTTTGGAGCAACTTCGCTACAGCGGTTTGGACCAATTTTGCTACAGCATTTGCCTCCTGCGGGACGCGGCCCGGAATTTCGATCCCAGAGGACGTCCCCGGCGCTTTGCACTGTATAGCTACGTGACGGCCCTGGTTGTGATTTACGTCGGTGCAAGGGGCTCCAAACCGCGGCGCCGATACAACAGCAGCCGGCCGGGCAAAGCTGAGCACCTGCCATTCTTCGCGGCGTGCCTCTCGGCCGCGGGACTTAATAAATATCCTTCGCGCATCATCAGGCGGGCAATCGAAGAAACCAATTTTGATCCGAAAGGTCCTGAGGATAATGTCCTACTGGATCGGAGACTCTTCGCGGCGTGGAGGGCAGCTGCGGGGAAAGTTGACAGATATCCCTTCGCCCATCAATGAGCAAGTGCTTAAAAGCCTTGAGAGCCCATGGGTTTCCTCCGCGACCTATGGACAAAATACCGTCCCAACTCAAGAGCATGAGTCTGTGTCTTGCCCGCTGTTTATGAGCCTCTGTCACCTAAGCAGAATTTTCATTTTTCGCTAATTTCGTCCATAACTCGTGCGCTTTACTGGTGACACCAGAGTCGGTCCGTAAGACTTAGCTGGCGACCAGGAGAATAAGAACAATGTCTGACCAACTGCTCGAAGGTTACTTAAAGCGTGAACAGCTCGCGAAGGAATTGGGGAAAACCTTGCGAACAATTGACCGGTGGGAGCGCCGTCGTATCGGGCCGCCGCGCGTTGTCGTGGGTCGAATGATCCTCTACCGCAAAGAAGCGGTACGAGAGTGGCTGCTATCGCAGGAGCAGCCGCCCGGTAAGGATACTCGGGGTGGACACAACGGCAATAGTCAACCTTTTGGATCGCGACGGATACCTGCGCGACGGTCTAGAGGGTTTCGCCCCGCCGCGTAGAAGCGCCAGCCAGATTTGGAGTGCCGTTTACCTTTCTGCCCCACGAGGGCAGCGCCGATGCTCCGCCCCCGCCACCGGCGACAGGAAAGACCAGAATTGAGCCAATGCCCGAGCGGCGCGCGGAATATGAGCTCTCGTGGCCAAATGTGATTCGGATTGACCACGAATATCGGCCGCAGTTGACGCTGGATACTAGCAAAGTGAAACGCCTGGTGCTGGACGCCTACCAGACACCCATGATCGCAGAGCTGGCGCCAATGATCGACGGGAAGCCAGACTTCACTAAGTTGAAGGAAATTCATCTGGAGGAGCTCGCGCGGCGGTTCCGAATGCAGCGGATCGTCTTTGAAACTGCGAGCGAGGTTTACGAGCAGATGGCTCCCACCTGGAAAGGCAGCCGAGACTACCTGCTGGCCCAACTGGTTCGGCTAGTGGAGCGTTACATCGAGAGTGGAAGGGTGGTGGTCGATCCTCCCTTGTTCAATGAGGATGACAAACGGAGAAGGATCGTCATCACGCTGAGCATGACCAAAGTTGTGCAGCACATTTGGGAGGCAATCCGCTTTGAGAACGCCCTTACCTTGGAGCCAGTGTTCGACACGGAGCGGCCAATCCGCTCCACGGGCGACATGCTGCCTTGGTACACCGGTAAGGCGTGCGAGCACACCAAACGCTCGCACATCAATATGTGTGTCTACGACAGCCGGTGGGAAGCGAACGAGTCTCTTGAGCTTGATCGCAACCAGAATGTGCGCGCCTGGGTGAAGAATGACCACATTGGTTTTGAGATCACATACTCGTTCAAAGGGATCATTCACAAATTCCGGCCGGACTACTTGGTTCGGCTGACAAACGGGAAGACACTGGTGCTCGAAGTCAAGGGACTGGATGATCAGCAGCAACAAACTAAGCGGGAGTTCTTAGCAGAATGGGTACGGGCGGTAAACGGCCATGGCGGGTTCGGTGTTTGGACGGCAGACGTTTCACGGCATCCGAAGGACGTCGTGGAGATTCTGTTAAGAAACAACAACTGAGCAATTCCAAGAAAATGTCGAGGGGTAGAACCAGCCCAAAGTTGATGTGCTCTTCATTGGGACCTCGGTCTGTCGGCATCGCTGCAACTAACGACGATTCGCTCCTGCTCCCTGTGCAGCTTGCCCGAAATCTTGTGGTTGTGGGCAGGTGAACCGCGCAATCTGTCGGGTCACAATATCAAGCACTTGGCGGGCGCAGCTTCGCGGGGTATTTGGGCAAGCCGTAGAGAATATCGTAATGGTTTGTCCCATGTCCGCCGCCGACCAATGGTGCGGATCCTCGGTCGCACGGCTCACTACCCTGATGACCGGAGAGCCTCGCAATGATCCTTGCACTTCCGCAGAAAGTCTCGGAGCAGCTTCGCCTTTTCCTTAGCCTTTTGAGACCGGAAGCCATGTTTCCAGTTTGCCTGCGCTGAACGAGCCCGCCCGGCCGGCGTGAGCGGTCCAGTGCTGCCTCCTCCGTGCATCCGACAGCGTCCATTGCGCATAGCGGGGCCATTGCATGGCGTTCCCCATCGCGTCTTAGCACCGCAGCGCGGGGCGACGCTTAAGTCGCCCACTGGATTGCCGTTTTTGAGCCACCCTCTCCGCTGCGCATGGGGTTCGTTGCTATTTCTTGTCGGCATCCCCACCACCCCCGCTATGGCTCACAGCCCCGACGATGGCTTGGCCGCCGCGGTTGACATGAACGTGCTTGACCTCCACTTTTTGCTCCCCCTTCGTGCGATATGTCTTCAGTGTCTCCATTTGGGCCGTGAATGTCCGCAACAGCCGGTCGGCAAAATTGGAAAACATCTGTACTCCGAGTACGGTCTGACCCTTGCCTCCCGCACGCTCCAGGTATGTGAGCGCCAGATTATGGGTGCGCACCATCTGGATGGCAAGCAGTGCCTCCAGAGCATCACGCGGACCAATCGAACGCAAAGCTGCCTGCATGAATCTGTCATTCAGGCCGCGATGCGCGTCAGTGAACGGGAGAGCAGTTTCGGCCGCCTGTAGCACAAGAAAGGCGGCGAAGTGCGGCTCCGCATTGGCCATCGTCGGGAGTAGACTGCTCACGGCATCCTTCGGAATTGGCGGGCAGGAAAGCTTTGTTTTTTTCGTAGCTAGTGCCGTGGACGACTGCGAACTAGTTGTTTTGTCAACTCTGGTCATGGCCTTTCTAAGGGCGTGCCTCTCCTGCTAAATTGAGCGTAGCACTAAGTGCAAAAGCCGGATAGCTGCCGACGAACTGGTTGTTTTGTCAACTCTGGTCATGGCATTTCTAAGGGCGTGTCTCAGTCGAGAGTCTTGCAGCGTTGACGCGCTTGCGGACTACGATGACTGTGGCTCGACCGCGCGAGTTGCTTGGATCTGGTACAACGCCGAAGCGCCAATGCGAAGGACCGCGCCCTTCAACGCGGCGGTATATGTGTTCACATCAACGTTCTTATTGCATCCTCCGAGCGACCTCTTCAGTGATACTTCTCAGCTTGCGAGTCGGGCACTCGTAATCGCCGATGTTGTTTGCTCGGTGTGTTCTAAGGGGGAAACAGTTCTTACCGGAGAAAGCTGAATCGTGGGGCATACCCGCGCACAAACCCGAATCTACAGAGATCCCGGATGTGTCACGAGCCTGTGAGGGCGGCGGGATGGACGTGCCAGTCCGGGCCACGCGCTGCCGCTCAAAGGAAACATAGCCACCTGTTCAGGCCCCAGGCCGCGAGCAGATTTTGCGATGCGAGGTTTCGCCATTTCTTGTTTGATCCCGATGAGGGTAGCTCTTGCCGATTCTTGTTTTGAGCTGTTGTTAGCCATGATCGATAATTGCACATTGTGCAGCCAAAGAACGGTCAATTCAGGACAACTTAAGCGCCGCCACTACGTTTGCTATGTGAAGCGTGGAAAAAACTTGTAACCCATTCGTTCCGGTCCCGTAATACACAGTAGAGAAGCTCCGGAGCAAAAATAGACCGCATTACGCCGCGGGAGCGGTGTGGTGCGGCGGAGTAAAAGTAGAGCGCCGGATTCTTGGTTTCGGCAAACCTGGGATGTCGCGACAAGCTTGTTGCAAACCCCTCGTCGCCGCCAGCATCACATCTGTTGGCCAGTCAGGAGAGCACCATGAAGGTGTATTTTGCTATTGCTTCCTTAATGGTAGTGGCGCTCTTGGGAACGATGAGAGCGCAGGCGAACTCCCATCAAGCACCATCCGGCGCGGTGGTCGATAAACAACATGGCGAAACTAATGAGGCGGCACAGACGGCTCCGGGGACGATCCACTTGACGCCAGATGTAGTCCGCGCCGCCCAGCAGAAGCTGAACGATGAGGGGTACGATTCTGGAACGGCTGATGGAAAGATGGGACCGATGACCCGCGGGGCGATCCTTAAGTATCAACAGGAGAAGGGGCTCAAAGAGACTGGCACGCTGGACGAAAGAACGCTCTCGCATCTGAACGTCGGCGGAGGAAAAGTCATGGCCACAGCGCCGGGCGACATTGGACGCGGCGCCAAGGCGGCGGGCCATGAGATCAAGGAAGGACATCCGATCGAAGCAGGCAAGGACCTCGGCAAAGGTGTGGGTCATGCGGCCAAAGCCGTTGGCGAGGGTACAAAATCCGGCGTGAGCGAGGCCGGACACAAGGTTGCTGGCGAGAAGAACGAGGGGAAGAAAGAGCAAAGCACTCCGCCAAGTCCACAGTAAAGGCGCGCCGCCCCTTTTCGTCGGATGGCCAAGGAGCAGAATTATGCCACCGTGTCGCTATGTGCAAATGTTTAAACGCTTGCTGGTTGCGTGCTTGCTCTTGTCCTTCGCCGCAATTTTGTACGCGCAGAGTAGCGAGATTTTAGGGGAGATCGAGCTCATCGGTGCTACGAACGTCGAAAAGAGTTCTGGCGTGTGGATTAACGGACAGTACGTCGGCTATCTGAAAGAGCTCAAAGGCTCGAAGAAGATCCTGGTGTTGCCCGGTGAGCACCTCATCGTCGTGCGCCAGGATGGATAACGCGCTTCTGTTTCATGCGCGAATAGTAATCTGTCGCCGCTCGCCCAGGGCACGTATCGCCATCATTAACGCTATTCCTGTGTCGGACAACTCAGTCGCTGCGTACCATCTCGATTCTAGCCACGAACCTGGGTCAGCGAAACGATAAGCAGTGACATGCTAGCCCGGGTCGTCCGCGATCGTGGACTGGATATTCGGTGACCTTCATGGATTATTACCTCTTCGTTGTCGAAGGAACACACGATGCTGCCTTTTTTGGTAGATTGCTTAAAGAACGTGGCTTTCAAAAACTAGATAAGAAGGGCGCAGTGGTCTTACCCGCTAAAGCGGTGCTCCACCCTACGCACCAAGTGTGAAAACGCTCTAGCTCCGGAAAACCTGAACTTCGAACTCCGCGCCACTTTGCAGTTCGACTTGCTTCTTTTTGCTGAGGGCCTTGGACGCGGCTCCCGCGCCTCCACCGGCGACAGCGCCGATCGCCGCCCCTTCGCCTCTGCCAAAAAATCCGCCCAACCCCGCCCCGACTGCTGAACCCAGTCCGGCGCGCAGCCACGTATACTGACCCTGTCCCGAGCTTTCGATTGCGCCTTCATTCCCGACCTTGTCGCCATGGAGGTAAATCTGAATGACCTCGGCGCCAAAGTTGGCGCGTCGTCCGTCACGCAAGACAATGCAGTCGAAGCTGAGCAGGATCTCGGCCGATCCCTTGAAGTGGCCGGATTGATTGACCGACCGGACCGTGCCGTGAACAATTGCCCCCTTGTAAGCGCCGTCGGCTACGTCGGCGGTGAACTGGTCGCCGGGCTGCGAGAACTGCGAGGATAGCGGAGTGTTGAGCGTGAGATCGAGCCGGGTGCCCAGTGGAACCGGAAGCACCTGTCCCTGGGCAAAGCTGAGCAGGCAAGCCGTGGTCAGCAGCAATATCAGTGCGGCAAAGCGGGAAAGCGGGCGCAGAACCATCGGAAAAATCTCCTGGGTAGGTTGTGGCCGTGCACGTATCTTTGACGATTCGGTACAGCGTAAAACATCGTGGCCTCAGCAACAACTCTCGAATCTCAGGCGTGCCTAATTGCTCACCAAATCACGAGCAAGCCTGAAGCTATGCGAGAGCTGGAAGGAATTGCGATCGTCGTTCGCGGCCCGGTGAAACGCTGGTCCCAGCCGCGGGCCAACTCCCATTTGGGGCACGTCCCAAGTGCTTTGTGCAATTGTGGTTGCTGGGGCATAGTGCGCAATCAAACCAGTCTTGCGACGGCTTAAGGATGTGACTGTCATGAAACGTTTTTTCTTCGGGTTAATCTGCTGTTGCGGCGCCATGCTCGGCTTGGTGCCCTCCGCAATGGCGCAGATGTCTCCAGCAGACATTTCCAGCAACGGCCGCAGGCGACCACCCAGAAGCCTTTGTCCTTATCGACGCCATCTCACGAATCCAGAGGTCCCCCTGACGGCAACTACCGAAGCCATCCAGCGGCACTCGTTGGTAGGGTATAACCTCGCGATGAACCTGCCTTTGGCAGGATCTTGATCGCATTCGCGGGAAAGAATTACGCGTCGGCAGCGACTTCTTCCCGGTGCCCTCACCGTCTGGATGAGTAAGCCGTTTATTTTCTATCCGTTCGGTGCCCAACTCTTGGCACGAGAAATGCTTCTACTAGTTTGAACGTAGTGGAGGTGCCCGATGCCCTACCTACGCCTTTACTCGCGAGATATTCAAATCGAGCAGAAGCGTGCAATAGCTCAAAAGCTTATCGATATTACGATGCGAACGCTTCGCCTTCGCCCTGACGAACGCAATCGGATAACGGTTCAGTTCATCCCGCCGCCTGAGATGACTGCGGACGACGGTTACCAGTCAGCAATTCCGACCAATGCAGATTTTATGCTCGAAGTGATGGCCCATCATCTGACTGAGGCGAAGAAGAAAGCATTCGGGGACGAAGTGGCAACCAAGCTGGCCCAGTTGTTGCCTACGAAAGCCAAGGGCAGAATTGCTCGTCTGCTAGGAATCAAGGCCGACCCAGCGCGTCAGGTTGCTCTTCAGTTCGAAGAACTGAGCCCGGCAATGAGCGATCCTTTTGTCACGGAATCAGAGCGGCGGGCGGCCTAACATCGGTATTCTTCGCAAACACGTAGCGGAATCCCTATTTGATTTGCCGCCGACATTGTGCCCCTTTCGCTACGGGTCAACTACGAACTCTTTGGCGCGGGCTTCCCTGGTGGAATATTCTGATTCAGCCGGAAGAAATTGTTCGGATCATAGTGTGACTTAACCGCGACCATTCGGTCCCATCGTTCGTGATAAGCCTCCGGCACCCGATCCTGCTCGTCACCGCTCATAAAATTTACATAGACACCCGGCTTCATCGCCGGCCGAAGTTTGTTGAAGAGTCCGCGAACCCCTGAGATATTTCCTGCGTCGGCGGACAAGTCCGACCAGTTTGCCAGCAAATTCATGATGAAAGGAGCGCTGCGATCGCCGAATGCGGTTTCGTTCGGGGCAATGCCGGCCACGGCGCCACCAAGATAGGCGAGTTCAATAAGGGTTTCCGATGAAGGCATCGCGGCGACCGCCTCCATCATGCGATCGATACTGCCGTCGTCGAGATATGTGAAGTAACCCGATTTGGTGTAGTAGCGACGGCCACGAGGGAAATCGGAGTCCGCCATGGTTTGTAGATTTAGGAACGACACAATCCTGCTGCTCACAGAATCCGGATTGCAAATGGAAAGCGCACGCTCCAAGTATGGACGCCCGCCTTCGGGGTCACCCGTCCAAACCAAAGAATTGCCAGCCACTGGCCGTCCGCGGAGCTCAACGGGCACCCTCTTGCTACGAGGGGCGAGGCGCAAATCAACGTTCCATTTCAAGTCGAGGGGCGCCTCAGCCATGAAGTCTCTCCAGAACTCCAG
Source organism: uncultured Acidobacteriaceae bacterium (assembly GCA_963748225.1). Lineage (GTDB taxonomy): Bacteria > Acidobacteriota > Terriglobia > Terriglobales > Acidobacteriaceae > Bog-257. Next base: position 115,232 of record CAVVHW010000004.1, read on the forward strand.
GAGCCGTCGAATGTCAGCCTCGGGACATAGTCCTTCAGCGAGCACCACAGAAGTCAGCGGATGGAGTTTCACTTCGAATTCGGTCACTACTCCAAAGTTACCGCCGCCTCCACGCAAGGCCCAAAACAAGTCCGTATTCTCCTTTGAGTTGGAGCGCACGCTGGAACCATCTGCAGTAACCAGAGTGAACCCTTCGACGTTGTCGCATGACAACCCGAATCGGCGGGTAAGCCATCCGGTTCCTCCGCCCAGGATCAGCCCGGAAGCTCCGGTGTGAGAGACGACGCCCGCAGGAAAGACCAGTCCGGCTTTTTGTGTTGCGGTGTCAATCGATCCCAACAGACAGCCTCCCGCGATCCTTGCCCGGCGGGCCTCCGGATCAACAGTAACCTGGCGCATTCGCGACAGGTCAATCACCATGCCGCCATCGCACGTGCTAAAACCAGCAAGGCTGTGGCCTCCACATCGGATGGCGGTAAGGATTCCGGCCTGCGAGGCGGCCTGGACCGCGTTTTGCACATCGGTTACGTCGACGCACCGCGCGATCAGACCCGGCGTGCGGGCTACCATGCCATTCCAAATGACACGCGCGTCTTCGTACCCGTCATTTCCGGGACGCAGCAGATCACCTTTGAATCGCCAAGTAGAAGCTCTCCCCAAACGCGAACAACACTATTTTAGAGAGGCAGTTGATGCTGCGAGCTTTGTGAACGGGGAACTTAATCCTCGCAACTATCTCTTCGTACCCGATCAGAACTGGCAAACTGAATTGGATGTCAGCGGGGCGGTGCCCCGCTTCTTTAGCGCCTACCTACAAACAAGAAGGGATTCTCTAGAGAAACGCAAGCGCAAATCGAAAGACCCTAGTCGTTGGTGGGAATTGACCTGGCCCCGCTTTTGGGCATTTGACGGACGCCCTCGACTGCTGTCCAAGCGGTTCGGGCTATATCCAGCATTCGCGCGCGATCTCAGGGGATGGTTTGCCGTGGTGCAAGCTAATGCGTGGATACCAGTCGAGAGTTTGGCCGGAGTTGGCGGCGACGATGGGCTTCGTGACATACTGACCGCCTACTGGTGGATGCTCAATTCGCGCATAATGGTCGCTCTCTTTCGTGAATACTGCCCGAATGCCATGATCGTACGTGCCGTGCAATCACCTGCCCTGCTGGTGTGCGTGGCCAGCGCTTTCACCGCTCGCTAACTTTTTCTTCTCCCCGTCGGAATCGAGCACCCTGTACATGGTTTGCATGCCGCCCTTCATGTGGTCGTCGACGTGGCAATGGAACATCCATGTGCCGGCCATATCCGGGACCATGTCAGCTGTGACGAATTGTGCGGGCCCGATGGTGGGGATTACGTCCATATATTGACCACGAACGCTCACCAGGTTCCCGTGCCAGTGCGGAGTGTGAAAGTTGAAACCGTTCCCCATGGTCATCACGTACCAACGCACGTGCTCGCCTTTTCGCATGGTCATGATGGGACCGTTGCCGTACATGTAGCCGTTAATGGTGAACTTAAGATTGCTTATAGCGAATCCATGCCCCAAAGGCAGATCGGCGTTGCCATCCGGATCCGCCGGTACGAGGTCGAGCCGGTTGAGCTTGGCAGGATCCGGGACATGGGCGCGGACATTCTGCTCGAAATACTGGCTCTGGTTTTCGTCCACAATCATGAATAGGGCAAAGAACTCGTGATCAACATCCTTCGGAGAACCATCGGGGCGCGCCATCCCGCGGCGGGTAATCACAATAGGCCCGATGAGTCCCGCATTCACGTCTTTCGGCTCGTAATTGTGTGAGTGGTAGATCCATACTACGGAGCTACCATCCTGTGGTCCCGGTCCGGCTTGCTCACGCGCGAACCAGGTGTACACGTGCGTTTTGCCCGGCGGAACCAGGCCATCCGCTTCTGGGTGGTCCATGCCATCGCCGTACATCGCACCTTCTGAGTCGCGCGTATAGGCCACCCCGTGCGGGTGCAAGCTGAAGGGGAAGCTGGCGTTATTTCGGAACACAACCTTGATTGTGTCGCCAACCTCGGCACGAATCACCGGTCCGAGCAGGCCCATGTGCTCCAGCTCGGGCGCCCGCGGCTTCAGAGTTCGAAATGTCTCGTCTGTGTACTGGCGGAAAACGGCCTTGTGATACGTGCAGCCGATGCGGTCGGCTGCGTGCTCTGTGAACACACGCGCATACGGGTCGAAGGCGCGGGTCATCATCATATCCTTGCCGTCAGGAATGTAATTCCACTCAATCTCTTCGGCAGCGATGTAGTACGTGCGCGTTGTTCCGCCTGGCGTTGTGGAAGGGAGATCCGATGCAGCCATTCCCGGACTCGGCACAAGTAAAGAAACCAGGATTAGCAGCACAAACACAGTATCGCTTCGGCGGACAGAAGCCCGCATGTGTCCTCCTAGGAGAAAAACAGAGTATCGGAATACTGCACTATCAAATCAGCGTAGCACAACAAAATTCCGCCCTCTGGTCATAAAGAGGGCGGAGAAAGCTCGCCAACCAGCGAACGATTTTAGGGAATTGCCTTCAACGCGCAGTACCGGGCAAGGATGGCTCACCTTTGGGCCGGAGTGGTGCACACCTTAGCGGCTTTGAAGGCGACGTGCCAGCCACACCCTTCGTGACCTTGCTGTTCTCTTATGACCGCAATTCCCTTCAGTGTGGGAACATGGAAAGAAGCAATCCGGAAGTTGATTAGAAAAGGCTCGCGGAAAATTACTCCCGACAATTCGGCCAGTATTTACGAACCCGTTCCTTGCATGTTGCTGTATAACGCCTATACCGCTGATGTGCCGGCGGCCATGAGCCTGAAGCCGTGGGTCGTGCCGGTCAAGGTCAAAGCAGATTAGTCGTGTTAAACGCCCTAGCGTCCATCGGACGGGCTCAGTTTCAAGGAACGCCCTGTTCTCTCTTACCTATTCTGCTGCAACTAGCCCACAGAGCCTTGAGCTGCGGATTCTAGCCAACTTTTCATTTGCTCATGGACTCCATCTGATCGAAGACCCCGTTCACCTGTGGCGGCTGCCCCGAAAACAGTGCCGCACGCGACGGCGTACACATGGCCGACGCAACGTAGTGATTGCGAAAAACCACACCCTGTTGCGCCAGACGATCGAGGGCTGGCATGTGGTAACCCGCGGCGATCGGCAGATCGTAGCGTGTTTGATCGCGTATCACCAAAATGATGTTCAGTGGGTGGTTTGGTGACAGGGTCTTCCCTGGGGCTTGGGCGTAGACGAATGGAGCCCATACCACTAAGGCGAGGAACAAAGGCAGTTTGCGAGCCAACCTCGATCGAGTTCCGGTGCGGACCTGTTTGCTCGTGCCAGGAGAAGAATAAGGCATAGGGACTCCCTTTCCACTTCGTGGATGATGTGAAAACAAAAGCTACCGGAGACACTTAACCGCAACCTCGTGCCGGCGAGACAGCAAGTCTAACCCTAGGAAGAAGCCGGAACAACTAGCCCTACCAAAGTCATAAGAACGAACTCGCGGTGATTCTGCGCGGGTCGTCGGTGGTCGACGAGTCACGGGCAAACCGGAAGTCATCCATGTGGGTCGTATAGCGCCCAATCCTGGTCCGGAGGAGCGCACAATTCACCCTCATGGCTCCAGCGGAGCTCCGCCAGGTCGCGGCACATGGACTTCCCTGACGAGTCTTTTCAGGTGACGTGCTTATCCCCAAGAACGTAAAATTGCTCGATCCTGCAAAAACCAGAGCAGCGAGGAGGAGGTAGCCTCCGCGAGGTTCCCGCTCGATCCGAAGGACTTCATGAAGGCTCTGTCGACATGGCTTAGGCGGGACAGCCCACCGCTGAATTGCAGGAACGCCGCGCAACAGCTCGCATTGCTGGTGATGCTAGTGAGTGGTCAGGCCCTTGGCCAGTCAAGGCCGGGCATCGCATCCATCAAGACGCCGACCTCGGCGGAGCAACCCTGGGCGTACACTCTGACGGTCGATGGCTTCATCGTGCCGGAGGGGACGTCCTACGTCGATCCTGTATTAACCGTGGACCACCATTGGCTGCACCTTGAATCACGCTACAACGAAGAGTCCCTGCGAACGGGATCGCTGTGGGTGGGCTACAACCTCAGCCGCGGCAAAATCAGCGCCGGTGACAAGTGGGAGTTCGACATCACACCGATGATCGGTGGGGTTTTCGGGCGGCTCAACGGAATAGCCCCGGGCTGCGAAGCCTCTCTTAACTATAAGAAAAAGGTCGTGCTCTCGATCGGCAATGAATATGTCTTCGATACCACCAGCAAGTCAGGAAACTTTTACTACGCCTGGCCGCAACTCACGTACTCGCCGGTGCAGTGGCTTCATGTGGGTGCGGTGGCGCAACATACCGCGGCCTACCACACTGCGCTCAACATCCAGCGAGGGTTCCTAGTGGGTTTCTCCCACAAGAAGTTGGAGTTCACTACCTATGTTTTCGGTCCTGGGACTGCGAGCGCTACGGTAGTGCTTGAGACGGGAGTGACCTTTTGAGGTAGTCTCTTACAGATCGCGAACAGACCTTTTCAGCGGCCTGTTTAGTCAGGCTGTAGGGTGGGCACTGGCAAGTTGGCCACTCGGTCGAGCACGGCATCTCGATAAGTGAAACCACTGAATGAACTCATCAATCGCATGCCGATATCCGCGCTTCGATTCGGGCGAGCGTAGGCTGTTCAGCACAGCACTCTTGCTGTGATCCAGATCCGGAAGCCCCAGCTTTGTCTTCAGCCCTTTTTGATTCCCAGATTTGCGCGTAGCTTTTCTTCTCATTCCAGTCGCCTCCTTTAGCGGTTGGGGAAGAACCTACGCCGGTGGTTGAGCGCGGTTTGGGCGTTTTACGGGCAACTGGCCGTGGTTGGGAGCAGGATCACCGAAAACGATCTACACTGGCCGACTTCACAGGACCGATGATTTAACATCGGCAAACGTGCCAGATGCAACCACCTCACTGAACTGGAGAGTCGCGAGAGTGCGAAGAGGACCACCAGCAAAGTCTGGCTATCCGTACAAGAGGTAGGACAGACTTCAAGATGCAGTGGCGAGCAACAGGAGGAATGATGTCACAGGTTTGGCTCATCACAGGTAGTTCGCGTGGACTGGATTAATGGCGATCCGGCACCGCGCAAGAAGGGTAGGTATGGTGGGGCGCCTGTCGATGACAAGACATAGTGACTTTAGGTGTTCAATCCAAGCGAAGGGAGAGGCTGTATGTATCGAATGAGAGGGCCACCAAAAGAGGGTGAGTGAGGAGAGGGCATTCTTGGGCGCGAACCCTTGAATGCCCCACTGGGGCGCTGTAGGGAAGTGGCTAAACCCAGTCCCCTTGAAAGGGAACTCCGGACAGGATACGCGGGTTCGACTCCCGCCAGCGCCTTCAATACAAATTAGCGCCCCGCCGTCAGCGCGAACTGACGACAGGGCTAATCGACACGCGGGGTAAGCCGCAATGCCGACCTCAAACAAATCATCGGCTTGCCTTGCGAGAAAGTCAAGGCCGATGTGACCTGCAAGCGCTGTAACCGCGATACCGTGAAGCGGATTCGGCTTCTACGGCAAACGCAAGATTCAACGCTATCGCTGTACTTCCTGTTTCGCCACATTCGCCGCTGACGCCCGTAGACTGGGCGAACACTACACTGACCCGGAACTGGCATCCAAAGCCCTTGCAATGATGCTGGAAGGCATGAGCGTGAGAGCGATCTCGCGCGTTACCGGATTGCACCTGCAAACTGTTCTGGCGCTCATGGAAACGGCTGCGACGAACGCCGTGCGGCAAACGTCCCCGCTTATGAGAGGCATTCGCGCTCACTACATTCAGGCCGATGAAATCTGGCGTTTCGTCGGCAAAAAGGCGAAGAATGTTCGCCGCGGTGATTCGCCGGAGCTTGGCGACGCTTGGATTTTCGTTGCGCTTGACGCTGAGAGCAAACTGGTGCCCTGTTGAGGTCGGTAAGCGCACGAAGGAAACTACGCGGCGTTTTCTTTCTAGTCTCAAGGTGCGACTCGCCGACGAGCGGTTTCAATTGACCACTGACGGCTTCCACTTCTATGAGCGCGGAGTTGAAGATGTGTTTGGCGGAACGGTTGACTTCGCTCAACTCGTCAAGTTGTTCGGTGATTATGGCCAGTTCGGAAATGAAAGATACTCCCCACCAAGAATCACGGGGGTTATATCCAAGGTTCGAGACGGGCGTCCTGCCCCCAAGCACATCTCCACCAGCCATGTTGAACAGTCGAATCTCAGCATGAGAATGCATCTGCGGCGCCTTACCCGCTTGACTAATGCTTTCAGCAAGAAACTCGACAACCTGAAGGCCGCGCTTGCCTTATATTTCGCGTGGTATAACTTTTGCCGCGTACATTCGACCCTCCGAGTTACGCCCGCCATGGAAGCAGGTGTAGCCGACCATGTTTGGAGTCTCCATGAGCTTATTTGTCAGCAACACTAAATCCATGCACTACCGTTTCCCCGGGCGCCGCTTCAAAGGCAATCGGTTGTGATACCCTGTGCCGACCTGAAAATAAGCGTATCTAGTCGGCACCCCACACGTGCCGGAAAGAGGCGTTCTCCGACGGAACCAGGATGTCAGGAAAATCGAAGGAATCTTCCTAAGGAAACATGCCGATGCGCCCGAATTACACCACCACTTTCCACGTGAACCTGCCTGACAAATGGCGTACGCCGAATACTCCTCTTACGCTGCATGCGAATGGGCGGGAGTATGCGATTCGCGCACACTCGAGCGAGACTTTAGGGGCGCACCGAAGCAAGAATTCAGCCCTCGCCGTTATCCCTCAATCGCATCTTTTCGGGGTCACGCATTTCGTTGAGAATGTCGAACTGCCGAGCGATGCCGTAGGCCTCTACTACGTGACGCAGCCTGCGCGCGATCCGGGCGCGTTGATCGGGGACATGGTCGTCGCGGGTCTTCACATTCCGCGGCAAAGCCGAGCAATCGCCGCCCGCCGCCGTTTACGAGAGAATCAGCGACGGCGATTGCCCGCGGTCTTGGCGCAGCTCGGCGTGAACCCGGCCGTGCTGGAATCCGCTGAAGCTGATGCCATCCTGCTCGATGCCGCTCTGATACCCGGACCCCTTGAAACAGCTAAGCTAATCCTTTTCCAGCATCCGGAACTTGCCTCGGTGAATCCGGAAATTGCGGCGGATATCCACGAATATATCGATGAAGCCTTGGACATCTATGACGACCTGTGGCGATATATTTCGACCCACGGGCCTTCGAGCAGCGATCCCTGGCAGAAGAACACCCAGGCGGTACACGCTGACGGCTCGCCATTCGAGCCACCGGATGATCTCCTTGATAAAGATGGTCAGCCCATCCCGTGGCCGACGGATAGCAGTGGCAAAAAGAGAGTTCCGCAATTTGAGCTGTCCGAAGGAACGGTGGCCGCGGCGAAGACAGCGCTCGATTACGTTTTGCAGAAGACCAAAGACACCCCGAAATTCCATGGAGTCGTATGGCAGCGCGCGCAAGGTACGCCGTGCACGCAGGACAAGCGGGGAGTGGTCGTACAGAATCCTGCTCCGCGTTCGATGCTGCAAAACGACGGCCTGGGTAACAGCACCGACGTATATAGATGGACGCTTGCCAATCCTGGTTCGGGGTGGGGACTCGACATCAGCGACGATATCTCCTTTGACGGCGACACACAACAGATAACCATCCGGATCACGAACAAGGCCAATCGTTGTTTGGGTGCTTACGTTCAGTTTCTGAACAGCAACGGAGACGCGATTGAACCCAAGGGTTGGCCGGACCGGATATCAATCCCTGAGTACCAACGCAATCCGACCAAGAAATATTTGAATTTCATCCGCCCGAGCGACTGCGTTTTTGGAATTCCCATGATGAGCCGCGAGACCGCCATCGGGTTTCCATTCATCGAAGGCGCGGTGAAGGCGAAAATACTGCTGGGGGGGTTAGGCACCGGAGCGGACGACGGCGACGTCGTTGCCTTAGGGCGTAATACGTCCGCGGTCCTGAATTATGCCCTTCCGAGTATGATGATCGGCTTTGGAGTCGGAATGGATTCCACAGAGTGGTTCTACAGCATTTTCACGAACCCAACTCTGCTGGAAGCACTCTTAGGAGTCTTGTCCAGTGAAGGAGACTTCTGGCTCAAGACAATGGACCCGAGTTTCTTCCTGCGTAAAGCGGCAGGCGGGATCGTTACGGTTCTCTTCAGCAAAGCACTCACTTTCGTAGCCAAGAGAATCGTAGCCAAAATTTCGGGCCAACAAGTTGCGGATGCGGCGCCAATCGCCGGGTGGGTATTGCGGATTATGTGCCTCACTTCGGCAGCCGGCATGATGATTTCCACTACGGTAGCGGTTACCAATGCTCCCTGTGTTTATGCACTCGATTTGAGCCGCGCCCTGGATGTCAGGGTCATCGTGTCGCCGGACCCGGCACATGGTGGTTCCGATGCCGTGTGGCCCTCCAGCTTCGATCACTACTCTCTGACCCTCAAGCACCAGAACGGTATAGCGCAGAATTTGGGGCCTTTTGATCGCAAGGACAAGTCGTCTCCACTCGACCACACTTTCTCGAATGTAGCGGCGGGCCGCGGTGACAATATACAAATCACGGTCAACCTTTATGCGAAAAACGAATGGCTGTGCGGAGCATGGATAAGCGATTGGGTCGCTGCTGTTTCCACTGATGGGACCACCACCATTACGATGAAGGGCAACATCATCGAGCGGCTTGTTCCGCTCAACGCGGATACAACCTACAGTCACCAGAGCAGGCTTGCAGTGAAGGATGGCAAGCACATCTGGAAAGAGAGCAGTGATGCACCTTCAGAAGTATGGAGTCCCACCGGTTCCGGACCAGCGGACCACAACTTAAGCAAACTAGTGAATATCACTTCGAACAATCACGCATTTCGGATTGGCTACACCTGGATGGCGTCGGGACAGTCTCTCCCTCTGGACAAAGGCACTGACAAACTTGATTCGCAGATGTACGCATTCCAGGGGATCAGCACTTTGGCAGATCCGGAAAAAGGCGAGAAACTTCCTGGTCGCGGGTTTTCCGTGCAGCCCTATATGGCCTTCGACCAGTTCGGCCCGGCGCCGCTGTTGATATTGGCGCTCTCATTCCAGCCTGTGCTCGACGATCCGAATGCGGAAATTCCGTCGGATATGCGAGAGGCATTTACAGCCGCGAAGCACAGCCTTCCACCTAAAGTTTCCAAGCAGATTATCAAGCCGACGGTTGAGTGGAATCTAAGCGATCCGGATGAATCGAGGATTCTGTACGTACTCAAACGTCGTCCTTCCGGAATCTTCGTATATCCGTATCCGAATCCCGAGTTTAGTGCGCGCAATTTCTATCTGGATCCGCGAGGTTCCGGCGAGAACCAGCAGCACCTGCGTTTGGTGGATTTGAGCGATCCGTCCACAAACTTCGATTATGCGCAGGACAAGAGTTGGGGAGTTTTCCACCAAACCAATCTGGATGCGATCGTGGTGCATCCGAACGGTGTAGTTATCGGCGCGAGTTATCAGAACAACAAGTTCGAGATCCTGAAGCTGGACGACGAACCAAAACTCGATGCCGATGCTACCGTCGCTATTCCCATGAGCGGAGCCGGAACGATGGAGGGCTTGCTGGGAGGGCCTAAAGGCATGACGGTTACCGCCGACGGTCGCGTCCTGGTGCTGGAGCAGACGAACAAACGCGTGCAGGCATTCGATATTACGGGCGCCCCGGTCCAATGTTTTGCCGGAGCGCTGAGCTTCGATTTGGACGCAAAATTCACAGCGACGCTGGATGCTGGAACAGTCTCGCCGGAACTGGCCGCGGCCCTGCAACGCGTCACCATACCCGACATCGCACCCAGACTTTATCTCCAGCACGAACACACGCCGGACCTGAATGCTGGGAATGTGAGCGAATCGATTCGGAGCGCGTTTTCGGCAAGAGGAATCGCGCTTTCGGCCCAGGCAAGCGTGAAGCCTATTGCGCCCGATGCCCTCTGGCTTCTCGAAGATCCATACCCCGGACTAAGCTTCGACGTTCGAGCGGAGGACGACGAAACGCCGGTGCGGAGTTCAGCGAGGTATTCGGTAGAGATTCAGAGCAAAGGCGTGCGCTGGATCGTGCGCGACTCCACGAATGTACACACATTCCGTATACAGAATGATCCAGTTTCAGGGAAGCTGAAAGGCGTCCAGCTCGTCGCGGTGATGGGTCTGAGGGATAGCGATGACAATCTCGAGTACCTGGATGTCGCTTGCGAGCCGGAAGGCTTCATCTATGTGCTGTCTTATTTGCGTCCGGGCGAAAAACTGTCCGACTATAGACTCGACATCTACAATCCTGACGGTTCGCACCTGACGCGTACGCCGAAAGCCGCAGGCGATGCGGGGGTCAATGCGGCGAAGATCTCAGTCGACCAGTGGCGCACGCTTTTCACCCTGAATTACGAAGCTATGCGCGGTCCGGGTGGACGGACAGAACCGTCTATCAGCCAATGGATTCCCTCGGTTCCGAAGGAGGAGTAGCGACGATGAACGGCTATCTCTATTGTGGCGACTTTATCGTCTATACGCAGGGTCTCGTCGGCAGCCGGCGGTTCTTCACGCTAAGACCCAATAACGAAATCCTATTGGACGAGGACAGAAATGCCGCGTCTGTTCTTCGTTTGTACATGGGCGGAGGCGGACGTTGCGTCTTCACTACACGGCCGATGACAAAGGACGGCGTTGAGAATGCATATGATGTCGTCCTGAGATTCGATAAGGATTGCGGGGCGGGAGTCTTGGAGACATCGCCTTGTTTTTACCAAGAGCTGATTGTGCGGTCCTCAATCGGTCCCAAGGGTGGAACCGACTACGTGAAGATTAAAGACTACCGGCTTGGTTCCATGGCAGGCCGTAGGAAACCGGAGGACCATTTCTATCTCGAGTTCGACATGTTCTCCTTATTCCCCCCCGGTCCGTGGACGTTCGAGCCGGTCGAGTTGCCACCGTTTTCGAAAAGAGACAAGCGCCTCCTCAATTTTGCCGACGATACAATCGCCATCGAGATAAAAGAATCCGATGTTCGGTCGTCTCACTTTGAACGCGCCCGCTTGATAGGATGCGATTTTACGGGCTCCAAGCTCGATGAAGGGTGGTTCAATGATACGGTCTTCGGCGAAAACGGAAAAATCGCAATTCTGAACGATACGACTTGGGCCAAGGGATATTTCAATAATACGAATTTCTCCGGCTGCTCTCTGGAGAGGGCTGATTTCAGGGACGCCCTATTTAACCTACCGGACCCGTTTCCATTTCCTGATCCCAGGGTGACTCCCACGCAATTCAAAGGCGCCAATCTCAAGGGTGCCGATTTCACCGGCTGTGATCTGCGCGGGTTGAATTTTGAGAATGCCGATTTAACGGGTGCTAAGCTCGCGGGTGCCAAAATGCACACAGCCAACCTGACGAATGCGACTCTGACCGGTGCGGACCTTTCCAGAACAGACCTCACGACCGTGGTCTATGGGGTTCAGCGCCCGATTATGCAGAGGAAAGATCCGAGCGCAGCGGATCGCAAGACCAATCTTTGCGGAGTTACGCTGAAAGCTGACCTGCTCGGGAAGGATTGGCGTTGCCTGGATTTGACCGGCGCCACACTGCAGGACATTCCCACCGACATGTCCAACCTGCTCGGCTGTTATTCCATAATGCCGAAGGTAAACTTTGCAGCTTGCAACCTCACCGATGCGGATCTTCGATTTGCCACGCTGAACGAAGCCAAATTCAACTCGGCGAACTTGCATGGGGCGATGTTGTCCGGCCTCGACTTGACAACCGCCGAGTTCGACAAAGCTGATTTTTCCGGTACGAACCTGGTAGGCACGGATTTATCCGGACGTGATTTAACGACTGTCATCAACTCGTTACCCGCAGTCGGGTCGGCAGACACCGCCAACCGCACCAAGCTGTGCCGAACCAAGTTCAACGCCGGACTTTTCGGTAAAAACTGGACCGCACTCGACATGACGGATGCCGTTATAGAAAAGCGCACGGAGACCGATCTGACCGGAATGCAGGCAAACGATGCCCTGCTGTCGAGCGTCACGCTCTCCGGCGCGAATTTTAATCCTGCCAAGAAGGATGGCGGAGCGGTAAATTCCAGCTTCGCGCGTGTGCGATTTAACGGCGCAGATCTAACGAGAGTACAGTTCAAGAACGCGTCGCTCGAAGGCGCGCAGTTCGGCTCATTTACAGCTGTATTCCGTATGCCATACCCCGATGGCGCAGCCGATTGGAAAGAGGCGCTTGCTGGTCTGGGCTTCGAACCTGCAGCAACGGCGACGCTGATGGAAGTGGAGTCCGCGCGCCACAGTCTATTGCGAACGGGAAGACTGGGTGACGAGAAGACGTTTGTAGTCCGTCGCGAGATGCGAGCCGGTGGTTTGGAAGAACTGGTGGTGCTCGAGGAAGCTGTCGCCGCCACGCTTTCCAAGGCCTACCTCGCCGGCGCAAGTCTAAAGAACGCCAACTTGGAGGGAGCGACCGCGGACTCCGTGCATATTTACTCCCTTGACGGCAGTACTTCGCAACTGGAAGGCGCAATGATGTCCAGGATTCGCTTAATCGGTGCCAACTTGGGCTCTGCCAGTCTGGCTAAAGTTCAAATGCAGGGGGCGACTTTAACGGGCGCGATCTTGACGAATGCAGATCTCCGAGAAGCGAATCTCTCAGCGGCTGCCGACGGTAGTTCGACCGACCTCACTGCTTCCCATCTTTCCGGCGCGAACTTCAAAGATGCAAAGCTCCACGGCGCCCTCCTCACGGATGCCGCGATCGCAACTGCCAACGGCGTGTACTTATTTAGCGTCGAGACCCAGCTCAAATCAGAATTGGAGGTATATAAGACTAAGCAGCTGAACAAGGCCGCGCCGGACGATTTCGATGAAATTCTCGCCGCAATGACTTCTTTGGATACGACCAAGATCATTCCTGTGCTAAAGGCAAGCCTGTTCGATATCGGATCGGCCGCAACCGCCACACTGCTTCTATCGGAAACATGTGAATGGGATGTCGAAGATAAGAAAAATAAAAAAACATGGACAGTGAAACTGAATACGACAGGGACCTCGCCGGTTCTGCAGACGGCCGACAAGACATTCCCCTCGGATTTCCTGCCGAATTATTTAATGGCCCTGCGGACGAAGCGGATCGACATACTGATTCCAGCGTTCCGGCAACTGGACATCGATTTATCGCATGAGACGAGCGTGACCGAGAAGCAGTCTCGCTCCGCCAGATGGAGGGTGAGGAGCGACGGCCACCCGGATATTATCGTCTGGACGCGCCTCTTCGATATCGGCCAACGGAAACTCATCGCGGAGACAGCGTGGGAGCAAATCCGGAGCGCGTTCAACACGAAAAGCAGGCCGCTCGAACTCAAGGCGACCCTGAAGAAGTTAAGTGGGACGGAAGCGTGGCTGGTGGATAACGATTCCGATAATCCCGGCGCGTTCACGCAGGGGTACGTCAAGTTTAAGATATTGGCCGCTGGAGACATTACGGTGTATGGCACCGATTTTCGAGTAAGCCGTCTCGCGCAGGACGACCGGTTGGAAGTCGTCACACAGAAATTATCCCCGCCGGGATATTTCGATCGGCTCATCATGGATGGAGAAACAACGCTTCCGAACGGTAGCAAGCTCAAAGACTTGGGCACGGCAACCTGGAAGGACGAATGGTTGCACGCAGCGGACTCACCGCAGCCTCCTAAGTGTGTGCCTAGTAGAGATGGTTATTGTCCCCCGGATTGATGCTCCGATCGTCACGCGATACTGATCATTCAGCAACTCGCGCGGAGAAATGTATACTGGGGCTGGGGGAGGAGCAGAAAAGGCCTTCCCGTAATTTCCTCAGCGCCCCGCAGTACCTCTACCGCATCATCTTTCGCTCACCCGACATCCCCCAGCTTCGCCAGTCGTGTTACCTCGCTGGAAGGGATGCACATGGATATTCACCACATATGATCGGAGTTGCAAGCAGAACGTGCCCGACTAGATCGAGTCATCACCGCACTGGAAGGTCTTTCAGCTGGCTCTGCCCCTCGCCGTGGCCGCCCTGCAGAGCCAGAGCTTCGACTACTGTTGAGTACGGCCGGGTGATCTAGGTTACTCACTGACCTGGGCCTCATCCGTCATTGGAACGACGCCGTAATATCGCAGCGCTGTCCCCTGCAGTCGCACTTGCTTTCGAGTCTGCGGCGGCGACCATCATTGCTAACGCGGACGGTTGGGGCAGGTCCACACAGGCGGCCAATGGCATAATTGCCGAATTCTTGACGACGGTTTTATAAACCGACAGGGCTATTTTATAGTAAGCCACAACATGCTTCGCTTCATGTACTTAGCTCGGTAGCCTCAAGCATTGGGTGCAGATTAGGTGCAGTCTCAGGGAATGCTTTCGAAGCCGGAGTCGACTCGCTGCCGCCAACGCGAAAATGTCATAAAGGGAGTCGCTTTTGCTAGGGTTATCCTGATACCGAGAGGGTGATCAGCAATGTCTTCCTCATCCAACGCAAAACACGCGAGTGGCGGGACGACCAGTCAACCTGCAGTACCCGAGCCGTCGTTCGCCGAGAGAGCACGGACGTTGATGCATGTGGGCCGCATTGGTAGTCTTTCGACCCTGTCGCGCAAGCAGCCGGGTTTCCCGTTTGGATCATTGATGCCTTATTCGCTGGACGCTCAGGGCTGTCCTATTTTCCTTATCAGCACGATGGCCATGCACACTCAGAATCTGCAGGTGGACCCTCGCGCCAGCCTGTTTGTGACAGAGCCCGGGGCCAGCGGAGACCCGCTCGGTTCATCCAGAGTCACGTTGGTAGGGAACGTCATCAGAATACCGCAGCCAGAACTGGTGGCCGCGCGTACGGTCTATCTGACGCGTTACCCAGACAGCGGGTACTGGGTCGATTTTGAGGATTTCTTCTTTTATCGCTTGGATGTAATCGATGTTTATTACGTGGGCGGCTTTGGAGTGATGGGGTGGGTAGCAAAGTCAGACTACTCTCAAGCGCAACCCGATCCGCTGGCTGACGACAAGCGAGACATCATGCAGCACATGAACGCCGACCACAAAGACGCGCTCATCCTCATCGCCAAACGGTTTGCCGGCATCGAAGCACAGCAGGCGGAGATGACAGCGGTCGATCGCCTAGGTTTCCACCTGCGCCTGAAAACCCAGGATGGCATGAAGGGAACTCGGGTCGCCTTCACCCGGGAAGTAAGCAATCCGTCACAGACGCGAGAAGTGTTCGTCGAGATGGTGAAGCAGGCCCAACAAGGATAAGGGCGAGGCTTGGTGTGGCAATCAATCAACACGAAAGGAGGCTTCGCTACATAGCGGGGCGACGTGTGGTCTACCCGAAGAGCGTACTCTGAGATGACAAATCTCTGTGCCAAGGCACAACGCAATCTGGGTCGTCGTTCGGCACCGTGTTGATTCGCGTGCTGAGCGGAAAACTCTTCATCTCCCAAATGGGCGAACGTATGTCGTCGCCCTGGTGATGGGACAGTGTCGAAAGACCTTTTGAGAGCGGATCCTCAGCGAACTCCGGGCTTCGTTGATGCGCTGCTGGGGAGTATTTTCTTGGCCAGGTGGTTTCGCCCACCATGTATTTCCTCTGACGCTCACCAATCAAAGACCGCCCCGCCATCGCGGCGCAACAGCAGTTACACCTCCCCGCGATTTGGCGACACACCGGCGACACAGGCGTGTCGCTTTTCGATGATGCTACGGAGTAACCGCGAATTTGTTGGATGTTTCACGCCATGAAGTAGATGATCATCTGACTCTGGATCAGCATATCGGGGTTCGAATCCCTGGGGGGCAGCCAAAAATCAATCACTTACAGGCAACACAGGCAGTTACACCAGCACTTAAGCCAGAACCAGCGCTCGGACCGTTCGACTGACGAATCCGGTGCGAGCGTCACGGCTCGTTGCGGCAGTCACTCTCGGTTTGCCGACGATCCACCGAAGTGTGCGCTGCGCACCTCAACGGATTGGGCGTATACGGCAAGTTGGCGTGCCGTGCCTTCACCAGATCTTGGCCGACTTTTCCAGACAGAGTGCGAGTTGGCCTGTTCACGCCAACCATCTGGGTACGGCCAACTTCCGGGTTGCGTGTCTCAGCAGGGGACGGACTCGGATTACGAGCGCACGGCGATTTCTCACAAACTAATCGAGGTACTGTGCGAATTTCTATGTTGAAGCAAGGATTGGGGCGACCTAGGAAAGGCCGCCCCCTCACCCTTACGGCTGAAGTTCGATCTCGCCTGGACGCCATGTCTTGTTGAACCACGGCTCAAGCGGACCGTACAAGCGCAAGATCGCATTCCAGCCTTTGTTAGGAGCTGTCTGAACCCAGTTCGATTCCTTGCCCGCAGGCGCTTTGGGTCCGAAGTACACGTCCACCGAACCGTCAGGATTGGTTTGCAATCCTTTGGTCTGGCTGCTCACCGCCGGATAGTCCTGGTCCGTCTGCAACATCGAACGTGTCTGATTGTCATAGACAATGACCGACCAGAAATCCTTCACGGGGATGTCCTTCGGGAGGTGCAGACGGTAGTTCTTGGTGCCGTCGAGCATGTTGCCCTTGGAGTCTACGAACGCCAGCATGTACTGCGAGCCGACACCCACAATCTTGGAGTCCATGGCAGGAGTGATGCCGGTGGCGTAGAAGAAAAAGCCGCTGTATGCGTTCAGGTTGAGAGCGCCGTTTTCTTCGAACTGGTAGCCTCCAATGAAGCCCAGCCGCCATGCGCTGTTCGGATAGTAATAGCCATCCTGGCCCCGCCAGCGATACATGATGGTGCGTGCCGCAGCGTCACCCGCCTGGGCCGCTTGCGTGAGGATCTTCTTCATCCGTGCGTCGGGAGCAAAAGGTTTCCCTTTCTGAATGCCGATGGAGGCCCATGTGCCGAGGGTTGTGGCGTCGATCGGGTCGGTTGGTTCTTCCTGCACCACCTGGTTGAGAGCCTCCCAGAACGAGTAGTCCGCCGGCGCAAGCGTGCTTAGCGTTTTTCCCGTGACGTCGTTGAAGGTCGGGGTTGGCGGATTCCCGGCCTGCGACAGCGGATAAATCTTGGTCATCTTTCTTATCAGGTCAACGCCAGGGGTTGGATCACTGTTGACGAGAAAACTGCGCCAGGGTACCCAGACCCAGTAGGTTTTTGGCCGCACCACGAAATATCCCTGCTGCGGCACATCGCCCTTGTAATCAGGCGGCAGAATCAGGTACTTGCCGCCTTGGCCCTTATCCGCACCCGTGACGCCCACATCGACCACCCAGTGGTACCACATGTCATCGATAAGACCGAGCACCTTGGGCGGAACTTCGAGAACCAACGGACCGTTGTGCAGGTCAAGCCAAATCCACGTATACGGCGTGTTGTTGTTACGTAGATGTTCACGGTTGAATTCGGAGCACCGAGGCCTGCCATACCCTGCCGGTTGGCATACTGGCTCACCGCGGCCAAGCCGAGCAAATAACCCTGCACGGCGCGCTGATAATCGAGCATGTCGTAGATCTTGTCCGCCGACTCTTTGTCTGGAAAGCCGTCGTCAAGATGTACGGTGCCGAAAGGCGTTTCGACTTTATCTGGGGCGGGGATGCTGGGCGGTATGGGAGTGGAGTTCTTATATTGCGCTGTAGCTGGCACGACGCCCGCCAGAATCAGGACCAGGCCTAAAGCTGTGCTTATCTGGAATCGATGAGGTGTTCTCATTAGTGGGTTTCCTCTCGTTTGTTGCATGATGGTGGCAGCGTTCGAGTCCTGGATTGCGAACCCACGACAGTCCGATTGAACCCAACGCTGCTCTATGAGTCTGTGACGGCCGTCACAAGTCTACTCTGCTGGTTGGTCAGCGCTCGCAATTCGGAAGGAATGTTCGCTGGCGGAAACGGCCTTCTCCGTCGCGATGGGAAAAGGGGCGTGTGGCAACAGGCGGGTTCGCCGCCCGAATCGTCAGCAATTCGGAAGTTATTCTGCAGCGAGATGACCGCAGATTACGTGTCGTGAAATCCCCATCTCGCACGTAATCCCCCGATGAGCGGCCCGTTCGGTTTTGGTCGCCAGTTGGCGTGCTCACGACAGCGTAGCGACGCGGGCCAGAAGTCTGGTTCGGGGAAGTCACTTGGACGTGTTGTCGGCGTATCGGAGACGTGCTCCCTTCGGATTGCTCCTGGACGACCGGCAATACGAAACTCAACTCACTGAATCACCATCTTGACGACTTTCTCATTGGCCTCGCGCATCGACGGGTCCATCGCCGCGCCGTATACGTTGGCAGTGGTGGAGATATTGGCGTGCCGCATCAAATCCTTCTGGATACCGAGCGGCGTGCCATTGTCGTTGAGCCACGCGCGGTACGTGTGGCGGAAAGCGTGCCATCCGAAGCTCTCCAGCCCGGCCTTCTTCGCGGCTGGAACGATGTGGTCGTGCTGCATACCGTTCAAGTTGAGCGGCCTCTCTCCCGCGGAGTACGGCGAAGCCCACACCCAATCGGTGTCCTTGTTGAACCGGCTCTGGCCGCGCCACGCGAGCAGCAGCTTCACCAGTGCCTCACTGAGCGGCAGGGCGGCTTCGCTGGCTTCCGTCTTGACCGTCTCATAGATCAGCTTGTCCACCATCGTGCGCTGAATGGTCACGGTGGCCTTAATGAAATCGAAGTCCGACCACCTCAGCGCCCACAGTTCCTCGCGGCGGGACGGGCGTTCGCTCTGCAAATCCGTTTTATCTCGAGGAATATCCCTGGCGCCTGGAGTACGGTACTCCGAACATGGTTGGGATTGCGTCCCTGTGGGCCGGACAGGACTGGCTGGAGGAGAACGGAGTTGAGCGGGTGCACGCGCGAGAGATGCAGCTGGCACAAAGATTAGTGGATGGTCTCCGGCGGATCGAGGGCGTCCAGTTGTACTGTTGCGACAGCCTGGAAAACCACCTCTCCACCATTCTCATGAACCTGCAGGCCGTCGATCCTGGCGACATTGGGGTTATGCTCGACGTGGACCACAACATTGCGACCCGCACCGGTCTGCATTGCGCACCACTCGTTCATGCCCAACTCGGGCTGGTCGAGCGCGATGGGGGCGTGCGCTTTTCCATCGGAGCCTTCAACACGGCGGAGGAGGTCGACGCGGCAATTGCGGCGATCGCCGACATTGCCCAGTGGGCACGGGATCGTAAAGCAAAATCTCGCAGCGCGTTAGCGCATGCTTGAAGGGGAAGCAAGACTTTGGTCAGGCAGCGGCGGCGAGTAAGCCACAGAGATACTGCTGCAGATCAAAGTTGGACCACTGCACCCCGAGGAATGCTCTTCTTGCACTTAGCGAGTGAATTCAGGCGAATCTTGAGATGTCTCGGCGGTATGAGCGAGGAAGACCGAAAAACTGGGATTACGTGAGAGGCGGCGCCCCCGCTCTTGAGGCAATCAGGGGCACCTGCTCCCTTACGTGAAGCTGGCTACCCGAAATGGCCCATAAGTTATTGAGTTGATATGGTGGGCAGT
Organism: uncultured Acidobacteriaceae bacterium; assembly: GCA_963748225.1. Classification (GTDB taxonomy): domain Bacteria; phylum Acidobacteriota; class Terriglobia; order Terriglobales; family Acidobacteriaceae; genus Bog-257. The sequence continues at coordinate 134,807 of CAVVHW010000004.1, forward strand.
GCAGGGCTCGAACCTGCGACCTCCTGCTTGTAAGGCAGGCGCTCTAACCAACTGAGCTAACCGCCCGCTGTGCGGCAACCTTGTCTGAACGATGGCACAGAACGAAATTAACTCTATCTGAGCCTTACGGCTCGGTCAAACCCCCAGCCAGACCGCTGAGCTGACAAAAATTCCCCTTGGAAGCATCTTTTTGGTGTTCTAGGGAAACCAATATAAAGGCCAGAACCAGGAATAGGTGGGCGATGAAGGCGATTCTCTTTGTTGACGATCATGAGTTACTAGCTCGATTGAGCTGCGAGATTCTGGAGATGCAGGGCTACCGGGCCGTGAGCGCCTACAGCGCGCAGGATGCGCTGGCCAAATTGCAAGATCAGAAGTTTGATCTCCTGGTCACCGATTTTCGCATGGAGGGCATGAACGGCTTGGAGTTGGCGAAACGGGTCCATGCCAGCAGCCCTGAGATCCCAGTGATCATCGTGACTGGCTACGGACCTATCGACGGCGGACGCGATGTAAAAGAGTGCCTCCCGAAAGAGCAGATGTTTCCCGCCCTGCTCGACAAGATCAAGACCTATCTCGGCGAAGCGGAGTCGGTTCCTGCACGTGGCCTGAAAAGCGCGTAACCGGCGAACACTTCCGCGCGGGACGCGTTGTTTTTCCTGTGTTGTTGCCAGACGGCGGAAAGCCGTTGCCCATCCCTTCCGACTTTCAACGCCCACCAACGCATACAGAGATTAGGTAAGGCCTGGCGACTTGCTTTATTCTCATCTCTTATGCCCGCAATCATCGAATGTGTTCCCAACTTTTCTGAGGGGCGCGATAAGGCCCGTGTCGATGCCATTCTCGAAGCCATGAAGATGGACGGCGTGTATCTGCTCGATCGCGAGATGGACGCCGACCATAACCGCTGTGTCATCACCTTGGTTGGCGACCCGGTGAAGGTGGCGGAGGCTGCCATTCGGGGCGTCGGCAAAGCGGCCGAGCTTATTGACCTCACCAAACACACGGGAGCGCATCCGCGCCTGGGCGCAGCCGATGTCATTCCGTTCATTCCAATCGAAGGTGTGACGCTGGAAGATTGCGTGGCCATTGCCCGCCGTGTGGGCGAAGAAATATGGAAGCGCTATCAGGTGCCGGCGTACTTGTACGAGGCGGCCGCACAAAAGCCGGAGCGCCAGAATCTGGAGAACGTACGTCGTGGCCAATTCGAAGGCATTCGCGAAGAGCTGAAGACGAATCCGGCGCGAAAGCCCGACTTCGGCAACGCCGAACTGCACCCAACCGCGGGTGCCACGATTGTTGGAGCGCGCAAGTTTCTGGTTGCGTATAACGTTTACCTCAACACGCCCAATGTCGAGATCGCGAAAAAGATTGGCAAGGCGGTGCGGTTTTCCAACGGCGGACTGCGCTACGTCAAAGGTATGGGCGTGCCGGTACGCGGGCTGGCACAAGTTTCGATGAATCTGACCGATACCGATCAAACTCCGATAGCCCGCGTGTTCGAATATGTGAAGCGCGAAGCGGCGCGATACGGGGTGATGCCTGTATCCAGCGAGATCGTTGGCTTGATTCCTAAGAAGGCGCTGGAAGATGCCGCCGAGTGGTTTCTGCAGATCGAAAACTTCGACTCGTCGCTAATTCTCGAGAACCGGTTGGCGGCGGTGATGAGCGGGAAGATGGCTGTCGGCGGAATTCGCGCCGGAGTCGAGCCGTTCATCGAGCAACTGGCAGCACCGACGGCGGCTCCCGGAGGCGGCTGCGCGGCGGCGGCGACGGCGGCAATGGCTGCAGCGCTGGGCAGCATGGTCGCTGGAATGTCGCGCGGCAAGAAGGCTTACGTCCAATACGAGCGGCAGTTGAGCGATGCCCTGGCTCGGCTGGCGGAACTGCGTGAGCAATTCAAGGCCTCCATTGATGCCGACGCCGAATCGTTCAACGAGGTGATGGCTGCCTTCAAAAAGGCGAAAGATCATCCCGAAGCGCAAGCCGAGGTCGAAGCGGCAACCAAGAAGGCGACGCTGGTTCCGCTGGTGGTTGCCGAACGGGCAAGGGAAGTGCGGCAGATAGTCGAATCCCTACGCCCCATCACGAATCCAAGGATGGCCTCCGACTTGACCGTAGGAGTGAGCCTGGCGCGCGCCGCCACCGACGGCGCACTGGCGAACGTAGAAATCAATCTTGGAGATATCAAAGAAGAGGCTTTTGTCGCGGATGTACGGCAGCGGGTGACTGCGGTATGGAGTTGAGTCGAGTTGGAGTATCAGTGTTGGACTTGTTTTAGCTTTTCCTGCGCCTGCCGCTAAACGCCGGCAAGGTAGTTGTCCTCTTTGTGAAGCATGTTGATGTTCGCGCTCCTCGAGCGTCTAAGCCTTTGTGCGCCAATGGTCAAGGCGCGCAGTAAAAGCAACGAACGCCAATAATCCCGCATCTTTCCCAGAGGTTGTCGAGTAAAATTATGAGCATGAAGCAGTTCTGTACAGTTTTTTTGGTAAGTGCCATATTCTGTCTGCCGGCGTCCGCCGCACCTCTTAGCAGCAATGCCCGTACCGTGGTTCCGTCGGCCATCCAGCAGATGATCTCCGTCGATTACAGCGCCCTTCGAGACTCCTCGACGGCGCGCGCCCTCAAGGATCGCGTCCTGCCTGACAGCCTGAAGCAATTTGAAACCGCTTTGAAGAGCGCGGGCATTGATCCCGACAAAGACGTGGAGCAACTCACTTTCGTTACATACCGACCGGCTAAAGGAGCTCTGCGCAGCATCGGCATTGCCCAGGGCGCCTTGAAGCAGAAGGATTTTCTGCAGAAGATGCGCCAGAAGAAAATCAAGCCCGAGAAGTATCTGCTTTCGTACCTGTACCCGATGGGTTCGGGCATGCAGTTGGTCTTCCTCGATCCCACCACAGTCCTGTTTGGGGAGGCTGCTTCCATAAAAGGCGCAATTGACGTGCGCGACAATGGCGCCGAATCGTTGGAATCCAACACCACGATTGACGACCTGATCACCAGCGTGGACACGGCTCCGATTTGGAGTGTGCTTGACCAGGCGGGGACGCAGAACATGATGCGTTCCGCGCTGGGGCAGGCGGCATCACTCGGCGACTATGACGTGGTGAAGAAAAGGCTGCTGGCCTCCGATTACACCATGAACTTCACCAACGGCGTCACCTTCGACCTCAACGTGAAAACTTCCGACACCATGACTGCGGCGACGATGGCTTCCTTACTGAAAGCGGGAGTCTTGTATCGCAAGATGTCGGCAACTCCGACGGAGAAACTGGCGCTGGACAACACCAGCGTGGACAACTCCCACGATCTGCTGCAGATGCATTTTAAGACCGACGATCAGCGCTTCACCGCGCTGCTGAAATCGGACCTGTTCGCGGCAGTATCGAAATAGGAGCGATTGCCAGCATTTATAATCAAGACACTTTGCAACGCTCTCTCATCCGTTCTACGTACCGTGCTCTTCTTCTAGGGGCTGTGATTGGCCTATTTTGCCATCGCGCCCCGGCCCAGACGCCTTCCGCGACCCGCACGGTCATGGTTATGCCGTTTGAGAATCAAACCACTGCTCCCGGGCTGGAGTGGATCCGCGAAGCTTTTCCTGAAGTTCTCTCGCAGCGTATGGATTCGCCCCGGCTGCATGTCATCAGCCGTGACGATCGCAGTTACGCCTTCGATCACGCCGGCATCCCCCAGGCCGTTCGACCTTCGCGCGCGACGATCTACCGTGTTGCTGAACAGATGGATGCAGACTACGTCGTGCTCGGCAGCTACCGCTTCGATGGCAAGGTCTTCACCGCCAATGCCCAGTTGCTCGACATGAAGAAGCTGCACCTCTACCCGGAGGTACACGGCAGCGGTCCATTGGCAAATCTGATCGACTTGCAGACCGTGGTGGCGTGGGATTTGTTGCAGCAGATGGTGCCGCCCCCTGCCATCAGCCGCGATCAATTTCTGAAAGCCTCTACGCCCATTCGACTCGATGCCTTCGAGAACTATGTTCGTGGAATCATGGCTGCCGACCCGCAGCAGAAGATTCGTTATCTGCGAACGGCCGTCAAGCTTAATCCCAATTACACTTTGGCGATGTTGCAATTGGGCAAGGCGTATTACGGCAACCACGAATACGAGTCGGCCTCGGCCTGGTTCGCGCGCGTGCCAAAGGACGATCCTGCCGCGGGCGAGGCCACTTTCTTTCTCGGCATGTCGGAGTTTTATCGGGGAAGCTACGAGAAGTCGTTTACTGCATTCAGTTACTTGGCGGCGCGCTTGCCCCTGACCGAGGTTTACAACAACCTGGGCGTGGTGGAGGCCCGGCGAGGGCGGCGGGCGTCGGCCGTGGAATATTTTTCCAAGGCCGTCAGTGCTGACCCGAACGATGCCGACTATCGCTTCAATCTGGCGGTGGCATTGTTCAAGAATGGAGACAGTTCCGGAGCATCGCGACAGTTGCGTGAAGAGCTACAGCGTGGGCCGACCGACGGCGAAGCCAAGGCCCTGCTTGACTTGATCAACCGCGGAGTTGCGCCACCTCCTCCGGTGACTGCCAACGCGGCCGCTGGCTCCGGAAATGCTTTGCTACCACCGAATCAGCCGCGCATTCCGATGGAGCGCATTAAACGCAACTACGACGAGGCGTCTTATCGTCAGCTTGAGATGGAGATTAATAATCTTGCCGAGGCGAAGCTGTCCAAGACCGATGGACACACCCAGGCTGCCTATCATCTGGAGCGAGGCAAGGAGTTGATGGCTCGAAACATGGCGAACCAGGCCGAGAATGAATTTCGCGCGGCCATCGCCGCCGACCATAACAATTCAGCGGCCCATGCGCAGATGGCCATTCTTTTGGAGAAGAAGGGCGACCTGGCGAATGCACGTACCGAAGCCCAGGCCTCGGTGCGATTGCAGCCCAATGTTGATGCATTGCTGGTGCTCGCCCGGCTCGACATGAAACAGAGCCAGTTGCAGTCGGCTGCCAGCGAGGTGGATCGTGCGCTGACGTTGCAGCCCGCCGATGCAACCGCGCAGGCCCTGAAACGTGATATTGCGGCCAAGCAGATGGTTTCAAAATAGCGCAACTTCGTAATCAACCTCCGGAAGGAGGCACACATGCATCGGATTCGCTTCATCCTCTCTTGTGGGCTGTTGGTGGCTCTTGCCGCCAGTCTGGCTTCGGCTAACAGCATCGTCAAAATCCGCGTTGACGATACCATCCAGCCGATCACGGCTGAATATATTGACCGTGCCATCGAACACGCTCGTCAGACCAATGCCGACGCGGTGCTGATTGAGCTCAGCACGCCCGGCGGCCTGCTCGATTCCACTCGTACCATTATCGAGAAGATCCTGGCTTCGCCTGTCCCGGTCATTATCTATGTCGCTCCCAGCGGGGCGCGAGCAGCCTCCGCCGGCTTCTTCATCCTTGAGTCCGCCGACGTCGCTGCCATGGCCCCGGGGACAAATACCGGGGCGGCGCATCCCGTCACCCTCGGCGGCGAGAAGATGGATGACACCATGAAGACCAAGGTCGAGAACGACTCGGCCGCCTTCATGCGCTCCTATGTCGGGCCGCGCGGTCGCAATGTTCAACTTGCGGAGACTGCCGTTCGCCAGTCCAAGTCGTGGACCGACCAGGAAGCTTTGCAGCAGCACCTTATCGACGTGGTCGCCCGCGATCAGAACGACCTCCTCCATCAGCTCGACGGCCGCACCATCAAGCGCTTTGATGGCAAGACGGTGAAGCTGCATCTTTCCGCCGACTCCGTCGATGAGTTGCCCATGACGTTAAAGCAGCGAATTCTGGATTTCCTGCTCGATCCCAATATCGCCTTCATCGTGCTTGCCATTGGAGCACTCGCTCTCTACGCGGAGTTCAACCATCCGGGTGCGATCGTCCCCGGAGTAGTGGGCGTGGTCTTTATTCTGCTGGCGCTGTTCGCACTCAACTTGTTGCCGACGCGTTACGCCTCCTTCACTCTCATCATTGCCGCATTCGTGTTGTTTGCCCTGGAAGCCAAATTTGCTACGCACGGCATCCTCGGCCTCGGCGGGATAGTTCTGCTCACGCTCGGTGGCCTTCTGCTGGTGGATGGTCCGATTCCGCAAATGCGAGTGCAGCTTTGGACGGCACTCGGAGTTAGCGTGCCGCTCGGTCTTATCACGGTCTTTCTGATGACGATTGCCCTCCGCGCGCGACATAGCAAAGTCGTGACCGGCCTGCAAGGCATGATCGGTGCGGTGGGTGAGGCCCGCACCGACATCGATCCGGAAGGGAAGGTCTTCGTACAGGGCGAGCTGTGGAATGCACATGCCCGCTCGCGAGTCGGCATCGGCGAACAGGTGGTAGTGAGAAAAGTCGAGGGTTTGGAGTTGGAAGTGGAGAAGGAAAGATAGCTGTCAGCCCTGGCTTGCAGCCCTCAGCGTTCAGCGTTCAGCAGTCAGCTATTAGGACTCGGTGGTCAGCAGTTCATTGTCATCCCGAGCTAGGGCTTCAATCCGGGGCAAGGGATCTGTGGTTGGCCTGTCAGAGGGGCAATTGAGATGAATCGGTTATGGTCCGCTCTTATGCTCTTGTTGTGCGCGGCTGGGTCGACACTCGCTCAGACGAGCGTAATCGATATGAGGTCCCGTGAGTACCCTCTTCCCCGAAACGGAGAGGTGAAGGGCGCTGCCAGTCCGGGACTCCCGCAGCGCACTCCTTTACGGGTCACGGTATCTGTGAAAGACCCTTCTAAGATCGCGTTCGGGGCGCCGTTTGACTTCGCACTACTAGTAGAAAATGCCAGCAAGCACGACGTAAGCTTCCCTGCGGTATCTTGGGCCGAACTTGCCGACAAACCCAGCAAGGATTCTGTCTGTGTCATGACTGGCATTACCTTGTCTCTCTTCAACGACACAAAACTAGTTGAGAAGAAATTCGTTACAGTCTTTCTGTTTGGAAGTCAGGAGGTGCCTGGCGCTACCGTTCTGCTCAAACCGGGCGAAAGACTCCGAATATTGGGGAAGGTGGCGAAGGTTGAAGGGGGCGTTCCGTTTATCAAGGGACATCTCTACGCGACGTTGGGGACTACGAGGGTATGGTGGAACCTTCCCGATGGCGATCGATGTAACCATGAAGCGAAGCCGTTTGGCATTGTGGAGTCTGCTGCTGGACCTGAAGTCGACTTGCGACGACTGCCGCAATAGCCATCGGCCCACGGCTGTCAGCCATCAGCATGAAGGCATCGCCATTTGCTTACCTCTGGCCGACAACGGCCAACCGACGACTGATGACTGACAATTGGCAACTGTTACCAAGTTAGGTAACTCCCCCGTTTGGTTCTACAATCTTCTCTGGTACCCGTTCTACACTTCTGAATAGCTGGAGGCACCTCGTGCCCGGTATAGCTGGCATTGTTGTCATCGTCATTGTTGCTCTCTATCTCATCAACTCGATCAAGATCCTGGCCGAGTATGAGCGCGGTGTGATTTTCCGCCTGGGGCGGTTGCTGGGGATGCCGAAGGGCCCCGGCATCATACTCGTGTTCGCCCCGATCGATCGCATCGTGCGGGTTTCGCTGCGGCAGGAGGCGCTGGAGGTCCCGCCGCAAGACATCATCACCCGCGATAACGTTACGCTGAAGGTGAACGCGGTCATCTTCCTGCGGGTGGTCGATCCCAACAAAGCCGTGGTCGCCGTTTCGAATTACATGTACCAGACGTCGCAATTTGCGCAGACCACGCTGCGTTCAGTGCTGGGCGAAGTTGATCTCGACGAACTGCTGGCCCATCGCGAGAAGATCAACCTCCGATTGCAGTCCATCCTGGATCAACACACCGATCCCTGGGGCGTGAAGGTGAGCAATGTCGAGGTCAAGCAGGTGGATTTGCCGGAAACCATGACGCGCGCCATGGCCAAGCAGGCCGAGGCCGAGCGCGAGAAGCGCTCCAAGATCATTCACGCCGAGGGCGAGTTCGCCGCGGCCCAACGCTTGATCGATGCGGCACACTTGCTGGCCCAGGAGCCCACCAGCATCCAGCTGCGATATTTGCAAACGTTGACGGAAATTGGAGTGGAGAAAAATACGACCATCATCTTCCCGGTACCGGTAGATTTATTGGCCGGATTGCTGAGCAAAGTGCAAGCGGCCCCAGCCACAATCACAGGTTCGGTACCGCCGGAAAAATAGCGAGGAACGTAACCAAACATGGCTTCTGACGATACTGAAATAACCTTGGGTATGGGAAAGCTGCTGGGGTTGTTCTTTCTGCTGGCAGCCATTTGCGGAGTCTTCTTTTCGATTGGCTATTCATTAGGCAAAAGCACCGGACACGAACAGGCGCTCAACGATCAGCCGGCGAACTCGGCAACAATGCCGGAGGTCACTGGCTCGGCTGCCAGCCAGAACAAACCTTCTGCCGTAGTCGCGGTGAAGGCAGAGGCTGAACCAGCGTCGCAGGAAGCGCCCGCCGCCAATCCGCAGAGCAATCTTACTTTCTACAAGGCAGTGCAACAGCCCAACGACAGTACGCAACCGCCCGCTAAGGAGACACATCCTGCTGCTGCGAATACCCGGGCAACTCCTGAGCCTGTTCCTGTGACGGTGGCAAAGAACACCACCGCTGCCAGTGTGTCAGCTTCGGCGCCTGCCCCGCAGGTAACCGGCCCGGCGCCCGTGACCGGTCCGGGTACCATCGTGGTGCAGATCGCTGCGGTGTCCCGTGAAGACGACGCCGTGGCCCTCGCGGGCGCACTGCGCAAGAAGAACTACAACGTCTTCGTGGTGAACAATCCCATCACCAACGACAAGCTCTATCACGTGCAGGTTGGCCCGTTCGCCTCGCTGCAGGATGCCGAGGCCATGAAGTTGAAACTGACCGGCGAGGGCTACAGCCCGATTGTGAAGAGGTAGTTTTCTTTAACTTGACTTCGGAGAGCAGTGAAGGGGTGCCGCTTTAGCTCGCGGTCGAGGCCTTTATATTTGTCATCGCAAGCGTGCGATCAGCTAGGGCAGGTTGAAACGGGAATGACAACCCTGTAATGGGTAGTTGTTGTGGCTTCTCTCTGTGTCCTGATTCTTTAGCCACAGATCTACACGGATGAACACGGATTTTTTGCTCTGCTTAAGAGGTTAGAATAAAATCCGTGAAAATCTGTGGAGATCCGTGGTTGATTAAAATCGACTCGATCTCCGCTGAACTAGTCTCCTCCTTCTCGAAGCTTGGGATTTTTCACCATTAGCCTTCCTCGAAGACTCGCATTTCTCTTGGCACATCTTTGTCTTCCGCAGTATTCTTCCCGCACCCACTTCCGGGGATGATTCGCCAATCTCGGTTAAGCAGATCTAGCCTATGCCGGAAACCCAGACCACGGGACTTGATTCGCCACGCGCGTGGCTCATCGTAGTCGCTGCCTTCTTTGCCTCTTTCGTGGCATTCGGCGTTAGCTACAGTTTTGGCGTCTTTCTCAAGCCAATGGCTGCGGAGTTCGGCGTCAGCCACGCCGTGATGTCTGCCCTGTTCTCGGTCCTGACCGTCCTTTCGCTGTTCTTGTCGCCGTTGACCGGCGACATCGCGGACCACATTGGGCCGCGTCCGGTAATGGCCGCAGGGGCCGTGCTGATGGGAGCCGGTTTGATTTTGACCGCAAGAGTCCACTATTTCCCTTTGCTATTTCTGACCTATGGACTCGGTGCGGGCAGTGCCGTGGCTTGCGTTTATGTGCCCTCGATTGCAGCTGTCGGCGAATGGTTCAAGCGGCGGCGCGACATCGCGCTGGGTATCGCAATCAGCGGAATCGGATGTGGCACTCTGGTCGCCGCTCCAACTGCCGCTACGCTGATCGGCCGTTACGGTTGGCGAGCGACCTTTGAAATTTTCGGGATTGCCAGTGCCGGCTTGCTTCTGTTGTGCGCGGTACTGATTGCGCCGCCGGGCGCTACGTCCAAGGTTCGTATCGGCGTGATGGCCAAGCTTCGCACACCTGCCTTCGGCCTGCTCTACGCTGGACTCTTCTTTGCTGGCGTCGCCATTTACATCACCTTTGTTTACCTTGCAGAGTACGCGATCAGAGATGGCGCAAGTCCGGTTGCCGCCGCGCGGCTCATCGGGTACATCGGTGCGTCGAGCGTAGTTGGACGCCTGGGACTGAACGCTCTGGCGCCTCGATTTGGTCTGCTCTCCATATTTCAAGTGGCTTACACAGCCCTGTTGGTGAGCTTCGCTTTTTGGCTGGGAAGCCACTCTTACCTGTCCCTGTTTTGGTTCTGCCTCGTGCTCGGCATCGGCTATGGAGGAATTGTTGCCATGTCGCCGGCAATGCTGGCACAGTTCTTTGGCGTTGAAGGTTTGGGCGAGCTCTTAGGATTTCTTCTTACCGCTTTGGGTGTGGCGTCGGTGGCCGGACCGCCGCTGGCCGGACTGCTGATCGATCGCACTGGGGACTTGAAATGGCCGCCATTGTTGGCAGTTGCCAGCGCGGCCTTGGCTCTGGCGGCCGTCGTTCCGCTGCGCGTTTACGGAGCAGGCAAGAGCATTCCGGCTGCTGAGTCGGCAGCCGCAGCCGCCGAGTCGTAGAGAAATAACAAGGCCCGCCCCTGCGAAGGGCGGGCCGCGGAGGATCGTCAGCAAGAAGTTGAGGTTAACCTAGGCCGAGCCGCTTGCGGAGAGTTACGAACAGCCCAATCACGCCAGAACCAACCATTCCCAGGGTCCCAGGTTCAGGAACCGGATTCTGGTTGAAGGCCACCTGCGCCATCAGCACAACGTTCGAGTGGTCGTCGCCGGAACCGGGCTCGATGGTTGCGCCTACCCAGATGTATCGGTAATCGCGATAATTCGGTATGTCGAAATAGGGTGTCTGGGCGTCAGCTCCACCCTGGCCCTCCAACAGTAGAGTGCCCGACAACTCATTAGGATCGTTGCTGCCCCAGATAGTGAACCATTCGTGAGTTTGCGCGCTGCCGATCTGAATCTGCAAGTACAAGAGATTGGGGTTGGCTTGCAACTGGCTGGTATCCAGCACCACAAAACCATACTGGAAGCCGCTTCCCGAGTTGGCCTGCGCCCAAATTTCGTGCTGTCCACTATTGGGATCGGCAGTCATCCCCAAGCCGGTTTCCCCAGGATCGCCGGCACTGAACTTGCCGAAGAGATTGGTAGATGTCGCGCCGGTGGCGTTCCATGTCCCGCCGCCGATGTTAGGTGCAACGTTCGTTTCGAAGCCATAGATCGGGAGGTTATAGCCTGAGGAGGTGTAGGTGTGTGAACTCGAACCCAGATCGCCGTTGGGCACCGACAGATTGTATTGAACGTAAGTCGGACTTGCCTGGGCACAGAGCGACAGACTCAAGACCGCGATTGTCTCCAGAAAGAACATCGAAACTTTTCTTGCTCGCATCGTTGGTTCCTTTCTTTTCTATCCTGCTCATAGCAGGCACCCAGGAACAGAATGTGGCGCTGTTACGTGAGCAAGTTGACCTTACGAGGAAGCAGGATTTGGAAAAACCGTAAGACTGGGGTGTGAGAGGGGAAAAATTGCGGGTTAGTGAAACGACAGCAGTAAGGAAATGAGCAGACCATCCACATCTATCCTGTCGGCGCCCAGTGATACCGGGAACGCCGCGGCACCTAGGCTGGATGCTGCTTTAAAGTGAGGGAAATGGTCACACCTTCGGTGAAAGGGCCCATTTACTGCAAGACATTGCAATCACAAGGATTGAACATCTTTGTTTTTAACTGAGATAAGTCGGCAATGGAATTGCACTGTCAGTTCGTGCTGGTTGTTTCCGCAGATGCCAGAAACGCCAGTAGTCTGGAGTGACCAATGTCTTCTCGCGATTTTGCATGGGAAGTGGACCACGAAGTCCGTTGCGGCGACGCGGAGGCCAAACAGCGGAAGACCAGGTCGACGCAAGGAGGTTCCATCCTGGAACTTGCCCTTATCGCCCCCATTTTCCTGCTTTTGCTTTTTGGAACCATCGACTTCGCGCACCTGTTTTGGGTGGAATTAACTCTTCAGAATGCAATACGCCAGGCGGGAAGGTATGCCATTACCGGAAACCATCTTCCCGATCCAAATCATAGCGGGCAGACCCTCTCCCGTGTAGCTTCAATCACGCAAGTCGCCCAGCAGACCGCGCTGGGGCTCGATGTCTCAAATCTTCAAATCTCCAGTCTGACTGGAGGAAGCGGCAGCGCCGGGGGCCCGGGAGACACGGTGACCATTGCCCTGACTACACACATGCCGCTCATTACGCCCGTCGTCGGGAAGTTTTTCACTAACGGCGTTTACACCTTTACGGTTAGCATCACCCTTAGAAATGAACCTTTCTCCCCGTCCGACACCTAAGGAGCATGACGGCCGTTCAGGCGATGATGCATAAGCGCAACACTATGAAGACAGACGATTCCGGCCAGGCGCTCATAGAGTTTGCCGTTGCGGCAATGATGATGGTCATCCTTCTATTTGGGCTGATCGAATTCGGCCGTGCTATCTACGACCAGCAAGTGATTACCAACCTCACCGGCGAAGGTTGCAGTTTGGCCTCGCGCGGAACCAGTCTAACGGATACAGCTACAGCCGTAGTTGCCAGTGCGGCTCCCCTGAATCTGACCACCAGTGGGCGCGTTATTGTGACCGCAGTCTTCAACAACAACAATGTTCTGCAGATCACAGGCCAGGTATCCCAAGGTGGGTTTGCGGCGGCTAGTCGTATAGGGACCTCAGGAGGTGGGGCGGTTCATCTTCCACCCGCAGCCGTTCCCCAAGTGAGTCAAACTGTTTTCGTAACCGAGGTCTTCTACCAATACACTTCGCTTACGCCGATCGGAAACATATTGTCCAGTAGCATCTTGCCGTCTCAGATGTACGACGTGGCCTACTACTGACGAGGAGCCGATAATGAATTCCATCAGCCCCATCCGCAACCGGAAAAATGAACGCGGCCAGATTCTGCTGATGTTGGCGCTTAGCCTGCCTCTTATATTGCTCTTCGTCGGCTTAGCCATTGATGCTGGATTTGCCTATGTCACCAAGGCTCGGCTGTCCAAGGCCGTCGATGGTGCCTGCCTCACGGCTATGAAGAACCTGGCGCAGGGCGAAGCGACGGCCACCACCTTGGGCACCAATACGTTTAATGCAAACTATCCCACGACTGGTCTCGATGCTAGTGCGCCAACGGTCAGCATTAGTTACAGCACCGACGGCAGCGGCAATACGCTGGTCAGTGCCGTCGGCACAGCCACTATAAACACGTACTTTATTAGGATTTTGCCGCAGTTTGCGACGGTCACGGTTGGGGACCACGCCCAGGCAACCCGCGCAAAGCTGGTCATGTCACTGATGTTAGACCGCTCTGGTTCCATGCAGCACAATGGTGGTTGGTCGGCGCTTCCGCCTGCAGTCACGGCGTTCGTGAACGACTTCGACGATGCCAATGACTATGTCGCTTCCACCAGTTTCGCCTCCAATGCGACAGTAGATTTCGCTATCGCCCATAATTTCAAGACTCCCATCACAAATTTGATGAATAGCTGGGGTAAAAGTGAATTTGCGGGCGGCACTTTCGGCCCGGGCGCGCTGGTTCTCGCTCAGGCGCAGAATGACAGCGTTGTAACGACCGCGAACATTGTCAAGGTGGCGGTCTATTTTACAGACGGGAAAGTAAATATCATCCAGCAGACCCTATCCTGCAATGGAACTCCTACGCTGTACAATTTTGGAGGATATGACTCCGGCACGAGCGATGTTGGCTTTTTTGTTCCGACAACCGGCCTTCAAACTTATCGCTATACCCCTCCTACTGGCGTCGGCAGCGGCACGTGGTACTCATGCGACGCCAGCGGCAATTGCAATACCGTGATTGCTAACTCTTGCCTGCAGGGTTTGGCTGGCTTCACCTCTGCTCAAACCGGACACATCAGGGCCTTTACCCGTGCAAACGTAACTGCAGACGCTCAATATCAGGCCCTCCAAACCGCCGCCGCCATGCGCGCCGAAACCCCCAACACCGTGATCTACTCCGTCGGATTGGGCACCAGCGTGGACCAGACTTTCCTGCAAGAGGTCGCGAACGATCCTCACAGCCCGACGTATGATCCAACCAAGCCCCAGGGCCTGGCAGTATTTGCCCCCAGCTGCCCATCGACCATCTGCACAACGCAACTGCAAGAGGTCTTTCAGACTATCGCCTCTAAAATCCTGCTTCGCTTGACGCAGTGAGGAAGGCTGCTTCTCGCGATGCCGCCGACGCTACTTGCCAGGCTGCAGGAATGGCAATTCTGCCATTAACCTATCTTGGGTCCGGTCACTTGATTCCCCCACTCAAAGTTATATTTCTAAACTGAAGTCGGATACGTTTGGAGCTGCACCGCTGCGCCGTCCTATGCCGGGAGGAGTTCTCGGCTCAGACAATAAAAGGCCGGAGCTTGGGGCTCCGGCCTGAGTTATTATTTGGTGTTTGGATTATGCTCTTCCTCTGCGGCGCAAGATGGTGGCGAGGCCCAGGATGCCAGAGCCCACCAAGAGAAGTGACGAGGGCTCAGGAACGGGCGCGGGCGCGCGGCCTCAAGGATGGCAGCGCTGTTGGGAGTGTCAACCGTAACATTCTTGGTGCCAGCGTCAGTCAGCACAGAGAGGAATATGGAACCTTGCGGTACACTACCGCTGTTGACAGAAAACTTAGGATCGCCTGCAGCGGTCTTGTAGTCAAAAGCGCCGAAGTCGTAGAGATAAACATAGTATCCGTTAGCGCCGGGATCGACTCCCTGGGTGCTGGGCAAAAAGGAATCAATGGATGGGAGGGACCGCCGAAATTCCATGTCGGCGACATATAGCCACTCAACTTCGGTGGGACTGTTCCATTCTGTCGAGCTAAACAACGAGGCTGCTACGGATGAAAGGACCGTGTTTGCGCCGTTCAGGGTGAGGGAGAAGCCGGCGTTGTGGTTGTCGGGGACCAACTGAATCAGCCAGAAGTCTCCGTGTCCGTTGTTTACGTTGCCGTCATAGTTGAAAGCAAAATGGGGTGGATTATCATTGGTTGGAGTTATCGTGCCGTTGTCAGTACAAGCGGCTGCTGGCGCTACGCAATAACCATGCAGTGTATCCGCGCTGGCGAAAGTTGCAGCGGTGATCAACAGCAGCGCCAGGCAGGTTAGAGGTCGAGAACTTGCAAAGTCTCATCGTGATGTTCCTCACTTATCTCCGGCACGGTTGCGCGCGGTTCAGAACAGGTGCGGCTCCGTAGTGGAATCGAAAGATACTGTCGAAAGGTACGGCTGATTCGGTGTCCGGAAAACCGTAAGACGTACGGCAGGTAAGAGCAAAGAATTACGGGTTACTAGAA
Source organism: uncultured Acidobacteriaceae bacterium (assembly GCA_963748225.1). GTDB lineage: Bacteria > Acidobacteriota > Terriglobia > Terriglobales > Acidobacteriaceae > Bog-257. Next base: position 150,136 of record CAVVHW010000004.1, read on the forward strand.
TGGTAATGAGCAGATCGCGCTCTCCGTCCCAACAGAGACATTCATCGGGAAGGGAACGCGAATCAGCTCACTTTGCGAGCGGGGGATTCGTTTTCTTGCAATGCCTGCGGGCTGCCAAGTCGGCTGGCGGCTGCTGTTGCGTTGGGATCACCAACCGCAGCGTGCCCGACGGCCTCTTCCGCATACTCCATCGAAGGGACAGATATCACCCTCGATTCATCAGTGATGAGCCGAGCCGAGCGTTTATAGGTGAGGTAACTCCACGCCCACTGGATCATGACCAGGACACGGTTGCGGAATCCGATCAAGAACAGGATATGGATGAACAACCAAGACAGCCATGCGAAGTAGCCTGAGATGTGTACTTTGCCAAACTGCGCGACTGCGGCCGCGCGGCCAATCGTAGCCAGAGAGCCCTTGTCAAAGTAGTGAAAGTCTTTGCGCGGCCGGTGGTGCAGATCGGCTGCGACTTGGCGTGCTACAAAGCGACCCTGCTGCATAGCAACGGGTGCAACACCAGGCAACGGCTTTCCGGCTGCGTCCTTCGTGCTGGCCAGGTCGCCAATGACGAAGATCTCGCGATGTCCAGGAATGCTGAGATCGGGCTCGACCAACACGCGTCCCGCGCGGTCCAACGGCGCGCCTAGCGCTCGGCCTAGCGGCGACGCCGATACTCCCGCGGCCCACAGCACGGCTGCCGCGGGGACCACTTCCTCGCCGATGCGAACTCCCCCTGGGCGAACGTCGGTCACCGCGGAGTTGGTGCGCACCTCGACTCCGAGATGCTGCAATTGCTTTACCGCGCTATGGCGCAAGTCTTCGGGATAGGCGCTAAGTACGGAGGGACCGGCCTCGACCAGCAAAATGCGTGTCTTCGCCGGTTCGATGTGGCGAAAGTTTTTCGACAGAGACTTGCGCGCGATCTCAGCCAACGTTCCCGCCAACTCGACACCAGTGGGTCCGGCGCCGACCACTACAAAACCTACGGGCCGATGATGGCCAGTCACTGCCGCTTCGCGCTCCGCCAGTTCATAAGCCAACAGAATACGGCGGCGCATCTCCAGAGCATCTTCGACGGTCTTTAGTCCCGGAGCGAAAGGCTCCCATTGATCGTGTCCGAAGTAGGCATGCGTTGCACCGGCCGCAACCACAAGATAGTCGTACGAGAGATCGAATCCATGCAACTTGACGGCTCGACGCTCAAGGTCGAAACCGAGCACCTCGCCCAACAGCACCTCGACATTCTCGTGCTTGGCGAAAATCTCGCGAATCGGTGCGGCGATTTCGGCTGGCGATAATCCGGCCGTCGCCACCTGGTATAGCAGTGGCTGAAAAGTGTGGTAATTCTTGCGATCGAGCACGGTGACTTGCACAGGAAGATGAGCAAGAGCCTTAGCGGCCTCCAGGCCACCGAAACCGCTGCCTACGACGACGACGCGCGGACGTGATTTCTCAGTCATAGCACTATTTATTGAGATGCGTGAGTGTAGGGCCAGGTGGCAATTTTCACATCGCAAACGGTCGTCGGTGCCGCGTTTTATCTGTGATAGATTAAATGTCGTGTGGGCCCGTAGCTCAGTTGGTAGAGCAACGCACTTTTAATGCGTGGGTCGCAGGTTCGATTCCTGCCGGGCTCACCATGCCGTTCGATACTCACCTTTCCATTTCGACACAAATCCCTGCCGTGCCACCGGCCGGGACCTCAGTCATACCTCGGCATTGCGTTGCTTACACTTAACATATGCCGATTTGGGCATTCGCGCCGCATTCCGCAGCGTGTTGACCGCAGATGTGCAGAAGTCACACCAGAACGTGAGGTGGATCACAGCACAGTCGTGCGTCTCAAGCCCACAATCGCACGAGAGTAGAGGTGCGCCAAAGTGCCGCCGTGCGAGGGAGCCATGTCAGACGATAAGCGCGATGTTCTGGAGGTTTTGCGGTACGAACTCAACTTCATTGAACAAGGGGGGTATGGAAATTGGTACAGCACGCCGTGGGGGCCTGCTTCCATTTTCCAGGACTCGCTTACCTGCCCCAACCACGGAGATCCCAGCCGTCCTCACGCTTGCCATGAGTGTCTGCTCTATGACTTCGTACCCGAGGAATACCGCACCGAAGACGTTCCTTGCCACCACATTCCTTTGAATCGTCAGGGGGTTACGGTCGCCACGCCTGACCAGACGGAAGAGGAGATGCGGGAAAACGTAAAGCACTGGCTGAAGCGCACGATCGCAAGGATTGAAGCCGATCGGGCCAAGCAGAAGGCAGAGCCGGTGACGCAGAAGGCGGGATAGTCGACCTATTTCCAGCAACAAGGCGGGGCCACAGCGTTCTTTAGTTGCGGAGTCCCGCTCAAGTATGTCCCGTTTCGGAACCTGACCCTCAAAAGAATCTATCCTCGTGGAGTTCTTCCGGCGGTTTGCGGGTAGAATGCGGCATCGGGCTAGAGCCTGCCGGAGCACGCCATGAAACGGAGTTTCGCTTCCCTCAATCCCCAGGAAGCCTTGCACGTCGCCATCTTCATCGAAGAACGCAACGCCGAGTTGTATCACCGCTTCGCGGAAATGTTTGTTGAGTTTCGCGATAGTGAATCGCTCGAAATAGCCGGCATCTTTTGGGAAATGGCGGTGGAGGAAAAAAATCACAGCTCGATGCTGCAAACCAGATACATGGAAGAGTACGGGAGTTCCCGCTGCAGTCTGACCGAAGAAGACCTGATCGAGTGGATCGAAGTGCCCAAGTTAGAGGACGGGGACCTCTTCGCCGCGACCCGTGAAGGCCGCATGACCAATGTGCGCGAGCGTGCAATGCAGGTAGCGCTCAAAGCCGAGCTCGCTGCCCGGCGCTATTACTCGGATCTGGCGCAGAACACTGAAGCAGGGCCCTTGCACCAGCTGTATAGTGAACTGGCCGAGATGGAAGACAACCACGTGGCTTACATTCAGCGTAAGCTTGTGCCTCATCCCGTGAGCGATAAGAAGGCGAATTAGGGATCTACCCTCGCAGCTGGTCTTCAGCGGCATCGAGAGAGCGCCAGTCGGCCTCTTTGCGGATCACGCCAAATTCGTGCTCCAGATCACAGCTCTGCTCGTGCTAAACTATGGGTCTCAGGCGGGTTAGAGGTACGTAATGCCGTTCTTGCTGTCGAAATCATTTCAAGTTTTCAAGCTTGCAGTGCTGTTTGCTGTCACTGTGTTTTGTCTGGCAAGTGTAAATGCTGTAGCTCAAGATCAAACTGCTACGCCTGACAGCAGCCATAGCCAGAGTAGCAAAAGCAATAATAGTGTTGACGAAAGCAAAACTGCTTCTTCGGCTCCCGAAGCTGCTCGGCCCATTCAACAGGGCGCCAGTGCGTCCTTGCAACTGGGGATTGGTGATCTGGTCGAAATGAGCGTCTATGGGGTTCCCGAACTCGCCACCAAAACTCGCATCTCCAGCAACGGTGACATCTACTGCCCGCTCATCGGCTACACGCATGTCGCTGGCCTGACGGCCGAAGAGGCCCAGAAGCTCATCGAGACACGCTTGGCTGACTACGTGAAGAACCCACACGTCTCCCTGTTTGTGACGGAGTATGCCTCGGAGGGAGCGAGCGTGTTGGGAGCTGTGGTCAGGCCCGGCGTTTATCCGGTGCTTGGCCAACAACACTTGTTTGATCTGATCTCGGCGGCTGGCGGCTTGAGCGAGAAAGCCGGACGCAGTCTCACCGTCACCCATCGTAGTGATCCTGACAAAACTCTTACCATCGATCTGACACGAAATCTTAAAGATGACCCGAGTACGAATGTTCCAGTATTTCCCGGGGATACCATCATCGTTCGCAAGGCCGATATCGTTTATGTGGTCGGAGATGTGGCGAGACCGAGCGGATTTTTGATGGATGGAGGAAGACTAACAGTATTGCAGGCGGTTGCTCTTGCTGGGGGCACAACTCGAACGGCTAAACTGAGCGGCACAAAGATCCTTCATCAGGGCCCCGAGGGAGAGATGACGCAGACTCCGGTCGAGTTGAAGAAGATCCTGCAGGCTAAAGCTCCGGACTTGCCGCTACACGCCGACGACATCCTCGTTGTTCCTTCCAGTACGGGCAAGGTCATAGCCGGAGCCACGTTGCAAGCCGCGCTCCAGGCAGCGACCCTGCTCAGTGTCGCGGCCAGTTCCGTAGTAGTGAAGGCTAGAGTAGCGCCGCGTCAGTTCAAAAATAAGAACTATTCGGGATCGACAGGAGTCGCTCCCGAATAGTTCTACTTCCTGTCTCTGCTTCTTAGTCCGGGCTATAGCTCAACTCGTAGCTCCGCTAACCTTGAGTCGCAAACCCGTCGGCGATACAGCCCCTCCATTAAGAGCAGGGTACGAGACCGTTCGAGCCAATACGGCCGCAAGTCTCATGGGTCCTACGGACCAGAAGTATAATATAGGCATTGCTCAACCACTGGCTTCCTGCCAGAGTGTACAAGGTCACATAGATCTGACTACCATCGGCTGGCAAACTATATACCGTGGTCGTCAGCATATTGCCCAGATTCCCCGACTGATAGTATTGGTTGCCACCCGGAATGTTCCCAATGTCCAACCAATATGCCGTGGCGCCTGTGCCCGCGCTCCAGGTGAAGGTAGCCACATTCCCACTCAGCGTCGTGCCCGGAGTCGGAGTCTGCATGACCGCGAGACCGCCCGCCGAGTTAAATGCCGTGTAGGTATAGGAGTTTGGCACCCATTGGCCTGCCACCATCGAGTACAGGGTCGCATAGACTGTACTGCCATTTGTTGGCAGCCCATTCACGGCTACTGTTAACACGTCGCCGAGATTTCCAGACTGGAAGTACTGGTTACCACCGGGAACGTTCCCAATGTCCAGCCAATAGGCCGACGAACCAGAGCCCGCACTCCAGTTGAAAGTGACGGTCGGACCAGGTAAGGTCGAGCCTGGAGTCGGGTTGGTCATTACCCCAAGCGACCCGCTCAGGCTGTAGGCCGTGTAGGTGTAGGCATTGCTGAGCCACTGAGAGCCCACCAGCGAGTACAAGGTTACGTAAACTGTGCTGCCGTCTGTGGGCATGCTGTTCACGGTAGTGGTGAGCACGCTGCCCAGGTTGCCCGACTGATAATACTGGTTGCCGCCGGGAATATTCCCGGCATCAAGCCAGTACGCCGTAGCTCCCGCGCCTGCCGTCCAATTGAAGGTCACGGTGCTGCCGGTGAATGTCGATCCCGGAGCCGGGGTGGTCATTACCGCCAGCGATCCGCTGGGATTGTATGCGGTGTAGGTGTAGGCATTGCTTTCCCACTGAGAACCCACCAGCGAGTACAGGGTTACATAAACTGTGGTGCCGTTCGTCGGAAGACCGTTGACCGTGGCTGTCAGTACATTGCCCAGATTTCCAGACTGGAAATACTGGTTACCGCCAGGGACGTTGCCGACATCCAGCCAGTACGCAGTAGCTCTCGTGCCTGCCGTCCAATTGAAGGTTACCGTGCTGCCGGGCAAATTCGAGCCCGGCGCCGGTGCGGCCATGACCCCTAAAGTTGGCAGCCTCCCCGACACCTGTTCGATGAGCTGTTGCACAATGGTGGAATTGGTTTGGGTGACGGTGTCGATGAAGTCGCCATAGTTGGCGGTCTCACCTCCGCAGGGGAAGCCGAACTGGTCGGTGCTCGGTGCTATCACCGCGCACTGGCCGTCATAAGCATTGTCCTTGTCTGATGTCAGCCCAAAGTTGCTGTTCTCCGCTGGGCCGCTGTCGGTAAGCGACCACCATTCCACACCTAGAATAAAGTTTTCGCCGCTGGAACCCGCCGCGTTGTAAAACACCTGCTGGTCACTGTCATAATGCTGGCCGCGCTGAAGTTGGGTAGGGGAATCCTCAAGGTTCCAGTCGCCAGGATAGCCATGCCAGTAGGAATCGGCTTGCGCCGAGACGGTATACCAGATCAATTGTGGCAATCCCGTCTGATCGTAAATCGCGTTGTTGGTGGCGATGGTCGAGGGGTTACGCGGATCGTAGTTCATCGCCAACACTTGGACTCCCGCGTCTTTCAGGGCCTGCAGCACAGGAGGCCGAACGCCGCAATTTCCAATGCCGCCAATGGCCGACGGTCCGAAGATTAAATGGTTGGGATCATAGCTGCGAATGGTATTTACGGCGACACTCCAGCCTTGATATACGTACTGGTATAAAAATCCATTCATATCGTCCTGTAGCTGGGGCGATTCATCGCTCAGGTTGTTCCAGTCGTGTCCCATCCAACTGTGACGTCCATCTTCGTCCAGAACGCCAGTACCGACTCCATAGCCGCCCACATCACCGAAATCGGTATAGTTGCTGCCCCAGGCCGCGTTCAGCGAACTGATGCTGCCGTACTTGTTCTGCAAGTAGGTTACCCAGGCGTACTTCGAATATAGCTTGGGGTCCTGATACGACCCGCCAAGGTTGTTCTGGGATGAGGAGTAATCGAACGCCGTCGTCGCGATCAGAAACGTCGGATGCGGATAGGTGGCTCCGTTCGGGCAAGTTCCGACGCCCTTAATAGCCCAGAAATAGTCGGCGTCCTCGAGGGTGATGCCCACGATCCAGGGCACGGGGCCAAAGCCGCCAGTGATGGCAATGTTGTTCTCCGTAACTTCATAGCTGTAACCAGCCTGCCATTGCGGAGAGAATACATCGAGTAGTTCTCCGGCATATCCATTGTAGGTAGAAAGCGGGACGCCGGCAGTTATGTTCTTGATCGGGTCTACCTGTCCCGGGATACGTTGCGGATTCAGATACAGGTCCGCTGCGGCAGCGAACATCTGAACGAACGGAAGCTTGACCGGGTTTCCGCTAGTGCCGCCCCACGTTCCCACCGGCAGCCCAGTCTGCGCGGTATAGATATCCAGGGCATTAAAACCCCAACTCAGCAGTCGTTCGCCGCGATGCGTGGCCCACAGACTGGTGTCACCGTTATACCGAGACTGCATGACAGCCGGCTCGATAAAGCCTGGCTCCGCATCGAATACCGAGGTCATGTAAAACACATTTCCTAGCGGGCTGATTATGTTCCATCGCCCATTCACCTTTTCCTGGCGAAAGAATCCCGTAGCGCCAGCAGAGGATGGCAATGCCGTCAGGCCTCCATAGGTGTCTAAGCCCACTGCAACTGAGAGAGAGTACCAAACCATTTGCTGCTGCGGTGGTTGGGAAGAATCCGTGATGGTTACCTCGAACAAGAAAGTTCCTACGACCGTAGCTGTTCCGGTTACGTTGCCGTATTGGTCCATGGTCAGGCCTGATGGCAGCGAACCGGCGATGATTTGGAAGGTGTATGGAGGCGTGCCGAAAGAAGCTTGCAGCGCCGTTGAATAAGGTTGCAGGAAATATGCGCTGGACAGGTCCTGCTGCGACGAGAAGCCTGCGGTTGTCAGAGAGAGCATGACGGCCAGCAGGCACAAGAAGGCGAACGATATAATTTTTGGGAGAGAGAAGTTGCATCGAGACTTACCTCCGGTGGGAGTCCGGTTGAGCGGCGTTGTTGGCTCACGAGTCTGTCAGCTTAATAGACGCGAATTCATGGGCGCTACTGCCGCCATCATCCGGCCATTTACTCGTGGTTACCACGCATTTAATGGGTTGGCGGCAAACGAAAGTAACTCAGACTGCTTGGTTACTTAGAGGCCTTTAGGAAGGTAGACCGGGCGTAAGGCTGGAATATCAAGGCTTGATCAGCAGCAAGAACAGGTGCGAAAAAGGGCACGGATCGGAATCCGTGCCCTCGGAAAAGCCGCCGCCGGTTAGCGGCGGCGATGAGTTGCTTCAGGTCCTACGGACTTGAAGTGTAGATGTAGCCGTTGCTATAACCACTGACCTCCTACAGGAGTACAGGGTCACGTAGATCGTGCTGCCATTGGCCGGCAAGCTATACACCGTGGTGGTCAGCACATTGCCCAGGTTCCCGGACTGATAGATATCGTTCCCACCGACCGTGGAACCGATATCCATCCAGTAAGCTGTGGCCCCATTACCTGCGCTCCAAGTGAACGTCTGAACGTTGCCGCTCAGCGTAGATCCCGGAGTCGGCGTCTGCATCACTGCCAGGCCTGTAGCCCGCATTGAAAGCGGTGTATGGTAAGGGTTAGCCGTACCATTGTGCGCCCAATCAGCGAGTACAGGGTCACGTAAACCGTGCTGCCATCGGTCGGCAATTGTTCACTGTGGTCGTGAGTACATTGCCCAGGTTGCCGGACTGGATAGTACTGGTTGCCGCCGGGAGTGCTGCCGGCGTCGAGCCAGTAGGCCGATCGCACCGGGGCCAGCCGTCCAGTCGAAGGTGACGGTTGTGCCAGTGAACTGCGAGCCTGGAGGCGGAGTTGTTAGGGTGCCCTGTCCCGCTGCTCGCGCTGTAGGCCGTGTAGGTATACGCATTGTTGAGCCACTGCCCGCTACCAGAGGTGTACAGGGTCACGTACACGGTGCTGCCGTCGGTCGGCAAATAAGTTGCCGTGGTGGTCAGCACGTTGCCCAGATTCCCTGATTGATAGTACTCGTTACCACCGGCAACATTGCCGATGTCCAGCCAGTACGCCGTAGCGCCGGAGCCCGCGCTCCAGGTGAACGTCACAGTGCTACCGGTCAGGGTCGAGCCCGGAGCCGGCGTCTGCATCACGCCCTTATTGCTGGCATGTTTAGGCAGTATAGGTGTACTCGTTGTACTGCCAATTCCACCCACCAAATGACCACAGGTCACATAGACGTGCTGCCATCGGTCGGCAGACTGTTGACTGTGGCGGTCAATGCGCTGCCAAGGTTTCCGGATTGGTAGTAGTCGTTGCCGCCCGGTGTGCTGCCCACATCGATCCAGTAAGCCGACGAACCGGCACCCGCGACCCAGTTGAAGGTCACGGTGGTGCCGGTGAACATCGTGCCGGGCAGTGGGCTAATCATCACCGCTATCGCGGCGTAGGCGACGTAAGTAGACCGGAGTCCTGCACTGTGTAGCTGGTGCCGTCGGTTGACTGCCGGTCGAGCGTGGCATAGATGTAGCTGCCATCGGTCGGCAGACCGTTGACCGTGGTAGTGAGGTTGCGGCGTAGTGACCGACGCGAGGTCTTGTACCCGCCGGGCGTCGAGCCCAACAACAACTCGGTAGGAGACCGCGTTGGTTTCATGCGACCAGGTGAAGTTGACCGAGCTGCCGCTCAGCATGGTGTTCTTCAGAGGCGCGGTGAGCTGCGCGACTGCGGGATTGACCGTCAGCGTACCGTTCACGAAGGTGAACGTGTAGTTCGTGGCGGCCAATGATCCCTGGGTCACGAAAATCGTCTACGTTCCTACCGGCGGACCGTTCGGGGCGTTCGTGCTGAAGCTGGGAGCACCGCTCAGCACTCCCTGGTTGTCGCCATTCACAAAGCCGCTGTAGCTGGCCGTGAAGGTCGGCAGACCGTCGCCTTCGGTGGCCGTCTTGTTATCGGCGGTTACCGTTAGCACGGCCTGGTTGACCGTCAGGATGCCAGGGACGAAGGCAAACGTGTAGTTGTTATTGTTCGCCGCCAAGGTGCCCTGCGTGATTGTGATTGGATACGAGCCAGCCGGTCCGGCCTGCGTTCCGGCAGTGCCCTCAGCCGGCTGCCCCGTGGTCGCCGTGCCTTGGCTCTGGCCGAGTACGAATCCGGTGATGTTGTAGCTCAGCACCGGTGAGCAGGCGCATCCGTAGGTGATAGCCGTGCTGTTGGCCGTCACGGTTAGCAGCGCCGGGTTCACCGTGAAGGTCCCGTTGACGAAGGTGAAGGTGTAGTTCGTCGCCGCCAAACTCCCTTGCGAGATATTGATCGGGTATGGGCCGACGTTCGAGCTGATAGTCGCAGTGGTGGACTCGTTCGGCGAGCCACTTACGACTCCTGGCCCGTCGCCGTTGACGAAACCGGTGATTGTGTAAGTCAGGCTAGGAAGCGGGCCGCCGTACGTATCCGAGGCATTCGTCGCGGTCACCGTCAACACAGCCTTGTTGACTGTCTGAGTCAGCGAGCCATTGCTGGCCAGAAAAGAGCCGCTGCCCGAGTAGTTGGCCTGCACCGAGTGCGCTCCTGCCGTCAGGGTCGAAGTCGAGCCTGAGGTGGCCTGGCCCGATCCATTCAGAGCAACCGCGCTACCGAAGTTGCTGCCGTCAACCACAAACTGGACCGTTCCAGTCGTTACTGGGTTCCCGCTTGCTGTCACCGTTGCGGTGAAGACAACGGATTGGCCGTAGGTGGAAGGATTCGCGCTGGAGCTAACGGCAGTAGTCGTGGGTACACCGATCAACACCGCTGTGTATTGGTAATCCTGGAAGCCGCCAGGCACCGTAGTCAAGCGCACCCAGAACGTGCTGCCGTCGGTCGGCAGGCAAGACAGCGTTGCCGTGTAAACGCCAGCGCCATAGCTCTGCGGACCGCCGCAGTAGTTGCTGCCGCCCTGCGTGCTGCCCACTGCCAGCGTATAGGTTGGAGTGCCAGTGCCCGGTGTCCACAGGAAGGTCGCTGTAGCGCTGGTCAGCGCGGCGCCACCTTGTGCGTTCGGAATCGGCAGGGTGATGGAAGCTAAGCTGGTGCAGTTTGAGCTTCCAAAGTTCCAGTTAAAGACACGGGTGCTCCAGTTGAACAATCCCGCCTGCTTCAGATACTCATTGGTGTACCAGAAGGTGCAATCGTCGGGATCGATCACCACCGAACTGTAATCGCCCCAGCGATAGCCGTACGGATAGCTGCTCGATCCCTCAGTAATGTTTACCTGGGAGTTGAGACCGGCGAAGACCTTTTGTTCGGCCTCCATCGTGCTGACGGTGTCGCTTGCCAACCGACCAGTGACGTACAGCGATGGGAACGTACTGGAATTAGATCCGGTATAACCCATCAGCATGTTGTTGTTATGGTCTGCCGCGATGCTGCCCATAAAACGGAACGTCGCATTAGTATCAGGATTAAAGGTAGATTGTTGGAATACTGTTGGAGTACCGGTACCGGTGCTGCTGTTGATACCACGAAATTCATACCAGCGCGGCTCCGCCGTCTGAGTCGTAGTACCCCTCACCGTGGAGTCGAACACTACCGACTCGTAAGTACCGAAATTGCGGTACGCTGCGCGCCACATGGCGTGGACGGCTAGTGTATCCAGTTTGGATTCCGACGCAAACGTTTGTCCGGACGGCAGAGATCCTGTATGTGTCGGTTGCACGGCGCATTGTTGCGAGTTGGTGCAGTCTGTATTGTTGTAGGACGTTACAGTAATGGTGCCTAGGGCATCCACCGCTGAGTGCGAAGTCGTGGTGAAATTGAAGTGTGCCCGGTAATAGTTGATAAGGGTTGTTGAGCCGGTAACGTCGTTGAGCTCGAAGAAGATCGACTTCGGCTGACAGGGCGACCCGCTGGAACAGGTGTCCGTACCGGCCGTGCCGCTGGTTTGTAGCGGGGGATAAAGCGATCCGTCCATAGTTGCCGGGAGCAACGCGTAGTCGGTGCCTGTCTTCTCGAAACAGATGATGGTTGGGCTCAGGCTGCCACCGAGGATTGCGTTACGGTCCATGCCACAAATTACGGCAGCTACATAGGAGCTGCCAGTGGAATTGAACATGTCATAGGTGAAGGTGTAAGCGTCGCGCCATACTCCCTGTTTTGGGTAATCCGGCAGATCGTTGGTAAGCCCCACAACGGAGCCCGGATTGTACTGAAAAACATCGTAACCACCGGTAGCGTCAGCGGAGGTGGAGTATGCGATGCAGTGGTAGAACGGCGCAATCAACGCACCCGTCGAGGAGTTATAGGGGAGCGCGAGTATGCTGATGATCCAGCGCTGGGCCATCTGGTCAAACGAAACCACCGGGTCACTCAGGGATACACCCTCACCTGTAACCGTTCCGGTGCAGGGCGCATTGGCCGGCAAGGTGGACCACAGGACCTGGATGTTGTACGGCCCAGCAGTCATGGCTCCGGTGCTCTTGTTGTAAATTCCAAAAGCGGAGTTCACCGTATTAACGACTTGAGTGGTACCGACGGCCAAGTTGGGATCCGGGGGGACACTACCCACGGTAAAAGTGCCGTTTGGGCCGCTTATGCCCTGGCCCATGCCGTCGAAGTTTAGTCCCACACTTCCCGGGACCAGCGGACCAGCAAAGGTCTGCATGGCGCCATCTGGCTGGTCGCCGCCGATTCCCGGCCTTGGGACATAAACCGGATGGATGTCGTACTCGTGCTCAGCAGGCGGTACGTAAGGAGCACGCAGTTGATCGAGGCGATCGATGTGGCCGGTCGCCGTTGGGTGCATCACAAACATTGTTTTTGTTATTTGCTGATCAATTTGCCCATCTTGTTGGTCCTGGGCAAACGCTAAGCCTGTCAGTAATAGCGAGGCGGTGAAGAGCATGATTGTCGCGAGGCGCAAGGTTCGCGACAGCGGCGGTTTCAATTGGCGCATAGAGCTTTTTTCCTTCCTGATGATTCGATCTTGGGAGACAAATGCATTGGGAGTTCGATGAAATCCTTGCCGTTGAATACGACACTTCGCTGAAGGCGACATCACCGCGCAGATTGGGACATGCGATTTGGCGGGCCAAAAAACCTGCCTCTGCGCCGGAACGACAATGTATGTGTTTCAGGACAACAGGGACTTCAGGCACTTATGCCCGGGCGGGTACGAAGTGGCACGGGCTTGTTCGCGCAATCTAGCGAGCTTATTGCTGCGCGTGCAATCACAACCTACGAACGATCGGCCAGTAAATCGGTACAACTGAAAGCAGGAAGCGTGTCACACAGGTGGGTCAATGGACTTGAACTAGTAAGAAATTGCGAATAGCCGAGCCGACATAGAAGTCAATGCGAAACTAGGGCTCGGTCGAACATTCTTCTACAAGGTCAATTCCATTTCGAGAAAAGGGTCAATACGAACACTACCTGGGTGACGCAATGGACGATAGCCGTATCAGTCAAAGCAGGGCAATACTACTTTGGTAGTAGCAAAATGCAATAGCATTTAGGTGGTGATTGCCGGATACTCCTGCCGGATTCCTGGGCCCCCGAAGGCAATCTCCAGACGCGTGCGGCGCCTGAAAAGTCATCGGCAGGAAACGAATGGCTCGTCCAAAGGTTTAAGATAGAGACGGATCTTCACGGTGAGGACAAAGGACGTCAACGAATGAAACTGCTTTGGTTCGGCACTCTCCTGGTCGTGCTCGCGGGCGCTCTTGTGCTGATCGGGCCGGCAGCGGCGAATCCGACACAGGAACAGGAGAGTGAGTCGTCCGTGGTTTGGGGCGGCAGGGACATTAACATGCAGGTCACTCCCCAGGGCGCCACGCTGGAGTTTGATTGTGCACACGGCAGCGTGCTGGAGCCGATCAAAGCCAATGCGAAGGGTGAATTCGCGGCGCGCGGGACCTATACTCCGGAGCACGGTGGGCCCGTCACCCTGGCGAATCCACCTCGCGACCTTCCCGCGCTGTACAAGGGCACAATCCACGGCGACACGATGCACCTGGAAGTGGTGGTCACCGATAAGGATCAGCAGCCGCAGCCTTTCACGCTCACGCGGGGTAAACATGGTCGCGTAGTCAAGTGCTGTTAGCGTCAGAGCTGAGAAGTTCTCTTAGGGCAGATCCTCAGTGATGTATCCCGGGCGAAGCAGCGACCTTGTTACCGCGAAGCCCGGCTTATCGTCAGCTGGTACCTCTTCTCATTTGAATCGTAGAGCAAGCGCCAGTAAAAGCCGCCTCCTATGGATGCCAGGGTCCGCGAGAGCAGGGTTCGCGCTGATACGCTGTTCGCGCCCAGGACAATGGTCGTGCCTTGGGGAAGGCCGTTTTTCGCAATGTTAGGAGTGATTTGAATCTTGCTTTGCTGGCTCATCTTCTCGCAGATCAGAGCGATTGTTTCACTCGCACTTCTGCGCTCAGCCTCGAAGCTGATGAGCGAATCGAGCATGGGATACTGGCTTGTCGTTTCTCCGTTTTGGTCGCGGACTCCTACGCCAACTATCACGAAGCCGCCGTCTTTTTCCTTGCGTAGTTCAAAGTCTCCGGCATCGTTGCCCTCATTGTTGGCGTCCACGAGCAACCCTAGGACCGTCTGCTCGTCAGGCGCACTATCGGCGGGCACGTTGAACGCTACCGTGAAACCTGACGGCCCGCTGGTGCTGGTATTCGGATGCCGACGTACCGGCCCAGGCGCCGGGGTGACTGACCCGCCGATGGCAGGTGGGTATTGCGGATCTTCGTAGCTTACGGTCCAGCCGTACTTCTGCTGCAGAGCATCCACCGCTTGCAATAATGGGCGCGCACCAGCCGCATTGATGTGGACATTCTGCCCAATCTGATAAATCAAGGGTTTCTTGAGGTCAGGAGCAGATTGGGGTTGTCTTTGAGAGAAAGCATTCGAAGCCAACACAATCGGAACCAGGCAAAATAAGAACCTGACGAATCTCACGGAGACGCCCTTTCTTCAGTGCTCCGACGGCTCAACGAGTAAGAACGCTCGGAAAAACATTGCTTGCGGGCTTAGTAGTATGTGGCCACCCTGAAGGGACTCATTTCTTCTTATACGCTATATGAACCCTACTCCCATAAGAATGAATAAGGGCACGGATGAGAATCCGCGCCCTTGTGAAACCGCCGCCACTAGTAAAGATGCGGCGGGTTGAATCATCTCAGATCCTACGGACCTGAAACGTAAGTGTACTGATTATTCAGCCACTGGCCTCCCACATAGGAGTACAGGGTGACGTAGATAGTGCTGCCATCGGCCGGCAAGCTATAGACCGTCGTAGTCAGCATATTGCCCAGGTTTCCGGATTGATAATACTGGTTGCCACCGAGAACGTTCCCGATGTCGAGCCAGTACGCCGTGGCGCCCGCGCCCGCGCTCCAGGTGAAGGTGGCAGTATTGCCACTCAGGGTTGAGCCAGGAATCGGCGTCTGCATCACTGCCAAGCCACTACTCGCGTTGAAAGCGGTGTAGGTATAGGCATTGCCTAGCCATTGTCCGCCTACCAGCGAGTACAGCGTCACATATACCGTGCTGCCATTTGTCGGCAAACCATTCACCGTCGTGGTCAACACGTTGCCCAGGTTCCCCGACTGATAGTACTGATTGCCGCCCGGACTGCTTCCCGCATCCAGCCAATAGGCCGTGGCACCTACGCCCGCTGACCAAGTGAAGGTTACCGTGCTGCCCGTCAGGGTGGAGTTCGGCACCGGCGAAGTGATGACACCCTGTGACCCGGTGATGTTGAAAGCGGTGTAGGTATAGGCATTGCTGAGCCAGTTTCCACCTACAAGGGAGTACAAGGTGACGTAAACCGTGCTGCCGTCGGTAGGCAGCCCGCTCACAACTTTGCTCGTCACATTGCCCAACGATCCGGACTGGAAGTACTGGTTGCCGCCTGGAGTACTACCGGCATCGATCCAGTAACTGGTGGCTCCGGCGCCCGGCGTCCAGGTGAAGGTGACCGTGCTTCCGGTCAGGGTCGAGCCCGGTACCGGATTCGTGATCACGCCTTTGTTTGAGTTGGGGTTGTTTGCGGTGTAAGTGTTGTCAACAAAGCTCCAGTTGCCGTTCACGAGATACCACAACCGCGCCCATACCGTGCTGCCATCGTTAGGCAAGCTGGTAACGGCGTGGGACAGGACCGTCCCGAGGTTACCCGATTGATAGTAGGTGTTGGCGCCTTGGGTCGCACCGATGTCCAGCCAGTACTGTGCGCCAGCCACTGGGAACCACCGGAAGGTGGCCGAGGTGCTGGTCAGCGTGGAGTTGTTCACTGGAGAATAGATCCCCAGCGCGCTGGCTCCATTGCCCGCGTACACAGTCTGGGTGTTAGAAGTTCCCAGGCTGTAGTTGATATCAGTGTAGGAAGCGGTGATGGTATGGGTTCCCGGGGTGAGGGAACTGGTCGCCATCGTCGCCGTCCACAGGCCGTAACCGCCTTGTCCACTAGTCACGGTCTGCGGTTGCCCCGAACCGATCAGAGTAGCGCCGTCGTAGAAGTTCACTAACCCCTGGTTAGGCGCGTACGTCGCGTTGGTTTGGCTAGGTGTCAGAACCGCAGCGAAGGTGTAGTTCTGATTGGAATTGCCAACCGTCTTGGCCGTCAGTACAACCGTTACGGTTCCCTGGGTAACCGTCTCTACGAACACTGGCGATGTACTGGCCATGAAGGTGGTGTTTCCACCGAAGGTGGCAGTGATGTTATGAGTACCACCCCAAAAAGCCGCGCCTGAGGCGGGTCGGAATGTAGCCGTGTGGCCCGAGCCAACTGTGCCGGTCCCGAGGACTGTGGTTCCGTCATAGAAGGTAGCGGTGCCTGATGTCGGGCCGGCTCCACCAGCCACTGTAGCGGTGAAGGTGGGCCGTCCGTTCAGGGTTGTCGGATTTGCACTGGATGTCACTGTGGTTGTGGTTGCGGTTCCAGAGCCAACCGTGACCGTTACTGCGCTGCTGGTTAGAGTGGTGTAGTTGGAATCGCCTGAATAGGTCGCGGTGATGGCATTCGCCCCAGTTTGGGTGATGCCCGTGGTGTTGAACACCGCCGTTGCGCCGTAGGTGTAGATATTCCCGCTGAAGGAAATAGTCGGCACAACGCTAGCCGTTCCTAGAACGGTGGACGTTGTCGTGTCTGTGAAAGTTACGGTTCCGGTCGGACCGGAGCTTCCAGTCCCAGAGCCCGTAAGGCTGGTGAGACCGCCAAATGTGGCCGTAAGCTGGTCGGCAAAGCCGGAAGTGATCAGCGTTGCACCGGCGGCCAGTGTCACGGTCGGGGTCAATGGTGCGACTGTGATGGAGACCGGCGTAGCTGTGGCCGTGCCGAAGGTCGCATCACCAGAGTACGATGCGCCGATCAAGTGTGTGCCTCCGCTCAGTGTCGGGCTTAGAGCGAAGATGTAGTCGTAGATGCAGGAAGTGCTTGGGACAACTCCAGCCACCAGATAGCCTTTGCCGTTGGGATCGAGTTGTTCGGACGAGTAGGTGTTTCCCGTCCACGGTGATACTCACCGTGCCGGTGGGGACACCCGCCCCAGAGTTGCCCGCTACCGCAACCTGGATCCACGCCAACTGGCCATAGGTGAAGGTGCTTTGATTGGTGATGGTGCAAGCGGTTTGGTTGATGAGCTGCGGCGTGATGGTGACCGTGCTGCCTTCCGAATTCACGGTTACTTGCACCGGCGCCGACACGCTGGAACCGAAAGTGCTGTCACCTCCATAACGCGCGCTGACGTTGTAGGTGCCAGCCGGAAGGTTGTTTAGGGTGGTGGAATAGGATCCGCCGCTCAGAGTAGCAAACGCTACGTTACCTGCGGGGGCACCAGTTCCAGGATCAACCGGCCAGCCGATTGCTCCCTGGCTGACGATGAAAGCAACGTCACCCGTCGGCGTACCTGCATTAGCCGACACGGTTCCGCTCAGAGTGACTGATGTCCCATGATTGATGCCCGTGGTCTGGGACAGGTTCAGAGTCGTACTGGAGCTGTTGAAGACAACATTCTTCCACTGATTAGCCAGGTTCGCAGCGTTCGGCGAGCCCAAGCCCGTTGCCATGTCGTAGCCTGTGCCTGCGTTGAAGCCAATCTTGGCTGAGGTCAATGCTGCTGTACAACTGGAGCCGGATAGGCCGCAGATCAGGTTATTGCCCAGCGTGATGTCCTGGAACACACAGTTGGCGCCCGGAGAAGGCGGTCCTGACGAATTGCAAGCAGCCGTGTTCTGGGAGGCCGCCAGTGAATAGTAAATGTAACCAGGCATACCTTGGCGTCCGCCATTGGCTTGGTTAATCAGCGCTTGGATACCTGCCATGCTGGGAGCGGCCACTGAGGTTCCGCCCACGATGCCAGCGTCGAGCAAAGCTCCAGTGTTGCTGATCTCGCACAGGCCTTCGCTACAGAACAGGGTTCCGTCGTGTCCGGAGGCTGCATTCAGTGCAAGGTCGGGTGTTAAGCGATGCGGAACTCCGGAGACGATTGGCGCCGGATCCTGCATCTGTCCAACGATTGCGGTTGCGGCGGCGGTTGTTCCCCCTGCCGGTGCTGCCGTGAAGGCGATCGTGGGCGCGGATGTGCAACCGAAACCCTGGAAGTGAGAACTGTAGCCGGTGAAGACAATTCCGGTGACCTGTCCGCCGTTGATCGTGGAGGTTGCAACTGGCTCAGCCGTGCAACCGCCACCCGTGATGTCACGGTCGGGGCGGTAGTGTACCCAGCGCCGGGATTGGTGAGGTTTACGCTGGCGACCCACAGGCCAATCGCACCATTACCCAGTGTTAAAGCCGGGTCAGAACCGTTGGTAATTCCTGGTCCCTGTTGCCAGGAAGGCCGCAGGTAGTAGGAGCTGATGCCGCCGCTACCCGACCACAAGTCGCTGCCGCTGTCGCCACTCGGAAGGGGACTGGCGACTCTGGATTCATTCCACGGGTACTCGGGAATGTAGCTCAGAGCGGAGTTCAGATAAAGCGAGTTGGTGGTTGCGCTCCAGTACGTGCCCGCGCCCGAGGCATCGGGATAGAACATCGTACCGCCGACCGAAACGCTGTACGGCGTGGAAGCCTCGGCGCCCGTGGCATAACCAAGAACCTCGTAGGTTTGACTTCCCTGAAGATCGCAACCGGCCGGGCCGCCGTCTCCAGCAGCGACGAACACGCTGATGCCCTGCGCGGCCGCCTGTTCGAAGACCTCTTGGTTGAACAGATTTCCGCCGGCGCCTTCGATCGCCTCGCAGGAACCGTAGCTGAGGCTAAGAATGTCGGCAACATTGTTTTCGACGATGTATTCGATGGAGTTAGTGATGCCATCAACGTTGAACGTCGGAGTGCCAATCACGAACTTCACAGTTGCGTTGGGGGCGATGCCGCAGAGATCTCCACATCAAGATCAGATTCGCCGTCGTCACCTGGTTGAATTCCGTTGTCCTGACCAGCATGAATGAAAATCGGATCATTGACTGGAAGATTGAACAACTGGCGATAAGACTGCACATCGCTCATCAGGATGTCTGAGCGTCCCACGATGGCGATGGTTTGGCCGGTTCCATTGATCCCAGCTGCCAGCAGCGGGGTTGTGTTGTAGATGGTCGCGAAATCAGCAGGGCCGACGTAATGGGTTCCAGTGCCGCCGCTATAGTGTGGGCCCAACCTGAGATTGCTCTCCCTTTCGCTTAGCTTCTGCGACATCGGCCATATGAGTCTTGCGAAAGAAGTTGTGCAAACCATTGACGCCCGCAATGACCGGCGCCAGGGCTTCGGGAACAGAAATGTCGGTGCTATTAGAGGCGTGGGTTTCGCCTTTCACCTGATAGGTGTGCATCGAGGTTTGAAAAGCCTTTTCCACCTGGCCAGAGGTTCCGCTGAACTGGATGACCCGCTTGCTTTTGGTGACGTTTTCTACCGTGAAACCCTGTTTCGTGAGCCAATCCTTTACTTGCTGGATGTCGTCTTCATGGGCCCCGAAGGCGTTGCCAAACTGTTCCGGCGTGACCCACTGATGGTAGTTAACAGTGCGTTTGTCCTGCTGCTCATCGATAATGCGGCGCAGTTCGCGCGATTGCTCAGGGCTGGACCGCAAAACAACACGCATGCTTTGCATAGGTGTGTTGGGATCAAGGCGGCCCAGATCACGGGCGCCACCTACTGCTGAGGCTTTCGCTACGACATTTGGTACGTGGCCGTAAAGCGTTACGCGTTTAGCGTTATTCACCTGCTTGGTTACACGCGCTACGGGATGCGCATTTGTGTAAACGGTTATGGCGAACATTGCCTGCGAGAATAAAGACAACGCGGCGGCGAACAAAACTGTGCGGAAGCGGCGGACGTTTCTCATCGACTCTCCTCGGAACCTCGATTGGCGGTGCTTTCTTTTGGGAAAGGGGCCAGATGCGGATAAGACTGGTGCGCTTTTAGTACCTGGAGCAGGTAGGGAAAACCAACTCTAGTTTGAGACAGAGCAATCTCAGACTACGAAAGGTGCGATGTCAATAGAAAAAAGAGAATCTCTGCGGATTTACCTACCACATTTGTCGTACGAACCCATCTACTATGCCGGTAGTACTAGCCTGCACGATAGAGTGGCGGTCACTTTTGTGTCTAAGAACGATTGCTTGAGACAATCGAGCGACGGTGCGCACATTGCCGATGCGCTGTCCGGATTATTATCGTGTCAGAATAACCACCGCGCACCAAAAAAGGCACGGATTAGATCCGTGCCTCAGTGAAACCATCGTCGCTGAAAGATAGCGACGAATCGCCTCAGATCCTACGGACCTGAAGTGTAGGTGTAGGCATTGGGTAGCCACTGGCTTCCCACATAAGAGTACAGAGTCACATAGATCGTGCTGCCATCTGCCGGCAAACTATATACCGTGGTCGTCAGCACATTGCCCAGGTTTCCGGACTGATAGTACTGATTGCCGCCGGGAACGTTGCCGATGTCGAGCCAGTATGACGTAGCGCTGCTACCCGCACTCCACGTGAAGGTCGCGACACTGCCACTCAGCGTCGATCCCGGAACAGGTGTTTGCATCACTCCCAGGTTTCCACCTGGATTGAACGCTGTGTAGGTGTAGGAGTTGGGTACCCATTGGGTCCCTATCAGCGAGTAAAGGGTCACGTAAACCGTACTGCCATCGGTGGGCAGACCGTTGACGGTGACTGTGAGTATATTGCCCAAGTTGCCAGACTGGTAATACTGGTTGCCTCCCGGAACATTTCCAATATCAATCCAGTAGGCTGACGAGCTGGAGCCTGCCGTCCAATTAAAGGTGACGGTGCTGCCAGGTAATGTGGAGCCTGGAACCGGAGACGTGATTATTCCCTGTTGCGACCCGCCCGGCGTGAACGCCGTGTAGGTGTAGGCATTGGCAAGCCACTGAGTACCCACCAGCGAGTACAGAGTCACATAGACCGTGCTGCCATCGCTGGGTAATCCAGTTGCAGTAGTAGTGAGGACGTTGCCTAGGTTACCGGACTGATAATACTGGTTGCCACCCGGAACGTTGCCGGCATCGAGCCAGTATGCGGTAGCGGATGTGCCCGCCGACCAGTTGAAGGTTACGGTGGTGCCAGGTAAGGTAGAGCCTGGAGTTGGGGAGGTCATGATGCCTAGTTGCGACCCGCCCCCGCTAAATGCGGTGTAGGTGTAGGAGTTAGGGAGCCAATTTCCACCGACGAGGGAATACAGAGTGACGTAGACGGTGCTGCCGTTGGTCGGCAGTCCGTTGACTGTAGTAGTGAGCACATTGCCCAGGTTGCCGGACTGATAGTACTGGTTCCCGCCCGGAACATTGCCGGCATCGAGCCAGTACGATGTGGATCCTGAGCCGGCTGTCCAGTTGAAGATAACGGTGCTGCCCGGCAGCGTAGAACCGGGAACCGGGCTGGTGATTACACCCTGCAACGAACCAGGATTAAAGGCTGTGTAGGTGTAAGCGTTGCTGTACCACTGATTGCCTATCAATGAGTACAAGGTCACATAGACCGTGCTTCCGTTGGTAGGCAGACCGTTCACAGTGGTGGTAAATACATTGCCCAGGTTCCCAGATTGATAGTACTGGTTGCCGCCCGGAACGTTGCCTATATCCATCCAGTAGCCGGTGGCGCCCACGCCTGCGTTCCAGGTAAAGGTCACGGTGCTGCCCGGCAAGGTCGATCCCGGTGCTGGTGTCAACATCACTCCCGGCGTCGGGAAGTAGGCATACGCTCCCATCTCCCAGGCGGTGCCTTGTTGCGTTTGGTCGACGCCGTCCATGTCGATGTTGCAAGTTAATCCTGCTGGACAAATGGAGCTGAGCGTCGCGCCCGAGTCGATTGCAGGCGAGCCCGGAAGCAAGTGAAAATTGCCGGTGTCGACAAGCGCCTTAGTGCATACATACCCGCCCGACGTGTTGCTGCATGAATGACCATCGGTACGGATAGTGTTGACGTAACTCGAGAAGGGAACTACGTTCACGCCCTGATTTACCAGTTCGTTCATTGCCATGACGATGGTATGGAAAGGCAGGTCGCAACCGCTGGGACAGTTGGTGTGCCAGTAGCTACCGAAGAAATTACTGCCGCCCAGGATAAAGCCCGCCATGTGGTCGGCTGCAGCTCGAATGGTCGCGTCATCGGTATGACCACCAGGATTAAATGTCGTCCAGGCCGCCAGGGTCCCCGCCTGCATCACATCAAAGTTATAGATGGTAGTGTTGCCGCCGGATACGCAACACTTATCGCCTATGTAGGGCTCACCTGAGCTGTTCAGCAGGGTGTCGCGGGTATAGGTCTGCACAGTGGAGGAGGTGTTGCCGGCAGGATTGATATCCACTTTGATGTGGCTGGCATTGCCTCCGGAATGCTGCGCGATCCAAGTATCCGCATCTTTCAATTCAGACTCCAGCCAGTTCTGAGGGTTCATCGCGGCATGGTAAGGAGTAGTCAGGGCGACCGGCCCATGGGTGTCGACGAGGACATCCTTGCCGCTGAAGGTCATAAACTTCGCCTCGGAGTGCACCTGAATGGAGATACCGTTGTAGTCTTGTGAAGGCGTCCAGCCATGACCGGTACAAGCGGCAGCGCCCGGCGCATTACTCGACGTGAAGGTGCAGTTTCCTCCCAGCGCCGCAAAGAAATCGCCATTCATGCAGTAGCCATACGTGCAGCTACCTG
Organism: uncultured Acidobacteriaceae bacterium; assembly: GCA_963748225.1. Lineage (GTDB taxonomy): Bacteria > Acidobacteriota > Terriglobia > Terriglobales > Acidobacteriaceae > Bog-257. Next base: position 172,758 of record CAVVHW010000004.1, read on the forward strand.
CATAGTTAAAGACAACGGTGTTGCCCGGCGTTGTGGTTCCGAGGGTAATCTGATGCAGACTGGTATCGACATTAATTGTCGGATTGGCGTTGGTGGTCGAAAGAATTTCAAACATGCTGGTACTGGTCAATCCGCCATGCGACCAAGTATGATTCTCAGCCACCCCAACACCGTCCCCGAACAAGAATGGCAGAGCGGCCTCCTTGGCCGAGGCTTGGGGGTCCGTCAGGATGTTGCCCGCCACCACGGGGTAGCTTATTTTCAGGTTTTCGATATTTGGATAAGTTCCGGCAGGTACTTGTGAATCCTGGGTGACGCCGTCGTAGGTGTAGCTGCCGCCCCCCTGCTTGACGATTTGATCTTCGGCGACCATGTCAAGCTGGTTGTGGGAGTCACCGTCATGGGAGAACACATATGCATTTTCAGCATGCGGCCACGAGATAAACTTCGGAAGGTAGCTGGTCATCAGATTGCCGCCGCCATCCGTGATCGTCCCATAAAAATAATACGTGTTGCCGATGAGATCGCAGGAAGCGTACGGCGAACAAGAGCCCACGTATCGGCCGTTTCCTGAAATTAGATTGTGATCGTAGTTAAGAATCGTGTAGGTGAAAACGTCGACGCCGGTGTAGGCAGGTCCATTCAGGTTGCCGGCGCCATTTCCGATAATGATGTTGTTGGTGAGATTAATGGTCGGCGAAGGCCCGTTGATATCGCGCCCTCGAACGCCATCAAGGTCGACCGCCACAATGTCATTGTTGAAAAGTGTAACGGTTGACGCTGCAGCGGCAAAGACACCAATATCGTTGTGAACATCGCGAATGATGTTGTACATCAGGACGACATTGGTGGAATTCTGGACCAGGCATTGGTTTGTACGTAAATCCAGGTGCTGGACCGCAATGTAGGCGCGGCTGACAATATTGCAACTGTGAGCGCCATCCCCCATGACCTTCGTCGGCGGTACAGCGCTGCTGATGCCGTAGGAGTCGTACTGAAAGTAGTGGCCGGCAGAACCACTACACGGCGGATTGATTGCTTCAGCAAAGGTGTCGCCGCGATGGAGCAAGATGCGGTTTCCCGGCGCGCAGTGGGTTGACTGAGCGTAGGCGATGGTCAGCAATGGCGAAGCGGCACTAGTTCCATTGTTACTGTTCGACCCGGCGTTCGAAACATAGTAGTCTGTCGCACCTAGTAGAGATGCTGCGAGAAGAACTAGCGAGAGTACCAGAAGTGGCTTTTTCATAGTGACTCCGTTCCCGAGTGACTCCGTTCCCGAAATGCAAAAGTGGCGAGACTTCGCGGGCGACGTCATCTCTAGGTCCAATGCTGCGGCACCGTTAGCTTGCTCCAGCTAAGAAAGGGAGCGGGCTATCGACAGCCGATCGATAATCTGGTCGTAGCCTAGTCGCTACGGCCGCAAGCTGATGTGTGACATGCTTAACTCATAGTTAAGCTCCGAGCCACCCGGAGTGGGATATATCGCAACGGACGTGATAGTCTCCCGCGAAGTGGCGGGTGGCGTACTATTGGCTGGCCGAGTGTTTGAGAGTATATGCCGATATTATTAAGTAATTCAATAGCTAAGAGGTGTGGAGAAGTGACCGGGACTTCCGTGCTCAATAGATATGAGTGAGCCAGAGCCTAGGTGCTACAAGGATGTCTCAGTACCAGCATCTTAAGGTTGCATCAAGATTGAGTTCTCATCGGGAATAGGTGGGTATAGAAACGCACGTAGGTGTCGGTTCTAGATGGCTGCCCCGCAATTCCCAAAAAAGGGACGCTGTGCATGAATTGCTGGAGGCAGCCCTTGCGGTGAAGCGGTGATAGTTTTTGCTATTGCCGGACAGCAACTTTGCTGCTCAGGCCGGTACCTAGCCGGGGCGGATGATGGGGCAGGTCGTCGAGATGAGCCGAGGATCGGCAAATCGGATGGCCAAGCTGGTCCGGAAGAAGGAAGTGAGGATGAGCATTCGTCTGACGGCAACAGCCATGGCTTTGTTGGTGGTCATAGTTGTACTCCTTAACAAGTCAATAGGAGTGGGCGCGGAGCCACAGCGGGTAGCGGCTGCGCAAGCCACAGTCGTGCGTGACAGCACGTCGGGTGGCAAAGACATCCGCAATGCCGCCGAATTCCCAGGCGCTTCCGTTGTGGAACGCATTCAGGCGGCAATTCGCGATTGTGGCCCCAACCCCTGCAACGTGTACGTTCCCGCAGGAAGCTACAACGCCAGCTCTATTTCCAACTGGAAGGCCCGGGACTTCACGGGTGCTTATGTGGGGATCGCGATTCCGTCCAACGTGGAGATCGGAGGGGCTGGCAAGGGGCACACGGTTATCCACGTGACGCGTTCAACGGGCGACCCGCCGGCTACGCTGTTGGCTAATGCGGAAGGACCGAGTCGTAATATTCGCCTCCATGACATGACCATAAATTGGGTGGATGCGGATTCGAAGTTTGATTGGGTCTCGATTTTCATCTGCCATGGATGCAATCAGGTTGAACTCGACCACCTAAGCTTGGAGGGAAATCCCAACAAGCTGGTGAACTTATTGGACTGCACTGGATCCAGCGTGCATGATAACTCATTCGTGCTGCATTCGACCGGCTATGGCCATGGCGACAACGCACTGTCACTCAGCCGATTCAACTCCGCGATAGCGGCCGGAAGGGAAGCTGGAGTTGTGCGCGACAATCATTTCAGCCAGACCGGCGACTATCGCACCTTCTCTATGCTGATCGTTGCGCAATCCGGGCTGTACGTTCACGGCAATGTGTTTGAAGCGCATCTTCCTCCTCCGGGGAACGCTACTGGAATCGAGTCGGGACAGGATAACCTGGCGCGGCTGCCGGAGAACGTGAAAATCAGCGGCAACATGTTTCACGGCGCCAGCATTGCCTATGGAGGCCTCTCGAACTCGGAGATCAGCGGAAACTTCCTCGATCACGGAGATATTTACGTAGCGCTTCAGGACGGAACGACCGCCTCTCTGGCCGGGCTGACGATCGCCGACAACGAACTCCACTTCGGCAGTATCGCCATGGGAGGGCTGGAGCATGTCTTTACCGGAAGGTCTCTGATCACGCGCAACCGGGTGTTCGATGGAGGCATCGGAACGGGGAATTCATTAGTGGCCCGCAATATTGAGGTGAGCTATAACATAGTCAGATATACACGAGAACGAACGGGCATCGAGTGCAACGCTTGTTCGGTAGTGCGAGGCAACCTGGTTCGCGAGGTTGATCAGGGTGGACCGGCAGACCGCCACGCAGGATATGTCATCGGCGGTTCCGCGGTGGATGTCAGTGACAACATCTATATAGATGAGCAACACGAGCACACGCTGGCACAATTTGTAGCGTGGCCAAGCCGGCAGCAAAAGCGTGTCTGTCATCAGGAAAAAGTCGTTGGGTGCTGCTGCGCGGCGGTGAGTGGGGTTTTGGCTGGACCAATCGCACGCTATTCACCGAGCGCGGCAGTCTACCTATTCGCGCTTTCGTCAACAGCTCGCTGCTGGAGTTGGACGACGACACGATGCCGTGCCAGGAGGCACGCACTACCACCTGCTTCGAACTACGTTCAACGCTTTTGAGTTGAATAGCGCCGTGATCGAAAGGTTCGCCAACAACGTTGCAATTTCTACCACTGGTAGCTTTCGGAATGCGGCGGTGCAGGAGAACGGTACAGTCCGCATCCGCAACCTTTCAGGAAATATGTTTCGCCCCTACAAATGCTCTGGCAAATGCGCGGTCGATTACCGGGAAAACGTTACCGCACCGGAGTGAGCCTGGAGGGAACGCCAAGATCTAGACGCCATCGCCATCTCTCGGGCCTTGAGGGGGCTAAACAGTTTGCTGAAAAAGTCAGAAAAGCAGATCTCTCGCGGGCTGAAGCCCGCTCGTAATGACAAAATAAACGACTTATCGGTACGACCGGAGTCGTGCCCTGACACAAACCAAGTACCAATCGCGTTTTTCAGCAAGCTGTAAAGCCCTGTGCTTAAGGGCTGTTTACGGCATGGCTGAAGCCGTGCTTCAAACCGATCTATAGAACCGCATTGGAGCGGGCCACTTGAAGCCTTGTTGGTCGAGCCCCAATTCCTAAGACATTGAAGGTAACAACCACCTAGGCTATCGCAGCAAAAGCCGAGCCTTGTGGTTACACCCAAAAGAATATGTTGTTGCTAAACGGATGCCGAGCGGGAGATTTTGAGCGGACTGGTCAAGAAGAAAACGTGGTTCGTTGAAGAAAGCGTCGCGTGGGCGAGTCTTGCTGAAGGCAGATTCTGACGGTCTCTACGGACGGACGTGGGGATCGCCAGCACATTCGACTGTCGTACAAAAACCGTGGAAAACATTCGGCATGCTTCGTGACCGAAGGGTTTGAGATTACGTTCGATGGCAAAACGAAGCGTCGAGTTCAAGCAGATCCTCGACGGAGACCAGGAAGCCGCGATCATTGCTTTGTGGATGAAGCCACCTCCGAAAGGATTTGCCAACTGGACTCTGCGACTGTTGGCGGAGGCTGCCGCGCGACAAATTGTGGACCTGGTGAGCGACCAGAAATCCGCCAGGTAACTCCAACAACTTCACGAAGAAGAAGATCGAAGTATTGGGTAATTCCGCCGGAGGCCGATGCGGAGTTCGCCGCGAGCATGGAGAAAGTGCTCGATGTCTACTCGCGGCCCTACGATTCTCGGTATCTTGTGCTGTGCATGGACGAGCAGCCGATTCAGTTACTGAAGGAAACGCGGAAACCGATCGCTGGTACGAAAAAGCATCCGCGTCGGGTGGATTATGAATACGAGGTCGCCAGAACCGCAAGCATTTTGATGTTCTGCGAACCGCTCGCGGGTTGGCGACAAATGAAGCTGCCTCGCCAGCCACGAACCAAGGTGGATTGGGCTCAGGAAATGGAGAACTTGCTGCGGACTCGCTACGTGTCGGCGAAGAAGGTGATCTGCTTGTGACAATTTGAACACGCACACCAAGGGCGCCTTCTACGAGGCATTCGACCCTGCGAAAGCGAGGTCGCTGATTAGACGCTTGGGAGTCTTTGCTACACGCCCAAGCACGGTAGTTGGTTGAATATAGCCGAGAACGAGTTGAGTTCGATGACTCGGCAACGCGGCACAGGCCGTCGATTTGCGACGATCGAGATTGTCCGTGAAGAAACGACCGCATGGCAAGAGCACAGCAACGCTCGACACGAGTTGCTCCATTAGTAAGTTCCAAGGTTCGGACGACGTCCTAATGAACCAAATCGATCTACCCTAAATCGAGGCAGCGGCCATCGACACGGCGGCTGTGTACTTGGGAGCGGTCATGACCCACCTGCCCAAGGCGAAGATTGTCTTCGACCACTTCCATGCCATCAAAATTCTTTAGATGACATAAGGCTCCTCCAAGCTCCGTCGCGAACTGTACCGCGAGGCGACCGATGTCCTGCAGAAGGCGGTGCTCAAGGGGACGCGGTGGCTGTTGCTCATCAACCCCGAGTTTCTCGACGCGGAGAAGGACGAAAAGCGGCAGTTGGAGGAAAGCGTGATGACAAGCCATTGGCGACGGCCTACTACTTGAAGGACGATCTGCGACTATTTTGGGACCAACCCGGAAAAGGCGTTCGCGACGCACGTTCCTGGACGGCTGGGATTCGCCGGACACAGGCGTCAGGGATAAAAATACTCCAGCAGATGGCCAAAACACTGGGACGGCACCGAACAGGGCTGCTGGCATACTACGACGCGACCATGTGGCCCGATGGAAAGTACGGTACAAACAAGATTAAGGCTCATCCGGTAATATGATTGGCGCAAATTCGACATCGACGCAAGTTGTTGTGCATTAATGAGCTGACGATTCACCCGACCAGGGCGTACTTCGTCTCATGGAATCGCCAGGATCTTCAGCTTGAAGAAATCCATGTCCCTGAACCCGTGGGCGCTCCCGTTTCATCGTCTTAATCTTGTTGTTGGTCCCTTCCATCGGGCCGCTTGAGATCATCACGTCGTAGTATGCCAGCAGCCCTGTTCGGTGCGCCGCCAGTGTTTTGGCCATCTGCTGGAGTATCTTTATCCCTGACGTCCGTGCCCGGCGAATCCAGCCGTCCAGGAACGTCGTCGCGAACGCCTTCCCGGGTTGGTCCCAGAATCGTTGCAGATCGTCCTTCAAGTAGTAGGCCGTCGCCAATGGCTTGTTCAGACTCTAGCCTGCGCTTCCTCCAACTGCCGCTTTTCGGCCCTTTCCGTACCGAGATTCTCGGGGTTCATGAGCAACAGCCACCGCGTCCCCTTGAGTACCGTCTTCCGCAGGACATCGGTCGCCTCGCGGTACAGCTCGCGACGGAGATTGGAGAGTTTGTCGTTGAAGAGTTTGATCACATGGAAGTGGTCGAAGACAATCTTCGCCTTGGGCAGGTGGGTCATAACCGCTCCCCCCAGTACGCCGCCGACATGTCCATGGCCACTGCCTCGATTTTGGCCTTGACTGGACCGCAGCCGCTTCCAAAACGGCTTCAGTGCGTCAGCCCCCTTGCCATCACCGACGAACACCACAGCCCCGCTTTCCAGATCCATGACCACCGTCAAGTATTGGTGCCCCTTGGCGACGGCGATTTCGTCGATGGCGATGTGCCGCAGGTGCTTGAGCTTGGGCTTGGAATAGCGCCGCAACAACATCACGCTTCTGGATGTCCTTGATCAGATCCCAACCAACGTTCAAGTGAGGAATTACATCGCGGATGGTCATGCGCCGTGACAACTCCAGCACGTATCTCTCGAAAGTCCGGGTGTAGCTCCGCCTTGGGTCGGCGAAGGAGATATCGACCTGACGCACCAGCCCACACGCTTGGCATTCCACGCGGTGGGGACAGCGAAGGACACCAAGGTCGGTCGGCAACCGATGGGCAGGGACCGGAAGCGACGATCGACTCGGCCTCGAGAGATGACCCGGTTCGAACCGCAAGCAAGAACAGCGGCAAGTTGCAGGCGATTGGTAGATGGTGAGTACTACTGGCCGTTCTCGTACTCGGATGCAAAACAAACTCGTACCCCTCGGACGCCGAAGGCATGGTACAACAGACGGGTGGACAGTGCTCACCTCCTGGTTTGGAGATTAATGACACAACTCCAAGTGGAATCAGCATGTCCGCTTTTTTCAAGCCACGTGGGTGCTCAAACCGGATGAACCAAGATTAAGACGATGAGTGCCCAGGCCTACGGGTTCCGGGACATGGAATTCTTCAAGCTCAAGATCCTGGCGATCCATGAGACGAAGTACGCCCTGGTCGGGTGAATCGTCAGCTCATTAATGCACAACAATCTGCGTCGATGTTCTGACTTGCGCATGGTATCTTCCGGGATGAGCCTGTTTTTTGGGAATTCTGAGGGCTGAATCGCGGAAAAAGCTCGAAAGCCTCGGATTTTTGAAATAATAGATATACAGAACAACTCATCACTATTCCAATTAACAGAGGCTTTCGAGTGAAATCTACTGTCGCCAACAAACTGCGGCGACGCAAGCGAAGAATTCTCCGCGTATCGAGAATCGTCCCGGACCCGGGCAGGGCGCCCGAATGATGTCCGCCGATAACATCCAGTACGAACTGGCCGATCGGGTGCAAGGACTCGCGGCCGGTGGTATCGGCCCATGCTTCTAATCGCCGCAGGACCGGGCTCATCGCTGACATCGATCAGAAGCTCCATCTGCTCAATCGCCATCTGCCTTATCACGAGTCCGATCACGTTTTGAACATCGCCTTCAACATCTTGGCAGGTGGCGAACGCGAGCACCTCGAGTGCCGGCGCAATGAGAAGTCGATCTCAGTGCGCCAGTGACCCAAGCATCCCCATCCACCGACTTCCGGCGATTTCTGTCGGCGATTTGATCCGACGGATGTTCTCGACTTGATCGACGCCATCGACCTGACCCCGTCCGTGTTCGGAAACAGCAGCCCACAAACTCTTTGAACAAGCCATAGCGACGCCAGATGGTTCGATCGTCGGGACTGACGCTTCGTGCAAGCAGGAGGTCGATATCAGCTACAACGGAACTGGAGTTACCACCCCTTGATCGTCTCGCTGGCCAACACTCAAGAGCCGCTGTTCATTGTCAACCGTAGCACGTAGGGCAACCGCCCGTCGCATGAGATGGCCGCAGCTTTATCGACCAGGCGGCCGGTCGGTGTCGGCAAGCCGGTTTCCGTTCACTCCTCTTCCGTGGTGACACCGACTTCACCAAACAAGCACCTCGACCGTTGGGACGACGCCGGGGGCATTCGCTTTATCTTCGGCATCGATGCCCCAGGCCTGACCTCGTGGCGCTGGCGAGGGCGGTGCAGGCTTGCCGGCGTACCAAGTTCTTGAAACGTCCGAACAGACAAATCAAAACTGTACCACAACAACAACCTGAACGTCACAAGGCACGGAAGGTCAAAGAGCGGGATTTCGAGGCCGTTCACACGCTGGAGAAGATGGTCGCCAAGTTGAGCTACCGGCCGGTGGCATGTGGTCGGCATTATCGCGTGATCGTGCTGCAACCGCTCCGCCACCGACAAGGGACAGATGCGTCTGTTCGAGGATTATCGCTACTTTTCTTACATCCTGTACTTTCCGCGATTTTGTTCCCTAACCTCGTGAGATGACTTGGGTAGACGAATGCCGGTCCGGCCGGGACGATGGCGGTTACCAGACCTAACCATCAACCCGGACGGAGCCGGCCATGACATCTTCGCACCAGGATGTGCCCCCATGCCAGTGGTTCTCGCGCCTCGCTGCATTCCTCGACCGCAGATCCGCCCCCAGGCTGGCCTGGCTGTTCTTCGGGGCGGTCTTGGCCCGCGGGCGGAGGACTGTCACAAGTTGGATCCGCGCCGCTGGCCTGAGCACCCAGTTCCAACCCTGCTACACGACGGTCGCGGCCGCCGGCAAGAAGGCCAAGGACATCGCCGCCCGCCTGGTCTGCGAGGTAGTCAAGCCCCTGGTCGCCGACCTACCGAAGCTCACCCTGGCACTCGACGACACGCCGACTCAGCGGTACGGGCCGCTCGTCCAGGGAGCCGGCATCCATCACAACCCGACTCCTGGCCCGGCGGGTTCGCCACATGTTTACGGCCACATCTGGGTGGTGCTCGGGCTCTTGGCGGTCCATCCCGTGTGGGGAGTCATCGCGCTGCCGCTTTTGGCGCGGATGTACGTGCGAGCGAAGGACCTGCCCGCGATCTACCCGCAGCATCGGCCCGAGTTCCAAACCAAGCTGGAGATGGCTGTCGAGCTACTACGATGGGCCCACTCCTGGCTCAAATACCTGGGCAAGCCGCTGTGGGTCGTGGTCGACGGGGCGTACGCCAAGGCCCCGTTCCTGAAGCCGGCGATGTCGCTGGGAATGACGGTTGTCAGCCGGCTGCGCAAGGACGCGGCGCTGTGGACGGTGCCGGGGCCCCGCGTGGCCGGGCGGCGCGGCAGGCCGCGGATCTACGGGGAAAACCGCATCGATCTGGCCAAGCGAGCCGGGCAGCGTCGCGGCTGGAAGACCGAGGTCTTCGAGCTCTACGGCAAGGCGGCGAAGAAGCGGTACAAGACGTTCGTGGCGACCTGGCGCCCGGTCGGCGGCACGATCCGTGTCGTGCTGGTGGACGAGCCGGAGCGGGTGGGTGGCCTTCTTCTGCACCGACCCGAATGCGACCGTGGCCGAGATCCTCATGACGGTCGCCGATCGGTTCTCGCTGGAGATCACGTTCCGCGATTGCAAGGAGATCGTCGGGGCCGGCCAGCAGCAGGTGCGGTTCGTGTGGGCAAACATCGGTGCATTCCACATCTGCCTCTGGACATTCACGATGACCGAGGCGTGGGCTTGGGCCCGGGGGGAGGATCGAGTTGGTGGACCGCCGGGAGTCACCCTGGGACGATCCGAACCGTCGTCCGAGCCACGCCGACAAGCGTCGGGCCTGGCGTCGTGAATTGCTGGCGGACGAAATTCGCGGGGTTCTGCGCCCCGGGGTCACCGAGGAGGAAATTCGAGCCGTCGCTGAGCGGTTACTCGCCTTGGCCGCATGAGAGTAGACGCAATCGCGGAAAGTACAGAAAGATACCAACAGCTTCTGGGACTTGAGGACCCGGCCAATCGTCTGCCCAAAGCCGTCGAACGGACCGCGCCGTTCGCGTTGGTCCTCTACAGTCTGGTCATCGTGTGGTTCCACAAGACAGGGCATCAGTTCATCCGCTTTCCGGACCGCCCGTGGTATCGGCGGAAGCAGGAATCCTCATTTGCTGATCTCCTTCTCCTGAGCACATTGTGCCGTGTCAGCTTGGAGGAGAAAACCCGCAGAAGTGCTTGCGAAATCACACTCACATAAAAACCTGGCTTGCACAGATCGCCGAGCTTTTCAGCTGAGCGTGATAATCGTCGTTCCCGCGAGCGATTCACGGGGAACTCGACTGCATCACGACTGACCGACCGGCGAAAAAATACCGGCCCAGGCCGCTCGGGAAACATCTGCAGAATGTGCGAAACTCGAACGAAGTCGATATTGTCTGGACCGATTTTCGATGCTAAAATCCAGCTCTCCCAAGGACTTATGGAGGGCATGGCATGGACGCCGATCAATTTCGTCGGCTGGAAGCAGAGTTTACCGCGGTCTCTCCATCATTTCGCCGATTGCTTCAGTCGTAAAGAGAGGCGCGTCCATCTAAATGACCTTGCAAATTTGGGACGTTTAGGTAAACGAGAGGCTCCAAGCACTTAGGTCGTGTCGTCCAACACACCGGTGGAAGGAGCCCTCCTTGATTCAAGCAATGGTCATCCAAACGTGGCAGAATCTCTCACGACGCAAGGAAGAAAATTCGAAGGCGTAGTAAGCGATCTCCAATGCCGTAATCCGCTGCCGTTGCAAAGTTATCCTCGGTCTCGTTCAAGGCAAGACACCTACCATGATCGCTCAAGGTGGCCTGTGCGCGAAGTCTCAAGTGTACCGAGTTGCCAGTCTGTTCATCGAACATGGTTCGGTGGGTCTCGTCGACAGGCGAGAAGACAACGGGGAGAACAAGGTCACCGACACTTACGGCATGGAACCCTTCGCGTTATTGAAGGCTCGCCTCAAGATCAGGCTACCGGCGTCCCACATGGACACAGGAGTTGCTGATTCTCGTGCTCACTGAGCGAGTCGGCGTTCGCCTCGGCGTCACCACAATGAGTCGGCTGCTGCGACGGTTAGGGATTCGATTGAATCGGCCCAAACCGATCGTCAACTGTCCCTGGCGAAAATCCCGTCGGCTACGGCGATTGCGAGCGATTCGACAGTTGATAGACAACCTTGCTCGTGGTGAGGTCGTTCTGTACGTCGACGAAGTCGACATTCACCTCAATCCCAAGACTGGACCCGACTGGACGCCGGCCGGAAAGCAAAAGTTCGTCCTCACGCCAGGATGCAACGAGAAGCGTTACCTCGCTGGTGCTTTGAATCCCAAGACCGGTAAGCTGACTTGGGTGGAAGGCGATCGGAAGAACAGCCTTTTGTTCCTTCAACTCCTACACAAGCTTGTCACGAAGACACATCGGACCGCTCGTCGAATCCATCTCATTCTCGATAACTTCGGCATACACGACAGCCGCCAAGTTCAATTGGCGTTGAAGTCGGCGGCGGCCAGCAAGATCAAGCTTCACTTCCTGCCACCATATTGCCCTGACCACAATCGCATCGAACGAATCTGGAAGGACCTCCACGACAACGTGACGCGAAACCATCGATGCACGGGGATGGAAGCGCTGATGACCGAAGTACGGCTCTACCTGACCACTCGGAACCGACATGGGCGCCACGCATACGCCAAGGACACTGCAGCATGAATCCCAGCGTCCCAAAATCACGCAAGGCCGTTTAGGGTGTGTACGTGCGTGGGCAGCTCTCGGACATTCCCGAGAAGAGCGTCGAGCCGATCGCATCAAGCCGGTGTGCCCGCGGACCCTGCAGGAGTTCCTCAGCCAGCATCAAGTGGGATGATGACCGGGTGCGCGACCGGCTCCAGCACATCGTCCGCGACGAGCACGCCGGGCCCAACTCGATCGGGATCTTCGACGAGACCAGCGACGTCAAGAAGGGGGACAAGACCCCCGGCGTGCAACGGCAGTGGTGCGGCTCCGTCGGCAAGAAGGAGAACTGCATCGTCACGGTCCACCTCGCCTACGCCCGTGATGGCTTCCACTGCCTGCTCGACGGCGAGTTGTACCTGCCGGAGTCCTGGTCCAAGGACCCGAGCCCGCTGCCGCGAGGCCGGCATCCCCGACGACATGGTCTACCGGCCCAAGTGGAAGATCGCCCTGGAGCTGCTACGATCGCGCCGCCGGCAATGGCCTGCACTTCGACTGGATGACCTTCGACGAGGGCTACGGCAGCAAGCCCGAGTTCCTGCGGGAGCTCTCGGCGCCGCAACCAGAAGTTCGTCGGCGAGGTGCCGCGGAACTTCATGGGCTGGATCAAGGCACCGCGGGTCGTGACCCGGACGTACCGCAAGCACGGCCGGGGCCGCGGCCGCAAGACGCCGCGCCTGGCCAGCGGCAGCCCGCCGGCGCGTCGGGTCGACGCGATGCTCAACAGCCGGCGGCTTCCGCGATCAGCCCTGGGTCCGGTGGCGGGTCAAGGACGGGCACAAGGGGCCGATGGTCTGGGAGGTCAAGCACCTGCGGTTCCATCCCGTGGACGCGGACGGCCTGCCGGGCGAGCCGCTGCACTTGATCGTCGCCCGCGACGTCCTGAACCCGGGCGAGTTGAAGTTCTTCGTCAGCAACGCGCCGGCGGGGACGTCGGTCCAGACGATGCTGCTGGTGGCGTTCTCGCGGTGGCGCGTCGAGCGCTGTTTCGAGGACCAGAAGATCCGAGATCGGCCTGGACCAGTATGAGGGCCGGCGCTATCCAGGGCTTGAAACGCCACTTGATCCTGAGTTGCGTGAGCTACCTGTTCCTGTCGCGGATGCGACAGGAGTTCGGGGGAAAAAAAAATCCGGAGCTGACCGTCTGCCAGGTGTACACGGCGATGGCTGCCTTGGTTCGATTATGGGGATTGTCATTTCCGACGGCGAGGGGTGAGGTGTTGCAAAAGGCGGCAGCGAAAATAAGATACACCCAACACCGCAAGGCGCAGGCTCGAAAGAGCCATTGGAAACAGGCCCTCGAAAGGCTACGACAGTTCGGCATCACACTCTTTCGAACTCAAACGATGCACATGGGACACGACCTACGCGGTAGAATTAAGATCCGGCGGTGTGACTTTATGACCTTCGCCGAGGAACAGTCCGGTACCCTCGTCGACTCTGCCAAGCGACTGGCCCAAGGTGCCGGCGCCGAATACCATTTCCTTCAAGGCTATCACCGCAAGGACAAGTTGGTCGATGAAGATCCTGCGAAAACGGCTCATCGACGAAGGGTTGATTTGCGTCCTCTGCTGCATGGAGACTTGCCCAGCTTCAGGCTCGTCCGCAGCAACGGTCGCCCACGACTGGCCAACGCACGCCGACCCCACGCGCGTGCTTTACTTCTACTTCCTGGATTCCGAGTTGGGTCTGATCTACATCCGCATGACGACCTGGTTCCCGTTCACCGTCCAGGTCTGTGTCAACGGCCACTACTGCCCGGAAAAGCAGATGCTCAAGCGGTCCTGGGGTTCACCCGGCAAGACAACACCTTCACGGCTTTGGACGATCCTCAAGCCGCTCGGAAGTTGGCCGATTCGTTCGTCGATCTGAACTCGCGCAATATCCTCAATCGCCTGGTTCGCCAGGTCAATTCTCTGATGAGGAGCGTTGGTTTTTCAACCGCAGCCAGGAATTGAGCCACTTTCGCAGCCAGAATTGAGCCACCGGACGTGTTGCCGCGTGGAGCGAGAGATTGTCCCGACCGTAGTTGAAATGAGTGCGGTTCCTCCTCACATTGTTACGCCACGTGTTGCTTGCTTCCAGTCCGTAGTTCGCGGACCAAGGACTCAAGAGCCTTGAGAAGGGTTGGCATTGCGCGGCGGCCCTTGAGCCTGCGGAACTTGGCCTCGGCTCGGAGCAGACCGGCCGCACACCATCGCTTCCGCATGTCACCATCACGCCATCGGGTCACTCGAGCGGTTACTCGCCGCGTGACGCTCAAGGCGGACTCGATCGGGTTAGTCGTCGCCAAGCGTGCGACGCAGCGCTGCCGACACGTCCAACCGCACCACGGTCAGCGTCTCTTCCAGCCCTTCCCGCAGGCTTGCCGCCGCGTCGGGGTTGATCCGGCTCAACCACTTGGCCGTGCTCCAGGGACTGCTTGGCGGCCTCGTAGTCGCTCTCCTGGTAGGCCGCACCAAGCCGCTGGTCTAGCTCCGCGTGGTGTTTCTCCGGGACATGAGCCTTGAGGTTCCGCTTCTTGTGGACCTGGCACCGCTGGATCACGGCATTCTGGCCCCAGACCCGCCGTGGCGGCCGCGTGCAGCGCCTTGGAGCCGTCGAGCACCAACAGCGTCGGCTGCGTTGTGTCCAGTCCCCGTGCCCGCAGGTCCTCCAGCAGCGCGATGCAAACCACTGCATTCTCGGTCGCGCCTTGCCGCAGGCCAAGGATCCGCTTTGTACCATCCTCAGTGATCCCCATCGCCACGACCATCGTCTCACCGGCGTACTCCACACCGTCGATCATCACTACGGGAAACCGCTGTCCATTGAAACAACGTTCGGCCAGTGCCTTCACTTGAGCGGCGGAGGCCCGGACGAAATCGCGGCTCACGCTCGACTTCGCCACGCCGAAGCCATCGCGAGCCATGTCAATAACATGCTCATACTCACGTGTGCTTACGCCACGCACCATGCGCCGGAGCACGGCACTGGGCATGGCATCGGGGGATTGGAGCCGCGAATACATCTCCAAGGGCACTTCCCCACCGCCATCGGCCTGCCGCACTCGGGGACGTGTAACCGCCACCTTCTGTCCAGCCAGGGTTGCTACGCCCTGCTGATGGCCGTACCGCGTGTGAACGCGCTCGGGCTGCGCTGGTAGCGTTGTCCGCACAGCGGGTCACCTCGTCCTCCATGAGACCGAGGGCGACCAGCAGGCCCAGCTCAATGGCAACTGTCTCCAGAGAATCCTGCATCAAGGTCAGGAGTTCTTCCCGATCTAGAGGCAATTGGATTTCCGGGCTGCTGCTGAGCTCGGGTCCGACGTTTCTGCGCAATCCGCTTGCGGGATTTGGCACGGTTCGCATAGGCTCGTTTCAAGGCGGTTCCTCCTCCATTCAAGGGAAATTTCCACGTCCAGTCTAACGACCGGACGGGAGGAACCGTCTCTTTCACATTTCAACTACGCCCGGGACACCCTCTGGCAGCGAGGATGATGTGCTTTGGGAAGTGATAGCCGCTGTTTGGTCAGACGTGGATCGAGCCGGAGCCGGTCGGTGATCCCCGACTCCGTCATCGACGCCGTTTCACTTCTTCGGCCGCTTGATGGCCGATGCTTGTTCGGCCCGATGCGCCCGATACGACTTGCCGTTGATCTTCATGATGATCGCCCCGTCCACGACTCGGTCCAGGAACGCCATCGCCAGCGGTGGATCACCCCAGTAGTTGCCCCACGCTTCGAAGTCGATATTCGTCACCAACGCCGTCGACCGTCCGCCGCGGACGTTGATCAGCTTGTACAACAGGCTCGCTGCCTGGGGCGATTCAATCCGTTCCAGCCGGTCGAAGCCGACCTCGTCGAGGATCAACAGATCGAATTTGGCATAGTATCGCAGCTGGCGCGGCAGCGTCTGGTCCGCCAGCGCAGCCGTCAATTCTTGCAAAATCGAGCTGCTTGTCTCGTACCGCACCCGATAACCCAACACACAGGCACACAAGCCAATCGCCTGGATCAGATGACTCTTGCCGACGCCGCTTTGACCCACCCACACCAGACTTTGACGCCGGCTGATAAACTCCCCTTCGGCTAACGTCTCGATTCGCACCCGATCGATAACCGCCGCATTGAACTGCCAATCGAAGTCGGCCAGCGTCTTGGTTTCCGCAAAGCCGGCCTCGCGAATGCGGTGAGCGATCCTGCGGTCGCGACGCCCGTTGGCCTGCTCGCCGATCAGCAACCGTAAGAATTCCAGGTGCGATAGCCCTTCGCTCTCGGCACGACCTACAACCGCGTCGAGTTGCTCGGACCGCAGGGGAATGCCCAGCGCCTCGAAGTCCTCAAGGATCTTCTGGCGCAGCTCCGTCCCCGCCGGCTTCGCCCTGGGCGCTGTTCGGATCTTCATCCTCGTCCTCCTCCGACTCGCAAAGGTATTGGTATCCTGACGTCGGCCGGGGGGAGATCATGTCCTCGCCCAGCCAGGGAGGCAGCGCACGCTCTTCTTCGGCCAGCGCCTCCAAGGTAGTCTTGGGCCGAGCCTGGACCGAGAGGATGCGCGCCACCGCCGCGTGGGAATATGCGCCATATCGCACCGCTCGCTCCAATGCGGTGATCAGGTCGGATCGGGTGTAGGTTCCCAATAGTGCCAGCACCCGCTGCGCCTGGTCCTTTCCGTAACGCTGAACTCGCAGCAGCCCTTCCAGGAACCGGCGGCCCACTTCGCCCAGCTCCGCAAACCGTTCTGCTAATTGCGCCTGTCGCCGGTGTGCGTTTTCGCTGGGCCGGTGCTCCTTGTGTATGCTCCGTTGCCCCCTGGCCGTGCGCGGCAACAGCGCGTGCCGGGTGATCTCCTCAATCTGAGGACCGTAAATGATCACTTCGGTCTCGGTCACCCGCACCGGCAACACGCAGCCGATGTACCGCCAGGGCACTGAGTAGCCGTTCTGGCAGTAAGTGACCAGGCCCTCGACGTCAACCGTGCGATAGATCACCGGGGCGACGTCATAAGCGTGGGCCGGCAGGGCGATCAGGTGGGGAAGCTCTTCCTGGTGCAACTGGAAAGGTGTCTTGCCGGCGGCGCGAAGCTCGCGGACATCGGCGACCTGGGCCAGCCACCAATCGGTGATCTCATTGAGATGCTTGAGCGATTCGAAGCTGCGGCCGTTGAACAAGCTGGTTTCAACGTAATAAAACGGACGTTCCACCTTTCCTTTGGTTTGAGGTCGCCGTACGCGGCAGGCCACCGGCCGGAAGCCGTAGTGGGTGGCGAAGGCCAGAAACCGCGGGTTGTAGATCGGCACGTCATCCTCGTGACCACTGACCACAACTTTCATATTGTCATACAAGCAGGTGGCGGCCACGCCCCCCACGTGCTCAAAGGCCCGAACGTGCTCGCGGAGGGTGGTCGCCATGTCCTGGGCCTCGACAAAGCGGAGATACTGCCGCCGCGAATACCCCAGGATGTAGCTGAACAGATTCACGCGGCGCCGGCCTTCGCAAGTGAAGTCGAGATCGTAGACGGCATAATCCATCTGAGCCTGGACGCCCGGCGCCGTCTCAAAACGGATAACCGGCAGTGGCCCCGAGCGCGGACGCAGCGCGCGCAGCCGCTGGCGGACCGTGCTGTAGCTGCCTGAGAAGCCACGCTGGCGTAGCTCTTCGAAGAGCCGCACGCCGGTCAGATCGGGATATCGACCCAGAAGTTCGAGGATGACCGGCTCGTAAGGATCAAGCCGGCTGGGCCGTCTGAGGGAGGTTGTTGTCGTGCCTGCCCGTTGGGCATCGATCCCGGCCAGCACCCGGCTCACCGTGTTCCGGGCCAGTGTCAATTCGCGGGCAATCTGCCGGATCGACGCACCGGCGCGCAGCGGCTCACGATCTCATTGCGCCTTTGCTCGTTCATGAGTGTTCAACTCCCCGATAAGGTCTTGGGCCAAGGCAGCCACGTTGGAGGCGTCACGGATCAACTCGCAGAATGCCGGCATCAGCACCAACTGATCGCAGGGCGTCAAACCGGCGCGGCCTTGGCTGCGCAGCCAGGTTTCGATGCGACCCAGATCCTCCAATACATAGGTCAGTCGTCGCGCCACGCGATTGCCCGATTGGCTCAACCGGGGGTCCCAGGCCCAGCCAGTCTCCTGCCGTGCTTGTCGCAGAGCCTGACGCGGCTGGGCCAGGATGTACTCTTCTTGGACCTGGCCCGGCGCGGCCTGGAGCAGATTGACAACGCCATCGAGCTCGGCAGCCGTCAGCTTGTCGCGGCGGAACGTGGCCAGTAGGCCGGCTTGGTTGCCGGCCGGCAACCGTACCAGCGACCGAGCGGCAGTGACCGACAAGAGCCCCAACCGCAAGTCGTTCCTGGCGGGATCGGCCAGCTTTTCGACCAGCGCCAGCCGGCGGCAGACCCAGCTCTTGTGGCGGGAGAGCAACTCGGCGACCTCTTCCTGCGTCAGGCCGTCCTCGCGCACCAGGGCATGCACGATCCAGGCTTCTTCCCAGTCTTGAGTCCGCCTGCCGGTTTGATTGAGGCCCAGGATCGTCGCCTTGGCCAGGCGCTCGTCGACTTCCACGAGCCGTGTGCTGACGGTCAAGAGACCGAGTGTCTGCGCGGCTGCCAGGCGCTTGAAGCCGTCGAGGACCTCGTATCTCTCCTCGCGCAGGCAGACGACCACGGGAGTTTGCTGCCCATAGCGACCGAGGGACGCCGCCATGGCGGCCTCAGCATCGGGGTCGGGGAGGCGATAGCGCCGATACCGCTGACCCAGTTGATCCACCGCCATGAAGTGGATATCCGTCGTGTACGAGTCTGTCATGGAGAACCTCGTTACAAAGCCTCAGTCCGAGCAAGGAAACGGGAGACCGGAAAGTCCGGCCTTCCCGCTTCCTCCTCGGTTCTGGGGCAAGAAAACCGTAATTCTCAGAGGGTGATATTCTCAATACATGACGACGTGAGATGAGGATGTTGAGGCGGTCCGTGATGATGGACGTAACGCGGAAGAACCCCGCGCCGCCGTCGTTGCCGGAGTCGAAGCTCGCGTTGTCGAACTCGTCGTAACGCTTGGCGGCACGAGTCGGAACAGAATTTCTGATCGGGGGAACGCGCCGAGAGGAGGAATAAGACGTAGCAGCCAGGTCTGTGGCAAGGCAGACCGCAAGAATCTTCGGAAATTCTGGCTGGGCGCTGGCCCTCGCCGGTTGTTGTGACGATCGGCAGTGGCTCGGATCCGGGGGAAGTCAGTGGCTCGATGACCGGGGAAGTCAGTGGCTCGATGACCGGGGAAGTCAGGGGCTCGATGACCGGGGAAGTCAGGGGCTCGATGACTGGGGAAATCAGGGGCTCGATGACTGGGGAAGTCAGGGGCTCGATGACCGGGGAAGTCAGTGGCTCGATGACCGGGGAAGTCAGTGGCTCGATGACTGGGGAAGTCAGGGGCTCGATGACTGGGGAAGTCAGGGGCTCGATGACCGGGGAAGTCAGGGGCTCGATGACTGGGGAAGTCAGGGGCTCGATGACCGGGGAAGTCAGGGGCTCGATGACCGGGGAAGTCAGCTCAATGTCGTCGTCTGGCGGCGGCGTCTGGGTAAGAGACGATTGCTGCCGGAGACGGATTCGATAGCGTCGGGCTTGATCTCGACGGAGCTTCTTGCCGTGGTCAGTAGCCTTGAAGCGCTGACAAGAGTGCCAGCAGCGCCAGCTTCGCGCAGCTTCTTGACAAGCCGGGCTGCAATAACGAGCCTGAGGCCGGCGCGGCAGGAACCAGACTTCACAACCTTTCAGCAGACAACGGTGGCAGCCGGGGTGCCAACGGCGAGATCGGGACGGTTGACCCGACAACAATGCGCGGGGAAACTGAGTATGGCCCACGGGAGGGACTGCTCCCGAGCGGTCAGGCGGCGGGAAGGTGGAACTTCCCGCCGCCAGTTTGCGCCGATGATCGACAGAGCCGTCATCGGCAACTGAGCGGCACGCACATCCCAGATTAGCTGCATTGAATCACACGTGCCAGCGAATGCGTAAAGCCGGACACTGAGAGAGCCAAAGCTGCGATCGACCGATAGCGGAATGGCTCAGCTGGCTCTGCGAGAATGGCTCAGCGTCTGGCTGC
>CAVVHW010000005.1:0-411340 GCA_963748225.1 uncultured Acidobacteriaceae bacterium
GC
Source organism: uncultured Acidobacteriaceae bacterium (assembly GCA_963748225.1). Lineage (GTDB taxonomy): Bacteria > Acidobacteriota > Terriglobia > Terriglobales > Acidobacteriaceae > Bog-257. Next base: position 3 of record CAVVHW010000005.1, read on the forward strand.
GGCGGTCTGCATCTGAGTCCAAGTGGTGCATTGCTTGCCGCAATCACCGGCACCCCACTGGTCATCTACGCCTTCCATCGCCGGATCGACGGGACTTCTCGACGGAATGAGGTCCCCTGCGATGCTGGGAGAAACGAGGTTGAGTATGTCAGCAGCAAGAGAATTAAGGCTGATTGGTGAAAGTGGTCCTTCGCTGTCAGACAACGGCGCAGAACCGACAGAAGAATCCGCTGCCCAGCGCGGCAGTGTGGATGACGGATCATCGCCTGCGATCCGACGGCGCTTACCTGACGAGCGGCGAGCCCTGACTCATCACTTTTCCATCGCTGGACAGGAGGGATATCTGACGGTCGGAGTGTACGAGGACGGCCTGCCGGGCGAGATCTTTATCACGATCTCGAAGCAGGGTTCGACCATCTCCGGTCTGATGGACTCGTTTGCAACGGCGGTGTCGTTGGCCCTGCAATACGGGGTGCCTCTCGAAGTGCTGTGCGGCAAATTCACTCATGTACGTTTTGAGCCCAGCGGTTGGTCGGGAAATCCGAAGATCGGCTACGCCAAATCCATCGTGGATTACATCTTCCGCTGGCTTGAGTTGAAATTCATCATCGGAGAGCAGGAAGAGCTCTTCAGACCCATTCCGATGGCTACTCAGGGCGCACAGGCTTCCAGCGGCACAGATCCGGTTGAGGCGCTCGGGGAACTGATTCAAATGGGAGATGCGCCAGCGTGCAACATTTGCGGTTCGCTGATGGTGCGGAGCGGGACTTGTTATCGCTGCGGGACGTGTGGGAGCACCAGCGGGTGTTCATAGCTGGCAAGCGAAAGAACAGAACGGAGGGAGACAACCCAATGCAGAAAGTAATGTTGATCGGAAATCTCGGGCGCGACCCTGAAGTGAAGTACAGCCAACAGGGAACAGCCATAGCGCAATTTTCCGTCGCCGCCACGGAACGATGGAAGGACAAGGGCGGCGAACTGCAAGAACACACGGAGTGGTTTGCTGTGAAAACTTTTGGTCGGCTGTCAGAGATCGTCGGCGAGAACTTGCACAAAGGTGCCCGCGTTTATCTCGAAGGCCGGAAGCGCACGGAATCTTGGGACGACAAACAGACGGGTGCCAAACGCTACAGGGATCTCGTGTACGTCGACAGGATCGAGTTCCTGGACTCAAGAGGCAGCGGGAACGGCCACTTGGAATCGGCGAGCGGCGCCGACGGCGAGACAACGATGACAGACCAAGAGATGCCGTTTTGACGAACGATGTCGATTCCTGCGTCCCTCAAATCCCCAACGTGTGCCAAGCACTGATGTCATCAGAAGACATTCGAAGCAGATCGTATCGTGTGCAGCGGACACTGACGTGAACACTGGCCACGCTGCGTTTTGTCCTCCGGTGAGACAGCCCTATAATGCCCGGCGAAACTATGCCTTCGATGTCCTCCATTTCTGCTTCGCGCACTCCGATATGTCGGGAGAGCGTAGTGAGCGTCGAGCGGCAGGAGAAATCCACTCGCTGTATGTTGAAAAATCAAACTGCCTTCTTGGTGACTCGCTTTGTTGGATCTCACATCGCCGTTGGTGACGACGTCGCTTTTCCAGTCCCCATGGGAGACGCGGTTGGTCCAGAAATCTTGATCACCCAAAACGCCACCGCCGGCCGCAAACGTTATCTCTACCAGGTACCAATCGCTTACGTCAGCAAGCCCAAAGACGACAAACGAAATCAGCGCTTCGTTTCAGCGGAGGTTAGCCATGGAAGTCTTGGCATCGGTACGGTCTTTCTGCCGTCTGAAGTCCTGCGCGATTACTTCTACCACTTGCCTTACGCAGCCGACACCATGGCGCGTTCCACCCTATACGAGGTCCTGCGTATTGGTGCCAGCGCGACACCGTCTGAGCTGCGCGTGGCTTTCAAGCTGCGTGATCTGGAACTCAAAGCGACGAGCGCGCGGCACGCAGAACGAGTGGCGCTGGAGCGGGCATTCAACATCGTCGGCCATCCTGAACTGCGCGCTTGCTACGACGCTCTGCTAGCCGATGCGGAAGCGCCAGCGATATTTCCGTATGGCGGGTTTGGCTCTCTTCTCGTAGCCGGCGAGCCTGCCCGGGATGGAAAGACGTTCTTTGCTCGCCGCATCCTGGCGTTTTCTCCGGATCTAACGCGCCGGCGATTCCACATCCCACTGCGGAAATGCGAGTTCTACGACGGCCGGGCGAAGTGCCGCGATGCGCGTCGGAAACTTGAGTTCTGGCTCGATCCTGTCGCTCTCCAAACTCATTGGGACCCTAGTTGGAACCAATGGAAGCATCGACTGGGAAGCAAAATCGAGGTGGAAGGCACATTCGTCCAGTCTGGCAAGTACCGGAAGCGTAATGGCGAGTGGGCTCTCGTGGCTTGGGAAACCGCGTTGCCAAGCCGTTTGAATGTAAGAGTGCCATCTGACTTCCCGCAGCAGTTGATGGCGGCGAGAGCGACCCACCATCGCTTCGGTCAATACTCGAGGGCGTTGGAGCAAGTCCGGTTGCTCCTGGAACATCGTGCACTCGAGAAAGCGGAACTCGTGCGGATCTGCTCCGATCTGCGCCTTCCTGGAGACTTCGACGTCACGCAGATCAGCTGGCGTCCGGATTATGATCCGTTCTTTTATCGCCAGCTCTGCCATCGGGCACGGCGGATCTATCTGTTTCGGCAAGAATACATATTCGAAGTTGAGAAAGCGGTCGTCGTGGAAACCCCGCAGCTTGGCCACGCGACTTACATCTTCGCGAAGCCTCGGTCCATGGATCGTTTTCTCGCCCTGTACACATCGACCACCAAAGACCACATCCGCCGGAACCGAGACAATGCAGCCGAGAAACTCGGATTCCTCGGCCGCTTGATTCACGGTGCGAGTCCGCGTGCCTGGGTCAAAGAACTCCGGGAGCGCTTGGGGGAGGGAACTGCTGTATCCGAGGCCATGACAGATTGAAATACGAACCCCATGCGCGCACTTTCGTGGCATTCGATTTCGCGACAGTTCGGCGCATACCTCGCCGCTTTCTCCAGTCACAGTGTGATTGGTGAAATTAAGCTGTTGACGATTCTGGTGCCGTGCGGGACCAGGGTGTCGCTTTTGGATGGGCGCTGACCGGCGGAGAGATCCGGTTCCGCAACAAGTTCCAAGCGGGGTCGCAACGCTACATGCAAGCTCAGAACGATGTCTACGGTTCCTCGAAAGCCCTCGTCTGATCATCCTGTTTGACTGCCCCGCAATTTGAAGCTAACAAGAGCGCTGGAGGTGCCGTTTCTGGTGCCGTTCGCAGTGAAGGGTCAGCTTCAGAACGGATCAATGATCGGCCTTAGAGGACGCGAGATTTTGATGAGGAGGTGATAATTCGATGCTGGAAAATGCGAGTGTAAGAAATGTAACAACCCGTAGGGATGGCAACGGGCCACAGCTAGTCGAGACGAGGGTGGATTTTGAACCCCTGCTGGACACCGATGAGGCCGCCATTCTCCTGAGGATGCATCCCAGAACGCTGCGGACGAAGGCGCGTAAAGGACTGATTCCTGCCCTCCAGGTTGGCGGACGTTGGCGTTTTCGTGCCTCCACGCTGAATCACTGGCTTGAAAAAATGGTGGGCTGAATGTTGGACCCGGTGACACAAAACCGCTCGACCATTGTGCTGAACCCAATTATTCTGGCGATGTCCGCCGACACCGTTTGAACAAAGGAGAAGCTTTGTTTAAACGGACACGTTACCAACATGGAAGCTTAGAGCGCGAAGAGCGGAAGAAAGGTCCGGAAGTATGGGTCTACCGGTGGTGGGAAGAAGACATCGACGGAAAACTCGTACACCGCAAGCTGCGGATCGGGGATGTAGAAACATACCCGAGCGAATCTGCCGCACATGCGGCCGCGGACGCTCTTCGATTAACCATCAACAATCGTTGCAATCACCGGAGCCTGCAACGAACAACAATCAACACGGTTTGGGAGCACTATCAGCGCGAGGAACTGCCGGTCAAGGCACTTTCCACTCAAGACTCGTACATCATGTACGCGAAGAATTGGATCGTGCCGCGCTGGGGCAAAGTTCAGTTGCAGGAGCTCAAGACAGTCGAGGTCGAGCGCTGGCTACGGGCTACCCACGTCGCCGACGGGACCAAAGCCAAAATCAAGTGCGTCATGTCGGCTCTGTTCTCGCACGCGGTCCGTTGGGAATTCTGCAGCCACAACCCGATCTCATCGGGAATACCGGTTGGGAGCGGTGGCAAACGGGGCCCGAGTACGGGCGTACGGGTGAGTGCCAAGCGCCAGAAGTCTCCGTTGAAGTTGACGGCAGAACAGGTGGCGCTGGTATTGACCGAGCTCGAGTTCCGCGATCAGCTGCTGGTGTTTCTGGATGCGGGTCTGGGGACGCGTCGAGGCGAACTGGGCGGACTCCGCTGGATGGACTGCGATTTCATCAACCAGGTCTTCGATATCCAACATTCCTACTATTGGCGTCGAGGAGGGCATCTGATCGATACCAAGTCGGAGGCTTCAGCTCAGCCACTGCCGATGCATCCGGCGCTCAAAGACGGTCTGCTGGAGTGGAGAGTCCATGTCTGTACAACCAGCCGGGGGATTACGTCTTCGCCTCGGAGAGGCTGAAGGGGCGCAAGCCGCTGGACCTGGCTTCGGTACTCAAGAAGAAGATCCAGCCGGCGTTCAGGAGAATCGGTATCCCTGGTGTGGGTTGGCATACTTTCCGGCATACCGTGGGAACGATGCTGGCGGAGATGGGACAACATCAACTCACCATCCGCGATTACCTGCGGCACAGCAACCTGCATGTCACCAACAAGTACTTGCAGGCGACCTCAAGGGCCAAGCGTCTGGCTCAGGACAAGCTGGTGGATGCCATCCTGCCCACGGGCTTGTTGCCCGCGCCCAAGTTGATCCAATGAAGGTGGCTGGGGAGCAAATTCGCGGTGGGAAAATGGCGGTTTGCTGTTATCGTCCCCTAATATCCCCTGATCGGGAAGGAGGTAAGTCTGTAAGCCATTGAAAAGAATGGCGGGGTCGACGGGACTCGAACCCGCGGCCTCTGCCGTGACAGGGCAGCGTTCTAACCAACTGAACTACGACCCCGCTTTTGTTTGCTTCGGGCTAGCGGAAACCCTTGTAAAACACATCTGCTCGGCTGGTTGCATGCGTCTAGCTCTCAACCGAACGCTCTTGATTGTAACAGATTAACCCCGGCCACGAGACGGTCACGCTACGTCTCTTGTTCCAAGTCAGTTCTGTTCCATACTCTGCGTGTGGCCTTCCATTAGCGCTCCGCGTACCCGGGCTCCGCCAGCCGACGGCTCTGCGCAGGGATTCTCCAACGCTTCTAGCGCACTGCTGCCATTACTGTCCATAACGGCCGCTGTTCTCTAATGCATTCGTGGTGGTCGTCTGATCCGTCCTTCGGTAGCCATGTAGACTATTCCGGCAGAAATCCTGCCAGAGAAATCGGTCAGCAGCCACCACGGAAGTCCGGAACATCCCCGCGTCAATCGCGCGCAACTAAGAGACCTAAGAACTTGGTTTCCGCCTCCTCGTTTTTGGTCCGACGAATCTCTTGCGTGCGAGGGCGGCGTTGAGCTTTTCATCGAACCATATTTAACTGACAAATCACCACGGAGGTAAACACATGACAAAAGATTCGTTACTAGAACTTTACACCGATGAACTTAAGGACTTGTACAGTGCCGAAAAGCAATTGACTAAGGCATTACCAAAGATGGCGAAAGCGGCCTCCTCAGAAGAACTGCGTGAAGGCTTTAAAGAGCACCTGGAACAAACCAAAGGGCATGTGCGGCGCCTGGAGGAAATCTTCAACATGCTCAGTGCGAAGGCTGGTGGGAAGAAGTGCCTAGGTATGGAAGGCCTCGTGAAAGAGGGCGCCGAGATCATGGCTCAGGATCTTGAAGATGCAGTAATGGATGCGGCTCTGATTTCCGCCGCACAGCGAGTAGAGCACTATGAAATCGCAGCATATGGCACCGTAAGCGCTTACGCCGACCTGCTTGGCGAGTCGGAACAGGCGTCTTTGTTGCGGCGGACGCTTGAGGAAGAAAAAGAGACGGATCAGAAGCTCACCGAACTTTCGCAGCAGATCAACGTTCAGGCCAACGAACGAGCCTCCGAAGGCCAGTCCGGAGAAAGGCGCAAGGCGCGACGTGCTGCATAGATGAGTATGGAAGGAGATTCCACGCATCTCCTTCCCTTTTTCGATAAGAACAGGCTACCTGTAAATAGCCGCATGCGCGACGGGGGCCATGATGGAAGAGATAGTTGTGCGGATAGTCCTTGGGGGGGTGATTGTCTCCGCTTTTGCCATGGTGGGCGAAGTGGTGAAACCGAAAAGTTTCGCGGGGTTGTTTGGGGCCGCGCCTTCGGTAGCGCTCGCGAGCCTGGGGTTAGCTCTGACCCAGCATGGAAGGAACTACGCCAGGGTGGAAGCTCGATCAATGATCGTGGGGGCGGTTGCGTTCTTCCTTTACGCGTCGTTGGCAAGTCGACTACTGATTCGCAAGAAGTGGGCCGCATTGCCGGCAGCCAGCCTATCCCTGCTGCTCTGGGTGGGTGCCGCTCTGGCTTTATGGTACGGGCTGCTGAGTTAGAGTTGTGAAGATCAAGATCGACACCGCAGCGCTGGGACGTTCGAGGTGGTATGAGTATGCCGTTCGCTTCCTGTTCGGCGGTATTGTTACGGCCCTCACTGGCATTATCGCAAAGCGCTGGGGGCCCGGGATCGGCGGACTATTTTTGGCGTTTCCTGCCATTTTCCCGGCGACCGCAACCCTACTCGAGAAGCACGAACGGCAGGAAAAAGAGCGAGCGGGAGAGCACGGGAGGATTAGGGGACGTACGGCAGCCGGAGTTGACGCTGCGGGGGCTGCCATGGGAAGTGTCGGTCTGGCGGCATTCGCGGTCGTTGTCTGGTTGTGGATCTCTAAGTACCCGTCGGCCATGGTTCTGTGCGGCGCCACCCTGGCATGGTTTCTGTTAGCGGTACTTACGTGGGAAGCTCGCCAACATTTTTGGAAGAAGTTACGACTCGCACTCTTCAGAAACATGAAATCAACCTCGGCCATAAGGGCCTGTCAACCGCCATCAGGACCAAGGAGGTCAGATGAGTAAGAACGGAAGCGGCGGAAGCGCTCTGGCTGACCCTTCACGGTTGGGATCCCTGGAGGAAGACGAAAAGGGCATCATCCGCGTGGTGATTGAGACACCCAAGGGCAGCCGCAACAAATACGCATTTGATCACGAGCAGAAAGTGTTTGGGTTGAAGAAAGTTCTACCCGCCGGCATGGCCTTTCCCTACGATTTCGGTTTTGTGCCGTCCACAAAAGCTGAGGACGGAGACCCCGTGGATGTGCTGGTACTAATGGACGAGCCAGCGTTTCCCGGTTGCGTTCTGGGGTGCCGGCTGGTAGGGATTATCGAGGGCGAGCAGGGCGACAAGAAAAACAAACTACGAAACGATCGCGTGGTCGCGGTCGAAAAGGACAACCATAGCTTTGCCGACATTAAACACATTCATGATCTAGGTAAAGAGTTCCTTCGTGAACTTGAAGAATTTTTTGTGAACTATCACGAACTGTCCAAGGAGAAGTACAAGGTAGTCGGAGTAAAAGGACCCGCTCAAGCCAGGAAGCGCATCGAGGAGGGAAGACGTGCGGTAAGCCGTAAATGATCCGTCCCCCGCGCGCTCAGCTGCTGAAGCGGTCTCATTTCCGAAACTCAATTGCACCGCTGAGGCTCACCCCACCCTATACATCAGGTGTGAAAACGGTCTAAAGCTCCCAGCATGGACAAAAAAATCCCGCTCCTTGCGAAGCGGGGGGCAGGGACGAAGCTCAACTAACTGCCGTTCGAACACACCGACAGGGAAGCGTGCTGAAACGAGTACCAATCGTTTACCGACGTGTTCAGAGGCGCTCCGAAATAGGGCAGGAAAGCAAGGTCCTGCAGGTGGTAAGTGAAGCCGTTCACCGTGTACGGATAATCTCCGTAGTTGGGTTCACCCTCCAGGGGATCGCCCACCTCCAGAATGCCGCACGGGGTGTTATTGCCGTTGTAATTCACGGTTAACGGATCGTCCGCCCACTCGCCCGCTTCATGCGATAAGGCGGAGACATCCTGCGCAAATGTTCCGGAGTGATCAATGTAGGTGAAGTGTGCGTAGGCCTGGGGATTGCTGACACTGCCTTCTGAGCTGTGATAGCCGCCGATGCAGCACTGCCTACTCTCTGTTAAGTAAACATCATAAGTTACGAAGATGGGGAAGCTGTTCGGCTGGATCTGAGTGAAGCGGCTGATGATGCTCTGTATCTGCGCATCGAAGTAGTTGATGTCCACCAGTCCTACCTGATATCCGAATGGGGAGCCGACACTTCCATAGTTCGACGGGACTGTGAGTGTCTGTTCCGCCAGCACCGTCGGCGACCCGAGCAGCAAATGATAATTCGGAGCATTCTGCACCGTTTCCCAGAAGTTGGCCCGCTGGAACGCGTCAACGTACTGCGTCTTGCCTACGTTCACTCCGCCTTGAATATAGGTTGTGGACGAATCGAAAACCGGCGACGCGATCGTGTTGTTGGTTACGGTCTTGCCGTTTGGTAGCACGTGCGACGGGTCGTAGGTGTACCGCGTTCTATGCGATGTGACCACGATCTTGATCGGGATGATGTAAACCGGAACCGTCGTCGGGCTATTGGTCGACGGAGCCGTTCCTACCATGTTGTACGTGTATTGCGTACCGCCGTAGGTGAACGAACCATCCCACGATTGTAACGAGGACGCCGGCACGGGCACATCCGCGCGCAGACGACCCGGCAACACTCGATACATCGGCCTAGCAGGTTGACTGTTGACTTGGGTTGCGGAGTCATCATCCTGCGCAAAACCCAGGCCGGATAAAAAACAACATGCCAAGAGAGCCATCCCAATGGCTTGGCAGGGGCGTGCAAAATGTCTTTTCATTGTTCCACTCCTCGCCCAGAGCTTGCATTACTAGGCCCGGGCAGGCGGACATTCTAACGCGGAAGTGAGCCTCATGGGTCACATATGTGCCAGAAACGTTAATTTTCCAGTGCCTTAGTACCATCGGACTAGGCACTCATCCATAGCTAGGGGAACCGGACTGTGGTGCTCGAATTTGAACGAAGGACGCGGATAACTCTGAGTTCTGCCACATTTTTACCCGATGGATACCGCGCCCGCCACGATGTCAGCCCTACATTGACCGACCGATTCCGATTCGCGTACCCTTGGTGGTTCGTCCTTAGGTGTCCATGAAGACTGCTGAAATGACCTCCTTGCGAGTCGCCGAAGACATTACCCAACTGGTCGGCGAAACGCCAATCCTTCATCTCCGAAAAATCGTTCCACCGAACGTGGCTGATGTCTATGCCAAGCTGGAGTACATGAATCCGGGCGGCAGCATCAAAGACCGCGCCGCGCTGGGAATTATCCTGAAGGCTGAGGAAGCCGGCTTACTGCAGCCTGGCGCTACCATCTTTGAGGCAACAGCCGGCAATACCGGGGTTGGGTTGGCGCTGATCGGCTCTGGTCGCGGGTACAAGACTGTCCTCGCCGTGCCTGAAGGCTTCTCCCAGGAGAAGGTCACACTGATGGAAGCGCTAGGGGCCGAGGTGATTCGTACTCCCCAGGCCGACGGTATGGAGGGCGCCATCCGCTACGTGAAAGAACGCGCGGCCAAGACGCCACGTTCGTTTGTCGCGGGACAATTTGAGAATCAGGCCAATCCCGACTTCCACTACGAGACCACGGCACGCGAATTGTACGAACAGATGGGTGGGCAGATTGACGCAGTGGTGATCGGCTCCGGCACCGGCGGGACCTTTACCGGAGTGGCGCGTTACCTGAAGGAGCGCAATCCGAAAGCATTATCGATCGTGATCGAGACTCAGGGTTCCGTGTTGGGCGGGGGGCCAAAAGGCGAGCATCAGGTAGAAGGCATCGGCGCCAGCTTCATTCCCAAGACCTGCGATCTATCGCTAGCGGACGAAATCATCGCCGTCAACGATCACGACGCATTCGACATGGTGAAGAAGCTGGCCGCGATCGAGGGAGTGCTGGCGGGATCGAGCGCAGGTGCGGCGGTGTTTGGTGCTATCAAAATTGCGCGACGACTTGGACCGGGCAGACGCGTGGTGACGATCATTCCCGATTCTGCCGAGCGGTATCTGTCGAAAGATATTTTCCACTTCAACGAACAGCACTAGCCCATGGCTTGTTTGACCACGGAGACACGGAGGGCACAGAGAAAATAGGAAGTCTCTTTTCACCACGGAGGACACGGGGCTCACGGAGTTGCTGTATTTGTTTTCTTTCTTTATTTCTTCGTCTTTTTTATTTGCCGTTTCTTCTTAATTGTTGTTTCTTTTCCGTGGCCTCCGTGGTGAAAGAGGAATTCTTTTCCGTGCCTCTGTGTCTCTGTGGTGAAATGGTTTTCTATGGCTAAACGCAACGTTCCTGGTTTTTCCACTCGCGCCATCCACGTCGGTAACGATCCCGACCCGTCCACCGGAGCCGTCGCTCCTCCCATATTCGCGACCTCGACCTACGCTCAGGAAGAGCTGGGCGTAACCAAAGGCTACGATTACTCGAGGGCCGGTAATCCCACGCGGACCCGCCTGGAACAGAACCTCGCCTCGCTCGAGGGAGGCATCGCTGCGCCAGTCTTTGCCAGCGGAATGGCTGCAGTCGGCGCCCTGTGTCAGTTGATGAAGTCAGGCGACCATGTGGTCGCCTCCAATAATCTTTATGGTGGTGTGCCCCGACTGTTCAACCAGGTAATGGTGAACTTTGGTCTCGAATTCACCTACGTTGACACGACCGATCCGCGCAATGTCGAGCGCGCCATCCGCAAGAATACCCGCTACGTGTACATCGAGACGCCGACCAATCCGCTGATGGGCCTTACCGACATCGCGGCGGTCAGCGCGATCGCGCACAAGCGCGGTTGCGAGGTGGTGGTTGACAACACCTTCATGTCGCCGTTCTTTCAGCAGCCCATTAAGTTTGGCGCCGACATGGTGATGCACTCGACCACGAAGTTTCTTAACGGTCATAGCGACGGGCTGGGTGGTGTTCTGGTGTGCACCACTAAAGATCAGGCGGAGAAGCTGGCATTCATTCAAAAGGCCGTAGGCGCCATCATGTCGCCGTTCGAATGTTGGCTGGTGCTGCGCGGCGTGAAGACGCTCGCCGTGCGTATGGAGCAGCACGACGAAAGTGGGCGCGTCATGGCCGACTATCTCAGCAGCCATCGCAAGGTGAAGCAGGTCTTTTATCCCGGCTTGAAGAGCCATCCGCAATACGAGCTGGCGTGCCGGCAGATGTCGGGCTTCGGTTCCATGATCACCTTTGAGACCGGCTCGCTCGCCAATGCCAAGCGGCTGCTGAAGCGGGTGCGTGTTTGCACAATGGGTGAGTCACTGGGCGGCGTCGAGACGCTAATCTCACATCCGGCCAGCATGACCCACGCTGCGATCGGGGAGAAGGGAAGAAAGGCGATTGGCCTCACCGATGGGATGGTGCGCATTTCGGTAGGAATCGAGGATGTGGAAGATTTGGTTGCGGATCTGGAGCAGGCGCTGGGCTAGTGCCGCCCTTCGCTGTTCGCCTTTCGCTCTTCGCCAAAATATTTACTTCGTCATCCCGAGCAAGCCCGCCGCGGCGGGCGAGTCGAGGGACCTGCTGTCTCCTCCTCAGCTGAGAGCTTTTTACTGCCCCGGGCCTTGCGCCTGTCCGACGACCTGGTATTGCTCCTTGTGCCCCTGCGCGTTAATGACGGTCGCTTTGTTTCCCTTCACTTCGATCTGAACCGTGTCGCCGGGCTGGATCTTGGGCTTGGTTTCCTTCTTGCGAGCGACCTGATACGTGGTATTCGGATCGGTCTGGATCGAGTAGACAACCCACTGCCCGACTTTGTTCTTCTTCTGTTGATAGGTTGAGTTCTCCCACTTCACGACTTTGGCCGTCTGGTATGTATTAGCGGCTACTGCCGCGCAGGACAGCAGCAGCGTCATCAACAGTGCAAAAGCAATTTTCTTCACGATGTCTCCTCAGAATGTGCGTCAGTCAGAAATCGACGCTGTGGCAAATATAGGAGGTCCTTCGACCTCGGTGGCCAACCTCGGCCTCCTCTGCTCAGGGTGATAAGACGTACCATAAGGGGGTTGAGCTGATAGCCGACGGCTGACAGCCAACTGCTACTCAAAGAACTTGGTTACGCCCTCTTCCATAACGCAAATCTTTTTTTCGATGCCGCGCCGTTCCGCGTCTGCCATTAGACGCTTGACTGGCTCGTCGACGGGCTCGTACGAGAGGCGAAATGTTCCGTAGTGCATTGGAACCATACAGCGCGCGCCGAGGTCCAGGAACGCCTGTACGGCATCTTCCGGACTGGTATGCACCCTGCGGAACGAATCGGGATGGTAAGCGCCAATGGGAAGCAGAGCGACCTCAGGCTTCAGCCGCTCGCCGATCTCGCGAAAGCCCTCGAAGTAAGCCGTGTCGCCAGCATGGTAAATCGACTGCTTGCCTGAACGCAGAACGTACCCGCCATAACCTCGGTGCACATCACGCACGATGCGTGCGCCCCAGTGGCGCGCTGGAACGTGTGTGACCTCCACATTGCCAAGCTGGAAACTCTGCCACCAGTCCAGCTCAATGACGCGTCCGTAACCCAGGTCGCTGACTAAATCGCGAACGTGCCGGGGCACGATGATCGTTGGCCGCTTGCCGGTCTTGCGGCGCGTGAGCCACGCGATTGCGCGCAACGACGGCCGATGAAGGTGGTCGAAATGGGCGTGCGAAACCAGCACTGCGTCGATTGCCGGCAACTCACGCAGCCTCAAGCCGGGACGGCGCAGCCGCTTGAGAACGAAAATCCAGCGCGCGAAGTTGGGATCAACCAGAATATTCTTGCCGCCGATCTGGAGGAAGAAGCTGGAATGTCCGATGAAGGTTACGCCTAACTCGCCGCGACGGGCGAGTACTGGCTCGCGCGCGAAGCCGGTGCGAGCCGTCATAGCTGAGTGGCGCACCAAAGTTCCAAACTGTCTGGCTTTACGACGAACTGTGATTCCTAACATGGGTTGTAACTATTAGACGCCGATTGCCACCCTGGCGATGCGACGACACGAACTGAGGTTCGACCTTTGCTTGACCTTAGCCAGCTACTCAGCTTAAATCAAAGGTTCGGTTCTCAGCGCTGGCGAAGCGCCTCTTCAGTGCTGGCCAGAGAACCTTGAACGAAGGAGCGGCGAATGAAGATTGCCTTTCTCGGGTTGGGCATTATGGGACGGCCGATGGCCTCCAAACTGGTCGCTGCCGGCCATGAGGTCTCGGTGTGGAATCGCAGCGCCCGACAGCACGTCGATGGCGCAACCACGGCGGTATCCCCCGCCGACGCGGCCAAGGACGCTGAGGTGGTTTGGATGTGCGTGGCCGACACCGCTGCCGTCGAGCGCGTTATGTTCGCCGAAGACGGTGCCGAGCAGGCGCTGCGCGAAGGTATGATCGTCGTCGATTCCAGCACTATTTCGCCTTCGGCGACACTGCGCTTCGCCGAACGAGTAAACGCCCGTGGCGTCCATTGGGTGGATGCTCCCATTACCGGCTCAAAAATCGGCGCGGAGAATGGCCAGCTCATCTTCATGGTCGGCGGTTCGAACGAAGCCGTCGAGGCGCTTCAGCCCTTGTTCAAGGCGATGGGCAAGCAGGTCATCCACATGGGTGGCACAGGCAAGGGGCAGGCGGCCAAAATCAGCATGAACCTGATGATCGCCCTGATCTACGAAGGCTTCGCCGAGGCCTGGGTTCTGTCCGGCAAGCTGGGTGTTGACCCGCACAAACTCATCGAACTAATTCAGGCGTCGATGGTGCGGTCGGGGGTAGTCGACTACAAAGCTCCGTTTGTGCTGCGCCGCGATTACTCGCCGAATTTCCCGCTCCGCCTGATGCATAAAGACATCCACCTCATGCTCGACACAGCCAAAGAGAATCGCGTGAAGTTGCCGGCGCTGGAAACTGTGGATGAAATTTACGAGCTATCCAGCGAAGAGGGCTGGGACGATCTTGATTACGCCGCGACCCTTGCGTTGCTGGAGAAGTGGGCGGGATTGGGCGGCCAGCGGAAGTAAGGCGTCGCTTTAGTACGTTGAGGCAGAGGCAATGCTGGCCAGTTCGCGCAATACTTCAAACATTCCCTCCTCGTGGGCCTCGGGAGACAGCGACTCCAGCGGAGCCGTTACCACGAAGTGTGGATCCTGCCGGCGAAATGCCACGCGCAGGAAATCGCAAGTGCGAGTAAAAGTCTGCAGTGTTTCCAGCATGTGACTTGAGTCGTTCTGCCAATTTGGTTTGGTGCTGATCAGCATTGGAGTAAGACTCTCGACATGCCATCCCGACAGCGAAGCAGGCCGCCTCCGCCGCGTCCGGCCAGACCAATAATGTTTCTGAATATGAAGGTTGTGGCTTGGCCGATGGTCAAGCTCCGCTTCGAAAGTGACTGTCTCTTTACCCTTGCGAACGCGGTGTAGCAGCCAGCTTAGCGGCATTTCCCGGGGTTCGAGCCGGACCGCCAGTGACGCCCGCCGAAACACCGAAGGGCATAGCCTCAGATCGACCTGAAAGTGTGATGCGCCGCGCCAACGCGTGCCAGAGATGGAGCCGTGGCTGGAAAAAGCGTCTTCGATCCACTTAAGAATCTGCACAGCCCGGCGGTGATTCGCCCGCCGAAACCACCAATACCAGCCCATCAGCAGAAGGGCCGCCGCGAGCAGATCAATGGCGAATTTCCCCCACATCCTACAAGTAGGATGCGAGCGGAAAGGCCGCAAGATGCTACGGTCAGCTCGGCTTGGGTGCGTCCACTACATACCATCGGTTAGGATTGCCCGGCTCGATGTGATTTTTTTCGAAGCAGGCCTTAATGCGCCTCCTAAGCTCGCGGCTGACGGCGTACTGCGATCCCGGCCGGGTCTTCACCAACATCAGGTAATCCACTTCGCTGCCGCTTACCCTTTCGATTCCGGGGACTTCAGGCTTGGCCACTATCATCTCGGCGTAATGAGGATCGCTCGTAATCTCCTCGCCAACTTGCTTCAGCAAGCTGATCACCTGATCGCTGTCCGCGCCGTACGCCACGGAGATATGCATAGGCAACTGTGTCCAGTCGCGCGTGAGATTGGTGACAATGGTGATCTGCCCATTGGGCACGGTATGTACGCTACCGTTGTCGTCGCGCAATATGGTGCGGCGTAAGGTCATGTCCTCAACCACTCCCTGCACAGCACTGATTTTGATAGTGTCCCCAATGTCGTACTGGTTCTCGACCAGAATGAAAAAGCCATTGATGAAGTCCTTGACCAGGGTCTGCGCGCCGAATCCGATGGCTAATCCCGCGATACCGGCGCTGGCCAAAAGGGGGCCCATGTTGATGCCCAACAGCGGCAGGATTTGCAGCGCCGCCAGGAACATGATGACAAATACTCCGACGCTGTAGATGACGGTCGTCAACGTGCGAAGTTGTTGCGACCTGAGCGCGGAGGGCAGGGCTGTGCGGTTGCCGAGTTCTGCCAAGTGTTTTGACGCCATCTTGAGCAACCGAGTCAGAATGAAGGCGATGATTAGTACGCCGATGATTCGCGGCACTTGATGGCGCACGAAATCGACGGTGTCATCTCCCCAGTTGCTAAACATGCGGAATAGCCCACCTCGGCTGTCGTGCGGGAATGTCAGCATAGCTTGCAAGGCTTGTCGCACTGAAATCAAGATTCTCCCTGGATTTAGTCGGACTTCAGAGTAGCGGATGACAGCACGGAGAGCAAAGTTGCTCCTCCCTATGGAGGTGGCGGCAGAATATAATCCTGATATTCCTATGAGATACCCATCTGTTGTCTTGCGCACGTTGAGAAGCACCGCCGTGCTTGCGGTTCTCCTTTTCTGTTTCACCTCCGGAATTGCCGGTTGGGCACAAACCGCCGACCAATCCGCCCTTCCGCTTGCGGGCGAGTCTCAGCAAACCCCCGAGGAGCAAGCATGGGAAGCTCAGCAGAGACAAAAGTTGGCGTTGGAAGCAAACGCGAAACGCCTGCAAGATCTGAAGAAGGAGACCGCAAAGCTGCTGCAACTGGCAACCGAGCTCAAGCAATATGTGGACAAAACCAACGAAAATACGCTGTCAGTCGAGGTTATCAAAAAGTCCGAGGAAATCGAAAAACTAGCCCACTCGATCAAGGACAAGATGAAAGGGCCCTGAACAATACTCCCAGGATTGCAAAACAGGAACTACGCTGACCGCTGATCGGACTGCAGAAATGCGCAGAACCCGTTTCGAGTTGGCACCGTGAAACGGTTGCAAAATCAAGCCCACGGGGCGGAACATATTATCCCAAGGCGCTAGCCTTGGGTAAAGTGAAAGAGATAACGGGTCCCTTCAGGGACGGCACGGTTCTTACACTCCCCGAACAGGTGCCAAACTAAACGCTGAGAACGTGATCTCGAAACTCAGTGTGTGGCTACTGGGTTGGCCTGCAGCAACCCGACGTCAACTGCAATCTTCTCCAGTCTCGCGCGTGTTTCTTTCTTCATCGGCACCAGGGGCAGGCGATAGTTCTCCTCAATGCGGCCCATCATGGCCAATACGGCTTTGGCCGGACCGGGGTTCGACTCGATGAAGTTAGCCTGCATCAGCGGGAGATATTTGCGGAAGAGCAGGCGAGCGGTCTCCCACTTGTTGCTGAGGGCGGCTCGCGTCATCGCACCCATTTCCGTTGGAATTTCATTGGCGACCACCGAGATGATTCCTCCCCCGCCCAACCCGATCACGGCAAGGGTAACGGCGTCGTCGCCGGAGAAAACCAGGAAATCCTTCGGTACGGTGGCACAGACCTCTGCGATCTGCGAGATATTTCCGCTAGCCTCTTTCACTCCGGCGATGTTGGGAATTTCGGCCAGCCGAAGCAGCGTACTGGTTTCGATGTTGGTTCCGGTTCGGCCCGCAATGTTGTATAGCATCAGAGGTTTCGCCGAGGCCTCGGCAATAGCTTTGAAGTGCTGGTACACGCCTTCCTGCGTCGGCTTGTTATAGTATGGCGTTGCGGTGAGGACGTAATCCACACCTGGACGCGCCGAAATTTCCTCAGCCTTCGCGACAGCCTCGCGGGTGTTGTTCGAGGTCGCACCTGCCATGATGGGTACGCGACCCTCCGCGGCCTCGATGGTCAAGTCAACCACCCGCAGCCATTCATCATGCGACAAAGTCGGCGTTTCGCCCGTTGTGCCGCACGGAACCAGGAAGTCGATGCCCGACTCCACCTGCCAGCGCACCAGGCCGCGCAGGGCGGCTTCATCGAGACTTCCATCTTGTCTGAAGGGAGTGACCAAGGCAGTACCGCATCCACGCAGTGTCATGTCAGCAGGATAATCGTTCCCGGCCTCGTGGGGTAGGGTGCTCGGCTATTTTGATTGGGAGCCCGGTTGTTTGCTGGCCTCTGCGGCAGCCGCCTCCGCTTGGGCCTCCAACTCCGGCAGGTGCTTCTGCAGAATCGGTTGAATCGCTTGCATACTCTCCGCCAGCATCGCCGGCATCTCTTTTATCATCTTTTGCCCCGTAGGCGAGCTATAAAACTCAATCACCGTTTGAATGTCCGAGTGGGTAAGATGACGCTGATAAATGGGCACCATAGCGTCGATAAGTTCGTCAATAGAGAGAACCTTGATCGCCTTCTGAGTGGACTCGCCAGCCAGCTCAGCAGCCTTTCGGATCTCTAAGGGACTCGCGTTGGGATGTTTATGCTGGTAGGACTCAGCAGCCATGCTTGCCGCTTGTGTCGCCATGCCATCCCACATAATTTGCACGTTGCGACGTGCTCCAGTCATGTCCAGGAGCTGCTGTATATCCTGTGGGGTGGCTGCGTCGATCTGCTGCTGAGAAAACGCAGGTGCGCAACCGAAAAGACACAAGACCAGCACAGCGGTGGCATGTTTCATGGTCGCCTCCGGGCATTCGGGACGCTCGATTATACGCTGGGTAGTTGATTTCCAGTATGACTATTCGCGGGAAACAGAGGCGTTTTTCAGATTCGAAGAAAAACGTCCTTGAAGTCGTAGAAGCCTTTCTGCCCAGCAATCCATTCAGCCGCGAGCACCGCGCCCTCAGCAAACGTACGGCGCGACTTGGCCTCATGGGTCAGCAAAATATGATCGCCTGAGGAGACCAGTTCCACCGTATGAGTGCCCGTCACATCACCCTCGCGCTCCGAGGTAATCTCGACGCGTTCTCCCGATGCCTGCTCCAGTAGCCGCCGCAAAGCTGCCGCCGTTCCCGACGGTGCGTCTTTCTTGTGGATGTGATGCCGTTCGGTAATGTGTCCACGGTAGTTGTGGGTCAACGCCGGAGCCGCAGCCTGCACGATCTGAAAGAAGAGATTCACGCCGTAAGAGAAGTTCGCCCCGAAGACGAACCCGGTACCGGCTTGCTCGACGGCTTGCCGGACGCGATCGAGTTCGCCGTACCAGCCTGTGGTCCCCACGACCATAGCTGTGCGTTCCCGCAAGCAGGCCTCGACGTTTGCCAACACTGCGTGTGGCGTCGTGAAGTCAACTACCACGTCAAACCCGAGTAGATGCTCGTGCGTGAGCCAGGCCGCATCACGGTTCTCGTCCGATCCAAGGCTTTGCACCTGGTGCCCGCGCTCGCGCGCGACCTCAGCGACCAGTCCACCGGTCTTGCCGCATCCGAGCACCAGCAGCCTAAGAGGCAAGGAGTTCAATCGAATACCTCGGGATCGACCTTGGCAAAAAACTTGGCGTGCAGTCGACGCACCGCCTCCGGGACATCGACTTCGTCCACCACGAAGGTCAGGTTGATCTCCGACGCGCCTTGCGAAATCATGCGGACGTTGATGTCACCGATGGCGTGAAACACCTGCGCCGCAACTCCAGGCGTGTCGCGCAAGTTCTCGCCCACAAGACAAACGATCGCTTTGCGGCCGGAGTACTTCACAAATGCCAACTTCTCAAGGTCGGCGGCAATCTGGGGAATCGCTTCATTGGAATCGACGGTGAGAGATATGCTGACTTCCGAGGTTGACACCACGTCCACCGCACAACGATGGCGAGCGAAAACTTCGAACACTTTGGCCAGGAAGCCGTGGGCCATGAGCATACGTGCGGCAACGATTTCGACAATGGTTATGCGGTTCTTGGCCGCGATCGCTTTGAATAACGAGTGCGAGCGCGCGGTTCTCGACAGGATGCGCGTACCCGCATTCGACGGGTTGCGCGAGTTCAGCACCAGCACTGGAATGTCCTTTTCGACTGCGGGGAGCACGGTCGCAGGATGCAAGACCTTGGCGCCGAAGTATGCCAGTTCCGCGGCTTCCTCGAAGCTGATGACCTTAATCCGACGCGCCTCGGGACAGATACGCGGGTCGGTGGTTTTCATTCCATCCACGTCGGTCCAAATCTCGATTCGAGCGGCATCCAATCCAGCGCCGACTAGGGCCGCGGAAAAATCGGAACCGCCGCGGCCAATCGTTGTTGGAATGCCTTCGCGCGTCGACCCGATAAAGCCCCCCATGATCGGAACCTGCCCTTGCTCCAGCAGGGGCTTCACATGGCTTTGCAAACGAGCGTTGATCTCGTCAACTTGAGGCACAGCTCGGCTATGCTGCGAGTCTGTGATGATCACTTGGCGCGCGTCCACTAGCCTTGCGGGAATCTCGCGCGCCAGAAAAGCCGCGGATGCGATCATGCTCGAGAGGCGCTCGCCAAAAGAGACTACATAATCGGAGGTGCGCGGCGTGAGTTCACCCACCGCGGCAATCCCACGCAGCAATTCGTCCAGAGAATCGAACTGCTCCCCCAATTCACCGTGCAATTCGGTGTGCAGGCCGGTACCCAGCAATTCGCCTGCGACTAGGTAATGGCGTTCGCGGAGATGGCGGCAAATATCGAGGGCCTGCTCGCGTTCGCCTCGTCCAGCGGCAGCCGCCATAGCGAGCAACTGGTCGGTCACCTTGGCCATGGCGCTCACGACTACGAAGGGATGCTCAGGTAAGCGTGCCTTTACGATGGTCGCGACCCGATCGATGGCGGCGGCGTCTTCTACCGACGTGCCGCCAAACTTCATGACGATCACGGTCTCACCACCGGCGAAGGGAGTGAAAGCTCATGTCTCACGACAGGAAGCCTTGCACCTTTAGGAGTTCGGCGTTGAGCAGAGCCGCGCCGGCCGCGCCGCGGATAGTGTTGTGCGAAAGCACTGTGAACTTGTAGTCCAGCACGCCGCACGGGCGAAGCCGTCCTACACTCACCGTCATCCCATTCCCCCGATCCACATCGAAGCGCGGCTGCGGCCGGTCAGGTGCGGCATCGTAAAAGATCGGCTGTGGAGGGGCCAATGGCAGGTTCAGCTCCTGGGGAGTTGAGCGAAACTCGTTGAGTGCCGCGATCAGCTCGTTAGCATTGGCTTTCCGCGTCAGCTTTACCGATACGGATTCGGTGTGGCCGTCCTCGACTGCAACTCGGTTGCAGTGCGCGGTCATGCGGAACGCGGCAGGCTCGACATGGTCGCTGGCCAATTGTCCGAGAAGTTTACGCGTCTCTTCCTCCATCTTTTCTTCTTCTTTGGCGATGTAAGGGATGACGTTGCCAAGAATGTCGAGGGAAGCGACTCCGGGGTATCCCGCGCCGCTGACCGCCTGCATCGTGGTTACAAACAGAGATTCAATTCCGAATTTCCGATGCAGCGGCGCCAGCGCCACGACTAGTCCAATTGCCGAACAGTTAGGATTAGTGACAATGTAGCCGCCCGACTGCTTGCGCCAACACTGCTTCTCAATTAAGGCAACGTGGCTGGCGTTCACCTCGGGCACCACTAGGGGAACGTTTTCCTGCATGCGAAAAGCGCTGGAATTACTAACGACAGCGCAACCGGCAGCGGCAAACTGAGGTTCCAAGTCGCGGGCGATGGCTGCATCCAGTGCGGCGAAGATGACGCGTGGCGCACCTTGTGGAGCGGCGTTCGACACCGGCATTTCCAGTACGCGCTCAGGGATGGCTGTCTTCAAGCGCCAACGCACAGCGTCCCCATAGGCTTGTCCGGCGGAACGATCGGAGGCCGCCAGCCATGCAACTTCGAACCAGGGATGAGACGCAAGCAACTGAATGAAACGCTGGCCGACAACACCGGTAGCGCCAAGAATTCCGACGGGGATTTTCTGCTGGGACATGATAGTGAAAGACAAAGTTATATCACGTCTAAGGCGCTGCAGTTGCCCGCAGCCAACGCCCGAACCTCATTACAAACGAGGGCACAGCTGCAGATTCAAGGCAATCGCGCGCGCCAGCACTTCGACCTCCTTACCGGTTGCGTTTACCGTGATATCGGCAGTGCGGTAGTACGGCAGGCGCTGGGTATAGAGAGCATGGAAGGCCTCGGGCGTTGCGACCAGGGGCCTAGGGTTGCTTGGCAAATGCTGATGCGCGGCCCGGCAGCGTTGGAACAGCTCGTCGATATCGAATTCGAGAAAAACCACACGTGCTCCTCGTCGCCGCAGCAATTCCGCATTCGCCGGCAGGACAAACGTACCGCCCCCCAGCGCAATCACAGTTGGCCTAGACGCCTGCTGAAGCACAGAACGCAGGGCGTCAGTCTCGATTTCGCGAAAACCCGTCTCGCCATGCAGGTGGAACAATTCGCTGATCGGCAGCTTCTGGCTCAGTTCAATTTCGTAATCGAGGTCAAGGAACGACCAGTCGAGAAGACTTGCCAGCGCGCGGCCAACCGTGGTCTTGCCGGCGCCCATAAAACCCGTGAGCGCAATCACATCAGGGCGCTCACGCTGTTGGCCGGCTTGTTCGTCTGTGCACATAATAGTGAGGCTTAAGACGTGCTTTTATAGTTCGGGACGCATGTTACAAGGCTGTTGGTTGATCGTAAATTCTAGCACCCGTGACAGCCACAGGCGCGGCGTTTGGCGGCTTTCACACGGAGGTTGTAGAACCCCTGCAACCATCAGGGGATGATTAATGTTTGAGCATCGTCTACTGTGTGCTCCATGCAACTCATACAGATTGGCGAGACCAAGCAGAAGACGATCATGGACCTGATCCAGGAGATGGCGACGAATCAGTTTTCCGAGATCGAACGACTGAAGGCGGCTGCGCGGGCCAAGGCGACCGACAGGCACACTCGTTACGGACGGCCGCGCTGCGGTTCTTCTGACCGTCAGCGGTAGGCGGTCGACGGCAATCAGCGCTCGAGGTTTGCGCCACTCTCGCAGGACTTCACTCGCCCAACCTGGCGCCCCGCCTGCTTCACGCAATGAATGAGTTTCAGAACCGAGGTGTGCAACCCCGGTCGCCTCTGCGTGCCTGATGTTCCACTCGGCTCGAATGCGAAGAATACCTTAGCCGTTCTTGCTGCGAGCACGCAGGAACTAGGTACAAAAACTGAACGGCGTTGAGGGATTAACGGGGGATGTTTATCCGCGGGGCGACTCTATACTCGCCCAGTTCCACCGCAGGTCTTCCCAGGGGTTCATTACAACACGCGCGGCGGTGGGTTAAAGCCGCATGTGCCGGAGTGCTCTGATGTCGAAGATGCTTGCCGTTTTTCTTGCGGCCTTCTTAGTTCCTCTCACAATTCAAGCGCAAGTCAACCAGCATCAAGTAGCTCGCTATCAATCCATCATTCCTAATACCACGTTAGCGGCGGAAAGCGGAAACAATACAGCCGCGGCGAATTCGTTTCCTGGATGCGAAGTCACAACTGTTACCCACGGCCAGTGTGTCAACAATGGCGACCAGCAAGCCAGCAATGTCAGCAAGGTAAATATCCACACTTTGTTGTCGGCTTCGCAGCAGGGGGCCAAGGTGTACGCCACTTACATTCCATATTGGGGACACGGCACTCACCCCAACATCGGATACAGCTCCCAGGATCCACATCAAGTCGCAAAAGAAATCGCCGACCTGACCAGCCGCGGTTTCGACGGCGTCATCGTTGACTGGTATGGACAGGGAAGCTGGGAAGATGGCGCTACCCAGGTGCTGAAGACACAACTGGAACAACAAGACACACTGACCTTCGCCTTGATGATCGATCAAGGCGCCCTCGAATGGTTTTCATGCTACCCCAGCTGTTCCGCTACCCAGGCGCTCTTAAACACTATTAGTTATGCTCGCTCGAAGGGTTATTTCAGCTCGCACATGGCCATCAAGAACAGCGATGGTAAGACGATTGTGACCCAGTTTGGCATGGAAGCCTACAACATCGACTGGAGCACGATTCGGAGCGCTAATTCCGACCTGGAATGGGTGTTCGAAAACGCCGGCAGCTTTACTAGTCCCTACACGATCGGTGCATACGGTTGGCTGTCTCCCAAAGACCCGATGCAACAGGGCTACGAGGGTCTGGACTATACCCAGCACTTCTTACAAACCGCCAACCACCATCCTTCTATGAAGAACTGGGCTTCCACCTGGAAAGGTTTCAACGATATTGTTGCCAGCTGGGCGCCGCCGGGAGGCCGTCACATCCAACAGCTCTGTGGCCAGACTTGGCTCGATTCCTGGGAGACGATTCGTGGCTTTACGGGCAGACTCGATGCGGTGCAAGTCGTCACCTGGCACGACTATGAAGAGGGAACTGAAATCCAAAGCGGCATCGACAACTGTCAGACTATCTGGGCGGGCGTTGCCGGGCACATGCTGGAATGGTACGTTGCAGACACATGGACGCTGGATCACTACACGGCTTACATCTCGGCTGATGGGCAGAACCTTATGTCGCTTGGTGACTACTCTGTCGGGACGCTCTCACTCGATCTTTCCACCTTTGATTTTCCTCCCGGAACCTACCAGGTGTTTGTGAAGGCTGTCGGCCAGCCGAGCATTGTCAATCACATGTCGCCCCCCGCGAGTTACACCGTGCGGGGGCAAGGCTCGCCAACCGTCAACATCACCAGTCCCAATAATGGGCAGCACGCTGGTCCATACACAAATCTCAACGCCAATGCCTCGAGCCCCAACGGTGCAATCGCGCAGTACCAGGTTTTTGTGGATGGCAACTTGGTGAGAACAATCACCGGTGCGCCGTCTTTTCAGGCTTGGATTGGGACCCCCATGGGGAACCACACTATTGTCGTCAAGGCCGAGGATTCCGCTCGGCAATGGGGGAACGCTCAGGTTTGGGTGGATCGCACCTACTGAGTCCGCCACAGGAAGCAGCATCCATGGGAGGCCGGAGAACTTTTTTGCGGCCTCCGCGCTGCTCGACAGTTGATTAGCACCTGCGGTTGTTGCGAGTTCGCTATGTTCGCTCCAGCAACATTCTTTCGATAAATGCTGTAGCATCGTGAGGAGGTGCTGACCATGTCATTTCGTAACGGTGATAAATCACGCGAGAACCGGCTGCGCAAGGCGCGGCAAAAAATGCGTCTAAAAAGGCACGACCTGCAAACCAAGCCAGAAGCTAAGGGTCAGCCAAATGCCAGCGGCGCCTCGAAAAAGTAGCGATAAACTCGCCACCGTTTACGAGCCCGCCACAGGGACTCCATCGCCCGTCTTTGCGGGCTTACTGCTATGCAATAACGCCACGATTGCCTGGTAGAGACGAGTCCGAACCTCGTAGCGATCGTGCGCATGTACGACATAGCGCACCACCAGATTGATGCCCAGGTTCGTGGGCCGCACATCGATCGCCGGAGCGGCCGAAAACGATTGGGTCACCGAGCTATGTGTAGCGCGACGCCATTCCTGCTCTGCCAGGGTGGCATCCGACTGGGTTTGCTCGGCCACTAACTTCAGCACAGAATTCAGCAGAAAATAGGGATCTTCTCCTGCGGGGACCAGGACATCGAGTTCGTCCCATAGCCACTGTCCCGTCGTAGTGAAGTTGAAGTAGTGACCTTCGATGGCGAAGCTGTTGACGAACGACACTTTTCGTCCGGTGGGATGCCCAGCATCATTCCAGTTTCCAGTTTCCAACAAGATGGTGCGGAGCACACCAATCTCTACCACCTCACCGCCAATTCCGTTGATCTCGACCCAATCGCCCTGCCTGATTCCATGCTTGCCAATCAAAATGAACCAGCCGAAGAACGCCACGATGAAATCTTTTAGGGCGACGGTCAAGCCAGCGCCCGCCAATGCCAGTACCGTCGAAAGTTGACTCGGCATTCCGAACAACACCAGCAAGATGAACATTACACCAAAGAGCTGCGAAACCAGCCGGAGCACCAGCCGCATTTTACTGAGCTGCCGTCGATCGGGACCCAGACTTATGTAGAAGTGTTCAATCAGTCCTTCGGCCACAACCAGGAAGAGAAGTGCCAGCAGGATCCAGAGCAGAGAACGCAATATGGCGTGCAGTGCTACCCGAAGTTGTCCTTGGACGATCGCGTCCCAGCGGCCGTACATGTCCGCCAGTTGCTTCTCGGCCTGAATGCGTTTGTCGTACTGGGCGAGCAATCTGGTTTTCTGCGAAAGAGCATTCAGATTGGCGATGGTAGCGGCCTGTTGAGACTGCGCTTGAGGGGCCGAGGCTGTGTCGTCGTTGGCACCCGATCCTAAGTCGTCCCCTTCGACGCTCTCGCTTAAGCCTTTTTCCAGAGCCTCATGTTTGTGGGTTAGCGTTTCGGCAGCAGTATTCGCCTGCTGTTGGGCTTCGCGGAGCCGCTTCTGGTTTTCGCGGAGCCGTTGCCAGGTGCGGTACTTCGAAATCAGGCTGCCTTCCGCCTCGAACGAGGCGGGCTTCGTCTGCGGGGCAGCAGCGTTGTGATGTTGGAGAGCTTCATGCTCATCCAGTTCCTGCTGTATCTGGGCTTGAGGATCGCCGCCGGCCCGGATCAGGTCCTCTTTAGCATCATCGAGCGCGTCTTTTAGAAGCGTAACTCTCGCCTGGGCGATCTCCAGTTGCTGCTGGGTTGCGTTGACGTCAGTTTTACCTGGATGGGTGACCTGATTTGTCAGTCGCGTGACTCTATCTTGTACCTCTTGCAGACGAGTCTCGAGCGCGCGAATCCGGGTATTGATTTGCTGGATTTCGCCCTTTTGGGCCGGAGGGTGCTGCTGCGCCTGCTGCAGTGCCATGGCAAATGCCAAATCAACCTCGTGATCGGCGACCCGAATGGCCTCTGTGGATATCTGTTGTTCCTCGGCTGTATTGGCTGCACTAGCGAGACCTAATGCCGTCTCCAATGGGGTTTCATTCACCAGCTTAGCTTGCGTCGCGGGACTTGCCGTGTCGTTTCGCTTAGGGGATGGTGTCGCCGGCTGAATCGTAATCGTAAACCCGATAAGGGCTGCGATGACCAAAACACTGAGCCCGATGAGGATCCATTTCCTTTTGCTGTCATTCATGGCGAGAACCAGTGTGAGCAACGTAAATATATTCTCATCTGGATTGGGGGACGAGGAATATGTGTGTGGGGATTGCGGACCGTTGGACGGCCCGCCTCGTATTTCGCTTGCAGAAAAAGGTTGCTGAAGATAATTTGGCGGAAAACTTACGAAGAGATAGTGCCTCTGCCTAGGCGCTCATAGCCCGCTCCGAGCTGGCCGTGGAGATCGCATGATCGCGCTCATCAAAACCCGCAAACTTCACGCAAGCCCCAAGCTCAAGCACAGATTGCAGATTGGTTAGAGCGATCAGCCTGCGGACGCATGACGAAGGCTGTGCGATTCGCAACGCCTTTTTCTGGTCGCTCGCCCAGCATTGCAACTCGACTAACAATCCCAAGCCTGCGGCATCGAGTGCGTGAATGCCACTCAGGTCAAGAGTGAGACAGTTCTCCGTGCGCGACATCGCCATGCAGCGCAACGTTTCCGCTTCAAGTCCCAGCACAATCCGGCCGGAGCAGCGCAACGTGACATTTGGGTATACAGCTTTGATATCAATTCTCAACATGATTCCATCCTGACCCGCACTT
Organism: uncultured Acidobacteriaceae bacterium; assembly: GCA_963748225.1. Lineage (GTDB taxonomy): Bacteria > Acidobacteriota > Terriglobia > Terriglobales > Acidobacteriaceae > Bog-257. The sequence continues at coordinate 27,004 of CAVVHW010000005.1, forward strand.
CGTTGCAGATAAGAAACCTGGCAATATTATTCATCAGTAAGTGACGTAGACGTGGGTGCATTAGTTAGCCCAGTATGCATGAACTTGATTGCGACAAGATGAAAACCGGGACAAATGACTCTGGGTGAGCAACAAGAGTCAAATAATCACGTCGCGCTGGGAATATCCGCCGAGTGTGGCATCAATATTCACGTGAGTCGTCGGTCCACTGGCACACAATGTCGCGTTCTTTTGCCGTGGGACGGGCCCGCCTTTGAAGCAACGCGTATTTTCGATCCGGCATCTCGCCGTTGGTCAGTTGCTCACAGATTTCTTCAAGCTTGTCAGTCTGCTTCTTCGCTGAATAACTGCCCCATTCCGACAGATTCATCGCCTTACGCGCTTGATGAACGTCGTGTGCGACCACCCACGATACCGGAGCGACGTAACTGTACCAAGGCCAGGAGGTTTCGTCGGAGTGGCAGCTCTTGCAGGATCGTTCGAATACCGACTTCACCTCCGCAGGCATCGGCAAGCTTGCGTAGATGGTTCGCGCTGGATTCACGCTGGGGTTATTCCGATTCACCGGAACGAACTGGATGGCAGCCAGCAGAGCCACTGCCGTAATACTAATGCGCTTCATCCAAGGCGCAGCCAAGCTTCTCCTTGCGCATGCTCCCAGCGTGTTCAATGCAGCGACTTTACATAGCAGACGACCTGCCAAATTTGAGGATCGCCCAGCTTGATCCAGGAAGGCATGCCCTGACTGCGGTTGCCGTTCACCAGCAACCAGTGAAGGTCTCCATCGGTGGCCTCCTGCTGCACCCGTGAGCTCCTCAGCGATGGTCGCTTCTTGGTTCCCTCTGCGTCCTTGCCATGACAATGGGCGCAGTGATCGAGGAAGATCAAGCGACCGGCAGCTACTGCGTCCGGCTGGTTACGGTAGGGGTTGACGCGATCGCGATCGCGTTGCGGAACATTGGCCATCCATGCGCCATTGGACGTGGCGAATACGGCCAGGGAGGAAGCAATAACAAGAATCGCGACCAAGAACGAAACAGACTTCGTCATTGTCCACCCCGGTGGAAGTGGCTGAAGAATTGTTGGATTTCATAAGAAACCGAAAAGCGATACAACACAGGAATGCTGTATCCGTTCAGCCCAAACTGAGGCGACACCGTTATGGTCATCCCATTCGGAGCCGCCCAGTTAACGGTCGGGCCCAGATATTGCGAGGTAAGGTGCAATCCAAATCCCTCGGCGTCGCCCAGGCCCCCGTACATTTCAAGGCCCGCTTGGAATTTCTCCGCGCAAAAAGCGCATTCGTGAGCGCTGGCGGCAAGGCGCAAAGGACGACTTGCCCCGAGTGCATACCCAAACTCCCACGGATCGCCCGCAAAGTTTTTTTCCGCAATGAAGTTTTCGCTGATGTTCCAACCGCGAGCATTGCTACCTAAAATCAGCTTGAGCTCCATCTCGCGCTCGATATCGATGTGCGCTAGCCAGTTAGGTACCAGAAAATCAGGTAGGCCATCGTGACCAACCACCTCGCGTATGGTTTTATCGGCGCTGGTGTCTTCAAATTCGGCATAGAAGACCGGATTGATCCAGTGCTCACGAGGAAGCAGGCTAAAGCGGTTCTCCCAGCGGAAGCCGGTAAAGATGGTGCTTTCGTTCTGGGTCGCCTGTCCGTCTAGGTAGAACTCCGTTGTCCACCATCCCTTCAGGCCATACTCAAATTCAATATCCGAGCCAATGAAGGAGTTGCCACCTTGAGGGTTGCCAACCGCATTGAACATTTCGATGTCCAGATTTCCCGGCTCCTCCATCTCCTGCGAGTAAGTCACGAAGTAGGGATATTCCTGAGCGTGGATTTCAAGGCAGCAAGGAAGCAGCACCGCGAGGAGTAGCAAGGCGGCGTAGCCAATTCGCGTTGCTCCAGCCCGTACAAACAGCAGGAATGTCCCTGGTAGCTGATCAAACATGATCGCGGGACGCCTGCCAGGTTGATTTGTTCGGCTTCTAATTTTCGTCTCCAAGGCAGCCTATAAGAGGTCTAACCTGCCCTTCGGTTGTTTCTAGTTGCGACTCGGTCGCATCTAGTGCTAGCCTACCCATGTTGGCGGTAAGGCTCGCCCGCTGTCAAGCAAGGGCCTAAGATTCCGTCGCAGCCTTGTTGCGACCAGTTGCGACACCCGGAGGAACTGGAACTATGCCTCTACCGGAAACCGAGATTCCAGGCCGTCTGCAGGCCTACTTCAGCGACCGCGGCATTCGCATCACGCAGCAGCGTCGCGCGGTTCTGCGCGTGATCGAGACCGCTACCAAGCATCTGGACGCTAGCCAGATCTTGCGAAAGGTCCAGCGAGTGGACACTTCCGTGGATCGCAGCACGGTGTATCGGACGCTGCAGCTGCTTAAGCGGCATGGGCTGATCGACGAATTGGACCTAATGCATATCCGCGGGGAAGGCCATTACTACGAGCGGAAGATGAACCGCGAGCACATCCACATTGCCTGTTTGCGCTGCGGGAAGATCACGGAATTCGTAACCAGTACCTACGAGAAACTCAAGCAGCAAGTAGAAAGAGAATGCCACTTCAAGATTCTCGTGTCGCGGTTAGAGGTTGGTGGCTATTGTTCTGCCTGCCGACAATAAAACCATAATTTGTTATTCGCTTTACCTTCAGCAACCCTACTACCTTGCGCTTATTATGGGAGCGACCTTCTTGTTGACTACTTTTAGGACCTCGAGTGCAATATGCATTTGTCTAATTAATGCCATCTTTTGGTTAGAAGAGAAGTGCTAAGCGACAACGGTTAACCGATTCAGCACCTAACGAACTTAATTGCTAGTACTATCTATGGTAGTAGAGTTGTATGTTGACTAGGCTGGTGGCCTTATGGCCACACACCGTCTCAAAGTTGTGCATTTCATTATCCTCGTTGCGCTGTTTGCATGCTATTTAACCTCCACGCTTCTCATGGCCCAAACCGATCTGGGTGCGCTAAAAGGCCATGTTCAGGACCAGCATGGCAGCGCCATTGCTGTCGCGCCGGTGACGCTACGCAATCCTGCGACTGCCTTTGACCGCACGGTTCAAACCGATGCTGGCGGCAATTTTTCATTTGTTGGAATTCCGCTGACAGGCCGGTACGTGGTGAGTGTCACTGCGCCTAAGTTCAAGACGGCCGAACAGAACGTTCAACTGCGGGCTGCCACCACGGCGACGGTCGACTTTACCTTAGGCGTCTCCGGTGCGAAGACCGAGATCAATGTCTATGGCACGACCGAAACGCTGCCTACGGACTCAAACCAGGTTTCGACGCGCCTGAGCCAGGAGAAGATTGAAGACACTCCCGTTCTGGAGCGCAAGATCACGACCTTACCGCTGCTGAATTCCTCTGTCCGGCCGTCGCAAACCACTGGCGATTTATTCCTGAATGAGACACTGTTTGTCATTAACGGAACCGGACGCCGCCAAACCACTTACGAACTCGACAACACCACTGCCAACGACATGTGGGGCCGGCAGTCGGCGATTGCTGGGCTGCCCTTCTCGGCCGTGCAAGAGTTCACGGTGTACACCAACGCCAGTTCAGCGGAGTGGGGTTGGAACGCAGGCACGGCCGTGAATATTGTGACCCGATCGGGATCGAATAATTGGCACGGAGACTTTGTCGGAATGGGCAGTCCAGAGTTCTCCAATGCCAACATTCCACTCACCACGAAAGCGGCGCAGGAGACGCTTGCCCAAGGCAGCGGTATGCTGTCCGGACCTATCGTGAAGGACAAGACCTACTTCATGGTGTCAGCGCAGTACACGAATCAGAATCGGCCGGCAGTCATCACTTCTCCGGTTGATCCCGGCTCCCTCTACAACGGTACCTTTGGACAGACCTTATTTCTGGCGCGTCTGGACCAGCAGTTGAGCAAGAACAACCTGCTCACGCTGCGGGGAAACTTCGATCGCTTCAGTGACAGCAATCCGCAGGATGCGGTGAGTGGCGCCACGCTACCCACGGCCGCTCGCGTATTCACGCGTAACACTTACCAGGCGGCGATCACCGATACCGCGGTCATCAACAGCAACATGCTGAACAATGCGCGTTTCGAATTCCTATTGGGCTACCCCATCACCCAGTTTGTTCCCGTGACCCCGGGACCGCAGTTGTTCGTCTCCGGCTATTACACCTATGGCGAGTCACGGTTGGCCGATCTGGCGAACCACCAGTACGAATACGCGGATACCCTGAGTCTGAGTCGCGGCCGGCATCAACTTAAATTCGGTTTCGATGTCATCAATTCTTCATCCGGAGGCTTCGGACAGGAATTCGGAAGCGGCTACCTTGACGGGCGGTTCCAGATCAATCCTCAATACGAAACTATTCCCATTGCTACGCTGCTGACTTACGACCCCGCGTTGCCGCCGCCGGGCGCGCCTCCGCACTCAAAGCCCATTGCGGCGAGCTTCACGCAGTCGTTCGGCAACCAAAGCTACAACGTCCACGACACGCTGTACGGGCTATTTGCGCAGGACAATTGGAGTATTCTGCCCAACCTTACCCTCAACCTCGGCTTGCGCTGGGATGGGGAGACGTTCACCGGGCAAAACGCTTTGTTCTCGCCGCGAGTCGGACTGGCTTGGAGGCTGCCTAACAGCAATTCCGTCATTCGCGCGGGATATGGTATTTACTACTCGGAAGAACGTGCCGACCTCTACGCAAGCGCGGCGCTTGGCGGCCCAGCCGGTGCTTTTACCTATACTGCAACTCCGGGCGGTCTGGGCTTCCCCTCGACCTTCGCTCCAATTGCGGGCTTTCCACCGGGCGCCAAGTTACCTGCGCGAAACATAACCATCCTGGCGGGTCAATGCAATTACCTGAACCAGTTCTTGCCCGTGGACCAGCTTCACTTCTGCAACAATAATTTTCAAAACCCTTACACCCAGCAATGGAATCTGGGCTTCGAACATGACCTGGGACAAGGCTGGCTGCTGTCGCTTGACTACATTGGCTCGCACACCATCCATATCGAGCAACCAGTCGATCTGAATTCGCCTGCGCCTTTTATACGCACCAAGCCGGGACAAACGCGTTCGGTTGCCGCTGCCAATGCCACCCGGCCCATCATCCCCGTGCCGAATGGTTACAACCAAGTCCTGCAGTATGTGAATGACGGTTCAGCCTGGTACGACGGCCTACAGGTTGCAATTAAGAAGCAACTGTCGCGGCGCTTGTCGGCCCTGTTGACCTATACCTGGTCGCACGATATCAACACCGTGGAATGGGACGGAACAGGTCAGAACCCGAATGATTATGGCTGCCTGATAGTGTGCGAAAAGGCAACCAGTCTGCTCAACCAAACCAATCGCGCTTCGCTGAGCGCCACTTACCAATTGCCTTATGGCTTCATGCTTTCGGGCTGGGTCCAGGCGGCCTCGGGCTTCCCCTTCAACATTACGACAGGTACGGACAACAATGGCGACGGGAACACCTCGGACCGGCCCGTGATTAACGGTGCGGTTCTAGGGCGCGATGCGGGCCAAGTCCCGGCAACTACCGACATCGACGTGGCGCTACAGAAGTCTTTTCACATCACGGAGCGCTTTAACCTGATATTGCGCGCCGAGTCGTTCAACACCTTCAATCACCTGAACCTTTATAGTTTGAATGGGGTGTACGGGAACAATGCCAGCGGCCTGCCGGTGGCGACTTTCGCTCAGCCGGTGGGCGGGCTGGCGAACGTCGGTTCGCCGCGGCAAATGCAGTTCATGGCGCGCTTCACGTTCTAGCGTCGAAATCGCGGGTTGCCGGATTCCTGTTTCGAGGTTCGCGGAGCAAGAACGGCTTCCTTGTTGGCACGCCCCGAACGGTCAGTCTTGAGAAAGTAGTCCCTTCCACGAGGTCATATCATTCGCCGTCGGATTCTTAACTGCGCGAAGTTGGTCGTATGTGGACTGCTTTTGCTGTTTTGGGCTTTTCCATCACTCGCGCAATCGGCGGCTTCCAGAGGAGCAATTTCCGGCACTGTGACCGACCAGCAAGGTAATCCGGTTGCCGGAGCGCAGGTAACCGTCCGCAACACGGACTTCAGCTCCAAGCGCGAATTAACTACAAGCGACACCGGCACTTTTAGCGCCGCGATGCTGACCCCCGGGGCTTACATGATCGAGGTCAAAGCGCCGGGCTTTACCTTGAAGAAACCCGCACGCGTCAACGTTGGAGTTGGCAGCAGCGTGCAGATCACTCTCAGACTCGGCGTGGCTGCCGCCTCCGAGAATGTGACGGTCACCGCTCATGGACCTACCGTCGAAGGCAATACCCTACCTCCTGCTGTGAACAAAGAGGCTCCGGAAGTCAGCAACACCCTGGCCGGGCTGACGGTCACCTATTTGCCGAATCGTGACCGTGACTTCAGCCAGTTTGGGCAGTTGGCCGCCGGCGTCCAAGCCTCCCCGAACTCCGCTGGACTAGTCGTCGATGGCCAGCGACCAGATAGCCTCGCAGTTGCAGTTGATGGCGCCGATTTTACTGATCCGTTACAGGGCGGGGTGCGTGGCGCCCATGACAATGCTTTCTTCTTTCCGCAGACCGTAGTCCGCGAGTTTCAAATAGTTCACGCTGGAGCCACAGCCGAGGTGGGGGGCACAAATGCGGGATTTGTGAATATCGCGACCAAGGAAGGCAGTAACAAGTATCACGGTGAAGCTTTCTATATTGGGCGGCCTTCCGCGCTCACGTCTAGCGATACGTTCGGCCATTCGTTAGACAACACGCAGAATGAGTTTGGTGGTTCCCTCGGTGGCCCAATCAAGAAGAACCGCGCTTTTTTTTACGTTGGAGCCGAGCAGGATTATCTCGACGTTCCCTACTGGACACAGTTCGAAGCACAGGGCCCGGGAGTGATGGTTCCGCCCTCGCTCGCAGCTTTGCAGCAGCAGGTTGTCGGAAAGAGTGATCCCACTGCGGTTTTTACACGCGCAGACGTTCTCTTAAATGCTGCCAACACGGTAAACCTGCAGTTCGATTTCAATCACGTTCACGCCACGAACATGGATGAAGGTTCCACGCGCAGCATTGCCCCAATCGAGAATAGCGCCCTACTGACGGGCGAGAGCTATTGGGTCCGCGGCAGCCTGACGACCTTGTTTGGTTCGCGCAAGGTCAACCAGTCGCTTGCTCAATGGGCGCAAGACCAGCGTCACATTGCTCCGAACTCAACCGCTCCCGAGATGGTGATTAATGGTTTTGGTGTGCTGGGCGGAAGCAGCCTGGCAAACCAGTCGTACACTTCCAAGATCAACCGCATCAATGATGATTTGGCAATCACGATGGGCGGGGCGATTGTGCATGTGGGGGGAGAGTTTGCCTATGATCCAGCCCGTGAACGGCACGAAGCCAATCTCAATGGGCGCTTTGATTTTGACTCACTGACGGATTTTCTCGCCGACGATCCGCGGCGATTTCAACAGACGTTTGTGGTGGGCGACGACGTTTACAACGGGGCGGTCCGCGAACTGGGACTCTACGTGGATGCCAAGCTACCTGTGACTAAGAGCTTGACCGTCACGGCTGGATTGCGCTGGGAAGGACAATGGAATCCGCAACCCAGTCATGCCAACCTAACGATTCCGCAGACCACCTACATTCCAAATGATCTGGCCCAGTGGCAGCCACGGCTAGGCGTCGCTTGGAGCCCTACAGCGAACACCGTGGTGAGGCTTTCCTCCGGCCTGTACGACGCTCCGACGCCAGCGACTTTCTTCCAACGTGTGTTCACCGACAACGGCATCAACACGGTCGTTGCCGACAGCTACTTCGATCCGCAGCTTCTGCCACTGGTCGCAAGCAGCGGCCACGCTTTCGTCTCGCCGCCGCCCGGGCTGATTACACCTGCAGCGTTGGTCGTCGGTATTACTCCCGATTTTCGCAATCCACGGTCGTTCCAGGCAGCCGCGAGTGTGGAGCAACAGATCAATACGAAGCTCGCCGTAACCGCTGGGTATGTACGCAACAGCACGTGGGATCTGCAACAACTGCTGAATCAAAATCTGTTTCCGCCGACCTATGACGCAAGCGGCGTGCCTATTTTCCCGACGATTCGACCTGACAGCGATATTGGCCAGTTACCAGTGAATCAGTCGTCTGCCCATTCGTCCTACGACGGACTACTTGTGACCGCGAATATTCAGCTTCCGCACCGGTCGCAGATCGCGGCCAACTACACACTAGCGCGCACGCGGGACGACAACTCCAACCTCGGGCCCTTTAGCCTGATGTCCACGCTGAACCCGTTTGACTCGGCAACCGATGCTGCCTACTCGTCGTTTGACGTTCGTAACAGTTTCAACTTGAGCGCCATTACGAATCTGCCGTGGGGGCTGAAGTTCAATCCCGTCTTCGTGGCTCGATCCGGACTGCCGTACACGCCGGTTATTGGTTTCGATACTCAGTTCGACGCTAATGATTGGAATGACCGTGCCATTCTGAACGGGCAGGTGGCGCCTCGTAACATATTTCGTCAGCCACCCTTTCTTAATCTAGATATTCGATTCGTGAAGGACATCACGCTGCGGGGAGAGGGTCATCACTTGGATCTCTTTATGGACATCTTCAATTTGACCGGTGCAGGCAATCGGAACTTCGGTCCAGAAGCGATCAGCATTTTTGGAACTTCCGCAGCTCCTATCTTTACCGCAGGGCAGGCACTCTTCGCGCCCGACACCAATCATTTGGGAAGCGCACGGCAGGTACAGTTTACGGCTCGAATTACGGCGTTCTAGAGCGAGCGACTACGCCGTGTCGGCTCGAAAACTTAACCTATTCCGGCAGTTCCTTCTTTTCCGCAGGCTTGCCAGTTGCGTCGCCGACATCCGATGCAAATCTGGGCCATACAAAGCGAAGCGGCTCCTTCAACGCGTCGGCGCACAGAAACCGCAAAATCTGAAGTTGCTCCGCCGGCCCGACATCATAGGCTCGCAGCGCGACGAAAGCCGCGATGGTGAAGCTCACAAACAGATTCAAGACAAAAATGACTGCGATGCCTTCCACTGCGTGGTAGAACCAGGCGCGTCCCAGACTCCAGGTGCCGTAGCGTGCGGCCGCCAAGGCAAGTGTTCCGGTGGAGAGTGTTACGTGGCGCACATCCAGAGGTATTCCAAAGAAACGCCCGAACACAGGAGTGAAACCGAGTAGATATCCCAGCACAATGCTGGTGCTCCATCCACCCAGGTTGTTTTCCAGCATGCTGGCTATCTTGCCCATCCATGACTTGCCGACTCGCATTCCCAGAGGGTGCTGAGCAATCGCATCAGTGAAGCGATAATAAACGGCGAAGTTCTCGAACCATCCGCCCGCCAGCGCAGCCAGCCACAAGATCACTCCCGTGACCGCTGCATAAAACGCTGTACCGGAGGCAAATGGATGTAGCGTCTCGTAAACGTGTGTAGCACTCTCAGGAGCCAGATAGGATCTGGCAAAGATGCGGGACCACAACATCTCGAAGAGTACCGCCCCCGAACTGACGGCGACCACATTTCCGATTGCCGCCGCCAATTGGGTGCTAGTGATGCGGGCGACGAAGTCCGTCAACTTGCTCGAGCGCTCAACGCCGCGGTTATTACGGATAATTCCTGCGAATGTCGCCGCGGTTGCCGCGGGCTGCTTAGTGGCCAGCACCAGCCCGAAGACCTGGAGCAGCACGAAACTTACGGCATAGTTTGTCCCGGCGGCAAAGCCTTCAATGAATGGCGGCAGGTGAGCATCGACGATGCGCATTTTCAGCGCTGCGGTGATGACCGTGAGCAGTCCGCCGCCAGCGGCGGCACGCCACATCTGCCAATATTCGGTCCGGTTGGTAGCAATGTAATGCTCGCCGCTGTGGCCAGTGCGCTCCACCATTTTGCGCGCGATGAGGTTCAGGTTCTCGCGCAGTAGCGACCTCAGGCTCCGGTCCGATCGCCGCCCTTCGATGAGATGGCCCAAGAGCGTCCGCACCGCCTGAGTTTGTTCGGCCGGCGTGGCGGCGACCAGCACGTCAACCAGGGCCGCCATACGAACGAGACGCGCCTCGATTTTCTTGAGGTCGAAGATCAACTCGACACTGACACCAGCCGATTCCATGTGGCGATGGACCTGTGCCATCTCTAACCTGCAACCGTCAGCAACATCCTTCCAGTCAGTCACGGATGCCGCCGGACCGGCTTGAGACGCGTGCCCGATCAGGTCTTCTGTGCTTTTGACCAGCCGATAAAATGGCGATTCGGAGATTCCGCCAGACGTACTGCGGTCCCGCATTTCAGGTTCGAGTCCGATGCCGCTGATGCGGGCAGCAAGGAGACGTAGCGCTTCCTGCAAGTCGCGCTGCTGAGGCCGCCAAAACGTGGGCAAGTTCTGCGGAGATAATACAGCAATGAGCCGTTGCAGTAGTTCGGCGGGGGTGTCCAGAAAACTGCGGACCTCTCGCTCCGATGAGTACAGCGTTACCAATAGCCTCGACGTGTCCGATTCCGCGCGCGCCGCAGGAATGAATCTTCCCGAGATTCGTTGCGTGATTTCCGACGAAAGGCTGTGGTCGGAGGGAATGCCGGCTTCCGCGAACAGGGAAATGGAGTGTAACTCCGCGAGCAAGCTGCCAAATGACGATTGAAACTTGAGCCGTACGGACTCGTCGGCTTCGAGATACTCTACAAACGCGATCAGGCGAGCCACATTTCGGTGGGAGCGTCTATCCTCCCGAGTCCAGTGGACCAGACGGATTAACCCTACGTTGCGATCGCCCAGCGTCGTGGCCGCGCAGAACTCGTCCACCAGTCGGACCAACTCCGCCGGCACGTCTCGTGACAATATCGTCCGAGGCTCCTTGAAGTCTCCTGATAGCTCTATTGCCGGCCGATGCATTGCGTTGATAATATCCGGTTTCACTTTTGAAATGGTAGAACAGTAGCTGAGGCAAAGGATCGACTTTCGGTTGGTAACCCAAGGTCGTTGTAACTAGCTGACTTCCAGATCACGACTGCCATACGAGGTTAACCAATGCGCCGCCTGCTTCCGTTCTTACTCTTGTGTACTGCACTCTGTGTCGCACAAAGCAGGGATGCAAGCAGCCTCGCTCTCTTTGTAACCGTCAGCGCACCAGTCTTTGTTATCACGCACGTTCGAATCATCGATGGAACGGGCGCAGCACCATTGCAAGACCAGTCGATCGTGATTGCAAATGGCAAAATCCAGTCAATCGGGCCAGCCGCAACGATTCAGGTACCCGCTGGTGCGCAGGCCTTCGACCGCGCGGGATACACGGTAATCCCCGGCTTGGTCGGAATGCACGACCACCTCTACTACACGGATTCGATCTCGGTGCAACGGGGGGCCGACGGCAAGATCGGCGAGCTGGGACTCTTTATCGCAGAAATTCCTTATACCGCGCCGCGGCTCTATCTTGCCGCCGGTGTCACCACTTTGCGCACCACCGGAAGCGTGGAACCTTACACCGATCTAAAGGTCAAGCAGCGCATCGACGCGAACGTGATGCCTGGTCCAAAAATTGATGTGACCGCACCTTACCTTGAAGGCGCGCCCACGGTGTTCGCCCAGATGCATGAACTCACCGGTCCTGACGACGCGAAGCGGCTGGTGGATTACTGGGCTGCCGAGGGCATGACCTCATATAAGGCTTACATGAACATCACGCGGGAGGAGTTGGCGGCGGCGATCCAGGAGGCGCACGCGCACAATTTCAAGCTGACGGGACACCTGTGCTCCGTAACTTGGCATGAAGCCATCGCCATGGGCATTGACGACATGGAGCATGGCCCGGTCTTCACCGACACCGACTTTGCGCCGGACAAGAAGCCGGACGTTTGCCCGCAAGGTCCTGGTGCTCGCGACAGTTGGGAGAAGCTCGACGTCAACGGCCCGCAGGTGCAGGCGCTGATCCATGATCTGGTCGCGCATCATGTCGCGGTGACGTCCACGCTGCCAGTGTTTGAGGCATACCTGCCTGGGCGGCCGAAACTGCAGCAGAGGGTGCTTGATGCCATGTCGCCCGAATCGGCACAGAGTTATCTTACCGCACGTGCCCGCGTGTCCATGGATTCACCCATGACTTCTTTATTCAAGAAAGAGATGGAGTTTGAGCTTGCGTTTGTGAAGGGTGGCGGTCTCTTACTAGCAGGTCCCGATCCGACTGGCAATGGGGCCACTCTCCCTGGGTTCGGCGATCAGCGCGAAATCGAATTGCTGGTTGAGGCTGGGTTCACGCCGGTGGAAGCTATTCGCATCGGGACCGCGAACGGCGCGGCTTATCTTGGTAAGCAGGATCAGATAGGTACTCTCACAAATGGCAAAGACGCGGACTTCCTTCTGATCAAGGGCGATCCTTCCAAGAAAATTGAAGAGATAGAAAACGTCGAGACGATCTTCAAAGATGGCGTTGGCTATGATTCGGGCAAGCTGATCGATAGTGTGCGAGGCCAGGTCGGAATCCGTTAGTGACCAGCGCTCGAACGTGCAGCCGCGGCATTGCGATTCTAGAAATCCCACCCAAGCAGAACCACCTGGGTGGGATATCCAGTTCTAACCACTCAGCTGACTTACTGTCCCAAAATCTGGAAGAAGCGAATAATCGACTCGATTCCACGATAGAAGTTTGGGATGTGGAACTTCTCGTTAGGGGCGTGCAGATTGTCGTCGGGCAGACCCATGCCCATCATGATGCTGGGAATCTTCAGATCTTCCTCGAACTGCGTCACGATCGGAATCGAACCACCCGAGCGAATATACACGGTATCTTTCCCGAAGATTTCGTGCATGGCCTCCACGGAAGCGCGGGCGAATTTGTTATCGGTGTTCACCACGCACGCGGGGCCTTTGCTATGCACCTTGATGTTGATCTCGATGCCCTTGGGCGTAAGCTTCTTTACGTAGTCGGTGTACTTCTTCAGGATGTCGTCCGGGTCCTGCTTAGGCACCAGCCGCATCGAGACCTTGGCCGAGGCACGCGCGGGAATCACCGTCTTGGCGCCAGGCGCCTGGAAACCTCCGACTATGCCATGTACTTCCAGGGTCGGGCGAGCCCAGGTGCGATACATCACCGAATACCCCGGCTCGCCGGTCAGCACGTTCGATCCGACTTCGGCTTTGCGATAGTCCTCCTCATTGAAGGGCAGACGCTCCCAGGCCTTCAGTTCGTCATTCGTCGGCTTTTGCACATCGTCATAAAAGCCGGGGATGAGAATCTTGCCGTCGGCATCTTTGAGTTTGCTGATGATCTCGATTAGGCCGAAGATGGCGCTAGGCGCAGCTCCGCCGTACACGCCGGAGTGCAAATCGGTCTTTGCTCCCTGCGCATAAATCTCGGTATAGAGTAGGCCGCGCAGGCCAACGCACAGCGTGGGAAGATTGGGAGCGAATAGCTCCGTATCAGTAACTAGCGCGAAATCGGCCTTCAGTTTGTCCGAGCCGGCGTTCTTCTTAACGAACTCTTCGATGCTCTCGCCGCCCACTTCCTCTTCGCCTTCAATCAGCACGCGGACGTTAATAGGCAGCTTGCCGTTGCCCGCTTTGAACAGCGACTCAAAAGCTTTGAGTTGCATCCAGAGCTGGCCCTTGTCATCGACGGCGCCGCGCGCGTAGATGTTCTGATTGCGTTCGGTCGGCTCGAACGGCGGAGTGTGCCACTCGTCCAGCGGCTCGGCGGGCTGCACGTCGTAGTGCGCGTAGCACAGCGCCGTCGGCTTGCCCGCAGCATGCAGCCAGTCGGCGTAAACCAGTGGATGGCCTTGCGTGGAGATGATCTCGACATGCTCGAAGCCGGTGCGCTTCAGATCGTTGGCCACCATTTCGGCAGCTCTGCGCACATCATCTTTGTGCTCTTCGGCGGTGCTGACACTAGGGATGCGAAGCAAATCTTTCAACTCGTCAAGAAAGCGTTTTTGGTTCTCACGTGCGTAGGAGACGGCTGCGGATGACATGGGGAAAAGTTCTCCTTCCAGAATTGGACCAGCTTGCCTGCTACTGCTAGCAAACAGTGGTGGGCAAACTTCAAAGTATATCGCAGCGGAGGTCCAGAGTTTGTGAGGCGCGACGGCGGCAACCCCGTAGGAAGTGCCCGGTTCTCGCCGTCAGTCGTAAACGCAGCGCGTCCCCGGTTGCGAGGACGCGCACGAAACGGCAATTCTGCTTCTATTGTTCCTAATTACTTGACGATGTTCTTTCCAAAATTGAACTTCGTTCCCACAGTGACCCGCACGCTGTTACGACCGCCATTCAGTAAATTCGAGAAAAAATTATAGTGAACAAAATCGGTAGCTACACGAATGCCAAAGTGCGGTGTCGCCTCCCAGGTAACGCCGCCGCCAAAGCCATAAAACACCACCGTGTCAGACTGCGACGTTTTCCCGTTTAGAAGGCCACTTACAATCGCCGCTGTGATTGGGTCGCTCGGCTTGGCGGTGAAGCTCGCATGTAGTGCGCCGAGCGCCGGGCGCGCGAAGAGGGTAACTTTCTTCAGTCTGCGATAATTGAACTGCGGCCCGGCCTCGTACGTGTAGGTCGAAGAGTTGTACGGAACCTTCAATACGAACCCTGGTGGAAGCAGCGGTAGAAACGGCGCCAATTTCGCCTGCGTAGTCGCATTAAGATCGCTCGGCACCAGCGAACTGTGGCCACCGTTATAACTGAAATCACCGCCGACCGTCAGCCAACTGCGTATGTTGACACCAAAGTCGCCATCGAATCCGCGCTGGGTCAGGTTCAACGATGGCGTGCTCAGATAAGAAAAGGCGGTGAAAGCGCTGAACTGCAGGATGTCGGTTTGTTGTGAGAAACAGGTGAGAGAGGTAAGAAGTACCAATAAAAGCAGGAGGGAGAGAGTTCTAGGCCGCATTGCGAAATCTCCTTTTGCTCGCCCCAAGTGGAGCAGGGCGGCCAATTACACGTTTGCATTGGGACGTAAACCGTGAGCGTTCTTTCCCGTCACTGGCTCCGTACCAACGGTTCTTCAACTCATTGTGCCCCATAGAGTTGCCGCTTCCGCAACAAAGTGGGAATGTTTCGCTGTCTATTCCCGAAATGGTACACGAGCGCTTAGGGTCACAACAGAACGGTTATCACAGCCGCGACGTGATGAGCCTCGTTGGCAAATCTGAAGGAATGTGCTGTTGAGATGGACGGACGGTTTGCGAACCTGTCACATGATGGGTGAGCAGCGACATCGACCAGATGGGTTTCCTATCGCGAGAGACTGACGCAGCGCGGTTTCGCCGGAACGGCATGGCCGGCAGTATCATCGAGTTCATGCCGAATCGATCTGCTTATGTGGAGCCGCGCTGGCCCGGCATTCTTGCGATGGGCGCCGTTGTAGCTCTTCATTTCTCTTTGCCCGAAATACTGAGCCTTGGACCTAACTGGTTGTTGGTTGCGGTGTTTGCCGTGCTCGCCACGTTTGTCTCGATTTCGCATCACAGGGGGGCTGATCGAATTGCATCCGTAGGAGGGCTGATTCTGATTGCTTCTGTCACCGCCGCGGTGGTGGCATCGCTCGTTCTGCTAATACGTTTTCTGCCCACCCATAAGGAGTCCCCTCTTCATCTGCTGCAGTCGGCCGCCTCCCTCTGGATCAGCAACGTGCTGGTGTTCGCGGCGTGGTATTGGAAGTTAGACGCCGGAGGCCCCATCCAGCGGGAAAGAACCAAGAGGCATGAATTGGGAGCATTCCTTTTTCCCCAGATGGCGCTTCACGAGGAATCCCCGCTCAGGCCAGATAACTGGCACCCGCAGTTCATGGATTATCTCTTTCTCTCTTTCAATACCAGCACCGCCTTATCGCCGACGGATACACAGATTCTTTCCCGCTGGGCAAAAGCCCTGATGATGCTGCAATCTCTCATCTCCCTAACTATCATCGTATTGCTGGCAGCGAGGGCGGTGAACATACTGTGAACGTCTAAGTGAAGTTTCCCGAGCTGTTCTGTTCGCGGTTGCGGTCGTGATTCCCAAAGTCTGCATGTCCAGATCGTTTGCGACTGGTAGTGGCTGAGGCGAAGATCACATGCTCGTGTGATGTGTTAGAATCGCCCCACTCATGCGGCGCTGTCTTTCCAGTTTGCTGCTGGTGCTTACCTGTGCTGGGCTGTTGCTGCCCGTACTCCAAGCGTTCTCCACCGACGTTCCCGGGTGCTGCAGACGTGACGGCAAGCATCATTGCATGGGTACTGCGCATGCCGACGGGTTCAAATCGGCCGCGATGGCTTGCCCGTACCAGCGCCTTCGTGTCCTAACGACCAGGGCAACGGCGCTCGTAGTGGGAAGCAAGGGTTTGAAACGATCGGCGCTGCAAGGCCCGATACAACAACACGAGCTTTCTCCGTTAGCGTTTCGCGCTTCAGAAAGCTGTCAAGAACGCGCGCCGCCTACCTCGTAGAGTCGGCTTCAGACCACAGACAGATTCATTGGCGGGTTCCGTGTTCTCGCACGCCGGGGTGCCCCGGTTGAGCATGGATGGGTCCCTCTATCTGCGTTCCAGAGCCACTCCTCGGCCTTAAGCACGCTCCATCTCCGGACGACAAAGAGCACCCGATCCATTGGAGGGGAGTAGTTACGGTCTTTGTAAGGCTTCGAACTTAGGGAGGAACTGCTGTGAGATGCGTTCGAATGCAGACGAAGTTCCCGGCGATTTCTGTATCTTTGGCGATTGCGTTTTTGTTCTCCGTTGGGCACCTATCTGCAACTATCGTCGGCTCGGTTCGAGGGGTTGTGCACGACCCGCAGCATCGTCCCATTCAAGGCGCACACATAACGCTGAAGGCTCAAACCTCGGACTGGATGGAGTCCCAAGACTCCAGCGATAGCGGAGAATTTGAATTCCGCTCGGTCCCCATTGGGACATACACGGTCACAGTCTCGTCGGCGCGTTTCCTGCAGATGCAACAAGACGTCATTGTGCAGTCCGACACCAGCCCGGTACTGCATTTCCAATTGGCAGTCGCAGGTACGAGTGAAAACGTCGTGGTATCGGGAACTCCAGTGGCGGCGTCCATGGACAGCGTGACGCCGACGACGATGCTGAGCCGTCAGGACATCCAGCAGACGCCGGGAGCTGACCGCACCAATGGCGTGCAGATGATCACGGATTACGTGCCTGCTACTTATGTCGCGCATGACATGCTGCACATGAACGGCGGCCATCAGGTCCTGTGGCTGATCGACGGCGTCTCCATCCCCAACACCAACATTGCCGCCAATCTCGGACCGCAGATCGATCCCAAGGATATCGACTACCTCGAAGTCCTCCAAGGCAGTTATGACGCCACCTATGGCGACCGTACTTATGGCATGTTCAACATTGCGCCGCGAACCGGTTTTGAACGCGACCGGCAGTGCGACCTGGTGCTCACCGCCGGCAACTTCTATCAAACCGACGACCAGTTGAGTTGCGGAGGCCACACGCAGCGATTCGCCTACTATGCCAGTCTGAACGGCAACCGTAGCAATTACGGACTGCAGACTCCGATCCCGCAGGTCTACCATGATGCCGAGAACGGCTACGGAGGATTCGTTTCGTTAATCTTCAACCGGGATTCTAAGAACCAGTTTCGATTGGTTGGTTCGCTACGGCAGGATTACTATCAGATTCCGGTCGATCCCGATCCCAACTCCGTAGGCAATCAGATTCTGGAATCGTCGGGCGAAGTTCCCAGCTATGGTCTGCGTGATGCCGAGCGGGAGCCCGACGCTTACGCCATCTTTTCCTGGGTACACACCTTCAACCCCACCACGCTACTGACGCTGTCTCCCTTCTACCACTACAACGCAGCCAATTATCAAGGCGGCCCGGACGATTATCCCGTCATCACGAACGTAAACTTGGCGGCAAATTATGTGGGATTCCAGGGGATCCTCAACAAGAGCTTCTGGAGAAATGATCTGGAAGCCGGAGTGTACGGATTCTTCCAGCATCAATACAACTACTTCGACAACCAATACACGGACGGTACCCCGAACTTTCCTCCCTCTTCGATCGGCGTGAACGGAGGGGCTGCCGAGGAGTTCATCAGCGACCGATTCAATGCGACGAAATGGTTAACCATCATCGCCGGCATCCGCGGGAGCGAGTTCCGGTCGTCGGTGGCAGAGAATCAGGCTGACCCCCGGGTGGGTGTTGCCTTCAGGGTTCCACACCTTAACTGGGTGTTGCGTGGCTTCTACGGTCATTACTATCAGCCGCCGCCGCTGGTGACGGCCACCGGTGCGCTCCTGGGTTTGGCCAACAGTCAGGATTTTACCTTCGCTCCGCTTTATGGCGAACGCGATAAACAGTGGGAAGCGAGTCTAATTTTTCCGTACAAGGGCTGGACCCTTGAGGTCGACAATTATCAGACCAACGCCAGGAACTGGCTTGACCATAACAACATTGGGAATTCGAATTTGTTCTGGCCCATCACCTGGTACGCGGCGCTCATCCAAGGTTGGGACCTCTCGCTGCGCTCTCCTCTGCTATGGCATCGGGTACAGGCCCATTTGGTTTACGCCAATCAGATTGCGCAGGCTACCTCACCCATCAATGGCGGTCTTATCTGCCCGAATCCCAACGACCAGACTTGCCCACTGTACGTGCCGCCGGGATTTTCTCCGGTGGACCACGATCAGAGAAATACATTGAATGTGGGTGCTACTGCCAGTTTGCCCTGGCAAAGCTATGCCTCGGGCAACGTGTACTACGGCTCGGGATTCTCCAACGGCTTGTACGGGACGCCGGATTCACAATATCCCGGGCCCTATCTTCCCAGCCATACTACGGTTGACCTCTCTCTGGGAAAAAGCTTTTCGGAGGGGAAATATGCTGTTTCTTTGACTGCGCTGAATGTGGCAAACCTCCGCGTGCAACTCGATAACAGTCTGACCTTTGGTGGGTTTCACTGGAACGAGCCCCGGCAAATCTATGCGGAATTTCGTTGGCGGTTCCACTACTGATTCGTTTCCGCCGCACAGGTACAATCGACAGATCACTCCAATCCAGGCGAAGGCGGTGTGGATTGGGATTTCGGTTGGAGAAATTTCTTGCGCTATTTCATTCTGCTTCTCGCCATCGCAGGTATCGTGGTTTCAGTGCTGGCCCTGAAAGTCCACTACGATACCGGTTCCGAGCCCTGTAGCATCAATGACAAATGGGACTGCGGGGTGGTAAATCACAGTCCGTACGCCATGATCCGCGGCGTACCAGTGGCAGCCATCGGTATCGCCGGCTATCTGTTGATCGGCATTCTAGGATTCATGCGCCGCCGCGGTCTGCTACTCATTTGCGTTCTAGTTGGGCTGGGATTCGCTCTGTATTTGACCAACATCGAGGCCCACGTGCTGGGGGTGTGGTGTCTGTACTGCGTCATATCCCAAGGGATTATCGCCGTGATCACGGTGCTCGCGCTGGTGTGGATGGGGTGGGCGAAACGTCGAACTTCTGCCAGGTAATTCCCTTCGCCGAATGCTGCACAACGGCGGGAGCTATATGATATTTACTTCGACCGATTTGCCCTACTGCCGTCCGGTTTCGGGTGCTGAACCGGCGCAATCCTCGCCATGGAAATGACCCACATATTCGGTTTGCTGGCCGCTCTGCTGATGTTGGCTTACGTTGCCAACCGGTTGTCACGGTTGACC
Organism: uncultured Acidobacteriaceae bacterium; assembly: GCA_963748225.1. Lineage (GTDB taxonomy): Bacteria > Acidobacteriota > Terriglobia > Terriglobales > Acidobacteriaceae > Bog-257. The sequence continues at coordinate 46,639 of CAVVHW010000005.1, forward strand.
CGTGTGCCCGATCTGATTGTTTTGCTGTTGATCGGCGTGACCTTGGGGCCGATTCTGCACTGGGTCCCGTCCGCTTCCTTTCAGGGCGTTATCGATGTTTTCGGAACGCTGGCCCTTATCCTCATTCTTTTTTCCGGCGGAGTGGAACTCAGGCTGCGGCAAGCCGCCCGCCATGCTCCGGCTGCTCTGTTGTTGATGGTCCTGAGCTATGGATTGAGCCTGGGATTGATTGCCCTGATGGGCAGGGCGTTGCTGCACCTGCAGTGGAGCGATTGCATACTTTTGGGCGCCGCTCTTGGGTGTACGAGCGGAACCATCGTCATACCCGCGCTGGAACAGATTTCTGCTGCCCAGCCGGTGAAGATCGCCTTGACTTTGGAGTCTACCTTGGGCGAAGTGATCGCCGTCCTGCTCATCGGTAGCCTGCTGGACACAGGAGTAAGCCAGTCGTTGGTCTTCGGCGTGGCTGCCAACTTCTCCCATCACATCGCGATCGCATTGCTCCTGGGTGTGGTAGCAGGAGCGATTTGGTCAAGGTTGTGGCCTCTGCTCGCTAATCAACCCAACACTACCATTCTGAACTTAGGCGTAGTCTTCGGCGTTTATGCCCTGGTGCGCTATTTGGACGGCAGCGGGCTGTTGGCGGTTTTGGTTTTTGGCGTTACTCTGGCAAATTTGCCGCGCACTCCCCACATGACACGACAAGGAGCTCGCCTGCTTGCCTTCCATGCCGAACTCAGTTTTCTGGTGCGATCGTTCTTCTTTGTTCTCCTAGGGATTGTTGCCGAATTTGTCAGCCGAACATACCTGCTTCCTATCGTTGGCATTCTGGTGGCCCTAGTGCTTGCCCGCTTCCTCGCCGTGCAGGGCAGCCGATGGGTGGTACGGGACGTGACGCGCAGGCAGACGGAGTTATTGTTCTGGATGTTGCCGCGCGGGTTGGTCACGGCGGTGCTGGCGCTGGAGATCGTTAGCGCCCGCGGGCAGGTATTTGCCTTCCTACCTGCAATGGCATTCACCGTCATCATGGTGACCAACTTGTTTGTGGTGGTTGGATCCGTGAGATCGGCGAAGATCTCTGCGCTGCAGCCGGCATCGATGGAAAAGCCGTTCGCGATGGAGCAGTTGAAACCGCTGCCGGCTGATGTCCCGACTCTTGCCGATGCCGGCCAGGGCGGAAAATGAAGGCCCGTGCCGTTTCGCTCTTAGCGGCGCTGGACCCCTCGAAGCTTAGCTACGGACCTGGCGGTGCTGCGAGAATCGAGAAACTGCTGGCTTCGATACGCAATGTCCAATTCGACAGTGCTGAATCGCTGATCCGAGTCCATGATGCCCTCCTGTTCCTGCGTGCCTTTCCGCAAAGCCGCAAAGTTGTGCAACAGACCGAGCAGTTGCTAGGCGGCATTGTGCATCAGGTGGAGAGGTTTCAATCGTCCGGCGCCGACATGGAGCTGTTCGACGGCGAGCAGGTCTCTGGGATTGCGGGCACAGCAATTAACGACACCTTCACGTATGACGTTGCTTGCTGGCTGGTGCAGCGTTTTCCGCAACAGCTCAGTGTCGAGTGGGACTTCGACGAGCAAGGCCGCCAAATGGGGGTGACGTTACCCCGTTTCGTTCCGCTCCTTGCAGACGATTCGCTGGTCGAAGCCGACACGCCGCTTCTTGACTGGATGGCGAGCGGCGCAGGCGGCGCCGAGAAAATACTGCCATGGTTGTTGCAGCGCGTCGCCGCTACACCGCTTACCAGCTTGGAGAAGACGTCGCTCTACGACTCGTTGGCGGTGAACATCTCGTGGAAATTGGGTGATTCCGCGGCGAGCCGAACGCTCGCCCGCCAAAGCGCGTCGCCGACTTTCTATCACCGGCAACCGCTGCTCCGTCGTAATCAGATATCGTTGGCCGCCGAGCTGAGTTCGCCTCCGCTGCCGTTTCGCAAGCTTCCACGGCGCGAGGGCGAAGAAGTTTTGGATCTGACGCGCACGGTCCTTACGGTTCGCTATCGCGAACTGTATGGCACGACCCGTGGCGATCCGAATCGCGTGTTCCAGGCGGACGTGGGACGAGGTGTGCAGATTTTCCTCTGGGGATTGCCGCCCGACCGGCGCTTGCCCTTGCGCGCCTACCATGCGGGTCTAACGATTAAGAACGGAGTTCCCATCAATTACATCGAGGGAATTTCGCTGTTTGACTGGATGGAGGTTGGGTTTAATACCTTCTACGCCTTCCGCGACGGTGAGACAGCCTGGGTTTATTCCAAAGTTCTTCATTTCTTGCATCAGCTGACCGGCGTCACCTGTTTTTCCGTCTATCCGTATCAGCTTGGCCATGAGAACGAAGAGGCCATCAAGTCAGGCGCCTTCTGGTTCTACCGCAAGCTGGGGTTTCGCCCGGGACGTCCGGAGCTGCTTGCGATCAGCAGGAAAGAAGAAGCAAAAATGGCCCGCGACCCGGCGCATCGGACCTCTGCGCGAACGCTGCGAAAGCTGGCAGCAGGGCATGTCTTTTATGAATTTGGCGATGGACCGCGCGGCCAGTGGGACACCTTCTCAGCCAGAAGGATCGGGTTGGCCGTGCAGCACCGGATGGCCGAGGAATTCGAGGGCGATCCTGAAAGAATGCGGCGGGCCACGAGGAAAGATCTCGCTCAAAATCTTCGGGTTGATGCCGGAACATGGAGTTCCCTTGAGCAAGCAGCGTTTGAGAGTTTCGCAGCGGTTTTGTGGCGGGCGCCCAAACTCGCGCAATGGACGGCTCCACAGAAACAGGCATTAGCGGACATCATCCGAGCCAAAGTATCCGCCGATGAGAGGACGTACCTGCGTCTGCTCCAGCAAAATCAGGCGTTGAAGGAGATCGTTCTGAGATTGGGGTCGGAAGGGCAAAGTCGAGCAGGTTCGATACAAAGCTGATATCCAGGGAAACTCTGATTAAGTCAGCAAGCAACTCCTCCAGGGCTAAAGCCCGGTCTAACAGCGGGCATTTGCGGACGGCCTGAAGGCCGTCCCCTTCAACGGCAGACCTAATCAGAATCTCCCAGGCAATCCCTCAGCTGTCGCTGGTCATCATGAAGAGTGGTTTGTCTTCAAAACTCTTGTAGTACGGTCTCAGTCTTTCCGTGTTGTACTGCTCCTTCACGTTGACCACCTTTTTCGACGCCACCACCGCATCGATTGGCACGTTGCTGTAGCGGCCGTTTCTGAGGACAACCAGCCGGCCGTGCGTCTGTTTCAGTAGCAGGTCCAAGGCAAGATTTCCGTAGGCCATGGGAACGATGGAATCGATTGCATCGGGATCGCCGCAGCGGACCAGGTAACCCAAGTTCTGGCTAATGGTGTCCAGCGCCTTGCCGTTGTTGTATCGGGGAGAGAGCTCTTTCAGCTTGTCGGAAACTAGGTCGCCGATCCCGCCCAGTTTCTTATGGCCGAAGGCGTCCGTGGTGTCGCGAGCGAAGATCATTTCACCGCTCTCGAACATCGCTCCTTCTGAGATCAACACCACCGCATACCGGCTGGGATTCTTGTGCCGATCGGCAATCAGCAGCTCGGCCAGGCGTTCCATGTTGAATTTGTGTTCGGGAATTACGCAGCGATTCGCTGCGCCCGCCATGGTGGGCACCATTGCAGTAAAACCCGCATAGCGGCCGAAGACCTCGAGCACCAGCAACCGCTCGTGCGACCCGGCGGAAGTTCGCAGCCGGTGCGTCATCTCGATGGTGCGCGTGACGCACGTACTGAAGCCAATGCAGTAGTCCGTGCCCGGCACATCGTTGTCCATCGTCTTGGGGATGGCGACAACCTTGACCCCTTCCTTGTGCAGCCGAACCCCGTAGCTCAGCGTGTCATCGCCACCGATGGGGATCAGATTGTCGATTCCCAGCCAGTCGAGGTTCTTAAGCACTTCTGGCGTGAGATCGTTCAAGTCCGCTGCGTAGGAGCCCTGCAGGTGAGATGGAACTGCGGCTCGCCTCACTCGCCCCGGGTTGGTACGGGAGGTGTGAAGGAATGTTCCGCCAGTGCGCCCGGCACGGTTCACCAGTTCCTCACTAAGACTTTGGAAGTTGTCGCTGTTGTCGTAATCCTCTTCCCGGATCATGTCGACCAGGCTGGCCCAGCCGCGCCGCAGGCCGATAACCTCGTAGCCTTCGCGCAAGGCCCTGATCGTGACCGCCCGGATGGCCGGATTCAAGCCCGGTACATCGCCGCCTCCGGTGAGGATCCCGATGACGCCCTTCTTGGTGTTCCCATTAGCCATAAGAATTGCCTTCAGTATGAAGTTGCGTTACGGCATAAGCCTAGGGTCAGTCTAGTCGCTGGGAGGCGCAATTGCGCAGGACAATCGGTGCGACGACATCGCCGTGTTGGTGATGGGCGCATCATGAGCCGCGGGTCTACACTATGATCCATGCTGCAAACACACAAGAAAGCAATGGCTGCGATCAAGGACGCCCGGCAAAGGGTTGAGAAGGCAACGCGCGAGCGCGACAAAGCGAAGGCAAAGTTGAAAGAAGTCGAGGCTCGACTGGCCTTGGAAAGGAACCGGCTTAAGAGGAGCCAGGAGCAATTGGAAAGCTAGACTGGTTTCACCAATTCCTAAACTGTCCTAAATGCTGGAATCCGGCATACCTGCAACTCTGATTGTGGCCGCCAGGCGGTGCTGCTTTCCGGGAGCGACTTCCACGGCATAATCCAGCACATTGCTGGCTTCGACACAGAACATCTGGGTCCACTCGTCGTCGCCGAGGTCTGGCAACGCCTTCGCTCCTTCTATCCAGGGATTCCATACCACCGTGGTGCGGGAGTTCTCTTTCGCGATGTGAATGCGGCGGCGCAAAACCAGATCTTCTAACACGACCTCGGGCTGGGCGGTCAGGTAGGCACGGTCGGTTTGGGAGGAGATTATGACGTCGCCATCCTGAACTTTTTCACGGTTTGCGTCAGTGTTGTCGAGATAATGAACCTTGTCCAGGCCGTGCAACCGGGCTGATTGAACACGTCCCACTCTGTGGTAAGAGTGCAGGGCCTCCTGGAAGCGCGCTGTCGTAGTTCCTCTGTTGGTCAGCTCAAGTTCGAGGTGCAATTCCGATCCGAATGTAGCACGGAGGACGAGACGAAAGTCTGCCAGCCACCAACGCTTACTGGTCTCGTCACTTTCTGTAAACATACTGACTGAAATCGCATTTCTGTGCTGCGCGATTGCGTCAAGCTCCCACGATTTTGTGCGGACAAATCCATGGGCGGGGGCAAGGGGATCGTCGGACTTCGCCCGAAACCAGGGAAAGCAAATGGGGACGCCTCCGCGAATGGCTTGGCCGTTTTCCCATCGCGATTGTGAGCTGAGAAAGAAGACGTCCTCGGCGCCCGCGGGCCTCCATGAAGTGACTTGTGCGCCGTGCAGGTAGATTTCTCCTGCAGCCGCCGGAGATGTGATCGACACCTTCGGCAGCCCACCGTTACCTGCGACAACTTCAGCAAGGCCAGGAATTCCGAAGCGACGATTTAGTTCGGTTATTTGGCTCGCATTAACCATGTAATTTCTTCCGGCCATGCCGCGACATTTGACGCTACGGTCCCAGCGTGGTGAATCAGAAATTCGTTTAGTCAACTCGCTGCAGCTCTCGATTTCTCCCCGGGCCTAAATGCCATGTTTTCTTAGTGCATGGTTTGGCACGGCTGAAGCCGTGCCCTGACACAAAGCTCTGGTTTATGCAAAGAGCTTCCAACTTAGGGCACCAGTAAAGAGTTCGTGCGGAGGCCCACTGGTTCGGCATTCCGCACCGTCGCGCCAATTCCCGGATCTGGCAGAAAGGCACGGCACTCAGACTATAATAGCCGCTAACTAAGATTGAATTGCGCGGCTTCTGCTGAGCACTGCCCGGACTCGATCGAGCAGATCCATCATTGCTCCGTTTTACCCGCATTCGTCTCCACCATACGATTTTGGGGCAGAACTGCCACAAAAATTTACCAGTTGTAGGTTTGAGCCGGGGCTGATAATTTTCCAGCGCGGCAAATTTGAGGAGAAAACGATGAAGGCGACCCAACTGCTTCATGATCTGGGCCAGAGTCTGTGGCTGGACAATATCACTCGCGACCTGCTGGATAGCGGCACGCTTAAGCGCTACATCGACGAACTGTCGGTAACTGGACTCACATCAAATCCAACCATCTTCGATCATGCCATCAAAAACAGCGCTTCCTATGATCCGGCGATCCGCCAAAAATTAGGCCAGGGCAAATCGGGCGAGGGGCTGTTCTTCGAGCTGGCCATTGAAGACCTTACCCGGGCCGCACAACTGTTCCGGCCGGTCCACGAGCAGACCAAAGGCGTGGACGGTTGGGTATCGCTCGAGGTCTCGCCGCTGCTGGCTTACGACACCAGCAGCACCCTGGCGGCGGCCAAGGACTTGCATACCCGGGCGGGTCAGCCCAACCTTTTCATAAAAATTCCTGGCACCAAGCAAGGTTTGCCCGCCATTGAAGAAGCGATCTTCGCCGGGGTTTCGATTAACGTGACGCTGCTGTTTTCGCGGGAGCATTATATGGCAGCCGCTGAGGCGTACCTACGCGGCATCGAGCGGCGGGTCGCAGCCGGCTTGCCGACCAATGTAGGATCGGTGGCGTCGGTATTCATTAGCCGATGGGACGTTGCCGTTGCGAAAAAGGTGCCCGCCGAATTGCTCGACCGCTTGGGCATTGCGATCGCCAAGCGCACATACAAGGCATATCGGGAATTTCTCGCCTCGCCGCGGGTCCAGGCGATTGCGAAAGCAGGATTCAACCCGCAGCGACTGTTGTGGGCAAGCACGGGCACGAAAGATCCTAAAGCTTCAGATGTCCTATACATCAAGTCGCTGGCTGCTCCCAATACGGTGAACACCATGCCGGAAGAGACGTTGAAGGCACTGGCCGCTCACGGTGACATCGGCGGAGTGTTGCCTGCCGATGGCGGCGACTGCGAGCAGGTGCTGGCGCAATTTGCCAAGGCGGGTGTCGATATCGACGCGCTGGGCGCGCAGTTGCAGGAAGAAGGGGCAAAATCATTCGACGATTCCTGGAAGGAATTGCTCGGAGTGATTGCCTCGAAGAGTGCGGCCATCGCGAAAGGGGCGTCTTAATGGACGTGCTCGCGGTGGATGTGGGTGGAACCCACGTCAAGATTCTGGCCACCGGCCAGGACGTTCCGCTGAAGTTTGTCTCGGGACCGAAGCTGACGCCGCAGCGAATGGTCGCCGAAGCTAAGAAGCTCGCTAAGGGATGGAAGTACGATGTAGTGTCGATTGGCTATCCTGGCGTGGTGACGCAGGGGCGGCCGATCTCAGAGCCGCACAACCTGGCAAGCGGATGGGTGGGGTTTGACTATGAAAAGGCATTTGGCCGCCCGGTGAAAGTTATGAATGACGCGGCCATGCAGGCCCTCGGCAGCTACGTCAAAGGGCGGATGTTGTTTCTTGGACTGGGAACCGGTCTGGGCTCGACGATGATTGTAGATAGACATGTGGAGCCTATGGAGTTAGCCCACCTGCCTTACAAGCGAGGAACGTACGAGGACTACGTCGGTTTGCGCGGGCTCGAGCGGATGGGCAGAAAAAAGTGGGAGCGCCACGTCTTTGACGTGGTGGCTCGCATTTCGGCTGCCCTTGAGCCCAACGACATTGTGTTGGGTGGAGGCAATGTTAAGAAGCTGAAAGAGCTGCCTCCCGGCTGCCGGGCGGGCAACAACGCGAACGCTTTTCTCGGCGGGTTCCGCTTGTGGGGCGATGGGGTTGAGCATCTGCCTGACAGCGTGGCCCCAGCGCCTTCCGCTTCGGCTGCTAAAGTGGAAAATCTGCCGTGGCACGGCAAGAAGAAGCACGGTAGGAAGAAGACCAAAAAGGCAGCAAAAGCAAAAGGAGAATGAAACATGGCAGGACGCCTGAAATCGCTCACCCGACGGCCCGCATGGAAGGCCTTGGGTGCCCACCACAAGACGATACGCGACACGCAACTAAAGCAGTTGTTTGCGGATGATCCCCAGCGTGGCGAGCGTTTTACGGCTGAGGCCGTGGGGCTGTTCCTGGACTACTCCAAGAACAGGATCACCGACGAAACCTTGAAGCTACTGCTGCAGTTGGCGGAAGAGTCGGGACTGCGCGAGCACATCGATGCCATGTTCCGGGGAGACAAGATCAATGTTTCCGAGAAGCGGGCGGTTTTGCACGTCGCCCTGCGTGCTCCCAAGGAAGAAAAAATTGTTGTTGATCGCCAGGATGTAGTTCCAGCAGTGCATGCCGTGCTGGACAAGATGGCTGCCTTCTGCGATCGGGTGCGCAGCGGCGACTGGAAGGGCCATACCGGTAAGCCGATTCGTAACGTTATCAACATCGGTATTGGCGGCTCTGATCTTGGTCCGGTCATGGCGTACGAAGCGCTCCGGCACTACAGCAAGCGCGATATGACCTTCCACTTCGTTTCAAACGTGGATGGCACGGATTTCGCCGAGGCGGTGCGCGATCTCGATCCTGCCGAGACGTTGTTCATCATCTCATCGAAAACCTTTACCACATTGGAGACCATGACCAACGCGCACACGGCGCGCGATTGGTCACTGGCTGGACTGGGTGGCGATGAAAAGTCGGTTGCCAAGCACTTCGTTGCGGTATCGACCAACGCGGCGGAGGTGAGCAAGTTCGGCATCGACACGGCAAATATGTTCGAGTTCTGGGACTGGGTTGGCGGACGCTACTCGATGGACTCGGCGATCGGCCTTTCGACGATGATGGTGGTCGGGCCGGAAAACTTCCGCGCTATGCTCAGCGGATTTCATCAGATGGACGAACACTTCCGGACGACGCCGTTCGAGCGCAACCTGCCAGTGCTCCTCGGACTCTTGGCCGTCTGGTACAACGACTTTTTCGGGGCGCAGACCGTAGCCGTGTTGCCATATGAACAATATCTGAAACGCTTTCCAGCCTATCTGCAGCAGCTCACCATGGAGAGCAACGGCAAACACGTGACGCTGGCCGGCAAGGAAGTCAATTATGACACCGGGCCGATTTACTGGGGTGAGCCGGGCACCAATGGGCAGCACTCGTTCTATCAGTTGATTCATCAGGGGACAAGGCTTATCCCATGTGATTTCATAGGGTTCTACAAGACTCTTAATCCACTGGGCGAACATCATACTTTGCTGATGTCGAATGTCTTTGCGCAAGCCGAAGCACTGGCGTTCGGCAAGACGGCAGAGCAGGTGAAGGCCGAAGGCACGCCGGATTGGCTGGTGCCGCACCGCGTGTTCGAAGGCAACCGCCCTTCGAACATAATCCTGGCAGACCAGCTCACGCCGGAGAACTTGGGCAAGTTGGTCGCGCTTTATGAGCACTCAGTATTTACGCAGGGTACGATCTGGAGCATCGACTCGTTTGACCAGTGGGGAGTGGAACTGGGCAAAGTACTGGCCAAGAAAATCATTGGGGAGCTGGAGAGCAAGACCGAACCGGAGCTGGCACACGACAGTTCCACCAACAGTTTGATCCGGCGCTACCGGCAAAACATGTAAAGGTTCAACTAAAGCTTCAACAAATATTTGGAATAAAGGGAGTGAGCAATGCAACTGGGAATGGTAGGTTTGGGAAGAATGGGCGCCAACATGGTTCGGCGGCTCATGAAAGCGGGCCACGAATGCGTGGTCTTCGATATGTTCCCCAAGTCTGTGGAAGAGCTGGTGAAGGAGAAGGCGGTGGGGTCGTCTTCGCTGAAAGACTTTGCCAGCAAACTGACCAAGCCGCGCGCCGTCTGGTTGATGATTCCGGCAGGCGTGGTGGACGAGACCATCGCCGGTATCGTACCGTATCTTGAAGCTGGTGACATCCTCATCGATGGTGGCAATTCCTATTACATTGACGATATTCGCCGCGCAAACCAGCTCGCTCCGAAGGGCATCCACTACGTGGATGTCGGTACCAGCGGAGGCGTGTGGGGCCTGGAGCGCGGCTACTGCATGATGATCGGCGGTCCGAACTCTGCCGTGCAACACCTCGATCCAATCTTCAAAACCATTGCGCCGGGCATCGGCGACATACCGCGGACGCCGGGACGCGAAAAGATGGGCGGCACCGCTGAACAGGGCTATCTGCACTGCGGCCCAAACGGTGGCGGGCACTTCGTCAAAATGGTACACAACGGAATCGAGTACGGCATTATGGCTGCCTATGCCGAAGGGCTGAACATTATTCGCTCGGCCAATGTGGGCAAGCAGACCCACGCGGCTGACGCGGAGACCACTCCATTACGCGATCCCGAACACTACCAGTACGACTTCAACTTGACCGACATTACCGAGGTGTGGAGACGGGGTAGCGTGATAGCGTCCTGGTTGCTGGATCTAACCGCAACGGCCCTGGCTGGAGATCCTCAACTCTCGAAGTTCGCCGGACGGGTGTCGGATTCAGGCGAGGGCCGTTGGACTATCAAGGCGTCGATCGACGAGGCCATACCGAGTCCGGTCCTCACCACCGCACTGTACGAGCGATTCAGCTCGCGCGGCGAGGCCGACTTCGCTGACAAACTTTTGTCGGCCATGCGTTATGAGTTCGGCGGACACCTGGAAAGGGCAGCGGGGAAGTGAGGCTACCATGAGTAATATCAAATCCGATGCTCTGGTTTTCTTCGGCGCGACCGGGGACCTGGCGCACAAGAAAATCTTTCCGGCGCTGCAGGCCATGGTGAAACGTGGCCACCTCAATGTGCCGATCATTGGCGTCGCCAAGGCCGGCTGGAACCTTGACCAATTGAAAGCGCGCGCACATGACAGCCTCACCCAATTCGGCGGAGTCGACCCGTCGGCCTGGGAAAAGCTAAGCAGCTTATTGCGCTACGTCGATGGCGACTACCTCGACATAGCCACGTTTCAAGCGGTCCGTAAAGAACTCGGCTCAGCGGAGCATCCGGCACACTACCTGGCGATCCCGCCCATGCTGTTCGAAAAAGTGGTGGAACAGTTGATGAAGTCGGGTTGCGCCAAAGGGGCGCGCGTCATCATCGAGAAGCCCTTCGGCCACGATCTGGCCTCGGCACAGGAACTGAACCGGATCCTGCTTAGCGCGTTCCCAGAGGAATCGATCTTCCGCATTGACCATTATCTGGGCAAGGCTCCGGTCCACAACATCACCATTTTTCGTTTTGCCAATGCGTTCATGGAGCCGTTCTGGAACCGCCACTACATCGAGAGCATGCAATTTACCATGGCGGAAGACTTCGGCGTGCAAGGCCGAGGTGCATTCTACGATCAGACCGGCGCCATTCGCGATGTAATCCAAAACCACCTCTTTCAGGTGATGTGCAACCTGGCCATGGAGCCGACCGTCAGAAACGACAGCGAGTCGGTTCGCGATGAGAAGGCTAAGGTGCTGAAGGCGATTCCTCCGATTAACACGAAGGACGTTGTCCGCGGACAGTTCCGTGGCTATCGCAAAGAGAAGGGAGTGGCAGCCGACTCCAAGGTGGAAACGTTTGCGGCGGTTCGGCTCGAGATCGATTCCTGGCGCTGGAAGGGCGTGCCTTTTTATATCCGGGCAGGGAAGTGTTTGCCGGAGACTGCCACCGAGGTGATTGCGCGCTTCCGCAAACCTCCGACGATGATTCCTGACAGTGAGGTGCTGACGAACTACATGCGTTTTCGCGTCAGTCCTGAGGTGACGATTGCGCTGGGTATGGCAGTTCCGTCGTTGAAGAACGACCAAGTCGGCACAATGACGGAGATGCTGGCCAGCCGTACTCCCAAGCCCGGCGAGATGGAAGCTTATGAAAGGCTGCTCGGCGATGCCATGGCGGGAGACTCTACGCAGTTCGCGCGCCAAGACTATGTCGAAGAAGCGTGGCGAATCGTCGATCCGATGCTGAAGGCGACTACGCCGGTTTACGAATATGATCCGGACACATGGGGTCCAAGTCAGATTAGTCAGGTCACGCCGCCGGGTGGCTGGCAGAATCCAGCGTCAACCCAGGAGGAGCCAATCGCAACCCCAGCGAAGGCTGGGTGAGGGCGGTCGCATCTGACAAAGTAAGCTGACGTTATGCGGTGAACGGGAGAAAGCTGAATGAAGCTGGAAGTATTTGAGGACGATGCTGCCGTAGCAAAAGCTGCGGCAGCGACGATTGCAGCGGATGCTCGCGCTGCCGTCGCTGCTCGCGGGCGCTTCATCATGGCGGTCAGCGGGGGCAAGACCCCGTGGATCATGCTGCGCGCATTGGCGAACGAAGAGGTCCCCTGGAAAGACGTACATGTCTTCCAGGTTGACGAGCGGATCGCACCCGCTGGAGATCCGGACCGAAACCTGAAACATCTGCGTGATAGCCTGCTGGAACATGTGCCGCTGCCTTCGGAGCAAATCTATGCCATGCCGGTGGAATCGGCCAACATAGAAGCGGCTGCCAAACAATATGCGAAAACGTTGGAGCAGGTCGCCGGTTCGCCGCCGGTGCTGGACCTGGCGCACCTGGGTATGGGACCTGACGGACATACCGCCTCACTCGTTCCCAACGATCCTGTTCTCAACGTCAAAGATGCGGATGTCGGCCTGACGGGTGTCTACATGGGAAGACGCCGCATGACGCTGACCTACCCTGTCCTGAATCGTTCGCGGCGCATCCTGTGGCTGATGACGGGAGCTGAGAAGGTTGCGATGCTACCGCGTTTGCTCGAAGGCGACACCAGCATTCCTTCCGGACGCATCAGCCGGGACCAGGCCGTGGTGATCGCCGACCGGGCGGCTGCGGCGAATGTACCCGCGAAATACCGGACCTCGTAGCCGAATGTCGGGTGTGTCAAACGGACAGGTAACGATCTCTCCTCTGGCAGGCAAGCCGGCGCCGAAGGAGATGCTGGTCGATGTTGCGCGACTCGAACGGGAATACTTTGAGCGTAAGCCCGACCTAAGCGATCCCACCCAGATGGTCAGCTTTGGGACCAGCGGCCATCGAGGTTCGTCCCTAACCGCGACCTTCACCGAAGCGCACATCTTGGCGATCACTCAGGCCATTTGCGACTATCGCCGGGGCCAGGGAATTGACGGTCCGCTGTACATGGGCAAGGATACACATGCCCTGTCGGCGCCCGCGCAGCGCACAGCGCTTGAAGTGCTGGCCGCCAACAACGTTGAGACGATAATCCAGCAAGACGACGGTGTAACGCCGACCCCAGTGATTTCGCGCGCCATTCTGATTTACAACCGCGGTCGGAAAGAGCGCTTCGCGGATGGTATTGTCATCACGCCATCACACAATCCACCAGAAGACGGCGGCTTCAAATACAACCCAACCAATGGCGGCCCCGCCGATACTGACATCACAAAGTGGGTGGAGAACCGCGCCAATGAACTGCTGCGATCTTCAAATGCCGGCGTGAAACGAGTGTCGTACCCAGCCGCCCTCGAAGCTACCACTACGCATCAGGAAGACTTCGTTCTGCCCTACGTCGAAGATTTGCGCAACGTTATCGACATGGAGGTCATTCGGTCGGCAGGACTGAAGCTGGGTGTCGATCCGCTTGGCGGTGCTTCAGGACCCTATTGGGAGCCGATCAATTCGGTATATGGATTGAGCATCGCCGTCGTAAATCCGAAGATTGATCCAACGTTCGCGTTCATGACTGTGGATCACGACGGCAAGATTCGCATGGATTGCTCCAGTCCATACGCAATGGCTGGACTCGTGGGGCTCATAGATCAGTATCAGTTGGCATTCGGCAACGACCCTGATTCAGACCGGCACGGCATTGTTACCCCCTCCGCCGGACTCATGAATCCAAACCACTATCTGGCGGTCGCAATTCGATACCTCCTCACGCATCGCAAGAGTTGGGCAAAGAATGTTGTAGTTGGTAAGACCCTGGTCAGCAGCAGCATGATCGATCGCGTGGTAAAAAAGCTTGGCCGCAGCCTGTGCGAAACTCCGGTGGGGTTCAAGTGGTTTGCGCCTGGGCTGTTCGACGGTTCGTTCTGCTTCGGTGGAGAGGAGAGCGCAGGGGCGAGCTTCCTGCGGCGCGACGGTACCGTGTGGACCACCGACAAAGACGGTCTCATCATGAATCTGCTGGCTGCGGAGATTACCGCCCGGACTGGGAAAGATCCTGGCGAGCACTATCGCGAGTTGACCGCGGAATTTGGCTCGCCGCTCTACATACGCATTGATGCTCCGGCGACGCCCGAGCAAAAGGCGAAATTGGGGAAGCTATCGCCTGAGTTGGTGAAGGAGTCGAAGCTGGCCGGTGAACCAATCATCGCGAAGCTTACGCGCGCGCCTGGCAACAATGCGCCGATTGGTGGGCTTAAGGTTGTCGCTGGCAGTGGCTGGTTCGCCGCGAGGCCGTCTGGGACCGAAAATGTTTATAAGATCTACGCGGAGAGCTTCGGGAACCAAGCCCATCTGGACGCGGTTGTTGCCGAAGCGCAGCAGATCGTGAATAACGCCCTCATATGATTTGGGGGAGACATCCTGATAGCGAACTCAAGCAGGCCTAACAGGTCGTTGAAAACTCGGAAAAAGCAGATCCCTCGCCGACTAAATCGGCTCGTGATGGCAAAAAAAGGGCTTCCAACGGCGCAGCTAAAGCCGCGCCCCTTCAAAGTGCTCCGAAATCGACTCTTCAGCAAACCTCTAAGGCGTCTTGACCGTATCCACATCGGGGTGGAGATCGATAGATCTTTTCGTGGTAACCGGCGACTTCTGACTGCTGCCCGGTTCGTGGGAAACATCCGCACGCCCAACACTGATGTAGGTGAATCCATGCGCTGCCATGGTGGCAGGGCTGAACATATTCCGGCCGTCAATCACGATCGGGTACTTAAGCGATTCGCGTAAGCGGTTAAGATCGATGGTGCGAAATTCTTCCCAATCGGTGAGCACCAGCAAAGCATCGGCGTCACGCGCTGCTTCCATTGCCGAGGGCACGTATTCGATGTTTTCGCTGCCCAAAATTTCCCGCGCATTTTCAACTGCGGCAGGATCGTACACTCGAATCTTGCAGCCCTCATGAACCAGCGAGCGTATGACCGAAAGGGCGGGCGACTCCCTTACATCGTCGGTACCTCCCTTGAATGCCAGTCCTAATACGGCGAGCCGTTTGCCCTTGAGAGTCCACAGTACACTCCGCACCTTCCGCAGGAAGCGCTCACGTTGCTCGTTATTGATCCGCATGACTTCCTCGAGCAAACGAAAGTCGTAACCGCATTCGCGGGCCACCGCACGATAGGCCGACAAGTCTTTTGGAAAGCAGGAGCCGCCATATCCCAAGCCAGGATTCAGGAACTGACGGCCAATACGCACATCAGAACCGATGCCTTCGCGTACCTGGTCCACATCGGCCCCCACCGATTCGCAGATGGCAGCCACCACATTGATGAAGCTGATCTTCATTGCCAGGAAGGCGTTGGAGGCGTACTTGATGAGTTCGGCACTCTTCGCGGTGGTAACGATGAAGGGTGGGGGATGCTCAACAGATTTATGCAGGAGCGAGTCGGCCCGCCGGTAGTAGCTGCCGTCGAGCAACGGTTTGTAGATTAGCCGCAGGCGCTCCGCACAGGTTTCATTGTCGGTGCCAATAACAATGCGGTCAGGATAGAGGAAATCGCTAACGGCCGTTCCTTCCCGCAGAAACTCAGGATTGGAGGCGACGTCGAACAAGCTGGCAGGAGCGCCATTGAGCAGCATGACCTTGCGTACCCATTCGCTGGTGTACACCGGCACCGTGCTTTTGCCAACAACGATTGTGTACTCCTGAATGCTGGCAGCAATTTCCCGCGCGACCGATTCGACGTAGGAAAGATCAGCCTCGCCATTGACGTTAGGTGGCGTGCCGACTGCAATGAAAATGGCTTCCGAGCGACGAACCGAATCGGCGAGTGTATTGGAGAACGTCAATCGAGTGCCGCAATGGAGCTGAAACAGTTCCGGCACATACTGCTCATGAATCGGGCACAAACCCTGTTGCAGGGCTTGGTACTTCGTAGGGTCGTTATCGACCAGAATGACGTCGTGGCCCAATTCTGCAAAACACGCTCCTGACACCAACCCCACGGGCCCAGATCCAACTACCGTAATTCGCATGAATTAGCTCCAGCCGGGAAAAATCGCGAGACCAAGCGTAACAAGTACATGGTGCTGAGAGTCAGGGGCACCGACCCTTACTAGAGGCCATCTCATAAATGCCGATGCGGTAAAAATGTGGGCCGTCAGGGGCTAAAAGCCCCCAGTCCTTTAAGGGCCGTTTACGGCAAGGCTGAAGCCGTGCCCTTTCAAAACCGATTTAACCTTCAACACCGATTTATGAGACGGCTTCTAGTAGGGCGCGCATCCAGTCGGTACCGCTGCGGCAATCGTACGCATCTGGAAATGCGGTGCCCACAGTCGTCAAACCTTAATACTAAGGTTCGGTTGGGTTTAAGGCAATCATGGCGTGCAGCAGAGTGCGCTGACTCAATTTTCATGGCGTTCCTGGCAGCAAGATGAAGAGAATGTCATCTGTCGCTAATGTAATTCCACCTCGTTCCCCTAGAATGGAAATAACGTCATTCCTATCTCGTTTGGGGGAATCTGTTGAACTCCGGGTTGGTTGCAACTCGCTCGTCCTACGCCGAACATGTCAATCCGCAATGGGTTCGCTTGTTGGACCTGCTCGAGATGAACGTGCGATATCAAAGCTGCCGGGGCGCAGAGTTGTTTGCCGAAAACGGCGATCGATATCTGGATTTCCTCTCTGGTTATTGCGTCCATAATACCGGACACAATCATCCCCGCATCGTTGACGCGCTGAAAAAGGAGCTGGATCGATCAGGCCCTGCGATGTTGCAAAGTAACGTGCCAGAACTCGCCGGCGAACTGGCTGAGCGGTTATGTAAGCTCGCTGGCGGCAAGCTCAGCCGGGTGTTCTTCGCCAGCTCGGGAAGCGAAGGAGTCGAAAGCGCCATCAAGTTTTCTCGCGCTGCCACCGGGCGTGATGCTTTGTTATATGCCCAAAGGGCATTTCATGGCTTGACCTGCGGCGCGCTTTCAGTGATGGACAACGAATTCTGGCGTGCAGGATTCGGACCGCTATTGAAAGACACGGAAGCCATTCCCTTCGACGACATCGCCGCCGTGGAGAGTAAATTACGAACTAAGAAGTTTGCGGCCTTCTTTCTCGAACCTATCCAGTCGGAGGGCGGCATCCGGGTACCGGCGCCGGACTATTTACCACAAGTGCAGGCCCTGTGCGAGCGCTACGGCACGATATTTGTTCTGGATGAAGTGCAGACAGGAATGTTCCGCACGGGTAAGTTTCTCGCGGCGCACGACTTCGATGTGCAGCCGGACATGGTCATCCTGGCAAAGGCCTTGAGCGGCGGACTGATTCCGGTCGCCGCTGTGCTGATGACCAGCGAAGTCAACGACGCAGTATATAGCTCCCTGAAGCGGGCTATCGTACACACCTCGACCTTCAGTGAAAATGGCCTCGCCATGCGGGCCGGGCTCGCGACGTTGGACGTGCTGGAGGAGGAGCGGCTGGGAGAGCGAGCCACCTATCTCGGGAAACTCTTGCGTTCGCGGCTGACGGAAACACTGGCACCCTATGAAATGTTCAAGGCCGCCCCGGGCCTCGGACTGTTAAGCGGCATCGAATTCAAGCCTCCGTCGAAGGTGTCGTTGCGGCTGTCTTTCGAAGCATTCCGTTCGATTCATCCGGGTATGTTCGGACAGATGCTGGTCATGAGACTTTTCCGCCGTGAAAAGATTCTGACGCAAGTGTGCGGCAACAACTTCATGGTGCTTAAGTCAGCTCCGCCATTAGTAGCCGAGGAAGAGCACATTGAAATGTTTGTGGAGGCGATGGATAGCGTGATCAGCGACATGCATAACTCTACCGCGTTTTGGACGGAAGCAATCGGGCTGGCGCGACGCACCATGAAGATCTGAAGTTCGCGCGGCGCTATGTTCTAATTAATCTCAAGAATTCTCGTGCACGAGGAGAATTGTGCGACTGCTTGTGGTGGAAGATGACGCAGCGATTCGCGAATTTTTGAATCGGGGTCTCACAGAAGCGGGCTATCAGCCCGACAGCGCTGCCGACGGTAAGTCAGCGTTAGCACTGGCAGCTGAGGAAATTTATGACGGTTTCATCATCGACCTCGGATTACCCGATATGGACGGCCTCGACCTGATTGGCCGCTGCCGCGCCTTGGGCCATACTGCTCCGGTGCTGATCCTTTCGGCACGGCGTTCGGTTGATGAGCGGGTGCGTGGGTTGGAGCAGGGCGGCGATGATTATTTGACCAAGCCGTTCGCTCTGGCAGAGTTGCTGGCGCGCGTCCGCAATCTGATGCGTCGTGGTGCGGCGCCGCAAACGGAAGCGGTTCGGTTGCGAGTTGCGGACCTCGAACTGGACCTGGTGCGACGCGAGGCTCGCCGAGGACGCGACCTGGTACAACTCACGACGCAGGAGTTTGCGCTACTTGAATATCTGGTCCGCAATGCCGGACGGGTGGTGACCCGTACGATGATTCTCGATCGGGTGTGGCGCATGCGCATCGATCCGGCAACCAATGTGGTGGATGTGCAGATCTATCGCTTGCGCAACAAGGTGGATACCGAAGGCAAGCGCCCATTGATCCATACGATTCGCGGTGTTGGTTATGTTCTTAAAGAAAGCTAAATCGCAGGGACGCTCGGCGGCGTGGCGCATTGCCATCTGGCCAACCGTGGCCTTCGCGGTGGGAAGCGCGGTGGCTTTCGCGATCATGTATTTGCTGATCGCCCGCGACATTCGCCAGCGCAGCGACGCGTGGCTGAGCGGTGAAGCCGAAGTGCTTGCCGATGTTTCCGCAAATACTCCTCGCGACGCGCTCTATGACCGACTGGTAGAGGAAGTAGCGGAACTTGCTTCGCGGGAAGTGCCGGATGCCAGCGATGCTTACGGAAAGCACCAGGCTTCGGTATTCTTCTTGAAGACCGAACCGGGGCAGGAACCAATCTGGGTAGGACCGACGCCAAAGGAACTGTTTATCCCAGCGGTAACGAGCATGGCGCTAGTTCCGGGAATCCCAGCCGATGTTCGTGTGCAGGGCTGGAAAAAGGCATTCCGGGTTGTTTACCATGCCCAGAAGGACGGGGGAGGCCTGTATTTGGGATTTGCCGACCTCGGCGGCGCGCAGATGCTCGACCGCCTCACCCAGCGTTGTCTCATGGTGTGGGGAGTAACCGTTGCACTGGGATTCCTGATTACATGGCTGGCGGCACACCGCACCTTGACCCGGGTGGAACGCATCAGTGAAACGGTGTCGCGCATCGGCAGCGAGGACCTGGGCAAACGGCTCACGGAAGGCCGACACTTCGATGAGATTTCGCGTCTCTCCCGCACCTTCAATCGCATGTTGGACCGCATCCAATCATCCGTCAACCAAATGCGAGTGCTGACTGATTCGGTTGCGCACGATTTGAAGAGTCCGGTCACCTCAATTCGCGGAAGTCTGGAAGTCGCACTCTCCGATGCCGATCAGCGGCAGTGGCGGGAGCGGGTTGCCGAGGCCATTGACGGATTGGATCGACTCTCGCAAATGTTGAACACAACGCTGGATTTGGCGGAAGCCGACGCTGGAGCTTTGCAGTTACGCAAGGAGCCGCTCGATCTTTCCGACTTGGTGCGGCAGCTGGTCGATCTTTATCAGCCCGCCATGGCAGAACATCGGCACGAAATATCAACGCAACTCGAGCCCGCACGGATTGACGCTGATGTATCGTTGTTGAATCGCAGCCTCGCGAATCTGTTTGATAACGAAATAGCGCATCTTCCGCCCGGTTGTCGCATCCATGTTTCTGTGAGGGTGGCAGACGGCCAGGCCGAGTTCACCATGGAGGACAACGGTCCGGGGTTCCCTGTCGGTTTGCGGGCGCGTGTTTTCGAACGCTTCGTAAAAGGGCAGCATTCCACCGGACATGGTTTGGGGTTGGCATTTGTGAATGCCGCTGCGCAGGCCCACGGCGGTCACGTTCAGATCATCGACAGCAAGCACGGCGGCGCCATGATCGTGATGTCGTTGCCGTTGGCTGAAGTTTGGACGGAGAAGGTGTGACGTTTGCGGGTACTTCGACGGTTAGGCACTTGCGTACTTTTTGGGGGGTTGGTGCTGGCATTTTCCAGCCCGGTCGCTGCGCTGCTTCCCAGTGGTGGGGCGCCGCTACCGTCCCTCGACCGCGGTTTTCAGCAGATGTACAACCTGGATTTCTCGGCAGCACACGCAACCTTCCGCAGTTATCAGCAAACTGATCCGGCAGACCCCATGGGGTATGTATCGAACGCGGCCGCGTATTTGTTTTCCGAGTTTGACCGGTTACACATTCTGGAAGCCGACCTCTTTACCGATGACAAGAAATTTGATGGACGCCAGAAACTCACCCCCGATCCGGCAGTAAAGACGGAATTTGAGAAGGAGCTGGCGCAGAGCGACCAGCTGGTGGCCAAGATTCTGGCGCAGAAGCCCGACGACAAGAACGCTTTGTTCGCACAGATCATGGCGAATGGCCTGCGCGGCGATTATGCCGCGCTGATCGAAAAGCGAAACCTCGCCAGCCTCAGCTACATGAAAGCCTCGCGGGCTATCGCCCAAAAACTGCTCACGATTGATCCGACTTGTTACGACGCTTACCTGGCGGTGGGCGTGGAGAACTACCTGCTCGGACTCAATCCGGCTCCGGTGCGCTGGGTGCTGCGAATGACGGGTGCGCAGACGGACAAGCAGCAAGGTCTGGACCACTTGCGTCTCACGGCCGACAAGGGCCGCTACCTGGCGCCCTTCGCTCGCCTGCTTCTGGCGGTCGCGGCATTGCGCGATAAGGACCCGCAGGGAGCCCGAGTTCTGCTAGCTGGCCTGGCGAAGGAATTTCCAGGGAACCAGCTCTATGTTACGGAGTTGGCGCGTATTCAGTAGGCCAGACTCCGGCCTCTAGCAAAATCCAAATCCTAATGCGTGGCGGGCGCACTGTTAGTCTGTGTCAGGCGGCCTACCGTTGACACATTCACAGCCACCTTCTTGTCAACATGCAAAAGGAAGTTGCTAGGATCTTTCATGCCCCAGTCCTGATAGGGGACGGCAAGGGTAGTGTTGGCTTTGACGTCGTTACCGTTGATTTGCACCGGGATTGAGAGAGTGTGGTCATGATTGGATCCGTGGATGTGGAATAGGCCTTGAACCTGGATAGTGGAGTTACCCGTCTGGGCGACGCCGCCAATTACGCGCTCCGGAGTGAAGGTTATCTCTGGATAGCGCTGGCTCTCCAAAACTTCTTTGTGCATTTTGTTGTCCCGCGCATGATTTTCGCTGTTGCCGCTGGTTGCGTCCACAATAATCAAGCCGCTTGCAGTCCCTGATTTTGGGTCGAAAGTAACCGTTCCACTTTTCATTTTGAAAGTACCGTGGACGGTGTGCAGGGTAGTGACCAGGGTCCATTCGATCGTCGTTTGCGCCGGATCCAGAGTGACCTGTATCTGCTGGGCGATTGCTGAAAGGGGGGCCAGCGACAGCAGAAGGACGAAGTATCCAGCTAGATACGCGCGACGAGATCGAATTGCAGGTTTGATCTTCAGAGTATGTCCCTTTTAAACAGTTCCGTTTCAAGCTCCACAGCAATTTCTGATTTGCGTAACCGCCTTGAAAGGGCGCGGCTTCAGCCGCGCCGATCGCACTACCAACAAGTCGGCCTTTAGGCCCTGAGGGATGCCTCCTCAGCGGCTAAAACCGGTCACTTCCCGCTATCCTTTCGGCACGCCTGAAGGCGTGCCCTTTCAAAGCGGATAAAGCCACTGTGGAATTGCTCTAAAGGCCCGCACTACCATTGGGCGAATACGTCAATCCTGGAACTGATACAGCAGACGCCATCCCAGCGACAACGACTCACGCACCCCGAAGCTGGCGGGCGAGTTGGCGCCGGTATGCAAGGCCAGCAATCGGCGGAAGTAATCAGGCTCGGACGCAAGCGCACGGAACGCCCGACTCCGCAAGCGAGGATGATTGTCCATGGCCAACATCAGGCGCGACATCAGCCGGGGAAGCCGCGCGATTCGGCGGTGCGCCACCTCGTATCGCAGCAGGTCGCTGGCTCGTATTGCTTCCGCCACTGCAACTGCCTGGCGGAATGCCATGGAAAGCCCCTCTCCGGTCACGGCATCCACCGAACCCGATGCCTCTCCGAGAAGGGCCACGTGGCCCTGTTGTACCGCGCTGATGTTGCGGGTCACGCTCAGTGCTCCCAAGTCCCGAACTTCCGATGCAGCAGTCTTCAAGCGCGCCGAGAGTTCGGGAAAGTACGCGAGCGCTTCGTCAAAACGCAGGCCATGACGACGGGTGATCAAGGCCACGCAAATTTCGTCGGCTGACACGGGAGTGATGTACATCTGCCCGCAGTCGCTCCAATGGACCTCCACAAAATCCGACCATGGCGCGACCTTGTAATGCCTGCGAAATCCAAAACGCCGCAGAGCCGGACGTCCCACATCGAGGCCAGTAAGTTTGCGCAGCAGCGAATTGTAACCGTCCGCGCACAGCAGCCAACGACAAGGGACGCGCTTGCCGTTTACCAACACGCCTTTCTCGCGAATGCCGGCGATGCGCACGCCCCAATGGAGAGACGCACCAAGATCCGTGGCGCGATCGATGAGCAGTTGATGCAGAACGGTGCGCTTAAGGCCGTAGCCTACACCGTGCGCGAACCTGGCCTCGACACGGGTGTCGCCATTGACGAAGCGAATGCCGCGAAACGGTGCCGCTGTTTCAGGATTCACGGTCACGCCGAGCTTGGCCAGGACTGAGAGCCCATCGGGCATGATGCCTTCGCCGCAGGCCTTGTCAATCGGAGGTGGGGCGCAATCGACGACCGTAACGGCAAAACCTGCCAGGCGAGCTGCAATGGCAGCAGCGAGTCCGGCTGGGCCACCCCCGCCGACGAACACCTCAGTTTCGCGGATCGATTCGTGCATGGCCCCTACCAGCGCAGCAGCACCAATTCTGAGCAAAAGCCCGGACCCATCGCAGCCAATATGCTGTGGCTGCCGGGCGCGGGACGCCGGCGATTCATGAATTCCTCGAGGACAAGCAGCACGGACGCAGACGACAGATTGCCGACCCGCTGCAGGCACTGCCACGACGCATCGAGTGAACCCTCGGGAAGCTCCAGGCTGTCAGCGGTTGCTTCCAAGACCTTGGGGCCACCGGTGTGCATGATCCAGCTGTCGATGTCGCTGCGGTCGAGATTGTAGTCGGCGAGAAATGCGTCCACGTCATGTGCCAGATGTTTGCGAACCATGTCGGGGACGCCGGGGGAGAGCACGATCTTGAAGCCTTCCTCGGAGATCTCCCAACCCATTACCTCTTCCGTGCCGCGATAAAACGATGAACGTGTACCGACCACCTCGGGACCGGCGGCCTCGCGTTCGCTGCCCGCAAGGATGACCGCAGCAGAGCCGTCGCCAAACAAGCCAGCAGCAATGAGGTTGGCGACTGAGAGATCATTCCTCTGCCACGTCAAGGAGCAGAGCTCGACGGACACCAGCACTGCACATTGGTCAGGGAAGGCACGCACGTAGTCGGCAGCGCGCGCGATGCCGGCCGCACCTGCGACGCAACCCAGGCCGAAGATCGGGTTGCGCTTAATGTCAGCGCGCAAGTGCATGCGGTTCATCAGCCGAGCATCAATCGACGGACTGGCCACGCCCGTAACCGAAACGAAAAAGATGGCATCGAGGTCGGCTTCGCAGAGGCCCGCCCGGGTGAGAGCTCTACAGATGGATTGTTCGGCAAGCTCTTCGGCAACTTCAATCCACGCGTTATTCGATTTTCCCCACGTAGTGAGGTCGTCGTACGCATGGATGGGCAGCGCCAGATATCTTCCGTCAACGCCCACTCGTGTAAGTAAGCGCTCGAGTACTTTGGGATTATCCAGTCCATTGCTCCAGTGCCGCTGGAGAGCCTCGGCGATTTCCTGCTGGCGGTAATACTGACGTGGAAATGCGCTGGCCACGCCTGCGATTCGTGTCATCGGTGCTCTGCTTCCTGCTCGCGTCAAGCGTCTTCGCGGGAGGGAATCCCTCAGTATGTCAAGACTAGTGGGTTCACATGAAGAGGCAATTTCCCCGGCATGACAGTTTGTTCATGTATAAACCCGGGAAAAAGCAAAGGTTGCCGCGATTCCGCAGCGGTAACAGCAGTTGGCACAACTGCCTTCGAGCGCACTTCCGAAGATCTCTATGAGGTTTGAGCCGCTGTACTTTTGTCATAACGACGACAGCGGCTCAAAGTTGTTGCGAGCAGTGAACGCGGCGCTGGAGGCCGCGCACTCAGCCTTCTTACTGACTACTGATCGGAGTCAGCCGGTTCCGCTTGCTCTTCGCCGCTCTCGGCAACTACCCAAGTCGAATTCGGGTTGTAGGTCTTCATTTGCTTAGCAATGTCAGCCGTGTTCGGGCCCAGATCTTTCTGATAGACCACTCCGGTTACGTCCACCAGGAAGGTCATGACTCCGGAGTTGCGGTACTCAGCCGGATAGGCTACGAAGGCGAAGCCGCCGGTCATCTTGCCATCCACGATATAGCTCTTGGCGCCGCCTTTGACGTTAGCGCCCTGCCCGGTCAGGATGTGGAAGTAGTAGCCATGGAAAGGTTGGGGGGTCTCGTGTTGGCCTCCGTAGCCCTGGCCAGCGGCGTATGCCACTAGGGGACCGATTGGACTCTCGGGTTGACCTTCGGGAACTTTCCAATACAGCCCATTCTGCTTGCCTTCCTCGCTGATGAACTTCTGCGCATACTGGTGGACAGTGTCGCCGTCGTGCGTCTGATCAAAATAGTCCTGCTGGGCGTCGGCCAAAGCCGCGCACACGCGAATGGCTGCCATCTCGTTCTTACCGATTCGCCGGAAGAGGATTTCCTGGGCGCCAGCCTTGGTATCGAAATACCACTGGCCGGCATTGCTTCTAAGCGGGATGGGGAACGGCCAGTTTTCAGCGCCGATGTAAAGGATCTCGTTACCGCTCGCCGCTTTCGCCCAACGGTTCATCTGCTCGAAGCGTTTGGTGAAGAAGTCGCGATTACTGTTGTCCTGAACGTCGTCGCCAGACGAGATGATGCTGCCGGAGGACTGCCCCAGGACCGCTTCCATGGCCGACTTATCGCCAGACTTGACGGCTTCATACAGCGCGTTGCCGGCGTCTTGTGGCGTCGCAAAAGTCTTCTGTCCGGGCTCCTGAGCATTTGCTATAGCGGCAACTAGAGTCAATAAGATTGCGAATATCGTCGCTTTAATCAGCCTTGCGTGCTTCTGCATCGAAATACCTCGCAAATTTGTCTGAGACATCGGTACTCTCCATCACACCAGGTCGGCTGCCAATTCCATGGCGCCAATTAACGTCAGCTTCGGCAACTGGCTAGCGTCTACGACCGCCGCCGCCGCCGCTGCGAGCAGGTGCGCTGCGCTGTCCGCCGCCCATACTCGATTGTCCGCGGCTGCTCTGCGCCCGTGCGTTTCCGCCCGAACTGTATCCGGTGAAAGCGCCAGTCTTGGTTCCGGTCGCAGGCTTTTGGCCGTACCCGCGGTCGGGAGATGCGGACGGCCGATTCGCGGTATTGTTCCCCGTGCGATTAGTTCCGTAGCCCCCATTGTTGGGGCGGTTGGCATTGTTCGCGCGATTGGCGTTATTCGCGTTATTGACGTTGTTGCGATTTCCATTGTTCGAGTTATTGATATTGTTGCGATTGCCGTTGTTCGCGTTAACGTTGTTCCGGTTGCCGCCATTGACGTTGACGGTGTTTCCGCTGACGTTGGTGTTGCGATTTCCAGAGCGATTGATGTTGTTCGCGGGATAATGCGTTGGCTGGTTGTAGCGATTGCCGTTAGCGTAGCGGCCGCTGTTGTAGTTATAACGATTGCCGTTAGCGTAGACGTTACTGTGCGAGACGTACACGTTGCGGTTGTAAGTCACGCTTCCACCGTGCCAGCCACATCCCCAGCTATTCCATCCCCAGCCGCAGCAACCGCCGCTCACGGCCGCGCCAACTGCCATACCCACACCGAAGGAAATCAATCCGGTAGCTACTAAGGCGCCGGTGCTATAGCCGGGAGGATAATACGGCGTTCCGTACACTATCGTGGGGTTGTAAGTGGGTACATAAACCACTTGCGGGTTGGCCGGCTGGATCACGATGGTCTGCGGACTCTGCTGGACTACCGTCATCTGAGAAGTTGATTTCAGGTTGCCAGCGTCCTTCGCCTGCTTGCGCAAACGCTGGATGGCCGCCATCACGTCAGCCTGCTGGTTGTAAGACACGTCGCCCAGTGCCGAGGTCCAAGACAGGTTGTTCGCCATGTTGTCGAGGACCGAAGGGAACTCGGTCAACGCCTTCACGCTTGGGTCCCAAGGTTGCTTGTCGACCGCCTGCATCAAGGCGTCGCCTTTGAGGCTGGCATTGTCTTTCAGCCACTTGTCAGCTTCGGTGATCTGGTCGGGATAGGTCGCAGCGGCCAGAATCTGGGCCACCAGAGCATCAGGATAAAGAGCGATAGGCGCTACGATGGCATCGATATCGGCAGCCGGAACATTAGCGGGCGGCGCTTCTTGTACGCCGCTGACCGGCGGATACATGGCGGCTGACGGTTCCGCGCTTGCGAGGGACGGGGAGGTCGCGATCAACATCCCCCAAGTTAAGACGAACGCTAGGACCTGCCTCAATTGGACCATAAGTGCTCCAAATCTATGACGAGATTCGCAGTTGCTTCTTCAGAGTGATATTCAAATGTTCGATTGTTCCACGTCAGAATAACACTTGAGCGCAGTGAGTCTGTGCCACGCGACGACCGGGGGTAAAATTGTGCGACTAAAGTTGTAGCCATGAACCGGCTACAGCTAATGTATTGGCAGCCAGCCGCCAGCGGAGATTCCAATGAAAGTCGCGATTCTTACCGGAGCCGGGAACGTTTCGAAGCGCCCACTTCGCATCGAGGAAATTTCGCGCCCGACGCTGCAAACAGGCTACGTACTGTTGAAAGTGCGTGCCTGCGGTGTTTGCCGCACCGACCTGCATATTGTAGAAGGCGAACTTCCTCCTCGCCGTGACCAATTGATCCCCGGCCATCAGATCGTCGGTGACATTGTGGAAGGCGCGACAGCAGACCTTACGACCGGAGCGCGCGTTGGAGTGTCATGGATTGGCGGCACCGATGGAACGTGCTGGTACTGCAGGCATGGCATGGAGAATCTTTGCGATGCTCCTGTGTTCACCGGCTATACGGTAGATGGTGGTTACGCGGAATATGTGCTGGCGCGGGCCGACTTCGTATTTCCGCTTCCGCCAGCGCTCGACGACTTGCACGCGGCTCCGCTGCTGTGTGCCGGCATGATTGGCTTTCGCAGCCTGCGGGTTGCGGGTGTTGAGCATGGAGAGCGTGTTGGGCTATTCGGCTTCGGAGCGTCTGCGCACCTTGCCATCGAAGTTCTGCATGCGTGGAACTGCGAGGTTTACGTTTCCACGCGGGGAGCTTCGCATCGTGAGCTGGCAAAGTCGCTCGGGGCTGAATGGGTCGGAACGGAAACGGAAAGGCCGCCGGTGGAACTCGACCGCGCCATTACGTTCGCACCCAGCGGAGACGTGGTGATTGCCGCGCTTGCAAGCTTGCGCAAGGGAGGAGTCGTTGCCATTAACGCGATCCATCTCGATCACATTCCGGAGTTTGATTACGACCGCCTGCTTTGGGGCGAGCGCCAGATTCGCAGTGTTACGAACATGACGCGTGTAGATGCTCGCGACTTCCTCAAGATCGCTGCCGACATCAAGCTTCGTCCTAAGGTCACGAAGTTTCCGCTTGATCAGGCGAACGAGGCGTTGCTGGCGATCAAAAGCGATTCCATCGATGGCGCGGCGGTAATCATTCCGTAGGAAAACTGGTGCGCCAAACGCGTGTATCTTCACGTTGACATGCTTCGGTTGCAGAGTAGACTGTCGAGGTTCCAATTGTGGGGAAGCAGATAGATTAAGACTGCGGAGGAAAACTGTGTCGAAACGTAGCAAGATGACGATGGTAGTTGTGTTTCTGGCGTTGAGCGCCGGCGCGATCAGCGTCCAAGCGCAATGGGTGATGGTGGCGCGCGCCGTCGCCGGACGAGTCGAACAGATGAGCGACCGTTCGAAAGACGGTTCGGGCTTCGATGTCGCGACCGTGGTGCTGGAAGCCAATGCCGACAAGGTGTACCAAACCGCGATCAAGAACCTGTCTGCGCGTACAGATCTCAAGATCACCAAGCAGGACGAGAAGAAGCGGACGGTGCAATTTACGAATGGAACGCAGGTTGCCAGCCTACAGGCCACTCCGCTGGGCGACAAGATCACGCAGCTCGTTATTGCGTCCAATCTGTTGCCGGCGCCCGGAGCGAACTCCCTGGTGGTGGACGGCGTGCTCAAAGTCTGCAAGGAGATGAACGTCGAGTGCACGCTGGAAAGCCAGTGAGAAGAGAGTGGATAGTGAATAGTGGTTAGATCGAGAGTTCTCGCTACCTAGCGCATGACCGCTTGGAGCACCGCTTGAGCAGTGCAATAGAGATTCGGAAATGAGATGGCTTTAGCCGCTGAGGTGACGGAAAACACCACCTCAGGCGCTAAGGCGCGATCCGATAACTCGGCACAATTGTGTACGCCTGAAGCCGTACTCCACCGTGGTCTATACACCCGGTGTGAAACTGCAATAAAGCTCAGGTTCCCCCCCCGCTGCAGCAGGTCCCACCTACTGCGCCAGCTTGCTGTAGTTGCTGTTGGTCGTGGTTACCTGAATCTGCTTGGCCGTTGCGTTGAGCACGGTTTGCGCCGCGTAGTTGGTACCATCGGGTAAGCTGGCAAACTGCACGGCCAGGGTTATCGCATCCTTGGCCTCGCCCATATAGGTATTGACGTTGAGGGTCTGAATTTTCTTCGTTGCCATGTCAAACGCGATCGTCATCTGGTCGCCAGGCTGTGCATAGTTCTTGAACACAAGTTGCGTCGCGGCGCCGCCGGGTACGATTGAGACATTGTGGGCCTGGTAGGCCTTCTGCATTCGCTGAGGATCGGGAGGAACATACAGGCTGATGATCGACTTTACCTGTTGCATGTAATCCTGCATTTCCTCGGTTTTCTTCTCGACCACATGCTCCTTCAATCTGCCGCGGCGACCACTCTGCTGCTGTTGCTGGGGTTGTTGCTCACCCATCGGCACCTTCTGCACCTGACCGTTCGGACCGTAACTGCAAAGGAACGACTTCTGCGGCTTGGCCTCGCCTTTGAGAGTGAGTTGTTGAGTTTCCACCCACTGATACTGATGCAGTCTTTGTTTATTCGCCGCCGCAGACTGCTTCAGGGCAGCGAGTTTCTGTTGCAGTGCCGCAGGGCCCTGACCGCCGCCCATCTGCGCCAGAGCCGGAGCCGCCGTCAGCGCCGCCATCATCAGAATTGCAACTTGCAACTTGCAACCACTTTTCATTTTCATAACTTTCTCCAGTTCAGCTTGCATGCATTCGGTTGAGCTTCGCGACTAATCGCCGGATGTCGCAGTCGCGGAAGATGGACTTGCTGGAATGGGTATAACGGGCCCGGAACTCTCCTGCCTGGTATCCCACGTGAGGATTTTCAGGTCGAGCACAAAAATCGAATAGAAGACAGGAACCATCAACAGAGTAATGAACGTTGCCACAGTCAGTCCACCAATTTGTGCGTAACACAGCGGTTGCCATAGCGGGCCGCCGTGCATGGCCAGAGGGAACAATGCCAACACCGTGGCCCCGACGGTGATCATAACCGGGCGCAGACGAATGATTCCGGCATCGATGACCGCTTCCTCGAAGGGTTCTCCCAGGGCGTGCCGCTCCTCGATGAAATCGAAGAGCACAATCACGTGGCTGACGATGACACCAATGAGGCTGGCAATCCCGAGGAAGGCCATGAAGCCGAACGAGGTGTTCATGACCCAAAGCGCGGCGATAGCGCCGGCCACGCCGTACGGGGCAGCTGCAAAAACCAGTAGTGGCTTAATCGCATTGTTGAACTGGAACAGCAGTGCCAAATAGATGGCCGACACCGATATCATCAGTACCAAGGCCAGGTTGCGGAAGCCGACTTGCTGTTTGTCATACTCGCCGCCGACGGTGATCTGGTAGCCAGGAGGCACATTCTGCTGAAACTGTCGTAGCTTGGGCAGCACAACGCTGGTGATCTCCGACGCCAGGTGGCCGGGCGCCGGAAAGGCGAAGATTGACATCTCGCGGAAGTGATCGATGCGGATGATGCGATTCGTGGTCATGCTGTTTTGAAGGTCGGAGATCTGGACCAACGGAATCTTGGTTGCGTCCTGCGACGACGCCGAGTAAACGTACAGATTCTGAATGTCGGAGAGCCGGGCACGTTCATTCATCTTCAGGCGTGCAACCACGGGAATGTTCTTATCGCCGTCCTGCAAGGTCGTGACGGTTGTGCCGGACATGGCGCTGGTGGCCGAGTTGGCGACGTCCAGATTCGTGATGCCGGCCAGGTTTGCTCGATCGGGATTAATGTTGAGCGTGACCTGGAAGCTCTCTTTTTGCCACTCATTGCGTACGCGATCAGCTTCCGGCGCCGAGCGCACGATGTCTTCTACCTGGGAGGCGATACGCCGCAACTGGGCGATGTCCTCGGCGCTTTGTGCGGTGCCCACATCGGCCTCGCTCACTACTCGAATTTCCACCGGATAGTTGATCGGATTGGTTTGCAACTGGCGGTAATCGCAGCGCACGCCCGGTAATTTAGCGGACAGCACCGGTTGCACTTGTCCGACGAAGTCGGGCGTAATGTCCTTGTCCGTGAGTTGTACCAGGACTTGCGCGTAATTGAGCTGCTTGGGCTGCGGCGACACGGAGAACCAGAAGCGCGGACTGCCGCCACCAACCCAGGTGGTGACGTATTGCAGGATGTGGGACGGAGAACCGTCCTTCCCGGGATGCTTCTTGCCCCACTCGTCAGCCTGCTCGCGAATGATCTGCTCGACTTGTTGGGCCGCCTGATTGGTTGCTTCGAAGTTAGCATCGTTGGGAAGCCAGACATCGACATAAGACCAGTACTGCACGTCGTCGGGGAAGAACGATGTCTTTAGCTGCGAAAAGAGGAACGCGCCCAACAACAAGAAAGCCAGCGATCCGATCGCCACCTTCCAGCGATGTTCGATGGCGAACTTGGCCACTGCCGCATATCTACCGGTGAAGCCCGTGGTGCGGCGCTCCTCGATGGAAGCCTCGGGTTTCTTGTCTGGCCGCAGGAGGTAATAGCCCAGCAGCGGGATAAAGGTCATGGAGACCAGCCGGGAGCAAACCAAAGCGGCAGTCATTACTACCGGCAGGCTGTAGATGAATTCGCCGGTTGTGCCGGTGATCATCAGGAAAGGAAGGTAGGCGACGATATTGGTAATCGTCGCGAACATGATGGCGGTAGCGATCTTGGTGGGACCCAACCAGGGCGCGACTATGCGCGGCTGTCCTTCGGCCAGCATTCGCTTGATGGAGTCACCAGCCACAACCGGATCGTCGACCAGCAGGCCCAGGGCAATGATCAGCGACGCCACCGAGACCTGCTGTATGTCGATACCCAGCACGAAAATAACGCCGAAGGTCATGGCGAGCGTGATGGGAATTGACAACGCCATCAACACGGCCGAACGCCATTCCCAGAAGCCGATCAGCGAGACAATCACCACCAGCCCGATCGCTTCATAGAGCGCATCCATGAACAGATCGATCTGCTCTTTCACCTGCACCGGCTGGCTGGAGGTGGGAACAATTACCAGATCGTCGGGAAGATAGTGCTTGATGCCGTCCAGTTTCTCCTGCACATGGCGCCCGAACAGGTCGATCTGCTGCCCGGAGCGCATGTTGATGCCCAGCGAAATTGCACGGCTGCGAATCCACTGTCCCTGCGGATCGCGCCACGTCAGGTAGTTGAGAAACGTAGGAGGACTTTGATAGGTCCGCGAGATGTCGACCAGGTCGCGCAGGTAGACCGGACTGTTCGACGAAGAAACGCCGATAATGACGTTGCCAATGGCTGGCGCATCAGGAAACAGCCCCGAGGGATTGATCACTAAGTCCTGCGGCCCCACATCGAGCGAACCGGCTGGCAAGGTGATGTTTTGCGCGTTGAGTATATCTTTCAGCTTGGAAGGGTCGTATCCGTACTGGGCCAGACGTTGCTGGGAGTAGTCGAGGTAAATCTGCTCCTGCAGCACGCCCGACCGGGTCACGGTTGAGGTTTCCGGCACGCCTTGCAGCGTGCGCTGCATCAGGTCGGTGTAGTTGTCGAGCTGACGGTAGGAGTACTTTGCACCGGCGACCTTGGCAAGCTCCTTCTCCGTGTCCGCAGGATCGCGAATAATCGCAGGCGCCCAGGCATCGGGGTACAGCTCTGAGCGGTGAAGGTTGTTCTTGATCAACTGCTCACCGCGCTCGCGAATGGTGTTGTCGTCGACGCTGCTACTTGCGTCGAGGCCGACATAGCCGGGACCATCGAAGAAGTGAAGGTCTTTCAGCGTGCCGTTGCGGCGCGCAATTTCAGCGATGCCCTCAAAGTTGCTGCGTACGGGCCCGGCCGCCACCGAAAGCGGAAAAGCGTAGATGACGCTTATCCGAGGCTGTGGCGCGTTCTTGGCTAGTGCGGCGCGAGTTTGTTCGATAGCCTTGCGGATCGCAATGGCACGAAGCGCTACCTCAGTGGGTGTCACGTTGGGGCTGGCGACCGTGAGCATCAGCGCCGCCGTGTCGCCAAAGTTGCTATTGAACTGAATGGGTCCAGCCCCGCGCGGCAGCATGGCATTCAGCTGGTTCAGCTTGAGGTTAATATCGCTGAACTCTTTCTGCTTGTCCTTCACGTTGTCGTCGAGCTGGATGTATACCACCGCGAGCCCAGGAAAGCTCATGGAGCGGATGCCGAAGTTCGACGGGCTGGGCGGTCGGATGGTCGTGTTCTGTGCGGCGGCCTGCTCGATGGGACGCGTGACGAGCTGCTCGACCTGCTCTGCTGTGGCGCCTGGCCACTGGCACTGCGCCGAGGCCACACGCACCGGGATGTCCGGGTCCTTTCGCTTGGGCATGTTGTGATAGCCGTACCAGCCCCAAGCGCAAGTTGCTAACAGCAAAATGACTGCGACCTGACGGTGCTCGGTAAAGAACCGGGCGGTGTTGTGCGTCGTCGCAACTATCTCGGCATCCGATTTGTGATGAGTTGCCATTGCGCTTGTTCGCTGCCTAACAGTTTGCGGAAAACCTCAAGAAAGCCGATCCCTCGCCGACTGGAGTCGGCTCGTGATGACCAAAATAAAAGACTGCCAACGGCGCAGCTAAAGCTGCGCCCCTTCAAAGCATTGCGAAATCGACCTCTAAGCAAACTACTAAGGGATCACCCGAACCTCTTCGCCATTCTTGATCATGTTCGTTCCCGACGTTACGACGCGATCTTTCAGAGTCACGCCGTTCACGACTGCGATCATA
The DNA here is from genome assembly GCA_963748225.1 of uncultured Acidobacteriaceae bacterium. Taxonomy (GTDB): domain Bacteria; phylum Acidobacteriota; class Terriglobia; order Terriglobales; family Acidobacteriaceae; genus Bog-257. The sequence continues at coordinate 80,160 of CAVVHW010000005.1, forward strand.
TTGCCGTAGGTGTCGCCCAACGTGACGTCCTGAGTGTGCACTTTCGCGGTGTCTCCACTGGCTTCTGCCACGTACACCGCAAACCCATTCGGGTTCGCGGGACTTCGAATCACAGCGGACAAGGGTACAACGGTGACCCGACTAATTGGTTGTCCGGTTCCGATCGAGATGGAAGCGATCATTCCCGACTTGAGCAGGTTTTGCGGATTATCGATTCTGACCTCGACAGAGTAAACGCGACTCTTCGGATCGGCTGCCGCCGAGATGGACGTTATGTGACCAGAAAATGAGTTGGGCAGAGCCTCGGTGGTGACGGTCTGCGGACTTCCAAGTTTGACCCTCGCGATAGCCGTATCCGGAACACCAAACACCGCCTTTACGGAACGAGTGTCGGCCAGGGTGAAGCCGCTGGTCGCCGCGCTTACCAACATCCCGACATCAACATTTCGTTTGAGGACCCAGGAATCGAAGGGCGCCTTGAGTTGGCAATAGTCGAGTGCAATCTGTGCTTCCGTGACCTGTGCCTTGGCTGCGTCCACGGCAGCCGCTGTGCTTTTGTTCTGCGCATCGGTATCGTCGTAATCTGGTTTAGTGGCAGCGCCAACGGCATAGAGTGCTGACATACGCCCAAAGGACAGGCTGGCGCGCTCGTGATCGGCCTGCGATTTGTCGAGTTGGGCCTTGGCCTGGGCAAGCTTCTGCTGGAAGTCGTCCTGCTGGACCGTGGCGAGCACAGTTCCCTTGGTGACGTAGTCTCCCTGGTCGATATTGCGCATGTGACCGTCGGCGTCGCGCACCTGGCGAATACTGGCGAGGTAGCCGCTCGACTTGAACGCAAGTTCAACCTGCTGGTAGGGCTGGATATTGGCCGAATAGGTATTGCCGACTCCGGTGTCGATGGTCTGTACTGCGGCGGTTCGCACCGGCACCAGCGCGCTTTGTTCCGACGTTGCCTTACTGCAACCGACAAGCATGATCGCGGCCACTGCCGTAATCAGAGCCAGCACCCCGATCGATTCCAGCTTCACCTGTCGAATTTTGTGCATGGGTTTCACTCCGAGCCGATTGCCTTTTGGAAGTTCGCCTTAGCGGTCCAAAAGGTAGCCATGGCTTCGTTGTAATCGGCATTAGCAGCTTCAACTGCCGATTGCTGTTGCAAGACATCCCGCAGCAGCGCGGTTTTCTGTCCGTACTTGCTTGTGACTTCGCGCAGCTTCTCGGTCGAAGACTCTCGCTTGGCGATGGCCACGGTTACGGCAACTCTCGCCTCGTGCAGAGAGCGGAACTGGTCGTCCACATTGATCAGGATCTGCGCTTTGGTGTCGTCCAGGGTTAGCTTGCTCTGTTCCACGGCGAAGGTTTTCTCATCGACCTCGTGCCTACGCCGCCCCCAGTCGAACGGCTCCCAGTTGAACTCAAGACCGAGCGCCAGAACATTGGTAGGAACAAAATTTACTCCAAATGGTGAGAGATAGTGGAACGATACACCGAGATCAGGCAGATATTGCGCTTTCGCGAGGCGTCTGGCGTTGTCAGCCTGCTTCACGGCTATTTCGGCTTCTTTCACCTTCGGTTGCTGAGCCAGCGCCTGGGCTTGTGCGGCTTGCAGATTTTCCTCCGTCGCGGACAATTCGGTTACATCAAGCGCATGAAATTGGGTGTTGATGTCACGCCCCAACAAATTGTTGAGGTTCTCCTTGGCCGATTGCAGCTTGTCTTGATACTGCAGGAGCTTATACTGCTCGTCCGCTAGTTTGGCCTTGACCTCGAGGTTTTCAGACTTCAACGCAACTTGCTCGGCGACATACTGGGCCGTGATCCGATCCAGTTCCTCGTACTGCTTGATACTCGCTTCAGTGGCCGCGATAGCGTTCTGGATCTCGACAATCGAGTAATAAGCCTGGCGCACGTCATCGACGATGGAAATTCGCTCCTCGCGCACGTTTTGGGCAGCCTGCTCCACCGACAATGCCTGTCCGTGAATGTAGAGATTGATCTTGTAGAGCGTGAGGAGAGGCTGAGCCGCAGTGGCAAAGATGTACGCGGTGGGTTGGCTGGGTGTGGTGATGTTTGTGTTGGTAGCCGGGATGGGCCCAATACCGGGGTAGGTTCCGAACTGGCCGGCTTGCACCGTAAAGCTGATAGGCTCGAGCAATTGCGAGCCGAACACGTAAGTATTTAAAGCGGGATAGCGCTTGGTCTTGTCCGCCAGCAACTTTTGTTTGGAAATATCGAGGCTGAGGGAGACAATCTTCAGATTTCGATTGTTGGCGAGGGCCAATTGGACGGCCTGATCGACGGTCAGAGCGTCGGTCGAGTCAGTTGGTTCCTGGGCCGCGCTGCCGATGGTTCCCAGACTCAACATGAACAGGAGGATGCAACCCAGCGCTGTCCTCCCTGGGGTTGGCCAATTGATCCCTTCCACGCAGACCTCTCCGGTTCGCTCGGTAAATCGACGCCAGAAGATGCGAAATTCGTCACGGCAGGATATCAGACTATTCGCCCGCCAAGAATAGGGTATTTATAGCGGTTGGCGAATCAGGATCGGCCGACCGCCTTGCTCATGACAGCTTCCAGGGGGACGGTGACCTTGATTTCGGTGCCGCAGTTGCGCTTGGACAATATCGCCATGGTTCCATTGACCGCATGGACGCGCTCCCGCATGCTGATGAGTCCGAGTCCCGTGGCCTTCTGTGCCGCCTGGACGTCGAAGCCCACGCCGGTGTCACGCACCGTGAGATAAAGCTTTCCCGACGAGCCCGAGAGTTGCACCGCGAACGATGTTGAACCGCTGTGTTTCACGGCATTGCTCAAGGTTTCCTGCAGCACTCGAAACAAACACAGCGAGACTTGTTGCGGGAGAGCCGCGGGCACATCATGATGAACGAAATCGATTTCCACATGTTGCTGGGATGAAAACTCGGTGCACAGGCCCTCCACCGCGGAAACCAGGCCCAGATAATCCAGTTGCGACGAATGCAATTTGTGGGAAATAGCGTGAATGCCGGTAGCGATGTCTACCGTGCGCTCGTTGAGATCGCGCAGCCGCTCCAGCAGCTGCTCTTGCGAGAGCGGAAGATGCCGCTTCAAAGCGCCGATCTTGACACCCAGCAACGCCAGACGTTGGTTGATGTCGTCATGCAGATCTCGCGCGATCCGCCGCCGCTCCTGCTCCTGGGCCTCAATCAAGCGACGGCTCAGATTGTGAAGCATCTCTTCGGCCAGCTTGTGGTCGGTCACATCCATGCACGAGCCCAGATATCCGGCAAAGGAATTATCTGCGTTGAACCGAGGTACACCCATATCAACAATCCAGCGGTACTCTCCATCATGGCGGCGCAAACGAAACTCCATGCGGAAGCGTTCCCGCGCGGCAAAGGCCGCCTCATAGAGTTGATGACATCCCGGTACGTCGTCGGGATGAACCGACGCCACCCACCCAGTTCCGAGTTCATCGGCAAGTGACCGTCCCGTGAAGTCGAGCCAATTCTGATTAAAGTAGACGGCCCCCATGTCGGGGCCGGCCATCCACATCAGCGCCGGCGTTGTATCAGCCATATTGCGAAATCGCGTTTCACTTTCTCGCAGCGCCGCCTCGGTCTCTTTAAGCGCGGTAATATCTTTGCGTGATATCACCACTCCACCCTCGACGGTGTCGAGAGGGGTAACCGTCAGCAGGTACCATTGTTGCGTGGCCGCCGACGGGCTTGCGTATTCGCGGAAGAAGCGCGGAATCAAACGCTTCTGCACGGCCTCAATTCCGGCAATTACTTCTCGTACCTCGGTTGAGGTGTCGGTCAAAGCTTGGCAGGCGGCAAGGTAATTAGCGCCGGAACCAAGACCATCGGGTGAGCCGGGATTTTCCAGCCCGAACCGTGCCCACGCCTCGTTGACGGTCACGATGCAGCCATTCTTATCGAGTACGGCAATTTCATTGTCGAGCGACGACAGGATGGCACTTTGTAGTGCTTCCGTGGACTTAACCTCGCCAATTAGTTCACGGTTATCCAGATATTCTTTGACGAAGATCGCCATCGCGAAGAGGAAAACGAAAACCAATGCCACAACCAGTTGGGTGCGGTGGATTCCGGGCACGGGCTCGAACTGAAACAGCTCAGTGAGGGCAATTAGTAAGATCGCGCCGACCACGACAATGGCGAGCAGCGGAGTGTATTTCGCGTCGCTGGTGTCGGGGCTGGTTTTCCTTACCGGATCGGGGGTTAGCTGGCGGGCCCTCAGTAGTGCCCACACGAACCAACAGCGCGACGCCAGCAACCCGAGACCGTAAAGCATTTCGCCACGATACGAGTTCGCGTCGATGTCAAGGTTTATAAACCAGGAGCAGGCGGCATAGAGCCCAGAGGCGATGAACAGGTGACCGTAAATAGACTTCCAGGGATTTCTGGTTCGGAATACGAGAATGCCTAGCGCCGCTATCCAAGCCAGAGATTCGAGAAGGTACAGCCGGTCGTAGCGAAAATTGTAGATTGCGCCGTTACGAAACTGCACCTGATACGGAAACTCCAGGTAGGCGTAGAGAAAAACCCAAAAGAACAGCAACAGGAAGAAGTTAAGCGTGGTTCGATAGAACTTCTGGTCCCGCAGGTTCAGATGCGGCCGGGTGGCCAAGGCTGCCATGAAAGGCACAATGTGGAGGAACAGCGCCGCATCGGCGACCGATCCATCAGGGATGTCTTGCCCGCGAATGGTGGGGTAATACACCCAGAGCCACGCGTCGACGGCCCACAACCCAAAACCCACCGCTAGAAGTGTCCAGAAGGCTCGACTGCCTTGAGTTCTGGACACAGCGTTCAGAGTGGCAATTCCGGCACAGAGGAGAAGTAGAACGAAGACTAGCAGGCTGTTGTAGCTGTCGAAGGCAGTTCGCTGTAGCGCGTGCGACAGCATGACGCGCAGCAGCAAAAGGACAACACTCACACCCGGCCAGATGTATAGGCCGAAGCCGGAGGGCCGATCTTGGGCTATCTCCATGAGATTACAAGGGCCGACTGGGCACTGCCGCCCAATACAGGGTAAGCATACCCGCAGAGAAGGCCGAAGACACGGGAAAAGGTGCGGAAGTGCTCAAATCAACAGTGGTTACCGCGACTTCGATACGTAGTTACCATGCCTTGGAGGCTATGTCTCTTTGCGGGCTTCCGTTGTAATTCTACGAGTATCCCCAAATCCATCAGCTGAGCACGCTTGACCGTGCCGCAACCCGGCATCAATCCGACCGTCTGGCTCCCGCTGGACAGAAACAGATTTGTGCGCCGCATTCTTGCGCCAGCCGGCTACGGAGCGACTCATGCAGCCGCGCCTAACTCGGACGCCATGGGCCGCGACATCAATCGCAGGGTTGACGTTAAGGTACTCGTCAACAAAGGTCTCGAACAGGGCACGTAGCCGACGGAGGGAAAGTTGCAGAAACGCTTGCAGCCCCACTCTTGTGAACAGCAAAGGGTGGGGCGCTTCTTTTCAAGTTGATCTGCACAACCGAGAAACCGCAGCCGGCGAGCCACCGCAAAATCCCTCGTCAGTGTTGCCGATTTGTCCCGAAGAGCAATACAGGGTTTCCCCGTCTGTAGGCTGGCGCCTTCATTAGCTACAATGGGAACGGCGAATATTTGTGTTACATTCCGGGGCGCGCGCGCTTAAGTGAGTAAGTGAGGAAGACGGGTGCGACTGTCCGGTTTTTCCGGTGGGTATTCGCGCCACGTCTTCTCAAGCCTGGACTTCGCCCCTATGGCGACTACGATAAGTCCGTTGCTAATCCGCAAACAAATACGTGTGCGCGGTATTGTGCAGGGTGTAGGGTTCCGGCCATTCGTCTACAACCTCGCGCGTGAATTATCGCTGACCGGATACGTTTTCAACTCATCGGCCGGCGTGAGCATTGAGATTGAGGGCACCGACGAGAGCGCCCGGAAGTTCTTGGACGCACTGCAGCACCGCCCACCGCCGCTGGCATTGGTCGCGGAAGTCACCGCGGTTGACCTCGAGCCGCTCGGCGACAACGACTTCATAATCCAACACAGCCATTCGGAAGCCGGCGAGTTCGTTTTGGTGTCGCCCGATATGGCGACGTGCGATGAGTGCTGGCATGACTTCGGAGACGCGACGAACCGCCGCTTCAGATATCCATTTACCAACTGCACCAACTGCGGGCCGCGCTACAGCATCATTCAAGACATTCCCTACGATCGTCCGATGACGACGATGTCGTCGTTTCGCATGTGCGCGCTGTGCCAGGCGGAATACGACGACCCGACGGATCGGCGTTTTCACGCGCAGCCGAATGCCTGTCCAATGTGCGGCCCGGCGCTGGCGATCGCGGAATCGGGATCGGCGTTTCCTGGAGATATGGACTACAACCCAGCGGGATCGGCCGCGATTATCCGCCGGGCGCGCCAGCTGCTAAGTGAAGGAAAAATCGTAGCGGTGAAAGGGCTTGGCGGTTTTCTGCTGGCATGCGATGCGCAGAATGATCACGCCGTGAAGTTGTTACGGAACCGCAAACGCCGTAGCGACAAGCCCTTCGCATTGATGGCGCGAGACCTGGCCACGGTCGAAAGTTTTTGCCTGGTCACGGACACGGACCGCGCCGCATTGCTCAGCCCACGACGGCCCATTGTCGTGCTGCGCCGCCTGCCTGGCGCGAACATTTCCCCGGCGGTTGCTCCCGGCAATAACACGATTGGCGTCATGCTGCCCTACACGCCGCTGCATTATCTATTGTTCAGTGACTCGCCGGACGATCCGCCGGAGTTCACGGCGTTGGTGATGACCAGCGGCAATATCAGCGAAGAGCCCATTGTCACCTCAAACGAAGAAGCCTGGGAGCGGTTGCAGCCGGTAGCCGATTGGTTTGTGTTTCACAATCGCGATATCTACATGCGTACGGACGATTCTGTGGTACGCACGCTTGAGGGACGCGAGCGCGTGCTGCGGCGTTCGCGCGGATACGTGCCGCACCCGGTGGACCTCGGTGTCCCGCTGAGCGAGGTCCTGGCCTGCGGCGCCGAGCTGAAGAATACGTTTTGTCTGACCAAGGGTAGCTACGCAATCCTGAGTCAGCACATTGGCGATTTGGAGAATTACGAGACGTTAGTGTTCTTCGAGGAAACGCTGGTGAACCTGAAGAAGCTCTTTCGGGTTGAACCTCGGGCGGTGGCTTACGATCTGCATCCCAATTACATGAGCTCGCGCTTCGCTCTAAAGCTACCGCTGGAACAAAAAATCGGGGTTCAGCATCATCATGCGCACATTGCTAGTTGCATGGCCGAAAACCATCTGAGCGGCAAGGTAATCGGCGTAGCGTTCGATGGGACGGGCTACGGCACCGATGCGAGGATCTGGGGTGGGGAGTTCTTAGTTGCCGACTTCGCAGGCTTCGAGCGGCGGGCGCATTTGCGTTACGTCCCCATGGCGGGCGGCGATGCGGCCGTGCGGCAGCCGTGGCGGATGGCGCTCAGCTACCTGCATGACACGTTCGGTCCGAAGTGTCGACCGCCGGGCTTGCAGTTCCTCGAGACTATTCCGGAAAAACAAGTCGAACTGGTAGACACCATGCTCGCACGCGGCATCAACACTGTTGAGACCTCTTCCTGTGGCCGTATGTTCGATGCTGTTGCCGCCCTCATTAATTTGCGGCGAGAGGTCAACTTCGAAGGGCAAGCGGCGATCGAACTGGAAATGATTGCGCCGATCGACTTCGAACAGAGGTATCCTTTTAAGGTGGATGAAGGTGAGCCGGCACAGGTGGACATGCGGCCCATGATCGACGGTATTGTGCAAGACCTGGCACGATCGAAACCGTCCGGCGACATCGCTGGGTGTTTCCATAACACTATCGCAGCCGCGATCGTGGAAGTGTGCCGGGGTATCCGTGAGCGGGAGCCACTAAACCGCGTGTGCCTGAGCGGCGGTACGTTCCAGAACATGTACCTGCTGCGCCGCGCCGTGGAAGGATTGCAGAGCGATGGCTTCGAGGTTTATCTGCATGCCCTGGTTCCTCCCAATGACGGGGGAATCTCGCTGGGCCAGGCAGTTATTGCCAATGAAATTTTGCGCAGAGGAGACTGACATGTGTTTGGCGATACCTGGCAAGGTAGTCGAAGCTTTCGATCAGGGCGGTATGCGCATGGCCAAAGTCCAATTTGGCGGCATCGTGCGCGAGGCCTGCCTCGAATATGTTCCGGAGACACAGGTCGGCGACTACGTTCTGGTCCACGTGGGCTTCGCTATCAGTCGGGTGGATGAAGAAGAAGCGCAGCGTACTTACCAATTGCTCGAGGAAATGGACCAGCTGACCGAACTCAATGCGCCGGTCGTGAATGAAGTTGGCGGTGGGGGACACAAGCAATGAAATATCTGGATGAATATCGCGATGGACGGTTGGCCGGCAAGATCGTCGATGAAATCCACCGTATTCAGACCAAGCCATGGGTGATTATGGAAGTGTGTGGCGGGCAGACACATTCCATTGTGAAGCATGGAATCGACTACCTGCTGCCGCCGGACATCGAGTTGGTGCATGGACCCGGCTGCCCCGTCTGTGTCACGCCGCTGGAAATGATCGACAAGGCGCATGCCATTGCCCGCCGTTCCGACGTGATCTTCTGTTCCTTCGGCGACATGCTCCGCGTGCCCGGATCGGACGGCGATCTGTTTACAATCAAGTCGCAAGGCGGCGATGTTCGCGTTGTTTACTCGCCGCTGGATTGCCTGAAGATCGCCCGCGCCAATCCCGACAAGAAAGTAGTCTTCTTCGCCATTGGTTTCGAGACTACTGCGCCCGCCAACGCCATGTTGGTATGGCGAGCCCAACAGGAAGGAGTGAAAAACGTTTCCATCCTGGTCTCTCATGTTCTCGTACCGCCTTCGATTGCCGCCATCCTGCAATCACCACTGAACCGGGTGCAGGGTTTCCTAGGGCCGGGACACGTTTGCGCCGTCATGGGATATCGGGAATACGAACCACTCAGCGCCCGTTTCAAAGTACCAATCGTCATAACCGGCTTTGAGCCGCTGGACATCCTGCAAGGAACGTTGATGACGATACGGCAACTCGAGACCGGACGCGCCGAGGTCGAGAACGAATACTCGCGCATCTTGGATCGGGAAGGGAACAAACCGGCGCAGAAGCTTGTCGCCAATGTGTTTGAAATCGCCGATCGCAAGTGGCGCGGAGTCGGCACGATTCCAAAGAGCGGTTACAAGTTGCGCTGGGAGTTCCGCGATCATGATGCGGAAAAACTTTTCGACGTGAAGGAGATTGACACCCACGAGCCCGAAGTTTGCATCAGCGGTCAAATTCTGAAGGGCATCAAGAAGCCGCACGATTGTCCGGCGTTCGGCACCGAGTGCAACCCCCAGCATCCGTTGGGGGCCACCATGGTTTCAGCCGAGGGCGCGTGCGCCGCTTACTACGCCTACGGCAGGCACCTGCGGCGAGATAAGGATGACGTCAACTTGACCGCGATTTCCACCGGAGGAGCCGCATGACCCAGCCTGGCACTTCCGCGAGCGACGCCCGGAATTCGTCGCTGCCGCCCGATCCCTGGCGCGAGAAGGTCATGCACAAATGCCGGGAGTCGGTGGAAGTGAAGCAGAAGTTCTTCGAGCACTACGCTGGTTCCATCGGCGAGCTAAGCCAGAAGATGGCAGAACGTTTTCGCGAGGGACATCAGCTCTGGGTGATGGGAAATGGCGGCAGCGCGTGCGACGCGCAGCATGTCGCGGTCGAGTTCATCCACCCCATCATCGAAAAGCGGCGAGCCTTGCCCGCGCTGGACCTGGTCAGCCAGATACCGGTCCTGACGGCGATTTCGAACGACAAGGATTTTGCTCGTATATTTGTGGACCAGATCGATCTTTGGGGCAAGCCCGGCGACATGGCGCTGGCCATTTCCACCAGTGGCAGCTCGCCAAACTTGATCTACGCATTAGAGGCGGCCCGCCGTAAGAACATGCTGACCATCGGATTCTCTGGCAAGGATGGCGGCCGTATGACCGATGCTTGCGACTACTGTTTCATCGTGCCTAGTTTCAGCATTCATCGCATTCAGGAGTCGCACGTCGCGCTGCTGCATATTCTGTGGGACCTTACGCATGTGGCGATGGGCGAAGAGGACGTGATCTAACCAGCTACTTCGAGGTGCTATGAGCGAAGCCGTAATTTTTGGTTCGTGTCCGCTACCGATCTTCGAGCACAAACAGATCGTGCTTGGCCACGGCAGCGGCGGCAAACTGACGGCGGAGTTGATCGACAAAATCTTCCGCCCGGCATTCGCCAACCCCATCCTCGACAAGCTGGACGACCAGGCGGTTGTTCAGGTGAATGGTACCCGCTTGGCCTTCACCACGGATTCGTTCGTGGTCACGCCCATTTTTTTCCCTGGCGGAGATATTGGACGACTGGCAGTCAATGGCACAGTGAACGATCTCGCCATGAGCGGTGCCCGCCCGCTGTACTTGGCCGCAGCTTTCATTCTGGAAGAGGGGTTGGCGGCCGACGATCTTCGCCGGGTGGTGGAATCGATGCGCGACGCAGCGAGTGAAGCCGGAGTCCTACTGGTGACCGGCGATACCAAGGTTGTCAATCGGGGTAAGGGCGATCAGGTGTTCATCACGACGACGGGCCTTGGCGTAATCGATCGGCCGGTGGACATTTCGGCTGACCGTGCGCGTCCTGGCGACAAGATCATCCTTAGCGGATTTATCGGCGATCACGGAATGGCGATCATGTCGCAGCGCGAAAATCTGGAGTTCGAAGGCGCCATCGAAAGCGATTGCGCGCCGTTGTATGGGCTGGTCAGCACGATGCTGGAGGTGACCGGCAGCGACGGAGTGCCGGCAATCCACTGCCTGCGCGATCCAACCCGCGGCGGCGTGGCCACCACGCTGAACGAAATCGCTGGCCGGTCGCAGGTCGGAATGCTGCTGCAGGAGCACGATATTCCCGTGCGCGAGACGGTGAAAGGCGCCTGCGAAATTCTAGGACTGGATCCGCTCTATGTGGCCAACGAAGGCAAGTTGGTCGCGATAGTTGCGGCGGAGGCAGCGGCTGAGATTGTCCAGCACATGCGCCGGCACCGATTGGGTGTGGCGTCCGTCGTGATTGGCGAAGTCGTTGCCGATCATGCCGGCATGGTACTGATGAAGACCGAGATCGGCGGTACTCGCGTCGTGGATGTCATGTTCGGCGAGCAACTGCCAAGAATTTGTTAGCGGGGACAACCATCCAGCAAGTGGTTGGCATCGCAGCGGGGTTGAGCACGAGTTGTGGGGACTCGGACTCGAATTCTAGACCGTAACCATCTGCTTTAAGCGCGTCGGAGTTCAGAGCGCGTCAACTCGAAGTTCGCCGTAAGTTCGAAATGTGGGGTTAAGGGATGTTGGTCGGTCTGCCAAATCCCGGGGTGTGGAGAAGCATTCGCGATATCCCTATCTGCACGATCGCAATTTTCTTAAAAACGAAGCCACAAAATTTTCCCGTTGCAACGCCTCAAAATTTAGAAGCGAGCGCCACTGCCCTCTTGGGTCGTGACGTCACCTCTGTGTTTGTCACTCTTGACATGCCTCTCTAGGGGGTGTGTCTTGCCGCATTAGGAAAGGAGAGCTTATGCCGGAAGAGCCTAGTTCCATTCGCAAGGGCCAACCGCAGTCATCGCTGACGAAAGCCTCGCCGGTCAAGGAAGTTCATATTCTGTGGATCACGGCGGGCCTCGGGTGCGATGGCGATAGCGTGTCAGTCACCGCCGCCGAGCAACCCAGCGTCGAAGACGTAGTAATGGGCGCGATACCAGGTTTGCCCAAGGTCTATCTTCATAATCCGGTGCTCGCCTACGAGAATGGCGACGAGTTCATGAAGTTTTTCTATCAAGCCGAAAAAGGGGAACTCGATCCGTTCGTGCTGGTAGTGGAGGGCTCCATTCCTAACGAGCGCATTAAGAGTGAAGGCTATTGGGCCGCGGTGGGGACGGACGACCGAACGGGTCAGCCCATCAAGACTTGTGACTGGATCGACCGTCTGGCGCCCAAGGCGCTTGCCGTCATCGGCGCCGGTACTTGCGCGACCTACGGCGGCATTCACGCCATGGCGGGAAATCCAACCGGCTGCATGGGGCTGGCGGATTACCTGGGGTGGGGCTGGCGCTCCAAGGCCGGATTGCCAATCGTAAATGTGCCGGGCTGTCCGGTACAGCCCGACAACTTCATGGAGACGGTGCTGTACCTGTTGTTCCAGGTATCGGGACTGGCTCCCATGATTCCGTTGGACGATCAACTGCGCCCAACCTGGCTCTTCGGCAAGACCATTCACGAAGGCTGCGACCGCGCCGGGTATTACGAGCAGGGCGACTTCGCGCTAGAGTACGGTTCGCCGAAATGCATTGTGAAGCTGGGGTGCTGGGGCCCGGTGGTGAACTGCAACGTCACCAAGCGTGGTTGGATGCGCGGCATTGGCGGCTGCCCGAATGTAGGCGGCATTTGCATCGGTTGTACCATGCCTGGCTTCCCCGACAAGTTCATGCCGTTCATGGATGAACCGCCGGGCGCTCGCGTTTCTACCCTGGGAATTGGCAAGTACGGCAAAGTGATACGCATGCTGCGCGGTATCACCAACAACACTGTCAACAAAGAACCGAAATGGCGGCATCGCGGCGCGTCACTCACCACGGGCTATCGCCCCTCAGCGCACTAGCGCGGAAAGGATGAACGAGATGGGCACAACTACCGAAGTACGGCCGGATATCTCGACCAAGAAGCGAAACCTCGTGGAGATGCACTGGGACCCGATTACCCGTATCGTTGGCAGCCTGGGAATTTTCACGAAGATCGATTTCGAAAACCGCGAAGTCGCCGAGTGCTACAGCACGTCGTCAATCTTTCGCGGCTACAGCATTTTCATGAAGGGCAAAGACCCTCGTGACGCGCACTTTATTACCAGCCGGATCTGCGGCATTTGCGGCGACAATCACGCCACCTGCGCGGTGTATGCCCAGAACATGGCCTTCGGGGTGAAGCCACCCGCGCTGGCGGAATGGATCGTCAATCTCGGCGAAGCCGCCGAATACATGTTCGACCACAACATCTTCCAGGACAATCTGGTCGGGGTAGATTTCTGCGAACAGATGGTCAAAGAGACCAACCCTGGCGTTTGGGAGAAAGCACAGAGCAAAGCCTGTCCCAACGCCGACAAGCACGGTTATAAGACCATCGCCGACATCATGCGCGCTCTAAATCCGTTCAGTGGCGAATTTTACCGCGAGACGCTCGCCATGAGCCGTATGACGCGCGAGATGTTCTGTCTGATGGAAGGGCGCCACGTGCATCCCTCGACGCTGTACCCCGGCGGTGTGGGAACGGTCGCCACGATTCAGTTGTTCACCGACTACCTGGTGCGGCTGATGAAGTACGTGGAATTCATGAAGAAGGTGGTCCCGCTACACGATGACCTGTTCGACTTCTTCTATGAGGCGCTGCCGGGCTACGAAAAAGTTGGACAGCGTCGAGTCCTGCTGGGATGCTGGGGCTCGTTCAACGACCCCGACAGTTGCGACTATACCTATAAGCGCATGTCCGAATGGGGTAAGGCAATGTATGTCACCCCCGGCGTGGTCGTTGACGGCCAGTTGGTGACAAACGAGCTGATCGACATCAATTTGAACATTCGCATCCTGCTGGGCAGCTCTTACTACGATGACTGGGAGAACTCGGAGATGTTCGTGCCCACCGATCCATTAGGAAACAAGGTGGACCGCAAGCATCCGTGGAACCAGACGACCATCCCGCGTCCGCAGAATCGCGACTTCAACAAGAATTACACCTGGGTCATGTCACCACGTTGGCTCGACAAGCGCACCGGAGATCATCTTGCGCTCGATACTGGCGGTGGACCGATTGCCCGTTTGTGGTCGACCGCGTTGTCCGGACTGGTGGACATCGGCTACGTCAAGGCCACAGGGAACAGCGTGAAGATCAATCTGCCGAAGACCGCAATGCTGCCGGAGGCGGAGTTCGAATGGAAGATTCCGAAGTGGAGCAACGCCATAGAACGTGATCGCGCACGCACCTACTTCCAGGCCTATGCTGCAGCTACGGCGTTGTACTTCGTGGAGAGGGCGCTGGATGAGATGAGGGCCGGCCGCACCAAGACCTGGTCGGAATTCAGGGTGCCCGAAGAAGCAATCGGCTGCGGTTTCCACGAGGCGGTGCGTGGAGTGCTGTCGCACCACGTCGTGATTCGGGATGGCAAGATCGCGAACTATCATCCGTATCCGCCAACGCCCTGGAATGCCAATCCGCGCGACATCTACGGAACGCCCGGACCCTACGAGGATGCGGTGCAAAACACGCCGATCTTCGAAGAGAATGGGCCGGACAAGTTCAAGGGGATTGACATCATGCGCGCAGTGCGTAGTTTCGATCCGTGCCTGCCGTGCGGTGTTCACATGTACCTGGGAGACGGCAAGGTGCTGGAGACTCGCCATTCCCCGATGTTCGGAGTGGGACACAAATAGCAGAAGTCTTGGAGCACGGATGACAGAGAAGCGAGAGTTCCACGTACGCACGGAACGTATCGAAGAACTGGTCAACAAGCTCGAGCGAGCTAGCGACCCGGAGTTGCACACGGCGGCGCTTGAGCTTGTCCAGTCCGTTATGGAGCTGCACGGCGCGGCTCTCGAACAAGTGTTGGAGATACTTTCCCAAAGCAGCGAAGGCGAGCGCGTCACCGGCAAACTCCTAGAAGATGATTTAGTGGCGAGCGTGCTTCTCCTGCACGGGCTTCATCCCGAGGACATGGAGACCAGGGTGCTTCGTGCGCTGGACAAAGTGCGTCCCGTCCTGCAATCAAATGGAGGCGAGGTTGAACTTGTCAGCGTCGTGGATGGCGTAGTAAAACTCCGGTTGCAAAAAGAAGCCGGGGGATGCGGCTCGACGGCCGCGAGCATGAAGAGCGCCGTGGAGGATGCGGTGACCGAAGCTGCTCCCGACGCAGAGCAAATCATGGTGGAACTCATGCAGCAACCCAGCTCGTCAAAGCTGGTCGTAATTACCTGAAGGCTGGCAAAAAGGAGAATTACCTTATGGTGCGCCAAGACACGACGCCGGATAGTCCGTCACACACCCCGGGAGTTCATAAGGGAGAGGAATGGACCCTGAATAAACGAGAGCCGGGCCGCAAAGGCGACGGCCGCACCTCCAGAGACTCGACAGGAATTAACGCCGATAAGCGCCGGCCGATTGATCCGCGCATGCCGAATTTTCCCCCCGCGTAGCCGGGCGCAAGAAAAGGAACACGATGAGCGATGCGCCCGGGAATGGGGTCGAGCGTGAGAATGCTTTCGCTGTCTTGCGGAAGTTTGCCCGCAGACGCATTCCCGCCGAGCAGTGCGAATTATGCAGCGCGGCGGTCGTGGCCGAGCACGCGCATTTGCTGGAGCCGGCGACGCGGCAGATTCTTTGTGCCTGCGAACCGTGCGCCATTCTGTTTGACGGGCAGGCCGGCGGGCGCTATCGACGTGTCCCCAGACGTGCCCTGCTACTGAAGGATTTCGACGTCTCCGACGCACAGTGGGAGTCGCTGATGATTCCCATTAACCTGGCGTTTTTCTATCGCGACGGCGCTTCCGGCAAAATGGTGGCCATGTATCCCAGCCCGGCTGGTGCAACCGAGTCGCTGTTGAGTCTTGAGGCCTGGGGTGACATTGCTGCGCAAAGCGCTGCCTTGCAAGCGATACACCCTGATGTCGAAGCGCTCTTAATCAACCGCGTGGGTCTCACAAGAGAATACTTCCTGGCGCCCATCGACGAGTGTTATCGCCTGGTCGGCCTTATTCGCATGCACTGGCGGGGGCTGTCGGGCGGGACCGAGGTGTGGAAAGAGATACAGGGCTTCTTTACGGCGCTGAAGAGCAAGTGCGTTAGCAAGACGGAGACGATGCATGCCTGAGCTGAGCTTCCGGATTGAGGGCGCAGAAGCGGTACCGTACGCAGCCGTGCCATTGCTGGCCTTGAAGCTGCGCATCGCCAACCTGCCTGGTGACGAAGCCGTACATAGCTTGAGCCTGCGCTGCCAGGTGCAAATCGAACCGACGCGGCGTGGTTATGCGGCTCCGGAGAAAGAGAAATTGCATGACCTGTTCGGCGAACCGGAGCGATGGGGTAGGACCGTTCGTTCGCTGCTGTGGATGAATACCAGCGTTTCGGTGCCCGGTTTCACCGGCGCAACCATTGTCGATCTGCAGTTGCCGTGCAGCTTCGACTTCAATGTTGCCGCGACCAAATATTTTCACGGCTTGGAATCCGGCGAAATACCGTTGTGCGTGCTCTTCAGCGGGACGCTTTTTTACAACGATGTCAACGATCAACTGCAGATGACCCAGATACCCTGGGACCGCGAAGCCAACTATCGTCTGCCGCTTCAGATTTGGAAGCGGATGATGGACGAGCATTATCCCAACAGCGCGTGGCTGTGCCTGCAACGCGATGCTTTCGAGCGTCTCTACCAGTACAAGGTGCGGCATGGCATTCCGACTTGGGAGCAGCTTGTCGAACGGATAGTTCCCGCCGAAGAAGAGATCGCATCTTCGGCTGCCTCGGCAAATGAAGACGAGGTCAAGGCATGAACTTCGCGACGGTGGAGAAGATTGCGAATGCTGTGTTGTATGAGGGATACATCCTCTATCCCTATCGGCCATCGTCCACGAAGAACCGCCAGCGCTGGAACTTCGGCACTTTGTACCCGCAGAATTTTGCTGAGGCGCAGCATCCTGCCGAGGCGTACCGGATGAGTAGCGAATGCCTTATCGCCGGGAGCGCGGAAGCGAGGTTGGATGTGCGCGTTCGCTTCTTGCAGCTGGCACAGCGACAGGAATCGGCGGAAGGGACTGCCAACTGGGAAGAAGGCGTGGAGCGCTCGGCGGATCGGAACGATCTGCTGGTCGCCGACCTCGTTCGCAGTCCGGCGAGCCTTCGAATTACGATTCGACCCGTCGAAGCTGGGCCCGCGCAAAACCATCTCGCCGGCCAGTTGGAGATCCAGGCGGAAGCCATACAGGACGGGCTTTTCAAGCTGCATCTGGAGCTGGCGAACCTGAGTGCTATCGATGATGCCGCACATGCGGAACGGGAGCGCGTGCTGGCTTACTCGTTCACTTCGGCGCACTTGCTTCTCGGTGCGCGAGGTGGCGAATTCGTTTCGCTGCTGGATCCTCCGGAAGGGTTTCGTGCCGTCGCCGCTGGATGCCAAAACAAGGGTGTGTTTCCGGTACTGGTTGGGGAGGAAGGTCAGCGAGACATGCTGCTGTGCTCGCCCATCATTCTCTACGATTATCCCCAGGTGGCTCCCGAGAGCGCGGGGGACTTTTTTGATGGGACCGAAATGGACGAGATGCTGGCGTTGCGCGTGCTTACCCTGAACTGACGAAGAGAAGCAGGAGATGCGGCAGGGCGACGTTCGTGCGCGCGCTATTCTTGAACGCACCGAAACACTTCCACCGGAGCATCTCATGAAAGTTCACGGCGCCATCCGCGGTATGCGGCGCGTGCCCAATAACGAGGAAGGATCATGAGCGACAACTGGGATCCCTTTCCGGGGCGGCCCGCAGTCGAGAGCGTCAGCGTCTTCGGCGTCGAGTTGAAGAAGGGACATCGGGTCCGCCTGTGGCCGCAGAAGACTGCCGACATCATGGACATGGCTCTGCAAGGGCAGGTCGCGATTATTGAAGCGATCGAACAGGACTTCGAAGACCAGATTCAGCTGGCCGTGGTGTTGGAAGATGATCCGGGCAGAGACCTGGGAATGCTTCGCCAGCCCGGACATCGATTCTTCTTCTCGCCCGAGGAAGTCGAACCGCTGGCACTGAGTGAAGACGCCGGAGGGCCGGCATGAGCCATCGCATTCTGATTGCGTGCGTCGGAAATATTTTTCTCGGCGATGATGCGTTCGGAGTCGAGGTTGCGCGCGTACTTGCCACCCGCCAATTTCCGGAGGGCATTAGCGTAGTTGATTTCGGTATCCGGGCCTTCGATTTGGCGTACGCGTTACTTGATCCCTGGGATGCGGTGATTCTGGTGGATGCGGTCCCACGAGGCGATGTGCCCGGCACGCTTTATACGATCGAACCGGATCTGAACAGTATCGCCACTGCGCAGGATGACGAGGCTCCGCTGGATGGCCACAGTATGGATCCGGTCAAGGTGGTGCAGTTGGCGCAGTCGATGGGATCCATCACGGCGCGTCTGTTAGTGGTGGGATGCGAACCTGCGGACTGCGGTGGCGACGAAGGCCGCATGGGATTGACGGAGCCGGTACAAAACTCAATCGCCGCCGCAGCTGACATGGTGGAAGAGCTTGTGGAACAGATCGCTGCCGCTAAAACG
This sequence comes from uncultured Acidobacteriaceae bacterium, assembly GCA_963748225.1. Classification (GTDB taxonomy): domain Bacteria; phylum Acidobacteriota; class Terriglobia; order Terriglobales; family Acidobacteriaceae; genus Bog-257. Next base: position 98,550 of record CAVVHW010000005.1, read on the forward strand.
GCATGATCGGCAATTTCATTTTGAGGAGAGAAACAAATGTTAAAGAATTTGATTTTAGTTGCGGTCGCAGCGACCGTGGTTGGAATGCTAGTTTCGATGGCGCCTGACCTCAAACGCTACGTCAAAATGAGCGCCATGTAGCTGCGGATGAATTGTTCATTCCGGCTCCTCTCGCGCTGGCCTTCGAGGCGGACTGTCATTCTGAGCCAGCGTAGCGAGTCAAAGGACCCCTATACTAGCAACCCACTTTCGCCCGGCACGATTTTGCACTAGCGGCGGGCTCAAACGGCGCCCCCATCAGGCACCGGGTTGGTGCTTGCTGGGTGTTGGAGTGAGGAGTCGAAGGAAATCTTCCGCCCCAATCCTAGACTTCTTGCCGCGCCCACGGGGACACTAAGATTGCTTGCAGCTATAGTGGTCCTTCGACTCCACACCCGCCCGACCTACAAACAGTGCAGGTGGGAAATGCTGTGCGGCGCTCCACGCAGGATGTCATCTTCAAGCTCATGAATAATCCGACTGAAGCGGCGGCCCACTCTATATGCCCTGAGTGAGGCTGTTGCTCCAAGGCTTGAACAGTCACTGCTCTCGCATCGCGCTCCAAGTTCGGCCTACGACCACAGTGGCATGCCTCATCACCCCTACCTGTGACCAGAATCACAACGTTTCCGGGCATACCTGATTCAAGCTGCTTCCATCGTGCTCCGGCCGGCACTTTCTTAAATTACTAAATCGTCGGCCCGTGAATTTGAGACGGTTCACGTCACCGAAAGTAATGAAGTGAGCACGAGGCAGTCAGGAGGACCGCCCATGCCCACAACTGAACGCAGCAAGTGGTATCACAGTAATCAGTACAGCGCGGATTCAGAGTGTGAGCACTGTTCGGGTGTCGTTCGTCACGAACCCTGGTGTATCACGCGCAATCAATCTGTTTCCTATGCCTACGAAGCAATCCTCGATCCCGACAAGTTGACCCTGGAAGACGAACTTATCTTGCACGCCTTGGGCGTTGCATGGAGCGGCAAGCCCTGTGATGGCAAGTGCCGGCAAGTGGACCAGTAGGCCAGTTCGCGCTGAACTGGAATGCACGACACGTTGTATTGCGTAACAAATCCGTAGTATCGTACTCACACTTAACCTAAGTTTGGGTGATGGATATCATGGCGCAAGCTGGCACGACGAAGAGCAGCGAAGAGATCCGGGAGATCATGGTCGAGGTGGCGCGCACTCAACTGGCCGCGGTGACGGCGGCACTGAAATTCTGGGGCGGATGGGTGGAGTCGGCGGAGAAATACACGCAGAAGGTCAGCGCCGAGCTGACGCGAGTGAGTGAAGGTACCGACGATTCGCAGCAGTTCGTCGGACGGCTCACCGATTTCAGCCGGGAGTACCTACGCGAGATGATCACGCTTCCCACTACGGCGGTGGACCACTTCGCCAACGAGATTGAAAAAATCTCCAAGCCGGTGGGCAAACCAGCACCGCCGCACACCCGCAAAGCCAAAGCGAAAGGCCTAAGCGCGTTCAGATTGCGCCTTTGATTCGCGGGTCCGGCAGCCGTTTTCTCATGATGGAAAGCGCATGAATCCACTTGCGCTGAACGTCCATCGTCCAACTGGCATGCCAAAAAGGATCACTCAACGAGTGATTCCCACGAGTCGATTATCCATCCCGCCACTTCCTGAAACGTAAGTGCGCCGTGCGTCGATCCGGCCATCCATAAGCTCCAGCATGCTTTGCGGACCGATGCTGAACAGGCTCTCAGCCGTCTTCATCCACATCTCGGCGAGAACTCCCGCCGGATTGATTTCCATTCCTCCAAAGCAAGCGCCTGCAGTCGCTGCGAATTTCGAATCTCTCTGAGCCAGGGCACAACCACGCTCGAGGGCTTTCTTCCACGATCCCCAATAGTGTGGATTGCGCAGAGTGGCGGCACACAAATCCACGAAGATCATCGAAGGATCGAAGTAATTGCGATACGCGGTTTCGTACGCGGAGAACGACGCAGCATCGAGTTGCTTCTTCGGGAGTGCGTCCAGAATAACCCGCGCCGCGATGAGGGCCGACTCCATGGCAGGCGTAATGCCTTCTCCGGTCATGGGATCGACAAAACTTCCGGCGTCACCGATCAGCAGTCCCTTGTCGAAATAATTGGCGCCAGCGCCGCCGTAGGTCTTGACGATGCCGCCAATCGGAGGTCTGACGCAGCTTGAGTTTTTTGCAGCGCGGATGGCTCCGCTTCAGCTTCTCGAAAAAATCACGAAATAATTGGGGAACGACGATGCCGTGACGCTGGCAGGTTTCTTTCAAGACGCCAACCCCGAGATTCACACGTCCGCCGCTCATGGGGAACATCCATCCGTAGCCGGGGAAAAAGTCGCCGTCAAAAAAGAATGCTGCTTCTCCAATGCCTCCTTCATAGCCATCGGCGTAAGCACGTTGGGATAGAGCAATGTGTCGTGGATCGTCCGCCAGCAAACCGGCCTGGCGCGCGACGACAGAATTTACTCCGTCGGCGCCCACGATCATGCGGCCGCGATAGACAACATGATTTCCGTGACGGGTGGCTTCGACCGTCACTCCACTTCGATCAGGGCTGAAGCCCGTGACGTAAGTTTCCTGGTGAACAGTCGCGCCAGCCTTAACGGCTGTTTCGAGAATGACGTTATCCAGAATGTCGCGAGGAACGATGTAACCGTGCGGCGGCAGATGTTTATGTACGCCGTAGAACGGAATGCGGCCGATGTAGCACCGCTTGGAATCGACGTAGGTCGAAGAGTAGATGATGGGAAGAGGCGCGGTTGCCTCCAGTGTCTGCAAGCATCCCATCTTGTCCAGCACGTGCAGGCCGCGAGGCTCAATGTAGTCGCCGCAAACCTTCTCGCGAGGGAAGCGCGCGCCATCCAGGACGAGCGTCTTGACGCCTGCGGATGCCAGCCGCCATGCCAAGGTGCTGCCTGCCGGGCCGGCGCCAACGACGATCACGTCGTAGCGAACGGCGCTTTTGGCTGATGGTTGGCGACTGTTAGTTCCGGCTGGCTTGAATTGTTTTCTCGTTGTCACTTGCTTACGCCCTGGATAGCAGGCGCGTGTCATGAATCAGCGAAAGCAGGCGCTCCGGGTATTTGCTATTGGCCAGCGCCTCGGCCTCCGCTTCGGCGGCGAGTTGGTCGAGATAGACTTCGGCCTCGGGCAAGGCCTCCACCAGCTTCTGGGTGAGCGCAGCCCGATTCTGTGGGTTCGCATTCCGGAAGAGCACAGCGGTTTCCGGATCTCGAATCGCGATCGCGACCGGCAGCGTTAAAATCGCGTCCTCGATATCTTTCGCCGAGCCTCCGCCTAACGCCGTGGTTCCGCGAACGTCGGCCACGTCATCGCAGCCGTGATAGAGCATTCCCAGCGTCTTGCCAAACTTCTGCAGCCGGTTATCGCGAGTACCGAGGCGAGCACAGATTTCGAACATCGAGCCAGTGTCTTCGCCCGCGATCATTCGCCAATCTTCCGTGCCGAGAGCATGACGCCGCAGCCGCCATTGCAGGCATTCCGCAACGCCGAGGCGTTGCATCAATTCCGCCAGCAAGCCGACCGAGTAGGCATCGGCGGCTACCAGCTTGGAGGCGGCCGCCATGATGTATCCCGAGGTCATCAGGCCGGGAAGAAAACCATAGCGGCAATGCAACGACAAATTCCCGCGGCGATAACGTGAACGGTCCAGGATGTCGTCAACAATCAGGCTGACATTGTGGAGGAGCTCGAGACCGGCGGCAGCGATCACCACTTCATCCGGAGGCGCCTTGTCCACCATCGAGCGATAACAGGCAAAAATCGTGACTGGCCGAAAATATTTGGCGCGGCCCGGAAAGCTGAGTCTGAATCATGTGGCGTACTTCAGGGTCGGTCTCCGCGATCCAGGTGGAGAGACAGGTCCGCAGCCGTTCGAGGTCCGCCGTCAAGCCCAGGCGCTGGGGAAGTTCCCATACTGCGCTGCTTTCAGTGACAGGTTCGGCGGTCGCAGTCATCGTAGGCCTATATGGGTTTGGGGATCTCGCCGGGTTCGATTCTTGACAGCCGAACTCCGGCGCTTAGCGTTTACGATGTGTGCTTACGCGGCGAGCGCTGACGGCTAGGAAGCAGCTTCTTCCGTCGCGTCTGCGTTTGCTTGACTCTCCATGACGGCGACAGCTACTGATTTTGTCTTCGGCACCCGTCTGACGATGATGGGGATGCGCGCGCCTGCAATGCCGGGAATACTGATCTCTCCCTGGTAACGAACGCCGGCGGCCAGGCCTCGGCTGATCTGTGCGCTCACTCGGGCAACTACTTGCTCGCCGGGCGCCAGAGTGATGATGCCAGGTTCAAAGCGCAGGACCGACGGAATCTCTTGACCGTCGGGATCGACCAACGGTCCAACTACGACACTGGGTGGAGACTTCTTTTGGCAGCTTGTTTTCTACTACAAACAATCCGAAGGCGCGGCTTCCGGCCTCGCCCTCAAGCACCATGGCCGCGGGCGAGGGCGCCGGGGCAGGGGGAATGGATGTCACGCGGTCAACCTCCTGCACTGCAGTTGTAGTTGATATGATTTGCGGGCCCACTTCAGAAACCGCCGCCAGCAGCAACTCCAGGCTTCGGCCGGCCAGTTCACTGAGCAGTGCGGTATAACGAAGATTCGCGTCTAACGCTCGTCCCCAGGTCCTGGTAAGTTGCGTTACTTCCTTCATCCACGTGTTCCCGGGAGGTTTCCTCGTTCTTCGAGGCACGGACGTGGGCAATAGAAGTGGTCATACCAGTGGTGGATATAGTCGGGACAATCTTTCACGTCCACCTCGAAGAAAGTGTTCGCTCCAATCGATGCCACCGCGACTGTCCAGCGGAGAAAGTGCAGTTTGCACCCCAGGACCCACATCAGGATCTCTCGCTTCGAACCAACTGGCGCTGCCGTTGGGATGAGATGAGAGACGCGAATCTCTCCGCGCTCCATGGGAGCCAAATCCAGGCTGGCCGAACTGAAGGTCAGTCCGGCGTTCTTGGTAGTCGTAAAGACTGTCACCTTACGCAGCGCCATGGTGCAGTTGGTAATCACGAATCCCAGACTTGCGGTGTCGCCCGGCCGTCCAACGCTGGTCACATCGCACAACGGCTTGGGCATCCAGCAAGGAGGTGGAATATCGCAGGGACTATAGTGTGACAACGGTCCGCCGGCCGAGGTTAGATTGCCGAGACCTTGCAGGAGCTGTGGCGAACTGCTCGCCAGAGACTCGACGAAATCAATGCCCAATTGCGCGCTCTGTTCGACCAGTTTGGCAAGAGCCTGTAAAGATGCAGTAAGCGCCGCATTGCCGCTGCTCATCGGCCGGCCTCCTTACGATTGGATTCTGCAACGACCTCGATCTCAACGTCCAGACTTGCTGTTGAAACGGGCCAGGTCCCCTGATACGTGTGTCCGGCGACCAGCCGGTGTGAAAAGTGCAACTCCACCGTCAACTCGCGAACCTCCTCGGGCGCCAGAGGCCCCGATCCTTCGCTGACCGTCACCCGCACCAGTCCACCGTGTGCCTTGGCAAGTTCATCCATGATGCGGTCCAGTCGCTGCCTGCCATCGCCTTCCTCTTCCACCAAGCCGCGATACATGGCGCGCGCGATTCCATCTTCGGCGAAAACGCAGAATGTATCCTCGCGCGGAACCGCGACCTCCACATTGCCTCGATTCAACAGGGTTAGCTCCGCCGTAATCCGCGCGCCGGGTTTTTCACGGCAGACGATCCGCGAACGAAGGAAACGCAGGCTGGTTCGGGATGCCACATCGATTACGACTGGAATGCGTTCCTCGCCTAGTTCGATGTTGCCCTGGTAAAGTCCAGGCGGGGTTGATCGAGGGAGTCGAAAACTTAGCGTGGAAATTCGGGGAGCAGCGGAGCGGAGTTTACGAACGCTGAGCGGTAGGGAACCAGTATCAGGGAAGATCACACGGCATGCTCTTGCAGGCGGGAACTCCGGGCGTTCCAATGTAGCCAACAGCCGGCTTGGTGTGCCGCTGAATCGCAGGGGCGCTGGCTGGGTCTTCATGCGCTCACTTGCCCCTTCGCCTTCGCGCAACCGCAATTGTGGGGACGCTGGCCGGCGGCCCGGTGGTTATGGGCTCGGGCACCAGAGCAGGCGGGAGGGTCACGCCGCCACAATGCTCACAGGGATTAGGCACGTAAGGCTCGGTAATGACCTGAGCTTCCCCACACAAGCGAATACTGGCAACTTGCAATCCCAACACCGAGAATCCCACGGTGAAAGCGGCAGGAACGTGAGTCCGCATCGACGGAATTTCCTTCACACGTACGTTGACGTCTAGCGGCTTGAGGGTGATTGGCTCGATCGTGATGTGGTCCAATGCAATCTGGATTTTGGGAAGGGAAGTGATGTCGAAACTTGTTGGAATTCCCATCAGATCCACAGGAGATACCAAATCAAGGTCAACGGTATAGTTACTGGGTATGCCGCCCAAGGGAACCTCCTGCTAGTTGCCATCCGGATGGAATTGAGCAGAACTGTAACTGCGTCCGACAGCCTTGTCAAAGCAATTTTGTGGTAAAAAAGGCCCTCCCGCAAGCGCGCGTACACACCAATGTGGCGTGCCGCGTCAACCTAGCCCTGGAGTTGCGGATTTGTGAAGTGGCGATCTCAGAGGTGAGGGGAGGAATGTTTTTCGCGACCAGAACAGCGAACCAGACGACAGCACCAGGTCCGCGGATCCAGAGTCGTTTGGGTGAATCACGACGTGCGCTGTGGTGATCGAACCTCCGGCATCATCGGTGACCCGAAGCATTAGCGTGCCCGTTTTGCTCAGAGCGGCTAACACCACGGTCATCGCAAGCAGGGTCGTCAGGAAGGCGACGGTCTTCATGGCGTCTTCGGCTAATGGAAGTCCCGAGGACAATTTCGGCGCACCGCCGACATTTCCTCTACACTTGTTGCATTCTTACGGCAGCAATGAAGGCTCGACCGCCGCTCTCGCGCGGAGTGCATCCAAGCCATAAGGAGAACGAACGAATGGCACCTACCGCATCTGGTGAGCACGCTTCAACGCTTCTGACCAGCTTTGATCTTCATCTGTTCAACGAAGGCAAACACAACCGGCTGTTCGAGAAGTTTGGGGCGCATCTGACCGAGCTCGACGGCAAGCAGGGCACCTATTTCGCAGTGTGGGCTCCCGACGCCGAGCGTATCTCGGTAGTCGGCGACTTCAACGGCTGGAACCCGGATTCTCACCCTATGACGCCACGTGGGAACTCAGGGGTCTGGGAAGCTTTCCTGCCCGGCCTGGGCAAGGGAACGGTATACAAGTATCACATTCGTTCGCGCTATCACATGTACCAGGTGAACAAGGCCGACCCTTATGGTTTGTACAACGAGATTCCACCCCGCACCGCCTCAATCGTATGGGACCTCGATTACAAGTGGAACGATGACGACTGGATGGCTACGCGCTACGACCATAACAAGTTCGACGCGCCTATCTCAATTTACGAAGTTCATCTCGGCTCCTGGATGCGGATCCCCGAAGAGGGTAACCGCTCGCTGACTTATCGAGAGCTCGCGGTAAAGCTGGCAGATTACGTCAGCGATATGGGATTCACTCACGTCGAGTTCATGCCCGTGATGGAGCATCCGTTCTTCGGTTCGTGGGGATACCAGGTCACTGGCTATTACGCTCCCAGCGCGCGCTTCGGAACGCCTCAGGATTTCATGTACCTGATGGACTACCTGCACCAGCGTGGCATCGGCGTGTACCTCGATTGGGTGCCATCGCATTTCCCCAACGATGAACACGGCCTGGCTTATTTCGACGGCACGCATTTGTACGAGCACGCTGACCCGCGCAAGGGTTTTCATCCTGACTGGAAGTCGGCGATCTTCAACTACGACCGCAATGAAGTACGGGCGTTCCTGCTGAGCAACGCGATGTTCTGGCTGGATCAATATCATGCCGATGGTCTGCGCATGGATGCTATTGCCTCCATGCTCTACCTCGATTACTCGCGAAAGGCGGGCGAGTGGATTCCCAACCAGTTTGGGGGTCGCGAAAACCTGGCGGCGGTGTCGCTGCTGAAAACGGTGAACACCGACGCCTACAAGGCTTTTCCCGATATACAGACCATAGCTGAGGAATCAACAGCATGGCCGATGGTGTCGCGACCGACCTACATCGGGGGCCTGGGCTTCGGCATGAAGTGGGACATGGGATGGATGCACGACACGCTGCTCTACATGTCAAAAAATCCCATCCATCGCAAGTATCATCACAGCAAGCTGACCTTCCGGGGGCTGTATATGTTTACCGAGAACTTTGTGCTGCCGCTGTCACACGACGAGATGGTGCATGGCAAGGGTTCGCTGTTCGGCAAAATGGCCGGCGACCACTGGCAGAAGTATGCCAATCTGCGCCTGCTGTTCGGTTGCATGTTCACTCAGCCGGGCAAGAAACTGTTATTCATGGGGGGCGAGATTGGCCAATGGAGCGAATGGAACCATGACAGCAGCGTTGACTGGCATGCGCTCGGCTTTGCTCCGCACCGGGGAATACAGCGCTGGGTGCGTGATCTGAATGCCTATTACCGCAGCGAGCCAGCATTGTACGAATACGACTTCAGCCCCGACGGATGGCGCTGGATCGATGCCGACGATTCCGACAACAGTGTCCTGACCTACATGCGCTTGGGGAAAGATGAGAATGCCCCGGTGGTCATAGCTTGCAATTTCACTCCGGTGCCCCGGCGGGGATACCGCGTCGGTGTTCCCTTGGAAGGGCATTGGCGTGAAATGCTGAACAGCAATGCTGCCATTTACGGTGGTACCGACGAGGGCAACTTCGGAGGCCGATACACAGAGGCAATCCCCACTCACGGACACGACTATTCGTTGCTGCTCGATATCCCGCCGCTGGGAATGGTGATCTTCAAGCAATAACTGGGGCCAGGATTACGACATGCGCCCGCAGTGTTTTCCGCGTGTCCGTGATGAAATCTTGTCACTGCCTCTTTATGTGCTCCTTCAAAATGCACTTATCCATCACAACGAAGATGCCCGCCTGGCGCGCCTTCTCGGCAGCTTCTTCGTGTACCACGCCTTCTTGCATCCAGATCGCCGGCGCTTTAATTTGGATGGCCTGTTCGACCACCTCAGGTACAGCGTCGGGCCGCCGGAAGACATCCACGATGTCGACCTTCTCCGGGACATCGAGCAGTGACGCGTACGCTTTTTCGCCCTGCCATGCAGTAATTTTGGGATTCACCGGAATGATTCGGTAGCCCTGCGATTGCATGTAGTGAGAGACGCCATAGCTCGGACGAATGGGAGTGTTGGTAAGTCCAACGACAGCGATGATCTTGGCGGATTTCAGCAATTCGGTAATGCGCTCGGCTTCGGTTGGGGGCACGTGCATCTCCTGGCATCGAACCTGCGATTGTAACGTGCTCCGCCTACGGTTGCAGTGACTAGCGTCTGTTCTTGAGCTTGGTGGTCAGCCGGCGATGCGGGCGCGGGGAAGCCGCCAACAAGCCAGACAAATGCTCCACTTCGATTACCACGCGATCGAGGTCGTCGAGCAGAGGCTTCAATAGGTGAGTCACGCCACCGGCGCGGTATTCCGTGACCAGCGACCGGTAATACCAAATAATCTTCGTCTTGGGAGCGGAGAAGCGCTCGAACGCGGTATCCCCGTTATAGCGAAGGTCGCGCAGAACGGCGCGCGCGTTGTAGAGCTTGTCGGCCGCGGAGACGAACCGCGTTTCGGCATCCTCGTGACGGATGCGACGCAGATAACGAAACTTGCGCCGTTCCCATCCCTCCTTCTTCCTGGGATCCTCGGCGTAGGAATCGGTGCAGCCATCGACGACCTTGGCCACACGGGAGCCGAAGATCTGCTCGATCATCTTCAGCATGGGGCGGCCGCCATGATCTTCAACCGCGTCATGCAAAAGGGCGGCAATGGCCATCTCCTCGTCGCCACCGTAGTCGAGCACGATGGAAGCCACGCCCAGCAGGTGCGAGATGTAGGGAATGCCGCTCTTCTTGCGGTCCTGATCGCGATGGACTTGGGAGGCGAAAAGCAGCGCGTGATCGAAGCGGGTGGAGAGCGGAACGAACTTGCGGTCGAAGGAGCTTGCCGGTTTGCGCGCCATATACAAAATCGCAATTGCTGCTCGATCCAGAATAGCGGAAAACAGAAGACGCAACTAGCGATTAGCAACTAGTAGTTAGCACCCAGCAATTAACTTTTTGGCAATTGGTGCTTGGCTTTCTGTGAACCTCTGAGCAGTAAGATGCGTATGGAGGCGACCAAACTAATGTCCGCAGCCGCAATCGTCGCAGCCCTGGCCGCGCAATCCTTGCACGCCCTCGCGCGCGATGATGGGCGTCATGATCAGAGCAGCAACTGGATCGGCCCACCACCAGCCAAGCCATGCATGCATCAGCAATCCGGCAAGCAGAATGGCCGAGAGATAGGCACAGAAATCAGCCTGACGCGAGTCGGCATGAAGCGCGCGACTGCCCATTTGCTCGGCGACGCGCCGCTTGGCGCGACCCAGCAGCGGCATCACCACTATCGCGGCGATAGCGATAAGAACGCCCGGGACACTGCGTTCAGGCGTAGCTCTAATCCACAGCGCGTGGAGTGCTTCACTTGCAACGTAGGCGGCTAGTAGCAAGAAGCAGGCTCCGACCACGCGGTGCGCTATGAGTTCGGTGCGTTCGCGCCGCAGGAGATCATCTTCGGCGTGCAGGCGCCACAGGAGAATTACCGCCGAGATGGTTTCGATCACTGAATCGAGACCGAAGGACACAAGCGAGATGCTGCCTGCCAAAAGGCCGGAGATGAGCGCGACGGCCGCTTCGAAGGCGTTCCATGCAATGGTGAAATACTCCAGCCGCCTGCCGCGCGCTACCAAAGCGACACGGTCAAGTATGACGGGCCCGCCTTCGAAATTGATGCCTACAGGCTTCACCATCGAGCAGTATAAGCGGGACGTAATTGGACTGCATTCCTGTTTCCTGCCTACTCTCAGAACAGCAGGCCCTTCGGCTCCAGCGACGCAAACCCAGCGTCGCCTGCGGTCAGGATGACAGCCTCCAATTTCTGATGGAAACATTCAGCGAGAAGGATAAGTGCTGAGGGCCGGGCTGAGCCAACTGCTAACTGACAACCAGCAACTGACAACTGCTTCCTAGTCCAGCCTTACCAGAAATACTCCGCCCTCTTTCACGTGGGTCTTGCTGGCGACTTCTTGCGCCTTGTGTTTGTCGTCGCCCGGAGGACGCAGTCGCACCCACTCTCCTGTGGGTCCCGTGAACTGAATGACGTTGGCGCCTTCGTAGTGGTCCTGCAGCTTCTCTTTCAACTTGCGCGCTTCGTTCTCGCTCTGGAACGCGCCGATCTGTACACACCAACGGCCGCCTTCCGCAATTGGTGCCGGCGCGGACAGGACCTCGACCTTTACTTCCGCGGTGCCCGGCCGCCAAACATCCACCGCCTTTGCCGCAGCCAGCGACAGGTCGATAATGCGGTCTTCAACGAACGGCCCGCGATCAGTGATGCGCACGACCACCGCGCGTCCTGTGGTTTGGTTGGTGACTCGTACCACCGAATTCATCGGCAATGTTCGGTGCGCAGCCGTGAGGGCGTTTTGATCGTAAATCTCGCCGTTGGCGCCACGGTGGTTATGGTAGGGAGGCCCGTACCAACTGGCCAATCCAGTCTCTACGTAAATGGGTTTCGCACTGCGCGAAACCGGCGGTGGCTTGACGTCCGCTTCGGTGCTGGGGGGTGACGGAGGTTCAGGCGGACCGACGGTCGGCGGGGGAGGAACGGGATGAGCACGAGCGGTCTTATGCCCGCCACAGGCCGAGAGCAGCAGCAACGCCGTGCCCACGATAATGAGAGGCGGGACTCGCAGGGGTCAGCCCTTTTTCTGTTTTGTACCAGCATCCATCATGTCGGCCGCCTGCTTCAGCTTCTCGCTGGCGACGCGCAGCCCGGTGCTGGAGTGCTCGCGAATGGCGGGCACCAGTTCGTCGTTAATGTATGCGATGAGTTGCTTTGTTTCGTCTTCGATGCGCTTCGATGCATCGCCGAATACGTCGTCTAACCGCGCACCAGCTCTCTGGAACGGACGGTCGGTCTTTGTGCTTTTCTTCTGCACCATGGGGCCACCTTGTGAGCAGCAAAATTCGTCAGGCACAGAGATTATGGGATGGATGATGACGACGGTCAATTGGCAAGGACGGCACCGGGGGGAGAGGTCAGGGACTAGGGGCTAGGAGCTAGTAGCTAGTAGCTAGGAGCTAGGAGCAGCATTCAGCATTCAGCAATCAACACTGTTTTTACTAAAATTTGCGCTGGATCCTTTCTCCGGTGTAACTTTTGCTCCGGCTCGCCAATCTGATCAACTGAGCGTGTTCGTACAGAGGTAGGAATGCCTGACGATATCCCCGAGGAACAAAAGCCGGCTGAGAACGGCCCGCAGTCTCCAGCAGGGCCGTCCGAGCAGAGCCATCAGCAAGAAAAAGAGCCTGCAGCGAGCAAGGCCGAAGAACAAGAGGAGGTCGCCGCTCCCGCTGTGCTTCGTACGCTTGGCCCTGCCGGCGAAGAAGTGCGTCGAGTAACCCCTATCGAGCGCAAGGGCATGAATCGCCGCGAACTGTTGAAACTGGTTCCGGTGCTGGCACTGGGAGCATTTGCAATTCCCAAGCTCCGCGATCCGCTGTTGGAGGATGGCCTTCACCTGAGCGGTTGGGCCTCGGAACAACTCTTCAGCCGCCACCGGCTGGCGCCAACGTTCCCCGATCGTGATGTTGTCGCTTTCGATCGCTTCCCCTACAACTTCTACGACGTCGCCGACCCCGGAGTGGATCTGGAGAAATGGACTCTGGCCGTGGAGGGACTAGTGCAGCATCCCGGTCAGTACAAGCTGGCCCAGATTCAGGCATTACCCAAACTTACACAGAACACGCGCCATATTTGCGTGGAGGGTTGGGACGTGATCGGAAGTTTCGGTGGCACGCGCGCCTCCGATTTCTTACGCTTGATTGGCGCCGATACCAGCGCTCGCTTTGTTGAGGTTGACTGTGCGGACGAGTATTACGAATCGATCGACATGGCGACGATGCTACATCCCCAGACCCTGTTCTGTTACGAAATGTACGGCAGGCCGCTTGACCGCGGCCATGGCGCTCCGCTTCGACTGCAGATGCCCACGAAGATTGGCTACAAGCAGGCGAAGTATCTGGTCAGCCTGCGCGTGACCAACGTGCTGAGAGATGGCCAGCGCGGATATTGGGAAGACCAGGGATATAGCTGGTACGGCGGACTCTGAGGAAGTACCGATGGCAACGACTGTAAACCTGCGACAACAAAACGTGGCAGAGAGCACTGCTCCGGTCACCCTTGCCTATGAGCATCCCTGGGTAGTGCGCTTCGCCCACTGGGTGAACGCCGTGGCTGTGCTGGTGCTGATGGGTACGGGCCTGCAGATCTTCCGCGCCTTTCCCAGCTTCGGTCCCAAGATTCCTCAGAAAAACTTTATCGACGTTCCCAGGTTGATCACGCTGGGCGGATGGCTGGGTGGGGCGCTGCAGTGGCACTTCACCTTCATGTGGATCTTCGTGGGCAGCGGACTAATGTACGTGATCTACCAGATTGTCACAGGGCATTGGCGACAAGTGTTGTTCACCGCCCGTGACATCAAAGGCGTCTGGCCAATGGCGCGCTATTACTTTCTCTTTGGACCGAAGCCGGTAATGAATGCCGCTTACAATCCGCTGCAGAAGCTGGCTTACACTTCCACGATTTTCTTCGGAGTGCTATCGACGCTGACTGGCTTGGTGCTGTACAAGCCTGTTCAGTTCTGGTGGCTGACCTGGATCATGGGTGGATTCCATTACGCGCGCATCTGGCACTTCATCTCGATGTGCGGATTCCTGGCCTTTATCCCTGGCCACCTCATCATGGTTATTCTTCATGGGTGGAATAACTTCTATTCCATGGTCACCGGATGGAAGCGCGATCCTGAATACCTGGGATGAGAAGTTTCGTGGCTCGAGCTGGTGCGGCCGTCAAAGACTGGGTGACGAGCTTGTATTGTTCTGCCGCTCTTCTGCCGCTTCGTCGTTCCAAAGCTCGTAGTGGGTCCATTCGGCTACATAGCGATCGTTATGAGTGCTCGATTGGAATCGAATCCGCAAGACCCTACCATCTTTCCTACGTAAGGCGAAGATTCCGCTCATCTCTCCCTCTTTGAGGTAGCGTTGAAACATTGGTGACACGTGCGCCCCGGAGGGCGCACTGAGGTCGTCGATCCGCATTGCGAGAAGTTCTGCACGGCTGTAACCAAGCAGTTCGCAAGCCGAGTCATTCACCGAGACATATCGGCGCTCGCCATCCACTTCAACGCGGGCTGGGGGTGAAATGGGCTGCATACGGTGGCTAAGACTTCCGCTTTTAGAATAGGCTCGATTGCGGGGAAGAATCAATTCTCCAATATTTTCGCATTGCTCCGGACCTATTTATTTGGCCACGGCGTCGATCATTGTCATTAGCTCGATCGTCGTCGGAACAGCTATGCCAAAACGTTTACCGCCGCGCACGATCGGGCCCGCGATAGCATCCAGTTCGAGTGGCCTTCCAGCGGCGAGGTCTTTCTGTACCGAGCTGCGTAGGGTTGGTGGAAAACTGTCGAAGGTTCCGTGCAGCTTCGAGACGTCGAGCTCCGCCCCGTCGGCCTTCGCCACTGCACATGCCTCAGCCACAGCGGACCACAACTTGTCTTTCCACGCCGGATCGGCGTAGACTTCGCCCTTATTCTTTCCCGACGCCGACGTTACCAGCGCAAAAGGCGCGAGGAAGCACAACTTGCTCCACAGCAGCGTTTTCTCGTTCTGGATGAACTGGCAGGTAAAGCCGAGGTCGGTCAGGCGGCTGACGATCCCCCCCAACAACCGCTCAGCACTGGCGGCTATATTAAGGCCAACAAATGGCGAGCGCTGAATAAAGCGCCCCGGCGCGAGACGCTCAGCTTCCACCGCGATCGTTGCGGGAATCACCTGCACGTCTGCGTAGCGGGCGCGCAGTACCGCTACGTGGTCAACACCGTTCAGAAGAGGAACCACGGCGGAAGGTACTGATTGCACGGCTTCCAGCGCCGCTTGCAGTTGAAAAGCTTTGGTCGCGATCCATAGTACGTCGACAGGCTCCGTTAGTCTGGAGACAGCTTTTGCCGAAGCGGTTAGCGTTCCGGATGGCCGCTCCGCTGACAACTTCGCTGGATACTCAGCTAGCCGTTCCCCCCGTACGATCACCGTGACATCTTCGCCCAGCGTGGCCAGAGCCGTACCAACCAGTCCGCCCACGGCTCCAGCTCCCAAGATTGCATGCTTCATCGCAGAGCCTCCCGAAAGACTATACGACAGGAGGTGGTGGGGCCGCCCTGGTCACGGTTGGTAATGCGATGAAGCTGCCCCCACAATCGGTCCACCGTCGGAATCCTGCACCAACACCGCGACTTTCAGCTTGGTGGTGTCCCAGCCCGAATGGGGTGCGACCTCGACGGTCTTGTCAAACGATCCATTTTTCACGCTTCCCACGTCGCGCAACTGTCGCACGACAGCCGCATGTTGCAAGGTCCGGCCATTGTTCTCGCCGCCAGCGATTGCGGTGGTCAGTCCGTCCTCGGTTACCGCGAGAAGCACATGCGCATGCTTGGTTTCGGGCGCTTGCACGGCAATTTTCAGATGACCACCTGCTTCCCACTGAAGCGACACCTGAGCTGTTTTCGCCTGCGCCGACTCCAACTGCAAGTCGTGGCTCAAAGCCGCGGCATTGTTTCCACTCAGCTGCAGATGGCCATCGATTACCATCTGTGGGGTGTATGGCTCGGCGACGTGAAGCTGCTTTTCATAATCGATCTGCCGCTGGGTGAACTGCGCCGAGGAGAAGCGGTCACTCCAACCGTCATGGTTCCAGTAATCGACGTGTTCACCCAAGAGGATGAGATTCACCTCGGGTGAAGTTTTTTGGCTCAATTGAACCAGAAGCGCGTCAGCCGGCGGGCAACTGGAGCAACCTTCCGAGGTGAACAGTTCAACCACGACCGGATTCTGCGCCCAGGCGGGCAACAAGAAGCACAGTCCAAACACGAGAAGCGCAATCAGTGTCCGACAGGCTTTCTTCATGACATAGGAAAGGACGCATAACCTTGGCGTTTGTTTCGGTTGAGGCTGGCCTTTGAATGCAGGATATGGATAAAATCCCTCGATTTCGCAAGACCTTCGCTTGGCGATGCAACGGCGCGGTGCCAGCAAGAGCCAACGCAAGAAGCGGTTAGGTTGCGCTGCAAGGTCTCGCAATCCGATGGGTCCGCCTGCACGTACATTATGTGTCAATTCCCGCTGCCGTTTGTAAGACGAATCGCCGCTCCCGATTGACTGTAACTTTCGCGGGAGATGCGACTCTAACCTAAGTGATGTCCTCGGAGCGAAAGTCCGGGGGAGGAAGGTTATGTCGAAGTCTCGATTTAGTCTGTTAGTTTCTGCGTTGTTTCTTTTAGTTGCGATGTTTGCGAGCGCCGCCGAGAAGGCCGTGGTTCTGCCCAATCCCACGACCGATGAGTCGCTGGCGACGAAAAGCGGGCAGGAGACTGCCGTTTTTGCCGGTGGATGTTTCTGGGGTGTGCAGGCGGTGTTCCAGCACGTGAAAGGCGTGATCAGCGCGACCTCAGGATATTCGGGAGGGCCATCGATCGCGGCGGAATATGAAGTTGTCAGCACCGGAACCACGGGACATGCCGAGTCCGTCAAGGTAGTTTTCGATCCGTCGAAGGTCACCTATGGCCAGCTGCTGAAGGTATTTTTCTCCGTTGCGCACAATCCCACGGAGTTGAATCGCCAGGGACCAGACACGGGGACGCAGTATCGCTCGGTTATTTTTTATAGCGGCGATCAGCAGAAGAACATTGCGCAGGCGTACATAGCGCAGTTGGACCAGGCCAAAGTGTTCCCGCGCAAGATCGTGACCCAGGTGGTGCCGTTGAAGGCGTTCTATCCGGCGGAGGCTTATCACCAGAATTACGCAACGCTTCATCCGGACAATCCTTACATCATGTACAACGATCTTCCCAAGGTGGCGAACCTTCAACAGCAGTTTCCCAACCTGTATCGCACGTCGATTACGGGAAACTGAAACTTGAAACAGGCAGGTTCATCGATATGAGAGACCGTCGAAGTTTTCTCAAAACAGCTTTACTATCTTTATCTGGAGTAGCGTTCATGAGCGTATTTAAGAATACGGAAGCCAACGCCGCGCCGGCCGCTGCGGATTATGTAGAGGTTGTCGAGTTCAAGGACTCGGGAGAAAAGATTGGCCGTGAGCGCGTGCAGAAGGTCGTCAAGACCGATGCCGAATGGCGCGCCCAATTGACGCCTGAGCAATATGACGTGACCCGGCACGCAGGAACCGAGCGGGCCTTCACCGGACAGTATTGGGACTTGCACGCCAAGGGGATTTTCCGTTGCGTGTGCTGCCAGAATGCGCTGTTCAGCTCGACGACCAAGTTCGATTCGGGGACTGGATGGCCCAGCTTCTGGGCTCCTATCGCGAAGGAGAACGTCAAGACCGATAGCGACCGCAGTCTGGGCATGGAGCGCTCCGAGGTGCGGTGCGTCGAATGCGACGCGCACCTGGGCCATGTCTTTGATGATGGTCCGAAGCCGACGGGGTTGCGCTATTGCATGAACTCGGCGTCGCTGGCGTTCGTGAAGAGCTAGAAATCGGCAATTAGCCGTTAGCAGTTGGCAATTAGCAGTTAGCAAGAGGCTTTCAACGGCGCAGCTAAAGCTGCGCCTCTTCAGTGCTGGGTTCCGCGATTTCCGCCAGAAAACTCCGCTGGCAAGTATCAGTCTCGGACAAATTCTGAAGGTCTCGACTTTCGACTGTCGCCGCTTACCCTGGCATTTATAAGAGTGTCTTAAAGGTGCGTTCCTGATAAACAGCAAGCGGTTGCACTCGCTCTTCACTTCGCGTATTACAATTTCTGTCAGACACGAAAGCCTTAGTGCGAAGCCCGCGATGGAAGCGGGGATCACCGATCACAGTTGGGGCTTGCGGGAGTTGCTAAGCTGATGTTTGTCGGATTCCGCTTGGGTTTCACTCCGTTTAAGGTCGCTCTGATTGCGTGCGCCATTTACCTGGCGTTTGTCGGAACGGCACCGCTCACAGTTATGCTTCTCGCACGATTTACCAGCGTCTGGGGTATATCGGCAACTCGCTGGGCTTGGACCGTTCTAAACGCTTTACTCTTCATGCTTGCCTTCGCCCTGTCGTGGCAGATCGTCGGCCCCTTCCGCCGATAGCAGCAACGCAACTTTAGGACGCCTGGCATTTAACTCTGTTCTCACCCGCCCCATTTCGGTATAGCATATTGCTCCGACCCTTTATTGCAGCCAAAATGCGGAGGAAGCCCAACATGAGTCCCGTCCCGATACGCGAGAAGGAAAAAGAGAAGCCAGCGCACAAGTCCAACGCTGTGGAAACCGCCGTTGCCGAAACAGCGGAGGCAAGCGGCGCGAGCGTGGAGAAGATCCGCGAGATCCTCTTCGGTTCGCAGATCAAGAACTATGAGGCGCGCTTTGCTCGACTGGAAGAAGCGCTGGCGCGAGAGACCTCCGAAATCAAAGACACCATGCGCCGGAGATTGGACTCGCTGGAAGCCTTCTTCAAAAGCGAAACCGAGTCGCTGGCGGCACGCTTGAAATCGGAGCGCGATGAGCGCGAAGAAACGCTGAACACCATCAGCCGCGAGTTGAAGACGACGGCGGCGCAGCTCTCGAAGAAAATCCTCGACCTCGACAACAAGGCAGCACAAGACCGCAGCGCGGCGCGTCAAGAGCTGATGGCTGAGTCGCGCAAACTGCTCGACGAAATTCGGCAACGCCATGAATCCCTGAGCGGCCTACTGGAGAATCGCGTCCAGGAACTGCGTCATGCCAAGACCGACAGGTCTGCCCTAGCCGCGCTGTTTGTCGAGCTGGCGGTCCGCTTGAAGGACGAGGGCGACGACAATAAGCCGCGGCCGAAGCCGATCCGCAGTGCCACTGAAGCATGAGGATCCTATGGGTTCGACGCCGGCCGACCTGAAGCGCGATCCTGACTTCGACCAGCACCCTGATGAGCTGGCCGAACTCCGAGCCTTACTGCTCGGCCAGCAACTGGTGGAGTTGGAGGCCCTGCGCAAGCGGCTCGACGATCCCCAGCTGCGTGCCGAAGAGCTAAGCCAAATCCTTGGCCAGGCGGTAGCGCTTTCCATCAAGCGTGATGGCGGCCTGCAACGCTCGTTCTATCCCATCGTAGAGCGGGCACTGAAGATTTCGATCACCAAGAATCCCGGCATTCTTGCCACCTCTCTTGCTCCCATCATTGGTGACGCGGTCCGCAAGGCTGTCGCGAACGCATTCCGCGGCATGGCCGAATCGCTCAACTTCCTGATGGAGCGCAGCCTCTCGTGGGAGAGCGTGAAGTGGCGTCTGGAGGCGCTGCGCACTGGCAAATCGTTCGGCGAGATTGCCCTGCTGCGCAGCCTCCGCTACAAGGTACAGCAGGTCGTTCTCATCCACCGCGAGACGGGGTCGGTATTGCAGTACGTGAAGGCTCCTGGGGAGGGGATCAAAGAAGCTGAGCTAGTATCCAGCATGCTGACCGCGCTGGGCGATTTCATCGCCGATTCGTTCAACGCCAAGCGGTCACAGGAATTTGAAGCGGTGGATATCGGCGACTTCAAGCTGTGGGTGCATTACGGACCGCAGGCGTTACTGGCGGCGACAATTTTGGGCACGCCTCCACCGGAACTGAAGAATGTCTTCGCGCGCGAAAACGAGCTCATCCATCAGGAGTTCGCCGGCGCGCTCGCGTCGTTCAGCGGAGATGCCAGCGTGTTTGATGGCGCACGCCCGCACCTGCAGAATTGTCTGCTGGGTCAAACGGATCGGCCGCAGAAGCAGTCCGCATGGTGGCTAGCCGCGCTGGCTGCGGTGCTGATCGTGCTGGTTGCAATCGGGCTCTGGGCAAATCGCCGGAACGCTCGCTGGAACGATTATCTGGCACGGCTCGAACGCCAGCCGGGAATTGTGGTTACCGGTTCGCAGAAACATTGGGGACACTACACCTTGACAGGGATGCGTGATCCCCTGGCGGCGGATCCGGTGCAGATGGCCGCTCAATTTGGTATCGCACCCGGCAGTCTGGAGGCCCGGTTCGAACCTTATCAATCGCTGGATGTCAGATTTGCGCGCCCGCGTGAGTTTGAGGCGGAGAAGCAACAACTGGAACAGCAGATAGTATTGTTCCCTGTGAACTCTAGTGCGCTGATGCCTGAGCAGGGAATGCGTCTGGATGCCATTGAGGACCATATCAACCGGTTGCAGGAAATCGCTGGTGAGTTGGGTGGGCAAATTCATATCACGGTTTACGGACGGGCCGACCAGACCGGGGCCGAAAACAAGAATGCTGCACTAAGTAAGGAACGGGCCCAGCGCGTCTCAGAAGCTCTGCGCGAGCGCGGCATTCCGTCCGACATGCTCACTGCCGTCGGATTGGGGGACAGCGAGCCGATTCGACACGGATCGCCCGCATACCAGTTGGAAGTCAATCGCAGTGTTTCACTCAAGGTGCAGTCGCAACACCAGGGAGACAAGCCATGATCCAGAAGAAGATCTGCATGCTGGGTTCTTTCGGTGTCGGAAAGACGAGTCTGGTGGCACGTTTTGTTCAGGGAATTTTTTCAACCAAGTACCAAAGCACCGTAGGAGTGAAAATCGACAAGCGCGAATTGAAGATCGCGGACCAGGATGTGTTGCTGATGCTTTGGGACCTTGCCGGCGAGGACTCCCGCTCCCAGGTGCAAACTTCTTATCTGAAGGGAGCGGCCGGGTATTTCCTGGTGGTTGACGGCACCTGGTCGGAATCACTGGTGACCGCGAAGAGTATTCACAAGCGAGTGTTAGAAGCGGTCGGCGAAATTCCGTTCCGGCTCATCGTGAACAAGAAGGACCTCTGGGACAAGTGGCAGATCACTGCTCCGGACCTGGAAGCTCTAGCCACTGAAGGATGGAAGATCAAGCTGACCAGCGCGAAGAGTGGAGACGGCGTGGAAGAAATGTTTAGCGACCTCACCGAAGAGATATTGCGCCGGCAGCCGATGAGCGAAGCCGCCGGCGAATTGTGAGGTTGGTGCTCTCGGAGTAGAGCTTGTCTATGAGAACCGATAGTTCGAATAAAGTGGCGCGCGGCTTTACGGTTTGCTGAAAAACTGACAAAAGCAGATCCCTCGCCGACTAGAAGTCGGCTCGGGATGACAAAAAAATGGAAGGCTTCAACGGCGCAGCTCAAGCTGCGCCCCTTCAAAACCCCTCAGTCGGTTGGTTGCGAGTATCCATTGCGACCGGACCTGACGGACTTCAGATAAGCGAGGACTGCCTCAGCGTCCGCACGCGTCATGTGAAATTCGGGCATGGGAGAGCGAAGCGGTTTGCCGGTGGTCCAGATTCCGGTCATCAGCAATGTGATCATCTGAGCGTCGTTTGCCGGCGGCAAGCCGCCGATGCGTGGGCACTGCAGCGGCCAATCCGATGAAGCCTGAGCCGGTAAGTACGGCACCGGCCCGCCAGCCAGCCAGCGGCTGTAGTCCAGTTCGCCGTTCTGATTTCGCGGGGTGTGACAGTTACCGCATTTCGCAACCTCGGTCACAATGTACTTGCCACGGGCGACTGCCCCGGTATTGGCCCCTGTCTGGGCGGTGTCCTTTGCCTGCTTGGTTTCCTGCGCGGTTGTGGGATGGGGCCTGCCCATGATGAGCAGCAGAAACGCCACGACCGATACTCCAGCCATTAAATACCTGAGAGCGCCCGTAACTCTCCACGATTGAAATGACATAAAGCTGCACCTCTTCCCCTTTATTTTGTCGCATTCAACTCGCTTCGCGCCGGGCTCAACGCCGAAACAGCTCAGCACGGTTGCGAAGAAACCCCATCACACTACCCCGCGAAAATACCCCTTCCAGTTGACCATTGGAGACTACCGGCAATTGATTGATGTCTAGCCGAGTCATGGTTTCAAGAGCATCGAGGGCCGAAGCATCAGGGGTGACCGTGCTCAGTTGACTGAGCGGCCGCATCACGCTCTGCACACTGGTTTGCGGCCAGCGGTCCCGCACTACATTGCTGACCTCATTGCTGGTGATGAGTCCGGCCAGATTACCATTTTGCACTACCACAAAGCACCGGCGTCCACTAGTCAACAGATATTGGTGGACAAAGTCCTGCAGGCTCAAATGAGCTTCAACCGTAGAAAAATCACGATCCATAATATCGGAAACCTTCCTGTCCCGAAGTGCCGATGTGATCTCTACCTGAGCGTAGCTACTACGAGACGCATCCAGCAAGAACCAGCCAATGAATGCCATCCACAGACCGCCAAAGTTTTTTCCGACAAAGAACTGGTAGAGGCCCATGAAAATGAACAGGAAGGCGACGGTTTGCCCGACTCTGGCTGCGATCTTCGTGGAGCGGTCGATGCTGTGTGTGCTCCACCAGATCAGGGCGCGCAGCACCCGGCCACCGTCGAGCGGATAGCCGGGGATCATGTTGAAGGCGGCCAACATGAGATTGATATAGCCAAGCCAGACCAGGACTGCAGAAATCGGAGTGCGGGCTTCGCTGTTGGGCATCCATCCAGTGGACCTCGCCAGCAGCAGGCAAACGCCGCCAATTACAAGACTCGATAACGGGCCGACAATGGCGATCCAGAACTCCGACTTCGCATCCGGAGCCTCCGACTCGATCTGCGACACTCCTCCCAGAGCGAAGAGAGTAATAGCGCTCACTTTCAGGCCTCTGGATTTTGCCAATAGCGAATGCGCTAATTCATGCAGAAGCAGCGTGACGAAAAACAGTATTCCTGTAAAGATGGCTACTGACCACAGGGTGGTGCCGCTCCATTGCGGCATAACTGACTTGAAGTGATCGATCAGTGACAGGGTGATGAGGAAAGCGATAATAAACCAGCTGTAATGCAGCCCGATCGAGATACCGGCGATTCGGCCAAGTCTTATTTGCGCGTGCATGTGTGGTTGGCAACCTCGAGTTCTCGCCGCAGATCGCTGCTCTGCTCCTCCAACCGGAAGCGGCGCCAGAGATGGGAACAGATCAGCAGCCGTTACCGGCGGCGATTCCCTTCACAAGTAAACAAGATGCGTTCTCCCAGCACAAGTGAGCCAGGGACGTAAGGGTTTCGACGAGCCTCACAATACCAGTTAAGGCGTCCCGTAAGAAGACTCGTGCTAGTGCCTGGACTTCACTTCGCCTGCAATAACGTTTCGATCTCCTGCTCGAGAACTGACATGTTCACCTCGCCGACATACTTCGCGTGGATTCGGCCATCGCGACCGATCAGGAAGGCGATTGGCAATCCGAGAACGCCTCCGTAAGCTTCCGCGACCTTCTCATTTCCCAAAGCGACTGGATAGTTCATCCGGACCTGCTGATAGAACTCGCGCACCGGCTTGGGCCCATCGTCCATGGAAATGCCAACTACCTGGAGGCCCTGCCGGCGATACTTGTCCTGGAGCTGCACGAAATGCGGAATCTCATCTCTACAGGGCCCACACCACGTCGCCCAAAAGTCCAGCAGAACGACCTTGCCTCGGTAGTCGGCGAGATTCAGTGGCTGGCCGTTCAAATCCTGCAGTGAGAAATCCGGGGCGGTGGAACCAACGCTGGACGACCGGATAACGAGCTTGGCAGGTCTGGAGTTCTGCCGGCCCGCCTTGTACATGGCGAATACCAGTAGGATCGCCACTAAGACCAGGACGATTTTTCTCATCGACTCATTGGCCTTTGATGGTGGGATAGCCCTTGTCAACCCAGTCAGCGCCAAAGTTGTCGGCGATGTAGAGCACTTTCACGTTGGTGAAGCCCGCTTTGTGCAGTTCGTTGTAAGCAGGGCGCACGTTGGGACAATGACTCCACGGACAGCATCCGCAGTAGAGGACGATGAACGTCTTGTGCGGCAACGACTTCACACGCCTGCGCAGCGAATCGATTCCCTGCGTATCCGAACCGGCCCCAATGTACTCGGCGCCAGGAATGTGCGCCTGCATGTAGAGAAGATGCGGACCGACGTTCAGAATCAGCGGTTTTTCGCTTTTGGACTGAAGAATCTTGAGCAGGTCCTCGGGCTGGATCACCTGGGCACTACCCGGCTCGAGATCAGTTGCAGACTGGGTCTGCGTTTGCGGTGTCGAGGTCGCGTTGGGATCAGCCAAACCGCTTGCCAGCGCGAAATGCGTGGGCAGGAGTAGTACACCTGAGATTACGAAGATAACGATCAGGAAGCGATAGCCGTTTGGATTTTTCATAAGACCATGGCGGAAGTCTTCCGCAACACAGCAGCATAAACCATTCGCAAATATCTGCAGGCCGCGCGAGAGTCCAACTGTGGCAGTTGCTCAAATACGCCGCAAGCGGCGTCCCTTGGGTGTGGCCCAAGCGACCAAGTGTCCTGTTTAACATCTAATAAACAGAGGTTCAAGAAAGCAAAAAAGGGAAATGCAGCTGTGCAGGTTGAATTGGTTCGCAAGCTTCATTCTGGCAGCGATTCTGTCTGCGCCCGCTTGGGGCGCAACTCCAGCGCTACCAGGAACACTCAATTACGTCGAAGGCCAAGCCGCAGTCGGGACGGACGTCCTGAATGCGAAATCCGTTGGATCGGTAAGCCTGCAGAGCGGCCAGACGCTTACCACCGAGACTGGCAAAGCCGAAATCCTGTTGACGCCCGGTGTATTTTTTCGCGTAGGGGATAACAGTTCAGCCACGCTGGTTTCGCCAAGCCTGACCAATACGGAAGTCTCGTTAACCAAAGGCCAGGCGATGGTCGAAGTCGCCGAGATTTACAAGGACAACCTGTTACGCGTGCAGGAGGATGGCGCGACAACCCAGTTGCTGAAAGACGGCTTGTACGGGTTCGATGCCACCAATGGCAATGTCCGCGTTTTCAAGGGTGAGGCCCTGGTGCAGGATGGCGACCAGAACATCAAGGTCAAGGGCGGCCACGAGCTGGACGTGAACAACACTGGCAGGCTGAAGGCTACCAAGTTCAACAAGTCGCCCTACGAAGAAAGCGATCTTTATCGCTTCAGCAATTTGCGGTCGCAGTACCTGGCCGAAGCGAATGCTAACGCGGCCGGCCTTTACCTCGGTGGCGGTCCCGGTTGGTACGGCGCGGGTTGGTACTGGGATCCTCCCTTCTGGGCCTACACTTGGATTCCTGGCGATGGGATGTTTTATAGCCCATTCGGCTGGGGATTCTACTCACCGGGGTTCGTCTCGTACTCGCCGTTCTATGGGCGATATTACCCCTACGGTTATGGCTACGCGGGACACGCGAGACTGTACCACGGAGGCCAACCCTACGCAGCTCATTCCGGCGCTTATGTTGGTCGGCCCGGTGTCGCGGTGCCTCGTATGGGAGGCGGCTTCCGTGGAACGCCGTCCGTCGGCGTGCATAGTTTTGGAGTGATGGGTGGAGGCTTTCACGGTGGAGGAAGCCGGCGTTAGCTTGTCCTCAACACGCTAAAGGCGGGGAAAGAGGCCCCCGCTCTTGCGCGATTTCCGTAATTCCATTCGATGGGAGCTTTGCCTCCTAAAGCGTCTGAGCTGTGTAGATCAGATAGACCGCCAATATGGTTCCGAAAAGCGCGGCGATTAAGCCCAGAACGATGACGATCGGACCCGCGGGCTGAAAGTCATCGGCATCTAGCCGCTTCATGGTGGTGCGATATCGCATCAATGCCACGACGGCCATCAAGATTCCCATGGCCATGAACCCCACGCCGATTGCCAACGACATTCCGCTCTCATGCTGGGCATTGCCTTGCATCCGCAAGAATTCGCGCAAGGTAATGCCAAACTTTGCTACCACAAAGCCGAAGACGATAATGCTGATGCTGGTGCGAATCCATGCCAGGAAAGTGCGTTCGTTCGCGAGATGATCGCTAGCTTTACCGATCTTGGGGGGAGAAATTGAAGCTGGCATAAAGTTGACCGCTTTCAGATGCCGATATGGGACGGCGAATGCGAGTGGCGCAGCGTTTCAGCGGCTGTTGCGAAATTCGTGCCGTCCTCCGGGATTCGCATCTATTTGTCACTGTACCCAGGGCTTACGAGTCGGTGTGAGTACCGTGCCGTCCCTAAAGGGACTCGGATTAATTTTCCACTCTACCCAGCATTCCGCCTGCGGCTCCATGCTGGGCTAGACTTTTTCGACTCTGCGGGGCTGGTTTTTGCGCGACCCGTTCCACTGTGCCGACTCAAGCAAGTTCTCACACAGCCTCTTACGCCCTAGGCTACGACTATTACGCCCTGCGGGCTGTTTTCTCGGCGTACTCAGCCACTGCCTTCCCATTGGCATTTGTTCAATTGGAGGTTCGTAACAGCCTCTTTATCAACCGTTTGCTGTTTGCAGTGGGATGCCGCTTTTTCTGTTATCGCGCGAGGCCTAGGCCAACGTCAATTCAATCTTCTTCGTAGAGGCATTCAACTTCGCAATTCGAAAACTGCGAATCTGTCCGGCGCGGATGGCTTCCGGTTTGGACGCACCGGGAGCAACACCGCCCTTCCATCGCGCCTTGAGCATGGAGCTCAGTGCCGACAAGTCCGCTTTCGATTCCGCTGGGGCGTCGTCCTGCGTCGCACCTCTCGCCATAACCGGGCATGTGCCCTGGATACCTTCGCCCAGTTCGACGCGCGCCTGCCCATCCGCAATTTCGATCACGCGTCCCGAGACCGTGTCTCCCGCCTTGTGCTCGGCGATGTATTCGTCCAGGCCAGTGGGAACGAGCTGCTTCATCCCCAGCCGCAATTGCCGCTTTTCTTTATCGATCGCCAGCACCTGCGCCTTCACCACCTGCCCAACCTTCAGCACTTCTTGCGGATGATTGATGCGCTTCTCAGCGCTGATCTCGCTGACATGAATCATTCCCTCGACGCCGTCGGACAATTGCACAAATGCACCGTAGTTGGTAATGCTGGTGACCGGCCCTTCGATTACCGATCCGACGCCAAACTTCTCCGTCACCTCGGTCCAGGGATCACCGAGTGCCTGCTTAAGTCCCAGCGAAATGCGGCGCTCACTCGCGCCAACGGTCAGGACCACCGCCTCGACGGTCTCTCCGGGCTTCACCACGTCACTGGGCTGCCTTACTTTCTTGGCCCACGACATCTCCGAAAGGTGGATCAAGCCTTCGACCCCGGGCTCCAGCTCCACAAACGCTCCGAAGTCGGTGACGCGGGTCACGACACCGCGGACGCGCTCACCGGTCTTGTATTTTTCCGCGACCGCCTGCCATGGATCCGGCTGAACCTGCTTGAGGCCCAAAGAAATGCGGCGCTTTTCAGGATCGACCTTCAACACCCGGGCTTCGATTTCCTGCCCCACCGACAACACATCAGCTGGGTTCGCAACGCGGCTCCAGGCGATGTCGCTAACGTGCAGCAGGCCGTCCACTCCGCCTATGTCAACGAATGCGCCATAATCGGTAAGACTGCGGACCGTGCCATGCACCGTCTCGCCCTCCTTGACCTCAGAGTAGCGACGCTCCTTACCGCTGCGCTCCTCCTCTTCGGTCACGACGCGGCGATCCACGACGACATCTTCGTCGGTCACGTCGAGCTTGATGATGCGGCAACGAATCTCCTGCCCCACCAACTTCTCCATCTCAGCGGCATCGCGCGCTCCACTACGCGAACCTGGCATGAAGGCTCGCACACCCACATCCACGCTCAGTCCACCTTTGATGACACCCGTGACCGTGCCCATGATGGTTGACTTGTCGGCAAAGGCCCGCTCCAGCGCCGACCAGTCCTTAGGCAGGGCTGTCTTGAAGCGCGAGAGTTCGTAATAGCCGTCGGCATCGCGGCCTTTCACCGAGACTGTGAGCTTGTCGCCAGGCTTCACTTCTTCGCCGGCGCTCTGAAATGCCGCCAGCGGCAAGATGCCTTCGCTCTTGAAACCGATATCGAGGAAAACCGAATCGGCAGAGACGGTAATTACCGTTCCTTCGATCTGCCTACTGCCGTCTGCCGCTTTGTGCGAATGGCTGCGCTCGAACTGGGAAAGAAGTTCGCCGAATGACTCATCGGGTTCGGCAGTGGATTGAGAATCTGGAATGCTTGGGTTGGACATGGGGATACCGTTTCATTCTGTCATAATCCCGCATTCGATGACACCCAACGGCGGTTAATGTGGCTGAGCGCAAAAAAAGCAAGGTCCTGGTGTCCCCTGCTGCTGCGCCCGCGCACAACCAAGACCTTGCGCAAGGGTAGTTCAGATTTCAAGGATCAGAGTCGGACAAAAGGCACTGGGCCAGCCCGTTTTGTTTTTTCCGATCACCTCATTGCGCGCAAGCTCGGCGTGCGACGGGGCTGGGCCTGCTCGGTCCGGGTGCGAGCTCGGCACACGGTCGAGGGCCCGAGATTCTGCCCTCAGCGCGCGAGCTCTGCGCGAAGCCAGCAGAAAATTGACCGGGGAAAACAAAAAGAGCCGGAGGAGGCATCTCTGCCTTTCCGACTCTACTAATTACATTATAGCATGTTTTGGCAGGTTTTGGACACGATTTTGGAAATTTATATCATGCTTGCATTCATAACTTTGTGGCGATTTCGTCACCTATGTGGGGCTTGACAAGGTTCTTGTGCCGGAATGGGAGGGCGCTCGCGAGGTCTTCACGAACTACGCCGGAAGGAAACAGCAGTTTAGAGAAGGAACGATGACATCCTGAGGAGTTCGGGGCTGGTGGCCGGTTACGCGGGATACTTTCCGGTGATGTAGCCTTCCAGGTGCCGGATGGTCTCTTCGTGACCTGAGATGATCCATTTCACCAGGTCACCAATCGATACCATGCCGACGGCCGCGCCTTCTTCGACCACGGGAAGGTGCCTGAAATGGTGATGCGTCATGAGGGCCATGCACTCGTCAACCGTGTTTTGCCGAGTTACGAAGACAACCGGACTGGTCATGATCTCGCGAACCGGAGTGTCCTTTGAGGAGCGCCCCTTGAGGATAACTTTGCGGGCATAGTCACGCTCGGAGAGAATACCGATGAGCTTGCCATCTAACACTACCAGCAGCGCTCCGATTCCCTCCTTAGCCATTTTCTCGATGGCCTCGTAAACAGACTGGTCGGGTCCAACCGACAAAACCGCCTTGCCGGCCTTTTGCTTGAGCAGCGATTCAACTGGGTCATTCGGGTTCATGGGCCACCTGTCGGGTTCCCATGCTAGCACGTTCGACGTAGGCCAGGGTTCGCCAAGCGCAATCAGGTCTTGGACTGATTGTGTGCCGCCGCTACGCGGCTCAATCGTCTTGTGATTCGTCACCGTGGGCTGACGCCCTCGGCTAAAGCAAATATCGCCCTTCGAGCTGATCTCGCTTCGATTGTCCTCTCTCCGCTTCCCGACAAGATCGAACCCAAGTAGCGAATCCCTCGATCGCACACATCTACGTGACGTAGGTTACTGCCTTTCTGCCCGCTCGGTGCTTTCATTAGCGTGGCGACGCGCGTTACTCGATTCGTACCATGGCAGACCCGCTTTCTGACGCCGCGTCGACCGCACCGTAAGGAGAAAATCATGGCTGACAAGAAGGCAGATCTGGCTGGTCCCGGAATTGGCGACTACACAGAACTGAATAAAGTCCTTCCAGAGGATTACAGCTCGCTGCTGTCACCCAAAGAAACCCAGAGGGCAATCTTCGAGGTCAAGAACTATATCGAGGAAAACCTCTGCAAGGAATTGAACCTGATGATGGTCACCGTCCCTCTGATCGTGGATGAGGAGTCGGGCGTTAACGACTATCTTGACCGGGACGGGTCCCGCACGCCGATCCAGTTCCACATCTCCAACGATCGCGATAAGCACCCCATCAATGCGCAGGTGGTGCAGGCGGCGACCAAGTGGAAGAGGATGGCGCTGAAACAGTTCAATCTGCAGCCGGGCGAGGGGCTCTGCACTGATATGCGGGCGGTCCGCAAGGACTATTTCCTCGACCACGATCACAGCGCCTACGTCGATCAGTGGGATTGGGAGCGCGTCATCACGGCCGAGCAGCGTAATCTGAGCTTCCTCAAAGGAATCGTCAGCAAAATCTGGAAGGTTGTCGTGGGCGCCGAGCGCCACGCGCAGGAGCTTTTCCCGCAACTCAACAATCCGAGATATCCAAATTTGCCGGAGAACCTTACCTTCCTGCATGCCGAAGAAATTCTCGACATGTATCCCGACCTGCCGCGCAAGCAGCGTGAGACCGCCATTCTGCAGAGGTATCCGGCGGTGTTCATCATTGGCATTGGCTGGACGCTGAAAGATGGCTACCCGCACGAGATGCGCGCCGCCGATTACGACGACTGGGTTACAGAAACCAAAGATGAGGGCCACGTCCGGCACGGATTGAACGGCGACATTCTGGTGTGGAATCCGGTGACGCACCGCCGTCACGAGCTGACGTCAATGGGTATTCGTGTCAATGCGGAATCGCTCAAGAAACAACTCGAACTAACCAATCAGCTCGACTTCCTGAACTTCCCCTACCACAAGGCCATCGTGAATCACGAGATTCCGTTGAGCATAGGCGGCGGCATTGGGCAGTCACGGACCCTCATGTTGCTGCTGCGCAAGGCGCACCTTGGCGAGGTCAGCGTGACTGTGTGGCCAAAGGTACTGAAGGAGATGTGCGAGAAAAAGAACATCCATGTATTGAACTAACGCCCCAGACCCTGGGCGAAATCCCGAGCGGGGACCCGGCAAACTGCCGCGTCTTAAGTCAAGGGATGTAGGGTTCGCCACGGAGACACCGAGGCACGAAGAGCGCATTCTCAGCTAGAGAATAGGGCAACCAACCCAATCGACTCCGTGCGGTAAGTGTCCCCGTGGCGCATTGAATTGAAATCATTCGGCTTAAGAACGGCATCATCATTGGAAGCATCAGCGAGGCGGTGCGTGGCATCACAATGAGACGTAAGGAGATTGCTACATTCTGTAACGGCTTCGGTGCGGTCATTGCTGGCTTTCATTTTGCGCCTTATCCTTCGCCTGTGTTTTGTAGTCCACACCAGCTGCTGGTATCCCTAGTGGCCAATAAATTTCTTGAAGTTATGCTCTTCCGGAAGCAACTGGAACGGCG
This sequence comes from uncultured Acidobacteriaceae bacterium, assembly GCA_963748225.1. Classification (GTDB taxonomy): domain Bacteria; phylum Acidobacteriota; class Terriglobia; order Terriglobales; family Acidobacteriaceae; genus Bog-257. The sequence continues at coordinate 129,814 of CAVVHW010000005.1, forward strand.
TAACGAGTACCGCGGGTCCTGTTCCCCCCTGGCTTGAAAGTATTGCTTGAGATTTTTATTCAACGAGTACCGGCCACTGTTTCCCGCTGACATAACAGCGGAGGAGCGGTTTCGTGCAGAGTTAGGACGGGACTTGACTCCCTTGGAGAGACACTACTTGAAGCTGGCGGAGCTAGTGCTGGGCCCGCTGTCGCGCAATGCGCCGGGCGAACGCAGGTCCAACGTGACAACATTGCCGCTGAAGAAAAGCGCGTAAGCAGTTGTTGGTTGGGTTCTGCTCTGACGGCTTGTGGAAAAAGTCAGAACAGCAAGTCCCTCCGCTCCGGCCGGGTGACAAGCTGTAGAAGCTGGCAACTGGCAACTGCCTACTTTTTCTTCGCCTTCATCATTTCCCACGCTGCGTCCGGCATCCGGCGGCCAATCAGACTGAATATGCTTGCTCCCGCCAGCATCTCGCCGCCGTCCATGTAAACCATTTCGCCGTTGATGTATCCCGCCTGATCACTGATCAGAAACGCTCCCAGATTGGCAATCTCCTCTAACGTTCCAAAGCGATGAAGAGGGTTGTGTTCCAGAATCTTCTTCTCCAGCTCCGGCGTTGGTAAGAGGCGCGAGAACGCGCCCTCGGTGCGAATCGCGCCGGGAGCGATGGCCACGAACCGAATACCGCGGCCACCCCACTCTACCGCCAGGCTGCGCATCAGGGCGACGACGCCAGCTTTCGCAACCGCGCTCGGTACCACGTAAGCCGAGCCGGTATCCGCATACGTGGTAGCGATATCCAGAACGACGCCTTTGTGGGTGGTTGCCAGCCAGCGCCGCCCGCAAGCCATCGTCATGTTGATGGTGCCCTTGAGCACGATGCCGATGACAGCTTCAAATGCGTGTGCCGACAATTCTTCAGTGCGCGCCAGGAAATTGCCGGCGGCGTTGTTCACCAACACGTCAAGTGGGCCCTTCGCCCATATCTGCTCGACAAGCGACTCGACATCCTCGGAATAACGCACATCACAGGCGAAGCCCTCGATGACTCCTCCGGTCGAGGCAGACAGCTCCGCCGCAGTTTTCTGCACGACTTCAGCGCGCCGCCCGCAGACGAAAACCGATGCTCCCAGCTGCAGAAAGCGCTCGGCCATGGCGCGGCCGATTCCCGTGCCACCACCGGTAATGAGAATGCGTTTGCCCTTCAGAAGATCGTTAGTGAACATGGCGCTCCTCGGAAAGGTACAAACCTAACACCGGAAGGGGGGAATTGTCTGTGCGGTCGGTTGTGCTGGCCGGCGATGCCGCGCCTACGTTGTGGTGGTGGTATGAGTCAGGCGGTGTACGCCGGAACTCCGCGTCGGCTGTGAGGTCGAAAGGATCGGCAGGCGCAATTCAACTTCAAGCCCATGAGGCGCAACGTTTTTCGCGGAGACGGTGCCGCCGTGTGCGATTGCGGCATTGCGCACAATCGCAAGCCCCAGTCCCATTCCGCCGGTGGTGGTTCCACGTGAATCATCCACCCGATAGAAGGCCTTGAACAATAAAGGCAGAGCATTTTCGGGAACTCCCGGCCCATTATCGCGAACGGAAACCAGCCCAATACCGTTGTCTTTGTCGAGCCGAACCTCAATTTTTCCGCCTTCGCCGGAGTAAAAGATCGCATTGCGCACAATATTTTCGATGGCACTGCGTAACATTCCGGCGTCGCCATTAATCCGGATATCGCCATCGCAGCGGAGAGCTATAGTCGCACCGGTTGCGGCGGCTTCGAAGTTGGCATCATGCAATACGTCGTCAACGATTTCGTTCAGCGACAGCGGTTCGAATCGGGGCTTGTGCTGTCCACTCTCCAGCCGCGCAACCGTGAGAATTTGTTCCAGCATGGAATCCAGCTGGATGGTGTCCTGCTCAATACGATCGAGCATCTCTGTCCGCTCACTTTCATCGGCGTGGCGCGCCAGCGTCAGTGCCAGGCGTATACGGGCAATGGGAGAGCGCAGTTCGTGGGAAACGCCGCTGAGCAGGTTTCGTTCGCTCTGTATCTGTGTCCGCAACTCTCCCGCCATCGAATCGAAATCACGCACCAAGTCAGCAATTTCGTCGCGCCGGTTGCCCAGATTCTCTCCCGCTCGAATATCGAGGTTTCCGCGCGCGAGTTCATGAGTCGCATCGCGGAGGCGCTCGATGGGCTTGCTCAAGTAATGCGCGATCAAGAAGCAAATGATTGCCGACAAAATAGTGCCGTACTTCAACGTCCACAGGATGTCTCCAGGGACGCGCTCTGACAGCTTGGGCGGTACCAGCTCGGCAATCAGGACGTAATGATCTTTGGTCGTGGCTATCGAGGCCGCTAAAACGTTGGCTTCAAAGGAATGATGGAGACCTTCCGACTTCTCGGCAGCCGCAGCATCGCGCAGAATGCGATCGGGAATCGGCCGTCCCGAAAGCTCTTGGCGGTTGGCACCGACCAACCAGAACTTCGACCGGTTCTGCAGCGACAGACTGTCCAGTAGCTGTGCCAGGCCGGGCTGACCCTGTCTTTCGTACACTTTCGCCGCATAGTCGGCGAGTACTGGCATTTCGCGGCGTTCCGGCTGTATCCACCACGGATGTTCAGAAGAAATGCGATAGTGAATGCGGAGATACAGCGCACCCAGCAGGACCGCTTGCGCCAGCCAGAAGGGGAGGAAGATTTTCCAGAACAGGCGGCGATTCATATCCTGCTTTTCTCCGGCGTTCTGGCCGCCAGAAAATAACCGGTACCGCGAATGGGCCGGATCAATTCATCGGTTCCAGGACAAGCACCCAACTTCTTGCGCAGCCGGCTGACGTGCACATCGACGCTGCGGTCGAATATGTTCAGAGGCCGGCCTAATGCCACTTCGGCGATTTGCTCGCGAGTGACGACGTTGCCGGCGTTTCGTAGCAGCAATTCGAGAACATTGAACTCCACCGAGGTAAGCTCGACGGGCGTATCCGAGCACGTGACCGTGCGAGTTCCAAGCGACATGCTGATGTCGCCGACTCTGAGAATCTCTTCATGATCGGGGCGAGCGGTCGCTGCCACTGGGGTTTCGCGTGTCCGGCGAAATATGGCGCGTATCCTGGCCACCAGTTCGCGAGGATCGAACGGTTTCGCCAGGTAATCATCGGCGCCGATTTCAAGGCCGAGGATTCGATCAACCGCCTCTCCCCGGGCCGTCAATAGCAGCACAGGAACTGAGGACTCGACCCGGAGTGCCTTGAGCAACTCAAATCCCGTTCCGCCGGGAAGCATCACATCGAGGATGATCAACTCGTGCTCATTGGAGCGTGCGGCGCTCAATCCCGATGCCTGATCATAGGCGGCATCCACGTGAAAGCCTTCGCCTTCCAGAAACCGCTTGAGCAGATTCACCAAGCCGTGATCATCATCGACGATGAGCAGACGATTCACGGGATTCATTCTGCTCTTTCCCGCGCGCGCCTGCGGTGAAGAATTGTTTCGCGTTGTATTTGTATCCTTCACAAATCTTAACTTTCCTTCACCCTCTCTTAACGGCTCCCGTTAGCCCCGTCCGGTCTAATAGTATGAGTTAATAGTACTGCAACTTAAAAGCAGGGTTGCGTTGCCGTGCCAAGATGAGCACAGTGGCATCTCTGTAGAAATGGCGTTACTTAGGAGGAGTTAGTGAAGACAGGGGCATTCTGGGGACTGGGACTCACACTGGCGATTTGCGCGGTGCTGGCCGGTTGCAGTTCACCGCAAGCCAAGAGCGCGAAGGCCAGCGGTCCGCCGCCGGCCGTGCCGGTTGGAGTCGCTACCGTCAAGCAGGGCGATTTCAACGTGTATCTCACCGGCTTGGGTTCGGTGAATGCCTTCTATACGGTTTCCGTGAAAACCCGAATTGACGGGCAGATCATGCAAGTAAATTTTCAGGAGGGCCAGGACGTGAGGAAAGGGGATCTTCTGATCGTCATTGACCCGCGTCCCTACGAGGTGGCCTTGGCGCAAGCGCAGGCCAACTTGCAGAAAGACGAAGCCCAATTGACGAATGCCAAGGCGCAATACGAACGCAACAAAGTCCTCTACGAACAAGGTGTAATCGCCAAGCAGGATCTGGACACGCTGGAGGCGTCGTTCGGAACCTATGAAGGCACCATTGCCTCCGACAAAGCCGCCATTAAGAATGCCGAGTTGAACCTGACCTATTGCTACATCAAGTCTCCCATCGATGGCCGTGTGGGGCTGCGCCAGGTCGATCCGGGTAACTACGTTACCGCAGCCGGTGGAACCGCGATGTTGGTGATTACCCAGCTTCATCCTATCGCCGTAATATTCACCATTCCCGAAGACCAGTTGCAGCAAGTTCGCGACCATATGCGCCAGGGCTCCTTGGAGGCGGATGCCTATAGCCGCGATGACCAAACCAAGCTGTCCACAGGTAAACTGCAGACAATCGACAACGAGATCGACCCCACAACGGGAACGGTCAAGCTGAAGGCAGTTTTCGACAATCCCGACAACAATCTTTGGCCCAACCAGTTCGTGAATGTTCACCTCTTACTAGAGACGCGTAAGAATGCCATCACCGCGCCGGCCAGTGCCATGCAACGCGGTCCGGATGGCACGTTCGCCTACGTGGTGGATGCCAAGAGCACGGTGGAGATGAGGCCCCTGCAAGTCGCTCTGACTCAAGGCAGCACCGTGGTGATCACCTCCGGGCTGCAAGCCGGGGAAAAAGTTGTTACTGACGGGCAGGAAAAGTTACAGGCGGGAAGCCGCGTGGCTCCGCAGGCTCCCGCGCGTCAAAACCAGAATACCGGAAACATTGGATCGCAGACATGAGTATTTCGCGGCCATTTATTCTTCGGCCCATCGCCACCTCGCTGTTGATGACGGGCTTATTGCTGGTAGGTATTGTCGCCTACCGTCAGCTACCGATTTCGGCCCTGCCGCAAGTGGACTATCCGACCATTCAGGTCGTGACCTTTTATCCCGGTGCCAGTCCCGACGTTACCGCGTCTTCGATCACCGCGCCTCTGGAGCGTCAATTTGGTGAGCTTCCCGGCCTGAGCCAGATGACGTCCAGCAGTTCCTTCGGGGCGTCGGTCATTACATTGCAGTTCACCCTCGAGGAAAACATCGATGTCGCCGAGCAAGAGGTGCAGGCGGCGATCAATTCCGCCCAGACCTACCTGCCCGCCGACTTGCCCACTCCACCGATTTACAGCAAGGTGAATCCGGCCGACGCACCCATCCTGACCCTGGCGATGACGTCGGACAGCATGCCGCTTCCCCAGGTGGAAGATTTGGCAGACACGACCTTCGCGCAAAAGATTTCGCAGTTGCCTGGCGTCGGGCTGGTGAGTATCAGCGGAGGACAAAAGCCTGCGGTTCGCATCATGGCTAACCCCGTGGCCCTTGCTTCCTACGGCATGAGCCTGGAGCAACTGCGTACCGTGATTGCCCAGGTGAATGTCGATCAGGCGAAGGGGCAGTTACAGGACAACCGCCAGGCCTTCACGATCGGCGCGAACGATCAGTTGCTCAACCCGCAAGGTTATGCCGACACCATTGTTGCTTACAAGAACGGCAATCCGGTGCGCTTGTCGGATGTCGCAACTGTTGTCACCGGGCCGGAAAACGTCAACCAGGCCGCATGGATGAACAACACGCCGGCGGTCATTCTGAATATTCAGCGGCAGCCGGGCGCCAACATCATCAAGGTGGTTGACAGCATCAAGTTGAGGCTGAAACAGCTTCAATCGAACCTGCCTGCCTCGGTGAAAGTCACCATTCTGACCGATCGCACCAATACCATCCGAGCCAGCGTCAAAGATGTGCAATATGAACTGATGCTGACCGTCGTGCTGGTTGTGTTGGTCATTTTTGTTTTCCTGCGCACGTTGGCGGCGACCATCATCCCCAGTATTGCCGTGCCGCTTTCCCTGGTTGGCACCTTCGGCGTGATGTACCTGCTGGGTTATTCGCTCGATAACCTTTCCTTGATGGCGCTCACTATCTCGACTGGCTTCGTGGTGGACGACGCCATTGTGATGATTGAAAACATCGAGCGCTATATCGAAGAGGGCCATAGTCCGCTGGAAGCGGCGCTGCAAGGCGCAGGACAAATCGGCTTCACCATCGTCTCGTTGACCGTCTCCCTGATTGCCGTGCTCATTCCGCTGCTCTTCATGGGTGATATCGTGGGCCGGCTTTTCCGTGAATTTGCGGTCACCCTGAGCGTCACCATTCTGTTCTCGGCGATCATTTCTCTGACCCTGACGCCAATGATGTGCTCGCTGCTGCTGCGCCAGAGGGACCGGGCGAAGCACGGACGCTTGTATGAATGGTCGGAGCGTGCCTTTGCCAATACCATCGCGCTGTATGGCCGCACCGTGAAGTTTGTTCTAAAGCACCAGACCATAACCCTGCTGATTACCATCGGAACCTTGGTGGCCACGATCTGGATGTACATCGTGGTGCCCAAGGGCTTTTTCCCCGTGCAAGACACCGGTGTGATCCTGGGCATTACAGATGCGCCGGAGAGTATTTCTTTTGCCGCCATGACGGAGCGGCAGCGCGAACTAGCGGCAGCGATTCTGAAAGACAAGGACGTGGAGAGTCTGTCGTCGTTTATTGGAGTTGATGGCACCAATACGACGCCGAATAGCGGACGCCTTCAGATCAATCTCAAGTCACGCGACGAACGCGATGATGACGTGACTACCATCATGAAGCGGTTGCAGCAGGAGGTAGCCGGGGTCGCAGGCATCACACTCTATATGCAGCCGGTGCAGGACCTGACAGTGGAGGACCGCGTCAGCCGCACCCAATATCAGTTCAGTCTGGAAGATGCCGACCCAAACGAGCTGGCAAGCTGGACAGCCAAAATGCTCACCAAGCTGAAAGCTCTGCCGGAGCTGCGCGATGTTGCCACCGATCAGCAGAACCAGGCAGCACAGGCCAATCTGGTGATTGATCGCGATACGGCTTCGCGATTAGGTGTAACTGCCAGCGCAATCGACAACACTTTGTATGACGCTTTCGGGCAGCGCCTGGTGTCGATCATGTTCACGCAGTTGAACCAGTACCACGTCGTGCTGGAAGTCGATCCCAGTTTCCGCGCTGATCCCGATTCGCTGAAGAGCATCTATGTGCCGGCTGGGGGTAATCAGAGTCCCGCGGCCTCGGGCGGAAACGCTCCAGCGGCGAACACCCCCAGTGTGGGCGTTCTAGGCGCCACCGCATCGCAGGTGCCCCTCAGTGCCATCGCACACTTCGAGACTACGACTGGACCTCTCACCATTAATCACCAGGGGCAATTTCCGGCAGTTACCATTTCTTTCAATCTTGGCAACGGGGCATCACTGGGGGATGCGGTGAAGGCAATTGAGCAGGCCGCCTCCGAGATAGGATTACCACCGAGTATTCAGGTGGCGTTCCAAGGCACGGCGCGGGCCTTCCAGGCGTCCTTGGCCAATGAAGGCTGGCTGATTCTGGCGGCCATCGTGACGGTGTACATCGTGCTGGGAGTGCTGTACGAAAGCTACATTCATCCCATCACCATCTTGTCCACGCTGCCCTCCGCCGGCGTCGGGGCTATTCTCGCGCTGACACTGTTCCATATGGACTTGGGGGTGATGGCTTTGATCGGCATCATCCTGCTGATCGGTATCGTGAAAAAGAACGCCATTATGATGATCGACTTCGCTTTGGAAGCGGAGCGCAAAGAAGGCAAGAAGCCAATGGACGCTATTTACGAAGCGTGCCTGTTGCGATTTCGCCCTATCATGATGACGACTTTTGCCGCCTTGTTTGGCGCAGTGCCGCTGGCGCTCGGCTCCGGAACCGGATCAGAACTGCGGCGCCCGTTAGGCATCACGATTATTGGAGGCCTGATCTTCAGTCAGATGCTTACCCTGTACACGACCCCGGTTGTGTATCTATGGTTCGACCGACTGGGCGAGGCCTTGCGCCACATGCGCGCGCACAAGCCCGCGGAGGCATTCGGAGATTAAGCAATGAATATCTCCGCACCAGCTATCGAGCGGCCCGTCGCTACTACGCTGCTGACCGCGGCCCTGCTTCTGGCGGGCATCCTGGCGTACACGCAGCTTCCGGTGGCGCCATTGCCACAAATCGACTTCCCGGTAATCTCCGTCGGTGCGTCCCTGCCCGGAGCCAGTCCAGAGACGATGGCTTCCTCGGTGGCAACTCCGCTGGAGCGGCAGTTCGGCCGAATCGCCGGTATCAACCAGATGACCTCCTCGAGCCAGCTTGGCTCGACTGGCGTTACCATGCAGTTCGACCTGGATCGCAACATTGATGCCGCGGCGCGCGATGTGCAAGCTGCCATTAACGCGGCGCGCGGATACCTGCCGGCCGACCTGCCCAGCAACCCCACCTATCGCAAAATCAATCCCGCCGACGCGCCCGTCATGATTTTGGTGTTGACCTCCGACGCGATGACGCAGGACCAGATGTATGACCAGGCCGATTCAATAATGGGCCAGAAGCTGGCGCAAGTTGAGGGAGTCGGCCAGGTCTTCGTGTGGGGCTCTTCACAGCCGGCAGTCCGGATTGAAGCCAATCCCAACCTGCTGAACAAACTGAATATTGGATTAGAAGCGCTGCGATCTGCGGTGGCAGCCCAGAACGTCAATATCGCAAAGGGTTCTCTTGACGACGGAAACAAGACCTGGATGGTCAAGGCCAATGACCAGCTCAAAAAGGCGGCGGACTACAAGCCCATCATCGTGGCTTACAGAAACGGCGCCCCGGTTAGGTTGAGCGATGTTGCCGACGTCCAGGATTCTTACTCCAACATCAACAACTCGGGCAGCTTCAACGGCAAGCCCAGCGTTCTAGTTGTTATCTTCCGTCAACCGGGCGCAAACATGATTGCTACTGCCGATCGTGTAGAAGCGGCGCTTCCGTTCCTTAAGGCATCTCTCCCGGCGAGCATCAATCTGGTGGTTGGACTCGACCGCACCACCACCGTTCGCGCCTCCGTGGCCGACGTTCAGCGAACTCTGGTCATCTCGGTCATCCTGGTGACCCTGGTGGTGTTCATCTTCCTGAGGGAAGTACGCGCTACCATGATTCCCAGCGTAGCCGTCCCCCTGGCCATTGTGGGCACGTTCGGGGTGATGTACCTGTGCGGCTTTTCCCTGAACAACCTCTCGCTGATGGCACTGACCATCTCGACCGGCTTCGTCGTGGATGATGCCATCGTGGTGCTGGAAAATGTGATGCGCCATGTTGAGAGCGGCATGAAGCCCTACCAGGCTGCGTTGCTGGGCGCGCGCGAGATCGGTTTCACCGTTGTCTCGATGAGTACGTCACTGATCGCCGTGTTCATTCCTATTCTTCTGATGGGTGGCATAGTGGGACGGCTGTTCCGAGAATTTGCTGTCACCTTGAGCGCCGCCATCGCGGTTTCGCTGGTCGTCTCTCTGACCACCACGCCGATGCTTTGCGCGCGGTTCTTGAAAGCTCATGATCCCGGCAGCCACGGCGCCCTCTACCGCATGAGCGAGCGCGGATGGCTGTGGATGACCCGTACCTACAAAACCACGGTCGGCTGGGTGCTGCGCCACAAGCGCTTCGTTTTCGCTTTGGCCATCGTCATGGTCGTAATTAATGTATGGCTTTATATAATCGTCCCTAAAGGATTCTTCCCACAGCAGGATACTGGACGCATGACTGGCGTTATCATGGGCGATCAGGACGTGTCGTTCCAAGACATGAACGCCAAGACCAATGAGTTCATTCGCATCGTGAAAAAGGATCCCGCGGTCGAAAACGTTCTGGCTTTCGTCGGTGGCAACGCTGCCCAGAACCAAGGGCGCATGTTCGTGACCCTAAAGCCGCTAGCCCAACGCAAGGTCAGCGTAGACCAGGTGATCGCACGCCTTCGCCCCAAGACGGCTCATATACCTGGGGCGACCCTGTATTTCCAGGGAGTGCAGGACCTGCAGATCGGGGGGCGGTCATCCAATGCGCAGTTCCAGTACACACTGTCTGGCGAAAACCTGGACGAGCTGTACGAGTGGGCTCCCAAGCTCCTGCAACGGCTTCGCAAAATTCCGCAGCTCAAAGACGTCAACAGCGACCAACAGGTCAGTGGCCTGGAGGAAACCGTCATCATCGATCGCGATACCGCCTCGCGGCTGGGGATCACGCCATCGCAGATTGACAACGTTCTCTATGACGCGTTCGGCCAGCGAGAGATCTCGACCATCTACCGGACCCTGAACCAATACCATGTGGTTCTCGAGGTCGATCCTCAGTACCAACTCACACCTGATGCGTTGCAGAGCGTGTACGTTATCACCAGTCAGGGCGCGCAAGTACCGCTGTCGGCCTTCGCGCATTTCGGACAAGCGGCCACTTCACTCACCGTCAATCACCAGGGACAATTTCCCGCGGTGACCATCTCCTTCAACCTCGGGCCAGGAGGAGATTTGGGAACCGCCACCAAGGCCATCTCCGACGCAGAATTGCAGATGCGCATACCGGCGACCATTCACGGCAGTTTCCAGGGAACTGCCGCCGCATTCCAGGATTCGCTGTCGTCGGAACCCATCCTGATCCTCGCAGCGTTGGTCGCCGTTTACATTGTGCTCGGGATGCTCTATGAGAGCTACATTCATCCCATCACGATTCTTTCCACCCTGCCTTCGGCCGGCACTGGCGCATTGCTGGCGCTGTTGTTATTCCACCTGCAACTCGACGTGATCGGCCTGATTGGCATCATCTTGCTGATTGGCATCGTCAAGAAAAACGCCATCATGATGATTGACTTTGCGCTGGAGGTGGAGCGTACCGGTAAGACCGCGGAGGAAGCGATCCATGAGGCGGCCCTGATCCGCTTCCGCCCGATCATGATGACCACCGCAGCAGCTATGCTGGGCGCATTACCGCTGGCGTTGGGCACGGGAGTTGGTTCTGAGATCCGGCGCCCGCTCGGCATCGCTATCGTGGGTGGACTCATCGTGAGCCAGGCCCTGACCCTGTACACGACCCCCGTGGTCTATCTCTATATGGACCACTTCAAGGATTGGATGGTGCGGCATCTTCCCGGAGCCCGCAGAAAAGCCGTTGCCAAGGAAGAAGTCCCGGTCTTTGCGGACTAGCAGGAACTAAGAACTTTGTTAGGATCGGCCTTCCGTCCGAAAATGCATCGGCAACATCGCAGTGGTAGCTCCCATTAGAAGTATGGCCTCGCCGGCTTGGGCTCTGTGTTCCTATTCCAGATAAATAAAACTGTCCTAGCATTTTACGCATCTCTATATTAGTGCGGGCCTTGGCTTGGCGAGCACTCCTCTCTGCAACAAACAGAACCAACGCAGCCGACACAATCAGATAGCGCAGGGCGAATGACTCAAGGGCACAGGAACTTCGGGCAGGCGTGGCGGGAGCGGATGTCGGCCTTGCGCAATTTGCCGCCCGTGCTCGCGATTGTTTGGGAATCCGGTCCGCTTGTGGTGACACTAGGACTGGTTTTCCGCCTGCTTGCGTCGTTACAACCGATTGCTCTGCTCTATGTCAGCAAGCTGATCATCGATTCCATCGTTACGATTCTCACCCATCACCAGCCCATTCCGACCCGGCTGTGGTGGCTGGTGGCAGCCGAGTTCCTCATCGCCGTTCTAGGGAACGTGCTCACCCGCATTATCGACTACCTGGACTCGCTGCTCGCCGACAAATACATGCGGCACGTAAGCATCCAGGTAATGAAGCACGCCGCTGAACTTGATGTGATTGCCTATGAGGACCCGGTCTTCTATGACCGCCTGGAGCGTGCCCGAGTGCAGGCGACCGATCGCCTGGCCATGATCCAGATGTTAGGCCGGCTGATCCAGCAAGTGATCACCACGATCACACTTTCGGTTTCGATCGTTTACTTCTCACCGTGGTTGCTGCTGCTGCTGATAGCCGGTGTTCTCCCCGCCTTCCTCGGCGAGAGCCACTTCGCTTTTCTGGGATATGCCAAGAATTTCAGGCAGACACCGGTGCGGCGACAACTCGATTACCTGCGTGTACTTGGCGGCAGCAAAGAAGCGGCCAAGGAGTTGAAGCTTTTCGGCCTGAGCAAGTTCCTCACCGAGCGCTTTACCCGGCTTTCCGACCAGGTCTATGAAGAGAACGTTGAGCTATCGCGCCGCAAGCTGATTGCCGGTGGATTGCTTTCGATCTTGGGATCGCTTGGATACTACTCAGCATATGTTTACGTAATTTGGCGAACGGTCACCGGAGCGCTCACGATTGGTTCGCTGTATTTTCTGGCCGGTGCGATCCTACAGGCCAGTACGAATATCCAGCAGATCTTCTCCACCCTTTCGGGAGTGGCCGACCAGGCCTTGTTCCTTACCGACCTGCTGGCATTTTTCGAGATGCAACCAACCATTCGGTCTAAACCGAATGCGCTACCTGCGCCGCGGCCCATCATGCGCGGGTTCGAGTTCCGCAACGTGTCGTTCGCGTATCCAGGCAGCTCCAGGCTGATCTTGAAGAACCTGGATTTCACTTTGCACACCGGCGAGAGAGTGGCGCTGATTGGCGAGAACGGACAAGGCAAGACGACCATCGTGAAGCTGATCACCCGCCTCTACGACCCCACTGAGGGGCAGGTTTTGCTGGACGGCATCGACCTGCGTGAATACAGCCTGGAAGATCTTTACCGCGAAATTGGCGTCATCTTCCAGGATTTTATGCGTTATGAGATGACGGCGCACGAGAATGTGGCCGTGGGACGCATCGAAGAAATAGGAGACATCGGCGCAATTGAGACGGCAGCCCATAAGAGCCTTGCCGACGAAGTGGTCGCTAAGCTGCCAGGGAAGTATGAGCAGATGCTGGGGCGGCGTTTCGAGAACGGAGTCGATCTATCGGGCGGCGAGTGGCAAAAGCTTGCGCTGGCCAGAGCCTATTTGCGCGATGCCCAGCTGCTCGTCCTGGACGAGCCAACCGCCGCCCTCGATGCCCGCAGCGAATATGAAGTGTTCGAGCGTTTCGCGGAACTGACCGAAGGCAAGATGGCACTATTCATTTCGCACCGGTTTTCAACGGTGCGCATGGCCGACCGAATCGTGGTCTTGGTCGATGGGCAGATCGCCGAAGATGGCAGTCACGAACAACTGATGGCGCTGGGTGGCTCGTATGCGGCAATGTTTGAAATGCAGGCCGCGAGCTATCGCTAAAATTGTCTGGAATTTCATGATGGCCACTAACAGTTATCGGGGTATGTTGACTGAAATAACCGAGCGCGTGGGTGCTACGGTGGGCGACGAAGTGCCTTCGCACGACACCGAACTGGCGGAGCGCGCCCAGGGTTTGGCGCGCAGGCTGGTTTGGCTCCCGGCAGTCGACGAATCCCTGCACTTTCAGGAGCGCCTCAAGGTCCTCAATCGCAGGCTAGACGCCGTTCTGGCGGCGGCCGAGGCTCGAAGTCAGTCCGAGAGCAGCCTTCCGAACGACTTACAGTGGCTAAGTGACAATTCGCGACTTGTACGCGCCGTGCAAAACGAGTTACAGGAGGCAGCCAATTCTTTGCGGCGAGTTCCTCATGTTCGAACTCCCGTTCAAACCGTTATGCCGCGGGTGGTTGCAACTGCCGAGGGTTTACTTGAGTCGATCAAGTACCGGTATTCCGACCACTCCTTTTCCGCCTACCTGGAAGCGTTCCAGACCGTGGCGCCCCTTAACATGCGCGAAGTCTCCCTTGTGGTGCCATCTCTGAAATTGGTATTGCTGGAAGAACTAGCGGCACGTGGCGAGAAAGCGCTAGCCGACTCGAATTCGCCGCGACCGATTAGCGAGTTGATCTCGAGTCTGCGCGATGTAACTGAAGCGCCTTGGAAGGAGTTGCTGGAGCGGTTGGTCGTCTTCGAGCGAATACTGGCAGGCGACCCTGTCGGGATGTACGCGCGCATGGACTTTCAAAGCCGGGAGCTTTACCGGCGTTCGGTGGCCCATTTCGCGGAACACTCCGATTGTTCGGAGTCGGAGATTGCTCAGCTTGCGCTCGACCTCGCCCGCGACTGCAAGAACCATGGTGTGCGAGACCCGCGTCTGGCGTTCCGCAAGTCCCACGTCGGCTTTTACCTGATCGGCGAAGGTGCGGATGAGCTGCGGCGGCGGGCCGGTGTGCGACTTCCATTCGGAGAGAGATTACAGGCATTTCTGCGCCGCCATCCCGAGGAGTTTTATCTCGGGGGAATCGAGGTGCTCACACTGTTGATCGTGATCGCGATCATGAGCCCGGTTTATGGTGTTTTCAACTCATTCTATGGACGGATTCTGACGATTCTTTTGCTTTTGTTGCCGTGCAGTCAAAGTGCGGTTGAAGTGATGAACTATCTCACCACCGGCTTGCTCCACCCTCGAATTCTTCCCAAGCTGGACTTCTGCGAGGGTATTCCCGACGATTGCGTGACCATGGTCGTAGTGCCCACGATACTGCTCGATGAAAAGCAGGTCCGGCGACTGGTGGATGATCTGGAAGTACGCTATCTCGGCAATATCAGCCCCAACCTGCATTTTGCTTTACTGACAGACTTGCCCGATTCTGCGGAGACACCTAACCACGACAATCCCTTGGTCGATCTCTGCCAGGAGTTAATTCGGGGACTCAACGAAAAGTATTCCGGCAATCGATTTGGCAGCTTCGCGCTCTTTCATCGTCACCGAGTCTATAACCCGCGTGAGGGAGTGTGGATGGGATGGGAGCGCAAGCGTGGCAAGCTACTCGATTTCAACCGTCTGATAAAGGGAGCGTATGACAGTTTTCCAGTCAAGGTTGGAGACATTGCGCTTCTCCGCCGGGTGCGTTTTGTTCTGACCCTTGACACAGATACCGAACTGCCGCGCGGCACCGCCCATCGTCTGGTTGGCGCCATGGCGCACCCATTGAACCAGGCCATCATCGATCCGCTAGGGAATGTCGTTACGGCGGGCTACGGAATTCTGCAGCCGCGGGTTGGGATTAGTGTGCAAAGCGCGGCACGATCACGGCTGGCGAGTATCTATTCCGGCCAGACCGGATTCGACATCTACACCCGTGCCACGTCCGACGTCTACCAGGACCTCAACGGTGAAGGTATTTTCACCGGAAAGGGCATATACGAAGTTCAAATCTTAAGCCAGGTGCTGGAGCATCGCTTCCCGCGCAATGCGCTGCTCAGCCACGATCTGATCGAAGGTGCCTACGCCCGTGCAGGGCTAGTCAGCGACGTCGAGGTCATCGACGATTACCCCTCACATTACAGTGCCTATAATCGCCGCAAGCATCGCTGGTTGCGCGGAGACTGGCAAATTGTTAACTGGCTTTTCGGGCGCGTGCCCGATGAGAACGGTCGTCGTGTTGCTAATCCCATTTCCTTCCTCTCACGCTGGAAGATTCTTGACAATCTTCGGCGCAGTCTGGTGGAAGCGGGAATGTTTCTGCTATTTGTGCTGGGGTGGACGGTACTTCCGGGTAAGCCAATTTATTGGACCTTGATCACCATTGCAATCCTCTTTGTGCCGCCATGGTTTGAGTTTGCGTTCTCGATCGTTCGTGCACTGATGTCGCTCCGACTGGATCCGATTCGCGACGCTTTCATCGCGCTGGGGACAGCCACGTTGAGCGAGTTCCTCACTCTTACCTTTCTGGCCCATCAAACCTTGCTGTCCACGGATGCCGTTTTGCGGACGTTCTATCGCCGCGTGGTGTCGCGGCAACGTTTGCTGCAATGGGAGACAGCAGCCGAGGCCGAGATGGGAACCGGCAAGCTCACGTTCGTGGATGTTCTGCTCAACTGGACGCCGGTCGTGGCCTTGATCGTTGGCGTGATCGTGTACTTCTCGCATCGCCACTCTTTCGCCGTTGCATTACCGGTGCTGCTCCTTTGGGCTTGCAGCAAACCAGTTTCTATATGGTTGAACCGTCCACCCAGACCGTTGCAGAAGGCTGCCAGCCCGCAAGACAAGAGATTTTTGCGCCATGCCGCGCTATACACTTGGCGCTATTTCGCCACATATTGCAACGAGGAACATAATTGGCTCATTCCAGACAACGTTCAGGAGGAACCGGCCAAGATCGCCGCTCGCCTATCGCCAACGAACCTTGGCTTGCTATTGAACGCCCGGCAAGTAGCGTGTGAGTTCGGGTATTTGACCGTTCCGGAGTTTGCGCTACAAACCCTGCGCACCATGAACACGGTAATGCGTTTGCCCAGAGAACGCGGACACCTGTTTAACTGGTATGACACGCGAACGTTGCAGCCGTTAACGCCCCGGTTCATCTCAACCGTGGACAACGGAAACCTGGTTGCGTCGTTGATCACCTTGAAAAACGGTTGCCTGGAACTGCTGCAAAGGCCATTGCTCAGTCCCAATCTTCTGGAAGGCTATGCCGATCACGTTTGCGTGTTGGCGGAGTTGAAAGTCGTCCCGAAGCGGGTCGCCCATGCCTTCGAGCAGGACTCCAAGGTCCCATGGCTCGAGCGTTTGTCGGTTGCGGGGGAATTGCCGGAGGTTGAGGGGAAGCGTGTGAACGTGGAGGACGCACACTGGTTCGCCCGGCAAACCAGCGATCTGATTGAACACGTGAAGCAGTCGGTCACCAATTACAGTCCATGGCTGCTCGCGGAGTATAAACCCCTTTACTCCGACCGGGCCCTTCAGTTGACAGGGACGGAGGATCAAATACCCCTTGCCCGCTTACCCGATTTCATCGAACGCATGCAGGGGAAACTGGAGCGATCGGCGGGCGATGCGCAAGCGCAAGCTTTGGCGGCAAAATTGTTGACGCAACTTCCCGATGCGCGGCGTCGCTGTCTGCAACTCATCGACGATCTGCGGCGCATAGCCTCGCTTTGCGAACAACTCATTCGTGAAATGGACTTCAACTTTCTGTTGGATCGTCGGCGCAAGTTATTGTCGATTGGATACGATGTCGAAACCGAAAAGCTGCAGTCGGCCTGCTATGACCTGCTGGCCTCCGAGGCACGTCTTGCGACCTTCGTTGCGGTAGCGAAAGACGACATTCCGCAGCAGAGCTGGTTCCAGATGAGCCGTTCACACGTGGTCGTTGATGGCTGCCCCGTGCTGCGCTCGTGGACCGGCACGATGTTCGAGTACCTGATGCCCGGGCTCTGGATGCGTGCCTATCCCGATACCATGCTTGAACGTAGCAAGGAAGCAGCAGTGCGGGCCCAGCGGTCCTACGCATTGGAGAAACATGTGCCGTGGGGAATCTCGGAGTCGGCGTTTGCCGAAATCGACGAAGAAGGGAACTATAGCTATCGCGCCTTCGGAGTACCGCAACTGGCGCTGCAACAGGATGAGGACCGACTGGTGGTCGCACCTTACGCGACTATGCTCGCGCTGGGAATCGATCCTTCGGCGGCCATTAAGAACCTGCGCTGGATGATGAGGAAAGGGTGGTTCGGCGCCTACGGCTTTTACGAATCGGCCGACTTCACTTCCCATCTACACAAGAAATGGCTTCAGCGGTTCGTATTGGTGCGTTCCTGGATGACCCATCATCACGGTATGAGTTTGCTCTCAATTGGTAATTTCCTGAAGGCCGGGATGGTGCAGAACTGGTTTCACCGTGATGCGCGAGTTCAGGCCACCGAGCTTCTGCTGCAAGAACGTCCGGTGCGTCATGTTGCCAGTCCTCCCAAGAGCCGCCGCCGATCTAAGCCGAACGGGCGCAATGGTAGCGGCAAGGCCGTTCCGCCGATCGCGGCCTGATATCCGAGGCAGCAGCTTGTCCATATTCGGACAGCGCATTTACGTTTGTGGGCGGGCCTCCCGGCGACAAGTCTCGTAACTCGCTCATCCGGTGCGGGATATTTGCCTGGCCGCGTTGGAAGTCGATCTGCAACATCATCTGCAAGTATG
The DNA here is from genome assembly GCA_963748225.1 of uncultured Acidobacteriaceae bacterium. Lineage (GTDB taxonomy): Bacteria > Acidobacteriota > Terriglobia > Terriglobales > Acidobacteriaceae > Bog-257. Next base: position 147,680 of record CAVVHW010000005.1, read on the forward strand.
GCTCCTCCCATCGATCAATCGACAATCCTGATCGCCGAAGATCAAGAGCATGTGCGAGAGGCATTGGCAATGCTGCTTCGCGGCCACGGATACTCGGTTACGCTGTGTTCTTCTCCCTCGGAGGCAATCGCGTCGGCAGACCGGCAATCACCCGACCTCGCGATGGTCGACATGAACTATCAACGCGACAGCACATCAGGCGTTGAAGGTCTGCAGTTGATTGAACGACTGCGTCGGGCCGACGGGACGGTTCCGATCATTGCACTCACTGCCTGGGGCAATGTTGACCTTGCGGTCAGCGCGATGAAACATGGTGCCTCCGATTTCATCGAGAAGCCGTGGAGCAACGACTCTCTACTGGAGAAAGTGGGCATGCTGACGCAGCGTGTCCAGCAGCTCCGGTCGTTGCAGCGTATCTCCGAGCACCAACGCGAGGATGCGCAGCAACTGCAAACCCGGATCGTACCCCGGCGCCATGTTGTTGCCGAGGGAATCGAACTCTTCGGTGAAAGTATTCCCGCTGACGATGTGGGCGGGGACTACTTCGGGGTCTGGCAACCTGCACCAGACTCGCTGCATTTCTGTGTCGCCGACGTGTCCGGCAAAGGTACGCCAGGCGCAATCATCGCGGCCATGTTGTATGCGTCTGTCAGTACGTTATCGGCGTCCAATGACAGCCCTGACCTCATACTCGGCAATGTCGAGACAATTCTGCGAAACCAGTTGGGCGAAGGTCACTATGTCACCATCTTTTACGGCGTGTTCAACCTCAAGACCCGCGTGCTGAATTTCGTTAACGCCGGACACTGTCCTCCCGTCCTGCGGCGTGCCGATGGATCGATCCAGTCGCTCTCGTCCACCCGTCCAGTGCTGGGACTAATGCTGGAGACAGGTTTTCCTTCGGAACGATTGCGGTTGTCGGCTGGCGACCGTTTGCTGCTCTATACCGACGGCGTCACTGAGGCTGCCAGCGACGCTGGCGAGGAGTTCGGAACCGACCGCTTGGTCGCATTGCTGGAGCACCTGCCAGATCGATCGCTGGCCGACCAATGTGCTCATATCATCGACAAAGTGAAGGGTCACTCAGGTGGAAAACTTGGTGACGACGCGACGCTCCTGCTGGTCTCCGTATCCCGCTAACCGATTGAATCAGCTACTGCCGCCCGACAATAAATCCAGCGCCCCGACCGCCCGGAATCCTGTCTGCCCGCTTATCGTTGCAAACAGTCACGCACTGGTGGCGCAACTACAATCTCCGGGGCTCTTGCGGGCCGGGCTCGCGCACTGGGGCGTCAGGCCCAACCACCGGCTTGTCGGGCGGCTCCTCGATTGGAGGAGGCGGTTCCTCACCTGGCGGAATTGGAATCGGCGGATCCTCGTCGCTGCGCGCATTGATCAAGTTTTTGTGCGTCTCTGACACTTGCATTCTCCTACCAACTGAATTGCGAGAGCGGCTCGCCGGCGGATTTTACTAACTCACCCGCCGCGCTGATCGTTACGAGATTCGATCCTGCGGAGCTATCCGGGTGGGTGGCTGTTTCTTTCCAGAGGACACCCTCGCCACGATAGCGCCAGATTTCTTGTTGACCTTGCGCGCGCCGGTGCCGGGCTTAGCATCTCTTTCTGCTTTGCCATCGGGCAGGGTTGCGATTCCACCGGCTGCGGCAGGACGTCGCGACCTTCTGCGCGAAGCGCTTCTTCCTTTTCCACCGACGGCGACTTCGAGTTCATCCACAATTTTTCGGCCCACGAGTTTGTTGAAGCTGCTCTTCTCCCCGCCGGCTGTGAGTTCCTGGTAGAGGAACGCGAGCTTGGCGGCATCGAACTTCCTGAACCAGTCCTCCCAGCTAATCTCGTCCGACGAACTCTGGCACCCATCGGCAGGGAAACAAATATGGATAGGAGCATCGCCGTCGCTGGCACTCTTAGAGCGATTCATAAGTGCGGGTGTGCCGCTGCGCTCTACTGCCCAGCGCCGGATCTCTTCATGGTCAGTTGTAACCTTGGATTTGGTGCCTGCTGCCATATTCACTCCCGGGTCTCATCTTATGCGTTTTCCTCGGGACATCCAGTGTGCTTGTATGTCCATTAATTACGAGGACGGTTGATAACGAGGCGGATGGACCCTGCACTTCTCGTCATCTGCTGCGGTGAGCGATGACGGCTACGTCTCGCCCGCTTTGACCTGCCCGAAGTTTAAGAGAGTAACAATCAGCACTCCCCCGAGGATGTTGCCCGCGGTCGCCAGCGACAGCCAATACAGGTAGTGTGAGAAAGTGACCGATCCTGCAAACACTGCCGCCATAATTTCCCCACTGCTTGCGATGCAATGTGAGAAGTGTCCAATGCCAACTACGAAAGTCATCAGCCAGATGACCGCGATTTGGCCGATGGTCCAGTGACTGGCGGTTACCATCCAGGCCACGAGGGCAATAATCCATCCGCCAATCACGCCACTCCAAAAGATATGCGCCGCTCCTCCTTGAACCCCTAGTATCCCAAGCCGTACTAGATTGTCGTGGACACCGCTATTTAGTGCGTTTGTGCGGGTAGCCAGTGCTGCAAAAGCACTAGCCCCGAGAATGTTGAACACGAACACTACACCCCAAAGCCGAGCGGTGTCGAGAACATGCCGGCGCTCACTAAGGATAAGAGCCACAGGATAAAGAGTGTTCTCAGTGAATAGTTGCGCGCGCCCAATGATCACGGCTATAAACCCGATGGGGTACAGGGTATAGGCCAGGAATTGGTGGCCTGGCGTATCACCTAAGGCTGCCAATGCGGCCGAGACGCTCAATCCCGTCAGGCCCATCGACAGGCCTCCGCCAAATCCTGAAAATGCCAGGGCCTGGGGTGAACGGCGTAGCTCTTCGTGAGCATTGTTCTCGACACGTTCAAAGATCTCTCGCGCTGTACGGCGCAGGGATTGCTCGGCTACTTCTGTCATTCCTTCTCGCTTCCTCCATGCTCCGGATTAGATGCGGATCGCGGGCGTGGCGAGGAAGTTGGCTCCCGTTCGCTTGTCTTCTAATTGACAGAGCAAAAGATCGTTTTCATCATGCGGCGGGATCACTCCGGTGGCACATTGGGAACGTCGAGCAGCCCTAGTTCCTGCTGGAAGGGCAAAAATACCGAAAAAGCAGTCCCGCTCTTTCCGGCGCGCCTGCGGCTGGCAAGATGGATGGTTCCCTCGTGTTTTTCGATGAGGCCGCGGCTTACCCAGAGGCCTAACCCGGTTCCTTTTTCACCTTTGGTGGTGAAGAAGGGAGCGAAAAGGTTTTTGCGGACGCCGGGTGGGATGCCGGCGCCAGTGTCGAGGACGGTTACTCGCACTCCCCGGCGGGCGGGGTGAGATGCCAGGCTAGATTCGCGCACGTGCAGAATTAGCCTGCCTCCATCAGGCATTACGTCGAGAGCATTGCCCACCAGGTTGGAGAACACCTGCCGCAATTCGCCGGGAAATCCTCGCACCGGCGGCGCCGGTTCAAAACGCTGATCCACATCGATGTGGGCCTTCCGGATTTGTGGTGCAAACAGAACCAGCACGCTCTGCAGCACCTCAGAAAGATTTACCTCAACCGGTACTTGCGCTTCGCGATGGAAGGTCAGAAGCTGTCCCGTGATCTGGGCGATGCGGGCCAGTTCATCGGCAGCGAGATCAAGGTACTGATCGGTAGCGTTGCTGGGCGTTTCCTCCTGACGTAAAAGGTAGATAAGATTTGAAACGGTGTCGAGCGGATTGCGAATTTCGTGGGCTATGGTGGCCGATAGGCGGCCCGCCAGCGCCAGACGCTCGCTGGAGCGTAGAGTCTGCTCGGTTTGCCTTCGCTGTGTGATATCCCGAAAAACGACCACGACCCCGACGAGTTGGTCGCGATCGTTCAGGATCGGCGACCCCGTCAGCTCGACTGGATATTCCTGGCCGGAACGGCTGATAAGGGCGACATGGCTGGTGATGTTTACGACCGGCTGAAGTTGGCGAGGCGAAGGCAAGGGCCTTTCAATCTCGACACGGGTCTTTTCGTCGATGATGCGCAAGACCTCTCGCAGCGGGCGTCCAATGGCTGACTGGTAATCCCAGCCGGTGAGCTTTTCTGCGACCGGGTTGATGAACGTCACCTTTTCCGAAGCGTCGGCAGCGACCACTGCATCGCCCAGGCTGGTAAGAGTGATCCGGTAGGATTCGCGGCTTTCCTGTAAGAGCTGCGTTTTGTTAGCTTCCGCTCTCAGATGTTTATCGTAGGTCGAAGAAAGTTCGATCAGCTCGCGGCGGGTCAGGGTAAGAAGCAGGACGGCAGTCAACAGCGACAAGGCGACCGCCGTACCGATGACAATATTGCTTAGCATCTCGGCCCGGCGATAGCGAATGCGATGCAAACGATCTTCCGCGTCAAGAATTTCACGCTGCTTGGCGCGAATCTGGTCCATCAGTTGTTTGCCGGCGATGAATTCCTGGGATGACAGAGATCGCGTGCCCGGCTGTTGTAACAAGTGCTCCGAATACTCGATCCAGCTGACGTCAAGGTCGCGGAGTTCTCGCAAGAGACGCTGCTGGCTAGGATTGTCACGTGTGAGGCCGTCCAGCACCGCCAACTGCTCAGGTACTTGCGGCTTGGCGGCTTTATAAGCGTCCAGAAAAGACTGGTCGCCCGTCAGATAAAAGCCACGAAGCCCAGACTCCATGTCGAGCATGTACCGCATCAACTGCCGGGCATTGGCGATGACTTCGTCGCTGTGATCGACCCACCCGAAGGACGTAGTCAGACCAAGGATCTCAATCACGAGCGTCGCGGCGAGCAGCAACAGCAATACCACCGGTATTAGAACGGTGCGGCGCAGCAGTTTTTGGAAACTGCGTTGGTCCATATCGAGTCGTCAGTGTAAGGCGGCCTACGGCGCGAAAGCCCTGATGATACAGCATCTTTGTGGGTCGTCAGAAGAGAGATGTATCTTTGCCGCCAACCGCAAGGTTCCAGTCACATTCGCCGAATGCGATCGGCGGTTGCGCGCCAGATCATGGGTGGTTAGCGAAGCAAGGTGGTCGGATCGGGTTCAGCAGGGGCACCATCCGGCAGCATGGCAGAGATTTCTTCGGTCGTGTCACCTTCTCCCGGAGCCAGGAAGAGGTTCTCTTCGATGCCATGTTGCTTAGTGTAGAGATCGTAGTAGCGGCCACCAAGTTCGTAAAGTGACTGGTGTGTCCCATGCTCGACGATCCGTCCTTCCTCGACCACTAAGATCTGGTCGGCACGGCGAATGGTGGAGAGCCGGTGGGCGATCACAAACGTGGTGCGCCCCTGCATCAGGTACGAGAGCCCTTCCTGGATCAGCGCCTCCGACTCGGAGTCGAGACTGGAGGTTGCTTCGTCGAGAATCAGGATACGCGGGTCAGCCAGGATCGCACGTGCGATTGAGACTCGCTGACGCTGGCCGCCGGAAAGCTTTACGCCTCGTTCGCCGATGATGGTGTCGTACTTCAGCTCGAATTTTTCCGCGAACTCGTCCACCCGGGCGATAGCACAAGCGCGGAGGATCTCCGCTTCGGTTGCATGAGGCTTAGAAAACGCCACGTTCTCGCGGATGCTGCCGTCGAACAGAAAGGAGTCCTGCAAAACCATTCCCAACTGTGTGCGATAAGATTCCAGCCGAACCGTAGAGAGATCGAAGGAATCCACCAGAACCTTGCCCTGATTGGGAGTGTGGAAGGCGGCAATTAATCCGATGATGGTTGACTTGCCCGATCCTGAGGAGCCGACTAAGGCCGTTACCGCGTCCGGACGCGCATGAAACGAGATATCATGCAGGACGGTTTTTTTCTGCTCGTAGGCAAAAGTAACATCCTGGAAGGCGACATCGCCGCGTATCTCGGGAAGTATGACAGTCCGGTTGGGATCCTCGTTTTCGGGAGTCTCGTCGAGAACCTCGCGAGTGCGCTCCAACCCTGCAAGCGCTTCGGTGAGTTGGGTGCCGATGCCAACCACTTGAAATAACGGCGCGGCAAGGTATCCGAGGAACATGGTGTACGTGAAAAACCCGCCCAGTGTCAGCTTGCCCGCGAGAATCTGACGGGTTCCCATAAACATGACAATCGCGCCGATGACGCCCATGAGAGTCGAGGACGACAGGCTCATGACCGAAGTCGCGGTCAGGGTGCGAAAGACATTTTGCAACAGCCGCTCGACTCCTGAGCTGAACACTTCGTGCTCGCGTTGCTCGGCGTGATAACCCTTCACGACGCGCACCCCGCCAAGCGACTCCGTCAGACGGCCCGTGACCTCGGCGTTGATCTTGGCGCGCTCACGGAAGATAGGGCGGATAGTCCGAAAGGCCTTGCGCAGGCCGAATCCAAAGATAGCCAGAAAGCCGAAAGCGATGGCGGTCATGATTGGGCTGATGCGGATCAGAACGGCAAAGGCAATGACCGCGGTAAGCAGCCCGCCGGCGAAGTCGACGAGCCCGGTGCCAATGAGATTACGCACACCCTCGACGTCGCTCATGATGCGCGAAACCAACATGCCGGTCTTGTTGGCATCGTAATAGGAAACCGACAGCCGTCCCACGTGCTCCTGCACCCGGCGGCGCAACTCGGCGATGAGCTTCTGCGCCGCTTTAGAGAGCGTCTGGGTCAGCGCAAACGAGGTGAGGCCCTGGATGACCGTTGCCAACAGGACAACCCCCACCAGCGGATAGAGCAGTTTGAAGTGCCGCTTGCCGATAATGTCGTCCACCAGATACTTGGTGGAAGCCGGAAGCACGAGGCCAGAGACGCGATTGACGACCATCAATCCCAAGCCAAGTGCCAGCAAGGCCCGGCGTGGCCGGATCAGTTGCCAAACTTCCGGGAGTGCCTTGAATATCTCTGTCTTCTTGGCCGGCTTGGGAGGAACGTTATCCATAGTGGGGTAAGTCTTTGGATTCACCAGACAGAGCTTTGGGTTCGGAAGCCAGCTAACGCTTTCGCCCTCAGGGCGGTTGTAGGATAATCCACCCGCAGGAGTTCCGATGAAAATCGCGCTTCGTTGTGCCGCCGCGCTGCTGATCTCGCTTCCCTTGGTAGGGCAAGACAATCACCAACTCAGACCCGATGCCGGCCTGCTGGATGAAATCAATCACATCCAGGCGATCGACAACCACTCGCATCCTCCCGCTCTGGACGAAGCAGGTCAGCCTGACGACGACTTCGACGCGCTGCCCTGCTATCCGCTGGAACCCACTGGGGATGGGCTGATGTTCCGTGCCGACAATCCCGTGTACATCAAGGCATGGCAAACGATGTTCGGCTACAAATACAACGATGCGAGTCCGGAGCACGTGAAGGAGCTGCTGGCGGCGAAAGAGCAGGTGAAGCAGCGCGAGGGCGAGAATTATCCCAACTGGGTGCTCGACCAGCTAGGCATCGAAAGCGAACTGGCAAACCGGGTTGCCATGGGACGCGGTCTGAAGCGGCCGCGCTTCCTCTGGGTGCCATTCGATGATACGTTGCTGTTTCCACTGAACAACTCCGCGCTGGCGGCCCAATCACCCGATCGCAAGATTTTCTTCGGCCGGGAGGAGACGCTCTTCGCGCGATATTTGCAACAGCTCAACCTGAACAGTGTGCCGCCTACTCTGGCGCAATACACCGCCAAAATCGTCACGCCCTTGCTGGAACTGCAAAAGGCCGACGGAGCTGTGGCCATCAAGTTCGAAGCTGCTTATCTACGAGCACTAGATTTCGCGCCCGCGAAGGAGGCTGATGCCGCTCGCGTCTATGCGCGCTATGTAAAGGGCGGGGTCCCCAGCGACTCGGATTATAAGACGCTGCAGGACTATCTCTTGCGTTACATTGCGCGCGAGGCGGGACGGCTGGGAATGGCGGTGCACTTCCACACGGGCGGCGGATGTGGTGGTTATTTCGCGATGGAGGGAAGCAATCCGCTGCTCCTGGATTCGCTCTTCAACGACCCGACCCTGCGCAAGACGAACTTTTTCATGCTCCACGGCGGCTCCGGCGGTTTCGAGCAGATCGTGCCTTACCTGTTAATGAAGCCAAATGTCTATGCCGACTTTTCCGAGCAAACCTGGATGACCTCAACCCGCCATATTGCGGCCAGCATTCGCTTCATGCTGGAGTTTTATCCGGAGAAGGTATTGTTCGGCACGGATTTGTATCCGCTTGAGCCGCAAGTGAACTGGGAGGAGACCGGGTATCAGACCTCAACCGCCGGACGGACAGCGTTGGCCATTGCGCTCACGGGAATGATGCAAGATGGAGAGATCACGCGCGAACAAGCCGGCGCCATTGCCCATATGGTGATGCACGATAACGCTGCGAAGCTTTATGGGTTGAGCTCCGCGCCGTCGCACTGAAGCGCGGTCATCTCTTTCACTCTGAGACCCAGTTGCATCGGCGACGGTGCGATATATTCAGTGCTGGCATTTCCAAGAATAGAGATTCTTGCTGATTGAAAGGGCTGGATAGTCGGACGGAACCTTTTGTTCGTGTAGGACTTTATTCGTCGCGATCAAATTCTCTGCGCTGAGTATATTGGCGCAAACGAAAAGGCCACCCGGCAACAGGGCGGCCTTCTCTTCAAGGGAGAATAGTTCCAACGGAGGCAAAACCGTCAAAACTTTCTGCACAAATACTAGGGTCACGGAAAACCCCGTGTCAAGCAATTTCTATGGCTTAAATCACTGTGTTTTCAATAATTTACAAGATGTTAAGGGAATCACGGGAAATACACCGAAAACTGCTGAGTTTTCACTGTAGCCATCTAACTATAGTATTTTCATTAGGTTACCGTAGATCCATCTTATCGAAGATGTAGCTGAATGATCTCGACATCCTCGGGACGATCAAAGACCCGATCCGGAAAAAGACGCTTCATCAAGATGCGAATGCCGCCGAAAAAAACTCCGAAGATCAGCGAGATCAAGAGAATGATTCCGGTCAGCGCGAACACTCCCAGCATGAGGTTGCCGATGTTATCGCGCTTGCTCATCGACGTTGCTTCGTTCCACGTGACCTCGGCTTCGTAATTTACTGAGTTGAGGAGCGCACGCGCCTCGCTGCTTCCAACTGCACCGCTTACGACATCGAGCAGCGGCCCGCTACGTCTCACGAGCAGAGAGTTCGGCGATGACTGCACGGTGCTTTGCAAAGCACGAAGGCGCTCACCCGCAATTTGCGGCGTCGGATACTGAATCAACGTAAGGGTGAGAGGCCCGCTCTTTGACGAATAGTCCTGAATCAGAATTTCGGGATCGTGGCTGAAATCAACTTGCTCAGGGGTGAGCGGGGACTTTTCCGCAAGCAATGCCTGCGGACCGAGGACGTATTTCGCCGAGTTTTCCACAGCGTCGCTCTTCGGCAAATATTCAGGCAGACTCGGCAAGTTCGCCGCCGAAGCCTTCGCAGCGGGAAGCATACCGGCAAGCTCCCGCAATTCCGCGGCCGACATTTCCGTCAGGCGGTCGAAATCGGCGTCCACCAGAATATTGTCGCGGAAGAACAGAATGCGCTGATTTGCCGACGCGGCCTTGGTGCCGATGCGTTCCGTCTTCATGGCCGGCTGGCGATAAAAGGTGAAAGCCCCATAGGCACCGGTGGCGTCGTTGAACTTGGCTGCCTTGACGGTCAGCTTGCGCCCATCTGCGCGAGTGTAGGTTACCGTCTCAGATCCCGCGAATCCGTACTCTTTCAAAACCGCGGGATAGGCGGCGTCGGCTTTCGCCGCGTCGGTGGTTGTCTGCGCAGCGCCCGACTGTGTCCAGCCAGCGAAGGATGGTGGCAGGAAGTTGTTGGTGTCAGATGCGATTGCAATGCTTCCCAACGACAGGAACAAAGCAGCGGTAATGAGGAAACGTCTCATAAGACGGAATCGCAGCGAGGACCCAAAGGTCCCTGCAGAGTTAGACTACTGCCACCGGGACAAAGTTTCCAGGAAGCCATCAGCAATCAGCCAAAACACCGCCGGCAGTTTAGCTGAGTCACCGCGACAGGTCTGGCTGAATGCTGATTGCTGAACGCGTCGAAACTATTCTCCGGTTGGCTTGCTGAGTTTCGACGCCACTTTGAGGCCACTGAGCCCGCCCGCATACTTCGCGATCCCCTTGTACAGCGACTCGGCGATCTTCTCCCGGTATTCCGGAGTTTCCAGCTTCTCGGCATCGGTGGGATTGGAAACAAAGGAGATCTCCGCCAAGATGCTCGGCATGTTAGCGCCGATGAGCACCACGAAGGGTGCTTTCTTGACACCGCGGTCCCGCAGAGTGGAATGCTTGCCTGCCAGTCCGCCGTAAAGCGATCGCTGAACATCGGTCGCTAGTTCCTGCGATTCCTCAATTTTCTCCTTCAACGTGATCTTCTTAACTAGATCCTGGAGTTCGAAGATCGATTTTTCGGAGACGGCGTTCTCACGGGCGGCGACTTCCAGCGCATCCGGATTTGAAGTGAAGTTGAGATAGTAGGTCTCGACGCCGCGGGCGGAGGGATCAGGGCTGGAGTTGGCATGCACCGAGATGAACAGGTCGGCCTGATGCTCATTCGCGATGGCCGTTCGAGTCTCCAGCGGAATGAAGGTATCGTCGTCGCGAGTGTAGATAACATCGGCGCCTAGCCGAGTTTCCAATAATCGGCCCAGGCGCAGTGCGACGTCGAGAACCAGATCCTTCTCCATGAGGCCGTTCGGACCGATGGTTCCGGTATCGTGACCGCCATGCCCGGCGTCCACAACAATGCGCCCGATCTTGAGTCCCAGCGCGCGGGTCAGGCTACGATCACCGGCGGAGGTGGGCTCGGCCTCGTGGGCGGAAGGCACATCGGTGGCTGCGACCTTGCTCGTCTTTTTGCGGTCCTTGGCGCGAGGAGCGACGGCCACCGCGGTTGGAGCTGTCGTGGGTTCGCTGGTGGCCTTCAGTTCTGGACCTTTGGTGTCTCCTGGGTCGGAGAAGAGCGGGTCATTAGGATTAACCGCGCGGGCGACGGTGGGCTGGGACGACTTCGCCGTGGCCGGCTTGGCGGTTGATGTCATCCGCGGCGGCAGGTCATCGGTGCTGACCTCGTCATTTTCATCCACGACGATTTTGCCATGGGAAGGCTTGGATCCCACTGCAGTGACGGCGGAGGTTGAATGGTTCGGCAATGGGGAAGTGCTGGCACTGTTTTCGCTATCGACTGTCTTGGGAGCATTCTGCTTCCCGTTGCGCTCGATACTCGATTTTGTGACGCCTTTGGATGTTGTGCTCGTGCTGGGGAGCGAACTTGCAACCTCTCCGCCGGCAGGCCCGCGGTCTTCAGAGGAGGAATTCGCTGAATCGTCGAGTTGGGCGACCTGTGTTTTAGAACGGGGCTGGCGGCCGTGGATATCAATGATGAGGCGGTACGGGTTCGGCAGAAGGAAAGCCGAGTAGTCGGAGACGTCCGCCACTTCGAGAACGACGCGAGTGTAGCCCGGGTGGTACTGTGCGACTCGGATCTTCTTCAGGAAGCCATCTTGCACGTCAAAACTTTTTCCGACCAGGACTGACGCTAGCTTAGTATCCGGCAGATCGAAGAAGATACGATCGGGATTGGGAACGCGTCCAACTTCGTACTTCACCTCCTGGTCAACATCAATCGCAACCCTGGTGTAGTCCGGAGTAGACCAATGGCGGATGCCGGTCACCACGGGCATCCCCGCCTTCTTCGGGAGCGCGGGTCGCGCGCTAGTCTCCGCTACCGATGCTTCCGGCTTAGGAGTAGACGCCTCCTCGGCCGGCTGTACGGTGGTCTTCGGTTGGTCCAACTCAGCTAGCGCTTGTTTGGCCTCTCTCGCCAGCGCCTGGCGTGGATATCGTCGCAGAAATTCCTCAAAGGTCTTGCGTGCGTCGTCGTTATCTCCGAGGTCTTCCGCATAAATCTGCCCAATCGTGAATAGAGCCTGGAAGCGGTACTTGCTGCCGGGGTACTCACGGCGCAGGAACTCATATTCGCGAATCGCCGAACGCAGGTCCTTCTCCCCGGGCTCGAATTGGCGGCCCATGGTGGCCAGTATCTCGGCGACGGCGATCACACTGGCATCGGCTTTGCTAGAAGCGGGTGCCACGTAATAGACCTTGCGATATGCGTCCGCCACGTGCTGGTAATCGCGATGAGTACGCTCCTGGACCGGGCGGCCGTTAAGCGCCTCGCGCATCTGTTCGGCTTTCTCAAATTGGTCGGCAGCTTCCTGCTTGCGGCTGGCCGCACTCAAGCCGTAGCCGTCTCGGGTCGCCACGGCCAGTAGCGACAGTAAAACCATTGCGCTCAATATTTTGAAATAGCAGGACTTATGGAAACGACGGGGTGAGGAAAGGCGTCTCGCGGACGGTCCCGCGCGGGGTGCGGAGAAGCGCATCGCCATAGGGACATGCTTCCGGATGCCCGTCTGCCGTAGCAGCGCATTAGGCGCGACTACGGTCGGGTGCAGTCCGGCGGAGCCTTGGTCGTCCAGAGCACTTCAATTATAGGGGTGGAGAGACCGCGTACAAGCGCGAAAGCGGACGGAATCAGGGGAGTGACCCCATCCTGAATCGGCTACCAACCGAGGCTCATGGTCACATTCGGGGTAGTGCAGGCGCGCTCCGTCGGAAAAGAGCAGCGATCTGTGGCTGCAGCAGGTACCAGATGATTGCAATATTGATGGCCAACTTGATCAGCCGATATCCGCCGAGGAAAAATCCGAAGTGAAGGCCCAGGAACAACAACCCGGGAAGCGAAAACAGAACAGTGATGCCAGCCAGCACAATGCAGAGAATACGGCCCCACTCACGGAGTGTCCAAACCCCGTAGCCGGCAAGCGCGGCGACTACCGCAAAGCCGAGCATGAATGCAGCTCCCACGACGCCTACAAAAAAGCCCATGCCGCCAAGCGGGATGCTGTTGCCGGCAGCGAACATGGCGCCCAGGACACTTCCACCAATCGCGAGGGCGATCGCAACGCAGACCAGGAACGCGGCAGTCAAGAAATGGTAGATGGCGATCAGCACGATTCCCGTGGGACGCATATTGGTTCTCCTCCATTGGTGAATAAAGCCGGACGGTATGCGAACCTGCGGGGTAAGTCAAGCACAAGTGTTCAGGTATATTCTTGTTACACATGCCCACTAAGCTGGAAGAGATTGTCGCCGCCACCCGCGAGCGTGTCGCCACAGCCGAGGCGTCGGCTGATCTGCGAGCGCTAGGCAAGGCAGCGGAGCAGCACCAGCCACGCGGATTCTGCGAAGCCCTTCGGTCTGGAGCGAATTCTAGTATTGCAGTTATCGCTGAATTAAAGAAGGCGTCGCCATCCAAAGGGCTGATTCGTCCTGACTTTCCGGTAGCCCAACTTGCTGCTGAATTGGAAGAAGGGGGGGCGGCGGCCCTCTCGGTACTGACTGATGAACGATTTTTTCAGGGCTCGCTGGTAAACCTGGAGATAGCATCACAAGCGACCCGGCTGCCATGTCTGCGAAAAGACTTCATTATCAGCGAGTTTCAGCTGCTGGAGGCACGGGCCCATCGCGCCGATGCCGTACTGCTTATCGTCGCCGCGCTGACGCAGACAGAGCTGGCCAATTTGCACCGCCGGGCCGGTGATTTGCACCTCGATGTCCTCTGCGAAGTGCATGACGGTGCAGAGTTGCAACGTGCCCTCGACGTCGGCTGCGAGATAATCGGCATCAATAACCGCGATTTGCATAGCTTTCGAGTGGACCTGAATACTTCGTTGCAGCTCGTCGAACTGATGCCTCCCGGGGTGGTCAAGGTGGCGGAAAGCGGTATCGAGAGTGGCGAGGACATCGCAAGTTTGCGACAAGCTGGGTTCGATGCGTTCCTGATCGGTGAATCGCTGATGCGCGCGCCCCATCCCGGAGAGGCGCTAAGAGGCTTGCTGAGTGCAGCGAAGGCGCCCGACAAGAGAGTGGCGAAGCCCACGAAGAGCTTGTGCGAAAAAACGGTATGACTCGATCCGGCGCGAGAACCTGGGTAAAGATTTGTGCAACGACGAATCTGCACGACGCGCAGGTCAGTCTAGCTGCCGGAGCCGATGCCTTGGGATTCATCTTTGCTCCAAGTACGCGGCGTATTGAGGTCGGGACAGCGGCGAAGATCATCACTGCACTTCCAGCCGAGATAGACAAGATCGGTGTCTTCGTAAACGAGACGCCGACGCGAATCGCAACCATTGTCGAGCAAGTTGGATTGACTGGGATCCAGCTTCACGGCGATGAACCGGCGGATCAGATGGAGCAGTATCGGCAGGTGGTTGGACAATGCAAGATCATTAAGACGCTGCAGGCGCGCGAGTTGCTGAGTTCGCCAGACATGTTGGATGGCTACCTGCAGGCACGACAGACCATTGACGCGATCCTTCTGGACGCGGGGTCTCCGAGCCAGCGAGGTGGAACCGGCCAGACGTTTGATTGGATCGCCGCGGCGCCCATCGTGGCCAGGGTTCGGGCGAACATGCCGGTGATCATCGCGGGAGGCTTGAACCCCGAGAACGTTGCTGAGGCCATCCGGCTGTTTGCGCCTTGGGGAGTGGATGTGGTCTCGGGTGTTGAGCGCGAAATCGGGAAGAAGGACGAAACCAAGCTGTACGACTTCGTTGGCGCGGTGCGTCAGGCACAGGCGGCATAGCATTAGAGGAAACCATGGAAGAAACGACCAGCAACCTGGAGAATTCCACAGCGGATGCAGCGCTCGCTGACGCGAATAAGAAGCCGCGGTCCCGTGCCATTGCTGGACGCTTCGGTTCCTATGGCGGTCGATACGTTCCCGAGACTTTGATGGCGGCATTGCAGGAGCTTGAGGCTGCCTACGCGGCGGCGCGCAAAGATAAAACCTTTCGCGATGAGTACCACCGCCTGCTAGCCGATTTCGCGGGACGTCCGACGCCATTGTTCCTGGCTGAACGCCTCACCCAGGAGCTGGGCGGCGCCAAGATCTACCTGAAGCGGGAAGACCTACTGCACACCGGCGCTCACAAGATTAACAACTGCATCGGACAAGCGCTGCTGGCCCGCCGCATGGGCAAGCACCGCATCATCGCTGAGACCGGCGCCGGCCAGCACGGGGTCGCGACCGCTACCGTGTGCGCGCTCTTTGGTATGGAGTGCGTGGTCTATATGGGAACGGAAGACATGCGGCGGCAGGAACTGAACGTCTTCCGGATGCGCCTGCTGGGCGCCGAAGTGCGAGGGGTTGACTCAGGTTCGCGCACGTTGAAGGATGCCATCAACGAGGCCATGCGCGACTGGGTAACCAATGTTCGAACCACGCACTACCTTCTGGGCAGCGTGTTGGGAGCCCATCCCTATCCGACGATGGTGCGGGACTTCCATCGCGTCATCGGCCAGGAAGCGCGCAAGCAGATACTGAAGGCCGAAGGCCGTCTGCCCAATGCGGTCATCGCGTGCGTGGGCGGCGGGTCGAATGCGATCGGCGTTTTCTATGAGTTCATCAAAGACCGCGAAGTCAAACTAATTGGCGTGGAAGCCGGTGGGCGTGGCCGTTCGCTGGGTGAGCACGCAGCGCGCTTCGACGGCGGCGGTCCGGGTGTATTACAGGGCACCTACTCATACGTCCTGCAAGATGAGGGCGGCCAGATCGCGTTGACGCACTCGGTTTCAGCCGGGCTTGATTATCCAGCGATCGGTCCCGAACATGCCGCATTGCATGACCAGGGGCGTGCAGAGTACGTGTCGGCCAGCGATCAAGAAGCTCTCGATGCCTGTCTGAAACTGGCGCGGACGGAGGGCATCATTCCTGCGCTGGAATCGGCGCACGCAATTGCGGAGTGCATCAAGCGAGCGCCGAAGATGGGCAAGTCCGACATCGTGATCGTGAACGTGTCAGGGCGCGGCGATAAGGATATTGGAATTTTGCGTGAGAATGTGCAGTTCTGAGGGAGACCGACTTAAGGAACGATTTGGCAATCATCTTCAACAGACGGCCCGGGCTGGTGGCGTACATTACCTGCGGTGATCCTGATCTGGATACCTCGCGGGAAGTCGCTTTTGCTGCGATTCGCGCCGGTGCGGACGTGATCGAACTCGGCGTGCCCTTCAGCGATCCTGTGGCAGACGGCCCCGTCATCCAGCGCGCCAGCGAGCGCGCCCTGCAACATGGAACCAACCTAACGGGCGTTCTCGAGGTAGCGAAGCAACTCCGGCAACAGTCGAACGCCGGATTGATTGTCTTCTCGTACCTAAATCCCATTTTGCAGTTCGGTCTGGAGAAGTTTTGCGCCGCAGCCGCCGAAGCTGGAGTGGATGGCGCTCTAGTCACGGATCTCCCGATAGAAGAGGCTGGTGACTACCTCAAGGCCATGAAAGCGCACCGCTTGGCTCCCATATTTCTGGCCGCGCCTACCAGCACGGAACAGCGCCTGCGCGATCTTGCCCGGCATTCACGAGGCTTCGTGTATGCCATCTCGCGCACCGGCATCACCGGCACGCGGCAAGAGCTTGCAGGTGACGCGCGATCCTTGGTCGAGCGGCTGCGGGTTCACACCAAGTTGCCGATCGCCGTCGGCTTCGGAGTCTCGACTCCCCAGCAATTCGCCGAAGTCGGTAGTTTCGCCGATGCGGCTGTGGTAGGAAGTGCGATTGTGCAGACGATCGAACAAAATCGAGGACGGGAAGTGGCGGCTGTGTCAGAATTCTTGTCATCCCTTACTGGAACAGCGCGAGAAGCCGTCGGCAATGGCTAGCGTTGGCAGTTGTGCGACTGCGAGGCAATAGGCCATGGACATCGAGGATTGGCGCCGGAAGATCGATGAGGTGGACTTGCAATTGGTGCGGCTGATCAACCAGCGCGCTCAATGCGCCCAGGAAATCGGCAAGCTCAAGCGCGACTCGGACATGCCGATTTATGAGCCGGATCGGGAGAAGATCATCTTCCAGAACATCGCGCGCGCCAATGGCGGCCCGTTGTCGGATGTGCAATTGCGCCAGGTCTATGAGCGCCTGGTGGACGTAATGCGGCAGCTTCAGCGCGAAGAGATGGCTCCCGAAACCCCGGTCGAAGGAGAGATCACGGAGTTGGACCCTAACGACTGAAGGACAGAGATCAGGGTTAGGGACCAGGGGCTAGTGCCACGCTAGCGCTCAGCTTCGGAAAATTAGAGCTCAGCAGACTGCTGAGAGCTAAAGGCTAATAGCTAAGAGCTGTAAGCGAAAGGCGAAGAGCGAAACCATGATTGTTGCGATGTTGGAACATGCCACCGAAGACCAGATCCAGCGGGTGACCGATCACCTTATGAAGATGGGCTTTGCTGTGCATCGGACTACTGGGGCGCGGCAGAGTGTTCTTGCTGCGGTAGGTAAGCGTATCGACTTTGACACGCGTGACCTCGAGGTGTTGCCGGGCGTGGAGCGCGTGCACCGTATCAGCGCGCCTTACAAACTGGCGGGGCGGCAGTTCCACGAGCACGACACGGTGGTAAAGCTGCCCGATGGGACGGAGATCGGCGGCAAGGAAGTGGTGGTGATGGCCGGTCCGTGTTCGGTGGAGTCGAAGGAGCAATTGTTTACGGCGGCCGAGCTCGTGCGCAAAGCTGGCGCCAAAGTCCTGCGCGGGGGCGCGTTCAAACCGCGCAGCTCGCCTTACACCTTTCAAGGTCTCGGCCTGGAGGCATTGAAGCTACTCCGCGAAGCTGGCGACCGCTATGGCATGGCGGTGATCAGCGAGGTCATGGAAATCTCACAGATCGAAGTCATGTTGCCCTACATCGACATCTTCCAAGTGGGCGCGCGCAACATGCAAAACTTCAACTTGCTGCGTGAAGTAGGCAAGGTGCGGAAGCCGGTGCTACTGAAACGCGGCATCGCGGCGACCATCGAGGAGATGCTGCTCTCGGCCGAGTACATTCTGTCGGGAGGCAACTACCAGGTCATCTTCTGCGAACGCGGCATTCGCACCTTCGAAACCTACACTCGTAACACGCTCGACATTTCGGCGATTCCCATTGTGCACAAGCTGTCGCACTTGCCCATTACCTCTGACCCTTCGCATGGTACTGGATTACGCGACAAAGTCGCGCCGATGGCGTGCGCCTCGCTGGCGGCCGGGGCTGATGCCCTGCTGATCGAAGTGCATCCATCGCCTGACGAGGCGTTGTCCGATGGAGCTCAGTCGCTCTATCCGCAGCAGTTCTCCGAACTCATGGATCAGTTGCGCATGATTGCTCCGGCGGTGGGCCGGACGATTTGAGGTGTTCTGGCTTTGAAGGGGCGCACCTTCAGGTGCGCCGTTAGAGGTATTTATATTTTTGTCATCCCGAGCCGGCTTCAGTCGGCGAGGGATCTGCTTTTGAGGCTTTTTCCTCAGCTTGTTCAGCCGTGTTCCGCTATACAGGAGTGAAACCGTCCCAGCAATGGCTATCCGGCAGATCACGATCGTAGGAACCGGCTTGATCGGCGGCTCTCTTGCTCTTGCCCTTCGCCAGCAGGGGTTCCGGGGAGCGCTTATTGGCTGCGACCGGCCCGAGGTGCTGGACGCTGCTCTCGTCCGCGGAGCCATTGATCGCGGAGACACAGACGTAAGGGAAGCGGTCGAGGGCAGCGACGTCGTGGTTCTCGCCACGCCGGTTGGCGCTATACTTTCCGCCTTCGAAAAGCTCGCTCCCACTCTTCCTGCCGACACGCTCGTCACCGATACCGGCAGTACCAAGGTTCAGTTCGTGGAACGCGCGCGCATGGTGTTCGGCGCAGAAGCGGGAATCCGTGTCCTGCCCGGACATCCCATGGCCGGCAAAGAGCGCGGCGGAATCGAGAATGCCGAGGCTGGCTTGTTCCGCGATGCGGTCTGGTTGATCACGCCGATCAATGCAGAACAGCCGTACACGCCGCGCCAGCAAGAGTACATGGAACTGCTGGCGTCTATCGGGACACGGGTGGTTGCGATGGATCCCGAACGGCACGATCGCCTGTGCGCTTGGATCAGTCACCTGCCGCAGATGATGGCTACGGCTCTAGCGTCATCGCTTCGTGATGAATTTGGAGAGGACGAAGCAGTCAAGGAAATCGGCGGCCGGGCTTTGCGCGAGATGACGAGGATTGGGAGCAGCCCCTACTCGATGTGGCGCGACATTGCACTAACCAACAGCCAGAACATCGAGGAAGCACTGCTGCGCTTCGAGCAGCAACTGGCGCACCTGCGGGAGAATCTGCGCGGGCCGGGGCTGCGGGAGATGTTCGAGAGTGCGAACAAGTTTGGGAAAGGCAGGGGCTAGTGGCTAGTGACTGGTAGCTAGTCCACCGCTGGTCTTTCCGGCTTTGCTGTGCAGTTGGTACAAACCCTGTTCGAGATAGCTTACGACTTGGCCTGGTTACAACAGTTATCGTTCGCCAACAGAATTGCCACATGAAATTCAGGTACGAAACAGCGCAGGGTAGTCATCATGTTTTCCGAGGGAACGGGCCAATTCGTCGCGGTCACAGCTGCGGGCATGGGCTGCTTCAAATACGGGCTGAGCGTCTGGACTTGAATAGCCGGCGGGGTTCCTCTCAGATTAGGCCTACTTAGGACGTGCCCGAAAAGAACCTCTGATTTATGATGACTGGACTTTCCGGGAGGTAACGAGAGATGAGGTGGCAGCGCTTAATCCGGTTTGTGTTGCTGGGCAGCCACGAGCTAGAGGCATACGCGATCTTCGCAGTACGCATTTCGCTGGGTCTGTTTTTCGCCATATCCGGGGCAAACAAACTCTTTGTTGCCGCCCGGACTCAAGCCATGTATGAAACGCTTGTGGCAGCCAACGTCCCTTTCCCGCGGCTGATGACTTATTTCGTGTCCAGTGTCGAATTCGTCGGCGGTTGCCTGCTGATTGCGGGGTTCTTATCTAGCGTGGCCTGCCTTGCTTTACTGTTCGATATGCTAACCGCCATCCTTACGACCAAGTTGTCCGCGTTGCCCAAAGGGGTTTCACCTCTGAATTGGCTGGACAATTTTCTTTATCTTCCGGAAGCTCTGTACGCACTCTTCTTCGTCTGGTTGATTTGTTCCGGTCCTGGCAGATTCAGCGTAGATTCCTGGATCGCTACTAGACTGCGGCAATGAATCAATACGACCTTCGATGTCCTACCGCCGGGCCCTACTGGCCAAGCTGCGACAGAGCTGCACGGAGGGGCACGCTGGAAATGCGAAGTATTCCTGCGTAAGGCATATACATCTCTTGGATCAAGAAAATAGCAGCCGAAACAGACACTGCTGCAATGAAAAACGTAGCGATGACGGTTCCATTGACAGGTGCGAAGAGACCCCAACTTAGAAAAATGAAAGTCAGCCAGAAAACTACCGCGATCACTAACGGTTTGGAAACCATGGTAGTGCCTTGTTCAAACATCAGCCAGCGAGCTTGCCCGATCTCCGCTGCCAGAGTCAACCCTTCGGACCGAAGCAATCGTTGTCGGTCATCTTTCGGCGAGAGTCCTCCGATCGCATCATATAGGGCTCCTGACAGCATACTGGTGGGAGCTAGCTGGGCCATTTGCGACATTTGCTTCGGCCACAGCCGATCGATTATGTGGACAACCTCGCTATGGAGAACCTCACGGGGTTCCTTTGCCTCAAGGCCGTAACGAGCAAGAGTGCGGTCGAGCGAAATGATTTTGGCAGACATCTGAAGCAGCGCGGTGCTTTGCGCGTCATACGCCTCCTGGGCAGAAGCGATGAGTAAGCCAAGAACGAGTGCAGTCATCGTACCAACCAGTCCCATTCCTAATTTCACTACGTCCTTCGAGTTGTCACTGAGATGATCTTGGGGTAAGACATGGCGCAGGAGCATGCCTAACAAACCGGCGCTGAATATCAGGCAGAAACTAATTGCGCTAACGGCGATGTAACTCATGATCACCTCTTTAAAATGCGGAGTGAGAAGCAATCCAATTTATCAAATCACGCAATAGGGCTGAAACCGCGCGGACCGTAAGGCAAGCAGTTGATTCCTTCCGGTTACTCCCAACTAACGATACTAACGATAGAAGATGGAGCGCTTTGGACTCATCCCGTTCCTACTGGCGAGAAATCGCCATATCACAATTAAAAGAAGAAACCGGGGAAAGAGTTTGGATTGAGCCGGACTGCGTGGTACTCGTAAAACGAATGACCTTTGCGTCGGGGCGAGATGCCCCGGTACAATCGCCGGTCGGAATCAAATCCTATGGCAATGAACAAAGTAGTTGCGAATGCAGACGAAGCCATTCACGACATCAAAGATGGCGACACGTTGATGGTTGGCGGCTTCGGGCTGTGCGGAATTCCCGAGAACCTCATCCGCGCGCTGGTCAAGAAGGGTGTCAAGAACCTGCACACCATCAGCAACAACGTTGGCATCGACGACTTCGGCCTCGGACTGATGCTGGCCGCCGGACAGATCACTTCACATAAAGGCAGCTACGTCGGCGAGAACAAGCTGCTGGAAGAGATGGTGCTGACCGGGCGCATCGATCTTGAACTTATTCCGCAAGGCACTTTGGCAGAACGCATTCGGGCTGGCGGAGCAGGAATTCCGGCCTTCTTTACTCCTGCAGGATTTGGCACGGTTGTCGCCGAAGGCAAAGAGACACGCGAGTTTGACGGCAAGCCATATGTGCTTGAGCTTGGGTTGAAAGCCGACTTCGCACTGATCAAGGCCTGGAAGGGCGACCGTTGGGGCAACCTGGTGTATCGCAAGACGGCGAGAAACTTCAATCCCATGATGGCGACCGCAGCCAAGGTGACAATCGTCGAAGTCGAGCACTTGGTTGATCCTGGAGAGATTGAGCCTGACCAGGTGCACACTCCCAGCGTTTACGTGCAGCGCATCTTTCAGGGAAGCGGCTACGAGAAGCGGATTGAACGAAGAACGCTGCGCAAAGCGTGATGGCGAAAGGCGAAGCAGGAGAACCCATGCCCGACGAAAAAGCTGCTAAACAGAAGGACACCGAAAAGCGCGATCGCATTGTGAAGCGGGTAGCCCGCGAATTACGCGATGGCTTCTACGTCAATCTCGGAATCGGGATGCCCACGCTGGTGGCCAATTGCGTGCCGCCCGGAATGGACGTTGTGCTGCAAAGCGAGAATGGCATGCTCGGCGTCGGGCCGTATCCTCTGGCGGGCGAAGAAGACGCGGACCTGATCAACGCGGGAAAAGAAACGGTGTCCGAGATTCCTGGCACAGCATATTTTTCCAGCGCCGAATCGTTTGCCATGATTCGCGGCGGCCACATTGACCTAAGCGTGCTCGGAGCCATGGAAGTGGATGAAGAGGGCAACCTTGCCAACTGGATGATCCCCGGCAAGATGGTGAAAGGCATGGGCGGTGCCATGGACCTGGTCGCCAGCGCCCGGCGGGTCATCGTCGCGATGGAGCACACGACTAAGAGCGGCGCTCCAAAGATCTTAAAGCGTTGCACCTTGCCCATCACCGGCCTGCGTGTCGTTCACACTATCGTCACCGAGATGGCGTATCTACGGGTGACGCAAAGTGGCCTGGTTCTGGAAGAGGTCGCGCCTGGGCTGACTACGGATGACGTTCAGGCAGCCACCGAGGCGCCGCTCATCGTGAGTCCGGCGCTGAAGACGATGGAGTTTTGACGCCTCCGGACTGGCCAACTCCCAATCCTGTTGACTCCTAATCTCAAAGTCCCGAATTGGGAATGAATCGGGGATGATTACCCCTGCCTGTGATGCGTGTCGCTGCCTCCGGTCGCGTGCTCAGGACATAATGGGCCGAAGCAGCATTGCAATCATAAGAAGTGGAAAGCAGGGTGTTATGAGTTCACGTTTCGCGTGTCTGGCAACTGCCCTGGTGCTGGCACTGTCGATTTCGCTTACCGCGCAAACAACTTCAAGCGCTAACCCAAGTGGGACTGCGCAGGCGTCACCATCGCAGATCAAGAAGGTACCCGCGCCTTACACGAGTTCGTCCTCAGGCAAGGACATGTACATCGCTTACTGCGCCTCGTGTCATGGTCAAGGCGGCATGGGAAACGGTCCGGCGGCTACGGCTTTGAAGGCGAAGCCAACGGATCTGACTCTACTCGCGGTGAAGAATGGGGGAAAATTTCCCGGTGCTCATATTGCGGAGATCATTAAGGGCGACAGCCTGACCGCGGCGCATGGTAACAAAGATATGCCCGTATGGGGGCCAGTATTTCTTACCCTGGGGCGGCATGATCCGGTGCAGGAACAAATGCGGATACATAATTTGACGACATACTTGGAATCGATTCAGCAGAGATGACCAAGTTGGCGACACGGCTATTTGCCAGCAACTCCCTGGCCGGCCGCAACCTCGAGCAAATAAAGAAGGGCGCAATGATTGCGCCCTTTTGTCTTCTGCTGTTGGTTCTCGCTATACCCCTACCGGCTGCTTGGCCGAAACTGGCACTGGCGTCATCCAACCGAAGCGGTCTTCAGCTGTTCCGTTGACAATGCCATAAAACTGTTTACGAACGGACTTGGTAACGGGGCCAGCAACTCCGTGGCCGACCGTGATTTTATCTACCGAACGGATCGGCGTGATTTCGGCAGCGGTACCGCTGAAGAATAGTTCTTCAGCGATATAGAGCATTTCACGAGGAATGATCTGCTCGATCACTGGAATTCCCAGCTCCTGGGCAATGTGTAGCACCGAGTTTCGCGTAATGCCGGGCAAAACGCTGTTGCCTAACGGAGGCGTGTAGATGCGGTCTTTGTGCACGATGAAGATGTTCTCGCCCGAACCCTCACTCACATAACCGTTCACGTCAAGCGCAATGCCTTCGCTGTAGCCGTTCACGATGGCTTCCATCTTGATCAGCTGCGAGTTCATGTAGTTGGCGCCCGACTTGGCCATGGTGGGCATGGTGTTGGGCGCCAGCCGAGTCCAGGACGAAACGCAGACGTCCACACCATCTTCGCAATCAGCACTGCCAAGATACTTGCCCCACTCGTAATTGGCGATGTAAACCTCGGTGGGCGAGTTGAATGGGTTGACGCCCACCTGCCCATAACCGCGCAGCACGATGGGGCGGATATAGCAGGGCGACACCTTGTTGCTGGCGACGACCTCCACGGCCGCCTGGCACAATTCGTCGAGCGAATAGTCGAGTTCAATCCGGTAGATTTTGGAAGACTGGACCAAGCGCAGCATGTGGTCTCGCAGACGGAAGATGGCCGGGCCCTTGGGGGTCTTGTAACAGCGAATTCCTTCGAACAGAGAGGAGCCGTAGTTGACCACGTGGGCCATCACGTGGAGCTTCGCGTCATCCCAAGGAATCAGTTGTCCGTTATGCCACACGTAGTCGGTTGCTTTAATAGCCATGCTGACGCTCCTTCAAATATTCGGAGTGGTACAAATTGTTACGCTGTCGGGCCGGACGTGCAGAATACAGAAGACGCTCACTCGGACAATCAAAGCCGCGGCGCTCGATGAAGGTGAGCATCAGGGAATCAGCTTAACTCAGAATTATAACTGACGTTCGACCACCCCGAGGCAAGGTTTTCTTAGTCCTGAGCGGCGGGCGTCAGCCTAACAAGAATGGATGCACGCGGCTTATAACAGGCTCCCGAATTTGTCGGCAAATTATAGCCTCCTGTCCCTGATTAGCGCCTTGGGAACCGACAGAGGCGTTTACAATGAAAATTACAGCCACTCTCAGTCTGGAGACACCCGCATCCGCATCTACAATCTCTGCATCGTGGGCTTCGGCAATGTCGGCAGGGCCTTCGTCGCACTCCTCCAGAGAAAAGAGACAGAACTCCGGAACCGCTACGGCATAGATTGGCGGATTACGGGCGTGGCTTCGCGCAGGCTTGGCTGGCGGGTGGCGCCGAATGGTTTCGATGTCGAAAAGTTGCTGGCCGCAGATTTCACCGGCGCGCAGGTCGTGGGCGATGTTCATGATTGGCTGCGGTTGGCTAGAGCCGACGCGCTGTTTGAGGTTAGCTCCCTGAATGCCGCCACTGGGCAGCCGGCGATTGCGCATATCAGGGCGGCGTTGGAGGCGGGGGCCCATGCCATCAGCGCCAATAAAGGGCCGGTGGTGCACGCCTGGCGGGAGTTGACCGATTTGGCGGCCGCGCAGGAACGCCGATTTCTGTTCGAGTCCGCGGTGATGGATGGCGTGCCGATCTTCTCGCTTTTCCGCGAGACTCTGCCGGCCATCGAGCTGCGCGGGTTTCGTGGCGTATTGAACTCCACGACCAACGTGATCCTGGAAGCAATGGAAGCGGGGATGACGTTCGAGGAATCGATTCGTAAAGCACAGGCATTGGGAGTGGCCGAATCCGATCCGACCGACGACATCGAAGGCGTGGATGCAGCGGTGAAAGTAATCGCGCTGGCCAATGTGCTGATGCATGCCGATCTGAAACTGAACGATGTCAGCAGGGAAGGGATTCGCGGAATTAATGCGGAGCAACTTCGCGAGGCACGTGCCAGCGGCGAGGCTTGGAAGTTGGTTTGCAGTGCCAGGCGCGCGGACGATGGGCGCGTGGTGGCGGCGGTCGCTCCGAAGCGGCTTGAGCTTTCGGATCCGCTAGCATTAGTGAAGGGTACGTCGTCGATTATCAGTTTTGAGACCGACGTCTTTCCAGAATTGATCATTACCGAGCAGGACCCCGGGCTGGAGGCCACAGCGTATGGTTTGCTGGCCGACTTCCTCACCGCGGTCAGGAGTTCTTAATCATGTCTTCGAGCGCAAGAACTGCCGTACCAGCACGCAGGTTGGATGTGGAGTGGGTGCGCCAGAAGTTCCCCTCGCTGTATCAGCAGGTGAATGGGCAACCAGCCGCGTTCTTTGACGCCCCGGGTGGTACCCAGGTCCCGCAGCGCGTGATTGATGCGATCGCGGGTTATCTTTCGACGAGCAACGCGAACACCGGTGGCGCCTTTGTCAGCAGCCAGCGCACCGATCAGATGATTGAAGATGCACGCGCCGCGATGGCGGACTTCTTCAATTGCGCAAGCGATGAAGTCGTCTTCGGCGCCAACATGACGACGCTGACCTTCGCGCTGAGTCGGGCGCTTGGCCGCGAATTGAAGAGCGGCGATGAATTGCTGGTGAGCTGCTTGGACCACGACGCGAATGTCTCGCCCTGGGTGTGCCTGGAAGAGCGTGGCGTGAAGGTGCGCACGGCCGACATTCAACCCGGTGACTGCACCCTTGATATGTTTGACTTGTCGGCGAAAATCCGCCGCAACACCCGCATGGTGGCTGTCGGATGGGCCTCCAATGCGGTTGGCACCATCAACGACGTGAACGAGATTGTGCGGCTGGCGCATGCATCCGGCTCCATGGCGTTCCTTGATGCGGTGCATTACGCGCCGCATGGGCCGATTGATGTACAGACGGTGGATTGTGACTTTTTAGCGTGCTCCAGCTACAAGTTCTTCGGACCGCACCTGGGCATTCTCTACGGCAAACGCGAGCAGTTGCAGCGGCTTCGCCCCTACAAGCTTCGCGCTTGTAGCGAAAAGTTACCGGATCGCTGGGAAACCGGAACGCAGAACCATGAATGCCTGGCCGGTCTGATCGCAGCCATCGACTACATCGCAGATGTGGGTCGTCATCACGACCCTGATGTGAGGACTCGACGCGAAGCAATTCTGGCGGCGTATGAGGTCTTTCAGCAGCACGAGGGGGAACTGGTCGAGCAACTAATCAATGGCTTGCTGGCGATTCCCGGACTCACCTTTTATGGCATCAAGGATGCGGCAAATTTCGATCAGCGCACGCCGACGGTAGCCATTCGCATGGAAGGTTACACACCGCGTGAACTGGCGACTCACCTTGGAGAGCGCGGCATCTTTACCTGGGACGGAAACTACTACGCGATTGACCTTGCCGAACGGCTGGGCCTGCAGGGCTCCGGTGGCATGTTGCGCATTGGATTGGCGCACTACAACACCGCCGAAGAAGTGGAGCGGTTGCTGGCGGAGTTGCGGAAACTGAGCAACTACTAGCAACTAGCAACTAGCTCTTAGCGTGCGCAAGTTCATTCAATCGCGACGGTGAGCCGCGATACCTGTTAGAGGCTGGTCGTTTCAGACGCAAGCAATCTGAAGATCAAAGATAAGTGTCACTAGCTAACGGCTGGGAGCTAGTTGCTATCTGCTAGTTGCTAGCTGCTGGTTTATAATCCGCGCATCCCTTAAAGGAGAGGACCGCGATGCGCGGCATGCCTCGCTGGGCGGCAGTGTTGGCTGTAGTCGCGATCGCGGCGGTGGTGTGCGCCTTCACCGTGCGACGCGCGATGGCGCCGGCGACCTTTGCGTTGCAACTTTCCCAATCCGCGATTCCTGCCGACGGGTTTACTTCTACCGAATTGAAAATCAAACCAACCAACGGCCGCCAGTTACGCGGGTTGCAGATCGCGGTCGAAGATCCTCATCGCGCGTCAGTGGAGTCGGTGACAGTTGGGGGCGATACGGCGATCGCGTCGCTACGTGCTGGTGTGTTGCCAGGCGAGACCAAGGTACGTATCACGGCTCCGGGATTTGCGACGCAAGAGATCGCGTTCCGTACCACGTCCGACGCCAGCGACGCGATAGGAGACGGTACTCCGGACTTCTTGCGCCTGCACGATCCTGCCGACCGGCTTGCTTTTCGCCGCTGGTTTACCTTTCTGGCCGAGGCGCAGTATTTTCGCGGAAAGGCACTGCCGACGGAGATTGACGATTGCGCTGCGCTCTTGCGCTTTGCCTACCGAGAAGCCTTGCGCCCGCATGACGCCACGTGGGCGCACGAAATGGCGCTGCCAGTTCCGGCTTCGGCAAGTGACATTCAGCAATACCAATATCCTTACACCCCGCTCGCCGCAGCGATCTTTCGGGTGCGCGGTGGAAGCTTTCAAGGCGGCGACCTTCGCAACGGCGTCTTCGGGCAGTTCGCTGATGTGGAAACATTGTGGAGGCACAATACACATTTCATGGGTCGTGACTTGCGTCGCGCTCGTCCGGGCGACTTGCTTTTTTTTCGCCAGGATGGCCCGCGAATGCCATTCCACGCCATGATCTTCATCGGTCGAAGCCAGGTCGAGCCCGGTAACCAGCAATATATCGTCTATCACACCGGCCCCAGTGGCGGCGCACCGGGCGAGATGCGTCGTTTATCAGTGGCGCAACTCTTGAACTATCCCGACGCGCGCTGGCGGCCGGTATCGGATAATCCCGGCTTTCTGGGTGTCTATCGGTGGAACATCTTGCGGAGTGCCGAGTGATGCGCCTTCGATCCGCCATTGTCATCCTGCTTTTGTGTCACGCGCTGGTGCTGCCGCTATTCGCCCAGGAGGATGCCGACACTGGCGCCTCGTTTTCGCTGACCAGCCAACGCACCTACCTGCCCGGAGAAAAGCCCGAAGTTTCCGTCTACTCCCACAACGTGAACGCGCTGGAGTTCAGGGTCTATCGCGTCAATGACCCGGTGAAGTTCTTTAGCCAGATGCAGGAGCTGCATAACTTCGGCGGGCGCGCGCCGAACCTGCCCAAGCAGTCGCGTACCTGGCTGGAGAAGTTTCATGCCTGGAAGCACCGCCTCTGGGCGTGGATACGCGACTTCATTCGCGCGCAGTTTTCGCCCGAGTCGCGCCACACGGTTCGCCTGTGGGAGATGAACGGCGGCGAGAAGAAACCGGGCGCCAAAGTTGAAAGCTACGCCCAAGTGCCGGTGCTCAATCAACAGCAGGTAGTTTCGGTTTGGAACTGGACCGTGCCCTCCCACGAAAGATGGGAGAGCCAGAATGTCACGATTCCGGTAAGCGATAAGGGCGTGTACCTGGTTGAGGCGACCAACGGCACGCTGCGCGCTTACACGATCATCGTCGTCACCGAAATTGCGATTATTACCAAAGGCGCGCCGGGCCGCCTGATGAGCTTCGTGGTCGATCGGCGCAGCGGCGATCCTATCGCGGGGATCATGGTTCGGGTGTGGGTCGACCAGAAAGAAGTTGCCGCCAAAACGACCGATCAGCAAGGCCTGCTGGACACGACGCTAACCGACGCGAAGCCGGAAAACGTTGCGGTGTTGGCGACAAGTGCAGATCAGTTCGCAATTAATACGCCGGGAGCGTGGAACCTGGGCGACGATCCGAATGCCAGCCTGCGAGGTTACACCTATACCGACCGCCCTGTTTATCGGCCCGGTGACACGGTGCATTTCAAGTCCATTATTCGTGCGCAGACGCCGAGCGGCTACATCGTTCCACAAGATCGCGAGCTCAGACTCGAGATGCGCGATCCGCGGGATTACAGAACCATCTGGCAGCAAACCGTGAAGCTCTCCGACATGGGGACGGCGGAATGGAATTACGCCATCCCCGCCGACGCAAATCTTGGCTTCTATTACCTCTCGATACAGATGGGCGAGCGCTACGTCGAAGGCACCAGCTTCTCGGTGGAGGACTACAAGAAACCTGAGTACCAGGTGAAGGTAACGGCGCAGACGCCGCGCGTGCTGCAAGGACAACCGATCAAGGCGACCATTGACGCGCGCTACTACTTTGGCGAGCCGGTTGCGAATGCGAAGGTCACATGGGCAGTTCACACCTCGACGTATTGGCCGATGGGACGTGATGAAGGCGACGATGAGACCGGTGCCTATCAGGAGGGTGACAATTCCGAGGCTGACAACCAAGGGCCTGATGACACCTACGGTGGGGAACAGGAGACCGAGAAGAGCGGCACGCTCGATGCCGATGGCAAATTGCAAATCACGATTCCGACCAAGGTCGACAGCAAGAAACGTGATCTGACGTATCGCGTCGAGGCGCGGGTGACCGACGAGGGCAACCGCGAAATCGCGGGACATGGCTTCGCGCTCGCGACGTATGGCAGCTTCTTCTTGACCGCCGAGCCGGACTCGTATGTTTACACCAAGGGCAGCACGGCGACCGTCACCATCACCGCCCAGGATTATGACAAAAAGCCGGTGGCGACGGCGCTCCACGTGGAGATGAATCGCTGGGACTGGCGCAAAGGCGCGGGCCCAATGGTGACGACATCACAAGGACAAACGGACGCCAGCGGCAAAGCGCAAATCAAGCTCACCATTCCTGATGCTGGCGAGTTTCGCGTTCGCGTAACTGCGACTACTCCAGAGAACCGCACGGTTGAGACCGTCGCCTATTTGTGGGCCCCTGGGGAGAGCCCATGGTGGAGCGGTCCTGCCGAGGAGCGGGTGCAAATCGTTGCCGACAAGAAAACATATCAACCGGGCGACACCGCACACGTGCTGATTGTTACCAGCAAGGAGCCGACTTCGGTTTTGGTCACGGTTGAAGGCAACGGACTCTACTCCGGCCAGGTAATCAAGAGCAGCGGCGGCAGCGTCACCGTGGATGTTCCAATCAGGCCGGAGTACGCGCCGAACTTCTACGTGGCGGCGGTTTTTATTCGCGGCAACAAACTTTATCAGGGATCAAAGAGTCTCAATGTGCCACCGGTGCAGCACGAATTGAATGTGCAACTGCTGCCCTCGAAGCCGCAGTATCAGCCGGGTGAAGCCGCCAGTTACACGATCAAAGCGACGGACTCGAGCGGCAAGCCAGTGCAGGCCGACTTCAGCCTGGGCGTGGTGGATGAAGCGATCTACGCTATCAAGCCGGAGACAGTGGGCAGCATCGTGAATGCATTCTATGGTCGCGTCTACTCCAGGGTCAGCACCGAGACCTCGCTGACGTATTACTTCAGCGGACAGGCGGGGAAGCGCGCGATGCAGCTGGCAAGTGTACGGTCGTCGAAGGCGATGGCGCAACTGAAACCTGAGCGCCTGGTGCAGCCCAAGATCCGCAAGGCGTTCCCCGACACCGCGTACTGGATGGCGGACGTGCGCACCGGCAGCGATGGACAAGCCACGGTGCATTTCGACTATCCGGACGCCATAACCTCGTGGCGCGCGACCACCCGCGGCGTCACCCTCGATACCAAAGTCGGCAGCGCCGTGGTGAACACCATCGTTCGCAAGAACCTGATGGTGCGATTGGTGGTGCCGCGATTCTTCCGGCGAGGCGACGAGATAACACTCTCAACCATCGTGCAAAATTATCTTCCGACGGAAAAAGTCGCACAGGTCTCAATGGAGTTTACCGGCCTCGAGGTGCTCGATGGAGCTCAGCAGAATGTCAGAGTTCCGAGTCGCGGACTGATGAAGGTGGACTACCGGGTGCGCGTGCGTGATGTGGATTCAGCGCGAGTGCTAGGTAAGGCGCTGACTGACGTCGAGAGCGACGCGATGGAACTGACGCTGCCCGTGGTTCCTTTCGGAGTGAAGCTGGCCGTGGCGAAATCGGGATCGGTCGCGGTCCCGGGCAGGAGCGACACGCTGCTGCCGTTGACCTTCCCGCCAGGTGCCGAGGCGGGAACTCGCAAGCTGACGATCGAGGTGACGCCGTCAATCGCAGGCACCGTCTTCGCCGCGCTCAATTACTTGACGTCGTATCCCTATGGCTGCACCGAACAGACCATGTCGAGCTTCCTGCCCGATGTGCTGGTGGCAGACGCGATGAAGAAGTTAGGCGTGAAATCGAACATCGATCCGCAAGTGCTGAACAAGCAGGTGCAGGCAGGTCTCGACCGGCTTTACAACTATCAACATCCCGACGGCGGCTGGGGCTGGTGGCAGACCGACGACAGCCAGGCCTTCATGACAGCGTACGTCCTGGCCGGGTTGAGCCAGGCGAACGCAGCGGGATTTGACGTCAAGCAGGACGCGATTGATCGCGGCCGTAGCTGGTTGCGTCCGCAATTCGATCAGTCGGGAAAAGTGAAGACCGATCTGCGCGCCTACATGGCCTATGCGTTGGTACTGAGTGGAACGCATGAGACGGCTGTGCTCGATTCTGTGTGGAACCAACGCGCAACGTTGACAGCTTACGGGCAGGCGCTGCTCGGACTCGCGATGCTGGAGACGAACGACAGCCGCGCGAACGAGTTGACTAAGCAACTTGAAGGCGAGGCGAAACAGGACGACTCACAGGCCTGGTGGCCAAGCGACAACAACTATCTGATGGAACTCTCCGGCGACACTACTCCGGAGACGACGGCGTATGCGCTGAAATTTCTGGATCGCACCGATGAGTCAAGTCCACTGCTGTCAAAGGCTGCGATTTACCTGGTCAGCCATCGCGATCAAGGCTACTACTGGGAGTCAACCGAGCAGACGGCAATGGTGATCTACGGACTCACCGACTACCTGGAGCGGACGAAAGAGCTGCAGCCGAACTACAGCGTTGCCGTCCAGGTGAATGGCAGGACGGTAGCGACCAAACAATTCACCGCCGCGGACGCGCTGGCTCCTGCGACGACGGTTGCTCTAGGTGAGTTGCAATTGACGGACGGAACCAACCAGATTCGAATTGCGAAGTCCGGTGAGGGCCGGCTTTATTGGTCGCTGCGCGGGGAGTACTACTCGAGCGAATCGAAAGTAGTGAACACCGGCAGCTTCAAGCTGAGTGTGGCGCGCCAATACTACCGGCTCTCCCCTCAACAGAAGGATGGCCGCGTGGTGTATCACCTCGACAAGCTCGCGGGACCGGTGCAGGTGGGTGACACGCTAGCGGTACGGCTGACCGTCGGCGGTAATGATTGGAAGTATCTGATGATCGAAGACCCGATTCCATCGGGGACCGAGTCCATCGTACGCGATGACCTGTACGAACTGGATGAGCGTCCCGATTGGTGGGGCCGATGGTACAGCAATCGCGAGCTGCGCGACGACCGCACAACTTTCTTCAACATGTACTTCCCGCAAGGGCAGCATGAATACGTGTATTTGCTGAAGGTGGTGAATCCTGGAATCTTCCGCGTGAGCCCGACCAGCGTGCAGCCGATGTATCAACCGGAATATCTCTCGACCAGCGATGCCTTGACGGTGACGGTGAAATGACTGCGAAACATAGTGGCGTAGCGAAGTTGTGGCTGCTGAACCTGGTCGGCAATGCCGCACTGCTGGGTGCTGTGTATTCCTGGCTGCTGATGCCGGATGCGCATGGCTGGCAGGTTGGTGCATCTGCCCTGGACGCGGTTGTCGTTATCTTTTTGGGCCTGTGGCTGCGTACCGGTACGTTCGCCTACTTCAGGCTTGCAGAGTTTCGCGAAAGTGCAACGGTGTGGCGCGCCTTCCGCCATGCTTTGCGGCACATCGTTGCGCTGGCGATCTGGGGGATTCTCCTGGCGGCGATTGCATGGCTGCTGATTACTCTTCGCAAATATACCCCGCAATTCGGGGTATGGTTCTGGCAGAAGGCGCCCTCGTTACGCTTCGGTACACCCAAGCAGGTCTTTCATACAGCCGATGGGATACTGTGGTTCCTGTTGTGGGTGCTGGTGCCTGCAGTGTGGCTGCCCGTCGCCACCACCGTTGCTGCCGCCGGGTTTAGATTGAAGCGCATGGCGCGCTCCCTGCGTGTGTTGCGGCGACCGGCGTACTGGTTATGGTTTTGCGTGCTCATGCTGATCGGAGTTTACGTTCCCTACAAGCTGGTCTGGTGGATCCCCGACCTCAGCGACCTACGCAAGCAGGCATGGAGCATGGGTCTGCGGTTCTTCCTGGCCTATGTGATTTTGATTTCGGCGTGGATCGCGCTTCTGTTGGTCGTTGGGACGCGGGTGGAGAAAGAAGACCTCGATCCGATTGCGCTGAGCCTGACAAGCACGAAGGTGTAAATTCCACCGCTCCCGAGGGGCAATGAGCCGTGTAATCCCGTGTCTCCCTGCTGCAACAAACCCACTGGTTCACCGCCCGCGACGTTAGCTTTTCAGAGTGGGAATGATTTCTTCCAACAGTTCGCGAGTACTGACGACGCGAGTTCCGCCCCAAGCCTCAGGAAAGTGGCGTTTGTTGCCCGTTACCAGATAATCGGCCCCTGATTCATCAGCACACTCCAGGAATTTATTGTCGTCTGCATCGGAAGCAACGTTGAGGGTCCGCTTAGGTCGTACGAATTTCGCCGCATTCCGGACAAGCTTTAGGGAATTTGCAACAAGGTCAAACGGGATCCCAAACCTTGTACGACGCAGCACGCCACTATACTCCTCGAAAATTTCGTGCGACATATAGAGTTTGAGGGCGCCGGCAAGCGCCAGATCGAGAACAAACCGTTCCAACCCGTCGTGTTTGAGGTGGGCAGAAACAACCACGTTCGTATCAAGCACGACGCTTGGACGTGGCACTGCTGAGTCTTCTTTCTCGACGGAATGCCGCGATTTCTCGGTCGATCTGTCGCAGAGTCAGGGTTGACTTCTTGTTGCGTTTGGCTCCGGCCCGAATCGCTGCCATGACGCTCGGTTCCGGCGAAACGGCCTCCAAGAAGTCTTTGATTCCCATAATCACCACTTGCGGTTCGCCCCTCTTGTCGACCACAAATCGTTCCTGTCGCTGGCTAGCTCGACGCATAATCTGGCCAAACTGGGTACGAGCCGCCAAGGCTGAGATCACCATCGGCATGTCATAGCGTTCTTTGTTGTTAATGGTTTACTCTCCTCTCGCGGATGAACTAATTAGTTAGTTCATCGCAGGTGCACTAAGCCATTTTGGCATCTCTGTAATGAGCGGTCAATAAGGTCTGTGCTACGAAATTGCACCTCATCATTATCGCCCTCCGGGGCGCGGGATCGCCCCGTTGGTGGCTAGCTCCGCCGGCAGGCCGTTCTGCACCCAATTGAGTAGTGCTCGTTTGCCATTCTGCTGCGCCAGTTGGGCCACGCGTGCTTGGGCGTCGGCGTAAGCGCGCCGTAATTCTTCTTCGCTCGCGGCAGATCTCAGCGCTCGCTCCAAACTCTTCAAGTCGTCGAAGGTCTCGCTTCCTTGTGACCGGGTGTACGGCGCCGTAAGGTACAGCACCAGCCCTTCGCGAAACCAGAGCGGCGTTCCCGACAGCGCGTAGGAATCGATCAGCATGTGCAACAGTTCGTGGCGGATGGTGCTCTCCAGGGTGCCCGCTTCGCGTAAGACATCAGACGGCTGCATCTGGATAGTGCGTCCGCGAGTGGAAGCCGCCACCCAGCCCGGCTCACCCGTAGAGTTGCGAAAAGCTGCAACTGTCGGATAGATCTTTAGCCGCGGCGAAGCGCGATAGACCAGGCCCGTACTTTCTTCGGCCTCATGCACAAACCCAGTTGCCAGAGGTAAGAGCGCACGGTCGCGATCGGGATGAGTGGTGAGCAACGCGACATCTTCGTTGGCAAGTTGCTGCCAAGGTATGCCCTGCGCGTTAATGCCCAGGCGCGTTCCCGGATAGTAGAAGCTGAGAATCTCGCGATAAGAATGACCTTCCTCGCCCATGACTTCGGCGCCCACCTGGCACAGGCCAACTCCGTGTCCAGAGCCTCGACCGTGAAAGATAAGGCGGTCGCCATCGTCGCTAACGTCGTACCAGTTGCTCTTCATGCGGTCCCAGCCGATGTGGCGGCCAATGGCGGACCGGAAGTTCAGCGCCGTCATCGTGATAGTGCTGCTGCCCGTGACGCGCAGGAACTCCACGCGCCCGCTGGGGGTGCGATGCAGGACCGAAACCGTACGCAGAACGCCGGGAACAACGATGCCGTCGGCCGCGAGAGCGCGTTGCAGTTGGATCTTCGCAATCTCGGAGCGCCACTGGGTGCTCCCGTTGCGCACGCAATACTGATCGGAGTGTTGGACCAGGAACGGCGCTCGGGGCTCATTGTTGCCGAGAACAAAGCGCCCGTCTTCGGTGGTGCCGCCGCAATTGGCGTGATAGTAAGTGGCGGCCGGCTCGCCGTCGTACCACAGGACTTCGCCTGCGGTGGCGTCGGCGATGCTGCGCAAATGGGCATCAATACCGGCGATGCGCAGGTCCTGGCAATGGGTGGTATCGCAGAAATCGAATCCTTCCAAGGCATGGCGGCTGCCAAAGTGCATCGCGTAGGTGCGTGCTGCAACCGCCATGGCTTTCAGCGCCTCATCCGACTTGAAGTTTCCGGTCTCGCCGGCGAGCACACCGGCGATGTACTCCTCCATCGGCATGAACGCGGTGATGAGCAGGTGACTGTCACTGGCATGAATGGAGATAGGAAAATCAACATGCAGCGGTGGATCGCCAGGGGCATTCATCTGATATGCGCCACTCACACGGAGCTCGGAGAAGGAGGATTTGTTTCCTTCGATCACAATCCGCGAACCCGTGGCGCGCGCAGCGACGGACGTGATCGCGGTCAACTTGCAAGTGGTGCAAGTTCGCATCTGCGCCCGGCCAGCCTCGGCGCGAATGCGCAGCTCGCGCGGGGGATGCAGATACCAAAGCCGCACCCGCACGGTTTGCGGAAAACCGCTATGAGAAGTCTTGCCGACGTCGCGATCTCCCGATTCAGCAGCACCCGCTATACACAGCAGGAGCAGCAGACCGATGGCCGCCAATCGCCGCTTCACTTCTGCGCCCCCGTCGCAGTCACATCAACGCGTGCGACTCGGCTAGCCGCGAACGCTGCAAATAGCTCGCGTGCGACGGCGGCAGCATCCGAACCACCGTGTCCTTTTTCCAGGAATACGACCAGCGCAATCTGGGGATTTTCAGCAGGCGCATAGCCAGCAAACCAGGCATGCGTCCATGGGCCTTCATCCGCCGGGGCGGTCCCGGTCTTGCCGGCGACTTTCATCGGCGCGGCCGGTTGCGCCATACGGCCCATGCCGTAGGCGACCGATTGTTGCAAGCCTTCAAAAATCGGCGACAGCTTTCGGTTCGGATCAGTTTGGACAAGCTTGGCGAGATCGACATAGCCGTGTAGCAACTCCAACGGCGTTACGCTGATTCCCCACTCGCCAATGGCTTGTAGTTGCAATTCCTGCGATGAATGGCTCAACGCAACGTCGCCGGCCACTTCGTGCGGCGCCAGTCCAGTGCGCGAGCCGAAGCCTGAGCGCAGAAAACTGTCGCGCAGTTGCTCGGGAGTCAGGCGCGTTGCGACCGTCGTGAAGTAAGAGTTGCATGAATACGCCAGCGCGCTACTGGGGAGCAACGGCTCCGGCGTTGCCGGATGCGTGCAATCGAGTTTGTGGCCCTCGATGGAGACCGTACGCTTGCACATGAGCGCGGTATGCGCGTCGAGCTTTCCCGCTTGCAGCAACGCCAGCAGCGTAAACGGTTTGATGCTTGAGCCGGGATGCACCACGCGTCGGGCGGCGACATCGAGATGGTAAGCCGCAAGAACACGCCCGGACTGCACATCGACGACTACGGCGGTGCCACGACGGCCAGCCATTGTACGCACAACCGCACTCTGCAACGCCAAGATACCAGACTCTTCCGCCGCCGGCGGCAATGCTGCGAAACACAAGGTCATCACGACGCAGCAGCGGCAAGCCAGAGTCAGGCACGGCATGCCTCGATTGTAATGGCGCAGTGCAAGCGCGAAGGTAACGAAACAGATGCGATGTGATTCCTGAATTATCATTACGGGCGCCCGGTTTTGGCGCGAGGAATCTGCTTTTCCGATCGTTCATGCCGCCTCCAGGCGGGCAACGGCATGCCGCGACTGCGCAGTTGCAAGTTGTGCGGACGAGCCTACAATGAACCTGTCAACATCTAATTAAGTGGAGGTTGCCATGATGGAACTCCAGTTGACCGCGGACGAAGAGAACTTGCTTTTGGATCTCTTGCAAGAGGATCAGACCCATCTATTGCGAGAGATCGCCAAAGCTGATCATCACGAATTCAGGAACGGATTGCGTAATCGTTGCACTGTGCTTGAGAGGATCATCGACAAGCTGCACGCGCCGGTGCATTCGACGTCCTGAAGCCGAGTGACGCGACATATCAGTGGTTTCTTTGGCAGGACAGCCCTTGTGCCTGCGAAGCTGGGGTCTGTTCACTCGCCAATACGCAGATCACGGTACCAGCACAATCTTTCCGTGAGCGCCCGACGGCTTCATGATTTCAACGTGAGCCCGCGGAGCCTCGGCGAGCGGAACCTTCTGTCCGACCATCGGGCGCAACGTTCCATTCTCCAGTCCCGCGACCAGCGCCGCGTGCATGACCTTATATTCTTGCTCGGAAGCGGCCATCAGGGTCACGCCACGAATATCCGCTTCGCGCGCCATTGCATCGCGCGGATTGATCTCGACCGGGCCTCGGCTTCCGATTACCGCGACGCGGCCTTTTTTGGCGAGCACGGTCAGGTCCTTACCCAGATTCTTGTTCGCCAGTAATTCCACGATGACATCGACACCTCGGCCTTCCATCAGCTTCATCAACTCATCGAGATAGCCGTCGGACGAATGGTTGAGAACATGATGTGCGCCTTCCTTCTTTACCAGTTCAAGTCCGCGCTCGCTTCCAGCCGTGCCGATAACGGTGATGCCCGCCGCACGCGCCAGTTGTACCGCTGCACTGCCAACTCCGCCACTCGCCCCATGAACCAAAATGGTCTCCGCTGGTTTGGCGTCGGCGCGCTGAAACAATCCGCGATACGCGGTGCCATAGGGGACGCCCATGGCAGCGCCTTGTTCGAAGCTCACGTCGTCCGGCAAGCCATGTACCTGGGCTTCGCCGCACACAACCTGCTCAGCGTAAGTGCCGCTGTTTGGCCCGGTGACATACACGTGGTCGCCCGCCCTCACCGCCTTTACGCCTGATCCGACCGCCATGACTACGCCGCCGGCATCCGTGCCCGGCGTGTAGGGCAGACTGGGTTTCACAGCGTAGGTTCCGGTGCGGATATACGCTTCCACGGGATTCACCCCAGCGGCATGGATACGAATTACTACCTGTCCGGGACCGGGTTGAAGGTCGGGGACCTCCTCCAACTTCATGACTTCAGGACCGCCGAATTCGTGGACACGGATCGCTTTCATCATTTCCTCCAGAGCGCAAATTCCTATCAAATTCTACGCAGAGGCGATTAAGTTTGCATTTGTAGTCGCTACGAGCCGGGCTCAATCTGCGTGGCTTTGCCATCCGTGTAAGTCACGCGTAAGGGATGACCATTATTCGGGTAATCGACGATCCGCGGATTCGACATCCCGGTGCCTTCGGGCCTTCCCATGCCAATCGCGAACGAGGCCTGCAGTTCATCCATCCCGGGCTTCATCTGATGAGAGTAAATCGACTGCCACACCTCGGCGGGCCAATGTTTGTAGAGTTCGTGAGGGTCCTGACTGAAAAGAATGTCGTCGGAGTAAATTTTGTAATCGCCATTCTTGTCCAAGCCAATGGGAAAGGCGAAACGTTTGCCATCCTTCTCGAAGATGGCCATCACCTGCTTTTCTGTCCCAGAGTCGGGTGGGCGATCGACAACGATATCCTTGATATTCAGCTTCTCAATCGGCCCCAGCGTTCCCGCGGGATGAGCGAAATCCGTGTGACCGGCATAAGGGTAATAAGCGAAGCGATATCCCTCGCGCACCCATACCGGCTGTTGGGTCAGCTCTTTCGCGTCTTTCAGATCTTGCGGATGCAGCTTCTTGGGTATGACGTAGTAGTCGGGGTCAAGGGCAACCTCGGTCTTCTTGGGAGCTACCATCGCGGCATGACGCTGCTGGAGGTAGATATACAGATTAATACCGGCGGCGACGAGGCCCACGAGCAAGATTGCCTGTATAACTTTGCCAGTTCTCGACATAGTGTCTTATAAGCGGAGTTGGATGCAGAAATCCAGCGCCCGAGAAGCCGAGCCCGATCCGAAAGCTAAGCAGACATCACGGAAACAGCCCGTGGGGAGCGCGAATCTTTCCGGATTACGGCACAATTGTTTCAACGGCGCCTAAGGTCTGTTTCGCGGGCCGACTAAGCCATCTGCTCCATATTGCTTGTCTGGCCTCGGATGCATACTGCAATCACCCTAGTTACTGGAAGCGCCAACGAATCGTCTAGCTCACCTTGGTTCGGATTCGCCGCTGGTCGCAGCGAGACGCGTCTGCTACCGGGAAGTGGTAGACGAAGGGCAAAATTTTCTTTGCCCGCGCTGTTCCTGTCGGTTAATCTTTTTCGTCTCCTGCGAGATAACTTGGTCGTCGGAAAGATGCGCCGCTGCGAGTGGACATGCCTATGTCCATGGCAATGCAGGATGCCTGAATGCACAGAATGAAGGTTCGGGCCGCGATATCGAGTGTCTGCGTAGCAACGGTGCTTATTTTACCGGCACTCGCACAGGACAGAACCCTCGCACGATTGAATCACGACAGCGCGCCCGAGATCACACGTCCGCGCATTGACGCGCGTGGCTCTCCCGAAACCGTCGCGACCCATTCCGAACCGCTTTCGGAATCGGTGCTTTCCCGTTCGGCTGCGACCACGCTATTTGTGAATGCCAACCTGGTTCGCGCGCACGAGCTTGCCGAACGCGCTTTGCGACACGACCATCGCGACGCAGAGGCGCTGTTTGTGCTGATGGAAGCCGGCGCCATGCAAGCCGACGAAGCGACCGTGTTAAACGCCGCTCTGCACCTGTGTGAAATTGGCGGCGGCGCGAGGCAAGACCCGCGCGTTCACTTAGCGTCCGCTCGCATCTTCGAATCGGCCGCCAATACCCCTGAGTTTCGCGCAGTCATTCCTGGACTGCAAACGCTGCTGGCAAATTCCAGATCGAATTGGCCGGAACTAAACATGGCTCTTCTGGATGCCGCCATGGATGGTGTTCCGAGGCTCGATCCCGAAGCTATCGCACGCGCATCGGGCATCTTGACCGAGTGGCGGATTGTGGGTCCACTAGGGTGGCATCCGCTACCTGACATGGAACAAATGTCCATGTCCCCGAACGACGATTTGGCGCAGACGTCTTATGAGAACCATGCGGTCGAGAATTTCCAATTTCCCGACGGTATTATCAGGCTGCCTTCGTATCTCTCGCCTCGTGGAACCTTCTACGCGGTTGCTCATTTTGCGTCGTTTGCGCCACGACCTTGGACAGTGCGGACCGAAGGCGGCCGGCAGCTCGAAATTTATGTAGATGGCAAGCGCCTGTTGCTACAAGATGCCGGCCTCCGCAAAACTATGGCTGTCGCTTCTGCGACATTCGAAATTCCAGCTGGTCCTCACCGCGTACTTGCGAAATTTGCCGGGGTGGGGGCGCCACTCAGAATTGCGATATCGCCGTCTGTGTCGGACACATCTACTCCGGTAAAGGCCAAGCGATCGGTCGAGGAATTAACTTACAAGCTAGCTTCCTCAGCCTATGCCGAGGGGCAGTTTAAGGCGGCAATCGCGCAAATCAATGCGTTGCCATCAGCCTCTGGTTCAGCGGCACTGCAATTTCTTCTGGCGCAGTCTTGGGCCCGGGAGAATTCGACCGCAGTCGAAGTTCGCCAGG
Organism: uncultured Acidobacteriaceae bacterium; assembly: GCA_963748225.1. Taxonomy (GTDB): domain Bacteria; phylum Acidobacteriota; class Terriglobia; order Terriglobales; family Acidobacteriaceae; genus Bog-257. The sequence continues at coordinate 188,890 of CAVVHW010000005.1, forward strand.
CATGGAGCCGCGTGTTGTCGCTCGCGCCTGGAGCCATCGCGGCCGATGAGGGATTGGGCCAGTGGAACATGGCGCTGGGGCGCCGCGTTGAGGCTGCAAAGTTTGCCAGATGCGTTCTGGAAGTGAGTCCCAACGACATGACGGCGCTGGAGACTCTGGGCGACGCAATCAATGGCGATAGGAGCCTTGCGAATTCCGCAGGAGAAGCACGCCTGCTTTGGTCACGGCGCTTGGCGGAGCATCCGTCATGCGACACATCCAACCGAGCAATGATCTTTTATCGTAGCCAGGGGCTCGCGGAGGCCGCGGCAGCGCAGCACAAGCTGGACGGTTGCGCCCCAGAGTCGCTGGCGTATGCGCAGTCGTTGGCTGATCAAGGGCGTCATAGCCAAGCTGCGCAGGCCCTTCGGCAGTTGTTGGCGGTGGCTCCATTGAACCGTTCCGCGCGTTTGATGTTGGTTCGTGAGCTGCAACTCGCCGGAGACGATTCCGAGGCGGAACGCGCTGCCGATGCATGGTTGCGGATTGCGCCCAACGCTTCCGAGTACCGCCGGCTTGCTGCTGCCGCTAATAGTAGCGACGACAAAACTCCAGACGCGCAACCGTTTTATGTGCCCTATCGCCGCGATGCTGCGGATGCAATGATGCAGATCACCGCTGCCCAGTTTCCGAGCGCACCAGTGGTGCTGGTGAATGATCGAGTTGCCATACTGCGGCCCGATGGCAGTGTGTCGTTGTACGTCCACACGGCGACTCGCTTTTCAAGTGCGGACGACATCCGTCCGACCGGAGAATCGAGTCTTCCACACGGAGCGCAATTGTTGCAGCTGCAAATTCTTCATGCCGGCGGGAGTGTGACTCCGATGAAGCTTGATCCGCAGAATCCCCGAACTTCGCTGCCTGATCTGTCGCCTGGCGATGTGATCGACGAAGAATACGTAGTGAACTACGCGGGCGACGGCGGCATTGCGGAGCACCCTGAGGTTTTTCAGTTTATTTTTGGACGGTTCGATGAGAAGGTCTTAAGCGCACGTTTCGTAGTGCTGACGCCGGCCGAGCAATCTGATCGTGGTGTTGTGATCGCCTCCAGCGATGCTCCCCGGCAGGTATCGCGAACGCAGAACACCATGCTGGCACGTATCTGGGAGCGGGACGAAGTATCGGTGACCAGCGGCGGATTGGTTTTGCCCAGCAATGGTCTCGCCATCGTGCGCGTGGTCGAACAGGAAAATAACTGGACGGTGCCTAGCGACGCTGAGCACCATCGCCGGCTCGAAACCATCCATCCGGGCCCGCGCTTTGAGGAATCATCATGCACGGCCAGCGAGCCAAACAATTACGCGCCTGAGGCTTCGAAACTCTGATCCCACTGTAGGCTCGGTCGCGTAGCCAGGTTGCCGCTGAAGTAGCAGGACGGATGCAGTAATTCCCGTTAAACTAAAGCCAGAGGTTTTCATGGCACTGACGCAGGAAGACGTCATCTCAGCGTTGAAAGAGTGTTACGATCCCGAGATCCCGGTTAACATTGTGGATCTCGGATTGATCTATGAAGTCCGTCTGAAGCCCACGGAAGTTCCCAACCTGCAAGGCCAGGATGTTGAAGTCGAAATGACGCTGACCGCGCCGGGCTGTCCGTCTCACCAATACATTAGCGATCAGGTTCAACAACGCCTGCTGCGAATGCCGGGCGTGAGTAACGCCACTGTGAGCATTGTCTGGTATCCGCAATGGACGCCCGAGCGGCTGAGTCCTGATGCGCGCAAGCAATTGGGCATCGAGTGAGGTTTACCGCTGTATCCACCGCCGGCAAGTGGTACGGGTATTGAGGATCAGGAGCTACGCTGCCCGCGTAGATCGCGCCAGGCGCTGACACTCCGCCGCTCCGCTTCTTCGGCGATGCCTTCTCCCATTGTTTGCAGAGTCGAAAAAATCTGCATGCCCTTTTGCAGGTATTCCGGGGCGTTTTCCCACACCACCTCGAACTTCTCGGGGTACTCCGAAGCCAAAACCGCCAGGCCGGCCGCGGCAAAAGCCATGCCGAGAGGTCGGCGACGCGTGAACAGCAGCACCGCGCCGGCGCCAATTGAGCCAAAGACTATCGCTTTCTTCCAGTTCTGCACGATTCACCTCAAGTGGCGCATCGAAGGGCCACGCTATACGTTAGAGCGACGAGAACGTCCCGCCGTTGTATGGCGAATGCTTTATCGGACCATGATTTATTGTACGCGCCGTTAGCCTGGACGCTGTGGCAACGTGTGGCGTAGGAATGAGATGCTCCGTGTTAGACTTTCCACGTCCCCGCATCGCCGCCTGACGTACTGATTGTACGCAGATCAAGGCCCCCACATACGATGCCCACAGCCAAGCAACCAATTGTCGACGCGGCCCCGGAAATGTTTTCTGGTGGGCCGCGATGGTTGACGGCTTCTACGATTCTTAATTGGTGGCTGGCTGGTTGTATCGTTATCGCGGTCCTCTGTCTCGGCAATCTCGATCTACTCTCCGGCAAGTCGGCGCCGCAGTGGGATGGCCTGGATTACTTCGGGCCGGAGTTCTCATTGGTAGCGGATCATATTAAAGCGGGAAGACTGGTGCTCTGGGATCCCTGGGTTGCAGCCGGCACCCCTGATTCCGCTGAGCCTGAGTTTGGCACTACCTCGCCTATTGTGTTGGCGATGGGGCTATTTTCTCCACACCCGCAAGCCGGGTTTGTCATGTATTGGATGTTTATTTGGACTCTAGGCCCGATAGGCATTCTGGTACTATGCCGTCACCTGCGATGTCCAGTTTGGGGTGGATTGATAGCTGCTCTAGGTTTTGCAGCCTCGGGCTTTTATACCGGACATGCGGAGCATACTGCACATATTTATTCGGTGTCGTTGCTTCCGTGGATACTATGGCGGTTCGATATAGCTTTGTTGCGCCGGAGCTATTGGCCGGCTGTGCAAGCCGGTGTTATTTATGGAGTTTCCGCACTGGGCGGCTATCCGGTTTATACCATTGTGACGCCAGCCTTTCTCTTGCTGTGGTCGCTTGGGTATCTTTGGGATGCTGACCGTAACCGATCCGTCGGTCTAGGTAAACAAATCACCCGTTCAGTGGCGGCGGTCATACTGACCAGCGTTATAGGCGCCGCGGTAATGTCTCCCGCATATATAGGTTTTTTTAAAGACACGCAAGGTTATAGCGACCGAACTGGAACTAGATCCAGGGAAGTGGCGCTTAGAGAGAATATTTTTCCTGCCGGCGAAGTTACGACCTTAAGTAGTCCTTATATAAGTCTTTTGGATGTTCACCATGGCTATTTCTGGCCTTGGGCAGACATATCCATGCGAAGTATCTATATGGGTTGTGCTGTGACTACACTGGCATTCTTCAGCCTGCTGAGTGGCGGAAGACGGCGATGGTGGTTATTTGCAGTGGCGATCTTATTCTTATGCTGCGCGACAGGCTATCAACTCCCATTGCGAGGATGGTTATACGATTTTGTTCCTCCAACCCGATATTTTCGGAATGCTTCCAGCTTTCGAACGTATGCCATACTCTTGGGCGTCATTTTGTGTGCATTCGGGACCAGGGACTTGGAAGCCGCAAAGACCGAAGCTGACAATCGGAGCGGGTTGCGGCTAGTTATATGCGCGACTGTTCTCGCGCTGGCAGCGGGGTTGGTATTCGCGGTCGTAACTCATCTTGCGGCGGTCCGGCTGCCGGCATTTAACTTGGCAGTCGTGCACGGAATCATAGCCTGGGGATCGATTGTCGCGCTTGCTTTCCTACTATGGACGCGCAAGCTACCACCATCCATGGTGTTTGCTTTATTGATTGCGGTCGCGGTATTTGACGGCATTGCAACACTCCGCATATCGAGATCGACGACGCATTCTCCTGCTGCGCGGGGATTCTGGCACATCATGAACGCAGAACATAGCGCTAGCTTGGATCTTTCAGGCAGCGATTTGTTTCGCAGTCTTGATCCACCTGCGCCGCTGAATAACTTTTCAACTACTCGGTTTCCGACTAACAGAAACCTTCCGCTAAAGCTTGCCACGCTGGAGAATGACATTACTCTATGGAACCGCTACTACATGCAGATTGAACATGATCCATCACTTCGCCAGATGGCACTGGGCGACGATCGTATATGGTTCACGGAGTCTGCTGTACCTGCGCCCGCCAACGATGGGAATTTTGCCGCGTTCGATAAGCGGGTGCAGCAGCTGCAAAGTCCGGTAATACTGATTCATTCCAGACAGCAGATGAAGGAGATCTCGCGCCGGCATGCTGACGACGGAGGTCAATCGCTGCCTACGGTAAATGCAGACTCGTTGAGTCCAGCTTCGGTAGCGCGCATTTCCGGGCTCTCCTATTGGCCGAACTCGCTTTCGTTCCATTACGTAGCGGATAAGCCTGGCTGGCTGATGGTTACGGACCGCTGGGCCCCGGGGTGGAAGGTCGCGGTAAACGGAAGACCACAAGAGGTGTTCGGCGCGGATTTCGTTTTTCGTGCGGTGAAAGTAGAAGCGGGGGACAATTTCGTTCAATTTCACTACAGGCCGTGGGGTTGGCCGTATCTCCTGATTCTAAGTTGGGGGACGCTGCTCATCATTGGAGTATGCCAGGTACGAATGAGTATTCGGGTGTACCGAACACGCCAGGGACTTCAGGCCGCATAAGTTGGGGCGAGCCTCGCATGGCGCTGCTCCCCTGTTGGTGGATCCTTCCTTATCCAGCCGCGCAGTCTGAAGCGCAATGCTGCGAATTGTAGGATGTCATTTCGAAACGTGGGTCGGAAGCGTACACCAGCAGCTTCGCTCACGTTACAATTCCTCACGGGTATTGTCGCGTGGACAACAAAGCCATTGCCAATGTCTTTTACGAAACCGCCGACCTGATGGAGGTTAACGGTGATGACTCCTTTCGTATCCGGTCCTATCGTCGTGCGGCCGAGGCTATCGAAGGGCTACCTCAGCAGGTCTCAGGATTGATCGACGAACCCAAGAAGTTGCTTGAGATCCCCGGCATTGGCAAAGGCATGGCTGCCAATATTCAGGAGCTGTGTCGCAGCGGGAAACTTGGCCCCCATCAGGATTTGCTGGTGAAATACCGGCCCTCAATGCTGGAGCTGCTGAAGATCCAGGGACTCGGGCCGAAGACCATCGCGCTATTATGGAGCGCTTTTCAAGTGAGTGATCTTGCCGGGGTGGAAAAGCTTGCGCGCGAAGGCAAGCTTCGCGAACTGCCGCGCCTCAGCGAAAAAAGCGAGCAGAAAATCCTGAAAGCGATCGAGGACTACCGGCGCATTTCGGGGCGTTTCCTGCTTGACGAGGCCGATCGTACCGCGCAGAAGTTGACCGAGCACCTGCAGCATATCAAAGGGATTGAGAAAATCACGCCGGCCGGTTCGTTACGTCGTGGGCGGGAAACGGTTGGCGATCTCGACGTGCTTATCACCGGGCCATGCTGTGTTGACGATGAGCAACGTGCTGGGTTGATCGAAGAAATCTTGCGCTTTCCGGGAATCGCCGAAGTACTGGCGAAGGGCGACAACAAAGTGAGTTTCAGATTGCGCAAAGGAATGCAGGTGGATGTGCGCACCTTGTCGCCGGAATCCTATGGCGCGGCGATGCAGTACTTCACCGGATCGAAGAACCACAATGTCTCGTTGCGCCAGCGCGCTCTGCGGATGGGGTTCACGCTTAGCGAGTACGGGCTGTTTCGCCTCGACGATAATCAGCGCGTTGCGGGTGCAACCGAAGATGAGATCTACGGGAAGCTCAAGCTTGATTGCATTCCTCCCGAATTACGGGAGAATTGTGGCGAGATCGAAGCCGCTGAGAAGCACGAACTGCCTCCCCTAATCAGTGTGAAAGATTTGCGCGGCGAGGTCCACATGCACACGGTCGAAACCGACGGACGGTGCACCATTGACGAGATGGCGGCGGCGGCAAAGGAGCGTGGCTACCAGTACATCGCCATCACCGATCACTCGAAAAATCTGGCTTTCGCGAACGGACTTGATGACAAGCGCGCCGAGCAACACATTGCCCGCATTCGCGCCGCCAATGAACAGACCGACGGCATTACCATCATGGCAGGCATCGAAGTGGATATTCTGGCGGATGGCGAGCTCGACCTGTCGGACTCGGTGCTGGAGCAGATGGACGTTGTGGTTGCCAGCGTACATTCCGCGTTCAATCAGGAGCCACAACAGATGACCGACCGATTGCTGCGGGCGTTGAACAACAAGAACGTCTCGATTCTCGGGCACCCAACGGGACGCTTGCTGCTGCGGCGTGACGCATATCCATTCGACATGGATGCAATCCTGAAGACCGCGCTGAAGAACAAAGTCGCGATGGAACTGAACGCGTATCCGGACAGGCTCGACTTGAACGACGTGCACCTGCGCATGGCGCGTGAACGCGGGGTGAAGATCGTGATCAACACGGACGCGCACCACACGTCGCATTTCGAAAAAATCAAATACGGCATCCTGCAGGCACGCCGTGCATGGCTGACTGCGAAGGATGTGCTGAATACGTTGCCGGCGAAAGAATTTCGCCAGGCGATGAAGCATCAGTGGCCTGGAAGCAGTGACTAGGGGCTAGGGGTTAGCGGCCATGTAGAGAAATGAAACCCACGCGGTCGCGACAGATTGACATCCAAGGGATGCTATTTAATTTGGAGGCTGCCATGGCTGAGAATGAAGTTCCGCCCAAACCACCTGAACCGCAATACGACGCTGGGCACGTTCCCATCACGGAGGAGTTTGACAGCCCCAAGCGCAGCCTTCCGCCTGCCGTGCCGCTTGTCATCGCACTGGTTGTCGTGGCCATCGTGGTAGGCGTGATCGCTTTCGTGGAACGCTCCAAGCCGGTGGCCCAGGGTGGCATCGATGCGGTGTACGCCAGCCAGCCTGCCAACATGGCCAATACCATGGTTCTTCTTCAAGTCACGGTCACCAACGTGGGCGACAAGGCGCTGTACATAAAGTCCATTTCCGCCAACTTGAAAACTGACCAGGGCGATCAGTCCGACGACGCAGCTTCTCCTTCCGACTATGATCGGTACTTCGCTGCTTACCCTGATCTTCGCCAACACGCGACGCAACCGTTGACAGTGGAGACCAAGATCATGCCGGGCGCGGAGCAAAAAGGTACCGTGCTGGTGGCGTTCCCAGTCACCGAGCCGCAATTCGGCGCTCGCAAGGACCTGAACGTAACGATTGTGCCGTACGATCAGAATCCGATCGTGCTGCGCGAGAAGGGTCCGGCAGCAAAGTAGCACGTCCTCCAGTCCTAATGACCTCTGGAACTTTAACCGGCGCTGGTCTCTCTCTGTGCACGGCCGCCATTTGGGGTGGAGGCGATTTTGCTGGCGGTATCGCCACCAAGCGGGCCAATGTCTTCCGCGTGGTCGCCGGCGCGCACGCATGCGGCTTGCTGCTCATGCTCTCCTTGGTCTGGGTTACTGGAGAGCCAATTCCGCCGCGTTCAACGTTATTGTGGGGCGTAGCCGCCGGTATCACTGGAGCGATTGGGGTCGCGGCGCTGTATCGGGCGCTTGCCATCGGACGCATGGGCATTGTCGCGCCGGTCGCTGCCGTCATCACGGGAGTCTTGCCGGTGCTGGCCGGCATATACAGCGAGGGAATGCCCGCGCCTATTCAGCTTGTAGGCTTTGTGGTGGCACTGGTCAGCATATGGATGATTGCGCGGCCTGACGGTGCAATCGATACCCATCGCGGCCTGGGGCTGGCGATACTGGCGGGGGTGATGTTCGGGCTGTTCTTCCTTGCGTGCAAGCAAGCCGGGCATCACGCGGTGTTATGGCCGCTGGTCACGGCGCGCACAGCGTCCACGCTGCTTATGCTAGTGATCGTAGCTTTTTCACCTGGCGACAAGCGGCCTCTGCGGCCTGCCTTTGTTCCGATTGTATTTTCGGGAATATTGGATACCTCCGCTAACGCGCTCTTCATAGCGGCCACCCAACACGGACGCCTCGACGTCACCTCAGTGTTGTCGTCGCTTTATCCGGCTAGCACGGTGATTCTTGCGCGGGTTTTCCTGAAGGAGCGCCTGTCGGCAACGCAGAATGCGGGCATTGTGGGCGCGCTGATCTCGGTGGCGCTGATCGCGGCTCGCTGATCTAGCTCACCAACCCGGGCTTGATCCAGGCGAACTGGAAGATCGCCAGCGGATCTTCGGGATAGCTCACCTCGAAGTCGAGGTAGGCGTCCGCGATGATCCAGTAGTAGGTCTTCAGCGTGGAGATGATTGCGTCAATCGTCTGATCGAGCTCGCGATGCGTGGATGCCAACGCCGACAGGGTCCGTTCGTGATGGCCGAAATGCGGGTTCAGAACTCGCTTCAAATTGCTAGCCGCGCGGTCCAACTCGGCGCGATCGTCGGCAAACTCCTGCTCGCCAAGCTTGTCGTGCAGCAGATGAGGATAGTCCTCAAGCTGGGTCAGTATTCGTCGCAAGGAAAGATCGACATCCTCGGTATCGAGCAGTTGAAGCACGCGAGCTGACATGGCGTCGGCATAGGCGGCCCGCACCATGTCGAGGAAGGCATTGCGAACGCCATGAAGTTCAGGATTGCGCTCGATAACGTCGCGCTCCACCTTCCAGTACACGTCGCGGTCACGGGCCAGGCTCAGGACTTGGTTGCGGATCTCGCGAAGCTCGCTGCGGGCACGCTCGCGGAATTGTTTTTCGCTCAACATATGCCTAAGTGTACCGAAGCGCGTAAACAATCGCTTGTGAGGTCGATCACAAGAAGTATCGTTCCACCAAAACGCGAAATATCCCTACTCCTTTTCCCCAGGCTGCACGGTCATTGCCCGGCGTTACAATGAACTCTCTGCGAGGTCATTATCGTGCTTACGTATGAAGAGATTGTTGCGCTCGAACAGAAATATCTGCTGAATACCTACGCCCGCTACCCGCTCGCCATCGCACGCGGAAAGGGAGTGTATGTTTACGACGTCAACGGCAGGCGCTATCTGGACTTCCTCACTGGACTCGGTGTCAACGCCTTGGGCCACGCTCATCCCCGCATCGTCAAGGCGATTCGCGACCAGGCGGCGAAGGTCATACATGTCTCCAATCTGTATTACAACGAGTACCAGGGATTGCTGGCGGAGAAACTATGTATAAAGTCAGGGTTGGACCGTGCTTTTTTCTCTAACAGCGGTACCGAGGCAATCGAAGGTGCGTTGAAGCTGGTGCGAGCCGCCGGGCATGCCACCGGTGGTCCGGAGAAGTGCATTCTGATCGCGCTGGACAACTCCTTTCACGGGCGCACCATGGGGGCGCTCGCTCTCACCGGGCAGGCCAAGTATCGCAAGGACTTCGATCCCATGCTGGAGGGCGTGCGCTTCGTGCCGCGAAACGACGTGGAAGCGCTGCGCAATGCCATGGACGATAAAGTTTGCGGCATTGTGCTGGAGCCCATTCAAGGCGAGGGCGGCATTCAGGAATCGTCAACCGAGTTTTTGAGGGCGTGTCGCGAGGTGGCTGATCAGCATCAGGCCGCGCTCATCTTCGATGAGATCCAATGCGGACTCGGCCGCACAGGCCAGCTCTTCGCCTCCCAGCATTTCGGCGTCGAACCGGATGTGGTTTGTATTGCAAAGCCTATCGCTGCCGGATTGCCGCTGGGCGCGTTTCTTGCGAATGAGCGGTTTGCACAGCACATCACTCCGGGTAAGCATGGGACGACGTTTGGCGGAGGTCCTCTGACTTGCCGTGTGGCGTTAGAGTATCTCGCGATCCTGGAGGACGAGAACCTACTGGAGCAGGTCCGCCGGGTTGGAGCGTACTTCTCGCAGAAGTTGCGTGAACTGGTGGACAAGTTCGACATCGCTGTGGAAGTTCGCGGTGTGGGGGCTATTCAGGCACTGCAGTTGACGGTTCCCGGTAAGCCGGTCCTGGAGGGGGCGCTCGCCAAAGGTTTGCTGATTAACGTGACCCAGGACACTGTGCTTCGCTTCCTGCCGCCATTTCTGCTGCAAGAGAAGCACGTGGAGAGCGGAATGCGCATTTTGCGCAAGCTGCTCGCGGACGCGCAGAAGCAGCAGAAGGCTGCGGCCAAAGAGGCGAAGAGCGCTAGGTTGATGGCGTAAGACATGATCCCATGCTTAGGGAAGCGTGCGTTGCCATAGCAGCTGGCAAATGGCATAATCAATGGCATGAAACTCCGGATGGACAAATCAGGTCGCGTTGTCTTCCCCAAGCCCCTGCGGAAACGGCTTGGCCTTCTGTCTGAAATCGAACTCGAAGCAGTGGAACAGCCTAGCGGCATTCTGCTTCGCCCAGCGTCGCGACAGCCGTCGATGATCCAGGTTGACGGGCTTTGGATCCATCAAGGAACGGCTGAACCTGGCGCGAGTTGGGAGCGAGTACTAAATGACGTTCGCGAGGAACGGGTCCAAACCGTTCTTAAGTCCTAATGAATATTTTTTTCGACACTACAGTTTTGGTGGCGAGTTCCTCCCAAAGCCATCCTCACCATCCACAAGCTTTCCCCGCATTGCGGCGAGTGGCTATAGGACGTGACAAGGGTTTCATCAGCACCCATTCGATTGCTGACGTATACGCGTCGCTAACCCGCTTGCCAGTCGTGCCGCGCATTCATCCTATGGAGGCGGCGCGGATTGTGACCGATAATCTGCTGCCTCATTTTGAGACCGTGCCGGTCAGCAAGACGGATTACCTGGGAGCACTCGCTGCCATGAAGGATGGGGGATGGGGTGGTGCGAAGATTTATGACGCGCTACTGCTCTGCTGTGCAGCTAAGTGTTTTGTAGACCGTGTCTATACTTTCAACCTGGCGGATTTCACGCTGCTGGCGCCAGCCAATTTGCGCCGCAAGATATGTGCTCCTTGATCACCTCTCCGATATTGATTGACCCACCCGCCGCAACGTCATTGGCAAAGCGGTACAGGAGAGGCGTTTCACCATCGAAGCAGGGCTGATGTTCTCAGTAGCCGCTGGCCGATTTTTCGTTATCAGGCTTCACGCCGCTACCGACCGCGTGCGCGTGAGCACGACGTAGCGCTCCGAGGCCAACAGAATGCCTTGCAGGTCGCTGGAGTGGCAGCAATCCACCGCGCCCGAAGCCAGCGCTTCCGACCACATGCGATCATCCGCCAGACGGTGGATGCATACGAAGGCGGTCGAGGGAAACTCCGAGCAGAGACTCTTGAGCTTTGGGAGGCCAACCAACTCCAGGTCTACAACTACGAATGGAGCGCGGAAGCGCGCCACCGCAGGAGCAATCTCCCCCGCAGATTTTGCGATCGCAAGGTTGCGAAATTGTTTATTAAGCGACGCGGCTAAATGGTCAGCTGTAACAGCATCGTGGTGAGCGAGAACAACATTGATAGGCCGCATGGCAAACCCCTTTTGTAATGGCGGAGGGGACGGCAAGAGCCAACCCGGTGATGATATTCGTGGACGATCCAGCAACTCCGCGCCAGTCCGGCGCGGCCTACACAGTTTTGGACGGGCGGCTCCGCTATTTGGCAGCATCGCCCGCTTGGGTTGCGGTTTCGAAGGCTTCCGGCTGCAGCTTGCCATTTCGCTTCAGCAGGATCTCCACCTTGCCTTCGGCTTCTTCCAACTCCTTGCGGCAGGAACTGGAAAGTTTCATGCCCTCATCGAAAAGCTCCAGCGCGTGGTCGAGAGGAACGTCTCCCTTTTCCAGTTCGGCTACAATTTTTTCCAGTCGTTGGAGACACTCTTCGAATTTAGGCAAGCTCAAACTCCGTGATTAATTCTAGAGCAGAATGCTTTCGCTGAATGTCAAAATTTGGGATAAATCGATCGGCGTGGGAAATGTTTTCCCAGTACGAAATCCAAGGATCGTGGGATCCCCTGGCGGCGCGGTGCAACCGGCTGTGGAAAAACCTCAGAGGCAGGTTACCCGGTTCGGGATGAGATATCGATCGGGTTTTGCTGTGTCGGCACGTCACCGCGCCACATGCGAAGCCAGAAGTCCCAAAGGATGGAGTGCGGTCAATCCCAGGCGAATTCGGGATACATTGGATCGAAGGATAACATCTCTTAGCGCGCTACTTGTACGGTGCACCGTAGTGGTGCCTGGCCGTTACAGGTCAACGTCACAGTAGAAGTCACGCCGATGCTATTCTTTACATTCACAATTTGTCCGTTTATGGTGCAAGACGTGGGCGTGCCACGTTGCCCGGTTGCCGATGCGCACGTCGCAGTCGCTGATCCGCTAAACCCAATTGATGCTGGATGTTGGTTACCATCCTTATCGGTCGTCGATGTTATTGTCGTCGGCAGATTTACCGCACTCATTGTTAACGAAAAGCTATATAGAATGAGCAGGATTAATACGCGACACCATCGCTTAAGCATGGTCTGTTCTCCTCTCTGACTTGAGCGATTCTACGCTGCGCTGAAGCGCAGCACTACCTGAACGCCTTTTTCCCGCAGCCTCTACACCGCAGCACGTTTTTGCGTACCCAGCGCCTCCAGTACGTCTACAGCACAGGAATAGCGTCCGAAGGGTGCGGCGATCTGTGCGCCTTGCACCATGTGGCGGACGGCGGCGAGCATGTCGCGGGCTATGGCCACTCCTTCAGCGCGGGCGGCATCGACGGTCGTTACCTTGGCCATGCGCGCGAAGATCTCGTCGGGGATGGAAACCCGCAGTTCATTCTTCATGAACTCCGCATTGCGCGTGCTGGTGAGAGGCCAAATGCCGGCGACCACGGGTATGCGGCAGTGTTCGATCCTGCGGAGAAACTCTTCCAGCAGCCGAATATCGAAGACGGGCTGGGTAACCGCCAGCTCGGCGCCAGCCTCAACTTTGTACTCAAAGCGGCGAATTTCCTCGTCAATATTGGGACTGCCGGGATTGGCGCCTACGGCAATTACGAACTTCGTCGAAGCGCCTATGGGGTTACCGCCGATGTCGAGTCCCCGGTTCAGGTTGTGGACAATATTGACCAGACCGATGGCATCAACGTCAAAGACCGCTGTCGCGTCCGGGTAGTCGCCCATCTTCGGCGGGTCACCGGTGATGCAAATCAGGTTGCGGATGCCGATTGCGCTTGCGCCCAGCAAGTCAGACTGGATCCCCAACACGTTGCGATCGCGGCAGGTGTAATGCAGGATGGGCTCGATCCCGACCTGCTGTTGCACCAGCAGACAGAGCGCCTGATTGCTCATGCGAGCCGAGGCGCGAGGGCTGTCCGGAATATTGACGCCGTCCACACCAACCGACTTCAGGAAGCGCGCTCCGTCGATCTCGCGGCTTCCGTCGGTGCCTCTGGGCGGAACGATCTCCACCATCGTAAGGAACTCGCCATCGGCGATCTTGCGGCCCATCAGGGAACGTTCTCTTAGCGGCGGTACTTCGACCGGTTGGGCCTTGGCAAGCGCTGCCGGTTTGCGCGCCATCGTGCCGCCGGAGACCGCCCGCAGGAAGGCTTTCATGACATGGATGTGCTCCGGCGTGGTGCCGCAGCACCCACCGATCAGGCGAACGCCGACATCAACAAACCTCCTGGCAAACTCCGCCATGTACTCGGGCGAGCACAGATAGATATTGCGGCCTTCCACCGAACGCGGCATGCCGGCGTTGGGTTGCGCTGAAAGCGGCGCGGTAGTAACGGCGCGCACCCGCTCCACAGCGTCGAGCATGGCGACCGGTCCCACGCTGCAGTTGCACCCCACCACATCGGCGCCCCAAGCTTCGATTTGCGGACCATAGTGTTCTGGGGCTGATCCATCGAGGCAATTGCCGTCTTCGTCGATCGTCACTTGGGCCACAATGGGTAATTGCGGATTCACTTCGCGCGCGGCCAGAATGGCCTGATGCAGTTCTTCCAGGTATCCGAAGGTCTCCAGGATGAGCAGGTCCACGCCTTCTTCGTTGAGGGCGGCAATTTGCTCGTGAAAGGCCGCCCGGGCTTCGGCTAGCGAGATTTTGCCCAGCGGCTCAATCCTCACCCCCAAGGGCCCAACAGCGCCGGCAACCAGGGCGTCGAAACTTTTTGCTGCTTCCCGCGCAAGACGCACGCCCTGGCGATTGACGTCGACCAACTTATCGACACATCCATGCTTTGACAAGCGAAACGAATTTGCGCCAAAGGTGTTTGTTTCAATGACGTCCGCTCCGGCGTGCAGGTATTCCTGATGAATCGTGCGGATGAGGTCAGGCTGCGAGACGTTCAGTTCGTCGTAGCAGCGGTTGATGAAAATTCCCTTGGCGTAAAGCAAGGTACCCATGGCGCCGTCGCATAAGACGGCACCCTTCTGCAATCGCGAAATGAGATCCGTAGTCATGGATATCCAGGAGGCTGAAGGTTGATTGAACTTTATCGCAAACGGCGTGAATTCGCCATCGGCATTCGCGCGTCTGAGGGGCCTGCTGCACTCTGTTATAATTCAGCGGATTCCACCATATCATCGCAATTCATCATGATGTTCGGGGTAAACGTTTGAAGCGGGTCGCACTCCTCCTTTTTCTCACCTTCATGGCCGTGCTTTTCATCACGTCTTGTGGCGGAGGGAGCAATCCCAACCCGCCGCCACCCAGCATGGCGCAACATCGTGCGTTCGTCAGCAATACGTACTCGGGCAACATGCAAGTGATGGATACCCAGAATGACACTACGCCCTTCACGGCAGAGACGACTAACTCTGCTGGCCAGTTGGTACCAGGTGTTCCCGTCACGGTGAGCGTGGGGGGCTCGTTGACCTTCGAGGTGGAGAGTCCGAGCCGGGCCACCACGCTGGCTTATGACCAGGATGGCAATACAGTTTATTTCGTCGATAACGCGACCGAGACGACCAGTGGCAGCGTGGCTCTTCCTGATTTTGCGGGGATGGCACTTTTTTCCCCAGACAGCAATACTGTGTACGCGCCGGTGCGGAATGTACCCGTCACCGGAGCGCGTAATGGCGCGGTGGAGGTCATAACAGTTCCCACATCCACCATCACCGCGGTTATCAGCGCGACCTATCCCGTGCCTTCAGCTCGATATATCGCGCTCAGTCCCAGCGGACAATATCTGCTGGTGTTTGCAGACAATTCAGATTCGGTTTTCCTGATTAACTTGACCGCTACCACGGTTAGCGCGGTGGAAATTCCCGGATTTGCCCGGCCTGTTAATGCCTTCTTCAGTGCTGACAGCAATACTGCCTATGTGATTAGTTGCGGAGTTGAATGCGGGTCGGCCTCAGGTGCATCGGTGCAGCAGCTCGATATTCCGTCGCAAACCATTAAGGCCACTGTGCCAGTCGGAGGCGCCAGCGTCGGACTGCTTAACAGCGGAACTTTGTATGTAGCGGGAAATCCCGGTCCCGCTGGGACCTACGATGCGGTGAACGTCAATACCATGACGCGTATGACCGCGAACTCAGTCGCCATCGCCCAGGGCTATCACAGCACCATGGCGCTATCGACCAACAACAAGCTCTACATTGGTGCCAGCACCTGCAACAATGTCACCACGGGATGTCTGTCTGTGGTGAACGTCGCCAACAATGTCGCCGATCCACCGCTGCCCCCCAAAGGTAATGTGACTGGTATGCTCGCGGTTTCCGGCCGAAACGTGGTTTACGTGATCGAGGGCGGATACCAGGTGATCTACGACACTACCACCGACACGCCTCAACAGACGCAAGTCGTATTCTCTGGGGCGCTCTATGGGATTGTGCAGGTGGATCAATAGGGAGTGGCCTTTGTTGGCTTTTAGCCCTTAGCCTTTCGTTAGGCATCCGCCAGCGCCGCAAAGGAATTCCTGGAACTAATCCCCAGCCCCTGCTCTACGGCTCCAACTTCAAATGATGCACGCCCGCTTGCTGTACTGCTGCTGACGTGAACGGCAAAGGAAACGTACGGCCGTGGTAATAGGCATCCCACTGATCGTCGTAGTGCTCATCGAAGATGTTACCGGACTGTCCGTTCACAATGTCCAGGGTCGAGTTGTCGAGGTCCGAGAAGTCAACCGTTAGACGCTCGGAGGGCCCAAAATGCGTACCAACCTGCTTCACCGTTTGACCGTCTCCCGATAAGGGCTGTGGGCCGGGACCAGCGTTACGCTTGAGGATAGGGAAGCTGCTCCAGAACGGGTGCTTGATGTCCACGCGATGAACGCGACCCCACCTCCACATTGAGAGCGCATGGGATGCGCCCGCGTCACTGACGGCGCCTTCCACGGCAGCTGTCAGCAATGCATCATAGTTGGCGTAGCCTTCGGGCAGCCAGCGCGGAGGTTGATGCGACAATATGTTCTCTAGCCACACCGGGCTCATAAACCATTTGTATTGCTGCCAGTCATCTCCCAGCTTCGGTTTGAGCAGCATTTCTTCCAGCTTCTTGCGCGAGAAGTACGCCACGGTCGGCGCCGCCGAGTCAATGCTCATGGTGCCGTCCCAATTACGCATTAGATCTGCTGCAGCCTTGGCACGCTGTGACGCCGTGGATGTGTGATCGACGGCGTACACGAAACGCTCGGCGCAGAAGCGATCGAATGCTGAGACAATGTCGGTCTGAATGGCCAGCATATCGGCCGGAGTAAGCTTCTTGTTCGCATTCAGAAGCCTGTAAATGCGCTCCGTCCGATAGGGCGATCCCCACTCGATACTCAACGTGTAGGGAAATCCGTCGGGTGTGACGCGTCCGTTGGCCGTAGCGATGATGCCTCCAGGCGGATCGTACACGCTGGGAAGCTTGTCGTAAGGCACATAGCCAGTCCACTCATGCGAATCGTCGTCGCCGGGCACCGGAACTGATCCGTCGCCTGCCGCCCGGATCGGGACCATTCCAGTTGCCTGATAGCCGATATGCCCATCGACATCGGCGTAAACAACATTCTGCCCAGGGGCGCCGAACTGCGAAAATGCTGCGCGGAATTCCTGCCAGTTCTTCGCCGAGTCCACGGCAAAGAACGGCGCCCGCCATGCTTGCGGGTCATAGACGATCCACTTGAGAGCGAGCTTGCGTTTCTCTCCCGGAATAATGTCGCTGATGATCGGCCCGTGGCGGGTAATCTCGACATCCACATTCACCTCGGGCTTGCCCTTCACGCGGATAATCTCTTTGCGATGCTCCGGCTGCTTCCAGCCCTGTGGCGTCAGATATTCTCCCTTGTCGTTGAACTTTTCGATGTAGAGGTCTTCCACGTTGGGACCGAGATTGGTAAAGCCCCAAGCGATGTAACGATTGTGCCCGGAAATGACGAAGGGCACACCGGGCAGGGTCACGCCGGCGACGTCGAAGTCTCCCGCAGTAAGATGCGCTTCGTACCAGACATTGGGAATATGCAGGTCGAGGTGCATGTCGTTCGAGAGCAATGGCTTTCCCGATGCTGTGTGCGCACCGGAGACGACCCAGTTGTTGGAGCCGGGATGGAGGCGTTCCTCCATAGCTTCGCTCGAAAGAAGCGAACCGAAAACTCTCTTACCGTTGTCATCCCGAGCGACGGACCCGCGGCGGGCGAGGAGTCGACGGACCTGCTTTTCATCCGGCACGACGCGGCTGGTTTTCTTCCCGTGCTTTGGCGCCGACTCCTCCTCTTCATCCGGGGTCGTCTCGCCCGGAATCTCGTTTTCGATGGAATTGGTGTCGGCCCCCGGCGGATGATCGCGCCAGGAAGAGTTCACAAATAGGTCGGCAGTCAACTCTGGTCCAAGCTTGGCCAGAACCTTCTCCTTCTCCAGCTCGTCCTTGTACATCCCGTGATTCAAAAATTCGGTCATCGACAAGCCGACCAGCACCGAATCTTCGACCGTCCAGTAGTGCGGAAAATACATCAGAAAGCGAAACTCCAGCGGCAAGGTTTTCTGGTGCTGTGCGATGTAAGCGTTTACCCCGGCGGCATAGGCTTCGAAGTGTGCGCGCTGGGTCACATCCATGCTGGCGACAGTTCTCTCGGCGACCTGCCTCAGGCCGAGGATACGATGCTCGCGATCCAGCTTGACGTACTCCGGCCCCAGAACGGTGGCCAAGTCGCCGGACGCGTAACGCCGGGTCATGTCCATCTGCCACAGACGGTCCTGAGCAGTGACGTAACCCTGGGCGAAGAAGAGATCAGGCAAGTTGGCAGCCGCGATATTGGGAACGCCGAGTCCGTCATAGGTCACGGTGACCGGACCTGCCAGACCAGAGAGATGAATGGTGCCGTCCCTTTGCGGCAGTGCCGCCCGGACCGCCCGGTAAAACCAGAAATCGAACGCGAGGAAGGCGATCAGAAGCAGGATGAGCACTCCCACTACCGCGCGAAAGATGAATTTGGATGTAGATGGCCGGGCCGGAGTGAGAATAGTCGAAGCTTCCATGGGAACGCTCAATTATATAAGTTTCTGCCGGCGGCTTTGGGGAAGAGAAGTGACCTTTGTCCGCTCCAGGAGTGACACGGGGGCATGCAGCGGATGAGCGACGGCATATCTGCCATTCTTGCTGAGCGGGTAAACTCAAATGCAGGACCATGACACCATTTCAGCCGACTACCACCGACATAATCGTGCCGGTCCGGAAGCTGTTTGAAATTCCGGATGGAATCACCTATCTGAATTGCGCCAGCATGGCGCCACAGTTGCGCAGTGTCACCGAGGCCGGACTGCGTGCGGTTCTCACTAAAGCATCGCCGTGGACTTTGTCGGGCCCAGAGTGGTTTGCCGCCTCTGAGGAGCTGCGAACTCTTGCCGCACAAGTGATGGGCACCGACAGCGATGCGGTCGCCCTGGTACCGGCCGCGAGCTACGGAATTGCAACAGCGGCGGCGAATTTGCCGCTCGCGTCCGGACAGACAATCGTTATCCTGCATCAGCAGTTCCCATCAAATGTTTACGCATGGTATGAACTGGCGAAGAAGACCGGCGGGCGCGTCGTGGTGGCGCAGCGCGAAGCTGGCATGGGCTGGACCGACGCTGTGCTCGGGGCGATCGACGAAAACACCGCTATCGTTGCCCTCCCGCAATGTCATTGGACGGATGGAAGCAGAGTCGATCTTGAGCGCGTCGGCCAGCGGGTTCGCGAGGTCGGCGCCGGCCTGGTGATTGATGCCAGCCAATCTCTGGGGGCCAGCCCGCTGGATCTTGAGCGCATCCAGCCGGACTTCCTGGTAGCGGTGGGATATAAGTGGCTGCTCGGCCCTTATGGGCTAGGGTATCTTTATGTTGCCCCCAAATGGCGAGAAGCGGGCGTGCCATTGGAGCAGTCGTGGATTGCGCGTGCCGGCAGCGACGATTTTTCCAGACTGGTTGACCACACGGATGCGTACCGGCCCGGGGCGCGCCGCTTCGATATGGGCGAGTCTCCGCAATTTGTCTTGGCGCCGATGGCGGTCGCCGCCCTGCAACAAATCTTGACGTGGGGCGTGGAACGAATCCAGCGAACGCTTGCTTTGCTGACGGATAAAATTGCGCAACTCGCTCCGGAGATTGACTACGCGGTTCTGCCCCGAGAGCAACGATCGGCGCACATGATTGGTATCCGACCCGCACATGGCATTCCAGCCGAGCTACCGCAGCTTCTCCATGACGCCAATGTGTTTGTGAGCGTTCGCGGAGATTCCATCCGCGTTGCGCCGTATTTGTATAACGATGTCGACGACATTGAGCGGCTGTTTGCGGTGCTGGGCAAGGCGAGTGGAAAGTGAGGTTGGCGTGCCGGTGATCGTCTCCATGCTACGTGGCGTCAACGTCGGGACACACAACCGGATCAAGATGGAAGCGCTGCGACCGCTCTACGAATCCATTGGGCTACGCGACCCGCAAACCTACGTGCAGAGCGGCAACGTGGTTTTCCGAACTGACAAGCATGATCTCGTTGCATTGGCGAAACGTATCGAGGACGCAATCGAGAAGGGCTTTGGATTTCGCCCTGCGGGAATCCTTCGGACCTCTTCCGACCTGCGAGACGCAATTGCGAGAAATCCTTTTGCAAAGCGGAGCGGCATCGAGCCAAACAAACTCCTGATCTACTTTCTCGCTAGCGATCCGGGCGACGACGTTCGGGACAAGGTCCTCCAACTCAAGACCGAGCCGGAGGAGATGCAGCTGCACGCCCGCGAACTCTATATTTATTTTCCCAATGGCATGGCGCGGCCAAAAATGTCGTGGGCTGTGCTTGAGAGGACCCTGAACACGCCGGGAACGGGCAGAAACTGGAACAGCGTGGCGAAGTTGCTCGAAATGGCGGAAAGAATGGAAGCTGCGGAATGATCCTTTGAAGAACGGCTCCCCGCGCTAAATTTGAATCTCCCAAGCGGAGTGGTCATCCATTTCACCATCTCTCGGTCGGCCCGCAATTGAATCTACCGTTGTGAAGGAGAAAACTTCATGAGTTCTGGATTCGTGCTGTCGCTGACGTTCTGTATCGGCATCGTTGCGGGACTGCGGTCCCTCACGGCACCCGCGGTTGTGGCTTGGGCGGCCCACTTGGGTTGGATCAATCTTTCCGGCTCACCACTGGCCTTCATGGGCTCGATGTGGGCAGTCGGCCTCTTCACCATTTTGGCGCTAGTCGAATTGGTCGCCGATCAACTGCCCAGCACCCCGGCGCGGACGGCGCCTGTCGGACTGGGCGCCCGAATTGTGATGGCTTTGCTTTGCGGCGCGTGCCTGGGCATTGCCGGAGGCGCATCGCTTTGGCTCGGAGCGATCGTGGCCGTAATCGGCGCACTGGTGGGAACGTTTGGAGGTTATCGCGCTCGTGTCGGCCTGGTGAAGGCACTTCACGCTACGGACGTTGCCATCGCGATCCCCGAAGATCTGATCGCGATTGGATTGGGGCTGCTTACCGTCACGCGGTTCTGATATCACCGATTTCCCGTTTGGCTGAGCCTATGGATTTATCATGAACGGGCTCAGACCTTCTCCTGCGCTTAGGCTTTCGGTTACATTCAGTTTGAGGCGCCCTTATGACCACTTCGCAGCAATTTGATGCCATCGTCATCGGTACCGGGCAGGCCGGTAAACCTCTGTGCACGGCACTGGCTGAAGCCGGGATGCATACCGCCATCATTGAGCGCAAAGATGTCGGTGGTACCTGTATCAACGTGGGATGCACGCCCACCAAAACCATGGTGGCGAGCGCGCGCGTCGCTTATCTGGCACGGCGAGGCGCTGACTATGGCGTCCACACCGGCGACATCCGCATTGACATGGAACGGGTTCGGCAACGCAAGCGCGACATCGTGAAGGATTTCCGCGATGCCGGTCAGGCACGCATTGAGCAGGCCGCCAACGTCGAGTTAATCTTCGGCGACGCCAGTTTCACCGGCGCCAAGTCTTTGCTCATCAAGCTGAGAGATGGCGGCCAGCGAACGCTCGCCGCAGAAAAGATTTTCATCAATGCGGGTGCGCGGCCGGCGGTTCCCGCAATCGATGGCTTGAAGGACATACCTTTTCTCGACAGCACTTCAATCATGGAACTGGACGCTGTTCCGGAGCACCTGCTGGTCCTCGGAGGTGGCTACGTCGGCCTGGAGTTTGGGCAGATGTTTCGGCGCTTCGGCAGTCGCGTGACCATCGTGCAGGCGGGTGGCCAGCTTCTGAATCGCGAAGATCAGGATGTCGCGGACGAAGTTGCGAAGATCCTTCGGCAGGATGGAGTGGAAGTCCTGCTGAACGCGACGGCGAATCGCGTGAGCCAGTCGGATGGAAGCACTCGACTGGAGGTGCAGCAACAGGGCGGTTCGACAGTCGTTGCCGGTTCGCATTTGTTGGTTGCCACCGGACGGGCGCCGAATTCTGACACTCTGAACCTGGTCGCGGCTGGAGTGCAAACCGACCATCATGGTTTCATCAAGGTGAACGATCGTCTGGAGACTTCGGTCGATGGCATTTTCGCGCTCGGCGATATCAAAGGCGGCCCGCAGTTCACGCACATTTCCTACGACGACTTTCGCATCATTCGTACTAATCTCATCGAGAAGGGAAGCGCCAGCACGGACGGACGTCTCGTCCCTTACACCGTCTTCATGGATCCACAACTTGGACGCATTGGCATGACTGAAACCGAGGCTCGCGCACAGAAGCGAAACATTCGGATAGCCAAGCTGCCCATGACCTCGGTCGCGCGCGCGCTTGAGGTGGACGAGACCCGCGGTTTCATGAAAGCCATCGTGGATGCTGAAACGAAACAGATACTGGGCGCCGCGGTGCTGGGCATCGAGGGTGGCGAAACAATGTCGGCGATCGAGATTGCCATGATGGGCAAGCTGCCCTATACCGCCTTGAAGGATGGCGTCTTCGCTCACCCCACATTGGCGGAGTCGCTGAACAACCTGTTCATGGCGATGGACAGCGGTAAGTAGAAGGCGTTGCTCCGGAATGGTCCGCCGGGGAGTACTCGGGTTTGCCGATAGGAATTCCACCGTGCCGTTCTCGCCGTTGGGAAATGCAGGATATCTTTGCAGGAAGATCGCTCGATGGGGACCCGAAGCTTGCTACTTCCTTTGACCGCGAACATCCAACACGCTAGTGTTTAGTGTCGTCTTACTTCCCGTACATATTTCATGGACCTGATCGAATCGCAAACCGAATCTTCGCCGCTTAGTGTATCCCCACCTGGCACAGACCTTCTGCGCATGGAGGAGGTCACGAAAACCTACGTCAGCGATGGGCAGAGCGTTCACGCGTTGAATGGTGTTTCGCTCAGCGCGCGAGCTGGCGAGTTTATCGCGTTGGTCGGACGGAGCGGCTGCGGAAAGTCAACCTTACTGAATCTTGCCGGAGCGATGGATTTCCCAACGTCAGGGCGTGTATTGCTGGACGGCGTCTCTACCGCGATCTTGAATGAAATGGGCCTGACGAATCTCCGCCGCGAGAAAGTTGGCTTCATCTTCCAATCCTTTCAGTTGCTGAACACGCTCTCGGTAGTTGAAAACGTTGAACTTCCTTTGCTCTTGGCGGGCAAGGCTGATACGCGACCCCGCGCGCTGGAGCAACTCGAACTTGTCGAACTCGCGGACTTACAGTCCCGGATGCCGTATCAACTCTCCGGCGGACAGATGCAACGTGTCGCCATCGCCCGTGCGATGGTGCATGCCCCCAAGCTGTTGTTGGCCGATGAGCCGACCGGCAATCTCGACACCGTCACTGGAAACGTGATTCTTGAACTGCTACGCCGTATTGCCGACGAGCACAAGGCCACGATCTTGATGGCAACCCACAGCGCGGAATCGGCCAATTTCGCCGACGCTGTGGTGCGGATGCGGGACGGCAAGATCGAAGAGATGGTGCGGTCCTAGCATGCCGCGCTTACGTATCTTTCGCTGGCTGATCATCCGCCCATTCTTCCGCGAGCCGCTTCGTACCGCCCTGGTTGTGTTGGCTGTAGCGCTGGGTGTCGCGGTCGTGATTGCCATTGAACTCGCCGGCAACTCGGCCGCCGGATCATTCCGTTCTTCCATCGAAACTCTCACCGGGAACACCGACTTGGAAGTCACGGCGATCGGCGGAGTGCCTGACGAAGTTGTTGGCCGCCTCGCAACGCTGCCGTACGCCATCCAGGTTCGACCTCGGATGGAAGATTACGCGGTAGTAGCAGCGACCGGTCAAACCATTCCGCTTATTGGTCTGGATCTGGTCGCCGACCATCCTGAAGATGGCAACTCAGCCGACCGCAACCTGACCACTAGTGAGGCCTTGCACGAGGCCGCGCGAGACGACAGTGTCTGGGTCAGCGAGCGCCTGGGAGCAAAAACTGGCGACAAGCTGCGATTGCAAATCAATGACCGTACCGGCGAGTACATAGTTCGTGGTGTACTCAAAGATTCTGGCGACAGTGGCAGCTTCCTCATCATGGACATTGCCACCGCGCAGCGAGCCTTGCAGCGCACTGGCCGAGTGGACCGCGTGCTGCTGAAGGTGCCGGCGACTCCCTCGGTAGAGGAATGGGAGGAACGCATCCGCCCAGCTCTATCTGCGGGTGTGGAACTGCAGCGCGAGGGCGCGCAGACCGACGAGAACCGGCGCATGCTGAGCGCGTTTCGTTGGAACCTGCGCATCCTGAGTTACGTGGCGCTGGTGGTGGGGGCATTTCTCATCTTCAACACCATCTCGGTCTCGGTGGTGCGCCGGCGGCCCGAGATTGGAATTGTTCGTGCGCTGGGCGCGAGCCGAGTGGACGTGCTCGCGGCTTTCCTCGGCGAAGCCATGTGCTTTGGGGTGGCAGGCGGACTGCTAGGCATCGTCTTGGGACGCGTGATGGCAACTGGAGCGGTGCGTCTGCTGGGCGCAACCGTGCAGAACCTTTACGTCAGCAGCCGTCCGGGAGCGATCGAGGTAACACCGGGAATCGTGGCTCTGGGGTTGCTGATTGGGATTGGTATGTCACTCGCTTCAGCGGCTTCTCCGGCTCGCGAAGCGTCCTTGGTTTCGCCTGTGGAAGCGATGGCTCGGGGAGAGCGCGAATACGCCGCGCGCGTACACAAAGTCCGCGATCTCTGGATTGCGATGTCGCTCGCTTTGCTGGGTGCGGGGGCCTCGCAAGTCTCACCCATCGCCGGCAAGCCGTTCTTCGGCTATGCGGCAGCGCTGCTCATGATCGGCGCCTCGGCGTTTGCTATTCCGGCGCTGGTGAGCGGGCTGACAAAGCTCTCGTCCGGACTGCTGCGACGCATGCTCGGCATCGAAGCGATGCTGGCCTCGCGCAGCCTGTCCTCCTCGCTACGTCGCACTTCGGTACTGGTGGGAGCGCTGTCCACGGCCATCGCCATGACCACCGCGGTGGGAATTATGGTCGGCAGTTTCCGGCAAACCGTGGTGGTATGGATGAACGATCAACTGAAAGCCGATTTGTTTTTGAGGCCCGCGGGCGACCCGGCCTCCGACCGCTATCCTACACTGGACGCCTCGCTCGCCGACGAGATCGCCGCTTTGCAGGGCGTGGCCGGTGTCGATCGGTTTCGCGGTTACGACATTAGCTACCAGGGTCTGCCCGCGACGCTAGGCTCCGCTGATACTCGCGGCAGCCACGACCTGGCGAAGATCCACTTTCTCTCGGGTCGCCCCAGCAGCGTCGTGGACGCGGAGCTGCGCAGCGGGAACAATGCTGTCGTCAGCGAGCCGTTCGCCAACAAACATCATGTGCGAGCCGGCGACTCCATTACGCTTCCGCTGGGAGAAGCACGAGTAAGCTTTCGCGTGGTCGATGTTTTCTACGACTACGGCAGCGAAAAGGGATTCGTCGTTGTCGAGCGCTCCACGTTGCTCCGTTATCTGCCGGATCCTGCGCCGTCCAGCATTGGCGTCTATGTTGCGCCCGGTGCAAACGTTGACACGGTGAGAGCGGAAGTGGAAAAAATCGCGGCAGGACGAAGTGTGTTGGTCTTTAGCAATCGCAATTTGCGGGCGGAGGCTATCCAGATCTTCGATCGCACGTTTGCGATTACCTATGCGCTCGAAGTGGTAGCCATCATCGTCGCCATCATCGGAATTGCTGGCGCGCTCCTGGCGTTGGTGATCGATCGCAGACGAGAGCTGGGACTATTGCGCTTCCTGGGCGCAGCCGTCTCGCAGATACGCAAGCTCATCCTGGTGGAAGCTGGATTGATTGGCCTGCTGGCCAATGTGGCGGGACTGGCGCTTGGTATTGTGCTTTCCATGCTGTTGATTTTCGTGATCAACAAGCAGTCGTTTGGGTGGACGATTCAATTCCACTGGCCGGTTGCGGTGCTGCTAGGATCGCTGACCCTGGTGTACCTGGCGACGGTGCTCGCCGGTTTCTATCCGGCACGAGTCGCGACGCGGTTGAAGCCGATCGAGGTGGTGCATGAAGAGTAGCTGGCTCATCGCTCTCCTGCTGGTCGCGTTGGCGATGCCGCTCGCAGCGCAGTACCAGGTCGCCCTTCCGGGCTATCACTACCAGTTTCCTCGTGACCACTTCGATCATCCTGATTATCAGACCGAGTGGTGGTATTACACTGGTAACCTCAAAGCTGCGGACGGCCACCGGTTCGGCTTTGAACTGACATTTTTCCGGCAGGGTATCGATCGTGGTCATCCACGAACTACCGACTGGGACATCCAGGACATTTATCTGGCTCACCTTGCCCTCAGCGATCTGGATGGCGGACGCTTTTATCACACCCAGCGTCTCAATCGGGCAGGCCCGGGCTTGGCGGGGGCCAGCGAGCAACTGGCGAAGGTCTGGAATGGCAACTGGCAGGTGCTATGGACGAATGGACAACAGCAACTGCGGGCCATTAGCGACAACTTCACCTTGCGCTTTGTCATGAGCTCGCGCAAGCCTCCTGTCATTCACGGCAAGAATGGTGTTAGCCAGAAGTCGGCGGGCGTGGGACAAGCCTCGCACTACATCTCGTTTACGCGCTTGTTGACGAGCGGCGCAATCGAGTTGAACGGGAAAACTTACCAGGTCGAGGGTACGTCCTGGATGGACCATGAGTTCTTCACCCATCAAGGCGAGGCGAGTCAAAGTGGATGGGACTGGCTGAGCCTGCAATTCGACGACAATACCGAGCTGATGCTGTATCGGTTCCGGCACAAGGATGGCAGCGTTGATCCGTTCTCAGCCGGAACCTTCGTGAACGCGGACGGGCAATCGACTTTCCTGGGCGTCTCCGATTTCTCGATGCAGCCCGGTACGCAAACCTATGCCAGCCCAGAGACCCATGCCGTTTACCCGGTTGCATGGCGAGTGGCCGTGCCATCGCTGGGTCTGGAGGTGCAAATCGCAACGCCGCTGGTGTCGCAAGAGTTGGTGACTCCCGGGAATGCAGGCCTTTCCTATTGGGAAGGGGCCATTACGATCAACGGCACGCGTAAGAGCGCTCCCGCAAAGGGAGTGGGCTACCTCGAAATGACCGGCTATGCCCGCCCGCTTGATTCCGGGAGGTAATCCTGTGACTAGTGTCGCAATTCCGGTGTTATCCTAAAGGAAATTCGAGCGCGCTCCCAGGTTGGACGGGATCCCGTTGGGAGTAAGCGGACCCTCATGCTTCAGAAAAGAATTGACGATCAGCCGACCATCTCACGCGAAATGGTGCGCGAGGCCGAAGCCATTTTTCACAGACATTTGAAGCGAGTGGGCCTTAAGCTTACCGAGCAGCGTGACGCGATTCTGCGCACATTTCTCGATACCCGCGACCATCTTTCTACCGACGAACTGTATCGGCTGGTAAAGAAACACGACGACCGCATCGGATTTACAACGGTCTACCGAACGCTAAAGCTGCTGGCCGAGTGCGGGCTGGCCAGTGGAGTGGCCTTCAACGACGGCGTCACGCGGTACGAGCACCAATACAATCGCCGCAACCATCATCACATGGTCTGCACGGAGTGCGGTAGTTCGGTGGAGTTCTTCTCCCGCGACATCGAACGCATTGAGCAGGAAGTTGGCCGCAAGAACAAATACCTGCCTACGCGCCATAGTTTTCAGATTTACGGCGTATGTGAGCGGTGCCAGAAAAAACAAAAACGAACCTCGACGGCCGGGTTGGGGCAGGGAATTGCGCGCGATACGGGAATGACCCCAAACGGGAAACGAAAACTGGCCCACTAAAGGTCTTCCATCACTTCTCCAGTTGACGTACGTCACAGCGTTCCGGTTCGCATAGGACTATAAATAAACCCTGAAAAGTTATGGAAGCATCCTGCCGGCTGAGTCGGGGAGCGTACTTCCGTTCGCCCGAGCAAAGCTTCCTCTAGTGACCCCACCGCGTGGGGAGAATGGTCGCACCAATGGCGACGGCACAGCTCAACCCTACCCGGGTGGGCATTCACAGCGTGCTCATCGCGACGGACTTTTCCAGCTGCTCCAATATTGCTCTGACCTTTGGCCTCGAACTGGCGCATGAATATCATGCCCAGGCCTATGTCATATCCGTTCTGCATCCTGACGAGTTTTTTATTGCCGGCCCCGATGCGTATGTAGCTGCTAAAGATCTTGCTCAGCGTGACCTGCAGGAGTTGAAGACCAGGTTGCGGCAAACCCTTTCCTACAAGGAAGGGGAAGACTATCAACTATTTCTGATGGAAGGCGACGTTGCCAAATCGATCCTGGACTGCGCCCGGCAAAAGAAGGTCGATATAGTCGTGGTCGGTACGCACGGCCGTAGCGGCCTGGGCAAGATGCTACTGGGGTCTGTGGCCGAACGAGTCTTTCGCCAGTCCCGTGTACCGGTTATGACCGTCGGCCCATGTTTCAGTCCCGCGACGAAGAAGTTTGCGCCGCGCAATATTCTGCTCGCGGCCGACTTCACGGCAGCCTCCGAACATGCCGCCCGCTACGCCGTCGCCCTGGCAAAGGAGCACAACGCGAAGTTGACCATGCTACATGTGTTAGACCAGGTCGAGCTAAAGGGCGTTGCCGACCGTGCCGAGGCCATGCAGGGAATCGAAAAGAAACTGTCAGGTCTGATCGGGCAAGACGCGGAAGGTCTCCGGCTCTGCTGCCGCGTCGAGGTCGGCAAAGTTGTAGCCACGATTCTGCGGGCTCAGATTGAGATCAACGCCGACTTATTGGTGATGGGGGTGCGTCCTCCTTCGGGTTTGCTCGGCCGGGTAATGTGGCCTCATGCCTACGAAATTGTGCGGGAAGCTGCCTGCCCGGTACTGACCGTGCGTGGCAGGGATTTGCAGCATTCATAGCTGTTTAATAACGAACATAACGGGAGATGCAATGTTACGTAGCGGTTTTGCAATTGACGAGACGTCGGCCCCAGCGATAACCCCAGAGACGATTGCCGAAATTAAAAAGCAGGACATGAAACAGGCGATTGCTGAGCGCTTCAGCTATCGCGCCAAGGCGGTTGTCACGGAGACGAAGGTCCAGTCAAGAGTGCGTTCCCCTTATTGGCAACCGGTCGACGAAGAGTGCTGATCGGCCGCTAAATGTTAACTGGAAACCTCCGAGCCTGAGCTGCGGCGGGAAAAAGTCGAACGAACGTTTATTTCAAACAACCATAGATCGTCATACGTGCTTGCCCTCTACTGGCAGCCTCAGTTCCGCTGCATCAGTGCACCCTATCTTTGTTTTCTGCTCTTTCTGTTCTGCCCCGGCTCATTTGCCGCCTTGCAGCGCTTCCCGGGCCAGTGCCAGTTGCGCACGCTGAGCATCATTCAGCTTTGGATACTTAAGCCTCATCCCCTTCAGCGTCTGTACCACAATGTCGGATACGGTCAGATGGGTGAACCACTTGTGATCGGCTGGAATGATGTACCAGGGGGCGTGCCGGGTGCTGGTACGGTTGATCATCTCTTCGTAGGCCTCCATATAGTCACTCCAGCGCAGGCGCTCGTGTAGGTCAGCCTCGGAAAACTTCCAGTTCTTACCCGGGTCATTCAAGCGCTCCAGGAATCGTTTCTCCTGTTCCTGCTTGGAGACGTGCAAGAAAAACTTCAAGATCACGGTGCCGTTACGGACGAGATGGCGCTCGACATCGTTGATCGACTCGAAGCGATGGCGCCAGAATTTCTTGCTGGGCGTGGTGAAGCCGGGCAGATGTTCGTGCTTAAGCAGGTCAGGATGAACTCGCACGACCAACACTTCTTCGTAGTAGGAACGGTTGAAGATGCCAATCTGACCACGTTGCGGCAACTCCCGGTAGGTTCGCCACATGAAATCGTGGCTCAGTTCGTGCTCAGACGGCGTCTTAAAGCTGAAGACCTGGCAGCCTTCGGGATTGATTCCCGACATTACATGTTTGATGGTGCCGTCCTTTCCGGCGGCATCCATAGCTTGCAGAATGAGCAGCAGAGAATAGGTGTGCGAAGAATACAGCAGGTCTTGATAGTCGGCGAGGCGTTGCACGTTCGACTTTAACTTGGACCGGGCATGGGCGTGCGACTCGTATTCGCCTTTGAAAGCAGGATCGAAGTCTTTCAACCGAATATGCTTGCCAGGTACTGCGATCATCGACTTGACGTTCATACGAGTGGAGATGATACGCGGATTCTTTTCGTTTGCCGAGCCTGCTGCGAATTTCGCATAGATTGACTGCCAAAGCGACGGTTGTGCTGTTTTCTGGCATCTAATTCGCGATGCTTCGTAATTGGCAGCACCGAAATTCTGCGATAGAGTGTCTGACGCGTTAGGAGGAAGTTATGTTGAGAGGCTCCCGAAATCTGGGCGAAGGTTTGGTGATCCTATTATTTCTTGCGGTTGCTGCGGTAGCGCAACAGGCGCCGCCCGTGCAGTCCAGCGATCAGCCGATGGCAACCCAGTCGAACGGCACAGCGCAATCTCAAGAAGCGGACGAGAGCCTGAGCCCGGAGAGTCAGGACCGGCTCATCAAAGAGGTCCGACACGAGTTAATCATGCTGCCGTACTACGGCGTCTTCGACAATCTGGCCTTCCGCGTTGACGGACGTACCGTGATTCTGGAAGGACAGGTGGTACAGCCAGTTCTGAAATCCGATGCCGGGAACGCGGTGAAGCGCATCGAGGGTGTGGACAAGGTGGTCAACAACATTGAGACGCTTCCGCCCAGCCCCATGGACGACCGTATCCGGCGAGAGGTTTACCGCAGCATCTATAGCTATGGTCCGCTCTTTAAGTACGGAAACATGGCTGTTCCTCCCATCCACATCATCGTGAAAAGTGGACGTATCACACTCGATGGGGTCGTGGACAATGAAACCGATAAGAACCTTGCGGGCATGCGCGCCAACCAGGTTCCAGGCACGTTTCAGGTCACCAACAACCTGCGGGTTGTGCCCAGCGGCGCCCAAAGCAAGAAGAAGAAATAGAGACCACCCACGTAAGCTATCCTTACATGGCGGTACTGCGAGGCTGGATTCTTCGGGCGTCGTGCTTTCGTCGGATTGCCATCCCAGTGATGCGAATAGCTGGAATTCGGCGGGGTGGCCCGAATCGGACGCCAGGCGGTTACCTTGCGTTTGGGCTGCAATTCTCAAATTCACACTCCATTAACACAGTCACATCGGGAATGATTGTCTGCACTCATAGCAACCCATAGACTAGGGAAGCCACGGCAAAGGAGAGGAATTTGGCGGAGACTATCATTCAAGCCTGTGCGGTCGAGAAGTACTATCCGCAGGCGGACGGCAATCGCATCGAGGTGATTGCCCCTACCGATCTGAGCGTGTCGCCGGGGAAGATTGTGGGCCTGCTGGGTCCGTCGGGGTCGGGCAAATCGACATTGCTGCGCATGCTGACCGGCTTGTCGAAGCCTTCATCGGGTCATGTGTTGTGGCACGGTAAGTCAATGGATGGGCAGATTCCGAATGTCTCTATTGTCTTCCAGAGCTTTGCCCTTTTTCCATGGCTTACGGTCTTGGAAAATGTGGAAGCTCCGCTTGTCGCTCGCGGCGCTGGTGCGATTGAACGCCACAAGCGGGCGCTGAAAATGATCGACACCGTCGGTCTGGACGGATTCGAAACGGCTTATCCGAAAGAACTCTCAGGAGGCATGAAGCAGCGGGTAGGTTTCGCACGCGCGCTGGTGGTGGAACCGGAAGTGCTCTTCATGGACGAACCATTCTCCGCCCTTGATGTTCTGACCGCGGAAAACCTGCGCTCCGAACTGCTGGAGTTGTGGCTCAGCAAGAAGATGCCAACGACCGCCATCTTCATTGTGACCCATAACATTGAGGAAGCTGTGCTGCTGGCCGATCGTGTCATCGTGCTTGGGCGCAATCCTGGACGAATCCGTTCGGACTTCGAGATTGACATACCGCAGTATCGCGATCGCAAGTCGCCGCGCTTTCTGGCGTATGTGGATTACATCTACAAGACACTGACGCGTCCGGACGAAGAAGCGTCCGCACCCGGTAAGACCGCCGGGCAACCTGCTGATGGCCAGCCGCGAACGCGCACGAAATTTCAGATGCTGCCACACGCGCGTCCGGGAGGCATTGCCGGGTTCATGGAGTTATTGGCCGACCGCAACGGAGCCGAGGACCTCTACAAGTTGGCCGATGAATTGTCGATGGATGTGGACGATCTTCTCCCTATCGTGGACGCGTCGGTCATGCTGGGATTCGCAGTCATAAAAGAAGGCGATGTTACCATCACGCCGGCAGGTCGCACGTTCGGTGAGGCCGACATTCAAGCTCAAAAGACGATCTTCCGCAAAGCCGCGCTGGAGCATGTCGCTCTCCTGCGGTTGATCGAGAATACCTTGCACGCTAAACGCGACCGCGCCATCGGCGAGGAATTCTTCCGCGACATCCTCGACGAGCACTTCAGCTCCGCCGAAGTGGAGCGGCAGTTCGAGACCGCGCTGAACTGGGGCCGCTACGCCGAGATTTTCGACTACGACTCGGACTCTAAGCGGCTGTTCCACAATGAAGAAGCGGATACCATTCCCTCGCCAGGAAGCCACTGATGGCGGGTCGCACCTGGCAGCCGATTCGGATTCTGGGGAAAGGTCCGTGGTCATTATTGCCGGCGCAGACCTGGTCCGTGTTGACCGACTTCGTCATCTTCGCGGCTGGGCTATCGGTCTTCTATGTGATCCTGGTGCTGGGACGCACCTGGCTTGGCCCTTTTAATCCTCACGTCGAGATTTCCCGCGATCCCACCAAGCTACCGATGTATGCGGCTTACTCGCTGCTGCGCATCGCGGTCGCCTACGTGCTTTCGCTGGCTTTCACGCTGGTGTATGGCTACGTCGCTGCGTATAACCCCAAAGCCGAGCGCATCATGATTCCGCTGCTCGACATCCTGCAATCCATTCCGGTGCTCAGTTTCTTGCCGGGAGTGATGCTGGCCATGGTGGCGCTGTTTCCGCATCACCAGATCGGCGTCGAGATGGGGGCCATCCTGCTGATTTTCACCGGCCAGGTGTGGAACATGGCCTTCAGCTTCTATTCTTCGCTGAAGAGCATTCCGCGTGACATGCGCGAGGCTGCCAAGATCTACCGCTTCAACTGGTATCAGCGCTTTACGCAATTCGAACTGCCTTACGCTGCGATCGGCCTGGTGTGGAACTCGATGATGTCGGTCGCAGGCGGCTGGTTCTTCCTGATGGCGTGCGAGATGTTCGTGCTGGGTTCGCGTGACTTCCGTCTGCCGGGCCTGGGCTCATATTTGCAAACCGCGGCGAGCGCGGGCGACACGCAAGCAATCCTGTGGGGCGTGGGAGTCATGATCGCGGTGATCGTGCTGCTTGACCAGATCGTGTGGCGTCCGGTCATCGCCTGGGCTGAGAAGTTCAAGATGGAACAGGTCGAGAGCGCCGACGTGCCACACTCCTGGTTCCTCAATGTCATCCAAGGCTCGCGAGGATTGATCCGGCTGCGCAAACGGGCGATTCGTCCCTTACAAGAGCGGCTGGCAATGCATTTCGCCGGGCAGCATGACAGCACGGAGGAAGATGCTCCGCCGACGCCGTGGAAGGTCTGGACCGGTCGAGCCATCGCTGCGATTGCTGTGGTCGCGGTGCTATATGCCGTAACCCGAGCCATCGCAATGTTGACCGGCCTGAATGGCGGGGAATACCGGGAACTCCTCACCGGAGCCGGAGCGACGTTTCTTCGTGTGCTGGCAGCGCTGGCGATTGGAGCCGCGTGGACAATTCCCGCCGGAGTGACGATCGGCTTCAATCCCAAACTGGCGCGCATTGCGCAGCCGTTAGCTCAAATCGCCGCATCGGTCCCCGCGACTGCATTGTTCCCCATCGTCTTGCTGGTGCTGATCCGGATTGGCGGCGGCCTGGGGCTGGGATCAATCGTGCTGCTGTTGCTGGGAACGCAGTGGTACATCCTGTTCAACGTAATCGCCGGCGCCATGGCGATTCCCACCGACCTGAAAGAAGCCAGTTCGCTGTTCAAGTTCAATCGCGCGCAGCGCTGGCGCACGCTGATTCTGCCCGGCATCTTCCCTTATCTGGTGACGGGCATGGTGACGGCGTCGGGCGGCGCGTGGAACGCCAGCATCGTGGCGGAATACTTTCGCCTGAAGGACAAGACGTACACGACGGTCGGTTTAGGCGCGACGATTTCGCGCGCAACGGATGCCGGCAACTTCGATCTGCTGCTGGCCTCGACTATCGTGATGGCGATCGTGGTGGTGACGGTGAATCGCTTAGTGTGGCGGAGGATGTATCGCTTGGCGGCGAACCGCTACACGCTGGAGGTTTAGAGGCCGCTTTCGCGCTTCGCTCTTCGCTTACGGCTGCCAGCTCTCAGCCATAAGCCGAAACACGAACCGCCAAAATGTTTCGATTTTGTAAGCGTTGGCTGGAGCTCTTCAACACGAACTGCGCCTGCCGCTGGAACGCATGGCTGCGAGGTGATCAAGCGGTTGTGCATGGAGCGCCATGCGCATCGCTTTACAATTCGCACGGTCCTAAGTGAGAATAGCCCAACGAGGACTCCCGTGAAGTTTCGAGGATGGCTGCTGATGTTGTTGTTTGTGCACGTTCTGCTGCACCCACTGGTGCATGCAATCGGCACATCAGGAGCGGCAAGTGACCTCGCGTCTATAACCAGCTCAACTCAATCAAACAGCGATCTGGTTGCAGGCGATCATTGCGAACTTTGCCGCGTTGGGCATAACACCATTGTCACTCCCCAACTGCCGCAAGCGGACCTGCTGAATCCGCGATGGATTCGGGTCACGCTTCAGGCCGTTAACTACGGGTCGCTTCAAGCCGACCAGCGAATCCCCTCTCGGGCGCCTCCTAGTCTCTAATCCAAACTCCCAGCTCTGAAGACAGGTAATGGCGCGTGCTCGCACGCGTGCCATGCCATGCAGTTGCCACTGCTCACGTCGTGCTGCCCGCATTCGGTTGCGCGGGCGGGCGCGATGCTGCCCCCGAGATTGGAGAAGAGATGATTTCGAAAAAGGAAAAAATCGAGAGGAATTTCCGCTATAAGCTCGTCCGTACGATTGTGACGGCGATGTTTTGTTTGGTGTTGTTCGTCATTCACGCAAGCGCGCAGACCACCGGAAGCACATCGCTTAGCGGTGTTGTTGCCGATCCGTCCGGCGCCGTTGTGCCGGGTGCAACCGTGGAGATTCGTAACCCGGTTAGCCAGCTCACCAGATCAACCACCACCGACAGCGCGGGGCACTTCAGTTTTTCGAACGTTCCCTTCAATCCTTACCATCTCAGTGTCACGGTGAGCGGGTTCGCTTCGTACTCGCAAGATGTCGATGTGCATTCCGCCGTTCCCCAGAACCTCAAGATCACTTTGCAGATAGCTGGCTCTGCCGAAAACGTAACGGTGCAAGGCGAGGCGGGGGACCTGCTGGAAAACGATCCCACATTTCATACCGACGTGGATCGCAGTCTGTTCGACAAACTTCCGCTGGAAAGCTCTTCCTCGCAACTCAGTTCGCTGGTCACGCTGGCCACACCAGGCGTGGCAGCGGACTCCAATGGACTCTTTCACGGCATGGGTGACCATGCGTCTAATTCGTTCTCTTTGGACGGCCAACCGATCACCGATCAACAGAGCAAAGTATTTTCCAACCAGGTTCCGCTCGACGCCGTGCAATCGATGACCGTCATTGGCGGAGCTCCTCCTGCCGAGTTCGGAGATAAGACCAGCTTGGTGATCGACGTGACCACGCGTTCCGGTTTGGGTTCGACTACGCCACACGGGGCCATCACCGCCAGTTACGGTACCTTCGGCAGCTCGAACGTGGATATGAATCTCTCCTACGGCGGCAAGAACTGGGGGAACTTCATCGCTGCCAACGGTCTCGACACCGGTCGCTTCCTCGACCCGCCGGAGTTTGTCGTTTTCCACGCGCACGGTAACGAGGAGAACGTATTCGACCGTTTCGACTATCAGTTTTCGCAGGCGGATGTTCTCCACCTCAACCTTGGCTTCACCCGTTCCTGGTTCCAGAATCCGAACTCGTATGACAACCTCAACATCGGTGTCGTGGGTCCGAATGGGCTGCCGGTCGGGCCGACCGATCAACGCTCCAAGATCCTCACTTTCAATATCGCTCCTACTTGGACCCACACACTGAGCCCGGACGCCATTCTGAATGTTACGGGCTACGTGCGCCGCGACGCATTCAACTACTACCCCAGCAACGACCCTTTCGCCGATCTTGGCCCAGCGAATCTCCAGAGGGAAACCGTCGCCCAACAGCGTACGCTTCTCAATTCCGGTATGCTCGCGAACGTCACCTATACCAAGGGCATTCACAACGTGAAGGCTGGGGTTACATATCAGCAGACCTTCCTGAACGAGAATGACCAGTTCGGAATCGTCGATCCAACGCTCAATGCACCCTGCTTAAATGGAAGCGCCATCCCGATCAATGGTTTTACCAATCCATCGCAGTGCGCAGGAGCCGGATTTCAGCCCAACATCGCGTCCAACCCTAACGCGCCCAACTCCGCTCTGTATCCCTTGTTTAATAATGTTCTGCTGCCCTATGACCTGACACGCGGAGGAACTCTCTTCCCGTTTGTTGGCCACACCGACGTGAAAGAGCTCGCAATGTATTTGCAGGACAGCATCACTGTACGCAACTGGAGCTTCAACCTCGGCATTCGCGGTGATCTTTACAACGGTCTTACCACAGCCAGCCAGGCGGAGCCGCGTGTGGGAATTGCTTACAACATCCAGAAGACGAATACGGTTCTCCGCCTCTCCTATGCGCGCACATTGGAGACGCCTTTCAACGAGAACCTCGTGCTCTCCAGCATCGGATGCAGCTCGCCTGTCCTGAATCCCCTGCTAGGCTGCACATCAAGCGCCTTGACGCCATTGACTCCCGGCTTTCGCAATGAGTTCCACGCTGGCTTTCAGCAGGCATTCGGGCGATTCCTTGTGCTCGATGGCGAATACATTTGGAAATACACCCACACCGGCTACGATTTCAGCATATTCGGCAACACTCCCATTTTCTTCCCGATCGGCTGGCATAACTCGAAGATTCCTGGTTGGGCGTTGCGTGCGAGCGTACCTGTCTATCATGGCTTCAGCGCGCTAGTGGTGATGTCCAGCGTCACCGCCCGCTTCTTCGAGCCGCAAATCTCGGGAGCCGGAGCCACTCCCTCCGCACCGAGCGGAGTTTTCCGCATCGATCACGATGAAGCCTACAACATGACCGCGCACTTCCAATATCAGACTCCCTGGAAGCGAGGCCCGTGGGTCGGCTTCAACTGGCGCTACGACAGCGGACTGGTTGCCGGAGCTGTGCCCTGTTACGGAATCGGCCCAGAAAACGATTGCCCACAGTCGACCACGCTCAACGGTCAACCCGCCATCACCATGACCGATCCGGCCGGGATTCCGCTGACTGCTGACCAGGAATTCCAGGCAGGATTCACCTGCAATGGCGTGCATGCGACTCCGACCACGCCTCTGCCGTTTACCTGTCTCGCATCGCAGTTCGGGTCTACGCTGACCCGGGTGCCGTCCCCGGGAACTGAAAACGACGATCACAATCCCCCGCGCATTGCGTCACGCAGCCTGTTTGACCTGGCGATCGGCGACGACAATCTCTTCAAGACCGACAAGTACAAGTGGAGTCTGCAGTTGACGGCGATAAATCTGACCAACAAATACGCGCTGTACAACTTCCTGTCGACGTTCAGCGGTACGCACTACGTGACGCCCAGAGCCTTGACGGCGGAGATCGGCTTTCACTTCTAGAAGATTTTCCGGTGCTGCGGGTTCGGGCCGAGTCGCTTGCACAGGTCTCGGTCCGAACTCGCAATGTAAAACGCAGGTGCTCGATCTGATGAGGTTCTGAGCGACAGCCACAAGACCAAAGACGCTCGATGGCAGATCGCGCACTGCAAGCCCTCGAGGAAGTGACCAGCAGAGCCCAGCCCTCAATTCCTACGCCCCGTGCGAGTTAGGGAACGATTTCGTCCGTCGCGAACGGCGATCGGGAAGAAATCAAAAGAAAAGGCTTGACATGTGAACTACTGTTATAGTTAACTATAACAGTGATGGAGACGCTCAGAGGTTGATTTGGAGCTGACCGCGCGCCAGCGAATGATCCTAGCCCCGGTAGCAACGAAGAAATGAGCGTCTCAAGGAGAATGAAACATGAAATCGCATCGTTATGTGCTGTCCGTTGTCCTCTTGTCGCTCTCCACTTTAGCTTTCGCGCAGTCCGACACGCAGAAATCTGGCGCGCAGATGTCTGACGCGCACAAGGCCGCCGACAAACCCGCACCGTCGGAGGCGCAAAAATCCTTCGACACCATGAAGACCTTCGCGGGAGATTGGGAAGGCCCTGTGGCCGTCCCGGAGATGCCCGAGATGAGCGATGGCAAGCCGCTCCACGTTTCGCTACGCGTGACTTCCAGAGGGCACGCAATCGTTCATGAAATGCAGGAAGCCAACACGCTACTGGATGCGACCAAGTACGACCATCCGGTCACCATGCTTTATGTGAATGACGACCAGCTCAATCTGGTCCACTATTGTGACGCGGGCAATCGGCCGCACATGATCGGAAAGATGTCACCCGACGGCAAGACAGTGGAGTTTACGTTGGTCGATGTCTCCGGCAGCACGCAACATGGCCACATGGAGCATGCCGTGTTTACCTACATCGACGCTAATCATCACACCGAGGACTGGACGTTTGTGATGCCGGGTGACAAGGCGATGCATGCGCACTTTGATCTGCAGCGAACAAAATGATGGGAGCGCAACTCTGGCAAGGACTATCTGGAAAACCCTGATGGACCGCGAGTGGAACGACAGTCAACCGATTTATCGCCAGCTTCGCGACCGGGTAGTCGCGATGATACTTGACGGCATTCTCAAGGAAGGCGATCCGCTGCCCTCCGTGCGCAATGTAGCGGCCGAATATCGGGTCAATCCACTTACGGTCCTCAAGGGCTATCAGCAACTGGTGGACGAGGGATTGGTGGAGACTCGGCGAGGACGCGGCATGTTCATCAACGCAGGTGCGCGCAGTATGTTGCTGCAAGGCGAGCGACAGAAGTTTCTCGGTGAAGAATGGCCCCGGGTGTATGCGACGATTCAGCGGCTGGGCCTGAAGGCGGACGAACTGCTGGAGGCTGGCACAAACCACCGCTCGACGGTTGATGCAAAAGAGGAGCCGAAGACATGACAGTCATCGAAGCACACGGGCTACGCAAAACCTTCGGTGCTACCATCGCGCTGGACGGTGTCGATTTGCGGGTCGAGGAGGGCCGCATCCTCGGCCTCATCGGTCCCAACGGCGCGGGCAAGACGACGGCCCTCAACGCGATTCTCGGGCTTATCCCATATCAGGGACAGCTCAACGTCCTGGGACGCGATCCCTGGGACCAGCGCGATCAACTCATGCGCGATGTCTGTTTCATTGCCGATGTCGCCGTGCTGCCGCGCTGGGCGCGAGTTTCGCAACTGCTCGACTACGTTGACGGCGTGCATCCGCGATTCGATCGCGCCAAGGCGGAGGCTTTTCTTGCGAGGACGACGATCCGGCGCGGTAGTAGGGTCAAAGAATTGTCGAAGGGCATGGTGACCCAACTGCACCTCGCGCTGGTGATGGCCATCGACGCGAGATTGCTGGTGCTGGACGAGCCCACGTTGGGCCTCGACATCCTGTATCGCAAACAGTTCTACGATTCTCTGCTAAACGACTACTTCGATCGCAACCGCACCATCGTGGTAGCAACACATCAGGTAGAAGAGATCGAGCACGTACTCACGGATGTCATGTTCATCGACCGAGGACGCATCGTATTCAATCGCAGCATGGAAGAGGTGGAGTCGCACTATGTGGAGGTGATGGTGCGTCCCGAGCAGGCCGCTGCAGCGCGAGAGCTAAAGCCGATGTACGAGCGCCAGGCGATCGGTGGCAGCATTCTATTATTCGATGGGGTGGATCGTCAGCGATTGGCAGCGCATGGCAACGTGCGCGCGCCTAGTATTGCCGACTTGTTCGTTGCCGTGATGAGCAATCAGTCCGGTCAAGCCCAAGGAGCGGCTAGATGAATACTCAATCGAATGCCATGCCCGAGTCTTCTTTCGACTCCCGAGTAATCGCGCCCGCGGCTATCCCGGCGATTCGGCGGATGTACTGGTCGGTGCGACGCGAATTGTTTGAGTACCGTTCGATTTACGTCGCGCCTCTGGCCGTCGCCGCCCTTATCCTGTTCGGCTCCCTTATCAGCGCGTTTCGTCTGCCGGCCAAGATGCGTGCCGCTTTGACGCTCGACCCGATGCACCAGAGTCACGCGATCCAGCAGCACTACCACGTCGCTGCGCTGTTAATCATGGGGGTCACTTTTATCATCGCGCTGTTCTACTCTCTCGATGCGCTTTATGGCGAACGTCGCGATCGCAGTATCCTGCTCTGGAAGTCGCTACCGGTCTCCGACCTCACCACCGTGCTCTCGAAAGCGAGCATCCCGCTGGTGGTTATCCCGCTGCTCTCTTTCGCCATCACTGTGATCACGCAGTTCGTTATGCTGCTGCTGAGTTCGGCAGTGCTGATGGGAAGCGGTCTGAGCGTCGCGACGCTATGGACGCAGGTGTCGTTGCCCCAGATGTCGCTGATGCTGCTCTACCACCTGGTGATGGTTCATGCGTTGTGGTATGCGCCAATCTACGCGTGGTTGCTGCTGATCTCAGGGTGGGCACGGCGCGCGCCATTCCTATGGGCCACCTTACCGCTGCTCGCGATCGGCGTCGTAGAAAAGATTGCCTTCAACACCACACATTTTGCCGCCATGCTAGAGAATCGCATTAGCGGGGATGCGGCAGCCGTCGCAATACCGGGTAGGCTTCCAATGGATCCAATGATGCATGTCACGCCAGGTCACTTCCTGAGCAGCCCGGGTCTATGGATCGGCCTGGCGGTCGCCGCGGTGTTCCTCGCCACTGCGGTTCGGCTGCGCCGCTATCAAGCACCCCTCTAACCCGCACGCCATGGAACAATACGGTTCGGCGGTTGCGGAGTGTGCGTGTACTGAACCTCCGCTACTTTTCCGGCATCTCGCCCCTGCTATCCTTTATCCATGTCGAGCAGTGCCAGCGATGGTTCGCCGTTCCGCGATGGCTTTGCCGCTGTGTGGCACGATCCGGTTCTATTGGTCGCCGAACTTGCCTGGCGGTGGTGCTTCGGGTTCTCGGCTTGGGCACTGTTCGTAATTTCTGGCGCCTTGTTTCTCGACAGCCTCAAAGTTTCGCCGCTCGACGAACTTCTGTTTGGCACCTTACAGCCGCAGCTGCTTTTCGGAGCTCTTCATCACATCTTGCACGGCAGTCTCACGCGGCTCGTGCTGGAGCAATCTGCTCTTCTCCTCGGATTGACGCTCCTCTGGTGCTTTGCCGCCACTGTCGGCCGCGCCGCCACGCTTCGCCGCTTGGTCGCGATGTTCAGCGCCGACGACGGGCCGATCTCGATGACATGGCAGTTTGCTTCGATCTTCGTGTTGAGTCTTATGCGCGCGGCATGGTCATGGATCGCGATGTCGGTCGCCATTGCGTGCTTGCTGATCGGCGGCGTCATGGCGGCACAAGACCGCGCCGGGTGGGCGGCTCTGTTCCTGGCCTTCGGAATCGGTTTGCCATGCTGGTTCGGCGCCGTATTGAATTGGTTCTTCGGACTGGCACCGCTGTTCTGCATTCGCAGCGGTGCCCAGGTAATGGATGCTCTCGGGCAATCGGTGGATTTCGTATCGCGAAGAGGCGGCCGTCTATCGCTGCTAGGATTGTTTTTTCTTCTGCTTCGCCTGGTGTGGTTTGCAACCATGATGCTGGCGATACTTTCGTCCCTGAGTATGGTGCAACTGGTCCCGATTGGCTGGGTATTGGTCCTCATGGCAGCGGTCGCGTTGATCTATTTCGCGGGAGCTGACCTGCTGTACCTCGCCCGCCTGGGAGCCTACGTCTCATTGGCAGAAGATGATGCGCGCCCCGTTCCCGTGCCGGAGGCCAGCAGTCCTCCCGATCCAGAGATCGCAGCGGAGCCCGTTCCTCCTTCGGAAATTGCCCCCACAGTTAACGTCTCCTAGACCGTTCCGCATCACCTGTGCTGGTGACTGCTGTCACTGCTCCTGCGGCAATAGTGCGCGAACGTCATAGTAGGAGAGTTTGCATGGTGCCCTCAGCCTCGCTGAGCGATAGCCTGCGCGCGGCACGTCTAGGCGTGCGTCACGCCCCGCGCCTTTCAGTGGCCATGCCGGCTCTGATGTTCTTCCTTGGTTTCTCCACAAAATCGTATGGCCTCTCTGCGAATCCTGCAGCACCAACCGGAGGGTTTTTGAGCGGGATCGCAGTTGGATTTGTCCTGTTCATCCTGGCGGTTGTTTTTTCCAGTACGCGGATCAAATCGGCCGAGCGCGAAGCCCTGAGGTCGAAGGAACTCGCCGAGCATCGCGAATACGAGCGCAACGTAGCGCAACAGGAATTGCTGCGTCGCCTGGAGGAAGAACGCGAACTGGCCAAGGAGAAGATGCAGTTCGAGTCGCAACTCACCGAGTATGAGAAGTACGCTTCTCTGGCGCAGCTCGCCCTGGGTGCGGCCCACGAAATCAATAACCCGTTGTTAGGAATTCTGTCGCATCTAGAGTTGGAGTGGAAGGACGCCAGTGGTGAACAGCGGGATGAGATTGAGCAGTGCATCGAGGGAGCCAAACGAATTTCGTTGGCGGTGCGTGGATTACTGGATTACGCTCGGCCCGGGCCACTGATGCTCAGTAAGGTAAACCTCAACCGTCTGGCCGCCGAGACCCTGAAGTTCCTTGAGCACCAGCCCATGTTCCGGCAGATCGAATTGCAGAACTGCATTCCTCTGGATCTGCCGGTCATTAGCGCCGACGCCAATCAGCTTTCGCAAATTCTGATGAACCTGCTGCTGAACGCCGCGCAGGCGACGCCCGCGGGCGGGGCGATCACGATCCTCGCCGACAAAGTTAAGTTTGCGGACATGATCGAGCTGCGTGTGCGCGACACGGGAAGCGGAATTCCCGCTGACATTCTGCCGCACATCTTCGAGCCGTTCTTCACTACCAAGCGGGGGAAAGGTACGGGGCTGGGACTGAGCATCACCCAAAGCTACGTGCGCAGCCATGGCGGAGATATCCAGGTGGAGAGTATTCCGGACTTGGGCACCACCGTCCGTGTGACCCTACCCGTTCGC
The DNA here is from genome assembly GCA_963748225.1 of uncultured Acidobacteriaceae bacterium. Lineage (GTDB taxonomy): Bacteria > Acidobacteriota > Terriglobia > Terriglobales > Acidobacteriaceae > Bog-257. The sequence goes on from CAVVHW010000005.1 coordinate 231,904, forward strand.
CAGGTCGGCAAGGACGTGCAGCTCGAGGAGGTCATAGCCTAGCTATGTCGTATTCCATCCTGATTGTCGATGACGAAGCGCTTACCGTGCGCACCATTGGGCGCGCCCTGGAGGGCGAGGGCTTCGAAGTCTTCTTGGCCATGAGCGGCGAAGAAGCGCTGACCACGCTCGGGGAGGAAAAGCCTGACCTGGCCTTGCTCGATGTCGTACTGCCCGGCATCAATGGTATCGAAGTGTTGCGTCAGTCCAAGAAGCTTTCCCCGTCCACCATCATCGTGATGATGAGCGCCTACCATGTGGTGGACCGTGTAGTGGAAGCCATGAAGCTCGGTGCCTATGACTATCTGATCAAGCCATTTCATATCGCCGACATGGTCAACACCATCCACCGCGCCACCGAAATGCTGGCGCTCCGCGTACGCGTTCACGACACGGTGCAAAGCGCCAAGGGGCGTTACGATTTTGGGCGCGTGGTAACCGAGAGTCCGCTGATGCGCGATGTGCTGGAGATGGCGCGCCGGGCAGCCGAGAGCGATCATACCACCGTCCTCATCCAAGGCGAGAGCGGAACCGGTAAGGAAGTGTTGGCCAAGGCAATTCACTACAACAGTTCTCGCGCTCAGGCGCCGCTCATCAGCCTGAACTGTGCCGCCCTGCCTGATACTTTGCTGGAGAGTGAACTCTTCGGCTACGAACAGGGCGCCTTTACCGACGCGCGGCGCCGCAAAGAAGGCCTTATCGAGAAAGCCTCAGGCGGCACGCTCTTCCTCGATGAGATCGGCAACACCTCGTTCAGTCTGCAAGCGAAGTTATTGCGCGTGTTAGAAGAGGGAACTTTCATGCGGCTTGGCGGCACCAAGCCGGTGCAGGTGGATGTTCGCATCATTACGGCAACCAACAAAGTATTGAAGGAAATGGTGAGCAAAGGCGAGTTCCGCGAAGACCTGTATTATCGCCTGAACGTGCTGCCGTTATTTATTCCGCCATTGCGCGAGCGCCGCGAAGACATTCTGCCGCTGGCGCTCGACATCATGCAGCACTTCAACGACGAGCTGAAGAAAAACTTCGTGGGCTATACGCCGGCGGCCGCGGAGTTACTACAGAGGTATCCCTGGCCCGGAAACATCCGTGAGTTGCGCAACGTGATCGAGCGCACCATGATCCTTTGCCAGAGCAACCAGATTGACGAAGAGAACTTGCCGGAAGAAGTCCGCGATTTCCACGAAGAACCTGCGCATGAGGAGATGTCGTCGTTCGAAGTCTCCCCCACAGGCGATCAGTTTGTCAGCTTGCGCGAACTTGAGGACCGTTATATCCACGAAGTCCTCAACGCCACCGGTCAAAACAAGACCCATGCTGCCCGCATCCTCGGCATTCATCCAACCTCGCTGTTGCGTCGGCTGAAGAAAACCCCAGAGCTGGTCTAGCAGCCTTTGCACTACTGCAAAATGCGACGGTTACCTGCATAACGCACTGGTCTAACCTTCCAGAATTGGCACGAAACTCCTAACTCCTTTGCCAACACAGCCTCTTTCGGGAATAGAGTTGCCCTCCACGTGCACCAGCAAGGGTGGAGCACGATGCCATGGCGAGCTGCCATTCTTCGTCGAAGCTGACAGGACGGCCGAAAGGTTCGTGCTCCGCTCCCAAAACGATGATCCAGTATCACATCGGACGGAGCGGGTAAGGAGGCTTTATGTCGATCCTATTTGTCCTGCTTACATTTCTACTCATTCTTACCGTCATGTATTTTCGTCGTCCGCAAGAGGCGGCGGCGACTTTGCAAGTGGCGCCAGCAAAGAAACTGAATGCGCCCGCTATGTTGAAGCACAGTGGATTCGAGGTCCCCGAGGGTTATGCCTTCCATCCGGGCCACACCTGGGTCTCGGACGAAGGGCGGCAAAACGCTCGCGTTGGCATCGATGCCTTCGCCAGCAACCTGTTCGGCAAGATTGACTCCATCGAGACCGCCGACCTGAACCGCTGGGTGCGGCAAGGGCAGAAGTTATGCACAGTGACGCGTGAAGGGCAGAGTATCGACATGCTTTCGCCCGTCGAAGGCGTGATGATTTCGGTCAATCACGAAGTCCTCAAGAACCCCAATCTCATCGTGGACGACCCCTACAAGAACGGCTGGCTATGCGTGGTCAAGGCCCCGGAGCTCTCCGTCAACGTGAAGAACCTGTTGCAGGGACCGATCGTTCCGGCATGGATGCAGAACAGCCTGGCGCGTATGGGCGCCATGCTGCAACAACTCAATCCCGCGCTGGCGCAAGACGGCGGGCTGCCCATCAAAGGCTTACTGTTCCAGGTGGATGCCAGCACCCAGGCGCAGTTGACCAAGGAATTTTTTCTGACGTAGCGCTGGTCGAAAAAAGATAACGGAGAATCTCATGCCAAAACAAAAAGCAATGCTCATCGATATCAAGCGCTGCATCGGATGCCTGAGCTGCGAGACCGCTTGCAAACAGCTCCACGGATTCGGCACGGACCCCGAGCCGACCCTTTCCGACACCGCCTTCACTGTGATCGAGCCCCGCGGCGACAAGTTCGTGCGCAAAGTCTGTATGCACTGTGACGATCCGGCCTGCGCATCGGCTTGCCCCGTTGGCGCCATCAGCAAAACTCCGCTGGGCCCCGTGGTATACAACGCCGACAAATGCATTGGCTGCCGTTATTGCATGTTGGCTTGCCCCTACCAGGTGCCGCGCTACCAGTGGAGCAAGCTCGCCCCCTTTGTCAAGAAGTGCGATATGTGCTCAGAGCGCATCAAGGCTGGCAAATCCACGGCTTGTGCCGAAGCCTGCCCAACACAAGCGACCATCTTTGGCGATCGGGATAGCTTGATTGCTGAAGCCTGGAGCCGTATTCGCAGTGACTCGTCGTATGTGCCAAGGATCTACGGCCTCGAAGAGCTCGGCGGAGGCAGCGTGTTGTTTGTCTCCGACGTTCCCTTCGAGAAGCTCGGATTCAAGCCGGCACCCACGGGCAATCAGCCCATACCCATACTGACCGCCAGCGCTTTGGGCGACTCGCCCAAGGTGGTAATCATGGGCGGCACCATTCTCTCGGCGTTGTATTGGGTCACGCAGCGGCGGCGCGAGGTTGCGTTGGCCGAAGCCGAGGAGAAAGCCACCATCACCCGGATCAAAGAGGAAAGGAGCTAGCCATGATTGCGCGAATCAGATCAGAAATAACTTTATGGCGCGTCATTGTTGCAATCATATTTACTACCGGTCTTTATGCGACGTATGTTCGGTTCTTCGAGGGATTCAGGGCCAGCACAAACCTCAGCGATCAGATGCCGTGGGGCTTGTGGGTTGGCCTGGGCACGCTTTGTGGAGTCGGACTCTCTGCCGCGGGTTTCGGCATTAGCGCGGCTGTTTATCTGCTTGGCATGGAGCGGTATCGCCCTATTCTGCGTGCCTCAATTCTGATTTCATTTCTCGGATACCTCACCGTCATGGTCGGCTACCTTTACGAGATCGGGCTGCCCTGGCGCTTCTGGCACCCCATCGTGATGTGGAACCATCGCTCAGTCCTTTTCGATGTGTGCATCTGCATCATGACTTACACCACCGTGCTGACCTTCGAGTTCGCTCCTGCCGTAATTGAGAAGCTGCCGTGGAAGGAATTTCGCGAGACAGTATTGCGCTATCACCACAAGATCCTCATCGCGGTCGTGTTGGCGGGAGTGCTTTTGTCGTCGATGCATCAGTCCTACCTGGGCGGCTTGTTCCTGATCGCGCGCGGCAAGATTCACCCGCTGTGGTACTCGCAGTACATGCACGCGTTGTTCTATCTTTCGGCGATTCCCGCCGGGCTGGCACTGACCGTGATGGCGATCTACCTCTGTATGCGTTCGCTGAAGGTCCGCGTGGATTTCAGCATCCTCAGCGATTGCGGCCGGATGATCCAACTCTTGCTCATCGTATATGCCTTCTTCAAGCTGCTCGACCTGGTTTCGAACCAGGCGCTAGGCTATGCCTTTCAGCGCACCAGCGAAGCCGGATACTTCTGGCTCGAGGTTGTGCTGTTCCTGGCGATCCCCATTTTCCTCTTGAGCTACGACAGCGTGCGTTCAAACCCGGAGAAGCTTTATTGGACCTCTGCCATCGTGGTTGCAGGATTCATGGTGGACCGGCTGAACGTCTCGATCAACTCTTTGCAGACAGCCATGGGAACGCACTACGTGCCCAAGTGGACGGAGTTGGCATCGAGCGTTCTGGTTATCGCCGCCGGCGTCCTTGCATTCCGATACGCCGTGATCTACCTCGACATTCTTCCCAAGGTAACGACCAAACCATCGACTCGTTGGATCTCGAATGGAGGCTTGGCCGCGCAGGCGTGAGAAAGCAGGGACTAGGGGATAGGGGATAGTGGCTAATCCTGGCCCAGGTGATGGATTCTGAGGGTGCCCCATCCAAGCTGGTTTTGCTTGGATGGGGATTTTTCGCTTAACTCCACAACCTAGGTCGCTTCTTCGATGTTTTCCTCCTCCCGCCACCGTTCTCCGCAGGAGTGGCACACCCATCTCTTGCGATGGATGGCAATTGGCGCGAGAACATAGGCGCTGATCCAGGCGACGGGCTGATTCAAGTCCTCATAAGCGATATCCAGAGACTGGCACTTCGGACAGCGTGGCTGCTGATATGGCCCAATGCCCTCGACCTCAAACTCCCCGGGAATCGATTGTTCCAGCAGATCCAACGCCGCGTCGGCGTCTTGCTGTTTAACGCACAACTTTATGCCACCGACCAGGTTTGAATAAAACCAGTCCATCCGAATCATGTTGTCGTCCACCAGGAAGGATTCGACACCCGCCGAGTCCAGCGCGCCACGGGCTAACAGCGCTTCGTGCAGATCTCTGTACTGGCGAATACTAACGACGTCAGCTAATTCAACTGAATCATGATCAGGATGGACGGTTGTGTCTGCCGCGACACCTTCTTCGGAGTGCCTGCGGGCGAGTTCGTCCGTGAGACATTGACGTGCCACATGAGTCAATTCGGCCGAATCCACTGCTATGGCGTTCAACTCCCCATCCGACATCTCAGCATAGAGCTTGGTAAGTCGCTGCCGTTCTGCTTCGGGGTCTTGACGTGCCATAGCTACCTTCCCCGCGCCACAATCAGCGTCATATCGTCGGCTTGTTCGTCGGGACTGAATCGCTGTACCTCGCCCAGGATGCCCTCCATGATTTCGTCGGCTGACTGCTGTTGATACTTCCTAGCCACGGCGATCAGGCGGTCTTCGCCGAACTCCTCACTATCGCTTTCGTCTCTCTCGCCCGCCTCAGAAACACCGTCGGTATAAATAACCAGCACATCGCCGGGCGCCAGTTGGTTCTCAGCCACGCTGCAATCCCATTCTTCGAATAATCCCAACACGGTTGCGTTGGCGTTCAGTCGCTCCAGTTCGCCGGTCGCCCGCAAGAGCATTGGCGGATTGTGTCCGCAGTTCACGTAACGCAAGCGCCGTGTCTCGTCGTCATACACTGCAAAGAATGTAGTCGCATAATTATTGGCTTCCGTATTCTTGTAGAACAAGTGGTTCACTGAACGCAGCAGGCGGGGAATATCTTCCAATGCCAGGGCATATTGACCGCGCAAGTTGGCCTGCAGGTTGGCCATTAGCAGTGCAGCCGACATTCCTTTGCCCGAGATGTCGGCCAGCACCAAGCCAAGACGGCCCGAGCCTAGATCGAGAAAGTCGTAGTAGTCGCCTCCCACGGCGCGCGTCTGTATGCATTTGCCAGCGCACTCCAGTGTCGCCAGCGACGGTGCCTGCTGGGGAAGCAGCCGGCTTTGGACTTGGCGCGCATACTGCATTTCCTGCTCGCTGCGACGCTCCAGTTCCATCGTCGCAGCCATTTTCTCCGCCATGCTAATGCTGCGCATGGCAATACCGGCCTGGCTGGCGACCGAAGCCAGCAAACGTTTATCGCCGGTGGAATACGATTCTTCCGAAAGCCGCGGGCCAAGCACGGCTAAACCCTGCAACTGACCTTCGCTCGAGCCCGCGGATCGGTACCAGGCACTCGGGCTGCAGCGGTTGCAGCTGCGTTCCATGCATGGCTTCTGGGAGCAACTCCAACGGCTCGCTGCGGTCTGCCAGTTCGTCAAGCCCAGTCCCGTTAGCTGCCAGAGTCATCGCGTCCGCTGGAGGCCCTCCCGCGTATGCTCGCAACTGTCCGTTGCCGGCATCGAGGTACACATACATCGAGTTCGGATGCAGCGCATCTTGAATCTCATCGTGCAACAACGCAGCCAATCCTTCGCGACTGCTGACCGTGAGTGTCTTTGCGGCCAGGTTCTCCAGAATCTGTTGTGCGTCGTACGAGCTGCGGAAAAAGGCGCGATCCAACCGGGTCCGCACTCGCCGATGAACCTGGGTCGCGCCGGAGACCAACAGCACGCCGAAGGTGGCTCCCACCGGGATGGCCGCCTTCGATCCGGACGAGAAATGGCGCGAGAACGCCTGCCCGAACCAGATCGTCAGTCCTACCGAGATGGCGAGAATGAGAATCATGAATCCGCGCTCCACCACGAAATACCTGGCGCTACGCTTCAGTAAGACTGGAAGCTCCATGACCCGGTGCTTGACCACCGCGTAGGCGAAGGAGAGTGGGAACACGAACAGGAAAATGACGTTTACGAAATTTACCCAGAACGGAATGTGAACGGGGTAGAGGTCTCCTACCAACCTGAGGACTACGGCAGGGGTGATTCCAACGACGGTTCCCCAGAGAATCACCTTGAGCTTGCGCTTGTCCTCCTTGTTGGTGGCACTGACAACGTTCAAAATGAGCGAAAGCAGGCCGAGGAGTATGCTTCCATATCCCAGAACCATTCTGGCGGTTCCCCAGACTTTTTCCCCGGCTAACTTCGCCAGAAACGGCAACACTTCGGAATTGCCAGTGCGTATTCCACCTAAACAAAGACAAGCGCTTAGGGCCAAAAGCAGCCACTTGAGCCAGGGAGCCTTGCGCTCGATAGGCGAGCGTGTGGGGAAGACCGCAAAGAGGAAGTAGAAGACTCCGGGAAGCAGGGCGCCGAAGACGGTGCGATAGCCATAGAAAAAGGCCCGGAGAGGGTGCGGCGCGATGGCTACCGGATCCGGAATGCTGGAAGCGGCGATGAAGGCCGCGAAGACCAGGGCCAGCAACCACGCGTTGCGGTCCTCAACGCGCAGGAACAGGACCATTAGTCCGACTACAAGGAAGAGAATCGGATAGCAGTTCTGTATAAGTTTGGGAACAAGAATATACTTGACAACTCATCGGCTCTGCGCTAAGATTCGAGCATGGAACCGGACACACTGCAAGATGCAATCCTCTATTTCGCCGATCCTGACAACTGCCGCCAGTACTTGGTAGCGCACCGCTGGCCGGATGGCGTTACCTGCCCGCGCTGCGGAAGCAAGAACGTCCTATTCCAGCCGAAGTATAACCGCTGGCAATGTGGCAGCAAGCACGCCCTGAGACAGTTCACTTCCAAGACCGGAACCATCTTTGAGGATTCGCCGCTCGGCCTAGACAAGTGGCTGCTCGCGATGTGGCAGGTTGTGAACTGCAAGAACGGCATCAGCAGCTACGAGATGGCGCGGGCCTGCGGCGTCACTCAGAAAACGGCATGGTTCATGGACCACCGGATTCGCTGCGCCCTTGGGATGTCTCCCGCTGACAAACTCTCCGGCCACGTCGAAGCGGACGAAACCTTTATCGGCGGCAAAGCTCGGAACATGCATGTTAGCAAGCGGAAGCGTCGCATCACTGGAACTGGCGGCAAAGACAAAACTGCCGTGATGGGAATCTTGGAGCGTGGCGGCAAGATTCGCACCATAGATCTTCCGAACCGTAAGAAGAAAGCTATGCAAGCGGAAGTTAGAAAGCATGTTGAAGCTGGTGCGCTCTCAAGACCGACGCATTGCTTTCGTATGACGGGCTGGCTAGCGATTACGCTCATCAAGTGGTAGATCACGCTGTCGAGTATGTTGATGGTAAGATCCACACTAATGGACTGGAGAACTTCTGGAGCCTGTTGAAGCGCGGCATCAACGGTACCTACGTCAGCGTCGAGCCGTTTCACTTGTTTCGCTATCTGGATGAGCAAGCCTATCGCTACAACAATCGCAAACTGACAGACGGCCAACGCTTTAGCATGGCTGTGGATGGCATCGTCGGCAGCGGCTGACTTCGATGATCTCACGGCAGGTGGGAGATACGGCGGCCTTCTAATCCTTTGCGTTTGATTAGAGGATAGCGGTAGTCGAGTTCACTTCCGCCAGAATTTGCGCTGTACTTTTCGATTTCTTGGGAGACTACTTTAGGGTGAGAGGCATTCGTGCGCTTGGCCTCAGATATGAGGATGCGCCGATGTATGACCCAGATTAAAGGCTCGGTTTACACGATCGAAGACTTCTACGATTTGGTGTTTCCGCCAGAATTGGAAGTCGATGGATATCTTTGTATGATTTTCACTTCGTTTCTCGACGACAGCTAGGACGCCAACCTATCGAAGATGTTCGTCTCCGCTGGATTCTTTGCCGGTAGAGACGACTGGGGGAGCCTTCGTACGCAGTGGGACAGAGTTCTGCGAGAGGCGGAGATCGAGTACTTCAATAGTTCCGAGTACTACGATCTGGACGGCGAGTTTGCGAGATTCAGAACGGCAGAGTATCCGCCACCTCAGGCAGATATGCTGCCAAGGAATGAAGGACAGGTTGCAGCAGCTAGTGATATATCATCCCTCTATTAGAGGGGTTGGAGTGTTTGTCATTGTTGACGACTTCAACAGGTTTGCGCTCTTCTGTAGCTGCGGACGTTTTCCCTCCTAATCCGTATCATCGCGCCCTTGAGAGCGTGATGTTCCAAACGGTAAACTCATTAGTGGGCGGCCAGGGCGCACACAGGTCAGTTTGTTCATGACGAAGATACCGACTTCCCCGTCCTACACCAACTCTATCTTGAGTTCAGGAAACTTTATCCCAGAACGGCGAAACGCATAGCCGCATTCGGCGCTCTTAGCGACAAGATACATCCTCCGTTGCAGATGGCGGACATGATCGCCTATAACCTCTTGAGGTCGGCATGGATTACATTGCGAAAGGTAGGCCTGAAGAAGCGAAAACCGCCCTGTAGACAATTGCCATGATAGAGAACATCAGCCTGTTGGGATATTGGGATGAGCACTACATGCTCAGCATACTGAAAGGATATCTACTTCTGGTCGGCCGTCCAATTCCGCTAACTAGACACAGAAGAGTACGGCTAAACGCGAGACATGCAAATTAAGGATGACGAGCCATTCCACAAACCGAGTCAAGCAGCTAATCGTTCTACTGGTCGCCGCTATTTGTATTGTAGGCGACATGGCCCACAGGGGCATGTTGTTCGACAGATACGTCCTTCCAGTGCAATGGGCAATGATTGCCCGTCCCTATAGGCTTGGCAGCCGACGCCTTGCCCGTCGTGCTGTTCGCATGGATTTTCTTTTGGTGGTACTCGGAGCGGTGAGTCGTTGTGTTCTAAAAAAACGGAGGAACAAAATGCCAGATCGAACTTATCTACCCAAACACTATCAAACGATGACGATTCAGGTGAAGAGGGACGACTCGCGTCTTGACACCAGCTACGAACTGGGCTGGCGCGTGGTCAAAATGGCGCTGCACCCCGACGGTAAACAGCTCACCGTTTTAATGGAGAAGATTGGGACTCCAACTCGGGACTAAGTGCGGCAAAAGAGCAATCGTCCGCAAGTGCCCCGAGGTACATTTCTCCGATCTTGCCAGCGCGGACGAGGGCCTTTATTTTGCGGTGATCCTCCGCGTCGGATTGGCGGACGGTCTCCATAATCTTAGCCAGAAGTTCGTCTCCCAGATCAACTTTGGTGTCCATGCCAAACGTTTCCTCTTGCAATCTATTTTACTCCGGCTATCATAAATGGCGCATGAATAAGTCCCACCCCGCACCGGATGTCCCCGGCGACACGCCAGCCGAACGACGAGCAACGCGCAACAGGGCGAAGGCGAAGGCGAGCGAAAGAGGAAGCGCGGCAGGAGCAACGGGAGAAGAAGGGAAAGGAAAGGGAGGGAAAGAGGGAAAAAAGAGGGCAAGTTTGCCACCCGTTGCGTTAGCGGAACCTGGTCGCCCCTGCCGGCGGCGGCGCGAAAAGTCCCCGTAATCACTAGCGGTTGTGCTTCTCCAGTGCGCGCAACCTTCAGCACCACATGGTCGCCGGGGCTTGACTGCAGCCACACGTCTTGCAGAATTCCAGAGCAGGTGGCTTCCGAGGTAAGAGCGCGACCGTTGAGGGCGACGATAAGGTCGTGCGCTCGTAGCCCCGCTCTTTCAGCGGGACTGTTCCTGTACACATCCCTGATTTCAATGCCGGAAGGAGTTGGTAGAGTGTCAATGCCAAGCTCAACCGTTCCCTGGCGAGCGTAGTACATCCAGACCCCGCTATAGAGGATGGTCGCCGCCGCGAAGATAATCGCAATTGCGAGCAACAGCGGCCGGTAGCGTTGAGCAAAATCTGGACTTGGCATCAGGTTCGTCTGTCGTGACCCCATTATCACGCAAGACCGCATGCTTTCGATAGCGACAGAATATCCTGCTGTCACGGATTTCGTGGTATTGACCATGAGCAAGCGCTATCCATCCCGTGACATCGGCTGTGCATCTTCCACCTTAAGCTGCGCCAGATGCTTTGCATCCGCAGCTTGGACTAGCAAAGGAGGAACCAATGCCAGACAAAGAAACATTAGAGCGAGCCCGGGAAGATGCACGTGAGGGAAAATCGCCCAGCACCCAGGCCGGCGAATTCGTGAAAGAGGAAATGGACCATATTCGGGAAGGGAAACATGGCGCCGCCAACACTAAGCAGGCGATTGCGATTGGCCTGTCGAAGGCTAGCCGTGCCGGAGTGAATCTGCCTCCGCCGGGGGAAGGGAAGACCTCGGAGGCGACACGGGAGAAGGCACAGCGCGATGTGCGCAAAGGTCAGTCGTCCGCGAAGAAGAAAACGTCGGCCAAACGTTCGCGGGCAATCAGTGGAGTGCTGAAACGAGAAGGCCATCGGGCCGCGTCACGCGCGTCATTATCGAAGCAAGCCAAGACCTCAGCCCGCGCCCGAGGAAGCGCCGCACGAAAGGCGGCGGCAAAAAAGGCAGCGAGGACCAAAGGGCCGGCTGGACGCAGGACGGCGGCGCGTAAAGCGGCGCAGAGCAGAAAACGCGGCTGAATTCTCGTTTTGGGAAATCCTTGTCAAGCCGCACTAAAGTGCCGAAAATCTAGGTAACCCGTTACAGCTGTGGGAGAAAATAAATCTCCAGAATCGTGTCCAAAACCAGCCTGAATGTGCTATGCTGTATTCATAGAGTCAGGAAAGGGAAATCCTCCTTCCTGACTCTTTCTGTCTTCTAAGTGTTTAGCGCGTGCCATTCCATGCGTCTCCCTGCCAAACTTCTGCTTGGCTCGCCGAGCCGTCCCCCAAGAGTTCTGGGCTTGCAACTCCCGCAAAGTTGTACTTTGCAGCCGTCCTTCTTCAGCTAATCCGAGTAGAATGAGAGCACTGGCTCAAGGGATGGCATTGCTCGCCGGGCGGGTCCGACGCTGAATTCTTACGGGTACCTAACTGTCATGCCACTAATCGGAAGTTTTGCGCTGTTGCTGGCCCTGGCGCTGGCAGCCTATTCGTTTGTTGCAGGCTCGCTCGCGCTGTACCGCAAGGACGATCGCCTGGGCGAAACCGCCCGCCGCGCCGGTATAGCTTGTTGGGCCGCGGTCACGGTCGCGTCAGTGGCGCTGGTGATAGCCGCCCTCAGCAACGACTTCTCCGTCTCATACATCATGCACCACAGCAATCGCGACTTGCCGATCGCTTACAAGTTCGCGGCGCTGTGGTCGGGTCAGGAAGGCTCGCTGCTGTTCTGGGCGTGGCTGCTGTCGACCTACGCCCTGGTGCTGCGGCTGCGCTACAAAGTTGATCCGCAACTGACCGCGCATGCTTCGGCGATTATCGCTGCCGTGCAGGTATTCTTCCTTCTGCTGGTGAACTTCGCGGCGCATCCGTTCGGACTGGTCAGCGGACAAATCCCCCCCGACGGCAATGGTCTCAACCCGCTTCTGCAGTATCCCGAGATGGTCATCCATCCGCCGATGCTCTATCTCGGCTACGTCGGCGTGACCGTGCCCTTCGCGTTTGCGCTGGGCGCGCTAATCATGAAGTATCCCGGCGAGAAGTGGATTCACATCACCCGCCGCTGGACCATGGTGGCCTGGCTGTTCCTCACCTGCGGGATTTTCCTCGGCGCGCACTGGGCCTACGCGGTGTTGGGTTGGGGCGGCTACTGGGGATGGGATCCGGTGGAGAATGCATCGATCCTGCCGTTCCTCACCATGACCGCCTTTCTGCATTCCGTCATGATGCAGGAGAAGCGCGGCATGATGAAGATGTGGAACATGTGGCTCATCTTCACGACCTTTCTTCTGGCCATCTTCGGAACATTCCTCACCCGCAGCGGCGTGGTGAGTTCGGTGCATGCCTTCGCGCAATCCGGCATCGGCATCTGGTTCGTGTGGTTCCTGGCGCTGGCATTCGCCACCTGCGTGTTCTTCTTCGTACGCAACCGCGATACGCTGAAGAGCGAGCACCGGCTGGAGTCGCTGGTCTCGCGCGAATCCAGCTTCCTGTTCAACAACCTGGTGCTGCTGGTGGCGTGCTTCGCGGTGCTGTGGGGTACGCTCTTTCCGGTGCTGTCGGAGTGGGTGACTGGCTCCAAGGTCACAGTCGGCCCGCCGTTCTTCAATCGCGTTAACGTCCCGATTGGGCTGTTCCTGATTTTCCTCACCGGCGTGGGACCGCTGCTGGCTTGGCGCAAGACTTCCCTCGACAGTCTGAAGCGTAACTTGCTGTGGCCCGCAGTTCTCGCGGTGGCGACCGCGATCATGCTCATCGCCGGCGGCATGCGTCCCTGGGAAGACTCCTCTTACTTCTACTCGCTGGTGGCGATCTCACTGTCGGTGCTGGTGGCGGCAACGGTAGTGGGCGAGTTCTGGCGTGGCGGCCGCGTCATCGCGCGGCAGACGGGGAAGAACATTCTCGAAGGCATGGTGACCATCACCCGCCGCAACACACGGCGATACGGTGGCTATCTGGTGCACTTCGGCTTCATCGTCATCATGATCGGCTTCGCCGGCCTGCCCTTCAACCTGGATAAAGAACAGGAGATGGGCTTCGGCGACAAGATGCAGATCGGTTCGTTCACATTGGTGTGCGAGTCGTACACGCAAGATGACAAGCCGAACTACTCCAGCGAGTGGGCCGTGATCGACGTTTATCAGCATGGCAAGAAGATCGACACCATGTATCCCGAGCGCCGCTTCTATAAGGCGAGCGAGCAGACCTCGACCATCGTCGCCAATCGCTCGCGTCCCAGTGCCGACTTGTACCTGGTCTATACGGGACGAAACCAGGACACGGGCAAGCCGATCATCAAGGCACACGTGAATCCGCTGGTGATGTGGATTTGGTCGGGGGTGGTCATCGTGATCATCGGGACGTTGATTGCGTTGCTGCCCAACATGAAGCCGGCTAAGGTCATGGTGAAAGAGAAGGAACGTGCGGAAGCCGAGGCGGCGCGTGGCAACGTAGTAGGAGTTGGCGGAGATTGAAAGCCGGGGTTTGTGGCCAGGGGCAGGTTAAGTGCATCACCTTTAATGCCTGTCATCCTGAGCGGAGGCGGCCTTTGGCCGCCGGAGTCGAAGGATCTGCGGTTCGCTGGCACGAGTGAGATGCTCATATTTGGAAGGTTCTTGGCTGGGGTTGTCGGGCTGTTGCTGCTTATCAACGGAGCTTTCATGCTGGTTTCTACACGCGCCTGGTTTCGACTGCCGCATTACCTACGTGCCACGGGAACCATGACAGAGAGAAGGTTTGCGAGTGGCTGGGGCGCAGTCCAAACGCGCATCGCTGGCGGAGTGATCTTCGGCGGTGTGCTGTGGGTGATTTATGACATATTCCGACCGCGGACGTGAGGTCGATTCCCAATCGCAGGAAGCAAGTCCGCGAAGCAGGACGGCAGATCATAGCCCAGCGCTTCCAGCGCTGGGTAAGCGACAGACGATGAACCTGAGTCCCGTAGGGACGGCACAAAAAGCATGTCCCTCGACTCCGGCGGCCAAGAACGGGCCACCTCCGCTCGGGATGACAGAAAATAGAGGACGGGCTATGCGGCGCACCTAAAGCTGCGCCCCTTCAAGAACCTGGTATCCATAACTCGAAACTTGAAACCCGAAACTTCGTACTGGTATTCATAACTTGAAACTTGAAACTCGAAACTCGAAACTTCGCATCGCCCAGCTCCTGCTCATCGGCCTGCTGGCCATCACTTTCCTTGGCGCCGACACTGACGCGCGCTTCAACAAACTGGGACACGGCTTGATGTGCATGTGCGGTTGCAATCAGGTCTTGCTGGAATGCAATCACGTCGGCTGCACCTACTCCGAACGCATGCGCAATGAGCTAACTGCCGGCCTCGAGCGCGGCGACAGCGATTCTCTCGTGCTGCAGAGCTTCGTCCAGAAGTACGGCAACACCGTGCTGGCCGCCCCCACCACGACCGGCTTCAATCGCGTGGCTTGGATCATGCCGTTCGCGGTTTTTGCCGCCGCACTCGCGCTTACCGTATTACTGGTGCGCCTGTGGAAGTCACGCACCATCGCGCATCCGGTGCCGCCTCCCAATCTCGATGCCGATGCACTCGACGCCCTTCGCAAAAAGGCCCGTCAGGAGACCGATTACTGATGTATGCACTCATTGTTACTGCCTCTTCCGGACAGGAAACCGCCTTCCTCATGTTTGGTTGCGCGCTGTTTGCTGCACTCCTGCTCTTCTACGTTTTCTATCAGCCAGGTGACGTCGAAGCCGGGGAGGAGAAAACCCGCCTGATGTACTTGCAGGAACGCAAAGAGGCGACCTACGAGAATCTGCGCGATCTCAGCTTCGAGCGCAAGGCTGGTAAGTTGAGCGAGTCCGACTACGCGGTGCAGCGCGCCTCGCTGGAAGACGAAGCTGCCGCCATTCTCGCTGAGATGGAGAGCCTTGAGAAGGCCCGTGCGGTAGTTCGGCGCGGCACAAGGCGTCCGGGTAGTAGCCCGACGAATGGAGGGCGGGCGTGAGCAACGTAATAGCTGCGGGCTCGCAACAAGGTTGGGGAGGGTCGGCTTTGAAAGGGCACAGCTTTAGCTGTGCCGCAAGTGCTCTCCCTAAACTCGGGGCTTTAGCCCCTGAGGTAGGTCAGACAATTCGAATTCCCTCAGCGGCTAAAGCCGAATATGCCCTGCAGCAGCGTACGGCACGGCTGAATCCGCGCCCCTTCAAACCCACATTCAGCAGTCTGTTTACTTGGGTATGGTTGGGTGTCTGCATGTTCGCCTTGACCTCTCTCGTCGCGGCCCAGAACATCACCGGTACCGTGACCAACGCGACCACGGGCAAACCTTCCGTCGGCGACCAAGTCACGCTCCTCTCGCTGTCGCAAGGCATGCAGGAGATAGGGAATACCAAGACCGACGCGCAGGGACGCTTCTCGCTCTCTGCGCCCGAGGGTGATCGTGCGCCGCACATGGTGCGTGTCACGCACGACGGCGTGAACTATTTCCCGCCGACCGGCCCGTTGATGCCGGGTACCACCACTGCCGAGCTTACGGTGTACGATTCTGCGAAAAAGGTCGACGGCCTCAGCCAGACCGTCGAGGTCGACCGCTATCAGAGCGATGGCAAACAACTAGCGGGAATTGCGCTGTATGCGATCCGCAACCAGTCACAGCCGCCACGCACCGTCGCCGATGACAAACGTACGTTTGAGTTTGTCTTGCCCGAGGGCGCTGAACTGGAATCGGCACAAGCCAAAGGACCTGGCGGGCAGCCCATCGCAGTCGAAACCTTGCCGGGCGCACAGAAAAACCACTATTCATTCAACTACCCTCTGCGCCCGGGTGAGACGCAGTTTCAAGTGTCGTACCACATGCCCTACGGCGGCGAGGCCAGCATCTCGCCCAAGCCGCTTAGTGACGTGCAGCACTTCGTCGTAATGACTCCCAAGGGTATGACGTTTGCGCCCAAGAATCCGCAACAATTTCAATCGATGCCCGACGAGACTGGCGCCAGCATCATGGTTGTTACCAATGTGAAACCCGGACAGGACCTCAGCTTCCGGGTTGCGGGTGCAGGCGAATTTCAGGCTGAAGGTGAGCAGGGAGCACAGTCCACGGGAAGAGGTGATGCGAGTGGCGGCGGAGCCATGGGTGGGTCGCAAGCCGCAGCCAACGATAATCGTCCCGGGGGTGGACTGGGAGCTCCCATCGACGCGCCCGATCCCCTCCACGACTATCGCGCGTACATCCTCGGAGCATTCGCGTTGGTGCTGGTGATGGGCGGGGCATACGTCGTCTCGAAATCCAACGTCCGTCCGCATCCCGCCGCTGCCACCGCGGGAGTACCGGGTCGCGGCGCAGTGGACGCCGGAGAGACAGCGGCTGATTTCGCCGACTTCTTGGAGCCATCTGCGCCTGTTCGCGATCGAAATGCGCTCCTGCTTGAGGCGATGAAGGAAGAGCTTTTCCAACTAGAAATCGATCGCCAGCAAGGGAAGATCAGTCCCGAGGAATATGAGAAGGCCAAAGCCGCACTCGACGAAACCATCCGGCGCGCGCTGGCGCGTTCGACCAAGGTTTGAGTTAACCGCAGTCGTTGTTCAGGGATTTCCGGAAGGAGCGCTCTTTGAATGCCAATCCGCTGGGTCTTCCCATCGTCATCGTACTGATCGCGATAGTAATCGTCGCGCTTTGCATTCGACGTCTGCGCACGCTTCGACACACGCAACATCGCAAGTGGCGTCGCATCACCGAATGGGTACTGCTTTCGCTCGCCGTCTTGGTTTGCGCGTTCCTTGCGGGCAGCACCATTTACAATGCCGCCGCCCTTCGCTACTACCGCGCAATGTATCCGGCTCCCGGCAAGATCTACCGTGTCAACGGACACGACATGCATCTCTACTGTACCGGCGAGGGCTCTCCCACGTTGGTTCTGGAAGCGGGAGGAGGAAACGATTCGCTGACCTGGACCAAGGTGCAACCGGAGCTCGCAAAAATCACGCGCGTCTGCTCGTACGATCGCGCCGGATTTGGTTGGAGCAGTCCGCAACCACCGCCACGAGATGCCAATAGCATTGCCGGTGAACTGCATGCTCTCTTGCAGCAGGCCGGCATACAAGGGCCCATTGTGTTGATGGGACACTCGCGGGCAGGTTTATATATTCGCGCCTACAATCACCTCTATCCTGAGCCGGTAAAAGGGCTGATCTTCGTTGACACCTCAGTGCCCCTGGATGACGACCGTATGTCCCCTGAGCTGAGAGCGGCTAGTTCGTATTCAAAGCCCTTTTACTATTCTCTCGTCTCCATAATGGCTCTTGGGCTGCATCGGGTGGCGGGGGAATGCTCGCCGGAGCCCGGATTTGATGAGGCCACGGGAAAAAGATTTGCCCAACTGGAATGCGGTAAGAACGGCACTCCCATATTCCAGGAGTATGAAACCACCCGCCTAAATGGCGAAGAGACGATGCATACCGGCCCTTACGGCGACCTGCCGGTCCTGATTTTTTCGCGCGATCCTGAGCTGGAGAAACAGAAACCTGGATTGCCCGCTAAGCTGGCGCTTGAGGAGAGCATCCTGTGGAATGAGGAGCAGGAAGAGTTGAAACTCTTGTCCAACCGCAGCCGAAGGATCATCGCAAAAGGCAGCACACATCCGATCCAGTACGACCGGCCTGATCTGCTGAACCGGGAAGTTGGTATCTTCATCCAGCAGATTCGCGATAACGAGCTGCGGACTGACTACGGCACTACAAAAACGGAGTAAGGCGTCAAGACATTGGCGAATCTGAAGTCTTACTCTTGGAACGCGATCCCGGTAGCCCAGCACTGAGCATTTCCGCCTTCGTTTTTCGGGGGTCTCTTCCGGCCAAATTCACTTCTATCGAAATCGGCAGCAACGAACCCAGCGGGCAAACTTCACACTTGGCTTGTTGTTTCAGGCAATAGTATTTTCCCACTTGAACCAGCAGTCCATGCATCTCGTTGTAAACCTGCGCCCGGGGACTGCGTTGCGCAATGCTCATCGGCGATGCTTTGTGAACTTGCGGCCGCCCTTCTTGGACTGGCCGGCGTGCCTCGACCGGCTCTTCCTGATGCAGGGAACGTTCGACGAGCCTGCGAACCTCGTCGTATTTATCGCTGGTAGTCACGGCGCCATGTCGGCTCAGGACGCGACGCGCATAAGCATCCACCACGAAGATCTCGTGATGTCCCGCATATAGCAAGATCCCGTCAGCAGTCTCCGGCCCAATGCCGTTCAGCGCGAGCAACTCCGCGCGTAACTCCTCGGTACGAGTGGCGAACATCTGCTCCAGCGAGCCACCATAGCTCGCGTCGAGAAACGCGACGAAGCTCTTCAGCCGCTGCGCCTTTTGCCGGAAATATCCAGAGGACCGGACCAACTTTTCCAGCTTCGGCAGCGGCAGTTCGCGGATACCTTCGACGTTGAGGGCTCCGGCCGAACGCAGGCTGGCCATGGCGCGCTCGACATTGGTCCACGAAGTATTCTGGGCGAGAATAGCGCCGACGATCACTGCGAAGGGCGTTTCTGCCGGCCACCAATGCTGCCGCCCCCAAGCGCGCGACAGTTTGCGATAGATCGCACGCAAGGTGGCTTCGGGCTTTCTGGCCGGTCGGCGTTTCACTCCGGTGACTGCTTACTTTGCTTCAGTTGTTGCTTCCATCCCAGAACGCGCGCCTTGTTGGCCTCGGCCTCGGCTTCTGGAACCATGCCCTTGCGCTGATACAAAATCGACAGGCTGGTATGCGCCAGCACATCGTCCGGGTCCAACTCGGCGATGCGCTTAGCGACCGCGATTGCCTTGTCGAACTGCTCTGTGTCCTGGAAAACCCGTGCCAGGCCGTGCATGGCATCGAGGAAAGATGGGTCGGCAGCGATGGCGGCTTCATACTGGCCAATGGCTTCCTGGTGATGCCCTTCGGCATACAGATCGAGTGCCGCGTAGTAATGGTCTTCCGCAGTTTGGCGGGGTTGGTCGTTGGTCATCCGGCGTTCAGCGGCTCCGGCATGAGTCTAGCAGGGTGCCCGGTGCTTGGCGAAGGCGCGACGTGACGGCGAAGCTAAACGGCACGCTGGGAGTGGCTCTGCCGTCGCCGATATACTGATTACATCTATGCGCTACATCCTGCGCTTCTTGTGGAATGCGACCCGCGGCCATCGGCTCGCCCCGTGGCGCAGTCCCTACTTGCGCTGGAGAATTGAAACCTACACCGGCATCAAGATGCAGAGCATTGGGTTTCTCGAATTTGTTGGATTCACGTGGCGCGAACGCGCTGAGCTGTTCCGCTTCTTGAAGTGGACGGGCGAAATGGAACGCTATGCCCGCGTAAGGCCGAAGAACCCGTGAACAACCGAGTCGACTTCAGCGCTTTCCAATTCTTGATTGGCGTCACCGGCGAAACGATGTCCCCAACGATCTTCGCCTTCCCAGCCATATAGCCCAAGATACTTTCGTTCTTCACTTCGGCTGGCACAAGCTTAACCAGTGGCCTGCCGTCTTTGGTGATGACGACAGGTTCACCCGTGGCCTGCACTTCATTCATAACGGCGAGACAATGTGTTTTGAATTTTGCTGCGGGAATCTCCTTCATGGCATTGTTCCCAATACTACTGACAGTTTAACCTCCGAACACCACCCCCACCGGCGTTCCCACTCCTGCCGCAAGCTTCTCCGCCGCTGATGCCTGTCTCGCCGCGATCTCCAAATAGCCTGAACTTCCTACGATGGCGAATAACTCATCCTCTCGGCCCTCTGCGTAGGAATGGCGCACCCGTGTAATCGTCTCGCCAGCGATCAGGATGCTTACCACCGGGGACGTAACGTTGAACAATGCCGGCGCCTCCGGCGCACTGATATTGGTGATCAGGTTGCCAAACTTGTCCACTTTGAGTACGACGCCCCGCAAGCTATTTTCCCCGACGCGTTCTACGGCCGGTAAAGACAGTCGCACGTAGTCGGAGATCTCCGGACCGAACTCCGACGGTGCAACTCCCTTGCTCAACCAGCCGGCTATGGGTGAAAAGATGTCCCGGCCATGAAAGGTCTGGCTCACCGGCTGCAGGAAATAGCGCTCCGCGGTGACATGGCGCACGGTGAATTTCGGTTCCCGCATCTCCACCAGCGAGAGCACGCCATTGTCCGGGGCGACAAAAACGTAGTCGTCGGTCTCGACAATGATAGGCCGTCGCGAGCCCCCAACGCCGGGGTCGACCACCACGACGTGCACGGTGCGCGGGGGAAGAATCGATACGCCTGTGTGATCGTCCAGGCGCCATCGAACACATCGTAGGACGCCACGGCATGGGAAACGTCAACCAACGTGGTTTCAGGATGGATGTTCAGGACCACGCCATGCATGATGCCGACGAAAGGGTCGTTCAGTCCGAAGTCAGTGGTGAAGGTGACAATGCGCGTGACGGACATGCACTGGCAAAGTATTCGTTGCGGCGGCCAGAGTCAAGCACGTCGCCTACCAAGTGCCCATGCGCAGTACCAAGCCCGTTGAAAGCTGGAGCCCGTTCTGATAATTGAAGCCGTTCAGATCTTGCGTCCAGGAATGTGAATACTCCAGGCTAGCCACACGGAAAGCCAGTGCGTTATTGATCTTGTAGTCCACTCCGGTTGCAGCGGCGACGGCGACCCCGTTGGTCTCCCAATCCTTGGTGTACATGGGGTGAGTAGCGTAGAGGTTTCCGGCCTTCGGCCCCGACGGCCCGAAAAGCGCGAGCTTCTCGTCCGGGTAAATCCTCTCCTGGGTGAGTTTGGCTCCGCCCACCAGGACCTGCGCGTGCGCGTTCCAGCGGCCTCCGGTCGAGGGCGTCCAGCGCGGTCCGATCATATAGTTCAACGAATCGCCGCTGAGATTGGTGGGAAGATCCAGTAGCTTGCAACCGTTCACGTCGGCCACGATCTGCCACTGGGAAGCGACTCGGAAAGCTATGGAACTGCCGCCCCCAACACACGATCCCTTAGCACCACTTCCGAGGTACGTCCGAAAGTTGGGCGTCACGGTAAATTCAAAGGGCGCTACGCCGGGCGGGGGATCCACCGCAGTCTTGGCCGTTTCCCGCTCCAAAGCAGCCTTCGCCACTGCGGCTTCGGGAAAGGGCTTAAATACGCCTGGCCGGTTGTCACGATGCCAGGGAACCATACCGTTCATTACGTTGGCCATGGAGCGCGAGGGATTTAATCCCGAACGGACCAGCAACCGAACATACGGGTTCCGGTTGTGCTCTTCTAAGAGCGTA
This sequence comes from uncultured Acidobacteriaceae bacterium, assembly GCA_963748225.1. Classification (GTDB taxonomy): domain Bacteria; phylum Acidobacteriota; class Terriglobia; order Terriglobales; family Acidobacteriaceae; genus Bog-257. The sequence continues at coordinate 253,332 of CAVVHW010000005.1, forward strand.
ATGACATAACGGTCCAATGAGTCTTCGGCAAGCGTCCATCCGAGGCCGACTGTGGGTGTGATGACATGGTCCACAAATCCCTGCTGTGGAAACTGCTCCTGGACATGCCCAATAGAAGCTTCGCTGAGCAGGCCGATTTCGAATTGCACGCTGTAAAGGTAGGAAAATGCCGCCCCGCGAAGCTTTGCCTTCCAATATCGTCTGTTCTCACCGAACACGACATCTCGATAAGCGCGGTCGCTATGTTGCCAGATAAATCCAGCCACAGCACCCTGCATGGGGTGGCCAACATAGTTGACGAGGAATGGGTCACCGTCGGCCCAACCATGGAGGTTGCCGACCGAAGCCAGATATCCAGGCCAAAAAGGTGTGTCGAAAGCATCACGCGTTCCCCATTCGGTGGCATAGCGGAACGTATGCTCAACGGTCAGAAATGCCAACGATCCTTCCGCCAGGTGCCACCAGTCGATTCCCGTTTCGTGCTTGGCGGCCGGAGACACTGCCATAATGCCAATTCCGGACGCAGCAGCGGACCCCGCCGAATCCGACCGAACGTTTAGGGAACTGGACGAACGACCAACCGCCGGCACGGAAACCTCGGCGGGATCACGGATGACGCCCGTTGCGGATGCCGCAGTCGATCCGCCCAAATTAAGGGAAATCAGCGAACCCGATGACACTCCGACTGGTGGAGATGCTTCAGACGGTTCACTGGGAATTGCCACAATTGCCTGTCCGCTTACATGAAGACCACTGCCGGAGTACAACAAGGCCAGGCAAACGGCGACAACGACTCGCCCTCTGGTCAACATCGTCATATCAAACAGCCTATGGATAGATTTCAGGATTAATTGTGAGTCCCTAGAATGCACCATTTATTTTGGTTTGGGAACTGGAAAAACTTATAGCTGCCGACGATTTGTTCTCGATTCCGCCATCGTTTTGGGACAAATAAAAAGCCACCGAAAGGTGGCTATACAAGTAACCCTTTTGCCCTACCTTATGTCCACATCGCCGGAGCCAGTGGAAACCTCCACGTTCGGTCCGCCCCCACGCACCGTCCCTTTTAATTCGTGATGGCCCATTGAACCTTGCACAGTGATGGGCAAATCGGAGTGGATCGAGCCTGAGCTGGTATGGACGTCCAGATTGAAGCCATTCCCCGTTCCCACCGCTAGACGAATCGATCCCGAGCCCGTATGCAGATTCCAAGGACCGCCCACGCTACCGTCGGCGCTCAGATCACCGCTTCCGCTGTGCGCACGCAGACTACCGTTGACGCCCCGCACTTGCGCTCCGCCCGACCCGGTTTGAACATCCACATCGCCCGATCCGGTAAGTTCGGCTTCAATGTCACCGCTGCCGGTGTGTGCGTAAAACGGAGCCGCGACGTTTTCTGCTCGGATACTTCCACTTCCAGTCTGCACATGCGAGCGTCCGCCGACATCCCGCACCCGAATATCGCCCGATCCGGTCTCAGCTTGCACCTCGGCACGGATTCCTTCGACCCCAAGAGCGCCCGAGCCACTATGAGCCTGCACCGTGGTATCGGCAGGAACGGTTATCTCGTAGCTGATGGAGACATGCCGGCGCACATCCTCAGGCAGGTTATAACCAATACGGATGCTGTTTCCGTTCTGCTGAATGGGCGGATTCGATTCGACGGCGTGTATCGCGCTTTCGGCGCTGGAAAACCAGTCATTGTTGGGGCGAACCATTCCATGCACCACAACCTTGTCCGCTCCGCCAGCCTTAATGGTGATATCACCCGATCCAGTGGTGACATCAAGGCGTGCGGTTCCGGAGACCGACAGGGTGCGATCAAAGTGGCCTTCGGCGCGGGCATGTAGCAACGCTGGAGCCAACAAGAGAGCAAGAAAAATGGCAGTGCAGTGTTTTTTCATATTGCCTCGCCGGGAATATTGAAGCGGACTACCTTACAAGAAATTGGACTGCCGTGGTCGACAGCCCAAGCGGGTTCTAGTCCACACTACTGCTGAAGAACAACCTGGTCGCCTGGTTTGAGACCCGACAGCACTTCGGTCTTTGCGCCGTTTGAGATTCCAATATTGATCGCAACCTTGCGCATTCCATCCTTGCCCTTCGGGTCGGGAATATCGACGGACGCCTTCTTGTCCTTGTCGTACATGATGGCGCCTTCGGGAATCATCAGTGTATTTTTGTGTTCGTCAAGGATAATCTCCGCGTTAGCGGTCATCTCGGCCTTCAATTCGCCACCGGGGTTGTTGATGGAGACCCGCACTTCGAACGTGGTCACGTTGTCTTTCTCGACGCCCATCGGCGAAATCTTAGTCACATGGCCGGTGAAGGTCTTGTCTTTGAATGTCTCCACCCGGATACGTGCCGGCTGCCCGAGATACACCTTGCCGATATCGCTCTCGTCCACCTTGCCCTTCACGTACACCTCGCTGGTGTCACCCAGGGTCATCACCAGCGTCGCGCCTGAACCCAAAACGAGGATGGAGCTGACGGCGTCGCCGACCTCCACATCGCGAGACAGTACCACCCCATCAATCGGAGCAGTGATGGTGGTGTAGCTGAGCTGCTCTTCGAGTTGGTTTAGGCTGGCCTGATCTTTCTTCACTTGCGCTTGGGCCTGCGCAACCTTCGCCTTGTTTACCGTGTATTGCGCGCGGGCGAGATCACGCTTGTTGACGGCCATGATGTAGCTGCGTTGCGCGTCATCCAGGGTCGATTGCGACACCACTCCGTCCTTCGACATTTCCTGGGCTCGCTCGTAGGCCCGCTGCAAGGTTGGGATATCCACACCCTGGGCGTCCACTTCGGCGCGCTTCAGATCAGCCTCAGCAGCCTTCAGGTTGGCATCCGACGACAGCAGTTGGGCGCGACCCGAATTGACCTGTGCCTCGATCTCGATCTTGTCAAGCTGCGCCAGCACCTGGCCTTGTTTCACCCTGTCGCCGGTATCGACGTACAACTTCTCAACGATGCCGCTGGCCTTGGACTTGATCTCCACTTTGGTGATGGGCGTGACTTTGCCCGTCGCGACTACGCTCTTGGCGAGGTCGCCCTTTTCCACTTTGGCAAGTTTGGTGGGATCGATCTTGGTGCCGCCCCGCGTCGCTGCCACCGCAACGATTACCAATGCCAGGACCGCAACCGTCACCACCGAAATAATGATCCAGCGCTTCTTCTTTTTCTTGCCGTTGCCGTTCGCCACTATCGCCTCCCAAACTGGGCAGGATTTGGTTCTGATAATTGGTACGTGCAGGGCTCGGGTTTTGTTCCGTTGAACGTCAGGAAAGCAGACGAGGACCGTCCCTGCCAATGCATTAGACCAAGAGGGGCTGGGAAGTTGGGTAGCAGAGTTCCCTTGAACATGGCTATAAGGCGCTGGGCTCAATGGGGCTCTCACACGTGCCCACGGTTCTCAGCGTGATTGGAAGCAACCTGCTTTTTTCTGCACCGTTCAATTCTCTATTTCTGCTCTCGCGGTATCTGTTGAAACAGCGCAAACACCGCCCCCTGCGGGTCCGCGAGCACCGCCATGCGACCGACGTTTTCCATGGTCGTCGGAGCGAGGTAGAGCTTCGCTGCTAAGCCTTTGGCCCTATCGGCAAAGGCGTCGCAGTTCGACGCATTGAAGTACGGCAGCCAATGCGGCGGCGTGCCGGGCTGGCGATCCGACACCGGAGGAATACCTCCAATGAAGTGTTCGCCATTCTTGATGTGTAGATAATTATGTTCGGGATCTTCGTCGTCGGTGACAACCTGCCAGCCGAAGAGGTCGCTGTAAAACTTGCTGGCACGCTGCGGGTCGGGAGTGCTCAGATCGGCCCAGCAAAGGGTGCCATCGACGTGCGCAATGCCGATTCCATTGTTCTTGTTGGGCTGCCACACGGCGAAGACCGCCCCAGTCGGATCTTGAAGGATCGCCATTCTGCCTGACTCGCCAACATCGAAGCTGTCCATGTGTACCGATGCACCAGCCGCTTTTGCGCGCTTGGCGGCATCGTCGGCGCTCGCAACGGAAATATAGAGCATCCAGTTGGGCGGGGCTACTCGCTGTTCTGGCCGCATGGTATACACCGCGGCGGCATCGCGTCCTTCGAGCTGGAAGACGGTGTACACCTCGCTCGGTCCCATCGGCATGTCGACGGCGGTCCATCCAAACAGCGACGAGTAAAACAATTTGGCAGCGGGCTGATCAAGCGTAGCTAGCTCGATCCAGCAGAAGGAGCCCAGCGGGTGCGAATCAATGTGTGACATGGGCGGAGATTATACCTAGGGCGAAGCGATGGTCAACCCGGTGGCGGTATTCTCGGGAAGAGACGTTGAAAACTTAACGGAACACGCAGGAAATTGAGACCGAGGCAGAGCCCCGGCCTCCGATTACAAGCCTTACGAGAACACTTCACCGGCCATAGCCGACAGCGTCCGCGAGGGAAGAGTGTTTTGTACCGGACGATTCGGCACGATTCTGTCTGCACCATTCATCGACTTACGCGTGATGCGTAACTTCAATGCGCGTTCGATGGCGCGAAGTTCAGCCACCTCGGCGCCGGCAACCAGGGTCGAAGCTCGGCCACGCAATCCCGCACGGCCTGTCCGGCCCACGCGATGGATGAAGTCCTCGGGAATGGCCGGCAAATCATAGTTGATGACGTGCGCGATGTTCTGAACATCGATGCCGCGCGAAGCAACGTCGGTGGCCACCAAGACCTTGAAGCGGCCCGCGTCAAAGCCCGCGAGTGCACCGGTTCGTTGCGACTGGGTACGGTCGCCATGGATCATTGCAGCGGTGAAACCGTCGCGCACCAGGCTTTTGGCCAGGCGCTCAGTGCCGCGCTTTGTCCGGGCAAACACCAGCGTGCGCCCCTTCTCCGCGTAGAGGAGTTGGCGTAGAACCTCAGATTTCTCTGACAAAGAGACTTCAAAGGCATGGAGCTCGACTGTGTCGGCTGGCTTCGAAATCGAACCTTGCGCAATGCGTACTGGAGTGCGCATGTAGTCATTTACCAAGCCCGCGACGGAGGCTTCCAGTGTTGCCGAGAAGCATAGCGTCTGGCGATCGCGTGGCAGCACCGCCGCAATACGGCGGATGGCCGGCAGAAAGCCCATATCGAGCATGCGGTCAGCTTCATCAAGAACCAGGGTTTTCACGTGTTCGAGGCGAACCAGTCGGCGACCCAGGAAATCTTCCAGCCGTCCCGGCGTAGCCACGATGACCCGTGCTCCCGAGCGCAGGGCCTGAATCTGGGCCTTCTCGGCGAGACCCCCGATGACGAGCGCAGCAGGCGCAAGCTTTTTGTCGCGCAGCTTTTCGTACTGCTCGTGAACCTGCATGGCAAGTTCGCGGGTGGGGACCAGGATGAGCGCTTCCGGGTTGCGAGAAGTGGTCTGCAACAAGCGCTCGATCAAGGGCACCAGGAACGCAAGGGTCTTGCCCGTGCCGGTTTGAGCGGTGGCCAGGACGTCTCTGCCCGCAAGTGCGTGCGGAATCGCTTCCGCCTGGATGGCGGTGGGAGTAATGAAATTAGCAAGCGCCAACTTCCGCTGAAGATCGGCGGAAAGAGGCATTTCTGTAAATTGTGTCAATCGAATCTTACTTTCTGGAGGGGCGTCTCGCGATTGCATTTAATTAGTGCATGCGATTCGCGAAGATACTTCGGATGCCGCTCAATAGTTTATTGGGCGCTGTAAACAAACGGAAGCAGGAAAGGCGGGAAATCAGATCGAGAATCGGATCAGACTGTCGCACCACAAGCGAACCGCGGCTAATAGCGTCTAGAAAGAGTGTACCACGGATAGGGCAATTATGTGGGAAGGAGCAGCGGCGAGGGCAGCCGCTGCTGCCAGTTACTTTGCAAAGTCATGAAAATCAAAGCCTTGCGGCTGACCTTCTTCGTCGTGCGTGACCACCAGATCGGCCACCGACGAGGTGGCGGGCGTTTCCGTGTCACTGTCGGATTGCTGCTTGCGCTGCTGCTTCTTCTGGGCCTTTTCGGCCTGCTTTTCCTGCCGTGATCGTTCTTTTTGGCGCTTCGTAAAGGATGGACGCGAGTTTCCGGCCATACACGCTCCTTTTCAGCTCATTCAATCTGATCGTCGATACCTACTCCCATCATACATGGTTGCTTGCACCCACGAGTAGCCCTCGGAGCCGGGTCCTGCGCTTATATCGCTGACATGAAAATACCCGACAACCGGTTCAGAGTTGTCGGGTGCGATCTTCGACGCTGCACTTGTGTGCAGAAGCTTCCCGCAGGTCAGTTAACGCTGCGTCTTCAGCTTGCGGCGAAGCAGACCGGCCACGCCAAGCACGCCAGAGCCGAATAAAGCCAGACTAGCCGGTTCCGGAGCTGGCGTATTCCAGCCGAAGAACTCCTGGCCTGTACCATCGGTGGGCGTGTAAATCACAATGTTTGAGAATTGCGACGGAGTGTCGAGAGCAGCCGCACTGATGGCCGCGGCTGAGTCGCTTTGGATAGTAGCTTGGTCCCCTGCGCTGAGGGAACCCCAACCGCTACTACTCGTCACAGCGCCTTGCTCAAACGTGTACCAGATAGCCCAGTTGTCATAGGGTGCATTGCTCGGATTGGTGCGGGCATCCTCGAAAAGAAGCCCGGCCGCCAGATAGTATTGGACCGCTCCATTTCCGCCACCGTTGACACTTCCGAAGAACAGGTTGCCCACATTGGAAGCATTAAGAGACGCCATGTTCCGAACGTACGCGTCCCAGCTGTCCCCGGGGCTGATTTCCCGGCTGAACGTGTCGCAAATCAAGGGAAAGTTCCCGGCCCCGTTAATCTGGAAGCCGTAGGGATAAGTGTTTATCCCTCCCAACGAGCCGCCTTCGGCGCCGTTGAAGGTCAGGTGATAGACCGGTACTGCGCTGGCGGTGCTTACCGCAAGCATCAGACCAAAAAGCAACAAAATGCTGAGACTGCAAATCTTTTTCATCAATCTTCTCCTCGCTAGTCTGTTTTCATGGACGTGATGGTTGACCAAAACAACTCAAACCTTTAACCGCGTCGCCACTCTCCATAGCTTGGCCTTGCCGGGTTCCGTGTTGCCTGCTCGCGCCCGCCGCCAAGTATCCGACGAACACCTTGTTGGACCTATAGCTGCGGCCCAATGTGCGAACTATAGGTCAGCGTCAGTTAACGCGAAACCGTAAAACTATGGAGTGGTCAATCCAAGAAATAGGGTGAGGTGCAACAGTTAGAGCCAAGCTGGAGGGACTTTAGAACTTTTCAAATTGCCCATTTGGGGATTTACAACGATGCTATGCCAGTAACTCACGAATATTCAGGTTAATGCCCGCGATCCATCCTAATAATTAGTTTTCCGGTCTGGTTATCTTTAAAGGAAGCCAGCCATTGCGAAACCCAATGGCAACCGCATGCGTCCGATTGTCGGCCCCCAGCTTTAAGTTAATGGTTCTCAGCATATTCTTCACCGCTTGAACCGAAGTCTGAAAGTGCTCCGCGATGTCGCCATTCGCGTACCCAAATGACAATAGCTCAAGAAGATGTAATTCCTTTTCCGTAAGGATAGTTTTCTCGTCCCGTAGCATTGGGGACAGGATCTCAGCCAATGCTGGTCTAGGGGCCCTGGTACCATCATTGCCTTTGCTAGGTCGCGGACCGACAGTTGCAAAACGAACTTTAGCAGGAGACGTCTTTTCCATGTGAACACCAGTACAAGCAATCGCGCCACCGGCAACTACGAATTCAGTCCGCCCGTCGATATACGTTGCAAGTATCTCCAGGCGTTCACACGACTCGACAAAAGATAAAACAGTATACTGCGTGGGCCATACAAACCACTGGGCGCATCAAGTGGACCCGCTGGTTGGACGGCGTTATTGCGGCTGCCCGCCTGGTACTATTTCGCAAGCGATCTTAACCATTGATCATGTGTGGCGCCAAGGTGGATTCAACGCCAACATCTTAAGTGCTATCTCCCGGTAGCACCTCAAATCTCAACTTGCCCGTCCAGCACGGATTTCTGCAGACTACTGACCACTCAGGCTATATCGCACACGATTCGCATCGGCTCTAGCATAACCGCATTCACCGGAAAGGAGGTAGGGACTTTCTTCTCTAGCTCCTGCTGGGCTTCGGCTAAAGGCACACGTCAGTTAAATCTTAATCGAGTAGTAGAGCGATCCGGCAACGGACCCAAAGCGCAGTAATAAATCAACCTTCAAACGAGCTCGAGGCTAGGAACCGAAGCATAGAGTCTTAAGCTGTCTCCGCCTAACCACAGCGGCTGCTGCAAATCTGGACGCGGCTGGCTTTTTCAAGGACGAGTATGGCTACTTTATGGTCGATGTGGAAGCGAGTACCCCCTTGGGCTACTTACATTCTGAGCGCTAACAGCGATGAGAAATAAGTGTCTGGGTGATTGTGGCTCTACTCTATCGAGCTACGCGGCCCTATAGTTGAACATATCTCGGGGCGACTGGTAAGCACACATGACAGACGCTAGTCTCAGCGACGCGTGTAGGCGGGAGGAACGGCGAGGTACAAATCGCTACCTAATCCAGGCCAACACATGGTTTCAATGGCTGGAATCAGATGGATCTCTGCATGAGGGCAATGGGACAACCAGCGACATCGGCAGTCATGGGCTCTTCGTTAATGTGCATCGTCGCCAGGGATGGGCACCGCTGTCGAAGTTGTTGTCAGGGTGCCGCCTGGAGAGGCAGGCGGTATCAGGCTGCAGATTCGGGGAAGAGGAAGAGTAGCGCGCCGAGTTGCCGATCAAGGCTTTGCGGCGTCGCTCGTATTCCGTATCGAACCCTCGGAACGCTTGGCCGCTAGTCCGCAGGAGTGTGAGGCCGGCGGCGATTATGCAGATCCGTCAGAAGCCAACGGATGCTTTACGTCGAGAAGAGAAGGGTGGTCAGATGTGACCCAGGCTTAACTGTAAAAAAACTCGTTCAGCCCAGGGTGACCAACGCCGTTCCGCTGAATGCCAACTCGTAAGAGCAATCGAGTAAGCTAAGGGCCCCGAAGACTGAGATACGTCAATAGCTATTTCACTTCTAGCTTGATAACAAAACAAGGTTAGGCCCAAGAAGTGACGAGTTGATCTGCGCAAATTGCGCCCGAATGTGTGTGCAGATTGTCTCCGCTGCCTAGCCGACCTCAACCGATGCAGGTTAAGGAAAGGGTGCCCAGCACAACGAAAAATGGCCGAACAGAAAGTACTTGCGCCACAACAGGAAAATGAAGAACGATTTCGCAAACTAATGGACTGCGCTCCGGTCATGATTTGGACCGCGGGCCGGGACAATCTAGCCAATTACTTCAATAAACCATGGCTGCAGTTTACTGGACGTCCTCTGGAAGAAGAAGTGGGAAACGGTTGGACCTCGAGGGTTCATCCCGAGGACTTGCCCCGCTGTCTAGGCGCCTATTGGAGCGCGTTCACCGCGTGCAAAGAATGTCGGGTGGAGTATCGGCATCGCCGTTTCGACAATCAGTACCGTTGGATTTCCGATCAGGCTATTCCGCGATTTAATGAGGCCGGCGAGTTTGCCGGTTACATGGGCTTCTGCATTGACGTCACCGATCGCAAGAACAGCGAGGAGGCGGTGATGGAATTAAGCGGGCAGCTGATTAATGCGCAGGAGGCGGAACGAGCGCGACTTGCCAGGGAACTACATGACAATGTGGGCCAGCGGGTCGCAATGCTCAGCATCGACGCTGAACTTATCAAGCAAGGGTTGCCTTCCTCCCAAAAGGAGCTGCGCCAACGACTCGAAAAGCTGTGTGGCCTCACCGCGGACTTATCGCGCGATATACGCCGGCTCTCCCATCAGTTGCACTCTGCGATGCTGGACCATGTCGGGCTGCTGGCTGCGGTTCGGGACCTTTGTAAGCAGGTGGGGCAACAGCATGGCATGGCGATTACAGTAGATGATCGAAATGTGCCGGAGACCATTCCCCACAATATCTCGCTCTGCTTGTTTCGGGTGTTGCAGGAATCACTGAATAACCTCGTCAAGCACAGCGGAGCTTTGGAAGCTCGCGTCAGCCTGGAAGCTACCCACTCTGTCCTCCGTTTGAAGGTTTCGGATAAGGGGGTGGGTTTCGACCCCGATTCCAAGAAGTCCGGGCTGGGCTTGATCAGCATTAAGGAACGTCTTCGGCTGGTGGGCGGCAAGGCTTACTTGCACTCATCTCCCAACAGCGGTACCGAAGTGACCGCGGAAGTCCCGCTGTTTAGCTCTTGCTGGTCCGTGCAGCCCAATCCCCAACCCGAAATAGGAGTCGCTTATGCGCAAGGCACGAGTGCTGTTGGCCGATGATCATCAGATCCTGGTAGATGCATTGCAGAAGGTACTAGAGCCCCGGTTTGAAGTGATAGGAAGGTTCGACAATGGCCGCGAGCTCCTTAAAGCCGCTGCCGCTCTTCAGCCCGACGTGATCGTGCTCGACATCGGCATGCCCTTGTTAAATGGATTGGATGCATGTCGCCAGTTAAAGCGCCAAATGCCGCGCACAAAGTTCATCTTCTTGACCTTCCACGAGGAGCCCGGTCTAGTGATGGAGGCATTCCGGGCTGGGGCGTCCGGATACGTCATTAAAAGGTCAGCGGTTTCCGAGTTGACAGAAGCAATTGATCGAGTGTTGCGGGGAGGTGGTACGTTTGTCAGTTCCGCGATCGCAGGCGATACGATGCAAAGCTTCGCGCGCAATCCCAGGCAAGCCGCGCCAGACGTGGAATTGACCGCCCGGCAACGAGAGGTTATTCAGCTTCTTGCCGAAGGCCGGGCGATGAAGGAAGTTGCCAGCATACTGGGTATTGCCGTCAGTACGGTCGCGGACCACAAATATCACACCATGGAGCTGCTCCAACTCAAGAGCAATGCCGATTTATATAAGTACGCGATAGAGAATGGTATAGTCTCGTAAGCCCGCCTTCCTTCGCGGGATTCCCGTATCTGCTTCTCGCCCTTTTCCGTACTGTGGCAGCTATTTTTGGCGGTGAGAAACCGTAAAAGTACTGGGTTCTGCCGGCCCGGAAAGCAGTACAATTCTGGCAATGAGCTTCCTGAACCAAGCCGGAGTGGAGCGACCACCCAAACGCCCTCAGGGTGAATCTAACCAGCAACACGAAATGCAAACGGCTCGATGCAAGGTACTTGTAGTGGACGACCACGTCGCGATGTTGGAGCGGGTCGAGGCTCTGCTGGCGCCAAAGTTTGACATCGTGGGGAAGTGTGCCAGCGGCGAAGTGGCTTTGCAGGAAGTCACCAAGCTGGAGCCGGATGTTGTCGTGCTGGACATTTCGATGCCACCGGGTCTCAGCGGAATCGAGCTGGCAAGAATGATTCGCCAGCACAGCGCAAAGCCGCGATTTGTGTACTTGACCAATCACGAAGATGCGGGGTTGGCGCTGGCTACACAAGAAGAAGGCGGTTATGCGTACGTGGTTAAGCGTTGCCTGGCCACTGATCTGATAGCCGCTATTGAGGCCGTACGCCGCGGTGAAAATTTTGTGTCCGATCTAACGTCCTAGCGCGTATCTGGTATCTCGAAAAGGTTGCCTGTGCCTTCATATTGCTCCCTGTTTTTGTAACGGGGAGGCTTCAGTGGCAGCCTTTCCTCGATTGGGTAAAACTTTCCCTCGGCGTATCTCGAACCTGCCTAATAACCCCAGTGTTTTGTTCCCTGCGACATTTGGCATGGTCGTTGCAATATAAGTTCCTGCGGCGCCCGACATAGTTTGCGTCGGATGTGCGCTTCGCTGAATAGGAGAAATCCTTATGACGGCTGCCATATCGGCAGGAGTGTACATGCAACAACGCCGTAAAGCGATTTTATGTTTGTGTCACGATCCCACGATGCTTCAGCTTCGGCAGATGCTACTGGAGCGCTTTGGCTATAAAGTATGGCCCACCAGCTCGGTTGCTGATGCGACCCTACTCGCCGAAAACATTTGCCCGGACATGCTGCTAATGGATAACAATTACCCTGGAGTGAACTTGGAGCAGGTGGCACAACAGGTAAAAGATGTTTGCCCAGAAGTGATCGCGGTAGTGCTTTCACCCTACTTTGCAGTTCACGATTCTTCGCGGACGGCCGTCGATCGGTTTGTTCCCAGCGACGAGGATCCGGACGCGCTAGCGGCACGAATTGAGGAACTCTTCGAGGAGAGAGGCCGAGGCAATGAACTCAGCCTTCCAGTAAATTAGTGAGATAACGTTCTGGCGGAACAAGAATCTTTAAGCGAGTAGAAGGAATTCTGCTTGCCTATAACATTCTTGTATCGATTTCTGTTGCCCGCTAGGCGGCCGCGTTCGACGGCTCGCCGGTGGGCCGCGTGCCTTGAGCAAACATCCCCAAGTGGCGATCTGCCGCAGGTATTCTGACATCTAGCTCTCACGTTCCGTGGAAACGAGGAATTGTCCTTGTCGCGAGTCGAAGCGAACGCAGAGCACATTGGGCTGGCAGCAGACCTGGCAATCTTCCACATACTGCTGAAGCAAACCTGCTGATTCGTCCACCTCAACCGCGCTCCACTCTCCGCAATAGCTGCACTGGAAGTCGCATTGCATAGCCAACGGTCCTACCGATAATTATCGAGAGTAAACCCCGATTCCTGAATCCGAACTTCAAAACAGGAATTGTCCCGATCTGACCCCTCTCGCCTTGACGGCCTTTGCCTTCGCCTTTTCTTCGTATCCCAATGTTGCGTCGAGGCTTACTTATGTCCCCTGACTCTTCTCGTCGAGTGGTGCGAAAGCTGCCTTTGTAGAAGCGTTGTTCGCGCTTTCTATGCGCGCCGATGTGAAGGGATGAGAATGTCTTCGGCTAATGCACACTCTTCCTGCCCTCAACAGAAGAATATTGAACGGACTATTCTTCTGGTCGAGGACGAGACTCCGGTTCGCGAAGTTACGCGTGCGGTACTGGAACATGCGGGCTATCAGGTGCTTGAGTCCAACGGTCCAGAGGAAGCTATCCGCTTGGGTAATGAGCATCAGGGACGTATCGGGCTGTTGCTGTCGGATGTGGTCATGCCGGGAATGAACGGTCCTGAGCTGGCGCTGCGATTGCAGAGGCTGCAACCTGGCCTAGTCACGGTTTTCATGTCCGGTTACGCCGATCGCGATGTATTGCAGAACCTCATACATGACAGCATGGCTACCTACATCCCGAAGCCGTTTACTATTGCTATGCTGCTAGCTGGTGTGGCGCAGGCACTCCGCACAACTTCGGGAGCCAGTGGCCTCACAGATTATCCAGTCTTACCGCTCGGTAACGGGTTGGCAACAGGTTCATGAAGGGTGCTGGGATGGCTTGTTTTCAGTTGCTGGAGGGCCACTGCGGCTGGCTGATTCGCCAGCGGCGCTAGGGGAATCGGAGCTGCCAGAATAATGACATCGACCCTACGATTAAGTTGCCGGCTTTTCTCAGTGTCGTTATTTGCAACCGGATGAAACTCAGCGTATCCCGCCGCCGAGAGCCGTTCCGGGGCAACTCCGTGTTTCTGAATCAGGGCCTTCACCAGTTCCGTCGCGCGTGCAGTGGACAACTCCCAGTTCGAAGCAAATTGCGCCGTGTGAATAGGGACCGTATCGGTGTGGCCCTCGATCCGTACGGCACAGGCATGCTCCTGCAGAATCCGGGCGACGCGGGCGAAGGCGTCCTCCGCTTCCGGCTTCATCACCGCCGAGCCGCTATCGAAGAATCCCATCTCGCGAAGGCTCACCACCAGGCCATCGTCATCGGTTCGCAGGGCCACTTCATTCCGCTTGATCTCCCGAGTCAGCGCTTTTTCCAGCTCAGCACGCAGGGCGGTGAAATCTTCTTTTTTGCGCTGCACTATCTGCTGTCCCAGACTTTCATTGGCAATTCGAGCAAGCTCGGTTGCAGGGCCACCTCCGGGGACGCGATTGGCTAGCGGAGGTTTTTGAATCCCACGGCCCGGCTTGCGACTATCGGCCTGAAAAATGCCAAGCTGTTCAAAAGCCGATTCTATGGCGACAGACAATTGCCCTGCCTTCTTGTGGTCCATTTGAGCGGACGCGTACAACACCACAAAAAAAGCAAACAGCAAGGTGACAAAGTCGGCGTACGAGACCAGCCATCGTTCGTGGCTAATGCGATCGGTAGAGCGGCGCCGGTGTTTCATGCGGTCCTGCCGCCGTTGGGCTTGGTGTCGGGGTGGTCTTGCAGAAAGCCATCCAGCTTGGCCTCCAGCATGCGAGGGTTCATGCCTTCCAGGATGGAGACCACTCCTTCCAGAGTCATTTCCCGGATGATCTGCTCTTCGCGTATCCGCAGGCGTAGTTTGCCCGAGCTGGGCAAAAAGAAAAGATTAGCCGTACCCACTCCATAAACCGTTGCCACGAAGGCCACAGCGATGCCTTTGCCAACCTCGTCGATATTGTCAAGGTGTTGCATGACCTGTATCAGGCCAAGCACCGCCCCAATAATTCCGATGGTGGGCGAAAAGCCGCCGGCGGACTCGAAAACTTTGGGGATGTTGTCTTCATACTCCGCTTGATTGTCGAGCTCCAACTGCATCATCTTGCGTAGCTCTTGCGGCTCGGTGCCGTCCACCGCCAGCATTAGCGATTTGCGCAGGAAGGGATCGCTGATACCGTTGAGATCAGAGTCCAGCGACACGATGCCATCACGCCGCGCCTTGTTGGCGAACCCGACCAGTTGCCGGACCACTTGGTGGGCATCCAACTTGCGTTCGAAGAAGACATTGGCCAGCCGGCGAAATGCCGAGCCCACCACCGACAGTGGGAACTGGAGCATGACGGCGCCGAGGGTTCCACCAAAGACGATCATCGCAGCTGTAGGCTGCAGTATCTGGGTCATCTTGCCGCCTTCCAGCAAGAGTCCCGCGATGATTCCCCCGAGCCCCACGATCAATCCGGCAAAGCTGCTTTTATCCACGATGGGACTCCCCCGTCCGGAACTGATCGATTCGGCGACTCGAAGCAGCATCGCAATTTTCAGGCGGGGCAGTCGACGGCGCTTGGGGCGTGCTGGCGAGAATCGAGCGGCGGAACTGCCGTACCCGCTCGATCACCTGCTCTGTTGTCTCGCGCACCACCAGCTTTTCGCCGCCGACCAGAGTAATCACCGTGTCGGGAGCTTCCTCAACATACTTAATGAGGTCGCAATTGACCGCCAGACGTGCGTTGTTCAAACGGGTGAGTTGGATCATGGCTGCCTCGGCCAGCGATAGGAATTCAGCCAATACATCGGCAATCATTGCCCACCGCTTAAGTCTTACTGGAAATCCGAATGCAACCTCCTTCTAGAAGGTAATCTGCCTGGTAGTCGATAAGGAGAGGCTAATGTGAGAGCCGACTGTGGCGAAGTTGATAAAGTTCACGGGCATCAGTTTTCGGAGGGTGCGATTAAAGCCGTGGTACGAGCAGGCCGATGTGGTGGTTGAACAAGAAGTAGGTTCCGCCGACACAAGAACGGGCAAGGTGGAACCATGAGAGAGGAGCTATCCCATGGCAATCAGCATTCTGTATAACATTCCATCGCTGGCGGCGGAGAACCAGTTAAACATCACCAATACTGGCATGCAGAACACCTTGTATCAGCTGTCGACGGGTTCGCGAATCAATTCCGGCGCGGACGATGGGGCAGGTCTGGCCATCGCTAACGGATTAGGGGCCAACGTTACGGCGCTGACCCAATCGGCGTTGAACGCAACCGAGGGCGCTGGCAAGTTACAAGTGGCCGACGGCGCTTTGTCGCAGGTCACGACCCTGCTGAATCGCGCTGTCACCCTGGCCACGGAGTCGGCCAACGGAACCGTCAACGATGGGTCGCAACGCCAGGCACTGGATGCCGAGTTCACCGCGATCAAGGCCGAAATCGACCGCATCGGCACCAACACTACATACAACGGCACCGCGATTTTCGCCGGCGGCAGTACCAACTATAACCAGATCAGTGCGGCCAACACCGCCGCCGGATTGGCCACAGCGGTAAGCGGAACCCTGGCCATCAAAACCACTGGCGGCTCTACCATCTACACCACCAAGGCCGCCGACCAGACGGTGGGCGACGTCATTAACGACATCAATGGTTCCGGAACCGGCCTGGTGGCAACGTTAAATAATAACGGCCAACTGGTCGTTACCGACGGCCAGAACCGAGGCACCTCGGCGGCCAACCAGCTCTCGGCCGACGCCGCGACGGGCAACTTCACAATTGGCAGCGATACCGCTGAAACCTTTGCCAACAGTACCAACTCCAGCACCATGAACGTTTACTTGAGCGATTCTACGAAAGCAGGCAGCAGCACCATTGGGGTTACGCTCGGGCAGTTCTCCAGCAATAACATGAACGGCATCAGCCTGGCCAACGATAACCTCCAGACGGCGGCTAACGCCCAGCAAGCGTTAAGTGACATCAACAACGCCATCAGCGCGGTGGCGGCACTACGCGGCAACATCGGTGCTAGCGTCAATCGGCTGCAGGCTGCCGGTAACGTAGTGAATAACCAGATCCAGAACCTGACGTCGGCGCAAAGCGACATCACTTCGGCGGATATCCCGTCGGAGGTCGCAAACTTGACCAAGTATTCCATCCTAAACCAGACGGGCATCTCGGCCCTGGCACAGGCCAACCAGATGCAACAGAGCGTACTCAAGCTGTTGCAGTAAGACAGGAAATTCTCCTGACGGCACGCAACCGGCCGCTGAACTCTCTGGGTTGCACGGGGGAGAAGGTGGGACCTTCGGGTTCCCCTTCTCTCGCCTAAGTTTGGGTTACCGGCGGGAAGGGAACTGAACCCGCCAGGATTTCGGGAAGGAGCCGCTTAGATCGTGAGTACCTCCAGCGTGAATCTCTCCAGCATTCTCTCCAGTGTCAACGATGCGTTTAGCGGCAAGACCAGCGGAATCGATGTTGCATCCACGGTGGATGAGTTGATGCAAATCGAGCGCCAGCCGGAAGCGCAAATGCAGTCGCAACAGTCTGACATCAGCCAGCAGATCAGTTTGTTGGGCGGTATCAGTAACGATCTTCAGGCGCTGGCCACCGCGGCTAACAGCCTCAGCGACGTCAACGGTGGTCTGCAAGGAAAAACGGTAACCTCGAGTCAGGACGGTATCGTCACCGCAAGCGCAGACACTACCGCTGCCATTGGCAACCATACCGTCACGGTCACCAATCTGGCGACGGTTTCTTCCAGCTATTCCAACGTTGTGCCTTCTGCGACGCAGCTGGGCGGCGGCGAAATCGACATTGCTTACGGAGACCCGAATGATCCCACGAGCTCGGACAAAATTCTCATTCCCTCAGGTGACAACACGCTACAGCAGGTCGCCAGCTACATTAACTCGTCGAACTACGGAGTAACGGCCAGCGTCGTTACCGACACCTCGGGGTCACGGCTGTCGCTGGTCAGTAAGACCTCTGGTGCTGCGGGCAACCTGACAGTCACCAGTCCGGTGCTGAACTTCACCCAGGGAACACAGGGAGTGGATGCGCAACTCAATGTGGACGGCGTACCCATAGACAGCGCCACCAACACCGTAACGACAGCCTTGCCAGGAGTGACACTAAACCTGGCGAGCGGCGCGCCTGGCACGCCGGTAACTATAAGTGTTGGCGCCGACACGGCCCAGGCGACGCAGACCATCAACAACTTCGTTTCCGCCTACAACACAGTCCTTAACGACATCAACAGCCAGTTCACGCTCGATGCCAACGGCAACGAAGGCCCATTAGGCAGTGACAGCGGCGTGCGCAGCCTGCAGAATCAGTTGCTCAGCGCCGTCTCCTATTCTGTCTCCGGGACAGGTCAGTACGTGAACCTGCAATCGCTGGGGATCGAGATGCAGGACGATGGCACGTTACAAGTGAACTCCAAAGGGTTGAATGATGCCCTGACCAATCACTACCAGGATTTTCAGAACTTCTTTCAGTCGCTTACGCCGGAAGGGTTCGGCAACTTCTTCAATACCCAAATGATGCAGATGACGGATGTGACCGAGGGGCCGCTGGCGCTATCGACACTGGGACTGCAGGAAACCAATCAGTCGCTCACCAATGACATCAACGACTTTGAGGCTCGCATGACCTCAATGCAGACGGAGTTGACCCAGCAGTACAGCGCTCTCAATGCGACTCTCGTGGAATATCCCATTCTGATGCAGCAGATCGCGTCCCAACTTAGCAGCCTTCCCACCACCAGCAGCAAGAGCAGCTAACTGACATGAGAAGTGCATTGGAAGCGAAGTTGACTTACCGGGAGAATGCGGTCCGCGGGGCCACGCCAATCGGATTAGTGGTAATCCTGTTCGACTCTGCCATCGACGACATGCGGCGGGCAATCTGCGCCGGCAGCATCGAGGAGAGGACGACGGCGATCCGTCACGCCATGCTGGTCTTGCAACAACTGCAAGGTACCCTTGATTTCGAAAAAGGCGGGCAAATAGCCAGGCAGTTCGAACAGTTTTACAACCTCATTCGTGCAAAACTGCTGGAATCCCAACTCCGCAACTCCCCCGAACTGGTGCAGCAACAGATCCAATTCATGGCGGAAGTCCGCGAATGTTGGGTGCAGGCAGAAAAGCAGCTTCAGCCGAAGCCCAACCCTGGCCCTGGAGCCCCTACTACCCTCGCGTCAGCACAGGCCGCCGCGGGGGACAAATGTTCTACAAGCGAGTGGAACGCATGAAACAGAACCCTCACATAGAGCTTCTGCGCCAAGCCAATGCCAGCCTCGTACAATTCTTTGAGCGTTCTACCGGAGCGTCTGGAGTGGGCCACGTCGAAGAGGTCGAAGCTCTTTTGCGGCTTGAGGGGACCCTGCGGTCGGTGGGCATCCTGCTTGAGGGAGGCGTACAAAACAGCAGCGACACAGAGATTCGGGAAGAACTCGTGCGCTATCGAGAAAACCTGGTATCGCTGCGCCGCGAGCTGTCTGTCATGCAGGACGCCGCAACCGCCTGCCGTGCCCGGCTGCATTCGCGCCAGCAACATCTGCAAGCAGCCAAAGCCTGGTGCATTGCCTCCCGGCAGACGGTATAACGAGAAAGCTGCCAGAGGTCACCGTAAGAGCTCAATCCTTGGGGTCAGGAATGCTACCGCTTTGCTCTTCGTCGCCTGCTATGGCGGGGGTGCTCCAGGCGGCAGTTGCACTAGTTGAATGCTAAAGCAACAACGGAAGCTAAATACCTAACTTCTTCACTTCTTCGTTGTAGTATTTGCGGTACAGGATGTCCCATTCCTGGGACCCTTCCAGGATAGTACGGCGCTGGCTTTCGATCTTCTGCCGGGCGGCAGCGTCGATCCGGGCCTCCTGGGCCATCAGCAATTCCAGAACGCGGCGTGCTTCCAGGCGGATGCTGTTACGGTCTTCCACGAAGTCCACGTTGTCCATCTCGGCGAGGGTATCGGCCACGGCGTGCGCCAACTTATTGATCTTTTCGCGACTGAGCCTCATAGCACCGCCTTGTACTTCCGTACCAGCTCGTTCTTGATCTTCTTGAACATTTCCTGGTAATTGGCGCCGCTACGGTTCATTTCGTCAGCGTAGGTCTCGAGAATAATGCGGACTTCGTCGTTGATGCGGTCTTCCAACGTAAGCTCCTCGAGCAAGGCGGCATTAATGCGGGCCGTCACCTCCGGCTTCTCCGAGGTTTCGATGAACTCGCCGGTAATGAGCTTGTCGGTAACTTCGCGGGCCAGGTAGCCCACGTATTCTTTCGAGAAGAGCATGTCAGTTGGAATCAGGTAGCGAAACAGCTTAGTTTAGCACAGGAATTCAGGCGCTCTCGACGGGAAAGCTGGCTCCGCAGCGCGGTTCTTCCCTCATCGTGCCGTGCCAGCGGCCCCTCATCGGAGTATGATGATTTTCGTTGCTGCAAATTTGTTGCTGCGATCCGCGAGAGACCCTTATGTCAGACGATCTAACCAGCCTCAAAGACGACATGAACGCTTTTATCCTGGGGCACGGATTGAGCCGCTTCCAGGGATACGTTACGGAAGACGTACACAGTGTCATGTGGGACCCGAGAGACAATCCCGAGAGCTGGAAGGATTTCGTCGAGCTGGCGAAAAAAGCCGGTTCGGAGTTCCTCTCAATGGATGAGGAAGTGCTTCAGCGCGACGAGCTCGACTACCTCATTCAACGTCTGCAACATGCCAACTATCCCAGCGATGAAGACATGGAAGAAGCTCGCTGGTTGCGCAACTATATAGGCAAGACGGGCTTTATCCAGCTGGGTTGGCCGCATCAGGGCATCATGTTTCTCTACGAAGTCTCCACCGAGTGGTACGAGCGTTATCAGCATCTGCTGGATCTGGTCGAGGATTTCGGCAGCATGGCGATCGACGGGACCGACCCCGACGACGAACGCTGACGTGCGCTGGGTCCTCCGCAATGCCGAATCGCAAGATATGCAGCGGCTTGCTCTGGAGTCTGGGCTGCCGCTTTCCACCGTTCGGTTGCTCGTGGTTCGCGGCATACGGACAGCCGAGCAGGCGCACAAATTCCTATCACCTTCCTTGCAAGACCTCCATCCTCCCGGACTGATGACCGGCTTGCGCGTTGCCGTCGAGCGGTTGCGTGCGGCGATCGAGCGCGGCGAGACGGTGCTTATCTACGGCGACTATGACGTGGACGGCACCACCGCAATCGTAATTCTCAAAACCGCCATCGAACTCTGCGGAGGACGGACGGAGCACCACGTGCCTCATCGCATCCGTGAAGGCTACGGAATGCGGGATGAGGTTATCGAGCAGGCCGCCGATCGCGGTATTCGCGTCATTATCAGCGTGGATACTGGCATTCGCGCGTTTGCCGCCGGAGAAACTGCCCAGCGACGCGGCATCGATCTCATCGTTACCGACCACCACCTGCCGCAAGCAAATGGCCTGCCGAAAGCGCTAGCGGTTGTCAACCCGAATCAGGAGGGCTGTGAGTACCCCTGCAAGTCGCTGTGCGGAGCGGGAGTGGCGTTCAAGATTGCGCAGGCTTTGCTGGAGGAGACCGGACGCGAGCGACTCCTGCCATCGTTTCTCAAGATGGTTGCTATTGCAACTATCGCCGATGCGGTACCGCTCATCGGCGAGAACCGCGTATTTGCCAAACTGGGTCTGGAGGGACTGAGGAAGCCAGTAAACGCTGGCCTGCGCGCGTTATTGGCTAATTGTCAACTTGAGGGTTCGCGCCCGCTGAGCGCCAGCGACATCGCCTTCCGCGTCGCGCCGCGCTTGAACGCTGCCGGGCGTATGGACGTGGCCGAGCACGTGATTCAACTGTTCACGGAGAAAGACGCAACCAAAGCTGCGGACATTGCCATTAAACTCAACCAGCTTAACGGCGACCGCCAATTAGAAGAGCAGCGAATCATCGAGGAGATTCATCGCAAGATTGAAGAATCTCCCGAGATGAAAGAGGCGTACTGCCTGGTGCTCGAAGGCGAAGGCTGGCATCGTGGTGTGATCGGCATATGCGCCACTCGGGTGGTGGAGCGATATCGGCGTCCGACGCTCATCTTTGCCTGTGAGGATGGCGAAGCCCATGGCTCGGGCCGCTCCATCGAAGCATTTCATTTGCTACAGGCGCTGGAAGCTTGTGCGGAGTTGTTTACCCGTTTTGGCGGACACGCGCATGCGGTAGGTTGTGCGCTTCCGGTGGAGAAGATTCCCGAGTTGCGCTCGCGGCTCGATGCGTTCGCTCGGGAACGGCTGACGCCGCAGGACTTCATCCCCGTTCTCAGCTACGATGCAGAGATCTCGCTCGACGATGTCAAGCATGACTTCTGGTTGCTGCTGCAGAAGTTGGAGCCGTTCGGCTCGGGAAATCCCGTACCAGTTTTCGTTGCCAGGAAGACGAAGCTGGTTCAGCCGCCTCGGGTACTGAAAGAGAAACATCTCAAGCTGCGCATCGCGGCCAATGACCGGAACTCCAATGGCAAGGAATTTCCCCGTGCCTACGACGCACTGGGCTGGCGCATGGCCGAACGTCTCAAGCAAGAATCGTTGCTGCTGGGTAGCACCCTGGACTTGGCCTTCACGGTGGATTACAACGAGCATCCCGAGTTCGGGGGAGTACAACTGAACCTGTTGGATTTTGTCCAAGCCGCGGCAGTCGCGAGCGTGGCGGCCGCGACAGAAGGTTGAGAGCGCAAACGAAAAGGGCGCCGAACCGGCGCCCTCATCTTTATCGCTGTGAGTTTTTCTACGGCACTTCGATCAACTCAATCTTGCCATCCTTGCGGCGATGCAATACCCTGACCTGCCCTTTCGGATCGCGGAAGACGAATACCTCGCGATCGCGGAATTCGCATTCCTTGACCGCTTCTTCGATTGTCATCGGTCGCATCGCGATAGAGTCGGTGGAGTGCACCAGGTGCGCCTCGGTGGTGCGGGCAATGGAGGGGAACTTGTGCACGACTACCGGAACCGCAGTCGCGGGATTGGCCCCAACGGAGATTTGCATCTCGCTTTCCGACGCCACCGGCGCCGTCCAACTCTTGTCTTTGGGCTTGCGGCCAATATTGCGGCGGCGGCCGTTGTGGCGTAACACTTGCGTCTCGATGTGTTCCAGGGCTTGGGTGACTGCAGCCACCATGTCCGTGGCCTCGGCGAGCCCTACTAGGTGGCCGCGCCGCCGCTTCACCGTGATTTCGGCAATGTTGCGGTGCTTCTCCACCGAGAGGATAACTTTGCTCTTGATATTTTCGCCAAGGATTTTGGTCAGCTTGGTGAGGCCTAATTCCACCTCATCACGAACAGCGGGAGTAATTTCATATTGCTTGCCGAAGTATTCTACTGTCATTGAGCTCCCTCCTCGCCGCAGCCGGTTTGGTTGATTTGCTGTCTTAGCCGCGGCGCCGGTTCAGTAGCTAGTGATCAGCGGGTAGTGATCAGCAAAATCCACAATGTCGTTGCCAGCCACCGTCCCCTAACCCCCAAGCAACTGCTTTTCACAACGGCGTCCCTTCAAGTTAGACGCGCCCGGGATAAAATCCGGGCGTTGTCGGACCGGACGAGGCGCCGGTACAGCCGCTAGTTCTTCACTCTGCGCTGGTGGGTGCTCGGGATGCGCATATCTTCCCTGTACTTCGCGACCGTGCGGCGAGTGACCTGGATGCCCTGCGACTGGAGGATGCGGGTGATCTGCTCGTCGGTCAACGGCCTGGTGGGATCTTCTTCCTCGATGAGCTTCCTGACCCGGCGCTTCAGGATAAGCAGCGACGTGCTGCTACCCTCCGGGCCGTTGACGCTCTCGCTGAAGAAGTATCGGAGTTCGAAGACTCCTTGCGGGGTGTGAGCATATTTGTTGGCTACAGCGCGGCTGACAGTTGAGGGATGGACCCCGATCTCTTCCGCCACTTCCTTGATCATCATCGGCTTCAGAGCGTCTATACCATGGTCAAGGAAATCGCGCTGACGTGCCAAAATCGAATAGCAAACACGCAAAATGGTTTGTTTGCGCTGCTCGATGTTCTTGATGAGTTGAATGGCCGACTTGTAGCGCTCTTTGACGTAATTGCGTACGTCTTTCTCCGCCACGTCGCGGCTCAACAGGCGCCGATAGGTCGGGTTCAGGCGAAGCTGCGGAATTTCCTCGTCGTTCATCAGGACGAGATATTCATCGCCCTGCTTAACGAACGCCACGTCGGGCTCGATCAACCGAGTTTCAGCCTTGTTGTAGCGCAGTCCGGGTCGCGGGTCGAGGGTGCGGATGAAATCCATGGCGGCCATTACCGCTTCCAGCGGACGACCCATGGCTTTGGCAACTTCCTTGTAGTGCTTGTTCTGCAAGGCGTGCAGATGCTCATTCACCAACACGACGGCATCGCCAAGCGCCTCAAGTTCAGCCTCATGGCTGCCGTCTCCGTTCTTACGATCGACACGCTTCAAGCCGTGTAACTGTGCCAGCAAGCACTCCCGCAAATCGCGCGCGCCGACCCCAATAGGGTCCATCTGGCGCACCAGGTCGATCGCCTCGCGCAATGCGTCGCGGCTGAAAGGAACACGCGCCGGCACAGTTCGAGGGGGTACGAGCCTGGGACGTGGAATCTCCGAGTCGGCTTCACCAGCTGTAGCGTCGGTCACGGAGGACTCTGCTTCAGCCACGGCCACATTAGATTCGGAAATCTCCTGCTCCAAGTCACCCTCCGACGGGAGGACCGCTGTCCCGGACGGCTCCGACAATTCTGCACCCGTCGTTGTCACTTCCGGGGTTGGTGTTTCGAAGCCGTTTGCCTCCTCGTCAGCCAGGCCCAGTAGTTCGTCGTCCGTCGCAGTCAGGTATCCTTCCTCGTTTAGGTTCCCAATTACCAGCTCCGCCGCTCGATAGACGTCTTCGTTGACATGCAGCGATCCAAGCTGCCACATCAAGTGGTCGGTGAGCGTCGTGGGTTTGGAGAGGAAATTCTCGAACGAGGGTTTCTCGCTCTCTTCCATCTCAATCGAGGTGCGCAGGCCAGGATCCAGATACTCCGAGAAGAATGAGCCGAAATCAATTTCGTCGAAGGGATCTTTTTCTTGGGCGGTTGGCGGCTGCTCTTCCTGGATGGTAATAGAGCTGTCACGCTCCATCTTTTCTTCGCGAGCCGAAACTTCGTCGAGCAAGGGGACCGAGTCGTCAAGTTCCTCGAGTACCGGATTCTCCGTCAGCTCAGCAGTAATCATGTCCGCTAGCTCAAGTTTGTTGAGCGCCAGGACGCTGACCATCTGCACAAGCCCAGGAGTCAGAATCTGCTTCTGGGAAACTTTGAGGTTTAACTTGGGCTGCAATAAAGCCATGCAACGGATTCCTAGGGCGCGGGCCCTCACACGAATTCTAAACCAACTGGAAGCTCTCGCCTAAGTAAACTCGCTTCACTTCGGGATCGTTCCCAAGTTGTTCTGGCGAACCTGTCCGGAAAATACGTCCCTCGTTGATGATGTAGGCACGATCGGTGACCGACAGAGTCTCCCTTACATTATGATCGGTAACCAGCACACCGATTCCAGTCGCTTTCAAATCAGAAATAATCTTTTGTAAATCAAGTACCGCAATGGGATCAATTCCGGAAAAGGGCTCGTCCAGCAAAATGAAAGCCGGGGAAATACATAGACAACGGGCGATCTCGACACGCCGCCTCTCCCCCCCGACAGCGCGTAGCCGCGATTCTTTCTTATGACACCCAATCCCAACTGATCAATCAGCTTCTCCATCCGCTCACGACGCTCGTGCCATGAAATCGGCTGCGCCTCAAGTACCGCCAGGATATTGTCCTCGACCGTTAGCTTGCGGAAGATGGAGGGCTCCTGCGGCAGGTACCCGATGCCATAATTCCGCGCCCGGAGATACATGGGCTCATCAGTTATGTCTTGCCCGTTAATCAAAACCCGTCCAGTTTCCGCGGGAATGAGCCCCACGACAATGTAGAAACTGGTTGTCTTGCCGGCTCCGTTCGGCCCCAGCAGACCTACCACTTCGCCTTGTTTTACCTGGAAGCTGACCCCGTTGACGACCCTGCGGCCACGGTAGCTTTTGCCGATCTCATCCGCTGATAACGTCTGCATTTACTTAGTGGTACGTGCGCGAGTAATGGTGGGGGAAGAGCGTTTACTCTCTACCAGCACCCTATCATCGTGACTGTAGAAAGTCAACGAATCGCCCCAAACTGTACCGTGTTCGGCATCAAAAATGCTAGGAGATTTCCCCGTCAGGAGATACTTTCCGTCATCAGCGGTATAAACCAGTCGATCTCCCACGGCACGGCGGTTCGGTCCGGTGACTACGACGTCGCCAACCGCGACCATGTGATCGATCTGACTGGGCCCGTCTGAGCCGGGTATGATCGATTTCTTTTGCGCTGCTGGCGCGGGCGTTTGGGTTACGCCGCTCGTATCCTGATCCGCTGGCTTCAAGTAGACGTCAATCTGCCGCCCATTGATGGTGTTGGGTACGCTTCGGGCAAAGACGTCGCCGGTATACCGGGCTCGGCGTTCTTCGTCCGTATAGGTCAACTTGTCGGAGGTCACATCGACCGGCGTGAGCTTTCCGTCCTGCCCCTTTTGCATGAACAGGCTCAAGACCTTCTGCGACCCGTCAGCCTCCGCGACAATACTGCGCTTCTGGTCGTCAAAATCGATTTTAGGTGCTCGTACCACATTGGCCGTCTGCCATAGCCGCACGTTGCCGGTATAGTGCGCCACGCTCGGTTCCTTATGTGCAGTCATATGCTGCGCGGTCACGTGAATGGGATCGGAACTCGCCAGCAAGGCGCCATCGGGTTGAGGTTTGAGATCGCTGTAGGTTGTTTTTACGTTGTCGTCGGCAAAGCCGTCTCCAGTCTGGCGGTTGAGGCGCACCGTTACGGCGGTTGTGGTCATGCCGCCATCGATCACGCGTGGCGAACCCGTTAGCAACAACATGGTGTCGCTCGGGGTGTAGGTCGCGACATCGGCGAACGCCTCTCGTCCACCTGTGTCAGGTTTGGAGGAAGCCTCGTGATATTGGAAATCTCCCGTCTGTATCAATTTCTCCGCGCCGCCATCGGGAGCGAACGTTACATCCAGGCTGTGTGCCACGCTGACTTTGTCGGCATCTCCCGGCGACGTGGAGACAATTCGTGAATTGGGCGAACCGTGCAGCGTCTGAATGCGATTGTTGCTGTCAAAAGTTGCGTGGAATTTGCCGGCCGTAGCGACGGTTGTGGCGTTTCCTCCGCTTTCCTTACCACCGTTGTTGGCGCTTTTCTGGTTTGCTGATCCCGGGGCCGGGAAAATCGTGATGCTGGCCTTGCCTACCGTGTCACCGGTCTTGAGCTGGTTTCCATTTTCCAGCACGAAATCAAGTTGTTCGGCGGCAATTTCCATGGGTTGTCCGCTAGGCCGGTCCTCAGCACCGGCCTTGGCCGGCTTGGGACTCTGCGTAGCCGGCTTCGAATCCTGCATCATGCGGGCGTTCTTCACCATGTGAAGCCGCAAGGGTTGATTCTGGTCATCGAAGTCGAGCACAAACGTGTCCGCGGATCCGTGGGCCACACTCGCGCCATGTGACTCAAACTTGGCTCCGTCGGAGAGGATGGCCTGCTGCATGGAGTTGTTCGGACCCATATTTACATCGCCGCGCGGACCGGTAATGTCGACAATGGAGGACCCACGGCTCTGGATATGGACATTGCCTTCGGTCACTACGTGCTGGACGGTATTGTCCGGTTGGAACAGCATGGTCCCTTTGTCGGCTGTCAGAGTGCGGTCTGGTTGGTCGATGCGCACATTCTGAAGAGTGGCTTGCCTGGGTACTTTCTGAATGGTGCCACTGGTGCCAGTAATGACCGCTGGATGCGCGCTCGTAGTGGTGATGTGAATGTCTGACTTCAACTGAAGTTCGTTGCTCTTGGAATCGTAGTAAGCGCCCTTAGCTGATCCGAAAGCCTGGGCAGTCCGAAACTGCACCACTTCGTCGGTGTGCGCAATGCCAGTCTTCTGATTGAAGGTAAGGGAGTGAGTCAACAGATGAAGCGGGTTCTTCAGTTCCGCCGGCGGCGCTTGGTCAGGCTTCTCCGGCCCCTCGGCGTTTCCCTGCAGATCGATATGCACCTCACCCACGGCGGTGATATCTCCCGTTCCGGGATCGTAGGTGAACTGGTTGCCATAGATCTGGTCATATCGGTCGTGCTCGTGCCCGTACACGACGATATGAACATTGCGCAAATCGGCGCGGCCGCCGGCCTTGAACTGCACAGCTTTTGAAGCCCGGATGGTGTAGAGGGTGTGCCCCCCTTCGGACTTGGAAAGCGAGAAACCGTCACTGGTCTGCTGAATGTCGATTCCTAATTGAGCCGGAATATTGTGCAAAGTGGGGCCGACGCGCGAGCGGGCGATCCAGTACGACACCGTGACCACCATTACCAGCAACACTACAGTTACGACCAGCCACTTACGCACTTGAGCGGTGGATTGGAGCATCTTTATTCGATATTACGCCAATAAACGCCGAGGACAGAAATGTGGAGCAGGACCGGTGGAAATTAGCCTAACCTCGCAGCAAAGGAAAAGCCTTTTGCCGGGGATACGCGGATGACCAGGCAGTCGGAAGGCATGTCGTGCAGCGCCTGGCGGCGCTTGGTCCAGCCCGCCATCATGAACCCGATGGTCAGGAAGAACAAAGACAGAAACTTCATCAGGTGGCGAATGGTAGCTTGTCCGAACGAAAGCCGCTCACCCTCTGCGGTGACCACCTGCAGACCTAGAATGCGTTTGCCCACGGTGGCGCGGCACGATGAACTTTCAGTGAAGGCGGAGTACAGCCACGAACCTACCGACAGGATCAGGATGAAAGCCATCCCGGTGGCGACCTTTGAGACAAAGGCCGAAATCCCCAGCAAATGCCCGAAACGACGGAGTGCAAGATCGATTGCGAAGGTCAGCAAGAGCGCTCCACCGGCCTCTAACGCTACATCGATTGCGCCTGCCCAGACGCGAAGCCAGAAGCCGGCAAATTGAGGAGGGGGCAGAACAGTGGCTTCCGGCGACACCAGTCCGCTGGAGGATTGAGCAGTCGCTGAATTCTGAGCGTCGGGATCGGAAAGCAAGTCTCCGCAAAACAGGCAGAACCGTCCATCAGGCAATCGTACATTGCCGCATGTAGAACAGACCTGGTGCAGCACCATTTCCATTCGGATGGGAATACTACGCTGGAGGCGCTCCCCTGTAAAGGGCAGTGCTGTTCCGCTGGATGACGATCGTCCCCGGGAGCTCGCTCGGTGGGAACTTTATTGCACATGATATGCAAAGTTTTGCACTCCAAAATCGAGCCACTAGCCTCGCCCTTCATAAATTGAGGTACTTATGGGCCAAAACAGTGGTAATGTAGCTGCAGCATTACCATTGGGATGTAAGTCCCACGGTCTGAGGAGAACGCTCGTGATGCGCAAAGTTTCTGGGTTGCTGTGTTTGCTTCTACTGGCTTCCATGGCGGCCGTGGCCGGCAGCATTCCATTCAGCGGATCGGGATCCAGCGGAACCATAAATCCAGGGCAGCCTTTCACCTATAGCGGCGATGGCGGAGCCGATTGGGGAGTTCCCGGCGTGGATACCGGTCTCTCGGTTTGGACTGGGCCGACCGTTGATCAGTTCACCATCACTTTTGAACTCACTGGAGGAATCAGCATTGATCCGTTGGATCTCGGAACGACTTGCAACGGAGGCCCTTCGGGAGGAACCGTTTTCTGTGCGTCGCCCTACTCGCAGCCTTGGAATGTTACAAATCTCACCGCCGATTCGATTACCTTTACCGCGCTTCCGGGAGGCGATCTTCTGATCAACGGAGATCCGTTCTTTATCAATATCTTCTTCGCCGGCGGCAATCCCAGTGGCGCCAGTTTTAGCGGTGACTGGGTTACGCCCGTTCCCGAGCCCAGCGACGTTTTGTTGTTTGGCTCTGGAATACTCGGACTCGCCGGAATTTTGCGGCGCAGATTCTTGCTCTGACCCTCCTTATCCTTTGGGGATAACTAAGAAGCCGGAGTGAATTCACTCCGGCTTCATTTTTGTGCCCAGCTTCTCATGTTGGCCTCATGTTGCTCGCCGACTGCAAACGCGTGCGCATCCATCAGTAACCGCTCTGCAGTTCATCCAGCATGGCTTCCATCTCCGCCAGAGCATGCTGGTTCCGCGTGCGGCGCGCGCATTCTATGCCTTGCTGCAACAGTGACTGCGCTTCGTCTTTGCGCTCGGCGCGAGCGAGCGTTTGCGCCGCCATGAAGTATCCGTTGGTGTAATCGGGATGGGTCGCAAGTAAGCGCTGAAACTCGGTAAGGGCAGCGTCGGTCTCGCCCGAGCCCGAGTATTCCAAGCCGAGCGCGTAGCGTGCAAAAGCGTCGTCCGGGTTTGCGGTTAGTATTTCTCTCAGTGCCGCCACGCGGGCTTCGTCGGGCATTGTGGTTCTCCAGTCTCGAACGCATAGTACTAGAGCAGCCAGTGAAGTCTCAAACTTGTTCAGGGATTGCAACGAAACATTCTTGCGCTAAAGCTGGAAGGGGCTTCTCGCTCCAGTACAATGGCGTTGAACGCTCACTGGTACTTGACGAGGATTCTGTGGCCTGCCCCTTTTTCATGCCTGAACAGCGATTCGATTCAGACTGGCCGTTTCCGCAGCGTCTTCCGTTGGGCGCGGGATGGGCGGGAACCTGCACCGCTCCCGGTCACGAGGGCGCGCGGCCTAGCGGCGAAGAGCTGAAGTCAGGTTGCAATCTGGGCTACGCCAAGAGCTGCAGGCGGCTTCCCGCCGAGCGCCATGCCGATGCGGTGCGTTTTGCGCTGGGCGAGGAGCGCGACGGGATTCTGCACGTGCTCTTTGTCTGCGAACGCGATTATCTGCCGGCAGGTAACGGGGAATTGCTTTACCAGGCAGAGAACGCATCCTGGCTGCATTCGCATCCTGATGCATGTGTGCAACGGATGGCCGAGTGTTACGTGCAGGCGAAACGGGCACGGCGCGCGAATCCACTGCCTGCAGACGAGATTGCAACGGCCGTGCCATCATCCCAGCAGCAAAGCGCGGTGGCGAAGTAGAAATAGCATTCCAAAAGGAACGACATGGAACTAAGCGAAGGAAACCTGCGACCCAGACCGGTGAGCGACTCAAAATCCGAGATGATTGAGCTGGTGTTACCCAATGACACCAACCCGCTGGGCGCGCTGCTGGGCGGTCGTTTAATGCACTGGATTGATCTTGCCGGCGCACTGGCGGCGCATCGCCACTCTCACTCCTACGCCGTGACCGCTTCGATGGACCACATCGACTTTCTTGTTCCGGTGCACGTTGGCGACATGGTGATCCTACAGTCGGCGGTCAATCGCGCCTTCAATACTTCGATGGAGGTCGGTGTGCGGGTTCTGGTGGAGAACTATATCTCAGCCTCGCGGCAGAAGGTCGCGACCGCTTATCTGACATTCGTGGCCGTAGACCGCCACGGAAGGCGGCTGCAAGTCCCTCCGCTCATTCCCGAGACCGAAGAAGAAAAGCGGCGCTATGAAGGTGCACTGCGCCGGCGGGAGGCTTCAAAAGCGGAGCGGGAGCGCAGAAAGGCCGCTCGAGGGGACGAGTGAAAATCGGGGAAGTCAGGGCGCTCAATCTTTTCTGGCCCTTCCTTGGCGAAGGCGTGGAAGGAAGTTACCGGCCTTGCACATCTCTCTTGCCCGTGAACCGATACGTGATGCCGTTCCATTCGTAGTCGTAAATCTTGTAATTGGCGTATCCGTTTGAGGCATCCGGTGGCTGCGGGACGCGTACCTCAATCGCTTCCTTCACAATGTCGGCGCTCGCATTGCCGAATTCGCTATCGCAGAAACCCTGGCTGCCGGGATCCCTGTCGGCTGACCACACCTTCGAAAATGAAGTCTCGGAGTATTGCCGGAAGACGGTAAGAGTCAGGCAGTTTTTTCCCCGGTGTAGGTGACCAGCAAGACCTGATGACGGTCGGAGAGGCCCTCCACGTCCAGATTGGCGATTCGCGAGTCGTCGTCTTTCTCATTTGAAACATTCGACGCCTGTCGCCACAGCTTATGTATAGTTCCGGGATCGAGCCCAGTTGTCTTTGCCCACTTGACATCATCGGCTTTGCGCACCTGCTTCCAATCCTGCGCGAGCAGTCCGGCCGTCGAACTTAACAAGCAACACAACACGATGGCAGTACAGAGACGCATGCACACCATGATGCAGCAGAGATTCCAAGCGGGCAAGCACGGACATCGTGCCGCCCATCACGGGGTCGAATGAGATAACAGGGAGCGCAGCGTCTTGCTAACTGCTAATTGCTATTTCAGTCG
Organism: uncultured Acidobacteriaceae bacterium; assembly: GCA_963748225.1. GTDB lineage: Bacteria > Acidobacteriota > Terriglobia > Terriglobales > Acidobacteriaceae > Bog-257. Next base: position 285,113 of record CAVVHW010000005.1, read on the forward strand.
TAGCGTTCGAAGACGATCTGCTTGCGGTCCCAGCCCATCTCATCTTTGAGCAGCTTGCGGTTTGCGTCCACCATCTGATGCAAGCCGCAGATGTACGCTTGCATGTCGGCGCGGCCCGCGACGATCTCACGCACGTGGTCTTGCACATAGCCGCGGCAGCCCGTCCACAGGTCGCCGCAGCGGCTGAGCGTGGGCACATAGTGGAAGTTCGGGTTCTCCCGTTGGATGCGCTCGAACTCATCACGGTAGTAGACGCTGTGCTCGTAACGGGTGCCGAAGACCAGCCAATATTCATGGCCGTCATTGCGTCCTGGCTTTTCGAAGAGCCAATGAATCATGCCGCGGATGGGCGCGATGCCGGTTCCAGTGGCGATAAAGACTGCGTCCTTGCGAGGTTCCCTCAATGTGAAAAGGCCATGCGGGCCATGGAACTGTACCGTCGCCCCTTCCGGTAGATCGCAGAGCCAGTTGGAAAGGAAGCCTTCCTCCACGCGGTTGAGGCACAGATCGAAGCTGGCGTCCGGGCGAGGCGCCGACGCGATCGAATACGCGCGGGTGTGTTCCTTGCCATCGGGCCGGGGATGCTTGATCGAGACAAACTGTCCCGGAACGAAGCGGAACTCCTCTACCCCCTCGACACTAAGCTCAATGTGCTTGGTCTGCGGCGACAACAGGACGGAGCGGTCCACGCGAGCCGTGAACATCTGCCGCTGGACCGGAGTGCGCTCCTGGACTTGGGTTTCCATAACTTAAGGTTCATTTATGTAGATGCCGGCGGGCAGAAATCGACGCGGCTAAGATCACGGGATCGGGCTCAGTTCGCCAGTTTCCGATAGGTGTTACGATGTCGCGGCTCTGTTCGGCGGAAGCCTTCGACCCGCTCAGAGAAATTGCCCTCAAGCGCCAACAACTCAATTTCGGCTGGTGTCTCAGTAAGACTCAGGACATCGCTCTCGGTAGGCCGAGGCGTTCGATGACTCGCCTTGGCAGCAGGATTCCGTGTCCGTTATCGAATTTGCGTATCGTGAGCTTCATCAGCGAGGCGCAAGGTCAAGAACATACGGCCGAATAGCGAAAAGCGAACAGCGGCCTTCCCTATTCCACCGTCACTGACTTGGCCAGATTACGCGGTTGATCCACGTCGCAGCCACGACGGACGGCAATGTGATACGCCAGCAACTGGCAGGGAACTACTTCCAGAATTGGAGCGAGCAGTTCGGGCGCATCGGGGACATACAGGGCGTGGTCGGCGGCTTCGCGAATCTCCTCATCTCCTTCGGTAGCGATGGCAATCACGGTGCCGGAGCGAGCCTTCACTTCCTTCAGGTTGGACAGCGTCTTCTCGTAGCGCAGCACAGAGCCGGGATCCGTCTTGTCGTGGGTAGCGAGAATTACCACGGGAAGATCCTCGTCGATCAACGCGTTCGGGCCGTGCTTCATCTCGCCCGCGGGATAGCCTTCGGCGTGAATGTAAGAAATTTCCTTCAACTTCAGTGCGCCTTCTAATGCAATCGGGTAGTGGATGCCACGTCCCAGAAACAGGAAGTCGTGGGCGCGATGATACTGTTTCGCAAGGTCCTCGGTCTCCTCGTCGCGGGTAAGCAGGGCCTCCAGCTTGCCGGGGATAAGAGTCAGGTCGTTGAGTAGCTGCTTGGAGTGGTCCAGATCGAGCGTCCCACGCACCTGGGCAAGGTGAACCGCAAACAGGAAAAGCGCCGTCAATTGGGCTGTGAACGCCTTCGTCGAGGCCACACCGATTTCCGGTCCGGCGTGGGTGTAGACAGTGCCGTTGGCCTCGCGCGCAATCATGGAGCCGACTACGTTGCAGATGCCGAGGGTCTTTGAACCTTTGGCGCGCGACTCGCGCATGGCGGCGATGGTGTCGGCGGTTTCGCCTGACTGCGTAATCAAGACCGTCAGATCGTCGGGACCGGTCAACGGATCGCGGTAGCGAAACTCGCTGGCATAATCCACTTCCACCGGGAGCTTGGCCAGTCGCTCAATCATGAATTTTCCAGCCAGACCGGCGTGCCAACTGGTGCCGCAAGCCGCAATGTACACCTTCTCGAGCTTGCGGAAATCTTCCTCGGTGATGTCCATCTCGTCGAGGAATACCTTGCCGGAGTCGAGCGAGACCCGGCCGAGAGTAGTATCGCGCACGGCGCGCGGCTGCTCGTAGATCTCTTTCAGCATGAAATGCTTGAAGCCGCCCTTCTCCGCCATGATCGGGTCCCAGGTAATGTGCTGCACCTGACGAGTGATGGGCCGGCCCTCAAAATCGCTTAGCTGAACCCCCGACGGCGTTATGACCGCGAGGTCTCCATCTGCAAGAAAGAACAAGTCGCGGGTGTGATACAGGATGGCCGGCACGTCGCTGGCGACGAAGTATTCGTCTTTGCCCAGGCCGATGACAGCGGGCGGCCCATTCCGGGCGGCGACAATCTTGTTGGGCTCGTCTGCCGAGATAACGGCGATTGCGAACACTCCGGTCAGCAACTGCACCGTCTTGCGCACGGCTTCTTCCAGCGGAACCTTGCCATCGGGCGCGGAGAGGTTCTTCTCGACCAGGTGGGCGATTACCTCGGTGTCGGTTTCGGTGCCGAACTTGTGGCCTTCATCGATCAGCCTCTTCTTCAGAGCGACATAGTTTTCTACGATGCCGTTGTGCACGACAACGATCTTGCCGGTGCAGTCGCGATGGGGGTGAGCGTTCTCTTCGGTGGGGCGGCCATGTGTAGCCCAGCGGGTGTGGCCGATGCCGTAAGTGCCGTCGAGTGGCTTCAGGCGGATGACTTCTTCCAGATTGCGCAGCTTGCCCTCGGCTCGGCGCACCTGCAAGCCGTCACCATTGCCCGCCACCGCAATGCCAGCGGAGTCATACCCCCGATATTCGAGGCGACGCAGGCCGTCAATGATGACTGGCACAACCCGTTTTTTCCCAACGTATCCGACAATCCCGCACATAGTTCTACTCCTAAGACGATCCTCGCCGCACCCAACCAAGCCAACGACCGAGCCGGTCATACCGAAGAAACCCCGACTTTTACCGAATCGCATTCGGTTTGATGATCAAGCTGAACTTCCTGATGCGAAAGAATCTCGCCTGCACGCGCTGAGAAATCCTTCGGGCTGCCACTGAACTTATGCCCATCCCTCCAGCTGGAAAAACCCCGCCCGATTCAGAACGTCGGCGGAATAGTTGCAATGCGCGGTGAAAAAATCCACGTCCTTGGACTGCTGTACGGCGGTGCGCACATTTCCCGGCCCGCAGTTGTAAGCAGCAACGGCCCCGCGCAGAAGCATCAGCCCTTGCAGGGTTGTATTCTTAGAAACAAACACAAGGTTGTTGTGCAACACTTGGCAGCCAAATTGAATATTGGCTTGAGGATCTCGCCAGTTACCCGTCCGGGCGAACGGAAACGCGTCAAAGTCAATCTGCATTAAGCCTCTTCCGTACCCGCCACCATCGGGAGGCAGGGGACCGGGACGAAACGGCTTGATATTTTTTCGTGGTGCGAAATCTCCCGTTCCGCCCGGACCAGGCGGTTTCAAGAGCAGGCCCCAGCCCGACTCGCGGGACCCAATGCCGCAGATTACGGCGGATTGAAATCCGAAGTGCTGAGCGGCTCCTAGGATGAACTGTTTAAAGCTAGTGGCTGCTGCGGCTTGCGCCAGCATTGCAGGATCTGTAGACGAAATCGTGGTCGGAAGACTTGTGGGGACTAACGCTGGACTTGCCATCCAACCCTCCTTGTTGGCTGCAACTGGCCTATCGGGTCACTCATTGTACTGCGGAGTAACTTTCACAGCCAGTAGATTTCTGGTGCGCGGTCGCGCTACCCGTCAATCGTGAAGCGGTACTCTTCAATGACGGGATTGGTGAGCACTTCGCGAGCAATACGCTCGACTTCGGCCTGAGCGGCCTCGCGGCTGACGCTACTATCGAGCGCAATCTCGAAGTATTTGCCCTGGCGCAGGTCGTCGATGCCGCGATACCCCATTTTCTTGAGCGCGCCGTAGATGGTTTTGCCCTGGGGGTCGAGCACACTTTTCTTCAGCGAGACGTACACGTAGGCTTTCATGGAAGGGACATTATAGCGGTTTAGGGGGTATGAGGCTTCATCCCTCAGCCATCAGCTGTCAGCTAAATTTCTGTTAATCGAAATCCCAGAATTCCTCGGCATTCATTTCGGATACGGTTTCATCGGGATACTTATAGAATCCATCCAATGCGACACTCTTCCCGGGCATATAGTGGTGTTCCAAGAATCCCTGAACCACAAACTGGACGCCACCACTTGGCATTGGTAGCACTATGTAAGCAATAGTGCCGCTGCGCGACCCGACCGCGACATGTTCAGTGGGCTGACTCCCCAGTTCCTTAAGCTCTGCAAATGGAAGTTGCCGGAGCCGAGAACCGCGCTCGCGAACCATCCCTCGAAAGGCGGACAGCTCTTTCGAAAATGTTCTCATGGAAATCCGTACCCTTCCTCTCCACAAAAGATAGAACGGGAATCTTGCGGGATGCCCACAGTCCACTGCGGTAGGCTGAGGGCTGATGGCTGAGAGCTAACAGCTTACTTCACCGGCGTTTTGAAGGCTTCGTCGATCTCGATCTGATATCCGTTGACCAGGCGATTGGTTTCGTTCGCCATCCCTACAACCGACATCAACTCGTGGAACATGGCGTCAGTCATGCCTTTACCGCGCGCGGAGACCGTATGCGCGGCGATACAGTAGGGACAGCCATTGGTCACGCTAACCGCCACGTAGATGAGTTCCTTCACCAGCGGATCAAGTGCGCCCGGCGCCATGATCTGTTTGACGTCGTTCCAGGTGCGTTGCAACAGGGCTGGATCATGAGCCAGCCCCTTCCAGAAATTATTGATCCAGTCGGTTTTGCGGGTTGCCATGATGTCGTCATAGACAGTCCGCACTTCCGGGCCGGCGTCGTTGTATTCAATGAAGCCGAAGGTTGCCATATATTCCTCCAAAGTCTCGAATAGAAAATAACCCTATCAGAAAGGAAAGGAGGAATGTCTCCGCGAAACAGGCGTATTGTTCGAGGAAAGAGACAATCTCATGTGAGGTGAACCGTGAGAAAGCGTCTACTCATGACATGTTTTTTCGTACTGGCGATGGCCGCCACGCTAAGCTTGCCAGCGAGCCTGTGGTCACAAACCGGAACACCCATTCCACCCGGTCATACTGCCGCGAACCGCGCTACCCGGGAGGCGGAAAATGTCGAGGCCCCCGCGCCGCCCGTAAGAAATGTTACTGCCGCGCAAGTGCTGCATCAGGCGGACGAGTTGGCATCGCTCGCACAACAGGTGCGCGCCGACACGGAACGTGCGACCCAGGGACTTCTAGCCAAAGACCTGAACAACAAGTCGAAGCGCATCGAGAAGCTCTCGAAGCAACTGCGCCAGGAACTCGCTCCCTAGCCGCTTTCGTTTCCGTCGTCATCCTGCATTGCCGGCTATAGGGTGATGCGCGGATTTTGTGCTGTATGTTGGACTCTGTTCCGCACAAATTCGATCAGCTCGGGTGTCACATACCCTGGTGGACGGATAAGGAACCTTGGTTCATTGGCAGCCGGTTTCAAAGAGACGTTCGCCCAAGCGACATCTTCGGAGCCATCGTGGAGAATCAGGGCATCGGCGCGATCGAGAAATTCCTGTGCCGACGCCTTGAAGTCGGCGGTCGCCGTGTCGAGTACCGTTAGATAAAGATCGGGCCGCAAGAAGCGCATCACTGAGTTGGACTCGAGGATGGCGTTCTCCGCGCCGGCCAGTTCCTTGCGGACGCGCGGCATGGCCTCCGCCAGCATTCCCTGGCGGGTACGGACCCAAAGCGAGCGAGCCGCGCCCGAAACCAGAAAGCGAGAGGTGTCGCTCTTGCCGCTGCGATCGCGTTCTTCGGTCACTGCCCAGCTGTGGTCGTCGGTGGCACAGTCGCAGAGTTCGCCGTTCGCGGAACAGATGCCGTGTCCGTATTGTGTGATCTTGATGGCCGTCCAATGAAATTCGGGGAGCGCAGCAATGAGGCCAGCGACGACGCTGGTCTTGCCTACGCTGCGAGAGTGTCCGCCGATGACGATGATGGACATGGATAACCTGTAATTAGCAGTTAGCAATTAGCAACACCTCGAGACGACAAGTGCCAAGTGCTAAATGCCAAGTGCTAAATGCTAAGTGCTAAGTGCTAAGTGCCCTTTTCCCTTTCACGCCCCAGCCGCGCCAATGCAGCCAATTGCTTCAAGTACTCACTGAGCGGGCGCGCGGGCCTGCCCCAGAAGACGACGCCCTTGCCGCGAACGATCTTGCTGGACAGCACACCGCTGCCGGAGCCGAGAATGACGCCAGGCTCGACCTTCGCGTGGTCGCCGATGCCAACCTGCCCTCCCACGACTGCGCCGTCTCCGATCTCCACACTGCCGGAAATTCCTGTCTGCGCCGCGATCACGACGTTGGCTCCAACGGTCACGTTGTGGCCTACATGGATCAGGTTGTCGAGCTTCGTTCCTGCGCCGATGACGGTCTTCTCCAGAGCGCCGCGATCAATGGTGCAATTGGCGCCGATCTCGACGTACTCCTCGACGATAAGCTGCCCGATCTGAGGAAATTTGTGATAGCGGCCGTATTGTTCATCGCGCACGAATCCGAAGCCGTCCGCGCCCAACACCGCGCCGGCATGCACCACCACGCGCCGACCCAGGGTTGTACCCGAATAGATGACGACGCGAGGATAGAGGTCACAATCGTCACCGATTACGACGCCTTCGTTAATGCAACAGCCAGCGCCAATGTGGGAGCGCTCTCCGATCACAACGTTAGCTTCGATCACGGCCTGAGCGTCAATAGCCGCGGTGGATGCAACCTTGGCCGAAGCGTGCACGATAGCTGCGGGATGAATGCCAGGGGCGTAAGTCTTCTGAGGATGGAGCAACGCTCCCGCTCGAGCAAAAGCCAGCCGAGGATGCTGTGCGATCAGTAACGGCTTGCGCCCCGCCGCCGATGCTGCGAACTCTCCGACGATAACGGCGCTTGCGTGCGATGCCAGCGCCTGTTTCAGATGCTTCTCGTCTTGGACGAACACTAGAGCGCCCGGCTGCGCCTGTGCGATGCTGGCGACGGTTGTGATTTCGAGATTGCCGTCGCCGATCAGGCGGGTAGCAGTGAATTCCGCCAGCGATTGCAGGGTTTGGGACATGAGGTTGTTATAGCAGTGGATAGGGAATAGTGGATAGGGGATAGGAAAATCGTACTGCAGGCTCGCATAAGGGAAACGAATGCATAATATAGGGGTCCTTCGACCCCTCGCTAGGCTCGTCGCTCAGGACGACAATAATAAAGTCGACCGCCCGAGACTCGAACTAGCCGCTAACCACTATTCACAGCTTTTCAATAAAGCGGCGGCTCCCCCGGCGGCCGGGTCTTCCAGCGCCTGTGCACCCAGAGCCACTGATCAGGATAGCGGCGCACGTAATCCTCAATGATCTTGTTGAAGAGCGCGGTATTGGTTACGGCATCGGCTTCATCGTCGCCGGTGCGGACCAGTTCGACCGCGCGGTCGAACTCTACCCGATATTTACGCAGCACCGAATCCCAAATGGTGAATGCAGGAACAACCGCTGCGCCGGTATGCAAAGCTACGCGCGCCACGCCGCTGGCGGTACAGGCCGGGATCCCAAAAAAATTCACAAAGACGCCTTGCGGTGGCGTCATGTTGGTGTCCATCAGGACGCCCACGGTTTCGCTATTACGCATTGCCGCAAGCAAGCCACGGGCGAATTCATCTTTGCCGATCATTACGTTGCCATGCAGGCCGCGATAGCGCGCTACTAGGGCGTCCACGTAAGGGATTGTCGAGTGGCCGCACCACGATTTTCATCGGATGTCCCTGCAGCGAGTGGAAAAATGAACCGATCTCCCACCCTCCGAAGTGGCCGGTGAGGAAAAGCACACCCTTGCCGAGCTTTTCTGCGGCTTCGAAATTCTCGATGCCCTGGTACACGGCAACCTCGTGAGGCGTTTTCCCTGGTGTAGCTGGGGAAGAGACAGGCTTCTCCCAGCAAGCGGCCCAGCGAAACGTAAACTCCGCGGAGTATCTGGCGGCGTTCTTTCGCGGATTTTTCAGGAAAGGCCAGTTCGAGGTTGCGCATCCCAACCCGGCGCAGGCGGCGATGCAGATGGTATACGACTCCGCCTAGCAGCATGCCGCATCCACGGGCCATCGGTCGCGGCAAGGCGCCGATCAGGCGCACCAGCAGCGCGACTGGAACGTACTGCAACTTGTGGCGCATCGCGAGTGTTGGTTTGACGGTAGCACTGCGAAAAAACAAGGTCAAACCTGCGGGGGCCATAATTGCATACGCAAAAGAAAAGCGGTGGCCACTGCCACCGCTCTCATCCATCACTTCTTCTTAAGGATTGACAGTCCCAGTCGTAGCTGCGGTGGGCGGCGCTGTGGTCGAACTTGGTGTCGCAGGAGCGGCGGCCGGCTTTTCGTCTACCGCAGGTTTTTCGTCGGTTGTCGAATCCGATGTCGCAGCCGGCGCCTGAGCGGGAGCCGCCGGTGAGCTTGTCGTGGGCATCTCCGCTGGAGTAGCGACAGTTGCTGTTACCCCAGGCGGAGGTGTCGCCTGCGCGCGAACCTTTGGCGTGGGAGCATACTTCTCAACCGTGTTTAGCAGAATCATCGAGTCCTGCGGAGCCGGGACCTCTCCGTTGAGCAGGGAATAGAACGTCCAGTCTTTCCCGCCATAGAAAGCGCGCGTGTCGCCGCCGTCCTGGCGAATGACGCCACCGCTCAAGGAGGCGCCAAGAAACAATCCGCGGGAACGCGAGTAGGTCAGTACTTGTGCGCGTAAGGTAAGGTCGGTCATGGCCTGAGCATCGCGTCCAACCGGGCCGGCTGAAGCGGAGGCATCGGCGCCCAACTTGAACTTGCTTTGCAGCAGGTGCTGCATACCGTCATCGGTGCGGATGATCAGGACCAGATCGGAAGCCTGGCCGCCAGCCTGAAATCCGAAGCTGCCGCCGGTCAAGCGGAAGAACACTGGCGCACTCCAACCATGCTCGGTACGGCACGTAGCCACTCCCTTACCGTAGTTGGCGCCGAAGATGAACCCCGCCTTCAGGCTGGAGGGGATGATCGCGATGCACTTCGCTCCCGACATGATTCCGTCTGGAATGGCGCGATCGGGAGCAGACATGATCTGGCTGAGAACGGTGCTCGCCGTGTGCACGCGATCCACTTGCGCGTTTCGGCCCTGGCACCAAGCCAAAGTGGTCATCGAAAAGATCAACAATGCTGCCGCGATAGTCTTCTTCATAGCTGGACTCCGATCTAGAACGGTAGGCTCCGACAGCCCTTGCCGGGTTGCACCTATCTTACGAGGATCGGATGGAATATCGCGCCTGAAGAACGCTTAAGGATGGTTACTCTTTAGTGACGTGATGCCCGGCGAATAGGGAGCGGCGCGGTGCCTGGTGATTTCTTACTCGTTCAGATGACGGGTTGATTGCAAAAACGAAGGGCCGGAAGAGGAGACCCTCGTAACCTCTTCCAACCCTTTCTCCCAGGTTCTGTGGTAGGTGAATGCAGTATGGAATGCGAGCTGGATTCGGTCAAGTAACGGAGGTTCAATAGCGGGTAATTGTACTTTCGTAACATTTGTTGGACGGGTAACTTGACACTCGAAGGCCGGAGGTTTTACGAACGAGATGGCGGTGCATTCCTTTCAATGATCGAGCTGTCACGAGGCTTGGCCAGCTTCAACTATGGACGTGAGGACAGCAGAGAATGCGTGACGGCATGGACCGACAACGCGATCCGGTTTTGTACTCCGACTTTGCGCATGAGCTGACTGACGTGCGCTTTAACGGTGCGCTCTTCAATCCCCAGCGCATCTCCGATCTCTTTGTTGGAGCGCCCGGCAACCAGTAACTTCAAGACTTCACGCTCGCGGTCGCTGATCTTGTCTTCTCCTTGCGGGAGGATTCTGCGAGGAGACGCTGTTACACGTTCGATGAACCTGCAAAGCACCCGTCGTGGCGCCCACACCGAACCGCCGTGCACCACCCGGATTGCTTGTTTGAATTGTTCGGGGGTTGCATCCTCAGCAATATAGCCCTTTGCGCCTGCGGCAATCGCCCGCAGGATCGCCTCATCATCGGCAGCAGTCCCAGTGACAATAATACGTACGGCAGGGCGGACCGCTTTGAGCGCAGACATCGCAGCATAGAATGCGGCCCCGCCGCTGGTGGTCATCAGGATGACGTCATCCTCGGGTGAACTTAAGATCGATGGGATAGTGCACGAGCGAATCAGGAAATCTTCTTCCGAGGACAAGATGGCTCGAAATCCAAGGAAACGAAGCGGGTCACTCTCCACCACGGCTATGCGGATGGTGGTCTTCGGCGGTTTCATTCGGGCAGTCAAGGTGCCGGTAGAATACCCTATGGCAACCTTGGGGCATAGCAGACCGGCCTAATGGTGCCATTTATCAGGAAGCGTCACTTAAACTTTGAAATTACGACGAGAAGAATCGCATCATGCGGCGGACTTTCGGCGCGACCCCTTGCCCGACTTCTTCGCGGCCACCTTCACCTGCGATTCTCTTTGAGCTTCAGCCACGCGTTGCGGCGGTTTCTTGGGCATTTGCGCGAGGCTCTCCTTCAGCGCTGCCATAAGATCAACCACAGGAGCGAGCTTGCGGGGTTTCTCGACGGCAGTCACCTCACGGCCCTCCATGTGGGCCTTGATGAGCTCCTTCAGATTTTCCTCGAAAGTGTCGTGATACTTTTCAGGCTCAAATTTTCCGGCGAGCGCCTCGATCAATTGATGCGCAACCTTGACCTCGGCGTCTTTAAGTTCGACGTCAACCGGGCCAAAGCTCTCCAATTGCCGCACCTCGTCGCTGTAGTACATGGTGTGCAGCATGAGCCCGCCTGCATGAGGCCGCAGAAACACCGTGTATTCGCGATTGTGCATGGTGAGCTTGGCGATAGCCACGTAACCGGTTTCTTCCATTGCCCGCGTCAGGAGCGCATACGGCCTGCGGCCCGCTTCATCGGGAACAAGATAGTACGACGATTCGAAGTAGATAGGATCCACGTCCTTGTACTCGACGAATTCCAGAATCTCCATCGCCTTGGCAGTCTTGGGCTCGATCTTCTTGATCTCTTCCGGTTCGATAATGACGTACTCGCCTTTACGGTACTCGTAGCCCTTTACGATCTCGCTACGCTCAACGACGCGCTCGTCATGCGGACACCAGAGCTGCTGTTTAACGCGAGTGTTGTCGTCGCGGTGCAGCATGTTGAAGGAGATGTGATTGCTACGCGCGCCCGAAAATAACTTCACCGGCATGGAGATGAGACCGAAGGTTAAATAGCCAGACCAAACCGAAGACGCCATATTCTTACCATTCCTGTGAACTGGGATTGCACCAAATCTGCGACAGCATAGTGCTGTGTCTGGCGCACAATGTCAAGCCCCAAGCCATTAGAGGCTGTCTTCGTGGGATGCATAGTCGTGGCGGCGGGCCGTCCTGCGTGGCCGGTCGGGGGTGTCGGCGGCGATGCTCCGTCTCGTGCGATACTGGCGGGGACGCGTGACAAATCTCTTCCATTCAAGGGGTTTACCTGCCGCGGTAGTGGCCATTGGGTTCGCGGTCATCGCTCGAACCTTAGGCTCCGTGACCGACGGCGGAGCGCTGATGGGCGTGCTGGTGGCGTTCATTCTAATGGTTGCGACCGGACTCTCCGGCTTCCTTCCCCTCTTGACGGTCTTCGTGATTACAGCACTGGCGACCCGCTGGGGTTACGGTCGCAAACAACAACTTGGAGTGGCCGAGCGTGGACCCGGCCGCACAGCGTCGCAGGTACTGGCCAATCTTGGCGCAACCACGCTATGCGCGTTGCCGGCACTCTGGTTCCCACGGTTGAGCGGCGTCGTGTTGATTGGGGCAATGGCTGCCTTGGCAGAAGCCGCTGCCGATACCGCCTCCAGCGAAATCGGGCAGACTTCCGCCCGGGCCGCTTACATGATCACAAGCTTCGACGAAGCTCCGATCGGGACCAATGGCGCAATCAGCGTGATCGGAACCTTGGCAGGATGCCTTGCGGCTTGCCTGGTGGCGTGGGTAAGCGCAGCCTTCGACATCGTAAGTTGGAACTGGACGCCGCTGATCGCACTGGCAGGAATCGGCGGGATGTTTGTTGACAGCATCCTGGGAGCGACGTGGGAAACCTCCGGCAAAATGGGCAACGACGCCGTCAACTTTGTGAGCACAGTGTTCGCCGCCGATCTGGCGCTGACGGTAGCGATGGTGATGGACAGGGTACGCAGTTGAAAGTCGGTAGAGAATCTGTGCTGTCCCTACGGGACTCCAGTAGTTTTTCGTTCTACCCAGCACTCCGCCTGCGGCTGCGTGCTGGGCTAAACTGTTCCACGCCTACGGCGCTGGATTTTCGTCCTCCAGAGTTCACTTGGCAAATGACGCGCTTGGTTCTAGGCCCTCGAGGATCTTGAAATTCCTATTCGGAGATGATCTTGTCACGACAACGCTTGTTGTTGGTTATGCTTCTGATGGGGTTCGCGACTTCTTTGTTTGCGCAAGAGTTCGATTACCTCATCCGCAACGGACGCATCGTCGACGGCAGCGGTAATCCCTGGACCTACGCCGACGTCGGCATCATAGGCGATCGCATTGCATTCGTCGGCCGCGCCGATGCTTCTCTGGCGGCCAAGCACACCATCGACGCCAAGGGTCTGATCGTCGCTCCGGGATTCATCGACATGCTGGGGCAGTCAGAGACCAACCTGCTCATCGACAAGCAGGCGGTCAGCAAACTCACGCAGGGCATCACCACCGAGATTACCGGCGAAGGCGACTCCATTGCCCCGACTAACGACGTACTCAACCAGGAGCATGCCGACTATTTTCAGCACTTCCACATCACGCCCGATTGGAAGTCTCTGGAAGAATATTTCCAGCGACTGACCAAGCAGGGAAGCGGTATCAACCTCGCGACTTATGTAGGAGCCGCGCAGGTGCGTCACATGGTGATTGGCACTGGCGATCGTGCTCCTACCGCCGACGAACTGAAGCAGATGGAGATCATGGTCGACGACGCTATGAGCGATGGCGCCATGGGACTCTCCAGCGCGCTCATCTACGCGCCGGGATCGTATGCCAAGACCGATGAGCTGATTGCGCTGGCGAAGGTGGCGGCGAAGAAGGGTGGCATCTATGCTTCGCACATTCGCGGTGAGGGCGACTCAGAGATGCATGCGCTCGACGAAGCGTTTCGCATCGGACGCGAAGCCGGCATCCCGGTAGAAATCTTTCACCTGAAAGTTGCGGGTGAGCAGAATTGGGGCAAGATGCCGCAGGTGATCGCAGCCATCGAGAAGGCGCGCGCCAGCGGAGTTGATGTGACCGCCGATCAGTATCCCTACATCGGCGCCGCCACCTCGCTGGGCGCGTCCATCCCCCCGAAGTATCACGCCGGCGGCGCCGACGAATTCGTCAAGCGACTGAAAAATCCCGCGACACGCCAGCAGATTCGCAAAGACCTTGACAGTACTGGGGGTTCGTTCGAGAACCTGTACCGTGAGGTTGGAGGCGCCGATGGCGTGCTGGTGGTGTCCGTGCTCGACCCGAAGCTACGCCAGTATGAAGGTAAAACCGTTGCGCAGATTGCGAAGATGGAAAACAAAGATCCCGTCGATGCGCTGATGGACCTGGTAATCGCCGATCGCGACAATACCGGCGCGGTTTACTTCTTGATGAGTGAGTCCGACGTGAAGCTGGCCATGCAGCAGCCTTGGGTGAGTGTCGGTACTGATTATGGCGCTATCAGCCCGACCGGTCCGCTAGGTGAGTCGAAGTCGCATCCGCGAGCTTACGGAAGCTTCGCTCGTATTCTCGGCAAATATGTGCGCGAGGAGCACGTCCTGCGGTTGGAAGATGCAATCCGCAAGTTTACTTCGCTGCCGGCGCAGCGCGAGCACCTTAACCATCGGGGACTGCTACGCACGGACTACTTCGCCGATATCACCATTTTCGATCCTGAAAAAGTGCGAGACCTGGCTACCTTCGAGGACCCAAACAGGCCGTCAGTAGGCTTCGAATACGTGTTCGTGAATGGCACGCTCGCGCTGGAGCATGACAAAGTCACAGGACAGCTCGGCGGCCGGCCATTGCGCGGGCCGGGATATATCATGCGCGATTACCTGCCCGAAGGCCTGCCACCGCGTGGCAAAGTGCAGGGCGTGGTGACCGATGAGGGTGGCTGGCCGATGCCACGCGCCAAGGTGACGTTGACCGATGCCAGCGGCGCTGTCGTCGGTACGGCGAATTCCAGGCGCGATGGCCGCTACCAGATCATTCTGGAAAAGCCCTGCAACAACTGCCTGCTGAAAGCCGAGCATATGGGGTTCACAACTCAGCAACGATCGGATGTTAACTATAACGGTTCGAACTCGTTGTGGTTTGGGTTTACGCTGCAAAGAACGAACTAGCGTAAGATGGCCCTTCCCACTCTTAGCAACTATCCAGTGCTGAACCCCTAACCAAAGCTGAGGAAGGAGATCCAATCATGAGCACGCCACCACCGTCTAACCTGAACTGCATCCTCTTGAACGCTTGCGGAGCGGCTTACAACATTGCGCCCGGTACGTGCACCTATACACCGGATTCGATATACAGCCCGAATGTTCCGTATACCAGCACCCCGCAGCCTGCTTGCGGCGGGGGTATTACGCTGATCGACGCCGCGACCGTCGGGCAGACGCCATTTGGCATTATCGTGGCCTTCCGCGGAACCCTGCCGCCGAAAGAGAGCGACCCCGACAGCCTTTTCGACTGGTTGCAAAACTTTTTTGCCGAGCCCACCAGTTGTCTCAGCGGGCCCAACAAGGTGCCGGGCCAGGTCCACAGTGGTTTCTTCGATGCAACCACCTCAATCATTCAGGCTGTCGCTACCCTGATTTCCAACTGTAAGCCTGGCGAGAACAATCCGGTTTATATCACCGGGCATAGTAAAGGCGGTGCCATGGCGAGCATAGGGGCTTGGATATTGGGGCAAAATTTGGGGATTCCAAATATCCAGCCGCTGGTGACCTTTGCATCTCCGAAGCCGGGAGATATCAACTTCCAGGGCGGCTTCCAGCGGTGGTTCAACCAGACCCGCTATGAAAATTACCAGGACATCGTTCCGCTGCTGCCACCTGATGACGCGTTTATCGACCTGGTAGTGGACATCGTAAATCTCATTCCCGATGTGGGCGCCAAGCTTGCGGCCTTGTTCAAAAGCGCGGAGGACTGGAATTACATACCTGTGGGAACCCAGCTATTCATCACTAGCACGCACCAGGTTATCTCGGACGAAATTGTTGAGTTGCAGGTCTGGGATGTCGTCAAAGAGTTTGGCGAAGACCTCTGGGCCGAGGACTTCTCCTCCTTCGCAGAGGCGCATAGTCTTTTGCCCGGCTATGGATACAACTCAGGTGTTTGCGGCCTTTCCAAATAGGAACTCAACTGCCGCATGTGGCACATCGTTTGTAGTAACTCCGTTCCTTTGTTGCAAACGCGCGGTGACATCCAATTCATCGAACCGTCCAACCCTCTATGAGCATCGATTAAGGAGGCTGGCTTCGGGGATGTAACGGCATGTTCAACTGGAAGACATTTGCGATAGGCTGTAGTCTGGCGCTGGCGCTGTTATTAATCGCACAGCACAAACCTGTCATGTCCGATCCGAATGTCTATCGCGCGGTCATCGATCTAACCCACAACTTAAACGACGATTCGCCTAACTGGGAGGGCAGTGAGCAGTCGCCTTTCCAGGCGAGGGAGTCGGGTAACATCGAGCGCGATGGATATTACTCGCGCGTCTTCACTACCCAGGAGCATTACGGCACCCACCTGGACGCGCCCGCGCATTTCGCCAAAGGCATGTGGACGGTGGACCAGATTCCAGCCGAGAGATTGGTGCGTCCGCTGGTCGTGCTGGACGTTCGCAGTAAAGCCAGGAGCAATCCAGATTACGAAGTTGGTGTGCAAGATATTGCCGATTGGGAAAACGCGCACGGCGAAATTCCCGCCGGAGCCGTGGTCATGGCCTATACCGGATGGGATGAGCGTTGGAACTCGCAAAAAGAGTTTCGCAACGTGGGAGGCGATCGCCTCTCGCACTACCCGGGTTACTCGCTGGAAGCGGCGAAGTTTCTGGTGAAGACACGCGGCGTGGTAGGACTTGGCATCGATACCATGAGCGTTGACATCGGCGAGAGCACGACGTACCCGGTGCACCTGTTTACGTCGAAGCAGGGCGTTTACCATCTGGAGAACGTGGCCAATCTAGGGCTAGTGCCGCCATCCGGGGCCACGGTGGTAGTGGCACCGATCAAGCTTGAGGGGGGATCCGGTGGCCCGGCACGAGTTCTGGCGCTGGTGAAATAAGAGCCGCTATTCGTTCTCCGCGATTCGCTTCTCCCTTAGCGCTCTTCGCCGTTCGCTCTTCGCAACAAAACATCCCACATGGTCATCCGAGAGAGGACTTTAGTCCGAACCGTAGGGATCTGCGGTTCGCGCCGTGGACGAAAGCAGCTTCGACTCGGTTAGGGATAACGGAGCAGAGGTCCTAGCGAAAAGCGAAAAACGAACAGCGAAAAGCCAAGGGGGTAGTTCGATTACACCAAAACCTAAACTTGTCTAGGCGGTTGTTGCCCTAAACCCTCGCCACGGCAAGCAGAGTGCCGCCAAAACGAGGGAACAACTCGAACACCATTCTTCCCAGTGTGAAGAAAAAGGTGGAGTGCTGGTCCGCGGACCGCGGCTGAAAGCACGTATGCAGTTCGCTGATTGAATATCCGTGCCTATTCAGCAGGGTAACAAGACTTTGCTCGTTGAAGCTCATCACATGTTCAGCGCCTTCTCGGAACTTTCCTGCTGAATACCTGAGAAAGTTCGGGGCGCCAAACGCATTAGGGGTCGTGATGACGACCTGGGTGCTCTCTGTACAGAACCTCTTGATACCATCCAACATCCGCCCGGGGTTAGACAGGTGCTCGATAATATCGCCCGCGATCACGACGTCGAACTTCCGTTCGATTTGCAGTTCGTCCAGCCGTTCAACATCTCCAGCGACGATATTGGTGAATACTCCGAGCTTCCGGTATTCGTCGATGACCGCAACGCTGCGGTCGATCCCGACGGTCTCCGACAGTTGGGTGAGTTTCCAATGCAGGCTCTGCTCCGCTGATCTGACTCGGTCGCCGGCGGCGAGATCAGTGAAGCCGACGCAACCCAGGTGCAGGACGCTGCGACCGGAGGCAAGCTTCAATATGAACTCTTCTTTAGCGACGTACATCTCAGAATGACCTCAGGCTTCTCGCCGGATTGCCAACCGAACCCTACCTCACGTGCGCGCGATACAGCATGTAGCTGAAGCTCTCGCGCAGGGCGGACATCCAGCGCGCGAGGGCCGTCTTCGGAATCGAGCCGGGACGCGGCGAAATGTACACCGTCACTCCCTCGCGCATCATCATTCTCTTTGCCCGGTAGAGGTGATACGCATCGCTGACCAGCAGGGCGCTGTGCATGTCGTTGGCATGCATGATGACGGCAACCCGCTGGGTTGACTGGTCGGTGTCGCCGCCCTGGGTTTCGGCGATCAGGTTCTCGTCCGGGATACCGCGTGCCTCCAGATAGTCACGGCCAACCTGGCCTTCGCTATAGTGTGGATCCTTGCCCGCGCCGCCGGTGGTGATGATGACGGGCGCCAGGCCGCGCTGAAAAAGATCGTAAGCGTGATCCAGTCGCGCGCGATAAACCGGCGAAGGATGACCCACGTACTCTGCCGCGCCGAACACCACGATGGCGTCAGCGGGACGGGCTTCATCCACGCCGGCTTCGCGCATGATCTGCCAACTCGTGTACAGGAGGAATCCGGCCGCAACGATTGCGGCGAGGGCTACGATCCAGCGGGAGAGATGAAGGTTGGAGTCTTGTTCGGCCGTGGCGACCTACTCCTGGCCGCCCAAAAGCTCGACAATCTGTTCTTCCGGAATGGCGCCATGCCGCATCACCCGCCAGGTTCCGTCGTCGCTCGTCAGGTCGATAATGGTGGAAGGCTTCTCGCGAGGCGATTGGCCGCCATCGACAATGATAGACAAGCAATCTCCCAGCTGGTCTCGCACCTGCAAAGCCGAGGTGCACTCGCTTTCGCCGCTGAGGTTGGCCGAAGTGGCTGTGATGGGCAGGCCTCCGGCCCGGATGATAGCCAGCGGGATTTCCGCGGCGGGCACTCGCAAGGCGACATTACCGGTATTGGCGGTTACTTTGAGCGGCAGTTTGGGATCGGCCTTCACAATGATGGTCAGCGGCCCCGGCCAGAAGCGGCGAGCCAGAAGGTAGAAAATCTCCGGGACTGGCCATGCCAGCTCGGCGGCCTGGTCGACTGACTCGATCAGTAGCGACAGCGGCTTGTGTCGGGAGCGTGACTTGATCTCGTAGACCCGGTCAACGGCGTGCAGATTAAAAGGATCCGCCGCCAGGCCGTAGAAGGTGTCGGTTGGCATGCCCAATACCTCGCCCGCGCGGATTTTCTCCGCCACGTACGACACCAGCGAGGTTTCCGGCTCCTGACTGCTGATCTTGACGATTTCGGGACGCACCCAGACCTCTTCTTTAGTAACTGGAGCTGATGGAGCGAAAACGTAACATATTGCCCCTTGCCACGACAACTGAGCAGATTACCACGCCTCAGCCACTACAAGCTGTGATAGCCGGTGTACGATAGACCGCGGTTGGGAGAGCCGTGGCCAACCTCATCGAAATGGAAGATCGTTTACGCCGGGTCTCCAGCGGGCAAAATGCGCAAGTGAAGGAACTACGGCGGGCCTTCGCCGAGGCTGCGCCCAATGCGAACGCCGAAGTTGCCGTGGAAGGCATGCACATCGTGGAGGAGGCGATTCGCAGCGGATTGCGGCTCTCCACCGTCTTCTTTAGCGAGTCTGCGAGAGAGCGTGTGCACAAGCTGCTGCCGCAGTTGTCGGCGCACACCCAAGCGCTGCTGCTGCCGGATGAGGTTTTCGGTAGCGCTGTACCCAGCGACACTCCGCAAGGGGTGGCGGCTATGGTGCGGGTGAAGTCGTTTACGTTGGCGGAAGTACTGGTTCCCGCACCAGCGTTGCTGGCGGCGGTTGCTGGCCTGCAGGATCCGGGAAACCTAGGCACGATTGCGCGTTCGGCCGAAGCGTTTGGGGCTACCGGGTTGCTGCTTGGCGAGCGCACCGTCAGCCCCTGGAATTGGAAAGTAGTGAGGGCATCGGCGGGATCGTTGTTCCGATTGCCGATGGTGAAGGTCGAGTTGGCACAAGGGCTGCACCAGGTCAAATCTCACGCGGTGCGCGTGCTGGCGACGTCCTCACATAAGGGCGCGCCGATTGCGAACGTGGATCTCCGCGGCCCCGTGGCCTTCATCGTGGGCAGCGAAGGCGCCGGCGTTCCCAAGGAGCTGTTAGTGCAGGTCGATGAGTCTGTTGTGATTCCACATTCTCCAAGAGTGGAATCACTGAACGCGGGTATTGCGGCATCGATTGTGCTGTATGAGGCGGCGCGGCAAAGAGGAACGGCGATTTCACCACGGAGGCACGGAGAGCACGGAGGAGAATAAGAAATAATATGAAGGACTAGAATCGGGCTATGTGGTCTATAAGCGAAATACCGGACTCAGCACAGGGTCTCCTAAAAAATCCCCGCTCGGTGTATTTGATGGAGTCGGAGATCACCGGCAAGATCACCGGCGCTGCTGTTGACGCCCATCGCAAACTTGGCCCGGCAGGCTTTGATCTTTAGAAACTCCGTGTCCTCCGTGCCTCCGTGGTGAAACAAATCTTGTGAATCTGTTCCAGCAAATCCCGCCTGACGATGCCGTTGACAAAACCCGGCCGCTCGCCGATCGCATGCGTCCGCGCAGTCTGGATGAGTTTGTCGGACAAGAGCAGATTCTTGCTCCCGGCAGGCCCTTGCGAGTGCAGATCGAACGCGACGACACCGGCTCGCTGCTCTTCTGGGGTCCGCCCGGCGTCGGTAAGACGACACTCGCCAAGATTATCGCGCGCATGACCCATGCGGATTTCGTCGAATTTTCTGCGGTTCTGACCGGAATCAAGGAAATCAAGCAGGTGATGGCCGATGCCGAACGAGCGCGTCAATACGGCACACGAACTATCGTTTTCGTAGATGAAGTCCACCGCTTCAACAAAGCCCAACAGGACACCTTTCTTCCTTACGTCGAAAAGGGCAGCATCCGATTGATTGGGGCGACCACCGAGAACCCGTCGTTTGAAGTGATCTCGGCGCTGCTGTCACGCTGCCGCGTCTACGTGCTGAAGCCGTTGTCGGAGGAGCAGATCGTGCTCTTACTGCGACGGGCCCTCGAAGACACGGAGCGCGGCCTGGGCGAAGCGCACCTTGAAACGGACGACGATGTCCTGCAGAAGATTGCGGCGTACTCCAGCGGAGACGCTCGCAGCGCCTACAACGTGCTGGAAGTCGCGGCCACTCTGGCAGCCGAGCAGCAGAAGACGGCCACCAGGCCCCGCATCACCGACACCATTGTCACTGACGCGCTGCAGAAGCGTGTACTGATGTACGACAAGGCCGGCGAAGAGCATTACAACCTGATCTCCGCGCTACACAAGAGCGTTCGGAACAGCGATCCCGATGCGGCGCTCTATTGGTTAGCACGGATGCTGGAAGCGGGGGAGGACCGGTTATATGTGGCCAGACGGGTGGTGCGAATGGCGGTTGAGGACATCGGGCTCGCCGATCCGAATGCGCTGAGCGTCACTCTGAGCGCCCGCGATGCCTTCGATTTCCTTGGCATTCCCGAAGGCGACCTGGCGCTGGCGCAGGCGGTCGTGTATCTGTGTGCCGCTCCCAAGTCCAACGCCTTGTATGTGGCATATGGCGCGGTGCAGGAGGATGTCGAGCAGACTGCGCAAGAACCCGTCCCCCTGCATCTGCGCAACGCGCCGACTGGGCTGATGAAGGCACTCGACTAC
Organism: uncultured Acidobacteriaceae bacterium; assembly: GCA_963748225.1. Classification (GTDB taxonomy): domain Bacteria; phylum Acidobacteriota; class Terriglobia; order Terriglobales; family Acidobacteriaceae; genus Bog-257. The sequence goes on from CAVVHW010000005.1 coordinate 306,200, forward strand.
GGCAAGGGGTATCAGTACGCACACGATCTGGAGTCGAAAGTGGCCGACATGCAGTGCTTGCCCGACCATTTGAAGAATCGCGTGTACTATCATCCCTCCGAGGAAGGCGTGGAGAAGCGCATCAAGACGCGGCTGGAGGAAATTAGAAAAACAAAGTCAAAGGCAAAGGGCTAGCTCCGCCGCCGAACCGCGCCTAGGGTAACCAAGAGGTTTCCGGAGCAAGGGTTTCGCAGAACTGACACGCTATTAACTTCAATAATTTAGTGGAGGTGTAACTCAGCTAAGCCGAGGTAGTGGCAGGACATGTTCGGAGTCTCTGGCATGCTATCCCGGTTTGGTTGTGGGCCGCTAGCTGCAGTTTTTTGGACAACTTGCTCACGAATTGAGGGTTCTCACGTTATAGTGTTAGTGATGTGCGGCTTTAGTAAGCAGTGAAATTTCCTTCCATCTGCGACGAGAGACTGCAGCGTACGCTCTTGCTGGCGCTGTGCGTCCTTGTGTTCCTGTTTGCTTTGCATGCGAAAACCGGTGTCTACAATGGCGGGGCACCGGCAAAAGTAACTCCGTCTACGGCTTCGAAGCTGTGGCTTAGCGGACAGAAGATGGAAGTTCCGTCGGTTGAGGTAGGCAGCAGTGTGCTGTTCTGCATGCTCCTCTTGTGCTTGTTCGCGCTGCACCTGCAGCGGCAGTCTCTTGCTAAAACCGCTCGTATAACTCTGCCGCCAAGAAGTATTTCTCTACGATACGTTCGCCGTTTTCTGCGGCCTCCGCCCTTCCAAGCCTAGCATTTCCTCGGCCTATTATTTCTTAATTTTTGTCCGCTTATCCTGGATTCCGGTTTTCTGTTCCGGCCCAATAGTTCACGCTGAGCGGATTCTGGCCTAACAAGGCCGCTTCAGTGGAAATGAGGAAGTTCATGCAGGTTCGCCGTTGGCACAAATTACTTGTGTTAGGGGTTTTCGTTGTATGTCTATTCGTCGCGGTCATCGTGGTAAAGCGAGCCCGGGCCGGGTCGCCTAATGGCGCAAATGGGTCGCACGCCGAAAGCGAGCGTATTCCGTACGCTGCAGTTGCTCCCGTCAAACGTGAGACCATCGCCACTTCGCTTTCCATCGCGGGTCAGTTCATCCCATACCAGAATGTCGAGCTGCACGCCAAGGTAGCCGGCTATATCCGCAACATCTATGTCGATATCGGCGATCGGGTCCACACCGGGCAGGTACTGGCGGTGCTGGAGATTCCAGAACTCGTCGCCGAGGTCGACGAAGCGAAAGCCGCAGTGCACCATGCGGAAGAAGAAATCCAGCGGGCCCACAGCGATGTGGCGCGGGCGGAAGCTGACAACGTTGCCTTGCATGCCAATGCCGTGCGATTGGTCAATACGGACAAAGCGCGGCCTGGGCTCATTGCCCAACAGGAACTCGATGATGCTACCGCGAAAGATCGAGCTTCCCAGGCGCAGGTTGAAGCCGCCAAGTCGGCGCTGGCAGCCGCGCAGCAGCAATTGGAAGTCGCACGCGCCAATCAAGAACACTACGCCGCCCTGTTCGACTACGCCAAAATTACGGCTCCATACGATGGCGTGGTGACCTGGCGCTTCTCGGATACGGGCTCCCTGGTGCAAGCAGGAACCTCGAACACGAGCGGATTGCCGGTCGTGACCGTCGCTCAAATCAATGTTCTGCGTTTGCGCATTCCTGTGCCCGAATCGCTTGCATCGAAAGTCAGAATTGGAGATTCGGCTGACGTGCACGTGCAGGCCACGGGAGAACACTTCACGGGCCAAGTAACCCGTTTCACCGACTCTCTCGATATGTCGACTCGAACCATGCAGGTGGAGATCGATGTTCCCAATCCCACTTATCATCTGCAACCTGGCATGTACGCGGATGTCACCCTGAGCGCCAACAGCCGCCCCAACGCCCTCACCGTTCCTATCCAGGCCATACAGCACGGCGAGAACAATAAGACCACTGTGATGGTGGTGGACCCCCAAAATCATGTCCAGTCTCGCCCAGTGGAAGTGGGGGTGGAGAGCTCGAACAATGTCGAAATACTCTCAGGGCTCACGGAGGGAGAGAAGGTGATCGTGGGCAACTTGGGTAGCTATCAGCCGGGAGAATTAGTTAGGCCTAAAACTAGCGTTCTGAACGCCAACGGCGCTGGTTCGGAGTAACTTACCATGCCAAGTTTTGCGATTCGCTATCCCTTTTTCATTCTCATGCTTTGCCTGGCCATTGTGGTGGTTGGGGTGACCACGGTGGCGCGCATGCCCGTGGATTTGTTTCCGCCGATCGATATACCTGTGGTCGTGGTAGCTACGTTCTACAGCGGCATGCCTCCGCAGCAGGTTGAGGCCAACATAACCGACACCTTCGAGCGCTTTTTCACTTTGGGAAGCAACATCGACCACATCGAATCCCGCTCGCTGACGGGTGTCAGCTTGATCAAAGTCTACTTTCAGCCGGGAACCGACGCCGATGCTGCGGTCAGTGAAATTGCCAACCTTGCAATGGCAGACCTGCGCCGCCTGCCGCAGGGGACACTGCCTCCGGTTGTCCTGAAGTTCGACGCCTCGAGTCTGCCGGTGTGCCTGGTCACGCTCAAAGGCCAAGGACTCAACGAAACGCAACTGCACGATGAAGGGCAGTTCAACGTTCGCAATCAGATTGCTAACGTACCAGGCGCCTCGGTACCGCAGCCATATGGCGGCAAGTATCGCCAGATCCAGTTCTATGTGGATCCGGTAAAGCTGGAAGCGGCGCAGATGAGCCCCATGGACGTGGTCAACGTCATCAACGACTCGAATAAGATCCTGCCGGCGGGCGATGTGCGCATTGGTCCTAAGGATTACAACATCTACAGCAACAGCCAGCTGCCGAATATCTCGCAGATGAATGATGTGCCGCTTAAAGCCATTGGCAACGGCGTACTTCGCTTCGGAGACATCGGGCATGCCGAAGACTCCTCTGCAATTCAGTACAACATCGTTCGTGTAGATGGTCAGAAGTCGGTCTATCTGCCGATTCTGAAGCAGGGCGGCAATAGTAACACCATCGAGATTGTGAATGGGGTGCGAGACCGAATTAAACATCTCTTGGACGTACCCTCCTCGCTGGTCACCAACGTTGTATTTGACCAGTCACAGTATGTGAAGATCGCCGTCTCTAATGTATTGCGCGAGGGTGGCATTGGGCTGGTGCTGACCGCCGTGATGATCCTGATCTTCCTGGGATCGATGCGTGGCACCATCTCTGTCTTGATATCCATTCCGGTCTCGTGTTTGGCGGCCTTCCTATTGCTGAACGTCTTCGGCGGGACCATCAACACCATGGTTCTTGGCGGACTTGCGCTGGTGCTGTCGCGACTGATCGACAACTCGGTGGTTGTGCTGGAGAACATCTTCCGCCACATGGAGGAAGGTGAAGATGCGGTGACGGCTGCCGAGCGCGGAGGGCAGGAAGTTCAACTTGCGGTCTTGGCGGCCACGTTCACCACTGCAATCGTCTTCTTCCCGGTCATCTTTCTCTACGGTGTTAGCAAGTACCTGTTCACGGCGTTAGCGCTGGGCGTGGTGCTGGCGCTGGCGGCGTCCTATCTGGTGGCGATGACGGTGGTGCCGTTGTTCTGCGCGAAGTTCATCAAAACGGCACACGGACACGGCGGACACCAGCAGACTAAGTCAATGTTTGGAAAGTTCGTGGCCGGCTTCAATCATCGGTACAACCGTATGCTTGGGCGGTACGATGCGGCTGTTGACAAGGCGCTCGCGCGACCGGTGGCGACGGTGGTCATCATTATGGCCAGCTTTGTGGTGAGCCTGGCACTATTTCCGCTGCTTGGCGTTGCCTTCTTTCCGCGCACCGATCCCGGTCAGTTCGTTATCAATGTGAAAGCTCCCACCGGCTCTCGCCTGGAAGTCACCAACCAGTACATCGCGCGTGTAGAAGACGATATTCGTGAGGTGATCGGCAAAGACGACCTGCAAATGATCGTTTCCAATATCGGCATGACTCCGGACTTGTCATCGATCTATACCAGCAATTCGGCGCAACACACGGCCTTCGTCCAGGTGAGCCTGCATAAAGATCACAAGGTCAGCACTTTTGCGTACATGGATCGCGTAAGGCGAAAGTTGGATTCTGACCTGCCCGAACTCTCTACCTATTTCCAAACCGGAGGGCTCGTCGATTCGGTGGTGAACATGGGAATGCCCGCGCCCATCGACATTCAGGTGAGCGGCAATAATCAGCATGCCGCCTACGAAGTCGCCACCGAGATTGCCGGTAAGCTGCGCCAGTTGAACCAGGTAAGTGACGTACTCATCCCTCAGGACCTGGATTATCCCGGCATCGAGCTGAACGTACGGCGCGAGATGGCGGCGAGATTGGGACTGACGGCGACCGACGTTGTAGACAACGTGGTGACGGCGCTGACCTCCAATGGCATGATCGCGCCAAGTTACTGGGTCGATCCGCATAGCGGCAACAACTACTTCCTCACCGTGCAGTACACCAAACACCAGCTTGGCTCCATGACCATGGAAGATTTCAAGCAAATTCCACTGCACGCCAAGGACAACAGCAATACCACCATGCTGGAGAACGTGGCCGATATCAAAATGATCAACACTCCAACTGAAGTGGATCACTACCAACTCTTTCGCAAGATCGACGTGTATGTCTCCCCCAAGGGCGAAGACCTAGGCGCGCTCGCCAGTAAGGTGCAGAAGATCATCGACCAAACCAAGCTACCGCCTAACATTCGCGTCGAGATTCGGGGCTCGGTGGTGGCGATGCACCAATCATTCGTTAGCTTCGGGGTGGGTCTGCTGCTGGCGATTGTGCTGGTCTATCTGATCCTGATGGCGCAGTTCGCATCGTTTATCGACCCCTTCATCATTCTGCTGGCAATACCGTCCGGCATTACGGGCGTCATTCTGTTTCTGCTGATCACGGGTACAACTCTGAATGTCATGTCGCTGATGGGCGTACTGATGATGACCGGTATCGTAGTTTCCAACAGCATCCTGATCGTGGATGTGACACGCATTTATCGCGAAGGCGGCATGCCGATACGAGAAGCCGTGGCACTGGCTTGCCGCGTACGTTTGCGGCCAATTCTTATGACATCTCTGGCAACCTTGTTGGGCCTTGTCCCCATGGCGTTGGCTCTGGAAGCGGGCAGCGAGCAATACGCACCGCTGGCCCGCTCCATCATCGGCGGTCTGCTGGTGTCGGTAGTGCTCACCGTATTCATCGTTCCCGCCGCGTACTTGCTGATCCATCGCAAGGAAGAGGCGCAGCCGCGACAGGAGGTGCAAGCTTGAGATGCACGATCTTCTGGCTTGTGATTGCAGTTGTGTTGTCCAGCATCCCGCTGGCCGCGCAGGCAAATGCTGTGCCGCCGGCCACTTTTCCACAGCAATCAGTAACTACGCCGGCGCAAACGCAACAGACTCTTCCGCCGCCACAGATGCCGCCGGCTCCTACGGCTCCGGCTCCTCTGAGGTTGCCCACCAGCGGCGTGGTGCAACGGCTGACCGTGCAGGACGCCGAGGCCCTAGCGCTAAAAAACAATCCCCAGATCTCGGTATACCGGTTGCTCTCTCTCGCGTCCAATCAAGTAACTCGCGAACAGAAGGCTGCCTATTACCCAAATGTCTATGGAAGTTTGACGGCGGTTGAACCCCATGAAGGCTCACGGATAGCGGCCGGTAATCTGAACAACCCGATTGTGTACGAGCGCGCCGCAGGCGGGCTCACGCTGTCGCAAATGATTACCGACTTCGGTCGCACCAATAATCTGGTTGCGACAGCGGCGCTCCGCGCCAAGGCCGCTGACATGAATGCCTTGGCGACCGCCGACCAAATCAAGTTGGCCATTGATGAAGCTTTTTACAATGCGCTGCAAACTTTCGCACTTCAGAAGGTCGCGGAGCAAACCGTCAGCGCGCGGCAACTAGTGTCGGACCAGATCACAACCCTGTTTCAGAACAAGCTTCGCTCGCAGCTTGACGTGAGTTTTGCCGACGCTAATCTGGCGCAGTCAAAACTGCTTCTATTGGACGCGCAGAACAATTATCAGGCGGCACTCTCCACACTCTCCCAGATTCTAGGTTATCCCGTGCAACAGGAGTTTGAACTTGTGGACAACGATGCTGAGTTGAAGCCGCCTCCCGATGCTGTCGCTCAGTTACAGGACGAGGCGTTCAGCAACCGACCGGAGATTGCCGCGCAGACCTATCAATATCAGGCCTCCCAGCATTTTCAAAAAGCAGAGCGAGATCTCTTGTTCCCGGATATCGAAGCGCTCGGCGTCGTTGGCCGCACCCCTTTCAGCCGCACCATCGCCGGAGTGTCGCCGTTTACCACCTGGTACGGAGCGGTTGGAGTGAATGTCAACGTTCCCATCTTTAACGGCTTTCTTTATCCAGCACGCTCGCGCGAAGCTGGATTGCGAGCCCAGGCTGATGCAGAGCAACTGCGTGACTTAGAAGACCGAATCGCCAATGACGTCCGCATGGCTTGGCTGAATGCGATCACAGCCTATAACCGCATCGGAGTATCGCAGCAGTTCGTGGACCAGACAAATCTTGCCTTCAACTTGGCGCAGACGCGTTACAGCCTGGGCCTGAGTTCGATCGTAGAGCTAAGCCAGGCACAACTGCAGCAGACGGAAGCACAAATCCAGTTTGCTGCCTCCAAATATCAGTACCGCATAGCGCAGTCGGTTCTGCGGTTCCAGATTGCTGCTCCTTAGGACCGCATGAATAGAAGACGCAGACAAAAACGCCAGCAGGACCCTACCGGCCTTGCGTTCGCTATATCGGCGCTGTGGGGTTGCGCCGTAATCGTTGCCGTCGAGGATGTCTTTTATTCCGACTTGCCTTTTTGGAATACCTCGCACATTCATCCGGTTTCCATTTTTGCCGGGACGCTGGCTTTCCTCGGCCTACTGTATCTCCTGCAGAGCATGACCGACAGAAAACGAGCGTTCCAGTATCTGGAACCGTATGTGCCGCTCCTGGGATTTTCTGGTGTAAACCTGGGCCTGAAGCTTAATGCCGCCTGGATGCTTCCGGTTGCCCTGGGATGCGCCATATACAGTGTGGCCCAGGTGCGCCGATTGCGGGGCCATAAGTCCATTGCGCCGCGTGTTTCAGCCTTCAAATAGGTGAGCAGTAACCATAACGTTCAGCAGAGCAGGAGTGGAAAGGAAGGCGCTACAATCCGTGCATACCCGACGACAAACCGATAGGACGACAAATCGGCAGCCGTGAACGGTTCGGAAAACTGTAGGGCTACTGCGCGAACCTATGAAGGTTATTCCTGCGAGCGACTCGTCACTGTTGGTTGTCTTCGGGAATGAAATCTCGCCGGAACTCCACCAGCGCGTGATTGCGCTGTTTCGCTCACTTCATGCCCGGAAGGATCCGCGAATCCGCAACCTGCATCCGGGATACGCGTCGCTGCTGATTGATTTCGATCCGCTGCGGTTGACTCACGATGAATTGAGCACTGTCGTCCAACAACTAACAGTCGCGAGCGACTCCACGGTCGATCGGCCCGCTGCCGTCGTCACCATTCCGGTGTGTTACGACATCGAGCTCGGCCCTGATCTGCCGGATGTCGCGCAGCATGCAGGCCTTTCGGTGGATGAGGTAGTTAGACTACATTCCTCGCCAACCTATCTGGTGTGTTTCCTCGGGTTCTCTCCGGGGTTCGTTTACCTCGGCGGGTTGCCGCAAGTTTTGCATACGCCCAGGCTGACGACCCCTCGGCGATCCATTGCCGGCGGAAGTGTTGGGATCGCCGGCGGTCAGACAGGAATCTATCCCTTTGACTCTCCCGGAGGCTGGAAGCTGATTGGACGAACACCCGTGCGCATGTTCGATCCCGAAGCAACGCCGCCAACTCGCTTACAACCAGGAGATCTAATGAGATTCTCTCCGATTGATCGTGCGACCTTCGAAGACTTGCGGCGAAGCGCCGAGGTTGGGCTCACATGACGATCCGGGTGGTTAAGTCGGGATTCTTTACGACCGTTCAGGACCTTGGACGCTACGGTTATGCTCACCTCGGTATCTCTCCCGCCGGAGCCGCCGACCCCTTGTCGATCCGCATTGCTAATCTGCTGGTGGGCAACGATGAAAATGCCGCTGCGCTGGAGATGACGCTGGTGGGTGCAACCCTGGAATTCGAAGCGTCCGCCACCGTCGCCCTCGCTGGCGCCAGTTGCGAATGCAAAGCCGGCTCCGCGCAAGTGCCGCTCAATACGGCGTTCGATCTTCCCGCTGGGGCGCTCTTGAGATGCGGAAACATGCCGAGCGGCGCGCGCTGCTATGTCGCTGTCCAAGGTGGATTCGACATTCCGCGGCTCCTGGGCAGTGCGTCGACTTTTGTCCCTGGCCACTTTGGAGGATTCAAGGGGCGCAGATTGCAGAGCGGCGATGTGTTGCAGGTTCGCAAGAATGGCTCATTGCCTCTGCGCTTTTTGCGCCACGGTGGACTTGACTCGCGACGTCGGTCGGGGCCCCTGCGTGTGACCAAAGGCGCACAGCAGGACTGGTTCGGGCCGGAGACTTTCGAGAAGCTGTTTTCCAGCGCGTACATCATCAGCGAGCAGTCCGATCGAACGGGCCTGCGGCTGAAGGGAGAGAGCATTCGCCCGCGAGAACAATCTGAGCTGCTGACGGACGGAATTCCGCTTGGGGCTATTCAGGTGCCACAGGATGGCCAGCCAATTATCTTGTTTGTCGATCAGCAGACGACCGGAGGATATCCCAAGATCGCAAATGTGATCGCAGCCGATATGCACCGCGTCGGCCAGTTGCGACCTCGCGACGAGGTGCGGTTTGCGGAGGTGGCCATTCCAGAAGCGGTGCAGTTGCTCCGCGCGCAGGAGCGCTGGATACAGGAGATTTTCGAATGAGCGACATGACCATCGATATCAACGCTGATCTGGGTGAGTCGGAAGAATCGCTGGCCAGTGGAACTGACTTCGAGTTGATGCGCTACATTACCTCAGCCAACATTGCGTGCGGCGGACATGTGGGCAATGAACGAACCATGCAGGAGACGTTGACCGCCGCTCGCAAGTTGAAGATCGCAGTCGGTGCACATCCGAGCTATCCTGACCGCGCGAATTTTGGCCGTATCGACTCCACACTGTCGCCGACGGAAATCGAGGCGTCAGTAAGCCTGCAAATCGGGACGCTGGCGGAGATTGCCGCGTCTTTGGACATGCGGCTAGTGCACGTGAAGCCACACGGCGCGCTGTATCACGCAGCCAACACCAACCGCGAGGTCGCGCTCGCCATTGGCCGTGCCGTGAAAGCCATCGATCCTGATCTCGTCATGATCGGCCAAGCCGATTCGTCTGCTCTGGAGGCCTGGCGAGGGGTGGGTTTGCGTTGCGCGGCTGAAGCCTACGCTGACCGCGTTTATGAGCCTGACGGCACTTTGCGTAAACGTACTCTTTCCGGAGCTCTACTTGACGACCCGGCCCGCGCCGCTCAGCAAGCCGTTGACATTGCGGTTCGGCATAGAGTTATCGCTAGCGACGGCTCCGAATTCGCGGTTGAAGCGAATACCATCTGCATTCACTCGGATACGCCGGGCAGCGGGGCCATCGCTCGTGAGGTCGCTCAGCAGCTCAAAACAGCAGGCGTGCGCTTACAAGGCTTGTCGTGACGGAACGCAGCTCACTCGTATACCTTCAGCTCTTTCCCTGTGGTCTCGGGCAGCAGGAGTACCGCAAGGATCATGACGAGATAAGCGGCCACGGCAAAGGCTGAGATAGCATGCCCCAAGGTAATTCGCGCGCTGAGATAGCCAACGAGGGTTGGAAACAGCGCGCCGATGGCGCGTCCAAAGTTATAGGAGAATCCCTGACCAGAGCCGCGCAACCGGCTGGGAAATAGTTCCGTAAAGAATGCGCCAACCGGACTGAACGATCCCGATGCGAAAAAGCCGAGAGGAAATCCCAGCACCAGCATGACTGAGTTGCTGATGGGCAGATAGGTGTACGCGGTCACGGTCAGGAATGAGCAGACCGCAAACAGTATCAGCGTGCGCTTACGACCCAGACGGTCGGCCAGCCACGCACTGATCATGTAACCCACGAACGAGCCGACGATCACAACGAAGAGATAGCCGCCGGTGTTGAGCACGGACAGGCCGCGGGCCGTCTTCAGGAATGTCGGCAACCATGTGGTGATGGCGTAGTAGCCGCCTTGTACGCCGGTCGCCAGCAACGCGGTGAGGAAGGTGATTTTCAGCATCGCGGGACTGAAGATCTCCAGAAAGTGGCTTGCCTCTCCGAGGGCAGCTTCGCGCGCTCGCGTGCGGCTGAACACGTCAGGCTCGGGAACGTTGCGCCGGATGTAGAAAACCAGCAGCGCTGGAAGAATGCCGATCCAGAACATGGCACGCCATGCCGTGGTGGCAGGCAGTACGGAGAAGAGCACGGTATAGCAGATGGCCGTAACCGCCCATCCCACGGCCCATCCGCCCTGCACCGTGCCGACAGCCTTGCCGCGGTGCTGCGCGCGGATGGCTTCGCCCATCAGCACGGAACCGACCGCCCACTCCCCGCCGAACCCAAGGCCTTGCAGCCCTCGCGTCATCAGCAGTTGCCAGAAGGAGTTGGTGAATCCACTCAGACAGGTGAAGAGCGCGAACCACAGAATCGTGATCTGCAACACACGTACCCGGCCGAAGCGGTCGGCGAGCAATCCGGCCAGCCAACCTCCAACTGCTGAGATCAGCAGAGCCGCCGTGCCCAGTAATCCCGCTTGTCCTTTGCTGATGTGCCAAGCCGCAATCAGCGTGGGAATCACGAAGCTATAGACCATCACGTCCATGCCGTCGAGCGCCCAGCCGCCGAAGGTCGCGATCAGAGTGCTGCGCTCTGGCGCCGTGAGATCGAAGATCCAAAACGGCTGCTGGGAAGAGGCTGCGACTCCGGGTTCGGTGGTGCTCATGCGGGCTCCTCGACTGGACCCATGGTCTTGCGCACGAAGATTGCTGATCGGCGCTCATTGTAGACCTGAACAACCGGAATGTAATCAACGGATCGGTGGCTGGCTAAAGTGGCGTGCGGTGACAATGTATGTATGGGCTTCTGAGATTAAGCACGAGCAAGTGCCCTAGAGGACAGGGCTACCAGCTGTGACCGGTGTTAACCGGCCGTCCGGCGCAGGTTTCTGTGGCCGATGAACCGCAACGCCCATCACATGAAATTCGACAATGGAAGATTTAGGAACGTAAACCAAAATATTATTCCCGGTGCTGTCAAATGGCCGCAGCCAAACCCCAGAGTCGAACAATAGGCGAGCATTGTTTTGTGTTCGACCCTCCAGGATCTCTCCATCTGCGAACCGAACGCGAATCCACAAATCAGTTGCTTCTATGTCCGAGAAGAACTTTACCTCGTCGTGATCCAAGATTCCTTCGTGTTCCTTTACAAAGAAGATCGCTTTCGTGTCGGATACTTGGATCAGGGAAGATTCTGCTTGGTTGTCGCATCGGATATGCAAAACGTTAGGCAGCGGAGCGGGGGGGATGACTTGCCGGGTAGTAGTACCCCATTCGAGAATACCTCTCCTGAGGGTACCGTCTATTCTGTGGACTACGACCAATTCCGTTTGTATCGATCCACTACCGGAAAGTTCTCCTTGCTCTGTCGTCATCCAATCACCCTAGTTCATATTTAACGGTTTAAGATACTCGCACTAGCTTCCGCGATGAGTCCATGCCCAACTTGCGCAGACGCCGCAGCAGAACCTTGTAGCTGATGCCGAGGGCTTTCGCAGCTTCGCGCCGATTGCCTCCTGAAGCTTGCAAGGCTTCCGAGATGATTTCAGTGCCAAGTACGACCACCGGTTGGCAGACCGAATCATCGACATCCCGTGTCAGTTCATCCATCATCAACTGCTCGTCACCCAGAACCAGATAGCGCTTAACAAAACTCTCTAACTCCCGCAGGTTACCGGGCCAGTTATACCGCAAGCAGGCATTGAGGAGGCGCGAAGAGGGAGCGGGCGGCACCTCCGGTAAGTTCAACTGTGCTTTACAGCGCCGTAGGAAGTGGTCGAACAGCACCGGGATTTCTTCCCGCCGTTCCCGCAACGGTGGCAGAGTGAGGCAAAATCCGTTGAGCCGATAGTACAGATCTTCCCGAAAAGTCTTCTGCGCAATCGCTGCCTTCATGTCAATGTTGGTAGCGGCCAGTATTCGAACCGATACCTTCTCCGTGGCTCGGCTTCCTAACGGCGAAAACGTTCCGTCTTGCAAGACCTGCAAGAGTTTGGCTTGTAAGTTCGGGGGCATCTCGCCGATCTCATCTAAGAACATTGTGCCATGGTTGCATTGTTTAAACTTTCCAGGCTTGGAGCGACCGGCACCGGTAAACGCGCCTTGCTCGTAACCAAAGAGCTCGCTTTCCAGCAACTCTGAGGGCATCGCCGCGCAGTTTACCTTCAGGAACGGAGCGCTGGCTTGCGGAGACAAGTTATGAATGTAGCGAGCCAAGACTTCTTTTCCAGTTCCACTTTCACCCAGAATTAATACCGGCAGGTTTACTCGCGCCACAAGAGCGGCATGCTCCTGAATCTCCCGCATGCAAGGACTTGCATATACAAAAAATGCGCTCTGTCCTAAAGATACTTCGGTACTCACGTTCTCTGGACGGGCACGGCCAACTGGGTCTAGTCTGGCCAGAAGCTCCAGGAGATCTTCCGCCACAAACGGTTTGAGCAGCACATCACGTGCGCCTTCGCGAATTGCCGGTAAGACTTCGCCATATTGAAATACGTGGGCTATCAACACAATATTCGCCCTGGGATGCAGTTTGTGAATACGAGACATTAACTCCACACTCTGCATATCCTGCAAAATGTTGGAAGTAAGTACCACATGAGGGCGCGCACCGTTTCGAATACATTCAATTGCGCATTCGCCGGACTCACAGGTGATGACATCGTATTGGGCCCCTTCCAGGATATTGAGTATGTAACGCGACAAACGGCGATCATTGTTGACGACCATCACCGACAGTGGCGGTAAAGTCACCAGATGCCTGACTGGATTGGGCACAGATAAGACGGAAGAGGGGGAAGATCCCACGTGGTCGGCTATAAATTCGGTTCCCATCTCAGGAGTCTCTATCAACGACTTTCACAAACCAACACACGCTTCGCCGCTACTGACGTATGCGCACCACAGAGGGAAGCGTTATTACGATCCAGGCGCACCCAGCTAGTCCGGGACGTAACCGCCCCGGCATCCATGCGGGGCTCTGGCCCTTGCACTGAGGGGAAGTAGAGACCATGCCTCTGGTGACGACCTCAGCCAGTTGTTCGCTGGCATGTCTCACAAGGTGAAATAGATTTCATTCATGGTGGCCTGTTACCTCCCGGAAGGTCGAGAACATGCTGTGCCAGCGTGTTAGCCGCTGCCCTCACAGTTGGCTAACAAGTTGCAAGCTGGTGGCATCTTGGTTGAATAAATTATCATGGGTAGCTATCTATTCACGGATATTCCTCCGGATTCGGTAATCTTCGGACGATCTACGGTAATGTCCGGATTGTATGGCCGACTGAAGCGCATCTGTAGCACCAATTTACCCGTACTCCTGCACGGCGAAGGTGGTGTGGGAAAAAGGCTTTTATCCAAGTTCATCCACAATCATGCCATCGGCATCATTGGCCCTTACATGAGAGTGGATTGTGCCGGCAGTTCCGGAATGGAACTAGACCGTGATCTATTCCTACCTGTGCTGAGCGAACCTCCCAGCATGGACACCGAGCAGGCGGAAACGTCGGAGGTAGACTCAGTAGGAACTCTTTTTCTCGACGAAGTTGGCGACTTATCTCCGCAGTGTCAACTAAAGCTTGTGCACTTACTCCACAAGGCAGAGCTCTTGGGCGGGGGCCAGAATTCTCCGGGTGTCAGCCCTCGCGTTATTTGTGCGACAACGCACAATTTGCGGCAAGAGGCTCGTGAGGGCAAGTTCCGCCAGGAACTGTTCTATCGGCTGGCTGTAGTTGCTCTTGAGGTGCCGCCCCTGAAGAACCGGCTGGACGACCTGCTGATTATCGGGAAGTATCTGCGTGCGTACTACAGTGAAAAATTTGGCCTCCCAGACAAACCGTTTTCCAAGCGGCTGGTCGAGCGTATGCATTACTACGAGTGGCCAGGCAATATTCGTGAATTCGAAAGCTTTATTTGCCGATACGTCATTCTGGGTTCTGATGATCGGGTACTGCGGGATCTTAGCTCTAACAATGATGCTTCATCGGCTCTCGGCATGATCAGGCCCGGCGACACCCTGCTGAAGGAAGTTACCAGGCGAACCCTTGCCAAGGTAGAACGTGAAATGATCGTAAAGGCACTCGATCTCCACGACAGCAACCTCAAGAAGGCCGCCAACACTCTGGGCATCAGCTATCGCGCCCTGATCAATAAGATGGACCAGGCGGGACTGCCGCGAGCACATCATTCCGGCAAGACTGGGAATAACCTGGAGCGATGATCACTTGTCCGTTCTGTTCCAAGGTTTCTAACGGGCGGCGCCATTGGACGCGCAGCAACGCGCAAGGTTAGGCTGGAGCGGATCTCGGCTGATTGCTTTTTATTCACTCCTCGCCGCGCGCCATTGGTGGCCCACATCGCAGATTCAGCTAATCAGGTTTAGTTCTTCTGTACTACCGCAGTTGTTTGAGCTGTACGTTCGAAGAGCACTGCGACGCGATCAGAGTAAACCGATTTCCACGCCGAAGAGTGCCGAAGTAGGTACGAAAGAGGTTGGTCCGGCTCCAGAAGGGCATAGTCGACTTCGTGTTTATCGAGGATTGTAAAGGGATCCCGGAGCAATGTAGCGTCGACATAGTCGTCGAAGGTTCCGTTATAGATGAAGATGTCGGCACGGCCGTCGATAAAGGGCCTCAACCCGGGAGCACTCCATTCCATGTATCCGCCCCAGCCATAGTTATTGAAGGTCCTTCCGCCAAGGTGATGCTGTTGCATGAACGCGAGGGCCGCGACGGGGTATTCGTCGGTCAGCTGCTGTTGTAACTCTGCTCTGGATGGGAAGAAGAATATCAGCGCTGCCACGATTGACGCCATGATACCGGCATTGAGCCAAGGTTTATCCAGCATAGGATCATAGGGTGGAAACAACCTCAGGGATGGCGCAAATATGGGCGCCGCTATGAGACCGGCGAAGAACAGAAACCGCATGTGGGTTAGCGAAGCCCAGAGTGCAAACGCCAGAAGTAGAATTTCGTCGGGCCTCCAGCGGCGGCGACTGAACAACGCGGCCGCCGGCAATGCGAAAATCAGAACCAGGGCTAGCTTGCCCGTACCGCCAGTGAACGGCAGCGATTTCCACTCTTCAAGATGCTGCATGACGTCCTTTTGTCGAAACAGCAGATCGAAGGGATACAGTACCAGCTTGTAGCCGTAAGGATTTGCGAAGAGAGCAGCCAGGGAAGCGGAAAGAGCAAGCAGTAGTTTTTTCAATTCGAGAGGGGACCACCGCCGAGCGCGGACCAGGCCCCAATCGCCGTCGAACAGGCCACAGACGATTGTGATAGCTACCACCACAATTCCAAAAAGCCAAGACCCATGACAATTAATCCACAGGGCGAATAATGGCGGCAAGAGCCAAAGTCCTTCACAAGTCTGTCGAAAGTGGTCGAGCACGATCAATAGACCCACCATGCAAAGCCAGCCGAACAACAGCATGCGTGGACCGAACGATACGATTCCGCAGAGAATAGCGAACAGAGTGGCTATCGTAGTGCTTTTACAGTCAGCTCCGGCACGGCATGAGCGGTAGTAGACACCGATATAAATCAGCACGAGGACAGTAAAATATACTGCCAGGACCCCTTGCAGTCCCATCGCCTTGAACGCCACAAAAAATGGAACCTCCGATAACCACTCGAAGTCAAGCGATGGTGCTCCCACTGCCGTGAATGAATAGGTGTCAACGCGAGGGAGTAAATGGAACTGCATCAGATGAGAGGCATTGCGCAAGTGCCACCAGATGTCGGGTTCGGCAATCGCTCTTGCGGAAAATGCGAAGATCGCAGCCACGAGCAGGAACATGCACATAACCGGGAAGGAGAAAATCCGGGATGCCAGACCGGTTCCGGCAGGCTGCCCATCGATGACTCTGGGCGATGGCCCGACTGGTTCTAGAGTCGGATGTGCCGTGTCTTGCATGGTTAATCTTTCGCTGGTGGCCTCCCTAGTCAACGTGCGCATTCGCAGGCACCGGCATGTTCGCTCTCTGATAAAGCTTTGCCACTTTATCCGCATAGATCACGCGCCATTGCGGGCTGTGATCAAGAAGGTATGAAAGCGGCTTCTGGACTGGAAACAGGACATAGTCAATCTGGTACTTATCGAGTAATTCAAGGGGCCGCTCGATTCCGTTGACCTTTAGGTAATCATCGAAGACGCCATTATAGATAAAGATGTCGGCGCGGCCGTCGGCAAAGGTCTTTATGCTAGGTGCGTTCCACTCGATATATCCACCGTAGTCATAAAAGTGAAACAGCCTGCCGCCAATCTGCCTCTGTTGCATGAACTGGAGAGCGGCATGGGGATAGTGAGAGTCAATCGTGTCCTGGAGTTGCGATGCGCTGGGAAATGTCCAAAGCATAAGGGCCACAATGGCAGAAGCCATGGTGAGGTTGAGCCAGGGCTTATCGTTCCTCGGATCGTAAAGCGTGAATACCCGCACCCGGGGGGCAAGAATGGGAATGAGAATGATGGCGGCAAAGAGCAGAAATCGCACGTGGATGAGCGAAGTCCACAGTGCAAACGCCATCAGTAGCACATCTCGAAGTTCCCACCGAAGTGGTGACAGCAGGATAACCGCCAGCAACCCGAAGATCATCAACAACGCCAGTTTGCCATAGCCAGTATGGAAATCCACGGACTGCCACTCGACTATCTTGTTGAGAACAGCTTGTTGGCGGAACAGAAGATCAAAGGGATACCACACCAACTTGTAGCCGTATGGGTTAGCCAATAGCGAAATTACTGAGGCGGTAAACGCTACCAGAAGTTTTCTGAGTTGCACTGGCGTCCAACGCTCGGCGGCTACGTTACCCCAATAGCCTTCGACCAGGCCCGCAACGATATAGATGCCCAATACAACAAATCCGAATACCCAGGAGCCATGCAGGTTGATCCACAGGGCAAATATCGGTGGCAGTATCCAAAGCCCCTTTCCAGTCCGCTGAAAACGCTCCATTATGACAAGCAGAGCAGTGAGGCAAAGCCATCCAAAGTGAAGCATACGCGGGCCGAAGGAATAGGACCCGAGAAGAGCCGCGGCCATTATGACCAAGGCCGCATCGCCGCAATTAGCGCCCCGACGCAATGCCAAGTAGTACATAGCACCAAAGACGAGCGACAGAACCACCAGGTACACAGCTAGAACACCTCCAAGTCCATAAGCCTTGAAGGCGAAGTAGTAAGGCAATTCCGAAAGCCATTCGTGGTTCAGCAGGGATGCGCCCGTGGAGGTGAAGGTGTACGAGTCAGCATGTAAGAAAGAGTGGCTTGTCAAGAGCTGCTGAGCATTTCGCAGGTGAAACCATATATCGGACTCAGCAATGCTCAAGACCGCAAGCCGGGAAATCTCTAGCAGGATAATGGAAAGCCACAGTAGCGGAAACGGGAAAAAATTGGACGCTCTCGCGCCCGCTAGCCTGTCACTGTTCTCACCGGTTGAGGCAACCTTGGTGTCAACACAGGCACTTCTCATTTCAGATGACCTAGATATCGGCATCAGGGTGGTTTACAGCACAGCTTAAAGTTTCCTTATTCTGCTTTGCATCCTAATTGCCATTACAAACCGTGTGAGAACTTCGAACTGCGCAGGTATTTTGCAGTAGATCGAGTGAGGGACCGTCTGCAAGGTTTTGCTATTAATGAGCCGCGCTCCTGAAAGGTGGTTACACTTGTGGGTCCATGCGGGAGGGCTGGCATGATTAATGTTTTCTAATCGATGCTGCCTTCTCATGGGTAGCTGATTGATAAGGCGGGTTATGCAGAGTGGTTCACTTTTGCTAGATAGAGCGGCCGGTGATTGGCAGTCGTATTGCAATAGTCAGAGTGCTGCTCAGCATAACAGTTTCTTCAGTCGTATCCGGGACCGAAATGGTTCTGGGTAAGATTCGGGTGGCTGCGATGGGCAGTAATCGAAATCGTTCGAAAAGGAGCTCCGTAAATGATCAGCATGTTGAAGACCCTGCACAATGAGGAGTCCGGCCAGGACCTGATCGAGTATGCCCTGATTGCGGCCTTGATCGCCGTGGCAGCCATTGCCGGAATGCAAGGCCTCGCTACCAAGATCAACACTGAATTCAGCAAAGTCGGCAACCAGCTGACCTAATCCTGCTTTGGTAATGGGAGGCAAGCTACGGGCAGAAGGGCGTTGGAGAGTTCCGACAATCCGCGAAACGCAGAGGCAGGACACTTTCTTTGCGTAAACCATGAAGGACCTATCGTAGCAACCGGGCTTGCTTCCGTTTTTGCAATTGTGGATAACCTGCGATGAACTGGGACGCGTTTCTACTTTTTGACGCGCTGGCGCTGGCAGTCGGCGCCGCGGTTGTGGATGTGCAGCATCATCGCATACCCAACTGGCTCACCTACCCAGGAATCGCGTTGGGAATTCTGCTGCGCTCGCTGTTCTTCGGTTGGAAAGGGCTGGGCAGCGGGGTTGAAGGCTGCCTGCTGGGCGGCGGAATCGTCTTTCTGTTCTATGCCATCCGGGCTATGGGAGCTGGTGATGTGAAGCTGCTGGCCGCAATTGGGAGCTTCGCGGGACCGAGTCGTACCATCGTGGTGCTTCTGGCTACGGCTATTTGTGGTGGAGTGTTAGCTATCGTTTATGCAATCTATAAACGCCGCGCCGGTGCAACGCTCAGGAACGTCGGCTCGGTGTTGCAGTTTCATGCCGCCAGCGGCATACAGGCCCATCCGGAATTAAACCTGGACAATCCCTCTGCCTTGCGTATGCCGTATGGTCTGGCAATCGCGGCGGGAGCCCTGTACTCATTTGTTGGGACTTGGTGGAGGTGAGTCAATGAAGAGTCGTCGGCTAGGTCTGGCACTTATCGTGGCGGTCATCGTGTCTATTACAGCGACATATCTTCTATATTCCCGCATCAAGCGGCAATATGCAGTGAATTCGCTGCCCATCCAGATTGTGGTTGCCTCCAAAGCGCTGGAGCCGGGCACGCCACTTTCGGCAGATAACCTGACGCTGATGAATTGGCCGGCTAATATTCCGCTTGGAAGGATCGTTCCGCAAGCCGGAAGAGTTGAACGGCCGGCTGGTGATGTTTCCGATTGCCACCCAGGAACCAATACGCGATCAGTTATTGGCCGCTCCAGGAGCGACCGTAGGCCTAACGGCAAAGATTCCCGATGGCATGCGCGCGGCGGCAGTGATCACCAACGAATTGAATAATGTTTCCGGATTCCTGTTTCCCGGCTCCCACGTTGATGTGCTGGTGACTTTCCGAGCCGATAACGGCCGGGACTCGATGACGACAACGGTGCTGCAAAACATCGAGGTCTTGAGCGCCGGCGAAAAGCTGCAACCCGATCCGTCCGGCAAGCCGCAAAACGTAAAGGTAGTAACTCTGTTGCTGACGCCGGAGGATGCGGAGAAACTGGCGCTGGCCAGCAACCAAGGGACAATCCAGTTCGTTCTGCGCAATGCCTCCGACCAGGCGCAGACGAAGCCCCGTACCGTCAATGTGAGAGACCTGCAAATTAATGGGGCGCCGGTTGCTGTCGGAGTCAGGAAGTCGGCAGGGCCGCCGAAATCGGCAAGCGTGTATGAGGTTGAAACATTTGATGGCGCGAAGAAAGGCGTCGTGAAGTTTTAGTGGGACAGTAGAACGGAGCCTACCGTGGAACGGAATAGACCAAAAAAGGAATGGTGGTTCTGGCAAAGTTTAGGTCAAGCGCTGCTGATTTTGGTGGCATGTGGTTACGCTTCCGTGGGCATTGCGGCCCAGCAGCCGGCGGCGACCCCAGCGTCCGGCACGGCACAGACGGCTGCGCCAGCCTCGCGATCAGGGGCGGCACCAGGGCAGGAAAGCGATCAAAGTCCTGAGAGTTTGCACCTGGTGGTGGGACATTCTCTGTTGATTCGCACTCCTTCCCGGATCAAGCGCATTCTTACCGGCAATCCTGCGGTGATCGAATCGGTCATGACCTCACCGCAGGAAGTGGTGATCACCGCCAAGCAGACCGGTGGCAGCAGCCTGATGCTTTGGGGCGAGACCGGCCCGAGCCGGATGATGGATGTATTCGCCGACCTGGATGTGACCCCGTTGCGCAACACCCTGGACCAATCTTTTCCGAGTAGTGGCATTGAGGTCCAAGGCCAGGAAGAAAAGGTAATGCTCAGCGGAATTGTGGCCTCACCCGCGATTGCGGAGCAGATGCTGAAGATGGCCGCGAACTATTCCAAGGAGGTAGTAAACGGATTGCAAGTTGCGCAGGCACCGCGGTTGCGACAGGTCATGCTGAAGGTGCGCTTCGCCGAGGCGGACCGCGGCAAACTGACGGCTTTCGGCATCAACCTCTTCAGCACTGGCGCTACCAACACGATTGGCACGACATCGACCCAACAATTCGGCATGCAAAGCCTCAATAATCAGCAGCAGACTTCGACCGGCGGACTCATCAATAATCTTACCCAGTTCAACCTGTCGGACCTTTTAAATATTTTTCTGTTTCGTCCCGATATAAATCTGGGCGCGACCATCAAGGCCCTGCAGCAGAAGGACATATTGCAAATCCTCGCTGAACCGAACCTGATGGCGATCAGTGGGCAGTCGGCACACTTCCTGGCGGGCGGCGAGTTTCCTTATCCGGTGGTGCAGGGGGTCGGCGGCGGTGCTGGCTTTGGGAGCGTCACCATCCAGTTCAAACCGTACGGCGTGAAGCTGGAATTCGTCGCGAACATCCAGGATGACAACACGATTCGGCTCAAGGTCGCGCCAGAAGTAAGTTCGCTCGACTATACAAATTCGATAACCATCTCCGGATTCACCATGCCGGCCATCCAAACCCGGCGCGCCGAAACCGAGATCGAACTCAAGGATGGGCAAAGCTTCGGTATTGCCGGCCTGTTGGATCAGCGCACGACGGTGCAGCTCAGCAAAGTTCCCGGAATAGGGGATATTCCGATCTTGGGAGAGCTCTTCAAGTCCAGGAATGTGAATCGCACCAACAGCGAACTGATCGTGCTCGTCACACCGACGATTGTGGACCCGGTTGCGGGAGTTCTACCAACTCCGCAGCCGCAGGTTGATATGCCAATTCGAAATCTCAATACGGATTCCTTCGACAGAGGCTTGCCTTACGCGGCAGCGCCAAGTCCGGCGAAGGATCCAGGAACAAAGCCATGATGACTGACGAGAAGGTCGTTCTACAAGGTTCGCGGCGGTCGGAACAACGCATTGGCGTGCTGTGCGTGGGCATGGATGCCAGCTCGCGGGAAGCCTTGGACGTGCTGGTGGTGCAAACCCCGGGCGCCTACGTCGTGGATAACGTCGATTGGCACATAACTCCCCGCGAAGCCATGAAGATGCTGGAGCCATTCCAGCACCGCATCTGCGTGATCGATTTTGATGAAGGCGTGGAAAAAGGTTCCCGCGTCAGCCAGCGGTTGCGCGATGGCTGCGACAACAGCCTGGGAATCTTCGCCGCCGCGGCAAGCTCCGACCCCGAGCAGATCATGGCTGCCATGCGGTCGGGTTGTTCGGAATATCTGGTGAAGCCTTTCGAGGCGGAGCGAATTTCCTATGCGTTGGCGCATATGGCTGCACGTCCCCAAGGCAAGTCGGGGGAGCTGGTAAAAGGCCGGATCATGACAGTGATGGGGGCGAAGGGAGGAACCGGCGCCACCTCGCTGGCGCTGCACTTGGCGTTGAACCTGGTGCAAAGGCATGGCCAGAAGGTCCTATTGGTGGATGAACACCCCGCGCTCGGCGATATCGCTTTGTACCTGGGACTAGGGCGTCATCAATACAGCTTCTACGAACTGGTGCACAATACCGACCGCCTGGATGCGGATCTGTTGCGAGGTTTTCTGCAGCGGCATCCGAGTGGACTCGACGTGTTGGATTCTCCCGAGGCCATTGATGTGTTTCCGTACCCTTCTCCCGAAGCCATCGAGCATACGCTGTCGTTTCTCGGGGAAAACTATCAGTTTGTTGTCATCGATTGTCCGCCTGGATTGACTGAGCAAACCTGCGCCGCCATCCGGCAATCGGACCGTCTGGCGATCGTCATTACCCCGGAGCTTCCTGCCATCCGTAATGCGATGCGCTCGATCGAGTTCCTGACCAGCATGCATTATGCGGCGGACCGCATCGACATCGTCTTGAATCGACATTCCAAGAAAAGTGCATTGAGCGACCACGAGGTGGAAGTCGCGCTGCATCGGCGGATTGCCGTAAAGATCCCCAACAACTACGGCGAAATTGTGAGTGCCATCAATGCGGGTACCCCAATTGACCTGGGTCACCGCTCGGAGCTGCCTGCCGCCTTCGATTCATGGGCGGCCCGGCTGATCGGAAGGGAAGCGGGAACTCCGGATGCGAATCAGGGTTCGCGGGGATGGTTTGGCCTCTTCGGATCGCGAGTAGAAGGATAGCCAATGGCGAACGGAAAGAGCTTTGCTCCAGATACGCGCCTCGGTCGGAGTTGGACCTCGGCCCGCAGCATCAGTGTCTCCCCCAGAACGTACCAGGACCTTAAGTCCACGCTGCATCGCGAACTGCTCGACCTTATCGACCTGGAAAAGCTGACCTCGCTGGAAGACCTCAAGGCCCGCATGCAGGTGCAAGAGGTAATCCACGAACTGATGGCGAAGGCGAATACGCCGCTCAGCACCAGCGAGCGGGAGCGCCTGTCACGGGAGGTGCTGCACGAGGTATTTGGACTGGGTCCGTTGGAGCCTTTGCTGCAGGACCATACCATAAATGACATCCTGGTGAATACCCATAAGCGCGTCTATGTGGAGCGGGCTGGCGTGTTGGAGAAGACCAATGTCGTGTTCAAGGATGCGGCGCATCTGCGCCACATCATCGACAAGATCGTCTCCAACGTTGGCCGGCGGGTAGACGAGTCGTCGCCGATGTGCGATGCGCGCCTGGCCGACGGATCGCGTGTCAATGTCATCATTCCCCCGCTAGCGGTCGATGGTCCGATTCTCTCGATTCGCCGTTTCGCAAAAATCCCCCTGGGAACCGATCAGCTGATTGCCAATCGCACCGTCACCGCGCCTATCTTCGAGGTCTTAAAGGGCGCCGTACGGGCCCGGCTCAACATCGTCATCTCCGGCGGTACGGGCGCCGGTAAAACCACCCTGCTGAATGTACTTAGCGGTTATATCAGCGAGGCGGAACGTATTGTCACCATCGAAGACTCGGCCGAACTGCAATTGCAACAGGAGCACGTGGTGCGGCTGGAGTGCCGGCCGCCTAACGTGGAGGGGCACGGAGCCGTGCGGCAGCGGGAGCTGGTCATCAACGCGCTTCGTATGCGCCCGGACCGGATCATCGTGGGTGAGGTGCGAGGAGAAGAAGCTCTCGACATGTTGCAGGCGATGAACACGGGACACGATGGCTCGCTAACGACGATCCACGCCAACGGTCCGCGTGATGCAATAGCCCGGCTTGAAACCATGTGCCTGATGTCGAACCTCAATCTGCCGGAGAAGGCGCTTCGCCAGCAGATCGCATCTGCGATTTCCATCATTGTGCAGGTGTGTCGAATGAGCGATGGTACCCGCCGCGTTACCCACGTAACCGAAATCACCGGCATGTCCACGGACGTGGTTGCCATGCAGGACATCTTCGTCTTCGAGCAACTGGGAGTCGACGCTGGCGGACGCGTATTGGGACGTTTCAGGGCGACGGGGGTAGCTCCTAAGTTTGCCGAGCGGCTGAAAACGTCGGGCATCGTGCTCCCGCCAAGCATCTTTGAGCACTCGTTTACGGTTTAGACCGGAGCGCACTTATGGTCATGATCACCATATTTCTGATTCTGCTGGTGGCGGTGTTCGCTACGGTTGCCTATGTTACGGAGCCTAGGGAAAGCGACAAGCGAACTCGCGAGCGTCTGGCCAGCCTGGACCGGCGCCCTGGCCTGGAAGACCGCAAAGACGACATCGTAAAACTGGTCACATTCAGCAGTGTGCCCAGTATTGATCGTTTCCTGCGAACCTACAAAATCGCGATCAGGCTGCAGTTGATGCTCGACCAGGCGAAGCTTCCCTGGACGGTCGGCCGGTTCTGCTTCTTCTCGGCGGTCCTGATTGTGATAGGCGCTCTCCTGGGCAATTGGTGGATACCGGCAGGCGTTTTCGCATGGATACCGGGGATCATGTTAGGAGCCATACCGCTGGTGTGGGCCTTATATCGTCGTGCCGCCCGCTTCCGCCGCTTCAATCTGATGCTTCCCGATGCCATCGATCTGATGTCTCGCGCCCTGCGTGCCGGCCATGCCCTGCCCAGTGCCCTGGCGATGGTGGCCGACGAAATGTCGGAACCGCTGGGACCGGAATTTCGCCGGACCGCGGATGAACTGAATTATGGATTGCCATTTCGTGAAGCCCTGCTGAATCTGGAGCGCCGTTTTCCGGTGCGGGACCTGCGGTTTCTGGTAACAGCAATTCTGGTGCAGAAGGAGTCTGGGGGGAATCTGGTGGCATTGCTCGACAAGAGCGCAGCGGTGTTGCGGGCGCGCATTCATTTGACTCAGAAAGTCCGGATATTCACCGCCCAGGGGCGGCTGACGGGAGTGATTCTGATGGCGCTCCCCTTCGTCTGTTTCATCGCCCTGAACCTGGTTTCGCCGGGCTACACCAAGCCGTTATTTGAAAACGAGATTGGCCGGAAGATGGTTTATGGAATGGTTGCCAGCCTGGCGGTCGGGCTGTTCATGATTCGGCGGATCATTCGGATCAAGGTTTGATATGACAGTGCTTCTGATTGCGATTTTTGCGGGCTTGGCGCTGCTGGGCGTGAGTGCTCTGCTGATTCTTGCCATCGCGGGAGATCAGTCGCCGACCGAAGCCAGGCTCGCCGAGTTGCAAGTCTTGCCCGCGGCCAGGGCCCGATATCGAGTTGCGGATCTGATCTCGTTGCTCACCCAGCCGTTAGCTCCTTTCCGGGACTGGCTGAGGTCCAGAGACGACGAACTCGCTTACCGGCTGGGTGTCGCCGGTTACCATAAACCCGAGGATGTCGATACCTATCTGAGCGCGAAGCTGCTGTCCCCGGTGGTGGGCGTACTGCTCGCCACTTTCACCGGGCGCGACAACATGCTGCTGTGGAGCCTGCTGCTGGGCGCGGCCGGATTCTTTGCTCCCGACCTCTTCCTGATTTCTGCGATGAGCCGGCGCAAGTCGAAACTAGCGCTGGCTTTGCCAGATGTTATGGACCTGATGGTGATCTGCATGGAAGCGGGTCTAGGCATGGACCATGCGGTGCTCCGGATTGCCAAGGAAATGGAAATGGTCTATCCCGAGATGAGCGAGGAACTGTTAATCATCAGCCGGGAACAGCGGGCCGGTAAACCGCGAGTTGAGGCCTGGAGAAGTATGGCAGACCGAGTGGATATTGAAACGGTACGCCAGTTTGC
Source organism: uncultured Acidobacteriaceae bacterium (assembly GCA_963748225.1). Classification (GTDB taxonomy): domain Bacteria; phylum Acidobacteriota; class Terriglobia; order Terriglobales; family Acidobacteriaceae; genus Bog-257. The sequence goes on from CAVVHW010000005.1 coordinate 331,903, forward strand.
CGCCATGCTGATCCAAACCGACCGGCTGGGGACGCCCATCGCCAGTGCTCTGGGGCAGTTTGCGGATGCGCTTCGCACCCAGCGCATGATGGACGCCGAAGAGCGGGCTGCCAAGGCCACGATCAAGCTGATCTTTCCCCTGGTTTTCTTTATCTTCCCGGCCATTTTTGTTGTGCTTCTCGGGCCGGCGGCCATTGCATTGATTCAGGCCTTAGGTTAAACGCAAGACAATAATTGGAGGAAGCAACCATGGATAACGTATTGATGATTCGAGTCGCGGCAGGCATAGTCGCGGTAATCTTGTTGGCGATCATCGTGGCCCGGCGCAAACGGATGGCGTCGGCCAACCGCCTGAACTCAAAGTAGTAAGGCTGGATTAGGGATGCAGACGGTCAAGGTTGTGAACGCGACGAAGGATACCGTCCTCGGCGATCGGATCGGTGTCGCCGGCACAAGCATGACTCGATTGGTGGGCTTGCTTGGCCGGCGCAGTCTAGATGCTGGCGAGGGGCTGCTGATTATGCCATCGCAAGCCATCCACACGGTGGCTATGCGGTTCGCAATCGATGTGGTTTTTCTGGACCGTGATTGGCAGGTCATCCACCTTTCACCCGCCGTGCGACCGTTCCGCATAACCGGCTTGCACTGGAAATCACGATCGGTGCTGGAGGTGCCCGCGGGAATGATTGCGCAGACATCGACGTCGATTGGCGACCAACTTTCCGTCGAAGAATAGAAATGGCGGACTGGTTCCTATGTCAGCGGCCTTTCACGCCAGCGGCCCAAGCCGTCGAAGTTCCACAAACGTAAGAGTTGCGATGAAGCTATTGCGGGTCCTAGCCGAGATCATAGTCGCGATCATGGTCGCTGGTCCGCTTGCGTTCGGACAAACGACGGGCGCAAGTTCAGCTGGATGCTCGAAGAATATCTCGTTCTCCATTGCCGAAGGCGGACAGCCGGTGCCGGCCATTCCGAAATTCGTGACGAAATGGATCGGTGAGAAGAAGCATCAGAAAGACTACTCCGACTTATGCTTTTCACAGATACCCGACCCCAAAGCGAAGAACTTCGTAGTTGTTTTTTCCACTTTGAATTCAAGTTTTGAAGGACTTGTTCCTACAGCTCACACCTACACCCGCACACCGCCGGTCTCGGAAAACCAGCCGCCGGTAGGCCGTTACGGAGGCACCTGGGACTATTCGTACCTCGGCCCCATGAACACAACGGCCACGGCAACGATAAATTTGCAGTACGCCGACAAGTACAAGGCTCTGTTCGTGCGGGCTTACAACCAGCAGGGTGGCTTGGTATCGCAGTATCGGCCTGACACGACTCGGTCGCGAGAAGATATGCTTGAGCGCGTGATCACCGACATACGTCGCTATAATCAAGCTACCCAAAATCAGAAGGCATTCGTGGCGCCGTTATCGGTTTATTACGTCAATTGCGATGTTGACGGACCGCCTGCCGAGACGCCGGCCTTGCATACAGCGGATGCGTTTCCATTAGAACCGGCCCCGAAACAACTGCAGCAAGATGCCATCCTGGAGTTTTGGTCCAGTCCAGCCGGGGCCGACGTGTTTGTCGACGGCGCGTATGTAGGCAAGGCCCCCTATTCCCTCACCGTTCCTCCGGGCGAGCACACGATCACCATGCGAAAAAAAGACTTCGGAACGTGGCAACGAAAGATGCAAAGTCCAGCAGGGAAACGCAGGGTCGCCGGCTATCTGGAACAGAAGACGGTTACCGTTGGCTTTGGCATACCGTAGCAGCACGGATCGAACGCTGGGCTTGCAGTCTCTGCAGAGCCGCGGCGAGGTAATCATCTAAACTACCCCCGACTCATTTGCAGAGCCCGAGAGGTGTCAACGAAACATTCTTGTCGTCGATTCTTACGCTCCAGAAGGTCCGGTCCGAATAATCGTGACACAGGTCCAAATCATTCTCGTGTCCTTTCGAGCGGGCCCATAGAATCTTTTCCGTACTGAAGTCGGCTCCGTTGTGCACCAGTTCATTGCCTGGATAATGTTGGTCGAGGTCATAGGATACTAATACCAACTGCTTGCCGGGCTTGTCCTGCAGTTGCTGGGCCACAAGTTTTCGAGCATTGGGCAGGGCAAATTTGCTGTTCATTGCGGCGCTGCCGGTTTGCCGGGTTAGCGAAGCCACACCGACAGTTAAGCATACAGCGATGACGAAGGCCCGCTCCCCGTCGTTTCGCTGCTGCCAAAGATAACGCAGGCCTTCGGTCGCGAGAACATAGACGACAATTGTCGCCGGGGAAGCGTAGTGCGGCATCGAGTAAATACAAAGCGCGAGTGCGATGGTGGTTGACACAGTCACGGCGGCCACAATCCGCAAACCCAGCTTTGTGATACTCAGAAATAAACCCAGCAATACCGGAAACGATAATGCAGGACCCACATAGAACAGCCAATCGCCTCCGAAACGTTCAGCCTCTAGGCCAATTACCCCGGCGACGGATTTGGTGTCCTTATAGCGATACTCTTGCTCCGTAACCTGGAAGAACTTCTCGAAGACAGGATCGTGGAATACCAGCCTGGATTTCGATTTCTGGCCAATAAATAACGGAAGGGGAGAATAAGTACGCTCGTTCAACAGGTGTGGCAACAACAGGGGATTGCCGGTCGTCCGCTTGTTGTAATAGCCCATGAGACTGATCCCGACCAGGCCAACGATTATGGGCGGCAGCGCTATCGAACGAAGCTTGTTTCGCATTTCTGCTGAAGGCCGCACCACCTGATAAATAAAGTACGCCACCAGAGGAACAGCAAAGGCGAAGCCTTCGTAGGGACGCGAGGTGGCGAGAATGAGCAGCGAGATTGCGAAGGCGCACGCAAGTGGGGAGCGATGCTGGTTTGTAAGTTCGGGCTGGAACAGGCGGACGACGGCGCCCAACGCGACCGCCCCGCCGAGCGCTGCGACGGACCCTCCCCAGTAGGAGTTCATCCAATAGCTAAAGAGAGCGATCCGGACGACTGCCAACAGTCCGCCCAGAAACGCCCAACCGGGTGGTACAAAAGCTTGCAAGCACCAGCAAATTGAGCCGCACATCAGCGCCGTGCTGAGATATACGCCAACCCAGGGCTGATGAAAGAGTATTTGTCCAAACGCCAGGACCAACCCCTGAGAGACAGGATATTTCGAATGATAGGTAGGAGTCATGTTGACGTGGAACGTCTCGAAATGCGGCCACGCCGGCGGAGTTGGATTGGTGAGCCGATGATGAGCAAAAGTATCGGCCATCATCAGGTAGCTGTATTCGTCGTTGATGCGAGGCTCAGGAACTCCGATGAAAGGCAGTAGTAGGGCCCGGGCGCATAGTGCGCATACAACCACGACCAATACTGCTCGAGAATTACGCGAGAGTATCCATTGCAGCCAGGGGGCGGCGTGCAGAGATGGATGGAAAAAACGGGTGAAGGCAAATACAAGGGCGAAAGCGGCGAGTAGCATGCAGCTTTCCACCAGCATCAACCGGAGCCCATTAATGGGGACAAAGTTCATGCGAAGCTAAATCAATTGCCAGTTCTCAACTCCACAGACTAGCAGCGCGGGATCGCATCCGTCATGGCAATTTCTGTGCGACTGGTGAAAGCAGCGAGTCGAGGGAACGCTCGAGGCTGCGAGGAATTCGGCCGTTCTAGCTGGCTGAGATTAGACAGGCCCTGCCAGCGCGATTAGCAATCGGTGGTGCGCAGATTCCTGGCGAGTCTTGGAGGTATGGAAAGAGAGACGGGAATCTGAACGTGGCTGGGACTGGGCGCGATGCGGTTCACCGGATTGGGGACAGGTTTTTGTGAGGAAACGTTGGTGGCGAACCTGTGGGGGATCTTTCGCCGGACCCGATTCAACCGGGGCAAGAAGCAGACAACGTCGCGCAGAAGGTAATAGCGGCTTGCGTGGTGTTGATAAAACACCGGAAAGGTTTGCATTAGTTCGGGAATACTCCAAAAGTCGAGCCAACTGCCATAACGCAAGATCAAAAGTTGGCGCAAGACTTCTTCGTGCACAATCTTGCGGTGCAGGATCACGGTCAGCGTTGCGAGCCAGGAGTACACGCGACCCGACCGGGGATAAAGCAATCGGCACGGGGCAATGGCGACCACTTCGTTACGCCCGTCGATCAAAAGGTGCAACTCTTCCACCCATCCGCCATTGTGCACCGGCTGATGATCGCAGGGCAGATAGATCATTGATCTATGCATAGCCTCGAAGACGTGCAAGGGCCGGGGAATAAGAATAGAGTCCGGCGTCTCAAACGCCCTCACCTACGCTTATCGGCACGAAACCTCTTAGGCTTGAGTTGGAGCGGGAGCGACTCGTCTGGTTGATCGCGGTGCGTGGCGCGAAGGGTTGGAACAATCTACAGTTGGTACTCCTTCGCAAGAGGCACCAAGGACAGGTCCCCTGGGCAACCCGATACTTGAGCCTCGGAGGGAATACCCCGGGGAGCAAAGTTTACAGTTCCCCGGGGTTTGGCTTGATATCAGACTACGGAGAGATCTTCGTCACGAAAGCGTCAATGTTGGCCCCGATGCCGCAGCTTCCTTGGCAACCGCCTGGGATTGACCTTGGAACCCTGGGAAAGTCGGCCGAAAGCGTACATCCGCTCAAATAGGCATAGTGCAAACTGTCTACGGCGATACTGCTGTTGCAAACGAAGGAACCTCCGTTATCGTCGCCGCTGCCGCCGAGATAGCTGGAGTACACCAGCGCATTACCGGCAGCATTGATTTTGGTTACGAAACCGTCGAGGTTAGTTCCGCTGCCGCAGCTTCCTCGACAGGCACCGAGGATGGGATTGACTAGCGGGAAATCAGTCGATTCGGTTTCGCCGGTCACATAGGCGCTGCCTGAATTGTCCACGGCGATGGCGTGTGCTTGTCCGTTGCCGCTGCTGCCTCCGAAGCGGCTCGAATAAACCAAAGCGGTGCCCGAAGTATCGATTTTGGCAACAAAGGCGCTACAGGATTGCTGAGGGCAGGCACCGGGGATCTGGTTCACGGTGGGAAAATCGACCGAGGAGGCACGGCCGGCCAGATAGGCATTGCCCGCACTGTCCACGGCGATGCCTCGACCGTAATCGTCCTCGCTGCCACCGAGGTAGCTGGAGTAAACCAGGGCAGAGCCCGCAGCATTGACCTTGGTTACGTAGATGTCGTAATTAATCCCGGCGCCGCAGCTTCCATTGCAGGCACCTGGAATCTGGTGTACCCGCGGAAAGTCGGACGAACCGATGAGACCCGTCAGGTAGGCACTCCCGGCGCTGTCCACGGCAATACCGAACCCGATGTCTGTGCCACTGCCGCCGATTAAGCTGGAGTAAACCAAGGCATTACCTGCAGCATTGACCTTGGTCACGAAGACGTCGATGGATCCGCTGCCACAACTTCCGTTGCAGGCGCCTGGGATCTGGTTCACCCGGGGAAAGTCGGTAGAAAAGGTGTTGCCCGTGAGATAAGCATTGCCGGCGCTGTCTACGGCAATGCCAGCGAAACCGTCATCGTCCTCGTCACCACTCCCGCCGATTAGGCTGGAATAAACCAGAGCGTTACCCGCAGCATTAATCTTGGTCACGAAGGCGTCATTGTTAGCTCCGGTGCCGCAGCTTCCGAGACAGGCACCGGCGATCTGGTGCATGCGAGGAAAGTCGGAGGAGTTCCCGCCTCCCGTTAGATATGCATTGCCGGCGCTGTCCACGGCGATGCTGCTGACACTATCTCCACCGCTGCCACCCAGATAGCTGGAGTAAAGCAGTAGTTTGCCGGATGCGCTGATCTTGGTCACGAAGGCGTCGTCATTCCCGCTGTCGCAACCAGCTTGGCAGGCGCCAGAGATCTGATTGACCTTTGGAAAGTCGACCGACTGAGTGTAACCCGCCACGTAGACATTGCCGGCGCTGTCCACGGAAATGGTGGCCGCTTGATCGGTGGAGCTGCCGCCAAGGTAGCTGGAATACCATATCACCGGGTCGATGACTAAAGGCCGTGTGGCATCGTAAGCCGACAGCCGAATTCCTACCTGATTTTTCGCTTCCAAAACGTAGTGGGCATTGATGAATTTTCGTTCGCTTTTCGATTGCGAAGTCTTAACCGGCACATCTTGGTAAGCGACCGGCTTGTGGAAACGGATCTCCTGGCCGTACAGGCCCACGACCAAGTCGCCATTGCGGGTGATTTGTAGCGGCGCCTCTCGGCTGCTGCGGGTTTTGCCGGCGAGCTCGGGATCGACTTTCAATGCGATCGTTTTGGGATCGGAGCCGGGCGCGACCATGAAGTCGTACTCCAGTTGTCCCTGGTTGCCGTAATAAACCAGGTCGATGCCGGGATAGATATTCTGATATCGCACCCGCGAGTAATTTGGCACATCCGTGGTCCACTTCTTAGGATCGTTGCCAATGAAGTAATTGCTCTTGCCGGGCAGTTCGTCTAATCCGGCAGCTATGGATTTGGGATTTGCGCCTAACAGCTTCATCTGCATGACCGCTTCGTTCAGCCCAGGCTTGTTTTGTTTATTGGGTTGTGCGATACCCAATGTCAGCACCGCTTGGCTATCGGTTAAGAAGAGCGTGTAACCGCCGCCACGAGCCACAAACTTAACTTGTGAGTCGGTCTGGCCCTGGTTGGCCTCGAAGGCGAGCGGCAATTTGCCATAAGCGTCCGCCACCCGCGTATTCATTGGAGAGCCGATGCCGGTCGCTTTCGACGTTAGCTTTGATGTTTCCGTCCCAATTGAGACCTGTGCCACAGCCGGGGGGGTGGAGACAGTGCAGGCCAGAAGAAACAGGCTGGTGGTTATCGCCATCCATAGACGGTTTTTGGGATCCATTTCACTAACTCCTTTGTCTTGGTAAGTGGCACGGCTTGCAGGAATCGCGCCGTTCGGCCCGGGCCCACCCCGGCATCTGAAAGCCGGGTTTACAAGGCGACAGTCTTGGCAAGATCGGTTGGAGTTATCCCCTGAGAAGGCATAACCGGTCACAACCGGGGAGCAATTGTGCGCCGCTTCCTTGCCGGAAGCAAGGTATTTCTTTGCAAGCTTCTTGCCGCAGCGAATGATATTCCGTTGGAGATATCCGGGAGTGTGCCTCTTTCTTGTCCCTGGCTGGTAACTTGCCGGAGTGCCTCATTTGCCGCGCGTAGTTTTGTCGCGAAGAGCGACTTCCTTCGCCTTATCCCACGTCGTGGTACATGTCCAGATGGTGGCAGCGCGGACAGAGAACCATGCGCACCTTCCGCAAAAGAAGAGAGAGAAGGGGGCGCGGTTTGCAGGAAAATTGTCTCCCTAGTTCACCGTCAGCGGCACGATGACGCTGCCGATTCGGCCACTAAGGTTGTCGCGAACCACGAAGCGCACCTGATATTCGCCTGGAGCCAGGTCGAGCGCATTCCTGTAGAAGATCCCGTCTGCCTTTATCTTGGCCAGCACGTTCGGAGGCAGCGTACCCTTGACGGTCTGTCCCACGGTGTCGGCGATGGTTCCTTTCTTCATAGCACGGGCCACGAACTCCAGATCGAAGCGATTTTTGTCCGCCTCGTCGATCAGTCCTTCCGCCCGCACACTTAAGGCGAAACCGATCTTCCTCTTGCTACCATCCAGCGAGCTTCCCTGCCATTGTTCAGCCACCGCGATGCCCGTGCTCTCGAAGGGAGAATTCAAAGCAAACTCGACATCGGCCTTATGGGTCACTTCCGGATTAACGCTTGCATTGCTGGCCAGGAAGCCGGCGCGCGCAGCGACCTCGGCATCCTGGCGGGACACCACGACCTGCAGTTTGCGCCAGCCGGGCTTGTTATTGTGAGTATCGAGGTAGTAGCTGAGCAGATAGTACGAAGAAGAATCCTCGGCGGCATGCTTGATGGCGCCCGCCAGGTCGTTGCTGCCGTAGTAAGCGCGGCCGCCTGTCATCTTGGCAAAGTTCTTGAGACTGTTCAGAGTGGAGTCTTGCAGGAAACTCGTTGTATCCCCGGCAGGCGTGGGACCGGCGGTATTTGCAAAATACGCCGGATCGTTTAGCAGGCCGCGCACGTCGACGGGGTAAATGGAGATCTGCGCATCGTTCAACGCCTTCATGGCTCGCTCGTACAGCACACGCGACGCGCTGTCTCCAGGTACGGACGTAAAGGAATCCAGGTAGAAAGGAAAGCCTCCGGTCAACCAGACAACGGACTTCCTTCCCGGAACGCCGGAAAGGGACCAGGCGAGAGACAGGAAAGCTTGCAGCGTGGTTTCGATGGATCGTCCCTGCTGGTAGGTGGCTTCGACGGCGTCAACTCTGAGGAATCTGCGGAATACCGCCTCCGGACTTGCCTTACGTGAAATGGGGCCCAGCAATCCACTGGGCTCCTCTCCAGTGGCAGCGGCGGCTTGTGCCTCGACGTGAAATCCCTCCATTGCCGAAACCTCGCCGCTTACTTTTTTTAAAGCGGCAATGAGCGCGGCGGGGTCGGTGCTGAGGCCGCTCAAAACCGTCAGTCCCTTGCTGCCGATCACCATTAGCCCCAGCACCTGGGTCGAGTCCAGGTGGTCAGCCAAGTACTTGATCAATTGTTCACGGCCGTTGGCCTGGTTGAGAAAGGGCGTGTTAACCATGTCGAGAACAATGACAGTTACAGAATGGGGCTGCAGTCCTGCCAGGTGGAGATTGCTAAATGTGCCGGGTGCATCCGCTTGAAGGGTGAGCCGGTCGGTTGTGGGTGTGATCTCCTCAAAGCTCGCAATGCGCTGCTGCTTGCCATCCTCCAAAATCTTAAAGTCGCTCTTGGTTAATTGGTGAATGTGAGCACCGGACTTGTCGGTCACCACGACCGGGACCTCAACCAGAGTGCTCTGCGACTTGAATTTGAGGCCGGTCCCTTCGTCGCCCCGGGAAATGGGTGGAATGTCGGTGTTGCTTCCGAGCGGAAGACCTGTTGCACCGGAACCAGAAACTGGGTTGCCCAAGGCGTCCGTCTGAGCAGCGGCTTGTAGGGCCGTGGCAAGAAGAACAAGAGCGACGAAACCGAACAACCAACGACAGAACATAGGCCACACCCGTTATGTGGATAATACCTCCGGACAACCACGCTACGCCCAATGTCTAGTCCTTCAACCGTAGTTTTGGCGCGGACGGTGGGGGAGCAGCGTACCTCTGGTGCCGCCTATAATCTTTCTCATGCCGTTCAAACGCGCGCGCAAAGTTTACGACGGGGAATCGCTCTACGAATACGCCGTGGGAGCGCTGGGGCGGCAGATGCGAACGGTGGCTGAGATCAAGCGCCTGATGCGCAACAAGGTGAAGGAACAGGAGCACGGCGAACTGCTGGTCGAGATGGTGGTTGCGCGGCTGAAGGAGCAAAAATATCTCAACGACACCAGCTATGCCGAAAACTATTCGCGCTTTCGCAAGGAGAACGAGAAGTTCGGGCGGTTGCGCGTCACCCGGGAGCTGAAGATCAAGGGCGTACACGGCGACATCATCGACAGCGTGGTCGGCGCAGCCTATGGAGACGTCAACGAAGAGCACTTGGCACGCGAATTCTTGCAACGCAAGCGCATGGTCAAGCCCGAGGGACAGAAGCAGGCAGCGCGGGTCTTTCGCGCTATGATGCGCGCCGGCTTTAGCAGCCGGGTCATCTTTCGCATCCTGAAGAAGTGGGACGTGGACGAGGAGACGCTTTCGGCGCTGGAAGGGGAGGTCGATGGCTAGGGAGCCAGGGGTTACGGGTCAGGGCCTAGGCTTCTGTCAACCGGCCAACGGTGGCGCGTTAGGTGGGAGTAACAACACGCGTTAGGTGGGAATAACAACAAAAGAGAAGGAGGCCTCCTCGCTGGATAGGGGTCCTTCGACTGCGCACGAGTTCGCTTCGCGGCCTCGTGTTACGCTCAGGATGACAGAGGTAAAGTGGTTGTTGCGGGTAGCAACTGCAGGACTATCGCCTGCCGACCACGAGCAGTTTTCAAATGCCACTGGCAACCGGCTACCGGCAACTGGCTACCGACAACTGACAACTATCCATGCCCAAGAAACTAGACCACACTGCTGCGCTGGAACATCTTTCGCGGGCCGACCGCCGGCTGGCGCGCATCATCCTTCGTCACGGCGAATGCCGCCTGCAACAGGAGACCACGCAGAGCATCTTTGAGGCGCTGCTGGAGTCCATCATCTATCAGCAGCTCAATGGGAAGGTTGCGGCGACCATCACCTCGCGGGTGAAGGCGCTGTTTCCGGAAAACAACAAACGTATCCGTACGCGTCGCGGGTTGGTGGACGGATTTCCATCGCCAGAACAGATTCTGGCGGCGTCCGAGGAACGGCTGCGCTCGGCGGGATTGTCGCGCGCCAAGATGCTGGCGATTCGCGATCTGGCGGCCAAAACTCTCGACGGCACGGTGCCGACCGTGAAGCAGGCAAGCCGCATGAGCGATGAGGAGCTGATTGAGCGCCTGGATACGGTGCGTGGCGTGGGCCGTTGGACGGTGGAGATGCTGCTGCTGTTTCGACTGGCACGTCCGGATGTACTGGCGGTTGATGACTACGGCATCCGCAAGGGTTTCGCCAAATTGCACAAGCTCGCCGAGCTGCCCAAGCCGAAAGAGCTGCTGGCGTACGGCGAGCGCTGGCGGCCGTACCGCAGCGTCGCTTCCTGGTATTTGTGGCGCGCCGCCGAAATGAAGGACCTGCCGATGGCGGGTGAGCAAGCGAAGAAGGCGGCAGTTAAGCGACCGAAGAAAGTTGTCGCCGCCAAGCAAGGTTCGCGGAGCAAATCCAGTAAGCCCACCATCATTGGCCGAAAGAAATCGTCGTAGTTGCGGAATCCGTCGGTGCCGGCGCCGCAGCGTTGCCAACGCCCTCGTTCCTCCATAAGAATGCGGGATCCGCAACGTCGGGTGCCGGTCTTCAGCCGCCACGTCCGACCCCAGACACACAAAAGACAGTGGCCGGAGTTAGACTCGCCAGCATCTAACAAATCGGATGCATGAAATGGAAGAGAGCAAGTCATCGCCGCCTCATGGTGATTTCCAACACGTTCCGAACCTGAGAAGGTCGCACGTGGTCGAATCCTACTGCCCTGACTGCGGGGTGTTTGTGGGCGCAAGCCCTGACCCGAAGCTGCTGTCAGCAGTTGAGCGCGCCCATACCTGTTCCAAGCCGCTCAAGTTCTTTGAGCCGCAGAAGTAACCTCAAGAGCTGGAACCGCAGCGGCAGTCAAGCGCCGCCACTATTGCTTTTTCTGCAGAGCGGCAACAAACTGTTGGGCCGCGTCCTTGCGATCGCCGGAGTCGGACGAGGCAACCATTGCCGGAACCTCGGCCGGACATGCCTTGACGGCGGCACAGATATTCACCGCATTCGGCATATCGGCTTTTAGCAGGGGATTCATGTCGGCATCCGACGGCGCATCCAGGATGATCACGTCGGCCTTCACGTCCTTACCAAGGTGGTTCTGCAACAGGTCGGGATAGTCGCGGATCTCGACCGTCCGTACCACGATAGGATGGCCGGTGGCGGTGCGCGGATTGGTGATCTGGAATTCAACAATCCTGCGGTCCATTTCGCTGGCGTAGGGAGAGCCAAGGTTGCGCAAGACCATCACGGTCTCGGGCACGACTTTGGGCTTGGGCTTGCACCCGATTAAAGCAGCAAACAGGAGCATTGCCAGGATTGCAGGGGTGAACCTAGGTGGCAAGGACATGCTCACATAATACCGTAGGAGCCCATCGAACTCCGCTTGGCCTATGTTTTGCTGGTTCGGGTTGCCTGTAATAATCATGGTGGATCGCGTGCGGTGGAATGCCAGCCTTCTCTAAGCTGCGATTTATTGCTTGAAACAGCCACCCTTTCGAGCCACAATGGCTTCCAACCTGAGCGAAGCAAGTAGTTTGGGGTGGGCCGAGTATGAAAGCCACACGGGTGGTCTGCGGCTTATGGGTGGTACTTTGCTGTTCCATGCTCTACGGGCAGCATCTGCCCAAAGTGGCGTCGCGGGCACCAGAGGCGGAATCGCAACCTGCTGCGCATGGCAAATTGCGCTCGACCGAGATCGCCTCAGTCATTAATGTTTCGGCTTCAACCTCCAGAGCGGAGTCCTTCGCGGTCACGCGGGGTTTTCCACGGGAGACCACCCTCGAAGAAGCGACCCAACCGCAATCACCGCAGATCGCATGTACGGAACTGGTAGCGCTCAAGGTCAACCGAGCCGTTTCCAGCAGCGTGTTCGACCATCTCGATTTCAGCGCGGCCGCGATCAAGTCGGCGTTCACCCATGAAAATCTGGTGAAAATGGGACGCAACTTTGTCCCTGGACAACCGCTGCCCGACGCACCTTCGTATGTGCCGCTGACCACGCGGCAAAAGTTTGACCGCTTTTTACGCTACAGCCACTCCGGCGGCTTCGCCTTCGACGTGCTGTCTGACTCTCTCTATTCGCAAGCCACCGGCGCGTACCCACGCTTTGGCGGCGGCATGGAAGGCTATGGCAAGCGCTTGGGCGCATCGGTTGCCGGTGCCGAGGCAGGAGCATTCTTCTCCGGCTTTCTTTTTCCGACGCTGTTGCACCAGGACCCGCGCTATTTCCCGTCGCGCCAGTACGACATTTCCCAACGCCTGGCCTATGCCGCCAGCCGCGTCATTATCGGCCGCAGTGACTCCGGGCGAAATGTATTCAACAGTTCCCTCATTCTCAGTCAATTTGTGCAGTCTGCGCTTTCCAACGCTTATATTCCGTACCGCAATGAAACCGTCCCGGGCACCGTCGAGAACGCACTCGCGAACCTTGGCGGAATCGCCGAGTGGAACATCCTGACCGAATTCTGGCCCGACATCAAAACCTTCTTCGGCAGGCATGAGCCCAAGATCCTGCGTCGCGGGGCGCCAGCACCAGACGCCAACGGCTTCAATCAGGTCGCGCAAAAGTAGCGCCCGGTGGCTTTGAAGCGACTTGTGCCTCCGTTTTCGCCGCGCTTTTCCCACATGACATTTGTCATCCCGCAACGTTGACAATCCACACTAGCGCCCGTCGTGGGACTTAGAGACAATTTCTTTGGCTGACGGTTTTCAGCCACAGAGGAATGTGGGTTTTGTTCTTGCCGAGAGTCTCAAAACCTAATTCGCGAGAATTCGTGAGCATCCGTGGTTGATCTCATTTTTCGCGTGCAGTTCGATTGCGCTGTCAATTGGAATGCGCCGGTAATGCGGGAACCTGAACCGCCTCTGGAACCGAGCAATCAGCGGTCGCGCCCTTCCAAACTTGCCGCAAGAATGCGATGCTAATAGCACGCCCCGGGGAGTGTCGGACCACACTGGTATGAAAGACCTGAAGGACGAGCTGGCATCTTTGCGGATTGAGCGCGATGCACCGCGTCGGGGAAGATGGCGGATTCCTGTTTTGCTGCTTCTTATCGCTATCGCGGTTGCTGGCGGACTGTACTTTGTACGGGCGCGGCCGGCATTCGGCGCCGTCGAGGTCCAAACCGTGACTCCCAGCGTGCAAAGCGGCACCGGACCTATGGCGGGTACGCCGATCCTTACAGCTTCTGGTTACCTGGTGGCGCGTCGGCAGTCGGTGGTGTCATCGAAAATTCAGGGACGCATCGAAAAGTTGCTGGTGGAAGAGGGCAGCGTGGTGAAAACCGGCGACGTGCTGGCGACGCTTGAGAACGAAGACTACATCGCCGCCATAGCCAAGGCGAAGGCCGACATCGAATACGCCAAGGCCGACCTGGCGGAAGCGCAGCGCCAGGAGCGCCTACAGGACGACTTATACCGCAGCAAAGTTGTGTCGCAGGACGCGCTGGACGCTGCCAAAGCCAAGGTCGCACTGGCTGCGGCCACCATCGATCAGGACAAGGCGAACTTGCAGGTGCAGCAGGCTAACCTTGACTTCACCACGATTCGCGCGCCTTTCGCCGGCGTGGTGGTGAAAAAAATGACCGAGGCAGGCGAGAGCGTGGCGCCAATTCCTCCGGGCGTAAACATCTCGACGTCGTCAGGCGCGATTGTCGCCATCGCCGACATGAATTCTCTGGAGGCGGAAGTGGACGTCAACGAGGCCAATGTGGCGCAACTTCAGGCGGGTCAGCCGGCCGAGATTTCAGTGCAGGCCATTCCCAACCATACTTATAAGGGAGAGCTGCGCCAGGTCATCCCTACCGCCGATCGCACCAAGGCCACGGTGACGGTGAAGACCACGATCCTGGACAAAGACAAATATCTGAAGCCCGAGATGAGCTGCAACGTTACCTTCTTGCAGCCGCAGAAGCGGGCGGAGAAATCGGCGGCCGGTCCTAAGCGGATTGTGACCGTCCCGAAAGAGACGATTGTTACGCGCGACGGCAAGTCGGTGGTCTTCCAGATCGAGGACAACAAGGTCCATCAGCTTCCTGTGGTCACCGGAGCCGATTTGCGCGGAGGCGTCATCGTCACAAATGGACTGGCTGGATCGGAGACTCTGGTAAGTAATCCGCCGGACAAGCTGAAGGACGGGGACTCGGTCAAGGTGAAGAGTTGATCGTAGCGAGTTGGCGATGTAACTACAAGTAATTGCGTAAGATCCGTCAGTTGAGCACTTAAGTGGTGGTTATTGGCTTGGCACCATTTGGCGGGTTAACTCTGCCATAGAAGTGGCTATTGCGAGCCTCTAGCTGGCCCTAGGTTCGACGAACGGGAAGCGGACGGCCTACGGGTCGTCCCAATCGACGGAACGCCGCAGACGGCCCCCTAAGGGCTCTAGCGTACGTTTCCCGTCTTGGGAAAAATTGAGATGGTGGAGCGAGCCAGAAACCGGAGTTGCGGCACGACCGGATTACGGCTCGACAAAGACACTTGGAGAGATCATGAGCACAACCGAAGTGGCAACCAAGGCCGGCGCCGTCAGCGTGCAAAATGTTCGCAAGTTTTATCAGCGCGACAGTTTGCAGATCAAGGTTCTCGACGGCCTGAACCTCGAGGTGCCGCAGGGCGAATTCATGGCGCTGATGGGACCATCGGGCTCGGGCAAGACGACGTTGCTAAACCTGATCGCGGGCATTGACCGCGCCACCTCCGGCAAGGTTGTCGTGGCAGGCACCGACCTGGGTCCGCTGTCGGAAGGCGAACTGGCCAAGTGGCGCAGCCGCAATATCGGCTTCATCTTCCAGTTCTATAACCTGATCCCCGTACTGAACGCTGTGGAGAATGTCGAGCTTCCGCTGCTGCTCTCTCCGCTGTCGAAGCGCGAGCGCCGCGAACGCGCCATGACCGCGCTGCGCATTGTGGGGTTGTCTGACCGTTACAAGCATTATCCCCGCCAGCTCTCTGGAGGTCAGGAGCAGCGCGTTGCCATTGCCCGTGCCGTGGTGACCGACCCGACGGTACTGGTTGCCGACGAGCCCACGGGCGACCTCGATCACCAGAGTGCCGAGGAAATTCTGGATCTGATGCAGACCTTCAACAAGGAATTCGGCAAGACCATCGTAATGGTGACGCACGATCCGCGCGCCGCCGAGCGCGCGCACACCCAGCGGCATCTGGACAAGGGAGTGCTGACGAACTGACATGAAAATATCTGGCTCAGCCGAGGTCCCGAACACACGTCTCTATCCCCGATGTCTTGTTTGCCTTGAAGGGGCGCGCCTTCAGGCGCGCCGACCCAGTGAGATTTGGTTGGCTTTAGCCACTGAGGGAACTCGGTTTTACGTCTGCGGAGTTCAGATTCCCTCAGGGGCTAAAGCCCTACTTCGAGCGAGCACGGTCGGCGCGGCTGAAGCCGCGCCCCTTCACAGCTGCAACTGTGAGACTCACTCATGAAATTCGCACCGCTCATTCTCAAGCATCTTCGCAAGAACTGGCTTCGCACCCTCAGCACCGTGCTGGCGATGGCGGTTTGCATCTTCCTCATCTGCACGCTGCAGACGGTGGTGGATGCGGTGAACTACGGCTTGCATCTAGGCAACGCCTCGCGTCTGGTAACCCGCCATTACGTGAGCCTGGTCTTCAACCTGCCCAATTCCTACAAGAACAAAATCGCAGCCATTCCCGGCGTAAAGAACACGACCATTAACAACTGGTTTGGCGGCGTCTATCGTGGCGACTTCAAGTACTTCTTCGCCAACATGGCAGTCGAGCCGGAGCCTTTCTTGCAGATTTATCCAGAGATTATGTTGCCCGAAGACCAGAAGCAGGCATGGTTCCACGATGGTCGCGGCTGCATCGTCGGCCGTAAGCTGGCCGAGAAATGGGGCTGGAAGGTCGGCGACACCTTTCAACTGGAAAGCTTCATCCCTCCCTACCGCGTGGGCAAGCCATTCGAGTTTGTGATCGACGGGATTTACGACACCGACCCGGCGAAGTATCCCGGTACCGATCTGGAGGCGATGTACTTCAACTACAAGTACCTCTACGAAGCCACGGGAGAGAAAGCCGGCATCGGTACCATAACGTCATTGATCGACGATCCTAAAAACGCTGGCCGCATAAGCAAAGCCATCGACGCCGAATTTGAAAACAGCGATGTCCAAACCAAGACCGAGACCGAGCAGCAATTCCGCGCCAGCTTTATCGCCATGGCGGGGAACCTGGCTTTGCTGCTGAACGGTATCGGACTGGCGGTTGCCTTCACCATCCTGCTGGTAACGGCCAATACCATGTCGATCGCAGTGCGCGAACGGCAGCAGGAAATCGGCGTGCTCAAGACCCTGGGATTTCCCAGCGGCCTGGTGATGGCGCTGATCCTGATGGAAGCGTTGCTCTTGGGAGCGATCGGCGGCGCGTTGGGCTTGGGCTTCGCTGCTCTGATGATTCGGGCACTCCCCAGCATTCCGTTTGGTGTTGGCGACGTAGTGCGTCAGTTTCCGGGATTGGGGCTGTCACCCAAGATTGTGTCCTATGGGCTGGGTGTTGCCCTGTTGCTGGGGCTGCTGGCTGGCCTTATCCCCGCGCTGCTGGCGTATCGCGCAAAAATCACTGAAGTGTTGAGGCAGGTGTGAGAAGAAGCAACTTAGCAATTACTAGCAATTAGCAATTAGCAATTAGCAATTAGCAATTAGCAATTAGCAATTAGCAATTAGCAATTAGCAATTAGCAATTAGCAATTAGCAATTAGCAATTAGCAATATGCGTAAAACAGCTATAGGTTGTATCGAGGCACGAGTCTAGCTGGTCCGGACGAACCATGGGAAGAGGTCCGGGCTTTAGAGTCAGGTCTCATACGGATCCTTTGGCACTACTCATACGGACCCTTTGGCACTAAATGCTAAATGCTAAGTGCTAAGTGCTAAACGCCAAACGCTAAATGCTAAGGGACAGCATTGTGACCAAACCGATCTCACTGGCTTCCATCAATGAGTTGTTCAATTACAACTATTGGGCGCGAGACTGCCAGTTGCAGGCCTGCGCGGCCCTCACCGAAGAACAGTTCCAGCGCAGCCTGGGCAGCAGCTTTGCTTCGGTGAGAGATACGCTGGTGCACATGGTTGAGACGGAGTGGATTTGGCGGGAGCGCTGGCGGGGACGATCTCCACAATCGCTGCTGTCTCCGCAGGAATTTCCTGCTTTGAGTGCCGTCTCTGACCGATGGCGCGCGGAGGAGCGGGAGATGCGGGAATACCTGGCGACGTTGAGCGACGAGACGCTTGAGCAGCCTGTGAGTTATATGAGTCTAAAGGGGGACACCTTTACGTATGCACTCTGGCGGCCGATGCTTCACCTCGTCAACCACCAGAGCTACCATCGCGGCCAGGTAGCAACCCTGCTGCGGCAGTTGGGTTTGCAGCCACCCACGGTGGACTTTTTGCCAGGGTATCGCGTGGCCTATCGTACGCAGTGAATCGGGCGTCCTCGGCTAATTGCTAATGGCTAAATGCCAATTGCTAATTGCCAATTGCTAGTTGCTAATTGCTAATTACGGATCTTAAATATGGCACTTCCTCTAAGCTATAACGTTCGTAACCTGCGCTCGCGCTGGAAGGTCACTCTGCTGGCCATCTTTGGCATCGCTCTGGTGGTGGCGGCGTTTGTGACCATTCTGTCTATGGCGCGTGGCTTCGACATCGCCTTAAGCTCTACTGGCTCCGACAACAATGCCATCGTGACGCAGCGTGGTTCGATGTCGGAGCTGACCTCGTGGATCGACATTGGCAACGCCAACCTCATCGCCGTTGATCCACGAGTCGCACGCGGTGCCGACGGCAAGCCGCTGGCATCGTGCGAGGTCGTCGTGATCACGACGCGTCCAAAGAAGGGGACGAACATTCCCACTAACATCACCTTCCGTGGCGTGACGCCGACCGCGTTCAACGTGCGCAACAATATCAAGATCGTCGAGGGCCGAAATTTCACTCCTGGCCTCTTCGAGGTGATTGTCGGCAAGAAGATTGCCGATCGCGTGAGCGGCGTGGACATTGGTTCCACCATCAACATTCAGCGCAAGAACTGGAAGGTGGTGGGACTGTTCACCGCCGATGACAGCTCTTTCGAGAGCGAGATCTGGGGCGATTACAACGCCATGGCACCGGCCATCGGACGCAATGGCGGCTGCGAATCGTTGACCGTGCGGCTTACCAACCCAAGTTTGCTGGCGTCGTTCGACAAAGATATTCGCGGTAATCCGCAGGTCCAGGTGCAGGCCGATTCGGAAAAGAAGTATTACGAGAACCTGGCCGGAAGTACGGGCACGGTGCTTATCGCATTGGCATCGTTCGTGGCTATCGTGATGGGCATCGGCGCGGTCTTTGGCGCGATGAACACCATGTATGCCATCGTGTCGCAGCGCACGCGCGAGATCGGAACGCTCCGCGCCCTGGGCTTCTCGCGCTTCAGCATTATGGTTTCCTTCGTGATGGAGTCGGTGCTGCTCGCCATTGTCGGCGGAGTGCTGGGCTGCTTGATCGCCTTGCCGATGAATGGCTACACCGGGGCAACTGGAACCAATGCCTTCAGCGAGCTAGCGTTTGCCTTCAAGGTGACGCCCACGCTGCTGATCATCGGTCTCAGCTTCGCCGTGCTGATGGGGTTTGTCGGCGGCCTGCTGCCGGCGCTTCGCGCGTCCAGAATGCCGATCACGCGAGCGCTGCGCGAAGCGTAGAACGGCCGCAGTTCGCTCTTCGCTATTCGCGCTTCGCGGCTTCCTTTGTCATCCTGAGCGACGAGCGTAGCGAGGAGTCGAAGGACCCCTATCGCTCCCCAGTGCTCCCTTCAAGCCGGTTTTGACTTCCGCTACTTCCGCGCCAGCTCCTTCGCCTTCGCTTCCGCAGGAGCAATCACCGTTTCGCTCAACTCCGCCAAGAGCGTTTGCTGGTCGTCGTAGAGGACTTCCTCCAGCACCCACGGGTAGTTACGAAAGTGTTCGAACATTCCGTACTCTTGTTGGGAAGCTAATAGCACCGGCTGAACCGGAACGGAGGGCATGTTCGGGACGATTGCCATCAGTTCTTGCGGAATGCTTTTTGCGTCGGTAATGTCAGCGATGACGAACCGCGCCATGTGGGCGAGGGTGGAAACCGTTTCCGTTAGGTTGCGGCTGGCAGGCTTCTCGAAATCGAACAAGACTGGCAAATAATCGCGTTTGCGAAGCTCATCTCGAATCGCGTCGAGAACGACTTTTCGCTCCGGCGTGAAGCGGCCCAAAATTAACACCACTTTGGAAGTGATGGTGTCGATGACGCTGCGGATTTTCTCATTATTGAGAAGCAGGTAGATGAATTGGGCCACTTCAAGATTGTCAACCTGGATCGGCGATTCATCCCATTTCGTAATGACCAGGTTCGATTGGATAGCTTGTTCCAGACATACGTTCCAAACGGATATTCCATAAACGTTGCAACCCGTGAGATTTGCTTTTTCGAGGTTAGTCTCGACCAAGATGGCTTCCCGCAGGTCCGCTTCGCTTAGGCTTGCCCCTCTGAGGCTTGCCCCTCTGAGGTTTGCTCTCCAGAGTTTCGCACCAGAGAGGTTCGCGTTGCTGAAGTCGGTCATCATGCAGTACGCGCTGGTGAGATCGGCGTTGGAGAGGTCCGTCCCTTGGAGATTCGCCCAAAAAAGGTCAGCCCCTTCTAGCCTCGCTCCGTTGAAGTCCGTCTCTCGGAAGTTCGCTGTCTTTTTATACTTCGAATCAATGCGATCCTTAATTAAATTCCCCCGGAGTCGCGCCCCGGTGAGGTCCGCTCCGCGAAGATCGGGCCGGATTCCAGGATTCTGAATTCTCCACTGATCCCACCGCTCGACTCCTTCCTTCAGCTTCGCGAGATGTTCGGGATTCGCCAAGGCGCCTGCCGCGTAGGCAGATTGGGTAAGAGTGGATTATACGTTTGCGCTCTGTTCATCCTGAAAGAATCCGGCCTACACTTGCACGTCTGTCATCCTGAGCGAGGAGTCGAAGGACCCCTATAGCCGCTCAAATCTATCCTTGGAACGTGGTCCTCACAGGCTTCTCATACCAAGCACGGCTCAAGTCCATCCACTGCGGATTGCTCTTCTCTATTAACGCAGTCTTTCTCTCCCATTTCCAACCTTTCAACTGTTTTTCGCGAGCGATAGCTGTCAAAACCTCGCCATACGTCTCGTAGTAGAGCAACCTGTCCACCTGATACTTGGCGGTGAATCCACGAAAAGTGTGCTCTTTGTGCTGGAGCACGCGAAACTGCAGGTTGCTGGTTACGCCGATGTACAGCGTGCCGCTGAGGCTGCCAAGAATGTAAACCGAGTAGCGATGCTGGCGTTCTCTACGCATAGTCTTTAGAGCCTATAGGGGTCCTTCGACTGGCATGAGTCCGCTGGCGCGAACTCATGCGGTGCTCAGGATGACACGGCTGGAAATTCCGGGCCGTGACGTGTGACTCTAGGGAACGTGATATTGCAGGCACGCATGTAGCAAGCGCTCGTGACTGTCATTCTGCGCGACGAGTCGGAGCGCCTCTCCAACTTTGTCATCCTGAGCGACGAGCTCAGCGCCTCTTCAATTTGTCATCCTGAGCGACGAGCGCAGCGAGGAGTCGAAGGACCCCTATACCCGCTCAAAGTTCTCCATCCTCGAACTTAGTCTTCACCTCGCACCAACCCTCGCTCAAGTCTTTGCACTCAGGATTGCCCTTCTCTCTCACGTCCGCCGCTTCAAGTCTTCGCCCAATCCGCTGTAAGATATTCCGCACGACGTTATCGAGGGACCCCTTTCATGCAGAAGTGCCAATCCTGTGGCTCCGAGACGACCCAGGCTACTCCTTTCTGCGCTAGTTGCGGAAAACCAATCTCTTCCAAATCCGTGGAGAATAATGGCGACGACACGCCCACGTTGTCTCAGCCGAAGCACGCCGTGCCCAGGAAGCCCTTGTCCCGGCCGTCGTCCCATGCGTTCGTCAACAATGGCCGCTTTGCGCCGGGGGCGCTGATCGCCAGTCGCTATCGCATCATCGCGTTGCTGGGCAGAGGCGGCATGGGCGAGGTCTATCGCGCCGACGATCTTACTTTGGGCCAACAGGTTGCGCTTAAGTTCCTGCCCGACTGGGCCGGAGGCGAGCACAATCTGGAGCGCTTCCGCAATGAGGTTCGAATCGCGCGTCGCATCTCGCATCCCAATGTCTGTCGCGTCTTCGATATCGGACAGGCCGACGACCTGATCTTCTTCACGATGGAGTACATCGACGGCGAAGACTTGGCTTCGTTGTTGCGGCGCATCGGCCGTCTGCCGGGCGACAAGGCCGCCGAAATTGCCCGCAAGATTTGCGCCGGAGTTGCTGCCGCTCATGACAAAGGCGTGCTTCACCGCGACTTGAAGCCGGCCAATGTAATGCTCGATGGCCGCGGGGAGGTCCTGATCACGGACTTTGGCCTGGCGGGCGTCGCGCATGAGATCGACGATGTGCGCAGCGGCACGCCGGCCTATATGGCGCCCGAGCAGTTGGCGGGCGAAGAAGTCACGGTTAAGAGCGATATCTATTCCCTCGGGCTGCTTTTGTACGAGGTATTTACCGGCAAGACAGCGTTCGATGGCAGAACTCTGGAAGAGATCGTCCGCATACGTCGCGACAGTGCTCCCAGCCGACCGTCGTCGTTGGTGAAGGACATTGACCCGGCCGTCGAGCGTGCGATTCTGCATTGTTTGGAGACCGATCCCGAGGCCAGGCCAGCTTCAGCGCTGGCGGTGGCGGCGGCACTCCCCGGGGGAGATCCCCTGGCAGCCGCTTTGGCTGCCGGTGAAACTCCATCTCCGCAAATGGTGGCGGCCGCAGGAGAAACCGCCGGACTCAAGCTTCCTTTTGCGCTGGGATGGTTGACGGTCGCTATCGTCGGGCTGCTGGCCTTCTATCTTATGGCGGCGAAGACTAGCGGCATTGAGAGGATGAATGTCCCGTATTCAGCGGAGATCCTGAACCAGAAGGCCCGCGACCTGGTACAGCAGCTCGGATATACCGCGCCACCTGCCGACAGTGCCGAGGGGTTCGATTACAACGACACCTACCTCGAGTATCTGCATGACAATCCGAAATTGCGTACAAGTTGGGATGCTGCATTGCGAGGACGCCCCCCGGCTCTGATCTACTGGCTCCGCGAAAGTCCGTCAGAAATGGTGGCGACCGAGGTGAAGGACAATTCGCTGACTCCCGGCGTCGTGAACCTGGATGACCCGCCTCCAATTGTCTCCGGCATGGTTCAAATTTCTCTCGACTCAGTCGGCCGACTGCATCACCTGTTGGCGATTCCGCCGCAGAAGGAGACGGACACTACTCCGGTTGCGCCATTCGATTGGAATGTGTTGTTCCGCTCCGCAGGCTTGGATCCGGCACAGTTCCAACCCGCCACTTCCACGTGGAATTCGCTGGCCGCTTTCGACGCTCGAGCCGCCTGGACCGGCACATGGCCGGGCACCACGTATCCCTTGCGCGTCGAAGCCGCCGCCTATCGTGGCAAGCCGGTTTATTTTGCGTTGATTGGGGCGTGGACCGAGCCCACTCGAACGGCGATCTCCGACGAGTCCTTCACCATAAAGGTGATGCACGTGGTCCTCTCTATTGTTGCGCTTCTTCTGCTGTTAGCTGCGGTTCTGATCGCGTGGCGCAACTATATGCGCGAGAAGGCCGATGTCCAGGGAGCGGGGCGACTGGCCATAGCAATCTTTTCCATCCAGATGCTGCTTTGGCTTTTCAAGGCGCACTTTGTGCCATCGATCTCGTCCCTCGGACTCTTCGTGCTGGCCGCTAGCTCATCTCTGTTTGTCACCGTCATTGTTTGTGCGTTATATCTGGCGATTGAGCCTTATGTCCGGCGACGCTGGCCGCACGCCATCATCTCCTGGAGCCGGCTTATGGCAGGGCAGGTCCGCGACCCGCTGGTCGGCAGAGATGTCCTTTACGGTGTGCTCCTGGGTATGGTTTGGGCACTCATCTACTCCATCTTCTACCTGTTGCGACTGCGCGCTGGCGATGCCCCGGCCTTGGGCACCACGGATTTCCTGTTGGGAGCGCGCCATGTGCTCGGATCCTGGATGTGGCACCTGGCCACTTCGGTGCAGGGAACTCTGCTGTTCTTTTTCGTGATGTTCGTGTTGCGAGTCCTTCTGCGCAAGCCTTGGCTGGCCGCACTGGCCTTTGTCGCCGTGTGGACGGCGATCAAGACCATCGGAAGTCATCACGTACTGATCGACGTCTCCACCTTCGCCGCCATTTATGCGATTGCAGCATTTGTCGTTCTGCGTTTTGGATTTATCGCGCTGGCGATCGGCATGTTTACGTGTTGATCTTGCTGCTGAACATTCCAGTCACTACCAATCTTTCGAGCTGGTACCTTGGCGGTTCGCTGTTTGTGATGGTGACCATAATTGGATTAGCGGTTTGGGGATTTTATATCTCTCTGGCTGGGCAAAAAATCTGGAAGGAGAATCTGTTCGAATAGCGACGTGGCCAGAACAAGCGATCGTTTGCTGTCAATGCGTCCCCTGCTGAAAGGAGAACGACCATGAAATTACTTGCTGTCGTGGGCTGTTTCCTCAGCCTCTCGCTCACCACCTTCGCCACGGAGGCCGTTTTGGTTGTCGATCGTTCCCCTGCCGATTGCCCCATCTCGTACGGCGGGACAGTGACGCTGCTGAAACATGTCGGCCTAGACAATACCAACGAAGGATACGCCGGAGACCTGGTGGTCCAGAACAACTCTGGCAAAGCGGTCGTCGCCGTCGTGACCACGGTACTCGTCCGTTACAGCAATGGCCTGAATGCCACAGAGGAGGACATCGAGGAGAATTTTTGGGCGCCGACTCCGGACCTACCCGGTCAAGAGTTCACTATTCTGCTTGGTGCTGTCCGCTCCGATGCGCTGACGGAAAAACCGGTTTCCGGCCGGACCGCCGAGTCAGTGGGGCTTAGTCCCCAACCCCCGAGCGTCGAGGTCATCCCCCGCTGGGTTCAGTTCGCCGACGGCAGCATCTGGGGGGACAAGCGAAACCCGCAGGCCCAGGGGACTCTCAACCAGCGTCACAAGGACATCGACACGATGCGAAGACTGGCCAACATGTACGATACCCAGGGGCCGGAAGCGTTCGCCCACGAGGTCGAACAGCTCCCGCCGGGCTCCTTCGCCTACTCCCTGCGCGCCTTGCTGACGAAGCAAGGAAATTCCCGGCTGGTGATCGAGAAGCTGCGGATGCGATTGCAGGTGGCGGACGCGCGGGTGGGACTTCTGTGACAAACCTCGGCGAGAGGATGTTCGAAGCGAACCACTAAGGATTCAAGGACTCATTTGTCGTTCCCACACGACGGTTTCCCTTGGCGCAGGCCTCTGCTGCGAATAGTTCCCCGCCCGCTTTACGCCGGCGGCGACCCACCCGGCGATTGTTCGGGAGCAGAGATGACCCGAAGCAACAAGCCGCAGCCTCCGGGCACATGCACGTTCTTGTCGGACTCCAAAATGATCTGGCCAACGGGATCGCGCCTGCCGGCATGAACAATCTTCAGGTCGGCAAAGCCATAGGCTCCGCACGCCGAAGGTGAGAACAGCCACAGCGCTTGCTCGCGGCCGTTACCGCCGCAACCGCCGTCGCGAGAGGCGATCAACTTCGCAGTCACCGCGCCCCCAATCGTCGATTTGCCCACTACCTGCCCGTCCGTCATCACCGTTCCGTTTCCACGGAAGACCGCATCGCCTCCAATTTGCAAAGTGACCCAGTCGGCTGGGCTAGTGCCGTAGTCATCGATTGCGTTCGTGGGCAGTTGCGCCTCGAACACCTCCATCATGGAGGCCAGCGAGCGCAGGCTCATGGTTACAGGAATGCCGGCGCCGTCAGCTATCAGGCGGTCGAATGACACCACAATGCGTGACCCCGAAGTCGCGCCCGGCCGGGTTACTGCGACCACATGGCCAATCAGATTCGTGCCAGTTCGAATTGGCGCCTGCGACGGCAGCGGAACATCTTGCATAACTCGTGCCTCGATCTTCTGTCCCACCGTGGCTTTTCTGGCGTCCAAAGTTGTTTTCAGCATCACCGGGATGACTGTGCCGGCAGGAATTTCTTGCGCTATCAAGGCCGGAGCCAACAGCAATAGGAACGATGCGAACGCTTTGCCGCCCGGCATGCGCGTACTCTCCTTACCCTTCACCAGATGTCGTCAGTCCGCGTTTGGGATGCAAGTTTTCCTCAATCCATAGGTTCGCCGGGCACAGCATGATGCGGCAGCGATTCCGGCATCTCGGAGACGTTCCACGCCCAGGCAGCCAGAAATGCCGCTCCCTCGTCGATCTGGTCAGGAATCACTTTGTCGAAGGTGTCGGTCTGGCTATGGTGAGCTTCGCGATATTGCGCCGGCAATTGCACGCAGAAGTACGCCGGCACACCCTTGTTCAGGAACGGCACGTGGTCGGACGAGCCAAAATATCGTGTCGACAGCGGCTTAAGGTCGAAGACCTCTTCCAGCGGCTGGTAAATTTCGTGCATCAGCGCCGCCGTCTCCCACAGATTGTTCAGCGAGATGCTGAATACTTTGCCCGTGCCTGTGTCATGAATCAGCACAGCATCGATCGCGGGAATTTCTGCGGCATGCTCCTTCAGGAAAGTGTCGGCGCCGATCCCTCCCTGCTCCTCTCCGGTAAACAGGATGAAGGTGATGGTGCGCTTTGGCTTCCAGCCCAATGCCTGCAAGGCTCGCGCGGCCTCCAGCGTGGCCATTGCGCCGGTGCCATTATCGAGCGCGCCCTGGCCGAGGTCCCAGGAATCCAAATGCCCGCCGATGATGACCCGTTCCTCGGGATGCTCGCTGCCCTTGATCTCGGCGACGGTTATCGAAGCCGGCACCGGCTTATCGCTGAAGCTCTCCTGCAGATTAAACTTCATCGTCACCGCGCCCGCCTGCTGCAAGCGATAAATGAGGTCGTAGTCCTCGTGCGTGAGGAAGGCCATGGGGACTGCCGTGGCGGAATACCGGGGATATCCGCCGGTCATGGTGTAGAGGCTGTCGGGCTTACCGCTGTCCATCAGCATCAGAGCAGGCTGCTCGGCGGCGACCTGTCTCATCAATTGCATGCGGCCGCGCCAGCCGCCGTTGGCTTGGGGTACGCCGCGCGCAGGTGGAATGACTGCGTCATAGGCATTCTCAGGATTCGCGTCCAGCTTCGACAAGTCAGCGGGTTTGCGCAAAAGAACGATCGCTCCTTTCAACTTCCCTTTGTACTGCTCAAGGTCAGACGGCTCTTTGATATTCAGCACGACGACTTGCCCTTGGACCTCTCCATTGGTTGCTTTGCTCCAACCGAATGCATGAATGCCGACGCGGCGCTGAATGGGGCTGCTGATCTCAGCGGTTTCCGCGCCGCGCGTCCAACCATGCGCAATCTCTGCGGTTTCCAGATGCGCCTCAACGTGATAATCCTGGAAGCGCTTCAATGTCCACTGGCTAGCGGCCTGCATCTGTGGCGATCCCGTGAGGCGGGGACCAATCTGCGTGGTGAGATATTCCAGGTTTTTCATCAACTCGGAGTGCGCTTTCACTTCGTCAGCAATTTTCTGGTCGGCCTCTTCCATGGCCTTGCGATAAGCCTCTTGTTGCTGCGAGGTGCGCTCTGTGGCTTGCGGAGCAGACGGGGCGGGCTCTTGCGGCGATTGCGCCAGCAGGAAACTGCAAAGCAGGAGTATCGTGCCGAAGGCAAGCAGGCGGCCAGGTCGAATCATTGAACCTTCCTCATTTTAGAACTAACAGAAGTTTGATCATATCGTTTGACGTAGGTGCATGTAATTAGGCAGACCAATATACACGGCGTCGAAACCTCGGATAGATTGCTTCCCGTGGCCCACGCGGGTCACTTTCTCGGTCCCATGATGCTATTCCTCGCTAAACCAAGTTCGATATAGCAAATGTTTGAAATGAGCGAACGCGGCAGTCGCTACGGTGAATCTAAGTTGAGGACGTAATGGAAGGAGCGCGAATGGAGGTTCCACGAAGTTCAAGCCGCCTGTGCAGGGTCGTGACCCATGGTGTTTGATCGTCGCACTCTATTGAAGTCACTTGCTTCTCTGGCGGCTATTGCTGGGTTTGAGGGTATGTTTCAGCCGGCAACAGGCATGGATTGGCCAGAGAAATCGCGGCTACAGCAAAAGGGAACTGAAAATATGAAGGCGAATACGCATCAATCAATCTCCGAACCATGGCTGGCTCGGCAAATCGGATTTCAGCTGGCTCATGAGCAGTTTACCGTCCCGGAATTAGTGAATCTCGGAATCGCTGCGGAGCGAGCGGGGTTTGACCTGCTTGCATTCAGTGACCATCTTCAGCCTTGGCAGGTCAACGAGGGGCATTCGGGTCAAGCGTGGATCACCATGAGCGCCATCGGTCAACGTACCCAACACATTCGTATGGGAACCACCGTAACCTGTCCTACGTTTCGCTATAACCCTGCAGTTGTGGCGGAAGGGTTTGCATCCTTGAGTCTTCTCTATCCCGATCGTATTTTCCTCGGGATTGGTTCCGGAGAAGCGCTGAACGAAGAAGCTGCCGTTGGCTTCTGGCCGCCGTGGCCCGAGCGTTCGGAACGCCTGGTGGAAGCTGCAGAGATCATTCGTCAGCTTTGGGGCGGTCAGCAAATCGACTATCCCGGAAAGTACTACAAGGTGAATGCGCGGCTCTACGACCCGCCGTCCGGCGTCATTCCTCTCATGATGGCAGGAAACGGGCCAAAGGCCATGCGCCGTTGCGGGCAATATGCAGACGGCTTGATTACGGATCCAAAGACGTGGAAGGAACACAAATCCGAATTCCAGAAGGGCGCGACTGGTGCCGGCAAGGATGCGGCTCGTATGCCCGTCTTCATCGAACAGTACGTCGTTGTGGGCGATAAGAAAGAGCTCAAGGAAGCGGCAGAGCTGTGGCGATTTGGACCAAAGGCGTGGAAACCCTATTTCAATATTCGCGATCCGAAGACGATTCAGGAGCGCGCCGAAAATGAAGTTCCGCTCGACAAGGTAGTGGAAGGGTGGGCAGTAGGAACGGACCCAGAGGCCCACGTTGGGGTGCTGTCTGACTTATACGAAAGCGGAGCCATCGGCGTGCACATCCACTCGGGACAACGCGATCAAGCACGCGTGATCGAGTTCTACGGCACAGAGGTTTTGCCGCGCTTGCGGAAAGCTTCTTCGCGAAAGGCTGCATGAACGCATCGTGTGTAGACCGCGTGGGAAGGCACTCCTGAGCAATGGAAACGCAGCCTCAGCCTACGGATCCGGCCGTCTTGTTCGATCTCGACGGAACTCTGATCGACACGGTGTACGAGCATGTTCTCGCGTGGTCAGTGAGCTTAAGGAGAGCAAACATCACCATAGCGAATTGCGAAATCCATCGCCGCATAGGGATGAGCGGGGGATCCCTGGTTCGGCAATTAGTCCGCCAGCAGAGCACGAAGCATCGTGCGCTTCCAGTTGAGCAATTGGAGAAATGGCACGATACTGCATTCAGGAAAGCGACGCGCGATGTCCACCTTGTCTCGGGCGCCAACGAATTGCTCCGCCATTTGAACCAGACCGGTGTGCGATGGGCGATTGCCACCACAGGGGGACGAGAACAGACCAGGCGATTGCTCCGAAGATTGAAGGTTCCTCCAAAGATTGTCGTGACCGGTGACGATGTCGAAAGGGCTAAGCCGTCGCCCGACGTGTTTGTTCTCGCAGCACAGCGATTGAGCGTACCTATCGACCGCTGCATTGTTGTCGGCGACAGTGTGTGGGACATGCTCGCAGCGGGGCGCAGCAAAGCCCTAGCGGTGGGGATTCTGGCCGGCGGCTACAGCCAGGAGGAGCTGGAGCGATCCGGTGCCTTCCGTGTCTACGCGAATCCAGCCGACATGCTGAAGCACATTGAAGATCTGGGCATAGACTAAGACCGACGTATCGCCACGGTATCGGATCTGCGTGAGATGCGCGCAACTTCGACGAGAAGATGGTGTACCTCCGGAAACTCGTGTTGTATGCGGTTTTCTGGACGATCGAGGGTCTGTTCCAGGTTGCCGACGCAACTGTCTCGGCGCAACTCGATCTCGACGTTCACCCGGACGTCTGCCCCTAGCTGCATCGTCAGCACATCGCCGACGCGCTTTACTGCCGGTCACCTCGCGTTCGTCATCCGCTTGCCGGGACCCAACTCGATGAGGTAATTGCGTCGCCGACTGACCGTATCCATCGCAACCCCTGAAACCGTTGCCTGGGCATTTTCCCCTCTATATACTTTGACACGTATATGCTCGTGTGAGTATATTAAACCCGTGGAATCTGTATTCGAAATCATTGCGGAGCCGAACCGCCGCGCGATACTGGGCCTGCTGGCCTTGTGCCAACAGTCGGTGGGAGAGATCGAGCATCAGCTTGGTATGACGCAGCCAACCGTGTCGAAGCACCTGCGCGTGCTGCGCGAGGCTGGTTTCGTGGAGTCCACGGTGGACGCACAGCGCCGTCTCTACCGGCTGAAACCTGAGCCACTTCAGCAAGTGGATGCCTGGCTGGCTCCGTTCCGCCGCTTCTGGTCGGCTCACCTGGATGCTCTTGAACGCCACCTCGACCGCATGGATTCGTCAACACCAAAGAAGTCAACATCATCGAAAAAGAAAGCAAGCAAGACAACGCGGCCTAAACCGCGAACGTGACAAAGGAGAGACGAAATGAAAATCAAATTGACCAGCGTGTACGTGGACGACCAGGAGAAGGCCCTGCTCTTCTATACGGAGGTATTGGGTTTTGCCAAGAAGTCCGATTTCAGCAACGGCCCATACCGCTGGCTGACCGTGGCCTCCTCCGAGGAGCCGAACGGCACTGAGCTGCAGCTGGCGCTGAACAATAATCCCGCGGCCAAGGCGTATCAGCAGGCGATCTTTCAACAGAATCAGCCGGCGGCCATGTTCTTCACCGACGACATCAAGGGCGACTACGAGCGGATTAAGGCCCGCGGCGCCGAGTTCACAATGCCGCCCACCGACGTGACCGGATCGACCATCGCAATGCTGTACGACACCTGCGGCAACCTCATCCAGCTCACCCAGCTGGCACGATGGTCAAGCTAAGGAGGAGAAGAGTGACTAATCCCACGCAGTACGAACCGGGTCCGGCCAGTGGCGCTCAGGTACGAAAAGAAGGGGACACGTGGACGCTCATTCTCGTCCGCCATCTGCGCCACTCGCCGGAAAAAGTCTGGCAAGCGCTTATCGACCCGGCGCAGCTGCGCGAGTGGGCTCCCTTTGAAGTCGATGGCAGCCTGGGTACGGTTGGAGCCACGGTAAAGCTCACCTGGGTGGGAAATCCCACGCCGCAGGAAACTAGAGTGACGCGAGCCGACGCTCCCAGGGTGCTCGAATACAGCGATATCCGGTGGGAACTGGAAGTCCTTGATGGCGGCACACGTCTGACGCTGTGGCACAGTATCGATCGTCGCTTCATCGCGTGGGGTGCCGCGGGCTGGCACATCTGCTTCGACATTCTTGATCGGTTGCTCGCGGGTAACCCGATTGGAACCATCGCCGGCACCGATGCCACGAAGTTTGCCGGCTGGCAGCGATTGGTCGCCGAATATTCAAAGCAGTTCGAGGTTGAAGCCCCTGGTTGGACGCCTAGGGCGGCGCAAGAGTCGTAAGGAGGTTCGATTGAACTGGAACAAATGGGTTCGGCAGACCCACCGCTGGCTGTCCATAGTCTTCACAGTGGCCGTCATCATCAACGGCGTTACTGTGGTACGGGGGAAGTACAACAACAGGCTGGGACTATCGGCCGTCGCCATACTTGCCTTGCTCCTGCTCACCGGTCTGTACTTGTTCGTGCTGCCGTATACGGCCAAGTGGCGCAGCGGGCGACGCACCGAATGAACGGGCGGCTGCCGCACGACGGTGGACGGGAGGCGTGGGCGGGGCGTCGGCCACCAGCATGCACGCGGGGGGCGCGTACTTCTTCTACCGCCGCCTTCAGGTCACGCCGACGAACCCCTGACCGCCCCGCTCCGAAGCTCCCAATTTCATGTGATCAATGAACCTTCTCTGCTTTATTCGCATCTAGGCGATCAAAGTGGCGGCCGCGCGGGAGCACCCGGTGTGATGTGGTCGTCCTGGGCGCTCGCTATCCGGACGACATCCATATCTCCATCAAGGGGAATTAAAGGGTCGCTTTGCGAGACAGCGGGGCCATTGCGCTAGTGTGTTCTTTACGAACACGAGAGGGGCTAACGGAGAGACCGATGAAAGACATCATGAGAGAGGAACTTGGAGCGCCCAATATAGTTGATCGGAGCACCTTCCAGGCGGAACTGGACGCATTGCGGGTTCGAGAGAAGGCTCACACACAAGAAGGCGACGCCATAGCAGCCGCTCGTCGACGGCTCCCTATGGTCGAGGTGGATGGTGCCACACGGCTTATTGGCGAACGTGGCCCAGTGAAACTATTGGACACGTTTGAGGGACGCCGGATGCTCATCGCCTACTACTTCATGTGGCACACCGGCCACCCTGCGCCGGAGCAGTGCGAGGGCTGTACCTGGGTTACATCGCAGGTCCGCGAGCTGTCCTATATCCATTCTCGCGACGTCACCTACGCCGCGTTTGCCAAGGCCCATATGAAGAGAGCGCCCGGTACCGCGACTTCATGGGTTGGGAGATGCCTTGGTACTCGGCCCAGGACTCGCTCGACACCCTCTTGGTTGGACGCCGGGTGGGCAGGATGCACATCATTTGCTACCTGCGACAAGGATCCAAGGTCTTCGAGACTTACTGGACGACAAGTCGCGGCGTCGAGGCCATGGATAACAGCTATCGGCTGCTCGACTTGACCGTCTATGGGCGGCAGGAGACGTGGGAGGACTCGCCGGCCGGCTGGCCGCAAGGCGACATTATGGAAACGCTGCGTGCCGAGGGACGCCCCAGAGCCCAGTGGTCTCGCCTGAAGGCCGGGTGTACCGACGACCTGGGAACCGGCAGGCGCTGAGTACGGTCCGTTCAACTGGCTCGGCGCTCTTGGTGCAGGATACCGGGCGAGTAGCCGGCGTTTAGCAATCGACGGCAGCCACTCCCCAGAACACCGCTCTCGCGGTGATCTGTTCCAGTCTGCGTGACAGAATTGAGGAGATCAGAACGTCCCCACGCAAGCCAAAACCCGCCACAGGTTCGTACTCGAATCTGTGATCTTCGATCGGCGGATGGCGACGTTCGGAAAGGCCGGCTGTGCGGCGGCGAAGTTAAGCGTGAGGGAACATCATGTTGAAGGACGCTGGCATCATCGGGATATCAGATCATGGCGGTTGGGCAGTGCTGGTGACGGTGGCGCGCGGTGGAACGCTCCTCGACCGCCGCCGGGTGGAACTGGTAGGCGAGGGCCTACCGAAGATTCCGCACCACAGCGAAGGTCAGAGGCTCCCGATCGACGAGGCTGTGGAGTTAGTAGAGCGCGTGCGAGTGTCGGCGGAGAAGCACGCCGTGCTTGCCTTTGACGCTGTCACGATAGCCGTGCCGCATATCCTTGGGGTCGCTCTTCGCAAGTGCCCACCGCTCCCACCCACGATTGCCGAGCGCATCACGGACTACCGTGCGCAAAACGTTGCCGATTGGGTGATGTACCGCAGAGCCTTGGCCTCCGCGGCCGAGGCACGGGGTTGGCCCGTCCACTGGTACGACGCTAAGAGCGTGTTGGGTGCAGCGTGCCAGGCGCTGCGTGTAGAGAACCTCGACGCCCACTTCCGCCAGGTGCGGAGTGCCATCGGGCCGCCCTGGAACCAGGATCACAAGCTCGCCATGGCGGCGGCCATCGTCACGGCGCCCGCGACTAAACCTCACCCTGTTCGACGTCTTTGGTAAGACGGTGCACGAGGCGGACTCGATACCAATCGGCCCGCGTGGCTGGGGCACCCGCGCTTCCACTTGGGGCGGTTGCAGGTTACGCCGAGCACAGCTAAATTAGGTGCGAGAGATTGGAGCCGCACATGAAAAAGCCCGTCCCGGTGGAATCTGCCTCTGCATTCATCGACGAGAGAATCATGGAACTTGGAGACTGGCGCGGAAAGATGCTCGCGAAAGTGCGCCAAATCATACACCAGACAGACCCCGAGATCGTCGAAGAACGGAAGTGGGTCAGGGCGACCTCTCCGGGGACTCCCGTCTTTTCCCACGGCGGCATCGTCTGCACCGGAGAGACCTACAAGAACGTCGTCAAGATAACATTTGCCAAGGGAGCCGCGTTGCAGGACCCTTCCGGTCTGTTCAACTCCAGCCTCGAAGGAAATGTCCGGCGCGCCATCGACATCCACGAAGGCGACAAGCTCGATGAGGCCGCCTTGAAGGATCTCATCCGCGCTGCCGTAGCGCTCAATCTCGACCACCCCAACAAGTCCCCTTCGACTACGCTTAGGGCAGGCTCCGGCGGCACTAGCCGGGGACCCCGGGCGGGCACGAGCAAGCCGAAGAGGGAGCGAGCGTAGGTTCCCACCCTTTAACGTCCTTGGGGGTTCGGTACCATGCGACCGTGCGTTCCAGTCCGCTGCGGAATTCAACGACTGGCGCGTAGCCGAAGTGACGTCTCGCCAGAGTGATATCTGCCTGGGAGTGTTTAATGTCTCCAGTGCGCTCTTCGCGGTAGTGCGGTTCGCCTTTATAGCCGGTCAGCTCGCGCAGCATAGCAATAATCTCGTTCAGGGTGATGCGGACCCCACAGGCGACGTTGAACATCCGTCCTACGACCTCAGTGCGGGGAGCATGGCAGGCCAGCAGGTTGGCATGAACGACGTTGTCGATGTAGGTGAAATCGCGGCTTTGCTCGCCGTCGCCGCAGATTACCGGACGCTCGTCGCGTAAGATCGCCGTAATGAACTTTGCCAGCACGCCCGAATACGTTGAGGTCGGATCCTGGTGCGGGCCGAAGACATTGAAGTAACGGATCGTGACGGTTTCGAGTCCGTAAACGCGGGTGAATGACTTCATGTACATCTCGCCCGCAAGCTTCGACACCGCATAGGGTGAGATCGGATCGGGCGGCATGTCCTCTCGCTTGGGCAGTGCCGGCGCGTCTCCGTAGGCGGAAGATGAGCCTGCATAGACAACGCGCTCCACTCCGGCGTCGCGGGCGCAGACCAGCAATTGCAAGGTCCCGGCCACGTTGGCTTGATTGCTCTCGATCGGGTCCTTCACCGAACGCGGTACGGATGGGATCGCCGCTTCGTGAAACATGTAGTCCACACCCGCGCATGCCCGTGCACAGTCCGACGGGTTGACCATATCACCCTCGATGAACTCCATGGCTTCCATGCCCGCCAGGTTCTCCCGCTTGCCGGTGACGAAATTGTCAATGCCGCGCACGCGTTCGCCCCGGAACAGCAAAGCTCGCGCTATTGAAGAACCAATGAAGCCGGCTACACCCGTTACCAAATACAGTGCCATGTGCGCTCCTAACAGCGAGTGACCTTTGGTGACGAAATTCCTTTGGTCGCGTTACGGGTATCGACCACGATTTGAGCTTCGTTTACGATGCGCTGGTAATCGTAGCCGGAGTGGTCGGTGACCACGACTGCGCAGTCAAACTCGCCGATCTTGTCGAGGGGCGTACTCGTCATCTGTAGGCTGTATTTGCGGCCTTTTCCGACGAAAGTGAAGAAAGGGTCGTTGTAGCTGACCTCTGCTCCTTCTTTCTGCAGCAGTTCGATAATGGTTAGTGCTGGCGACTCGCGCAGGTCGTCAACATCTTTCTTATAGGCCACCCCCAGGATGAGGATCCTTGAGCCATTCAGGGCCTTCCTATGTCTGTTGAGCGCCTTGGCGATCGAGCGTACGACGTGGTACGGCATATCGGCATTCACCTCACCTGCCAGCTCGATGAAGCGCGTCTGAAAATCGTATTCCTTCGCCTTCCAGGAAAGATAGAACGGGTCCACTGGAATGCAATGTCCGCCCAGTCCCGGGCCGGGATAGAACGGCTGGAAGCCGAAGGGTTTGGTCTTCGCCGCCTCAATGACCTCCCAGATATCAATACCCATGCGCAGGCAAAGCAGCTTTAGCTCGTTGACCATCGCGATGTTGACGCAGCGATAAATATTCTCCAGCAATTTTGTCATCTCAGCAGTGGCCGGTGACGATACTGGAACGATGCGGTTGAAGATGCTGCCATAAAGGTTTGCAGCCGTCTCGGTGGCACCCTGGCTGACTCCTCCGATCACCTTCGGGATATCGCAACGCGCGACGGTGTCGTTGCCTGGATCTTCGCGTTCCGGTGAAAACGCAACCAAGAGGCCGGCCTCGTCCTCGCCGCGAGCGACCTTGAGCCCTTGCTGATTGCCCGTTTCCAGAAGGGGGATCACCACCTCTTCTGTCGTTCCGGGATAGGTTGTGCTCTCCAGGACGATAAGCTGGCCAGCGCGAACATGGGGTGCGATGGCCTTGACCGTTGAGACGATATAAGTCATGTCTGGTTCGTGGTGCTCGTTGAGCGGCGTCGGGACACAGATAATAATCGCGTCCATGGCGCTCACCTCGGAATAAACCGTGGTCGCGCGAAAGCCCGATTTCTGTGCCGATTGGATATCGCCCGGCAGGATGCGCACGATATACGACTCAGCGCGGTTGAGAGCAGTGACCTTTTGTTGGTCGATGTCGAAGCCGGTGACGGCAAACTTCTGTTCGCTGTAGAGCAGCGCCAGGGGCAGGCCGACATAACCCATGCCGACAACGCCTACCTTTGCGGTGCGTGTTCCTACCTTGTCGATAAGTTCTTCGCAAGGAGATGCTGCGGGTGAAGTACTAGACATGGGCTCTCCGTTCTTGATGGAATTATTTCGACTCGTCCGTCGGATCTCTACGAGCCGAGTTCAGACCACAGGCGTTCGGAAGGCAGTTTAACTAAAGACGGCTCCTTTATACCCTCGGCCTGCTGTCTGAGGAGGACTACGCGCAATGTCTGAATCATGATCGTTATATCCAGCAGGGGTGAGTAGTTGGCGGTATACATAAGATCCAAACGAAGTTTGTCTTTCACCTCAGTTGAGTACTTCCCCCATACCTGAGCCAGGCCGGTGATGCCCGGCTTTACATTCAATCGCAGCCGATAACCAGGGGTCTCGCGCTCAAACTGCTCGACAAAAAACGCCCGCTCTGGTCGTGGTCCGACGAAGCTCATGTCGCCCAACAACACATTGAGAAGCTGTGGTATCTCGTCAACGCGGCTGGCCCGCAAGAACCTTCCCACCCTGGTGATTCGCGGGTCCTGCTTGCAAGCCAGTACTGGCCCAGAGTTGCTTTCTGCACCGACCTTCATGGTGCGAAACTTGAATATATGAAACAACTTTCCTTTCTGTCCGACGCGCTCCTGACGATAGATGACAGGGCCCTTCGAATCCAGACGGATAACCCAACCCACGAGCAAAAGCAGCGGACTTACCAGCAGGAAGAGTAATCCCGCGAATGCCACGTCCATTGCGCGTTTTATTGCCCTTTGAGGGCCGCTTAGAGTTGGCGGCTCGACGGAAAGCATCAGCAGATCGTCCACCTGCTGGGTCCTCGAGCTGAATAGAAGCAGTTGGGCGATAGCTGGAACCAGCAGTACCTCTTTGCCGGCCTGCGTGCACACGCTCACAACATAATTCTGGTCGGCGAACCCTTCCCCAATCGCAATCGTGTCTACTTCGGGCAGCAAGGCGGGGAGGCTGGCGAGTTGGCTGGTTTGTAGATAGTGGTGCACACGGTACCAACCATGCGTTTGGACAAACTTGCGGGTTAGGGCAAAGGTTGCTGTGACGTCGCTGGCGATGACGAGCACGCGTCGCTGTCCGCCCATGTATGACTTGTGTAGCCCCTGGCATAACAGGCGGCTACTGCCAAGCAGGATGGCCAGGATTGGGAAGGCGAGAAGAAAGATGGTTCGCGGGACAGCGAATGCCCGCTCCCAAAAGCTCAGCACGATAGCGGCAAGCACAATGATCCCCGCGCCGGCGACGGCAGAATGAACGAGAAACGACCTCGATTTGCGCAGCCAGTTGGAATACAAACCCGATAAATAAATGCTGAGCAGGCTGCAAACGGAAACCGCGGGCAAGATTCGGAGGTACGCCTCCAGGTTGGAGCGGAAGTTTTGCAGGTGAATACCGAATCGAATGATGAAAGCGCCGACGAAAGCTCCATTCACCAGCAACAAATCAAAGGCCGCTAGCGAAAGTTTTCTTCCCAAATACCTCGAAGGATGTTGCATAGATGACCAGCTCCAGAATCGGGAGTGAAGTAGTGGTTATGTAGTGGTAATAGAGATTGACTAGGGCTTCAACAGTTGAGGGGTATTCTGCCGATCAAGAAGTTCTCGTGGTGACAATTTTTTGCCGGACGCGAGACGGAGAGATTCCGATGCCAGCCTGCTGCGAGGAGCCAGAGAGAACAGCGCCATAGATACTGAGGGTTTCTCGGATCATTCGGGCCGCCGTGAACTGCTTTTGAAACAGCTTGCGGCCGGCTTGCCCCATCCCTTCCCGGAGAATCGGCGAGGCGATCAATCTACGTAGGCTTTCACGTAGGCTGTTGACATCGGATCGCGGAACCAGGAATCCCGTACTGCCATCGCGCACACATTCGGGCACCCCTCCAACATCGCTGGCCAGCACCGGCAGCCCCGCACGCATGGCTTCTAGAATGCTAATAGGAAGCCCTTCGTAATCTGACGCCAGCACGAAAATGTGAGCCTTTGACAACAATTCCGGCACATCGTTCCTCGCTCCCAAGAATACGACGCGGTCTCCAAGCTCGAGTCTGACGGCCTCTTCTCTTACTTGTGGGATCGTTGGACCTTCTCCAACAAACCAGAGCCTGAAATCACTGTGCATTCCGGCCAGGGCTCGGAGCACAGATAGATGGTCCTTGGGTGGCGCGAAGCGCGCTACCATCACGATGTTCACCGGGGCGCCTTCCGCAGGTCGAGCCAGGAAAGAAACATCGGTGAGGCCGTTGTAGACCACATTTATCTGGTTCTTTGCAAGAATCCGATACCGGGCCCCCAAGGCACCGTCATATTCCGATACGGCAATAAGTGAATCCCCCAGCCGGGCGCCAAGCCACTCGCTCGGAATCGCTATGGCCTTACGCAGAAGGCGAGCATTCCTGGTGAACGCAAACCCGTGCGCGGTGAACACCGAGGGTACCCCGGCCATTCTCGCGGCCAGTCGTGCAAGCAGGCCGGCTTTCGAGGAATGGGCGTGGACCAGGTCAGGTTGATATTCGCGAATCAACTTATAAAGCGCGTGCAATGCCTGGCAGTCGAGTTGTGGAGCGATCGGAGCTACGAGGTCCGGTAAGACAGAAACCGGAACGCCCAAGGCGCGAGCTTCATCCGCGAGAAATCCCTCCTCGCCCGTCGCCAGTGCGACGTTGGCATAAGTCTCTAGAGCTTGTAGATAGGTGAGCACTACGGCTTGCGCGCCGCCAAGTTCGGATCGCGTAATTACGTATAGGATTCTCATATGTATGTAGTCAGTCGGGCGACGTTGTTTTCCTCGGCGCTAAAGCGGACAAGTTTGTCCCGGCATCTTGTGTCGGTTCCGGAGCGGGCTGCACGGTCTTCTCCTGACGGAAGCTGGCGACTAATTGGCGGGCAGGTCGTTGACGGCGGTGTCGGCTACGCATGCCGGCGCTAACACGCTCTTACCAAGAAGTTTACGGTAGAGACCCTCCCACTCGGAGATGATCTGCGCCATGCTGTAGCGGGACAAAACGTACTCTCGGCCGGCCGTCCCCATCTGGCAGCGCTGCTGCTCCGAAGTTGTCATCACCCGCTCCATAGCAACTCGCAAAGCGGCTGAATCACCGGCGGGAACCAGAAGACCAGTGTGGCCGTCCATTACGATCTCAGAGTTCCCCCCAACGTCAGTGGCGACGATCGGCAGGGCGGTGGCCGCAGCCTCCAGGAGCACGAGCGGCAGCCCTTCCCAGAGGGAAGAGAGCACATAGCCATCGGCCGCGTTCAATAGCTCGGAGCAGTCCTGGCGAAAGCCGAGGAAGCGGACACTCTCGGTAATTTGCAGTTCCGCGACCAAGTGTTCGAGTTGCGGACGTAGTTCGCCCTCGCCGGCAATGAGGAGCACAGCTCCGCGGAGTGGGGCAAAGGCCCGGAGCAGGTTGGGGTAATCTTTCTGGTCGCGGAGCCTGCCGACGGCCAGCCACACAAACTGGTCTGAAACCCCGAGGGCTCGGCGCATCGCCTCGCGCGCTCGCGCGCGCGGGCGAAAGTGATTCACATCTATCCCGTTGTGTACAACTCTCAACCGTGTTTCCGGCACCAGACCATCGCTTACATATCGCCGCGCCGCTTCAGCGCTCACGTTGGTGGTGAGGTCACCTAGCCGATCAGTTATCCGATAGGCGAGGTCGTAAGATCGCCCGCCCTCACGTATGTTATGCGCGGTTGAAATAAGCAGCGGAACCGCAGCAAACAACCTTGCGATCCGCGCCAAAAGGTTGGCTGCAACCATATGCGCATGCAGAACATCAGGTTTGAGAACTTTTAGGATTTTCGCCAGCCGCCAGATAGCCCGAGGATCGGCTTTGCCATTCTGCATTCCGAGTGTGATAACACTCACGCCACAGGCCCGGAGCTCTGCCGCCAGCCGATCTCCTTCCGGCAACATACTGGTTACCGTGATTTTCCAACCACGGTGTTGCAAACCTTTCGCCAGATTAGCGACTTGGGTTTCGGCACCGCCAACCGGGTCGAGTGAAGTAATGAGAAAGCAGATCGAACTCACGAGTATTGGCTTCCTCCCGCACGCGATGGGTGCGGTTACAAAGAGGCAAGATATTGTCAGGACGCGAGATGTGGAGAGTTGGATGGAAACAGAGTGTCGATGTAGGTTGCTGTGGCTGCGGGTACGGTGAACCTGGCCCATGATGCCTGATCTGGTTTTGCATGCTCGGTGGTGATGACTTCATACATTGCATCCGCCATGGCATCGATATCGCCGACCGGCACCAGAGTTCCCAGGCCGCCGTCGCCGAGTATTTCTGACGGTCCGCTTGGGCAATTGGTCGAAACAATTGGAGATCCCAGGGCTAGTGCCTCGACCAGAACCGTGGGCAGTCCCTCCCATGCCGACGATAAAACGAACACCGATGCTTGGCGCAGATACGGGTAGGGATTAGCTACGAATCCGGGCAATGTAACATCGCCGGATAGGGCCAGCTTCTTGATCAGCGCTTCCAGCGCCGGACGTTCCTCTCCTTCTCCGAGGATCATCAGCCGCGCCGGACAACGCGACCGCAATCGGGCAAAACTCGCGACCAGTGTCGCGAAGTCCTTGGCCTTATTGAGCCGTCCCATACCAAGTATCAGCGGACACTGCCTGGGCTGGAGCCAGGGATGCTCGACCGCGGCTTGGGCTTTCAAGAACAGGTCGCTGGTGATCACGGGATTGTAGATGACCCGTACCCGCGAGCGCTCTATCCCCAGGCAGCTCACCACCGACGATGCCGCGCCGGCGGAAACGGCAATAACACCTGCAGCATGGCGGTACGCCAGGCCAGCCACACGGGCAAGCAATCTCTCCTTTGGACAACCCTCTTCCAATATTTTTGTCCAGGTACTATGTACGGCGACAAAAATCGGTGTTGGCGAGCGGCAAAGGACCGCGGCTGTGATGGCGGCGACACTGGCGTGGTCTTGGAAACCAAGCAGGGCGTCTGGTTGCACCTGGCGAAGATACCGGGCCAGCGCCGGTATCGAGAAGGCGATGCGCGACGCCTTCAAGTCGATGACCCGGACTTTGCTCGGTAAGCCAGACAGAAAGGGGCCTGTGGCGCTTGCCAAAACGACATCCACGCCAATGCCTTCGTCAATCAATCCGCTGGCAAGATTGACCAGCACGCGTTCGGCGCCTCCACCACAGAGCGAGGGAGAGAACAACGCCACCAACCGCTGGCGCGATGGATAGCAAATCAAGCGACGCCAACCTGCGATGCCGTTTTTGGCCGCACACCTGCGGCTGCATGCCCAGCGATTCGGTTGACGTAACCGGCAGAACCCGAATAAGAAACGATCTTTCCCGGATTTCCCAAAACCACCGCATGAGCGGGAACGTCGAAATTCACATAGGCTCCCGGCCCGATCAACGCGTCATCTCCGATGAAAATAGCGCCTACTACAACCGCGTGGGTTCCAATCCAGACGCGATCTCCGATGACCGGAACGCCCGCCTTGCGGCCTCGGTTAGTCTGTCCGATGGTTACACCATGGGCGATGTTGACGTTGTTGCCGATGACGGCTTTAGGATGGATCACGACGCCGCCAAAATGTCCAAGGTAGAATCCGGCCCCGATCTCGGTGGTAGGGCAAATATCGAAACCATAGCGGAGTCGATAATGCCTCAACCAGAGGTTGTTGTAGGTGAACGCAATCTTCGACAGGATGCCTCCGCGGCCGCGGTAGCTGTGAGTTTTTCGCAGATAATAGCAGTAGCGGAATCCCGGCACTCGTAGAAACGTGGACAGGAAGGTCCTGCGGTCGATGCGTCCGAAGTAGCGGTACAAATCGGATTCGATTAGCGTCGCCAACTTAGCAG
Organism: uncultured Acidobacteriaceae bacterium; assembly: GCA_963748225.1. Taxonomy (GTDB): domain Bacteria; phylum Acidobacteriota; class Terriglobia; order Terriglobales; family Acidobacteriaceae; genus Bog-257. The sequence goes on from CAVVHW010000005.1 coordinate 373,888, forward strand.
TCATTTTGTCCTTCGCACGGAGTGCGAACGCCTTCGCACAAATTCGCCGAACCAGTTTGTCGAAATAGATTGCTCCAGCGCCGCAGAACATCTTCGACGCCAAACCGGAGCGCAACATCGGGAGCGCGGAGTCGCAAACGCTCGCGCTCGTCAGGACGGCTCATCAGCCGATCCATCGCGGCGGCGAGCCCGGGTATGTCTTCCGGGGGGACCAGCAGGCCGTCCACATCCTGCCGTACAATCTCGGCGGGACCGGACGGACAATCGAACGCGATGACCGGGACGCCGCAAGCCATCGCCTCGCACAGTGCATTGGGGAAGCCTTCTACCCGGGACGAGAGAACGAAAAACTCCGCTCCGGCTAGCAGAGAGAATGGATTGGGTACCCATCCCGGTAAGGACACGCAACCGGTTACCCCCAACGAAGCAGCGAGCTCTTCAAGGCTTGGCCGTTCCGGACCCTCGCCGAGAATTGTCAGAGTCCAGTCCGTATGCTGCCTGGCGATCAACTGAAATGCGCGGAGCAAGAGATCGAAGCCTTTTACCGGTTCGAGTCTGCCCATCGCAAATATCTGTTTCCTGGCCCCGGCGGTGGGACCCAAAGATTGTTCCCGCAGGACGACCGGATTGGGGATGACAACGACCTTTTGTCGAGTTGATTGCCGCAATCTCGCAGCTACGTCTTCAGTCTGGCAAACCACCGCATCGGCAAATGGATATGTGATCGCCCGTAGCCGCCTCCACAAGCCGCCTATCGCGAAGCGGAACGGGTCGCTGCGTTCGGAAACGATCACCCGTGTGCCTAGGGCCGCCGCTGCAAGAATCGTCAGTACGTTGGCCACCGAAGTAAAACTGACAACCACGTCCGGGCGCAATTCGCGCATGGCCGAGCGCAGGATTCGCAGTCGGCGCAGATTCGACCTCAATCCCACCAGCGGGTTCGCGGAAACGCTCGCGAACGACAATGGCCGATGCTGCACGGCCGCTGAGAGTTGGAAGGCTTTGTTCCCCCCGTCATCGAATGTCAGCAGGAACACCGTATGTCCAACCTCGGCCCAGGCGTTGGCCAGTGTGGAGAGCACTCGCTCGGCGCCGCCGCCTCTAAGGGTTGGAATAACCAGCGTCAGGCGCATGAGGCCCCCACTGCCAACCCGGTCTGCATTTTCATTTGTCGTCCCAGCAAACGGCGTGCCATCGTGCGCGCAAACAGATAGGAACCGAAGTAGAACAACGAAGTCGCTAATGCGATTCCGGCCACGCCGAAATGCCGCATACAAATGATGTTCAAGACGATGTCGAGGCCGAGATTCAGTGCGGCGCTGGCCATGATGAGGTCGGTGCGCTTCATGGCAACCAGCAGACGGCCGTACAACATCCCCAGACCGGCAAATGCGAGTTGCAATGCGTACATGGCCTGAACCCGGGAAACCAGCAGGGTGTCGGCTGGGGTAAAGTTGCCTCTCTGGTACAGCAGGCGCACGATCGTACCCGAGAATAAGACCATGATGGCCGCCAGGGGCAACATCAGACACGAAACCATCCACGAGTAGGTGCGCAATGTTCGTTGGCAGCCCTCCCAATCCCGGACGGCGACCATCTGCGACAGGTAGGGTACGACTGCGGTGCACAGAGACATGGAAGTCAGGCTAACCAGCACCGATACGATTCGACTTCCGTAGCTCAAAGCGGCGACGCTGCCCGGTTCCAACATCGCAGCCATGGACTGGTCGACCAGCACCACGCCACTGCTGAGTAGCCCGGCAACAATCAGAGGGGCGTACTGCGACCTCACCTGTCGCAGTTCGGGGCTGCGTCCATACCAGCGGAATTCCAGGTGAAAGCCACTATGGCGTAGCGCCAGCGCGATGGTCACGGCCTCGATCGCCGCCCCGCAAAGCGCCCCAACAACCAGGACTGAAATACCCCAGTGGCGTGCGCGGGTCATCAGCAAGAGCAGTGTAAGTGCGGGGGTCATCAGCGACGTGAGCGCCGGCAGGGCAAATCGCCCGCAGGCATTCAGCACCGCGCCGCAGTTGCTGGCGATGCCGGATAGTATGATCAGCGGCAGAAGGGCATAGAACAGTCGAACCGTGAGCGCCAGCTTGGACGAAGGAAATCCAGAGGCAATACATCGCAGAATCCATGGCCCGCTTGACAGCAAAGCCAAGCAGATCGCAAACAGAAGTCCCTGGCTCCATAACATCGCACTAGAGAACAATCTCTGCGCAGCAGCATCGCCCTGCTGGGTTCGCACCTGGATGAACGTAGGTATCAAGGCGGCATTAAGGGTGATTGCCACCAGCATTACCACAAACGCCGGCAGCATAAACGCGATGAGGAAGGCGTCCAAGGCATCGCCGCGGCCAAAGAAGCTTGCCACCGCTAATTCCTTGGCAGTCGAAATCAGCTTTACGCCCACGGAGAAGGCACCCACGGTGGTTGCAGCACGAAAAATATGCTGATTCGCGGTTCGCGGCGAGTGCCAGGCCCGTAGCACTGCAGATCCATTCAAATACCTAATGCCAGCCCTCCTAGGGATCTACGCAGACATGCCCGGCTCCGCGTTCTGTGCGATATCCGGGTTACGCTTGACTTCACTCATCACCGGCCGCCATTTATGTGCGGCGGTATGGGGTATGGCATTCATCAATCGAACGGCGATTGGAATCGCTGGCAAATTCGCCGCGATCGCGGCTTCGATCTGTCTGGTATGCTCAGGCGCAAAACCGGGCTTTGCTACCAATTGCAATTCGAGCGAATAATCTTCGCTCTGTCGCGCTAAGAACTCACCCACCGGGAAGTCTTTTAATAAGTGAGGGAATTGCAGACCGCTGATGGAGCGTCCGTCCGGCAGCCAAACTTTGTCGGTGCTCCGGCCAAGGACCTGCTTGAGTTCAAAACTCGGATGCCCCGGACGACTGCCGGCGGGAAACTGCGCTTCGTCGCCAATGCGGTATCGGATCATCGGCAGGGCATCGGCGTGCAACTTGGTGACCAGGACGGCGGAGTTCTCCGCATCGGTTTCTGGTTCGATCAGAACGTTCTCCCAATTGACGCGAAAATCCAGTGAGCTTTCCGGTCGCCGCTGCCACGCCATCAAGCCGATGTCGCGACTACCGTACTGCTCGTGGACGGGGCGGCCGAAGGCATGCATCGCCGCTTCGCGATGACGGGCATCCAGTTTTTCAGCCCCGGTGACGAAGCATTGTGCGGGATAGCTGGACTTGTACCCGCGCTCCAGGACATGTTCAGCCAGCGCTCCCAAGGCGCTAGCGTAAGCCACGATGCAATCGGGGTGATACGCCTCAAGCAGAGCTTGAACGTGATCGAGATGCCCCGGGGACAAGCGGAAGCAATCGATCCAGAGGCGGTTACTGAAGAAACTCAGCACTCGGTCGCGAATGTTGTCGCGGGCAACAGGATCCAGTTGGTGTCCCCAGAACTGCGCCGTCCTGCAGCCAAAAGGCGCCCCTAAAGACTCCATCTGCTGCTCCACCGCCGCTATTCCCCAGCCTTGTTCTTCCGGCCCTACCCAAACCGTGAGAGGCACGCCCGTGGAACCGCCGGTCGTCATCGTGGTCCTTTGCTCAGGTGGCAACGCGCGGGATAACAGCCGATCGCCCGCAGTGCGGATGTCAGATCTCTCCAACACCGGCAGGCGTGCGAAATCGTCGAAGCTGAAAGCGGCGTGGGGGTCAAACCCTAACTTCGCGAACAGCTCCGCATAAAAAGTGGTGCTGCGCGCCGCATCGCGCAGAGCCACTCGCAACTGCTGCAGGATCCATCCCGTTTTGCGCTGTTCGTTCCAGCCAGCGCTTTGGCTCCGAAAGGCCAGGGCCCGGCGTCGCGCCAGCGCAATCGGACGACGCGAAGCGCGCAGAAACTGCTGCATGCGAAGAGCTGGCAGCAGTAAGTGTTGCGACAGGTATTGATGGCTGAGCGGCCAAGGATCGCGCAGGTGCGGAAGCGAATCTCGCAAGGCGGGCCTCATGTCTTATTGGGTGGGTGGGTGAACTAAGCTCTGACCGGCGTACGCAGGAGCATTTGCATTCGAACCGTCAAAAGCCTGGGTTCGGCGTGGTAGGGAGCGCATCCATGCCGGATGGCTCGTGCAGCCACTGGCGGCAATCAAACCAAAAAGAAACCAGGTTGGCCGCAGCTGCTCCCAAGTGGCAGCCGTGACGGCAACCATCCAACACACCAGGCAGAAGATGAGTGCCAGACGTTCCAAAGTATTGGCGGGCAGCACTGCGCCCAGGGCCTGGAGTAAGAGGAGGAGAAATACAGTGAAACCCACGATGCCAAAATTAACCAGAATTGACAGGTAGGTGTTGTGCGCCACATAGGCGAGGCCGACGCCGTTCAGGAAACCATCGGCGCCTATGCCAACGGTTGTATGCAGAGCGTTGGATTCGAACGTCCTGAGACCCGACCGCCAGATGGGCAGGCGATCGTTCAGGTTCCCGGTAACGGTTTCGCTTCCCACGGTGGCCAGGCGCTTCCACGAGTTCGCGGGACTGAAAACCACGGTTGCCGTGGCGATCGCGATCAGAAAGAGCACTGCGGTAAGTCGGCGCAGCAGGCTGCGACGGCCTAGAAGGAACGGTATTGACGTCGCGGCGATCGCCATGGCTACGAAGCCGTCGCGAGAGGCGGTAAGCACGACCACCAACGGCGCGAGCAGCAGATATCCGAGTGCCACGGCCCGAACCAGAAGCTTTTGCGGCCGGCAAACCAGCATCGCCGCCATGGGAATTCCCAGCGCCATTAAGATCCCCAATTGGTTAGGGTTCCATCCATCGGGGCTGAAGCGGAGGTCGCCACGACTGACGATCGTACTGCCCGCGTAGGCCAGGACGGTCAGGAGCCCCGTGACGTATCCGCCCGCGACAAAGGCGAACATCAACTGGCTCCTATGGATTACGTCGGGAGCAAACTCCCAAATCAGCCACGCCACCCACATCGCTTGCGCAAACGTGCGGATCGCCTTGGCCGTCGCGTCAGCATCCACGGTCCAGAAATAGGATGCCAGAACCAGCAGATAGAAGGCGCCGACCGTCGCATGAAAAAGGGTCATACGCCGCATGGATCCGCGCATGGCGACCGCAACCAAGCCGGCCAACATGGCCACGATACCCATGACCCGGCTCACCGAGCCAATCCCCGTGCCAATATCCGTGCTGTGTTCCCATGGAATGGTGAACACGTACAGCCATAGGAATATGCCGGCAGCTCGACGCATGGGAGTTCCGAGTCGGTTAGGCGCAAGTCGCGAAAATTATGGAGGAATCGGTGGTAGCTGGCGCGACGGCCTGAGCAGGAACGTCAAAATCGATATATCGCGGCCCCGACGGCCGCTGCGAGGCCATAGGTCAAAAAGCTCTGTACGCCCACTTTCCCAGCGCTCCGCGGAACGTAAAGAATATCTTGATCCTGCAATGTCGGGTCTGGGCCGCTGGCTTGGAAAATCTGCTTGGTATTGATCGTGATCTCTACCGGTCCTTGGTCGGTCATGCGAATTAGCCGGACTGATCCCAACGCCGCCGTGGGCTTCGTACCCTCAGCAGTGGCTAACGCCTGCATGACGGTGATGTTCTCGTCCGATGGCATCAGGAATCCGCCGGGTTTTATGACATCGCCAACCACATAAACCACGCCGGCCTGCTTGACGTAAACCGTATCGCCGGCGTCAATCGCGGGGTTTCCACCGGCAAAGTCGGGATCACGCGAGAAGCGTATCGTCTCCGACGCCTGCGGACTCGCGTGCCGGGTGATGATGATCGTCTTGCCCGCGCGCAAGGTGAACCCGCCAGCTGCGGAGATGAAGTCGAACAGGCGGTGTGAACCCATGAGGGGATACGCCCCCGGCTTGTTGACCTCTCCGAGGATGAATACTGCCTGGCTGGCATACTCGGAGACGAATACCGACACCTGCGGGTCCTTCACCAAGTCCCCGGAGATCAACCTCTCGCGGATCAGGTCTTGCACCTGCTGTGGTGTCATCCCGCCGACCAGTAGTTCGCCGAGAAGCGGAAACGTTACTTCACCATTGCCGCTGACGCGCACCCGAGTTGTGAGTTCGGGCGAATCGAAGACACTGATGTCGAGCAGATCTCCGGCGCCAAGGTTGACCGGCCCGCCGGTGCCGGTTGTGATCATGGAGTTGAGGTTGGGGTTGATGCTTCCGGCCTCCCTACCCCGCGGTGAAGTAGCGGCCGGCGAGCTGGCATCCGGCTGCATTTGCGCCTGCCGTGACGAAGGCGGAATCGCCGGCGAAGCAATGGCCACTGCCGGCACTGATCCCCAGACCGGGGTGAAGGGCTCCTGTTGCGCACCTAGAGCAACCGAGTTGAGCGCAAGCAGTAGTATCAGCCCGATGCTTTTTGCGATGGTTCTCATGTCTTACCTCAGCTCTTCAGCGCTCTATCGCGGTAGTGTTCGCTGCACACGTCGCCGTAATAGCCGTAATAGCCGTAGTGTTCGGAAGAATTCAGGTTTAAATCATTAACGACTATCCCTAGGGTGCGGGCGTGGACCCGTGCCAAAAGGTCACTCGCCCGACACAGAGTCTGGCGTCCCGTTTGGGCGCAGCGCACCACCATCAGCACGGCGTCGGACATGGTGGCCAGGATAGCCGCATCCGTTCGGCCCAACACGGATGGCGTATCCAGTACGACGTGATCGTAGTCCGTCCGCCACTGTCGCATCAGGTCCCGCATTCGATCGGACCACAGCAATTCCGTCGGTAAGGCCGGCGCTTCACCAGCCAGCAGAATGTGCAAGGTGGGCAGCTCTGGGATGGAGACCAACGCCGCGGCAAAATCGGCCTTTCCGCTTAAGCATTGGCTAAGACCCTCCGAGCCGACAATGTCTAAACGCGCTTGCATGCCGCAAATGCTCTGCATGTCGGCATCGACCAGCAGTACGCGCCGTTGGGACTGCGCCAGAGTGGTCGCAATGTTGATCGCAGTTATTGTTTTCCCCTCACCTGGAATGGCGCTGGTAATCACCAGTACCCGCGGAGCGGCCCCCGGCGCTCCCAGCAGCAGGGTGGTCCGCAGCGCCCGAAAAGCCTCGGCGAAGGTTGATTGGGGACGAAGCAGCGACAACGGCTTGATGCGCTCGGGATTTTGCAGAAGCGTGCCGCTACGGGTCTTCAGTCGTAGTTTTACGTGTGGCACAACGCACAGCACAGGCAGGCCGGCAAGCCACTCGGCTTGCGCTGGCGAGCTAATGGTGTCGTCAAGATTTTCCAGCAGGAAGGCCAACCCGACGCCGCCCGATGATCCCACCCCGAAGGCGACCAGAAGACTCAGCAGCACTAGCGGCTCGGCCGGAAGAACGGGAATTTCGGCAGGATCGACCACGGCGACATTGGTCGACTTGAGACCGGCGGTGATGCCGGCCTCGTTCAGTTTCTTCATCAGGTCTTCGTACAAGTCACGGCTGGCATCCCCTTCACGTTTGAGAATCAGATACTCGATGCCGGCCTCGTTCATCTTGTAGGCCTGTTGCTTGGTCTTCTCGACTTCGTCGGAAGCCATCTTCTCCGCTCGGGCGGCCGCCTGGTATTCGGCTTCCAGACGCTGACGAACATTTAACTCTTCTCTCTGCAGGGACGATTCGACCTGCTCCAGCCGGGTGCGCAGCTGTTCCACCCGTGGATACGCCTCGCCATACTTCGCGCTGAGCTCCGCATACTGATTATTTAGATCGGCCAGTTGTGTCCGCAGAGCCTGCAACGTCGCGGTAGGCGCTATCTCGGCGATTACCTCGGGGTTGACGCCGAGCGCTTCACGGTATTGCGCTTCGCGCAGGATACGGTCGGCTTGGGCGGTGGCCAACCGCTTGTTCAGTTCATCCAACTGGGAGATAACAATGTTATGGGTCTCGTCTGTGCCGATGATGCCGTTCTTCCTTTGAAAGTCGACGAACTCCTGCTGGGACGATTCAACTTTTTTCTTTAAATCGTCGAGTTGCTTGGAGAGCCACTCCGAAACCTGCATGTTCGCATTGAAATGCGTGCGGAAATTGCGTTCCAGGTAGGCGTTGGCGGTCGCAGTGACGATGTCTGCAGCCAGTTTGGGATTGCGACTGCGGAAGCGCAATTCGACCAGTGCGGTTTTCGGCACGGAAGCCACGTTCAATCGGTGATGGAACTCTGTCATCAGGGCAAACCGACGAGCCGGACTGGCTTCCGGCGGTTGCGTCTTCTCTGCAGATTTCACGGCCAGAAAGTCCGGGTTCTCATCCAACCGCAGTTGGCGGATGACGTCCCACGCCACGGTGTCGGATTGCATGATCCGGACCTGGGTTTCCTGCATGAGAGCAGGGTCAGCCGCTCGATTCATCTCATCGCCGGTGATACCCAAGGGGACGGCGCTGTCTGGGTTGATGACCACGCGGGCCGTAGCCTCATAGCGGCGTGGCGACTTGAGGCAGTACACTGCGGCAAGCGCCAGGGCAAAGCCAATACAGCCGGCGATCAGCCACTTGTGCTTGCGAATGACCGCCCACATCTCAGCCAGCGAGATATCGCCTCGCGGCGGGCCCCCTGCCATGCTCAGGGGCGGGCTGTTGCGGATTGGACTTAGTGAGTTTTCCAAAGGAGACTCCGTAGAGAGTGGCCAATTCAACTTCGCATTTTTCCTCTCGAAGCACGACGAAGCGATAGGGGATGAACCTGCAAAATAGTCAGCCGCGAGTGGATAGGAGCAACAGATGGGACTGAGCGGGATTCTCCGCCAGCGCAGCATACCAGCGGTCGACGCAGATGCAAGTGGCTTCCTCCAGAGATTCCGTGGATAAGCGTTCCCCGACCAGGATGGGATAGAAGTCTTTCAGGGCGACAAAGATAGCGATGAACGCAAGAATGGTGACGCGCATGTCGAACCTTTGCGTTTCGACCAGCTCGGGCCAGCGGGTCAGGTAATCGTTGGCGGCCTGCAGTATCTGCCGCGCGTGGTGGCGATACAGATCATCGAGATCCGCGCTGTACTCCAGCACACTGAACTGCACCAACCGTACCAGTGCAGGCTGCTGCAATACTGCCTGCATGATGACCTGGAACAGGGCCAGCATGGCAGCCTGCGCGTTGCGGGCCGCGGCCAGCTTGGCGATCAAGTCGGAGCGGAGACGTACTTTTGCGAACTCGGCGTCGAGCGTAGCGATGAACAACTCCCGCTTGCCCGGATAGTGGCGATAAATCGAGGTCTCATTGACCTCTGCGGCTCTCGCGATCTCACGCGTACTGACGCCGTTGTAGCCGAAGGTCGAAAAAAGTTTGGTTGCAGCATCAACGATCCGCTGCCGAGTCTTTACCGGGTCGGAGTTAGGCATTGGTTCTCTCACCTGGGACAGCCACCGGGGATATGGCCGCGAAGCTCAGCTGGCGACTTAGGCGTCCAGCGCTGCGCGCGACTGGTTCCAGTTCATCCCAATCGACCTCTACGGATACGCTTTGCATGATCAAGTCCAGGCTGATGATCACCCGGATGTGGTTCTTGCTACGAACCACCACACCTTCAATACCGGCCAAAGCGCCACCTCGGATGCGGACACGTTCGCCCACTCTCAGGAACGGGTGTGGCTGAGCGTTGCGGGCATGCAGTCCGGCACGGAGGGCCTCGACGTCGCTGTCGGGAAGCGGTGTGGGTCGACCGCCCGCGCCGACCACCCACAGTACACTGGGGACCTCGAGCACGCGCACTCGCTCGCCGGGCGAGATATGGGCAAAGATGTAGCCCGGGAATAACGGCAAGTCCAGCTTCTTAGTGCAACGATTCTTCCAGCGGTGCTCCACTTGATATTGCGGCAGATAGCTCTCAATTTCACGAATGCTGAAGCGTTTGGCAACCCGCACTTCGTGTGATGGTCGGACATAGATCGCGTGCCAGTGTCTGTCCGTTTCAGTTTCACCGGGGGCCGGAATATCGCTGTCAATCTTCATTGTCTTCCCGTAAGACAAGGCTTCGCCACGGCTACTTAGCAGACGCTTTCCCCCGTGACCGCTAAAGATCCAGCGCGCCTGTCTCAGTAACGAAAGACTGGCTGCTCTGGATATCGTCAGGAGCAAGCGTTTGCTTGATTAATTGCAAATCAATGACCATCGCATCGGGTATCGTTGAGGGTTCGAGTGCTTCGACGGATTGTGTCAATGTCCAGCCGGTGGCTACCGACGAGAGGTCTTTAAAACTAGGATTCAGAGTGGCTTCCAAACAGATTTCACCGCGATTAAGGCCAGTATGCAAATTCCAACAGACAAGGTTCCGCTGGATTTACAAATCCTTAGCGACAGGCCCTTAGGCGCGTCAGCCAGAAGTTGGTTAGCGAATTCTAAGGGTAGTGCAGCGTCTATCGCCGGCCCGTCATATCCAGCGTCAACCATCCTTCTTTTACGGTTCCCATTTCTGCATTGGCAAATGCAACTGAATGCCCGCCCGGCATTGGGTTCGCAATTCGCAGCACCGCCGTCTTTAGGTGATCGGGCATTGTTGGGAGCGCAGCGCTAAACTCTGCAACCATTCCCGGCAACAGCATCGGGAGCGGCCACAGGGTGTGCGTCCGGCCAGCCACGTTTCCAGCCCCATTAAGCCATTCCACTTCCACTGGCCAAGCATAGTAAAAGGCCGCGATGCCGCGATTTTCGATCCGCACCGTCAGCGTTGCCGATCTATTGGTCGCCCGCACCAGGCGCGCCGAGGTGCAGAAGAGCGTGTATCCAAGCATCCGCTGTGCCCGCAAAGCGTTGGTTTTCTCAGTTGCCGTGGGCGCTGCCCGGAATAGCCCTGAATCGAACATGAAGGTTGCGTGTGTGATTGCAATTGCCGTAGTCAAGTCCTGTCCCCGGGCGTTTGGCCACGCGTCCCAAAGCCCAGCCTGAAGCGGCGGAAAAATTTCTCCTCCTGTGGGGTGCTGCTGCCAGCTTTCCGTCATTTTGGCTAGCTGCATGCCGGGCCAGAATTGGCGGCTGCCCGTGCCTATGGTGTCCTGCAGGAACGAATCGTCGTGGAATCCAAAGTGCGCCAGCAATTCGTGGTGGTTCGTCACTCCTGGGGTTCGCACCAGCACAGGGGTTCGTTTAAAACTCTCCGCATACGCTCGCAGCAGAGCGTCCTTGTCCTTCTGTGCCATGGCCCATCCTGCCGGCTCGCCTGGCAGCGGATGCTTGAGCACATGCCACTCTCCCCAAAACCCGTACAGCCCGGCCGTTAGATAAGCGATCCGTGCGTCACTGTCATACCTCAACCCAAACGCATGAATAAAGCTCACCAAGCACTGAATCAGACGTGGGTCGCCGTAGTCCGGGGCAATACTCGGGGCTGCGCTCTTCGCGTTGTCCTCATCGTCGTATGCAAATGTCTTCAGTCCTGCACGCAAAAGATAGCGGGGAATTCCACTGGGCAGTCTTGGATTGTCGACATAAAACCTGAAAATCGCCTGGTTCCCATGCCCCGCAATCATCCTCAACTGCCGCTCCAGCGCGGTCCAGTCGTAGATATTTGGTCCCTTCACCACGTCCGACAACGGCAGGCTAAACCACTCCATGGAGTGCGGAAAGCTGTTAGGATCGCGTTGCGCGATGGCGTACGGCACTAACCCACGCAGCGGATTCTCATCCACGCCCGGTGCATCTGCGCGAAAGATCATAGAGTGCCACTCCTGGGCCGCTGTCGAGCCAGCGGCGGTTAGTAGCCACGCGGCCATTGAAAGGACTGCGACTCCTATTCGTAGCAGGCATGCACTTCTGCGCACAGCGTCCCTCTTTTCCACCTTCAGAGCTCGCTGCCGTGAAAACGGCAAACGCCGCCAATATCGCGGCGAAAGGAGCACACGATTGTCATCTGAAGGCTACGTTTGGACTGGGCGGCGGACTTGATGTTATAGGAACATGTGAACGTCCGCTCGGTCTCTACGGTGCTATCGGCTGAAGCCGGAGAAACTCTAAGTCTACGTCATCGAGCGGATAACCAGAAAGCGATAACGCCTGCGCGGGACCGCGTTTCAGACGGGGTTGTCGCGTTTGACTCTCAACCGGACCCAGTATCAGTGCAACTTCTAGCGGGCGTGCACACGGTAATCGGGCTTCGGATAGGAGAAAGCATCGGTTAGCGTGGTGATCTTCATAGCGCCTTTGAGCTGTTCGACACTCGCAGGCGTCTTGGCAGTCAAGGTCATCGGCTCGCCCGGCAGCAGGTCGAAATAGTTGTCGGAGAGTTGGATGTTTACGTTTCCTAGAGCTTCAAACGACAGGAAAACATTCCGCGCCAATACCGGCGACCGCAGCGTGATCGTGTAGCCCTCTGCTGTCTGGGTCACTTGAGTTTCGATGGCCGGCTTGGTGGGCAAATCAAGATTACGCATGGTGTCGAAAAAGACCAGATTGCGCGAGACGATCTGGCCTCCGACGATGAAATCGAATGCCAGGAAAGTCTGATCTGGATCGGCAGCGCTGGGCAGGTCCTTCGCGTTGACGTTGAAATAGACGGCACTGGATTGGGCTGGAATCTGGATTTCTTGTGTTTTATCGAGCAAGGTTTTACCGCTGAAGTCGAGCAAGCGCATCCTGATTTGACCGTTCACCGGCTGCAGCCTGTCAGAAACCACATACACGTCCACCACTCCATCATGGAGGAAGGGCGAGATGAGCAAGTCATTGTAGAAGCGCCGGGCGTAATACTGCAGGGCCTTCCAGCGTCCGTAGTAGTCGATGCTGGACCATGAGGCCACCGGCCAGCAGTCGTTCAATTGCCAATAGATGGCGCCCATCGTGCGCGGACGGTTGCGCCGCAGATGTTCGGCACCCGCCTTGATCGCCTCCGCTTGCAGCACCTGGCTGAGATACACGAAGGCGGCAAAATTCCGCGGCTCGGGATAGTCGCGCAGCATGTAGGTGAGAATGCGCTCGTTGCCGCCGTGGTTCTTCTGGTGCGATTGCATGACGACCGAATCGATGGCGAGGTCGCTTGCTTGCGCGAAAGTGAGAATGGTGCGCATCTCGGGAAAAGACTGGAAGCCGAACTCCGACATGAAGCGCGGGTTTTGCAGGTTGTAGTTCTCGATAGGCTCCAACGAATGCCACACGCCCCAGTAATGCATATCGCCATAGTTGCTGTCTTGCGAGTTAGCGGGGGCCTCGAAGTTTGCGCTGGGCGAACTTGGCCAATAGGGAACCGCGTCGGCATACTGCGAGACGACCGACTTGAGGATGTCGTGAAACATCACGACATAGTCCTGCCACACGCGTTCACTCTGCAGTGGAGGGATGCTCAAACGATAGGCGATGCGGTCGGCCCAGTTGTCCCAACCCGCTTCGATTTCGTTGTTGCCACACCACAACACGATGCTGGGATGATCGCGTAGTCGTTTGACTTGCTGGGTGGCTTCCTCGCGCACGCTTTCTTGATAGGCGAGATCGCCCGGCACCATATCGCCGCCGAAGGCAAATTCCTGCCACACCATTAGCCCCAGCTCATCACAGATCTCGTAAAAATCGTCGGACTCGTAGATTCCGCCACCCCATTCGCGAACCATGTTCATGTGGGCGTCGCGCGCAGCCTGCAGAATCTGGCGATGGCTGGCGGGGGTCACGCGGCTGGGGAAGCTATCGAAGGGAATTACATTAGCGCCCTTGGCGAAGATGGGAATACCGTTGATCACGAAGGTGAAGCTCCTGCCCCAGGTGTCCGCTGTGCGGCGCAGCTCTACCGAACGTAGACCGGTTCTCAGCTCCGAGGTGGCGATGACCTCCTTGCCCACGCGGACTGTCACTTCAAAACGATAAAGGTCCTGTGGGCCGTAACCCGCTGGGTACCACAGCTTCGGGTCCAGTATCCGCAATGGAACAGAAGCATGGTTTGACCCGCTTTCAAGTTGGGCGGTCTGGGTTGCGACGGTGGTCCATGTGCCCGAAAGATCGGCGCGACGGACGGTAACGGTCGCCGCCATCGACCGGCCGGCTTCCACTTGGAGATCAGCGTTTAGCGTCGCCAGATCATGTGCGACCTTCAATTGCTGGATGTGAAAATTCGAGATGCGCGCCGCGTCCCATACCTCCAGCCGTACCGGCTTCCAGATGCCGATGGTTACAAAGCGCGGTCCCCAATCCCAACCATACTGATAGGCTGCTTTGCGAGTGTAAGGAGCGGTGGCTACGTTCTCCTCGTTGCCGGCGTTCACGGTTGAAATCGACGGGAGTGGATAGGGAAGCGCCCTTACCTGGGGAATCATTGAGGTAATTGGCGAGCGGAAGACAATGCGTAAGGTATTAGGCCCGAGCTTCAGGAGCGTTCTTGCGGGCACTCGCCAGCTACGGAACATGTTGTCTGCGTGGAGAACGGACTGATCGTTCAGGAACACTTCTGCGAAGGTATCGAGGCCGTCGAAGACCAGGTCCAGGTGCTCATGCGCAAGCATCGAGCTATCTACCTGAAAAGTAGTACGGTATTCCCAATCGGTCAGACCTATCCACTGCAGCCGGGCTTCGTTGTCACCGTAGAAGGGATCGGCGATGAGCCTGGCAGCGAGCAGGTCCGTTTGCACGACGCCAGGCACCTGCGCTGCGTGCCACGAACTGACCTCGGGATGATCGCCGGCATTGGGTGCGCGGAATTCCCAACCGGAGTCCAAAACTAGAGTGGAAGGTTGCGCTGCTTGTATGGGCACGACGAAGCTGAGCATGATGATTGCCCCGTACCAGCCCGGCATAGCCCACACAAATCGCGCGCCGTGTTTCGTCATCGGCCTACCTTATAGGCAGCCGATGAGAATGCGCATTCAATTGCCCCGACCGAACTCATCCGATCTTCCTGCGTTGTTCCGCCAAGCTGACGAAGAACTGATAGGTTGCGTCGTTACGCCTGATATCGAGGCTCAAAAGCTCCTGGTCGGCGTAGGCGATGATGTCGGCCTCGGCGTACCGTTGGTGCAGATCACGAATGTGATGGTAGAGCTGGCTTACCATTGAGTGCATAATTCGGAGGTCGGCAATAATTCTGGTCTCGTGAATCTGCTGTGGACTTAGCTGCTGCTTGGCGCCGCCCGGCTCGTGCGGATAAGAACTGTCTTTCTTCAGTGCCATTAATCATCTCCGTAAATAGCGCAAGCACGATTTCACGCCCGCTCACATAATAGATGTCAATCCGAGCCAGCGGGTCAAACGTAGCCGTTTTGCGACAGAGACAGGTCAATGATACCGGCCTTGGAAGGGCGGTTGGCCAACCTTGCTTGGAGAAAAAGACTCGGATTGTGACGTTAATCACATGATGACCACCAGGCAGCCTGCCGATCATGGTTGTCCCTGGGATCAGCCGCAGCATTCGGAATCATTAGCGACCCAACCGGGCCGAGGGCGAAGGACTGGTGTTACTGGGCGGCGGGGGCGCGGAACAGGACCCGATCCTTCCTGGCAGAACGCACAGCAAGGTTCCCGACGGTTACCCGCCGGAGCAGTATCGGAAAGGTGCAAGCCCGATAGAAGAATACAACTACCTCCTCGTAGACGTGCAGCCCGGGAAACCAACGAACTTCACCCTCAATCGCTTCCGGCCGGGGTCCGCGCAGCCGTTCGCAACCGTCGAGCTCTTCAAATGAAGTTGTATTGCGCGCAGTCCTTCCGCGCTTAACGCTGTAACAAAGACTGAGTACCTAGCAGTTTTGCCAGTAGCTTAGGAAACCAACGGGACTTACGATTTCTTTTACCTCCTGAGAGCTTCGCTGAGGGCGAGTGCGAGCCATCATCGCGGGCTCTTTCCTGTGGGTTTCGCCCAAGACTCACTCTCATTCCTATTCTCCGCCGCGGAGATAACTGAGTTTCAAGCAAGGAGCAATACGTATGGACTTTGGTGCAGGTGTTCGAAGATTTGCATTCGGAGCGCTGGCGGTCTCGAGTTTTCTTGCCAGTGGTGGCGTGAGTTCTCACGCACAAGCAGCTACGGCAAACAGACCAAACATCGTTGTCATTATGTCTGACGACGTAGGCTGGTTCAACATTGGCGCGTATAACCGCGGCATCATGTCCGGCCGTACGCCGAACCTCGACAAACTTGCGTCCGAAGGCATGCTATTCACCGACTACTATGCGGAGGCGAGCTGCACGGCGGGCCGTGCAAACTTCATTACGGGTGAGCTCCCGGTACGTACTGGTATGACCACCGTGGGGCAGGCCGGTTCCCCCGTTGGCATACCTGCTGAGGCGGTTACCATCGCCACGGCCCTTAAGTCCATGGGCTATGCTACCGGTCAGTTCGGCAAGAACCACCTTGGCGATCTCAATCAGTTCCTGCCCACCGTCCATGGCTTCGACGAGTACTTTGGCTACCTGTATCACTTGGATGCCATGGAGGATCCCTTCCACCACAATTACCCCCCGGCCCTGAAAGACACGATTGGCCCGCGCAACATGGTGCATAGTTGGGCGACCAATGTGGACGATCCCACGGTGCAGCCGCGCTGGGGCAAGATCGGCAAACAGAAGATTGAAGACGCAGGACCGCTGCCTCCACATCCAATGGAGGGTATCAAGTACAACATGGAGACGGTTGACGAGGCGATCCTAGGTTTCGCCACCGCCTTCCTGGACAAAGCCAAAGCCGATAACAAGCCTTTTTTCTTGTGGCTGAACCCGACGCGCATGCACGTCGTAACCCACCTCTCTCCAAAGTATGAGGCGATGCGCACGCCGGAGAATGGCTGGTCGGAAGAAGAAGGTGGAATGGCGCAACTCGACGACATTGTCGGTGCGGTGATGCAGAAACTCAAAGACATGGGCGTTGACGACAACACCATCGTCGTATTCACCACCGATAACGGCGCTGAAAACTTCACTTGGCCTGACGGCGGACAGACTCCATTCGCCGGCGGCAAGGGAACGGCGCTGGAAGGTGGCTTCCGCGTGCCGGCCATGGTGCGCTGGCCTGGTCACGTCCCGGCCAACAAGGTAGAGAACGGTATTGTCTCCGGCCTCGACTGGTTCCCGACGTTTGTGGCTGCGGCCGGCGACCCGAACATCATCGACGAACTGAAGCAGGGTAAGCAACTAGCCGGACAAAACTACAAGGTCCACCTCGACGGCTACAACCAGCTTGACCTGATTACTGGTAAAGCTCCGTCGGCCCGTCACGAAATCTTCTATTTCACCGAAGGCACGCTGAGCGCGGTGCGCATTAACGACTATAAGTACCGCTTCACCGATCAGCCAAACGGATGGCTGGGCGCGACGGTCAAGGTTGATTGGCCGATCCTCACCAACCTCCGCCTGGATCCCTTTGAGCGCACCGGCATGCCCAGCGGCGATAAGGGGTCGTTGGCGTTCTACAACTGGTTCGCTTTCGAGTTCTGGCGCTTCGTCTTCGTCCAGCAGGAGGTAGGGAAACTAGCACAGACTGCACTTGAGTTCCCGCCGATGCAGAAGGGTGCCAGCTTCAACCTGGAGGTCATCAAGGAGCAACTTGCCAAGAAGATGGCGGCACAGAACCAGTAGTCAAAGACGTTACTCTGCGGGCGGCCTCACAAAGGGCCGCCCTGTTTTTGACTGTTCTGTGCTTATCAAGTTCAAGCAATGGCCGGTACTGCAGAAAAGTCGCTGGCGCTGGTGTTTCTCGTGATTCTTTGTTGCCTGTCCGCAAGCGCGCAATCGGACCAACGGCTGCCAGAAATTGACACGTACCTTAAGCTGAGTTCCGACGTGCGTGTCAGTCTCCAGGCGAAGGAGACGAGAGAGGGCGGCGATCTCGTCCAAGCCGAGATAGGGCCGAGCCTCGATTTTTATCTAAAGTCGTTGGTTCGTCTGGAAAAAGCCACGCAGTTCGACCTGGATGACTCGAAATCGCGGCTGGTGGTGTTTTCCATCGGGTATCGTTATCTTTCCCACGCCAACAATGTGCCGGCTACAAATCGCATGGAGCCAGTTGTAACCTACAATTTTTCCACGAAAGGGAAGTTTCTGTTGTCCGATAGAAACCGGGCCGACCTGGACTGGAAAAGTGGAACCTTCACCTGGCGTTATCGCAACCGCTTTCAGATTGAAAGAAGCCTCACCATTCGCTCCTATCACCCTGCACCGTACGTCAGCGCGGAGTTCTTCTACCAGAGCAAGTACGGCAAATGGAGTGACACCGCAATCTACGCCGGCTGCCTCTTTCCTATCCGCAAACGGTTAGAGTTTAACCCGTACTACGAGCACCAGAACAATACCGGCGGAAGCCCCAATCAGCAATTGAACCAACTGGGTCTGATGTTGAACCTGTACTTTTCGACCAAGTAGGATGGGATTTCGATCGGCATTTTCAGCGGCTCCTCGAACCAGTGGAATCCAGCTTCAGCAGGTGTTCGGTAGGGAATTCGATCGTCCACTTCCTTCCTCTCTTCCTCGATTGTCCAAAATTGACCAGCCGACGGCGCAGATGGACGCTCCCTTCCGAGATCGTGTCGCATAACATCAATGGAACGTATGAATTGAACCATCGGGTGTGCGGCAACGTAAGTGCTGGTAATGAAATCTGAAGGTCCCGAGTCCCCCTATGCATGACATTCGTATAGCTTTTCGTCAATTGCGCAAGTCACCCGCCTTTGCCATCACAGTTATTCTCACCATCGCCTTGGGAATTGGCGCGAACACAGCCATCTTCACCTTGGTGTACGCGGTGCTGATAAAGTCATTGCCGGTGGTCGATCCGAGGACCCTTTATCGGGTCGGCGACAAGGATGACTGCTGCGTGAACGGCGGCTTCGAGAATGACGATGGAGACTTCGATCTTTTCTCTTATGAGCTGTACCGGCAACTTCGCGACACCACTCCGGAGTTTGAGCAGTTAGCGGCAATGCAGTCGGGAGGCGGAGGCCTGACGGTGCGGCGGGGTTCGGAGCCCGCCAAGTTCGAGCGCAGCGAGTTTGTGTCGGGAAATTATTTCAGCACGTTTGGCATCACGCCGTTTGCGGGGCGGCTGTTGACGCCGGCAGATGATACAGCCGGCGCCCCTCCGGCCGTGGTGGTGAGCTATCAGGAATGGCAATCAGAATACGGTGGCGATCCTACCCTGGTTGGTTCCACGTTGTATATCCAAGGCCAGCCGGTGACCGTCGCGGGAATTGCGCCGCCGGGCTTCTTCGGCGACCGCATTCGTAGCCGTCCCCCTGCCATCTGGATGCCTCTGGCGATCGAACCGGTCATTGACGGAGGCAATTCGCTGCTCCATGTTCTCGACAGCAATTGGCTCTACGTGATTGGCCGCACGAAGCCCGGTGTCCGTGTAGGAGGCCTGCAGGCAAAGATGTCCAACAGCCTGCGTCTGTGGCTTGGGAACCAGGATTCGTATACCCGCAATGGCGGTTCGACGATCATCCCGCGCCAACATGTCGTGATTACACCCGGGGGTGGGGGCATTCAGAACCTGCAACAGGAGACCGGCAAAGGGCTCTACCTGTTGATGGCCATCTCCGCGCTGGTGCTGCTGGTCGCCTGTGCAAATATTGCCAACCTGTTGCTGGCACGGGGCACGACGCGCAAAGCGGAGACCTCCATTCGCATGGCGTTGGGAGCTGCGCGTACCCGGCTGGTGCGTCAGATGCTGACGGAAAGCGTATTGCTGGCCTGCCTCGGCGGGCTGGCCGGGCTTGCGTTGGCCTATGAGGGCACGCGGACCATCCTCGCTCTGGCCTTTCCTAACTCGCCTAACTTGCCAATTGCGGCGAGCCCATCGCTGCCGGTGCTGGGATTTGCCTTCCTGCTGTCGCTGGTGACGGGAGTCGTGTTCGGCATCGTGCCAGCTTGGATTACCTCGCACTCCGATCCGGCGGAGGCGCTACGCGGGGTGAACCGTTCCACGCGCGACCGCTCTTCGTTACCTCAGAAGTCGCTGATCGTGTTGCAGGCCGCGCTGTCGCTGGCGTTGCTGGTCAGCGCTGGATTGCTGACCCGAAGCCTGCGTAACCTGGAGCATCAGGACTTTGGCATCCAGACGAACAATCGTTACGTGCTGCATCTGGATCCCGCCGGTGCCGGCTACACGCCAGAGAAATTGCCGGCGTTGTACCAGAGGCTGGAGCAGGAGTTTGGCGCCTTACCGGGAGTACAGAGCGTAGGGCTGGCGCTCTACAGCACGCTGGAAGGAGACAATTGGGGCGAAGGTATTCGCGTGGAAGGCCGGCCCACGCCGGGACCGACCGAGAACATTAACTCTTCGTGGGACCGTGTCAATCCCCAGTTCTTTGAAACCGTAGGGCAGCCGGTGATTCGCGGTCGCGGCTTCACCGACGCGGATACCGCAACCTCACGGTTGGTCGCCGTGGTAAACGAGGCCTTCGTCAAGAAGTTCTTTCCCAAGGAAGACCCCATCGGACGCCACTTTGGCATTTTCGACCAGAAATATGCCGGCGCGTTTGAGATCGTGGGTATCGTGGCCAATGCAAAATACACTACCCCGCGCGAGGAAGTCCGGCCCATGTATTTTCGGCCGCTAACGCAGCAGTTGCGAATGACCGAGCCCAATGCAGTGATGGCCGAGGGCCGCTCTCTGTACATTGATTCGGTCACGTTGCACTTCCGCGAGAAGCCGCAGGATCTCGATGCCATGGTGCGGCATACCCTGGCGGACATCGATCCCAACCTCACCGTGATCGACCTGAATCCGCTGGAACAGCAGGTCAGTGACAATTTCAACCAGGAGACCCTCATCGCCCGCCTGACCACGTTGTTTGGGCTGCTGGCGCTGGTGCTGGCAGCGGTCGGGCTCTACGGCATTACGTCGTACGCGGTGGCGCGTCGGACCAGCGAGATTGGGCTGCGCATGGCCCTGGGCGCGGATCGTGGCACCGTGGTGCGTATGGTGTTACGCGGCGCGTTCCTGCAGGTGGGATTAGGTTTGGTGCTCGGTATCCCGCTTGCATTACTGGGCGCGCGCTTGATGGCGGACCAACTGTACGGAGTGCGCTCCTATGATCCGTTGAGCCTCTCGATTGCGGTTGTTGTCTTGTCGATAGCCGCGGCAGTGGCTGGATTCATCCCAGCCCGGCGGGCAGCAAGCATTGAGCCAATGGAAGCGCTGCGCATCGAGTGAGCACGAGTTCCTTGCGCAACCCTCAGGGTCCCGGCGTCTCTAGGAGGAAGTGCGAATCTAACAGCGAGGTTGTATGCACGCGGTTGTCCGCTGCTGGGTTCGCCATAACCCCCCACGCTGTAACCAAAGACCGAATGATCCAAAACCGAAAATCAGTGAAAGAGATCGTATTGGCGCAGCACCGGCGGCAACCAGTCGGCATGTGAACCTTTTCGCGTTCTTTTTTATTAGGAGTTTTGGGGGGCCGGCTGCTGGCTCCTTGTAACCGACTGATTTATTTGTGCGGTGGATTTGAACCACAGCTCAGTGTTGATATAACACAACTTATTGATTCTGCAATAGCGTACAACGCCTAAAAATTTGTATACCACTCTTGACAGTACATTGACCGTACACGGATTTTTTCACTGGACGGTCCAATTTGAGATTACTCGCTGGAAAACATGCCGGGGGATGCGGATGCTCCGATAGCTGGCCCGCTTGCGAGGTCGGTTTTATCCCAGCGGAATCGGAAAGAAAGTGTGCTCATAGGCACAACATCTTTCTCCAGAACGACCTGCATCGAGCGATTGCATTCCCATAGTGATGGGATTCCCTTTTCGCCCAACGCGTCACCCCCTGACGTGATCCGCAGCACTGAGCAATTGTCCGAAGAAGCCGAAGCTTACTTGTAGGAAGAGGGAACTGGTCCGGCCACATAGGCGAAGTGCTCAACTCCCCTGTTTCTAACGAGCCTGGAATCGTGCCGAGAATTTCCCTTGGAGTGCTGGTCTCTGGCTCAGAAAGGAGCGCCAAGCACATGGCTACTGCTCAACTTTCCCTAGACGCCGCCGAACAGGCGTTCATTGATCAAGTCATCATCCACCAGAGGGGACGTCCTGGCGAATTGCTCGCTATTCTGGAGGCAGTACAGGAGCACAACCCTCATAAGTACCTTCCTCTGGAAACCCTACAATACATCGCCAACCGATTGGATGTGCCACCCTCTCGCATCTATAGCATGGCGACGTTCTACGCGTTGTTCAATCTGGAGCCTCAAGGCGACAACACCATCTGTATCTGCCGGGGAACGGCATGCCATACGCGCAATTCGCGCGCACTGCTGGAGAGTCTTCGCCTCGAGCTGGGAATGGGACTCGACGAAGACGAAGCGGCCAACGATTCTGACAAGCTCGCCCTGACCACGGCCGACCAGAAGTTCACCATCCGCACGGTGGCGTGCTTCGGGCAATGTGCTCTGGCTCCGGTAGTGGAGATCAACCACCGCATCTGCGGGCACGTCAACGAACGCACTCTGCAGCGCGAAGTTCGCTCGCTGGAACGGGAGAATGACTGATGCCGCGCATTGAGGATATCGGCGCATTCAATGCCGTCCGTGAAACTGGATTAGCCAAACTGGTGCCTTCCGTCCCCCGCATCGCCATCGGCATGGGTACCTGCGGCCGTGGCAACGGCGCAGAGAGTTTGTACCATGCGTTCATCGAGGTCTGTGAACGCAGTGGCGCCGATTTCTACCTGACCGGCACGGGATGCTTTGGCGCTTGCTACCAGGAACCATTGGTCAACGTTCACATTCCCGGAAGTCCATTACTTATCCTGCAACGCATCCAAGCCAACGACGCCGGGCGCATTGTCCACGATATTTCCAGCGGCAAGATCGGCGAGTCCGGACTGGCCTATTGCAAGATAGAGGAGTGGGACCACATTACCGGAAGCACGCGCTACGGACACGGTTATCCTGACGTGCCGCTGTGGAACGAAGTGCCATTTTTCAAAGGCCAGAAAAAGATTGTGTTGCGCAACTGTGGCCTCATCAATCCAGACGACATTGAGGAATACATCGCCGTCGGAGGTTACCAGGCACTCTACAAGACGCTGATCGACGAAAAACCGGAGAGCGTCATCGAACAGATAAAAGCTTCCAAGCTGCGTGGACGCGGCGGCGCGGGATTCCTCACCGGCAACAAATGGGAATTTCTGCGCAAGGCGATTGCCGACCAGAAGTACATCATCTGCAACGCCGATGAGGGCGATCCCGGCGCCTACATGAACCGCAACGAAATTGAAAGCGACCCCCACGCTTTACTGGAAGGCATGGTCATCGGCGCCTACGTCATGGAAGCGACGCAAGGCATCATTTATGTGCGCGCCGAGTATCCTCTCGCGGTCCACCGGCTCAATCGCGCTATCGAACAGGCCCGCGAATACGGGCTGCTGGGCAACAACATCCTGGGTCGCGGGTTCAAGTTCGACATTCAACTCGTGGAAGGCGCGGGGGCGTTTGTTTGCGGCGAAGAAACTGCGCTCATAGCATCGCTGGAAGGCGAAGCCGGACGACCCCGTCCCCGCCCTCCGTTCCCCGCCCAGAAAGGCTTATGGGGCAAGCCCAGCAACATTAATAACGTCGAAACCTGGTACAACATTGCGCCCATCATCACGCGGGGGGCGGCGTGGTTCACCGAGACCGGAAGCACCAAGAGTTCCGGAACCAAGGTCTTCTCCCTGGTCGGCAAAGTGCATCGCAGCGGCCTGGTCGAGATGCCGCTGGGCACGCCGCTGAAGACCTTCATCTATGACATCGGGGGTGGCGGCGTGGATGGCCGCAGCATCAAGTCGGTGCAAACCGGAGGCCCTTCCGGCGGGTGCATTCCGCACGAAATGCTTGACACGGCGGTGGACTACGAAAGTCTGGCGCAGCTTGGCTCCATCATGGGATCGGGAGTCATGGTGGTGATGGACGAAGACAACTGCATGGTTGACGTCGCCCGTTACTTCGTGGAGTTCACCAACTCCGAGTCCTGCGGCAAGTGCGTACCCTGTCGAGTTGGCCTGAACAAGTGCTTGCGTATTCTGAACCGCATCACGGTGGGAGCGGGTCGCATGCAGCATATGGAGACGCTCGACGACCTAAGCCGTTATATCCGCGACTGCTCCTTATGTGGCCTCGGCCAAACCGCGCCTAATCCGGTGCTCACCACCATGCGCCACTTCCGCCAGGAGTTCGAAGATCATATTGTGGCCCACCGCTGCCTGGCAGGCGTTTGCACCGAGCTGGCGTTAGCGCCTTGCGAAAACAGTTGTCCGCTGCACATGAACATTCCGCGTTTCCTCCAGCTCTATAAGGAGAACCGTCTCGAGGACGCATTCGAATCCGTGATCATGGATAACCCGCTGCCCTGCTCGACCGGGCGTGTGTGCCAGCATCCTTGCGACGAGCGCTGCCGCCGTCAGACGGTGGACGACGCCGTGAACATGCGCGAGGTGCATCGCTTTATTGCCGACAGCGTGCTGTTGTCCGACCGTTTTGAAGGCGCGGTCCAACGTATCGCCGGGCGGAAGCTGGAACCGACAGGCCGCAAGATTGCCGTCGCGGGAGCAGGCCCGGCTGGCCTGACCGCCGCGTTCTATCTTTCGTTGCTGGGACATGACGTAACCGTCTTCGACGCCCTGCCCGAGGCTGGCGGCATGCTGCGCTTCGCTTTGCCGGAATATCGCCTGCCGAAGCCCGTGCTGCGCCGCGAAGTCGAGCTAATCGAGCGCATGGGAGTGAAATTCGTATTCAACACTCGCGTCGGCGCCGACCTTCCCCTGAACGATCTGGATGATCAGTTCGACGCTGTGTGCCTAGCTATCGGAACCTGGAAAGAATCGTGGGTTTACTTGCCGGGAACCGAACTCAAAGGCGTGTTCCCGGCCTTGCCGCTCCTGGAGTCCATCTCCAAGGGAGAGGCGGTCGAGTTGGGTCGCAAAGTTGTGGTGATCGGTGGCGGCAACGCAGCCATTGATTCGGCCCGCACCGCGCGTCGCATGGGATCCGAGGTAACGGTGGTTTACCGCCGCGAACGTAAAGATATGCCCGCCATTGAAGAGGAGACCGCGGCGGCCGAAGAGGAAGGAGCCAAGATGGTCTTCCTGGCTGCGCCGCATCGCATCATCGGCGACGCCAAAGGACACGTCAAAGCGCTGGAAACGGTCAAAACCCGCCTGGGAGAGTACGACCGCTCGGGCCGTCGCAAGCCGGTCCTGACCGATGAAGTGCAGCGGTTCGACTGTGATTCGGTGATTCTCGCCGTCGGCGAAACCGTGGACCTCGACTTCGCCAAGGCGTCGGGTCTGCAAGTCAAAGAAAGCGGCACCATTGAGGTAAACCACTTCACGCTGGAGACCAGTCGTCCGCGCTTCTTTGCCGGTGGCGACCTGGTGACCGGCGCCTCCAATGTGTCGAATGCCATGGCTTACGGAAAGCAGGCCGCGCGCGCCATGGATGAACAACTGATGGATGGTACCCGCTGGGAGAGGTTGTTCGAACCCATAAAGTACGAACAGACTCCGCCCAAAGCGCCGAGCGAAAGCCGCAGACATCACCCCCGTTCCCTGTCGGCTGCAAAGCGCGTTGCAACGTTTGACGAAGTCATGATCGGTTTATCGGCAGAAGAAACCCATGAGGAATGTTGCCGTTGTCTGCGTTGTGACGCGAAAGCCACGGTTTCTCGATAGAGAGGAGGAGTCACGCCTTGCCGCAAAAGAAAATTTCACTTCGCATCGATGGTGAGCTGGTCAATGCCGTTAAGGGCCAGACGATTCTCGACGTCGCCCGCCTCGGCGGAAAGTACATTCCGACTCTCTGCTTTCTCGAAGGCCTGAGTAGCGTGGGAGCCTGCCGGCTCTGCATGGTCGAGGTTTCTGGGATTGACCGCCTGTTCCCCGCTTGTACCACGCCAGTTCAGGATGGGATGTCGGTCGCCACCACCTCCCCCAGGCTGTCACGCTACCGCCGCATTACGATTGAACTCCTCCTGGTGGAACGCAATCATGTCTGCGCGGTGTGCGTGGCCAATGGACACTGCGAGTTGCAGGACACGGCGTACTCGCTAGGCATCACCAGCGTGCGCTTCGCCTACAACTTTCCCCGGCAGTCGGTGGACAACTCTCATCCACGCTTTGTCCTGGACCACAATCGCTGCATCCTGTGCACCCGTTGCGTTCGCACCTGCGCCGAGATCGAGGGCGCGCACGTCTGGGCGATGGTGTCGCGCGGCATTCACGCCCGCATTGTTCCCGACCTCGACCAGAAGTGGGGCGACTCCCATACTTGCACCAACTGCGGCAAATGTGTGCTGGCTTGCCCTACCGGCGCTCTGGCCGAAAAGGGCAAGGCCGTCGAGGAAATGGTTAGGTCGACGGCTCCGATCACGTCCCTGGCTCACAGGAGAGGAACTCACCTATGAGGAAAATCAAGCTGGCTACGGTCTGGCTGGATGGTTGCTCGGGCTGCCACATGTCGCTGCTCGACCTTGACGCCGCACTTATTCCCATCGCGCGTAAGGTCGAGATCGTCTATAACCCACTCGTGGATGCACAGGAGTTTCCCGAAGACGTGGACGTAACTCTGGTCGAAGGCGCTATCAGCACCCAGGAGGACGTGGACAAACTGCAGCAAATCCGTCAGAACACCAAGATGCTGGTGTCACTCGGCGACTGCGCCGTCACTGGGAATGTGGCGGGCCTACGAAACACAGTTCCGGTGAAAAAGCTGTTGCAGCGAATTTACGTCGAGAGCGCCGATGAAAACCCATGCATCCCGTTCGAGGGCCTTCCCCAATTGTCAAAGCAGGTGCGCCCGGCGCAGGATTTCGTGAAGGTTGACATTTGTCTTCCCGGGTGTCCGCCTCCCACCAAGACCATCGCAGCGCTGTTGAACAACCTGCTCGAGGGACGTAAGCCGGAAGCCAGCGCCAAGATCAAGTTCGGATAGGAGCGGCGATGAAGCGCATTACGATTGAGCCGGTAACTCGTGTCGAGGGGCACGGCAAAATTACGATTCAACTTGACGACGCTGGCCAAGTGAGCGACACAAGATTCCAGGTGACCCAGGTCCGCGGCTTCGAAAAGTTCACCGAGGGCCGCCCCTTCTATGAGATGCCGGGCATAACCTCGCGCATCTGCGGTATCTGTCCCATCAGCCATCAGCTCGCATCGTCCAAGGCATGCGAAGCCATTATGGCGGTACAAATTCCGCGGACTGCGCAACTGCTGCGCGAGATCGTACATTGTGCCCAGATTGTGCAGTCGCATGCCCTCAGTTTCTTTTATCTTGCGGCCCCTGATCTTCTGCTCGGCATGGACGCCGATCCCGCAACCCGCAACGTCGTCGGTGTTATTGAGGCTAATCCCGAACTCGCGCGTGCGGGCATCGAGCTGCGCAAATTTGGATTGCAGATCATCGAAGGTCTCGCCGAGGAGCGCGTCCATCCCTCTTGGATCGTGCCGGGCGGGGTTAAGTCGCCAATGCCCGTACAAACTCGCGACCGTTTCGTGGCGGCGATTCCACAGGCCATGGCGACCACGGAAAAAACTTTGGGTATTTTCAAGGGCCTCCTGGATTCGTTCCCGGAAGAGATTGCAAATTTCGGATCGGTGCCAACCATGTACGCGGGTATGGTGGATCACGCGGGTAATATAGAGCTTTACGACGGCGTGCTGCGCTTCCGCGGTGCTACCGGCGAAATTGTGCAGGACAAGATTGCGGCCGAGCGCTACAAGGGCTTCATTGCGGAAGCAACGGTTTCCGACTCTTACCTGAAAGCACCGTTCTATCGCTCCCTAGGTTATCCGCACGGAAGCTACCGGGTGGGTCCACTGGCGAGACTGAATGTCGCTGACGCCATGGGCACACCCCGCGCAGATGCGGAATTACAGGAGTTCCGCCAGCGCTTTGGGCGCACGCCGCACAGCGCCTTCCTTTATCACTACGCACGACTCATAGAGGTACTGTACGCGACCGAATGTATGAACATCCTCCTGCTGGAGCCGGATGTGCTGGATACGCACGTTCGCGCGGCGGCTGGAGTTAACGCGCCGGAGGGTGTGGGAATGATCGAGGCCCCCCGCGGTACCTTGATTCACCACTACAAGGTGGACGACAACGGCGCCATCACTTGGGCAAACCTGATCGTCGCCACCGGCCATAACAATCATGCCATCGGCGAGAGCGTTCGCCAGGTCAGCGAATACTTCATCAAAGGTGATCGGCTGGAAGAAGGCATGTTGAATCGTGTCTCCGCGGTAGTGCGGGCCTACGATCCATGCCTTAGTTGTTCAACCCACGCCTTCGGAGTTCCTGCGCTTGAGATCTCGCTGGTCAGTGCCGATGGCGTCTTGCTAGACCGGCTCACCAGCCGCTAGGAGCGCTGATCCCTTTGGGCTAAGGGCGGCCGCACGAATATGACCGCATTGGCGGCGATGAGGGTAAGATGCCCTTGTGGCGCTTATAAAGGATGACTTGCAAGACTGTCTCCCGTAACTGGGATCCGCAGCACGCAAGTGTCAAGTTTGCTTATAAAGCTTTTATTTTGTGGAGCTTTTTGGTTGCGGGGGCTTGCAACGCTCCGAATCTATCCCGCCGCTGATCATTCCGTTTCACGTGGAGCTGTGGCCTGATGCTGTCTAAGTCAACAGGGACAATTCAGCGGCCCAAAGATAAGCAAACAAGGAGGCTGGAGGCCGCGACCCGAAACTTTACTGCGCGGTTAAAGCGCGATTTCGCGAAAGAGATCGTCAGCAATCCGCGCGACTTCAAAAACCAGGTCTTACGGCTCGTGCGCCGGACACTTCCACCAAGGCGGGGCAGGCCGAACGACCCTCGCATAGACGCCGCTATGCGAATGATCGAGCAAGGAAACACTGTGAACAAAGTGTTGCGGTCTCAAATCGCAGATTTCGAAAAGTTGGACACCTATGGGCGATATCTCGCGGAGAAGGGATTACGTTCTGCCATCGCACGAAGGCGCATACGGAATGCTCCTCGCCAGGTTTCACGCTCCCTTACGGCCATGTAAACTTGTCACCCCCTGCCCGTAGCGTCTAAGCATAGACATTCCTCTGGTGGTCCCATCGCAATCAGCTGATCATCAGAATCAAGGCGCACCGCCCAGATTATTGAGGGTGTTGAACAGCCAAGGATCGATCCTGCACTTTAGTGCTATGGACAAGTGCCGCTTCTGGGAATATGTTTTCTCCCGCTTTTGTCTCACCGCCGTCGAGCATTCGAACAATTCATGAACTCGGGAGTCCCAATGGCCACCGACCAGAAGTTGCTTCGTTTTTCTCCCCTGCTAGCGTTTCTCCTTGCGGTCACACCATCGACCCAACTTTGCGCTCAAGCCCGCCAACGGACTCAGAGCTCGTCCTCGGGTACGACGTGGGCAATGCAGGCGATGGCCGCTCTTACCGGCGGAGTCCAAGTTAACTCCGTTACGGAGGCTGGCTCAGTCGTGTGGACAGTGAGTGACGGCCAAGGATCTGGCTCGATCACCATGCAGTCAAACGGAGATACCACAAGCCAAGTCACGCTAACCACGAGTGTGGGCAATCGTTCGGAGAGTCGCAGTTGGGCGAGTGATGGAAGTGGCCCTATAGGGCAGTGGACCGACTTGAGTGGCCAACCTCATCAAATGGCCCAGCACAATTGTTGGAACGACGCCGTCTGGTTCTTCCCAGCATTGTCCATGCTGTCCGATTACTCTGATCCCAATCTGGTGTTTGTTGATTTGGGGCCTGAGCAACACCGCGGGCATAACGTCGAACACATCCAAGCCTACCGGACATTTCCCGGTTTGCCACCGGATGTGGCAGCTCAACTGGCGCAGATGACTGCCGTGAATTATTACCTGGACGCGCAAACTGCCCTTCCACTTGCGATGACGTTCTCAATCTACGACGACCACGACGTGAATCGGGGCGTTCCGATGGAGATTGTCTTCACGCAGTACCAGCAGGTTAACGGTATCCAAGTGCCGTTCCAGGTGACACGATTCCTCGGGGATTCGCCGATGTTCCAGATAACGATCACCAGCGTCGTCCCGAACGGCTAAGGTTAGTCGATCTATAACCAAGCAGTCTCATCGAGAACAGAGGAGAGCCGCCCGCTGATCCGCCACATCGTCGACCTTGTGAGGTTTGCTTGTTGGACACTGATTCTAGCTGCGACCACTGCTGTAGCTCAGCAGCCCGCTACGGGCGTGCCTCCTCTAAGCAGCTTTTCCGGCGGGTCGTTCGATAGCGTAAATCTGGCCAATCTGAATGTGCACTTCACGATTCCGGTGTTCAGCAAGCCCGGCAAAGGCATTCCGTTCGACTACGCTCTCACCTACGACAGCCTCATATGGGTACCAGTTAATCCAAGCGGCGCAAGCCAATGGTGGCCTGTAAACAGCAACTGGGGGTGGAGAGCAGTGACCGAAGCTGCCACGGGATATGTCACCTACGGTGATTTTAACTGGGTGCAATCGTGCCCCATAGGGCAGTTCACGTACGGCGAAAGCACGACTTCCTACTCTGGTTTCAGCTATCACGATCCCGTTGGCGGTGTTCATCCTTTCCCAGGGACGGTAAGGGTCGTGGACATCAGCTCTTCGTACTGTGGCACTGTCGGCACGACGGTCTACCCTATTACGAAGGCCGTTACGGCTGACAATTCGGGCTACATCGTCAGCACCAACTCATCGTCAGCGACGGGGCCAGTGACGGTCAACGCCCGGGGAGGGCTTAAGATTGTAACGCCAGGTGTTGGCGCGTCCACAGGCGCTGGTTCAGTGAGTGACGCCAACGGAAACCAGATCTCCATTAGCTCCAGCGGTGTCATTACCGATACGTTGAACACAACCGCGCTGACGGTCACTGGTAACGCACCGACCAATCCA
Organism: uncultured Acidobacteriaceae bacterium; assembly: GCA_963748225.1. Taxonomy (GTDB): domain Bacteria; phylum Acidobacteriota; class Terriglobia; order Terriglobales; family Acidobacteriaceae; genus Bog-257. Next base: position 404,642 of record CAVVHW010000005.1, read on the forward strand.
CCGAGCTGCACCCCAGGAGTGACCTATACTTATACCGCCCCCTCAGGTACAGGGGCGAATGTCATCGTTAACTACCTGCATTACGTCGTGCAGACGAACTTCGGCCAGGGCATTTCCGAGTTTCCCGCTACCAATGAGTGTCTGGTGGATAACATTGAGCTTCCCGATGGGAGTACCTATAGATTCGGATATGAAGCGACCGTGGGCGGGAGCGGCACGACCACGGGACGCATCGCCTCAGTCACCCTGCCAACCGGCGGCGTCATCTGCTACGCATATGGTGGAACACCGTGCACGAGCGCTACCAGCAATTCCATGATGGCGGATGGCAGTCCCGCGACCCTGATCGACAAGAACCAATCGGGGCCGCAGATTTCGACTTATACGCGGGCGCTCCAAACCGGCCAGAGTAACCCACAACAAACGACCACCAAAATAGTTGACTATGCCAGTAACGAAACCGACCTGAATTTCTCGGGGATTTATCAGACTTCACGAAAGGTCTACCAAGGTTCGTCGACCGGGACGCTTCTCGATTCTACGACGACGTGCTATGACGGCAATTCGACTTCCTGTGCCACTGCTACGGTCAACCTCGCAACATACATCAGCCGACGCGACGTGTACGATAGTCCAGGCACCGGATCGCAGACCTCTATCTTCGATTACTTTTACGACCAATATGGAAATCTGACCTACGAAGGCGACAACGACTATCCGAATGGCGCAACTCCCTCAAGACGACGAGTATCACGCTAAATTCGGCGCTTTGCAGCACAAATAACATTTGTGATCATCCCGCGAGTGTCGAAGTCTTGGACGGCGGGTCGAATGAAAAGAGCCTCACCAGCTACACCTATGACGGCGGGGGCAATACGAAGGGAAATGCAACAGCCATAAGTAAATGGGTGAGCAGTACTTCATCAAGTCTTACTTGGAACTATAGCTACAACACGGGTACTCGCCAAGGGGGCACGCTCGCGAAACCATCCCAATGGTAGTACCGGCTATGCTATAATGGAAGTGTCTGTAACGGTGCTTTCCCGACTTCGGTATCCGTGCCGAGTAGTTGGACAGGCAGCAATCTAACCACGAACTATAGCTACAATTGCGCGGGTGGCGTCGTGACCTCCGTGACGGATCCCAATGGCGCTCTCACCAAAACCAGCTACGGCAACGACCCGTATTTCTGGCGACCGGATAGGATAACCGATGCCTTGAATAATACGACTTACTACAACTATTACGGAGTTTCCAATAACCCTGGTGGCTCGGCTGTGACCGCAATCGGGCAGGTAGAATCCGTTATGACCTTCAACTCGTCTCTCTCGACAGTTGACACGTTGAGCACACCGGAAATGTACGGCAGACCCTATTTACAGCAAACGCGGGAGGCACCTGGATCAGGTAGTTGGGATACTATATCGTATCTCTACGATGGGGCGAGCCGGGTCGCGTTGCGCTATCAACCTTATGTAAGCGCTGCCGGAGTGGGGTCGAGTAGTGGTCCGTCGATAGGCTACACGTATGACGCAGCCGGACGCGTGCTTGACATGACCGATTCCGACGGTGGTGATGCGCACTACACTTACAAGGTTAATGACGTCGAGGTGACGCTATCTCCTGCTCCCCAGAATGAGAATACAAAAAGTCGGCAGCTACAATACGACGCACTGGGGCGAGTAGTCTCGGTTTGCGAAATGACGTCGATGAGTGGTTCGGGAGCTTGCACGCAAAACACGGCCCAAAACGGATTTGTTCCCAGCTACACCTATGATCCTCTGGGCCACCTCTTGAGCGTGAGTCAGGGTGGCCAAACGCGCAGCTTCTCTTATGACGGACTGAGCCGTATGCTCGCCAATGCATCCCGAAACCAGTTCTAGTGGTACCGGAGGGACGACGACATATGTTTATGACTCGATCGGCTCCGGAAACTGCGCCGGCGCCTACAAGGGCGATAAGATCAAGCGTACCGACCCGGCGGGGAATGTGACGTGTTACGCCTGGGACGGATTGCACCGCCTGATGAACGTGACCTATCCGAACAGCGGCACTTTAAGCAAAGGCTATATTTACGACCAGTCGCAGCCTGACCTGGGAAACCCCTTGGGGCGAATGGTGGTGGCATACACGGCCAACGGTGCGAACTGGAATGAGTCGGAGTCTTTTGGCTACAACACACGCGGCTGCATGACCGATTTCTTGCAGCTCACTCCAGACGGCAGCCAGTACCATACGCAGAACGGGTATGCTGCCAATGGACTGGTAGGGTGGCGTCGAGGATGCTTCGCCACGGGTAACTGTACTACTAGCTTTACCAACTATCTGGCCTATAACATCGATGGCGAGGGGCGTTACAACGGACTGTACGATGCAACTTGTGGCGAGGAAGATGGTACGGTACGACTTATAACCCGGCTAGCCAGCCGAGCGCGTTAGTGTTCTCGAGCGGCGACAGCGAGAGTTTTACCTGGGATTCGGAACCGGTCGCATGAAGACCTGGAATTCAATTGTGGGCAGCAATACGCAAGGTGGCACTCTGACATGGAACGGCAACGGCACCCTCGGACAATTGCAGATCACTGACACGTACCACACGGGGAATGCTCAGACCTGCGCCTTTCGCTACGATGATCTTTCCCGGCTTACCACCGATCAGTGCGGTAGTGCTTGGCAGCAGACCTTTGGCTACGATGCCTTTGGCAACATTGAAAAGACCGGGAGTTCGACTTTCCTGGTGGGGTATACAAGCGGCAACCACATCTCCGGTTACAGCTACGACGGTGACGGCAATCTGACCTACGATGGGACCACGCATTACAACTACGACGCCGAAGGCCGGCCTACGTCAATCACCGGCGGGCCGACCGCGGTCTATGACGCCTTCAATCGCTTGGTGGAAGTACAGAGCGGAGGGGTAACCACCAATCTCGTCTCTCTCCCGACGGGTATAAGTTCGCATATATGAACGGATCGACGGTGAAGCGCTACAGCGCGCCTCTGCCGGCGGGATTGCAGGTGGTGTACACAGCGCCCGCCCAGCAGGTCCAGCATATTGGAGACACGCCGACTGGCTGGGTCGGAGCACATGGCTTCCACCTCCACCCGTGGTATCTACTACGACGGAGCCTACGCACCCTTTGGCGAGAACTATGTCGAGACGGGAACCACAGACCGTAGCTTTACCGGGCAGACCCAGGACATAACTCTTGGGTTGTATGATTTCTCATTCCGGCAGCAGAGTTCCGCGCAAGGACGCTGGCTGGTACCCGATCCAGCTGGCCTGGCCGCCGTTGACCTCACCAACCCCCAGACCTGGAATCGTTATGCCTACGTCGCCAACAACCCGATGAGCAATGTCGATTCGTTAGGGCTGTCATGTGAAGACCCTCATGATGGTCAACCCTGCAATGTTAATGTGACGGCACCAGCCGATCCTGTAGATACGACTGAGGTATCACTACCCGATTGGGTGGCTCCATACTGCACCGGCAGTCTTGATAGCGATCCGATGTGTAATGCAGGGCGAGGGATCGGCGGGTTTCTAGGGGAAATTGGCGGCGGGGGAGGATTCAAGCTAAAGAACCCTTTCACTAAGCCTGTAGCTGCAGCCGCAAACAACTGCCAGGCACCTTTTCTTTGTAGCTCGCAAAACATAACCGCGACAATAGATCCTCCCAAGCAGTTTGTGCCTGCCAAACAGCCGTCGGCCCTATCCAATTATGTCGCATTTCTTGGATGTGAGTACAACTCTGTGGTAGAGACTATTACCGATGAGGAAGACGGAGAGGGATGGACAGCCTATGGCTTCATTAATGCCGGGGCGATTTTGGCGTTACGGAGTGGGGCAGGTGCCACTGGGGTCGGCCTCGTCTTTGTCGCGACTGCCGGGGCCATGGATGTTGGCGCAATGGCCAAAGCCAATCAAGAATGCACGGGGCAGATTTATCATTGATTGATTTGAACCGACTGCGGGAGATACCATGCGATTGTTTAAGGCGAAGAGCACATATGTCTATCTGTTTTGTGTGTATGCAATAAATGCATTGTTTCTTTTGTTTCATACTGTGAAGAAGCACGCCCCACTCCGTACGACTCCATCTTTGATCGTCGTCTCTCAAGTAATCGGTATGGTGTTTCTTGCTGTCCTGGCCGTCTTCGCCATACGAAGGACATCAATCGGGCTTGAAAAATGGGTCTTGGTCTTGACAGGAAGTATCTGCCTGCTATTTGTGGTGGGTGTTTTGCCTGAGTACCGCTATGGCTTGTCCAGCGCGCCGCATCTTCATTCCGTATTCGTGGCGACGAGCTGTGCGACGGCGCTGTTAGCGGGGTGGCGAACGCTTCAGATTGTAACGGGTAAAGGCAACGAGCAGTGACCGTCCCCCTGGGTGGCTCGGTGGGTACAGTACCCGCAAACAACGGGAGGGTGCCTAACAACATTACTTGCAGCACAGTTCTTCCAAATGGTCGGACAGTTGGGAGCTATGTCGGCCAGGTGAGTAACAGTCTTAATCACCAAGCCCAAGTCGCGCCAGTTTCTACACCGTATGGACCAGCCCCAACCCGAGTTTTCCTAGTCCAATCTCAGTCGCTAGCCAGGGACTCAGGGACAAACTTCAGAGCGATGTTCGGTGGTCCGGGTGCGAATTATGCATTCCTAGGTGATGCCGGAAACTTCGCGTACGGTGCTGTGTCGGCAAACCTAGGTGTGCCTCTCTTGGCGACAGAAATGGTTGCCGGTGCTTACTCCTTGTATGCCCACCCTTCGTCAGATTGGGGCTGGCCGTACGGTATGGCCCAAGCTCGCACGAAAACCCTGGGCACCAAACTGAGCGAGCCGGAATACGCGCAGCTGGAGGCCGAGAGAGAGAGGGTGAGAGAGAGAGAGACACGTCACCCCAGAATGGGTGCCGTAGAGTAACGCAGGTTGCCGCAGGCGAACCTACTAGAAGAAATAAACTTAGGACGAGCAAGGCAGCAGCGGGTTACCATATAGGAACTTCGAGTTCCTGTGGGGTAACTCGCTGAAGTTTTAGGGGTCCCATGTTGTGGCAGTTGCAGTTGCGGTTTCCTTCCTGGAGTTCTCTTCTCCCTGGCGGTGTTGTGTGGTAAAGCCGCCGCTTCGCACCAAATCACTCGGCACCAAAGTCAGCGACGGTGAATATGCGCGGCTGGTGGCGCTGGCGTCCACGCGTGGTCAGACCATCAGCGAGTTGATGCGCTCCGGCTGCCAACGCCCAAAACATCACGAATGGCTAAGGCACAGGCAAACGGAACAACATGCCAGGCTCCTACACCGGCACCGCCAACACCTGGTGGATAACCTGCAACTGAATCCGATTGGAGCGGTCATGAAGCTCATCAATGGACGTGACTCAAATGCTGTCATCTTACTCAATGTGATGTCTCCGGTAATCATTTGTACCCTCCTTTTGCTCTGTGGCTGCAAAGCCGCTTCCACCTGGTCGACAGAATCCCTGTCTCCCGACGGCAGAATGATAGCGACTGCGGATGTATTCGCTAACGGCGGATTTGCCTCGGCGGGGCCCAGCCACGCTTGTCTACTTGAAGGGAACGACAGGATCACAGAAGGCAACGCTCATTTTCGCTTTTTCTGAGGGACCCACTGCTTGCCATTTCTGCGGTTCGTAGCCTTCGCGGTTTAATAGCTCTGCGATTTCAGGAACCGATCTTCCGTGCTGCCTTACTTCAAGAATCGTCCCGACGACAACGGCTTCGAGCCATTGAGAACAAGGGTCTTCCGCTCGCGACGATATCCGTACGGAACGTTGCCGCCAGCTGAATGACCCTTTCTCACCCGTTCCTGCCGTCCCTTCAACAATCGCTCGATGATCTCCTTACGATTGTCCTCAGCAATGGCCTCGCGGATTTGGCGAATCAACTTCTCGCCGATTTCGGCAGCGGTCGACATCGAGGTCAATATAACTGACCTATCCATGCGATGGAATAACGCGTCGCGCATAATTTGACTTGATTTTCTGCAACCGAAAATGTGCCTGAAATTTCGTGGCTAGATAATACCCGTCGGCCTGATCTAGCTTTATCGCATGAAGTCACTCACTCGCCAACAACTGGAGCGCCGCAAGGCGCAGGCAGTCCGTTTTACTCGCGACGTTCGCGAAGATGACGATCGGGCCGATGAGATCGACGGTGAATCCCTCGAAGACTATGCCCAGGACCGGCATATCAAACTGAGCAATCCAAAAGGAGCAAAGACAATGGCAGTGCAAACTAGACGCGAATTGCTGGACCGTATCGCCGAACTGGAATCGGAAAATGAAGACCTGCAGTCCCGTCTCGATGAAATTTCTGACATCATTGGCGATAACGATGACAACGGCGATGAAGACCCAGACAGCGAAGAAGAGGAAGAAAACGAGCAGGGGAAGAGTAACGCGCCCGGTGTGCGGCGCGTTATGGAGGAAGCCAGCACACCAGATCACCGACCGAGCCAAGCGTTATCGCGCTAACACGCCCGAGTGTTGCCCACCGTTGCCGCGCATTTGTGCCCTTTGCGGTTCGACTCGTTTTGTGGTGATCGATCATATGGACGGTGACGGTTCAAACGGAGCCCCAGAGAATCTCCGCTGGCTATGCAAGTCTTGTAACACCAAGCTAGGGCTGGCCCTAGCGCGTGCCGGATTAGGCAAGCGGACCCGCCAGTACAACCCAGGC
>CAVVHW010000006.1:0-174897 GCA_963748225.1 uncultured Acidobacteriaceae bacterium
ATGCAGCCGCGATGTTGGCATTTTCCGCGGTTCCAGCCTACACACTAGTCTGGAACCTCGGATATCTCTATCTCGCGAAGGGAGAGATCGGAGGCTACAACCTGCTGCGCGCCAGCCAGTCAATGGTCTTTGCATTGTTGCTAGTGGGACTTCTTATAGGACATGTTACGTCGCTCAGAATCCTGGTGGGTACATGGTTCGTGAGTGTCTGGCTGCCGGCCTTGCTGGCCCTGGTCGTTTTGGCACGCACCGTCGGAATCTGGAGAGTGCCAAGCCGCCGCTTTGTGAAGCATGCCTTTGAGTTTGGGTGGCGTTCGCATTTGGGAGCGGTGGTGCAGTATCTGCAACATCGTGCCGATGTTGTATTGATCATGTACTTCCTCCCGCTGCGCGACCTCGGCATCTATTCGCTGGCGATCGGTCTGGTTGAGCTGCTGTGGTATGTGCCGCAGTCGGTATCGCAGGTCTTGTTGCCCCATGTCGCGAGTTCGACAGAGGCCGATGCCGATAGCATCACCTCGGCCTTTTGCCGGGCCAGTGTGACCGCGGCCGCAGTGCTGTCACTGTTCCTCGCACTCGTGAGTAGCGCCGTGATTCCGTGGTTGATTCCGGCATTCCATGAGGCAATTCCGGTGATCTGGATCCTTTTACCTGGAGCGGTCGTCGCGAGCATTTTCAAGGTATTGTCCAGCGATCTCAACGGTCGGGGCAGGCCTCTAAAGACATTGTTCCCGCCTGCGACTGCGCTGATGTTTTCCGTCGCTGGTTGCATCTACGCTATTCCGCGCTTCGGCATAATCGGTGCTGCGGTAGTGACATCGCTCTCGTACCTGCTGAATGCTTCGCTCTACATCTACGGATACTCTCGTTCGTCGTCCTTGACGGCGCGCTCGCTGGTTGTACTGCGCTCGAGCGATCTGGCGTGGTATCGAAGGCTGCTTTTCGCAGACCGAAGGGGCTAGCCTGTATGCGTATCCTGATGTTCACCAGGTTCAGTCAGATGGGTGCGAACAGCCGTTACAGGTTGCTGCAATATATTCCGCTCTTTGAAGACGCAGGCCACCAGGTCGAAGTACGGGCTATGTTGGACGATGCCTACCTGAAGGTGATGTACTCCTCTGGTCGGCGAAGCGGGTGGCACACATTGCGCGGATATGCGCGCCGGATTGCCCAGCTACGCAGTCTCGACAAGTACGATGTAGTGATTTGCGATCAGGAGTTTTTGCCGTATTTTCCTGGTGTTGCTGAGACGCTGATTGCCGGCCGATGCCGGCGCTTGATCGTGGACTACGACGATGCAGCTCACTTTAAGTACCGTCGCATACCTGTCTTAAGAAATAAGATTCCGGCACTGATGGCAGCCGCGGAAGCCATCCTGGTTGGCAATCGGTACCTGTCAGATTTCGCGTTGCAATATAACGCCAGCGTGTCCATCGTTCCGACAGTGGTTGACAGCACTCGCTACCAGCCGAAATTGAAATATTCGACCCATCAGGGTGTTCGATTGGTTTGGATCGGAACTCCGATCACCGCCGCATTTCTGCGACCGATTGCTCCGGCCCTTGACGCACTGCATCATAAGTATCCTGATCTTCGGCTGCGATTGGTTGGCGCGGGAAACGTATTGCGCGAGGAGCTCCCATTTGCGGAGGTGGTGGAGTGGTCTGAAGCCGCCGAAGCAAAGCTGCTGGCCGAGTGTGACGTGGGACTGATGCCGCTTCCCGACAACGACTTTACCCGCGGGAAATGCGGGCTGAAACTTATCCAGTATATGGCTGCCGGTCTGCCGGTCGTAGGATCGGCGGTCGGAGCCAATTGTGACATCATCAGCGAGGGGTACGACGGCTACCTCGTGAACGAACCACAGGGGTGGTCCACTGCACTGGAGCGATTAGTTGTTAATGAAGTATTACGTCGTGATCTTGGCCGGCGCGGCGTGGAGAAGGTGAAGCAAAAGTACTCACTCCGGAGTGGATTTCAATCTTGGATGACCGTTCTCGGCGCGAGACCGCAAGGCGGGGTCAGCAGCCTACGCCCTAACGCCACAGCGGTGGGCTCCTGATGTGCGGAATCGCCGGCTATCTTGACTTCAACAACTCGCACAATGCATCCGATATGTGCGCACTTGTCGGTGCGATGGCTGATCGATTGCGGCATCGAGGCCCGGATGATTGTGGCACCTGGGCCGATCCGGAAGTGGGTATCGCACTAGGACATCGTCGCCTCTCCATCATTGACCTTTCGGCCGCCGGCCATCAGCCTATGTTATCCGGGTCATGCCGCTTCGTTGTTGTATTTAACGGCGAGATCTACAACTACCTCGATATTCTTAAAGAGCTCAATGAGATTGCCGGCGGCGAGATTCGCCTGCGCGGGCACTCGGACACAGAAGTGATTCTCGAAGCCTTCGACCGCTGGGGCGTGGAAGAGACGCTGCCGCGATTGCATGGGATGTTCGCTATGGCGATTTGGGACCGTGACGATCGGGCCCTTTGGCTGGTTCGCGATCGCTTCGGCAAGAAGCCGCTTTACTACGGACGTTTCGGCCACACGGTGCTGTTTGCTTCCGAGCTCAAGGCCATTTGCGTCCACCCGAAGTTTCAGGCAGAACTAGATACTGATGCTGTCGCGTCATACCTCCGCTTCAACTGCATTCCAGCCCCGTTGTCGATCTATTCAGGTGTCAGGAAGTTGGCCGCAGCTTCATGGTTACGTATAACGCGCGATGGGTCTGAGCGCGGCCCCATGGCCTATTGGTCGTTGAGTGATGTTGTGCGCGCCGGCTTGGCGTCACCATTCGAAGGAAGCGGAGAAGAGGCGATTCGGGAACTTGATCACCGCCTCAGATGCGCGATCCGGTCGCGAATGCTGGCGTCCGATGTTCCGGTTGGTCTGTTTCTATCTGGCGGAGTCGACTCCTCGACGGTGACTGCCCTCGCGCAAGCACAGAGCTCGATTCCAATTCGTACGTTCTCCATCGGAATGTCGTCTTCTGCCTACGATGAGTCGAGCTTCGCCCGCGGGGTTGCCCGACACTTGGGAACCGATCATACCGAACTGCAGTTGACTTCAGCGGAGGCAATGAGCGTGATACCAGAATTGCCCGGTATTTACGACGAGCCATTCGCCGATTCTTCCGCGGTTCCCACGCTCCTGGTATCGCGGCTGGCTCGAAAGCATGTCACAGTCGCCCTGTCCGGCGATGGTGGAGACGAGATATTTGGGGGATACAATCGGCACATCATGGCTGCTGTCTCCTGGCCCACGATTGCCAGGATGCCATTCGAAATGCGACGCCAGCTCGCGAGGACGCTCGGTTGGGCTGCGCCGGCGAAATGGGAAAGCGCCTTCCGAAAAGGAGGCGCGGCGATTCCGCGGCGATTTCAGCTGGCAAACCTTGCCGACAAGATCCCCAAGATGCAACGGGCATTCGAAGCGAAAAATTCGCAGGAGCTTTACCTGCGCTTGTTGTCGAACTGGCAAAATCCGTCCGACGTTCTGAGTCTCAGTTCCTCGAACTCGTCGGTTCCGGATGGTGCACAAGACTGGTTGAGCGATCAGAGAGCAGCGGAGTCCATGATGCTGGCTGATGCATGCGTCTACATGCACGATGACATCTTGGTGAAAGTTGACCGAGCCAGCATGGCTGTCAGCCTGGAAGTGCGCTGTCCATTTCTCGATAGTGACGTGGTCGAGTTCGCATGGCGATTGCCTCTTCGCCTTAAGATTCGCGATGGCGTGGGCAAATGGATTGTTCGCAGAGTTATGGAGCAGTACATTCCTTCCGATCTGACGGCACGTCCAAAAATGGGGTTTGCGGTTCCGATGGCGGAGTGGCTAAAAGGACCGTTGCGCGACTGGGCGGAATCGCTGATTCATCCAAGCGGACTTTCGCGGGAAGGCATTCTGAAAGAGGATGTCGTCGGATCCATGTGGAGTTCTTTTCTTGCGGGTCGGACGGATCTGACGGACAGAGTGTGGAGCGTGTTGATTCTCAAGGGGTGGCTGCAATCGGAGAAGACTGTTACGCCAGCGGCACAATAAACGATCCTCATCCGTACGTCGCCGGGTCGCGATATTACAGAATGCCCCCGCAGGGCATCTTGTGAGCCATTGAATTCAACGGCGGGGGCGCCTGGACTCGAACCCGCCGCCTCTGCAGTGACCGGGCGGTCATCACGGGACACACGGCGACGAGACGCGTCGGGGTTAGGTCAATGTTTGAGGTTGGGGCAGACCCATCTCGGGCTAGCTGTGCTCTCGGCCGGATCCTGCGTGTAGTCTATTCAAGATAGTCGCGATAAGCCGTTGATCCAGTCCTCTTCTACAGAATAAATGCTGTCCTAAACGGGTTTGACATTGCTATGTTCGGTGACGAAAGTTCGCGATCTGTTCGACGGCCTTGGCTTAGATTCACCACGCGACTCTTGGTTGGCCACTTCGTTCCGTCTCCTCGGCACGACGACCGCTGGTGCGAAAGGAGCGTGTTATGCGTTCTCTCTTCTGCGTTGTTCTACTGCTAACCTTTCTCTTCCTGAGTGTTCTCAGTTCGGCTCAGCAAACTCCGGTGACCGCAGTTCCCAACCTGATCCGCTATGGCGGGATGTTGAAGGATGGTCAAGGGAGGGCTCTGCCCGAAACGACGGTGGGTGTTGCTTTCGCGATCTACCAGCAGCAGGAGGGTGGCGCACCAGTCTGGCTAGAGACGCAAAACGTCACACCCAACGCAACCGGATACTACAGCGTGCTGTTGGGTAGCAGCAGTTCGACAGGACTGCCGGATGACTTGTTCACGCAACGGGAAGGGCGCTGGCTGGGAGTACAGATGCAAGGTCAGCCGGAGCAGCCGCGTGTGTTACTAGTAAGCGTGCCCTATGCCCTGAAGGCGGCTGAAGCTGACCGGCTGTCCGGACACAGCGCCAGCGAGTTTGTGACTACTGATAACCTGCAGAGCGCTGTGCAGCAGCAGTTGCGGCAGCAAGCTCCGAAGAGTGGGTCAGCTACCTCAGTCATCACGACGAGCACGGGCGCGAATGCTGGGGTGATTCCAGCGACCACCGATCCGGCGACGAACTTTGTGGATACCACTAGAGACCAGGTGGTACAGGTACAGCAGAACGGAACGGGAGTAGCGTTGAACGCGAGCGCGTCCAACAACAGCGGTATGGTGGGCACGAGTAACGCGAGCGCGATTACCGGCATCGTGGCTGGGGTGGAGGGAGTTTCCTCGGCGAATGCTAGCTACGGCGTTTACGGCCGGGCAACCAGCAGCTCGTCCTCCCAACCGGGCGTCGGAATCTATGGACAATCAGATAGCCCGAATGGCCTTGGAATTAGCGGCTGGGCTGCGGGCACTGGCAACACCATCGGCTTGCAAGGTGGTGCCTCGAGCACGAGCGGATTCGCGATTAACGCGACCGAGACGGCGAGCAGCGGCAATACCGCGGGCTTAGTAGCACGCGTCTATAGTCCGGTCGGCATCCCTGTCCTAATTTTTAATAACGCGACTAGTACGGTAACCGGCACGCTGATCAGTGCACGGACCCTCAGTGGTGTGCAGTTCTCGGTGGGCGGCACGGGGAACGTCAACACGGTCGGGACGCTCACCGGTACGCGCTTGATTTCCACGGTCGCCTCGGGCACAGCTCCGCTGCAGGTGGCTTCGACCACGCTCGTGCCAAACCTGAACGCCAGCCTGCTGGGAGGAAGTCCTGCGAGCGCCTTCTCGCCGGCCAGTGGTTCACCCAGCTACATCCAGAACGGAACTTCGCAGCAGGCTGGTGCCAACTTCAGCATAAGCGGCAGCGGTACAGTCGGGGCTACGCTAAGCGCGAATGCCGTGGACACTGCCACCAATTACCAGATCGGAGCGGGCATTGTCATGAGCATTGGCGGCGCAGCGGACGAAAATCTGTTTCTAGGCGTTGGCGCGGGGACAAACAACATATCAGGTTCGGGTGCGGCTAATATGTTCTCCGGCTACAACGCTGGAATCCAGAACACAATCGGCAATAACAACACATTCAGTGGAGCCTTGCCGGCCAAATGAACACCATCGGGGTCAGCAATACGTTCGTTGGTGCGAACTCCGGTCAATCAGTGGTCACGGGAAGCAGCAATACTTTCCTGGGTTTTAACGCTGGCTCATCGGCCGCAGCGGCTGCAAGCAATGACGTGTACATCGCCAGCCAAGGTACTGCGGCAGAATCTAGTACCATTCGCATCGGTGATCCCAGCAAATCAAACTGCTGCCTATGTCGCGGGATTACTGGAGCATCCACGAACTCCGGCACTCCTGTTTTTATCGATTCAACGGGAAAACTCGGAACAGGAGGGGGCTCGGTCAGCTTCACGCAGGTAACCGGCACTCTCACCAGCCCGCAATTCACAGGTACCTACAGCAATTCGGTGACCCTGTCGAACACGAACAACGTAATCGATGGGAATTTCACCGGCAATGGGTCTGGACTGACCGGAGTCAGCTCCGGATTGTCGTGGCCGATTGTCCTGAAGTCAGCCGACTACGCGATACAAGCGAGTGACTTTTCCACCCCAACCAGCTATGGAAATTACCTCATCCTTACAGGATCAGTGGCGCATACATTTACCCTCCCGAATCCAGCGCCGCCCAACGGGCAGTGCGTAGCGATCGATAACAATGCCGGGGCGCCGATCAACTCGAACACAAACGTGTTCCTCACCGTCAGTACGAATGGCCTCACTATTGACGGTGGCGCGGGAAACGCCACGCAGCCGAAGCGAAATTCTTACTTGTACTGTTCCGACGGCACAAACTACTGGCGGCTTGACCGGCAGTTGGCCAGTCCGAGCCAAATCGGCCCCGTGCTGTATACGGTTGATACCGGGCCGGTGAACGCCCTCCAGACGACGTTCGTTGCCGGCTTGGACTTCGGGCTGAATACTGGCACCGCGATCTTCATACTGCCAATACATGCCAACACGATTCTTAACCCAACATTGAATGTGAATGGACTTGGGGCAAAGAAGATACTCAGGTACGGGAATCAAGGGCTGGCTCCCGGCGACCTGAGCACAACTGCGTTGGCGGTGCTGATTTACGACGGCCAATTCTGGGAGTTGGTGAATCCACAAACCGTCATCGGAACAGTAACGTCGGTTGGCGCAACCGCCCCGCTTGTATCGACAGGCGGATCGGCACCAGTAGTGTCGTGCCCGACGTGTGTCACCGCACCTACTCTTACTGGCACGACAGGCAGCATCGGCGGTTCAACGCTCACTGCCGGAAGCTGCGCCACAGGTACGGCTGCGGTTGCCGGGTCTGTCGTTGGCCATCCAGTCTCCGTAAGCGCATCTGACGGGTCGCTACCCAATGGGCTCATAATTCTGAGCGCCGCGGTGACGAGTTCAAACACAGTGACCGTTCAGTTGTGCGCGACCGGCAGCGTGACACCGACAGCAAACACCTATACTGTTTCCACCCAATAGGATTGGAAGGTTCGTAGGGAATTGCTGTGAAGAACCGCAGTCCGATTGGACTGCTGAGTATGTAGCCAATTCCTTCACTCGAGAAAGGAACTGGCGGGGTCGACGGGACTCGAACCCGCGGCCTCTGCCGTGACAGGGCAGCGTTCTAACCAACTGAACTACGACCCCGCGTCTAGGATCAACGCGATACTGCAAACCCAAGTCGAATAAGGGCTTTGCAGGTTTTGCATGCAGTGCACAGTCCGCCGAGATTGCCTGCGGTGGCGCTTCTTCTTGGCAAAACCGCCCATAAACCGCCAGTAAATAACTGTTCGCTCATGCGAGAATTATTTTAACACAGAGGCTCACTCGACCCGAAACGCGCCTTGCGTATTGCCTTGGGAAGTCAGATGTCCTTCGTGCCCGCGTCGGCCGCACGCGGTGAGGTAGGAATCAGATCGCCGCGATTCAGATCGATGAATCGAGTCTCAACACCGGCCCAATCAAATGGAAAAACCCGTATACGAACGAGTTGGAGCAAATGGGCCAAAAGTGGCTACTGGGTTTTGTGCGGCAACATTTGGCTTTCCGACACTGCGTACATCACGTTTACGCCACGTCGCGCTGCTCGTCTTCACCGCATGCCCAGACCTGTCTTCATGACGAGCACACACCGGTCCAGCGCAATCCTTTCTCGGTCGGAACCCAAGTCGTGTGTGGCTTGGTAGTATTGGCCGGAACCAAGCTGAAGGTCGTATGGGCAGGTGATGTGTATGTTGAAATGTTTCGTCTATGTCTGGATCGGCATGTTTGTCTGCGCGACCTGCACGGTGGCCCAAAACGCGCCGATTTCAACCGAAGGTGATTTCGTCGCGCAAAACTTCCAATTCCGCTCAGGTGAGGTGTTGCCAAGCCTGCGTCTGCGCTATATGACATTCGGCACTCCGAAACGTGACGCAAGCGGCAGAGTTACGAACGCCGTCATGATCCTTCACGGAACGACTGGGTCAGGCAAGCAGTTCGTATCGCCGCAGTTCGCAGGCGTGCTGTTTGGGCCGGGGCAATTGCTCGATGCGACTCGTTACTACATCATCCTGCCGGATGGGATCGGGCATGGAAAGTCCAGCAAGCCCAGCGATGGAATGCATGCGCACTTTCCGCATTACGACTACGACGACATGGTAACCGCGCAGCACGAGCTGTTGGTTGACGGGCTGAAGGTGAATCACCTTCGGCTGATCATCGGCACATCGATGGGCTGCATGCATTCGTGGGTGTGGGGCGAAACCTATCCGGACTTCATGGACGCGCTGATGCCGCTGGCGTGTTTGCCGGTGCAGATCGCCGGCCGTAATCGCATGATGCGCAAGATGGCGATGGACGCAATTCGCCAGGACCCCGCGTGGGAGAACGGTGAGTACAAAACGCCTCCGCCAGGTTTGAAAACAGCGCTCGATGTGCTGCTCGTCATGGGCAGCAGTCCGCTACAGATGCAGAAACAGTATCCTTCGCGGGATGCAGCCGACACCTATCTGGACAATTTCATTCATACCCGCATGGCGTCGACTGACGCCAACGACTTTCTCTATGCCTTCGATGCTTCGCGCAACTACGACCCATCGCCCAACCTGGAGAGAGTCCGTGTGCCCGTAATGGCGATTAACTCCGCCGATGACTTCATCAATCCGCCGGAACTCGGGATGATGGAAGTGCAGATCAAACGCGTTCCCAAAGGAAAATACGTACTTTTGCCGGTTACCGATCAAACTCGAGGGCACGGAACACATACGCTTCCGGCGATCTGGGAGGATCATCTGCAAGAGTTGCTCAGGGAATCGCAGCCCTGATCCATCCAATAGGCATAACGCAAGCGTAGGATCTCATCCTCGTAGACCGCGAAGAACATCGTCGCCTAACGGCTGGTCTCGGTGTTCTTGAAGAAGAGTCGATTCACCGAACGCAGCGGTCACACAGCGCTCTTCCACTGCTTAGGCGGCGATTGGAAGGGTGAAGTGGAAAGCCGCACCGCGCCCGCAGTTGGTCGTTGCCCATAATCGGCCGCCATGCGACTCGACAATGGAACGGCTGATTGCTAACCCCATACCACTGCCTTGAGGCTTGGTGGTAAAGAAGGCATCGAAGATCTGGTCGGCGTTTTCGGTCGGCAGCCCTACACCGGTGTCACTCACTGAGATCATCACTCGGCCGTCGGGATCCAGCTCCGACTTGACCGTAAGTACTCCGCCAGCCTCCTTCATTGCATCGATGCCGTTAAGCATCAGGTTCATGAGCACCTGCTGCAGTTGCACACGGTCTGCGGTAATTTTGTGCAGGTCGGCGGCAAGATCGGTGCGTATCGGGACTCCGTACCGGCTGGCCTCAGACCGCAACAGCACGACCATTTCGTGGACAATCTCGTTCACCTCCACCAACTCACGCTGCGGAGGAGACTTCCTGTACAGCGACCGTAAGTGGTCGATAATGTCACCGGCACGCTTTCCATCGTTGACGATGCGGTTTGCTGCCTCGCGTATCTCGTCAAGATCGGGCTGATCGCGCTGCAGCCAGCGCAAGCACGTATTCGCATTTGTGACGGTCGCAGCGATGGGCTGCTTAATTTCATGTGCCAATGATGCGGTGAGCTCTCCCATCATGCTCACGCGATTGATGTGAGCAAGGTCTGCCTGTAGCTGTTCGGCGCGTTTGCGATCTTCGATGTCGGCGGCGACCCCATACCATTTGACGATTCTTCCTCCCTTGTCCCGCATCGGTACGGCGTGAATCAAAAACCAGCGATATTGCCCATCCGCTCCGCGGCGGAACCGCACCTCATACTCCAAAGGCTCACCCGTGGCCAGTGACGTCCGCCATTTGTCGACAACTCGGTTGAGATCGTCCGGATGAATTGCACTCTGCCAACCTGAGCCTGCCACCTGCTCCAGGGTCAACCCCGTATATTCGACCCAGCGCCGGTTTACGAATGTGCGGGCGCCGTCGGGCATTACGATAAACGCCATTGCCGGAATCGTCTCGATGGCTTCGCGAAACTTCTGTTCCTTCTGCCGCACTTGCCGAATACGAAGTCGATAAGCCGCCCAAAGTAACGCGAGGAGGGCGGCCACACAGAGCGCGCGGAACCAGTTCGTCTGCCAGTACGCCGGCGCAATCGCGAAGTCCAGAGACGCGCCTTTTCATTCCACACGCCGCTGTTATTGCTGGCGGTCACGCGGAAGCGGTAATTGCCCGGAGCGAGGTTTGAATACTGCACGTGACGGCTGTTGACGACTTCCCTCCAGTCGCTATCCTGGCCCTCCAGTTTGAAACGGAAGCGCACTTTCTCCGGCACAACGAGGCTCAGCGCCGTGTAATCGATCGTGAGATCGCGGATCCGCGGGGGCAGGCGCAATCCTGAAGACGCGGCGTAGGTCCTGCCATCGGCGGTAAGTTGCTCGATGTGCACCGGCGGCGGAAGTCCGTTGAACGGAAGGTGCTGCGGATCGATGAAGCTGATCCCATCCGGGGGCGAGAACCATATTTTTCCATTTGGCGACTTGGCCACCAGTCGGCTGTGACCGCCCGCAAGGGCGCGACTCCTCACTCCGTCAGAGCTGTCAAAAAGCGTGGTCTGGACGCTCCGCTTCGAATCACGCACCCAGGCGTCCAACTCGGAACGCCCAATCCGCACCAAGCCGCAGGCCATGTACAACCAGAAGGAATGTTCGTTGTCTTCGATCACCGAATTAATGGCGTCACAGGGCAGGCCGTTCCTGCTGGTAAGAGTCGCGACGGTGCCATCTTTCACCCGGCTCAAACCGCCCTCAGTTGCGGCCCACACAGCACCGTCTGAACCACGTTGAAGGTCGTTCACTGAGCCATTGCCCAGCCCATCAGCGACACTGTAGGAAGAGCGGATCTGGCCGTCCTTGAGGTAAGCTATTCCTCCGTCAAAAAATCCGAGCCACAGGCCGCCCTGCAACCCACCAGGCAGCAAAGCTACCGCTCCGAATTTGTGTCCGAATTGGGCCCAAGGAATACGCTGAACGGCACCCTCTGGCGTAGCATAGACAAGGCCCTCGTCGTTGTTGCTGATCCAAACCTTCCCATTTCCATCCCCGGCGATTGAAAGTATATTTCCGCCTGAAACGCCTGGAACCAGCACAAACCGGTCACGGTCAAAGTAGAACACACCTTCGCGACCTCCAGCCCACAGTCGTCCCCGATCATCCTGCCCCAGCGAATGAACGGTTCCTCGAAGTCCGCTGTTCGCGATTTCTGTTACCCTCGCGTCGATGATGAGCTCTCCCTCATCCGTTCCCCCGTTTTGGTCTGGCACAGTTCGCTTGCCGTAAACGGTCATATGCCCGTTTTGCCACCGATTCAAGCCATCCGCGGTGATAGTCCAAATACTTCCATCCGGGGTCGCTTCCAGCAGGTAAGCTGCGGAAGTTGAAAGACCCTGGTTTTCCGAAATTGTCGGTGCCGCGAATTCACGAAACCGATCAAGGCCATTTTCCGTGCAGACCCAAACATTGCCCTCACGATCTTCGAAAATGTCCCTTATGAAATTGCCGGAGAGACCGTCAGTGACTGAGAATCTATCGATCCTGCCCTGGTGCAGGTGCAATAGACCTTGCGTGGTGCCAATCCACAAACTGCCATCTTTGCTGCGGAACAGGCGAGTGGGCGTGAACTGCCCGGCGATCCCCGGAAGTGCATAGCCCCGAATTTTCCCGTCCACAAGCTGTTTCAGTCCTTCGATCGAACCATTAACCGGGCCCGCAAACGGGCCGGACATACCGGTTGCCATCAAGAGTGCGCCGTCGTCGCCTTCGATTAGCGCCTTGGCCTCTACCGGGCCATCGGGCAACCGGTAGTGATCTGGAGGACCAGGCGCCCATCGCCACAGACCCGTTTGAGCGGAGGCCCATAGATTGCCTTTGTGGTCCTCGAATAATTCACGTACGGACCAGCCAAAACTCCCGGCTCCGTAGCACTGCGTCTTGGCGACTTTGACGGCACAGAGCCTGCCGGGGTTCCTAACCCCAAACCAAAGTGTTCCTTCGGTGTCTTGCAGCAGTGACGTAACGACGGATCCGGCAACGTCTGGATATTCGGTAAGCTTGCCGTCCTTCCAACTGGCAAGCCCCTTCTCTGTGCCAATCCAAAGAGTGCCGTCGCGGGCAACCAAAAGGGCATTGATCCAATTGCTGGGGAGTTGCTCACCGTCTGGCGGCCGCCACGGGATGGCTTGGACACCGTCGAAACGGACCATCCCAAATTCCGTGCCCAGCCAGAGATAACCATCAGGGGTTTGAGCCACTGAAAAGATGGTGCCCCTGGTGAAACCTTCCCGAATTTTCCAGGCAGTGTGCGCGTACTGGCTAACATCGAGGGAAGGATCTAACGCAAAAACGCAAGCACTGGATGCCAGCAGGAGAGCCAGACATACGGCCGCCTTTGTTTGGGCTTTCTCCATACGAGCCCATATCTTAATCCACCCGGTTTCCCATGGACCCGTTGTCCGGCCAATAAATGCCAACAAATTGGCAATGGCCATCGCTCCCGCAGGTGTAACATAGGTGCCTGCTTAAAGGAAATCGCTACCCGCACGTTTCGTAATGTCGGCCAATCGTTCTAATCCTCGTGCTTCGTAGTAAGGATTCTCCCCGCAGTTAAAGGGGGTAACAGAGTGGATCGAAAAGCGAACTCGGATCTAAGGGTGTCGTCACACGCGGTTCCTTGCTTTCTTTCCGTCGTGCTCTCGGGCTTCTTGGCAGTTCCACTGTGTGCGCAGGTCGCCGGCGCACGCATTGCCGGGACAGTCACTGACAGCACAGGTGCAGCGATCGTCGACGCTCAGGTGATAATCAAGAATACAGCGAGCAATCTCACGAGGGAGCTGGTCACGAATCGATCAGGCTTTTACAGCGCGCCGAATCTGCTGCCTGGCCCTTACAGCGTTACGGTGTCAGCCAAGGGCTTCAAGTCTGAAGCTATCACCGGCCTCACACTCACGGTAGGCGCCGACGTTGAAGTGAATCTGACCATGGCAATCGGCACCGCCAGCCAGACTGTTCAGGTTCAAGGTGCGGCAGCGACCGTAGAAACAAACGGTGCAATGTTGGACGCGGTGGTAGACGGCCAGACTATTCGCGAATTGCCACTCAATGGCCGCAACTGGACTCAACTGGCAACTCTGGAGCCAGGCGTTGCAGACATTCGAACTCAAACGGTAGCTACCGACTTCCTTATCCGCGGAACTCGCGGTTTGGGAACGCAGTTGACGGTTTCCGGAGGGCGCCCGCAGCAGAACAATTACCGCGTTGACGGAATCAGCATTAATGATTACTCGAATGGCGGTCCAGGCAGCGCCCTCGGCATTGGTTTGGGGGTTGATGCCATCCAGGAGTTCTCCGTCATAACCGCAAACCCTCAGGCGGATTACGGCAATACTTCGGCGGGGGTAATCAATGCCGTTACCCGGCAGGGCACAAATACGCTGCACGGTTCCGTCTACGAGTTTTTACGCAATAGCGCGCTTGACGCGAGGAATTATTTCGATCCGCCCACGATTCCGCCATTTCGGCGCAACCAATTCGGGGCTGCCCTGGGCGGACCAATAAAGAAGGATCGGACCTTCTTCTTCGCAAATTATGAGGGGCTTCGGCAAGACCAGAGTGTCACTCAGCTCGCAGTTGTGCCAACAGAGGCGGCGCGCAACGGCCAACTCGTCGCGGGAGCCGTAACTGTTAGCCCGCTTATAAAACCCTATCTAGCCCTTTATCCTTTGCCGACGAGCAACATCAAAGGGGACACAGGGACCTTCACCTCGATCAGCCAGCAGATTGGAAGCGAGGACTTCTTTGTCACCCGAATTGATCATGATTTTTCTACTACTGATCTGGTGCGCGGAACATACCTGTTCGACAACAGTACGCTCACGTCACCCGATCTCTTTCAAACCGTGGTGTCAGGAACACTCACCCGTAATCAGCTCGCAACGGCGGAATACACCAAAATTGTCAGTCCAGCATTCTTGAATACCTTTCGGGTTGGCTTCAGCCGCGTGCGCGCCGACGTGATGAAGCCAATCAAGGCGCTGCTTCCATTTGCGGGCGATCCCAGCAATGGATTTGTCCCTGGCAAACCGGTCGGGTTCATTGGTGTAACTGGAATTTCCAATTACACGGGCGGCCCCGGTGCAGGCGGAGAGATCGACTATGTCTTCAATTCAGTCCAGGTCTATGACGACCTGTTTTGGACGAAGGGACGGCACTCATTTAAGTTCGGCGCGAACGTTGAACGGCTACAGGACAATGAGCTCGGCACATCAAAGCCGAATGGGGTCTTTAACTTTACATCGCTCGCGAATTTTCTGACCGATCAGCCGACGGCATTTAGTGCAGCGCTCACCCAAGAAGCGGCCCCATTCAACTTTCGGCAAACGATCGTGGGAACGTATTTCGAGGACGACGCCCATCTGGCATCGAACTTCACCCTCAATTTGGGCGTCCGATATGAGATGGCGACTGTACCGACGGAAGTAAACGGCCGGCTCACCAACCTGCGGAACATCACCGACGCCACGCCCCATCTCGGCTCTGCATATTTCTTCAACCCGACCTATCTTAATTTCGAGCCACGACTTGGATTCTCTTGGGACCCTTTTCGTGCAGGGAGCACTGCTGTTCGAGGAGCTTTCGGCATCTACGATGTTCTGCCTCTTATGTATGAGTTCGAGGCCAACGCCTACATGGCTGCCCCGTTCTTCCAACTAGCAACGCTCTCGTCAGGACTGCCAGCAGGAAGCTTCCCGAGTACGGCATTCACTCTGCTCACACCGAATCAACTGCGCTACATGTATGTTGATTCAAATCCCGAGCGCAATTACGTGATGACCTGGAATCTCAATATCCAACAACAATTGGGAAGCAATCTGGTAGCGACGGTCGCGTATGTCGGATCTCACGGAGTCCATCAGCCTTTCCAGGTTCAGGATATGAGCATCGTATTACCAACCTCCCACACTTCGGCTGGATACTTCTGGCCGACTCCTGCGGGTAGCGGTAAACGCGTCAATCCCAACGCCGGGCAAATCACGGGAGTTCTATGGGATGGCAGCAGCTACTATGACGCATTGCAGACGCACCTCGTTCGGCAGATGACGAAAGGACTCCAGTTCGGCGCCTCATACACTTGGGCCAAGAGCATCGACACCAGCTCCGCCTCTGTCGCCGGCAACCAATTCCTCAATTCCGTATTTAACTTACCGTGGTTCGATACGAGGCTGAACCGTGCACTGTCCGACTTCGATATCCGTAACAATGCTGTGTTCAACGCAATCTGGCAAATTCCTGCGCCCCGGGACCAGGGTAGCGTGCGCTGGTTCGTTAGCGGTTGGCAAATTGGCGGGATTTATCAGGTCAGCAGCGGTCTGCCGTTTACGCCCGAGATCGGGGGAGACCCGCTCGGCTTGAAGAGCGCGTATCCGTTCGACTTCCCTGACCGGATATTTGGGCCAGGTTGCGAGTCTGCCATCAATCCCGGAAACCCGGTGCATTACATCAAAACACAATGCTTCTCCTTCCCCACCCCCGCCACCCGATTGGGAGACGGGGGTCGGAACAGCCTGATTGGACCGGGCCTCTCGAACCTTGCTCTGGCCCTGTTCAAGAACAATCCCATTCAGCGGATTTCGGAGAGCTTCAACATTCAGTTCCGGGTGGAGTTTTTCAACGTGTTGAATCACTCTAATTTCTCGCCTCCCGTCTCGAATAATAACTTGTACACCGCCAATGGACAGCCGGTAACAACCGCAGGATTGATTACGACGACTGCGACATCATCCCGGCAGCTCCAATTCGCGTTGAAAATCGCCTGGTGACAGGATGCTCTTAGGCTGGGCAATCCCCCGATGTAGCGCGTGGGTGCTAACAAGCCGTTCCTTGGTCAACGCCGGCACCACCCAAATTGATGTCGCCGGAGCATCCTCAGCGCCCCTACAAAATCTTTACCCAAACACACTGGATCAGGCCATCGGGCGTGCAGACCCGAGCTTCATGACCCCGTACTGCTGCACCGCCAGAAGCCGCTCGAAAAGGAATGGTCAGCCTCACTTTCGTCCCGCGCCCTGGTCCGCTATCGAACTCGAACGTCCGGTCCACATGGAGCACGCGTTCTCGCATATCGATCTGCACCGGATCTTCCGATCTGGTTGGGGGCACAACGAACGCCCGCA
Organism: uncultured Acidobacteriaceae bacterium; assembly: GCA_963748225.1. Lineage (GTDB taxonomy): Bacteria > Acidobacteriota > Terriglobia > Terriglobales > Acidobacteriaceae > Bog-257. Next base: position 16,685 of record CAVVHW010000006.1, read on the forward strand.
TCGGACACAGAAAGGCAAACGCGACTGTCGGATCGCTTGAGCCGAACCTCAACTCTCTTGTTTCCGGATATTTGGCGGCGCTGCTCAGTGCTTCCTGAACGGGTGCCAGACGTTGTGGACAACTTTCATCGGTAAGATCCCAGAATCCACAAAGAGTTCAGGGAGTTCTTCGCGTTTCTGAACTTCCTTTGCAATAACTCTTGCGGCGTCAATCATCGCGCCCGGCTGTGAAGATCACGCTTGTGCGGCAACGGCCTGCGCGAGCAGGTCTCGGGCTCGCGGCGTGTTGCGGACCTCCACATTCATTTTCGCCAAACGGAGCGCCTTGTCCGGGTCGGCACCCGCAGCGAGCCAGAATTCGGCTGCATGGTCTGCGAAAGCCTCTGGGTGACTCGCAATCAGCTCGTCATAGCGCGCCGCCGCCACTTGCCGCCAGTGCCGAGATTCGTCGAGGCGGCCGGCATCCCTAAGAATGCCGGCCAGATGCGCAGCATAGTCAGGATCATCCGATGATGCCGCCAGCGAACGCAGGCGCGAAATGGCGGAATCAATTTCACCCAACTCCGCTTCGACTTCGGAGAGATGGCCTCGCGTCGGGGCGTAAGCGGGCACACGCCGCCGCGCAGCCTCGAATGACGCCCGGGCGTCATCCAGTCGGCCCTCGTTCATCCACATGAATCCCAGCTGGAAATCGAGAAGCGCCAGAGGAATCGGTGAGACACCGCGATACTGATGGCGGCTTTCCTCGTATCTCCGTTCGGCTGCCTCGATTTCGCCGCGCTCGGCATGCAACCCGACTAGCGCTGCCAGGTTTTCGAAGCTTGCTCGGCGCTCTACGGCTTCTTCTCGCAGGACAAGGGATTCATCGTATCGTCCGAGAGCCTGGAAGATTGCCGCCCTCTCACCATTCGCTGTTTCGGGATCGAGCCCCAGCTCCTCGGCCCGATCGACGTGGGACAAGGCATCATTAAATCGATGAAATCCGGCCTGCGTTCGCGCACGAGCGAGCAGCGCTTGTGGGTTCATGGGCGCGTCGTGTAAGAGCTGTTCCGCGATCTCTTCTGCCCTATCGTAATCTGCAATGCGGCCGAGGATCAGGCCGCGGAGTGAGATCAGCTCGATGAGACCTGCTCGAGTTTCGACGCTTGCGCAGCCATGCCTGACCTCCGGGTCCAGGGCGTCGATCTGGGCTTCGAGATTCAGCAAAGCAATCGTGCCGTCGGTGAGCGGGCGTTCGTCGATCATGACTTGGCAGCCTCTGGGCGATTGGGTGGTGCCATGTAGGGGAACACCGTCGACGACCACGCGATCGGAGCGTCGACACCGTCGCGGATGCGTGGACCCTTTCCGGCGTTGACGTACAAGGTGAGAAGAGAGTCGACGAGGTCCTCGTTGAGCCACCTTCCTCCGCAGTTAGAGTGCGCGCGCCCTTCGAGCATGGCCCGCTCGATTTCAAAGTAGCTCATCTCTGAGAACGGCTTGGATGCATCCACGACCAGGAAATCGGAGAGCAGGAGTTCGGTTAGCGGGTGGTTTCCTTGCTGGTCAAGCGGCCAATCAACTTTAGCGTCAAGGCTGTCGAAGAAGGCGAGATTGGCGTTCAACCGCGCGCGATACGCGCCGACATAGTGTTTGGAAAGATTGAAAGCGTCTTCTTCGTTATAGATGTCCCGGATCTCGAGATCCCGATTTACGGTGTCGAAGATCTTCGCGCTCAGGGTGATGTTCTTGATTTCGGGACGCCCGACTCTTTCCAGCCGCACCGGCAGCTTGCCGGCGCTTAGCGTCTCGCCAACCACAGCGAACATCGGGCCGCCCTTGAGGGCGGTCGGCCACTCGATCCTGAGGACGATCCCCAGTACATTCTTGCCGTAGAGCCTGTCGGATCCGACCGCTTTGAAGGCAAGCTTTCTTGTTGCGATTGTTCTCTCGGCCATCGGACCGTCAAGGAAGAAAGGATCGGACCTCTGCCCCGCAAAAATCTGCAGGCCTTTTCCTCTGCCGCCGTTCTCGTCATTCACGCGAAATGTGACCACGTCGCCATTTGGCAGCGTGCAGCGGCCATCTTGCTCAGGTTGTGGAGCGCTGAATGTGAAGTCGAATACGGATTCGTCGGCTGCAACAACAAACGAATGCCCGTCAGGCGCAACGGATACGGAACGCACGCGCAACCGGTAAATGACCGCGTCGGAAAACAAGGCTGATGGGCCGGCGTAGGGAAACACGTTCATGATCAGGACGAGATGATCCGGGCTCTCCGGACAAGGGAACGCATAGACGTCCGTGATATCGATGACCGGATCAGCGATGGCGCGGGGCCCAGAGATGTGATCGGACATGTGTGTAATCCTTTAAGTGGGCTACTTGTTCTCGTTGAGAATCGTGTCTGCTATCTGAAAGCAGTCGGCGCCGACCGGAATTCCGCAATAGATAGCGATTTGGATGAGCACCGCTCGCAATTCAATCGGCGTAAGTCCGTTGACCTGTGCCCCCCGGACATGATTGGCGAACTCGCCCATCTTGCCGAGCGCGGCGACCATGCCGAGAGTGAGAATGCTGCGCTCACGAGGCGACAAGGTGTCTTCGCCCCACACCTCGCCCCAGCAGTATTCGGTCACCAGCCGCTGAAATTCGCGATTGAAATCATTTACGCTTGCGAGCGCGCGGTCCACATAGGAATCGCCCAGCACCTCCCGGCGCTTGGCGAGCCCGCGGTCATAAAGAAGCTTGTCCATTGTGACTTGCCCTCCGAATTGATGTCCTGGCGATCAGCGCCTTCCGTTCTGAGAGGCCATTGGACCTATACGCGTCGTAGCCTGTCTGGGGTCTGACCGTAGCATCATCCATGCTCCCTCGCGTGAAGGCAGGCAAAGCCCAGCTCATCAACCTGCGAGATCCCCCAACCATCGCAGCGCTGACAGGCTCGGCATGAACATGTACTCGCCGCCGCGTAGCACGTTGAATGATTGGATGCCGTGGACGCGCCGTCTCACCGGATCCTTGGGAATCGTGAAGGTGGCTCCTTCTTCTTGCAGGCCTACGAGCGGATCGCGTTCTTCACCAAGCCCTGTAAAATTCCCTGTGTTGATCCACTCCCGTTGCAGGAATTCCATGGTGGCCATCGCCTTAGCGCTGATGAAAAGGAAATAGATCCCGCGCGGCACCTCATCATCGCTCACCGCAAGCGCGTTCGGGTCATATGGCGCTCCGTAGGTCGTGCTGCGCCGGATAATGCGATGGATGTTCACGTCAGTCAGCACCGGCAGCTTGGTATCGCGTGGGTTCACCCTGCGCATGTGGCAGCCGAGCGGCACCTGTTTGCCGTTCAGATCGTTGGCGTAAGTGAAGTCATTGTTCCGCTGCGGGTCTTGGCCGAGCGAGGGGTCGTCCTTGACCGGCGCGAGCGTCAATGGTGCGCCGCTGCGCCAACGACCAACAAGTTTCGCGGCCAGCAGCTCACGTTCTTCGTTCGTTTGACCATTGTCTCGCAGGAACCGGTTGAACGCTCCTACCCGCGACTGGTACTTGCGCACACCAATGAAGGTGCCATTGCGCCCGAGCACATCAGGTTGCAACGTCGCAAGCGGCACGCCGGCCTCGCCCGGATAACCGAGGATGAATTCACCCGCTTTGATGGGACGACCTTGTCCGGGTAGTGGATCGACACCACTGCCTTCTATTGCGGGCTGGCCGATACCGTCCTTGTAACCGAGCGGATTGAGGTCGCCGGGCTGAGCGCCGAAGTCCTGAACGCCTACTACCGAAACGCCCGAAAATCCGTGATACTGCTGGCGCGCCAACGCCATGGTGCGGCGCCACTTTTCTTCGCTGTCGCTAAAAACACTGATGGCGATATGAATTTGGCCGCTGCCAAAGGGCTGGTCCCAGTTCTTAGGATCGTTGTCTCCGCGGTCAAGCAGTTGATCGGCACGCGCAGCCATTCCTACGCGAAAAGCCTCGGGAAAACTTTGCAGTGACTCCTCGGGCACACCCAGCGCCACGAGGCCGGTGTAGCTGATTGCGACTGCAATCCAGGCGTCTGTCGCGTTCCACCAATCGGCTGCGGAAGCCACATGCGGCGCGAGCCTCCGCAGGAACTCACGGCCGCTGCGTGCATCGTCGATGTGCATCTTGATGTGCGTGCCGTAGTAAGGCTCCGGCCGATAGCGCAGCACCGTTGCCTGGATCTCGTGCAGATCGAGCGTCACAGAGCTGCTGCTTGGAGTCGTTTGATTGTGCTCTTCCAACAAAGCCACCGCACCCTCCTTCTAAGGCTCAATTGAAATCGGTGACCGGCTTCCCGTCGCAAACGGTATTTGCGGGGCCGACAGCGCAGAGAGTCACCGTCGCCTTGCGCAAAACACTCCGGCGACTATGGATGCCAGCTTCAGGCATGCTGTGTTTCCCCGACGCGATCCACAGATTCGGATGCAATCAAGCTGTACTTCACCTCGATGTTGCCACTTGTGGCTAACGAGTACGGACACACGTGGCTCGCGGCGTCCACCAGGGACTGAGCTGTTTCCTGCTCCATGCCCGGGAGGCTCACGTTCAGTGCGGCCGCCAGGCCGACCCCTCCACGGGTCGTGCCAAGATCGACTTCGCAATCGACAGCCAGTTCCGACGGCAGCGCTATTTTCCTTTTGCCGGCGATCAACTTGATCGCCGAAAGAAAGCAGGCTGACCACCCGGCCGCTAACAATTGTTCCGGATTGGTGCCACTGCCCGATGTGCCAGGACGCGACAGCGTAACCTGCAGCCTACCGTCGTCGGTGCGGGATGCGCCGCTGTCGCGGCCGCCGGTGGTGTGAGCTTTTGCGGTATAGAGGACTTTTTCGAGTTTGGTCATGGTGTAAATCCGCTCCCATAGAAGTACGCCGGGCAAGCAGCGCGTCGAAGGCTAGAAAAATTGCCTTGGCCTATGTTCAAGCAACCCGGATCAGCTTCTTGTTCACAAATTCACCGATGCCCAGACGCGATAGCTCGCGCCCGTAGCCGGAGTTCTTCACACCTCCGAACGGAAGGTCAGGTGCGGTACCGGTCACCTGGTTGATGAAAACCATCCCAGAATCGACCTGACGCGCGATCCGTTTTCCCCGTTCGACATCTTTTGTGATCACTGTTGCACCCAACCCGTAAGGCGAGTCGTTAGCCAGGTCTACAGCCTCTTTTTCATTCTTCACTCGGAAGACCATGGCGACCGGCGCGAAGAACTCCTGGTGAAAGGCTGGGTTGTCGGGTGTGATGTCGGTGAGGATGGTCGGAGCGAGGAAGAACCCGCGCCGGTTGAGCTTCTTTCCGCCAAGCAGCACTTTCGCGCCGCCCTTAACGGCAGTGTCGATCTGACTCAGGACACCGTCAAGAGCTCCTTCAGTGCAGAGCGGTCCCAATGAAGTTTCGGGATCCATCGGATCGCCCGGGTTCAGTGTCTCGAGCCCGTTCTTGAACCGACTCAGGAACGCGTCGGCAATGCTTTCCTGAATAATGAAGCGCTTGGCCGCGATGCAGGCTTGACCGGTGTTTTCCATGCGGCCCAACACCGCCCACTTCACGGCGGTATCGAGGTCGGCATCATCCAGGACGATGAATGGATCGCTGCCGCCGAGTTCCATCGTGCTCTTCTTCAGCGCCTGGCCCGCCTCGGAAGCGACCGCCGACCCCGCTCTTTCGCTGCCGGTCAACGCCACTCCTCTGATCCGGCTATCGGCGATTACCTTGGCCGACTGCTCGTTAGTAATAAATATGTTTGTCCACATCCCCACTGGAGCGCCGGCGTCGAGGAACAGCTTCTCGAATGCTAGGGCGCATTGCGGCACATTCGGCGCATGCTTACTGATCACGGTGTTGCCGAGCATGAGGTTCGGTCCCGCGACGCGCGCTAGCTGATAGTAAGGGTAGTTCCACGGTTCGATGCAGAAAAGCACGCCCAAGGGCGCGTTCTCGATCACAGCCTCTCCTGCCTTAACCGCTAGTTTCTCGGGAGCCAGGAACTTATCGGCGTTGTCCGCATAGTATTCGAGGATGTCTGCGCTCAGTGCGACCTCCCACTGCGCCTCGCGGAACAACTTACCCATTTCCAGCGTTACAGGTTTCGCGAATTCGTCAGTCTTCTCGCGCAGAATCGCCGCCGCCTTTTTGACAACGGCCTTACGCCCCGCAAGCGACCTCAAACTCCAGTCGGTTGCGTATGTTTCCTCTGCTTTAGCAATGATCGACTCGAGCTGCGGGTCCGTGTGCTGCGCAAATGTCTTAACCAGTTCTTCGGTAAAGGGATTAATCGTTTGATACTCCATGGAAGCCTACCTCTTTCTCATGAGTTATCGGTCAAATTGCGCCGGATTGTCGTCTCGGTTGCCGGAAATCAGGATTCCGTTTTCAGGCCACCTGGTCGAGGAATTGCTCAACCGCCGGGGCGATCTTCTCGAGGCGCTTTGTCTCCACGACAGTCAAATTCGGACTGGCGACGTACCAGAAGAACGCCGGGACCTGGTACTTCACGATGAAGTCTTTGATCTTCGGGCTGCGAATTCCCGGCCAGCCTTCGATTTCACCGAACTGGAGATCGAGAATATCTGGGATCTTGGTGCCGAAGTCGTCGATGTAAGGATCCCAATCACCGTCGTAAGTGCTGGCGAAGAGAATCTTCGTGTCGTTATCCAGAAAGACCCAGCGCATGTCGTGAACGGTACCAACCAGGTCCACGCTTTGATTGCCCAGGTCTCCGTGGAGAAGCTCCAGGAAAGCGCGCATCCGCTTCGCTCCGCTTGGCTTGATGGGAAGGATGGCCGTCAGCTCCGAAACCTTCCCCTGGCGGGCACCGATCCGGCCAGCGCTTCCGATGGAAACCGGTTTCTTGGCGGGTTCACCGGACTGCACGGAGCGGATCACGTTTTCTAGTGCAGTCTTCGAGAACTCTGAAGCGTCGACGTAAATCTCGCGTAGTTTGTTTATTCTTTCCTGAAGATCAGAGGGTTGCCCCGGTGTTGTGTTTGTTGGTTCTGTCATCGTTTTAGCAGTCATGTGATGGTCCTCTCTCTTTACGGATTGCGTTTCGATTTCCCAGCTCTCAAACGTCTATCGAGCCCCTACTGTGGTATGCGTTCATGCATGGACAGCTTTCCCTACGACGTTAAGCCGCATTGTCGATCCAAACAGTTTGAGCGTTCACAAAAGCATGCGCGCCAAAATGTGAGAGCTCTCGGCCATACCCGCTGTTCTTGACGCCACCTACCGGCACGCGAGGGTCCGACGCCGTCACACCGTTGATGAAGACACCACCGGTATATAAGTCGCGCGCCATTCTGCGTGCCAGGTCAACGTTGCCGGTCCATATATTGCCGCTCAGTCCAAACTGGCTTGCATTCGCAGCATCAACGGCTGCATCGACGTCCGGGACCCGGGTGATCGTCGCGACCGGTCCAAACATCTCCTCGTCGAAGGCAGTCATCCCTGGAGTCACGCCGCTTAGCACGGTGGGCACGTAGAAGGCGCCCTTGCCGTCCTTGGGCTTGCCGCCACAGAGCACGCGTGCGCCCGCCGCAATGCTGCTTTCTACTTGCCTGTGTAAGGAATCGCGAAGGTCGGCGCGTGCCATTGGCCCCATCTGGTTTGTTGGATCCATCGGATCGCCGACCCTGATCGCCTGCGCTGCCTTTACGAACTGCGCTTCAAACTCGTCGGCGATTTTTTCGACCAGAATGAACCGTTTTGCGGCCAGGCAAATCTGACCTGCGTTGCTGAAACGTCCTTTGATACCCGCGGCGACTGCCTTCGGGATATCAGCGTCTTCAAGCACGATGAAAGCATCGGAGCCGCCCAGTTCCATCACCGTCTTCTTGATCACCTTTCCGGCTTCAGAGGCGACCGCGGAACCGGCGCGCACGCTTCCAGTAACCGAGGCACCCTGTACGCGCCCGTCATTGATGACGTTGACGATGTCTTCCGTCCTCAGGATCAGGTTTTGAAACACCCCTTCCGGAAATCCGGCCTCAAGCATCACGCGCTCAAGCTCGAGCGAACTCCTCTGCGTGTTGGGCGAGTGCTTTACCAGGACTACGTTGCCGGCCAGCAGAGTCGGAATACCCATCCGCGTCGCCTGCCATAAGGGAAAATTCCACGGCATGATTCCGAGGATTGGCCCAAGCGGCAGATACGAGACATAGGCCTCGACCCTGCCTGTCGCGGCGGGTGCGTCTGCAAACATCTGCGGCCCGTGCTCCGCGTACCAGTCTGCTTCCCAGGCGCACTTCTCGACCTCTGCCTCAGCTTCAAAAAGAGTCTTTCCCATCTCTGTTGTGATGACTTTCGCCAGCTGTGCCTTGTTCTGCCGTAGGGTTGCGGCAAGCTTTGAGAGCAGCTGTGCGCGTTGATACACGGAGAGCTTCCGATACGACTTGAAGCTCTTCTCAGCGCGCGCGAGCGCAGCTTCTGTTTCCGGAGCGGCAAAGAAGGGGAATGTTTCAATCTGCTCGTCGGTGGCCGGGTTTACGGTAGAGAAACTAGACGAATTCATGTGCCCCAACTCTGCCTCCAATCTTCTACGGAGAATGTTGAAGCAATCGCCCTGCCAAACGGATCACGGCTCGCGCTTGTTGCAATGCACCGCGACAAACCCCAAAGACTCAAAACCGTCCCATCGTTCGTAGTGGCGAGGCACTAACTGTTCGCAAGACTGGCAATGTCAGGGTGTTGACACGTTGACAGAGTGTTGCGTCGAAATGCTGACCAATTGGTCTGTGAGAAGCCGTTTGCACCCGGGGACTTGACCTCGAAAAGGGTGACCGACACTTTCTTCAGTCGAAGAACGCCACCATGACGCTGCCGCGTTGTTCCTGCTTCGCGTAAACACTTCTGATCAAGCGACCACGGCATTTCTTCTTAACGATCTCAGCCCGGGCGGCAACTTGGCACACCGAGTGCTCTAGGTAATGCGTCCGTGACGACGAGATCGAGCACTGATTACCAGGAGGATTGTTCATGGCAAGTCTGTCAAAGTCGGTCATCATGGCGCAGACCGGTGCCGCTCGTCGATCCCAACGGTGACTCTTATGAACTTGCCGAGACCATTCCACCGGAGCAAGCGGCGGTTGTGAAACAGGATGGAGACCAATGATGCGCCGACCATCCCCGAAATTGACAAGCTGCAGGAGAGCGGAGCCATGCGGCTCAAGCGGGCATCCGGTGTGCCGGGGGCGTGAAGAGTGAATCGGGGACACGAATGGCCACACCAACAGTCATCATCGTCGGCAGCGGCTTCGGGGGGTTGGCGGCCGCCAAAGCTCTTCGAAAAGCGCCTGTGCGGGTCATCTTGATTGACCGCACCAACCATCATCTTTTTCAGCCGCTGCTCTACCAGGTGGCGACGGCCGCGCTCACGCCAAGTCAGATTGGAGCGCCGATCCGCGGAATTCTCCACGATCAGAAAAATGCTCTGGTCATCATGGGCGAGGTGACGGGGGTAGACAAAGAACAGAGGTGTGTCTTTGTCACCAACCCCGACCGCAGCGATGTTGCTGTCCCGTACGACTACCTGATCCTCGCCACCGGAGCCACGCACAGCTACTTCGGCCACAACGAATTTGAAAAGTTTGCGCCGGGCATGAAGAGCCTCGCGGATGCCGTGGCTGTTCGTAACAAGGTTCTGCAGGCGTTTGAGCTGGCGGAGGCAGAAGAGGACCCGAGCAAGCACCGCGACCTGCTGACCTTCGTCCTGGTGGGAGCCGGTGCCACCGGCGTGGAGATGGCCGGTGCTTTGGCCGTGCTCGTCCGCATCACATTGAGGAAGGACTTTCGACGAATTGACCCGGCTTCGGCTCGAATCGTGCTGGTTGATATGGCGCCACGAGTTCTTGGTGCCTTCTCGGAGCGTCTGTCCGAAGCCACGCAACAACGGCTCAATAAGTTAGGCGTTGAGGTGCGGCTGGGACACGGGGTTGATCAGATTGACGACGACGGTGTCGTTGTCGCGGGCGAGCGGATCAAGAGCAGGACCGTGATCTGGGCGGCGGGCGTTACGCCTTCGCCGGCGGGAAAATGGTTGCAAGTAGAGACTGATCGCGCTGGTCGCGTGCGCATTCAAAGTGACCTCACGGTTCCGCGACATCCGGAGATCTTTGTAATCGGCGATACCGCTTCGCTCGAGGAAAAGGGCCAACCCCTGCCCGGCGTTGCGCAGGTGGCGATGCAACAGGGACGTCATGCCGCAAAGGTCATTTACCGCCGTGTTACCGGCGGTTCACCGCCGGCTCGATTTTCGTACTTCGACAAAGGAAACATGGCCGTAGTGGGCAAGGGCTTTGCTGTGCTGCAAAGCGGAAAGGTGCAGGTAAGTGGCTTCGGAGCTTGGCTGGCGTGGGCGTTCATACACCTTCAATTCCTGGCGACTTCTAGTCTACGTTGGAGCGTCTTTCTGCAATGGGTTTGGAGCTACGTGACCGGGCAACGCGGTTCCCGATTGATCGTGAAGTATCACGGGCCAGAACCTTTCCAGGCGGCGCATGACGCCCGGACACCAGCCACAGTCACGAGCATAAGAGAATCGAGAAAGGCAGTTTGAGTCTGGTTGACCTTGACTGTCTCCGGTGAATGTCTACTTGATCAGGGGCTCGACGTTCGCCTTACTTGTTCCCCGAGGTGAAGTTTAGGCCGGCGACGTACTTGAAGCTATTCTGCCTCGCGGAGTAGCGACTAAATGATTTGACCCGAAGCTAGATAGCCGACGGAGCCGGGGCGGAAGCCGGACGACAAGAATCAAATCTGTACGATCGCCCCCTCGCGGGCTTGTGCTTCGCGCGATGCGATGAGGTCAACCTTCGACAGTCTCACTTGTCTGTCGTCTTGATCGATTGCGTCGCAGACCAGGACGTCAGCGATGATCGACCCATGAATCGAGCGAATCAGATCGGCAGGGCAGAATTCAACGGCCCAGGTGCGATCTCCGGCGTTCGTCATCATCGAACCCTCTCGGCTCAGCAAGCTTCGATCGAAGATGTGTTGTATTCCCGCAAAGAACGGATTCACGCGCCCAAAGCCGATCCCAAGCCTTTGGCATCCTTCGGCCGAGAGCCAGCGTGGACGTTGCGGAGCGCTCAGCGCAGTGCGAATCTTCCGAATATCGAAGCGGCGGTGGGCCGGTATATGACAGAGAAAAACCTGCTCCGAAGAGCCGCAAGTAATGTAGGCTCCGGCGAGAGACTTAAGTTCATTAGTCAGCGGAATCCCGCGCCTGCCATTCCGCAAGCGTTTTGTGGCAGCATCTTCGCAGCCACAAGCTACCGGGTTGCGGCTGAATCTGGCTGAAACACCGCGCTCCTCAAGAAATCGAATCGTGCTTTGCACCGGGCGAGGAATCAACTCGTCGTGTTGTAATAGAAGCTCGGTCGTTGGTTGAAGCAACAGCATTAACTCACTTTCCCTGAGTACTGGACGCCGAAGCCAAAATCATCCTCTACCGCGACGTCACTCCAGTGTGCATTGTCTGCTCCGGGATCGAAGGGACCTTGGTTCGCGCTCTTCGTCGGTGGTTTGGGGTCTGCCGCACTGAAAGCGTCTTCATTTCGATATGGAACGGTTCGGTTCATGAATTCCCTCACTGCGCTAGACTGTCAGATGTAGAAATTCGCATACCTAAGGGAAACCGCATGATCTAAATATTTGCACTTCATTTACCAAAGCGGCGAGAGAGTGATCTCGAGAAGCGCAAGGTAACACGGCTGTAGGGCCGACGGTGCTGCCGGATCAGACGTCCATGAAGTATGAGCAGCAAATACTGACTGTGTCCGCGATCATAAGCAGGAATGCAGTCCCGTAGGTCGCAAGAACTGCGGCAAGCCGCAATGGCTCGCTGTCTGCCTGAAGTAAGAGACCAATCGGAAGTACCAAAGACATCAAGTTGACTGTCACGAGCACTGTCCAGAACGTAGCTTTAGGATTTTTGATGTTCATTGTGCACCTTGAAGATCCGACGAGGTCAGCTTTCACTCTTCTCCGACCACCGTCTGCAAGACTCCATCGCCGTTTGACGGCCACCTTCGATAGGGCAGTTTGCGTGCCAATCGATCCCCTTGTTTAAGTTCTTGCTTCTCAGTGGACTCCGACATCTCGCCACGTGCCGCCACGCCGTCATCCCCAGAATCGTGACGAGTTGGACGTCCGCATTTCGCCTCGCCGTCAAACGTTTGACATGCGAGCACCGGGCTCGGTGCTTCCCACAAATCCGTTCAACTCGAGCTACTTAATTCGGATTGCAGTGGAGGACATCTGGTGCTCCAAAGTATTTGGTCACCGAAGTGCTCATAGACATGTGTCTTGGCAACAGGAGCTGAGATTGAACTGCCGGAGTTCGGAGAAGTGAGAGCATCTATCGGACGCGCGTTGGAATTCCTATTCGGCTGTCGACACAGCACGATGAGCCGTGTGTTCACGATCCATGGCCGTACCTATCAAGTGTGCTGCGATTGTGGCGCCGAGCGCGAGTACTCGCTAGAGACGATGTCGGCGCGGTATGGCTTCATGTTCCATCGCGGTCCGGCAAACTTATTGCGTGCCCGACGGCGCGTGACCGGGATGTCGCGATAAGCATGATCTGCAAGCCCAATCCCTGAAGTGATGAACCGCAAATAAAACCAAATACACAACTTCAACGCGACGCCATCGATAGGCTTGAAGTCTAACCCAGCATGGATGCCCCAAAGTTCGGCGTGATGGCGAACCATGGCATCGTCGTCCTTGTCAGCAAGGTAAGCGGCGGCGCCGAAATTTATGCCGAATCAGCGGCAGAAGGCATGAGGTTCTTCAAAGGTTTGCTGTACGGCTCTGCAATCGCGGTTGCCTTGTGGCTGACGGTCGGTGGAGTTGCGTGGTGGGTGACGCGATGACACACGAGCTGGCGGACGACCCGCGGTTTGCCCCGAAACTTACGACGCCGCTCGAAAGGGAACCGTCGCCCTCACCGTAGTCCCGCGCCCTGGTTCGCTATCGAACTCAAACGTGCCGTCCAGCTGGTGCACGCGCTCGCGCATATTGATCAGCCCCAGGCCTCCCGATTTTCCGGCCTGGCTGCGGTCGCAGCCAACGCCATCATCGGACACCGAAAGCCACACGCGACCGTCCGACCGCGTCAGCCGAACCTCAACCTTCTTGGCCTTCGAATACTTCGCGGCATTCCCGAGCGCTTCCTGTGCGATGCGGTAGATACACAGCGCGGCCCCGGGCGACAACTCCTTCACACTCTCGTCCGCCTCGCACGACACCGGCAGGCCGCGCACCTTGCTGAACTCCTCGCAATACGACGACAGCGCCGCCGGCAGGCCTGACTCCTGCAGCACCGCAGGATGAAGCTCATGCGACAAATGCCGGACATCCGTTCCTATCCCGATAAGTTCCTGCTGCAAACCGGCGATGCTTGCCTTCGCTTCCGAATCGGCCGGCACCTGATATTTCACCGTGCCCAGCCGGAGAGTAAGGGAAGTGATCTGCTGCAGAACGCCGTCGTGCAGCTCTCCGGCAATGCGAATCCGCTCCGCCTCCTGCGCTTTGATCAACTGTTCGTTCAGCGCGCGGATCTCGCCCTGGTGTCGCTCTAACACCGCCTGGCGCCGCTCCAAAGTGCGGACGCGAAGCTGATAAACGGTCCAGAGCGTCGCCGCAAACGTGAGCAGGCACAGCGCGCGGAACCAGTTCGTCTGCCAGTACGCCGGCGCAATCGCGAAGTCCAGCGCCGCGCCCTGCTCGTTCCACACCCCGCTGTTGTTGCACGCGATCACGCGAAAGCGGTACTTACGTGGCGGGAGATTGTTGTAAAAAGCCTGGCGGCGATTTCCTGCATCCTGCCAGTCGGAATCCAGACCTTCGAGCTTGTAGCGAAAACGTACCTTTTCCGGAGCCACAAAACTCAGCGCTGTGTAATCAATTTGCAGATCGCGTACCAGCGGAGGCAGCCTCGGGCGAGAGGAGGATGCATCGCCGGACCAGTTCTGCCAGTATGCCTTGCCATCGGCGATGACTTGCTCGATGTGTACCGGCGGCGGAAGTTGGTTGAATGGCAAGGTGACGCGGATCGATGACGCTGACGCCGTCCCAAGGCAGGAACCACAATTTTCCATCGGGCGTCTTGGCAACTTGTGGGTGGTAGTGGCCGGGACTGGAAAGACTCTTTACTCCGTCGGAACTGTCAAAAACTGTGAGCCGGATTGGCAGACTTGCATCTTCTGACTTGTCCACGGCGGCAGTCCAAGCGTCCAACTCGGAGCGGGCAATTCGTACCAGTCCGCAAGGCGTGTACAGCCAGAACGAATGGTCGTCCCCTTCAATCGCCCAATGAACCGTATCGCAGGGTAATCCGTTCTTACTGGTCAGCGTAGCCACACGATTGTTCTTCAACCGGCTGAGCCCGCCTTCTGTTGAGACCCAGAGCGAACCGTCATGATCGAATTGAAAGTCGCTGATACGGCCCGCGCCAAGCCCATTCGCTGTTGTGTACGATTCGCGGACCCGCCCCTCAGAGAAATAGGCGACGCCGCCCAGAAAGAATCCAATCCACAACCCACCCTGCCTGCGATCAGCAGACAGAACGCTGGCATGGTCCTTATGTCCGAGGTCTGACCAGGGAATCTGTCGGACATCATTCTGAGGTGATATGCGAAAGAGACCGACGGGCTCGTTTACCACCCAAACATTCCCGGCTGTGTCCTGGGTGATAGAAAGCTTAGGTCCGCCAGGAACGCCTTTGATAGGGGTAAACCGGCCGTTTTCCAGATAACCTAACTCGCGAAGTGTGGAAACCACAATACGCCCGCGATCATCCTGAAAAAGAGAACTTGGGTTATTGCCGTCGAGCTTCCCGTCCAGGTTCGCACTGCCGGTGCGAGGAATTGTAATTTGCCCGTCATCCCATCGATTTAATCCGCCATATGTTCCGAGCCAAACTCTCCCATCCTTGTCCGCTAGAACAGACCCCACAACGTCTTCCAATAACCCTTGTTTGGCTGTAAGTGTGGCAATGGCAAAGTCACGAAAGCGGTCGAGCCCCCCAATCGTAGATGTCCAAATATTGCCCTCACGATCCTCAAAGATGGAGTAAACGTGATCGCTAGAGAGTCCGTCGGTCGCCAAAAATACATCCGTCCTTCCTTCGTGCACATGCAGAAGGCCCCGGTCTCGTGTTCCTATCCACAGACCACCATTTCGATCACGGAGAATTCTCGTGGCCCGGAACTGATGGGAAGCGCCACGAAGGGAATAGGGCTCGGTTTTTCCGTCTATGAACCGGTACATTCCGCCCTTCCATCCGACTAAAAGTGCGCCATCAGCGTCTTCCCCGATGGCTTGTATACCGTCTGTCTCACCGGGCAGCGCATAGAATTTCGGGGGGCCAGGTTTCCAACGCCACAGCCCGTTCAGCACTCCTGCCCAGAGATTGCCCTTGCTATCCTCGTACAGTTTGAACGCTCCGAGACCCAGAGTTCCGTCCTCTCCATAGCATTGGATGTTGCCGTTCCGAATCGCGCAGAGCTTCCCACTGGGTTCCGTCAGTCCGCTGGCCCATATGGTTCCCTCGTGATCCTCAACGATGCTAAAAATATAGTGCCCGGCAAGTTCCGGATAGTGCGTAAGCTTGCCGTCCTTCAAGCTTGCAAGGCCCTTGGCGCCGATCCAAAGTGTGCCATCTCGAGCAGCGAGGAGGCTTAAAATGGTGCCGGGAGGGAGATGCTGATTTCGTGGCGGCTGCCACGGGACAGCCCGCACCCCGTCGAAGCGAACTAACCCGAACTGTGTACCCAGCCACAGATAACCGTCAGGGGTCTGGGCGATTGGGTCAATCTCGCCTTTGCTAAAGCCGTCGCGGACCTTCCACGCGGTGTGCGCGTATTGACTGATGTCGAGCGATGGGTCTAACGCGGAAGCCCAAGCGCAGCACGCCAGCATCATGCCCAGCGCGACCGCGGCCCGGCTGTGCGCGTTGCCCATGGAATTAATATTAGACCATTGGGTAGAGCTGGCCTTCAGGCCAGCGTCCAAGCCGTTTATTTGTGTCTTTCCTCGCGGGCTTCAGCCCGCGGGGAATCTGCTTTTCGACTTTTTCCGCAACCTCTTTTTCAGGCCCGTGCCAAGCCAGGGTTTGGTTTTGAAGGGGCGCGCCTTTAGGCGCGCCGTACTGTTCCTTTATTCCTGTCATTACGAGCGGGTTTCAGCCCGCTAGGAATCTGCTTTGCTATCCACTAACCACTATCCACTATCCACTTTCGACTCCACATCACACTCCCCCGTGACCTGCGTCCTATCCTTCCCGAATACGATCTCCTACACTCCTACCCGGAAGGATGAGGGAGACTTGTATCTTCATCCTCAGTAGGTTTCTCCTGTGATGGGTCACGCTTGTTCTCGCTTTTTCACCCATCTCCCCACCGACGGCTTCCTGCGCCTCAAGAAATCCTCACGTAACTCCTTTGTTTGGACGATTTTGCCTGTAACTCCTACGCGCAGACGAATTTGCACGGAAACTTTCGCTATCCTCATGAAAACAAGGAATTTCGCTAGGAGGGGGGAGGGGGTACCGCCCGTCACTTTATACCAACGTATCCCTATCGGTAGCGTCGAAAGACATGTATTGTTGTCTTCAATTCCCGGGGACCCTCCTGAGCATGACGACATGACTCATTGGCGCACCCTCACCCTCGCGCTCCTCTTGCTACCCGTCGCCGCGGCGGCCCAAGGCACGCCCACCGGCACCATCTACGGCTACATCCTCGATCCCGACCATCGCCCCGTGCCCGGCGCGCACATCGTTGTCGAGAGCGCCGACACCGGCGCATCTCGCGACGTTGTCTCCAACCAGCAAGGTGTTTACAGCGTGCCCGCGCTCCCGCCCGGACCGTACAACATCACGGTCGAGGCCAACGGATTCAAGACCATTCACCAGACCGGTTTCGTGGTCGAGGCCAACCAGCAGGCGCGGCAGGATTTCCCGTTGACCATCGGCAGCCCGACCGAAACCATAACGGTGGAAGGCGAGGCGCCGCTGCTCAACACCTCTGACGCCACGGTGAGCACGCTCATCGGCAACCAGTTCGTGACCAATATGCCGCTGAACGGGCGCAGCTTCAGCACACTCATCAACCTCACACCGGGAGTGGTGTTGACCCAAACCAGCCTTTTGGAGCAGGGCCAGTTCAGCGTAAATGGCCAGCGGCCGGACGCGAACTACTTCACGGTTGATGGTGTGAGCGCGAACTTGGCGACCAGCAGCGCCAATCTGTTCCAAGGAGGGGCAGGCCAGCTCCCTCTGACCAACAGCTTTGGGGGAATGAGCAACCTGATCTCGCTGGATGCGCTGCAGGAATTCCGCATCCAGACTCAACCTTTGCCCCTGAATTCGGTCGCACACCGGGCGCGCAGGTCTCAGTTGTCAGCAAGTCCGGCACCAACGAGTTTCACGGTACGGCGTTTGAATACTTCCGCAACGATGTGCTCGACGCCAACGACTGGTTCGCCAACAACGCCGGACTGCCCAAGGCAGAGCTGCGGCAGAACGAGCTTCGGCGGAGTGGTGGGCGGGCCCATCAAGAAAAACAAGCTGTTTTTCTTCGCCTCGTATGAAGGGCTGATCGTGCGCCAGCCGCACGTAGCGAATACGTATGAGCCTACGCTGGCAACTATTCAGAGTGCGCCGGCAGCAGTGCAGCCGCTGCTCAACGCCTTTCCCAAACCAAACGGGAAGGAATCTTGGTGACGGAACGGCGGAATCTCACCGCCAACTACTCCGATCCTTCGGAGCTGAATGCCGGCAGCATCCGCATTGACTATCTGCCCACGCGAAAAATCACCGTCTTCGGCAGATACAACTATGCACCGTCGAACTTAGACCAGCGAACGTCTGTTCCATCGCAAGGGTACAACTACAACACCATTTTGCGCACGAATTACCTGACCGAAACTCTTACGCTAGGCAGCAATCAGGCGATCTCGCCGCACCTCACCAACGAGTTTCGCTTCAACTACAGCAAAAGCCGGTCCCATGGCTGGTACGTGTTGGATGATTTCGGCGGCGGTGTCCCGCCCCCGCAGTCACTGTTGCTTCCTCCGGGACATTCTTTCCAGGACTCAAACTTCTCCTTTTATGGCGACTTCAATCCCTTTGGGTTGAGCTATACAGTCGGCGAACTGGGCAGGAATGTAATCCAGCAGATCAACGTCACGGACGCCGTTTCTTACGTCGTTGGCGCACACCGGCTAAAGTTCGGGCTGGATTACCGACGCCTGAGTCCGCACGAGAACACCCAGCCGTATGGGATTCAGTACCTGTTCCTCAGCCTGTCGAACGTTCTGACCAACACCGTACCCGAGGCATTTGTGGGTGCGTACTTCCCATCCACCCTCGTCTTCTCGAACTGGAGCCTGTACGCTCAGGATACGTGGAATGCCACGCCAAGATTGACCATCACCTATGGCCTGCGCTGGGATTACAACGCCGCCCCTTCATCGCCCAATAACACGCTTCCCATGACCGTTAACCAGGTGAATGATGTTGCAACCATGTCGCTGGCTCCATTTGGCACACCCTTGTGGCACGCGACCAACGACAACTTCGCTCCGCGCCTTGGCATTGCCTGGAATCCGCGTCCAAACTTGGTCATCAGAGCCGGAGCTGGCATCTTCTACGATCTCGGGTACGCTTCTGCGGCGGACGGGTCGAGTGCATTCCCCTATGCCCAGGGAAATCTAATTTTCTCTACGTCGTTTCCCTTGAGCGCCGCGAATGCTGCGCCGCCTCCGTTCACCACCAGTCCACCTGTCGTGTATCTCGCGGTTGTGGATCCCAATCATCACGTTTTGCCCAGGACCTATGAATGGAATGCGGCGCTGGAACAGGGCTTCGGCAACAACGATGCCTTGACTCTGACCTACCTCGGCGCCGCTGGCCGCAAACTTATGCGCCAGGATCTCTACGACGCGCCGAATCCGAACTTCACCGGCGAAGTTGACATCATGACCAACGGAGCCGACTCCAGCTATAACGCCCTTCAGGTGCAGTACCGTCATCGCCTGACACACGGGCTCCAAGCGCTGGTGTCCTATACGTGGGGGCATTCCATTGACAACGCATCTTTCGATTCAAGTTTTCTAAATACGCCGCCGGGCGCATCGGCGGTATCGGATCGTGGCCCGTCCGACTACGACATCCGCAATACTTTCGCGGGTGCTGTCTCCTGGTACATTCCGGGGCCGCACAGCGGAAGGTGGAAGCCGATCCTGCAAAACTGGTCGGTGAATTCGATCGTGTACGCGCGCAGCGCTCCCCCGGTGAATGTCGTGACCGGGATGAATCCCTTTGGCGGTTTCTTGTCAGGAGCCTTCAGCGTGCAGCGGCCGAATGTGGTTCCCGGCGTGCCGATCTATCTTGCCGATCCGACCGCAGGCGGTGGAAAGATCATCAATCCAGCGGCCTTCAGCATTCCCGCCAGCGGCCAAGGAAACCTGGGACGCAACGCCCTGCGCGGCTTTAACGCTTCGCAGGTCGATTTGACGCTGCAGCGGCGGTTCCAACTCAGCGAGCGGCTCTCTCTGCAGGCGAGCGCCGACATGTTCAACATCTTCAACCACCCGAATTTTGGCAGCCCGGTAAACTACCTCACTTCTCCTCTGTTCGGGCATTCGACGCAGACGCTGAATAACTTTTTGGGCAGCGGCGGCCAGAGCGGCGGCCTCAACCCTCTCTATCAAATCGGCGGCCCGCGCTCAGTGCAACTGGCGCTTAAGCTTCAGTTCTGAACCGCCATGAAGCTAACGTTTTCGGTTTGTGAACCCAGCGCCGCGACAGGGAAGTCATTCGGTTGCGAGGTCCTGCCCAGGTGCTCAAATGCATTTGCTTTTGCGGCCACCACGTCGCGAGTTGACGATCCGAGCAGCAGCGCGCAATCACGATCCGAATATCCTTCCAGCACCGACATAACAAAGACAAACCGCTCAAATGGCTTGAGCCGCAGCACAGCGCGAAGAACGGGACTAAGAGTCGTATCGAGCTGGCTGACGTGAGAGCGCGAATCCTCGCCGTTAGGATTGACTGCCGGACTCAACATTCGGATTGCGTTGTGCAGAACGATATGTCGCGTCCAAAAGTCAGTCCAGTCCTTAAAGACCGGCTTCATATCCAGGCAATCGCCCAGACTGGACACAAAGCACTGCACCGCTGAGCGTCGCCCGCCCGTGAGCAGCAACGAAAGCAGATACAAGTGCTTCATATCTTGCTTAAACGTCCGGCAGAAATCAGAAGGCGTCGTATATTCTCCTGCTGCGAGGAAACTCCTCCTGTCCTGCACATTTACCTTTCGGTCGCTTGCCGGCACGCCGGCCTGAGCAGATTGACCGGTCCGCCTTGTCCGGGGCTGACTTAATGTTGGCATTGGGTGCGCTCCTTGAGTGTCTAAGGAGCAAGCCGATGACCAAACGAGGCGCGTCGCTAGCTCTGCGTAATCTTTGGTTTCGGGCAGGACTGAATTAAGGAATTCAGGGCGAACCGGCAATAAACAGCACACACACGTCAATATCCTGACACTCCTGACGCGGGCGAGTATTCGGCAGAAGCTTTGGAGCCTTCGCTTGTCGCGATCCTGGGACGCCTCGACCAAAAGGCAATGATGGAACGTGAAATGCTTCCAGAAATTATCGAGAACAGCCCTGTCTTAGAAATGGCGTGGGCCTCTTTTCGGCAACGAGCTCTGCAAGCAGAAAATGTGGGTGCCAAGAAGTTCTGTGTCGGGTCACCGAAACTGACCAGACCATTTTGCGACTCGCAGGCAGGGAGGCCAGTCCGCGCTCGTGCATCTTTGAAGGAAACTCGAAGTGAGTGAGCCTCGATCACTTAGCTGGCACCCGGCAGGCAGTGACGAGTTGAATGTCCGTAGTTGGCCTCAATGTCAAATGCTCGACATCCGACCCAGTGGTTCACTGTTCGGCTGATTTCCTCAAATCCATTCTTGCCGGCGCTAACTACTTATACCCGCTTGCATGGTCCGACTTTCTTCCAACATAAGTGTTTGGCCGCTTAATTGCTCCTAGAGGTGTATCTCGGTCAGAGAAGTTGGAGTCCGAGGTGTTCGGTGTAAAGAAGATAGAAACATTCGTCGAATGCGCAATTGAGATCGATCCTGTTCGGCTCCCACGGCAGCACGATGAGCCGAGCATTCACGATCCACGGCTGTACTTGTCAAGGCGCAGCCCCATTCCATACCTCGGGAACGTATGTCGAGGTTTTGTAATTGCGAGGAATGTATGCAGAGGACCACGATGGCAGCATCTTTTGTCAGCGCAGACTGTTTGTCCGCAATCCTGAACTTGGTGTGTCCCGAGTGCGGCGGCCGTATGGGTAGCCGATCGAACGTATTCCAGTGCCAGGGTCAATGTGGAACTGATTGGCGGTCCATCTGGGAAAGCGCGTCAGTAAGCCGGCGAACTCCAGTCCGCCTCAAGGATCGCAAGCTCGCACTTTCGCATGCAGAACGGCCAGTGCCGGAGCCTGCCTTCGGTCGTGAACATCAGTCTCTCTTTGCCACCCCCGTTCCAGACAGTTCGCTCCCATCCGAAGCTCTGATTGCATCCTCGGGGCGGGATATTTCGAACCGTACGCAGGCACTTCTATAGAAAAGCGGCCGATGAGCATGCTGCTGCGGAGGTAATTATGCTCATCGAAGTGCTCATTGAGATGTGTCTCCTTTTGAGGATTCGTAGAACGTGGGCACCGGCCAACTGGAAAAAATCATGAAGATGACGAAAATTGCGCTGTTGGTCGTGGCAATTGCGGCAGCGCTCTACATTCTGATCCCGAGCCTGGCATGGTCAGAAACTGGAGCGGCTCTGAACAACGCCAAATACATAGCGCTCCACAGCTGCGAATAGCTGGGAATAACTTACGCCACGGCATTTTTGGTCAGGGGAAAAGGACATCACAATGTCCCAGAATGATTCGGAGAAAGATCGTCAAGCCGACCAATCGGGTAGGTTGATTCATTGCGATCTTCGCCCTACTAAGCGCAGTAAGTACATCGCACGGCTCAACTGGCTTTGATGTGTGAACTGTATGACTTTCGTGCACCAAGGCTTTGTAACGATCATTCTTGTAACCCTGACACTTACAATGCAGGCCGCCGGGATGGCGGCTCTCATCCAGTGGATAAAAGCTCAGTTTCCCAACGGCATTCACCAGCTCGGGCTTTTCCACTCCTTTGTACTCGTAGTGCGATTCACCAGTCTACTTGTCTGTTTGCACATGTTAGAGATCCTGTTGTGGGCGTCGTGTTATCGCTGGAAATGCTTTGCAACCTGGGAATCGGCGTTCTATTTTTCGGCAGCCAGCTATTCGACAGTCGGCGCTGGAGACCTATTTCTCAAACAAGTATGGCGAGCGATGGGCCCGGTAGAAAGCGTTACAGGTGTACTGATGTGCGGGCTCTCCGCGAGCTTCCTGTTTGCCATTGTCACCCGGCTGATTGAACTCGAAGACCCGGGCCTAGCGAACCCGCGGGCTGGCGCTCCTGCTTACGCAAGCGGCGGAGCCAGCGAACAGGCTGCGACGAGGCAACCAGAGATAGCCAACATCAGGGACGTCATTGCTGCCCGTGCTTCGAGAACGTGACCAGACCCCGACGAACGTTCATCCATGCTCCGTCACTGCCAATATTTCGACAGACTAACTGCACACCGCTATTCCAACGACTCCAGTCTCCCGTAATTTAGGGCCCACGGGCGTGGCACGTTAATTGCATCATCCATGGTTGAGCGACGATGCGTGGCTCCGGGAGGGAAGACCGTCGCCGAGCAACCTTGATGACCACTATGGTGATGTTGTGAACATGGATAGATACATTACAGGTCTCGTGAAGGCGCCGCGGTTTTTCCTGCCTATAGTCGGGTTCGCGTTGGCGTTGACGGTCCCAATCCTGGCACAGGACGTCCTGACCCCAGAAGAGCGCCCCGCAACCATTGCTGCAACTGTGACCGACCAAAACGGCGACACCGTTCCGGGTGCAACCGTGGTTTTGCAGGGTCCCGAATCGAGCGACCGCTATACCATCACGGCGAATGAGACAGGCTTCTTTGAATTCCGCGATCTCACGCCGGCAACCCCTTATCAAGTCTCGATCCGTGCAGAGGGATTTGCAGCTTGGACATCGGCCCCCATTGTCCTCGAGCCGAGCCAGTACAAAATCCTCACTGATTCTAGACTCCGGCTGGAAGCGGTACAAACCAGCGTTAATGTGCATTACTCGTCGGAACAGATTGCTACCGAGCAAGTAGCAGCGGAGGAAAAGCAGCGTATCTTCGGCGTCATTCCCAATTTCTATGTCATTTACGACCGCAATCCCGCACCGCTCACTCCAAAACTAAAATTCCAGCTTGCCATGAAACTCTCGACTGATCCTGTAACCGTGCTTGGCGTGGGCTTTGTTGCGGGCATACGCCAGGCAGCAGACAGCCCCAACTTTCAGCAAGGCGCTAAGGGGTACGGCCAGCGGTTCGGAGTCACTGCTGCCAACAGCTTTACCGGCATTATGATTGGCGGAGCGATCCTGCCATCGCTACTGCACCAGGATCCACGTTACTTCTACCAGGGCACGGGAACAACGACGTCTCGAATTGTCCACGCACTGTCCTACCCATTTATCTGCCCGGGCGACAACGGGCACCTGCAGCCAAATTACTCAAGCCTGGGTGGCGACTTCATAGCAGCCGGCATTTCGAACGCCTATTATCCCCAGTCGAATCGCGGGGTGGGACTGGTGTTCGGGAACTTTGCCATCAGCACCGCCGAACACGCTATTTACTCCTTGGCGCAGGAATTCCTGCTGCGCAGGTTTACATCGAGTCCCCAAAAATAGGCCAGAATGGGTGACTTCATATAGGAGGATTCAACGTCGGAGCGGAGCTTGAGGTCCGTTCGAGCTTCGTTTGCGACTCGAATTCTAGCTAGTGAGCCCCGAGGAGGAAGGAGTGGAAGATGCACGAATTCCTAACGAAACTATTCTCGTCCGATTTCATGAGTCATGGGTACTGCTATCTGTGGCGGCCTGAAATTATCTGGCTCCACGCGATCTCGGACAGCATAATCGCGCTGTCATATTATGTAATCCCCTTGACGCTCGTCTATTTTGTCCGAAAGCGACGCGACCTCCCCTTTCACTGGATGTTCTTGATGTTCGGAATCTTCATTTTCAGTTGCGGTACCACGCACCTGATGGAAGTCTGGACGCTTTGGCACGGCACTTACCGGCTCGCGGGTGTCCTCAAAGCCATCACTGCGGTGGCGTCCGTGGCCACTGCGGCACTGTTTGTACGCCTAGTACCGGAAGCGGTGGCTCTCCCGAGCCCCGCTCAACTTCGCGCCGCCAACCAGGATCTCGAAAGGGAAATTCAGGAGCGACGCCGCGTGGAGCAGGCGCTACAGCAGGCTTACAACGAAGTGGAAGACATGGTGCAGGCCCGCACCGCCGAACTTGTGAGAACCAACGAGCAGTTGCAAGCCGAGATCGTCGAGCGCAAGCGGGCCGAGGAAGCACTGCAGCGAAGTGAAGCTTACTTAACGCAAGCGCAAAGACTGACTCACACCGGAAGTTGGGCCTATAGAGACGGAGGTCGTGCTGTCTACTGGTCCGAGGAAAATTTTAGAATCTGGGGATTTGATCCTCAACAGGGCCCGATGGACCTTCAAAAGGTGTTGCAACAGATCCACCCAGAGGATCGCGAAAGAGTGCGCGAGCACACCGACAGCGCGGCGCAAGCAAAATCAGATTTCGCCCACGAATTCAGAATCGTATTGCCTGGGGGCGTGGTGAGACACATCCATGCGGTCGGCCATCCAGTCTTCAATGCGCGCGGAGAACCTGTAGAAGTCGTCGGTACGCATGTGGATGTAACGGAACGCAAACGCGCCGAGCAGGAACGCGAGAGGCTCCGCGAACTGGAGGCAGAGCTCGCGCACATCAACCGCGTGAGCATGATGGGGGAGCTGGCCGGGTCCCTGGGTCACGAAATCAAGCAGCCCATTGCTGCTGCTGTCACCAACGCCAATACCTGCCTGCTGTGGCTCAAGCGCGACCACCCCGATTTGGAAGAGGTGCGCGACGCTGCCTCAAGAATGATTGAAGATGCCATGCGGGCAGCCGAGATCATCGACCGTATGAAATCGCTCTACAAGAAAGCCACTCCGCAACGCGAGATGGTCAATGTTAACGAGGTAATCAAGGAGATTATCGCGCTGTTGCGAAATGAAGGGGCACGGTACGGAATCTCCATCCGCAGCGAACTCGCCCCCGCTGTCCCTAACGTGATGGGCGATCGCGTTCAACTGCAGCAGGTGCTCATGAACCTGATGATCAACGGCATGGACGCGATGAAGGGTATTCACGGCGTTCGTGAAATAACGATAAGTTCCAAAAGCGGTGGGAATGATGAGTTGCTGGTCGCGGTCAGTGACACAGGCGTGGGGTTACCGCCGGACGCGAAACAGATATTCAATGCCTTCTTTACAACCAAGGCTCACGGGACAGGCATGGGATTGGCGATCAGCCGCACCATAATTGAGTCCCATGGGGGCCGTCTATCGGCTGCCGCGAACGCCGGCAGCGGCGCTGTGTTCTATTTCACCCTTCCCGCAGCCGGAGGTGTACGAGCGTGACTGCGGAAGATGCACCTACGGCTTCCTCAAAGCCGACCATTTGCCGCTGAGCGCGTCTATGCTTCGACGATTTCGTCAGGCGCTCGACATCCATGTCAGGCTGCCGTCTCACCTTCCGTCCTCACGAACAAACGAACCAGCTCTTTCCCGCTGACAACAATGGTAGATCCTGACCGCTAGGCGCAACTGTCCTTTGTGGAAGGACAATTGCTTTTGAGAATGACGTTGGTTAGGAGGATCACGGATGTCAGTTTGGTGCATTCTTAAATACTTCACTCGACACGCCTCATTTGCACGACGCGCAAGCTGCGGCTGGGGTCTGCTTACAATATTTCTCATCGCGGTAGCTCCTGCTGGGCAGGCACAAAGCCTCAACTGGGAGGGACAGACCGGAGCCTTCATAACGCCTTTCGCATACACCAGCCCTTCGCCTACAAGGGGCTTCGGGCGTCCGGCTGTCGCTTTTCACTACCTCAACGGCGGCAATGTGCTCGGAGGGTTCTACGAAGCCTCGGGGACTATCGGTTTCCTGAAGAGATTTGAAGTTGGATACACTCGCGCGTTCAATTCGGATGGGTCAGTACCCGGTCTGAGCCCGCTGTTCAACGGTGGGTTCAACATCTTCCATGGCAAAGCCAATGTGCTGAGCGAGAACGCAGGAAACCACAACTATATTCCCGCGATCTCCCTGGGATTCGTGGCGCGCACCAATGTGCAGCGCGTGGGTGGAGTCCTGAATAACCAGGATACGCACAATGAAGACTTCTATCTGGTCGCTACCAAGACGATCACATACTTCAAGGTCTTGCCCATCGTCGCCAACTTCGGCATAAAAGCCACGAACGCCTCGGTTCTGGGGATAGCGGGCAACGCGACTAACTGGCAGGGCCGGCTCTTCGGCGCGGTTGGATTTGTAGTTCCTGGTCCGCTACAGAGCAAGGTCATAGTCGGCTCAGAGTTTATGCAAGAGCCTCGCCACATAGCCGGTCTCCCGGGGGCCAGCCTGCCGACGACGTTAACCTATTTTGCGCGGGTGATCCCTCGCGCCGAACTGCCGTTGAATGTTGATTTCGGTGTCGCTCAAGTGGCCAACAACATAGCGCCGGGTGTCGACCTGCACGTGCGATCGCAGTTTGCGTTGGGAGCTTCCTACCGCTTCTAGCTTATAGAGAAGCAAAACATCGAGCATGAAGTGCTCAGCAATCGGGTGGAAGCGAGAAGGG
This sequence comes from uncultured Acidobacteriaceae bacterium, assembly GCA_963748225.1. GTDB lineage: Bacteria > Acidobacteriota > Terriglobia > Terriglobales > Acidobacteriaceae > Bog-257. The sequence continues at coordinate 43,574 of CAVVHW010000006.1, forward strand.
ATGTGGGCCGGACAAATGCTGGTGCATCACTTTGCGATTCGTTTGGGACTAGCGCTGCTTCTCGGGGCAATCGTTGGCGCGGAGCGTCAATGGCGGCATCGGATGGCCGGACTGCGTACCAATGCCCTGGTCGCGGCGGGTGCTGCAATGTTTGTGATGCTCTCCGCGCTGGCGGGAAAACCGGAAGACAGTTTTCGCATTGCCGGACAAGTTGTGTCGGGCATTGGTTTCCTGGGAGCAGGAGTGATTCTGCGAAACGGGCTGAGCGTCAGCGGGCTTAACACCGCGGCAACGCTGTGGTGTTCGGCGGCAATTGGGACGCTATCGGGTTCCGGCTGGTATGGATCGGCGACCATCGGCGCGATCGCAATTCTTGGCGCAAATATTGCCCTCCGCCCTATCGGGAATGCTCTAAATCACGGGACCGTGCCGGCTGACGAGGAAGTTTGCTGTCTATTTCGGATTACGGCCCGCGCTGATCAGGAGGCTCATTTGCGTGCGCTTCTGCTGCAGTCCTTAAGCGGGCAGCCGCTGTTTCTCAAGTCGCTAAAGAGCGACGACGTTGAGCACACGGACAAAGTGGAGGTAGATGCGACTCTTACGAGCATCGGCCATGAGAACGCGGTGCTGGAACAAATTGTCAGCCGATTAAGCCTGGAGCCAGGCGTCAGTGGCGTTAGCTGGGAGGTCCTCACCGATCACGTATAGAGAAAGATCGATACAGTTCGCCCAATACGGGACCGGAAGTCCTCAAGTATGCGAAGAAGTCCGCGTGTGGTCAGAGCAGTCGGACGCCAAGCGCAACCGAAATCCGGCCCGTTCAATTGGGCAGAGAGATGTCTGGGGTCGGAGCACGTCCCAGATAGTTGCAGCAGCAGACAAAAACAAAAGGAGATAACTTATGGAATACCAATCAATCAATCCCTACACCGAAGAGCTGGTCAAATCATTCAATGAGCATACGGATGCGCAACTGGAGGCAATCATTGCAAGAAGCAAAGAAACCTATGAGAAAGTCTGGAGTCTGAGGTCGCTTGCGGAACGCAAGAAGGTCCTTCAGAAGGCAGCCGCGATTCTACGTGAAAAACTCGATGAGTTTGCCAAGCCCATCACTCTAGAAATGGGAAAGTTGTTTCGGGAGGCACAAGGCGAGGTGGAACTGAGCGCCGATATACTGGACTACTATGCCGACAACGCAGAAAAGTTTCTCGCGCCCAGGAAATTGAAAGTGCAGGAAGGCGAGGCGTTCATCGAGAACGCACCGCTGGGCGTACTGTTCTGCGTGGAGCCATGGAACTTCCCGTATTATCAGCTGGCACGCGTCGCCGGCCCGGACCTGATGGCGGGCAATGTTCTGATCGTGAAGCATGCGCCCAATGTGCCGCAGTGCGCGCTGGCTTTCGAAAAGCTTTTTCTCGATGCCGGCGCCCCCGAAGGCGTCTACACCAACGTCTTCCTTTCGAACGAGCAGGCTGCCAAGGCGGTTGCGGACCCGCGAATCAAAGGCGTCGCGCTGACGGGTAGCGAGCGGGCGGGTTCGGCGGTTGCTGCTGAAGCCGGGCATGCTCTGAAGAAATCAACCATGGAGCTTGGCGGCAGCGACGCATTCATTGTCCTGGACGATGCTGACATGGATACCGCTGTCAAGTGGGGTGTCTGGGGTCGAATGAACAACACTGGCCAGTGCTGCGTGGCGGCGAAAAGGTTCATCCTCCACGAAAAAATCGCCGACACGTTCCTGGGGCGCTTCAGCAACGAACTTGGGGCCCTGGTCCCTGGTGATCCGATGGACCCTAACACTACGCTGGGTCCACTCTGCACGAAGGGTGCGCTGGAGTCAGTGGAGAAACAGATCCAGATGGCGGTCGATGGCGGCGCGAAGATACTCATGGGCGGCAAGCGGCTTGACCGCCCCGGCTACTTTCTAGCGCCTACCATTCTGACCGATATTACTCCGCAGAACCCGGCTTTCCATGTCGAGTTCTTTGCCCCGGTTGCGCTGATCTTCCGCGTGAAAAATGAAAAGGAAGCGATCGACCTTGCTAACGACTCTCCGTACGGACTGGGTGGATCGGTGATCACGAAGGATATCGAGCGCGGGAAACGAGTTGCGCGCCAGATCGATACGGGCATGGTCTTTATCAACAAATCGACCTGGACCGCGCCCGATTTGCCATTCGGTGGAGTGAAAAACTCCGGTTATGGCCGCGAACTCTCGGACCTGGGTATCGGCGAGTTCGTGAATAAGAAGCTAATCCGCGTAGCGTGACCCAAATCCTCGCATCTACGTGAGTTGGCTGGTGACCAACGCCGGGCTCATATGCAAAACTTTAGCGCGGTTTTCAGTTTGTACGAAGTAAACTTCGGTGGTTCGAACGACCCCCCACTCAAGGCAAGAAGAGGGTCTTGGGTGGGGCACCTTCGCTGCAATAGACGGCCGGAATCAGGTAACTGCAGGGCATTTTCAGTGACTAAGCTGCGGTTGGCAGGGTGAAATGAAAGGTCGCGCCCCGACCGGAGTTGGTGATGGCCCACAAGCGGCCGCCATGCGACTCTACAATGGAACGGCTGATTGCTAACCCCATGCCACTGCCTTGAGGTTTGGTGGTAAAGAAGGCACTGAAGATCTGGTCGGATTTTTCAGCCGGCAGTCCCACGCCAGTGTCACTCACCGAGATCATCACTCGACCATCCTCTCCCAGTTGCGACTTAAGCGTAAGTACTCCGCCTGTGTCCTTCATGGCCTCGATGCTATTGAGCATGAGGTTCATGAGCACCTGCTGCAGTTGCACACGGTCTGCCTCAATTCTAGGGAGGTCGGCAGCAAGATCGGTGGGTATCGATACCCGATAACGGTTGGCCTCGCCCCGCAGCAATGCGACCATTTCGTGGACAATCTCGTTTACCTCGACCAACTCACGCTGCGGAGGGGACTTCTTATACAACGACCGTAAGCCGTCGATGATGTCCCCGGCACGCTTTCCGTCCTCCACGATTCTGATTGCCGCCTCGCGTATCTCTTCGAGATCGGGCTGCTCTCGGTCAAGCCAGCGCAGGCAGGTGTTCGCATTCGTGACGGTAGCAGCGATGGGCTGTTTGATTTCGTGCGCCAACGATGCAGCGAGTTCGCCCATCGTGGTCACGCGGTTGATGTGAGCAAGGTCGGCCTGTAGCTGTTCGGCGCGCTTGCGATCTTCGATGTCGGTACTCGAACCATACCATTTGACGATATTTCCACTTTCGTCACGCAGCGGCACATTGCGAACCAAAAACCAGCGATACTCACCGTCAGCCCCACGCACTCGTACTTCCGTCCTCATCGGTTCGCCAGAGGCCACGGTAGTCCGCCATTCCCGGACGAAGCGTTCGATGTCGTCAGGATGAACGGTTTCTCCCCACTTCCACCCGAGTCCTTCCTCGAGCGAGAGACCCGTGTATTCCTCCCAGCGTTGATTGACGAAATCGATGGAGCCGTCAGGCCGAGCACTCCACACCAAAGCAGGAATGGTATCGATTGCGAGACGGAGGCGATCTTCGCTTTTCTGCAGATTTGCGTAAAGGTCTCGAAGGCGCAGGGCCGTATCGTTGAACACTCGACCCAGGTGAGCCAGTTCATCCTCGCCGGCAATCGCGACCTGATGTTGAAAGTCACCTCGCGCTAGTGCCTTTGATCCCTCCACTAGTCGTTCCAGTGGCTGGGTGATGCTGCGCGTGATGCCCAGACCAAGAGTGGCAGCGATCAAAAGTATGAAAACGGCTGTGATAGGCACAGCGAGGAAAACCCGCTGCTCTACTCGCTTTGTGTTTTCGACGATTTCCGCTTGCTCCTGTCCTACCTCATGATCCACCTTCTCGACCAGAGCCGAGCTCAGGGAATTCAATGGCCATATCTCGTTCGCTACCCGCTGGCGTACGGCCGCCCAGTCGCCCAATCTGGCCAGTGCGGTGATGGCATCAAGCTGTACCGGCAGCGCACTTTGAATGGCTTCAAGAGTAGGCAGGACTGTCGGATCTCTTCGCAGGTCGGATGGCAAGGGAGCTCAGCACCGTCTTGGCCTGTTGCGCTTCCGCCAGTACTGCGGTCCGAAGAGGTCCGGCTTCCGTAACCAATCGGGCTGCATCTTCTGAATCCGTGAGCTCTTGCAGCCTGTCATGGAACGCCAGAAGGCTGGTATGAACCCGCAAAACGACAACCAGCTTCTGATCGATGCCGTTCAGCTGCTCTGCCTGAGCGCGGATGAGGTGGAATTGCCAGAGAATGACGGCATCGCCAACAAACACCGCCAGAAGGATGACCGCGAAACACAGGATCAGACGCGGACCGATGTTGAGTCGGAAGACCTGGTGGCTATTCGCTCCCACACTTCTTGTCCTTTGAGGAAAATTGCTGGTCTGATCCATCGGGGTTGTTTATCAAGGCTTCGCTGAATCGGTCGGAGGCGGGCCGGGCTTGAAGTCGGTGATGCGAATCAACTCCCTCTCCAGGTCCGCGGCCGCCTGGGGCGCGGCTTTCTCACCCGTCAATACTGAGTGTACCGCCTGTATGTAAGCGTGGGACACGTCTTCATACTTTGTGCCGGTGACATTGGCAGGACGAGAAACCACACCATTTCGTAACGCCTCAGCGAACAGCGCAAAATGGCGATTCACTGCGAGCACTTCCGGCCTTTGGAGGAGTGCCGGTCGAGTGGGTATACCGGCAATGAGTTGAAATCGCTTCAGTTGTTCATCGGGGCTGGTGAGATACCGTACCAGCCTTATAGCGTCACTGGGATGAGCCGAGAATCGGGAAACCGCCACCCCGGTTCCTCCCAGGGTCCCCATGCGGCCTGCCTTACCGCCGGGTAGTAGAGCGATATCGAACTTGTTTCGGATGGGCGACCCTGACGCCTGGCCGTCGGCGTAGGCCACAGTCCAGTTCCGCATGAAAGCTGCATTACCGGCGGCCCAGACATTCAGCGAGTCCAACTCTTTGTATGCGACTACGCTGGGTGGTGAGATGGAGCCCACCCAACGCGCCGCCCTTTGCCACGCCCGGATCGCCTGCGGATTGTTCACGCTGATCGTCTTGTCATCTTCGATGATCCGCCCGCCGCCTTCCGAAGCCTGCCACTCCAGTGCGTTGCAGGTCAAGGCTTCGGCAGAGGCCCCCTGCCACACATAGCCCCAAAACTTTTTGTTACCTCTGGCTCGCTCCCCAGCCTGAATCCGGGCCGCCATGGTCTCCAGTTCATCCCACGTCGTGGGCGGCGTGCGATATCCGTAGCGTTGCAGAAGGTCAGTACGATAGTACAAAATACCGATACCAGCATCCCTCGGCATGGCCACTAGCTTGTCGCCCACCATGTAGCTTTGGACGGTCGCAGGGAACTGGGCGGAGATTTCATCGCCAAAATATGGCTTGAGGTCGATGAAGTATTCGCTCAGCATCCCAGGCCAGACCACATCGACGCCGTACACGTCGGGACCGCCGGCGCCGGACCCGAGTAATTCTCGCCACAGAGCCAGCTGTTCGCCTGACGATTCCGGTGCAGGAAGATACTTGACCTGGATCCCGGTTTCCCGGGTGAATTCTGCCAGCTCCTGCAGTTCCGCCTGGTGAAAATTCTCGGTGGTCCACTGTTGATCCACAATAGATAACGTGACCGGTTCATGCTTGGACGATCGAGAGCAGCCTTCCAGCAGCAAAGCAAGCAGCACAATGCAAATAGCACCGAGGTTGAGCCGACTAGGACAGACCTTCTTCGCCCCGCATCGTGAATACTCAGAGAGCTGCCGAAGAGGATGGACACGGTACCAGCTGGAACGAGCATCTCCCACGGAAATGCTCCGCATCGACCGGGGAGGACATAACGACGTCGGGTTTTGTCCCGAATGTACTGCGCCGAGCGAACATGGATGGCGGAGATCTGGTTCCAGCATCACGTCACGGTCGCGCGAACCGGGGCCTCTTTGCCCGCGCTCGGCAAAGTGAAGTGGAACGTCGCGCCGCGCCCCCCCTTGGATGTAGCCCACAAGCGGCCGCCATGCGACTCCACGATGGAGCGGCTAATTGCCAGCCCCATGCCGGAACCTTGCGGTTTGGTGGTAAAGAAAGCATTGAAAATCTGGTCGGCCTTTTCCGCTGGTAAACCCACACCGGTGTCACTGATGGAGATCAGTAGCTTTTCGTCCGGGCCCAGTTCCGACCGAATGGTAAGCTCACCACCAGTATCCTTCATCGCCTCAATGCCATTGAGCATGAGGTTGAGAAACACCTGCTGCAGTTGCACGCGATCTGCCGCGACCTTGGGAAGTTCTGCGGCAAGGTCTGTGCGCATCGGAATTGAGTACCGATTGGCCTCGCTGCGCAGCAGGACGAGCATCTGGCGAATGACTTCGTTCACCTCCACCGACTCTCGTTCCGCCGGAGCGCTCTTCGTGTAAAAGGACCTCAAACGGTCGATTACTTCAGCCGCACGGTTAGCGTCCTCTACGATCCTCGCGGCCGCTTCACGCGCCTCCTGCATATCTGGTTCGTCCCGGTCGAGCCACCGCACACAGGTATTAGCGTTAGTGACTGCTGCGGCGATGGGCTGCTTGAGTTCGTGAGCAAGTGATGCCGCCAATTCTCCCATCATGCTCACGCGGTTGATGTGCGCGAGTTCTGCCTCCAGTTGACGTAACCTCTCACGTTCTTCCTCAGCGCGCTTGCGTTGCGTGACATCCGCTGCCGTACCTACGTATTCGACTAATTCACCGTCTTTATCGAGGACCGGACGCCAAATCACGTGGAGGTGCTTGAGAGTCCCATCGTGCAGTAACAGCCTGTACTCTTGCGAAAACTGAGCTTTCTTGGGGAATCGCTGGCGAGTCTCTTCAGCAGCCCTTTCACGGTCGTCTGGATGCAGGATTTTAAAGGAGTCGTCGGGATGCGGCACCCCGCACTGAGAATCCAATCCAAAAATTCGGAACAATTCTTCGGACCAGTAAACCGTTTTCCCGTTTCCGGGATTGTAAGCGAAACTTCCGGTGTGGCTTAGTTTCTGCGCTTCCGCCAGATAAGCCTCACTGCGTTGCAGCTCTTGCTCCGCCCGCTTGCGGTCTTCAATGTCCGTTAGGACTCCATACCATTTGAGAATGTCTCCAGCTTCATCGCGGAGCGGCACAGCCCGAACCAGGAACCAGCGATACTCCCCGTCCGTCGCGCGGCGGAAACGCGTCTCGCTCTCGAACGGCTCACCAGTCGTTGAGCGCACCCGCCACTTCTCTATATGTTCTTCGAGGTCTTCCGGGTGCACTACACTCTGCCACCCAGATCCTGCCGTGTCCTCCGCGGACAGTCCCGTGTATTCGCGCCAACCCCGACTTGCGAATGCATTGGAGGGTCCAGGCAATGCGATGAATACCATAGCTGGAACGTTTTCAATCAGCGCGCGAAGCTCACCTTCACTCCGGCGGGCAGCCTCTTCGGCACGCTTCTGCTCTGTGATGTCCTCGCAAACAACCAGCAGCACGGGCCGATCCTTGAGGGAGACAGCATTGGCGGTCTCTCTGACCCAGAGCATCGTGCCGTCCTTGCGAATCTTCCTGGCTTCCCAGCGCATTGTCGTACCGAGCTGCTGGAAGCAATCGTCCGCATGTTTCGCGACAGCCGCGCGATCTGCTTCGTAGAAAACATTCAGAACGGGCTGCCCTACCAGTTCGCTCACGCTGTAACCAAGCTGCTCAGCGCCGAACGCATTTAGCGAGACGATCGTACCCGCACCGTTCACCATGAAGTACATGGTCGGGTTACTCTCAAAGGTGGCTCTCCATAGCTCTTCGCTGTCCTGGAGAGCGGCACCCCGACGCTGAAGTTCCAGGGTCATCTCTTCCTGCTCGGTAATATCCATCCACGCGCCGACAAAGCGATGCACACTACCGCTGTCGTCCACCGGCGAGCCAACCTCGCGAATAACCCTGATGCTGCCGTCCGGACGGACAATGCGATACTTGCATTCAAATACGCGGCCCGTCTCCAAAGTGTCAGTCTCGCGCAGCACACGCGTGCGATCATCCGGGTGCACGTGCAGCATGAACTCTTGCGAGTTGTTTGGGGGCCCATCGGCGGGATCGATTCCAAATATCTCAAAGGCAGTGGGGGACCAGTACTCGGGGATCATCGGCGACTTGGTCACCCAGACTCCGATCCGGGCTATGCGTTGAGCCTGAGACAAGATTGCTTCCGTCCGGCGGAGAGCATCTGCGGCGAGGTGGCGCGTGGTGATATCGCGGACAGCAGCAGATACCAGCGTGCCTTCCTCCGTCTCCAGCGGGCTGAGACTGATCTCCACCGGAAATTCCGTGCCATCTTGCCGCCGTCCGTAGAGCTCCCGGCCCTCGCCCATGGGACGCACTCGAGGTTGGTCGAAGTACGCGGCGCGATCTTTAGGGTGTTGAGCGCGAAACCGTTCCGGCACCAGAATCTCAATCTGCTGTCCCACCAGTTGTTCCCGCTGATAGCCAAAGAGTTTCTGCACCTGGGCATTGACCAACACGATCTGGCCTTGCCGATTCATCACGACCATGGCATCCGGAGCGGATTCCAGAAGCCCACGGAATTTTCGCTCGGCTCGCTTGCGCTCGGTGATATCGGTTACTGCCCCCATGAATTCCAAATCATCCGATTCGCCCGGAGCTGATAGATGACCTACAACGCGAACGTACTTCACAGAACCATCCGCCATCAGCAGACGGTGTTCAAAATCAAAGTCCTTCTTCTGCGGGGATGCAGTATCGAGAATCTGCTGCACCTGCGATCTATCTTCCGGGTGAGTTCGCTGCAGTATCCGTTCAACCGTAGGTTGGCTGGTTGGTTCGAATTCGAATATCCGAAATGTCTCGTCGGACCAGAAGACCTCTCCGCTCGATACTTGCCAGCCAAAGCTGCCGGTGTGGCTTAACCGTTGGGCTTCCGCTAAATAGGCCTCGTTGCGTTGCAGTGCCTCCTCGACCCGCTTACGCTCTGTTCGCTCTTCGGCTTCGCGTAATGCCCGACGAACGGAAGGCCCAATTCTCGAAAGACGCGTCTTGAAGACATAGTCTGTGGCCCCCATTTTGAGGGCTTCAATCGCCAGTTCTTCGCCCAGAGTCCCGGACACGAAGATGAAGGGAACCTCCGGACATACTTCTTGGGCAATTTTCAAGGCAGAAATACCGTCAAATAAGGGAAGAGTGTAGTCCGCCAGGATCAGGTCGAAACCACCGAGTTGAAGGAATGCAAGGAAACCGGCCTGAGTGTCTGCACGCGTCAAATCGCAGACGACGCCTTCACCTTCCAGGCTTGCCTGAACAAGCTCGGCGTCCATGGGTTCATCTTCGAGATAGAGAATTCGCAACAATGAGATCCCCAGTAGATTCAAGCAATTTCAGGGCCAATTGGGCTTTCGCGGTCGGGCCGAGCGCTGCCTGGGACTTCTCGACTACAACTCACTATTTCTTTTTTATGCTCCCGGGCGGTGGCTCGTTGATAACGGCCCAAAACACGCCGAGTTCCTTAATGGCGTTCACGAATTCGTGAAAATCCACGGGTTTCACCACATACGCGTTGACGCCCAGTTGGTAGCTGGCCACCATGTCCTTTTCCTCATGCGATGACGTGAGCACGACCACGGGAATCAACTTTAGATTTTCATCCCCCTTGATCTGCTTCAGCACTTCGAGTCCATCGACCTTCGGCAGTTTCAGATCGAGCAGGAGAACCGCAGGGTTCTCGCGAGCGCGTCGCATGAAGTTTCCCCGATAATACAGATAATCCAGCGCCTGCTCGCCATCGCCAACGACCACGACCTCGTTCGCTAGATTGTATTCATCCAGGGCCGTCAGCGTAAGTTCAACGTCTTTGGGGTCGTCTTCGACGAGTAAGATGCGTCCTAAGGCTTCCATTTTGTCAGTAAGCTCCCATGATTTTGGAAAGTGAGAAGTAGAAAGTGGCGCCGCCACCTACCGTGCCTTCCGCCCAGACACGGCCGCCATGCCGGTGCACAATGCGCTGCACAGTGGCTAGGCCTATACCTGTGCCTTCGAAGGCTTCCTGCGGGTGAAGACGCTGGAAGACGCCGAACAGCTTGTTGGAATATTTCATGTCGAATCCGACCCCATTGTCTCGAACGAACAGTACTACGTGCTCGTGATCGTGTTCGGTGCATCCGACTTCGATTTTGGCTTGAGGGCGTGTGCGGCTGAATTTTACAGCGTTGGAAATCAGGTTGACCAGCGCCAGCCGCAACATCGGGCGATCTCCATACCAATCGGGCAGGGGATCTATCTTCCAGATAATCTGGTGATCGCCAGCATCCTGGCCAACTTCGGCCATGGCTTCTTGAACGAGCTGCTGCAGGCTGAGATTGGAATAGTGCGCTTCGGTGCGGCTGATTCGCGAAAACGCGAGCAGGTCGTCGATCAGGCTGCCCATTCGATTTGCGGATTCCTGGATCATCTTCAGGTATCGCCGACTCTTTTCATCGAGAGATGCAGCCGCACTCTTGCGCAAAAGTTCGGCAAAACCTGCCGTGTGACGTAGTGGGGCGCGCAGGTCGTGCGATATCGAATAGGCGAAGGCTTCCAGCTCCTTGTTACTGGCCTCGAGCGCACTGGAACGTTTAGCAAGCTCCTGGTTGAGTGCTTGTATCTCTTCCTCCCAGCTCTTTCGTGCGGTGATGTCGTTGCCGGTTTCGAGGATCGCCACCGGAAGGCGCTCGTGATCGCGCTGCAGGGACCACCGGCTGGCCACGATCACCTGGACGCCATTCACCTTGGTCTGCGTGAGTTCGCCTTCCCATCGATCGGTCTGCAGCAACTCCTGCCAAATCTCCTCGAACGGCTTTGGGAAAACGGTGTGCAGGAGATCCGCGGGTCGCTTGCCAATCGCTTCCTGCTGTGACCATCCGTAGAATTCTTCCGCGCCGCGATTCCAGTAGGTGATGGTCGCCTTGACATCCCGGACGAAGATGGAGTCGTGCGTCAGGTCGAGCAGGCTGGACCTCTCCTCTACTTCGACCTTGAGCTTATCCCGAGTCTGGCGCAGATCTTCTTCGACGCGGCGCCGAACCGTGCCAAACCATGACAAAAGCGCGGCGAACGCGGCAAAGGGGATGTAATACGGGAGATCCGACGATGTGATGCGAAGCTGTAGAGTGGCGGCACAAAGAAGTAGTTGAAGCACATTGAGGACAGGACGACTGACAGCACCGCAGGTCCGGGCCCTCCAGACCAGCGATTAATGGCGACGGCAAAAAGCAGCAGCGGAACGGCAGCTTCTTGGAAATGGAAATGCTGCAGCAGTAGCGCCGCCCCCAATGCGACACCGACCGAAAGAACCGCAAGCCCATAGCGTTGGAGATGCATCCGGCGCCTCGGCCACCGATTGTATCAAGCAGTTGTGGCAACTAGCCCGGTACCACGGGTTGGTTCTCTCTTGAGGAGCGGCGCGGCCGACGCGCCGGTCTTTGAAGCCCCGCAAGCCCGCCGATCCTTATTTCGCGGCGAAAAACCCGTTCACCCGGAAACCGAATAGCACGACGAAAATTATGCCACCTAACTCCCACGGGGAGAAATGGATACGAACAACTTCCATATCTAGCAATCACTTGCGAGTAATTTCCTCCCAAGTCATTGATTCTAAATAGTCGCAAAGAAGATTCCTGGCAATTTTGCCGGGTGGTTTGGTTCAAACCGGTCCAACAGCTACGGTGCGGTGGTACGAACGAAACCCGCCAATCAAGGCGGCGCCTTGGAATGGGGCTGAACCCAGCCAGGTCAAGAACGGTTGTAACAACGACGGTCTGGTTGAAGGAACGAAAATCCCCACTCAAGGCAAACGTCGCGTTCGGCAGTTCGATTTGGCACACGACAGCGGCTTGCTCTTCTGCCCACCTGCGGGCAGAGTCAGCATCGTCAAATGACTGTCTGACGGTTGGCTCGACTGGAGAGCGCACGCTTGCCTCGGCAACAGAGCCAAAATCCTCAACCACAGCGGCGTACCCTCGTGGCAGACCCACCATGCATTGGACTCCAAACAGCGGCTTACTCCAAGAGCGGGTCATGCGGCACCTCCAACACCTTACAAACAACTTGTTACTTGGCCCTCGAAGCGATCACTGGTGCGTAGCCACTCGCAGCAACTATGGACGGTTTGGCTCCATTGCCGCTTGCCGCGCTGGTGCGGACGGCCTCCTCCATCTGGTGAAGGGAGGTCAGCATCGAGTTCTTCGAGATTCTGCGCACAATGGGTGTGACCGCCCAGCGAACAGCACCGGGGATGTCTCGGCTGAGCGCCATCGCCTCCAGTTCAACGTAGACGCCGTCATCTCTCTCTTCAAACCGCGTAAACGTGTAGAGCCGCCAGACGTAGCCGTTACCCTCGCCCGGGGGAAGGTCCCTCTCGTCAGGCCGGCCGTAGCCCCGAACCTCCTGCAGACTTGTGGTGTAAGCGATGCTGTACCAACGCTTCGCGTCGAGCTGGAGATAACAGGCTTCGTAGTTGCCGTCGAGCACGGTTTCTACGGCCTCCTTGTTCACTAGGCGCATTGAGTACTTGTCGCAAGTTCCTTCGCTGCCGAGTGCCTTGGAATCTGCAACTGTCGGTTGGTAGAAATTCTTATAGTGGTCATAATCACGAGCCGCGGACAGAACATCTTCAAGCTTGGCATGGGGGATGAAAAGCTGCCCCGATCCAGTCGTGGATCAGACCGGAAGGCACAGGCTTAGGGTTATGGTCACCAATCGAATCCACCAGGATTTCTCCTTCGCGAACCCGATGGATGCGATCAGGCGATTCGTCAACCCAGAGGAAGGTTGTGTGCGCGCGGTCACGCATCTTCAGGTTCGCGGTCTCGACATAGGCGTCCCAAGTTTGCAAGGTATTTCCTTTCAACTCTGCCCCATCGGACGCGAGCGGCGAAGTCAGAAACACTGTGCACACCGTGCCAATCATAAATTTGCGGTACATGCGTAACATCACAAGTTCGTCCTGTGCGAGCTGCGGGCCCGGTCTGTAGTTCAACCTGCGTCGCAGTTCATTCCATAGATTGCGGGGTGCCAATGTTGACGGGCTGACATTCGGCACATCCTTCAGCGTTGTGAGAGCACTTCGTTTGCCAAAACCGCACGTCTATCCAAGCAACAAATAAGGGATGGTTCACTAGCCTACGGGGTGTTCTCGACAGCAGATGTCAATAAGTTGACGGCGTGTCATCGATGGGGCACGGAGAACGGGGGATTGGCGGTGGTTAAGTATTGCGCAATCGAAGTGCGGTGGTCAGGGGGACGGTAGGCCAGGGGACCGATGACAGCAGGGCGGGTGACTACGTCAGGAAGCGCCGAGCGATTCATCTAGCTCTGCCGGCGCGTTGGACTGCTCAGGGGTGGCAGGCATTTCAGCCAGGTAAGCGCGACGCGGTGGCCGCTCAATGCGGAGCTTCTTCATCCTGTAAATCAGAGTGGTTCTGTTGAGACCAAGCCTTGCGGCGGCACCATTGCTTCCTCCAATCACCCAACCGGTGGCCTCAAGCGTCCGAAAAATGAGCGCTCGTTCGGATTCGCTGAGCGTCATTGGGACAGCCAACGCCGCCGCGTATTCGGACATAGACGGTATGGGAGACGACACGAATGTGCTGATCGGAGATGCGGGTAATGTGTTTGGGAGCACTCCGTCATTCGCCAGAATTACAGCGCGCTCGATGAGGTTCTGAAGTTCGCGTATGTTTCCGGGCCAGGGATATGACGTGAACGCTGCGATGGTCTCCTCTGGAATCTCATCGATTTGCTTACCCATCTTGCGGCTGAAAAAGTCTACAAAGTGTGCGACCAGCGCCGGGATGTCTTCTTGCCTTGCGCGAAGAGGCGGTACGGCAACCGGAAAGACATTGAGGCGATAGTACAAGTCGGTACGAAACTGTTGTTGAGCAACCATCTCCGCGAGGTTACGGTTTGTGGCGGCAACGAGGCGAACGTCCACCTGGTGCGTACGGCCGCTTCCCAGGCGCTCGAACTCCTGTTCTTGCAGGACGCGCAGCAACTTCGGTTGGAGTGCTGACGGAATGTCGCCCACTTCGTCGAGAAACAAGGTGCCAGTATGGGCCATTTCGAAGCGGCCAATCTTCTGGGCGATCGCGCCGGTGAACGCGCCTTTTTCGTGGCCGAAAAGTTCACTCTCGAGAAGATCGAGCGGAATGGCTGCGCAATTCAGCTTGATGAATGGCCGTCCGTAGCGCGGGCTCAGGGTGTGAATCGCGCGCGCAATCAGCTCCTTGCCAGTCCCGGTCTCTCCTTCGATCAAGACTGTGGACGTGGTCGACGCTACTCGCTCGACCTTTTCAAGTACAGTTTCCAGCGCGGGACTGTTACCGATGATTTGCTCGAACCGGCGCTGGCCAGTGTCAGTCACGCCAGGCCTAAGGCTTACCGGTGTCGCCACATGAACCTCCTGCCAGTCGTAGATCGTTCCAACCTGAATCTACATTTCGAGAGCTGCTCTTACATTTTCGAGCAGCACATCATCGCTGAAGGGTTTCGCCAGGAACTCCACAGCCCCGGCGCGAAGCGCCTGCAAACGCATGTTTGCATCTCCGTGTGCGGTAATAAAGATTGTAGGAATTCTGCAATTCTGTGAGTTCAACCTGGCTTGCAGGTCTAGGCCCGACATTCCGGGCATGCGAATGTCTGTTACAAGGCACGCGGTATGGTGTTGTTCGCCAGAGTCCAGAAATTCTTCAGCAGAAGCAAACACTTTTGCCGCCAGGCCGACTGCCTTCAACAACCCTTGCAGGGCCCTCCGGACTGACTCATCATCATCGACGATGGCAACGGTTTTGGTTTTCGCTTGGCTAACCATGACAAAAGATTACGTCAGGCGAGACAGGTTCACAATTGCCATTTGGTATAGGTTTGCTTATACCTTGGTTGGGGGGGACGATGAGTGCGCGGCATGACACTGCAGTCGAACTACCGTCACATCTCACATGCCAGAACTTGACCCAACAGCAGTTCATTGAGAACTCGACGGATGTATGTCAACGGCTTACGCGGTGCTCAAAGACAGGAAAGACAAATGCTGCCGAGTGGCAGGGCAAGTGCTCCTAAGATCATCGGTGCTACGCGTAATCATGCTTGGCGTTGCGCCTGGCGCCGCAACGCGGCGTCAAGGGAGAGGTTGATCAATGAGCAAAAATATTCGAATATGTGCGCATATCCCCTGCCTCTGCGAAGTGAAGGAGGGGCAGACTTACTGTGGAGAAAGTTGTCGTCTTGCGGGCGAGGAGGATGTCGAGATCGCATGTCAGTGCGACCATCTGTCATGCCGATTCACCCCCTAAGGATCGGCAATTGTGCGCGTCGCGCGAATCCGGCACTGAGCGACTGCTGTCTGGCTCGAATCTGGGCTCCTGGTTCCGCAACCGCTCGTTGAATTACTTGCTTGTCGGTAGCCTCAGCTTGTCCGCCATCCTGACCAATGTAGCTAGAGAGTCAGCATGCATCTTACGCATGGCGTTGCCTCGGTGTACCTTCACAGTGAATTCGGTGGTTCCCAGTTCCGACGCTACTTGCTTGTTGACCATTCCAGTGACCACCAACTGCATGACTTCGCGCTCTCGAGGGGTGAGTTCGTCATAGCGCTTCCGCAACTCGGCCACGTCGCTCTCCTGTTGCCGCCGAGTTCGGTCGCGTTCGAGTGCTTGCTGAATTGCATCTAGCAGGTCCTGATCATGAAATGGTTTCGTCAGGAACTCGACTGCGCCGGATTTCATCGCCTTCACTGACATCGAGATGTTCCCATGCGCCGTAATAAAGATGATGGGAATCTGCATACCTGCGTCGGCCAACTGTCGTTGAAAATCAAGGCCGCTGGGGCCCGGGAGCCGCACATCGAGAACGAGGCAACTGGGTCCATCGGTGCCGCGCCTGGCAAGGAATTCCTGAGCGCTGTTGAATGCCTCCGAGCGCAGTCCCACGGATTTCAGAAGTCCCTGAATGGAGCGACGAATCGATGGATCGTCGTCTATTACGAATACCGTTGATGCATCTTCCTTCGTCACGCTGGAATACCATTCACTCCGGGAAGTGTGAAGTAGAAAGTGACACCGCGGCTGGCGTTCGACGTCGCCGAGAGACGGCCGCCGTGAGATTCGATAATGGTGCGGCTGATCGCTAGTCCCATCCCTGTCCCATGAGCCTTGGTTGTGAAGAAGGCATCAAAGATCTGATTCGCCTCTGCCGGTAATCCTACGCCCGTGTCACTGACCGCGACGAGTAGTTCATCACCGGCATCGCTTTTCGAGCTGATTGTGGTTTCGCGCATGCCGTCAATCCCCTTCATGGCGTCGATCCCGTTAATCAAAAGATTCATGAGCACTTGCTGCAGCTGAACATTGCTGCCTCGCGCGGACGGAGCGAATGGCGCGAAACACCCTAGCCGTTTCCACCCAAAGTTGCTCCGACGCCCGCGCTGCCCCGCGGTAACGGGGCAACGTCAAATCGATCCCTTGTTGGCGAGTCTTGGGCACGCGCCGCCACATATGAGCTAGTCCAGTTGCGCATAAACGCCGCGTTTCCTGCTTGCCAGATATTGAAAGCATCCCACTCTTTGTACGCTATCACTCCAGGGGGCGAAATGGTCCCCACCCACCGCGCCGCCCTGCTCCAGGCATGGATCGCCTGCGGGTTATTTACGGTGACGCGGCCATCCTCGTCGAGAATGGTCCCACCACCGTCTGACACTTGCCATTCCAAGGCGTTGCAAGTCAATGCCTCAGAAGGCGCTCCTTCCCAGACAAAGCCCCAGAAATCCTTGTTGCCCTTGGCGCGCTCGCCAGCCTGAATCCGCCTAGCCATCACTTTGAGCTCGTCCCATGTCTTTGGCGGTGTGTCGTACCCGTACTTTCGCAGCAGATCATTCCGATAAAACAACATTCCCATGCTCATGTTGTACGGAAGAGCGACAAGTTTGCCATTGACTGTGTAGCTCGCAATAAGCTTCGGAAAATACGCGGCGATTTCTTCCGCCGACACGTACGCCTTCAGATCGAGGAGGTTGTTGGCGAGAATCCCGGGCCAAATCACGTCGATTGCATAAACGTCGCGTACTTCTGCGCCGCTCTCCAGCAGCTTGCGCCAGGCGGCCAGTTGCTCCACGGCTCCTTCGGGTGAAGGGAGGACCTGCACCCGAACCCCAGTTTGCTTTGTGAATGAGTCCAGTTCTTCGTTAAGACGACGCTGAGTGCCTTTATCGGCCCAACTTTGATCAATGAGAGTTAGAGTGATCTCGGAAGCATCTCGACCGGAGCGGCGGCAGCCTGGTCCGGTAAAAAGGACAATTATAATAATAAGGATGCACGCAACTGGCGGGCGTGGAAGATCTGGCAGCAATAACCGCTTGCCTATGTGGAGCAAGTCGCTGATTTTAAAGCCGCTTGCCTGACGAACCAGCCAACTGAAGCCGGAGGCTGCAGAAAATGACGGAAACATAGCTAGAAGACCGATAACTGCGATCCACGCCGGACTTTCTCGCGTTGTCTTGGTCTTAGTGCTCACTTGGTTCGGGCCGTGCCGCTTCTGATTGGACGACTTGTTCTTTCGCGCGGTCGTATACGGGTCGGTCATCTCGGCCACAGCCAGAAGCCGATTCATGTGCGACTCCCTAGCGACGAGTGAGGAGAGTGCCTTCGATTCGTCGTCTATGACGCGCGTTAAATTTATGACTGCGCTGAATTGTTGGCGGTAGCTCTCCTCGCTGCATGTAAAAGCACCACGATTGCCAGAGAGCCGCAGATCGATTGGCCTTAGACCTGAAGGGTTTACACAGGCGGCGCCAGTTACGCTTCTCACCAACTGTCGGCTATTCGTCACACTCGTTGACACTTGTCTTTCCGTCGACACCCGCGATCATCTCTCTGAACGTGCAGAAAACGATGAATCGCGCAAAGTAATTGCGGGAGAAGGCAATGGGGCTTTGCCTTGGGGGCGATTTGGGGAATGGTACGGGACATGCTCACCCGAAAAGGAGGCATCGCCCATCAGGCATTCGTTACCATTTCTCCCCCACAACTTTATTGCCGCGACCACGGTGGCCATCCGTGGTGGTGCTTGTCGGACTCCCACCATCACATGGGTACGTCACCGCTTCCCGGACACGCCGCCGTCTTCGGCCGCCACGCAAGTGGCCTCGGGCGTGCGCCGGTGTTCGCGACTGGGCCCGGGATGCGATTGATGACGAGACTCCCTGGCGCTGCTAGGAGAAGCAGGCCTCCGTTCTTTTGGATGCGACGGTTGAACCTGCCGGTACCCCTAAGAGATAAGATGTCCTACTACATGGAGAGACGAGTCGCGATCGCGCTGGGCGTTCTGCTGGTGTGCTGCACTTGTGCTTCAGCATTAAACCCATCGCTGGACATCAGCCAATACGCGCATACCGCGTGGACCATTCAGGATGGGTCCTTCAAGGGCAACATCTACGCGATGGCCCAGACGCCCGATGGGTATCTCTGGCTCGGCACAGAATTCGGCTTGCTTCGCTTCGATGGCATTCACACCAGCCCCTGGCAACCGCCTGCGGGTCAGCACCTTCCTGACAATGCAATCACCAGCCTTCTCGTCACGAGAGATGGCACCCTTTGGATTGGCACGGCTGTTGGCCTTGCAACATGGAGTGGCGGCAAGCTGACCCGGCGCCCGGAGCTTGGTGAGCACTTTGTGGCATCGCTGTTCGAGGACCGCGAAGCAACAGTGTGGGCCGGCTCGCTGGCGAATCCCGGCCGCCTCTGCGCAATAGGAAGCGACGGCGCGCAGTGCTACGGCGAAGATGGCGCCTTCGGCCGGGCCGTTTGGTCTTTGTATGAGGACAGCTCTGGCAGTCTCTGGGCCGCCGCACAATCTGGGCTTTGGCGAATGAAGCACGGTCCTCCCAGGCAATATCCAACACCGACGGAGCTCATTGGTCTAAGTCAGGCCGACAATGGACGGCTGTTAGTCGCTATGCACGGCGCAGGACTCCTTCAGCTCGTCGGTGACAACCTCGAACCGTATCCCATTCGAAGCCCAATCAATTCGAACCGACTGCTCCCGGACAGCGAGCTCAATTCGAATAGACTCCTCCGGGACCGCGATGGCGGTCTCTGGATCGGAACCGTAGAGCGGGGACTCATCCATGTTCATGACGGCCGGACAGACATATTTTCGCGAGCGAATGGCCTCTCAGGCGATGTCGTGCTCAGCCTTTTTGAGGATCGTGAAGGCAATGTATGGGTTGCCACCACTGGAGGGCTCGACCGGTTTCGAGAGCTCCCAGTCGCTACCCTGTCCGTGAAACAAGGTTTATCTAGCGATGCTACTCAATCCGTGCTCGGTGCCACAGATGGGAGCATTTGGATTGGCGCGCACGAGGGTTTGACCAGGTGGAAGAACGGACAAACGACCATCTTCGGCAAGGCTAGTGGACTGCCGAATGATGCACCGCAGTCGCTGTTTCAGGATGATCGTGGGCGAATCCGGGTGTCCACGAGTCATGGACTTGCTTACTTCAAGGAAGGCAGGTTCGTTGGCACAAATGCCTTACCCGGCGGAGAAGTACACTTCATCACCGGGGATAAAGCCGGCAACCTGTGGCTCGCAGAGGAAACGGTTCTGTTGCACTTGCTGGAGGGACCGCTTGGTTGAGCAAATCCCCTGGTCGGAGCTGGGACGTTCCCAACATGCTCAGGTTCTGCTCTCAGGCCGTGAACAGGGCGGAGTGTGGCTTGGATTCTGGCAGGGTGGGGGACTGTCGTATTTCGAGGATCATCAGATCCGCGCGTCATACACAGCCGCGAATGGTCTCGGCGAGGGAGGTATCGCCGACCTCCAACTCGATCGGGATGGTGCCCTATGGGCCGCAACCCACGCTGGGGTTAGCCGTCTCAAGGATGGTCGCATCACTACGCTGACAAGTAGGAATGGCTTGCCGTGCGACACAATTCACTGGACGATGGAGGATGACGACCGATCCTTTTGGTTGTATACCGCCTGCGGCCTCGTACGCATTGTGCGGTCCGAAATGGACGCGTGGATCGCCGACCCGAAGCATAGAGTTGAAACCACGGTTTGGGCTGCGGCGGACGGTGTCAGGCTCCGTTCGACTGCGTCCAGCGAATTCGGTCCCCGCGTCGCGAAGTCCACCGATGGCAAACTGTGGTTCGTAACCGGAGAAGGCGTGCAAATCGTCGATCCGCGCCATCTTGCTGTCAACAAAGTCCCGCCGCCAGTTCACATCGAGCAAGTCATAGCCAACCACAAGATTTATTGGGAGAACTTACCGGGCGCGGCGATTGCGGACGTACGACTGCCGGCGTTGATTCGGGATCTGCAGATCGACTTCACCGCTCTCAGCCTCGTAGCGCCGGAGAAAGTCCGCTTCCGTTTCAAGCTGGAGCCACAGGATAGCGATTGGAGAGAAGTGGTCAACGAGCGCCAGGTGCAGTATTCAAACCTCGCCCCGGGCAATTACCGCTTCCGCGTGACCGCCAGCAACAACAGCGGCGTTTGGAATGAAGAAGGCGCGTCTTTGGACTTCGCGATTGCGCCGGCGTACTGGCAGACGAACTGGTTCCGCGCGCTCTGTGTGGCCGCCCTCCTCGCGTTACTTTGGGCGGGTTATCGAGTGCGTGTTCGGCAACTGCGGCGTCAGGAAAGAAAGCTTCGGGATGTGATTGACACCATTCCGACATTCGCGTGGACCGCTCTGCCCGATGGCTCCCGGGATTTCGCCAATCGCCATTGGGAGGAATATACGGGTATGTCGAGCGAGAAGACGGTGGGCTCAGGTTGGGAATCTGCTGTTCATGTCGAAGACTTAAAGCGGTACCTGGAGAAGTGGCGCGTCTCGGTGGCGACCGGCGAGCCCTTCGAACAAGAGGTACGCTTCCGGCGGGCCGGGGACGGGCAGTATCGTTGGTTCTTGACTCGCGCCGTGCCGCTGCGGAATGCACATGGCAAGATCGTCAAGTGGTACGGTACGTCCACCGACATTGAAGACCGCAAGCGCGCCGAACAGCTACAGGCAGACCTTGCTCACATCAATCGCGTGAGCATGATGGGTGAATTGGCCGCCTCGCTCTCTCACGAGCTTAAGCAGCCCATTGCCGCGGCAATTACAAATGCGAGCACCTGCTTGCGCTGGCTTAAGCGCGACCAGCCAGATTTGGAAGAGGCGTGCGAGGCGACGACAAGAATCCTGGAGGATGGAAAGCGTGCCGGTGACATCATCGACCGTTTGCGGTCGTTGTACAAGAAATCTCCTCCAAGACGTGGGTTGGTCGACGTGAACGAGATTGTTCACGAAATGGTAGTGCTAATGCGGGGCGAGGCCAACCAGTATGCAGTTTCCATACGCATGGATCTTGCCGACGACCTTCCCAAAATCACCGCGGACCGTGTGCAACTGCAGCAGGTGCTCATGAACCTGATGCTCAACGCCATCGAGGCGATGAAGGAGACAGGCGGAGTACTTACGCTTAAGTCGCAACTGGGAGAGGATAGCCGAGTGATGATCTCGGTGAGTGACACTGGCGTGGGACTGCCGGCCGAAAAGTCCGATCAGATCTTCAGTGCTTTCTTTACCACCAAGCCGCAGGGCTCTGGCATGGGGCTGGCAATCAGTCGCTCCATCGTCGAGTCGCATGGAGGCCGGTTATGGGCAACCGCCAACTCCGGTCGGGGCGCGACGTTCCACTTCACCTTGCCGACCTCAGCCCACGAAATGAACGTGCCTGCACTGGAAACATGATTCCGGGCATCGACCCCTCAGGTGGTGGGTGGCCGGGCTGCCGTCCGGGACGATGCCATCGCCATGAAAACAAGGACTGTGGGGAGGCGGATACTCTATGCTTACTACGATTATGTCAACGCGGTATAAGCAGGCGTCCACTGCGTCTTCAGCACTCGTTCACGCAGTTCATCCTCAGTTACGTTGGGAGCGACGCCATCTCTTTGTGCCTCAATTCCAACCGCGACCGCAATCTCCGCAGCCACCCGCCTGAGGTCTGTCAGGGGAGGAAGCAGGGAAGCAGAAGCGTCTTTGAGGGCCGGCGAATTTCCGGCAAGCGCTCGAGCTGCTGCCAACATCATCGGCTCTGTAACCCGGCGAGCACCCGACGCTACAACGCCAAGTCCCAATGCGGGGAAGATGTAAACGTTATTGCATTGCGCGATGGGAATCTTGCGGCCATCGTAGCTGACTGGAGCAAATGGAGAACCTGCCGCCACCAGTGCGCGACCATCGGTCCAGCGGATCAAATCCTCCGCGTTCGCTTCTGATCTTGAAGTGGGATTCGAGAGCGGGAAAATAATAGGCTGCTCAACCTTGCGCGCCATTTCACGAACAATTTGTTCCGAAAAAGCTCCGCCAACAGTTGAAAGACCAATAAGAACTGTCGCATTGATGCTTCCAATTACGTCGGCAAGTCCGATGTGTAAGTTTGAGGTTCGCGGCCACCCGGAAACGCGGCTCTCCGGCTGGGCATACACACTCTGCTCGAGAGTAAGGTCTTTTCTGCCCGAGTGCAGAAGGCCATCTTTGTCGATGATCCAGAAGCGGCTATGTGCCTCTTCCTGAGATAGTCCTTCTTCTTTCATTTCGGCACACAGTCCATCGGCAACACCAATGCCGGCTGAACCCGCGCCGAGCATGACGATCTGCTGCTCCTTTAAGCTTTTTTCAGTCACCTTGACGGCTGCCAAGATGGCACCAAGAGCAACCGCCGACGTTCCCTGGATATCGTCGTTAAAGGTCAACAATTGGTCGCGATAGCGATTGAGGATTGGTCGGGCATGAGGAGTCGCGAAATCTTCCCACTGCAGGCATGTTCCGGGCATTTCCTTCTGCACTGCCTGCACGAACTGGTCAACGAAGTCGAAGTAAGGTTGCCCGGAGATTCGCTCATGGCGCCATCCGAGGTACTCCGGATCGTGCAGTCGGTCGTTATTATTGGTCCCCACGTCCAAGACTACTGGTAGCGTTCGTTCGGGACGAATACCACCGATCAGCGTGTACAGGGAAAGCTTGCCGATGGGGATGCCAAGTCCTCCGGCGCCCTGATCGCCGATGCCCAGAATGCGTTCGCCGTCGGTCACAACAATTACATCAACGTCCTTATTGGGGCGATTTCGCAGCAACTGGGGGATCGAATCCTGGAGAGGATAGGGGATAAATACTCCACGCGGGCGACGATAGATGTGGCTGAATTGCTCACATGCCAACGCAACGGTCGGCGTGTAAACGATCGGCATCATTTCTTCGATGTGGTCGAGAAGCAGTCTGTAGAAGAGGACCTCATTCGTGTCCTGGAGCCCGCGCAAGTAGATGTGCCGCTCCAGGTCATCGTCTTTTCTCTGGTAGGCGCCATAGGCGCGGACGACCTGCTCCTCAAGGGTTTCGACCTGCGGCGGAAGCAGCCCGTGCAGACCAAATCTTGTGCGCTCCTCCTCCGTGAAAGCTGTGCCTTTATTCAGACCTTGCCGATTGAGAAGATCCATGCCGCGAGGGACATCCGACGCACCTGCTGGAGTGATGGGTAGCGCTTTGACCATTCGCGTGTCGTCCCTTTCTGTTTGCGGTCACCTATCGTTAGCCGAGCAGATTGATGCACGGCAGGTCGATGATCTCGTCCACCTACATGCCTCCTCTCTAGTTTGGGTAAGGCACGCGGAGCAGCGTGCCGGAAGTGGAAGGCAAGACGTAACGGACCCCGAAATAGAGCATGCTGAGGTGCGCATTTTTGGGATCGCCTGGAGCTACATACCAGGGGGAACGAGTCAGATAAGAATACTGTGCGTAAGTCTGCAGCGCTCCGTATCTGGTACTGCTCCAGAAAGTCTGCACCCAATCGAAGGTCACCTCCTGGATGCTCCGGTTGTTGGTATTGGGAGACCCAGGTCCGCCATACCCGATGATGGTCTCGGGATGCGCGGTGTTCGTGGTGTCGGGAAAATAATATCGTGAATAGTAATCCGCTCCGTAATAAACAGCGAATGCCTCTTTCGGGCTCGCTCTCCACTCGAGGCCTGCAGAACCCGCTCCGCCATGCAGCATGGACAGGTTTATATCCGTGCCGGCAGCATTAGGACGGACCACCACCTGCGGTCCCGTTCCGAGCAAGTAGTGTGCGCCCCCATCGGTCCAAAATGCGTTGGTCAGCAGCGTGAGCTTGGGCAACAGTTCATAGTTCGCAGCAATCTGGCCGCCGCCCCCCACGGTGTCATGCGTCTGGAACGAACTCGAACCAGTTGGCTTGACCGATACATGCGCGCCCGTAAAGAGACCGCTAAGTTCTGCATGGAAATGTCTGCCCGAGAAATCTCTGTCGTAGGTGAGCTTGGAGATTATGTCCGGGAAGGCATTGGCGGCGCCAATCTGGGAGCCGTTATCAAACTGTGGGCTGATTACGGTATTGAAGCCCGTGGGGAGTGCAACGTAGCTGCCGATAAACTGATTGGCATCTTCAATGCCCACTCCCATCGCCCAATGTTCGTTGGGATGGTAGGCGACCCGGAATTCCGCAGCCCGGGTGAAAGGAAAACCAATTCCAATGTTCTGATCCTCGTTATAGGTAAGCGCCAAATCGGTGGGCATTGGTCCTATGCCGGTACGGTTCGGGGTCAGCCAACTCCATGTTTGTCCGCCCAGGAATTCCCATTTACCGTGCTTCACGTCTACAAAATAGAGTCGCAGCCTGTTCGTGTGCGCGTTCACGCTTTGATAGACGCTCGGCGCGCTGTTACCGCTAAAATCGGTTTCGATGTAGGCGGTCACCTCATTCCCACGAAAGTTTTCTTCAACCTTCGCGCTCAGGCGCGAATACTGCGCGGTGGTGCGGAACTCGGATACATTTCCCTGGGGGGTGTTGCTGTAGGGTATCGATGCAAAGGACGTGGCGATGTTGCTCTGCGTGTTTGTGGTGCGAAAGATGTTCTCTAAGTCGGCAAATCCGCCGAGAGTTAGTACTGCGTCTCCAAATCTGAAAGTGCCCGCCGACTGCTTGGAGTCCTGTTTGGCATCATCTTGTTGAGCGATTGCTTTATTTCCGCCCTTTGCGACCTCAAGTGACCGGGGTGGCTCAATCATGGACGAGGTCAAATCAGACGTTCTCTCATCAGCTTGACTCGGTGATGCCCCGTTCGAAGCCGGGATCGTCGAGCCCGTCTTCAAGCTTGCTTTCAAGGCCTCGATTTCTTGTTGTTCCGCAGCTAACTGTTTCTGGGTCTGCGCGAGAGCTTGGCGGAGAGCCTGCACCTCCCCAGCTAGATTGGTGGCATTCGTGGAGAACTTCGGATCCTGACCACCGTCCTGCGCCAGCGCCACGCCTGCTAGAGGTAGGCACGCGAGAAAGAGATAAAACAACTTCATATCGAAGAGTCCTTGATTATCCCTTGCTGCGCGCCTGCCCGGTTTCGTGCAGAAACGCACTCAGCAGGATCGCAAGGATTATGCTGGCGATCCAAAATAGGACAGTCTCGCGAAAGTGGGCGATATGATTTGACGCGCTTGCAATACCTCTGCCGAAGTGATTGGCAAATATCGGCCCAAGCACTGCGGTGACTCCGAAGGTAAGGAAATTAATACCGCCTGTGGCGCTGCCCTTAACCTCGTCGGGATTGACTTCCTTGATGATCGTGTACGGGATCATCGCCGCGCCTGAGGCCATTCCAAATACTACGCAGCCCACCTCGGCGGCCATGTGGCTGGTACTAACAGCAATGGCAGCGGCAGACAACAACATGACTGTCGCGCCTCCTATCAGCACAGGCTTGCGACGGCCGATCTTATCGGCAAGCCAGCCGAGGAGGGGACAACCAATTACCCAGCCCAGGGGAACGAGCGAACCTGTAACCACGGCATCGTGATAGCTCAACATCCTTTCGCGCTGAAAGAAGGCGACTCCCCAGGTCATGTCGCCGATGGTCGTGGGCGCAAAGAGAAGACCTGCCACGAGACCACACAGGTAGGATTGCGGGTTGCGAAATACGACCGTATAAGGGCGCAGCACCGATGTCCAGCCGGAACTCGCGGTTGATGGGCGGCTCTCGGCAGGAGTGATTAGGAACAGCAACACACCAATTGCGAGACTTGCCGCGCCAAGTGAATGCCAGACCGTTTGCCAGGCGATGCCGCGTTCGAGCATAGGTCCCACTACGAACTGACCTGCCGCTCCGCCCAGCATCCCGAGACACTGTGTGACGCCTACGGCAGTGGCGAGCCAGCGAGCCGAAAAACCGTGCGTCGCGAGATAGACGGCGCCGGTGAAAGCGAAGGCCGAACCTGCGCCTTGTAGCAGCCTCCCAGCGTATCCAGCGGTCACACTCGACACGCTAAAAAGCAGACAGCCTACCGCCAGGATGAGAATGCCGATCGGGACGGCCTTTTTCGCGCCGACCCGGTCCAGCGCGGCGCCGGCGATAAGGCTGGAAAGCGAATAGGTGTAATAGTAGGCACCGAGAATCGCACTGACACCCACCGCCGTCGTGCCGAACGCCTGCGACAAGTGGGGGATCATGACCGCAGGAGCAGATCTCGCGGCATATTCGAGAAAGTAAAACAACAAGCCGAGCGCCCACGCGAATTGGAAGGCCCGAACTCGCGAGGCGCTGGTTGCTTCGTACGTAATAGGCGACACGGTGATTGGTTGTGTGGTCATGTGATGCCTCAAATTTCCTGGCCCTAGCGAAACAGGTTGACCTTAGCGAGATCGATGACTTCGTCCCCGCGTCCACTGAGCACCGCCTTGAGCATGAACAGGCTGAAACCCTTGGCTTGTTCTACGGTGATCGTCGGTGGCATGGAGAGTTCCTGACGCGACACCGGGACCTCGACCAACGCCGGGCCGTCATATTTGAGGGCTTGCGCAATCATGGGTTCTACGTCGTCGGACGTCTGCGCCCGCAGGCCGAGAAGTCCCGCTCCCTCGGCGATTTTCGCGAAGTCTGGATTGTGAAGATCCGTTCCAAAATCCAGGATCCCGGCGGCCTTCATCTCCAGTTCGACAAATGCAAGTGACTCGTTCTTGAAGACGATTATTTTTACCGGTAATTGCTGTTGGCGAAGCGTGAGCAGGTCCCCCATCAGCATCGCCAAGCCGCCGTCGCCCGACATAGAGATCACCTGCCGGCCCGGATAGCTGGCCTGCGAGCCGATGGCGTGGGGCAGGGCATTGGCCATGGACCCGTGCGTAAAAGAGCCGATAATCCTTCGTTTACCGTTCATCCTGAGATACCGGGCAGCCCAGATCGTCGGGGTCCCCACATCACAGGTGAAGACTGCGTCTTCCGACGCAAGCTGATCGAGCACGTGCGCGACATACTGGGGATGAATGGTTTTCTTTCCGGAATTGGCCGTTGCCACCTCATCCAGGCCCGTGCGCGCCTCGCGATAGTGCTCAAGCGATCGCTTCAAATGCGCTTCGTATTGGTTTTGCTCGAGCTTTGGCAAAAGGGCCTGCAGCGTGCTTTTCGTGTCACCGACAAAGCCGAAGTCAAGCTTGGTACGGCGCCCGAGCTGTTCGCCGCGGACGTCGATCTGCACAATCGTGGCATTCTTGGGGAAGAACTGCTGATACGGGAAGTCGGTCCCGATCATCAGCAACACATCGCAGTTCATCATCGCGTGGTAGCCGGAAGAGAATCCCAGCAGTCCGGTCATACCGACGTCGAACGGATTATCGTACTCAATGAACTCTTTCCCGCGCATTGCGTGGACGATGGGAGCTTGTAGCTTGCCCGCCACTTCGACCAGTTCATCATGAGCTCCTGCGCACCCAGCGCCGCCGAGAATGGTTATCCTTTCCGAGCGATTCAGGAGGTCAGCGAGGATGTTGAGTTCGTCTTCGGAGGGACAGACCGTAGGTTTGGCGTCGGGAAAATGGACCCTGGGAGTTTCGTGGACGGCATCTCGCATCGCCACATCGCCTGGCAAGGCAACCACTGCAACCCCGCGTCGCGAGAGCGCAGTCTGCATCGCAATCTCGAGTACGCGAGGCATCTGGGTCGGCTGCGAGACCAGCTCGCAATAGTGGCTGCACTGAGCAAAGAGATAGTCAGGGTGAGTCTCTTGAAAATATCCGCTGCCGATTTCAACGCTTGGAATTTGTGCCGCGATAGCCAGCACGGGTACGCGGCTGCGGTGACAATCGTAAAGACCGTTAATTAAGTGAAGGTTCCCGGGCCCACAGCTGCCGGCGCAAACCGCCAGGCTCCCCGTCAAGTGCGCTTCCGCTCCTGCGGCAAAAGCCGCGACCTCTTCGTGACGCACGTGAATCCATTCAATCTGCGTTCGCGTGCGAATCGAATCTGTTATTCCGTTGAGTGAATCACCACTGACACCGTAGACCCGCTTAACGCCTGCATCCACCAGGACATCTACAAGCAGATCAGCTACTCTCTTCGCCATGTCGTTCCTTCCTCGAACCGAATTTAAGTCTCGGCAACGCTGCCGACCGAATGTGGAGCAATTGTGTTTCCATATGTTCTGCTCGGCCAACCGTCTCACCTGCGCCGTTTCAAGCGGCCGCCTCCAAGGCAATGTCAACAAATGGACGGCGGAATCGTGGCCTGATTTCGACGCACTGTCGAAGGCTTGACAGTGGACTGTTCGAGACTTGACAGGGTCGGTTTGATCGACACCTGCGATTAGGTCCGTGGCGTGAACGATACCGACAGCGAGCCTCTGGACTTAGCGCAATGCGATGAAACGGACGCCACTCGTCGCGATTTGGTAACCCGATTGCATAACTCACCCGCGAGGACGGTTTCGTTGCGGAACAGCGGTTTCGAGACGGCGAGTTCAACACAAGCCGCGTAGCCGAAAAGTGCGGCATTGGAAAGCGAAAAAGAAAAACCTTGATGCGGCGAATGAAATCTTCGGGCCTCTTGCTGATACGGGGGATTACGATTTTCCTCTTCGTGGGTGTTGCTGCGGTCGCAGTTGGTGAACCTGTAGACTTTCTCAACAGTCCAACGAATATCTTTGCTCCCGCCTCAACCCCTGCCGACTTAGTCCGTCACTTATCTGTGTTTGTGCTTGCCATCACCGGAATCATCTTTGTCGTGGTGTTTACGTTACTGGTCTACTCCGTCATTAAGTTCCGCGGCCGACCTGGGGATGCAGGCCGCGAACCCGCTCAGGTCTACGGGAGCACACAGATTGAGTTGGCATGGACAATCATTCCGGTTTTGATTGTGGTTGTCCTGTATTTGGCAACCGCCCGCGTGATCCACGCGATACAGGATGCTCCCGAGCCAGCGGGGGCCATCGAGGTCACCGTCATCGGTCACCAATACTGGTGGGAGTTTCGCTACCCGAAGCTGGGGATCGTTACCGCAAACGAGCTGCACATTCCAGTTAGCGATACCGGACATCCGACTCCTACGGTTTTGAATTTACTTTCTGCCGACACCGACCACAGTTTCTGGGTCCCGGAGCTTGCGGGCAAGACCGACCTGGTTCCCAATCATCCGAACCGAATGTGGATCGATCCGCACCGCACCGGAATGTTCCTCGGCCAGTGCGCGCAGTACTGTGGCGTCCAACACGCGAAGATGCTGCTACGTGTCTCGGTGGACAGTCCTGAAGAGTTTGCCGCTTGGGTTCGCGGCCAACAGCAACCCGCCGTTCATGACGACACAATCGTCGCGGGAAGGCATGTGTTCGAAAGCACGGCGTGTATCAATTGCCATACCGTGACCGGCACGCCCGCGAACGGGCGCTTTGGTCCGGACCTGACGCACTTGATGAGTCGCGCCACTATCGCCTCCGGTGCGGCCCAAAATACGCGGCAAAACCTGCGCCTTTGGATTCTGAACCCGAACGCAATCAAACCTGGTTCGCTCATGCCGGCTATGCAGTTGAGCGATGCGGACTTGGATGCAGTCGTGACTTACATGGAGACGCTCCGTTAGATCGGACCGAAGACTAACTATGGCATCGAATGCAATTACTATTCCCGGCGCGCAGATTGAAGGGAAGCCGTTGGTCGAAACGCTGCACGGGTGGCTGACCACAGTTGATCATAAACGGCTGGGGATTCTCTATATTGTGTCATCGCTGGTGTTCCTCGTGTTCGGCGGAATCGAGGCCCTCGTCATTCGCATTCAGCTGATGCATTCGCACAACGATTTTGTTTCTCCGCAGGTTTTCAATCGCATGTTCACCATGCATGGGACGACCATGATTTTCTTCGTGGCCATGCCCATCCTGTTCGGCTTTGCGAACTACCTCGTTCCCTTGATGATCGGTGCTCGTGACATGGCGTTTCCCCGGCTCAACGCTTTCAGTTTCTGGCTGTCGTTCCTGGGTGCGCTGCTTCTCTACTTCAGCTTACTTGGCGGAAATGGGCTGTACGGCGCCGGCAATGCACCAGACGTGGGATGGTGGGCGTATGCACCCTTGACAGCACGTGCGTTTTCTCCAGGCCACAGTTCAGACTATTGGACCCTGGCGGTCATGGTTTCCGGATTTGGAACCATCGGAACTGCAATCAATATTATCGCGACCATTCTGTGCATGCGATGCCCGGGCATGAAACTCAGCCGCATGCCTTTGCTGGCATGGCTTAACCTCGTGATGTCGGGAATGGTTCTGATCACAATCACCCCTCTATCCGCGGCACAGATCATGTTGCTGATAGATCGATATCTGGGAGGCCATTTCTTCGATGCACAGGCGGGTGGGTCGGCTGTGCTGTGGATGCACTTCTTCTGGATATTCGGCCATCCTGAAGTGTACGTACTGATCATTCCCTGCTTTGCTTTCATGTCGGAAATCATTCCGGTGTTTTCACGCAAACCAATTTTCGGATACCCGGTTATGGTGGCGGCTACGGTGTGCATCGCATTTGTGAGCATGAGCGTATGGGCACACCACATGTTCACCGTCGGAATGAGCTCTTACGCCAATAGCTTTTTCACGATCACCACCATGGCTGTGGGCATCCCTACGGGAATTAAGATCTTCAACTGGCTCGGAACGATGTGGGGAGGGAGGATCCAGTTCAAGGTGCCGATGCTGTTCTCTATTGGATTTCTATTTCAATTCCTCCTCGCCGGACTGACCGGCATCATGCTGGCTTGTGCGCCGTTCGATTGGCAGCTGAGTCTGTCGTACTTCGTCATTGCGCACTTCCATTATGTGATCGTCGGAGGGATTCTGTTTGCTCTCTTTGCCGCGTTCTACTACTGGTATCCGAAAATGACCGGCCGAATGTTGAGCGAGCGTCTGGGCAAATGGCATTTTTGGCTTTTCTTGATCGGATTTCATGTGACTTTCGACCTGATGCACATTCCGGGAGTGCTCGGCATGCCGCGCCGGATCTACACATACGAGCCCGGTCGCGGCTGGGACACTTTGAACCTGCTTATCACGATCGGCACCTTCATTCAGGCAATCGCCATTCTCATATTTGTAGCGAACCTCATTATTTCCTATTTCGAGGGCGATAAGGCCGGCAACGATCCATGGGATGCATGGACACTCGAGTGGTCTACGAGCTCGCCGCCGCCCGCGTATAACTTTGCCTCCATTCCAGTAGTCGCGAGCCGGCGCCCGTTGTGGGACCTGAAGCATCCCGACGATCCCGATAGCCGCTATGAATAAAGGCAGAAAGCAATGAGTACATTAGCAAGTCCGTTCCCACAAGCACCGGCGACCTGGAGCCTTCCCTATCGCGGTAAGGTCGCGATGGCCGGTCTCATTATTGCCGAGTCGGCGATCTTCACGATCTTCGTCGTCGCCTATCTGTTCTACTTGGGAAAGAGCGTCAGCGGCCCGACACCGCGCCAGGTGCTGGAAGCCCCCATCCTCTACACGATCTGCCTGTTATCGAGTAGCCTGACTATCCACTTCGCCGCAAAGGCCCTTAAGCGCGATAAGGTGGTCGCGTTCCTCGGCTTATGGCTGCTCACCATCGCTCTCGGCGCCTTGTTCTTGTATGGCACTGGCCAGGAATGGCACAGGCTGATTTACGAACACGGCCTCACCATCTCTACCAATCTGTTTGGGACAACGTATTACTCGCTCGTCGGCTTGCACGCGTTCCATGTCACCGCAGGTCTGGTCATGCTCTTACTTGTCGCCATTTTCGCTTTGGCTGGACGTGTGGGCGTGGAGCAGTCCCGTCGCGCAGAAGTGCTTTCGATGTACTGGCACTTTGTCGACGCTGTGTGGGTAGTGGTCTTCACCGTAGTTTACATTGTGGGGCGCTGAGGAGAAGGAATGGCAACTCTGCTGGCAACCGAACAAATGAGCGAAAGCCCTCGAAGTCCGCGCGAAATTGAAGTGCCCGCGCCGACAGCGTGGCCGTTTACCCTGGCTTTTGGATTCACCCTGTTATGTGCGGGCCTCGTTACGAGCGTGTCGGTCAGCGTCCTTGGCGCAGTGCTTGTTCTAGCAGGCTGCATTGGCTGGTTTCGCCAAGTCTTTCCTCACGAGCACGAAGAGGTTCTGCCCGTTGTTTCCGAAGATATTCGTATAACCACCGAGCGCCGCGTCGTCGAACGGCTGGCGTTCGCAGATCATTTCCGAGTGTGGCTCCCGGTTGAGACCTACCCCGTATCGGCGGGCGTGAAGGGTGGATTGGCGGGGAGCGTAGCGATGGCGGTACTGGCCTGCACCTACGGCGTGCTGAAGGCCGGCAGCATCTGGTATCCAATCAATCTTCTTGCGGCGACGGTGTACGCCGAATCGCTGAAGCTCGGTTCAGCACAGCTGTACTTGTTTCATGCAGATAGCTTGGCGATCGCTCTGGGGCTGCATCTCCTCGTCTCGACCCTTGTCGGATTGCTGTATGGCGCGATGCTTCCAATGTTCGCGCGCCGACCGATCGTGCTTGGAGGACTGATCGCCCCAGTTCTGTGGTCGGGGTTGCTTTACACGATATTGTCCCTGGTGAATCCATTGCTCGCGAGTCACATTGACTGGCCCTGGTTCGTTGCTTCGCAAGTGGCTTTCGGCGTTGTCGCCGGATTTGTCGTCGTGCGTCAGACGGCCATGCCGACCTTCGAGAACCTCTCATTCGCCATGCGCGCGGGCATCGAAGCACCAGGAGTTACTCGACCACGAGACAGAGGGGAGCGCCCGTGAACCGGCCTCTTTATCTATTTACGTCCGCGGTGCTGACCCTGCTGCTCTCCGCATGCAGCTCTCCGCATGGCCAGCCCCAAACTGGTTCCGAACCTGTAGCGCCTGACCAGGTCTTGGACTTTCCCACTCTCTACGCGCAAAACTGCTCAGGCTGCCATGGTGCGCAAGGCCGTGGAGGAGCAGCGATCGCTGTTTCCGATCCGGTCTACCTGGCGATTGTAGACAAAGAATCGATGCGCAAGGTCATCGCCGACGGCGCACGCGGAACCTCCATGCCCGCTTTCGCGCAGAGCGCAGGAGGAATGCTGACGAATAAACAGGTTGATGTGATTACGAGAGGAATATTTTCGCGTTGGGATCGCAAGGGAATTGTCGAGGGAGCAACCCGCCTGCATATTCGGCAAAAACTACGGGCAACGCCGCACATGGCGCACTTGTTTATGGAACGTATTGCGCATCCTGCCACGGGCCAGAAGGTCAGGGTAGCTCCAAGGGCAGCTCCATCACGAACGATTCGTTCTTGGCTCTCGTCAGCGATCAAGGGCTACGTACGATCGTCATCGCTGGTCGTCCTGAACTGGGAGCACCGGACTGGCGTGGAAATTTGGTGGGAAAGCCGATGACCGATCAGGAGATCACAGATGTCGTTGCATGGCTGGCGTCACATCGCGTGCAAAGCCCCGGCCAACCATATTCCGCTTCGAATTACCCGCAACACTAGGAGTCCAGATATGTCGACCAAACCTGTTATCGCCTCGTCGACTGAAGCTACGGCTTCCCGCCGTGGGTTTTTGATGAAACTTGGAGTCTTGTTCAACGGATTGGCGGCCATGGTAGTGGCCGCTCCGATCGCACGATTTCTTTTCTCTTCCGTCACGCATGGACGCGCGAACGGCTACCTCTCATGGGTGCCACTTGGGTCTGTGAGCGACTTTCCCGAGGGAGAGACGCGGCTGGCTAGTTTTCGGAATCCAAACGTGATGCCCACAGATGGCAAGACCGTGGACACCGCTTGCTGGGTGCGGCGGGTAACAGGCGACCAGTTCCAGGTCTTTGCCATCAACTGCGCGCATCTTGGGTGCCCGGTACGCTGGTTTCCCCAGTCCGGGTTGTTCATGTGTCCTTGTCATGGTGGAGCGTACTACCGCGACGGATCGCGCGCGTCCGGACCGCCTGAGCGCGGACTCTTCGAATACGCGTACAAGGTCGAGAACGGTCTGGTTACCATTCAGGCCGGAGAATTGCCGACGCCGGGAGGACCGACTGCTGCGCTGGGCCTGGAGAAGCCGCCATGCGCCTAGCTGCCAAGATTGGAGAGTGGTTCGATCATCGCTTGCAGCTCGCGGCGCCTATTCGCGAAGCCGCGGAACATCGGGTACCACGAAACACAGCAAGCTGGTTCTATGTGTTCGGTAGTGCAGCGCTCACCGTCTTCCTTATCCAACTTGTGACTGGAATTCTGCTGGCGCTGATTTACGTGCCTTCAGCCGGAGAGGCATGGAGCAGCCTGCAGGCTCTCAATCACGACGTGGCGCTCGGCTGGTTCATCCGCGGGATGCATGGATGGGGTTCCAACTTCATGGTGGCGATTGTCCTGATTCACATGGTGCAGGTATTTCTGTTCGGGGCCTATAAGTTCCCGCGTGAACTCACCTGGATCATTGGGGTATTCCTCCTATTGATGACATTGGGCATGGCGTTCACAGGTCAAATCATGCGCTTTGATCAGGACGCCTATTGGGGACTAGGGATTGGCGCATCGATCGCCAGCCGCGTTCCGATCATCGGTCCGGCAGCGGTTAAGCTAATGTTGGGTGGACCGATTATTGCCGGCGCAACTCTCTCGCGGTTCTTTGCGCTGCACGTATTCGTAATTCCTGGACTGCTGATCGCGTTCGTAGGCCTGCATCTCTTGATGGTGCTGAAGCTGGGGATCAACGAATGGCCGATGCCCGGTCGCATTGTCAGGCGCGCCACCTACGAGCGCGAATATCACACACTAACGAGGCAAGACGGTGAGCCGTTTGTCCCCTATGCGATGTGGAAAGACATGTTTTTCGCGGGGTTTATTGTCCTGGCCATCGCGGCGTGTGCTTTCTACTTCGGCCCGTTTGGGCCGACCGGCCAGCCGGATCCGACGATCATCCAGACTGCCCCCAAGCCAGACTACTTTTTCCTGTGGCTGTACGCTCTACTCTCATTGCTCCCTCCATCGATGGAGACGCCGTTCCTTCTCATCGGCCCGCCTTTGGCGATTGTTGCATTGGTTTTCTACCGTTTCTTTCCGGCGAAGGAGAAAAGAGCTGGAAGCGGCGGCCGATTGCGGTTCTCACGGTCCTGCTGATTGCAGTCATACTCGGAACGTTTACCCGTATGGCGCAATTCGCACCGTGGAGTCCGCACATGAATGCCTGGAGCGGTGATCCCATTCCGGATCGCTTCGTACATGGCACAACTGCACTGGAACGTCAGGGCGCGCTCGTGTTTCAGGTAAAGCAGTGCCGCAACTGCCACGCACTTGGCGCTACCGGTGGACAGAGAGGCCCGGCGCTGGACAGCGTCGCCGTTCGACTGACACAGGACCAACTCATCCGGCAGGTGATTCAAGGGGGCGGCAACATGCCTGCCTACGGAAAGAATTTGAGTCCGGCGGAGACCACGGCCCTGGTGGCATTTCTTGAAACACTGCACCCAGCGAGGCAAGCCCCTGCGCGCGATGCATCACGTGACACGGTACTTGGTGAAAGTGGCCAGAAACCTCTCAGCGCTCAGCCATAGGATGACCATCGATGCCACACGATCATCACGGCTCGTTCGAAACATGCCTGGTGTCTGTCGTCTTGATACTCACGGCGTTGGTCTATGTGCGTGGATGGGTTCATATTCGCAGGTTCAGCCAGGACACGGTTGAGGGCTGGCACGCCGCCAGTTTTCTCGTCGGACTGCTCTTTGTCTGGGCGGCGGTGGCCTCGCCCCTGGCTGCGCTGGATCACGAGTTGCTGACAGCCCACATGATCCAACATCTACTCCTCATGACATTTGCTGCTCCCATGATATGGCTCGGTGCACCTGTGAGGGCCGTACTGCAGGGCCTACCGCGGGGATTCGTGCACTCCGTCATCCATCCGCTGTCGCGGGCGGCGGCGGTACGGCAAATGCGGAGGGCCCTGACACATCCCGCAGTTTGCTGGTTTGCAGCGGCTGCCACGCTCGTCGGATGGCACATTCCCGCTCTTTTTAGGCTCGGGATGCAATCGGGAACCTGGCATGGGATTGCACACGCATCGTTCCTGGTAACTGGCCTTCTTTTCTGGTGGCCTGTCGTCCAGCCTGGGTCAACTGCCTCGAAATGGCCGGAGTGGTCGTTGCTTGTGTATCTTTTCCTGGCTACATTGCCATGCGATATTCTTTCCGGATTTCTCGTCTTTTGCGACCGCGTGGTGTACCCCGTCTACTTATCCTCTTCACATCCATTCGGCCTGTCCGCCCTAGAGGACCAACAATGCGCCGGCGCGTTGATGTGGACCTGCGTCACCGTGGTCTACCTGATTGCAGGGACGATCGTCACAGCGCGGTTACTCTCGCCCATGTTAAGCACGGGACTTCAGACGGCTCCACAGAGTACGGAGGTTGTCTAGATGTCTAGCGAGCCTATCGTAACCACCCTCGACGCACCGGCCGTGGAGCGTCAGATCTTTACAGCGTCCAGCTTGCTCGCTGACTACTGGGCGCTAACCAAGCCAGAAATCAATTTCCTGATTTTGATCACAACCTCTGTGGGCTTTTATCTGGGTGGTGCAAGCGGAGGCCAAAACTTTTCAGTGCTCGGATTGTTCAACACCTTGGTCGGAACCTTGCTGGTTGCAAGCGGGACGGCGACGCTGAATCAGTACATCGAACGGAAGTTCGATGCCCAAATGCGCAGGACCGCCCGGCGCCCGGCGGCCGCTGGTCGTCTTGAACCGCGTGCTGTCTTAGCCTTTGGGATAGTGTCGTCAGTGGCGGGTAGCATTTATCTCGCAATAGGCGCCGGCGTGCTTGCAAGTCTGCTGGCGCTTTTCACCCTATGCTCCTATCTGTTCTTGTATACCCCACTCAAAAGAAGAACCCCTCTGTGCGTTCTCGTCGGGGCCTTTCCCGGGGCTATGCCTCCACTGATTGGTTGGGCCGCAGCAGCCGGAACGTTGAATATGGAGGCGTGGCTACTCTACGCCATCGTCTTCCTGTGGCAGTTCCCGCATTTCATGTCAATCGCATGGATGTACCGCGAGGACTACGACCGAGCGGGTTACTCGATGTTACCGAAGGGGCACGCGAGAGTTGCTCTCGTGATTCTGCAAACGATGTTACCGCTGCTTGCTTTAATCCCCATCAGCGTCGTGCGCTTTTCAGTCGGGCACGAAGTCGTAATCTATTGCGCCGGACTACTGTTAGGTCTGGGATTCCTCTACTTTGGCCTGGACTTCGTGCTTCAGCGGTCGAGGGGATCTGCTCGCCGACTGCTCGCAGCGTCCATAGTTTATCTTCCGTTGGTGTTCGTGCTGAAAGTCGCCTTTCGATAGCGGATATTTCTAGTGACGAAGAGTACACATATGCTCCAGAAGCTTGAAATTGTGAAAGCAACTCGTAACCAATCAGACCAATTCGCCAAAATCGAGGATGCCATCGCGGCGATACGCGCGGGCGAGATGGTGATCGTCGCCGATGACGAAGATCGAGAAAATGAAGGTGATCTGACCATGGCAGCGGAAAAGATCACCCCCGAAGCAATCAACTTCATGGCGAAGTACGGCCGAGGTTTGATTTGCCTGGCGATGACTCCCGAGCGGCTCGATGAACTCGAAATCCCGCTGATGGTGCCCAAGAACTCATCGCGATTCGATACGGCGTTTTGTGTCAGCATTGAGGCAAGAGAGCTACGACGACCGGAATCTCGGCCGCAGACCGTGCGACCACGGTGCTTGCGGCAATCGATCCAGCGACGAAGCCAGTCGATCTGGTCCGTCCTGGGCACATGTTCCCGCTGCGTGCAAGGAATGCCGGAGTATTGGCACGCGCCGGTCAAACCGAGGCTGCCGTGGATCTGGCCCGGCTGGCCGGTATGCGACCTGCCGGCGTTATTTGCGAGATCATGAACGAAGATGGCTCTATGGCGCGAGTGCCCGAGCTCCGCGAATTTGCCTTTCGTCACCAGATCCTGCTGATCACCGTGGCCGACCTGATCAGCTATCGCCTACGGACGGATTCGGTCGTCAAGTGTGTGGCCTCTACAATGCTCCCTACGGAATACGGAAGGTTCCGGCTCTACGCATTCGAGAACCAGGTCGACAAGCAAACGCATATTGCTCTTGTGTGCGGCGACATCGGAGATGGGCAGGACGTGCTCGTGCGCGTACACTCACAATGCCTCACGGGCGATGTGCTGCGTTCTGTCCGTTGCGACTGTGGCGCGCAGCTCGACAAAGCCTTGGGTCAGATCGCCAGCGAAGGTCGCGGTGTGCTGCTTTACCTCAGTCAGGAGGGGCGGGGCATAGGCCTGGCTAACAAGATTCGCGCGTACGGTTTGCAGGATGAGGGCTTCGA
Organism: uncultured Acidobacteriaceae bacterium; assembly: GCA_963748225.1. Lineage (GTDB taxonomy): Bacteria > Acidobacteriota > Terriglobia > Terriglobales > Acidobacteriaceae > Bog-257. Next base: position 82,272 of record CAVVHW010000006.1, read on the forward strand.
CACGGTGGAGGCCAATGAACGACTTGGCTTCAAACCGGATCAGCGAGATTATGGCATTGGGGTGCAGATCCTGCGCGAAGTCGGCGTGCGCTCCATGCGGCTTCTAAGCAACAATCCACGTAAGCTAGTTGGCATCGAAGGCTATGGGCTATCGGTTACGGAATGGCTGCCTCTTGAAATCCCTCCTTCACCTTCGAACCTGCGTTATTTGACGGCGAAGCGAAACAAGCTCGGGCATGTCCTGACCGGACTTGGGAAGTGAACTCGTTGTAGGTTCTCGAACATGCCAGGAGCCCGGTCCATAAGCAATGCTTGAGCGGCTGCCCGGCGCGCCACAATGGACCGCGGGATGCTTGCAAATAGAGCCGATCGCTAGCTCGCTTTACCACAGCCTTCATTCGTGCACTTCTAGAGCATGTTCCTTGAGTCACTCAATATCGATACCCGCCGGTTTATCGAAAACGCTGATTCGCTCACTGGGCTTATTACGGCCATGTGAATTGAGCGCGCAGCGGAGCGCCGGCATTTCTGCTGAAGCTTCGACTGTTGGAGGGATATCTGCACGAACTATATGGCGCTGGTCAGCGGCTGGGTTGCATTCGCAATGCCTGGTCAGAAGCAAGAATCAGGAGAATCCAGAAAAGGTCTCCTACAAGAAGATGTGTCATCTGCAGCCAGATCGGCGCAAGCAGGAATACGTTCAGCGCTCCCAAATAGAGCTGAAGTAAGACGAGCAGAGTGAGCGTGACGGCAAGCCGACGGGTAACCCTGGAAGAACTCACAACACATCTGGCAACGAGCCAGATCACGTAGGCTGCCCCGACTATCGCTGTGGCAGGATGCAGTAAGCGCAAGCGCAGCAGAAAATGGCTGGCCGCCGAGAAGTCTGACCGTATTGAGCTGCTCAGCGATGAAGCAGGAAACAGAGTATCTCCTAGGGCGGCAAGCGCACCGCTAATCCCAATGAGTATGGCAAACAGCAAACCGACGACAATCGGTACAGCCTTTGTACCGCTGAAGTTGGTCCGAGCCGGAGGATCAGTCAGCCAATGTGCCGTGAGCGCAATCGATCCAATCAGCAATAAGGTATTGGCAAGGTGGAGGGAGAGGAAGACGGCACGTGATGCGGATTGGTCATTACCAACGTGATGCAGCAACACGAGCAAGGCTCCGAGCAGGGCCTCGTTAAGCATAAGGACCACGGAGAGGACGGCGGAGACACGGGCCCATGCGCGGCGGGCGGTAACACACCACGTTAGGAAAAAGAGCGCAAGCACGGAGATAAGCGCCAGTCCGCTGGTGACTCGATGTGTGAATTCAATCAGCCGCTGTTTCGTCGGCGACGCCGGGATGACCTCCCCGTTGCAAAGCGGCCAATGATTACCGCATCCCGCACCGGACCCGCTGGCTCGAACATATGCGCCCCAGAGAATCACCCCCAGCATGTAGATAAGAACCGCCCACGCAAACCACGACACAGTAGGCGTAGTCGCCAGCCGGGGATCCGAATCGAGTGTCGCCAAAAACGAGGCCTCTCCTTCTACGTTAATCGGTACATCCTGATTGACAGGCTTATTCATATACATTCAGTCACTTGGTTGGTCATTTCAGATCCTCGGCACATCATAATCGCCGCCAAAGGCTCGGAGATCAACACTGCCACGGGCGACCAGAACGCCATCGAAGTCACTTGGATACCGTCATCAATCCACCAGTGTGAAAAGCAACACACTCAAATTTCCCTTTCCAAGCGGTCTGTCAGGTCCGCGATTCTGCGCGAGAGAAGGAGAAACGACTGTATCTGGGGCGTGAGCTGGTGTTGGTTCGGCGAGGCCTTCCATGCCGCTTGCTCGAGTTGGGCATACTCACTTGTCACCCCCCGCTGTAATGTTGGCCCGTCATCCTCCATTCGATCGGCCATGCCGTCCAGTGCGGCGGCCAATCGGTCATCGAAGCCCTCCTGTGCCGGTCGGATTGCTTCCGGTAGCTCGAAGCCGGGAAGCCGAAGGCGGTACTTCAGCAAGACAATTCGCGTAATGAAGAGCATGCGCAAATTCGGTTGCCATTGCCGAATGCGATTACGCAATGCGAGATCCTGCTCGCGCGAAGGCCCGAATTCGAACAGAACGCCATCCGCGAGGGTTCTTACCTTATCAAGGTTCGTGTTGATTGTCTCGCGAAGAGCAAAGCTTAGTGCTGTTACAGCCTTCGGGTCCCGGGAAACCGGCCCCCTCGTAAACTGCGCCAACAACCGGAGGTTGGAGGCGAAGGTCTTCTTCATCTGTACCGCAGCGGACGCACCCCATAATTGATCAAATACCAGCCACATCATGGAAAGACCGAACAAAATGCCGACAACCCGATCCCTAGCGACCGCCAGCGAGGTCTGCATTGTGAATTCGCTTAAGTTGATCAAGTAGAAAGCCAGAGCGACCTGAACTCCAAAGTACGACAAGCGGGGACTCGATGTCATGAACCAGGAAGACAGGGCGGTGACAGCAACGAAAAGAACTACAAAGCCGGCGATGGAATCGATGTAGGGGAGGATAAAGACCTGCGAGCCCATCCCAAGTAGAAAGCCGCCAACGATGGCTCCTGTGATGCGAAGAACCTGCTTTTGACGAGATGAGCCAACGGTCGTCAGTGCCGTCAGCAGGCACGTGGTCACCGCCGTACTGATGCCCGGCCACGCGATCGCGTTATAGATAATGTAACAACTGGTTGCGGCCAGGCTGCCCTTTAGCGCGAAGCGAAGGTGTTCAGGGTTGACGAGTGCGTCCGGGACAAGGAGTGTTTGTAGCCGTGCCTCATCTGCCGGCGGCAAGTACGCTTGGATTGATGCAGAGTCCGCAAACACCTGAGGGATGAGCGTAACGGTATGTTCCATCTCGCCAAGCAACGGAACGAGATTCCCCGGTTGACCATCGTTATTGAACTGAACCGGTTGCGGAATTCGCCTGTTCATCAAGTCATCACGAATGCTTGCCACCGTAGAGGCTAAGTTCCGGAATCGTCGCCGGTGCGTGGCCGATAATTCGAAGTTGAGACGGGTCAGGTTTGCTGCGAGGTCTACGAGCCTGCCTACAAGAACCACGACAGCACCGATCTCCACGGAGTACTGGGTCGAATAGTTCAAGCGCCGTAAGGTGCGTCGTAGTAGTGATGTTCCGCGCATTTCCAGTCGGACTACTTCTTGCTCGATGCCGGTATCAACAGTGCGGCCCTCAGCGTGGCAGGTTAACAAATTCTCGACTACTGTCAGTCGCTCCGTAAGAGGTAACATAACCTCGTCCCGAGGCCGTAGCCGCAGAAACGCCATTTCTACCGCCGCAGTAATCACGACGCCAATCAACACTGAAAGGCACAGCCGGAGTGTATCTTCCACATTGGTTTCGGCCGACACATGCCGGTCCCACAAGGGAATTCCTACCGACATCACAATGGCGAAGTACACCGCCGCACTGTAGTTGGCCAGAGTGCCGATCGCATAGAAAGTCAGGAAGAACGACCCGATAACCCAGAGAAAATGAAGCAGCGGGGAACTGATGACAAACCGCACCGAAATCAGAAGATATGCGGTGCCTATACCGGTAAGAAGAAACATAGTTGCCGCTGATTGCAGGGTTGCACGCGGGCTATCACGAGAAATCAGAAGTGCATATATTGCGCCTTGGAATGCGAACGGGATGCGAAACGTCATGCAGACGATCATCACGAGGGTAGCGGCAACGGTCATGCGCCCTACCAGTGCAGCCCGGCCTGGATATGGTGTGAGCTCTTCTTTGAGGAATCCCCTCACCCAAGTCAGCGGACCAGGTGACTGGGGCAGGTCTTGGGCCATAGTTGCCATTCTCAATTGCCCCGAACCGTAACTACGGCTGACGCGCCGACTCGAAACAGATCAGGCGTGGGATTGTCCACCCGCACGCGAACTGGATATCGTGATGCGAGATGTACCCAATTCAGGGTGCGCTGCACATCCGGAAGCCCGGATTGCAAGTTGCCAATCACATCGGGATCCGGGGCCACGCCAAATCCGATGCTGTCCACCACACCAGAGAACCGCAGGTCTGGATTCGAAAGCACATAGACCTCGGCCCGCATTCCTGGAGCGATGCGCTTGAGCTGGCCTTCTCGGAAATTGCCGATTGCCCACCAGGTACGGGCGTCGATAAGCGTGAACATTTGCTGGCCGACGTGAGCGTAGGCACCCTCTGAGATGGTGAGATTGGTCACCCGCGCATCGAATGGCGCGTAAACCCGACAGTTGTCCAGTTTGTAGCGAGCGGTCTCCACCGCCGCTGTCTTTGCTCCGCGCTGGTTGATCAAAGGTTCGAGCGTAGTGACTGCGTGACCGGCTTGTTCGTGCTGCGCCAAAGCTGAGTTCAATTCAGCCTGGGCCAGCTGCAGCCGTGACTCCGCCTGTTTCAGAGCTTCGGCCTCAGCTATTTCCGAACTCTTGGCTTTATCCACCTGGTCTACAGTGACAAACTGCTTGCTTAAGAGTGGCTCAAGGCGATGCAGGTTGTTGTTCGCGTAATTCCATTCCGCGCGCGCTCGGCTGACCCCCCGCTCCGCGTTTGTCACGTTGGCTTCCATGCTGTGGATGTTCGCCTTCGCCACAGACACTGCGCTCACCAATGCTGCTATTTTTCGTTGTTCGTCGGAGATTTGCCCCTCCAGAGCCGCTTGCTCCGACTGGGCATTCTCAAGAGCGTACTGGTAGGGGCGATCATCAATTTCGTACAGCAGTTCGCCCTTTTTCACGAACTGGTTGTCTTTCACATTCAGCCGGATGACAGGGCCGTCGACTTGTGGCGCTATCCCGATGAAATTCGCAAATATTTCCGCATCCTCGGTCCGTGGATAGTGGTTCGCGCGGTAAAGCACGGCGAGTCCAAGGAGTACTGCAGCTACCAAGATCGCAACGCTGATCCAGCGGCCGAGAAGCTGGCGCATTCGCGTACTCTTATTTGTCTCCATACTCATTGCTCCTTGTTCAGCGGAACAGAGCAAGCCACAACGCGAAGGCAAAAATGGCGGTGAGGCTTGGATAGATGAGAACCGGCCAGGTGATCTCAACGTAATGCATCAACAGGGCTCGCGAAGCGACTGTAAGCAAAACGGCCACCACAAGACAGATGAGCCATGCCGGAAAGAACGAGCCCAGAATGTCGAATGAAGGAGCTCGTCCGCAACCCGTCATCAGCAGTAGAGCAGGTACGAACACGCTGAACACTGGTCCGCGAATCTCAGTCATGGTCGGGGTCTCGTATGGACGCCAAGGGAGTCGCCAGTTCTGAAAGCCAGATCCGCGAGTGAAGTCAACACCCGCGTTTGTGCCGAAACATCCGCCGAGCGAGCTTGCGCTAGGGTTCGCTGCGCGGCGGTTACGTCCAGTAAGTTTCGCACCCCGTAGTTGTACGATTCCAAGGCCGCGCTATACGACTGACTGGCGGCCTGCACGAGAGCGATCGCAGCCACTCGTTGCCGCAATGCGGTATTCAGGTTCGAGGCTGCCGTCCAAACCTCGTCGGCAATTCGGTTGCGCGCGACATTGGCCTGTGCTTTTGCCACTTGCACGTTTGCTTGAGCCTCTGCCAACCTGCTTTTTCGAGCGCCTCCATCGAATACGACCCAAGTGAGGTTGAATGCTAAAGTGCCAGTCAAGTCCGCCGTATGCGTCCAAGGGTACGGCGACTGTAAGCCATAAAACGATGGGATGGCCGGGCTGGCGGTGAGGTTCAATACGGGGTAGCATGCCGCCCTCGCTTCCTTGACTCTGGCAGTTGCGGACCTTATTTCGGATACTTGCTGCATGAGATCAGGACGTTGTCCGAGTGCACGGTCTATCGCTTGCTCGACCGTATCGTCGATCGACTCGGGAGTGGGCACCTGATCCAGGGGTTGGACTTGGATCGCCGTGGTCGCGCGGGCGCCGACCGCAGTTGCGAGGTCGCCCCGTGCAATCTCCTCAGATCCCAGCACCGCTTGCAGATCATAGTCAGCCTGCGCCGTCGCGCTCCGCGCTTCCAGCACGTCGGGCAGCGTCGCCAGGCCATGTGCCAGCCGATCTTCAGCTGCTTGTTGCACGGCGGTCGCGTTTGCCAGACTTGCTCGCGCTGCATCCTCCTGGCCCATCGAATTCAACAAACTGTAGAACGCGCGCTGTACCTGATAAATGACATTCCGGTGGCTGTCGTTAAAAGCGAAATTAGCCGCAAGAAGCTGCGCGCTTGCCGCATTGATTCGACCGGAGCGGCCGCCGAAGTCAAGAACGGTGTAGTTCAGCTCGAACGCCAGTTGGAAGTCCTGGATCACTTGACCGTTGAAGCGATTGCCGAACAAGATTTCCTGGCGAGTGGTCTGAGAAGCTGCAGCAGCCGCCAGCGCGGGAAACAACTCACTACGTGTTATGCCCAAGGTCGCTGCCTGCGCACGGGCGCGTTCCCACGAAGCGTAAGTGGCTGGATTGTGTGCTTCCGCCAGGTCGATCAACTCCGGCAACGAATAAATCTTGGCGGTATCTATGTGGAAGGTTGCGCCAGGAAGACCTCTGGCATCGTTCTCGATCTGCAGCTCCGAAGAGGTATGCCATGGATGATCAGCTGACTCTGGCGCACTCTGAGCAAACGCGACGCTCGCCTGCAGGAGCCAATGGAGCACAATAACTGGAAGAATCCCATAGGCGCGGCGTGTTGGGAACGATGGCATGTTGTTTTCGGCCTCAGCCCAACCCGGGCGTCGGTTCGCTCCACTGTCAGCGCTGGGGAAATTCCCGCCGAACTCCTGTTTTCCGCGACGATGCGCTCCCTGTTGAATCAGACTTCCCTCTGGGTGTTGCAATTTAACTTCCAAGGAACTTAACTCACGCAAAACGCATCGGCGCCGCATAACTGAGCTCTACGGGAGCAAGCGTTCTCTCATTCTCTTTGCGGCGTTAATAGGTCGTCACGCTGACAAGAATCTCGTGTCAAAGAACTGACACAAGAACTTGATTCGCAAGATGCGACACGTCGAAGGCAACGAGGCTCTTGCAATGCAGTGAGGAGCCTCATTTCCCAGTAATTCAACTTGAGTTCAGATTGGTATTCGCCATGGCCAAGGTCAAGCAGAGCATCGATTAGCCGGATTGCGCCAACCCACCATCAGAAGTGCCCTTGGAAATTCAGTGAACAGCTGCAAACTTGTGCTCTTCCAATTCCTCGGCTGTCGCGCAACAGACTCGGGTGGCCAGAATTGACACAGGTGGTTGACATCAACGTCGAACGAATGACATCGATGCCCTCGCGCTGCATCTGCCGTTCTGCCTAATGCGCTCATAACTCATAGTTTCTTCGCCACAATTGCCTGTCATTTTGTTTGGCATCGTGCGTGCCTTCTGTCGAGGTGGAAGGTGAACCACATTGTCCCGGATTGCAAAACGACGCGGCACCACTCTTCGAAGCAATGGAGCATCCATCGCCCGTCACGGCTCGGTGTTGACCGCGTTCGGGCAAATGGCTGTTGCGTTCACTTTGTTCTGTTGGATGACCCAAGGCGGATACGGGCAGGATGTTCGAGGTGCAACCTGCAGCCTGAAAGGAATCGTATTTGTCGGAGATCCAGGTAGTGAGTCCTACATACCGAAGGCCGAGGTGTTGGTTAGCGGGCCAGTGATGGCGGTAACAGGAACGGATGGGGAGGGCAAGTACGCCTTCGACAATCTTCCGCCGGGCATTTATGCAGTTGAGGCAAACTTCGAGACTCTAAAGGCAGATCTGAGCATCACACTTGAACCTAGCCAGACAATTCAGCTCCCCATCCGGCTGACGCCGGGCGAAGTTAAGACCTCTGTCACTGTAACCGCGAATGATTCAACGTCCGCGTCTCCGGCGGCCGAAACCATCAACGAAAAAACAGTAATCAACGCTCCCAATGCCAGCGAGCAATTTCAAGGATTACTTCCTCTCGTTCCAGGGGTCGTTCGCGGCCCCGACGGGCTGGTGAACTTGAAGGGCACGCGGAACACGCAGAGCGGGGCGCTCGTGAATAGCGCCAACGTCACCGACCCGGCCACCGGCAGCCCGGCCATCAGTTTGCCAATCGACGTCGTTTCGTCGGTGAAAGTCATTTCGGACCCCTACGACCCCGAGTATGGGAAGCTGGCAGGGGCCGTTTCGAACGTCGAGACAAAGACCGGTGACTTCGAGGGCTACCACTTTTCGATCCAAAACATCCTACCGCGACCACGCGTACGCGATGGCAGCTTTGTCGGCATAGAATCGGCCACGCCGCGGATGACCTTTACTGGTCCCCTTATCAAGGACCGGCTTGCAGTAACCGAGTCGTTTGAGTATCGATTTATCCAAACGCCGGTGAACAGCTTGCCTCCGCTGCAACGGGATATGAAGCTGGAGGGCTTCAATTGGTATAGCCAGTACGACCTGACGATCAGCCAGAAACAGACGGCAACCGTTTCCCTTGCAGTCTATCCGCAGAAGCTGGACTACCTTGGGCTGAATACATTTACCCCTCAGCCCTCGACCGGAGACTTCCATCAGCGAGGATATCAGCTCTATGGGCAGGATCATTATTTGCTTGGGCCCGACAGCGTTCTCACATCTCAGCTCAGCTTTAAACGGTACGACGTGGACGTCACAGCCCAAAACAACGATCCCTTCCAACTCCTGGTTGACACGACACAGGGCGGGTTCTTCAACCGCCAGGCCCGACGAGCCAGTCGATTCGATTGGCAAGAGATCTATCAAATGGCTCCCAAGCACTTCCTTGGTTCTCACCAGATAAAGCTTGGGGCGGAATACTCCCACTCGACATATAACGGACGAGAAACCTTCCTGCCCGTCGAGCTTTTGGGAGCCGACTACCTGCCAATAGAGCGACTGACATTTGCCCCCCCCACTTACTTCGGCACCAATCAGAACGAAGTTACGTGGTTCGTCGGGGATCAGTGGTCACCATGGCACCGCCTGACGCTCGACTTAGGGCTTCGATTTGACAGCGATAGTGTGACTAGTTCGACTCATGCTGCTCCGCGCCTGGGTTTGTTGCTGGCTCTGACCAATGATGGCAAGACGCTGCTTAAGGGGGGCGTAGGTATTTTCTATGATCGCGTACCGCTTATTTACCCGGTCTTTGACGAAATGCCGGACCGGACTGTGACTCTGCTGGGTCCAAATGGCCAGGCCCTCGCCTCAACCGCTTATACAAATCGCATTGGCGGAGAACTCCACAACCCGCGCAGCACAGCGTGGAATCTTGCGCTTGAAAGACAAGTCTCGGAGCACTTCACCCTCCGGGTCGCCTATGAGCAACGCACCACAACGAGAGACTTCGTGGTTTCTCCCAGCTCCGGCTACGGCCCAGCCTCTATCACCCTTTCCAATGCGGGAACCGATTCCTACCGGGAGTTTCAGATAACCGGCAGATACCGGCTACCGCGCATGATGCTGGACGCCTCCTACGTTCACTCACGGGCCTACGGCGACCTGAACGATCCGCTATTGTTCTTCGGCAACTACCCGCAGGCGGTGATTCAACCCGATGCCCGCGGACGGCTGCCTTTCGACGCACCAAATCGTGTTTTGCTCCACGCGGACATAGAGGGACCGTGGAAGCTGACCATTGTCCCTGTTTTCGACATTCACACCGGGTTTCCGTACTCGGTGGAGAACGAATATCGCGAATACATCGGCGCGAGAAACGTCGACAGGTTTCCTCGGTTTTCGTCCCTGGATCTCCAGATAACTCGGCCGATTTCGCTGCCATTCGGCGAGCGGCGTATCAAAGCGCGAATCGGAGGCGGCATCTTCAATCTCTTCGGTCGTTTCAATCCCCGCGACGTGCAAAACGACATAGCCAGCACTAATTTCGGCCAGTTTTATAACAGTCCCGCGCTCTTATTCCGAGGGAAGCTTGTTTTTCAGTTCTAGCTATGAAAACTCAAATCATTTTCGCAGCCGTGCTCGTAGCCTCAACGGGAATGTCGTTGAGGGCCGCCGACAACGATCCTCTCCCCGACGCGAACAACATCGTAGCGACGATGCTCCAGCATGACGCACAACGACGCACATTAGCGGATGGATATCGGGGAATGCGCCGGTATGTGCTTGAGAACGACCGCATGCACAAGCAGGCGGAACTGGTCGCGCGCGTAGAAGCTGGAGGGGATGGGACGAAACACTTCGAGGTTATCGAGGAAGCCGGCTGGAAGGCCGCCGGCAAGCATGTATTTCGCAAGATGCTGGCTTCCGAAGAAGAGGCGTCGAACCCCCAGGAACGCCTGAAGACTCAAGTGGGGCCGCAGAACTACGACTTTCGCATGGTCGGTACCGAAACGATCGGCGGCCGGTCAACCTACGCCATCGATATCACGCCCAAGCGAAACGAGGAGAAGCTGATTGCCGGACGTATCTGGATCGACGTGCAAGATTACGCCCTCGTGCGAGTAGAGGGTAGGCCGGCCAAGAGTCCCTCGTTCTGGATTAAGGACGTTCATTTCGTCCATACCTACAAAAAGAGTGGTCCGCAGTGGTTCCCCAACTCCACCGAGAGCGTAACGGATGTGCGTGTCTTTGGAACGACGAAGGTAACCATCAACTACTTTGACTACGCGCCCAGGCCGTCCGGCAGATCCGAGACAGCAAGAGCAGAGAACTTACAGCCTCTGAATAAATAACAGTCTGACAGAGCAAAGGGAGATACCTCGATGCCCAATGTAAACCAATGCATCATCCTGGCCGCTGGCAATGGCAGCCGCCTCGTCCAGCGTTCAAGCGCTATACCCAAACCGCTCATCCAACTACAGGGTCGGCCGTTGTTGGAGCATGTCATAGGACGAGCGCAACAGGCAGGTATCACGAGCGTGGTGGTTGTAGTTGGCTATCGTGGCGATGCCATTCAGCAGTGGGTTGCTGAGCAGGACTTCGGCGGTATTACGGTGTCGTGCATCGAGAATCCGGACTACCACAAGGACAACGGTGTTTCCGTTCTTAAGGCCCGCGCCGGAATCTCCGGACCGTTTCTCTTGCTAATGTCCGATCACATCTTTGACGCCGCAACGGCCAAGGCCCTGGTTCGGCAGCCGCTGCGGCAGGACGAAGTTGTCCTGGCGGTTGATTCGAATCTCGATCGTGTCTTTGACCTGGATGACGCAACCAAAGTTAGACGAGATGGCGACCGGATCATAGCAATCGGGAAAACCCTCGTTGACTACGATGGGTTCGATACGGGCATGTTCCTATGCGGCACGGGGCTGTTTGACGCCCTCGAATCGGCGAAGAAAGGCGGCAACTGCTCTCTGTCCGATGGCATGAGAAAACTGGCTGAAGCTGGAAAATTCCACGCCTTCGATATTGGCGATGCGTCATGGCAGGACGTTGATACGCCGGAAGCCCTGGCTTACGCGGAAAGCATTTTTTGCCAGTTCGTCTGCACGACACCCGTACGAGAGGAGTTCTCCCGTGCTTAAGCTCGCTTCGACTAACAAACGAATCTTTCGATTGCTGACCGTTATCTTTGGGTGTGCCCTGCTCGCATACCTCGTCGACAAGATCGGATTTGCGAAGCTGACACAAGATGTCGAAAAGCTCGGCTGGGGAATTGCTTTGGTCATCGCGTTGGGCGGGGTCGGCCACGTGGCGAAGGCGTGGGCATGGCGGCTAGCGCTGCCTGGCGAGGGAAACAAAGTTCCTTTGCTCCAGTTCATCAAGCTCCGGCTGGCGTCAGAAGCTGTAGGACAGCTAGGAATTCTCGGGCAAGCCTTCGGCGAAGGATTGCGAGTTTCGGCCCTTGATTCGGAGCTTCCGATTGCGTCGAGGGTGTCCTCAGTAACGATGGATCGCGGGCTGTTTGTGGTCACCGGGGCGCTGGTTGCTCTGGTCGGGATCGTGGCGGCCGCCTTCAGCATGAATCTGGCGCATCGCTGGGTATCGTACGCGGCGATATTTGCTACCGCATTGATGGCCCTCCTGCTTGCGTTGGCCCTGGCTGTTCAGAAGCAGTGGCCGATTCTAACTGGCCCGGCACGTTTTGCGAAAAAGCTTCGTTACTGCAGATCCTGGCTGGAAAAACGTGAGCGTCTAATTGTCGCCATCGAGGACAAGCTATTTAGCTTTCCGCGAGATGTCCCGAAAGCATTCTGGATGAGTTTCGGCCTCAACCTTGTTACGCATATTGCGGCGCTCTCCGAAATCTACGTGGTTCTGCGGCTGATGGACTTTAACATCGGTGTCGTTGGCGCACTGATATTCGAAGCCCTGACCAAGCTCGTCAACGTGGTCGGACTTCTCAATCCCGGCAACGTGGGAACGTACGAAGGCGGCAACGTTCTCATAGCGAGAATATTTGGCCTCGGAGCCGGTACTGGGATGGTGGTCGCTGTGGCTAGGCGTATTCGGGCGATCTTCTGGGCTGGCATTGGCGCCGTATGCCTGGTCGCGCTCACAAAGCCGAAGAAGCGGCGCCAGGATATCAACGTATCTCCCGGTAAGCCGGGAAAAAGACCTTCGGCGGCAGGGTACCCGGCCCCGCAGCTTGCGGCTCGCTCCCGCATAGCCATTGTTATCCCCGGTAGTCCGCAAGAAGTGTACGACGTGCGATCGCCCCTGATGAAGGTTGGCACCTTGCCGGTGATTCTTCGCACCATCCTCGGAATTCAGAAAGCCGGAGCGACACGAATTATCGTCTGCGCGGACCCGGACAACGCGTCAGTGCTGCGGCGCGAGCTTGCGGCCACGCGACGACTCCCGGCATCCGTAGAGTGGTTCGAGGTTGCGCCAAGTACTCGTAACATCGGCGCTATTCTGGACCGTCTCGCCGTCGAAACTGAACAGGATCCACTGCTGGTCGTTTCCGGCAACACCGCGTACTACCCGGCACTGCTGCGCGACGCGTTCGCATGGAATGGAACCACGGATGCGCTGGCGTCCGTATCGGGAGACAAGCCCATTGGGATCTGGTCGTTACCCTCAGCCGTAGCAACCAGGATCGCCGCACGTTGCGAGACTGCCACCGACACCGAGCTGTACTCATTGCTGGGGGAAAACGCCGAGGAGCATAGAGATGTTCCTACGGACCGGTGGCAGCAGGTGCTCACTGAGGCAGACCGTGTTGCCGCGGAGGAAAAACTGAATCGTTGGTTGGTGAAACCGACTGATGGAATATTCGCACAATTCAATCGCAGGATCTCGGTCCCCATCAGCCGGCAGCTCATCAAATGGCCGATCACGCCAAACATGGTCAGCCTTTTTACTCTTGCGGTGGGCTTTGTTTCAGGTCTCTTTTTTGCCTGCGGAGGATATTGGAATACGGTCTTCGCAGCGATCTTGTCGGTCTGGGCCAGCATTCTCGATGGATGCGACGGGGAGGTTGCCCGTCTGAGACTGCAAGAGTCCGCCTTCGGCTGCTGGTTGGAGACAATCTGCGACTATCTTTACTACTTGTTCATTTTTTCCGGTATGGCTATCGGCTTGGTAAAGACATCAGGATCGACATACCTGGTTTGGACCGAACTGCTTCTCGTCGGGGCAGTTTTAAGCTTCCTTGTCGCCGGGATGGGCCGGCGTCGTATTGCCGGAGCACGTCCTGAGCAATATCTCGGGATCTGGCAGGCGCAAGCCGAGAGTCGACGGTCGAACCCGATCATGTACGTCGGTCGGCACTGCGAGTTCCTCATCCGGCGCTGCTTCTTGCCGTATGCTCTATTGGCCTTTGCTCTACTTAACATAACCAAGGTCGCCTTTGTCTTGTCGGCGATAGGCGCGAACGTGGTCTGGTTCATATCCCTTTACTCGTATTGCGCCTTCGCTGCAGCCCCGGCATCTCCAGCAACAGACTCTGTCGGTTCCGCGTAGGCGAAGGATCTGTGCGACGAAGAGGTCTCTTGTATCCTCGACGTGTGGTGGAAGCAACAAGTGCGGCTCCAACTCGAGAGACGCAATGGACGTGACCTCCAAGCAGGCGATCGAAACAGGTAGCTTTGCGCCTTGGACATGGAACCTTTGGCCGCCCAATTCCATACGTATTGTTGACTGGAACATCGATCGAGGATTGCAGTTGAGCGGCGTGATCGAGTTTCTGGCGGACGCTAAGGCGGACCTCCTGATTCTGCAGGAAGTCGACATGTATGCCAGACGCACGAACCGTCTCAATGTGGCCAGAGAGATCGCTCAAAGGCTGCAGATGAACTACGTTTGGGGACGCGAGTTCCAGGAATTGACTCAGGGCACGCGCAGTTCCCCTGCTTTCCATGGGCAGGCGACGCTCTCTCCATGGCCTCTATCCAACGCACGAGTTCTACGGTTCCAAAGACAGTCAAATTTCTGGAGACCGCGCTGGTATCTTCCTGACACGGAGCCGTTTCAGGAGAGAATCGGCGGGCGGATGGCCTTGGTCGTCGATGTCAACGTGGGAGGACGATGGCTGGTCAGCTGTAACATGCACCTCGAGAGTCGTGGGGATCAGAGTCTGCGCCAAGCTCAACTGCGTGAATGCATTAGAGATTCGAAGCAGTACAAACGCAGCACCCCCATGGTGCTTGCGGGCGATATGAATCTGAACGTTGCCCGTTATGATGCCATTTCGGAACTCAAACAAGAAGGCTTCACAAGTCCCTTCACCGACCAGCAGATCCGAACGACGCCCGCGAAGTCCTTGCTTGACCGCGGAAGCACCATCGATTGGATTTTTACACGCGGCCCACTTCACGCCACCCAGCCCCAAATTCACACCTCAGTTACAGCCTCCGATCACTTTCCACTCTCCCTTACCTTGTCTTTCGTGTAGCGCTACTTCACGGCGGCCGGCTGTACCGCCCGTCAACTGCCTCCGGCTTTAGCGATGCGCGACGGGACCACCTGTGCTGTTCGACAGCTGTCCGGCATCTGACACCAATGTCGAAACGTCGCCATTTCCTTTAAGGGGGAGCCTGCGGACATCAACTCGCGTTGATGCCAAAGTCTCGACGGAGATCAATCTTCAGGGCGATACCTCGTCCAGTCAACACGATAAGCGCTGCCAACGCCCCGCCTTGAAAATGGCCGTCGAATTGCCCTAAGAGGGATGTAACGATTCCGGGTTGGCCAGAGGCGGCGGTCGAACAGTAAATATTAATGGCCACCGGTAAGAGGAGAGAGTCATGTGGATGAGATCATGTGCACTCTGTAAGGCAGTCTTAAGCAAGCTTCACTTGGGTGATTGCGTGCGCTGTAGGTGTGGCTGGGAGTGGTAGGCGAGAACAAGCCAGATCATCGGGTGACTGACTCAGCGAGACGGAACAGGCAGGACTTCTTCCGGAGGAGATCATTTCCCAACAGCCAGAATTTTCGAAATGCAGCCCATAAGGGCGAAAGAGAGCAGAACCATGCCAGTACCCAAACAGCCAGTCCCCAAACAGAACGCTTGGCACCACGAAAACCAATACACCGCGGATTCCGCATGTTCTCACTGCAGTGGCGTCGTCAGCCATGAACCGTGGTGCAGCACACAAAACTCAAATGTTCGGTATGCTTTCCAGGCCGTCATATATTCCGATTGTTTGACGGTTCAAGATACCCTGATTCTGCATGCTCTAGGCGTCGCGTGGGAAGGCAAGAACTGCTAGGCGACCAGGTTTGCACGTTCCCGTTGTCTGCGACTACGGCGAGACACGGGGACATTGTCCTCCCGACGGCTTGGCGCACCCTGGGAAAGGTAAAAAGCGATCTTGGAGTTGCTGGCGTGCGACATACCGTGCTGCTCGTTTTCCTGACTCATTCGGTTGCAGCTGAGGACAGTCGTACCGAGACAGCTGGAAGCTAGCTCATGCCTTAAACCGGAACTGCCGTTGTGGACCTTCATTGCCTCATGCCATCCAAGGAATCCAGCTTCAGTCAATTTCCTTCCGTCGGCATGGCGTCTGCCAAAATATTGACAGTATCCTTTGCGATACAAACCTGCTCGGCGGGCAGCCATCGCAGAGGGAATGCCTATTTCTAATGCTTCTTACGAGATAAGAATTTGCTGAGCCCAGCCAGCGAGTTTGGCCATTCGAGTGCTAATAAGAAAGGTAGCAACGGCGTTCGATCCGGTATCCGGAACGACGAAGAGATCAAGGATTGATTAAGGGTAAACCAGCCCTTACAGCAATTGCTAAGGAGTGTTACATGCAAACCCGCAGGCAAAAACACTCGACCACGAATACCCCCGACTGGCGCTGCAACACACTCCCGTCCCTTTTCCCTCTCCCCAGGCAGGGGGCCCGCTGTTCGTTGGCGACCCCTGCCTCCTGCCTTACTCTTCGACCTGGGTTTTCGAGTCCTCGTAACTAGAATAAGACCGCTAGGCTCGTTTCTCAGACCAACTCTCCTGGGTTCTCCCTTCGCTAGCCCGTCACCATATGCAATCGGGGTCAAGACCGATGAAGCGGAGTTTCTGAAACCAACGGTCGGAAGTCACCCCCGCCTCGATCGTTATGCGATTCGCCGTGGCTCTTCGAAGAGACGCGCCGTTGCCGCCCCAAAGAGGAAGCCGCCTATGTGTGCCAGGTAGGCCACGCCTCCCGACTGCACCTGTGCCACCGAACCGGCATTGAAAAGTTGTGTGAGGAACCAAAACCCAATCAACAGTGCGGCCGGGATGAATTTGATCCGCACAAACACAAAGATGACGAGAATTGTGCGAATCCGATCGCGAGGATAGGTCACCAGAAACGCGCCCATTACCGCGGCAATTGCCCCACTGGCACCCAAGTTGGGAACCGTTGAATGAGAATTGGCTACGACTTGAGCAAGCATAGCCACGATCCCGCCCACCAGGTAGAAGACAGAATAACGCCATGGGCCCATCGCATCTTCGATCTCTGGGCCAAAGGCCCATAAGAAGACCATGTTGCCGATGATGTGCGACCAACTTCCGTGCAGGAACATCGCCGTTACGATCGTGATCCAGTGATGGCCGGAAACAATTTGGTCGGGTATCGCCGACCAGTTGGTGACAAACGCATCCCCACCCACAAGCTCCAGCGCAAAAACGCAGGCGTTCGTAAGGATAATGAGAATTGTCATGACGGGGATGTTCACAGGGCGTCGAGAGGCATCTCCAAGCGGGATCATCGTTCCCATTCCGTCTTCCTCCATCCATCCGGGCAAGAAGTGTTACTCGCCCTATCGCTTCAAGCCGTGAAAGAGCATAGTTTTCGTTTCATCGTACATTGTGTCAACGATTCGCCGCGGATATTTCGACTTGCCGAATTTCCAGCAGAGCGTCGTTGCCCTTAGCCGTTTTCCGGGACCCAAGAACTAGTCCCCGGCTATTGCGCGGTCGCAATACGACTGTCTGCCCTGTGCTTTGACGACAGAGTGCCTTTCAATTGACAGGTTGACAGTCCCAGGCTGACACGATTCGAGCCTCACTCCCCGCGCGCATTCACCTAAGTACCAAGTCTGCAGTGGAATGCGTCTAGATGAGTCGGGCGCGAGTTTTGGCACTCTAGTTGCTGTTCTAAATAGCGGGGAGGCTTCGGCGAGTAGGCTAGGGAATCCGCCCAGAAATGCCTGTTGCCGAACACCCCCATTTGTCATAACGACCTTATTGGAGGATTTAATGAAGTTCGGCAGTGGAAGACATATTCGTTTCGCAATCTTACCGGCGGTTTGCCTGTATCTGCTTGCGGCAATGGTGCCGATTGCAGTGGCTGAGACAAACCACGTTGCAAAGGCGCGTAAGGCGAAGGTCACAGGCACGATCACGTCGCGCGACGGTAACACGGTTAACATTCTCGATAAGAAGGATGGTTCAACCAAAATCGTCAACATTAGCGGCAGCACTCAGATCCATCGCGACGGATTCTGGAGTGACAAAACCATGAATGCCTCGGCATTGGTTCCGGGCCTAACCATCAACGCAAAAGGCGTCACGAACGGGCAAGGCCAGATCGACGCCAAGAATGTCAGCTTCCGTCCCGATGCCTTTGCGATCACGGTGGCCCAAGAACAACAGATTATCGCGAACAAGGAAGCGGCCGGCCATGCCCAAACTACGGCAGATCAAGGAGTGGCGAATGCGGCTACAGCTCAGTCTTCTGCCGACCAGGCTCAGTCCACGGCAGACCAGGGAGTAGTGTCAGCACAGACGGCAAATTCGGCAGCAGCCGCGAACGCTGTTGCCGTGCAGGCGGTCAAACAGCGGCTGTCGGATTTGGGCGACTACACGACCGTGGCCTCGGCAGGAGTCTACTTTGCGAACAACAGCTATAAGTTGAACGACAACGGTAAGGCAGCTCTCGACGAGCTTATTTCGTCCAATTCGAACGTCAACGGATACAGGATCGAGATTGCAGGCTACACCTCCAATACCGGGGGTGCGAAATACAATCAAAGGCTCAGCGAACAACGAGCCGCGGCCGTCGCCCAATACCTGCGCGAAAACGCCGGTGTTCCTATGTGGCGAATCGTCGTACCTGCGGGCTATGGGGAGACACATGCTGCAGCCAGCAACGATGACTCCAAGGACCGCGCACTGAATCGTCGAGTAGAGGTCAGGATCATGGTCAGCAAGGGCCTGCAGCAAGATTCGCAGATCGCGAGTGCT
Source organism: uncultured Acidobacteriaceae bacterium (assembly GCA_963748225.1). Classification (GTDB taxonomy): domain Bacteria; phylum Acidobacteriota; class Terriglobia; order Terriglobales; family Acidobacteriaceae; genus Bog-257. The sequence goes on from CAVVHW010000006.1 coordinate 100,839, forward strand.
CGGCCGTGATCCAGATACTGCCCAACGCCCGTAATTCACCCTCGATATGAGGACGGGCTAGCGGGCAGGTTCGCCCGGTTCATCCCACGCACTCCTGGGCGCCGGGAATTCATAAGCGTGGTCCTTCGTACTAAGGCGCCCAGTTGTCCATACCCCCATGGCAGCTTGGCAGCCGAAGCGATGGCCGGGCGTTTGGGGAGAGCTTGTTTCAGTCACTTGGGACGGTTCTCCCCTTGATTGCAAGTCTGACGCTTTTAGCAGGGAGCGCCAATGTCAGGCAAGGCGAAGCAAGACGTGGTGGTTGCCGCGGTGGAAGAAAACGATTGGCCGTCTTCATGGGTGAGTTCGGGGCGGTTGTTGGCGCCGATCATCGCTGGTTGTGTGCTGTTACACCGCCGCTACTTTTCTTCCCGGTGTGCTGCCTGCATGACGTGTGACTCGTGGCGTTGGTCCGTGTTCCGGTTCTGGCATTAGAGACGTCGCCTCGGTCGCACGCGGGGTGCTGAGATTGATGGAGTCGACTGATACAGAACTCACTGAGTCCGAGCCGATCAGGCCGGTTGCATTAGAGGGTTAGGAGGACTTTTAGACGTGAAACTTGAACGGGCAACATTGCTGCCTCTTTTGCTATTCCTCGGGGCCCTGGCTTCGCTGGGCCAAACCCAAGCGGCGCCGGCCGAAACGGAAGCGCTACAAGTTGCCGGCCTGACTGGTGTCAAACAAAATACCAAAGGAAGCCTGAAGGTAGAGAACGGATCCTTCAGCTTCGTTTACTCAAAGGGTACTTATGACGTCCCCGTGGCTTCCATACAGGATGTTGTGACTGGAAACGACAGTAAACGCGCCATCGGCGGCACTGTCGGTACGCTCACGATGCTTGCGCCCTACGGGGCAGGGCGGGCGATCAGTTTACTGCGCGATAAGATCGACACCCTCACGATTCAATACCGGGATTCAAACAGCGGCCTTCACGGCGCCATTTTCAGCCTGCCGGTCGGGCACGCCGAAGCTATCAAAGAACAGCTCCTTGCGCAGGGTGCCCGTACAAGCATTCCGTCGAAGCCGGAGCCCGCTACGGACCCAAGTTTGCAATCTGAAGCAAAGGAGCAACAACGTTGAAGTCCATCAAAGTTGCCACGATTGTTTGTGCACTCATAGCCGGATTGAATGCGGCGTCCCTGCTGCATGCGCAATCGCATTCAATCGCCAAGTCACCGGCATCGGCGATCGAAGTGGAAATGATCCAGCCCGGGGAAATCAACCTGCCTGCCGAATTCCAGGTCGCACTTTATGAGAACCTGGTCCAGCAACTGAAGAACGAAGGCAGCTTCTCCCAAGTCTATCGTGATGGCGACCAGAATGCCGCCAAAGCCCCCGATCTTGTCACTCTTCATACTACGGTTACGGGCTTTAAGAAAGGCAGTGAAATGGAGCGAAACGTCACCACCGTTGGCGGGGCCACCTCCATTACTGTTCATTGTGAGTTCACGGATAAAGACGGAAAGATACTGCTGGAGCGCGATATCGACGGTAAAGTTCGGTTCTTCGGCGACAACCTGAAAGCGACCGCCGACTTTGCCAAGAAAGCTGCGAAAATTGCCAGCGAACGCTTTACTCCTGATGTAATGACTCCGATAGCGACGGCGCAATTCTGAGGTAAGTAGGAAGCAGACACTATGAAACAACTCACTGCGGATCAGGCAAAGCTGGGATTCATTGGTTTGGGTTATATGGGGAGCCGCATCGCACACCGGCTGCTCAATCACGGATACCAGCTCACCGCGTACGACCGAGACCCTGCCAAGGGACAAGCCATTGTTGCGAAGGGCGGTGTCGTTGCGAAGAGCATTCTTGAACTGGCACAGACGTGCGATGTGCTTCTCTCCTGCCTGACCGACGATGAAGCAGTTCAGAGAGTTTATATGGGCTCTGAGGGGGTTTTCGCCGTGGCGCGGTCAGGAACCGTAGTGCTTGAGATGAGCACGATCTCGCCCGACGGCTCACGCGAGCTGCACAAACTCGGTGCCAGAGTTGGCATCGAAGTAATGGATGTTGCCATCTCCGGTAGCACTCCTGCTGCCGAGGAAGGTACCCTGACGCTGCTGGCAGGCGGCAACCGGGAACTCTTCCGCGCTGCCAAGCCAATATTCCAGGCGATTGCAAAACAATCCCATCTCATGGGCGATTCCGGCTCTGGAGCAGCCATGAAGCTTGCCGTCAATTCGCTGCTGGGTGTTGGCATGCAGGCGATCGCTGAGGCTGTAGTCTTAGGGGAGAAAGCTGGCCTTGATCGCGAGCGATTGCTGGAAGTGTTGGCAAAGACGGCTGTGATCGCTCCGGCTCATGTGGGAAAGCTGGCGAGAGCGGCGAGTAACGACTACAGCCCGCAGTTTCCATTGCGACTGATGCACAAAGATTTTCAACTGATTCTAAGTACGGCTGCGCAAAAAGAGCTCATCATGCCTGCGACAGAAGCGGCGTTTCGCGTCAATTCGGTTGAGCTGGCGCGCGGTGGTGAAGAGGACTTCTCGGCTGTCCTGCGGCGAATGGAAGAGGTTACGGGCGTAGCAAATGTTGTCTCCGCGAAGAAAGCTGCCAGCCTTGCTGAGGAAACCCTTGCTTCCGAGTCGCCTTCCAGATCTAAGATATCTGGCTGCGAGAACACAATCTAACGCAACGGCGTTCAAGACGAAAGCCGCGAAGATATTCAAGACCGCCAGCTAGTGAATGACTAACGGCAATCCGATGCTATCGTTGAAACACATCCTCGTCGCTACCGATCTCTGCCCCGTCTCCCTCCTGGCGCTTCGGCATGCTCTGGGCATTGCACGTCGCTACCACTCGACTGTGTCAGTCCTTCATGTTATTGATCCTTCCATTTACGGTTTGGCAGGCCCGGACGGGATATCGGCTGATGCAGATGCCGCGCTGCGCCAGGCCGAAGATATCGAAGCTGGTCTCAGAAGTGAAGGTTGCCTCGAAGGCGTACGCCATGAATCAATCGTCGAGGTAGGGCCGGTTTGGAGGACCATCGCGGACACGGTCGAGGAGAAGCACACTGCCTTGCTCGTGCTCGGGACCCACGGCCGAACTGGTCTGCGCAAGTTCGCACTGGGCTCGGTGGCGGAGAGTGCTTTCAGGGAAGCGCCGTGCCCGGTGCTCACCGTGGGACCTCGGGTGTTGCGAGCGAAGAGTTCCGGGAGTGAGGCTAAACATTTTCTCGTCCCCACCGATCTTTCTTTGGAATCCGAGGGTGCCCTCCTGTATGGCACCTCGCTGGCAGAAGCGACGGGTGGGGACCTCACCCTTCTACACGTTCGAGACGACCGGGTGGGTTCTAACGACGCTGATGCGGCTGAGTCAGTCGCGGCAGCGAAAGCCCGCGTTCGAGAAGTTCTCCAACTGCATCCGGCTGCGCAGGCCATCACTCCAATCATCGTACAGGCAGGTCGACCTGCTGACGCTATCGTGGCGTTTGCTAAAGAACACCGGATGGATTTGATTGTGATGGGACGACGCGCGTGGGCACCCGATAGTCAACCCATGTGGCGAACAGCGTACGCCGTACTCACCCAGGCGTGCTGTCCGGTTTTATCAATGCAGACGCCGCTGCCATCGATCACTCCTGCAATGTGAATTTATTCCGGCTGCTCGCGGTGTCTGTCAGTGTGCGTCATTGCGTGTCAGCGGGTTGACACTGCCTTGGGAAGTCTCAGCAGGCGCCGTAACCATCGTATCTCCCGCCATCGTGCATATGGCTCCAAGTGCAGCACTTGCGAGCAGGCCACCCTCATCCTTGATGTGGCATGTCGCTTGCAGAACCACAATGCGTACGAGGAACTCGTTTACACGGAGTCGCTGTGCAGAAGCTAACAAGCCATGACCCGGGGTCGGAGCGAGAGCAAATGCCTCTCATGGCGAACTCAGGCGGTGTAGCCAGTTTGTTCCTGGTACCGGAAAGGAACCTGCCGGCGCCAGTGCGTTGCTCGTGTGGTTCGCCGGTTGTCATTTGGGAGTGCGAATACTTTTGCTGTACGACGGGCGACCTCTGTAGCAAGTGTTCCCGCGCAGCAGCGTGAGCAGCATTGGCCTTGTCACGTCGTCATCAGGACCACAGAGCGGAGAGTTTAGAAGTCATCATGCATTGCACTAGCGTCTTAGCTTTCATTGATCTATTGCAAGGCGAGATCACCTCTCAACCAGAGCGACTCGGCCAGTTACTTTTGGAATCGCTGTACCAGACACCATAGGAGCCTAATATGTCCGCCTCTTCTGTACACGCGCCAACTCGAGTCCCGACCTCCACACCTGCGCAGCCGGCGGAGACTCCGAAAGACAACGGGGACGCTGCTGCGAAGAGTACGCCCGAGTGGCAGAAATACTTAACTCCCATTGTTGTCGTGCTACTCGCTGCCGCCGTCCTAATCACCCTTACCCGGAACTGGAATTCCTGGGAGGGCGGCAAGGCAGAACAGGTTACCGACGACGCTTACGTTCGCGGTGATCTCACCCCGCTTAGCACCAAAGTTGCGGGCATTGTTAGCGCAGTACACGTCTCTGACTATCAGCAAGTGCACAAAGGGGACCTGCTGGTCGAACTGCAAGACAGTGATTTTCAGGCGCAGGTTGACCAAGCCAAAGCGGCGGTCGAGGCTGCCGACGCCGCCATCGAAAACAATCTTCGCCAGCGTGAACTCCAGGACGCTCGCATTGAGAAGGCAATGGCGGGGATCGACCAGGCGAAAGCCCAGATTGCTGCAGCTCAGGCAGGTAAGGAAGCTACGCAAGCCGACTTAGTTCGTACCCGTTCCGAACGCAAGCGCCAGGAGGGGCTGTACCAGACTCATTCCACCACCCAGCAGAAAGTTGAAGTGGCGGTCGCTGACGAGGAGCGGTTGGCTGCGTTGTATGCCAGTCGCGATGCCGACCTGGAACAGGCTAGGAGCATGTTGCGCAGCAATGAACTGGCAGTCGAAGCCGAACGGCGTATGAAGACTGTTCTGGAGTCTCAGGAAATGCAACTTGTTGCTGACCTGCGCGCCAGAGAAGCATCCCTGGCTGTGGCGGAAGTGAATCTTGGATACACCAAGATCTACGCCCCCGGAGAGGGCACTGTCGGGGAACGGCAGGCTCGCCCCGGACAACTGGTTTCTCCGGGAACTCAGGTGATTGCCTTCGTTGACAAGACAAAATGGGTGCAGGCGAATTATCGCGAGACCCAGTTGACCCATGTCAAAGTTGGCGATCCGGCGGACCTTCGCTTCGACGAATACCCCGGGCAGGTAATCCATGGCAAGGTCATTGAGATTGCCCCCGCCAGCGGATCGCAGTTTGCCTTGTTGCCGCCGGACAATGCCACCGGCAACTATACCAAGGTTGTACAACGAATCCCGGTCAAGATTGCGCTTGATGATGCCGACCTGGCCAACAGGTTGCGGCCAGGGCTTTCCGTTACCGCTACTGTCCGGACGAGAGGATAGCAAGGTTAGCCAACCGAGGAAACCATGATAAGAACGAAACGACTGATAGTCATCTCGAGCTTACTAGGCCTTATGGCTCTGGTGGGCCAAGCCACAGCTCAGAAACGGATGATTGCTTACGCGACGATTCCATTTGAGTTCTGGCTTGCAGGCGACCGTCTTCCTGCCGGCAGCTACCAAATTGAAGTGATCGAAGCGACAGAATATGTGTTGTTCCTGAGTGTTGACGGCAAGGTGGTCGACGGTGCGTACACTCTTCCTCTTGACGAAGACCCGGTGAAAGACACCGACGCCAGACTCATATTCAGGATTCAGGACGGCAGGCGTTACCTCTACGGAGGCTCGGGGTCGTATGGCAAGCGGGTGGTAAAAGCGGAGTCCACACGGCCTGCTCCGTCTGGCAATAACAGAGTCGAGGTGCCTGTTACCTTCCGGCAGGGTGAAGTCCTGGATCGTTGAAGTTAAAAAATGAACTATAAGCCACTCCGTACGAGGTTATACCCGGGCATATCATGGCTGCTTCCATCGCTATAAACCGTCCTCCCACCGCAGCAGAGATTGCTCGTGCCACGGCTGTGGCGATTCCGTCGGAGATTTCTACTCGGCCTCTGGTAGGAATCGTCGGCGTGCTCATCGGCGCCGGGCTGGTCACACTTACCTCTCGTATGCTTTCGCTGGGGATGGCTGATCTGAAGGGTCACGTCGGCATCAGCTACGATGCTGGCGCGTGGCTGGGCAGCGCCTTTGACGCGGGCCTCATGTTTATAGGGCCGTTCATCGTTTACGTCGGAGGTCTGCTCGGTCCACGGCGGGTCCTTCTGTTCAGTGCAGGAGTATTTGCCGTGACCTGCGCCTTGCTGCCGCTTATACACAACTATAGTCTGCTGGTTGCGGCATTGATTGTCGCCGGTCTGACGTCAGGCACCTTTTATCCACTCACCCTGACTTTTGCCCTTCGCATTAGCCCTCTGCGATACCTACCCATCACGATGGCGTTCTATGCAACGTTTATCGATGGGGCTGTCAATGTGGCGCCATCACTCTATGGCTGGTACCGCGACCATCTTTCCTGGCATTGGATGTTCTGGGATTCGGCGGTAATTGCGCCGGTGATGATGATCTGCATCTATTTCGGCATCCCCGAACCACCACCACGGAAGAAGGACGAAGCTGCGCCCAGTTTTGCTGGGATTCCTGTACCTGAGTGCCGGATTGGCCCTGATGCTTACCGCCCTGGAACAGGGAGAGCGACTCAATTGGTGGCGCTCCGGCCGTATTTAACGGGTTGTTTTGGGCTGGCACGTTCTTCATGCTATGCGCGCTCTATACGACGAATGCGCGGTCCCAACTGGCTGGTAGCACTTCCTTATCTCTGGCGGTGGAACACCGTCTTGATGGGAAGTCTGCTCTTCTGGTTTCGCTTTACACTCACCTTAACCATCATCCTGATTCCGCAGTCGCTGGCGATCCATGGTTTCGAAGCTGATCAGATTGGGCCGGCCATCATCTGGAGTGCTATCCCGCTCCTGCTCGGTAGCGTTTGACAGCGGGGATTCCTGCTGCTTCGCGGGCTGGATCCTCGGCTTCTCCTCGCTGCCGGACTGACATGCACCGCTCATCGTCGGCTGTCTTGAGCGCCCAATATACGAGTGGGTGGGCGGCAGAAAATTACTATCGCACCGCGCTGCTCATAGGCGTCGGGCAATCGTTTTCTCTCATAGGGCTAGTGGGATCCATCATTCTGCAGGGTGTCTTCACGGGCGGCTTGGCGAAACCTCAGCGGATCCTGACGTTTTCTGCGTTCTTTCACACCATTCGTCTATTTGGTGGAACCGCCGGGGCCATATACATGGCCCACTTTCTCGCCGACCGCGAGAAGTTGCACTCGAACCTTTTGGGTCTGCACGTGACCCAGGGAAGCTGGATTACTGACTGGAACATTCACGCGATGACGGCTGGAGTCTTCGGGAAGTCCTCCGGATTGCCATCGGCCGGCGCGCGTGCAGTTGATCTAATCGCGGCCCGGTTACGGCTTCAGGCGTATTCGTTGAGCCTCATTGACGGGTTCCTTCTGGTCGCTTGGACCTGCGCCATCGCGCTTCTTCTCGTCGCCATGCTCCGCAAGTCGCCTTTCAACTACCGCGACCTGAGCATGATGCAGCAAATTCCGAAGCACGCCAAGGAGTCGAAAGGATGACACGAAAAACAAAAACCCTGCTCATAGTATTGGGTCTGTCCAGCTCTCTTGCCCTTGCCGCGGAGCCTGGAGATGGTGCTCCTGCTCGCCACATTACCTTGCAACAGGCTGTCCAGGTTGCGCTTCAGCACAACCACGTCGTCCGCATCGCGGGATACAAAGTCGAAGAGAAGCAGCACGCCAAAGAAGTCGCGAAGAGCGCCTATTTTCCCAGCATACGCAATGACAGCAGTTTCGTGCATCTCACCGACACTCAGCTGATCGAAATCTACCAAGGGACGCTTGGTACGGTCGCAGGCAGCCCGGTTCCTACCGCAAATTCGATCATTAACCAGGGTGGGCGCAACTTGACAACTAGTGGGACCCAACTGACCCAGCCTTTGACCACATTGTTGAAGATTCGGTCGGTAAACGATATGGCGCGGGCGGAATTGAATGGCTCGCAACAGAGAGCGCAACAAACGGAGAACGATGTTGCCCTGAAAGTCCACCAATTCTATTACAGGGTTTTGATCGCCCAGGTTCACCGCGATGCCACCGAAGCCAGAATCAAAGCGTCGCAAGATCTGCAAAGTGAACGCGTTCAGCAGGTGAAATACGGCAGCACATTGGAAGAGAACCTGATCGAAAGCCGGGCGCAACTCCTGCAGGCAAAACAGGAGCTGCTCACCACCGACTTACAGCTCTCCGACCTTAAGCTACAGCTCAACGATGCTATGGGACTGCCACTTGCAACGGCGCTGGATCTCGATCCCAATACTGCGGATGTGCAGCCGGCCTGCGCGCGCGAAACCTGCGTGACTGAGGCACTCGCATCCCATCCCGAGATTATCGAAGCGCGCAATGAAGTGGAGAAAGCGAATGCTGCGATTCGCCTGGCAAAAATAGACCTCCGCGTGCCGGATGTAGACGCCTTTGCGCGTTACAGCTATCAAGACAACGTTCCCTTTCTGGCCCGTAATTTCGGCACCTTCGGTGTTCACTTCGGCTATGACCTCTTCGACTCGGGTCGCAAGCGTGCTGTCGTTCGCGAACGCCAGGCTCAGCTGTCTCAGGCTAAAGAAAATCTTGCCAGGCTTACCGATGAGGTCGAACTGGCAGTGCAGACCGCATACAACAAGCTGGAAAGGACCCAGCAAATGCGGAAGGTATCCGAGGAACTGTTGGCCTTGCGGACCGAATCGAATCGAGTTCTGCATGACGAACTGGTGCGGGGAGAGGCTCTCAGTTCCCAAGCCGATATGGGGACAGCCCAGGAACTTGATGCCCGGACGTTGCTTCTGCAGTCACAGCTCGATTACACCCAGGCCAACGACGAGATCGTCCACGCCATGGGCCGAATACCGGAATAAGTCAAAGGCTGAGGTCAACGAGCTACCACCTTAGTCTAGGTCCGTGTCCTGTGGCGTTTCTAGGAGTGGCCAGGCTGATAGGCATTCTTGTAAGCCACGGGGCCAGACGACCATCGTCACAAGCTTCCGTTATCTGTCAAACCGCCGACAGTGCTGGCACAGTGCGTGGGATACGCGATCTCTCAATGAATCAGTTAGAGGGACGCTCGAAGGGGTGCGCGATGGCACATGACTTGCTTATTACACCCGAGAGCCGTCGTGTGAAGGGGGCAAGGCTGAAGACCGCATTCCCAGATCGCCGAACCTTGAATGTCCTGCTGACCATTCTGCTGGTGGCGGCGATATGCGCGGTTGTTTACAGTGCCCGAAGCGTCATTGCGATCTTCATTTTTGCAGTCCTGTTCGCCTATCTGTTGAACCCGTTCGTCAAGTTTCAGCAGCGGCATTCGTTGTTCTTCAGGAACTTGCGGCGCCCCGCTGTAGTAGAGGCGTATCTGGCATTTGTGTTCATGATCGCGCTCGTGGGCCATGCATTTGCCCCTGAGGTCGCCAGGAACACCGTGAAACTGATCGACGGGATCCCAATCTTGCTCGATGGGCTCTCCACCGGAGAAATTGCGACGGAACTAGGAGATAAGTACGGCTGGAGTGACAAGCAAGAAGCCCGCTTCCGATCATTCCTGACGCGGCATAGGCAGGACATCGACATCCTTGTACGAACCGCAGACCGCCACATTCCCCATGCTGCGGGAGTGCTGTTCTGCATGGTCCTGATCCCAATTCTGGCCATCTTCTTTCTGCGCGACGGCGAACACATCGCAGACAGCCTCATTCGACTGGTTTTTCCGGTGGACAGCCGGCCAAGAGTATATGCCATATCACAGCAGCTGCATCTCATTCTGAGCAGCTACATGAGAGCACAGCCCCTGCTGTGTGGTTTGTCGTTTGTGTTCTATTCAGTTGCACTGCTGCTTTTAAGGTTCCCGCACGCGATTGGATTGGCGGCTTTGGGAGGATTGTTGGAGTTCATACCGACGGTCGGATGGGCTAGCACGGCCGCCGTCATTCTAGGGGTTGGCATCGCCAGCCACTCCCACTGGGGGTGGATGGCCGCGTTGTTGGCGGTATGGCGGCTGACTCAGGATTACGTCATCACTCCGCGAATTCTGGGGCACCAGTTGGAAATCCACCCGTTGGCTGCGATCTTCGCCGTGCTGGTGGGCGCCGAGGTCGGCGGCATCATCGGTATTTACCTGGCTGTGCCCGTTATCGCCCTGCTTGTGGTGATTTTGCGGGGCAGCGCTACGCCCGAAGACTCCCGACTTAAGGATCGGGACGACGAGCCGCAAGGCGCGTCGAGCTTAAGGGCCGCGGCAGCTGACTAGGCAGCGGCGATGATGGGCAAAGGCTGGTACATGATTGCAGTTGCTTGCTATGCAGATCCTTGGCGCGGGAGCAGTCACCCGACTCTGCAATGGAGCTGTAAATGAATAGTTGCCCACATCACAACTTCGGATCGAATCATGTCGTCGGCTACTCAGCCAGGCAGAACAACGTCACGTACGTCGACGGCGTGAACTTCACTTTCGGTGGAAAGTAAGAAAAGTTGTGTGATTCAACTCATCAGCGGAAGGTCATTGGCGTCGGGCGCGAGCTCGGCGCCAGAAACGCAACGGAAATTGTCCGGCTCGCCGTGATCCGCATGGTCAGAGACCAGCGATTCCGTTTCGATCTGTCTTACCTGGCGAACGTCTTTCCGGTTCACTGTCTACCGTTGCGTGGACGCGTGCGGCCTCACACAAATCGGCTGGAATCGGCACGAAACCGGCCATGAGGGAAGATTTGCTAAATCGTTCGGTCTCGCTTTCACTGGAGCTTAAGCTGTTCGCGGCAGTTCTCGGCATTTTTGTTATTCACTTGGTTTTTCGCGTACTCGAGTACAGACTGCCTAGACATTTCAGCCGGGGCGACATGCGGTATCGCGTCCGCAAGTTTGTCGTTCTGCTTGGATATGTCATGGGAATTCTCTTCATGGCGGCCCTGTTCGGGGATCGCCTTGGACGGCTGAGCTTCACATTAGGTATCGCAGGTGCCGGCGTTGCGGTCGCACTGCAGGAGGTCATAGCAGGCATCGCCGGATGGATCGCGATCGGTGTCGGCAAACTGTATGCAGTGGGAGATCGGATTCAAGTCGGCGATGTAAAGGGTGAGGTGATCGACATTTCGCCGTTGCGAACAACTCTGATGGAAATCGGAAACTGGGTAAGTGGCGATCTCTATAACGGTCGCATTGCCCGAATACCGAACGGAGCGGCTATAAAGCAGCCGGTTTTCAATTACTCACAAGGGTTCCGCTTCGTCTGGGATGAGGTAAAGATCCGGCTTACGCTGGACAGTAATCACGTTCTGGCGCGAGAGATGCTCTTCGCAGTCGCGAAGGAAACCGTCTATGCCTACCTAGCACAAACGGAAACGTCGTGGAAGCGTGTCACTGATGACTTTCGCATCGCGAACTTGCAACGCGAACCCACGGTAACATTGGTCGTCGATGGTAGCTGCCTTGAATTCACCTTGAACTATGTTGTCGACTATCTGAAGCGCACCGCGATAAAAGATCAATTATTTGTCCAGATCATCGATGAAATCAACAAGAACGATCAGGTACGCTGGGCACCATCTTCGGGTGCTTCATCCCTCCCTTCTTCTATCGCAACTGCTCCCCAAAAGAATACCGATGTCTCGCGGACGCCGTTAAGGGTTGCTGCTCCCTAGTTGCAGTTGCCGCAGCTCCTGAGCGCTTCTGTTGGAGGCAATCGAACCTGGATCGGTGTCAATAGGTTGACAGTCACTTCTGCGACCTCCACAAGTAGGACATCTCCGTTTATTGCACCAACTATGCGCTCTTGGACCCGAAGTACTTAGCAGGCCTCTCCATTCCGGCAATGGAATTGCAACTGAATAGTTGCAGGCGACAGTGGCACATCACGAGCCACAACGAGGCGAATGCAAGCTACGGCGTTGAGGTTTGTTGCCACTCTGCCGGCTTGGGGGCACTAATGCAGGACACGGTGGCCATTGAGGGCCGCGTCACAGTCGATAACTCTCCGGACATGCGCACGAGGCTTGCCATCGCATTAAAGTCCAAGCCGCCTGAGCTAGTCGTGGACCTGTCGCAAGTTACCTACATCGACACTTCAGGACTGGCGACGCTGGTGGAGGCATCAGGAATCGCTCACCAGCAAGGGACGCGCCTGCTGGTAACCGGCATTCAAGGCCAAATACGCTATCTGTTTGACGTTTCCCATTTGGACCAACTGTTCGACATCGCAGCGGAGCGGGCAAACGCGTGAACGCATTCGAAGATATCGGCGACGTTGTAATCCGTCAGTTTGCCTACGTTGGCGGGCTGAGCGGTCAGTTCTGGTCTGGCCTGCTCGCGCTGCCACGCATGCTTCCAATTGCGGGCAGACGAGGCCGCTGGCAAAGCGCAATTCGGCAAATGGCCGCGATTGGAGTAGCAGCGCTGCCCATGATCGGAATTATGGCGCTGTGCGCTGGATTCATCCTTGCGCTCCAGGGGGCTGGGGAATTAAGAAGGTTTGGAGCGCTGCGCTACGTGATTGACCTGGTGGCGATCGGGTTCACCCGCGAACTTGGTCCCCTGTTGACCGCAATTGTCGTGAGCGGACGATCGGGATCGGCATTTTCAGCCGAAATTGGAACCATGATGGTGACCAACGAAATCGATGCACTGCGCACCATGGCGCTCGATCCCATTGAGTTTGTGCTAGCACCAAAGTTTCTTGCCGCCTTAATCATGGTTCCTTGCTTGACGGTCATGTGCAATGTTTTCGGCATCCTGGCCGGTGCTGGTTTCATGTATCTCAGCACGAAGATGACGCTAGGAATGTATGTGGGGTACGTCTTCGATTCGATCATGCTTCGCGATGTCTTGAGCGGGCTGGTGAAGAGCGTAGCCTTCGGCACCATCATCGTCCACGTTGGATGCATGGAGGGTTTTAGAGTACGAGGGGGACCGGAGGCGGTAGGAAGCGCTACCACCTCGGCGGTCGTGAAGTCTACCTTCCTTGTAATCTTGGCGGACTTGTTCTTCACAGCCATCTTCTACCTGACGGGTTGGAACAGCTGATGACAGAGCCGATCATCTCCGTCCGCGATCTGTGCGTCGCCTACGATGGACAGCAAGTGCTCAATCGCGTGACCCTCGATATTCAGCCGGGTGAAATCATGGTGCTGCTTGGGGGAAGTGGATCCGGGAAGAGCACAATGTTACGGCACATTATTGGACTCGAGCGAGCGGACTCGGGTACGGTCCTGGTTCGGGGCGTAGATATCAATCGTTGCTCCGCGAAAACCCTGAGAGACATACGACGTTCAGTCGGAGTGGCCTTTCAAGATGCCGCACTATTCAACTCTCTCTCCACCGAGGAGAATGTCGGCCTGCCTATGCGCGAGTTGACGTCACTCGCCGAATCTGTGATCGAGATCATGATTTACATGAAGCTCGCGGTAGTTGGTCTAGGCGCGGCTGGCAAACTTCTTCCGTATGAGCTGTCAGGAGGAATGAAAAAACGGGCTGCCGTCGCGCGGGCGATCGCGCTTGACCCAAGCATACTGGTGTTCGACGAGCCTTCCGCTGGTCTGGATCCCATCGTATCGGCAGAGCTCGATGAATTGATTCTGTTTCTGAAGCGCGCCTTCCAGATGACGATCCTGGTTGTGACCCACGAAATTGCGAGCGCGTTCCGCATCGCTGATCGCGTAGCCATGCTGTACAAGGGTTCGCTCATAGCCGTTGACAGTAAAGACGCCTTCAAAGCAAGCACGGATCCTCGCATCCGGCAATTTCTCGATCGGGTCCCCGATCCGATCACCGAAAGCGCTGCCGTTCAAGACCACCTGCGCGAACTGGCCGGCATAACAGGAGGAGCACGTTGAAAAATACCGAAGCAAAAGTTGGCGCATTGGTTGTGCTTTCTGCGGTGATCTTGTGCGCGACCATCTATTTTGTCGGCAGCGTCCAGTTTGGCCGCGACCGAACCCCGTACAGAACATATTTGCGATATGCGGGCGGTTTGGCTGCAGGGACTGACGTCCTGTTCGGCGGAATCAACGTCGGCAAGGTGACCTCGGTACGGCCGGATGCGGCCGACCCCACGCGGATTGAGATCAAGGTTGAAGTCAAGCAAGGCACACCAGTAAACGCGAAGTCGCTGGCAAAACTAGGGTCTGTGAGTCTAATGAGCGCCCCGGTAGTGTCCATCACTACAGGAACAAGCGACGCACCGCGGCTGCAGGCAGGCGCCGCAATCCCGTCGCAGGAAACGATCAGCATGGACGATATGGAGCGGCAAGTCTCCACGCTTGCCGAATCAGCGCAGACCTTGATTGCGTCGGTGCAGACGGACATCAATAACATCACGGCCGACGCGCGGCAAGTCCTCGCGAACGTAAATGATGTGACTGGAGAGCCGAATCGGAAGCACGTCGCCGCAATTCTCGCCAACACCGACGCCGTGATCGCGCGGGCATCACCAAGAATCGATCAAATTACTGCAAATGTGCAGAGTCTGACCGAAAATGCCAACCGGGTAACGGCAAAACTAGGGCCAACCGTCGACAACGTGAACACTACCGTTTCCAACGCAAATGGAACCATCACAGTGCTGCGTGACCGGACGCAAACGGACCTCATCGAGCTGCAGAAGACGCTCGTTGAAGCACGCGCCTTAATCGACAACCTGCAGGTGGTGGTTCGGACCAACCAACAGAACATCGAGTACACGATGGAAAACATTCGCATGGCTACCGATCACCTGAACGATCTGACCGAATCGGTGAACGAGCGGCCATGGAGCCTCATACGGATCAAACAACCGGAAGATCGGAAAGTGCCCCAGAAATGACGAGGTACACAATGACAACGAAGCTTCTCGTGACGGTATATACCGCCTTAACCGCGCTGCTCATGAGCGGCTGCGCCAGCAAAGTCCGCTATCCGAGCTATTACACCCTGGCCGTGGCGCCGACTCAGAAGCCCATGCTCAACGATGCCCGTCAGTCCGCAACCGTAGCCGTCCGACGTTTCGACACTCCTGCTTACTTGCGCCAGGGACGAATCGTCTATCGGGAAACTCCGGAAGAAGTTGGTTTCTACGACTATCATCGCTGGGCCTCCGATCCGGGCGCCGTAGTCACCACGGGAGTAATCGATTCCCTCCGCTCCGCGAGCTTGTTCTCGGTGGTCGAGCCCTATGCCGGGCAGGAACATCCAGACTATCTACTCAGCGGGCGTTTGGAGCGGCTCGACGAAGTGGATTACAACGGCAGCGTGCTGGTGGAGGTGAAGTTATCCGCCGAACTGGTGAATGTGCGGACGGGTGAGTCTATTTGGGCGGGCACCGTAAGCGAGACGTCCACCGCAAGCGCCCGGAACGTGAACTCGGTTGTTGTTGCCATGGGTCACGCCGCGCAGTCTGGTGTCGATCAGCTTGTGGCGAGCATGGGAAAGCAGCTCGCTAAGACAAGTGTGGCAACAGCGATCTGCGGAACTACAGCCGAGATCAGTCGTAAGTAATTGTGGTTGTCGGAAGAGGGGAAGGTCGGCGGGTGATCAAAAGATTGGCAGGCAAGAGGAGACTCGAACTCCTTACCACTACCCCCGAGCATTGATTTGCGAGCATTCAGCGCCGGCACTTCTGCCGTGACAGAGTAACGCTGAGGTCGATCGGTATCCTCGGAACCCCTAAGGCTCCGTCACGCCAAACGAAGACTGTGAAACTCGGGAACTACTTCGAACGGAGCCGCGGGAGCAGCGACGGTTTCTCCAACCTGGTCGAGGAGGGCAGGCGACAAATTTCCCAGGAATTGTGAGCCCTCGTGAAGGTGAACGATTCGGAGGGGCTCGAATCCCATCAAACGCGCACAAGTTGCGTCGGCGGCCACGGGATCGTCTGCAAGCACGATCTTCCCCATCGGCCGCGGCGTGCCGTTGAGCGGTCCATTGCCTTCCATCGCCACGATCCCGTCCGCGATAACGAAGTGGACGGGGACGGTGGCGCACAAATCGAGAATGCTTTCCTGAATACCTTTCCAGTGGAGGATATTCTTCGGCCATCCGTATCGCGCGCCCGGCACTACGCCAAACATGTTCTTCATGCTCAGCGTGACCCCAGACCAGTGATGGGTCTTGATCTTCGGCATGGAAACAAGGAAATCCGCTTGCAGTACAGTTCTGGGAAGCCAGAGTTCCCGCATTCCCGTATAGCTCGCGCGTAGTGGAGTGCGAATCAGGTCGTCGCGATTCAGGTCCACGAATCGGATCTTTTCGTCTCTAAGATTGTGCTCATAACCACTCTGTGAGAGCACGAGTTGCGTGTCACGCTGATGTCCAGGTCCTTCGGCTACCAGCACGGACTTGGCACCTAGCCGTCGAAATGATTCGGCCGCGGCTAGGACCAGCAATGGATGCGTGTTGATTGCATTGCCAGGAATGTAATCGACCAAATTGGGTTTGAGGACTACCGTCTTGCCTCGGACGTCGATTGGGAAGAGTCGGAGACCCGCGGCAATGATCTGATCGAGCTGTTGGGAGTATTGCTCGACATGGAGGATAGCTACTCGGGATCGCTTCGGCCGTCGATCCGTATGATATTTGGGCAGAAGAAAAGGAGCCGTTACCGCTGTGCCCGCAGCCAGAGCCGCGCTTCCAATCAGGAGTTCTCTACGAGTAAGGCTCACTGCTTTACCCCAAATGCCTCTAATGCGCGCGCTGAATCAAGTGCGAGGCAGACCACAGCCAGCGTGCTGGTGTCCTCGATGCTTGAGAGATCACTAAGCGCAACAAGAGAACTGCTTAGCGAAGTAGTGGGCCGCCGGTGCGCATCGAGAGCAAGAATCGCCCACGCAAGACTCCATGGCGCCGTTAGAGTTGCGGCAACTCGTTCCAAGTAGTCGACGGAGCCTTGCACAATAGGTTCCTTTGATTGATCACGCAGCGCCAACAGCGCGATCGCCGTATCGTCAGCGTGCGGTGCGAGGGCGGAACCATAGACAACGCTGTTACCGGCATTCCATCCACCGCCAGGGCAGGCACGATCGAAAAGCATCTGGATGCCGCGATCAACACGCGCCGCGACGTGTTCTAAACCATCGCAAGCGCACGGTATCTGGTCTAGGGCAAGGATCGAGAATGCAGTGGGAACAACCCAGCTAACTGTGTCCGGAAACCATGGCCAGCCATACTTGTCGGGGTCGAAACGAACGTGGCGATCAGCGGTGCGAAACTTCCATTTCCAAAACCAATTTGATTCCCTGCCGGCGAAGTTCAGCAGCCAATGGATGCCCTGAATCCTTGCGGGTATCGCCCCCACCAGATCACGAAGAGCCATTACAGCCAGCGAGGTGACCCAGCCACCCTCTTGATCGTCGCCGGGGAAGACTGGCCAACTGCCATTAGGGTTTTGGGTCCGGAGCAGAAAGTCCTGAGCACGTTCGATGTCCCCTACCGGCGCCGAGCCGAGGACGAGCGCGGAATAGCACGTCGGCTCAATGGCTGGCTGCGAAGACGAAGCGAGAGCGGCCCATCCTCCACACGGGAGCTGCCGCAGGGCAAGTTCCGCTAACAGGTCGCTGAGCACAATGGGATCGGTCGTCACAGTGGGCACTTTGTAGTGCGAAATCTCTTTGCTGTCAAAACGCAGCGTTACGACGGAGATTTGTCAGCTGCAAGTCCAACCATTGTGGCGTTCGAGAGGGGGAGAATTGGTTGCACAGTCAAAGTGTAATCGGTGAAATAAAGTTGGCAAGCGCCCTCACGGCCGACCTAATGTACCGACTGTTCCCGCGGATCACCTGCCCGCGTCTGACCTCCGGAACGAATAAGCTCCCGGTTGCACAGTCAAAGTGTAATCGGTGAAATAAAGTTGGCAAGCGCCCTCACGGCCGATCTAATGTACTGACTGTTCCAGCGGATCATCTGCCCGCGTCTGACCTCCAGAACGAATAAGCCCTTGGTTGCACAGCCAAAGTGTAATCGGTGAAATAAAGTTGGCAAGCGCCTCGCGACCGACCTTATGTACTGACAGTCCGGCCTGCGGACCGCCTGTCCGCGTCTGACCTCCAGAACGAATAAGCCCCCGGTTGCACAGCCAAAGTGTAATCGGTGAAATAAATCTCTGATTTCTGAGTTCCACGGTCTGATTAGAGCCGCAGCTCTGCTGGCATGAGGCGGCGAGTGAACAGAGTCAGGGCCTTAGACCCAAGGAAACGCATTCGTCGCTTCGAACCCTCGCTCCCGACGTGAGACCGAACCCACCTATAAGGTTGCCGAATAACCGCAAAGTCCGCGCACCAACAAATGCAAAAGTAGCGCTTCCGATGTAGTTTTCACGACGAAAGGAAGCCGACGTGTTCTCGTCTGCAAGCGAACTCGCCACCAAGCTCCGTGCGGCACGCTACATCATCGATCCAGTGACGCTGGAGGTGGTGTATCTGGCGGCCCGTATGCGCAAGCCACTGCTGGTGGAAGGTCCGCCAGGATGTGGCAAGACCGAGCTGGCCTATGCGGTAGCCGCGGCGGCCAATACGGTGGTTGAACGGCTCCAGTGCTACGTGGGAATCACCGAAGAGAAGGTCATCGGAAAATTCGACGAGGCGCTGCAGAAGCTCTTCCTGGACACGCAAGCCGCCAACCTCGGCCAGGACTGGGACCAGATACGGAGCCGGCTGCACTCGCTGGACTTTTTTGCGGAAGGGCCGCTATTGCGCGCACTGCGCTATGAAGCGCAGCCGTGCGTGCTTCTGGTCGACGAACTCGACAAGGTCGACCACAACATCGAAGCCTTGCTGCTGGAGATTCTGAGCGCCTGGCAGATCACGGTCCCCAAGCTGGGAACGATTGGAGCATCGACCATTCCCTTTGTTGTTCTGAGTTCGAACGAAGAGCGACGTCTGGGTGATCCTCTGCGGCGACGGTGTTTCTATCTCCGCTTTGAGTACCCATCGGTTGAGCGTGAGCGAGAAATTCTGGCGATCCGCAGCAGCAGCGAAAGCCTGCAACTGCGAGGCCAACTAGCCGGACTCGCGCACGCTCTGCGCGGCTGGAACATGGAAAAGCCGCCCTCGATCGCCGAGATGCTGGACCTTGCGCAGGCGCTGGAAATCCTGGGCGTCGAGGAGATCTCGCACGAGCAACGGGACTTGCTGTTGCCGCTTTTGGCAAAGACCGAGGCCGATCGTAAACGCCTGCTATTGCGCGCCGGGTTTGAAGGTCTGGTCGCCGATTCGAAGCGCTATCGCGACGAAGTTATGGCCGTGGCGGAAGAGGGCTTGCCGGCGGCGGCTGTGGAGGCTGCGGCGTGAAGTGGGCCAGGGCGTGTTTCCTCGTGCTGCTGGTGGGAACCGCAAGGGCGCAAGTGCCTGACGCACGCCCACCACGAGACGTGTCAGCCAGGTGGGCTGAGTATTACGCCGCTGTCTACCAGGTCCCGGTGGAACTGGTGGCCGCGATTATCGACGAAGAATCGGGATGGAATCCGTATGCGGTATCGAAGAAAGGCGCGGCTGGGATCATGCAGTTGATGCCGGCAACAGCGGTGCGGTTCGGCGTGCGCAATCGATTTCTGGTGCAGGAGAACATTCGCGGTGGAGTCGCATATCTTGCCTGGCTCAAACAGAAGTTCAACGGGGACCTCCGGTTGATCACCGCGGCCTACTACGTCGGCGAGAAGGAAATCTCTTCGCGGGGACTGGAGTATTCCTCCCCCGATGTTCAGGGGTACGTCAAACGGGTCGCGCAACGGTATCGCGCACGACGAGTGCTTAGGGCACGGAGTCAATTGTCGCGGCAGAGGGAAAAGTTGAGGTGACGGATGAGAAACGCTTTAGTTTTCGGCTGGCTCTCGCTGGCGGTACTGACCGCGACGGCTGGAGCACAACAAACAACCATCGTTCCGCAGGTTCGTACCAAACCGACGGCGGACAACAAGAATCACTGCGATCGAACTTGCGGCACATTTCGTGACCGCGATCCGGGTGCCGGAGCCTGTGAATTCAGTCGTAGTGGGAGACCCGGCGCTGTTCCAGGTGGAGCATTCCGAACATGAGCCAGAGCTGGTGTTCGTCAAGGCCCTGACCAACGAACATGCCGAAAGTAACTTGCTGATTTCCACCGCGAGAGGACGCCAGATCAGCTTTCTCCTGGTTAGCGGTGGCGAAGGCCCGAACTCGGCGAAGGTTGATTTCCTGCTGCGATACCAGCCATCCGGCGGCTTTCTGGTCGAGCCCGACGCCGTTCCTTTCGCGCTCGTTGCACAGACCGCCAGCGTATCGAAGGCGCAGGCTGCAGTGGTTTCGTCAGTTGCGAGTCCCTCGGGAACGGGTGCTGCGCTTGTTACCCGCCTCACTCACCACGGCCAGTTCTCCGGTAGAAAAAGTGCCGACCCAACCCAAACCAGACTCTCTCGACAGCCTGCTGGAGCGCCAGAAACAGGCTCCCATGCCTGTGCTTTATGGCGAACGTCCGGAAGGCGACGAGGTGAAGGGCGACCGACTGCGGGCGGGCATCAGCGAAGTCCTCGATGGCGGCCAACAAGTGATTGTTCTGTTCTCGGTGGTGAACACCAGCAAGCACGCCATCCTGTTGATGCCGCCGCAGATCCAGCTGGGCGGCCAGGACAAGTCGGGAAAGCTGATCAAGCACGAGCACTGGTCCACGGCGGAGCAGTTGGCGGTGATCGATTTCCGACTGAGCCGACGGCGGATCGGACCCGGGGAACGCGCCGACGGCGTGGTGCTGTTCGAGCGTCCTCCCTACAAGCGGTCGATGGAAACGTTGTTCTTGCAAATGGCGGAGTCCGGCGCGGTAGACAAACCGGCCTTGGCGCCCATCGGTTTTGGAGTCAGCACACTGCGGGAGGCAGCAAACCATGCTCACTGAAGAAACGAACAAGGAACCCAAAACAGCTCCAGCAAATCCTGAGGCGGAAATAGCCAACGAGGAGTCCGCACCGGAGGAGCGTGGCAAAGGAACCTGGCGCGAGGCATTCCTTTCGGCTTTCCAGACAGCGCGGCGGCAGCAGAAACCGGGGGAGAGCCGGCAGGAACTCGGGCGTGACAAGAGCAAATCGCTGTTTCTGCTCGCGGGAGTTTGCGTGGCGCTGTTGCTGCTTTTCTTAGGCATCTTCTCGCGTCCGAAGCAAAAGATTTCACTCCCTGGAGAAAACCCGCGCGGCGAAGCCAGTCTGGGCCGCAAAGTTACACCGGGACAGGAGAACAGCGATCCCACCAAATCGGCGACTCCGATGCTGAGTGCGGATGTGCGTTCCACAGATCCAGCGCTGGCTGGCCAATTAACGCCGGAAGATATCGGCCGGACCTCGCGAACCGGCATGGCGCCCAGACCAACTGCACCGACTGCAACCGCGACCAAGCCCCCACAGGATTACGCGCTGAGCAAGGTCGATTTCTCTGACCCTTCCGTGGGACAGGGCACAACCAACCCCAATCCGCCGTCGTCCACTTCGCAGTCGCCATCGGACTCATCTGCCGATCTGAAAAAGCCCTCGCTGGTGTTCGTGCGTTCGACGGAAATCAAACCGACGCTCAGGCCAAACTCGCCCGAGGACACGGAGGAGACCCTGGCGCTTGCGGCGGGCACCCGGCTGGTGGCGCGACTGCAAACGCCGGTGAGTTCAGCAGTCGCCGCCCCAGTGGTGGCGGTCGTTGAATACAACTACGAGCGCAACGGACAGATCGTGCTGGCGGCAGGGTCGAAGGTTTTTGGCCGGTTGACGCAGGTGAATCCTTCGGGCTATGTGGGCATTCAATTCAGCCGGGTGGAGATGCCCGACGGGGCGGTCGAGAAGATCGATGCCTCGGCCATGAGCCTGAATTTCGGGCCACTCAAGGGCGATGTCTCCGGCAAGAAGACAGGCACGAAGTTTCTTGTACGGTCCCTGACAGGGATGGGGACAATCGCGTCGTATCTGGTCGGTCCACAGGGTTCAACTTACAACGGGATGATTTCTCCCAACACACTGATGCGCGAGCGTCTGGCCGACAACGTGGCGACCGCAGGACAGGAAGAGCTAAACGGCCTGGCGTTCAATCAGAACCTCGTGGTGACGCTGCCCGGCAACACGCGCTTTTACATCGTCGTCCAGAAACCATCTTCGGACCATGGGGGCGCGACATCCGGGACGCGAAGCACCGGTACCAGTACCGCCGGCTTCAGTGGCGGGGTGCCGAATCTCGAAGAACTGCGCCAATTAATGCAGTTAAGAAGCGAAATCAACGAACTCTATACCCAAGCCAGCAGCCAGGCGGCGATCCAAACGCAGCCGCAGCAATGAAGAGAAAGGAGGTGTGTCTTTGGAGACTGGGGTGTCGAACTTCGGCAAGACGGAGGCTTGCCCAGCCAGGCTGGCACCCAGCCTGGCCACCCCAGATGAGAAGTTAGGCATCTCGACCGAATAAGCCGCTCACCGACGCGCTCACGTTTCGCAAATCTGTACCCCGCTACCCCTTCCAGCATCGACCCAAATATGCAGCAACCAAGCCCTGAGATGGGCTAAATTAGAGCTCTGTCAGGACGGGCAGAGACGCAATTCCGCGTGATGCTGGTCTTCCTGGCGATTGGTGATGAAGTGGCGCGCTCGCATCAAGAATGGTTTCTCAACACGCCGGTGCTTTGGCTGGGAGCACTCGTGTTGATTGCCCTTGTGCGGGGGCCACTGCGAAATGCGCCAGGGCTTTTGAAAAAGCCTTTGAGGTTCGCAGCGGCTAGCTGCATTGCACTCGGCTTGGTGATCTTGCTCATGTGGGAGCCCGTGCTTCAAGCAGCCGAGCAGAAGTAATCCGGGCTTAGCCGCACTTTGGATTCTGCTCTTATGGGACTGAGCACCGCATGGTTGGATAGTTTCGTTCTTCTGGATTTTCCTGGCGCGACCAAGACGAAGGAGTGGAGCAGCCCCCGTCGCCATTGGCGGCCCGGTTCAGCGACCAGCACCAAAACCTGTCGAAGTCGTTCGCAATGTACCGGCGGAACGGTTCGGCGATCTCGGCGGCATGGAAGAGGCAAAGGAACAAATCCGCGAGGTAGTGCAGGGACATCTGCATCCGGAAAAATACGAACGCTACGGGCTGGTGAGAAATGGAATCCTTCTGTACGGACCGCGTGGGACAGGGAAAACATTCCTGGCGAGAGCGACCGCAGGCGAGTTCGGGCTGCACTTCGAATACGTATCCGCTCCTAAGCTGCTGACCCGCTGGATTGGCGCGACCGGAGAAAACATACAGGGAGTATTCGCTCAAGCAGCAGGCCGCAAGCCCGTCCTCTTCTTCATCGACGAGATCGACTCGCTGGGAGGTGGCCGGCAGGACGGCATCGGCGATCCCGGCGGGGCGGGGCGTGAGTTCAATAACATCACCATGGCCCTGATGAGCGCGATCGACCAATACCGTGGAATCAGCGGATTCGTGCTGATGGCCGCAACCAACCGCCTGGATGGCCTCGATGAAGCGCTAATTCGGGAAGGGAGATTTGACATAAAAGTACGTGTCGATCTTCCAGACGAAGCCACGCGAGTGAAGATTCTGGAAGCGCAGCTCAGCAAGAAACCGTGGAAACGCTTCGACTTGCAGGAATTCGCGCGCCGGACGCCGGGAGCCAGTGCAGCCAAGCTGCACGCCTTGGTAGACCAGGCAGCGAATTACGCGCTCACGGACAACCGGAAGATCGAAGCAAAGGATTTGCAGCGTGCGTTGGATGGAAACGGCGGTAAGGACCGGCCACAACTGGAGCGCGTGGAATGGAACGATGTCGTCATCGCGGAGTCCGTCGAGCAGGACCTGAAGTCCATCATTCGCCTACTCGAAGACCCAACGCGAACGCATTCTTTGGGGTTGCAGGTACCGACAGGGTTGTTGTTGATCGGGCCGCCAGGAACAGGAAAGACGTTGATCGCGAGCTTGATCGCAAGTCAAACCAAGCGCAGTTTCTATCCGCTCACCGCTGCCAGCGTTCTGGGCGGAGGTGTTGGAGATTCGGTCAAGCGTGTGGCCGCGGTTTTCGCGCGCGCCAAGGAACACAGCCCCGCAATCGTCTTCCTCGATGAAATGGATGGGCTGTTGCCCGCGAACAATCGCTACCTGGCTCAGCACGATGTCCAGCTCGTCGAACAATTCCTTACGGAAATCAGCAGCTTGCAGCCGGAAAACAACGTGTTTCTGGTGGGCACGACCAATCATCCGGAAAACATCGATCCCCGAGTACTTAGAGGCGGCCGGTTCTCCGAGAAACTTCTGATCCCGCCTCCGGAAACTGCACAGAGAGTGCAACTGCTCGGGCTTTATCTCAAGGGCGCTCGCCTGGAACCTGGGTTAACGGTTGAAGATATCGCCAAACGTCTCAGCGGGCTGGCGCCTGCGGATCTCCAGGCGATATGCACGGCCGCAAAGCGCATGGCTTTCAATCGAATTGCCAATAGCGACCAACTGCCACCCCTGAACTTGTCCGATTTTGACAGGGCCACCGAGCGGGTTCGCGGGAACATGGCCCAATTGGACAATACCGGGTTGTAATAGCCACGCACTCGGCCCCCTGTCCAGTCATTACTTCTCTCCCCATCACTCGTTTCTCTGATCCCTCAGTCCCTTATCCCCGCTAAATTCGCGCCCGTTTGACAGCTTTTTGGTTCCGGGCTACTTTCCGTCGCACATCGATCACTTTTCCGCCGCCAATTTCGGCGAGCGGCGAGGCAATCGATGAGTCTGGGAAAGGAGAAATCTCGGGTGAGGAAATTTCAGGCAGATCTCGGAT
The DNA here is from genome assembly GCA_963748225.1 of uncultured Acidobacteriaceae bacterium. Classification (GTDB taxonomy): domain Bacteria; phylum Acidobacteriota; class Terriglobia; order Terriglobales; family Acidobacteriaceae; genus Bog-257. Next base: position 125,709 of record CAVVHW010000006.1, read on the forward strand.
GGAAGAAACCTCTGGTTGTGGCGGCGATCGCTGCTGCTGGCCATTGTGCAGTTTATGGCCGCGCAGAACCTCGGTGCGGCTCCGCAGTTCAACGTGGCGGTTCAAGGACAGACCGGCGCACAACCGGAAGGCAGCTTCCTGAACTTCATTAACTGGATCGGCAACGTGATCGCACCGGTCGGCGCCGGCGGGGCGGTGCTTGGCGCCGTCGTGTCGTGGCTGACGGGCCGCGGCTTTGGGCGGTGGTTGTTCGCGGCTGCCGCACTGCTGGCTATCTCAGGTGTCACGCGGTTGATCGAGTTCTGGATCACGAACGGAACAGGAGGAGTGACTTAACCGTGCGTCCTACGAGCAAAGGGCGGCAAATCAACCAGGCAGCCCGCAACGGCTGAAAAGCGATGCGGGCTGCCTATAACCAGAATGCTTCTTTTCGACGTGAGTCCCGAATTGGGGAATAGGACAGATGGCAATTCCGCAGCTGCTCAACGACATTATCTCGGTTCTGCTCTTACTGGCGCCGTCAGCCGCGCTGCTGTCCCTGGTGATTGCCGGTGTCAGTCTGCGGCGCGAGGGAACGATGACGTTCGCCATCGGGGGCGGATTCACCAAGTGGATGTTCTGGGCAATCGTGTTCCTCACACTTCAGCCGCTGCTGAGTTGGTTCACTTCGTTTGGTGTACCCGTGCCGCTGCCCAATGGAGGAATCGCGACCGGATGGCTGGCGAATCTCCAGTCCGACGTGGCGCAGTTCGTTACCAACTTCGTGGTGCAGCGACTGGTGCCGACACTCGCGGCGTTCTTCGTATTGCGCGCCATTCTGGACGCTGCCTCAGGTCAACATCCGCTGCCGTCGATTCTGGCAGCCATGTTCCTGCTTGGCACCCAGACCACCTACAACCTGATTCAGAGCTACAACACCGGAACGCAATACGCGACTGTCGATGTGCTCGACAGTCTTTGGAATCACCTGGTCGGGACGGTCATGCCGATCGCTGCCGTTCTGGCGCTGGTGGGAGCGATCTTGAACTTCGCAACCAGAAAACCATTCCTGCGGCTGGTTGTGGTGGCGCTAGCCCTGCTCACAGTCTCAGCCATTTGGAGACTGCTGATTTCGATGATGTAGGAGAGCGAATGAACCTCGGGAACATGACTTTCGACCACGGGATCCTTCATCTGGCGAACTGGCTGGGCAACGTGATCATGCCCACGCTTGCCGCGGCCTTCATCATCATCGCCATTTTGCAATTTTCCAAGGGGCAGGAATTCTCGCACAGCATGTATGGGGCATTGGCCTGTCTGCTGGTTTCAGGATTGACGCGAGCGTTTGAGACTTTCGCTTCGCAGGCGGCCTGGAACAATCCCGATCTGTACTGGATTTCCATAACGACCCTGATCGATTGGGTGGCGAATGTGATTTTGCCGGTCTACGCGGCGTCCCAGGTCGCGGCGATGGCGCTGCGATTGGGAATCTTCTCGCTGGTCCATCCCACCAGCGGCTGGCTGCGCCACTTTGTGACGGCGGCACTGTGCCTCATGGTTTCTGGCCTGCTTCGTCTGGCGGAGTTCTTCGTCGCCCATGGGACGGGTGGAGTGACTTAGGAGAGAGAAACAATGGCGCTCGATGTGACACCGATATACCGAAACCTGCGAACCAGAGTCACCTTCTTCGGACTCGAAGCCGAGGACTTGTTTGCCATCCTCGCGGTCGCCGTGGTGATGAACATCTGCGGCAGGTTCCTGAATCGCGAGATGTTCGGCCTGCCAATGAACATGGTGCTGCAGTACCTGGTGCCGATCCTGAGCGTGCCGGCCCTGATGCTGTTCAAGTACGGCAAGCAGCGTGGGTATTTGCTGGACTGGGTGCTGTTCCATACCAAGCCGCACGTTTACTCGGCGCTGGAGCGGGACCGGGAATTAACTCGGGAATACATCAAGGACTAAGGAGTTGGCGATGCCGTTAACGACGGAAAAGTACGAGAAGTCATTGGCCCAGCCACCGCTGTGTGAGCAACTGAAAGTCCGTGATCTCACCGACGATCTGTTGATCCAACTCAACGGGTCATTCGTCGCCGGATACAGGGTGAGCGGCATTCACTCCTACTACGCCAGCGATGAGGAGCGGAACCGGACGAAGCTGGTGCTGGAGGCCCTGATCCGCTCCTTGCCGGAGAGATCCATGCGCCTGCAAGTGCGATTTGAGATTGCCGAAGGAGCTGAGGATCTGATCGCACGCTACAACCGGGAACAACAGAATCCCAGTGCGGTCTTGCAGGCAGTCGATCGCGAACAGTCCGACCTCTGGCTGAAGAAAAACGCAGAGGGCTACTACCTGCAGCACATGCTGCACTTTTACTTCATCTGGGACCCGCGCATCCATCACCAATCGCCGGAGTTGGAGTGGAAAAAGAAGATGCGCGGCTCGACAGCTTCAGCATGTCGGCCAGCAAATGCATCGAGCGCAGCCGGCGGGAGCATGAGGACCTGGTCGCCGAGTTCAACAGTCTCATGTCCGGAGTTGAGGCCTCGCTGCAAGCCACGGGCATGAAGATCGAGCGGCTGACGCAAAACGACATTTTCCTGGAGGTCAAGCGAGCGCTCAATCCGCTGGTAAACGACAAACGGCCGTTCCTTCCTCCGAGAGAATCGCTGGTCTATGAGAGCGCGCGAAGCCAGATGGCGAGCGTCAACATCGAGGATGAACTCGATGAACACGTCAAGATTGGCGGACTGCTGTACTCGTTCATCAGCCTGAAAGACCTTCCCGACGCCACGTTCCCGGGAGTGTTGCGGGAACTGGTGGTGATGGACTTCCCGATCATCATCAACGCGGAAGTTGTCCTTCCCGATCAGACAAAGGCGGTGAAGCAGTACAAGAGCCGGCTGCGCAAAATGACGGCGGCACAGAAGGACATCCACGGAGGGTTCCGGCTCAATGTGGACGCCCAGGTGGCGGAGCATCAACTGATCAAGGTCCTGCAGGAGTTGATTTCAAGCTCGCTGAAATCCTGCCAGCTCAGCCTGACCGTTGCCGTCCGCACCTCACGGCCGGCCCGCAATCGCTTTGAGGCGGAAGAAGCGGAACGCACTCTTGCCGACCGCCGGCAGCGGGTGTTGCACGCCATCGGGCGCATGAACGGCGCACGCGGGATTCCGGAGACATTGGCGCAAAAGCGCTTCTTCTTTTCCAGTCTCCCGGGACTGGGTGAGATCAACAAGCGGGAAAAGGATGTTCTGACCCTTCACGCAGCCGACCTGCTGCCGGTGGAGATGCCATGGAAAGGGACGCCCAATTCTCCGTTGATGCTGTTTGAAACTCCCTACCGCCAGCTCATACCGTTCTCGCCGTTCGATTCCGGGCTGGGCGACGCCAACATGCTCATCATGGCGAAGAGCGGCGGAGGCAAGACGTTCCTGGCGCAGCTCAAGCTGTTGATGATGGCGCGCGCCCGTCCGCTGGTGTCGATTCTCGAGCGCGGGGATTCTTACGAACCGCTGGTCGATCTGATGGGCGGCCGTGTGATCAATGTCGATCTGGATGGCAGAGAGACCCTGAATCCCTGGGACCTGCCCGGAAGGCGAGACGGCTCCCAGCAATGAAAAGACGGCATTTCTGAAGAACCTGACGCGGCACATGCTCGGCGACAGTCATAACTCGGACACGTCGCTGCTGGACAACGTGCTCACCGATGCGATTACACGTGTCTACAAGCGCTGCGCAATTCGCTATTCCAATCCCATCCCGACCTTCAACGACCTGCGCGAGGAACTCGCCAACTGGCGTGATGCCGAGAAGATGCAGCGCACGATCGATGAGGCGCACCTGGCGGCGATCAAGCTGCGCTCGTGGACCGAAGGCGGGATCTACGCCAAGCTGTTCGACCAACCGACGACGATGCGCCTGGACAGCGATTGGCTGTTCTTCAACGTGGAGGGACTCAGCTCCGATCCCCGGCTTGAGACGGCGATGAGCATGCTGATTGCGACTGCCATGTCTGCTCGCGCCACCGGAAAAACCGGGCGTCCCAGCATCACGGTGCTCGACGAGTGCTGGTTCCTGCTGGACTCACCGGCGCTGGCCCCTGAGGTGGTGCAACTTTACCGCACGGCCCGCAAGCGGAACTCAAGCGTGTGGGGTATCAGCCAGACAGTCGAAGACTTCGTGGGCACGGAGTTTCAGCCGCGGGTTCACGGGCCCGGCATCCTGAAAAACGCCAGCACGAAGATCATCGGGCAGCAGCCCGGAGACGTGACCCCGATGGTCAATCACCTCAACCTGAATCCGGTAGCCGTGAACCAGGTGAAGGGGTTCGGCGCACCGCGAAAAGGCCGCAGCGCCGAGGTGCTGTTGGTGATTGGGGAGAAGGCCGAGACGACGCAGACGATTCGAATCGTGCCTACGCCGCTGTCCTACTGGATATGCACGACGTTCCCGCGGGAGAGGAAATACCGCGCCTGGTTCCTGAAGAAGCACGAAGGAAAGCCGCTGCTGCAGTGCTACCAGGAGCTGGCCAGAAAGTTTCCGCAGGGCTTGGCGGATGTTTCGCCGCTTCTGGAAGAGATTTCTGGCGAGGTGAATGGGGTGCCGCGCGTTATGGCGGCAATGGAGAAAGGAAACGGAGAACACTCAAGGCCTTGAGTGCTTCGGGAGGTTGAAGGAAATGCAGGTTCTTTTGTATGTGACGTTTTTCGCAGCGTTTACCTGGTTCGTCGTGACAGTCCAGAACCACAGGCGACTCATGGCGGTGACGCTTGCCGGAGTCATGGTTGTAACGCTGGTGGGAGCGCCGCAGCCGGCACAAGCGCAACTGGGGATACTGCAAGCCATTCAGGCGGTCCTCAATGTAATCAATGGGGTGATTCAGACAGCGTTGACCTCTATCAACACGGTGCGAACGGCGGTGAACAATCTGCAGCAGTTGGTGGTGTGGCCGCAGCAGTTGATCAATCAGGCCCGAGCGCAGGTCACGCAGATGATCGGGCAGTACCGGAATCTGATGACCAACATCTTCCACATAAAGCTCAACAGCGCCACCCTGCCCAATCCGCAAGCACTTGAGGCCGTTATCCGGGACCACCAGGTGAACAATTTCCCAGGTTTGACGGCGACGTTTGCAAATGTCTACGGCGCAATCCCGGTTGCAACCGCCGCCAATCCCGGGGACCGTGCCATGTCGGACATGGACGATGCATTGGCCCTCGACAATTTGAAGACGTTGAAGGCTGGCGACCAGGCAACGGACATAGAACTTCAATCGGCGGATGCGATCGAGAATTCCGCCAGCCAGGCAGCGCCCGGTTCTGCGCCGTTCCTAACCGCGACGGCGATTACCTCCGGCATTCACGCTCAGGCCCTGACGCAAAAGCTGCTGGCTGCCGAACTGCGACAGGAAGCAGCTCGCATCGCACATCGCAACACGCTTCGCAAAGAGAACGCCACCAATACGACGCAGCTGCGCGGGGTCCTCGTGAACCTGTTGCAGCACCAGTAAGGGAGAAGGAAGGGACGTCATGAAGAGATTCGCAGATCTGCTCAGAAGCACTGAAGAACTGGATGCTCGGCCATAAACTCCGGGCGGTCATTCTCGCCCTGGTCCTCGTGTTCACGGCACCGTGGCCGGCAAGGGCCCAAATCATTTCCCCATGTTGCGCATTGTTGGTCGCAGGGCTGTCGAGCATTCAGTCGGCGTTGACCAAAGTGGTTGGAGGAGGACTGAACCAGATTCTGGGCGTGGACAAAGCCATGCAGCAGTTTCAGCAGGCTGTGGTCTGGCCACAGAACCTGATCAACCAGGCAAGGGGATTGGTCGGCGCACTTCAGGGTAACTACAACCAGATTCAGAATCTGATGCACATACCTGTCAACAGTGCCACCTTGCCCACCGCACAACAGTTGGAGCAGGTTCTGCTCTCACGTAATGCGAATCAGATCGGGCAAACATCTGGCGCATACACCGCTCTCTACGGTCCGGTTCCGGCGCCCACTGCCGCATCGCCGCAGGTATTGAACATGGTGGACATGACGGATGCGGCCGCCCAGGCGGCAATGAAGCGGGCCATCGAGATCGATGCCCTGGCTGACCTGGAACTGCAGGCAGCAAATCAGCTCAACCAAAGCATTCAGGCCGCGGCTCCGGGCAGCGCTCCCATTATCGAAGCGCAGGCGGATGCATGGCTGATCCGGGCGAACGCCTACACACAGTCCGCCACGGCAGACCTGATGCGCTTGCGCGCAGTCGATCTTGCCAACGCCAGCGCCGACATCAAGATGGGAGCAACGAACACCACAAACCTGCGTCAGGCACTGGCCAATCTGCTGCAGCACCAGTGAGTCACGAATAGGGGAAGATGCGATGCCAAGTTTTTACTTCGAACAGTTGTTACAGACCGGATTGAACGGAATCGACCAGCAAGGGATTACTGCGGCTGTTCTTCAAATCGCCGGAGTCATTCTCATCCTCAGTCTGTTGTGGTCGGTCTATGAAGCCTATAGCAACGGCGGCGATGTGCGGCTCCTCGGAGTGGCGGCCGTTAAGTATCTGGTTTTGGGATTGGTGTTCCTGAATTACCAAAGTGCCTTTCGTGCCGTGAACAGCATGTTCAACGGTGTGGCCGATGGCATTTACAACCTCTCGGGTGGGCTAGATGCAGTTCAAGTCTTGGTGAATAGCCTGTCCCAAGCATGGAGATCAAACCCCAATTGGTTTTCTTCCCTGTGGAATCTGGTTACAGGCGGCGTCTCTGCTATCGTTGCTGGGCTGATAACTCTGATCGGCTACCTGATCCTTCCCTTCACCTACACCTTGTTCACCCTCTTTTACGCCCTGTACGGATCGATCCTGTATGTGGTCGGTCCCTTTGTGCTGGCCTTGATGCCATCCCGTGGGCTCGGCCAGCTGGGCAGAACCTACTTCGTGAACATGATGATCTTCCAGTGCTGGGGCCTCTTGTACGCAATCCTGCAGTCGCTGATGTCGGCGCTGCAGATCACCAATCCAATGCAGTTTAACGGTTCGTTTCTGCAAGCGTTTGTCGGCTCCAGCCAGATGATCGTGATGAGCGTGGCCAGCGTGTTGCTGTCGATCATGGTCGCCCTAATTCCTTTTATCGCAAGCCGCATCGTGCGTGGCGACATCGGCAGCACCCTGATGACCGTGATCAGTGGAGCAATGACTGCGGGAGCGGTGGCATCGGGGTTGGCATTCTCCGGTGGAGGCGGCCTGGCTGCAGGGCGGCAGGCTCCATCTGGCGGGCCGCCATCTCCCCCCTCCGGTGGTTCCGCCGCTGTCAGTCAAGGTAGCGGAGTAGGCGGCCAAGGTTCGGGTGGTGTCGGGCAGGTACAGATCGGGTGGAGGCGCCGTGACTGGCGATTCAAGACCACCCACACCTCCAAGTTCCGATGGAGTCAACGCAACCGATGCCGGTTCTGCCAGTGGGGCTCCATCCACTGGCGCAACGCCTTCCGCTCCACAGGGCGGCAACGATTCGCCTTCCGCTGCCGCGCAATCAGCCAGTGGCTACAACGGCCGCAGTCTTGCCGGTTTCGCGGCTTGGCAAGCCGGACACGCGATTGGCAGAACCATGCGTTGGGCAGGGATGGGTGCAGAACAATGAAAACACCACAGTCGCACAGAGAAGCACCGGAGATCGCCAGCTTTACCAGGTATTACGAACACGATGGCATGCTGCGCGCATACGCCAATCGCGCCATGTTTCTGGCGATCTTGTTTGCGGTGATTGCGCTCAGCTCGCTCGGGTTCGCCATCTATGTCCGCATCCAGCCCCCCACGGTCATCCGCGTTGATAAGGATGGAAATGCCGTGGTGGTGGGCGGTGGCGCAAGGCAGGACCGGACCTCGCAGATGGCAATGGTGTTGTCGGCACAAGCTGCCGGCGCAGATGCGACCGCCTCCGAGGGTGTTGCGCCGACGGACCTGGAAGGCAAAGCCGTCGTGCGGCGGTTCCTCGAACACTACCTCTCCTACACGCCGGATTCGGCGCCGCGCAACCTTGCCGAGTCGCTGAACATGATGACCAACAACCTGCGGACCTTCACGCTGAACAAGCTGCGCGACGACGATACCGTGGGCAAGATCGTGGAAGACCACATCATCTCGGATCTCCGAATTCGCTCGATCGAGCGCACCAAGAATGGGCCGTGGGATTACGTCGTGTTCGGGGTCAAGGAAGTGCACAAGGTGAAAAGCGGTGCGGAAGTGACCGACCGCATCGTCGGCCAGTACAACATCCGGCTGGTTGAGGAGCGCAGGAGCGAATTCAATCCCAGCGGACTACTGGTGGCCGAGTACTCCGAGAAGCAAATGGTCGGCGAACGGGACAACGGGCTCGAACAGAAGAGCGAATTGGATAAGTAAATGCGGCAGGCTATGTCACACCGGCCGCAAAAAGGAGTTGAGCATGACAAGCACGGCAGCAACAGACACGGTCTCGGCGGCAAGAACGACCAGGACTGACAGCGGGGCGGAAACAACCGCAGCCCGAACGAGACGGTCCTCGTGCCAGTTCGGACGAGGAAAGCAGTGGGAACGCGCGCTATTTCCTCGCCAAGGCAAACGGCAACGACGGCACTCTGGCGTTCGATCGGGAGATGGCGAGCGAGGGCGAAGCGCTGGTCGAGGCGCTGCGTCTCGGGGTGACCTACTACGAGATTCAGGAGTATCGGGTCGTGCCGGATTTTTCGGGAAGAAAGCCGCTACTGGGCAAAGAAGCGGTTAACGGCAAGTAGAGCCCAGGAGTTTTCATAGCACTGGCTTCATTTACAGATGATGTTGATCTGTGGTGAGCGATCCGCAAGCTGATTGCGGTTGAGTGCTGGTCTGGTTCGTTTCGCGAGCCTGGCCGGGAACCTGATAACGTTTTCGACCAGGACAGTGAGAGAGCCGCGCCAGCGTCCCTCCTTTCTGTTCTGGCACTACGCAGAAAGAAAAGGAGGAAGAGATGGTGAAGCAACGATTTCGGGTGTTGTTCCGACGTTGGTTCTTCACAGTAATGAAGTTCTGCGGACCAATCCTGTTGTACGAGCTGTTTGTGTTGGTCCGGCAGCACTTTCAGTATGTGCCCCCGAGCATTTCGGATTTGCTGATGGGAGCACTTTTGGCTTTCCTGCTCACGGCTCTGTTGTGTTGGCTGTGGGCGTTAGGAGAGTGGTTGTGGTTCAGGCTGCGCAGGTTACGCGGTTTCTTGGGCGAGCTACGGCAATGCTCCAGAAGCTATTGGAATCCTGAGGCAGTGAGGACCAACAAGGCGTAGCAACGACAACTCGTGTTGGCCGGCGCTTAGCTGCCTGGCCGAAATCTTTTGGTTCGGTTTTCGGCAAGGGCAGCGAAGAGACTGGCACGAGCCGTCTCCTCCGGCTGTCCTTGCCCGACAGCTTAAAGGAGATTCGCAATGCCAAATGCTACGAACTGCGGCGTCAGCCTGGTGTTGGCGCTCGAACTTGACCGTAACGGAAACGTATCGAAGAAGACCATGAAACTGGATCGGGAAGCGCAACTCACCAACAGCCTCTTGCAAGGGCTCTATCCGGGAATTCACGTCGCCACGGTTGACGTGCCGACGGAACCCCTGGATTCCTGCGAGCAGGCCATGGTCGAGCAGGCGCTCACCCGAATCGAGATTGATGGCATTCGGTACAGCTTGGTTGGAGCTAGCGGCAGCGCAAAGAACGGTAAGTTCTACGCGGTCGAGAGTTCCTTCGAAAAGAAGCTTGCGGAGAGGTTTCGCTTCTCGCCGCAGGCCGCCATCACCTACTTCGGAATCCTGGTGTCCTCGTGCAAGGTTCTCGTCGAGGTGCCAGATTGCCGCGTCATGGTGGTCGATGACCATGAATTCGGCACCAACGATTGCCGGGGATGGATCTCGCAGTCGTTGTTCCGGAAACTCCAGCAAAAGCACCAGTCCGAACTTCTAGCCAGGGAGACGGAGAGACTGCACGCGCAACGGATCGCCGAACGATCTGAAGAGCAGCAGGAACTTCCGTTGACCGAGGACGAGGAGGCGGCGCTGGTCGAACAGGCGAAGCGCAGGATTCAAGGCAGGCAGATCGGGGCGCATCGCTTCTATCAATTTCGTCTGGCGTTCGACAAGACCCAGGCGAAGGGCGCATTCAAGGTCATGGCGGATGAAGTTGCCCGGCATCTCGATGCGGACATCATCCTGCCCAGATCGTGCGTGAAGCCCAAGTACCAGGGAAAAGTGTTGCGGACGATTCGATCGCTCATGGGAGATCGTCAGGCACACACCTTCCGTGGTCCAGTCATGGTCGGCTTTCGTGACGTCTCCCGCAACCTCGAATTCAATTCGAGTTACACCCTGCTGGAACACGCCCCGGAAGACTCGATCGAACTGGAAATCAAACCGTACGCTCTCAGCCAGATCGAGAAAGTACGGCAGGCGTTCGAGGCGAACAACTTCACCGAGCTTTTCGAGTTGCTGGGCACAAAGGAAAGCCAGCGAGTCCTGGAGCCCGGCGAAGAAACCGATCCTGACTACACCTCGAACGAATACACGGTGGCGCAGGCAGCTCTGATCGCCGACGCTACCGGGTACATGTTGAAGCATCCGTTCATTCAGCATCACCTCCAGCGGGTGTTGATGAAATGGGCGTATCGGCTCTGCACCAGTGGTGGCTTCCGTCTTCCCGGGTTCGCCCTCGCGGACGATGGCTACCTCTTTCTACATGAAGGACAAGTGGTCTGTGGTTCGGATTGGATTCCAAAGACCAGCGCTATCGCCGAATCAGGTTGCCGGCATGGTCTGGTCGTGCGCTATCCCATCCGGATGAAAGAAGACCTCCTGCCGGTCGAAAACCTCTCAGGGGAAGACACCGTTCGTCTGTTGGCCGAGCACCTGGAACAGCGTGGGTGCCAGCTTTCGGCGGAAGGTGTCGCTGCCGTTGCTCGGGAGCAACTGCAGCTGAGAGGCACGCTGGTCCTTCATTCGGAAACCGCTGCAAGAAACGGCGGGGATTTTGACTTCGATATGGTGTGCCTGGTCGAGGACAACCGTTTTCCACGGTTCGTCGAAGACCGGTTCGCCTACGAGGAACAACACTCCGCCACCAAGAAAAAGAACCCCAAACCCCCGAGTCCCTGGTGGAACCTTCCGCAGGTTTCGATGCAGGCGCGCGGAAATCAGATCGGCGCCATAACCGATTTGAAGACCTCGTGCCTGGCGAAAGGAAGGCCAGACCTGGCGCGGGAGTTGGTGGACCAGCTTCAGAATGCGCTGGATCAACTGAAGCATGGAACCCAACCCGACCAGGAGGTCATTCGCAACATCCGCAACGATGTGCCTACAGCGCCTTGGCTGAAGTTGAAACAGAAACGCCGGATCGAAGACATGGACGAGCACATTGAAGTCGATGCCAACGATAAGGTCGGAAGACTGTACAACTTCACGCGCAAGGAACTGGGGCGGTTCTTCGGCAGTGCCGCCACGGCGCGCTTGAGCGATTTCCGGGGAGTGATCGGAGGACAGAGCTTTACCCCGGAGATTTATCAGGAGTGCTTCGTGGTCAACCGGTACTACGGGAGCCGAGTGACCGAAATCATGGGCCGTCGCCAACAGCTACTGGCGGAACTGGAGAAAGCCAATGCGGACATCGAGGCGAACAAGCACGACGCCGAGGCTCGCAAGCAGCTTTTCTTCCGGCGCAACCAGGCTTCCGCTGCCTTGAACGCTTACGAGAAACGGGCGGGAGAAGAGCTGAAGGCGTTGGTCAATGGGCTTCAGAAATGGAGCAGCAGCAAGAATGGGACTCGATTGTCCTATCTGTCGGCCTTGCACGCGATCGTTTGCAGGGATAGACGGCCGACTCCAGATCCCAACATGGTGACTGGGACCGGATCGATCGTCTTCTACAGCTTTCCGCAGGAGGTCGTTAACCAGATTGCGGAGCGAACCGGTGGCCGTCCGGTCACCGTGGAAGTTCCCAGTCTGTGCGACGGCGAGGTGGAAATCGACGCGGAAGGGCGGATCTTTCTGGTTCAACCCTTCACCCAGGCCAATGGACAGGTCGTTGAACGCCTGATCTTCATGGCGCAGGTCACGAAGACGGGGGAAGTGTTCACCGACCGCGACGAGAAAGGCTCGCCCGTTGTTCTGGAGCGAGTCCGGAAGTTCCCGATCAAGGCGGGACGCAGCGAAGTACGCAACGGGAAGGTGATCTTTCCCGACACCCAACGGCGGCCGCAACTCCCCACGAGAAGTGTCGCGCCGCTGCTGGAACCCAACTAACCACAACCGTCCAGGAGACTTCGGAGGGAGTCTCCTGGACGTACAACATTCGGACTAAAGGAAGGAACAAACAAGCCATGAGACGCGTCGTGTTGATGTTCGCAGTGCTGGCCGCGGCAGTTGTCCCGGCTGTGGCGCAGAAGATTGAAACCGAAACCAGTGACCGTACCCGCATCGTGCATCTGAAGACGGCGTTGAACCACCTCACGGTCATCGAAGTCGGCGAACCGGTCGTGCAGGTGGCGGCCGGAAGCCCAACGTTTAAGGTCGAGTGGCGGGAGAACAAGGTATTTGTCCAGCCCACGGAAGCCGATGCCGCAACCAACCTGTTCATCTGGACGGCCAATCAGCGCCTGAACTACGAACTGGAGCCCGCCGACTCGGTGACGAACATGGACTTTGCCGTCGACCAGGCGCCAGTTCACCTGGAGCCGGTAAAGCCGACGGCTGCGACTACGCCGGCTCCGGTTTCGCCATCGATCACCGAACTGCTGCTCGCGGGAAAGCCGATTCGGCTACTGCCTTCGAAGCAGCGCGCCTCGAAGCCGGTCGAGGTGTGGATCAGCGATCTCTATGAGAAAGATGGCCGCCTGCTGGTTCGCTACACCGTCTGCAACCACGGCACCGAACCATACACCATCGACACGCCGCAGGTGTACCAGTTGGACGGAGTGCGGTCTGACGCAATCCTTATACGGTTTGTCAGAACTCGCAGTTGGGTGATGAGCAAGCCGCCAAACTCAAGATCAAACAAGAGACGCCGGTAAAAGTGCTGGATGGTCAGACCCAGACTGCGCGGATTGCTCCGGGCGAAGAAGCGGTTGGCGTCGTGGCCCTCGATATGGCGTCCGGCACACAAGCCCACAGTCCTGCGCTTCCAGTTTCCCAGCTCCAAGCAATCGGAAGACGGATTGAGCAACGGCCAGCAGACGCAGATCGCTGCATTTCTGGTGCGATAAGCGCTGAAGCGCAGCCAGAGGCAAAACATGGCAGATCCATTCACCGTCAAGCCGGTTTACAACGCGCTGAGCCAATACATCCGCAATCGAGCGGACATTGGTGCGAGGCAGGGCCATGCGTGACGGTGTGCTGGAACCTTCCAACCCGTTTGAACGAAAAGCCGCGAGGCCACCCAGACGCTGGTTTGTGTTGTTGTCTCTGCTCGCCGCGATGGTGTTTGGCTTCTTCTTTTACTTTAACAACCTCCTGTAAGGCTATGAATATGAACGATCAAAACGATGCAAACGAAGTAAGACCTCCCGCCCCTGCCGAGGTGGGCAGCGATGCGCGAGAGCAAATTCGCGACTGGGAGTTTCTCTTCTGGGCTTTCCTCCTATTCGGCTTGGCTCGGCTGGCCTGGCTGTATCTTTACCGACCAGAGAACAAAGGCTTTCATTTGGGCCTCTCGTGCGGGTTCGTGTTCTGCGGCGTTCTGGGGTTTCTCATGCGCTGGGTGTTTAGCCCGAAGAGGGGGAAATAATAATGATGCGCGAATCGTACGCTCAACCGGCAGCAGAACCCGCCAGTCCTGGAGAGCATGGAGATCGTGGTCGCCCTCGTTCTGATGGCGGTGTGCTGGTTCTCCTGGTACGTGGCCCGTGAGCGTTTCAACTTGACGAACCGCCAGATTGCCGAGGTGGCCTGCTACCTGGCTCTCGGCGGCTTGGCCATCGCCGGCTCCGCCATACTGATTGCCACCGCGCGCTCCCGGCGGGAGAAGCAGTGGCCCCATCCACCGATGGTTGTCTCCCGCAAACGGGACGAGCAGTTTACGGCCGACGCCTGGAAGCAAGATGCCGTGGTTCTCGGCTACGACATCCACGGCAAGCCTTGGTACTGGCCGGACAGAGTGCGCGTCATGCAGGGCATCGTGCTGGGCATGACCGGGTCCGGCAAAACCACACTTCTGAAGAACATCATTACGCAGGACATGGCGCGCGTCGTCGGCACTCCGAAGGATCCACACCGGTTGCCGATGGTGATCTTTGATGGCAAGGGGGATCTCGAGTTCTTCTACGATCTTCTGCCGCATGTTCACCGTGCCGGACGACTGCATCAGCTGCGAGTCCTGAATCCCGCGCGCCCGGATATCTCCGTCCGGTACAACCCGTTCTACTGCAACGACGAGGACTACATGGCCGTCGTCAACATGGTCTTCGGCTCCTTCAACCTGCACGACGAGTTCTTCGCCAAGCACCAGTTGAACTATCTGGCCGACATCGTTCGCGTGCTGGTGTACACCGGCCGGAAGATCAACGTCTATGACGTGCTGGTCATGGCAATTGACGAACAGGTGCTGCGGGAACAGGTCGAAAAGGCACGCCAGCGCCTGGAACACGACCCATCCATCCCCGTGCAGCGCCGCCTGAACTTCGAGATGTCGGTTAAGAAACCTCTACCAGTCGTTTGCAGACCGCGAGCGTGTGCCGAAGATCCAGGGCCTGGTCAACGAGTGTATGACGCTTCTCGACGATGAGCTCAGCGTGATCACCGGCCCGTACGAAGAACTGCTGTCACTGGACGAAGTGATCGAGCAAGAGCTGATCCTGTTCGTCACCTTGAACGTCAACAAGAACACCGAGCCCGTGCGAGCTCTGGGGAAGATGCTGTTGCAGAACCTGCAACTGGTCGTCGGCAAACGGTACGAGAGTGAGGAACAGCGGCGGCGCACCAACCGGCCGATGTTCAGCGTCGTGCTGGACGAGTTTGCGCCGTTCGGATACCGGAACTTCGCACAGATCCTGCAGACCGCCCGCGGCACCCACACCGCGTTTCTGTTCTCGATGCAGAGCCTGCCGCAACTCATGCAGGTCGGCCGGGGCTTTAAGGAAGACGTAACCTCGGCGCCGAACACGACCCTGACGTTGCGCACCCGCGACGAGGAAACAGCCCGCTATTTCCTGCGGGCCTCGGCCGAGCACACCGTCACACGGCGCAGCGTGTCGATGCATCGCCAGCGACTATTTGGTTACGAGAAGTACGAGGCAACCGACCGGGCCACGGAGAGCGAAGACCGTGAGACCCGCGCGCTCGATGAACACATCAAGAACCTTCCCAAGGGACAGATGGAGATTCTGATGACGGATGACACGCGCGGCACATTGCACCAGTTGTTGCATGTCCGTCCGCCACAGGATGTCACCTTCCCAAACTTCGAGCCGAAGTTGTACCCGCGGTTGCTGGAATCCGTGGAGCAGTCGGCTGGCGCGAACCTGCGGTTCAAAACGCCCGAGCTGGCGGCAACCACCCGTTTTGCCCGTCGCGGATAAGGAGATGTAGGACACGACCATGAAGCGAACGATCGCTATCGTCACACTCGCAGTGGTTGGACTGATGGCAGCCGGTCCTGCCATCGCACAGCAACGGCCGCAATCTCCGGTTGCGATACATGGGCAACGACAGGCGCAGCCCCAGGGGCAACGTCAAGCTGCGCCGGCGCGTCCGATGTACCAACGCCGTGACACTTGGTACGAGTTCCTGCTCAAGCAGTTCAATCCCAGCAATTTCGATTACGGCGCGTGGATCGAAGAACGGCGGCAGGTGTTCCTGGACGCAAGCGTGCGGAACCCGTACTTCAAGTACAGCTTGGGCATGACGATTGCGCTGCTGATCATGGCCATGCTGTGCGCCAAGCAATGGATCGACCACCGTCGCGCCATGTGGATCACGGCGGAGATGATGACGGACTTGTACAACCACGATCTCTACTCGCGGGATGTCGCTGAGAAGGCGATCCAGAAATACAACCAGCACATCGAACGCTGCAACCGCGCGATCGAAGCTGCCCAACATGGAACTGCCATCCCGGCAGCCGAAGCAGGCCACGAGTCATGCAAGGTCGAACTGCAATCGTGTCGTCGAGCGAGAGAGACGAATACTTGCGCGAGCTCAACGATGCGAAGACAGAGTTGGACGACAAAGGAGCGAACCTTGACTGAATTGTCTCTGCGAGTGGAAGGCATGTCAGCAAAACCAGTTGCCAGTGGCATGGCCGGCACATCCGTTGAACTGAGCACCGCTGACCCCAACGTGGTTAGACACATCAACAACCTGCAAGAACAAATCTACGTTGAGCGCGAGACAAACAAGCGGCTTAAGGGAGCGTAGAAATGCTGGTCACGGTTACAGGCTTCGGGAGCGTGTGGCGCTGGCGCTAGCGAAAAGCTCCCAGCCATGCACAGCGCCTTTCCGAATCCGCGTATTACAACACGACCGGTGTGGAATATCCGGCAGCGTACGGCAGCGGCCGCAGATCGTGGGCTACGCACGCTTTAACGGGCGAGGCGGTTTTGACCCAAATCATCCCTCCAGAATGATTAACCGAGTTTTCGAATGCGCTGACCCGTGCGTATGGATGGGACAGAACAAATTGCTTTTCAAACGCATGCTGACTGCTCCCGAACAAGCCGGACGGCTTTCTAGTGGTGGTGCGCCCAGAGCTGACTGGAGTCTTAAGGGTCGGAGGCGTCGACTGGCGATCGGACGACAGCTGGCTGATCGCCTTCAGCGAGTGCCGTGGTCAGCAGGAGGCGATGTTGTTGATGCCCGCGCACGGCTGGATACAAACCGAGTTAGGCAGGTTCGTGCTGGAACCGGCGACTGGTCGCCCGTGGGTTGGGCGACTTGTCCTGGATTGCGCAACATAGGAGACGATCGTATGCGGTACTGGAAAGGATCAATCGCCCTCAGCCTCACCCAGGACTATCCCTTATTGCAGCAAGTTCTGCGTTCAAACTTTGTCACACACCGCCAGCTCTATGACTTGCTGAAGACTCGACTACCACGCGACATCGCGAAACGCATTTAACAACCGCGTGCTTCGACTGGTCAAGCACCAGTATCTTGTTCGTGATGAGATCGCACTCAGAAGAGACGGTTATGTATATTCCATCTCCGAAATCGGTGCGTCGGAACTGATCGGTTTGGGCGAGTATTACACGGGGCCGACCCGCCGCCCCAAGGATGGACAGCTTCCCCGAGGCGTGTACCATGCGATCGAACTCAACCAAATCCACCTGGCGCTCAAGCGCTCGCAACAGTTGGTCCGATGGATGTATGACACGGAGATTCACTCCCGAAACGAGCTTACCGACAACCGCTACGCTAAGGACTACGACGCAGTCGTGACCGTGAGGAACGATGGCGGCGAGCGGACGTTTGCCCTGGAATACGAACGCACTCCGAAAGCTCGCAGAGATTACTTGGACATCAGTGCCAACATCGCGGCGGAAAGGGCAGTGGATCGGTTCCTTTACCTGGTCCCCAACTATGACCTCATATCTTTTCTGGTTGGCTGTTTCGCCACTCTGAGACGGCCAATATACTTTGGTCTAGCCAGAGACTTCCTCGACAAACTGTTTGATATGCCCCTCCGGGGCGCAAGACCCGGCGCTATGACGACGCTGCGAAATGTGCTTCGGTAGGGCGATCTGGCTCGGCCGAAGCCTGTCCCAAAACACAATGCAATGTTATTGCCGTGCGATTGCTTACCATTGCGGTTTTGCAGCCTATCGTAAGCCCCCTCTTGTCAATACCTTGGCGTCTGATTACCCCATACATCAGACCGTTTTGCTTCAAAAACGACGGAACAGTTGTGACACTCACGCGCACTATCTGCAATGCATTGTGTGCAGCGATGACGACGCAGTTCTCGTACATGCTGAGCTGCTCGTTGTCGTTAGGTGTTTCGGAAGTTGGGCGAAACTGTGCGCGCTCAAGTTGCGCACGCTGCCGCGCCGGCACGCGCGGGCTGTGCGCATAGCAGTGGTTCGGTTTGAGCGTTGAATTACCCGGTTATCGTTCGAGCGGCGTGGCGGTGTGTTGTGGACTGATCCACCAGCGTGGGTGGGGACATCCGTTGCCAGTTGTTGTCACTCACGCGCTGGTTGTAGCCGAAGCGTGCGCATGGGTTCGTGCAAGACGAGTGGCACGGTGCACGGCTCGTTTGAGATTCGAACTGTGTGATCAGTCTGCAGCGCCGTGCGTGCAGTGCTGCTTAAGGATGCGCGTCAAATGCACGCGGCTGTCGATCCCGGATGCAACGAGAGCGTGCAGCAGATGTGCGAACATCCAAACTTCGGCCGTGTCCTGGTTGCAACGGAAGTCACGGCATTGTGGCGACGCTCGGGTGATAGACGTGCTCTTAGGACTCTTGAACTGCTGGCGATGGAGCTGCGAACGAAAGATTCCGGTTTGTCCGTTGGTCGGAAACTCGGTGAATTGTCAGCGGGAGATCTTCCACAACCAGACTTGTGGACAGCCGACGATGCACATCTGTGGTTTGGGCGTTACACGGCCTGATGAAAAGCATTCGTAAACACTGGCCGACTTCCCAATACAAATCCGGGCTCGGTGAGTGGTTTGGCGATTTAGCGCCAATGCAGAGTCACCAATTTTCGTCCTGAGAACTGACGTACTTTTAAATCTGCTGAGTGGGCAAGGCTGCTCGCTGCGCTATACAAAACGAAGTAGACGATCTACCTCCATTGGGAGTAGAGTGTCTACATCTATGAACGAGAAAGACCAGTATAAAAACCGGATTGAGCTGCTGCAGGGAACACTCGACATGCTCATTCTTCAGACGCTGCAATGGGGACCGCAGCATGGATATGGCATTGTCCAGGCTTTACGTTTGCGATCCGGAGATGTGCTTCAGGTGGAGACCGGATCACTGTATCCGGCTCTCCATCGATTGGAGCGTCAGGGCTGGGTGCAGTCTGAATGGAAGCAGTCAGAGAGCAAGCAAAAAGCCCGATACTACCGAATCACAGCCAAGGGGAAAAAGCAGTTGGCCTCGGATCTGGGCCGATGGGAGCGGATTGTCGAAGCGATTGGGTCGGTGATGTACGTCAAGCCGGAGGAGAGTGAGTCATGAAGTGGTTCCCGAGCTTCGGTTTTCAGCGGCGCAAGCGCGAATTGCAGGAAGAGATCGATGCTCACCTGCAGATGGCGATTGCAGATCGAGTGGCGCGAGGCGAGACGGCAGAGACGGCGCGACAAGCGGCAGCGCGGGAGTTTGGAAATATTCCTCTAGTGCAAGATGTGACGCGCGACATGTGGGGCCAAGCGCTGGCTTGAACAACTAGGCCGGGATGTCCGTTACGCGTTACGGCAACTGCGCAAGAGCCCCGGCTTTTACGATCACCGCGACGGCGATGCTGGCAGTAGCTATTTGCGCCAACAGCACCGTATTCAGTTGGATCGACGGCACAATGTTGCGTCCGATTCCTGGCGCGCGGGACACGGGCGATCTTGTTAGCCTGCAGCGGGGGGAACGGAACTTCTCTCCGACTCCGCCCTTCTCGTATCTCGACTATCGCGATCTGCGCGAGCAGAACCACACCTTCGCCGGAATACTTGCATATCATCACGATTGGATCACGCTGACTGGCGGTGCACAGCCGGAGCGTGTCTATATTGCGAACGTGTCGGCGAACTATTTCGATGTGCTCGGCATCAAGCCGGTGCTGGGGCGATTCTTTCTGCCTGAAGAGGAGTCACGTCCAGTTCCCAACGTGGTCCTGGGTTACTCGCTTTGGAAGACCCGTTATGCCGAAGACCCGGCAATTGTGGGCAAGTCGATCGAGATCGCCCGGCATCCTGTGACGGTGATCGGTGTGGCGCCGGAGGGGGTTGTCGGAGCAATGCCCGGGATCCGTGAAGATCTGTGGGTAACGCTCGATCCCCTCGGGACGGATGTGTGGCGGATGACGCATCGCGTGGGATGCGGACTGGCTGAACGTAATAGGAAGATTGCGGCCCGGCGTGAGCCGTGGCCAGGCAGCCCAGGATCTCGACACCCTGATGCACCATATTGTGGCGGCGTATCCGGACCAGCATCTGGGCGATAACCGGATCACGCTCGATCCCATGTGGCGCTCGCCATTCGGCGCCAACGGATACATGGCGGCGACGCTGCCCATTCTGCTGGCCTTCGCCGCTGTGGTGCTGTTGCTGACCTGCGCGAACGTGGCTACGCTCACGCTGGTGCGGTTTGTATCCCGGCGGCGTGAGCTTGCGATCCGGCAGTCGCTCGGGGCGAATCGTATTCAACTGGTGCGGCAGATGGTGCTGGAGGGCGTGGTGCTTTCCATCGTCGCAGGAGCCGTGGCCCTTGTGTTGACATCGTGGACATCGAAGACATTCGCATGGTTCTTTCCGGCGAACTCGAATCCCCTCATACTCAACGGGAGCATGGACCATAAGGTGGTAATCGGGATTGCGGTGTCGTCCCTGTTGGCCGGCATGCTGTGCGGCGCGCTCCCCGCCTGGCGTTCGTCCCACGCGCCGGCCATTGAGGTACTCAAGGCAGAGTCTGCAAGTATCTCCGGCGGCTCACGCAACCGGAAATTGCTCAGCGGGCTGGTGGTGGCGCAAATCGCGCTTTCACTTCCTCTGCTGTTGTGCTCCGGGCTATTTCTGCGAACACTGCGGAATCTCGCCGGCGCGAATCCCGGATTTGAGCAGGACCACATTCTCACTGCGTCCGTGGGGCTGAATATTGCCGGCTACAGCCACGACGAGGAACAGTTGATCCGTCACAAGATACTTGATCGCGTGTCGGCATTGCCCGGCGTGAAGGTTGCGTCTCTTACGGACTGGATTCCGATGACCCTGAGCCACAAGGGCGAGCGATGCGTATCCGGAAGGGTATGTGCCGCACCCCCATGAATCTTTGCAGGTGTACCACGCCGAGGTGGCCCCGCGGTATTTCGAATCCCTTCATATACCCATTTTGGAAGGACGCGAGTTTACACCGGATGACGATGAAAAGGCCCCGAGGGTACTCATCGTGGATCAGACCGCGGCGAGGCGCTACTGGCCAGGGCAGGATCCGCTGGGAAAGAAACTCAGGGTGTGGGGCAGACTTTTCACGGTTGTCGGCGTTGTGAGGAATTCAACACATACATTCGTGAATGAGTCACCGGAGCCTATGGTGTATATGAGCTTTTTCCAGGCGGGGTACGAGACGATCGTGCAGGTGAAGACCGAGGGAAATCCGGTCGACCTGGCGCCAGCGGTGCAAAACGCCATCCACGAAATCGATACACGGCTGCCGGTTTTCGATGTGCGTCCCATGCGAGAGAGTACCCAGATGGCGAGCAGTTTCGCTGTCATACAGAGCGCCCTGGCGGGAATGTTCGCGCTGATCGGGCTGGTTCTTGCGGTAACCGGGATCTACGGAGTCGTGGCCTATCGAACCCAAATGCGGACCCACGAGATCGGAGTACGAATGGCTCTGGGCGCTTCGCGCGTCGATGTGCTGCGGCTCGTGCTGTTGCAGGGATTGTGGCTCACAGGCATTGGGCTGGCGCTGGGACTGGCGTTTGCGTTGGGACTGACACGTATCATCGCCCGGCTGTTGTACGGAATCGGCGCCAACGATCCCGTCACCGTCGTTTCCGTCGTCATGCTCCTGGGAGCAATGTCATTGCTAGCATGCTACCTTCCCGCACATCGAGCGATGCGCCGGAACCCTGTGACCGCGATTCGCGAACTGTAAGCCGCAGCTCGGACTCGACGCGAATTGGACGGATTCGGGGTATGCGTGGCGCTCCACCTGGTTGGCAAGAAGGGTAACCGGATTCCACCGGTCACAAACCAATCTCCGCAAGGTGGATCTTCGTTGTGCGTTGACGTGAACAGGGCAAATCACTCATTGAAGCGAACTCGGACTCCCACGACAGCTCGATAAACGCGCTTCCCGTCACTTGGACGAATAGTCGGCTATGCGCGGAAGTGCCTGCTGATGTCAACTCCCGAGATGCCGGCTTGGAGGAGATGCCGAACCGGGTTGCCAGCGGCATAGTTGGTGGGTCAGACATCTACCTTTCGGCGCCATCGCCGGGTGGTGATCAATCTGAGCGTGCGACTTACATCCTTTATATAGCGATCATCCCGCTTAACGATTTTCTTTCTGCTGTCACCCACTCTCAACCCTAGTACTGCCAACAAAACAAGACCCTTAGCGTGCTTGCTGCCTCCTGCGTCAGCCGAGGTGTGCGCCATTGGTCTGCCTTGGCTTTCAACACAACACGAATTGGGCGGACTGCCCGGAAAGGATCACTGCAATGTTTGGACAAATGATGGTTGAACCCGTTGTGCAACTCGACCCCGGCGTCGATCTGCAGACAGCGATAGCCGCACTGATAAAGGTTGCCGAAAACGTCGAGATCGTTCGTTGGATCGAGTTGCCGGCGTCGGTCCTGCTGTTCTTGCTCGTGCCCGGAGATCCGGATTCTGGGGCGGTCTATGTCCTCGACCGCAAGAAAGGAACCTGGTACGCCGTGGACTTCGAGGACGAACAATTCGGCGGGTACAGCGTAAGCCAACTCGAAACGCTCCTGAAGGACTGTAACTTCCTCGATCTCATTGAGCGGCCAGGACTTTGGCGCTCCGGTTTGCGGTGGGTGGTAATGCCCGGAATGCGGCCTGAGACGGCCGTTTGACAGAAAAAATATTCCGGGTTATCTAACGACACCCACATCCGAAAACCGTGTGGGGAAATGGCGAACACGAGCCCCGGATTCGCGAATTTGCCAGAAGGAGGTGACGGGTTAATGGCAACGACAATCACGGCAACCCGGCAGGTCGTCGAGGATTACCAAAGGCTGTTCGTGAACCGCCGCGCCTACACGATGCAGTCCCTGCGGCCGCACTCCGGAAACAGGGCGGCACTACTACTTCCGGCCAAGCAAGAAAGGGACAGACATACCCCTGATGCTGACCGAGGGAACCATCCGCCAACACCTGGAAGGCAAGATCACGGTCGGCCTGTATGCCATCAACCCGTCGACCCAGCGCTGTAAATGGGTCGCCATCGACGCCGACTACAAGAACTCCATGGAGGACTTGCTGAAGCTGCAGTACCACCTGACACAGGACAAGGTGGAGCCGGCGCTGGAAATGAGCAAGCGCGGCGGGCATCTTTGGATCTTCCTGGCAACGCCTTTGCTGGCCAAGGAGTGCCGAATCTACATCCATGATCTTGCCCTGAGGTTGGGAGTGCCGGTGAAGGGCTCGGGCTTGGCGGACGGCATCGAGGTGTTTCCGAAGCACGATGCCATCGGATCCGGAGAGTTTGGCAACGCGATTCGCGGACCCCTGGGAATCCACCGAGGCGCCAATCGCCGATTTTGGTTTTACGGCGCCGATTACACGCTGGAGGACCAGATCGCATACCTCAACCGTCTGCGAAAAGTCACCGAGGAAGAACTGCGGAGGTTCATCGCTGGCAAGGAAAGGCCAGAGCCGGATTTCTCGCCGCGTCCGGAGAGGGTCACTTCAACGCTACGAAAAACTGGGAACGGACGATCAGAATTCCGCATTTTGGAACACGTGGGTACCGTGCGGAAGGTCGGCCGGAATTACGTCGCACGCTGTCCCATCTTGTGCGGACTGTGGACACGACCGGAGCGGCGACAACCTGGCCATCCTGATCGAAGATCCCCGCTTTTACAAATGCTGGGCTGGCTGCACCAAGGAGATGATTCGGGCTGCCCTCGGCTGCCCGATTCGCGTACGGCATTCCGCCTGAGACAAGGAGAGTGTTGTTGTCATGAAGCAGAAGCGATTTTCAGATGTACTGGGGCTGAGGCTATCGCGGCAAGCGCTGCGGGTGTTGAAAGAGCGAGGAATCTTCGCCCATTCGCCGGTAAGCCTGGAACACCAGCACCTTGCGAAACGCTATGTGGTGCGCGGGTTGGAGTCGGGCGGCGCGGTTGGAGACCTGGGGCGATACGTCACCTTCACCCAAGAAGATGGCCAGCCAATCGAGTGGCTGCATCCGGTAGAGGCGATCGGAGTGAACGGCTTGCATGCCGTCGTGGTGGCGCCGGTGCTGGTGCGAGTCGAGATGCTGCGCAAGGGACGGACCTACGAACTGCTGATCACGCAGCATCGACCAGGTTCGACCAACGATGGAAAGCGACCTCCACTGGAGACAAGAGTCCTGTTTCGCGGAATTCATGGACGGCTGGATCTGGATTTGTCCGGAAAGACAAAAACAAAGCTGGCACTGTATTGCCGACGTTTTATTCGCTCGCCGGCGAAGAAGTCAGGATCCCGAAGCGGTTTCGCCAGGCGGTGCGCGCGATAACGAGGCGGTGAACTGCGATGGCTGTTCCCATTGCCACTTTGTCAGAGCCGCCGCAGAAGGAAGAGGAACAGGTGTGCGCCGCGGAAAGTGTCACAGCCTGACATGGCTGAACGGAAGGAGTGAATAGCGATGCATAGCAAGGTCAAGAACTACGCGCTGGTTTTCTGTCTGTTTGTGTTTTTGTTCGTAACGATCGGAGGCGGCCTGCACATGAACCCGGGCGGTGCATTCCTTGCCGCAGCGACCGGCACGCCACTGATGATTTATGCCTTCAATCGCAAGTCCAAAGGGGATTGCCGGCCAGAGCATGTGCCATCCCGACTTGCGGGAAATGAGGTTCGATATGGCAGCGACAAATCGGATAACCCCGATTGACGAAAGTGAAGTCGCGGTGAACGAGAGCGCAGGTTCAGAGCGTTCCGAACCCACGCGCGCGGTTCGTCGGCATTTGCCTGACGAGCGGCGGGCACTTACCCATCACTTCTCCATCGCCGGGCAGGAGGGATATCTCACGGTCGGAGTTTACGAGGATGGGCTGCCAGGAGAGATCTTCATCACCATGGCAAAGCAGGGCTCGACCATCTCCGGGCTGATGGATTCGTTTGCAACTGCGGTATCGCTTGCTCTGCAGTATGGCGTGCCCCTTGACGTGCTTTGCGAGCAAATTCACCCACATGCGCTTCGAGCCCAGCGGTTGGTCCGGAAATCCCAAGATCGGCTACGCGAAGTCGATTATGGACTACATGTTCCGGTGGCTCGAACGGAAATTCATCACCGGTGACCAGGGCGAATTGTTCAAGGCCCTTCCGATGCCCATTCAGCCAGCTAGGGATGCCAATGGTACGGATCCGGTTGGAGCGCTCGGAGAACTTATCCAGATGGGAGACGCGCCCGCCTGCAACATCTGCGGTTCGCTGATGGTACGGAGCGGAACCTGCTACCGCTGCATGACGTGCGGAGGTACAAGCGGGTGTTCGTAGCGCAGCGCCACATGGTAATTCGTCCCTACATAGGGTATATTAATAGCATCATGCATGCTGCAGAATTTACCGTGGCTGAAGCCTCCTGGGTGACGGGTTTGTCCGTCAAGGCAGTCAATAAAGCGATCGAAGACGCCGCTGTGCCAATTCGAATCGTCCGCGCAGGTGGAGTGCGTCGCCGCTATGTTCCGTACGCCAGCTTACTCTGTTTGCAGCTTCATGCAGAGGGACTAAAGCGGCTGCCGTTACGCATGCGAAGAGAAGTGTTTCGCCGGGTGTTGAGCGAGCCACAGCAGAAGCAACTTAAGTACACCGATGCGCTGATCA
The DNA here is from genome assembly GCA_963748225.1 of uncultured Acidobacteriaceae bacterium. GTDB lineage: Bacteria > Acidobacteriota > Terriglobia > Terriglobales > Acidobacteriaceae > Bog-257. The sequence goes on from CAVVHW010000006.1 coordinate 151,368, forward strand.
TCGACGTGGGAGGGGCAAGAGGGAAAATGAGCAGCAAGCTTCAGAACCTGGAAAAGGTCTCGGGCACGGTCCAATCTGACCCAGAAATTATGGCGGGCACGCCTGTGTTTCGTGGGACGAGAATCCCCGTTTACCTGATTGCCGACATGATCGAACAGGGGACGCCGATCGACGAGATCCTGGAGGGGTACCCATCGCTGACTCGCGAGATGGTGGAGTATGCGGGCATCTACGCGACCACCCATCCTCGACGTGGACGGCCGCCGATACAGCCCTGGTCTGGGACGAAGCCGGTAGGGCGCAAGAAGGGCAAGTTGCGGCGTGTCGCGTAGAGTCAAGTTACTGATCGATGAATGCCTGCATACGAGCCTGGTTAAAGTAGCAACCGACCGGCTTTATGAGGCTTACCACGTGGCCCATCTGGGCATGAGCGGTCTAAAAGACCACGAACTCATGCTCAGAATTCGAGATGAGGATTTCACTCTCGTTACCAACAACGCCATCGATTTCCGGCGGCTGTTTCGGAAGGAGCAGATTCACCCTGGCCTAGTGATTTTCGTCCCTAGCGTAGCTCCGGCAATCCAGCGTGCGCTGCTTGAAACCGTGTTGGACTACATCGGCGATCGCGATCTCGTAAATCGCGCCATCGAGATCAATCTGTCTGGCGACACGGCAGAAATAGAGGAATACGAAATCCCGCTTACGGACGGAACGGACAGCTAGAATTCCGTCAGATCCAACCTTCCTGATTCTCTTCTTGACTCCTGCACCCGATCTGTCTTGGCCCGCATGACGGGCCAACTATGAAGCCCAAGGCCAAATGCCTCGGGTCAGTGCCGCTGTTTGGTTGTCAAAGACCTCGCCTCACCACTCTCGCAATCAATCTCACATTCTCAATAAGGAGGCTAAACGCTATGCAGAAGGTTCTGTTGATCGGAAATCTCGGCCGTGATCCTGAGGTGAAATACAGCCAACAGGGTACGGCCATCGCACAGTTCTCCGTCGCCACCACGGAACGATGGAAGGACAAAGACGGCGAACCGCAGGAACATACGGAATGGTTTGCCGTGAAAGCCTTCAATCGCCTGGCAGAGATCGCCGGCGAACACCTTCACAAAGGCTCCCGCATTTATGTGGAGGGCCGGAAGCGCACGGAGTCTTGGGACGACAAACAAACGGGTGCCAAGCACTACAGGGATCTCGTCTACGTCGACAGGATCGAGTTCCTGGATTCAAGGGCAGCGGAAACGGCCATCGGGACCCGCCGAAAGCGGCTACGACGAGACAACAGCGACAGACCAGGACGTGCCGTTCTGACGAACGATATAGATTCCTCGTCCCTGTATTTCGATGCCTGTGCTAAGCACTGGTGTCATCAAGTGACATTCGAAGCAAATCGTATCGTATGTGAGCCCGTAGAGTAACTCAGATAAGTCCGTACTCCTCAAGCAACCGTCCGATGGCCGTCTTTTCCACCCAGTGTTTGGCAAACAATGGTATTGGCAACTTCTCACGGTCGCGCAGGAACACCGTCGATTTAATGAGTTCGCGGACATCGTAGATGGAACCGAACACCTCAGGAACTCCACGCTCGATGTTGAGGAGCTGATACACCGCTTCCATTGCCGTCCGGACGGAGTATTCCGTTGTAAAGATGCAGTCTCGTGTCGATTCTGCGAACTGGCCGATGAAGGCGAAGTTCTTCACTCCATCGGGCACGACCTTTGGCCGGTCAGCGCCGTTGCGGGTCAGGAAGAAGGAAGTAACGAAGGGCATCATGCAAGGACGCGTGATGGCGCCGTCGGCGGCCAGTTGATCGATCTCATCAAGAGGCACGCCAAGATGGTAGAGCCATTCCTTTGTAATCTCCTTGCCCGTGCAGTTTCGCATCGGCTTTTTGACATAGTCTCCGGGCCGGTCGGTGAAGAGCGCATAGAACCATACGACGGTCTGATTGGCGGGCTGCTGTTTGAAGTGTGGCTGACGGTTGACAGTCCAGCTTAGAAGCCATGACGAATCGCGCACGGTGACGATGCCGCCTGTGACCACCTTGCCTGTCCTGGTTGGCCGCTTCGCGATTTTCTCAATGTAAGCGGATATCCGCGGGTCGAGCGTCGTGATCGTGGCGGAATCCCACTGCGATTCCTCGGTCCTGGTGCAGAACTTGTCTGGCCTTCCGAACGACGGGTCCTGGGCAGCGATATTTCGCCAGAGATGCCAGCTGCCGCCATCGTGGACGATGGTGTCAAATTTCGCAGGGGTATGATGGTCCCCCCAATCGGAGTTCTCCACCAGCGAGCCATTCGTCACGAAGACCAGATCGTCTTCCGTAAGATCAATCCCGCCCTGTTGTCCCTTCTGAATCCATTCGATCCGCTTCGCCGCCTTGTGGTCGGGTGCAATATCGAACACGACATTCATCACCTGTGTGTCGAACAGGACCTTGACGCCCTGCTGACGCAGCCATGTGGTCAGCGGCAGAACCAGAGATTCGTACTGGTTGTACTTGGTGAACTTCAGAGTGCTGAAGTCAGGCAGACCATCGATGTGGTGAATGAAGCGCTGAAGATAGAGCTTCATCTCGAGCGCGCTATGCCACTCCTCGAAGGCAAACATCGTTCGCCAGTAGAGCCAGAAGTTCGAGTCGAAGACGTCTTTCCCGAATACTTCATTGATTCGCTTATCGTAGAGCTGTTCGGGAAGCTCAAGAATAAGAGCGACAATCTCCCTTCGCGCTTTTGAGGTAAGCGTGAAGTCCATTCCGGTCTTGGCATCCTGACCTCGCTCGATCGTGGCTCGCTGCAGCGAACGGTTTGGATCGTCTTTATTGAGCCAGTAAAACTCGTCGAGCACCGAAGCACCTTCGATCTCCAGAGAAGGGATCGATCGGTAGAGATCCCAGAGGCACTCGAAGTGGTCCTCCATCTCGCGGCCACCGCGGATCAGCCAGCCGGTCTCTGCATTTCCGGCGCCGTCCAGCGCGCCACCTCCAAGAGTCGACGCCTCCAGAATCGTGATGCGATCGCCGGCCATATGGCCATCGCGGACCAGAAAGGCAGCAGCTGCCAGTGAAGCCAGACCGCCGCCCACGAGATAAGCGGATTTGGTCTCAATATTTGCAGGCTTACGCGGACGTGCAAATGCTTCGTAGTTGCCTTTGCTGTAATACATCATCGTCTCCTGTTGTTCTGCTACCGATTCAATCGAAGTATCCGCTGATTCATCTCGTCAGATCATTTTGCGCACCGAAGAGAGGGAGGAGTATCGAGCAGCGGCAATAAGCCGCGCTTTGAGGATCCCGCATCCATAATGGCACAACGAAGGTGTTGAGAGCTTGTAGGTTGTCGTGTGAGACGCAACCCGAAGCGATCAGAGGGCCTCGCGACTTAGACCCGAAATCCCGCGAACACATAGTTCGTATTCCCCAAATCACAACCGAGCTCAACAAATCCCCAGGTACCTGAAGGAGGGTGCCTCGCCATGCCAACTGAAGACACACCAACATTGTCCTCGAGACTGGATGTGACCAAGCTCCTTTCGGAGCTTGAAGTCCCGTTTTCACCCGACCAAGTCCGGTGGCGGGTTACCAACACAACCAACGACAAGAAGCGCGGCCAGATCGTGCCGTACGCCGATTCCCGCGCCTACACTGACCGGCTGAACGCGCTCTTCACGCCACAGGGCTGGACGCGTGAGTACAAGGTCGAAACGATGACCAATATCACCCGTATAAAGAAGGGCGAGAGCATCGTCTCGGGCAAGGTGCTGGTCACCTGCACGGTCACGGTCCTTGGCATTGGGTCGCATTCAGGGACCGGCGAAGAATGGGCCGACGATGACAACGGGATGACCTCAGCCGACGCCCAGGCGTTCAAGCGGGCGTGCTCTTGCCTTGGTCTTGGCCGGTATTTCTACGATATCCCCGCGATCTGGGTCGATTGGACCAGAACCGCCAGCCTGTCAGAACACCGGTATTGTCAGCCTGGGCTCTACCGGAGAACTGGCGCAAGGGGATGCGGGCGCCGGGCAGGAATGGGAACGGAACAGCCAACGCATCGAACCAGGACATTGGTTCGAACGGAGGGCAGCAACGGCAACCATGGCCAGGCTACGAAAAGCCAAACTCGGCCAACCGATGGCGGCGGGAACGGTCACGCCCAAACCGCAAAGTCTAACGGCTCGGCGGCGGCTGGCTCCGGCGACGATCTGGACGCGCGCATTCTGGGATTGGAGAAGGCCGTCGGTACGGCGCTATTCAGAGGCATTCTGCGGGAGTACGGGCGCGCCAACCAGCCTAAGCTAATCCGCGACGCAGCCATCAAAGGGAAGGTCCTTCAGATGCTGGAGTCCGCAACGCGCGGCCTGGACCGTTTGGAAGCTGTTACCCAACGGCTCGACCCGAACACGGTGAAGGGGCTGCTCGATAAGCTGCAAGTCCCACCGCTGAACGAGATCGCGGACATCAAAACCCTGCAAAACGTTGTCCTCGGACTCGAAGAACTCGCTGGTCCAACCCAGCCACACGCAGCCTAAAGAAACACACGTCAACCTCTGGGAGGAACGATGCGCAACGCTGGCCGCCTCAAGCTCGGCTATTATCCCCTGCCAATCGACGAGGCCCGGAACATCCGTTCGCTGCTGGTCTCGTCAGCGCCGTATGCAGCCATCGATCCCTGTGTCGGTGACGGTACGGCGTTGATCGAAATCACCAAAGACACCGGCGCATTCCTCGCGGGCATTGAACTCGATGCGGACCGAGCTGCGGCAGCCGCAGCGAAAGGAATTGCGACCGTCCACGGCAGCGCATTTGAGTGCCGCGTGCTGGCAGAAACCTGTTCACTTCTGTATCTGAATCCGCCCTACGACAGCGAGTTCGGGCCACACAGTAATAAGAGGATGGAGTTGGTGTTCCTGGAGCACTGTTATCGCTGGGTGACCAGCGAGGGCGTGCTGGTGTTCGTGGTTCCGGCTCCCGCAGTCGGAACATGCGCACGTCTCCTGGCCAGCCAGTTTGACCGTATCAGCACCTTCCGACTGGAGCATCCGGAGTCTGTCCGGTTCAACCAAGTCGTGGTGTTTGGCAGACGAAAGAAAGCCCATCTGCGCGGGGAGCCTAAGGGAGCGGAGGAGTTGCTGCGGATTGCGTATAAGCCGCAGTTGCTGCCGGTACTTAACCAAGAAGTGAGTGAGCGTTACGCGATTCCACCATCATCGCCCGCAACCATCACTTACACAGGACTGCCGCTGGATGAGATTGAGGATGCCCTGCAGCGGTCTGTGGCGATGCAGAACGCGCGCGGCATTCTTGTACGCAAGCAGCAGAAGATGACGGGCCGGCCGGTGACGCCGCTTCATAAAGGCCACGTTGGCCTGCTGGCCTGCAGTGGCATGCTCAACGGCTTCTTCGGGGAAGGCGAAACGCGCCACATCGCCCACTGGCGGTCGGTCAAGTATGTCGATGAGTTCAACGAGGAAGGTGAAGCCGAGGGGGAGACCATCATTCGCAAACGCGAACGGTTCAGCCATGAACTGACCCTCGCCTATGAGAGTGGCCAGATCATCGAGTTGAAGGAGACCAAGGAGGCCAAGCCTGGCGATGAAGAACGCTCATGAACGTTTCGGCAAACTCGTTTATCGGCGGCGCACAGAAAAGACGGCAACCAACCTTCGCGTTTTCCTGGATGCCTTTGTAGGTGAGGACCGAGGCAAAGCCCACTTGGTCTCAGTGGTTGGCGGCGACGTGGAGATCGGCGCCCTGGCTGCCGCTTTTGCCAACGGTGACTCATTTACCGTGGTCGATCCTTACGGTGAAGAGAGCATCGTCTCGCTGGGCGAGAAGCCGCTGTGCTTCCGAGGCTCCATCATGGTTCCCGGCCGGAAGCGGCCGCTGAGGCATCTTGTGAGTTGCTCGCAGGAATTGGCGGACACGACCTCCGATGGGAAACTGCTCCTGATCAGCGACGACCAATCCTTCATCTGGTCTTCGCTGGTGCGGCACTACGGCCTGCCCGCCACGCCAGAATGGGGACCGTGGATGATCTCGCAATTGCACCAGCAAAAGCGTATTCAGCCACTTCCCGCGTTTGGATATGCCGGAGTGGCCGTCAAGGCCAAGCGGAAAGAGTTATTGGCGCTGCTTCGGAAGGGGCTGCGCAGCAATCGGCTCGCGTTTCCTGCCCAAAATGGGGCCGTCGAATGGCCCGAAATCCAGCTCATCAAGAAGACTGCCTGATTCCGGCGTGAACAAGGGCCTTCGCTGACTGCGGCGGAGAACCGACCATTCGCCGAGGTATCCACACCACACCCACATTCTGAACAGTTCTGGGAGGGCTGCAATCCATGGCGCTCTTACATACAGGCGACCGCATTTGTGCGTCGTGCGGGGGCATGAACGGCCGTCACCAGCCGGCGTGCTCCGGCGACGAATCTGTCGAAGTAATCAGCGTTTACACCCGCCAGCAAGCGATCGAGGACGGCATTCTGGTCGATTGCGAGCAGGCTCCAATGGGCGAGATGCGCCGCCAGCTTATGAAGTGGCCACTCGCGATGACCGCTACCGCATTTCATCGCTACGTGTGGCCAATAGATGAGGAGGCGAACCTGCCGCCAGGCCAGAGTTTGGAAGGCCGCTTCTGGGATGTGGTTTGGATGTTCCATGCGGCCGTCAAGGGGAGAGTCCCGGCCAGACGCATTGACCCGTGCAACCTGCTGTTCGACTTCTACTGCATCGTTGCTGATCCGGCACTGTCGTCAAACGAGACGGATCGACGCGACCGCCAGGAGTGGGCCAGAGGGGATGCGGCTGGTAACGCTGAAAGCAGTCTCTGGACCTGGCGATGACGGCGAGCCAGTGATGACGTTCATGTTGCCGGAGGAAGATTGAAGGTGGTGGGTCCTGAGCCGCAGCGGACGAATTGGCAAAGGCTGACGACGATCAACCTCCCAAATCAGCTCTGGCGTGGCAGTTGCCGGAACGACTCCAGATGCCAAGGTCCGTCGGGCGTCGATGTTTCCCGGCGCAGGATGTAGAGATTGCCGTCATCTGCACGGACTTTGTAAAAGACATCTGACGGGCCGTACCACTGGTCCAGTACTTCCTCGACCATGTACTCGTGTCCGTCCAGCCGAAAGCGAACCGGCCTTTCGTCCGCTATCCGACCGGAATAGCACTCCACCTCCAGCTTCATCCCCCTCTCACCCACTCCTGCCGGGACACCTTCCCGGAGAAATCCATGCAAAACCTCGACACTATCCATGATTATCTCCGAACTCACAGTGAGGAGATCGGCGAACGCATTTTGTCGTCGTACCCGGCGCTGTTTGGTGCAGGCGAGGCACCGTCTCCATTGCTCTCGCATATGCTGCGTACGCCGTATCCGGCGCAGACCTTGGCCATCATGGGCGTGAGCAAGCGTTGGCAGTTGGCAAGCAATGCAAACGTTGTCGCAGAGTGCGGCTCTGGCAAGACACTCATTGCTCTCGGAAGCATGTTGGTTCATAGCGCCGGCAGGCCATATTCGGGCCTGGTCATGGCGCCACCGCACCTGGTCGAGAAATGGGCGCGGGAGACCTTCTTAACGCTGCCTCAGGTGCGAGTGTTCCTGATCGACGACATGCGCAATGGTGGCGATCCGACACAGCCGCATGGCATCAACGAGGTCCGGCTGCGGCGCGGCGAAATCGTGCGCGAAGGGCTGCACACCTCGTTGGCTGAATTGCGGCGTCTGGGGCGGAAAGGGTGGCGAAGTCTCTGTCCCGGAACCACGATCTTCTGCATTGGCCGAGAGAAAGCGAAGCTCTCGTATTTCTGGAAGCACTGTTACGGCAAAAGCCGCTCAGGAAGGTACCTCGGGTCGCTTACGAACCCGGACACCGGCTGTCCTGTCGAGACGGATGGGGTGCGGCTGAGCGCGCTCGATTTCGAGAAGAAGCGCCTGCACCAGATCGTGGAGGACTCGAAGGCAGGGAAGACCAAGTACTCCGCGCTTTGGCAGGCGGACGGCAACAAGATCGTTCGCATGGCGCCGACGGAATACATGGGACGCTTCATGCCGGAATGGTGGGATTACGCCATTGCGGATGAAATCCACCAACTGGCCGGCGACACGGCCCAGGGCAATGCTCTTGGCGTGCTCAACAAAACGGCAAGACGGTTCCTCGGACTCACGGGAACCCTGCTTTCTGGCTATGCGGATGATCTGTTCAACACCCTGTTCCGCACCGATGCCAAGCGCATGACCGAGGACGGCTACGAATGGGGCTCAGCCGGACGGGAGCGATTCACCCGCGACTTCGGGGTGATCGAGACCATTGAGCGCATCACAGTCGAAGACAACGCCTGCTCAAAGAAAACCAAGAAGACGGTCACGATCAAACGCAAGCCCGGCGCCTCGCCGCTGCTGTTCGGCAAGTATCTGATGGACCACTGCGCGTTCATCGGCCTGGAGGACATCTCGGACGGTTTGCCAAGCTACCGGGAGGAAGTCGTACCGGTGGCGATGGAAGAGCCGCTGAAGACGGCTTATGAGGAACTCGAAGAGGAGATCACTGCCTGCCTGAAGGAGCATCGCGGAAACAGCAGCGTCGCGAGCACCATGCTGAACGCACTGCTGGCATGGCCGGACCATCCGTATGGTTTCGGCACTCTGTACGGGTCTGAATTTGACCCGGAAACCAAATGCCGCGAATCGTTTGTCATTGCCGAAACGGTTGATCTGGACAAGAACGAAACGTATGCCAAAGAGCGGGCACTGATCGAAGAGGTGAAAGCCCAACTCGCACGTGGCCGCAAGTGCCAGGTCTTTGCGGTTTACACCAACAAGCACGACGTTACGCACGGCTGGAACAGCTATTTCGCGCCGAGGGAATACGGGCGTCGATCCTGCGGGCCAGCGTTCCCACTCACAGGCGGGAAGCCTGGTACCGGGAGCAGTTGCGCCGTGGAATCGATGTCGCAATCTGCCATCCCAAGATCGTTGAGACCGGGCTGGATCTCCTGGACTTTCCGACCATCCTGTTTCACGAGACGGGCTATTCACTGCATACGTTACGTCAGTCCAGCCGCCGGTCATGGCGCATCGGACAGAGACGCCCCGTGGAGGTGAAGTTCTTTGCCTACAAGGGAACGATGCAGGAAGTCTGTCTCCGCTTGATGGGGAAGAAGCTCCTCGTGGCGTTGGCGATGGAGGGCAAGTTTGCCTCCGAAGGTCTGCAGGCCATTGACGGTGATGACGACATGCTCACGGCGATGGCGCGGGAGCTGGTGGAGAACAAGGGGATTGGGGAATCTGCGGATACCGTCTGGCGAAGCGCTCGGCAGCTGCGGCCCTCGACGATTTCCAACCGCAGGAGACGGAGCTCTGATTGCAGCAACAGAAAGCAAGGGTCCCGGAGTTCCAGAGTCACCCACGTTTTCAGTGGAATCACCCCCGGATTCCGCACGGAGGAGCGATAAAGATATTCCTGGGCAATGCGTCCGTAGAATCCAGGACGTCGAGCAGCTCTCGTTGTTCTAACAGGATGCGCTGCAGCCCGGCCTCGAGTGCCGCCAGCCAACAGGGCGGCCTCGTCGACGCAGGCAGCCAAGGGCGTCTACTTAGACGATCGTTTTCAGTTGAGCCATCGTGCAGGGCATCGAAAGCGCCGATCTCGTTTCCATTGCGATCGGGCTGACATTGCCGGGCGGTCAGATTCTTATAACTAAACCAACTTAGCTAAGTCCTATAAATGTCATGAAAACTGTAAACATTCACGAAGCCAAAACGCAGCTCTCGAAACTGGTGGAAGCGGCGTCCAAGGGCGAGCCCTTCATCATTGCCAAGGCGGGCAAACCGGTCGTCAAGGTTACCGCGCTGACGCCCCCACTGGCGACAAGGTGAAGCGTCTGGGGTTCATGGCGGGACAAATCACCGTACCGGACGACTTCGACCAAATGGGCAGCGAGGAGATCGAGAAGCTCTTCGGCGGTAGGGAATGAAGCTCTTATTGGACACGCACCTGCTACTGTGGGCGGCCGGCGAACCCAAGCGGTTGCCGAAAAACATCCGCACCTTGTTGGAGGACAGGGACAACGAGTTGCTGTTCAGTGCTGCCAGCTTGTGGGAGGTAGCGATCAAGAGCGGACTAGGGCGAAAGGACTTTCGGGTCGAGGCCCGTCTGCTGCGCCGCGGCCTGCTGGACAACGGTTACAGCGAATTGCCGATTGTCAGCGACCACGTCGTTGCCATCGAAAGCCTGCCACCGATTCATAAAGACCCCTTTGATCGTATTCTGGTGGCGCAGGCGGCGGTCGAGGGCATTACGCTGCTTACCAACGATCCTGTCGTGGCGCAGTACCCCGGCCCGATACGAAAGCTGTAAGGAAGCCGGAGCATCCGGACTTCAGCGAACGCACACAGCTGACAGCCATCCTACGTTGAGAAAAAATAATAGATAGGCGGAGAACTCTCCTGTGGCGCTCCGAACAACAACTCTTCGCGACTTAGGCTCTGAATTTCGAAGCCTGCCGGATCTGACTGACTCTGCCACCCGCAAGCGACTGAGTCCAGCGGCCATCGAAGCATTTCTCGATATCTCCGACAAATGGGGCCTGAAGAGCCACGATGCCAGATTACTGCTGGGAGGCATTTCAAGCGGAAGGTATTACGGGCTGAAGAAAAACCGTAAAGGTCTGTTGACTCAGGACGAACTGACTCGAGTCTCGCTCCTGATCGGAATCTTCCAAGCGCTCAACACTTTGTTCAGTGAGAAACTTGCGAACCAGTGGGTGTCGCGGCCGAACAGCAACCCAATATTCAAGAACCAACCTCCTCTGGTGTTCCTGATCCAGGGTGGAATGCCTGGCATGTTGGCGGTCCGTCGACTGCTGGATAGCCGTCGCGGCGGAAGATAAGCGTTGCCCGTAACAGTTCAAATCAATCAGAGAGACATGTACTGACTGACTCTGGCTCAACACGCGGAGGGGCGGGATCCCTGTGTTGATTCGATCCACGGACGACGTGCCGGATTTCGTGCTTCTATCCCTTGATGGAGAACAGGGTTGGCTTGAAGTACTTGGCTTGGCCGACCCGACGCATCCAGTCCATTTCCTCTGGAGTCATTGGACCCTTATCCAACGCGTCAAGCGCGGCTGACAGTCGGAGGGAATCCTCGACGCGCTTGGCCGACAGCGCAGCCGCCGGCGCTCGGAGTCGATCTCGAGGATCTTCACGCGAATTTCGTCACCGGGATGCACGATCTCGCGCGGGCTCTCGACATGGTGGGCCGCCAGCTCTGAGATGTGCACCAGGCCCTCGACCCCATCCAATATCTCCACAAACGCCCCGAACGTGACCACCTTGGTGACCTTGCCCGCGAGCTCGTCACCCACGTTGTAGGTGTCCACGATTCGCTGCCAGGGATCCTCCTGGGTCTGCTTGAGCCCCAGCGAGATGCGCTGGCGGTCGCGGTCGATGTCGAGCACCTTGACCTGGACGGTGTCGCCGATCGTGAGGATCTCGCTCGGATGGTTGACATGGGACCAGGAGAGCTCTGAGATGTGGATCAGCCCGTCGATCCCGTCGAGGTCGACGAACGCTCCGAAGTCGACGATGTTCGAGATCTGACCGTCGACGACGAGACCGGGCTGGAGGCGATCGAGGATCTGCTGGCGAACCTCCTTGCGCTCCTCCTCGAGCACGGCGCGCCGGGACAGTACGACGTTGTTGCGCGAGCGGTTGAGCTCGATCACCTTGGTCTCGATCTGAGTGCCCATGTATTCGTCGAGGTTGGGCACACGGCGGATGTCGACCAGCGACGCCGGCAGAAAGCCGCGCACGCCGAGGTCGATGATCAGCCCTCCCTTGACCACCTCGATGACCGTCCCCTCGACCGGCTCGCCGGACTCGGCCGCGCTCTCGATCCGACGCCAGGCTTTCTCGAAGCGGGCGCGCTTCTTGGACATGATGAGCCGCCCGTCCTGGTCCTCCTTGGTGAGGACGATCGCGTCGACCTCTTCGCCGAGATGCACCTCGTCGTTGGGATCGACCGACTTGCGGATCGACAGCTCGCTGGCCGGGATCACGCCCTCGGACTTGTAGCCGATGTCGACCAGCACCTCGTCGTTGTCGATGCGCACGACCTGACCGGTGACGACCTCGCCCTCCTCGATCGGTCGGAACGTGGCCTCGTAGTTGGGGACGATCTGCCCGTCGACCTCCAGCAGCAGCCCGTTGGACCCCTCGACCACCTGGGCCTGGGGATTCTCGATCACCGTTTGCACCGGGCGAAGCGTAGCGCAGCCGTATGATTCGGGCAGATGCCGACGCGGGCAACAAAGCGGGGTGCGCAGCGCACCCGTTTGACGCACGACTGCGACGTCCTGATCTGCGGCGCCTCGTTCGCGGGCCTGGCCGTCGCGCGCGAGCTCGCAGGCGCCGGCGCGCAGGTGCTGATGGTCGACCGGTACGAGGTCGGCGAGCGGCAAACCTCTGCCTGCGCGATGCCCACAGTCTGGCTGCAGGCGCTGGACCTGCTGGACTCGCTGCGCCAGAGCTTCGACGAGCTGGTCGTGCACACACCGTCAGGCACCTCGCGCTGGCCGCTGCCGTGGTCCTTCTCGACGTTCGACTATCGCGAGCTGTGCGCGCTGCTCCGCGGCCAGGCCGACAACCCATCGCTCGCCTTCGAGACAGCCACCGTCACCGGTCGTGACGGCTTCACCGTGCACACCGATCGCGGCGAGCTGCGCGCGCCGCTGATCGTCGACGGGCTGGGCTGGCGGCGCGTGCTGTCCAACCGCACCACGATCCAGCCGCCGAACGCCCGGCTCTCGCGGGGCCTGGAGGTTCACCCCGGAGGCTGCGGCGAGGACATGGAGCTGTGGCTGGACCCGCGCTACGTGCGCTCCGGCTACAGCTGGAGCTTCCCAGCCGACGGCGAGCTGCGCGTGGGCGTCGGGTCGTTCTGGCCGAACCATCACGTCAAGCAGCCGACCGTTGAACTGGCCCACGACCTCGGCCTGCCGGCGGAGGGCTACCAGGGCAACTGGATCCCCCACGAGCTGCGCCCGGCGGTCGAGGACGGCGTGTTCTTCGTCGGCGACTCCGCCGGACACTGCCTGCCCGTAACCGCGGAGGGGATCCGCACCGCGCTGTATTTCGGCCTGGCCTGCGGGCGCGAGCTGCGCGCCGTGCTCGACGGCCGGCGCACGCGACTGGAGGCGCTGCGCCGCTACGGGGCATTCTCTGACTCCACGCGACGAAATACCACTGGCTGCTGCGCGTCCAGCAGGCGATCGGGCGCCTGATGACCACCCCGGTCCCGAGCGCGATCTCGCTCAGCCTGCGTTCGCGGCGTCTTGCGCGCTGGGGCTTCGATCACTACCTCGCGATTGCCCCGCCCTCGTTCGTCGGACCGATCGCGCACGGCAGCCAGCGCGCGCGGCCCTCTCCCGCGGTCGCGACCGCCTGAGCACCGCCCGCTGGCGCGCGCGCGTCACCGAGCGCGCGAAGATCTGTGTGAGGATCCCGTGGCGGTTCGTAGTAGTGACGTGACCACCGTCACGGCCCCCGCGCCCGCGCAGAGCTCACGCGACCGGCTCGAGCAGCTGTACCGGACCAGTCGCGACGACGTGTTCGCCTACGTCGCGACCATGCTGCGCGATCGCGCGAGCGCCGAGGACGTCACCGCCCTGGCCTTCGAGCGCGCTTTTCGCCGGCGGCGGCTGTTCAACGCGCGCCGCGGCAGCGAGCGGGCTTGGCTGTTCGGCATCGCGCGCAACGCGGCCCTGGACGAGCTGCGCCGGCGCAAGCGCGCGGCCCCGCTGCTGGCCGAGGTGCCCGATGACGGCGCGTTGATGGCCGACGATGTCGAGCAGATCCTGCAGCGGGCCGTCCTGCACGCCGCGCTGGACACGCTGACGCCGCGAGAACGCGAGCTGATCGCACTGAAGTTCCACGGCGGCCTCTCCAACGGCGACATCGCGCGCGTTCTCGGCATCAGCCAGTCGAACGCCGGAACCCAGCTGCACCGAACGATCCAGAAGCTGAGGAGGGCTTACGATGGCCAGAGGTGAACATCAGGCACTGAGCGAGATCGCGCGATCGGAGCTCGACGCGCTCGATGCGGCGCTCCGCGGAGAGGCGGTCGCGCCCGAGCACAGCGACCTTGGCGATCTTGCGGTGCTGCTGCGCGAGGATCGCCCGCGCCCGCGACCCGAGCTCCGCGAGCGGCTGGACCGGCAGGCGGCCGGGAAGGCCGCGCACCGCCGAACAGCTCGTGGCGGTCGTTCACAGGCTGGGGGGCCGAAGCCGCCGCGCCGGCCCGCCCTGGGGCTGCGTCGCGGCCCGCTGCCGGCGATCGCGGTCGTCGTTGCGGTCCTCATCGTCCCGGCGTCGCTCGTGCTGCTCGGCAGCGGCGCCGCAGATCGCCGGTCGGCCCACTCGGCGGTCGCGGAATCCGGGAGCTCCCGCGTCTCGAGCGCCAAGGGGGCGACGAGTGACCTGGGCCCTGCGGCCAGGGCGCCGTTCGCCGGGACGCAGGGCGCCAGCGCCGGTGTCGTCACGACGCCGGCACCGCACAGCGCTCCCGCGCAACCGGCGCCGCCCGGCGGGGCTCCGCAGGCGATCACGCGCCCGCGCGCCGTGCAGCGCACCGCCACCCTGGAAGTCGGGGTCGCCGGTAGCCGGCTTCAGGCGATCGATCAGCAGGTGTTCGCGATCGTCAACTCCTTCCACGGCTACGTCCAGCAGTCGAGCGCCACCTCCGGAGAGGAACGGCAGGGCAGCGCGAGCTTTCAGCTGCGCGTGCCCAGCGCCGACATCTCCGGCGCGATCGCCGCGCTCTCCCAGCTCGGTCGCGTGCTGTCGGAGACGAACACGACCAACGACGTCACAGAACAGCTCAGCTCGCTCCAGCGCTCGCTGGGCGACGCGCGGGCCGAGCGGTCCTCGCTGCTCGCGCAGCTCGCCGCGACCTCTGAAGCTCAGCGCGCCGGCGCTCTGCACGCGCGCCTGGCGGCGATCGACGCGCAGATCTCGCGGCTGCAGGGCTCCCTGGGCTCGCTCGACGACCAGGTCAGCTATACGCCGATCGCGCTGTCGCTGACCGGCGAACGGGGCTCGGGCGCCGGTTCGGCCGGCGATCTCACGCCCCCCGGGGCGCTGCACGATGCGGGAGCCCTCCTCAGCGCCGCGCTGGCCGTGCTGCTGCTGGCGGGCGCAGCGGCGCTGCCGATCGCGCTCGCGGCGCTGCTGGTGTGGAGCGCGCTGAGCTCGCTGCGCCGCCGCCAGCGCGAGCAAGCGCTCGACTCCGGCGCGTCGCGTGCATCGTCCTGACTCCGCAGACGGCAGCGCGGCCGGTGCGAGCGCGACCGCGACGGCGACGCTCAGGCGACCCGGCGAAGGCGCCGCGCCGGCTTTGACGCGGCATCAAGCGCGAGCCGGCTGGCCTCGATCGCACTCGCCCACGAGACCTCGCCGAGCAGGCCCGGAGCCGCCACCATGTCGCCCGCCAGGAACACCCCGTCGCCGCGGTCGACAGCCGGACGGTCGCGCCAGCTCGTGCCGGGCATGTCGAGCGCGCCAGAGCGGGCGTCCAGCACCTGCCGACGACGCCAGGTGACGCGGTCGCGCCAGTCCTCGAGGCCCGCGTCGAGCAGCCGCTCGAGGCGAAGCGCCGCCTGATCTGCGCTCTCGCCGGGGCGGATCGGCATCTGCGCCTGGATCAGCTCCTCGCCGGCGGGCGCCACGCGCGGGTTGGTCGCCGAGTAGCGCCCGATCCAGCCGGCCTCGTCCATGTCAGACACGACCGTCGGGTCGCCGCGGCGATGACGCAGGCCGAGGTCCAGGCAGACGGTGTTGCCGCTCATCCAGCGCAGGTCCTGATCGCCCAGCAGCTCGCGCGCCTGATCGAGCTCGATCGCGAGGATCACCGGCGTGTCCGGGAGCTCCTGCACGCGCATGCCGGTCTGGACGCTGACGCCCAGCTCGCGCACGCGGCGCTCGAGCGACGCGACGAGCGTGCTCCAGCCGCCGACCGGGTAGCGCACGGTCGTCGGCACGGTCAGCAACAGGCGCACCGCGCGCGGCCACAGAAACGCGGCCGACAGCTCGCCCGGGTCGTGATGGTAGGTGTACACGCCACACGCGGCTGACAGCGCCGACGCGGTCCGCTCGTCTGTGTGGCTGGTCGCCCAGCTGCGAAAGTCGACGTCGACCGGGGCCTCGCGCCCGCGCAGGCGCAGCACGCTCGGGAGCATGCCCAGCGGCGGGGTGCGTCGAACGACGCCGTCCAGACGCAGCCGTACGCCGGTGAGGCGCGCCGTGACGTGCGCGGGCAGCAGATCGCGCTCGCGCATCCACGCCCAGAAGTCCCCGTCCTGGTACATCGCGTGTGGGCCGAAGTTGGCTTTGTAGGGCCCGTCGGTGCTGCGGGCACGTCCGCCGAGCTGCTCGTGGGCCTCGAGCAGGCGCACCGAGGCGCCGCCCTCGGCGCAGGCGATCGCCGCGGTTAGCCCCGCGATCCCCGCTCCGACGATGGTGACCTGCGAGCCGGTCCTCACGCTGCTGTCGAGCTGGGTCATGACGGCCGTCCTTTCGTGTTGCTGGCTGCCGGACAGCACTCAACCTACGCTCGTACTGGCCTCGTTTACAGTTCCAGTTATGCCTCGCCACAGAGGACCAGTTGCTCCGCTCGGCCTGCTGCTCGAGATCGACCCCGACGCGGAGGTCACGCTGCACGAGCAGCTCGAGCGCCGGCTTCGCGAGCACGTGCGCTCCGGCCGCCTGGTCGCGGGCACGCGCCTGCCCTCCACGCGCGGCCTCGCCAGCGAGCTCGGGGTCTCGCGCGGGGTGGTCACCGAGGCCTACGGCCAGCTCGCGGCCGAGGGGTATCTGACGATGAGCCAGGGCGCCCCGGTGCGCGTCGCGCGGGCCGTGCGCACCTCGCCGCCGCGGCGCCCGGCGCAGTCGCTGCTGCCCTCCTTCCCCTACGACTTCCATCCCGGGCTGCCAGACCTCGCGGGTTTCCCGCGCGAGGCGTGGCTGCGCTCGCTGCGCCGGGCGCTGCGCGAGTCGCCGCTGGCGGCCGTCGGCTACGGCGATCCACGAGGCACGCCCGAGCTGCGCGAAGCGCTCGCGAGCTATCTCGGCAGGGTCCGCGGCGTCGCAAGCGACCCGGAGCACATGCTCGTCTGCACCGGGTTTCTGCAGGGTCTGTCGCTGATCTGTCGCATGCTGGCCAGCCGCGGCGTTGCGCGCATGGCGCTCGAGGACCCCGGGTGGCACCCGCACCGGCTGGCCGTCGAGCAGGCGGGCATCGAGGTCGTCGCCGTGCCGGTCGACGCGCAGGGCCTGTGCGTGAGCGAGCTCTACGCCTCGGATGCCGATGCGGTGATCGTCACGGCGGCGCGCCAGTTTCCCACGGGCGCGGTGCTCGCGCCCGAGCGCCGCGCTGCGCTGGTCGAGTGGGCCGAGGAAGAGCGGCTGATCATCGAGGACGACTACGACGCCGAGCTTCGCTACGACGGCGTCGCGGTGGGCGCGCTTCAGGGCCTTGCACCCGAGCACGTCGTGTATTGCGGATCGGCGAGCAAGCGCCTGGCGCCGGGCATGCGCCTGGGCTGGCTGCTGATGCCCTCCTGGATGACCTGGGAGCTGACGGCGGCCAAGGCGATCGAGGACGGCGGCTCGGAGGTGATCGGCCAGCTCGCGCTGGCGGACTTCCTCGCGCGCGGCGAGCTCGACCGTCACCTGCGGCGGATGCGCATGCGCTACGGCGCCCGGCGCGAGGCGCTGCTCAGAGCGCTCGGGCGCCTTCTGGCACAGTGTCCAGTCGCGCGTGACGACGCGGCGGGGCTGTTCGAGCTGCTCGAGCTGCCACCCGGCGTCAGCGAGACCGCGCTGATCGCCGCCGCCGGGCGGCGCGGCGTGGGCCTGGAGGGGCTGTCGTGGCATTGCTTCTCCCACGGCGGCCCGCAGGGTCTGCTACTCGGCTACGGCAACCTCTCTGAGCCCGCGATCGAGCAGGGCGTGCGCCTGCTGGCCGAGGCGCTGCAGGAGGCTCACGCGGGCGCGCCTGCCTCCCGGTAGCTCAGCGACGCACCACGAGCACCACGCCGACGACCAGCAGCACCAGCCCGGCGATGCGCGGCGCGGTGACGGGGTGCTTGGCGACGCCGAGCAGCCCGAAGCGGTCGATCAGGACCGAGATCGCCAGCTGGCCGGTGATCACCGCCGCGGTGAGCCCCGCGGCGCCGAGCGTTCGCACGGCGACCAGCGCGACCGTCACGTAGGCCGCGCCGAGCAGGCCTCCGACGAACGCCCACCAGGGCGCGCTCCCGGCGTGGGCGATCGTGCCCCACCCGCCGTTTGACGAAGCGCGGCGATCGCGACCAGCACGACCCGTCCCCACCAAGAAACGACACGCTCGCCGCCTGCACCGTGCCGATCGCCTTGCCCAGTCGGGCGTTGACCGCAGGCTGGGCGCCGACCAGGCAGCCGGTCGATGATCGTCAGCGAGACCGCCAGCGCCCGGCTCATCGGAGCATCGCCGGCCGCGCCTCACTTGGCCTCCAGCCAGTTCGCGCCCGACGCCGATGTCGACCGCCAGCGGCGGGTCGTGCTCCCACCGCCGATCATCTCGCTCTCGATCAGCTCGCGCGCCGTCCGGACTCGTCCGGGCGGGCCTTCGAACAGCAGCTCGTCGTGGATCGTGCAGGATCAGGCGCGTGCTGCACCCCGCCGCGGCGAGCGCCGCGTCGCAGCGCACCATCGCCAGCTTGATGATGTCCGCCGCGGTGCCCTGGATCACGGTGTTGACCGCGAGGCGCTCGCCGAGCGTGCGCCCTGGAGTTGCGCGCGCGCAGCTCGGGGATCTGGCGGCGACGGCCCACAGGTGTCACGTAGCCCTCCTCCCTGGCCTGCTCGATCGTGTCGGTCGATGAACCGCGCACCGCGGGAAGCGCTCGAGGTAGGTGTCGATGAACTCCTTGGCCTCCTCGCGCGGGATGTTCAGCCGGTCGGCGAGGCCGAAGTCGGAGAGCCCGTAGACGATCCCGTAGTTGATCATCTTCGACTTCGAGCGCATGCCGGGGTCGATCTCCTCGGGCGCGACCTGAAAAACCTGACGAGGCCGTCGCGGTGTGCACGTCCTCGCCGCGCGCGGAAGATCTCCTTCAGCACCGGCTCGTCGGCCAGCGTGGGCGAGCACGCGCAGCTCGATCTGCGAGTAGTCGGCGGCGATCAGCAGTCCCGGCTCGGCCTCGAAGCAGCCGCGGATCTCGCCCCAGCGCGGTGCGGATCGGGACGTTCTGCATGTTCGGGTTGGTGCTCGACAGGCGGCCGGTCTGCGCGACCGCCTGCAGGAACGTCGTGTGCAGCCGCGAGCGCTCGTCGACCAGCTCGGGGAGCACGTCCAGGTAGGTCTTGATCGAGCGTCGACAGCTCGCGCCAGCGCTCGATCCTCGGCACGATCTCGTGCTCGTCGCGGATCGCCTGCAAGACGCGCGCGTCGGTCGAGTAGCCGGTCTTGCCGCTGCGCTTGCGCGACAGGCCGAGCTTCTCGAACAGGACTCGCCGAGCTGCTGCGGCGAGGCGATCAGGAACTCGCCGCGGCGAGCCGGGATCTTCCGCGTTCCAGCCCGGCGATCTCCTCGCGCACGCGCGCGGTGATCTCCTCCAGGCGCTCGAGGTCGAGCCGCGACTCCGGGCGATCTCCACGTCGCGCAGCACCGCGACCAGCGGCAGCTCGATGTCGCGCATCAGCGCCGCCAGGCCGCGCTCAGCGATCTGCTCGCGCTGCCCGCCGGAGCGCGCCCACAGCACCGCGTCGGCCGCCGGCGGGGTCCTCCAGCTCGCTGACGAGCCCGCGCTCCTCGCACAGCTCGTCGAACGGATAGCCGCGCCGGGCGGGGTCCAGCAGGTAGGCGCCGAGCAGCGTGTCGTGTACCAGGCCGGGGGGACCACCCCAGCGCCTTGGCGTCGTGGGCCACCACGGCGCGCCGCGCCGAGCGCCGCGACCACCTCGGCTCGGGCCTCTCGCAGTCGCCGACGAGCACCTCGCTCGCCGGCGCCCGCCGCGAAGCGCCACGGCGCGCCCTCGGCGAACAGCGCCCCCTCCGGCGGCCGGCGGCGCGCACGACCACACACAGCTCGCCCTCGCCCCCGCCGAGCTGCGCGATCTCCGCCAGCGCGCCCGCGCGCAGGCGACGCGCCGAGCGTGACCTCGCGGCGCTGCGCCGGCGCGGCGGTCTCGGGTCGCCGAGCGCCTCCTCCAACCGGCGCAGCGGATCGCGCAGCTCGTACTCCGGAACACTGCGCGCAGCGCGCGAGCGGTCGGGCTCGCGGCGGCCTCGGCCGTGATGTCGAGGTCGACCGCGAGGTCGCGCTGCACGGTCGCGAGGCTCTTCGACACGCGCGCGTCCTCGCGCGTGGTCGAGCAGGTTCTGTTTGCGCTTGGCGCCGTTGAGTCGCGGATGTGCGACAGCACGCCCTCGAGCGAGCCGTAGCGCTGGATCAGCTCGCTGGCGGTCTTGTCGCCGATCCCCGGCACACCGGGGATGTTGTCCGAGGTGTCGCCCTTCAGCCCGTAGAAGTCGGGGATCAGCTCCGGGCGGGATGCCGTAGCGGTCGATCACCGCCTGGCGGTCGTAGATCTTGGTCTCGGTGATTCCCGCGCGGTCGCCATCACCTTGATGAGCCCGGCCTCGTCGATCAGCTGGAAGAGTCGCGATCGCCGGTCACGATCATCGTCGGAACCGGCGGGTCGGCCTCCAGCGCCCGCTCGGCGAGCGAGGCGATCACGTCGTCGGCCTCGTAGCCCTCGACGTTCACGTTGCGGTAGCCGAACGCCTCGACCAGCGGCTCCATCGCCGGCCACTGCTGCTTGAGCAGGTCCGGGCGCGAGCGGCGCTGGGCCTTGTACTCGGCGAACAGCTCCGTCCGGCCCGAGGTGCCCGCGTCCCAGGCGACGACCGTCGGACACACGCCGTATTCGGTGACGATCTTCACGAGCATCGAGGCGAACCCGAAGATCGCGTTCGTCGGCACGCCGGTGGAGGTCGCGATCGACTCCGGCAGCGCGAAGAACGCGCGGTACACGAGGCTCGGCCCGTCGATCAGGAACAGGCGCCGCTCGGGCCGACCGTGGGCGCCCTCGCGCGGGCGGCGCGCGCGTTGCTGCTACACGATCGACGCGCTCATCGAGGCGGCAACCGCCACACGAGTAGCCAGGTCCGCGAGGACGCCGCGGCAATAAATAACATGCCGGGCCGCCAACGGGACGTACGAGGAGGCGGTGACCAGCTCACCCCAGCGCACAGTACCGCCTGACGATCCGCGTCGAGCTCGACGACACGCGGGCACGCTCGCGCCCTGACCGGCGCGATCACCGAGGCCGGCGGCATCGTCGGCGCCGTCGACCTGGTCGAGACCGACTCGGCACAGCCTGCGCGACATCGTCGTCGACGCCTCCGGCACAGGAGCACTGGGAGCAGATCCTCGAGGCGATCGAGGGCGTGGAGGGCGCGAGGTGATCGACACGACCGACCGCACGTTCCTGCTGCACGTCGGCGGCAAGATCGAGCAGCACAACAAGCACCCCCTGAAGACGCGCGACGACCTATCGATGGCCTACACCCGGGCGTCGCGCGCGTCTGCCTGGCGATCGCCGAGGACCAGGACAGGGCGTTCCAGTACACGATCAAGCGCAACACGGTCGCCGTCGTCTCCGACGGCACCGCCGTGCTCGGGCTCGGCGACATCGGCCCGCGCGCGGCGATGCCGGTGATGGAGGGAAAGTGCTGCCTGTTCAAGGAGTTCGCCGGCGTCGACGCCTTCCCGATCTGCCTCGACACGACGGACGCCGACGAGATCGTTCGCGCCGTCAAGCTGATCGCGCCCGCTTCGGCGGCATCAACCTCGAGGACATCTCCGCGCCGCGCTGCTTCGAGATCGAGGAGCGCCTGAAGGCAGAGCTGGACATACCGATCTTCCACGACGACCAGCACGGGACCGCCGTCGTCGTGATGGCGGCGCTGCTGAACGCCGTCAAGCTGACCGGCCGGCGGCTGGAGGACCTCACGTGCTGATCATCGGGCTCGGCGCGGCCGGGATCGCGGTCACGAAGATCCTGCTCGAGGCCGGCGTGCGCCAGATAGTCGGCGCCGACTCGCGCGGCGCGCTGCACGTCAAGCGCGAGGACTACCTGGACGGCTCGATGAATCCGAAGCGCTGGTTCGCCGAGCGACCAACCCCGACTGCCGCGCCGGCACGCCCGCGGACGTGATCGACGGCGCGGACCTGCTGATCGGGGTCTCCGGCGCGCGCGCGCTGCCGGCCGAGGCGTCGCTCGGATGGACGACGCGCGATGGTCTTCGCGATGGCCAATCCCACCCCCGAGGTGCCCCCGAGGAGGCCGCGCCGTACGTGCGGATCATGGCGACGGGACGCTCGGACTACCCCAGTCAGATCAACAACGTGCTGTGCTTTCCCGGCATCTTCCGCGGCGCGCTCGACGTGCGCGCGCCGGACATCACCGAGCAGATGAAGATGGCGGCCGCACACGCGATCGCGGAAATCGTCGAGGATACGAGCTGCGCGAGGACTACATCATCCCCTCGGTCTTCAATCGCAAGGTGGCTCCCGCCGTGGCGGCTGCGGTCGCCGAGAGGCCCGCGCCGCCGGCACCGCGCTCGCGGGCCAGGAGGTCGGCTTCGCCCAGGGCGACACGATGACCGGGGCCTCGATCGCGCAGGCCAGCGACGGCCGCGCGTGACCGGCCGCGCGCGCGGCGTGAGCGCCGCCGGCTGGGGGTGACCGTGTGAAAGCTGAGTCGGGAGCGCGCTGCGTGTGACCCTGACAGGAGCGACGGGGCTGATCGGCAGTAGGCTGGCGGTGCCCTGCCGGATCAGGGCGCGCGAGATCGACCGTCCTCTCGCGCGATGGCTCGCCCGCGCGCGCGAGCGCGACCGCGGCAGGCGAGGCCCGTCCGATCAGGGTTCGCATGGGACCCCCTGGGCGAACCCGCGCCCGTCGACGCGCTGAGCGGGCGCGACGCGGTCGTGCACCTCGCCGGCGAGACATGGCCCAGCGCTGGAGCGAGCAGCCCAACCGGGCGATCCGCGACAGCCGCGTGGTCGGCACGCGCGAGCTGGGCGCCGGGCAGCGTGCGAGGCGAGTTACCGCCGTCCGCGCGCTGATCAGCGGCTCGGCGATCAGCTACTACGGGGCCCGCGGCGAGGAGCCGCTGGACGAGGGGGCGCGGCCGAGGAAGGGCGACTTCCTCGCGGAGTGTGCGCGGAATGGGAGGCCGAGGGCCAGCGGGCGGCCGATCTTGGGATGCGCGTCGTGCCGTTCGCGCACGGGCGTCGTGCTCGACGCGGGGGCGGAGCGCTCGCCAAGATGCTGCCGGCGTTTCTCGCCTGGGCGTCGGTGGCCCGGTGGCCGGCGGGCGCCAGTACGTCTCCTGGATCCACGTTGACGATCTCGTCGGACTGATGCTCGCCGCGCTGCTCGAGAGAGCAATACGCAACCGAACCAGTAGACGCTACAAC
>CAVVHW010000007.1:0-1239572 GCA_963748225.1 uncultured Acidobacteriaceae bacterium
GAGGGGTATCGTAATCACTGCCTCTCCCGACCTCAACACGCTGTTTCCTGCCAGCCGTCGGTTCAAACCGGCGGCTCTTTATGGATGCTCGCGCGCCTCGGGCTGAAGATCCAGGCCGGGAGATCCTGTCGCCTGCCGCTGTTGAGCCTCAAGACTCCTCTTCATTTTTCAGCCAGAGAACGCTTGCTCACGGCGAGCCACGGCACGCTGCGGTAGGACTCCGCCACCATCCAGGCGCCGGCGGTCAGCGCCACAGAGACGACGGTCTCGCTCCATTGGAAGGCGTTTTTGGAGCCTGCCGCCACGACGGGTATCCACACCAGCAGCGTGAACAATCCGATCTGCAACGCCGACAGCGCGGCTGCCAGTCGTGCATACACACCGGTGAGCACTGCCACGCCGGCCGCGACGAAGGCGCCGCCAGTGAAATACACCCAGGCCACTTGCATTGGCAGCCAGCCAGGCACCAGAGCGGCGGTCGGTTTGAGATAGAGGAAATGGGCCACGCCGAAGGGAATCAAGGCCAGGCCGTAGAGTACCCTCGCAATGCGCAGACCCCTGTCGCAGGTGGCGAAACCGATCCGCCGCTTGTCCCAGTCCGTGGCGAACCAGACATAGAGTACCCAGGTGGCCGCCGCCATCACCGCGGTCTGGGAGGCTGCCCACCAAAAGTCCACGGTGGGCGAGAGGAAGATGCCGGGCACTCTCAACAGCAGCAACCAAAGCAGGAGGTAGGCGAGCAGCACGCGGGCAGCGGCCGCGGCTGTCCGCTGCCACAGCAGACCTGTGCCACATACCAGGGAGATGACGGCGCAGAGATAGGCCAGTGCGGGCACACCGTGGGGTATCGGCTGCCATATCGAGACATAATCGCCTTTGATCAGGCCCAGGATTCCAAGGCCGATCATGGTCGCCGCAAAGACTGCATGGCCCACGCTTGCGATGCGCATCGTCCTATCCTTCGGTGGGATTCCAGTTCATCGGGGTACGGGCATCCCTTGTGTGCCAGATGCCGGTATTGTACCGGGGGAATGACGCGATACGATTCCGTTCCGCTTCAAACTCGACAACCTAGCGCGGCTTGTACGACAAGATTTGCAGCTGGTTGTTCCTCTTGCCGCTCTCACCTACAACATGATCGTCACCCGGCGTTAGCAGGCGATCACACAGGAGATTCCGAAACGTGAACTCACTGAGCAACACTCTAGGCGAAAACCACACAGAACGGTTCTCAGAATGACGATTCCCGCCGACAACCGCCCATTACACCTGTATGCCGGGTGTGAGGCGCACCTGAACTCACCCAATGGAATGGACATTCTGGTCCAGTATTGGGAGTCCAAGGGGGAAGTAAAAGAACGGTACATAAAATCTCCCTGGCGCAACTTCAGAGGAATCGGAGTAGATCAAGGTTATCTATGGGTTTATCGGGCGGGCGTGGTAGCGTGTGCAACCCATACCGGAATCAGGAAGGCGTCACAAGAGAACCGCCCAATTCCCTGGATGATTTCCGACGTACCCTATGGTATTTGGATGGGTTTCGGGGACGATCAACTTAAGCTGAGTGGGCTATTGGATCTGTCGCCGTGTGACGATGGGACTATTTTTGTCGCCTTGCTGAACGGCGAGTGGGGAACGAACGCATTTCAAAAAAACGACTTCCATTTGTTGATGATGACGCCGCGCATCAATCGGCCAACCAGGTCGATGTACCTGGGTGAGAAAACCGATGTCGTTCCAGTCAGCGGGACAGGTTTCCGGGTACAGAAGCAGCCGCTTTTCTGCTGGTCAATGCTCCAGAAACAGATAGAGGTGCTGAAGGCACAGGTCGGGGACGGTCACCACAAGATCGATTAGACCTCACCATCGGGATACTCCACCCAGGCTGGCGATCCATTATTTCAGGATTACCTCCGAAGTGGGTAACAGCGTGTCCCGTGAAAAGGCCTGATTATTGAAGCGGGTATGTCTCAATTGGTGAAATCGGGGTGATATCGCAAACAATCCGAATCCCGGCCATCGGATCCCTTGCGAGTTGGTGATTTCTCAATAGTGATTCGGGTATCCCACCTCTACACGAGCGATCAGGCGTTCGTGCTCGAGTAATGCGTGAGCTCTTACTGGGCAGAGTGAAACGATGACAGCGGGTGACCTACCCGCCAACGCTCGCTACTCAGATACGCTCCAAACATTTTTACGATCTTTTGACAGCCCCGTGACAATCCGGTGACAAGTGCCCGACCTCCGAAGGTTACGCTTGCGGCGCGATGTCGGCGCTCGCCAGTCGCTGATATTTGAGGGCGATCAAGTTAATCAGGAGGAAAGCATTATGAACGGCACGATATTGAACCGCGCTTCGTTGTTGATTATCTTAATCCTACTCATCGCTTCTCAGCAGGCCGTCGCGCAGGCTGGCCACCTCGATCCGACGTTTGGCAGTGGAGGCATTGTAACCACAGACTTCGGGGATCAACTCCAGTCCTCCAACGTTGCTACTGCGAATGCCGTCACCATCCAGCCCGACGGCAAGATCGTGGTCTGCGGCGGGGTTCCAAGCAGCACCGGGTTTCCCGTGCCTGCGGTAGCGCGCTACAACACCAATGGCGGTTTGGACACCAGTTTTGGGACATCTGGCGTAGTGACCATACCAAGCATAGAGGACGTTCCTTTTACGGCAATCACCCTGCAGACCGACGGGAAGATTGTAGCCGTAGCCGGAGGGTTCACTGCGTATGTGGCCCGTTTCACCTCCAACGGAGTGCTCGATTCCACGTTTGGGAGTGGCGGAATCGTGACTCTAAGCTTCATCAACGGCCCTGCCGCAAGCGGTGTGCTTGTCCAACCTGACGGCAACATTCTCGTAGCCGACCGTAGCCTGTTCCGTTTTCTGTCCAACGGCCAGTTTGACACGAGCTTTGGGAGCGGGGGCACCGCGCGGACCGCAGGTTATCCCGCCACGGGGGTGGCGCTTCTGCCCAACGGAAAGATTCTGGTGGCGTCTTCTGCTTTGGGAACAAGCGGTTTTATCTCTCAATATGCCTCGAATGGCAATCTTGATACCACCTTCGGAATTGACGGCCAATTGGCGAGTCCCGGAACTGCAGCCGGTCTAGTCCTTCTGAGCAGCGGAGATCTTCTCGCGGGAGGAAGTCTGACCAATAACGCTGTCCCACCGGTTCGCGGCAGTGAGACCTCCGGCTTTGCGGTATCTCGCTACCTGGGTGCAGGAGTTACGGATGCAACCTTCGGCGCCAACGGCGGTACGGTCACCTCCGTTCCCAGTTACCTAGGCGTCGCAACTTCGGGTATAGCGGTTCAGCCCAGCGGCGACATCGTGACATTGGGCACGGCCGTTGAAACTGTACAAACAGCGTTCGCATTAGCTCGATATACGCCGAGTGGCCAGCTTGACGCTACATTCGGAATGAACGGCACGGTCGTCACCTCCTTCGGGCTAACTCCCTCGGTCAGCGCCAACGGCCTGGCGATTCAGTCTGACGGCAAGATCGTTGCCGTCGGAAGCTATGCAGTCTCTGTGCCGCATCTCGGTTTCGACACTGCGTTTAAGGTAGTCCGGTATTTGGGTCAGTAACGCCTTTCTGACAACACCCTTCGAAAAAGGCTCCATGTTGTTTCCAGGGAGCCTTTATTTCTGCGGGGCGCATGGGCCAACTCTGGTGAGCGCATGGTAGCAGTCGATATCAGGCCCTTACACAATCAATCCTGGCGAAGGACGTCTGCTGGTGGATCGAGTGTGGCAGGGAAGGCCCGCGCGGTCATTCCCCCAGGATCTTCCGTATCTGTGCAAGATGATTCAGGTCGTGACCGGCGATCAGCACCACAAGGTCGCGGACGGTCGTCGGACCGCGTTCAGCGTGAATGCCCTTGCGTTGCCATTCTTCGGGGGTGAGCCGCACGAACATTTGCAGGTTGGCCTCGCGCAGCAGGCGAAACAACATCAACGACTCCTCGGGCCGGCGCGATGGGTAATCGCCCAGCCTGTACCACAACTCCTGATCGTAACCCGGCAACGGGCCGCCGTCGTGCTCGATCATCTGGCGATAGCGCCAGGTGTTGACAGCTTCGGCATCAGCAAAGTGGGCCAGCAGTTCTGCCACCGACCATTTGTCCGGCGACGGGCGCTTGTGAAGTTCCTTCTCCGGGACGGAAACGACCATGTCCGCCAGAAGTTCCGGCGTCTTGCGCTGGACCTCGAGAGGGTCTTTGCCTTCGATGTAGGAGAGAATGCGAGCCTTGTAGTCGGCGATGGTTTCCATGAGAGCTACCTTTCAGCCTGGTGCACCGGGCGGCAGCAGGCGTCACTGATTGCCTGGTGTAGTGGCGATTTCACCCTTGGTTATTTCGTGCCCCGAGTTCGCGTCCGTCTTTTGGACGTTAACCTGGGCTCTGGGTTTGCGCTGCCCCATCGAACATTTTCAACTCACGATCTCGGGTCATCCACTTCGGCATGGACAGAATCTACACCATGCCTGTGTCGAGCTCTGGGGTTCCGGGTTCGCGAAGGGAGGGTCGCGAGCCAGTTTACATGTCACGTAAGTGGTAGAAATTGAGGACTATTTACACAATCTTAAGTGGCAAATCTTCAAACCACAATTTGGCTATATCAGTCACTTCCTAGAATGCCAATTGCGAGCGCTGGGGGAGGCATAGGCGAGGCTGGCAGATCGCGGATGTCCTCCAAGTGCCTCGCGACCAATTTCGTGGCAATAAGACGCTTGACACACATGTGTTCTAAGTGTACTATTTTAGACATGGAACGCCTTAAGACTCTGCAAGGTGCAATCGCCTACTTTAGCGACCCGCAACGTGCGTTTGATGCTGCTATGAGCTTCCGCTGGCCCGGTGGAAATGTGACTTGCCCGCGCTGTGGACAGGCCAAGCACTCGTTCATCAAGACGCGGCGCATTTGGTTCTGCTACGTCTGCCAAAAACAGTTCACCGTCAAGGTTGGAACCATCATGGAAGATTCTCCGCTTGGACTCGACAAGTGGATGATGGCGCTGTGGATGCTGGCGAACTGCAAGAACGGAATTAGCAGCTATGAACTTGGTAAGGCCATCGGAGTTCGCCAGAACTCGGCATGGTTCATGTTGCACAGAATCCGCGAAGCAATGAAGGACGACCCTAGCTTCAAGTTTGGCGGGCCTAGCGGCGAAGTGGAAAGCGACGAAACTTTTGTCGGCGCTCGCGGCAAGAACATGCACAAGAGCAAGAAAGACAAGCTGCGAGCAATCCGCGGTGAAGGCAAACGCGGCGATCTTTATCTTGGCAAGACTGCTGTCATGGGAATGCTTGACCGCGATCTGCGGCAAGTACGTTGCAGAGTCGTTCCCGATGTGAAGCGCGAGACTTTGCAGAACGAAATCCTCAAGCAAGTGGAGCGCGGCTCTACGGTGTACACCGATAAGGCCGTAGGCTACAACTCTTTGGTAAAGAACTTTGCGCATGAAGTTGTCGATCATCTGGAGCGGTATGTTGACGGGCGAATCCACACCAATGGAATGGAGAACTTCTGGAGTCTGCTGAAGCGGACTCTCAAAGGCACATACGTTGCTGTCGAACCATTCCATCTTGACCGCTACCTTGACGAACAAGTGTTCCGATTCAATAACCGCGCTACGAAAGACAAGCCGTTAAACGATTCCGACCGCTTCGCTTTCCTGATGTCTCAGGTCGCCGGGAAGCGCCTCACCTATGCCCAACTGACTGGTAAACAGGTTGACGCGCTCCACCATCCGGCGGCAGGGACGAGGCAAGAGGAACCGTTCTAGCCTTTGTCCTTGCCGGACTTTTTGCGGGCGGTAGCTTTCTTGGGCTCCCGCCCCTTTTTATGCTTCGGCTTGGCCGCGAAAATAGCCTTCGCCAGCCGCTCAAAGTTTTCTCTTGCTTCCGGGCCTTCTTTGTATTCTGCTTTACGTTTCGCCATCTTCAAATTATGCGCCTCTTCTTCTTCACAGCCTTGCTCTTCGCATTATTACCAGCAGATGGGAGCCAACAAAAGCAGCCATCCGACGGCAAACAAACCGCTGCCCAGCAGACCCAAGCGCAACCTTCGATAACCGTAATGGACAATCATTACAGCGCCGACGCCCATAAGGACAGCGCCACCGATCAAGCGCCACATTGGCCACCACCCTGGTACTCTCCATTTTGGCCAAACTGGACATTCGTTGTAGTAGGGCTTGGCGCGGCTCTCGCTGCCTTGTGGACATTGTTCGTGATGCGAGACCAAGCCAGCCACATGCAGAATCAGGCAGTCCTGTTTAAGCAACAGCTGGATGCGTTCATTGAGGGGCAAAAGCCGAGAATAGTATGCGATCCAGAGGGTAATCCCGCGCACGATTTCCTTGATCCCAAAGGCCCCCATCTGCACGTTGTTCTGCGGAATGTAGGATTGACCACTGCCTATGACTGCACTTATGAAACGTGGATAGAGGTGGTCAATCCTCCCTTTGTAGACTTTAGCGATTCCGCCGATCATTTCCTTTGCGATGACCTGCTCAATCTTTACCCCCATCACAAAGGAACAACGCTTAATATTCCCCTGAGGCGCGGCCTCACCCCCGAAGAGAGGAGGAAGATTCCATCCCGACAACTGGATGTTTGCTTTCGCGTCTTGGTCAAATACAGGGATGCTTTCATCGAGAAAGGAAAGGTTCGATACGCAGACTTTGGGTACGAACTGGATTCGGATGGATTCGGATGGATTTAGATACCTTTCCCAGTATCGAAGCTCCAACTAACGGCTCTGTCGCGGAACTCTCCTTCTTATGAACATCATCACTCAGCGACTCATTGAAATTGGAACCAAAATCAGGAAGGAAATTTCTGCTCTGCGGACTGATATCCGAGTGGGTGTAGCGAACCTCGACAATGGAGTCAAGAATCTCAAAGACGCCGTAGATGCACAGCGGAAATCCTATGAGGAATGCCGCGAGACAAACCCTCCAATTGCCATAACCGATCTTCGCACTAATATACCCATACGAGTAGAGACAAAACCCAAGCGCGGCAAGATAGAAAGCGCCGGGAGATTTATAAAAGGCACACTTGAAATCGCTGGCATCATCGCAGTAATCGTCTATACCGGAGTTTCCTACCGCACTTGGCAGGCGTCTGCTGATGCCGCCGATTATGCTTCTAGGCAAGCGGAACTGTCCCGTAAATCTCTTAATGAAACAATCAAGAATTTCCGATTGGGGCAACGCCCAATAGTGTCCCTCACCAATGATCTCGGAACTCCTCAGTACTTTCCACCACCCAGCAATCAAATTGTCTGGGAATGGCACTTCACCAATTATGGCAAAACTCCAGCTATCGAACTGAAGACCGGGACCGAGTATATGAAAATTGGACAAACTGGCAAATGGATACCGAGCTATCACGCCAAGGACACTAAATTGAATAGGTCCACCCATCCGCTTCCGCCTGAAACTCCAGAACGCGCGACCGTGGTGTCCGATCCAGGGATTACGCAATCCCAATTTAACCAACTCCTTACTGAAAGTTACTCCATCAGCATAAGGGGCACCCTGTACTACACGGATGTCTATAGGGAGAAATACGAAACCGGATTTTGCATTACCCGACTCAACGGTGGCGGCATAACTTGGTGTGAAGGTAACTACATAAAATAACGCCAACCCTGTCACGGCAAGCCAAGTGTGCCATTTAGCGCACATGTGCGTCAACCGTTTTATTGCCAATTTCGTCGCTTAGAGAGCCTTTAAACGCATATTCCCCTTTCGGGAAGCCTGCTGGATTCCCAATTTGGGCCGCATGAAGCAAATCGCTGGTGAAATCGAAGCCAAAATTACCCCCTCCTGGACCCGCGACAGCGGAAAATTCCAGGCCCTCGGCAAAAAGCACCGGCGTGAATGATCGAGAAAATGTTGAGCCAGGCGATTCAGAAAGTGGAAGCCAAGGGAAAGCAGGAGATGTAGATCGGAAGAAAAAGGAAGCGCTGGCAGGGCATGCTCTTTTGCCTTGGCCTGTCCCCTCCGATACAAGGCGCAGCCCGCGCTCCCCGAAGCACGGGCAGTGTACAATCGGGCAGTTTCCAAAAACTCTAGTCAGGACAAACTGGTGCGTTCATCTCACGCGCAGAGCATTGTCGTGGGTTTTGAACGTCGGTGGGAGGGCGGTATGCGTGCAATGAAAGTATTGCCGGTATTACTTGCTTCAGCGATCGTGGTTCTTTCTCTCTCAGCTTGTTCGACCAGCAAATCGGAGTCGCCCGCCGTCGCGCAAAGCGGACAGTCGCAGTCAACGCAGCCCTCGGACGCCAGGCCGCCGCGCAATCCGTTGAAGAACGCCTATTTTGGCGACCTGCACCTCCACACCAGCTACTCCATGGATGCGTTCGCCTTCGGCACCAGGACAACGCCCGAGGACTCCTATCGCTATGCCATGGGTGAGCCGGTGGAATACTTCGGCAAGCAATGGAAACGCATTGCGCCACTCGATTTTCTCGCGGTCACCGACCATGCCGAGTATCTGGGAGTGGTGCGCGACTCGATTGATCCCAATGGCCCATTCGCGAAATCTGAGTGGTACAAGGTGATGACCAGCTCGGATCCTAAGGTCAGCGGTGCAGCCTTTCAGAAGCTGCTCGGATCCACCATGGCGAACAAACCTATTCCCGAGTTCAACCAACCGAAACTGCTGCACTCCGCTTGGGAGACGTACTCCGCTGCGGCAGACAAGTACTACAAGCCGGGGAAGTTCACGACCTTTGTTGGTTTTGAATGGACCTCCATGCCGCAGGCGCAAAACTTGCACCGTTGCGTAATCTTCGAAGACAAGGGTCCCGCCATTCCCTATACGGCGTTCGAATCGGTCGATCCCGAAGACCTCTGGCGCTACCTCGAAGCCCAACGAAAGCAGGGACTCGCAGTAATTGCGGTTCCTCACAACGGCAATGTCAGCAACGGACTGATGTTCAGTACGAGGGACCTGTCCGGCAAACCGATCACTCGCGATTACGCCGAGCGCCGCATGGCCAATGAGCCACTGGCGGAAATTATCCAGGCCAAGGGTCAGTCCGATACCAGCCCTGGCTTGTCCCCGAACGATGAGTTCGCCGACTTCGAGATCTGGAAATATATGCTCGACGGCTCGGGTATCGCCAAATCGGCCACCGGAAGTTACCTGCGGCAAGCCTACGGCGTTGGCCAGGAGCTCCAGTCAAAGATCGGCGCCAACCCGTTTAAGTACGGAATCGAAGCTGGCACCGACTTCCACTCCGGCATTTCTTCCACAGAGCCCAACAACTACGCCGGGTCGCACGGCAACCAGGACAGCGATCCACGAACGGTCGTTACCGCTACGAAATCCGTGGTTGGTGAGCCGCCCACAGCGCTCAGTTCCGGCGGACTGACCGGAGTGTGGGCCGAAGAGAACACCCGCGAATCCATCTTTTCCGCTTTTAAGCGCAAGGAAACATTCGGCACCTCCGGAACCCGAATCAAGGTCCGCATGTTTGCCGGTTGGAATTATCCCAAGGACATGACCAAACAGGCCGATTGGGTGAAAGCTGCATACGATGGCGGCGTACCCATGGGTGGCGACCTGGTCCCACAGAACGGAACCACCGCTCCAACATTTGTGTTGCACGCCGTTAAAGATCCCGACAGCGGCAATCTCGATCGCGTCCAGATCATCAAGATCTCGACGAAGAACGGTAAGAGCAGGGAAAACATATACGACGTGGTATGGAGTGGCGATCGAAAGCCCGATCCGAAAACTGGCAAGGTTCCTGCCGTCGGCAACACGGTCGACGTGAAGACCGCTACCTACCAGAACACAATTGGTTCGACCGAGCTAATCGGTGAGTGGACGGACCCCTCGTTCGATCCCAAGGCGGCTGCGACCTACTACGCCCGTGTGCTTGAGATACCCACGCCACGCTGGTCTACGTATTGGGCCGCCAAGCTGAACCTGCCGCCGAACCCGAACGTCGCGGCCACTGTCCAGCAGCGCGCCTGGACATCGCCGGTGTGGTACACCCCGGCGAAACCATAGGAGTTGTTTTTTGAATGAGTGAAGTTTCTGTAGGCGTCGTCCAGGATGAGCAGGATTCAGTCCCGCAATCCAGACGGAGGAGCTTCTTCTCTCCGGTCCTCAAACGCTGGCTGCGCGAGCCCCTGCTGCATTTCCTGGTGCTGGGCGTTGCACTGTTCGGTATCTACGGCTATATGCAGCGCGGACGCGGCGGGGTCGAGTCGTCGCGGCAGATCACCCTGAGCCTCGATGAACTTCAGCGGATGGACGTGTACTTCGAGTCGCAGTGGCATCGCCAGCCGACGCCCGCAGAATTTCAAGCCCTGGTGGAAGACAAGATCCGCGAAGAGGTCCTCTATCGCGAGGCGCTGGCGATGGGACTCGATAAGGACGACACCATCGTCAAGCGGCGCATGGCGCAGAAAATGCAGTTTCTCGCCGAAGATGTGGCCGCCGCTCACGAGCCTTCCACAGCGGAGCTCAAGGCCTGGTTTGAGAAAAACAGTAACAGGTTCGCGCTGCCCAGTCGCTATAGCTTTCGCCATCTTTACTTTTCCCCGGACAAGCGCGGAAAGAACGCTCACGACGACGCTGCTAAGGCATTGGCCAAAATTGCAGGCCAGCCAGAAGATTCCAAGCTCGCCGTCGCGTCTGGCGATTCGTTCATGTTCCAGGACTATTACTCCGACCGCACGCCGGAAGCCATCGCTAAGGAGTTCGGGCCGCAATTCGCGGTTGCCCTTGAGAAGCTCAAACCCGGCTCGTGGCAAGGGCCGATTGAATCGGGCTATGGTTGGCATCTGGTATACCTCGAGACCGTGATACCCGGTCGAGTCCCGGCTTTCGAAGAAATGGAACCTGATATAAAGACCGCCTGGCTCGCCGAACAGAAGCAACAGGCCTGGCAGAAGGCATACGCGGAGATGCGCGGCAAGTATCGGGTGCTATTGCCCGCTCCTGCCGACAAGGAAAACGCTCAAGCGTCAGTTCCTTCTCCCAAGAAACAAGTTCCAGCTCCATCGGGTGAGGGGCCGCTGTGAGTCGCATGTATTCGCGCTTGATTTGGGTTGTAGCTTGTTTGCTGCTGGCAGCTTCGTTCGCCTCGGCCCATGAAGCGCGCCCCGCCTATCTCGAAATCAAAGAGATCTCACCCGGCCAATTTAGTGTCTTGTGGCGCACGCCGGTCCTTGCGGGGATGCGCCTTCCTATCGCGCTCCAGTTCCCCGACGACGTGAAGAATTTGCGGGAGCCCAACATCCAGGAACTGGCGGACTCCATGGTGGAGCGACGATGGATTGACGCCGGGGCAAACGGTCTTGCCGGCAAACGCATTGATTTCCCCGGACTGCAATTCACCATCACCGACGTCCTGGTGCGCGTTGAGTTGCTTGACGGCAGGCAGTGGACGACGATCGTCCATCCATCGCAGCCCTGGGTGGAGATTGCCGCTTCGCAAACGTGGATGGGTGTTGCAGGCACATACCTCGTGCAGGGCATCAGGCATATCCTTTTCGGTGCAGACCACATGCTCTTCGTGCTTGGGCTGCTGTTGATTGTCAAGGACCGCTGGATGCTGCTGAAGACCGTGACCGCATTCACGGTGGCGCATAGCATTACGTTGGCGATTGCGACCTTGGGCTACGCCGAGGTTCCGATTCTTCCGCTGAACGCCGGGATTGCCTTGAGCATTCTGTTTCTCGGACCGGAAATCGTTCGCTCGTGGCGCGGCCAGACCAGTTTCACCATTCGTCATCCCTGGGTGGTGGCGTTTGCGTTTGGGCTTCTGCACGGATTTGGTTTCGCCAGTGCGCTCACCAGCGCCGGACTTCCACGGCATGAACTTCCATTGGCGCTCGTTAGCTTCAATGTCGGTGTCGAGCTCGGGCAACTTGGTTTCATCGGGCTGATTCTGGCGCTGGAGCGTTCCTTCCGCATACTCGAAGTTCGTTGGCCGCGCTGGGCACAGCTTCTTCCCGGATACACCGTAGGTTCGCTCGGCGCATTCTGGACCGTCCAGCGAGTGGCGTTGCTCTTCGGAGGGGCGCGATGAACAGGCAGCGACTCCATCCTCTGGTCCGGGCAATGGTGCTAACCGTGTTTGTCTTCCTGTGTGCGCAGACGGCCTTCGCCCACCCGCAGAAAGGCGAAGCGGTTGGATTCCTCACTGGCTTTCGCCACCCGATCTCGGGACTCGATCATGTGCTGGCGATGGTGGCTGTCGGACTGTGGGGCGCGCAGCTCGGCAGTCCGGCGATCTGGCTATTGCCGGTCGCGTTTCCCATGGTGATGGCTTTCGGCGGGATGCTGGGACTGATGGGGGTGCCGCTGCCGGGAACCGAATATGGAATCGCTCTCTCGGCAATTCTTCTGGGTGCTGCCGTACTGTTTGAAATTCGTCCGCCCTTGGGTCTTGCGGCGGCGCTAGTCGGCTTCTTCGCTATATTCCACGGGCACGCACACGGAACCGAACTGCCAGCGGGCCAAAGCGCGCTGCTGTATAGCATGGGCTTCGTCATTGCGACAGGGTGCTTGCACGCGTTGGGGATCGGCATCGGCACGGTCCATCGATGGGGGTGGGGGCAGAGGCTGCTCCGCGTTGCGGGAGGATTGGTGGTTATGGGCGGCACGTTCTTTATGTGGAAGGCGATCGCATGAAAAATGTGGGCCAATCTCGTTTGCCCTTGTACGCATTCGTTGTCTTCACATTTGTCATGTGCGCATTCCCCGCAGAAGGGCATCTCAACACAACTGGCATGGGGCCGTTCTACGACGGACTGATGCACTTCCTCATGAGCCCCGAGGACATTGTTCCGGTGCTTGCCCTGGCACTCCTGGCTGGACTGCGCGGCGCAAGTTACGGGCGGCGGGCACTGTTCACCCTTCCCGTTGCATGGTTGCTCGGCGGTCTCGCCGGACTAAGCGCGATGACCGCGAAACCCCATCCATTTATCGCGGCGGCTTGGTTTCTCTTGCTCGGAGGATTGCTGGCCGCCGACGCGAAAGTTTCATTGCGCGTGACTACCGCGCTTGCCGCAGTGTTGGGCATCTACCACGGATACTTGAACGGAATCGGCATGGGGCAGTTCGACACTGCCGCGGTGGCGCTTCTCGGACTGGTGTTCGCCGTGTTTGTCATGATCGCCCTCGCCGCCGCGGTCGTGGTTCGGCTACGCGCGCACTGGGCCCGCATTGCCGTCCGCGTCGCGGGAAGCTGGATCGCAGCCAGTGGTCTCTTGATGCTCGGTTGGGCAGTTCGAACACGCTAGGTACACCTCTCGTCCAAACGCCGAGCCTCTCCTGGACATGTCTAACGACAACTTGGAAGGAGAGCCTCACTTGACGGAAACTTGGCGTCCACGTCGCCGGCAGAAAATCTTCCTTTTTAAGAGCAGTTGCTGGACTGCCGAAACCTGGGCTCGCCGAAGCCCTACGGCACCGAGAACAGCTTCCACTGGCCCTGCACGTCATTGAAGATGAAGTCGATCAGGCTCGCGCCGCCGCACTGATCGTTCTTGACCTCGGCCACCAGGATTGCCTGACGCACGCTGTTGCGCACTGTCTCGCTAGCGGCGGTGCGTACCTTTTCCGAATGGGTTAGCAGCTCGCGGTCCGAACAGGTGCGGGCGCTGGCGTCCAGCTTGATGGGCGCGTCGATGCAGGAAGAGTCGAAGAGCTTACAGTAGAGGCCGCGGTGATGCGACAACTGGTCCTCGATCTCGGCACGGCTGGTTGGCGTCGCCTGCGGACCCAGGTGGAGACCGTCCTCGGGTACGTACGATAGGAACTTCCTGGTGTCCCCTTGACGAATGGCGGCGAAGAAATCGCGCTCCAAGGCGGCGGTTTGTGGCGAGACCGGAGCTTGGGGAGTTTTGGCTGTGCCGGACTGTGCTTCGGCGCAGGTTGCGTACATCACGAGCATTAACAAAGACATTGCTGCCAAAGCGACCGCACGACCGCGGCCAGCCATCCACTTGATCTTCATCCCCGGCGGGCCGCCTTCGCCCTCTTGATCTTGACCGATGACTTGGCTTTGGCCGCGGACTTCCGCGACGCACTCTTTGGCTTCCTAGTTGTCGGTCGTCGCGTAGCGGCGCCGGTCTCCAACTCAAGCCGTCTCTTCTTTGGCAGCCGCTCCCATACCAGCCGGTAGGATTCGGCAATCATCTCTCGCAGCTCGGAGTCGACCAGGGCGTTCAGGCGTTCGAGGCTGACCCACTGCGCGCGCGCCATGTAGGGCGCGGGAATAATTCCAGGGCG
The DNA here is from genome assembly GCA_963748225.1 of uncultured Acidobacteriaceae bacterium. Taxonomy (GTDB): domain Bacteria; phylum Acidobacteriota; class Terriglobia; order Terriglobales; family Acidobacteriaceae; genus Bog-257. The sequence continues at coordinate 14,281 of CAVVHW010000007.1, forward strand.
CTCGCACAGCTCGGCGAAGTTCTCCGGCGTGCACTTGAACGAAACGCGTTGCGGCACCATCTCCATCGCCGCCACGACGAACAGCTTGCCATCAACCTTGAAGCACAGGGCCGCTCCCCACTGAACGATTTCGGTGGTGTGGGGAAATTGCAGGCAGTATGTTCGGATCGCTTCCATGTCCATTTCTCGGCTCCATTGCGGAATCCAGTTCTGGCCACTCAGCAGGCTGCCGGTCGGGACAATGATAAACCGCTGGGAAGCCGTGCTAAAGCGCAGTACGATTCACGCGGCACCGTTTCGGTGGCCTGCAAAAGAGAGCGGCGGGAATTTTGCCCCCGCATAAATAGTTTTGCCGCGTCTAATATCCTAGATTTCAAACCAATGGAACTTTAGCGACGTGCATAGCGAACTGGTAGAAGCTGAGAAGACCACGACGACGGAATTCCTCCCAGCTTTTCGCCTTCCTGGCCGGAAGCAGCTAAAATAACAATAAAGAAGATTCCTCTGCGAAGGGCAGCATCTAATAGTGCTTGAGTGGCTGGTTACTTAATGACCCTGAATCGTGTTCTCGTTTCTTTCGCGACGCTTCTGCTCGCCGGTGCGGTGAGTGGCGTTGCCCAAAATAACCACAACATTGTGTTGACCCCAGTCGCCCCGGACAAGGGCTCTCAAGCCTCAGGCCAGGAGGATTCGAACCCCTCTGCTCCGGCGCCGACTGACCAGCTCCCAGCCGCGAGCCAAGACGAATCCGGCTCCGCGACCCCTGCCGAATCGGCTTCGCCTAAGCAGCAGCCGGACCAGGCGGCCGCGTATTACCACTTCACGTTGGCGCATATGTACGAGGAAATGGCTTCCATGTACGGGCGCACCGACTATGCCACGAAGGCAGTTGACGAATATCGGCTGGCGATCGACAACGATCCGAATTCCGATTACCTGAACGCGGGGCTGGCTGAGTTGTACGCCAAGACCGGCCGCATTCGCGATGCGGTCCTGGAAGCGCAAGACATTCTGAAGCGTGACGGCAACAACCTGGAGGCCCGCCGTCTGCTGGGCCGCATCTATCTGCGCTCGCTCGGCGACATGCAGGCCGGCACCCAATCGCAGGAAATTCTTAAGCTCGCTATCGAGCAGTACGAACAGATCGTGAAGCTCGATCCCAAGAGTGTGGAGGATCACTTACTGTTGGGCCGTTTGTACCGCCTCAATAACGAGCTGCTGAAATCGGAAGATGAGTTCAAGACGGCGGTGAAGATACAGCCCGACTCGGAAGAGGCAGTCACCACGCTGGCTTATCTGTACAACGAAGAAGGCGATTCTGGCCGAGCCCTGCAGGTGTTGAGCGCCATACCGGAGAGTGGCCGCACCGCCAAGCTGTATTCGGCCCTGGGATTCACCTACGAGCAACAGAAGGACTACAAAAAAGCGATCGACGCCTATCGCCGCGCTACCGAACTCGATCGCGACAACCTGGATTCCGTACGCGGCCTGGCCCAGAACCTGATGAACGATGGTCAGACCGATGCCGCGCTGGAGCAGTACAAAGTCATCGCCGATGCCGACCCCTCGGATGCGCAGACTTACATGCACATCGCCGAGATCGACCGTCGTAACGGACAGTTCGATCAGGCGCTCGAAGCCTTGAAGAAGGCGGGCGCGGTGGTACCGGATTCCCTGGAGGTGCAGTACAACATCGCGCTCATTGATGAGGCCCAGGGAAAATACGAAGACGCCATCCAGATTCTTGAGCAGCTACTGCAAAAGACGGAACATGCTGATGACGACTACAGCGTGCCCGACAAGAACAACCGGGCAGTTTTTCTGGAGCGCCTCGGCACGGTGTATCGCGAAGACAACAAGTACCAGCAGGCCGTGGATACCTTCCACAAGATGCTCGAACTCGGGGATGAAAACGCCATTCGCGGCTATCAGGAGATCATCGACACCTACCGCGATAACAAGCAGTGGCAACTGGCAACCGATGCAGCGGCCGAGGCGGCCAAGAAATATCCCAAGGACCGTGGCTTGCAGATGGTGTCAGCTTCGCAAGAGGCCGACATGGGCCATGCTGACGTGGCCATCGAGCACGTCAAGACCTTGCTGAAAGGCAATGCCGACGATCGCGAGGTTTACATTGCGCTGGCGCAGATGTACAGCCGCGTGAAGGATTGGCCAAACGCCGAGCAGAACATCACCAAAGCCATCGAGCTATCGAGCAAGCCGGAAGACAAGGATTATGCAATCTTTGTGCAAGGCTCCATCTATGAGCGCCAGAAGAAATATGACCTGGCAGAAGAGGCCTTTCGCAAGGTGCTGGCCGACGATCCCAAGAATGCGATGACGCTGAATTATCTGGGATACATGCTGGCCGATCGTGACACCCGCGTGGAAGAGGCGCTGGGGTACATTCGCCGCGCGGTGGCGCTTGATCCGCAGAACGGCGCCTATCTGGACTCGCTGGGTTGGGCCTATTACAAACTCGGCAAGTACGATCTGGCAGAGGAAAATCTGCGGCGGGCATCGGAGCGCATCAACGCCGATCCTACGGTGCATCAGCACCTGGGCGAGCTTTATCAGAAGACGGGCCGCTTGAAGCTGGCCGCGAGCAATTATGAGCGCTCGCTGGAAGAGTGGAACAAGACGATTCCCGCCGAGGTGGACCAGGACGAAGTGGCGAAGCTGCAGAAAGAACTGGAGACCACCCGCGTGAAGCTGGCCAAACAGACCGCGGCGACCAAGCAATAACTCTTACCGGAAGCCAAGGCGCTGCTGCGGCAGCGCCTTTTTCTCATTCGGCGTGGCATTGACGTCGGCCCTAGACGTGCCAACGCAGATTGCTACCGAATTGAAGCCAGATAGTGTTTGGCGGACTGTCTTTAGGCATTTCGTAACTTCTTTTCACATTTACTATGAAATTTAGAGAATTGTAAAATTCGTCTGCTCCCCGTTGACCCCTGGCCGCGTGAAAAATTATCTTCCCCGATTCCGCTCCAGTCATTGCTTCTTTTTCATTGTCAGGATCGGATTCAAAACTCTTCGGCCCCTCTATGCGGCACTTAGAGTTTGCGGCCGCAAGCACGGTTGCGGCGAGTTGCCGAACGTCTTGAGCCATTTTCCGGGTGTCATTAGGAGCAGTAATCTTAACTAGACATTGAGAATCTGTGCCAATCGCTTTGTTAAATCCTGCGAATGCTCCTTGTATGAAGCGACCAGCCTCTACGGAGGCGTCAGCGCCGGCAGGCGCGGGACGAGCGTCACTTCCTGCAGAAATCGCGTTTGTCGTTTGCGCAGTGCTACGGAGATTCGAAGACGGTTGCTTGATCGCCTTCAAATCTTTGATTTGTTGGCGTAATTGCCCCAATGCAACATTGTCGTCGTATGACCTACTTGAAAGCTGTTGCTTCTCTACCACTACTTGAGCCAAATTCTTACTGGCGTCTCTATAGGCTAGAAATTGAGCCACGAATACAACCGCGATTATGATGGCGATGCGCCATTGGTACGGAATGTCTAGTTGCTTTCCCTTTGGGTGCAGGACTTTGTAGATTTCAGGGAGCGGCATAAGCACTCCCACAACCAGTATCCACCAGTAGTGAAATATAGCCGATACATAATCCCACCCGACAGATAGACCCATTGAAGCGAATTGTGCTGTGAGCAATGGCTCCCGTCAATCGTTTTTATGAGATTAGAGATCGAGATAGCTGAAACCGGCATTCACCTAATCGCCTAACTCTGGCTTTAAGGCCGGATTACCCGAGCATACGAGGGTTTTCTCGGCATCACTCCCCGCTGTGCTATATATTACGCGTGAACCTGCTCTACACTCCTCCTATGCTCGCCAGCTACGCCGTTCGCGTGGAGGATTCCCGCGGACGCCGCTATCCCGAGCCACCGCACCCTTATCGCAATCCTTTTCAGCGGGACCGCGATCGCGTCATCCATGCTCGCGCCTTTCGCCGCCTGGAAAACAAGACGCAGGTCTTCACTCGCCGCTACTCCGACCATTTCCGCACTCGTCTGACACACACCATGGAGGTGGCGCAAATCTCGCGCACCATCGCCGCCGGGCTCAACTTGAATGTCGATCTCGTCGAGGCGCTGGCGCTGGTCCACGACATCGGCCATCCCCCGTTTGGACACGCCGGCGAACGCACGCTGGACCTGTTGATGCGCCGCCATGGCGAGTTCTTCGATCACAACCTGCAGGCGCTGCGCACGGTGGAAGAACTGGAGTTGAGGTACGCCAACTTTCCCGGCCTGAACCTGACCTTCGAAGTTCGCGAGGGCATCATTAAGCACTCGCATGATTACAGCGAAGCCGATCATCCCGAACTAGCTGAATACCTTCTCCACGAACGCCCGCCGCTGGAGGCCCAACTCATCGACCTGACCGACGAGATTGCCTACAGCACCGCCGACCTCGACGATGGCTACGAGGCCAGGCTGCTGCGCCTTCCGCAGATTCGCCAACAGGTTCCGGTGTTCGAGCGCTACTTCGTCGAGGCGGAGTCCAAATATCCGAAGGCTCCCGACAAGCTGAAGTTCAACGAGGCCCTGAAGCGCGTGCTCAACCGCTTTGTCAGCGACCTGATCGAGAACACGCAGCGGCGGGTGCAGCAGGCTGGAGTCGGCAGCCTTGATGAGCTGCGTAACTATCCTGAGCGGCTCGCTGGTTTCAGTCCGGAGGTGGAGACGGAGCGCCGCCAGGCTAAGAGCTTCCTGTACGACGCTCTCTACAACTCGAAGACTCTCGAACCGGAGAAGCGCCAAGCCGAGAAAGTGGTTACCGAGGTGTTCGACTACATGGTCGCGCATCATGACGCCCTACCGCGCAGCTATCGCGAGAGATGCGAAAACGAAAAGCCGGTACGGGTAGTGTGCGACTACATCGCCGGCATGACCGACCACTACGTGCAAGACCTGCGGAAGAAGCTAATGGCAGGGAAGAAGGCGGAATAGCCGGCGGTCACGTCGGGCCGCCGAGAAAATATTCAGCTCATATTCGGCGACCAGTTGCATCCCATTGAGGACATGAAACGATATCTTTGTTGGACTGTTCTGGGTTGTTGGCTCTTCTGCTCAGCCACCGTGCTCCGGGCGGAAGAGATCCAGGTGCGGCATCGTGAAGGCCTGGTTCACGGATTCCTGGTGTTGCGCACCCCTGAGGGCGAAACTCTGGCTGATGGTGATCTCATCCAGGTTGCTCGTGGCGACCAAGTAACCGCGAAGCTGGTCTTTCACTTCAAGGATGGTTCGGTCCAGGAGGAAACAACGGTTTATTCGCAGCGCCACACTTTTCGGCTGCTCAGCAGCCACCTCCTCCAGAAAGGTCCGTCATTCAAGAATCCGATGGACGTCTCCCTCGATGCCAGGTCCGGCCAAGTCACGACCCGTTACGTCGACGACAAAGGCAATGCGAAGATGGAGACCAAGCATGTAGACCTGCCTGCGGATCTCGCCAACGGATTGCTGTTCACGCTGCTTAAGAACCTTCAACCCGGCGCGTCAGGGCTGAAGGTGTCCATGCTGGTGGCCACGCCAAAGCCTCGCGTGGTGAAGCTGGCGATCACTTCTTTGGGCCAGGAACCATTCACGGTTGCCGGCTCCAGCCGTAAGGCCACGCATTACGTGGTGAAGTTCGAACTCGGCGGATTGACCGGAGTGGTGGCTCCGCTGTTGAACAAGCAGCCTCCCGATGTTCATGTCTGGATTCTGCCGGGAGAGGCGCCAGCGTTCGTTAAGTCGGAGGGTCCACTTTATGAAGGCGGGCCGATTTGGCGCGTCGAGTTGGCAAGCCCGGTCTGGCCAGCAAAGAGGGTGGATGTGAAGGACGGTGCAGCCCAGCGCAAAGGGCCCTGAAAACCACCTCCTCGGTTCTTCAGATGCTGTACTTAGCCGTCACGCCATTCAGCGTGTAATGGCTGCGGTCCGTCGCGGTCCCGTCGGCCTTCCAGATGCCAAAGAACGCCTCGCTGTTGGAGCCATCCGCTGGCCCCTTCCACGGTTCATCATAGGCCGCGAAAATGACCGTGGGCACACCATTCGAGTTTGCCCAGTTCACCATCGCCTGGTAATCCCACTGGGCATTGGTCGCGTTGGCGAGGAAACCGTTGGGCTGATCTTTCTGCGAGCCCTGGGTAGGCCAGCCGGTTTCGCCAATGCGGATCTCGAGGCCGATGTTCTGGGCCGCAAACGCTGTCTTGAGTCCTGAGAGCTGGTTGTTCATGCTGGCCGTAATCGCCTGGGTGAATGAAGCCTCCGTGGGATTCTGCCCAACCTGTCCGGCGATGTTGGGATCGAAGTACGCGTACATGTTGCCGTACACGTGGCTCTCGCAGGCCGCCATCAGCGCCAGAAGTTTCTGCCGCATGGTCGCGTAGTCCGGACTGGTGTTGTTCACGCCGCCCAACACACCCCATTGCTGGCGCGTGGTAATGGGCAGGTTCGCCGCCGTCAGCGGAGCGCGCTTACTCTTGGCATAGTTGATGAGATCGATGACCGCCTGCGTTGAATTCGGTCCCCAGATGCACTCGTTACCGATGACGAGGTCCACAACATTGTTGTAGGTCTTGGCCTGCTGGATGGCGTAATCGATCTCCGTCTTCGACCACTCGACATTGATGGTGTCGGTGTTGGGATCGGCGCCGATCTGGTAACAACCCGCACTTACTTTTAGGCCTGCAGTCTTGGCGGCCTGAATGTTGAAGCGGTTGGAGTCGGTCACGTTGGGAACGCCCTGCCAGACGAACGTGCCCTGACCATAGGTCGTGATCAGGGAAAACTTCTCAGCCACGGTCTTCAGGAGCTGCGTTACCTGATCGAGGGTGTAAGCGTTGTAAAGGACTGGACCATCACCAACCCAAGGTCCAACATAAGGCTCAAAGGCAACTCCGTAGATACCCATGGTGCTCCTCCAGAGTTATCGAGATGTGCACAGCTGAAGTTAGACGTCGAGGGCCGATCCAGGCGGGAAGACCTGATCTGCAATCGCTATGGGTGCCGAACGGAAAATATTGTACGCCCAGAGCGGTGCCGGGCATTGATTACTTGCGGCTGCTGAATCACCTACTATTTCGAGCGATCAATCGCCCGCAGCCATCGCGGGCGCGATGTCTTCCACTTCCACAATGTTGGTTGGATATTTGCCGGTATAGCAGGCGGTGCAGAAGGTGTGCTCGTCGCCGTCACCGGCCGCCTTACGCAGCCCCTCGAGCGAAAGATACGCCAGCGAATCGGCGCCGATGTATTCGCGAATTTCGTCCACTGACTTGTTGGCCGCAATCAACTGGTTCTTGGAAGGCGTGTCCACTCCGTAGTAACACGGTGAGATGGTCGGCGGGCAGGAGATGCGCATGTGTACTTCCTTCGCTCCGGACTCGCGCACCATGCGCACGATCTTGCGGCTGGTTGTGCCACGCACGATGGAGTCGTCGATCAGCACGACGCGTTTGCCTTGGAGCACATTGCGCACCGGATTCAGCTTGAGCTTTACGCCAAAGTCGCGCACCCGCTGCTCGGGCTCGATGAAGGTGCGGCCGACGTAGTGGTTGCGGATCAATCCGAACTGGATCGGAATGCCGCTCTGGTAGGAGTAGCCCAGCGCGGCAGTTACGCCGGAGTCGGGTATGGGAACCACGATATCGGCGTCCACCGGCGATTCCAGCGCAAGCTGGCGACCCATGGCATCGCGCGTCTGCTGCACGGCTTTGCCGAAAACGATACTGTCGGGGCGCGAGAAATACACGTGCTCGAAGATGCAGCTCGATTGCGGTTGTGCCGCGGAATAGAAGCGCGAATGAACGCCCTCAGGACCAACGATGACCAACTCGCCCGGCTTCACCTCACGCTCGTAGGTGGCGCCGATCAGGTCGAAGGCGCAGGTCTCGGAGGCGAAGACAATCGTATCGGCACGGTGCGCTGCCTCTCCAGAGATGCGCCCCATAACCAGCGGACGAAATCCCCGGGGATCGCGAGCGGCAAAGACGCGGTCGGGAGTCAGCATGACCAGCGAAAATGCGCCTTCGATGCGGCGCAGGGAATCGGCGACTGCGTCCGGCAAAGTCTGCTCGCGCGAACGCGCGATCAGGTGGACCACAACCTCGGTGTCGCTGGTGGTCTGAAAGATGGAGCCAGCCTGCTCTAGCTGAGCGTGTACTTCCGGCGCATTGGTGAGATTACCGTTGTGCGCCAGCGCGATCTTGCCTTTGTTGCACTCCACCATGATGGGCTGGGCATTGAGCAACGCCGAATCACCCGCTGTCGAGTAACGCGTGTGGCCGATGGCCAGCGAACCGGGAACCAGGGCTAGTGCGTCGGCGGTGAAAATGTCGGACACCAAGCCCATGGCTTTGTGCAGTTGAAGCTGCTCGCCGTTGGAGGCCGCGATGCCCGCCGATTCTTGGCCGCGATGCTGCAGCGCGTACAGGCTAAGGTAAGCGAGCTTGGAGGCTTCAGGATGGCCGTAGATGGCCACCACGCCACATTCTTCGTGTAGCTTATCGGAAGGAATCAGCATCGCTCACCTGATGTTGGGGCTGGGCCCCAAATTCTATCGATCGCCTGAACCCGAATTCTCAGCTTTGAAGGGGCACGGCTTTAGCCGTGCCGTAAGTGTCATCTTGCTTTTGGCTTTAGCCCCTGAGGGACTTCGATGTCGTCGAAACTGCGACTTCCCTCAGGGGCTGACGCCCAACTCTTCACGCCCTTGCGGCACGGCTGAAGCCGTGCCCTTTCAAATCTCTTACGCTGGAGGCCTCTTCAAAACTCGCGCTCCGCCGTGTGGCTTTCAGCCGTACCCTTTCAAATCTCGCTAGCTCTTTTGCAGCGCCCCCGGAACCAGCCGTTCTTCGGTTTCCACGTGCAAGGCGCTTTCCAGGGCGTTGGCCCATGCCTCTTGCAATTCGGAGACGTTTGCCTGGACGGCCCTCACGCCGTCAATAGTGATCTCCAATTTTGCGAGGATGGTATCACCAACCTGTTCTATGGACAGGCCAAACTTCTCCGCTACTTGTTTGATTCTCCCCACGTTTTGTCCGTCGCAGGAAATGAGCACGCGGCTGGCGTCTTCGCCGAACAGCACGAATTCCGGCACTAACCCGTTGGAACTAAGCTCAACCCGGACGCCGATGCCCTTCGCGAATCCGCACTCGGCCAGGGTCACAGCCAGCCCCCCCTCGGTGCAGTCTTTGGCAGACTCCAGCAGGCTCTCGGCGATCATTTGCACGACGGCCTTTTGCAGCGCTGCCTCCTTCTCCAACTCCAACGACGGCGGAAAGCCCCAAATCTCGCCGAGAATCTCCTTGGCGTACTCGGACGAGCCGAATTCTGCCTCGACGTCCGATGCATCTCCCGGCTCCGATCCTCGAATGACCGCCAAAGCGCGTCCCGGCTCACGAAAATTGGGCCCGACGGCCTTGTGCACATCCTCGATGATTCCCACGACGCCAATGACGGGCGTCGGATAGATGCCTTCGCCGAGAGTCTCATTGTAGAAGCTGACATTGCCGCCCGTGATCGGAGTTTCCAGCTCTTCGCAGGCCTTGGAGACGCCGTCGATAGTCTGCGAGAACTGCCACATGATGTGCGGCTTCTCGGGATTGCCGAAGTTCAGGCAGTTAGTGGCCGCGACCGGCGTTGCTCCCGTGCACGCGACGTTGCGGGCCGACTCAGCCACCGCGTGCATGGCTCCAAGCTTGGGGTCGAGATAGCACCAGCGGCTATTGCCGTCGAGCGCCATTGCCAGGCCACGCTGGGTGCCCTTGATGCGAATCACTCCGCCCTCGCCGCCCGGGCCCTCGACGGTGTTGGTTTGCACCATCGAATCGTATTGCTGAAAGACCCAGCGCTTGGAGCAGATGTTGGGGCTGGCGAGCAATCGTTTCAGCTCATCAGTGAATTCCGTCTTGCGGCCTAACTCAATGTTCGCCGGGACGTCGCGCGAAACAGGCGGCTCCCACCGCTCCAGGGGACGGTGATAGAGCGGCGCATCGTCGGTTAGCGCGGCGTTGGGGATTTCCGCGACCACCGTGCCGTGCTCCAGCACGCGCATCGCGGGTTGATTGATGACGCGGCCGATGGTGACGGCGTCGAGCCCCCACTTCTGGAAGACGCGGAAGACTTCGTCCTCGCGGCCTTTCTCGGCCACCAGCAACATGCGCTCCTGCGATTCGCTCAGCATGATCTCGTATGGCGTCATGCCGGTCTCGCGCTGCGGCACCAGGTCGAGTTCGATTTCGAGGCCCACACCGCCGCGACCGCCCATTTCGCAGGTCGAGCAGGTGAGGCCCGCCGCTCCCATGTCCTGGATGCCGACCACCGCGCCGGTCTGCATGGCTTCCAGGCAAGCTTCGAGCAGCAACTTCTCCAGAAATGGATCGCCAACCTGCACGTTGGGACGCTTGGCCTCCGAGCCTTCGCTGAACTCTTCGCTCGCCATGGTGGCGCCGTGAATGCCGTCGCGGCCGGTCTTGGATCCGACATAGATCACCGGATTGCCTTCGCCGGCGGCCTTGGCATAGAAGATCTGGTCGCGCCGAACAAGTCCTAGCGCGAACGCGTTGACCAGAGGATTTCCCGAGTAGCAGCTCTCGAACTTTACTTCACCGCCGACGTTCGGCACGCCAAAGCAGTTTCCGTACGAAGCTACGCCGCTCACCACGCCTTCCATCACGGAATGGTTCTTGTGCAGCGTGGCCTGGTCGATGGCGGGTGCCCCACCCTTATCGCCGTCATTTGGCGATAGGGTGGGTTGAATGATCGGCCCGAAGCGCAGCGAATCCATGATGGCGACCGGACGTGCGCCCATGGTGAAGATGTCGCGCAGAATGCCGCCCACTCCGGTGGCCGCGCCCTGGAAGGGCTCGATAAACGAAGGATGATTGTGCGATTCGATCTTGAACGCGCAGGCCCAGCCATCACCGATGTCGATAATGCCTGCGTTTTCACCCGGCCCCTGTACCACGCGACGGCTGTGCGTGGGCAGACGCTTCAAGTGCACACGCGACGATTTGTACGAGCAGTGCTCGCTCCACATCACGCTGAAGATGCCCAACTCGGTGAAGGTAGGCTCGCGGCCCACCGACTTGAGGAGGCGGTCATACTCCTCCGCCGAAATTCCATGGTCACGGAGCACTTCCTGAGTGATGGTGGGTTCTTTGGCGACGCTGGTGGCACTGTCTACTGGGTTCATGGCGAGGAAGGAACTTCTATTGTCGCATGTTGAACGCGGTGGGGGAAGGGGACTTCAGCGGTGCCGCAGCGAGTTCCCACATAAGCCGGCTCTGTTGACGTCGACGGCACGTATCGCATGGATCGGCAGGTAGCGCTGTGAGCGATGTCCGTGCAGCTTTGGGTTAAGGGAAAATCTCGGGCCGAAGGGTCGGCTTGCCTTAACGTACCTCGTCACCATTTTCACGCACTTCGGCTGGCCCTCCTTTCGCGGCCGGACTCAACGCGTACGCGGATCATTCGTTGACGGTGGTTGCCGACAGCAGGACCTCGCAATCCTGGCGAGTCTGGAGTTGAGACGGCGACGGAGTCGGGGCGTCCAACGCAGTGGCCTCCATCTGCTTATCGACCACGGCTATTACATTCACCAGTCCTTGCGATGTGGTCCAGGCTTTGGCGATGGAGCTGTTCGCGCCATCGCCGAATACGGCAACGGTTTCGCCGGTGTGCCGGTGAAGGCCGGTGCAATCGCTCAGCGGAAGGGCGGCAGCAGGCGCAGGCACGAGGCCTTCGTTATGCAGGATGTTCTCTGCGCGGCGCAGAGCGCGGGCCTGAGTTTCTTCCTTACCGTACTGCTGGGTGTTGAAGAAGGAAAAAATAAACGCGCCACGATTGTTGCCTTCGTCGATGTAGCCGCGAGTCCAGACTGCATCCGGATCGTGGGAATGCCAGCGCTTCCATTCCGCAGGATGGCAGAAAGCCACATCGAGGTCGGGAAACATCGCCGGCTTGAGATTTTCATTGGTCAACGTAACCTCTTGCGAACCGGCCAGGCCCCCATCGACGTAGAATTCAGCGCGATAGGTTCCGCTCTGCAGACAGAGGCGCGCATCACTGCCCTGCAACACGGAATATAGAAGGCTGGGATTGCCGTGCGCGTACAACTCGGGCGTAACCCGTCCGGAGATTGCGGGCAGCACTCGCCACGCCTTCCACTCGGGACTGTAAGCGTAGAACAGGATGGCGAGAGTATCCTGCGGCTTGCCGGCAGAGTCGAGAGCAAGGTTTTCCATGTGGCCGCTCCAGCCCAACTCGGCGGCTGAGCCGGTCAGAGTGAGGTCGGTGAGCTTGATGCCCGAGCCGGCGAGAGTACGGCCTTTCGCGGATGGCCAGGTTGCCGCGACGATCTCAGACTTTAATTTGGGCAAGTCGGTGCTCTCGAACTGCTTGCAATAGGCCGCGCTGTTCAGGCCGGTGCAGTATTGGCGGAAGACGTCAAGGTCGGTAATCGCGCCGCCGATCTCGGCGCCATGGTCGATCACCAATGGAGGCTTGCCCGGATCGCTGAGGGTGACGGTCTGCGAGTAGGTGTCCAGTGCCTCTTTCTCGTTGCCCTCGGCCATTTGCGCCAGGGCGAGGTTGAAGCGCGAGACCAGGTTGGTCTGGTCAAGGTCAAGCGATGCAACCGTAGCTTGCCGACCGAGTTCTACGGTGTTGCGATCGCCCCTGACCAGTCCATCCGCGTAGGTGTTGAAGCCGACATCGCCCACCAGGTCCATGGGAGGGGCAAAGCCCTGCTGCACGAGCAGCTTTTGAGCGTCGCGTTCCGCCCGGGAAACGTTGCCCAGGGAATCCTTGGCGATGAGACTGACGAATGCGCCTTCGTTCAGTTGCGGCGTATTGGCGCGATTGGTGGCGCGTGCGAAATATAAGTCGGCGCCAGCGAATGTGGGACGTATCTCAGCGGCGCAGCCAAATTCTTTGGCCGCTTGAACCATTGCGGCGGGGTCATCCCCCGAGCCCTCGTACAGCACCCAGCCGCGCGCGAAATGTTCAGCGGCCAAATCTACCAGATCCGTGTCGGCAATCTCGTTGGGCAAACGACAATCGTTGGTGGCGGGCTTCAGCACAATCGCTTTGCTCTCAAAACGAATGAACAAACCACGCATGACACCGACTCCCGCCAGGCCGCACGCGAAGAGAACGAGAATGAAAGCCGCGTTGGTGCGGCCCATGCCCAGAGCCTGCCCCAGCAGATAGAGCGCGATGGCGAACAAGGTGAGCAGTGCCAGAAAAGTCGTGGCCTCGCGTTGATAACCCAGGCTCATTTCATTATCGGCACTCCACTTGGCCAGCGCCTTCGCCGGGTCATGGTAGCTCTGGGTGATGACCATCTTGCTGGGGAAGTGCACATCCTCTTCCGGACCCAGCTCGCCGGTCATGAGCTTATGGACTTGCGGTTCCTTCTTCTCAAACTTTTCCAGATTTTTGCGCCGCTGTTGCTCCTGCTCCGCCATTTCCTTCTGGCTTAGCAGGCCGGGATCTTCCTTGGCCAACTGCACACGCTGCCGGGCCGCTTCATAGCGAAGGTGTAAGTCCTCGGCCGTTGACACGCGCCCCACCATGTAATTCCACACCGTAACTTCGCGTGAGTTCAGGCGGAAAAGTTCGGCCTGGTCGGCCAGCGCCGCGCTGGTGGCCTCGGAGGACTTCACCGCGGCATGACTGTAGAAGTATCCGCTGAGCGCGCTAAGAACGGCGCTGAGAGCAATCATGGAAATGACGAAGCGGCCGAACGTATGCGCCACCGGTGCAATGTGCAGACGCATGCCGGCAAACAGCGCCGGATCGACTTCGGCGGGATGCACCGGCTCTTCCTCTTCTTCCTCACCGCCTTCGGCGGAAGGTGCGGCGCCGGCGGCCTTGGAGCTCGGAACCTTGTGGCCGGCTTCCGTCCCATTCGCGAAATGGAACCTGCGCGCCAGGGGCCGGCCGATCAGAGCCAAGACTCCGAATCCGGCGGTGAACATCACGAAGTCTTTCCAGGCGGCGCGGTCGATCAACATGGCCATCACTAATCCGGAAAGGGCCAGCAAGCCACCGATCCAGACCAGTACTTTTTCGTGCCTTGGCTTGTTATGGCTGAGTTGCGCGAAGGTGAGGAATGCGAGCGCCACCACAAACAGCACCACCGCCATGGCCAGACGCAAGACTCGAGTCTGTCCCCGGGTAACATCGGCCTCCAATTTTTCCCAGATATTGGGAAAGCTGCCATCCGCTGCCGGCGCGGCCCAGACGGTATCGAAGCCAAGCGCGCGCAAGAAAACAGCGCTGTGCATTGCGATCGAGGGCTCTAACGGGTAAGGAAGATCGACGCCAAAATAGTCGAGGTAGGGCTGCAGCGAGCGAACATGGGCAGCCTCTTCTTCGGCCAGCAAATTCTTTAGCGCGGCCTGGCGCCGGTCGAGCGGCGCAGGCGTGCTGCCAGCCTGTTCCTGATTGCCATCGGCTGACGGCGAATGCTGCGCCACGCTGTTCTCATAGCGGGTGCGGCTGCTGAGCTTGCTGAGCAACTCCTGCCGCTTTACCAGCTCCAGCATCTCGCCCTGCTGCAGCCTTCTTTCGCTGCGTAACGTGTCCTGCTCGGCCAGCGCAGCGCGATAAGCGGTCACCGCGCCCAGCATGGCCACGATTGCCATGAACATGGCGATGGAGATCGACAGCAGCTTGGATTCGGCCACCTTGGCTTCTGCTTTGGACTTGGCGTCGCGAAGCTTGGCTTCGTTCAGCTTGATTTCCTTAAGGTTGGCTTCGGTAGCTTGTTGTTCTTCCACGGCGCAACTCCGAGGAGCGGTCAAAGCCCCTGATTGTTGTGAAGGGCTCGGAAAGCGGATGTGAAGTTTCGCACTACTGCCCGCATGAGTCCACGATTTCCCTGAGTTTTAGTGTCTGCGAATAGCCACGGGTTGTAGGGGAAGTTGCAGAAATATAGCACAGGTAAGCCGCGGCCGCCTAGATTTTATTGGGACCCGGGCCAAGGCGGCCTGCTCTCCGGGCGGATGGGCTTGGAGTGGTTGGCCTGATATTTTGAGCAACCAATTCAGCCATCCTCGCTTCTAAGGGGCCAACGGGGTGGGGGTGCCAGCGTGATCGCTCGATCACAGCCTGTGCGCATGGTGCGACGCGGCGGAAGCATGGTCGTCGCGGCTGCGGATTTTTGTGCCTCATGTAGCGAATGGCAGCATGCGATTGCGTGGCCGTTGCGCGTTTGCCGGCTTCTGTTCAAGCTGACCTGCTGCACCGCCGATAACCCCTTTGTGCACAAATCTGCGGTCGTTCTGGGACTAACGCTGGCATTGAGTGCGGCTACCCTCGCGGGAATCGGAGAATGGGCCATGGGCGGGTCGGATGATTCGGCGGCCGACCCGGCATCGTCAAGCGCCGCCACTGTAGCGGGAGAATTCGCAGGGAGCCACTTAGTTGCACTTGCGCCCATGCCGGCGAATCTGCTTCCGGCTGGAAGCTACGCCCCCGCCAGTACGCCGGACTACACCATCCAGCGCACCGTGCCCGAGGTGCGGCTGGCCTTCACCGTGGCCGACGAACAGGGTCGGCTGGTGCGCGACCTTTCTGCCAAAGACATTCGCATTCTGGACAATCAGGCGCCGGTAGAACAGATCGACGATTTCGTGCGGGAGGAGAATCTACCGTTGCGCCTGGGAATCGTGCTGGATACCAGCGATTCCGTCAAGCGTGTGCTGCCCGACGAGAAGGCAGCGGCACTCACGTTTCTGGACGGCGTTATGCGGCCGCGAAGCGATCGCGCATTCGTGATGGGCTTTGGCGGAGACATGCGCCTGTGGCAGAGTTCCACCGCCGACCGCGCGCAATTGGTTGACGCACTCAATCGCCTGCATCAGCCGGGATGGGGCACGCGATTTTATGACGCGCTTTACGCCGCGTGCGACGAATACGGGTCGCATCCCGACGAGAGCAGCCCGGTGCAGCGCGCCATCGTGGTGTTGAGCGATGGGGACGATACCCAGAGCTTCCGCGATCTGAAAGATGTGATCGCCAATGCTCTGCGGGGCGAGATCCAAATTTATGCGCTGACATTGCATGGCAAGAATCGAGTGCCGCGCGGCGACGCGGTGTTGCAACGGCTGGCGGACGAAACCGGTGGCCGCTTCTACGTGGCGCAATCCAGCAAAGATCTGGAAGCAACCTTCGCGCAGATCGAGCAGGACCTGCGCACTCAGTACTATGTGTCGTTCCCGCCGCAACAAGCGACGCCCGGATTCCACCGGTTGCAGGTAGAGGTGAGCGCTCCACAAAAATTGCAGGTACATGCTCGTCAGGGATACTACGCATTGGCGCAATAAGAATCAGCAGTGGGCGCTGCGCTTTCCAAGGCAAATTAGCGGACCAGCATGCGCCGCAAACATACCGGCCAGCCCGAGGATACCGGAACCGAACAGCAGGATGCTGCTAGGTTCGGGGCAACCTTGGATACCGCCGCAACGAACTGTCGTCGTCGTGGTGACGCGGGTGGTGATCGTAAACGATTCCGATTCACTTGTCGGACAGCCGCCACTCCCGCTGGGGCTCTCGAAGTTGGGTCTTCATGGGATTTGACCTCCTTCCTGAGAAGTTCTTAGAAGTGCAGCTTGCGACGCAGTACGCCAGCGAATCCGACGATGCCAGAACCAAACAGCAGAATGGTGCTGGGCTCGGGAATGCAATTGATGCCATCGTGGCCGCCGCAGCAGCCATAGCAGGTGGTTGTGGAGCTTGTGCTTGTGGTGCCGCCGGTGCTGATCGTGAACGATTCCGATTCCGTTGTCGGGCAACCGCCACTGCCGTTGGGATTTTCGAACCAGCAGGAGGCGAGAAGGCTCTCGTTATCGTCCCACGCATCGAACTGCGAGCCGCCTACGTCATTGGCGCCGCTGAGGGTGAGATAGTAGGTGTGGCCAGCCCTCAAGCTGCCGGAGATGCTTACTTGCGTGTTGTAGATACCGTAACCGAAACTATCGGTGCCGATGAAGATGGACGTGACTGCGCCGCCGCCGCTGCCAAGGTCGGTGCCGAACGAAGTGGTACCGAGTGACCAGCTAACGATCGTGGGAGCGCCGCCCAATGTCCATTCGCCGAAGCCAAGGTCGCCGGCGTTGCCAGTCGCGGTGGCAACAAACCCGTCGGATATCAATTCGCCAAATGGACCGCCGGGGCCGTCGATAAAGAAGGCATTCAAGTTGCCATTGATCGGGCCGGAAGTGAATAGCACTTGCGCCGAGGCCGTGCTCAACGCGAAGCACAAAATTGTGAGCAGGAAAAAAGATGTAGTACGCATGGAAGGTGAACCTCCTGGGGTCTGCTAGAGGCCATCCCCATTTTCGTCCTGGGCACTGCGGCTGCAACATCGAACTGTTCCGAAACTGCAATCGGTTCCCGTTTTGGTCTTCAGCCGCAGAGATTGACGCGGGTATGTCGCGCCCCGGCGCAAATCAGCGCGTCCGGATTCCTCGCTACGTCGGGCTCGCTGCTTCGCAAACGGTCGGAGAGGAGAACCAAATCAACCACGGATATCCACGGATTTTCACGGATTTGATTTTTGAGGTCTGGGAGAGGAACAAAAATCCGTGTTCATTCGTGTAGGTCCGTGGCTGGAGAACCAGGGCATAGAGGCCCCATGTAGTACTCAGGACGACAGGCGAAAAAGCTTTTCATCTTGTGGTGGGCCGCAGGCCGATCCAACACTCCCAATGACAACAACGCGAACGGTCGGAGAAGAGAACCAACTCAACGACGGATACCCACGGATTTGATTTCTTGAGGGCAAAAGTCCGGGTTCATCCGTGTAGATCCGTGGTTAGAGAATCGGGATTCAAGAGAGAGAGAAGCCCGATCAACTGCCAAGATAATCCGCTATACTCGTCGGCAACATGGGTAGCATGGCTTCTGTGACCTCATCATCTGACCAGCAACTGCAGCACAAGCCCCTCCTGCGATGGTTCAACCAGCCATTGTTTCTGGGCTTGCTGCTGGCGGTTGCCACGGTCGCGCTTTACTATCCGGTGCACCAGCATCCGTTTGTCAACTATGACGATTCGGGTTACGTGACGGACAACGTGCACGTGCAATCTGGTTTGGAATGGGACACGGTCACCTGGGCGTTCACGACCTTCGACCAAGCCAACTGGCATCCGGTGACCTGGATGTCGCACGCTTTGGATTGCCAGCTTTTTCAGTTGAACCCCGCCGGGCACCACGATGTGAATTTGCTGTTGCATGTGGTGAACGTTCTGCTGTTGTTCTGGGTGCTCTATCAGGCGACGGGTTTCGTAGGCCGCAGTTGTATGGTGGCGGCACTGTTTGCGCTGCATCCCATCAATGTCGAAACGGTGGCTTGGGTAGCCGAGCGCAAGAATCTGCTGAGCATGCTGTTCTTCTTGCTCGCCCTGGGCGCTTACCAATGGTATGTGCAGAAGCCTCGCACGACTCGCTACGCTGGTGGTGGCAGTGTTGTTCGCCTTGGGATTGATGTCCAAGCCGCAAGTGATCACCCTGCCGTTTCGTTTTGCTGTTATGGGATTACTGGCCGTTGGGGCGGATGTTTGCGTCCGCGCCGGATGATTCGCCTGGGGTTGCGCGAGAGGCCGGCCCGGCAAAGAGTTTCGGCTGGCTGGTAGAGGAAAAGCTTCCGCTGTTCGGGCTCGCCGCAGCCTGCGCGGTAATCACCATGCATGTGCAACGCATGGGCGGCGCCAGGAATTGGTTCCCACGGACGGTCCGGCTGGAGAACGCAATTTTCAGCTACGCGCAATATGTGAAAAAAGCTTTGTGGCCGTCGCGGCTGGCACTGTTCTATCCGCATCCCGAGTCCTTCAAGGTGTGGGAGGTATTGGCAGCGGTGGTTTTCCTGTTGGCGGTCACTGCGTTCGTCGTGGTGCAGCGTCGCCACCGCTACTTGCCGGTGGGATGGTTCTGGTTCCTGGGAACTCTGGTTCCCATGATTGGCCTGGTCCAGGTTGGCGTGCAGGCCATGGCTGACCGCTACGCCTATCTGTCTGTCATCGGCTTGTTCATCATGATCTGCTGGGGCGTGGCCGAGTGGTCAGCGCAACGGCGCATCGCTCCCGCCTGGCTCGCTGGTGTAAGCGTCGCGCTGCTGTTGGCGCTGGCAATAACGTGTCGCGTGCAGATTAATTACTGGGGCGACAATGTTACGCTGTGGTCGCATACGGTGCAGGTCACCGGTCCGAACTTCATCGCCGAGAACAGTCTTGGAGTCGCGCTGAACCGTGAGGGAAGAAAGGAAGCGGCTATAGAGCACTTTCGGGCGGCGTTGGCAGTCAACCCTAACGATGCTTCCGCCAACCTGAACGTCGCCGAGTACGATCGGGTGCATGGAAGGTTGCAAGAGGCCATCGAGCGCCTTCAGCGAGTGCCAGCCATGACGCAGTTGACCATACAAAAAGTGCAGGCATTCGAAAAGATGGCGCTTGTCTATCGAGCACTGGGAGATAACGTTCGCGCCCAGAAATGTGATGAAGTGGTGGAGAGACTCCAGCGCGGACAATAGCGAACCAGTTGTCGGTTGCCAGTTGTCAGTTGCCGGTGCCGCAAGAAGAGTGTTTAGAGCGATTCCAGGATTGGTGGATCCGTCCCGCACCGGTAGTACAAGCCTTCAGAGCGTGGGTGTGTGAACTTGTTTGAGTTGCCACGGTGGGACGATTACACGAGACCGCGCCCCGCAAGAGCGAAACTCCGGCAATTGACATAATCTTTATTTGTGAAGCTGACAACTGACAACCGGCCACTGACAACCTGGGTCCTGGGCCTTCTGCTGGTGGTTGTCACCATTGCGTTGTATTACCCAGTTAACGATCATCCCTTTAGCAACTACGATGACAACGGATATGTCACGGCCAATGCGCGCGTGCAATCCGGATTGAACCGGCACACAATCAAGTGGGCGTTCCTCACCTTCGATCAAGCCAATTGGCATCCGGTGACCTGGATGTCGCACGCTTTGGATTGCCAACTGTTTCAGTTAGATCCCGCCGGACACCACGATGTGAATTTGCTGTTGCATGTGGTGAACGTTCTGCTGTTGTTCTGGGTGCTATACCAGGCGACGGGTTTTGCCGGCCGCAGCTTTATGGTGGCGGCACTGTTCGCGCTGCATCCCATCAACGTCCAAACGGTGGCATGGATTGCCGAGCGCAAGAACGTTCTGAGCATGCTGTTCTTCTTGCTCGCCCTGGGCGCTTACCAATGGTATGTGCGCGCGCCTCGCGTGACTCGCTACGCGGTGGTGGCAGTGCTGTTTGCGTTGGGATTGATGGCCAAGCCGCAGGTGATCACCCTGCCTTTCGTCTTGTTGTTGTGGGATTACTGGCCGTTGCGTCGCATTTCCGCGGGGCCTGTTGAGTCGCCGTCGGGCAAGGTGCCGGCAACGATTTCTGCAAAGAGCATCTACGTGCTGGTGGAGGAAAAGTTTCCCCTGTTCGCCATCGCCGGTCTCAGCGCTGTCATCACCATGCGAGCGCAAGGCAGTAACCACGCCACAAATTGGCTACCACTCTCCGTCCGGCTGAGTAATGCAATTGTCAGCTACGCGCGATACGTGGGAAAAGCATTTTGGCCATCGCGGCTGGCGCTTTACTATCCGCATCCCGGTGACTCCCTCAAAGTGTGGATGGTAACGGCATCGCTTATTTTTCTGCTCGCCGTCACCGTGTTCGTCATCGTCCAGCGTCGTCACGGCTACCTCCCGGTAGGGTGGTTCTGGTTCTTGGGGACGCTGGTGCCCATGATTGGCGTGGTGCAAGTCGGTGGACAAGCCATGGCGGATCGCTATGCCTATCTGCCGTTCATCGGCCTGTTCATCATAATCTGCTGGGGAGTGGCGGAGTGGGCCGAGGAAAGAAGTGTGTCGGCCGCGTGGCTGGCCGCCGCCGGCGTGGTAGTTCTGGTGGCGCTGAGCGCGGTGAGTTATCGCCAGATTGGATACTGGGGCGACAATATCGTCCTGTGGCAGCATACCATCGACGTTACTCCGCCCAACTTCATCGCTGAGGACATCCTGGGTGGAGCGCTGGTGGATGCAGGACGGGGAGAGGAGGCCTTGCAGCACTACCACACGGCGGTGGAGATTGCTCCTAATGACCCCATCAGCAACCTTGACCTCGCCATGTACGCCCAACGACATGCCGATCCACAGCAGGCCATCGCGCGCGCCGAAGTCGTCCTCCGCAGTATGCCAGCTGCCAGATTGAGGATGAAGGCATACCGGACCATGGGACTGGCTTATCGCGACCTCGGAAATGAGACCAAATCGCAGGAATGCCTGGAAGCCGCACAGGAGCAGCGCCCGTAAGCCGGAGAATCCAAAACCAGTGCGTCGTTATGGTCAGCGGACGTCGATTGCCTGATTGATCATGTGGAACCCGCGGTTCAGCAGCAGGAATTGCCCCATGTCGGTTCGGTGCAGAGTCACGTTCACATGGTGCTCATGGAAGTTTCCATCCAGCACGAGGCGATCGGGGTCCGGCTCTTCATACGATAAAGTTCCCTTCCGGCTGGGGATCTGAGGATCGGTCAGGGTGAAAGTCCTGGTTACCGGATCGAGTTGCAGCTCAAAGTTTCCGATCCCGCTATCCATACCTTGGATGTAAAAGGTCTCGGGCGCGTCTAAGATCACGCGTTGCCAGCGGGCCTTGTTGGTGAGCAGCGGAGGTTGGTCCACACCGTCGAGAGTAAATTCATCCACGGCCCAGATGCCGCGAATGGGCGGCGGCAACTGCTCGTTATTCTTGATGGCATGAATATTAGCTGAATTCAAACAATAAACCAGAACACCGACCCCAATCCCGTACTGGAAGTATAAGGCCCAGCGGTTCAGCTGCGAGTCCTTTAGCAGCGGAACTACCTTTACCGGTTCGGTCGGGCGATTACGCACGAAGAAATCGATCAGCCGTCGAATATCGGGAAGGAGCAGGAACAGACTCATCAACACCAGGTGCGTTGAGTAAATCTTTCGGGGCACGTCATAACAAAAGTTGAGCATCCAGACATTGCTTATCACCCCTAAGGTCACCAGCGCGCCCAGGGTGGTGAATCGGGGCACAATCAGAAGCAGTCCGCCCAGCATCTCGGCAATTCCCGCAAACAAGCTGTAGGCCCGCGACATTCCCATGAATGTCCACAGCAGAGCCATCGGTGAGGAGTCGCCGTAATAATTCACGTACCGGTACAGGGGTGGTTCCGGAAACTGCATGCGGAATAGCTTGTTGGCACCGTAGCTCAACATCGATACAGCAAGCATCAGTCGGACAAACACTCGGAGCCATTCGTAGAGCTCGTCGTAATTCTTCCGCTTACGATCAATCCATGACCAGATTGCCGTGGCGACAATCGCCACTACGAAGAGGCAGAGCAGCAGGATGTAGTCGTAGAGTTGATCGCCACTGCCATTGGCGACCTCCGTCATGTCGCCGCGCAAATGAAGCAGATTTTCTCCGACCCACGGGACAATCCTGTGCCACATTTGGCGGTACGCCTCATTGTGAAGTGTTCCAGAGGGCAGAGATCCCACTGGGCCGGGAAATATGTAGAGAATGAAATAACAAAACACGAAGCGGAAAGCGACGCGAGTGGAAGCTCGCCAAGTGTTTTCTTCAGCCGTGCGCGGCTCTGCTTCCCGCTCCATTTGCGGTTCCATGGCCCCTCTTAATGGCATAGTGATGGTTTCGTCGTACGGTTCCGGCAACGCCATTGCAGAGCCAGAAGCTGAGGCATTCTCTCGCGAAGCCAAGGTCTGGCGCAACTGGTTTTTCGACCAGACGGCTCGGAACTCAGCCAGCAGCGAGGAGGCACTTGCATCCAATGCGTCGCCTCACAAGAATCAGGTGGCTATGCGCAAGAAAAAAGCCGGAGCTTTAAGCTTCGGCTTTCGACAAGGCCTT
The DNA here is from genome assembly GCA_963748225.1 of uncultured Acidobacteriaceae bacterium. Taxonomy (GTDB): domain Bacteria; phylum Acidobacteriota; class Terriglobia; order Terriglobales; family Acidobacteriaceae; genus Bog-257. The sequence goes on from CAVVHW010000007.1 coordinate 37,203, forward strand.
GGGAACCGGTTGGTTATTGTGTTAACGGGTCAACTTACGGCGCAGGACGCTAGCCAAGCCGAGGACGCCAGAACCGAGAAGCAAGATACTGCTGGGCTCAGGAGTCGGGAAGGTCGTTCCTTCGGCGATGATCGTAAACGATTCTGATTCAGTTGTTGGACAGCCGCCACTACCGTTCGGATTCTCGAAGTAGCAGGATGCGGTGGGGCTTTCGTTGTCGTCCCACGCATCGAACTGCGAGCCGCCCACGTCATTGGCGCCGCTCAGAGTGAGGTAGTAGGTGGTGTGGTTGGCCAATGTAGCACCAAGGTTGATGTGGGTGTCGTAGATGCCGTAACCGAAAGAGTTGGTTCCAAGGAAGGTGGAGGTGACAGCGCCGCCGCCGCTGGCGATATCGTTGCCGAATGACGAGGTACCCAGAGACCAGTTAACAACTGTGGGGGTGCCGCCCAATGTCCACTCGCCGAAGTTGAGATCGGTGGCGAAGCCGCCCGCAGTGGTGACAAACTGGTCGGAAATGGACTGACCAAACGGACCGCCTGGGCCGTCAATAAAGAAGCCATTCAGGTTGCCATTGATTGGACCGGAAATGAATAGCGGCCCCACTGAGGCGGCAGTATCCAAGGCGAAGCACAGAATGAGCAGGGAGAGCGTAGCAATACGGATTTTCAAGGGTCGAACCCTCCTTTTCGTTAAGGTTCAAATCAAAGTACACACCCATGGTCGCCTCACAGCGAGAGAGGCTATCCGAAGACCAGCAGTTGCGTTGCCGTGGTAAGCCCATTAGATCTGCCCTCCACGAGGGCTTGATATGCAGGCATTTGCGACCTTGGTGCAAATAGTTATCAATATGAGGAAACTGCGCCGAGCTGCAGCCTGTTCTATAAGTGAATCCCGTAAATTAACAACATCAGTGCTCCAGCTCCCGCAACTCAGCGACTCTGATTTTCGGCGAGGCCTGCGGCATGGGCCCTGGCGCGATTCGCATCCGCGGTGCGGCCTCCCTGCTGATAGATCTGGGCCAGGTTCAGCCATGGCTGCGCCGCATCAGGAGCGAGCTCTACCGCTTCCTCCTGAAAGAGAGCAGCTTTTGTGGGGTCGCCCATTTTGCTCCAGGCAGCGGCCCGGCCAGTTGCGATGTTGTAGCTGAACGAGCCTCGGCCGGTCGCCTTCTTGTCTGCCTCGGAAGCACTGCGAACCGCTTCATCAAACGCCTGCAAGGCGGCATAGGCACGCCCGGTTTGAAGAGAATAGTAGCCTATGAGCACAAACGTCGAAGCCGGATTAGCCTGCAGTTCGGCGGCCTTTCTCAGGGCAGCGATCGCGTCGCCAGCCCGGTTCTCGTTTTTGTAGAGACCCGCCAGCCCCGCCCAGGTGTACTCGTCCGGACTAAGGGCTATCGCGGTCAATATTTCCTGTTCGGCTTCGGGCCGGCGATCCATCGCCGAGAGTGCACTGGCCCGCAGCAGATGAGCGCTGGTACTGCCGGGAAAAAGCGCCAGGGCTTTTTCGCTGGCCGCCAGCGCCTCAGAATTGCGCCCGAGCACGGCAAGAACGGCGCCTGCGTTGACCCATGCAAAAAATTGCTCAGCACGGCTCCCACCCTGCGTTGCCGCGGGTAGCGGGGCGGTTGCACAATCCACCGGAAATTTCTGGATCAGCGCCTCGGTCTGCGGCCCGCGGCGAACGAAAACAGCTGATACTTCGTCGAGGTAAACCGCGCGCCAAGAGCTACTGCTGCATAACTCTTTCAGATGACCGTGCTTGATACCGTCTTCGAGCGAAAGCAGAATCGTGTTGATGTGGTAGCGGTTTGCCTGCTCCTCCCAGGCAGGCGAATCCGTAGGGCTCTCCAGCCACACTTGGCGCTGTTCTATTTGTTGCAGACCGAAGAGTGTGTCCCGGCCGTCGATATAATCAAGCCGCTGCGGACCCAGTCTCCAGGCGACATAGCCGCCCTCGTCATAGTTATTGAAAATTTCTCCGGGAAGATTTTCGCGTTCGATGAAGTCGGCCGCCCGCTGGGGAAACCAAGGGCTCAGTCCTGCACCGAAGGTCGCGATGTCAGGAATGCCGCCGAAATAATAACGGTTGCTAACCAGGGCCGCTGATCGCACACAGGTCAGCCCCACCAGTAATACCACGGCGGCACCGGCAAGCGCCAAACGCAGACGCGGCGGTCTGATCCAGGACCCAGCGCGCAGCAGGGCCGCGGACAGGAGCGGTCCGCCGACCACAACTACCACGCAGGCGAACACCGCGCCCATACGGACATGGCGTACCGGAGCGTAGGTTGCCGCGAACAGCAGGATCGCCGCTCCCAGTTGGAGCCTGAACAGCGCAATCACACCCGCCACGATCGCGATCGCCAATAGGATAAACAGCGCGCTGCGTGGGCCTCCCACAGAAAAAGCAGCGCTGGCGGTGGGCCAGTTCAGGCGTATGCCTTGCCACTCCGTGATCCATATCTGCTGCTGCGCGCTGGCGCGCTCTTGCAACATCAGCGCGCGGTACATTCCCCAACCCCATGGATTCACCAGCGTGGCCAGGGCCGTTGCCGCCAACCACACTGTCGCTCGTCGTAATCTTTGTATCGCCGCCTGACGACGCGACTTGCCGCAGACCGCCTCCAATACCTCTGTACCAACGTAGGCCACGATCAGTCCAAGCCCGGCCGCGAAGCCAAAATGAACATTGACCCAGACGACCATCAACAGCGGTAGCAGCCAAAGATGAGCCCGGCCGGTTTGATAGTGCTCCCACAGGATGGAGAGAAAAGCGGCGAACAGCACCACGCTGAACATGTCGGCCCGGGGAGGAGTGCGCGCGGCTATAAGAGGCACCGCGAGGATCGCAATACCGGCGGCGACTGCCGAGCCGCGACGGAGCAGCAGTGCGATCGTGCCGACACAGGCAGCCGCGCTCATCCATGACAGCAGGGCAAATCCGCCCAACAGGAAAACCGCGTAGAACAATACTCCCGCCCCCACGGGATAGACCCAAGGCTCTCCGTGCGCGGTGTACGACAAGACGTCAATGGAAGGGACCTGATGATGCTGGACGACCCAGCGTCCGGTTGCCAACTGCCAGCCTGTGTCAAAGTCCGAGACGGTTCGCAGGCCGGCGCAGAAGGCGTAGATCAAGGCTACACAGACGAGAATCCAGAAGAGGCGCCGCTCCAAACTAGCATCTTTCCAAGTTTGAGAGGCTGCCTTGGTCAAGTTCATCACCCGAGTATAGCGAACCCGAGGCTTGTAAAGGGAATGCGGGCGAGCGTCGAAAGGAACGAGCTGGTTTGGTTCAAAGTGCAAAAAAACCGGAGCGTTAAGCTCCGGTTTTGATAAGACCTGGGGGAAGGGTCGTGTTTAAACTAGCGGGACAGCTTGCGGCGCAGAACGCCAGCCAGGCCGAGGATGCCGGAACCGAGCAACATGATGCTGCTGGGCTCAGGAGTCGTCGAGGTGGTGGACGTGGTGGACGTGGTGGTGGTGCTGCCAGTGATCGTGAAGGCTTCCGATTCAGTCGTCGGGCAGCCGCCGCTTCCGTTCGGGTTCTCGAAGTAGCAGGACGCGAGCAAGCTCTCGTTGTCGTCCCACGCATCGAACTGAGAGCCGCCTGCATCATTGGCGCCGCTCAGGGTCAGGTAGTAGGTGTTGCCCGAGGTCATCGCACCAGAAATGCTGATCTGGGTGTTGTAGATCCCGTAGCCAAACGAGTTGTTTCCGATGAAGGTAGAGGTAACTGCGCCGCCGCCACTGGCAATGTCGCTGCCGAATGACGAGGTGCCCAGTGACCAATTAACAACTGTCGGATTTCCGCCCAACGTCCACTCGCCGAAATTCAGCGTGCCAGCGGTGCCGGTTGCGGTCGAAACGAACTGGTCCGAAATGGACTGGCCGAAGGGGCCGCCGGGACCGTCAATAAAGAAAGCATTCAGGTTGCCATTGATCGGGCCGGTGTTGATGAATGTCTGCGCGGAGGCGGTAGCCAACGCAAAGCACAGGATGAGCAGTGACAGCGAAGCGATACGCATTTTCAAGGATCGAACCCTCCTTTAGGTTCTAAATCAAGAAATGTACCCACTGAATGGCCCTAGCGAGAGAGGCCACTGGTGAAATAGCAATTCCGCTGCCATCGTAACCCCCTTAATTCCATCACTTGGAAGCCGATGGTGTGCAGGTATTTGCGACATTGTTCTAGGGAATTTCCCTCGGACTTACCCTTGCTGGCGTCGCCGTAGCTCATGCAATTTCAATAGGTTGGCCGGATCCGGACATATATTCGTCTGTCCATTTTGTTAAGAGATCTGGCGGTTGTGAGCTGTGCTGTGCCCAACTGAGCCAGCATGATGGCCTTCCAAAGGGTGCCAGCGGCGGCTGGCATCTCCCGGGTGCGCGACGGATCGTCATTTTTAATTGCGAAACCACCCGCCATTCCGCGGTATGTGTCGTCGACGCGCCAGGCCCGACACGAGGTTAGTGATCAAACAGATCGCGCGTCTTAAAGGCGGGGACCTTCTCCGCCTTGTCAAAATACTCCTTGGAATGCTCGTTGTCCCCAAGCCTGCGATAGACATAACCCAGATTAATAAGGACTTGATGGAGCCGGTCGTCATCGCCTGCTTTGGCCAGGAACTTATTGTAGTAATCGATAGACTCGCGGTAGCGGCCGCTTTCATGCAGGTACAGCGCTACGCCCAGGTTGGCGTCAACACTGGAAGGATCGGACTTGAGCACCTTGAAGTAGTGCTGCGCGGCCTCCTCTTTGCGTCCCGAATTCCTGAGCGTGTCGCCGAGGCACGACTCGGCAAACCAATTCCCATCGGTGACCTGCGCTGTGTGTGCCCAAATCGTCAAATCGTTGGCCCAATAGCCCACTTGGCGATACGTGAGCACCGCCAGAATGGCCAGCACGACGACACTAGCCGTGGGCAATAAGGCGGCGGGAATCCGCCGCGCCTTGGCCAAATCGGCCGATCCCCAGCAGAACATGATGAACAGCCCAACAAAGGGCAGATAAGCATAGCGGTCGGCCATGGCTTGTCTTCCCACCTGCATCAGGCCAACCATGGGAACCATTGTTCCCAGAAACCACAACCAGCCGACTGCAAGGTAACCGCGGCGCCAGTAAAAAAGCACAAATGCGGTGACAGCGAGCAGGAAAGCCATGGCCAGCGACACTTGCCACAACCGTATGCTATTGCCCGGATGTAGATACATGGGAGCCAGGTGCGTAGGCCAGACCGCCTTCCACACATACTTCGCGTAGGCCACGATTGCATTTTCCACGCGAACATGGAACGTGTATGGCCAATACTTCGGACGGCCCACCTTTTGCGCTCGCATGGTGAGATAGGAATCAGCCAGGCATATAACGAAAAGAGGGATCTTCTCTTTGATCAGCGCGAACAGGCTTCTGGTTGGAATATCCGTTTCCGCGCTGGAAGTGGATGGCTCGGCGCCGAAGCGAAGACGACGCAGCGGCCAATAGTCCCACAGCAACAGGACGCAGGGGAAAGTGATCACCTGGGGCTTCGACATCAAGCCCAGCACGAAGAGAAGAGCTACCACAATGTAGGGGCCCACCCGCGGCTTACTGGCATACCAACGGTAAGCGCCCAACGCGAGCAGGAAGAACAACATGCTCAGCATAGTCTTGCGCTCGGCAACCCACGCCACCGATTCGACGTTGATGGGATGCAGCGCAAACAAGGCTGCCACCATCAAACTGCGACCGGCATATCCCGTCGCCTTCCACAAGACCCAGAAAATCAGCACAACATTAATGAGGTGTAGCAGGACGTTCTCATCATGCGGGGCCGCCGGGCCTAGACCGAAGAGCTGGGCGTCAAGAGCATGCGAAATCCACGTCAATGGGTGCCAATTGGACGCATAGTAGCTGGTAAGTGCCCACTCGAACGTGCTCCAATGCAGCCCCGTGTTGACGCCATCGTTCTTGGGAAAGTAACCCTGGTCGTCAAGGCTGAAGTACGGGTGATGATGTACCTGCACATAAACGGCTGCCGTTACCAGCAGCACCAGAAGTATGAGAGCTAGAGTTAGTTTTCCCGGAAAGAAATTGACACCGCCCGCCTTTGGCTGGGATTCGACGCGATCGCGAAGCTGAACATCAGTGGAAGCCACAAACCCTCCTACGAAGCGACGATTATAGTCTGCTTCGTCCGTTACGCGCAGCCACAATTTCTTTCGGCGGCGCGCCTATTTCAATTTGGGTAGTCAACGACAAGCTCTCCGCGAAAGCCAAACTAGCGGCGGCCGCCCTCCCGCAAAACTGTGGTAACAATAAGGCCCAGTCTTTGTGGTTTGCTCATCGGCGTGCTCCGTGTTGCAATTCCTTTCTGACGTGTGACGAAAAATCCATCTCAACCCGCGCCTATTTCCCACTTCGCCGCCGTGCTGATCATTGCGATGGTCGCGACGGTGTGGGGCTTCGGCTTTCCCGCGACTCGCATTGTGCTTGACGGCGGTCTCTCTGTCGGCGCCCTGATGGGATTGCGCTTTCCGGTCGCCGGACTGGTGATGTTCGCCATCATCCGCGCCAAAGGAATTGCCATCACCCGGCGCGGCGTGTTGGATGGCATCTGGCTCGGACTGGTGCTGGTCTTTGTCTTCTGGCTCCAGACCGACGGCATGCGCTTCACCACGACCGCCAAGGCGGGTTTCATCACCGGCCTCTATGTCTTGTTCACGCCGCTGATTGCCGTGGTTATCGGGCAGCGGGTGAAGCTAGCCTCGGCAGTGGGTGCGCTGATCGCAGCGTACGGAATGTATCTGCTGGTCCATCTGCACGGCGCATGGTGGAGCGGCTGGAACCGCGGCGACATCGAGATACTGTTGTGCGCCATCCTGTGTGGCGTCCACATCGTGATGATGGGCGCGTTCACTCGCCGCTCCGAAGCGTGGCTGCTGGCGGGTTCGCAGGTGGTGATCTGCGGCGTCGTCTCTATCGCAGCCACCGTGTTCCTGCCCGCGCCTTACGGTTTTCAGAATGTCTTAGTGGCGCTGTCGCACTGGCAGGTTGCGGTCGCGGCGCTCTATCTCGCACTCGGTTCCACGGTGTTCGCCTTCTGGGGACAGGCGACCGCCCAGACACGACTCGGCCCCACCGAGTCGGCGGTGCTGTTCAGTCTGGAGCCGGTGGTCGCGGCGCTGCTCAGCGTCGTCTGGCTGAGGGAGCCCATGTCGGCGCGTCAGGCTGTCGGTGGCGCGCTGATCGTGTTGGCTATGATCGTGGCCGAGGCACTGCCGTATATGTTCAGGGCGATCACGGTGCCGGATACGAGACCGTGAGGCAGTGACTAGTGGTTAGGGGTTAGTGATTAGTGCTTCGCAAATTTAATACGATCATCATCGTGATCAACCACTTTGCCATCTTCCCGACTGTCATCCCCGACCGAGGACTTTAGTCTGAGTGGAGGGACCTGGTGTTTCTTCGCCAGGGACCGGCGCATCGCCGATAGCTGAAAGCTCCTACCTGCATTACCATCATTTTGTGCGCGAAAAGGTACTTCGCTACATCCGCGAACGAAGGTTGCTGTGCGCGGGCGACCGCGTCTGTGTCGCTGTCTCGGGCGGCGCGGACTCCGTCGCCCTGCTGCGCGCACTTCTCGACCTTCGCTCCGAAGTGGGCATCGTTCTCTCAGTTGCGCACTTCCATCACGGCCTGCGCGGCGAAGCTTCAGATGCTGACGAGGCCTTTGTTGCAGAGTTGGCTAAACAACACGACCTGGAGTTTTTCTCGGGCCGGGGCAACGTGCACGATCACGGACGCACCGCCAAGTTGAGTGTGGAGGCAGCGGCACGCGAGCTGCGCTACGAGTGGTTTGGTTGGTTGATCACGCAAAACAAGCTGAACGCGATCGCGACGGGACACACGCTCGACGATCAAGCCGAGACCGTGCTGCTGAAATTCTTGCGCGGTGCCGGCACAAGGGGATTGGCTGGGATTTACCCCTCGCTGGAATGTTCGCGCGAAGTGGTTTCCGGGGCCAAAGCCCCCAATCATCCAACAGAGCTCTACCGCACGCCTAACGGCGTGCCCCTTCAAATCCGAGTCATTCGCCCGCTCCTGGGACTGACGCGCGAGGAGGTCGAGCAGTACCTTGCTGCGCTCGGCCAAGCCTGGCGAGAAGATGAGAGCAACCTCGATCATCGATTCACGCGCAATCGTGTGCGTCACGAATTGTTGCCGCTGCTGCAGCGCGAATACAACCCCAACATTCGTCAGGTGCTGAGCGACGCCGCCGAACTGGCGCGCGCCGAAGAGGAATACTGGCAGGCGCTGGTGCAGCTGCACCTGCGAGCGCGACAAACAGAGGTCCCTCAGGGGCTAAAGCCCGGCAATTCGATCGCCGACGACGGAACGGCTAAAGCCGTGCCGCTTCAAACTCGGCGACCAGCGCCATTCCCCGTCGTTTCCGCTTCAGAGGCTGCGGAGGAAACGGAACGCTCGGGTACAGCGGACCTTCAGGTCCGCGTCCAAGCTTCTGATGTTTGTCATCCCGAGCCGGCTTTAGCCGGCGAGGGATCTGCTTTTGTTCGGTTGAATCTCGATAATTTTGCAGGGCTTCCCCTCGCACTGCAGCGGCGTCTGCTGAAGCGATTGCTCGAGAGCCGGCAAATCGCTGCTGACTTCGAACACGTCGAGAAGCTTCGGCGCTGCGCGCTCGGGGGGTCGCCCAAGGCCGAGCTTCCCGGCGGATGGATGGCCTCGCGCATCGGCGAGCATCTGGAATTGCATCCACCTCGACCCACTCCCTGTGCCGCGGACTACGCGTACAGCTTGCCGGTCCCCGGAGAGGTTCGCATCCCGGAGTTGGGCCTGACCGTGCGCTGCCTGCCCGTGCCGCACGACTTCGCGAAAGAGGAACCGCCTGGTAGCCTGCTTAACGCCAAGTTACTCGGACGGGAGTTGGTCGTCCGCAACTGGCAGCCGGGGGATCGCTTCTGGCCTGCGCAAAGCAAGTCGGAAGAAAAGCTGAAGCGGCTGTTCTCAGAGCGACATGTACCCGCCGGCGAGCGGTCGAGTTGGCCAGTGGTCCTCCACGGCGTACAGATCGCGTGGGTGAGCGGCTTTCCAGTAGCTAGGGCCTTCGCGTGGAACGGCAGCGGCGATGCGCTGAAAATCGAGCTGCTTGGCTAGCACTTAGCACTTGGCACTTAGTAGAACCTCTGACTAAGGCGCAATTTGAAGGGGACGGCCTTCAGGCCGTCCGTAAAGTGGCTAAAATGCCATAAGGTTTTAGCCCCCGCGGGCCTTCACTGACGTATTTCGCTTTAAGCGGCGATTTTGCCAATTGCTAGCTGCGAATTGCTAGCGGCGTATTCCCAATTTTGTTCAAGTCTTCCGTGCCGTTCCGTTTAGACGCGGGTTACAATCTAAAGAGCGCCAAATTTGTACATCCGGCGTATAGGCGTAGCATCTAAAGTGTTGGGCGTAGTGTTTGTGTCTGCCCCATTACACAGGAGTTTTCAGTGAATTCCACGGTCAAAACTGTCGTGTTCTGGCTGGTCATCGTGTTGTCCGGCGTTCTGCTGTGGCAGGTCGTCAAGGCTGGCAGCTCGGGAACCAAGGAACGCGAAATCAACTTCTCCGAGTTCCTCTCGCAAGTGGACCAGAGCAATGTCACCGAAGTGACGCTGATCGGCCAAGAGGTTCGGGGCAAGTTCAAGAACGACAAGGCTGGCTTCCATACCACGGTTCCGGCGAACTATCCGGACATGTACAAGATCCTTCAGGACAAGAAGGTCAACATCACCGTGAAGGACCCGGCATCGGGAGGCTGGCCCTCCTGGCTGCTCAACCTGGCGCCATTCATCCTGTTGGGTGCGCTGTGGTTCATCATGATCCGCCAGATGCAGAGTGGCGGCAACAAGGCTCTCTCCTTTGGCAAGAGCAAAGCGCGATTGCTCTCCATGCAGCAGAAGAAGGTGACCTTCAAAGACGTCGCCGGCGTGGATGAAGCCAAGGAAGAGCTGAAAGAAATTATCGAGTTCCTGCGCGAGGCGCAGAAGTTCCAGAAGCTCGGCGGACGCATTCCCAAGGGCGTGCTGCTGGTTGGGCCTCCAGGAACCGGCAAGACCTTGCTGGCGCGCGCGGTGGCTGGCGAAGCCAACGTGCCGTTCTTCAGCATCTCGGGCTCCGACTTCGTCGAGATGTTCGTTGGTGTCGGTGCCAGCCGCGTTCGTGACCTCTTCGAGCAGGGCAAGAAGAACGCTCCCTGCATCATCTTTATCGACGAAATCGACGCCGTTGGCCGCCATCGTGGCGCAGGCCTCGGCGGCGGACACGACGAGCGCGAGCAGACCCTCAACCAGTTGCTGGTCGAGATGGACGGCTTCGAATCCAACGATGGCGTCATCCTGATCGCGGCTACCAACCGTCCTGACGTGCTCGATCCGGCGCTGCTGCGTCCGGGCCGCTTCGATCGCCGCGTGGTGGTCTCGCGTCCCGATGTCCGCGGCCGCGAAGAGATCCTGCGTGTCCACACTCGCAAGATTCCTCTTAACGACGACGTCGATCTTCCTGTGCTGGCCCGCGGCACACCGGGATTCTCCGGTGCTGACCTGGCAAACATGGTGAACGAAGCCGCCTTGGTTGCGGCCCGCCAGAACCGCAAGACCGTGCTGATGTGGGATTTCGAGCAGGCCAAGGACAAAGTCCTGATGGGCGCCGAGCGCAAGTCGATGTTGCTCTCGGACGAGGAGAAGAAGGTGACCGCGTATCACGAGGCCGGCCACGCGCTGGTCGCGGCCATGCGCGAGCACTCCGACCCGCTGCACAAGGTGACCATCATCCCGCGCGGCATGGCGCTGGGCGTGACCATGCAGTTGCCGGTTGACGACAAGCACACCTACACCCGCGATTATCTGGAAACGCGACTGGCCATCATGATGGGCGGACGCGTGGCCGAGGAGCTATTCCTGCACACCATGACCACCGGCGCCGGCAACGACATCGAGCAGGCGTCGGACTTGGCGCGCAAGATGGTTTGCGAGTTCGGCATGTCCACCCTGGGGCCCATGACCTTCGGCAAAAAGGAAGAGCAGATCTTCCTGGGCCGCGAGATCAGCCAGCACCGCGACTTCAGCGAGGAGACAGCGCAGAAGATCGACCAGGAAGTTCGACGCTTCGTGGATGAAGGTTACCAATCGGCGACCAATATCCTGAAGAACAATGGACCGGTCCTGGAAAAGATTGCCGCCGCGCTGTTGGAGCGCGAAGTGATCGATGCCGGCGAAATCCAGTTGCTCATCGAAGGCAAGGAACTTCCAGAGCGCGTCAATCCCAACGCTCAGCCACCGAAGGACGACGTGCAGCAGGTGCTGAAACCCGCTCCCGGCGCGCAGCCCAACGTCGCCCCGGAGCGTCCAGCACAGGCGTAAGCAGTTCTCGTTGTCAGTAGTCAGCGGTCAGTAAAGCGAAGGGCAGGACCAAAGGTCCTGCCCTGTTGTAGTGCTTTCATTCTTGTCAATCGGCGATAAGAGATCGATCCGTCTAATCGCGCGGCGCACGCGGTTGGCCGGGAACGTGAAAGCCTCTCCCGAATCGATTGCGCAACGGATTGACTGTGTCCTCTGGGGACTCGTTATTCCGCGCACTAGTCTGCGAAGCCGGTGCTTCGATCATGGAGTAGTCTTCACACTGCCCAGGATGTTTCTCGTCGCAGGGGATCAGCAAGAGGCCACGCTGGTCACCATTGGAATTCGTTCCAAACCCGGAAATCTCTCCAGCATCGTTGATGTAGTTTGTTTCCGATATTGTCACGTCAGAGCCGGGCAGAACCAGTGTTTGTAAGTCCACAATGGGTTCTCCGTTCTCCACCAGGAACCCACGGTTAACCGCGCCACAATTTCCCGAATCGCCCACGATCTGCTCGCTGGAATTGATCGCATACGCTGTACTGCAGGTATCACCAGCTAGAATTCCAAGATCGGTCATCACGCCCTTCTTCCAAAGAAAGCCGTGGCGATTAACCAACCCAGGGTATAAGGTTGCGCGTCCCACAACTTCTCCCGCGTCGTTGACCCACCTCGCTGATGAGTTATCGCCTCCCAAAGTGCCCAGGTCTGTAAGCACCCCACGACTCCAAAGAAAGGCGTGGAAGTGAACATCATCTGCCAGATTCGATTGGCCCGTTACCTGACCTCTGTTGTTGAGACTCCAGGGCCAACCCGCCGTGCCCCCCAGAGTGCCGAGGTCTATCATCGTGCCGTCGTCCCAAAGGAACGGGTCCTGTGTGGGAATGCCAGTACCCGGGTTTGGCGTGAAGGTCGTATACGAGACCCCGGCCACCTGCCCGCGCTCATTCACAAACTCGCCCGCGCTATCGGGACCACCCAACGTACCCAAATCCTGAATCGGGCCGTCTTGCCACAGAAACGCGTGCATCTGTGTTGCTCCAGTACCATAAAAATAACCCGGAGGTCCGAAGCTGATTTTGAAGGGATCCAGGATGGTATTCAGTGCATTTCCGGTCACTTCGCCTCGGTTATTGACGGCGTTGGCCGAACTTGCATTCCCTCCCAGCGTTCCCAGAGCGATGATCTGACCGTGTTTCCAGACGACAGCTTCAATCTCGGGGAAGCCAGTTAGCGGATCAATCATTCCGTTTTCCGAAACTCCGACGACCATGCCGCGGTCATTGATCCAGTTGGGGGCGCCGCTGTTGACGCCCGGAAGGACTCCTAGGTCGGTCAGGACACCGTCCTGCCATATCCCCGGGTGATTCACCAGGCAGTCAGATATGAAGCAGTTTGGGTAATACGGATCGGGAATGTTTGTATCCCCTAGCTCGATGACGCTCCCTCGAGAGTTAACGCTCACCTCCAGGTTTTGAACAATACTGGTGGGACCACCGAAGGTCCCGAGGTCGATGAGCTTGTACTGGTGGTGCTTGTGATGATCCGTCTTCTCTTGTGCGGACAATGGAATGGTTATCGCCAGCGCGGCGACCAAGGCCGTTGTTGTAACGCAGACCAGCTTTCTCGTGTTCATAATCTCCTCTTTTCTGAATTTGAATCGTGGTTCCCCGAGTAACGTATTCCGCGGACTTTGGACCCGTGCGGGAAAGAACGCAATGCACTGGCGCTCATTTGTCGCTCAACTGGCGCTCAATTCTCAACTCATTGAGAACAGGCTAATTAAGGTAAGAACCCATCAGAATTCCAGGCAAAATCCTTGCCATTTTCCGAATCAAGTTTCTTGCTAAAAACTTAATGCAGCGGTAACCGAAGAGGAGTAAACTCTGCCCCCACACTTCATCTCCATGAAAGACGCGGTCCCAATCCGGGCGAAAATTGGACCGTTCGAGTGCGACCTAAGGGCGGGAGAACTCCGCACAGGGACGCACACAATTCGTCTCCAACAACAACCCTTCCAAATACTAGTGATGCTGGTGGAGCGCTCGGGCGAACTGGTGACCCGCGAAGAGATCAAGAAGAAGCTTTGGCCCAACGATACGGTTGTGGAGTTCGACCATAGCATTCACACCGCGATCAACAAGCTAAGGCAGGCGCTGGGTGACTCCGCCGATCGTCCGAAGTACGTTGAAACCGTGGCCCGGCGCGGTTATCGGCTGATGGTTTCGGTGGAGTATCTGGAGTCAGCTCCCGAAGACATGCACTCCAGTGATGAAAGTTCGGGCGAAGAGGATAGCGCCGCAGCCAGGTTACAGCTCGCTTCCGCTGGTTTGATTGGCAGGACGGTTTCGCACTACCGAGTGCTGGACGTTATTGGCGGCGGCGGCATGGGTGTGGTTTATAAGGCGGAAGACCTGAAGTTGGGCCGCGCCGTTGCACTGAAGTTTTTGCCGGAAGAGCTGGGCAGCGATCCGCGCGCGTTGGAACGCTTCAGCCGTGAGGCGCGAGCGGCATCCTCACTTGATCATCCCAACATCTGCGCGATCCACGAATTCGGCGAACATGCGGGACGGCCCTTCATGGTTATGCAGTTGTTGGAAGGGCAGACTTTGCGGGACCGCCTGGCGAACACCGCAAGCGAGGGAACGCTTCGGCTCGACGAACTGTTGGACATCGGGATTCAAGTTAGCGACGGGCTGCAAGCCGCGCACGAGAAGGGCATCATCCATCGCGACATCAAGCCGGCGAACATCTTCATTACCAATAAGGGCGTATGCAAGATCCTCGATTTCGGATTGGTGAAGCTCCTCGAAGCCGACCAGGAAGACGAAGTCGCTGAGGCGCGGGACGAGCCGTCAAAAATGGCCTCGACTGCTTTGACACTGACTCGCACAGGCATGGCGATGGGCACTGCCGGCTACATGTCACCGGAGCAGGTTCGCGGCGAGAAACTGGATGCCCGCACCGACCTGTTCTCCTTTGGTTTAGTGCTGTACGAGATGGCCACTGGCCAGCGTGCGTTTACTGGAGAAACTGCCGCAGTTCTCAAAGACGCCATCCTGAACGACATGCCGACGCCAGTGAAAGGCCTCAATTCCACACTTCCACTCAAGCTGGAAAAGATCATCGGCAAAGCCATCGAAAAGCAACGCGAGCTGCGCTACCAGGCGGCTACAGATATGCGGGCCGACCTGCAAACCCTAACCAATCGGAACCGGCACGGACTACTCAACCGCTACTGGAAGTACATATTAACCGCAGCGCTTGTGCTGGTGGCGATCGGCAGCGGCCTCTACTGGCGCCTGCACCGGACTATTCACCTGTCAGGAAACGACACGATTGTTCTCGCCGACTTCGCCAACTTTACCGGGGATCCTATTTTCGACGGCGCACTGACCTGCCCGCTAGAGATCGAGTTGCGGCAGTCCCCCTTCATAAACCTCCTCTCGACTGAGAAAGTACACAATACCCTCAGACAAATGAACATTCCAGAGAATACCGGACTGACTCCGCTCGTAGTGCGCGAGGTATGCCGCCGCACAAATAGTAGGGTAGAGGTGGAAGGGTCAATCGCCGACAGGGGCAACCACTATCGCATTGAGTTGAAGGCGGTGGATTGCCAGACGGGAAACCCACTCGCGGTTGCCGGAGCCGAGGTAGCGGAGAGAAACGAAGTTGTCAGGATCCTGGGCATCGCAGGGCTGCAGTTACGAGACAGGCTGGGGGAGCCGAAGGTCTCGTTGCAAAAATTCGACAAACCCCTTGAGGAAACGGTGACATCATCGCCGGAAGCGCTACAAGAATTCACCCAAGCGAAGGGGATCGCAAGCCAAGGCGGATTCCGGGCGGATTCGGTGATTCATTACAAACGGGCATCGGAACTCGATCCTAACTTTGCTCTCGCATACGGTCAGCTGGGCTTTGCATACTACAATCTCGGCCAGACTAGCCTGGCAACTCAGAACTTTACAAAGTTATACGAACTGCGGGGCAGACAAACATACCAGCTTCAACTGGAGGCCGAAGGACTCTATTATCTTAGCGTCACGGGTGAGCTGGAAAAAGCGATTCAAAGCTACATGCAATTGGGTCAGGTTTACCCATCGCAGAGGGACCGAACTCACAACCAGATCGGACTCATGCACAATTATCTTGGGCAGTACGAGAAAGCCGCCGCCGAGGAGCGGGAAGCGGTTCGCTTGGATCCTGGCAGCATCGCCCCAGCCGGCAACCTCATGCTCGCTTACATGGCTTTAAACCGCTCGGAGGAAGCGCGGAAGGTTTTCGAAGCGTCTCGGGCGCGCTACCTGGACGAAGCGCAACTCCGTTGGATACGGTATCGGTTGGCCTTTCTGCAGGGTGATCGTGTCACTATGGGTGAGCAGGTCGCCTGGGCGACGGGTAAGCCGACGGAAGATTGGATACTTTCCGAACAGGCAAATACCGCGGCATACTATGGGCACCTCCGCAGTGCTGGGGAGTTTTGTCGGCGAGCAGTGCGATCGGCTAGGAACGCTGGCCGGGAAGAGAGCGCAGCACAATGGAGGGCTCGGCAGGCCCTGGCGGAAGTTGAAACGGGAAATGCGGTCGCCGCGCGGCAGATGGCGGCTGGTGCTTTGGCCTTAAGCCCAGGGAAAGTTGTCGTGACTGCTGCGGCGCTGGCGCTGGCGCGTGCGGGGAATTCAACAGAGTCGCTAACGCTGGCGGGCAAGCTTAATCAGCAGTTCCCTCTGGACACCATGGTGCAGAACTACTCGCTGCCGACCATTCAGGCGGCGATTGATCTGCAGAATAGCAATCCGCGCAAGGCTATTGAAACCTTGAACGAAACGGCTCCGTATGAGCTAGGGAATGCGTCTCCGGATTACGCTGTTTTCGGCAATCTCCTCCCCGTGTACCTTCGCGGACAAGCGTACTTGCAGGACGGGCAAGCACGGCAGGCGGCGGCTGAGTTCCAGAAGGTGATCGACCATCCTGGCATCGTGCTCAATTTTGTCACTGGCGCATTGGCGCATCTCCAACTCGCTCGCGCGCAGGCGATGATGGGCGACAAAGCAGCGGCGCGCAACTCGTATCAGGATTTCCTCACCCTCTGGAAGGACGCCGACCCCGACATTCCCATCTACCAGCAAGCCAAAGCCGAGTACGCCCGGCTGCGTTAGAGGAAGTGGAGTGGATAGCGATTGCTGGATAGAAGGCATAATGCTGCCCCGCGAGCCTGCTGCCAGACTATGATGCCAGCATGCTTCTCAACATGCCGGCTATCTTGCGACTTATGCCGGGCACCCGAACCACCAGCGATCAGGCCCTCACTGGCACAGCACTCCGTTGACATAAAACACCGTTGGGGGATTGTTAGTCCCGCTGTAATTTGCGTTGAAGCCGATTCCGGTTAGCGTGCCCCCAGGATTGATGGTGCCGTTCCAGACCGCGTTGGTGAGGGTCACGTTTTGTCCGCTCTGCGAGTAGTTGGAATTCCACGACTGCGTGATCTGCTGATTGCCCGACCATGTCCACGTCAGGCTCCATCCATTGATTTGCGTAGTGCCGGTGTTCATGATTGAGATAGCTCCGGTGAAGCCAGTGCCCCAATCATTCTGGTCCACGTACGTGATGTGGCAATTGCTTCCGCCGCCCGATTGCGTGGTCGCGCCGGCCTCGTTGGAATTGCCGGACTCGCCCACCGAATCAGCGGCTCTGACAATGTAGTAGTAGGTGGTGGAAGCTCGCAGACCGGTATTCGAGAAGCTGCTTCCGGTCACTCCCGTAGCGATGCGGTTGGAGGGCGCCGGCACGAATAGCCGGGATGTGCTGGAGTAAACGTTGTAGGTGACACTACAGTTTGGCGGCGGAGTAACTGCCGTCCAGTTCAAATTAATTTGGCTGGAGGACACCGCTGTGGCGATGAGTCCAGTCGGCCCCGGCGGCACACTCTGGCAAGTGCCCCCGCCTCCGGTGAACTGAATACTCGCCAGCAGTTGTTGCTTCAGCTGGCTGACCGGGGTCGAATCGTAGTTGCCGTCGAGCAGGGCATAACTGTCTTCTCCGTTCAGTGCCCAATAGGTCCAGTCGAGTCGCGGATTGTTCTGCAGAAAAGTTACGATACTTTGGAACCACTGACCTTGCGAGCCGGGAACGCCGCTCTCGATGTCGCTGCTGTTATTCGTGGTGCCGAACTCACCCACCCACACCGGAGCTACTCCGTTCAAGCTCAAGTAGGCCCAGAACCTCGTCCACACCGCGACCAGGCTGGCATAAGTCGTACTGCTATTGAACCACGACTGCTGATAAAGGTTCGGACCGTAGTCGTGGGCCGAATACACCAGCCGGTTGCCAGTATTCAGGACCACAGGATAGGTTTGCGCGCCCTCCAGGTTGCCGCCCCACCAGTCGCAATCGCTGTTGTAGCAGTCGGTTCCTTCCACAAAAATCAACAGGCTGGGATTGACGCCGAGGACGGCATTTCCGCCTCGTTCGGCAGCCAGACGCCAGTCATACTGAGTCAAGCCGCAGCCCCAACATGAGCCGCCACTCTGGTCATTGTGCGGCTCGTTGCGCAGGTCCATTCCGATGACCGTGGAATTGTTAAGGTAGCGTTGCGCCAGCGAAGTCCAGTCGTGAATCCATGCGCTCTCGGGATACTGCGTCGTGTACCACAGACCGTTGGCCTCGGCGCTATTGCCGGCCTCGGAGCGATGATTGTCCAGAATGATGTGCAGTCCGATCGTGCCTGCATAGGTGACAATCTTGTCCATGATTTGCAGCGAGTTCAGACCTCTCAGGTCGGTGTTGATTGGGCCGCTGCCATTGGAGTAACTGATGTTGGTTGGGATGATGGGCGTCTCTACCATCTGGTTGGAGAACGGCAGGCGAACAACGTTGTATCCGTTGCTCTTGATCGCGTTCATGATGTAGTGATAGTCCTGAGCCCAGAGTCCGTGAACAACTTCGTCGGTGGTTTCGAAACCATACCAGTTCACGCCGGAAATACGTACCGTATGGCCGGTGGAATCGAGGATCTGGCTTCCGCTGGTGTGCCAATAGCCACTTTGCGCCGAGGCTAAAGCAGCAATCAAAGCGAAGAGTATGACTCCCGATACACAGCGCAGGAAGCCGCGAAGCGAGCTGCTTGCTAGCATGAAGTGAGCTCCTTTTGGATTATTCCCAGAACTGAGAACTACACCTGGGCAGACTATCGCGGCGCGAGACTCGGCCTTCATTGTATGTCAGCCGGAAGCCATCTGATACCGGTTTGTATCGGAGCGGCGGCTTTTATAAGGTGTGGCCGCTTGCTCGGCTACGCCAACAGCCAGAACCAGCATCACCACTGCCACCTTGGCATTTTCGCAGGTCTCCGCTATCCGGCCCCAAGCTAACCGTTTGGATAGTTCGCCTATCCATGCGGATAGCGTGAACCTGTCGCAGAGCGAAGCAGTCACCATTCAAACCAGAACCGCGAAGTCAGCTTTCTATTGCAGGTCCAACCACCTGCGTGGCGAGACAACCTCAGGACGTCAACTTCCGGGCTTTGGTACATCGATTGCTAACGTATGAACAGTTACATTGAGTGCCACCGGGTTGTAGGGGGAGACAAGGAAGAGTGCCCAGTGGAAAACTCTTCCCAGCGCGGCTAGAGAGTCCGGGGCAAAAGGCCGCGAGTCGCGCTGGGATCTTGTGATCTTACGTACTGTCCATCGCAAAACTGATAGCAAGTTCCCGCCGGAGTACTTCGAAGGAGCACAGCTTTAGCTGCGCCGCTGGAGGCCTTTTATCTTTGCCATCCCGGCGGACTTTAGTCGGCGAGGGACCTGCTTTTTTGAGTTTTTCAGCAAACCGTTCAGCCGCTGATCCACGCGTTGACAATACACCGCGAGTAAAACTGCTCTAGAATTCTCGCGTGCCTGCTCCAAACAGCCTGGCCGTCGGAGAAACGCCACCGTCCCGTCTCACGCTCGCGCAGCGGATACAGATTGCGCTGGTCTCGTGGATCGCGTCGGCCGTGGTGGGCCTCATCGGCCGCACCCTGCGTATGACCATCACCTACGAAGAGGGCTCCATCGCCGGCCTCGACAGCATTGCTCCCGGCATTTATCCCTTCTGGCATCGTTGCGTACTGCCGGCGGCGTGGCTGTTCCGCAATCGCGACATCGGAGTTCTCACCAGCCTCAGCCGCGACGGCGAATACATCGCGCGGGTGATTCGCCGTTTCGGGTTCGTGCCGGTGCGCGGCTCCAGTTCGCGCGGAGGCCAGCGTGGCCTGATGGAAATGGAGACCATGGTCAAAGCCGGCGGCGCCGTGGCTTTTACCATTGATGGCCCCCGTGGTCCGCGCTACGTCGCCAAGAAGGGGCCCGTAATGCTGGCTCGCCTCACCGGCGTACCCATCACGGCTTTCTACGTTGCCGTGGAGAGGGCCTGGATCTTGAAGACGTGGGACGCCATGCTCATTCCTAAGCCGTTTTCGCGCGCCTATGTGCGCGTGGCGAAAAACATCTTCGTTCCGCCGGACGCCGACGATGCAGCCCTGGATCGCTGTCACGCCGAAATGCAAGCTTCGCTGGAGCGCATCACCGCATACGCGGAATCGCAGTTTACCGGACAGCAAAGAATGGGACAATAGAATGTATTACCGAACTTACTTCTACGAACACCTCCGGATATTGATTGTTTCCTGCAGAAAAGTGACGACGACCCACTTCCTGCATTTGTCCATAGCCATTCTCGTGAGTGTCAGCGGTGGCTACTCGCAGACCAACGACAATCTGCCGGATTCTCCAGACGCCAAGAAAACCTGGACGGGAATCGTTCTGGTAAGTGATTGGAGATGCGAAGAGCGCAGCCCTAAGCTTCAGAGGGCTTGCCCGGCAAGCCCTTCGGAGTGGGGGTTGCTTACTGGAGCCGACGTTTACTTGCTCCAAGGCGATCCAACCAATCTTAAGAAATATGAACGCACCAGAGTAACGATAACCGGAACAGTGAAAGGAAAAAGTATCGCCGTTGATTCCATTGTCCAGAGTCAACTCACGCAAGAGGAGATTCGAGCCCTAATTGAGCACTTGAAATTCCAACAATGGACTGGTCCTGAGAACTACACAAACCCGAGTCACTGGATCTTCAATTTCACGGATCCAATGCTTAGGATTCTGCAAGCCGGGCCTGCTGCGCAGGACTCACTGCTGCAATACCTCGGTGAAAGCGACATCAAAGACCAGATCATCATCCTGTTGGGAGGGGTGGGCGATGAGAAAGCTGTCGAGGCAATTATTCGGGCGATGCCCGATGCTGAGGAAACCCGTTCCGGTGCTGGTGCTAAACGGATCAACCTCGTAGCGAATCTCGCCCTTACCAACATCACCGTGAGCGACGTCATTTGGCATCACGGGGGCGGAATCAGCATCGATGCGTGTCCAGAAGCTCCGAAGTCCTGCTGGTATGCTTGGTGGATTCGAAACAGAGATAACTTCAGGGCCTCAACGTCAACCACGAATCGCAATTATTCAAACTATCCAAATTACGGCATCTACCGACAGCCGTAGTGGCGGTTTTTTGGCCAACCACGTCTCCCAAGAACACGATTGACACCCGCTTGCCCTCTCAGTACAGTCAAGTCTCATCCTGAACCCACTCGGTCCAGGATTGTTCCTTGCCAATCAATTGTTCGCGCGTTTCGTCTTTCCATTGACGAAACTGGGAAGCGGGTGAAAAGCCCGCGCTGCCGCGCAACTGTAAGCGAGTCTTTGGTGGATCGGCCACTGTTCCAACGGGAAGGCCCCCACCGCTGTCCGCGATGCAAATCGCAACTCGCCAGCCAGGAGACCGGCGCGAACTGTCACGAACCCTTTCGCGTGTAAAGGAGAAGTGTCATGTCCAGTGTCCGTTTCCTCATTCTGGTTCGAGCGTTTCTCATCGTGCTGCTGTGCTCCACCGCAGCCCTCGCCTCCGACTTCAGGGTGTCGGTGGAGAGTCCTTCCGGCGATCGTGTCTCAGGCGTGCAGGTCAGCTTATTTCGCGTCAGCGACAACGCCGGCGTTGGAGTGCAAACCACTGCCGGCGACGGCACGGCAACGTTCCCGCGCATCGCCGATGGTCAGTATCGCCTGGTGGTGCTTGCCCCGGGATTTGCCGAGCAATCGCAGCAAGTCTCTATTCCGCAGACGCAAACTTTCAGCGTTCAACTTAAGCTGGCGACCACCCCGCAAACCGTGGTGGTCTCGGGCACTGCAACCCCGGCGACGCCGGAACAAACCGGTGCTTCCGTTGGCGTTCTGACTGGCGAGCAACTAACCGCGATCAATCCCGTCTCCGCTCCCGATGCGTTGCTCTACATTCCGGGAGCGATTGTCAGCAGCACCGGACGGCGTGGCAACCTCGCCAGCTTGTTCGTGCGCGGCGGCGAATCCAATTACAACAAGGTGCTGATTGACGGCGTGCCGGTAAACGATCCTGGCGGCATCTTCGACTTCGGCGTGGTTCCCATGAACAACATTGAGCGGCTCGAGGTCGAACGCGGCCCCGAGAGCACGGTGTACGGATCAGACGCCATGACCAGCGTGGTGCAGCTTTGGACGGCGACCGGCAGCACGCGCACGCCAGAGATTCAGTTCGGCGCCGACGGCGGAAATTTCTCCACCGCCAACGGCTATGCATCGGTGGCGGGGGCGCGCAGCATCTTCGACTACAACGTCTTCGCCAATCAGTTCGACACGCAGGGCCAGGGAGTGAACGACGCCTATTCGAATTCACTGCAAGGCGGAAATATCGGCGTGCGGCTTTCCGATCGCGTGGCCTTTCGTCTGCGCGCCCGCCACTACAACAGTTGGACCGGCATTCAGTCGAACTGGTGGTTCAACGGAAATCCCGAGCTCCCACCTGACCCGAACCAATATGCCCACCAGAACAATTTTCTCGCCAGCGGCGATCTTACGGTCAGTGGACCGGGCGCATGGCAGCACCAGTTCAGCGGATTCGAATACCATCATGTCGCGCTTAACGTGAACCCGGTTGACGATCTTGACCGGCCATTCGATAGCGCCTTCAACAGCCTGGCTAAGTACAACATTGCCGGCTTCTCCTACCAGGGAATCTACAGTCCGCGGCCGTGGTCGCAAACCACCGTGGGCTACAACTTTGAAGACGAGAACGGATACATCAATAACAATTCGGACGCGGGGATCAGCCTTACGCACGGTCTGCGCTTCAACAACTATCTCTTCGCCCAACAGACCATTGTGTGGCGGCGGCTGTCCGTTCTGGCGGGCCTGGGTTACGTCAACAACAGCAGTTTCGGCGGCAAAGTCAGCCCGCGTGCGTCGTTGACGTTTCTGGCATTGCGCGGGAAGACCATCTTCAGCGGCACTCGCCTGCACTTTGGCTATTCGGAGGGAATCAAGGAGCCCAGCTTCGAGCAGACGTTCGGCATCACCGGAACCTTCCCTACGTTGCCCAATCCCAACCTACAGCCGGAACAGAACCGCGCCATCGAAGCCGGTGTGCTGCAGTCTTTATTCAGCAATCGCCTGTCTCTCAGTGCCGTGTACTTTCACAATCAGTTTCGCGACCAGATCGAGTATGTATACAACTCCGACACCAATACCAGCCAATACGTGAATTTCAATCGTGCGATGGCGCAGGGCGCTGAAGTAGTTTTGAGCGGCCGGGTTGCCAACCATCTGTCAGCGACCGCCGCATATACGTACACCTCAACCCAAATCCAGCAAGCGCCGCCTTGCGATCCCGCTGCGGGTTGCGACCCGCGCATCTACGGTACCGGAGCTCCTCTGTTGCGGCGTCCCAAGCAAGCGGGCATGTTGCTGCTGACCTATACCCGACAGCGCTGGGGCGGATTTGTTGGGGTCACCGCCGTCGGGCAGCGTCCCGACTCCGACTTTCTCTTCGGATACATTCCGCCCATCTACTACGCAGCAGGCTATGCCCGCGTCGATCTCGGCGGATGGTATGCCATCAATCACCACGTTACCGCTTATGCGAACGTGAATAACGCGCTGAACAATCACTACAACGAGGTATTGGGATATCCCGCCCTGCGGGCAAACTTCCGCGCTGGAATGCGGTTCACGTTCGGGGGAGAATGATCATCGATCGGGTAGTCGGCTGCAGGGACGGTACAGCGATCCGTATCGTTTGCATAGTGGGGGAGGCGTACAAAAGCCAGCCTCGATGCCAATGGAAAACTGAAAGGGCCACAGGGAGGAGAAATCGAGAGGGCGGGTTCCTCAGAGGGACCGCCCAGAACGAACTCTGGCTACTGCGCCTCCGCTGCGGCCACTCGCCGCTGCGGCTGACCCTTCGCGGCGAACAAAAGGATGTACAAATAGCAGATCACGGGCAGCACAAACGCATGATGGATCCCGATGCGGTCGGCGATGAAACCTTGCGCCAGAGGAATGACAGCTCCGCCCACAATCGCTGTATTCAGCAGTCCCGAGCCTTCACCGGTCAGCGGTCCCATTCCCTCGATGCCCAGCGTGAAAATGGTGGGGAACATGATGGAGTTGAAGAAGCCGACGAATAGCATTGCGCCCATAGCGAAATAGCCGATGGTCAGCATCGACAGACAAACCAGTAGAGCGCAGATGATCGCATTAAAGCCGAGCACGACCCGCGCCGGCATTCTCTGCAGCACCGCCGAACCGAGGAAGCGGCCGACCATAGCGCCGCCCCAATAAACCGTGAGGTACTTGGCGGCGGTCTCGAGACTCAGATTCCCGATATTCGGCTCATGCATGTAGTTGACCAGGAAGCTGCCAATGGCCACTTCCGCTCCCACATAGGCGAAGATGCCGATCGCTCCCATAACCAGATTGCGATGCTTCCAGATGCTATCGTGGGCGCCTGCCTCCACAGCGTGCCCACCTTCCGCCTCGGGAATGTGCGGCAGATTAAACTTTCCGATCACGACTGCCAGCACCACCAACGCAATTGCAATCAAGATGTATGGCAATTTGACCGACGAGGCCTGCTCCACACGGTAGGCATGCAGCATCGCGGGGTTCATCGCCGCGATCTCCGCCGCGGTCTTGGGTGCGGTAGCGAGAATCAGGATGCCGCCAAATACCGGTGCAATGAATGTGCCGAACGAGTTAAAAGCCTGCGTCAGGGTGAGACGGCTGGAGGCGGTTCTCGCCGGGCCAAGCAGCGCAACATAAGGATTGGCGGAAACCTGCAACGCGGTGATTCCCGCCGCCAGAATGATGAGTGCCGCCAAAAAAAGCGGGAACGACGGAACCAGGGCGGCGGGCACAAACAGCAGCGCTCCCACGCCCATGATCAACAGTCCGGCTACCATCATCCACTGGTAGCCGATGTGCTCAATGATGAATCCCACCGGAATAGAAAAGACTGCGTATGCACCGAAGAAGGCCAGCTGCACCAGCATTACCTGCGCATAATTGAGGTCAAAGATTGCCTTCAGGTGCGGAATTAAAATGTCGTTCAGGCAGGTGAGAAATCCCCACATGAAGAACAACGTTGTCACCATGGCCAGAGGGCCGCGATAACTCTGTCCGGTGTCCGGGGCGCTGACGGTATTCGTATTTTGCTGGGCTCCCAGTGCCATGCTTACCTTTGGAACTTAGATGTAAGAACCAGCCGGAATTGTATCCCGCCACCCCTGCCACTGCAGCAGAAAAGCTTGCAAGATGATCAGGCTCATGGCCCTGAAGAGCCGGGATGTGCCTGGCGCCGCGTCCGTCCGGAGGGCCCCACCGGCGCCGCGTTTACACCTTCTGTTCGCGCAGTTTCTTCAATACCTCTATCCCACCTTGTGGGATAGGTTCGCCGTGCCCTACCCCGACGATCTCGATGTCGCCGAAGTCTGAGAGCTTGCCGACCGACCGTATATTCTGGGGCATGTCCAGGGTGAGACCGGCCCAACCCGCCTCCACACGCGGCCAGGTCACAATCACGTCGCCAACGAACAAGGCCTTCTTCTCAGGCCAGTGGAACGACAGGCATCCGGGCGTATGACCGGGTGTCGAAATAATAGTGAGCGGCCCTATGTGGTCACCCTCTTTCAAAGATTGGTCCACCATGCACGGCTTGTGGCCATCAAAGCCGATACCCAGTCCGAATTGCATCTTGTAAGCGGCCAGCGGAGGCTTCGGCCACAAGGAAACCTTCGTGGCTTTGCGCTGACCCTCCACGATGCCGATCTCCCATTCATGGGCATAGACCATGGCATTCGTTTGCCGTTTGAGCTCCGCCATGCCGCCGATATGAGAACGGTGAGCATGCGTTGCAATGATGTTCTTCGGATCGGAGGGCTGACGCCCCATGGCCTGGATCTCGTTGAGAATCAGCTTGGCGTCGCTGTCGTAGAGTGCGTCAATCAGCGTAATGCCGTTGCCGTCATCGAGCAGGAATGCGTGAACGTGGCCGCCCATGTCCTGGCTAAGGTAGTGTATGCCATCTGTTAGCTTCAATCGCCCCCCTTTTATAACCCTGAGTGGCCCCATGATACACGGGAAATACCGCAGCGGGACGAGGTTAACGGTACAGTTTTGCAGACGGCAAAGGGGATCAACGAAAGGATGAGCGGCGCACAGCGCCGGAATAGCCTGCCCTGGTTAGCGCAGAGTCGACTCCGACTGCGGCAATTTGTCCAACGCCGCCTGTAGCTGGTCGGGCTTGAATCCGAACGGGCCCGGTTTGGTCTTGAAGACCACCCGGCCATCACGATCAATCAGGTAAATGCGGTCGGGCCAGCCCGTGTAGGCGATCTCGGTCCGATTGTCGAAGCCGTCGATGATCGCCGGAAACTTTATACCGAGCTTGCGAACGCATGCGCCCGCCACCAGTTCGCGCTCGCCTTCATCTTTCGGACTGGCAAAGACGACAGACTCGCGCACATTGCTTTGCATCTGCCAAACGTCGCTGGGATGTGCCTCCAGGATGTACACGGCGTAAAAGGCCACGCGATCACCGTACTGCTCGTACAGCTTGTTAAGGGCGGGAACCTCCCGCCGGAATGGCGGTCAGGTGTAGCTGCCGAACACCAGCACAACCGGCTGCTTTCCCCGAAACGACGAGAGCTGCACCTCGCTCTTGTGGTCGAGCGTCGACAACTGAAAGTCAGGAGCCGTCTCGCCTACCTGAATGCCGCCGGCGCGCGCGCGCGTCCAAAACGTTTCGAACGGGATGACAAAGTATGCCGGCATGGGCATCTTCGCCATCACACGACCGAAGGTCTCAGGCGGCTGATGCATGGCCCAGTTAATAAAGAGGAGAAACCCGGCATAGCCACACAGCAGAACCAACGCAACAACCATGATGATTCGTTTGGATGGACGGCTCATGAGAAATTCCGGCTATCATACCATCGAGACGCGACGGTTTTGCGTGGGGATTTCGTAGTGCGCTGTTTTGAACTTTCAGTTTCCGACTTGGAATTGTTAGGGCAGAGGGAGGTTGAGGCGACAGCCGCAGCATAAAATGACCAGCGTTAGAAACACGCCGATCAACCTGTTCATTGCTGTTTTGGCTGTGCTAATGGTTAGTGCGGCTTTTCGGCGCGACACGAAGATCGGCTTTGGTCTGAGTCGTCGCAGGCCAAAACTCCCGATAAGCCGCGCTGGCCGCGTCATTCTATTTGTCGGTGGAATTGCTATTTTCCTCGTAGCCATCAGCGACATTTTTCGATGAGGGTCAAGTTCCCCCGGTTTAAAGGGGCACGGCTTCAGAGCTGCTGTCAGTTCGACAAATTACGTAACTACCCCGATGGTAATGAAATGCCAGGAATGATACACGATGGACAAGACAAATGACGACATGGGGAACCCAGTGATTCCCTCATCGCCAAACTCCCAAACCAAGATCCGCATCACCGAAGACGCCGACGCGACCGGCGACACCGCTGCCGCCTACGATTATTGGCGTGCCGGGTCCGGACGGCAGCAGGTGCCGGGAATCATCAAATGCTTCGGCAGCCGTCCTGATTTCCTGCGCCAGGTCGTGGATTTCTCCAACACCATCCATTTCTCCGATGGTCATCTCACCCGCCGCCACAAGGAGATGATCGCCAGTTACGTTTCCTACCTCAACCGCTGCCCCTATTGACTGGACAGTCACGCCTACTTCCTGCGTGTTCAGGGAGCCAACGAACAATGCATCGCCGCAATTCTCGAGGGCAAACTCGACGAGGCCAATCTGACCCCGGCAGAATACGTCCTGATGCGGTATGCGGAATTGATTACCAAGGCCGCCTACCGATCAACCGCTGAGGATGTCCAGATCCTGCGCAATCACGGTTGGACGGAGGATCAAATCTCCGAGGCGGTTTACATCATCGCCATGTTTGCCTTCTTCAATCGCGTGGCCGATGCGTTTGGCGTTCCGCCGCAGGACTATCTGACCTTGGGACGGATGACGCCTTAGCAGAAGCACTACTTGGTTTCACGTCATCCGCACTAGTGTTTTTGAATTATTGCGCTAGCCTTATCAAGGAGATAGGGTTGTCGCGAATGTGTGTTCCTCATTTGGGAACATGAGCTTTGAAATGGGGTTCGGCCTTGAGCTAAGCCGGACAACGCGTGAGGTTTCAATCTTTTATTGTTCGTGATCCTCGGCCCAAACCTAGTGTCCTGAGTCGGAAGGTCTTTGCACAAACCAGAGCTTTGTGTCAGGGCATGGCTTCAGCCGTGCCGAACCACGAGCTAAGAAAACATCACCTTTAGGCCCTGAGGGGAAATCGAAAGCCGCACCGATTGCCTAAACGAATTTCTGATTCACCACACTAGGAGACGTTCTAAATGGCTGGAACCCTGCGCCGCCTTTCGACGACCGTAGTAGTCGGTTGGCTTGCGATTAGCGCATGGTCGAGCGACCAGCCCGCGAATAACGCCGCCAAGCTCAACAACCTCGGGGTCGCTTATATGAATCAGCAGCGGATGGACAAAGCCGTCGAGCAATTCGACCTCGCGCTGAAGGCTGATCCCAACCTGACCATCGCCGATTTGAACAAAGGCATCGCCCTGCTGAATCTGCAGCGGCTTCCGGAAGCGCAAGCAGCGCTGGATGCGGCGGCAGCGAAAGACCCTTCCAACCCCCGCGTCTGGTACAACCTCGGCCTTCTTCGGCGCAGTCAGGGTAAGCCGGCCGAAGCCATCGATGCGTTTCAGCGCGTCCTGAAGATCGATCCCAACGATCCCGACGCCCACTATTTTCTGGGGACCATGTATTCCCAGGAACAGCAGTATGCTAAAGCCATTGCGGAGTTCGAAGCGGTGCTGCGCCTGCAACCGCTGCACGCGTCGGCGCAGTTCGGCCTGGCCCGCGCTCTGCAGCGCTCGGGCAATGTGGACGCTGCTCGCGAGCATCTGCAAACCTTCGAGCACTTGACTAAGGCCAATCTCTCGGCGCCTATAACGCTCACCTATGGAGAGCAAGGCCGCTACTCGACGGCGCAGGATGTCACCACCCAGGAGCCGAAGGTTGGGCCGATGATTCCGGTGACGTTTGTTGAGCAGCCGGTTGGCCGCACAGCCGTGTCGTCGCCCGAGGCAGCAAGTGACAAACCGGGTGGCGGTATCTGCATGTTGGACGTGACCGGCAGCGGCCATTTCGATTTGGTAGTCATGAGCACCGGAGAACACGCCGTCCATGTGTACCACAATGGGGGAGATGGCAAGTGGAGCGAGCTCGCCCCCAAACAGACCGGTCTAGACGCCAGCGGTGACGGCATTGCGTGCGCGGTCGGCGATTTCGACAACGATGGCAAGAACGACATTGCGGTGGCGCTCAGCGATCGTGTGGTGCTCTTTCGTAATCTTGGCGGCGGCAAGTTCGCGGATGTAACCAAAGCAGCCGGTATCGTGCCGGCCAACCGTCCGGCGGCCCTTACGTTCGTTGACTACGATCACGACGGCGATCTTGACCTATTTGTTACCGGGCGACCAGGTGAAGGGCAGTCGGCGGGAACCAGCAACGTCCTCTGGCGCAACAATGGTAACAGTACTTTTACCAACTGGACGGCGGAAGCGGGCCTCGGCGGCGACGGCTCAAGCACCAGCGTCACGCTCTCCGACATCAACAATGACAGGGCGGTCGATCTGTTGGTTGCCGGCGCAGCTTCCGCTCCGGTGCTTTACCTTAACCCGCGCGAGGGCCACTTCAAAGCTTCACCGTTGTACGACGCTGTGGGACTCCCTCCGACCGTCGGCGTCTACGTCTTCGACTTCAACAAAGATGGCTGGATGGATGTTGCGCTCACCCATGCAGGGGCGCCGGGCGTCACGCTGTGGCGCAATGTCGACGGCAAGCGCTTCGAGCGCGTGTCACTTCCCATCAGCGATGCCACGCGCGGCTGGGGAGTAACCGCGATCGACTTCGACAACGACGGCTGGATCGACCTCGCTGTAGTCGTCGATACCGCGCGCGGGCCTGAGCTCCGCATGTTGCGTAACGTGGGCGATCAGGGTTTCGAAGACGTCAGCGCCAAACTCGGACTCGACAAGATCAAGCTGAGCAATCCGCGCTCCGTGATTGCGGCCGACGTGGATGGCAACGACGATTCGGACCTGGTGATATCGCAACTGGGCACCGATCCCGTCATCTTGCGCAATGATGGCGGCAACAAAAATCGCGCGCTGCGGATCGACTTTAAAGGCCTGGCCGACAACAAGACCGGACTGGGAACCAAAGTCGAAGTATTCGCGGGCACGCTCTGGCAGAAGTTCGAGGTTCCGGGCGCCGCTGGATATGCAAGTCAGGGCGCTCCTGAAATCCTTGCCGGTCTCGGCGGTGCGGATCACGCCGACATCGTGCGAATGCTTTGGCCGACCGGGGTTTTGCAGGACGAAATCGAAGTTGCCGCTAACAAGCCGGTGACCTTCACCGAGATCGATCGGCGTGGCAGTTCGTGTCCCACATTGTTCGTTTGGAATGGGAGCAAGTACGAATTCATCTCCGACGTGATCGGCGCCGGGGTTATAGGCCATTGGATTTCGCCGACAGCAAGGAACACGGCCGACCCCGATGAATGGATCAAGATTGAGGGGTCGAAGCTCAAAGCTCGCGATGGTTATTTCAGCGTGCGCTTCGGCGAGCCCATGGAGGAGGTAAATTTCATCGATCAGCTTCGGCTGGTCGCCATCGATCATCCGAGTGGGACTGACCTCTATCCTGACGAGCGCTTCCTCGACGATCCCCCGTTCGCCTCGGGCGCTCCGGTGCTTACATCGCAGCCGCACGCTCCTGCCGGTGCGTGGGATGACCACGGACGCGACGTCCTCACGCTGCTTAGTGCACGCGCTGGGGGGAAGGGTCATCAGTATGTTCAGGACTTCACCAATCTGTCCTTCGCCGGCTTTGCTAACATGCACTCCCTGACGCTCGATCTGGGTGCGTGGACGCCGCAGAATCCGCTGCGACTCTTCCTGCACGGATTCATCGAGTACTTCAGCGCTAGCTCGATGTATTCCGCCTGGCAAGCGGGCCTGCAACCGATTTCGCCGTACGCCGAGGCGCAGATGGCGGACGGTACCTGGAAGCGCGTCGTCGATGACATGGGATTTCCCGCCGGTTTGCCGCGGACCATTACCGTCAATCTCACCGGCAAGCTGCCCCCCGGGACGCGCAAGATTCGCATCACGACAAATCTGCAGATCTATTGGGACCAGATACTGGTTGACAATGGGCCGGAGCAATCCAACGACATCCGAACGACGGAGGTGCCGCTCGCGTCCGCAACGCTGGCCTTCCGCGGCTATCCCCGGCAAGTGGAGGGCGTGGTCCCCGGTGATCTCACCTATTACTACGATCAAGCCAGCACGACAGGACCGTTCTCGCAATTTCGCGGAAGCTATACCCGCTACGGTGATGTCACTTCGCTTCTGCAGAATGTTGACGACCGCTTCGTGATCTTCGGCACCGGCGAGGACATCGACGCTGAATTCAGCGCCGCGCCCTTGCCGCCACTCACTGCCGGATGGACGCGTGACTATTTCTTCTATGCGAATGGATTTGTAAAGGATATGGACTTCTACGAAGCCACGCCGTTCACGGTCGCTGACATGCCGTTTCATGCGATGACGGCGTATCCCTATCCGGCGGCGCAGCACTATCCCAGCGATGGCGCAGCGACTGCCTATCGTCTCGATTGGAACGATCGGTATCAACGCGGAACCGCCAGCGCTAGCGGATATAGCTTCCACTACGCGCCGCGTGTCATCGACCCTGAACCGCTAACCCCACACCAGGCACCACCCACCGCAACCGGTGGAAGTGCATCCGCTGAGTCCAATGAGCAATGGTGATGAAGCGTCTTGGCCAACTCGCGATCGCCGCACTTACCATTTCAGCTATCTACCTGTACGCATGGCCCACGGCCAACTTGTTCTATGCCGCAGCCGTGCTCTTTCATGTGGGGCTCGGCGTGGCGCTCTGTGTCGCAGGATTGTTTCTTTTGCGCGACGCACTGCGCGGCCCTACACTCGTTAAACTTGCAACTCTGATTCTTGCCGCCGGATCGGTCCTCGGTCTGGCACTCATCTACACCGGCACGTCGCACACTCACTGGAATTTGATGTATGCGCACATTGCGGTAAGTGCAATAGCGGTGGTTTTGTTTGCCGCGTGGTTCTGGATCCGTCGCCGCGCCCCGGCTCGCAACCTGTGGGCAAGAACCGCTGGCGTCGTGGCAGTTGCCGTTATCGTCTCGATCGGCGCAGTTTACGCGCGCGGGTCCTGGAGCAAGCGCTTTGCCATCAAGAACCCTCCTGCGGCGCCCTTGTCCATGGACGGCGAAGGCGATGGAGCGCAGGGCCCATTCTTCCCTAGCTCCGCCCAGGTTGCCGGACATCGCAAGATCCCGTCGAAATACTTCATGGAGTCGGACGCCTGCCAGCGCTGCCATCAGGACATCTACAAGCAGTGGCAAAGCTCGGCCCATCATTTCTCATCGTTCAATAACCAGTGGTATCGCAAGAGCATCGAGTACATGCAAGACGTCGAGGGGACGCACCCGTCACGCTGGTGCGGAGGCTGTCACGATCCAGCGTTGCTCTACAGCGGCATGATGGACACGCCCGTCAAGCAGATCATGGACCGGCCTGAAACCCAGGCGGGGCTTGGCTGCATGATGTGCCACTCCATCGTCAAGGTGAAGAGCACCATGGGCCAGGGCGACTTCGTGCTCGACTATCCGGAACTGCACGAACTTGCCGCCAGCAAGAATCCGGTGGTTCGCTGGTTGCACGATTTCAGCGTCAAGCTCAACCCCGAACCGCATCGCCGGGTTTTCCTCAAACCCTTCATGCGCACGCAGACGCCGGAGTTCTGCTCCTCGTGCCACAAGGTTCACCTCGATGTGCCGGTGAATAACTATCGCTGGTTCCGTGGATTCAATGAATACGACAATTGGCAGGCGAGCGGCATTTCCGGATTGGGCGCGCGGTCGTTTTACTATCCACCCAAGCCGCAGGGCTGCCAGGATTGCCACATGCCTCTGACGGCGTCGGGTGACATGGGTAATGTTGATGGCAAGGTGCACTCGCACTCGTTCCCTGCCGCGAACACTGCTCTGCCATTTGCCAATCAAGACCAGCGCCAGATGGACCTGGAGCAGAACTTCCTGAAGAGCGGTGTGGTGTCAATCGACATTTTCGCGCTGTCAACAGCGGTGCCGAAAGAGAGCAGCGGCACAACGCCGCATCCTGAGATGCAAACCACCTTCGCGGTCGGCGAAGAAGCCGAAATGCCAACCACGGGCGAGGCTACCGGAGCGGTGGCGCCGGTGACCGCTCCACTCAATGAAGTAAATGCAGCCGTTCGCCGCGGCGATAGCGTCCGCGTGGATGTCGTGGTGCGCACTCGCAAGGTGGGACACTTCTTTCCCGGCGGCACGGTCGATGCCTTCGACACCTGGGTGGAGTTGAAGGGCGTCGACGACAAGGGCCAGACAATCTTCTGGAGTGGCGGCGTTGCCGATGGCGGTAAAGGCCCGGTCGATCCGGGCGCTCACTTCTACCGTTCGCTGCAGGTGGACGAGCACGGCAACCCCATCAACAAACGCAATGCCTGGGCAACGCGCGCGGTGGTTTATGTTCACCTCATTCCGCCGGGCGCGGCCGATACCATCCATTACCGGCTCAAGATTCCGCAGAACGCGGGCAACAGAATTACCCTCACCGCACGCATGTGCTACCGCAAATTCTCGTGGTGGAATACCCATTTTAGTTACGCCGGAGAATCGCGTCAGGATGCCAGCGCTCCGCAGACTGCAAGGTCCTACGATGATCGCCAGTTCAGCTTCGATGGCGACACTTCCACTGTCTCAGGCAAGGTGAAGACAATTCCCAATCTGCCAATCGTGGCGCTGGCGGAAGATTCGGTCCAGCTGCGGGTGCTTCCGAAAGGCGCGCCGGCAGAAGCCCCCAAGGTCGTCACTGAGAAAGCCGAGTGGCAGCGCTGGAACGACTATGGTATTGGGCTGTTCCTGCAGGGCGATCTGAAAGGCGCGGGAGCGGCGTTCTTTCATGTCACCGAGGCCGACCCGACGAATCCCGATGGGTGGGTTAACCTGGGCCGCGTGGCCGTCCAGGAGGGCGACATGGAGCGCGCCCGCGTGGTGTTGCAGCGCGCGCTGTCGCTGAACCCTGATCTGGCGCGGACGAACTTTTTCTATGCGCGCGTGTTGCGAACTGACGGCGATTACGGCGCCGCTCTGCAACATCTGGAGAAAGCGGCAGCGCAATATCCTAAGGACCGCGTCGTGCGCAACGAGATGGG
The DNA here is from genome assembly GCA_963748225.1 of uncultured Acidobacteriaceae bacterium. Lineage (GTDB taxonomy): Bacteria > Acidobacteriota > Terriglobia > Terriglobales > Acidobacteriaceae > Bog-257. The sequence goes on from CAVVHW010000007.1 coordinate 71,327, forward strand.
CCGCATTCTGTTCCTGCAACACAAATACAGCGACGCCATCGTGCAATTGCAGCAGGCGCTGGCAGTCGATCCGGAGGACCTGCAGGCGAACTATAACATGATGCTTTGCCACCGCGGGCGGGGCGAGATCGAGCAGGCGGACGAATATCAGAAGCGGTACCTACGCTTCAAGGCAGACGAGTCCGCGCAAACCATTACCGGCCCGTATCGCCGGCTGCATTCCGAAGACAACAACGAACGGCAATCAATCCACGAACATGTTTCGGCGCCACTCGGCGGAGCCAAGCCGGTTGCCGCTGCCACGCGCTACGAGAACCAGGGCCAAGGAACCGCACCGTGACCTACATGAGACGACTCTTCTTCTTTCTGCTGCCGCTGCTTTGCGCTGCGTTCGTGTGCGCCGCGAACGCGCAAGTGCGTTTTCGCGACATCACCAAGCAGGCCGGCATCAACTTCGTGCACAACAACGGCGCCGCCGGGAAAAAGTGGCTGCCCGAAACCATGGGTCCGGGATGCGCCTTCATCGACTACGACAATGACGGATATCCCGACATTCTGCTGGTGAACGGCCAGGATTGGTCCGGCTCTGGGCGGCCGTCGACGATGAAGCTCTACCACAACAATCGCAACGGAACGTTTAGCGACGTGACGGCGAAGGCGGGCCTCGCGATCAGCATGTATGGGATTGGAGTCGCGGTAGGCGATTACGACAATGACGGTTATGAGGACATTTTCGTTACCGCTCTGGGGCAGAGCCATCTGTTTCACAACAACGGAAACGGAACCTTCACTGATGTGACAAAGGCCGCCGGCCTGTGGGGCCCGAATGAGTTCAGCACCAGCGCAGCATGGGTGGATTACGACCGCGATGGCAAGCTTGACCTGGTGGTCGCAAACTACGTGCAATGGACACCGCAAAGCGATATCTACTGCACCCTCGATGGCACTACCAAGTCGTACTGCACGCCCGAGTCGTACAAAGGAGCGTCGCTTCGTTTATGGCACAATCTCGGCAACGGCAAGTTCGAGGATGCTACAGCTAAGGCCGGGCTTCTCGACAACACCTCCAAGTCGCTCGGTCTGGCAATACTCGACACCGACGGCGACGGTTGGCCCGACATTGTAGTCGCGAATGACACCCAGCCAAACAAGCTCTACCTCAACACAGGAAAGGGGACGTTCACGGAATCCGCGGTATCCGCGGGAATCGCGTTCAGCGAAGATGGCGTTGCGCGCGCCGGCATGGGGGTGGACGCAGCGGACTATGATCGCTCGGGAAGGCCGAGCATCATCATCGGAAACTTTTCTAACCAGATGATGGCCTTGTACCACAACGAGGGAAACGGTCTGTTCGTTGACGAGGCGCCGCGTTCCGAGGTCGGCCGCAATAGCCTGCTGACCCTGGGTTTCGCATGCTTCTTCTTCGACTACGATCTCGACGGATGGTTGGATATCTTCGTGGCCGATGGTCATATCGAGAACGGAATCGAGCGCATTCAGAAGCGCGTGAAATACGCGCAGTCTCCCCACCTGTTTCACAATCAAGGTGGCGGCAAGTTTGTGGAGACCACCGACTCGGTGGGGCCTGATCTCGGCGTGCCACGCGTGGGACGGTCGGCTGCGTACGCAGACATCGATAATGATGGCGACCTGGACGTGTTGATGACGACCAACGGCGGCCCGGCCGTCCTGTTTCGCAACGAAGGCGTAACCAATCACAGCCTCCGAATTAAGCCGGAGGGCACGCGCTCGAATCGCGATGGCATCGGCACCGTCGTAACCGTGAATGCCGGGGGCGAAAAACAGTCGCTCACCTTGCGTAGCGGATCGGGATATCTTTCGGCGAGCGAACTGGTGCTCACGTTCGGTCTTGGAAAGCGCCAACAGGTGGACGAGGTCGAACTGCGCTGGCCAAGCGGCCAAGTGGATCATCTGTCGAAGGTTTCCGCGGGACAGACAATCACGGTCCGGGAAGGCGAAGGTATTGTGCAGCAACGGCCCTATGGAAAAGCGCCGGCTCCAGTAGCTGCGACAGCGACCACTTCGCACCGCAAGGGAGCACGTTGAAGCCAGTCACACAGCAGTCTGCCGTCGAGTTGCTGGCGCTCCTTCGCGAATCGAAAATCTCACCGCTAGAACTTGCCGACGAATACATTGCGCAGATCGAACGGCTCAATCCTCGGCTGAATGCGCTCGTCGATTTTGACCCGCAGCGCGTGCGGGAACACGCGCGCGCGGTGGAGCGCTCGAAAAAGGCGCGTGGTCCGCTCTTCGGATTGCCCGTAACGATAAAAGGGTCGATCTCGGTTGCCGGTCATCGCTGCGAGATCGGCAGCGTGATCAACCGTGGCAGCATGCCGGCAGAGGATGCGACGGTGGTTTCGCGGATGCGAAATGCCGGTGCGACCATTCTTGGCATCACCAACAGCCCGGAATTTCTGATGGCCTACGAGACCGACAACTTTCTCTACGGCCGCACCAACAACCCGTGGAATCCGGATTACACGCCCGGCGGCTCGAGCGGTGGCGAGTCGGCCGCCATTGCAGCGGGATTATCATGCGGCGGCCTGGGCAGTGATAGTGGAGGATCGGTCCGCGTACCTGCTCACTTCACCGGTATCTGCTCGCTGAAGCCAACGCCGGGCCGAATCCCAGGAAGCGGTCACCTGCCGGCCTGCGTGGGACCGTTCTCGATTCTGGGGGCCATTGGACCGATGGCCCGTACCATGGATGATGTTTCGCTGCTGTTCCAAGTGCTCTCCGGGCAGGACCCCATCGATCCGGTGAGCCCGCCCATCCCACAACGTCAGATATCGCTCGCCGAGGTGAAAAGGCAGCGAGTCGGCTACTTCGAGGATGACGGCCTGGTACCGGTTACAGCGGAAACGAGAGAAGCCGTACAAGCAGCCGCGCGAGCCTTGCAGAAGCAAGGTTTCGACGTGCGACCGTTCCAGCCGAATGGGCTGGAGCAAGCACGAAAACTCTGGTGGACATTCTTTGTCCGCTGCGGAGCCATGTTCGTGGATTCGCTGGTCGAAGGCCACGAATTGGACTTAAGTCCGACGCTGCGGGGATTCCTGGAAATCGCCCATGCCGACCCGCCATTAACTGCTGATGAGCTTTTGAATGCTTGGGCCGAGTGCGACGTGATTCGCGGCAAGTTGCTGCAGCAGATGCGGGAGTACCCTGTGTTGCTCTGTCCGGTATGTTCGATTCCCGCCTTTCGCCACGGGGAGCGCAAGTGGAAGGTTGACGGGCAAGAAGTCGAGTATTTCGACATCATGCGGTATACGCAGTGGTTTAATCTGCTGGCGGCTCCTGCGGCCGTAACGCCCGTCGGGCGGTCGCCCGAGGGATTACCGATCGGAGTCCAGATCGTCGCCCGGCCATTCGAAGACGAGGTTGCGCTGGGCGTCGCGTCCGTTGTTGACCGCGAATTTGGATTTGTCGCGCTCCCGCTTGCGATGGGCGAGTAGGGCATTGTTCTAGACCGGAACGCAGTGGCCTCTGAAGCCGTGTCCCTTCAAAACGTGGGGACCTCATGAATAATTCAGCTAAGTCGCCGTCGGCGAGCATGTTTGGCCTGTCTGTACCCTCGCGTTGTATCCTCTGGGCGTGGCCAAGCGCCGAACTCCAAAGCGATCTCCCACGGTATCCCTGCTTCTGGGGCTGGTAATTACGCTGACGGCAGTGGTGGCCTATACGGCGTACATCAGCTATCAGCTTTCCGGCCTGCGTAAGCTGCAGCGCGACGTGATCGACCGAAACCGAAGAGACTCCCTGCAATTGCTCCGCATCCAGAACGACCTCAACTCCCTGGGGTTGGGCATGCGCGACATGCTCGACACCACGCAGCCTTATCCATTGAAAGCGTGGTCGGGGCAATTTCGGCGCGTCCAGGGCGACTTGAACAATGCGCTACAGCTGGAGGAAAACCTGTCAGTAGCGCAGCGCACTCCGGAGCAGCAGCAATACCTGCAGGACTCATTGGCGCAGTTCTGGGTTGCGTCCGACCGCATCTTTGCTCTGGCCAGCGAAGGCAAAGAGGCGGAGGCGAGGGCGGAGATTCGCGCATCCTTGCAACCGCGAGTTGCGGCGCTGAGTACTGCCGTGGCGCGGCTGCTGGTGGCCAACAACGAAAACGAAAAACAGGCGGGCGAGCGAATCGAGCGGATCTACGACGGCGTCGAACGCCAGGTCTATTTGTTTCTATTGGCCACGCTGATTACCATCGTGCTCACCAGCTTTTATCTGATCCGTTTAAACCGCCGCCTGTTCAGCCACATATCCCACCTTTCCGATCAGCGCAGCGAACTGGCGCAGAAGCTGATTGCCACGCAGGAATCGACCTTGCTGCACGTCTCGCGCGAACTGCACGACGAGTTTGGGCAAATCCTGACGGCGGTCGGATCCATGTTGCGACGGGCCGGTAAGCTGGTTCCTCAAGGCTCGCCCCTACACACCGATCTGCAGGAGGTGTCGGAGATTGCACAGGCGGCGCTCGACAAAGTGCGTACCCTGTCACAGGCACTGCATCCGGTCACGCTCGAAGAGGCCGGTCTGGACAGTACCATCGACTGGTATCTGCCCATAGTGGAGCGGCAGAACGGGATCGTCATACACTATGACAAGGTGGGGACGCCTTTCCCGGTGGAGAGCGGGGCGGGTATTCATATTTATCGCGTGCTGCAGGAAGCCTTGAACAACGTGGCTCGCCATTCCGGGAGTAAGGAAGCCTGGGTTCGTCTGCAGTTTAAGCCTGATGAATTGGGCCTGGAAGTGGAAGATCACGGCACCGGCTTCCGGCCAAACGGGCGAAGGGGAATTGGTTTGGTCGCGATGCGTGAGCGTGCCGAGTTGGTAGGTGGGACTATAGAATTTTTGCAACCCGCTGGCGTTGGAACGCTGGTGCGATTGCGGGTCCCGAAAGATGGCATCGACACCAATGACTGAGGATGGCATGGCCGAGAAGATTGCCGTATTGCTGGTTGACGATCACGCGCTGGTCCGCCGCGGCTTCCGTCGGCTTCTGGAAGACGAACCCGACATCGCCATACTGGGCGAGGCCAGCGATGGGGAAGAAGCCGTGCAATTGGCGAAAGCCTTGCGTCCCAATGTCGTTGTCATGGATTGTGCTTTGCCGGGAGTCAATGGGTTGATCGCGACTCGACGCATCCTCGAAGAAAACAAGAATGTCGCGGTCCTGATGCTGAGCATGCACTCCGAAAATACCTGGGTGCGCCAGGCGCTGGAGGCGGGGGCGCGGGGCTACGTGCTGAAAAATGCGGTTGATTTGGAACTGGTAACCGCTATCCGGCGAGTGGCGGCGGGAGAAGTCGTTCTCGATGCACAGATTGACCGCCTGGCCACATTAAAGGGCGAGCGCGAAACCGGCTTGACCAGTCGCGAGCTGGAAATCCTGCAGCTGATTGTCGATGGCAAGTCGAACAAAGAGATTGCAACCCGGCTCAATCTGAGCGCGAACACCGTTGCCGTCCATCGCGCCAATATCATGGACGCGTTGGGCATACACAAGACGGCGGAGTTAGTCGTGTTCGCCATTCGCAATGGATTAGTGAACGTGCCCTAGCTAGACGATCCTTCCCAACCGATCATGTCTTTGGCCAACTCTGAACACTCTCTAGCGCAAAAATAGGAGGGAGCCCGAAGACCCCCTCCTTTCAGCCGTACCCGCTCCGTGTCTAGAAGAACAAATGCACGCCGAATTGCAGCTGTCGCATGGTGGTACCGAACAGGATGTCGGTAATCTGCCCGCTCGAGGAACCGCACGCGTTCGTAGGCGAGAGCGACGCCACGCAGCTTCCACCGCCCCCCTGGTTGTTGGAGTAGCCCAAGGCCACATGGTTGAAGATGTTGTAAGCGTCCATGCGGAACTGGAAGCGGAAGCGCTCCGTAAGCTGGAAGTTCTTCATGACGGCCATCTGGGCGGTGTAGTCGGAGGGGCCATATAGCCCGTCAAAACCGGCATTGCCGATCCCCCCGGTGGGCGAAGCCAGCCATGCTCCCCCCACAACAACGGGGGTGAAGTACTGGACGTAAGGTGAACCTCCGCCGGCGGGATGGATCAGGCCGCTGGGGCCGAGCTGGAAGCTTCCAACTCCCTTGTCAGGCCGGCAGGGCGTCGAGGAGTTGATAGTGGGGCACGAGCTTTGGGTAGGCGTGAAGGGCAGGCCACTACCCCAGTTATTGGTGAAACTGAGTTGCCATCCGCCAATGACTTCATTCATCGCCGTACCAACGCCGCTGGCAAACCTCTGCCCTTTGCCAAACGGCAAGTTGTACACAGCGCTGGCAACCCACACCAGCACACGGTTCTGGTCATCGGGACCATAGGCGATCGCAGGAACGTCAGCAAAATAGTTGCTGTCGTAATGCAGCGCCCTCGACCAGGTGAAGTGGGTAATGAACTGCAGTCCGTTCGAGAAGTTCTGGTTGAATTTCACCTGCAAGGCGTTGTAACTGGAGTTGGCATTGTTGCCTAAGTAATTGTTGATTCCCGTAGTGCAGCACGTTAGCGTCTTACCCGTCGCCGGATCGATATATCCCGGATAGGTAAATCTGCCTGCGAACGGGTAAGTACCGTTTGCGAATTGCTGATTCACGTTGTAGCTGGGACTATCACCAGCAAACCCGTGCCGTCCCACGTTTCCGATGTAAGCCATCTCCAGACTGGAGTTCTTACCGATCTGCTGCTGAACCGTGAGGTTCCACACTCCAATTGCGGGCAGGGTCTGGGTCAGAGGACGGACATAGGGCTGAGCGTTGTTGGTGGGACCCAGCAGCGGCAACTGGCCGTTGGCGGGAATTGGCGGGAAAACTCCAGGGGGCGCGCCGGTTGCCACGCCCGGCAAAGTGCTCAGGTACCCACCAGGACCTAGGTTGAATGCCGGGGCATAGTTATTGTTGGCGCCGGGGGCATTGTTTTGCTGCGACAGCAGAACCGGCAGACTTTGGGCCACGCTATGACCGAAGTTCGAGCCGAACACGCCCATGTCGTAGCTGATGCCAAATCCCGCCCGGATGACGGTCTTATCATACAGTTGGTAGGCGATGCCAAAGCGAGGTGCAAAGGCGTGCCAGTCGTTGCCGATGTTGCCGTTCAGACCATAGGGTCCGTAGCCGGCGACTCGGCCGATGCCTTCAACAATATTGTAGAAGCCGCCGTTGCCTTTTCCGTTAACGAACTCAGGGAAGTAAACCTCCCAGCGTAGCCCGTAGCTGAGAGTGAGCTTCGGGGTTACACGCCAAGTGTCCTGCCCATAGTAGAACATGCGCCACTGCTGGTCGGTAGCGTCCGTGGTGCTGCTGACGAATCGCGAGAAAGAGGTCACATCACCGAACAGGAGGGTCGCCAAAGTCAGTCCGCCTATGTTGCCGTTCCCCGTACCCACTTGGGCGAACGACAATTGGCCAGCGCGGTTTTGGTCACTGGGTACCCGCAGGTTCGTGGCAAAACGGACGTCAGCACCAAACTTGAAGGTGTGGTTGCCATGGATCTTGGTAACGTTACCCACCAACTGGTACTGGTTTTCCCTCTCGGTGAGTGGGCAGTTGCAACGCTGGACACCAAGACCGTTACCGAAATCAGAGATGGTCTGGTTGCCCTGCTGGTTGTTGGTGTTTGACTGCCCCATGGCGAAATATGCCAAGCCCGAGGTAAGCAAAGGTTGCGAGGGCAGGTTGAGGCCGGGGATACCGAATGCCGTCATCGGGGTCTGCCCCTGGTCCCAGAAAGCGGTCTGCGGGTTGTACTTGAACCAGCCAAAGTGGAAGTCAGCCAGAAGAGTAGGGCTGAAGGTGTGCGTCCAACCCGAAGCCAAGCTGTAATTATGGACGTTCGAGCTTCCCGCCAGACCTGGGCCTGGACCAAAGCCTATTCCACCCAACTGGGGAAGAGAAGGATTTCCCGACAGGGTGAAGTAGGCAAGACTAAAGCGTCCGTAAATCTGATTTTTTTCGTTCAAGTCGTAGTCAATGCGGGTGTCAAAGGCGTTCTGCTTGAAAGCACCCGCACCCGAAGCAATATAGTTTGCGAAGAGGCCGTCATTGGTCGGCGCTGGAAAGGCTTTTAGAACATTCACCGCCTGTGGGGAAAGCTGGCTCACCGGGATCATGTTGCCGGGTACCGGAGTGGCGCCTGTGAACGAGCCTGAGTTGGCCGTATTGGGATAGTAAACCTGGCCACCGCCCGCGACGTGGCCCAGGTATTGGCTCAAATTGCAGAAGCCCGTCGCAGCGGTGCAACTCTGCTCGACCTGTAACGTCGGAACGGTGAGCACGTTGGTCACACCGGTGGTTTCCTTGGTGCCTTGATAATCGCCAAAGAAGAACAACTTATTCTTGATGATCGGCCCGCCGATGGTGCCGCCGTACTGGTTCCACTTGTCCGATGGGATGTATCTTCCGGTGACGGCATTGGGAGCAAACTGGGTAAACGGATCGCGCGCCAGGTTAGCGTCGGTCCGCCGGAACCAGAAGCCGCTGCCGTGCAACTCGTTGGTGCCGGATTTCGTCTGCGCGGTCACTAGACCGGCGATGGCCTTGCCCTGCTCAGCATCGTAAAACTGGGATCCGACTGTAGCTTGGCTGACGGCGTCTAGGTTGGGATTGATGACGATGATGCCCAAGATGGGGTCTTGGTTATCGGTTCCGTCCAACTGGAAGCCGGTGCCGCTGAAATGCTGGCCGTTGACAAAAATCTGCAGACCGCCCTGCGGGTTTTCTGTGGCAGCATGGTTCCAGCCGGCCAATTGCTGGGTGCCGGGCGACAATAACTCAAACTGGGTAAAGTTGCGGTTGAAAACCGGCAGGTTCTCCACGTAGCGCTGGTTATAGGTAACGCCAACGTCGGCATTCTCGGTCTGTAGTTGCGGCGCTTCCCCAGTGACCTCGACGGTCTGGGAGGCGGAGCCAACCTGCACCTGAGCGTCCACACGCTGAGAGGCATCGGCGATTACGGTGACGCCCTTTTGCTGGAAGGTCTGAAACCCGGGCGCCTCGATCTTGACCGAGTAGTTATCCGGAATCAAGTGCGTTACGGTATAGTTTCCCGAGCCGTTCGTGGTCGCGGTGTCGGTCGTGCCCTTGGCTACGTCCGTCACCGTCACCGTCGCATTGGCTATGGCGGCGCCTTGGGGATCTGTCACCGTTCCAAAGATGGTGCCGGTTGTCACCTGCCCGAAGGACATGGTCGGAACCAGGGAAAGAATCATGATCGTGACTGCAAACCATACGCACCGCTTCGTCATTTTGTCCCCCACAACATGGTCTCTGGATACAGCGCCGGTCCCCTGTGGGCCGGTAACGCTTCCGTTAGCTGCTTCACTTTTGTGCTGATCGAGTGATGGAAAATCGGAGAGTAAAAAAAAGAAGAGGAGATGCGAGAGCAGGGCTTTGCCAACTTCACAGCATCTGCGATTTTGGAGCAGATACTCATCATGGTTGGTGTCTTCGCCCGAAATCCCTTGTCACACCGCAACGTGACTGCCGTCACATAACTGCGTGAACAGAAAATTAATTGCCTCGGGCACGTCATGTCAAGAATTTTGTGACATGTTGTCAATAATAAAAATGGACTAGTAGAGGATTCTTTTATACTAGTCGTGGGGTAACTACCAGAATGGTGACGGAAGACGGTTTCTCGGCCCTGCCACCGCAACGCAACTCAGTGCGTCGGGAATTGCAAAACCACCGCTTTCGTGGCGTATGAATCCGACGGTCCCGGCGGGAACTTGATCTGGAGGCTGCTCCGCGATAGCTCCGCGCCGCTGGCCATCATTCCGGTGAGGTCGCCGACGAGAGGAACGTTGTATTTCGCTCCTGCCACACCCGCAACTTGCAGTTCGAGTCGGTCATGCGCAGCATTCCAACGCTCGGATAGGAACTTGAGATTCGAGCTGACGGCGCCCATAGCCGGTGCGACATAAGGATAGGCAATTCCGACGTCGCGCTCCAACCGTATACGGATTGTGGTGTGGTCCGTGGTTATCGGCGTTGAAACGGCGATGTGCTGATCGACATCGTTGGCGGGTTCCACAGCTTTGAACCCGGCGGTCTTTCCGTCGACCTCCACGCTCAGGACGTGAGCGCGCGGACTGAAGGCAGGCAGGAATTCGAGCTGAACGCCCTGCCCGCCGTGCCGCGTGACTTGCAGTGTGACCTCGTTGGTGCTGCGATGGTACGACAATGTCAAACTCGTCGGGAATGCCTCATGCGCTGCGCTGATTGGGATATTGCGGATGGAAAAATCCGTCCAGTTTGCCGGGGCGTGGGGTTCAAACCGGACACTGGAATTCAGCGCATCAACTGAGAGACCCATCATTCCGCGCAATAAAGGACTCACAATCATTGCCGACGACCAGATCTGGTGTGAGCTGCTGGTCGCGACCGGCGTGTAATACCGGCCGGAGAGAACTTCGGTAGCCCGGCCGGGCGAGCCATCGAAGACCAACTGCGCGTTGGCTCGAAGATTGGCATACGCCGGCAAGCTGCGATGGTATCGATACTCTGCAACTGAAGCCCACCCGGTAAATAGCGGCCACACGCTGCCAAAGTGATATCCGGTGGGATCGTACAGAGCATCGTCTTCCGCGATGATGCGCATCCCCCAGTCGGCCTGGTGCCGCGGGCCGGCAAGTTCGCTCAAGAACCGCTGCCCGCCTGATTCGTCAAGCAAGCCGAACCACATAGGCACTGTGCCCAAAACGCTGGCGCGATCGATGCGCTTGTCTTCAAGGTCGAGCGCGTAGTCGTAGATGTTCTTGTCCGGAGACCAGAAAGCAGCCTCCATTCGGCTCTTAAGAACCGGCAATTCCTGGGAAAGCGATTCGGCCTCAGGCTTGTGCAGCCAGGCCGCCAGTTCGGCCAAAGATTGCTGTGCCTCGATGGCAACGCCGACCAGGTACAACTCTGACGAAACCGGCAGCAGCGGGCCGCCTTCGACCCATCCGTGACCGATGCCGTAATTTCTGGGAAAGCCATTCGCACCATAGGTAGAACGCAGCCATTGATAAGCGCGCCACAGACTGTCCCACTTAGACGCCGCGAAGGCCAAGTCGCCGCTCGCACGAACGTAGTCGGCGGTTCCGATGATGTATAGTGGCGTGGCGTCGGCCGAAGCGAAGCCGTATGGATAGAGCTTGAACCACGGGACCAGACTCACGGTCTGCGGCACTTCGTGAGGGATGCGCCCGTTCTCGCCCTGATACTTCGCGAGAAATTCCAGCGCGGTGTGTGTCGTTTGGAAATCGCCGACGGAGTCCAGCGCCAGCGCCGTCCACATGGAATCGCGGCCAAAGAACCAACTGAATCCTGGCCGATGATTAAACCCGGAAACGTCGTAGCCGGCAATCAACCCCTCGCCCGCGAATGGATCATCGACCAGTCCCTGCACCTCGCTGATGCGCGACCAGTCGTACGCGGTTTGCACGTCACGATCGGGAAGAGAGAGCGAGACCGTCGTGTCGAGGTAATGCTGATAGTATTCCCGCGCCTCCTGCCGGAGTTGCGGATACTGCGACAGCAGCTTCTGGTAGAGATCGCTCGCCTCTTTTTTTTCTTTGAACGATGCCGCCAGAGCAAAGTGATAGGTTGCTGAGCCTTTCACAGGTGGTCCGAACTGAAAGCCGTCGGTCGTCGCGGATGAGTAATTGGTGGAGTAGGCCTGCCGGATGTCGCTGGCTTCCGGCGATCCGGCGACTGCATAAAAGCGATGCTCCTCTTCGCCGAAACGAAAGACTCGCGCGGTGGAATCCCATTCGACGTAACCGGCTCCCAGTCCGGCCGGCCACATCCAGGCGACATCGGGCGTGAAACTAGCTTCTATCGCCACTGGTTCCGAGCTTTCCAGTTGCAGCGCCACGACCGCGCCCGTATCGTGCAGCGGCGCGAACCAGGTCTCGCATACCGAGAACGAGTCATACACATAACGAATGGAGCTGGATTCCGGACGCACGGTGACGGTCCGGGGCAAGGTATCGCCTGCAATCACGTGGCTGCCGAGGTGAAAGGTGAGATGGAAATCGCGCAACAGCTTAAGCGGATAGATCCAGGCTTCGAAGTTGCCGTCTTCACGTCCAAACAATGCTGAGCGCGGTCCCACCGCGTCGAGAAATTGCCAATTCTGTGCGGTCCGCGAGATGCTGAGCTCTCCCGGCGAAGCTTGGCAATCATCGAACTGCGCTTGGGCCGGCAAAGCGGCGGCGACGAACGCAAGAATCAGCAAGGCAAGAGGCAGCAGGAAGGAAGTGCGTTTGTGCATAATGTCCCTGTGGAGTCTATGCGATAAGTTGTGTCGCCTTCAAAATCCGTGATTGCCTTGGTGGACCCTTATTTTATTTTGAGCACGAAGTTACACGGATACACACGGATTTGCATTTTCTCTCCAAGATCCGTGCTCATCCGTGAAAATCCGTGGTCGATTCGCTCTCGCCCCTCCCCGTCACAATCACTCCGCGGCCCTTCCTTAGTTTGTCGGCGGCTTCAGGCCGGGATCAAGCTCCGCAGCCTTCTTGAATTCCTTGTCGGCTTCCTTCTTCTCTCCTTTGCGCGATAACGCGATCGCCAGTTGCTGATGCGCTGGCGCATAGCTGGGGGCTTGTTGAATGGCGTTGCGGTATTGCGAGATGGCTCCGTCGATATCTCCCGCGTTAAGCAAGCGATTGCCGGAATTAGTTGCGAAGGTGGCACCCTGCAGACCGGTCTTTTGCTTGGTCAGTTGTTCGGCCGCGCGGCTTTCGGCCTCTGCCCCGGCGGTGTCGCCCATTTGCCGCAGCACGGCGGCTAGGTTGGTGTGCGCGCCCAACAAATCGGGTTGCAGCCGTAGGGCCTCGCGCAATGCCTGCGCCGCTTCCGGCAGTTTGTTCATCTGCTTCAGAACGGTGCCCAGCATGTAGTACGCTTCCGCATAGTCGGGCTTGATCTGAACTGCGTGTTGTAACTGCTCGGCAGCCGCGGGAAAATCGCCTTTCTGCCATAGCGTCACTCCCAGGCTGTAGTAGGCGTCTGTAAGTTGCGGGTCCAACTGAATGGCCTGTTGGAATTCGGCAATTGCACCCGGCAAATTGTCTTTGAACTTCAACGCCAGCGCCAGGTTATAGTGCAGCGACGCATTGCCGGGAGCCAGCTTCAGCGCCTCTTGCAACTGCTCGGCCGCCGCGTCGAATTCCGACTGCTGCAACAAGGTGACAGCGAGGTTCTCCCGGAAGCCGGCGTCATCGGGACGGAGTTGCAGCGCATGCTGGAATTCCTTTACCGCGGCTGGACCTTGGCCGTACTGCATCAAAGCCAGCCCAAGATTGTTGTAGGCCTCAGGATCGTTCGGTGTGAGTGCAACCACTTTCCTGAACGCCACAGCCGCACTTTCCGGATTGCCAGAGCGCTGCAGCAGCAGGCCCAGCCGGGTTTGCAGAAGAACCATGTCGGGTACAAGCTGCGCCGCTTGTTGATAAGCCTGCAGCGCCCCCGTAGTGTCGTGCTTGGCTTCGAGGGCGGTCCCTAGATAGTAGAGCGCAATGCCGTCCTTGGGATTCAGCTGGGTCGCCTGCGTGAGTAGTGGAACCGCGTCGTCGACGTCGCCCGCTCGCAATAGCGTTACTCCGAGGTGAAACAGCGCCGGTTGATAGCGGGCGTCGAAGGAAAGGGCAGCGCGAAATTCTTTTTCTGCCTGATCGAATTGCGCCTGCTGTGCCAGCAGTGCTCCCAGATCATCGTGCAACTCCGGTCGATTGGGAGCGAGGGTAAGCCCTTGGTTAATCTCCGCGACGGCGTCATCGGTTTTTCCCTGCATGCTGAGGATGCGAGCCATTTGGCGATGCACCTCCGGGTCTTGGGGAGTCAGCTTCAAGGCTTCGCGAAGTTCGGCGTCAGCTTCGTTCAGGGAGCCCTTGGTGGCCAGGGCCTTTCCAAGTTCCATGTGAGGCAGTGCAGCAGTCGGCGCCAAGTGTATAGCTTTCCGAAGATGCGCGATCCCGCCATCGACATCGCCCTGCTGCAGCAGGACCTCCGCCAGCGCATTTTGAAACTTAGGATTGGTCGGACTGAGTTTGACTGCCTGCTCGAAGGCGGAACGCGCAGCCGCCAGGTCATTGTTCTGCAAGGCGTTTACGCCACGCTTGTAGGCGTTGGCGGCCACCGCACTGCTGGAGCGAGTTTTCGTTTGCGCGGGCGACGTCAGGGCAGTTCCGAGAACTGCGAGCAGCAATAGACAACCGAAGACAACCTTGCCAGAAAGCTTTGCGGGACGCGATCGGGACACAGTTTAATCAAGGTACTTGGTCGAGTGCCTTCGTTCAAGCCGGAAAGCGGTTTTCCCCGGTGCGCTGCTGCGACTACACAATGCGGTGCGCATTTGCGTTGCGAAGAGGTCTCGCCATTAGCAGGGGCCAAACCCAATTTGTTTAGAATGACTCTAAGGCACGGCTAAAGGCCGTGGCCTGCTACAAAACATGGAATGTGGAGCAGGCGTAATACCAGAGCGATCTCCGAGATTTTTCCCATGTCACACCGCAAATTGGTTCTCATTCTTCTGCTCGCAGTTGCGGTCAACGGCGGTGCGCCCTGGCTGCGCGCCCAGACCTCACCCGCTCTCACTCCCATGGACAACGCGGCGCAATCCAATAAATCGCCGGACGCCGTTTTCGCCGAGGCCCGCCATCTCTCCGAACAAGGCAAGTACGACGATGCCATCGCGCAGCTGCAACAGCTCGCGACCCGCAATCCGCCGCCAGCCGGACTTTCGCACGAACTGGGAACCGCCTACTACAAGAAGAGTGACTACCTGAAGGCAGCCGAGTATCTGAAGCAAGCCCTCACCGAGAATCCGAAGGACGACGAGGCTGTCCAACTGCTCGGGCTGTCGTACTACCTCGCGGGGCGGCCGAGCGAAGCGATCCCCTACTTGGAGAGGGTGCAGACGTGGTATCCCCGGGCCAACGTAGATGCGTCGTACGTACTCGGCATTTGCTACATCCAGTCCAGGAACTATCCCCAGGCGAGGCTTGCCTTCGCCAAAATGTTCGACGTCAAGCCCGACTCCGCGGCGAGCTATCTGTTCACTGCGCGCATGCTCTTCCGTCAGGAGTTCGATCCTGTCGCGGAAGAGTACGCGCAGAAGGCGGTCGCGCTCGATCCCAAGTTGCCGATGGCGCATTTCCTGCTCGGCGAGCTTCATCTGTACAAGTCGAGAATTCCGGAGGCCATCGCTGACCTGCAGCAGGAGCTCGTGATCAACCCGGGCTACGCCGCGGCGTACTACAAGCTGGCGGACGCCTACTCTCGGGTGCAGAAATACGATGACGCCGAACGGCTGCTTCAGCGCTCGATCTGGCTGGATGCAACTTCGACCGGGCCGTACATCCTGATGGGCAAGGTCCTGGAGAAGAAGGGTGAGGCGGCGCTCGCCGTTCGCACCCTGCAACGCGCGGTGGCTATGGACCCGAACAATCCGATTTCGCACCATCTGCTGGGACAGAGCTACCGCGACCTCGGAAAAGCCGAAGATGCGGATCGCGAGCTGAAGCTGGCGGAACAGCTGCAACAGAAGCAGGACGCAAGCCAGTGAGTCGCGAGTGTGGCATCTTAGTCTGAATAACTTGAAATGCGGATTTGGCGGTTAGAAGGCCTAGGAGACGGGATTGAATTCTGCTCGCGCTAGTTGCTCTGCTTCTGCGCGAGCATCTGCTCCACGAGCTGCAGATTTTCCTGTGCCAGCGCATGGCCGGGTTTCAACTGAAGCGCTCGCTCGAAATGCGATTTTGCTTCTTTCAGTTCGCCCAACTGCGCTAGTGCGCTGCCCAGGTTCGCCTCGGCGTCGGCGTCTTGCGGGTTCAGGCGGACCGCATCGCGAAACTGCTCCGCTGCCCCGCTGAAGTTGCCTTGTGACGCCATGGCACTGCCCAGGTTGTAGTGTGCGTCGAAGTAGTCAGGACGCGCCTTCAGCGAAGCCGAAAGATGCGCCGTCGCTTCGTCAACCTGGCCCGAAGCAAGCAGCGCTGCGCCCAGCGCGTTGTTCACCACCGCATCACCCGGACGAAGCTGCAGCGCCGTCTGATACTGCGCCTCCGCTCCCTGCACGTCGCCCGCCGCCTGCAGCATGGCCCCGAGGTTGTAGTGCGATTCGAAATCGGTTGGATCGCTCTCCACATGGTGGCGCGCCAGCGCTTCCTGCAACACCATCCGCGGGTCGCGGTTCGAGTCAGGCAGACTCTTCGGCAAGACCTGCAGCCACAAGTGCGCCATCTCATCGCTGGAACGGTTTCCGCCCTTCACGCGCTTGGGCGGATGGTTCGGGTTGGCCACGTTCTGCTCCGAGTTGTCGTACACAAAGTGCATGGCGATGGTCGTACCCTTGGGCAGCAGCACCGGCTGCGCATACCGATAAACCGCCTGCCAGTTCAAGTCCCAGTGCTTAATGTCGATCAGCGTCTCGCGGGTACCATCGGGCAGGGTCGCAGTTGCTTCCAGGTGTTTGCCGAGATAGTGTGCGTGCGGATAAATCGCGAGCACATCAACATCCAGCGGCAGCGTGAAATCGTCGTGCACCACAAAGTTGGCGTCGCCGGACGGAATGTCGAGCTGCGAATCGCACTCCAACTGCAGCAGCATAGGATGCTCGGTGGCCGGTTTGTCGGTGAAGTAAATCCCTATGCTCGGCTGAATCACCTCGGCCTTGCCCGATGGCTGCATGTGCGTGTTGAGCACCAGGTCGGTGCCTTTGTCGAGGCGCAGAGCCATGCCGTCCGGCTCGACGTAGGGAACTGTTCCGGGCTTCCAAAAGAGAAAATGGCTGTCGGGATCGAACAGCTCGGACTCAATCCTGATTTCCATTCCGCCGAAACCCGCGCCGGGCTCAGTCTCCATTTTGCGGGAGAGTTCGAGCCGGTCGACCAGGATGTTGGCGTGATGCACCAGGCGCTTGTCCCCCGGCCGTATCTCGACCGCTCTCACCCAGCGGCTTTGGTTGATCGGGATCGGCAGAATGAAATTCCAATAGGTGTCGATGCCGCTCGCCGGCAACTGAAACGGCTTGGCCGCTTTGACAATGAGGTCAGGCTTGCCGAGCTGCCATCCCTTCACGAACTGCGGCTGAGGCGGCAAGTCCGCGGGAGCGCCTTGCAGCATGCCTTGCTCGACCCACTTCTGGATGAGCGCGATCTGTTCGTCGCTGAGGCGGCGCTCGTCGGCAAACTTCAGCGTCTGCGGTTCCGGCAACCACGGCGGCATGAAGCGCGTCGTCGTGACGGCAGCGATCTGGTTGCCGTGCTTCTTGACATCGTCGTAGGTCAGCAGCGGAAACGGCCCGGCCTCGCCCGGCCGATGACACGATGCGCAGTAGTGAAAGACGATGGGCGCAATGTCGCGATTGAAGGTGACGTTGCGGTCGGCGGACGAGGAGAGCAGGCCTTTAGGCCTGCGTTCAAGTTGCCTTAAATATAAAGGGGCTTTAGCCCCTGAGGTCACCGGACTATTAAGCGCGGATGTCGTGCGCCCGGCGACGGTCAGCTTCCCGCTGCCGGCGACAGCCACGAGCACCGCGAGGCATAATCCCAAGGTTCTCCACGGCCTGCTCATTCGAGGTCCGAAATGTAGCAGCCCACTCCGCTTGCCGCTGCCACCTGAGGTTTAGTCCCCTTCAGAGCCGCCTGCACTGCGTCATCGAGCTCATGGGTCGTAGGCGCCGGACGGGCATGGCCAAAGGTCACGTACCAGTCGTCGATTCGCCCGTGATATACGAGCTGCCCACTGGCGTCGAAGACCGCGACCTCGGGCGTGATTTGCGCCTGGCCTAGCTTGACCAGCGCATGCTGCGGATCGTGCAGCGCCGGAAGCTTGTATCCGTAATCGTGAAGGTGCTGTTCGATCGCCGCGCTGGACTCCGACTTATCCGGATACACCAGCCAGAACGCAGCCTTCCCCGCATATTGTGCGCTGAGCCGCTGAATGGTGGGAGCGTAGCGATTCGAGATCGGGCAATCGGTGCGTACGAAAATCAGCACCACCGGCTTGCCGGGATCGGCCTGTAGCGGATCTACGGCGTTGCCTGCGAGATCAACTCCGGTGGGCGGCTGATTCGCGCGAACCCCTACGCTACCGATCCATCCCACTGCTACGATTACGACCGCGAAGTTAACCAGCAGAAGCAGGGTACAGAAAACGCGTTGCCGATCGCGGTACATAGGTCCCCACCTGGGCGTGATCAGATTCTAAACAGGATGCAGGTCAAAGTACATCGTGGTGTGCCCGGCTCTTTGCAGCTGTTCCGAAATACAACGTCGGCGTGGTTCCCAGCGCCTTTCGGAACATGGAAATGAATGCGCTCGGCGTACTATAGCCGGCTTCCAGCGCGGCATACGTGACCTTTGCTCCTTCTCCCAACAGTCGCATCGCCTGCATCAAACGAAGCTGCTGCCGCCATTTGCCGAACGACATTCCCACTTCTTCCTGGAACAGGCGCTCGACCGTTCTCTTGCTGGCGCCTCCCGCCTTACAGATTTGCGCGAGCGGTCGATGGTCGCCGGGATCTGCAATGAGTGCTTCCGCGATTCGCAGCGCCCGTGGGTCGGAAGGATTGGGGAGCTGGAGGGGAAGCACGGGAATGGCCTGGAGTTGATCGAGGATCATGTCCACCAAATGACCCTGTGTCTTAACGCGCTTCTTCAAGCCGGCGAAAGTGCACGCGTGCAGAATGAGCTCCTTCAACAGAGGCGAAACGTTTACCACGCAACAGTCTCGCGGCAAAGTTTTCGCCAACCGCGGCTTGAGATAGAGAGTTCGCATCGCCACTGTTCCTGACATGGTGATGGTGTGCGGAATCGTCGCAGGTATCCAAACCGCCCGGTGTGTGGGGACGACCCAGGTGCCGTCGCGGGTACGCACCGTCATGACTCCTCGCGAGGCATAGACCAGTTGGTCGCGATCGTGAAAATGCGACGGAATCACATGCCCGGCGGGATAGTCGTGGGTAAGGGTCGCAATCTGGGAGCGACGCTCGCCGAGAGGATCGAAAACCGCGCTTTGTCGCTTTTGCGACATTGATTGTCACAATATCGGAAGTACGCAACTCCAGCAATCGATAAGCTGGACCTATCGAAAGTTGATGTGGGGAACACATGAATCGCTTGCACCATTGGTTATGCCGGTCAGACAGATGGAGAAACACCGTCCAGCAGCGCGTGCCCTGGGTGATCTCGAACGCTGAGCTGGGACCGAATGTCCTCGAACTCGGACCAGGACCTGGCCTCACTACAGACGTTTTGCGCGGGGTGGTGCAGCGTCTCACGGCTCTTGAAATCGATGCCAAAGCGGCGGCGGCGCTGGGTTCGCGTCTGCACGACAGCAATGTTGACGTGGTGGCCGGGGATGCGACCGCAATGCCATTCGGCGATGCCCAGTTTTCCGGAGGAGTGTCGTTCACCATGCTGCATCACGTGCCCTCGCCGGAGTTGCAAGACAAACTCTTGCGCGAGGTATGGCGCGTGTTGCAGCCCGGCGGAGTTTTCGTCGGGACTGACAGCCTGCAAAGCTGGCTCATGCGATTGATCCACATCGGCGACACGCTTGTGCCGGTTGATCCGGAGGCGATTGGCGGTCGCCTTGAGGCGGCAGGGTTCGAGGTCGTGGAAGTGGAAAAGAACTCTGACACGTTTCGCTTCCACGCGCGACGACCGCACTTAAGGCCGTGATCTTGGTAGGACGAAGCTGAAATTCATTGGACAACCGCAGTGGAGGTATCGCATGCGTTCGCAATTGAATTGGCTCTTGGCTTGTCTCTTGGCCTGCGTTATTACTTGCGGAGGCCGTTCGGCGGCGCAAGCGAACGTGCCAACTCCGACGATAACGTTGACCACCGGCACGCTCGAAGGCACATACTTCGGTTCAGCGAAGAATGACGTGGCTTTCCTGGGCGTGCCCTATGCCGCTCCGCCCGTTGGTAATCTCCGCTGGAAACCACCGCAACCGGTGACCAATTGGAATGGGGCGCGCAGCGCGACGCAATTTGGCGCAGCCTGTCCACAACTTCCGGCAAGCTGGTTTCCTCCGATCGCTTGGAGCGAAGACTGTCTCTACCTGAATGTCTGGACACCTCGACTCTCAGCGAGCGCAAAGCTACCGGTCCTTGTGTATTTTCATGGTGGAGGTAACACCCAGGGCTACAGCCAAATGACTCCCCTTGGCCCTGCGCTCTCGCCACTCGGTGTGGTCGTTGTCAGCGCTAACTACAGGCTCGGGCCGCTCGGATTTCTTGCGCATCCCGCTCTCACGGCCGAGTCGGAGCATCACTCCTCCGGAAATTATGGACTTCTCGACCAACTGCAGGCCCTTAGGTGGGTCCATGAAAACATCGCGCGCTTTGGAGGTGATCCTAGCCAAGTCACCGTAATCGGGCAGTCGGCTGGCGCAGTCGACATCTGCCTGCTTATGTCATCTCCGCTGGCAATGGGCACGTTTCAGCGAGCGATTATGGAGAGCGGAGAATGCCAGAGTACGCTCAACGAAGACATCCGCGTGAGCATACCTTACAACACAATCTCGGGCACGGGCGAAGGTGTTGGTGAACGTCTGGCGAAGGACTTGGGGGTTGCGGATGGGCCGGAACATTGCAAAAGCTGCGCGGCATTCCCGCTGACCAAATCCTGAAAGCTTGGAGTCAGGACCCGCAAGTTCACTTTGACGCGATCGTGGATGGATGGGTGGTTCCCGAGCAACCCGCCAAGATCTTTGCTGAAGGCAAACAAATGCACATCCCGGTTCTTGTCGGCAGCAACGCCAATGAAGCCACGGTGTTTGGACATGGAGGCCCGAAGACGGTTGACCAACTTAAGAACTACCTGCAGGAGGATACGGGCAAGTTCTCGGATGAAGAATTTCGAGCATATCCTGTGCAGTCGGACGGCGATGTCGCGGCGCAGTACTTGCAGCTTCAGAGTGACACCTTCGCCTACGGTGCTTATTCGCTGGCGCAAGCCATGACGCGCGTCGGCCAAAAGGCATATCTGTATTACTTCACTTTCGCAGAGACTGGAAAGCGGGCGCAGCTCGGCGCATACCATGGCGAGGAGCTCAAGTTTCTGAGTAATTCCTTCCCTGCTGATTGGGGGCACAGCCGTGACGACGAGAAGCTAGGCGAGGCCATACGCTCCTACTGGACCCAATTCGCAAAAACAGGTGACCCGAATGCCACCGGACTTCCGGAGTGGCCAGCCTACAACAACCGATCCAATCGGTGGTTGAACCTTGGCCGCACGATTCGCGTTGGCCCGGTGGAACCGCAACTCCAGGTTCTGGAGCGAATCATGCAGCAAGTCTTGGCCGAGGAAGCGAAGAGCGGCTTGTAAACTCCGGCGATTTCGCTACACTGGGCCTTTCAAATTAATCCCCCCAAGCCGGTCCCACATCCTTACGGACTTGCGCGCCGGCAACTTACCTTATAATCTCCGCCGGGAATGAACCTTCCGCCGCATCGGGGTGAATGTGTCGTACGCGAAAATCATCGTAGCTATTCTGACTCTTCTGTTCAGCCTGTTCGGCGCTGCGTCGGCACAGGCACAGCAGCCTGCCGACATCTCCGACGTACTCACCTATATCGACCATAGTTGGGACGCTCTCACTCGCTCGCCCGTGGACTGCAAGACCGTCATGGATGTTCGCGTACCCGAGCATTCGCTGCTATATCTGCCGGACCGTTATCCGGAGCCTGCCTCGGTGAAAGAGTTGGCGGCGAAATGCAAGATAGCGGTTGAACACCTTCCCCAGGTTATAAACTCGCTCGGCAGTCTCAACATGGACACCTCGCCGCGGCAAGGCGTGCTGTATCTGCCTAATCCTTACGTCGTGCCCGGAGGCTTCCTCAACGAGATGTATGGCTGGGACAGCTATTTCATCATGGTGGGCCTGTTGCGCGCGGGGCGTATTGAACTGGCGCGCGGCATGGTAGAGAATTTCTTCTTCGAGATCGAACACTACGGCGGCATTCTGAATGCGAACCGCACTTACTTCCTGACCCGCTCGCAGCCGCCATTCCTCAGCTCAATGGTGATGGCGCTTTATGATGCGTTGCCGGATCCTGACACCAAACGCCTATGGCTAGAGAAGTCATATCCGTTCATCCAGCGCGACTACGATATGTGGACCCATGGCGAGAAGCTTGCCGGAAACACTGGCCTGTCGCGCTATTACGACTACGGCGACGGGCCGGTCCCGGAGATCGCCACCATGCACGATCCGTACTACCGCGACGTTTTCCGCTATCTGCAGGCTTCCGTGCAGGCGAAGGAATATCTCGGCGAGCCGGGTAAATCTTTGGCAAAACTGATCGGACCTACGTTCACTTTCGAAGCTTGCCAGCAAGACAAGGGCGAGAAGGATTCCTGCGAGAAGTCGCCGGTCGAGCAGTTCACCGCCGACTATTACAAGGGCGACCGCGCCATGCGCGAATCCGGCTTCGACATTTCCTTCCGCTTCGGCGATTTCAGTGGCAGCACCACACATTATGCCGCTGTGTGCTTGAACAGCCTGCTGTACAAAGAAGAAACGGACATGGCGTCGATTAGCAAATTGCTAGGTAAGACCGCCCGGGCCGCCGAGTGGACCGCGCGCGCACAACATCGCAAAAAGCTAATCGACCGCTACCTGTGGAATGCGCAGGCAGGAATGTATTTCGACTATGACTTCACCAAGGGTGAGCAATCAAAGTATCAATACGCCACTACGTTTTATCCGCTGTGGGCGGGTGCTGCGTCGCCGGAGCAAGCCAAGGCGGTGGTGGCAAATCTCAAAAACTTCGAGCACCCCGGTGGCATCGCCATGAGTCCCTACGAGACCGGCGTGCAATGGGACCTTCCCTACGGTTGGGCGCCCGTCAACTACGTCGACGTTGAGGGCATGCGGCGCTACGGCTTCAAAGAGGATGCGGATCGTGCCGCGCGGGAGTGGATCGATACCGTCGCCAAGAATTTCCGGCAAGACAATACCATTCGCGAGAAGTATGACGTGGTGTCCAGCTCGAAAGAGGTTAACATCACTGCCGGATACAAGCAGAACGTCGTTGGCTTCGGCTGGACGAATGCGGTCGTGCTGGAATTTGCCTATGAGTTAGGTATGACCGCAGGAAAGGCGAAGGCTGCGGGGGCAGAGTAGAGATGTTTGATTAGTGCGCGAGCCCACGCGTTCATGTCGTGTCGTTCATTTGTCATCCCGAGCGAAGGGTGTAGCCAAGTTTTCAACCCTACATCCCGCACTTCGCCGGAGTTCCGTTCAACCCGTTCAGCATCTTCTTCGCCGAACCCAAGTCAGGATTGAACTGCAGCACACGCATGGTGACGTCGCGCGCCCGATCGAGTTGTCCCGCGCTGCAAAATGCGCGCGCGATATTCATGCCGACGCTGCTTCGGCCCGGTGCGCGCTGAAATGCGTCCTCCCACAACTTCACCGCCTCGCCCAAGTGGCCGCTGTTGGCTTCAATCACTCCAAGATTCGTGGCCGCATCGAGCAGGTGGGGATCTTGCGCCAGTGCTCGCTGATACAACTCGCGGGCATCGCTGACCGCGCCTCGCCTCTGCTCCACGTAGCCGAACGACGACAACAGCGTGGCATCCTTCGGCGACTCTTGCACCGCCTTGCGCAACAATTGTTCCGCCTGTTTCAATACCGCGGCATCGCCGTTCTCAGCCATGTTCGCCCACGCGAGCGCCATGTCGCGATCATCGTGTTCCGTCTGAGGGGAATTCGGAAAGGGCATCAGCCGCGGCAGTGTCTCTACCGGTCGGGCTATCGCGTCATCCAAGACCGCACCAGAATTTGGGCGCCGCTGGATTCGATGGTCCGTCACCTCCGTGTGCGCAACGTCGGTGCTCGCGTTGGCAGGCATGTGACATGCCGTGCAATCGGGCTGGCTGGCATGATGCTTCGTGCTTAGGGCAGAGTGGCAAGCCAGGCACTTCTCGCGATAGAACGAAACTCGCTCTTCGGCCGGAACAGCGCTATGCGGATCGTGGCAACTAATACACGACATGGCTGCACCTGACTTCTTCTTGCACATGCTCTGCGCCAGCGCTTCGAACTGACTTGCCGCGCGCAACCCGGGCTGTTCCTCGTTCGCGCGGACGTAATACCGAACGTAGTCGGAGAGATCGTCGCCCGGGCGGAACTCGTATAAGTGTTTGCCGGGCCGCTCAATCGCGGCATTGCCTTCCAGATGACATTGCATGCAAACGGCGTCACGCCGATTGGCGGCGAGTTTTACAGGATTGACAATGGCGCCGCCGTTTACGTGTGCTGCTCCCGGCCCGTGGCAGCGCTCGCAAGTGACGCCGGAGTATGCAAACACGGGCATCTGGTAGCGGTTCTCGGTGCCCTGGATGGGAGGCTGAATTCCGCTGACGTGGCAGTCCAGGCAAGAGGTCAGCGCGGGAAGATTCATGGGAGCTTCGCGCACATCGCCGTACGCGGGTGCCATGTCCCACAGGTGCTTGTCGGTGTACCAGTTCACTGGCGATTCAAAGACGAACCCATCCATGGAGAACAGATAGGTTCGTCCACGCCGGCCTTGCCCGATGTAGTGCAGCAACTCGCGCTTGCCCCGGACCAACGGATCGCCCGGGCGATCGAAGCTCAGCCATACCCTTCCATCCTGTCTATAGATACGGTAGTTGACGCCTGACTTCTTGTGAAAAAACTCTCCTGCGATCAGATTGTCCGTCGCTGGGCCGCTGGCATGTGCCATGGCCGTGCGTTGGTAGGATTCAAAGATTGCGGCATGGCACTTCGCGCAGGCCTCGTTGCCGACGTAGCCATTCGCGTCCGGCGCGCTAGGGGTGGGCGAAGGAGACTGGCTCGCGGGAACGGCCGATGCGATCAGCAACATTCCTAGCAAGGCCGCGGCCATTAGTGAGCGCTGCATGGTTGGGTCCGTTATCGGACTCTCTGACTCGTCGAGCACGGCTCTTCGAAGGGGTACGGCTTCAGGAGTGCCGTTACGGATGCATGAGAGTTGGGCTTCAGCCCCCTGTGGGAATTCGCACTTCGTATCAACACCGAGGTCCTTCAGTGGCTAAAAAGCCACGATCCTAAAAGATCGTCTTACGGCACGACTGAAGCCGTGTCCCTTCAAATGACGATCTCATTTCGCCATCCCGCCATCACCTCACTTCGTAATCTCGGCGATGTACACCGCAAATGGCTCCAGCGAGAGTTGCTTGGCCGACGCCGCGTTCTTCAACGACGACTGCGTAGTCAGCAATGTCTTCGCGGCTCCGGACTCGAAGCCTTGTTTCGCCAGGTCGAAGCTCACTTTCTGCGGACTCGCCGACATATTGATCACGACCAGAGCCGCATCGCCCTGGTAGCTCCGCAAATATGACAACACATTGGGGTCGGCCTCATTCAGGGCGACGTAGTCACCGTCGAGGAGTGCCTTGTCCTGATGCCGCAATGCCAGCAGGCCCTTGTACCAGTTCAGGATCGAGTTCGGGTCTTTCAACTCGTCGGCAACGTTGTATGTCTTGTAGGCCGTGGGAATCGGCAGCCACGGGATGCCCGTCGTGAAGCCGGCATTAGGACCGTCGTCCCACTGCATGGGCGTGCGCTCGCCGTCGCGGCCTTTTTCGCGCGGCCAACCGGTGCGCCCGATCGGGTCCTTCACATCTTCCCGGCGCTTGGGATCGTTATTCTGCATCCCAATCTCTTCGCCGTAGTACATGATCGGTGTGCCGCGCAGGGTGAGATACATTGCCGCCATGTCCTTGGCGATCTGGTCATTGTGCTTGCCGTCGCCGTACCGGTTCCAGGCGCGCACGATATCGTGATTGCTGATGACCCATGTCGGCCATTCGCCCGTGGAATCGACGGCCGCAATGTGCTCACGAAATACCGGCGCGGAGAACTTCAGCTTGGTCAGCATCAGGTCCATCGGCATCTGCAGTTCGTCATGGTTGGAGCCATAGTACTGCTTCAGCTCGGCGATATTGTTCGTCCAGGTTTCACCGATCAGAACGGCCCCATACGGATCCGCCGCTTTGCGCAGTCCTTTCAATACATCGTGGACTTGCGGCAGCTTGTCGTTGTACTTGTTCTCCATGTTGGGATCGCCATAGGCATTTTTCCCCGGCAATACCGGGTTGTTCTTCAGGTTGGGATCCTCGAAAAGCGTGTCCACTGCGTCCAGGCGGAAACCTGCAACCCCGCGCTTGTACCACCACTCCGAGGTTCCATA
The DNA here is from genome assembly GCA_963748225.1 of uncultured Acidobacteriaceae bacterium. GTDB lineage: Bacteria > Acidobacteriota > Terriglobia > Terriglobales > Acidobacteriaceae > Bog-257. The sequence goes on from CAVVHW010000007.1 coordinate 97,554, forward strand.
CATGGCCGAGGCTACCGCCGGATTGCGCCAATTCAGGTCGGGTTGCTGCGGATAGAAGAAATGGTAGTAATACTGATTGGTCTTGCCGTCCCACTGCCATGCCGATCCGCCAAAGGTTGACTCCCAATTGTTCGGTGGCTGGTTCGGAGCTTTGCCGTCGCGCCAGATGTACCAGTCACGTTTGGGGTTATCGCGCGACGACCTCGACTCAATGAACCACGGGTGCTGGTCGGAGGTATGGTTCACTACGAAATCAAGAATGATCTTGACGCCATGCTCCTGCCCTAGCTTCTCCAGGCGATCGAAGTCCGCCAGCGTGCCATATCTCGGGTCAATGTTCTCGTAATCGGAAACGTCGTATCCAAAGTCAACCTGGGGTGATGGAAAGCATGGCGCGATCCAGATCGCATCCACTCCCAGCGCGTGCAGATAGTCCAGCTTCGAAGCGATGCCATTCAAGTCGCCATAGCCGTCGCCATTGCTGTCCATGAAACTGCGTGGATAGATTTCATAGAAGACAGCGTCCTGCCACCACGGGTGCCCTTCGGAGCCCGAGGATTTGGTTTGAGCCGGAACGAACGGGGATGCAAGACCAAGACCGACTAATAGTGCCAGCACTCTTGCTGCAACTTTGAGCATCGGATCCCCCTTGAGATGGTCGTGCCGTGCCAAAGGCATGAGTCTAGCGCATGAAGGCGAGGGAAGCTACTGAGTTTAACGGGGGAACATCGCGGGCTTACTGCGCGCCCTGCATACCTTCGCGGCGCAGAAGCGCCTGGAGGTCGCGCGAACCGTGTATCACTCGAAGAATGTCAACTCCACCGGGAGCCGAACGGTAAAGAATGATGACTCTCTCGAATCCGGAAACTCGGAAGACTCGTACCGACTCCACCGCCGGGTGCTTCAGCCGCGCTCGCCATCCTATTTGCGGTTGTGTTGCGAGAAGAGTAAAGGTTTCGTGTGCGGCGACCAGGAAGCGATGGCCGAGTTCGGGGCTTCCTTCGGTGGCGTAATGGTAGGCTTGTTCTGCGAGGTCGCGGTCAGCCCGTGGGCGGACTACGTACTCGGCGCTCACTGGATGCCAGTCTTCTTCAGTCGTTCATCCAGACGGCGATGCTGCTCTGCCCAATATTCTGAGGTTATCTCGATCGGGCGACCCGAGTTCAGTCCTTCAAGCGCCAAACGCTCAAGCTCCTCATCTGACTGTTCCTCGGAACGCAGAAGACGTTCAATGTAGGCTTCGACACTCAGACCCTGTGCCTCCGCCTTTTGGCGAAGCTTCGCTTCGAGATTTGGATCTACCGAAATATTCATTTTTCCCTACACTCATTTGTAGCGAATCTTTCACTAATCTACTCCTCACGAAAATACTGGTAAAGAAATCGGGAAGGAGTGCGGCCACGCCTCAACCCTCGCCGCTTGCAAAACCCCTCCACACTACCGGACAATAAGTCTCACTCCCAGCACGCGCGAGAGCAGACGGACACCCTTTGTCACCATCACGCCGAACATTCCTGCGGTCTCTTTCCCGTTCCGCGCTGGTGCTGACCTTCTCTGACGTGCTCTCGCTTGCTCGGCCGCTGTTCGGCCAATCGCCCGCAGCACCTGCGACTCCCGCAAAGTCCGACACCGATCTCGGCGTCACCTTCATCGACATTGCTCGCGAGGCCGGACTCAACGCCAAGACCATCTTCGGCGGTGAGCACAAGAACAAATATCTACTGGAGACGACGGGCTGCGGCGTCGCGTTCTATGACTACGATAACGATGGCTGGCTCGACATCTTTCTGGTGAACGGCTGGCGGCTGGAAGGCTTTCCCAAAGGTGAGGAGCCTTCCTCGCATCTGTTTAAGAACAATCGTGACGGCACCTTCACCGACGTCACCGCAAAAGCCGGCGTTGGCCATAGCGGCTGGGGCCAGGGCGTTTGCATCGGCGATTACGACAACGACGGCTTCGACGACCTGTTCGTCACCTACTACGGCAAGAACGTCCTCTACCACAACAATGGCAACGGCAGCTTCACCGACGTCAGCGAGAAGGCGGGCGTCGCCGGCAAGAAAACGCGTTGGGGCACCGGCTGCGCCTTCGTTGACTATGATCGCGATGGCAAGCTTGATCTCTTCGTCGCCAACTACATCGACATGGACCTCAAGACCGCGCCAGTGCCGGAGTCGGGACCGTGTCTCTACAAGGGTGTGATGGTTGCCTGCGGTCCGCCCGGTCTCAAGGGCGACACTAACATCCTTTACCACAACAATGGCGACGGCACCTTCACCGACGTGAGTGCGAAGGCTGGCATTCTGAAGGCCAACGGTAACTTTGGTCTCGGCGTGCTAACCGCCGACTTTGACAACGATGGCTGGCCAGACATTTACGTGGCCGACGACTCCACCGCGAGCGCTCTGTACAAGAATCTGCACGACGGCCGCTTCGTGGACGTCGGCATGGAGGCCGGATGCGTGCTGTCGGCCGACGGCAAACCGCAGGCCGGGATGGGCGTCTCCGCCGCCGACTACGATCTCGACGGGAATCTCGACATTGTGAAGACCAATTTCGCCGGCGACACTCCATCGCTCTATCACAATCTCGGTAACTGGAACTTCGAGGACACGACCTTCCAGGCGGGACTAGGCGCGCACACCCAGTATTTGGGCTGGGGCTGCGGTTTCATCGACTACGACAACGACGGCTGGGCCGACATTCTGCTGTGCAATGGGCACGTCTATCCCGAGGTCGAGCAGTTGAAGACCGAAGCGGGATATCCACAACGCAAGATCCTCTACAAGAACCTGCGTAACGGGCGATTCGAAGAGGTGCTTAACGCGGGGCCAGGCATCAACGTTCCAAATGCTTCACGGGGCGCGGCTTTTGGTGACTTCGACAACGATGGCGACATCGATGTCGTCGTCAACACTGTGAATGGTTATCCACAGCTGCTACGCTGCGACTCCAAGCTCGACAACAATTGGATCAAGGTGAAGTGCATCGGCACCAAGTCAAATCGTAGCGGTATTGCAGCGCGGCTAAGGTGTGTCAGTCATCCTCCGGACGAGCCGAAACCGCATCAGCAGATCGACGAAGTGCGCAGTGGTGGCAGCTACATCTCGCAGAGCGATTTGCGGATACACTTCGGCTTGGGCAAAGCTGACAAGGCCGAACTGATCGAAATTCGCTGGCCCAGCGGCCAGGTTGACACCCTGAAGGATGTGAAACCAAATCAGTTGATCGTGGTCGAAGAGGGCAGGGGAATCGTCAAGACGCAAACGTTTGAGATGGCGAAGAGGGCAAGCAAGCCGAAGTAGAGCCCGGCCCGTTCGAAGACAATCGCCACAGTTCTGGCGCGAAACAATGTTCGACAATTGGAGTTCACAAGTCTGCGACTGTACAACTTGGGAACCGCCAGTGCATAGTGGTTACGCACCGCTTGGAGACGAAACCGTGCGTTCGACACCGCTGTTGGAAGTAGGAACAACAAAACTTCGCACTCAGCACAAGCGCCATCCGGAACATTGGATGAGCCTGCTGGTCGCGTTATTTCTGATGTTGCCGTTCCCGGCCTACGCGGTTTTGGGCGACAATGCCGCTTCCGTCCTTTCTGACCAGGCCCGGATGAAGGGGACCCTGCACAGCACTGACCTGAAGACCTATGTAATGCATGAAATCACGACGCCCGGAACAGTGGTACGAGAGTATGTTTCCAATAGTGGGTTGGTGTTTGGCGTGTCGTGGGAGGGCCAGTTTCCGCCCGATTTTCAGCAACTTCTGGGTCCCTATTATGAGCAGGCAAAGCAGGCTGCGGCGCAACAGCAGCACGCGCATCCGCAACGCGCGCCGATCGCCATTGATACCCCCGGCGTGGTGTTCCGGCAAACCGGGCATCCACGAAATTTTCATGGTGTTGCCTATATCCCGCGGCTAGTGCCTAACGGAGTACTGGCCAGCGATATCCGCTAAGGAGAGAATCGGGTGAAAATACTCTGCCGGCTGCTGGTAGCAGCCACTGTGATCGGGATGGCGGCCTGCGGTTCCAGCAACTCATCAACCGTTACCGGTGTACAGATTGGCTGTTCGCCGACGACCATCCAATCCAGCCAGCAGATCCAGTGCTTCACCATTGTTACCGGAACCGGCACCTTCGCCACCACCGTCACCTGGAAGGCGAACGCCGGCACCATTAATTCCTCGGGCATCTTCACGGCTCCGGTCGTGACCGTACCTACGCTTGTAACCATAACGGCAACTTCAACGCAGAACACCACCGAGTCAGCGATAGCCGGGATCGTCATCAATCCGGTGAACCTGCAGCCGCTTACGGTTGACGCTGGACCGCAGCCACAAACCTTCACCGCGGTAAACGAAGCTTTCATCAACGTAACGGTTTGCGTTCCCAACACCACCACCTGCCAGACCGTGGACCACGTGCTGGTAGATACGGCGTCCTCGGGGCTGCGCCTGTTGTCATCGGTATTGACCCTCCCTCTTCCCCAGCAAAATGATTCCGCGGGAAATCCTCTGGACGAGTGCGCGGTGTCTCTCGACGGTTATGTTTGGGGGCCAGTGGCGCTGGCCGACGTCTCGATCACGGGCGAAAAAGCGCCTTCCGCGGCGGTGCAGGTTGTTATTGCCGATAGTGTTTCGCCGCCTGTACCGAATAGCTGTTCCAGCCAAAGCCTTGGGCCGAATAAAGGCAACAGCGTGAGCGCTCTGCGCGCCAACGGAGTTATCGGCCTGGGAATGTTCCAACACGATTGCGGTGCTGCTTGTGTCCCGGGGAGCGGGACCGTCCCGCCGGTTTACTATGACTGTCCGGCGTCCGGCTGCAACCCCATCTCCGTCGCTCTGGCCCAACAAGTGCCGAATCCGGTCACACTGTTCTCACCGGACAACAACGGCGTCATGATCTTTCTGCCGTCGGTGCCTGCCGGAGGTACGAGTACTATAAGCGGCTCGTTGATCTTTGGCATCGGCACGCAATCGAATAATAAGTTGCAGGCAGCGACGGTTTATACCGTCCCCGACAGCGGCCCGAATGCCGGCGACATCACTACCACCTTCAATGGGGTCAGCTATCCGGCAAGCTTCATCGACAGCGGATCGAGCGGCATTTTCTTCCTCGATAGCGCTACCACCGGAATACCAACCTGTGCGGGAGCGAATTCGCAGTATTATTGCCCAAGCCCATCGCCCGATCTCCTCTCCGCGACCAACCAGGGTGCCAACGGCAGTCAAGGGGTCGTCAATTTCAGCATCGAGGATGCTGACCAACTGTTAAGCACGGGCAATAGCGCCTTCAGCACACTGGGCGGCCCACGGACCGATTCGTTCGATTGGGGATTATCGTTCTTCTACGGCAGGGTCGTGTTCTTCGCGATTGAGAATATGAATACCCCCGGTGGACCGGGACCCTACGTTGCCTATTGAAGAACCGGAGTCTACTGACTGCTTCGCTGCTTAGACATGAGCTGTGCGTGGCTACCGTCACGATGGCTGCCATCGTCCAACTTACCGTTACGTCTGACGAGAAATCGTAACCCCTCGGACATTAACCAGCTTTATACTTGACTTTCTATCTCCTGCGACTACCATTCTTCCTGCCGCTTCAGGCCTTCCAAATCACAGTACTCAGCGACAAGGCTGAAGCGGGTCGGCTATTGCCCTGTATATTTCCACTTGCCGTAGCTGAATAGCTCATTCGTTTGTCGAAGTCCGCGATTGTCTCGCCCAAACAATCCGCGGATGAACCTCATCATTATTGCGGCGCTTGCACAAAGACTTCGTGAACTGTGGAGGTTGTATGTCTTCCCGCTGCCGTGTCCGCCAAATCGTTCGGACGATGTCCATCTTGACCATCGCGGTCGTGGCCGCCTTCTGCATGGGTTCGTCGAAAGTTGCATTCGCTGCGACCTGCAGCGGCTCACTGCTTCCTGGAGGCAGCGCGACGACGGATCTCTTAGTCAATAGTCCATGTACGGTGGTCGGCCTTCCAGGTTCAATCGGAGTTTACGTATTCCACAATGTCAACATTGTTGCAGGCGGCTCGCTGACGTTCGATGATACCCGCATCGATTTTCACGCCGAAAACATTATTGTCGAGAACGGTGGAGTCCTGTCGGCGGGAACGGTTTTGCACCCCATAGGCATGAATCCGCCGATCACGGGCGAGGTTGGCGCCAGGGTCAGAATCTACCTCTGGGGGCCGAGCGACGATCCCGGAGCGCTCTGCAACGGAGCTCTGTGCGGTGTTCCCTCCACCCTCTGGAACTCGAACACGACATTAATGACCCATACGGTGCCAATGCCTAAGAATATGGAGTGCAAGAAGGCCAGCTCGATTGATCCCTCATACAAACTGCCGGGCGACGACTGCTTTTATGGCTATGACACTTTCGACGCTGCCGACAAAGGCAAAGCAGCTTACTTCGGTCACAAGGTCCTGGCCCTTTCCTATGGCGGAACGATCCAATTGTTGGGAATCAAAGGTGCCACCTACGATCCCACAATCGACGCTGACCCGGGAAACACGGGAACCAGCTGGGTGCGGCTCAATGGCACACTCAGCAAAGGAGCCACCAGCCTGTCTCTGTCCCGCGCGGTGGACTGGACAGCGGGTGACCAGATTGTGGTCACCACCACCGACTACATGCCCACCCACTCGGAACAGCTAACCATCGCAACGGTAAGCATGGATAAAAAGTCCGTAACGTTCACTCGAAACTCGGGCTATCCGAATGTGCCTTGCGAAGGCGCGGGCAGTGGCGTTTGCTTTCCCCATAACGGTCAGACCTACGCCCTGACCGGCGTTCCGACTGGGATCGGGCCGACGCAAGACCCACACATCACCTGTTCTTCTGGTACTCCCAATAACACACGCTGCATCGACACCCGCGCGGCGGTTGGCTTGCTGACGCGCAGCATTGAGATTCTTTCGGAAGAGGATGAGCCCGATACGGACACTTCGGAGCACGACCATTTTCCACCCACCAAGGGCAATTACTTTGGCGGACATACCATTGTCCGTCAGGGTTTTACCAACTACCAGATCAAGGGGGTGGAGTTCTACCAACTGGGGCAGGGCGGATTGATCGGGCATTATCCCGTGCACTTCCACATGGCGCGGAAAACGCCGCAGCCTTCGGACCCCACACTCATGCCTTACGTGCGGGATTCTTCCATCCACGAATCGATGACGCGCTGGATCACGGTGCATGCCACGCAGGGCATGACCATCGCCCGCAATGTCGGCTATCAGTCGATCGGGCATGGTTACTATCTGGAAGACGCTACCGAGGTCAATAACAAGCTTTACGCCAACCTGGGGGTAAGCGTGATCGCGGGAGTGCACAGTGCTACCCTGAACCCGCGCGACACCCCAGGAATTCTCGCGCGGCAAGGCGACCCGCCGCGCGGCGACTTCATGCCTTACCGCTCTGACTGGAACCATCCTAGCGCGTTCTGGATCATGAACGGCTGGAACGACTTTCAGTACAACATGGCCGCAGGGGTCACCGCCTGCGGTTCGTGCTATTGGCTGCTGCCCGGCGCCAACGGCGGCCCCTCCATGTTTGAGACATGGGATGGGTATGCGTCCCAGCAGTTGAATGTCCAAGATATGTCATCGTTGCGCATGGACAACACCGGGCGCTCGGGGTTGACGCCATTGCAGAACTTTGTCGGGAACAGTTGCGTTGCCGCCCAGTTCTCGTTCACCAGTATTGGAGACACCTACGACTGCGGGGGGTTCAGCGACGGTCCCGCGAATGACACGACGTTGCAGGCGGTGACCAACACGTTTGCGCCACCGATGAGCCAGTCCGGTACCCCCGGTTACCAGCTCTATTATCCGCAGATTACAGGCTTGCGAAACCCAAGCCAGTGCTTGGGAGCTGACGATCCTAAGAACCCAACCGATTGCAGCAGCGGTAACACCTCGGTCCCTCCTTGCGCCAACACTGGGCCGAATAAGTCAATTTGTGAGGCCACGGTCCTAGACCACTACGACACATCATTCAATTACGCGCAGACCAACTTTGCCGCGATTTGGATGCGACCCAAGTGGTTTCTCTTCACCGACGGTGCAGTCACCGATTCGCAGTACGCCGGCCTGAACTTCACCACCGGCGGCGGATACACGCAGTCCGATAATCCCCTCGGCAACTGGATGCTGGCCTATAAGACCGCTTTCATTGGCACCTCGCAGACGATCGGCAGCGATGGCTTTCCGACCAACGGCTATGCCTCCGAGGCCGGGCCGTTCAATCCGAAAACCGGGCTGGTTTGCGCCAACCAGGCTGATCGCGGTTACTGCCTCTCGACTGCGGATGCCGTTACCATTCAGGTGAATCCTTTCCCCGGCCAGCGCCTGTTCAGCGTCTATGATGGGCCGGCTTTCCAACAGTCGAATGCCTACCTGGACGTTTATCCCACGCTGATGCCGGGCAGCGGGACTGGCTGGATGTATCGGACGTTCTTCGTGGATGGCGTCCCCAAGGATGCCTCAGGCACGTGCTATCTCCCAAACGCGGGCATTGCCTGGAAACAGCCTAACGGGTTCTATTACCCGCCCGCCTTCCACTCCTTGAACCTGATGTTCCGGAATGACAATATCCGGCATTTCTTGATTGAGCCGCTGTTCGTACCCAACACTTGGCCCTACATGCCGGACGCGGATGCGATCCACGCGCGTTACTGTCCGGGTAATGATTCGCCCGGGATGTTCAATAATTTTACTGACATTGACCGGCAGACCGTACTCAACGACGGCGTGCCCGATACCAAGAATGCCATGGGCATGAACATACCCGGCGGCGATGGAGCCCTGACTGGCCTGGTCGCCTCCGAGACTACCCCCACGCCAACCACCGGACGGGAGACCATCTCGGTCAACGAAGATCCGTTCTTCAACGCGCCGCTGGAAACCGTGGAATGCGCCTCCGACAAGCACGACAGCGTTGCGGATGGAAAGGGACCCCCGGGAACCGCCAAGACGAGCCCTTACGAATACGTAACCACCGGAATGATCGCCGGCTGCGCGATCGGCTTCTACCCGGGGACGAGACCATGTCCGCCTCCCAATCAGAGCATGCAGTGTTCCTACCCCCTCGAATGCATACATGGCGATCCCATAACCGGTCCGGCGTATTGGACCCACCAGGGCGCCACTCCGCAAACCTTCGGCGTGCCCCTGTATCGCCAATACTTGACCAAAGACGAGCTCTTGTTGTCTCCGCCCCCCAAACCGCGCTCTTTAATGCTGGGCCAGGACTCAGGGCAGCGAAGTACACTCACTCTCAATCACGGTCATTACTACATTGACACCAGTAACAACTGTGAGAATCAGGGCGGCTGCATGGCCTCGAACCCAGCTTCCTCACACGGCGTCTCGGTCTTCCAGGGAGGCCAGACTTACTATGTGTATTTCATCTACGGCAAGCCTTCGACGCAGTTGACGTTCGACATTTATCTCGGCCCGAACGATGAAACCGGGAAATGGAAGGTGGGTGGGGTGCGGGGCACATTCGACACCGATACGTATGTGTTCAACCCCGTCAAGGGCGCTACCCCTTGGCTTGACTCTGGGTACAGCAAAGACACCAATTTGCTGACCGTAACTGTGGACTTGAGCAAGAGTTCTATTGCGACGGAATTCGCCAATGAGTTCAGTGCTGCTTGCCAGCCCGCAACTTACTGTGGGATAAAAATCGGCAAAGACGGAACCAAAACCTGTGGTTGCACCATAGGTCTTGGGTCGAGCTGCAAAGATGACACTGTATGCAGCTGGGGCCCGAAGGATCCCGATTGTCCAGCCGGGGGATGTTACGGATTTTCTTTCACCATGCCGCCAAATTGGTCGCCGCCCGCCGAGCCGGTCGATCCCCCGAAGGCAGAGGGATTCAGCGAAAATATGTATTTTGACAAGGGGAATGTGCAGTTTCAGAAAGTGGACACTAGTAAATTTGGCCAGAAGACCCAGTGTCAGTACACCACCGTACCAATGCAGCAATGATCAACTCTGACGCCCTGCTCTAGCCGCTTCGGGCTAGGGCGGGGGCGTTCGCGCTGGTTGTGTGGAATAGGGCTACGGTTTCTTCGGCGGCTCGTTCTTCACAACGACACCGCTTCCTTCCTTTACCTCGTTGATCTTGTCCACGGATAGATTGTCGAATTTCTCCGTCAACCCGCTGGGCCAGCGCACCTCGACCGAGTCAACCTTCGTCTCTTTGCCCAAGCCAAAATGCACCCGCATGTCGCTGTTGGAAACGTAGCTCGAACCGCTGCGCACTTCATCGACCAAGAATCGTTTTCCTGCTTTGACCGTGATCCGCGCGCCGATGCCATCGCGATTGGACTTGGTGCCGATCGTCTTGAATGCGATCCAGTGGTTCGCGTACTTGATCTGGTTCTCCAGCAGGCTGGGCCGCGCGTTCATGTTGCTGATGACTGCCGACATTCGCCCATCGTTCCACAGATCGCCCACCGCCAGCCCACGCGACGATGCCGGCGTAGTAATGCCCGTTCCCGCTGAATCCGAGATGTCGGTAAATGTGCCATTGCCGTTGTTGTGATATAGCAGTCGCGGCTCTTGAAAATCGCTGCCCAGATGAAACTTATCGACCTCGGGATAGACGTGACCGTTCACCAGAAGCAAGTCGGGCCAGCCATCGTTGTCGAAGTCGAAAAACATGGTACCCCAGCCAAGATACTTGGTGTTCAGGCCGAGTCCCGCGGCGGTCGTCGTATCGGTGAAAGTTCCCGCTTTGTCGTTGTGCAGCAGCGTCGAAGTGTCGTCGGAGAAGTTGGTCTTGAAGATGTCGAGCCGCCCATCGCCGTCGTAGTCCGCTACGGTCGAGCCCATGCCTGCCTGCGCGCGGCCGTCTTCATTGAATGCCGCTCCAGCGATCACGGCCACGTCGGTGAAGGTTCCGTCGCGATTGTTGTGGTACAGAATGCTCGCCGTACTGTCGCACGCGACGAAAATGTCGGGCCAGCCATCGTCATCGTAGTCGAGCGTGGAAATGCTGAGCGCATAGTGGCCGTTGGTCTGGTCGATGTGGGCCTTGGTGGTGACATCTTCGAAGGTGCCGTCGCCGCGATTGTGGTAGAGAATGTTTTTCGCAGGCGTCAGTCCTCGCGGACCGCACATCACTGGCGCACCCTTCCAAATGCACGACGGGCGATCGCCCGGAGCTGGTGCAGTCGAGAGATCGAAGTCAACGTAATTCGCGACGATCAGGTCCAGCTTTCCGTCGCGGTCGTAATCAACAAAGGCGCAGCCGCTGCCCCACGCTTTTCCTGACCCACCCACGCCTGCCTTGTCGGTTACATCGGTGAAAACGCCGTGATTATTGTGGTAGAGGCGGTTCTTGCCGTAATAGGTGACGTACAGGTCTTCCCAGCCATCGTTGTCGTAGTCGCCGACGCAAACCCCTTGTCCCCAGCCAGTCGCATCCGCAAGCCCCGCCTGCTTGGTCACATCAGTGAAGGTGCCGTCATGATTGTTGCGATAAAGACGATTCGTCGGTCCTTTACCGGTCCTCGCGGCGTCCAGCGTGGTGCCGTTCACAACGAAGATGTCAGGCCATCCATCGTTGTCGTAGTCGAAGATGGCAACGCCCGTGCCGGTGGTCTCGATGATGTACTTCTTGCTGTCGACGCCGCCGAATATCTCCGACATGGTCAGTCCGGCTTTGTCAGCGATATCGACGAAGTTAGCGATTTGCGGCTTTGTCGGGGATGCGGGCTTCGCGGCCTGCTGTGCGAGTAACACGTTGGCCAGCGGCAGCACAAGAAGAAGAATGACAGTTCGCGCGATAAGCTGCCGAAAAGAACGATGACCTGGAGCGGAAGACATGCTTGCTTCGGATACTAGGGCGCAGCTAAAAGAGAGTCAAGGAAGGAGCCCGACCGGTGAAGGCGTTTCCTCCGGACAAAAAATCGGGTTCCCACGGTCATTTCCTGGAGGTACAATCCGGCTTTGCCGAGCAGGATGTTCTGGCACATTCGCGAGGGTTGCGATTGCGGCTCGATTTGAAAGATCTCTTTCCCAGCGAGGCGACTATGAAAGCTGCTGTGAAGTGTACACTCCTGACGTCAATCGTTGTGGTCATGTCTCTCTTCCTGGGTTGTTCTCGCCACGACAACTCTGAACGCTACATTCTGGTCACCGTGAATTCCAAGCTGCCTTATTGGCAGACCGCCGCCGCCGGTCTTTCCAAGGCCGCGGCCGTGTACGGCGTGAAGTGGGACGTCCGCGGTCCAGAGACCTATGATCCGCAGGCGGAGGCTGGTGAATTCCGCAACGCTGTCGCCATCAAACCTGCGGGCATTCTTGTATCAGTTGCGGATCCGAACGTGATGAAGCCGGAGATTGACGCTGCCATGAACGCCGGCATACCGGTCATTACCATCGACTCGGACGCTCCCGATAGCCATCGCCTTTACTTCATCGGCACCAACAATCTGGAAGCCGGACGCCTCGGTGGCCAACGAGTAGTCGAAAAGCTGCACGGCAAAGGCAATGTCGTCTTCTACACCATGCCCCAACCGAACATGGAACAGCGCCTCAAGGGCTACAAGGACGTGTTCGCCGATCACCCGGGCATAAAGATTACAGAGGTGTTCAACATCAAAGGTGATTCGGGCAATGCATTTGACCGAACTACCCACTACCTGCGGGACAAGAGCGCCGAAAAGGTTGACGCGTTTATCTGCCTGGAGGCTTCTTCAGGAAAAGATGTTGCTGAGGCGGTAAAGCGCGAAAACGCAACCGACCGGCTACTCATCGCCATGGATGTAGATGAAGCAACGTTGAACTTAATCAAAGATGGAGTGATCGATTCCACCATTTCGCAGAAGCCCTACACCATGGCTTACTACGGATTGAAAGCGCTCGACGACATTCATCACTATCCCATCGATTTGAAGACCGACTACTCGGCGAATTCTTTTGCGCCGATACCGGCTTTCGTCGATACCGGCGTGTCGTTGGTCGACAAGAGCAATGTGGACGTGTTCCTGAAGTCTCGCGCCGAGGCGCAGCCTAGCAAATAGACCCTGAATCGAACCGCGGCACTCGACCCTCTACTGCGGCGGTGGCGGAGGCGGCGGGCTTTGCGGTTGCTGAGCGGGTCCACGGCCCGGAGGTGGCGCCCCGCCCGCAGGTCCGGCAGGCATTCCCCGTCCTGGCGGAGTCATGCCGGCCGGAGCACCAGGCGGTGTTTCGGGGCCGAAGTAGGCTTCGTTCAGCACGGGCGTCACCGAGTTCTGAATCTCCTGAATCCGGTCGGTTACCATCTGCCGCTGCAGGGCATTGCTGATGCTTTCCTTCACTTCGCTGAGCGGGACTTGCCGCACCGAAACGACCTTGTAAACATAAAACGCTCCGGGATCGGAAAACAGCTCTGAAACGTCACCTGCCTTTAGATTGAAGACCGACTCATGAGCTTCCGGTAGCGAGCCGGGCCGACGTGCCCCAACTTGCGTCGAAGGTGGTGGGCCGGGCGATCCCGCATGCTCCGACGCTTCTTTCTGAAGTTTGTCGGCATCTTGGCCAGCGATCAACCTCTCCCTGATCCTTTCCGCATAGGCCTTCTCTTCGGCCTCGGTCGGCTTAGGCTTATCAGTAGTTGCGGTCAGCCGCGGAATAATGATCCGCTGCAGCGTTACTTCCAGATATTTGCTGCTGTTATGGTTGTAATAATCCGTAATCTGCTGGTCGGTAGGATGAGAATACTCTGTGGTGATCTGCTGATTGAGTGCCTCGGTGAGAATCTGGTTCTTGGCGAAGTTGAAAATCTCCTGCACCCGGGGATCGTTTTCCAGACCCATTGCGCGCGCGGCATCGGCGAAGGTCAGCAGTTTGGCATACTGCGTAGCAAAGGTGCGTCGCTTCTCTGGGGGCATCGGTGGCCGTCCGGGCGGAGTAAGCGAAGTAATCAGCTTTTCAAACTGCTCGCGAGTCAAGGAGCTTACGCACCCGGAGGGCGGCGTGGCTGTCCCCGTCCCAGGCTTGCAGGCGCCCTTTAGCGTGAGGACAGGCTCCGTCATTGGCACCGCAGTGGCGCTGGCGATGGGAGCGGGTGAATTTTGTTCGTTGGCACCTGGTGCGGAAGGCGCGGATGGCTGCTGTTGCAAGGCATAACTCGAATAGCTCAGCGCACACCAAATCGCGAGCGCTAAAAGGCCAAAGCGTGGCATGAAGTTGTTCCTCCGGAGATGTCCATCCTAGGCGGGCGATACGTTCCTGCCCAGCATTTTCTATTCTACTGGGTCAGCAAGCCATAGATGTCCACTTCGCTTGCAGTCCCAACATAGACATGTCCGTCGGCAACGGTTGGCACCGTGAATTTTACCGCGGGACCAGCAACATCGCGACTGCCTGCCTGCTGGCTGTTGTATAACTCATTGCCCAAATTAGTCGCGTCATAGGCATGCAAGATAGCAGGGCCGCTGGTGTGGACGTTCGTACTTTCTATCTCCCATAGGATGCCGTCCGACGTTCCGTTGGCCGACAGGGAAGAGGTCGCTCCGTGGGTACCATATACCCTGGTTCCACGCGAGATGGGAGAATCCGATAGCAGCCCGGTATTGGCATCCCAGCTATACGCTTTCACAACATCCTGCTCGCAGTGATAGTAGATGGTTCCGTTCCAGAGCGTCGGTGTGGCGAAAACGTTGTCGAATTCCTGGGTGCCGGTCTGTACTTCCTGGATCACATGGTCGGAACTCTGATATCCGCCCATGTTGTCGCGGTTCATCACAAAGATTCGTCCATCCTTGCCGCCGCCGATGAGTTCATGGGGATACTGCGACGGATTGTCAGGCATGATAATCGGCGATCCGCTGCCGAAGTCAGCGTCATTGTCGCGTAGAAAGCTTTCGTTGGACGGCTTGAAATAGTCGAGAATCGATAGATCGCTTGCCTGGAGGCGCATGGCTGAATCGTTGTAGTCAGGCGCGGGATCGCCCAGATCGACGCCAGTGATAAGGTACAGGTCTCCGGTACTATCGTCGATTGCCGGAGTTCCTCCCCACAATCCACCGCCAGCGCCGTCCGCCGTCACGTTGAGGATGGCAGTCTGCTGTAGTGTTGATTTGTCATAGGCCAGCATCCAGCCATGACTACAGTGTCCAAATGTTATATAAATTGCATTGCTGGCAGGATCAAGCGCGAGACCATTGCGCTGATAACAGTTACTTTCCAGCCTAATTTGGCCATTAACGCTGTCCCACCCACTGCCCGCAACTGTACCGGTCACCACCACCGGGCCACCAAATTTCTCATTACCAGTAGTTACATCCAGAGCGTGTAGACGATAAACCTTGTGCCCGCTTTCCAGTCCGTCTGTAAGCACGTATATCGTACCGGTCACACCATCAATTACCGGGGTTGACGTGATTCCCAGCCAGGGCTTGATTCCTTCGGAGTCATTCACCGGAATGGGAGTGCCAAGATGGTGCATCCATAGCGCGGAATCGGAAAGGCCGTCGCCATCATAGGCGTACACGGTGTCGTTCTCCGTGGCGACGAATACTACATTGTGACGAACTCCGCCAATTGTCACATTGGGTAGGTATAGGGGCTGGGCATAAACCTGCGCATCCACCTGCAGCGCGAACAGTTTGCCGAACTGCGCCTGGTTGATGTTGGATGTATTCAGAACGGTCTCGCTAAGATTGGCGCCATCGCGAACGTCGTCATTGTGATAGGTAAGTACCGAGACCGTTCCAGTCGGCGCGTTGATCACTGAGACGGACGCATTGACACTGTACGTTGTCAGGGCCGAGCTGGTTGCGCTTACGGTGTGGGAGCCCACATTTGCAGGAGCTGTGTACAACCCGCTGGTGCTGATAGTTCCTGTGTTGCTGTTGCCACCCACCACCCCGTCTACCGACCAGATAACTCCGTTATTGCTGGTTCCCTGGACGGTTGCCGTGAACTGCCGAGTCCCGAACGGCGTAACCGAAGTACTCTGCGGCGAAATCGTGAGACTGATAACCGTAACGGCGGCGCTTGCGCTCTTAGTGCCATCGGCGACACTGGTAGCTGTCACAGTGTGAGTACCGGCGGTCGCTGGCGCCGTATATAGTCCGGTGGTGCTGATGGTACCGACAGTCGTATTTCCACCATTGACGCCATCCACCGACCACGTCACCGCAGTGTTGGTCGTGCCGGTTACGGTCGCGGTGAATTGCTGAGTGGTGGAGACAGCCAGAAGGGCCGTGGTAGGCGAGATGCTAACACTGATCGTTGGCGGAGGCGGAGGTGGTGGTGGAGCTGCATTAACCGTCACCGCGGCACTGGCGGTCTTGCTGGTATCTGCAGTGGCGGCGGCTGTCACTGTAACTTGCAAGGCGACATCCGACGTGGGGGCAGTATAGAGCCCGCTAGTGGAGATAGTCCCGTATTGCGAATTCCCTCCTACTATTTTGTTCACTTGCCATTGGACGGCACTATCGCTGGAACCTGTTACTGTTGCTTGAAACTGCTGCGTTCCTCCGGCGGCAACCGTTGCCGAGGTCGGCGAAATCGAGATCGCGATCATCGCGGGTGGGGAACCGCTCCCGCTACCACCGCCGCTGCTGCCGCTATTTCCTCCACAGCCCGCTATCGAGAGAAGAATAAAAATGGTGACCGACAGATGAAGCAATGAAGCGAGGTGGCGAGACATCGACGAGAGCCCTCTAATTATGCGGTGGTCGTTCCAGATGCTGAATAGATGAGAGAATACGTCGCACTGTTGCCTTGCAGCACGGGGAGGGGGCTAGGCGCGCGTTTGTTAGAGGAAATTACAGCATATTTCTTCGGCGCAACAGGAAAATTCTAGAGTTGACAAATGCGTGCTCTTGACTGATAAATGTTTGATCAAGAGGGTGGCACGGTACAACTTCCTGTTCACTACTGCTCATCCATAGTAGTGGTAGCGAGAAATTGATGGCCAAAACTTGATATCTCGAACATGGGGTCTGCTATGCGTTCGGAATTCAACATTGCACGAATTCGTCAATGTCCGCACTGCGCCAGCTTGGCAGTGGTTGCCACTCGCAAGAAGATTGATGACTTCGAACTATTTGTGCTGCCGCTGCTCTTCATGAAGCCATATCGCTGTACCCGTTGCGGAAACCGCCATTACAACCTTTCCTGGGCGCGGAAGGCTTTAAGTGTTAGGCCAGCAGGTGGAGCGCAGGCTCACGCCTGAGTGGCAATTAACCCGTGTGAAACGGATGCGATCATAGGTGTGGTAATCACCGCATCAAGGGCGTAATAGTTGAAGCGCTTTCCTCCTCAACATAGATTACCGTCGAACTATCTATCCTCCTCCGAATTTGCATCCAACGGTTGACGGGGGGATTTCCTCTTTGCGAATTAGGCTGACGATTTTACTGCTGGCAAGCTTTCTGCTGCCCACCACAGGCCATGCGCAGAAAACCAAGGCCGCACCACCGACACCTATCGATGTAAAGAAAGCCGACCTCGGCGGGAAGATATGGAATCCCGAGTGGGATGTCATCGTCGAGAAGGCCATTCCGCCGGCCATGCTCTCGTCGGAGGTGTCCCGCGATGTCGCCCGCTTCTGTCCCCGCTTTTCGGCGATGGATGACACCGACAAGCGCGCCTTCTGGGCATACTTTTTCCAGGCGCTCGCCGGCGCGGAGGCTGGGCTGAATCCACGTACGCGTGTCCACCACACGGAGCCGGAGGTCGCGAAGACCGACAAGGTAACAGGCGTGGCCGTCCGCAGCGAAGGTCTGCTGCAGCTCTCCTACGCAGACGGAAAGCTGTATGGCTGCGACTTTGACTGGGAAGCCGACCGCAAGCTGTCGGCCAATAGCTCTGCGAAGACCATTCTCCAACCTAGGAACAATCTGGAGTGCGGGGTAAAGATACTCTCCAACCAGATCATCGACCAGCATAAGCCGCTATTTACGCGTACTTCGTACTGGTCCACGCTTCAGCCAGGGCGCAAGAGCTATCGGATCTTTGCTAAACAGATGACCAACCCCCCTGCAGCCTGTGGACTACATGTGCGGACCCCGATCAATAAGGCTGCTACCACTGAGACGGTTAAACGGCAGGTGCACGAGACCGCAGCCGCGCATTAGAGGGCTGCTGAATTAATAGGGTCAGAAACGAAAGTCGATGCCCAGGTTCTGCGCAATCTGCTCCGTGGCTTGACGAAATTGCCCGGGATCGCTGATGAACTCCGAGCGTCCTCCAGTGCTGGATGAAAGTGCTAGTAGTCGATAGCGGCCCTCGAGTTCGCTCACGTCCATACCGATGCAATAGATGCGGACCCCAGCTGCATTGATCTGGGCTGAGGTGCGAACGGGAGAGCTGCGACTGTCAACATTGCGGCCGTCGGAGATGACCAGCAACACGTGGTTTGGATACTTGGCGATTCGCGCCAGGTGACCCGCCGCAAATGCCACAGCCTCGTCAAGTACCGCGCCTTTTTCCGGTTTGATGTTCTGCATCGCCTCGTCGAGTTGTTGTGGGTCAGTGGTCAGGTCTTGCTCGAATACCAGATGGTTATCGTAGGTAAGAATGAATGCCTCATCGTCGTCGCTCATGTGGCGAAGCATGTCGGTGAGAGCACTGACTATGGAGCTGCGGCTCTGCTTTTGAGTTAGCGAAGTTTCGATCAGGATGCCAAGCGAAATTGGACCGCTCGACACTCGATGCGGTCGAATGACAGGTGGCCTGTGGGTAGTGCTGTCTGCTTCCGCTGAGGGTGACTTCACGTTGCCACCCTTCAACGGCGGGTTTGAAGCTTTAGCGATGGTCGAACCCTTCGGTATTGCTGCTGTTGCGATAGGCTGCTGGACCGCTCTGGCGCGTTCCTCTCTGGTGTGTTGGTCGGACAAGGAAGCGTCGGTCGCCATCATTCTGGTTTTGGGCGCCAATCCGCGATTAGCTACGGCGGCAGCTGCCAGGAACTGGTCCCATCCGGCATTCGTACCGCCGTCGTCAACATAGCGGCCGCGCGCATATTTCGCGATTTGGGTGCCCTGCGCGGAGCCTCGCGAAAGCTCCACCGCCCGTGCCAACTCCCAATAGCCCTCGTTCCGGTCAGGATTCTTACCATTAAGATTTGCCAGCGCCAGTGCGTAGACATCATCTGCCCGGTTTGGGTCGAGTGCTACCGCCTCGCGTAAATTGTTGCGAGCGGCCAGATTGTCCTTGTGCTTCAATTCGGCATAACCCGCTGCACCTTTCAACATAGCCAGCGTTTGTTGTCGCAAGCGCGCGAAATCGGACTCACTAATGCCCAACGGACGGCGGAGCCGCGGAAGCGCGTTGATCCCCTGCTGTGCGGTGTTGAGCAACTGGTCAGCCTGGGCCTTTCTAAGCGCTGGAACACGCATCTGTTCGCAAATTATGGCCAGCGCCAAGGCGTTGGCTTTGTCGGCGGCTTGGAGTTCGTTCGCCCACGTCAGAGCGTCAGCACGGTTACCCTCGCGCAAATATTCCCAGACGATGAATTCCAGTGCGTCCACTCGTAACTGACCGGATGCATTCTCGGCAAATCTTTGCAGATCGCGTATGCGATCTGCTGACTGCGCCCGCGCTACTGCGCTGGTGTACTCAGATAGTGCGCTACTTGAAGAGGTTTGACCTGCGATTTGTGGCGCTCCAAGCGCCAACGACAATGCGAAGAACAGGGCCGTACGGCTTCGATGTGGTCCACGCCGCCGCCAAGTTTCGACGAAATCTCTACCGCGAGTTCGGCTTTTGTGCAAACTAAACAAGGCTCTCCGACCGGCCGAAGCAATGGGACATTAAGTGGCGAATTCGTTTATGAATTAGATGGCGCCCCACGAATTTGGGGTGGCCGCAACGGATGAGAGCGAGCTGCCCCTTTTTGAGAAGGTGTCAGGTGATTTGATAGGTCGCAAGCTATTAAATACACACCGGTAATAGCTGCCCTTTGCGCAATACGCGATGGCTCAAAAGATTCCGATCCAGGCACGCGCTAGCAGCTCATTGCCTTGACACCTCTCGCTCATGAATTTATCCTTAGTGTTTGCCTTAAGAACGATCCCGCCCGTCTGTACCTGCCAGCGTTTCCCTTAGGAGCTTGGCCTGCCAGACCCGGTTCCGACCGGAGCGAAGGGCTATTCTGGGCGTTTTTAGGCGGGTGCTGCTATGCTGATTCGGGTTCGGGAACTGGAACTCCGGAACTTGGAGTTCGACGAGAACTATCAGCCCGGCGACATCGAGTTTGGTCCCGATTTTCGCCAGGTTGGCCCGTTGCACAGCGCCGGCCGCGCCGAGCTGATCGTGGAACATCGCGGCCATCACCAAAACGTGGAAGATATTCGGCTGGTGGGCAAGGTGGAGGCGCATCTGGAGTTCAGTTGCGCGCGCTGCCTGGAGCCCGTTGGCGAGGACGTGAACCGCGCTTTTGATTTGATCTACCGGCCGTTAGGGGTGGATCGCCGCGCCGATGAGGTGGCCATTACCGAAGCGGAGACCGAGATCGGGTATTATCAAGGCGAAGGTCTTTTGCTTGAGGATGCGCTGCGTGAGCAGGTGCTGCTGGCCACGCCGGTCCGGGCCCTGTGCCGCGAGGATTGCAGGGGACTATGCCCGCATTGCGGCACCAATCTGAACGTCGAGCAATGTCATTGTGAGCAACACGTTAGCGATCCCCGCTGGGAAGCGCTGAACGAAATCAAAAAGAAGCTGCAAAGCTAAAGTTCTGATCGTGCGGCAAGCCCGGGCGGTCCTGTAACGAGGTTCTGAATGCCTAATCCGAAACGACGTCATTCGCAGGCGCGTACGTCTAAGCGCCGCTCCCACGATCATCTGACGGCGCAGTCTTTGTCTGAGTGCCCTAACTGCCACGAACGCAAATTGCCGCATCGTGCCTGCCCGAAATGCGGTTACTATAAGGGCCGCGAGGTCATCGCGATGGAAGAAGACACCAAATAGCGCGGTGCGGTGGATCGTTTTTTCCCGCGAATTTCGAGCGGGAGCTACACCAGCGCAACTCGCAATTCGAAGCTGGACTGCTTCCTCGGTTTGACGGTTACAAACTGACAGGCAAACATGCCCACTACCATTGCTCTTGACGCCATGGGCTCGGACCGCGCGCCCAAACCAGAAGTGGAAGGCGCCATCCTCGCAGCACGTCACTACGACGTGGAAGTTCTGCTGGTGGGGAAAGAGGACGTGGTTCGCGCTGAGCTTGACCTGCACCGGTTCTGGCGCAGGTTCGCCATCCGCGTCGTCAACGCTGACGAAGTCATAGGCATGCACGAGAAGGCGGCACAGGCGGTGCGCACCAAGCGCGACTCGTCCCTGCGCGTTGGGCTGCGATTGGTGCGCGACGGTAAGGCAGCCGGATTTGTCACGGCAGGCAACACCGGTGCCGCCATGGCGACCGCAAAGATGGTGTTGGGCGCGATCCCCGGTGTCGACCGTCCAGCATTGGCGGCGGTATTTCCCACCGCGCAAGGCACCGCTACTATCCTCATCGACGTTGGCGCCAATGTCGATTCCAAGCCACAAAACCTGCAACAGTTCGCCATTATGGGTGACATTTATTTCCGCAGCATTTTTGGCGGGAAGTTTCCCAGCGCTGAGCATCCGCGCGTCGGTTTACTTTCCATTGGCGAGGAAGAGAGCAAGGGCAACGAGCTTACCCGCGAAGCCTACAAGCTGCTTAGAGAACTGCCCATGAACTTCGTGGGCAACGTAGAAGGCCGCGACCTGTACAACGGGAAGGCCGATGTTCTGGTGTGCGACGGCTTTGTCGGCAACGTGGCGCTGAAGATCTCCGAAGGCATGGTGGAGACGGTGCGTTTCCTGCTGAAGCAATCGCTGCAGGCCACTATCAGCAGCCAGGTTGGCTTTCTCTTGTCGCGCAGAGCTTTCGCTGATTTCAAGAAGCGCCTTGACTACTCCGAATACGGCGGGGCGCCCCTGCTGGGGCTGAAGGGCGTGTGCATCGTCAGCCACGGATCGTCGAACTCGAACGCCATCAAGAATGCAATACGAGTAGCGATGGAATTTGCCAATAGCCGACTTAATTGCGTGATCCAAGAGCGCATTGCGGCCGCCAGCAAGGGTCTGAATAATCATGCCGCCGACGCGGCCGAAGCGGGACGGGTCGGCAGCGGATTGCTGTAACGCGGCATTTGCCCGCGACAGTTCTGCCATCTCACATTAGCTGTAAGATTCTGCGAGGCTCGATGAGTTTGCACTCTTCTCCCGTCGCATTTCTCTTTCCCGGACAAGGTTCGCAAGTGTTTGGCATGGGCAAGGAGCTTGCCGCTCTGTATCCCGTGGCGAAAGAAACTTTCGACGAAGCCGACGATGCTCTCGGCTACAGGCTTTCGCAACTGTGCTTCGAAGGCCCCGAAGATCAATTGAAGATGACGGAAGCCACGCAGCCGGCGATCCTGACGGTATCGGTTGCGGCTTGGCGCGTGCTCCAGTCGAAAGCCATCGTTCCCAATTACGTCGCCGGGCACAGCTTGGGAGAATACTCGGCGCACGTCGCCGCAGGGACTCTCTCCTTTACCGACGCGGTACGCACCGTGCGCAATCGCGGCAAGTATATGCAAGAAGCTGTGCCGGTTGGCGTCGGCGGCATGGCAGCCATCCTAGCCTTGGCTAGCGAGAAGGTGCAGCAGGTATGCGAAGAAGCGGCGCAGGGGGCAGTGTGCCAGGCAGCAAACCTGAACTCACCGGAACAGACGGTCCTATCGGGCAACAAAGCGGCGGTCGAACGCGCCGCCGAAATGGCGAAGCACCGCGGTGCCAAGCGCGCCATCATGCTTCCCGTCAGTGCCCCGTTCCATTGCGCCCTGATGCAGCCCGCGCAGGACAGACTCGCCGAGGACCTGCATGCACTGACGTTTCGTGCGCCGGAAGTTCCTTTGATGTGCAACGTCGATGCGACTCTGGTAACAACTGCCGAGCAGGCGCGCGACGCACTGATACGACAAGTGACGGGAGCAGTGCAGTGGGATAAGTCGATGCGCGCACTCGGAGCGCTTGGAGTGCAGAACTTTGTAGAGGTTGGCCCAGGCAAGGTGCTCTGCGGACTCATGCGCCAGATTGACCGCTCGCGGACCTGCGTTAATGTTGAAGACGAAGCTTCGTTGCAGAAGACGGTAAACCATTTGGGAACTGCCTCGCCCAAGCCGGATTAACTGCCTATAACTATTTCGCTTGTTCGCCCTGGTGTGGCGGATGTAGCTCCAACGTCCACTCAACCACAGTTCGTTTGAAGGCATCGCGGCCAACCCGAACCTGCATCTGTCCGCAGTTATCACAGGTCGAACGGAAGACGTGACGGTCTATTTCGTCCTCATTGGGGTTGTGGTCGAATCGTTCGACGATGACGCAGGGGTAGTTACACGTCTGGCAGGGGATGTACGCGGCTACGATAAATGGGCTCTGGGGTACGGACATGGCCGGTATTTTCCAGAAAACAGAATAGCACCCGCGTGCCTGCCCGGCAGAGGAGACAGGCAGCCGACGGCCGAAGCGACCGCGGTTGAAGCGGTTCTGGCGAGTTCGAGTGATGGCCATGGGCTCAATCTGGCCGAGTGCTTGTGACGCACGTCATATCTGTCCCATGGAAAGAAATGATACGAATACTTGTTTGGCCTTCGAGCGGGAATTTGCCCGATTAGCACAGGGCGCAGGTGCCCCGCCTGAGTGGATTTTGTCTGGTTGGGTTTCGCGGAGAAATCGGATGCGTGATGCAGTCCTCAAGTTGTGGCCTGAGATTGAGTGGATTCAATCTCCCGTGCTGCGTGAGCAGGTCACGAAGACCTGGCTACGCGCGCTCGACCTCAGCCCGCTGAGCCCGGACGACCTCAATCGTATCCCGTTCACCCTGCTGGTGCCCAACTGCCCGATAACCTTCATGGAGCACAAACGCTGCGTAGTGCACATTGCGTGCAAGGCGGCCCAGAGCATGAAAGAGTTTATGGGGCGCGCTCTACCGATCGACTTGGATACTGTCATCGCGGGCGCGATTCTCGCCGATGTCGGCAAGTTGCTGGAGTATGAGCACGTGGACGGCAAGACCCGTCAAAGCAAGCGCGGCGAGTTGGTGCGTCATCCGTTTACCGGGGTAGCGCTGGCGATGGAATGCGGTGTGCCCGATGCAGTGTGCCACATCATTGCAGCGCACGCTGCGGAGGGCGATCTGGTGAAGCGCACCACCGAGGCCTACATTCTGCACCACGCCGATTTCATGGCTTATTTGCCGTTCAAGAATCTGACGAAATAGAAGGCGAGCATTCTGATGTCAACCACAACGGCGCCCGCGCCGAGCAAAACAAAAGCCAAGCCGACGGTCACCGCAACCATGTCGCAATGGGCTGCCGGAGTGAAGTTCGAGCAGCTTTCCGAGGATGCGGTGTATCAGGCGAAGCGCTTCCTCATCGACAGCATGGGTTGTGCGCTTGGTGGTTATCGGCAACACGATGTCGTTATCGCGCTGGAAGTGCTGGACGAGGTTGCCGGCGCCGGAAAAGCGACCGTGATCGGCACTGGGCGCCAGATGGACGCGGTCTCAGCATCGCTGGCCAATGCCCTGATGATTCGCTGCATGGACTACAACGACATTTACTGGAAGCAGGACCCCTCACATCCGTCGGACATTTTTCCGGCTGCAATGGCCTGTTGCGAGCGCGCGGGTGGTGACGGGCGCGAGCTGATTGTCGGCCTGGTACTGGGCCACGAGTTCGAGATGCGGCTGTGTGAGGCGGCTTTCCCCGGCATTCGCGAACGCGGCTGGCATCACGCCACGCTGACCGCATTCGTCTCGCCGATCGTGGCCGGACGCATGTTGCACCTCAGCGCGGAGCAAATTCAACACGCCATCGGCATCAGCGCCAGTGCCCGCGCCACGCTGGGCGCAGTCACGGCCGGCAAACTGACGATGATGAAGAACACCGTCGACCCCATGGCTACGCAGAGCGGCGTGCTAGCGGCCTTGCTCGCTGAAAAGGGATACACCGGTCCGGAGCATGTTATCGATGGTAAAGAGGGGCTGGTCCACTGCTTTGGGCCGAAGTGGAAGCTGAACATCCTGACCGACGGATTGGGGGATTCGTGGCGCATCACACAATGTGGGATGAAGGCATTTCCCACTGAGGCGCTCACGCACACGCCTATCTCCGCCGTACTGGCCCTGGTAAAAGACAACGACCTGAACCCGAACGACATTGCCAGGGTACACATTCGCACCACCGCTCGCGGGGCCGACATTCTTAGCGACCCCAGCAAGTACGATCCGCACACCAAGGAGACCGCCGATCATTCTCTGCCGTATGTCATCGCGGCTGCTATCGCTGAGCGGCAGGTGACTCCGTTGCAGTTTACCCAGGCCAAGATTATGCATCCGGTCATCCGAGCGCAGCTCAGCAAAATCGCCGTTGCGGCTGATCCAGAGATTGAGAAGGTCTTTCCGGCGCTGCAGCGTGTGATTGTTCGGATCCATACCATCGACGGTCGCGAATACACCACGCAGCTTGACTATCCGAAGGGTGACACGCGAAATCCGCTGACCGACAAGGAAGTAGAGGAGAAGTTCGAAGCGCTGGCCGAGCCGGTGATGTCGCGCGATGCCTGCCGCCGCGCCATCGACGCCATTTGGAACCTTGACAAGCAGTCCAGCGTGACTGAGTTGATGAGGCTGTTTAAGGCAGATCTTTGAAGATGTAGCTTTTGAGGCTCGGAAGACTGCTTTAGCGGTTTTGCAGGGCGTACCTTCTGATGCGCCGAAAAACTCGATCTTGCCCGTACTTGAAGGGGCGTACCTTCAGGTACGCCATTAACTGGTTGTTTTTGTATGAGCTGGCTTTAGCCCGCGAAAGCGAAGGTCACTATGGGCCAGACCATCGTCGAAAAAATTGCTCAAGCTCACATGGCAGAGGGACCGAGCCGCCCGCTGCGCGCAGGTGACTTTCTCTCCATTCGGCCCTATCACGTTATGACCCACGACAACACCTCCGCGGTGATGAAGAAATTCAAGGCCATTGGCGCTAAGAATGTGCGCGACCCGAGACAGCCAGTAATCACCGCGGATCACGATATTCAGAACAGGGAAGAGTCGAATCTGGCGAAGTACCGCAGCATGGACGCTTTTGCGGGGGACCAGGGCATCGACTTCTATCCGCCGGGCACCGGAATCGGCCACCAGATCATGGTCGAAAAGGGATATGTGCTGCCCGGCACATTCGTCGTCGCCTCCGATTCGCACTCGAATATGTATGGCGCCTTGGGCGCGATTGGCACGCCGGTGGTGCGTACCGATGCCGCCGCCATCTGGGCGACGGGTGAATTCTGGTGGCAGATCCCGCGTACCGTGCAGGTTGTGCTTGAAGGCCGACTCGCTACGGGTGGGACCGGCAAAGATGTGATCGTGACGCTGTGCGGACTCTACAACCAGGAAGAAGTGCTCAACGCTGCCGTCGAGTTCGCCGGACCCGGTGTGGCGTCGCTCAGCATGGATGCGCGGCTGACCATCGCCAACATGTCCACCGAGTGGGGTACGCTAGTCGGCTGGTTCCCGGTGGATGAAGTTACGTTGCATTACCTCGAAACGCGCAATCTGGAGCTGCGGCCACAGGGTATTGCGCGCATTCCCGAAGAAAAGTTTGCACAGTGGCGCGCAAATCCTCCGGCCCCGGACAAAGATGCGGCGTACGCCGGGCGGATCACATTGAATCTTGCAGAGGTCACGCCTCACGTCTCCGGTCCCGACACGGTGCAGGTGATGCAGTCGGTCGCCCAGATCGCAAAGAAGAGAGTCGCCATCCAGAAGGCGTATCTGGTGTCGTGCGTAAACTCGCGACTGCAGGATTTGGAGGCCGCGGCGAAGGTGTTACGGGGCAAGAAGGTTGCGGAGGGCGTGCAGTTTTACCTTGCGGCCGCCAGTCATACGGTGCAGGAAGAAGCTGAGGGGCGCGGCGTGTGGCAAACACTGCTCGATGCAGGTGCGCACGCCCTGCCCTCAGGATGCGGACCATGTATCGGTCTGGGCACAGGGTTGCTCGAAGCCGGCGAGGTCGGCATCTCGGCTACCAATCGCAATTTCAAAGGGCGAATGGGTTCGCGCAATGCACAATGCTATCTGGGCAGCCCTGAGGTTGTCGCGGCATCGGCGGTCGCTGGTTACATTTGCGGACCTGCATCGGCTGAGGATCGTGAGCTGACGAAGCGCTTTGAAGTACTGGCCACGAGTTCTGCTCCCGCTGAGAAGGTCGAAATCTTGCGCGGGTTTCCTCAGAGCGTGCAAGGAAGGTTGATTTTCCTCCCGCAGGATAACCTGAACACCGATGGCATCTACGGCAAGGACTACACCTATCGCGAGGATATGACGCCGGAGATGATGGCGCGCGTGGTGATGGAGAATTATGACCCGCAATTTGCCGGGCGAACGCAAAGCCACGACGTAATTGTTGGCGGCTTCAACTTTGGCACCGGTTCCAGTCGTGAGCAGGCGGTGACCGCGCTCAAATACAAGGGCATTCCTCTGGTGATTGCCGGCAGCTTCTCGCAGACCTATCTGCGCAACGCGTTTAATAATGGCTTTTTGTGCATCGAGACGCCGGAGCTGGTGAACCGGTTGCGCAGCAAGTTTGCGGACGCGGTCGGCCGCAGGGAGAAGACGATCATTCCAGGGGACGAAGTCGAAGTAAATTTCGTCACGAGTACCATACGCTACGCAGGCGAGGAGTTTGGGTTCCCGGCGTTGGGGAGCGTGCCGCAGTCGCTGGTGATCGCGGGCGGCGTGGAAAATCTGGTGAGCAGCAAGCTGGGGCTGAACACGGCATCGGCGCGAGTCTAGTCGTAGTCCCATATTGTGGGATAAGGAAGCTAACTGTGAGGCCAGGGTACTTCGACTCGCGGTAGTCGAGCAGGACGACAGACAGAAGCAGATCCTGCGACAGACAGCCCCGGTTTACGGGGCGGAAGAGCTTAGCCCAGCGCTTCAGCGCTGGGTGTGTGAGAGAAAAGACCCGAGTCCCGTTGGGACGGCAGAAAAACAGGTCCCTCTACTCGGTCGCCGCGGCGATCTCTCTCGGGTGACAAATGTTAAAGGAGTTCGCATTCATGGCAAAACATAAGGTCGTAATCATGCCGGGCGATGGCATTGGCAATCAGGTCCTCCCCGAAGCGATTCGGGTACTCGACGCAGTCGGTTTTGAGGCGGAGTACGTGCATGCCGACATCGGTTGGGAGTGCTGGATCAAGGAAGGCAATGCGCTCCCCGAGCGCACCATTGAGCTTCTGCGCCAGCACAAGGTCGGCCTGTTCGGGGCCATAACGTCGAAGCCAAAGAAGGAAGCCGAGGCCGAACTGAGTCCTGGGTTGCGCGGCAAGGGCCACCAGTATTTCAGCCCGATTGTTTCCATGCGGCAGATCTTTCATCTCGATGTTTGCATGCGGCCGTGCCTGTCGTTTCCCGGCAATCCGCTCAACTTCATCCGCAAGAAACCGGCTGGCGGCTTCGAGGAGCCGAAGGTCGATGTGGTCGTCTTCCGCCAGAACACAGAGGGGCTGTACGCGGGCGTCGAGTGGACGAATCCTCCGCAACCGGTACGTGACGCATTGCGCACTCATCCAAAGTTCAAGCCGTTCGACAAGGTCGCCGGCGAGGATCTCGCAATCTCGGTGCGCATCATCACCCGTCCGGCGGCGCGGCGAATCTGCGAAGCCGCGTTCCAGTACGCCCGCAAGCACGGCTATAAGTCAGTGACCCTCTGCGAGAAGCCTAACGTGCTGCGCGAAACTTCGGGCATGATGGAAGAGGTAGCCAAGGAAGTACAAAAGCAGCACAGCGATATTGCGCTGTGGTCCACGAACATCGACGCGCAGACCATGTGGCTTACCAAGAACCCCGAAGACTATGGTGTGATTGTGGCCAGCAACTTGTTCGGCGATGTCATCAGCGACGCGTTCGCGGGACTGGTTGGCGGGCTTGGTTTTGCGGCCTCCGGCAATGTCGGCGAGGAGGTTGCAGTGTTTGAGCCAACGCATGGTTCGGCTCCCAAGTATGCCGAGTTGAATCCGGCGATCGTGAATCCAATTGCCATGATTCTCTCGGCTGCGATGATGCTCGATCATCTCGGCGAGAACGACAAGGCACGCAAGATTCGCGATGCCATCGCGGCGGTGGTGGCCGAAGGAAAAGTGCGCACTTACGACATGATGCGCATCTCCGGCGGCGCGACATCGCTGGCGCGGGGGGCGTCGACGACGACGCAGATGACGAATGCCATCCTCGCGAAGCTTGAGGTGACGGTGGAGAAGGCATATGCCGGCAGTAGCAGAAACTAAATTGCGGCGAGGCGAGGCAGGCCGGGCGGGCGCCGACGTTCGCTCCGACTTGCACGTCGCCTTCGAAGAACGCACCCGTGGCGGGATTGAGATCGCGCTGCGTTCGCGCGTCGAGTTGTATTACGGTGAAGTTATCCGGCAGCAGGTGCGCGATGTTCTGCGCACGCTTGGTATCGGGCATGCCTTCATCGAGATTGTGGACGAAGGTGCACTGCCGTTCGTGATTGCGGCGCGCATCGAAGCGGCGGTGCGCCGTGCCGGATTCGCAACGGGCAAGCGAGCGCTGCCAGATGTGGCGACACCCGCGTCGCCTTCGCAGCGTGATCGGTTGCGGCGCTCGCGACTCTACCTTCCCGGCAATGAACCCAAGTACTTCATCAACGCCGGACTGCATGGACCGGACGCAATCATTCTCGACCTGGAAGATTCGGTGCACTATGCCGAGAAAGATGCGGCGCGGCTGCTGGTTCGCAATGCGCTGCGCGGCGTCGATTTCGGCGCAGCGGAACGCATGATCCGCGTCAACCAACTGCCTTTGGGATTGGCCGACCTGGAGGAGGTCGTTCCGCAGGCGCCCGACCTTATTCTGATTCCAAAAGTCGAGACCGCTGCGCAGGTAAAAGAAGTCGATGCCGCAATCACCACCATCGCCAAGCAGGCGAACGTCGCCCGTGCCATTTGGCTGATGCCAATTCTCGAATCAGCGCTCGGCATCGAGAATGCTTTCGCGATCGCGACGGCGTCGGAACGAATTGCAGCCATAACAATCGGCTTGGAGGACTACACAGCAGATCTCGGCGTCGCCAAGACTCCAGGTGGAGGCGAATCGCTCTATGCGCGCCAGCGTGTGGCGAATGCCGCTCACGCGGCGCACGTGCAGGCTATCGATTCGGTGTATGGCGATGTGTCTGACAATGAGGGAGTGCTGCACTGGGGTGAGGCTTCGCGCGCCATGGGATTTGAGGGCATGGGGTGCATCCATCCGGTGCAGATCGAAATCATCCATCGCGCGTTTGCGCCTGCAGCGAACGAGCTGGACAAGGCGCTGAAGATCGTCGCAGCCTTCGAAGAAGCCCAAGCCCGCGGCCTCGGTGTGGTGAGTCTCGGCTCCAAAATGATTGATGCACCGGTAGTACAGCGTGCGGTGAAGCTGGTCGCACGGGCGAGGAAGATGGGCATCGTCGGCGACGAACCGAAAGCTGCAGCAGGAGAACAATCATGAGTACGGTTGTGTCAAGCAGCTTGGTCACAAATGCCGCCAGCCGCCGCGTGCCAACCGAGGTCAACGGCCGCGAAGAGACGCCGTACAAAGGGGTTAATCAGCATTGTCCTACGGGGAACAAAGTCGGACCGCCGATTCGCAGCAGCAGCGACTATCCCGCTAACGGCGACAAGCGCGTACCCGACCTGGAGACGGCGCTGCGCCTCTGCGGGCTGCGAGATGGCATGACCATCAGCAGCCATCACCACTTGCGCAATGGAGACCGCGTTGCGCTCACCGCGCTGCAGACTGCCGCACGCATGGACGCCAAGGACCTAGTCTGGTTTCCCAGCGCATCGTTTCCGTGCCACGAGCCCGTGATCGACTTGATGAAGTCGGGCGCCGTGCATCACATTGAAGGCAGCATGAATGGTCCGCTCGGCGACTACTGCTCGTACGGACACATGCGCGGCCTCGGGGTGTTACGCTCGCACGGTGGACGCTGGCAGGCGGTGCAGGATGGCGAAGTCCACATTGACATCGCCGTAATCGCCGCTCCTACAGCGGACTTCTTCGGCAACGCCGATGGCTCGCACGGACGGTCGGCATGCGGTTCGCTGGGATTTGCGCTGACCGATTCTGTCTATGCCGATCGTGTCATCGTCGTGACCGACAATCTCGTCCCGTTCCCTTGTATTCCATGGCAGATCCAGGGTAACAACGTTGACTACGTGGTTGAGGTTGACTCTATCGGAGATTCCTCAAAGATTGTCAGCGGCACCACGCAGATCACACGCAGTCCCGATCGCCTGCGAATTTCCGAGCTGGTAGCGCGCTTTCTCCGCGACAGCGGAATCATGCGCGACGGCTTTTCCTTTCAGGCAGGCGCGGGCGGCATTGCGCTGGCCTTCGTGGAGTACCTCGCCCGCATGATGAAGCAAGCCAACGTAAAGGCCAGCTTCGTGCGCGGAGGTTCGACCAAGTATCTCGTCGATCTGCTCAATGAAGGTCTCATCGGTTACATTCTCGACGGGCAGACGTTCGACCTGGATGCGGTGCATTCGATCGCGAGCAATCCCCGTCACGTGGCCACCAGTCCGTTCACGTCGTACAACTTTCACGGCAAGGGCAACTTCGCGTCCATGGTGGACGCCGCGGTGCTCGGCGCAACCGAAGTTGACATCAACTTCAACGCGAATGTTGTGACCCACTCCGACGGCCGCCTGCTGCATGGAATCGGTGGCTGGCAGAATTGCCTGTTCGCGGGATGCACGATCCTCGCAGTCCCGTCGTTCCGCGATCGTATTCCGGTGATCGTTGACGAAGTGACCACGCTTACCGGCCCCGGTGAGCTGATCGATGTAGTCGCCACCGAACGCGGTATCGCGATCAATCCGCGGCGGCAAGATTTGCTCGACGCGGTGAAGGGGAAGGGCTTGCCGATTCGTCCCATCGAAGAGTTGCGAGCCGAGGTGGAGAAAATTTGCGGCGGAAAGCCTGCCAAGCCTCGGCTGCTGGATCGTACCGTGGCTGTGGTGAAATGGGTGGATGGAACAATCCTCGATACCGTATGGCAGGTCGTGGACGACAACCCTTACGCGCCGAAGGTAAGTAGCGTGGAGTAAGACGACTCGTAGCAAAATCCATCACACTCACAGGAACCGCCATCTACCCTGCATCTTCGGTTCGTAGCCTTACTTTGAGTGCGTTCGATTTCTGAAATCTCCGTTCGTATCCACCGCGAGCAGTCTCCAATTTCGAGACAACACGTCCGACGTGTGCGCCATCACACCACAAAATCAATTTGGAGGCCTCAATGGCGCTATTTTCGATGAAGCTCGAAAACCTGCAACAGCTTTTTCTTAAAGAACTCCGCGATCTTTACGACGCGGAAAAACAAATTACCGACGCTCTGCCTAAGATGATTCAGGCGGCCAAATTTCCGGAGCTGAAGACCGCTCTCCAGGGGCACCTCGACGTCACCAAACAGCAGATCTCGCGCCTCGACCGAGTTTTCGAAACGTTGGGTGAAGATCCCTCGGGAGAAACCTGCAAGGGCATGAAGGGCGTCCTCAAGGAAGGCGACGAGATCGTATCCCAGGGCGGCGACCCGAGCACAGTGGATGCCGGAATAATCAGCGCGGCGCAGCGCGTTGAGCACTACGAGATGGCCGGCTACGGCACGGTTCGCACCTACGCCGAACTGCTCGGCCAGCAGGAGATTGCACAGCTCTTGCAGGAAACGCTAGACGAAGAGAAAGATGCGGACGAAACCTTGACCGAGATCGCCCGCGGCGTGAACCTCGAAGCCAAGGCGGCTTAATTCTCTAACCCGTGGTGCGTTTCGCGTTCGCAATCGTATGTGACGGCCAGCGTGAAGCGCACCCCTTACTCCTCTTCTACTCTTCGTGCTTGTAAACTTCTTAAGAGGAACATCGCCGCGATATCAATTCGCGGGGACGAGCCTTGCCTTCGGCCAAGTCGCATCTTTCGTGCGTGGCTCATGCGGACCGCAGGTTGTGCTCCTCACGAATTCGGGCGCGTGGTCGTCGTCCCTCTTAAAGATATAGGCGCGAATCTTATAGCAGATCCCATCGTTGTCGGTGGCAAGCGCAATGTCGTTGCGCGACTCAGGCACCACCGACGGCGTGTTCGCCAACGGCATGGTGAGGGCCGCGATATTTGAAGCTGGGGCCGATTTCTCGAGCGTGGCCGACGGCTGGATCGCGTGGCCGAGGGCAGCGGCTAACAGGAAGAAACACAGCGTGAAGCGAGCCATTGGGAAGCCCTCCCTTGCGCGCATCATAGCACCGTTTCGGGCTGCCGAATCAGCGATTGGGACGAAGCGCAGGGAGTTCGCATACGACCAAAGCGGCACCTTCTATACGGCTTCAGGGGGATGTTTAAGTTTTGCCGGGAATGGCACTATGCATCCAGCAGTGGAAACCCTGCCGCCAGCATAAGAAACCGCACCGGCGGCGAAGCGATGCAGGTCGCATTCTCCTCCTTACCCCACATACCTGCACCGGGGTTTTTTGAGCAGACGCAGGCTGACCCAGCGGACACACTCCGCTGGGTCTTGGTTTTTCGCTATCCACCAACCCTTTACCACGCGAATAAACTAGATGCTTCCTTGCTTCCCCATATATCGGTTTCGAAGGGGCACGGCTTCAGAGGCTGCTGAAAAAGTCTAAAAGCAAATCCCTCGCCGACTAAAGTCGGGCTCGTGATGACAAAAACAAGCAACTTTTCGGCCCGCCTGAAGGCGTGCCCTGACACAAACCGTGCTTCCGACTTTGTCCGCAGCCTTTTCAGCCGGGTCGTAAACGCCCGTTAAAGACGGGGCGTTAGCCCTGAGGCTCCACGCTTTGGACCGCACCGATATTTAGGAGATTGGCTGGTGGCCTCTAAATGCTTCCTCTATAACCCATGTGAACAAAGTACCCGCCTCACTTCCTTGAATCCGCAACTATGTTCTAATACTATCGCGGAACTGAGCCACCTTCTCTGATGGCCAACGGAGGAAGCTGATGGACGAGCGCGACTTGTATGACGAGCGACAAGAGACGAGGAAAGCGACTTTGAATTGTCCCCATTGCCATCAGTCCGCCGAATACGAACTGGGATGGTTCGTTCGTACTAAGAAGCGCCAGCTGCCACCGCGTGCGGATGAGCGTGACCGGGCGAAATTTGCCAAAGCTCGTTCTTACATGGTTCGCCGCGACGATCTCGTCGCTTGCAAGAATATTCGGTGCCGCAAGCGTTTTGAGGTCTCAGGCGTACAGTCGGTGGCCTTTCTGGATGAGCAGGTGAAGCCAGAGACCCGGCACTGATTCGGTTGCTACCGGCCTGGAATTCTTTCATCCGCAGTGCCGCCTTCTATAATCCTGTTTCTGCCAATGAACTGGAACTCTCAACGCGCCGGTCCTTTGCCTCCGCCGCGCGATAAATATACTGCGCGCGTCGAACCCATCATGGTCAGGGTAGAGAAGTTTTGGCGGCGGATCAGCGATGGCATGAAGCTCAATGAGCTCTGGAAGCAGTTCGAGGCCGAGGCTCGTTTCAGTTATCGGCTTTACTCCCAGGACATCGATCGCAGTCGCACGGCGGGTGTGCCTAAGGGCCGGCATGTCTTCAATCTCGCGCGGCAATTTTTCTGGGCGATGATGGAGAAGTTGACGCCGGCGCGCCGGGTTCTGCTGCTGGTTGCCTTGGTACTGGTTCTGTTTCCTAGCAGCCAAACCAATTTCGATAACCATTTTTGGGGTGGGTTGCTGATGTTCGCGATCTTGTTACTGGAGGTCGCTGACCGGGTGGTCATGAAGCGCGATCTCCAGATCGCGAAAGAAATTCAAGCGTGGTTGCTTCCGGCGAGTCCTCCCACCGTGCCTGGCCTCGAGATCGCTTTTGCAACCCGTCCGGCGAATACCGTGGCTGGCGACTACTACGATGTCTTCTCCCGCCCAAGTTCAGGTTCATCGGGCAACACATTTTTGATTGCGGTGGCTGACGTCGCTGGCAAAAGCATTCCGGCCGCCATGCTAATGGCTACGTTTCAAGCCAGTCTGAAAACCCTTTCGACAACCCCAGGCTCGCTGGTCGAACTGGTAGGCCGCATGAACACCTATGCCTGCAGCAACAGCCAAAACGGCCGCCGCTTTACTACTGCGTTTGTCGGCGAGTACGATCCCGCCTCCCGAACCTTGACCTATATCAATGCCGGCCATAACGACCCGATACTACGGCGCCAATCGGGCAGCATTGAACGCCTGCAGGTTGGTGGCGTGCCCCTCGGCATTTTGGAGAATGCTCCATACCAGTCGGGGCGCGTAACGCTGCAAAGCGGCGACTGGCTGGTCATCTTCACGGACGGCGTGGTGGAAGCCGAGAATCAGCGGCAAGAAGAGTACGGTGAGCCTCGCCTGTTTGCGGTGCTGCAAGCCGGAGTCGCCTACCCGCCCACGGGGCTGCTGAATTACATCATGGGCGACCTCGACCGCTTCGTCGCCAACGCTCCGCAACACGATGACGTTACGCTCATGCTGCTGCGAGCGTCATAACTTCTTTCGGGCCGGCTACTCCACGGCTTTCCCGAACAATGCACTGACCCCCGCAATGTTGAGGAGCATCTCTGCAGGAAAATCATGACGCTGCTGTAAGTACGAAGGATCGTTGTAGGTTAGCCAAACCTTCCCGTCAGCGTCCTGCCAGAACAACGCTTTTAGAGGCAGGTCGATCGCAAGACTCGGCGCAGCCTGCATCAGGGGTGTTCCCCCTTTTGGATTGCCGAAGATGAGCAGCTTAGTAGGCCGCATGCTGAGGCCGACCTTGGCGGCCTCGCCACTGTGGTCGATGCGCGCGAAGATGGTGATGGCCCGCTCTGTGAGGAGCGCCTCCAGTCGGTGCATGGTTTCTTCAACACTGTGACGACTCGACAGGTGAATGAGACCGTTCTGGGTGTGCGTGCTCATATTTACTCCCGCTGTTCACTTGAACTTCGCTTCAGCGCGGAGGAAACATTATGAAGGCCGTAATCGGAGTCGGCAACTTCGCTTGGACGATGTTTTGCCGTGTAAGAATGGAATGGATGCCATCGAGTCGCTGGGACGCTGTGATCTTCGACTACGGGCGGGTACTGAGCCTTGCGCCCTCGGATGCCGAACTGCAGGAATTTGCCGCGCTGGTTGGCGTGACTGAACCACCCTTCTTCGAGATTTACTCTGCCACTCGCCACAATTACGACTGCGGCCGTGCGGACTTCAGGGAGCACTGGCAGGCATTTGCCGACGCTGCCGGCGTGAAGCTCCGATCCGAACAAGTCGAGCGAATCGCCGGGATGGAAACCCTGATGTGGCTGCGCGTCAATCCCCAGACGCTCGCCTTGGTGCGCGAAATCAATACGCACGGAGTGCGCACCGCAATCCTTTCGAACATTCCTCATGATTTGCTGGCCGAAGTGCGCAAGTTCTCCTGGCTCGACGAATTCGCGGTGAAGATCTGGTCCTGTGAACTCGGTATCGTGAAGCCCGATCCCGCGATCTACCGCGCATGTATAGACGCTCTTGGTTGCGATGCCAAACGCTCGCTATTCTTCGATGACCGCGCTAACAATGTCGAATCCGCGCGCGAGATAGGCATGGAGGCGCACATCTTCGAGTCCGTGGAACAGGCCACCGCGATTGTGCGCGCGGGAATGAATGCCGGCCGTCAGTAATCTGTCGGCAGTTGAGAGCCGTCATTCAGCGAAAATTTTGCCACGAACCATCATGCGCTGTTAAATACCGATCCCCGACTCAACTCGACTACGCCGATTTTCTCCAACCTGGAACACCCATGCTGCATAATCGTGCGAAGGAGAGTTCAAGAATGTTCCCTTCGCGGCGCCTCACCGGTATTGCTGTGGTTGTACTGCTGCTGTCCCTTTCCCTAAGCGCGCAAGTTGGACCTCGCTTTGAAATAACGGTTCCGGCAGATGTTCATGCGCAGCCAATTACTGGCCGAGTGTATGTAATCATCAGCCGCACCGGTGGTTCGGATTTGCGTCACCAGATCGGGTCGTGGCAAGAAGAAACTCCATTCTTTGGCGACGATGTGTCCGCGCTGGCGGCGGGGCGTCCCTCCGTCATAAGTAGCAGCACGCTCGGATATCCACTACGCAGCCTAATGGACATACCCGCCGGCGACTACTACGTTCAGGCGCTGGTAAATGTCTATACCGAATTTCACCGTAGCGATGGGCACGTTATCTGGGCGCACATGGACCAGTGGGAAGGCCAGCACTTTAACAACTCGCCCGGCAATCTCTACAGCGACGTGCAGAAGGTTCACCTCGACCCACGTGCTGGATACACGGTTAAGCTGGAAGCCCGGCACGTGATTCCACCGGTTGAACCACCACCTGACACCAAATGGGTCAAGCACATTAAGTTGCAGAGCAAGTTGCTCACTCAGTTCTGGGGACAACCGATGTATATCGGCGCCATCGTGTTGTTGCCGGAAGGCTACGATGAGCACCCGACGGTGTCTTATCCCGTTATCTACGAGCAGGGACATTTCGGTCTGGACCCACCTCTGTTCATGCAAATGGAGGCGCCGACGACCGCATCGAAACGGGGACAATTCCGCTATGCAGCCTTCACAGCGTGGAGCGGCGCGGGTTTTCCCCGCATGATCGGAGTGACCTTCCAGCATCCCACACCCTACTTCGACGACTCCTATGCTGTGAACTCGGCGAACAACGGGCCGTACGGTGACGCCATCATGCAAGAGCTGATTCCGTATCTGGAGGGGCATTTCCGTATCATTCGTCAGCCTTGGGCCCGCGCGCTCATGGGCGGTTCCACGGGCGGTTGGGAGTCATTGGCGCTTCAGCTTTATCATCCGGATTTCTTTGGCGGTACGTGGACCGGCTTTCCCGATCCCATCGACTTCCGCCACTATCAGCTGGTGAACATCTACAAAGATCCGAATGCATTTGAAGTCCCGGGATACGAATGGGTCGCACGCGAGCGTCCGCTGATGCGGACCGTGGAAGGGCAGGTGGTGGAGACGATGCGCCAGATGAGCCAACTGGAGGAGGTGCTGGGCTCGCATGGACGTTCCTGTCAGCAGCTCGAAGCGTGGGAGGCGGTGTATGGTCCCGTAGGGACAGACGGCTATCCGCAGCCGTTGTGGGACAAGCAGACTGGCAGGATTGATCGACACGTCGCTGACTACATGCTTGCGCACGGTTATGACCTGCGGGCCTATGCCGAGAAAAACTGGGCAACCATCGGCCCACAGCTAACCGACAAGATCTTCATCTGGGTTGGCGATATGGACAACTTTTATCTCAACCTGGCGGTATACGACATGGAAGACTTCCTAAAACAGCATCCCGAGGCGCACGCCCGCTTTGAATATGGCCGGCCGGAAGAGGGCCACGGCTGGTTTCCCTGGGAGCCGGGAGACTTCCTGCGGCAGATTGGTACAAAGTTGGCGGCGCACGCGCCCGCCGGTGCGGACACTAAGAGCTGGCAGTACTGAGGCGTTCAAAATTAATATTGCAAGTTCTCACACGCGGCGCGTTCAACCAATGGACAGGGGCTGTCCAATCGCAGTAGCGATGTCATTCCCGTTTGTAAGTCTGGCCGCCCAAGGTTCTGGCACCGGAGGCAAAACACATGAGAAGGGCTCGTTTAGTTCAACTGATACTCCTACTGATTTTGTTGCTTGTGCTTCCGACTTTCGCGCAAGCTCCAACTGACGATGTATTGACTAACGCAGACATCGTCAAGATGGTGAAAGCAGGACTTCCCGACAGCATCATCGTGCGCGAGATCCAGACATCCAGAACCAATTTGGGGACCAGCCCGACTGCGCTGATCGAATTGAAAAAGCAGGGAGCGACGGAGAAGATCTTGGGCGCGGTCCTCGATAGCCGGATGGGTACCAGCACGCCCGAGCCAGAAGCGCGGGCGACGCCGCGGGTTGTTGCACAAGCAGCCACACCGGGACTCCACCATATGCCGTCCTTCGAGGCAGATATGCGAGTCAATCCCGCGGTAAATGGCAAACTTTCAATGACTCACAATCAAGTAAGGTTTGAGCGAGCAGGAGTACCACTGTTCACCTTGAAGTGGAAGGAAACTAAGAATACAAGCACCACCAAGTAGGCCGATTACGGTCGCCGCCCAGCTTTGTTGAGTGATTGCATATTTTGACTAACAGTAGCGAAATTCCCTCCCTCTATCGATAACCGCAGGCCGAAATTAGAATAAGAAGGCGCGAGGCGTTCCTATTCAAAAATAACTACTTAATTTGATAAGTATTAACTACGTAAATAATAGTATTCTCCCTCCGACCTGTGGTTAAATAGCAGTCTTCCGCTCAAGAGTTGGAGGTCTGTCCTATGCCATCCAAAGCTACCGCGGCTTCAGCCCCTCCAACAGAACGTTCATTTTCATTCAACTAAACATTCCTAGGTTGCGAACTATTTCGCAACGGTCCAGCCATTAGCGCTGAGATGAAAATGGAGATTTGAAAGATATGAAACCTAACGCGAAAATCTTGGATTTATTCCTATTCGTTCTGGGGGTGCTGACGCTATGTGCCGTACCGCTCCTTGCACAGAACAGCACAACCCCCACCTTGCCCCCGTCGATGACCTCCCGCCATGCGGAGGCCTTTGCTGTCACGCCCCCGTTGCGCGAGCTTGCCAAGCTGCCACAACCCCCGATCTATGGTTTTCATGTGGCTGATCCGGGTCACTGGGTTAATTTCCATCCCGGCCGTTATTCGGCTGCTATGGTGGACCCCGTGGAGCAAAGCTTACCCGGCGGTCCGACAAGCGTGTCGGTCGGCATGAACCTGCTCGGAGTTGGAACGGGATTCCCGGGCTATACCGTTCCCGACGCTCCTCCTGACACCAACGCGTCAGTGGGCGACACACAGGTAGTGGAATGGGTGAACGTGTCGTTCGCTATCTACAACAAGACTACGGGAGCGGTCGAGGCCGGTCCCATTGAAGGCAACACATTATGGTCCAGCCTGGGCGGAGTTTGTGCCAGCAATAACGACGGCGACATCATCGCTCAGTGGGACCGCGTAGCCCATCGCTGGGTTCTAGCCCAGAACACTTTCGTCACACCGTACACAGCCTGTATTGCCATTTCCCAGACGCCCGATGCGACTGGTGCTTACTATGAGTACGCTTTCTCATTAGGTAGCGGCTTTCCCGATTATCCCAAGTACGGCATTTGGCCTAGCGGCTACTTTGAGACTATGAACAACTTCGGTCCCGGTGGCTCGCAGTTTCTGGGTGCGGAGGTTTGTGCCTACAATAGCGCGAAGTTATTGGTTGGCGATCACAGCGCCGAGCAGATCTGTTTCCAGTTGACGAACAACGACTACAGCATACTGCCGGCCGACCACGACTCCAGCAGTAATCCACCACCCAGCCAGGATGAGTTCTTCATCGGCAGCTATGACGTGGATAGCGACAACGACCATCTGTACCTATACTCGATGCACCCAGTCTTTCCCAATCCCAGTCAGTCAACCTTTACCGGCAGCGGACTGGCTGATCCCATCACGGTGCCAACTTACAACCCCTACGACCCGAGCTGCAACGCCATACGGGGAGCCTGTATTCCGGAGCCCGGTGGTCTGGGCGTGGCTCCGCTCAGCGATCGCGTGATGTATCGCTTCGCCTATTGGGCCGATCCAGCGTCGGAATCGGTAGTGCAATCCGTCGCAGGCCAACCTCACCAGCACTGGTATGTAAACCACGTGGTGAGCGCTTCCGGGGGACAAGCAGGCGTAAGATGGTATGAATTTCGGGCTGCCTCGAGACCGGTCACTATCAGCGGGCTGACCCTCTTCCAATCAGGCACCTATGCTCCTGACTCCAACTCCCGCTGGATGGGCTCGATGGCCCAAGACAACGTCGGCGACATCCTCGTCGGATATAGCCTGTCCAGTTCATCGGTGTATCCGTCGATAGCCGCCGCGGGCCGCGTCACAACCGATGCTCTCGGACAATTGGAGGCTGAGGTCCCGATCTTCGCCGGTACAGGATCGCAGAGCGGTACCGAGAATCGTTGGGGCGACTACAGCAGCATGGCCATCGATGGCGCGGACGGTTGTACCTTCTGGTACACCACAGAGTATTACACCGTCCCGAATACCCAGTTCGACTGGAGCACACGCGTGGCGTCCCTGAAATTCAGCAACTGCCACTAACAACCGGAGCTATCCTCGCGAGAGTTCGCGGGGAGGCAAAGCCTATAGATACGCTTGAAGTACCCAGCACCCCACCCAGGCTCTTCTTGGGTGGGGTTGCTGTTTAAAACCCCTCCTGCACATTGAACCGACTTGTTTTACTCGCTGACAGATTCGGCCTTCGGCGTAACGCGTTCCCTCCTGATCCCGTATTATTCTCGGTGAAGACTCGTGCTCAGGAGTAGTGGCTGATGACATCTGCGGCCTCTAATCTGTCTCAGTTGGGCGATCGCAAGGATTCAATGCGCTGGTATGCGACTGGCTTTGCGATGGTCGCACTTATCGTTGTGGCGCGCTTATTGCTGCATCTGTTGACCGCCAACCGCTACGGCATTTTTCGCGACGAACTCTATTACATTGCCTGCGCCCGGCATCTGGACTGGGGCTACGTAGACATGCCGCCGTTCATTCCAGCGGTAACGCGACTGGTCATGTCCCTATTCGGATCCTCGCTGTTCGTCATCCGTCTCATTCCCGCAATCGCAGGCTGCGGCGCCATCGCCCTCGCCGGATACCAAGCGTTCCAATTCGGCGGGCACCGCTTTGCAATGGCACTGGCAGCTTTGGCGATGGCGGTTTCACCGGTGTTCGTGATCAACGGCCACTTGCTCGGTACGAACGACTTCGAGGCCCTCTTCTGGATGGGCTGTGCCTCGATCGTCATTCGCATCATTCAGACCGGCAATCAGAAACTGTGGCTGTGGTTCGGGGTGTTGGCGGGCGTCGGCTTGCAGAACAAGTATTCGATAACAGTGTTCGGACTCGGCATTGTCCTGGGATTACTGTTCACGCCTGAACGCAAGACCTTTGCTCACAAATGGATCTGGATCGCCGGCGCCATCGCATTTCTGATTTTCTTGCCGAACTTCCTCTGGAACCTTCATCGCGACTGGCCATTCGTGCAGTTGATGCACAACATTCGCGCCAGTGGCCGCGACGTCGCGCTGAATCCGGTGCAGTTTATTCTGCAACAGATCCTGATGGTGAATCCCTTCGCGCTCCCTCTGTGGCTGGTGGGATTGGGCTGGCTGTCCTTTGGCCGCGAAGGCAGGCGCTATCGGGTTTTGGGCTGGGCCTTCGTGGTCACCTTCGTCGTCTTCATGGTCCTGCACGGCAAGGATTACTATGTTGCCCCAGCGTATCCCATGCTGTTTGCGGCAGGCGCCGTGGTTTGCGCGGAGTGGATCGAGCAAACGCGCAGGAGCTGGCTGAAGCCCGCATTTGTTTTGATCCTGTTGATTCCGTTCCTGTTCTTTCTGCCGCTGCTGGCGCCCGTGATCAGCCCTGCGCAGTTTGTTGCCTTCATACGAGCCATACACTTCACGCCGCCCGTGAGCGAGCACAGTCACGCGCGCTCTCCGCTGCCACAGTATTATTCGGACGAGCTGGGCTGGGAAGCCATGGTCGTTGAGGTAGCGCGTGTTTACCACAGCCTCCCGCCCGACGTGCAGGCCAAAACCGCAATCAAAACCAGCGATTACGGACAAGCCGGCGCGATCGACTATTTCGGGCCAAAGTACGGCTTGCCGCCGGCCATTTGTTTTCATCAAAACTACTGGTACTGGGGCATTCACGGCTACAGCGGCGAGAGCATCATCATCGTTGACGAAGGCAATCCTGAGCACCTCAAGAGCATCAGCGAGCACGCTGAATTTGCCGGCCACTTTGAGTATCCCTACGCGCTGGAGAGGTTCGACATCTGGTATGCGCGGGGGCTGAAAGTGAACCTGTACGACATTTGGGAACGTGAAAAACACTGGGACTAATTCGAAGGTAACGGTGCCTTGGAAGGCGGCGCGCGAAGCCGTCGTCAAAGAGGTGGCATCAGCAAAACGCTTTGCCAGCAAGGGCCGGATAGCGACGTCCTCGAGGCGGAGCTACGCTGTGACCATGCAAACCGAACTTCAAAATGAAAACCGGAACGAAAGCCATTGGCAGCACGTGATGGCTCGCGATGCCCGGCAGGACGGGCGCTTCGTTTTTGCGGTACGTACCACCGGCGTTTACTGCCGTCCATCATGTCCCAGCCGTCGTCCGCGACGCGACTCGGTTGAATTTTTCCCCGATTCCCGCGAAGCCGAGCGCGCCGGTTACCGCGCCTGCCTGCGTTGCAAGCCAACGGAAATCTCTGCCCAGGCGAAGTATGTGCTGCGGACGCGGCAATTGCTCGACAACGCCGAAGGCGTGGTCACCCTCGCCCAACTTAGCAAACGTGTCGGGCTCAGCCCCTTCCATCTGCAACGGCTGTTCAAGCGTGCAACGGGGCTCAGTCCGCGCGAGTATCAATCCGCACGACGCATGCAGCACGTCAAAACCGAACTGCGCAATGGAGAAGATGTGACTACCGCACTCTATGAAGCAGGCTTCAGCTCACCCAGCCGTCTCTATGAGAAGTCGGGCCCGCAGCTGGGCATGACGCCGGGCACTTACCGTCGCGGCGGTGCGGGTGCCACAATCACGTTCGCAATTGCGCCAACTCCGTTGGGCCGGATGCTGGTTGCCGCCACTGAGCGCGGTCTGTGCGCTGTCCGCTTTGGCGACAATATAACTGGATTGGAGCGGGATCTTCGCAGCGAATTCCATGCGGCCGCGTTGCATCGTGACGATGTTGCCATGCGTCGATACATCGAGCCACTGCTGTCTAGCCTCGGCGGCGAGAAGACCATGATTGACTTGCCGCTCGACGTGCGCGCCACCGCTTTCCAGCAAAAAGTATGGGAGGCGCTGCAACGGATTCCGCGCGGCGAGACGCGCAGCTACACTGAGATCGCGCGCGAAATCGGCGATCCGAAAGCGGTCCGCGCCGTGGCTCGTGCTTGCGCTACCAATCCTGTAGCACTGGCCGTGCCGTGTCATCGCGTCGTCCGCAGCGATGGCGACCTGGCGGGGTATCGCTGGGGAGTGGAACGCAAGAAAAA
This sequence comes from uncultured Acidobacteriaceae bacterium, assembly GCA_963748225.1. Lineage (GTDB taxonomy): Bacteria > Acidobacteriota > Terriglobia > Terriglobales > Acidobacteriaceae > Bog-257. The sequence goes on from CAVVHW010000007.1 coordinate 141,748, forward strand.
GCTTCTGGAAGCGGAGCAAACAAATTCTTAACAGTTGGTCCTTCGGTGAGCGACGGAGTTGTCCGCCGCACGCCCTTCGTGCGAACGTCCCGTTTCGGAACCCACCGTCACATCGCGTTTCCCATCCTCACTCCGCTCATTTATACTCGCCTGTTTCACGGTATGTGCTGAAACATTCCGTGCACTGTTAGGAGCCCTGGTGAAGATCCTGGTCTGCATGAAGCAGGTTCCGCAGAAAGACGCGCCCCTGAAGCTGAATGAAGGCGGCACGTGGATTCGCGAAGATGTGTCCTACGAGGTGAACGAGCCTGACGCCTATGCCCTGGAAGAAGCGCTGCGTCAGAAAGAGAAACACGGCGGCGAAGTGGTAGTAATCACTAGCGGCCCGGCGCGGGCGCAGCAGGTGTTGCGTGAGGCGCTGGCCAAAGGTGCCGACCGTGCCATTCACCTCGAGGGCGACGGCTTTGTTACCCTCGACGCGTTCAACACCGCGAAGGCCTTCGCCGCCGCCATTAAAGACGAAAGCTTCGATCTCATCTTCACCGGGTTGCAGTCCGATGATTATGGCTTTGCGCAGACCGGCGTCATTCTGGCTGAGTTGCTAGGTTGGCCGCACGCCACCATCATCATGCAAATCGAAAAGAGCGACAGCGGAATCAGGGTGAAGCGCGAACTGGAGGCAGGCTTCTTCCAGTTCGTCGATATGCCGCTGCCAGCGCTTCTGACCATCCAGTCGGGCATCAACAAATTGCGTTATGCAACGCTGATCGGTATCAAGCAGGCGAAGAACAAGCCGCTCAAGAAAGTAAGTTTCGACGAAGTCAAGTCGGCGCTTGGCGAAAACCTGCAGAAAATCGAAAAGCTGTACATCCCGCAGAAGACCAAGAAGACCGAAGTGCTGGAAGGTCCTCCGGGAGAGATTGCCAAGAAGTTGGTGGATAAGCTGCGCAACGAATTACGCGTGATCTAGGAAGTTGTTCTAGCGGCCTTGGCCGCGACGCACTCGATGTTGCGTCCGTGATCTTTGGTAATCAAGCGTTGTCCGGCGACGGGGTCGCTGTCGCGGAGCTTCCGAACCTTTTGCAACCCTGTTCATATTTGGCATCTAAACGGGTGTTCTACGTTATCCACGAAAGGAGCTCGGCTGGTTATGCCAGGATTTGATCGTGATCAGGTCGCCATTGACAACACGGTGGAGAACCGCCGCCTTGGTTCGGTTTTGCTTACAGTTGGCTGGATACTGCTCTGGATGGACGCGATTCTGGGCATATTTTTCTTCATCAGCCTGCGCAATGGTTCGTGGTTCTGGCCAATATGGCTGGGCATCGAGGGCCTATTGGGGCTGGTGCTGGTGATCATGGGAACTCGCTACCGGCGTGCTGTCGGCGCTACCCGGCTGGGACAACGTGATCTGCAGCGCACGGCTGAGCAACAGCGCAGAGAAGACGCCGAAGAGAACCAGGTCGCCTGACCGGCGACCTACGGAGGCCGCTGCCAAGGGAAGAATTTTTGGGTAGCAGTGAGAGTGGCAAAGTCGGCGTGCCCGTCGCGACGGGCAGGAGGCCACTATGCCGTCATCGGAAGAAAAACGTGAAACCGGCTCAGCCCTCATGGTGATTGGCTGGGTACTGGTCCTATTTGCATTCCTGGTTATGTTCTTTCAGCCGGCGGCGCTCAAGCTGGGAGAGACGCGGTTTCAGATCATCGCAGCTGTGCTGATCGCGGTAGGTCTGACACTCAACATCGTTGGCGCTCGCATAAGAAACCGCGATCCGTGAACCCGAAGGGTTTATGAAGGCGATCTGCGCGATTGATGTGTTGTATTGAATGGTTCCGCGCCGCGCCGCCGAACAAGCTGCGCGCAGATTGCAGGCTTATCAGGTTTACGCGCAGGTCGCGCGAACTCTGGAAAACAGGGAAGATCGGATCAAAATGGCAGATACCATCCTGGTTGTAGTGGAACAACGCGAAGGCAAACTGAATGGGGTTTCCTGGGAGACCGTCACGGGCGCGCAGGCCATCGCCGTCGAAACCGGCTGGACGCTGGAAGCGGCCGTGGTTGGCAGCGGCGTGGGCGACATTGCCAAGGAAGTCGCAGCGAAAAAAGTGTCGAAGGTGTACGACATCGAGTCGGCTAAGCTGGAGCCCTACACCCCTGATGGCTTTGCGGCCGCACTGAAGCCGTTTATCGAACAGAGGCAGCCCAAGCTGGTGATGATGCCGCACACCTACCAGGTTCGCGACTTCGCACCCAAGCTTGCTGCCGCTTTGAATCGCGGGCTCATTAGCGATGCCGTCGGCTATAAGTATGAAAGCGGCGCTCTACGATTCACTCGCCAGATGTTTCAGGGTAAGTTTGCTGCGGACGTGGGCTTTGTTGGAGGCGCGCCGTACTTCGCGACCTTCCAGAATGGCGCGTTTCGTGGCGACCAGGTCGGGCAAGGCGACGCACCGGCACCGGTCGAGACGGTGAATGTCGACGTGGCCGACGCCGTGGTTCGCAACAAGCCCGAGGCTCCATTCAAAGAAGCGAAGCAGGCAGTCGACCTCACCCAGGCCGAGATCATCGTCGCAGTCGGCCGGGGTATCAAGGAGCAGAAGAACATCGAAATTGCCAAGCAGTTGGCAGAGGCCTTAGGTGGCGAGATCGCGGCGTCGCGTCCAATTTGCGATTCCGGTTGGCTGCCCATGGATCGTCAGGTCGGATCTTCGGGACAGACGGTGGCCCCCAAGCTGTATCTTGCCCTGGGAATCAGCGGTGCGATCCAGCATGTAGTGGGAATGAAAGGGGCGCGCACGATTATTGCGGTCAACAAAGACTCCGAGGCGCCGATTTTTGAAATTGCCGACGTCGCTGTGGTGGGTAATTTATTCGATATAGTCCCGCCGCTGATAGAGGAAGTGAAAAAAGCGAAGGGCGTCTAGCGGCAGGGAACGCAGATTCTTGAACGTCAAAGAGGGCGCATGAACCTGCGCCTTTCTTTTTGCGTAAACGCAGTTATGCGTGACGGCGCATGTCGGTCAATATGGTCCATCGCCTGCTGGACTGGGCTGCGTGGTTGTTACAATCTCACCCGCGCGTCACAGGCGGTGCCTATAGAATGGTAAGTTCTCATTTCGGAAAGGCCTAATGATCGTTTTTCGTAAACCACTTGCAGATGTTGAACGTCCGATAATGGAAGCTGACGTGGTCATCGTCGGCGGAGGCCCCGCGGGCATGGCTTGTGCCCTGCGCCTCTCGCAACTCATTGACGAACACAACGCCAAGCATCCCGACGCGCAGCTAACGAAGGAGAATATTTACGTCCTTGAAAAGGCCCGCGAGATCGGAGCGCACTGTCTGTCGGGCGCTCTGCTCGATCCTCGTTCCATGAACGAGCTGCTGCCTGGCTTCGAGAAAGAAGCGCCGTTGGATGCCGCCGTCGTGAAGGAGGCGGTCTATTTTCTGACCCGAACGGGTAAGTTCAAGTTTCCCATCACACCTCCGCCGATGCGCGATCATGGGAATTATGTGATCTCCATCAATAAATTCGTGAAGTGGCTGGGAAGCAAGGTCGAAGAGACCGGCATTACGGTCTTCACTGGTTTTGCCGGTTCTGAACTGCTATTCGAAAGCGGCCGCGCCGTGGGCGTGCGAACCGACGATAAAGGCGTGGACAAGAACGGCGAACGGCAGTCCAACTTCGAGCCCGGCTACGATTTGAAGGCCAAGGTCGTGATCCTCGCCGAAGGTACCCGCGGCTCGCTGACCAAGCAACTCATCGGACGGTTTCAGCTTGATCGCGAACGTAATCCCCAAACCTACGGCGTAGGGGTGAAGGAATTATGGGAGCTGCCTGCCGGGCGCGTCGCTCCGGGAGAAGTTATCTACACGATGGGCTACCCGCTGACCTTCAATGAATACGGGGGCGCATGGATTTATGGCGCCAAAGACAATCTCGTCTCGCTCGGTTTTGTTACCGGGCTCGACTACAGCGACCCGCGTCTTGATCCTCATCATGTCCTTCAGCAGTTTAAGAAACATCCGTTCATTGCCAAGCTCCTGGAAGGTGGCAAGATGGTGCGCTATGGCGCCAAGTCTCTGCCTTATGGCGGCTGGTGGTGCATTCCCCCGCTAGCCGGCGATGGCTGGATGGTTCTCGGCGATTCTGCCGGCTTCTTGAATTCACAGCGGTTGAAGGGAATCCATCTTGCCATCAAGAGCGGGATGCTGGCCGCTGAGACCGCCTTCGATGCCATGGCGAAGAACGATTTTTCCATCGGGATGCTGGAGACCTTCCAGGACCGTGTCGAGAAGAGCTGGATCAAGACCGAACTATGGCCAGTGCGCAACTTCCACCAAGGCTTTGAGAGCGGGTTTATCTCGGGAATGCTCCATGCGGGGATTCAACAGTTCACCGGTGGCCGCGGCTTGCACGCGCATTACACGAACGAAGCCGGACATCGTCAGATGGAGCAGTTGAAGCGGCTTCCGGCGGACGGTGGGCCGGAGGCGCATATCATTGGCCCAGCCAAGGGCGACGGCAAGCTCACCTTCGACAAGCTGACGGACGTGTATCACTCCGGGACGAAGCATGAAGAGGACCAGCCTGCGCACCTCGTGATTCATGACACCAACATCTGCAACGAACGCTGCGTGACCGAGTACGGTAACCCCTGCAAGAATTTCTGCCCGGCCAATGTTTACGAAATGGTCGAGGCGACGGACACGCCCAGCGGATTGCAAATCCATCTCAACCCGTCAAACTGTGTGCATTGCAAGACCTGCGACATCATGGACCCGTACGAGATAATCACCTGGGTGCCACCCGAGGGCGGCGGGGGACCGAATTACGAAGGGATGTGAGGAAGGCCGCTGTTCGCCGCTAGCTCTTAGCCATTAGGCGCTTAGCTGTCCGCAGCAATCGATGCTGTATCCCGGGTGACCGCATAACGATGACTGCAGAAATTCCCTCCTCGTTACTGCTGCCTTCCTGAAGCCCGGGGCATCTATAATGGCTGTACTGTTTCCGACCTCCGCGGCCTACAGGAATACCCAGGGTTGCGGCGGCGGTGTTTCGCGAGTTTGCGGAACCGAGGGTGTGGCGGGAAACCACCATGCCTCCCGTGCTTGGAAAGGAAACGATCCGCCGCGTTGAAATACCTCACGCAGCCCTGTTCTCCTTTCCCCGTACAAAAACAGCTTTGAGTCATAGAGATAAGAGACCCTGTTACGACACGGCAAACGTACAGGGTGGTGAGTGAGCGGCAATAGGGATGCTTCGACTCGCTGCGCTCGCTCAGGATGACAGACGGAAATTGCTGGGCGGAATTGCTTGTTGAAGCCCTAACGGCTAATAGCTGGAGCCGTTAGCGAACATCGAAGAGCGGATAGCGAAAAGCGTGTTCCTAACCGACAAATTCGGGCGGCGCATCAACGATCTGCGAATCTCGATCACGGATCGCTGCAATTACCGGTGTGTCTATTGCCGCTCGGGCACCGACGGGCCGCAATTTCCAGAGATGCCCATTGCCGATTACGTACGCATGGCGCGCGTCTTCGTCGGCTTGGGAATCACGAAAGTCCGTCTTACGGGCGGTGAGCCGTTATTGCGCAAGGGTCTGATCGAGATGGTCCGTGAACTCGGCCGCATGCGCACGGTTGAAGGCAGCTTGCTGGACATCGCCATCACCACCAACGGACATCTGCTGACCGAGATGGCGCAGCCGCTCGCCGATGCCGGCCTAACACGGGTGACAGTGTCGATGGATTCCGTGGATAGAGGCGAGTTCGCGCGCATCACGCGCGTGCCCAACGGCTACGACCGCGTGTTGGCTGGAATCCGCGCTGCGCAGCGAGCCGGGTTGAGCCCTGTCAAGGTTAATTGCGTCCTGCTGCGCGGCTTCAACGACGACCAGATCACAGCCTTTGGCCGCTTTGCCCGCGAGGAAGGCGTTGCCGTCCGCTTCATCGAATTTATGCCGCTGGAAGAAGACCGGGTCTGGTCGCCGGAGATCGTTGTGACGCTAGACGAGATCGTGCGCCGCATGGCTGAGTTCATGCCCCTGCGCGAAATTAGCCACGCGCGCAGCGAAACCGCGCGCCGCTATGTCTTCGAAGACGGTGTCGGCGAGATCGGGATCATCGCTCCGGTGTCCCACCCGTTTTGCGGCCATTGCAGCCGCATTCGAGTCACCTCGGACGGCAAGATTCGTACCTGCCTATTCTCGGTCCGTGAGCACGATCTGGCGGGCTTGATGGCGCGGGGCGCCGGCGACGATGAGATGGTCAAGTTTATTCATCACGCCGTCGAACAGAAGGAAGAGCGCCACCACATCGGCGAACCAGGATTTGTTCCTGCGTCCAGGACCATGGTGCACATTGGGGGCTAGCCGGGTCGACTATCGAAACGCCAAAGCCTAGTCCGCGGCCGTATCGTCCTGCTGATATACCACGGTTTCGACCTGCCGAGCGGGCCACCATGCCGCTAGCCCAGCGCCCAGATACATTGCACCCACAATCCAGAAACCATACGTCAGGCCGTTGCGATGGGCGGCTTCTCCGGCCAACAGTGAAGTCCCGATCTGCAGGGCACTGGCCGCGAAGTAGAAAGTGTTCTGCACCCGCCCCATGAAGTGACGGGGCACCATCTGCATAATCTCGCTGGAGAGGGCAATGCCGCCAACTCCCCGGCTGGAGCCCATCATGAAGTAGATGGGTACCGCCATCGCCAGCCAACGTGAGATCGGAAGCAGGAAGAGCGACAGTGCAATGACGGACATAGTCATTGTTACCGAGCGGTTGGCGCCATGCCCGCGAATGAACCTGGAAGCATAGAAAACACTTACGAAGGCCCCCACTGCCCAACCGGCATTCAACCATCCGTAACCCACCGCTCCGCCATGCAGGATCCGCTCGCTCAACGGCGCGGACAGTACGCCTTGCGTCATCATGGCCGCGACAAACAAGGCCCAGGCCATCCCAATCAGCAGCACCCGGCGGTTGTGCCGCACATAGCGGTAGCCTTCTTTGAGCTCGTGAATATAGCCGGCGAACGCTCCGACCGGTGACGCCGGTGTTGGCTCCGATATCGGACGCGCGACCGTCACCTTGCCTTTGCGTACCTGAAGGATGCATGCGAGCGAGACAGCATAACTGGCGCAGTCAATGAGCAATACTCCGCCCAGCCCGACGTAGTTGTACATGAAGCCCACCACAGCGCCCGCCATCAACCAGCCTCCCTGTAAGGCCGCCAGCAGCAGGGAGTTCGAATCCAGCATTTTGTCGTCCGGCGTCAACTCCTGGATGAGCGCATTCACGGTGGGGAAGAACATCCAGAATCCGATAGCAACCAGGATGTTCATGGCGTACAGGTGCCACAGCCGCACATGATGCGTGAACACCAGCATGGCAACGAAGAAGATGATGGCCCCGCGCGCGGAGTCGAGCCACAGCATCAGGTGGCGCCGGTCTTCGCGGTCGATGAGCACCCCGGTAAAGGGCAGCAGTAGCAGCGAAGGCAGGGTCTGCAATGCAATCAAGGTTCCCAGCGATACTTCGGAATGGGTCGCCTGAAGGATGTACCAAATCACGGCCGCGGCGTTCATGCCGCTCCCGATCATGGAAATGAGGTTGGCGATAAAAATGAGCCGCATCCCACGGTGCTGGAACATCTCCCTCATACTTCAACTGTAACCCAGCCGCGGGACGCCTTAACGGTCAGATATAGTGAAACACTGAACAACGCAGTCGAAAGCGCACAACCCGTGGGTGAATGGGAATTCATTTGCACGACCCGATGGACTTACGATCACGCAGGAGGAGGCGCTAGTGGAGAAGCCTACGGTACGTATTTGCCTAATCGGCGACTATGATCCCCAGGTCACGGCGCACCGAGCCATTCCGAAGGCGCTGGCTCTGGCGGCCAAGGACAATCTGGTTGAACCGGTCTGGCTCGGGACCGAATGTGCGCGGGATGCTGATCTAGAAGAATACGCTGGTTTCTGGTGTGTGCCGGCTAGTCCTTATCGTTCGATGGAGGGAGCCCTCCGCGTTATTCGCCGGGCACGCGAGACGGGACGGCCTTTCCTTGGAACTTGTGGCGGGTGTCAGCATGCCATTCTGGAATTTGCACGTAACGTGTTACATCTCGCTGAGGCTGAACATGCCGAGTGTGATCCTTCAAGCGCAGAGCCTGTGATCACGAAGCTGAGTTGTTCCCTGGTTGAGGTGGAGGAAACCCTGCACCTGACGTCCGGAAGCCGGCTTCATCAGATCTACGGCGCCGACGAGATTCGCGAGACGTACCACTGCAGCTTTGGTCCCAATCCCGCTTATGTGGCACGCCTGAGAAATGGCGGACTAGAGGTCGGCGCCACTGGGCCTGATGGAGAGGTACGCGCCATCGAACTGCCCGGCCACCAATTTTTCTTTGGGACCTTATTTCAACCTGAACGATCCGCTCTCAAAGGGAAAAGCCATCCGCTGATCGCAGCGCTAGTAGCGGCTGCAAGAGGCAGCTGAACCTATTTCTTGACCAGGGCGTCGGAGAGCAGGCGCGCCTTCGTGGCCAGGTTATAGGCGCGCTCGAAGTCATTCTCGGATGTGGCTTTCTTCGACTGAGCAATGTACGTCTTGATCTGTGAAACCATGGCTTGTTCGTCATGGCTCAGCTTGCGATTCACACTCGTCAAGTTCTTCTCGGCAGCGGCCAGCAGTTCGGTGGTCGTCTGTTTCTGCTGGCTGACCTGCGCACTGGTGACGTCAGCGGCGATTGCGGTGTCGGGGACACCCTCAGTCGGGTTCGGTGGAGGATGGGCACTGGCAATTGTAGAATTGCCGGCACCATTGGCTGGGGGGTTTTCTGGGCTGGTGGCTGGAGGTTGCGACGGTTTCTTTCGATGATGAGGTTGTGATTTTGGCTTTTGCGGTTCCGCCGGCGGCGCCTCCTGTGCGGGCGGTGGCAGAGGGGGCGGGGCCGTCTCGGAGATTTCGTCCGGTACCGGGACCGTGATAGTGGGGGCCTGCGCCTGAGGCGGAAGCTGTGGCTTTTTCTTTTTGCATGCCACGCTCAGCAACAACAACAAGATCAGAGCCGTAGCAGCGAGTTGGCGCAAAATGTTCATGTGAGGTTCTGCAATACGGTTGCCGCGCGCCAGTCTCTGGCCGAACGACTGCTCAAAAGCAAGCCAGCAGAACGACTATGTCCATGATAAACCTCAGCCTGCACTCCTCGATACCGTAGTATTACGGGTGGTTCGGAGCATTCCCGCGATCAGATACGAGTCGCAATCTCTGTGTCCTTCAGTTCCTGCGTCCCCGCCAGAGGAAGAATCAGGCGAAAGGTGGTCCCTCGTCCCATCTCGGTTACAAAATGGAGACCACCGTTATGGAGTTGTAGTACGCGATAGCTCATGGCCAGGCCAATGCCGCTGCCCGCCTTCTTGGTGGTGAAATACAGGTTGAAAATCTTGTCCCGGATCTCCGGGCGAATGCCAGTACCCTGATCGCGGACCTCGATGATGGCTGCGGTTTCGTCGCGGCGTGCGATGAGGCTGAGGACTCCGCCGTCGCCCATAGCCTGCACTCCGTTGATCACAACGTTAAGCAGGGCCTGTTTAATAAGATCAGCATCGGCTCTCACCGGCAGTGCCTCGCCGCCTAAGTTGGTTTCAATTTTGACGCCCTGGCGCGCAGACTCCGGCGAAGCCAACAGGGTCACATCCTCAATCACGCGGCGCAAATCGAAATCGACCAGCCGCAACTCCAATGGGCGGTTGAAATCGACCAGCGTCTCTACTACACGGTCCAAGCGATGAATCTCGCGGCCAATGATGTCCATGTGGCGCCGCGTGTCAGGATCGACTTCGCGCATTTTTTCACGCAGCAGTTCGAGGTGAACCACGATGGCGTTAATGGGGTTTTTTACTTCGTGGGCTACTCCGGAGGTGAGCCGGCCAATCGCCGCCAGACGGCGGGACAGTTCGATTTCGTTCTCGATGCGGCGCACAGATTCGGAGTCGCGCATGGTGAGAAGTGCCCCAATACGCTCCCCGCGCTCGGCAATGAAGTCGAGGGCAATTTGTATGCGCTGCCCATTCTCCAACTCGATCTCGCGTTGCGGAATAGGTTGGTGCAGCGCGAAGGCGTCTAGAACAATGCGGCCCAGTTTGGTAGCATCGTTGAACACCCCCTCCACCACGTTTCCCAGAATTTCTCCCCGGGGACGACCTACGAACCGTTCGGCTGAAGCGCTCACCAGTACCACCCGCGTGTCACGCGTAAACAGAACAAGTCCGTCTTGCAGCGTCCCCATGATCTGGTCCAGGTTTTCTTTGAGGGCGCTAAAAACTTCCTTTACGTCGCGAATCTGGCGCCCCAGGCGGTCAATCTTGGTATTCACCAGACCGTATTCATCGGTGGCCCGGGGATCGGGTTCCGGGATAACGTCGGGGACACCCGCGGTCATCTGGTCCAGGCGCCGGCCAATCGCCTCCAACGGCCGTAACGCAATGTTTGAGACGCCGGCTGCCAACGCCAGTGACAGCAGGATGGCAATAGCAGAGAAGAAAAGGGCGCGTGTGAGCTGCGGCTTAATCTCGCTCTTCAGAAGAACTGTGGAAATCCCCACGCGGATGTCGCCGAACGGTTGCCCCTCGCGCTGGATAGGCAGGTAAACGTCGTAAACCTTCGGCGCACCGTACACAACCGCAAGCTGGCGCCGGAAACTACCATTGCGCACGTCCTGAAAATCTTCCCGTGACTCCAATTGGGTTCCAATCGCGGAGGGGTCGGTGTGTACGATGGCCCGTCCGCTAACGTCCGTGATAGCAGCGTCGGCGATCGTCGGGGAGTAGCCAACGATGGACTGTAGCAACGTATTAAGGCCGGGGTCCGTTTGCAAGGCTTCGTCGAGCACGGCTTCAACCTGCTTGGGGTCGTTGGTATTCACAAAGGTGCTGCTGAGGTCAATCTGCGATGCGTCGCGTGCGCTCTCGCGGATCTCCTTGGCCACGAAAGCCGCATTGTCATACGTCTCTGCAGTACGCTGTCGCACCACATGCGAGACGTAAAAATACGAAAACACCGCGACTACAGCGAATACCATGCCGCTGATCGCAAGCACCAATTTTGTTTTCAGGCGGATTTGAGCCATCGGGACACTCGCGTTGCGCGGTTGTTGCCGGAATCATATCAGCCCTGGCAGACAGCGCAAAGGTCGCAACATGTCAGCCAGCAAGATAATGTCTTAATTTTTATTGTAAGTTGCAGATTTGCAGGAATTTATCTTCGCGACATTCAAAGTCGAGCCGGATACGGTGTGATAAGGTTACTCGGGATATTGCAAACGCGTGAACAACGAAATTCCCCGGATTTGCGTCCAATATCACAAGCCGACCTAGGGGTAATCTGCGACAAGCGCAGGTAGGCAGGAGAAAACCGTGGCTCAACCGGCAATGGAAGAGAGCAAAAACACACAAAGCGAGACTGTTACCAAATTGCGTGTCCTCTCGCACGATCTCAGCAATTACATTGAAACTATTATGCAGGCTTCCTATCTCATGGCCCAGGCGAAACTCGACGACAACAATAAGAAATGGCTGGGCTTGATCGACAAAGCGGCGCAAGATGCGGCCCGCGTGAACCGCGAGATTCGTGAGATCCTACGTTCGCAAAACTGACGGTCGTGGTTGATCCGACGGATTTGGGACCGCCAACTTCAGAAGGCAAAACGTCGGTCTGTGCCCGACCTTTTCCTGCCCGCTGATCCATTACTTGATATCGTGTTTCCCACCTGACTCGCTGGGTGCAATCGTAGCTATCCTTGCGGTTGGCGCCAGCACACACGACAGCTGCCTACCTAGGATGAGAGATTGCCGAATGATGAGAGATTGCCTGAGGTCTATGCAGGTCATAAAGACGAAAATTCCCAGCAGCCCGAGAACCGCCGACCGTTGGCTGCGAGGTGGCCGGTACTCCCATAGCGAGGGAGTTCGCATGAATGGCAGTCGTGTCGACCTAGCCTGGATTCAGAGAAACGTTCGAGCCGTGCCTTCAGACGTGGTACTGCCCACCAGGCCGACGGAGACAAGATGTCTCCGCCGAGCTTATGTGGGGTCATTTCTAATTGCTACTTCTTGCCGGCTTTGCTGTCGAGCAGCGAAACCAAGGACTGGCCCGCGGGCGTGGCCTTAACCTGGCCACCCACGATGTCCCGCGCGCTGACTGTCTTCCCGTAGAGGCGCTGGTTAGCGTCACCGTCAGGGTTGAGCGAGGCGCCGTCGAGCGACACGCCAGCGAAAAGTCCGGAAGTCCGGGAATAGGTCAGCATGTCAGCAGTACCCGTACTCGCGCTGGCTCCGGAACCGGCCGCTGCGGTCGCGTCGCTGCCGACCTTGACTTTGCCATCCAGCAACTTGTTGGCCGCCGTCGACGTCATGACCAGGACGATGTAGTCCTTAGCCGTGCCGCCGATCTGAAGACCGGCACTGGCGCCGCCGATGCTGTACATGGCAGGCGGTCCCCACTTCCCACTGAAGTCGGCACCCTCACGGCAAGTCATCGGACCGCGGCCTCCGGTTCCACCAATGCCCACGGCGAACTTCTTCACACTGGGCAGAATGACGATGCAATCAGCCTTCGCAACTACGCTGGCTGGAATGTCCTTGCTGCCGACCATTGCCCGTAACACGTTGTCGGCATTTCTGATGGTCTCCTCGTCTTTCGTATCGTTGGCGCCCCACGCGGGCAAGGCCAACCATACAATCCCTAACACGAGCAGAATAGGTACGAATCTCTTGGCTAAAACTTTCATTTTGTTCTCCTAGGTGCTTAATTGTCCAGAATGCTTTTGGCATGTCCTGCTTACCGGGGGTAGTTTTCAGAACGGTGGTCGACTCGCACAAATGTTCGACATTATGTTCTGGGCGAATAGGGGCAGCGCAACTGCGAAGCACACCATCAGTAAAACCAATCTTCTTTGCCCTGGGGAATCCTTTCGTTGCCCCGCCTTAGAACTTTAAAGCAGCGGCAAGTTTTGCACAACCTCGAAAAGGCTACCTGACACAACATGCCACGATGCCGGGCAGCCGTCGAGTTCAGGAAACGAGTTTCGCATCCATGGTGATTTCGGCGTTAAGCACTCGGGAAACCGGACAGCCTTTCTTGGCCTCGAGGGTCGCCTGGTTAAACTTGGCTTGGTCTGCACCGGGAATTTTGACTTCCACGCTGAGGTGCACCTTGGTGATGGTAAAGCCGGCATCGGTTTTCTCCAAGGTCAAAGTCGCCTTGGTATCGATGCTCTCTGCGGTCATACCGGCATTGCCTAGCTGTGCGGACAAAGCCATGGAAAAACAACCGGCGTGGGCTGCGGCTATTAGCTCTTCCGGATTCGTTCCGACGCCGTTTTCGAAACGCGTGCTGAAGGAATATTGCGTTTGGTTAACCACACCACTTTGGGTGGAAATAGTGCCTTTCCCGTCTTTCAGACCACCCGACCAATGGGCGGTGGCTGTGCGTTGCATGCGGTCCTCCTTGGAAGTCACTCAATTGTATCTCCACACCACGCAAGTGGCGATACGGAGTTGAAAGGCCTTGGCTGGCGATCGCCGCCAGCTTCATTAACAACCACCGAGAGAAATGGAGTTCAGCGTGCAGTCCATTCAATAGAAGTCAGAGCAACTGAGGTAGTATCCGCACTTCGGGCAAACCGATTTGCAGTGGTTTTGCCGCAGAGAGGAAGAGCAGTTAGGACAAACTTCTGAGGGCTGCAGCGACGAATTTAGGGTGGTCTTACTTGCCGACTCCGCCCCGCCGTTGGCATTCGGCTTTTGATAGGTGCTGGTCGTAACATTTGGTGTCTGGTAGCGATCAGGTGGTCCCGGCATAGAGGAAAATCTTACCCTGCGGCGGTATAAATTGCGCAATACTTCGCACAGCGGTAGAGCAAATCCCCCCTTAGTACATGTACCTCCGTCATTAAGTAACTGCTGCGAATTCTGTGGGATTTCAGACTGCCCTCTCTATAATGCGAATGCGTGGCAGCAGGTCCACAGAGCGTTACACGCGCGACCAATAGCCCACAAACCTTGGAAAAGCCGTGCGCGGACCGAGGGGGATGTGAACCGAATATGTTTACTAGAAAGTTAATATACAACCCGCTACAGTGACTCGCCGGCTAAACGAGGGCCCCGCCCACAAGATAGTCCACTATGGACAGAACCTTGAAACGCAGAGAAAACTTCAATTCAGGAGGACGTAACAACCATGAAACAAACAATGATCGCAGCCTTAGCCGCCTTAATGTTAGCGGGAGCTCTCAGTGCCGTGAGTGGAGCCACCTCCGTAGGTTCCCTGAGTACCGTGATCGTCATTGGAGAAGGTTCGTCACCTGTGCCTCCGACTTTGTCAGCCTGCGATGAAAGGAATTGATTCCCCGTCGCGCACCGTTTTTTACATAACTCAGGTCGAGAAAGACCTGTCAAGAAACACCTAAGGAGAGATTGTATGAAGAATATTCTGGTTATTGTCATCGGCACGCTGCTGTCTGCCGGAGTCCTGTTCGCTGCCACAAACCCCTATTCCCTGAGCCCCACGGCGCAACCAGTAGCTGCCAGCGACAGCTTCTGGTCGATGTCATCTTGCACTGCGGACGGATTCTGCGACATCAGTCACGCGCTATTGGTTCCAGGCGATGGTTCGCCGATGCCGAGCTGCCGTCCAGGCACGCAGGGCTGCAATGACGACCAGTTGAAGCTCCGCGCGGGCGATGGTTCGCCGATGCCGAGCTGCCGACCGGGTACGCAGGGCTGCAATGACGACCAATTGAAGCTGCGGGCAGGCGATGGTTCACCGATGCCAAGCTGCCGACCGGGTACGCAGGGCTGCAATGACGACCAATTGAAGCTGCGCGCGGGCGATGGTTCGCCGATGCCAAGCTGCCGACCGGGTACGCAGGGCTGCAATGACGACCAATTGAAGCTGCGCGCAGGCGATGGTTCGCCGATGCCGAGCTGCCGTCCAGGCACGCAGGGCTGCAATGACGACCAGTTGAAGCTCCGCGCAGGCGATGGCTCACCGATGCCGAGCTGCCGTCCAGGTACGCAGGGCTGCAATGACGACCAGTTGAAGCTGCGCGCGGGCGATGGTTCGCCGATGCCGAGCTGCCGTCCAGGCACGCAGGGCTGCAATGACGACCAGTTGAAGCTCCGCGCGGGCGATGGTTCGCCGATGCCGAGCTGCCGACCGGGTACGCAGGGCTGCAATGACGACCAATTGAAGCTGCGGGCAGGCGATGGTTCACCGATGCCAAGCTGCCGTCCAGGTACGCAGGGCTGCAATGACGACCAATTGAAGCTGCGCGCGGGCGATGGTTCGCCGATGCCAAGCTGCCGACCGGGTACGCAGGGCTGCAATGACGACCAATTGAAGCTGCGTGCGGGCGATGGTTCGCCGATGCCGAGCTGCCGACCGGGTACGCAGGGCTGCAATGACGACCAGTTGAAGCTGCCGCGCGGGCGATGGTTCACCGATGCCGAGCTGCCGACCGGGTACGCAGGGCTGCAATGACGACCAATTGAAGCTGCGCGCGGGCGATGGCTCACCGATGCCGAGCTGCCGTCCCGGCACGCAGGGTTGCAACGACACCCAGCTACAGGGACAATTGTGGGCACTGTACTTCGATTCCCGAAATGGGGTAGAAATCTAAATACCGGCAAAAGAAGACCTTAAGTTGGATTGCGCAAAATCCGGCTTGTCTATAGTGGCATTCAGAGATATCCTTCTGGAGTTGCCATGCACTTCAGCCTGATCGACTACATGCTGTGGCTGCCCTCTGCGCTTTTCCAGGTGGGAGTGGTGGTGTCGTTGTTCAGGCGTGGCTTGCACAGGGAGTATCCGTATTTCTTTAATTACACGATTCTCCAAGTCCTTACCGTAACTTTTCTGTTGTGTGTCCAGAGGTCGCCATACCTCTATTACTACGGCTACTGGGGTATCTCCGCAGTCAGTGTGCTGATCTCGTTCGCTGTTTTGCAGGAAATTTTCAAGGACGCATTTAGACCCTACGAAGCGCTGCGTGACCTGAGTGTCATCCTCTTCCGCTGGTCGATTTTGGTTCTGCTTCTTGTTGGTGGGATGTGGGCTGTCAACACTCCTCACGCGGACCACGCTGACCTCTTCAACGCAATGATTTTGCTGGCTGACCGCAGCGTGCGTTTGATGCAATGTGGGCTGGTATTTTTTCTGTTGTTCTTCAGTGAATACCTTGGTATTTCGCGACGTCACGTGTTGTTCGGAATCGCCCTGGGATTTGGTTTGTTTGCCTCCGTAAACATGTTGACCGCGACTGGCATGTCGCACGCAGGTCACGGCTTGCTTTTGCGCCGGATAAACTGCGCTGCCTATGATTTGGCGGCCCTGCTGTGGCTGGCCTATACGGCTTGGGCGCCGGTACGCACCAGCGCCAAAGGTGGCGCTCGGTCTCCAGAATGGAATTATGCCTTGGAGGATGCCAAATTTCAGCCGCCGGCCGACAGCCTGCTCGACACCATGGATCGCACGGTTGAGCGCCTGCTTTACCCCAAGAATGAAGTTAAGATAAACGCCTCTGCTGGCACTAGACTGTAGTCTCACCACTTATCTTTGCAGCTGTGGAACCCGCGGCATTCTTGTCTGCAGTGACTGTGAGTACATCAGGTCCTTACACGGGTGTTTTGGTTTTGCGTGAGGGATTAAAGAACGGCAGGGAACGGACGGTGGCCGACACTCTGTGCCGAACCGCCTCCACGGTTATTTCCATTTGCAGTCGGGCGCCGGGGATTGCGTGTTGAGGTTCCAGACTGGCCAATGCAATCAGTTGCTTCAGTAACGGCGACCAGGTGGTCGAGGTCGCTTTTCCTACCTGATCTCGACCCTTGTACACGGGTACGTGTGCGCGGGAAGCGGTAGCAGGTGTCTGTGGCGCGAGCCCCATGCGGTCGAATAGCGCTTCAACTTCATTCCAGTCGATTTCCAGCCCCATTAGAAGCCGCTGAGGTCCGGTTTGCTTTTCCTCCAACAGCGCCTGCCGGCCAATGAAATTCTTTTTCTCGTAGTGGACGAGCTTGCCCAGGCCGATTTCGACGGGAGTGTATTTTTGCGACGCGATTAGCGCCTTCTTGCTGCTGATGTAGTCAACGTCGGCCAGAATTAGCCCGGCTTCGATTCGGGCGACATCGAGAGCCAGCATGCCTGTGGGATGAATGTCGAATCGGCGGCCTGCCTCCATCAGCGCGTCCCACACCTTGACGGCGTCCTGCCACGGGATCCAAATCTCATATCCCAGATCACCGGTGTAGCCTGTTCGCGAGATATCCACCGGGATGCCGGCGATTTTGCCGCTGGTCTTGCGGAAATACTTCAGGTTTTCGATGTCGGCCTCGGCGACACTCTTCAAGAGTTTTCCCGAAGTTGGCCCTTGTAACGCAAGTGCCGCGACCTGCTCGGTGATCTCCTCGATCTCTACGTCCAGTCCTATGGCGTTCTGCCGAAACCACCGCAGATTGGGATCGGCGGCGGTCCAGCGGTAGCGATTCTCCTCCAACCGAGTAATGGTGCCATCGTCGATGATTTTGCCTTCTTCGTCGCACCAGCAGCAATAGATCACCTGGTCGACCGCGACCTTGTTGATATCGCGAGCGATTACGCGATTGACGAAGCGGGTGGCGTCGCGTCCCGAGACCATGTATTTGAACAGCGGGGTTACATCGATAAGGGCAGCCGCGTTCCGAATGGCGTTGTACTCGTGTTCGTGGTGCGTCTCATAGACACTGACCGCGTAAAATCCCGACCACTCACGGTAATTCAGGCTCTGGCAGAGTGCGAAGGTCCGCTCGTGGACTGCCGTTCCTATGGGCACACCGGCTCCCTCATTCGCTTCGACGTGCGCGGATTATAGCTAGCACGAGTGCTGCGCGGCAAGCGTGCTGCACTTGTTCAGCAGCGGGGGTGATAGTTTTGTTCCTCGGCTGAAAATCAGAGCTGAACACGGAGTTAAGGAGCCCGAAGACTGCTGGGGGCGGAGGGTCAAGAGTTTGAGATCGTCAATACACTCCGCCATGTCCAGTAGCATGGTCGGCGTTCACCCGGGAGGTTATCTCATTGCGCACGTCCCAGAGCGCGCGATACAGCGGATACTCCATTCTCTGCTTCAGTACCTCCACTGGCGTTCCCATTGTGCCGACCACCCCGCCGCCGATGATTCGCTGTGCCAGCTTGAGGTGGGCATAGCGGAACAGCTGCATGTGTTCGTCATAATCCACCAACTCCTCGGCAATATCGTGCAACTCGAAGAACTCCGTATGACGTCGATACAGCTCTTCCAGAGTCAATCCCGCATTTTTCACCTGTTCGAAGAAAGCGTCGCCGAGTCGAGGGGCGATATGCAGCAGAGCGAGAAATCCCGGTGAATCAAGGCCGCTCCCGTGGCCAAGTCCGGCGCGGATGATGTGATACTCGTAGGGCGTAATGGTCTCCAGCAAGCTGAGCATGCGGAGCGGATGGTCGAGCATCTTGTTGACTCGCCGCAGGAGCCGCGCAGCGTTCTTGAAGTCTCCTTCGTGAATACACAGCCGTGCACGATCAAGTTCCCAGGCAGCTCCCTTCATCAGCAATTCTGAAGCTTGGTGCGTGACCTGAAAGGTCAGCTCGTCCGGATGCAGCATTTCCTCCGCCGACTTCTGCAGCGAGAGCAACTCATCGGTGCGGAGGTAGCGTTCGTAGTCGGAGGCGCCTTTTCCAGGCAGGATGGGAGAGCGAAGATCTTCAGTCATGGGCGGAGGCTCCATTGCGGGTCCTTCTCGGGTGGCACGATGGAACCATCGCGCATATGAATGATGCGGTCGCCATAGCACGCGGCTTCGGGGTTATGCGTAATCATCAATACCGTTTGGCCCAGCTCCTGGTTCGATTGGCGCAGCATTCTCAGAACAATTTCGGAATTTTCCGAATCGAGATTGCCGGTAGGCTCGTCGGCCAGCACAATGGCGGGTTGATTCACCAACGCGCGCGCCAGGGCAACTCGTTGTTGCTCACCTCCGCTCAGCTCGGAAGGGCGGTGGTCGAGACGCTTGTCAATCCCCAGTAGTCGCGTGATTCGATCGATATATTCGTGGCTGCTATTCCCATTGCTCTTGCCGGCGATATCACGGGCAATCTCGATGTTGCCGTTCGCGGTCAGGGTTGGCAGCAGGTTGAACTTCTGGAAGACGAAGCCGATTTTGGATTTGCGCATTCGCGTGCGCGCCGAATCCGAGAGTGCGGTGAAATCGGTGGCGTCGATAAGCACCCGTCCGGAGTCGGCGTGCGTCAGCCCGCCTAGGATGTAAAACAGAGTGGACTTGCCGCTTCCAGACGGACCTACAATGCTGACAAATTCGCCCTTCTCGACCTGGAGGGAAACGCCACGCAACGCGGGCACATCCACTTTGCCGATGCGGTAAGTTTTGCGAACATTCTCAGCTTGGATCATCCACGCCATGCGAATCCTTGATATTACACGAAACGATTAGGGGACCGGGACCCGCCAGCATTGCGGAATGTGTCTGGCCGCCACTCTTCCGATACTACCCAAGCTTCGAAATTCCGGTTACAACAGCAGCATGCCGAGAGAATCTTCCCGGGCAAAGCACGCGCAGTTGGTGAAGCGAGCCGTGGAGTGGCTCCGCTACACCTACAGATGCGGCATCATTCTGTCTGAGCAGTATTGCATTACTGGCGAAGTTCCTGATGTGATCGGGTGGAAAGGCTCGTGCCAGTCTGTGGTCGTGGAATGCAAGGTCTCGCGCACTGACTTTCTTGCCGACGCGAACAAGCCATTTCGCCTGCAACCGGACGAGGGCCTGGGGAGCCGACGGTTTTATATGGCTCCGGTGGGCTTGATTGCCCGTGGAGAAGTGCCGGAGCATTGGGGCCTCCTCGAATGCAAAGGCCGAGATGTGCAAGTATCGGTGAAACCGGGGAAGCAGGACCTGAGAACCCCGGTTGGCTTGATGAAAGAAATGAATTTGCTACTAGCGAGCCTGCGGCGCGTAGAGGTGCGCATCGAGCCGCAGACGATCACCGAGTTCTTGAAGTGGAAGAACCGCCTCGCTGAATACAACGGCGGTAGCCTGCCGGAAGGCGTTCCTGCGACGGACGAGGAACAGAACCATTACCTTGTCACTTGACGTCGCCAGCCCGTCGCAAACGCCGACTTCATTCTAGGACTTAGGCGGTGGCCTTCCGCGAACCCGCTATCAGCAACACGACTCCAGCGGCGCACAGTACGCCTCCGATTGCCGGCGATAGCTTTTCATCATGGTGGGTCGTGACGCCTATGGAACTATCTCCAACTGTGACGCCATGAGAATGGCTGGTGGGAAACGGAACAACGAAAGCCAATATTCCCAGCACGAGTACTACAATTCCAATCACAGCTAACGAACGCATTCATCCTCCGTTCAGATTTGGGCTTATCTTCACAAATGAGTCATCCGATGCAGCGCCGCAAGCGTTTTATCCGTGCCCGCATTTGACGCGGTCTCGGCGGACGTTGCGGACTGCCCTTACTCCCACATTCATGAAATCGCCTCCAAGTAGGATGCATTTACTGCCTGTCCGTATGCCCGGACGGGTGGCTCGGCGCATTCTCTTTCGAACCTACCTCCAATAGTCGTTTGGTCATCAGGACCAGCCCCAGGATCTGTGTCCATTCTGAAACAATGTTGCCCACCACTTGTCCCCACCGGCTATTCGGCCGCATTGCACTGAACGCGACGACCCAGCCGATGCCGGTCACCAGCAAAAACAAGGTCAGCGAATGTTCACGCACGAATTCTCGGATCGCCGACGGCAGCTTGCCTTTGGGTTGCTTGCTCTCGGCGGACCCTTTTTCGTACAGGTACTTGGTCATTACGACTGTCACAACTACACCCGTCCAGTCGGCGATGGCATTGCCAAAAAACGAGCCGAAATGGGTGTCGGGGTTCGATAAGCAATAGAGCACGATCAAGAGCAGCACCACTCCCAGCGCCGCCAGGCTCAATGAGTGCTTCTGCAGGAATTGTTTCGGGGTAGGGGATTGCTTCATGGAGTTACTGTACTAAAGCTCGCGGGGAAACACCGGCCCACTCCAGTCAGATGCGGCTTCTCCATCTGCAGCGAGGCACAATACGCTATTCTTCGGAGATGGACGTTTTCGCCCTCACTCGTAAGCTGATCGATATCGAGTCGACCACCGGACAAGAGCCTGCGGTCGCCGAGGTACTTGCGGGTGAACTGACGCACCTTGGCTACGACGTCGAGCGCATGCCGGTCGAAGAGGATCGCTTCAACCTTTGGGCAACGCATCGTGGCCATCCGCGTCCAGAGCTGGTGTTTTCCACGCATATGGACACGGTACCGCCCTTTGTGCCTTCCTCCGAAACCGGCGACCGCATCTACGGACGCGGCTCCTGCGATGCCAAAGGGATCATCGTGGCGCAAATCGCGGCCGGCGAAAAGCTGAAGAGTGACGATATTCACGTGGGCCTGCTTTTCTTAGTCGGCGAAGAGCGCGACAGCCAGGGCGCGCAGGCCGCCAACCAGCAGCCTCGCGGAGCGAAGTTCCTTATCAACGGTGAGCCTACTGAGAATAAACTCGCGGTGGCGTCTAAAGGCACGCTACGTGTGGAAGTGGCCGCGCGCGGCAAAATGGCGCATTCCGCCTACCCCGAACTCGGCGAGTCTGCAATTGAGAAGCTGCTGGATGCCTTGGAGGATGTCCGGCGACTGAAGCTTCCGGTGAATCCCAAGGCTGGCCCATGCACTATGAACATTGGCCTCATCGAAGGAGGGCGCGCGCCTAACGTTATTCCCGACGAAGCACGCGCACATCTGCTCTTTCGACTCGTCGGGCCGGCGCTAGACTTGCGTCGACAAATAACAGATGCCGTTGGCGGCAAATCCGAAGCCGAATTCAAGCTCGAGATCCCCTACATGGAGTTCACTACCGTGCCGGGAATCGAGACCATAGTTGCGGCCTTCACCACCGATATTCCCGCGCTCACGAATTGGGGTAAGCCTTTGCTCATCGGTCCCGGATCCATTCATGTCGCCCACACCGAAGGCGAGTACATCGAGAAGCAACAGTTGCTCGACGCCGTCGAGTTGTATGCCCGTATTGCACGCGAGCTTCTTTTCCACAGCTGAAAGGCTCGTCGGCATGCCGATGAACCTCGGTTCTCTTATTGGCATCCAACACAAAACCGAATACAGTACAAAATTATTTAGAGAATTCGAGGGAAAGATATGAAGATCGCGGTTCTTGGCAGTGGCAACGTAGGAACAGCGCTGGGAGATGGTTGGAAGGCGGCCGGGCACGACGTAGTTTACGGCTCCCGCTTCCCTGAGCAAGAGTCGGGGAAGGATCGCAACTTCGCCTCGATCGCCGATGCCATTGCCCAAAGTGAAGTAGTGGCGCTCGCGCTGCCTTGGGACGCCGTGAAGTCGGTGCTCAGCTCAAACGACCTGTCTGGCAAACTGGTGATCGATTGCACCAATCCGATCACTCCCAGTTTCGATCTTGCGGTGGGGATGACCACCTCGGCCGGCGAAACCGTTGCCCAGTTGGCTACAGGCGCACGCGTGGTGAAGGCCTTCAATACCACTGGCTTCGGCAATATGCGTAACCCGAAGTTTGGAGCGGTCAACCTGACCATGTTTTATGCCGGTGACGACGCCGGTAGCAAAGCGATCGCCAACCAACTCATTAACGACATCGGGTTTGATCCCGTCGATGCCGGGCCGCTGAAGATCGCCAGGTATCTGGAGCCGTTGGCCATGCTCTGGATCAATCTCTCGACGACGATGGGACGCGACATAGCGCTGCAACTGATCAAGCGCTAGCCATGCAATGTCATCATCGCTACCCGGTTTCGCAAGACTGGGTAATTTTTTGTTTATGCGAGGTCGAAGGACCTTTGTAGCTGCTCCCGCTGCTTTTCCTTGCTGTTCCTGCCGCTTTCTGCTATCCATCCTCTTGGCCCGTGCACCACCCGGGTCCACCGCCCATGCCAATTAAATCGTTTGCTCGAAGTCAGCCCAAGGAATCTTCCACGACCGCGGTCGCTGGCTATCGCGTCAACCGTGGAGTTCCTCTTCCCCTGGGCGCAACCTTGCGCCGCAGCGGTATCAACTTTGCAATCTTCTCGAAACATGCGACGTCCTGCACGCTAGTTCTCTTGCAGCCCGGAGCTGAACATGCCTTTGTTGAGTTTCCACTCGATCCTCATTCCAACCGCACCGGGCAGGTGTGGCACGCCTTCGTGGCAGGGCTCGATTCCGGCATGCAATATGGTTTCCGCTTCGATATGCAGCCGAATCCTGATCCGAACGTGTATCGCTTCGACCCTTCGCATGTGTTGCTCGATCCCTACGCCCGCGTGCTCTCTAACGGTGGGGCCTGGGGGCAATATCCGCCCGGGAAACGGCCCTATCGCAACAGCTTGTTGGTAGAAAACGATTTCGATTGGGGTAACGATCAGCCACTGAACATTCCCCTGGTCGACAGCATCATCTACGAAGCGCATGTGCGCAGCCTCACGGTGCACTCCTCTTCTGGGGTCGCGCATCCCGGAAGCTACGCCGGACTCATCGAGAAGATCCCCTATCTCAAACAACTGGGAGTGACAGCGGTAGAACTTCTTCCCGTCAACGAGTTCGAGGAAAGCGACACGAATCGCGTCAATCCTTTTACTGGCGAGCCTCTGCTGAATCTCTGGGGGTATCAGCCTACAGCACTTTTTGCGCCTAACACCGCCTACTCATCCAACCGCGCCGATGGCGGTCAGGTTCGCGAGTTCAAGCAAATGGTGTGCGACCTGCATAAAGCGGGCATCGAGGTCATTCTCGACATGGTGTTCAACCACACAGCGGAAGGCGATGAACACGGGCCCACGTGGTCCTTCCGTGGAATTGATAATTCGACCTACTACATTCTCGATCCCGAGACCGGCAAATATGTGAATTTCACGGGTTGCGGCAATACCGTGAACTGCAACAATCCCGTCGTGCGCGACTTCATTGTCGATTGCCTGCGCTACTGGGTCATGGAAATGCACGTGGACGGCTTCCGCTTCGATCTCGCCTCCGTTCTCGGCCGTGGCATGGATGGCCGAGTGTTGAAGAATCCGCCGCTGTTAGAAAGCCTAGCCTACGATCCGGTGCTCGCCAATACGAAACTCATCGCCGAAGCGTGGGATGCCGCCGGGCTGTATCAGGTCGGCACTCTGCCTTCGTGGGGACGATGGGCGGAGTGGAATGGTATCTTTCGTGACGATGTACGCAAGTTCGTGAAGGGCGACGCGGGCATGACCTCGGCGCTGGCGACCCGCTTGCTGGGCAGTCCTGACCTCTACGAAACCAGCGCTCGCGAACCATACCACAGCATTAATTTCGTCACTTGCCACGACGGCTTCACCCTCAACGATCTGGTTTCGTACAACGAGAAGCACAATCTCGCCAACGGCGACAACAACACCGATGGGTCCGACGCCAACTATAGTTGGAACTGCGGCATTGAAGGCCCAACCGATGACCCCGCCGTCAACGAGCTGCGCAACCGTCAACGCAAAAACTTTGCCGCTATTTTGCTGTTCTCCCATGGCGTTCCCATGGTTCTTGCCGGCGATGAAATTGCGCGCACCCAGCAGGGCAACAATAACGCCTATTGTCAGGACAACGAGGTGAGCTGGCTGGACTGGCGCATGACCGAGAGCCACGCGGGTTTACTGCGCTTCTTTCAGCAGATGATTGCCTTCCGCAAGCGCTGTCCGTTACTGCGGCGCGACAGCTTTCAGCTTCATGACGAGGGGGGCTTCCACATTACCTGGCACGGGGTGAAGCGTGCGCAAGCCGACTGGGGACACGAATCGCACACACTTGCGATGCAATTGACGCAATTACATGACAATGGTTCGCGCGACGACGTGCATTTCATCGCCAACGCGTATTCTGGCGACCTCGAGTTCGAGCTGCCGCAGATCGGCAATCATGAGTGGTTTCGTTTCGCCGATACGTCTCAGCCTTCTCCCCAGGACATTGCCGAAGACGGCTTGGAGTTTCCACTCTTGTCTCAGGAGCAGTACCTGGTGCGCGCTCACAGCGTGGCGATCTTCGTCGCCAAGTAGCCTGACCGACACTGCCGGGAGCTAGCCCGTTCGGGCTGACGCCATCCAGGAAACGCTATCGGGAGGACCTCGTCGTACGGAACGGATGGTTTTCGCGGCAACAATGGAACACGGCATCCGGTTTAAAATGGATGCCGCGTCACGACACTACGTATTTGTCTTCGTCGTGTAGCCGTTGCCGCGCCCACTCCGCCGGATTCGGCAATTCTATCTAGACGATCCAACCTAGAGGCGAATCTTACGGCGAACTATGCCAGCGAGTCCGATGAGCCCGCTGCCGAACAGAACTAACGTTCCCGGCTCAGGAGTCGTTAAGCCGCCGCTGGTCACGCTCACATTATCCAGGAACCAGTAGTTCGGATCGTTGCGGAACGTGAAAGTTAAGCGGGTCGAGGTGCTAGTCGCCGTTCCGGTGAACTCGAACAAGGACCATTGAAATGACCCCGGAAAGTTGGTCAGACT
The DNA here is from genome assembly GCA_963748225.1 of uncultured Acidobacteriaceae bacterium. Classification (GTDB taxonomy): domain Bacteria; phylum Acidobacteriota; class Terriglobia; order Terriglobales; family Acidobacteriaceae; genus Bog-257. The sequence continues at coordinate 167,374 of CAVVHW010000007.1, forward strand.
AAAGCCGCCAGTGCCAAATGTCGCGCTAAAGGAATTCGGTGTCCCACTCGCCGGGAGGGCCAGCCAAAACTCGATAGTGTACTGATCTCCCACAACGGTCGAGATGTCTTGGTAAATACCGCCAGTATCACCTACTGGGCCAAAGAATGCCGAGTAATTGCCGGCATAGGGCGTTTCGCCGAGCGGGCATGTTCCAGCTGCACACACTCCGTTGAACGAGGTGTCACCAAACTGCGTCCAGCCAGTGAAGTCTCCTGTCTCAAAGCCTCCATTAGTGACTTGAGCGGTGCCAGCGAATACGGAAGTTGCAAACGACAGTAGTGCAACGGCCAGAGCTACACGAACCAATTTATTGATCAAGCGAGAGCCCTCCTTATGGAATCGTCAAAGCGGCACCCCTCCAAGATGCACCCTTAGTTCCAAACCAAAAAACTGTAAGTTATTGAAAGCAAAAGATAGAGTTAACTTAGGGATACCTAGTATGCATTATTTTGCAATGAAATGAGAAGCGATTTTCCCCTTGCATCATATTGTAAGTAAAGGACTTAGATCGTTTCAATGAGGCACGAAAGAGCCATATGAAGTGCAATTCTATTCAATGCGAAACACGAACAACCGACCAGAACGGTGAATCCTCGATTAGGCGCGGCGTTGAGAACCGGCTAGTAGTCCAGTTCGGCTGGCCGCCCAGTCAACCGTTCGATGCGCTTGGCGATTGGTGGGTGCGTCGAGAACAGATTCGCGAAGCTCACACCGCTGAGAAGCGGAGCGACGATGAAGAGGTGCGCATTCGAGGGTGAAGCCTGCATCGGGATCCGCTTCGAATAGGCATCCAGCTTTTTCAGTGCGCTGGCCAAGGCATAAGGATTTCCTGTGAGCTGCGCACCACTGGCGTCAGCCTGATATTCCCGCGACCGCGACACCGCAAGCTGGATCAGAGTGGCCGCTATCGGCGCCAAAATTAACATCAGCAGGGCGACGAAACCACCTCCGCCTCCGCGATCGCGGTCCTCGCGGCCTCCCATGCCCCCGAACAGTGCCGCCCAGTAACCCATGCGGGCAAGCATCGTGATGGCGCCTGCCAGAGTTGCGGCGATCGAGCTAATGAGGATGTCGCGGTTCCTCACGTGGCCCAGTTCATGTGCCAGCACGCCTTCCAGTTCCTCGTCGGTGAGCAAATCCAGAATCCCCTGGGTGACAGCGACGGACGCGTGTTGTGGGTTGCGTCCCGTCGCAAACGCGTTGGGCGAATCCGTGGGGAGAACGTACATCTTCGGCATGGGAATGCCGATCTTCTGGGTAAGCCGTTCGACGACTTGATAAGCGCGGGGCAGTTGTTCGCGAGTGACGGGCTGCGCCCGGTACATGGCCAGAGCGATCTTGTCACTGAAAAAATACGAAACAAAATTCATGATGACAGCCAGCGCGAGGGCGATTACCATACCTCGCTGGCCGCCGAAGATCTGGCCCATAAACAGCAGGAAAAGCGTCAATGCGGTCAGCAGCAACGCTGTTTTGAAAGTATTTCCCATAGCTAAAGAGTAGATGACGCTACCTGCGTGCGGTTGCGGAAATTCGATTAGTCGTTGCATCAGCGAGTTCGCCAGGAAAAGCCAAACAGGTCGTTCTAAACTGCGCAGTGCAACTGGCCACTGACAACTGGCAACCGGCAACTGTAATATTTCTCCATGCCTGAGTTACCCGTGCTTCATCCTCGAGCGCATGAGGAACTGCTCCTAATCGGCTTTCGTGTCGATGCCCGCCACGACGGTCCCCAGTTCTACACTTTGTTGGCAGTCGGCGGCGATGATGAACGGCCCATTACTTCTGGAGGGCGGGTCGTATTCTTCGTTCATCCAAAGCTGGCTGCGAAGGCGCTGGCACTCGATCCGGGCATGGCAGAGCTCGGTCCTCCGCCGGAAGCCATCGAAACGTTTTGCGATGTGGCCGAGGCGCTGTATCGGATCAACTCCCAACAAGCTGACCCGGATGGCGTCATTCTGGACTGTCTGCTGGTCTTTGACGATCTGGTGCGCGCCGCCAAGCTTCACATGCCGGACCGCTATCAGGGTATCTTGACCGAGTTAGCAGCACGCCTGACGGAGGGCGCACCGCTGCGAAGCATCTTCACCAACCAGTCGTTGCGAGAGCACGTGGAAGATGCGCTGCTGTGGTGCGTAGGTGCGGTGACGGTGAAAGCGTGGATGGTCACCCAGTGAATTCGGCGGTGACCGCAAATAACTTCGACCTGCTGACCAATCGAAAACCCTCTCAATCGCCGGCGTCTGCTGTTCTCTCATATGCCATCCTCCTGGCCGGCCTGCTCACCGCGGGCGCTGCCGTGTACATGGTCATCGCCAGTTACTCGAGCCTGCCATCGACCGACGGATGGGAGCAGATCGACACTGCCATGCGAGGGGTGAATCCGTTATCCCCGGCCTGGCTGTGGACGCAGCACAACGAGCACAGGATGCTGGTTTCTAAGCTATTCCTGGCAGCCGACCTGCTTCTGTTTCGAGCTACCCAGAAATTCTTGCTAACCAGCATTCTGGTAACGCAATTCCTGCTGTTGATGGTGCTGGCGTGGAGCATGCGAGTGCTCGGGGGATGGCGTGGCACCGTTTGGCGCACCGGCGTCGGCATGGCAGCCTTCTGCCTTTTTTGGCCCACCCAGTGGGAGAACCTGGTCATCGGCTTTTCGATCTGCTTCATCCTGCTGGAATTATTCGCCACTTTGTCATTCGTGGGGCTGACGCTTTACTGGAAGCATTCCGAACAACCTGACGACCAGCACGGATGGGTCTACCTTCTGTTGTCTATCCTGGCGGCGGTGGGGGCGACCTATTCGTTGGCGAACGGAAATCTCTTGTGGCCCCTGCTAGTTGCCGCCGCGCTACTGCTCCGGTTACCTCGCACGGCGGTGCTGAGTTTCCTGATCACGGGAACAGTCAGCACAGCGCTGTATTTGCACGACTACCATCGTCCACTGGGCCACGGCAATCCGGCCTCATCAATCCGGACGCCGCTCGAAATCTTCCAGTACATTGCTACCTACTTTGGGAGTCCATGGGTACGGCACGATGTTTCTCTGGCGACGATCATTGGAACCGCCGGCTTGGCTGCTGCGGTTTTCGTGCTCTTTCGCTTCCGCGCCTACTTCCGAACTGGCCGTCCCTTCCCGGTCCTGCTTGTGCAGGTACTGGTTTTTTGTCTAGGAACCGCTTTCATTACTTCATTGGGCCGATTGAATTTCGGTATTCGACAGGCGTTCGCCTCGCGATATCACACCTTCGCGCTTTTATTCTGGTGCTGTCTAGGCTTGCTGCTGTTGATGTCCGATTCGGTCATGACGAAGAAGCAGGTGCGGTTTCTTGTGGTCCAGATATGCATCCTGGGCATAATCGCCTGGTCGTCCCACATCACCCGCAACGACGTACGCGGAGCCAGAATACGTGGATTCCAGATCAATGTGGCAGCAACAGCGATGTTCGTCGGAGCACGCGATGACCTGCAATTCGCGAAGGCCGCCATCACGAACCCAGGGGCGGTGTCCGCCGAGGCTCAGTTCATGGAGAAGAACGGGTTGTCGGCTTATTCAGATAACGGGTATACGCAAATCGGCAAGCCTCTGGAATCGGTGTACAAATTAGCTTCTCCGACGGAGTGTACCGGCCTGGTGGAATCCATGGCTGCGGTAGCGGGAAGCGGGCAAACACCGGCTCTGCGCGTTGCAGGTTGGGTCTGGGACCGTGAGCACCAACGTCCTCCATCTGCAATTGTGATCACGGAGGATGGAATCATCACTGGCCTTGGTGCCGTTGGCGGTTGGCGTCCCATGACCTTAGTGGACAATCACTGGATCAAGGACGGCTACATAGGCTACGCGGGGTATGCGCGAATGGTAAAACCCGACACGCTGATAAAGCTTTATGCCGTTCTGCGCGGAAGCTCGCAATCGGCGTGCTATTTTGCGGCGGCAGAATATTCGGAAACACAGTGAAGCGCGTCCGCCGGCGGATTGCCGTTGGCGCTTCGGTTCACTCTGACGTGAAGTAGTCCACCGTGATCGGATTCTCGAACAGCGAATAATCGCGCGTTACCACCGTGATGCCACTATCGGTGACGTGGTACTTCTGGCGGTCCGCTTCGGTGTCATAACCAATAACGGTGCCCTCGGGAATATCCACGTCGCGATCGATGATTGCTTTGCGAACGCGGCAATGACGGCCGATGTTTACATGGGAAAAAACAATGCTGGTATCAATCTGGGAGTAGGAATTCACGCGCACATCGGGGGAAAGTACACTGCAGCGCACACTACCTCCGGAGATGATGCAGCCCATGGAAACAATGGAATCGTGCGCTTCTCCCTTCCGGTCGGGATCGTTGAAGACGAACTTGGCCGGAGGATACTGTCGCATATGAGTGCGAATCGGCCACGCATTGTCATACACGTTGAAAACCGGGGCCACCGAGACGAGGTCCATGTTGGCCTCGTAATACGCTTCCAGGGTTCCCACATCGCGCCAGTAAAGCGCTTCCTTCTTGTTCTCATCGATAAAGTTGAACGAATACACCTTATAGTCGTCCACCATGTGAGGCAGGATGTTATGCCCGAAATCGTGGCGCGAAGTCTGGTCTTCCGCGTCTTTCAACAGCGCCGGAATGAGTACATCGGTGTTAAACAAATAAATGCCCATCGAGGCCGAAACCATTCGTGGGTTGTAGGGCGAGCGCAAGTCGGTCTCCTCGGGCTTCTCCTGGAAGCCGACGACTCGGCCTGTACGGTCAATCTCGACTACGCCAAAGTGCTTCGTCTCAGCCGGATCGACCAGGATCGTAGCTATCGTGACGTCTGCGCCCGAATCCTTATGCTGACGCAGCATCAAGTCGTAATTCATCTTGTAGATGTGGTCACCCGACAGGATAAGCACGTAGCGCGGCTGCTCGGAACCAATGGAATAGAGATTCTGATACACCGCATCGGCCGTGCCCATGTACCAGTTCTCGCTCACCCGTTTCATCGGCGGCAGGATCTCGATGAACTCTCCCAGTTCACGTCCCACAATGTTGCCCCAGCCTTCGCGGATGTGCCGATTGAGCGATAGCGCTTTGTACTGCGTGAGGATATAGATTTTACGCAGGTCGGAATTGATGCAGTTGGAAAGCGTGACGTCGATGATGCGGTAAATTCCGCCGAAGGTAACGGCTGGTTTCGCGCGATCGCGCGTTAGCGGATACAGACGCTCGCCCGCTCCTCCCGCCAGTAAGACTCCGAGGGTCTCTCTCATCCTGGTTTCCGAAGCACTAAATTCCCCAAGGGGATTCTAAGAGCGCTTGTTTGCTGGAGGGCTGACTGCGCCTTGGTGGCGCATGCCGACCCACAGGCGAAGTGGAATGTTAGCACACCACTTGTGGTTCGGTACGTGTCAGCCCAGATACCCGGCCAAACACTACTTCTCGTCGTCTACTTTGATGTGAAGCGATTTCAGAAACCTCACGTCCTGTGACGTTACATGAAAATCGGCAATTGAACGCTGGTCGTTTGCCACGGCAGGCTGCGAGGCATCCTCGCGCTCGTTGAACCCTATCGTCGCCTCCAACACGAGAAATACATCGTACCCATCAGATTTGATACGAGTTATGACCTCCGCGATCTGTTCTGAATCGGAGAGCGAGTTGTTAATCGCTTCGCCGAGTTGTTCCATCAGGCTTTTTAGTCGTTGATCCACGATTGGCACCTAAACCTTCGATTCGCTCTCACTACCTTAGCCTACTTAATTTGGATGCCGGAGCTGGAGCCGGAGTTTTGTGATTGTAGGGCGCACTTGCCTGCGACGGTTGCCCGTATTGCGGAAATCCGCTGATAAAATGAAGAGCCGGGGCATGGCGAAACCCTTGGCAGCAGCGCAAAGGGAAAGGTAAAAGAGGCGTGTCTTCCCGCAATTTCGGTACTCAGGGCCGGGCATTTCTGCGCGTTGCGGGCCGCAAAACGGGCCAGAATCGCTGGATACGAGCTGCTTACAAGGGAAGTAGGGTGACTCTGGCCAGTGTGGGCCATGTGCTGCACGTGCTCTGGCTGGAAGTTACTGGACTGCTGTTCCTGGTGCTTGCCGTGGTCGGCGGCGGAGCGGCCGTTCGGGAATATCATCGTCATGCTGGTGGTAAGGCCGGAGTTGGCAAGATGCTCCTGGCGGCGGCATTCGCGCTGGCCTTCCTGTACTTCGGCGTGAGTTCCTTCACCAGGTCTCGCCGCAGGTCGCGAAAGTAAGCAGATATAACCTGCTGCAGAATTGGTCCAAGCTGCCCGGGCAATTGTGACCCGCGTCATAGCATCCTCAGCCTCTCGAGTTCATACTTAAGTGTTTCTACAGATATCGAGGGCCCACTCTTATGCCCGAAGACAAACACAGAGCAGCGGTAGCCACCAAGCTGGCGCCTGAGCAAGAAACCTCCTCCCACATCAGCATTCATCCGCTCTATACTCCGGCTGACCTCGAAGGTTGGGATTACGATCGCGACCTCAATTTCCCGGGGCAATTCCCCTATACCCGTGGTGTGCAGGCCACGATGTATCGCGGGCGGCTGTGGACCATGCGGCAGTACGCAGGCATGGGCGATGCCGAAGAATCGAACCGCCGCTACAAATACCTGCTGAGCAATGGCACGACTGGATTGAGTGTTGCTTTCGACTTGCCAACACAGATCGGGCTCGATTCCGACAACCCACTCGCGATGGGAGAGGTGGGGAAGGTTGGTGTCGCAATCGACTCCATCGAAGACATGATGCGGCTCTTCGACGGCATCAACCTGGAAAAGATCTCCACTTCAATGACGATCAATGCCACGGCTTCGATTCTGCTGGCGCTCTACATCGTGACCGCGCGTCGCACCGGCCGCGACGTGCGCAAGCTTTCCGGCACAGTGCAAAACGATGTGCTGAAGGAATACATTGCGCGCGGAACCTATATTTATCCGCCCGCACAGGCTATGCGCATCATCACCGACATTTTTTCTTACGCCCACGAGAACGTGCCCGAGTGGAACACGATTTCCATTTCCGGTTACCACATGCGCGAAGCTGGAAGTACGGCAGTGCAGGAAGTGGCATTCACCCTGGCCAATGGCACTAGCTATGTTCAGGCGGCCATCGATGCGGGACTCGGTGTTGATGACTTCGCCCCGAGACTGTCGTTCTTTTTCAATGCGCATAGCAATTTCCTGGAAGAGGTGGCGAAGTTTCGCGCCGCCCGCCGCATGTGGGCACGCATTATGCGCGACCATTTCGGCGCTAAGAACCCAAAATCTCTGATGTTGCGTTTCCATACGCAGACCGCGGGTTCGACGCTCACCGCACAGCAACCGGAGAACAACATTGTCCGCACCGCGCTGCAGGCCATGGCAGCGGTATTGGGCGGAACGCAATCGCTGCACACCAATTCCTTTGACGAAGCCCTGGCGCTGCCTACCGAACAGTCGGCCCGTATCGCCCTCCGCACCCAGCAGATCATCGCCCACGAGTCAGGCGCGCCACAGACGGTCGATCCGTTGGCAGGTTCGTTCTACATCGAATCGCTGACCAACCAGATCGAAATTCAGGCACGCGAATATCTCGACAAGATCGACGCCATGGGTGGGACGTTGAAGGCCATTGAGCGGGGATTCATCCAGCAGGAAATCCAAAATGCCGCGTACGAGTATCAGCAGGCTGTCGACAAGCGGCAATCAATCGTGGTCGGTGTGAACGCCTTCGAACTGCAGGAAGAAAAGCCCATTCCCTTGCAGCACATCGATGAGTCTTTGGAACGCAAACAAGTCGAGCGTTTGCGAGCAGTGCGCGCCAAGCGCGACCAGGCAAAATGGCAGGCAGCGCTCAAGAAAGTGGAAAACACCGCGCGAAACACGGGGAATCTCATGCCCCCGATCGTAGAAGCCGTTGAGGCGAACGCCACGGTCGGTGAAATCTCCGATGCCATGCGCCGCGTTTATGGTGAATATCATGAGACGGTAGTGATCTGAGAATATGGGTTTTCGAGTCCTGTTGTTCTTACTTGCGATCGCTGCCAGTGCTACCTCCCAAACTGTTGCGGTTCCGACCGCGAATGCCTCGTCCACCGATCCTAATGCCGCAATCATTTGTCCCAAGGCCAGGCAGTCCCTCGAGGCGAGCCATCAAAAGAGAGTCGTCGTGCAGATGATCGTGAACGCCGACGGATCGGTGAATTGGTTCAAGGTCCTCAGCCCCAAAGGATTGCATTTGGAGAAGGACCCTGAGGTTCGCGAAGGGTTTGAGAATTCGCACTTCGATCCAGCCCACAAAGACGGTCAGGCCGTCAGGGTCCTTATCAACATGGGATTCAACTGCTCATTTGACCAGCCGGCAACCAGTCCTGAGCAACAACGTACACGCTAATATCCCTCACTTCGATTGACGCGCTGCCTCCTTTCCGTTAGGCTTTCGCGTTTCCGTTAGATTTCGATGTGCCGGAGAAGAATTTTTCATGCCCGAATCATCGTCTGCCGACTTGCGTCCAGAATCGCAACCCAGTAACCAACTCTCACGTCGCGAATTTGCACGCCGTGCGGCCGTCGCAGTCACCACCGCCGCGGTCCTGCCTGCGTCCTTGCTATCGCAGGAAACCGCACCCCAGCGGCCGTCTTCTACCAATCAGCCGCCGCAGCCGCCAACTGCACTCTCGGCCGATCTCCAGGCCGAGGGAGAACTGAAGTACACGTGGATTATCCAGACTTACGGTAAGCGCCTCAGTGAAGATCAAAAGCAGGATCTGCATCGCTTGGTGATGGAAGGCCAGAAACCGCTGGCGGCATTTCGGGCCTTTCCGCTCGAAAACTCCGATCAGCCGGCCACGGTGCTTAAATTTACCGACATCGAGAGCTCCGAAGGGAGTCGCGACTGATGGCGATCAGCGAAGATGTGCTGTACCTGTCCGTCCGTGAGTTGGGTGAGCGCATTCGCACCCGCCAGTTGTCGCCCGTGGAGCTTACCCAGGCATACCTCGCCCGCTGCAAGAAATACGGCCATCAATTGAATGCGTTCGCCATGCTGCTGCCCGACCTCGCTTTGCAGCAAGCTCATGAGGCTCAGGAGGAAATCGACCAGGGGCATTATCGCGGGCCGTTGCACGGTATTCCTTATGCCGCGAAGGATCTGCTCGCGGTTGCCGGATATCCCACAACGTGGGGGGCGCGACCCTATCAGAACCAGGTCTTTCATCAGGATGCAACTGTCATTCGCAAGCTACAAGATGCCGGCGCTATATTGCTCGGCAAGGCGGCCATGATCGAATTGGCTGGCGGATTGGGTTATCGTTTCGCGGCAGCATCGGCTACGGGAGCGGCCAAGAATCCCTGGAACATGAACTGCTGGACCTGCGGATCGTCTAGCGGATCGGGCGCAATCGTTGCCTCCGGCATGGCAGCGTTTGCCATCGGCACAGAGACCTGGGGCTCCATTGTCTGCCCTTCAGCCTTCTGTGGTGTCTCAGGATTGCGGCCGACCTTTGGCCGAGTTGGCCGCGGCGGCGCCATGGCACTTTCCTACTCAATGGATAAGATCGGCCCTATGTGCCGCACGGCTCAAGACTGCTCGCTGGTGCTGGCTGCCGTCAGTGGACACGATCCCCTCGACGCCGGCTCACTTCTCGAAGCCAAAGCCCGTTTCACCTACACCGCTCCGCCAAAACCCTTGCGCATTGCTCGAATCGAAAAAGCATGGGAGAAGCCCGATCCTGATGTGGCCGCTGCATTCGACCAGGCGGTTGCAGTGCTGCAGCAAGGGGGAACGGCCATCGGTAGCGTACATTTGCCCGAAGGTCCATTCGAAGTCGCGGGCGGGATCGTCATCAACGTCGAGGCCGCCTCCGCGTTCTCAAAATTGATCGAATCGGGAGACGTGGGGCAACTTAGCGATCCACTAAGCCGCATCGGAGGCTACGCAGCGCAAACAGTCTCGGGCCAGGACTTTATCCGGGCCCAGCGCATCCGCCGAATCCTGCAACAAAAGATGGACCCGATCTTTCAGCAGTTCGACGTACTGATTGCTCCTTCGCAACCGATCGGCGCCTCTCCCCTCAACGCCAACCTGGAAACTGACTTGGCATTCGCCGATCCGATCGGGGGCGTCGGCAATTTGTGCGGCTTGCCGGCGCTAAGCGTACCGTGTGGCTTTACCAAAGGAGGGTTGCCCATTGGAATTCAACTCCTCGGCCAGGTGCTGAACGATGACGCGGTGATCGCCGCCGCTGAAATGTACCAGGCACGTACGGACTGGCACCGCAAGCACCCGCCGCTGAACTAATTCGTACTGCGGCTGGCCAACTTGGCCGATAGCGCTCGCGGCACCCTCTTCCCGAATTTTGTTCCCTTAGCGCTGCCGTTATTTATAATCGTCGCCCAATAGCTTCTCACCACATCTGAGGCGAATCATGAACTGCAAGAGCTTCGTGCTTCTCGTCCTGATGCTGCTACTGGCAGCTACCTGGGTTCCGGCGCAAACCTTTCGCGGAACGGTTCTCGGAACAGTTACAGACAGTTCTGGCGCTGTCGTTCCCGGCGCCACTGTCAAAGTTCGGAATGTCGACACCGGATTAGAGCGCACCACGCACACCAGTGCCGACGGTACCTACAGCGCTCCTGAACTGCCGTTCGGAAAATACTCCGTCACCGTTTCGCAGAGCGGCTTTCAAACTTCGGTCACCAGCAACGTAGCGGTTGATGTTGCCAGCGAGCGCCGCGTGGATGTCATCTTGAAGCCTGGGGAAGTGGCGGAGCGCGTCGAAGTGACCGGCGAGGTGCCGGAAGTGGACACTACGGGCGCAGAACTGGGGGGCATTCTCACTTCTCAGACGATTGAGAACATCCCTGTAAATGGCCGCGATTACACCAAATTGATCTATCTCAATCCCGGAGTGGCAGGTTCGCCCGATCAAATTAGCGACTCGCCAGGTTCATTCGGTGAGTTCTCGATGAATGGCTCGCGCGGTCGGTCGAACAACTACCTGCTCGATGGTACCGACATGAACGACGGCTACCGCAATGATCCGGCCATCAATGAAGCCGGGGTTTTCGGAGATCCGGCCACCATTCTACCCATCGACGCCGTCGGCGAGTTGCACGTGCTCTCGAACTATGAGGCAGAGTACGGCCGCAATAGCGGCGCCATCGTCAACATCGTGACCAAGAGCGGCACCAACCAATGGCATGGCTCGGCGTTAGAGTATTACCGTAGCGGCGCATTCGGTGCCCGCAACTATTTCAACTTCGTTGGTCAGCCGAAGAACCCATTCACCAACAATCAGTTCGGTGGCGCCCTGGGCGGCCCGATCGTAAAGGACAAGGCATTCTTCTTCTTCGACTATGAAGGTCAGCGGGAGAGCGGCGCGCAGGCCGGCCTGAGTTGTGTTCCTAACCCGGCCTTGGTTACGCAAACCATAGCGAGCCTGGGTAGCAGCGTCAGTCAGCCCATGCTCAACTTGCTGGCTCGCAACCCCTGGCCATCACCCAATATCGCTGGCGCAGCAAGTGATCTGACGGGATGCACCTCACCCAACCTGGCTACCTCCACGCGATTTCTTAATAACATAGACAGTCTGATCGCCAAGGTTGATTACAATCCCAACCTGAATAACAATATTTCCGGCCGGTATTACTACGGAAATAGCAACCAGAGCTTCCCTTTTGCACAACTGGCGGGCGGGCTTCTGCCAGGGTTCAACACGGTTACGCCGACGCGCGTGCAACTGGTCGCGCTTTCGTGGGTGAAGATCGTCAACTCAGCTCAAGTCAACGAGGCACGCTTTGGATGGAATCGTTTCGCCGAGGGGTTCTTCCCGCAAGACAGTAGTTTCGATCCAGCCTCGATTGGATTGAACACGGGTACATCCTCGTTCGATGGAGGTTTGCCGCTCATCTCAGTCGGAGGCTTTTCCAGGATTGGCGCCAGCGCCGGCGTTCCGCGGCAGCGTGTGGACACGAACTGGCACTTCATCGACAACTATTCCTGGAAGATTGGCCGCCACGATATCAAGTTCGGATACGAATTCCGCAGGACGTCGATTGCGATTGTTCAGGACTCCAATTTCCGTGGCAAGCTCAGCTTCGACGATCTGACGTCATTCCTGGAAGGCCTTCCCTCAGGTGGGAGTCAGGCCGCGGGTAACACTGATCGGCATGAATACGAGAACAGTCAAGGACTCTACGCCCAAGACAGCTTTCGCTGGACGTCGCGACTAACGCTGAACTTCGGCATGCGTTGGGATTACTTTGGCGTGCCGGGCGAGAAGAATAATCTCTTCTATCGGTTGCTGCCCGCGAACGGTGGAACGTTGGTACAAGTAGGAGCTTCCGGCGGTCCTTCCAGCCTCTATAACCCCGACTACAACAATTTCGCTCCGCGCTTCGCATTCGCGTATGACTTGGGCGGCAAAGGTATGACCGTGATCCGCGGCGGGTATGGCGTTTTCTACGATGCTTTCTCCCAGGACATGTTTCTCGGGCACATCCCCTATAACTGTACTTTTTGCCCCGGACCAGCTTACGTCGGGGTCGGAATTGCACCAATTTCGTTTGCCGGCGCGACCTCAGGGCCAATTACCACGGGATCGCCCGTGTATGTCAACCCGTCTCCGCTCGGCAGCTTCTTCGGAGTTGACCCCAACATACGAACTCCTTACGTCCAGAACTGGAACCTGAATATTCAGCAGGCGATCACGAACAAAATCATGTTTCAACTCGCCTACGTCGGTTCCAAAGGAACAAAGTTATTCCGCTTCCGCGATATCAACCAGCCTAGCCAGGCGCAGATTACCGCCTATGACACGAGTCCGACGGGGGGTTGCGCCGGTGGTTTTACACCGCCCAATTGTCCGATCGCCGGCTTCGATAGTGGCGGCAACGTGCCCAGAACCGCATTCCCGAATTTCTTCTACGTGAATCAGGAAGAATCAACCGCGGGATCCACTTACAATGCGCTTCAGGCCAGCCTGCACGTGACTTCATGGCATGGCCTTTCGTCCCAGGCAAACTACGTTTGGTCGCACTCCATCGATAACGCCAGCGACCTGGAAGACTTCATTCCCAACGCTTCGCAGCCTAATAACAGTTTGGATCCACAGGCCGAGCGCGGCAATTCCAACTTCGATATTCGCCAGCGATTTAGCTGGAACTTTGTTTATGAGTTTCCCAAATCAACTGGGTCTTACACCAAGCTGAAGAATGGTTGGGGTTTCGACGGAGTTACCACTGTGCAAACCGGACAGCCGTTTACCCTGAACTACAATTTCGAGGGAGACTACTCGGGCTCTGGAGAAGGCTTCGACCGTCCCCAGATCGTAGGGCCAATTCAGTACGGCAACGCTCCCAACAACTTTCTTAACCTCGCTAGCTTTCAGGTTCCATGTACGTTCGGAAACACCACAGCGACCACGGCCACCGGTGACAGCAATTGCCTTGCCGGTACTCGACATTTCGGCAACCTGGGACGCAATTCTTTAGTTGGACCAAGCTTCAAGGAGTTTAATTTCTCCGTCTTCAAGGACACGGCAATCACCGAGCGTGTCAACCTGCAGCTGCGTGCCGAGTTCTTCAATCTCTTCAATCATCCCAATTTCGCCAATCCGGAATTGCCCAACTTCATCGCCGATCCGGGCGTCAATGGAATTGGTAGTAACGGACGCGGTATCGGGTATTACGCTCTGACGGCCACTGGCGATGTTGGTATTGGCAACCCGTTTCTGGGCGGAGGCGGCCCGCGCGGCATTCAGTTCGCCGCCAAGTTTACGTTCTAGGAAAGCTGCCTTGGGATCAGCCGCCAGCTGTTTTGTAGATCGCAAACTGCAGCGTGCGATGTACAGGTTGCAACCATTCTTGCTCGCCAAAGACATTCTCCTGCACCAGATTGTGATAGATCACGTAGACCTCGCGCGGTAAGTCCGTGACCGATTGGTGCAGGTTTGCCAGCACATCGCGCAGCACATAGTCGGGAAAGGGATTGAACAGATAAAGCACTAGGTCCTCGTTGGGAAATTCAAATGAGCGGGCGTCGCCGGCATATGATTCAATGTTGAAACACTTCTGTCGTTCGCTTTGATAGTGCGCAATGTTTCGCTGCGCGATCTCGTTCAATTCCACAAGAATTTCCACGCCGATGATTCGCTGGAAGGGATACTCCGATGCCATGAGCAGCGATCTCCCTTTGCCCGAGCCGAGATCGATGAACGCAAACCCGTCCATTGCAACAGGCATGGAGTTTAGAATCTCGCAGAACAGGACGGATTCGGAGGGCTGGTACTGCCCTCCGGAAAGCAACTCGCGAATCCGGGTCCGCAAACCAACATTCGCCCACGTCGTATCCACGTTGTGCTCGAAGTCATAATCGATGTCGCCATAGCGCGATTTTCTCCGCGCCGGCGTGAGATCTCTTAACAACTCAACCGTGCCTGCCGCGTAGTAGCGACAGGCTCCGAATAAGCCGCGACGGCGGAATGTGTCGCTGATCCAAGCCAACGCACCTGACCGGTTGTAAGTGGATTGTGGTTTTCGTCGTTCCACGTCAAGATGGTAGCTGCGAATGACGCGATGGGATAGCTTTCCGCATCACGCCGCGGCCGCATCGAAATTACGCGAGATCGAAGAGCAGGAACTCAGCCGCGCCGTTTCTCGCTGCGCTCGTCAGTTGCAGCTTCGTTTCGCCACTGATGGCTGCACCATCACCCTTCGTGAGCTTGGTACCGTTGATGTCGAGTTCACCCTTGATCAACTGTACCCAGGCATGCCGACTCGGCTGTAATTCGAGCTCTACCTTCTTACCGCCTTCGAGCAGGGAAGCGTACACACTCGTATCCTGATTGATTGTGGTCGAGCCTTCGCTCCCGTCATGCGACGCAATCAGCCGCAGCTTGTTTCGCTTCTCCTCGACAGGAAAGGTGCGGTCTTCGTAACTCGGCTTCAGCCCTTGCGCCTGGGGCAAAATCCAGATCTGCAGCAAGTGCACTGGTTTCTTGGACTGATTGACTTCACTATGCATGACGCCTGTTCCGGCCGACATGCGCTGCACATCGTTCTGTTTGATCGCAGCTCCGCGCCCCGTGCTATCGCGATGGCTCAGTTCGCCCTCGATCATGTAGGTGATGATCTCCATGTCGCGGTGGGGATGCAGGCCGAAGCCCTTACCCGCGCTGATCCAGTCCTCATTGATCACGCGCAAGTCCCGAAAACCCATGTGCTTGGCATCGAAGTAATCTGCGAACGAAAACGTGAAATGCGTGTCCAGCCAACCGTGATTGTTGTGTCCGCGTTCTTCGGACGGCCTGACGGTAACCATGATGTTCCTCCTGAATCTGATACACATAAGATGCTTTAACGTTAAAGAAAGATTCAAGGTGAAAAAAGCCAGAAGAACTGCCGAAGCGCGGAGCAGCACTCAAACTCGTCGCCAGCCCCTAACGACAAATCTACCGCCAGCCTTTAGAATGAGGCCCGTTGCACAATCGTTATTACTTGACGCCCCATTACGCGGAACTCTGCGCGTGATTGGGTATTGGAACCTGTACCTGGAAACCATGGCCTCCGACAATTCAGGAAAATACGACGTTATCGTCATCGGGGGCGGGCACAACGGCCTGGTGAACGCCGCATATCTTGCACGCGCAGGCAAGAAGGTTCTGGTACTGGAACGCCGTCACGTGCTCGGTGGCGCGGCCGTTACAGAAGAGATCATCCCCGGATTCAAATTCTCGGTTTGCTCGTATGTGGTTTCGCTGCTGCGGCCTGAAATCATTCGCGACCTCGATCTGCCTCGCCACGGTCTAGAAATCCTTCCTCTCGACGGAACCTTTACGCCGATGTTGAACGGCGACTACCTATGGCGCGTCAACGATCACGGCCAGACCATGCGCGAGATTCGGCGTCACTCAAAGTTCGATGCCGAGGCCTACGAAGAATTCGGCAAGGCCATGCTGCAGATGTGCCGCTTCGTGAAGCCAATCCTCGCGATGGTGCCACCCGACCCGACCACGCTGAACCCGAAAGACCTGTTCAAGCTGCTCTTCCTGGGCCGCCGCTTCAAAGACCTCAGCGGCGAAGACAAGTACAACCAGGTGCAGCTCATGACGATGAGCGCTATTGATTTTCTCGATCAATGGTTCGAGACGGACGTGCTGAAAGCGACGATGTCGGCCTCGGGAATCATCGGCACCTTCTTAGGCGTGCGCTCGCCAGGTACGGCCTACGTGCTGCTGCACCACTACATGGGCGAGATTGACGGCGCGTTTCGCGCCTGGGGCTTCGCTCGCGGCGGGACGGGTGCGATCTCCAACGCAATCGCAGATGCGGCGCGGGAGCTGGGTGTAGAAATCAAAACGCAGACCGCGATCGCGCAGATTTTGGTCCGCGATGGCAAGGCAGTTGGCGTCGCGACCACGAATGGCGACGAGTATTACGCCTCCCTCATCTCATCGAGCGTTGATCCTAATCTGACATTCCTGAAGATGCTCGATCCCAAGCACCTGAGCGACGAATTTCGCGACGAGGTAAAGCGTTACAAGTATCGCGGCTCCTCGGGAAAAGTGAATCTTGCGCTCGATGGCCTGCCGGACTTTACCTGTTTGCCGGGCGAGGGACATCATCTGCGCGGCGCCATCTCCATCTCGCCGAGCGTGGACTACATGGAACGCGCATACGACGACGCCAAGTATGGCAATTACTCACGTCGGCCTTACATTGACATGGTCATCCCCAGCCTCACCGATCCGTCGGTCGCGCCGCCGGGCAAGCACGTGATGTCGTGTTTCGTTCAGTACGCACCGTACAAGTTGAAAGAGGGCACATGGGACGAGAAGCGCGAGGCCTTTGCCGACAACGTGATTGACACGGTCTGCGAGTTCGCGCCCAACTTGAAGAAAATCATTGTCGGCCGGCAGGTGGTCACACCACTCGATCTTGAGCGCGAGTTTGGCTTGACCGAAGGGAACATCTTTCAGGGTGAACTCTCGTTGGAGCAGTTGTTCTTTCTGCGTCCGGTGCCGGGCTTTGCGCAGTATAAGTCGCCTGTCAAAGGCCTCTGGATGTGCGGATCAGCTACGCATCCGGGCGGCGGCATCATGGGAGCACCAGGACGGTTGGCCGCGCTGGAGATCCTGAAGCAGTCGAAATCGACTGCACGGTAGAGCTGGCCTTAGGCCGCCGTCTCCCGAATCGTAAATGTATACAGGGGCTTTAGCCCCGGAATGCAATTCACACTTCTAACCCATGCCAGAGACGCGCGACATCCTTATCCTCGGTGCAGGCCACAACGGACTGATCACCGCGTTCTATCTAGCCAAGGCGGGATTCAAGCCGCTGGTCCTTGAACGCCGGCCGACGGTCGGCGGGTGCGCCATCACCGAGGAATTTCATCCCGGTTTCCGCTGCTCCAGACTGGCGCACAGCGCCGGACCGATAAGTCCCAACATTGCGCGGGACATGGACCTGGCAAAGCACGGGCTCCAGATGCACACGCCCGATGTGCGCGTGTTGTCTCTATCGCCCAGCGGCAATCCTCTGGCGCTTTATGGCGACCTGGCGAAATCGCAACAAGCGATTGCCCGGTTTTCGCAAAAGGACGCAGCGAGCTACGTGGAATTTCAGAAGCCGCTGGCTCGCATCGGCGAAGTTGCCAATCTGCTGATGGAGATGACGCCGCCTGACCTCGAAGACCCAGCGTCAGGCAATTTGTGGGAACTGGTGAAGGCGGGCCGCAAAGTACGCGGCCTGGGCGAGAAGGACCTCTATCGCATGATGCGATGGGGACCGATGGCCGTCGCCGATCTGGTCGCCGAATGGTTCGACACAGAGCTATTACGCGGCACCCTCGCTGCGCAGGGAATCTTCGGAACGTTTCTCGGCCCGTGGTCCGCGGGTTCCAGCGCTACGTTTCTGTTGCGTTGCGCATCGGACGGAAACCCCGCTGGCCCTGCATCCTACGTTGTAGGAGGTGCGGGAGCGCTCACAGCAGCCATGGCCGTCGTGGCAGCAGCAGCCGGCGCCGAGATTCGAACGTCTTGCGAAGTCATAAGCTTCAAGGTCAAGGACGGCGCTGCCACCGGAGTCGTTCTTGCCAACGGCGACGAGATTAACGCCCGGACGGTCATCTCCGGTGCCGATCCGAAGCGCACTCTACTAGGACTGGTCGATCCTCAGTATCTGGATCCTAGTTTCCTGCAGAAGCTTCAGCATTACCGGATGAACGGCACGGTTGCGAAGGTGAATCTCGCGCTTGGCGGCTTGCCGACGTTCCAAGGGGTTGCTCGTGATGCCGCCTTATTGTCAGGCAGAATTCAGATTTCACCCGAGATCGATTACCTCGAACGGGCGTTCGATGCGTCCAAATATGGCGAGTTCTCGCAACGACCGTACCTCGAAGCTACTATTCCTACATTGTGGGACCCATCACTTGCGGCTGCGGGCAAGCATGTCATATCCATCTACATGCAATACGCGCCATTTCATCTGCGCAGTGCCGAGTGGGACTCGCAACGGAATGCCTTGGGCGACACTTTGGTAAAGACTCTCGCAGAATACGCTCCTGACCTCCCCGGCCTGATCGAAGGCACCGAAGTAATCACACCGAAGGACCTGGAACAGACCTACGGTCTGACTGGCGGGCATATCTTCCATGGCGAGTTGGCGCTCGATCAATTGTTTACCATGCGGCCATTGCTGGGCTGGGCACAGTATCGAACGCCGATCAAGAACCTGTATTTATGCGGGTCGGGCACGCATCCCGGGATTGGACTCACAGGAGCCTCCGGGGCTAACGCGGCACGTGAGATTATCAAGGATCTCCGCAGGTAGGGCGGTCATCCGCGTAGTCGCGGCATCAATTGTTACTTCTTTTCTCCACTCTTGGGCTGGTTGTAAGTAAGACCCTTCGTCTCAAACGTCGTCGGCGGAAAGCCGTTGTTGTATGTCACTAACGTGATGAAACGTTGACTGGTCATTTCACCGTTACGATGTCGCACAATGCTGTAAGGGGTCTGAATACCCTGGATCAGGCGGTAGTTGTTGAACACTTCTGATTCGTCATCGAGCTGCCGATCCAGCGGATCGCGGTAGCTATAGGTTTTCTTTACCGGCAGGTGGGAACGCGGATCAACCGACAGCGTTACGCTATCGTTTGTGGAATTCAGGATAGTGACTTGGTCGGTGAGATTCTGCTCCACGATTGCTGTCCCGTCGTAAAGGATCATGGTGTCCGAGTCGCCCAGCCATTTGCGAATCACCCACTCCAGCGAATGCTCACGGCGGCGTAAATAATCCTGGAGTTGCTGCGGATCCTGTGTCGCCGTGCCCTTGTAGGTGATCTCGTATCCCTTATCGCCAACGTTGAGTTCGATCACGTCACGCTGCTTGGTCAGCTCAATGCGCTCCTTGTCGGGCCATTCCCAGAAGCGCCAAAACTCAAGGCCCTGCCCGCTCGGTTGCCCATGGTAGAAGCCATAGGCCCGCCCTTCGGTTTTGCTATCTCGCACATTGAGATAGGCATCTCCACCGAGCGCCTTAATCATGTCGTTGAGAATCTGGAGGGCTTTCTGCACGCTGGGATCTTTGGTGGCGGCGAAGTGCGCCGTCGGCCATCCGGCAGGAGTGGCCAGGGTCTGCGTCGCCGGGCCGGGCGATGAGGCCGTCTGAGCGAATACAGATGTCCCCAGCAGTCCGACGAAGAAGCCGTATGTCATCAGTATGCGCATGGGTTCTAGAGCAGTTCCAAAATTTTGGTGATCGCTCTACGCGATTGTAAACACATTCTTGCAGGGCCCGCTCGCGCGGATGTAGAAAGGTCCGCGAAGGTGGTCGAGGGCAATCTCTCACTTCTGCGCGACTAGCGCCTTGGCCCGCACCAATTCCGGCCGGTCAGAGTTGGCGCCAGCACAGTTCTTCAGAAGGGTCGCGTAGTAGACCGCAGCTTTCTCAGGTGCATGGACCAGCATTGCGGACTGGGCGGCGCCTGCCAGTGCGTTGAAACGGTTGGGGTCGACCTTCATGGACTTCTCGTACTGCGCTAATGCTTCCTCCGGGCGGTTGAGTTGCAGCAGCATATCGGCCAGCATCTCCCGCGCGGGTAATTCCACCTCGCCTTTACCGATGGCATCCTGCTTGTCGGCAACTGACTTCAGAAGCCCAACGGCCTCTTCCTCCTGCCCGCCGGCGAAAGCAAGCCACGCTGTAGCTTCGTCACGATTTGTGCTCATGCCATCTACTGCAAAAGGCTTGTCGCTCTTGCGAGTGGCTTCAATCATCGCATTGTATTGATCAACCGCGTGTCGCGCCGCCGCGGCGTCATGCAAGTGACCGGCGCCCACCGCCTGCGCCCAGTAGGTAATTGCCTGGTTGTAGGGTTCCGCGCCGGGCGGCGGTTGCAGCGCGGCCGCTGCCTTCCAGTCTCTGGTCTCCAGGGCATACATGGCAGGGAAGTGCGCACGCATTCGATTGAGGTAGCCCTTCAAACTGGGATCGACATCTTCCGGCCCTATGCTCGCTAGCTGTTCCACCACCGCTTTAGCCTTAGCATCCGCGCCAACCTGCAGGTATGCATATTCCAGAAAGTCCATGGCGTGGACTCGGTTCTCTGCGCCCATGTGCATGCCCGTCTGGTTGTGCTGCACGGCTGCGATGGAAGCAAGGTTGGATTCGATGTCCTCCTGCCACAATCCCAGGCGCGCGAAAATGTGCGACGGCATGTGCAGCGCGTGCGGCGAGGTAGGGGCAATTTGCGCGTAGCGGCGGGCGGCCGCCAATCCCTCCTGTGCGAACTGCGGATTGTCGCAGGCATGGATCAAATAGTGCGCCACTCCGGGATCATTAGGGTCTTCCTGAAACAGAGTGTTGAGAATGGAGATCGCTTTTTTTCGGTTGATGAAGGTAGTGTCGTTATCGAGTTCTGAACCGAGCAGCGAGAGTGCATAAAGGGCGGCTGCTTCGTGGTCTGAAGGATAGCTTTCGTAGACCTTCGCCATCGCCTGCGAGTAGGCGGTCGCGCGTTTCTCGAAGTCCCATTTGCCGTGATCGCTGCGATAAAACGCGGCCATGGCGTCGATGTAACCTCGCTCGCGTGGCGTGTTCGCGCCGATGGCTTGCGCTTTCTGAATTAACTCCCAACCTGCCTTGACTGTGCCAGCGGCGGGCCGGTTCCATAGCTGGTGGTAGAGACTCATGGCTTTGCCCCAATAAGCCATGGCGCAGTGTGGATCTTGAGCTGCCGCCGCCTGGAACTGCTTCTCGGCTTCTTCGTACCAGAAGGAGTCCAGCAGGGCTACAGCACGCTCGAACGGCTTCTGCACCTCAGGGGAGCAGGATGGGACAGGGAACGAAACAGCACCGAGCTTGGCATTGGGATCGTAATGCTGGTGCATATCATCGGCCAGCATCCCGAGTTGCAAGATTAGTAGCAGCGCGCCGAGTAATAACCATCGCTGTCTCACAAATCCTCCGATTGCGGTTTCACATGTAGCATAGGCAACCGTGCACCGCCTATACATGAGAGCTGAAACCTTCTTAGATCGTGCGCATGACCAAGCCAGAAGATCGACGTAACGATAGACGCCCAAAATCGCCGTTCGTCAGCCGAACGAGAGCTTACGCCTTCTTTGGCTTGCGCTTGGACCGCACGGGCGGTTCCTCGACTAACGCAAACTGAATGCGCTTCTGCATACGGTCGATGCGATCCACCAGCACGCATACCGGATCGCCGAGCGAGTAAGTCTTGCGGCTGCGCTCGCCGATAATCTGCCGTGTGTTCTCGTGATACCGGTAGCGGTCATCGGTAAGCGACGCGAGCGGCACCAGTCCCTCGATGAACATGTCGATCAACTCCACGAACAACCCGAACTTGGTAGCGCTCACGATCAGTCCCGCGAATTCTTCGCCTACGCGGTCTTCCATGAACCTTGCCTTCTTCCATTCCATCAATTCGCGTTCCGCGTCGTCGGCACGGCGCTCGGACTGGCTGGATTCCTCTGCGATTTCGTGCAGCGTATCCTCGGGAATCGGGCCGCCCAGAGGAGCGCGCTGTTCCGCCTGATGGGTGCCTCGCTTGCCGGTTGCGGGCACCGGCGTCAGCCGCTTCGACCATGGCGACGGTGACTCGCTGTGCGCGATTTCCCCCACACCCACGGCGACACCGCGTTCTTCGACCTCCGCCGAATCGCGCAGCACCTCTTTCAGGATGCGATGCACGATGAGGTCGGGATAGCGCCGGATGGGCGAAGTGAAATGCGTGTAAACGGGTGCCGCCAGTGCAAAGTGGCCTTCATTCACCTCGGAGTAGCGCGCCTGTTTAAGGGAGCGCAACATCAGGTAAGACAAGATGCGCTCTTCCGGCTTGCCCGCAATCTTCTGGGTCAGCTTCTGATACATCCGTGGAGTAATGTGCACGTCCTCGGGGATCTCGACAACATGCGGATTGCGACCGCTGCCATGGCGATCGCGCCGTTCAGCCCGCAGTGTCATGCGCTTTATCGGCAGTGCGCCAACGCCGAGCGAATAGCCAAAGGTGGCGGCGATGTTCTCGAAGTCATAGACTCGCTTGGGATCGGGCTTTTCGTGGATGCGATAGAGCGAGCCAATCCGCTTGTTCTCGAGATAGCTGGCGACGCACTCGTTCGCCGATAGCATAAATTCCTCGATGATACGGTTTGCGATATTTCGCTCAGAGCGCGTGACCCCCTTCATCAGTCCGTTCTCATCAAACTCGATAACCGGCTCGGGCAAATCAAAGTCGATGGAGCCACGACGCACGCGTTTGCGATTCAAGACCATCGCCAGCTCGCGCATGAGCTCAAAGACATTGACCAGCTTGTGATAGTGCCGGCGCTGCGCGGCGTCTCCTTCGAGGATGAGATTCACGTTGGTGTAGGTCATACGCTCTGTCGAGCGGATGACGCCTTCGTTCAAGGTGTAGCCGACAATCTTGCCTTGTGCGTCGATCTCCATTACGCATGACAACACTAGCCGGTCAACCTGTGGACGCAGACTGCAGAGGTCAGTCGAAAGCTCCATCGGCAACATGGGCACGGCGCCGTCGGGGAAATAGACCGACGTGCCACGCAGCCGGGCTTCCAGGTCAATCGTCGAGCCTTCGTGGACATAATGCGCGACATCCGCTATGTGCACCTGCAACTCGAAATGGCCATTCTCGAGACGCCGGACGATAACCGCGTCGTCGAAGTCGCGCGCGGTTTCGCCATCGATGGTCACTATGGGCAACGCGCGATAATCTCGCCGGTGGCGCAACGCGCTCGACGAAATGACAGGCTCGAACTGCTGTGCCTCCTGTAGCACCTCAACCGGGAAGCGATGCGGCAGATGGAACTTGCGAATGATGATCTCCACATCCACGCCAAAGTCGTCTTCGTAGCCGAGAATCTCAACTACACGGCCACGTGGATTGTCGGCCGGCGAGGGCCAATCGGTGATCTCTACATCCACGACCAGGCCTTCGAGATCGTGCCACTCACGGCTGCTCGCCTCTTCGCCGAGCACACGGTCGGCGTCGGCTTGCCTCCTGCGATGCGTCGTCGATTGTTTTGCCGGCGGAGTTCCGGTGCGGCCATGGTGGGCGGTCTCCGCCTGGGATTCTCCTCCGCTCTGTGCTGGCCATTCCATGCCGCGCGGAATGATGATCTCCCGTGTGACTTTTTCGTCGATGGGTGTCACGTAGTTGTGGCGCGAACCGTAATGAAAAATGCCCACCACGGTGGGATTGCCGCGCGTGAGCACGCGCAGGATGCGCCCCTCAGCACGGCCGTCGTCGCGCTTGCGTCCCAGCTCCGCCAGTACCTGGTCGCCATTCATGGCCGAATCAATGGCCTGCGGGTTGATGTAAATGTCGCCGCTGAAAGTGCTGTGCTGTCCGGCGTTGGGAATGACGAAACCGTAGCCGTCGCGATGCATCGTCAGGCGTCCGGCGATCAGGTTCTGATGAGCGGTCGCATGTTCCGCCAGGGTGTAGCGGTCGCGGCTGGTCTCAATCAGCCGAGCACTCTTCACCAGCGCCTGCAACCGTTCGGCGAGCTGCTGCCGTTCGCTGCCACGCAGGCGCATCTCCCGGACGAGCTGCTTGAACCCCGCGGAGCGGTGGGGTTGGCGTTCGATATGGCTTAGAATGGATTGATCGGAGAGCATTCAGCTTAGAGCCAACCGCGGATTACACGGATGACGCGGATAGATATTACATCGCGGTCCGGCAGGCGAGTCATTTCCATTGCAAACTCAGGCACAGGTGCAGCGGACGCCAGCGAGGAGTCAGGAAACGAATCCAAGCCGCGGTCTACTGCGCAATCTGCGGTTAGAATTTTTCGGTTCAGCGTAGTTCTTTTCCCTTAGGCCATTTACTAACAGCATACCGGGCTCGCGGGAAAAATTACTTAGAGGTATTCCCTCATATAGGAACTCGCTGTATGGTAGCAATAATTACATCGCTGGCGAGCGCGCTTTGGCGCACGTACCGAGCGATGAGCCCACACAAACCGCATTAAACCATCAGATTCTGAAGAAGAGCTGAGGAGCGTGGGTTTGGCAAAACAAGTGCCTCTGCAAGCCGGGTCCCCGACGACCGCCGGTTTTGCGGTTGTTGGGGTGGAAGCACTTACAACTTCAGAAAGGAATCTTTTACCGATTATGTGGAAACCTACCAACTCTCCTTCTACGACTCCCACTCCCACCCCCGAGCCGCAGCGTAGCTACGCTCCGGCGACCCCTGAACCGCCGAGCGTTCCCCGTCCGGCGAGCCCTCCGATCAATACCCAGGAACAGGCCACCCTGGGAAAGTCGCTGGTCATCAAGGGAGAGGTCACGGGTTCGGAGTCGCTTTACATTGACGGCCGGGTGGAGGGATCCATTAACCTGCCCGGCAATCGCGTGACCGTGGGACGAAACGGCGTAGTGGCCGCTAATATTTCGGCGCGTGAGATCGTGGTGCTAGGCAAAGTCCGCGGGAACATGACGGCGAGCGATCGCGTTGACATCCGCGGCGAAGGCTCGCTTACGGGGGACGTTGTCGCCCAGCGCATCAGTATCGAAGATGGCGCTTATTTTAAGGGCGGTATCGATATACGTAAGCCGGGACAGAAAGCCAATGGCGAGTCTAAAGAGAGCAGTGTGACAACCACTGGCGAGATGAGTACCTCCGCGGCAGCAGCTCGGGTGTGATCATTTCCGAAGCCGAACTATGGTCAGCAGTTTCAAAACTGATTACTGAGGATGCTCTAGGGTATTCCTCGTTTTGACTCCCTTGCACGCCGGAGAGACTCTCAGAATTGCGGGCGGCGGTATTCGCCGCCGCGCAATGTCTCTGGAAAGAAGGTGCCCCCATGTGGGAGAGAGTGCTTCAGTTGCTCGCGGTACATTGCCGGCATAGCAACCTCTCGAAGCCGTTCTCGGCTGCGTCGGCGAGCCGGCACGATACTGGTGACGGGGAATGGGAGAGCGTCTCCAACGACGCACCGAAACCTTACGTCGTGTGCCTCGATTGCGGAAAACACTTCGGCTACGACTGGTCGCGCATGCGGGTGGTGAAGTAGGGATACAGGCCAGCGTCGCATTGAGCTGGCCTGTCGATTGTGAGGCGAAACCTCAGCTTTCGAAGTTAAATGCGCTTTCGACGAACAACTTCAGCGGTGCCGAGAATTCCCGAAGCCAGCAACATAAAGGTTCCCGGTTCAGGTGTCGTGGTTTGCACAGGATTCGCGGATATCTCGAGTACTGGAGTAACTCCCGACTCAAGAAACCACTGCCCACCCGCGAACTCCGAATAGTAGCCATTTTGCATCTGATCATTCCACTGCCAGCCCCACTCGGTGTTGGGATCGTTCCCCTCCATCTCAATGTAGTACGTCTGACCGGATAGCAGTGTCGCATTGCCCGCGACATCAAAGAGCTGCGGCGTTGATTGAGCGTTGGCGGAGACCGTCCAGGTCTCCAGCAGCGAAGCCGTGTTGATGTCGTTGGATGGGCCGAAAAGGCCGACAGTAAGCAAATTGGTTCCGAAGGACCAATTTGCGGCAAACTGTACCTCGGTAAGTTGATACTCACCGCTCGCTGTCATGGGCACCACGAAGGAGACAGCATTGCCTGACTCGCCACTCCCTCCGACAGCCCAAGCGGTGCCGGTAGAGTTCTGGTAGCTATTGCCAGGGCCAAAATTGTTATAAATCGTGTCAGCAAAAGCGGTCGCTGCAAACAACAGCAGAATCGCTAGATGGAAAAAGCAGCGCAAGTTTTTCAGCATCGGTGTCCTCCCCAGGCTTATGCGTTCATAGGTTCCAAGAAAACCTGACCGGACTGGTTCTTCTGGAATTACTAAGATCACGTTTGGGAACCCGGGCAGGCGGCATTCTACAACGAATTCGCCGTGCTGACCCTAATTTTTGAAGGTGTCATCCTAACGATCTTACGGTGCCTATCGTTCAAGAAAAGCCTCGAAAGATCGAATTCTAAGTCCTTGGGGCTCTATGGGAAGCAGGAAATTTTCGGTGCCGCCTACGGTTCAACGCTTCCGGCTGCACTATCCAGAACCTGCTCAGGAATAACGCTGGTTGCCGATACTTTCTTCCTGCGCAAGTCTTGCGGCAGACTCGACTTGGTGATCCAGAGTCCAATAGCCACAGCTGCCAGCCAAGTCAGGCTTATCAGTGTCAGAGACACCAGGTCAGCATTGCGGCTGCCGTGCACCATGAATCGTCGAGAGACGCCGTAGCTCACCAGCCCCGCGAAGACGGCAGTGGCCAGCGCCTTCATTAGCTCTCTCCACGGCAGTTCGCTCAGGGACACCATCTTTCTCCAATGCAGCAGCCCAGCCAGCACAACGGTGTGCATCAGAATGCCGATGTCAGAGGCGATTGCCAATCCGGTCACGCCGTATCTATGGAACAACGCCCAATAGACGGGAAGTGACGCCACCACGATGATTGTGCTGGCAACCATGGGCGTCAGGGTATCGCCTGCGCCGTAAAAGGCTCGAGCGTACTGGGCCTGCGCCGACCACAGCGCCAAAGATAGAGCAAACCAGAAGAAGTAGACGGCAGTCTGCTGTGCGTCGGCAAAGGTGAATTCCCCGTGGCGAAAGGCGAGGTCGATAATGGGCAGGGCCGCCGCCATCATCCACGCTGACGCCAGGAACGAAGCCGCCGATATGCGATACACGGTGTGGTTCACGGTATCGGCAAAGAGCTTGCGTTTGCCTTGCTCCCACAGCAGTGCAAAGAATGGCATCGAAGCTTGGCCGGTGGCTTGTCCCAGAATTGAGATAGGCACCGCGAACAGGCGCTTGGCGTAATTGAGTCGCGAGATATCGCCAGCACCGCCGGAGGCGAAGTAGCGCAGGATCCAGTCATCCGCCGAAACCAGCGAAACCCCCAGCATCAGCGGGATGGTGAGCCGCACCCACTCGCGAAATCCGGGATTGTGCCAATCGAAGCTGAAGCGGTAGCGCAGGCCGCCCTGCGCCGCGCCGATCGCATTGATAAGGAATGGACCCAGAAGCGATCCCGCCAATGCGCCGTAGGCTAGCGATGAAATCCCGAACGCCTTCGCACCAACCACGCCTCCCGCAATGATGAACACGTTGTATAACGCAGGGCTGAGTGCGGGATATAGAAACATTCGCTTTGACAGCAGTACCGCCGAGACAATTCCACCCGCATAGAAAAAGATCTGCCCAGGCAACAGAATTCGCGTGAGGTGAACGCACAGTTGGACTTGATCAGAGGAGAACTTGGGAAAAACCAGGCGCACCATTTGCGGAGTAAAGATTTCCAGGAAGACCGTGCCCAAGCACACCACAGCACTCATGATGGTGATGGTGGAATTGAAGGCGTGCTGGGCCCCGGCCTCGTCATCGCGCGAGGTATGGCGCGTGTAAATCGAAATAAATGTAATCGAAGCCGTGCCGCCCGCCAGGATGTAATTAAGGAAATCAGGTATCTGGAAAGCCGCGAAGTAGGCGTCGGTCTGGTGGCCGGCACCGAACGCCCACGCGATGTACATCTCGCGCAGGTATCCCACCAGGCGTGAGGCCATCACTGAGCCCATCAGCAACAATGTGGCGGAGAACGCGGTGTGCTGATGCGAAGGCCGTAGGATGCGCAGCAACCGCACCCAGAATCCAGGCGTCTGTTCACGGAAATTTTGTGCGGCTGGAGGCGGCATTAGACTGCGATTTTACACGCTGAACCACGCCTCCTTGAGTTGCGACGGTGGCGACCATGGTACGGCGATTTCCGAAGCGCCCCCGTCTGCTGATAGTCTTCCTAGAAATGCAGGCCCGCCGTTTCTGTTCGCAGCACCAGCCGTTCCCAATGAGAGTTAGAGATTGCGGACATAGTTGGTCAGGTACGGCCAACTGGTTGACGCGTTTGGTCCTCTCGGCAATGTTCGTTGCGGCCTTTCTTTTCGGAATTGGCGCTTCCGGACAAACTAGCCAGCCGCTGCTTCGCTACAAACTGCGCGCCGGAGACCACCTCATCTACCGCGAGGTCTTCGAACGTGAGGGTAAGTCTCCGGATCAAAACTTGAAGACTCGGTTTGTCTTCCTGAATGACGTGGTCGTGCTCGACGAAGCCGGTGGCACGGTGCTCGTTGGCATGCAGCGTAATCGCCAGTCGGCGGAGATGCTGGAGTTTCGTGAGCACGGCAAGGACAAACTTGCGCAGGAAGCCCCAAAGTTTAACCTACGCATGGCGGGGCGCTCCTCCCATTTCTCCGACGCTAATGTTTTCTCAGCGACCGGGGTGCCGCAGGCTCCCTTGACGACGGTTCGGGAAGTCACCAGCAAATTACTTTATGGAATTCCTGAAATTCTGCCGGTTCCCGCAGGACCAGCGTTGACTGGCGCCGAGGTGCAGGGGCGACCCTCTGGAATCACAGTGGACTTGCTCCGCTATGAGCCGGTTTCAGGCGAAGAGTGCGCGGTCTTTTCTGATAATGGCACCCGGACGGGAATGCGCCTGAGTTATACGTTCTGCCCGCAGCAGGGTGTATTGACCAAGGCACAGTTATCGGGAGAGGGCCACGAGTTCGGGGATTCCATCACCATCGAGCGAATGACGCTCGAGCTATTAGAAGTGCGTCACGGTGAGACGCCAGCATTGTGGCTGGCTGATGCACCAGTGCAAGAGGGAACTCTCTCCGCCTACCTCATCGCCGGAAGCCTGACGCCCAATCCGGAGACGCTGGCGAGCTTGTTGCGCATTGGCTCGCCGGAGGTGCAGGCGCTGGCTCTCGCTCTCTACTACCAGAAAGAGCTGACTCCGCCCCAGAATTTGCTCGCCCCATTGCTCAATAGTCAGAATGCGGAAGTGCGGCGCATCGCGGAACGATTTCAGGCGAAGAACTCCAAAGGGCCGAGCGGCCCCTGTACTCTTCCAGACCGGCATTACGACCGGCAGAAGCCTGGAACCACCTTGAGAGGCATGACGGCGCCGTCACTCGAGGGTACGCCGTACATGGTTCATGTGCCACTGGACTACCGCGGCGGCCAACCCTTTCCGTTGCTGATCTACCTCAGCGGCGGAGCCGGGCAGGCTTTCGATGCCGCGCTCTCGGCGCAAGATGTTATCGAGCATTCTGGATTTCTGGCGGTCTATCCGAACGCCGGTGGTGCGATGTGGTGGGAGGAGAAGCCCACGGCGATGGTTCACGATCTGCTTCTCGAAATCCTCCGCACTTACAACGTAGACACCAATCGCGTCTACTTGGCGGGCTTTAGCAATGGCGGAAGCGCGGCCTTATATTACGGCACCCTGTGGCCCGACCGCTGGGCGGCCATAGCGGCGCTCATGGGCGCGGGAGTGAATTCTCCAAGTGGCGAGGTCTTGCCTTTGAAAAATGTTCTGAACGTGCCAATGCTGTATCTGCACGGAGACAAAGACACGCTCATCCCGTCATCGGCCTCGGTGACCACCTACGATGAATTGCGCGGCTTGCATCCACGAGTCCCCCCCGAGTTGCACATCTTGAAGGGTCGCGGACACGAGATCACTTTGTCGGAAGATGACGGCTTCACCATGCCCTTCCTGGAACACTTCACTCGCAATCCGTTTCCCCGCAATATCGCGATGAAGATTACGAGCCTGACTTATCCCCGGCGCTACTGGGTAGAGGTACTGGAGAAAGACGGAGGTGCTGCCGAAGTCGAGGGCCGCATACTTCCCGACAACTCAGTCGAGATCAGGACGAAGAGTGTGCGAAGACTGCGACTGCTGCTTCGGCCGGAATTGTTTGACTTGCCCGCAGCCGTTCGCGTGCGCATCAATGGCAAAGAGCAACCCGCGCTGGAGCTGAAGCGGAATTGCCAACTGTTAGATCATAGCGCGGAAAAGTATGGAGATCCGTTACTCGGGTACACAGACGAGATGGTAATCGAGATCCCGAAATAGCCGTAGCCTTTCACGGTTGGGCGGCATCGCTCTCAGTAAATACCGCTACGGTAGATCACCCACCAACTCACGAACAACGCCGCGAAGGTTTCTGCCACTCCCCACGCCAGCGGTAGGAAGAATGCTCCGAGGCCAAGAAGAGTGAATAGCAGCCAAAACGACTTTTTCTGATCGTCCAAGGAAATTTACATTGCGCGTTGCTCAATCCGCGATCGCCGCGTCGGCGCGCTCCTCCATCGGAACGACGCTGGGAACGATGGTGAGGACGTCAGTCTGCACCTTGTCCCACTGCTGAATGAGCAGACCCTTGGCCTCGAACAAATTGCGAATCGAATGCTGGTCCCAGCCCACCACCTCTTCCAGGATAGGAACAAGGATGGCCAACGCGCTGTCGCTGATCACCGAACGCTTGGCGATGGGCGCAAGATACTTGTTCTCGGAAACCGCAATGGTGAAACCATCGCGCCGATTCACGTGCAACATTACATGGATGTCGGAGCTGCCGTCCCCAACATAGACGATGCGGTCCGGCCCGGTCTTCAGGGTCTCGAGCAATTGGTCGATGACCGCTACCTTACCGTATCCAGCCGTCACTTGGAGGATGCGCTCGATTTCCCCGTGCTTGTTGTACTCAAACTCCGTGCCGTAGATGTGATCGGCTGGAATGACGCCCTCGAGGGCGGAGCGGATTACTTCCACCGGCCCAGCGGAGATCACATAGAAATCGAAGTGGTAACCGTCAACTTCCTCCGAGAGGAACCTATAAAGCGAATCAATATTGGGCTTCAGACGAACCCGCTTGCCCGCTTCGTAGAGGTGCTCCGGACGCACCTTCGAGCGAAATTCGGGATCATGCAACAGCAGGTAGGCAAGCTCGCCTCCCTGCTGCACCAGGTTCAGCTTAGCCATCCCGGTGGCCTTGCGCTCAAATTCTGCTTCAGAAATGCCCAACAGCTCGGCCAAAACGTAGCCCGAGTCGTTGAAGCTCAGGGTCTGGTCGAAATCGCTGGCGAATATAAATCGCTTTTTAGGATGTATTTTCTCTATCATGCTTTCGGCTTCGGGTTGATGGTCGTACTGGTATGGATTCAAACCCAGTTCCTCTCTAGAAAATGTATGTATGAGATATGTATTAGATTCGCAGCGGAGTTGAGAGTTGATTAAATTGCGATTGATTCTTTAGATAGCGTATATCAAGCGTGTTTGCCGTAAGATGGAGCTTCGAAATAGCGAACAATCGGCGAAATGATACGAAGGGAAGGCTTCATGAAAACATTCCTGTCTGTAATAGCGTGCTTGATTTTGGCAGCGAACGGCTGGTCGCGGTCGTCGAGCGGGCCTGCACTTTCCACCGAAGTCAATTCGGTTTACCCGCAGGTACGGACCCTGTACGTGGACTTGCACCAGCATCCTGAGCTGTCGGGGCATGAGGTCAACACCGCCGCCAAAGTTGCTGCGGATCTCCGCAAGCTGGGATACGAGGTGACGGAGCACGTGGGGAACACAGGGGTCGTCGCCCTTCTTCGCAACGGGGCCGGTCCTACAATCATGCTGCGTACAGAGCTGGACGCCCTTCCCGTCGAGGAGAAGACCGGCCTGCCTTACGCGAGCAAGGTCACGACTAAGAACGACGCTGGACTCACCGTACCCGTAATGCATGCCTGTGGACACGACATCCATATGGCGGCGCTGGTGGGGACGGCGGAGATTATGGCGAAGACGAAAGATGAATGGCACGGCACGCTGATGCTGATCGGCCAACCCGCCGAGGAAACGGTTGGCGGCGCCGAAGGCATGATTGCCGCCGGCTTGTTTACACGGTTCCCCAAGCCTGACGTTGGGGTGGCTCTGCATACCACCAATAGCCTGCCGGCTGGCAAAGTCGGATTCACTCCGGAATACGCGGCGTCGAACGCCGATACCGTAAACATCACGATTTACGGCAAAGGCGGCCATGGAGCCAGCCCTGAATCCACCGTGGACCCCATCGTCATCGCCGCTCGCCTGGTTCTGACGTTGCAGACCATTGTGTCCCGCGAAATCAAGCCGGGCAATCCCGCCGTTATCACCGTCGGCTACATTCAGGGAGGCACCAAGAACAACATCATTCCCGACGAAGTTCACCTTGGCCTGACTGTTCGCTCATATACGCCGGAAGTGCGTAAGCATCTGCTGGCAGCAATCGAGCGTGTCACCAAGGCAGAAGCGCAGGCAGCGGACGCCCCCAAAGCGCCGCTGGTGCAAGTCGCGGAATCCACGGACGCGCTTTACAATGATCCTAAGCTGGCGGAGCGGCTTAGCCAGGCGCTAACTCAGGCGCTGGGGGGCGCACGAGTGGAGAAAGCGCCGCCCATAATGGCTTCGGAGGATTATTCCTATTTCGTCGAGGCTGGGGTGCCGTCATTCTATTTCTGGCTTGGCGTTGCCGATCCCGACAAGTTTAAAGAGGCGAAGTCCAGCGGAATTCAGCTTCCGTCAAACCATTCGCCGTTCTTTGCGCCTGACATGGAACCTAGCCTGAAGACAGCGATCGAAGCCGAGGTGGTGGTGTTGCGGAACTTGATGGCCAGCGGCAACGGCGTTAGTGCTGGGCTGCACTGAACGATCACAAATTGCGCGGCCGATCGTCGCGTGTTTTGATATCCTCCGCAAGGACGATTTTCGGGACCAGCAGGAACCTACGCGATGAAAATTCTTATCCTCACTATCGATCAGGAGCTGGCGCTTTTACGCCAGCGAGCCTTGGAAGCTGCTGGCCACGAAGTGATCGCTACGATCACCGAAAAAGAATCAATGGAGGCACCAGACAAGCACAAACATGTGGACGTGGCCCTGGTCTGTCATCGTCTACCCGATGCAACTGCGAGAAAAGTGATCCGCCTCTTTCACGAGCGCCATCCCGAAGGTAAGGTGGTGTATATCGTTCATCTTTACGGCGAGTGGCCCGAAGTGGAAGCCGACCGGTACGTAGTGGGGGCCGACGGACCGGACGCGCTGTTGCGTGTAATTAGTGAGACCGGTCCGCAAGCCACGGCTTGACTACTTGGCCGAGCCGTCGGCTTCAAAGAGGCCGATTATATTGCCCTCGGTGTCGTGGCAGTAGACCACGTAGCCAACGTTGGGAATGGACATCTTGGGTACCACCACCTTACCGCCGTGGCTTTCGACCTTGCTGGCATACTCATCGACCGAACTCACCCCAATCGAATTCACGGTGCGGGGCGCGGAGTCTTTGTTACGCACGACGGCGCCGTCGATGCCTGGTTCAGGCGCTGAACCGGTCTTCATCAACCAGTATTCCTGCGGCCCTCCCCAGGATTGTGCTTCCCATCCGAAGACATTCTTGTAGAACTCGACTGCTCGGGCCGTGTTCACCGCCCCCAATTCAAAGTGTACGACGCGATTCATGATTCCTCCGTAAAGTCCCGCGTTTTGTTGCGAATTCGTGACGGGTCGAAGATTAGACGGGACATTCGCTGACAGGGCGCGCCTATTCACAATATAAATTCTTGTCAACCTGCAAACTCCTTCGAGTATGCGTCCGGGAGAATGCCGACGCCTCGGGCAGTTGCCACTAAAGTTAGCGGCCGACCTCACGATTTCAACTGCAACTTAGGCGAAACTGTGCTACAAACACTGCACCACTTTCAGTGCGACCCATCTTTAAGGGTCAGCCGGAAGAGTATTTCCACAGGACGGGTTCATAAAGCCAAAGGGCCGAACCGGGTGAGGTGCCACATGGATGTAGTGACGATTACGGTGGTCAGCGTGATTTTGGTCAGCTACCTGATCGGGACGTTGACCAGCTCGGTGGATACCGAGCGGGAACTGCCACACCGCTATTAGAGATTAGAGCGGCAGGAGACTTGCGGGAAGAGGAGATTCTTGCGGATTTCGCTGCCAGCTTCAATCCGCTTTGGGCCACTCAGCTAGAATGTTCACAGCTAGCTCTGATTTTCCAGAGCACCCTGCATGACACACGCTTGGCACGACATTTCTCCCGGCGCCAACCTGCCACGAGAGTTCTATTCGGTCATCGAGATACCTTTCGGTTCCAGCGTCAAGTATGAACTCGACAAGCAAACTGGTCTCATCAAGCTTGATCGCGTGCTCTACTCCGCCGTTTATTATCCTGCGAACTATGGCTTTATCCCCCAGACGCTGGCCGAGGACGATGATCCGCTTGACGTGCTGGTTCTGTGCCAGGAAGCGGTCGTCCCTCTTACCTTGATTCATGCCCGCGCCATCGGATTGATGACCATGATCGATTCCGGCAAAAAGGATCACAAGATTATTGCCGTCGCGACTCAGGATCCGGAATTCAACTTGTACACCGAGGCAGCCGAGATGCCGGAGCATCGGCTGTCAATGCTGCGACGTTTCTTCCTGGACTACAAACAACTCGAGGGCAAGGCGGTCGAGGTGGATGCCATCCAGCCCGCCAAACATGCTTTACCAGTCATCGAAGACGCGCTAGCTCGCTACAGCCAGCAGCGTCGCGAAGGCTTTGGCAAAGGGCATTAGAATCGCGGCTTCCAGAGCTGGCGTATAATCGAATTAGCGGGTCTCGCGCCAACGCCTTCGGTTACTTGAGAAGGTTTACTCTTCAGCCCTCCTTACAAGCGTACTTCCAAAGCAGCTACCACCTTCTTTTGCCCGGGGACCGCGCAAAAAATTGAAGGAGCGCGATGATAACCGCGTCAAATCTACTCTCTAAAACCGTCCAGCTTAAGAAATGTGTTCTTCTCATGGACACCAATCCTGAAAGGCGGACGCTACGCAAGAAGATCATGGCATTGCACGGCGTACAAATGATCGGCGCCGGCGACCTCGAAGAGGCGGCGTTGGTTTGGCATCCGGATCGGTACGACATGGTGCTGATCGATATCCGCCGCGACTACCATGGCGCACTTGCCTTGCGTGACGAAATCAAGAGAGACAGTCCAGATCAAATTGTTGCTTTCCTGGTCGGTCGACCGAATTTTGTCGAACTACAGCCCTCCCTGGGTTCCTATGTTCCCGAAGAACATGGGATGGAATGGGGAGAGTCGTTGCGTAACGCGGTCAGGGAGAGTTGCGAATCGCTACCCCAGAGGAATGGATTCGTGGAAGCAAGCTGGAGGATTGCCGCAACTAAGGCGCGCAATGGCGCGGCGCCGACGACAGCCGTCGAAGACTCCTTGAACGCGTCAGTTGAGCCTGTGCTGGAAGAAGTAGCCGGTTAGCACGGTTCGCTATCTAACGATTCAATAACCTTTGGAGGAACGATGACCACGACACCGCAATCTCTGCCTTCTCAGAACATCGAGCTCAGCCAAATTCTGGAAAGCGCCGTGGTGCTGAACTGGAGTGACTTAGTGCAAGCAGCATCCGGCGGCTTGCTGCAGATCGAATACCACGTCGGCGGCGAGCGGTCGGTGGACAGTCTGAAGATGTGGTGCAACACCACGCGCGGATACTGGAGCCTGATCTGCGACTACTCGGTGAATCCCGGATGGGCGAATGGTCCACGTTTCAGCAATGGTTTTCATTCGCGTAATTTAGCGCGGTTGCTTGAGTCGATTATGCTCAATCAGAACCTGTTCCTCCACTCTTTCGAGGCCAATAGCAACGTCGTAGTCCAAGTCGGACCACCGATGGAGGAAGAAATCGCCGCCTCCAAACTGCAAATGGCTGAGGCCTTTCCTCCGCATGTTCCTGTCTTGCGCAAGGTGGCGCCGCGGCTCAGGGTTCAAGTTCCCTCCCCTGTATTACTTTAACGTCCACACCTACGCGGATGGGTCGGGCCTCAGAGTTGTTGGTTTGCCAATTGCTATTTCTTTACACATGGGCTCACATGGGCCGCGTTTGTCGCGAACCTTGAAAACGCTTTCGCAGGTATTCCTTCAAGCCCGTTGCTGGTAGAGGCCGATCACGTTTCCAGCGGGATCGCGGAAGCGGGCAGTGATCTCGGGTGCGTCCGCGCCGATCGGCTGTACGATCTCGCCCCCATTAGCGACGACTGCCTCCAAGGTTGCCGCCACACTATCCACCATGATGTACACCAGAAGGCCGGGCTGTGATGACGGGGGTCGCCCCAGCCTCCAGCTACCGCTCACTTCACCGACCGAGTCGTCGAACGCGATGCTACCGTCACCGCGTTGCCTGATATTCCATCCGAATACCTTCTGGTAGAAGGCAGACGAGCGCGCAATATCGGTGGCCGGAATCTCGATGTAGCAGATCTTGCCATTCGCAAGTGTGGGAGGCATGTTGTTTCCGCCAAAGGGCTGTAATTTTAGCAGCTTTCGAGTCGCGGAGGCCGGCGTCCATCGACCGGGTATCCTGCGCTTGTTCGCGTGCTAGAATTGTTGGTTTGCCCACCGCTTCTTAATCTCACTGGGCCGACGTGGGTGCCCAACCTTTCGCCTGCCTTTGGCGAAGGGTGGCAAAACGAACCCCAAGAGCCATCCTCATGTCGAATACTATGCTTGCCGTTGTTAAGCCCACGTCCGCACCGGGTACGGAAATCCGCCAGGTTCCTATACCGCAATATGGCCCGACCGATGTACTGGTCAAAGTCAAGATGGCGTCCATCTGCGGCACCGATCTGCACATTTACCAGTGGGACCAGTGGGCGCAGCGTCGCATTCATCCGCCGCTGATTCCCGGCCACGAGTTCTGCGGCACTGTCGAAGCGGTTGGCGATGAAGTCACCAGCGTGAAGGAAGGCGATTTTGTTTCCGCCGAAATGCATGTGGCTTGCGGCAAATGCCTGCAATGCCGCATTGGCGAGGCGCACATCTGCCAGCACGTCAAGATCATCGGTGTCGACACCAATGGCGCCTTCGCCGAGTACGTGGTCATTCCCGAGTCGAATATCTGGAAGCTCGATCCTTCCATCCCGCAGGAGTACGCGTCCATCCTCGATCCACTGGGTAACGCGGTGCACACCGTGCTGGCGGGCGAAATCGCCGCCAAGAGCGTGGCTATCACCGGTTGCGGGCCGATCGGGTTGTTCTCCATAGCGGTGGCGCGCGCCTGCGGAGCCACCCAGATTTACGCGCTCGAAGTCAACGAGCATCGCCGCAAGATCGCCAAGCAGATGAAGCCCGACTTCGTTCTCGATCCCACCAAGGACGACGTTTACCAGATCGTGATGGACAACACCGACGGCACCGGCGTTGACGTCGTGCTGGAGATGGCCGGGCGCACCGAAGCCATCCGAACGGGCTTCAAAATTCTGCGTCTCGGCGGCCGCATGTCTCTCCTCGGAATTCCTTCCAAGCCCGTCGAACTCAACCTTGCCGAAGAAGTCATCTTCAAGGGCGCGACCGTCCAGGGCATCAACGGCCGCCGCATGTATCAGACGTGGTATCAGATGACCGCTTTGCTCAAGGCCAACAAGCTCGACCTGCATCCCGTCATCACGAATCGCATACCAATGAAGGATTTTGCCTCCGGCATGGAGTTGCTGAAGACCGGCGAGGCCAGCAAGATCCTGGTGTATCCCAACGGGACCAAGCTAGAAAATTCGAGGGACGCTAGGGCCTCGGCAAGGGTGATCACTTTCCCAGGCGGCATGGTCGTCTCCGCTCGCATCAGAGTTGTTGAATCAAGAATTCACCGGAGCGAGGAACTTTTATGGCCCACTACGGAATGCTGCGCGACTACCGTTTCAGCGACGACGTGGATGACATCCGCGGAGCAAGCCTGTACGGTGCGAACGACGACAAGCTTGGCAAGATTGACGACGTGATCTTCGATCACGCCATGGGCACGATCCAATACGCGGTAGTGGATACCGGCGGCTGGTTGAGTACCAAGAAGTTCCTGGTGCCAGCGAACCGTATCCATCCTTTTGGCAAAGACGAGAAGGATTTCGCGATCGACGCAACTCAGAAGCAGATTGAGTCCCTGCCACCCTACGACGAAAAGATGACCGAAACCGCTACGGACTGGGATCAATATGACAAGAAGCATCGCGAGGCTTGGGTAAGTGGTGCCGTGATGCACAAAGAAGGCAGCACCCACATGATCAGTCCGCAGCCAAGCGAAATGCCTGCTGGATCAGGCACGGGCGTGGACGATTCGGCCTACATGCCCGATCGCCTGGTTGAAAAATTTCCCGAGGCGGAGGCCGATCCTAGTAAGCTGCGCATGCGTCCGTCGGGGGCAGCGGCCAGAGCGGAAGACACGCGCTTCCCAGGTGTATCCGAGGCCGCAGACAAGCCGACACTCGCCGCCGAAGAGGCTGAAGACCGTGCGGTCGCCAACCCAGTGCAGGCGCAACGCGACCATCTCACCGATCCCGACGAGGTTTATGTAGCCGAGCGAGCAAGGCATGGCCGTTTGTCCGCCTTCGAGGAACATCTTCGCCGCAATCGTATGGACATCACAGCCAAGTGTGGAAGCTGCGGAACCGAGCGAGAGAAAGTGGCATAGACGTTCATCGCGGAAGTGAAAGGCCTTGGCCATTGCGGAGAATGAAAGATTCCGCGGTGAACAATCAGGGCAAAGCGGCCCGGCACTCACGTGCTGGGCTACTTTTATGTCGGCTCATCGCGAGTGCTAACCACTCTTTACCAGCCTTTCCATCTCGTCCTCGTCAATTACGCTGACACCCAACTCGCGCGCCTTGTCGAGCTTCGACCCGGCTTCCGCACCGGCGACAACGTAGTCGGTCTTCTTGCTCACCGATCCAGCCACCTTGCCACCCGCGTCCTCAATCAGTTTTTTGGCCTCGTCGCGAGTATGTCGCTCCAAGGTTCCCGTGAGCACGAATGTCTTCCCGGTGAGAGTTGTGCCGCGCTGCTTCTTGTGGCCTTTGAAGACGAGTCCTGCGTTGCGCAGTCGATCGACCAGCGCCACATTTTTCGGCTCGTCAAAAAACTCGCGGATGGCTGCCGAAACCCGCGGTCCGACCTCATTCACCTGCTGCAGCTCTTCTTCTGTCACCTTCATCAGCTCATCCATCGATCCGAAATGCTCAGCCAGAAACTGCGCGGTGCGCTCGCCGACCATGCGAATGCCCAGCCCGTAGATGACCCGTTCCAACGGCAACTTTTTCGAGTTCTCAATTTCGGAGAGGATATTCTGTGCCGACTTTTTGCCCATGCGCTCCAGGGTGAGCAGTTTTCCTTCTGTCAAGTGGTAGATATCGGCAATGTTCTTGACCATGCCGTTCTCGACCAACTGATTCACCAGGGCGTCGCCCATGCCTTCAATGTTCATGACTCCTCTCGAAGCAAAGTGGCGAATGCTTTCCCGCAGCTTGGCCGGGCAGTTGGCATTGACACAGCGATGATCGGCTTCTCCCTCGGCGCGTACCACGTGCCCCCCACACACCGGGCAACGCTCCGGCATGTGGAAGTGACGATGACCGCGTGGTTTGTCTTCCAGCACTTTCACAACTTTGGGAATAACATCGCCGCCACGCTCGACCATCACCCAATCGCCGATGCGCACGCCCAGACGATCGATCTCGTCCAGGTTGTGCAACGTCGCGCGACTGACCGTGGTACCGCCGATCGCAACCGGTTTCAGAGCGGCTACAGGGGTCAGTTTGCCAGTGCGGCCCACTTGCACCAGGATGTCTTCAACCTGTGTAACCCCTGAACGCGCGGCAAATTTGTATGCGATGGCCCAGCGTGGTGCTTTGCCGGTGTAGCCCAGCTCGTTCTGCAAGCGAATGCGATCCACCTTGACGACGATGCCATCGATTTCGTAAGCCAACGCGTCGCGCTTGGCTTCCCATTCGTGAATGAATTCCCACACCTGGTCGAGGTTGTTCACCAGGCGGTGGTTGGGATTGACTTTGAAGCCGGCGGTTTGCAGCGCCTTCAGAGTTTCCGAATGCCGCTCGAAAATAGTACGGCCCTTGACGAACAACGCATACGAAAAAAAGTCGAGGCGGCGCTGCGCCGTGATGTTCGGCTCCAGAACGCGAACAGTACCGGCCGTAGCATTGCGTGGGTTTGCGAATTTCGGCAGCCCCTGCTGCTCGCGCTCGTCGTTCATGAGCTGAAAGGCAGCCAATGGCATCAGCAATTCGCCGCGCACTTCGAAGTCCGACGGCAGTCCAGCCTTCGTCAACGTCTTGGCAGAAATGGTGAGCGGAACACTACGCACCGTGCGCACATTGAGGGTCACGTCTTCACCCACTGAGCCATCGCCTCGCGTGATGCCCAGCGCCAGTTTGCCGCCAGCAAAACGTAATGCCAGCGACATGCCGTCGAGTTTCAGTTCGCAAACGTAGTCCACTCGCGACTCGCCACTCAATTCGTGGACGCGACGTTCCCAATCGCGCAACTCGGCTTCGCTATAGGCGTTGTCCAGCGACATCATGGGAGTGGAATGCGGAACTTTGACGAAGCCCTCGCGCGGCCTGCCGCCGACGCGCTGGGTGGGCGAATCGGGAGTGATCAGCTCGGGATGCTGGGTCTCGATTGCCTTGAGTTCGTTCATCAGGCGATCGAACTCGGCATCGCTGATCTCGGGATCGTCGAGCACGTAGTAGCGGTGCTCGTGGTAGCGAATTTTCTCACGCAGCGCGTCAATCTGGCGCTGCATCTCTTTGGCGGCAGGCATGGGCAATTATAGGGTGCGACGTTATCGGGATGTTCGGCTGTATTTTCCTTATTGCGAAGCAAAAGCGGGGCCGGGCGTTCACTCAGTTACAAGGTAATCTATGACGGCATCAAGGCCGATGATGCTCTCAGGGATCTTCCAACCCCTAGATGGTGGAGGAATAGGAGTAGAGACGCCGCTAATACAAGGCAATTGAAGAAGAACATCGTGGGACTATCGAGCTGAGTGAGACGCTGTTTGAGAGAACCCCCTTTTTCAAAGATGATCAGGAATTGTGCGACTACGCCAGCCAAAACGAATGCCGAAAGCAAAACAATCCACTCACACAGACGCCGAGCCCATTTATGCATGAGCCGCTCCGCTGAACCCTCCCAGCTGAATACCTCAAAGGCCAAAGCGTGTTCGTCTGAGGGATGAGTGCTTAATAGTTGATTAAGCTTGGGTCTCAGTTCGTCCCGTATGTATACTCCGATGCGACGTATCCGCCACGTGTTGACAAGCCATAGCGCCCCAATGGCGCTTGCCAATGGCGGCACGAGATACAGGGCGAGCCGTCGGGACATCGCAGTCGCATCAGCGTGCTGCTCAGCCGAGAATGCGAAGGAGAACAAGGTCCCCGATATTCCGAGAGAGAGGAAAACTAGCCTCTCTCGCCACTTGAGCATTTCAAGGAGCTCCTGGCGCAATGCCGAGAACTCTGCAAGGTGTGCTTGGATGGCGAATTGTACTCGGTCGTAGCTCATTAAGGAGTGGAGCACTGATTTTCTTCTTAAACCGGTTCGTTAGCAATACTTTCTTGTCCCTGCTTGGCAAGGTTTAAGAGAACTCTTCTACCCGGGCTTCTCAAGACCCCGTAAGATTCGCCTTCGCGTAGAATCGAGAGACTGGCAACTGGATACTGACTACCGACTACTGACAACTAACCCTTGAATCACCTTCTCCACAAGTGGACCTTGCTGATCCTGGCGGTGCTGAAGCCGCTCGGCATCTGGGGTGTGCTTGGATTCGCTGCGGTGGACGCGGCCTTTCTCGGCATGCCGCTCGACGCCATTGTCGCCGGCTACGTGTGGGCCAACCCGCACCGCTTGCTGCTGTACTCAGCAATGGCGGCTGCCGGCTCGGCGCTGGGTAGCATCGTCTTCTACGTGATCGGATACAAAAGCGGCGAGGTGCTGCTGGTAAAGCGCATGGGCGAGAAACGCTTCAACAAAATCAAGGCCGCCTTCGATCGCCACGAATTCTTTGCGATCATGCTGCCCTCCATGTTGCCTCCGCCGACGCCCTTCAAGCTGTTCGTTCTCTCCGCCGGCGTTGCCGAAATGAGGTTCAGCCACTTCCTGATCGCGATTTTCTCCGGACGGTTTCTGCGCTTCGTGGTGCTCTCGTTTCTGGTGATCAGCTATGGCCCGCAGATCGTGGGCTTCATCGGCGGCATGGTGCACAACCACTGGAGATACGTTATCGCCGCGATTGCCACAGCTTGTCTCATCGGCTGGTGGGTCTGGCGGACGCGCAAGCTGCGATCTCGGCGGCTGGCGACGGACGGGCATCGAAAGTAACCCCGCAAAAACAAAGCCGGACGACTGTCCGGCTTTCATCGCGCTGGCGACAAATCTTAGCGAAGGCTGCGGCTAACCGTGACCGAAGCTGGCTCGGTCGTGTGCTGGTTTACCAGGTATCCAATGCCGAAGAAAGCCGCGCAGAACAACAGGTCAGACACAACTTCCGGGCGGAAGAAGGGTAGGCCAGCGACATAGCACGCCATCAGGCCACTGGCGGTCTTGGGATACATGTCGCGCCAGACCATCCATACCGCGAAGTTGCTGATCAGGAAAAACGAAACCGAGGCGGTCAACGAAGCGGCGCCGATGCGCAGCGCTGAGAAGCCCTTGATCATTACGCCACCCAGTAGCAGCATGGCCGCATACCAAGCCCAAGTGACAAAATGATCAGCCGTAAGGGGATAGGCGTAGGTCACCCGCGTCAAATACACGTCAGACGCGAGTAACAGCGCTACCGGAATCCATATCTGCTTGCGGGGCATGCGCGCCCCAAAGAACAGCAGGGCAGCCGCCACGGGTGTGAAGCTGAAAGGCATCGCGAAAAAACGCAGATGCACGGCCACGGCCACAAGTACAAAGAGATATGCCAGCATGTCGACCTCAAACAGAGACTGCCATTTGATTCTGTACGTCGCGTAGCCATTCGTCAAGCGAAGTTAGCTTGCGACGAAAAACTACGGCGATCGTAGAAATTTTATCACTGGCGGTCAGGGCCGTGCTCCAAACTGTCGACCGACGGCGAGCGGCTGGAGTTCATCCCCTCGTCCAGCACGCGCAGGTTGGGACTCAGCACGACGTATCCGCCCAGCGGCGTCCTGCCCCGGCTCTCCGGATAGGTATAGCGCAGGTCCTTGAACTCCG
Organism: uncultured Acidobacteriaceae bacterium; assembly: GCA_963748225.1. Taxonomy (GTDB): domain Bacteria; phylum Acidobacteriota; class Terriglobia; order Terriglobales; family Acidobacteriaceae; genus Bog-257. The sequence goes on from CAVVHW010000007.1 coordinate 210,794, forward strand.
CGAGATAACCACTTGTCTCGCCTCGAAACCCTTGTACCTCCACAATCGGAAATACTGCCCAATCCAGATATACCCGTCCTAAATACGAAGACTTCGCCGCACGGCTGGCATCGGTTTCAGGGGACTTGTAAAACACCAGCCCGTGCGAGTCATCGACATCCGGGCCCAGTGAATTCACCGGAACAGTCTCCAAGAAGTCAGCAGTCTCCACCACGCCGTGCCAGTGAAAGGGGTCGATCATGTATGGGTAAGCCGCCAGCCGCAACGGTGTGGCTCCATGGTAGAGAAACGAATTCATGGCCGTGACCGCACGGCGATGCTGGTAATCACGAACGCCCCAAATGATCACCAGGCACAGCAGAGCGAAGATCGCCCCCGTGCGGCCTCGCGGGCCCTTGCTGCGCGCACCAATTTCCTGATTGATCAAGCTGAATAACGAAGGCAGAATCAGCCCGGCGACAAGCGCTAGCAGCATCAGAGGATCGATAATGTACACGATGTCCCAGGAGTACCAGCGGAAGTTGAAGGGCTCGAACAGGCGAATACCGTACGCGGTGGTGTAATCCAGCAGCAAATGGCTGAGGGCGGCCACGACCGCGCAGAAATAGAGAAATCCCCAACGGATTGGTAACAGCGGCGGAGCATCGGGCGGGCGCACACGAGGTGGGCGGAGCCGAAGCTTCAACCGATGGCAGAGATAGACGAGAAGCAGGACCGCGGCCGCAATGAACGGCACACCCACAAAGCTGTGAGTGATTCCGCGATGATGCTGGAGGCCTGCGATGGAGCCCTTGAGCGCCCACAACACATCGATGTCGGCAGCCTCAGCTGCCAGCACCATGGTCACGGTGGCTAGCGCGCTCCTCCGATTGAAGCCGGCGCGTCCCAGGCAGCCGCCGGTCAGAAAATGGGTGACAGGATCCAAGTCTTTCCTCAGGCGACACTTAGCACAGCAAGAGAGCTATTGTACGCAGGCGTGAGATCGGATGGATGCAAGAGCCTACTTGTCGCGTCGCGGGTGGGCATCGTCATGCACTGTTTTGCCCGCCAGTAGGTCGAGCGCGTGAGGCAGAATGTCAATCACGGCCAGCAGCGATTCCGATGCCCCGGTAGGACTGCCGGGCAAGTTGAGAATGAGAGTGCGCCCACGCACGCCGCAGACGCCGCGACTCAAGAACGCATAAGCAGTGTTAGTGCGGCCTTCAGCACGCATCTTCTCGGGAATGCCATCAATCAACTTCGAGCACACAGCGCGTGTTGCCTCAGGCGTGACATCGCGATCGGCGATGCCCGTTCCTCCCGTGGTCACAATCAATTGGACCTGCTCACTCAAGCGAACCAGGGCCGATTCGATCGTCGGCTGATCGTCTGGAACAATTTCCTGATAGGTAACGTCGAAGCCTTCCTGCCGAGCAGTTCGGCGGTGGCGGGTCCGGAGCGGTCGGCGCGTTCGCCTCGTGCGCAGGAGTCACTAATAGTCAAGACAGCGGCAGTTCTCATGATCATTTCATCCCGATTTTGATTCCCGCTGATAGTCGCCGCTCTTTCCGCCCGACTTGCGCACCAGCACAATCTCGCGGATGTCGATGTCTTTGTCCAGCGCCTTGCACATATCGTAAACCGTAAGCGCCGCGACCGAGGCCGCAACCAGGGCTTCCATTTCAACGCCGGTGACAGCCAGTCGTGCGTGCGAGGCTGCGAATGGCGACTCCGTCTTTCTGCACTTCAATCTGCAAATCGACTTTGCTCAGCGGAACCGGATGGCACATGGGAATCAGTTCCGCCGTGCGTTTGGCGGCCATGATTCCAGCTACACGCGCGACTTCCAGCGGGTCGCCTTTGGGATTTTGCGGCAGCGCCCGTATGACCGCCCGCCTCATCGCCACAAAGGCCCGGGCCTCGGCTTCGCGCAGAGTGGGCTGCTTAGCTGAGACATCCACCATCGACGCACGTCCCGCAGCATCGTAGTGCGACAGCTTCTTCGACTTGTTACTTGTTTTGTCATCGCTCGAAATTCAGAACAGCAGAACAGTGACATTGTTCCCCGGCTGCAAACCGCTCGCGATCCGGCGGTACCACAATGTAGCAGTTCGAACAGGCGACTGCCATCAAGTCTCCTGAACCTTGCCAGCGCACGAGTTCCACCTCGGGTCGCTCATGCGTGCCGCTCAACTTAGCCGGAAGGAACCTCGTCAGCCCGGTCTTGGTCGTCAACTCCGCTTTCAGACTGGCTTGCGCAAACGGCAACGGCTGGGGCTTCGCGCCCGAAAGCGCATCAAGTAGTGGGCGAGCGAAGAGTTGAAACGTTACCATCGTCGAGACTGGATTTCCCGGCAGCCCAAAAAACGGTACAGTGCGGCCGTGAGGCACAACCTCGCCGAACACGACGGGTTTTCCCGGCTGAATGCGAACTCCAGTGAAGATGAACCGAGCGTCGAACGAAGCCAAGACCTGTTCGACTAGATCGTACTTACCCATGGAAACTCCACCACTGATCAGTAGCAGGTCCGATTCGAAGCCTTTGCGCAACAGCAGGGCTAGTTCATCAGCGCTATCTGGCGCGACTGGCAGAATAAGCGGTTCACCACCGGCGGCATAAACCTGCGCGGCCAGCGAATAGCTGTTGGAGTTGCGAATCTCATTCGGTCCGGGCGGCAGATTGATGTCCACCAATTCGTCGCCAGTGGCGAGGATAGCGACTCGTGGACGGCGATAGGCTGCGACCTCTGGGCGTCCTACAGCGGCGGCGATGGCCACGACCGTATGGTTCACACGCGTGCCCCGCGCGACCATGGTTGCATCCTTGCGGGCTTCGGATCCAGCCGGTACAACGTTTTCGCCGGCTCGCACCGAGCGCTGGACAATCGCCACAGCGCCGTCCCGCTCGGCGTATTCGACCATCACCACGGCATTAGCGCCAGCGGGTACCGGTGCGCCCGTCATGATTTCGGCCGTTTCCCCGACCGCAATCTTGATCGCACTTTGCTCTGTGGTGGCTCCGGCTCTGATCTCCCCGACACAACGCAAGTGTGCTGGAGGCGCTGCAACGTCCACGGCCCTCACCGCATAACCATCGCGGGTGGAGCGGGGGAACGGCGGGAAATCACGGTCAGCTCGCAGGTCTTCGGCAAGCACAAGTCCGAGAGCTTCAATTAGCGGTAACATCTCAGGCTGGGTCGGGGATAGCGTCAAAGCGTGGTGCTCAACCGTCTGTCGGGCTTCGGTAAACGATAGAAACTTCGTCTTGGTTGCAGTGCTCATGACCTGACCGGATTTTACCGGAGAGCAGGGTCGATTCAAACGAGTCGAATGAAGCTGCAGGAGAGAGCAGCCTTCCGCTCAGCCGAAACCCTCCGCCACCATGGTTCCAGACAGAAAGAAGAAATAAAACCCTGCTACGCGCCCGGCAGAACCTTTTCCCTCTCACTGCCGATAGTTCCTAGAACTTTTCCTTCAGCCGGCGGTAGGTGGTTTCCAGCAATTCCGGCAGCACGCGAGTCTCGCCCACCACGGTCATAAAGTTCGCATCGGCCACCCAGCGAGGTAGAACGTGCATATGGATATGGTCGGCAATGCCGGCGCCGGCAGCTTTGCCAATATTCATGCCAACATTGACGCCGTCGGGGCGGTACAGCTCGATGAGGTCCGTTTCCAGTCGCTGCGAGAGGGCCATCATCTCGCTCGCTGCCGGCGGCGAAAGCCTGTGCAGCCGATTGAGGTGCTCGTATGGCACGATCATCGAGTGTCCCGAGGTATACGGAAACGCGTTCAGGATGACGAAGTTATGCTCGCCACGATACACAATCAGCGACTTCTCATCATCGCCAGAGAGCAGCAGTTCGCAGAAGATGCAAGCAGGCACCTCGCCAGCAGTGATGTAAGCGTAACGCCAAGGAGTCCACAGGTAATCCATATCATCAAGCAGAGTACCAAACCGTCTTGACGTCCCCAACGGTCCGCGTAGCGCTCTCACATTGCCAGGTGTCCAACCGACTTGACAGCGAGATTAATAATCCTAAAAAAGCTTGTAAAATCAATGCGAATATTGAACTTAGACGTTTGACACTGCTCCGCACGGTTGTTATATTCGAATAAGTTCCCTGGAAGCAGAGCTCGCTCCATAGGATCCGGCCGCTGGGTTGTCCAAACCCGCTGTAAGCGGGCAATCACACCTGAAGATTCAAACCAGCAGTCCGTTTTTTTAAGGCTCTCAGCGCGTTTTCAAATCGCGCGAGTGTACAAACGCAACCACATGTCTTTCGAAGAAACCCACAACGCTCCCTCTACCCAGACCGAAGACTCCGGCGCCCCCGAGCAGCCGCAAACCCAGCAGGCATCGGAGACCAGTCAGCCTCCCCAGCCTCCCGTGGAACAGGTTTCTGAGACCGGCCCTGCTTCTCAACCTCAGGTCCAACCAGCACCTGAGCCCAGCCCTCAACCGGCAGTCGCAGCCGCTTCTCGCCCTGAAACTCCTCGCTCTGAAAAAGAGCCCACCATGGAAGATTTCGCCACTGCCCTCGAGACCTTCGAGCAGGAACAAGCTCAAACCGAAGCCGCGCTGAACGAAGAACAGATCGTCACCGGTACGGTGCTGAAGGTGACGGCGCAGTACGTAGTCGTTGACATTGGCTACAAGTCCGAGGGCGTTGTTCCGGTCGCGGAATTTACGGACCACGAGGGCAATGTCACGGTGAAGCGTGGCGATGAGATCGCCGTGATGCGCGAGCCCGGCCATACCGAAGAAGGCTACATCAACCTCTCCCACGAAAAGGCACAGCGGTTGCACGCCTGGGACGAGATTGAAAAAGCTTACAACGACAAAGCTTCGGTCAAGGCACGCGTCATCGACCGCATCAAAGGAGGATTGACGGTTGACATTCTGGGCGCTCGCGCCTTCCTTCCCGGTTCGCAGGTGGATCTGCGCCCAGTGCGCAACCTCGACGGTCTGAAGGGTCATGAGATCGATGTCCGCATCATCAAGCTGAACAAGAAGCGCGGCAATATCGTAGCGTCGCGGAAGCAGTTGCTGGAAGAGGAACAGTCCGAGAAGCGCGGTAAGACCTTGGAGCAGTTGCACGAAGACGGAATTCTCACCGGAACGGTCAAGAATCTGACCGACTACGGAGCCTTCGTTGACCTGGGTGGCATTGACGGTCTATTGCACATCACCGACATGTCCTGGGGTCGCCTGACGCACCCGCGCGATCTAGTGCAGGTTGGCGATCAGATCCAGGTGAAGGTGTTGAAGTTCGACCGTGAGAAACAGCGCGTGTCCTTGGGCTTTAAGCAACTCACGCCAGACCCATGGCTCGATGCGGCGGAACGTTACCCTATCGGGGCGCATGTTCGTGGGCGCGTAATTAGCGTGACCGACTACGGCGCGTTCGTCGAGCTGGAGCAGGGCATCGAAGGGCTGGTGCACGTCAGCGAGATGACTTGGTCCAAGCGGATGAAGCATCCGTCAAAGCTGGTCAATATCGCCGACCAGGTTGAGGCCGTGGTGCTGAACGTAAATCCGCAGGAGCGTCGCATCAGTTTGGGTCTGAAGCAACTGGAATCGAACCCCTGGGAAAGTCTGCACGAAAAGTTCCCGGTGGGTGCGGTAGTGGAAGGCAAAGTCCGGAACCTGACCGATTTCGGCGCGTTCATCGAAATCGAAGATGGAATCGACGGATTGGTCCACGTCAGCAATCTTAGCTGGACCAAGCGCGTGAAGCATCCTTCCGAGGTGCTGAAGAAGGGCGACAAGGTGAAAGCGATCGTGCTGGCAATCGAGCCAGACCAGCGACGCCTCTCCCTGGGTGTGAAGCAACTTCAGCCCGATGTTTGGGACACCTTCTTCGAGCAGCACCGCGTCGGCGATGTTATTCACGGCAAGGTACTGCGACTGGCGAGCTTTGGTGCCTTCGTCGAGATTGCCGATGGGGTCGAAGGTCTATGCCACAACTCCGAGGCGGCGGACGCGCACGGAACTCCCGCCAAGCTGGAACCTGGTCAGGAGTTCGATTTCAAGATCATTAAGATGAATCCTGCCGAAAAGAAAGTGGGACTCAGCATTCGCGCGGTGGGTGGCGAAGAAGCTACGCGCCACGATGTCGAGGCCTACAAGGCTCCCGCTGCTACCTCTTCCGGAACTGGTTCGACGATCGGCGAATTCATGTCATGGAAGCGCGCCAGCAACGAAAACAACTAGTCTGAGTAAATTGAAAATGCAAAAGGCCGCCAGAGATGGCGGCCTTTGATTTTGGGAGTCAATGCCTTCACTTTCCCTACTTGTTCATATTAATGCGCAAAACGATATTGGCTTTCCGACGATCGTCAAACTGGCTCAAGACCTTTGTGTCGCTCTTTTTTCCCTCGCGCTGTGCATATACCTCATAATCCACATTGGGTGACAGTTCAGGGAAGCGGTAGCTGCCATCGTTCCCAGCGATGACAGTTTTCACTGCCAGTGACTTCGTGTTCTTCAGATAAACCACAGCGTTACTTACGGGAATGTCGCTCTTGTCGAGAACCATGCCGGTAAGAGTGCGTGTGGTCACGGGAATGGTCTTATGTCCGTCTGAAGACGAAGATCCCGAGCCTCCCATGGGCAGCGTCAATTGCCACGCGGCGCAACTGGCTGCAATCAGCAGTACCGCGGTCGTCCCGAGTGCCTTCTTCATGCAGTCTCCTCTCGGCAGTCTCAACTTACGAGAGTGTCTACTTGCCTAGATGCAGGCTAACATCCTTTCGCTCATTATCGTCGATGTGGACCGTGATTGCAGGCTTAGGCTGGCCCTTAGGCGTCTTGATGTCGGCTTCGATGATGTAATCCTGACCTCCGGTTGGAACCCGTTGGGCAAATTCACCACGGCTATCGGATACCAGCTCCCACTTCGCCTTCTTACCGGAGGCCCGCCGAATGGTGATGGGAACACCCGCCTGGGGATGTTCGTCCGCTCCCCACACTGTGCCGTAAATCAGAGCATAGTCATTTTTCGGGGCCTGCGAAGCGGACTGAAACAAGTGAAAAGCGGGCTGAGCCGTGCGAAGGCCGAAGGCAGCCACCGGAACCAGGAAGAGAACGGAAGCGCTACTGGCAACCATTCTGTGTCTGAAGGAACGTCGAAACAGCTCAGTAATCACCGTCCTCCTCTTCCTCCTCGTCCTCGTCTTCGTCCTCGACGCGAGTCAGTTCAAGCGGCTCCACGGCCACCACTTCAAAATCTGTCCCGCATTCAGGACAAGAAACGATTTCTCCCTCGTCTACCTCGTCTTCTTCGATATCCAGATCGCTCTCACATTCAGGACAAATAACCATGATGATTGGTCTCCCGTTCTCGATTTCACCGCGCCGTCAGAATTACATCCACGCTGTCATGCATTTATATTTAGAATCTCTTTGCGGCAGCGTCAAGTGATAGACGCCTAAGCCTTCCTAACGTTCCTGGAGTTCCGATGTTCATTCTCAATTCGATCCTAAATGGAATCGCGGTTTTGATGCTGACGATTGTCCCCGCGGTTGCTCTTTTTTCCCAGCAGTCGAACGACGTCCCCCCTGCCAACCCTGACCCGCAGATCACCGCGGCCCTGCGCGACGTCTCTGCCGAACGCATCCAACAAACCATCGAGAAACTCGTCAGCTTTGGCACCCGCCAGACGCTCTCGTCAGATATGCCAGCCTCCAGTGGAAAAGGTGCGACTGCTGCTGCGGAGTGGCTCCGGAGCGAATTCGAAAGTTATGCCAAAGAATGTGGCGGATGCCTGGAGGTGAAAACCGATGAGTTTACTCAAGAGCCTGGACCACGGGTTCCGACGCCCACCAAAATCACCAATGTCTATGCCGTTCTGCGAGGCACCGATCCTGCAAATGCTGGCCGTATCTTCGTCGTGAGTGGGCATTACGATTCCCGCAACAGCGAGACCAACGATACCCAGGGAATTGCTCCGGGCGCGAACGACGATGCCAGCGGCACCGCAGTTAGTCTGGAGTGTGCCCGTGTGCTCAGCAAGCATCGTTTTCCTGCCACCATCATCTTTCTGACCGTGGCCGGAGAGGAGCAAGGGTTATACGGCAGCGCCCATTTCGCCAAAACGGCCAAGGCGGCAGGTTGGGACCTTGAGGCAGTGTTGAACAACGATATCGTCGGCGGCGATCGCACTCCAGGCGACACCTTGCGGGATCCGCATGTCGTGCGCGTCTTTTCCGAGGGTATCCCCACGACGGCGACAGACAAAGAACTGCATCTGATTCGTTCGCTTGGCGGTGAGAGCGACGGCCCTTCGCGGCAGCTTGCACGCTATGTCGCCTCGGTGGCTAAAGAATACATCTCTCCGACCACGTTCAGTCCTTTGCTGGTTTTCCGGCACGATCGCTACCTACGCGGCGGAGATCATTTCTCGTTTAACGAGCAGGGCTTCGCGGCCGTGCGCCTTACCGAATTTCGCGAAAACTACAACCACCAGCACCAGAACGTGCGCACTGAGAATGGCATCGAATACGGCGATCTGCCGAAATTCGTGGACTACGATTACACGGCGAATGTGGCGCGTCTTAACGCAGCGACTCTGGCGGCGCTGGCATCGGCCCCGGCGCCGCCGGCCAATGTGCGCCTGTTGACCAAGGGACTGCAGAACGATTCCACGCTGGCCTGGGAGCCTTCACCCGGTGGATTGGCCACCGGATACGAAGTCCTGTGGCGCGACACCACGGCGGCCGACTGGCAACATGTTAAGCCGATGGGTAATGTCACCAAGGCCACTTTGCCGCTCTCCAAGGACAATGTAATCTTTGCTGTACGTGCCCTCGATGCCAAGGGCCATCGCAGTTTGGCGATCGTACCACTGCCCGAACGCTGAACGCCGGCGATGCTAAGAATGGAGTAAGTCATGCCACGCGGCTCGTCCAGCATGTCCTTGAGTTTTCCGCCGTTCACACGCGCGGTGAAAGAGTTGCTCATCGCCAACGGGGTCGTCTTTTTCCTGTTTTGGTTCCTGCGGGCGTTCAGCGCTTCGGCACTCTTCGGTGCGTGGGCCTACTTCCATCTCGGGCTCGAAGGTTCTGCCGTTTTGCATGGCGAGATTTGGCAGTTGGTTACCTACTCGTTCCTGCACTACGGTCTGCTGCACATTCTGTTTAACATGCTGGCGCTGTGGATGTTTGGTGCGCAGCTGGAGCAGGATTGGGGCTATAGCCTGTTCATGCAGTTCTACTTCTTCTGCGTCATTGGCGCCGCTCTGGTTACGGTCGCAGTTTCCTATACCGGACTCCTCGGAGTGTCCCCTCGGACTCTCACGGTCGGCGCGTCGGGCGGCATCTACGGACTCCTTCTGGCCTTCGGCATCCTGCACGGCGAGTCACAAGTAATGCTCTTTCCGCTGCCGTTCCTCATCAAGGCCAAGTACTTCGTCATCGGCATAATTGCTCTGGCGCTGTATGGCGCGTTGTCTTCTGCGCAGGGTGAAGGCCAATCAATCGCCTACATGGCGCATCTGGGAGGAGCGCTCTTCGGATATATCTGGTTGAAGTTCATTCCTCGCCGCGGTTTCGGCTACGCCGCCTCCGAGCGCGCTTTCGGACTGCGGAACTCGTATTACCGCTGGAAGCGCAAACGCGCAGCGCGCAAGTTCGAGGTCTACATGCGAAAGCACGATCGCGGCGACTATCGTCACGATGACTACTTCGACGAACACGGCAACTTCCGCGACCCCAGCACTCGCGACGTGCGCAAGAAAAATGGCGACTCCACGCCGCCGTGGGTGAACTGAAAGTTCTCGTTGCGCGTCGGGACGGACAAAAACGAATCAACCACCGCCTGCTCCGTCAGCTTCCCGCTAATGTGTCTATTCCTAACGCGATCATTTTCGGGTATCGTGTATTTCCATGGCGCCCAAAACTAGATCAGCAAGCGCCACGGAAGATGATGTTCACGCGACATTACGTTTTACTGGCGATACTCGGGCTCGCGATAGCGGCTTCCGGTCGAGCGATCGCGCAGGCGCCAACCGCGACTCAGGAACAGCCGCAAGCGTCGCCATCCGTCGGGCCGACATCACCAATGGCGCCACAGGAAAATCCTGCTTCGTTATTCGACTTCAAGGATTCCGATATCAAGTTCAGCCTGAACAGCCTGATGAGTGTCCTTCGCGACAGCCGCCATGAAGGCTGGGTCTTGGCGGCCTATCCCGATCCCAAAACCAGCCGCCCGCTTATTGGTGCGGGATTCGGTCTCGACGTCTCGGCGACCGAGCACCCACAGCGTGACCCGCTCAATCCCCATCCTTTCGTTGAGCCCTCCACGGCCCAACTGTGGCAGGCGGCCGGACTTGATTCAGCAACGCTGCAAGCCATACTCGACCAGTTCGATCGCGATCTGGCCACATGGAAGAAGAAAAACTTTCGCAAGAAGATCAGGATTCACGCCTTGTCGCCGCAAATAACCGAAGACGATGCCACCAAGACTGTTGCGCATCTCTGCCATTCAAGCTACCTACAACGCGCGGGCTTACTGCCGCTTCTTCGACCAGTTAACCGCGTCGCAGCAGATGGCGTTAAGCCAGCTTGTCTTTCAGATGGGAGTAAATCTTGAGGAGTTCACTCAGTTTCTCGCCACGATAAACGATGATGGCAGCTACCAGGCGAATCCCTCCAGCCCGTGAATGCGACGGAACCAGCGACCGATCACTGGAAAACCGTGCAAAGCACACTCATCCAAAGCCAGTGGGCCAAGCATTATCGCAGTCGCGCCATCGCCGTAATCGCGATGTTCGATCCGAATTACGATCACGATCCCCGTGCCGCGGAGCGTAAAGTGCAGGCTGAGCTTCATCCGCCGGTTTCTCATCGTCGTAAAAGTGCGCACCTGAAATCTGTGCGAGCAGCGAATAACTCCAACCGCAGCGATGCTGCTGCGTCACACGGTGCGCCCATAAGTCACTCTGGCAAGACCTGACTCGGATTGTTTCCGGGTCGCGCCCGCTGTTCGCCGGCTTGCCCCACCGAAGTGACCGAGATTTTACCGCTTACGGTTTCCTTGCGATGCGGCTAGAATCACTCCATGCGGATAAGAAAGATCACCAGGAATGGCGGGCGAGTCAAGGCATGAAAGCTCTAGACCGTCTCATCAAGGGCGACATGCACGGTATCCATTATGCGGTGAGCATTTTCTTTGCGACCGGAATACTCTGGGTCTGTGTGCACATGATGGCTAAGGCTAACCCGGTCTGGGCGATCAGTTCCATGGTTGCCACTAGCGATCCGTTGATGAAGCAAGCTCTGGCCTTCTTCCGCTCTCGAATCATAAACACGATGGTAGGCTGCGCCGTTGGACTGCTGTTCATTGCCATCGGAGGCGAGAGACTGATAACCCTTCCGCTTGCCATGGCGGTAACGGTTTTGCTCTCGTCGTATGTTGTGCGCATTCAAACCATGTGGCGACAGGCGCCGATAAGTGCAGCCTTCGTCATTTCGGCCGGGCTGGAATACCACTCCCGGAAACATGGTTTCATAGCGGGAGTCGGTCGTATGAGCGAGGTGCTCTTCGGTTGCGTCGTCGGGATTTTGGTTGCGTGGGTCTTGTCTGTGATATGGCCATTACCGGAACCGGTAGCGGCAGGAAAGGCTGCCAGCAAGTGAATCTGGCTGATCTCATCGAGGAGTCCGCGCTTTCGCAAATTCCAAGAGGAATCCCACTTCCTTCTTCAAGTTCGTAGCGCGCTCGGGCTCGTGCGCCTCAACCTACAGCACAAGAGTGACCTACATCACCGACACCCAAGAGACGATTCTTTAACCTGAAGATGAAGGTTATGTTCGTCGGAACACCTTGAGCCATGAGTAAAGGGCCGTTGCAGGTTGGGGATACGGTTGTTGTCGAACGCGAGCACCTCGAGCAGTTGCTTCAGGCGTTGGTCGCTAGAGGCTATGAGGTTGTTGGACCAACCCTTCGCGAGGGCGCGATTGTCTACGATCACCTGAATTCGACTGCTGACCTTCCCGTCGGTTGGACAGACGAACAGGGTGGCGGAATGTATCGTCTGCAACGCCGCGACGACAACGCCCTATTTGGCTACGTTGTCGGTCCACACTCCTGGAAAAAATTCCTATATCCACTTCCTCGGCGATTGTGGCAAGCAGAGCGAAACGGAAAAGGCTTGCGGATCCTGCCGGAAGAGGAAGCCGCACAAAAATACGCCTTCTTCGGGGTGCGTGCCTGTGAACTCAGCGCCATCGCAGTCCAGGATAAAGTTTTTCTCGATGGACAGTTCGTTGATCCTGGCTACAAAGCACGGCGCGAAAACCTATTTCTCCTGGCGGTCAATTGCGGACAAGCGGGCGGTACCTGCTTCTGCGCTTCCATGAATACCGGACCGAAGGCAACCTCGGGCTTCGATCTCGGCCTCACCGAGTTGTTGCCGCACGGCCGCCACTACTTTCTGGTGGAAGTGGGATCGGAGCGCGGCGTCGAGGTTCTATCCGCGGTCCCACATCAACCAGCCAACGACGCTGACAGGCAACACGCTGACCACATCCTCGACGATACTACGCGTCACATGGGACGCCGATTGGACACGCGTGGAATTAAGGAACTTCTCTACCGCAACTACGAGCATCCCCAGTGGGACAAGGTGACAGAGCGCTGTCTGTCTTGCGCGAACTGCACCATGGTATGTCCCACTTGTTTCTGTACAACAGTGGAAGACGTGACCGACCTGACCGGCGAACACGCTGAACGCTGGCGGCGATGGGATTCGTGCTTCACGGTGGACTTTTCCTATATCCACGGCGGAAGCGTGCGCGCCACTCCCAGATCGCGCTATCGCCAGTGGATGACTCACAAGCTGGCCACTTGGATTGACCAGTTCGGTGTTTCCGGCTGTGTAGGTTGCGGCCGTTGCATCACGTGGTGTCCGGTGGGAATTGATATTACGGTTGAGACTGGTGCTATCCGCGAGAGCGATTCCGTCAAAGCCCCGCTAGACCAGAGCAAGGACTCGGCATGATTCAAACACTAGAACCAATTCTCCGGGAGCATCCGTTCTTTCATGGGATGGAGGAGCAACACATCCGTTTGATCGCTGGATGTTCCAAGAACGTCCGCTTCGACGAAGGAGATGTCATCTTCCACGAGGGGGATACGGCAGAGCACTTTTTCCTGATTCGCGAAGGGCTGGTGTCTGTGCAGTTCGTAATCCCGCAGGACGGCCTCACGACGATCCTGACCGTCGGTAGCGGTGAGGTGCTGGGCTGGTCGTGGCTGTTCCCCCCGTATCGCTGGCGTTTTGATGCGAGAGTGCAGCAGCCTACCCATGCTCTGGCTTTTGACGGAAAGTGTCTTCGCGCCAAGTGCGACGAGGACCATGACCTTGGTTACGAGATATACAAACGGTTCATGCAAGTAGCAACCGGTCGCCTAGAAGCAACTCGATTGCAGTTGTTGGATATGTATGGCAAACATGCTTGAGCAGGCCGAGGTTATGCCCGCGGCTTCGGCTGCAGACCCTATGCTGCCCGCGCCTTACCGCATCCAGCGAGTAAGGCAGGAGACGGACGACACCTTCACGCTCGAGATTCTTCCCGAAGATTCGCGCCGAGCATTCTCCTTTGCGCCGGGCCAGTTCAACATGCTCTACGTCTTTGGCGTGGGAGAAGTACCCATTTCGATCAGCAGCGATCCCGACGATGTTCCATTGCTCAAGCACACTACCCGCGTGGTCGGTACGGTCACCAAAGCCATGCGGCGGCTCAAGCGCGGCGAAGTCATGGGAATTCGTGGACCTTTCGGGAGTCATTGGCCCGTAGAAGAAGCGGCTGGCCGAGATGTAATTATTGTGGCGGGCGGAATCGGGCTGGCCCCGTTGCGGCCCGCGCTCTACCGCCTGATGGCGGAACGCGAGAAGTTTCACAAAATCGTTCTGCTATATGGCACGCGCACTCCCGAGGACATGCTGTACCGTCACGAACTGGAGCAGTGGCGCGGTAAGTTCGATTTGGAAATCCAGGTTACGGTCGATCGGGCAGCCAGCACTTGGCGTGGCAACGTGGGCGTGGTGACAACCATGATTCCGCGGGCTCCTTTCGATCCCTCCAATATCTTCGCCATGGTTTGCGGACCTGAGGTCATGATGCGCTTCACGGTGATGGAGCTACTGAAGCGCGGCGTGGCGCCTGAGCGCACCTACTTGTCGGCGGAACGCAACATGAAATGCGGGATCGGCTTTTGCGGCCACTGCCAGTACGGTCCCACCTTCGTCTGCAAGGACGGTCCGGTATTCGCGTTTCCTCGTTTGGCGGCAATCCTTGGCAAGTCGGAGATCTAATATGGCTTTACGTAAACCCAAACTCGCGGTCTGGAAGTTCTCGTCCTGTGACGGCTGCCAGTTAAGCCTGCTGGATTGCGAGGACGAACTGCTCGCGGTCGCCGACGCCTTGGAGATTGCGAATTTTCCCGAGGCCTCGCGCGCTGTAGTCAAAGGCCCGTACGATCTGTCGCTGGTGGAGGGTTCCATCACCACGCCGCATGATGCCGAACGGATCCATGGCATCCGCCGTGCCTCAAAATTCCTGGTGACAATTGGTGCGTGCGCAACCGCTGGCGGTATCCAGGCGCTGCGCAACTTCAAGGACGTGAAGGAATTCATTTCCATCGTGTACGCCAGGCCCGACTACATCGAAACCCTCAAGAAATCTACCCCGATTACGGACCACGTGTTCGTTGATTTCGAACTGCGCGGCTGCCCCATCAACAAGCATCAGTTGGTAGAGGTGCTTAGCGCGTTCTTGAATGGCCGAAAACCCAACACCCCGCCACACAGTGTTTGTGTCGAATGTAAACAGGGCGGTACGGTCTGTGTGATGGTCGCGCATGGCATGCCCTGTCTCGGTCCGGTGACCCAGGTTGGTTGCGGCGCTCTGTGCCCGAGATACGCACGTGGCTGTTATGGATGCTTCGGACCGAAGGAAACACCAAACACGGAGTCGCTCAGCGCGTGGTGGAGTGAACTCGGGGTAAGCGAGCGAGATCTAATGCGGGCCTTCCGCGGGTTCAACGCTTACGCTGAGCCTTTTCGCAGAGAGAGCGAAGCGCATGAAAAGTAGGACCATCAAAGTCGACTACCTCGCGCGGGTCGAAGGTGAAGGCGCCCTGTTGGTGAAGATCAAAGGCCAGCAGGTAACGGACGTAAAGTTCAAGATATTTGAGCCGCCACGCTTCTTCGAAGCATTTCTTCGTGGTCGAAAGTTTTATGAGGTGCCCGACATAACCGCTCGCATCTGCGGTATCTGCCCGATTGCGTATCAGATGAGCGCATGTCATGCCATCGAAGATGCATGCGGGATAAAGATAATCGGACCCATCCGTGAACTGCGAAGGTTAATCTACTGCGGTGAATGGATCGAGAGCCACGCCCTTCATGTCTATTTACTGCACGCGCCTGACTTTCTCGGTTACGAAGACGCCATCCGCATGGCCAAAGACCACCCGGACGAAGTCAAGCGTGGTCTGCGTCTGAAAAAAACTGGCAACGAGATCGTGCGCATACTGGGCGGCCGCGAAATCCACCCTATTAATGTGCGCATTGGTGGTTTTTACAAAGTACCGGACAAGAAAGACTTCTCAGCGTTAGCCGAGGAACTGAAGTGGGCACGCGACGCCGCCCTCCAGACCGTGCGGTGGGTGGCTACCTTCACGTTTCCTGAGTTCGAACGCGAGTACGAATTCGTCGCCCTGCGACACCCTGAGGAATATCCTTTTAACGAAGGTCGGCTTGTTTCCAGCAAAGGGCTGGACATTGCGGTTCGCGAGTACGATCTCAACTTTGTCGAAGAACACGTGGCTCATTCCACGGCGCTGCAGTCGCATCTCAAGGAGCGGGAAGCTTACTTTGTTGGTCCGCTGGCGCGGTACAACCTGAACTTCGACAAGCTCTCATCTGTTGCGCAGGAAGCGGCTCGCAGCGCGGGCCTGGGGCCAGTCTGCCGCAACCCCTTCCACAGCATCATCGTGCGCAGCGTCGAAATGGTGTATGCCTGCGATGAAGCTTTGCGGATCATCGAGCATTACCAGAAACCCGACCAACCTGCGGTAAAAATTGAACCACGCGTCAGTACTGGCTACGGTTGTACCGAAGCGCCACGCGGAATCTGCTATCACCGCTATCGCCTCGACGACCGCGGCCTTATCCTGGATGCCAGGATCGTTCCGCCCACCTCACAGAACCTGAAGACCATTGAGAACGACCTCCGGCAGTTCGTCCAGGGCCACCTCCTGATACAAAAGGATCAGCTGCAATGGAAATGCGAGCAGGCGGTACGCAATTACGATCCCTGTATCTCGTGCTCGACCCATTTCCTCAAACTGCACATTGAGACCGAATGAACGCCGCACCGAACGGGATCGTAATCATCGGTGTTGGCAACGAATATCGCCGTGATGACGGAGCCGGAATCATCGTCGCCCGTCGCCTTCGCGCTCTGCTTCCCACCAGTGCCACCATCCTCGAAGAAAGCGGGGAGGGAGCGGCCTTGATCCAGGCTTGGCAAGGTGCGGATTGGGTGATGCTGGTGGATGCGGTTCGGTCAGGCGCGCCCGCGGGAAGCATTCATCGTCTCGACGCGCGAGAGGCGCCACTGCCGACCGGGTTCTTCCACTATTCCACCCATGCGTTCAGTTTGGCTGAAGCCGTCGAATTGGCCCGTTCCTTGGACCAACTGCCTCCTCATCTGGTGGTGTACGGCATCGAGGGCGAAAGCTTTGCCGCGGGTGTGGGACTCTCCCCGGTAGTCGAGCAGGCTGTGGGAGTCATGGCTATGCGGGCGTCGGAAGAGGTACGGACCGCACTAATAACAGTAGATCGCTGATTCGCGTGTTCTTGGTCGCCCTAGCTTTCGAACACCCTGTCCAGGTTCTCGTAAACAATCGGGATGGTGCACAGGTCTGGCAGCATCTGCCAGTAACGATGCACCTCGGGATCAGCTTGGGCTTCACTGCGCATCTCTGGCGATGTCCAGCGCCGCAAGTGCAGCAGGCGGTCAGGATTCGATGAGTCGCGATGTAGAGAATCACGGCAATAGCCCTTGCCGTGCATCATGGTATACAACTGTTGCAATCTCGCGAGTAGTTCTTCCTGCTTCCCGGGCAGTGCTTCCAGGATCGCCATCGAGAGGATTTCTTGCGCCATAGTTTTGTCGCCTCGCAGCCGTGAGTCTAGATTTCCGGGCTAGTGGTGTGTCTGCTTTACTTTGGCCTTGTGGACTTGCTCAACTTCTTTTTGGGACCTGCTGAATGATCTCCTACCGTGATCAACCGCATGAAGTTGGTCGCGCCCGAACTGTTAGTTGTTCCGGCGACCAGTCCAAACACGTCACCGGGAGATAGCACTTTCCTTCGCACCAACTCTGCTTCGGCGAATGCGGCCATCTCCGCCGCCGATAGACCTCCGGAGCAGCAAGACGGCGCCACTCCCCATAACAAGTTCATACGATGGCACACCGTCTCGTACTGCGTGAAAGCATAAATATCGGACGCCGGGCGATGCTTCGATAGCATTCGCGCCGTAGCGGCGGTCTCTGTGAACACTGCAATGGCAAGGATGTTAAGGTCTTTCGCGGCATGCGCCATCGACTCGCAAATAGTTTCGGCGACCGACAAGTCCTTCGCCTGGCGATGGCCGGGCACGAGCGGATGAAAGGGGTGGGCCTCGGCTTCGGCGACGATGCGGGCCATCATCTCCACTGCTTCTCTAGGGAATTTGCCCATCGCCGTCTCGCCGGAAAGCATCACCGCATCAGTACCGTCGAAGATGGCATTGGCAACGTCGCTCGCTTCGGCGCGTGTGGGCCGCGGGTATTCGGTCATGGATTCCAACATCTGCGTCGCAGTTATGACCGGCCTGCGAAAGTCGAGTGCCCGGCGAATGACGAACTTCTGAATCAGCGGCACCTTTTCCGGGGCGACTTCCACCCCCAGGTCGCCCCGAGCAACCATCACACCCTCAGCAGCTTCAAGAATGGCATCCAGATTTTCGATTGCCTGTGGCTTCTCCAGCTTAGCCACCAGCGGAATGGTGCGACCCAGATTTGCCATGGCGCGCTTGGTCCGCAAAACGTCTTCGACCGTGCGCACGAAGGAAATCGCCACGGCATCAACCGCGTGCTTCAAGCCGAATTCAAGGTCCTTCTCATCTTTCTCGGTAAGCGATGGGATGCTGACGTTCGTACCCGGCAAGTTGATGCCCTGATGTTCTCCCAAGGTCCCGCCATTTAGCACTTCGCAGACCACGTCGCCTCCACGGATGGCTTGCACCACCAGCTCGATGCGCCCGTCGGAGAGCAGTATCCGCTCACCCGGCTTCACATCTTTCGCGAGGCCCTTGTATGTAGTAGCGATAAGGTTTGCCGTGCCCATCACGTCCCTGGACGTGATGGTGACCTTCTGTCCCTTCTGCAGTACGACCGAGGGGCCAGACTTGAGCCGTCCGGTCCTGATCTTTGGCCCCTGCAGGTCTTGCAAGATACAGATGGTGTGCCCGAGTTCGCCAGCCACCTTGCGCAGGAGCTTGATCACGCGGGCGTGCTCCTCGTGCGTCCCATGCGAAAAGTTCAGCCGTGCGACATTCATTCCGCGCAGCATCAGCTCGCGAATCATCTCTTCGGTATTGCACGCCGGACCAATCGTGCACACGATCTTCGCCCTGCGGCGCGCCGGAGTGGGGCTGTGCAAGGGATCTTTGGGGCGCTCGCTTGTGTCTTCCATTTCGTTTTTCTTGCCTCACGACGCCGGAACGCGCTTCTTCTCGGAATTAATGTCAGAATGAGCTCCAAAGAGGAAACGCGGATAGCGTAGTGCATTGAATTCTGCGCCGATGAGTACCACCATGGAAACTATATACAGCCAGATCAGCAACGCGATCGCGGTGGCAACAGAGCCGTAAATGACATCGTAGTTTGCGAAGTGGCGGAGATAGACGCCAAACAATACGGTGGAGACGAACCATAGCACGGTCGCGAGCGCCGCGCCCGGCAGCACGCGATGCCACGGCTGAGTGCGCGGCACCCCATGATGGTAGATGAGCCCAATCACGGCGATGCTGGTTAGCGCTGCAATGATCCAGCGCAACGCCGTCCACAGTCCCACAATGTAGGGGCCGAATTCATGGCCCACATGATAGGCAATCCAGTGTTCGATCTGGTTACCGAACACCAGCAGGAACGAAGAGAAGGCCATGGGGACGCCCGCCAGCACCACCAGCAGGAAGGCGATCATTCTTTCCTTCACCAGTCCCCAGGCCTTCGGCATCTGGTAGGCGTTGCGAAAGCCCTCCATCCACGAAATCATTGTGCCCGATCCTGTCCACAGGGTAATAACGATCAAGCTGACGAGTGTTCGTACGCTGGCTGGTTTGCTCCCGCTGAAGTACTGCAGCACGGCTTCGCTCGTCCCCGACGGCAGAATTCGCCCCACCGCACGACCGATCTCACGAACGAATGCGGCTGTGGTATGAGACTCCGACAGGATAGACGCCGCCAGAAGCACTGCCGGGAACAAGGTGAAGATCGCCGAGAAGGCCGCCCCTTTGGCCACGGCGAACGCGTCGTGCTCAAAGGCACGCCACAACGCTACCCGAAAGTGCAGAAAAAACCGCCGCATACTAAAGAATTAGGAAGCAGAAGAAGTTTACACGTTCGGCAGAAAGGGCCGATTGGAAAACACTGATCGTTTTCAGTTGCCGGTGGTCAGACGTACCAATGAATGGGGCTTGGCGGTATCAGAAGCGGTGGAGCACCAAGCCAGTTATAAGCGCGATGCTGGAGAAGTCATGATCCAGGGTGAAAACGCTAGCTTTATGCTCAAGCGCAATGGCTGCAATCAGGGTGTCAATGGTGGTCAGCGAGATGCCCTTTCCACGCGCCATGCGGTAGATCGCGGCTGCAGCGCGGTACGTTTCGAACCCTTTGGGCTCCAGCATGTCCCACTCGCCCAGAAAGTGTTCAATACGGCCGGCGTCCTTGGTAAGGCCCTGTAAAACCTCGGTTACTACTACTCCCGTCAGCGCCAGGGGATCGCTATCGTCGATCATCCGGCGTAGTTCGCCACCGCCTCTTCCGGGAGAGGACCTGAAAAAGTCAACCCAGACAGAGCTATCCACCAGAATCAAACCCGATTTCTCCGGGAAGACTTAAGGTCGCCCTTCCAGATGCCGCTTCCGTAATAGCGGAGAATCCCTTTGCGGCTTTCAGAGCGCACGAGCAACTCGAGAGCTTTCTCCACGATCTGGCGCTTGGTTTTGAGGCGGGTAAGCTTTCGCGCCTTGCGAATCAGGTTCTCGTCGAGGTCGATGTTGGTCCGCGCCATAAGAAACAGCATACACCAATTTTGTCGAACATTGTGCATCGGGCGGGCTCATTCTACTCGATGCGGCGACCCCGGCGAGTTCGGCACGGCAAGAAGGGGCGACTAGAATCATCGCCCCTTTCGCTCCTGCTGTTTGATGCGAGCTATTACCTGGCCCGGTTATTCCGCTGTGAGTTCTTCTGCCTCGTTCTCGCCTTCGTGACGGAGAAGCTCCAGCGCGCGTTCGGCTTCCTCGTACGCGGCCGTGACCTCCTCCTGCACCTTGGCTGCGGCCTCTTCCATCTCCTGCGAGAGCCGGACGTTGCGGTAGTACTCCATGCCGGTGCCCGCGGGGATAAGACGGCCCACGATGACGTTTTCCTTCAAGCCACGCAGGTGATCGACGGCGCCCTGTATAGAGGCCTCCGTGAGCACGCGCGTGGTTTCCTGGAACGACGCCGCCGAGATGAACGAATCGGTGGAGAGAGACGCCTTGGTTATGCCGAGCAGCAATGGCCGGCCAGTAGCCGGTTTGCCGCCATTGGCAATCGCCTTCTCGTTCTCTTCGCGGAAGCGGAACTTGTCGATCTGCTGTTCCAGCAGGAACGAGGTATCGCCCACATCTTCCACTTTCACCCAGCGCATCATCTGGCGAACGATCACCTCGATGTGCTTGTCGCTGATGTTGACGCCCTGCAAGCGGTAGACTTCCTGGATTTCGTTCACCAGGTACGCCTGCAGTTCCTTTTCGCCCAGCACGGCTAGAATGTCGTGCGGGTTCAGAGGACCGTCCATCAGCGGCTCGCCAGCGCGGATGCGCTCGCCCTCCTGTACATTGATGTGAACACCACGCGGCACCTGGTATTCCTTCTCGGTGCCGTTGTCGGCCACAACGTAGATCTTGCGCTGACCTTTGGCGACGTCGCCAAACTTCACCACGCCATCGATCTCGCTGATGACCGCGGTTTCACGCGGCTTGCGGGCCTCGAACAATTCCACCACGCGTGGCAAACCACCCGTGATGTCCTTGGTCTTGGTAGTTTCGCGCGGGATCTTCGCCAGCACATCGCCCGGAGTCACCGTGTCAGCGTCCTGCACCATCAAGTGAGCGCGAGAGGGCATCAGGTAACGCTTGCTGCCTTTGGCTCCCTTAATGATGATGGTCGGCTGACGCTTCTCGTCCGGCGAATCAACCACGACATGGCGCGACAGGCCCGTGACCTCGTCCACTTCTTCATGCAGCGTCATACCTTCCTGCAGGTCCTTGAACTGCACCGTCCCGCCGATTTCGGTCAGGATCGCGAAGGTGTACGGGTCCCACTCGACCAGGACATCGCCTAAGCCGACCGGTTGACCGTCTTCCACCTTAACCTTGGCGCCGTAGACCACGGCATAGCGCTCTTTTTCGCGGCCTTTGTCGTCGAGGATGGCGATGGAGCCGTTGCGGTTCATCACCACCAGGTGGCCTTCCTTGGCACGCACGGTCACCAGGTTGATGAAGCGCACGCTGCCATTGTTCTTGGCATCGAGGCGCGACTGCTCGCTTACTCGCGAAGCCGTACCGCCGATGTGGAAGGTACGCATGGTGAGCTGCGTTCCCGGCTCGCCGATGGACTGCGCCGCGATGACGCCGGTGGCCTCGCCCAACTCGACCAAGCGGCCAGAAGCCAGGTTGCGCCCGTAACACATCACGCACACACCACGCTTGGATTCGCAGGTCAGCACCGAGCGGATCTTGACGCGTTCGATACCGGCGGCCTGCACCGCACCCGCCAGGTCCTCGGTGATTTCCTGGTTGATGTCAACAATGATGTTGCCTTCGTAGTCCTTGATCTTCTCCAGCGAAACGCGGCCCACGATACGATCGCGCAGCGGTTCGATGATCTCGCCCGACTCCACGATGGAGGTAACGTAGATGCCATCAACCGTACCGCAATCGTATTCGCTGATGATCACGTCCTGCGCCACGTCCACCAAACGCCGGGTCAGGTAGCCCGAGTCCGCCGTCTTGAGCGCGGTATCGGCCAGGCCCTTACGTGCGCCGTGGGTGGAGATGAAGTACTCCAGCACGGTGAGCCCTTCGCGGAAGTTCGCCGTGATTGGCGTCTCGATGATTTCGCCCGAGGGCTTGGCCATCAAGCCACGCATACCGGAGAGCTGACGAATCTGCTGCTTCGAACCGCGAGCGCCGGAGTCGGCCATGACGTAAATCGGGTTGATGTCGCCTTTCTTGTCATCTTCCTGCATGGCGCCGAACATCTCATCCGCCACTTTTTCCGTAATCGCGGACCAGATTTCGACAACCTTGTTGTAGCGTTCGCCGTTGGTAATGGCGCCATCCAGATACTGCTGCTGCACAGCGATTGCCTGCTTCTCGGCGTCGCGCACCAGGCCCGCCTTGCCCGGAGGAATGACCATGTCGTCAATTCCGATCGAGAGACCGGCCTTGGTGGCGTAGTGGAAACCGAGCTGCTTAATGCCGTCCAGCATCCGCACTGTGGTTTCCAGGCCGAAGCGAAGGTAGCAGTAGTTCACCAGGTTGCCGACGCCCTTCTTCTTGAGCAAGCCGTTGATGTACGGCATTTCAGCGGCGCCGCGCTTAAGATGGTCGTTCATAATGGCGCGGCCCACCGTGGTCGAGATAAACTGCCGCTCGAAGTTCGTCGGCTCGGTGTGGATTACGTCCTGATCGTCATACGCAATGGTCAAGTCGATCACTTCACCGGAGTAACGCAACCGAATCGGGGTCAGCGTTTCCACTTCGCCCGCTTCTTTCGCCAGCAGCACTTCATCAATGTTGGCGAACGCACGTCCCTCACCCTTGGCGCCCGGCTTGCCTTTGGTCAGGTAGTAAATGCCCAGCACCATGTCCTGCGTAGGTACGGTGATCGGTTGTCCCGACGCCGGCGACAGGATGTTATGCGAGGCCAGCATCAACACGCTGGCTTCCACCTGCGCTTCCGGGGACAACGGAATGTGTACCGCCATCTGATCGCCGTCGAAGTCGGCATTGAATGCGGTGCAGACCAGCGGGTGGATCTTGATCGCCTTGCCTTCTACCAGCACCGGCTCAAATGCTTGGATGCCGAGACGGTGAAGCGTTGGAGCGCGATTCAGCAGCACCGGATGATCTTTAATCACCTCTTCCAGGATGTCCCATACAATCGGCTCCTGTTGCTCCACCATTTCCTTCGCCTGCTTGATGGTGGTGCAATGCCCGGTCTGCTCCAGACGGTGGTAGATGAACGGCTTGAACAGTTCCAGCGCCATCTTCTTGGGCAGCCCGCACTGGTGCAGCTTGAGATCGGGGCCGACCACGATGACCGAACGGCCGGAGTAATCCACGCGCTTGCCAAGGAGGTTCTGGCGGAAGCGGCCCTGCTTGCCCTTCAGCGTGTCGGACAGCGACTTGAGCGGGCGATTGTTGGCGCCACGCAGCACACGTCCACGGCGTCCGTTGTCGAACAGCGCGTCCACGGCTTCCTGCAACATGCGCTTCTCGTTACGCACGATGACCTCGGGTGCGTGCAGGTCCATCAGCTTCTTCAAGCGGTTGTTGCGGTTGATGACGCGGCGATACAGGTCGTTCAAGTCAGAAGTTGCAAAGCGGCCGCCATCGAGAGGAACGAGAGGGCGCAACTCCGGCGGGATCACCGGAATCACATCCAGAATCATCCATTGCGGTTTGTTGCCGCTCTTGCGGAATGCCTCAACCACTTTCAGACGCTTGGCATACTTCAAGCGTTTCTGCACGGAACTCTCGCTACGCATTTTCTCGCGCAGTTCGGTGGAGAGGCTGTTCACCTCAACCCGCTTCAGCAGTTCCTTGATGGCTTCGGCACCCATCATGGCCTTGAAGCCACTGGCGCGATGCGCCTGGTCGAGTTCGCGGTACTTGGTTTCGTCCTTAATTACTTCGCGTTCTTTGACCGGAGCTTCGCCAGCCTCAACCACGACGTAAGCTTCGAAGTACAGCACGGATTCCAGGTCGCGCAGCGAAATGTCGAGGATGTGCCCGATGCGGCTGGGCAATCCCTTAAAGAACCACACGTGCGAGCAAGGAGACGCCAATTCGATGTGGCCAAGGCGCTCACGGCGGACCTTGGAGAGAGTTACCTCCACGCCGCACTTATCGCAGATCACGCCGCGGTGCTTCATGCGCTTGTACTTGCCGCAGAGACACTCCCAATCGGTTACCGGACCAAAGATGCGGGCACAAAACAAGCCGTCGCGCT
The DNA here is from genome assembly GCA_963748225.1 of uncultured Acidobacteriaceae bacterium. Lineage (GTDB taxonomy): Bacteria > Acidobacteriota > Terriglobia > Terriglobales > Acidobacteriaceae > Bog-257. Next base: position 235,338 of record CAVVHW010000007.1, read on the forward strand.
CCGGCTTGAAGGTGCGGTAGTTGATCGTCTCCGGCTTGGTGACTTCGCCGTGAGACCAACTGCGGATCTTTTCGGGCGAAGCCAGGCTGATGCGGATGGCGTCGAAGTCGGCGATGGCATTTCCGAGATCAAATGGACTCGAACGGTACAAAGTGTCCTCCTCCCCTGCGGGCTTCCTGAGGAAAGTGCAGGGACCTGCGGCCTTTGCGCTGCCGCTGGCGGCTCCCGGTATTTACTGTTTCCCTGGGTGCTGCCTCCGCGGGAGTGAAGGAGGCAATTACCCCAATCTTCGTGCCTCGGTGAGCGCCGGTTTGCGCCCACCAGGGTGAAAGAGCGAAGTCGAATCTAGTCGGCCGCGACCGGAGGAGCTGCCGGGAGCACCTTGCGCTCGTTGGTCATGATCAACTCCACGTCGAGGCACAATGACTGCAACTCACGAATCAGAACGTTGAAGGATTCCGGCACACCCGGCTCAATGGCTGCTTCGCCTTTGACGATGGCTTCGTAAATCTTAGTACGGCCATAAACGTCATCGGACTTCGCAGTGAGCAGCTCCTGCAGGATGTAGGCTGCGCCGTAGGCTTCCAGGGCCCACACTTCCATTTCGCCGAAGCGCTGACCGCCAAACTGCGCCTTGCCGCCCAGTGGTTGCTGGGTGATCAGGGAGTACGGTCCAATCGAGCGCGCATGGATCTTGTCGTCGACCAAGTGTGAGAGTTTGAGCATGTAGATGTAACCGACTGTTACCGGCTGCTCGAACTTCTCCCCGGTCATGCCGTCGTAGAGCGAGGTCTTGCCCGACTCGGGTAAGCCACCCTGCGCCAGCAGTGACTTGATCTCTCCTTCTTTTGACCCGTCGAATACAGGTGAGCCGAAGTAGACAGCTTCCTTCATGCCATCCGCCACATGCTCCAAAGTTTCATCGTCGAGGTCGACAAGCTTGTCCACGAAAGGTGTGTCCTTGAACATCACCTTGAGTTCTTTGCGCAGGCGCTCTGCTTTAGAGTTCTCCTTTAGCAGTTCGCCAATCTTCTGCCCGAGCGCGTATCCGGCCCAACCCAGGTGAGTTTCCAGGATCTGGCCCACGTTCATACGGCTTGGCACACCCAGCGGGTTCAGAACAATCTCCACCGGCGTACCGTCTTCAAGGTAAGGCATGTCTTCTTCCGGCAGGATGCGCGCGATGACGCCCTTGTTACCATGGCGGCCGGCCATCTTGTCACCCACACTCAGCTTGCGCTTCATGGCGACATACACCTTCACCAGCTTGATTACGCCCGGCGGAAGCTCGTCGCCCTTTTGCAGCTTCTCGACTTTCTCGCGAACAATCTTGCGGAGAACGTCAATCTGCCGCGAGGTCATCTCTTCGATTTCATCGATCTGCTCGTTGATGCGTGGGTCCTTATCGGGGAACTTGACGCGCTTCAAGTTGCGGGTCGAGATCCGCTCGATGGTGTCGCGGTCAAGAATCACGCCCTTGGTCAACAGGCGCTTGTTGGTGCGCTCGTCGTGCAGGTCGGCGAGGACTTCCTTGCCGCCCAGCAACGACTCCAACCGCTTCAAACGCTCGTCCGTAAGGATTCGGATCTCGTCGGCCAGGTTCTTCTCCAGCTTCGCCACCTGTTCGGACTCGATGAACTTGGCGCGTTCATCCTTCTCCTGTCCCTTGCGGGAGAAGATCTTCACGTCCACCACCGTGCCCTCGATACCGGGCGGGCAGGTGAGCGAGGCATCGCGTACATCACCGGCCTTTTCGCCGAAGATGGCCCGCAGCAGCTTCTCTTCCGGAGTAAGCTGGGTCTCGCCCTTCGGCGTGACTTTGCCGACCAGGATGTCTCCCGCCTTTACCGTAGCGCCGATGCGGATGATGCCACTCTCATCGAGATCGCGCAGCGCCGACTCGCTAACGTTGGGGATGTCGCGAGTTACTTCTTCCGGCCCAAGCTTGGTGTCGCGCGACTCAATTTCGAACTCTTCGATGTGGACAGAGGTGTAATAGTCCTCTTTGACCATCTTCTCGGAGACCAGGATGGCATCCTCAAAGTTGTAGCCCCGCCACGGCATGAAAGCGACCAGCACGTTGCGGCCGAGTGCCAGTTCGCCCATGTCGGTGCAAGGGCCGTCAGCGATTACTTGCCCTTTGGCGACGCGCTGTCCCTTCCTGACGATGGGACGCTGGTTGATGCAAGTGTTCTGGTTGGAACGCTTAAATTTGGTGAGCTGATAGATGTCGCTGCCCACCTCGCGCGAAAGCTGCATAGGATGATGCTCGCCCTCGACGCGCACGATGATGCGCTCGGAGTCGACAGAATCAATGATGCCGCCGCGGCGTGCCAGCACAACCGCTCCGGAATCCCGCGCCGTGACGCCTTCCATCCCCGTCCCAACGATAGGCGCCTGCGCGCGCAGCAAGGGCACGGATTGACGCTGCATGTTGGCACCCATCAGGGCGCGGTTGGCATCGTCGTGCTCCAGGAACGGAACCAGCGAGGCCGCCACCGACACCAGCTGTTTCGGGCTTACGTCGATGTAGTCCACCTCGTCGCGACTGGTCAGCACAAAGTTGCCGGCCTTGCGAGCATTGACCAGTTCCGCGACGATGCGGCCCTTGTCGTCGATTTCGGCGTTGGCCTGCGCGATCACGTGGCGGTCTTCCTCCCACGCCGACAGGTAGAACGAGAACGGTTCGAAGTCGATGAGCTTCTTGCGCCGCTCCCGCAGATCATTGTTGGCCTTAATCGCTTCGGCCTTCTCCATATGATCGCCCACGCGGTAATCGCTGTCGCCGGCGTTGACCACGGTTACAAAGTCGAGCACACGGCCGCTCTTCACCTTGCGATAGGGCGACTCGATGAAGCCGTAGTCGTTGATGCGCGCATAACAGCTCAGCGACGAGATGAGACCGATGTTCGGGCCTTCCGGTGTTTCAATCGGGCAGATACGGCCATAGTGCGTCGGGTGAACGTCGCGGACCTCGAATCCCGCGCGTTCCCGCGACAGGCCGCCCGGCCCGAGTGCCGAAAGACGCCGCTTGTGCGTGATCTCCGACAGCGGGTTGGTCTGGTCCATGAACTGCGACAACTGTGACGAACCAAAGAACTCGCGAATCGCAGCCATTACCGGCTTGGCATTCACCAGGTCGTGCGGCATCGCCGTGGACATCTCCTGGTACACGCTCATCTTTTCCTTGATGGCGCGCTCCATGCGGACTAGGCCGATGCGGAACTGGTTCTCCAGAAGTTCGCCGACCGCGCGTACGCGGCGGTTGCCCAAGTGATCGATGTCGTCCACCGAACCGATGTTCTTGCGCAGCTTCAGCAGGTAACGGATGGTGCCGTAGAAATCATCCGGCTCTAGCGTACGGTGGTCGAGTTGAGTGGCATCTTCGCTTTCGAAGAGCTTGATGTTGAACTTCAAACGGCCCACGCGCGAGAAGTCATACTTGCGCGGGTCGAAGAACATTCCGTGAAACAGCGAGGTTGCCGTGTCGAGCGTCGGCGGATCACCGGGACGCAGCTTGCGGTAAATTTCGATCAGCGCTTCCTGCGGGGTCTTCACCGAATCGCGGCGCAGCGTGGCGCTGATCACTGTGCCCACATCGTCGCGCTCCGGGAAAAACACATGCACGTCAGCAACGCCCGCGTCCAGCAGCTTTGACAGCTTTTCCGCCGTTAGCTCGGAGTTTGCCTCCAGCAGGATTTCGCCGGTGTTGGTGTCCACCACGTCCGCAGCAACATATGCGCCTTCCATGTCGCTGAGGTCAACTTCGATCTCGGAAATCTTGTGCTTCTGGATTTCCTTCATCACCGCAGTGGTGACCTTGCGGCCGGAATGAGCGATCTCTTCGCCACTCTTGGTGGCGATCCGGTGCGCTAGCTTCATGCCAACCAGGTTGGTCGGCCGGTCAACGCCGGGTTCCAGCGTCCAGTACAGCTTCTTGTCCTTCAGCGCGACGCGATCTACGGTGTAGAACGTGCGCAGGATATCTTCATCCGAGCGCAGGCCCAACGCGCGCAGGAAGATGCTTCCCAGGAACTTGCGCTTGCGATCGATGCGCACGTACAGAATGTTCTTCTGGTCGTACTCGAACTCCACCCACGAACCGCGGTAGGGAATGATTTTGCCCAGGAAATAGGTGCGGTTACTCGCGGTCTCGAAGAACACGCCTGGCGAGCGATGCAACTGGCTCACAATGACGCGTTCCGTACCATTCACGATGAAGGTGCCGTTGGCCGTCATCAAAGGAATGTCGCCAAAGAAAACTTCCTGCTCCTTCATGTCGCGGATGGAGCGGTTGCCGGTTTCCGGGTCTTTGTCGTAAATGGTGAGACGCATAGTGACCTTCAGCGGGGCGGAGTAGGTCATGCCGCGCTCTTCGCATTCGGCCACGTCGTACTTCAGCTGCAATCCAACTGGGTCGCCGCACTTGTTACAGAAATCGGGCGTATTGGCGTTATAGGTGCCGCACTTGGTACACAGCACATCTCCCAGGTGGAACGGGTCGGTCTTGACCGTCGCGCCACAATTGCGGCACGTGGTACGCAGGTGATTCAGCCCCTTAAGGTGGCCGCACTTGCACTCCCAGTTGCCGATGGCGTACTCAACGAAGTCCAGTTGCGAAACATTGCGGAAGTCCGTGATCGGAAACACCGACTGGAACACCGCCTGTAAACCGCCGTCATCGCGCTCGCTGGGCAACGCATCCATCTGCAGAAAGCGGTCGTAGGAACGTTTCTGCACCTCAATCAGGTTGGGAATCTGAATGGTAGCCGGAATTTTTGAGAAATCGAATCGATTTCGATTGGCAGTTTTCTGTTGTGCCATGTATAAAGCTCCTATATCAGCGTCGGCCCGCTCGCTCAGACGTGGCCATGTAAGCCGCTAATGCGGATGTGCGACGGGCAGGACTGCCGTCCCACGGTGACAGGTCGGTCGAAGAAGATTGGGCTGCCGGAGGTACGCGCAAAAACGCAAGTGCGCCCACGAAGACAGAAGTCCCCGTAAGCGCCACGTCAGGCGTTTTGCAATCCCATGACCATTCGGCCCGGAATTTCGGCACAAATTGTGCCGCGATGTTTTTCGCTTCCCGCGCCAGTATCTTCAGGCCTTGTCCTCGGCTAGCTCTACCGTCGCGTCTGAGCTGACGCGACTCCGGTTGAGCTTGCCGCCTGCCACTACCTGTTTGATGCTCCGGATCCCAGAAAGAATCCAGACCCAACGATGCCCGGGAATTCCGCAGCCCTTGCTGAGCAGGACTGCTCTACTTCCTCGGCTTCATCGCGCCCCTTCACGACCGCTCCGACGTGAAGAGGAACGTAGCCGCCACCCCGTCTAACCGCAGGCGGCAGCAGCCTTAACTCCGGTCAGCGTGCCGGAGTAATCGTCCCGCTTTTCCCCGTACCTGAGAAGCGCAAATGAAACGCTTGCCAAAGCCGGGGCAAAGTGGGACGGAAGCTTATTTCACCTCGACGGTCGCGCCTGCCTCGGTGAATTTCTTCTTGATGGTCTCGGCTTCGTCCTTGGAGACGCCTTCCTTCACGGTCTTGGGAGCGCCATCGACCAGGTCCTTGGCTTCCTTCAGACCCAGGCTGGTCACTTCGCGGACGGCCTTGATCACGTTGATCTTGTTAGCACCCACTGCGGTTAAGACGACCGCAAACTCGGTCTTTTCTTCCGCCGGGGCCGCTGCCGCGGCACCCGCGCCAGCTCCGCCTGCCATCATGACGGGGGCCGCAGCCGCCGCCGAGACGCCAAGACGCTCTTCCAACTTCTTCACCAGGGCCGCCGCATCCAGAAGCGAGAGCCCTACGATTGTTTCTTCCAACTGCTGCAAATCCGCCATGTGTTTATCCACCTATTCGTTATTCGTTGTATTGATTTCGTTATCGGTCTTCAAGGCTTCCAATGTGCCGTCGCATGCCAGACTCACGCAGACTGCACGCCTCACAACGGATAACGCAAATCCTAAGGAAGCGCTTACGCACTCCCAAACTCGTGTACCGCCCAGGCCTAAGCCTGCGCTTCGGTCGCCACAGGTTCAGCCGCCGGGACTGTTTGAGCTTCCGGGGCCGCTTCTGTTGCGCCACCAAACTTGTTCTTCTCCACGCCCTGGTTGATCACGACCGCCAGATCGCGCCCAATGGCGTTCATCACCGTTACCAGGCGCTGCGCCGGGGCATTCATCAGGAACAACAACTTGGAGTAAATCTCTTCCTTCGACGGCATGCTGGCCAGAGCGTCAATGTCTTTGATTGCGATGACGCGGCCATCCACAATGCCGACCTTGAATGTGTACTCCGGATTGTCCTTGGCGTACTTGCTGAGCGCCTTGGCCAAGGCCACCGGATCACCACCCGTGTACGCGATGGAGGTAACTCCGGCGAGGCCCTTCATTGCCTCTTCCACCTTGGTTCCCTGGGCAGCGCGCTCAGCGAGGGTGTTCTTTACTACTCGATAGTGGCCACCCGCACTGCGCACCGCCTTGCGCAGCTCAAAATCCTTCTGCACGGTCAACTTGCTGAACGTGCCCACTACGGCGTGGCTCGCGCTCTGGAATTCTTCCTTGAGCTTCTCGACCTGCTCGACTTTTCTTGCTTTTGTGACAGCCATCTTCGAATCCTTTTTCCGGGCGCCCGTAACGCGCCTCTTTTACGCGTTACCCCTAGGCTCGCGCTGCTGCTTCCACCGGTGCGGTGTCAATGGCAACACCCGGACCCATCGTGGAACTGAGATAGCAACCCTTGATGTATTTGCCCTTGGCGACCGTAGGCTTCGCCTTGATCACGCTGGTAATTACCGTGGCGGCATTCTCCACTAGTTTTTCCGGCGGAAACGAAATCTTACCCACCGGCACATGCACCAGCGCCGTCTTATCGGTGCGGAATTCTACCTTGCCGGCCTTGGTTTCCTTGACCGCAGCAGCCACATCGAAGGTGACGGTTCCGGTCTTCGGATTCGGCATCAATCCACGGGGGCCAAGCACCTTGCCCAGTCGGCCCACCGACTTCATCATGTCGGGCGTGGCAATCACGGCGTCGTAGTCGGTCCAGTTTTCCTTCTGGATCTTCTCCACCATTTCTTCGCCGCCCACAATGTCGGCGCCCGCTGCTTCGGCCTCACGGACCTTCTCGCCGCTGGCGATAACCAGTACTTTCTTTGTTTTGCCCAGGCCGTGCGGCAGAACTACTGTGCCGCGCACCATCTGGTCGGCGTGCTTAGGATCAACTCCCAGCCGCATCGTCAAATCCACCGTCTCGTCGAACTTGGCGAACTTTACTTTCTGCAAAAGCGGTACTGCGTCCTGAAGCGTGTACGAGCGAGCTTCCACCCCGGCACGTGCCTTCGCGATGTTTTTTCCCGATTTCCTCATTGCTCTCCTTGTCTCCCACCGCCGTCCCTTGTTGCCGGAAAGCCGTGGTATCTACGACTGCGGCCGAGCGGCCGCTAATAATCCCATATTGTCGGATAACCTACGCTGTGACCTCTATGCCCATGGAGCGCGCGGTACCTTTCACGCTCTTGATTGCGGCTTCCACGGAAGCAGCGTTCAGGTCAGGCATCTTCTGCTTGGCAATCTCCAGCACCTGCTTCTCGGTGACCTTGCCGACCTTATCCTTATTCGGCGTCCCCGAACCCTTGGCCACGCCTGCGGCGCGCTTCAACAGAATTGAAGCCGGAGGCGTCTTGGTGATGAAGCTGAAGGTGCGGTCGCTATAGACCGACACCACCACCGGAATGATCAGGCCGTCGAGTTCCTTAGCGCTCGTCCTGGCGTTGAACTGCTTGCAGAACTCCATGATGTTGATCTGCGCCTGGCCGAGGGCCGGTCCCACCGGAGGAGCCGGAGTGGCCTTGCCAGCCGCAATCTGTAACTTCACCGAACCAGTAATCTTTTTTGCCATTTGATTTCCTGCGCTTTTCGCTACTCGTCTTTCGCTGTTCGCCAGAGTTTCCTCGCAGTACGTGCGAATGGCGAAAAGCGAAGAGCGGCTCTACTACGTGATAACTTTTTCGACCTGCCCGAATCCCAGTTCCACCGGGGTCGAGCGCCCGAAGATCGTGACCATCACCTTCAGGGTCTCGCGGTCTTCGTTCACTTCGTCCACCACGCCTGTAAAGCTGGCGAAGGGACCTTCGCTTATGCGCACCGACTCGTTTTTTTCGAACTTGACTTTGAGCTTCGGCTTTTCCTTGCTGTCGGCGACTCGGTACACAATCTGGTTAACTTCTTCTTCCGACAGCGGCGTGGGCTGCTGGCCTGTGCCCACAAATCCCGTAACCCTGGGCGTGCCTTTGACTACGTGCCAGACGTTGTCGTCCATGTCCATCTCGACCAGCACATAGCCGGGATAAAACATACGCTCGCTGGTGTACTTCTTGCCGCCACGAACCTCGGTGACCGACTCTGTGGGAATCAACACGCGCCCGATCCTGTGCTCCAGTTCGGGATAAGCGCGCACACGCGACTCCAGCGATTCCTTCACCTTGCGCTCGAATCCGGAATAGGTGTGGATGATGTACCACTTCATATTCAGGTTCTGCGGATTCGGCTGATCGGCAGAAAGCGGAGCCGTAGCTTCTTCTCCGCCCGCCTGCGGCTCGGTGCTATTCGTTTCCGGTTTAGTTTCTTCTTCTGTCATGTGTTCGCGCATCAGCGGTGGGTCAAGAACTTCAGTAAGCGATCAAGGGACGACGCCAGGATCTTGTCAATAACGGCAAAGTACAAGCCGAACAGAAATACCGTGATAATGACCACCGTCGTGGTACCCTGCACTTCTTTGCGAGACGGCGTGGTGACTTTCTTCATCTCCGTGCGCACGTCATTGTAAAAACTCTTGACGCGCTGGGGCCACGCCTTAATGGTGCTTAGTTTATTGTCGCCCGCTACTTCCATCGCTGTTGACTTCGCCATCTGATACCTGTCTTCCGGCGCCCGCGGCGCCTTACAACATTCATCCGCACCAACGCTTACACTGCGTTCCAAATACTGGCAGGGGCGGAGGGATTCGAACCCCCAAGTTCGGTTTTGGAGACCGACAGTTTAACCGTTGAGCTTACGCCCCTGTAAACCGCACTTAGCATTTAGCCGTTAGCTCTTCGCTTTTGCCTGCCGACCCCAATAGTCACATCCGACACCAAGTGCTAAATGCTAAGTGCCAAATGCTGACTACTTCACTTCTTTATGCGACGTGTGCTTGCGACACTTACGGCAAAACTTGTTAAATTCCAACCGGGCCGTGGTGGTCTTCTTGTTCTTGGTTGTGGAGTAGTTGCGATCTTTGCACTCCCCACACTGTAATGTCACGATTTCGCGAGGCATTGAACTATTTCCTTTTGTTTACTTCGCGGCTTAATACCGCGAAGCCTTGTCCGCATCGAAGTGCGGAAATCAGCGAAACTCAATTGCTCCGCCGAGAAACTTTGGGTGCCCCACTCATTCCAGTTTGGAATGAGTGGGACTGAAAGTTACGCAATAATGTCGCTGATGGTACCGGCGCCCACGGTGCGTCCACCTTCGCGGATGGCGAACCGCAAGCCCTTCTCCATCGCCACCGGCGTGATCAGCTCAATCTCCAGGCTTACGTTGTCGCCCGGCATCACCATTTCCGTGCCCGCAGGCAACGTCGCCACTCCCGTCACGTCGGTCGTGCGGAAGTAGAACTGCGGCCGGTAGCCCTTGAAGAACGGCGTGTGCCGCCCGCCTTCGTCCTTCGACAGCACGTACACTTCGCCCTTGAACTTGGTGTGCGGCGTAATCGATCCCGGCTTGGCCAGCACCATGCCGCGCTCCACGTCTTCCTTCGCCGTGCCGCGCAGCAGCAGACCGGCATTGTCGCCCGCCATGCCTTCGTCCAACTGCTTCTTGAACATTTCCACGCCGGTCACAACCGTCTTGCGCGTCTCGCGGAAGCCGACGATCTCAACGTCCTCGCCCACCTTCACCTTGCCGCGCTCGATACGTCCGGTCACCACCGTGCCGCGCCCCTGGATCGAGAAGATGTCTTCGATCGGCATCAGAAACGGCTTGTCGATGTCGCGCGCCGGCAGCGGTACGTTCTTGTCGACGGCATCCATCAGCTCGTCGATCTTGGCTTCCCACTGCGCCTCACCGTTCAACGCACCCAATGCGCTGCCGCGAATCACCGGCAGATCGTCGCCCGGGAAGTTGTACTTGGTCAGCAGCTCGCGGACCTCCATCTCCACCAGATCGATCAGTTCGGGATCTTCCACCGCATCGCACTTGTTCAGGAACACCACCACGTACGGCACCCCGACCTGGCGCGCCAGCAGCACGTGCTCCTTGGTCTGCGGCATCGGCCCGTCGGTGGCCGCGACCACCAGAATCGCACCGTCCATCTGCGCCGCGCCGGTGATCATGTTCTTGATGTAGTCGGCGTGCCCGGGACAATCCACGTGCGCATAATGCCGGTTGGCGGTCTCGTACTCCACGTGCGCCGTGGCAATGGTGATGCCGCGCTCGCGCTCTTCCGGCGCGTTGTCGATCGAGTCGAACGAGCGGAACACGATCTTGGGATTGTGCTTCTGCAATACCTTGGTGATGGCCGCCGTCAACGTGGTCTTGCCATGATCGATGTGCCCGATCGTGCCAACGTTTACGTGCGGCTTGCTGCGGTCAAATTTCTCTTTCGCCATGTTGTTTTTATGCCCTAGTAGTACCGGTAAAGTTTGTTGAACTTTTCGCGCAAAGGTAGGTCCACCGCCTCTAGCGCCGTCAAATAAAATTCGCGCACCTGCGCCTGATCGCTGACCGGCAGCGCTTCATATAATTGCTGCGCCGATATTCCGGCCTGCCCCAGCTTCCGGTCGGCCTTTTCCAGCAACTTCTCGCGCAATACGCGATCGAAATCGCGGATTGGAACACCCTTGCGTTGCAGCAGCCGGAGGAACTCTTCCACCGCACCCGCCGCAAAAATCCTCGCCAGGGCGGAGCGAAACTGTTCAAACTCGTCCAGCTTCTCGATGCGAAGAGCAGCCTGCTGAAACGGTATTCGCGATTCCGACTGTTCCATCGAGCTATTCACTGGGCTGCGAGGCCCCATCCTTCCCGCATACGCGGGCCTTGCCTGAATTCATGGAGCTGATGATCGGGATTGAACCGATGACCTCTCCCTTACCAAGGGAGTGCTCTACCAACTGAGCTACATCAGCCCGTGCTTCTCAACAACAGATCCCTTACTTATACTTACGTTCGGGATTTCGCCTACGGGCTCCTGCTACGCTCACACCCGCACAGCGGCTCAACTTCTGGAGCGGGAGACGGGAATCGAACCCGCGACCAACAGCTTGGAAGGCTGTGACTCTACCACTGAGTTACTCCCGCGCATTCCAAACCACTCGTTCAATCCTCGTTGTGCCGGTCGCGCTCTCCGCGCTCCTGCTTGCGGCTCCAGGTCCAGGTGCGAACGGCAAACATCGCCAGCACTGCCACAGTTGCCAGCCTGAACTTCTGATCGCCGATGGTGGTCCACGCCAGTACCGCCAGTACTGCAAATAGACCCAACGCCATCCATAACCGCTTCATCTCAACCACCCCAAGGCACGCAACATCGACGCACCGGGGAACCACGGAAAAAACCTGGTGCACAGGGGAGGATTCGAACCTCCGTAGCTCGCAAGGAGCGGCAGATTTACAGTCTGCTGCCATTAACCACTCGGCCACCTGTGCACATTCGACCGAGCAACCCGCTCTCCCTGCCTACGAGGGCCCGGCGTCGCCATTGGCCCGGAATCGCCAGTCTCTGCTGTCAAAGAACACCGCGCGCCAAACGCCGCTCAGCAATCCCGGCAAAACTCCGCATAAGTCGCGCGGCCCTACTTCCGCGCGCGATTTGCGATTTAGGAAGCTTGCTGGAATCAGTTCTCTGGGAGAGCTGCGCGTCTCGTTTGGCTTGCTCCTACTACGCCTTGCGGCGCGCTCACGGTTACGATCCTGGAGCTGGCGAAGGGATTTGAACCCCCGACCCTCTGATTACAAATCAGATGCTCTACCAGCTGAGCTACGCCAGCACTGCAGCATGGCTCGACATCCGCCACAGAGCGGACCGAACCAAGCATGATTCTTCCTGCCAGCCGGGACAAACAATAAAGTTATCACAACGGCACACCGCGTGCAAACGGACCACCAGGCGCGCGTCCAACTTGTCCTTTTGAGCAACTTACTCGAAGCAACAACCGATCGCTCGCCACTCCCGCGGGCCTGATGGCTGGGGATTCTGCGGAGCGCGCCAGCCTTCGCCAACGCATAATGCGGCAAATCTATTTTAACCAATTTCGGCGAGGTTGGCCATTCCGCGGGGTTGAAACAAATACTCTGCGCTATAATCGCCGCCCGGAGGCCGCAAAGACATTCGTCCTCCATTGGCATCGACGAAGGAAGGAACCCTTGATGAAACCGACCGCCTGGGCGGTTCCGCTGGTCGTGTTACTTACGTTATCAGGCGGATTCAATGCGGACCTCCAGGCCAGAGACGACAGTTGCGATAACCTCGGCTGCATTTCGGTGAGTCGGTTTACCGCCAGTCTAGCCAACCAGTTGCAGGGCAAGGTTGTGGGCTATGTTTCGATCGTCGGTGGCAGGACCGTCGAGTATGGATCGGCACGCACCAACGTCGATCCACCCAGCCGCAAAATGTCGGCGGAGGTACCCGTCAATGTCGCCAGTGTGAGCAAAGTGCTGACCACAATTGCTGTATTGCAGTCGATAGCCAGGCATCACCTGACCATCGAGAATACAATCGCACCATTCCTGCCGCCTGACTGGATTCGAGGACCAAACGTCAACACCATTACTTTTCACCAACTGCTGACGCACAGCGCCGGATTTCGCGGCAACGGCAACGATACCGGCTACGAGGGACTGCGAAAACAAATTCAAGATGGCGTTCAGCTAGCGGACAAGCAGAAGGCTGTCTACAACAACCTTAACTTTGCAATCTTTCGTGTGCTGCTACCTTACATGGAAGGGTTCAGCGATCCCGGACCAGCCACTCGCCCGGAGGCCACCGCCAACTTCTATATCAGCTACATGAGGCTGCATGTTTTCGAGCCGGTAGGAGTGACGGATGCAGACTGCAAGCCGGAACCGAAAAGCGATCCGGCGCTGTATTATCCGTTTCCTCCAGACGACACCCATGGCGTCGACGCGGGAGATTGGACGTTGATCTGCGGCGGCGGTGGTTGGGTGCTGAGCGCATCCGACCTGTTCAAAGTTGTGGAGTCCCTCATCCATGACAACATCCTGCTAACCAAAGCCCAGAAGAAGCAAATGGACCAGGATTGTCTAGGATGGGACTGTTCCGTTACCTCTCAAGCCGATTACCGCGGCAAGAATGGAATCTTGTTCTATGGCACTGGCATATCGGATCAAACCTTTATCGGAATTTTCAAGGGCAAACTCGGAGTGGTTCTCCTGATCAATTGCCGGCCGCCGACCAACATAACCGGGGTGGTGCTAAAAGCTCTTAAGGACGCCGCTTATTCCTTTCACGGAGGAGGATCGACCCCACCGTGGGGCCGCAGATAGTCCGGTGAGAAGCCGGGCGAAGCCGGGAATCCAACAACGAGACCCGCTTTTCCCGTATCATTGGTTTCGCACTCCATGCGAACACGCCGAAAGCAGCTGTGGGTAGCCTTACTAGTCGTCCTTGTCATCGCTGGCGGCATCGTTACTGCCGTTCTGCTGCGAAAGCGCGCGGCCCCGGACGCTGTTCGCCTCCTACCCGACTCTGACGCCGTTCTCTACATTAACTTTGAGCCGATTCGCTTGTTCACCGACCTCGGGAAGCATCCCGTTCAAGATAGCGATCCGCAATACGAGGACTTCGTCCGCCAAACCGGCTTTGAATTCGAACGGGATCTGGATAAAGCCGCCTTGGCGATTCACTACGGCACTACCACTCGCAGCAAATCCACGGAAACACGCTACAGCGAAATTCTGCAAGGACACTTCGATAGCGGACGGGTAGAGGCCTACCTGCGCAAGCTGGCGGCCAGCGTAGAGCACTACGGCAATTTCGACATTTATATTATTCCGCTGGAAGGCCGCACCGTTCGGGTCACGTTACTCGGCGTGGATGTTGCCGCGGCGTCGAACACCGAAGGGCCCGACGCCATCCATGGCATGATCGATCGCTACCGCCAGGCCGCTCTGCCATTCGCCGGTCCACCGCTGGTGAGCGAATACTACCGGCGTGTACCCCTTGGCAGCATCATCTGGACGATTGCACGGCCGCCGGCCGCGAGTTCTTCGGAAGATCATGCCGAGCTGCTGTTGCCCGGAGGTTGGAGCGGTCTGCTACCGCCGAACAGCACGGTGATTGCATCGGCGCGTCCGCTGAACGAAGTCCACCTGCGTGCGCAAGTCCTCACCCACAGCGAAGCCGAGGCCAGCACCTTTACCGATCGAGTGAATACCTTTCTCGCTCTCTTCAAGTCACTCAATATCTCGATGGATGGCGGAGGCCCCGATCCGGATGTAAAGGCGGCTTTTGACAGCCTAGAAATCCATCACGACAAAGACGAGGCCGTGCTGACCGCCAAGGTGCCTTATGCCTTCTTCAAGAAAGTACTGAGTGAGCCTCCGGTGGAACTGGGACCAGACACACAAAAGCCGCCCGAGCAGAAGGCTCCGGCGGCCAAGAAACCTGGAAAGTAATGCAGCTAAGCGGCGGGAATTCCGCCTGCATTTATGGTTGTGCTGCGCAGGAATTTGTGGGGATTGACCGGCGTATCGTGGATGCGCACTTCATAATGCAAGTGCGGTCCGGTGCTGCGTCCGCTGAGGCCGACGTAGCCAATGACCTGCCCGCGGCGCACGGTTTGCCCCTCAGCCACCGCGAACCCCGACAAGTGCCCGTAGCGAGTGGTGACCCCATTGCCGTGATCCACCTGGATCATGCGGCCATATCCGTTGTAAGGTCCTGCGAAGGTCACTACGCCGTCTGAGGGAGCCAGTACCGGCTGCCCGTAGTGGCAGGAGATGTCCACCCCGGAGTGGAACGCGCCCTCACCGTTGAACGGATCGATGCGCTCGCCAAACGATCCCGTAATCGGGCCCATCACGGGCCACAAGGTTGGCGCCGTGGTCGCCCTGACCCAGTCGGTCAGGGTAGCTTCGTGAGTCAAGCCCAATCCCAAGCCAGCCGTCGCCGCGCCGGTGAGCGCTGATCTGCGTAACGCATAAAGCTGGTCCATGGAAGATGTCACCTGTTCAGGCTTCATGCTGCTGCTGTCGTTCAATAGTTTGGGATTCGGCTTCAGGCCATAGATCATGGAGACTTCGTTGGCCAGCGAGCCGAGCGAAGCTACCTGGATGTCCTTTTCATGGTTGACCTGCTCCAGTTGCTTGTAGCGGGTCTGCAGCGAATCCTTCTCGAAGCGCAACTGATTGAAACTAGCCACCTTCCACAACATGCGTGTGTAAGAACCCGCCATGCCAGTGATGGTGGACATGCCAATCAAGGCGCCAGCCATGAAGACGTATAGGTAATGAATGGGGATGGGGATCTTTCGTAGCTGCCCTTCTGCGTCGCGAGCTACGAAAAGAATATAAAAACGTTTCCGCAAAACTTATAACCCTCAATTAAAAAATGGTTCCGGAATGCCCAACAAAACCAACTTATGAAATCCGGAACTTCAGTCCCTGCCGGTCCGAACTGTCCGCTTACAGGTACCTGGACAACCGTGGGTTAACGGTTCTCCTCTCAGCCGTCAACCGATCGGCTAACTGGCTGGGCGCATGGCTGGTGTCAATGAATGACATCAAACCGTAACAGAGCGGGGGTACCATGTCAACGCATATCGCGATAAGTCGCTGATACTAAAGTGTTAGAGGCTCGCTGGCAGCATTGGGTGGCCTCGCGTATATTGGGCTGGCTGTTATGTGTGAGGCCGAATGCCGCTGAGCGAAAAGTTGCTGATTGAACGAATTCGTCGGTCTGCGGCCGTGCCGGGAAGACATTCCGGCAAAGGCATCGGAGACGACTGCGCCGTGCTGCCGCTTCCCCGCGGGCACGAGGCGCTAGTCACCACCGATTTCAGCCTGGAGGGCGTACACTTCCGGCGCGAGTGGCATCCGGCCGACTCCGTGGGTCACCGGTGCCTGGCACGCGGGCTGAGTGACATTGCGGCCGTGGGAGGGATCCCGCGCGCCGCGTTCCTGTCGCTGGCGCTGCCGGCCGACTTACCGCAAGCCTGGGTCGACAAGTTCGTTGCCGGATTGCTGAAGCTTGCCGGTCAATTCTCAGTTTCGCTCGCTGGAGGTGACACCGCGCAGTCGCCCGACGGCATCCTGGCCGACATCGTGGTCCTCGGTTCGGTTCCGGCGGGAAAAGCCATCTTGCGTTCAGGCGCGCGGCCGGGTGATTTCATTTACGTCACCGGCACGCTCGGCTCGGCAGGGGCTGCTCTCCACGAACTGCGCGACGGGAAGAAGCTGAGGCCTCGGTCGCACCCGAAGCACTTCTATCCCGAGCCGCGAGTGGCCGTGGGACAGTTCCTGCGCGAGAAGAAGCTGGCCTCAGCGATGATCGATATAAGCGACGGGCTCTCCACCGACCTCGGACACATCTGCGAAGAGAGTGGCGTCGGAGCAGTGGTGTACGCCGAAGCTTTGCCGACCGCCTCCGCAGGGTCTCAAGACGATCGGCTTGTGTCAGGGCACGGTTTCAACCGTGCCGTACGGCGTTCAACAATGACTCGGGCTTTGGCCCCTGAGCGAAATGCTCGTGAACGCCAGATGCTTTTGCTGGCCCTTCATGGCGGCGACGAATACGAATTGCTCTTCAGCGCGCGGCCGAACCGCCGAATCCCGACGCAGATCGCCGGAGTACCCATCAGCCGCATCGGCGAGATTCTGAGTGGAAAGCAGATGATGCTGGCCACTGGTGATGGCAAGACGCAGGCTCTGAAGGCCGCAGGATGGGAACACTTCGGGGCATGAAGTTGCAAAGATGGAGCCCCGAGCGCGAGACAATGGATAGCCCAGCGCGTAAGCGCTGGGTGCACGCGCTAATGGGACCCGAGTCCCGTAGGGATGGCACGCTTTCGGTAAGTTGTGTAATGGGATTGTTCGCAACAGTAATCCCGATTTCCGCTTCCGAACAGGCACTTGCGGTTGAGGCACTTCCACTGAACCTGACTTCTTATCCGGCTATCACGCCCCAGAGTAGCAGGAGTCACTGACAAACGCTGGCCGCGAGAGTGAAAGTCTGGTAGGTGCTCCGAGAATGTTTGTCGGACTGTTCTTCACCCGCTCCTGACCGAGTCCGCGCGAAAAACAAGACCCTGCGACCTTCCTTCTCCTGGCATTCCGTTACGCCCGTCCCTTTACGTTCAGTCAATCCGAGCCACACGGCAAGGAGGTAAGCACATGTACGGCAAACAGCAATCCCGCGATTACATCTCATCCGGAGTTTTCCGCGCCGGAGCCCTCGGCCTGCCGCTGACCATTGTTTTCGCACTGATACTTGTTCTCACTCAATCCGCACCGGGACAAACCTACAGCGTTATCTATAGCTTCACGGGCGGGCAGGATGGAGCCTTCCCCTCTGACCGTCTAACAATAGATCGAGCTGGAAATCTCTACGGGATAGCCTACGAAGGCGGCTATACCGGAGGCAACTGCACTGAACACACTCTCTTGGGATGCGGCGCGGTTTTCAAGCTTACGAAGAGAAACTCCGGTTGGGCATTTTCGTCGCTCTACAATTTTCATTGGGGCACGGACGGGGCCTTGCCAGCCGGAGGAGTAACCTTCGGCCCGAACGGCAGTCTTTACGGCACCACATCGCTAGGCGGAGTAGGCTGGGATGGGGTAGATGGGACTGCTTTCGAGTTGAATCCATCACCGACGGTTTGCAAGACCGCTGTGTGTTCCTGGACAGAAACCGTGCTTTATCGCTTTGGTGGAGGCCATGACGGAGCCGGGCCGATGGGTGACCTCCTCTTTGACGAAGCAGGCCATATGTATGGCACAACGCATTACGGCGGCGGATCAGGATGCGGGGGTTCAGGCTGCGGCACCGTTTACCAGCTGACACTATATGACGGATGGACGGAGGGGTTTGTCTACAGCTTTGCTGGAGGCGACGGGCAATTCCCGGAGGCGGGAGTTATTTCGGGTAACGCAGCCAACCTCTACGGTACCACGTACGGTGGTGGCGCATATGGGCAAGGCGTGGTCTATCAGTTAATGCCCTCCGATGGAGGCTGGACGGAGAATGTTCTCTACAGCTTTAGCGGAGGAAGCGATGGGACTGGTCCCGAGGGTGAACTCGTCTTTGACCGATCCGGGAATCTCTATGGAACTACCTCCCTGGGCGGCTCGGGCGGCGGAGGCACGGTCTTCCTATTGTCGCCTGCGGATGGTGGCTGGACGTTCAGCGTGCTGTACAGCCTTACAGGATCGATTTTGGGGGCGAATGCGGGCTTGGCGATAGACGCTGCGGGTAACCTTTACGGCACGACGGTGGATGGCGGCGTGTATGGGTACGGCAACGTTTTCAAGCTGACACACTCCGGTAGCGCCTGGACTTACACTTCCCTTTACGACTTTACCGGCGGAACTGATGGGGGACACGCGTTTAGTGCGGTGATCCTCGATGCGAATGGCAGTCTCTTCGGTACCGCGGGGGCGGGTGGGACACATGACGACGGTGTCGTCTGGGAGATCACACGCTAGCGGAATAAGCTTTTTGCCTGATCAACGGGATTACCGTCGTAATATCGCCATATCGCAAGTGACCGGTTCGGGGCCGGATCGTTTACGATAACGCTTGTTGTCGCTAGAGGAATGAGATGTCCACAGTCGCAAGTCACCGTGCTACGCAGCTTACCGGGATAGCCCCGCAGTTTCTGGTCGATGATCTCGACCGGGCAATTGCCTACTACCGCGACAAGCTTGGCTTCGAGCTTGATTTTAAGTATGAGTCGTTCTACGCCGCAGTCACGCGGGACGGCTTCGCAATCCATCTGAAGTGTGCGTCGAAATTGGCGGCGGACCGAGAGCACCGGAAACAGAACGAACATCTGGATGCGTACATTGCAGTATGCGGTATCCGTAGCTTGTTCAGCGAGTTGAAACAGCGTGGAGCTCAAGTGCTCAAGCCGCTGGAAGAAAGACCGTGGGGATGTCTCGATTTTTATGTCGAGGATGCTGACGGTTACATTCTCTGCTTTAGTGAGCAGAACGCAAGCTCTAATGACGAGCAATAAATCTCCTTATCACAAGTAGCCGTCTCCGGCCAACGTTGTATGTCCCAGCTGAAACTCTGGCCCGAGCAGGGCGGCAAGTGCCTCCGTCACATCATGCGGTGATCACGCTATTCGGCCCTCATCCTCTGCTCGCTGGTTATAATCCCTCCCATGAACCTGGAACAGAAATTGACCGAACTGAAGCGCCGTGACTCGCTGGCCGAAGCCGGCGGAGGCGAAGAGCGCCGGGCGCGCGAGCACAAGCAGGGCAAGATGTCGGCGCGCGAGCGCATCGAGTTTCTGCTCGACGAGGACACCTTCGAAGAGACCGACAAACTGGTCACTCACCGTTGCACCGACTTCGGCATGGATGAGCAGAAGTATTTCGGCGATGGCTTCCTCACCGGCTATGGCCGCATCGAAGGCCGGCTGGTGTTTGTCTTCGCGCAGGACTTCACCGTGTTCGGCGGCTCTCTGTCCGAGACCAACGCGGGGAAGATCGTCAAGATTATGGACATGGCCATGAAGGTGGGCGCTCCGGTCATCGGCCTGAACGATTCCGGTGGGGCGCGCATTCAGGAAGGGGTGATGTCGCTCGCCGGCTACGCAGACATCTTCTTGCGCAATGTGCTGGCGTCTGGCGTGGTGCCGCAGATCTCGGCCATTATGGGCCCGTGCGCTGGCGGCGCGGTTTATTCCCCGGCGATGACCGACTTCATCGTGATGGTGAAGAACACCTCGTACATGTTCATCACGGGGCCGGAGGTCATCAAGGCCGTGACCCACGAAGAAGTCACTAAGGATGAACTCGGCGGCGCGATGACCCACAACGAGAAGTCCGGTGTGGCGCACTTCATGGCGCACGATGACGCCGAGTGTCTCAGCATGATTCGCGAGATGCTCAGCTTCATCCCCTCAAACAACCTCGAAGATCCGCCGCGCAAGGCGTGCACCGATCCCATCGACCGCGCCGGCGAGCATCTCGACACCATTGTTCCTGCCGAATCGAACCAGCCTTACGACATCAAGGACGTGATCAACGCCGTAGTGGATGACAGCTACTTCTTCGAGGTGCAGGAGCATTACGCGAGGAACATCGTCATCGGCTTCGCCCGTTTGAACGGCAAGCCGGTGGGCATCGTTGCCAATCAACCGGCATTTCTGGCCGGCGTGCTCGACATCAGCGCCAGCATCAAAGGCGCGCGCTTTGTGCGCTTCTGCGACTGCTTCAACATTCCGCTCATCACCTTCGAGGACGTTCCTGGGTTTCTGCCCGGCACCCAGCAGGAGTACGGCGGCATCATCACGCATGGCGCTAAGTTGCTGTTTGCGTTCTCCGAGGCGACGGTGCCCAAGATTACGGTGATCACTCGCAAGGCTTACGGCGGAGCGTATTGCGTCATGGCATCCAAACACATTCGCACCGACGTGAACTATGCGTGGCCTACCGCGGAAATCGCGGTAATGGGACCCGAAGGCGCGGTGAACATTGTGTACCGCCGCGAGTTGGAGAAGTCAGAGAAGCCCGAAGCCGATCGCGCTGCGAAGATTGAAGAGTTCCGCGAGCGCTTCGCCAATCCTTATATCGCAGCCGAGCGCGGATATCTCGACGCGGTGATTCGTCCGCGCGACACGCGCCGTAAGTTAGTTCAGGCGCTCGACATGCTGGAGAACAAGCGCGACAAGAATCCGCCCAAGAAACACGGGAATATACCGCTGTAGGCAGCTGTCAGCGCTCAGTCGTCAGCTTTCAGCTAACAGTCAGAGGGTTTCCATAAAACGTGGACCGCACCCGATTGCTCATTTCCCGCTTACGGCAGCGTGGATAGCATCCCTCAGTTCCGGACGAGCGAATCGATATCCCGCGGCCTCCAACTTCGCCGGCTTCGCGCGAATTGACGTCAACAACAATTCGTCTCCCATCTCGCCGAGCAGTGTGCGCACAATCCAGGCTGGCAATGGGAAGATTGTAGGACGATGAAGCTCCGCGCCCAACGCGCGAACAAACTCTTCATTGCGAACCGGCGCAGGTCCCACGGTGTTCACTGGTCCGCGCAGGCCGTCATTCTGCAAGGCGAACAGCGCCACGCCGATCACATCTTCAAAAGAGACCCAACTCCAGAATTGCTTTCCGCTGCCAATCCGCCCGCCGAGCCCCAGTCGAAATGGCAGCAACAACGGCTTGAGCGCTCCGCCGTCATGGGCAAGCACCACTCCAATGCGAAGATTCACGACCCGAACACCAGCTTCACTCGCGGGAGCGCTCGCGGCCTCCCATTGCCGGCACACCTCGGCTAGGAATCCTTGACCAGAAGAACTCTCCTCCGTCAGCCATTCGTCACCGCGACTGCCGTAGTAGTTGATTCCAGCGGCTGAAATGAAACGATCCGGCCGTCCGGTTCGGCGATACGATTCGGCGGCCGCATTCGCCAGAGTGCGAGCCCCTTGCACGCGGCTCCGCAGCACTTCCTGCTTAAACTTCTCCGTCCAGCGTCCGGCGATGTTCTTCCCGGCCAGGTATACTATGGCATCCGCACCCGCAAGCTTCCCCGGATCGAGCCGCTCGCCCGGGTTCCATTGCACTTCATTCGCGCGCGGCGTTCGCCTAACCAGAGCGATAGGCTCGTGACCAGCCAAAATCAGAGCCGGAGTTAGCGCCCGCCCTATCAATCCGGAGGCGCCGCTGATAAGTACGCGCATCTCTGCACCCGTAACTAAGCTTCGCACCCTAGCTGTAACACATCGCCGCCAATTTCGAAAACTCGCATCACAGAGAGCCGTCCGCGAACTGACGTATAATCGGACATGGCGACTTTGCGCCAGCACATTGCGACCAATGTTTTGACGGTTACACGTTTTCGCGATCTTCTGCGCAAAGTCCGCTCCTATCGGCCCGACGACGATCAGGCCCTCATCAAGAAAGCCTACGAATTCTCCCTCGAGCATCACAAAGGACAGGCCCGCGAGTCGGGAGAGCCTTACCTGGTGCATCCGCTGGAAGTCGCGACCTTGCTGGCGGAGATGCGGCTCGATCCCACGGCCATTGTGGCCGGCCTGTTGCACGACGCGGTGGAAGATACCACGGTGACCATTGAAGAGATCGAGGCTGAATTCGGCGAGCAGGTTGCCCACATCGTCGAAGGCGTCACCAAGATCAGCAAGATTGACTTCGCTTCGTCGGAAGAGGCGCAGGCGGAAAATGTGCGCAAGATGGTGCTGGCCATGATGGATGACATCCGCGTGGTCCTCATCAAATTGGCTGACCGCTTGCACAACATGCGCACGCTAAAATTTCTATCCGAGGAGCGCCAGCACAAGATCGCCAAAGAGACGTTGGAGATTTACGCTCCCATTGCTCATCGTTTGGGAATGGGCAAGATCCGCGGCGAGCTGGAAGACCTGGCGTTTCAGTACGTCGATCCCATCTCCTACAACCAGGTCAAGGAGGCGATCGAGTCGCGCCGCAAAGAGGGAGAGGCGTTCCTGGCTGAAGTGCAGACCACCATCGGGCAGAAGCTGAAAGAGGCCAAGATCGAGGCCAAAGTGGAAGCCCGCATCAAGCGGCTTTACAGCATCTGGCAGAAGCTGCAGCGGCAGCGCATCTCGGTGGACCAGATCTATGACATGCTGGCGCTGCGCATCATTACTCAGTCGGAGGCCGATTGCTACGCTGTGCTCGGCATCATCCACAATCAGTGGCGGCCAGTTCCAGGGCGCATCAAGGATTTCATCGCCATCCCGCGCAATAATTTCTATAAGTCGCTCCACACCACGGTCATCTCCGAGAAAGGCCACGCCTTCGAAGTGCAGATCCGTACCGAAGAGATGCACAAGATGGCTGAGGAAGGCATTGCGGCGCACTGGAAGTACAAAGACGGTCCAGTGTCGGCGCGCGACGAGCAGCGGCTGGCGTGGTTGCGCCAGGTAGTCGAGTGGCAGCGCGACATGAAGAGCTCCGACGAGTTCCTCTCCACGCTGAAAATCAACCTCTACCCGGAAGAGGTTTACACCTTCACTCCGAAGGGGAGGATCGTCATCCTGCCGCAGGATGCTACTCCGATTGACTTCGCCTATTCCGTCCACACCGAGGTGGGACATACCTGCGTGGGCGCCAAAGTAAATGGGCGCATGGCTCCCCTGCGTCAAAAATTGCGCTCTGGCGACATCGTGGAAATTCAAACCGCGCCAACTCATCATCCCAGCCGCGACTGGCTGCAACTGGCCAAATCGCCGCGCGCGCGCCAGAAGATCAAGCATTGGCTAAACGTTCATCAGCGCGAACGGGCCATCGAAATCGGGCGCAAGCTGATCGAGAAAGAGGCGCGCAAATATCGCATTGCTCTGAAGAATCTGAGCGAAGCGGAGTTGACGCGCGTGGCCAGCGAGAATGGACTGGCCAAGCCCGACGATCTGCTGGCCGCCATCGGTTACGGCAAGTACTCGGCACGCAGCATTCTGGCGCGGGTGCTTCCCGCCGACGCTTCGTCTGGAGTGTCCGGCGCAGCCGAACCGGGGAAAGACCCATCGGCAGGATTCACCAACGTTCTCCGTCGCGTGTTCGGCTCCGAAACGTCAGCCATCATGGTGAAGGGACATGATGACCTGCTGGTGTACCGCGCGCGATGTTGTAATCCGATTCGTGGCGAGGAGATTGTTGGGTACGTCACTCGTGGCAAGGGAGTGGCTGTCCACTCCAAGGCATGTCCCAATGTCACCAATCTGATGTATGAACCGGATCGGCAAATTGCGGTGCAGTGGGGCAAGGACGCGGCTTCCCCGGCCTGGCAAGCTGGTTATCCTGTAAAGCTGGCGGTGTATTGCGACAACCGTCCCGGCATGTTGAAACAGATCGCTACCGTCATCAGCGACGCGAATACCAACATCCGCAACATCGAAGCTAAGACCGCCGAAGATCACGCCACGGTTGACCTGGTGGCCGACATCGCCGACCTCAAGCACCTGGAGCGCATCGTCACTGGCGTGCGCAAAATCCCCGGCGTCCGCGACGTGCAAAGGATGCAGAAAATCTAGGGACCGCTAACACGCCGGCTTCAACTTGATCCCAGCAGCTGACTCAGCTTGGTGGTGCGCAGCAGCTCCTTGACCAGTGGCGAGAAGTTGATGAACTCCAGACTACAATAGGCTGCCGAGGCTGCTGACACCTTCAGCCCCACCAGAGTGCCCAGGCCAGAGCTGTCCACAAAGTCGACATCGCTGAGATCGAGCACAATTCGACGGCACTTGGGTATCATCGGCTTAATCAGCTGCTTCAAATCGCCTGCCGTGTCGCTGACGATTCGGCCATGACACTTCACCAGCGTGGTGTCACCCGATAGTTCCACCTCATACCCAAAGGGAAGCGATGACGAGGTTGCCACAGTTGCCTCCTCCCGTGACGAATGCGCCAATTGTACTGTAATTGGCACGTCTGAACTTCGTACTGACCTGGAGCCTCTGATTAAGTCATTTCGAAGTCCCCCAGGGGCTGAAGCCCTTTGGTATTTAGGCACTTACGGACGGCCTGAAGGCCGTACCCATCAAAACTACGACTTCTTCAGAGCCCTTCTATCCCTTCTTCTTCACCTCCGCCAGCACCTCTTCGGCGTGCCCTTCCGGCTTCACGTTCTCGAAGATGTGCGCGATCTTGCCGTCAGGGCCGATTAGGAAAGTCGTTCGCGCAATGCCCATCACCTTCCGGCCGTACATGTTCTTTTCTTTCAGGACGCCGAACTCCTTGGCGACCTCTTTCTTCTCGTCGGCCAGCAAGGTATACGGCAGGTCGTACTTTTCTTTAAACTTTAATTGTGCCTTCGGCGTGTCGCCGGAGATGCCCAGCACCACCAGTCCGGCTTTCTTCAGTTTGCTATATGCGTCACGGAACCCGGACGCCTCTATGGTTCAGCCGGGCGTGTTGGCTTTGGGGTAGAAGAACAGGACCACGGTCTTGCCGCGGAACTGATCGAGCGAAACCGGGTTTCCGTTTTCGTCGGGCAGAGTAAAGTCGGGAGCTTTCGATTTGATTTCCATATTGCACTATCTATACCGCAAATCCGGCAAATGGGCCACCGCAGTGCTGCTTGCAGTCTTGCTGCCGCCGGCTTTCGTTACCGCGCAACTGCGCGACCGCACCGAGCACAAGCCCGCTGATCAAGGCCAGCAGGCGTCAAAGCAAGACAAGAAGAACAAAGGTGGCCCGCGCGCCATCGCCGTAGTTGAGTTTCTGCCTGGGGGCGGCACTCGCCTGGTGCCGATTGCACTATGGATCAATGACCACTTCTACGATGCCAGCCTGTATGGCGCAAATCCTGAGCCGATGGCGCTGGAACCAGAGACGCTGTACCAGGCGCTGAACTACGGCGAGCCTGCAGGATGGTTTACGGTTACAACGCCTAAAGACGTCAACGGCAACTGGGTGGCGGATGGACAATGGAAGCCTGAAACGCCGCTCGAAACCAGGCTGGCCCAACAAGCCGCGAAGCAGCCCAAGCCGAAGCCGAAGTCGCCGGACGTGCTCAGCGACGACCAAGGTCCGCCCGTGCTGCGCCGCCCTGGGGAAAGCGACGGATCTTCTCCTGGCGGTGGGCAGGGAAGCGCACCGGCATCCACTGCGGGTACAAATTCGACCTCTCCCAGCAGGGGGAGTTCAGCTGCAAACGACAATGCTCCACCGAAGTCGGACGATGATTCTGACCGGCCAATACTAAAAGCCTCGCCATCCCCTGCGTCTGCGCCAGCGAATTCCAAGCCGACCCTCGGCGACAGCACTCAGCCAGCGCCAGCCGCGGCTTCGAACGCGCCAGCCATTACGTCGCCCGATGAAAATGATCCCAACCGGCCGGTGCTGCGGCGCGGCAAGCCGGCCGAGAGTGCTCTCAATCCATCCAACACCTCTGCCGCGAATGCGGCTGTGAGTAACGTATCCAAACCGGTTGCAACGGGCCACGCCCCTGCTGGCGCGGGTCCCATGGCCAAAGCCACACAGGCGCCCAAGGCGTACGCGGCAATCTCCGATGCGGGCAACTACGAAACGCGCTCCTTGCTATATGGCATGGCAGCGGGCGAAAGGCAAAGCTTGGGCGAGCCGATGGCGAAGATGGCGATGGACGAGGTCCTCAAGTATGCCAGTAGGCACAACGGTCCGCCGGTGCCCAAGACCGCGACCATTACGGACTACGATTTGCGTGGCTTCGATCTCGACTACAGTAACTCGCCCACGCTGGTGCTGAGCGCCAAGCTGCCGGTTGCGTCATCAAAGACGGCGGCCGCCGGTGAATTTGATTATTTCGTCACCGTGGTGGCAAGGGTCGATGTGAATGGAGTGCCGCAAAAGATCTTCAGCGTGGTCACCGATCGCAACCACCTCGACGCCTATCCGCGCATGCAAATCATCGATGCCGTGGATGCCGACGCCAATGGCCGTGGCGACCTGCTCTTCCGCCAGTACTCCGATACCGGCATCAGCTATGCCATCTTTCGCGTGTTTCCCTACCAGATGACGAAGATCTTCGAGGGCGGGGCAGGCATGTAGTGCATTGGCTCCAGGATTGGTAGCGGCGGCACGGGTAGTGCGGGCCTGAAGATGCCGTTACGAGAGTCCGCCTCAAGAAATTGTAACGGGATGGAAATTAGCTCCCTGAAAGAACGAGCCCGCAGGGCGGAATAATTTTAGCCCACGGCGTAGGCCCTGGGTAACGGTTGCAAATGGATGCGCGTCCCACAGGGATGGCACGAGTTTCGCAACAGCCCTGAAGGCCCGCAGTGATGCCACTCTGGACTTCCCCTGGCGCATTGCCACCGAACTACAGGATGTACCGTGACAAGTCCTGGTCCTTCACGATGTCAGTGAGGGTTTTGCGCACGTAGTCGGCGTCGATGGTCACGTTTTTCTCTTTCATGTCGGGAGCCTCGAAGCTGATCTCATCCAGCACGCGCTCCATGATGGTGTGCAGACGACGCGCACCGATGTTCTCCGTCCCTTCGTTCACCCGGAAGGCGAAGTTTGCCACTTCCTGCAATGCTTCGGTGGTGAACTCCAGCTTCAGGCCTTCGGTGTCGAGCAGCGCGATGTACTGCTTGGTGAGCGACGATTTCGGCTCGGTGAGGATCTTGATGAAGTCTTCCACCGTCAGCGATTGCAGCTCCACGCGGATGGGGAAGCGCCCCTGCAATTCGGGGATCAGGTCGCTGGGCTTGGAAACGTGGAACGCGCCGGCAGCGATGAATAGGATGTGGTCGGTGCGGACCATGCCGTAGCGCGTGTTTACTGTAGTGCCTTCCACGATGGGCAGGATGTCGCGCTGTACGCCTTCGCGTGAAACATCAGGCCCATGGCCGCCTTCCCGTCCGGCAATCTTGTCGATCTCGTCGAGGAAGATGATCCCCGAGTTCTCCACGCGCTCTACCGCAATGCGCTGCACCTGATCCATGTCCACCAGGCGCTGCTCTTCTTCCTGGATGAGGTACTCGAAGGCCTCGCTGACCTTCATCTTTCGCTTCTTGGTGCGCTGGCCGAAGATGTTGGGCAACATGTCTTTCATGTTGACGTCCATCTCCTCGACGCCCTGGTTGGTAATGATCTCAAACGCCGGCATCGACTTTTCACGAACATCGAGTTCCACGATGCGCTCGTCGAGCTTGCCTTCGCGCAGCTGCTGGCGAAACTTTTCGCGGGTGCGCGACCCAGGTTCTCCGGCCAGCAGAGGCTCGCTGCCAATGTTGAATCCAATCTGTTGTGAATCGGCTGCAGCGGGACGGTTCTGTACCGGAGCCGGCATTGCCGGGAGCAGCAAATCGAGCAAGCGCTCTTCCGCGTTCAGCTCGGCCTTATCGGCTACGTCTTCCAGCTTCTCTTCGCGAACCATGTCGATGGCGATCTCAACCAGGTCGCGAATCATCGACTCGACGTCGCGGCCCACATAGCCGACCTCGGTGAACTTTGAGGCTTCCACCTTCATGAAAGGCGAGTTCGCCAGCTTCGCCAGTCGCCGCGCGATCTCGGTTTTGCCGACGCCGGTGGGGCCAATCATGATGATGTTCTTAGGGATGACTTCTTCGGCGAGCTCGGCCGACAGCTTCTGGCGGCGCATGCGATTGCGCAATGCGATCGCCACGGCGCGCTTCGCCTGGCCCTGTCCCACGACGTATTTGTCGAGTTCGCGCACGATCTCGCGCGGCGTCAATTCGTCGAGTGCGACGTGTTCTTCATCTGTGGTTGCCGGAAGATAAATAGCCAATGAATGTACCTCTAATCTAGCGGCCAGAAGGCCTGGGTTGAAGCGCCCGATCAGTATGACCAGCTTCTATCGGACCCAAATCTGCACTGCCCATGAGAATCTTGTGTTTCGAAAGGGCATGGCTTCAGACGTGCCATCCCTTCCACATTAATGGCGGCTTTGAGCCACTGAGGGACTTCGGGGTTGATACGAAGTGCGAGTTTCCTCAGGGGCTTAAAGCCCAACTCTCCACACTTACACCGGCGCGGCTGAAGCCGTGCCCCTTCAAAGCCATCGAAACAGACAAATTATCGCGTCGAAGGTCTGCACTCTTTTCGGCCACCTCAGCGAAAAACGAATCGCGAAAAGCGAACTGCGGCCTTCCCTACATTCCCGGCATCTTCATGCCCGCCAGCCGGCGCGCGAAGCTCGGCTTGCCCATGCTCTTGAACATCTTTCGCATCTGCGCGTACTGCCGCAGCAGATGGTTTATTTCCTGCACGCTTGTTCCCGAGCCGCGGGCGATGCGCTTGCGGCGGCTGCCGTTGATGGACTCATGATGTTCGCGTTCGTAGGGCGTCATGGAGTTGATGATCGCCTCCACGCGATTGAGTTGCTTCTCGTCCACTTTGTCCGCCGACTTCTGAATGTTGGCGAACGGTCCGATCTTGGGCATCATACCCATGATGCTCTGCAGCGAGCCCAGTTTCTTCACCTGTCGCAATTGATCGCGAAAATCCTCCAGCGAGAAGCCATCAGCGCTGAGCGCCTTCTGCGCAAACTCTTCTGACTTCTTCTTGTCGAGATGGGCTTCGGCCTTCTCGATCAGCGACAAGATATCGCCCATGCCGAGAATGCGTCCCACGATGCGGTCTGGGTGGAACAGTTCCAGAGCATCGTATTTTTCGCCCATGCCGATGAACTTGATCGGCTGCCCGGTGACGTGACGGATGGAAAGCGCTGCGCCACCGCGAGCGTCGCCATCCATTTTGGTGAGGACCACGCCGGTGAGGGTGAGCTTCTTGTGGAACTCGTCGGCCGACTTCACTGCGTCCTGGCCGGTCATGGCGTCGGCAACGAAGAGAATCTCTTGCGGATTCAGGATCTTCTTCAGCGACTGCATCTCGTCCATCAACTGCTCGTCGATATGCAGACGGCCGGCAGTATCGACGATGAGCACGTCGCAGGCGTTATTGATGGCCTCGCGACGAGCTTCCTTTACCAGCCGTTCGACGGTCGCTGTGTTCGATTCTTCGACTTTGCCTTCGTAAATGTGGGCCTTGATGGCCTGGGCAACTACTTTGAGCTGTTCACGCGCGGCTGGACGGTAAACGTCTACCGAGACCAACATGGGGCGGTGTCCGCCGTTCTTGAGCCAGTTCGCCAGCTTGCCTGAGGTGGTCGTCTTGCCGGAACCTTGGAGACCGGCCATTAGCACAACCGTCGGCGGCTGGGAGGCGAACTTCAACTTGGCTGCGTCTTTGCCGAGGATGGCGATCAGTTCGTCGCGAACAATCTTCACTACCTGCTCGGCAGGAGAGAGCGCGGTCAGCACTTCCTGGCCCAGCGCCTTCTCGCGGATGTGCTCGATCAGTTCTTTGACTACGTTGAAGTTAACGTCGGCCTCAAGCAGCGCCATGCGAATTTCTTTCAGCGCTTCGCCGATATTCTCTTCCGTTAGCGTGCCTTGTCCGCGCAGATTCTTAAAGGCACGCTGGAGCTTATCTGTAAGGTTCTCAAACATTGTCGGGAGTCCACAGCTCAGGCTGGGTGGCGAAAACTTACGGTTTCCGCGCTGAAATCAGGATATCACGCAGTGGCATGCCATTTTGAGCTGCGGCAACAACCTGTTCACAAACGTCGCCTGCGATGCGCGGTACAATCCGCTGATCAGGGAGGTATCGCCATGCTGAGGGCCCGCGCCCTTTCTGCCTTGCTTGTAGCCGCTATGCTGAGTTCGCCTTCCATGGCTCAAATCAACAACGGACCCCCACCCGACTTTGGGGACAAGAGCCATCCGCCTGCCGCTTTGCAGCGTGGTTCCGACTGGAAGGCCATGCTGGCGCAAGCCAATGACCTGAAGCAACTGAGCGATGGCATGCCGGACGACATCAAAAAACTCTCACAGGGCGTGATTTCGAAGGACTTGGCCGAGCGCCTGAAGAAAATCGAGAAGCTGGCGAAGAAACTTAGAGAGCAAGTGCAGCAATAGCCGCTATCGGGGAGTCTGATTCGATGCAGTGCGAAACACCTCAGCCGCAGCAACCACGGTGTTGCAGTGGATTGTTATTGTGTCTTCGATGCGGTTTGCGTATCCGCCGGCATAGGTCACCATCACAGGGATTTCGCGCGCACGGGCCGCACGAAAGACAAGCTCGTCGCGTTGCTTCAATCCGGCGATGGACAGGTTCAGCCCGCCAAGCTGGTCGTCGGAGTAAGGATCGGCGCCCGCGATGTAGCAGATCAGCTGCGGCTCAAACTGTCGCAGACCAGAACTCAGAGCGTTATCCAGCCAGGCGAGGTACTCGGTATCGCTGCAGCCATCGGGCAAGTTGACATCGATGGAAGACGGCGGTTTGGTGAAGGGATAATTATTTTCCTGATGCAGGGAAATTGTGAATACATCTTTGCTGGAGCCTTCGGTCATGGTGGCCGGTTGCGGGGTCCCCAGCGTCGCGGCGGGCCAAGAGGGTAAAGTATTTGGATTGGCTTTGGGGCTGCCAAAGATAAAAGCCGTACCATTTCCCTGGTGTACGTCGCAATCCACCGTCATGGCACGACGAATCTTGCCGCGCTTCTGCATGGCGCGAATGGCCACAGCAAAATCGTTGATCATGCAGAAGCCTTCTCCGTGCTCGGGAAAGGCATGGTGAAATCCTCCGCCAATGTTGACGCAGACACCATCTTCCAGTGCGCGTTCGGCGGCCAGGATCGAGCCTCCGGTGTGGAGCATGAAGGCATCTACCACCTGCGGCGAGTATGGAATCTCCATCTGCAATTCTTCGCGAGCGCTCAGGCCGCCTTCCATCAATTTGTTTACGTACAGGGGGGAATGGACCAGCATGACATCAGCTTCACTGGCCGGTTCTGGGGCTATGAAGTCAGACTCTTCGGCGACAGCTTGCTGAAGCAGTCGTTCGCGAATGAGACGAAACTTGTCGGCGCGAAAAATGTGCTCGCCGATGGGTAGGAAGTATTTTTCGCTATAAACCAGTTTGAAGGGCAACATGGGCCGACTATCCGGATACGCAAGTCGAACCCATGATTCTAGACCCCGGACGCAAATGTCGCGAGGCTGTCGCCTTTCGTAGGGCGCGTTCACGCTGACAATACCCAATTAGTGACAGCGCGATCCTGCATCAACGTCGGAGGAAGCACACCCACCGCGGAAAGTCCGCGACCGCAACTAGTATTTGCTTTACGTGACGCCAGAGATAGGGCACACTCGCACATCACAAAAATAGGAGGATGTAATGAAGCAAGCTTTGCGGCTCGCATTAGCAGTCTTGTGTTTCTCCATCGTCTCTCTGGCCACGGCGGCGGCACAGGATCAATACACTGAGGGCAACGTAGAACGTGTCACACTGGTCCATGTCCTTCCCGGGCGCTTCAATGCGTTTATGGACGACGTGAAGAACAATATCAAGCCGCTGTGGGAAGCCGAGAAGAGCGCGGGGCTCATCGAGAGCTATGGCATTTTCTTGAACCAGACCAAAGCCAGCGTGGACGACTGGGATATTGGTTTCGAGATCACCTACAAAAACATGGCCGCTCTCGATGGCTTGGGGATGAAGGTCCTTGAGCTGCGGTTGAAACAATATGGTGACAAGAGCAAAGAGCAGCAGGTGATCGACAAGCGGGTCGAGAATGCGCGGGCGGTCGCCAGCTATCTGATACGAGACATCACCATGAAGTAGCGGCTCGGTCGCTGAACTCCCACGACTTGGCGGCGGCTTCGAAAGAACGCCGCCATATTCATTTACCATGATGCTGCATGGCATCCACCGCTCAATTGGTTTCACTCCGCCGGGCTGCCGGGTATAACGTACTCGCCACGGCAGGCGTTGTAATGGTCGCGATCTTTCTGCTGTGCGCCGTGTTCGCGCCATGGATTGCTCCCCACGATCCCGCTCAGATCGAGCTGCCGGCTAGGCTGATGGCGCCTTCGGCCTCACACTGGTTTGGCACCGACGAATTGGGACGCGACATTCTTTCTCGCATCATCTACGGTGCCCGCATTTCAATGCTAGTGGGAAGTTGCGTGGTGGCAGCGTCGCTCACGCTGGGACTTATCTTCGGCTCCATTGCCGGCTACTACGGCGGAGTCACTGACCGCGTGCTGAACGTGGTCGTGATGAACGCGTTCATGTCGTTCCCCGGAATTTTGTTGGCGATCGCATTCGTCGCCTTCCTCGGGCCCGGCATCTTCAATCTGATACTGGCGTTGTCGATTGGTGGATGGGTGGGCTATGCGCGATTAGTTCGCGCTCAGGTGCTGGCGGTCCGCGAACGCGAGTTCGTGGAAGCCGCACGTGCGTTGGGTGCGAGCGATCTGCGAATCATCGTGCGGCACATCTTGCCCAACATTATTCAGCCCATCATCGTGCAGGCGGCGATCGGAATGGCGGGCGCCATTCTGGCGGAAGCCACCATGAGCTTTCTCGGACTGGGTGTGCCGCCTCCAGCAGCAAGTTGGGGTTCCATGCTGAACGACGCGCGCTCCCACCTGTTCGACTCACCGCATCTTGTGTTGTTCCCGGCGGCTGCGGTCATGCTGGCAGTGTTGTCATTCAACTTTATCGGCGACGGGCTGCGCGATTATCTTGATCCGCGATCGCGCATCGAGGTTGGACTCTAAACGCAGCTCGTAAGTTTCACCCGCACCAGCCGAGCTTTTCGACGAACGCTCGAAACTGAACGCCGGCAACTGCCAAGTGTCTCCTACAACTCTTCGATGGTCACTCTGTCGTTGGTGTAGATGCAAATCTTGCCGGCAATCTTCATTGCTTCCTCGGCGATCTTGCGGGGCGTCAGGTCAGTATGCTCAAACAGAGCGGTTGCGGCGGCTATTGCATAAGGGCCTCCGCTGCCGATGGCGGCGATTCCGGTGTCAGGCTCGATCACGTCGCCTTGTCCGCTAATAAGGAACGTTTGGTTCTGGTCGGCGACCAGCAGCAGAGCTTCCAACGAGCGCAGCATCTTGTCGGTGCGCCAGTCCTTGGCCAACTCGACCGCGGCGCGGCCAATGTTGCCGTGGTACTGCTCCAGCTTGGACTCGAAACGCGCGAACAACGAGAACGCGTCTGCGGTAGAACCGGCAAACCCAGCGAGAATTTTGTCCTGGTATAGCCGGCGGATCTTGCGGGCGGAGTGCTTGATGACGCCCTCGCCGAGCGTGACTTGGCCGTCTCCGGCCATCACGACCTTCCCATCCCGGCGAACGCAAAGAACAGTAGTGGAGCGGATCAAACGCTTCTGTGCCATGAATGAGGTTGATTATAACAGCGTTAAATCAGGGGCTCTCCGAGTGGTGTAGGAGTGATTGCGGCCACATGAAAGCTGAAACTAAAAATTAAGATACTTTCGGTGTCTCTGTGCCTGCCCGGTGAATTACTCTTGAAGCCATGGGCCGCATCCACGTTCTGTCGGAAAACGTTGCCAACAAGATCGCCGCCGGAGAGGTAGTGGAGCGTCCCGCCTCGGTAGTGAAGGAGCTGCTGGAAAACGCGCTGGATGCCGGCGCGCGCCGCGTCCGGGTTACGGTTGAGGCTGGCGGCAAGAAAGTGATTCAGGTTACGGATGACGGGTGCGGCATGGTGCGCGATGATGCCATGTTGGCTTTCGAGCGCCACGCGACATCCAAGATCCGGAGTGCCGACGACTTGCTGAACATTGCCACGCTGGGATTCCGTGGCGAGGCACTGCCTTCCATGGCTTCCGTCAGCCGTCTGCGCCTGGAGACCCATGCGCCGGAAGACGCAGCCGGAACGGTGATTGAGATTGCTGGCGGCAAGCTGCTAACAGTGGAAGAGGCGGGCCTGCCTTTGGGTACCTGCATTACGGTCCGCGACCTGTTCTTCAATATTCCTGCGCGCCGCAAATTCCTGAAGGCCGAATCCACTGAGCTGTCGCACATTGCGTCGCTGGTAACCCACTATGCCCTCGCTCATCCTGAGATGCACTGGGAGCTGCACTCCGCGACCAATGCGATGTTGATCGCGCCACCCGTCGTCGACCACTCGCAGCGTATTTATCAGGTGTTTGGCAAGGAGACGCTCGACCAGTTGATTCCGCTGAGCGCGCTGCTGCCGCTGGCGCACGTGGGTCTGCCACAGCCGCCGCCGTGGCGCCGCGAAGAAGATTACGAACCGCCGGTGGCAGGAGACATCAAACTTCACGGTTTGGTTTCGCGGCCCGAGATTCAGAAGCTTAACCGCAACTCGATTTTCATCTTCGTCAATGGCCGTCTGATTCGCGATCGCGTGGTGCAGCACGCGCTCACCGAGGCGTACCGCAATATCATTCCTCCGACTGTCTTCCCGGTTGTGCTGTTGTTCCTGGAGATGCCGTTTACCGAGGTTGACGTCAATGTGCATCCATCCAAGACGGAGGTGCGGTTTCGTCAATCTTCCGTGCTGCACGACTTCGTGCGCGACTCGGTTCGCGCCGTCTTGATGAAGACGCGTCCCGTGCCAGCATTCATGACAGAGATTCACGCTCAACCCACGGCTTCACCTTCGCTCACGCCCGGAGCACGCGACTTTGTGACTGACGAATTGCAGGTGACCGCTGCCGATGCTGCGTTTGCCCTGCGTCCGCCCGAAGTCCCGCCGTTCAGTGCGCGTTTGCAGTTCGAAGGCAGTGGTTTTGCCGTAGAAGGAAATGCCGCCATTCCAGTGGCCCGCTTTCCTCCGCAGACATTTGGAGGTCCAGTAGCAGCCGCTGCAACCATGACTCGGAGCGCCGAGGGATGTTCGACAGTTGTGGCGGATGACGACGCACCTGCCGGACTGGATTCGCTAAGCACGCTTCGCCCCGTCGGCCAGATTCGCGACTCTTTCATCCTGGCCATCAATCCGCAGGGTCTGTGGATTATCGACCAGCACGTCGCCCACGAACGCATTCTGTTTGAGAAAATCTGCAAGCTCCGCCTGGCCGAATCGCCGGAGAAGCAACAACTTCTTATGCCGCTGATCGTCGAGTTGTCCCCAGGGCAGATGTCGGTCTTCGCGGAAATCTCCGACGAACTGGAACGCAACGGCTTTGAGGTGGAACCATTCGGCTCGCGCACGATCGCCGTCAAGACCACGGCTGCCGGGGTCACGACGAGTGACGTCGAGCACATGCTGCACGAAATTCTGGACCAGTTTGAGCGTGAGGAACAAGTGCTGAACCTGGACAAGATTCGCACCAGCATTGCCGCCTCGATCGCGTGTCACGCTGCCATCAAAGTCAATATGCCGCTGGAGCAGAACAAAATGGAGTGGCTGCTAAGCGAGTTGGCGAAAACCGATTGCCCCATGAGCTGTCCCCATGGCCGCCCGGTGGTTCTGCGGTATTCTGTTAAGGACATTCAGCGGGCGTTCAAGCGGATCTGAAGATCCGCAAGCAACTGGCAATTAGCAATTAGCAATTAGCTACTCCTTCCCGTCCGAGGCAGCGTTGCAGTGGAAACGAAAATGAATCCAGACGAGCCAGTCACCGGTGAAGAGCGTATCCGCCTGTGGGAGATAAACCTAAACGCTCAAAAGGAACTGTGCGACCTTGAGGAGAAACTTGGGCGATTGCTCGTGTCTGATAATCACAGCCTAAGAAGGAAGGCAACGAGCGACATCGAGAAGGCACGCCGTCGGGCTGGAAACACGTTCATGGCCTTGATGGGCCACCAACAAAAACACGGATGCGCTTAGCAGTGGAAGCAGACTGATCCACTACCGCTAATTGCTAGTTGCTAGTTGCTAATTGCTAATTGCTAATTGCTGCCTCTCCCATGTACGAACAGCAACTCCAGGAATTACGCCGCGCGAAGTGGCGGCTCGACGGGCGCCCGGTGCGCACGATCGAGGACGCGCGCGAGTTCGTCGACGCCGTCGGTTTTTGCCTGCTCTATCCGCAGCGGCCGGCGGTGTTGGTGCCAACCTTCGTCGGTGCCTACAAAGGCAGCGACGAGAAGCTGCCCACGGTGCAAATGGCCTTTGCCGATCCGGCGGCGCACGAAGCCAAAGATCTGATGGTTCGCCTGCTGCGCGAGAAAGCGGCGTACGAGGCCAACGTTTTTCCGGACAACAATTTCATCGTGTCGGCGGCGGTCTTTCCTTATTTCTATGGCTTGGTGGGCGACCGCAATCCGCGCCAGCCGCCCAAGGGAGGCGCGCGTTCGGAATATTCGCCGCTGGCGGTCGATGCGTTTCACATAATCCAGAAGGAAGGAGCGATCTCCGAGTACCGCCTGCGCGAGCTGCTGGGTGGCGACATCTCCGCCGCCGCACTTGACCGCGCCCTGGGTGAATTGTGGGCCAAGCTTCGCATCACACGTGTCGATTACACCCAGGAGAAAGGCGTGTTCTGGGATGTCCTGTTCCGCTGGTCGCCCGATGCCGTAAAAGAGGGCATGCACGTCTCGGTCGCCGAAGCGCTGACGGCGCTGGTTTCGAAATATCTCGATTGTGTATTGGCTGCCCAGCAGGAAGAGGTGGAGCATTTCTTCTCCAGCCTTATCGGTCGGGCGCGGGTTCGCGAGGCCGTCAGCGCACTGCAAGCTGCGCGCGAGTTGAGTTTCGTCCACGTCGCTGGCCGCGTATTGCTGCAGGTTTCCTCCTTGGAGGTGCCTCATGCAATCGAACGGAGGCCCAGACTGCATCCGCGCTTTGACCCGCAACCACCTCGGCCCGGTAAGCCCTTGGTGCAGCGGCGACCCAGGAAATCGCTATCGAGACCAGTCCCTCCCGCCAAGGACCTCGACAAGGAATGAATGCAATCCGCAAGTTGGTGATCGCCATTGACGGTCCGGCAGGTTCCGGCAAGAGCACCATCGCCGCGCGCGTGGCCAAGAAGTTTGGTTACGTCAACCTGGAGAGCGGTGCGATGTATCGCGCGTTGGCCCTGAAGGCGATTGAGCTGCAGGTGTCGCTGGACGATGGCGAAGCTCTTCGGCAGTTGGCCGCGGACACCGTGATCGAACTTGAACCTCGCGGTGAAGGGAACTGGGTGGTGCTGGATGGCCGCGATGTTTCCCAGCGCATACGCGACACTGATGTAACCGCCGCCGCCTCGCGTGTCTCCATCCACCCGCCCGTGCGTGAGGTCATGGTGAAGCGTCAACGCGAATTGGGGCGGGATGGCGGCGTGGTAATGGAAGGTCGCGACATCGGCACCGCTGTATTTCCTGATGCAGATTTGAAGATCTTTCTCGATGCCGATGAAGGGGTTCGCGCCGAGCGGCGCGTTTTGCAGACCGGCTCACGTTCTGCCGAAGAGACGCAACGGGTGGCTGAGGAATTGGCGGCCCGCGATCACCGCGATCGCACGCGCTCGGCATCGCCTCTGGTTGCCGCGCCTGAGGCCGTACACATCGACACCACGCACAAGAGCATTGACGAAGTCGTTGCTGATGTGGAACGGCTCGTGGAGACAAGGGGCCAGAGGTTAGGGGTCAGAGGTTAGGGACTAATGAATATTGGATTAGTTTCGAGTTTTAAGATTTGTGATCCTGGCCGAATCTGCTGCTTCAGATCTCGTGACCTCTCTAGCCCCTAATCCCAAGCCCCTAGCCCCTAGCCCCTAGCCCCTGAACTTCATCCCTTCGTTATCCGGATGTCGCCGGTATCGGTGCTGATTTGCATTTTGCTCACACCGTTTCCCACCTCGCCCGATGCCCGCGCGGAGCCATTGTTTTCGTTAACTTTCACGGCATCGAACTCGGAGGTGATATCGCCCTTGCTGGTGGTGGCTTGTACCTGGAATCCAGCTTTGGGCGGCAGCACCAGCGAGATGTCACCCCGCTTGCTGGAGATGCTGATTCGGCCGAGTGGCAGTTTGTCGGCTGCATGCACTTCGATATCGCCGTTCGTGGTCTCAACCTGCAAGTCGCCGGAGACGTTCTCCATGTGAATGTCCTTGGACCGCGTAATGAGGCGGCTAGGACCACTGAGGTCGGTACCTCGAACCTCGTCGCCGGCGATTTCCAGATCGCCCGGCACGGAAGCAATTTGCATGTCCGAGCGCGACGACTTGAAGGCCACGGTCTTGGCGATCTTGCTGAGCCGAATATCATCGAAGAAGTCGCCATTGAGATGGACCGCGCCAGCCACCTCATCGATGGTGACATTGTCGATGTGGCCCTCGACCTCGACATCCCCAGCAATCTTGGAGGCGCGCAGTGAACCACTCTGCAGGCTGATGCTTACCATGCCCGCGATATCGTTCACGGCAACGTCGCCATGCTGTAACGCCACCTTTACATCGGCCTTGTGGTCGTTGACGGTCACATCGCCACGCTTACTGGCCACATCGAGGGTCGCGTCGCGGGGCACGAAGATGTCCATATCCGCCTGCACTCCGTGCTGGCCGGCGCCATTGGTGTTGGCGTTCAGCACCACGGAATTCCCGGTTACCGTGATCTGTGGCTTGGTACCGTCGTTGTATTTGTTGGCGTCGTTCTGGTTCTGCGCATACACCTTCTTATGCACCACCACGCGCAGGGTGTTGTCGTCGGCGGGAGCAATGTTCAGGCTGCCGTGATCGCACACCACGCGCAGATTGCCATGCGCAGGAAATGCCTGCTGCACCGTGTCGTCGAAGGTGTAGGCAGTCCCGAAAATACCGCCCAGATCGTCGTCCATCTGCATTTGGTTGCGAACGCCACCCCAATCAATGTCTGAGCTGTAGTGCGCAGACAGGCCGACGATGACGATCAAAATCAGAAGCAGAACTGTCCCCGCTCCCAGGCCACCTCGGCGATACCCTTGGCGCTGCCCCACGGAATACTCAATCAGCCGGATCACTCCAAACAAAATGAGCAGCAGCGGCCACCAGCGGCCGAAGAAATGCCAAAGCGGAAACCGGAATCCAAAATTCCGCAGCAGAAATATCAGCCCGATGATGATCAGCACCAGCGGTCCCGCGATCGAACGCCGATAGCGGTAAGGTGGCGGCACCGGCGCCTGATACTGCGGCGGTGGTGGCGGCGGAGGTGGTGGATACGTATTCTGGCTAGCCATTGCGCACCTCCGGATCGTTAGGATTGTGCCAATTCTCACCTGTCGTGATTGAGCCAGCCGGAGGAACCGGAGGCGGCGTCACTATTGGCGGTTGCCCTGGATACACCTGAGCACCCGGAGGCATCGGCTGCATAGGCCGCCCAGCCATTCCCGGATAATCGCGCGGCACATGACCGTCTGGGGAAGCGTTATGTTGCAGAAACATGATCAGACCAATCACGATCAACAGTGCCGGCCAGGTGCTGCCAAAGTCCATCCAGCGCGAGTGCCCGAGCTGGTCCAGGAGGAAGAGCACGCCGATGGTGATCAGTACAGCCGGTCCCATGTACCCGTGAGCGCGGCAACGAGCGCATGAACAATGGGGGTTATAGCGGTATCTCATGATGTCCTCCTCACCAGCCCATCCCGCGCCGGCGCATCAGCACGCGAATGCCGATGGCGATAAGCACGAGCGGCCAAAACCGCCATAAACGATCGAGGTTCAGTACATCCATTTCATTCAGCAGGAACAACACTCCCAGACCGATCAGAATGAAAGCCCCAATCGGGATGGAAGAACGGCCACAGTTCTCCGCCGGTTCGGTTTCTTCCACCATGCCAGTGTCACCACCGGCTACGGGCACGGCGCCGCTGGCCGGCACGGCGCTGGCAGCTACGCCAGGACCGGGGACGACCGCAGCGCCTGTCGATGAGAACAAACGGTTAAGACCCAGCGGATCCGGAGCGGGCATGCCCATCTGGCGGGCGCGGGCAGTCTGATATGCCTCAATCGGCATATAGATTACGAACGCCGCGATGCCCAACCCGAAGATGCCGTTCACGTGAGCGGTCATCCAGATCAGGGTGGCGAAGATCAGCACGTGTATGAAGCCTTTGCCGAATTCACCGTTGTACATGGCGCCGACCCCGGGAATGAATCCCAGCAGCGCAGCCAGTCCCGGACTTCCAGTTCCGGTTTGCGGTTCAGCACCCAGCGGCACGGCGGTAGTACCGGGTGGCGGCATGGTGCCGCTCAAGTGGGAGGCCAGACACTCCTCGCAGTAGATAACGCCACGGACGTCTCGCGAGCAACTGCTGCACAGTGGTTTCCCACACGTGCGGCAGAATGCGACTGCGGGAACATCGACATGATTGGCGCAGTTCATGCGGTTCTCCTGTTCAGCCGGGCCTGATGGGTCAATTCCTTGGTCAACTCGTTCATCAATTGTCTATTCCCAGCCGGAGACGCGGCCAGCTCGGGCTGGCCGTCGTCGCGGCTGTAGTTCTGGTTATTGCGATTGTTGTCTTGCCGGTTATCGCTCTTCGGTTGAGACTTCGGAGCGGGTTCTTCCTGCGGCTTCTCGGGAGTCGCAACCCGGCGCAAGTCACGCACCCGCGACTCGATCTCATATACCAGGCGGATGTTTTCGTAATAACGAATCACCCGTGCCTGGGTGGAGTAATACGCCTTAGTGATGCCCCTGGAGCTCAAGTCCATTCGCCGCAGATCGCTGAGGTGCAGGCCTGCGATGCTGAGCATTAAGGTGATGGAGAAAAATGCCATGCCCAACGACATGGCGAAGCGCGGGGTCGCAACGGGAGCGAAGATTGGCGCCAGCCGACCCTTGAGCTTATCGAGCCAGCCATCGCCGCGTGGCGAGACCACGGCATGCTCGGACGGGAGCGCTCCTATGGTCTGCGCCAGAATGTTGTGCATCAGATTACGCGGCGGCTCAACCTCATCCAGCCCCTTCAGCCAGTGCATGCCGGCCTTGGCTTCTTCGACCATAGCGTTACATGCCGGGCAGGATTGCTGATGCGCCTCAAATGCGGCCAGCGTAGGGCCATGCAAAGTTCCATCGATCGCTTCGGCCAACAGGCCTTCGCACTCGACGCATTGCATTCCGGATTGGTTCTCGCCGTGCATCAGTTCACCTGTCTGTAATTACGTTGTAACAGCCTCGCAAGTTCCGTTCGTCCCCGATTTATGCGACTTTTCACAGTGCCCTCGGGGACTTTAAGGACTATGGCAATGTCTTTGTAATCCATATCCTGCAGATCGCGCAGAATGACCGCCTCCCGCAACTCTGGCGAGAGTTTTTGCAGCGCGTCATGGACCAGCTTCTGCGTCTCCTGGCTCCGGATCCGGGCTTCTGGGCCCGCAGAGCGGTCTTCCAGCTTCTCTGCCAGGGTCAGGCCGTCTTCCTGGTTACCCGCGGTAGCGTCCAAAGAGTCGGTAACCCGGTCGTACTTGCCCTTACGGAAATGATCGACCAACAGATTGCGAGTGACCGTTGTGACCCACGTCATAAACGAAGCCCGCGTGGTATCGAACGTACTGAGCGTGCGATACATCTTGATGAATACTTCCTGCGCCAGGTCTGCTGCGTCGTCGGGCGATCCCGAAAAGCGATAGCAGATGTTATAGATTCGCCGATGATACTGCTGAACGATTTCCTGCCATGCCGCAGCGTCGCCGGCAACACAGCGACGGACGAGGGCATTGACGGCTTGGATGTCGTCCAATCAGCGCTCCCAAGGGGCGTGACTCCTGGCCCAATCCCACTCACTGCTAAAGGCTTATACGAAAGGTGCGACCAGATGTTCGATCGATTTGGGCAGAC
The DNA here is from genome assembly GCA_963748225.1 of uncultured Acidobacteriaceae bacterium. Lineage (GTDB taxonomy): Bacteria > Acidobacteriota > Terriglobia > Terriglobales > Acidobacteriaceae > Bog-257. The sequence goes on from CAVVHW010000007.1 coordinate 277,584, forward strand.
TCTGCCCCGCACTGGCGTTCGCCCGAAACTCTGCACGCGAATGGTTTTCGCCTGCATTGTAGCAGGGTGGCGAGAGAGATTTGATCGGCGTGACCGGCCAGATGAATTTCAGATGAGAAGAGCAAACGGGAGTGGCGGCGCCGTTCTTACCGTGTTTGCCGCATGTCTGAATCAGTGCTGCGCAGGGGTTCACCCACTCCTCGACGAAGCGGGCCGCAACCACGGATGCTTGTAATAATCGAAATCCGTGAGTCCGGTAATTGCGGTTTGCCCCAAAGCATGGATAGCGAAAAACTCGGCCTCGGGCTGGTTCCTGAAGCTCATGAACCGCGGTATCGCCGCCGCGAGGCCTGCGATCCCGGTGTCGATGCGGCCATGGTTCCTGTAGCTGATGACTCCGAACATCCCGCCGGGATAGTCTGTCAGCAGGCTGTTGACGGCTGTTACTCCTCCGCAAATCAGAGAACTGACAGCTGCTCGCCGATTGCGCCTCCACCACAATGCGCCCATCAACATGAATGAGCCCGCGACCGCGTAATCCATCATTGCGTGTGACTTGGGCCTAATGATCTTGGGTAGCTTACCCGCGGCCATCTGCAGACTTTCCTGCCAAAGGGGCATTCTGCACCTCAATTTCCTTAGTGATTGTATTTCTAGCGGTTGCGGGCCGGCTTGCAGATTGTAAGTTACCGGTCTCCGGCTTTAACTTCCGCATCGCTGGACAGATGCCATGATCTCGCCACAAGTTGCCGATAGTAGGCAAATCGCTGGATTCTAGAGTGATCCCAAGGCTCATTTATTCTCCGCCCGGAAGTTGCGTGTTTCTTTGGCCAACCTCTGCCGCGGGCCGCACATATGACCAAAGTGGTGTTACCGGCACGACGTGCTGTGTCATAGATCACATACCTTAGACGCGTTCAACGCCTATAGAAGAATAGAGTCACTCCCGAGTGGGAACTGGAAACTGAGCGCACGTAGGAAATTCTCCCGAAGTCACGGTTGGGAGACATCTTTTTTTGGAGCGGAATCTGCCCGGATGTCGCTAGCAGTCATCGTCGTGCTATTGATCGGGGTTGGAACAACGTCTTGGTTTCTGCAATGCAAGCTTAGATGTAGCCGGGAACTCGTGCAGCTACGCCAACAACTGGCTATTGAATCCGCCCGATCGAGCGACGCGGAAACCCAGCGGGAGCTCCTCTTCTCGGCCAATCCCAATCCTATGTGGATCTATGACTGCGCGACCTTGCGCTTTGTCTCGGTGAATGACGCCGCCGTGCAGGCCTACGGATTTTCCCGCGAGGAATTCCTGGGAATGAGCGTCCTGGACATCCGCCCTCCCGATGAGAAGCCGGCGTTTCTGGATTTTGTCAGCGGTGTCCATCCCGGGTTCCACAACGTGGGCATCTGGCACCACCTGCGGAAGGATGGCAGTCCTCTATTCGCCGAGATCAAAGTGTTCACCTTCAAGAAAGACGGTCGTTATCAGAGACTGATACTAGCCAGTGACGTCACCCGTCATAACTTGATGGCGGAGGCGCTAAGTCAATCGCAGGCTGCAATACAGTCACTGGTTGACAGCGCACCTTTCGGCATCATCCGAGGTTTGATCGAGGAGGATCGCTTTGAATCGCTGAATCCAGCGATGTTGAAGATCCTGGGAGGGTACAGCATTGCTGAAGCTATGCGCTTGAAAGTCTCGACCCAGGTCTATGCCAATCCTAGGGATCGCGGACGCCTGCTGGAAATACTCGGACGGAACACGACGATTCAGGGCTTTGAGATCAATCTGCTGCGACGCGACGGAAGCAAGGTTCCGGTACGCATTTCGGGTTCTGTCGCTCGTGATGCTCATACAGGGATGCAGTGCTTCGCTGGTTACATCGAAGATATGACTCAGCAGAGTGTTCTAGAGCGGCAGGTGCGTCAGGTGCAGAAGTTGGAGGCGGTAGCCAGGCTGGCAGGCGGTGTGGCGCACGATTTCAATAACATACTAGTCGTGATCAAGCTTTCAACAGAGCTGATGCTTGCTCAAATCACGCCTGATAATCCCCTGAGCAAGCCACTCTTGCAAGTTTCGAACGCAGCCGACCGGGCCGCCGCCCTCACGCGGCAGATGCTGGCTCTCGGCCGGCAACAGATTATGCAGGCCCGCGTCATCAACCTGAACTCAGTCGTGACCGAAACGACCCACATGTTGCGACGCATCATCGGCGAAGATATCGAGCTGGTGACAAATCTGTCTGAACAACTGGAGAACTCCCGGTTGGACCCTGACCAGGTTGTGCAGGTGATTCTCAACCTGGCGGTCAACGCACGCGATGCCATGCCGGACGGAGGTAGCCTGCATCTGGAAACGTCGAATGTCGAACTTGACGATGCCTACAGCAAGGAGCATCCTCCCGTCCAACCTGGGCGCTACGTGATGTTGGCGGTTAGCGACACCGGGACCGGTATTGACAAGTCATTTCTCCCTCGCATTTTTGATCCTTTCTTCACCACCAAAGAAGTGGGAAAAGGCACCGGCCTGGGACTATCGATTGTGTATGGAATTGTGAAACAGAGCGGAGGCTACATTTGGGTTTACAGCGAACCGGGCCACGGCACAACCTTCAAACTGTATTTCCCCGCGATTGTGGCGCCTCTGGAGCATCCGGTTACCCGCGGCGAAACGTTCTCTGCGCCGGGAGGGCAGACGGTACTGGTCGTTGAAGACGAGGCCATGATTCGCTGCAATGTTCGTGAATGTCTGCAGCAGTTGGGCTATCGGGTGCTTGAGGCTGAGAATGGGGAGGCAGCGTTGCTAACCTGCGATGACGTTGGCGGCAAGATTGATCTCGTCCTTACAGATCTGGTAATGCCAGGAATGGGAGGCCATGAACTGGCCGGCGAACTGAACCAACGGTATCCTGAAGTGCGTGTTCTGTTCATGTCGGGCTACACCGAAGATAGTGCGGCGCGCCGCGACATTCTGCTTCAGGGTAGTGCGTTTCTGCAGAAGCCATTCAGCGTTGCCGACCTGTCAAATGCCATCCACCAGGTATTGGCCGTTCGCGCAGTTCTTAACTAAGTACTCTCTGCACCCCGCGAAAAATACAGGCCTGGTGGAAGCGATCCCGACACTTACGCCGGGAGCAGGAGTTCACTCCTCGCGGAACAGGCCGGCCCAGGAATCATCCAGATTGTTCCACCGCTCTCCCTCCAGCCACTTGGCCTCTGAATCCGGCAGGTACAGAATGCCATGCCCTTTTGAACAAACCATTTCCGTTCCCGACCAGTTGAAGAGGATATTTCCCGGCGCACCAATCCGGACTGGAACGCTAAGGCGCCATAGGCAGACACGGCAACGCTTCTGTTGATCGTGAATCGACCAGGACAATGGCGCAATGGAGAGAATAAGGAAAAGCCAAACGGTCACTCCATCTGCCATGGGATAATCCACCCCTACCAGGTGAACCGAAAGGAAGTGAATGCCGAGCCACGCCAGCAGGCAGGCGGCGACCAGCAATAGCGCGGACTTCACCACAAAGAAGGACCACCAGCGACAGCGCAGAGCCAAGGTCAGCGGAGCACCTCCTAGCCCAACTCCCTCTCGGCGAGCACAAACGATCGCCACGGCACTTGCAATCGCCAGCAACAAGAACAAAAACTGGGAGATAAGGGTATGGCGCATCTGTGCCTTGGCCGAAGTGACCATCAGCAGTGAGGCGGGGAAAACATATCCGGCATTTTCGCTCAGGTCGGTAACATCGGATTCCACCCGGGCCGCAGTCGCTCCCGGCTTCATCAAGGCCACGGCGCCAATCCGTTCGACGAAGTTTGTGAACGGCGGCGAGCCTGCATCCAACAGGGTCCAGACTTCGATGTCGGAGGAGACCAGGCGGAAGTTGTCCGGCAGCACTCCGATGACAACCTTCTCGTTGCCGTCAATTACAACTCGGCGGCCAATCACACCGGGGCTGCTCTTGAACTGCAGCGACCAAAGTTCGTTGCTGATGACTACGCAGTCAGGACAATTCCGCTCGTCGCTGCTGGTGAATGTGCGCCCTAACCTAGCTTTCGTACCCACAATGTCAAAGAAATCAGAAGCGACGCGAGCGGACAAAACCGGGACCATATGCTTTCCCGATACAAGCTTGCTCGGCCCCCACGAGTAAGGGGCGACCGCGTCAAGAAGTTTGCTGGTTTTCCACGCGGAAGCGAGGTCCAACAGCGTGTCCGAGCGGAAGCGTCTGAATTTGCCATTCAGGCTGACTATGCAGACCCGTTCGGGTTCAGATATGGCAGAGGAAATCAGCGACCGTGCTAGCGGGATGAATCCGCCTAACAAGATAATCACCACCAGAAGCAGGGCAAGTACCGTCAGACAGGTCGCGGGTGCGCGCTGCAGATGGTCGGCCCGGCGCAGAAAACGTTCCTTCTCGTACCGGATCCAGAAGGCCTCAGAAAACAAACTCCAGCAGTAGGCTGCTACTTCGAGTTTTTTTTCGCGATTAAGTTGGCCAGACTCAGCCAGGAAATAACACCAATGCCAAAGATGGCTCGTCTTCGCCGCGCGCCAGTCACGGCGCTGAGAGCGAGGCACGATCCAGCCGGCAAGCCACACCGCTGAGCGGCACCACCAGATCGTCCTGCGCAATGGATCGGACAACTGCACGGTTCCCCACTTGATTGAGATGATTAGACACAACAAGCGGGTGGCTAGTCCAGTGCCCGTCCGCTTCTAAGGAAGGTCTGATTAAGTCAGAGCGAGGTCCTCAGCGGCTAAAGCCGCATTGATTTTGCTGCAATTACCAACGGCCTGAAGGCCGTCCCCTTCAAAGCGACTGACTTAGAGCTTCCCCAAGCTATTCGAAGCTTAAAGGGGACCTAGAGAGCGGTTGCCTCGAAGCATGCCCGCGGACATCCTACGGGGGCACGGGCTCGAGCTTTCCCTCAAGTGCCAGTCCGGGTTGAACAATCGCCTGTGCACTAGCTCACATTCACAATCGGAGCAAACCCGATACCATAGACCTAACGGCTCTCGCGGCTGGATTTAGCTGGTGATTGGTCCGGCGATGAGGGGCGACAGTGATTCGCGGTTAGCTATTTCGAAGGGGAAATCAATATGGCCGAGCCAAGTTACGAAGAACTGAAAGCCAGAGTCCAGGAGTTGGAAAAGCAGACTCAGGGGCGTAAGCGAGGTGCTCTGGAGTTCAAAGTAAGTGAAAAGGGCGGTATGAGCGTGTATGGTCTGGGACGCTTTCCGGTCACCCTCTATTACGAGCAATGGGTTCGGCTGCTGGAGCAGACCGAGCAGATTCGCGAGTTTCTGGAGGCGAACAAGGCTGGCATGAAGTTGAAACACGCCGAGTGAGCCATCGGCCGGTCGCTGCCAGTCGCAAGGAAGGCTGGGCCTTCGACAGACCGGCGCAGCCGATTCTATTGCGGCTGCCGTTGCTGGGACTGGATGGCGGCGCGCACATAATCGGCGCGTGGGCCGGTCGGCTCCTCTTTCAGAAATACCTGCAATTCGGCGAGGCACTCCGCTCGCCGGTTTTCCTTGTCGTAGGCGCGAGCCGCAATGTAGTGCACGAATGCCGGATGGGTTTTCGCCGAAGCGGCTTCATGAGCGCTGGCGATGGCGGCATCGTAGTGGTTGTCCATATACTGGGCATCCGCCAGCAGCATCAGGCTCTCGGCGTTGTTAGGATCCACACTCACTGCCTTCTCCAACAGAGTTTCAGCTTTAGGGAAGTTCTTTTCTCGCAGGCAAAGTTTGGCGAGGTTCACGTTGGGGGCGGCGAAGTGATCATCCAGGCTAATCGCCCTTTCCAGCGCTTCGTGCTCATGGGCGTCATCGTTCATCCGGGCGTAAAGCACACCGAGATTGTTATAGGCCACGGCATAATGCGGAGCAATGGCGATGGCCTTATTCAAGTGCTCCAGCGCCTTTTTCCATTCCTGCCGGGTCATGGCCTCATTGGCCTTGTCAAGCTCCTTCCGCGCTTTCGGAGCAACGTTCAGTTCGGCGGCTGAAACCATGGCCGACTTCGAATCTACCGGCTTGGCACCGGAATCTTCGTCGCGGCGCACGGTAATGTATTGCGCCTGGGTGGCCTTCCGTTCATCGACTTCGAAGAGTGGACTCTCGGTGGTCTGGACGCCATCACCACTCACGACGACATGGTAGTCACCCACGCGAACCGCTCTGAAATCTGCCTGCCCATTGGAATTGGTGTAGGTATTTCCCACCGGAGTGCTGCTGGAGCCCTCCATTAACTGCACCAGCAAATTGGCACCTGCGGGGCGATCGTTGGTGAAAACAATGTGCACGTGCACGCTTCCCATCGAGGACCCGCCTGCGGCCCCTCGTAGCTGGGCTTGTGCAGGCGCGAGAAGAAACATGGAGACAACGGAAGCGATCCAGCGGTGATGGGACATAACTGCCTCCCTGAGATCCGGCGGGAGACCGGGAATCTCAAGAGCATCGGGTCAAACTCGGAGTCGAAGCCTTCGAGAGAGACTCGCATGGAAGCAAATTGCAGGGTAGGTCGGGGCGCAGAGGCGGTGCCCCACAATCCGCATCCTCTGATGGGCGCGATTCTACACCCAAGCGAACAGGATTTAGCAAGGAATTTTCGAGGCTGGACATAATGGCTGGATTCTGCAGTTAACTTTATCTAGGAACAGAGAAAGGGGAGCCAGACCAGGAGAAACTTGTGGACGGAATTGAGAAAATCTGGCGCGCCCGGAGAGATTCGAACTCCCGACCTATTGCTCCGGAGGCAATCAGAAAAGCCTCGGCCATTGCAAAATCAATCGCTTATCAGCGGCTTATAGCGGCGTAGTGCGGCACTATCGGCGCTAATTGTACACATTCTGTACACAACGCGGCCGAACCAGCTCCAGCATCCCGAAGGCAGTTCCTTGTGCTGTGACCGTCACAGACGGCGCGCAAACCACGATGGGCTACACGCACGCGGTCACGGCAGACGAACGCAGAATTGCAGAGGAGCTTGGAAAATTATGCACGTTACTGCGCGGTGAAGAAAACAACAGCCCCGTACCCGCAGTGGTGAGCTCCCGCCCCGCGATTACATACGACTTGGCCTGTTCTCGCTCGCTATCGCGTACGGCAGTAGTTGCTCATCAGGGAACACGACGTTGCGATGGGCGGCTCACGGGGAGGATTCGGATTGCCTTTTTTCGATACCGCACAATTATTCCCGGCAACAGTGTCCGTTTCGTGCGCCTCGGTAACGGAGAACCGGACCGAAGTTGTGTGTTGCCGGATACCGTTTTGATGGCTATTCTTGCGTAACCTCTTGCTACAAAGTTTTCTTGAGCTTACCCCGAGGTTCATGCCGGATTGGGTTCCGGGCTTGTACTGCTGGAGGAAGTCATCGCTGTGCCTGCGAGCACGGTGGGACAACCGCGCCGGACGACCGGCTGAGAAACCGGGAGTCTAGCGATCATAGGAGGAACAGGTATGAACATGCAATCACCCGTTGCGAAGCTGACGTTGGCGACCCTTGCGTTTTGCTGTCTATTACTGGGTTACCGGGCCGTTGCTGCGGACAACATCAAAGGCCAGGTTCTTGGCGGTGGTGCGCCCATTGCGAAATCAACCGTAAGCTTGTGGGAGGCCAACGCCGAGGCACCCGAGAAGCTGGGCGAAACGAAAACGAACACCGAGGGCCGCTTTGAAATCCGCGCCAAAGGTGCTCGTAACGATGCCATTTTTTATCTGGTGGCAAATGGCGGAGTACCTAGAGCCGGTCAAGGGAGCGGTGACAATCCCGCCATCGCGCTGCTAACGGTTGTGGGCAAAAATCCCCCACCCAATATTGTCATCAACGAGATGACTACCGTGGCATCAGTGTGGACGGGCGCGCAGTTTCTGGACGGAACGGCGCTCAAGGGCCACGCGCTGGGCCTGAAGATCGCCGCAGGCAATGTGCCTAACTTCGTCGATCTCTCGACTGGCGGATGGGGCGGCCCCATCCAGGACCCGCTCAACGGCAGCCAAACGCCCACCATGGCGAATTTCGCCACGCTCGCGGATGTGCTCTCAGGATGTGTCACGCAGGTTGCAGCGGATGCGTGCAGCAACTTGTTCGCGGCAGCGACAGGGCCGACTGGCGGTGCTCCGACGAACACGCTGACGGCGGCTGAGTCGATCGCGCGTGCTTCCTGGTACAAGCCGGAGAGGGTGTTCGCACTTCTGGACGCGTTCTATCCGATGCAGAAGGGCAAGTTCCTGCGTGGGGTGCCGTTCATGCCGTACTTGAGCGTCGCGCCGAGCGCGTGGGTGCTGCCGCTGAAGTTCGATGGCGGAGGCTATCGTGCAGGCGGCAAGGCCATGTTCGACAGCGAGGGAAATCTCTGGGTTGGAGACAACTTCACCGTTGGCTGGCAGGCGCAGGACACGTTGTGGCAGGGCAATTTCAGCAAGTTCGCACCTGACGGCAAGCCGCTTTCGCCGATCACCACTGGCTTTCATGGCGGCGGATTCGCCGGGGGCACATTCGGCAATGCGGTTGACACCAACGACAATGTCTGGCTCACCAGCTACGGCGGCAAGTCCATCGCGAAGTTCGATAAAAACGGTAAGTCCTTGGCAGGTTCCGACGGCATAACCTTCAACGGCCAGCTCGGCCTGATGCAGGGTGTGATCGTTACACCCAGCACCGATGTCTGGGTGGTGGGCATTACCAAGAACCAGTTGGTTTATATCCCCAAGGGCGATCCCAGCAAAGCCAAGCTGCTGTGCGAAGGCTTCAAGGATCCCCCTTGTAAGTCGTTTGCGGGACCATTCCATCTCGGCATTGATCAGCAGGACCGCATTTGGGTAACCAGCGCCCTCGGAGACTCTGTCACCCGTTTTCCTGCCTCTGATCCGACCAAGGAAGAGACCTTCAAATCAGGCTTTAGCGGCAGCGGCCTCGGCATCGACAGCCACGGGAATGTCTGGGTGACGAATCGTTTCGGCAACACGCCGAGAGGCGGCGCTGTTCTGAAAGACATGATCAAAACCATGAGGAGCGGCGGCAATTTCGACGAAATACTGGCTCATACAATGGCCGAGCAAAAAGGTGGTCCCGATGGAGGCAGCGTCACGCTTTTGCGTCCTGACGGAAGCCAATATCCCGGATCTCCATTTATCGGCGGCGGACTTCCCGGTCCGTGGGCGGTGGCCGTGGATGGCAACGACAACATCTGGATTTCCAACTTCGCTATGCCCGACAGTCCGATCGTGCAACTGTGCGGCGTAAAGACGGAAAACTGCCCACCCGGCATGAAGACGGGCGACCAGATTTCGCCTCCTGGCGGCTATGTGGGTGGCGGTCTGCAGATGCAAACTGATATAGCCGTCGATCCAGCGGGCAACGTCTGGGCGATGAACAACTGGCAGGATGTCGAGAGCTGTTTCGGGTACGCCAATGAGGCGCTTTCGACACGCTGCGGCGGGCAAGGCGTCGTGATCTTCTACGGCATGGCGAAGCCTGTACGCGCTCCGCAGATCGGTCCGGCGAAACCTTACTGACGTACTGAATAAATACTGCATATTTGGTGGCGAGGAAGTGAGTACGTCTTCTTCGCCGCCACGGTCATCGCTGATGTCTGGCGATGAGTCTGGAAGGAATTGGAAATCGTGAAACGAATCTTGTGGTCGGCATGAAATCTTAAGAAGTGGAAACGTCATTCATGGGTCTTCTTTTGCGTGAGCCACCATTGTTCTTCTTGAGCGTGGCCGTCGTGCTCTTTGTGTCAACGCTCTTGGGCTACAGGCTGGCATCGGCCACTGGTGCAAATGAGGACAGCCATCGTCACGAGCATATTGCATCATTGCGTGAAGGATTGTTCGTCCTGCTAGGTTTATTGCTGGGCTTCACGATTGCAATGGTGCTCCCGAGATTCGATCAAAGAAGGGATCTGGTCACTGAGGAGGCTAACGCAATCGGTACAACATTGTTGCGAACAAGAGTACTGCCGGAGCCTCAGCGCAGCACGAGCAAGGAATTATTGCGCCAATATGTTGACGTGCGAAGGAGCTTTGCAGAGCAGATACTTGGTAATCCGCTGGTGTTGAAACACATGATTGAACAAACAGATATGCTCCAGGATCAACTTTGGGAGCAGGCGATGCAGGTTACAGAGCAAAATCAGACAGCCGTCGTCGCCACTTATGTGCAGGCCTTAAACCAGATGATTGACGTCTCGTCGAAACGTCTGGCCGTATTCGAAAGCAGAGTTCCCGGCGCAGTATGGATCATCATTTTGGTAGTCGCTGTGTTTCAAAGTTTCCTAACGGGATACAGCCTGAAACGCAAGGTATGGCTGTCTCTGGTCGTCACCCCAGTGGTGGTAGCAGTTGTTATGGCGCTGACCGTCGATCTTGACGATCCGCACAGTGGACTTATCCAGGTTCAACAAAACAGTATGAACCGACTGGCGGACGAGATGAACCAGCGATGACGCTGAAGCTGCACCGCTGATCGCTGATGAAGAAGCATGGACACATTCGATGGACTCAAAGAAGATTCCGAGGTTACAGTCAAATACACTTAGAAGGCTAGCGAAAAGAGTGCTGTTGCCGTCAAAGACGCCCGGAGGGCCACGGCAAAGGCAGTTACACAATAACGAATGAGTGAGGGCGCGATCGAAACCGGCGCAGTGCCCTCTCCTAAAATTGGCTTAGTGCCCCGTAACTCCAGAGGGCACATGAGAGGAGCGCCTTGTCTTGGACATCATTTCTGCTCCGGCACGTGCGTTACTACGCCTGTGGTTGAGCCTCCTGCTCGCGCTCGCCTGCTGCACGACCGCGAGTACTGCCGAGCCTCAGTCAGCGCATTCCGCTGATGGGCCGGCCGAAAAGAGTTCGCCTCAGTCGCCTGATGCCGGGCTGCCGCTAACCTTCCAGCGCCATACCGGCGACTTGGATGAGATGGTGAAGCGCGGCAGCATTCGCGCGCTTGTGCTGTACAGCCGCTCAAGCTTCTTCTACGTCGATGGCCGGCCACAGGAACTCAATTATGAGGCTCTAGAATTCTTCCAACGATTTGTCAATGAGAAGCTGCATTCGAGGCAACATATACAAGTCGAATTCATTCCAGTCCGTATCGATCAGCTCGAATCCTACTTGATCGAAGGCATTGGCGACCTGGTTGCATACCGGTTTGTCGTCACTCCGGGACGCGAACAAGCGGTCGCCTTCTCGGCCCCGCTTGAAACGGGTGTGAAACAAATTCTGGTAACCGGAAAGAACTTTGGTCCGGTGTCGTCTTTGCAGGACCTAAGCGGAAAGAAAAAGTCTTCGTAAACCCGCTCACCACCTACTACGACAACCTGCAGAAAGTTAGCGATTCGCTCGTCCAGCAGGGCAAGGGGACCCATCCTGATCCAAAAGGCCGACAAGAACCTGATGGATGAAGACCTGATGGAGATGGTCAATGCCGGCATCATACCCGCGACTGTGACAATCACGCAGCGCGCCAAGCTTTGGGCCAATGCGTTTCACGATATGCATCCCCAGCCGGACATTATTGTCGGGGACGACGAAAACCTGGCGTGGGCAATGCGCAAGAACAACCCGAAGTTCAAGGATCTGGTGGACGGTTTACCAGGACCCATGCTGCGGGGACCTCGTTCGGCAATACTCTGTCGCGGCGATACCTGCAGAGCACCCTGTGGATCACGAATCCGACCAATGAGGAGCAAATCAAGAAATTCGATCGGCTTGCGGACTTCTTCAAAAACGTACGCGTCGCAGTACGGTTTTGATTACCTGATGGTCGTGGCCCAGGGCTATCAGGAGTCCATGCTCAACCAGGCTGCGAAGAAACGGCGGCGCAGTAGGAATCATGCAGATCAAGCCGTCAACCGCAGCGGCCCCGCCCATCAGTATTCCGAATGTGACAACCGCAGAGAACAACATTCACGCGGGGATCAAAGCCCTGAAGACCATCGCCGACCAATATTTCAGCGACCCGAAGATCGATCCGGAGAACCGCCTGCTGCTCACGTTCGCGTCATACAATGCAGGTCCGAATCGCATCGCCGATCTGCGGAAACAAGCAGCGGCGCAAGGACTCGATCCCAACAAATGGTTCGGCAATGTCGAGCTAGTGGTGGCACAAAAGCTGGGACAGACGACGGTCCAGTACGTCTGTAGCATTTATAAGTACTACATCGCTTACAAACTCGTCGTCGAGCAAGGGCAATCGCTGCAATAGACCCGGAAGATACATCGAGTGGTATCCTGCGGCTCCTCCTTCCGATCCTGTGTCGAATAGCTGTTGAGAAATCGCCAACTCGCACGCAATCCCGGGCCGAGCTTGTCCAGTCAGGACCGCCACCCGCCTCGCAGCGAGCAAACGCGAGATCAGGCTGTTGACGGACAAGACATCCTTGATGAGCAGATCTGAAAAGGGTGCGAGAAAATGAGACGCAGATATTAGTTAATTAGCACGCGTTTTTATCGACGGAAGCGCTTTTCGCTTGTGTTTATGCATAGCGCACGCGTTGCGTTGCAGCGAGCCGTCAACTCGCCTTGACTTGCCGCGCAATGGTCATACCATCAATTGATGAGCGAAACGCGCAATCTCGGTACAACCTAGCAAAATGGGCGGAATTTTCGAGTGGGTGAGCAGGCAAGGATAGTCCACCGCTTGCACTCCAGCTAGGAATGGCGCACCTAAACCGCTAAACACAACGTCGCGTAAAGCAGGAGGGAAGCATGAATTCGAAGCTGAAAGAGATCATCGCTGCAGTCGAGCCAAAGCGCTCGGCGAAGAGGCGTTTTTATGGCGTACCGCTGCGTCCGCTGAAGCGTGGACCTGACCGAGACCTGAGGGACACTACAACGAGGAACACCGCCGCCCCGAGGCCGAGGCGTTTTTCTTCTCGATCAACTGGAGTGATGCGTGGCAGAAGTTCTTGGAGCGAGAGGAAAATGGCAGGTTCAAGTACAAGACGGCACGACAGCTTGCGTGCGCCTTGACCATAGGCATCGACGCCGAGACGAGACGCCGCCGTGCGGGATCTGTATAGGGCCATCGGCCCGGTCAGCGTTGCCGACAAAAAGAAACGAGTGCCGTACCTCGGCGACTGGGACATGCTGCGCTCGCAGACGTTCATCGGCTAGATGAAGCGCGATAGTGTCCTGTTCGGCTCGCCGACGATGAAGACGATGCGCGCCGCATTGCGCGAGCACATCGACGTCACGCACACGGCGAAGAACATGGCTGAGGTGCTGCTCGGCTGGCTCGCGCGCTGCGAGCTGTGGCTCAAGCAGATCGACCAGTACTTCGGGTACATGGCCTTCGACAAGAAGCTGTCGCTCGCGAAGAACAATCAGCGTTTTGCGGAGTACTTCCGCTTGCAGGAGAGCCTGCGGATGCTCTACGGTGAGCACCATCGAGCAGAAACTGAACTGCTACGGCGTGGGCAGGGGCGGCATGGACGTGCTGGCGCAGCTCATGGTTGCCAGCAAGCTCCAGGGGCAGGCGAACAGCCGCGCCTACGAGACGATACTGGCTGGCCTGACCGGGGTCGAGACCCTCGATGGCAAGGCAACCGGCCGCGGTGTCGACGACAACAAAATACCGGACGAGGATAACTCTACGCTCAAGCTGCTCACGGCGTCGCTCACCGACAAGGCGATCACCTACAAGATGCCGCACCCCGAGCTGAACATCCCCCGGCGTGCCCGACGTCGACGACCAAGAGACGCCGCGCGAGCACATCAAGCGCGTGGTGCGCGGGATGATGCTTGAACCTAAGTAAATCCAGTGACGAACGCGCTCGGCAGTCCGTCACTCACACCCCTTTTTTAGTGCAATGCCCGATCAAAAGGTTGCGTGGCAAGAAGGAGAGCACGCCCCCGAAGCATAGGCATCAACTATGGGGTCTCGCGCAAATTATTGGATTTTTACCTGGAGGATGCGGTTCCAATCGTTTCCACGGGCTGCCAGTACTTCCGCATGCCCACAGCTCAGTGGACGCGCCATATCGCATCCTGGCGCAATTTCCACGCATTCCAGCCGCATATCAGGCGCGACAACCGCAAAATTCATGAAGCCTGCGACAGCTCGCAGACAATGTCGTTACCGAAGATACCACCTTCCGCAAGTTCTCAGCCAACTAGGGGGTGGACGAGGACTAAGCCTAACCAAGCGGGGCACAGGGGAAAGTACCGTCGAATCGAGGATCGGCAACCAGTCGAAGGTAGTATCGTAAACGGGCCGACAAGCCCCCGAATTGCTAAGAAGACATTCGCCCAACACGAGCCGCTGACCGACGCCGAACTCGATCGTCTCGCGGAGTTCCTCCAAAGTTGCAAGAGCGGCAAGGCAATGAACGTCGAGCAACTTGATGGGTTCTTCGCCGCCCTCATCGCCGGACCCGGAGAGCGTGATGCCGAGCGAATACTACCGCGAGGTCTTCGGAGGCGAGATGGCTGATGCTTGCGAGTTTGGCAGCGTCGACGAAGCCAATGAAATTCTAGGAATGATGATGCGGCACTGGAACGCCATTGCCTCCACCCTGCACAAGGGCGAGGTCTACATGCCGATCCTGCTGGAGGACGCGGACGGCATGGCGCACGGCAACGACTGGGCTCGGGGCTTTATGCGGGGCATGAGAACGCGCCATGACGGCTGGGCAGAGTTGGTCAACGACGAGGAGCACAGCGGGTGCCTGATCCCAATGATGATGCTCTACCACGAGCACGACCAAGAGATGCGCCCCAAGCCAATCAGACCACGTTATCCTGGTGGCGTGCTGAAGGCCGGCAAAGCGGGTAGCGATAATCCCGCGGTCGTTCTTCTCTCTGTGCTGGGGAGTAAGCCTTTTCAACTTTCGAAACTGGACCTCTGCGGAGCGATCGTTCCTTTAGCAGAGCTTCGTAATGTGCAACTCACACTTTACTGAGGTTTGATCCCAACGGCTTTGGCGATGCGCGCCGCGTTTTCACTCTCGCTCACGACAAAGCGCGCGAACTCAGGCTGCGTCATGCTCATCGGATCGGCCCGGTGTTTTGCAAGGCAAAGCCCCGTCCGCGAGCTCGTTTGTTATTTTGTCTTCTTAGTTGGGTTGGGAACGGTCTCGATCGTAAAATTATCTGCGTTGGTCATTTTCTTCGCCTTGAACTTCGAGTATGTGTAGATGAACCGAAGGGTGCGTGCCTTTGCAACCGTTGAGTTGCTGGGGTTGAACAGGATGTAAGCACAACCGCTCCTCCGTTGAAGGCTGGCGTAGGCGTTCTGTAAAATAGTTCCACCCAGAAGTTGTGAAGCACGCGATAACTTCCTCCCGCAGCAGCGAATCCGATATACAATGCCTGGGAGTTTCCGGTCAGGTTACGTAGAAGCTGCTGGCCGCTGATAATGGTGGACAGCAGGCTCGGCGACGTCTGGCTTGGAGGCGTCTGAGCAGGAGTTCCGGTGGGAGCAGCATCCGGCGCCGCAAGCGACTTGGGCGTAACAGGTGCAGTTCCCGATTTAGCGGGCGCGCCCGACAGACTGTCGAGCAGCCGGTCAAAGAGACTGTTTGTTCGATCGAGAATCGGGCTGGTCACATCGGCCTGAGAGTCTTTTTTATCTTTTTCCTTCTTCTTAGCCTGCTGAAATTCCTCCTCAGCAGCTTTTCGTTTGTCAAACAAGCAGGATATCGACGCTGCAACGGTGTAAGAAACATCCTCGCAGTGTCCATTTTACGTGGACTGCTGCTCATCCGAGGGCTCGATAAGCACAAGTTTCGGAATAACAACTTCAAAGCTGTTAAGCATCAGGTCGTGTGCGACTTGTGCGAAAAGAGCATTTTCCTGCGGATCGGAACACTAGCCACTTGTTCTGTACTGGATCGCAGGCCGGCCAGTATATCGGCGCCAGTTTTTACAGCACCTAGAATGTCCGCGGCAACAAACCCCACTTCAGCGTGGGATGTGACCGTTACCGGCGTCTTGCTCGCAGCGTCATAGCCTTTTGCTATTATCTGCACGAGTTCGCGGTATCCGATGTAGGCCTGCAGATTGGAAAAGCTCTGCTGATTGTACAGCACAATTTTTTTCCTGTTCCTGCGCCGATATCCGTTGCCAGCTGTTCGGCTATCCGCGCGCTGGCTCTCATATACGAGCATGTCCGATTCGACGAAGTACTGCTGTGCTGAGCCGGAACCAGAATCGGGCTTTGCCTGCTGAGCACCCTTACCGGAGGCATCGGAGGTCTGACCGCCTCCGCCACCTCCTCCGCCCCCCTGTCCCCCACCCGACTTCTGGGCAGACACCGGTAGCACTACTAGCAAACCGCCGAGGCACAGCATCCCCGTCCGACAAAGTAACCTTGTGGCGGCCTTTATCATCTTTTCTCTCCCGTCAATATCGTTGGTTTTCAGTCACGTTCACATGCTTCCGCGGCTAACGTTGTCCTGCCGACAGAATCCTTCCAGCAGGCATAGAAGTTGAACACGGAGCTCGGCCTAGTCTCGTCGGGTAACAAACAGGCGAAAGAGGCAAGCTCCAGACCGTCCATCATTATTCCGGTCAGTCCTTGCCTGCGCACTCTGAAGACAACATGCGTGGTGTCCACCCCCTCCCCTTATTCTCCTACCGCTCCCCTCCTCCCCCTCCCCCCCTTCCCCCCCCTGGGATGAACGCCACTGTCGGCGCGCCGGGTGTTTCTATCAATGCGGTATACGGCCCATATACCCGACCGTTGACGACTACCATATCCTGGTTATTTCCGATTCGGGCGACGTACGCCAGAGAATGGCTGTCATCGCTGAAGACAAGGGTGTTCGAGAAAACGGCGTCAAAGTGTTTGCCCGGGCCACCTGGCATCGAAACAACGTAGGCGGAACCTTGTTGGGGAGGCCTAATGCCGTCGTCGCGCACCGCGATAGCCAGTCGTGAACCATCCGGGCTAAAAAGAAAATCGGTTATCAATCCGTAGGTTTCAGATTGGCGCCTGCCATCGAGTACAACAGAATCCCGTCCCGCGGACCTGACGGTGTATGCCGTTCTTTTATCGTCTGCACTAAAACGTGGAGTACCCACGAAATCGTAGAAGCCGCCTTTGACACCATCTATAACGCAAACCATCTTGCCGCGCGTTTGTCCTACGAACGCAAGGCGCTCCCAGAAGGGCTGAGGATGATAGCCGATATCTGTTCGTAAGCAGCTGAAGACCGACCGTTAAACGTGACATCCCAAGTCTTCCCCGTCCTGGCCGCATAGGCGACAGACGACCAATCCTTGCTGAGCACCAGCGGCGGGGAGACCTCATCGTAGGGGCTATATCGATGTCCGCCGACGACTGCGAATTGCTTATTCCCCTGATTGGCAATATAGGCGATTCTTGCCCCTAGACTATCTATTTGCAAGCTGCCTTCCACAATATTTTGATAGCAGGCCGTGGTTGCCTTGTTATCGATAACCAGACAAGTCTTGCCGCTTATTCTTGCTGTATAAGCCACGTGTTCGCCGTTGGCACTGAATACAAAGTCCCACATTTCGGAGTCGAGCGAATGTACCGGAGCAAAGATCTCATCAAATGCTGGGCCCTTGACTCCGTCCAAAACCACCGCCTGCTTGGCCCCGTCAGAAACGAGATACGCAGAGCGCTCACCGTTTTCGGTGATCTTCACCCTGAGATACTTGAATTTGGTGAGGCGCTGCCCCTCCACGATGTAGGCGTACTCGGAAACCTGATCAGCAAAGATGAAGCGTTTCCCATCCGGCGTGAAGTGCATTAGAGGAATGTCTGTCAACGGTCCCAGTGCGCGACCGCTCAGCATTACGTAAAGGAGGTTAGTTTTGCGCACCAGGTAGGCGACCGACGTGGCGTCGCGACTAAATACAAATCCCCCTGCTTCCTCGAACGTTCCCGCAGCATATCTTCCCACAACTACTGCCGTCCCATCCGATGTCTGGACTGCATAAGCCGGTACAGAGTTCTTGGGGCTCAGCCTCACGGATGCAGAAACATAGCCTGGCGAAAGGGAGGCTGTGACATGGTATCGAAGCACAACGCCCGCTCGTCGGATATTGTAGGTACCAACCACTTGCGCCCCAACGAGGCCGATCGCTAGATTTTCGCCAATATATTCATCTCTGCTGGCGGAGTTGCGGGAACAGGGAGCTGTAGGCGCGAAAGCACAAGCCGGAATTCCTGATTCAGCTCCAAGCTTCACAATATATAGCCATCACGGGATTCTAGTCCTTTTTTTGTGTGCTCAATCCAGAGCACCAAGGTGGGGCGCGTATGGTGTGCTCGAAACTTGGAAACTGAGCAAAGAAGCTCGCTGCTTTCTCCGGATTGTAGCCCCTGGGTCGTAGAGCTTGGTGGTGCTGGGGTCGCGGTGGCCCGCCGCTCTCTGCACGTCTTCGAGCTGCGCTCCATTCTCAGTGCCGTGGTAATGAAAGTCACCCGCATGGAATGCGCCGAGTACCCTCTCACCAGCCCAATCTTCCCCGCAAACATGCGCACCACGTGGTCGATGGCGTCCGGGTTCATGGCGCGGCATAATTGCTGTTTTTTGCGGTTGCGCCGAAGCGGCCGGAATATAGGAACGTCGATATCGGACGCATGCCCTACGTTCTCAGGGTAGGCACGAATGCGCTGCGCCGTTTGTGGATTGATGGCAAGTGCTTCGTGCCTCCACCTTTGCGCACCACGTGGAGAGAATCGAACCCAGGTTCTCGTGGAGGTCTCCGACTTGAGCGCCGCGATTTCAGCGCGTCGGGGACCGACCTGCAGGCCCACCGAGAGAACCCGCCACCCAGCAGAAGCCCCAGGTCGTTCTTAGTTTCGGTCTGGGCCCATGCGGGCAGTCAAAGACAACAGATGCGATCCGAGTGTGAAGCAACTTCATTCTGAAAGATTTCCTCGTATGTGTTGCAGGAGCGAGCACGGGATACCGGCCTAACGAGAACTATGCGGGTGGACTGCCCCTGTCTTACAGAGTAGGACTCGCGAGGTGACGAAAGGAAACAGCAGCGACGGCCTTAACTTCCTGTGAGTTTCTGCAAGAGCAGGCATAGCTGTTCGCCCGAGTATGTTCCGACCGCCAGTGTTTATGGCGCGCCGTCATTGCGGCGGGCAGCGGCGCGCTATCTGCACGGAGCGTGGGCCAGACGCCGGAAATGTTGAGGCGCATAGCTGAAGACGATCAAGCTGGCGGTCGTCGATATCAACAAGAACCGGTCCTCTGAACCTTGGCGGTTGGCGCTGACCGTCGACCTCATCGACGCCGTCGAGCGCAATTGCGAGCAGCTACTCGAAACGATGGACAGGGACAGGCTCCCGGCCTGTGCGTGGATCGCCCGCTGGCTCAGCGCCGGCCGCAGTTCGTTCGAGCGAAAGCGGTAGCACGAGAGCCAACGTCATCTCAGCGCCTGCTTACCTTCTTTCATTCGTTGCTCGGCCCTGCCGCGTTTGTTGCAGAACCGTACCACCACCCGGCTCGTCGTGTTGAGCAAAACATGGAACTTGCGACACGGTTCGAACTGAGCGTGGATAACCGTTCTTCGTGCTGACTCTTCAAATCGATTGCCGGGTATTTGGAAAACCACTTTGTCGGAAATCCGCAGGCTGGCGCCGCAAGACTTGGCTGATACGGCAATTGCTCTGCGAGAAGTGATTCGCCACGTATCACGGCCAGAAAAGCCATCGCTGACTTTCTTCTTCACACCTACGGATGGTCTTTATGGCGGCAGCTCTTGAGCGAGCTACTAAGCCGCGCGCGCGGCGGGTTCTTGTTATCAGCCCAACGGCGCCGGGATTATTTCGGGGGCGTTGGCTGACTCGGCAGCAATGGAAGGCTCGCTCGGGCGCTAGGAAAATGAATGTCCCCGCTCCGGCCACGCCTAGAGGGATGGTGAGCCATCGGGAGTCGTTTTGGCACAATCGGCTCCATGCATTGGAGTCATCCTTTTTAAGCAAACTGCAGTGTCCAATGAGATGTTCAGGAAATATCCAGGTTTGCCTTTTGGAAAGTGCCTTCGCACGTGAGTGCTTTAAATTACGAAGGAGCGCGACCACGTCACGCTTCTTAATATCGACATAGTGCTTCACAAAGTTTGACCATAGTTGTCCTTTGTCAGACACATCGTAGGGGTTCAACACGAGCCTGACCGCATTCTCGTCTCTATGGCCAAAGTAAATCTCCTTCAAGGCAGCTATAATTTCTCTTTCAGCATTGGCGTCAATTAAATGCAGCCTTCTCAATCTTCGGAAAGAACAACGGAGGTTGATCATCGGGTATGTAATCGAAGTATATGCGTATTGTTTTGGTAAATGGGTTACACAAACCTCGTCATCATCCGAAAGTATCCCGCGACGAAATAAGCGAAATACCGTACCCACACCTCGCATGCCGAAAGGCTCCAATTCCACCGCTCGCAATGCACCAGTACTGCCAGCTCCCCAGACCTGAATGCCATTGACTAAGGCAAAGAGTATTTCTTTGTGCCAGACCGATGGCACATGGCCGAAGTAGGCATCCACGATGACAATACGGCGGTATCCGGCACGCATCGCACGATACACCGACCCAAGCGATGCAGGCGGGAGCGAGATGATCGCTGCACAGGATTCTGTACTAGGAACACTGGGCCCTATGAACATGCAGGTTCTCATTAAGCATCCTCACGAGCAGTATCTAGCATCCTCTTCCCTGGAAAGTACGCTCCTTGGAGAGCACTGAACTCCAAATCCGGAACGCATACGAAGATGACTGGTAATCCAAATCTCGCGCTAGTAAGATCAACAACTATGACTTCGGACAAGCTGCTAGCAAATAGTGCTCTTTTTACATACTCAAGTAGACTCGACAAACTTTCGTCTTGTTTGGCATCGGGTATAGCGCTAAAAGTGACTTCCTCGCGAGTCTGAACTTTACGAAGCCATTCGGCAGATTCGGCCGTACATGGAATGCCCTCTCGATATTTCCGCCAATCGACATCGTCACGAACTCCAGAAATATGCGTCAACCGGCTTTGGAGCGCCTCTGTAATTGCTCTACTTAAGGCGATGGCTTTAAGGGGATGACAGCCCGAGCCGGCCGCTCGATGGCGATAGAGGGTCCTTCCAAGATGATCTGCTACCACACAAACAAAAACTGGAAGAGCTATGTTTGTAGTCGCATACCATACAACAATTTCTAGGCCCGCCAGCTTACATCGATCAATGAGTTTGCGGCAATCCGAATCATCAATCGACTCCAACGACAATGTCGTTTTAGGAGCACGCGACGACATCTTGTCTTTGATAAGCCAAAAAGAAAGCTGGTCACGCTCGACCACCTCGCACAAACCATGCAATATTGCTTCTGTGTAGCTATTGCCAGAAGCGAGCCCATTCGAAGATGCGATGAACAAAGGCGGGTTGGACTTGACTCGGGTGAAATCCAAGTTGAACAGTTCGTGTGGAATCCAGCGTTCGGTGCCAGATGCTATGTCGATCCCCCTAGCCCAATACACCGTTCGATCATCGGTAAAGTCGGCATTGCGGTGTAATGCAAGACGGGCCGGATTTACAAACCTCTTGTCATGTGCGTAAGCTGTTAGGCCAAGTCGTAAGCCATCGGGTACGGTAGTTTCCGCATGATATAGCTCGATGCTCTCCATGATGCCTGAGCATTGGGCAAGCTCGTGAGTGAGACCCTTTCCTTGAGATACAGTCAACGATTTTGCTAAGGGGCGCACCGCAATCCACACAGGTACGCCCACTTGGTCAAGGCCCGTTATATTACCGACTCGCGTTACCCCAATCTCTTTCGCGATGGGGATAATTCGTTCTAGGGTGCTCTTGGGGCAGACTTCACGGATGGTGCCAAGCGTCCACTCCGCCATGTTGTGTGGTGCCTCACTGAAAGAATTCTATTGTTCGGCGGTGGCGGTACTTTCTTCCCCAGCAACTTGGATGCCGTGAGCTTTCAAGTACTTTGAAATCTCTAGCCCAGCTTGTTTCCGCTTTTCCAGTAACGCACGAAGCTCCTGCAAAGACTCCTTGTCGTTAATTGTCTGTAGCTGTTCCCCCGGCCTTGCGACGACAAGGGACGTCCCCGTGTCGACAATAAGTTGTTTGCCGCTCATGTACTTTAACCTCCTTCGGATTGTGGCGACCAAGGCCCAATTACCGCAAAACTTTACCACGATCATTTCCGCCCCTGCAAGAATAATCACCGATCGAAAGCCGGGAGTTGGAGCGCCGACAGCCCGCGAGCTTCTTCATCGATCAGATCGCCGAAGGGATAGACAAGAAAATCGAACAGATGCAAGAGCGGGCGAAGCACTGAATTCTCGATCTCAATGCTTGGTGAGCTGTGATGAATGGCCAACCTTCGGCCCTCAGAAGAAGCGATCAACAGAAGGCTCATGAGGGGGCGTGGAATAACGATGGCTGACAACAACTCGACGGGTCTTGAAGAAGATGGGGACGGGGATTGTGCAGGGAGTATGGCATACATCTCAAAGAGCCGGGCGCGGGTTACACGACGGCAGCAGAGCCAATGGAGTAGTCAAGCGAGGCGACGCCGCATCCCAAGCAGGGGATGCAGCGCCGGAATACATGTTTTGTGCAAACCGCCAACAAATCCCGGCCCTGCTTGAGGACGCCCAATCCCTCACTCGATTTCAAACGCAATAACGCAACGAAATGCTGGGATTCGGAAATGTCGTCCCAGGCGCGTATTCCCCGTGGAAGGCGAGATTCTCACAAACGAAAGATTCTCAGGCCGATGGTGACACTGAGGGGCAAGGTGTGTTGCTGGGATTCATGCTCCATCTCCGCTGTGCAATATCCTGCTGAGGTATTTGTGAGATGCGTTCATATCAGATCAAACGGAAGATTTCTGCACGCCACCAAATGGCCATAAGTAGCATCCTCGGTAGACGAAGATCTGTGAACGAGGTTCCATTTAGGGTTCCAATTTCGAGAGGCCTCTTGGGTGGTTGTTCAACCAGACGAGCTCGAATCTTCAATGAGTTGCGGTTGTTTAAGGGCAAGTTCTGCCCTGCCTTGGGCGCACGGAGTCGGAGGTTAAAATCCTCTCGCCCCGACCAAAACGCCAAGCCAGATGTTTAGGCGGGATTCCTTCCAAGCCCGAATTGTAGGGCAGGCGTCAATCGCCACAAGGCGTTTTTGTCATACGCCGACGTGACAGGGAGCGAGGCCTTTACGACTCCCTGATGTCTCCTTTGACTCTTTTCCAGCCACCCAAGAACGCGGCGGTGCCAGGTTCCTCAGCCGGAGGGCCTTCGTACTATTCGAACTCCTCAAGACCGCGAACCTCGATCACACTTCCAGATTCAGCCAGCCGAGATGCCATAGCCTCACGGTGAATGTTGCCCACCATCAAGAGCACAACGTTACTTTCCTTAGCTTCTCTCCGCGCCATCTCGGCCATGTATTCTTCAAAGCACAGCACCGCGTGCGTTTTTTCCTCGGGCGACTCCTCGTAGTTCCGTGGAATTTTGAGCCTTTCACGCTCCGCATGAGGCGTTGTGACGTTCACGTGGCGGCAGCCGTGTTTTTTGGCAAGTCGGCTGCCGAGTGACGGAGTGTCAAGTTTGCATTTCTCGCAAACCAATGTCACTCCGTTGCGCGTGATGCTTTCTTCCAACTCCGCTGCGAAGCACTGCTTCTGCTCATCTTCGTACCGGCGTGCCTCATCCGTGAGGGCCAGGTTGATGGAGATTCTGTAAGAAGTGGTCCAGCCCGAAAATAATGTGCTTGGGCATAGCGTTAATCGGAACGTGCATTCTACTAGGCGCGCAGCTCGGCAGCGAGCACTGCACGCTGCGATAAAAATTGAGGGTAGATGGATCTCTAACATGAAGCGTAGGCAAGAATTATGGGCATCCCTACGAGACGACCGCCTCAGCCGTCCCGCGGTACACAGAGAACTGCCCTTTGAACTTGTTTTTCACTGGAATCTTCCTCTTTGATTTTTAGCAGCCATACGAAGCCGCAGAGGTTCCGATCCTCCGCTCGTTGTTCGAGTTCAGTGAGGAATCAGAGCAGTTCAGACAAACTGACCACCACCAACATCTGTGGTCGGCCAGCGATATTGTTGCCCCTAAAAACAGCATTCTGGCAGGGTTTTCACACAAACCACGGCCACATGCGTTTCTAAGGAGTTGGCCGCGCTCCAGGCACTTCCCCCCTGCCAAAGCTCTCGGAGCGCGCCAAATCGCACGCCACGCCGCGTCCTACCGGGTGCTCCCCCAGTTTCAGCGCATCACGGATGTTGATGCAGCTAACAGTTTGCGGAGTGTCAAGTTGACGTACACTCTAACTTGGCGTCAACCCTGAGCTCGAATTCCGTCAGACTAGGCTTGATATTTAGTTTCTTGACATATGTCCGGCGATGGTCTAGAGTTCACCTTGACACTTCGTTTGGAGGACAAGATGACCGCAGCAGCCGCAGCACGAAAGCACAGCAAGAGAATCGCATATATTCGCGTTTCCTCGGTTGACCAGAACACAGATCGGCAGCTTGAGAGCATCAAGAGCGTATCGCCAGACAAGGTATTCACTGACAAGTGCAGCGGCAAGGACACGAAGCGCCCGCAGCTTGAGGCGATGCTTTCTTACATCCGTGAGGGTGACACGCTCGTGGTTCATTCGCTCGACAGGCTGGGACGCAGCCTGGACGATCTGCGCAAGGTTGTCACTGACCTAAACAGCCGTGGTGTTGTGGTTCAGTTCCTCAAAGAGAATTTGACGTTCGCTGGTGATGATAGCGATACCTCACTGAGCAAGCTAATGTTCAATATGCTGGGCAGCTTTGCTGAGTTCGAGCGGTCGCTGATAAGAGAACGTCAGCGCGAGGGAATCGCCCTCGCTAAGAAGGCTGGCGTATATCGGGGACGCAAGCCATCCTTGACTGCTGAACAGGCCAGCGATCTGCGCAAGCGGGTAGCATCTGGGGAAAAAAAGGCCGTCCTAGCGCGGGAGTTTAGCATCAGTCGGGAGACACTGTACCAGTACCTACGTGCATAGGCTTGAAGGGAGAATATCGGTGACATACGAAGCGTGGCTAGACGAAGTGAAAAATACTCTTAGGACCATCAATATGCCCTTCGAGGACTGGCAAAGCATCTGGGCATTCGATTTTCAGCGGGAATTTGGAGGCGGAACGAAGGCGGACGACGCAGCCGCCAAGGCGAACAAGTTCTGGTGGCACGAGCAGAACAAGGCAATGGGCCAGGACTGCCGGAAGACCCCTAACTGCTGGCTGCCCCGGAATCATCAGGCCAATTGCGAGCCGCTTGGCAAGGAGACACAAACATGACTGGCACTGTGGACAAAATCACTTTCACCATGAGCGGCTACCAGCAAACCACGATTGACGGGGTCGTTTACGCAACTACATTCGACTTCGCCGACCTGCCGGGGCTGACAAAGGGCAGCAGGGTTGAATACGAACGAACCGGGCAGCGCGCCCAGTTCTATGACTTAGAAGTGGCGAGAATCGTTCGCGTCGTTGCTTGATGCGCTTTGCCGCAAGTCGCCTAACTGCTGGCTGCGCCGCGACCATCAGAGCGAATGCCAGTCGCTGCTATGAGAGCTAGGAAATCCGCAGAGGAGAGAATGGACGTAACGCGACTAACCCGACAGAAAACGTGGCTGCTTTACTTGGCTGCAAACCGATGTCCGACTTTGCAAATTCGCGTTCGTGATTCCGAATCGGCATCGTTCCTGTTCACGCAGCACCGTGACTCGCATGGGCTTGGCGCGTCGGACATGGAACCCAACTGTGGTAACGTCTACGACTCTGCGGGAGCTTTGGTCGCTCGCATCTCCTACAACGGGCGCGTATGGAATGAGCGCGGCGAGTTGATGCACGAGTCCTGCAGTGGATAAGCCTGTCGCAGTACACCGAAACTGCTGGCTTCATCACTTCATCACGTTCACCGAGGCGAATGCCAGCCTCGCACCTGATTACCTGTGGAGGGCAAGATGGGCAAATACAGCAAGGGTGACCACGTAAAAATCGAGGTTGTGAACGAACGCTCTAGGGAGAGCGAATGGATGTGGCTGCTGGTTGAGAAGAGCGACGACGACATGCGGCTGGTGATTGGCAAGCTGGATTCAGTGCCAATTGCAGTGGCCGATATGCATCTAGGACAAGAACTAGCAGTCAGTTATGACCAGATTCGAGACCACCGCAGGTTGATTGATGAACGTTGCGCTCCCGGTAATTCGATTTTTCCTCGCTAGCGAGATGCAACAGAGCCTCTGGATACTTCGTAATCAGCGGCAGCGTGGGGCGTCTCGGCAGTCCAGCCGCCAAAACGATTCGTCGCAGGATGTGCCCGCTCCTCCAGCTGAGGCAGCAGTGCTTATTGAATCGTCGAATCCCTGCTGGGCTGATGTTCGTAACAGCACCGGCGACGTAAGGCGGAAGGCGCTTGCCATACCCGTTTGCTCAACCATCGCTCCCGCTTCCGACGGTCCTTGTGGCACACTCTATTGAAACAAGACCCAGTACGACGAATGCTGCGCTCGAGATATGCGCTGGCAGGCGCGCGGGTCAATGTAAAATCCAATTCACAATCAAGCGCAATGATTGATGTTTTTTCGAAGGCGAAGCGCAGTTGGGTAATGAGCCGTGTGGCCAGAAGGATACGCGGCCCGAGATCTCGGTTCGCAAACTTCTCTATGCTGCTGGCTTTCGGTATCGTTTGCACGTCGCCGGATTACCGGGCAAGCCGGACATCGTGTTGCCTCGCGCGAAGCACGTGATCTTTGTTCACGGCTGCTTCTGGCATCATCATCCGGGTTGTTCTCGATCCAGCTTTCCGGCGTCGAATAGCGCTTTTTGGGAACAGAAGATCACCGGGAACGTGCGGCGGGACAAGAACGTCCGCAGGAAGCTCCGGCAACTTGGTTGGTCGGTACGACCATCTGGGATTGTCAAATTAACAATCGAGCTAAGCGCGAGCATTGTTTCAAAAATTTGCTGAAAGGGCTGGGGAAGTGAGGACGAGGCGCGTAAACTTCATCGATCTATTTGCTGGTGCGGGTGGACTGTCGCAGGGATTTCGCCAGGCGTCCTCCGCAGACGTGAAGACCGTTCGATTTTCGCCGTCGAGAAGGACAAGCCCTCAGCTGCGGCCTACAGTGCAAATTTTGGGCATGAAGTGTTTTCCCGGCCTATCGAAGAGCTTCGACGAGGTCACCTTCCCAAAACGAAGGTCGATCTGGTAATCGGTGGTCCTCCGTGCCAAGGTTTTCTCCCCTTGGCAAGATGTCGCCGACCAAACACCACTACTCGATGAACAAACTCTGGCACTTCTATTTCAAAGTTGTCGAGTGGAAACGCCCAAAGGTTTTCGTCATCGAGAACGTCCCAGAATTTCTGAAGTCGGGCGAGTTTCAGGGGGTTGTGCGAACTGCTGAATCGCTGGGGTATGAGGTAGCGTCGGGCGTACTCCACGCGACAAAGTTTGGTGTGCCTCAGCAACGCCGACGCGGATTTGTGATCTGCACCAGAACTGGTCATCCGATGATGCCCGATCAGCCGGATGAAGAAGCTGCATCCGCTGTCGTTTCACGTGCGATTGGGAATTTGGAACATGAGCCTCTTGTCTTTGACTTACCCGTTAACGGATCGCTGCACGGATTTCCGAAATACCGGATTACGCAGCTACACATTGGAAGACGCCCGACGCCGATTTCATTGGAGCGATACAAGTGTGTTCCGCCGGGCGGAAACAGATTCGATTTGATGAGATTAAGACGTGATTTAACGCCGAAATGCTGGCTCAATAAACCTACTGGATCGACTGATGTGTTCGGGCGGTTACGGTGGGACAAGCCAGCGCTCACGATCAGAACCGAGTTTTTCAAACCCGAAAAGGGTTGCTACCTGCATCCCGCGCAGCACAGGCCCATTACTCATTGGGAAGCTGCACGCCTACAGACTTTCCCGGACGATTATTATTTTTGCGGTTCGAAGATAGACATCGCCCGTCAGATCGGAAACGCAGTGCCGCCTCTTCTCGCCGAGGCTATAGCGCGGCATCTGAAACAGTACTTCACGAACAGAACCTGACCCAACCGGGAACCACACTAATCACCGCCTAACTTCTGGACGGGTGCACTCGTGCGTATGTATCGTCCGGATAAGTGAGCCGACCTGAAACACCACGACCCGACCAAAGCGATGCGGCTGCAGACCAGCGAAAGGTCGTTGACAAGTTCGTCGCGGAACTCGACAAACTGCAAGGCGAACCACCCAGCGACAAAGACGAGGTTCGCAAGGCTGTAAAGCACCTCATACGAGTATTGAAAGCAACACGGACACTGGCGCGTCACCAGCTTACAAACGTAACGACAGCAAAAGCTGGCAGAGCCCGGTGTCTTGATTACCTCAAGCTGTTCGTAGGCGAGCCAGTCTCGGGTGAAGAGCTTGGAGTTGTCTCGGGAATAGGCGAATTTCCCCGTCGAATCCGCGAGCTTCGAGTCGATTTGGCTACCACATCTCACGGGCATTTCGCGGGACGATCTAAAACCAGCTGAATATGTACTTGAGAGCGTCGACCCCGACGAGCAGGAAGCGAAGAAGTGGCAAACGGCGAACACGATTCGCCGCAAGAAAGGATCGGCAGAGTCGCGGATGCTTGATTTGCTGAAAACCTACGTCGGACAAGTGCTCACAGGGGATGAGCTGGCGTACGTGGCAAAGATCAAGAGCTGGAGGCGTCGGACGGGCGAACTCAGAACAGAGAGAGGATGGCGCGTCCTGACTCATTTTACCGGTCGCCCCGACCTTAAAAGCAGTGAGTACGTCCTTGAGAACCTTGAGCAGTTACCGCCTCATGATCGCGATATTGAAGATGAAACTTACTCCAGTGTCCTCGAACGTGATAACTATTCGTGCCGCAGATGTGGATGGAATCTGTCGAAGCGCGTGCCCGGTGACCGAAAACAGTTTACAGAAGTCCACCACATCGAACATCATCAGTCCGGTGGTCGCAACAACGCAGAAAATCTACTTACGCTCTGCAATGTTTGTCATGATTCCGCTCACCGGCTCGGCGTCACAGGAACAGCCTTCTGGGATTGGATTAACACAATACACGCCAGCTGATACCTTCCGTTGTCGCTGTCGAAATCGGCGCATCGCAGTAATCGGTGTTGCGAGGAATTATTAGCCTTCAACGCTAGTCTTCCTCAATTGCACCCTTTTTTACAGCAACTTACAGCAGACATTCTGGCGATGGTTTTGAAACACCGCAGTTGGCTCTGTGCGTCTCGCCGGGCCTAGTCTCTCCTGGAGACGCTCGCCGTCGGGTCGATATATTTCACTTCCAGAACAATAGGAGGTGTAATGGCTCTTTCTGACCTCACCAGTCCGACGGCGGTCAAACTGGCGATTGAGGAATGTGATCGGCTGGGGCGCGAGCCCTTTCTGCACCAGTATGGCTTTGGGTTTGCACGCGAGTACTTACTCAGGTATGGCGGCAAGCATACGACTCGAAGGGTATCGGCTGCGTAGCGCGTGCGTTCCAAAATCCCCAGTTGGGATTCTACGAAAGGTGGCCGATGGCAAGGATGCCGTAGGCAAAAGAGTATTCTACCTCGGATTTGACGTGGATGGCTTGAAGCGTCAGCCCATTGATGACACTGGAGCAGTGCGAAATGCGGCAGACGCCTACTTTCAATGTCTGGAAAAGAAGATACGGGGCGAAACGTATAACCGTGAAGCGGCATGTCGAGATGTTGCGGCGCAGATTGGTCGTAGCAAGAGCGCGGTTGACTACAAGTTCCAGAACATCGATGCCATCCTGCTTGAGAGTGGCCTCCCGCGAATGATGAATGCGGTCGCTCCAAACGTACAGCGTCTCCTCCGGTACGTCGTTCTCGATCCGCTTGCAGCCCACCGGACTGCCGTGTTCGGTGCGGTCGCCGAACACGTCCCAGTTGTGTCAGATGCGAAGCCTGTTTTCGTCTCCGTGCCGAGATTGTTGCTCCGGCCCGAGAGCCGGACATGAGGCGACCAGGGCATTAGCCGGACTGAAGATCGACTTCGCCGAAAAGGATGCACGAAATCGAAAGCTCGAATGCAGCGGCGAGCAGTGGGTAGTTGAGCTAGAGCAAAAACCTTGATTGGCAAACAACGAGCCGATTCGGCCGACCGCGTCCGTTGGGTTGCCGAGCATGCCCTTGGCGTAGACGGTCCTGGAATACCACATCGCGTCCTTCGACGAGCAGGGCCACGAGAGATTCATTGAGGTCAAGACGACGAACGCTGGCCCAACCACACCGTTCTACATAAGCCCGAATGAGCTTGCGGTTGCAGAGCAAGGGGGCTTGTCGTATCGCCTTTATCGGGTATTTGATTTTGGTGGTGAGCCGAAGGTTTTTGTTATCGAAGGTCCGTTGAGCGGGAAGCTCCAGCTCGAAACCCGCATGTACTCGGCTCTGCCAGGAGCGACGGCCTCGGTGTCAGGAGGAGGCAACGCTTGACATATGAGCACCTGGTCGAGTTCCTGACAAGAAAAATGAGCATGAGCCACGTCTACCAGCCCCCGTGGTTATCACCGCTCATGGGGAGCAGGGTGCTCTATACTTCTTGAGGCTTATGCCGATCGATCCTTGACGAAGTACTTTCGCTGCAATGGCTGCGGTCATTTTAACAGCAAATGTGGCAATGCCACTTGGTTGCCGGCAGAAGCTAATAATAGCGTCACTAAATGGCGAATGAGAACATCGAAAAAGTAAAGGATACCAAGAAAACACTCGGCCTGAGCTTTCATGGTCGCATCATCGATCACCTTGGGATACAGATGTATCAAAGTCCGACCGCAGCGCTGGCGGAGCCAATTGCCAACGCATGGGACGCCGACTCCGAGGTTGTGAAGATCACTTTACCAAGCAACGTCGCCGTCAGTGCCTCGATTGAAATCGCTGATGACGGCCAAGGGATGACCTTTGAGGAATGTGAATCTCGGTACCTGAAGATCGGCATGAATCGTCGCGAAAATAATCCAACGGAAAAGACAAAAGCGAAGCATAGACCCGTTCTCGGACGAAAGGGTATCGGGAAGTTTGCTGGGTTCGGAATTGCGCGCGTAATCCGCGTTGATACGATTAGCGCCGAAACGGGTGAGAGGACGCTATTCGAACTCGACCTAGCGCAACTGAGGACAGATGAGTACTTCAAGGCGGGAGGAGAGATAGATGTCTTGGAATATGAAAGCCCCGATGACTCCCGAAAACTAAACCACGGAACACGGATCGTTCTCAAGGAGCTGACGCTGTCGCAAAAACCGGCAGTCGAAAGGTTCAAACGCAGCATGGCCCGTAGATTCACACTGCATCAATCGGCAGATGATTTTACGATCTTTGTCGAGGGTTCCAAACTTCCCAGAGACGATATGCCGCCCGGTGTTCAGTTCGTCTTCCCAATGGACTACAAACCTGAAGAAAAACCGGACGAGGTTACGATATGCACGGATGGGTGGGGGAGCGGACAATTGATCAACATACGATTCGGTGGAGATTCCTGTTCTTTCAGAAGCCCATTGACGAGGAGGAGCTTCGGGGAATAACGGTCTTCGCCCATGGCAAACTGGCTCAACGGCCTTTCTTCTTCAACCTGGCCGGTGGTCTGGCGGGACAACACGGACTGGAATACCTGTCGGGGCAGGTCGTCGCGGATTTCTTGGACGAATTGGATGCCGATCTTATAGCCACCGAACGACAGAGGATTAACTGGGAGCATCCGCTGTCGGACAAACTTTTGGTCTGGGGACAGAAACGCATCCAAGAGTTATTGAAAGTCTGGAAAGAGAGGAGAGCTGAGGCAAAGGTCAAATTACTAACAGAGAAACTTGCGCCTTTCGCAACGCGTTTGGCGAGGCTTCCGAAGCATGAGCGACGAATCATCGAAGGAGCACTAAAGAAACTCGCTGGAGTCTCTTCAATTGAAGAAGACGACTTCATCACCCTCGGTGATTCTTTACTGCTCGCCTGGAAGGGGGCCGGTTGCGAGACCTGATAGACAAGGTGGCCCAGTCTCCGACTTTCTCCGAACAGGAGTTTTTGGCTGTTCTGATAGAGGCAAAGGTGCTCACATCCCTACACACGGCGGAGGCCGTGAAAGCGAAGCTTCTGATAATAGCAGGCCTCCACGAACGAGTTATGAAACAGGCGCTTGAAAATGAAATTCGCGACTACATTTCCGCGAATCCTTGGCTCATCGAACCGAAATGGGAGACCTTCCAAGTTGAGAAGAGCGTTGAGCACGTGATCGAATCGGCAGTCAAAGAGAGCGGTATTGACAAGGACGCTGATTGGAATAAACGCATCGATTTGGTTCTGACAGCGGAGAGCAATTGCTTGTACTCGAATTCATGCGGCCTCGAGTGACCGTCGACAAGGATCACCTCTGGCGCTTTGAAATCTACGTGTTATCAATACGGAATCAGTTAAACGCCCTTACTGGCGGCCAGTTCAAAAGGGTGAGTGGTGTTCTTGTAGCGGACAGACTGAACAAGAATGGCGTAACCATTATGAAGATGCAGGAACTGGAGAAACAAGGGATGGTCGCTATCGACTGGACTGGACTCCTGGCTCAAGCTGCTGCGAAATGGAAGGATGTGCTTCTGGTTTTAATTGCCCGCGCCCCCGAGGATGACCGGTTAGCGCAGCTGGCGAAGGATTTGGGCTATACCAGCCCCTGACAGAAGATCGGGCTATGGGCACTTTCTGGGTTGACGAGGAGGCAAAGGCAAAAACGCTCCAACCACGCACACTGCCAGCGTTTGCACTATTCGCAAATGCAGTGAGAGCGGCTCATCCCGAGGTCGCCTTCACAGAACATTTCTTGCGCACGATTTATCAGTTAGGTGACCGCCGATTGGAATTCGAATGGCAGGCGCAGTGGCTACTCGAAGCTGCCTCTGAATTGCGCAGAATGATTTCAAAGGTGCGAGGATTTCTTAAGCGTGCGAGGGAGCTGCAGAAAGAAGTTGCTCGGTTGCGAACCAGCCTAGAGGCCGCTGGTTTCCATTCAAGCAAGTTTTACGAAGCTTTGGAGAGCATGGAGAAAGGCGTCAATTCACTGTTACGCATCCTCGAGATAGGCAAGCAGGATGCAATCGATCAAATCCACGCGGCACGTGCCCATGGTTTCAAAAAAAGATGGGAGGCACAGATTTCACTTTACGATTTGCCGCGGCTTGGCTACACGGCAGCCTATTCGTGGTTCGTCCTTAATGCGGACAAAGCGCTGGTCGTGATGCGCAAAAGACAACGGAAGCCCCTGATGAAAACACAGGAGTGGGCAATTCTGCAGACAATTCTGGAACAACTGTTCAACCAACGAGCTGAGGCCACAGCTATCGAGCGACTTGTTCGAGATGCCCACAAAAAGCGAGCGACAGGCTGACATTGCCGGACCGACAAAGCCAATTACTGAAACCTCCCAGTTTCTGAAAAAGTTTCCTTCCTAGATTTTTCAGCTTTCAAGACGCCTAATCAAAATGGGACAGCACACTGCAACCGTGCCTATCTGGTCGTCCGTATTTGGGCCAGCTGGCCTGAGGAAGAAGTCCCACCAAACGTCAACCTGGGGCAGTAGCTATGAGACATTCATCACAACTCGACTTAGCACTGTGGTACGGCAAACATGGGTTTCCGGTTTTTCCGTGTAAGCCATTGGGTAAGCAACCGCTGACTCAGAACGGCCACAAGGACGCCTCTGTCGAGCCCAAGCAAATCCTCTCGTGGTGGCGCGATAACCCGACCGCCAACATCGGCATTCCCACCGGTGAGGCCTCCGGATTCTTCGTGTTGGACATTGACCGCGAATATGGGGGCGAAGAGTCATGGGTAGACCTTCGCGCCGGTCGCAAGATTCCAAGAACTGCGATGCAGAAAACTGGACGTGGACGCCACGTCGCATTTCGCTGGCCTGGGCACGTCCGTTGCGGAAAGTTGGCCAAGGGCATTGACCTGAAGGGTGCTGGTGGTTACGTCATCGTCGAGCCGTCCGTTCATCCGAACACCAAGCGATACCGGTGGAGGAGCGGGCCGAAGGCACTGCTCAACCTCGCCGCCGCACCGGAGTGGTTGCTGAGTGAGATTGATAGGCGGAATCATCGCCATAGCGCACACACAGCAATTGAGCCGGAGGTGTGGGCTGAAGGGCAGCGTAACACTGCGCTGACATCATTGGCGGGCACGATGCGGCAGCGCGGCATGTCACAGGAAGCTATCGAAGCTGCCCTCCTGGTGGAGAATCGACAACGCTGTCAGCCACCCGTAAGTGACGAAGAAGTTAGCAGCATCGCTTGCAGCGTCGGTCGCTACAAGCCAAGCAATTCACCCAGATTTCTAGACTATCGCCAGCGAGGTGCGAGCACGCAGGCTGCTTGGCCTGCCCCGCTCAGCTCGGATGCATTTCACGGAGTGGCCGGCGAGGTCGTTCGACTGACAGAGCCCCATACCGAAGCAGACCCTGCGGCGTTGCTGCTGCAGTTCTTGGTTGCTGCCGGGAATCTGGTCGGGCGAAACGCTCATTTCCGTGCAGAAGCAGACCTCCATTACAGCAATCTTTTCACGGTCATTGTGGGCCTCACATCCAAAGGACGCAAAGGCACGTCCCTCGGCCACATCAAGCGGATTATGTCGGAAGTGGACGCTTATTGGGCTCAGGCTCGGGTGATGGGTGGGCTGTCAACAGGTGAAGGGCTGATAGCCGCGCTGCAGGACAAAGGTGGACAGAAGAAAAGCACCCACAACAGCGGGCGTCACAGTAGCAAATCCAGCCCAACCATTGGCAGCTCGGTCGATAAGCGATTGCTCGTCGTTGAGCCAGAATTCGCTCGCGTTCTGCAGGTTGCTGAACGTCCTTCGAACATCATATCCGCGGTGATTCGACAAGCGTGGGATGACGGCACGCTGCGCATACTCACGAAGAAGGATCCCGCGCGTGCAACGAACGCGCATGTCTCCCTGATTGCGCACATTACCAAACCTGAATTGCGGCGTTGCATGACAGACACATCTATCGCCAACGGCTTTGCCAATCGCATCCTGTGGACCTGCGCTGGTCGCTCGAAGGTGCTCCCCGACGGAGGACAAATCGGGGACGTGAACTTCGCGGGCGTCTTCCAAAAGCTCCGTGCCGCTGCGCAGTTCGCAAGCACCGCACGTGAACTGAGGAGGGACGCGAAGGCCAATACTCTGTGGCGGCAAGTCTACGAAAAATTGAGCGAAGGAAAGCCCGGACTCTTGGGCGCAGCTACCTCACGAGCTGAAGCACAGGTGATGCGTTTAGCTTGCGTTTACGCCGTGCTCGATTGCTCCAAACTGATTCGCGTCAGACATCTGAAGGCGGCGCTCGAGGTCTGGCGATACTGCGAAGATTCGGCTCGGTACACCTTTGGGGAAGCGTTGGGCGACCCGACCGCAGATGAAATTCTCCGCAGCCTGCGTGAACGTGAAGAAGGCTTGAGCCGCGACCAACTGCGCGAGCAGTTCAGCCACAACAAATCATCGGAGGAAATCGACCGCGCTTTGACAGTGTTGGAGGAATACGGACTGGCCAACATGCGGAAGGAACGGAGCGGTGGGCGCGGGCGTCCGGTAGAACGGTGGCACGCAACATCCGGCGTACGCGATAAACGCGGTAAACCCGAGTAAAGCTCCGGTTTGTTTAGGTAAGGGCAAAACATTACCGCGTTTACCGCGTAGGGCGTTGGGCTTGGGCATGAAGCATCGGGTTCCAAATAGGTAGAGAGTGGCTGAAATTGAAAAAATCGGGCCGATGATTCCCTTGATGACACTGGACGAAGTAGCGGCACGGCTCGGTGTTTCGAAGGCGTGGGTTCGAGACCATGCCACGCGCCGAAACCCACGCATACCGGTCGTCCGGTTCGGAGAGCGTCGTGCTGTTTTGCGGTTTCGGCCCGAGGATGTCGAGGCATTTATCAGCTCAAACCTGCGAGGAGGCAGCGTATAGTGACCACGATTCTAGTTCCCCGGAGGAAGCAGATGAGGTCACGACACCAGGACGGGTGGATTGAGGAAACCAAGTCGCACACCTGGAAAGGGCATTGGTTTGAATACGTGCGCGACGCAGAGACAGGCGTAGAACGGCGTCGTCACCGCAGCCGCATACTCGGCGAAAAACGCAACATGCGCAAGTACGAGGCGGCGCATGAACTTGCCAAAATTCTGCTGCCGGTCAACGCCACACAAGGCTCGCGCCGAGATGACCGGGTTTCGCTGAAATGGTTCGTCGAAAACCGCTGGCGTCCAACAGTCGAAGGCAGCTGGGGCGAGAGCACCCGCAAGACGAATGAGTATTTCATCCGGGCGATTATCGAAAAGTTTGGAGAAAAACCGCTCCGCGAGCTGGATAGGGTCGAACTTCAGGACTGGCTAAACCACCTTGCGTGCGACTACTCGCGGTCGATGGTCTTTCATTGCTTCACCTATTTGAAATCGATGTGTGGGGAGGCTGTTGAGCAGGATTTCCTGCTAAAAGACCCAGCGCGAAAGTTGAAACGGCCCAAGACTCGGAAGCCCGACGAGACAGTTCTTGAGTGGTCGCAATACCAGTCTGTAATCGATGCCGCGATGAGGTTGCGGGATAAACTCGCTATCAAGGTCGGGTCGGGTACTGCCGTGAGACCGGGTGAACTGTTCGCCTTCCGCTGGCGCAGTCTCGAAGAGCTTCCTAACGGCAGGCATGCCCTGCGCGTGACCGAGACCGTTTACAAAAGCAAACTGCGCCCTTGGGCGAAAACTAAGGGCAGCGAAGATTATGTGCCGCTCCCGAAGAGACTGGCTGCCGAACTGACCGAGTGGCGCGCCCTGACGGCCGCCCAAGGCGAGCAGGATTTTATTTTCCCCAACAGCCAAGGCGGATTCTTAGACTATGAGAACTTCGAAACGCGTGTCCTTGAGCCCATACGCGTCGAACTCGGCCTGGCGAAGCTGAATTTTCAAGTCCTGCGGAGGACCTATGCGACACGCGCGGTCGGTGAGCGCAAGGGAACGCTCAAAGACGTGCAGAAGCAATTGCGCCACAGCCGACCGGATACGACGCTGGAAAACTACGTAAAGGAGATTCCGGAATCGGTGTACCGGATGGTTGATGCCATGTACGACGAAATCACGCCAGAGACACAGCTTTTGGGAAGAGCGGTGGACGCTGGAGTTGTTCAGTGAACCGGCCAATTGTACATTTTCTGTACACAGGGCCAACTGAACAGTTGCCTAAATCATTGAATTCTGGCGCGCCCGGAGAGATTCGAACTCCCGACCTATTGCTCCGGAGGCAATCGCTCTATCCAGCTGAGCTACGGGCGCGCTCCTCAAAATTATACACGCGGCTCGCTGTTGTTTCGGCGCCTCACTTCAGCTCGATCCGTTCGCACGACAACACCAGCTCCTCAATGGCAACATCAGTCTCCTTGTCCGACAAGGGAGGTCCCGTGTATTTCACGGGACGCGCTCCTTGCAGTCTCCAGACCTGCACCGGTTGCCGGCTCTCGTTGTATAACGTGATCGACACAACGCGCCGGCCGCTCGGATGGCCATCTTTTACTTGCTGCAGCCATTTCTCCAAAACACTAAGCTCGCCGATAACTCCACGCTTCAGGGTGACGTCCCCGACCTTGTACGTGCCCGTAATTTTCCTGGGATTGCCGCTCTGATCTGTTGTAGGGGCGTCCGGTGGATCGTGCTGAAGTCCGTTGATCTCCTGAAATGCCGCGTCCGGGTGCTGGTTAGCCGGGCTGAAGTGAACGTGAAAGCGAAACTGCGAATAAGGACGTTCGCGTGACAGGGCCATGCTGCACTCCTGGAGACCTCATTTATAGAAAAGGCGCCTCCCCGGGCACGAGAACAGTTGTCAAGCGCCCAATCGACAACCGTTCCCAGTTCTATCCACTAACCGCTACTCCCTTACAATTTCGGCAACACAATGCCCTTCTGGCCCTGATATTTTCCCTTCTTGTCTTTGTAGCTGGTCTCGCACTGCTCGTCCGACTGGAAGAAGAGTATCTGGCACAGGCCTTCGTTGGCGTAAATGCGCGCGGGCAGTGGCGTGGTGTTGGAGATCTCAAGCGTGACAAAACCTTCCCACTCCGGCTCGAAAGGGGTCACGTTGACGATGATGCCGCAGCGCGCATAGGTGGATTTACCGACACAGATGGTCAGCACGTCGCGCGGAATCTTGAAATACTCCACCGAACGCGCCAGCGCGAAGGAGTTCGGAGGTACGATGCAGACATCGGCTTCCACGCTGACCAGCGAGCGCGAGTCGAACTTCTTGGGATCTACGACCGTGCTGTTGACGTTGGTGAAGATCTTGAATTCGTCGGCCACGCGCAGGTCGTAGCCGTAAGACGAGAGACCGTAAGAAATGACGCCTTCGCGGACTTGCTTCTCGGAGAAGGGGTTAATCATGTCGTGTTCCGTGGCCATTTTGCGGATCCAACGGTCACTCTTGATGGACATGGGACTCCTTGGGCGGCGACGAGGCCGGAGATACTTGCGGCGATCGATGATTTAGAAAAGCCATCTTACGGAATGCGGCTAGTGTTGACAATGGGGCCGGGCTTCACTACGATTCGCGCATCACCTTGTAAGTCAAACTGAAACTAAGACTTACCGGAAACGATGCGGTTCGTTTAGAATCGCATAAGGTCGGTAGTTGGGACTTCTCCCCCCTGCGGGCGGATATTGCGGAGCCACTAGTGATCAAACTGGATCTGATCAACGAAGTTGTCGGCAAAACGGGTGTCACTAAAACCAAAGCTGAAACTGCGGTTGAAACCGTGTTCGAGAGCATGAAGAAGGCGCTGGCACGCGGCGATCGCATCGAGCTGCGGGGTTTCGGCGTGTTCACGGTCCGGCCACGGAAGACTGGCATTGGACGTAACCCGCGCACCGGCGCTGAAGTAAACATTCCTCCTGGCAAAGCGGTTCGCTTTAAGCCTGGCAAAGAATTGCAGTCGATCGAGTAGCGCTCCGGTCAGGTTTGCGAGATCGCCGAAGGTTGCGGAGCAGAGCGCTTGTTCCTGGACCGGAGTCGCGCCCGGTTTAACCCGTTTTATGCGCGGCTCGTCTATCATCCAAACACACGATGTCTGATCCCACACCTCCTATCTCTTACACGTTCGAAGTTCCCGCGCGCCCTCCGGTTTACATTGTTACTCCTCGTCCGCGCCGCCCTTATTGGCTGCATATCCTACTGTTGCTGGTTACCCTGTTTACGACGCTGGTGGTGGGGGCGCGCCTGGAATACAACTTCCTGCATAATCTGCCGGCGTTTACCGAGGATTCCGTTGTCCTGCCATTGTTTCACTTGAAGTGGCTCATCCGGCACCCTGCAGAACTGATGCTCGGCATCCCTTTCTCGGTGACCTTGATGGGCATTCTGCTGGCGCATGAGTTCGGCCACTTCATCGTCGCCAAGAGGAATGGCGTTTACGCCACTCTTCCTTATTTCATTCCGGCTCCCACGTTGATAGGAACGTTTGGCGCGGTCATTCGCATCAAGTCGCCAATTCGCTCGCGGCAGGCGCTGTTCGACATTGGCATCGCCGGGCCCATAGCAGGCTTTGTGGTGGCGATTCCCGTGCTGTTCTGGGGGCTGGCGCTTTCCAAGCCCATGCCCAACACGGCAGCCGATTCTGGGCTGAACCTGGGCTATCCTCTGGTTTTCAACCTGGTGCATCGTATGTTGGCGCCACTCACGCCGCACCCGTTTGCGCTGGGAAGCTTGTATCTGCACCCTATCGGGATTGCGGCCTGGGTAGGAATGTTCGCTACCGCGCTGAACCTTTTGCCCGGTGGACAACTCGATGGCGGCCATATCATTTACGCGGTGGCGCCGCGAGCCCACAAGTGGGTGACACGCGCCAGCATCGTCGCGCTCATACCGTTGGGTATCTTTTTTTGGCCGGGATGGCTAGTGTGGGCCTTGATTTTGGGATTCACGGGATTGCGTCATCCCAATGTTCCGCAGTGGCCCCCTCTCAATGGCAATCGCCGGTGGTTGGTGCTGCTGGCGTTGCTTATGCTGGTACTGACTTTTGCGCTCGCGCCCATTCGCGGCTACACAGTCCTGGGAAGTTAGGCGACAAGGAGCACGCTATCCCATGGCACCCAGCACGACGGTTGCGACCATAAAAGGTTCCGTCCTAGGAGTCATACTGCACGACCTCTGCGAGGAAATCAGGCTCGAGCAATTGCGCGACATCCTGGGCGCGCGGCGAGTCGAGCCCACCTTCAAGCACGCCACTCCAGACTACGTGCGCTTTGAGAATCCACCCGTAGTCGAGCGTCTGGAACCCGTTCTGTTGAGCAGTGGCGAGAAGCTGATTCCGCAGGTCAAGTATTACGACTATGGCGTGGTCAGCGTGCTGTTTGAGTGGGCCTTCGAAGCCGATTGGGAAACGCTGGTACACTTGGCGGCCCGTTGGGTCCCGAGCCCGGAACTCGAGCGTCAGGCGCAGCAGGTCATTCGTGGCCGCCTCGATCGCATCACCCCTGCCCTGGTGCGTCCCTATCGCGAATGGCTCAGCGAAGACTATTACATCTTTACGCTGAGCAGTGTCCCCGGCCAGCCGGCGGGCGCTGATCTGTTGACGCAACACGGGCCGCAGATTGCCCAGATACTGCGTGGCGAGCTCACTGACCTCGCGCGGCAGGAAAACGACGATGTACTCCAAGCCAGCCTTTCCTACTATCCCAACGATTTGGTGGTGGTGGGATGGAATGCCGCGCTTGTTTACGACACACCGGCGGGCGCCGAAACATCCGTGCAGATCCTGGAATACGTCAACTCGCAATTGCTTGAGTTTCGTCATTATGACGAGTTGCTGACTCGTGAGCTGGCCGGTGTCTATACCTCGCTCAAACATCGGGCTGGCTTTTGGCGGCGATGGCAAATGCGCGCCGAAGCCTCACGGCTGAACTCGGTGACGGTCGAAGTGACGGAGTTGGTCGAGCGCTCCGACAACGCCATCAAGTTTGTCAGCGACATGTTTTCCGCGCGCCTCTATCGGCTGGCGGCCGCCAAGGTCGGCGTGCCCGAGTACAAGAACCTGGTCAACGAGAAGCTTCATACCGCCGAAGGGCTGTACCGCTTTCTCATCGACGAATTTCACCAGAGCCGTGGGTTCATCCTGGAAGTGATGGTGGTGATCATCCTGGTCATCGAACTGGTTTACCTGTTTCGAGGAAAGTACTAGAGCTTGGACGAAAGTGGTCGATGATGGACTTATGAATTGTCAGCTGGAGCGCCCATTTCGACGCGAGGGACCTGATTTGTTCGTCAGCAACCAAGAGCAGTTCCCCTCGCTGCGCTCGCGATGACAATCCCATAGAGAAATATCACTGGATCTGCAAACCCCAATTGGGAGGACCTATGACGCTAGATCGCTTCACGAAATCACTGTTGATTGTTATCGCACTTCTGCTGGGGATGATCGCGTTTCGTCCCATCGTCCAACCGGCGCCGGTACAGGCGCAGGCGAGCGAGGCTTATCCTTTCTATGTCGAGCCGGGTTACACCATGCTGCGGAAACCCGACGGCACCGCGCAGGTTTATGGCAAAGTCGTGATTGACATGCGTAATGGAGACATCTGGGGATTTCCTACTACTGTGCAGGGTCCGTACCCGATCGACAATGGCAAGACCGTGCCGCCCAAGTCTCATCCCATCTATCTGGGGAAATTCATGTTCAGCGAAGCCGTGAAGTAGAAGCAATTGCGCCGATACTCTGGGTGCACGGGACGGCTCCGTGTTTATAATTCGGGTTGGGAGAATTTCTAGTTCGATGAAGATTGCCAGCTGGATTCTTCTCACCGCTGTTCTAGGCGGCTGGTGGTGCGCAGAGCCGGCGCATGCGGCTGCACTTCCGGCATCTGCGGCCGCGACTGCATCGGGTAGCTCGACTGCGAATGTCGCCATCGCCGGCGACAAAACCTGGGTTGACACTGGCATGGACGTCAACGCGGGGGACAAGCTCCACATCACTGCGACCGGTACCGTCACCATGGGCAACAATACCGGGGTCACGCCGAACGGTGTGCAGCGGGGATGGGTGGACACATTGCGCCCGCTGATGGTACCCAACGCGGGACGCGGCGCTCTGGTGGGCCGCATCGGAAACAGCGATGCCGCCACGCCCTTCCTCGTGGGCGCCGATGGCACCGTGCTGGTGACCTTCTCTGGACGGCTCTATCTCGGCATCAATCAAGACATGACGCAGGCTCCCGAGGGCAAGTATCAGGTGCATATCGACCGCATCGCGTCCAGCACGGCGACTTCCAGCGGCGTGGCTGCGGGCAAGGGCAACTACGACTTCAAGCCTCTGTTCGCCACGCTCGACAAGAGCCTGCCCTACCGCGTCACTGACAAGCCGGAAGGCGGCAATCCCGGCGACTTGGTTAACTTTGTGATCGTCGGCTCGCAGGAGCAGGTGACCAAAGCGCTGAAGGATTCGGCTTGGCTTCCGGCCGACAAAACCAACACTGACGCGGTGGTCAGTGCGTTGCTGGCCACCTTGCAGAAAAATTCCTACATGACGGTGCCGATGAGCATCCTGTATCTCTTCGGCCGTCCCCAGGACTTCGGTTACGAGCGCACCGAACCGGTGATGGTGGTGTCGCAGCGCAACCACTTCCGCATTTGGAAAGCGCCCGGCAGCACGCCGCAGCAGGCCATCTGGGCGGGTGCCGGAACGCACGACATCGGCATCGAGCGCGACCAGCGTTCCGCCAATGCCATCACCCACAAGATTGATCAGGATGTCGATAACGAGCGCGACTTCATCGGCGCCACTCTGCAACAGGCCGGATGGGTGCAGGCAATGGACTATATGACGCGCTCGAACCCCATCAAAGAAACCAAGACCGCTACCGGCGGCAGCATCAAGTCCGACGGCCGGGTCCTGGTCATTGTCCTCAACCCGACGCAGAAATAGTGGCAGTTGACGGCGGGGAAATCCCTGACACGCTCCATCTGAAGAGCTTCGGCGAAATGATCACAGTCGGGACGCGTATGCTCCGAAAGGCTGCATTGGCCGAGGTGGCTTCGAAACAACTCCGTCACGTATTGTTTGTGCCGTTCTTGTGGCACAATGCCGCTGTGCACGGAGGATAGGAATGGAACGGCAGAATGTCTCAGGCAACTCTCCTTACGAGCCAATCGTCGGCTTTTCACGCGCGGTAAAAGTAGGGCCGTTCGTCTCGGTTGCCGGCACCGTCGCAACCGGTTCCGACGGTAGGATCGTTGGAGGCGGCGACATGTACGCTCAAGCAGTGCAGACGTTAAAGAACATTGGCCGTGCGCTGGAGCAGGCCGGCGCCAGCTTTCGCGATGTGGTACGCACCCGTATGTACGTTACCGATATCAGTCAATGGGAAAAGGTCGGGAAGGCGCATGGCGAGGTCTTCCGCGACATCCGCCCAGTGGCGACGATGGTGGAAGTGACGTCACTGGTCGATCCCGAAATGCTGGTGGAGATTGAAGTGGATGCGATCATCGGGTCGGAGATGAAGTGACCAA
This sequence comes from uncultured Acidobacteriaceae bacterium, assembly GCA_963748225.1. Lineage (GTDB taxonomy): Bacteria > Acidobacteriota > Terriglobia > Terriglobales > Acidobacteriaceae > Bog-257. The sequence continues at coordinate 321,117 of CAVVHW010000007.1, forward strand.
CTAGCAACTAGCGATTAGCGACTAGCAATTCGCAATTGGCAATTAGCATTCGGCCTTCAGGTGATGCGGACTTGCGAAATGCCAGCCGCGCAGCGGCGGAAGATCTTAGCCCAGCGCTTCAGCGCTGGGTGACATGGGAAATGAGACCGAGTCCCGTAGGGACGGCAGAGGTTGCGATACAGACTCTCTAGCCCGCTAATGCACGTACCTCAGGGGCTGAAGCCCTGGTAAGTGTTGATGTCTTGCGGCACGACTGAAAGTCGTGCCCTGACACAAACCGGGCGCCACCGAGTTTTTCAGCGGTCTGTGAGTCGTGTCCTGACACAAACCGTGAGCTAATCGAGTTCTTCGCAGCCTGTAGAAGACGTGCCCGGAGACAAATAGGATTTATCGGAAGAGCTCTCGCAGCGAATCACTAGTCCCTAACCTCCAGTAGAGGAGCACAATGAAGAAGTTCATCGGCAGCATCGTTATCCTGTTGTTTCCCCTGATCGTCATCGGCCAAGCGAATCCTTCAACTCCACCGTTGCAGGTCACGGTAATTCGCGCGGGGACGCTCATCGATCCGCGCACTGACGAAGCCAAGCACAATCAGGTGATCGTGATTCGTGGCGACAAGATTGAAAGCGTCGGCGATGCATCCTCGGCGCAAGTCCCTGCTGGCGCGAAGGTCATCGATTTGTCGAATGCGACCGTTCTGCCCGGGCTGATTGAGTCGCATACTCACATCTTTCTTCAGGGAGAAGACCCTGCACTCGGCGGATACGACATTCAGTTGCTGAAATTTCCCCTGGCGTACCGAGCGGCTCGCGCGACGGTTTCGGCACGGCGCGCTCTGGAGCAGGGCTTTACGACCATCCGCGATATGGAGACCGAGGGCGCGGGGTACGGTGATGTCGGAATCAAGATGGCGGTGGACCAGGGATACATTCCTGGACCGCGCATCTTCACCACCACACGCGGCATTTCTACGACCGGCGGCTATCCGCTGGAAGGATATGCGCCGGAGATTCAGGTCCCCAAGGGAGTCCAGATCATTGACGGTCCGGTGGAGGCGCGCAAGGCGGCGCGCGAGCAACTGGACCACGGTGCCGATTGGATCAAGGTGTACATGACGCATCGTTCGTGGACCGACAAAGATGGTCATCTGGTTTCGCAGCCGACCCTTACCGTGGAGGAACTGAAGCCCATCGTGGATGAGGCCCACGGGTGGGGCCGCAAGGTCGCCTGCCACGCCTACAACGGGGAGGGGCTGCATCGCGCGCTGGACGGCGGATGCGACTCCATCGAGCACGGACTAGGGCTTGACGATGCTGCCATCGCGCAGATGAAGCGGCAAGGCACATGGTATTGCCCGACGATCGCGATTTACTACAAGGATTGGTCGCCAGAGAACACACCAGCCGGGCAACGTGATCGCGCCCGCGCGACGGAACATGAACAGTCTTTCAAGAAGGCGCTGCAGGCGGGGATCAAGATTGTCTTTGGGACGGACGTAGGCGGCTTCTCGTGGACGGAGCCGATCGCGCAGGAATTTCCGTACATGGTGAAGTTCGGCATGTCGCCGATGCAGACGATTCGCGCCGCGACGGTCAGTCCGGCGGAGATGCTTGGCATGACTGGACAAATCGGCGTCATCGCGCCCGGAGCCTACGCCGACGTGATCGCGGTGCAGGGCGATCCGCTGAAAGATATTACCGAACTAGAGCGAGTGAAGTTCGTGATGCACAATGGGAAGGTGTTTGAAAGCAGCTTTTAGCACTTGGCACTTAGCTTCGATATCCGCGAGAATGGCGTCGCTCGGCGAATTGCCAAGAGTGAACAGCGAAGAGCGACTACCTCGTCACTTCCAGCCCAATTCCCTGCCCCTCATACACTCTCTGGCCGGCGGCGGGTATTGTGCGCACGACCATGCGACTGGGCGGAGCTGCCGTCGCCGCAGCCGCCGCATTATCAGCCGCCGGTGCAGGTTGGCTGGCGATCGTTCCCACGTGAAACCCGGCAGCAACAATCTCGTTGACCGCGTCGTCTTCACTGCGCCCAACCAGATCGGGCATGACAAACGAATTGCGCTCTTCCGGCGCAGCTACAAGCACACTGATCTTCGGTGCCGATACGTTGGTCGCATTGGCCGGCGGACTCTGCGCCACGATCTGATCGGTCGGGGCACCCGGAATGGTTGCGCTGGCAATACTTCCCAACTCCAGACCACGGCGGCGGATATTGATCTCGGCGGCCCGTTCGCTACCTCCGACAAGCTCAGGAATGACCATTCGCTGCGGACCCATGCTCTCGGCCACGAGCACGCGCCAGCCACGTCGCACCTGCGTCCCCGGGAGAGGCGCTTGCGACATGATCCGGCCTTCCGGTACATCAGAGCTGAAGAAGCGGTCGCCACGATCGAGTACCAGGCCATGGTCAGCCAGCGAGCGCTCCGCCTGGAGAGGAGTCATGCCAACCAGCTTTGGGATGGCAGTCTGGCGGCCATGTATGGCAAAGCGCATGGCTGTCAGTGCCGAGGCCATGAACACGACGAACAGCACCAGCACGCGCACTAGATAGCGGAAGAAGCCGCGCATCAGTGGGCCTCAGTGTCGCCCGCGGCAGGCTCCGGCTCTTCCGCCTTCCGAGCGACGGCGTTCGGTGTCGTAGGAGGAGGCGCAGGGAAATCTTGTGACTCGCGGCCCACGAGTGCCACCCGCATGAAGTCCATCCAGATGGGCAATGCGGCGGCCGCGCCAGTTTCTTTGTTGCCCAGGGTTTTCTTTTCATCGAAACCAACCCACACGCCGCAGGTCAGCGACGGCGAGAAGCCCACGAACCACGCATCGGTGAAATCGTTGGTCGTGCCCGTCTTTCCGCCCAGCGGATGTTTCAGCTTGCTGGCGGCGTAGCCGGTTCCGTGCAGCACTACTTCACGCAGCATGCTGGTCATGATGCGGGCAGTGCGCGCACTGACCACGTCTCTCACTTCCGGATAGTTCTCTTCCAGTACCCGGCCATCATAGTCGGTGACCTTGCGAATGTAGCGCGGCATCACGCGCACGCCGTCGTTGGGGAAGGTGGTGAATGCGGCAGTCTGCTCGGCCAGCGTTATATCGGCCGCGCCCAGCGCGACTGGCAGATACGCGGGCATGGGCGAAGTGATGCCGAATTTACGAGCATACTCGATGACCGTCTTGATGCCGCCAACGCGCTCGGTCACCTTCAGCGCGGGAATATTGCGCGACTCGGCCAGGGCATGGCGAAAGGTGATGACGCCCTCGAACTTCCCGTCATAGTTATGCGGCGTGTAGGGGCCCGACGGGGTATTGAACGTGATCGGCGCATCAAGCACCGTGTCATCCGGCGTGAGACCCTGGTCGATCGCTGCAGTGTAGATATACGGCTTGAACGATGAGCCTACCTGGCGCTCGGCTTGGACGGCGCGATTAAACTTCGACTGCTCGAAGTCGCGGCCGCCAACCATGGCCTTCACGTCGCCGCTAGCGTTATCGAGCGCGAGGAGCGCGCCCTGCACTCCCGATTCCTGCTCCAGCGATACACGACTGTCGCGGCCATTTAGCGTGACGACTTTTACATACACCAGATCGCCACGGGTCAGAAACTGCTGCGGTGACGTGTAACGGGTCCACTTGATCTCGAGCGGCCCGAGGCGAGCTTCGTAGTTGCCGAACTTTAGGGTTGCCGATTGCGCGTCAACCTCGGTGACCAGAGCGTGAACATAACTGTCGGGTGCGATGGTTCCGTCCCAATCCACATGATGATAGGTCGTCGAGCGAGTCGCCATTCGCGACGATGTTCAGCAGATTGCCCTTCCATCCATGACGGCGCTCGTAGGCGGCCAGTCCGTCGCGCACCGCCTGCTGGGCGGCCTTCTGCATCTCCAGGTTCAGCGAGGTGTAAACGCGCAGTCCGGCTTCATGCACCTCCTCGGTTCCGTACTTCTTCTCCAGGTATTGGCGAATTTCTTCCACGAAGTAGGGAGCGATGCCGTTGTTGTCGGCTTGCACGTTGAGCCCGAGCGGCGCGTTCTTGGCGCGTTGGGCTTCAGCTGCGGTGATCTTGCCGTCTTCCAGCATGTTGTTGATCACCAGATTGCGCCGTCGCAGGGCACGCTCGGGATTGTTGATCGGGGAATAAGCGTTCGGAGCTTTGGGAAGCCCAGCCAGGACTGCTGCTTCCTCGAGGGTGAGGTCCTTGGCTTTCTTGCTGAAATAGAAGTTGGCGCCCGCTTCGAAACCGTACACGCCATGGCCGAGATAAATCTGGTTCGCGTACAACGTGAAGATCTGCGGCTTGGTAAAGCGGCGCTCAATTTGGATGGCCAGCATCACCTCCTGCATCTTGCGCCGGAAATTGCGGTCGGGCGAGAGAAACAGGTTGCGCGAGAGCTGCATGGTCAGCGTCGAAGCGCCCTGGGCCCGGCTGTCGAGCAGGACATCGCGCCAGGCCGCGCCGAATACTCGCCATACATCCACGCCCCAGTGCTGTTCGAATTCCTTGTCCTCGGTTGAGATCAGGGCATCGCGCAACACTTTGGGGAAGTCGTTGTAGGTATCGATCACGCGCCGCTGCAAGGAAAACTGCCCGATCACTCGGTCCTGGTCGTCATAAAGTTGGGTGATGGTGGCGGGCCGGAACTGTTCCAGTTCGGTTACCTGCGGTAGATCGGTGGAGTAAACCAACAGCAGACCGGAGAGTGCTCCCGCCACGGCTGCTACTGCAATCAAGAGAACGAAAAGAGCGTTGCCGACAAACTTGTGCCCGCCATTGCGCGTTTCCGCCGGGGGCGTGGTAGTGACCGAAGACTCTTCGACATCGCGCTTCATGACAGTGGGAGCTGGGTATCGTCGAAAATCATTCACCACGGAGACACGGGGAACACGGAGTTGTGGATCTATCGGGTCTGCTCTGTGATCTCAATGCTTGATTTTCTTCCGTGGGGCCGCAGCCCCATGTGACCATCAGAATAGCATTGAAGGGCGATGCCGCCCGTGACTGGCTTGGCACTTCTGCTGGTTCGAGCCGGGGTGCACAGTCATCCAAGAGCTAGAGCGATTCCAAGTGACTGGATCCTGCGAGCCAGGGTAGAGCTGCGCGTTAGCTGGATTACTCATCGGTTTCGGCAGTTTTTGAAGGGGCACGGCTTCAGCCGTGCCGTCATAAGCGCAGAGAGTTGGGCTTCAGCCCCTGAGGGAATTTGCACCTCGTTTCAGCACCGAAGTTCCTCGGTGGCTAAAGCCACTAGACTATGACAGTGGGTTAAGGCACGGCTGAAGCCGTGCCCCTTCAAAGCATAAAATCCTAATGAATAATCCGGGTGAGGGTCGCTCTACGTTTGCAAGTCTGACACACCGCCTCTGGAGCCGCCTTAGCCCCGGCGAGCGCAACAGCGGGATCGCGAATGCCGTAAGCTGATAGCTGATAGCAATGGTCCTCAACATCCTCAATCTCGGTCTGGTTCCTTACGAAACCGCGCTGCATTTGCAGCGGACGCTCATGGAACTTCGCAAGGCGGGCCGTGTCGAGAACACCCTCCTGCTGCTCGAGCATCCTTCGGTCATCACCCTGGGCCGCAATGCGCAGCTGTCCAACGTGCTGGCGTCACCCGAGTTCCTGGCCCAGCGCGGGGTGGAGTTGTTCGACATAGACCGCGGCGGCGACGTGACTTTCCATGGTCCCGGACAACTGGTGGCTTACCCCATCTTCGATCTGCGCAGCTTTGAGCCCAAGGTGGGGGCGGTGGAATTCGTCCGGCGGCTGGAAGAAGTGCTCATTCGCACCTGCGGCGATTTTGGCATTGGCACGCAGCGGATTAAGGGGCTGACCGGCGTGTGGACCTACGCACTGCGCAACAAGCCCGAGGCCAAGATTGCGGCCATCGGCGTACACATTTCCCGTGGCGTTACCACGCATGGGTTCGCGCTTAACGTGAGCACCGACTTGGATTTTTTCTCGCTCATCGTGCCCTGCGGCATCACCGGAAAGCCGGTCACCTCAATGGAACGCGAGTTGCAAAAGAAGTTGGCTATGGAAGAGGTGGCGACGGCGGTTTCGCGGAACTTCGGGCGAGTCTTCCATTCGCAGATGCTGTGGCTGGAGTCGCTGGACGACCTGCTGGCGCAAGCTGTGGTCGCACCAAAAGCCGAAGGGGGCGAGTCTCCAGCGAACCAGGACACACCGGCGCGGCCACCGAAGGAATTACGCGAAATCCATGGGGACGGCGGCGAGTTGGCGTGAGAGAGGCCAGCTGCTCGCCTTTCGCTTTTCGCCCTTAGTTTCAGCCCGCTAGTTTGCATAAAGTAGAATGCATTTCGACGAACCAGGAGGAACAATGCAGCCTCCTGGAAAGACAGTAATCGAGAAATTGCTACTGCTTGGCCGAATGTCGATCATTCGCGTACCGAGCGAAAAGCGATCCTTCCTATGGCTCACAAAAAACGCTCCCATTCCACCAGTCCCCCGCAGAAATCGAGCAAGGTTCCTCTCGCGCCATCGACGAAAACGCCGAAGACGCCGCCACCGATCGAGCAGGCTGACGGGTCGCCCAAGCCGACCAAAACTGAGTCGTCCGCGGCCACTAAGAAAAGCGACGATTCCGCCTCGTCCACCCTTCGGTGCTACAACATTCCCGACTACCGCCTCGAGCAGCCCGAGTTCCGTATCTTCATGTCGGGCGACGGCTCCAACCTCGAGTACCGCATCGAAGGCGACCTGACGGCCGCTGCCCCGCCGGTTCGCGATTCCAAGTATTTGTCGCGCGAGCAATGCATCGCTCTCTATCGCTGGATGCTGCTAAACCGCCGCATGGAAGTCGCACTGGAGAATCTGTACAAGCAAGGCAAGGTGGTGGGCGGCGTTTATTTCGGGCTGGGGCAAGAAGGCTGCTCCTGCGCTTCGGCACTCGCACTCGGTCCTGACGACTGGCTGGGACCGATGATCCGCAACCAGGGCGCGATGCTGGTGCGCGGCTTCAGTGCGCGCGACATCATGCGGCAGTACATGGCCAAGGGCGACTCACCCACATGGGGACGCGATGCCTCCTCGCACTTCGGCGACTTCGAGCGGCGTAACGTGTGCGCTCCTATTTCCATGCTGGGCGAGTTGATTGGCGTGATGGCCGGCATTTGCCTGGGCGCGCGCTTGCAAGGAAAAAATGTCGCGGGGCTCACCTACGTGGGCGATGGTGGGCAGTCCACCGGCGTTACCTACGAGAGCTTGAACTTCGCCGCCGTACAGAAGCTGGGTCTGGTTCTGGTGGTGGAGAACAACCTGTGGGGCTACTCCACGCCCAGCGATATGCAGTTTTGCGTGAAGGACCTGGCTGAGCGCGCCATCGCGTACGGGATTCCCGGAGTAATTGTGGATGGCACCGATCCCTGCCAGGTTTACGACGCAACCTATGAGGCGTGCGAGCGTGCCCATCGCGGCGAGGGCCCGACCCTGATCGAGGCCAAGATGATGCGCATGAAAGGACACGCTATCCACGACGCGGCGCAGTACGTCCCGGCCACGCTCTTCGAGTATTGGCGCGCGCGCGATCCCATCGCCCGCTTTGAGAATTACCTGATCAACGTGAAGCAATGGCTTACCGCTGACGACAACCACAAGTTGGTTGAGGACGTGGAGCGCGAACTGGAAGCCGATCGTGATGCGGCCGTCGCCTCACCTATGCCCGACCCGGAGACCGACAAGACGCACCAAGGAGTTTATTGCGATCCATCGTGCCACCAGATCAAGCCAAAATATGGTGCGGTGGTCGCGAAGCCGCGGGAGGGATCGACGGCGCCGAAGCCAGTCGAGGCAGCGGTGCATCTGAAGTAAGGGAGCAACGAGCGGCCGTCTCGATTCGGTCCAAAATGTGGGGCCTCAGGGGCTAAAGCCCAGTCCCTAGAGGCCGTTTACGGCACGGCTGAAGCCGTGCCCCATCAAAACCGATATATGAGATAGCAACCTGGCAAGTAGCTCTTGGCAGCTGGCAAACAAAGTCTCCAGCCAGCGCGTTTGCCCAGTGTCTTATTTCACGAGTCATACGCAGCGACGCAGGGTTTGTGTTAATTCAATGAAAATATTCTGCACGTGTGTTCTTCTCATGTTTTTCGCGGCGAGGTCGTCCGCCGAGCTCCCATTTGGCAAGAAAGACAAGGGATTTCAGACGCATGAACCCGACACGGTCGCCAGCACTCTGCGCAGCGGCAATGCTGTGCAGCGTAGCCAGTTGGCTACTGAGTTGGACATCATGGCGCCGAATTTCTCCAATCCGGCAGTCAAGTCCGACGCTCCTTGTGTGGGCTTCGATCGCGTGGATGAACATCAAGTCCGCCTGCGTGCCGATGCTGACAATGCATTGATTGTTGCCAATTCAACCCAATGCGATTCCACTTACCTCATCGTATTCGAGAAAGAAAAAAAGTCGGAGTGGCGGCATGTGCAAACCGTGCGCCTGTCTGCGCGAGTACAGCATCCCGAGATCAGCTTCGCCGAACTGGTGCAACCCGGCATCTCGGAGGTGGTGGTTCATCGCGAGACCACGCGCGACAGCGGCAGCGCGCAGCAGGAAAACTTCGTGGTCCTGAAGTTGCTGCACAATCGCCTGGTGCCAGTCCTCGACACCGTGGAGCGCTATGACCTTGTCATGCCGAATGTCCCGGAGAATGACTCCGACAATGTGGAGCAAACGCAGCAATCAACCTTCAGTGTGGTGAAAGGGGACGCGAAGGTGGGTCCGGGGACGCGCATCCTGGAAAGAGAAGTACTGCAGGATAACAAGACCAGCTTGACCATATACCGCTACTGGAGTTGGGACCCGGGACTGGAATGCTTTCGCTCCACCGCCTACGATGGCAGCAAAGATGAGCAGGCGCCGCCGCCCAAGAAGCCAGCAACAGCAAAACCTCCTGCTAAGAAGGCAGGAGGGGCAGCCGAAGAGAAACCAAAATAGCGAGCAGTTGGCAGGCTCTAACCCCACACCGACACGCTGATGGAGTTTCCCTACCTCGGCACGCCGCACGCGAAACGGGCCGCAGCATAAAACTGGTACTGGTGCGGATGACACGGAAACCGCGAAATGTGGTCAGCGCGGCTCGATCTTAGGTTCGAGCTGCGCCGACCACACTACCAGCAATGATGGCGGCGTTCCGTGGTGCAATCGGTCGGTATCGGGGTTCTTCTGTAATCTTCAGTGAGCGCTTTTGACCAGACTGAAGAAGCTTCGAAATGAGATAGTTTCAAAGGAACCACCTGAAGTACGTGGAAGCGGCTCGTTGGCCGTCGTCGTGCTGCACTCGCCTGCCGCATCTCCTCCGGCAACCCGGCGGGAGCAAACCTACATCTGGCAAACGGTAAGTTCCAGGAGGAACCTGATGCATCTCATGCTACGCAGTCGTGCATTGTTGTTCGCTTTGTTCATGATGGCGATGTCGTTGACGTCGTTCGCGCAGATCGGGGTTACGGTCTCGTTTGGACCACCCGCTTTACCGATTTATTCACAGCCTCTTTGCCCGGGCGAAGGGTACATCTGGACGCCCGGCTACTGGGCCTATGACGATAGTTACGGCGACTACTACTGGGTTCCGGGGACGTGGGTTTTGGCTCCCGAAGTCGGCTACCTCTGGACTCCGCCTTACTGGGGTTGGGGCGGTAACGGATACATCTTCTATCCAGGCTATTGGGGCCCGCAGGTTGGCTTCTATGGCGGCATCGCTTACGGCTACGGATATTTTGGCCACGGCTACGAAGGCGGACGTTGGAATAACGGTCAGTTCTATTACAACCGCTCGGTGAACAACATCAACGTCACCAACATTCACAATGTTTACAACACGACCGTGGTCAATAACACGACGGTCAACCGTGTGAGCTATAACGGCGGTCAGGGTGGAATCACCGCACGACCCACAGCCGCGGAAGAGGCTGCTACGCGCGAAAGGCACGTGCCCCCGGTGGCGGCACAAACTCAACATGTGCAAGCCGCCGCCGCCAACCCGCAGCTAAGGGCCTCGACCAATCACGGCAAACCGCCGATTGCCGCTACCGCGAAGCCGGCATCATTCAGCGGCGCCGGAGTCGTGCCGGCCAAAGCGGCGGGAGCTCCCTATCATCCCCCGGCGAATCGCGCTGCTCAACCTGCTGCGGGCAATCATCCCGCTCAGCCTGCCGCAGGTGCTCGACCGGGTGAGCCAGCAGCCGCCAACCACCCGGTAGCTCAGCCACCAGCGTCCAACCGTCCGCCGACTGGGTCGCCTGAAAGGGCAGCAACTCCGCATCCGGAGAACGCCCCTGCGGCGCACAACGTTCCACAACCACCAGCTCCTATCCACGCGAAGGACCTTCCGCCGCACCAGCAGCCCGCGCCTCCAAACACTGGAAATGCCGAGGCCGACCGGAATGCCCAGCAACAGCAGCAGAAGCTCTACGCCCAGCAGCAGGCCGAGCATCAGCAGCTCGCGCGGCAGCAGGAGCAGGACCATCAGCGAGCGGCGCAACAGCAAGCCAATGCTGCCCGTACGCAGCAGATGGAGCAGCAGCACCAGCAACAGACGCAGGAAATGGAGCAGCGACACGCTCAGCAGCAACAGCAGCAAAATATGCGGCAGGTACCACCACCGCCGAGCCACAACGAGGCCCGGCCTCCTGAAAAGCCTTAAGCCGCATGACGGTGATGTGAGTTCCCTTGTGAAAAAGCGAGAGGATGTAAGGTCACCGACAACTTGCCCCACAGCCCGTTGCTGAGATGCTTTGCCATGTGCCAAAGAGTGAGGATTCGCTATGGAAGGAGGCCCGTGCACACTCTAAGCAATTTTTCGACGCTCACCGGGCCGTCGTCATGGGGTCTCATGGTCTGCACAACTCGTGCGAGCAGGGTACACATCGATTCTGAAGTGGCTTTATCCCACGATCTCTTCAAACTTCAGCGGATCGGGTGGCACGGGATGGGACGGAGGCTCAATCACTTTCAGAACCTGGTAGGTATGGCTGATGCGGTGAATCACCGTAATCGTGCTGAGCACGGCGATCACCCACAGCACCGGCCCCATGCGATTGAACAGGGCGCCGATAATGATCAGCACAATGCGCTCTGGCCGCTCCATGAATCCAACCTTGCAGCTGGGGATGAGCGACTCGGCGCGCGCGCGGGCGTAGCTCACCATCACCGAGCTGATCATGACGAAGGCGGCCATCACTACGTAGAAGAAGCGATTGGCACGGGCGTAATACACCAGCAGTCCGAAGAACAGCGCCACATCGCTGTAGCGATCGATAATGGAATCGAAGAAGCCGCCGAATTGCGTGACCTGGTTAGTAGCGCGGGCCACGCGGCCGTCCACCATGTCGAAAATGCCGGCGCCAATAATTATCAGTCCGGCATACAGAAACATGCGGCGCTGATTTTCCGCGTGGGCATAACCAAACAGAACGCCGGCGACAACGTTGATGAGCAGACCGATGAAGGTGAGTGCGTTAGGTGAAATCTTGGTGAGCGCAAGGCCGTGGACAATCTTGTACAGAAGCCACTTGCAGGAACGCCCGACTGCGCTCGTCCACGTCATTCCGAGCCATTATCCTTCGTCGTGAATGGTAGTTAGCTTTAGCACCTCTAGTTCGCGCTTACCGGCAGGGGTGACTACCTCGCTGACGTCTCCTACCTTCTTCCCCATGAGGGCCCGACCTATCGGGGAACTAGTGGAGATCAATCCCTTGGTCACGTCAGATTCCTCGCTGGTGACCAACTTATATTCAATCTTTTCCTCTTTGGTGGAATCATAGACCACCACGGTCGAGCCGATTGCGGCGCGGTCGCGGGGGATGTTCGCCATGTTGATCATCGAGAGATCAGCCATGCGCTGCTTGAGCTGACCCAGACGAGCGCGAACAAACTCCTGCCGCTGTTTGGCCATGTGGTATTCGGCGTTCTCACTGAGATCGCCCATGGCAACGGCTTTCTTCAGCTCTTTGGGCAGCTCGTGATTGAGCTCGTGCTCCAGAACTGCAATCTCTTCCGACAACTTCTTTTTGATGTGTTCAGGCATACTTCGGGGTTGCTGGGTTCGGGTGATAAGGTGCAACCCGAAAGCATTTGAACATTATACGACGAGTAGTTACTTTCCTTTCGGGCGAGCGCGCGGCTGATTATGCCGCTACACCTCTTTTGCTTTGGGTGTATCCGGTAGTGCGGCGCTTTAGCGCCGCGGGAACGCGGTCTGTTCCTACTGAGCCGGCTTCAGCCGGTGACACAGGTATGTCGTCGGCTTAAAGCCGACTCGGTGAAGATATAGGAGCCGTAACGCAGGCCTGATGGCCCGCACCACCGGACACAGGAATTCCTAAAGCTCTAGCCACCGTGCCTTCTAGCGATAAGCGCACCAAATCCGATGTGCGCCAGTCCGAAACCGGCAGCCAGCATGACATTGGCCCACAGCCAGGGCATCGGAAGGGCCACAGCGCCCAGCAGAACAAACACGATGCCCATCGCCGGCACCACGCGTGTGGAAAATGCGCCAGCTTGTACGATGCCGATTCCGTAGAGCAATAACCATGCGCCGGGAATCAAGCGTGTGGATCCGTCCCACACAATCGCAGCAGTCAGCAGAGCCCCGGCAGCCAGGGCCGGAAGCAATCCCATCAAGAGTCGCCGCCCGGCTGCAGATAGAGCCTCGCTTCCCAGCCGGGAAGCCTTTCTCTGCATGCTGAACAGCGCGATGCTGAAGCCAACCAGAGCTTCAACCAGCCAGATGGCCAGCCACGCGTCTGTGGTTGGCTGGCGGATTCCCACAACCGTGGCGATCAGTGCAGTTACCCCGACGGCACACAAGCCCCAGCCTGGGACAGCGGTAAATGTCGAAGTGCGATTCATGTCGCTGAGTGCTGGGGAATCATGACATTCACAATTTACTCTTCTGAAGTGTTGGGCAAACTTCTATCGTGCGTCCCGTTTTCTTCTCGCCGATAGGAACTCCCACTTGCAACGTGGGTTAAACTGCATTCTTACAATTTCGTAACAATGTGTCAGCTCTCTGGCCGGGGTGATCACAGCAAGACATACGCTGTCCGCTCGGGCGGCTAGCACTCTTTCTGTCCGTACTCCTTGCCCACCCGTCGCCAGGGAGCCTTCATGCCTGAAAGAGGGAAGTTTTCTATCCGAAAGTGGACGCGTCAAAACCAGCATTTGCCAGCCGATCATAGGGTTCGAAAGGTCATGGAGGCCATAGAAGCAGACCCTTCCTTGACTATTCAGGACCTGGCGGCGATGGTGAACCTTAGCGGCTCGCGGCTCTCTCACTTGTTTAAGGCTACAAGCGGTTTCAGCCTGCAGACCTCTCTTTCGAATTGCCGCTTGCAGTTCCGCACCGCACCGCTTTGGGGATTGGGCCAGCGCATCTTTTTCCTGCATGATGGCCGCACCAGGGACCTGGTGCAGGCGATCGAAAACCACTTCAGCAATGGAAACCATCAGTATCCCAGTTCGGAAGCGAATGGGGTGGTCAATGGCTACAATCGGCTGTCGCCTAGCGATCAGCAGGACCTGCTCAACTTCCTGCGCTCGCTGTGAGGGAGCGTCGAGGTTATCCTGAGCGTAAGTCTTGAGACACCCCGTCCGAGTAGATATGGAAGGGGTGTCTCTCGTCTGACAGGATGGTTAGTCGATATGAATCGCGATCATGGCTTGCGTCCTGCCCAGCAGGCGGCTGAAGAAGTCACCGGTAATCTTCAGCCAGCCATACTTACGACGCAGCAGGTCTTGCCCATGCCCGACTTCTGCACCCTCGCAGATGCGGGTGTGTGCATCCACCCATGCGCCCCGAAGATCTCCGCGGAAGTTACAAGGTGCGACCCGGACTCTGGGATTATTGCGAACCCGTTTGATCTTGCCGGCGTCCGGCGCCGAATAGACATAGAAAACGCTTCTCGCCGTCGGCGAAAAATCGGTGGGCGACGGCGTGCCGGGATCCTGCGCAAACCACACGGGAGTACGCACGCCAACGCCGGTCTTGCGAAAGGTTTCCAGGTTCAGGTACTTAGCTTTGGCAAATTGCGCGATCGCATCCGGCATGGTCGACTACCTCTGGAATAAGCTTATCGCACCGACCTTGGGGCGGCCGGGGGCCGTATTGATTTGCTCGCGCGGTATAATTTCCCGCGCATTTTCCTTGTCGTGAAACTTGAGGCCATCGGCCATCTCCTAAATAGCGGTGCGGTCCAAGTGCAGGGCCTCAGGGGCTAAAGCCCAGTCCTTAGCAGGCCGTTTACGACACGGCTGAAGCCGTGCCCCTTCAAAACCGATTTATGAGATAGCTTCTTGTTGAAATGAGACAGCGATGCCAAAAAAGTTCAAAGCAAAAGCCGAGCCCGCAGGGCCGAACAACGCGTGGTGTTTTCTGGCGGTACCGTTTGATGTGCCCGAGGTTTGGGGAACGCGCGGACGTGTTCGCGTCAAAGGCACGATCAACGGATTTCCGTTCCGCACTAACATCCAGCCCATGGACGGACGGCACCTGTTGACCTTCAACAAGCAACTGCAGGCCGGTGCCAAGGCGAAGCCCGGCGACATGGTAGCTGTCGTCTTGGAACGCGATGCGGAAGAGTGGGCGGATAGACCCTCCCGCGGAACTGGCCAAGGAGTTTCGCAACCGCAAAGATGCCAAGGCGCTGTGGGATAAGTTGGCTTACACTCATCGCAAGGAATTCGCGCAGTGGATCAGCGGCGCAAAGCAAGAGGAGACGCGCGAGCGCCGCGCCGCGAAGGCGGTTAGCATGATGCTTGAGAAGAAAACGATCTCTTGAGCTGAGCCGTGAAAGGAACGAAATGCGTCTGTTGTTGAACTGGCTGCTGAGCGCGATCAGCTTGCTGATCGTGTCTAAGGTGGTGCCCGGGTTTTAGGTGCAAGGATTTAAGGCGGCGCTAATCGCGGCGTTGGTGATCGGGCTGGTGAATGCCACGCTCGGGCTTCTTCTGAAGCTCATTACACTGCCACTTACGCTTTTGACTTTGGGGATCTTCTGGTGGGTCATCAATGCCATCATGCTGATATTTGCCTCGACGCTGCTGTCGCCCGATTTCGTGGTCCACGGCTTCTGGGCGGCGTTTTGGGGAGCCATTGTGCTCTCGCTGATCAACATGGTGTTGAAGTCGCTGGCGCGCGAGGCGGAACGCGCGTAGGGGCTTCACACCTAGTCAATCGAAAAACGCTCCACCACGGATCGACACGGATTTTCACGGATGTTTCTTTCGAGGAGAAGCTACCCATGATTCCTGCTGCCATATTTAGTAGCGTGAGCTTCGCGCAGGTGGATTACATCATCTCTTCTATCAACCCGTGTTCATCCGTGTCGATCCGTGGTCAATGTTGATTTTGATTGTGATGTTTCCAGTTCTCGCAAGCGTCGAACTGTTTCCACGACATCGCCGTTCTGAAACAAGCGAATCCCCGCCAGTCCGGCCGCGCCAGCAGCAAGGCACTCCCCGGCGTTCGATAGAGTGACGCCCCCCAGCGCGAATACTGCAAAACGACGCTGAGATTGTGAGCTGTCCGCCGGTAGCGATTTCGCACACGCTGCTTGCAGCACGTCTACGCCGATCCCGTGGACATTGCTATTCGCTTTCTCGAAGATCGGAGCCAACACCGCGAAGTTTGCTCCCTGAACCTCCGCGGCCCGCACCTCCTCGATCGTATGAGCCGACACCGCAATTATCGGAGACCGATCGCTCGCTTGCATCCACAGTGCGCGAACTTCCGCGGGAGCGAGCTCGCCCGCGGGAAGATGTACGCCATCCGCTCCCGCTGCTAGCGCGATGTCGGGCCGTCCGTTGACGAGTAGTTTCGCCGTCGCGGAATGACCTCGAACTACTCGCACCGCCGCTCGTGCCAGCTGTTCTAAATCGCGAGCCATCAGATCTTTCTCGCGGAGCTGAATGTAGTCAATTCCGGCATGCGCCGCCTCGCGAATTCTGGCGAGCAATTTGCGACACCGCTGCCTCTCGGTTCCTGCCAGACTCTTGCGGTCCGTGATGTAGCAGAGCAGCATCGCCGCTGTGATTGTATTCCGTAGCCGGAAAGCACAGAACTAACAAACCAGCGCGGCAGCTAAAACCTGTTTCGATATGTGACACCGGGGACTTTGAAGGGGCACGGCTTGAGCCGTGCCGTTATGTTGCACCTTGAAAGTTGGGCTTCAGCCCCTGAGGGAAGTCGCACTTCGTTTGAACCTCGAACTTCCTCAGCGGCTAAACAGTTTGCTAAGAAACTCACAAAAGCCGATCACTGCGGGCTAAACCTTACCCCAACGAGCACAAAAGCGGCGCTCGTTGGGGGCCCCTGTTCGCCCGCTCGTGATGACAAATAAAAAGGACTTATGACGGCGTACCTGAAGGTACGCCCCTTCAAAGCTTGAAGTGGTCGTGAATAATTCAGGCTGAACGCTGCTTTACCGGTAATCGCCGAGCCTACACCACTCTAAAACGCGATTAGAATAGAAGCGTGCCGTCAGCTAGCCGTCCCGATTCTCACTCTATCCAACGGAAATCAGCCAAACGCGAGTTCGCGACGAGCGATACGCTCAAGATCTTGCGCGCCCCGAGCCTCGCGAATTTGCCGTGGCTGGTGCATGGATTCAGCACGCGGCCGGGTGGAGTCTCGACTTGCTACGGGGGACAAACCTTGAACCTCGGCGTCACCCCGGCGGACACCAGGGAGAACGTCACGCGTAACCGCGAGCTCTTGCTCGAAGCGCTGGGCGCGACGGGTACAGACTCCGGCAACCTGTGGCCGATGGTTCAGATGAAGCAGATACACTCGGCACTGGTTCATGAGGTGCACGCGCCCCCAAATGATCCGCTCGCGGGGGATGGCATAATCACGAACACTTCTGAGTTGCTGCTGGCAGTCAAGACCGCCGATTGCGTTCCTGTGCTGGTGGCCGACGTGAAGCGGCGAGTGGTGGGAGCGTTTCATGCGGGATGGCGCGGTACCGTGGCCCGCATTGTGGAGAAGGGCGTGGGCGAAATGCGGCGGCAGTTTGGCAGCCAACCGCGGAATCTACGCGCTGCCATCGGGCCTTCCATCCGGCGTTGCTGTTATCAAGTGGGAAGCGAGGTGCGGGACGAATTCGATTCGCAATTCCCCTACAGCAGTGAACTGTTCGAAGAAGTATTCGACGCTGACGCCGTTCATGTTCGCTATCCGATGTTGTTTCTGACCGCGCGAGCGCCCGGCCACAGCGAGCTTGGTCCCGAACTGCATCTCGATCTGGTCGAGGCCAACCTCCGTCAACTCGCGGACGCGGGATTGGGCGCGGAGCACATCAGCGTGGTAGATGGATGTACGGCATGTGATACCAAGCGCTTCTTCTCGCACCGCGCCGAGTTCGGCAATACTGGACGCATGATGGCCGTGATCGGCATTCGGTCGGAATGAACAATTGTTGCCTTGTCATTCCGACCGAGGACTTCAGTCCGAGCGGAGGGATCTGCGGTTGGCTGGCACCGTCACGCCGATGGGAGCAACCGCAGATCCTTCGGCCCCCGTCCGACCCGCAAAGAAGCGGGTCGAAAGTTCCTGCGTGCGCTTCGCTCAGGATGACATCCTTAAGGAATAAACCCTGCTGCCAGCCAAAGAAAATGGCCGGAGATTTCTCTCCGGCCGCTAATCCCCAGCCTCTGACCCATAACCCCTATCTTCTGACCTTTTCCCCAATCGACTTCGCCTGGGTGAACAGCAGCAGGTAGTCCGGGCCTCCGGCTTTCGAGTCCGTACCCGACATGTTGAAGCCGCCAAACGGATGCGCGCCCACCATCGCTCCCGAGCATTTGCGATTGATGTACAGGTTGCCGACGTGGAACTGCTCCTTGGCCGCCTCGATCTTGTCTTCCGAGGTGGTATAGACTGCCCCGGTGAGGCCGAACTCGGTGTTGTTGGCGATTTCCAAGCCGTGTTCGAAGCCGCGAGACTTGATCACAGCTAGCACCGGACCAAAGATTTCCTGCTGCGAGATCGTCGCCATCGGATCGACATCGGCAATCACCGTAGGCTGAATGAAGAAACCATCGCCGGCCTCGGTAACGCGTGCGCCGCCGGTAATCAGGCGACCGCCTTCGGCAATCCCCTTTTGGATATAGCCCAGGATCGATTGCATCGATTTCTCGTTGACCACGGGGCCCATCGACGGATTTTGCGTGGGGTCGCCAACCGTGATCTTCTCAACGCGTTCCTTCAGGCGCTGCAAAAACTTGTCGTAGATACGCTCATCGACGATCGCCCGCGAGCACGCCGAGCACTTCTGCCCGCTGAATCCAAATGCCGCCGATGCTACGCCTTCGACTGCGGAATCGAGATCGGCATCAGTGTCCACCACGATGGAATCCTTGCCGCCCATTTCGAGGATGGTGCGCTTGATCCAGATCTGGCCAGGCTGCTGTACCGCGGCGCGCTGGTTGATGTGCAATCCCACTTCCTTGGAACCGGTGAACGCAATGTAGCGCGTCTTGGGATGCTCGACGATGGCGTTGCCGAAGCTGTTGCCATGGCCGGGGCAGAAGTTGACCACGCCGTCGGGCAGGCCGGCTTCTTCCAGGATTTCGAAGAACTTCGCAGCAATGGTTGGCGAGTCGCCCGAGGGCTTTAGGATGACGGTGTTGCCGCTCACGACGGAAGCCAGGGTCATGCCACCCATGATGGCGCCGGGAAAGTTCCACGGCGGAATCACCGCGCCCACCCCCAGCGGGATGTAACGCAGATAGTCGCGCTCGCCGGGCAGCTGCACCGGCGGCTCGGCCTTGGATAGCCGCAACGCTTCCAGCGCGTAGAAGTCGCAGAAGTCAATCAGTTCGGCGATGTCGCCGTCGGCCTCAGCCCAGTTCTTGCCGACCTCGAAGATCATCCATGCCATCAACTCGAACTTGCGCTCGCGCAGCAACGCACTCACCCGGAACAGCAGGTTGGTGCGCTCCTCAATGGAGGAGTACTTCCACGTCTCGAACGCTTTCAGCGCCGCTTGCATCGCGGGCTCGACTTCGCTGGCGCCCGCCGCCTGGTGAATGCCGACGATCTCCGACGGCTTGGCAGGGTTGAGGGAGTGGGTCTTTTCCGAGGTCTTCAGGTGGCGGCCGCCGATCACCAGGTCGTACTCGCGACCCAGTTCATTGCGGACCTTCTCGATGGCGGCGCGCATGCGGCGTGCGTTTTCCGGGTTGCTGAAATCGATGGATGGTTCGTTCTTGAATGTGTCGGGAATCTGGGCGTTGTTAACGGTAGCGGCGATGCGAGTGCCTTCACGAGCGGGAGTCGTTGTGGTAGCCATAAGTGCGTCCTCTCAGGGTGGTTAATGGGTGCAGTCTAAGTAGATGCCGTGCGCGCCGGCAGGATGCGGCGGACGCAGGGCAACACTTAATGATAAGCGCGGAGAGGAGGTTTGTCTTGGAACAGCCCGGCAGGTTAATTTCGCGACACCCACCCATTTTTCGCTTTATATTCGCCCCTTGACCGACGTAGAGTTAAGAAAATGAGCGATGAACAGCAATTTGGTTACGACGACGGACTGCCTTGCCCGGAGGTGGGCTCTTGGTCTGAAACGAAGTATCGACTTGTAGGTCTTTACGATTCTTTGTTTTCAACGGGCATGAAGTACAAATGGGACCGCAGAGTATACATCGATTTGTATGCGGGCGCCGGCTACAACCGGGTTCGAAACACCAAGAGGATTCTCGTCGGCTCGCCCCTGCTTGCTCTCACGGTCGCTGACCCGTTTGACAAGTACATCTTCTGCGAAAAGGACGAAAAACTATTAGCGGCATTGCAGGTGCGTGCTAAGCGGAGGTCTCCTGCTGCGGATGTAACCTACATCCTGGGGGACTGCAACGAACAAGTCGATCGCATTTGCGCCGAGATTCCTCGTGGCTCTAAAGACAATACAATGCTGGCTTTATGTTTCGTGGATCCTTTTGATTTGGGAATAAAGTTCGAGACGCTGCGAAAGATGTCGGCGGGTTTTATTGACTTTCTTTGTCTCCTCGCTCTGCACATGGACGCAAACAGAAACTATTCGCGATACGTTAGCGAGGACTCGCACAAGGTCGATGATTTTCTTGGCACTGATCGTTGGCGCGAATCTTGGGAACAAGCTCAGGCAAAAAGAATCCCATTTCCGTTGTTTCTGGCGCAACAGTTCGCTACGCAGATGCAGACGCTCGGGTATATTCCACTTCCCCTGTACACGATGAAGGAAGTTCGCTCCGATGACAACAACCTTCCCCTGTATCACCTGGCACTATTCTCTCGCAGCAAGCTGGCCTACGAATTCTGGGATGACGTTTTGAAGTATTCAACGGATCAGACCTCTTTTGGGTTTTAGGGTGAGCGATGTCATTAGGGTCAAAGATCGAATGGACGGATGCAACGTGGAACCCGGTTCGCGGTTGCACCAAGATCAGCCCCGGATGTGCCCACTGTTACGCCGCAGTCTTTGCCGAGCGATTCCGCGGTGTCAAGGGTCACCCCTACGAGCAGGGGTTTGACATTCGACTGGTACCAGAGAAGTTGAATGAGCCCTTGAAGTGGCGCTCACCCAAGCGCGTATTCGTCAACTCGATGAGCGACCTCTTTCATGATGCTATTCCAGATGACTACATTGTTTCAGTTGTGGATGTGATGGTTCAGGCAGATTGGCACACGTTTCAGGTACTGACCAAGCGATCTAAGCGCATGCGCGATCTGCTGAAAACACGTCTGCGGTTTGCAGCAGCGAAGTCTCATATCTGGTGGGGAGTGAGTGTCGAGAACAGAAAGCATGGCCTGCCTAGAGTCGAGCACCTGCGCTCTGCTCATGCAGCAGTGAAATTTCTATCCATCGAACCATTGCTAGAAGATTTGGGAACGATCAACCTATCTGGTATCCACTGGGTGATTGTTGGCGGGGAAAGCGGATTCGGGGCCAGGCCAATGTTGCCACAATGGGTCACTTCCATTCGCAGCCAGTGCCGGAAAGACGGTGTTCCATTCTTTTTCAAGCAGTGGGGCGGTGTTCGCAAAAAGCGAAAGGGACGGCTGCTTGATGGACGAACCTACGACGAGATGCCACCGATGACTCTAAGAGTCCTCTCGGCATGAAGCTGTAAGGTCACCGGAACTTACGTTCCGATGTCCATCCACTCCGGATGGTAATCCTTCCAGATACCTGTGCCGGCGGAGATCTGCCGGACGGGTAGGTCCTCGGCGTGCTTCGCGGTGCGCACCCACTCCCAGGCGCGCAAAATTTCGGACTCGTCGAAGTAGCGCGTCTCGGCCTCAAGGATGGCTGCGCCCGCGGTGACGATCGCCACAATCTCTTCCCACTTATCGGCGCCCACCACCGCCATGCGCGCGATGTGGTCGGTGTGCTTTTGGAGAAACCGCATCTCCTCCCAGCGAGCTCCCCAGTCGGCGCCCTGCATCTGCGAAAGGTCAGCGAGAATACCGATAGGTTTGTGCTTGCGCTGGGCAATCAGCATGGCAATCTGCGGCTCGAACTGCTTGATGTCCTCGGCGGTCATGTTGCCGACGACTTTGAAGCCCAGTACTCCCCCAAAGCTCTCCTTGAGACGTTCGATCATGGCGCGTGCTCCTTATGCTAGTAGGTCGATATAACTGCTCTACTGTTGTACACGATTGTCGGCGTTCGATTGCAGAAATTGCTTCACACTTCTCCGCCAGGGGAACCGTAGCGCAGCGTCGCCCAGAGTAGCCACAGGGCGCTGGAGATCACCAGACCACCGATGGGGCTGAATATCGCGACCAGAAAGGAGATCGAATAGGTGGCCAATCCCAGATGATAGGTTCGCCGGATCCGCGAAATTGCGATGTCGCTGATGTCATGACGAAGCAGTCTGCGGTTGCGCGCCACCGACTCGAACAGTAAGTTGTGACAGAAGCTCGACACCAGGAAGGTTCCACAATAAAACGCCACCGCCGTGTTGGCCGCAGGGGTGCCAAAATAGCGGGCCAGCGTCGCCGTGGAAAACGGAATAAAAGTCACCATCAGCAGCAGAGAGCCATTGGCAAACATCAGCACCCGGTCTACCCGGCTTACCATGCGGAACAATTCGTGATGATTGATCCAGATAAGCAACACGACAAAGAAGCTGAGAACGAAGGCCAAAAACGAGGGCCAGAGGCGCCCCAGTGACAAGAGGAGATTACGGTTGCCTTCGATCTGCAGGTCGGGAACGCGGATTTCGAGAATCAGCAGAGTAATGGCGACGGCGAAGACACCATCGCTGAAGGCTTCGAGGCGTGCTGTTTCTTTCTCCAAGGCAAACGACTTCCAGAGTTCGCCAATGGTAAGGTTGGCGCTGATGGAAAATCAAGTTGGCACAGAGTCACCGGCGCGACGGGAGAAGTTGGGCCGTGACCCCTCTAGAGGTGGGGTCTCAAGAGCTGCTAAAAGCCGAATTCACAGGGAACGTATCAAATGCACCGCTGAATCGGCTATTACGAAACGTCTGCCGTCCGCTGAAGCGGACTCAAGATTTTCCACTTTACCCTCCCACCGCTGAAGCGGTGGGCTATTACCTGTCGCCGCAAGGCGGCTGCGAACTGCTTTGTTCCACAGACTGCCCCAGCACAGAGGTTTCGTAACCGCCTCTTCAGCGGTGCTCCACCCGGATCCCAAGTGAACATCCACTAGTGTGGTTGAGCCTGCGGCGGCTGCGTCTGATCCGGGGTTGGCGGTGGCGTGCCCGGCTGCGGCGCGGGCGTCAGTCCCGGAACCGGGATAGGTCTCAGGTTAGGCTGCGTCAGGTCGTTGGTATTTGCCGGCACGGTGCCGTTCACTTTTGGTGCGTGCTTCACCTGGCCGGATTCCGCGTCAGACACGTCGATGCCAAGCCTGGCGAGGGTATCGGCAGTGGATAAATCCAGCTGCACCTTCGACTTCTCGTAGTTGGTAGCAGCGACGAGGACATTAGACTCAGCCTGCGTCATGGCACTGGAAGCCTGCAACACCAGGGTGGTGGTGGAAGCGCCCATGCGCAGCTTCTTCTGTTCGGCATCCAGATTTTGCGCGGCATAATCCCGGGCCGAAATCGCAGCTTGCAGGGCCACATAGTTCTGTTGCAACGTGAACTGGGCCTGCCGCACTTGCAGCCGGATAGTGTTCTCCGTCTGCTGCAAGCTCATCTGCGCCTGCCGATATTCCAGCACGGACCGCACCTGGTCGGCCTGATTCTGGCGGTTGCGCAGGGGAATGTTGATGTTAACGCCCACCCCTTTGTCCGGAGCGGTGCTGTTGAACAGA
Source organism: uncultured Acidobacteriaceae bacterium (assembly GCA_963748225.1). Taxonomy (GTDB): domain Bacteria; phylum Acidobacteriota; class Terriglobia; order Terriglobales; family Acidobacteriaceae; genus Bog-257. The sequence continues at coordinate 344,382 of CAVVHW010000007.1, forward strand.
TTGCCGAAGGCCCCGGCGTAGCCACCAGGAAATCCGGCGTCGGTGCAGCGAGTTGGATCGGTGCACAATGGGTTTGGCGGCCCTCCCAGTGCGGAGGCGCCATAGAAAGCATACAAATCGACTGTCGGAAGCATCTGATTGCGAATCGACTTGCGCGATATTTCGTTGTTGGTCAAAGTCAGGCGGGCGGTCGCGATTTCCGGGCGTTCCTGTAGGGCCTCATTGATCAGGTCCTCGACTGGAGGAGTCTGGTACTGTTCCTTGATATCGAGGGTATCGGTGGGAATCACCGGAGCTACCGCCAGAATGGGATCGGCCATATTGCGGGTAATGGCGTTCTTCATCAGCAATTGCTCGAGCTGCAGATTCACTTGCGCGGCAACTATGTTCTGCTGTGCGGTGGCCACAGCACTTTGCGCCTGCACCGCAACCAGGGGAGCGAGCGTCCCAGCCCTCACCTGCTTCTGATCGTCGGAGAGCGTCTTGTTGGCGAGATCCAAGGCGCGCTGCTGCACGGTAACGCTGGAGTACGCATTCACCAGATCCCAGTAAATGTTTTCGATCTGCGAAACCGTCTGGATGATCTGCAACCGGAAGGTAACATCTTCGATTTCCCTGTTATTTCTGGCGATGCGGATCCATCGCAGGTTGGGATCGAAGCCGAATCCTGAAAGCAGGTGTTGGCGCAGTTCAAAACGGAAGTTCGGCGTGAGGTTGGGATTCAGGGTGTTGAAAAGCGCGTTGGAAGCGACCCGGGTATTATTAAAGCCCACCGTCATCAGGGTGCCGGTAGAAAATCCCTGGGTGTAGAGGAAGTTGGCGGTCGTGGTGTTCTGATTGAGCGTCGGAGTGCCGGTGAACACGGTGTCAGACTCGGGCGTGGTAGCGTGCTCGACCGCGACCGTTCCGGTAATCACCGGATCAAAGTTGTCGATCGGGGGACCTTCGCCCTGCGTCGATGCGACGATGCCTCCCACTCCGGCTCCAGCTCCGCCAACTCCAATGGTGGTGCCACCGGCGCCACCGCCAGTTGAACCCGTCGTGGACGTTCCCGTGCCTCCAGCCGAGGTGGTACCGGTGGTCCCGCCGGGAGTGCCCTGCAGTAGACCGGCATTTACACCGAGTGCAACCGCCCCTGAGCTGGTTCGCAGAATGTCAGTATCGGCAATCGACAGGTTGTAACGCTGAATGCCGATGTCAAGGTTGTTCTCCAGCGCCATGGCTACCGCGTCATTCAGTGACAAGTACATCTTGCCGTCCGTGAGCAGCTGATCGATGCGGGGGGAATTGGTCACGTCCAGAGGCGCAACTTCACGCACCGTATAAACCACGAAAGGATTAGGCCATTGCCTCTTGCCCCGGCTGTAGTCCTGATCGGAATAGAGATGAGCATCACGTTGCGGCTGCGGCGCCTGTGGCAGCGGGGTCAACGGCGGATTGTTAGACTGGGCTTGCGGCGACGCATCCTGGGCAAAGCCTGCGGCGGTCAGCATTCCTAGCAGAAATATGAACAGTAAGGTCGAGCGGAGTGGCTTGACGGACTTAAAACCTGACATTCCTTTGTCTCCAAGAATGACGTTAAGAGTTGGATTTCACATTCAGCCATGCTTCCCGGTGCCCTATCTCTGAACGGAATAGATCGCCAGGAATCGTTCTCAGATGACGCCGCAGAGGCAAGTAAACTAAACGCCCGCCTCGCAAGCAGCAGGAAGTGTCATAGTATAGCTGACACAATGCCGCCATCCGCGCACCTTTGCATAGCTTTACGCTGCTTAACATAACGCTACATTCGCGCCGAAGCCCGCATGGAACGACATGAGCCGCAATTTCAAAATCACGCTGGCCTATGACGGATCGGAGTTTCACGGATGGCAGGTCCAGCCGGGACTGCGAACCGTGCAAGGCACGCTAGCGGAGTGCCTGAAGCGTCTGACCGGCGAAGACGTATTGCCTCAGGGGTCAGGGCGCACGGACGCGGGTGTCCATGCGCTGGCTCAAGTTGCGTCGGTGAGGCTCGACAGTCCCATTCCAGAGCGAAACCTGGTGGTCGCGTTGAATGATGTGCTTCCTCCGTCGTTGCGAGTGAACCGGGTGGAAGTGGTTGCGAATGACTTTCACGCGCGCCATTCCGCCAAGGCAAAAACTTATCGCTATCGCATTTATCGCAAAGACATATGCCCGCCATTTTTGGCGAGATATGTTTTTCATGATCCCTATCCGATGAACGAAGAAGCATTGATTCGCGCGTCGGAGCAAGTTGTCGGCAAACACGACTTCACTTCATTTGCGGCGTCCGACCCGGAGCGCAGTGCACGGATGGCTGAAGATCGCGATGAAGCCGGGTCTTCCCATTCTGGGATTACGACGAATGTTCGCACGATTCACTCCTCCCTGTGGGCAAGAACAGAGGAAGAACTGGTTTACACTGTGCGCGGAGATGGATTCCTGCACCACATGGTGAGGAATCTCATAGGCACGTTTTTGCAGGTCGGAAAAGGCGCGCTGAAGATAGAGGATGTAGCGGAGATCCTCGCCGCCCGCAATCGAAGCGCTGCCGGGCCGACCGCCGCTGCCTGTGGGCTGTATCTGGTGAGCGTTGAATATTAGAGTGGATTCGGAGTTGGTTTATGCGGGTGGAGCACCGCCTTAGGAACATTCACCTGTTCCGGTAGTGGAGGGCAGCAAGCTCTGAGGCGCACGGCTGAAGATGCTATTGATAAAGTGGGTTGGGAGGGCGCTTTGAAGGGGCACACCTTTAGGTCTGCCGTTAAGCTCTCTCAACGCGCGCGTAACGGCACGGCTGAAGCCGTGCCCCTTCAAAGCGAGATGCAGCCGAGCTTTTCCGCAGCCCGAAAGGCGTACTTTGCCACTTCCGAAAGAGCATGTAGGAAGGCGAATTAGCACAATGGCAACCGAAGCGAGCGCAATCGGAAACAGTACGATCGTCAGCACCAATCCCGCCACTGGAGAGGTGCTGGCTGAGCTGGCATGTGCCAGCCCCGGCGAGGTTCGGGATGCAGTTCTCCGCGCAAAACAAGCTCAGCCGGCTTGGCAGGCTACCCCGGTGCGAGAGCGAGTCGCTTTGTTGCGACGATTCCAGCAACTGCTCAGCGAGCAGCGCGACCAGGTTGCCGACCTGATTTGCCGCGAAGCCGGTAAGCCGGCGGTCGAAGCACTTACCACCGAGGTATTGGTAGTCCTGGACGCAACTGAATTCTGCATCCGAAACGCGCACAATTTTCTGCGCGAGGAGCCGCTGCCGCACCATAACCTGGCCATGAAGACCAAGCGCGGCAAGTTGCTGCGCGAACCGTTTGGCGTGATCGGCATTATCTCGCCTTGGAATTACCCGCTGTCCACAGCGGCCACCGAAACGCTAGCGGCATTGGTTATGGGCAACGCCGTCGTCCTCAAGCCGTCGGAATTCACGCCGTTGATCGCACTGGAGTTGCAGCGCTTGCTTCTGGCAGCAGGCTTGAATCCCGATCTCATGCAGGTGGTCATCGGAGAAGGGCTCGTAGGCGCAGCCTTGGTGGACGCTCCGATCGACAAGCTGATCTTCACCGGCAGCGTTGCGACGGGCAAACGTGTTGCTGAAGCTGCTGCGCGAAAGCTGCTGCCCGTCGTGCTGGAATTGGGCGGCAAAGATCCCATGATCGTGCTCGACGACGCCGACTTGGAAGCTGCGTCCAGCGGCGCCTTGTGGGGCGCGTTCATGAATGCGGGCCAGACATGCCTTTCCGTCGAGCGTTGTTACGTCCACCGCAGCCTGTATGAGAAGTTCCTCGAAAAGTGCAGCAACAAGATCGCCATGTTGCGCGTGGGCAATGGAATTGGTTCGGATGTCGAAGTAGGACCGCTCATTCACGAGCGTCAGCTGCGCACTGTGGACGAGCATGTGCGCGACGCTGTGCTGCACGGCGCGCGCCTGCTACAGGGTGGCAAGCGCCTGACCGACCTTGGTCCAAACTTCTATGCGCCCACCCTGCTCGCCGACGTGACACCGGACATGCGCATTATCCAGGAGGAAACCTTCGGCCCGGTCCTTCCCGTGGCACCCTTCGACACGGACGATGAGGCCGTTCGCCTGGCCAATGACAGTGACTTCGGTCTGGCCGCCAGCGTCTGGACGACGAACCGTCGTCGCGGCGAGGCCATGGCCCGACGAATCAAGGCCGGGACCGTGATGATCAATGACGTCATCTCGTGCTTTGGGATCGCGGAAGCGCCGCACGGAGGTTTCAAACTCAGCGGCATTGGACGCACCCACGGGAAAATGGGTCTAGCGGAAATGGTCCAGGTGAAGTACGTGGACACGGACCTGCTTCCGGGGATGCCGAAGGTCTGGTGGTTTGGATACGGCGAGAAGTTGCGCCAGCAGATGGATGGATTCATCGATCTGCTATTTGCCCGAAGCTGGGGGAAGAGGATGAAAGGCGCCCTGCGCTCGGCAGGATTGTTGCGGCGCTCGAACCGTATTTAGCGACCACCAAAGTGCCTGACTGTAGCGGCCCGAGATTGCCGAAAATCCTAATTCGGAATTTCGCCATTAGAGGCGTTTTGAGGCAGGCGATTTGATTCGGAGGCATCTGAAGGTCGTTCCGAGACACAAAGTCCAGCCATAGGCTCGCCAGCGCCCACAAACGGCACTCCAGGAGGGTTGTACGATGGCCTAATAGTGGTTTGTGTAGTCATCATGGAAGTTTTACTTTTTCTATTGATGTTATGGCACTTAAGTCTTAGTGTCATGGAGTTCGCTCTCGGTTTGCTGCGTGCTAACTTAGACGCGCAGGCATCACCTCTTAAACCTCGCGATAACTCTGAAGTTTGCCTGCACGCCGGAGAACCCGTTGGACGGTACCACCGTCTTCGTCTTACTCGTCATCTTTGCGGCCACGCTGATTCGCTCGGTCTTCGGATTCGGCGAAGCGCTGGTGGCTGTTCCTCTGCTCGCGTTGCGAATCCCGGTTAAGGTGGCCGCGCCGCTCGCCGTCCTGGTGTCGATCACAGTGGCAGGCGTGATCATCGCGCAAGACTGGCGGAAGATACATCTGGAACCGGCGGGCTGGCTACTGTTGCCAACCATCTTCGGCATTCCGCTGGGCCTTTGGTTGCTCACCGGGGGTAACCAACGCGGCGTGAAGGCGGCCCTTGCCCTGGTCATTATCGCGTTTGCGGTGTACGCACTGATCGGCCGAAAGCCGACTGAGCTGCACAGCGACAGCCGGCTATGGCTGGTTGTCTTCGGCTTCTGCGCCGGCCTGATGGGAGGCGCCTACGGAATGAACGGTCCGCCGCTGGCGATTTACGGAGCGATGCGCCGCTGGTCTGCCCAGCATTTCCGCGCGACCCTGCAAGGATACTTTCTTCCTGCCAGCATAGTCGGCATGGCAGGCTATTGGCTGGCTGGCCTGTGGGTCCCCGTGGTCACCCGATATTATTTGCTGTCGCTGCCGCTTACCCTGGCGGCGGTGCTACTCGGAAGAGTGATAAACCGTCGCCTCCATGGCCGTTCCTTCCTCATGTACGTTCACGTCGGCCTGGTGGTGATTGGAGCGACCTTGCTGGTACAGGCGGTGCGCCCTTGATCGTGCCACTGCGTAAGCGATATTGTCTGGCTGCACAATTTTGAGTTGTCATCACGAACGGCCCTCAGGCCATGAGGGATCTGCTTCTGTCCAGCCGGTGTCCCAGTGCCGACACAGCAGATTCCTCGCTTCGCTCGTAATGACAACTCCGGGGAGCCGGCCACCCAGGACCTCGCTCGACCTTGAGAAATTCCTGATTAGCGGCGATACTGCCTCCATGCCCGAGATGACCGCCACTGATCTTCCACAGCTTCCCAAGCACAAGCTCAAATACAAAAAACAATTTCAGCGTGCTTGCAACGAACTCAATGAGAAAGGAAAGCTGTGTGGCGGACATTTGAAGCGCTGGTTCTACCTGGCTGACCTGCTGGAGCAGGCTTGCGGCGACGTTCGGCAAACCTTTGGCGACCACATGGAAATCTATCGTTGTGAGCATTGCAAGACGCTGTACCTTCCAGGTCCAGAGGAGCCACGCGGCAGGAATGTCGCTGGTCTAGGCAAGCAATCGATTTTCGGATTGACCCTTACCGCCAAGCCCGGTGAGGAAAAAGAGAAGCAGTAGCTCCGGTTTGCGAGATAATTAAAGGTGCGGGCTGACTCCGCGCGATGTGGTCTGGTGCTGTGGGGCGCCGGAAGTGGGGAACTGACGAAACGTGTCTGCCAAAGTTTCTGATCTCATATACGACTGGAACACGATCTATGCCCGGTCGATGGTACCGGCTGGCAGGGTATTGCTGAATGACGAGTCGCTGCGCGATGGACTTCAGTCGCCGTCGGTGCGCGATCCTTCCATCGAGGAGAAGATCGAGATCCTCCACTTGATGGAAGGTGTCGGCATCAACATGCTGAACATCGGCTTGCCCGGCGCCGGTCCACGTGCGGTGGCGCATTGTGAAGCCTTGGCCCGCGAGATTGGGCGGGCGAAGATGAAGATCAAGCCCAACTGCGCCGCCCGAACGCACCAGAACGACATTCGTCCCATCGCCGAGATCGTGCAGCGGACAGGGGTTCCCATTGAGGCCGCCACTTTCATCGGCTCCAGTCCGATTCGGCGCTATACCGAGGATTGGACCGACGACTTCCTGCTCCGCACGACCGAGAACGCGGTGAAGTATGCGGTCTCGCTCGGTCTGGAAGTGATGTACGTGACCGAGGACACCACGCGCTGCGACCCGGAGACCATTCAGCGGTTGTACAGTACGGCCATCGCCTGTGGCGCGAAAGCGATCGTCATCTGCGACACCTGCGGACACGCCACGCCAATGGGCGCGGTGGCTCTCATGCATTTTGTCATCAACGAGGTGGTGAAGCCCTCCGGGGAAGACATTCGCGTTGACTGGCATGGGCACTGCGACCGCGGCCTTGCTGTCGCCAATGCTATTGCGGCGCTGGTGGCTGGCGCCGAGGTTGTCCACGCAACCGCATGCGGTATCGGAGAGCGCGTGGGCAACACTCAGATGGACCAGATGCTGGTGAACTTGAAGCTCCTCGGCATCGAGCCGTGGAAAAGCCAGGACCTTACGAAACTGAAAGATTATTGCGAAGCGGTGTCAAAAGCCACCGGAGTTCCCATTCCCAAGAATTACCCGGTCGTCGGTGAGGATGCATTCAAGACCGGCACGGGCGTCCATGCAGCGGCAGTCATCAAGGCGTACAAGAAAAATGATGTGATGCTGGCCAACAGCATTTATTCCGGAGTCCCCGCCCATCACTTCGGTATGGAGCAGATCATCGAGGTTGGCCCCATGAGCGGTAAGTCGAATGTGGTGTTCTGGCTGGAGCGTCACGGCATTGCCGCCACCGATGAACTGGTGGACCGCGTCTTTCAGCGAGCCAAGAGTTCCGACCGAATGCTGACCGATCCCGAGATTATGGAATGCGTCCAAGCTGAGCCGGGCGTGCAGTCGAGCCTGGCGTCGTAGAGCTCGCTGACGAGTCAAGACTCGTAATCGCTTTCGTTCCTTCCAACTGCCGTATTAGTATTGGGCATCGCCCATGGGTCCCGTTCCTCCAGTGCGTGCGTCTTCCAGCGAAGCGTTGTCCTTTAGCGAATCTCAGTCGTCGCGCTCGGCCCAGCAGCAAGTCGCGCGGGTGGCCGAATTGCGCAATGTTCATGAGGCCTTTGCCTGGTTCCGCGCGCACGCTCGCGAATTGGAAGACTTACAACTCGAGGTGACCTCGATCGCCGCGCCTCCGTGGGGCGAAGCTGCACGCAGCGCATGGCTCAAAGAGCGCTTCAGCGAGTTGGCGCTTACCGATGTTCACCAGGACGAGCTCGGCAATGTCTTCGCTACTAGGACAGGAACCGATCCCAACGCGCCATACATCGCGCTGAGCGCACACATTGATACGGTATTTCCCGCGGGAACGCCCATCGAAGTGCGCCGTGACGCCGGTAAACTCTCCGGCCCCGGCATCTCCGACAATTCGTCAGGGGTCATTGCCCTGCTGGCGATTGCCGGCGCTATGCAGGCTGCCAACCTATCAAATGCCGCTCCCGTTCTCTTCATCGGCGACGTGGGAGAAGAAGGCGAAGGCGATCTGCGGGGCATGCGTCACATCTTTCAGCAGCCGAAGTGGTCGGCAACCATCGCGTCGCTGGTGGTGCTCGACGGAGCAGGAACGGACACCATCATTGCCGAAGGTCTCGGAAGCCGGCGCTACGAAGTCACGGTGCGCGGCCATGGCGGGCACTCGTGGAGCGACTTCGGGGTCGCCAATCCCATCATTGCGCTGGCTCGAATCATTGACCGCTTCACCCGAACGCCGCTACCCAGCTTGCCGAAAACCACCTACAACGTTGGCATGATCAACGGGGGCACGTCAGTGAACTCCATTCCTGAGTCGGCGACGATGAAGGTGGATACACGATCGGCCTCTGTGGAACAGCTCGACCGGCTGGAGAGCGTGCTGCACGATGCCGTGGACGCCGTTATTTCCGACAGCACAGGACGCAAGAAGCAAGAGCTCCTGACGGCGGAGGTAAGACTCATCGGCAATCGTCCAGCGGCTGATTTACCGGTGGAATCGCAGTTGCTGAAAGCCATCCGCGCGGTGGATGCGCAGCTCAACAATGCAGCGCGCATTCAGCGGGCCTCGACCGATGCGAACATCCCGCTGTCGCTCGGACGGGAAGCAATCGCCATCGGCGCCGGAGGAAGCGGTGGCGGCGCCCATACCATCAGCGAATGGTATGACCCGATTGACCGGGACCTCGGACTGAAGCGCATCTTGTTGCTGATGCTCACGCTCGCCGGAGTGTCGGACGAATGAAATTGAGTCGATAGCGGATGATCCGCGTTTTGAAGAGGCGCACCTTTAGGTGCGCCGTTAAGCTGTTTACTTTGTCGTCTCGAGCGGGCTTCAGGCCGGGAGAGACCTGCTCTTCTAACGTTTGCAGCAAACTGTCTGGCCTGGGGGATTTTGCTTCCTCTTGACTTCTTACGGCGAAAGGATCAAGTTCCTCGCGGGCTGAAGCCCGCTCGGAATGGGAAAAATATGCGTCCTAACGGCGCGCCTGAAGGCGCGCCCCTTCAAAACCGTGCTTTTGCTTGTCCGAGGGAGGTCCTCAAACCTGGCCAGATGTTCCCGGTGGTTGCCATAATCTTGCTGATGCTGTTATCGATAACCTCTTTGAATAAGAATGCTTTCGCCAATCCCGAACACGGTTCTGATAAATCCAGCGGTGAGCCGCCCGACACCATCTTCCTGAACGGAGATATTTACACCCAAGCGACCCCTCCACGCGCTGAGGCAATGGCGGTGCGCGATGGCCGCATCGTGGCCGTCGGAACCAATGGCGATATCCGAAAGCTGAAGGGTGCTCACACTCAAGTTGTCGATCTTGGCGGCCAGTTTGTGATGCCGGGCTTCAACGACGCGCACGTTCATCTGGCATCGGGCGGACTTCGCCATTTCGAGGTCGATCTGACAGGTGTAAAGTCGCTGCAAGAGATGCAGCAGCGGATTGCCGCACACCTGAAGACCCTGGAGCCGGGAGAATGGGTAGTTGGCGGCGGTTGGGACCACACGCTCTGGGTAGGGCAGCGGCTGCCCACCAGACAGGACCTCGATTCCGTAACTGGCAATCACCCTGCGTTTCTCAGCCGGGTGGATGGCCATATTTCTGTCGGCAACACAGCCGCTCTGAAGGCTGCGGGAATTACCGCGCACACCCCCGATCCTCCGGGCGGCAAAATTGACGACGATGCCAAGGGCGAGCCCACGGGAATCATCCGCGAAGAGCCAGCCGAGATTCTGGTCTGGTCCAAGATTCCAGCTCCCACGCTGTCGCAGCGGCGCCGCGCAGCGGAGTATGCCATCACCAACGCCGGGCAGTGGGGCCTCACTTCGGCGCAGGACTACTCAACCTGGGAAGACTTTCTGACCTACGAAGACCTGGAGCGCGAAGGCAAGCTCACCTTACGCATCAGTGAATGGCTCGATTTCAACGACTCGGTTGATCTGCTGCAGAAGCACCGCGCACATCATCCTATGGATGACCCCATGCTGCACACTGCCATGCTGAAGGGTTTCATGGATGGGTCCTTGGGTTCGCGTACCGCGGCCCTGCAGGCGCCGTATTCCGACGATCCTGGCAACTCTGGCCTGGCGCGCTATCAGCAAGGCCAACTGAATCGCATGACCATCGAGCGCACCCTGGCCGGCTTCCAGATTGGCTTTCACGCCATTGGAGACCGCGCTGTGCAGATGGCGCTCGACGCTTTCGCAGAGGCCGAGCGTAGCGCGAAAGAAAATGACAAGACGCGCGACTTCCGCTTCCGAATTGAGCACAGTCAGGTTCTTTATGCAGAGCAGTTCGCACAATACAAGGAGCTCGGAGTCATCGCGTCGATGCAGCCCAGTCATCTCCTCACCGACATGAACTGGGTGATGGAGCGCATCGGCCCACAGCGGGCGAAGACTTCCTATGCCTGGAAACAGTTTCTCGACGCCGGCGTGCCTTTAGCGTTCGGCACGGATTATCCAGTTGAGCCGATCACGCCGTTTCGCGGAATCTATGCAGCGGTGACGCGCCAGAACGAAGCCGGCGCCAAGTCCTATTTTCCTGAGCAGAAGCTCACCATCGAGCAGGCGATCGCCGCCTACACCACAGGCTCGGCTTATGCTCAGTTCGCGGAGAAAGATAAAGGAACGCTGGCGCCGGGCATGCTGGCCGATTTCGTTGTCCTGGATCGCGACCTGACCAAGGTAGCGCCGCCGGAGATCCTGAAAACGCGCGTTCTTCGAACTGTGGTGGGAGGAAAAACGGTGTACGAGCCGGGTAAGTGATTGGTTCAGTTCATAGCAGTTTCATGCTTGGTGTATAGACGTTGGGTGGAGCACGCCTTCGGTTCGACCAATCTCAATCTCTATGCTCTGATACCGGCTACTTGAGGGCGTGAAGCCGCTGACCCGCCATCTGCCCTGCGGCGGTGGAAGGATTTTCCTTTGCCAGTTGCTGGTACAGCGCGCGCGCCTGGTCCGTCTGATGATCTTCCTCATACAGCGAGGCCAACAGGAATTGCGCCGAACTCTTGCTCACGGAAGTGGTCGGATGCTCGGCGAGCTGCTTGTACATTGCAATGGCCTGCGGATCGCGGTTGGTGTCGTGATAGATGGAGGCCAGCGCCAACTTTGCCAGGCTGGCAACCTCTTTGTAGCGGCCGTCCGCAACCTCACTCAGGGCCTTTTCAGCGCCCGCCGCGTCGCCCATATCGTTCAGGGTAATTCCCTGAAAGTAGCGGGCCACCCTCGACGACTGCGTGAAGCTGTACTTGTCGGCGATGCGGGTGAAATCGGCATTGGCGGCCTTGGCGCGCGCCTGGGAGGAGCCGTAGCTCAGCATGTCGGGAGTGGCGGGTGTACCGGCCGGACGAATGGGAGCGTCATACTTCTCAATGGCGCCCGCCAGTTCGCTGCTGGCCTGCTGGTCGCGATAGTTTATGAAGGCCCAACCCCCAATTATGAGGGCGATAACCACCACTACGGCCACGACCGCAGCGGTGACTGTGGAGCGGTTCTCCACCGCCCAGGAGATGGTTTCGGTGGTCGAGGTGCGGAATGAGTCCTGCTTAAGTTGATGTCGAGTGTAACTGCGCACGAATGGTCCTTATCTGGTGTGTCACAAGGTGGGAAAAGCCAAGTTTAACAGGCAGGCGAAGAGGGGGTCAAACGGGGGGAGGGAGAAGGGAAAGCGACACCCTTAGAGCGCCTCGTAACTGAGTAGTAAACGCGATCGAGCGAGCGTGTTGAGCTGCGAACGGGATGAATATCGGGGCGGGAAAATTCCTACGGCTAATGAAATAGTAAACAGATGGGCGAGCCGGGCGAAGAGCAACTATCGTGAGCAGCTGAGACGCGAGCGACTGCGAGCAGGGCCGGAGCGGGCGTGAGCGGCTCGTCGCTGGCGTGTAGCATCGCGTTCTGAATTCTTCTGGTCAAGCTCGAAACTGTGGTAATTTGCCGCTTTCGGAGACGGATGTCACTGGTAATAGGTTCATCGCGCGGATTCATCTCGCATGCGCATCTCCCCGGATCTCAAAGCGCAGTCGTGTCAGTGCCTCTGCCCGGATTCTTGTCTTCAACATCCACGTGAATTCAGTAGTTGATACAAAGGCTTGTAAAGCCCGACTTTCAGGCGGGGATTATAATTCGTGGCGCGTGGCGGGTCGTCCTGCGTACTTCACCAGGAAATCGACGAACTCTGCAAAATCGCGCGCTAGAGGTGTCAGATGTTCAATCACAACAATCCACACGGCGTCCGGACGTGCCTGCACCTTGTTCTCATGGGATTTGTATTGGCGGCAGGAACGTTGGCACCAGCGCAGGCTGGAACGAGTCCGTCTGCCAAACCGCCGGCCAAAGTTACTCCCGGCGATCTTGTCGGGAAAAAGGTCAGGAAGATAGTGGCCGAGCAGCTGGGAGTCGATCCCAAGCGAGTGGTCCCCAAAGCACTCCTGAGGGAGGATCTTGGCGCGGATGCCCTTTCCATGCTGGAGCTCAGCGATGCTCTTCAACAGGCTTTCGACATCCCCATTCACAAAGACGACATGAAAACACTGCTCACGGTCCAAGACACCGTCGATTTCGTCTCGAAGCGCGTGAAAGCGGCGAAATAGGCGCGACGTGCCGGGACCGGCCCCCAAAATCTGGCAAGAGGGCGGAGCTTAGCTTTTCAATGAACCCGCGACCGAACCCGATACCTGTAAATCACGGCGATGAGGCCGCTTCTCGCGGGGGACCGACCATCGTGGGCAAAAGGTTCGGGCAGCAGGCGCTCCTTTGGATCGCCATCATCGCGATTGTCAGTTTCGATGCGGCCAGAGTCGAATGCGAGGAAATGCACGGCAGCCTTGTGTTCAAGTCCGACAAGTTTTCTGTCACAGTCGAGAAGTCAGACGGTGTGTTTGATTTTCAATTGCCGAAGGAGCCCGTATTTCGGATTCTTCCTGACTCATGGGCGGGCGCCGATCCCATAAAGATTACGTTCGATGACAATCATACGGAGACGTTTGGTGAGGTGTCGCTGATTCAGGCGCTGGGCGGCAACTATTCCTCAACGCCGAAACTCCTCCGCATGGTTTTGTATGACAAAACGGCGTTCACATTGGTGCCGGCACAAGTCACTGAAAAAGTGGAAGCCGTTCAGCTCTACGATGAGCACAACCACCCGCTTACGAACGCTACGAGGACCGAAACCTACGGGGTGTACCAGGTTAATTCGACGGTAAAAACAATGGAGTTCGTCCCGCCGCTGGTGGTTCGACTCCGGATCGATGATGATGAAGGCAAGATCACCATCTCTGACCGCAAGGTCAAGAAGATTGAATTCCCCGAGCCGGACACTGAGTCTCAAAACCTGCGATTGCAGCTGCAGACGGTATCGAGCCGTGTCAACCGCGTCGTTTTCAGGAAATCGGAGGGGATAACGGGCGAGGACGGTTTCTATCTGGCCTCAGGCGCAATGCCATTCCGGAAACCCGGCCAGAACGAAGGCAAGGAAATATCCTGGATCGCAAATGCAGACAAAGCAGAGATTCCCCTGCTGCTTGAACACAGTCACCTTGATCCCACCAGTGACCAAACCTCACATGTTTTGAGTTTTTTTGGCGAGCGCGAGGGTTTCGACTGCAACGACTTTGTGGTCGACGGTGTGCACAAGTTTTCCGTTACGCCCATTCCCACCATCCAGGTCCTTCGAATTCCAACCGTCTGGTGGAAATTCTGGAAGAAAGAATACCAGCCCGTCGATCTGCGAATCGATGTCGGCTTCGATGAGCAGAACGTTTACGTTTACGATCTCCGCCTTCAGCAGGCAAGTCCGGAGATACATCTCAGGGATATTCGCCTCGCCTCACTTGATGCGCCGACCGTAAAGCGCCTTCAGGATCAGGGAATCATCAATCATCTTGCCGGCCGTTCACAGCAATTGTCATTTCCCCTGCACACATTTTCCAATCAGATCGGACCGCTGGATGTACTGACTGTGGCCGACCTGGCGGAAGAATCGCGCGCGGCGCTCAGACCAAGTCTCAAATTGGTCGGTTTCGTGAATGTGCCGATCTACTGGAGTGCTACTCCTCTTCGAGTCGAAGGCAGGATCGCTCCGCTTGCCGAGGCGTCCCTGGGGTCGTATGAAGGCCATATTATTTTGCGGGCGGCGAACATGGACACTTACTCTGTACCCGTCCGGTTCGAGCTCTACGATCCGTTCGCGAATGTGAAACATACATTCGTCGGCGTGACGGGTGCCTTGGTAACGAGTTTCCTAGTTTGGCTAATCGTGGACAGAAGAAAGAAGGCGATGGAACTCGCTCAACAGGAAGAGCGCCAGGGGGAGGATTTCAAGAAACAACACTATCTTGAAATGCGGGAATTGCAAGATCGCCTCGGCGCAGCGGACAGCCCTGACAATTTTGCGGCAACGATAGAATGGGTTTTAGGAAAAGGTTTGCAGTCCGGACTTACGACAACACAGTGGAAGCGATTCTTGCGTGCGAGGGCAACCGGTGATGCAACGGCAACCAGGCAGGTTCTGCTTGAACTATCGACAATGAACCCGCAAAGTCCGGACGAAGAATCGATCTGGCCTTGGGCGTCCTGATGCTCATTCATAGTACGTGTCCGATTATTGACTGCCCTTTGTAGAGCCCTTCCGCTGGCTGTCGGATTTCCTGATCTTGCCGGTCGCCTGATCCCAGACCTCGTCATCCTCCAGATCGGCCAAGCCCGTCGATGCAGCTTCGCCGTTGCTTGGCGGCTTCGTCAGTCGCTGTTGTGTAATTGTTCGAAATCGTCGCCGTTGTTGATGGTTGCCACTTCCGGGATTCCAGGTGAATCGCTTCCGGCGATCATTACCCGTGAGGGTCAGGCGGCAATCTTCGCGGCTGGCGCAACCTCCTGCGCAACGTGAATCCCCCATAATCGAAGACCACGAAAGGCTGGGGTTGAAAAGCTGGCAGGTTGGCCGTGACAGTCGTGAATGTCTGCAACATCAATACTTACAGGTGGATTCGTGCACCTTGTCGCTGCCGATCTCGCGCCATTCGATTCTTAACTGATAGGGCTTGTTCACACGAGCCTGATAAACATTGCTTCCCGTGCGGCTGTAGACGCCAGTGTCGCATTCGAAATTGATACGTTGAGGCTGCTGGTTTGGATCGTCTTTTGACGTGAGCAGACCTACGCCGGGTGCCCCATCCTTTCGCCGCTTTGGGCGAAGGGTGGGAGCAAGCCTTAGCCAGCGTCAACTAATACGAGACTAGTTCACCCTCCTCAACCTACTCTTCCCCCATTTCGCGGTGGATTAGGAGAAGGCGCTTCTCCGCTGGCTGCGTATTCTGATGCATCCGCCGAACGACAATCGCCGCGGGCACTGCACCCCAACTCTCCTCGGCAGTCTTGAGCCACAGAACTTCACGGTGCGTCCGCAGCCAAAGAGCTTGCCGCATCCGCACAGGAAGCCCCCATCCGGCGCCCGGCGTCGGAAGCTTGGGCGCCGATCCCTGCCGCCCACGACAAACGCGTGTGCGGAACCGGGATCGGATGCGCCCAGCAGGTATCCGGTTATGTGCCAATCCGTCGTTAGCCGCGCGAGGGGTACACGCCAACCAAAGCGATAATCCAGTTGAGAGTAAGGTACGGTGAGCGAATATCGACTGGCTGGCTGCTGCCCGTCGAGCTGACCGCAGCAGCGTTCAGCGTCGAATTAGCTGGTCCCGAACCGTAGATGTTCACCGCAGTAGGGCCGGCCGCGCCGGGGACCGTCGCCAGGAACTGGTTCGCCGGTTCTTTGCCGGTGGCGGGTCCTGTGACCACGTTCACAGCATGATTGTGCGCCGGTAACTGGGTGACTCCCAGAGTAGCGCTCTCCGTACCACCGTTTTGGCCTAGAAAATAGTTTTGCATTCCGGGACCTTGCCCAGAGCTAATCGGAACCCGTCCGCGCAAGTCCGGAAGGGCGAAGTTGGATATGCCATCTCCGCCGTACGTGGTTCCCAGCAGCGAAAACAGCGCGGTGTTTTGTGAGATGGGTAGAAGCTGTCCATTGCAGAGCGCCCATCCTTGCGGCGCGAAGTTGTACGGCACAAGCAAAAGTGAACCGAGAAATGGCTCCATTAGGGGGAATTCCTTTCTAAATTGGAGTTGCAAGAGGTAGTGCGAATAGGAACCCCGCTCCTTCCCCAGTACAACCCGGTTCTCCTTATTTTCATTCTTATTTATTCGAAAAGTTGCGGTGCGCGTGAGTGCTTGTTTCCAGGCTGACGGGCGCGGCTTCTGTTACGGGGAGAGGCTCTTCTAAATACGCTGCTGTGGTGCGAATCATAGCATCGAACTCGGCGTGTATGACCTGGCGTCACACCAGGTTGTGCCGACGGTCACTGATCGTCAGTGCGATGCAGGTCACACTGCTTGGTTCTGAAGGCTTACAGAGTTTTGTACCTCGAAGGCGACCCGACGGCAAAGAGTCTGAAGTAAACGCCTATGGATGCTAAAGAACCAGGCCTCAACAGCACGATGATTCAAGCCGGCTACAGGCCGGAACAACCCCTGTCAGCGTTCTGCACGAATGAGGAGGACGGGGTGGTGAGTCTGCATCCATTGCTTTTTGCAACACCACTCTCGCTAATCGTCTGGGCCGGGTTGATCTGGTTTGGTCATGTCCTGTGGAGAGCGATATAAGACGACCGGCGGTGGGTGAAAATATCCAGTATCACTAAGCCTTGGGCGTATTAACAAACATTCCTTCAAGGGACTCAGATCTATTTTCCACTTTACCCAGCGCTCCGCCTGCGGCTCCATGCCGGGCTAGACTTTTTCGCCCCTGCGGGGCTCGTTTTCTATCCCCTATCCCTAACCCCTGACCCCTATCCCCTGACCCCTATCCCCTGACCCCTATCCCCTGACCCCTAACCCCTGACCCCTAACCCCTGACCCCTAACCCCTGACCCCTAACCCCTGACCCCTAACCCCTGACCCCTATCCCCTGACCCCTAACCCCTGACCCCTAACCCTACCCCTGACCCCTATCCCCTGACCCCTATCCCCTGACCCCTATCCCCTGACCCCTATCCCCTGACCCCTATCCCCTGACCCCTAACCCCTGACCCCTATCCCCTGACCCCTATCCCCTGACCCCTATCCCCTGACCCCTATCCCCTGACCCCTATCCCCTATCCCCTATCCCCTAACCCCTATCCCCTAGTACTCAATCCCCAGCTTGTGCTGCATCTGCTCGAGAGTGACGCCCTTGGTCTCGGGAAAGGTGAACAGCACCACGAAGAACATGAGCGCCATCATGGCAGCAAAGAAGACAAACGGATAGCCTCCGCCGAAGCGCACCGCGAAATAGGGAAAGATCAGCGAGATAATGAAGTTCATGATCCAGTGGGTCGAGCTGCCCAGGCTCTGCCCCTTCGAGCGCACCCGGTTGGGAAACACTTCGCTGATGTACACCCAGATGACCGCGCCTTCGGAAATCGCGAAGAATGCGATATAGGCGACAAGAAACCACACCAGCAAACCCTGATGCTGATGGCTGAAGAAGATTACAGCCACACCGCTCAGGCAGAACGTCATTCCCACGGCGCCAATCAACAACAGCGTCTTGCGGCCGAGCTTGTCGATCAGCGACATGCCGACCAGCGTCGCCACCAGGTTCATCGCGCCCACGGCGACCGCCTGCAGATCGCCCGAAACCTTACTGAACCCCGCCATGGCGAAAATGTAGTTTAGGTAATACAAGATGGCGTTGATTCCAGCCAGCTGGTTGAAGGCGGCAACCGTGAACGCGAGATAGATTGGCAGCCAGTATTTTCTCTGGAAGAGCGGCTCGGAATGCGGCGCGTCCTCCACGTGTACGGAGGCGACGATCTCGTCCAGTTCCCCTTGTGGATTATCCGACCCCAGTTTTTCCAGCACCTGACGTGCCTCGGGTAGGCGGTATTGCGTCACCAGCCAGCGCGCGCTTGGCGGAATGCCGAACAGCATGATCAGGAACAGGACGGCGGGAGCGGCGGCGATACCAAGTTGCCAGCGCCACTCATTCATGCCGAAGCTGCCGAGACCGATCAGGTAATTGCTGAGATAGGCAACCAGAATTCCGATCACGATGTTGATCTGGAACGAACCGACCAGCAAGCCTCGCCAGCGCGCGGGAGCGATCTCAGCGATATACACCGGGCCCAGCACCGACGAGCCGCCAATTCCCAGTCCGCCGATGAAGCGGAAGATCAGCAGCGAAGGCCAGTTCCAGGCAAAGGCGCAGCCGAGCGCGGAGATGATGTAGAAGCCGGCCAGAATGCGGAGGCTCTCGCGCCCACCCAGCCTGTCGCCCAGAATGCCGGAGAACATCGCCCCAATGATCGTGCCTAGCAGCGCGATCGATACGGTAAAGCCCAGCTCTTTCGGAGTCAGGCTGAAAACCTGGCTGAGCTGTTGCGTGGTGCCGGCGATCACAGCCGTGTCGAACCCGAACAGCAGGCCGCCGAGCGCGCCGACAATGATGCTCCGGATCAGCAGAGCGTTGAGTCGAGGGCCGCCGCCAGGCTGAGTGACGGTTGACTGGCCGGAGATCACCGTCAATTTACTCGCTCCAGACTGCGAGTTCGTTACCGTTGGGATCGGCGAAGTGGAAGCGCTTGCCGCCGGGAAACTCGAAGATTTCGCGAACGATCTTGCCGCCAGCTGCCATCACCTTGCTGCGCGCGTCGTCCAGCGAAGTCGCGTAGAGAACGACCAGCACGCCGCGGGTCTTTGTGCCATCGGCTCCAGCGGGTTGGGACTCGCCGTTGAAGCCGCCGCCGAGACGACCGTCGTGGAAGCTGGTATAGCTGGGACCGTAGTCGGTGAACTCCCAGCCAAACACCTGGTGATAAAAGCGCTTGGTAGCCTCAATATCGGTTGCCGGAAATTCGATGTAGTCCATGCGGAAGTTCTGTTCTGGCTGGGTCATGGTGCCTCGCTCGCGACTGCTGAAGTTTGAAGAATGGAGATTAGCACAACAGAGTTTCGAGGTTTCCTGATCGAGATAGACGGGCCGGATTCCGAGGAGCGCCAGCCCTTCCCTTTTGCGAACTGGCGTGGCGCATACGCGGAAAAGGCGCGGAGTCTCCGCGCCTTTCACCCTTAAATATGTTGCCCCGGTTATTGCTGGTCGGTCGAGCCTCCGGGCTGGGTTTCGCTGTCCACGCCGAGTTCGTGCGGCGAAGGAATGTTCGCGGTCTCGGGATTCAATAGGCCCTTATGATCCGGACCCAGACCCAGTTTGATCAGTGCCCTGGAGTCGGGCGTGAGCTTGGTCTGCCAGCCGTTAGCCGCCTGGTAGCGGGTCATGGCGTCACGGGTAGCGGCGTCCCAAGTGCCGGAAGGCTCGCCAGTAAGGTAATGCTCTTTGATGAGGGCGTTCTGGATCTCCATGGTGCGCTGTTCGTCGATTCCACGTTGACCATGGGAACGGGAGGCACTTTTTGTCTTGGAGTTGCCGGAATGATGACTAGAAGAGAATGAGTCTTGGTGACCTGTGGGTGCTTGGTTTTTGTCTTGGTTGTTGTGGTCGCCGACGCCGCACCAGATATGATTAGCAGCGCGAGAAGCAGGCTTGCGAGTTGAAATTTACGATTTCCGATAGGCAACGACCACCTCAGAAAATGAACTATGAATTCCAGTATGCGCCCCATTGTAATGAAGCTTTAACCGCGTGGAAACAAAAAAAGCGCCAGGAACCCCAAAATGAAACAGCAGCGGCATTGGCCACTTTTGGTTCGATGCGCCGCTGCCGGTGGTTGGGTTGTCTACTTGTAGACCGGCATCTCCGGTCGAGAGTACCTTCTGGTTACTGCAGGGTCCCTCCCATGAAGACCGTGGTATTGTCGCGGGTACCGCGCGGGCGAACCAGGAAAACGACGTCCTGGCCGCTTTTCACCTGCGACTCGATCTTCTGGAAATCGTCCTCACTGTTCACCGGCTGCTTGTTGATTTCAAGAATGACATCGCCACGGCTCAGGCCGATCGTGTCGCCGAAGCCATCCGGCTTCAGGTCTTGAACAATCACGCCTTTGGTATTTGGCAACTGGTAGCGATTCGCCATGTCCGACGTGATGCCACGAACGATGATGCCGAACTTACTCTCCTGCGGCTGGGACTGCTCGCCGCCCTCCTCCTGATCGCCGAGGCGCGTCGCAAAGAGCTTCGAACGATCAGCAACCGTCACATCGGTCGAAGAGCTCTTGCCATTGCGAATGTAGCCAATCTTGGCGGTGCTGCCCGGCTTGATAGCGGAAATATCCGCCACCAGTTCGTCGCCCGTCTTCACTTGCTTGCCGTCGACGGAAACGATGGTATCGCCGGTTTTCAGGCCAGCCTTGTCTGCCGGGCCGTTAGCAGTAACGTGAGCGATGGTCACCCCACTGGTGACCCCATAGACGCGGGCTACCGCCGGATTCGGGACAGCATTGAACTCCACGCCAATCGAACCGCGCGAAACCTTGTGTTCCGGTCCGATCAGCTGGTTATAAACCGATACCACGGTGTTGGACGGCATTGCGAAGCCGACACCCTGATACCCTCCGCCGCTGGTGTAAATGGCGGTATTGATGCCGATCACTTCACCCGCCATATTTACCAGCGGTCCGCCCGAGTTACCGGGGTTTATAGCAGCGTCGGTTTGGATGAACGACTCAAACTGCCGGTTGGGAACGATGTTGCGCCCCTTGGCGGAAACAATACCGGCAGTGACGGTCTCATCCAGGCCGAATGGACTTCCCACGGCAAGTACCCAGTCGCCGACCAACATGCTATCGGAGTTACCCAGCTTGGCAGCGGGTAACGGCTTCTTGGCGTCAATCTTGATGACTGCGAGATCGGTTTCTTTGTCTACTCCGATCACCGTGGCGTCGTAGGTCACCGTCGCGGGATCGTCCATCAGTTTGACCCGAATTTTGTCGGCTTTTTCGACCACGTGATTGTTGGTGACAATGTAGCCCTTGGGATCAACGATGACTCCCGAACCCAGGGAGCGCTCGCGAAGGTCGTCGGGGCCAAAGCCTTGGTCAGGACCGCCCTGGCCACCTTGCCCACCCTGGCCGCCGAAAAAGCGGTTGAAGAAGTCCTGGAACGGATTGTCTTCATCACCGCCTCCGGGGCCTTCGTCGCCGCCGGGAGGCATGGCACGGCCACCGCGATGCGGATTCTTAATCGTAGATTCGGTGCTGATGTTGACCACCGACGGTTCCAATTGGCGAGCGATCTGGGAGAACTGATTTGACAACTGCACCGGCGAGGGAATCTGCAAGGGCGTCGCGTCGGCAGAAGAATTTTTTTCCTTGCCCTTCACGCCTCCGGAAACAACTGTACCAATCAAAATACCGAGCGTCAGGGTCGCCAAGACCACCAAGGTTGAGGCAAAACGATTCACCCTAAGCTTTTGCCAGAAACCTGAAACTTGCGGATCCATTAACGTCTCCTCCGGCTAACAATCCAAATGGAAATTATACAGTCGTCGTGACTGTGCAACTGAATTGTGAGGGGATTCACAGGCAGTTCTCGCTTTATTAGACGCAGGAAGCGGCGAACTTGTCACCTTATTCTGCTGTTGTGAAGCGCCTCTTTAGGATATGGATGGAGCGACAAAGGCCCGAGTTGCGTGGTCTGAATTCCAGCATTTGCAACGAACCAGACTGGTATCCGACAAGCTTCAGCGATCCTGGGACACAATCACTTAACGGCCACTATTTTGAAGGTTGTGACTTGACGGACCCAGCGCACCGGCCTCTTCTCGCCCGGCACCACCACTCGGAACGGACCTTCTTTGGTGTCCAGCGGCTTGCCGTCGCGTTTGTCGGCGAGGATGATTTCACGGCTGGCAAATGCGGGATCAACCTCTGTCAGAGCAAACACAACCTTGTAGCCATCCGTCGCCTCCACCAGCAGCACCTCGGTCATTCGTGGCCCACGCAGCTTGTCACCTAGTTGGACACCTGCCATTCCAAGCAGAGCTGCCAGGGGCACGCCCTCGAACTGCGCGGTTGTGCCATGGTCCGCCGGTCACCGTCAGGTGCGGCAAAGTGGCAATTTGAGCGGCGGAGAGCGGCAGTGAGTGTAGTCGTGTGACCATCCGTGTTTATTACCTGTAGCGTCTGTGCCAATAGCGCAGGCACCACGACCAGTGAAGAGCAGATCAGAGCCGCGAACACACATCGGCTTTGCAACATTCGTTGCACCCACCTGTAAATCGTATCAGCCAAATCCGTTTGACATTAACGGTTCTATTCGATTAAATCAACGAACCGCGCGGCGCCCGATCAATATGCGCGAGCCAGCGCGCTCACAGTTCTCCATTTCTCCATTTAGTAGGGGGAAGATGATGTCTGCTAGCTACCGATGGCTCTGGATAGTTGGTCTTGGTCTGTCTATGTTATGCCTCTGTTCGCTTCCTGCCGGTGCGCAAGTGTCCGCAGGCTTGTCGGGCCGCGTAACCGACCAAACCGGCGCTGTCGTGTCGGGTGCGACGGTAACCACGGAGAATCTTGACATGGGTCTCTCGCGCGCGGCAGTCACGGACCAGGCGGGGCGATACGAATTGGCCGCTCTTCCCATAGGCCGATATGAGGTGCGCGCCAAGAAAGCCGGCTTTGCCGAACAGGTTCGCACCGGCATCACCCTTGTAGTGGGTCAAGACGCCACCGTTGACCTGAGTTTGCCGGTCGGCAACGTGAACGAGCAGGTGAAAGTGGTGGCGGACGCCCCCATTGTGAACGCAACTACGCAGGACATCTCCGGCTTGGTAGGCGAGAAGGAAGTAAAGGAGCTTCCTCTGAACGGGCGCAGCTACGATTTGCTGGTGACCCTCAACCCCGGAATCGTCAACTTCACCTGGGAGAAGACCGGCGGCATTGGCGTATCG
Source organism: uncultured Acidobacteriaceae bacterium (assembly GCA_963748225.1). Lineage (GTDB taxonomy): Bacteria > Acidobacteriota > Terriglobia > Terriglobales > Acidobacteriaceae > Bog-257. Next base: position 367,374 of record CAVVHW010000007.1, read on the forward strand.
AATTCGACTACCGGCAACAATTTCGCGGCCTCAGGCAATCGTCCTCAACAAAACCTGTTTCTGCTGAACGGCATTGAGTTCACCGGTGCTGCCGAGAACAACATGCAGCCCGGTGGACCAAGCCAGAACTTGCTGGGCGTGGAGGCGGTGCGCGAGTTCAATGTGTTGCGTGATTCCTATGGCGCAGAGTATGGCAAGCGACCGGGCGCGCAAGTAACTATTGTGACGCAGTCGGGAACCAACCAATGGCACGGCTCGGTCTATGAATTCCTGCGCAACAATGCGCTGGACGCTCCCAATTATTTCGACCAGGGATCTGCTCCACCATTTCAGCGCAACCAGTTTGGCGCAGCCGTGGGAGGACCGATCCAGAAAGACAAGACCTTCTTCTTCGCAAACTTCGAGGGATTCATTCAGAACCTGCGTCAAACTTCGGTTGCGTTTGTGCCCGACTTGGCCTCGCGCGCGGCGGCCGTACCCAGCGTCAAAGCGCTGCTGAACCTGTGGCCAACGCCAATCGCCAGCGATCCTGACTTTAGCGGCATTGCAGCGGTTTCCAGCAGCCCCTTGCAGACCATTCGCGAATACTTCGGGACCGCGCGGTTGGACCACACCTTCTCTGCAAAGGACAATTTCTCGACGGTCTATACCATCGACAGCGGCGGAGACGTGACGCCCACCACCATCAATCCTTACAGTACCGACATTCTGAATCTGCGAGAGCAGGTTCTCAGTCTCGACGAGACGCATGTCTTCTTGACCACCCTGTTGAACACCGCCCGGTTTGGTTTTTCGCGCGCTGGCTACTTCTTCACCGGCGAACCCACACCCGACACACCAGCGGCCGGGGTTCCCGGCTTTCTCGTCGGAGATCCCGTAGGCGCCGTGGTGGTCGGTGGCAGCGCGGCGTCGAATCCACAAGCACAAATTGGGTTGGCGGGAAGCAACAACGGCAGCAACCTCACGATGGCTCGCAACCTGTACACCTATGAGGACCGGGTAAGCTGGACACACGGAGCCCATCAGTTCAGTTTCGGCGCGTGGTTCCAGCAATTCCAATCGAACGAAACGCTAGCGCTCAGCCAGTATGGACAGGCGACCTTTACCAGTCTGCAGACATTTCTGAAAGGAACCACCAGCAGCTTCCTGTATGATCCGGCGCCAACGGAGATGAACTGGCGATCCTTCTTCAGCGCGCTCTATGCGCAAGACGTCATTCGCGTGAGTCCCAAGTTCACGTTGACCCTGGGATTCCGCGACGAATCCTCGACCGGCTGGAACGAGGCCCATGGCCGCGCCGCCAACTACACCTTCAGCGATGGAGTTATCTCCAACCAGCCGCGCATCGCAAGCAGTTCGTTCACCACTAATAATGCAAAGTTCCTGCCCGAGCCGCGAATCGGCTTCGCGTGGAGTCCCTATCAAGGCCAGACCGTCGTGCGCGCAGGCTTTGGAATCTACCACGAACTGCAAGACGCTCTGGGATATCGCATGGACCAGAACGCACCATTCAACCCGACCTATAGCATCGCTTCGCTGCCCGTGTCCCAGCTTCCCATCAACCCAGCAGCCCCGCTGCCGCCGAAGGCGTTGCTGGTACCCGGAGGCGTTCAACCCAATCTGAAGATGCCGACCCTGATCTCGTATTCCCTGCGCGTCGAACAGGAGATTACTCCCAATACGTCTTTGACGATCGGCTACGTGGGATCGCATGGCTACCATGAAATCGTCGGTCTCGACGCCAACACGCCAATCCCAACCATCTGTCCGGCTGCGCCATGTCCTGCGACCTATCCAAGTAGCTTCCCGGTAGGGCTGGCTGATACACCCGTTCCCGCGGGCTCTTACTACATCCCGGCTGGAACGCCGAAGGCGAATCCCACGCTAGCCAACACGTGGACCTGGTTCTCGGTTGGCGACAGTAGTTACAACGCGCTCGAGGTCGATCTCAACCATCGCTTCAGTCACGGGCTGTCGTTTCGTGGCGTCTATACCTGGTCCAAAGCGTTGGATGATGGGGATTCGCTGAACGCCACGACAGCGGGGAACGCACCGGGCTTGGTGTCAAATCCCTACGACATATCCGCCGATTGGGGACTCGCCACCTACGATGTGAGGAACGTGGGTGTGTTCAGCATCGTTTATGACCTGCCCTTCGGAAAGGGGCAAGCGTTGGCGAGCGGCCTGAGCAGCTTTGCCAATGGCTTGGTGAGTGGCTGGTCGGTGAACAGCATTGTCCTTCTTCAGGCGGGATTCCCGTTCACGCCGCAGTTGAGCTACAACCCGTCGAACAACGGGGACACCCGCAATCCGGTGAGACCGTTCGTCAATCCTGACTTCACCGGCTCGGCGATTCTTGGGACTCCGAATCAGTGGTTCAACCCCGCTGCATTTCTGCAGCCTCCGCCGAACAGCGGCTTCTATGGCAATCTCGGACGCGACAACCTGATCGGCCCGGGCCTCGCTACCTGGGATTTTTCGGCAATCAAAGACAATCGCATTCACGAGCGGCTTTCCCTGCAGTTTCGAGCCGAGATCTTTAACTTGTTGAACCGAGCGAATTTCAACACGCCCAATCTGATCGTGTTTACGCCTTCCGGAGTTTCCGGCACGGCGGGAGCCATCACCAGTACCTCCACGACAGCGCGACAGGTTCAATTCGGATTGAAGCTGCTTTGGTAGGAAGCTCGCGTTCAATCTTTCTGGAGCATTACTTCGGTTGACTTGATCACGACCTTGACGGCATCGCCCTTCTTGAGCACCATCTCCTCGGCGCTTTTCCGTGTGATCACGCTTTCGATCAGGTTTTCGCCGACACGCACCGCGTTGTGGGCCATCACGCTGCCGAGTTGAATTTCCTCCACGGTTCCTTTGAGCTGATTACGCGCAGAAAGTGTCATGGCACAAGCTTAATAGGTAGTGGCTCAATTTGAAACTGAGCCGCTACCGCTTAATTCAAGCGCAAGTTCGGTGAGTGCCTTTGCCTGGAATTGTTGTGTCCGGGTAGTGTCGGCCTTCAGGCCCGCGTTGGGCTACCATAGCTTCGCAGAGTCGGCTTTCAGCCGACGACAGATCCGCACCGCCCGACACAGCAAAAGCAAAGAGGCCTAGCCCACGGAGGCATCCATGTCTGAAGTCGCTTACACATCGAACGTGCGGATTGAACGCGTCAAGGGGCCTGCGCCGAGCCTACCTGCCGGGCGAGCCACAGCCGGTAGTGTTCAGCGTGCACGGCGGCATTGCCAAACATTACGGCATAGACGAGAGGCGCCTGCCCGAGTCCCACGCCGCTACGATCGATTACGTAATCGCGGCCATTGGCGGTTGAATGCTCGGCACCTTTGCCGGCGCGCTGGATGCGCGCAAAATCGACGCCAAAGATGGTCGCCTCAGTTGCGAAGTTCGCGGTGAAGTCGAGGACGAGGGCGGTGTGCTGATCATCAAGCGGGTGCACGCGACCCACAATCTGCGGGCTGGCGATCCTGCAGCCGTGCGCGACACCGTGGAGCGCGTGCATAGTGTGTATGCGCAGTTGCCCGGTTTGTCGTTCGCTGATTCCCGCATTCCCCATTACGTCAGCGTGGAAATCGTGGCAGAACAGCCAGGTTCGCACTTAGACGTGTGAACGAGCGTCCTGCCGCCTGGTCGGGGCATTTGACATGTATTACGGCTGCGGCGCTGGGTGGCTCTTCAGACGCGGCGTGAGATGCGGAATGACGAATTCCTGGAAAATACCGGCAACGCTGCCTTCGGCAATTCTGATCAGCGCAGTCTCCACCAGCAAAGTCCCACTGCGATCGCTGGCTGGATAGTAGGTATAAGAGAGTCCGGCCGTGGCAAAGCTGCCGACAATTGTCGAGTAATTCACCTGCCACTTCTTGTTGTCACCCTTGCAGATCACGGCGTTGCGGATCGCGTAGAGAAATCGCTCCTTCTTCGTGCCCGTGCCTTTGTAGAAGTAGCGTGGATCCTGTTTCAGCAACGATGGCAGAATCGCGCTGTCGATAAACGTGCCAAAAAAGACGTCGCCGTAAAGCGCGCCGAAACGCCTGCCGTAGCCTGCCGCACCCTGCCCGTATCCGCCTAGCTCATCACTCGCTTGATAAATACCGGCCAGAAATCCGACGCCGACAATGCTGATAGGGTCAGTAACCGATTTCCAGGCCAGCGAGAACTTCTGCTTCGGGGCCAAAGGCGCAGGATCGGGTACATAGGTGGTGTAAAAGTTAGGGAAGATGCCAAGTACGCGTTGCTTTTCCTGCTCTTTAACCTCTACTTGGGCAATTTCAGCTTCCGAGAGCCCGACGTTCACATCCGTTGTTGTGGCGGCAACCGTAAGCACGATCGGGGGCACAATAAAAGCCTGGCCCGGATTCACAATTCCGGAAACCAATTTGGTTTCAAATCCGGGGGCGCTAACCGTGAGCTGGAAAGGGCTAGGGGCAAGATTGGAAAAGGAAAACTGTCCATTGTCGCCCGACAACACATCCTGTTTCTGAGCTTGATCCTTAATGGTGAGTCGCACGCTCGCGCCAACGACGACGGCGCCAGCCTGATCGACAACGGTTCCACTGACGCTTCCCTGAGGTTGCCGGTCTGACTGCTGCGGCTCGCCACCAGGTGCTCCCGCGTCCACGAGGGCAAATGCCTGCGTTTCTCCCACTTCGATGGGTATCGATGCCTGTGCCGCTGCAGGCATGGCCAGTTCTGCTGGAAATGTCCGCTGGGCAGCCGCGGAGCTCGAAAAGAAACCACAAATGCAGACAATACAGAATAAGAGTTGGGTGGAAAACTTCAACTTGTAGTTCATATTTTCGTATTATGATGGCGGATTGCTCTCCCGAGTTTATCAGATGTTCCTGAGCAAGCCGCGGTGCTGTATCTCGATAGTTCTGCTGGCGATTGCTCCCGCTTTCAGACAGAGCAGCCCCGAGACAATCCCCCAACAGCCTGCGGAGTTACTTTATCGGCGTTGACCAACAAATTCTCACTATGGCCAAGGATTTTCCGGAGGACAAGTTAGGCCGCATGCGTCGCCCCTAACTTTCGCGAGTTCTGGCCTGATATAGCGACGCACGTGCTGCACCGCCTCCCGTATTCCGGGGGGGCGTTCGGTCCCCCAAATTCTGTTGGATTGCTGATCTTTCGGTGACCATATTTGCCGTCCGCCGTCCATGAGTCGGAGGTGACCGATGTCCCTGCGCAAGGCGTTGTATTGTGTCTCGATAATCCTACTGGCGATTGCACCCGCCCTCAGCCAGACCAGCCCCAAGACAACTCCGCAACAACTGCGGGCTTACTTCATCGGTGTTAACAAGCAAATTCTGACTATGGCCAAGGACTTCCCGGAAGACAAGTACGATTTTCGTTTGAAGCCTGAGATGCGCAGCTTCGGCGAAGTGATCGTGCATGTGGCTTCCGGCAACATTTATGCCGCCAAGGCAGGTCGCGGCGAGAACGTGAAGTGGGACGAGGTCGATGGCAAAAACTACAAAACCAAAGCGGCGATAGTGGCAATGTTGGAAAAGGGCAATCGCCGACTCGGAGGCGACACTGAAGGGTGTGTCCGACGAGTCGCTCACCAAGAGCATTGAGCCCTGGCTGGGCGTGCTGCAGCACTCTTCAGAGCACTACGGTCTGCTGGTGGCGTACTACCGTGCTAACGGCTTGGTTCCACCCGCCTCGCGGAAGTAATCGACAATAGCGAAGGGTCGGAACGGTTTCCGACCCAACTGCTTCCCTCACCCTGTCTTTCGAAGGCAGAGAGTGGCCATCCAAGAGTTCCTAACTCCGCGCATTTCATACCACTTACGCCCTCTTTGTGTTGAGACCGTCAAGGAATACCGGTGAAATCCCGATAACTCCTAGGTAGGGCAATCTCAGGAGGAGAGCGACGAAAAGCTCTTCCTTGTTGGCAGCACCGGAGACCCGTTCATCGCAACAGGATTCTTGACGACGAAAACCCAACGATCCGCGAAGAAGGAGCACCATGACCAACGACGAGTCTAAGAGTACCGGCAGGATATTGGCTAGCGACGACTTAAATCTAGTACACCGCATCACCCGTCGCGACTTTGTGAAGTGCTCAGCCAGCACGGTCGCGGGCATCTACGTTGGTACATTGGGCACTGGATACCGCGCACTGCTCGATCACACTTTCACCGAATACAAAATTGCACCCCATGTCGCCACGACGCTCGAGAGGATGTTGTCTTTTCCTATACCGGCGAAGGTCGCAGCTCCGAATTCGGGTACCGGCCTTTGTCAAACTGAACTCTCACGGATCTCCGAGTACGGTAAATATGGTTATGGTTTTTATACGTTCGGCGGCGGACTGCCTTCCGTTCAGCGATTCGATATCATGCCGGCCGGCTATTCGGCGACCGCCGCATCGCTCACCCGGGTTCATCGGCTGCTCAATTTCTTCGCTATAAGTGACATTCACATCACCGACAAGGAAGCGCCAAACCAGCTGATTTACCTGCAACAAGAGGATGCTGTTCATGCCGGCAACGAGACGTCGATCTATTCGCCGGTCATGTTGTATACAACCATGTCCTTGACGCCGCCATACAGACGGTGAACGCGCTGCACAAGCGGAATCCATTTGATTTCGGCATCTCGCTGGGCGATACCTGCAACTGCACCCAGTTCAACGAGCTCAGATGGTATCTCGATGTCATCGACGGGAAGGTGATCTCTCCCAGTTCCGGCGCGCATCGCGGGGCCGCTACCATCGACTACCAGAAACCTTACAAGGCCGCGGGGCTTGATAAGTCGATTCCCTGGTATCAAGTGCTCGGTAACCATGATCATTTCTGGCTGGGCTCAATTCCGATAGACGCCGATCCCAGTCTTGGCATTCGACAGGCATTTGTCAGCGACAAGGTCTGGGCGGCAGGAGATATCCTCGTCCCCAATCCATCGAAGACAACATTCCCATGTCTGTTCGACACGTCAAAGCTGAAGGAACGGTTGTTTTACATGGGCGGCCTCGACGGCTCAACTGCCCATGGCGATATCAAGAATGCAGGACCTGTCGCCGAGTTCTCGGCTCCCCCGGTGGTCGCAGCCGACCCCAATCGTCGCTCCCTGTTAAGAACGGAATGGATCGAAGAATTCTTCAAGACAACTACAAATCCAGTGGGACATGGTTTCAACTTGGTCGACTACAGCGACCCCAACTGGGAAAGCGGCTTTGCCTGTTATAGTTTCGTCCCCAAGTCCGACATACCGCTCAAGATTATTGTGATCGACGATACCCAATCGGAGACCGATGGCTCGCACGATATTCATGGTCATGGCTTTCTCGACGCGGCGCGCTGGAATTGGCTGCAGGCTGAACTCGCCGCTGGGCAGGCGGACAATCAGCTCATGATCATTGCGGCGCATGTGCCCATCGCGGTGGCAAATATTGGCTCTGAGGTCGAATGGTGGGAGGCTGCTCGGGATCCAAATGCCACCCAGAGAAATGCGGTGTCGCTGACTGGACTGGTTGCGGCCTTGCAAAACACTCCGAACCTCCTCATGTGGATCGCCGGGCATCGTCATCTCAACACAGTGAAAGCGTTTCTCCCACCGGCTGGTCGCGGTGCGGAAAGCGGCTTTTGGCAGGTGGAAACTTCATCGCTCCGGGATTTTCCTCAGCAATTCCGCACCTTCGAGGTTTACCTCAACAGCGACTATTCAATTTCCATGGCTGTAACTAACGTGGATCCCGCGGTCGCTGAGGGAACGCCCGCGGCGAAATCGCGCTCGTATGCAATCGCAGCGCACCAGATAATTCAGAACGATAAGACTCCGAATGCCCCCAATACCTCGCTTATGCCGTTGCCGGACGGAGTAGTTTCCGTGGAAACCATGGATCCCACGCGGCCACAGGGAAGGCCATCGGCAGCGACGCCCTATAAAGATCCAAGCATTATTTATGGGATAGCTCCCGGCGTCCCGTATTGCGCGTCCTACAACGCGGAGCTCTTCAAGTACCTGAATCCAACGTCGAGCATGTACGCAGCCCTGCAAAAGATGTTTCCGCTCGAGCAGGGTACCTCTGACATTGTGGAACACCGGACCTGATAGGTGTCGCGAGGTGTACCCCGAGAGCAACTAGCGGCAATTAGGAAGAACTTGGTGGGGCAACGCTCGAAGGCGTAGATAAGCTAAGCTGAAACTAGTAAGGAGCACACCCCATGTTGAATTATCCCCGCGTTTTCTTCTTTTTCGTGTTGGTCATATTGTGGCTCTCGGCGCAGATTGGAACTGCCTGGCGGCGCCGCCGGCCCCTGAAAGACGACGAACGTGAAGATTTTGCGCTGGTGCAGACCGCTACCTTGACGCTCCTGGCGCTCATCATCGGATTCAGTTTCTCGATGGCCGTCGCCCGCTACGACCTGCGCAAGAATTACGAGGAAGCCGAGGCCAATGCGATTGGCACGGAGTATGTCCGCGCCGATCTGCTGCCAGCTTCGAATGCGGCTGCAGTGCATGCCCAGCTTAGGAAGTATCTCGATTTGCGGATAGAGTTCTACCGCACCCGTCGTGGAGCTGAGCTACACCGGATCAATTCCGACACGGCTCAACTGCAGTCGGAGATGTGGTCCGCAGTGCAGGGTCCAGCCCTGGCGCAACCGACTCCCGTAATCGCCCTCGCAGTCGCGGGTATGAACGACGTGTTGAACTCTCAGGGATACACCCAAGCCGCATGGTGGAACCGTATTCCGACGTCAGCATGGAGTTTGATGATCGCGATCGCCGTCTGCTGCAACCTGCTGGTCGGCTATGGCACGCATACCGAGAAGCCAAAATCCAGCCTGCTTTTTGTGCTGCCGCTGGTCGTCTCCATCGCGTTCCTGCTCATAGCGGACATCGACAGCCCGCGTGGGGGCTTCATTCATGTGGTCCCGCAAAATCTGGTGAGCCTAAACGAGTCATTACACAACTGATTATTTCCTTGCGCCGGCCAAAAAAATCCCCGTCCCACTTCGGGGGACGGGGTAAGGTGTTTGCTACGAGGGTCAGGCCTTATCGTGGGGTGGCGACGAATCCGCTGTTTATCGGAGACGCGCCATAAAACCCGACAAGGTCGCCCGCGTCATTGATGCCGTTGACGACGGTCGTACCGATACCGCTGGGGTCATCGACGGTGACGAAACCGGCAGAGTTAGTCCACACGAAGCCGTGGGTATTGCCGCCCGCGTCCATGTAGTCGCCGACGACTTGTCCGCGGTTGTTCAGGCCCAGTGCCTGGGTGAAGGTGCTACCAGGGGCATCGAGCGTCACCAACAGCCCGAAGTTCAGCAGGAAGCCGTGGTTCGTGCCTTGGGCGTCGATGTAGAACCCGGAGATTTGCTGTGAGTTGTTGATGCCGGTGGCCTGAGCGCCTCCGACGGCGGCTGGAATGTTGATTACCTGAAAAACACCGCCCCCCAATTGGTCGTACACGTAAGGAAAGTCGGGCGTGGTGTTGTCCGGGCTCATGCTGTAGTAGCCTGACGCCTGGCCCAGATCATTCTGGCCGAGCAACTGGTTAAAGGGCGTGCCAGGATAATCGACGTTGTAGAACTTACCCGTGGCGCTCCCGCCTCGTACGTTATAGAAGCCATGGGTAATGCCGTTGTTGTCGACGTAGAAACCATCGGTGTAGCCGTTGTTGTTGATGCCGATGACCTGAGTCATCATCGAGTTAGGATAGTTCTCGGTGAGGAAGGTCGCAGGCAGTTTGAGAGTGAATCCCGAGTTCTCATTCACATTGTGGTAGCCCGCAATCAGCATGCTGTTGTTGATACCCAACAACTGGGTGAACGTGTCGCCAGGGTAGTTGACGGTCTGGAAATTGTACGACTGCGCCCACATCGCGGTGGAGAGCAGCAGGGCCAAGGTCAGGGTGAAGGCAAAGCGTTTCATGGTGTTTCTCCTCTTTTAAGTGTGTTCGCGGCGGCCGAAAACTGATTTGCTGCCGGTGTGCCCAAGGCGAAAGCCAGTCAACTTTCTTCTGCTCTCAGCCTGTGAACCAATCACCGGCCACGAGTGCAAAGTAGCAATGCAGCCGGTTGGAAGTCCTAAAGAGGGAGTTAAAAACAGGTAAGGAATTTGTTGGGGAAATGTTGGAACAAAAATTAGAGGCTAACTTATTGTGAAGTAATCACTTAGGAGAACTTGCCAATCTTGTTAAAGAGGTCGCAAAGCAGCCAGCCGCCGGCAGAACCGGATCACGGCATAGAATCCTGAATAAGTCCGGGATGTTACGGAGCATCGCGGGTCGGATTATTCGCCACCAATGACGGAACGAGTGCCTATTCGCGAGAAAACCGGGACGAGAAAGCGAAGAGGCGCACAAACCCGGACTCGCACCGGCCTACTCCCATCGCCACTCCGGCGGATCCTGCTGCTTGTCACTTGCCTCGCACTTGCTACGGTTGTGCTTTACTACCCGGTGAGCGGGCATCCTTTCCTGAACTACGACGACGACGTTTATGTGCTTCATAACCCCCCGGTGCAAGCTGGCCTCAGCTGGGAGACCGTGCAGTGGGCGTTTACGTCCTTCTATGCGTCAAACTGGCACCCCCTGACATGGCTTTCGCACGCGCTCGACTGTCAGATGTTCGACTTGGACGCTGGCAAGCATCACGAGATGAATTTGTTGCTCCATGTCATCAACGTGTTGCTGTTGTTCTGGGTCCTGTGGCGGGCCACAGGTTGTGCAGGCCGAAGCGCGATGGTCGCTGCTCTTTTTTCTCTGCACCCTATTAATGTTGAATCCGTGGCTTGGATCGCCGAGCGCAAGACCTTGCTCAGCATGATGTTTTTTCTGCTGGCGCTGGGTGCCTATCGCTGGTATGCCCGTAAACCGCGCCTGCCACGCTATCTGCTGGTCGCATCGTTGTATGCCATGGGATTAATGGCCAAACCGCAAGTCATCACCCTGCCGTTTGTCCTGTTGCTGTGGGATTACTGGCCGCTGCAGCGTATGTACAGGCCCGCCCAAGTTTCGTCAGTGACACCTGGCGAGCCGAATGTTCCGTCGCAGACATTCTCGTGGCTGCTGATGGAGAAGCTTCCCCTGTTGGTGCTTTCGGTGGCCAGTGCTGTCGTCACCATTAGCGCACAATACGAGTCCGGTTCAATGAGCGGCCCCCATAGGCAGCCATTCCCGCTACGTATTGAGAATGCGATCGTTGCCTATGTGCGCTACTTGGGCAAGGCGATCTGGCCTTCTCACTTGGCTTTGATCTACCCGCATCCCGGAAGTTCTATCAGACTCTGGGAGGTATTGACCGCACTCCTACTGTTGCTGGCGATTACAGGCCTGGTGTTTGCAGCACGATATCGCCGGCGTTACCTCATGGTCGGCTGGCTATGGTTTCTGGGAACTATGGTTCCTATGATCGGGCTTGTCCAAGTGGGGGTACAGGCGATGGCTGATCGCTACGCCTATCTACCTTTTGTGGGACTGTTCATCATGGCCTGTTGGGGAGCGGCCGACTGGGGAGAGCACCGGCACATTGCCTCGGCTTGGCAGCTCGGAGTCGGTGTCACCGTATTGCTGGCGCTCGCGATGACCACTCGCCGGCAGCTTGGCTATTGGAGCGACAACTCAAGGTTGTGGTCACAAGTAATAGCTCTAGAGTCGCAAGCGCTGCAGGCCAACCCGAACAACTGGGTCGCCCAAGATGTTCTCGCCCATGCATGGCTCAACCAGGGAGAGGTGGAAGAAGCCATACCGCATTTTCGGGCCGCTGCCACCATCAATCCGTCCGATCCCGATAGCAACGTGAACATCGGCGCTTACGAGCAGAGGCACAATAACCCGGCGGGAGCTATTGAGCGGTACAAGAAAGTCATCGCGATGACGCAGGATGCGAAGAAAGTGAACGCTCAGAGTCGGGCCCAGGCCTTCAGCAATATGGGCTACGCTTATCGCGACCTGAAGGACTACACCCATGCGCGAGAGAGTTTTCAGGAGGCGATAACCATAAATCCTTACGACGCTCGTTCGTGGTTGGGACTAGGAATAATAGCGCACAAAGCCGGGGACCTGAACACCGCAATTCAAGCCTATACGAAGACCCTGAAGATTGCTCCTTTCGACTGGGGATATCTGCTGCTCGCCCGAGCCCTTGCTCAAGAAGGACGTCACCAGGAGTCGCAACTTGCCACTCAGAGGGCCAAGGCTCTCTCCGAGAATATGGAACAGGCGCAGAAAATGGCCGACAGCGTCCTGGCGAAGTAACCTGCGCCGCATAGTAGTGTTCTTCCCACACATCGCAAGATTCTGCAACCGCTTGGTACATTCCAACGGCTAAGTCCTTGAATCTATTGGACTCGAAATGGAGCCCAAATTGCATTTTTGCCCGCGGCGTTGTCCCTATTTGGGGACGAGCCGAAGCCTAAGTCCCCGGAGGAAACATGCGACAGAAAGCCCTGCTGGCCGCGGTTGCTCTCGTAGTTGTTCTTGTTGTGGGAGCACCGGCCTTCGCTAGCCCCAACCTCGTTACTAATGGCAGCTTTGAGACCGGCGACTATACCGGCTGGACCACAGGCGGCAACTTCGAGTTCAGCCAGGTTGTCTCGGGTCCGTTTTACGACTATCTAGGTGCGGAAGACGGCACCTTTTATTCCACCATGGGCCCGGTCGGCAGTGATGGAACCCTGAGCCAGACGCTGGCCACAACTTCTGGCGCGCACTACACGTTTAGCTTCTGGCTGAACGCAGTTGGGGATGACCCCAGCGACTTCAGTGCATCCTGGGATGGCACGTCGCTTTTCAGCCAAACCGACCCTAACACTGGAGGAAACTGGACCTTGGAGTCGTTCACCGTGACCGGAACCGGTAGCGATACCATTCAGTTCAGCTTCCGCGATGATCCGGCGTACATAGCCCTCGACAACGTCTCGGTTAGCCAGAACAGCAGCACCATGCCCGAGCCGAGCAGCCTGTTGCTGCTGGGAAGCGGCTTGCTGGGTGTCGGTGGAATGATCCGCAGAAAGTTCCAGGCGAATCGTTAAACCGCAAGTTTCGAGCAATTAGTCTTTAGAAGCACCCCGTCACGGGTGCCTCAGTTTCCCTTGGTGACTGGAGTACTTTCCTTTCCCACTCAGTGCAAGAGTGTGCGACGTCCGTTAATCAACCCAGCTAAGTTAATGAATTCATTAGTTCGATATTGGAACTTAAATTGCGCTCCCTACTTGGGCAGTACCATTTTTGGGAAAATCCGAACCTTAGCCCCGGAGGAAATATGAAAAAGAAAGCCCTGCTGGCCGTGCTCGCTCTCGTAGTTGTTCTTGTTGTAGGAGCACCGGCCTTCGCTAGCCCCAATCTCGTTACTAATGGCAGCTTTGAGACCGGCGACTTTACTGGCTGGACTACAGGCGGCAACTTCGAAGACACCGAGGTCGTGTCTGGTCCGTTTTATGTTTATACAGGTGCGCAGGATGGCTCTTTTTATGCTGTCCTAGGCCCGGTCGGCAGTGATGGAACCCTGAGCCAGACGCTGGCCACAACTTCTGGTGCGCACTACACGTTTAGCTTCTGGCTGAACGCAGTTGGGGACGACCCCAGTGACTTCAGTGCGTCATGGGATGGCACGTCGCTTTTCAGCCAAACCGATCCTAACACTGGAGGAAACTGGACCTTGGAGTCGTTCACCGTGACCGGAACCGGTAGCGATACCATTCAGTTCAGCTTCCGCGATGATCCGGCGTACATAGCCCTCGACAACGTCTCGGTTAGCCAGAACAGCAGCACAACGCCCGAGCCGAGCAGCCTGTTGCTGCTGGGAAGCGGCTTGCTGGGCGTCGGTGGAGTGATTCGCAGAAAATTTCAGGCGAATCGTTAGGCTTCAACTTCGAGCAAAATAATCTTGCGAGGCACCCGTCACGGGTGCCTCGATTTATTGTTGTTATTGTTGCGACATTTATCGTCAAACCGGTTAAGGATTCCCGCAGGCACAAATACAAACGGCTTCAGAGGCCAACATACGCCCCGAAGCCGCAGTATTGAGTTCGCTCTGATCTCACATCCAGCCAGGTTCGACTGATGAGAGAGTTAGAGCTCGTCTGTGAACATCTGCACTGAAGATTGCGCAGCGTGCTTCTCTCTCTGGCGCCGCGCAACCGCCTTCAGCAATTGAGGAAGGCGTCTGATTATGCCGGTTTCTTCTGCTGGTCCTTGTTGAACTGATCGCGGTCGCGGTCCGACTGCGGATTCTTCTGCTGTCCGCCTTGCTGCTGTCCACCATGCTGCTGCTGGCCGCTATGCTGCTGATCCGGATTCTGTTGGCCCGGGTTGTTCTTCTTCAAATCGTCCTGCTGCATCCCTTGGTTTTGCTTGCCGCTCTGCTGATCTGACATATTGTTTTGTTCTCCTTGGTTGGGCTTACCTGTACTCTGATGGATCCCGTAAAGCGCGAGATGCCTTTGCCAACATAATTCCGCAGCATGTTTTATCACTGGGACAGGCAACCCTTGCCGAGTTTTGTCAGAGGCCAAGTTCAGCCAGGTTGGCTCGAAGAACACGCCGTGGCATTACCAACTACAATGAGTCATGCACAATTATCGGCTGGTCAGAGATCGCTCGGCTGTACAGGTCTATGTGGATGGAAAACCGAAGGTGACAGTTGATGCGAATCAACGAAATGAATTGCGCAACTACATGGTCTCAACCGGCCTCACGCCCGACGAGGTCAACCAAAAAGTGCACGAACTTTACATAACCAACACGACAGAGTTCACCACCAGCCGTTGACCTGCCGACGAGGGTAGAACGGAGCTGCTGCGTTGCCGACGGTCTTCGCAACGAGCACGGGTCAGACCTGGTCCTAACTGCAAGTCCGCAGTTCTTCCTTCATTCGCCGAACAAAGGCGGAGTCAGTCACCTCATAACTTGATTCCGCTGGGCTGGACGGATCTCCAAATCTGAGCTGCGGATTGGATTGCGTCGAGGTTTCCTGGCGTTCGATAAATGCAGTCATATGAATCTGGGTGCACCCCGTCGTGGCGATCAGGTCGCGCACATTGTCGAGCCCGATGCCGGCGCCCGGCAGCACTTCGATCCTTCCAGCCGCACGCTCCATCAGTTGCCGGATGAGCGCACTGCCTTCCGGCGCGCCACTGCGCTGACCGCTGCTGAGCACACGCGTAATTCCTAGGTCGATCAATTCTTCCAATGCGCGCAAGGGATCAGGGGTGACGTCGAAGGCACGATGAAACACCGCCTGCCGCGATTCAATGCGGCGGCAGATCATGTCGCTGCGCCGGGTATCGACCGTGCCATCCGGGTTAAGGATGCCGAAGACGATTCCGTCAGCGCCGTGCTGAAGTAGCAGGTCGGCGTCGCGCTCCATCACCGCAAATTCCACCGGCGAATAGTAGAAGCCGGCCGGCCGCGGTCGGTTCATTGCCATCACCGGAATCTTCAGGCGTTGCTTGGCCTCAATGAGCGAGCCTATGGACGGAGTCAGCCCGCCGAGGAACAATGCCGAACACAACTCCACGCGGTCGGCGCCGCCACGCTCCGCTTCCACAGCATCTTCGGTTGAGCCGCAGCAGATTTCCAACAAGATGTAAGCCATGAAGAGTGAATCCCAGCCGAAAGTCTCCGGCTGGGATTCTATCGGTTGACGGTTTCCGCCGCCAGCACTTCACTCGCGCATTTCTCCTCGGTGCCTTTCCGCCGGCGAAATCCGGCGGGCTTGGCAGAGGAGGTTGGGAGAACCTGAATGGCCAAGTCCTCCATTTGCTCCCAAGTCGGCCGGGTCTTGTCCATATGATTCGAGCACTCGCGGACCCTGAACGGCACGGCCAGGATCTGCCTGAACGGAAAAGTGCAGTACACGACCTCTTCGCTCTCGCGGAACCCGCGCAGAATATGGGCATGAGTGCACGAAGCGCACTTGGAGCGCTCTCCCATGGGAGTCTCATTCTTCACGAAAATCGTAGTCACAGGAACTGCTTTCTAATCGGCATTTGGCCGAGGGCTGCACCGATCGGAAACCACCGAATAGATTCATTCGGTGGCATTCGTTCCCAATCGATTTTGTTAAGCTTGGCGGCTAAGCGATCTTGATCACCGTGATGTTGGGCCTGGAATTTCCTCCAGGCTTGAGGAAGCCGGCGACCTTCGCCGGCTTGGCGACGCGGTTGTCAACATAGACGCTGCATTCGCAAACCTCGAACTTCAGTTCGCGCAGCTCGCCTGCATAGTTGCAAAAGGTGAGCTTCTCGCCGTTGTAGCCCTTCTGCGTAACCTCGTAGACGCACGCAGTACACAGGGCCTCTCGCCGCTTTTCATTGGCCAGAATATTCAAGGTCAACATGGCTCACCTCACACCTACACTGCAAGAAAAACCTGGCTGCAAAGGACCAGCAAGCAAAGAACGAAAACAGATCTGAAGCTTGCGGGCCGCCTGGCTAGTCGATTGCGGGCACCGTCGCTGTTTGTGGCGGCAATGGCTGACAAACCGGCAATCGTCGGTATGCGAAGACGCAACCCGCGAGCTGAACGACGGTAAAGGATTTAGCGATTGGTAGGCGATGGACGCCGGAGTTTAGCTACAGACTACAAACCACGCCCGGCGGCCATCGAGCACCAATTCTGGCGCTGATTGCCTGCACATCGAGTTGTGTGTGCGAATGATCATCGGACGTTTCTCCTGACGCGAACGTTACCTTGCCACAACTCGGCGGTGAAATGCAAGTACGAAATGCGCGTCGAAGATGTTTTAATGCTGGGGGCGGGCTTGCCGAGGGTCTTGTGCACGTGATTCGACGGGCATGCACTCGCCCGATATTGCTTGACAGCAGCTTCGCCCCGGAATCAAATCCAGAGCCACCACCACGACCCGCAGATGTCCTCACGGGCCATCGCACGAAAGGATCCCTTTTTCATGTCCCGCTTCCGCACCGGCATCGGTATTGCTCTGTCCGTTCTGTTTCTCGTCAGCATCAGCCTGGCCCAACAAACGCCAACCATCTCGGTTCCTAACCTTATTCGCTATGACGGAACGCTGAAGGATGCCAGCGCGGCGCCGGTCGCATCCACCACGGGTGTGACCTTTGCCATCTACAAGCAACAGGATGGCGGTGCGGCTCTCTGGATGGAGACGCAGAACATAACGCCCGACGCCAACGGCAACTATAGCGTCTTGCTGGGAAGTACAACCGCCGCGGGATTACCGAGCGATCTGTTCTCGCAAGAAGAACAGCGCTGGCTTGGCGTGCAGGTGCAAGGACAAGTTGAGCAGCCGCGCGTGCTACTGGTGAGCGTACCTTACGCCTTCAAAGCTCATGAAGCGGAAACTCTCGCGGGTAAGAGCCTCTCTGATTTTGTACTCGCGAAAGACTTGAACTCAACCAATTCTTCCGGCGTCGTCGTCTCCAGCGCTGGTCCCGTTCACACACAGGCGGCCACGAGAAAGAGCCACAATCAGTTGTCATCCAAGCTGGCCATTCTTCAGGGTCCGACCAACTTCAGCGGCTCGACGACCGACCAGATCGTTCAGGTCACGCAAACAGGAAGCGGATTAGGAATCCTCGCCACCACCACCAGCACGACCACCTCGGATGCTGTGGTCGGCGCGATCAACGGGCCTGGTGTCGCCATTTTCGGGCAGGCCTACTCGACTTCGGCGATGGCTTACGGCGTGGAAGGCATGAGTGCCAGCAACATCGGCGTTGGTCTGCTGGGATTTGCCACGGCGACTACAGGGTCAACGTACGGGTTGAAGGGCTACTCCAGCAGCACCGGCGGTACCGGAGTGCGCGGGCTGTCGACGGCTACTACCGGAAGCACCGTCGGAATCAGCGCTTCCGTCGCCAGTCCAGCGGGGACGGCGGGAGTGTTCAACAACACTGCGGGCGGCGAGGTCCTGAGCGGACAGAACAATGGAGTCGAGAAGTTCAGCGTGGATGGCAACGGCAATGTGAACTCAACCTTGGGCTCTTACCAGATCGGTGGTTACAATGTCCTGAACGTTGGCAGCCTGGCTGACGCGAACTTGTTTCTCGGCGTGGGAGCCGGCGCCCACGATGTTGTGGGGTCCGGGCGCTACAACCTGTTCGACGGCTACCAGGCTGGCAATAGCAACACCACTGGCGGCACCAACACCTTCGTCGGCTATTACGCAGGTAGCCGCAACACAACCGGAGACAGCAATACCTTTTATGGCGCCCTCGCGGGACATAACAACCTGACCGGCAACAATAATATCTACATCGGCAATGCAGGCCTCACTTCAGAATCCAGCACCATCCGCATCGGGGGCGACATCGGGATTGGCTTCGGCCCCCAAACCGCAGCCTACATCTCAGGCATCTATGGGTCGACGGTCGGAGGAAGCGGTGTAGCAGTTTATGTGGACAGCAACGGTCAGCTCGGTACGGTAGTTTCGTCCCGCCGCTTCAAGGAACAGATCACCGATATGGGAGACAGCAGCAACGGCTTGCTGAAGCTGCGGCCGGTGACCTTCCTCTACAGGCCTGAGTACGACAAGCGCCCGCGCACTTTGCAATACGGGCTGATCGCCGAAGAAGTGGCCGACGTCTATCCCGAGCTCGTCGCTTACGACCAGGACGGTGCACCCTACACCGTGAAGTATCAATATCTCGCGCCCATGCTGTTGAACGAATTACAGAAGCAGCATGCCGTAGTCACGGCGCAACAGGACGTGATCAGGACCCAGCAGAAAGAAATCGAAGCAATGCAGCAGCGCCTGTCGCAGCTGGAGAGTCTAATTCTGCAAACGGTTGCGCAGAAATAAAAGGGAAGACTCTTCCGGCGAAAATCTCGCTGTGCCAGTCTTGGCTAAAGGTCTAAGCTCGATCTAGTTGGCTCCTCGCCACGCTGTGGAGGCGACCATGACGAATTCCACCAGCTTCGACCTCTATCTCGAACCTTGGCTTATCGCGCGCGCCCCATGTGTGGCCAGCTATTCTTCGCAGCTCGCCGAGTTCCATGACTGGGTGGGTACGAAAGTCGATGCGCAAGCGAACTACACCGACCGCTACGCTCCTCCGGCGTTGCATCTTAATCGTTCGCAGCAGGAACTGGATATTTCCGCTGCCGGGCGGCCGCAATTTCGTCCCACCGTACCCAGCCGATGTAAAGGACGACCAGGATATTGATACCCAAGATGATCCAGTGAAGCTCGTTGGGATGACGAATCAGTTTGTAGACTTCAAAGGGAAGATAAATGCAGCCTGAGATAATGGCCAGCCACTCCGCCCATACGCGCTGCTTCCACAACCCGTAACCTTCCAGGAATCGCAGGATAGCGTAAACGATGGCGATTCCCGCAATCATCGCGATGCTGGTGGTGGAGATCTTGTCGGCGGCCCTCAGAAACTGCTCCGACAACCGGTGATGGTAAGGGTTGATGTGAAAGAAGAAGAGAACATGCTCCGCGGCCTCCTCGAAATCCACGTCGCGGCGGATCATGTGAATGAAGACATACGCACCTAGCAATGCCAAGCACCCCTTGAGCGCCTCCACAATCGCCACCGTGCGCAGTCCTGCCCGATGACTGTGGTGCGGGGCGAGCTTGCCCTCGGACGCTTTTATCACATTGCTCATTGGCTACAGGATGCGGTTGGACCGCAGTGTACAGCGTACCTTACCAAATTTCGTCGCTGGAGGCGGCGATCCTCAATTGTCCTCCCTCCTGGGTTCGAAGCCCAGAGCTTCGAGTTGGTTTCTCTTGCGGGCGACGATTTGATTCCGGTGAGGTCAAGAAGGAACAAAAATTTATGTCCGGCGGAGCTCGCCTAACTGCGCGGCCTCTAACATCTCAGCGGAGGTAATGAACTTGTGACGGCAACGCTCGTTACGGGCGCGAGCTAATTCCGCCTCATCAATCCTACGCCACGCGGCGTGGTCCACCCAGCAAACTTGCCGTTGTTCGAGCAGTTGCCGGGCCCCGGCCCGTCCCGCTCGCTCGCCATCCAGCGCCTCTTGCGCGATTCTCTGTGCCAGTTGCTGAGCTTCGGTCCGATTGGTCGGAATCGTTCCCGATGGCCCTCGCTTCGCCCATCCAACCACATACAGCCGATCTTTGATTTTTCCTGCCTCGTTGCGAAAAATTCCGTTGGCGGGACTGGTTGTGCAGCAAGGCCGGCTCTCGTATCCGATGCAGGTAACGGCGAGCTGAGCCGGAATTTTACAAAGCGTTCCATCGGCCGCACGAAACTCTACAGCGCCAAGACTGCTTTCGCCAAAAAAGGCGGTCGGCGTTAAGTTGAAGTGAAAGTTAATCGTGACCGGGGCGCTGCGTGACTTGTTTGCAGCGAAACTCCGCAAGGTTTCGACGATTGCGCCATCGCCGGACAGGGCAGCCGGATCCACCACGATTACAGCCGCACGTTGCAAATCACCGAGTTCAGCCAGTTCATGCTGCGTGAACTTCGCGTCGGCAGCACCGCGCCGGCCTACGATGTGGATGGTCTGGATCGGTTGCGCTTCCAGCCACGATGTCACTTCGGGCGAAAGATCGGAACCCGCCAACTCGGTCGCATCTTTGGCGAGAACGCGCGCCACATCAATCGCCACATTCCCGTTTCCTATAACTACGGCGGAACGGACACCCTCGATTGCCGGCGGACCATAATCCGGGTGTCCGTTGTACCACCCGGTGAATGCGCCCGAACCAAGGACCCCGGGAAGCTCTTCGCCCGGAATGTTGAGACGACGGTCGCATGAGGCGCCGGTTGCCAGCACCACCGTATCGTAGAGCGACATCAACTCGTCAAGGCGAATGTCGCGTCCAACTTCGACATTGCCGAAAAAGCCGACGCGGTCACGGGAGAGCACGCGGTCGAGTACCCGCGCTATAGCCTTCGTGCCCTGATGATCGGGAGCAACTCCGTACCGGACCAGTCCGAAAGGCACGGGCAACCGCTCGAAGATGTCGATGGAAGCATCCGGAATCAGGCGAAGCAGGTTGTCCGCTAGGTAACATCCTGCCGGGCCGCTACCGATGATGGCAATGTGTCGCATGAATGCCGCTTTGCGCTCCTCGCTTTTCGCCGACACGAAGTTCATCACGGTGCTGGCCAAGAAAGTTTGTGCCATACGGGTTGCAAAACTGGGGCCTTCAAATCAACCCCTTGGCATCGCCGTGGTGAACTGGTTTCGCGAAGAGCGAAAGGCGAAAGCGAAAGGCGAACAGCGAAGAGCGTCTGCTCAATGCATCCTGACGTACTCATAGTCCACGGGATTGTTATTGATGCCGCGATCCGGAGGCGCGATCCACGCGGCCATCTTGCCTTGCTCGTGTACTCCATGCATTAGGCTCATGATGTACGCCCGGTCACTCTCACTCGGAAGCCAGTTGGCAAGCTGGGCGTGGAACTGCTCCTGGCCGATCGGCTGCCCGGTTAGATCGGTGGGAACTCCGGCCCAGCTTCCGATATTGCGCCGAAAACGCGTGCTGGGTAGTGACAAGCGGAACGAATAGCCTGCCTTCTCGATCAGCCGGTTCCAACGCTTCACGCCCAGCTCGCAGTCGCGCACGTAAGAGCCGCGCGTGACTTCGTTCATGGCGTTGCGCATCGGAATCTGCTCGGTCTTCGTGCTGCCATTTCCGTCCGGCAGTTCCAGCGCAAAGGTCTGTTCGGCGGCGACGTGATCTTCGTATTGCGTCTCGTCCGGTCGCCCTTTCAATCCGTTGGCGAAATAGGAAGCAGCATTCGAGGAAGTCTCCGAACCAAACAGGTCAAGCGACGAACTGAACCAGAAGTTCAGATACTTCTGCACGGTGGGCAGATCGATGGCGCCGGCGTTGCGGACTGCTAGAGGGTCTTCTGTGCCCAACTCCTTCATCACTTCCAGCGTCCGTCTCACCACGCGGTTAATACCGGTATCGCCAACGAACATGTGGTGCGCTTCTTCGGTTAGCATGAACGAGCACGTCCGCGCCAGCGGATCGAAACTCGACTCCGCCAACGACTTCAGCTGGAACTTGCCATCGCGATCGGTGAAGTAGGTGAACATGAAGAAGCTGAGCCAGTCGCTGATCGGCTCATTGAACGTGCCGAGGATGCGCGGCTTGTTCGCGTCGCCGGAGTGGCGTTCCAGCAACTCTTCAGCCTCTTCGCGGCCATCGCGCCCAAAGTAAGCGTGCAGCAGGTAAACCATCGCCCACAGATGGCGGCCCTCTTCAACATTCACCTGAAACAGATTGCGCAGGTCATAAAGCGAGGGAGCGGTGTGTCCGAGCATACGCTGTTGCTCGACCGATGCGGGCTCGGTGTCGCCTTGCGTAACGATTAGGCGGCGCAAGATGGCACGGAACTCACCGGGAATCTGCTGCCAGACCTCCTGCCCATAGTTATCGCCGAAACCGATCTTGCGGTCGGGATCGCGGTCAGCCAGAAAGATACCCCAGCGATAGTCCGGCATTTGTACGAATCCATAGGTGGCCCAGCCTTTGGCATCCACTGAGGTCGCGGTGCGAAGGTAAACGTCCGCCACCTGAAAGTCGCGCGGACCGAGGTCCTGCCACCACTTCAAGAATTCCGGCTGCCAGTGTTCCAGCGCGCGCTGCAACGTGCGGTTAGAGCCGAGATCCACGTTGTTGGGAATGCGGTCTTGATAATTAATTGCCATTCGATACTCCTAAAATTCAGCCCTCGTGCCGTGCTTTCACTAGGATTATTGATAAAGGTCCTACGCCTTGAAGGGGCTCGGCTTCAGCCGTGCCGCAAGCTGGCACAATTTGAGATGGCTTTAGCCACTGAGGGATCTCGGTGTCGAGGAATTGCGAGTTACCTCAGGGGCTGAAGCCCAACTCTCCACGCCTACGTAACGGCACGGCTGTAAGCCGTGCCCTTTCAACTTGCGATCTTCCTTAAAGAAAATGCAGGTAAAGCGCCGCACTACCCTACACTCTCTCCCAATTAAAGCGCGCCTTCGAGCCGGTGCCGAAGAGCTTAAGCGCGCCATGCTCGCCCGTCGAGTTCGGCCGGATGAATACCCAGTTCTGCCACGCCGAGAGGCGAGCAAAAACCTTCGTCTCCGTGGTTTCGGCGCCCGGAAAGCGCAGGTTTGCTTCCATGCCGGTAAGCGCGTCCGGCGAGAGCGCTGAGCGCTCTTCGATGGCAATTCGAATTTCGTCTTCCCAATCGAGATCGTCCGGCGCCACCGTGATGAGGCCAAGTTGAAGAGCCTCTTTGGGTCCAAGCAGTTTGCCTTTGGCTTCTACCGCTCCTGCCATGCATCGTGCATTGCCACTAAATCGAGTTTCGAGCCGGCCGCGATCGTTGACGGCAGGCAGCAAACCGAAATTCATTTCGTCCAATGCAATCTTCGGATTGGGCGTGTCACCTTCGTCTTCCGGACCCGCCAGCATGTAGCTGCGATCGGCCGCCAGAGCCAGTTCGAAGAGCACACCGGCTAAACACGATCCTGGCTCGATGATGGCATACATGCTGCGCGAAGAAACGTCCAGCCGCGCCAGGGTCCGGCGCAGCATGCCGATGGTTTCGCGTACCAGCCAATCATTGCGATGCTCCAGCATAACCGCGTCGGAAGCGAGCACCGCTTCAGCACTGCCCGAGGTCTTGAGCAGGAGAAGTCCGAGTTCTGCTTCGTTGACCCGCAGCATGAGAATGGCGTCGTCAAGCTCGCGCGCCATTGCCAGCGGCCACCACTGGTCGCCTTCAGCGTGAATCGCATCCGGCTCGACGGGTTGCAGTCCTTCGGGTGCGCGCACGGTCAGTGTCGCCGTTCGCGCCGAGCGATCGAACGTGACGTCAACGTGTTTGTAGTGGTAGCCGTTGTCGTCAACCGTGCGTTGCAGCGGGGTCAGCTTGATGCCGGCTGCGGTGGCGGGGCGCGTCGAATCGGCTGCTAAGGCTGACGCTCGAGCGCGCATCAGTTCTGAAAATTTTCCCGGGACCGCAATATCATCCACCAGGCCCCACTCTTTCGCTCGCTCCCCCTTGATCCCATCCGGGTTGGTGCAGAACATGTCGGCAAGATCGCGACGCACCTTGCGCTTGTCCACCACGCGCGTCAGGCCGCCGGTGCCGGGCAGCACCCCCAGCAGCGGGACTTCGGGCAAGCTCACGGCACTGGAACGATCATCGACCAGCAGAATTTCGTCGCATGCCAACGCGAGTTCGTAGCCACCGCCGGCGGTGGTGCCGTTCAGCGCGGCAAGAAACTTCAATCCATCGTGCCGGCTTGAGTCTTCCATGCCGTTGCGGGTTTCATTGGTGAATTTGCAGAAGTTCACCTTCCAGGCGTGCGATGAGGTGCCCAGCATAT
The DNA here is from genome assembly GCA_963748225.1 of uncultured Acidobacteriaceae bacterium. Classification (GTDB taxonomy): domain Bacteria; phylum Acidobacteriota; class Terriglobia; order Terriglobales; family Acidobacteriaceae; genus Bog-257. Next base: position 391,633 of record CAVVHW010000007.1, read on the forward strand.
AAATGTTGGCGCCGGCGCAGAACATGCGTTCGCGCGCGCTGGTAAGCACCACGCAGGCCACCTCGGGATGCTCGAAGCGGATGCATTGCAGTATGTCGTGCAGTTCAATGTCAACGCCAAGGTCGTAAGAGTTGAGCTTGAGCTTGTAGCCGGGCTTCAGGCCGCAATCTTCATTGACGTCCATGGCTAGCGTCGCCACGCGGCCATCAATCGAGAGTCGCCAATGGCGATGCTCTCCCGGAGCCACGTCAAACGTGACCAGTTCCTTCTCATTTACGGTTGGCATGTCAGGTCGAACTCTCCTCAAGGCAGCGCCAGGCTGGCGTATAGGTTCCCCACGTGTATAGATGCATTATAGTGCATTTCTTCGGACAGTGCAGCGGAATTATGGTGCAGGTCTTCGGGCCAGGGAATTAGTTAATCCTCGCGAATTGCATGCTCCAGCATCCCCATACTTTTTTCCACCGGGCGCCCGCCTGTGTCGATGGTAGCGTCCGCCTTGCGATAAAGCGGCTCCCGCACATCAAGAATGCGCCGCAAGTCTGACATGGATTCACGATTATCCGCCATCGGGCGCATATCGCCCTGCGCGATGACGCGTTCCATGTGTTCCTCTGGCGTGGCCCGCAGCCAGACGGTAAAGCACATGGTGAGCAGCCGCTCGAAGGTCGCGGGCTCGGAAACCAGGCTGCCACCGGTGGCCAACACGAATCGCGGATAGCGTTCGATGACCTGATCTAACACGCGGCGTTCCAGCCGTCGAAAGCCACTCTGGCCGTAGAGATCGAAAATCACGCTGAGGCTGACCCCGCTCTCCTGCTCGATCAACCGATCCAGTTCGAGGAACGGCACTTCCAGTCGATCGGCGAGCATCGCTCCTAGAGTGGACTTACCAGCCCCGCGCAGACCGATCAGCGCGATACGACCGCGTCTTGCGCCCAAGTCAACGCCACCGAAGTGTTCCACCAGGAGACGGCGAGCTTCCACCAATTCCGTCGTCGGCAACCGCCGCAAGAACTCCGTGGTGTGCACCAGATCCACCGGAGGCTCAGGCCCGTCGAGGACAAGCGCCTGCAGAGGTGTGTCGAGCGCCTGCGCAATCTGTCGCAGCAGCAAAATCGAAACATTACCTTGTCCAGTTTCCAATTGCGCCAGGTAACGCTCGGAAACTCCCGAATCGTGGGCGAGGATCTTGCGCGTCATACCGCGTCGCGCCCGCGTCTCGCGGACACGTTCTCCCAACAATCGGAGATAATCTGACTCCAGGCCGTCTCCGTCGTTGGCGGGAATCGACGGGGCAGAGGCTTCCGCCGTATCGTTCTCCTCTACATGCACTATGTCGCGCTTTCGGCTCACTGTGGATGCATTATACTTCCGTGGCCGCACGTATAATAGTGCCTGGGGCGAGGAACACAAGCATGGGACTCGACATTACGATCCTGGTCGGAACCATGACCGGCACAGCCGAAATGGTGGCGCAAGAGGTGCAGCAAGCGCTGGAGGCGGCTGGCCATCAGGTGACGATACGCGTCATGGACGGCCTTGACGCCAGCGCCTTTCAGAGCGGCGGCACCTTCCTGATCTGTACCTCCACCTACGGACAGGGGGATGTCCCCGACAATGCACAGGCACTCTTCAACAGCCTGGAGACGGAGAAGCCTGATCTCACCGGCGTGACTTACGGGGTGATCGCGCTGGGCGATCGCACCTACAAAGATACTTATTGTTTTGGCGGAATTCGCTTTGACAAACTGCTGACCCAACTCGGCGCCAAACGCGCCGGCGAAATTCTGACGCACGACGCAAGCTCGGGCACGTTGCCTGAAGAGGTAGCGGCCCAATGGGCCGTGCCTTGGGTCGAGCAGCATCTGGCGTCTTCATCGGAGAAGAGATAAATCGTGGCTACTACACTGGAAAATCGGATTGCCTCGGATACTAAGGTGCTCCAAAGCTACCTCGGCGGGAAATGGCAGGCTGGCGCGGGAGACGGCACGCCGCTGGTGAATCCCTGCGACGGTACGGTGCTCGCCTCGGCGAGTTCGAAAGGTCTCGACCTGAAAGCTGCGCTCGACTACTCCCGCAATGTGGGAGGTTCCGAGCTGCGCAACCTCACCTACGTACAGCGTGCCGAGCTGCTGGGAAAAATTGCCGACCTGCTGGCGACTCGTCGCGACGAGTGGTACGAGATTGCACGCAAGAACTCCGGGAACACGAAGGCAGATGCCGCTATTGATGTGGACGGCTCCATCGGCACGCTGAAATATTTCGCCAAGATTGGCACCAAGCTCGGCGAGGCTCACCTCCTTCGCGATGGCTCTCCAATGCGCCTGGCGCGTGACCAGAATTTTCAAGGCTTGCACGTGGGAGTTCCGCTCGACGGAGTGGCCGTCCATATCAATGCCTTCAACTTCCCTGCGTGGGGTCTGTGGGAGAAAGCGGCGGTCAGCCTGCTGGCAGGAGTTCCCGTTGTTAGCAAACCGGCAACATCCACTGCGTGGCTGGCGCAGGAGATGGTACATGCTGTGATCGATGCCGGCATTCTTCCGCCAGGATCGTTGTCCATACTTTGCGGCTCGCCAAACGACCTCCTCGATCACCTGCGGCTGGGTGATGCCGTCGCCTTTACTGGCTCAGCGGACACCGGTGAGGCAATCCGCCAGCACCCGCAGATTCGCCGGCAGGGTGTGCGGCTGAATATCGAAGCCGATAGTTTGAATGCTGCTTTGCTCGGTCCGGGCGTCGCGCCGGGCTCGCCATCATTCGACTTCTTTGTCCGCGAAGTTGTGCGCGAGATGACCTCGAAGACCGGTCAAAAGTGTACGGCCATTCGGCGCGTGTTGGTTCCTGCCGAACACGCAGGGGCCACGACTGACGCGATCGCGGCGGCATTGGCGAAGATCGTCGTGGGCGATCCGGCCAATGCGTCGGTAAACATGGGACCAGTCGTGAACATGGCACAGCGCAAGTCGGTGGAAGAGGGAATTCGCAAGTTGAGCGCACAGGCGAAAGTTGCCTATTCGCCTGAGCCTTTCGCGCCGGTCGATGCCGCCAAGGGAGCATTTGTTCCGCCCACGCTTCTCAAGCTTGATAACCACGCAGGCGGAGACATGGTCCACGAACTGGAAATCTTCGGGCCGGTGGCGACGGTCGTCCCCTGTCGCGACAAAGCCGATGCTTTCGCGGTTGCACGGCGCGGAGGTGGTTCGCTGGCCGCGTCGGTATTCAGCGGCGACACCGAGTTTCTAGCCGAGGCAGCCGTTGCGTTGGGCACGACCCATGGTCGCCTACTGCTTGTAGATCCTGCGATTGGCGACAGTCACGCGGGACACGGCATCGTTCTGCCGTCTCTCATGCATGGCGGACCGGGACGCGCCGGCGGGGGCCAAGAACTCGGCGGCCTGCACGGGCTGTGGTTCTATCACCAGCGGGTTGCTGTGCAAGGATCTACGACAACACTGTCCGCGCTGGCCGAACGGGCGGGGGACCCGTCGATGGATTAGGGAATAGCCTTTGCGAATCTCTCAACAACGTGGCGAAGTTTTGATTGATGGCAAGCGGCTCGAGACCCTATGGATCGATCCGGATGACAGGAATCGCCCGACGATCGTCATGCTGCACGAAGGTCTGGGTTCAGTGGCGTCGTGGAAGGACTTTCCGCAACTTCTTGCATCACGTACGGGCTGCGGCGTACTTGCATATTCACGCTACGGACACGGGGGCTCCGATAAGCTCCTGGAAAAGCGGCCGGTGCAATTCATGCATCACGAAGGCGAAGTGGTGCTGCCGGAGTTGCTCGACAAGCTTGGCATTGCAAAGCCAATTGTGCTGGGCCATAGCGATGGTGGATCGATAGCAATCATCTTCGCGGGGAAATATCCCGAGCGGCCACGCGCGTTGATTCTGGAAGCGCCGCATGTGTTTGTGGAGGACCTGAGCGTCGCGAGCATCACAGATGCCAAAGTCGCCTATATGACGACCGACCTGCCGTGCAAACTTGGGCGATATCACCAGCACGTGGATGCGACCTTTTGGGGCTGGAACGACATTTGGCTCGATCCGCACTTTCGGTCGTGGAACATCGAAGAGTATTTACCGGCAATACGCTGCCCGATTCTGTGCATTCAGGGCGAGGAAGACGAGTACGGGACGATCGCCCAAGTAGAGGCGATCAAAGCGCAGGTACCCGCGACCGAACTTCTGATGCTGCCGAATTGCAAGCACTCACCGCATCGCGACCAGACAGAAGCGACCCTGGAGAAGATGGCGGAATTTGTGGCAGAAGTTATCGGGAGCGAGAGCGAGACCGATGGGATGAGGGGCGCCGCTGCGGAACAGGCGGCATGGCCAGAATAAGGGTCCCTCGGCTTCGCTGCGGACAGGCTCCTCGATTCGTTGCGCTCGCTGAGGATGACAGAACTTCTCAGGATGACAAAATTTTGAGAGATGACCGATGAAGATGCCTCTGAGCACTCAACTAAGCACGATCAGAGTCATCAGCAATGACAGTGCAGCGTCGAGTGGCTAAGAGCGAAGAGCGAAGGGCGAAAAGCGAAAAGCGAAAAGCGAAAAGCGGTTTCTTCCGAAAGGCGACAACATGGCTGACTGGGTCCACACTTTCAAAGGCGCTATCCTCGCGTCGGAGTACGATTTCGCGAGTCACATGAACTCGCACATGTATGTTTCGCGCTTTGACCAGGCGACCTGGTTCTTGCTGCACGCCATCGGAATGACGCCAGCTTCTATGAAACAGAGAAATCTGCGCGTGGCGATCGTGCGTCAGAACTATCAATTCCTCGAAGAGTTGAGGGGCGGAGAACTGGTCGAAATCAAGAGCGGCTTTCTGGCCGTTGGTGAAAAGTATTTCCGGTTCATCCATCAGATGTACAACGACGAGACCGGCAAGATGGTGGCGACCTGCGATAGCGTTGCAGTACAAGCCAGCCTCGAGTCTGGTAAAAGCGTGCCCATGACCGCGGAGTTACAGGAAAAGGCCAAGCGGCATCTGGTGACGGCGAACGTGCCGCTGGACGGTGAGATCGGATAGTCTCATCGGCCGCCGAAAAGCAGATCCCTCGCGGACTGAAGTCCGCTCATGATGACAATAGGGAGGGACCTCTGCCGGAGCAATTGAAGATGGTTGCCTTCAAATCAGTTCTACAGGCTACCCGAGATCGCCCTGTCCGGTTGCCATCACCACCGAGGCCCATTCCTCGTTCGAAAGCCGCTTGCGCTGTGTAGTCGCCATCGGAATGGGAACGTGGATGAACACTCCATGTTGCAGGCCGACAATTATGTCGGTCTTGCCCGCCATGGCGGCGTGAACCGCATGGCGCGCGAAAGAATCGCAGAGCACCGAATCGACCGTGGAGGCGGGTACGCTGCGAATGTAGTAACTCGGATCCAGGTAGCGAATCACCACCGGCAGTCGCTGCGCGGCAAAGTGCTCCTGAATCTTGTGCCGCAGGAAAAGCCCGATGTCCCGATGCAGCAAATTTCCTGAGGCATCGCGCTCTTCGGAGGGTGGCATCAGGTGTTGTCCCGCTCCCTCGGCGACGACGATCACCGCGTGACGTCTTTCCAGCAGCCGGCGATGTAGCACAGCTAGCAATCCACATTCGCCTTCAAGCTGGAACGGCGCTTCTGGTACGAGGGTAAAGTTCACTTCCTGGCTGGCCAAAGTGGCACCTGCAGCGATAAAGCCGGAGTCGCGGCCCATGACTTTTACGATGCTGATGCCATTCTGCACGCAACGCGCTTCCACGTGGGCTGAATCGATTACTTCCTTGGCCTTCTCAATGGCGGTGAAGTATCCAAACGAACGGTTCACGTACTGCACATCGTCGTCGATGGTCTTAGGAATTCCGATCACGGAAATTCTGAGCTTGCGGCGTTCAATCTCCTCCACAACGCCATGGGCTGCGCGTTGCGTCCCATCGCCACCAACCGTGAACAGGATGTTGATGCCACGTTGTTCCAGAAAATCAACAATGATATCCGCGCTGACCGGCCCGCGTGAAGTGCCCAGCAACGTCCCGCCGAGCTGGTGGATATTGTTCACCATCTCCGAATTCAGCCAGATGGGCGGACTGGCAGCCTCGGCGGAGAATCCGGAGAGACCGTAGCGAATTCCAAGCACGGCCGGTACGCCATAGTGATAGTGAAGCTGAACATAAACCGACCGGATGACATTGTTCAGACCGGGACATAAACCGCCGCATGTCACAATGGCGATCTTTGTCTTGGCGGGTTCGAAATAGAGCTTTTCGCGCGGTCCGGCTCTCTCGAACAACCGTACGGAATCTGCATGGTCCGGGCCTTCCTCGAAGGGATCGCGATAGAACATCTCCTCGTGAACAAAGGTGCTTTCGAGGGAACCATGAGCGTCGAGTCGGAGCGGCGACCGCACGGTGCGGGGACCGAGGCTGGGAATGACGATGTTTTGACCCATGAGATTGTCCGGCGGGAAAACTGAGATCTCTGCAGCCGGTCAGCGAGGGCAAGATCAGAATCTACGATAAACGAATCGCCGGCCTTATGACAGTGACCCACACATTGTCCAGCGAGCTTTTTGGGTTGGCCTTCAGTTCAACTTTACAGCGGCGCCTATTCGGAATCGGTCTCGCCCTCTTCCTGCCAAACCTCCTTCAACATCTGGTTGACTCGCGGCCGGGCCAGCGCCGAGGCGGCGCTCAGGACTACGGTCACCCAGCCGACGCCGATCACCACCTCGACACAGGCGAGGGTTCGAGTGAGGGCATCCGCCGGGATGACGTCTCCGTATCCCAGCGTGGCCATGGTGACCACCGAGAAGTATACAAACTCACCAAAGCTGGGAGGAACCGCCGATATCAGGTTGATGCCTTGGAAAGCCGCGGCGCGATTGTGCTGCCAGGCGGCGGCATAGAAACAAGCGAAGATGAAGATGATAGCGGCGTATCCCAGGAGGAAAGCGAGCAGCGCCTCCCACATCTGTTGCAATATGCGGAAGACGCCTACCAGCACGCGCAGTCGTGGCTTCAGCCACTCTCCCAGGAACCACGCAAGGTTAGTGGAGATCAGGATGGCCATCAGGATGATGAGCACCGATTTTGGAACCGGATGGACTTCGATCGCCGCGATCAAGGTGCTGCCCACCGCAGCCAGTAGGGAGAAGTACATTCGCTCGGACGCGTAGAAGTAGTGGGTCAGCTCTCGCAGGGCGTGATAGTGCAAGGGAACTGATTTTACGTGGCTAGTCGGCAGGCGAGCGAGAATTGCCTTGCTGACCCAGTTAAAGATGCCCTTGCCGGTGAAACGAAATCCGCCGTAAAGGCCACCTGCGAAACCGATGGCGCCACATACCGCCATCATTTTTTGCAGATAGTCGAGGGTGTTCTGCCTAGGGATTAGTGACGTGATCTCGGGGGCTATGGAAGCTCGCATCATGCTGCCAAGCATGCCTGTGGCCAGTGCCACTACCACGATGAATCGAGGCGCGAAGCCGACGCAGGCGAAGGCAAGAACCAGGCCGAAGATGGCGTAGATTGCCCCTGCCCGCAGCGATTCCGTGCCTCCGATTCCGTAGCCATAAGCGGCAATGGTCACGGTGGCAATACCGTAAAGAATTGCGATTGCCACCGGATTAGCTTTTTTTTTCGACTCCACGAGATGGTCCATTGCGTGCGCCGAGTTTGCACCGGAACCGGCATGCAGCGCAAGTCGAAATTCACCATCCTGCTCACTTCGAGGAACCGCCAAGGTTGGCGGTGTTCAACAACGTGGTCAGCTTGTAAGATGTTGCGAAGGTGATCCCATGAGCCTCGAGTCTCCAGAACAACCTCCCACTCCAACCCAAGGCCCCGACGCAGCCGAGCATGTCGCCGAAGCCCACCGTATTCTGAGCGGATTACGACAGCAACTCGACAAACATCCCGACTTGGATGAAGCCATTGCCAAGTTGGAGATGGCGCTCAGTATTTTGACCACCAATACCGGTGGGATGCTGTAGCTTCCAGTTGAACGAGTGGGTGCAGCCGCCCCCACACAATTCAAGACATTCCACGAACTCGTGTTATAGTCTGCAACCCTGTGAGGAATGTGTCGCATCACTCGCAGAGTGACGTGGATGGAGGTAAATACGTGACGAACCGCATTGGTGTGAGCGTTTTGCTTTTTTCCCTGCTTCAACTGGGGAACGCGGCAAATAGCCCCGAGCCCATGGACGGCTACTCGCCAGCACATGCGGCCGTTGAGCGCGACTGGGAAGTGAAGTTCCGCAACCTGCCCAATCCTGACGCGATGCGTGACTCAATGCAGCACTTGAGCGCGCGACCTCACAATGTCGGCTCGCCATACGACAAGGAAAATGCGGAGTGGATCCTTTCAAAGTTCCAGCAGTATGGCTTCGACGCTCACATTGAGACCTTCGACGTGCTATTTCCCACTCCCAAAGAACGCCACGTAGAGCTGATATCGCCGACGCACTTTGTTGCAAAACTGCAGGAGCCACCGCTCAGCGTCGATCCAACATCACAACAAACCTCTGAGCAGTTGCCCAGCTACAACGCCTACTCCGCCGATGGAGACGTCACAGCGCCGCTAGTGTACGTGAACTATGGCATGCGCGATGACTACGAGCAACTGGACCGGCTGGGAGTTTCGGTGAAGGGTGCGATCGTGATCGCGCGCTACGGTGGAGGCTGGCGGGGAATAAAACCCAAGGTCGCCGCTGAGCATGGCGCCGTCGGATGCATCATCTACTCCGATCCTCGAGACGATGGCTACTTCGAGGGGCAGAATTATCCTGCCGGGCCTTATCGTCCCGAGGAAGGAGTACAGCGCGGCAGCGTGATGGACACACAGTATCCCGGCGATCCACTGACCCCTGGAGTCGGTGCCACAAAGGATGTGAAGCGGCTGAGCCTCAAAGAAGCCAAAACAATTACCACGATTCCGGTGCTGCCGATTTCGTACGGGGACGCGCAGCCCTTGCTGGCAGCCATTTCGGGTCCCACCGCGCCAGATACCTGGCGAGGTGCGCTTCCTATCACTTATCGGATCGGGCCCGGGCCAGCCAAAGTTCATCTTGTGGTCAAGTCGAACTGGGACCTGAAAACCATTTATGACGTGATCGCCAAAATTCCGGGAAGCGATGCTTCCGATCAGTGGGTGATCCGGGGCAACCATCACGATGCCTGGGTCAACGGGGCCGATGATCCAATTTCGGGCATGGTGGTCGAATTGGAGGAGGCAAGAGCGCTGGGCGAGTTAGTGAAGCAAGGCTGGCGTCCGAAGCGGACCATTATCTACTGCGCGTGGGACGGCGAAGAGCCTGGCCTGCTGGGTTCTACCGAGTGGGTTGAGCAGCACCAGGATGAACTGCGCCAGCACGCCGTGATGTATCTGAACTCCGATTCCAGCGCGCGCGGCTACTTGAATGTCTCGGGCTCTCATCTGCTGGAACGCGCGGTCAATGAGGTGGAGCGCGAAATTCAGGACCCGGAGAAACACGTGACGGTATGGAAGCGCGCTTATCTTCGCCGGGTCGGGCGAGCCAGCAGCTCAGAGGATCGCGAAGAGTTGCGCGACCGGGCCGACCTACGCCTGGGCGCGCTGGGCGACGGGTCCGACTATACCGCCTTTCTCGACTTCGCTGGGGTGTCCGCGCTGAACATGGGGTTCGGCGGCGAAAGCGGTGGTGGCGTCTATCACTCCATCTACGATGACTTCTACTGGTACACGCATTTCGGAGACACAAAATTCGTTTACGAACGTGCACTGTCTCAGATGGCTGGCAGCACCGTGATGCGCTTTGCCGACGCCGACCTGTTGCCGTTCGATCCTACAGGCTCAGCCGATACCATCAAGCGCTACGTTGCGGAGCTGAAAAAAGAGCTGAAGCAACAACAGGACCAGGCGCGCGAGCGCAACCGCGAAGTCGAGGAAGGAGTTTTTACCGCTACCGCTGATCCGGAGAAACAGTACGTGCCTCCTCCCAAGCAGCCGGTGCCGCCGTACCTGAACTTCGCCCCACTGGAAAATGGCGTGGAAGCGTATGCGCGAGCGGCCCAGCGCTACCACCAGGCGGTGGCGAAACTGAATGACAACGACGGCGCCGCGTGGCAGTCTGGCGCGTTGCAGGCCATCAATGCCAAGCTGCTGTTGACCGAGAGGACCTTCACCGTCAGCCAGGGTCTCAAAGAGCGGCCATGGTTCAAGCATCAGATCTATGCTCCCGGCGCATACACCGGTTACGGAGCCAAGACCATTCCCGCGGTGCGCGAGGCGATGGAAGAAAAGAAATGGAAAGATGCCGATGACGGCGCGGTTATCGTCGGGCAGGTGCTCATGAACGAAGCCAGCCTTGTGGATTCCATCGCACAAGAGTTAGAGGAGGCGGAAGGCCAACGGTCCGCCACCCAAACTGCCCAGCATGGGCCGGTGAAATTGCGGCAAGAGCAGAAGCAGACGGCGGGGCGATAAAGCATAGTAGTCCCGAGGGAGCAAGTCCTATTTGTTCGTGCAGATCCCGCAAGCCGACACGGGGTCGAGACTGCGCTCCCCAGAACCTTACCTTTTGTTTCCGCAAATATGCGAGCCTCAAGAATATCCGTCACAGACTTACACCCGTTCATTCTCAGAATAATTTAACTAACCATCCAGCTTTCTGGGTCGATATGTTCAAAGGAGACCACGCGCTCAGTGGCCAAGATTCTCTGTGGGCCAAGCGTGACGAGCTGGATGCCTTCTTCCTCCGAACTCGGAGAGCTGCACAGGAAGGACCTAGTCCTCGCCACCAGGCAACCTTGCGATCCTTCCAGTGGGGGACTGGGGCCAGATATCTCCGGCGGCCCAGCGGAGGGGTACGTTCCGTGGGAATGGCGCGTACAAAATGGTTGGCAGGTCGGAATCAGATTGGGGGTCACGTTCGGCCTCCTCATTGCCATCTTGTTGGGAACCGCTTATCTGGCGCTGGATCGCACGCAGCGTATAGACGCCGGTCTGGAAAGGAAATTAGACGAAAGTCTGCTCGAACTACAACTGGGGCGGGAAGCCCTGCGCTACTCCAGTGAGAACAGCCGAATCACCATGCAGATTTTCCTGGTAGAGCGGCCAGAGGTGATTGACCAACTCCTGGCCCGTCGAGCGGAAAATAGCCGCAAGATCTCCGCTCTGGTGTCGCGCCTCGAGGCCATCTGCGTTTCCGATGAGGCCCAGCTACGGCTGCAAGATGTAGAGGAAACCAGGGCTATCTACGTTGCCAGCTACCAGCGAGTGCTGCACCTTTTGCTCACCGAAAAAAACCGGAGTGCCGCCACGGAGGTGATGGTCCAGCAAGCCACGCCCGCGCTGTTCCGGTATCACGCTGCCTGGGAAGACTTCGCTCGCTTCCAGTTCGACGAGGTCAAGGAAGTAAGTATGCAAGGCAACAAGCAGCATGCCACAACCCGCAAGACCATGCTCATCCTGGATTTCGTGGTGGCCTTGCTGGCAGGAGTGGTCGCCATCCTCGCCACTCGCCAGGTGGCACGAGTTGTGAACTCGCGCGTCCGCATGCAGCAGGAGGTCTACAAACTCAATGCCAAGCTTGAGCAGCGAGTGACCCAGCGCACGCAAGAGCTGCAACATAGTGAGGACCGGCTGCGTGGTTCTTTGGGGGAGCTGCAGCTGTATACCAGCCGCGTGGAAACGGTCAACAAGCTGGTCCAGCTTTTGCAATCCTGTCTTACCCTCGACGAGGCGTACAAGCAGGCATCGCACGTGTTGCAGAACTTCTTTCCGGAAGGAACGCTGCTGATGCTGAACCCCTCGCGCAACCTGCTCGACGTGGTTGCCAGTTGGGGAAAGACATCCGCTCGGCCAGGCCCGTTTTCTCCCGAAAGCTGCTGGGCCTTGCGCAAAGGCCGGCCCCACGTTGTGGAACCGGGCAATTTCAGTTTGCTGTGCAGCCACATCGATCCTAATTTGGCGGCCTCTCATATATGTGTGCCCATGGTGGCCCAGGGCGAGTCGTTGGGGGTATTGACCGTCACCGATTTATGTTTACCCAACATGGCAGCAGACACGCGCAAGCTGCAGCGCATGCAAGAATTGGCCAACAGTCTGGGAGAGCAGATCTCGCTGGCATTCGCTAACCTGATGCTGCGCGAAACCTTGAAATACCAATCCGTGCGCGATCCGCTGACCAATTTGTTCAACCGGCGGCATATGGAAGAAGCCCTGCAACGTGAGCTGCTGCGGTCAGAAAGAAACGGCAATCCCGTGGCCATCCTCATGGCCGACGTCGACCGCTTCAAGCAGTTCAATGATGCCTTCGGACATGAAGCTGGGGATGCCCTCCTGCGCGACCTGGGTGCACTGCTGGCCGCCGAGATACGCGGGGGCGACATCGCGTGTCGCTATGGAGGCGAAGAGTTCCTTCTAATCTTGACCGACACTGATTTGCCGACTGCTTGCGAACGTGCGGAGAAACTCCAGGAACAGGTCCGCAACCTTCAAGTTCGATATCGCGGCGAAACCCTGCGACGGATCACGATGTCGATTTGGCGTGGCAGGCTTCCCACGGCATGGCGCCAATGCCAGTCAAATTGTGACGGCAGCCGACCGCGCCCTCTACCGGGCAAAGGCAGCTGGTCGGGACTGTGTGGTGGTCGCGGGAGAAGAGCCGGAAGCCGCGCCGGTCTCCACCGCACAACCAACTGCAGAGCTGCCGGCGGAGAGCCGCTGCTGATTGCTTCCTAGGCCGTTCCCAGGCGCTTCAACACATTCTCGCGGAAGCCACGGCTGAGCGTCAGCTTGGTGCCGTCGCGCAGCAGGATCGAATAATCGCCATACAGCGAGGGCCGCAAGGTCTTGATGCGATCCACGTTCACCAGGGTAGAGCGATGCACCCGCAAGAATTGCCGGTGTCCCAAACGCGATTCCAGTGAAGTAATCGTCTCCCGCAGAATGTGGGTGCTGGGCCCCACGTGCAGGCAGACATAGTTACCCGCGGATTCGGCCCAATCAATCTCGTTAGGTTTCAGGCAAACAATTTCTCCATCGGCCTTGATGACGATGCGCTGCGGGGCTTGCTGCCGCGATTCCAGATCCGCCAAAAGGTTGAGCAGCTTGCGCTGAAAAGTTGCCTCCGACGGATGTGACAATTGCTTGCGCGCGTGTCCCAGAGCCTCCGAGAGACGCTCCTTTCCCACCGGCTTCAGCAGGTAATCCACGGCGTGCACCTCGAAGGCTTTCATCGCGTACCGGTCGTAGGCGGTAACAAAGATCGTCAGCGGCACGTGCTCTCCCTGCAGTCCCGCGATTACGCCGAAACCGTCCACCTCCGGCATTTGAACATCGAGAAAGACAAGGTCGGGCTTTTCCTGCTTGATCAGCGCGATCGCCGACTTACCGTCGCCGCACTCAGCCACGATCTGCATGTCGGGTTCATCTTCCAACAATCTGCGTAAGCGCTCGCGCGCCAGTGATTCATCGTCGCTAAGCAACACTCGAATGGACATCGGTGGTCACGACCTCCTCGGAACTCTCGCGGAACGGGATATGAATCTTCACGACGCAGCCTCCGCCAGGCTGATCGTCCAGGGTCATCGTGTGTTCGTGGTTGTACAGTTGCTGCAGGCGGGCGCGGGTATTGCGCAGTCCCACGCCCTCGGGTGGAACCATGCCACGGTGTCGGGTCAGCCCCTGGCCGTTGTCGCTGATCTCCATCCACAGCTCATCAAAGACCCGGCGAGTTAATATGCGAATCCGTCCTGGGGCACGTCGTGGCCCAATGCCGTGGCGAATGGCATTTTCCACCAGCGGCTGCAGGATCAGGTTCGGCACCAACGCATACTCCGTCTGCGGCTGGATATCCATTTCCACTCGCAGACGGTCTTGAAACCGCGTCTGTTGAATGTCAACGTACTTTTGCAGAAAGGTCAGTTCCCGGCTGAGTTGGACTTCATGGACTCCGACCGCATCGAGCGAGCAGCGCAGCAGGTCTGCCAATTGCAACGTCATGTGTTCTGCGGCGAGGCCATCGTTTCGGGCCAGGGTGGCGATGGAATTCAAAGTATTGAAGAGGAAGTGGGGTTCAAGTTGGATCTTCAATACCTCGAGCTGGGCATACGCCAGTTGTGCTTCCAACTGCGAGGATTGCAATTCACGTTCGCGGTATTTGCCGTAGTAGCCAATCGCCTGCGTGATCAGCAGAATGTACCAATAGCGCTGAAAATCCATGAGGGCGCGTGAAAATGTATGCGCAAGGAAGGGCGCGTGGGACTCGGGAATCCAAGTCACCAGCGGAAAAAGCGAAACGATTAGCACTGCTCCAGCCAACGTAACTAAAACACTTGCAACCAGATGCAGCGGAAATACCAGCTTCCAGCTGCTGCGGTCAAAGGTAAATCGGTGGGCCAGCCCGTACACCAGCGGCGTTAGCAACGACCATACAAATGAGATAGTGACATTCCAGGCGAGCAACTGGGCCCAGCTCTCCGGGCTGCCCATGGACGCCGTATAGACATGCGCCCCGGCTGCACTCAGGAAAGCCAGCACTGTCCATAGCACAAAGCCGATGGCCCAGACGCGGCCCCACTGTTTCAACATGGTGAGCTACCTACTCTGCATTGAACCCAAGACAATTCGAGACGAGCTGCACCTACGGAGTGATAGACGAAATTCAGCGGCAGATGTTTCCGGAAAATGACAAAGTTCCGCGTGAAAACACAAACAGTTGTTACGCCACGAGGTACTCTAGCCGTAGCATTGTCCGTTTGCGGACATTTCGAGCGACATACCTCGTTAAGGGCGATAATGCTAAGTGTCCAAATGCGAAGTAAGTCTGGCAGTGGCCAAAACGTATTTTCAACCGAAACATCACCGGAATTCATAATGCATGAATTAGGCATCGCTGCTTCCATTCTCGAAACTGTTCAGGCCGAAGCCCTCCGCCACCCCGAGGGTCGCATCAGCAAAGTAGGCGTTAGAATCGGGGAACTATCTGGCGTTGACCGCGATGCGCTGCAGTTTGGCTTTGAGGTTCTGGTGAAAGACACGGAATGGGAGCCGGTAGTGCTGGACTTGGAGTATATTCCGCGCGTGCAACGCTGTTCGAAGTGCGCGCATGAATTTCGCATGACCGAATTCGATCCGCAATGCCCGCAATGCGGCGAATACACCACCGATTGCATCAGCGGCGAAGAACTCGACATCGTCTACATGGAAGTGGATGAATGAATCGCATCGAAGTCGAAAAGAAGGTCCTGAACGAGAACCAGATTCTGGCCGAACAGTTGCGTGAACGCTATCGGCGGCACAAAGTCCTTTGCATCAATTTGATCAGTGCGCCGGGCTCCGGGAAAACAGCGTTACTGGAGAGGACGCTGCAGCGTATGGACAAGGGTTCGCGGGTTGCGGTGCTGACCGGCGATCTGCAAACCGAAAATGATGCGCAGCGGCTGGCCAAGTTTGGCTTTCCCGTGAAGCAGATAACAACCGGTGGAACCTGCCACCTCGATGCCAAAATGATTGGAAAACATCTTGAAGGCTGGAACCTTGAGGATCTGGATTTGCTGATCGTGGAGAACGTCGGCAACCTGGTCTGCCCCTCGAGTTACGACCTTGGAGAAGACGCCAAGATCGTTCTGTTAAGCACGACCGAAGGCGAAGACAAGCCCCTCAAATATCCCTCCATCTTTTTCAAGTCGGAGCTTATGTTGCTGACCAAGATCGATCTGCTGCCCTACGTCCCCTTCAAGGCGGACGTGGCCCGCGAAAACGCTCGGCGCGTCCACCCTCAGATGGAAATCATCGATGTCTCCAGCACCACGGGAGAAGGGCTTGATCGCTGGATGGAATGGCTGCGTGCGCGCCAAGAGCGGGTCGCCAGCTGAAGAAGAATTTGTTCGGGAACACCGCCAGACAGCTCTCACGATCTAGCCACGCCTGAAATGGTGGATGGGCTGGCCGAAGCCAGCCCATGCGACGTTTTTGCACTTCCCATCGGAAGATATTGTGTAACTACTATCGAGGAGTTAGTCCCACGTCAGGAGTCCCGGTTGCATCGGGAGCGACGCCATGCGGACTAGCACCAACTGCTGCATCAGGACTGATGGATTTCGGGTTGGTACCGACTGTCGCATCAGGTCTGATGGATTTCGGGTTAGTGCCTACCGCCGCATCGGGTTCGACGGACCTCACCGAGTCAGGACTGACGGATTTCGGGTTAGTGCCTATACCAACGTTAGAAGGTACGGTCTTGGCGCGGGTGCCAATTCCAATGGCGCCGGCGTGTCCAGCGTTTGAGCCAATGCCGGTTACATTAGGAAAGGGTCTTGCCGCGGCTGGGCCGATTCTGGCATTTCCCGCAGCTCCCATAGGGCGTCCGATCCCGCGCTGCGCAAAACACATGCCAGTCAGCAAGCCCAGCAACATGCCACAAAGAATCACTTTTCTCATACTGTCCTCCGCTGATCGGTGTCTAGTGCGGCCAGTCAACGAGGGGTTACCGATCTAGGGGTGCCACTACGATTGAAACCTGTTATGCACCCGTGAGTTGGGTAATGCAACGAGCATTCCAAAACAATACGAAAGCAAACACGGAAGTTATTTAGCAAAGGCCCAACTGTGAGTAGGAAACTATTACCCGGTGTGAAAAAACGTCCCAACCCGATCCTGAAAGATGACAATCCAGTAAATGCGTGACCCGACGTATCGCCGCCAAAAATGCGGTCGTTCAGCCGCCGGGAACTGAAGAAGCTGCTGAGCAGTAGCTATCGTTCAGTATTTCCTCAATACTCCGATCACTCTTCCCTGTACCTGCACCGAGGCGGCGGGAACGATGATCGGCTGCATGGCGGCGTTAGAAGGTTGCAGGCGAATTTGTTTTCCTTCAACGTAGATTCGTTTCAGAGTAGCGTCACTGCCATTCACCAGAGCAACCACGATCTCTCCATCGCGTGCAACGTTCGTCTTTTCCACTAGAACGTAATCGCCGTTTACGATGTGCTCGTCCTGCATGCTCTCTCCCGTGACCTGCAGCACATACACGTCTTTCGAGCGGGTGAAGTCGGCGAGCGAAATGGACTCGGGATTCTCCATCGCCTCCAGCGGATGGCCAGCGGCGATACGGCCCATCAGAGGCAGGCTCATGCCGGAGCCAGCCGCAGCGGCTGCTGCCACGGCGAGCGACTGCTTCATGCGTCCACGTGGCTTCAGCAGATCGATGGAGCGACTGCGATTGTAATCGCGGCGCAGCAGTTCCTTCTGCTCAAGATTGGTGATGTGTTTGTGCACGGTGGCCAGCGAGCTGAGGCCGAGTCCTTCGGCGATCTCTTCGAACGATGGCGAATAACCGTGCTTGTCGACGAACTCGGAGATGAAGTCGTAAACCTGTTTCTGGCGGCGAGTGAGCGCCATAGTTGTACGCTGCCTCCATTAGCATTGTCAGCGAACAAAAGGCGAAAAGTCAACAAAGAAGTTAAAGTGGGTGATTCAATTCGAGGCACTCCCGGCCGTCGCGAGCGCCAGCCAAGCCACCAGCATGGCGAGTTTCTCGTCTTGTCGCCACGGAGGACCGATGCTGCGACCAATTGACGAAAGCTGCCGGTCGAGTACCTCTTCGGAAATTTGGAGCTTGTCCAGGAAACGGGAGAGCAATTCCTTTTCTTTCACTGCGGTCACTTGTAATCCATGATGTTCGCAAGCGTCCATGACCACGTTCCGAAAGAACTCTCCTTCGGCGCTATGAATCAGCGCATGAGAGGCAAGGATGGCGGCGAGTAATCCCAGAGGACGTCTGGAAGCGAGAAGAACTCCACAGTGGGATACCTTCAGACCCTTCTCGCTCGCGTCCTGAATGCAATCGCCGATAGCTGTTCGTGCCAGCGATACAGAGCTGTTGGTACAGCGCAGCAAGAATTGCTCCGCTTCCTGCAGTTCCAGATTTTCCGCAGCATGATAGGGCTGCTTCGAGCCAGGGATCTCGGCACTCGCCATTTCGATTCGCCATCGCCCTCCAACCTCCGGTGCGGTTAGGGATCCAGAAACGGCAACTACCGCCGCCCACCCGGAATGGACGCGGAAGCCGAGCGTCGCTGACGCCAGATTCCGCGGCATGCTACGCTCCGACCTTCATCTCGCTCAAAATCTCTTCGACTGCGGTAATCGCCTTGGTCAGCTCGTCGTCGGTGTTGTAGAAGTGCGGCGAAAAGCGCACGCCTGCGTTGGGCCGATAATCAACTAGCACCTCGCGCTTCAGCATCTCGGCGCAAACCTGCTGAGCATTAGGCATGTCAATCGAGACGGTGCCGGCGCGACGATCGGGATCGCGGGGAGTGTTCACTCGCCAGCCGTGGCGATCGGCCATCGCAATGAGTTGCGCGGTCTGCCGCTTCGACTTTTCGCGGATATTCTCGATGCTGGCTTCCGCGATGATCTTCAATCCCGGCTGCGCAACTTTCAGCGCGGGGATGTTGGGCGTCCCCTGGGTGAAGCGATAAATGGTCGGCGAATAGCGCGTAGAGCCAATCTCGAAGCCGAAGGGATTTTCGTGCCCGATCCAGCCGGTGAAAGAAGGCTCCAACTTCTTCGCCAGGTCGGGACGCACATAGAGATATGCCGTGCCGGGGCCGCCGCACAGCCACTTGAGTACGCCGCCAGTGCAGAAATCCACATTGAGCTGTTGCACATCGAAGGGCAGGGTACCGGTTGACTGGAAGGAATCGAGCAACACGTAGGCGCCCACGCGGTGCGCCTTCTCCACGATAGCTTTCACATCCTGGATGAAGGCGCTGCGAAAGATCACGTGCGATATGGGGACAATGAGCGTGTCTTCGTCGATTGCCCCCAGTAGTCGCTCCGTATTGACGTGGACGCCGTCATCGTTGGGCACCATCTCCACGCGAGCGCCACGCGACCGTTGCGCCTCCCAAAAGTACATCACAGAAGGGAAATTCAAATCCGTGTACACGACCTTGTTGCGACGGCCGCTGAAATCGAGGCACGAGGCCACGGTTGCCTGGCAGGTGGTCACGTTTTGCAGACATGCGACCGAGCCCGCGGGCGCGTTGAACAGCGCCCCGATCTGGTCACCGACCTCGGCGGCAAGCATCCACCATTCCTCTTCCCACGCGCGGACACCGCGTGTGTTCCACAAGTCCGTGTATTGCTTCAGCGAATCTTCGACACCGCGGGGCATCGCGCCAAGCGAGTTGCTGATGAGATAGGTGGTGCGTTCGAGAATGGGGAACTCGGATCGGTACCGCAGAAGTTCGTCAGGCATGAAGAACATTGTAGGGGAAGAGCCGGGATTGCGGGAGATGGCTGTAACCTACTACGGAAAAGGCCAGGGGAATTGGCAGCGCGGAAGATGTCTAATTCAGCTTGGCATACTCAGCTTTGGCGGCACGGAGGATAGGAACATCGGGATCGGCGTCTTTCCAAAGCGCGAGAAAGGCCTGGTATGCGGTGCGGGCTTTCTCGCGAGCAGATGGGTCGGTCGCAGCTTCGAGTGCATAAGCGCGAGCCAGTCCGAGGCGGGCCAACGATCCCCACGGGAAGTTTGCCACCAGCCCGTAGTGGTCGATGAACTTCTGAAATTCCATTGCAGCTGCTTTGCCGTCCTGCAGCATAAGATAGGCTTCTCCCCGCAAGTAAACTGGACACAGGTATACAGTAGCTTGCGCGGGCTCGCTCAACTCAATCGTGCTCGCCATCTGCAATAGTTTGACAGCCTGGTGTGGGTCTTTGCGCTCAAGGGCCACGGCCGCCCGGATCGTGGGCAGCCAATACCTCTGGACAAGAGTGTCCAGCGGGAATGTCTTGTCGAGTTCGGCTGCGAGCTTTTCCGCCGCCGTGATGTCTCCCCCTCGCGCCAGGGCGAGTGCCGCCATCACCCGCACATCGCGGTTCGGGGCCAGCCTGACAGCCGCGTCGGCTTCGGCGCGTGCCAGCCCTCGGTTGCCCGCTTCCACCTCGAGCAGCGCCCCTACCGCTTGATACGTTGCCGCAGTCTCCGCGAGGTCGTTGCGCCGGGCCGAATCCATCGCTCGTCGGGTAAGGTCGCGTGCGATCCTGAACTTTCCGTGCCAAGCTTCCGTGTTCGCTTGTGACGCCAGCAGCAAGTCTTCTGTGCCTGGCCGTCCCATTGCGGCCGAGACGAACTGCGCCATTTGGGCCGTGTCGCTCTTAAGAAAAGCCAACTCATAGCGGTACTGCAACATGGCCTCGCCCTCCAGCCTGCGTTCTTCCGCCTGCTTGTACACAGCTTCCGCCTCGTCCAGTCGGTTGAGATTCTCGTATGCCACACCGAGGTTGAGATAGGTAACCTCGTCGTTTGGCTCCAGGCGAAACGCCTGCCGGGCTTCCGCCAATGCCTTTTCCCAGTTTCCAAGGCTGCCGTAGACCGCTCCCAGATTGACATATGGCGGGCCGTCCCTCGGGTAGGTCTGCTGCCACAGTTCGTAGACCTGCGCCGCTTTCTCCAACTCCCCCGTCGCACTCAGGTAGTAGCCCGCCTCAATGGAAAGCCGCTCCCGTTCGCTCACCTTCTCTCGCAGGTCGTACGCCTTTTGCGCATTCTCGGCGGCCCGCCCCACTTCGTTCATGTTGTGGTAGACAACAGACATGGCTCGGTAGGCCATGGCAAAATTTGGGTCGAGCCCAACCGCCCGCTTGTAGAAGGGCAGAGCGGCGATTTGACCTTTCGCAGAGCTCGTCTTCAGCCCCAGGCTGTAGGCCTTCAGCGCCTCAAGCGATGACGTGGTCGCTTCTTCCAGTGGCGTGGCGTACTTCTGTACTGAGCTGAGCGACTCACCCAGCTTGCTCCTGAGGCTGGTCGCCGCAGTGTCTAGAGTCTTCAGCACCGCTTCCTTGCCCGCCGCTTGCTGTTGCGTTTCTGCCAGCACATCTCCTGTATCGCAGTTCACCGCCTTCAGGCCAATCACATATTGGCTGCCCAAACTGGCAATTGAGCCAACCAACATAGCCTTGCTGCCGATGCGCTGGCAGACCTCACGTGCAATCTCCGGCGTTAGCCGGTCACCGGCTGAACGACCCATAAGCTTCAAAGTCCCATTAACCTTGCGCTCGGAAACCAGGTCGAGAAAGGGCGATTGCTCAAGCTGTACCGAGAGACCCTGCTTCAACGTATCGTCAAACACCGAATCGCCTGTGGTGTTAACGAATTCGGCGAGAACAATGGTGTCTTTCTCTGTCAGGGTATTGACTTTGCGTGTACGCCAGTAGATGCCTCCGGCAATCAGCGCGATCACAACCACGGCCGCTGTCGCCAGCAGAACCCAGCGGCGGCGCGGACCTCTTCCCTCCCGCGCGTGCTTGATTCTCTCCAGATCGGAACGGACCTCCGCAGCTTTCTGGTAGCGCAGATTACGGTCCTTCTGCAGGCACTTCTGGATAACATCTTGCAAGTCCGCAGGTAGTTCGGGATTAACCTCCGCGGGAGGCGCCGGCACACTCTTCAAGATGGCATCCTGCAACGCCGCTGAACTGTCGCCGGTGAACGCCCGTTTGCCAGTTGCCATCTCATACAGAACCAGGCCGAAGGAAAACAAGTCGGTGCGCGCGTCCAACGGCTGTCCCTTGACTTGTTCCGGCGACATGTACGCCGCAGTACCAGCAGCTCTAAGGGGAGTATGGTCCAAAGCAACCTTGCCGCCGAGTTCGGCAGGTCTCGCTTGCAATCCGCTGGGCACGAGGGCCAGCTTTGCCAGGCCGAAGTCCACAATCTTGGCAACGCCCTTGTTGGTGATGAAGATGTTCGCTGGCTTGATGTCACGGTGAATGATGCCTTGTTCGTGCGCGGCCTCCAGGCCGCAGGCAATTTGAGTTGCGATATCCAGCAACCGGTCGAGCGAGACTTGCGCTCCCGAAGGATCCTTCAGTGCCCCAGAGGCCATGCAGTCCCGCAAGGTTTGACCCTGCAGCAACTGCATCACGATGAAGGGCCGGCCTTCGTGCTCTCCGAACTCGTAGATGGAACAAATGTTGGGATGATCCAAAGATGAAGCGGCGCGCGCCTCTCGCTCGAATCGCTCCAATGCCCGGGGATCATTGACAACCTCGTCAGGCAAGAACTTCAGAGCCACGGCGCGGCCAAGCTTCAGATCCTCGGCCCTATACACCACCCCCATGCCGCCGCCGCCCACCACCTCCAACACGCGATAGTGCGAAACCGTCGTGCCCGTGAGGCCGGTCGGCTCGAGCTGTAGCTGCACTCCAGTCCCATCGTGGCTGCTCGATACGACACCAGTCCCGGACGGATCGCCCGCGGTGGAATCAAGCCGCACCACTGGCACCATCAGCCGATAACCTCGGCGGGCGACGGTCTCAATGTATTTGGGATTGTCGGCGGAGTCGCCGAGGGCGACACGCAGCTTCTTTATAGCTGCGTTGATGCTGTGGTCGAACTCCACCACGGTGTCGTTGGGCCAAAGCTGCTGTTGGATCTCTTCCCGCGTGGTTATCGCGCCGGCGTTTTCGAGGAGGATTCGCAGGATTTGCAGCGGCTGTTCCTGCAGCACAATCCTCTGGTCGGATTTATACAGTTCTCCCGACTTCAGATCGAGTTCGAAGACGCCGAATCGAAGGCGGAGTGGCAGTGTGTTTTTCATCGAGCTTTAACAATCGTTGGCGAAGTTTACACCGCAATAGGACTACTTCCAACAAAAGTTTGCAGCTCTGGCCGCTGGTCGAATCTATCCGCTCCCGAAATCCCAAGCCGACGCTGCGCTAAGTGGCTCTGGAATGAATCGCTTATCCAGATCACCGATAAATCACCCCTAGATCACCCACAAATCACCGCTGGTGCATTGTTCGCGCGGACGAACCGGCGCATTGTGCCTTCATGAGAGCGGAAAAAGAGCACAACCGGCGACCCGCTCTCGGTCATTTGTACCCGAGACAGGATAACCATCCTGTGCCTCGGGGTGGCGAGGCAAGGTCCTCGACATCGGCCACGACCGAAGTAAGGCCATTACTAGACGAAAGGACGATTCCAATGATGACCGACAAACGAAACCTTTACCGGGCCACAGAGACTTTGTTCCGCGCGTTTCACTACCTGCAGCCCAGGATGCGCGGAGGAGAGCTGGCTCCGCCCCGGCCCATGAATGGCGAGGCGCTGGCGGGATGCATTTTGCACAGTTGCATGTCCCGGTTAGTCCGGGAACTGCAAGAGCAAGCCAATCGGGGTCTGGCGAGCCGATTACCCGAACTCGACAGCAGATCAAGTGCTGCGTGAATAGGGAAGATTCTGATCGCACAGAGGTTGGGAGAACATCCATGCCCGAAACTACGCGACCGCAATTCGCACAACGACAATCCGGCGACGATCGACCCTTGATCGTCGCCTTCACCTAAAGTCCGGAGGAGGTCACTATGAAATCCCAAGCAACGTCTGTGAGAACGATGTGGTCAGTATTTACAAGAATTCTTAGTGCTGCGCATGGGTTTGCGACGCCAGATACAAGGTCTCCGAGCACGAAGCCCGTCCCGATATCCAGGCATCTGTTACCGGCTTCTTTTCTGTGCGTAGCCTTGTGTGCCGGTAGCGGTTTTGCATCACCCATTCGAACTACACCGCAGTCCGCCGCGAAATCTGCCGGCATCCATGCTTCACAATCGGGAAGCCGTTATGCCGCGTATCGGCCTCCGGGATATCGGGGTAGGTTCAGCTTCGCTCAACCCTCGTCACTGGACGACTGGACCGGTGGTACCGGTCTGTGGAGCGTTGCGGGTAACTGGAGTGCCGGCCTGCCAGGCAACGGAAGCGACGTCAACATCAATACTGGCAACGATTTTGTCTCGCTCGATGCTAGCGCCAATATTAATTCGCTGACCATCGGCGGCAGCTCCGGGACGTCGATGCTCCAAGGCTACCAGGACCAAACTCAGACGCTGAACATTGCACGCGCCCTCACGATTAATCAAACAGGTGAGTTCATCCTGACCTTGGGAGACACGGTGACTGCCGCAACGCTTACCAACGGAGGTGAACTATACGTCGCCTCAGGTGCCGCACTGAACCTGACCAACCAGCCGGGCGGCGTCACGGACATTGTCCAAGGTGCCTACCTTGGCGTCCTGGGGACCTTCACCGCCGGCGGCCAGAATGCGCTTACGAACCTCACCAGCATGGAAGGGCGCCTATCACTACAAGATCATCAGACGACAAATGTCACACCTATCGGCGGTACCCTCACGGTTAATAGCAATGGCGGCCTTGAGGTGAGCGGTGCGACGCTGCAGGTCAATGGCGACCTCAACAATCTTGGGACGATCTCGACCGGACAGCAAAGTGGCGGCCCGACCGCGTTGGATATCACCGGAACCCTGACCAACAACTCTGGCGCAAATACGACGCTCTACGCCTCTGGAACCGCCACCGCCAACGTCGGAACACTGGTGAACAACGGCTACCTGAATGTCAGTTACGGTCAAACCCTTAATCTGACCAACCAACCTCACGGAATCACCGATGTGGTGGCTGGTTCTGAGTTTCAGCTTAATGGAACCTTCCAGGCGGGAAGCAATAGTGGATTCGTGAACCTACAGAACCTGGAAGGAAGCCTGGTTTTGTGGAATGCTCAGACTACCAACGTCACGCCAGGAAATGGCACTCTTGCAATCGCTACCACAGGGTACCTTGAGCTGGATGGAATATCCAGGCAAGGCACCACTCTTCAGGTCAACGGCGACGTCAACAACCTGGGATGGATCAAAGGGAATGGCGGCGGATCGGTTATAGTGACCGGAACGCTGAATAACCCGGGCCGATTGGAGGCATTTGGTAATGGTATTCCAGACCTCAATCGCCTGGAAGTACTGACGGGGTTGACGAACACGGGTCGTATGACACTCGATTATGACGCCTCTCTGAGTACACCTATGCTGTTGAATGCCGGAAGTATCTTGGTCGACAACCAATCCGGAATCGTGGTCGGTCCGGTCGGAGGCACACCAGGCATTGGTTACTCTCAACTTGCTGGCGGAACGCTAAGCGAATTCATCACGTCGAACAATATCTACGGCCAAATGTCGATTGACGGTCCCGCCTCGCTTAACGGCACACTCCAAATCGCCTTGGCTAGTGGTTTCAACCCTGCGATCGGCACCACTTATAAGTTCCTTTCGTTCAAACCAGGAGAGCTTACAGGGACCTTTTCCAGCATTGAGAACGACTACTTCAACCATGGCACGGAGCAGTGGATCCTAGACTACGACAATGTTGATGGATACCTCGAACTTATAGCCCAGAGCCCCAGCGGGGGTACAACCCCTGAACCCGGTAGTCTGGCTTTGTTCGGCTCGGGAGTTCTGGGTATTGCTTGCCTTCTGCGCCGAAAACTTCTGCGATAATCGGTGTGGTTATGGGAGCCGCTCTTCGGGGCGGCTTTTTTTGCGTTGAAAGAGCCAGATGCTAGTGTAGCCGCGCGACCTGCGGCCTGAAAACCTGCTAAAGCTAACCGCCTAAATCATTCGATCACTATAACTATTGGCTCTGGAATGAGTCCGTTATCCAGATCACCGATAGATCACCGCTAGATCACCCACAAATCACCGCTGGTGCATTGTCTGCGCAAGCTAACTAACGCACACTCGCCCACGAACTTGATCGAATTAATGGATTCGGCCCCCACGCGGTGAGCGATTTAGACCGCATAGCAACCGGCGACGACCTTAGCTCAGATCGTCGCCACAACCTAATGACCACAAGGAGGTCACCATGAAAACCCAAACAATCCGTAAGAATAATAATGCCATGGCAGTCTCAGCGTCGCGCCGGTCAAGCATGCTCTTTGCGGCCTTGGCTTTAATGACTTTTGCCCTTTCCGCGCAAGCGACAAATCTGGTAGCCAACGGCGGCTTCGAGAACACAACCAACGGGGCTTGCGGACTGCAATATTGTACGACCGCCCCACCTTGGCAATCGACCGGTTACGCCTTCCTCTTCGCTCCGGGTACCGCCGACACGACCGGTTCCGACGTATATCCTGGCTCGCTTCCCCTCGAGCTTTGGGGTCCGGGCAATGGGTCGGCTAATGGCCTGCCTGCCACCAGCCCTGCTGGCGGCAACTACCTCGCAGCCGATGGCGCCTTTGCCGTCTCTCCGATCGAGCAGACAATCAACAATCTGACGGTTGGCGGCAAATACACGGTTGGCTTCTGGTGGGCGGGCGCACAGCAGTATCCCTTTACGGGTGCCACCACGGAGCAGTGGCAGGTCAGCCTGGGAAGCCAGACTCAGATGACGGCCGTTTCGCCTAACGCGAGTCATGGCTTCACCGGCTGGATGTACCAGTCGTTCACCTTTACCGCCGATAACAGCAGCGACGTGCTGTCCTTCGTGGCCGCTGGCACCCCGAACGGTGTGCCGCCCTTTGTCCTTCTCGATGGCGTAACCATGAACGCGGCAACGCCGGAACCAGGGACGTTGGCGCTGAGTGTCGGAGGATTGTTGGGTATCGTGGCTACTCTGCGGTCAAAAAGGTGGTTCAAACGGTAGTCAAAAGTCCAGGCCCAATATCCGTTCGAGCTAGGTAGTGCCGCAT
The DNA here is from genome assembly GCA_963748225.1 of uncultured Acidobacteriaceae bacterium. Classification (GTDB taxonomy): domain Bacteria; phylum Acidobacteriota; class Terriglobia; order Terriglobales; family Acidobacteriaceae; genus Bog-257. Next base: position 418,167 of record CAVVHW010000007.1, read on the forward strand.
AAACGACACTACCTTGTTTACCTTCACTTTTCATTAACTTTCTGATTCGAGGTCTGTCATGGAAGCTTTCCGACAGTTGCAACAGCATCTTCCTTCGTTGGTACTTGATATCTTCCGGCTGAGCATCTGGTTGCTGCTACTTGTGATCATTTTCGTACCGCTGGAAAGAATGTTCGCGGTGCACCCGCACAAGATCTTCCGCAAATCGTTGGCCACGGATCTGGGCTACTATTTCTTGAGCAGCCTCCTGCCCAAGATGCTGCTGGTCATTCCCATGGCGGTGTTCGCATGGGGACTGCACTACGTTGTACCCGGCGGCCTGCAGTCCGGCGTAGCAAGCTTGCCGCTGTGGGCGCGCTTTGGCGCCGCCTTGGTGGTTGGAGAGGTTGGCTTCTATTGGGGGCACCGCTGGGCGCATCAGGTCCCGCTGCTTTGGCGTTTTCACGCCATCCATCACAGCGCCGAGGAGCTCGACTGGTTGGTCAATACTCGTGCCCATCCCTTCGACATCGTCTTCGTGCGCCTCTGCGGTTTCGTTCCCATGTACGCTCTGGGGCTGGCCCAACCCATGATAGGAAAGACCGTGGATGTTGTGCCTTTGTTAATCATGCTGGTTGCTACGCTGTGGGGGTTCTTCATCCATGCCAATCTGCGCTGCCGTTTCGGCCCGCTGGAGTGGCTGATAGCTACCCCTGGCTTTCATCATTGGCACCACGCCAACGACGAGCACATCAATAAGAACTATGCCTCGATGCTGCCGTGGATAGACAAACTTTTCGGCACCTGGTACATGCCAAAGCGGCAATGGCCGACCAAGTACGGAATTGACGCTTCCCTGGCATCGAGTTTGGCGGGGCAACTCGTGCAACCATTGCTGCCTGATGCGAAAGATGGCGTTCCCAGCGCGGTTTTCGGCTCGACCACCGCGTCCGACCGTCGGTTTCTTTGAGCCGCCCTGCGAGGCGGCTTTTTCTACGTCGAAACTGCCGGTTACCAGCAGCATCGCCTGATCTATCGCTTAAAACTCTCCCAAGCTAACCAACGAATTCATTCCATCGCTATGACTATAGGTTCTGGAATGAGTTATTTATCCAGATCACCGATAGATCACCGCTAGATCACCCACAAATCACCGCTAGTGCATTGTCTGCGCAAGCTAACTAACGCACACTCGCCACGAACTTGACCGAATCAGTGGATTCGGTTCCCGGGCGGTGAGCGATTTAGACCGCATCGCAACCGGCGACGACCTCGGCTCAGATCGTCGCCCTAGCCTAATGACCACAAGGAGGTCACCATGAAAACGCGAATCAGCAAACGGCCCGTCAATGTGGTTGTAGTTCAACCAGAAACGCAAATAACAAGTAGATCTATCGTGTCATTGTTCACATTGACGTTGCTTGTACTGTCGCTTGCTGTCGGAGTTGCGAGCTCGGCCATTCCGGCTGCCGCCGGGGTTCTCAACAGTCAGACGGTAACGCAACTTACGTATCCCGGTCCGTGTCCAGGTCCCACATGTAGTACCGCCGCGCCGGGCATTTTTCCCACTATCAACACCACCTCCGGTGGTTTTACAGGAACGTGGACGCCGCCTGCTGCGCTTCCTTGGCAGGGAACCTTTTCCGGTACGGGATCCTATCCCGACCAAAACATAGGCACTAGCGTGTGGAACTTCTCCAGCCTTTCAGGGGGCGTCCTGCCTGCCGGCACCTACGTCTATTTCGGTGACCTTGACGATGGTGCAGGAGAGGACGAAAGGTTCACACTAGACGCGACCTATCAAGGGCATGCTGTCACCTCGGCGTGGCTCAGCGATCCAGTCTTTTGCACGGCTGCGGTCTTGTCGCAATGTAACCAGGCCAACATGCCCGAATACGTCTGGAACTCAACTACTGGGGACTATGAATTCGACGGCAATCAGGTGCCCGATAATCCAACAATTGGAGTTTGGATCAAGACCAACACAGCTATCGATGGGCTGACGGTGGTGTCTGCTGCAGACACCGATAGTTTCGGTTTGGCTGCGCCCGCTTCTACTCCGGAACCCAGTTCCTTGTTGCTGCTCGGAAGTGGATTGCTCGGACTGGCTGGAGTGGCTCGCCGCAAGCTGATGGGGTAGTACGAGTCAGCAAAGGGGAGGCGTGCGGCGCTTGGCTGATTCGTCTTCAACTAGCCGGGAGTAGGGCAAGCTCTACTCCCGCGAGAAGGTAGATGAGGGAATAGCTTCCAACCTATGCGAGCGCAACTCTTCGCATAGTACAACCCGGCGCCGCTCGACTTCGACCGCCGCCCCAACCTATGACCACAAGGAGGTCACCATGAAAGCGCAAATGATCGGCCAACGGACGGTGTACCAGTGCGATGACTCAAAATCCGCCACCCAATTTTGGCACCGGATTGTCGCAGCTTTGACACTCTCGGTCTTGCTGCTAGCAGGCAGTATTGCTGTGTTTGCTCAGAGCCCTCCCCTTACGTACAACGCCCAAACCAACTACTGGGCCTGGGCCGGGTGGCCGCCTGTGTTTTCGGCCACCGGCACCGACACCGGTAGTGGAACCTGGAACTTTAACGTCGCCTTTCCGACAGGGGCCCACGCCTATGCACAACAACTCCAGGACTGCCTCACCTGCGTGTTGCAGGACTCTTGGAGCTATGACTTCTACGGTGGAGGAACATTCTCGCTTTCAGGTACTGACACCTTTGACGCGATTTTCACCTCAGGTTACGCAGCCGGATTTTCGCAAACGTCAGGTCCCGTATACCAGAGTCAAACAATCGATATGTACTTCACTGGACAGTGGCAGCAGAGCGGACTGAAACAGTCTGGCTTCATGCAGCTCAGTGAGGTGGAGCAGGACGGGCCTATCAACGGTACTGCGACGCTAAGGTTCGCACCTGCGCCGGAGCCCGGCAGCATCTTGCTATTAGGCTCGGGCTTCCTCGGCTTGGTGGGCGTGCTGCGCCGCAGATTGCTGGGATAGTTCGACGGCGCTTTGCCCCGGCAAAGACTAGATGTGGGAATCGTTCCCAACCTATGCGAGCGTGACTCTTCGCATAGTACAACCCGGCGCTGTTCGACTTCGACCTTCGCCACAACCTAATGACCACAAGGAGGTCATCATGAAAACGTCACTTCGTATCGCTTCACTGTCGCTGCTCACAATTCTGTGTCTCGCGTTGAGCACTACCGCCTTCGCGGATATATATAACAACGGCCCAACCACTGGCAACTTGAATGCGTTCTTCATCGACGGCCCCGGCGGCCCATTTGGCCAAAGCATTTCGGATGGGTTTGTCGCCGGCAACTGTGCAGGCTGCACTGGCGGCATTCCCACCACCATTAGCTTCCTCGAGTGGGTACCTACCGGGAGCACACCAACGGTGGTTTCATGGGCGCTCGGTAGCTCGTCGTTCGGCAATGACGAAGGTGGTAGTGGTGGCGCGATACCTCTATCTAACACCACTTTCTTGTACACGAACGGCCACAGTTACGACGTTTACAAATCTACGATATCGAATATCACGAACGCCCAACCCTTGCTTGCGGGACACACCTACTATCTCACCCTGACGGATGCCAATGACACCGGCGGCAGCAGCTTTGACGCCTGGGACGATAACGAAGGTCCCGCATCTTGCTTCTTCCAGAATCCCAACGGGAGCGGTTCGTGTCCCGCGACGGAATCGGAATCGTTCACGATCGGCAGCGGCACTGGAACTACTCCCGAACCCAGCACCTTTATGCTGTTCGGGTCGGGCATCCTCGGCCTGTCTGGCTTGCTGCGCCGGAGGTTGATGGGATAGTTTGGCGGAGCAATTGTACCTTTGGAGCCGCTCCTCGGGGCGGCTTTTTCCAGGTGAAAGGCACCCGATCCCACAACTTTGCCGATCCAGCATTGCGACGGACACCCAGCCATCGAGACTACCGGCTGGGTTCCCGCGCAGGAGGCAAAATGCCCGCCTCGAAGCTTCCTGAAATCAACCGGTGATCCAGATCACCGATAAATCACCGTTAGATCACCCATAAATCACCGCTGGTGCATTGAGTCTGGGAGCGAACGGGCGCATTGTGCCTGCACGCGAGCGGGAAATTGCGAAAGCTACCTGCTCAAAGGGGAACGCTTTCGGGAGGTGAGACGAACCATCCCACCTCCCGAAAGCCAAACGAGGTCCCAAACTACAACCCGGCGTCGCTATCCCTAAATCGACGCCACAACCCATGACCAAGGAGGTCACCATGAACACCCAAACGATCCGCAAGAACCTTAGCCCCGCCTACGAAATCTCAACCCTTAATGCCACAAGGAAGACAGTGAAAAACCTGAAGCTGGGAATTTCCGCCACAGCTTTGTGCTACCTGGCTATGGTTATCGGAAGTGCTGTCTTGCCGTGCGGGGCGGAAACCGTTACCAGCGGGACCGTCGGCGGCGCCGCCACCGTTGCAGCTGTTGGGGTCGTCAACGCGGGCTTTGGAGATTGGGTCGGTTTGCCCCAGCTCAACCCGAACCAAATCACAGTGCCGGCAAATGCCCTCCCCGGCGGCGCCTTCTGGGCAAACCTCAACTTTAGCTCAGATGGCAATCCATTAAGGGAGTACGGCATGACGTGGAACATGACCAACAACAGCCAGCAGGATTGGTACTCCATGCACTTCACAATTTTATACGCGCCGTTGGAAGACTTTTCGGTGACCTTCGACGCGGGTGAAGGCACTGGGAATACACCCAACAACACCGTGGGGTACAGCCTAGACAATTGGAGCAACACCAATATCGATTTCTCCGGCGGAGTTATCTCCGGAGCTGGCGGGCTGGCAACCTTCTACATCCCGCTGGACGTTAACGGCGTGTGCTGCAGCGGTAACTTCCTCGTCATAGCGACGCCAGACTATACCCCGTCCACACCCGAGCCTAGCAGCCTGTTGTTGTTAGGTTCCGGAATTCTGGGTATTGGCGGATTGCTGCGAAAGCGCTTCCTTGGATGAGGTGAGCGCAACTGGATATGACCGTCCCTGTTTCGGTGAGGAGCAGCCAACGCGGTGAAGTTGCTCCTCACCCTTTTAACCATCACCAGCACTACAAACCCATGACCATAAGGAGGTCACAATGAAAACCCAAATGATGAATCAGATGAATCAATCATGGTATGCGCGGGACGAATCGAGGGCCGCCATCCGGTCTTGGCGGCAGCTTCTCACCGTTGCTTTGATGACGTCGGCGTTGCTATTGGCGGGAAGCAGCGCTCTCCAGGCCCAGAACCCGCCCAGTACCTATGACGCTCAGACCACGGATGGATTCGGGTTCCCCGGGCCGCCTGCGACCATGGCCAACGGTAGCAGCGGGGCGTGGACCTTCACCGCCAATTTGCCCGCCGCATACCAATACTGGTTCCAGCTTCAAGATTGTGAGACCTGCGTGTATGTAGCCGATTGGAGCTATGACTACCATGCGGGGGGCACGTTCACACTAGGGGACGGCGCCGATACTTTTACGGGCACGTTCACTTCCGGCTACGCAGTTGGGTTTATAGAAATTTCCGGTCCAGAAGAAGGGCGGCTCACACTCGACATGTACATCACCGGGCAATGGAACACCGGGCTGAAGCAAGCCGGCTTCATACAGCTATCCGAGATTCAGCAAGATGGCGGGCCAATCGGCACCGCAACCTTGAATTTGGGGCCGGCACCCGAACCTGGCAGCCTCCTGCTGTTTGGATCGGGCATCGTCGGCCTGGCGGGAATGCTGCGCCGGAGATTAGTGGGATAGTTTGGCGGGACAGCCGCGTTCCTTAAGCCGCCCATGGAGGCGGCCTTTCTTGGTGTTAAAGACGGTAGCTCAGCTGTATGAACAATCATGGCCAAACTTCTCGGAATCATTGGGGTCATAAGATTATTTGACCACTATCTATAGTTAGTGGAATGAGATAGTTACCCGGATCACCCACAGATCACCGATAGATCACCCACAAATCACCGCTGGTGCATTGTCTTCGCAAGCTAATTAACGCAAACTCGGCACGAATTTGGGCCGGATCGATGAACCCGGTTTCCGCGGTGAGCGACTTGACCGCAGCAAAAACCAGCAACGGCCTCGGCTCAGGCCGTCGTCACAGCCTCATGACCACAAGGAGGTCGATATGAAAACCCAAAGCACTAACTCTTCTCTGTATCACCTGCGCACCATCATCGCCAGTCTGATGTTAGTTCTTGCGCTCGCGCTGATCCCGGCCCTGGCCTCCGCAGGCGCCGTAACCTTTAGCTTTGCTGACGCCTGTCATGAGTGCGATCCTCCGGGCAACCTATGGACTGCCAACGCACCAGGCCTGAGCACTGTCGAGTATGGGATACCCATTGATACGGTGACAGGAGGCACGGGTTCCTATCACCCGAGCGGGCAACTTACGTTCACAAGCGCGCCGGCCACGTCGTTGGGGTCCAGCTATGACCCGCCTTTCACATGGAGCGCGCTTTACGCCAACCCGGGCGGATCCGGCACGATCACAGATCCTGGGGGTTTTGGCTGGTTGCTTAACATTGCGTATTTTCAGGGAGACGGTTCAAGTGGGCAATACGACAAGCCTGGTGGATACGCTTGGTACCAGTCATCCTACGTTGGGGACATTAATCCCGCCCTCTTGAGTGCTCTGGGTCTTGATCCTCGGTTCACGCACGGCTACGGGACAATCTCCGACTTTGGTTCTGGCGACTACCTTGAGTGGGACAGAAGCGTCACGCTGACCTTCACGCCATCGCCCGAGTCAGGAACCCTGGCGCTGTTTGGTTCGGGCATCGTCGGCCTGGCGGGGATGTTGCGCAGGAAGTTCCTGAGCTAGTCTGAGGGAGAAAACTGAACCTATTGAGCCGCCCGCCAAGGCGGCTTTTCTTGATTAGAGAAGTTGGCTTCTCGGGAGGCAGCAAATATGACCAAACTTCTCCGAATCATTGAGTCACAAGATAATTTATTCACTGCCAATAGTCAGCCGAATGAGATAGTTACTCCGATCATCCACAGATCACCGCTAGATCACCCATAAATCACCGCTGGTGCATTGTCTTCGCAAGCCAAGTAACGCACACTCGGCACGAATTTGAACCGGGCCTCCGATTCAGTTCCCAGGCGGTGAGCGACTTGACCGCAACAAAACCGGCGGCGACCTCAGCTCAGATCGTCGCCACAACTCAAGACCAAGAAAAGGAGAACCTCAATGACTAGCTCAACATTCCGCGCTACTTGTGTTCTGACCGTTGTGCTGTTGCTGGCTCTTGCCGCAACGCCATCCTTTGCCACTGTCACCGGCCTCTTCGGCACCGGAGCCGGCCTGCCGTGTGGAGGATTTCCAGGGCCGCCTGATCCCAACTACGATCTTGTCTCGGCCCCTACCGGAGTACCCCTTCACGACGCTCGAACCACGAGGTCCTTCCCAGGCTGGGTTGATCCAACTCCGTCCGGCACGTGCTGGATCAACCCGTATGGAAACGAGTCCGCGTTCGCCCCGGGCGGATCTTACGACTACAAGACGACCTTCAATGAAATCGGCAGCCTGTCAATGGTGAATGGGATGTTTGCCGGCGACAATGATGCCTGTGTCTTCCTAAATGGCTCAAGCATCGCGGCCGCGTGTACCGTGAACCCGGATCATGGCTTTGAACAACTCACCCCGTTCACGATTGACGCGTCAACCCCCGGCGGGCTTCATCTCGGAACGAACACCCTCGACTTTATAGTTAGGAACGATGATGGGACCCAGAGCGGTCTTCTCGTCGCCTTTCCTACTCCTGAACCCAGCAGCATGATGCTGTTTGGTTCGGGAATCCTGGGTCTCGCAGGCCTACTGCGCCGCAAGCTGATGGGATAGTGCGAGCTTTGAACTGCAGAGTAATCCTGCCAAGCCGCCCCTCGGGGCGGCTTTTTCCGTTGAGAGCCAGCGGGCGGGGGCGCGGCGAGCGAAGGACGCCTCGCAACAGGCTTTGGAATCAGGCGATTGTGCAGATCACCCACAGATCACCGTTAGATCACCCACAAATCACCTCTGGTGCATTGATGCCGCCTGTGAACTGGCGCATTGTGCGTTCAGGGCCAGAGAGTCGCACGCCCGCACTGATGACCGACTTGCGACAGGAGAAGCGAATATGACTACCGCCTATGCCAGTACCGCCGTTCTGACCGAACTCCAGAGCGAATCCAAGCTTGAAGTGCAGATTACAAAGCAGGCCACGGTTTTGATCACCAGAGCCACCGCCGGCTGGAAGGCTGCAACGCGAATCGCCTTCCGATTTTTCTTTGCCTATTTCGCCCTGTATGTCGTGGCAGGTTTCGTTGACTGGCCTTGGAGCAAGATCGTGCCTTGGGTCGGTCAGCACGTTCTGCGTCTGGGTTACACGATGGTCGTTGGTCCCAACGGCAGCGGAGATACCACGTTCGACTATGTTCAGCTCCTGGTCTTCGCGGTGCTGGCCGCCGTGGCCACCTTCGTTTGGACAATTCTCGACCGAAAGCGCTCCAACTACGAAAAGCTCTATCCCTGGCTGAAGCTGACGCTTCGGCTGTTTCTTGGAGCTGCCCTCCTTGCCTATGGGGCGGTGAAGTTGATTCCAACCCAAATGCCCGTGCCTTCGTTGGCTCGGCTCACCCAGACCTACGGAGAGTCTTCGCCCATGGGTTTGCTATGGACGTTCATGGGAGCTTCCAAGAGCTACGAAAGCTTCGCCGGCTCTTGCGAAATGCTCGCAGGTATCTTGCTGTTCTTACCAGCTTCCGCTACCTTGGGCGCGTTGCTTTCCATCGGCGTACTGACTAACGTCTTCATGCTCAACATGAGCTATGACGTTCCCGTGAAGTTGTTTTCGTTCCACCTCTTGCTCATGTCAGTGTTCCTGGCCGCGCCGGACTTGCGACGGTTGGCGCAGCTATTTCTGTTCAGGCGGGAAGCCAAGCTGGCAGCGGACCGACCCCTGTTTAAGCGCAAATGGCTCAATCGCGTTGTGTTAGGTCTTCAGTTAGCCATTGGCTTGTTCGTAATGTCCTTGGCACTTTACACAGCACATGATGTGTCGAAGGCCATGAGCGAGAAGGTTGGGCCGCAGCTTTATGGGATCTGGTCGGTGGAAGAGTATGCGGTCGACGGCAAAGTTGTACCCAGTCTCGCCACCAATCCAACCCAGTGGCAACGCGTATTTTTCGAAAACCCTACATTGTTCAGGGTGCAGACCATCAATGGGCAGACCCAGAAATTCCCCCTCAAGCTCGACGAAGCCAAGAAAACGCTTACTTTGACGAGGTTTGAGGACCAGGGATGGAAGGCTGATCTGTCATTCGAAAAGCCCCAGTCCAATCTCATGGTTCTGTCCGGACAGATAGACGGCCATCGCATCGTCGCTCGCTTACAGCACGTCGATACACCCAAGGTTCTGTTAACTACCCGGGGATTCCACTGGATCAACGAGCATCCCTTTAACCGCTAGTTGTAACGCCACACGAAGCAAATGCAAACAGAAAGCGCTCTCAAACAGGAGCGCTTTTGTTCTTTCTTGTCTCCCACCTCTCCTTGTCGACAACTACAGAGAAAAAGGGGTTCGCAGGATGCTACACTCATGACCAACCCTCCCCGCATCACGATGGTTTTCCACTACCTATAGCCAGTGGAATCAGACAGCTCCCCCGATCACCCATAGATCACCGTTAGATCACTCATAAATCACCGCTGGTGCATTGTCTGCGCGAACCAATTAACGCAAACTCGGCAAGAATTTTGAATCGCTGTGATGAGTTCGATTCCCTGGCGGGGAGCGACTTGACCGCAGACCAATCGGCGACGACCTCGGCTCAGACCGTCACCACAACCTAATGACCACAAGGAGGTCACCATGAAAAGCATGATTCTAACTATCCTGTCCGCAACCCTGCTCTTAGCAGTTCCCTATGCCAGCGCACAGCAGAGTAGTGACAACCGTATCCCCACTAATCTTCCCAATATATTCACATCTCCTCAGCCTCCCGACGGATTCGATCCACTTGCAGCCTCGGACGATCAGTTGGCGGTGTACGGATTCCCTCCCCGTCCCGACAAAACTGTTGCGCCATCTCTCTACTCCGTGTGGGAGAAGGCCATCAAGGCATCGAAGAAGCGTATTACCCCAATCCTTCAAGTGACCAACCGTTACCACGGGCCAAACGTTGCGGTAGGGAAGGTACAAAACAGTACAGCCAACTCCTATAACTGGAGCGGCATTGTGGATACAACGCCTGCGACAAGCTACGGTCCATCTTCCGTCACCAATATCAGTTCGGAATTTGTAGTTCCAGTCGCTTCGCAGGCTTTTGGAGCATGCACTGGCCGTTGGGATTACTCGTCCAGTTGGGTCGGCATTGACGGCTGGAACTCAAACGATGTGCTGCAAGCCGGAACCGAGTCTGACGCATATTGCAACGGAGGCGTCCAGAGTACGAACTATGACGCCTGGTTTGAGTGGGCTCCGTATCCTGAGGTCGTCATATCGGGCCTTTCGGTTTCCCCAGGAACTGACATGTGGGTCGCAGTGTGGAGTTCGAATGCCACGACAGGTCATGCTTATGTTCTGAACTACAACACAAACACGGCCGCCACAATTACCTTTTCGGCCCCTCCCGGAACCAACCTGATAGGGAACAGTGCTGAGTGGGTGGTCGAAAGGCCGCTGCTAACTACCGGGTACGCGACGCTGACCAACTACATTTCCGACTACTTCTCTGGCAGTTCTGCTGGGGAGGGCAATAGCGCTTTCGGCTTTACTCTCAACTTCCTTTCCCCAACCAGCCCGGGAGCCATCGCTGTGACAATGCTCGACAACGGCGGCATTCCGATTTCTACTCCCACGGCTCTTCTTCCGCAAATCTCCTGGTGTTCGTTTTACCCTTGTTTCCCCTTGTACGCAGACATTGAGTTCCAGGATGAGGGTTCAGCGCGATAGGTCATTGAACTCGGCAAGCGAAAAGCGCTTCCAGTCCCCTTGGAAGCGCTTTTTTTTGACGTTGCAAGTGCTGTTCTCCGGATTTCCTCGTTGAGACGAACCCTGTACAGGAAAACCCTAGTTACTGAAGGGCCATCTCTTGTCCAAGGTCGCCGACGCACTTTAATCCGAGCGTCGCCTCAATCCCTTTCTCGCATTTGCATGCCGGATGCGGTCGCTGTCGGGGCTTCCTGATGCTGCTTCTGCCAGTCCGCTTCGCTCATGACTTGAATAGGCTCCAGTTTCTTCTGCTGTAACGCGCTGTTGATCGCGGGTAGTTGGCCGGCGAGTTGCGTCTGGAACTTCTTGATCACGTCTTCCAGTTCGCGTCCCAATACCTCTGTGCGATCAATCTGTGCCGCGGTTGGAGGCCCGTTGTAGCCATTCACATCGCCGTAGACCGTCGTCACAAACTCGCGAAGCCGTTCCTCACCGGTAATAGCGCCCCCTTCCTTAGTGGCCACAATCTCCGAACGAATCTTGTCTGCCGACGCGGCCAATGCAGTGAGACGCTGTCGCAGAGGGTCGTTTGCCGGCAGCTTGCTGGCGCGCTCATTGGCGGCGTCACGAATGGCGATAATCGAATCCACCGCCCAGCTCATGTGATCGAGCATGTTGTAGAGCTTCATCGTCAGATCGAACTGGGCCTGGCGCTCCGCCATCGTGTACTTGGTGCGCGGATCTTCGACGACCTTTAGCTCAGTGGTGTATACCTCATCGCCCTTGGTCATTTTCACGGTGTAGGTGCCCGGCACGACGAGCGGTCCCTGGATAGCGCCAAATGCGGCACTGGCCGCGGGAGGGACGGTCGGTGGCTTCAGTCGCATTGACCAGGTAGCGCGGTTGAGACCCTTGTGCTTGGTGCCACTGATGGTGTCGAGCAGCTTGCCCTGCTGATCGAAGACTTCAATCTTCATGTCGCCGTAAATGTGGCGGCTGCGCTGGTAGTAGGTGATGAGCGCGTCCGTCGGACGGCTGGGACCGATGAAAGTCTCGTCGCCCTGAGGCCATGAGGCATTGGCGTCAATGTACTGCACAGCAGGCCGACTGGTAATGAATGCCGCAGTCTTCGGCATCAGGTCCGGAGTAAGAGCGCGCAATGGAGAGATGTCATCGATAATCCAGATACCTCGCCCATGGGTAGCCAGCACCAGATCAGATTCACGCGGCTGCACCACGATGTCATCTACCGCTACCGCGGGGAAGCTGCTGCCCTTGTATTGCGCCCACTTACTGCCGCCATCGACCGAAATCCAGAGGCCGAATTCGGTGCCGAGGAACAGAATGTTCGGACTGACGGTATCTTCGGTGATGACGTGCGCATACCCGCGCACTCCGTTATCCTGGACCGGCAAAGCGGTCCAGGTCTTGCCGTAGTCGGTGGTCTTGTAAAGGTAAGGCTGCATGTCGCCGAAGGTATGGCGATCGAAGGTGACGTAGGCAGTACCTTCGTCGAAGCGGCTGGCCGTGACCGTGGATACCCATGAGTTCTTCGCCACGCCAACATTACCGACTACGTTAGTCCAGGTCTTTCCACCATCGCGCGTGATCTGTAGGTTTCCGTCGTCGGTACCAACCCAGATGATCTGCCCATTCTTAGGCGACTCGCTGATCGAATAGATGGTGGTGTGCATTTCAGCGGCTGAGTTATCGATCGTGACACCGCCGGACTCTTCCTGCTTCTGCTTCTCGGGATCGTTGGTCGTCAGATCGGGAGAGATTCGTTCCCAGGATTGTCCGTGATCGCGCGAGCGGAACAGGAACTGCGCGCCGATATAGATCGTTCCTTTTTCGTTGGGGCTCATGGCGATGGGCGCGTTCCAGTTGAAGCGCAGTTTCTTCTCGCCATATTCGGCATAGGGGGTGATGGAGCGGGTTTCATGCGTATAGCGATTCACCCGGCCGATGGTACCGCCTTGGTATTCGGCATAGATGTAGGCGGGATCGGCAGGATCTTCGAACATCCAGAAGCCATCGCCGTTGAACATGTTTTCCCAGCGAGCGTTGGAGATGCCACCGGGGTAGGATGAATCGCCCACCCACGAGCTGTTGTCCTGCAGCCCACCATAGACGTGATACGGGTCGGCATTGTCGACGCTGACGTGATAGAACTGCGAGACCGGCAGATTGTTCTGGTGCTTCCAGCGCGTGCCGCCATCCTCACTGCGCCACAAACCACCATCATCGCCGGCATAAACGATATTGGGATTCACAGGATCGATCCAAACCGTGTGAAAGTCGCCATGGTCAGCGTTGGAGACTCCACTGAAGCTGCGACCACCGTTCACACTGAGCAGCAGCATAAGATCCGGCTTGAAAATCTTGTTGTCGTCTTTGGGATCGACGATGAGATTTCCGAAATAAAACGGCCGCCACACCATGAACTGGCTGGCGTCCCTCTTGACCCAGGTCTTACCGCCATCGTCGGAACGGTATAGCGCGCTGTTCGCCGATTCGATATTGGCATATATCACCTGTGGCTTGCCTGGAGCCACCGCCAGCGCGATGCGGCCGTAAGGTTTCGCAGGAAGACCCTTGCTGTTCGCGTCGGTCAGTTCCGTCCAGTGCTCGCCGCCGTCGGTGGACTTATAGAGTCCGCTGCCGGGGCCGCCGGAGCGGAAGGTCCAACCCTGGCGGCGGACGTCCCACAATGAGGCATAGATCGTATTCGATTCCAGCGGGCTCATGGACATCATGCCGCAACCCGTCGAAACATTGCTGCCTGCTAATACCTTGCGCCAGGTCTTTCCGCCGTCGCTGGTCTTGTAAACACCACGTTCTTCGTTGTCATTCCAAAGATGTCCGATTGCGCATGCGTACACCGTGTTTGAGTCTTTCGGGTCCACCAGAATGCTAGCGATGTGCTCAGAATCTTTCAGTCCGACATTGGTCCAGTTCTCGCCGCCGTCGGTCGACTTGTAAATGCCGTCGCCCACGGAGACGCTATTGCGCGTCCAGGCCTCGCCGGTTCCCACCCACACATTTTTCGGATTAGACGGATCGATAGCGACGGCGCCGATCGACTGCACGTCCGGCTTGTCGAAGACGGACTTGAAGGTAGTGCCGCCGTTGATCGACTTCCATACACCGCCGCTCGCCGCGCCGACGAAGACCGTCAACTGGCCTTTGTCGTTGATTGCGTCCACGGCCGCGATGCGTCCGCTCATCGTCGCGGACCCGATATTGCGGGCCGACAAGCCGGAGATGGTTGACGAATCAAACTTGACGGGAACTTGCGGAGCTTGTGCCACAGCCGTGGCGGCCGGCAGCAACAAGAGTGCGCAAGCCAAGCCGATAATTCGGACAGCTTTGTTAACACCGGAAGCAGCAATCATTTCGCTCAAATCCTCTTACTCGAAGATGGTGTGGACCAAGCACGGCAGACGACATCTGTCTGCCGTCGCTATTTCTTCGTGGCCGGCATCTTGAATTGCGAATCGTCAATGGGAATGTTGACTTCGATTTTTTCGATGGTGATAACCGCATGCTGGCTGGGATCGTTCTTGGCGCTTGCCTCAATAGAGTAGGGGTAGTAAACGCCCGCTACCTGCTTGTACGATCCTAGCGCCTCTTCGGTCTCGCGTATCGAGCCCCGAATGAATTGCTGCTTCTCCAATTTGATTTCCAGGTAGGTGTCGGGATCGAGGTAATAGTAAACAATATCGCCGTTTTTCAGCGTGACTTTGAGCTTGTAAACATCGTCACCATCGACCGTGTCGTGGCCTAGATATTCCACTTTGTTGCCCTTGGCCTGGTAATCGACCAGCGGTCCATCGATGTCAGATTCATCCACCAGGTCGCGCATATCGTCTTCGCCCATTAACTCCGGATCCTTGCGGCCTCCGAACGGGCTGATCTGCCAGCCACTCGATCCGTCATAGGCCTGGATCTGGGTCATGCCCTGGACGGTGAAGGTCTGGCGCAGCATGTGGTCGCGCTTCTTCTCCACGCCGATGACGGCGTAAAAGCCCATGAGATAGATCTTGCCGGTCATGCGGATGGTATTCACCGCCTTAATTTTTTCCAGGCCGCCACGGGCTTCGATGTTCTTCGCGATGAGTTCCTCGGCCGTCTGGGCCGAAGCCAGGGCGGTAAGGCAGAGAATTCCGAGCGCTACCTTCAGGACTATGCGCATGTAGTTCACTCCTCGTTGCAACTAAGCGGCTGACTCTGGCTGGCCAGTATGCCCATTCGACGTGCAGCTGGATTTCTCGTGAGTCACGGTCTCAGATCGATCGTTCCGCGTCGGGTGCGGGCACGGCTATCCATTGTAATGCCAAGTCCGCAAGCAGCGAGATCTAAACCACCAGCTACCAAACTACGCAGCGCTCAGCCGCCGTACGCACCATGGCAGAATCCGGTTTGCAGGAGAAGGCGCTGGCGAATGGTGGGAAGTTCGACAGCGGGCCAATCACACGAAACTTTGCTACCGGATGCGGATCGCCTTGCACCATGAGCCGCTGCGTTTCCGGCCGCGTCTCGTCTCCGCGGAATTGTCCCCATGCGATGAAGAACTGCTGATCGGGTGTGAAGCCGTCAATAGTTGGCGCTGCAGGCTTGCCTTGCTGCGACTTCTGGAAGGCGAGATAAGCAATCTTCACTCCGGCCAGGTCGCCGATGGATTCGCCCAGCACCAGCTTGCCATTGTGATGAATGTTTGGCTCGATGTAGTAGCCGTCGAATTGAGTCACGACGCACTGGGTCTTCGCCTGAAACTTCTTCATGTCGTCGGCTGTCCACCAATTGTTCAGACGGCCGGTCGAATCGTATTGTGCGCCCTGGTCGTCGAAGCCATGGCTGATCTCGTGTCCGATGACTACGCCGATGGCGCCATAGTTGACGGCGTCGGTTGCCTTCACGCTGAAAGCGGGCGGTTGCAGGATTCCCGCGGGGAAGACAATCTCGTTCATCAGCGGATTGTAGTAAGCGTTGGAGGTTGGCGGCGTCATGCCCCAGCGTCCGCGATCGACCGGTTTGCCGATGGTCGAGCGGTCGTCGGTGACGGCGAACTCCGCCCCGGCCATGACATCGTCAAAGTAGGAGTTGCGGGTAATGACAACGTGGCTGTAGTCCTTCCACTTGTCCGGATAGCCCACTTTGACGTTGAAGGTGGCAATCTTCTCCATGGCTTTCTTCTTGGTCTCAGGAGTCATCCAGTCCAGGCCGTTGATGGTGTCACCCATGGCGGCGAGTATGTTCTTCACCATCTCCTGCGCACGTGCCTTGGCCTCAGGAGGAAAGTAGCGGTCTACATAATCTCGTCCCAGGGCCTCACCCAAGAATTGATCGGTCGATTCCACGCATTGTTTCCATCTCGGTTTCAACTCACTCACTCCACCGAGCGTCTTGTCGTAGAAGTTGAAGTTCTCTTGCACGAACGCTTGCGAGAGATACGGTGCAGCGCCGTGAAGAAGCTGCCAGGTCAAATAGATCTTCCAATCTGCAAGGGGAGTCGTGCTCAGTTGCCGGTCAAACTCTTCCATGAATTTCGGCTCTTGAACGTTCAGATTCACGCGCGGCAGGTTCGCGTCCTTGTAGTACCCACTCCAATCGAAGTGCGGTGTCAGCTGCTGGAGTTGGGCATAGGTTGTCTGATGATCAATGGCCTGAGGATCGCGGTGAGCGACATTATCGAGAGTGGCTTTGGCCAGGGCGGTCTCGAATTGCATGACCTGTTCGGCAGCCTTGTGGGAAGCCTCCTCGCTGTAGCCGCCAAGTTGGAACATATTAGCAACATGCACGAGGTATTGCGCCCGCGCTTCCTTGAAGCGTTCTTCCGTTTTTAGATAGTAATCGCGGTCAGGAAGACC
Source organism: uncultured Acidobacteriaceae bacterium (assembly GCA_963748225.1). Lineage (GTDB taxonomy): Bacteria > Acidobacteriota > Terriglobia > Terriglobales > Acidobacteriaceae > Bog-257. The sequence continues at coordinate 434,961 of CAVVHW010000007.1, forward strand.
CAGGCCACCCGCCTGCACGTCAGCAATCACCTGCGAAGGATTGTGATTGTCGGAGGCGGCGCTTAGGACAAACGGCACTTGGATTCCGAGGTTCCCAAAGCGAATAATCATCTGCTGCAAGCTTGCCTGATCTTTGATGGCATCAATCTCGGCAAGCATTGGCTTGATGGGAGTGGCGCCAGCCTGATTTACGCGTGACTCGTCCATGCACGCCGCATAGTAGTCTCCAATCAACTGGTCAACGCTTCCTTTGGGCAGATCGTGCTTGGCGGACGCTTCTTCGAGGATCACTCGAAGTTGGTCCTTGTTCGACTCGCCGGCGGCCCAGCGCCGGCTCCAGCGGTCCATGGTGGCAGGAATTGGATTAGCGGCTCGCCAGGCGCCGTTCGAAAATTGAAAGAAGTCGTTGCAGGGATCCGCGGAGTGATCGAGGTCAGCGGTTTGAATTCCGACAAGAGCTTGTTGTGCAAAGGCAGGAACTGAACAGAATAGGAACAGGAGAAAAAAACCGATAAGCTGCATCATGTCCTTCTGGCTTGCGATCTGCAAGGCGAGGCTATTCTACCCATGTTGCAGATAAAGTGCGAAATCGGCCGTAGAAAAGCCATTTACCACGGGGGACACAGAGGGCACGAAGGATCTTGAGTCTTGGTTTCCGTCGAATTTCTTCGCGATCTCCGTGGTTGATTCTCATCCCCCATGGCCAGATCGCATACCCCATGTGCCGCTTGGAATTATTATTTCGACGAGACCAGGTCGTGCATTCGCTGAGTCACCGCACCTTGAATGAAGGACACCTCTTTGCTGAGCATATCCGTGGCTTGTTGGCACAACACGGATTCTTCGCGCATCAAGCGAAGGAACTCATCGCGCGGAATGCGCAGCACCACCGAGTCGGTAACAGCGACACCCGTAAGGCTGTAGTCGCTGCCGGTGAACGTTGCCGGCAAGCCTAGTACCGACCCCACAGGAAATACCCGATCGAATCGAGGCAAGCCCTCGACACGAAGGCATACCTTGCCCTTGCGGACCAGGAATACGCCGAGGTTTTTGTCGCCGGTCCTAAATAGAACACCGCCGGCTGGAACGTGTTGCACCTGCCCGAGCGCTTCGAGGGAAGCCTTCAGGCCTTGCGGGGCATTGAGGATATTAGAACCCGGACCCACATTTTTCATTGTGTTTTTATGCCAGAATTCTGGCTGGCGAGGCGGTGATCAGCATCACAGATGGCTGTGAGTCAGCTACAGGGGTTTTCAATGTCAACGCCAGGCGCAGATTTGGAAACACCTATATTTTTAGGGTCTTGCCGGTCAAAAGGGGGCAGCGGCAAGGGCGCGGTTAGCGTGCTGCAAAACTAGAAAAGTCTGCGATCTGAATAAAAAGTCGCGCCGTTCATGCCGGACGAAACAGGGGGTCTGACTCGTCCGAGAATAAAGACGGCGCGACACTCGAGTGAGTACAACACCGCCATCGTACTTTCAGCACGGGAAAATTGCAGCGACCAAGGTCACGCTACAACGTGCGATATTTACAGGAGCGGTGTGTTCTGCGTCGCGTGACGATGTGCGGTCGTGGCTGTGTAGGGGCACGCTAACAAGAACGTGGCCAGCCGACATGGTCGATGCGGATGCCTCCTATCGCAGGAATTGTGTGCTGTCGAAATACAAAAAGCCGCGGCATGAACCGCGGCTGAACCGTAGCAAGTTTCGCTTAGCGGCGCTTGCGGCCCTTCTTGGCTGCTTTCTTCTTCGCGCCGCCCGAAGACTTCTTGGCCGCTTTCTTGGCTGACTTCTTGGCCGGTTTCTTTGCGGCCTTCTTGGCAGCTTTTTTCGCAGCTTTCTTCGCTGGTTTCTTGACTGCTTTCTTCGCAGTTTTTCTTGCGGCCTTCTTAGGCGCTTTCTTCGCGGCTTTCTTGGGGGCAGCCTTGCGCGGCGGACCGCCGGGAGCACGCGCTTCGGTAGTCACCTCCGGCTCTGTCTCCTCCACCTCAGCTTCTTCTACCACTGAAACGGACTCAGGTTCTTCTTCTTCCTCTTCTTCCTCTTCGTATTCCTCGTCCTCGAGGGAATCGCCGTAGGAACCGTCTCCGTAGTCATCCATTTCGTCCTCTCGCCGACCGTAAAGCGTCTCATCGAAAAACGTCATGTGTCCTCCTGATTTTGCTCGACTCCGCAGAACTAAACGGAGGCAGCTCGTAAGGCTGAATTCAGATTTATACCAAAAAAAACACTGCTGCAATAAGCGCGCGATTATAGCACAGCATAATCGTCGATCCGCCGTGCCGGCAACGCCTCAAAACCCGTAACGCGCTTGTTGTAACAGAACATCCGCGGGAAGGGAAGAGCGCAAATGGAAAATGATGATGAAACGCACAAGAGGCTGGCACAACTGCCGTTACTTGCGAATCACCAGAACCTCGCCGGTGCGCAGATCGGCGGCCAGCTTAGGGTTGTCACGCTTCAGGGCGGCCACGGAGGTGTGATTCGATTCGGCGATGCTGCTCAGGGTCTCGCCCTTCTTGACCTTGTGGTATTTCGCAGCGGCTGGACTTGACGACTTGGACGCCGATTTGGTCTTAGCCCTCTTGACCGGAGCGCTACCGCTATCAGAATCTGCCTCTTCTGTGCCGGTCCCAGCCAGCGGCTTGTAAATGACCAGCGTCCGGCCGGGAGCTACCGCCGTTCCCCGTAGATGATTCCATTTTCGCAACTTATCTACCGGAACCTCGAAATCATCGGCAATGGAAGCGAGGGTGTCGCCCTTCCGTACTTTGTAATGGGTTGGATGGTGTGAATACGATGCGGCTTCGACGTTCGAGCGACCCGGAGCTACCGGAATGATGAGTTTCGATCCGACCTTGACCTCGTCGCCACTCAAACCGTTTGCATCCGCGATCGACGAAGAGGAAGTGTGATACTTGCGGGCTATCGATGCCAGGGTATCCCCATATTCGACATGGTGATAGCGCCACCACGTTCGCATGTCGGGCGGTATGGCCGCCATGGCGTTCTCGTATTTTTCGCGCGACCCTGCCGGAAGATTGAGGGTAAAGCTCTGGTCCTTGGGGGTGGTCATCCGCAAGAGACTGGGATTCAGCTCCTGGAGATTATTCACCGAGGTGTCTATACATTCCGCCACCAGGCGCAAGTCCACGGGATAGTTGATAGTCACCTGATCCACTTGCGCTGCCGGATCGGGGGTGACACGCTCCAGCCCATACTGCTCCGGGTTCTTGGCCATGATGGTTTCGGCCAGGATGATGGGCACGTAATTACGGGTTTCCTGAGGCAGGACACCGCGCCGGTACAGCTCCCAGAAATCGGCATAACCGGTGCGTTCCACCGCGTGCTGTACCGTGCTGGCGCCGGAATTGTAGGCCGCCATCGCCAGGTACCAATCTCCAAACTGGTTGTATAGATCTTTCAGGTGTCGTGCAGCCGCGCGGGTCGCTTTCTCTGGATCCTGGCGATCATCCACCCACCAACTTCGCTGCAGGCCGTATAACTCGCCTGACGTGGCCATAAACTGCCACATGCCGCGCGCGCCGGCTCGGGAAAGCGCCAAGGGCTGAAATCCCGACTCCGCTTGCGCCAGGTAGATGAGGTCCTGAGGTACACCCTCTTCCTTTAGAATTCGCGAGACCATCTCGCGGTACCGGCCTGAGCGGGCCCAAGCGTGCTCCAGCGTGGCTTTCCCCCGCGGACTGGAGAAATAGTTGATGAACATCGCCACCTGATCGTTGAGCACCAGCGGCAGGTCAGACTTGGTGGTCTTGATCTCGGCCTCAGCTTTGGCCTTGATGTTGGGATCGACGGGGAAGGTGATGTCGTTGGCTTCGTCGATGGGCGCCGGTTCGGAACGCGGTTCGCTGAAGCCGTCGCCCTGCTTCAGGGCTGCCATCTCAAGTTCGTGGACAGCTTCGACGATCTTGTCGAATTCGCGCTCCAGACGTTCGTCATTGCGAATGTCGAGGTCGCTCGAAAGCAGAGTGTTGAAGGCCTGGTCGAAGTTCTGCTTGGCGGCTTCCAGGTGGTCGGCCTGATAGTTGGCCTGCCCGGCGGCATATTGCTTTTCGGCTTGCGCTATCAGCGACTCGGCCGGGTCAGGCTTCGCCGGCACGTTAGGCTGGCTTTTCGGCTTGGGATCAGCTTTCTGCGCGACAGGAGCAGCAATCTCGGGTGCTTTGGCTTGAGTTGGTAGGGACGCCGCTGCCGGTTTGGGCTTATCGGTCTCGCATCCGGTGCCGAAGAGAAGCCCTGCGAGTAGGACCGCCGGAAGCATGCCGCGAAGGATTCTCATTACTTCGAAATAGCTCTCTCCGACTCCATCGTCGCCGGTGACTGTGATGTTACTACGCGGCAAAATTACCGGTCAACGCAACGGCCAGATGGTATGGTGAGTGTTGGCCAGCGAAGGGTTTGCGGGAGCTGCACAGAGTTTGCTAACGTTCCTAGTGCTTCTCTTGCATTTCTCCAATCGAAACAATCTTCGTGTCGGTGCGGAATTTCTTGTAGTCGCGATCGCTGACGTCGACTTCCAGGGAGAGATCCTTCAGCAAGGCAACCCTCACGTCCACCGTGACTGCGACGTGCTGCTGCAGCCAAACCTCGTCATTGACCCTGGTTTGTTCGACAACAATCCGCGAGCCTTTGTGCAGCCGCGCCAGAAACAGCCCGAAGGAGACGGTGTCGATGACCTGCACGTCCAGCTTTTTCATCTGCGAATCGTTCTTGTCGATCCATACCCGGAAGCGCATCTTCGGCAGGATTTTGGCCTCTTTGTGGACGGGCTGGTATCCCGGCTTAGGATCCCCATCAATGACGTAGTTGTCGCGTCCCTCCAGCTTCTCGATACCGACGAACTTGAAGTTGTAAGCATCGGCCACTTCCCGCACAAACTGCCGCTCGTTGTCCCGGTCCTTCTCTTCCTTCTCCAGTCGCTTCTTGCGGTCCGACTCGGACTCATTCTTGCGCTTATCGATCAGCTTCTGGATCTTCTCGTCTTCCTTTTGCCCAGCTTTGGCGGAGAGCGGCTGGTCATCCTTGGCGATCAGCTTCTGCACTTGCTCGCCGTAGATCTCCAATACGTCGTAAGTCTTCGTCTCGGTGGACTTCACCTGCCCCTTGCCGTTGAGTCTGCGTTCCTGCTGACGCTCAACGTAGGTGTAATCCCGCTGCTTCTTGTCGTTTTCCAGATCGTTGTCGGCGGAGAGGCGAATCAGGTTGCGGATCTGCTCCTGCGAAAGCGTCGATGGAGTTGCTTGCGGGGACAGCTCAGCCGGTTTCGCCGGCACGTTTTGCTGGGCGATTCCCCACGCGCTCGTCAGGACAAGGAAGATTAAGATGCGCGAGCCTGGCATCGACATACCTGCGTGATTACAACCCCACACCTTTCGTTAAGTTCCATAAATGATACAAGTGCGCGCTGGAATAGTTCCCGGTGCGCCAGGATTGGTAGCTGTCGGTAGTGGGTCAGTTTGAATTCTTGGAGTAGGTGGCACGGAACGCGACAAAAAATCCAAGGGCAAAGATCAGGAACAGGGGGATCAGGAGATACAGGCCGCCCTTGTTTATCTCGATGCCTACGATAGTGTTGCCCTTCAACATGGCCAAGAAGGCAATACCGGCCGTCCAGCCTAACGCTGCGAGAATCGCCAGAAAACCGCCGAGAACAGCCTTTACATAAGGGTTCATGCCGCACCTCTTTTCTTGTAACGGCCGCGCTTCGCCGGTTTCGGGTCAGGGACCAAGTGCGCCAATTCTTCGACGCTCCAAACGTGGTCAGTCAAGCCAGCGCCCATCGCCCGAGTAACGCGAAGCGTTTGGTGAACTCGGCAGAAATTGTAGTACATGAAGAGAGCGCAACCATGTGTCCGTGGTTTTCGAGCTTTTTCAAACTGACCCGCTACCCAGCTGTCGCGTTGGTTGAGGTTCGGCGTTGAACCTGGATCATTCATCTGTTCTCGCAGCAGAAGGCAGCAAGCTTTGAAGGGGCACGGCTTCAGCCGTGGTCATAAGCTGCTCTCATAACGGCGGCTTTAGCCACTCGGGGAGCTTCGGTGTGGACACGAACTGCGAATTCCCCCAGGGCCTGAAGCCCAACGCTCCACGCCCATGTAACGGCACGGCTGAAGCCGTGCCCCTTCAAGGCGTGAGTTCCTTGTGGGGCGGAGCTTTCGCCGCGTCGATGGCGAACCGCCCCGTACTTGTCACTACGAATGTTGTGGGCTCAACCGGACGCCTAAGCGTGGGCGAGGGCCTGCTGCAAGTCCGTCAGCAGATCGTTGCCATCTTCGATCCCCACCGATAGGCGCACTGTCGCCGGCGATACTCCCAGCAAGTCCAGCCGCTTGGAACTTAGTCCAATGTGCGACGATAGCACCGGATACGACATGGTGGACTCGACGCCACCCAGGCTGGCGGCCAGATACCAGAGTTGTAATCGGTCGATGAATCGCTCGGCCGCGCGCCCGCCGCCGCGAATGTCGAACGACACCATCATGCCGAAATCTTTCATCTGGCGGCGCGCCAATTGATGGGCCGCGTGACTCTGCAGTCCGGGATAATACACGCGCACTACTTTGGGATGGGCTTCGAGCGCCTCGGCAATTTGCGCGGCGTTGCGGCAGGCGCGCTCCACTCGCACGTGCAGCGTCTTCAATCCCCGCAGCAGCAGATACGCGCACCCCGGATCGAGGCATCCGCCGGTGAGGATCATCGTCTGGCGCGCGGCATCCATCCACCTCTTCGAGCCAGCCAGAACGCCCGCGGTGAGGTCGCTATGCCCACCCAGATATTTCGTGGCCGAATGGATGACCATATCGGCGCCCATCTCCAGTGGCTTTTGCAGCACCGGAGTGGCGAAGGTATTGTCGGCCACCACGCAAGCTTTGTGTTTGCGGCCCACCTCCGCCAGCGCAGGCAAATCGACGCAGCGCACCGTTGGATTAGTGGGCGTCTCCAGGAAGAGCATCCGCGTCTTGCGGGTGAAGTAGCGATGAGCATTCGCAATGTCTTGGTACGGGATAAATCGCGTCTTGATGCCGCAGCGCGGAAGTACCTGCTCGAACAACTTCAGCGTTCCGCCATAGATGTCGAGCATGGAAACGATCTCGTCGCCGGACTGGCAGGTTATCAAGGCCGCAATCAGTTCCGCCGCCATCCCGCTGGAGGTGGCGACTGCGGCGTCGGCTCCTTCGAGAGCGGCAATCTTTTCTTCGGCGGCAGCGACTGTGGGATTGCCGTAACGCGAATAGAGATAGAAGTCGCGATCACCCTCCGCGTAGCGGCGCAGCGCTTTGACGTTGGGGAGTACGAAAACCGAGGTCTGCGCAATGGGCGTCGTTAAGGGCGCGGCCTGGCCGTGAAGCTCTTCGCCGGAATGCACGCAACGCGTGGCGTCGGCGCGGCGGTTCGCTTTCTTGTTCATCACACTCCTTCGGCCGCACGTTCGCAGCAGAGAAAATGCGATTGTAGTCGACGCGCTGCTGGCCGACTCAAGCAGTCAAGAACTGGATGCCGGTCTTGGACTCTTCCGTCGTGGTCAGCGACCAGGCCATACGGGGTGTGTTGTGTGCAATGCCGATCCGCCCGCGAGTGTCAACCATGATCATTCCTCCATGACCGTTCAGGCGTTTCTTAAGGTAATAGAGCGCCCGCTGTGCCGCTTCTTGTGGCGCCAGCCCTTCTTCGACGCGATCTGCGGCCCACTTGCTAAGCACCAGCTTCATCATGGGCTCACCCCATCCGGTTGTGGAAACCGCGGCACTGCGGTTGTCGGCATAGCAACCGCAACCGATCAGCGAGGAATCGCCCACTCTGCCCGGAGCCTTGTTCAGAGTCCCGCCGGTCGAGGTCCCAGCGGCAATGTTGCCATCACGATCAAGCGCTACCGCTCCCACGGTGTCGTGCGAACGCATGGGTCCAAACTCGTCGGGCATCTCGAGGTAACTCTGCTTCTTGGCTTCGCCTAGACGTAGCACCTCGCGCTCGATGACGAGTTCGTCGTTGGAGCACAACTCGATGCCGTGCTCCTGGGCAAAGCGCTCGGCTCCGGTTCCGACGAAGTACACATGTGGGCTCTCCGTGAGTACCTTCTTGGCGGCGCGAATCGGATTGCGGATATGTTCCACACAACCAACGCCACCGGCCCGCAGGGTTGCGCCATCCATCATCAGCGCATCGAGTTGCACCCGGCCATCCATGTTCAAAAACGAGCCGCGACCGGCGTCGAAGGCCTCGTCTTCCTCCATGGCGACCACCGCCGCCTCGACCGCGTCAAGGCAGCTTCCGCCGCGTTGCAACACCTGCCAGCCCAGGGCAGCCGCGGCCTGCGCTCCATGCAAGTGCTCCTCAATAACGTCTTTAGGTATCGCCCACGCGCCGCCATGGACCAGCATTACAGGATCGACTGCCAAATCAGGACCTTCCGCTATTGAATGTTATGCATCCAAAGACAAACTCGACAGCATACCAGAACGGCGGCCTTGCGTTATTCGCGGAGGGCGAAGTAGGCGTTCTTTTCGAGATGGACACGTGATGCGGATGTCAATATGCTGAACGTATGTCACGTAGGATCCAGCTGCGCAATGTTCCGGATGCTTTGCATCGCACCCTTAAGGCCCGCGCGGCGAAGGCAGGCATTTCGCTTTCAGACTATCTGCTGGCCGAAATCGGCGAGGTTGCGGAGCACCCGACCCTGGCCGAATTGCAACAGCGCATGGAGCGCCGCCGACCCGTTAAGCTGACGGAGTCGGCCGCAGCCGTTGTACGCGCCGAGCGGGATGCGTTCTTGCGTTAAGACCTGCCAATTAGGAAAGTGCGACCTGCGGATTCGCACTCTCGCCCACAGCACAGCACTCAGTCTGGGTATTGCCGCTGAATTCACTTAGGCGAGACGATCTCCCAATCCATTGACGCAGTAAATCGCGGGTGGAATTGCTGACTTCGGTGAAGTGGATGCCGGCATTGGCGTTCGGCTGTGACCACACGACGACACCTTTCACTTCGATAGCGTGAGCTATTCCCGGTAGCACGAACCGCAGGCTGAGTTCGCCAGAGGTATCGCATGGCGGGCGGAAGTTCTGCAGTCCCAGTCCTCCAACGCTCAGGTTCCTGGCAACTGCTTTAAAGCATTGGCCGTCCCGACTGCGGAAGATAACCGGCACGCTGCACTCCGCGCGAAAATACATTGGCAACGGCAGGGCAGACTTTACCAGCGAGGTGACGCGGCGGCCAAAGCTAATCTTGTGTTCGTTTAACTTTCTGCAAAAGGTGCGGCGAGGAATGCCCAACTGCTTGGCCGCAAGGCTTTGATTGCCGCCGGTGGTTTCCAGGGTACGCAAGATCAACAGGCGTTCGAACTCGTCCATGGTAGCGCCGTTTGCAGATGGAAATAGGTGAGGTTGGGTCGCGCTGGCCGCATCGTCACGCATATGTTTGCGTACATCTTCAGGCGTAATCTGACGATGAGAGTTCAGGATGCCCAGCTTCAGGACCAGGTTCCGCAGTTCGCGAACGTTCCCCGGCCACTCGAATTGCGGCAACAGTTCCAGCGCTTCCGGAGTGAAACTGACTCCTGGGCAACTTCGCGCCAGAAAAAATTCGGCCAGAGCAACCACGTCTTGCGGACGGTCCCGCAGCGGCGGCACTTGCAGATGGACCTCACTGATGCGATGGTAAAGATCGCTACGGAAACTCCCATCACGCACGGCGGCTTCGAGATCGCGATTGGTGGCCGCCACAATGCGCACATCGACGGAAACTTTCTTGTTGCCGCCCAGGCGATAGTAGGGGACCGCGTCGAGTACGCGCAGAAGCTTTACTTGAATTTTAGGATCCAGCTCTCCGATTTCGTCGAGAAACAGCGTGCCTCCATGGGCGCTCTCGAACAATCCGGGTTTACAGGAATCGGCACCGCTGAAGGCTCCCTTTTCATAGCCGAACAATTCGCTCTCCACCAGGTGCTCCGGCAGCGCCGCGCAGTTGACGTCAACCCAGGGTTTGGAGCAGCGATACGAACGCTGATGAATGATACGGGCAATAAGCTCTTTGCCGGTGCCGGTCTCGCCCGTAATTAGGACAGCGGCTTTGTAAGGCGCTACTTTTTCCGCCACCTGCACCAGTGCGAGCATGTTGGGATCTTCAACGATGACATCGCAAGGCTGATCCACGCCGTGTTTCTGAATCGTGATCACAACCCATCCTTAACGCCTGCGCTAGTGCGGAGCGTGTGGCCGCGCTAAACGGAACGGCGGCAGCCGGATCTCCCGATGAAACAGGGCCAGCACAGCTTCGTCATTGCCGACACCTAAGCCATCGGCCAAACCAGGCAATTTCTTGAAACCGTCTTGCGCCAACCTGGCGCAGTTTGTCAGCCGGTGAGCCAGGCTGGCGCAGCGAAAGCCACGATGGTATTCGCCGCTGAGCGCAACGAAAGAAGTTAACAGCACCTGCAGAATGGCAGTCTTCATGCATTACCTCTGATCGGTGTCGAATCCTAGATTGGAGTTGAACATGAATCGTTGGATTCTATTGTGGTTTGCAATATTGATGTCCGGTGCAGCCCTGGCGAACGATGCAAAGCTGGCTCCGGAGCTCAAGTACGCCCCGAATGGCCAGATGGTGCGAGTCATTGTCCGATACAAGGCGGTGCCCAGCTCTGTGAATAGAGACAGCATTCGGATGCGAGGTGGCTTCGTATCGGGCGACCTTGCCCTGGTCAGGAGCGTAACTGCCACCGTCCCACTAAGCAAGCTTGGGCAATTGTCCGACGACGATGCGGTAGCCTACATCTCCCCGGACCGTGCGGTGCGCAGCCACCTCAACAATGTGGTGCCGGCCGTGCTGGCGAATTATGGCTGGAGCTTGGGCCTTGACGGCAGCGGAATCGGCGTCGCTGTAATTGACAGCGGCATCCACGAGGTCAGCGACCTCGAAAACAACAGCGCTTCGCGCATCGCCTACAGCGCAGACTTCGTGGGCGGTGGCGCGGACGACCAGTATGGTCACGGTACTCATGTAGCGGGCATCATTGGCGGTAACGCCGCTTACTCGAGTTGTCCGACTTGCGTTGTCCAGATCCGCGGGCTGGCGCCGAATGTGACCCTCATCAACCTGCGCGTCCTCGACAACAACGGTCAAGGCAGCGATAGCACCGTGATTGCGGCCATCCAGACCGCCGTTCAATTAAAGAATGTTTACAACATCCGCGTCATGAACCTATCGGTCGGACGGCCGGTGTTCGAAAGCTACGCCCAGGACCCGCTGTGCCAGGCCGTGGAGGCGGCATGGCAGGCAGGAATCGTGGTGGTGGTGTCGGCCGGCAACGATGGGCGCGACAATTCCCTGGGAACCAATGGCTACGGCACTATCGAAGCGCCGGGGAATGATCCTTATGTGATCACGGTAGGCGCCATGAACACCAAGGGCACGCCCGATCGCAGCGACGATGTGATGACCAGCTACAGCGCCAAGGGACCGACCGTCATTGATGCCATCGTGAAGCCCGACCTGGTGGCGCCCGGCAACCGAGTAGTCTCGCTGCAGGAGCCTGGGACGCTGGCGCTGCAGGACCCGCAGAACCGTGTGCCCAGCTCTTATTACGACATGGAGGATCGGGTCACGCCTTCCGACAAATATTTCATCCTGAGCGGAACGAGCATGGCGACCGCCGTGGTGAGCGGAGCTGCGGCACTGATGTTACAGCTGGAGCCATTGCTGACGCCGGACCAGGTAAAGGCGCGACTGATGAAGACCGCGTATAAAAACCTGCCGCAATACTCTACCGTCGTGGATGGAGGAGTGACTTACAGCATTCAATACGACGCCTTCACGGTGGGGGCGGGCTATCTCGACGTGCAGGCGGCTTTGAGCAATACCGACTTGGCGCAGGGCGTGGCCAAGTCCCCCACCGCATCCTACGACGTGAACAGCGGGAACGTATTCTTCCTGGCTGATCGCACCACGCCATGGGGTCAACCAGCCATCAAGGGAATCGGGCAGGTCTCTGGTCAGTCAGCCATGTGGGGCGCCTCGGCGGTGTGGGGCAACAATGCTTTCCTAGCCAAGTCGGCCATGTGGGGCAATTCGGCGATGTGGGGTAGCTCCGCGATGTGGGGCAACTCGGCGATGTGGGGTAGCTCCGCGATGTGGGGCAACTCAGCCATGTGGGGCAACTCAGCCATGTGGGTAATTCGGCCATGTGGGTTCGCAGTTTACCGGCGGCGATCCCAACACGGCCCTGCGCACGGTCATTAACGGTGAGAACTAGGGGAGACGGGCAAGCGCCGAGAAGCAGCTGCGATTAGCGGTCTGCTTGAGCCCGAACGGCGATGTTGCCGGTGCGGTTCGCGATTGGCGTCGCGGCGCATCGGCGACATCGCGTTTCGGTTCTCAAGACCCTCTGCTGCCCGCTCTTAAGAAATAGCGCGACGCGCGAACTCGGCTCTCGTCCGCGTAACCAAGCTGACGGCGAACGAAGACCTGTAACGTTCCACTCCCTTCATGCCGATACCTTAGACGGAGGGTCTCCATCCGCGCCCGCTCTTGAGACCGGTCCGATCTCCAAAATGCTGCTTGGGTCCTAAGCCATGACAAGCAAATTGAGCCCCGCGATTCGCGACATCTCAGGCTCGCAGCGAAACCTGGCAGATTCTCCGATGAGTCCTAGTGCGAAGGCATTTATTGCGCTTGTATTAGCGACCGGAGCTGCGGTTCTTGCCAATGGCTTCGCGTACTCATCGTGGCCTGACATGGGCAGGTTTCTCTGCTATTTGCTCGCCGTCATCCTGGCCTCGGGATTCAAAGTCGTGCTGCCCGGCATCAACGGCACCATGTCCGTGAACCTGATGGTGATCTTGATTTCGGTGATTGAACTATCCCCGGCAGAAAGTCTGGCCGTGGGATGTGTCGCCACCATAGTCCAAAGCCTGTGGCACAAGCACCATATTCAGGCCATCCATATTGCTTTTAATGCCGCTCAGATTGCGATTTCCATTGAGTTGTCTTACCTGGTGTTTCATCATTCGGCGGCGTTGCTGGGTGAGCAGTTGCCTCTCCGCCTGATGGCCACCGCTGTAACCTATTTCCTGGCGAACACCGTTCCGGTGGCCGTTGTCATTTCTTTAACTGAGCCTCACGGGTTCGTCCGTACCTGGGCGGAATGTTATTTCTGGTCGTTTCCTCACTATCTGGTGGGTGCAGCCTTCGCGGGACTAATCAGCTGGTCGAACCGTCATCTGGGCTGGCAGGTTTCGGCCCTGATCGTGCCGGTTATGTATCTGGTGTACCGTTCCTATCGCCTGTATCTGGGAAAGCTGGAAGACGAAAAGCTGCACGTGGAGCAAATGGCCGAGCTTCATTTGCGAACCATTGAGGCCCTGGCTCTTGCCATCGACGCCAAGGACCACACCACCCACGATCATCTCCAAAGAGTTCGCGTGTATGCCGTCGAAATCGGCAAGGAGATGGGCCTGAGCCCGGTCGAGTTGGAGGCATTGCGCGCCGCCGCGCTCCTGCACGACATTGGCAAGCTGGCCGTTCCCGAACACATAATCAACAAACCGGGCCGACTGTCGCCGGAAGAATTCGAGAAGATGAAAATTCACCCGATCGTGGGCGGCGAGATTCTGGAACGAGTCAACTTCCCGTATCCCGTGGTGCCCATCGTGCGGGCCCATCACGAGAAGTGGGACGGCACCGGATATCCCGACGGATTAAAGGGAGAGCAAATACCCGTCGGAGCCCGGATTCTCACCGTCGTGGACTGTCTCGACGCGCTCACCTCGGACCGGCAGTATCGGCGTGGAATCCCGTTGGAAGAAGCCATGCGTGAGGTGGTCTCGCAAGCCGGCAAGCAATTCGATCCCAAGGTAGTTGAAGTTTTACAGCGCAGATATCTGGAGCTGGAACATCTGGCAAAAGCCGGCTCCCACAGCCCGGACTCCTTGAAGTTGTCCACGGAAATCAAAGTCCAGAATGGCTGCGCGCCCGCGGCGGGATTCGAAACGATCCAGAAGAGTTCCGGCAAAGGTGGTTTCCTGGCTTCGATCATGGCCGCGCGCTATGAAGCGCAGGCATTGTTGGAATTCAGCACCGCCCTCGGCTGTTCGCTCAGCCTCTACGAAACCCTTTCGGTGGTGGCTGCGAGACTGCGCAAGCTGGTTCCCTATGATGCTATTGCCATCTATCTGCTGCGCGGCGATAAGCTGATCCCGGAATACGTTACCGGCGACGACTTCCGGGTATTTTCGTCGCTGCAGATTCCTTTTGGTGAGGGATTGTCGGGCTGGGTGGCGCAGAACCGCTCTCCCATCATCAATGGCAATCCGTCGGTTGAGCCCGGCTATCTGAACGATCCACAGAGAGCCAGTTCCATGTCGTCGGCGCTAGCCATTCCCTTGATCAACGAAGACAACAGCGTGCTGGGAGTGCTGGCTTTGTATCGTCTGCCCGCGGACGCTTTCTGTGCCGATCATTTGCGTGTCCTGCTGGCGACCAGCGAGAAAATCGCCGCCTCCATCGAAAACGCCATCAAGTATCAGGCAGCCGCCGACTCTGCCACCGTGGACTACCTGACCAGCCTGCCTAATGCGCGCTCTCTGTTCCTCCATTTGGACTCTGAGATTTCCCGCTGCAAGCGCGAGAAAGGCCACTTGGGAGTGGTGGTATGTGACCTGGACGGATTCAAGCAGATTAACGACAAGCTCGGTCACGTTGAGGGCAATAAAGTGCTCGAGCTGTTTGCCCGGAAACTCAGCCTGTCATGCCGGGAATACGACTTCGCCTCGCGCATGGGAGGGGACGAGTTTGTGGTGATTGCACCCCGTCTGGATCGGTCGGCGGCGGACGAGATGTGCGAACGAGTCAAAGCCGCGGCGAGGGAGAGCGCCCAGGAAATTTGCCCGGAGATCCTACTGTCGGCCAGTGTGGGAGTGGCCTTTTATCCCGACGATGGCGAGGATGCCGAGGATTTGCTGGCTGCCGCCGATAAACGGATGTACGGAATGAAGAAGGACCATCAGCGGGCGAAGGCGCTTCTCGCGGCGCCTTTGCAAACCATGACGACGCAGTGAGGGGTCCCTGGGATGCGGAGCGCGATTCTACACCGGCTAACGCTGGCTGCTTTGACGGTCCTTGTCGGAGGATTCATGGCGGCCACCCTGGTGCGTTATGCGCCCGGCTTTGGCGCCGATGAACGTCAGCTCGATGCGCGATTGAGTAGCGGCAGCATCCGGGCGATCCGAAACGCAAACTCCGAAGAGCGCGATGTGCTGCGCTATTATGCAGGCTCCGTTTGGCGCCTGCTGCATGGCGATTTAGGCGAGTCGCAGTCGCTCAATCGGCCCGTGCGGCAATTGCTACAGGAGCGGGCGCCCGTCACGCTGGCGCTTGCGGGCGAGGGACTTGGACTGGCTTGGGCAGTGGCAGCGCTCACGGTGCTGCTTGCCTGGTTGTTTCGCGCGCCTGGGGTTGAGCTCACGGTCAGCATCTTCAGTGGGGCCTTGCTGTGTTTACCGGCGGGTGTGATGGCCTTGCTTTCCGTTCTGATGAGCGCCCCTGGATATCTGGCGATCGGGCTGATCGTCTTCCCCAAAGTCTTCCGGTATTTGAACAATCTCGTCATCGGGGTCCGCCAGATGCCGCATATTACCACTGCGTATGCCAAGGGAATTTCGGAACCGGCGATGTTTTTCCGCCACGTGGTTCCCGTAGTCAAGCGCGAGGTGCTGGCGCTGGCAGGAGTGTCGATCGGCATTGCTATCAGTGCGGCAATTCCCGTGGAAGCCTTGTGCGGCATTCCCGGGGTCGGTCAACTGGCATGGCAGTCAGCGCTTGCTCGCGACCTGCCGCTGTTGATCAATATTTCCATGCTGGTGATTGCATGCGTGGTGGTGGCCAATTCGAGTGCAGACCTGCTCAGCGAAGAGCGCCGGGCATGAAGGCCTTCCGTCTGGCCGCAGGCGTGCTGGCCGGATTGCTGGTAGTTGCTAGCGTGGGTGGCAGCTTTCTTTCGAGATTTGACTACTCGGCCCAGGACCGGGGGCAGGTGAATGCCAACGCCTCGGTCGAACACTGGTTGGGAACTGACGACTTGGGACGCGATCGCTTTGCGCGTTTATTGCATGGCACGCGAGTGTCCATGTTGCTGGCTCCGGCCGCGGCCGCGGTTTCCGTATTGCTGGCTCTCGCTATCGGAGCGGCCCCAGGATTCTTCGGCGGCTTCCCCGAGCGCGCCGCGAAAACAGCGATTGACTTGTTTCTCTCTATCCCGTGGCTTTTTCTGCTGCTAACGGTCCGTGCCATGCTTCCCTTGAATACTTCACCCGCGGTCTCGGTGACCATCACGTTTCTCATGCTGGGAGTTTTGGGATGGGCGGCGCCTGCCAGAATCCTGCTGGCGAGGGCGCGGTCAACGCGGCAAGCCGAATTCATCATGATGGCACGCTCCTCCGGGGTTTCACCTTGCAGGCTGCTCGGCAAGCATGTATTTCCCAATCTGCGCCCAATCCTGCTGGCCCAGTTCTGGATCTCGGTTCCCGTATTTGTGCTGGCGGAGGCCAACTTGAGCTTGCTCGGGCTGGGAGTGGCGGAACCGCTGCCATCGCTGGGCAGCCTGTTGCGGGAACTGGAAACCGCGATGTCATTTCGGGGTGATTGGTGCCGTTTTGCCGCACTGATCATGCTGGTTCTAATCGTTAGTGGAATGCAAATTGCCGTATCGGAACGTGAGGTTTCCTGACATGCGCCGCGCTTTCTTCTGTATTTTCCTGTCGGTCACACGTCCTTGCCACCGCTGCAGTTGGCCTGGATGAGCTCAAGTTCTACCTACGTTCGGAGCCGAAGTCGTTTAATCCGGCGCTGGTGGCGGACGACTCTTCAGAAACCATTCGCTACTTGACCGGAGGAGTGCTTCTGCGCCTGAATCGCGAATCGCAGAAGCTCGAGCCCGAACTGGCGAAGGCGTGGAGCGTGTCCAAAGACGGCAAGATAATTACCTTCACATTGCGCCAAGGTTTGCGCTTCTCCGACGGCACACCGTTCACTGCCGAGGACGTGAAGTACACCATGGAGCAGTTGATGGATCCAGCGCTGCACTCGCCAACCGGAGACGCATTTCGCTCGACAAGCGGCAAAGTAGTGTCAACAGTTTCCGGCTCCGACAAGATCTCTATCACCTTTCCCGCGCCGGTCGCCGGCCTGGACAAGCTATTTGACCAGGTTGCCATTGTCTCGGCACATTCATCACAGAAGGAGATGGCTGTTCTGGGTCCCTACTACGTGTCGGACTATAAATCAGGCTCGTATGTCGAACTCCGCAGAAACCCAAACTACTGGAAGCATGACGCGGCGGGCCGGCAGTTACCTTATATCGACTCAGTGAAGCTGGAAATCCAGGCCAACCGCGACCTCGAGTTGCTGAAGTTCACGCGTGGTGACATTCAACTGATCAATTCGATGGATGCCGACTCCTTCGATCGTCTCTCCCGCTCGTCGCCTGACAGGGTTCGCGACGCCGGTCCCTCGCTTGATTCGGAGCAGATGTGGTTCAACCAGGTCGGCAGCGCGCCGATTGCAAAATATAAGTTGGAGTGGTTTCAGTCGCGCGATTTCCGCCGTGCCCTCTCGTCGGCCATCAACCGCGAGGACCTGTGCAAAGTGGTGTACAACGGTCACGCGCAGCCCGCGGTTGGACCCGTTTCGCCCACTAACAAGTTCTGGTTTGACTCTCACCTGCAACCGGTTCGCTTCGACCCTTCCGCGGCCCTGCGGCTTCTCAAGCAGGATGGTTTTCAGCTTTCCGGCGGTGTGCTTCACGATCGCAACGGCCACCCCGTAGTGTTCTCCATCGTGACCAATGCCGGCAATCGTGCGCGCGAGCGCATGGCCACCATGATTCAGCAGGACCTTCGTTCCCTCGGTATCACTGTCAACGTGGTTACTCTCGACTTTCCTTCTCTGATTCAGCGCATCAGCGAGACGTTTGATTACGAAGCGGCGTTGCTGGGCCTGGTGAACGTGGACCTCGATCCCAATGCGCAGATGAATGTGTGGCTCAGCTCCTCCGACGAACATCAGTGGAACCCCAAGCAGAAAACGCCGGCGACTTCGTGGGAGGCCGACATCGATCGGCTCATGCGGGCCCAGGCGTCCACAATGGACAACCAGAGGCGCAAGAAATATTTCGATCAGGTGCAGGAGATTGTTTCCGAGCAGGCACCATTCATTTATCTGGTAAACAAAGACGCGCTCGTGGGCATTTCTCCTCTGCTCGAAGGGGCCCGTCCGGTGGTCCTGCGGCCGCAAACCTATTGGAATATCGAACGCCTCAGCTTTGCCTCCGAGAGGGCCAGCAATGGCAAGTGATGTCCCCCTCCTGTCGGTCGATGTGCAAGTGGACTATCCCAACAAGCCGCAGACGCTGCGGGCGATCTCCTTTCAGATCAATCATGGCGAGGTACTTGGATTGGTGGGGGAGAGCGGGTCAGGGAAGAGCACCATCGCGCTCGCGATCGTCCGGTTGCTACACCTGAAGGGCGGTCGCGCAACTGGGCATATCTGGTTTCGCGGCCACGACCTGATGATGTTATCCGAGCGCGAGATGCGACGCGTCCGCGGACGCGAAATGAGCCTGGTTCTGCAAAGCCCGCTGGCCAGCCTGAACCCGGCGCTAAAGATTGGAACGCAGTTGGCCGAGGCATGGAAGGCTCATGCGGCGGGAACCAAGGCGGAGTTGGCGACGGCGGTCAACCAGGCACTAAGCAGCGTCGGGCTGCCGCCTGAGCAAGAGTTTTGTTCACGCTATCCTTCGCAGGTGAGCGTTGGCCAGGCGCAACGGGTATTGATTGCGATGGCAGTCATGCACTCGCCTGCGCTACTTATCGCCGACGAGCCAACCAGCGCGCTCGATGCCATCACGCAATCGGAAATTATCAAGCTCTTTACCGAGCTCAAACGAAGGACAGGGAGCGCTCTTCTGTATATCTCGCACGACTTGTCGTCGGTAGCCTCCATCTGCAATCGCATCGCAATTCTTCACCACGGAGAAATCGTAGAATGCGGAACCGTGGAAGACGTGCTTACTCGGCCAGTGCATCCTTATACCCAGCAACTTTTGGCCAGCGGACCGTTGGCACTGCGTTCCGATATAAGTTCGCGGATTCTTTTGGACCACGCGGGAAAAGCCAGCAGGCTTCGCGTGTTACCTATTGCTCGCAAACCCGAATATCTGAGCTCTGCGCCGGGCTCGAAATAAGCATCCCTCCGAGCAGTTTCCTTCAAGTGCTGGTTAACCCGGCCCTAATGGATAAAGCACTCCGGCGGCGGTACATCCGGCGGTCGACGTCCGGTGAAGCTTGGCTTACCATGGTCCGAACGTCGTTCAATACCCATCGCCGGGAGAGACGAATCGTGCCGTCCAAGATACCCAAACCCAAGCCGTTCCGCACTGCCTCAGCGGTGAAGGCGGCAGCCCGTCACGCGATCGGAACTCCGCCGCCCACCCGAGCAGAGCCGGCCAGCAAGAAGCGCAAGCTCAAGGGCGACAAGCACAAGCCGACACTGAACAAGCTTTTGAACGAAGCCGGCGAATAATCCTCCTCTACAATCTTGCTTGGGGTTGTTGCCGGGGTCTCACGGCGCCTCTCCGTCGGATAGCGCTTGCGCAACGGTCCAATCAACGCGATTCTCCGAATTAGCTGGCAACTGGCTCTGGCTTGCATTCTGTGTGCGTCAGCGCACGCGCAATCCTCAACTGCGGCCCAGGCCGACCAGAACACCGGCATGACCATGCAAATGCCGGCGGATTCGATGCAGCACATGAGTCACGATATGGACACGGCGCGGGATTTCCTGATGCGCGAATCGTCAGGCACCGGATTTCAGCCGTCGGCATGGCCCATGCCGATGGTGATGACCAACGTCGGTGAATGGCACTTGATGTGGATGGCACAGGCGTTTCTGGTGGACACGCAACAGACCGGCCCGCTGGGCGCCGACAAGTTTTACTCAACCAACTGGGGCATGTTGGGCGCGGTGCACCGGCTCGGCGGCGGCGACGTAATGCTGCGCACCATGCTTAGCCTGGAACCGGCGACCGTCAGCGGCGAATTCTATCCACTGCTGTTCCAGACCGGCGAGACTGCCTACGGTAAGCCCATCGTCAATGGCCAGCATCCGCATGATTTTGTGATGGAGTTGAGCGTGCAGTATGCGCACCGGCTAGGTCCGCATGCTGTCTGGGACCTGTACTACGCGCCAGTCGGTGATCCGGCGTTAGGTCCCGTGGCCTATCCTCATCGTGCCTCGGCGATGGAGATTCCGCAAAGCACCCTCGGGCATCACTGGGAGGACTCGACGCATATCCTGTACAACGTAGTCACGGCAGGCGTGTCGTATAAGGCGGTGCGGCTGGAAGGATCCGGTTTTCATGGTGCCGAGCCTGATGAGCATCGCTGGAATATCGACTTTGGGCCGATGAACTCGTACTCCGCACGCCTGACCGTCACACCGACCGCGAGATGGTTGGCGCAAGTGTCAGCCGGCTACCTAGTCAACTCTGAGGCGCTGGAGCCGGGCGTTATCGTGCGTACGACTGCCTCGGTGGAATACATTGTTCCGCGTCCGCATGGTAATGCGTGGGCGACCACATTGCTTTGGGGACGCAATGGCAAGCAGGCTGTACACTACGCTACCAACGCTGTATTGGCAGAAACCGTGGTCCCCTTCGACGAAAAGAATTTCATTAGCGGCCGCTATGAATGGTCGCAACGCGATGAGTTGTTCGCCAACGATCCCGTCTTGGCCCTGCAGCTGTTCGAGCAAACCGGCAGCCACTGGTTCGATATCAGCGCCTATACGATCGGCTACACGCGAGATATTGGGACCTTTCACAACGTTGAAACCGGGTTGGGCGCCAACATCTCGCTGTACGGATTGCCGGATGTCATCAAGCCGTATTACGGAGACCACCCGCTTGGCGTTAATGTTTATCTGCGGCTGCGGCTAAAGGAGAACCGGTAAGGCAAAGGCAACCGCGGATTTCACGGATAACGCGGATTCTTTTGAGGGCTAGAAGCTAAAAGCTAAGAGCTAACAGCGGAATTTTCCAAGGGTAGCTCAACCACCATGCGCGTACCTTTTCCGGGTTCGCTTTCCGTCGTAATGGTTCCGCCATAGGCTTCAATCAGCGCTTTGGAAATCGCCAGACCCAATCCGTACCCGCCGGTGTTGCGCGCGCGCGAGCTATCGCCGCGATGAAATCGTTCAAAGAGGTGTGTCAGCTCCGAGGCTGGAATTCCCGGACCGTTATCTTCGACCTCAACGTAACCTCGCGAGCCGTTCGAACGCGCGCGAAGCTGTACCTCGGCGCCGGTCGGGCTGAAGCGGATAGCATTCTCCAGCAAGTTCGACCAAACCAGTTCGAGATCGTCGGCATCGGCACGCATGGGCATGGGGCCGTTGCTGGCGAAATGGATGGTGACACCGCGCTCGCGTGCCACTGGCGCAAGCCGTTCCAGCACGCTCTCGCAGGTGGCCGCGATTTCCACCCTTTGGAGATCGCGGCGCGTGCTGCCTGCGGCCCATTGCTCCGCGCGAGCAAGGCGAAGCATGGAATGCATCAGTTGTTCGAGGCGCGCCATGTCGTCGAGCGCCTGCTCCAGTCCGGCACGATACGCTTCCGCGGCTCGCGGTTGCTGCAACAATGACTGCAGCGTAGATTTCAGGATCGCAACCGGCGTCTTGAGTTCGTGAGCGGCATTGGCCAGGAATTCGCGCTGCTGGGTGAACGCACGATGCAGTCCATCCAACATGGCGGTCATCGCTTGCGTGAGAGGTGCGAGTTCCGTCGTGCTCAACGCCGCTTCGCTGGGATTCAGCTTCCAGTTCGAAGTGTTGATCAGGGCCGCGCGGGTGGCCAGGTCAGCCAACGGACGCAAGCCTCGTCGCAATCCCAACACCGCAATGCCCACAGTGATCAGCAACAGCAAGCCACTGCCCGCTGCAATGTAGATGCCGGCGCGTGCGACCGCCCGGGTCATCTCGTCGGTGGGCGCCCCGTAGGTCACGGTAAGCACATCCATCGAAGGCGCATCACCTTCGCGATCGAGCACGGGAACGTTCTCCAACCGCACCGCGCGATAGCGGACACCCTCGACCGTAAAGTTGGCGTGCTGCCGGTCCTTCTTGGGGATGGCCTGCAGATCGCGCGGCCAATTCGGCGATCGCGCCAGCACGTGTCCGTCGCCTGCAGCTACCTGGTAGAGATCGGGACGCTGCTTCTGCAGCGGAGGCGGAACCAGATCGCCTTCGAAGATCAACTTCGGGTGTTCATCTTCGGAGTAGCGTACCAGCGCGGCGACGCTCATTGCCCGCCCATGCAGGCCGGCATCGAACGCGTTGCGCAATTGACGCCGCGTGAAATACACCGCGACCGAGACGATGCCGATGGCCAGCAGTAATTGCGAGATCACAACCGCTGCGATCAACCGGCGCTGAATAGAGGTCTGACGCATGTTATCCACGGAGCATGTAACCCTGCCCGCGCAGGGTGTGAATTAGCTTGCCGTCTCCGCTGTCGTCGAGCTTGCGACGCAAACCGGAAACGTAAACTTCGATGACATTACTGAATCGCTCCCAGTTGAAGTCGTAAAGGTGCTCCAGCAACTCGGTCTGGGGCACGACCGCGCCGGGCCGGTGCGCCAAGTATTCCAGAACGCGATATTCCATCGCGGTGAGGGTAACGAGTTTTCCTTTGCGGCGCACGGAAAGATCGGCGGTGTTGATCTCCAGGTCGCCAACTTTCAACAGCGCCGTGGTCTGCCCCTTGCCGCGCCGTATCAGGGCTTTGGCGCGAGCCAGCAGTTCCCCCAGGTCGAACGGCTTGGCAACATAGTCGTCGGCCCCTGCGTTCAACAACGCGACGACCGACTCCTTCTCGTCGCGCGCCGTCAGCACTAGAACCGGTACGGCCGAGCCACCCTGCCGCACACGCTGGAGCACAGAAAGACCGTCGAGCTTGGGCAGCATCAAGTCGAGGATCACCAGGTCGTACGGATTTGATTCAGCCATGAAGGCGCCCTCTTCACCGTCGAGCGAAACATCCACGGCATAGCCGGCACTCTCGCGCAGACTGCGAGCGATATTTTCTGCCAGCCGGGCTTCGTCTTCGACGATTAGTACGCGCACGATGTTTCTATCCTATGCCAACGTTAGGGTAGGGAAGCTGAAGGGAGCCTTAAGGGCGTCCAGGACGGCCCACCCGTTCGAGATCTATGGCTTCGCCCCCTGTTCAGCTTCCATTAAGGTTCTTTCCTTCATGCTGATTGAGTTCCTCGGTAAGGGAGCGGTGTTTATGCGCCAAAAGATATCTGGGCTGATCGTGGGAATATCGCTTGTCGCGGTGGCATCGTGTGCGCAAACCATGCCGCCCGTACCAACCGCTCCACCCGGGACGACTAATCTTCAGGCTCCAGCCTCCGCCGTTTCGCTCACGCTTGCCGATGCCTTAACGCGCGCAAGGGCCAACAGTCCGCAGTTCCGGGCGGCACTCACTCAGCTGGGACTAGCTCGCGAAGATCGCGTGCAAGCTCGGGCAGCGCTGCTGCCAGGTGTCGATTACAACAATGGCTTCATTTACACCGAGGGCAACGGCACGCCCTCGGGACGATTCATCGCCAATAACGGTCCGCACGAATACATCAGCCAGGGCGCCGTACAGCAAGTGGTTGGCTTGGGACAGGTCGCAGAATATCGACGCACCGCCGCCGCCCAGGCGCTGGCTCGGGCCAGGGCGGAGATTGCCGCCCGCGGCTTGACCGTTACGGTGGTGCGGGCATTCTACGGACTACTGGCCGCGCAGGAAAGAACGAGGACCACACTGGCTGCCGCGGGCGAGGCCCAGACCTTCCTGGAGAACAGCCGCAAGCTCGAGCAGGGCGGCGAGGTCGCGCACTCCGACGTGATCAAAGCGCAGCTCCAGGCCAATGATCAGCAACGCGCCTGGCAGGATGCAAAGCTCGGCGAACAGAATGCGCGGCTGAGCCTGGCAGTGTTGCTGTTTCCGAATTTTCTTCAGGACTTCTCGTTGGTTGACGATCTGGCGGCTGCGCCAGCGTTGCTTCCGATCGCTGAGGTGCAACAGATGGCGCAGAAGAACAATCCCGAGCTAAGGGCGGCTTTCGCCGCGCTTGAAGTTGCCAACCACGAAGTGACGGTCGCGCGCGCTGGTCATTTGCCAACGCTTGTGCTCGATTACTTTTACGGGATCGACGCGAACCATTTCGCCGTGAGCACCGATGGCATCCGCAACCTTGGCTATTCGGCTACGGCCACGCTCAACATTCCGGTGTGGCATTGGGGTGCGATTGAGAGCAAAGTGAAACAAGCGGAGTTGCAGCGTCACCAGGCGCAGGTGGAGCTGAGTGCGGCGCAGCGTCAAGCACTGGCTGATCTGCAATCGTTCTACGCAGAGGCCGAAACTGCCCGCACGCAACTGGACACGTTACGGGATTCCGCCGACTTGGCAGCCGACAGCCTGCGGCTGACCAATCTGCGTTACCAGGCGGGCGAGGCCATCGCGCTAGAAGTGGTGGACGCGCAGAATACGCTGACGCAGGCACGTAACAACTATCGCGATGGCGAGGCCCGCTATCACGTTGCTATCGCCAACCTCCAAACGCTGACCGGAAGTTTCTAGGAGCCGCGACGGATGCCGATCACCGCATTGTTCGCCAAAATTGGATTTGAAGGGGCACGGCTTCAGCCGTGCCGTAAGGACGTGCATAGGTTTTTGGCGTTAGCCCCTGAGGGAGCGCCTTCATCGCCATCCGAAGTTTCCTTAAGCTGCCGTTTTCTGATGTCGAGGACTAAAGTCCCCTTAGATATGGGGATTCGTCGTGATGACACGGCTAGAACCGTGCCCCTTCAAGACATCGCACCGAAGAAAACGGCCCATGTTAACAACCCGCGCATCACTACCCGGGTACTGTTGTTCTCGCTGCTCATCGCTGCTACTGCATTGCTTGTGTCCTGCGCCAAAAAGCCCGAAGAAACCGAGCCGGTGGTCACGGTGCAGACGGCGGTGGCCCAACGTGGGGCCATCCAGCAGGTCATCAGTGCGGAAGCCGTCCTGTTTCCGCGCGATCAGGCCGCCATCACTCCGAAAATTGTTGCGCCGGTAAGAACGTTCTACGTGAATCGGGGCAGTCGCGTGACCCGCGGCCAAGTACTCGCCGTCTTGGAGAACCGCGATCTTGCCGCTGCCGAAGTCGAGAACAAGGGAAGCTATGAACAGGCGCAGGCGGCTTACGGACTTGAGACCTCGTCGGCTTTGCCGGAAGAATGGCAGAAGGCCGAACTCGATCGGAAGACCGCCAAGGAAGCGTACGACGCGCAGCAAAAGGTTTACAACAGCCGCAGCATTCTGTTCCAGCAGGGCGCTCTCCCGCGTAAGCAGCTCGACGAATCCGCAGTCGCGCTGGTTCAGGCCAAGGCGCAATACGAAATGGCCGAGAAGCATCTTTCCGCGCTGCAATCGGCAGGCAAGCAAGACCAACTGAAGTCGGCGCAGGGACAGCTCACGTCGGCCAAAGGGAAGTACGAAGGCGCAGCCGCACAGCTTGGTTATACGGAGATTCGCAGCCCGATTGATGGCGTAGTTACGGATCGTCCAAGCTATCCCGGTGAAACGCCGTTGCCGGGCACGCCGCTGCTGACCATCATGGACACGTCGTCGGTGATCGCACGCGCGCACGTTCCACAGAACGACGCGGCCGCGCTGAAGCCGGGGGATGCGGCGACCATCGCCGCGGCGGGAGGAGATCGCGTACTGGGTAAAGTCACCTTAATAAGCCCGGCGCTCGATCCCAACAGCACGACCGTAGAGGTATGGATCGAGGCCGCAAATCCCGACGGGCGACTGCGTCCCGGCACGACTGTCAACATACAAATGGTCGCGCAAACTCTTAGCAATGCCGTGGTCGTTCCGGCATCCGCGCTGCTGAAAACACCAGAAGGCGAAGTGACGGTCATGATCGTCAAGGATGATCGTGCTCACCAAGTGTCGGTAGAGACCGGCATCCGCGAGGGCGATCGCGTGCAGATCACCAAGGGCTTGAGTGGTGGTGAGACGGTCATCGTGAGCGGAGCTTATGGTCTGCCCGATAACACGAAAGTAAAAATTGCCAACGCCACACCGCCAGCAAACGCCGGGAAGTCCGACTCCTCTCAACGCGACGCAGGGAAGGACTAAGGTGAGTTCGAGGCTGAAATCCTGGATTCAGCGTCTGTGGAGTAGTGGTCCGTCCGACCAGCGCTATTGGTTCACGCGCTATTCGAGGTCGCTGGTTTTCCTCATCGTCATTCTCGCAGTGGCCGGAGCTTATCTCGCGTTCACGATTCCAATTTCAGTTTTTCCCACCACCGATTTTCCGCGCATCGTGATCGGCGTCGATAACGGGGTAATGCCGATCGACCAGATGATGGTCACCATCACGCGTCCCATCGAGGAGGCGGTTAATAGTGTGCCGGGACTGCAGCAGGTTCGTTCCATTACTAGTCGTGGCTCGGCCGAAGTGGACCTTTTCTTCGACTGGCACGAGGATATGGTTACAACGCTTCAACTGGTGGATGCAGCATTGGGCAGCATTCGCACCCAGTTGCCGCCAACCGCAGTCATCCAGTCGCATCGTTTGAACTTTGCCAGCTTTCCAATCCTGGGATACAGCCTTACATCCGACACCGTTCCGCAAACGCAGCTTTGGACAATGGCGACCTATGATCTGAAGCCGCGGCTGAATCGCCTCGACGGGGTGGCCACTGTGGTGGTGCAAGGCGGACAGGAACCGGAGTTCCACATCACTCCCGATCCCGCCAAGTTACTGACGGCTGGTGTGACCGTCGCCGACATTCTTGACGCGGTCCGGCGCACCAACCTCATCGATTCGCCCGGCCTGCTGCAAGAGAACCATCAGCTCTATTTGACGCTGGTGGATGGGCAGGTAAAAGATCCGGCGCAACTCTCGCAAATCGTAATCAAGGCCACGCCAGCTGGAATTCCGGTCCGTGTTGGCGATGTGGCTGCTGTCGCGCCGGGAGTGAAGCCGGTGTATACCATCGTGACCGCCAACGGAAAGCCTGCCGTTCTGCTCAACATCAACCGTCAGCCCGACAGCAATACGGTCGCAGTCGCCGACGAAGTGCACGCCGAGGTCGATCGCATTCGGCAGTCCTTGCCCCCGGGAATCCGCATCGAGCCGTTCTACGATCAGTCGCAGGTCGTAACCGAATCCATCAAGAGTGTCCGCGACGCCATTCTTATCGGCCTGGTGCTGGCGTCGATCATCATGATTTTATTTTTGCGCGACTGGGGAGCCTCGGCGGTTGCGGGGCTAGTCATTCCGGTCACGATACTGGTCACTTTCATCGCACTCAAGGCGCTGAACCAGAGTTTCAATCTGATGACGCTGGGCGGACTGGCAGCGGCGGTGGGTCTGGTAATCGACGATGCCATCGTGGTCGTCGAAAACGTCGCATTGCATCGTGCCGCAGGACAAGACAGGGTGGAAGCGGTCCATAGCGCGTTGAGCGAGATCACTGCTCCGCTCGTCGGCTCTACCATTACGCCGATTGT
The DNA here is from genome assembly GCA_963748225.1 of uncultured Acidobacteriaceae bacterium. Taxonomy (GTDB): domain Bacteria; phylum Acidobacteriota; class Terriglobia; order Terriglobales; family Acidobacteriaceae; genus Bog-257. Next base: position 462,591 of record CAVVHW010000007.1, read on the forward strand.
CGTGTTTCTTCCCTTGATCGCGATCACCGGCGTCACCGGAGTGTTCTTTCGCGCGCTGGCTGTAACCGTGGGCGTTTCGCTGCTCACGTCGTTGGGTCTTGCTCTCTCTTTGACTCCGACCTTGAGCCAGTACTTCATTCACGGCAAGAACAATGAAGCCCCACCACGTACCGACCTCAGCGAAAAAGATCAGTTACTGGCGGCGGAAGAAGCTGCTTTGAGTGGCCGCTTCCGCCGAGTGATTGAGTTCTACGAACGCTGGCTGCGTTTCGCGCTGGACCGCCCCAAGTGGATTGCAGCTTTCTCTGTCGTGTTGGTGATTGCGTCTTTCTTCTGTTACAAAGCGCTGGGCTCAGACCTGCTGCCGGCTATGGACGAAGGCGGTTTTGTGTTGGACTACATTACGCCCGCGGGCACTTCGCTGGAAGAGACGAACCGCATGGTCAGCCACATCGGCGAGATGATCCACGAGATTCCCGAAGTGCAAGGCTACTCACGACGCACCGGCTTGCAACTCGGGCTGGCCGCGGTCACGGAAGCCAACACCGGCGACTTCGCAGTGATTCTGAAAAACAAGCGGAGCCGCGACGTGGACGAAATCATGGCGGACCTGCGGACCAGGATTAAGCGAGAAGAGCCCGCGGTTGATGTCGAGTTCGTTCAAGTGTTGCAGGACATGATCGGAGACCTGTCGAATTCACCGGAGCCGATCCAGATCAAGATGTTCTCGCCGGATGCCGCGTTATTGAGTCACTGGGCGCCTCGCGTGGCTGATGCGATTGGCAAAGTGGAGGGCGTGGTCGATCTCCTGAACGGAATCGAGAACACCATCAGTGGGCCGGCAACGGTTTTCCGGGTTGATCCGACGGTCGCTGCGCGCGCGGGCTTCACGCCAGAGGAGGTGGCCATCGATGCGTCCGCCGTTCTGGAGGGCGAGCCTGCGGCTACGCCCCTCATCACGCAAGATATCGCCTACACCATTCGCGTGCGCTATCCCGAGGCGAACCGCGGTTCGCTGGACGAAATGAGCAACACGCTGTTGAATAGCGCGAGTGGACACACCGCCACCTTGGGCTCGCTGGCGACGGTTACGGAACTGCCGGGGCAGACGGAAATTCGTCGCGAGAACCTGCAGCGCGATGTGGCCGTCACCGCACGTCTGGAAGGACGCGATCTGGGAAGCGGGATCGCAGCGGTTCAGAAAGTCGTCGACGGCTTACACATACCGGCGTCCATCCGTGTCGTTTACGGGGGAACCTACCAGGAGCAGCAGCAATCGTTCCATGATCTGGTGCTGGTGCTGATACTTGCCATCCTGCTGGTGTTCCTCGCGCTGCTGTTCGAATTTCGCACTCTGGCCGCGCCACTGGCAATTCTGGCTTCGGCCCTGTTGTCCACCGCAGGCGTATTTCTTGCGCTGCTCATCACCCGCCCCACGTTCAACATCGCGTCGTTCATGGGATTGATTATGGTGATCGGCATTGTGGCTAAGAATGGCATTCTGCTGCTCGATGCCGACCAGCGCTTCCGCGCCGCCGGCTATTCCGCGCACGATGCCATGATCCAGGCAGGCCGTCGTCGCTTGCGTCCCATCGTGATGACTGCGATGGCTGCGGTGGCCGGTATGTTGCCGTTGGCGCTAGCGCTGGGCCCCGGTTCGCAGATGCTGCAACCGCTGGCTATCGCCGTAATCGGAGGCATTACGATTTCGATGGTGCTCTCGCTGATCATAACTCCCGCTGTTCACTTTTACCTGAGTCACGAAAGCCTTACAGAAACGAACTGAAAGAGGAAAAGCTATGAAACGAGTTTTTGTACTGTTATTTGCAGCCATCCTTTTGGCTGCTGTTCCCGCGTTTGCACAGAAACAATACAAGGTAGTCAATACCGTCAAGCTAGGTGGCGAAGGTTTTTGGGACTACCTCTACTACGACAAGGATGGTCAACGCCTCTTCATCACGCGGGGAAGCCACGTGATGGTGGTTGACACCAATACCCTGAAGGTGACCGGCGACATTCCCGATCTCTCGGCGATTCACGGGGTCGCACTTGCGCCGGAGCTAGGCCGGGGTTTCATCAGCAATGGCGGAGACAACACCGTCACAGTTTTCGATCTGAAGACGCTGAAGAAACTGGACAGCGTGAAGGTTGGCGAACGGCCGGACGCGATACTCTACGATCCATTTACTAACCATGTCTTCACCTTCAATGCCCGCAGTCATGACTCCACGGTAGTGGACGCTGCCAGCGGCAAGGTGGTGGGCACGGTTCCGCTGGGCGGCAAGCCAGAGTTTCCGGTCACCGACGGCAAGGGCAAGGTGTACGTCAATATTGAGGACAAGAGCGAGATTGCCGAGATCGATGCTACGAAACTCACCGTTTTGAATCGCTGGTCAGTCAGTCCATGCCAAGAGCCCAGCGCGCTGGCGTTTGACGTGGCGCATCATCGTCTGTTCGCGGGATGCGACAACAAGATGATGGCTGTGGTTCACTCCGATACCGGGAAAGTCATCACCACTGTGCCGATAGGGGCGGGAGTTGATGCAGGCCGATTTAATTCCAACCCCCAGGAAGTATTCATGTCGTGTGGTGGTGATGGCGTGCTGACCATCATCCACGAAGACACTCCCGACAAGTACACGGTTACGCAGAATTTGGCGACTGCCAAGGGCGCGCGCACCATGGCCATGGATTACGCCAACAACACCGCCTATCTGGTCACCGCGCAGCGCGAAGCCACGCCGCCTGCTCCGGGGCAGAGACCGGCGATGGTGCCAGACAGCTTTGAGCTGATCGTGGTGAAGGGGGAGTGAGTCCCGCGATGTGGGAGTGTCACATTGTGAGAGGGCAAGGCGCTAATCTGTTACTCCTCACTTAGCTGCTCTTGTACGCGCCATATGCAAGGAGGTGTGACACGGCGTGGCAGATCATGGCTGACTCTAGTCCGTAGCGCCAGTAAAGATAGCCGACAACGACTCCAAATACAGAGATGCCAGCAATCACGCTTGCGATCGAGGTTCCGGTGAGATGCCCGAGCAAGAGGCGAGTTGCCGGCAGATGGCCTGCTCCGAAGATAACAGCGCCGATCACGATTGCCGCCCAGATCATGCCAGTCGAAGGTTGGCCGGAAGACTTTTGCAGAAAACGCCAGCCTGACCAGACCAAGAACGTCATCAGGCCCCATCGCATGAAGATCTCTTCCGTGATGCCACCGTAGAAAATGGCCACCAGCAGCGATCGCGGACTGTGTATCTCAAAGATCAGGCCGTGCGAGGTCAAGTACCACGGAATTAGCGCCACGGCCAATCCACCCAGGAGGCCAGGTAAGAGCTGTGGACGCAGTGCTGCTGTGAAAGATCGGCCCGCGACTAAAGCCGCGAAGGCTGGCGCGCGCAGGCCGACCCGCGATGCAAACACTACTCCACACCAAACGAAAAGCGCCAGCAATAAAGCTGCCTGTGCAGACGCGGCGAGCGAGGCTACCCAAACAGGCACCCGCAATGGGTTACGTGGAGGATGCTGGGATATGAGTACCGGTACCATTATGAACGTCGCGGCAAGAACGCCGATCATGCCGGCGATCCATATTGCTCCGCCCAGTTTCCATTTGGATGCGTTCGCGACGAAAGCCATCGTCTGCACTTAGCTGACCCTCCAAGCTCACTTTTCCTACGGCTTCTTGGCGCTGGGCGGCAGGAGATTATTCAACCGCAGGTACATGGCGGCAGCGCTGTAGTGGTCGGCCCAGCCCATCGCAAGACGCACCAACGCCGATCCACGTGTGCCGGTCTGGTTCTCAAACAGAGTGACCGTCTGCCCAAGCGCAGTGTCATCGGCCTTGGCCAGCGCCTGTTCGCAATAGGCGAACGAATCCTTAACCGCTTTGGCAAGCGTCTCCTTGGAATCAGTATCGCTGAGCTTCACGCTGTGCGGCGTTTCGCCGGCAACGGACGCGCATAGCGAATTGTTGGCTTCGGCGGTGTGCATCATCAGATGCCCGAAGGTGATCTGTTCGGGTGTTGGCCGGTAGCTGTATTTGTCGGCCGGCATTTCGTCGGCGGCTCCGGTCAGGTTCTTGGCGTAGCGCTGTTCCATCTGACGCACGGTGCTAACCACCGGATTACTGGTGACCTCGGCTGGCGCCTTGGCTTGCGCGACCAAGCCAGGCGCGAATGCCAACATGAAAACTGCAATAGCGATTCGCATCATTTTTCCTCCCCACATCCACAAAGTCGGAGGAAAGCATACCGCATTTCAAGGCCGGGAGACGAACGTTGACGGTATCAGGAATTCGCGCGTTGCTGCATCAATCGCAGCAACTCCATACCCGCATGCTCAGCATCGCCATGTTTGAAGTCCTTCTGCAACAGAACGGTGGATGCTTTGGGCGCGAGCGATTTCAGTGCCGCGGCAGCGCTGTCGGCTGGCAGGGAAGAACTGTCTGGACCAAGCACGATGTAGTCAACTTTCCCGGCGCTCAAGAGGGTCTTGGCGTCATGCATTCTGCAGGTGGACAGTACCTGGTATCCATGCCGCTGAAGCAAGGTCCGCACGAAGGCGCACAAGTCGGGCGATTGGTCCACGAAGAGAACCGAGGGACCAGCCCTGTCACCAGCCGCGCTGGGGATAGCGGGCTCTTTCAGAAACGAGACAATAGCTTCGTCCTCAGAATCGTAGATCCGGAAGATGGAGACGAGCTTGGTCAACTGCAGCAGGTTTTGGAGGAACTGCGGAGGAGCTGCCAGACGCAGATCGCCCCCCCGGTTTCGAGTGTGCGAAAGGAACCGCACCAGTAAGCCCATGCCGGTGCTGTCCCCGCGGGTCACATCGCTGGTTTGCATTACGATGCGCGTTGACTCCAGCAGTCCGCGATTCAGGCAGGACTCGAGGATAGCAGCTTCTTCGCCGGTGACGATTCTTCCGACGCACTTGATCACAAATACTCTGCCGCAGTGACGTGAATCCAGAGAAAGTGACATGGGTGTCCTTCACCCTAATATTACAGGCGCAGCCGAACGCTTCTCTATTCCGCCGGGAAATAATAGTATGCGACTTTGACCGAAATGGGAGCCGGGACCGGTTGATAGCCGGCATCAACGCCGCTTCACGCTCGGTGCATCGTAACATTTGACCTCTACTCATTCTCGCTCATCGATCTGGAGATTACGGCGTGGAAGGATGTATCGCCACAGTAGAGAGTGACAAACCGCCGAGGAAACGGCTGCCGCTCGGAGTGTGGCTGCAATACGGCTATCTGTTGCGCGTACCTATCCTGGTTGGCATCACGTTATTTGCGTTGCCGATCGTGGCTTTGTTCGTCTATCGACAGCTGCTGGGAAACCTGTTTCTGCTCAACCCCTGGAACATTCTCTGGACCATGATTGCGACGACCACCCTGGCCTTCAGCATCCTGGTGGTCTTCCGGGTGGTGTTGCTGAATGGCAAAGAACGGTTCGGGATTCAGCAGGCGCTGACCGAGGACATCGTGTCGCATCGCGCCCTGTTGTTGACGGAGTTGCTTACCGTCCCGATGCTGATCGCCATCGCCTTCAGCAATGGGCAGGCGCAAAACGGCGTGGCCCTGCGAATTGGCGCTGCCGTGGCGGGCATTGTCGCGGTGCATGTTGTAGGCTATGGCGCTTTGTGGCTGACGGTGCTGTTGTCGCCGCGCTATCGCCTACCTGCAGAGAATCGTTATCCGGTGCATCTTAGGTTCCTGCGTAATTGGCTGGGATGGGCTTATCGTCGCGACGTTGTTTCCACTCAGACTCGCCGCAGTTTAGGTGACTGGGGTCGAGGTTTGCCTGGAGGTTTACGCGCCGGATATTTCGATCCCAATACTGGCCTGCTCTATCCGGGACAGTGGCTCAGCTTCATCATGTTGCTGTGCACGCTTGCGCTGTACCTGGTACTGGGATGGTTCAAGCATGCACGACTCGGCCAACAATTTGGCGTGCCGGCCATTGCCTATGTAGTCCTGCTGTTAATGCTTATGAACTGGGGCCTGGCTATTGCCGCCTTTTTTCTGGATCGCTACCGGGTGCCGCTGTTGCTGTTGTTGCTGGTATTTGTAGTCGTCAGTAACCTGTACTCGAAATCGGACCACTTTTACGAGCTTCGGCCACCTCCGACGCTGGCTGCGGCAAGTCCAGCAGCGGTTCTGACCGCGGCAAATCGACTGGCGCCGAATGCCGATCATCCTCGTGGACGCGTGACCGTCATCGCGACGGCGGGCGGAGGCATCCAGGCTGCGGCTTGGACTGCACAGGTGCTCACAGGCCTGCAAAAACAACTTCGTGATGGTCCGCCGGACCAAGCAGTCAACTTCGCCGACTCCATTGCATTGATCAGTTCGGTTTCGGGCGGAGCTGTAGGTACCATGTACTTTGTTAATCGTTATCACGCTGACTCGCAGCCGTACGGATTTACAGCGACGGACAGCGAGCTTCCCAGCATCGTGCAAGCCGCGGAGAAGCCGAGCCTCGACGATATCGCGTGGGCCATGGTTTACCCGGATCTGTCGCGCATCCTCGTGCCTTATCTCAAAAGCGAAAGGGACAAACTCATCGACCGCGGATGGACGCTCGAAGAAGGATGGCAACAACCGTGGACCGATCACCTCAACCTTGAGCGAATGGCGGCAGGGAGTTCAACAAGGCTGGCGGCCAGCGGTGATCTTCAACGCGACCCTGGTGGAGAGCGGCGAACCGTTGCTTCTGGCGACTACCAACATCCTTCAACAAAACCAGATTGAAGGTCCCCAGCGAAGAACCTTCGCCGAACTGTTTCCGAACAACGACATTCCAGTCGTCACCGCCGTGCGGTTGGCGGCCACGTTTCCTTTTGTAACGCCCGCAGCCCGGGCGATAGCGAACGGCCCTCAGTACCACATCGTGGATGGTGGGTACTATGACAACTATGGGGTTAATAGCCTTCTGGAGTGGCTGAACGAGGCTTTGGCCTCGACCCCTCCAGAAAAACGACCGGATGTACTCATCATCCAAATTCGATCATTTCCGGCGGGCGCCAACAACCCAAGCGCGGCCAGCAAAGGCTGGTTTTATCAAGCCGAGGCCCCGGTATCAGCTTTGCTGAATGTTCGAAACACGGGACAGTTGGTTCGCGATCGCGAAGCCGTCCTAAGCTTTGCGGCTCGCTGGTCAGACCAGAACGTAAAGATCCGTCTGGCCACCTTTGAATTTCAAGGCAACGACCCGCCCTTGTCGTGGCAAATGAACTCCGCGCAGATCAAGGACATTCAAGACCAGTGGCATGATCGCATCGATGGACCAAAGAATGGGGACTGGCGGGAGGTCAATTGTTTCTTCCGGCCGCATAGCCAGGAATGCGTTGAACATCCACCGGCGGGACAGAAGGGTCCGTGGTAGAAGGCGCCGTCTAGTTGATCGAAGCCAGCCAATCAGCGCGGAATTAGCCAGCGCCGCTACCAATAGAAGCGCCACGCTCCCTTCCATGAGAAGAACAACGTGGCGCCGGCTAGCAAGTTAATTTTCTCTACCTGATGAGGACAACGTATTTGGGAGACGCGATGCCATTGGCCACGATCTCCAGATAGCTAACTCCCGTTTCCGTGTCGGAGGGTATGTCAACGTGGGTGGACGCGATGCCCGGAGAGGCCACGGCCATTGTGCTGTGATCGTGCGTGCGGCAGTAAAAAACGTGTCCGGTGCCGGCATTGGTGATGCGCACGATGGGATAATTTGTGGCAGCCTGGGCGTCATCTCCGTACGCGACCGCCTGCGAGAAACCGTTGAAATAGCCGCCGCTGAGCAGGATGCTGCTGCCACGGCTAAAGCCCGCCGCGCCAGAGGCGATGAACGCCCGGGGTGCCCAGTTAGGATTGGGAGTTCCGGCGGGGGTGTAGATTTCCACATCAGCGCTGCCGTCGGTGTAGAGGACCTGGCCATTTGGCAGAACCAGCATCCGTCCGTACCAGGAAGAGTTATTGGGAGAGTTAGGCGTCGCGGGAACCGAATTCAGATTTGTCCCATCCCACTCGAAGAACTGCGTGCCGTTGCGGAATATACCCGGGCTGGCGCTTACCAGCACGTTGCCGTCTGGCAGTAACGCCGCTGGTCCATCAGCGACATCCAGATTGCCGGGAAAATCGGGCCCGGGCGTCCACGTACCTGTGTTGACGTTGTAAATGGAAGTGTGACCAGCACCAGCGCCGTTGGCTCCGGTGGCAAAGACGGTGCCATCGGGCCGCAACATCGCGGGACCAACCTCATTAGATCCGTGGGAATCCCAGAGTTGCACGATGGTGCTGCCGGCTGTCGTCCACGAGCCCGAAGCGGGGTTATAGATTTCGGAGTTTGTGCCACTAGGATCACCCATGCCAACGTAGGCATCGACGGTCAACACCTTGCCACCTGGTAGCAAGTTCCATCCCTCCTCGTCGTTCTCGTCGAACTTGCCGGAACCGGTCGGGGTCCAGGTGAGGGTGCTGGCATTGAGCAGGGCCTGCTGCGTGGTGCAGCAATTAGCCACCATGAACGTCCCGTTATTCAGCACCACGCTCTGAGCATCGCCGATGCTGCTCCATCCACTGGGTGGGTTCACCGGCGTCCACACATTTTGCAGCGGATCGTAGATTGCGCCTTTGTTGGTCCAAACATATTGCGCGAAATTCTGTTCTCCGCCTTCAATGATGACTCGTCCGTCGGCTAATACCGCCGAAGCGAAAAACAGGGGCCCGTAATTCGATGGCAAGGAGGCAAGTTGAGTCCAAGTTCCGTTTACGTAGCTGCCATTAATGTCTGGAGTTAACTTCCACCAATCGATAAAGCCGTCATTCGGGTCCTCGTGATGGACCATAACAGTTCCGTCGGTAAGAAGAAGGGCCTGGCCAGCAGTGAAACTGGGTTGGTGGGCTAAGGGCTGCCACGATTGTGCACTGGCCACACCTACCGCAGCCAACAGCACGCCTGTAGCGAATCCGAGCATTCGCGAAAGCTTCATTTCTCTCCTCAAATGGTACGTCGGGTGAATGGGCGAGTTCTGACGCGGACCTCTGACATCTGTAGGACGTGCGAGCGGTCAACTACATCTCGACTCAAGACGGGGCGTTGAAAATCTACTCTGGCGAGGTTGGCAATGTCAATGAAACTTGATGAGGAGTAGTGGTTCAGTTTGGATTTGAATAGGGATGCGTGCCTTTCGCTAACCTGCGCGAATCGGCACGCCCGGATGCCTCGCTTCGCAAAAGAAGCTCGCTCGGGATGACAAAGAACAAACTGCACCACTACTAAATGAAGGCTGGCCGGCCCCTACGGAATTACTTTCGGCGATTGAAGGTACCTTGCCACTACTAGCAAGACGGCTGCTATTCCGCCAAAGATGGCTCCCATCGCCAGCATAACCAGCGGCACAATGAAAAAGCGCAGGTTCCAGCCAGCCCCAAGGCGCGCTTGTTTGGGATCATGCGGATCGTAGCGAATGAGATGGCGACTGCCGACCCGGAATTGTGCAACCTGATTGGCGGTTTGCTGGTAGTTCTGGCTCTGGAAGCTGATCATCTCTGCCGTGATAGGTCTGCCGTCAACGCTGTAGAGAACCTGCAAACTCGCGGCGTATAGCTGCTGGTGTGGCGGCGCCGGTTGCGTGACCACTTCGCTGCGGATCACTTGAGCTTTGGTCTCAGGCCAGCTTTGCAACACCTGATACTGCTGCCATAAAAATGGCGCACTCAATATGACGCACAGCGCGCACAAGATGAGATTAGCAACCCCGAGCAACACCAGAAGGCTGTGTCTTTCGCTGGTCAAGCGCGCACCATGAGAATCGTGTTCACCACAGAGGCACAGAGAACATCGGAGAAATTGTTTTCACCACGGAGGCACGGAGAGCACGGAGTGAATCAGAGGCAAATTCCAGATCGGGTTTCAGGGCTCTTGAAAACAGTTTTTCTGGGCCTCCGTGCCTCGGAGTCTCTGTGGTGATGTGCTTCATTCCCCGCGCTGCCGTGCTGTACCTAGGTCGAAAGCGCCTGCTTCGTCAAGGCAAGTGCCTGGCTGCAAGCGGCTGCAAACGCGGCAACCGTTTTTGGATCGGTCTCTGCCGCTGCATTCCAATTGATGGTCAGGCAGAAATAGACCCAGCGATCGTCGAAGAGCATTCCTCCGGGAACGCACAGGGCATGAAAGCCGGCAACATCGATGCTGCCGCCTTTGACAAACGCGCTCACTCCCAACGGCAGCGGCACCAGCCAGATGGCGTCGCCTATGGACAAGATTTGTCTGAATACATTCAGCGTCTCTTTGTTCTGGAAGAATTGACCCTGCAAGGCTCGCGAATAGTAAGAGACAAAATCGTCGGCTGAAGCCGCCAGCGATTGCACGTTATTCATCGGGGGATTGACCATCGACTGGTTAGCCGCCGCTCCGATTTCTTCCCATGTAAACGTCTTGTAATTCTTTGCGCCCAAAAGATAGCCGAAGAAGACGCGGGTGCTGTCTGGGATCATGACGCTCTTGAGCCCGGCGGAAGCAACGAACTCGCGCACCTTGTCCGGACCAACGTACTTCAGACACATATCGGTACCGGTGTTGTCGCTATGCATGATCATGGCTTCCAGCGCAGTTCGCTCCGACACCTTGCCAATCATGTTGGGAGGGTTGAAGGTGGCGCTATCCACCGACCATACGCTGGCATCGAGGGAGAGCTGCTGGGTCCTGATGGTTTTCACGACATTGGGGGAGTCGGTTTGTCGCAGCGCCTCGCACAGAATGAACGTCTTGATGGCGCTCCCTACAAACATTTGTTTGGAGGCGTCTGTTTCCACCAGAAACTCCGGCTTGCCGTTGGTCGCGGGCGCGTAAATCTTGACCGCTACTTCTCCGGGCATAGGCTTAAAGAGCGCCAAGATTGCTTGTGGAGAAGTGTCCTGCTTGCTTTGGGACATCGCGGGCAACGGCGACATCCCCATCGCTGCTGCTGCTCCTGCCGCTCCTGCCAGGAACTCGCGTCGGGAGTGAAACATTTCGTTCTCCTCTCACCTCAGATCATGACAACAGAGTGTACACAATGAGATTGGCAACCCCGAGAAACATCAGCACACCAGGTCTATCGTTACTCAAGTGCGCATCCCTAAGAACAGATTCACCACAGAGGATACGGAGAGCACCGAGAAATTCATTTCAACAATGCTGGGGATTGGTTCCCTTCGAGGATACAGAAAGTCAGATGTTGGCTTGTTGTACTGCGTGATCTCCGAGTCCCCCGTGGTGATGCGCTTTACTTCCCGCGCTTCAGGTCCTTCATCTCTTCGCGAACGCGACGGAAACGCTGGAGCAGCGACCCGAGGTAGCCGAGGAGTATAACCCAGGTGACGATGTAAGCAGCTTTCAGTGCGATCGGGCTAGTCATTGAGCACCTCCCTGTAACGCCAGCGCAGCGTGCGTGGCTTCAACCTTTTCTTCCAGCATCTGTAAGCGGTAACGAACTACCATCAGCACAATTCCCACGCAGGTGAACGCCGCCAGGTTCCAGAAGAAGGCGTGCAGCATGGCGGGATCGAGGCCCGAGTTCTCGCCGCCGCCCATGACCGGCGAAGGATGCTGGGTGCGAAACCAGCGAATCGACATGTACACGATGGGCACGTCCACAAATCCGAAGATGGCGAGCGCCGCCGCCAGGACTTGCGTCTGTCCTCCCGCCGAAAATCGTCGCAGCACCAGATAGCTCACGTAGATTAGCCATAGCACCAGCGTGGTTGTCAGGCGGGCGTCCCACGTCCACCAGATGCCCCAAACCGGGCGCGCCCAGATGGGGCCGGTGATCAGCACGACGGTGCAGAACATCACTCCCACTTCGGCGGAAGCCGCGGCCAGAGCGTCACTGGCAAGATTGCGATTCCACAGATACACGACCGACGCCAGGAAATTGACGAAGAAGCAGACGCCAGCCGTCCATGCTGAAGGAACGTGATAGTAGAAGATCCGCTGAACGTCGCCCATAGTTTGTTCGGTGGGAGCGACGTAGAGTGCCTGATAGGTGCTGAAGGCCAGCAGTGCGAGGGTGAAAACGATAAAAGCGATAAATAATTTTTTCATTCTTGATTCAACATTTTCCCATTAGTTTATGTCCTAGGAAATCGGCAAACAGCGGATCCCTCGCGGGCTGATGCCCGCTCGTGATGACAAATATGTAAAGACTCAATGATGGCGTAGCTAAAACTACGCCCCTTTCGAATGCCGCCGAAGGTACGAAACTCTAGTCCAGGTGCCGTCCCGACGGGACTCGGTTTCATTTCCCGCTTTACCCAGGGCTCACGCCCTGGGCTATGATTGTTCCGCCCTTCGGGCTTTCGTCCTTCCGTCGTCATGTGTCGGACGGCTCTCGCAACGGGAATACTGCGCCATCTATTACTCGCTAACCCCAAGCCCCTGCCGTTTCATTCTGCGTTTAACACACTTTCAAACAGAAGAAGGCAGACGGCGGTGAATACCACATCGTAAACCGCCAGCATCTTGATCCAGAAATCGGGTGAGGCTTCTCCCGTCAGGATGGAGGTGGTGGCGTCCACCATGGCGAGCAACGCCGGTATCGAGATCGGGAAGAGAATCAGCGGCAGCATGATTTCGCGGCTGCGGGTCCGAATTGAAAGCGCGGCGAAGAACGTACCGTTGACTACCAGAGCCCAAGTTCCCAGCAGCGCCACCACGACCAATTGCCAGACTGGCCCGACGGATCGCAGATCGTAGAAGACGATGAACAGCGGAGTCATCAGCGCTTCCAGTACTACGACGAAGAAGAAGTTGCCGATGGCTTTGGCCAGGAAAAGCGCATTCGGCGGAGCCGGCGACACCCGGTAGGCGTCGAGTACTTGATTGCGCAGCTCGCGCGCCCAGGTCTGGTTCAGCGCCACCACCGCCGCGAACAGGAACGCCACCCAGATCAGTCCACCCGCGATACGGCGCGACTCCTCGGCTGTGGGGTTGAACGCAAAGCTGAAAATCACCACCACCAGCAGCGCGAAAAACAGCATGGAGTTGATGGCGTCCTTGGAGCGCCACTCCATGCGTAGATCTTTCAGCAGCGTCGTACGGGTTACGCCGAGGGTAGTCATCGCGGCGTCCACTCCGCGTTCGGAACCGCTGCTTTGCGAGTCACCTCTTCGCGCGACACAATCTGTCCGGAGGTCATGTGGACGAACTCGTCGGCCACGCCTTCCATCAGCGCAGCCTGATGCGTGACCACAAAGATGGTCTTGCCGTTGTCGCGTACCCTGCCCAGCACCGCTGCCATTTCGCGGGCCGAATGCACGTCCACGTTGGAGAACGGCTCGTCGAGTAGCATCAACTCCGGATCGTGCAGTATTGCGCGGGCCAGCGACAGGCGCTGCCGCATACCTTGCGAATACTGTCCGATGCGGCGAGACAGTTCCGGATCAAGCCCGACCATCTGCATCGCCTTGCGACAGACCGCGTCATCATCAAGACCATATAAGCCGGCGAAGTAGCGCAGGTTTTCCATTCCACTTAGCTCGTCGTAGAGCAGCGGAGCGTGGCCCATATATCCCACGCGATGAGCGACTTCGCGATGATTCTTAGTCCCGAGTATTGTGAAGCCGCCCTGGCTGGGCTCCATCAGTCCGGCCACGATGCGCAGCAGTGTGCTCTTGCCGGCACCGTTATCGCCCAGAACTACGTAGAGGCGGCCGGGGGCGAAGCTGGCGGAGATGCCGCGGATGGCGGCGAAGCGGCCAAAGAATTTAACCAGGTCGTTGAGAACGATGACAGGCGGAGAGGAGACGTCACTTGTGCCTGTCATGCTGTGCGTATCCGTGACTCTCGCTTCCGGCCGGGAATTACTGGCCCGGCGCGCCAGATTGTCCCGTTAGTGCTGCCTGTGAAGCCGGAGTGGCGCCTGGTTGTCCCGGTTGCTTGGGAGCGTACTTGGAGGCGCACTTGGCTTGAATATTAGTGGCGTGGAAGACGCCGTCGCGTCCGAACTTGCCCTCCGCCAGCGCCTGTGCGTTGTCTTTGAAGGTATCGGGCGGCGCCTCGCTTCCGTTGTAAACCACAGGGAGGGTGCGGTCCTGCTCCACCAGCAGGAATTCCAGGTGCGTTCCCTGGCGCTTGATGGAACCGGGCTGGACGTTTCCGGCCACGCGCAGCCGTTTGCTGTAGGCGCCGTTGCCCATGCCGTTCAGCTCCTTGATGGTGACGTAGTAGCTCTTGCTGTCTTGCACGCCGGTGTAGGCGAGATAGCCAAGCGCCACAATAATTACTACGATCACCGCGCCGAAGCGCATGTACCTGCGTCCCTGTTCTGACATGAACCTAAACCCTTCTGAACTGCTGAATGCCCGAGCGCGGAAGCGCCAAGTCATCTCTTTTCCGAATGGCTTAAGGATAGCGCTTTTGAGCGCACAGCGCCATGTGATTCAGATCACATCGCTCGGTGACTTTTCCCATTGGACGCGACAAGAACGACCGACCCTGGTCTGCAGTCGGGCCGTTAAGCCGCGCCGCGGTGGCGATTTGCCTCGGCCAGGCTGGCGCCTACCAGTTCAATGAGTTCTGGCGGCGGGAACGGCTTGGTCCGGAAGACCACCTCGAGCCCCACGTAGTCAGAGATGGCGTCCGCCATGCCGCTAAGCACGATGATAGGGACCCAATCGTTTTCCACGCGGACTTTGCGGACTAACCGTGGTCCGCCGCCACCCGGCATCAAGTGATCGGTAATGATCACGCCAATGCGGTCGCGCATGGTGCGTAGTGTAGCCAGGGCGCTGTCGAGATCGGCGGCTGCAGACACTTCGAAGCCCGCCTTCCGCAGCACCGCTTCGCGCACGCTGAGCTGCAATGGATTATCGTCAACCAGCAGGACTTGCTTCAAAATATCCACGCCTGATCCTCTGCCGCCCACGTTCCGCTGTGAATCGGGAGGGGAACGTACCCTTCCCAAATGCATGCCAGATGAATCTCATGCAGCCAAGGATAGATGTCGCCCTGGCACAGGTTTTTCGGCGCACGTGGAGGCTGAAGCACAACCAAGAAACTTGGGCGCCCAAACTTATAGCTAACCGCTTATTGCTTAATGGCCTAAGCGGTGTGTTGCCGGCCGCAGATCTCTTCCTTCGCTTGTAACCAGTCCTGCTCGGGAGAACCGCCCATACCTCTGCGTTGCAGGTACAACTCATATGCGCGAGCGCGGATCTTCTCCTCGACAACCGGCGAGGCCACAGATCCATGAGCGAATTCGGGCGACGTCGTCACGGGTTGCGCCACCCGAGTGCTATTGCCGTTCTCAGGTTGAGTACCATTCCCCACTTCGGGGGTACTCTTGCGGCTCCGTTTTTTCGGCGCAGTGCCATCATTGGCTCGTGTTGCTTTCGGCATCGTATCTTGACTCCTAACCCAGACAAATTTGCAGCCGGTCCGCGCTCAACTGACAGTCGCGGCCAATCACTACAGCTTCAACTATAAACGAATCGCGCCCGGTTATGGTGCGCGGGGTACCTTTTTCCACAACTTTCAGCAACTCATAATGAACATTCTGTTACTAATCACAGGTTGCTATCGTTAATACCCTCTTTGTTGTCCAATAGGAGTGGAGCACGGCGCAGGAACCAAGCATCCCGAACCTGCGTATAACTAAAGGGAGCGGAGTACCCGTCTACCGCAATGCTATTCTTCGAAACTCTGCGACAGATGTTGCGAACCTTGTGGGCGCACAAGCTGCGCTCGTTCCTCACCATGTTTGGCATTGCATGGGGAGTGGGTTCGCTATTGCTGTTGGTGGGATTGGGAGAAGGGTTCCGTTCGGGAAACCGGCGCGAGTTGAATTCGCTCGGGGAAGACATCATGTTCATGTTCCCGGGACGCGCTCCCGCAGTCGCGGGCAACATGAGTTCAGGTCGCGAATATCACCTGACGTATCAAGACTACCTGGACGTTCAGCGCGAAGCGCCGCACGTGCGGGCGGTGGCACCGGTGCTAAGAAGGCAGGACATTCGCGAGGTCAGTGACTACGGCAATACCAACGGTGAAGTCGTCGGAGTTCCTCCACATTTCAATACCATTCGTTACCTGCCGCTGGATAGCGGGCGCTGGCTGAATAATGCTGACGATACCCAGAAGCGATTCGTGTGCGTGATCGGGGACGAGATGGTGAAGAACCTGTTTCCCGGCGGCAGAACCGCGGTGGGGAGCGCCATCCTGCTGAATGGTGTTCGCTTTGAGGTTGTGGGAGTGGTGCAGCGTGTGGGTCACGGCGATGACAACTCCACCAACAACCGCGTCTTCCTCACCTACACGATGATGCACCAGTTCTTTCCGCTGGCGGGCGAACAGCAGCAGGATGCCGTCTCATTCTTGAACTACCGTCCGCGGGTGCGCGAAGAGCACACGATCGCCCGCGAGGAAGTGCGAAAGATCGTCGCCCGTAATCATGGCTTCGATTGGCGCAACGATGACGCCTTCGAGGACTGGGACACAGTCAAGAACGCGGAAACGGTAGGCAAGATCTTTGATGTCATGGATGTTTTTCTGGGTGGCGTAGGTTTGGTCACCCTGACGTTGGGTGCAATCGGCATTGTTAACATCATGCTGGTCGCGGTCAGCGAGCGCACGCGCGAGATAGGATTGCGGAAAGCGCTGGGCGCCACGAACCGCAGCATTCTGTTGCAGTTCTTCCTGGAAGGTGCGTTCCTCACCTTGATGAGCGGAGCCATCGGCATGGGCGGTGCTGCGCTGCTGATGCACGCGATGAGCGGCATGGGACAGGTGCCAGGTTTCGATCCTCCGACCATGTCGTACATGTCGGCGACAGTTGCTATTGGAACGCTGGCAATCGCCGGAATCTTTGCCGGACTATATCCGGCGCGCAAAGCCTCTATGTTGCAGCCGGTTGATGCCCTGAGGCAGGAGTAAGTCATGGTCAAAGATCTGCTGACACAGGCCTACGGTGCCATGCGCCACAATCGGCGGCGCACCGCGCTGACCATGCTTGGTATGGCTTGGGGTATTGCGACCGTGGTCCTGCTGCTGGCCTACGGGGCGGGATTCGGGCGCGCCATCGAGACCATCTTCGCCAACTGGGGCACGCGCATTATCGGTGTTTTTCCCGGGCGCACTTCGCAGCAAGCCGGCGGACAAAAGGCCGGCACTCAAATCAGGTTTACCTTCGACGATATCGATCGCATTGTGAACGCAGCCCCGCTCGTGGGTCGCATTACCCCGATGGTGAACAAAGATTGCGTGGTGCAGCAGGACGTGCGCACCTACACCCTGCCGATCAACGGTGTATATCCCAGCATGTTCCAGATCCAGGCGTTAACCTTGGGCGACGGTCGCCTGCTGAACGAGGACGACGAACAGTCGCGTGCGCGGGTCGCGGTGATCGCTTCCGACGCCAAGACCAAACTGTTCTCGGGCGAATACGCCCTAGGCCAGTACATACGTATTGACGGCATCAGTTACCGTGTTGTCGGCGTGCTCGCGCCGCATATGCAGGAGGGCGATGACAGCGTCAACAAGGTCATCTATATCCCCTTCAGCACCATGAGCGATTTCAAGGACACGCACTACCTGGACGGCATCTGGCTCGACTATGAAGGCAATGAGTATGAGTTGGTGGAGCACCAGGTTCGCGAAGTTCTGGCCCATCAGTACAACTTCAAGCCCGATGACAAGCGCGCCGTGTTCGTTTACAACATGATGAAGCAGTTAAAGCAGTTCCAGATCATCATCACGGGCCTGCAGGTGTTGCTGGCCTTCATCGGGACCCTGACGCTCGGCATTGGCGGCGTTGGCTTGATGAATATCATGCTGGTATCAGTCACCCAGCGTACGCGCGAGATTGGTGTGGAAAAGGCGCTGGGCGGCCGGCGTCGCGACATCCTGTTTCAGTTTCTGGCAGAAGCTCTGGCGATTACCTTTGCCGGCGGCATTGCCGGCATTGCGATGGCCTATGCAATTTCGATTGGCGTTGGCCGCCTCACCTTCTACAGTGCCGTCGCCAAGAACGCCGAAGCTGCCGATATCCGGCTCATTATCGATCCCAAGATTGTCTTCATCGCTACCATCATTCTGACTCTGGTGGGCCTGGTCAGCGGAATGCTTCCGGCCATCAAAGCTTCGCGGCTCGACCCAATCGAGGCGCTGCGATACGAGTAGGTGCAGACCTTCGTCAGTCGTCTTGAACAGGGCGCCGACGCATCAATGGACTTTCATCCGGTTTTCACAAAAGCACGTAGCGCAACGAAGACCCGGGTTTTACCAGGCAGACGTCTGCGTGAATATCTTCCGCTTCTTCCAGGGGCGCATATCAGTCAGTGCGCACCTTCTGGAAACAAAACATGCAGGTGCTTTCTGTCTCAGATTGGCGGCTGAACCTCAACGACTGAGGGTCGGGATTCGCTGAGTTGCACATAGGAAACTCCAATAGACCGCAAGAATTCGCTTGGGAACTACGCCGAGCTCTCCGGCCTTCGGCGCTTGGTGTGTTCCAAAAATACGAACTCGAATTCCAAACGTCGGTGATTAGCGTCACCCCTCAGCGTGCGAGGACGTTTCGCGAACAGTCCGCCTGGAAATCAAACTAGAGGCCCATCTCATAAACGCCGATGGCTCCCAGACTGTAGCCTCAGGGGCTAACGAGTCGTGTGGGTACCATGCCGTCCCTAAAGGGACTCAGATCTATTTCTGCTTACCCAGCACTCCGCCTTCGGCTGCGTGCTGGGCTAGACTTTTTCGTCCCTGCGGGGCTCGTTTTTGCGCGACGTTCCACCGTGCCAATTCAAAGGCGAGTTCTCACACAGACTCTAAAGCCCAGTCCTTAAAGGGCCGTTTACAGCACGGCTGAAGAGGTGCCCTGCAACACCGATTTGTGAGATAGTTTCTGGCCAATGCACTCAGACAGTACCAATCCCGAAGGAAAGCACGCTCCCGCTCTCACCCAGTTAGAATAGAAATCTAACCCCTATGATCCGATCGATTGTCTTCCCGCGCATTGCCGGAAAGTCACTGGCGGACTTGCAGCCCGCGTTGGAATTGTTCCGCGCTCTGGGTTTCAAGCCGGGCAATGAGTGGCATGAGGGCGGAAACCACGGCATCGAGATGCTGGCTCCGAGCGGAGGCATCGAGTTCCTCGCCGCATCCGATGCGCCCAGCGTCGATGCGATGATTGAGGTCTCCGATGCCGACGGCGCATGGCAGATCGCCAAGAAGCTTGGCGTGACCGTCCGGCGCGAGATCGGCGACACGCCTTACGGCGCACGTCTGTTCGAGGTGGAAGTGAGCGGGCTTCGCGTCGGCTTCCTAACCTATGCAAAAAAGCCTGGCGAGAGTCGCGGGCTGGAAGCTTCTCTGAATGCAGCGAGCAAGCGATTCGCCATCGTGGTGAGCCGGTTTAATTCGTTCATCACCGAGCGCCTGCTGGATGGCGCCTTGCTTGCGTTGCGACAGTGCGGCGCAAATCTTGACGACATCTCCATCGTTCGCGTGCCGGGGGCTTTCGAGATTCCTGCCGCCGCACGCCAACTCGCGCAGAGCGGGCGCTACCATGCGGTCATCTGCATCGGCTGTCTGTTGCGCGGGGGTACTTTGCACTATGAGGTTATTGCCAACGAAGTGACGCGCGGAGTTGGCCAGTCGGCACAAGAGACGGGAGTGCCACACGCCTTTGGGGTGCTCACTTGCGACACGCTGGAGCAGGCCATCGACCGGGCGGGATTGAAGGCCGGCAACAAGGGATTCGAGGCTGGCCTGGCGGCGGTGGAGATGGCTTCATTGCGGCAGCAGGTGGCTGCGCATCTGTCCGACGCCACGGATGGAAAGCGATGAGCAAGACCGGTACTCGCAGGAAGTCGCGCGAATTGGCACTGCAAATGTTGTTTCAAATGGAAATGGGAAAGCAGGAGCCGGACCAGGTGCGGCAATTGTTTTGGAGCGAACGCCAGGATCTCGACGAGAAGGTGCGCGACTTTGCCGACGATTTGTTTGGTACTGCGGTCGAGCACGCCGAGGGGATCGATCAGTTGATTGAGCGCAATGCCGAGCATTGGCGGATGGACCGTATGGCCGCGGTGGATCGGAACCTGCTGCGGGCTGGAGTGGCCGAGTTCCTGGGATTTCCTAAAACGCCGCGCGCGGTCGTGATCAATGAATTCCTGGAAATTGCGCGGCGCTTTTCTACGCCGGAGTCTGTGCACTTCATCAACGGGGTGCTCGACAGCGTAGCCCGCGAACTGGGGGAAAGCAAGAAGCCCGAGTAAGCAGGGCTACGCACCTTCAGGTGCTGCCTTATTTCTGCTTGGTGCCCTTACCATTCATCACGGTGTTCCAGGTTTTTCCGTCCTGTGACACGTCGAACATAAACGAGTATGAGGTCGGCGACAACACCTTCAAGATGAAGCGGTTCTTCGTCGTTTGCCCGCCCATTTTCGATTCGCTCGCCCACGACCAGGTATTGCCGTCCAGCGTGCCCTTGGCGTTTTCCGCTTCGCCCATGCTACTGAACGCGTTGTAGGTATAGACCTTGTCGTTGACGTCATAGCCGTAGTAGGAAGTGCTGCTCCCGTTGAACATCGCGCCCTTGAAATCGGAATGGCATACCAGGTAAAAGTTGCCATCCATCCAGTCGCAATGTTCGGTCTCGGTCATCTTTCCGCCCGGGCCCATCGGACCCGGCTTCATGTCGACATCGATGGCCCACGAACCCGCAAAAATATCGAGCTGCTTGAGTTCCGCCGCGGGCTTGGGCATTTCCATTTGGGCCTGAGCGGTGAAGTTTATGGCAAAAAGCGAGGTCAGGATCATGGTCAGCATGGCTAGCCGCTTCATTGCAAATCTCCTTCCTGGACGCGAAAGCCGCACCAATATACACCTATCCCCCGGGTTCGTGATATTGCGAAATAATTTTTATCCAGAGAACTGATTTTGAGCTTCGGGGTCGCTATGGCACCACATACACCAGGTTAGGCGAGACTGCGGCACCGCTGGGATCTTTCAGGCCGACCGCGATTCGCCCTACGTCGCCCCCGCCAGAGACAGCGACGCGATGCACCGTGGCGTCGTCGGCGCCTACGTAAATGATCGCGCTGTCCAGGGTGATGCCGCCACTTAAAGGCGTTGCCCCGCCGATGAGGGGAATGGACGACGGAGTTGAGGTCGTAAGGTTGAAGCTCAACAACTTCGCCAGGTCGCTGATGATCCAAACAGCGGAACTGTCAGGGCTCATAAACATCTGTTGCGCATTGAACGGCCCGGCGCCCAGATCGAAGCTCGCGATCGAGTTTGTAGCGGTTGTCGGACAGCTCGCCGAAACTGCGCCGGTCGTAACCACATCAACGGCTGGAGAATCCGCTGCCACCGCACCGGTTCCGTTGGGAATTGCCGTTATCAAGGTTGGACTATTTGCGCTAAGCGGCGGTACCTGCACCTCGGCTTGATTGCAAGTGGCGAGCACATGAATCTGATGAGTACTACTGCTGGTGACATAGGTAAGTCCACCTTGTCCGCTGATGTCAAGCGCATTTCCCGTATAGGCGAGTGTGGGGAGGTTAAAGAACACTCCGGGAATTGCGACTCCAAGCTGGTTTCCATCCAGCCATTCATTCACCACACTGTCCGGAGTAAAGGCAGTCGAGTTGGTGGTGGCGCCAGAGTGCGCGAATGGGACGGATTGGGAAGAAGCAGCATAGTAGTTGATGGTATTCCCCACGCTGTCCGATATGAGCACGGTGCTCCCATTCGCCGAAACTGCCACAACCGTTCCGTTCACTGCCACGGTGCTGACGACGCCGGTACTCAGGTTCACGACCATCAGCCCTGCGCTGGATCCCAGATAAAGCACAGTTCCGGCAGGGTCAGAGATGATTGAGTTTGGCAGCTGGGGCAACGTAATCACCGTACCTGCGGTGTTGGTGGAGGTGGCGATGGGAACCAGCATGGTGGAGTTTGTGCTCGCCGCATAGACCGTAGTCGAGGTCGAGCCGCTGAAGGTTGCGGTGGCGAGATTTGAACTGTACTGCGGGGGCAGATTCTTGTTGCAGCTCGGATAGTTGCAGCTTGCGGTGATATACGCCGTTCCAGGCGCCACTGCCGTAATCGTTCCGGGGTTGTTGGCCGTTCCGGTAGCGGCCACCGTAGCACTTGCGGGGGCCGAGGATCCCCAGGAGAGCGTCGGCTTGATGTACTGGCCATTGCTATCGTAAACATCGGCGGTGAGAGCCACTGTGCCGCCAGTCGTTATGGTGAAAGAAGTGTCCTGACTGGCGGCGCTGTGGACAAGAATCTCTGCCACCGGACAAGTAATGTACGGGACGGCCGGGCTGTTAAGGCCCGAAACGCTGGCGAACAGGCTCGTGGATCCTGGGTTTTCGGCCGTGACGGCGGCACTGGGAGCCAATGAAGTTAGGACATTGGCTGTACCGCTGCAGGTGGCTGTCCCATTGCTCAGCGTAGCGGTGGTCGGAGGCAACGTCCCCCCCGTGCCTTGGTCCGTGACGCTCAACCGACTACCGCTGGCAATTGCATTCACAGCTGTTAGTGCCACGGACGCGGTGGCGCCGGTGACTCCGTTGAAGTCGGATAGTTTGCAGGTTTGTCCTATGGAACCGCTGATTGTGCCACCGGAGGTGTAGGTTGGACTGTTAGTAGCCGCGTCGTAAGTCGCCTGGATTCCCGATGAGCTCGCGGCGATCGAAAAATCATTTGACGTGAAGGGAATGGGTCCCACCGTGGAGGTAATGTCGCATGGCGAAGCCGACGAGCATCCCGGCGCAGAGGTGTTATATGCCGTCGCCGATGTACTCACCTCATGCCCCATAGTGGTGCAACCGACCAGGGGGTTCACGATGAGTTGATCCACTTTTTCGTGCACGTACACCGTCATCGTGGCCGTCGCCGTGCCCGAAGTCGCGGTAATGGTCACCTTACCAACCCCCGCCTGTCCAATGGTGGGGGTGCAAACGATATAACCCGAATCCCACACGCCGCCACAAATCGATCCCCCGGTGGAGACGGTGGCAACTTTGGAATTGCTGCTGGTGAAGGCGATGTCGGCAGCGACGGTAGCACCGGTCGCATCTTGCGCTACAGCCGAAATCGTGGAGATGTCCCCCTCGTTCAATGAAACGCTGGTGGGCGAGAGAAGGATTGACGACACAGCGGGATTGGTTGTGGGACTGCCTCCACAAGCGGCAAGAAGGGAAAGGCAAATGGCCGTTACGAGTGCTACCAGGACACGAACCGGGGAAAACTGCCGCATGTACCCTCCCCGCCAAAGCCGGCGGACGCATGAAAGGAAAAATAATTTCCTAAGTAAAACCCTCAGTGTAGAGACTGCCTACGGTTTCGGCAAGCCAGCGGAACACCGCCGACCTGCGCGGCTCAGCCAGCGTAGTGCCGCGACGTCTGGGCGACGATTCCTCAAACCCGTGTGAACCCATTGAGTTGTGATTCCGGACCGGTGCAAGATGCCCGAGCCTGGAGCGAATCGGGCCCAGGTGACCGGTGCCGGCCGGCATAAATCGATGCCTCCCGCAGCAAACCTCCGCGGTGAAATTGCCGTCAGACTATGCAAATGCAATTAGGAGCCCCGTCGGGCTGCCAAAGGAGCGAGTTATGAAAACGGTGATGACAGTTCTTCTCGGAGTCGCTTTGTCGATGGCAGCGATAGCATTCGCCCAGAATATGCAGCCACAACAAAATGACAAGCACGAGCAGCAGGAAGCAAACCAGGCAGCACAGGAAAACATGACGGGCACGAGTGCGCAACCGCAGCACACCATGTCGGGTATGGTTAGCGACGGCGGAACGAGGTTCACCAGCGACAACACCAGCTATGTGGTGAATAATCCCAATGCCCTCAAGGGGCAAGACAATCAGTCAGTGACGGTTCGGTTCCTGTTCAATACGGACAACAACACGATCCACATCATTTCGGTTTCTCCAACCCAATAGGTCTGAATTTCAGCCCGGCGCCCGCTATTGGCGCTGTCTAGCTTCCTTCTCTCCTGCCGTTGCGAGGGCCGCGGCGGGACTTCTTTTGCCGTCCCCTCGGGATTTGCAACAGGCCCGTGCTTGCGTCGCACTTCCAGCCTCGCGTGTTGGAGGAACTGGTTGACGACAGGCGACCCGGTTGATATTATGAATGGGTTCTGCGAGTTATTTTTGGCCTGCCTGTAGTGTCTGGCTGTGCTGCATCGATCTCTATCCTGTAGAATTGCATTGCAGGATGTCCTCGCTGAAACGTGTCTGCGCTTCCGCTGGAGCTTTCCAGTGGGTATGCAGGCCGAGGCAACGATACGGAGTGCCCTCGTTCTTTACCTCCGCACCGGCTTCCGGGCTGGTTTGCGGAACGACCACGGCGCCACCGTCGTACGCCTAACCTGATCGGAAACCAATATTCCCCTTTCGTTGCGTGAGGGGAAGCATGGGCAGAACGGCCGCGAAGGCCATGCGCAAAGACTGTCCAGTCCCAATTGGTGGGATGAGCGTTGTGCCGGCTTGAGCCCCAGATTGGTGGCTGCGGCACAAAAGGGAAAGTGCGGCCAAGTTGCCGCTGAGAGTTTTGCTGCGGCATTAGCCGCGAGCCGGATCGATCTGGCGTGAAGAACGAAGGAGCTGCCAAGAGTGCCTACATTTAATCAACTGGTGCGCAAGGGGCGGACGGCGCCGAAGTACAAGACGGCAAGTCCCGCTCTGCAGTCCTGCCCGCAGAAGCGCGGTGTCTGTACCCGCGTCTATACGCAAACGCCGAAGAAGCCGAATTCCGCGTTGCGTAAGGTTGCGCGCGTCCGGCTGACCAATGGGATCGAGGTCACGACCTATATTCCCGGTGTCGGCCACAATCTGCAGGAGCACTCGATTGTGCTGATCCGCGGCGGCCGCGTGAAAGATCTGCCGGGCGTTCGCTATCACGTGGTGCGCGGCACACTGGATTCCGTGGGCGTCGCCAATCGCAAGCAGAGCCGCTCCAAGTACGGAGCCAAGCGGCCGAAGGCTTAGAGGATTTATGCCGAGAAAAGGACATATCGCGAAGCGTGAACCACTGGCAGACCCGGTCTATCAGTCCACGCTGGTCAACAAGTTTGTTAACTCCATGATGTGGGATGGCAAGAAGAGCACCGCCCAGAACATCTTCTATCGCGCCATGAAGAAGCTGGAAGACAAGGGCGGCGATGAGGCCATCAAGCTGTTCAAGAAGGCTGTGGAGAACGCCAAGCCGGTGCTGGAAGTGAAGACCCGTCGCGTGGGCGGCGCCAACTATCAGGTGCCGGTCGAGGTCAATGCCGACCGCCGTACTTCGCTGGCCATCCGCTGGATCCTGACCTACAGCCGCGGTCGCGGCGAGAAGGGCATGATCGACAAGCTGGCGAATGAGTTGCTCGACGCGGCCAATGGCCGGGGAGCGGCGATCAAGAAGAAAGAAGACGTACACCGCATGGCCGAGGCCAATAAGGCCTTCGCGCATTATCGCTGGTAAAGCGGTCGGATTCGGTGATGTGCCCGGTTTGCAGGGGTGAATGAAGCTGCACGAAACAGCCCCGCAGGGGCGGAATAACTTAGCCCAGCACGTAGCCGAAGGCGGAGTGCTGGGTAGGCGAGAAAATAAACCCGAGTCCCGTAGGGACGGCAGGTTTTTGATCGCCGAAATGAAGAGAAGCAAATCCCTCGCCGGCTGAAGCCCGCTCGGGATGACAAATTGTAGAAGTTATTACGGCGCACCTGAAGATGCGCCCCTTTAAGATGGCGGATTAAACGATTCGCCCAGCAAGAAACGGAAAAGATTGTGCCCAGACAGGTTCCATTAGATCGTTGCAGGAATATCGGCATCATGGCCCACATCGATGCCGGTAAGACCACCACCACGGAGCGCATCCTGTTCTATACAGGACGCACGCACCGCATTGGTGAGGTCCATGAAGGCACCGCAACGATGGACTGGATGGCGCAAGAGCAGGAGCGCGGCATCACCATCACGTCGGCCGCCACCACCTGCTTCTGGAAAGACATTCGCATCAACATTATCGACACGCCGGGCCACGTGGACTTCACCGCCGAGGTGGAGCGCTCGCTGCGCGTACTCGACGGGGCTTGCGCCGTGTTCGATGCGGTGCACGGTGTCGAGCCGCAATCCGAGACGGTTTGGCGCCAAGCCGACAAGTACGGCGTTCCCCGCATTTGCTTCATCAACAAGATGGACAAGATGGGCGCCGATTTCGAGCATGCCGTCGATACCATCCGCAAGCGTCTGAATGCCCGCCCCGTTGCCATTCAGTTGCCTATCGGCCAGGAAGACAAGTTCAAAGGCGTCATCGATCTCATGACCATGAAGGCGATCATCTGGAATGACGAGAGCCTCGGCGCCGAATACGAAGTTGAAGAAATTCCCGAAGAGCTGAAGAAGAAGGCTGCTGCCTACCATCAGATCCTGATCGAGACGGTCGTCGAAAACGACGATCAGGATGAACTGATGCACAAATACATCGAAGGCGAAACCATTGGCGAGGCCGAACTGAAGGCCGCATTGCGCCGTGCGACCCTGAAGATGAAAGTGTTCCCGGTGATCTGCGGAACGGCCTTCAAGAACAAGGGTGTGCAGCCCATGCTCGACGCGGTTGTGGATTATCTGCCTTCGCCGGTCGATGTTCCTCCCGTTAAAGGTATTGACCCCAACACCGGGAAAGAAGTTGAGCGTCCTGCTGAAGACAACGCTCCGTTTTCGGCGCTGGCTTTCAAGATCATGACCGATCCGTTCGTCGGCCAGCTCACCTTCATTCGCGTTTACTCCGGACATCTCAAGCAGGGCGACAGCGTGTTGATTAGCGGTCGTTCGCGGACTGAGCGTATCGGCCGCCTGCTGAAGATGCACGCCAACAAGCGCGAAGACATTACCGAAATCTATGCGGGCGACATCTGTGCTTGCGTTGGTCTGAAGAACATCACCACCGGCGACACGATCTGCGATGAAGATCATCCAGTCGTCCTCGAATCCATCGAATTTCCGGCCCCGGTGATCGCGGTGGCCGTCGAGCCGAAGACCAAGAGCGACCAGGAAAAGATGGGCATCGCGCTGGGCAAGCTGGCGCAGGAAGATCCGACGTTCAAGGTCAGCACCGACCCGGACAGCGGCCAGACCATCCTCGAAGGCATGGGCGAACTCCACCTGGAGATCCTGGTTGATCGCATGATGCGCGAGTTCAACGTGCAGGCCAACGTCGGCAAGCCGCAGGTCGCCTATCGCGAAACTATCCGCAAGCAATCGCAGGCGGAGGGTAAGTACATCCGCCAGACCGGTGGCAGCGGTCAATACGGGCACGTGCGCATTCGGTTGGAGCCGAACGAGCCGGGCAAGGGCTACGAATTTGTTAACGAAGTCGTGGGCGGCGTGATCCCCAAGGAATTTATCAAGCCGGTGGATCAGGGCATCAAGGAAGCCATGGAAGGCGGCGTTCTCGCCGGCTACGAAATGGTGGACGTGAAGGCCACGCTCTACGACGGCAGCTATCACGATGTGGATTCGAACGAAATGGCCTTCAAGATCGCCGGTTCGATGGCGTTCAAGGAAGCCGCGCGCAAGGCCAGCCCGGTGTTGCTGGAACCGGTGATGTCGGTAGAAGTGGTTGTGCCCGAGGAGTACATGGGCACCATCATCGGCGACTTGAGCAGCCGTCGCGGACGCATCGAGGCCCTCGAGCATCGCGCTGGATCGCAGGTGATCAAGGCGATGGTGCCGCTGGCCGAGATGTTCGGCTATGCCACCAACATGCGTTCGAGCACGCAGGGCCGCGCGACGTTCAGCATGCACTTCTCGCGCTACGAAGAAGCGCCGCGTGCGGTGGCCGAAGAGATTGTGGCGAAGGTGCAGGGCAAGAGTCCGGCAGGAACGAAGTAGGGTTGAAGGGGCGCAGCTTTAGCTGCGCCGTCGTAGGCTGGTTTGTGTCAGGGCACGACTTTAGTCGTGCCGATGAGAGAGCAATAAGAAGATCGGGGCTTTAGCCCCCGCAACAGAGATACGGAGCTCCAATGGCGAAAGAGAAATTTGATCGCAGCAAGCCGCACGTAAACGTAGGCACGATCGGGCACATCGATCATGGCAAGACCACGTTGACGGCGGCCATCACCAAGGTATTGCAGAAGCACAATCCCAAGATCGTGTTCCGCTCGTTCGACTCGATCGACAACGCGCCGGAAGAGCGCGAGCGCGGCATCACCATTGCCACGGCGCACGTGGAGTACGAGACCGCCAACCGGCACTACGCGCACGTGGATTGTCCCGGTCACGCCGACTACATCAAGAACATGATCACCGGCGCGGCGCAGATGGACGGTGCGATTCTGGTCGTCGCGGCCACCGACGGGCCGATGCCGCAGACCAAGGAGCACGTGCTGCTGGCGCGCCAGGTCGGGGTGCCGTACGTGGTGGTGTTCCTGAACAAGTGCGATGCGGTGGAAGATCCCGAGCTGATCGATCTGGTGGAGATGGAGGTCCGCGAGCTGCTGACCAAGTACAACTTCCCGGGCGACGATCTGCCGGTAATTCGCGGCTCAGCGCTGGGTGCGTTGAACGGCGAAGCGCAGTGGGAAGCCAAGATCGACGAGCTGATGGATGCCGTCGACAAGAACGTACCGCTGCCGGCGCGCGACATCGACAAGCCGTTCCTGATGCCGATCGAAGACATCTTCTCGATCCAGGGACGCGGCACGGTGGTGACGGGCCGTATCGAGCGCGGCAAGGTGAAGGTGGGCGAGGACGTCGAGATCGTCGGCTTCCGCGAGACCCGCAAGACGGTGGTGACCGGCGTGGAAATGTTCAAGAAGCAGTTGGACGAAGGCATGGCGGGCGACAACGCCGGCCTGCTGCTGCGCGGCACGGCGAAGGAAGACGTGGAGCGCGGCATGGTGCTGGCCAAGCCGGGATCGATTACGCCGCACACCAAGTTCAAGGGCGAGGTGTACGTGCTGTCGAAGGACGAAGGCGGGCGGCACACGCCGTTCTTCAAGGGCTACCGGCCGCAGTTCTACTTCCGCACGACCGACGTGACGGGAGTGGCGACGTTGCCGGCGGGCACGGAGATGGTGATGCCGGGCGACAACGTGAGCCTGGAGATTGAGCTGATCACGCCGGTGGCGATGGAGAAGGGCTTGCGGTTCGCCATTCGCGAAGGCGGACGCACCGTGGGCGCCGGCACCATCAGCGAAATTATTGCGTAACTTTCAGTCCCACTCATTCCAAACTGGAGTGAGTGGGGCACCCAAATAAACCGCGGCATAAGCTGCAGGGCGGAGTTGCGGAAGACGCACACTGCCTTAACAAGAAGATCTTTAGAGAGAAACCTAACGTGATTGGCAAAGAACGAATTCGAATCCGGCTGAAAGCATACGACTATCGCGTTCTCGACCAGTCCACCGGCGAAATCGTCGATACGGCGAAGCGCACGGGGGCGCAAATAGCGGGACCGATTCCGTTGCCCACGGTGAAGAACAAGTATTGCGTGCTGCGTTCGCCCCACGTGGACAAGAAATCGCGCGAGCAGTTTGAAATTCGCACGCATAAGCGCCTGCTCGACATTCTGGAGCCCACACAGCAAACCGTGGACGCGCTGATGAAACTTGAGCTTCCCGCCGGAGTTGACGTGGAGATCAAGGCGTTCGGCAAAGAACATAAGTAGAGCTGTCAGCCAGTCAGCTTTCAGCTAAACCGGGAACGACCCGCATTAGCTGAGGGCTGACAGCCGATAGCTGACGGCTAAAAAAACAAAGCTTCCGTGGCGCAAGCCCCCGGTGCAATCTGCAACGGAATAAGGGAGCAGAGTTGAGGAAACGACATATGGCAGTGAGTGGAATTTTAGGCAAGAAGGTTGGCATGACGCAGCTCTTCGATGACAAGGGTGATGTTCACCCGGTCACCGTGCTGCAGGCCGGTCCGTGCATCGTTACCCAGCGCAAGACGGTCACCAAGGACGGCTATGACGCGGCCCAAATCGGGTTGGTCGAGTTCGTGAAGGAGTCGCGGCTGACCGCGCCGATGAAGGGTCACTTCGCCAAGAACAACGTTCCTCCGATGCGCTTCCTGCGCGAGGTGCCGATCATTGTCGATGCCGAAAATCAGGATGGCGCAAAAGTAGGCGACAAAGTGCTGGTGGATATTTTCGAAGGCGACAAGTTCGTGGACGTGGTTGCGACCAGCAAGGGTCGTGGTTTTGCGGGCGTGGTGAAGCGTCATAAGTTTGGCGGCGGCGCTGCCTCGCATGGCTCCATGTTCCAAATCACCGGTTCGATTGGCTCGTCGGCATTCCCATCGCGCGTATTCAAAGGCATGCGCATGTCTGGGCACATGGGTGTCGATCGCGTGACGGTCCGTAACCTGCGGGTGCTGGGCGTCGACAAGGACGAGAACTTGCTGGTGGTGGAAGGCGCTGTGCCGGGGCACAAGGACGCATACGTGATGATCACCAAGGCGAAGAAGCCACCCAGAGAGCGCCGTGGATTTAGCGGGGCCGGCACGGTGGATCCGCTGAAGGCGTCGAAGCGCCAGGCGGCGAAGAAGAAATAGGGATCAGGGGCCCAGCTGTTAGGGGCTGGCGATTTAAGCTGACGGCTGATAGCTGACGGCCAACTGGAAAAGACTATGGCGACGATTGATGTGGTAAATCTCGGCGGCGAAAAGGTGGGTTCCCTCGAACTGGCCGATGAAGTTTTCGGCGCGGTGAACGAGGACCTGTTGTGGGAGGCGGTGAAACATTACCGCGCCGGGCAGCGTGCCGGTACCCACGCCACCAAGAACAAGAAGCTGGTGAGCGGCGCGGGTAAGAAGCTGTGGAAGCAGAAGGGCACCGGACGCGCACGTGTGGGCTCCGTTCGCTCTCCGCTGTGGCGGCATGGCGGGACCGTTCACGGACCGCAGCCTCGCTCTTACGATTACGCTTTCCCGCGCAAGAAGCTGCTGGGCGCGTTGCGCTCGGCGCTGGCGGCCAAGCTGGCCGACGGCAAGCTGGTGGTGGTGGAGAGCTTCGAGGTGAAGGAACCGAAGAGCAAACCGTTCCGTCAGACGCTGCATAAGTTGAATGCAAAAGGTACGACGCTGCTGGTGGAAAGCACGGCCAGCCGAGAATCATAACCTTCATCTGAGTTCGCGGAACCTTGCCGGCGTTGAGCTGCTGGCGGGCAATCAGGTCCATCCTTATCACCTGCTTCGCTACGAGACCACAATCTTCGCGCGTCCGGCGCTGGAAAAACTGCAGGACTCGTTGAAGGCCACGGCGCCGAAACACCCCAATACGCGCAAAGTCGGCCAGCGCAAGCATGCGGAGGTGGCGTAATGAAATCGGCATATCAGGTACTACGCCGCCCAGTGATTACGGAAAAAGGTCTGGGAATCAAGGAAACCGAAGGGACTCTGGTCTTCGAAGTTTCGGTGAAGGCCACCAAGACCGAGATCAAGCAGGCGGTACAAAGCATTTTCAAGGTGAAGGTAGATTCGATACGGACCGCGACGTTTGCGGGCAAAGAGCGCCGGCGCGGCAAGTTCACGGGATATCGTCCCGACTGGAAGAAAGCCTACGTGCGCCTGAAGGCGGGCGAGAAGATGCCCGAGTACGCGGAGAACATCTAGTCAGGGGTCGGTGGCTAGGGGTCAGTGGATAGAGTTCGGATCCATGAGCCCATCGAGGTCGAGCCCCGAAGGGGCGGAAAAGTCTAGCCCAGCATGAAGCGAAGCGGAATGCTGGGTGGGATCGAGATTAAGGCCCGAGTCCCGTAGGGACGGCAGAAGTAGTTGTACCAAGCGAGAAACGAGTAGGAACATGGCAATCAAAACTTACAGACCGGTAACTCCAACGCGGCGGTTCACCACCACCACGGTCAACGATGACCTGACGACGAACCGGCCGTACAAGCCGCTGACCGAGCCCAAGCAGCGCACCGGCGGACGCCGCAACTCCGGCGACCTGACCATCTGGCACCGCGGTGGAGGACACAAACGCAAGCTGCGCATCATCGACTTCAAGCGCGACAAGTTCGGGATTCCGGCGACCGTCGCCTCCATCGAGTACGATCCCAATCGCTCGGCGCGGATCGCCTTGCTGAACTACGCCGATGGTGAGAAGCGCTACATCGTGTATCCGATAGGACTGCAGGTAGGCGCGAAAATTGTCAGCGGTCCCGAGGCCGACATCCTGGTGGGGAATGCATTGCCGCTGCGTAATATCCCGCCGGGCACCACGGTCCATAACATCGAGTTGAAGCCCGGCAAGGGCGCGCAGATGGCGCGCTCGGCAGGAGCACAAGCCCAGCTGGTGGCCAAGGAAGGCGACTACGCGCTGCTTAAGCTGCCTTCCGGCGAAACCCGCAAGGTGCTGGTCGATTGCATGGCCACCGTAGGACAGGTCGGCAATATCGATCACGAAAACATTTCCATCGGCAAGGCCGGCCGTACGCGCTGGCTGGGTATCCGCCCAACCAACCGTGGCGTGGTCATGAACCCAGTCGATCATCCGCACGGCGGCGGCGAAGGCAAGACCAGCGGCGGACGTCATCCGGTGACTCCGTGGGGCAAGCCGACGCGTGGTTACAAGACTCGCAACAACAAGCGGACCGATAAATTCATCGTGAACCGCAGAACGAAGTAGGACTGAGACGATATGGCACGTTCAACAAAAAAAGGCGCGTTCATCGATTCGCACCTGCAGGCCAAGATTGACGGCATGAACGCACGCAACGAGAAAAAGGTTGTGCGCACCTGGTCGCGCCGCTCGACCGTGATCCCGGAGATGGTGGGACACACTCTAGCGGTGCACAACGGCAAGAAATTCATTCCGGTGTATGTGACCGAGAACATGGTCGGCCACAAACTGGGCGAGTTCAGCATGACGCGCAGCTTCAAGGGCCATTCGGTCAGGGCTGCAACTGAGACCGCGGCCAAGCCCGCTCCGGCGAGATAAGGAGAACGACATGGAATTCACAGCCAAACTGAATTACGTGCGTGTCTCGCCGCAGAAAGCGCGCCTGGTGCTGGATATGATCAAGGGCCGCCGGGTGGAAGAGGCATTGGACACACTGTTGTATGCCAAGAAGGGCATCGCGCCCAGACTTTACAAGCTGCTGCGTTCGGCGATTGAAAATGCTAACTACGCGAGCGCGGAAAAGGGTTTGGACATCGATGTGGACCGGCTCTACGTAAAGCGCGCCGTGGCCAACGATGGGCCACGCATGAAGCGTATTCGTCCGGCGCCGATGGGCCGTGCCTATCACTATCAGCGGCGCATCTCGCATTTGGAAATTGCGCTGGAAGAGAAGGCTGTCGGCAACGGTCATGCCGGACTGGTGCAGAAGGTGGAAGAAGGCGCTCCAGCCAAGAAGGCAGTGAAGAGGGTCGTGAAGAAAGCGCCCGTCAAGAAGAAGGTTGCAGCGAAGAAATCGGCGGCCAAGAAGCCGGCCAAGAAAAAGAAGTAGAGATTTACAAAGCGGCGATGCCACGTTGCGATCGTCGCGGAGAAGAAACAAGACTATGGGACAAAAAGTCCATCCTTACGGATTTCGCCTTGGCGTTACAAAGCCTTGGAAGTCACGCTGGTTTGTGGTGCGCGACTACGACAAACTGCTGCTGGAAGACGTGAAGCTGAAGGCCGAGCTGAAGGAAAAGCTGAAGTCGGCTGGCGTCAGCTCCATCGAGGTCGAGCGGCCTGGTAACAAGCTGCGTATCATCATCCGCACCGCGCGTCCGGGCATCATCATCGGCCGCAAGGGCACGGAGATCGACAAGCTGAAGCAGGACATCCAGAAGCGCACCAATCGCGATGTCTTTGTCGATATCCAGGAAGTGCACAAGCCTGAGCTTGATGCGCAGCTGGTGGCGGAGAACATTGCGCTGCAGTTGGAGAAGCGCGTGGGATTCCGGCGCGCCATGCGCAAGGCGGTGGATTCGGCGTTGCGCTTTGGCTGCAAGGGAATCAAGGTGCGCGTCAGCGGCCGTCTGAATGGCAACGAAATCGCCCGCTCCGAGTGGTACCTGCAGGGCCGGTTGCCGCTGCATACCCTGCGTGCCGACATCGATTACGGTTTTGCAGAGGCGCATACCACCTACGGCATCATCGGTGTGAAGTGCTGGGTCTATAAGGGCGAGATTTTCAAGGAAAAACGCCGCGAGCCGCAGGGCGTAGGGACGGGAGCGTTTTAAAGCAGCGACTAGTGGCTAGGGGTTAGGGGCTAGTGAAAGGCAACTAGCAATTAGCAATTAGCTAAGACGACGAGAAGGAATGAAGCAGGAGCGAAGGTCGTGGCTTCGAGCGGCGTTGGAAGAAGTTTCTTTCTGACCCCTAGCCACTAACCCCTAGCACCTGATTTGGGAGACGAGCTGGCGGTAACTGGCCAAGGCGAAGTTAGAACGGATTTTCTAACCCCTAGCCGCTAACCCCTAGCCACTGAATTTCTATGTTGATGCCAAAGAAAGTGAAGTATCGCAAACAGCAGCGCGGCCGCATGTGCGGCAAGGCGTGGCGCGGTGGCGAGCTGTCCTTCGGCGACTTCGGCTTGAAGGTCATGGAGCCGGGTTGGATCACCGATCGGCAGATCGAGGCCAGCCGCGTAGCCATGACTCGCTTCGTAAAGCGTGGCGGGAAGATCTGGATCCGACTGTTTCCCGACAAGCCCGTCACCAAGAAGCCGGCCGAAACCCGTATGGGTAAAGGCAAGGGAGCGCCGGACCATTGGGTGGCAGTAGTGCGGCCGGGCAAGATCCTCTTCGAAATGGAAGGGGTGTCGGTGACCGATGCGGCCGAGGCCATGCGCCTGGCGTCGCACAAGTTGCCGCTGCGTACCAAGTTCGTGCAGCGCGAGGGCGTGCACTAGAAAGCAGCCGTCAGCCATCAGCTCTCAGCCGTCAGCTAAGGAACTTAGCGTAGGCGGTGACGATGCGGATGATCGACGCGATGCTCGAACAAGAAGAAATAAGCTGAAGGCTGATAGCTGACGGCTGAGAGCTAACCATGAATGTAGACAAAATTCGTAACTTGACCGATATCGAACTCGCGCATCAGCAGCGAGACCTGTCTGACCAGCTCTTCAAGATGAAGTTCCAATTGAAGATGGGGCAGACCGAGAGCCTGAAGAAGATCCGCGAGCTGAAGAAAGACATTGCCCGGGTGCTAACGGTGTTGCGCCAGAAAGAACTGGCGGGCGGCAACGGCGCCCAAGCCAGCGCCAGCAACCCCGTGAAAGCCAGTGCCCCGGTGAAGACAGTGACGGCGAAGAAGGCGGCCCGCAAGAAGGCTGCGACGGAGAAAAAGTAAGCCATGGTCGAAACAACAGCAACCAGTACAGAAAAGACCCCGGGCCGTCGCAAGACCCTGATTGGCAAAGTGGTCTCCACCAAGATGGCCAAGACCATCGTGGTTGAAGTCCGCCGGCAGAAGGCCCACGCGTTCTACAAACGTGTAGTGAAGAGCAGCAAGAAATACTACGCGCACGACGAGGACGGCACGGCGCATCTTGGCGACTTCGTGAAGCTGGAAGAGACCCGTCCGCTGTCCAAATTGAAGCGATGGAATTTAAAGGAAATTGTGCAGCGCGCGGCGCTGATAACTCCGGTGGAAGAGAAGCCGGCGAGCTAGGGACCGCCGTACTGGGTCATGCGCTTTCGCCAAAATCGGGCGAGAGGATGGGACACCCGCAGGGTCTGGGCTGAGCAGTAAGGAGACGAGATTATGGCAGTGATGATGAGAAGCATGCTCGACGTCGCCGACAACTCCGGTGCCCGCAAGCTGCAGATGATTCTGCCGCTGGGCGGTTCCACCGGATTGGTCGCGCACTTGGGTGATGTAGTCACGGCTTCGGTGAAA
Organism: uncultured Acidobacteriaceae bacterium; assembly: GCA_963748225.1. Classification (GTDB taxonomy): domain Bacteria; phylum Acidobacteriota; class Terriglobia; order Terriglobales; family Acidobacteriaceae; genus Bog-257. Next base: position 498,406 of record CAVVHW010000007.1, read on the forward strand.
GAAGCCTCTCCCGACGGCACCGCCAAGAAGGGCACGGTGGTGAAGGCCGTGATTGTGCGCACACGCAAAGAGCATCGGCGCCGCGATGGCACCTACATCCGCTTCGACCAGAATGCGGCGGTGTTGATCAACGACGCCAATGAGCCGGTCGGCACCCGCGTATTCGGTCCAGTGGCCCGCGAGCTGCGCGAGAAGAAGTTTTTGAAGATTGTTTCCCTGGCGCCGGAAGTGCTGTAAATCAGTTGCTAGTAGCCGGTTGTCAGTTGTCAGTAAGAAGCGATTTAGCTAAATGCCAGGTGCAAAGTGCCAAATGCTAAAGGCCCGCGGCGAGTCGCTAAGAGGGATTAAAGAACCATGCAGAAGAGTGTAGATATCCGCCGCAACGATCAGGTGCGGGTGATTACCGGACGCGACAAGGGCAAAGAAGGCCGCGTGCTTCGCGTTATGCCGGACGAGTCCAAGGTATTGGTCGAGCACGTGATGATGGTGAAGAAGAACGTGCGTCCCAACCCGCAGAAGAACATCAAGGGCGGGATCGCTGAACAGGAGAGCGCGATCTCCATCAGCAACGTCATGCTGATGTGTGCCTCCTGCGCCCGTCCGGTGCGCGTGGGTCATGAAAAACACGGTGACCGCCATACTCGTGTATGTAGAACTTGTGGCGCCACGTTGGAGAAATAGAAGCAATTAGCCAATACGAAATGTGCCTAGGCAAATGGAACACAGAAGTTGGCGGTGGCAGTGAGTTCAAAGCCTTGGCTAATTGCCAAGCGCTAAATGCCAAATGCTGATTGCTCAAATTGATTTCCTCACGAACCGGTAGCCGTAGCAAGCCGAAACCGTGAGAAAGGTAGAAGCAGGAAATGGCAGACGAGAAGAAACCGAAAGCGCCGCAGCAAGGTGCGGACGGAAAACAGCAGGGTAAGCCCCAGGGCAAGAAGGCAAAGCCGGCGCAGGATGTGGTAACGGCGGAAGCAGCGTCGGGCAAGCCGGCGCGGCCGAAGGCGACCAATCGCCAGACCGCTCGCATGCGCGACCGCTATTTCAAGGACGTACGGCCGGCGCTGATGAAAGAGTTCGAGCTCGACAATCCCATGGCCGCTCCTAAGCTGGAGAAGATCATTGTGAACATGGGCGTGGGCGAGGCGACACAAAACGCCAAGCTGATCGATCCGGCGGCCGGCGAGGTCGGGCAGATTACCGGGCAGAAGCCGGTGATTACGCGGGCGCGCAAGTCCATCGCCGCTTTTAAGGTGCGCGAAGGAATGCCCATCGGCGTAATGGTGACGTTGCGCGGCGATCGCATGTACGAATTTTTCGACCGCCTGGTGAATGTGGCGCTGCCCCGCGTTCGCGACTTCCGTGGAGTACCGACCAAGTCGTTCGATGGACGCGGTAATTTCACCCTCGGCGTGCGTGATCAGTTGATTTTTCCGGAGATCGACTACGCCAAGGTGGAGAAGCTGAAGGGTATGAACATTACGATCGTGACCTCGGCGGGCACGGACGACCAGGCGCGGGCTCTGTTGAAGCACATGGGTATGCCGTTCCGGCAGTAGTCAGGGGCTAGGGATTAGGGGTTAGGTAACTAGCTGTTTGGCGAAGAGCGAACAGCGAAAAGCGAAAAGGAAACAATGGCAAAGACATCGAGTATTGCAAAGGCGAACAAGAAACCCAAGTTCTCGGTTCGGCAGCACAATCGCTGCCATATCTGCGGACGTCCGCGCGCCTTCTTGCGCAAGTTCGGCATCTGCCGGTTGTGCTTCCGCGGTCTGGCCCTCAAGGGTGAGATTCCAGGGGTCATGAAGTCGAGTTGGTAAAGAGCAGTGACTAGTGGATAGGGGCTAGTTAGTACGTCGCCGACGGGTTCTTCTTGCGGTAAAAAGAAGCGAACGGGCGACGATTTGAGGAGATATAAAGCATGAGTTTGACCGATCCGGTCTCAGATTTCTTGACCCGCGTTCGCAACGCCATCAAGGCACGGCACCAGAAGGTGGACGTTCCGCATTCCAAGCTTAAGGTCGAGATGGCCCGCATCCTGAAGGAAGAGGGCTACATCGCGAACTTCAAGGCGACCGAGGAAGAGGGCCGCAAGGTCCTGCGGGTGTACTTGAAGTACAGCCCCGACAACTCGTCGCCGATTTCGGACCTGAAGCGGGTTTCGCGTCCTGGTTGCCGCGTGTATGTCGGGCACACCGAGATTCCGCGCGTCCTCGGCGGGCTGGGGATCAGCATCCTGACTACTCCGCGGGGCGTGATGACCGGACGGCAGGCGCGCAAGGAAGGCGTAGGCGGCGAAGTGTTGTGTGAGATTTACTAGATAGCTGTCAGCCGTCAGCTATCGGCTGTCAGTTAAGAACCGCAGGTGCCTGATCACGATTTGCTGGCGACATTGGCACCCCGGCAACAAGGACAAGCTGACAGCCGAGAGCGCACAGCTGAAAGCAAGAAAAACAAGCTGATGGCTGATAGCTGAGAGCCGAAAGCTGATTCGAGAGCTAAGATTATGTCAAGAATTGGAAAGAAGCCGATCCCGTTGCCGAAGGGCGTCACATACGCCGTCGAAGGCAACACCGTTCGAGTGAAGGGACCGAAGGGCGAAGTTACGACTCATATGCCTCCCGGCGTGAAGCTGGAACAGAACGACGGAGTCTTAACCGTGGTTCGCGAAGACGATTCCAAAGCTGCGGTGCACGGACTGGTGCGCGCGCTGGTCAACAACTCGGTGGAAGGCGTCACCAAGGGCTGGACCAAAGAACTGGACATCGTCGGGATTGGCTACCGTGCGGAAATGAAGGGCAAGGGCACGGTGGTGTTTACCCTGGGATATTCCCACCCTATCGAGTATCCGCTGCCTGCGGGCATTGACGTTGCCGTCGATCCTAAGCTGACGCACTTGACGGTCAGCGGTATTGACCGGCAGAAGGTGGGATTTGTTGCCGCCGAAATGCGCAGCCTTCGCCCACCTGATCCGTACAAGAACAAGGGTGTGCGCTATAGCAACGAGCGCCTGAAGAAGAAGGTTGGTAAGACCGGCGCGAAGTAGTGGCCAGTGGCTAGTGGCCAGTGGCTAGAGACTGAACCTACGAATAGCTGAAGGCTGATAGCTGACGGCTGAGAGCTAAAAAGATGATTACGAAGACTTCAAAAGATCAGACGCGGCAGAAGGTCCACTCCCGAATCCGCAAGAAGGTTCTGGGCACGGCGGAGCGTCCGCGGCTGAACGTCTATCGTTCGGTGAACCACATTTATGCGCAGGTAATCGACGACACCCAGGGCGTGACTCTGGTCTCGGCTACCTCGGTGAAGAAAGTCGGCAAGGGCGAGAAGAGTCCCACCGGCGGCAATGTTGGTTCGGCGAAGGATGTGGGCAAGATGATTGCCGAGCGCGCCAAGCAGAAGGGTATCGAGAAGGTAGTCTTCGATCGCGGTGGATATCTATACCACGGGCGGATCAGGGCGCTGGCTGAGGCAGCGCGGGAAGCCGGGCTGAAGTTCTGAAGGCAGGGGTTAGGGGCTACTGGTCCGTGGCTAGTTTCGACTGCTGAGAAAAGCAGGTCCCTCGACTTGGTCGTCACGGCGACCTCGCTCGGGATGACAAAAGAGAATTGATGGGGCGACGGTTCGCCGGCGCCAGGAGACACAACGGGAATGCCAACAGTAAAGAGAAAGCTTGACGCCGGTCAGTATCAACTGAAGGACCAGGTGGTCTCGATCAACCGCGTCACCAAAGTCGTCAAGGGCGGCAAGAATCTGTCGTTCGCGGCGCTGGTGGTGGTGGGCGATCCTGCCTCCGCGGTGGTGGGATACGGTTCCGGCAAGGCGAAGGAAGTTCCGCAGGCGATCCGCAAGGGCATCGAAGCGGCCAAGAAGAACCTGCTGCGCGTGAATCTGACGCAGACCACGATTCCTCACCAGGTGCTGGGGCGCTATGGGGCCGGCATGGTGATGCTGAAGCCGGCGCCGGAAGGTACCGGCGTCATTGCCGGTGGTGCAGTCCGCGCGGTGATGACTTCGGCGGGAATCCAGAACGTGTTGACCAAGTCCATCGGTACTACCAACCCGCACAATGTCATTAAAGCCACGTTTAACGCGCTGTCGCGGTTACGCGATCGTAAAGAAGTGGCCAGCGCGCGCGGCAAGGCGGTCGAGGAGCTTTAACTATGGCCCGTATTCGAAAAAAACCACAGGCGGCAACCGCGGCAAAGGCGGGCGCGAAGCTCCAACTCAAGTGGGTGCGTTCGGCAATCGCAGCTCCGGTCAAACATAAATTGGTGGTCAAGGGATTGGGTTTCACCCGGTTGAATCAGGTGGTCGAGCGTGAGGACACGCCGTCCATCCGTGGCATGGTGGCCAAGGTTCCGCACCTAGTAGAGATCGTGAAATAACAGTTGCCAGTAGCCAGTTGCCAGTCGTCAGTTACGGCAACTAATACTTGGCAATTAGCAATTAGAATGTAGTCATTCTGATGGCGGATCGAAACTGACAACTGGCAACCGGCTATTGACTACTGGCAATCGGCTACTGAAGGTAAACAATGAATCTCAGCAATTTACGAGCACCCCGGAAAGCGTCGGAGAACAAGAAGCGTGTGGGTCGCGGTATGGGCTCAGGAATGGGCAAGACTTCGACCCGAGGCCATAAGGGCCAGAGATCGCGCAGCGGTTCGCGCATGATGCGCGGCTTCGAAGGCGGCCAGATGCCGCTTCACCGCCGTCTGCCCAAGCGTGGTTTCACCAACATCTTCCGGGTCGAGTATGAAGTAGTGAACCTGGGACGGCTGGCGGGCCTGGGCGAGAGCGAGATCACTCCTGAGTTCTTGCGCAAAGCCGGCATCGTCAGTTCCAAGAACACATTGGTGAAGGTGCTCGGTCAGGGCGAGTTGTCGAAAGCGATTACCGTACACGCCCACAAGTTTTCCAAGTCGGCGCAGGAAAAGATCGAGAAGGCGGGCGGCAAGATAGAAGTTGTCAGTAGCCAGTAGTCAGTTGATAGTACTGACGCTTTCTGCGGCGACAACTGGCAATAGATAAATGATTACGAGCGATTGGTTATTGACTACCGACAACTGGCAACTGGTTACTGGCAACTGAGGTTTTTGTTCCATGCTTGAGAAGTTAGCTAACGTATTTCGCGTTCCCGATCTGCGCAAGCGCATTTTGTTCACGCTTGGATTGCTGGCGGTTTACCGCCTCGGCGGACACATCCCGACGCCGGGCATCAACGCCGATCTGCTGTCGCAGTTCTTCGACAATAACCGGGGTACCTTCCTCGGCTTCGTCGATCTGTTCAGCGGCGGCCAACTGCGCAAGCTGACCATCTTTGCGCTCGGCATCATGCCGTACATTACCGCGTCCATCATTTTGCAGTTGATGACCGTGGTGTACGAGCCCCTGGCCAAGTTGCAGAAGGAAGGCGAGCTGGGACGCAAGAAGATCACCCAGTGGACCCGCTACCTGACGCTGTTATTGAGCGCCGTGCAGTCGCTGGGTATTGCGATCACGCTGCAACGTCAGACGGTAAGCGGGGGTATGGCCTTCGTGAACAACCCTGGCATCGGCTTCGTGCTGATGACCATGCTGACGCTCACCACCGGCAGCGTCTTCATCATGTGGCTGGGCGAACAGATCACCGAGCGTGGCGTCGGCAACGGCATGTCGCTGCTGATCTTTGCCGGTATCGTGGTTGGCTTGCCCCGCGGCGTAATGGATCTGTACGAGAAGGCGGCTTCCCAGGCTTGGGGCGCATTTACCGTTCCCGCAATGCTGCTGCTGGTTGTGCTGATGATTGCGGTTGTCGCCTTCATCGTGTTCGTAGAACGCAGCGAGCGCCGCATTCCGGTGCAATACGCCAAGCGCGTGGTCGGGCGCAAGATTATGGGCGGCCAGTCAACCCATCTGCCGTTGCGCGTGAACTCCGGCGGCGTTATGCCGGTCATCTTTGCGTCGTCGGTGTTGACCTTGCCGCAGACTGCGGGCGCGCTGTTTAAAGACAACCGTTACTTTGGACCCATGCTGCGCGCGATGTCCTGGGGCGAGCCCCTGTACACGCTGCTGTACGCGATCGGAATCGTCTTCTTCGCCTACTTCTACGTTTCTATTGTCTTCAACCCAACCGAGGTTGCCGACAATATGCGGAAGTACGGTGGATTTATTCCAGGCATTCGCCCGGGCGCACGGACGGCCAACTATATCAATGACATTTTGACGCGCATTACCCTGGTGGGCGCGCTGTACTTGATCCTGATCTCCTTTATTCCTGAATGGATGATTACGGGTATTCACCTCAACCACCTGTATGGTCCCATCGGCGCATTCTTCGAACGCTTGCCGGCCTGGGTGACCAATGGGCTGGGAGTGAATTTCTACTTTGGCGGTACCTCGCTGCTGATTGTGGTGGGCGTGGCGATGGACACCGTCAACCAGGTCGAGTCGCAATTGGTAATGCGGCATTATGAGGGTTTCACCCCGCGCAGCGGACGTGTCCGCGGTCGTCGGGCAACGTGGTAAGGAAGCATTTAGCATTTAGCATTTAGCACTTAGCAACCCTCGTCAAAGAGGTTGCGATTCGATGATTGATCGGCAATCCGCGATCGTGAAGCCGGAGTTGGATCAGCGAGGTGCGTTGCAAAAGGGCGAATTCTTGAAGGCTAATTGCTAACGGCTAATTGCTAATTGCTGTTCTTCGGAGCTACCGGGAGGCTTCGGCCCGCTTGGCGGGCGAGAAAGGGCCCGAGGTCCGGGTCTCAGGGTACGAGGCATGGAAGTGCAGACTTCCTCGGCTGTGGGCGTTGAGAAAAACCAAAGCGTAGTCGGCCCCATTGTGCTGTTGGGTCCGCCGGGCGCAGGCAAGGGAACGCAGGCGAAGCTGATCGCTGAAACTTACGGCATCCCGCAGATCTCCACCGGAGACATCTTGCGAGACAACGTGGCCCGAAAGACGGAACTGGGCGTGAAGGCCAAGGCGATCATGGAACGTGGCGATCTGGTTCCCGACGAGCTGGTTTGCAGCATGGTGGCCGATCGATTGGTGCAGGCGGATTGCGTTCGGGGCTTCATTCTGGACGGTTTTCCGCGTACGGTGCGCCAGGCCGAGTGGCTGGATGGGCAGTTGGAAAAAATGCGGGCAGGCAAGGAGAGCAAAGGGCAGCAGGCATGCGCGCCGCCGGTTGTGATCCGTTTGGTGGTGGAGTATAATCAATTGCTGCAACGGCTTACCGGGCGTCGTTCTTGTCCCACCTGCGGACTGATTTACAACGTCTATTACCAGCCTCCCAAAGTCCAGGGCATCTGTGATGTCGATGGTACGGCCTTAGTGGCGCGTCCGGACGATGCGGAAGAAGTTATCGCCGAGCGCCTGAAAGCCTATGAGCAGCTGACTCTGCCCTTGGTGGAGTATTACAGTGCTCGGGGTCGCCTGGTCGAAGTGAATGGCGATCAGCCGGTGCAAGCGGTTATGGCGCAGACGTTTAGTGCAATTGAGAATGTCAATCGTTTGTAAGTCGGCATCGGAAATTGACAAGATGCGCCGCAGCGGACGTATCGTGCGCCAGGTGCTGGAGGCGGCACGGGAAGCGGTGGCGCCCGGAGTTTCGACCATGGATCTGGAGCGCGTCGCTGAGCGCAAGATCCGCGATCTGGGAGCCAAGCCGGCATTCAAGGGATATTACGACTATCCCTGCGTGCTGTGCACATCGGTGAACAATGAGATCGTGCATGGTATCCCGTCGGCGCGACGGATGCTGAAGGCCGGAGACATTGTTTCCATCGATTGCGGAGTCGTACTGGACGGATATTACGGCGATGCGGCCATCACGGTTCCGGTAGGCGACACGATCACGCCGGAGTTGCAGAAGTTGCTCGAGGTGACGCGCGAGTCGCTGTTTCACGGAATCGAAGCGGCGCGCGTGGGCAACACGGTTGGAGATGTAGGCGCGGCCGTTCAGAAGTTGGTTGAGGCCAACGGCTTCAGCGTGGTGCGAGAGTTTGTCGGACACGGCATCGGTACGAAGCTGCACGAAGATCCGCAGATTCCGAACTACGGAACTCCCGGGCACGGTCCGAAGTTGCGCGACGGCATGGTCCTGGCGATCGAGCCAATGGTGAACGTGGGCGGGCCGGGTACGCGGGTGCTCGACGATAAGTGGACGGCTGTGACCGAAGACGGCAGCTACAGCGCCCACTTTGAGCATTGCATCGCGGTGACCAGAAATGGTCCGGTGATTTTGACGGAGTAGAGAACAGTTGCCAGTAGCCGGTTGTCAGTTGTCAGCGGAGACAATCTGGTTACTGGCCGCTGAAACGGTTGCGAATTGCTAACAGAGAAGAGTGGCGCTAACTGGCAACTGAGTACTGACAACTGACAACTGATTTTCCCGGAGTTGAATGAGTAAGGAAGACGCGATTGAAGTGATGGCGGTGGTGGTTGAACCACTGCCCAATGCCATGTTTAAGGTGGAGTTGGAGAACAAGCACCAGGTGCTGGCGCATGTCTCGGGCAAGATGCGCAAGAACTTTATTCGCATCCTTCCCGGCGACCGGGTGGCGGTGGAGCTTTCGCCCTACGATCTGACCCGGGGCCGCATTGTGTATCGATACAAATAAGCAGTTGCCAGTAGCCGGTAGTCAGTTGCCAGTTGATTGCGCGGCTTCGGGAGCTGGAATCGTAACTGACAATGAACTGACAACTGACAACTGGCTAGTGACAACTGAGGATTTCATGAAGGTACGGGCATCAGTCAAGAAGATTTGCGATAAATGCAAGGTGATTCGCCGTCACGGCGTGGTTCGCGTGATCTGCGAAAACGCGAAACACAAGCAACGGCAGGGATAACAGAAGCAATGAGCAGTTAGCATTTGGCATTTTGCTAAATGCTAAGTGCCAACGGCTAAAGGCCGTTTTTGGAGCAACTATGGCACGTATTGCAGGCGTGGATCTTCCGCGCAACAAGCACATCAGCATCGCCCTGACCTACATTTTCGGGATCGGGAACTCGCGCGCCAAGAGCATTCTTGGCTCCGCGAATGTGCAGACCGACAAGAAGGTCAGCGACCTCAACGAAGATGAGGTAAACCGCATCCGCCAAGTCATTGAAGAGGGCGGCAACGTCGAAGGCGATCTCCGCAAAGACGTCTCGATGCACATCAAGCGGCTCATCGAAATCGGCTCCTATCGTGGGTACCGTCACCGCCGCAGCCTGCCGGTTCGCGGACAGCGCACCCATACCAATGCCCGTACCCGTAAAGGCCCGCGCAAGGGCACGGTGGCAAACAAGAAGAAAGCAGCAGGGAAGACATAGAACATGGCGAAACCAGCTGGATCCGCCGCAGCGGACAAAAAGGGTAAGAGCAAGAAGTTCAAGAAGAAAGAGCGCAAGCACGTTCCCAACGGACTCGTGCATATTCAGGCTTCTTTCAACAACACCATCGTCACCATCACCGATCCGAACGGCAACACGGTTTCGTGGAAGAGCTCGGGTTCGCTGGGCTTCCGCGGGTCGCGTAAGGGGACGCCGTTCGCGGCGCAACAGGCTGCCGCCAACGCCGCCAACCAGGCACGTGATCACGGCATGCGAGTGGTGGATGTGCGGGTCAGCGGTCCAGGTTCGGGACGCGAGTCGGCGGTGCGTGCATTGTCTGCGTCCGGCTTGGACGTGCGTTCGATCAAGGACTCGACGCCAGTTCCGCACAACGGCTGCCGTCCGCCGAAGCGGCGCAGGGTCTAAGGATCAGGGGCTGGGGCACTACCACCTTTTCCTCGACCGCCTCGACAGGGAGCCCAGCAGGGGCGAAAAATCTTAGCCCAGCGCTTCAGCGCTGGGTAGCGTGCAATTTCAGGTGTGAGCCCCTTCAGGGGCGGTAGATCGGGCACACAAGGCTGGCTAGGATCGAAATGGTTGGCAGCAACATCTAATTGCTAACCCTTAAAACCTAGCCCTGACAACTGGTTTTTGATCGGGACGAAGGGACGCCAAGCGCCCGTAAACCGATCGGCACACGGGCAGACAGGCTCTGCTCGACAAGGAGAACGTAACTTGGCTCGATACAAAGACGCAGTATGCCGCCTTTGCCGCCGCGAGGGCATGAAGCTGTTCCTCAAAGGCGCAAAGTGCTTCACCGACAAATGCCCGGTCGAGAAACGCAATTTTGCTCCCGGCCAGCACGGCAAGGACCGCAAGGCCAAAATCGTCGGCTATGGGTTGCAGCTTCGCGAGAAACAGAAGGCGAAGCGCATCTACTTCACCCAGGAAAAGCAGTTCCGCAACTACTTCGAACGCGCTGCCACTACCCGTGGCGTTACCGGCGAAGTCCTCCTGCAACAGTTGGAACGTCGGCTCGACAACGTGGTCTATCGCCTTGGCTTTGCCGTGGCGCGGCGCCAGGCTCGCCAGTTGGTGCGTCACGGTCACGTGCAGGTGAACGGCAAGAAGGTTGACATTCCTTCCTATCAGGTGACTGCCGGTGAAGAAATTGCCGTGCGCGAGCGTAGCAACAAGCTCGCGCTGCTGGAGATTGCCAAGGATTTTGCCAGCCATCAGGCGCCGCCCGCATGGCTGGAAGTTGACCGTGACGGCTACAAGGGACGAGTGGTTGCGCTGCCGACGCGCGCCGACATCAACTTGCCCATTAACGAGCAATTGATCGTGGAACTTTATAGCAAGTAGTACGCCCGCGGCGCGGAGGAATCTGCGTCGCGTTTCCTACAATCTTCGCGCCAGATCAGCCGGTGTGCGCTTCCATGAAACGCCACCCGCGCAGCATGGCCGAACCGACAGACAGGAGTTATGAATGCTTTGGAAAGGATTTCAGAAACCCAAACGGCTGGCTACCGACACCGAGACCTTGACCGATCAGTACGGTCACTTCTGGGCGCAGCCGTTTGAGCGCGGTTTCGGTACCACCATCGGCAATGCGCTGCGCCGCGTATTGCTGTCGTCCATTGAAGGCGCTGCGGTCACCGCAGTCAAAATTGAAGGCGTGTTGCACGAGTTCCAGTCCATCCCCGGCGTGGTGGAGGATGCGACTGACATCATCCTCAACCTGAAACAGATTCCTTTCCGCCTCAATGGCGACGCGCCTAAAGCGATTTATCTGCGCGCCGAGCAGCCGGGCGTAATCACTTCGGGCATGATCGAAGCCGACGCCGACGTCGAGGTGCTCGACAAAGATGTTTACATTGCCACCGTCAGCGAAGGTGGCAAGCTCGACATGGAAATGCGGCTGAAGCGCGGCCGCGGTTACGTTTCGGCAGATAAGAATTTCGACGAGGACCTGGGGCTGGGATTCATTCCCATCGACTCCGTGCACTCGCCGGTGCGCAAGTGTAACTACTCGGTCGAGGCTGCCCGTCTGGGCCAGATCACCGATTACGACAAGCTTGCCATTGAAATCTGGACCAACGGTTCGGTCACGCCGGCCGATTCACTGGGACTCGCCGCGAAGTTGCTGAAAGACCACATGAACATCTTCATCAACTTCGAGGAGGAGCTGGAGGCGCAGGCTGCCGGACTTGGCGACAAGCCGGAGATCCGCAACGAGAACCTCAATCGCTCGGTGGAAGAGCTTGAGCTTTCGGTGCGCAGCTACAACTGCCTGAAGAACGCCAACATTCAGACCATCGGCGAGCTGGTGCAGAAGTCGGAAGCCGAGATGCTGAAGACCAAGAATTTCGGCCGCAAGTCGCTGAATGAGATCAAAGAAATTCTGGCTTCCATGGGCCTTGGTCTGGGCATGAAAATCGACGACCAGGGCAATGCGGTTCCGGGCAATTCGTCGGGAGCATCGCAAGGGTTGTCGCTGCCATCGACGGGTTACGGAAACGAGCCGGGTTATTAAATTGGAGTTGCCAGTAGTCAGCGGCCAGTTGTCAGTTTTCTGAGTGAGCGATTACTGGCTACTGACTGCCGGCAACTGACAACTGATTTAAGGATCATACCTATGCGTCATCGTAGAGCAGGATGGAAGTTAGGACGAAACACTGAGCATCGGCGCGCGCTGTTGCGCAATCTGGTGACCTCGCTAATCGTGGACGAGCGCATCGAGACCACACTTACCAAGGCCAAGGCCATGCGTCCTCATGTCGAGAAGATGATCACGCTGGGCAAGCGCGGCGATGTAGCGGCGCGGCGGCAGGTGATGTCGTACCTCATGACACGCGATGCCGTGGACAAGCTATTTGACACCATCTCGCCACGTTACGGCGATCGCGAAGGCGGTTATCTGCGCATCATTCATGGCGGCTTCCGTCAGGGAGATGGCGGCGACATAGCCTTCGTCGAACTGCTCGGTAGCGAGAAGACGCTGGACGAAAAGCGCCAGAAGCGCGCCGAACTCCGTGCCAAGCGCGCCGAAGAAACCCGCAAGGCCATGGAATCGGCCGAAGCGGAAAACAAACAGATGGAAGCGCAGCAAGCTGCGAACGAAGAGAAGAAGGAAGAGTAAAAACTCGCCGGCGCAGCTGTCGGCGTCAGTTAGAGATTCACAACAAGGTGGCCCGTTCTAGCGAAAGCTAGGGCGGGCTTTTTTGCGCCCCAGGTTCGCGTCTGCCTTTTGGACGCTAAACCGGGGCGGAGGAAGAGCCGGGCGGACCGTTCAATTCGAAGAGGACTGCGAATGAACACAGTTCGCGACCGCAATCACTAACGCTACTGCAATGCCGGACAATATGAGTGTAACAATACCATTAGTGCATGCCGCCAGCACTGGGATATGTGCGAGGTCGGCAAGCAGGGGGATGATCACCCCTGATATTGTTATGGAGAGCTCCTTCCATAACTCACAGTTACTAACCTTGCAGTGACTTCTCCACAAGAACATGAGGGTTAAGCCTATTGCCAGCAGTCCGAAGCCGATCCACCAAAACGTGGGACAGCAGACGGTGAAGGCCAGCAAAACGAACCCCACCCCCACGAGGACCTGCCACGCAAACAACAGGGCCCAGGCGCATGGCTTGGGGCAGAAAATCGCCCATAAAATCGCCAGTGCGGCCGCCACGATACCGAGGCCGAGAGCAATCCAGCCAAGGATAGCCGCCGCCGGCGGCGGCAGGCACAGCGCCAGTGCGGATGCCGCAATCGCAAGAATCGCGGCAATTACCATAATTGCACGAATCGCAAAACAGCCCCCGCCCTCACCACCGTTTCCCCCTTTGTTTCCACCGCCCCCACACGCTTTCACCGTTACATCGGTTGCCGCCGTCATAAGGCAGGCCCCGCACTCAATCGCAGCTGAAGCTGCAAAAGTGCCGGAAGTTTGGTAAAGATGCGTTGTTGTCGGGGTGGTTGTTATCTCGGTAGTACCATCGCCGAACGTCCAGTGATAGCTTCCGCAGTTAGACCCAGGTGGCGTTAGTGTCGCGGTGAATGTCGCCGTAGCGGCTGTGTTAGCGTCTGCGCAGCCAGCCACCGTTGCATTGACAGCTAATTCCGGACATGGACATGGTTCGAGAGGGCCGATTGCCACCGAACCTATGGGAGGACAACCGGGCGGGAGCACAACGTGAAGAACGGCTACGTACGCCTGACCGGGATCATAATAGTGCGTGACGCCGTACGAGAGTGACGCGCTAGCAGAGGCGAAAACACCTGCTTCAACTTCCCACTGTGTAACAATCGTTGGATCACTACCTGGCGTGATTGTCGCGTTCAGCATTACCTCGCGAGTGCCGTCTGGTTGGCAATCACCGATAGAAACGCTGACCATAGCGGTCGGGCACTGCCCCATACAGTCGAGATTTCCACTTGCAAGTCCTTCTCTGCAGATGGAAGATTGGTCGCATTTCGCGGTGACGACGTACTCGCTCCCGCAGACACATTTCGTCCCCACGAAATCCGTGAAGGTAGCCGACCAATTCCCGCCTGCGTCAACCGGAACCGTCAGGCTTGAGAGGGGCGTACCTCCGCACACCACTTTGACAGTTACAGTCATGCAGTCCGGGACCGTGGCAGTGCCCGTTACCGTAACGGCAGAGAGCGGAGGTCCGCTCGCAGTTACGGAGGTGATGACGACCTGGCAGGCCATATGAATTACCTTCCTAAGGCTTTGTAAGCATCAACGTTACGCAGTGGCGCGAAACATTACCACATGCCTGTGCAACGGGCAAGGGAATTTCTAAAGCGAGTTCAGACTTGAGAAACAAATCATTGACTAGATCCCAATTCCGTATCCCCGGTTGACCCTGTCCCGCTGTTGCTTGAATGTCCGCCGCGACAGAAAGTAGACGATCACCTGCAGCACCGCCGCGCCGCAGGAGTCGAGCACGACGTCTTGCCAGCGTCCGGTGCGGGACGGGATAAACGTCTGGTGGATCTCGTCGAACGTGGCAGTCACGACGGTGACCAGCATGCCGAGCAGCACCCAATCCCAGCGCCAGAAATCATGCCAACAACTCCCCCAAGCGCGACGCAAGAGGGAGCGAATCCGATCATAGTTGGTGTTCTTGAGCGCGAGAAAAACCAGCACGCTGAGGATGCCGTAGCCGGCGAAGTGTCCCGTCTTGCGCAGAACTTCGTCGAGCTGCGAAACGAAGGACTCCTGCACCTGAGGAACTACCGCTGCAATCACGGTATAGAGCACAGTCGACGTATTGTTGGCGGAGGCAAAGTCGGTGGATTCCAGCCGGATAACTCCCAGCCAAACTAGAACCGGCCACCAGCGACGGGCCAGGGTGCGGAAGGAAGGTCTTAGCCCATAGCCGCGCTGCGAGGGCTGCCGAGTTCCGCTGGCAACGCTGGCCGAACTGGGTTGGAGGTTATTCAACGCGATAGTTGGGGGCTTCGCGAGTGATCATGACGTCGTGCACGTGACTCTCGCGCAGGCCAGCGCCGCTGATGCGCACGAAGCGCGCCTTCTGCTGCAGTTCGGCGATGGAGGAACAGCCCACATAGCCCATGCCGCTCTTCACCCCGCCCACCAGTTGGTACACGATCATGCCGACGGTGCCACGGTAGGGAACGCGGCCTTCGATGCCCTCGGGAACCAGCTTCGCCAGACGGTTACCGCCGTCGCCGCCATCCTCCGACAAAACTGGAACCGAAGAATCCGCATCGGTGTTCTGGAAGTAACGTTCGCTGGAGCCTTGCGCCATCGCGGCCAGAGATCCCATACCGCGATAGGCCTTGAAGGAGCGGCCCTGGTACAGAATCGTCTCGCCGGGACTCTCTTCCGTACCGGCCAGCAGCGAGCCGATCATCACGCAGCTTGCACCCGCTGCGATCGCCTTGGTGACGTCTCCGGAATACTTGATGCCGCCGTCAGCGATGATGGGAACATCGGTGTCGCGTACAGCGCGGGCAGCTTCGGCGATCGCAGTGATCTGGGGAACTCCGGCGCCGGTTACGATCCGGGTGGTGCATATTGATCCCGGGCCAATACCGACCTTGATGGCGTCGGCACCGGCGCGCGCCAGTTCGCAGGCACCATCAAATGTTCCAACGTTGCCTGCAATCACATCGACTTCGGGCAGCGCCGACTTGATGGTCTGGATGGCGTCAATCACGCGTGTTGAATGTCCGTGGGCGCTGTCGATGGCGAGCAAATCAGCTTTGGCGCGCACCAACTCCTGGGCGCGTTCGAGGAAGTCCCCGGTGGCGCCGATTGCCGCGCCCACCCGCAGCCGGCCGTGGTCGTCTTTGGCGGCAGTGGGATACTTCAGCCGCTTCTGAATGTCCTTCACCGTGATTAGGCCCTTGAGATTGTAATGATCGTCCACCACCAGAAGCTTCTCGATGCGATGTTGATGCAGAATCGCCTCCGCATCGGTCAAGGTGGTGCCGACCGGCACCGTGATCAGGTTCTTCTTGGTCATTACTTCGCTGATGGGAATGTCGGTCCGGGTTTCGAAGCGAAGATCGCGATTGGTGAGAATGCCGACCAGCTTTTTGTCCTTCGTCACGGGCACGCCCGAGATACGATACCGGCGCATAACTTCCAGTGCGTCGGAAATTTTCTCGTCGGGCGACATGGTGATGGGATCGACAATCATTCCGCTTTCCGAGCGCTTCACCTTGTCCACTTCGCTGGCTTGCTGCTCGATGCTGAGGTTGCGATGGATGATGCCCAAGCCGCCTTGCTGCGCCATCGCAATGGCCATGCGCGATTCCGTGACCGTATCCATGGCCGCACTGATCAGCGGGATGCGAAGTTCGATGTTGCGGGTCAGGCGCGTCGTGGTTTCCGCCAGCGCCGGAACGACATCGGACTTGGCAGGCAACAGCAACACGTCATCGAAGGTAAGGGCCTCGGGAACAGGAAAATGAATCATGGCTTTTGATCCGCGGAAGGATAATCCTTGATTGTAGAGTTGCGGGGACGGTTAGGCAAACGCGAGGACGTAGCGGTAGTGGTGCAGATGTTCTTGTCATCCCGAACGAGCTTCTTTTGCGAAGCGAGGGATCTGGGCGTGCCGATTCGCGCCGGTGCGCGAAAGGCACGCATTCCTATCCAAACTGCACCACTACCGACGTAGCGTGAGCTATAATGTCGTTGATTATGGCCCCACAGCCACTACTGGATCCTGAAGATGCTGAGAATCCGCGGCAGGAGTTTCAGGAGGAGTTTACCGAAGTCGACGACTTTGAGGCGGAGTTGGTGGAGGAGGAAGACGATCCGACCACCTATGCGGCAGTGCTGTCCCACGCTGTAAAAACCTTTGGCTCACGCACCAATGCCAACCCCTGGCTCAACAAACCCAACCGCGTCTTTCACAATCAAAGTCCTCTCCAGATTCTGACCGAAGATCCAGCTGCGGTTGAAGAAGAGCTCGTCCGGATCGATCACGGCATGTTCATTTGATCGTCTACCGCCTCACCCGCAGCAAGTACGCTAACGACCTCGCCGGAACGGGTGGTCTTTATGCTGCTGGCAGGTGCAATCACAAGGGCACGCCAGTTATCTACGCCGCACAGCAGCCGTCGCTGGCGCTCGCGGAAGTTCTGGCACATCTGGATTTTGACAACATACCACTCGACTACGTTCTGGTGACGATTGAGATCCCTGATAGCGTCCCAACGCAACGCGCCACGCCAGAAGAAGCTGCTGGCCGCCTCCGCAAGTCCTGCCGTCCCAATCTACCTGGTTCCCTCTGTAGTGGTTCCGCAGGAATTGAATGTCGTCATGTTCCCTCAGGCATCCGGTTTTGAGGCGACTGTTACGAAAGTCGAACCATTTCGTATCGATGAACGGTTGCTAAGTAGAAGAGGCTAAGGGCACCAGCTTCTTGTTTCCGGGACCGGAACCCTCTGCATTCCGCCTCTCGTTTACAATAGAACACGCAATGAATCTCTCCGATATCCAGGCTGCGCTGCGCGACAGCCATAACGATTGCTGGCTCTTCTACGATCATCATCACCGCGATGCGATTGCCTACAGCGTGTTGGGCCTGTCGCCTAAAACGATGGTCACCCGCCGTTGGTTTTACGTGGTTCCCGCCAATGGCGAGCCGGTTAAGTTAGTGCACCGCATCGAAAGCCATCATCTCGACTCGCTGCCCGGCAAGGCGCTGCAGTATTCGGCATGGCAGGAGTTGTGGCAGAACCTGGAGTCGATGCTGAAGCCCTACAACAAAGTGGTGATGCAGTACTCCCCTAACAACCAGATTCCTTACATCTCGCTGGTTGATGGCGGCATGCTGGAATTGGTGCGCAGCTTTGGCAAGAGCATTGTCAGCTCAGCGAACCTGGTGGCGCGCTTTGAAGCCACGCTGACCGACGCGCAGATCGCGAACCACTTCAAGGCGCGCGATGCGGTGGACAAGATTACCGCCGCCTTTTTCCCCGAGATGGCACACCGCGCGCGCAACGGGGGTACCCACGAATTCCAGATGCAGCAATGGGTGATGGAAGCTTTCAAGCGCGAGAACTTGACCACCGACGATCCGCCCATCGTCGGCGTTAACGCGCACAGCGGCGATCCACATTACGAGCCTACGGCGGCGAAGTCCACTCCCATTCGCGAGGGCGACTTTGTGCTGCTCGATTTGTGGGCGAAGACCAACGATCCCGATGGCGTTTACTACGACATCACCTGGACGGGCGTGATCGGCAGTCCCACCGACAAGCAGCGCCAAGTGTTCGAGATTGTGCGCGACGCGCCGTAACGTCGGCATCAAAAAAGTCAAACAAGCTTTTGATGCCAACAAGAAAATTCAAGGCTGGGAAGTGGACGAAGCGGTCCGCAACTACATCACCGGCAAGGGTTATGGGGAGTATTTCATCCATCGCACCGGACATTCGATTGGGCGCGACATTCACGCCAATGGTGCGAACCTGGACAACCTTGAGACCAAAGACGATCGCGAGATCCTGCCGAATACCTGCTTCTCGGTCGAGCCGGGAATCTACCTGCCGGAATTCGGGGTGCGCAGCGAAATCAATATGATGATCCGCAACGGAAAGGGTGAAGTGACCGGCCGCGTGCAGGACGAGTTGGTGCAGGTCTGATGGCGAATCCGCAAAATGCAGCTACAGTAACGCGGCGCCCTTCCAAAGCTGCCGCTAAGAACGACAATTCGATGGCGATCATCGCTCCCATCGCGGGATGGCTCTTTCCTGGGCTCGGGCACTTTATTCAGCGCCGTTGGATTCGCGGTGCGCTGCTCATGGCAGCGGTGCTGGTGATGTTTTTCGCCGGACTTGCAATGCAGGGCAAAGTCTACTTGCTTAACACGGGTGACTTGCTCGATATGCTGGGATTCGTCGGCGATTTGGGTGCGGGCGCGCTGTACTTCATTGCCCGAAGCATGGACTGGGGCATCGGCAACATTCATCGCGCCGTGGCCGACTATGGCACCAAGTACATTGTCGTGGCAGGATTGCTGAACGTGATTGCCGCGGTTGACGCTCATCACATTGCGATCGGCAAGAAACAATGACCTTCGAACTCTCTCACTTCAACGCCGCCCTGCTGTTCGCACTCTGTGCCGCGACGGTGTTTGGCATCACTCAGCGCAACACCCCGCGCGACATGTTTCGCTACGGAGCCTACTGCTTCGCGTTGTTCGTCGGCGGTGTGATCGTCGCCGCCTGGGCCATGTGGCTGATCAAACACTAGAAATCAGGGGCTAGGGATTAGGGCTAAGTGTCAGAAGCCCAAACCGCGACGTAAGCTTGGCTGTGTACTGCCGACTGGACGATAGGATCAGAGGTAGAGGGAGCGACAATGCATGTGAAGAGCTATCAGGATTTGATCGTTTGGCAAAAAGCTATGACGCTCGTCACCGAGATATACGGCATCACGGCGTAGTTCCCATGTCATGTAATGTACGGACTCACCAGCCAATTGCGACGTGCTGCCGTTTCTATCCCGAGCAACATCGCCGAAGGGCATGGCCGAGCTACGAAGGGGGGTACATCCAGTTTCTGGGTCATGCGCGCGGCTCGCTGTGTGAGGTACAGACCCAGATATTCATCGGGCATAGACTTGGATACATACCTGAGGAGCAGAAACAGATTGTCATGGCAATGACCGACGAGCTGGGACGGATCCTCAACGGCCTGATTACCTCCCTCGTAGGCAGGAAGCTCAAGCCCTTGGCCTCACGAACCCTAGCACCTGATCCCTAGTCCCTGCACTTTCACCCTTCCCACACAAACGCGTCGAACACCCGCAACTCAACAAAGCCTAGCCGCCTGTACAGATCCACGGCGCGATGGTTGGCCTCGGTCACCGTCAATGACAGCAGGTTGAAATTCCGATTGCGCAGCGAAGTATAGGTACTAACGAGGAGGCTTTCGCCGATACCTCGGCCGCGATGCTCGGGAACCAGGCACACCTGCGTGACATGTCCCACGTCATCTTTCACCCGCGAGCAAAGAATAAGTCCGATCAGGGTGTTGGTTGGCCGATGTATGGCGACGAAGGAAGAGTCGGGATCGAAGACGCCACAGCCGGGGAATCGCACAATATTATTCAGGAAGCGATTAGAACCGGCATTCGTTCGGTATTGATCATTAATCTCTGAATCGATATGGGACCGATAAGCGGCAGTGATGACGCCGGCTGCGGGCTGATAATCCTGCTCAGCCCAACGGCGGACGAGAATATCGTCGGGCACAGAAGCAGGCGCAATACGCGGAGCGTCGGCGCCTCGCAAATGCAAAGCGAGGAACAGCCTGCGGTGGCGCTGAAACCCAGATGCAAGAAAGTCCGCCGCCAGATCCCCGGTCTGATGCGTGAGCAACTGCGCTTCCACGCGGAGAATGCCAGGCGACGACTGCAAGGTTTCAATTACGTGTTCCACAATCTGCAGTTCGATCGCTCGCACATCGGCGCGGCGCGGTGAGACGAACAGGTCACCCACCACACCCTTGCTGCCTTCATAAACGAAGAACGAATAGCCTACAATGCTGCCCCGTTCGACCGCGGCGTAGCCCGGCAGGATCTTGGCATCCACATAACGCAGGATCATGTCCGACGATCCGCGATAGTCCCAGGCGAGAAGCTTGCCCCAGACCTCGACTTCCTCGTCGAGGAGAGGACGCAGGTCGGCAGACGAGAAGTGCCTGAGGTCGAGAATCTCCACGTTAGTCAGTTGATGCGACCGGCGATATACCGTTGCAGCCATAGACGCGGCGTCCCGGGGCGCTGAGTCAGTCTAGTGCGGGTTGGCGTCGGAGGCAAACGGGCAGTGCGTCGTCGCCGTCAAAACGGGAGAAAAAAGTGGCAGCCGCGTTAGAATAGTCCTATCGGTGAGGTTCCATGGCAACCACAACGCGACTGGCGGTTCCGGTTAGCGAGTATCTGCACAGCAGCTACAGTCCGGATTGCGACTACGTTGACGGCGAGCTGCAGGAGAGAAACGTGGGCGAACTGGATCACGCAGAAGTGCAGAGTGCGCTAGTGCAATGGTTTCGCAATCATGGCAAGGAATGGAACATCAGGGCGCTGACGGAATTGCGGATGCAGATCAGCCCGACGCGCTTTCGCATCGCGGACGTATGCCTGATCTCACGCACCGAACCGGCTGATCAGGTGCTGCAGCGGCCTCCTATCGCCGTCATCGAAGTGCTGTCCCCGGAGGACCGCGTTTCGCGCTACCTGGAACGGTTCCAGGATTATCGCCGGATGGGAATTCGTCATATCTGGGTCGTCGATCCGCAGACCCGCCATGGATACGACTGCTCCACCGAAAGCTGGATCGAAACCACTTCGTTCGCCGTCGAGAATTCTCCCATCGCTGTGGATCTTTCCGTGATCTTCGCGGAGCTGGGTTAACCCGTTTCGTCCTTCCTCTTGACGGTACACAAGACTCTTTTTCACTTCGCCGTCTTCGTCCATTGATCCACCCAGTCATTCACCGTCTTGTACCACAGCCGGCTGTTTTGCGGCTTCAGCACCCAGTGACCTTCATCGGGGAAGTAGAGCATCTTCGACGGAATCCCGAGCCGCTGCACGGTGGTGAATAACTGGAATCCCTCCGACACATCAAGCCGGAAATCGAGCTGGCCGTGTACCACGAGGATCGGCGTCTTGAAGTTCGTCGCCGATAGGTGCGGCGACCACTTGCGGTACATCTCGCGATTCGTCCAAGGAGTGCCCTTGAACTCCCACTCGTTGAACCATAGCTCTTCGGTAGTGCCGTAGGCTGACTCGGTGTTGAACATTCCATCGTGCGAGACCAGGCACTTGAAGCGCGCGGTGTGGCCTTCGATCCAGTTGATCGCGTATCCGCCGTAGCTGGCGCCTAGGGCGCACTCGCGGTCCTTGTCGATGTAGGCATACGTCTTCTCGGCATAGTCGAGGCCCAGCATCAGGTCCTGAAAAGGTGCGCCACCCCAGTCACCATTGATCGCGTCGATGAACTTCTGTCCATAGCCGGTCGAGCCGTGAAAGTTGACCATGACAACTACGTAGCCATTAGCGGCGAACAGTTCCGGGTTCCAGCGGTACGACCAGTCGTCGCCCCACGCGCCCTGCGGGCCTCCATGGATGAGAAACTTTACCGGATACTTCTTGCTGGCATCGAAGTTGGGCGGCTTCACCACGAATCCCTGAACTTTTTCTTTTGCCGCGCCGGTGAACCAAAAATTCTCCAGCGGTTGCATCTCGACCTGCGAGAGCACAGGACTATTCAAATTTGTAACTTGCTGCGCCCTCGAAAGTAGGCAATCTGGAATGCTATAGGCGCTGGGAGGTACGGCCATCCTACACTGAGGGAATACCAGCGGCGCGCTGTAGATTTCGTTCGGCGCGGCGATCGACATGCGACCGAAAACCAGCATCTTGCCGTCGGGCGTCGGCGTGGGGCTGTCGTTGAAGCCGGCAACTAATTCCTGCGGCCATGGATTCCCACCCCCATCGCGCGCAACACCGGCACGCGATGGGGACCCCGTAACAGCCGCGGTCACATTGATGGCGTAGATCGGCGCTGCGCCTTCGTTCTCCGCAGTGAAGTAGATGGTCTTCGAGTCCGGCGACCACGCCATCGAATCGACCCAGCGGTCAAAGCTCGGCGTCAGGTCGGTGATCTTGCCGGTCGCGCGCTCGTACAGCATCAGGCGGAAGCGATCGCTCTCATAGCCGCCGCGCAACTGCGATCGATACGCGATGTACTTTCCATCGGGCGAGTACATCGGCGTGCCATCACTGCCGGGATTGGTGGTGATCTTCTTCGGCGTTCCGCCCGCCACCGGTACAACGAAGATGTCGCTGTTGGTGCTGGTGGCTTGCATTTCGTCGATGTTGCTGGTGTAGGCGACTTCCTTGCCGTCAGGCGAGAAAGAGTACTGGTCTTGGCCGCCGAGGCTGAAAGGTGGCACATCGTGCGCCCCAGGCGTTAAGTCGCGCGCCACGCCTCCGTCAGCCGAGACCAGAAACAACTGGCTGTACTTCCCATCGAGGTAGTGGTTCCAGTGGCGAAACATCAATTGCGTGAAAATTTTGGCCTTGACCTTCGACTTAGCCTGTTCGTCATCGCGCTGTTTGTTGCAGGGGTCGTCGTTGCAATCAGGCCACACCGACGAAACAAACAAGATGCTCTTGCCGTCGGGCGACCATAGTCCGCCTGAGGCCTCCGTCGAAATGTTGGTCACCTTGCGCGGTTCGCCGGCCAGAGTTCCGTTCGATGTGTCGAAGTCCTGCACCCAGATCTGCGACGCTCCATCGCGTGATTCCTCGAATAGAACGCGCTTGCCATCCGGTGAGAAGCGTACGCGATCTTCTCCCGTGCTTGTGGCGAGAGTGAGTCGGCGCGCCTCACCGCCCGCTACGGGAACGATCCATAGATGCGGCGTGCGCGTGTTCGCGTCGAGGTTCACGTCCACCGCGCTGAACCCGACCCATTTGCCGTCGGGTGAGACGATGGGTTCGCCGATGCGCTTGAGTTGCATCATGTCTTCGAAGGTAAAAGGACGTTTGCTCTGCGCGACGGCGCACAGCGAGCAGAACAATAAAAATAAGGCGATACGACGCAGCATGAGGCCTCCGCGGGCACGTAGAAGTCATAAACAACGACAATGCTTGCGAATGCAAGTACAAAACTGCATAGTCTAGAACAATTTCTTCACTTCAGTGTGCGGCGAGCAGGGGGCTGGCCCTTGAATCAACTCCACAAACACTTTACTCGGCAGATGCTATGGCTATGGCCGGGCTATCAGTGCGTTCAATTCCACGGCGGGCGAAGCGCAACGCCGACGACATGTCCTGAGACGGCTTTTCGATGATCTGATACATGATCCACGCCACCGCACCGGAGGCGGCCAAGCCGATAACATCCAGCACACCGATGTAGCTGCTGGAGTACGGCAACCAATGCGAGAGGCAGGCAATTACGCCAACACCAATCGGCAGGTGCAACAGGTACAACGAGTAGCTCACGTCTCCGACCAGGTCCAGCGCATGGTTGTGGAAGGCGGAAAGCGCAATCAGGAGTCCGGTCGATACTGACACTGCTGCCACAATCCAGCCGAGCGGCCCGAGCATGGCGAGGGCCATCACCGAGCTCAGCCCGAGCATCTCGCGCAACCCGATCAGACGTGCCCGGTATTGAAATACAAAAATACCGATCAGGAAGACGGGAAGGTGATGAAAGATCAGCCGGTTGGAGGGGAACGCGAAATATGCAATCGTCAGCGCTGCCATAGCTGCAAGGCGCACCAGCCTGCGACTGTTTGCCAACAGCGGAAGCACTAGCCCAGCCAACAAATACCACTGAAATTCAATGGCCAGGGTCCAATACGCGACATTGATCCAGCGCACGCCAACCAGGTCGTTGAGGTAACCGAAGTGGAGCAACAGATCGCGCCCAGTGACCATCATCCGCGGTATGTGAGAGACAGGCACGAGTACGAAGTTGATCGCCAGAATGGTCACCGCGATGGATGCGAGATAGGGAGGATAGAGACGCAGGTTGCGTTTCAGCAGAAACCGGGGATAATCGCGCAGGACATAGTTGGCGCGATGCAGGCTCCACGGGATCACGAAGCCGGAGATGACGAAGAAAACGTCCACGCCCAGATAACCGTACTTTCCCGACAAGGCGAGGTATTTTCCCTGGCCGGCGACGAAATGTCCCCAGGCGACGGCAATCGCAGCAAGGGCCCGAAGTGCATTGATAACGCCAATGCGTTGATTGGAAGCTGGTTTTCGCACTTTGCAAACTATGTTAAATGCGGGCCGCTGTAATCGGGTAATCAAACATCACTAAGGGGTGTGACACTCGACCTGAAAGCCGACTGTGGCTTGCGACTGTGCTATCCAGGTTACCACCACAAGGGACCCGTGCCGCGGACCCGGTCCTGCCCTCGAATCGAATACAATAGTCTCAAAGGACCATCCCCGATGAAGTTCCAGCAATTTCCCTCGCGTTTCCTGATGTTTTCGCTGTTACTGCTTACGTTGTGTCTGGCATTCCCCGCGCTTGCCCAACGCGGTGAGAGTCAACTCGATCCTTCGCAGCCAACCGGCATCACGGTGGACGAGATCATCCAGCGCTTTGCCGCCAAGGAGAAGCAGTTCAAGATTGCGCGCGAACAATACACCTATCGCCAGGACGTCATGGTGGAAACGCTCGACGGCGATACCGTTGACGGCGAGTACCGCCAGGTGGTGGATGTCTTGTTCGACGATCAGGGCCGCCGCATTGAGCAGGTTGTGTTCGCCCCGCAGTCAACCCTGCAGCGGATTTCCATGACGCGCGAGGATTTCGACGACATCCAGCATCGCCTGCCTTTCGTGCTGACCAGCGACGAAATTCCGGAGTACTCGATTCTCTACGTCGGCAAGCAAAAGGAAGACGAACTCGGAACCTACGTGTTTGACGTTGCACCCAAGCAAATTGAAAAGAACAGACGTTACTTTCAGGGGCGCATTTGGGTTGACGATCACGACTTCCAAATCGTGAAGACTTACGGCAAGAACGTTCCCGATATCGGCGTAGGCAAGCATCACGGTGAAGGCGAGAACCTGTTCCCCAAGTTCACCACCTGGCGGCAGCAAATCGACGGACAATACTGGTTTCCGGTTTATACCAAGGTAGACGACGAACTGCACTTTTCCAGCGGCGACGTTCACGTGAAACAGGTAGTGAAGTACTCAAACTACAAGCGCTTTGGCGCCAAGTCGAAGATCATCTACGAAGGCCAGGAGATCTCGAAGGATCAGCCGCAGACAGGGACCCAGCAGCCAAATAAGACGGCGCCACCTCCGAAGCAGTAGGCCGCGGTTCGCTAGTCGCTATTCGCTTTTCGCAAAACCTTTCAGAGATATGGCTAATGAGCACTCTGGTCACTCTGGTGTTCTCACGACTGAAGCGTCACGGGACTGCAGTCCAACACAGTCTTGCAGGCTTTGGGTATCGGTCAAAAAGGGAGTTCCTTCCGGGGCGGCACCACTCTCCTCCCTCGTGAGGCAGCGTCTTGGCGAAAAGTGAAGAGCGAAGAGCGGGTTCCCTCATGCCGCCGGAGCCACGGAGCGCTCAGCAGCCTGTTGGATGAAGCGCTTCATCACGTTGGCCCACATCACCTTCTTACGCACCGCAGTTTCTTTCACAGCCCGTCCTTGCGCAAACATCTGGAGAAGTGCTCGCATCTTCAACACCGTCAGCAATGCCTGCTCCTGCTCGCTCACACCATAGCCCTGCAGGAACGCTTCCTGCACTGGTAGGGTCATGCTGCGGTCGCAGAACGGGTACTTTTCCAGCGCTTCAACCGCAGCTAGAAACATCGCTGCGTCATCCAGTGAGTTACCCTGCTGTTGCAAGTTGGCAAATTCGCAAAAGCCAATTCCGCTTTCCGACACCAACACGTTGAGCGGCACAAAGTCATTCAAAACTGCCGAAGACCGCAGCGGTTTCTTATGGCGGTTGAGGGTGTTGGTGGCATTGTTCAAAATGGCCTGGATTGATTCCGCCGGCAGGCCGTCCTTACGCGCTTTGCTGCAAAGCTTTTCCATCTCTGCCAGGATTCCGCTGGCATCCAATGTGATCGACATCGCCGATGTCGCTTTGTGAAACTGGTGCAGCCACTCCCCGGCGTGGCTCGCTGCCATCTTCAACAGGCCGTGATTACGGGAATCAGGCAGCAGGGCCGCCTTCATGATGATGCTTTGTAATGGCAGGCCGTTGATCTTGCTGCTGACCACAGCGCCCGATTCGGTAAAGTCGCCGACCGGGCAGGGGACTCCACTAAGCTTTCGTTTGGCGAAAGCCTCGTGGGCAAACCGCAAATTCTGGATTTCGTTACCGGCCAGGGTTTGCGGTCCCCCTGACGCTGATTTTCCGGTGCGCCAAATCTTGGCGCTCACGCGTTCACTACTGCCGTCAAAGTCCAAGACAATTTCGTAGGTGCAGTAATCGACTTTAGGCGTGTGTCCCACGACGCGAATGTCTTTCAATTCGGGATGTTCGGGAAAATACCGCGAGCCGGAATGCCGCAAACCATCTACGATTCGGTCCAAAGCACTATCAGACATTAACTCTCCCTACTGCCATGACCTGTCTCAATGTGAGATGCAAGAAAACCAAGACTTGGCCACCCGCCGTCGCTCCACATAAATGCAGGTTGGGTACCATTGCTGCAATCGAGGTGGCCTTGTATCTGTTTGATTTTTTGTGACCTAACCTGACCTGCCGCCTAGTAAAAGAGTAGTGGCGTGGGGACGTTGAGAACTTTAGTGCACATCCTTGGCAGAGCTCGCGACTAAGGAGATTTTGAAGAGAGCTCTTTAGCCGGGGCGTCTAGTAGCAGCGCTGCATTTCCTCTTATCCTATCCGTGGATCCGACGGCCCTCGCTGACCGGGGAGCCTATGCAAAACCGTCCTAATTGCTAACTGCTAAGCGCTAACTGCTAACTGCCGCCCCGCTACTTCTTGAACGCCACATTCACCAGCAACTTCTCGCCTTCCACATCCACAACGTTGCAGAAGGTGCGATCGCCACGGCGCGTGAAGTCGAGTCCCACCCGGCTGCTGCCGATCCGCAGGTTGCGAATGTGCAAGTGGTCCAGCCAGTCCGGCAGCCGTGGATTGATGATGTTCAACTCTTTGCGCGGTGCACTGGGCCTGATTCCCAAAACGGACGCGAGTATAAGAAACATTGCGCCTGAGGCCCACGCCTGCGGCGAGCACGACACCGGATAATGTACCGGCTCATCGTATTCGCGGCGCTGCACCCCGCAGAAAAGTTCGGGCAGGCGATAGTCGCGGAACTCCAGTGCCGTCTGATAAAGCGAGGTCAGAATGCTAAGCGCGCCGTCGCGCATTTCGTTGACCGCCATGCCGTGCGCGATGATCGAGTTATCGTGTGGCCACACCGACCCGCGATGGTAGCTGAGCGGATTGAATACCCGCTCTTCCTGCGACATGGTCCGCCATCCCCAACCGCTGAACATATCGTCACGCATCAGGCGGTTGGCCACGGTGCGCGCGCGTTCTTTCCCGATGATGCGCCCGAACAGCAAATGCCCCGGGTTCGACGAAATTACCTCCAGCGGCTTTTTGTCGGCATCGAGCGCCATGGCGTAGAAGCCGCGACTAGGCACCCAGAACGACCGGTCGAAGCGGCGCGCTAGCTCCAAGGCTTCACGCTTTAACCGGTCGGCAGTCTTGACGTCACCAAAAGTGCGCAGCAGCGACGACATACGATACTTCGCGTCATAGACGTAACCCTGCACCTCACACAGTGCAATGGGCGGCTTGGCAATGGTTCCATCGCGATGCATATTCGCATCCCAGGAGTCCTTCCAGCCCTGATTGACCAGGCCTTTGGGCGAGCGCCGCAGATATTCGACGAAGCCATCGCCGTCGAGGTCACCGTACTTGTCGATCCACTCCAGGGCAGCATAAGCGTTGGGCAGCAACTCCTCCACCAGTTGTTCGTCGCCTGTCCAATTAAACGTCTCACTCAGCAGCACCAGGAACAGCGGCGTAGCGTCGACGGAGCCATAGTACGGACTGAAGGGCATCTCGCCGTGGCGAGTCATCTCACCATCGCGATACTCATGCAGAATTTTGCCCGGCTCCTCGTCTCGCCAGTCGTTGTATTCCTTGCCCTGATAGCGAGCCAGCACCCGCAGCGTCTCCACCGCAAGCTGTGAATTCAGCGACAGTGACTGATAGGCTGCGATGATGGAGTCTCTCCCGAACATCGTCGCGAACCACGGAATGCCGGCAGCGATGATGTGCTGATCGCCCTCCGGAATTTGCAACGCGTGAAAATCGCCGATGCCGGTCTTGAGCATCTCATCGAACACTTCGTTGTCGCTCTGGAAACTGGTGGAGCTGGACTCCCAGCGCGCGAAGTTGGCGCGTCGCTGGCGGAGCTGATAATCGAAATCGTAATTCTGCGCGCGGGATTGCCGCCCTTCCACCAGCGGAGTCACCGATATCTGAAGCTGCACCCGCTTCAGCGGCTCCAGACGGAGTTCCCAGCGGACCACCCGCTCCTGGACCTGCGTTGGCTTCGGCGCCAGCGTGACCAGCGTCTGGCGCATCACATTGTCGAGGCCGCGATAATAGAACGCGATGCTGTGGTCGCCGACGACCGGTTGGTAATACTGGCCGTGCTCCTGCCGTGCCACGCCGCGCACCTGAAACACATCCACAAAGTCGGCGTCGAAGAGCATCTCGACGGTGAAATCCACCGCGGTCAGATTGAAGTTTTCGAAGGTCATCCGGTCGAACAGGATCTCGGCCGCCAACACTTGCTCGCGCCGCACGTGCACCGTGTTCTGAGGAAGGTCAAAGGAATCGCGCAGCGTGATGTTTCCGGTGGTCAGTTCAATTTGCGCGGAAAATGTCTTCTCAGTACTCGACGACAGCACCATCGCGCGATGACCGCCGATGCGCAACTCCAGATGACTGAGAAAGCGCGTGTCGTCGTGAAAAAATCCCACGTCGGGCGAACCCGCAGGATGGATATCTCCCGCCACATTGGTCGCGCTGAAAGTTTTTCCGTCGATGAGAGTGAGATTGTCGACCTTCCGCGGCTCCATCGCCGGAAACGCGAACCGCGGTTCCAGGTGCGGAGACGGAATCTCAATCAACTGCTCGTCGGGAAGCGTGAGATGCGTACTCATGACAAACGAAATTTGTAAATGTCAGGCCACCATCGGGACCGTGGTGGTGGCTTTGCCCAGCGGTGCGTCCTCGCTGGCGACTTCGTCGTACAAGGCCGTGTAGTCGCCCACCATGCGCTCCACGGAAAAGTACTGCTGGCAATATTGTCGCACCGCGGCGGGCTTGAAGGTTGCGCGCAAGTTGCGGCTCTGTTGCGCCATCTCCTCCGGTGTCCGGCAAACGAAGCCCGAAATTCCGTTGCGTACCACTTCTTCCACCGAACCGCCCGGCAAGGCCAGCACCGGAGTGCCGCACGCCATCGCTTCAATCATCACCAGCCCGAACGGCTCGTCCCATTGAATAGGAAATAGCATCGCCAGGGAGTTGCCCAGCAACTCGTTCTTGGCCGCCAGATCAACTTCGCCGACATACTCAATAAGCTTGCCATCAATATGCGGCTTGATCATACTGTCGAAATAATCCTGAAAGATGGGCTGCACCTCGCCGGCGATCTTTAGCGGGATGCCGCTCTTTTTCGCTACCTCAATCGCAATGTGAGTGCCCTTGATGGGTGCGATCCGCCCCAAGAAGCTGAGGTAGTCTCGCTTCTTCGTTTGCAGGCGGTACAGGCTCAAATCGATGCCATGGTGGATGCTGCGCATGCGCGGCATACTCTCGCGCCGCCGTTGAAAGTCGCTGATGGTGACGTATTCAACGTCGGGAAAGAAACTATAGATCTCGCTCAGACCTTCTTCGTGTACATGGTGAATCGTGTACACGAACTTGCCCTTCACAAACCGCGTGAACATCAGCGCTGGCACGTTGTGCACATGAATGACGTCGCAATCGCCAGCCGCATCATGAATCGCCCAGGAGGCATGATTGAAGTCTTTCAGATTGTCGTAAACTTCACCGCTGACCGGCCACTGCGGAGTCTTATACAGCCAGCGCGTCTCCACCCCGACCGTGGATTCGCCGTTGGTGTAAACCACAACATCGACACCAGAATTTTTCAGCCCCTCCGCTAACTGGGCGATGAACAGCTCGGTCCCGCCATACTTTTGGGGGGGAACGGGAAGAAACGGTGGAGCAACCAGAGCAACTCTCATGTAAAAGTCCCTTTTTTGTCGTGTTCGGAAAGAACTGGTTGGCGATTAAGTTGCGTTTCAAAAACTTGAGAGCTTACTCGTTTTATAAAGCTTAAGATGCAGAAAATCGCTCCAGGGTGCCCCGCGGGAGACTGCAAAATGGCAGGGATGCGGCGCCTGAAAGATCTGCCACTACGGGCTCAAAGTTTTCTCTTGCTTCTGGGCCTTCTTTGTATTCTGCTTTACTCTTCCCCATGCGTGCTCTCTATCTTTCTCTCTTGCTCGCAATGTCTTTTACTTTACCCGTGTCGTCAACGGGACAGCAAAACCCCAAACCCAAGAATACCCAAAACAGCGGTACTCAAGAGCAAAGAGGTACCGAGCAAAATCCGATGTTCATCAAGCAACTTCCATCCGTGAAAACTGCTGACGAGGCCACACAGGAGAAACAAGACCGCGCAAGCAAATCTGCGAATGATACTAACCTGGTTAATCTTACGAGTCAGCTTGTAATAGCAACTTACACTCTTGCTGGAATTGGCATTCTGCAACTCTTCGTTTTTGGATTTCAAGCTCTCAAGCTGGCGCAAACGGTGAAATCTGCCGGAGAACAGTCTGAGGCCATGGAGAGACACATTGGAGAAGCGGCTCGCTCCGCCAAGGCGATGGAAGATATTGTTGCGGTCATCAATTTCGGCAACCACGCTGTGATGCGCGCATATCTCACCGTGACGATCGGCAGCGCTCTCTACCAAGAAAAACGCGAAGATTTCGGTAATCTCAAATTTCAAACCAAGCCACTGCTCGTAAATGCAGGTAATACGCCAGCACGCAAAGTTTGCATAAGAACTGCGGCGGATATACTGCCTATCCCCATCCCTGAAGTTTTCAAATTCCCATTGCCTGATGTCGGAACTGTTGATGCTGGGGTAGTTGGTGCGCACCAAAACTACTCCATTTCTGCGATTGTCGAAGACTTCGTTCCTTGGGGGGAAGTCGGTGGCATCAAAGACGGCGTCAAGAGTGCGCTCTGCGCTTGGGGTACGGTGACTTACGAAGACATTTTTGGGGGGAAACACACGACAAAATTCGGCCAAATAATCACGTGGCTTGCTGATGGCAAAACGCCATGGGGATATTACATTCCCGGCCAAAATGATGCAGATTAGCCCTGTCACGGCAAGGGGCAATAGTAGGGCGACACCAATTTGGGCGCCGATGTTAGTATTTCGCGACACTTTCCCGGAGCACCAAATCACCGGCAAACCTGCACCCAACTGCGGGATTCCACTTTGATGTCCTTATGGAAGTAGCTACACTACTGTCACGCTTGGCCGTGTACTTCTTACATGTCAAATTAGCGAGAAACACAACAATCGCTCGCAACATTATGAATCAAAGACAGATATAAAGTTCCTAATCCGCGTCCATTGCCCTGCCAATTGTGCTATACTGTAGTTAGAATCGAAATTGAAAAAAGCCCAGCCGTACGCTGGGCTTTCGTGTTTCTAGCCAAAAAGCCCCCTGTTCTTGTCCGCAGGCGAACATCGCCGTTTCGTCGCCGGACATCCCTCTCGCCTCTCAGTCCCTAACTTATTGAAAACTCAGCTTCCGACATGGCCAGCCCCTTGCACTCTCATCGCGGGATAACCGCACATGTACCGGGACAGGGGCGCGAAAGAAGAGCAACCACGGATTTCGCAGATCTTCACTGGTGGCCTCTGGAGGATCCGATCGTCGTGGAAAGAAAAAGAGAAATTCAGAGTCCGATCCGGGTTCATCAGTGAAATCCGTGGTTCAAAACAGGCCTGTTGCAACGAATGCCAAGGCCGCTGCTAAAGGCTAAGAGCTAACAGCTACGCCCCAAACGAGCTAACCCATGCGAATGCTTTCTCAGGATCTTCGGTACGCGTTGCGCCAGATTTGGAAGTCGCCCGGCTTCACCACGGTTGCTGTGCTGACGCTGGCCCTGGGCATTGGCGCTAACACCGCAATCTTCAGCGTGGTCAATGCCGTTTTATTGCGCGCTTTGCCGTATCCCGACGCCGATCGCCTCCTGCTGCTGTGGAGCTCGGCTCCCTCGCAGGGCCTGCCGATGTTCGGCTCCGCGCCGCCCGACTACCGCGCGTGGCGGAGCGACAATCATTCCTTCCAGGACATGGGAGCCTTCTCCAACGGCGGCATCAGCATGTCGTTGGAAGGTCACGCTCCCGAGATGTTGATATCGGCATCGATCACCGCTGGCGTCTTCCCCACGCTGGGCGTGCAGCCATTTCTCGGCCACGGCTTCAGCGAGCGAAATGAGCAGTGGGGCGAGCATCGAGTTGCCATTCTCAGC
Source organism: uncultured Acidobacteriaceae bacterium (assembly GCA_963748225.1). GTDB lineage: Bacteria > Acidobacteriota > Terriglobia > Terriglobales > Acidobacteriaceae > Bog-257. The sequence continues at coordinate 531,319 of CAVVHW010000007.1, forward strand.
TACGGGCTATGGGAGCGCAGCTTTGGCAGCGATCCCAATGTTATTGGGCGGCAGGTGCGCTTGGGTGGCGAACTCTACACCGTCGCCGGTGTCATGCCCAAAGATTTTCGCTTCTTCAAGCGGCCGGTTGTGATCTGGACTCCGCTGGCCTTTGCGCCCAACGACAACATGAACACGCGCAACAATCACTTCGTCTGGGTGGTAGGGCGGCTGAAGCCAGGAGTCACCCCGCAGCAAGCCGATTCTGATCTGACCGTGATTGCGGCGCGCATCGCTAAAGAATTTCCGAACAATACAGGGTTGGGCGTTCGCACCCAGAGCATTCGCGACAACCTGGTGGGCAATGTCCGGCCCGCACTGTTGGCAATCTTCGGAGCGGTGCTGTTCGTCTTGTTAGTGGCATGCGTCAACCTCGCCAACCTTCTGCTCACCCGCGCCGCCAGCCGCCAGAGAGAGTTTGCCGTCCGTCGCGCGATGGGAGCGAGCCGCGCTCGGCTCATACGACAGTTTGTCAGCGAAAGCATCTTGATTGCGATTCTCGGCGGCGCCGCGGGCATGTTCCTTGGCTTCGGGCTCCTCCAGATGGTCGCGTCGGTGCTGCCGGCGACTTTTCCTAACGTGCGAACGGTTAGCATGGATCCCTTTGTGCTGACCTTCACCGGGGCGCTGGCGCTGGGATCGGTGCTGTTGTTCGGTGTCGTTCCCGCGGTCGAGGCGTCTCGTGCCGACCCACGACAAGCATTGCACGAGAGCAGCCGCAGCGCGACCCAGGGCCGCCGCTCCCGCCGCTTTCGCAACGGTCTCATCATCGCCGAGATGGCGCTAGCGACCTGCTTACTTGCCGGGGCCGGACTGCTGATCAAGAGTTTTTCGCGTTTGCAGCACCAGGACTTTGGCTTCGAGCCGCAGCACCTCCTTACCTTCGGGCTGCCGTTGGATGACGCGAAATATCCCAAACCAGACAAAGCGCTGCTGTTCGTCCAGCAGGTTATCGAGCGGGTTCAGCAGCTCCCGGGTGTGCGCGCCGTGGGCATCGTGAATACCCTGCCGCTTGGCTATGGCATGGGGTGGGGCAAGAATGTAAGCGGCGAAGGGTTTCCGCCCATACACAGCATGGCGGACGTGCCGAATGTGCAGTTCAATTTGATCAGCCCCGATTACTTCAAAGCGATGGGCGGTCGGCTGCAGGCCGGGCGTGCGTTCGCCGATTCCGACACGGCGAATAGCCAGCCGGTCGCGATCGTGAATGAAGCTTTCGCGCGGCGCTTCTATCCCACTCAGGGTGCGATTGGAAAAACCATTCGACTGCTGCCGCCGCCGGAGTTGATTCCGCAACTGCCTTCCAGCGGCGAGCCACTCCCGCCCTACCGCAATGTGGTTGGGGTGGTAGCAGACCTGAAGAACAGCGATGCGAACCAGTCGGCCGATCCTGAAGTCTTTGTGCCGGTCACGCAGTTCGCGGGCGAAGGCTGGGGCAACGTAATGTTCGCCGTGCGTACCGATCAGGATCCCGCAATAGTCGGCTCTGCGATCCGCAATGCGGTGGCGGCGCTGGATCCGCAACAACCAGTCGCCCAGATCAGTCCGATGACGGCGCTGCTTGAGCGCTCCGTGGCGCAGTCGCGATTCAATGCGATGTTGCTGGCAGCCTTCGCCGCGATGGCGTTGTTGCTGGCGGCCGTTGGAATTTACGGCGTCATCTCGTACGGCGTCTCCATTCGGACGCAGGAGATTGGCGTGCGCATGGCTCTGGGGGCCAATCGCCGGTCGGTCGTATCCATGGTTCTGAGGGAATCCCTGGCACTGGTGGCCTTCGGGCTTTTCGCAGGATTGCTGCTGGCGCTGGCGCTGACGCGCCTTATCGCCACCCTGCTGTTTGGCGTGCGCACCGCCGATCCCGTGGTGTACGTCGCCATCAGTCTGGTACTGTTCAGCGCAGCGTTAGTGGCAACGTTGCTGCCAGCGCGTCGGGCGTCAGCACTGGAGCCGATGCAAGCGCTGAGAACCGAGTGAAGAAGAAGCAACTAGCAATTAGGAACTAGCAATTAGAGCTATCTCACAAATCGGTTTTGAAGGGGCACGGCTTCAGCCGTGTCGTAAGCGGCCCGTTAACGAATGGGCTTTAGCCTCTGAGGCCCAGCGGTTTGAACGGCACCAGCATTCAAGATGGTCTCTGGCAATCAGCCATTAGCGATCGGCGATGAGATGTCTGCATCGCCAACACGACAGCGCCCCGGGCGCGCAAGAAGATAAGCCCAGCGCTTTAGCGCTGGGTAGACGGCCTAAAGAATGTGAGTCCCGTAGGGATGGCACAATCGAAAGCAAACCACGGATTGCTTTACGAGAAGAAGACGAATTGAAAATCCGATCCGTGATCGTCCGTGAAGATCCGTGGTTCAATCAGTCAGTCGGTGCCGGATGTTAATTGCTAAAAGCTGAGAGCCAGAGGCTAATTGCTAACGGCTAATTGCCAAAGGTTACACATCATGCACACGCTTTTGCACGAATTTCGTTACGCGTTGCGTCAACTGCGCAAATCGCCGGGCTTCGCCGCGGTTTCGGTATTGACACTCGCTCTTGGCATCGGGGCGAACATCGCCGTTTTCTCCGTCACCAACGCAGTCTTGTTGAATCCCAGCGGCATACCTCACGCCGACGGACTGGTCGCGGTGCGTGCTCGCTACACTGCCATGTCCGATCTCAGCAACATCACGGTGTCAGCGCCAGATTTCGGCGATGTGGCTGCGGGCAAGAACATCTTCTCATCCGGTGCGGTCATGCAGCCCGGCAGCTTTAACTACGCCCGCGAAAACGGCAACCCCGAACTGCTGAATGGCGCCAGAGTTTCTTCCGGCTGGTTCGATACCTTCGATGTCCGCCCCTACCTGGGGCGCGTGTTCACGCCCGAAGAAGACCAGCCCGCCGCCGGCAACGAAGCCGTGCTCTCCTATCGCGCGTGGAAGAAGCGTTTCGGTTCTGATCCCAACATCGTTGGCCAGACGCTGATGCTCAACAGCCAGGCATTTCGCGTGATCGGCGTGATGGGCCCATCCTTCAACTGGCCAAACCAGGCAGAGCTTTGGGTTCCCATTGCGTTTCCGCCCGCTCGTTATCACGATCCTAACTACCGGTACAACGAAAATTTGTTTGCCGTGGCGCGCTTGCAGCCCGGCGTAACGGTGCAGCAGGCGAATGCCTATCTGGACCGCAAAGCGCAAGAAAATATCGCTTCGGAAGGCAGCAACAGTTTTGGCCGCGCCGGTGGGTGGGGTATGTTCTCCATGCCCTTGACCGAGTTCATCGGCGGCAGCTTGCGCAAGCCGCTCACCATGTTGCTGATCGCGGTCGGCATGGTGTTGCTCATCGCCTGCGCCAATATCGCCGGGTTACAGATGGCGCGAGCATCGGCGCGCGAGCGCGACTTGGCCATACGGGTCGCCTTGGGTGCGCAACGCGTCCGCTTGCTCCGCCAGGCGTTGGTGGAAAGCATCGTGCTCACCGTTGCCGGCGTTGTGGTCGGTTTCGTGATTGCGATCACAACCGCTCCGCTCTTATTGCACTACCTGCCCGACATGCTGGGCACGCAGATTCAACCTTCCTTCCGCGGTCCCGTTCTGCTCTTCGTGACTGGCATCGCGGTGCTGTGCTCGCTGCTGTGCGGGCTGGTGCCGGCGTGGCAGCGCACCCAGGCAGGTTGGTTCAACGCGCTGCAAGAGGGCGGCCGCTCCGGCACCGGCAGTGTGGTGCGGCAACGCGCGCGTTCGTCGCTGGTGGTGGCGCAGATCGCGCTCTCGCTGTTGTTGCTGACCGGCGCGGGTCTGTTGCTGACCAGCCTCAACGCGCTCGAGCAAGTCGAGACTGGCTTCCAGCCCAGCGGCTTGCTCTCGGCACGCTTCTCGCTGCCGAAGTCGACTTATGGCGTCACTCTACCGGTAAGCACCGCTTCCGCCGTCAAAGATGAAGCCGCCAAGGCAGCTGCCGCCGCTCAAGCTACGGCTCTGCAAGACGCCAGCGATGCCAAAATCGCAGCTTTCCTTAGCGCCTTGCAAGATCGGCTGCACTCAATTCCCGGCGTCACTAGCGCAGCCTTGGCTGACTCCGTGCCCTTCGACAATCAAGGCGGCTTGTCTAGCTTCTACATCGAGGGCCGTCCGCCTGGGACGAATGATCCTGGACCCCATGGAAACTCCCGCGACATTTCACCCAACTACTTTTCTACGCTGCGCGTGCCTCTGGTGATGGGAAGGGAATTCGCTCCGCAGGATCGTCAGGGGACCGAACGGGTCGCCATTGTTGACACCGTTCTAGCGCACCAGTACTGGCCGGGGAAAAATCCCATCGGCGAGCACATTGGATTCAACGATCGCGTGAAAGGGCCTTGGTACACCATCGTCGGTGTCGTGGCCCATGCACGCTCTTCATCGCTGGAGTCCGACACTAACGAAGGCTTTTACTTTCTACCGGTGTTGCAATCCCCTGATACTAACGCGGCGCTGGTGGTGCGCAGCTCGCGGTCGCCAACTGATTTGCAGGGCGACGTCGCCGCCGCAGTGCGCTCGGTCGATCCCAGCATTCCTATCTACGACGTGAAGACCATGGAGCAGCGCATCAACGAATCGCTCATTGGCCGCCGCTTCGTGGTATTGCTGCTAACCACCTTTGCCGGCCTGGCGCTCCTACTAGCAGCGCTAGGATTGTACGGCGTAATCAGCTATTCGGTGCGGATGCGCACCCGCGAGCTTGGCATGCGCATGGCTCTGGGCGCACAGCGCGGTACGGTGATGCAGTTGGTCTTACTGCAAGGCCTGCGGCTTGCCGTGGTCGGAGTAATTCTTGGCGCGCTGGCCGCCACGGCGTTCGGCCGTATTTTCTCCAGCCTGCTGTTCAGGGTGGGGATGTTAAATCCTCTGCCGTGGCTGGCGGCGATGGCAATCCTCGTGGCGACGGTGTTGCTGGCAAGCTATCTGCCCGCGCGTCGCGCCGCTTCCATTGAACCGATGAAAGCATTGCGAACGGAGTAAGGTTGCGCAACGTGCGTGAAAACGAAATTCGCTTGAGTGAAGAAGGAATCATGACGATACATAGTGCACGATCCACCTTCGTCTCTATCGCCAGGATTATGGCATTGCTGGCCCTGGCAACCTCCGTGCTCAGCGGACAGGATTCGTCCAAAGCTAAGTCGTTACCCACTGTCCTACAGGTGATGGACCATTACGTCAGCGCTTTAGGCGGCCGCGACGCTATTTTCAAACACAAGTCGATGACGGTTCGGGGAGCCTTCGAGCTACCCGACAAGGGGCCTGCCCTGGATCGAATTGCCTACTACAAGGGTGGCGAGATGCTGTATCAGGTCAATCTACCAAATGGGGGACGTTACCAGGAAGGATACAACGGCACGGTCGCATGCAGATCAGCCCCAGCAGCGGACCCGCAATCTCAGCGGGCGACGAGGTGAAGTCGAAGGAACGAGATGCGGACATGTATTATCCCGCCCGCATCATGGACTACTTCAGTTCTATGGAGGTTGTGGATGTGACCGATTTCGAAGGCCACACTTGTTATCACTTGAAGGGAACCAACAAGTGGGGCAAGGTGAACGAACAGTTCTACGACACCACAACTGGACTTCTCGTGGGATATCGGTTCAATTCAAGCTGGCGCAGCGCGTCGGGCGACGAGCGCGAAGTTTTCTCCGACTACAAGGATTTTGGTGGATGGCTGATGCCCACGCGCGCTACCCACAAGAGCTCCGATCCCACGCAGACGGAAACCATAACCTCAGTGACCTTTGACGATGTTGATGACTCTGTATTCGCGTTGCCCGACCCGATCAAAGCACTGCTGGCGAAGAAGAGCAACGGCTAGGGGGTTGGAAGGTGGCGAGTTCTTCCTGGGCCTTGCACCAGCAGATCGCTAATGCTACCGGCTAAGTGCCAAGTGCTAAAGGCTAAAGGCCAAATGCTAAGTGCCAAATGCTAGAGGCGTAAATATCATGCAAACATTTCAAGATCTCCGCTTTGCCCTGCGTCAACTACGCAAGGCGCCCGTCTTTACCTTCGTCGCCATCGTCACTCTGGCATTGGGCATTGGTGCTAACACGGCCATATTCACTTTGCTCGACCAGGCGGTGCTGCGTTCGTTGCCGGTCAGCCATCCCGAGCAACTGCTGCGCCTTCGCTACACCGGCGACGCGCCCGGGCACTACAACTCCTACGGCGGCGACGACAACGATTACTTTTCCTACCCGATGTACCGCGACCTTCGCGACAAGAACGAGGTTTTCGCGGGTCTCATCGCCAATGATCAGCAGAACGTTTCCGTCGAGTGGAACAACACGCCCGGCATGGTGAGCTGTGAACTGGTCTCCGGCAATTACTTCCAGGTGCTGGGATTGCAACCGGCCATGGGGCGTCTTCTGCTGCCCTCCGATGAGTCGCCCGGCGCTGCTGCGGTGGTTGTTTTGAGCTTCAACTACTGGGTGCGTGAATTTGGCGCCGACCCGCATGTCCTCAATCAGACCTTGCACATCAACGCGCATCCCTTCACCATTGTTGGCGTCGCTCCTCCGCAATTTCACAGTATCGTGGCGGGCTCACCCCAAGACGTGTTCGTTTCCCTCTCCACCAAGAACGTCATCACCCCGCGCTGGCAGGATCTTGATGACCGCAATTCCTACTGGATGACCGTGGTCGGGCGGCTGAAACCCAGCGTGAGCCGTGAACGCGCGGAAATGTCAGCGGGCCTGCTCTGGCATAGCTTGCGCGAAGAAGAGTTCAAAACTTTTGCTCACCAGGCCCGCTGGCGCAAGCGGTTCCTCGACGACGCTCGGCTGCAACTGGTCGACAGCGCTCGCGGCTTTTCTCCTTTCCGCGATCAGGTAGGCACGCCGCTGATGGTCTTGATGGGCATGGTCGGATTGCTGGTAATCATGGCTTGCGTAAATGTCTCCAGCCTGCTGCTAGTCCGTGCGGCAGGACGCGCGCGCGAGATCTCCGTGCGCTACGCCATGGGAGCTGGCCGCTGGCAAATCGTTCGCCAGTTGCTGACCGAAGGGATGATCCTCGGCCTGCTGGGTGGCTTCTTGGGAGTTGCGCTAGCGCCTGCCGTTACACGCACGCTGCTACGCCGCATCGTCGGTAGCACCGCGACAGATCTACCTTTCACCACCCGGCCTGACCTTCGTATCCTGCTCTTTGCGTTCGCCCTGTCTTTGCTTGTTTCTTTGGCTTTCAGTCTGGCGCCCGCATTGCGGTTTATGCGTCCAGACTTGGTGAATTCCTTGAAGCAGCAGAGCGGCACCGGCTCCGGCGGCGAGTTGCGCTTCCGCCGGCTCTCAGTTGCGGTGCAAATTGGTCTCAGCTTAATGCTGCTGGTCGGGGCCGGACTCTTCGTGCGCACCCTTCGCAACCTACGCTCCGTGGAAGTTGGCTTCGTCACCGAGCATTTGGTGAGTTTTGGCATCAATCCTCGGCTGGCCGGTTATCAACCCGACCAGACCTTCGATCTCTACAAGCGAGTCGAACAAACTCTGGCAGCCTTGCCCGGAACCCGCACCGTCGGAGCTACCGACGACCCGGACCTTCAGGGATCATCGCAAACAGGTGGGGTAACGATCGCCGGCTATGTTTACAAGGAGGACGATAACCGGCAGGTGGAAGAGCCGGCAGTCACCTCCGGTTACTTTTCCGCGCTGCAAATTCCACTGTTGGCTGCCCGCACCTTCACCGATCAGGATGCTTCCGGAAAGCCGAATGTCGCGGTGGTGAATGCCGCGTTTGCACGCCGCTATTTCGGCGAGCCCCGCAATGCCGTGGGCCATTCCATCTCGTTCGGCGGCTCCGACTCCAAAATGGATACCGAGATCGTCGGCGTGGTCGCCGATACCAAGCACACTCTGCGCGACCAGCCTTTGCCCACTGTCTACCGGCCACGCTTCCAACTCCCGGAGCCGAACTCGCTTTACTTCTATGTACGCACCTGGCAGCCGCCTCAGCTTGCGACGGGGAACATCCGCACCGCCATGCAGCAGCTGGATTCGCGCCTGGCGCTAACCAATCTGCGTACCGTGGATGATCAGATTACCGACAACCTTTCCACCGAAACGCTAATTGCGTTACTCTCAGCAAGTTTTGCGGCGCTGGCCGTGCTGCTCGCCGCCATCGGGCTCTATGGTGTACTGGCGTACTCCACCGCGCAACGCACGCGCGAAATCGGCATTCGCATGGCCTTGGGTGCGCAGCGATCCACGGTCATGCGACTCGTACTGAGCGACGTCCTTTGGCTTGCCGGAATCAGTATTGCGGTCAGTCTGCCTGTCTCCCTGCTGCTGGCGCGGCTGTTGCGAAGCCAGCTCTTCGGAGTCAGCTCAGCTGATCCGCTTACGCTTTTGATGGGAACGCTACTTGTCTGCGCGGTGGCTGCTCTCGCCGCTCTTATTCCCGCTCGCCGGGCGGCTTTGGTGGATCCAATGAAGGCTTTGCGTAGTGAGTGAGGGGAAAGTTAAGCAAGTAGCAAAGTCGGAGAAAGCCCCAACCCAGCCCGGACGGCCGGAACAAAAATAGCCCAGGATGTAAGTCCTGGGTCTGGTCAACATTCGAGGCGGCTTCAGTCAGCGGCACAAGCTGCACTTGCCGCCACCCGCGTTTACACCGTTCTTCGCCCTGTCACCAGGTTAATGATCAGCACGATCACGGCTATTACAAGCAGCAGATGAATCAAGCTGCCCGCGATGTGGAAACCCCATCCCAACAACCAGAGAATCAGCAGAATTGCAAAAATCGTCCAAAGCATTCTTGTCACCCCAAGGCAGCGCAACTGCCACCAGCAATTGGAATCAAAATTCCGTTGCTGCGTTGTACGTGCAATTGAATGCTGGTGCAGCTTAGACTCAAAAGGCGCAGCCGCGGTCTAGGAAGCGCCGCTTAGCTCGATATAGTCTGTCTGAAGATTTTCCTAGGGCTGGCTGGCGCCTACCCCTGCGGATTGGCTGGTACTTACCCCCGTCAGCATGCTCGCTTCGGTGGGTTCGTTCGCCTCGGACCAGCCGTTGTCCTTCTGGTCCAAACGTTCAGAGTATTTCTCGAAAACCACCACGTGCAGCACCGGCTGGCTTTCTTCAATCGGATCTACCATTCCCGATTCCTTCAGAGGAAGCATGTAGGCCAGGATCCACCCATACTGCGCGCCGGTTAAGCCGCGACGCGACAGATCGAAGGTAACCCCGGTCAAGTGGGTCGAGGCCGTGTCGCCCCATTCCGGGGCCGCGTAGCGATTGTGGCGCCGCAATCTTTGCTGCTGCTCCACCGTGCGCACCAGCGAATTCACCTGCAAGGGACTGTGGAACTGGTTGTAGAATGCCTGGCTGAAATCCTGGAGGAAATCGCGTGTCCAAGGACGGCAGTAACGCCGGCTCTCGGGCAAATCGGGAGCGATCCTCAGGGCCTCGGTCTCGTTCACCGGAACCAGGACCTGCGAAACCTCATAGCGTACCAGCTCGCCCTCGTCATAGATCCGCGGCAACTGCAAGCGGTTCAGTTCTTCGTTCTGCTGGACCAACAGATCGTGTGAGCCGGGAAACATGCGTGAATATTTGCTGATATGCCAATAATGAAGGGTGGGAGCGAGCGCCGAATGGTGGTTCTTATGGACCTTGGCGTGTGTCACTGCCGCCGCCGGAGAGGCAGCCAACAGGGTCAACAGACACAGCAACACCGCGTATCCTAACTGGCGGTACGAACTCTGCACGACGAATTTGACCGCTCTGCGAAGCCGCGGTTGGAAGCTTAGAAGTGGCAAGACTGGCATATCCAGTGATGAAGCTTCGTACTGACACCCGTATAAAGGACGCATTATCATTACAACACAAAATCACGGGAAGACAAAGCTTTTCCCGCCCACTCAGGCCCAACGTGGGATGCGGAATGAGCGCTTAAGGCGGCTTACCCCGATCTAAAATCCTCGGGCTGCCGCCGTCTCCACCCGATTACCTGTGCACTGCCAACTCCGGTATTCCAGCCTGCTGATATTGAAAACGCTCTAACAACTCGTGTAGTTCTTCCGCCATCCTCTCCACCGTCTCCGCCGACTTCTGTGTCTGCACTACTCCCGTAGCTTCTGAACGTGCTGCCTCGGCCACCGCGGCGATGCTCTGGCTGATCGCAGCTCCTCCGCGGGCTGCTTCTGCCAAACTGCGGGTGATCGCGTTGGTGGTCACGCTCTGCTCCTCCACCGCGCTGGCCACGTTGTTCTGAATGTCGTTGATTCGCCCGATAACCAGGCCAATTTGCCCAATCGCTGCTACCGCTCCCTTGGTATCGGCCTGAATAGACTCAATCTTGTGGCTGATGTCCTCCGTCGCTCGGGCCGTCTCTCTAGCCAGCTCTTTCACTTCGTTCGCCACCACCGCAAACCCTTTGCCGGCTTCCCCGGCGCGTGCCGCTTCAATGGTGGCGTTCAGCGCCAGCAGGTTGGTTTGCTGCGCAATCGAAGTAATTACCTTCACCACCTGACCAACTTCCGCGCTGCTTTGGCCCAGCTTCCCAATCGTCACGTTGGTTTCTTCCGCCGACTTTACTGCCGCGGTCGCCACCTTCGATGCCTCCGCCGTGTTCTTGGCAATCTCCCGGATGCTGGCGCCCATTTCGTCCGCCGCCGTAGCCACGGTCTGGATGTTCCGGCTCACTTGCTCCGAGCCCTCCGATACAACATTTGCCTGGTTCGCCGTTTGCCCGGTGCTGAGGCTCATCTCCTGCGAGACTCGGCCCAGCTCCGCTGCCGCCTGCGATAGCGGCTCGCTCGCTTGTGCCACTTGTTGAATCGCCAGGCAGAACGCCTCCAACATTTCGTTCACCGAATTCAGCAGCTCCGCATAGGCCCCCTTGAATTGGCGGGGATCGCCGCGCGCCAGCAGGTCGCCTTTCTGGGCCGCCAGAATCAGCCGCCCTAGTTCCCCCTGCAGGCGGACAATGTTGCTTTTCAACAACACCAGCCACTCCTGTCGCTGGTCGTCCTCCGAGGCAGTTTCAATACGGGCGCTCATGTCTCCATTGGCGATACGGGTGACGTAATCCACCAGTTCCTTCAGCCAGGCGTGGACCCCGTTCACCGCCTCCTTCATCTGCTGGTGATCGCCTTTGCACTCGATCTCCATGCGCTCGCGCAGGTTGCCGGCGCGGATTTGCCGCAGTACTCGATTGCCCTCTCCAATCGGCAGCAACATTGCGTCCAGCAGCTTGTTGATTCCCTCGAACAGCTTGCGATTGCTGCCTTCATACTTCGAAGTATCCGCTCTTACCTCAAGCCGCCCTTCGATGGCTGCTTGCAGAAGATTCTCCACGCCCTCCTGCGTCTGCCTTACCACCTCGATCACTCGATTGGTGCTTTCTTTAAGATTGTTGTACTCGCCCTGGTACTCTTCGCGGATCGGCCATGGAAGTTCTCCATGACTGAACTTCTCCAGGACATGGGTCGCCACCCGCAACGGTTTGCCCAGCTCCTCGAAGGTGCGATTCAACCCCTCGATCACATCGCGAAACCCGTCCGAATACCGCCCGGCATCGGCGCGCACGTCCAGCTTGCCGGCCACCGCCGCCTCCGCCAGTTTGGTCGAGTCTTGTACCAGGGCTTGCACGTTGGCCGCGCACAACTGCAGGCTCTTCCCCATGACATCGCGTGGGCAAGCCACTTGTAAGCTGACTGCCATATCTCCGGCGGCGATCCGTTGCGTTGTGTTGGCGCGGTCTTCATACATCGTCGCCACCCGCCGCAACGAGTCGGCGAGGGCTCCCAGTTCATCCCGCGATCGCACCGTGATGTCCACCTCGGGATCTCCCACTGCCAACCGTTCCGCCGCCCGTCGCAACTCGCGCGCCACGTTACCGATGGTTTGCACCATGATCCAGCACAGAAGGATGTCCAGAACGGTTCCTAGGACGGCCAACGCAATCATTGCATTCAGGCTATGCGTGGTTATCCCGCAGACAAAAATTGCCCCACCTATTGCACCCACAATGGCAAAACTCAGCAGCAGCTTCTTGATGATGGATAGATCGCGAAACCAGTTCATCGCCGTTCTCTCCGTGTTGCCTTGGCCGTCTCCTTCGTATTTCCGCCGCAGACCACGTCCAGCGCCAGCACATGCAAAACGCCTTCGCGCAGTTTGTATATTCCCGGCACCAACTGGCGAGCTTCTGTTGAAACAGACTCCGGCCTCGCTTCGTAACTGTCCTGCCCAGCCTGCACGACTTCACCGGCCTCATCCACTAGCAGACTGACGGTCTCGCCATCACTCTCCAACACCACGTGCATCGCCGGCTGGCTCGCTTCGCGCGGTGGCAATCCCAAGCGTCGTCGCAGGTCGATGACCGTCACGATCTGGCCACGCAGGTTAATCAGTCCCGCTACCGCATCGGGCGCCAACGGGACGCGCGTTATGGCGTGCGGGCGAAGCACCTCCCGTACCGCCTCAACATCAACTCCGAACCACAGTCCACTTAGGAAGAAAGTGCAGAAGCGTGGTTCGCCGGGCATGTTTTTACCTCTCCGCAGCTGTTGGAATGGCGGACTCGCGGGCCAGCGCCAGTATGCCCTTCACATCCAGCACGTCGGCCACGCGCTCGTCGATCACCGCCGCTCCCTGCAACAAGCCGCTCTGCCGGCCGCTGCGTAATTCCACGGTTTCCTCGACAATATCCTCGATGCGGTCCACTACCAGTCCCATGCTCTCGTCGATTTCGCGCAGCACCACCACTTGCAGCGGGTCGCGCTCCAGTGCTGGCTCTCGAAATAGATCAGAATTGCGAAGCAGCGGTAAGATCCGCCCGCAGTACTGCACCACCTCGCGCCCGTGAGAGCGTTCCACGTTCTCTGCCGGAATCTCTTCCAGCCGCGTAACCGCTGATAACGGGAGCGCAAACCGTGTTCCCGTCGCTCCTCGAAATGTGACCCAGTTCTGCGTTGCGGGATCCGGACTACCCTCAGCTCTGGGAGCTCGCTCCCGCGCCGCCACAGAGCGGTCGCTCGCCACCTTTGCCGACTGCGCCACTCCCGCTATATCGAGGATCAGTGCCACCCGCCCATCCCCTAGAATCGCCGCGCCGGCGAAGCATCCCAATCCTCTCAGTCGTCTGCCCAACGGCTTGATCACGATCTCTTCTGTGTCGGCGATTGCATCCACCACCAACCCGAACTGCTGTGCGCCCACCTCTAAGACAACGATATAAGTCGCCTCGGTATTTTGTGGTGGTAGCCGCAGCTCGCTGTCGAGAAATACCACCGGCAGCAGCTCATCACGCCATCGATACACGGCCGCTCCATACACTTGCTCAATCGCATCAGGCTCCTGCTTCGGTTCCAAGCGGACCAACTCGATCAGGCTGGCTTGAGGAATCGCAAAGCGCTCGCCGCCACTGTTGACAATCAGGGCGGGCAGTACGGCCAGGGTCAGTGGCAGGTTGAACTTCAACGTTATTCCTTGTCCAGTCACGCTTTGCAGATCGAGCATCCCGCCAATTCTCTCGATGTTGGTCTTGACCACGTCCAGCCCAACCCCTCGGCCGGACAGGTTCGTGACCGTCTCTGCCGTGGAGAAACCCGGAGTGAAAACCAGTCGCGTCAGCTCCTGCTCGTTCATACTGGCCGCTTGTTGCACTGTGATCAGTCCGCGCTTAGCCGCTCTCTCCCGTACTCGCGGCAGATTGATGCCCGCTCCGTCGTCTCTGATTTCCACGAGGACCCGGCCGCCCTCGTGAAAGGCGCTTAAGAACACATGACCGACGACGGTTTTTCCGGCCTCTGTGCGCCGCTCCGGAGACTCGATGCCATGATCGATAGCATTGCGCAGAATATGGGTCAGCGGGTCCTTAATAGCCTCCAGGATGGTTCGGTCGAGTTCGATCTCCGGACCCTTCATCTCGATCGCGACCTGCTTTCCGCACTGCGCCGCCATGTCGCGAGCCAATCGCGGAAGTTTGTTCCATAGCCTACCGATCGGCTGCATTCGCGCCTTCATCACCGATTCTTGCAAGCCATCGGTAACTGACTTCAGCCGCTGCGCCGCATCGGCAAAGCTGGCATCGGATTGCCGCAAGGCAGAATGGAGCACTTGATTGCGGGTCAGTACCAACTCTCCCACCAGGTTCATCATGCGGTCGAGCACACCGACGTTTACCCGGACGCTCGCCGCCAAGGCTGCGTCGTGCAGCTCTTCCGCTGCGGGGGTGGGAACTGGAGCCAGGTTTGGAGACAGGGTTCTAGGAGGTTGCTGAAAAAGCCGGTTTGGGGAGACGTTTTGAAGGGGCACACCTTTAGGTGTGTCGGTAAGCTCTTTATTGTTGTCATCTCTCGCGGGCTTCAGCCCGCGATAGATATGTTTTTCTGATGATAAGGATTCGGTCTTAGCCGACGAGAGGGTTTCTCTTCGGAGTTCTTCACTAGTCTCATTCGTCTCCATCGAGCTTTCGCTAAGCTCCTTCAACAGGTCCACAACGGATCTGTAATTGCCATCCCCCTCATTACCGGTTTCTTCGATTGCCTTCAGCAACCCACGCAGCGCGTCCACCATTGCCAGCAGTCCGCTGGTGAGCTCCGAACTTAGCGTCAGCTTACCGTCGCGCAAAAGACCGAGCGCGTTCTCGCCGGCATGGGCTATCGACTCCAGTTTGGGATATCCCAGAGCACCGCTGTTACCCTTGAGCGTGTGTACTGCACGGAAGATCTCTGCCAGCAGACCCGGCGAGCCGGGCTCACGTTCCAGTTCGACCAAATCCCGCTCGAACACGTCCAGGCCTTCGGCGCTCTCGCTCAGGAACTCCCGGGTAATCTCGTCCATCCCATCGATCGCTACGGCCATGGATTTCCGTCCCGCCTTTGGCCAGGCGCGAGCAGCGCTCGCCCAACCAGGGCGCTGCTCTTCACAACAGCAGTCTGTGCAATGGAATTACCAGCGAAATTAGAAGGGGTTAATCCAAACTCTGACCATTCTAGTTCCTCGGGACTACCCGCGGCGGAGCGACTTACTTCAAAATCAAATCCGTGAGAATCCGTGGAGATCCGTGGTCGGTTTGCCTTTATTCGCGACCCACATCCACGCAATCCGCGGTGAAAGATTTTTTAAGTCTCCCCGCGATAGATGATCTCGGTGATCGTGCAGTCGTCTGTCAGTGCCGTATCCCCACGAAAATCGGTGACCGCCTGCTCGATCGCGGCAAACCCGTCCTTGCCGCACTTCTCCAGCCGCTCCATACCGAAGAACTCACCCTCGGCATCTTCGGCTTCGGTGACTCCGTCGGTCACCAGTACCAGCCGGTCTCCTGGCTTCAATTGCAGGCGCGTGGCCTGGAAATCCGCGCCCGGAACCAATCCCACCGGTAAGTTCCCCTCCTCGAGCTTAGCGACCGAATTCCCAGAGATGAGCAACGGGGGTACATGGCCGCAATTGATCAGTTCCATCTCTCCGCTTCCCAG
This sequence comes from uncultured Acidobacteriaceae bacterium, assembly GCA_963748225.1. Classification (GTDB taxonomy): domain Bacteria; phylum Acidobacteriota; class Terriglobia; order Terriglobales; family Acidobacteriaceae; genus Bog-257. The sequence goes on from CAVVHW010000007.1 coordinate 546,781, forward strand.
AAGGCGAGCAATTACTAGCGTGGCGTACTTCTGACCTCCCACTTTGTCGCACAGGAAGCGGTTTACCGCCGCGATCATCTCCGGCAGTGACGAATCGCGAGCCAACTGCGAGTACAGCATGCCTTGCAGAATCGACGCCACCACCGCCGCGGAAACTCCCTTCCCGGAAACATCCGCCACAATCAGCGACAGTTTTGCCTCGGTGTAGACCAGATCGAAGAAATCTCCGCCGATGTCCTTGCAGGCGTAGCTTATGGCGTTCACCTTTGCGAACGGTACGTCGGGAACTGTCACTGTCATCAGGCGTTGCTGAATTTCTGCGGCGATGGCCAACTCCTGGCGATAGCGTTTGGCCGCGTCTTCCGCCTGTACCAGAGCGGCGTTTTCAACCAGCGTCGCAGCCCCATTGGCAATGGTCCGCAAAATATCGTGGCTCACCGACGAGAGCTTGCCCGACAGAAAATGCGCATCCAGATACAAAACTCCCTGCACATCCGAATCGCCCGGTTTGGTCTCTTCCCGAACTTTGTCTTGAATCACCGTCTTGCGTAGCGGAATGCAGATTACGCTGTGCAGGTTATGCGCAACAATGCTCTCGCGCCCGGCCAGCTTGTCGGTATCGTCCGTATCCGTTACGAGAAATTCCGACGCACTCTTGGCGGCGTCGCGCAGCACCGAACGTGAGATCGTGCTGTCATCGCTGATGCTCTCGCCCTTTTTGTCGCGTCCTGCGGCCAGGCGCAGTTCGCCGTCAGCATGCCGCAGGAAGACGAATCCCCGCTCAGCCCGTGTCAGCCGCAGCGCCGCCTCTAGCAGCGCATTCAAGACATCGTCCAGCACGCCACTGGTATTCAGCTTGCGTGCCGCCTCCAGGAACACGTTGAGCATCTCCAGGTCCGACCCCGCGCCGGTGGCGGGCTTCCAGGTCGAGAACTGGCTCAGAAATTGCTGCGCGGCGCTTGAGGGGGAACGGTCGGGGCTGAACAGCGTGTACGCGGCGCCCTGGACGCCGAATTCCACGCGATCGTTGCGCGCCAACTTGCGCCGGTTGACACGCTCTCCATTCACAAACGTGCCGTGGCGGCTGTTCTGATCCACGATGTAGGTGCCGTCGGCCTCGCGAATAAATTGCGCGTGCTCCCGCGACACCCGCGGATCGGCCATCACCAGATCGCGATCGGTGCGTCGGCCCACGGTGAAGGGAAAGTGCTCCAGCACCAGGGTACGGCGATCACTGCCCTCCACCACCACCAGTACCAGAGGATCGCCGGTGGAGGCGGTGTCGAGCTTGCGTACCCACATGCCTGTAGCGCCCATCAGAGATTCTCCTCCTCAACGCACAACACCAAGCGTTCCCTATGAAGTTGTTAGGAATATAGTCCAAGCGCCGCCGCGCTATCCAGTATTGTTGCGCCCTTTGCGCGAAAAAGCCACCGCGCCGATTCGTATCTCGACCCACCCGCCGATTTCGTCGTAGACTCGGGATTGCCGCTTGGCAAGGTTGGAAGATTCCTGATCAAGGAGATCCTGGTGAATTCGCGAATCCGAAACGTTCTTCTTCTATCCGCTGCCGTCCTTCTATTCCTTCAACTTGCTCTGGCGCAAGCGCCCATGGGGCCGGCGCCATTTTCCGCCGACATGCAAATGACCTCAACTCGCAACTCTGCCGGTCCTCGCGATATGAACGGAAAGATCTACTTCGGACAAGGACACATGCGCATGGACATGCTGGGTGGCGGTCCCGGCGGCGGCCAGAGCATCATCATTACCGACTTCAAAACCCAGACCACCGACATCCTGATGCCGGCGCAGCATATGTACATGGAGCATCAAGCGGGCGAGACGCCGGGGCGCCGCCACATGGCCTGGTCCGATATTAAGCCGCTCGCCGATCCGCACAATCCCTGCGCTGCCGATCCGGGTACTACTTGCAAGCATATGGGAGTTGAAGATGTAAATGGCCGCACTTGCGATCATTGGCAGATCACCGACAAAGAGGGCAAAGTCTCGAATGTGTGGGTCGATCAGAAACTGCATTTTCCCATCAAGACCGTCACTCAAGATTCAACGTGGGAACTGACCAATATCAGGGAGGGTGAGCCTGATGCCAGCCTGTTCCAGATTCCTGCCGGCTATACCAAGATGGACATGGGCGGCATGATGCAGGGAATGCATCCGCCCCAGCAGTAAAGCTGCAAGAACGCCCGGGATGTTCCGGCAGGTCGAATCAATATTCCTATGCCCCGCTCTGGCCTCCTCTGGCTGGAGCGGGGCAGATGGCCTTGCCTTTCAATAACATAGGCCTGTGATCCAGCTCACCGTTCAATGTTCGATACCACCCGCTGACCCGCTAAATCCGCCCACTTGCTCTATCTCAGTTGGCCCTTTTGCCCGGCACCGTTAACCTAGTACATAAGTAGTAGAGGAACGTGGTCCATACAACGTGAGTTGGCCACTGTCATTCATACTCAGTAGAGAGGCGTAAATGCACAAGCCGGTTAAGTATGTTGAGAAAGCCGTTACCGTTGCCGCCAAGGGCGCATGGGCTGTTTTCGACAAGTTCAATAGCATCCATCCCAATCCTTCGTTTACGCCCAAGTGGTCCGACAAGCCACTGTTGAAGTCGTATCAGAAGTCGAAGCCGCCGCTCGGCTGGCCACGCGCTACCGATTCGCTGTGCCCCAAGTGCGTCCCTCAAATTCGCCAGGAAATCATCGATGGCAAACTGCCGCTCGAAGTTCTCATGAACGAGAAGGCTGGCGAGATCAAGGCGCAGATCATCGAGCGCGATGGCAAGATCCTCATGGTGAAGGACTGCCCCATACACGGCCACTTCGAAGACGTAATGGCCATGGACACCGCGTTCTTCAAGCACCTTGAGGAAGTTTTCCCGGGCCGCGACATCCGCGCCCACAACGACGAGAAGTTGCATCATCACGGCAGCAGCACCGTGCTGCACGGCCGCGGATCGGTGCTGACCATCGACCTGACCAATCGCTGCAACATGATGTGCGATCCCTGCTTCATGGACGCCAACCAGGTTGGCTTCGTTCATGAGCTGACCTGGGACGAGATCAAGACCATGCTCGACAATGCCATCACCATCAAGCCGCGCCGCCAGATGTCGGTGCAGTTCTCCGGTGGTGAGCCTACGTTGTCGCCCTACTTCCTCGACGCCGTCGCTTACGCGCGCAAGGTCGGCTATAACAGCGTGCAGGCTGCTACCAACGGTATCGAATTCGCCAAGAGTCCCGAGTTCGCCAAGCAAGCGTTTGAAGCTGGTTTGCGCTACGCGTACTTGCAGTTCGACGGTATCGGCAATGCCGCCAACTCGCATCGCCTGGTCGGCAATCTGTTCGACGTCAAGTTGCAGGCGATCGAGAACCTGCACAACGCCGGCGTCGAGATTGTGCCCGTCGTGACCATCGTTAACGACCTGAACAACGAGCAGGTCGGACGCATCATTCAGTTCGCGCTCGATAATCCCAAGCGCATTTCGTTCCTCTCGTTCCAGCCGGTATCGTTTACCGGACGCGACGAGGCCATCACCGACGAGCGCCGTCAGGCGCAGCGTTACACGCTGTCTCATCTCGCGCACGACGTGAAGAGCCAGACCGGACTGGGCGAGCCCGTCCGCGACTGGTTTCCTATCTCGTTCATGAGCACCTTCTCCGATTGGGCCGACCTGGTTCACGGGCCCGACAAGGATTGGGGATCGTTGAGCTGCGGCTGCCACCCCAATTGCGGCGTCGGCATGGCCGTCATGATCGACAAGGAAACCAAGGAAGCGGTCCCGGTCACAGCATTCCTTAACGGCGACACCATCGCGAAAGACATCGCCAAGGTGAACGACGCGGCCCGCGGCAAGTGGATGTCCATCGCCGGAATGACGTTGGCCCTGCTGAAGAACTACGACCCCTTCAAGTCGCCGACACACTTCAAATTCACCGACCTGCTGAAGAAGTTCGACAAGACCTTCGGCGCGACCGGCAAAGATTACGGCAAGGTCAGCGGTGATCGCACAGAGACCGACATTGAGCGCCGCCGCCGCGATCGCTGGAACTTTCTGTTCATCGCTGGTATGTGGTTCCAGGACCTGTTCAACTACGATTTCCGCCGCACCGAGCAGTGCATCATCCCTTACGCCACGCAGGAAGGCGAGATCAGCTTCTGCGCCTATAACACCGGCGTGGGCTGGCGCAATATCGTCGAGAAGATGCACATGACCGCGACTCTGACAAAGTGGTACGAAGAGCATGGCCGTCATGAGATTTTCGCCGGCGGCAAGAAGGTTGGCCTCGAGACCACCGCGCACACCCTCAAGTTGGTTGACGAACACGTAAACGCCGAAGCCAACCACACGCTCGACGATCTTGGCATCGCTAAAAACGCACGCCAGGAGAAGTTCAAGGCCCGCGAAGAGCGCGTGAAAGCCGAAGCCGAGAAAGCCCGTATGCTGGCGCTCTACAAGGAACACGTACTTGGCGAGAAGCCGGTAGTCAACGACGGTTTCATTCCTCTCGGCAGCATCGGCGGCATCAAGCCCGCCGAGCCCGTCGTAGAAGAGCGCGAAGTAATGTACGGAGATTAATTAGTGGATCGTGATTCGTGGTTAGTAAAAACCGGTCGCCTCGGCGGCCGGTTTTGTTTTGGCGAAGGACTCTGCTTCGGTTACTTCCCCTTGAACTGCGCCGGCCGCTTCTCTAGGAAAGCCCGCGTGCCCTCGTTCTTGTCTTCGGTGGCGCAGCAAACGGCAAACAGCGTGGCCTCAAAAACAAACCATCCGCCAATGGCTGATCGAAGCCGCGGTTTACCGCCTCCATCGCGTACTGAATCGCCAGCGGGGCATTGGCGAAGATCTTGGCGGCGATCGCCTCGGCGCGCGCGATCAGCTCGCTCTGCGGAACAACCTCGTTCACCAGGCCAATGCGATAGGCTTCCTGCGCTGTAATCATCTCTCCGGTCAGGATCTGCTGCATCGCCAGCCCCTTGCCCACGAGCCGCGACAGGCGCTGCGTGCCGCCGTAACCGGGAATCAGTCCGAGCTTCACCTCAGGCTGGCCGAGCTTGGCGTTGTCGCTCGCCAGGCGCATGGTGCAGGCCATCGCCAGTTCGCAGCCGCCGCCGAGTGCGAAGCCGTTAATGCAGGCAATCACCGGCTTGCCGAGGTTCTCGATCGCATCCACAATCGCCTGCCCCCGATGCGTGTACTCCTTGGCTGATACCGGCGTTTGCTGCGAGAGTTCGCTAATGTCAGCTCCTGCGACGAACGCCTTTTCGCCAGCGCCCGTCAAGATGACAACCCGGACCTCAGCGTCATCTTTTACGGAGGCGAAGGCGTCCTTGAGCTCCTGCATGGTGGCCATGTTCAGCGCGTTGAGCACCTTCGGCCGGTCAATGGTGATGTAGGCAATGTGATTCTTCTTTTCGAACTTAATGTTTTGGAAGTCGGTCATGGATGTGTCTCCCCGCATCTTCGCACTAGTCGTGTTTTGAAGGGGCGCACCTTCAGGGGCGCCGTTAAGCTCGTCTCTTTTCGTCATCCCGAGCCTGACTTTAGTCGGCGAGGTTCTTCGCAATTCTTTCTGGGTGCCTGCCGCACTCAACCTTCTCCGGAAACACCCCAGCGCTGAAGCGCTGGGCTCCGCTCTTCCGTCCTACTGCGTGGGACTCAACTCTCAGCTCGTCCATAGCCCGGCGTATGAAAATTGCGAAGCTCTCGAATTGTACTTACTAACAGCTAATGCCAAATGCTAACTGCTGACTTTGTTACACAAACTTTCCCGGCACCGGCTTGTTGGGATCGCTGTAATCGTAGAAGCCCTTACCCGACTTGCGACCGTACCAGCCCGCCAGCACCAGCCTCCTGAGCAGTGGTGGCGAAGCGAAGCGCGGCTCCTTGAATTCGTCGAACATCACGTGCGTGATGTAGTACGTTGTATCGAGGCCTACAAAGTCGAGCAGCGTGAACGGGCCCATCGGATATCCGCAGCCCAGCTTCATGGCTTCGTCGATGTCGGTAATCGAGCCGACGCCCTCCTCGTAAGCGCGAATCGCGTCCAGCAAATAGGGCACCAGCAGGCGGTTCACGATGAAGCCGGTCTTATCGCTGGTGCGCACCGGAACTTTGCCCAGCTTCACCGCGAATTCATAAGCCGTGTCATAAACCTCGGGCGCGGTGGCGATAGTTTTAACCACCTCCACCATCTTCATCATCGGGACCGGATTGAAGAAGTGCAGGCCGATGAAGCGCTCGGGCCGCTTAGTCGCCGTCATCAACTCGGTGACCGAGATCGACGATGTGTTAGTTGCGAAGATGGCATCTTTCTTGACGACTCCATCAAGTTGCTCGTACGTCTTGCGCTTCTCGTCAACATTTTCGATGATGGCCTCGATGACGATGTCGCAGTCGGCAAGGTCTTGCATTTTTGTCGTGCCCTTAAGTCGCGACTGCGTTTGGCTCTTTTGCTCAGCGGTCAAGCCGCCCTTCTCCGGACCTCGCTCCACCAACCGTGACAGTGATTTCTCAATACCGGCAAAGCCCTTGTCCAGAAACTTCTGGTCCTGTTCGAGCACCACCACGTCGAAACCCGCAGTGGCTGCCACTTGCGCTATGCCCGAGCCCATCAACCCACAACCAAGTACGCCAACCTTCTTGATTTCCATGATTTCATTTTTCCTTTTGTACCAACCTATTTCTTAACTACCCACAGCCTGAAAATCCTGCCGCTATAGTCGTCCTTCGCTCCGCTCAGGATGACAATCGTCAGAATTTCAGCAACTTAGCTGCATGGCGCTGCGAACAATTGGAGATTACTTACTTCTCGCTTCGCTCGTCGCTCAGGATGACAAACATGGATGCGGCTACTCTTATTCAGGTTTATTGATCTACTCAGTCTTGATTTGTCCCGGCGGGCCTCGGTGCCGCACCGGCCTCCGTGATCCGCGTGTTTTGCAGTGCTGCAATCCGCCATTTTCCATCGGTCTTTTCTGCAACGATGGTCGGTCGCGCCTCCAACTCGCTCGCAACCCCGCCTTCTCGAAACTGCAGAAACTGGCGCAAAAAGACAATTGCGACATCGGGCCGGAGAAACTTAATCTTCTCGACGCTATACCTCACGGTGCTGCCCTTGTAGATCGTCCCAAAAATCATGCGATGTCCGGCTTCAATGGCCGCGCGCCCGCTGTAATAACCACCCAGGATGTGCACGAAGTCGGCGTCATCAGCGAAAAGCGCAGCGAAACCCGTCCCGTCGGCTGCGTTCCACGCGGCTTCCAGTTGATACACCACTCCATGCAGCGCTTTTTCGTCGCTGGTCATTCGGCGGAATCCGCTCCCACCGTCGCGTTTTTGCCAAGCACATCGCTCAAAGCCTTGGCCAGTCCCTTGATGGGGTGCTGATCAGCAAGCGCGTCCCTGCCGGCCGTGGCGCCCTCCGAAGTAACCAGCGTGTTCTGGAAGGCCACAATCTTCCATTCGCCATCGCGACGTTCCAGGACCATCGTCGGGCGGGCATTCAGCTGTGATGGCATTCCAGGCGTTGTCAATTTAAGCGTCGCAAACACAAAGATGATGGCGACGCAGTCGCCCACGAGCCGCACCTTCTCCACCACAAATCTGTTGGTACTGCCTTTGTAGATCGTGTCAAAGATGGTGCGATGGCCGCGCTCGATGCTGGTACGCCCGGCAAAGTGTCCACCGAGAATGTGGACGAAGTCAGCGTCGTCAACGAAGAGGTCGGCCCATGCGACGCTATCTCCGCGGTTCCAGGCCGACTCGAGTTGATCGACAATTTTGTGCACAGCCTGTTCTTCTTTCGTCACTTTCCTGCTCCTCTTGTTTCGGGTGCCATTCGCTGCAATCGGAGATACCCACCGGCGATCACCGCCGGCGCCATGAACAACAAGGCTGCTATCGGGGACCAACCAACGCCAGTGGCAACCATGGAGACGATGGCCACCAGCCCTACTAACACCGCCACAACCTTGGAAGCCATCAAGTCATGGCGACCTCCGACGAAGCCGGCTACGTATCCAGCCAGCAAAGCAAACAGGATTCCGTAAATGATGCTGCCGATCTCAAATGTAATGCTGGCCGGCGCATGCGGGTCGTGATGCGTGATACGGAAGAGCGCATACGCCGACATTCCAAAGACAAAATATCCAAGGATGACGCCGCTTATTAAGCGCACCGCCCGCTCCTCTCCTATTCACCGCTGCAGGTTCTCGATGATCACCGCGATGCCTTGCCCACCGCCGATGCACGCGGTCGAAAGTCCATACTTGCCTTTGCGGCGGCGCAGCTCGTTCATCAGCGTTATCAACAGGCGCGTTCCAGTCGCACCCAGCGGATGCCCGAGAGCGATCGCGCCTCCATTCACGTTGACCTTGTTGCGATCGAGACCCAGCTCTTTCTCGACGGCCAAGTATTGCGCGGCGAACGCCTCGTTCACCTCGATCAAATCAATGTCCTCAAGCTTCAGCCCAGCTTTCTTCAGCGCGATGCGAGTAGACGGAACCGGTCCGGCCCCCATGATCTTGGGATCGACTCCCACAATTCCCCAACTCACAATACGAGCCATCGGCTTCAGATTGCGCTGCTGCGCTTCATCGAGCGGCATTACGACGACCGCCGCGCCGCCATCGACGATTCCGCTGGCATTGCCGGCCGTGACTGAGCCGTTCTTGCCGAACGCCGGCTTCAACTTAGCCAAGCTCTCCATCGTCGTCTCCGGACGGCGGTGATCGTCCTCGGTGAACATCTCTCCCGTTGGCTCACCTTTGCGATTGCGCAGCGCGACGGGCGTTATTTCCTCCTGAAGACGTCCAGCCTTGTAGGCAGCATCGGCGGTCTGCTGTGACCGCATGGCGAACTCATCCTGCATCTCGCGCGTGACACCGTGCTGCCCGGCATAGAGTTCGGCCGTGTTGGCCATGTAAAGTCCGCAATAGCTGTCGAGGAGCGCCACCATGAGCGAATCCTCGAGTTTGCCTTCGCCCAGCCCCACACCCCACCGCATGCCCCGGATTACGTGTGGTGCTTGCGACATCGATTCCATCCCGCCGGCGAGTGCGATCTTGGACTCCCCAAGCTGAATCATCTGCGCGGCGCTCACGATCGACTGCATCCCCGAGCCGCACAAGCGGTTCACGGTAAGGGCCGGAACCTCGATGGGAACTCCCGCCTTGAGGCCCACGTGCCGTGCGCCGTAGATCGCATCCCCAGAGGTCTGCTGCGCATTGCCCATCACCACGTGATTAATTTCGCCGGGCTCAACCCCGGCCCGTTTCATGGCTTCTGTGGCTGCGATCGCGCCCAGGTCCGTGGCTGTAAAATCGCGCAGCTTTCCACAGTAGCGCCCCATGGGCGTGCGAGCGCCGTTGACGATTGCAATATCTGTTGTGTTCGACATAGGTAGTAAGGAAGGTGAGGCGAACGCCTGATCTAACCATTAAGTTTATCAGCCGTCGAAGAGAAGCGGCAACCGGGCAGTGCTCGTCGGTGGCTGCGTGGATTGGCCGGGTCGTTCTTCCTATTGCTGTGAGCTAGGCTACGAGCTAGCCTGTTCGCTTTCGGACAAGCAATCCCGAATTCGGACGCTCGCGGGTGATGACTCCAGCTTGCAGCGAGCCTATGTAGCCTCACCACAAACCTTTGCAAAACAATGAAGATGGCCCGTCAAATGTTCTTAGGACTGACAAGCCAATCGGTGGCCCGAGGGTACACAGTCACTCGTTTGGGAAGGACAAGGGGTGAGTATGGCAAAGATTGAGCGCATTCGTCAGGATGTGCCGCCCTCGTTCGGTCCAGAAGATCTGGCGCAAAAGGCTGGACAAGGTTGGAAGCTGGTCGCGGTGGAGTGGGAGCGCGAGATCCCCGAAGACCAGGTTGCCAGGCAGGCGGTGGAAGAGGTACCGTTCGGTTTGCGGGTTGTTGCCAACGATCCTCCACACCTGGAAGAGAATCCCACCGAAAGGGAAGTCCTCTTCCTCATGATGGAGTTGACCATTCAGGATGGGCCGTATTCCGTAATCGCGGAAGAACTCAACCGCCGGGGATATCGCACCCGCCAGGGAATGCAGTGGACCCCGATTTCGGTCTTCCAGATGCTGCCGCGGCTGATTGAGGTGGGACCCCGAATCTTCGCAACCGAAGAATGGCAACAGCGCAGGGCGCGGATGGCAAAGTTTGGCACCCGATGAATTTGAAGTACTAAATGGATAATTGTGGCGTCGGACTCAACTACTGGACACTGTCGCTGAGGGGTTCGCCCCATGACTCTCGCCAGGTGCCGAAGCTTTCTTCGCAGGCATCGCAGTACCACTCGGGGCTATCAGGACGAATGCAGCAACCACCCAACACATATCCTTCCTGAAGGAACTCCACAGGTTCGTCCGACGGCAAACGCCCGTAGGCGATCTTCTTCACATCTTCATTGCTATCGCACCTGGGACAGACAGGAGGGCGGCGGTGTTTCATGCCTCAATCATCGTACTGTTTACTATGGCGGTCAAGCTTCCTTGTCCGCTTTGCGTGTGATAGGCAGGGTTAGACTCTCCTTGGACGGAGCAACCAGGAAGCGCTACTAGCGCAGAAAAAAGGTGCAGCAACCTCACTGCACCGTGTACTCAATCTGTGGCTAAGCTGGAACGCTGACTTCATCGGTATCCCAGGCTGTGCACAACCTGGTTTGCTACTGCCCGGCTTCTGGCACGGGTGGCCTGAGCGCTCTGTTGCGCGCGAGCTTGCGCTGCATCGCAGTGGTTTCTAGAACCAGCATCGTTGGCATAGGAGTCGGAATCCTGACCCGCCTCTGCGGAGTCGGCGCTGGCCGCGTCGGAATCCGAGAACTGTACGGAAACTTCCCGCATTTGCTCTGCGGCCATTTGCATTCTCATCGTTTGAGCGGCAATACGTTCCGCCAGCGCTGCAGTCTTTGCTTGCACTCGTTGATTCACATCTGCAGCCATATTCGCTTCCCATGCGATTGGCATCCCCGAACCGTTGGTGCGGGCCATTCTCTCGCGCATTCTGGTTGCTTCGCGCTGGGCGCGGTGCGCTTCTCGCAGCGCCTGAGCGCGAGCACACTGGGCTGCCATGTTCTGCCGCGCCACCTGCTCAACGACCTTCGCTTGCGCCATCGCAATCGGCAGATCCATTTCGGCCAACATCTGCGCCTCTTCCGGGTAGCTCGGACGCAAATGTGTCCGCACCTTATCTGCGAATCGGGACATCGCGGAGTCTGCAGCATTGCATTTCGCATGCAGATTCGCCTCGCCACGTTGACCATACATCACCGAAACGTGTTCGAGCGTCCGCAGCCCATGAGAGAACACAGCGAAGGTCGCTATGATCGCCAGGGCCGCCACCAGATATCTGCGCTCCATACAGCCTCCTCGTACCGCTCATTACCCGTTTAGGACTTATCTTTAAGACGTAAAACCGATCCGATCGTTAGGATTTTTTTGTTTGTTGACCGGCGTTCTTAGGAGATACGAAGTACACGTCAAGTGCCATCACAACTTTTGTGCAAGTGCCTGATGCAAAGGTAGTTATCGTCGCCGCGACGGGCGCGGGACGCCGTGGAACGTCCGAAATCAGAACCACTTGTCCATCAGCGGACAACTAACGCAGCAAGAAATCATGATCTACGCTGCGAAGGCATTGCTTACAGCGCTTCTCAGTGTCCGAGGGCCGACAATGGCTTCGCAGCCATCGGGGTCACACCAAATCGAAGAAGCCAAATGGTACATCCCAGGTGCTGACTGCTGATCCCGAGCACCTTCCTATAATCGTCCCGGCACGTCTAGCCGTATCCGTTTGGCCTTGATCGTAGCGGCATCGAACGCCCTGCTTCCGAAGGACCTCCTGGGGAAACGCGATTTTGGGCGCGATTTCAATGATCAAATATCCCGCGCGTGGCGTAAGGCTAAATATTCTCGTGCCTTGGGCGCCGAGTGACTTATTATCGATCCCGTGAGTCAGAATGCCGTCTAATGTTCTGAAATCATTGGAACTCGCGCTGATGACGTTCGGGCCGGACGTTTTTATCCCGAAGTACCTGCGCTCGGTGGATGACGTAGCATCCCACAGGTCAATTCTGCGAAGTTGTGCATACAGCGATCACGGTATCAGATATCTTTCGGATCTCATTTGGGAGAGAGTTTCCGAAAGGAAACGCAAGAACTTAATTTACGGTCTTCAGGCAATCAAGTGGCTGTTAAAAAATCGCGACGAGAAAAGCTCACGGATTGCACAACCTACAGTAGATTGTTTATTTGAGCTCTACCGATTCTTTGTCTTTGACCGTCTCGACGACATTCGTTGGAGCGTCAGCGCGATTCTCAAGGATAAAATCCTGCGGCCTGCGCAGGTGCAGTGGTTGCTGGATCACAAAGACGGGTCTGAGCAAGTTGTAAACCGGCTTCTTCGATACCCACAATTTGACCCACTTATCGCTCAATGGGCGTGTCTTTCAATGGACAATCCGGAACTCCACAAGCGGCGGGCGGAGCTGCTGGGTAGATTGATAGTCGATCGATTGCCGGCGGAAGCTAAATCACTGCTCTCAGAAGTCATTTTGTGGGGCATCTACTATTCATCAGCGAAGATACAAATCAAGCAAAAGTTGATTGCCCAATGTGCGTCGGTCGAAAACGCGGATGAAGCAATAAAAATTTGCCTACGACTCGGATTTGGAGGACCCCTCTATACGCTTCGGAGTCAGCTCAAGAACGGGGTAAAGTAGATAGACTAAATGGCTCTTCCGCTGCGAATTACTGCGCTTCAATTGATCAGAACTGGGTCGGCGTTTAATAGCTCGTATAATCAGCGCGAGCCCTTCCCGTGCCGGCCACCGCCAATCTGAAGAACGACATCAAGCGCCTCGCCTCCGACGCCGGCTTCGATCTCGCCGGCGTTGCCGGAGTTGCAGATACTCCTGAGCACCGCTTCTTTCCCCAATGGATCGCCCATGGACGCGCAGGCGAAATGAAATATCTCGAAGCGCGCAATGAGTCTGGTGACCTGAAGCGCGCCTCCCTTGCCAACGCCGCTCCCTGGGCTCGTTCGGTCGTAGTGTGCGCGCTGAATTACAACACGGACGAACCTTACTCGACGCAAGCCGGCACGACGACGCAGGGATGGATCTCGCGTTACGCCTGGTCGCAACGTGACTATCACGAGGTTGTACTCGAGAAGCTCCGCGCGCTGGAAGCGGGGCTGCTCGAAATCTGTGAGCAGCAGAAGATGCCCGCACCTCGCACGTGGTGTTATGTGGACACAGGTCCAGTCATCGAGCGCATCTTTGCGCAGTACGCAGGAATCGGCTGGATTGGCAAGAACACGTGCATCCTGAACGAGCAGTTGGGATCGTGGCTCTTTCTCGGCGTTATGCTGACGTCGCTGGAACTCACGCCCGATCTGCCTCCCCCCGACCGTTGCGGCTCCTGCACGCGCTGTCTCGATGCCTGTCCGACCAACGCCTTTCCCGCCCCGTATCAACTCGACGCGACCCGGTGCATTTCGTATCTCACTATTGAAAAACGTGGCGCGATTCCCGAAGAGCTCCGCGTCGGTATCGGGCGGCAAGTTTTCGGCTGTGATATCTGCCAGGACGTTTGCCCGTGGAACCGTGAAGCACCGGTGACGAAGACTCAGGAAATTCAGCCGCGCCCGCAGCTCGTGAATCCGGACTTGGAGTGGCTAAGTACCCTGAGTCGGGAGGAGTTCCGCGAAGTGTTCCGTGGTTCACCCATAAAGCGCGCGCGATTCAATGGCATGCGACGCAATATCGCCATTGCGCTCGGCAACGGTGATGAAGAACGCTTCGTGCCCATACTCGAAGAACTGAGCCGCGACGAAGACATGATTGTTGCCGAACACGCGCGCTGGGGCCTTCAGCGTTTGCGTGGGGAACTCAGACGAGCCCCAGCAAAATGACGTTTTCGCAATTCCACGGCACGCAAATGCTTCTTTCCCGCGGCGTGACAAGCGCACCGATTCTGGCTATAAAGAAGGCATGAATGAGGCCCTCAGTCGGCGCCTTAGTCAGACGCAATTCGCCGATCCCATGCAGGAGGCCCTGCTTAGCCTTCTGGTCGCCGCCACGACGTTGAATGACCTGATGGACGAATTATGCGAAATGCACCGCATCACCCGCCCGCAGTACAACGTGTTACGCATTCTGCGAGGGGTTCATCCCCGAGGTCACGCCCGTTGCGAAATTGCCAGGCGCATGATCGACCGCGCTCCCGATGTGACACGTTTGGTGGATCGTCTGCAGGCCCGCGGCCTTGTCAAACGATCCCGTGGGAGTGACGATCAACGCCAAGCCGTGGCCAGCATTACTGCCAAAGGACTGAAGCTGCTTGCCAAAATGCAGCCCGAGATCGACGCGGCTGTGGGCTCCAGCTTCGGGAGGCTCAATAACGAAGACTGCCGCGAGTTGAGTCGCTTGTGCGGTGTGATTCTGGAAGTGAACTCTCCAAAGTAAATAGCGCGAGCAAAGTTACCCAATAATGTCGCTCTCTTCTTTGTCATAACCCTGGACTTCGAGGACAGAGGCAGAGAGTTGACCTGCGCGTTACGCCAGAAAAACCCTCCCGCGACAGGAGGGTTTTAGTGGTTTTGGCCGCATTCGGAAGCCGAAAATTCATGAAGCGACGCGAACGTGACCTGCTTCCACGTGGCGGAGACGTCTTACACGCGCTGCACGTTGGCGGCCTGGAAGCCTTTTGGTCCCTTAGTGAGGTCGAACTCAACTGTTTCGCCCTCATTGAGGCTCCGATATCCGTTCTCCTGGATAGCTGAAAAATGCACGAACACATCCTCGCCCGTTGATCTTTGGATGAATCCGTACCCTTTGGCTCCGTTAAACCACTTGACTGTACCTTTCTCTCTCACAACTTACTCCTTTCACCTATAGAACTTGGAAGAAACCCCTGCCTCGCGAACGTTCCGAACACAACCCTGAGGAGCAGGCTCGGAAGACGTCTCAACGTTGCCGGGAAACAAGGGTTGCGGCTCAGTTCGCAGCTCTCTGCAATGGAAAAGCCCCCTGAATCCGTCTTGGCGGACTAATACGCCCGCGGCAGAGCAGATCCCTGGAGCCAGTACAATGCGTGAGTTTCGACTGCTGACAGAAACATCAACCCAAATCCGCGTTTCGGTGGCACCGAAAGCTCCTCCCTCACCCATTCGAGAGGGGAGCAGGAGATGATTACAGGAACATGGGGACTCTGGCAAGCGTTTTCATCACAGAGGCTTGCCCGCCCAATATGGGCCGAAGGCCACGCGGCAGGCTCAAGCTGGCCGAGCCTTGAAGCATGCTCTGTTAGGATTAAGACTCGGATGAGCAGTGATTCTGAAGTAACTCGCCAAGATGCAAAAGGCCAAGTGCCGCCCGCAATTTCGACACCCTCGACCGCAAGTATGGCCAGCACTCTTAAATCTAACAAGAACAATGAGTTGGGAGATCCACTGCCAGTTGCAGGGACGGCGGCTGTCCGCCTGCTGAGAGAGGATGACCGCCAGGAACTGTTTCAGAGTTTGCCCGAAACCTACAGCCTGTCACACCGTCTTCGTCGGCATGGCTGGTCCACACTCCGCTACCTGACGCAAACCGAGGTGCATACTTATGCCTTTTCGGTAGCAGCCAATGCCATCCTCTCGTTCTTCCCGTTCATTGTGTTGCTGCTCACCCTCATCCGTCGAGTCATTCACTCTCAGGCCATGTACAACGTGGTTCTGCAACTGTTGCGCGACTACTTGCCCAGCAACAAAGATTTCGTTATCCGCAACTTACAGTTTCTCGCCAGTGTGCGAGGACGAGGTCAGGTGTTGTCGTTCATCATGTTGCTCATCACCTCGACCGGAATCTTTCTTCCTCTGGAAGTGGCACTCAATAGAATCTGGGGCTTCAAGAAGAATCGGTCCTACCTCATGAACCTGCTGGTTTCGCTGGGACTGGCTTCGGCGTGTGGCTGTCTGGCGATGCTCTCGATCGCGCTGACCGCGCAGAACCTGAAAATGCTGGGCCTTGTAATCGGCGACCAGAACTTTGTCTTTGCAGGACTGGGATTCATCGTGATGAAAGCCTCGGCGATCCTGGCGACTATCGGCATCTACTTCCTCATCTACTGGGTACTACCGCACGGGAAGGTGGCCGCCCGAGCGGTGCTGCCGGCAGCCATTATCACCGGCTTGGTGTCTGAGGCTGCGAAATATATTTACATTCTGGCCCTTCCCTGGTTGAATTTTCAGGAAGTGTACGGACCTTTCGCAGTTTCAGTGACGCTGATGTTCTGGTCATTCTGGAGTGGCATGCTGTTGCTGGGCGGCGCCTACTTGTCGGCGGCTGAACATAGCGCTCGCGTGGAAGCCAGAAAAGCGACGGCAGCGCAGCACTGAGTTCGGGCCACCATCGATGCGGTTTCGTCATCCATTCGTTTTGAGGAGATGAACAACGATGATTCGCAAACTCAAATCTGGAGAATACCGCCTTTACTCACGGAAGAAGGACGCAAAGACGGGCAAGCGTCGAAATCTCGGCACCTTCAAGAGCCGCGATAAAGCCGAAGCTCACGAACGCGCTGTGCAGTACTTCAAGCGCGCTGGCTAGTTGTTACACGCACATATCTACTTCACCTCAGATCGGGAACCAACACAATAGACACTTCCCCGATGGGTTCTCGTGGTGTCGTCTGAGGCGAACCTTAAACGTTTCTGCAAGGTTGCCTACAAGTTCCTCAGCCCGAAAAATATTGGCCGTTACCGCGCTGATTTCCCTAGCAACTCTTCCCAGCCAAACCGATTCGTATGTGGGAGAAGCAAGACCAAAAATTGAAACTCCAAGTTGGCGAAGTCCAAAGAGATTTGCCATTGCATTCGCGCAACTGGCCGGGCGGCGGATGGGAGAGGAAAGGGAAATATGCGTATCGTCCGTTGCAGTCAGTTGATCGCCCTAACATTGCTGATTCTCGCAGTATCCATATCGTCATTTGGAGCAGTGTTTATATCGGTAGGGATTGCTCCGCCTCCGCTTCCGGTGTATCAGCAACCTTTTTGTCCGGCTCCCGGCTACATTTGGACGCCCGGCTATTGGGCGTACGGTCCCGATGGCTACTTCTGGGTACCCGGAACGTGGGTGATGGCTCCCCAAGTGGGTTATCTATGGACACCCGGCTACTGGGGATGGGGCGGCAACGCCTACGTGTGGAATCCCGGATACTGGGGTCCGCAGGTTGGGTTCTATGGCGGCATTAACTACGGCTATGGCTACTACGGTAACGGCTATCAAGGCGGTTATTGGCACGGTCGAGATTTTTACTATAACCGAGCCGTGAATCGCGTAAACGTCACCAACATTCACAACACCTACAACACCACGGTGGTTAACCACACCGTGAATCGTGTTAGCTACAACGGCGGACAAGGAGGAATCAATGCCCGGCCCAGTGCTGCCCAGGAAGCTGCAGCACGCGAGCGACACGTCGGTGCGACTTCGGTGCAGACCCAGCATGAACAGTTGGCGCGCAACGATCGTGCGCAATGGGCGTCGGTGAACCACGGCCGGCCTGAAGTAGCGGCAACTCCCAAACCAACTGCCTTCCACGGTGCCGGTGTGGTTGCGGCGAAGAATGCACCGGTGACGAATAATCCAGCGGTACGTGCCCCGCAACAGACTAAGGCAAGCAACCCTGGCACTCCGCATCCGCCCGAGCGAGCGACCACTGCCAATCGCAATAACCCACCGCACCCCAATACGGCGAATAATAATAATAATGTTCCGCATCCGCCAACCCGGGAGACTGAACGGCAGCCGAACAACAACGCTGCCCCTCCACGGCCAAATAATTCGACAGTGGCCCACAACCGCGACAACGCCCCCGCTGCGGAACCCGCCAGACAAGCGCCGCATCCTCCACCTCACGTGAACCAGACTGAGCCGGCTCCACATGGCAATAGCGCTGCGGCGCGTCCCAATAACGTACCGCGTCCGCCGGAACATGAGAGTACACCGCATCCCAATAATTCGGCTGCTCCGCGTCCGGAGAATCCCACTGTCGCGCACAATGCTGGACACCCCTCCCCGCCAGAATCGCGCAGGGAGACGCCTCCGCCAGCGCACCAGAACCAACCGGCTCCGCACGTGAGCCAGCCACCGGCGCAACATGCGGCTCCGCCGCATGAGAGCGCACCTCCAAAGGAGAATCGCGAGCCACGCGGGAATGCTGAGCCGCCGCGTTAGGGACTGGAGGGGTTTTACCGCGGTTGGCTCGATTGATACTCATCACAGGGCACGGCTTTCGGCCGCGCCCTTTTTAGTAACTCGGCCTAAGTCTTAAAAGGACCAGTGGAAAGTGGAAGGGTTGTGGGGGCTATGGTTTAGTCTGTTCCGAGGTTTTTCCCGACACCACATAAAAATCCAGGTGCTGGGGTGCGAAGCCGCCGATGCGCGTCACGCTCCGTCCGGCAAGCCGATATTCCAGTTCCTTATGAGCGCCACTAGCGGACACCACCAGGTGATCGAAAGGAGGGATTTCATTTTGCTCGTAGCTTAGGATCGGCTGGTTAAGGTAGAACCCCAATCCGTATTTCACTCCAGGGGGCACATCATAGACCGCAATGGTTGGAATTTGTCCGAGGACGCTCTGATGAATCGCCTCTTCTACGGGGCGTGCCGATTGCAAAAAGTTGATGATCGGTGCGGTGCCACGCAGCAACAGCGCAAATGCAATCACAATCGGCACAAGCGTGATGAACCGCAACACACGGTAGCCCTGGAACCGCAGACTTAATCCAAGCGAAAGAATCGCTGTAATCGCCAGCGCTACCGCGACGATGATCACTTTTCCCGGCAGTGACAGCTTTAGTAGTTTGAACGGCACCACCAGGGCTGCGACCAACATGGCCGCAGAGAGCAGCGCATGGAGCAGACCGATCCACGTGCTCGGTTTTTCTCCTACCTGCTCGCGCCGCCAAACAAAATTGGCCAGCAGAATAGTGCCGGCCGGAATTGCGGGCAGAATGTATCCCGGCAACTTCGACTGCGACAGCGAGAAAAATACTATCGGCAGCAGAAACCATATCGTCAGGTAGGTACGCAGATCTTCCGATCCGGGTGGCTGTTGTACCGAGAAACGCCAGTCGCGAATGGCATCGACAAGCGCAGCAATGACAAAAACAGTCCAAGGCACGAGCGCCAGCAGCGCTACCGGAAGGTAAAACCAAAACGGCTGGGGATGGTGGTAGAGGTTACTGCTAAAGCGCTCCAAGTTGTGCTGTAGAAAAAACGTGCGGAAGAATTCCGGATTGGCGCGCTGCACCGCTATAAACCACGGCAAGGTTACTGCCAGAAACAGCAGGATGCCGGCTGGCCAAAGTGTCCGGAGAATTAATCGCGCATCGCGTCGCAGCGCGGCGAAGATCATGATGATTAGTCCAGCGAGCAAGATGGCAACCGGCCCCTTCGCCAAGGTTCCCAGTCCGGCAAAGAGATAGAATCCCAGCAGCCAACCTCGATTCTGGTTGGAATACCATCCATACCAGCACAGCATGGCTACGGTGAACATCGCTGTCAGAGGCATGTCGGTGGACGCGCTTCGCCCGAAGCCAATAAAGATCGCCGAGGCTGTCGTAATCAATGCCGCGTCAAGCTGCATCCCCCGGCGAAAATGGCGTGCCCAGACGTAGGTGAAGAAGATCATCAGCGAGCACAGAATTGCCGAAGGCAATCGCGCTGCCCAATCGCTCACACCTCCAGTCGCCTTGTATGAAACCATGGCGCACCAGTAGTAGAGCGGTGGCTTTTCCAGCCAGGGATGACCGTATAGGACCGGGGTGACCCAATCACGGCGTTGCAGCATCTCCCGCGCGATTTGCGCGTAGCGCGGCTCGTCAGCACCTACCAGGCCGATGATTTGTATGCCAAGAAAATACAGGAATCCGCAGAAGGCGATGAGGGCGATAACGTCGGTAGAGCGGCGAGTGCGTTCCTCCGAGAGGATGCGGTTCTGTTTCAAGGCATGATCCGTTCTCTTGGGAATCGCTACTGCACCGCCGGGTGGTAACCGCGAATGCGAAATTGAGCCAGCAGCCGCTCTGTTGCGACCGATAAGGGGCCGGGCATCGCGCAACCGCTGGCGCACTCGTGTCCACCCCCACCGAAATGCTCGGCGACTGCGGCGACATTGACGGCGCCCTTACTGCGTAGGCTCACGCGAAATCCCCCGTCCGGCTGTTCCCGGAAGAATAATGCCACTTCGATGCCGTCGATCGCTAATGCGTAATTAACTAATCCTTCGCAATCTTCTTCGTTGGCCTGGCAACGTTCCACAGAATCGCGATCCACGTGCATCCAGGCCAGACTACCGTCACGGTGGAGACTGCTAAGGGCCGCCCCCAGCAGACGCATCTTGGAGAGCTGGGTTGAGAAGTACACGTTATGAGCAATCCTGACTGGGTCAGCACCGCTGTGCACTAACTCCTTTGCCAAGGCAAAAGTCCGCTCGTTGGTTCCACTAAAGCAGAATGAACCCGTGTCGGTGAGTACCGCCGTATAAAGACAGGTGGCAACTTCGGGTGAGATCTGCACCCCGGCCTCGCGCGCCAGACGGAAGATCATTTCCGCCGTCGCGCAGGCGCTGGGATCGATCCAGTTCACGTCGGCGAACGGACGTGCGGTGGAATGGTGATCGATGTTGATGAGGTAATGTTGCTCCAGGCCAGTCAAGCGGGTACGCTGCACGCTATCACATTCCAGGATGATGACCGCCTCCGGCGGGGGAGCGTTTTCGGTGCTCCGCAGCACCGAATCGCTGAAGGGCAACGGGCGGTAAACACCTGGCACGCCATCGCTCAGGACGACGCTTGCCTGTTTGCCCATGCTGCGTAGAATCTGGCAGCAGGCCAGCACCGATCCAACCGCATCGCCATCGGGCCGGGCATGCGAGGTGAGAATGAACTTCTGTCTTCTGCCGATCTGATTCAGAACTTCGTCCAGCATCCTAGTGTTCCGGGTTCGACCCTAACGCTTCCTTTTCTGAATTCGATGCAACAGCTCTTCAATCCTTCCGCCATACTGCTCCGAATTGTCCAGTACGAATATGAGTTCCGGAGCCTGGCGGATACCAAGGCGGCTTACCAGTTCATGCCGAATATAGCCGCCCGCTGCACTCAACCCTTTGAGGCTCTGCTCTGCTTCATTCTCGTCGCCGGCCGCTGAAATCAACACCCGTGCCGTTCTACCATCTGGCCCCAGAATAACTTCGTTAACGCTGACCAACCCAATCCGAGGATCGCCCAGCTCCCCTTCCACCAGGGCGACAATTTCTTCCCGCAAAGCTTCTGCCATGCGGCCGCGATGGTACTTCTGTCCCCGGTTCTCCATTGCCTTCTATTCTGCCAGCCGAAAATAGGGGAACGTTAGAGAATACGCCCACTCGTCAAGCTGGCGGTGATAACCATCACGGTTCCTGGGTTGCACGCCCGCCAAATTCTGCTTCATTCAAGAAATCAAGAAACGAATCTGTGACCTCGCCGCCGCTGTTATTAGCTGTGCGAACCGCGTGCCGCTCCACGTTGCGCATCAGGCCTTCCAGATAATCGCGCGAATGGGAAATGCCAACCACGCCCAACGTAGCTCGCTGCCATGCCTCGCTGGGGTCGAGTTCTGCGACGGAAACGTTGAAGTGAGCGCGCAGTCCGTCCTTCACGCTGCGCACCACCTGCCGTTTGTCTTTGAGCGAGTGCGCGCCTTCAATGCGGATCTCGAGCGTGAGATACGCAATCATTCTCTATCCTATTGCAGATCGTCCCGGAGCCAGGTCCTCTTTTTAGAGGATTCAGTTCCGGGACGTCTTTCGGTTCTCTTTTTCAACGTAAGTGAGTGCGGCAGACACCGTTTCAAAAGCAGATCCCTCGTCGAACTAAAAGCCCTTCTCGGGACGGCAACCATGGAGGATGGCAACGGCGCCTCTAAAAGCTACGCCCTCTCTAAGCCAGTCGCCGCGGCCCTTTACTGACAACTGGCTACTGACAACTGCTTCTACACGAAGGCTTCCGCCGCCACTCTCTCAGTGACGAATACCTCGATGACATCCCCCACTTTGATATCACCATAGTTTGCGATTGAGATGCCGCATTCCATGCCGTGGCGAACTTCACTAACATCTTCTTTAAACCGACGCACCGATCCAATCTTGCCCTTGAAGACGACCACGTTGTCGCGCAACAGGCGAACTTCGGCATCACGCTTGATGACACCATCGGTGACATAGCATCCAGCGATCACACCGACCTTGGGCACACGGAAGGTGTCGCGGACATCCGCGCGTCCAAGATAAGTTTCCTTGATGATCGGTTCGAGCAGGCCGGTCATGGCGCGCTTAATCTCGTCGGCCAACTCGTAGATGATGGAGTGCAGGCGAATGTCGACTTTCTCCTGCTCAGCCAGTTCCTGCGCCTTCCGTTCGGGTCGCACATTGAAACCGATGATGACCGCATTTGACGCCGAGGCCAGCAGCACATCGGTCTCCGTAATGGCACCCACGCCGCTGAGCAAGATCTTGATTTTGACCCGGTCGTTCGACAGCTTGGTCAACACGTCGCTGAGCACCTCGACCGATCCCTGAACATCGCCTTTGAGGATGATGTCCAGCTCTTTTTGTCCCGCCGACTTCAGCTGTTCTGCCAGGCCTTCGAGCGAGACTCGCGAGCTCTTGGCCAGCTGAGCTTCGCGGGCCTTGCCTTCGCGATACTCCGAGATGCCGCGTGCCTTCTCGCGGTCGGCCACGGCGACGAGTTGATCGCCGGCTTGTGGCAAACTCTCCAGTCCGAGAATCTCCACCGGGGTTGCGGGAGTCGCTGCGTCCAGGGCTACGCCGCGATCGTTGAACATGGCGCGAACTCTTCCGAAGACATTCCCGACCACGAAGTTATCGCCGGTCCTCAGGGTACCGTTCTGCACCAGCACGGTCGCCACCGGCCCGCGGCCGCGGTCGAGCTTGGCTTCGAGCACTGTGCCCTGCGCCAGCCGGTCAGGCACCGCCTTCAAGTCCTGCAGGTCGGCAACCAGGCAGATCATTTCCATCAGCAGGTTGAGATTGGTCTTCTGCTTGGCGGAAACATCCACGAATACGGTGCTGCCGCCCCAGTCTTCCGGCATGAGGCCACGATCGGCGAGTTGCTTCTTCACTCGCTCTGGCATCGCGTCTGGCTTGTCGATCTTGTTTACTGCGACGATCATGGGAACGTTCGCAGCCTTGGCGTGATCGATTGCTTCCAAGGTCTGCGGCATCACCCCATCATCAGCAGCAACGACCAGCACCACGATATCGGTGACCTTCGATCCACGCGCACGCATGCGAGTGAAAGCCTCGTGACCGGGGGTGTCGAGGAAAACGATCTCGCGGCCAAAAGCCGGCGAGTTGGGATCGGTGATCGCAACTTTGTACGCACCGATGTGCTGGGTAATTCCGCCAGCTTCGCCTCCGGCAACATTGGTTGAGCGGATAGCGTCGAGCAAGCTGGTCTTGCCGTGGTCAACGTGACCCATGATAGTGACTACGGGCGGACGTGCAACCGCCTGCGCTGTGCCTTCTACGGCCGCACCTTCCGTTGGGACGGTGTCCTTCGCTAATTGCTCCTCGAAGGTGATAACAGCTGTTTCCGCTCCGAAGTGACGAGCCATATCGGTCGCCAGATCGGAATCGAGCGTCTGATTGACGGTGGCAAAGACGCCTCGTGCCAGCAGGCGAGCGATAAGGTCCTTGGCGCGAATTTCCAACTTCTCCGCCAGGTCTTTCACGCTGATACCTTCCGGAATGGTGATGCTCCGCGTAATCGGCAGCGGCTCGCTGGAAAGCGAAAGCCGCGGCGGAGGGACGAAGCCCTTCATCGGGCCTTCCTTCACCCCACGGGGAACATAGCGTTGTCCCGGACGCGCGGGCCTGCCGGCGGGACGCTGTCCCGTAGGAGGCGGTGGAGCGGCACCTGCGCCGGCTCCGAAACCGGGACGCGCCCCAGGGGCACCCGAACGCGTTGGATGTGGGCCACGGCGTTCTCCCGGACGCACCGGCGGCCTGGTCTGTCCTTGTGGTGGCACACCCGGTCGCGGGCGCTGGAATATCGGCTTACCACGCTCCGGCATCCCTCCTCGCGGAGCTATGGGAGCGCCGGGACGCGGCGGAGCCACAGGCGGAGCCAGGTACACCGGACGCGGTCCGGTCTGAGGAACGATCAATCGGCGCGGGGCGTGCGTGACAGTTCCCGGTTGTCCGGGCCGTGTCGGCGAGCTGGGATGAGTCGGCTGCGCGGGGGCAGCCGGACGGCCGCTAACTGCACGGCCTTCCGTGACTGGCGATAGCGTTTCTAAGAGGGCCGCAGGGACTCCACTCTCTACAGCAGTGGGAATTCCGGATTCGATTGCTTCGGACGGAGACGGCAAAGCTTCACTTTCCTCGAGTGCCGTTATCTGGTCCTCGATTACTGGCTCGGAAGGCTGAGCTGTCGCAGCCGTAGACGATAAATGCGCTGGTGGTGGCGCAGCCGGAGGCGCCGCTACCGGCGGCTTCGGTGGGATGACGATGGCGGCTGGCGGCCGCGCGACCGACTGAGGCGTAATAAAGCGAGGCGCCGGCTTGGGCGGTTCCACCGGGGTTGCCGGTGTGGTACTCGCCGCTGGCGTGACGGGCTTCGCAACCGGCGATGCGGGCCGCACGGCTGACGGCGGCGCGATGGTCTGTCGCGGCCCAGCGGGCGGCGGAGGCTGTCGCTGGACGTGCAACTGCGGAAGGCTGGGCGGCCCGTTGCGTAATCGCCTTAAGCACATCGCCTGGTTTGGAGATGTGCGACAAGTCAAGCTTGGGCTTGAATTCCTCTGCTGATGCGCGCGAGGACGCACGACTGCTGCCGGCCTCTGCGTGTTCGGCAAAGTACTTCTTAACGCGCTCCGCTTCGTCCACTTCGATGGAACTGGAGTGCGTCTTCTTTTCAGTAACGCCGACCTTGATGAGAGCATCGAGGATCATCTTGCTCTTTACCTCGAGCTCTCTCGCCAGATCATTGATTCGAATCTTCTGCATTCCGCCTTATTTCCTCCGCATTATCGCGCCCAGTTAAGCCTTCATAGCATCCTCACGGCAAAATTTTACTGGCCCATGGCAGCAACCGAGGTCATGCTCGTTATCGCTGCTCGCCAGGTTTCTCTTCATCCGAAACGTTTTCGTTCTCTCCAGCTGGACGCTCATGCGTCGTTACTTCGGCTTCATCGGCCGGAGGTGCATCCTCAACGCCTTCCACGACTTCCGCCTCGTAATATTGGCCGCTCTCGACCAGTTCTTCTACACTCTCGGAATCTGCTTCGGCGTCCTCATCCAAGCCCTCGACATCGCCCGACTGGCCGCCTGAGTCCGGGCCGGTAGCGCTTTCGTCGCCACCTTCTTCGGCTTCGGCGGACATCTTGTCTTCTGGCGTGGGAAGTTCTTCATCACCGGCATAAGCCGCGTTTAACGCAGCGGCCTCATCTTCTGAAGTGGATGCCTCATCTTCGGCCCGGGCAACGTCTTCACCAGCAGCGCTGGCTTCCTCCGGCACGACGAGTTCTTCGGTGCCGGCAGGTGCTTCCTCCGCCACGATACCTTCTTCACCGCCGGCAGCTGCCGCAGCATCCAGGCTAGAAAAGTAATTATTGACTGCGATGCTGATTTTTTCTACCGTTTTGGGGCCGATACCCGGTACCTCTTCGAGTTGCTCTGGCGTCATGTCGGCCACGGCTTCGACCGTCGTTATACCGGCAGCGACCAGCTTCTCGATGATTCCCGGCTCCAGATCGGGAACGCTTTCCAGTGGCGTGGCCGGCTGGTTCAACACTACGTTCATCCGATCTTCCACTTCCTGGCGTTTCTCTTCTTCGCTCTTGATATCGATCTTCCACCCGAGCAGCTTGGCGGCGAGGCGGACGTTCTGTCCCTTTTTGCCGATCGCGAGCGAAAGTTGACTGTCGTCAACGATTACTTCCAGGTGCTTCTCCTGACCTTCGAGGACAGTTACGCGGCTGACCTTCGCGGGCTGCAGCGCCTTCTCGGCAAAGGTCACGGGGTCCTCGTGGTATTCGATGATGTCAATCTTCTCGCCGCGCAACTCGCGAATAATCGACTGCACACGCATGCCTTTCATTCCCACACAAGCGCCTACCGGATCGACATCCTTGTCCTTCGACATGACAGCGATCTTGGTGCGCTCGCCGGCTTCGCGGGCAATAGCGCGAATGACGACTGTGTTGTCGTAAATCTCAGGCACTTCGGTCTGGAACAAATGCGATACCAGCTCCGGCACGGCACGCGAGACCACAACCTGCGGACCCTTGGAAGCTTTCTCCACGCGGACGATCACCACCCGCGCTCGCTCGCCCGGAGCGAAGGACTCCAGTCGCGACTGTTCCTTCTTGGGCATCCGGCCTTCGGCTTTGCCAAGATCCACAATGACATCCTGGCCTTCCTGGCGTTTGATAGTGGCATTGATCACTTCACCGACCCGGCCAATGTACTCGTTGTAAACCGTATCCCGCTCGGCTTCGCGCACCTTCTGAAAGATCACCTGCTTGGCCAGCTGCGCCGCAATGCGCCCTAACACGTCCGTGGGTTTATAGGTGCGCAATTCGCCACCGACTTCGGCGGCGGGATCGATCCGCTTGGCATCCTCAAGAGAAATCTGGGCGAGGGGATCTTCGATCTGCTCAGACCCGTCAACGATGGTTCGCACCGCGAAGGCGCGAATCTGGCCGCTCTCTTTGTCGAGTTCGGCACGCAGGTTCTCCTGGGTCTTGTAATACTTTCGGGTGGCCACAACGATGGCATCCTCCACCGCGTTCACGACGATCTGCGGATCGATGCCTTTTTCCCGGCTCAGAGCGTCGATTACGTTGTACAGTTCACTCGCCATAAAATGTTTGCCACCTTACTTCCATTTGGTCTTTTATTGCTTTCGAATCAGAACTCGGGAACCAGGTTTGCCTTTTCGACGTTGGCCAACTCAATTTCAACTTCCGTTCCCGGCTCAACTTCCTGATGCTTCTTCGACTTTTTCCTGCCAGTCAATTCCAAACTAAGCCGGCCATCCTGAAACGCCTTGAGCCGTCCTTCAAAATGCCGGTTTCCGTTCACGGGGTCCCGGGTCATTAGCTTCACGAGGCTGCCCGTGAAACGCTGGTAATCAGCCGGCTTCGACAACTTGCGATCCAGCCCGGGCGATGAGACCTCCAACAGGTACGAAGCTCCCGGTACGGCTTCCTCAACATCGAAGATCGTCCCTACTTCGCGGCTGAAGCTGGAGCAATCCTCATGTGTGATCCCTTCCGGCTTGTCGATGAAAATGCGGAGCATGCGCGCCTTGCCCCCGCCCAGCAGTTCGAGATCAACCACTTCCAGGCCGCTCGATTGCGCCACCCGCTCTGCGATCTCTCGAACTCTCTCTAAACTGGCTGCCATCGTCTGTTCTTACCAAGAAACGCGTCTCCCCGCGAATGAGCACAAACCGCCCGTCAGGCTATTGCTGCCGCCTGTACTCGCCGCGCACCAGCGGATTACGGGTGGAAATAAAAAGTGGGCTCGCGCCCACCGATGTGCTTCGCCGATTATGCACGGGTTCGCGGTCACGCCGGAGGGGGTGACAGAACCCTCAAAACACAACAGTACTTCAACAAATATACGCCCAAGGGCTAGAAAATTCAACGAATCGACGACGATAGGCCCAGATGCCGAGAGCGAAGCAAATTAATGAAGAATTGATCGAAATAGTCGCCTGAACCCAATTCCTACGGTCCATCGGCCCACCTATGATGGGTAGGCCCGCTTAACACCTAGAACGCATTTTCGCCTCGCTTCTGGCAGGGTTTCGCATGCGGTACGGAGTACCAAGCGGGGCGTCCGACGGCAGACCGTCATCAAGTATTCGACTGTCTCTTCTGGGTTCGCCTTGGCAGCCTCGCGCAGGAGCCAGCCCAACCCCTTCTGCACCATATCGTCGCCGCTCGGCAGCAGCATCTCGGTGATGCTCCGGATATCGTCAAAATTCTTGTGATGTCGTGTGCTGTGGATCAGGCTCACGGCCGCGGCGCGCTGATGCCAGCGCTTTTGCGTCCTCGCCCATCGAGGCGGCCGCGATAAATATCTATCGTCTTTGGCTATCATTGGGCCGATGAGGTAATGCACCAACGCGTCGTGATCTGCCCATGTGCTGACTCGATCGAGCCAACTTTCGAATAACTTAAACTCCGCGTTGCCAAAGCCATCGACGATCCCTTGAAGCATCACGACTGCGAAAACTTTTTCCTCCAGCACGTCGCCGCGAAAAAGTCGATCACCTACCTTCAGCAGGAAAGGTAAACCATTCTGCGCTATGATCGCCCGCCGAAATCGCACTGCAACCTTGCGCAGCTCGCCGGTGTACCAGCCGCGCGACTGTACCTGATGCTTGAAGAAGCGTTGGACTTCATCGGTGTGAGGTGCCGACCCGCCGTTCTTAAGTATCGTACGAATGTGTTTAGCAATGTACGCCGGAGTTTTTTTCATCAGAGTTACCGGGGGCCCGAATCTAAAGGAAAAGGCGCCCGAAAGCACTGACGTTGCCGCGTCAAACCGGGTCCCATCAACCGACTATTGCAGGTGTGGTCTCACTCGGATGTCCCGGCAGGATGACCCTGTCATAAATCCACAGTAGAATCGCGGTCAGAACTCCGATCACCATAATCACTACCCACATCATTGTCGGCTGGTGCTTCACCTCGCCGTAGTGGTGGATGAGCCAACCGGCGACCGGCCCTGCAATCAGCGAACCGACACCGAGCGGCAGGAAGGCGAACCCCATGTACGTACCCTGCTGTCCCGGCGGCGCCAGCCGCGAGATGTATTCGTAATATCGCGGCGATTGGGTAATCTCGCCGAGAGCTACGGCAATCAGCGTGAGTATTGCTCCCACTACGGTAGGTTGAACAATCAGGATGATCCACGCCAAAGCGGTGATCAGCGTCCCGAGGATGACAGCGCTGAACGCCGGAATCCTCTGCGTCAGCAGATTAATTGCCACCGTGAGTGCAATGACCACCAACGGTCCCGTCACCAGCAAACGCTCGGTGTCGGTGTGCGGATTGACATAGTCGTGAACATACAGGGGCAGCATGATGAACTCCTGCCAGTACACGATCCAGTATCCGGTGAATATCGCCAGAAACAACATGAAGCGCGGGTTGCTGAGCACGGTCAGGAAGTTCCTGCCCGCCTGCGCTAGGCTGGCGGTCTCCACGTGATCGCGCTGGCGCGGCTCACGGAAGAATAGGAGCACAGCGATAAACATCAGGAACACACTAACCGCTGCGACCCGAAAGACGTTCTCGACCCGCATACGCTGGTGAACGTAGGACGCAACCAGGGGGCCGGCGGCGCCGCCGATGTTGACCAGCGTGTAGTAAATCGAGTAGCCGATCGAACGGACATTTTCCTTGGAGGCCCGCGCTGTAGTGCCGACCACGCTGGGCTTTACTAGGGCTATGCCGAGAGCGGGCAGAGCCAGAACAAACGTCGCCAGCACGACCAGCGGCACGGCGTCGCGAACCGGTGCCAGCCACGGCGCACCCAGCGACCCAAGAAGGAAGTAAGCGCAGCTTAGAATCAGATAGGCCAGGGACAAGGCGCGACGGAAGCCCATGCGGTCGGCGAGGGTTCCTCCAAAGACAGCGAGGAACCAGACCAGTCCGCCGAAGAATCCGGTGAGCGTGCTGGCCTGCTGAATAGGAAAGCGCAGCGTCTCGTGCAGATATCGCGCCAGGGAGGCGAAGGCTGCGTAGTAAGAAAGCCGCTCGAACAACTCGCTGATGTTAGCGACCCAGAAAGGCCGCTCAAAGCCGGTGCGGATGTCGCGCCAACGCTGCGCAAAGCTCAATTAATTCTCCTCGATTAATTCCCAGTGGTTTAGTAGCCAGTTACCGATAGCTTCGCTTCCACCTGAGCGGCGGACAGTCCGCGCACGCGAATCACTTTATTTCGGCTGCTTTCTCCGGCGGCTATCGTAACTGACGAACGCGGCACATTCAAAACTTCCGCCAGAAATGCGATGCAAGCCTCGTTGGCACGACCTTCCATAGGAGGCGCAGTCAACGTCAACTTCAGTGCACCGCCTACTTCACCCGTGATGGCGTTCTTTTTGGCCCGGGGATGCACCTTCACCTGGAACGTCGCGCCAGATGGAGTATCACGCATGCGAATCATGGTGTTGGGCGGGTACCGAAGATCGCCGTGCCGATTCGTACACAGGTCGAGCCTTCCTCGACGGCAACTTCGAAGTCGTGGGACATGCCCATGGAGAGAACATCGAGCTTGATCGCCGGCAAGTTCCGCGCCGCCAGACGGTCACGCAATTCGCGCAGTTGGCGAAAATACGGACGCGCACCTTCAGGATCGTCCGTAAATGGGGGAACAGTCATCAGCCCGCGAATCCGCAGTTGCGGCCATTGCGGCGCGCTGGCAAGAATGTTCTCAAGCTCAGGAGAATCAGGTGCGATGCCGCTCTTGGCTTCTTCTCCCCCAACGTTGATTTCGATCAACGCATCGAGAGTCTTGCCCACTTTCTTGGCAGCGGTGTTTAGTCGTTCCGCCAACTTTGCCGAATCGAGAGAATCAATGCCGTGAAATACTTCGGCGGCTTTCATGGCCTTATTGGATTGCAGGTGTCCAATCATGTGAAAGCGGGCGTCGCGCAAACTCGCAAGAGCGCCCACCTTTTCGGAGAATTCCTGCACCCGGTTTTCACCGAACATCCGTTGTCCGGCTTCATAGGCCTCTACGAGACGTCCGGGAGGGATGGTCTTCGTGACCGCCATCAGTGCAACGTCATCGGCGTTTCTGCCAGCCCGGTTGGCGGAGCGTGAAATGCGATCATGGATAGCGTAAAGGTTTGCGGAGATGGACATGCGATGGGGCTCCGCCGTGCCCGGGGCACTCGGGCCGTTCCAAACCGTACCCAGCGCTGAAGCGCCGGGCTATCTTCTTCCGTCCCGCTTCACGGGACTGACCTCAGCAATTCCAGCCACTACGCACTCGATCACTTGTTGGCGATCTGCAGAAAATCCATTGAATAACCACAACCTCGGCTCACTCCCAGTATGTCGCGAGGAGGTCGCCGCGGCGAGAGCGCTTGTGATGACAATAGAGACGAACAACGACTCCCTACATAATCGCGGTCGGCGGTGCCGGTTCATCCGGTCTGCCCGCATTGGCGAGCGGCACGCGGATCATGACGACCGCAAGGATCACCAGCACGATAAACCCAGAAACCACATTGGGGTGTTGGAATATCACCGGCAGCGGCCACTGTTTGTACTTGAATACGGCTATGACAATCCCCATGAGTGCCTCTCCCGCAATAAATCCTGAAGCGGTCAACACTCCGGCATTTTCCACGCGGGCCTTCTGCGCGTCGTTGAAGTCTTTGCTGTCGCGCATCTTGTCGGTGATCCAGCGAATAAGTCCGCCGATAAAGATGGCAAAGGTGGTTTCCAGCGGCAGATACATGCCCACGGCGAAAAGCATGGGGCTACGAACTTCCAGCATGATGAGAGCGAATCCCATCAACACCCCGACGACGATCAGGGGCCACGCCATCTCTCCACCAACAATGCCGCGCGCCAGCATGGCCATCAGTCCAGCTTGCGGAGCCGAAAGTTGACGGTCTCCAAATCCGATGCCGCCACTGTTGAGATTGGCCTGATTCAGCAACATCAACACAGGGAAGAGACAGAAGCTGGCCACCAAAACGCCGAGGAAGTCGCCCATCTGCATTTTGCTGGGTGTGCCCCCGAGGATGTGTCCTACCTTGAGGTCTTGCAGCATCTCGCCCGCGACAGCCGATGAAACGCAGACCACAGCAGCCACTCCGAGCACGGCGGCAACTCCACTCATACCCGACACGCCAATGATCACCATCAACAGGGCCGCAATAACCAAGGTGGCCAGGGTCAAGCCGGAAATTGGGTTGTTGGACGAACCGATTAAGCCGACCAGGTTTCCCGACACGGCAGCGAAGAAGAAGCCAATGATGATCATTATGATGGCAGCGACGATGCCGCCCTTCAATACACCGGCATAACTAGTGTAGAGCGCGATCATGCAGAGCAGCACCACGCCCAGTCCGCCAAAAACGATCTTCCCATTCAGGTCACGATCGGTGCGCGCCGTACCGGCGTGAGCGGCAGCGGACTTCTTCAGATCGGACACCGCTCGCGCCATGCCCGAGCCCAGGCTCTTACGCATACGGAAAAGCGTGTAGCAGGCGCCTACGAGCATCCCTCCAACCGCTATGGGCCGCACGATAAAGCTCCACACCGCACCCGCCTGAGCAGCCCAAAAGGTGTTGTCAGGGGTCATGACATTGCCCGCGGGGGCAAACTCGGCGACCAGCCTCGGACCGCCGAGAAAGAGAATCAGCGGCACTAACAGACCCCAGGCAATAACGCCTCCTGAAAAGTTAAGCGCCGCGAGCCGCGGGCCGATGATATAGCCCACGCCGAGGTATGCCGGACTAATAGCAGGAGCGGACACCGTGGTCACGGCGCCAGCGGTCAGCTTAGGGGCCGTCGCCGAGCGTCCCATGCGTACGAAGCTGGTGCCCAACTGGCCGACGTTTACGATGAAATCCTTACTCGCGTTAAATAAGTTGAACTGGCCAAGCAGATAAACCAGTCCACCGAAGCCCATATTCGAGAAAAGTATTTTGGCCGCGCGGCTGCCTTGCTGTCCTGCCTTATGAATTTCCGAAGCTGCCACCGATTCCGGGAAGGGAAGCTCGGGATCCTCTACCATCACTCGGCGCAATAGCGTGACGAACAAAATGCCGAGGGTTCCGCCCACCACCATCAGTATTGACGACTTCAAGTAAGCGTGTTGGAAATCGAAGATGGGCCATGCTCCGGAGATCACGAATGCCGGGATCGTAAAGATGGCGCCCGCCGCCACAGACTCGCCGATGGAGCCCACGGTTCGTGTGATGTTCTCTTCCAGCAGAGAGCCCTTCATGAGCCGAAGTAATGCCATGCCGATGACGGCTGCCGGATACGTGGCAGCGATGGTCATGCCCGCGCGCAGTCCAAGGTAGGCGTTCGCCGCACCCAGAACCACTGTCAGAATCAGGCCGAGAAGTACTGCCCGAAGAGTGAACTCAGGCATCGTTGTGTTGTCGGGAACGTAGGAACGAAACTTCTTTTGTGGTGTGCTGACGGTAGTACTCATCTAAGAAGACCTCGCGCGGCGCAGCAATGGGGTGACGGCGCAAGTTAGCATGTCCGTGGCACTTGTTACAAGTGCAGCCGAGTAGGATCGCGGGTCAGGGCGCTGTTTTCGTCGTGGCCGCGTGTCCGGCCGTGTGAATGCAGCACCTCATCCCGTAGCGATGGCAAAGCAGTCCGCGACAAACGTATAACGGTGGTCGATGAAATCTCCGTGAAATCGTTCTTCGGAACCTGCTCATGCATTGCGCCACCGCATCGAAGCTCTTATACTGTGCTGTCACGGTGCTTCGGGACCGGATCAGGGTCCCCGGCGAGTCGTCTCTCGTTGGGGTGATCGGACGGGCGTCAACCATCGCTCCTCTGGCACCCGGAGGCACCGGCGACGGGTTCCTCGGTGCGCGCTGAACTGGCGTGTTATCGGATGGTTGGAGGGTCGTCTTCAGCAGTCGTGAGACGCTAGAGCGAGACCGGCGAAGTCAGCGCGCCCAGCAACGTGCCGTAGCCTTCGCGCCCCTGCATACCATCTTCCGTAACGTTTTCTCCGTTCTCATTCCCTCCGATTGTCGGCTCTGCCAGACCCCGCTCAATAATATTTCACGGATCCCTGTCTGCTCGGAATGTCTGGCCGCCATCGTGCCGACGCTCGAGCCACAATGCGTGATTTGTGGCGATCGACTGTTCAGCGCGCAGTTGCTGATGGGCGATGGCCGTTGCCAGAACTGCCGAGATTTCGAGCCGGAGTTCGCGCGTGCTATCTCTTTTGGCGAATACGAAGGCGGGCTTCGCGGTCTGGTCCATCTACTTAAGTACGAGAGCGTTCTGCCTGTTGCTTCGGTGTTGGGTCGTATGCTGGCCCGGGCCATCGAGGAACTTCTCCCTGCTTGCGGCGATACGCATCCGTTGGTTATCCCGGTTCCGCTGCACCACACTAAATTCCGTGAGCGCGGATTCAACCAGGCCGAATTGATTGCTCGGACAGCAGTAAAGCGCTTAGAACCGCTTGTACTGGCCACGGGAGTTTTGGTTCGTCAACGGCCGACTATTTCGCAGGTAGGCCTCAGCCGCGAAGAACGTATTGCG
Source organism: uncultured Acidobacteriaceae bacterium (assembly GCA_963748225.1). Lineage (GTDB taxonomy): Bacteria > Acidobacteriota > Terriglobia > Terriglobales > Acidobacteriaceae > Bog-257. The sequence continues at coordinate 581,139 of CAVVHW010000007.1, forward strand.
AACGTGCGCGATGCATTTCGCGTTCGGGATCGGCGCTTTGTGCGAGGTCGCGCCGTGATCGTGGTAGACGACGTCATGACGACTGGAACCACGCTTTCGGAGTGCGCCCGGGTGTTGAAGAACGCTGGCGCAGAACGAGTTTGGGCAGCGACCGTGGCTCGCGCTTTTCAAGCCGCGGCTCCACGGATAACTGCCAAGCACGGAGATGAGGAGGAAATCGAAGCGGCGGCTCTTGCCGCTTCGGTCTAACCGGGCATGTCCATGTCGGCCCATAGTGCAGCGTCCCGATACGGCAAGTCGCTTGCCGGGTGTATGCATCACGCCCGCGTCGCCGGCGATGAGCCGCCGCAGTGGACTGAGATGCATGCTCCGGTGCTGGTGCTCAATGCGTCCTACGAGCCAATTAACGTCTGTGCTGCACGTCGCGCCATCATTCTGGTACTGAAGGGGGTGGCGATGATGGAAGAGGCCAACGGACATTATCTGCACGCGGCGCGCATCGCCATGCATGTGCCTTCTGTAATCAGGTTGCTGGAGTACCGGCGCATCCCCCACCAGACGCGCGCCCTGTCGCGCAAGAACATTTTGCTTCGCGACCGCAACACCTGCCAATACTGCGGGAAGATCCTGGCCGCTGGCGAGTTGACGCTGGATCACGTTGTTCCCCGTTCCCGGGGCGGTGCTTCGACCTGGGAGAATCTCGTGGCCTGCTGCCACTCTTGCAATCGCCGGAAAGGAAACCTGCTGCCTAACGAGGCCAGCATGAAGCTCATGCGCGAGCCACGCGCTTTCAACCTGCATACCAGTCGCCACATTATGCGCATGATGGGGCGGTCTGACTCCAAGTGGAGAAAGTATCTGTTTTACTGATACACGCCGTCTTATTTCGAAGTAGTGCCAGCGTCGAATTATGCGAACTCCGTTACAATCGAGACAAGGCACTGCGCTACGCACTAACGGAGGAGATGGATGGCACAAGTGAAAATCACAGTCCGTAGAAATGGGCCATTTCGCGTGGAGGCACCGGAAGGCACTCTTGAATTGGTGGACGCCGACGGCAACCCGTATGACTTGACTGGCAAGACGGCGTTTTCGCTCTGCCGCTGTGGCGGATCGGTGAACAAACCGTTCTGCGACGGAACCCATTCCAAGATTGGCTTCCAGGCAGCCGAAGCCGCCGTGAAAAAGGCCGAGGAGGTGACACCCCAAGAGCCAAAACCCGGCGTTTAGAGTTCGGCGGTCTGACCAGCCTAGGATTCACGCTAGATAAAGGACTGCTGGCTGGCGCTCTTTTCGTCACCGATACGACGCGCCGCCTGCTTCGGCATGCGGTAGCGCTTTCAGCATAGCCTCGACGTCTTCCGCGAACCGTCCGTGCGGCGCGAGCTTCAAATAGCTTTGAAATTCCGTAGCAACATCCTTGTACGAACCTTTCCCGTTGGCCGCCAGGCGCAACTGGCAGATGCCTTTCCAGTAGAAGACCTCCGCATTGTTGGTTTCGACAGGCGACACATGCATGAACGCTTGCAGGGCGCGTTGCAGCAGTTCTAGCGCGGAATCACTGGGGCGCACCTGCGCTTCCTCAACCAGCGCCATCCCCATGTTTTGCTGGTACAACGAAGACTGGCCGGGATTCAGCAACTCCGCCTGTCGATACTGTTCAATCGCGTCGTCATATTGCTTGAGCTTCACGAACGCGTTTCCAAGATTGTTGTGGTATGTCGCGACAGGAGCGATGGCGATGGCTTGCTGATAGCTGGTGACACACTTCTCGAGTAGAGCCTGGCTATCCTCTGCGGCGTGCGTCGCTGCATCGTAATAAGCCGCGGCGAGCAACGCCCAGGGAAGATCACGGTTGGGATCGATTTCGATCGCATTCCAAATATCTTGGATGGCGCCTTGCCAATCGCCTTGATCGGAAAGCTGTTTCGCCGCAGCCAGTTGCTGGTTGATGGTCGCGACCGTGGCCTGATCGCCGCTCCCTTGCGATAACAATGCGGCCTGCGTCTCATCCTGACGGAAGAATTCCGGAAGCATCGTCTTGCGTGTGACGGTGACGGTATTTCGCTCCAGGTTCACCTCAAGCTGCAGCGGTTGCGAGCTCCACTGAATGTCGACATCGTCAAAGATGACGGGCGGTCTTCGATCGCGTTTGATCAGCAGCGTGTAAATCGAAGGTTGCGCCGCGATATAGAAGAACTTGCCATCTGAATCGGTGCGTACGTCGAAGTACTTCCCGTTCTTCGGATCGGTAAAATGAACAACCGTCCCCTTCAAAGGCTTGCCATGTTCGTCCACGCAAACCCCGTCGAGTGACGCCAGCCATATCGCCGCGCATCCAGCCTGCGCCGTCAGCAAGAGAGCAAGAATAATTGCAACGCGGAAAAGAAAGGCTTGAGTTTGGTCAATCATGGGCATGTTGGGTACGAGTGGATTAACTATGGTCAACCAAAACCGTATGAACCGTCTACTGCGATGACTGTGAAAAAGGCGAGAATAGGGTTCCCGAGCGCGCAAAAATTTGATGGCACGCCCATCTTTCCTGTGGCCTGAAGCGGCGAGTGGGTGTAAAGTTTAGGCCGTTTTCTCGCCGCCGGCGATTTAGAGGAGATGCCATGTTTTTTTCTGCGACCCGAAGGCTGTTGTTAGCGGCATGCTTCTGTGTTTGCGGTAGCGTTTGGGCGTCGACGCTGGTGATCGACCAGGTCGATTGGCTGCAGGGCTCTGGGGGATTTCTCGCCCAGAACTCAGAGTGGGGCATCGCCAACTTCCAATTTGTCCCAGGCGACCAGGGTCAATTTTTCTCGGACGGCTCTGGAGGTTTCTACGGTTATCTGCAGTTGCTGACCAACCCGAATGCTGGCTCCGGCTCCAATAACTGGGCAGTCCAAAATAAGCTTATGGTCTTCAAGGACAGCGCGGCCTTTGAAGGTCGCCTGCCTGACGGCATCACTTTCAATCTTGGAGTGCCGCGCGGCGACGACCTCACCGGTAATCCCAACTACCGGGCATACGCTTTCGTCACCGCGACTCCGTTGGCATCGATGCCCATTGTGGACATCAGCGGACAACAATATCAAGTTGCGGTGGGCAAGGAAGAATGGGTTTTTGGCGGAGGCGCCTTCAGCGGATCTAACACCCAAGCTCCTTTCATTGGCGAGGCCGGCGAGGTGGAACCGGCAACTGCGGGAGACTATCTGGGAGCAGCGCCGACGGACACGAAGCGAGAACAGGCTAAGATCAAAATCGAGGACGCCGATGTCGAGAAAGTGAAGGAGGAACTGCAAGGCTGCGGACCTGGTTCAGCGGCGCGCTCTCTTCGTTATCTGGTTAAGCAGGGCAAGATTAAGTTTAACAAGACCGCCCAGCAGATCTACGACGATCTGAAGACGAAGAACTACATGAATACAGACCTGGGTGAGAAGGGTAAAGGTACCTTCAACAAGCCTTTTGTTGACGGTAAGAACAAATACGCCAAGGACAACAAACTGAAGGTCAATACCACCGAGAGACCTTGTTCAGTGGGCGCGGTGGCTTTGGACCTCGATAGCGGAGAAGACTTCGAGATACTTTTCAGCTTTGGCAAGAATGATGGCGGCAAGGACTTGGGTGGCCACATAGCCTTTGTGGCGGAGATTGTTTACTACGAAAATAACCAGAGCATGGTGACTGGTTACGAAATCCGGGTCATCGATACGCCCAATCAGAAGGATGATGCAGAGAATCGCTCAGTGTGGTTCAAGTTCGATAAGGACGACAACCTCACTGCCGGGCCGAACAAGGGGACCGGTGGCAAGTGCACGCTGTTCTTTGATGAGGCGCCGAGCCAGTAGAGAAAACGGACGTTACAACCAGTGAGAGACGCCTTGCTTGAGCGCTGACTGGGCCTCTCAATGCACGGTCTTCGTCTTCCGCGACATGTAGTCCATCAGCAGGTACTGTCCCAGCGTGTAGGGCGTGGTGAAGTAGGCTTTGCCGCGGCACATCTCGGTGACCCTCTGGACGAACTGGATGAGCCCGTAGTCCGAGGCAAGCATGAAGGTATTGATCAGGATCCCCGCGCGTTTGCACTTGGAAACTTCCTTCAGCGTTTCGCTTACCACCAGCGGATCAAGTCCAAAGGCGTTCTTATAGATGCGGCCATCTTCTAGGGTTAGCGCCGACGGTTTGCCGTCGGTGATCATCACGATCTGCTTCATGTCTTTGCGTTGACGTTGCAGAATGCGCTGCGCCATGCGCAACCCCTCGCGCGTGTTGGTGTAATACGGACCCACTTTGACGCGCGCCAACTGCGACAGCGGCAACTCCTCAGCCGAATCGTGAAACAACACCAGCGAAAGCGAATCGCCTGGGTATTGGGTGCGGATGAGATGCGACAAGGCCATGGCCACCTTCTTCGCCGGGGTGAAGCGGTCCTCGCCGTACAGAATCATGGAGTGCGAGCAGTCGAGCATGAGCACAGTCGCGCACGACGATTGATATTCGCACTGATGCACCTGAAGATCACCGTACTCGATGTTGAGCGGCAGGTGCAGACCTTCGCGCTGGATCGCGCTTGACAATGTGGCCGTGATGTCGAGGTTCAGGGTGTCGCCAAATTCGTAGGTCTTTGAGGCGCCACTGGCCTCGATGCCCGTGGCCTGGTCGCGCGTGTCGTGGCGTCCAAAGTTGGACTTGCCGAGTGATCCCAACAGATCGCGCAGCGCGCGAAAGCCGAGGAAGTCGAGTCCTTTGTCGGTGATCTCAAAGCGCGCCTGCGATTGCGCGTCTCCGACCTGGCCGCCGGCGGTCGAACTGCGCGAAGGATCGTGCGGCTGATCGACATTGATGTAGTTTTCCTGTTCCATGCGCTCGATGAGCTGCTCGATCAGGTCTTCCATCTGCTCGGGGTTCATGTTCTCGATCTGCTCGCGCATCTCCCCGTCGAGCATATCGCTGTTCATCAGTGCTTCGGCGATGGCCTGGCGCAGGTCTTCAAGCGTTTGCTCCGCATCTTTGAGATCGTAGAAGTCCATGTACTGTTGCTGGAAACCGCTCTGCAGCAGGTAGTCGGAGAGCGCGCTGAGCAGGTCCTCCATGCTCATCTCGGAGGCAGGCTCGGGGACGTATTTCTTGTAGCGAATGAATCTGGCCATTAGCTGTTAGCTCTTAGCATTTAGCCGTTAGCACTTACCAACGACGGATGGACCTGCGATTGTTGCGGTTTTTCCAACCGCCATCCCTAACCCCTAGCCCCTTAGTTAAACGGCCTTCTCTGCCGGCGAAACTCGCGTTCATCATCGTCTTCATCGCGCACCGGACGCTTTTCTCGCACCGGCTGCTTTTCTCCTGCAGTGAACATCCGCTCCTCGCTGCGCCCAATTTTCTTGTGCGCGTAGAGGCCTTCCAGAATGAACTCCGCGCCCGAGACCAGCACCTCCGACGGCTCTTTTCCGCTCAAGCCCAGATTGCTCAACTTGTCGAGCAGTCCCTGAATGCTGCGCAGTTTGTGGAGCATCTCCTGCGCGCTCGCCGAGTCGCGCATCTGGATCTCGCCGCCCAAATCGAACCATTGCACTACCTGGTTCATGTTGCTGTTGCCGTGAAAATACTTGTCGTAGGCGCGGGCCACCGCCGCCCGAATGATCTCGCGCACCACGTTGTCGGCGCCCTTTAGCTCGCCTTCGTACTCCAGTTCCAGTTTGCCGGTCATGGCCGGCAGCGCGGCGTAAATGTCGCCGATACGCGGCACCACCAGCTTCTCGCCCGAGCGAATCGCGCGCCGTTCGGCATTGGAGATGACGTTTTCCGTCGCGCTAATGGGCAACCGCTGGCTCACCCCGGAACGTTTGTCGATACGCTTGTCTTCGCGCGCGATGAACGCAATCTGCTCGATCACCTGGCTGACGAATTCCGGGACGTCCAACTGCAGGCCGTTGCGCGCTGTCCACGCTTCTTGCGCGGTGATGGCAATCCCTTCCTCGATGGTCGCCGGATAATGTGTGCGAATCTCCGAGCCGATCCGGTCCTTCAATGGCGTAATGATTTTCCCCCGTGCGGTGTAATCCTCGGGGTTGGCGCTGAAGACCAGAGCCACGTCGAGCGGCATGCGCACCGGGTAGCCCTTAATCTGAACGTCACCTTCCTGCATGATGTTGAAGAGGCCAACTTGGATCTTGCCCGCGAGATCGGGCAGTTCGTTGATGGCGAAGATACCGCGATTGGCGCGCGGCAACAGTCCGTAGTGGACTGTGTACTCGCTGCCCAGTTCGTGGCCGCCCTTGGCCGCCTTGATGGGATCGATGTCGCCGATCAGGTCCGCGATGGTGACGTCGGGGGTCGCCAATTTTTCCACGTAGCGATCCTCCGCGGCCAGGTACGAAATTGGCGCATCATCAGGATTATTGGCCAGCAACTCGCGGCAGGGGCGGCAAATCGGAGCGTAAGGATTGTCGTGGATTTCGCAGCCGCTCAGGTACGGCACATGCGGATCGAGCAGCCCCGCAAGTGCGCGCAGGATGCGGCTCTTTGCCTGCCCCCGTAATCCAAGAAGAATGAAATTATGGCGAGACAATACCGCGTTGATAATCTGCGGTACTACTGTATCGTCGTAGCCGACGATGCCAGGGAACATCGGCCCGGTGCTGCGCAAGCGCGCGATAAGATTGTCGCGCATTTCGTCCTTGACGCGGCGGTTGCGCACTCGTTGTTCGGGAAATTGCGAGCTGCGGCGAAGCTCGCCCAGGGTCTGCGGAAGTTTGCTCAAAGGCTGGATACCTCCAGGGTCACGGCCGCCCTCCTCGCCAAGCGGACCAAATGATGACGAATGTTCGTATTCTACGCCTGCTCTTCGGAGGCCACAGTCGCGCTAGGCCAAGAAAAAACGGCCGGCACCCGAAGCGAGATGCCGGCCCTTCTTAACGCGCAGAATCTTAAGTTACGGCGTCATCTCGAAGACGGTGCCCAGTCCGCTGGCGTCGCCGCCAGAAGTGGTTGTGCCATAAAGGGCGTCGTCCGGACCGATTGTGACCCCGGCGTAAGGCTCGGCGCCGTCATTGCCGCTCTCGTAACTGGGAAAGCTGTAAAGTGGATGCAGGGTCCAGGCGGAGCCTGCATGCACAAGCTTGAAGACCATGCCTGAACCATGTGCGCCGCCGTATTGAGTGGTGCCGTAAAGATTTCCGGCCGCGTCCATCGTCAGTGCGCCGGTGGGTGTCGCGCCATCTAAGCCACCAAGGCGTGAAGCGTGGTGAAGGTCTGGCCCTGTGCAGGCTTCCCAGCCACAGCAATCAGCAAAATCGCTATGACCATGGACGCGAGGATCCTAGTCGAATCCGCTCCAGCATTCCATATGTACCACTGCGTTGGGTGCGCCATGATAAGTCTCCTTTCAGGTGAACTTCTTGAACAAAGTTCGAGTTTCTTGTTCAAGGCCTTAATCCCACATTGTGGTATCTAGACTGATGGCGCGCCAGTCGGGTGTTGGAGGGTGAACTCTTGTAAGGAAAAACTACAGCTATCTGCCCTCCCCGACTCTCAGAAGGGCCCAGTGTAGCGACACAATATCACCGCGGAGGCGGTGCGTAAAGAGGAGATCTAGCCCATCGATGACTTGATGATGGAGAACCTACAAGGCAGACCTGCTGTTTCTTGACAAGACATGAAGCGGGTAGCGAAAGGTCTGCTCCCACGCTTCATTCTCCGGCGACAGAACTCTTGCTGCGGCTGCGCAGTTCAACTTCGGCATCATTCTCCAGGGAAATCGGTGTTGCCCCATTTCCCGCCAGCAGTCCAGCCGCAGTTGCATCCACCCCGCGCAGATGAAGGTCGCGTTGCGGGAAGGGAATCTCAATGTCTGCCTCGGCGAGCAGTCGCATAACTTCGAGCGCGACCTCGCTTTTCACCCTGGTAACGTTGCTCTCCTGCATCACCCAAAATTGAAGCTCGAAGTTCAGTGCGCTTTCACCAAACTCTTTGAAAAAGACGGCGGGGTCGGGCGAAGTAAGGACGTCGGGATGCTGCACCGCGGGCCGCTCCAACAGATCCTTGACCACCTTGGGATCGGTGCCGTACGCCACGCCTACCGGCAAATCCACCCGCCGTCGAGCCTCCGACAGAGTCCAGTTGGTTACATTACTGGAGATGAAGGTGGCATTGGGAATGATGACCTCGGCGCCCTGGAAGGTCTGAACTGTGCTGGCGCGGATGCCAATGCGAGTCACGGTGCCGGTCAGTCCGGCCTGAATTTCCACGACATCGCCCACGCGGATAGGCCGCTCGAACTGCAGGATTAGTCCGGAGACGAAGTTGTTGATTATGTTCTGAAGGCCGAAGCCTACACCGACGCCCAGGGCGCCAGTGATCACCGTGAACTTATTGAGCGCCACGCCACCTGCGTTCACCGCAAACAGGAAAACCAGAAGCAAAAGCAAATAGTGCAGCGTGGTCGAGATCAGCTCGGGGATTCCACGCTTTAAGTGGAGGCGTTTAAGCATCTCTTCGCGCAACAAGAAGCGCAGCGAGGTGGAAACCGCGAACCCAGCCAGAAGAATTGCCCAAAAACCTAGTACACCTCCCAGTGTGATGTTGCTGGAGCCGCCCGCGATATTGAAGTCCAACAGGGCAACGATCTGTTCGTTGACCCAGGTGCGCACCCCCATCAACTCGAGGGTGGCGCCAAGCCAGACTAGTATGCCGGCCCATTGCATCACACGTGGCGCCCAGCGCGCGATGCCCGCGCGATGCACGCGCACCATCGCCAGTCGCTCGGCTGAAGGCGCTTCCAGAGCGGCCAGCAACAAAGTAGTAAAAACGCGCAGTGCCGTAAACGCAGCCAGGGCGATGAAGGTGCTGTACACGCACAGCATAGTCAGGAACTGCGTGAACTTGTAGTAGCCCAATAGGTTTGCCAATTGCGCCAGGGCCAGGACCGCGATGGCCATTCGTGTTCCGAAGATCAACACTCGGGGCGGAGTTCCTCGTTTCTCATCTTCGGCAATGCGCTTCGGCCGAAAAAGGTAGGCGAAAAGCACGACCGCCGCCGAGGAACCTAAGAACTGCACCTCGCGCTTGGCAGCAGAAGAAAGTTCGATCCAGATGAGAACAGCGTTGAAGGCGTAGACCCCCACTAACCAATACAGCGGCTTGCGGAACCGGGGAGCGATGAGCGGCGGCAACAACACCAGGATGGAAAAGAATGAAAGCAGGATGGTGAGGCCGATCAAGGGCAGAGGCGCTCGAGGCGCAAGCAGGAATGCCAGTAGCACTGGCGGCAAGAGCCCGAGTGCAAACCAATGCTGCGTGATCGCCAGCGCGCTGGCTTGCGGTTTCCCTGCCGGCTCCATTCCACGGGTGCTGACGGCCAGTCGGTATGCGCCGAAAAGCGAGAATAAAAGCAGCAAGCCAAGGAAGAAGAAAGTTCCCAAGTTTTCCCGGACAAACGACTCGATCCCGATCATCCGTGCGCGGCGGTTGCCCAGGAAATCTGGAGGCTGTTCACCCTGCTGCCGCCGCAGGAAAATTTGCCATAGCGGTAGGCTGTCGCGTTGCAGAACACGGTCTTTCATCTGGGTGCGTGATTTCGCCAGCCGGTCCGTTATGTCGAGCGCCAGTTGGTGTTGATTGGCGGCACTCACCTGCAGGTTGACAATCACTCGCAACTGGTCCTGCGTCTGCGCCTTTGTTGTCTGAATGCTTTTGACGGCATCCCGAATCACGTCGAGTGTCGGGCCAAGGTCGGGAGTATTCTTGTTTTCCTCCAGGGTCGCTGTCCACTGCGGCTGCAAGGCCTGCAGTTGCTCCACAGCCGACTGAGCGGCATTGGCCCAATCCAGGAGTTGCCGGCGCATTGCAGAGCCTTCAGTGGAGACGGCCTGCCAGTAGGTCTCCTGCTCGCGCAGTTCCAGCGCACTGGCCGATCCAGAGAGCAAGGCATCGACTTCAATTTTCTTCGCGCGCAGAGCGGCGTCGCGTTCTGCCAGCGTAGCCTTCATGGTTTCGAGTTGCTCGCGTGTGGGCAGCTGGTTGTTGATGCCCCGCAAGAGTCGCATCAAGTCTTCCGCGCGGGTCGCGACATCCGGCAGCGGGATGGGTGCAGGGGGTTGAGCTCCCGCAGGCGGAGTAGGCGGAGGGGCAGGTTGGCTGGCTTGCGAATTGTTCTTGTTGCCCAGCAGCGAACTTAGCGAAAGTCCCGGCTGGGCCGCGGTTGGCGCGGCAAGGAATAGCAGGATCAAGACAACGTATCCCGCCGATGCGCTGAGGCGCGCCACGCACGCCAATGAAATTCGCTGAGACATGCTTTCGCTCATTATCGCTTATCGGCAGAGATCGAAGTGCGAGAAACACGATAGCTGCTGTTCCATGATCGGTGGTGAACTTAATGGAATCGCCCGAGAGGGAGCGCACCTGCCGGTTTCATCGAAACCCAGTTGTTGACTAATCAGTAAGTCACCCCAAGGCTACGCCGGGTGCATCCAAGTGTCACGTAAGCCGGAGAATGAGGGCCAAGTGGGGACGCCTTGCAAAGCTGGACACAACTCCGGGGGCACTGAATTCCATCTCAATGGAACGGCGCAGTTTTCCTTTCGGGGGAAAGCGAGCCGGTGAATTGGCGATTATGAAAACTGGACTGAACGCAACTCTCGACCCTACGCTGCGGAGCAGCGACGCGTTGGAATTCGAAACCTCACTGCGGCGCAGGATTGTGGGCCAAGACCCCGCCGTCGAAAAGGTGGCAGAAATCTACCAGATGTTTCTAGCCGGTCTTAATCCCCCCGGACGGCCGGTCGGAAATTTACTATTCCTGGGGCCCACCGGCTCAGGTAAGACGCGTGTGGTGGAAGCTATGGCGGAATCGCTGTTTGGCGATCCTCATGCCTGCATCAAGATCGACTGCGCCGAGTTCCAGCATTCGCACGAGATCGCCAAGCTGATCGGTTCGCCGCCCGGGTATCTGGGGCACCGCGAGACGCATCCGTTGCTGACTCAGGAGGCACTCAACCAATGGCACACCGAGAAACTGAAGCTCTCGATTCTGCTGTTCGACGAAATTGAAAAGGCTTCCGACGCACTCTGGCAATTGCTGCTTGGAATCCTTGACAAGGCAACGCTCACGCTTGGCGACAATCGCCGTGTCGATCTCTCCCAATGCGTAATCGTGATGACCTCCAACCTGGGCGCATCCGAGATGAACGAGCTAATCAATGGCTCGATGGGTTTTGCCCAAACGCCGGCGCAGATGGACACGCGGCTCGACGAGAAAATCAACCGTACGGCCGTGGAAGCCGCGCGCCGCAAGTTTTCGCCCGAGTTCATGAATCGCATCGACAAGATCGTTGTGTTTCGCATGTTGCGCGTCGAGCACCTGGAGCAGATCCTGGAAATCGAACTCGGCTTGGTACAGCAGCGCATTCTACAGATCGCCGGAAACCATCAGTTCGTTTTCAGTTGTACCGTGCCGGTCAAGCAGTTCTTGTTACGTGAAGGCACTGATTTGAAATACGGCGCTCGCCATCTCAAGCGTGCCATTGAGCGCAACATTGTGTTTCCGCTTGCCAATCTGGTGGCCACTGGACAAGTTAAGCTAGGCGATTTTATCCGCATCGACCTCGATGCCAGCGGGAAGATGACATTCGTGAAAGAGGCCGAGGGCGCGCTGGTTCCGGTTTTGCTGGAACGTTATGACAAAGAAGCAAGTGCTCACGTAGCAGCCGCCGGGAAGGCGGGTAAGGGATCGGCGGGACCGCGCGGACGCGAGGTCGGAACGGCCCCGTTGCTGGAACGCAAGTGACGCGGATCATGTCTTAGAAGGGTGCTTGCCGGTACCCTTCGTTGCGACAAGCTGTCTTTTACAAAGTTTCTCTCCAAACGACTGGCAGATAAAATTAGGCGGGTATGCCTGCGCTGTTCCATTCCCCAATAAAACTTGTTGCGACCTTGCTGGCCATTACGATGGCTGCGCCAATACCTGTTGAGGCGCGCTTCAGACCGTCGACGAGTTCCGACGCCTTTACTCGCGCTCAGGAAATTCAGATTGGACAGCAGACGGCTGCCGAGGCCAACAAGAAACTGCCGCTTTTGCCTGACAGCGATCCTATTACTCAATATGTGCAGCAGTTGGGCGCCAAGCTGGTGGTGCATGCTCCCGGGGAGAAATGGCCATACTCGTTTCATGTGGTTAATCAGAAGGAGATCAATGCCTTTGCGCTTCCGGGCGGCCCCATCTACATAAATCTGGGGACAATTCAAGCAGCCGATAATGAAGCGCAGCTGGCGGGTGTGATGGCGCATGAGATCTCTCACATCGCGCTGCGTCATGGTACCCGCGCGGCGACCAAGCAGATGGAAGCGGAATTGCCACTGCAGATATTGGGCGCGCTCATCGGCAATTCCGGGCTACTGGCACAGTTGACTCAGATGGGCATCAGCTTCGGCGTAGGATCGTATTTTCTGCACAATTCCCGGCAAGCAGAGAACGAAGCTGACCTGATGGGCACCGATATCATGTACGACACGGGGTACGATCCGAAACAGATGGCCGAGTTCTTCCGCAAACTGGAGGCGGAGGGCAACGCGGGCATCCAGTTCCTCAGCGATCACCCCAATCCGGGGAATCGCGTTCAGTCCGTAAGCCATGAGGTGTCTGTACTTCCACCGAAGAAGCTCATCGAAAACACCCCGGAGTTCATTCGCATTCATCAACTCGCGATGGCCCGGCGTCCGCTGACGGCGCAACAGATCGAGGCCGGCCAGGGAGCAGCGCCAGCCCATTCAGCCGGTGCAATCAGCAGCTCAGTTGCGGCGCCCAGCGGGATCTTTCAGACTTTGAGCAATAATGCCTTCGAAATAAGCTATCCGTCGAACTGGAAAATTTACGGTGATCCGTCGTCCTCGCTGACCATCGCCCCGGAGAACGGAGTGGCACAGAACGCGGTGGCGTATGGAGTCATCATCAGCGCCTTCCAGCCCGAGACCGACATGACCCTGGATGCGGCCACCCATCAATTGATTGCCAATCAGCGCCAGTCGAATCCCGGCCTGCGGACTGTGGGCAACGACGAAAGCATTCGTGTAAACGGCGTGCCGGGCCGCTCGCAAGAGATGCTCGGAACTTCGCCAATCAAGCAAGGTAATCAGTCTGTGCCGGAGCGCGACTGGCTGGTGACCACGCAACGCGCCGACGGCAGCGTGATCTACCTGGTATTCATCGCGCCGGAGACGGACTTCTCGAAGCTGCGCCCAACCTTCGAGCAGATGTTGCGAAGCTTTAAGGGGAACTGAGGGTGTAACGCGAAGCAGCGGATCGTACTCATCCCTACTGCGGTGGCGGTTGTGGTGGTGGAGCTGTCGTTCCGGTGTCGCCCGGAGGCGGCTGGTCAGCCGTCAAGGGTGGCGCCTCAGCCCTCTGTGGAGGCAGTGGGTAGTATCCGTGTTTGGCGAAGACCTCCAGCCCAGGGCGTTTCACACGCACTTCGATCTCGCGGTAGTTGCTGGAAGGCTTTTGTGGAGTGTTATAGCCCAGTGTGTACTGATTGCGAGCTTCCATTGTGATGCGCTGATAGGCGCTTTCAATGGACTCCTTGGAGAACTCGTTCAGCACATCGCCGCCAGTGGCATTGGTGTATCGCGGAAGGATGTTGCTGTAGCCGAAGCCTGGAATTCGCGCCTTTTCGATCTTGTTATAAACTGGCATGGCCGCTGAATCCACGCCGATTGCATAGACCGCGATTTCATCCGTCAGCAGCACCTTCAACACCTGAGCATAGCTGGCGCGGCTGCCCAGCTCCTGGCCGTCGCTGATAACGAAAATGATTTTGCGGTTCTGCCGTGGACGGTGGGCCAGGTTCTGGGCCGCCGCGAGGATCGCATCGTTGAGCACATGCGATTCCCGTTCAGGCGTATTTACCTGCTTAGCACCGGGCATGGGTTTGCCATTGGTCACGGGGCCTGAGCCGAAAGGTCCGCCCACCAATGGTGCGCTGGGCTCTTCCCCACGCTCATCCTTAATCCGTTGCAAAGCAATTTCCATGCGCGTCGAGTTGCCAAAATCCGACCGTTGGTTGACCGTATTGCCATAGGTAAATACTGCCACCTCGTCGAACGGGCCAAACGATCCGCCCAGGGCGGAGAAGGTCTGGTTCACCTTCTTCAGGGTCAAGTCTGACATGCCCTGGTCGATGATTAGGGCGGCGGAGAGCGGGAACGGGTCACTGGTGAAAAGCTTAATCTGCTGCTTGGTGCCGTCCTCGTAAATACTGAAATCGCTCTCCAGCAACCCATCCACCAGCTTGCCTTCGTCGTCTTTAACCGTGACGGGAACGGTAACGAAACTGACTGTCCGCTGCAGCCGAAACAACTCATCGCGGCCGCTCTCCCCGGCATCGGAAGCACTTCCCGGGGGCACGGTCTTGATTCCCTGAGAGCCCGGCGGGGGAGCCTGCGGGTTTGTCTGTTCTGGGGGCTGCTCCGAACCACCGCGAGTATTTGGGGGGGCTTCGGGGTTTTCATTGGAAGACGAAGAACCTTGATCGTCGGGCGTCCCTTGTGATGGCAGGTTAACGCTGGGCGCAGGTGCATTGTTCTGCGGCGTGGGAGCATCGGGCAATTTCTGCTCTTGCGATGTCGCGTAGGTGGCAGCGAAACTCAGCGCCCCCACCATTACGGCGGATTGAATCCACGAGCTCAATCGGCGATTGAACATGTATCTCTATTGTCTCCCAGATTGCCGGAACTCTGGACAGTATAACCGTACTGCGACGGCTCGGCGGCCCCTTCGCAGCGGAATCGTATTGCGGTGCACTACAGGTGCACTACAATGGATGCATCCGATAGGAAAGAGAAGCTATGCGGTTCCACCGATTTCGCCAATTCGCCACTCTCCTATGCCTCGTCCTGGTCTCCAGCCTGAGGATCGCGGCCCAATCGCAGAATCCGCCGTCGCAGCCGGCCGCCCAAGATCAGCAGTCGCAGGCGCCGGCCGAAGACGACAACCTGCAAACCTTTAAGGCGGAGGTCAACGTTGTTAACCTGTTCTTCAACGTGAAGGACAAACATGGCATGCTGATTCCTAACCTCACCAAGAGTGACTTCGAGGTGTTGGAGGACGGGAAGCCGCAAACCATCAAGTACTTTTCGGCCGAATCGAACCAGCCGTTGACCTTGGGCATCATGATCGACACTAGTGCCAGCCAGACCCGCGTTTTAGACATTGAGCAAACTTCCTGTGCCGAGTTTCTGCATTCCGTTCTTCGCGATAAAGACCTGGCTTTTGTGATCAACTTCGACGTGGATGTGGACCTTGACCAGGACTTTACCAATAACCTGCACGATCTGACGCGAGCGCTGAACAAGGTGCAAATCAATGCCGGTGTGGGTGGCGGCCCGCCGGGACTGGGCGGTGGCCCTGTTCCCACCACGCCGCGGGGAACGCTTCTATATGACGCCATCTACTTGGGCGCCAACGAAAAGTTGAAGAATGAAGTCGGACGCAAGGCCATGATCATCTTTACCGATGGCGAAGACCAGGGCAGCCGTCTGCGTATTCAAGATGCCATCGAAGCCGCGCAGAAAGCTGACACCATCTGCTACGTAATCCTGATTGCCGATCGCGGATTTTATGGCGGCTTCGGTTACAGCGGTGACTACGACATGAAGAAGCTGGCTGAGCAAACCGGCGGCCGTGTCATTGAAGTCGGCAACAAGCAGGAGAAGTTGCGGCAAGCGTTCGAACAAATCCAGAATGAGTTGCGCAGCCAGTACAACATTGGCTATACGCCGACGAATACCAAGCTCGACGGCAGCTATCGCAAGATTCAGATTCACGGGAAGACGGGAGACTACAAGATCCAGGCTCGGCAGGGTTACTACGCGATGGCCAAGGACTGAAAGCAGGGCCAGGGGTTAGGGGTTAGTTCGCAGTCAGCGTCCCGCCAACGGCATTTGTGTTTGACGCGGTTTCTGGGTTGATGTATCGAGTCACTCGGGACGACAGAGAAGGCTTCTACTCGCCGGCCTTGATCGGATTTCCGTTGTCTATCGTGCCTGATTCCTCCAGCCTCTGCCTGATGTAGTTCCAGTCGGGAACGAACTGCTTTCTTTCCTCGCGAGCCGCCTCTTCCTCCTTGCGCTCCTGGAAGCTGGCTCGCCACCAGAGAAAGATCGAAATCAGCAGCAGAAATACAGGCAAGTAATAACCGGGGAAGCCGACAAAGGCGCTGAACGCCGCCAGGCACATTACCAACCACGAGCCGAGATAATGCTTGTAGCGTTTCTCGGCCTTACGTTTCGGTTCTTCGATCTGGTTCCATTCCCACAACTGAGCTTTGGCCATTTCCATGGCCAGTCTCTCGGTGTCGGCTGGGCTGAGCAGGATGGGAGGGGTCAAGTACTCACCCGACCTCGACAACAACAACGAGGTTTTGTCCAAACAGAGATCGAGCCCACGTACCTCCGTGCGTATCACGCTGCCTCTCTCGGTCATGAGTTCCTCGTGGGCGTGTGCGCCAGCCTCATTGTCAAGAAAGATTCAACGTTGTCCCAAGAATGATCCTTATGGGGCTGGAGCCCAGTCATCTGCCTGACTACAGGTCCTTCCTTCCCACTACCGCGATTCCCAACTCCTTCAACTGCCGCTCGCTCACGGGGTGGGCGCGTCCACCATCAGGTCAACTGCCTTGGCGGTCTTGGGGAAGGGAATCACCTCGCGCAGGCTTTCCGCTCCCGCCAGAATCATCACGATGCGGTCGAGGCCCAGCGCAATGCCGCCATGCGGCGGCGTGCCGTATTGCAGCGCCTCGAGGAAGAAGCCGAAGCGCGCCTGTTGCTCCTCGGAAGACATGCCCATCGCCTTGAATATCTTGCTCTGGATGTCCTGACGGTGAATACGAATCGAGCCTGAGCCAAGCTCGGTTCCGTTGAGCACCACGTCGTACGCCAACGCCCGCACTGCGCCAGGATCGCTCTCCAGCTTGTCCATGTCCTGCTCGTGCGGAGAGGTAAAGGGATGGTGCGCCGCATTCCAGCGCTGGTCGGTCTCGTCCCATTCGAACATGGGAAAGTCGGTGACCCAGAGCAGGCGGAAATCGCCGTGCTTGAATGCGCCGTGACGCTCGGCATATTTTTGTCCCAGTGCGAGACGAAGCTGGCCTGCTGCGGAATAAATTCCGTACGCCTGTTGCCGAGACTTCACCGCGTTAGCGGCTTCGGAGCGTTTCGTGCCCGCCACGATGACGACCAGATCCTCGGCATTCGGATTTGCAAGCTCGCGAATCTTCGCGACAGCGTCGGGGAAGGATTTCTCCAGCCGCTTGATGTCCTCGAAAACTTTGGCGTCCTTGCGATCGCCAAACATCGCCTTGATCTCGTCGCGCTCCTTGCGCGAAAGCTCGCCGACCTTCGGGATGACGATCGCAACCACCGGAAGCTCGTCATCGACGTGCAGCGTTCCCAGGTTCTCCGCTGCGAAGGCCTCCCGTACGTCGGCCATCGCCGGCAACCGCAGGTCGGGCTTGTCGATGCCGTACAGGCGGATCGCCTGGTCGTACGACATCTGCGGGAACGGCGTCTCCAATTTCACACCGATGGTCGCGAACGCCGCCTTCAAGAAGCCTTCGACCACGCGGAAGACCGTCTCCGGACGGGCGAAGCTGATCTCCAGATCGATCTGGGTGAACTCCGGCTGGCGGTCAGCGCGCAGGTCTTCATCGCGGAAGCAGCGAACGATCTGAAAATACTTATCGAAGCCCGAGATCATGAGGATCTGCTTGAACAACTGCGGCGATTGCGGCAACGCATAGAACTCGCCCGGGTACACGCGGCTGGGCACCAGGTAATCTCGCGCACCTTCAGGGGTCGAGCGTGTCATGAATGGCGTCTCAATCTCGAAAAAGCCCTGCGCGTTGAGGTGGTCGCGAATCGCAATGGCCACGGCATGGCGCAATTCGATGTTGCGATGCAGGTCCGGGCGGCGGAGGTCGATATAGCGGTATTTGAGGCGCACCTCTTCGTTGGCCAATACCGTGTCGCTAGGCGAAAATGGTAGCGCTTTGCAGTCGTTCAGGATTCGCAACTCGTCGGCAATGACCTCGATCTCGCCCGTCGGAATATTTTTGTTGACAGTATTGGGCTCGCGAAGCTTGGCATGGCCGATTAGGGCAACCACAAATTCGGAGCGAACCGCGGTTGCGCGGTCGTGGACTTCGGCCCCGGCGTCGGCGGTGATCACCACCTGGGTAATCCCGCTGCGGTCGCGCAAGTCGAGGAAAATGAGATTGCCTAGATCACGTCGCTTGTTCACCCATCCCATGAGCACAACTTTGGAGCCGGCGTCGGAGGCGCGCAAGTCGCCACACATATGAGTGCGTGTCAAACCACCTAGGAAGTCGAGCATGAATTCAGATTACCCCAAGACAGGAGGATTTGGATGTGATGACTACCGCCGCTGCAAATAGGCCGCCAAATCCGCGCGCGCAACCTGCATTTGCTCACCACTGGCGAGTTCCTTCACTGCGAAATGCTCTGCCGTCACTTCATTCTCACCGACAATCACAATGAATCGCGCCCCGACTTTCTCGGCGCTCTCAAATGACTTTTTCAGCCGGAATGTTTCATCGCCGATGTCGGCGCTGATGCCCGCTCGGCGCAACTCTCGCGCCAACTTGAGACCATGCGCATTCATTCCCGCGCCAAGCGGGGCAATGTACGCCTGCACCTTCTCCACTGGCTTTTCGCCTTGCGATTGCAACGCGAGAATCAGCCGGTCTTCCCCGATAGCAAAGCCTATGCCCGGCGCCTTCGGCCCTTCCAGCGATTCCGACAGTCCATCGTAGCGGCCGCCGCCCAGTACCGCGCTTTGCGCGCCCAGTCCGCCGTGGGTGAACTCAAACGTCGTCCGCGTGTAATAGTCCAATCCGCGCACCATGCGCTCGTTGATTGTGTACGGAATGCCGACGGCATCCAGCATCGCACGGACTTGCGCAAAGTGTTCGCGGCAAGGCTCGTCAAGATAGTCGCTGATCTTGGGCAACTTCTCGATGATCGGCTGGTCCTCGGGCACCTTGCAGTCCAGTACGCGGAGTGGATTCGTCTCCGCCCGGCGCTGGCAGTCGGCGTCCATCAGATGCACCACAGGCTTCAACGCCTCGCGCAGCGCCTGGTTGTAGCGCACACGATCCTCGGCGCAGCCCACCGAGTTCAACTGTAACTGCCAATCGCGCAAACCAACTTCATCGAGTAGCGTGGCCAGCATCTCGAGCACTTCAGCATCGTGCAATGGCGACTCGCTGCCCGCGCTCGGCGGCCCGATAATCTCTGCCCCAATCTGGTAGAACTGGCGATAACGTCCCTTCTGCGGGCGCTCACGCCGGAACTGCGGTCCAATGTAATACAACTTCTGCAGCGTGCCTTTCTTGTCGAGGCCGTGCTCTATGTAGGCCCGCACTACGCCAGCAGTGTTCTCAGGACGCAAGGTAAGCGATTGCGCTTTTTCACTTTGCGCCCGGGCCTTGTCCTGCCAGGTGAACATTTCCTTCGAGACGATGTCAGTCTCTTCGCCCACGCTGCGCGAGAAGAGCTGGGTATCCTCGAAAATCGGGGTGCGGATCTCGTGATAGTTGTAGCGGGTGAAGACGTCGCGCACCTTCGCGTCCACCCGGTTCCATACATCGGTATCGGGCGGGATAAGATCGCGAGTTCCACGGACGGCCTTGATCATGAGAACCAGTTGTTAGGGGCTAGGGGTTAGTTGTTAGTTGTTTGGAACCAGTGTGCCAAGGGAATAGCCGCCGACCACGAACCCCTAGTCCCTAACCACTATTTTTTCTTTCCGCCAGGTAATTTTCCTTGTAGCCCAAATAATTTCGCGCGTAGCGCAGGATCGTCTCTTGGTCGGCGTCGCCCAACTGCTTGCGCACCTTCCCGGGAACACCCATCACCAGCGAGCCGGGTTCAATCACCGTGCCTTCGGGAATCAGCGTGCCTGCTGCGACAATTGACCCTGCACCAATGCGCGCTCCGTTCAAAATGACGACACCCATCCCGATGAGGCAGCGGTCTTCAATGACGCAGCCGTGCAGGGTGACCGAATGCCCAACCGTCACCCACTCGCCGACAACTACCGGCCATTGATTCAGCATGCCGTGGAGCACGCTGCAGTCCTGGATATTGCTGTTTGCGCCGACCCGGATGAAGTGCACGTCGCCGCGAAGCACAGCGTTCATCCACACGCTGGCATTCTCGCCGAGCGTCACGTCACCAATTAATTGCGCCGATTCGTCGACGTAGCAGGACGCCGGAAATGTGGGGCTGGTTCCTTTGTAGGAGCGGATCATAGCTGGGTTCAGACCGCCTTATTTTGACTGACTTCGCTAGACAGTCAGAAAGCCACGCGTCGAGGCACGGGCGAATACTACTAATCCGATAAGTCTTTGAAAATACCATGCTGGCACTCTGAAGCGAAACGGAGGCAGCCGCGTCTGATAGGCAGTTCCGGCGACGACTGGCCTTTTGTCTCGACAGTGTCGTCGGAATTCACATTGCATGAAGGGCTTGACGCTCCCCAAGTGATCGTCACAAGTAGCATAACTATCGCTGGCAAAATGATTTTACAAACCAAATAAGCGTTTTATTTTCAATACCATAATGCAGTCTACGACGTTTTCGGCATAGGCAAAACGATCCGGCTAGGATACAAACACTGATAGCGCCACTTCCAGCTCTAATACCGTCATACTTACCCGGTTGAGGTCGATGCTTAGTCAAAGTGCGGTCGGCAATTCGCAACCATTTGAAACAGGAATGCTAGGATCGGAGCGCTGGATGAACGCAGCCCGCCAGAAAACTGTGCTCTGTGTTGATGACGAGACCATTGGGTTACGAGTGCGAAAAATCATGCTGGAGAGCCACGGCTTTCAAGTGCTCACTGCTACCAATGGACAAGAGGGGATAGCTCTGTTCGAGCAGCATGATGTTGACCTGGTAGTGCTCGACTTCTACATGCCGGAGCTCAATGGAGGCCAGGTGGCAGCCGAAATGCGCCGCCGCCGGCCCGCC
Organism: uncultured Acidobacteriaceae bacterium; assembly: GCA_963748225.1. Lineage (GTDB taxonomy): Bacteria > Acidobacteriota > Terriglobia > Terriglobales > Acidobacteriaceae > Bog-257. Next base: position 602,163 of record CAVVHW010000007.1, read on the forward strand.
ATCCCGATCATTTTTCTGTCCGCCTACTTCTCCTTGCCCTCCGACGCGCTAGAGATGGCCGACGCCTTTATTACGAAGGGCGAACCGCCTGAAGTGCTTATCGAGAAGATTGAGCAACTGGTGTGAAGTCGAGGCCATGCGGTTCTGGGAATTCCTTAGGCCGTAAGGCCTGACGGCTTAGGCTCAAACCACGCCTGCTCTAACGTCGCTCTTCATTCACTGCAGTTGCCGCAGTGACCCGGCGCGTGCGAGAGTAAGCGATGGCTCGCTTTACCTTCTTCGTAGGAAAGGGCGGCGTCGGCAAAACGACCGTGTCGGCTTCGTACGCACTGCATCAAGCTGCGAAACGACCAAGCCGGCCCATCCTGCTCATCTCCACCGATCCTGCGCACTCGCTCGGCGACATTCTGCAAATCAAACTTAGCAACGTCGCGAAGCCCTTGCACATTGCCGGTAACCTGTGGGTCCGGCAGTTGGACGCGGACAAACAGATCGATGCATTTCTGAAAGTGGAGCGCGCAGAGGTACTTGCCTTGTTGAATCGTGGCAGCCTGTTCACCGGCGACGAGTTGGCGTCGCTGCTCGACACGAGCCTGCCAGGCATGGCCGAGGTGGCGGCGCTGCTGGCGATCCACGAACTGCTGGACAGCAAGTTCGGTGAGATTGTCGTGGACACGGCGCCGATGGGGCATGCCATCCGACTCTTCCAAATGCCGCAACACTTTACGCGATTCCTTGACGTGTTGGAGGCGGCAGCTTCCCGTGACGTGGTACTCGCACGGCATTTTGGCGGACACGTGCAGCGTGAGCCGGCGGTAGAGCGATGGTCACGGATGGTGGAGCGCGTGGAGGGGGCGCTTTCTGTCGAAGGGTCAAAGCTGGTGTTAGTCACCACGCCAGAGCTGTTTTCGCTGAACGAGGCGGCGCGTTCGGTAGCCTCGTTTCAGGACGCGAGGCCGCGGAACCCATTTACGGCGGTAGTTCTCAATCGCGTGGTTGCGAGCGAAGCAAGCTGTCTGCGATGCCGACGAAGATGGAAGCAGGCCAGTTCCGCGCGGGCGTTTATCCGCAAGCACTTTGGCGACGCCGAGTTATTCTCAGGCGAAGATCCGGGTTGCCCGATCATGGGAGTGGAAGCGTTGCGGTCATTTGGGGCGCATGTATTCGACGGCAAGCGATTGCCAAATTCGACCCGCGCTAAGCCGGCCAAGCCAGCTCGCTTCAAGCTTGAACCCGCTGATTGGCCGACTCTCGCGTCGCCGTTGACGCTGACGCTGGGGAAGGGCGGCGTAGGGAAGACCACGATTTCAGCTGCTCTTGCGTACCATCACCGCAAGTTTTCGGTGAAGGAAAGCGTGAGTATCTGTTCCATTGACCCCGCGCCATCGTTGGATGACGTCTTCGCGGCAAATGTCGGAAGCACCTTGCGTCCGGTGTTGGGAGACCGCAAACTACGTGCGGCAGAGTTCGACGCGCTCGCCGAGTTCCAACAATGGGCAGGACAACTGCGAACTCACCTGAACGAAGCCATGAGCGGGGAGCAGCGCGGGATTCACGTCGATCTTAGTCTGGATCGCAGATTCCTGCTGGCGCTGCTGGATGTCGTGCCGCCCGGAGTGGACGAGATTTTCGCCACCTTTGGTATCCTCGACCTGCTGAATGAAGACAAGAAAGGGAGGGTAGTCATTGACATGGCGCCTACGGCGCACGCCCTGGAAGTGCTGCGGACACCTGATCGCCTGCTGGCCTGGGCCCGAGTGTTATTGAAAACCCTGGCGGCGCACCGTACACTACCCATCGCTCGCGATGCGGGTGTGGAGATCGCGAAGTTGTCGCAGCACGTGCGGGAGTTGTCGTCCGTCTTGCGCGATGAAAAGCATTGCCAGATCATGACGGCTACGCTTGCGGAACCCCTTCCGGATTACGAAACAGGCAGGCTACTGAAAGCGCTGCGCGAATTGCAGGCACCGCTTGGAGCAGTGTTCGTCAATCGTGTATTGATGGATGGCGCAGGTTGTCGGCGGTGTAGCCTGGCGAAGGAGTGGCAGGCGAGGTCGCTAGTCAGCTTGCGCAGGCAGTTGCGCAACTGCGAGATTTATGTGGTGAAGGAATTTGATGGCCCAATCGCAGGGGAGAAGGCTCTAGAGCGATTCACGCGGAAGTTGTGGCGCCTGGTGTGAGAGTGCGCGGGAAAAGACAGTCTGGGAACCTAGCGATCCGAAGCCGCCGACGGGCCATCTGTGAGGTGGTTCGAACTGCGGCGGCAACCTGGAGAAACAGGAGGTCCCTCGCAGGCTGAAGCCCGCTCGGGACGAGAAAAACAAGAGGGCTAACGGCGCGGCTGAAGCCGCGCCCCTTCACGTCGCAATATAAATTCGGATTAAAGCTGAACTCATGTGACACTGGAATTCGTATTGCAAACGAATTCGCATGGCAAACTGGATTCAACTCGCAAACTGAATTCAACGGCATACTGAATTCAACTCGCACATTGACCACTATGAGCGCTCGTCTGAAAGCATCGCCGAAGCCGAACAAGATGAAAGCCGTCCCGCCGGTGAAGGAGCGAGTGCTGTACCTCTACGCGATTGCGCGCTCGCCAAAGGGCCCGCTGCCGGCGATTGCCGCCGAAGGCATTGACGGTTCGGCAGCGGTCGAAGCAGTGATGTGCGAGGACCATATCTGCTGGGTAAGCCGCGTGCCTCGCGACCAATTTGCCGACAACCTGGCGGAGCGCATGCAAGACCTGGAATGGCTGACGTCGGCGGGGTTACGGCATCAGCGGGCGGTGGGCGAAATTGCAGGCAAGCTGACTTGTTTGCCGGCGCGATTCGGCACGGTTTTCCTCAACCAAGATTCAATGGCGCAGCACTTAAAGGCGGGCAAAAGCGTGTTGCGGGCAGCGTTTAAGCGGGTTGCCGAGGCTGATGAATGGGGAGTCAAGCTTTTTGCGGTTGCGCTGAGCAAAAGTTCGGTCACGGTCACTCCCGTCAGTGGATCCGATTACCTGAAGAGAAAGGCGTTGGTTTTGCGGCCGCAACGCAATCAGGCTCTTGACCGGGAGGTGCGCGCGTTCATCACGGAATTGGATGGGTTAGCGGTAGCCTCAAGTCCCGGAGGAAAAGCCAGTGCGAGCCAACCAGGACTGATCTGGCATGGCTCGTTTCTTATCCGCAGGAAAGATCGCGCGAAGATGGAACGCATTCTGAACGAATACGCCACCAAGTGGCACGATAGCCGACGCATAGACTGGAGTGGACCGTGGCCTCCGTACTCATTTGTGGGGGACAATGTCCACTGAGCCGCTTCCTGAATCGTTACCTTCGTTGCGGGTAAGAGATAACGACGGCGATATCTCGCTGCTCGACATCCTCGACCACGTACTCAACTCGGGCGTGGTGATCCATGGCAGTCTGGTGATCTCATTGGCGGGCGTCGATCTCGTATATATCGGCTTGAATGTAGTTCTGACCTCGGTGGAGACAGCTTTGCGCAGCATGAACCGCGAAGGTGCTGGATTACGCAATGCATCTTCGCCCCGGGCCTCGTGAGCGCGGCATGGCCTGCTTGCTCTATTGCCTCACCCTGCCGAAACAGAGCGTCAATGTGGTCGGAGGAGTGTGCGAAAGTCCGGTCTTCGTGCGCGAGATGTTGGGATTGCAGGTCTACTGGAGCGAACTCGCCAACCCTGAAGACTGCTTGGGCACGGCTGAATCGCTGAAGAAAGCGGCGCTGCAATTTCATCAGGTGATGCGCGACATCCTGACGGCAGCCACTCCGATTCCGTTTCGTTTTCCCACATTGTTAGAGAGCGAAGCAGGTATGGAGCAACATCTCGCGGGCGAGCGGGAACAGTATCGCGCTGCTTTAGAGCGGATCGGCGATGCCGTGCAATATGAAGTGGTGGGCAGCTGGGCCGTGGATGAGCACACTGACTTGGCGACGCCGGTGAGCGGAAGAGAATATCTGAAGCGACGCTCGCAGGCGACGGAACGCATTGCCGCAATCGACAGCAAACTAAGGGGTGTAACTGCCGATTCGGTGCGGGAGTGGCGGGCCCGGCAGGAGCGCAAGAGCCATCGCTGGTTTGCGCTGGTGCCGCGCGAGAGCCGCGACCGCTTCATTGCGTCGTTGAGAAGCGCCGGAACATCCGAGGGGGTGCGGCTTCGCTTAAGCGGACCATGGCCTCCAGCCGAGTTCGTTACGCCGCGAGGTGAGGATGGATAGCCCGAAGCCAGTGACGCCGAAAGATGTGGAAGAGGCGATAGCGCAGTTGAGGCGGCAACTGCATGGGGTCACAGAACAGTCGCTGGAGCGCATTGACTGCTCGCCGGAAACCATTGAGCAAGGTTTGGCGAAGCTGGTGCTCGGCCTCATTGAGTTGCTGCGCCGTTTGTTGGAGCGGCAGGCCATCCGCCGCATGGAGGGTGGCTCGCTTACGGACCAGCAGGTAGAGGAGATGGGACTGGCCCTGATGAGGCTGGAGGAAAAGATCAAAGATTTGGGCCAGCAGTTTGGCCTGAAACCCGAGGACCTAAACGTGGATTTGGGTCCGTTGGGCAACCTTTTGGACTGAATGTGCTTCAAGGCTGCTAATACATCCAGTTCGAATGGGGTCAGGGGGCTGGATTTATATCGTAATGTGATACATTTCAAGGCTTGCTGCTAGCTGTCCCCCAACATTTCCGAACAAGAGCAGTGCAACATGGCCGACCAAGTTTTTGAACCAGCAGGTCAGATTCCGGAATCGGGGGTCTACCAGGTGCTGCACTACCGCCATCGGCTTTATCACGAAGTGACTCTACTGCGTGGCAGCACCTTTCCCAGCTGTTCTGAATGCGGCGATAACGTCCGTTACAGGCTGGTCCGGTCGGCCCCGCTGATTAGTGAAGACCGTAATTTCAACGTTGCCCGGGGTCGGGGAGCGAAGTAACCGCGTCCTCTGGTCACTATGATGGTGTTTACGCGAAAAAGTTCCACCTCAGGCAAAGTACGCTCAAGTACAGGCAACCCGGCTGCATCTAACTGGCAGGCGGGTGTCGGTTCCGAGAGCGACGGCGAACCGCGGGATTCGTGAGGCATTCTTGGGCGTTGTGGCAATTGACAGTGGAATCGGCGTTCGCTAGGATACTCCTCTTGTGTCGAGGTCGACCGGGGTAGACTTCGACGGTACGTACTTTCTCGTCAAAGACTAAAACATGGAACGGGTACCTACGGTCTCGGGAACTGCGAACTTGCTCGACATCCTCGACCGGGTGTTGGACAAGGGTCTGGTCATTGCTGGAGACGTGCGTATTTCGCTGGCCAATGTGGAGCTGTTGACCATCCGCATTCGTCTGCTGGTATGTTCAGTGGACAAGGCGGAACAAATTGGATTGAACTGGTGGAAGTTCGACCCCAATCTCACGCACCCGGCGGGGCTGCCCGCCCCGCGGATGCTTCCAAGACCCGGACCAGCAACAGAGTTGCGGGTGCCCAGCGCTCCAGTCAAACGGCGAGCGGTGAAGAAAGCGGCTAAGAAAAAGTCTAAGCGGCAGGAGTAAGAAGAGCAGGAGGGTTCTGGAATGGCAGTCGAACGGCTTTCCGGCGGTTCGAGTCTGATCGACGTACTTGATCGGGTCCTGGACAAAGGCATCGTCATTGACGCCTGGGTGCGTATTTCTCTGGTCGGCATCGATCTCATCACAGTAGAGGCACGCATTGTCGTGGCCTCCATTGATACCTATTTGAAGTATGCCGATGCGGTGGGTCTCACCGGGCTGGTCTCGCGTCCCCAGTTGAGTGCGCCAGAAGAGGAAATTACGACGGTGGAAACCACTCGTCGTCCGGTTCGCACGCGTCGTACAGTCGCACGCTAGGGAAGGCGATATCCAGGAGTGGTTGCGATGGCTTCGCCCCAGATGCGCATGCGCTCAGAGACGCCCGAACGGATGGCGAAACGTCGTCCCGCGCTTCGCCTGCTTGGCGCCGAACGCAGCGAGGAGATATTTCCCGTCCTGCTGGAAGAGATTGTTGGGTTGGGCTATCCGCGCGCACTGGTCGCGCGCGTTGACTTTGATAGCTGCGAAATCAGCCCCGTGGCGTCGCTCAACTGCTCCAAACTTTTCCTCCGGCGATTTCGCGGTTCGCTCTATGCCATGGAGAACACGCCAGTCCGCGTGCTGCATAGCTTTGAGCCGGAACTGGTGCACGGCAGTGGTACACGCAGCCCTGACCTTTACTATTATCCGCTGCTCTATCGCAACAAGACCGCTTGCTGGGAGGCGGAGCGCACGCGGCGGGGCGACTGCCTCGCGGTGGAGAACTACCACTCCCGGCGACCGCTACAGTTACAGGAGCAAGTGTGTGGCCTTTGCGAGATGCGTGCCTACGCGGCCATTGTGGTGACGGAGGTAAAACGCCCGGCAAGCACCACTGATATCGCGGATTTGAGCGCTCTGATTGAGTTGGCCAACCGCTATCTCTCACGATTGTTCAAGGTCGAGCATTACTACAATCGTATGATCGGGATGGAAACCGTCATTGCTCAAATGCAGGCAGTGATGGAGAGCATGACCGACCCGGTCATACTTACGGACCCGCAACACCGCGTGATCACCCAGAACAAGGCTGCCGAGCGCTTCTTCAAGGTTCCCGAGGAGGTGAGTGCCGGCCGGGTGCGAGCGGTCGAGTTGAATAACCTTCTATTCTCTGCCGCGCTGTCGTCCATGGTGGTGTCGGGCACTGATTCTTCGCGTGACATGACGCTGGTGGATGCGATTGAGGGCGATGAGGTCCTGTTTGAAGCTGTGTCGGCTCCCAGCTTCGCTCCGGATGGGCGCCATACCGGCATGGTGACGGTGCTACGCGACGTAACCGATTTGCGGCGTGCCGATGAGGAACTGCGTGCCAACTATGATCGCTTGCGACAGGCTGAAGAGGTGGTTCGGCAGGACCGCGACCGCCTGAACCTGATCATCGAAAATGTCGGCGATCCGATTGTGGTGTGCGACCGCGATGCCAAAGTGGTATTGCTCGATCCGCTGGCGCAAGATCTGCTGGGTTCCGAGAAGGGGAGGAACGGGCTGCACGTGCGCAACCAGTCCAAGCTGGATGCCTATGTCACCAAGTTCACCTATTCATTTTCGGACCGCGAGAGCTCTCGCATCCGCTTGACCCATCCCGGGTCGCACCTGGAGGTGGAATATGATGCGCGCTCGGGCAAGATCTACGATGAACGCGGCCTGGTCGCCTACACCGTGACCGTATTACGCGACTTGACATCCGTGCGACGCCTGGAGCAGTTGAGGCTGGAGCGGCGCATGCTGGAAATGGAAAAATTCGCTGCAGCGGGACGCCTGGCCGGTACGATCGCCCATGAGGTGAACAATCCCATGGAAGCGATTAAGAACTGCATCTTCCTGCTCACTGACCAAGTGAAGCCGGAGGCTGGGCCGGTTTACGAGATTCTGAAGGCCGAAACCGAACGCGTGGCGCGTATTGTGCGGCAAATGCTGGGTCTCTATCGCAGCGCGGAACAAGTAGGGAATGTAGATATCAATGGCGTGGTAGAGGACACGCTGCTGCTGTTCGCGCGCCAACTCGAACGGGCCGGCGTCAGCGTGGACAAGGACCTTGGGCATATTCCTTTTGCCCTGGGATCGGCTGATCAGATTCGCCAGGTCCTCTCGAACCTGGTGGTGAATGCCAAGGACAGCATGAGCCAGGGCGGGGTGTTGCGAATCCGCACCCGGGTTTACAAAGACGAAGTGAAGGAGATGATCTCTATTCTGGTGGCAGACAACGGCAGTGGTATCGCAGAGAACATTCTGCCCACCATGTTCGAACCCTTTGTAACCACCAAGGGAGAGCGTGGTACGGGTCTGGGATTGTGGATCGTGAAAGGCATTATCGAGAACCATGGGGGCAAGCTGCGAGTCCGCAGCAAACTAGGGAAGGGAACCGTGTTCAACATCGCACTGCCCGCAGTGCGGTAGAAAGCCTTAGCTGACATGATGCAAAGCAAATGTCACATCCTGGTAGTGGACGACGAGCCCCATGTGCTCACCACCTACCAGCTCATCCTGCAACAGCAGGGGTATGAAGTGAGTGGAGCGCTATCAGCAGAACAAGCTCGGAAGATGCTGTTAGAGCGGAAGATCGATTTATTACTCTGTGATCTTTCCCTGGAGAGGCAGGAGAACGGATTTGATGTTATCGAGTTCGCCCGTGAGATCGACCCGGGAATGCCGACCCTGTTGTTAACCGGATACGCCACACAGGAGGCGAATGATCGGGCTGATGAAAGCGGAATTCCGGTACTGTTCAAGCCGATTGACATCAAAGAGCTGTTGCAGACGATTACTGAATTATTGAGGGACGTTCATGAGCAACGCAAGGCGACCGGCTAAGAAGCCGTCTGCTGCCAAGACGTCGAAAACCGTAAAGAAGAAGGTCGAAACCAGGGAGCCAACTCAATTCCGCGTGGCCCCCGCGCCCGAACTGGTTTCCAGACCCAAGTCGAGAATTCGCCTCACGCCGGAGCCTATTTCCGCCCCCGAGCTTCCGCAGGAGGGGCGATACGTGTATGGCATCATCCAGTCCCGGGAACCGGTCACCTTCGGCAAGATGGGCATTGGAGGAACGGGCCAGATGGTGTATGCGGTTACGCATGGTGACATCTCCGCCGTGGTCAGCCGCACCGGCGTGTTCATTTTCGATCCCACCCGCGAGAACGCCCTGGCCCACGAACATGTCATCGAGACGGTGATGAAAACTCACACCATCATCCCCATGAGCTTCGGAACTGTATTCCGTACCGAAGACGATATTCGCGAGGTGCTTCGCAGCATTTACCCGTCGGTAAAGGACGTACTAAAGCAGATGGAAGGCAAGGTGGAATTTGGGCTGAAGGTTTCGTGGGACCGCGACCATGTTGTCGAAGAGCTGCGTCGCGACCATGAGGAGATCCATCGCTTCCACCAGGAGATTACGCGTAAACACCTGCAATCCACTTATTTTGCCCGTATGCAGCTGGGCCGCATGATCGAAAAGGCACTGACGGAGCGCTCGGGCGAGTATCTGCGGGAGATCTATGAAGGCTTGCGCACCATTTGTGTGGCTTCGCGCGACAATAAGCCGATAGGCGACAAGATGATCATGAATGCGGCCTTCCTGATTGAGCGGGAACGGGAGGCCGAATTTGACGCAGCCGTCAACCGGATCGCCAAGAAATTCGGTGACCGCCTGAACTTCAAATACACCGGCCCGTGGCCACCCTACAACTTTGTGAACATCCGGCTAAAGCTGGAACCCAGCAGTGCGAGCTGAGGGAGCCGATGCTCTTCCTTGACGATCTGCTGTTGTCGCCCATCACGGGATTCAAGTTTATCCTGCGTACCCTGGCGCGCGCGGCGGAAGAAGAATATACCGACGACGCTCCCATCAAGGAGCGTCTGTTGGAGTTGCAAACTTTGCTCGAAGAGGGTTCGATCAGCGAGGAAGAGTATGTGGAGCAGGAGCGGCAGATTCTCGTGGTGCTACGCGAAATTCAAGACCGCAGAATGCAAATGGCCGGGGTGACGCCCGAAGATGCCGAGCGAATGGGGAGGCCGATGATGGAAATTCCGGTGCAGTTACCCGACAAGAGCCAGAAGTAGCACGCCTGCGCCGCGCGAAGATCCTGCGCTGCACCTGCTTGTCATTTATGATGAGCTTATCCCTCGATAAAGGAATGTTGGCCTTTGATGAGAGTCACGCCCGGTGCACGCCGTCGACTGGCTCCCTTGTTGCTGCTCTTCTGCTCAACCTTCGCTCTTGCCTGTGAAAGCCTTCCAGCTGGGCAAACTCTGTGGATCCGCCTGAGTTCGCCGATTTCCTCGTACAACGCGAAAGCGGGGGACACCGTACGCGCCGTTCTGATCGAAGCCGTGATATGCGGCAGTGGCGAGATATTCCCGGTCGGCACAGGGGTCGATGGAAGGGTTGTCTCGGTTCGCAAAGTGGGCTGGGGCGTCCGCCATGAGACAGCTGACTTGCAGATCCAATTTGATCGCGTAATTCCACGTGAAGGCTCGCCAGTCAAAATGTCTGCTGCGGTGATGGAAGTTGAAAACGCCCGTGAGCAGGTTTCCAAAGGTGTGATCCAGGGAGTCCGTAGCAGTGACACTCCCCAAGGGCGCATCAACAGCCGCCTCCGACATCTGCCAACATGGAACCCTTATTCGGATGTGGGGCTGATCGTATTCAAGGCCGCCTTTCCCATCTTTCCTGAGCCGGAGATCTATTTTCCGTCCGGCACCGACCTCCGCATCAAGCTGACCGAACCAATTACTGGCTTGGCAACAAAGCCTGAGTCATTGCCAGACCCATCGATGGAAAGTGCGGTTGACCAAAGGGACGACTCTGAGTTCGAGAGTTTAGCTCAGTCGCTTCCGCAGCATTCGACCACAATAAAGATGGTGGATGCGGATGTGGTGAACCTGGTCTTCGTGGGCTCGCGCCAGGAGGTGGAGTCGGCGTTTCAGCAAGCTGGCTGGAGCCCCAGTGACGCCTTCAACAGGAAGTCATTTTTCCGCGACTTTTATTCGTTTCTGAATAATAGTGGCTACGCGCAAGCGCCCATGCGGCCCTTTCTACTGGACGGCAAGCCTGCCGACATGAACTGGCAGAAGAGCCTGAACAGTTATGCGCGCCGCGACCATCTGCGCATGTGGCAATGGTCCGGCCCGGAGGATTCCGAGACGGTGTGGGTGAGTTCGTCAACACATGACACGGGGGCAACGCTTTCGCTAGAGCATCGGCAGTTCGTGCACCACATTACGTCCGACATTGACGAAGAACGCAGCAAGGTGATCCGTGATCTGAACGTCGCGGGTTGTGTGAAGGCCGTCCACCTGGTGCCGCGGCCCAGGATGGCGACCATCAGCCAGAATTCGACGGGCGATCTGGTCACCACTGACGGAGCACTGGCGGTCGTGGAACTAAAGGAATGCCAGCCGATGGTACCGGGACTGGCGTCGGAAACTGCGTCCGCGCGATTCCGGCCGGGCAATCACGTATTTCGCTATTTCCGGCGGCAGATATTGGCCTTCCGCAGCGACATCTGGCGCGCCAACATTATCTATGGCGCATATGACCTAACGCGTATGACCATTGTTGCCTGGCGACACCACTCTGCCTCGACTCGCCAAGAGAACGCGTACCTTCTGCGAGCGCAATAGGAGTGGTGTGTAGCACGACGATCAGCGCCGCAGGCAAACGTGACACTCCGAATGACAGTCCGTAACCGACCGCATCTTTACTCGCGAACTTAGCTCTGCGGCTATCACGTTTGGCTTTCTCCGTCCGGCACGCGTAGGATGGGTATTCACTTCAGCCGCACAATCATGAAATCAGTTCTCGCCGGATTTCTTTTTCTCGCTCTGCTGACGACGGTTTTCGCGGCGGCGCAGCAAACGCCAGCACGCCCATCCACGCAAACGGCCTCGCCCCAGCAAGGATCCCCGGGTGCTCCAACGCAGGCTGTTCCCGAGCAATTGACGCCGGTGATTCCGATGCAGCCAACTCCAGCACAGCCGGAGCCGCAGCAGCCTACGACGCCGATTCCGTCTCAGGCTGGGTCGGGACAGTCGTCAACATCTCCCGACTATTCGCAGGAAGCCTACGTCACCGAGCACTATCACCAGACAATCCGTTTTGAGAACGACGGGACCGGGCGGGACCAACTCGACGCGCAAATTAGAATCGTCAGCGAGAGCGGGGTGCAGGCGCTGGGCCAGCTCAAAGTTGGCTACAGCGCGCTCAGCGACAAGCTGGAAATCGTCTATGTGCGAGTGCGTAAACCCGACGGAAGCGTTATTACGGCGCAAGAGTCAGCCATTCAGGACCTCACACCCTTGGTCGATGCGCCGATGTACACCGACTATCACGAGAAACACATCAGCGTCCCGTCGCTGCGTCCGGGAGACGTGTTGGAGTATGAGTTCGTCCGCACCATTACGAATCCGGTGACCCCGGGACAGTTCTGGACTAGCGTTAACTTTTCCGATAAGGGCATCATCCTCGACCAGCAGCTGGAGGTCAACGTTCCTAAGGGACGGCAGATCAAGCTAAAAAGCAAGCCGGGATATGAACCGAAGATCAGTGACGAGGGCGACCGCCGCATCTATCGCTGGACTTACACTCACTTGAAGGATGAGGACGAGGGCCCGTACACCAAGAAAAAGAAGAGCCAGCACAAATCGCAAGACGAAATCCCCACCGTTCAGTTGACCACATTTCAAAGTTGGGAGCAGCTGGGAGAGTGGTATGCATCGTTGGAACGCGACCGGCGCCAGCCGAATGATGCGATCAAAGCAAAGGCCGCTGAGTTGGTGCAGGGGAAGACGGACGACATGGCGAAGGTGAAAGCCCTGTACGAATACGTGTCGCGCAACATTCGCTATGTCAGCTTGTCGTTTGGACTGGGACGATATCAGCCCCACGAGGCCAGCGAGGTATTTAGCAACGGCTATGGAGACTGTAAGGACAAGAACACGCTACTGGCAGCCTTGTTGGCGGCTGAGGGATTTCAGTCGACCTCGGTACTGATAGGGTCGCAACACGAACTCGACCCTGAGATTCCGTCTCCGTCGCAATTTGACCACGTCATCACCCGCGTTCCGGCTAACGGAAAAGAGATTTGGCTCGACAGCACCAACGGTGTAGCTCCCTTCCGCATGTTGGCCGCTAACTTGCGCGATAAGCAAGCACTGGCGATCCCGCCCGTTGGGGAAGCCAGCCTGGTATGGACTCCCGCCGATCTGCCGTTTGAGGGTTTCGATCACTCGCTGGTCAAGGGCGCGATCAATGAAACCGGCACGCTGAAGGCACATGCCTCGTTTCGCATGCGAGGTGACCAGGAGCTGTTCTTGCGTTTCATGCTGCGCCAGATTCCCGGGAACCACTGGAAGGACCTGTTCATCGGTGTTTTGCAACGGCTGGGGATGAAGGGAGTTGAGGTTGACAACCTGAAGGTCAGCGATCCCAGCAATCCCGACGATCCGTTGCAGATCGATCTGGACGCCACTGCGAATAATTATTTCGATTGGTCGGCGCCGGAATCGAAGATGAGCTTGCCCTTGATGCAGATGTTTCTTCCTGCCGAGGGTGATGCGGAGGACGACGACAAGACCCATCCCAAGCCCATCAAGCTGGGGGCGATTGGGGAGTCTATCGTCGAGGTTCAAGTCACGATCCCCGCTAAGTATGCCGTCCACTTGCCGATCGGAGTCGAGGTCAAGCGCGATTATGCTGAGTATGTCTCCAGCTACAAGTTCGAGGCCGGGCAGTTGACTGCGGTGCGCACCCTGAAGGTGCTTAGCCGGGAACTGCCGGTAGCACGACGGGAGGATTATGCGGCCTTCCGGCGCGCGGTGGCAGCCGATGAGGCGCAAGAAGTCTCGCTGGACAACAAATCGCCGGGGACGGCGGGGATCGGCGCCAATGAGAGCGCTGACGATTTGAACGAGTCTGCGCTTCAAGCTCTCAAGAACAATAACTACCAACTGGCGATTAGCCTCTTCCAGCGCGTGCTGAAGTTAGAACCGAAGCATAAAGACGCATGGAACAATCTAGGTCGCGCGTATCTGGGACTTAATCAGACAGATGAGGCCATCAAAGCGTTCCAAAAGCAGATAGAGATTGATCCTTACGATCAGTATGCTTACAACAATATAGGACGGGCTTACGAACGCCAGGGGAAATACGACGAGGCGATCAAGCAGTATCAGAAGCAAATTGAGGTGAACCCACTGGACCAGTATGCACACGGAAATCTGGGCGAGGTGTACGTAAGACAGAAGAAATTTGCGGAGGCGGTTCCAGAGCTGGAGAAAGCAGTAACGCTTCAGCCTAAGAACCCGGTCCTGCTGATTTCGCTGGGACAATCGTACATCGCGACGAACCAGACTGACAAAGGAATGGAGCAATTTGAGAAGGCCATCACTGTCTCGCCCAGCCCGCTTACCTGGAACAACATTGCGTATTCCCTGGCAGAGCAGAATGTTCAGCTGGAACGCGCTGACAAATACGCCGACGCGGCGATCGATGCGCTGCAGACGCAACTGCGCGACGTCAGGTTGGATAACCTACGGTTGCAGGACTTAGGCGCCGCACTCTTCCTGTACGAGATTTGGGACACGAAGGGCTGGATCGCATTCAAGCGCGAGGACCTCAACGCGGCGGAGCAGTACATTGATGCGGCGTGGCAGGCCACTGGCAGTGGGACCATCGGCGAACATCTGGGCGAGATTTATGAGAAGCAGGGCAAGCGGGAACAGGCGATTCGTGTTTACGTCGAGGCGCTGGCCGGCGATCCGCCAAGCGATACTGCACGTGAGCGCCTGATAGCGCTCGGAGTTAACAAGGGAGTTGATCGCAAGATTGAGCAAGCGCACCAGGAAATGCAACGCGAGCGCACGACGGCGCTCGGGACATCAAGCAAGGGAAGCGCGCAGTTCTACCTGCTAATGTCACCCTCGAAGGTGGAACAGGTGAAGTTCATCAAAGGGAGCGATGGGCTGAAGGGCTTGTCTGATGTGCTGGAGAAAACCAACATAGGTATGAAGTTTCCACCGGCTGCGGAAGTGCGGGTGGTACGGCGAGCCGTGGTGAGTTGCGGGACAGCGACAGCGGCGAGTCCATCGGCGACCACTCCAGCCGGCAATGGGAAAGCTCTGGCGCGCGCGGTGGGAAGCCAGGAATCACAGGGGCCAGCAGCGCTGTGCACTATCGAGCTCCTCCCCGCTGAATCGGTACATACCTTGGACTGAGAACTGCGCCAGGCCAGATCAAGGTCGATCATTTCGCGGTAAGATGTAGAGAGTTAGTAGCTGAGGCTTGCAATGAACGACCTCCGATATCCCATTGGCAAATTCGAGTGGATCCCGCTCAAGAACGAAAATGAGATGGCGAAGCGCCGCGCGCAGCACATCGAGGTGCTGTCCAAACTGCCGGCGCAGATGCGCACCGTGGTGCGAGATTTGAGTCCTGAACAGCTCGACACGCCATACCGGCCAGAGGGATGGAGCGTGCGGCAGGTGGTGCATCATGTTCCCGACAGTCACTTGAACGCGTACATTCGCTTCAAACTGGCGCTTACCGAAGACGAGCCGACTATCAAGCCGTATCGCGAAGACTCGTGGGCCAAGCTGCCTGACGTGGTCACCACGCCCATCGATGTCTCACTACAAATGCTGGCTGCATTGCACTCCCGGTGGGTCGATTTGTTGGTAGGGATGAAGCCTGCGGATTTTGGGCGCACGCTGAGGCATCCGGAGCGTGGATTGCTCTCGCTTGACGAAATGCTGGCAATGTATGCCTGGCACTCGCAGCATCACCTGGCGCACATAACGGCATTGCGTGAGCGTATGAAGTGGAGGCAGCGTGCGGCAGCCGCAGCAAGCATCTCGTCCTAAGAAATCAAAGTGAGAGCGGATCATGCTGGGCGTTGAGCGACCGACGCTTTGCAACATTCGGCTGACTCTTGTTCCCTTGAATTCGCTGTGCAAGAGCAATTCCTGAGTTGCTGTAATCGCGCTGAAAAGCGCGTAGTTTCAGCCGCGCCGATCTGCGCCACCAACAACCCGGCTTCTAGGCTCTGAGGTTTGCCGCTCAGCGGCTAAAGCCGGTCCCTTCCCGCTATCTTTTCAGCATGCCTGAAGGCATCCTCTTTCAAAGCGGATACAGCCACTGTGAAATCGCCTTAGGTATCTAAAAAACTTTTCCCGACACAGACAAAAGGGTCTTCAATGCTGGATTGCTGTTGTTACAGACCAGTCATGGGACGAGTGCGCCAGGCGTTGGGACGAATGTGCGAGTTTATTATGCGAAATGCAAATCCCCGCAATTGATGCGGGTTGCGCTCACGTTGCACAAGAAATCGCGTCCAATGTGCGACCCAGAAAGTTTCGAAAGTTGTGAACTTTTTGAGCGGGTGCACCGTATACCGGTGAAGAAAAAAATCAGAGGAGGAGTGCGCAAGCGCTCCGCGCTGAAGAGGAAACTTAGGGGTCAAACAGAATGTTTCGCCCGCGGTTTGGCGGCCCAGGCGAGATCATCTTGAGGGAGGCTTGGAAACCGATCCCTGTTGCTGTTTAACCCCGGTGTGACATTCTATGCAACCCGGCGGGAAACGCAAGTACTTCCTGCCGGTACGGGCCGCCAGAGCGAACTGTCAAAAAGGAGATGGCAAATGACTCGTATTCTGGCTCCCCTAACCGTATTGGTGCTCGCGTTGGGCATGTCAATCAGCGCTTTTGCAGGATCAACCAAGACCGACAACATCACCCTCTACCATGATGCACAACTGAACGGCACAACCATTCCCGCCGGCGATTACACCGTCAAGTGCGAGACCAACGGCAGCAATGCCCAAGTCAAGTTCATCAGGAACGGAAAAGAAGTGGCCAGCGCTAGCGGCCAGGCGAAGGACCTGGGCAGCAAAACGCAGCGCGCCCAACTCGTGCTGCAAGACGGCGGCGGCGTCCCCACCATTACCGAAGTGGATCTCAGCGGCAGCAAGACCGGGGTCACCTTCGATTCGAGCACGGCGAACGCCGGCAAGTAGTAGTGACAGCGGTTAAATTACGGAAGGGAGCAGCGATGCTCCCTTTTCTCGGGTTACGGCCCCGTTAGCCAACAGAGAGCTAGAACTGGGTACTCCGGCAACCTCAGAGACTGAAAGCCCGAGTTGCAAAAACCGTGCGCTAATCGAGTTTTTCCAAGCTGCGAAGCCATGCCCTAACACTAAGCGAGGAACCGACTATGCCGTCGCTGCGGCGAGGCGCGTCTGTTCCTCGTGGAAGCGCACTGACACCAGTTTCGACACTCCTGGCTCCTGCATGGTGACGCCATAGAGGACCGGTGCCATGCCCATGGTTCGCTTGCTGTGGGTGATGATGATGAACTGGGTTTGCACGCTCATCTCGCGAATCAGTTCGGTAAAGCGGCCGATGTTGGCTTCGTCGAGCGGTGCGTCCACTTCGTCGAGAATGCAGAACGGGCTGGGCTGATACTGGAAGATGCCGACCAGTAGCGCCAACGCCGTGAGCGCCTTCTCGCCACCGGAGAGCAGCAACACATTTTGTAGCTTCTTGCCTGGAGGGGAGGCGACCACGTCGATGCCGCTTTCCACCGAGTTCTCGATGTCGGTCAGGCGCATGAAGCCCTGACCCCCGCCGAAGAGCTTGCTGAACGTGCGGGAGAAATTCTCGTTGATGATCTTGAAGGCTTCTTCAAACTTCTGCCGCGAGACTGTATCAATTTCTTTGATTGTGTTTTGCGTGTTCTCGATGGACTGCAACAAATCCAACCGCTGAGTTTCAAGGAACTCGTGACGCTGCGCGATCTCCTTGTACTCCTCCAGCGCCATCATGTTCACCGGGCCCATGTTGTCGAGCCGCGTACGCATTTCGCGGTAGGCTTCTTCTTCGCTGGCGAGTTCTTCGGCGGCGATGCGGCGCAGGGCATCGTCGGACATTAATTCAAGCGGTTGCTGGCTCAGTTCCTGTACGCAAGTTTCCGACATGTGCTGCACATCGGATTGCACGCGCGCCTGCGCGGCAGAAAGCTCGCCGCGACGATCGCGTGCGGCATCGAGCGCTTCGCGGGCAGTCTTGAGGGTCTCTTCCAACTCGACAATGCGCACGCGGACGGTCTGCAGCTCGGTTTGCAACTCGCGATCGCGGGTGTGCGCTAGTTCGCGCTCGGCGGTCCAGCCGACCACCCGCTCAGCGAGGCGGACGTTCTCGGCTTCGCGTTGCTGCTTCTCAGCCGCACCCGATTCGAGTTGCGATTTCAGCTTTGCCAGCTGTGCCGAAACCTCCGACATCATGGCTTCGAGGCGCTGTACCGTGGCGACCGCTCCGCGGTGGCGTTCTTCCAAGGTTGCAAGTTGCGCGCGAACTTCGCTGGCCAGTTGGGCCACTTCATCACGGCGTAAGCGCAGGCCCTCCAGGCTGCTCTGCGCAATCTGCATTTCCGTTTCGAGCTGGCACCGCTTCTCTTCCTGGGCTGATAGCTCGCAGCTTTGTTCCGCGATGAATGTTTCTTGCTGGCTGCGCTCTTCGCCGACGCGAGCCAGCTCGCGCTCGTAAGTGGAGAGCCGCTCGCGAACCCGGACCATCTCCGCTTCCAGTTGACGCAGGGTATGGCCGGACGTCATGGCCTGACGCTCGGCTTCGCGCTTGTCATCGTCCAGTCGATGCAGCAGTCCGGTCAGTTCGAAAATTTCGCGTCCCAGTGTCGTCACGCGCAACTCTTCGTCGGCCATGGCGCGTTCCATCTCGCCCATCTGCTGCAGCACCTCGCGCAGTTCGCGCTTCATGGAGAGCGGGCCCTGGCTGCGCTGCTTGCCACCGGTTACGGTGACGTTGTGGAAGCACTCGCCCGATTTGGAGAGAAAAAACGCGTCGGGGTTTTCCAGCGCGAGATCGCGCCCGGCGCCGGCATCGGGCACGATGTAGCCGTTGCCCAGCTTGGGCAGAATCACCTCAAGCGATTTGCCGAAACCGTTAAGCACGCGAATGCAATGCTTAAGGGGCACAACGCTATCACCATGGGAGACCTGGTGTGTGGATTCGTTGAAGAGAAACGAGAACTTGGCCTGCGAATCTTCGGGATGGACCAGGAAGGTCGCACGGCCATCCACGTCACTGCGCAGCAGGCGCAGACCTTCGTCGGCC
The DNA here is from genome assembly GCA_963748225.1 of uncultured Acidobacteriaceae bacterium. Classification (GTDB taxonomy): domain Bacteria; phylum Acidobacteriota; class Terriglobia; order Terriglobales; family Acidobacteriaceae; genus Bog-257. The sequence continues at coordinate 620,867 of CAVVHW010000007.1, forward strand.
GCATCCCAGGACTTCACCACGATGTAGTTGAGTTCGTCGCGCAGGAAGTCGTCGACGACGTGCTCGTAGCGGTCTTCCACTTCCAGAAAATCGGCGAGCACGCCGACCGGCGCAAGACCTTCCTTCATCGCGCCCGAGGTGAAGAGCTTGCGCACCGATTCGGTGGTGTAGCCATGCTCGGTAATGACGGCTTCCAGCGAACTCTTCTTGCCCATCGCGCCGGCGTACTCGGCGCGCAGCGAATCCAGATGACGCTTGCTGGTGGTCTCGGAGCCGCGCTTTTCGTCAAGCTTCTGGCGTGTCTCGTCGAGTTGCGCGGCGAGCGCGAGGATGCGTTGCGAGGCGGACTCGAACTCAAGCCCGAGTTGGCCTTGCTGGCCGCCGAAGGTTTCCAGTTGTAGCACAGCGGCGGCGGTTTCATCGTGCAGACGTTGCCCCTCGCGATTGAGCGCGGCAATGCGTTCCTCGGCTTGCGTGATGCGGTTGCGCACTGCGGAGGTCGCGGAGACCGCGATCAGGATTGCGTCGCGACGCTGCTCCTGCTGGCGCTCGACTTCCAATAGTGAGGCGGCTGCGGCTGAAGCCTCTTGCTGCCTGGTGTGCGATTCCTGCTGAGCATGGGCGACATCGACGTTGGCCGATTCGAGGGTAGCGCGATTGGCTTCCAGTTCCTGTTGCAGCCGTGCAACCTGCGCTTCGGTGTTTGCGGTCTCTGCCTGTGCTGCGGCGATGCGCGCATCGAGTTCGGAGCAGCGCTCGTCGTTGGTGCGGCGGCGGGCAGCGGCGCGGTCGATTTCCAGCGAAAGCGTGTTGAGCCGTTCGCGATTCTCTTGTGACTCACGCTCGATCGCGTAGCCGCGCTGCGTACGTTCGCCATGCTCGCCTTCCATTTGCTGGACGGCCTCACCCTGCGCGTGCATGGCTTCGCCGATTTCGGTGAGTTGCTGCTCGAGCAGGGAAGCCTCGGCATCAAGCTGCGCAAACTTGCTGACCAGCAGCACGCGAAGTTTGGCGCGCATCTCGTCGCGAAGTTTGGCGTAACGCTCCGCCTTCGAAGCTTGCCGTTTCAGCGAGTTCATCTGCCGAGTAACTTCGTCGAAAATGTCGTTGATGCGCGCGAGATTCTGCTTGGCGTCTTCGAGGCGCGCTTCCGCCAGGCGCTTACGCGTCTTGAACTTGGTGATGCCGGCCGCCTCTTCGATAATGGCGCGGCGGTCGGTGGGCTTGCTGCTGAGAATCTGACCGATGCGGCCCTGCTCGATGATGGCGTACGACTCCGGGCCGAGGCCGGTACCCATAAAAATGTCCTGGATGTCGCGCAGGCGGCAGAGCCTGCCGTTGAGCAGATACTCACTCTCGCCGGAACGGAACAGGCGGCGCGTGATCGTGATTTCGCCGGCTTTGAAGGTGCGCTTGAATTTGCGACGGCGAATCTTCAGCACGACATGCGGGGCGACAGCGTCGTGAGCAGCCTCGGCTATGCTCGAGGACGTGTCTTCGTCATCATGCTGACCGGGCCGCACTTCTTCGGAGTAGCGCTCGACATCGTCGGCCTTGGCCGCGCGAACCGCGGACTCGTCCCAGTCATCGTCGGGAAGATCATCTTGAATGTCGATCTCGGGCTCAACCACGTTGCCATAAACTTCGGGATCAACCAGCGTGAGCGAGACCTCGGCCATGCCCGTCGGCTTGCGCTCGCGCGTGCCCGCGAAGATGACGTCCTGCATATTGACGCCGCGCAACAGTCGCGCCGACTGCTCGCCGAGCACCCAGGAGATGGCGTCGGAAATGTTCGACTTGCCGCAGCCATTCGGACCCACGATGGCGGCAACGCCGTCACCCTGGAAGCGAAGATCAGTGCGGTCACAGAACGATTTGAAACCGAGAATTTGCAGCTTCTTCAGTTTGAGCAAATGCGTACTCCGTTCGGATTTCGCGGGCCAGTTCGAACGCTTAGTGCCGGTAAGCTTTCAGGTCGGCGCGATCCGCGATTTCATCTCGGCCCCGACATGTAATGCCATGCCAACTGTACTTTCGAAGGCGAGGAGGGGTCAAGATATAAAACACTATATTTGGGGCTATCGCTCTGGAAACCACATTATCTTGCACCACCGATGCAGCAAAAGTCCAAATTTTAGACACAATCTGGCTGGTCGAGAAGGCGGGAGAATCGCGGGAGCATCGTCAATCTTAGAGACACGCTCTGCCGGATTCAAGCTCAAACGCGCGGGAGTGCCCTAACCGTTAACCGGCTTCGCAGCCCTTCTGGTTCCGCGGATCATCCATCGCGGCACCGACCGCACCAGCGTGGCGTTCAGCAAAATCGAAATCAGCGACGCCGCCAGCACCGCGTAATAAAATTCGTCGCCCACCAGCGCATTCGCGTGCGCCACCTGCACCAGGATGAACGAGAACTCCCCAATCTGCGTCAGTCCGGTCCCGACCAGCGCCGCCGTCTTCAGCGGATACCCAAACACCTTCACCACGCCCGTCCAGATCGCGAACTTGCCCACCACGACGAGCGCAAGTATGGCAATCAGCAGTCCCGGCTCACGCACCACCGCCCGCGGATCAATCAGCACTCCCACGGTCACAAAGAAGATGGCGACGAAGGCATCGCGCAGCGGCATCAGTTGATCGAGCGCGCGATGCGCATAATCCGAAGCGCTTACCATCAGGCCGGCGGCGAACGCGCCCAACGCCAGCGACAGCCCCACCGCCTCGGTCAGCGCCGCGGTGCCCAGGCAGATAGCCAGCAGCACCAGCAGAAACAGCTCTTTATTATTAGAGCGCGCAATCTGCTCTAATGCGCGCGGCACCAGGTACACTGCCAGAAATCCAATTGGCGCCAGGATGAGCGCCGCCTTGCCCAGCGCCTGCGCCACGCCCAGCACGTGATGCGGCGTCAGGCTGGCCAGCACCGGCATCAGAATCGTGAGCACCACCACGACCAGGTCTTCCACCAGCGTGATGCCGATCATAATTTTGCCGTGCTGTGATTGCAATTGTCCGCTGTCAATCAGCAGTCGCGACAGCACCATCGTACTGGCGACTGAGACGATCATGCCCACTACCACGCCTTGCAGCGCGCCCCAGCCCAGCAGCATGCCCACGCCTTCGCCCAGCAACGCCGACAGCACCACGCCCACCGGAGCTCCGATCAGCGACACCCACTTCACCTCGCGCAACTCATCGAGCGAAAACTCCAGCCCGATGGAGAACATCAGGAAGACGACGCCAACCTCGGCGACAATCTGGAAGGTGTGGGCTTCGCGCACCGCGGGACCCGGCGTGAACGGGCTCAGAAAAATTCCCGCCAGCACATAACCAAGGATGAGCGGCTGGCGCAACCGCCACGCCAGCGCACCTCCAAGAATGGCGGCGATGAAGATGTACGACAGCTCTTTGAAGATGACGGAATGTTCGGTCATGCTCTGGAATCCAAGAATTGCAATCTCGGTATCCTAGCAGGACGCTGGCAGGTAGGTTTGGAGCAATGTCCGACGCAAGGTAAGTTCGGAGCGATACCGACTGACCCGCCCTTTCTGCTCTGTCATCCTGAGAGCAGGAAGGAGCCCAAAGCCCGCACCAGTCAAGCTTGGAGTGTGATCTTGATTTTCGTTTGTCATCCTAAGCGCAGCGAAGGACCCCTATCGCGAGCTGATATCCCATGTTCGATCTTCTGTTTTTGAAGATGGCGGAGTGTTCGGTGATGCTCGCGAATCCGAGAATTGCAATTTCGGTATCCTAGCAGGAGCTTGGAAGGATTATCTGCCCATACGAACGCCGTGTCTTTCCTGGGTAGTGCGCGTTAGTCGCGACGCTCGGGTAAAGCGAACCTTCAGGTCCGCGTTCAACGTTGTCAACTAGTCCAGCCCGAAGGTCGAAATAACCGTAGCCCAGGATGTGAGTCCTGGGTCAGCATGTGAAGATGAGATCGAGTCCCTTCAGGGGTAATAATTAACTTGACTAACCCTTGAAAGGACATTGTAATGCAAGCCGTGACAGAGCAGCCATTTGTGCAGGAACTTTTATCCTGCGAGGCCAATGTAGCACTCATACGCCAAACGCTGCCTCATTCAAAGCAGGAACGTTCTCCGTCCAAAAGACGAATCGCATTTCGTGAAATGCCAAAAAGAATATGGGCGTTCTTGGCGCAGAAGGCAGCCTGAGTTTCTCCAGCATCAGGTTTGTTAGGGCCTGACATTCGACCCATACTCCGCCACCTTCGACTCCGCGAATGACAAGTTTCTGGAGGAGAATTGGGTCAAGCATTGTCACCACGGCAAGCACTTCTTTGCCGATGAGTTTTGTGAAGTTGATGGTTTCCATAGAATTTCCTCTTTTCTGTAGGTGAAGAAAATGTCAGCACTAACTGGAACAGGCCAGGAACTTATCGAACTCCGCCACAATCTTGATGACGTAGTTGTGCATTCCCATCAAGGCTTGTACGACGGGCTCAGGTTCCCCCCATACAACGTCGCTGAAGGCTACCTGAGGAATGAGTTTGCCGTGGCGCTTGGCCTCTGCTACGAAGTCGAAGGATGCGTCGCCAAGTGCGCCGCGTTCGTGCGCCGCGTTTCGCTCCATCAAGTCAATGGGGAACTCGAAGGCCCCCGTGGATGCGACGATCACCAGTGCGCGATGCTTGTCAATGATGTCGAGTTTTTGGATGGCAAGAAGAAAGATGTTGGGAGAATCTACTCCGCCGTTGTACGGCTGGAGCCGCTCGATCAATTCGCGAACTCGGCTGTCTCTGATTCCCTTTATTTTTCTTTCATACTTGGTGAACACGTTCGCGGGGGTTGGCCGTTCTTCCAAGATGGGGAATTGGATCGCCGTGATGTTCTTCTTCCTATAGTCGGGTGCAGAGAAATGCCAGACGATATGGTCGAGGCACGATCTCAGGTGATGGATGATTTCTCCGGACAGAACGCTAAATCGAAGCGGAATCGGGCGCTTGCTGTGATACTCGACTGCCTCAGCGATAACCTGCTTATTATCTTTGCTGAGAACAGGGTATTCGCTTTCCTGAAAAAACCGTGCGATCTCGGCCTCAAGATTGAGGATGTTCTGGTGGGACCGATTTAGCTTTTCGGCTATCCCGGAGAACGGGTGTGACTCTGGGAGTACAATCTTGTTCATGAGTGGCCTTCCGAAAACAGCAGAAACAAGGCGATTCAACGATGCCCTTCGAGGCGTTCTGAGCGTCTCGAAGGGTGACCTAAACCGAATGCTCGAAGAGGAGCGCCGCTCCAAGATCGGCAAACCGAAGCCCGGCCCGAAACCTAAACGGAAGATTTCGGCTTCGCGCCACGCCGGTTCCGGTAAGGGTTAGAAAGTCGCTTCACTGCCAGTCTTGCCGGTGAGTTCAGCAAACGTCAGACGCTTCCCGGCAACCTGAGCGAGCGCTGCGACGAAGCGGTCTGAATCGGTCAACGGATTGTCTTTCGTGGCGCGGTTGTTGAACCGGAAAATCTGTTCGTCAACGTAACGCTCAAGATGAAACGGCTCTACGGCCACGTAAGTTCCCTTGAGAGTCCGCTTCAAGAGCGCCCAAAAATTTTCGATTCCGTTAGTGTGCACTTGGCCGTCAACGTAGCCCTCTACGTGATTCACGACATCATGGACGAATTGCTGATGAAGCGCGTTGTAGCCAATCCACTCATCGGTGTAAACCTTGGAGCCATGCTTGACTTCGCGTAGCACTTCGGCCTGTAGCGTGTCGCGTCTCACGTTCGGCACAACCTTGGCGCGTACTTGGCGAAGCTCGCGGTCGAGCAATCCCATCACGATGGTTTTGTTCATGTGGTCGCCCTTGAGTTGCTGGCCCTTGATCTGTGTCATGCGAGCTTTCTTAGACTTGTGCATGTTAGCGATTCTGCCCCCGACGAAGGTCTCATCTACTTCGACCGGGCCACCGAACTGGAAGTCGGAGTTATTCTTGAGAACCATTCTCAGGCGATGCAGTACGAACCATGCCGACTTTTGCGAAATGTCGAGTGCGCGATGAAGCTCATACGAAGAGATGCCGTTCTTATCGTTGACCAGCATCCACAAAGCCGGAAGCCATTTCTGCAACGAGATTGGCGAGTCCTCGAAGATCGTGCCAACCTTGACGGAGAATTGCTTCCGGCAAGAGCGGCATTTCCAGCGCTTCTGAGTCGCCAAGTAGTATGGTTCTTTGGCTTCGCAGTGCGGGCATACCGGGCCATTGGGCCAGCGCATCGAAGCGACGGCATCAATGCAGACCTGTTCGTCTGTAAAGTACTGAATGGCTTTGAGTAATGTCTTCGGGATTTCCATGATGAGCAACAATAGCAAAGCCGTTCGGGTTAGTCAAGTTAATTATTACCCCTTCAGGGACGACACATTCCGAAAATGTTGGGTATGTATCGATCGCCGCTATCTGAAGCCATTCCTCCGATAGTTTCCATGAACTAGGAAGCAGAATCCACCACCTAAGCGCTAACTATAAAATAATTATTTCAACTCTGTTAAAAACTTCTTGACATACTAGATAACTAGTTCCAGTATGTCTTCACTCCTGGCCGAGAAATCCCGCTATTCGGCCCCCAGACGTACGACACCTTGTGACTCCTTTCAAGGCGTGGGCAATCAAGCATTAGTTTTGTTCAGGAATTCAGGCAGGGAACTTCTGCATGGTATCCGCAGATTGTTTCGCGGAGCCTCAAGAGTAAAGATGCCTTTCCCCTGGGGCCTACTGAAGTCAGCGCCGCTCTCGCCGTCCTTGGCTCTCCGCGGTGCCATGTCACCACTCTTCTCTTTGTGAGCCAAGGCCCAGATCCAGCCTTCCAATGGAGGATTTACCATGCCGCGCCTGCGTCTCACCAGAAGTAACCCCAGAATTTTCGCTTTGTCCGTGCTCGCCGTGGGCGTACTCGCGCTCTGTGGTATACGGCTCGCTGCGCAAGACAGCCCTTCACCCGAGCCAACAGTACGGCAAGCGGTTCGCTTTGCCGTTTCGCCTCCGCTGCGCGACTTGGCCAAGTTGCCTCGCGCACCACACTATGGCGTGCACGAGGCTCTTCCGGTCCGTCGCATCCCCAAGCATGACTTCGGCGTCACCGTGGATCCGGTCGAGCAGAACACTCTTCTGGCCCCCGCTGCCAATTACACAATTGGCCTGAATATCCTGGGCGTGGGTAACGGCTTCCCTGGATACACTGTCCCTGATGCGCCCCCTGACACAAACATGGCGGTCGGAGACACTCAGATCGTCCAGTGGGTCAACGTCTCCTTCGCGATCTTTAACAAATTCAGCGGCGCCGTTGAAGTCGGTCCCATCGACGGTAACCTTCTCTTTTCAGCCTTGGGTGCACCTTGCGCGACCAATAATAGCGGCGACATCATTGCTCAATGGGACAATGCCGCCCATCAATGGCTGCTGGCCCAGAACGTGTTTAGTGGCCCGCCGTACTATGCGTGCGTGGCCGTCTCCATGACCGCTGACGCCACCGGCGCCTACTACGTTTATCAGTTCCCGTTGGGCAACGGCTTCCCCGATTATCCGAAGTGGGGTCGCTGGAATACCACCTGGGCCCAAACCATGAACAACTTCGGCCCCGGCGGCAGCGGCTTCGTAGGCCCCGAAGTCTGCGTGTACGAGAGGGCGAGGCTCCTGGTTGGCTCTCCCTTCCCCAGACAAGTATGCTTCCAGCTCGCGTCCGACGGCGACAGCCTGTTGCCCGCCGATATCGATTCCCCGACGAGTCCGCCTTCCACCGAAGACCAATTCTTTATCGGTAGCGTCGCTGATGTAAGTACTCATCAATTGTCGCTGTACTCGGTTCACATTGACTGGTTGCACCCCAGCGGCGCGACAATCACCGGCAATCACAACTCTCAACTCGTCACCGTGCCCACCTATACCGGCTCTTGCCCCGGCGGTAGTTTTGGAGGCGATTGCGTCCCGCAAAAAGGTATCCCCGATCTACTGGATTCCCTTAGCGACCGCCTCATGTATCGCTTCGCCTATTACAGCGATGCTGGACCATCGGGTAAACAGCACTGGTACGTGAACCACGATGTGGGAGCCTCCGCTGGCCAGAGCGGCGTCCGCTGGTACGAATTCCGGGCCCCAAAAATAGCGATTCTGCCAGGCTTGGCGTTCACGCTATACCAGGCGGGCACCTACGCTCCCGACGCGAATTGGCGTTGGATGGGCTCCATCGCCGCCGACATGAACAACGACATTCTCGCTGGTTACAGCGAGTCGAGTTCCTCCATGTACCCCTCGATAGCGGTTGCTGGACGCCTGCCCCCCCCTGCTGACCCGCTGGGCACACTGGAACCTGAGCTTGCAGTCGTTGCCGGTACGGGTTCGCAACCCGATACCTCCAACCGCTGGGGCGATTACAGCGCCATGCGCATCGATCCGGTCGACAATTGTACCTTCTGGTACACCACTGAGTATTACATGGTGACGCAGATCTTCGACTGGAGCACCCAGATCGCGAATATCAAGTTTGCGGGCTGTCACAATCCTGCCGCTGATGGGTACATCGAGCTGTGCAAGCAGACGGACCCTGATTACCCAGTCCCGGGGCCATTCAGTTTCACGTTGACTGCCCCATTTTTTAGCGCAGGCCCCTATGTGGTTCCCGTTGGCTCGTGCTCGCCACCTATTCAGGTCCCTTCCGGTCTCATCACGATTAACGAGGCGCCCCAAATTGGCGTCGCCGTCGAAAATGTCACCGCATACTCGGATGGTCCATTCGGACAAATTAATGAACTGGATTCGTGGACATTCCCAGACCAAACCGCCACTGTGACGGTCATGCCGGGCGGTGTCAATCTGGAAACCGTTGCGACCTATACGAATTATGCAGCGCCTCCGGGTACGTTAAAGATATGTAAGATCGCGGGTAATGGTGTTGCAGTAGGCACCCCCTTTACCTTCACGGCAACGGATGGAACAACCCAGCATAGGGATATCGTGAACGCAGGTCCGGCGCCTGGCGGCAACTGCGTCATAGATGGCACGTGGCCGGTTAACGACCCAGTAACGGTCACGGAAACTCTTCCGCCTGGCGTTAGCGTGTCGAAAATCACGGTTGAGCCGCCAGGTCGGGGTGGCAACCAAACCTCTAACAGCGTGGTCGTTACCATCGGCAATGGGTTCACCGAAGTGGACTTTACGGATGTCGCGGTGGCGATAGGTTCCTGCGAGCCGTCGAGTTCGTTGTCCGTGCTGCTGGTCAGCGGGACGAACGTAGTCGCGTATGTCCCTGAGGGCAATTGGAACGGGGGGAGCCCTGGCGTTGCGGTCGCCAACATAGAGGGCAACTATGTTGTCGGGGCACCGTTCATTGTCAACACAGGCACTGACGTGATCAATTCTTGCGCTTCGGACCCATTGGTGAGCCCACCCCAAACCCTATGCACAGCGAATTATCCTAGCAACTTAGTGTACGTAATTCAGGGTAACCCTCCGCATATGCAATATACAGTGGCGAGCGGCGGTTCCAGCGAAATCCACTTCTCCGGAGGTTACTGCTTGAACTGCGGCATCGCTATGGATGCGCTTCACTCAAAAGCGGTGCTCGGGCTCAGTATCAACGGCGTGCCCGGGTTTCAGTTCCTGGATCTGAACGGAGCGGCCCCCGTCCCCGAGACCCCACCAATAGCGTCAACGGCAGGGCAAATCTCGGAAGACCCTTTGATCGATCCAATAAGCAATCCACCGCTGCTGTTGTCTCCTGGTGAGGGAACCGACTGTGTAGGTCTTCCCCCAGGCACTTGCTACCCTAATTACGAGATTGTCGACATTACCGACACTAGGAACCCCGTATTTTACGAGAACGAACTCGATGCCCTGTCTGGATGGCCTGGTGGGCGACCTGATTCCGCAGGTGCGGATTGCAGCGCCCAGATTGCTTTAGCACAGATCGAGGATCCCTCACCGTCCACGCCGTACATCGCCGATTTGACAAAGGCCAAGTTCAACGTTCCAACGCTTGGCATGTGGAGCGACACTGCTTCGCAGTTTTATCCTCTGTCGGGATCCCTTCTTACCAGCACCGGCGATAATGGTCCTGTCGCCGTGGCGCAGGGAGGATCCCATGAGGGTGTCATGGGACAGGAGTTCGGCGAGGTCTCCCCGAACGGCAACACTATCACGGCATTCAGACTTAACGTGCCTTACAACGCCAGTATGCCATTTGCAGACTGGGTAACGTGTAATCTGGGCGGCGGCTTTGTCCAAGGCGATGATCCCCACACGATGACGGCGTATCAGAGCCCGAACGGTTCCAAACACTCATTCGCAGTGATCGCGAACGAGGCTCCCGCGTCCGCTCTCGCGGTTGTAGACCTGGACCTGATGCTGAGCCCGACGACCGTGTCGCGGTGGCCTCAGGTTGCTTACAGCCATGTGTGCAATGTGGGCGTACCGACTGGATCGCCCCCCGGCACAGTGGGTACTCTTCCACAATCACCAGCGGTGGTGAGGTTCCCTCCACTATAATTTTGGAAGGATCTGATATCCCAGCATGATTGCGTCGGCCATCTGCCCCGCCCAAGCTTCCTTTGCTTGGGTGGGGATTTTCTTTAACGGTCGCTGCTTTAACCCTCGAGCCGAGTGAGGTAATCTGTGTTTCTAGCGAATTCCAGCCTTATAGCAGTTTCACACCGGGTGTATAGATCATGGGTGGAGTACGCCTTCAGGCGTACATAATTGTGCTGAGTTGTTGCATCGCTGGTGCCCCAGGTTCGCGTCAGTGTTTTGGACGCTAACCTGGGAGCGTCGCACTCGGCGTGCCGGGTGCCCCACACATTCGCGGGTTTCGAATGTGTGGGAAACGGTGGATCAATCGGAGGCGACCCGAGACCGGCCGGGTGCCCCACACATTCGCGGGTTTCGAATGTGTGGGATACCACGAAACAACTGGAGGCGACCTCGCCGAGACTGACCGTCACAATAAATCATTCCCACTCATTCCAACGTCAGGAATGAGTGGGGCGCCCGGCCGCTGGCGACCGACTACTGACTACTGACTACTGACTCTGACTACTGACTACTGACTACTGACTACTGACTACTGTTCCTTGCCTCACGACCGCACCTGCGCCAGAATCGAGTGCACCACGTTGAGCGTGTGCGGCGCGGCGAAGATAATCTTTCAGTTTGTCCTTGAAGTCGCTCTCCGAGCTAAGCGAGATGGTGTTGTTCAGGTACCTCATCACCAATGGATAGAAGTTGACGCTGTGAGAGAGAGTAAACAATTCAAATTTATAGCTCAGCGTCGGAGCGACGATGTAGAAGTAATGAACAAATGTGTTGGCGGTAGGCTGGGTTACAACTTCGCCTTTGACCAACTGCCGGGTCTTCTCTCCCAACAACGCGGCTTGTCACAACTATTGTTCGTGAGGAAATCGAGGACGACGGCATGCTTATTCACGCTTGGCGGGGCCGCGCGACTTCTCCTGCGCTCCAGACTTACGATTACTGAGCGGTGTGTTGCAGTAGGGACAAACGTCGGCATCCAGGTCGACGGCGCGGTTGCAATTGGAACACAGCCCTTTGGGTTGCTCGGGATCCATCCACCCTTAGAGCAGGACTGCAAGCGTCAGGTTGCCAAGCTCGCAAACACCCTGTCCTGCCCGACGCGCAAGCAGCTTCGCAGAATCGCGATTCAGCCCTGGCAAATGCAGTTACTGTGTTCGATCTGTTAGTCAACTGTCAGCACAAGCCTCATCCGCCTTACCGTGATTCTTCCTAGGATCGCCAAACAGTCGTTGCACCAGGTTTAGCAACCCTTGTGGACTGTGGCTTTGAACGACATGATCCGCCCACTTCAATTCACGTTGCGTAGGCGTAAGCGCAATAATCGGCAGTTTGGGCGCCAATCCTTTTACTGCCTGGATAAGGTCACCCGCATCGAAATTCGGAATTCCGCAGTGAATGATCAGCGCCTGAACATTGGGAAACAGACGCACGAGGTCCAAGGTTTCGGCCACCGAGTGGGCGGTGATCACGTTGTACTTGAAGGTTTCTAAGATGAGTTTGCGGGTCGATAGCGCCTGTTCCGGCTCGGGTTCGGCAACGATAAAAGCAGGTCTCGTCAAATACAGCTCTCCTTGTTCGATTTGAATGATCTGCACTCTATTGGATGATCCGCGTGGACAGGAGTTGGCAACGCTACCCATTACATTTGAATTTATCGGGAGGCCTGCCAGGCCTCACTCGCCCGATCCGGCGCAATTTCTTGGGCCGCGGGGGGTGTCGGCGAAAGGCTACGGTCGGGACGTGCAAGTCACAATGGCCCAACGCATTCGCACTGTTTGTGCATGGGACAGATATCGGCGCGGTTGATCAGCTGCTGGCTTCTGACCACGTTCTACCGCCTACTGCTTTTCGCCTGAGGCCCGTACCTGCGCTAGGATAGAGTGCGCCACATGCAGCGTTTGGGGCGACGACGATCAACTTCCGTTGGGCGGGCGCCCAGCCAGCAGTAACTCTGCGAGTAAGGGCAAGATGGGCGGAGTTTCACGAGCTTAATTGGGTAAGACATAAAGTAGGTGGCGACTGTCCCGACATGACATCCACATTGTGCGGCAGGTTATTGTAGTGACGCGATACCACTGGCCGGAGGTATACAAGTGGAAACTACGGCAAAATATCTGGTCGACCACTATCAGAAAACCTACGAGTTGACCTACAGGTTGTGGCAAGGCCGGAATAAGACATTTTTGATCCTGCTCGGAGCAATTGGCGTGGCGACATTCGTGATGTTTCCAGCGTTGGGCGCCCGATCGATCCTGTTTTTGTACGTGCGCCGTTCACTTGGCCTAACTGATCCCGAACTCAAGAATGTGCAAAGTGGATTCCCCTTCGGCATTCTTCAGGCCGTATTCCTGTTCGTGATCTTCTATCTCACGGTCAATCTTTATCACCGGTCGCGGTACGTTCTGCGCAATTATGCGTACTTGGGCTTGCTGGAAAAAGAAATCCGACAAGAACTCAAGCTGCCGGATTCGACGTTTGCTTTCACCCGCGAGAGTGGTTTTTACTGGCATCAAAGAGACGCGTTCGCACCTTGGGTCAAGGTCGTCTATATTGGTCTGCTTTCCGGCTTATTGCTGACGTTTCTGCTCGCGACCATATATGGGGATTGGAAAAGCGGCAATCGCCTGCTCACCGGGGCTGACATTCTGTTCGCCTTACCTATCTGGATCTTCCTCTATGCCTACGCCAGCTCGTCGATTAAGTTGGACAAAGCAGAGACAGTTATTCCGGCAGGTAGCCAAGGAAGGACGACTGACTAGGGCGCGTTTACGGTGCCGCCGTTAGCAGCAGTGATTTCTCCCAGCAGCAAATGGTACCCTTCGCAGAACAGCAGTATTGTCCCGTATCATTGCCTAATATGGAGACTGCCATTAGTTGTCGGAGGCTGAGGAAGACTTACGACGGAAAGGTCGAGGCGGTTCGCGGTCTCGACCTGGCGATCGAGGCCGGCGAATGTTTCGGCCTGCTGGGCCCGAACGGAGCCGGCAAGACCACGACCATCGAAATTCTGGAAGGGCTGCTCGCCCCCACCTCCGGTGAGATCGAAATACTAGGAATGACGTGGCAGGCGCACGAACGCGAGTTGCGCGAATGGCTTGGCATCTCGCTTCAGGAAACTCGCCTGTCCGAAAAATTAACGGTTTGCGAAACCTTGGAACTGTTTGCCAGTTTCTATCATCGGCCGAGTTCGGTTGCGGCTATCTTAGAGGAGCTATCCCTCGACGAGAAGGCCGATGCGTTGGTGGGCAAACTTTCCGGCGGCCAGAAACAGAGACTGGCGGTTGCGACCGCGCTGGTGGGTAATCCAAAGATTCTTTTCCTCGATGAGCCGACCACCGGGCTGGACCCGCAGAGCCGTCGCCAGCTTTGGGACATCATTCGTGAGTTTCAGCAGCGCAACGGGACGGTGCTGCTGACGACGCATTACATGGATGAGGCGGAACGGCTGTGCGACCGGCTGGCCATCATCGACCACGGAGTGATCATTGCTGCGGGAACGCCCTCTGAGCTGATTGCGCAGTTGGGCGGGCACCATGTGGTTGAATTTGCGCTCGACGCGGCCGGGCATGACGATGCCGACGGTGTGTGGGGGTGGCTTCCCGGTGTGCAATCGGTACGAAGTGAAGATGGGCATTTCTCCTTGCAAGTTGAAGAACCTCACGAGACGATACCTGCGTTGCTTTCCGCAGTACAGAAGGCGGGAAAGCGCCTGGTTCACCTTACGACCCGCCAGGCGAGCCTCGAGGATGTGTTCGTGCAACTCACTGGGCGTCATCTCCGGGAGGAATAATGGCTCAACTTGAAACCCCACCGACGCCAGCGCTTGCCGCAGCAGAGACCGTGACCAACGGACGCTGGGCGGGCTACCGGCACCTGCTCGGAGCGCGCATGAAGGAATTGTGGCGCGAGCCGGAGGTCATTTTCTGGGTGTTCGTGTTTCCGCTGCTACTAGCCTTGGGACTTGGTATCGCATTTCGCGATAAACCTGCCGACGTCACCACAATTGCCGTGGTAGCAAATTCGCACACCCAACACGTGATTGATCTGTTGCAGCATTCTCCAGCAAAGACAACCATTCATGCCGACGTTCTGGACAGCGCGGTTGCCTTGGATCAGTTTCGTTTGGGCAAGTATGCCCTCGTCGTAACCGCGGACGATAACGGAGTGCATTATCGCTACGATCCGGCCCGGCCCGAGAGTGTCTTGGCTCGTACCCAGGTGGATGACGCGCTACAAACCGCAGCCGGCCGCAGCAGTCCAGTCAAGACAGAGGCCACGCAGTCCAGCGAGCCCGGCGCACGTTACATTGACTTTCTGGTGCCTGGACTGCTGGGAATGAACTTGATGAACTCGGGCATGTGGGGCATTGGCTTTGCCGTAGTGGACATGCGCCAGCGCAAATTGCTGAAGCGCTTCGTTGCTTCGCCAATGCGCCGCACCGATTTTCTTCTGGCACTGGGCAGCAGCCGCCTGGTCCTTATGCTGATCGAAGTCGCACTGCTGTTGGGGTTTGGGGTGCTGGTTTTTCACATGCGAGTGGAAGGCTCGCTGCTGGCGATTCTTCTGATCGGAGCGCTCGGCGCGGTTTCGTTCGGCGGCATCGGATTGCTGACTGCAAGCCGCGCGCAAAAGATCGAAAGTGTGAGCGGACTTATTAACCTGGTGATGATGCCGATGTGGATCTTTTCAGGGGTGTTCTTCTCCTACGAGCGCTTTCCGCAGATCGTACAACCGGCGATCAAAGCGTTGCCACTGACGGCACTCAACGACGCGCTGCGCGCCATCATTCTGCAAGGCGCCACGCTTAATTCACAGGCCAGCAGAATAATTATATTAGCGATCTGGGGCGGCGTGTCGTTCTTCCTCGCGCTACGCTGGTTCCGCTGGACCTAGAGCAGAGGTCGGAATTCGAATGCGGCGAAGGTTCCTCCGCCCCGAATGGGGCGGAAAATCTTAGCCCAGCGCTTCAGCGCTGGGTGGAGTGGGAAATGAGACCGAGTCCCGTAGGGACGGCAGAGGTTGTGACATAGTCTCTTTAGCCCCCGAGGCCCCACACTTCGGACCGCGTCCGCATTTACGAGATGGCTTCTAGTCAGAACGTGACGGCCGCCTGAATTCCTGCAACGGCCACTCCGGGAGCAGTATAGCCCCCAGGCTTCCAGATGTACTGGAAGTCCGGCGTGATGACCAGGAGGCTGCGATACTTCCATTGGTAGTTCACTTCCAACACCTGCTCCGCGGTGGTGCCGGGGATGAAGTTACTGACACGTCCGTAAATCCAGCCCGCCGATATGACATCCCTCTTGCGTGCCGGAATTAGCCCTTCGTAACTCGCGCCCGCTCCCCAGAATAAAGGTATGGGACTGACAACGGGCTTGGAGTTGTACGCCCAGCTGCCCCAGACGGTGAGTCCACGTGAGCTGCCGGGACCGCCCGCCTGGTAAACCATCTCTTGGCCCAGGGCAAACACCCCTGAGTATCCACCGCTCTGAGCTTTACCGCCGGCGAGCGGTGGCAACGGATTGTTGTCGGTCAGAAAGCCCAACGTGTACTCGCCTTGCTTGCCCTGGTCTTTCTCAATTTGATGTGGAAAGTAACTGATTTCGGCAACCACCAACGCGCCCTTGTTCCCCTGTTGCAGAACAAAATCCGTTCCGTGGTTGGCGCCGTTCGCCGCGTTAACGTTGGTGTTGAAGAGTCCGGCGGAGATTTGGATCACTGGCGTGACATCATAGACCGTCTGCGCGCCCCACTCGGTCCCGGCCGGTGGACTAAAGAAAGTGATGTCGTTCGCTCCAAGCGGATACGGATTGGGGTCGATCCCGTAGTTCACATAGTTGACGAATACGGGAAGAGTGGCAAAAGTGTTTGCTGCTCCCAAACGACCTCCAACCAAAGTGAGGTTCTTGTTGAGCAACGTCTGTTGCAAATACATCTCTCCCAGGTAGTAGGTGGGCGCGTAGAGCGAATTCACCGGAAACAGGTTGTGCAGTGAGCCGCTCAAGTTATCGCCCGTACCCCATGAAGCTCCAACGTATACGGACATTCCGCGGACCTTGAGCAGTTTCTCCAGGCTGATATCAAGACCAGCCGCCAGTTGGCCAGCATAGCCCCAAATTTGATGGGGTCCGCCGGTCGCATTAGTCTGTAAGACGCCCGTGTACGACAATGCCGGCGTAAGTCCCAGCCGTCGCATTTCGGAGCGAATGCCATTCCAACCCTTCGACAGAGTTTCGTCCCAATCGACTTCTTCGTCCTTGCAACCAATGTGGCGGCGGTGCGGATCGGCGGGGTGCTGACAATCGAGCCTGCGTGGTTTGGGAGGAGTTGGCGGAGGTCGGGTGGGTGCTTGCGCGGAAGAAGGACTCTGCGATTGCGAGCTCCCATCCGGAGAGTTGGCATTTTGGGCATCCGTAGAGAGGTCAAGGAATGCTGGCTGAGAGAAAGCGTGGTTCGACACCCCCGTAAGCAGCACTATCCATACTCCCGCGGATAGTAAAGCCCTGATTGCGCGACGAAACGGCTGGGAACGATTCACA
Organism: uncultured Acidobacteriaceae bacterium; assembly: GCA_963748225.1. Lineage (GTDB taxonomy): Bacteria > Acidobacteriota > Terriglobia > Terriglobales > Acidobacteriaceae > Bog-257. The sequence continues at coordinate 637,937 of CAVVHW010000007.1, forward strand.
GAAGCTCTGACCGCCTGCTGCTACGCCTCGTACTGCACAAGAGTTGCCATGCCGGCGTCCAAGTGCCACAGAACATGACAGTGGACGTACCACAACCCAGGGTTGTTGGCGTCGAATTCCACTGTGACACTCGTTAGACCGGGGACTAACACCGTGTCTCTTAGCGCTCCGGTAAAACGGCTATCGTTGATGGCGACCACCTCAAAAGAGTGTCCGTGAAGGTGCATAGGATGAGACATAGGTGTTTCATTCACAAATTTGAGCGCCACCCGCTGCCCCGACTTCACATGCACTTGCGCTTTTTCGTTAGCTGGATTGGCCACGTTGAATGCAATGTCATTGATAAGCCATTCGTAGCGGCTCATATTGCCTTGCAAACGCAGGATGCTGGTCGTATCGGCGGGCCTCAGGTTCAGCGGATTCACCGCAGAGAGCTTTCTCTCCATATCCAAGGTGAGCAGTCCAGTGGGTGTTGCTCCCTTAACCGGCAGGTGCGGCACCGTGGCGCCGGGAGTAGCCAGCACGATGCCGGTTTGTTCCACCGCCAGTTCGCGTAATGCCAGGATGGGGAACGCGCCCCCGTCGCTTGGCAGATTTATGACTATGTCGAGACGCTGCGCGATGGCGATCGGGAAGCGACTACCCTGAAAAGGGTTGACCGGCATTCCATCGGTCGCGATCACTTCGCCACTCAATGATCCCAAATCGATAAAGAAGTTCGTGCCGCTACTGCCGTTGATGATCCGAAGACGTACCCGGCCACCCTTCTCGATCTTCACTACCTCAGGATCATTCAGGGTGCGGTCGTTCGCCAGGTAAGCATCGTAGTTCACGTCATTCGCATCTGGCTTGGCGCCTGCCTTCATGTTGTCCATGCTTTGAGGACTCTGTCGTTGGCCGACGACCGATATCCCGTTCTTCCCCTGCCGTAGCTTGGCGTAGATTTCCTCGGGCGGGGTAAAGCTGTAGTCGGATAGCATCACGACAACTTCCTGCTCGTCGCGAACGCGATCGGCTGGGTCGTGCACGATTAAGGGAGCCGCCAGCAACAAAGCTTCCTGCAATCCCTGGTGAGAATGCATCCAATGCGTGCCCGCGGGTTGAACGGGGAAGTTGTAGAAGACGCTGGCGCCGGGACGTATGGGGGGCTGCGTTACCCCGGGAACGCCATCCTCATTATTGGGGGGATGCAAACCGTGCCAGTGGATCCCAGTCGGGACAGACAATTTGTTTTCAAGTATCACCGCAAAGGGATCGTTCACGACACATCCCATACCTTGGGTGCCGTTCGGTTGTAACAGGCCCATTACGCTGGCTGCTTTGCCGTTAATCTCCAGCGTGCGCTTCGTGGCTTGGATCGTTGTGGATAGGGAAGTGGGCTGTTTTTGCGCCGACACCTGCGGGAGAAAATAAGCAGTGTCAGCGAAGCTGCGATGCGCGAGTACGGCACTCCCAACGACAGCACCGAACGAAGCAGACAAGAACTTACGGCGTGAGAATTCTCGACTCATCTGCGGGTACCCCTTTGCCCGGGCCGCGACATTTCTCCGCCCATAAGGACGTCGGAGCAAGCTCTTGCAGGCGGGCTCTAAGCGTCTTGTTCGCCAGTTCTCCCCTTTCGCACACGGACAAGGATGCAGGTGGCGTTGTCTTCTCCCCCACCTTCATTGGCCGCGTCGATGAGGGTTTGGCAAGCAGCTTCCAGTGACGGGATCTGCAGCAAAATGTTGCCCATTTCCTGGTCGGCGACATGGCGCAGTACGCCATCGGTTGTCAGCAACAGGACATCTCCATCCTGCGCCGGAAACTCTCCAAGATCGGGCAGCGTGCTTTCGTCGGTTCCCAAGGCGCGAGTGATGATGTTCTGCGCCGATGACCGCTTGGCTTCCTCCAACGTGAGCATCCCGCGCCGGACCTGCTCCATCACCAGAGAGTGGTCCTCCGTCAATTGCAGTAATTGCCCTTCGCGAAACAGGTAGATGCGGCTGTCGCCAACGTTGGCGATACTGAAAACGCCGTCCGAGAAGCGTGCTGCCACCAGGGTGGTTCCCATCCCACTCGTGTTCTTGTGTTCCTCGGCATAATCCAGAATCGCATCGTTGGCCTTCTTCACCGCTTCTGCGAGCAATCGTGCGCCGACTGGGGCATCCTCAAGGAAAGCGTTCTGTTCGACCTTAGGCGCGTGCTCGCGAAAGTAGCTCAGCATGGTATCCACCGCAATTTGGCTGGCAATTTCACCCGCGGCATGGCCGCCCATGCCGTCGCATACCACAAAAATGCCGAGCCGCTGATCGTAGCCGAAATTGTCTTCGTTCGACGGGCGCACCCGTCCCACATCGCTGCGGCCAGCGACCTCTAGTGTTAGTGACATTCGGGCAACAGTTTACGCTGTATGGCAGAATCGCGCGAGCACCGAAAGTGCCAGGCGCTGATGCAGAGATTCGACAGGCACAAAGGGGCCAGTAGTCACTAGCAAGTTGTCGGTTGTCAGTTCCGCCGAAAGTTCCGCTTGGACTCCAGACCTAACTGACGATCAGTCTGTGTCAAAGACGTTCTGGTCGAAGGTCGCATCAATGTGTTTGTTGGATGGGATGCTAGGGAGTAAAACTGGCCACCGACTACCGACCACTGCCAACTGGGCTTCTACGGTCTGGTCTTGGCGATCTCCGGTTGCTTCTCACGCGCGTTCCACTGATCCATGTGATGCTTGGTCAAATCTGTTCGCAGATATTCAAAGGCCTCCTCGGGCGTATTGGCCCAGTGAAACAACTCCAGGTCGTTGGGAGAAATTGTGCCGGCATCCACCAGCGCCTGAAAGTTGATCACCCGGTCCCAATAATCTTTGCCATACACCACAATGCAAATACGCTTGGCCAGTTTTTCAGTCTGGGCGAGGGTCAGCAACTCGAACAGCTCGTCGAAGGTGCCGAACCCTCCCGGAAATACAACCAGCGCCTTTGACAGGTAAGCGAACCATAGCTTGCGCATGAAAAAGTAGTGGAACTCGAAATTCAGCTCTGGCGAGATATACGGATTGGGCATCTGCTCGAATGGCAGATGAATGTTAAGCCCGATCGTCTTGCCACCTGCTTCGGAAGCGCCAAGATTGGCAGCTTCCATAATCCCCGGTCCGCCGCCGGTGGTAATCACGAAACGGCGCCGCGGCTGGTTGATGGTCTTCGTCCATTGGGTCACCAGGAAAGCCAGCTTGCGGGCGTCTTCGTAGTAACGCGCCATTCGGACATCGGCCTTCGCGCGACGAATTCGCAGCTGCTCTTCCTCGGGAGCTGGGGTTGCAGAGCCCGGCTTGTCCAATAGTTGCAGGGCCTCTTCCGCTTGCGAGCGGCTATGAAACCGTGCCGAGCCAAAAAACACGATGGTGTCCTGGATGCGTTCGCGGCGGAAGCGCGACAGCGGCTCCTGGTATTCGGCAAGGATGCGCAGGATGCGTCCCTCCGGCCCGTTGAGAAATTTCTTGTTCTCGTACGCCAGAGGGGCTCGATTGTGGCGAAGATGTTCTTCGGTCTTGTCAGCCATGGGATTGGTGTCTCAGTCCATCGAGAGTTTCCAGGAGATACATCTTGGATGCGAAAAGCACGAAGGCAGCATAGGAGGCTGCAGGTCAGGCATCTGGAGCTTCGCGATAGCGGATCGCCTCCGCGATTCCCATCCAGATGTCGACCAATCCTAGCCCACTCACCAAGCCGCGCACGAAATCCTGCATTAGGAACTCCCGGATTCGCAGGTGACCGAGCAGGAGAGAGTTGTCCGTCCAAATTCGAGTCCAGGGAAGCACCGTGAGGATTATGCCAACTTCCAGACAGAACAACACAAATACCACCAACCAAATGCGCTGCAGCCAGACATGTGGCCGCTTCGGGGGCAGCGGTTGCGACATCACCAGCACGGGGCGGATGGGCTCCAGTCGATCCCCATCCTGCGGTTCCTGTGTAAAAGAACTCATGGTAAGGACCCGATCCAGCGCCTATCCTGCGAATGGGATCGACCCTGGCACACTTTCTCCCTCGACAGAGCTCGACCTCGCCCCCCTATACTGCGCTCAAGAGGTCGCGAAATGCCCATAGCAGAATTCTAACAGTGCGGGCGCAAACGGCGTCTTCAAAGGAAGCCAATGCCCAAGTGAAACGCCGGAGTAAGGCTGCGCCTATGCCGCTATCGGCTGGGTTGCAGTACTTGGGAGAGCTCTTCCCACTCAGCCATTAGCGGTTCAAGCTCAGCGCGGCGCTTGGCCAGCAAGTCCGTCCAGCGCTCGGTCTCCTCCGCGCTTACAAATGATTGCAACTCGCGCTCGCATTCGGCGATACCACTTTCCAAGAGCGCGATTTCGTCTTCGACCTGCTTGCATCGCTCTTCCATTTGCCTGCGCTTGATCGGATTCACGCGCTTTCTAGATGCCGGCTTCTGCTCTTCATAGCCGGGAACGTCCGACAGCGTGGGCGTCCAGTCGCCAGCGCCGTTCGACGGACCGGTTACTTCTTCCACCTGGCCGGCTCGCTGCTTACGCCAGAGGTAATCTTCATAATTGCCAGGAAAAACCTCGACGTGCCCATCTCCGATTTCGAAGACGCGCGTAGCTAGCTTGTCGATGAAGTAGCGATCGTGGGAAACAAAAACTACCGTGCCGTTGTATTTCTCCAGTGACTCCAGCAGGACGTCTTTGGCGCGCAGATCGAGATGGTTGGTGGGCTCGTCGAGTAGCAGAAAGTTTGACGGGTGCAGCAACATGCGCGCCAGTGCATAACGATTGCGCTCGCCGCCGGAGAGCACACCAATCGGCTTAAACACGTCGTCTTCGGAAAAGAGGAAGCAACCCAGCACGCCGCGCAATTCGGTCATCGACTTCTGCGGCGCTACATCGGAAAGATCATCGAGCATGCGTCGCGTGGGATCGAGTTCCTTGTACTGGTCCTGCGCGAAATAATCAGCCTCCACGTTATGACCGAGCTGTAGCGCGCCTGCAGTGAGCGGCTCAATACCGGCGAGAAGCTTGATCAGTGTCGATTTGCCTGCTCCATTGACCCCAACCAACGCAATACGATCTCCGCGTTGGATCGTAAAGTCCACGTCGCGAAAAACTTCCTTTTCACCATAACTCTTCTTTACGCCGACGCACTCCACAACTGAGCGGCCGCTTGGCTTGGGTTGGGGAAAGCTGAAGTGGATGGTCTTTTCGTCCGGCGGGACTTCGATACGCTCAATTTTTTCGAGCTCCTTGATACGGCTTTGCACCTGTTTCGCCTTGGTCGCCTGAGCGCGAAAGCGATTGATGAAGGCCTCAAGCTGCTCGATGCGCTCACGTTGGTTCTTGTAGGCGGCCACCAGCGAGTCGCGGCGCTCCTGCTTCTGCTGTAAATACTTTTCGTAATTGCCGCTGTAGAACTGCACCCGCTTGTTCCATATCTCGACAATGCGATCTACGGTCACATCCAGGAAGTAGCGGTCGTGCGAAATCAGCAGATACGCATACGGATATTGCAGGAGATATTGCTCCAGCCAGTTGCGGGTTTCAAGATCGAGATGGTTGGTGGGCTCGTCGAGAAGCAGCAGATTGGGCTTGGCCAGAAGCAGCTTGGCTAGCGCGATCCGCATCTGCCAGCCGCCGGAGAATTCTTCGGTCTGCCGCGTCCAATCTTCCTTGCGAAAGCCCAAGCCATCCAGTACGGTGCCTACCTGCGAATCGAGGGCGTAACCGTCCCGCACGCGGAACTCGCCGGTGATGCGCTGGTAGCGGTCCGCCACTTGCGCATATTCGCCGGAGGTGTGGTCCAGCTCGCCCATCTTGTGAGCGAGTTCCTCCATCTCCTGCTCCAGCGAACGTAGGTCACTGAACACCGACATGCATTCGTCGAACACGGTGCGGCCGGACAGCTGCAGCCCGTCCTGCGGCAGATAGCCGAAGGTCATGTTCTTAGCAGGGGTGACGGAACCGTAATCGAGCGATTCAAGGCCGCCCAGGATCTTCAGCAGGGTTGATTTGCCGGTGCCGTTGGCGCCCACCAAGCCGACGCGATCGCGTGGGGTGATGAGCCAATCAAGTTCATTGAAGAGAAGTTTAGGACCGAAGCGTTTCCCGGCAGAAGAAAGCTGGATCATGGCGAGGCGTTAATTGCTCTTCTTCTGGCCCCGGAGGATGCGCTCGTCGATGGGTTTGCGGCCGGCAAAACCTTCCTCGGTACCATGCCAATGCGTGAGCTTCTTTTCGCCCAGCTTCCAGCAGAGCAGGATGACCTCTTCCCCCACGATGCAGGGAAAATCGAGCAGGCCGATGTCGAGGTCCTTCACTTGAACGCCGGTGGCATCGATTTCTGCGACAGCATCCTTGGCGCGCTGAACAGCCTTCTCACGTTCAGCCTTTCGCCGGGCTACTGACACCACGTCTACTAACGTGCCGCCGTTAATGAAGATGCGGTTGGCCAGCGATTGCAGTTCGCCATCAACTTCTTCGATCAGCGCCTTGGCCTGCATGGCCGAGCGCAGCAGAGACTCCAGCACCGGCAGAAGGGCCTCGGCTTCGGAAACTGTGAACGTGCGTGCCATATCTATACTTCCCAGCTTGGCTTGATTGTATGCCTCGTGGCGATTCGCCATGCGCCGCCGATACTCCCGCAGGTCTGACCAATACCGCGGAATGCGACGCCAATATTTTTCCCGGGGACGTTTGCGAATAATCACTGTATTTCTAACATTCTATCAAGCGCTACCCGTGCCCACCGTTTTATGTTGTCTTTTACCTTGATTTGATTGACAACGTTGCCGTCCACCAGGTTTTCCAGCGCCCAGCACAGGTGCTGCGGCGAGATGCGGAACATCGTTGTACAAAGGCATCCGGAGTCGTCAAGCGTAATAACGTGCTTGTTGGGATTTTCTTTCGCCAAACGGTTTACCAGGTGAATCTCCGTGCCAATGGCAAACGACGATCCGGTGGGCGCTTGCCGCACAACTTTTATGAGATAGTCGGTTGATCCAATCCCGTCGGCCTTCTGGCAGACCTCCCAGCGGCATTCGGGATGAACGATGACTTGGATCCCCGGATGGTTCGCTCTCACTTTGTCCACATGCTCGGGCAGGAAACGCTGATGCACCGAGCAATGCCCCTTCCACAAAATCACTTTGGCTTTGCGCAGTCGATCCGCGGTCTGCCCACCTTGGAGCATATAAGGATCCCAAACTACCATCTCATCCAGCGGAACGCCGCGCGCGTAACCCGTGTTGCGCCCCAGATGCTGATCGGGCAGGAAGAAAATCTTGCCATTCCGCCGCAAAGCCCATTCGAACGCGGATTTCGCATTGGAGGAAGTGCACACCATGCCTCCGCGCTCGCCGCAGAACGCCTTGATGGCCGCGGTAGAATTCATGTAGGTAATCGGAGTGATGCCGCTTCCCTCGTCATTGGTCAGTCCAAGATTGACGAGCTGCTCCCAGGCGTCTTCCACCTGCGAGATCTCGGCCATGTCGGCCATGGAACAACCGGCGTTCAAGTCCGGCAGGACCACCGCTTGTCCCGGACGCGCCAATATCTCGGCGCTTTCCGCCATGAAGTGCACGCCACAGAACACAATGTAGCTGCCCTTGGCCTGCGCGGCCATCTGCGACAGGCGATAGGAATCGCCACGGCAATCGGCAAAGCGCACAACTTCATCGCGCTGATAATGATGACCTAGAATGATGCACTCGCTGCCCAATGTCGCCTTGGCGGCCGCAATACGACCATCCATGGAGCTATCGGGAAGTACGAGATAGTTTTCGAGCGAGCAGGATACCGCTTCGATAATCGGTGCTGTGGCCACTTTTTGTCTCTGCCTTCAGTCCCGGCCGCGCGGCTCCGTTTTGATGGGAAACTCACGCCCCGGAACGGGGATGTTGAAAGCTGACCCGAGGCTTCAGTAGATCCACTACGCGTACTGCGCCCGACCTACGGGGATGTTGAAGCTACAGGTTGACGCTTCTTTACTACTCACCTTATTCGATGACCTGAACAGCGCGTGCGTTACAAAAACACAAGTCGCGCCTCACCTGGCACGGCTTTCGCGCAAAGCGCTGTGACAAGGATCGAATAACTATATTGTTGCGCGTTGAGGGGTTTTGCGCAAGCCAGAGCTGAGTATTTCGTAACACAGCCCCAAGCAAGCGTGAACCTCACTCTGGCCGGTCGATCTGCGCGCGCTGCAACTTATCCGAATAATCTACGTACACCGACTTCCACTCGGTGTAGAAATCGATAGCCCCGATACCGCCTTCGCGGTGACCATTACCCGTGGCCTTCGTGCCGCCGAAGGGCAGATGAACCTCTGCGCCGATCGTCGGCGCGTTGATGTAAGTGATGCCGGCGTACAGATCGCGCATCGCCGTGAACGCCTTGTTCACGTCTTTGGTGTAGATCGACGACGACAATCCGTACTCGATGTCATTGGCAATCTCGATGGCGTTCTCCAATCCATCACACGGGATGATGGAAACCACTGGCCCGAAGATCTCCTCCTGCGCGATACGCATCTTGGGATCGACATCCACGAACACCGTGGGCGCAACGAACCAGCCGTGGTTGTACGCCTCACCTTCCAGGCGATGTCCGCCGCACAGCATCTTTGCGCCCTCATCCTTGCCAATCTTGATGTACTTCAGGTCCGTCTCCATCTGGCTGGAGTTGACAGCCGGGCCCATGTCCACGCTCTCGTCCAGACCGTTGCCCACCTTCAGCTTCTTGGCGCGCGCCACCAGTTCATCGACGAACTTCTTGTACACGCCCTTCTGGATGATGATGCGGCTGGTTGCAGTGCAGCGCTGCCCGGTGGTGCCGAACGCGCCCCACAGCGCGCCTTCCAGCGCGAGATCAAGGTTGGCATCGTCGAGCACGATCATTGGGTTCTTGCCACCGAGCTCCAGCGAGCAGTGCTTGAATGTCTTGGCCGCTTCCTGACCGACGATGCGACCCACGGCGGTTGATCCGGTGAGCGAGACCGCGCGCACCTCGGGATGCTCGGTCATCGGTGTGCCGACTTCGCCGCCGAACCCGGTAACTATGTTCACGACGCCCGGGGGAACGCCAGCATCATGGAGCGCCTGAACGAAATTGAACGTTGAAAGGGGAGTATCTTGCGCGGGCTTGATCACCGCTGTGTTACCGGCCACCAGCGCCGGAAAAAGCTTCCACGACGGGATTGCCATTGGAAAGTTCCACGGCGTGATCATGGCGCAGACGCCCAGCGGCTGGCGGATGGCCATGGCGAACTTGTTGGGCAGCTCCGACGGTACGGTCGGCCCAAACAAACGGCGGCCTTCGCCGGCGGTGTAGTAGCCGCAGTCGATGGCTTCCTGCACGTCGCCGCGGGTCTCCTTGATGACCTTGCCCATCTCGCGGGTCATGTCGCGGGCGTATTCTTCCTTGCGTGCGATCAGGATCTCCGCCGCTTTGTACAACATCTCGGCGCGGCGCGGCGCCGGCACCAGGCGCCACTTTTTGAACGCCTGCTTGGCGCTCTCGATAGCATGGTCAACATCTTCTTTGCCGGATTTCTGGAAGATGCCGACCACTTCACGCGTGTCAGCGGGATTTAGGTTCTCAAAAGTGCGACCGGTGCGGCTCTCGACCCACTCGCCACCGACAAAGTTCTTGAACACCCTGGTTTTGGTGCCGGTATGAACGGCTGCCGGTTTCTGTTCCATAGTAGCCATAAGATTGCCCTCCGCAGCGAACTGCAAACCTTTAATGCTATCGGGTAGCATTGGCAGCGCGCAACCCCAGCAATTGACAGTCACGCTATGTGATGATGATCGGGGACGCCTTCGGCGGGACGTATGATGTTACGCATCTGTTCCGACTGCTGGACGTGAGCCGGTGGTGGTGGATCAACTCTAGGCCGGGGTTAAACGAATCCCAGTGAGCGCTCTTCACAAACCCTTTTAAGGGAGAATGGGCTCATGCACCGGAGCAGCCGGTTGCCGCTTAGCCGGAGGGCGCAACTGTTCGCGAGTGAAGGTTCCGCCGCAGGTCCCGCAGTGCCACTGCACTCGCGAGATGGGTAGAGAGGTGACCGCCTGTTGAGGCTGCCAAACTTTAGACAGCTCTCCGCCACACTCTGGACAGATCATGATGGCGCCACTTCATTGCTGCTGACCGGGAGAATAGTGACCTTCGCGGCCAAGCCGCCTTCTTCTGTTATGCCAAGAACTTTTCTGGCGTGCTGCTTCGCCTTTTCTTCGGTACGAAACCTCTTGGGGTGATGCGGCTTGGGGGTTCCGGCCGGAAATTCAACTCGGTAGTAAGTCATACCTTATTATCTCACTTAATAGGCGCCCATGCCGTTATTTCGGCGCACAAAACACATAAGCCCTCCTGCGTAAGACTAGAATGTGACACCTTCTATGGCGTCATCCCCAACTGCCAGAACAAGAACGAGTAGATGTCGGTCCACTCTTCCACCTGCTTGGAGATAGGTTTGCCTGCTCCATGTCCGGCTTTCGGCTCGATGCGCAGCAGAATCGGGTTCGGCCCGCCATTGTCCGCCTGCAGCAGCGCGGTCATCTTCTTGGCGTGCATGGGATCGACCCGCGTGTCGGTATCGGCAGTCATGAACAGCACCGCCGGATAGATCGTTCCTTCCTTGACGTGATGATACGGCGAGTAGGCATACAGCCACTCGAACTGCTTCGGGTCCTGCGAGGAACCGTACTCCGGAATCCACAGCTTGGCGATTTGGAAGTTCTGGTAGCGCAGCATGTCGAGTAGCGGCACCTGGCAGATGACGGCTCGGAACAGGTCAGGCCGTTGCGTGATCGCCACACCCATCAGCAGGCCACCATTGCTTCCGCCGCGAATGGCAAGGTGCTCCTGGTCGGTGTAGCCCTCTTTCTGTAGATATTCCGCCGCGGCAAGGAAATCGTCGAACACGTTCTGTTTTTTGTCGAGCATGCCCGCGCGATGCCACTCTTCGCCGAACTCGGAGCCGCCGCGCAGGTTGGCCACCGCGAATACGCCGCCATGATCAAGCCATGGAAACAGCGCCTTATTGAACTCCGGCGTCAAGCTGACATTGAATCCGCCATAGGCCGTCAGCAGTGCAGGACCGTGGCCCGTTAGCTTCAGTCCCTTGCGCATGACAAGGAACATGGGAACCCGCGTGCCGTCCTTCGACGTGTACCACACCTGCCTGGTTTCATAGCCATTGCTGTCGATGCCCGATGGGACTGAGTCCCACAGCGTGCTCTTCGCCGAGTGGATGTCGAAACGGTAGATCGTGGTGGGCACCGTGAATGAAGTGAAGAGATAGAACGCGTTGGTGCTGTCGTAATCACCACCCAGGTTGGCAATCGTGCCGAGGGTAGGAAGGTCAATTCCACCCAGCGGCTTGCCGTCGGTGGTGAAGCGCAGCAGCAGCGAGTGTGCGTTTTGTTCGTAAAGTGCGAACAGTTGGCCACCGATAATGCGCACTTCCTTCAGCACAGCATCGGATTCTGGAATGATCTCGCGCCACTGTTCTCGCGCCGGCGTCGTTACCGGGGTCTTGAAAACGCGAAAGCGGGGCCCGCCCTCATTGGTCAGGATGTAGAGATCGCCGTCGTAGATGTGAACGAAGTACAGGAAGTCTTTGCCGCTGGTGATGCGCAGCGGTGTGGTGTTGGCCTCCAGGTCCTTGAGGAAGACTTCATTCTTGGTCCAGCCCTGCTCGACCATGAAGCAGAGCCAGCGGCCGTCGTTCGAGAGAGTTACGTTCGGCCAATCCTGCGGGTCGCGTCCTTCTCCGAAGATGAGCGGGTCTTTCGCAGGATCGCCCCCGAGCGGGTGATAGAACACGTGCCGGTTGTACATCTCCTGGCCTTCCGCCACCTCGCCCTTCTTGGGGTAACGCGTGTAATAGAAGCCGCTGTCGTCGGGCTTCCACGCGACGCTGGCCGCACGCGTGCGTTCGATGCTGTCGGGCAAGAGCTTCATTGTCGCGGTCTCGATGACGTGCAGTGTGCTCATCTCAGAGCCGCTCTCGGAGGTTCCGTAGGCGACATACTTGCCGTCGTGCGATGCTTGCCACCAGTCAAGCGCGACCGTTCCATCTTTAGAGAGTTGATTGACGTCGACCAGCACCTGGTCTTTGCCATCCACGCGCTTGCGAACGTAGAGGACGGGCTGGTTCTGCTTACCTTCGCGACGGCTGTGAAAGTAATAGTTACCGCCCACCTGCGTCTCGCCCAGGTTGCCGATCTCAAGCAACTGCTCGATGCGGTCGTGAAGTTTCTCGCGGCCGGGCAGCTTGTCGAGAATGCTGCGCGTGTAGGCCAACTGCTCGGCGACCCATTGCTGCGTGTCCGGACTGCTCCCGTCTTCCAGCCAGCGATATGGGTCAACAATTTTATGCCCGAAATAATCGTCGGTGACTGGCTGCTGCTTTGTCGCGGGAGGCTTTGGAATGGTCATGGTAGCGGCGCCGCCATTGGTCTGCGCCAGTGCGGTTGCCAGCAACAGCATGGACGTGCCAAAAGTGAGCGAATAGCGGACGATTTCATGGAAATTCATCGCAATGAGTTTAACAGTGTGGGTTGCAATCCCGTGGGTGTCCGCCGAAGGGGCAGGGAATGGTGCCCCCAGCACAATTCGGGTTCAAAATCGTGGGGAATCGGTGACTTCGCGCACGCACCAAAACGGAACAGACGGTGCCTTTCGATTACGCGAATCTTTTGACGGCACCCGCGGGTGCCGCTACAATACAGCTACAACTTGACGCGCTGTTGACAGCGCACAGACACTCCTCAGTAGCTCAATGGCAGAGCATCCGGCTGTTAACCGGAGGGTTGTAGGTTCGAGTCCTACCTGAGGAGCCATTTCTTTTCAGAGACTTACTGAATACTTCCAGCTCCGGCTTCCTGGGACTTTGGGGACTTCTTGAGGTACCGCCGGGGAATGTTGGGGAGTTTTACCGCCCCGAGCACATCCGCAGGCGCATGAAGCCCTCAAAGAAAGACTGAATGAGCGCGAGTACGAATGGTGGAGCAGCCTGAAATTGTTATCCGCGGCACGCGAGAACGCGGACCACTTTGAAGCATGTGTTGGGACGTGGCGCGTGGCTGTGACCACGGCTATAACCTCGCACTTCGAAGCGCTGCTGAATCTCGGTCGGCCTTCTGGTCCTGATCTCGTCGAATGGACCAAAGGATTGGTCAGTTCGGTTCTGGACAAAAAGAGGCGACCGAGCGAGGCGATCTCGGGTCTGATGCTGTCATTCGGGAAAGAGCCAGCATTCCCGCCAGGGGTGCTCCCGGATATGCGATATGACCTCGACGAGGCACTGAACCGACTGTTTCAGCCGGTCGAAACTCACTTGAACGAAATCAGCCAGTGAGCGTTACTTGATGCCGCCATAAGCGAGGACCAGCCTTCGATAGCTTGATGACCTCATTTACAGTCAGTGTCGATCCCAAGTAAGCCACCCGTGGATACTGCGGGTCGTTCTTTGGCTGGCTGGTTTGTTGAGCATTAGCGGCTGTAGTTAAGCAAACGGCGACAACCAGCGATGATACCTTCAGCCGAGTTCCTGTTTTCGCGCACATGCTGTGTGGTCCTGTATTGAAACTGTTGTGCAGCTTTGCCTGTACCCGTTCCGCGAGTCGCTCGCCTACCGTCCTGCGCTGCGGGCCTTTGCCGCCAGATCAAACACCTTCATCACCTCGTCGCCGTAGTGGTTGATGACTTTGATCGCTATTCGTCCAGGCTTCTTGCCGTTGCCTTTCGGGGCGGGAAAGGGGCGGCTGGCGGTCGAGTACAAAGACGACCATGCGCCCTCGTCAATCTCGGCACGCAAAGCCTTCTTTAGCTTCTCGTAGGGCTCATCGGCGCCGGTGAAGTACGCTTGGCGGACGAAGAAGCTCTCGCCGTTGTAGTCGGTATCAATGAACCAGCACGCGATGTCATCGGTGGAATTGCTGCGAATCTGGCCGGTCGTGGGGTCGTAAACGTCAACGCCTTTGATCTCGACAACAAGATCGCCGTCCTTGTGCTCGCGAATGTCCACGTCGGGCTCGCCGAAGACCATGAAGAGGTTGCCGGCGCCAGTCTTCTTCAGCAGCTCGTCGCCCATCGCCAAGTCTGGATTCATGCGGGTGATGAGCACTCGCCATCGCTGAGATAAAGATTGTCGGCTTCGCTCAACTGAGCCGAATCGTCCACCGCTCGCTGTTACCAGCGGGTTTCCTGGGGTGGGAAGAAAGCGAGGGAGCGGCTCGACGTCCGGCGAACCCCCGGAAACCTCCGACGGGAGCACCTGTTTTGGAGCGTGAATCTGGCCGGTTAAGAATCAAACAATTCAAAGAATCAAAAGAATCAAACGGTTGGAATCGAGATGTTAGGAAATCTCGGGCTTGAGAAAAATAAGAATGCGGGGATCTCATTGAACACGAGGAGATAGCAAGCACCGTTCAGATGTGGGCGAGCGGGCGGCTTGGAAGTGAGGTAACAAGCTCGAAGCTACCCCCTGCCGCCCCACACCGCAATGATAGACCCCAAACGACTTCCGTGAAGGCACAAAATGGATTCTCCGCCCGCTGTTAGCAGCGGGAAAACAGGGGCTCGATACTCCCAAATACAACATCAGATCACGCACTCGGAAAAGTGTATTGCCAAGCAGTGGGACATCTGCTGCTGTTACCAACGGGGAAACAGGGGCAACAGATCCAAGCCGGGGTTGCGGTTCGCCCCACTGACCCGGACTACGCCATCGCCCGCGCACAGCTAATTTGTAATGAGTTTTGAGGCTTAAGGCGGTGGCTTACGTCAGCTTTCGGATTGCTGCGAGTAATCGAGCGGGATGTATTGGTTTGGGCAGGAGTTCAAAATTGTGTCCCTCTGCTCTTGCTCGCTCGAGTATGTCGGAGGTCGCGGCTTGTCCGGAAAATAGCAGGATGCGGGCTTCTGGGCAGGCGCGTTGAATACCAATCGCGGTTTGTACCCCGTCCAGATCGGGCATGATCACATCACTAATCACAATATCCGGACAGATTTGCTCTGCAAGCGCGATGGCTTCATTCCCGCTTAGTGCGAAGAGTGCCTCGAATCCCGCCCGCGAGAGAATGTCCCGCAGGCTCTGGGCGATCAACTGTTCGTCATCGACCACCAGAACGCGCTGCTTTCGAGAATTTTCACCAACAAGCGTGGATGGGTTTGGAGAAGTGTCTGGAACAGGCACCTTGCCCGCCAACAGATGCAGCCCTGGAGCAGTCATCGGACAACAGTTCCCCGTCCAATGCTCATGCAGTTGCACGTCGGCGCTCCTTCGGGGAAGATACACTCAACGGGAACTGAACGCAAAACACGGTGCCTTTGCCTACCGCGGTTCGAAACGCAATCCGCCCACCATGCTTTTCGACCAAACTTTTGGACACCCACAGCCCGAGCCCGGTTCCCACATCACTCTTGGTGGTGAAGAACGGGTTGAAAATGCTTCGCCTCAGGCGTTCTGGTATTCCACATCCACAATCTGCGAACGCTATTTGCGCGCACGGCTCGCCGTCCCTAACCACAGTCTTGCCATGTACTTTGATGACGCCGCCCTTCGGAGAGGCATCGATGGCATTCGAGATAAGATTCGAAAAGACTTGGCGCACTTCTCCGTGGTGTGCTTCGGTCTTTAATCCGTGTTCTATATCGAGGTCGGTTTTGAGTGATTTGTAACGAAGCTTACCCTCAAAAACCCGCAGTACATCGTCTACCGAGGCGCCGATATCTACAATGGTGACAGCAGAGGTGTCGCGATAGAATCCGAGTGTCTGTTGTGCGATATGGCTAACGCGCTCGAGCTCCCGGTCCGCCAGACTAAGATATTCCTTCGCTGTTGCCGGCAGCTCCTCAGTAGTTTGAGCGAGGTAGATGAAGTTGGTGACTGCTTCCAATGGATTGTTCAGCTCGTGTGCGACAGTAGCCGCCAGCCGGCCAACCGAGGCCAGCTTTTCGGTTAACTGAAGAGCTCTTTCCGTTTTCTTTCGATGGGTGATGTCGCGAGCGATCTTCGCCGCTCCTATGACCCTACCGTGTTCATCTTTGACTGGTGAAATCGTTAGTGATACCTCGATTAGCTCACCGCTCTTTTTCATTCGCACCGTTTCAAAATGTTCGATACGCTCGCCACGCGCGATCGTTGCCAGGATGCGCCGCTCGTCGTCGTGCAACTCAGGAGGAATGATGGTAGTAATGCACCTGCCAATCATCTCTTCCGCTGTATAGCCGAATGTCCTTTCGGCACAGGCATTCCAGCTCGTCACGATCCCATTCAGGTCCTTACTGACGATCGCGTCATCGGAGGAGTCGACAATGGCCGCCAGGCGCTGGGAAGCAATTAGGGCAGTCTGCAATCGTTCATGATTTCTTCGCAGTTCCTCTTTTGCACTGACCTCCGCGCTGATATCTGTGTTTGTTCCAAACCACCGGGTAATCTTCCCTTGTTGATCATGCAGGGGAACAACGCGGGTGAGGAAAGGCCTGAACACACCATCCGCGCCGCGAATGGGAAAAGTCATCTCAAAAGGTTCACCGCTGGCCAGCGAATACTTCCAGCGGTTCATAACCGACGGCAAGGTCTGGGGGTCATGCACCGATTGCCAGCCCCACCCCTGCATCTGTTCTGGTGTCGTACCCGTATATTGGTACCATTGCTGGTTGTACCAGAAGATCCATCCGTCCGGATTGGCCATCCACACGAGCTGCGGAACAGCGTTGGCCAGCCCGCGAAACTCTTCTTCACTGCGGCGCAAGGCCTCTTCTGCTCGCTTGCGATCGGTTATGTCGCGCGTGACCCCCAGTTGGACAGTCTGCCCATTTTCCAGTCGAAGGGGAGCAGCATGAGTTTGCATATGCCGGCGGACCGCTTTCAGGCCGATAATGTCGAACTCCAGGGTGCCCTGTTCGCCACGGCAGACTTTTTCGTTGAACTCGCGGAACTGTTCACGATGCTCCGGCGCGATCACGTCGTAAATGTTCTTGCCGACAACGTCATTCAAGCAATCGGCACCCACGAGGGACAGCCCCACGGAGTTCATGTCGAGGAGAGTACCGTCCGGTCCCACCAACTTCACACATTCAGGAGTGGTCTCGATAATCGCGCGCAGGTGTGCTTTACTCTCCTCGGCACGGGCCCGTTCCCGTTGAGCAGTTTCATAGAGCCGAGCGTTATCGATGGCAATCGCAGCTTGTCTGGCGATACCCTCCACCAGCCTTTCCGCGCGCTCGGTAAAAACTCCGACTCGAGAATGGCCGTAGAAGAGACCGCCGATCACCTCGCCGGACCTCGCTATCACCGGTACGGCCAAGTAACTGCGCACCGGAAGGTGCCCGGGTGGCATGCCGTTATAAGGAGGGTTCTTTCCATATCGCGGGTCTTGTCGTATATCCGCAACGCGAACTGTCCCTTCGCCGCTAAAGGTCGCCCCGAAAACCGCAGTATTCCTCGGCATGGGGAAGCGGCTGAATGCCTCATAGGGAACGCCAGAAAGGGTATACAGAAGGTACTTCTCGCCGGCCACATCCCCGTCGTTGTAAAAGAAAGCGCCGAACTCAGCCTGGCTGAGCTCGCGGCCAGCATCAGTGACTGCCTGGACAAGTGCCTTCACTTCGAGTTGTGACGCGAGAGTTGCCCCGATCCTCTGAAGGATTCGTAATTCCTCCTCGCTCTCGCGTGTGGCCTCGTCCGCCAACTTGCGTTCGGTGACGTCCTGTACGATTCCGAGCATCCGCGTCTCACCGTCGCTTCGGCGGCCTTTGCAATAGAACCACCGTGTTCCGAAGTCCGGTTTCTGGTAACGGTACTCGAACTCCATTTCTCCCTGGCGGTAGCCTTCTTCCATCAAACGCTGGACTTGATCCCAATCTTCCGGATGGACTCGTTCAGCCCAAACGTTCACGTAATTGGGATCAGTTGCGTCCGTACCAAACAGTTGATGAAGTTCGAGGGAGAGGTTCCGTTTATCGTGCACCGCATCCCATTCCCATGTGCCAATTTGCCCGGCATTCTGACCTAATCGCAGCCTTTCTTCACTTTCTGCAATCGCCTTTCGCGCCAGCACCTTGTCGGTAACTTCGACGGCATGTACCAGAATCCCTTCGATCTCTCCCGCGGCGTTCCGTATCGGCTGGTAAACGAAATCGAAGTACGCCTCGCAGGGCTGCGGCAATCGGTTCAGAGTCGCCTTCATTTCGTGCCCGAAGTAAGGCTTGCCTGTCCGATACACGTCGTCTAGTAATTTGCGAAACACCTGCGTCTCGATTTCTGGAAGGCTCTCCTCTAAGGTCTTGCCGATGAAGTCAGCCGGACTATTTCGACCTGTAACGCGGACGTAGTAATCGTTCACATAAGTCCAGCGGTGCTCCGGGCCATGCATCAGGCCGATGGCCGCAGGAGCTTGCGCCATAAGCTCTTGGAGTCGACGCCGTTCCAAGTCCGCTTCCATACGGAGCTGAGCTTCACGCTGGGCCGCCTGCTCCAACGCCTCCTGGGCTTTGCGCTGCCCTAGCAGCAGGTGCGCTTCTTCAAGGGAGACCATAGCCTGGTTGGCGGCCACAGACATGAGCATGGATTCTGTTTCGGTGGGAAACTCCGTTCGCGACGAAATCGCCGCCACCATGCCGGATCGCGAGGCGACGGTGATCGGGACAATAGCGGCACGGTAGGATTCGGGGAGTTCGTGCACTACGGGTGCCCGGGGCAGTTCTGCCGAGCATTTCTGAAGTAGAGCGCCTATGACTCCGGCGGGGACCTGTCCCTGCATGACCTCAATCCCGCCTGCACCCCCGGCCAGCATGAGATAGCCGCATTCGACCCGCAGCGCAGTGATGAGTACGTCCACCACGCCCTTTGCAATTGCGTCAGGTTCTCGCCCGATCCATGCAGCCGGAATCGTGCACAACGCCAGCAGGTCGCGCATCGCGCGGCGCAGTACGATGGCCTCGCGCATCTCCGAATTGCTATCAAGGGTGCGATCAAGTTCAGACATGCGTGGGTGCTGCTTTGATCCCGTAAGCACCACGTTCCCTCAACTCAAGCAGAAATTCGTCGGGTGGAACAAAGAACGGGTTCGACTGGAGAACGCCACCGATGATCACCATCGGGTGCGTTCGCATGATATCCATGACGACGCCGGCGCCAAACTTGGCGCAGTCGTACGTTCATATCACAGGATCTTTATAGCGCGGCAGCACGTAGTTCAGGCGGGTCTCGTATTCCACCAGATCGTTAACGCCCGGCATATCTTCCAGCGCCCACTCCATATGGGCCACTAGGCGCGTTATTTCATACCCCCGCTTCGGCCCCGCCTGAAGCACCTCTTCGATGAGCGCCAGCATTCGATCCTGTGAGAAGTGCCCATCGCGGAGGTAGGCCTCGTGCCAGTTACGGACCTCGAGCTGTCCGCGCTCCATGGTTAGGTCAACATCGATGCCAGCGTTGCTCAATCGATCCACGTGCCCTTGCCAATTACGTGAATCGACGATATGAAAGGCGCGGTCTCCACGCGTGAAGCCCTCCTTGATGAACGGCATCAGCACGCGATACATCTCGTCGGGTGTGTGGAAGAACGCACAGATATGGCGATACTGGCCGAGCGGAGTACCAGCAAAAGTGATCGGTTCGGACATGTGGCGCCCCTTCCGCGGTTTCAGAATGTCTGGCTAGCGACGGTGAGATGCAGAAAAGTGTCGTCAGGTTTGCTTCTCGACAGAACCAAATCAGGTCGGCAAAACGGAAGTAGTCTGCTCCCGCCCTGACCGGATCACTTTGAAAGGCTAACACACCCTCATCAGAAGCTTGCGATTTCGGGCAACTGCCCACGACCCGAGATTTAAGGCAATCTATTTCGCCTCGCATCCGCCTACTCTTGGAACAGGTCCCCAACTTGCTTGCGCAAAACGGCTGGTTGCTGATTCTTGCACAAATGCATCAACGTGGACTCGCCCGACTTGAGGAATCGAAGCACCGGAATTTGCGGCGGACATCGGGCTTAATCCGCAGCGGCCACTTCACTGCCATTCAAAATGGCATCGCGTGATCGAGCAGAACCAATCCACCGGTCGCCTTGCGAATGGTTCCAACCCTTCTTCTTCACGCGATGCGGTGCAAAGGGATTATAGCGTTTCGTAACAGGAACTTGGCTGGGAGAGACGTGCTCGCCGCCGGAGGTGACAACCGGCGCGAACACGGGCGAAAGCAGCGGGAATTGGCGATGTATCACTGGTACTCACCCATTTGTTGTAGTCTCGGATAATCGGTGAGGTGGCGTATGGGGACCCATTTGCCAGCTGTCCATTCTGTTCACATATACGAAAACGACGATTCGCTCATAACGCGGTTGTGCGCCATCATCGCAACCAGCTTACGGCTGGGAGATTCGGCTCTCATTGTTGCGACCGCTGAGCATCGCGCACAGCTGGTGAGCGCCTTGCAACAGGTTGGCATAGATGCGCGGGCCTGTGCACGCGATGGGCGTTACACGATGCTCGATGCACAAGAGTTACTGTCTACGTTCATGCGCGAGGGTATGCCCGATGGCGGTCTTTTTCGGCAGACAATCGGTGCTGTGCTCCTGGATGCACGCCGCCGCGCAGAAGGTCGAAATCAAGGATTGATTGTCTTCGGCGAGATGGTTGCCCTTTTATGGGCCGACGGCAACAAGGCTGCGGCTCTGAAACTGGAAGAACTCTGGAACGGGGCGATGCGCGACGTCACCTTCCATCTGCATTGTGCTTACCCGCGCGAAGGCTTCGGGGCGGCCTGCGATATTGATTCTGTTCACGGCCTGCACACACACGTTGTGCAGTAGCGCTTCACGTATTATTGGTGAGGTACACACCATGTCAACTCAATTTCCAGGTACCCATTCTGTCCAGATCTACGAACGCGACGCCGATCTCGTCACGAGCGTTGGCGCAATGCTCGCCTCCAGTCTTTCGTTCGGCGACCACTCCCTGCACGGGCAGTAGTTCCCCCGCCTCCTGTCATCTCAAACTCTCCGAAATCCAGAACGTAAGCCGCTTTCGAACGCGGGCAGAACGCAATATCGATCGGACGCCGCAGAGACACCGGTGCAACCGGGTGCAATGACCAGTCGCACGGCGAAACGCGGACTAATCCGCGCCCGACACGCGGACCTTCTGGTGCGGCCATTGGCTTCTCGTCCCCGAAAAGTGCGACAATCAGGTCGCCCGCATGAGGCAAGCCGTTGGGGGAATCACATTTACGTCATGAACTGACATTTCACCCGGTTGCAAGGAGACATCCACAATGTCAGCACGAGTCGAGTCCACATCCACTTCCTGCCCGTGATTTTCAAGGTTATCAGCGTGGGGTTTCTCGACGAAGGAGGCCGGCGCGAACCGGTGGGAGCTGCGTACGATTCGCAGGCCGCCATTCTGCCGGTTACTCTCGGTAAGCGCAATCCACACCGTTGGAGCCTGGTAGGAATTCAGGCCCGAGTATCTACCGTCAAGATGCCACGATACATAAGCCGGGTCTTTCGGATGCTTATAGAAAAGCCGAGTGGAATGCAACAATATTTCCGGCCCAACCAAGGATTCAACCACGTCGAGGACCGCAGGCTTCAGGGCCAATTCGCAGGCCCAGCTAAAGAAGAGGTGACACTGGTCTATGCGTTTCAGAGCCCCTCCCAACTTCGCGCAAACTGTCTCGATTTCTAGCCTGAACCGCTGGACTTCATCCCTTGACAACACTTCGATCGGGAAGAGAACGCCGTCACGGTCGTAGGCGTCTAATTGCTCAAGCGATAGGGCTGCGGAACGATTCAGGTTCAGCACGGTCCACCTCTGGACGAGATCGTTAGATCATTGCATCCGGAGCTTGTAACTCGCAAGACTGAAATTTCTTCAAGCTGATTTGGTTCACCGCACGTCCTACCGCGCCCCTAAACAAAGATATAGTCAGGGCGGTGGACGCGATTCTTGCCCATGTATTTTCTATATTCAGACCAAGAACTTCTATTGGCACATGAGTGCGCCACACTTCCGTGAGTACCATTTATTGCTCGACGAGCAAGCCAATCAGCTGTTTGCCATGACCGGTCCGATTGCCGAGCGCATCCGGAAAGTGGGTGGCACCACATTGCGGTCGATCGGGTTAGATAGCTCGCATCCAACGGGTGTCCGACTACGATGCCGATTACGTCCGAACCGATGACATGCTGGCCGAGTTGCACGAAGACAATAAGATCCTCGCGGCGCGCCTGCGCGAGTCCCAGGGCGTGTTGCACGAGCCGCGCCACAGGTTTGTCCCGATTGTGCGCCCTGTTCAGTGTCGATAGTGTCCGTTTGACAACAACGACGTTCAAAGGGCTAATCCCCCACGAATCAGCCCCCTCAATCCCACTCGTTCAGTTTGGTAGCAATTTGGTAGCAAACTGCGCTGTTTATGCCGGTTTTGCCGGTTCCTCCGGTCATTGACTGCCTTAGAATCAATGGTCGGCTACCCTAAGACTTCCATGGCATGGAAGAGGTCGTCGGTTCGATCCCGACCAGGTCCACCAAATTTTCGCAAAAATTAATCCCAGCGTGTTGGCCGTCTCCTCCGCCGCACGACTACCTATCCAGTTGAATTTGTGGGAAAGGCGGGTACGACGGCGCGTTGCCTGCCTCCAGCGTCGTTAGCCACTCGCGAATTTCCTGGCAGAGCGGCGCTACGTATATTCCCGCGAACGACGGCGAGTGAGGGGTGAGGCGCCATAGTGCCGCCTGCAGCAGAGACGAGGCGCCTTCCAGGTTTCCGCGCTGAAGGTGATAAAACGCGGCCGCCAGCTGAATCAATCCTTGCAGGAAAGTCTTCTCGGGCTCTGGCAACTTCAGCCACACCAGTTCCCAGTGCTCGTGGGCCGCAAAGAATTCCTCTGCGTGGTAACACCGCAGCCCTTCAGCCAGATCTCCGCTAGTCCAATCAAGATGTTTCAGCAAAGCGTTTTCAGAGATTCTTGTAGTCCGGGTGGTAGGGTCGTCACGGCGACTGCGCCGCAGTCTCTGCCGTCCCTACGGGACTCGACATTATTTTCCACTTTACCCAGCATTCCGCCTGCGGCCCCATGCTGGGCTAAATTATTGCGCCCCTGCGGGGCTCGGTCTTCGCAGTATGTTCCGTACCAACTCAAAGCGGGTTCTAAAGCGTGCTATTCGTAGCGCAGCGCCTCAATGGGGTCGAGATTAGCGGCCTTCCAGGCGGGATAAATTCCGAACACCAGGCCGATCAAGACCGAAACCAGAGTTGCAGTGAGCACCCACGATAGCGACATGCTTGCCGGCAAGGAAGGGAACACCAACGGAACCAGGGCGGTGAGCGCGCCGCCTATCACGATTCCGATAATTCCACCAACGCCGGTCAAGGTGATGGCTTCGAGGGTGAACTGCAGCAGGACATCGCGCTTGCTTGCCCCGATGGCTTTGCGCACGCCGATCTCGCGAGTGCGCTCGGTGACCGAGACCAGCATGATGTTCATCACGCCGACTCCGCCCACGATCAGGGCCACGCTCGACACCGCGAACATGAAGATGAAGATCCCGCCGGTGAGTTGGTTCCAGGTGTCGCTCAGCGCGTCCTGGCTGAAGACGGCGAAATTATCGGGTTGATCGGGGCCGAGGTGACGGCGGCGGCGCAGCAGCGCCCGCATCTCATCCATGGTGGTGTCCATGTCGCCGTGCGACGTGGACTTGACGGTGATCCAATACTGTTTTTGCTCGGGATGCAATTTGTGCATGGTGGAGATGGGCATGCGCACAATATTGTCTTCGGGATTCGAGCCATTGCCAAAGGCCGCCTTGCGCTTGGCCATGACCCCGACCACCTGGAACAGTTCGCCCTCAATGTTGATCTCCTTGCCGATAGGGTCCTGATCTTCGAAGAGCTTTTCGGCGGTATCGTGGCCCAGGACGGCCACGAGACTGCGATGCTCATTTTCGGTATCGGTGAACCAGCGCCCGCGAACGATAGGGAGGTCATCGGTCTGTATGGTGGTTGGGAGGTTGCCGTCGAGAATGGTGTTCTTGGATTTACGGCCCTCGTATTTCACCGCATAGGTTCCCGTGCCGGTTTGCGGCATCATGATGCGCAGGCTGGCTGTGGCCGCCTTTACGTGCGGAAGATCGCGCATGGCCAAGGCATCGTCGAGAGTCAGCTCTTTGCGGGTCAGCATTTCGGTGGTCGGCCGGCCAAAGGTGAACGGCGAAAAGTGATAGGCAAAGACCTGGTCGGAGCCCATGTCTTTCAACATGTTCTCGATGTTGGAGTTCAATCCGCGCACCACCGACGAGATGACGATGACCATCATGACGCCGATGACGATGCCCAGGACGGTAAGCCCTGATCGCATCTTATTCTTGGCGATGGTTTCCAACGCCATGCGCAGGATTTCTTTGTAGTCACTACGACGCATAGATGGCCGCTCAGCCTAGGCCCTTTCTCCAGGGTGTCTGCCAGCCTGCCGCATCTTCTACAGCTCAAACCGCAGGGCTGCAATGGGGTCAAGTTTGGCCGCCTTGCGTGCTGGATAGACTCCGAAGAAAACTCCAACCGACGCAGAAACCGCCAGCCCGGCAAAGATGGCCCATAGCTCAATCGCCGATGGCATGCCGATCGCCAGGGTCACCAGCTTGGCGATACCGATCCCGCCCGCCACGCCGATCAGTCCGCCAATCAGCGCCATGGTGATGGACTCAATCAGGAATTGCCGCAACACGTCGCGCGGCCGTGCTCCCAGTGCCTTGCGAATGCCGATCTCGCGGGTGCGCTCGGTGACCGAGACCAGCATGATATTCATGATCACGATTCCGCCGACGATGAGCGAAATGGATGCGATTACGATCATAACAATGAAAAATGTGCCGCTCAGGTCCGACCAGATGGACAGGAAACTCGCATTGCTTTCGATGACAAAGCTGTCTTTTTCACCCACCCGGTCATGTCTTCGCGAGCGCAAAATAACGCGCGCCTGGTCCACGGCTCGTTCAAAGGGCGCGCCGGCGTCGAACGCCTTCCCCCAGACAATGATGCTGTTGTGCGAACCATAGGCCTTTAACCAGGTTGCGATGGGCAAGATGACATAGTTGTCGCGGCTCTGACCCAGGGTCTTGCCTTCCTTCTTTCCTACTCCGACCACTCGATAGGCTCTTCCGTCCACCCGGATTTCTTTGCCCAGGGGATCGATTCCATCCAACAGATTCTCGCGAATGTCTTGTCCGATGATGGCTACGGAGGAGGCCGTGTTCTCGTCGTTTTCGTTGAGCATTCGCCCGGCCACTAAATCGAGGTCGTAGATCCGGGCCATACTGGGGGTCCAGCCGCGAATCCAGGTGTCGGTGCTGCTCTGGGTGCCATACACAACATTGCCGTTGAAACTGCGCAAGCTGGCGCCGACATCCTTGCACGCATCGCATCCGTCCGCCACGGCGCGGTACTCGTCCATCGTCAGATCTTTGTGCTTGTTGGCCTCGATGAACTCGTCCACGTCCGTCACTACGTTGGGCTGCTTGCTGATCAAGAAACTGTTGGCCCCGAGATTGAAGATCTTCTCGGCAACATATCCGTTGATGCCATTGACGAACGTGACCACCGCAATGACCGCCGCCACTCCTATGACTACTCCCAGGAGGGTCAGCACCGAGCGCAGCTTGTTGGCCCAAAGCGACAACAGGGCGATACGGATGGCTTCAGCGATAGTCATGATGTGGGCAATTCAGCCGCGGCCTTGGTACCAACGATCTCATAAATCCGCAACGGCTCAACCCAAGTTACCTCAGGCTGAAGCCCGGTGTTTATAGCAATCTTTACGGCACGGCTGAAGCCGTGCCCCTTCAAAACGGTGTGTGAGATAGCTGATAGCGTCTAGTATCTCCGGTTTGGGCCTATAAGTCGCGGGAATTGTACCGCGGCGTTTGGCGCGAGGACGGAAGGTCAGAACCAGGTCTTGGCCTTGTAGGCGCGGTACTCGTCACCGAAGGCCGCGGTGAGCACCTGCTCCTCACGCTCAGCGCGGAAGTACTGGAACACGTGAATGATCGCTAAGGCCGCTATCCCTACATAGGAGGCTAGTGCGACGAACTCCCCGAGGAATGCGAGCCCGCCAAAAATGTAAATTGGATTGCGAATCTTGGAATAGATTCCATGGGTTACCAACTTCTTGGCCTCGGCGCGCACGGCGAAGGAGTCACCAAGCTGACGGCGGCCCAACATCCACAGGACAAAGGCGGGTATGGAAATGGCGGCGCCGACCCAGTGGTGCCAGTCGTTATGCCAGTGCCGGCCTATTACTGCGGCAAGGGTCAAGTAGGCACCGAGATCGAGGAAGCGGAGCCAGTTCATGCAGCGTAAGTGTACCTAATGATGGCCGGCTTGCTGCCGCCTGCCACCACGCACGCGCGAACTCTTCAGAAGGAACTGTTTGGCGCGCGTGTGCTAGCCCTTGGGCTGAGTCGCCGCCTGCGCCGTGTTTCGTTGCTGCTGGGCCTCGCTGATCATGTGCTCGATTACGGCCTTCTGCGGGAAGTTCGGATTCCGCTTGAGCAACGTTTGCCACGCGGCGATTGCACCCGCGACATCGTTCTTGCCTTGCCACTTGATGATGCCAATGTTCATCAGGGTTCCGGCATGGCTGGGATCGTAGGTCAGGGACTTGTTGAGTTGGGCCAGCGCGCCATCCACGTCGCCGGTGTAGTACATGCACGATGCCATATCGGTGCGAATGGCTACGTTCTTCGGATCGACATCCAGAGCTTTCTGAAAATACGAAATGGCCTCGGGGAACTGATGGGTTGCCTTGTAGGTCAGTGCGATCTTATTGAGCAGATCGAGGTTCTTGGGATCGGTCTTCAGCTTGGCCAGCAGAGGTTCCGCTTGCTTGTCAGCCATGCGCTTCATGTCGTCCAGAGTCGGCATCGGTTTTGGTGGGGGGGCGGATGGCTGGGCGGTTGCCGTCTGCTGCATTTCGGCGGAAGCCGGCGTTGACTGGCCCGCGGGAGTGGCCGAGCCGCGCACCAGGTATCCCACTAACACGCCGATCAACAGGCAGACGGCCGCCAGGGCGTAGGTTTGAGTTGCCGTCCAGGTCGTGTTTGTGGTGCCGCTGGGCTTGGATTCCTCTTCCATCTTCGCTACTCCTTCAGCGGAATCCGGGAGGGCGCCTGCTCAAGCGCTCTCCCGGGATTGGTGTGCGTATGCTCCGCAGAACCTTGGGAAAGTGCACATTGCCTGCCAAACACGCCAGGTCGGGAATTCACGGCTAGCCATTCTTATTCAGGGACTTAGCGGTAGGGGTGAACTCGATAAACGAAGCCGAGCCGTCCAGGAAGCGTATTTGTTCGCACTGCGCGTGTGATTTGGCGCGGTGCGAAGCACCGCCGGCCGTAGCCAGCCCCGCCTGTTGGTGCAGATTCAAGACTTAACAACCCTCCGAGTTTGGAAGCCGAGATGCTAATTCTTCGATGGATGTCTTCGCGGTGCGGGCGGAGATGGCAACGTGATGACGACGCAATCAACGGAAGCCGAAGTTATTTGTACGGAGGCGCCGAAGCACGCCGTGGCCGAGCCTGCGCCTTCGATGCCGGTTCAGGCCAGACGAAGCTACGCCGAATGGCTGATATTGGCCGCGTTAGTGGTTGTAATGGTCACGCAGTTAAGGACCAGCGTTGCGCAACTTTCCGTTACCTCAGACGAGATCGACCATCTCCATGCAGCCTACCGGTACCTGCAGTGCAACGATTTTGGATGGAACCCAGAGCATCCTCCGCTAGTGAAAATTGTGGCGGCGATACCGCTGATGGGGATGTCCATCAAGGACCCGATTCCACACGCCTGCGGACTGGCAAACAGCAAGCAAAGCGATTTTGTCGCCGGTCACGATTTCGTGTTCGCCAACCCGGAAAGGATGCTGACCACCGCAAGGTGGGCCGTCTCCTTGTTCTCCGTTCTCCTTCTGCTGACCGTTTGGTTTTTTGCGCGGAGGATGTTTGGGTTGCCGGTGGCGATAATCTGCGGAGTGCTGGTAGCGTTCGATCCCAATTTTCTGGCAAATGGCGCTTTGGTCACAACCGATGTTGCCGCGGCGCTGGCGTTCCTGCTCGCGATGTATACGCTTTACCGTTATGCGACGGAGTCGAACTTTACACGATTGCTGGTCGTCGGCTTGGCGACAGGCTTTGCATTGTGCGCGAAACATTCCATGATCTTGCTGGCAATTGTTCTGCCCCTGTTGCTGTTCACCGACGCAATCCTCTTCGGCCGGAACGAACGTGGTCGCAGGCTGCTGCGCTCTGCAGTCACGCTGATCGCAGTGGCAGCCATCGCTTTCGTTGTGCTGTGGGCCGGCTACGGATTTCGTTACGCAGCCCGACCCGGGGGTGCGGCGATCTGGATCCCGCCAGCGATGCCTCTTGCTCACGGTGCGGTTGCAACCAGGTTGATCCCGCAACTGCAGCAGTGGCATCTTTTGCCGCAAGCCTACCTCGGCGGATTGCGGGACGTACTGATGCAGTCTGAAGTGGGAGACCCGTGCTTCCTGCTCGGAAGGTTGTACCTAAAAGGAAAGTGGTTCTACTTCCCGGTAGCGGCGTTAATTAAATACACGCTGCCAGTGTTACTGATGGCGCTGCTCTCGGTGCTATCGTGGCGCTTCTGGAGACGCAAGCTAAGGGAATTGCTTTTCCTCATATTGCCTGCCCTGATATACCTCGGGTTCAGCATGAGCTCAAAGATGAACATTGGCAGCCGGCATCTGCTGCCGGTTCTTCCCCTCCTGACGATTTTTGCGGCTGCGGGAACCTGGAGTTGGGTCCGCGATCGCAGGTGGGCAATCGCGGCTCTCGTAGCGATACTGGCTTTTCAGGTTTTCACCTCCGTCCACGTGTATCCCAGCTACATCAGCTACAGCAACGAGCTTTGGGGCGGCCCGGGAGAGACGTATCGCTACCTCGCATACTCGGACGCCGATTGGGGCCAGGCCCAAAAGCTGGCTCGTGACTACGTCACGAAAACACATCCGTCGAATTGCTTTTTCCTGCGGACGTATCACAGCCGTGCCAGTGATTACGGTGTGCCGTGCCGCGGCATCTCTGAGGATGACTGGGACCAACTCGAAACCCCGTTCACCGGAACCATGATCGTGAGCAGCGCTATCGTGGATGGAGTCGGACTGGGCCGTATGGGCAATCCAGCCCAGCGGGTTTTCAAAGACCAGAAGCCGATTGCGAAGATTGGCGGCAGCGCACTTCTCGTTTACAAGGGAACGTTCGACGTAAGCCCAATGGTCGCCTTTCAGCTGCTATCTCGTGCCCGAGGCGAGGGAGAACAGGATCCGCAGCTTGCGCTTGAACTAGCCCAACGTGCTGCGGAGTTGGACCCCAGCAACGGCGACGCGCATGTCGTGATGTGTGGAAGTTATCGGGCTCTCGGCGAGATGGAGAAGGCGCAGCAGGAATGCGATCTTGCGGTCGCGTTAATCCGCAGAGATCCTCAATATGGACCCCAGCAAATCGAGTTCTTGAAGAATTTCATCCTCAGGAATGGGCTGAAGATAGACGACAGCGCCGCGGTGCCCCAGTGAAACCTGCTGCCCTGATTGGTCACTTATGAGTTCACTTGAAGTTATTCAAGCTCGGCCGAGCAGCCCAGGAAAACTGGCTTCATCGCAGAACTGACTCCCCTACTTCGTCTGCGCTGGCTGCAGATGGCGGTACTCGCTGGGCTTTTGGTTGCGGTCGGAGTGATCGCCTTCAATCTGAAGTTCTCGGTGCTCGATCTGGACATTTGGTGGCACCTCAGGGTCGGGGACTGGATCGTGCAGCACAAAGCGGTTCCTCATAATGGCCTTTTCTCGTGGACTGCAGCCGACCGTCCATGGACGGCCTACAGTTGGGGCTACGAAGTTCTAATGTCGCGCGCGTACGCGTGGTTCGGACTGCTCGGGATTGGGACTTACGGCACGCTGCTCACTCTCGGCGTTGCTTACTCCATCTACTGGATGCTTCGGCGGCTGTCGGGCCGCTTCTGGACGGCGTCCATTCTGGCAGTCGTGACCTGCTCGGCGTTTCTCTTTAACCTGATGCCGCGGCCGGTCTTCTTCTCCATGATGCTGTTCTGCGTCACCCTGACGCTGGTGCTGGAAGCGCATCGCACGGGCCGTGCGCAACTTCTCTATTGGCTGCCGCTGATTTTTCTGCTGTGGGCGAATCTGCACATCCAGTTCATCTACGGGCTGTTTCTTGTAGGTCTGCTGCTGGCGATCAATGTGGCGCAGAGGGTAGGTGCGCGTATTGGATTTTCACCCACGTGGTTGTTGGAACCAAAACTTCCTGCGGCAACCTTGGCTGCGGTTTTTGGCACTTGCGTCATCGCTACCTGCATCGGACCGAATTCTTACCATCTGTATCAGGTGATCTTCCAATACTCCCAGGCGAAAGTTCCATACCGGATGATCATGGAACTGCAGCCGCTAAACTTCAAGGCTGGCAGCCATTACGTGCAGCTTCTGTTGATGGCGTTTGCATTCTTCGCCGTCGGACGGCAGCGCAAGGTTGACCTCTTCAAACTTCTGCTGCTGGCGATTGCCGCCGCGATTGCCTTCCGCACCATGCGCGACGCCTGGTTCATCTGCATTCCGGCAGCGGCCTGCATTGCTGACACGCTTGCGTACGATAGCAAGCGCGAACCGAAAGAACCTTGGTTGCAGAAGCTCGCCGTGGCGGCCGTGGTCAGTCTGGCGTTGCTGCTATTCGCTCCCAGCACTGACTTCACTACGCGCGGTCTGGACCGTGCGATCAGCAGCTTTCTGCCGGTGAATGCAGTGAATTATCTGCGCCAGCATCCGGCGCCTGGGCCGCTTTACAACACGCTCGACTGGGGCGGCTTTCTCACCTGGTACATGCCGAATTATCCGGTGGCCATCGACGGACGCACCGATCTCTATGCCGATGATCTGGAAGAGCTTTTCTTCGAGACCGCCAATGGAGCACCGACCTATGCGGACAATCCGTACCTCAACCAGGCAGGGGTCGTGATCTTGCAGAAGAGCAACAACCTGGTGAGCATTCTGCAGTCCGACCCGCGGTTTCGGTTGGTTTATCAGGATGCGCTGGCGGCGGTGTTCGTGCGGAGTGGCCCGCAATAGGCCAAACCCCATTAACGTATCCGTTGGTACTCGGACTTGGCTTCTGCCAGTACAGGTACGTCGGGCTCAGCATCCTTCCAGAGAGCGAAGAACTCCTGGTAGCTGCTGCGCGCCTTTTCAGAATCTCCGCCCAACGCATAAGCGCGACCGAGTTGAAGCCGTGCCAGCGCCGCTAACGGAGAATTAGCCGCAATGCCGCGCTGATCGTTGTACTTCTGGAATTCAGCGGCTGCTTCTTTGCACTTTTTTAGCGACAAGTAAGCCGTGCCCCTTATGTACACGGGATAGAGCGATCCTCCAACCTCGAACTGGGGAAGGGGAGTTCCTAGTTCGTACGCCTCGGCTCCCTGTAGGATATCGATCGCTTTTGCTGGGTTGCCGCGCTTGATTTCGATGGAAGCATAAATGGCAGGCAGCCAATAATGATTGATAAGGGTGTTGAGCGGAAAGCGCTCTGCCAGATCGTCGGCCATACGCTTCGCCCGGCCTACCTCTCCTATGCGAGCGAACGCCAGAGCCGCCAAAATATTGACGTCCCGGGTGGGCGCGGCGGCGAGGGCGGAGGCGATCTCCTGCCGGCTCCGCGCGATGTCGTTAAACTCCGCTTCGCGCAAAGCTGCATTCATTTGCCATTCCGCCGCTGTTTCTATGGAGTTACTGCGGCGGGCCGAGTCGGCCGCTCGCTTGGATAATTCCCGTGCGGCGCTAAGGCGTCCGTAAAATGCTTCCGTATCGGAAGCAAAGGAAAGCAGGATATCTTCTCCTGGCTTGCCGCTTGTCGCCGCGACTTGCTTCTTCATCTCCGGGATGTCGTTCTCAAGAAACGCGACTTCATAACGATTGCCGCGCAGAAAGGGATTGTCAACTTTGTGCGCGATGGCCTCCTGATATGTCGTCTTCGCCTCGTCGAGGCGAAGCAAGGCGGCATACAAGCCTACCAGGTTGGTGAAGGCCGCGGCGCTACCTGGATTCAGACGAAGGTCCTCAAGACTTGCG
This sequence comes from uncultured Acidobacteriaceae bacterium, assembly GCA_963748225.1. GTDB lineage: Bacteria > Acidobacteriota > Terriglobia > Terriglobales > Acidobacteriaceae > Bog-257. The sequence goes on from CAVVHW010000007.1 coordinate 670,067, forward strand.
GCGACTGCCTTTTCGTATTGCCCTAAATAGGTGAAGTCAACCCCCAGGTTGCCGTAGGGTTCGCCATTGCGCGGATAGGTCTTCGCCCACATCTCGTACGTCTCGATTGCCTTGTCGAGTTCGCCGGTAACCAGCAGGTAGTAGGTGCCCGCAATGCGAAACCTTTCCCGCTCGCTCACTCTGTCTCGAAGGTCATATGCCTTCGTCAGGTTCTGAGTGGCCAAACCGGGTTCGCGCATGTTGGAATACGAAATTCCCAAAGCTAAGTAGGCAGCGGCAAAGTTAGGATCGAGCTCAATGGCGTGGTTAAAGAATGGAATCGCCGCTGCACTGCCTTGCTCCTGCAGAATCTTTCTTCCCTCCGACACAGCTTTCAGGGCATCGAGAGACGGTGTCGTGACCTGGTCCATGGGCGTGTCAAATTTTGACACGGTGCTCAGGGATTCACCGAGTTTGGTTCGAAGCTTGGTGGCTGAGGTACCCAGCGCCCTTAATACGTGTTCTTTGCTATCTGTTGTCACCTGTTCTTGCGCCAGGACATCTCCCGTCTTGCAATTCACCGCTTCCAGGCCAATAACATATTGGCTACCCAAACTCGCGATTGCGCCCGACACGTAAGCCTTCGCGTCCGCGCGCTGACACAGATCACGCGCCACCTCCGGAGTAAGTTTCGTGTCTTGAGGTTTCGCCATCAGCTTCAGGGTGGTGCGCATTCTCGCATCGGACAGGATGTTCAGAAACGGGGACTGTCCCAGTTCCACCGCGATCGCCTGCTTCAACGTGTCATCGAACACGGGATCTCCGGTCGTATTGTCGAAGTCGGCCAGCACCAGGGTGTCCTGGTCGCTCAACTTCGGGGCGCGGTGCGAGCGCCAGTACAAGCCGCCAACCAAGATTGCGACGGCTAATAAGATTATCGGGATCCCCAGCTTCCATGAAAAAGCGCGCGATCTTTCAGTATCCGGCGGCCGAGAAATGGTCGTTTTCGACGACGCCGTCGGATTCTTCCTATTCGAGTCTCCGCTGACAGAGGCAATCTGTTCAGCCTGCGTTTCATCGTCAGCAGCGACCGCGACCGAGTGTTGCGACGAGTCGGTGTCGCGCTTAAGGCGACGTAGTTCTGCCCTTATGTCGGAGGCATTCTGATATTGCAGGGTGCGGTCTTTCTCCAGCGCGCGATTGATAATGTCCTCCAGCTTGGGCGGCAGGTCAAGGTTCAGTCGAACCGGCGCCACTGGAGCTTTGTGAAGAATGGCCTCGAACAACAGAGCGGAGGTGTCGCCGCGAAAGGGCAGCACTCCGGTCGCCATCTGATACAACACTGCGCCAAAGGAGAAAAGGTCCGTGCGAGTATCGAGGGGCTTTCCGCGCGCCTGTTCAGCCGACATGTAGGCAAGGGTGCCGAGCGTGCTGCCAGGACTGGTGAGGTGCTCCTCCTGCATCGCGCTGACGGTGAGACCCGATTGATCGGCGAGAGAACTAGTCGTGGCCGCCGTCACTTTTGCCAAACCGAAATCGAGGATCTTGGCGTGCCCACTCTCGGTGACAAAGATGTTGGCGGGCTTGATATCGCGGTGGATGATCCCCTTCGAGTGGGCTGCATCCAGTCCGTCGGCGATCCCAATGGCGACGTCCAGAAGGCGATCGAGTTCCATCGGCCTCTTGTCGACCAGATGCTTTAGTGTCTTGCCGTCGAGGAACTCCATCACCAGGAAGGCGTGCCTGTCCTCTTCGCCAATGTCATAGAGAACGCAGATGTTGGGATGGTTCAGTGCGGAGGCGGCGCGGGCCTCGCGGCGAAATCGCTCCAGGGCTTCTGGATCGCGTTCGACGTCCTCAGGGAGGAATTTGAGTGCGACCAGACGGCCCAGACGGATGTCTTCGGCCTTGTACACAACCCCCATTCCGCCGCCGCCGATTTTCTCGACGATGCGGTAGTGCGAGATGGTCTGGCCCACCAACGGGAATACTCCCTTCGTGCGCGACCCATGTTAGGAGTTGTAAGAGTTCCAAGTCAATGCGCCGTGGAGGGGTTCTTCACCTGTTTCGGTAGCTTACCGCTTCTTGGCAGGAACTCCGCTGCCCCTCTGCGTGCCCTGCGAGATGGTGCCGTCCTGGTTATGTGCCACATTGTGGCATACCAGCGTGCAAGTGTTGGTGGCGCGAATATAGGAGACAGGCGTGCCAGCATTCGGGGCAACCACATTGATGTCGAAGTTCACCAGGCGCTCGCCGGAGATAGTCCCGCTTCGTGCACCCATGCCGTGAGCTGTGTGGCAGACCGAGCAGGAGAAGCCGGCATTGATGTGGTCGCCATGATGGTTCCAGCTGGCATTGGAAACAACATTGTTAAGGTCGTGGCACTTGCCGCACATCGCGTACGGACCCTTGAAGCTCAAGTCAGGATTCGGGAACAGGTTCGAGATTAGCTGGCCGGGCGCGGGCGCCTGGCTGAATTCGTAGTCCCGCTCCAGGATGTGGGTGTGCGTCGAGCCGTGCGGACCGCTGGCGCCAGTTCCACCAAATTCGCGGTTGTCGTCGCTGTTGTGGCAATCGGTGCAGAAAATCTGCGTACCCATGGCGCGGCCATGCGTCGTGCCGCCGCTCTCATCCAGCATAATTTGGAGCAAGCTGGGCTGCGGCAGCGGACTGCCGCGCACGTGCGTTACCGGATGGCTCGAAGTGGCAGTGGAGCTGAATTGCGGAATCACATTCAGCGGATCGTTCGGCGAAACCGCGCGAAGCGGCAGATATCCGAAAACAGGATTGGAAACTTTGCCGGTGCTGTTGCCGTGACAGCGCAGGCAATTCTCATATTGATTAACCGAAGGATTCACAATGGTGTTGCCGTCTGTTGCGCTGATGCCGGCCACTCCGCTTTGCGAAACGCGTATCGCCGGAGGCGGCGGGAAGGTCGCGACCTGCTCTGACGCGTGTCCGTTGTGGCAATCGGCGCAGGTGGCGTGCCGATTATTGTTCAGCAACACACCCTCGGCTGCATCGTGGGTATTGTTTCCCGCTGGGAAGGGGTGTCCCGTCTTGGCGAACTCAGCAAAGACGTTCGGGATGGCCGGAGTAAGGTTGGTGCCACCGTTGTGGCAGCCGGCGCAGTCCTGCTCGTTAGGTCCGCGCAGTAAACGCGCCGGCCCCAGCGCATTGTGCGGTGTGTGGCAGGAGATACAAGCATTACCGGCCACCGTGCCATAGCTTCCCAGGTTAGCCGCCAGCGCCACCTTGTTGGTAGCCAGATTGTGCGCGCTCGTGGACCATCCCGCGAGAGGGTTGACCTGGTTCGAAATGGTGCGGTTCGGATCATGACAGGTAAGGCACATCTGCGCTTTCGAACTGTCGCGCACCAGAAACATCTGCGACAGCGTGTCGATGGCCTGGACGTGCGGGTTGTGGCACGACGTGCACTCGATGTTCCCGTTGATCAGCTTGACCTTCTGGAGCGGGTCGCCGGTTTTCCCCTGCGAGGCCAGCGTCGCAATCAAGTCAATCGTGTCCTTGATGGGCAGCTGCAGGCTGAAAGGATGCGAGCTCTGCGGGTTCGTCCCAAACACATCCTGCGAGTTCATCGTCCCTGACATCGTGATCTGGCCGGAGACAATGGTGTTGCCCACCGCGACCGTTCCATCATGGCAGCTTAAGCAGAGGTTGCTGTCGGAGCCCAGCACCGGCTGCTGGCCCTTCTGATGATACGTAGTGCTGTTGTAGAGCTGATAGGTGGCCTTGGTCTGCGTCTGGTTCCACAGCGACATGCCAGTGGCCAATCCGGAGTGCGGAGCGTGACAATACGAGCACGATCCCGGGCGCGCGCCGGTAATCGGCGACTTGCTGCCGGGCGAGAGATCATGCGTGCCGATCACGTCGCCGGTGATTTGCGCCAGCAGAGGAATCCCAAGTAGCAGGAACGCGAGCAACCATGTGTGTTTCACCGGGGCGCGCTTCACTGGGAGCCTTCCTTGGCTGGCTTCGCCCATCCGTAGTAGTGGAAGACCTGCACGCGCCGGTTAAACGAATCGACTACAAAGATGCGGTCGTCGTGATCGATGAACAGCCCTGCCGGCAACTGGAACTCTCCCAGCCCGGTGCCGCGCTGGCCGAACGTGTATAGCAGTTCGCCTTCGTGGTCGAACGCCTGCACCACGCCCCACAGCCCATCCACGACGTAAAGGTCGCCCTCCGAGTCGAAGCCCACGCCCTTCGGACGGAACATCGTGCCTGACTGATCGCCCAGCGTCCCAATCGCATACTGAAATTGTCCCGAGCGGTCGAGCACCTGCACGCGGAAGTTCATCGCGTCCACGACGACCAGGTTGTCGCCATGCAGCCGCAGCTCGGTGGGATAGTTGAACTCGCCGTGACCCTCGCCGTTGCTGCCGATCGTCTGCAGCACGCTGCCTTGCATGTCGGTGACGAAAACCTTGTTGCGCAGCGTGTCGGTCACATAGATTCGCTGGGCCGCCGAATCCACCGCAATTCCCGTGGGCCGCTTGAAGAAACCTTCGCCACCTTTCAGACTGCCGATCGCCCGCTGAAATTTCCCGTCGGAGTTGAAGACGAACACCTTCCCCGACTCCGAATCGGTGACGTAGATATTGTCCTGGGCATCGACGGCGACGCACTGCGGCGTCAGCATGGGATCCTTGCCCTTTTCAACGCGCGAGAGGAATTTGTACTTCTGCTGCTGGAAGTCGAAGATGTGGACGCCGAAGGCGCCAGGGTCGGTCACAATGATGCGCCCGCGAGAATCGGTGGCAATGCTATAAGGACGAACCAAGCTATGGAATTCGGGCTCGCCGGCAACGAAGTCGAGCATCTTTTTCCAGAAGCCGCGCTTGGGTTGCACTTCGTGAGCGGAATGGAAGCTGCGTTCGTAAACCAGCTTGCGGCCGCCCAGCAACTGCATCTCGGGCGGAGCCGGCTCCGGCGCGACCTGTTGTCTTTTTTCTTTGGACGCCGCCGCCCCTGACGCCACCAGCATCAGCAGCACCAAGGTGACGATTACGATCTGTAATGCCTTCGACAGCAAAGCCGGACACGACCCATCAGAAAAAGTTGAAGTAGCGCGATACCCCGAAGTATATCGAGTTGACATTACTTGCCGGCACGCCGGAGGCACTAAACCCTTGCACCAGCCTTCCGTATCCGCCGGTGAAGGTGAGCTTCCTGAACTGGTAGTTACCGTTGATGAAGACCTGCTCGTTGTGATTAGCCGAGAATATCAAACCATTGACAGTGTTACTGTCAGTCCGCGAGAAGCTGGCACTCACGGACATACGCCTTATAGGCGAAGTTCCCACCGAAAATGAGTAACCAGAACCACCGTAGAGCAACAACCATTCCGGCGGTATCACTCCCGGCGGCAAGGTAGGTGGTACGGTAACTCCATTGCCAGTGAGCAGTCCATAACCGTTGGTCTTCGAATACGCTGCCGCCAGCGTAAGGCGGCGGGCTCCGAGGCTGGTGGAAAAACTCTCTCCGCCGTTCCCCGTATTCGGCTGGTTGACCAGCGCGCTGTGTGATCCGCCTGCGCTCGCCGTCCACACGATCCGCCCGAAGCGGTGTCGCACATTCCCCGAGTAGATATAAAACGAGTTCATGTAAGTCAGCAGGAAGGTCTGCACGTTTTGCGCATACGCGACGTCCCCACTCACCGTCCAGTCTGCAAAGCTCCGGCTATAGCCAAAGTTCGTGGAGAAGCTGAGCGCGTTGCCGCTTGAATTATCGGCAGTATTGTCGGCAAAGTTTACCGCGGCGTTCATCGATCCGCCCAGCAAAGGCCGCGTATAGACAAGCCCGGCTCCGTACGAATTGGCTGCGTAGGTCGTTCCCAGGAAGGTCTGCTCGCGGCGCTGGGCTTGAAAATTCAGTTGCAGGTTAGGCGCTAAGGCATAAGCCCCATAGCCTGAGATGTAAAGCGCGTTCGACGATTGCTCGGTCTGTTGAAACACTCCACCAGTTTGTTGCGCCGTGATTCCGCTGGACTGCGCCTGCGCCCCCGGGGTAGCTTGCGATGTCGAACCGCTTGTCGGAATGATCGACTGGTAGAGCGATCCCGCGAGATTGTCGCTGTAGCCCATGTCCACCGAGAGGCTAAGCTTTTGCGTAGGCTGAATCCCGGCAAAAGCATTCAGGGTGTCGATGGTGCCGTTGAAGCTGTAACCGAGGTAGTCGGAATTGATGTAGGACCGCGAAAAACTTACCGACGACGAACCGTGCATTGGCAGCATGTGCGAACCGGTGACGAACCAGGAGTTGCTATTGGAATGGACGCTCTCGATGGTGTCGTTTCCAAAAACCAGTGGGATCTGAGCGTTGGAATTTCCGATATTGTAGCCCGCGTTCAGATTGAAGCCGGCTATGGAATAGTTCGAGCGCACATTGAAATTCTTGTAATCATTGCTGCCATTCTGATCAGCCCCCAGAACGCTGTATTCGCTATTGCCGGTATTGAAGTTCGCACTTAGGCTCGGAAAGCCCTGAAAGAATGCTCCCCAGCCGATGCCGAATCCCTGTCCGTCGCCCCGGGTGGTGTAGTTGGGTACACCCGGAATTCCGAAATTCCCCTCGCTGTCCCACGACTTCGCGTAGGTAATCGATCCGGGGAAATGGCTGCCTCCGAAGATACCGCTGTTGAACTCGAAGCCGGTGCTGTTGAAGAGGGAATGGGACTCGGAGTTTTGCGAGGACTGGTTGTAGTAGGGCGAAAGGTTGAAGTTAAGAAAGTTGGGATTGTAGTAGAAGCCGGACAGGGTTCCGTTGCCGTTGAAATTTACGGAGTGGCTTGAACTAATGTCGCTGCCCCAGACGTCGTTATAGCCGACGCCGACGACGCCGTTGAGGTTGGTGCTGAGTTCGCCAATCTGGATCTGCGCGGCGGCGGGGAGGGCGAGAAGCATGAGGAGGAGTAACAGCGCTTCGCAGAAGGTACGCAGCCTTGCGGACTGCGGGAAGGCCCGATTTCTAACGCACTTGAAGGGGCGTACCTTCAGGCACGCCGTCATAAGTCTCTTATATTTGTCATCCCGAGCGGGCTTTAACCCGCGAGGGATCTGCTTTTCTGATGTTGTACACAGCTCAGAACCGCAGATCCCTCGCCGACTAAAGTCGGCTCGGGATGACAGAATCAAAGCACCTGTTGCGGCGCAGCTAAAGCTGCGCCCCTTCAAAGACGTTCTTGCTGCCGCTCGTTTACGGGCTGCGGAGTTCGGCGCTTCCACCCCGCCACTCCAATCCCGCACGTGCTTTGGAACTCCATTCGACGCATTGGAACTGTTAGCCCGCACGGCATCAACCTCTACAGCACTTCCACCTTGGCGTTCTGCCGCAGCTTCTTGTCGAGCGCGGCGCGCACTTCATTGGTCTTTCTGTCTTGCAGTTGCTTCATCAACTGCGCCTGTACGTCCTCAAACTTGATCTTCCCCGCGGGGATGTGTTTATTGAGCCGCACGATGGTATAGGCGTTCTCAATCTGTATGAGATCGGTGATTTGGCCGGGCTGCATAGCCAGCAGAACCTTCACCATCTCGGGAGGAAGCTTGGACCGGTCCACTTTGTGGTGGTCGCCCATCATCACCCGGTAATCGTCCTCAGAGATCTTCTCCGCCAGGATCCCGAACTGCTCGTACGTCTTGGTGGCCTTGGCCTGCTTCAGCGCGTCATCGGCCTTCTTGCGGGCTTCTTTCAACTGCGCCGGTGTGGCCTTTTCGGGAGGAAGAATTGAGATGGTCTGGATGGCGAATGCCTCCGGATACTGGAAGCTCGCCAGATTCTTGTCGTAATACGCTTTGGCTTCGGCGACGGTGACTTTAGACTTGTTCTCCACGTCGCTCTTCAGCAGGGCTTCGATCATCAGGGAACGGCGGATCTTCTCATTCACAGCCTGCTGTGAACCATGAAACTCAACTTGTAGAAAATTGTTGTATTCGGCCGGCGTCGGAAACTGTTTGCGGAAATCGGCTTCGGCACGATTGAGCCGTTCTGGGGACACCGTGATCTTGCGCCGTTGCGCCTCCTGGTAGAGCAGCTCCTCGAAAATGATCATCTGCATCGCGCCCTGGCGAATCTGAGGCTCCATCTCCTGCGGAACATTGCCGTTGTGCTGCCGGGCGTAGGGGAAGATGGCGAACATCTCGCGCTGCAGGTCGCGGTCGGTCAGCACGGTGCCGTTGACCCGCGCTACCGGCTTGCCCGTTATGACCATCGCCGGCGCTGGAGCGCCTGGCCGGGCTGATTGCGAAACCGCCGTCGGCGCGTGGGAGGCGACTTGGGCCGAGCCGGCTGCCGCCAGAAAAACCACCGCGAAGATTGTTAGCTTGTACTTCATTTCCTCACCCCGAAGAAACTGGAAACTGGGGAGAGAGCTGCTCTCTCCCCAAGGTTTGACAACGACTAGAAGGTGGTTCCAGCCGTGCCATTGTTCATTTCGTTCGCTTCTGCGCCGTGACACTCGCGGCAGAACTGCGCCGTCTGGTTGGAACCAGCGGTGGTGCTGCCCGGGTTGTAGGGAGCGCGGACGAAGAACATGGTCCGGTAGTAGCCGGAAGCCAGACCGGATTTCGAGCCCTGGGTTACCTTTACCACGTTCATAAGGTGCTGATTGTGGCAGGTAGTACAGGTGACAATCGGGTTGCCGGCGTAGGCGCTCGGGCTCACGAAGAAGCCGTAGTTCTGGACGAACTGATACATCTTCGTGCCCGGGGGATAGGTGATAGCGCCGTTGGTGATGGTGCAATCCCACTGATAGGTGCCGCCGCAACCGATCGCGGCATTCAAGCCCACCGGATGGTCGTTAAGGTAGTTGCCGGCGGTGGTGTGGTCGTTTCCGAGGAGGGTCGGAATCGTGTTGTAGGTGCCATAGGTGGAGGGCAGGGTCTCATAGACCGCATTCTTCATCATGGCGCCCTGGGCCAGGTTGCCGTCGTGGCAGCTCAGGCACAGCGTGATGTTGAGGTCGGGGTTAGTGGTGGTGAATCCGGGCAACGTCTCCGAGTAACCTGAGCCCGGCCCCGTTCCGCCGAAGATGAGCGTTTGGCCGACCAGTGAGGCCACATCCTGGCCCCACAGAGCGACGTTACCCGCAGTGGCATCGGCAGTCTTAGCTGCGCCGTTGCCGTAGGCGCCGCTGTGCGGAGCATGGCAGGCTGCGCAACCCCGGCCGTAGTTGAGGTGAGCGCCCAGAACGTCAGTGGGTGGCGCCCAACCGGCCTGCGCCATCGCAAAGGTCGCGGCGGCAAAGATCACCAGCGAAATTAACAATGCTTTTTTCATTAGATCGATCTCCTGATATGTAACTGCAGTTTTCATGATTTATGCCTGGAGACCCTAGGCCCCGGCGGCCTCCGTTCGGGAATAGTGCAAGTGGCTGGCCGAAACTGAATGGCGCTTCAGTTCTCTCTGCCTTTCTCTTAAATCATTGAATCAAAGTGCCTTATTGGCGGCATGGGGGCCGGGCTAATGAGTTCTCCGGCTGGGAAACCGCATTTCGGTGCGTGAAATGATCCATTTCCACTGGCGGGTTGGCCAAATTCCGCAGCGAGGGGAAGCCCACGACTACTGGGAGAGGCAATCAAAAATGGGCACTTTCCTTGCGGAAACAAGCCCAAATCGGGATATCGCGTCCGTTGGCCGCTACCGGCGATTACAGCGCTCGAGCGCCTCAAATGAAACTTTGCACCGTCCGAATTAACAAAGCCTCGCCTAGGGCTCGCTAGAGGCGTTTAAATGGCATTCTATGGAACCTGCATGATAGCCAGATGGTGGTTTATAGATTTATCATGTAAGTTTTAGTTTAGTAGGTAACTTTATGGCACTCAAATGCTATTCACAACCGAAGTCGGCAGAAAGGTGAGGGAGAAAGCAGGTTCTCTCGCGGGCTGAAGCCAGCTCGAGATGACAAAAACAAAAGAGGTTGATGGCACACCTAAAGGTGTGCCCTTTCAAGACGCCTCCTCAAACCGGCTTTTCTGCAGGCACTAATCCTGTGCCCCATCAAGTCGCCTTGGCGCTAGTTCTTTACGTCTGCGCTTGCTGCGGAGGCCTGCGGCGGTGCGGCCGGCTTGGCGGCTTCGGCCTGCGTGGTCTGGTGGCCAGCGGTCTTGTCCTTCTTTAGCTGCTCGGCTTCGGCGTCGGTGATGTAGCGGAACTCCTGAACCCGTCCCCAGGGATATTGCTCGGAGACGAACATGCGATTGTTCTGGTCGATGAAGAGTCCGACGGGGTCGTTGAACTGTCCCAGCAGGCGACCGGGGCCGCCGAGGTAACCCATCAGTTGGCCATCGCGATCGTAAGCCTGGACGAGGCTCAGTCCGGTATCGACTACCCAGATATGGCCGTCGCTATCGATGGCGATTCCCTTGGGACGTTCGAAGCATCCGATGGCGTCGCAGTGTTTGCCGAACTGACTGATGAACTTGCCTTCGGCGTCGAAAATCGGGAATTATGCACTTGACGTACCCAAATAACTGAGGCAGGATTAAGGGTGTGAGCCCAACGAGCCCTTAGCTGCGTGCCTTTCTAGGCGCGACTTTGGGCTTTTCCTTTTTCTCGGTCTCCGGCGGCTTCACTTGCGCAAGCCCGGCGACGGCTTCATCGAAGCTGAGAGGTCGTAACGAGATTGGTTCCCCCGCGCGACCTTTTGGGTTCGTGGTCGGATGCTTCTTCATTTGTGCCAGTCTAACACCGTCTGTAAAAGCGACTCTCTCCGACCATTTATCCGGCTTTAGAGATTGACACTCGGACATATCTCCGACTATTCTGGAAATCACTCGGAGAAATAACAGATGACGCATCCGACAAGCGACCTAATTACCCTTCTAGAAGAGCGGGAACATCGCCGAGCCGCCAAGCTGAGGCAGTTCTTTGCCCTGCTCCGTGACCCCGATATTTCCCCCGACATTGCTGATGTAGTGGCTAGCCTCAGGAACGGCAACGGTGCGGCTCATAAGCCTGCCCAAGCCGTTGAAGACGCCGGAGCAAAACCCACCGGAGGAATACGGGATACCATCCGGCAAATTGCGGGCAATCTGCCGCCGCGATTCGACTGGACGCACGTTGATGAGCAGATGCAAAGAGTGAGTTTCGATTTTGGCAAAACCGCTCCTAAGCAGGCCATCGTTGATGCGCTGTACGTTATGTCGCGACCGGACGAATCCCCGGTCTTTAGGCAGGTAACGAAGGGCAGGGCAGGAAAGCCGAACACTTACGAAAGGATTTGAGTGTAGCGTCCCGGCCGGCCCTAGGGCGTCCAACACTCTAGGGCCGAGTTGTACCCCTCGGGGCTGCGGCGTCTAACACCGTGGCTCTGAGGCTCTCTGTACGCGGGTGTGGCGGAATTGGCATACGCACCAGACTTGGACTCTGGCGGTGATCTCGGCAACGGCACCTGTGGGTTCGAATCCCACCGCCCGCATCTTGATTCTAAAGCGAGGCTTATTGTAACGCTAGTGGCTTTCTGAATGTCAAGCGTTTGCCTTCGCACGCCTGCATTGCGGCCTCTGTCCGTTCCGCATCCGTTACCTTCCGATGGTTATACCGAAAGTCGAACTCATTCAAGTACTGCTGCAAATAGGCCTTCCCGACGTGGTGATACGTTCCATAGATGCCACGCTTCAGCAAGCTAAAGAAGCCTTCCACTGAGTTGGTTGTGATGCACTTCCCGTTTTCGTAGCGGACGTATTCCTCATCTCTATGGTTCACCTGGTCGTGTGTGCGACCTGCCAGAGCACCGGACAACACTGTAGAGCTATCCGTCATAACGTGGGCATCTTCCGCAATCATCTCCTCAATAATGGGCCTCAGATTGTCCGCTGTGACCCGCTGAACGTGACGCGAACGAACGTCACCCCCACGCTGTAGGACTGAGAAAACGGAAGCCTTATTGTCACGCGGAGAGCGATACTTGGGTTTCTTTCCGTCGCGTGGTTTGTAGCTGCCCACTCGAATCTTGCCGCCTACATAGGTTTCGTCGCATTCGATGGTTCCTTCTAACTTCTCAATCATTGGGTGCTGCGTCATAGCGAAGCGAATCCGATGGAACATGAACCATGCCGTGCGATAGGCGACCTTTTCTCCATAGAAGGTCTCAGTCATGCGGTGAAACTGATGTGCGCTGATGCCCTTCTTGCTTGAGCACATGAGGTGAACGGCGTACATCCACTTGTGCATCGGAATGTGAGAATCCTCGAAGACAGAGCGCATCTTTGCAGTGAACGGCTTCCGGCATCCCTTACACTTCCAGAGTCCGGGCCGCGTCGTTTTCCCTTGCAGCTTGTACGCCTCTCCGACCAGAACGCAATGCGGGCAGATCGCGCCATCCGGCCAACGCTTGCTCTCCCAGAACTCGATTGCTTTTACCTCGTTGGTGAATACCCCGAACTGCGCTTCTTTCTTCATGGCCTAACTTTACCCAAAACGCTTGGGTATGTCAAGTGCATAATTCCGCGAAAATCTCGACGCGCCAGTTCAGGGTGTCGGTAACGTAAACGTTGCCGTCTTTGTCGAGCGCGACGTCGGTGGGCAGAGCGAAATCGCCGGGGCCGGTCAGGGTGTGCTTCTTGCCGGCGGTGCCGATCTTGCGGATTGGCTTAAGGGTGTCGGCGTCGTACACGAAGACTTGGTCCTGTTGCGTATCGACGACATAGAGCAGCCGATTTTCTTTGTCGATGGCCATGCCTACCGGGTCAACCAGACCCTTGATCTGGTCCTGCACCTGGTGCTTGGCGTTGAAGACCAACACCTTGCCCAGCTTGCCGTCGGAAACAAAAACGCGGTCGTCGTCGTCCACAACCACGCTGTTGATCAACCCGAAGTGCGCCTCGAAGCCGTTGCGGATCAGCTCGGTGTCTTTGGTTTCCGTGTTGAAGACGAAGATGGCGCCGACTTTCTGGTCGGCGACGTAGAGGCGCCCTTTCGAGTCCACCGACATGCCATACGGACCGAGCAGCTGGAAAGGGAAGTTCTTGGTCGTGATTTTTTCATCTTGCGATTGCGTGCCGGCGACACGGTCCATCCACGATTGCTTGGCTTTCTTGCCCGGAGTGTCGACATCTTTATCGAACTTCATGCCCGCGAAGTAACTGGTATAGCGGACTCGCGGGATGTTCGGCGGCTCAGGCCACACCAGCTTACTCAGGTCCTGCGGCTTCTCCGGGGCCTTGGGAGTGGTGGCGGTTACGTTTTTCTTTTTCTTGTCGCTGGCACGGAGCGCGCCGGGCGAAGCCAACGTCAGTCCCCACGCGAAAAGCAGCACGACGGCTGCCATGCGAACGCTAGTTGTCTTGGCGCGAAGCTTGAACATGATTACTTTCTCTCCCCAGTCTTGGTCATCTCAATTCGGTTCTTGTGGCAGGTGTCGCAGAACGCCATGTTATTGGCCTGGTCCTTCACCAGCAGCTTTGCCTCGGCGGAGGAGTGGGGCTGGTGGCAGGTCAGGCAATTCATGGGTGTTTTGACCTTGCCGGGATTGGCCGGATCCATCAGGTCCGACACCGGATGTCCAGTTACCGGATGCCCCAGTCCGTACTTGAGCGGAAGCACAACGGCCTTGTTCTTCTCGAAGTAGTCGGCTGGCAGTTTGACCTGGCCGTTGAAGATGGTGATCAGGTGCTCCGCCTCAAGCTTCTGCGGCTGCGAGTCGGCGCCATGGCACTCGAGACAGAGCGAGTTGACATCTTTGGTCCGCAGCAGGTGAACGTTGTCGCTGCCATGCGGTTCGTGACAGGTCGCGCAACCCTGTCCGAAGGCCGGTTGATGCAGGTGCGCTTTCTTCATCTGGTCCGACTGTTCGCTGTGGCAGCCGAGGCAAGCCGTAACCGGGTCAGGTTGCAGGAAGCCCGGCGTCCTTCCGGCATGAGGATTGTGGCAGGCAATGCACTCCCCCTGCGCGCCCGGATGTTGCACCTTCGCCTTCTCAATCTTGTCGGCTTGCTCGCTGTGGCAGGTGACGCAGAGGGCCTTGGTGTCGGCCTGAGTCAGGACAACTTTGCCGTCTTTGGCAGGCGCGTGGCAGGTGTCACAGCTCCTGCTCTCGAACGGAGGATGCGTGAACGCCTGCATCAGCTTGGGTTCCGATGACTGATGCGGATCATGGCATTGCACGCAATTGGCAGTCGCGAACGGCTGCCCTTGATGCGCCTTAATTAGAGTGGCATCTTTGGCGTCGTGGCAATCGAGGCATAGCGCGGGAGTCGCTTTGGTCAGGTGATAGTCGAACTCGAGCTTGCCGCGCTCGCCAACTTTGTGGGTGACGTGGCAAGTCTCGCAACCCATATCCAGGGCCGCGTGCCGGCTGCCTTTGTCGGGAACGTTCAGTCCTTGCTGGTGGCACGTCAGGCAGAGGTTTTCGTTCGCTCCGCCCGAGGTCGGCTTCAGCAGCTGGAACTTGTTGTCGCTGGTGTGTGGATCGTGACACTTGAGGCAGTCGCGAACTGCAGGAGGATGTACCGTGCCTTTCAGGTCAGCAGCGTTCTTGTCGGCGTGGCAGGTAAGACAGAGGGCGTAGGGTGTCGCGGTGATCAGCTTTACGCGAGTAACGTCTTTCGTCACCCGCACTTCGTGGCAACTTGTGCAGCCTGCCGCAATCGCCGAGTGAACATTCTTGCCCTTGGTTTTGTCTTCGTGGCACTCAATACACTTGGCGGAGTCGGTGTTCGGGGCCAAGGGTACGGGATGGGTGGCCGCGCCGCACAGGCCAGCGCTCAAAATCAAGCCCAATCCCACAAACCACCGTACTACCCTCACAAACTACCTCCCACCTGAGACTAACTACTTGTGCACGTCGATTACCGTGCGTGAGCCGGGCCGGCGCTCCTTGATCATGGGCAAGGTAAGTTATTGTTCTGATGATAGTTAAGCGGTCTCAGAATCTCTGGTTGAGCCTGCCGCGTAAGATCGGATTACAGCCCCAAAATGGGTTTTCCCCCGCATTCACAGGTGAAATCCCCCACCAAGTTGTGTTGCGGGGGATTCTGGGTCTTCTCCGTGGACTACAGGCACGGGTTCTTTCTCTCTAACGCGAGCAACTGCTCGATCTCTTGTTGACGCCTTCCGCGGCGTCGCTTCCTGAGGTAGAGGAAGATTGGTAACCATACGGCGAGAAGCACAAAAACTGGCAAAGAGTTCAGCAGAAATTCCCGTGGGTTGCCGAGTGAGCTGATCAGCGCCGGCACTGCAACCATCGCAATCCCAACAAAACAAGGTATCAGAATGAGCCAGACACGCCGCTCAAAGTCGCGCCCTTTTTCCAGTTGGCTTCTGTACCAGTGGAGCGTGGCATTCAGTGGCGCATCCGGCGCCAGCCGGGCCGGCCAAACCCACTTGTACAGTAGAAACAAGAGAGCGAGGCCCCAGAGACTTAACAGGCCAAGCCCGATGCGGGTGCTCCAAAGGCTTAGCGGGTGGCCCACCCCCCACCAGACATGGTTGGCCTTGATGAGGTTCCACGCGAAGAATACGGAAACGATGAGCCCGCCGATCGCATCACGGAGCACCTGAGAGCGAGCTCCCTTCTGACGTTTTTGCGCCTTAAGGCGTAGTTGATCTGCCGACATTTTGAATGCCTCCGTAGGTTGTTTTTGCCAGATATTTTGCGGGTCGTTCATAGGGAACTCATTTGGCATCAAGTCCTCCTTCGGCGAACCAGCGCTTCAGGATGTCCTTGATCCGGTGAACTTTCATCGCGACGTTCGCCGGCGATAACCCGGTGATTTCGCCAATCGAATTGGCATCCATCCCTTCGAGATAAGAAACGATGATCTGACGATCGAGCGGTTTCAGGCGCTGGACCAGTACCGAGAGACGTTCCAGCGCCTCGGTCTGGCTGGCGGCGAGTTCATGATCGCCGCCGGGCATGGCCTCGATGTTCTCGATGGTTACCAGATTGTTCCTGACCCGGCGCTGCCGCATCACGTGCCCGGTGGCTACGTTGTGCGCCACACGGTACACCCACGTCCGCAGCGAACATCGCTGGTCGAAAGACGCGAAGCTGCGCCACAGATGGAGATGAATATCCTGGAGCAGGTCTCGACGCGTGTCGGGATCAAGCTCATAAGCTCGTGCCAGCCGATCCAGTGCAGAGCCATAGGTGTCCGCTGCCTGTTCATACAGCGAATCCTGGCTCACGCCTTCAGCCGATATAGGTTCAGACCCTCGCACATGTAGGTGGTCGTTTATGGATTCGGGCCCTCGCACAAGTAAGGTAGTCGTTGGCCATTGCGCTTTCTAACAGATCTAGCCAAATATTTTTAAAATTTCCCAGCTAACCCGTTTTGTCCGAGCCTCTTGGCAGCCTGTCCGAAGATGATCCGGTCCCAGGCCGAATCACGAGTTGGCCGAATGCGCGGTTTCATCACCGAAATGGGTGATATGCCTCACCCGGTGGCTGGCATCGAACCGTCCGCCAACGTAATTCCTCGAATCGCAATCACTTGCACGCCCTTGGCGGGATGGCTCCCGACGTGCATTTATCACTTGCTCACGGGAAGGAGCACGCATGGCCTTCAGCCTTTCGTCTATTCCAAAACGCATTCATAAGACCTTCGCTAATTTGCGGACGGGCGTCGTCCTGCTGATCTTGGTTGTCATTGCCTCGGCGCTGGGAACGGTTATCCTGCAGCGCCCCGCCACCGATCCGGACAAGCTTTCGCAAGCCTACTCACCGGGAATGCTTCGTTTCCTGGATCGCGTCATGCTCACTAATGTTTTCCATTCCTGGTGGTTTCTTACGCTGCTGGGACTGGTCAGCTTGAGCATCGTTCTGGTATCGGTTGATCGCTTTCCTAATGCCTGGCGATTCTACGCGCGCCCCTACCGCAAGACAGATTCGCACTTTCGCTCGGCGCTACTCAACAAGGTTGAGATACCCACCAAGAACGCTGAAGACGGACTGAACGCCGGCGAGCGGGCGCTGAAGAAGCTAGGCTGGCCGGTCGAACGCGTTGCCTACAAAAACGAACCCTCCTTGTATTCCGAGCGGCATCGCTTCTCGGTGATGGCAGTCTATATTGTCCACGCCAGCCTGCTTCTCATCTTCGCAGGCGGCATCATCGATGGAGTCTTCGGGTATAGCGGATTTCTGGGGCTGCACAAGGGTCAAACCGACAATGTCATCGAGCTGCGCAGCGGAGGCAAGAAACAACTTCCGTTCGCGATCAAGTGCTATAGCGCCGGACAAGAAAATTATGCTGACGGCTCGCCGAAGAAGTGGTGGTCGAAGCTGGCCGTGGTGCAGGACGGCAAAGAGATCCAGTCAAAAGAGATTGTGGTGAACGATCCCCTGGTCTATCAGGGATTGCGCTTCTACCAGTCCAGCTACTGGATCGACAACCACACCGTAGATTCGCTGCAGATTGCGTCGGTGGCAAAAGACGGCAAGGAAACGCCGCTGACATTGCAGATGAACCAGCCCGTCGCATTGGATAACAACACCACCGTCTCCCTGGTGGACTACATTCCCGACGCATTCGTTCGCGATGGTCAGGTCTTCAAAAAGTCCGATGACATTGAGAATCTGGCGTTCGGCCTAGACGTAAAGAATCTTGCTACCGCCGAGGTCACCCGGGTTTGGCTATTTCCTGCGCAAGGCGCCATCCTCGGCGGAGAGAACCTGAACTACAAATTCAACGGTCCGACCTCGGCCCAGGACATCGCGTGGGTGCCAGTTACGGGTTTGGAAGTCTCGCATGAGCCGGGGCAATGGCTGGTATGGGTCGGCGTGCTGTTGATGGGCACCGGACTGGCAGTTGCGTTCTACATGGTGCACATGCGGCTGTGGGTCGTGGCCATTCCCGATGCACGGGGCAAGCTGGTGCTGTGGGTCGGCGGTCAGGCCAACAAGAACCGCGACCGTTTCGAACAGAAGTTCAACGAAGTGGTTGATGGTATCCGAACCGAACTGGAAAGCGCGTCACTGACCCGGCAATCTTCGCGCCAAGAACAACCTGAACTAACGCTAGCTGGCGGCAAGTAGCCAGACGGAGGAAGAAAGAGATGTCTACCCGAGCACGAGTCGTACAAATGGAATCACCGCCGGCCGCAACCGGTGGAAACGCGCTGCTGGTCCTGGTGGGACTATCGGTCGTTTTTTTGCTGATCGTGGCGTTGCTGGGCGTAGCGAAGTCTGGCGGTAGCCTCATCAGCGAGAGCAATTTCCTCTATGTCGCGCTCATCTTCTACGCTGGCGCCGGCGCGCTGTACATGGGCTTTGGTGTTACCGGAACACCGCGTTTTGTGAGATACGCATCGGTCGCGACCGCCATCGGTCTGGTAGCCAATACCTTGGCCGTGGCGCACCGCTGGTATCTTTCCGGGCGTCCGCCCTTCGCCAGCATTTACGAGATGCTGCTCAGCTTTGTCTGGGCAGTGGCTCTCATGACCTTGATCGCCGAGAAGAAGTTTGGCGTCAAGATCATCGGCAGCATCACCATGCCGTTGGCCGTGGTTTGCGTCATCCTGATGCAGTTGTTGCCCTCCGAAGTGCGGCCGCTGGTACCGGCGCTGCAATCCACCTGGCTGCATGTGCATGTCACGCTGGCCATGTTGAGTTATGCCACCTGCGCTTTGAGTTGCGCACTGGCCATGATGTTCCTTATCCAGGATGACTTCCAGACCGAAACCTTTCTCGCCTGGACGAGCGCAATGGTCAGCGCGATCTACATTGGCATTGTGGCCACGCGCTTCGAGCGCTGGGGCGGACTGTCGGTTACCGGCTGGGACGCGAAAACCAAGTCCGACATTTTTCTCGGCCGTGGCATGCGTCTATTTGTTACCGTGCCCGACTTGGGATGGCTGTTCGTCATTGCTGCCGTCGCCGCAATCGTTCCCTTGCTCCTATATTTCGCCGGCCGTCTGAAGAATAACGAATCCTTCTACGCAACCGCCAACAAGGCGGTGTTTATCAGCATTCTGTTGCAGCTGGTGGTGGTGGCTGCCTTCGTTCTTCGCGTCCGCGATGCGGCTTACCCGTCACCTGACCAGGATGGACTCTTCCCGACCAGTCTGGCTGCCAGCCCGTTCTTACTCGGAGGCATGGTGACGGGTATTTTTGCTTCGCTCTTGTACTTGATGTTGTTGTGGCGGCGCGCCGACCTTGAGGGCCTGTTGCCCTCGGCCGAAACGCTCGATCGCGTCACTTACAAAACGATTTGCATTGCTTTTCCATTGCTGACCGGCATGATCGCCGCTGGTGCGTATTGGGCCAATCGCACCTGGGGCTCGTATTGGAGTTGGGATCCCAAAGAAACCTGGGCTGCTATTACCTGGCTGGTCTATGCCGGCTATTTACATATGCGGATCACGCGGGGATGGCGCGGGCGTAGGGCCGCGTACTTCGCCATTCTGGGCTTCGGTGTCGTGATCTTCACTTTCCTCGGCGTCACGTATCTGCTTCCCGGCTTACACGCGTACGCATGAGGAATAGGGCTGGCCGAGCCGGTTCTGAGGATGGATTAGGCCCCAAGAGTCAGCGCCGCTTCACCAGCCCTGAAATTTGATGCTGCGAAGAGGAGAGCAGCAAACGTAAGGATGTCAATTCCAGCCCCATTCCGACTGTATGACGCCGATCCAGCGGCGACTGCCGACCTCCCTCCATGGGAACAGCCGCTGATAGCGCGCAAACGCCATCTTAGTTGGGCGCTCAAGGCTGTCCTGCCGATCGCTGCGGTGCTGTTGAATGGACTGCTGCTGTTTGTGCTGGTTTCTTTGTCGCTCACCGTAGGAGAGCGGCACATCATTATTACCGTCGCAGCCGCTGGCGCGTTTCTGATTTGCGTCACCGTCATCATGGTGCTGGCCGTATCGGTACGGCGTCCCATGTTGGAGTTGCAAGAAAAGATTGCCCGGGTTCGGCTGGGCGATATGAATGTCGCTGTCGGCTTCGCCGTGCGCAACGACGAAATCGGCGACCTGGGCCGCGATTTCAATAACATGGTGGCGCAACTGAAAGCCAGCCGCGAAGAGATCCAGCATCTGCACCAGACCCAGATGTCGCGCGCCGAACACTTCGCCACTTTGGGAGAACTGGCCGCCGGTCTGGCCCACGAAATCCGAAATCCTCTAGCTGGCATCGCAGGGGTGATTGAGATCATAGGCCGCGACCTGCCGCCCAACAGCCCGGCGCGTTCTGTTATTAAGGACACCAAAGAAGAGGCAGTTCAGATCAATCGCATTCTCACCGAACTGCTGGAGATTGCCCGTCCCAAGCCACCACAATTTCGCATCGGCGATTTGTGTACCACTGTCGAGCACGCGGTCATGTTCGCGCGCCAACAGGCCATCACCAAACGGATCATGGTCGAGTTAGAAATTAAGGATGTGATTCCACCCGTGGAACATGATCCTAATCAGATCAACCAGGTGCTTTTGAACCTATTGCTCAATGCGATTCAATCCATGGACAAGGCCGGCGTCATCCGCGTTTCACTGGAGAGCGATGAAGACGATGTGCGCATCACCGTCGCCGACGAAGGCAAGGGAATTCCGCCCGAAAACGTGCCTAACATCTTCCGTCCCTTCTTCACCACCAAGGGACACGGCACGGGATTGGGACTCTCGCTGGCACGTCGCATGGTGGAAGCACACGGCGGTCACATTGACGTCACGAGCGTGGTAGGAAAGGGCACGCAATTCCGCGTGGAGCTGCCCGTTAAGAGCCGCGCGAACCAATCGCAGCAAGCGGGGTGAAATCAGGCCCATCTATAAGCAATTACAGAGTTCCTGTATCCCGGTGTGGGGCAGCAAGCCTTCCAGGCGGGCATAGAGCAATTTCTGAGTTGCTGTAACTGCCTTGAAAGGGCGCGGCTTCAGCCGCGCCGATCCGCGCTAACAGCAACTCGGCCTTTAGGCCCTGAGGCACGTCCCCCTCAGCGGCTAAAGCCGGTCACTTCCCGCTATCTTTCGGCACGCCTGAAGGCGTGCCCTTTCAAAGCGGAAACAGCCATTGTGGAAATGTCCCAACCTTACACTCGGTCTTGCTCCTCCGGTTATTTCTGTGGAATCGGCAGCACCGTGAACGTCGGATCGTGATATGTTCCCGCAACCTTCACTTCCACGGTGGATCCTTTTTGCTTCTTCTTGTGAACCAGCGGTTGGACAATCTTCAGCAAGAACGATTTCACTCCCGTAGTAGCCTGTGAAAGCGGCGCGTCCAGGCGCACCGGACCGTGCAAGTCAACCTTCTCCGACTTCAGATCGAATGTGCCACTCACCACGGCTGAGGCCCC
Organism: uncultured Acidobacteriaceae bacterium; assembly: GCA_963748225.1. Classification (GTDB taxonomy): domain Bacteria; phylum Acidobacteriota; class Terriglobia; order Terriglobales; family Acidobacteriaceae; genus Bog-257. Next base: position 691,288 of record CAVVHW010000007.1, read on the forward strand.
GGGAACGTCGAAGGAGACGTTGGTTAAGTGTGCGATCGAGTTGCGCAAGACAACGTGACCCTTCACATTCGATAGCACCCGTCCCGGGTCGTAGTCGTAATTTCCATTCTTCTCCTCTTTTTCCTGCTGGTCCTCTACTTTGTCGGCTTCGCCGCGCGCCCGCGCACTCAAGACGTCCACGTCCTTCTGGGTCTGAAACTTGGTATATTGCCCGCCGGCAATTCCAAAGTCTCCTTGCAGTCGCACCTTGTCGAGGAATGGCCGCTGCTCCGGTGGAACCGTCACCTTAGCGCGAAAGATGATATCGCCAGTCATCGGCGGAGGCGTGTCCTTGGTGAACAATCGCAAAAGGTCCTCAGTGCGGGCATGGGTAGAGTACGCCGTCATCGCAACCGTCTTGCCATGGTCTTCCGATTGGCTCTGCACGTCGCTCTTGGCGACAATCGTGGTCCGTCCCCAGTGCGCGACCACGGGCTCAAGCGCAACATCTCCGTTCAGCCCGTCCACCAAGGCTTGAAAGCGAGTGGTCAGATGTACCGGATGCCCATTGCGGGTGAGCACAAAGTCAGGCGTATCGGTTGTGCCGCTCACGTCCACATGCTGCAACACGCCGTCGAACTTTCCCGCGGCGGAGACGGTTCCGGCAATTCCAGAGAACACTCCAAGATCAGCGTGCTGCAAGGTGTAGGAGCCGGAGAGTGGTGTCTGGCCGCCGTTCCCCGCTTTCCATGGGCCGAACTGGCCTGTAATGCTCAAATCGCCCGGAGGCTCAGGGATTTTCAACACCGCGTTAAACGAGAATGGCCGTCCATCATAAATGGAATGCAGCGAGAGTTTTTGGATTGGAAATACCAGCGGCTCCTGGCCGGGCTGTGCTGGCGTAATTTCCACTTGTGCGCCATCGGCGACGATCTCCCCAATCGAGATTCCTGACGGCGTGGAAATTGCAGGCGGCGCGGATGCAAATACTCCGCTTCCATCGGGCGACATGGCGACCATTACCCGCATGCCTTCAGCTCGAACCTGTTGAATGCTGTGTGTCAGCAGCCCGTGATAACTACCCACGATGGTCAGCTTCCCGATCGTGATAAATGGCGGCGAAGCCTGATTGACGTCGCGGCGAAACGTAATTCCGTCGGCGACGCAACCGGGATGCGGGAAGTACGTTTCCCGGAAGCCGCCCAGTTGCACTTTGCCTCCGGACTGCTGCTGCAAAGCCTGAATCACGGCACCGCGAGTGAATGGCCAGCGTCGCGCGGCAAGTATTCCGAATATCAGCAGGCCGATCGCCACCACAACAAGAAAAACCAGCCAGCCAGCAAAACGCATGCGCGGCGGCCTTGGAGAAGAGATGAGATAAGGTTGGCGCTGCACGGATGGCCGCTGCTCCCCTGCAATTGGATTGGCTGGAACTTGACGAAGCATCGATACCATAAGTGGGATGACCAAAGGCTGCATGGCGTTGACTGCAGCCGCGCGAAGGCAAGAAAAATTCTAGCGCCCGTCAGTTCGCCAAAGTGAGCGCTGCGAATCCTTCTCGAAGCTATCTCACACATCGGTTTTGAAGGGCACGGCTTCACGGGCTGCGGAAGAACTCGGTTAAACTCGCTTTGACGGGGCGCACCTTCAGGTGCGCCATTGTAATCCCTTTATTTTTGTCATTCCGAGGGGCTTTAGCCCCGAGGAATCTGCTGTTTCTTTCCCATGCAATGAATTTTTCAGCACCCCCTTTAGCCGTGCCGAAACGGCCCTTTAGCATCGCGGCAGCCACCTTTGGCCGATATGGCGAATCTCATATTTCGAGCCGAAACATCACGGCCACATTTCAAGTCCTGCTCAAAAGGAACTCACTATGAAAGCTCCCTTCCTCCTCGGTCGCCTGATATTCGGTGGCTTCTTTCTTCAGGCTGGAATCCACCACTTCATGGAGCGTGAAAAGATGGCAGCATATGCCGGCGCCAAGAACGTTCCCATGCCAGACATTGCCGTGACGGCTACGGGCGTGGCGCTGACCATCGGGGGCGCCAGTATTTTGTTGGGCGTCAAACCGAAGCTAGGGACGCTGGCAATCATTGGCTTCCTGGCTGGCGTTTCGCCGGTCATGCACAACTTCTGGAAGGTCGAAGATCCTAGCCAGCGGCAGAATGAAATGATCAACTTTATGAAGAACATCGCCATGCTCGGCGGCGCCATCGCTCTGATGGGCGTGGAGGAACCCTGGCCGGCGAGCCTGCCCGTCGGGCAACGCGACGTGATGCAGCGCGTGCGCAAGCTCACGCGCGAGGTAGCCGCGTAGCGCTAGCTCCAGGCCATCACATACACTGTTGCGGTGAACGACAAAGCACAAATTGTCGCATGCCCCACATGCGCTGCCCCTCCGGGAAGGCCTTGCTGCCGCGAGAATGGCAGCGTGTTGCCCGACTCACACCTGGCACGAAAAACCCTCGCCAGCGTCGAGATTGCCAAGGCAAAGAAGGCCGTCACGGGCGGCGCTGCATAATCGCGCTTCTTCTTCCGCCCTTCCGGCAGGCGCGCAACTCGCCGGTGAAGATCAACACTCTAATGCTCGAAGGATGCAGCTAATCCCTGGAGCCAAAATTTGGCGCGACAAGAAAGCAAACGTCATCAACATCTTCATAGATCCCTGGGCGGAAAACGCAAAGAAAGAAGGTTGAATCATGACTTCCAAGCGCAAGGTTCGCTACGCCGTCGTCGGCCTCGGCCATATCACCCAGGTTGCCGTGCTGCCTGCCTTTCGCGCGGCCGGGAATTCCGAACTGGTTGCGCTTGTCTCTGGCGATCCACAAAAACAGAATAAGGTTGCCGCGAAGTATCGGGTGAACCGTGCACACGATTACGACAACTACGACGCAGCTCTGCGCGACGGTGTGGATGCCGTCTATATCGGCCTGCCAAACCATCTTCACCGGGAATACACCATCCGCGCGCTTGACGCTGGCGTGCACGTATTGTGCGAAAAGCCGATGGCAGTTACCGAGGCTGAGTGCCGGGACATGATCAGCGCGGCCGAGCGCAATCAGCGTAAGTTGATGATCGCCTACCGTCTTCACTTTGAAGAAGGCAATCTACAAGCGATTCACGCAGCCAACCAGAAGCGGTTGGGCGAGCTGCGCTTCTTTAGTTCAGAGTTTGCCCAAAATGTAGCACCTGGCAACGTTCGAGTTCAGGAGCCAACCTCCAATGGTGGCGGACCGGTCTATGACATGGGGGTCTACTGCATTAATGCCGCGCGATACCTTTTTGCCGACGAGCCGACGCAAGTCCTGGCTTTGAGCGCCAGCAACGATGAACCTCGATTCCACAAGACCGAAGAAATGATGTCGGTCGTGCTGCGCTTTCCCCACGAGCGAGTTGCCACATTTACGGTGAGCTTCGGAGCTGCTGACATTGGCCGCTATACACTGGTCGGAACGAAGGGCACACTCACCGCCGATCCCGCTTATGAATATGCCGAGGGCATTGCCTTTACCATTAAGAAGGGTGACCAAACCAAGAAGCGAAAGTTCCCCAAACGTGACCAGTTTGCCGCCGAGCTATCTTATTTTTCCGATTGCATCTTGAAAGACAAACAACCCGAACCCTCGGGACTGGAAGGCTTGGCTGACGTCAGAATTGTCGAGGCTATTTACCAATCGGCGCGCCAGGGAAGAACCGTTGAGCTACGTGCATTCCCGGCAAAAGCTCGGCCTGATTTGCGACAGGAAATCCGACGTCCGGCCCACGGCAAGCCTAAGACCGTGCACGCCAAATCTCCCACCGGCGAGGCTGCGTAAATGGAGGTTGGAACCAACCGGTAACATTGATCTCGGCCAGCAGAACGCCGCATAACGGCCAGGCAGTTAACCGCTGATGCCAAGCCCCTCAGGGCTGCGTTCAGCCGTTCTCCATCTCATTGCAGCCGGGAGGTTAATAGAGATATAGGTAACGGGAAACAACCCAGAAAAAAGTGCAGGTGAAACGCTACAAAAAATCTGTACGTTATTCATCCTAAGGAATATGGTGGCCAGGGACGGAGTTGAAACACTGAAGAAACCGTTCCCAATGGTAAGGGCCGGGTTTTGCGACAACTTTGTGTTGCGGACAAGCCTGAAGTTCGGCCCGTCGATAACGACAAGCCGAATTCCAGCCAGCTTCGGGGAATTCACTTCCGCGAGATGGGCGTTTTACGGCCATGTGAAAGAAAGCATTCGTAATCACTGGCCGACATATCGGCACTAATCCGGGCTCGGTGAGCGCATTGGCGATTTACCACTCACCGCATAGGTCCTAGCGAGTCGTCTGGCAAAGATCAGTTGCCCAACAGGGCGGTGAGACACCGAGAAGGTTCCAGAGACAATCTGCATTCCTCCTGCCCCTGATGCCAGCGCCATAACCCTTGCCGGCTCGCCCTCCTGCGCAGAGTATCAATGAGCGCAGGTGTCAGGGTTAAGAGACTCGGGACGGAAATCACGAATCGCAAAATTCACATTTGACATCGGCCGAACAATCCACTACCATATGGTTGTGGATAAATTAGGTACTACATTTGCGGCTTTGTCTGATCCCACCCGGCGAGCAATGATCCTACGACTCTCGCATGGGCCTGCCTCTGTGCATGGATTGACGGAACCGTTTGCACTCTCGCAGCAGATGATTTCAAAACATATCGCCTACCTGGTACGGGCGCGGATTGTGATCAAGACGAAGCGCGGACGAGAGAGTGTGTGCACGCTCAGGCCAGAGGCGATTAAGACGGTCAGCGACTGGGCGTTTAGCTATCGCCGGTTCTGGGAAGAGAGTTTCGACAAGCTGGACGTAGTTGTAAATCGAATGAAGAAAGAGGAGGTCAGAGATGACAAAAAACACGGTTAGCGAAATTGAGCGGATGGTCGTTACAAGAGTCTTTGATGCCCCACGCGAGTTGGTTTGGAAGGCGTGGACAGACCCGAAGTACATCATGCAGTGGTGGGGACCGAAGGGCTTTACTGCGCCTGTTTGCAAGATGGATTTTCGCGTGGGAGGAAAACTTCTCTGCTGCATGAAGGCGCCGGATGGGCAGGAGGGCTGGAATGCGGTTGAATACCACGAGATTGTTCCGTACGAGAAGATTGTTTCCTTGATGTACTTTTCTGACCCGGAAGGAAACAAGATTGACCCTGCGCAATTGGGAATCGAACCTGAGGCCATCGAGGGCGCTTACGACGTGACTCTTTTTGAGGACTTAGGAAACGGCCAGACGAGGCTTACTTTCATTGGAAATGAACCGATGGAGAGCGCCAAGAACAGCGGGCAACTCGAGGGCTGGAACGAGATACTCGAAAAGGTTGCCGCAGTTGTTGCCGAGCTGGCGCAGGCGAAATAAGAAACTGAAGCTTTGATTCGCGAAACTCAAGCGTGGAGAAAGAAATGAAAAGAACAACGTTTCTCGCTATCGTCCTGCTGGCATTTGCATTTGCCGCCCATGCCCAGGACACGATGAAGAAAGATGCAGCCGTCAAACCTGCCGATCCGGAATCGAAAGTCGTGCTCGATTCCTGGAATGAGATTGGCCGCAAGCTGACGGCGCTGGCCGAAGATTTTCCTGAGGACAAATATGACTTCAAGCCGACACCCGCGCAGCGGAGCTTCGCCGAGCAATTACTGCACGCGGCGGGTTCATGCTACTACTTCACGAATCCTGCGATGGGGCAGAAGCCTCCCGCGGCAGAAGATCCGAAGCGAGAGCAATACAAGACCAAGGCCGATATCGTTGCGTTCGTCAAGAAGTCCTTCGCCGATGGCGCAGCCGCCATCCAGTCGAAAGGCGAAAAAGGCCTGATGACGGAGGTTGTTTATTACCCTCAGCAGAAAGCGCGCATTATCGACATTGCATACGGCATCATCGAGCATAGCGGAGAACACTACGGCCAGCTCGTTGTGTACTACCGCCTCGCAGGGCTTGTGCCGCCGGAGTCGCGGCCCAAGAAGTAAAGCTCAGGAGGCCAGGTACCCCGTCCTTATCGCGCGCCGTTTGCGCCAATGGGCGGGGATCTTGGTTTTTGGGACCTTCACTAGTCAATGCGCCGCGCGGCATATGGATACCTCTGCTTTCGTTCCGCTGCAAGATTTGGGCTTCGGTCGCCGTGCCTTGGCCTTGGCTGTTGCCTTCAGGGAAATGCACTCATCGACCAACGTTCGTATCGCTCTCGGATTCTTGGTCCTGTTAAACGCGCCAGCGTCCCGGCATCCACTTGGCCGGATAGTCGGCGACGCGTAGAAGTGGGTCGCATGAAACTCCCCAGAAACCGCGTAATCGAGAAACTGGGCCGGGCCCTAGGTCGCCCATGGCCCTGCAAAAGCCGTTCGTAATCGCACTAGTTAATCGCGCTGCAGTCTACCAACCGGGTTCGCCACGAGCCGTTCCGCCGGCGCAACCGGTCGGTCGGCAATTTGCTCTCACGGCATTAAACCGCCGACGCCAAGCCCGCTGGGGCTGCGTTCTGCCGTTCTCCAATTCATTGCTTGCGAGGTGTTTACAGAAACAGATAAAGAGAAGAATCCCCGTCGAAATAAGTACAGATGCCTAGAGGAAAAGCTTGTAAGTTGTTCCTTCACAATAATATGGTGGCCAGGGACGGAGTTGAACCGCCGACGCCAGCCTTTTCAGGGCTGGCTTCTCCCGTCGCTAACCTATTGATTCTTCTGTGCGTACCTCAAGAAACTCCCACTAAATCTGTCTAACTATTGGTACGTAACTGTGACGTAGCGGATGCTGGAGTTCGCCTCACGAACTATCACCCGCGACCACGAACAGGAAATTTCCAATGGGCGAAGCTGACGACTGTCATGGGCCCCCCCACCGCGTCGCGGTGTAGGGGCGCATACCCCCTCAGATTTAGAGCGATTTCCACCGTTGATGGTGGGCGCAGCGATTGGGAGCAGCGTCATGAGCGGCCTGAGGAAGCGATTGTGGATCAAGACAATCATTACCCATGAATGGGGAGACTGAAACCATAGTCCGATGGACAACGCGCTTCTAATGCGCAACTGAGCACTCTCAAAGCCTCGATCTGAATCTGCACCTAGTCTGCACCTATCCTCTTATGTCGCAGACATAAGCGCCTGAAAACGCGGCAGTTGAACTGGCAAATATATACTTGACACACAAAGTCCTTTCTTGTACTCTTGCATCATATAGATTGTGAGGGCAAAGAAATGGCGAACATCAAACAGCCCCGGAGCCTGCAAGAAGCGATAGCCTACTTCGCCGATCCGGAGCGTGCTTTTGTTTACGCTGTTAACCTCCGCTGGCCAGATCGCAAGATCACATGTCCGCGATGTGGCGGCGAAGAACACTCGTTCCTTCGGACACGGCTGATGTGGTTCTGCAAAGGCTGCAAGAAGCAATTCAGCGTCAAGGTCGGTTCTATCTTCGAGGACTCTCCGCTCGGCATGGACAAATGGATGACCGCCTTCTGGATGGTGGTCAATTGCAAGAACGGAGTCAGCAGCGCAGAGATGGCGCGGACTCTCAAGATCACACAGAAGTCCGCATGGTTCATGCTTCACAGAGTCCGCGAAGTCTTGAAGCTTAATTCTGTAACTAAGCTGGGGAGTACTGGCGGAGCGGTGGAAAGCGATGAAACTTTCGTCGGCCCGAACCCCATCAAGATGCACAAAGATCGCCGCGTCAAGCTGGCCGCAGATTCGCAGTCAACACAGGCTTGGAGACATGTATCTCGGCAAGACCGCTGTTCACGGAATGCTTGACCGCGACACTCGCGAGATTCGCTGCAAGGTAATTCCCAACATCCAGCCGTGAAACCTTGCAGAACGAAATCCTGAATAACATCGAACACGGCAGCACGCTTTACACCGACGAATCCGCATCGTACATGGAATCGAAAAACACTTCGTGCGCGAAATCGTAGTCCCCGCCAAAGAGTATGTTCGCGGGCAGGTTACAACCAATGGCCTCGAAAATTTCTGGTCGCTCTTCAAGCGCAACCTGCGTGGGACTTACGTATCTGTCGAGCCATTCCATCTAGATCGTTACCTTGACGAACAAGTGTTCCGTTTCAACAATCGCGGCGGCAAGAAACCCGAAGAGCACATTAGTGATTCGGAGCGTTTCACGAGGGCTATGTCTCTGGCCTCTGGCAAGCGCCTAACCTATGCTCAACTCACGGGCAAGGGAGTTGACTCGCTCCACCATTCGGCGGCAGGGCCGGGGGAAGAGGAAACCTTTTAGCCCTTGTCACTGCCGGACGCTTTGCGGCGATTAGGCTTCGGCTTTGCCGGAGCCTTTTCCTTTGGAATCTGAAACGCTGCCTTCATCGCCGTTTCAAAGTTTTCCCTTGCTTTCCAGCCTTCGATGTATTCTGCTTTACGTTTCGCCATTTCCAAATTATGCGCCTCTTCGTGTTATGCATCCTTCTCGCCTCATTGACGACTCATGTAGTCGGCCAGCACGGCAAAACTAATCCCCGCAAACCCGCAAGCAATACCCAGGATGCAGAAGGTGCCAAAAATCCAATCTCCCAAGTTGTTATCCAGTCGCAATCCAATCAACAGTCCCCCAATCAACAGGACACCGCTGGAAAAACTCCAAGCTATCGCTACCTGCCCAGTCCTGAATGGGTCTCCGCGATCAGTACATTCTTTATTCTGATAGCTACTTCGACTTATGCGGTAATTGCTTATTGCACGTTGCGACGAATAGGACGACAAGCCCGGCAATCAGAACGATAGCACAGATTGTGAGCCAAGTATATATTTGCCGTTGAACTTACCAGTCCAATCGATCTGACGGTTTAGAAAACCGTCAGTGGTGCCAGGGGTTCTAGTAGTTGCGTGAGTGTGCTGTGCGGAGGCGCAATCTTTGCCTGTCCCCGTCTGCTGTGGCTGCGAGGCGCGCACGGCGCGATAGAACCGGAAGTCAAATCCCAGAAAGCTAACCAGCAACAGGACGAGTACAGCAATTACCGTGCGCGAAAGGGTGAATTTGGATGTCGGCGGGCGAACAGAAGAGGCAGTGACGGGCATGAAAGTTCGATCATAGAAGGGCGCTCTCGCACTGGAGAAAGAAGCGCTTTCGGTTTTGACGAGCGACGAGAACACAGAGGGCGACACGGAAACTTCTGATCCAAACTGCCCCGCTCCGACAAAACCCAAAACTTGCTTTCCTGCGGATGGCGGTGTATTAGTCGGCGTTATGCGGGTAACGGCTGCGACTTCCGCGGCACGAGCAGGCAAAACCGTCGTGTTGGCTCGATGTATCTTTCCTCTGTCGTTTCTGGCCTTTGGGCTGCTGCTTTCCTGCTCGAAGCCTCAACCGAAGCCTGCTTCTGCGTCCCAGAACAATGCCGCAGCCGGCGCTAACCACCCCACCTCGCTCGCGACAAGCTCCCCTCCGGTGCATGCCGCTTCTCAGTCCGCCGCTCCTGGCGGGTCCGAAACCAAGGTGCTGATGCACAACGTCATTCTGAACGAGCGTCCCGGTTTGCAACTACGCGTGCGCTGGCTGCGCGGGGAAATGCATCCCACGCGGCCCGGTGTTATCCCCTCGTTCGACGAGCCCACCTCCTTTGTCCTCAACATTCAGGCGGGTATTATCGCCACCAGCCTCTCCGACATCAGCGGCATCCTGAACGGGGGTCTACTGAAGGGATCCCCACTGGAGAATGTTTCGCTCGTCGCCGATGGCGAGCGGTTGAAGCTAAAGGGAACGCTGTACAAGGGCGTGCCGCTGCCCATCGAGATGGTCAGCGACGTGACCGCCTCACCCGACGGACTTCTTCGATTGCACATGGTAAAGCTGCGCGTGCTCAAGCTTCCCGTCAAAGGCTTGATGCAATCGTTTCATGTAAACGTCGGCGATTTGATCGGCGCGCATGGCGCCGCCAACGTTCGGGTCTCAGGTGACGATATCTATATCGACCCGGAACAGATCTTGCCCGCGCCGGCGATTCGCGGAAAGCTGGCGGACGCGCATATAGGAAGCAAAACTGGCGACCTTATCGCGGTCTTCGGCAATGCCCGGCCAGAGGCGACTCAGGTAAAGCAATGGCGGAACTTCATCCGCCTGTATGGGGGCACGGTCAATCTTGGAAAGCTCACGATGACCCAGGCCGACATCTTCCTGATCGACGCCTCCAACGACGATTGGTTCAGCTTTGATCTAACCCGCTATCAGGAGCAACTGGTGAACGGCCGCATCCAGATGACGCCGCAAGCCGGCCTGCGCATCTTCATGCCTGACATTGAGAAGGTGCCGGGCACTGAAGCCAATCGGCGCATTAACGTGGAGTGGATGAAGGAGCGGAATATTCCCCCGCCGGCGGATGTTGAGCCTTAGCCGGTTAGTGGTCGCGTCCGCCGACGACCGCAGTCTTTTCTAATCGAAAAGCATAAGTTGCCGCAATCATAGCTCACGCCGCTGGCTCAGCAACATTACCGCCCTTGGAGGGGATGTAAATGTTCATGACTGTTCCTGAAGGCAGACCCTGCCGGCTGCGGAACCAAAGCTGCCCTCCTCTTTTTTCCAATAGTTCTTTGCTGACCCATAGACCGAGGCCGGTCCCCACATCCTTTTTCGTGGTAAAGAATGGCGCGAAGACCCTGGATCGGTCCTGGGCGGCGATCCCGGCGCCATTGTCGGCAACAAGGATGCGAGTGCCAGGACGCGCCGGCGCCAGTTTGGTGGCAGCGAGCAGAAATCCCGCCGCAAAAAACCGAGCGAGATTGCACCTAATCTGCACCCAATGCTTGACCATCTCTATCTAAGTACTCGAAACAAAGCACGTTGTCGCTCACTATAAAATAGCCCTGACGGTTTATAAAACCGTCAGATAGAGCCAATCTGCAGAAAGATTGAATCGGCATCGCCGGTCTAACGGCCGGCATGCCTTCCGCCGAGCACTGGGCGACGAACCTCCATTGGGAGCCTGAAATGGTAGCAAAGTGTGCGAATCCAAAATGCAATCGTCGGTAGGGCGGCAGTTGTCCGCTCTTGTCTTTTCGTTTCATCAGCCATTCCCACCGGTAAGCGACAGCCTTCCATCTCGGCAGAAAGAACCGTCCAACGCCCTCATCAACGGTGCAAGGAAACACGCTGAGTTCTCTAAGCGGGAAGAAATATCGCAAAAACGCTGCCGTTTCGGCCTGGTTTCGTGCTGCTTCTCACTCGCAGGACGCCATGATGTTTCTCCACCGTGTCTTTCACCAGTGCGAGTCCCAAGCCCGTGCCAGCAGTTCCTTTGGTCGTAAAGAATGGCTCGGTTATTCTGGACAGGTCCGCCGCCGCTATCCCGCAGCCATTGTCCGCAAAGGTCACCCGTAATCCACGCCTTCCGAGTCCTGTCCACTCTAGCGCCCTGGACACCCTGACATGCATTCTTCCCCCTCCAGGCATCGCATGAGCAGCATTCAGCAATAGATTGGAAAACACCTGACGCAAGGAACCGGGATCGACAGGAAGGTCTTCACCCGAACAGTAGCGAGTCTCGACCTGGATACCCTGAGAGTCGAGTCGCGACGTGTAAAAATCGACTACCGAACCCAGCAACCTCGGTACGTTGGTGTCCTGCGGACCTACGGGACTTCGGAACCGATCCATCGCCCCGTGGGCGATTTGGGAAATGCGATGTACTTCTTCCTCTGCGAGCGCCAGGTAATGACGGCCGGTCGGTGTGGCCTCGGCTTCAATGAGGTATAGGAGATTCAAGAGCGAATCGAGGGGATTGTTGATCTCGTGGGCCAAAGAAGCACCCAGAGCACTACCGTCTGCGGGCACTCGGCCTCGTTCTGCTTTTTCGACACCCAATGAACACCCGGGTCTCGGCCAGTCTCAACGTGCGGCAGTATACCTTATGTCTGATACCAGACGCAAGCCCGCGGTTGCCCTAAAGCGTACAATTAACTTACATCTCCATACGCACGTCCTCCGGCCAAGGGGCTGGTTCATTTGCGCATCCCGATGCGGCGTTTTTCGCCCACGAAGGAGGCAGCATGAACCCGCCCGCACGGCGCTTCAAGAATCGGGTCCTGGCAGCCCTGCCCAAAGCTGAAATCAATCGCCTGAAACCTCATCTTTATCCGGTGACTTTAGTACAAGAGGAAACTCTGCTCGACGGAAAGGCCCCGCACGGCTACTTCTTAGAAGACGGCATTGCTTCGGTTGTAATGACCGTTGCCAATGGAGACACGGTTGAGGTTGGCATCATTGGAATTGACGGCGTGGTCGGTCTTCCCATTCTGCTCGGCACCGGCACAGCCCCTGGGCGGACATTTATTCAGATTGCGGGTTCGGGCTTCGGCATCAACGCAGACATTCTGAAAGAGGAATTTGAGCGTCCCGGAGAGCTGCGTCGCCATCTGCAAAGATACATGCATGGCTTTATGGTGCAATCCGCCCAAACGGCCACTTGCAACCGGCTGCACAATAATATAGAAGAACGGCTTGCCCGCTGGATGCTATCTTGTCGCGACCGGATGGAGTCTGACCAGCTCCATTTGACTCATGACTTTCTGGGACAGATGCTGGGTGCACCCCGGACCACGGTGACTCTGGGCTGCAGGACTCCTCCATCGAGCGGGCCTGACCGACTATTCACGGGGAGTGGTAACCGTTAAGAACCGCGCGGAACTCGAGAATGCGGCCTGTGAATGCTACGGCATCGTGCGGGGTGAGTTTCAGCGGCTTGCCCTGCTTTAAGTCTGATAGCAGACAGACGGCAGCAGCAATCGGTGGCGCTGCAGTCCGCCCCGCTGGCCCTACTTTGAAAGGGTGTCGCGCGACTGTGCTTGCAGCATCGAACCGGTCGTACCGTCCGCAAGTCAATTTACTGGATCGGTTGGCTTCCATTTCTCCAGCAGTCCTACGAGCAACTCATCAAAGACAGATTCATCAATTCCTTTTAGGGCATTTTCCAGCGGAGTATCGTGTTTGGCGCTCATCTTCTGTTCCGCCGTCAGTGTCGCTGCGTGAAAGGAGTCGCGCTTGGAGTTTGGGGGGAAGTGGTGGGACTATTTGAGGAGAAGTTAGTCGGAGTAGCCGCATGGACGGAGAGTCAGTTTTCCTGCTTTGGTACGTTCGGGAGAGAGACGGCGATGATGCTGATCTGTTGATTGGCGTTTACCGCAACGAAGCGGACGCCGAGGCCGCCATTGATCGCCTTAAGTCAAAGGCCGGATTCGTGGTTGCACCGGAAGGTTTTCGGATCAACCGCTATGAGTTAAACCGGGACCATTGGGAAGATGGATATGTCGCCGGCACGAGCCGAGAGTGAAATTCAAGTTAGCCACTCCTCGGTCTGGTGGCGGTGCAGTTTGACCTCCGTGGGGATCATGGAAGCTTGATATTCACCGAACCCTTCTCTTTCATTTCATCCATTACCTGTGCCGCCTGCTCTTCGGAGTATCCACAGGCGCGCAGCCAGGCATAGGGATGTAGTTCACTAGGCTCGTCCGTCGGCTCGCCAATGGCATCACCACGGAATTGTCTTGTAGCCGTTCACAATCGTGTATGAATCTCCAGTCATGCTGACTCTCCCATTTGTTATTCGAGTCACCCTTGGGGATACCGGGACCTGCGATTAAGAGCTGACGGCTGACGGACTGTAATCTTAGCTCGGATTGGGGACAGGGCTCGCCTCGGGCGTGGCGGTCTTAACTAAATCCGTTTTGAGTTCGAACTTCTGGTTTGGCGCGAGATTTACTTCCGTCTCGAAAGTTTTGTATCCGCTCAAGAACACTGTGATCTTTCGGGTTCCTGGTGCAACCAGCATCGCTTTTCCCGGTCCTCCGAATTCACCCACGTGGCCCACAAACAGGCCGTCCACAAAGACTCCTGCTCGATCCGGAGTAACATGCAACTTGATTTCCGCAGTTACAGCCGGCAAATGGCTGCCAGGATCTTTGCTCATGGCAACCTCGACGATCTTTTTTTCCTTAGGCTGGACCGCGACTCTTTGTGCAAAGTCCTGATATCCATCCTGGCGCACAACGATGAGGTGCTCACCCGGTAACAACAGGATCTTCTTCGAGCCTTTGAGTCTCTTTCAGATAGCCGACGTACTGTCCGTCAATCCACACGCCCGAGCTTTTTTCGACATTCGTAGCACCGATGAGCTCGATCTCCCCTAAAATCTCGCTACTCTGCGCATACAAAATTGCGGCGAAGGACAAGAGCAAGCACGCAACCAGTAAGCGTTTAAACATTTGCATATGGCGACATGGCGGCATAATTCTGCTCCTTGGCCTTCCGACGAAAAGGGGCGGCGCGCCTTTGCTGTGGGCTTGGACCTCCTAATCTAGCTCAGTTGGATTGCCTGCGCCAATGGTGGGTTGGCCCGGTGTCCCAGGCGGATTCCTCTCTTAGCCACCCTGGCGCCTCGAACCCAAGCCGCTCATGGATCTGTTGGCTGCGCTCAAACACCACCCAGAAGCCTTCGTCCTTATCATAGCGGGTACTTGTTCTTGTTCTGCAATGCCCAGCGTAATCGGCTGAAGGAGATCTCCGCAAGGGCGTTGCCGCCGGCGAGAAGAAAGCTGGCTTGGCACGCGAGCTCGGTATCAGCCGGGAGACCCTGTATGCGTATCTGCGGGTCTAGCCCCCGCTAGCGTGTGCGAGCTGGCAGGTCAGAGCTGATCAGAACAATCGGGAGACTCACCAGTCCTCTGCAACAACCGCAGGGATGTTAGAGTCTAAAAACTGTGTCAATCCCTGTTAAGATCCGAGCCATCATCACTTATTAGGGGACAAGATGAAACTCCAAATCATCGCCGTCTGTTTGGTCGTGCTGGGGGTTTTGCCAGGCTCAGTAGGTGCTCAGGATTGGTCATCGTGGGCCGAAGCTCACAGCAACTGGTTCATGCTTGGCAAGAATAAAGACGTGCAGTATCGCTGGCGGGCGAGCACTCCAAGCGGAGGCGAGGAGTGTCAGGTGCAACTGCGTGACACACAGCGGCAGCCAAACCAGACGACCGTGGTAAGCGTGCAGATCGATTACCAATATCACGACGCCCAATCAACGAGGGACGGTGGTCACCATCACGGACATCAAAAGTGAAAACGCGGGAGAAGCCACGGTGCATCAGTGCATGTCGGTTGGCAAGGTTCGTCTGACAGATATTGTCCGGCGATAAGAGATTGCAGGACTCCCTACGTCCAATCGCGAGCGCATCGAGCAAGAATCACCTCAATAAGTTGCTCGGGACTCTCTCGAATGGTGTCTGTCTCCACGATCCGTTGCTCACTCAGCGAGAAGTGCTCCTTGAACTTCGGTACTTGCATCAGAAGGAACCAGTCTTTCAGAGCACGGTTATCAGGATTCAAGCGGGCGACAGCACAAGGATGTTTGTGGCTGCCCCGCCGACAGTAGATTTGCCAACGTGGTTCCCCGGAAACTCGCCTGACGTACCGCGCCACCTCAAACGTAAATCGACGACATCCTTTCACCGAAAGGACGGGGCCCAATTGCCTCAACGGAATTCCGGCGAACGCAAAGGCATTCTTAAAGCTGAGTTCAATGGATTTTCTGAACAGCCGTGATCTCTTCGCTTCTTCCTGCCAAAGAAAAGGCTGCTTGGGTTGGTAGCCGATCCGATCATAAGCCGCCGTCACTGAACCGAACCGCTTCGAGTATGTTGCATGAGAGGGCAGCCCGTGATGAGGATTCATTTCTCCTATGCTGACAGATCCATGTGCATCAATGTAAGTCCGCAGGTCCTCCAACAACTATTGGTCGGTCCGAAATTGGACCTTCGCCTCCCGTTTCATTTGTGCGCGCCGGAACAGGTCGGGCGAAACGATAGGTTCAAGGCAATCGGGTTGCATAACCCAATTTTGCCGCGGATTGCATTTCGGTTTGCTACGCAACTTGGAAGAGGTGCGTGCAAATACGCCGTAACCAGCATACTTAGGGTCTGCCAAAATTTTGCAAACGTTACCGAGGCTCCAGGAACTCCCGTTAGCATCACGTGGAATTTTCCTTTCGTTAAGTCGGCGAACAATTTGCGCCGGACTCAAATCCTCATCAACATACAAAGAGTAGATCAGGCGGACGATCGCAAGCTCCTCCTCCGGGCCAAGTACCAACTTCACATGCTGGCTCGCTAAGTACTTCCATTGTCCGTCCTCCAACCTCACTAATGGCTTTCCGTTTGTATCAAGCAAAAGCCGCCGAAACCCATAGCCCGGCTTGCCCCCTAACTTGTAGCCCATCCGTGCCAGACGGCATTGGGCCGCAAACACTTTGCCCGACAGTTCCCGGCTGTATTCACCCGCCATGCTGCGTTTGAGAGCCTTCAAAAGACCACTGGCAATGCTGTCATCGTTGGAAAAAGCCTCTGCGCAGTAGTGAACTCGTACACCGGCGCTTTTGCAGACAAATTCGTAGCAAGCGCTTTCGTCAGCGTCCTGAAATCGGCCCCAGCGGCTCACGTCATAAACGAGCACGGCACTAAAGCCGCAACTTCCCTGAATGACATCTTCCAGTAGCCGTCGCAGTTCGGGCCGCCACTCCAGAGTCAGTCCGCTCTTGGCTTCGTCAGAATATGTCCGCACAATCTCGAATCCGTTATGCCGAGCGTAGATTTGGATCGCTGCAAGTTGGTTGGTGATCGAGTACTTCTGTTGTTCCTTTGACATCCTGACGTACTGTGCTGCATTCATGTGAGACCTCCTTGCGGTTGACCGCAGGGCAGCACAATAGCATCGACGAAGATCGCACCTACCCCCAACGATGCCAGTTAAGATTGCGAAAGGTCTCGCGGTCCAATAGAAAACTTCCAATCAGCCCGAGAACTTAGCGCGATACTGGGTTTTGCTCCGCATCAGCCAGGCGAGCTTGTTGATGGTGTAAGTCTCACGAACATTGCTAGGTGATGCGGCTCACTGAGAAAGATTGCCGTTGTGACTGAGACTATGGGATCATTCATCAAAGAAGGTTCACGGTAGCCGGCCCTTGGCCTGACGGAAACACGACAGAAACGGTGCGGCCCACCCAATTCGAGGTCCTCTGTCCTGGATGTAAAACCCCGGTCCTCTGGGTTGATGGATCGGCCTTGGGAGGTCTTCTTTTAGACGATTTCGAGCACTTGTGCGGCTTTCGGGGCGCTATCCATTGGAGAAGCCCGTTGGCGCCTGATCCTCGCATGGTCGGTCGCCCGCTAGGACGACAATCTCATGGTTGAACCGAGACTATGTCCGGCCTGCAGCCAAGATTCCCTGGTTGCTGTTCTATCTGCCGGCTCTACGGCCGTATGTTGGTGGGAGAACTCATCTGTCAGGATTCCCGTGACGCCCTATCGCTGTTCTTGTGGTCAAGTCTTTCTGATCCCGGCGATTCCAGCGACTCTGGAACCGCTGACGAACGCGATGTTCGTCTGATGACAAGTTACGGTAGGTGGCTCTGCCTTCGCTGGTCGAAGCGAGCCATTGTCGGGGCCGCCGCCCTCCCAAGCGGCGGCCTTTTCATTGAACGAATTATTCCGCAAACTCCGGGCTAAAGTTCTGTCCCGGGTTGCCGATTATTGTGCTGAGGACGTGGCGGGTATTTGCCAATCCCGCACGGAAGGAGGCACATAATGCGGGCAGCTCAGTACGTCAGGATGTCCACCGAGCACCAACAATATTCCATCGAAAACCAAGAGGCGGCAATTGCTCAATACGCAGAAAAACGCGGTTTTGAGATCGTTTGCACTTATGCTGACGTCGCTAAGAGCGGGCTTGATCTTGCACATCGGCCAGGACTCCGACAGATGTTAGCAGACGTGGTCAGCACACAACCCAGATATGTGGCCATTTTGGTGTATGACGTCAGTCGCTGGGGTCGCTTTCAAGATGCCGATGAGAGCGCTTACTACGAGTTTCTGTGCAAGAAGGCTGGGGTTCGAGTCCATTACTGTGCCGAGCCTTTTCCCAACGACGACACAACTACCTCTGCCCTCTTGAAGACGCTGAAGCGAGTGATGGCGGGAGAGTACAGCCGAGAGCTTTCGGCAAAGGTGTTTGCTGGACAATGGCGAATCGCCAACGCAGGCTACAAGTTGGGCGGCCGACCCGGTTACGGGCTCCGTCGGTGTTTGCTGGATCGGGACGGCAATCCCAAAGGCCCGCTCGCATTCGGTGAGAAGAAGAACCTCCAATCCGACCATGTCTGCTTCATACCGGGACCGCCCGAAGAAGTTGGCATTGTAAGGGAAATCTACTCGCGATTCGCAGAGGGAATCAGCATAAAGACGATTGTGCGTTCATTGAACGCTCGGCGCGTCCCCCGTGACATTCCCGGCCCGTGGCATTACCGCACCGTTCACCGGATTCTTACCCACCCGAAATACATGGGGGCAATCGTCTTCAACCAGACTACAGCGAAGATGCACTCGAAATTCAAGCGCAACCCGCGTGAAGAATGGCTCGTAAGACCCGATAGTTTCGCTCCGCTAGTGTCAAAGCACATGTTCGTCCGCGCCCAGCGACAGTTTAGAAATCGTGCGGGCACCGCTTCCGACCGGGAGCTGCTGCGTGACTTGCTGAGTCTCCTCCAGCGACGCGGAATGTTGAATGCAAAACTCATCGACAGCGAACTGGTCGGGGCCTGTGCTCGGACGGTAAGAGAGCGATTTGGAGGGATGCTCAAGCTTTATGAATTACTAGCTTACGATTCGCAGCAGAGTCTCAGTTTCGTAGCGTTATGCTTTCGATCCAAGGTCATACGTCTCGCCGTAACGGACGTATTGATGGGGGCTTTTGCAAAGTTGGGTATGCCGGCGACTGAAGAGAATCGTCACTTGGTGTTGAAGGGAACATGGAGGGTTCGATTTGAACTTGGGATATGTTCACTGTTTGAAGGTCGCAATCTTGGCTGGAAAGTAAGGCTGCGCGGGGGCAGCAGCGCTCCTGTGCCCTTAATTGTCATTCGCCTTCAAGAAGGCAACCTCGAAGTCCTTGATTATTTGTTGTTCGATCATTGCCCAGTACGAAAAGAGAGTTTTCGCCTAAGAGAGTCAGGTATGACCGGGTGCTTAACGAGGGGAACGGCAGAACAAGTGATAGAAGAACTCATCTTTCATCTAACACAACCCAACGGAAGTTTGCCATGAACCAGACGACGACCTTTCTAATGGCGCCTGCTGTGGCCGCAAGGGCGTCAAATACGGGTATGCAACCCAGTCGCAAAAGGCCCCCTAAGGCTTGGGTCAACCTACGGTAGCCGGCTAAATGCGTGTTGATGGCTCCTTGGTTTGCGCAGGGCAGAATTGGGAGTGGACTTGCTCTGCGATTTTCAAAACCTCAATATTGGATGTCCGGATGGCAGCGAAGCATGACAAACAAACGCTCTCCGTCGGCTTATCTGGCCGATGAAGGAAATCATCGCGCTCGGTGGGTGTGGTTGTCGTCATAACCCACGGGGATGAATCGTTAGTTCCGTATGCGACAGACAGTATACCGTCCAGCCTGTGGCTGTCGGTCTGATATCGAACCTATGAGATTAAGGAATTTCTGCAGGCAAAAAGCCCTTGCAATCTCCGGGCCGGAGGCCTAGCGTTGACGGCGAATCCCTTTCTTAGGGGATGAATCTGCAACACAGAGGCCGCCCCTGGTTGAGACACCGGGCGGCTTCTCTGTTGTGGGCTAGAAGGTGTGTTGATGTGAGGCGTGGATTGACGAGGCAGAACTCGCAGTGAACGCTCTCTGCCACTTCTAACGGTTGCGTCCGTGATCGGATGGCGGCGGGCGTAGCTACTAGACAGTGCCCCGGTTTTTGGATTGATTGATAGTCGTTCCAGAAAACCCAGGCCGGAGTAGCTAGTTCTGAAGCAAGGAAAAATTGTTAATCGGTGCGGTCGCAATTTGACCGCCCGTGCCACCCAGACGCAGACTCGGCTTCGATCTGTGATATAGCGAGGAGGATTCACCGTCTTGGAGATTGCCATGCCCAGATATTTCGCGACCCTGACGCTCGTTCTGATGCTCGGCATGGTAGTGACTCGCCTCCGGCTGCTAAAGCGGCAAGGAATCGCAGCCATGCAATTCGGCAAAACAGACAAGACGGATTTTCTGATTCCACCGTTTGCCCTGTTTTACTTCTACGTCATTTTCGCGGCTGCTTTCGGTCTTCCAAGCCCAAGCACAAGGGAGCTTTTTCATTCCGGGATCGTCCAGTGGCTCGGAGTGGCGCTCTGCTTCTGCGGCCTGACAGTGTTGTTGTGGAGCCTTGTTTCTTTCGGATCAAGCTTTCGGGTCGGCATCGACACCGCCCATCCCGACAAGTTGATAACCGATGGGATCTTCGCCTACAGCCGCAATCCGATCTATGTGGCATTCGCCCTCATCCTGATGGGCCAGTTCCTGATTTTCCCGACCGGGATACTGTTGATTTATGTGATAGCCGGCTCCTGGCTCCTTCATCGCCAGGTTCTGCGCGAAGAGGCCTATCTGAAGGAGCATTACGGTGAGCACTTCATGCGCTATTGCCGCCGGGTAAGACGGTATCTTTAACATCGATAATGTATTCTGTCGTCGAATAAATGCAAGCGTTTCGACCGCAGATCCGTTGCTAGTGGAGATGTGTCTCCGGTCGGGCCGTCCGTCGCGAATCTTGGATACAACCTCCGTGATTCTTGCTTCCGTGATCTTCGGGTGTCCGCCTGCACCTATAGTCAGGTATTGTCTGCCTTTCAGACAGTAGGTCATTGGAGTGGCATTGCCGCTCGCAGGAAGCCGCGCCTTCCACAACTCTTTTCCGTTCTCGACATCACCGCCGACTGCCCGTCCAAGCTGCTTTTGCGCGGGGATTTCCTTTGCCGAGACTCGCACTTACTGACGACGATCGTCATCTGGGTATTCCGGTGAAGGTGAACATCGATTCCGGAAGCAAGCCGAACGGCGTTCCGGGGTGAAGGTGAACAGCAGTCGGAGCGAAGCGACGCTGGCGTGATGATTGTGCAAGAAGTGTTCGGCTTCGTCAAGCGAGATGGTCCGGGAGAGGTGGTCCGAAGCGAAACGGAGGAGGTCGGGCGGGGATTGGGGGTGCAGGGAAAGGGGCGGCAGCCCCTTTGCCCCTGCCTCCTCGTTGTAGAAGAGACGAGTGGGTTTCGCTGATAATTCTGTCCTGGACGGATCGGGTGCGAGTTGGCCTGTTCTCAATACCTATCTGTGGACCCCTAATTTTCGGGTTGCCCGTGACACGGGAGGAATCTCAGTGATTGTCAGCCGCTGATCTCCCAGAACAGGACTTCCGGACAACTTCGCGCTCGTTCTGCCCGATCGTCATCTTCTTCTGTTTCGACCGCCAAAGCGGGGAGGCGCAGGGGCAAGCTGATCGGCGCGGCAGTGGTAATTGTGATGCTCGCCATATCCGACCACCCATTTTGCGCTCTACGATCCCTCCACGAACCCCTAGACGTCACCGGTAACTTGCTGACCGCCAGGGCCCACTCGGCAACACAGCTCTTGACGGTCAGGTTCTGGCGGCCGGCGATGACGCCGAACTACCATATTCGGGCTAGACAGTCTGCGCGCCCGGGCGCCGACCAGGGACAGCGCGCCCGGGCCGCCGCGGCGCGCCGTCCCGATCGCCGCTAAGGCTGATAATTGGTGGCGTACTCCGTGTGCACACTTGCGGCGTCGTAGCCAGAATATATGACGATCGCATTTCCCGCGGAGTCCACTGCGGCGGCTTCCGGCCCGATGTAGCTGCCCGGTCCAGAGACTGTGATCGGACTACCCCAAGCCCCGGTAGCGGTGTTTCTGGTGACGGCGTGGACCTCCGGAGTCCCGCTGCTCGACAACCAAACAGCCAGCGCCACGCCATTCGGAGCGAGAGCGAAATACACCTGGCCGACACTCGTGTCACTGCCGGACAGAACCACGGGCGACGACCACGTGTTGTTGCTAATGGTTCCGCTGACCGCAAGCGCCTGCGACGTGGGATAACTGATGAGCTCGTAAACCAGCGTTACCTGCCCCGCATCGTCGCTCGCCAGATCGCTGGCAATCGTCGCATTTGGAGGATTTACGACGGTTTTGAACGGGCTCCAGGCGCCACCGGAGCTGCCCTGGTTGGCGGAAATGTATACGTCGGACGCACTGAACGCCACCAGTATTGCTTGCCCGGTGGAACCCAGCGCCACTCGCGCGGCATGCGCAGTGCGATCGGGTCCCAACAGCAGGCCCGAGTCCACCCAGGAGTTGGTACCCGCATTTTGCCGGGAGGCATGCAGAATGTAGTTGCTCAGCGCGCAACCATATCTAGTGCAAACTGCATTGTAGGTTTCCCAAGTCACAATCACCGCGCCATTCGCGCCGATTCCGGCATGATAGGCGGAAAGATGCACTCCGCTGGTGACCGTTTGTTGAGCCGTCCAGGCTGAGCCGGCAGGCCGCAGTACGGCCATAACCGTGCCGCTGGTGCTCCTCGGACCACCGCCCACAGTCCAGGCTATCGCGGCGTCGCCTAGCGAATTCATTACAAAAATCGGATTGGACGCGCCGGGGACCAGAAGATGAGGAGGATTCCAGTTCGAAGCAGGCGGACGATCGGCTGTCCACACTCCGTTTTGATCGCTCCATACTGCTGTAGCAAATCCTGCGCTGCTAATCCGCACGGCCGGAAAAACAGAGGTTGTCTGGAGTGCCGGAGAGACCACCGTTACGGGCCCCCAATTGCCGGCGCTTGGTTTCGAGCGTGACCAGAGCTGATCTTGGGTTGTGCGCTCATCCCACAGAGCCACCGAGTTGCCGCTCCCATCTATGGCTGCGGCTGCTTCCCAGCCCTGACCACCCGTGCTGAGCACTACGGGTGAAGTCCAGGCGCCGGTCTGTGCGGACATCGGCGCTATCAAGGTAACTGCCATACAAACCAAAATACAAACCAATCGAGCTTTCGGTCTCAATTTGTCCTTAGGGTTGTTCATATTGTTCTTCCTAGCTTGTCTCGTCGACGACTGTTAATCGCAGGCGATTCCCGCCCAGGGTGGCGCCTTGATAAAGACCGAGTTCGACGCGAATCGGTCCAGGCGCCGTGTAGTTTGGATCTGCAATGAGTACAACATGCGCCTGGTAACGAATTGTCACGTATTTGTCGACGTAGTGTGACGTATTGGACACTAATGGAAGCCGATGGTGAGGACCACGGATTCCACCCATGCGCTGGGCATCTATCTGAACCTTGCGCTGCGGATGACGCTGGCCGGGATTGATCAGCTCTGGAAAGCCGATATCACTGGCGAAAAGAGCGCCCGCTCAAGCGCTGGCAGTCGCGGTAGGAGTGCGGTTGGAGGCGATGCCCGAAGGAGGCAAAGGCAGTCAGCTGATACCGCGCATTCATCATGAGAACAAGTTGAGCCACTTGACAGAGGAACCGTTCTCCCAAGAGAACGCGCTGAGTTTGTGCGGCTCAAAACAGATCCGTACATGCGGATCGGGACCGACAAGCCGGCCAGTGTTTGCGATTTTGTCCGCTCCTGCAGGTACGCGAGGACTTCCGGAAAGCCGACCACTGATCGCAGATGTGTGGTCGGCTACTCGGAAGTTATCGTGCAGTGGGGTCGGCGCAGATAGGTGTTGTGAAATCGCCAATGCACGCGCTAGTCGAACGGTTCGACCCGAATCATGAGTTAATTCCGTGCTGCGGCACAGGAGGCCGCCAGCATGGTCCCCGAAGACACGCAATCTCAAGCTCCGCCGTACGGTGCTTCGGCTCTCCGATCTTGATCATTCAAAGGCTGCGGTGCTCAATGCTCTAACTTCGCCCGCATCTCGGCGCACCTATGCATATGCCATTGAACAATTCATTCGTTGGTACTGTTCTGAGCCGCGTCTGGCGCTGAATCGCATTGTGGTGGTCCGCTACCGCATACATCTTGAAGCCAGCGGACTGGCGGCATCAACGATTAACCAGAGACTAGCTGCCGTCCGACGGCTCGCGCATGAAGCGGCGGACTGCGGATTGTTGAGTGCTGATCTGGCCGCCGGGATTCAGCGTGTAAAAGGGGCCAGACAGCTCGGGCATCGCACCGGCAATTGGCTAAGCTTGGAGCAAAGCTCCCAACTGGTGAATTGCGCCTGTGGGGATGGCCTACGTGAGCGCAGGGACTGCGCGATACTGGCAATCCTCATCGGATGTGGCCTCCGTCGCGCCGAACTAGCTAACCTGCCTTTCGAAGAGATACAGATCCGTCAGGGGCATTGGGTCATTGTGGACCTGGTTGGAAAGGGCGGTCACGTCCGTACGATCCCGATCCCGCAGTGGGCGAAAGCGAAGTTAGACCAATGGACATCTGCGGCCACGATCAGCAGCGGACGAGTGTTCCGTGCCATACGCAAGAATGGAACCGTTTGGGGTGATCGCATCAACGTGAACGTTGTCTGGCACGTGGTGAATCGATACTGCCGCAGCATAGGGCTAGATCACGTGGCCCCGCATGACTTGCGACGAACCTGTGCCACGCTGTGCCACACCAGCGGCGGCGAGCTGGAACAAATTCAGTTCTTGCTCGGCCATGTTTCTGTCCAGACCACCGAGCGCTATCTGGGATGCAAGCAGAATTTGAGTCACCCTGTAAACGACCGGTTCGAGATCCTGGCGCAGATCGCAGGCCCCGATTGAATGTGCATTGGCCTGACACCACTCACTATTTTCGAGCAAGCGGCCGCACCGCCCACTTCTACGGCTTGCCGACTATATGAGCAAGTGCAGTGTCCCGAATGACCAAGCGTCCAGCAATAAGTAGTGCAACCTCGGCTATTCGTATTGCGAGATCGTCACCGTATTCCCGTCGGTGAAACACAGCCACAGCTTGCCGGACGCAACCCCGCCGCAGGTGGGACGAGCGTCCATTTTCAGCGGCACGGGCTTCGAGGTCGTCAAGTTCCACACCAGAGCGTGCGAAGGTTTGTTGCCGCTGTCATCCAGGTAGACGGCAAGCACTCGTTGCTTATCGCCCATCATCTCGAGGTCAACGATGTAAGATCCTGGATCGGGTGTCAATTGCCTCACTTGCTTTCCCGTCGCTGCGTCCAGCGACGTAATGCGCGAATCGGCTCCGCCGGTCAACAGGAGTTTCCCGTCAGGGGTAAACTGCAGAGCAAACGTTTCCAGCAGAAAGTCACGGTTTTCTGCCTTCTTGTTCCAAGTCGCTGTATCGTACCAGCGCAGCACCGTGTCGTCTCCGGCCGTGACCAGCAGCTTTCCGTCGGGGCTGACGGCACAGGTCAGGATCCCTCCAAACTCTCCCCTCAGAGTGGCCAGCAATGACGGCTCTCCAGCGACGTCCCAAACCGTGCCCGGACTATCGACCGGACCGACGAAGAGGTGCTTGCCGTCGGGAAAAAAGTACAGCGTGTCGATGCGGCGTGCGCCAGGTTTCCACTCTTTCGCGGACGTTTGGTCATCCGTGGTGGGGATGATCCTTACCGTCCCATCATTGAATCCGATCGCCAACCATTGCCCATCGAGCGAAAAAACGGTTGCGTTGATACCCCGGTCTCCCCCTGTCACACTCCGTTCTGCTCCGCTGAAAAGGGCAACCAGGTGCAGGCTGTGGTCCTTACAGAAAACAGCCAGATGACTGCCCGTGGGCGACAGCTCTTGATTTCGTGACTCACACGGCAATTGGACCTTGTGAACGGTTTGTGCAGCCAGTGATGTGGCAAGAGCAGCCAGCGAAAGAAAAGCAGCTACGGTGAGCGGGCGCGTCACAGAGTCTCCATCACCAGATCGAAGTTGACGACGGCGATTGTCTGCCTCGGATCGCTTTTGATCATGACCGGCCGCACCAGTTCGCGGCTGCTGATGAGCGGATCGCGGGTGTAGTTCTTGTCCGGGTCACCGTCAAATACCGGATCCGTGGCGAAGTAGAGTTGGGTTATTAGTGGCTGATGTCCCTGTGCCGTAACCAGATAATGCACATGCTGGCACACGCGCGATGGGTAGTGTCCAGGCATGACGCTCTCGACGGCGTAGCTGCCTTTCGCCCCGGGCTCAAGAACGGAGCGGTAACGATAGCCCTGGATATCGTATTGGCCGGCATTGTCGGTCTGCCAGATCTCCAGTTTTGCATCCGGCACCACTTCGCTGCGCGTGTTGTAGATCACTCCAGAGAGGGACAGCGGCATGCCGGGGTCTCCGGCCCGACGCAGCATGGATGTGTGCGGCGCTAGCCGCTTGTAGAACGGACCGAGCTCACAGAAAGCAGTCGCCTGCCGCTTCTTTTCAGCCTCGTCCCATGCCGCAGCCAGCGCTGAGACCGGGACCGATGTGGCGAAGGTAACGACACCCAATGCCGCGCAGCGTTCCAACAGATCGCGCCTGGTGAGAGACATTCCACCTCCTCGCTCGGGCGAGAACTATAGCGCGATTCCTGCTTTTTTGCGAGCAAAACTGGTTTGGTGGCCCGAGTCTCGCTGGGTTCGAAACCTAGGCAGCCGACAGGTCCGATTTACTTAGGTTCGATTTATCAAACCATCAGCCGCCTACTTCAGCGCCCATTCAGCGATATACGTGAAACCAAAGTCCACAGGCCATTTCGCGTTGCTGTAAAAACTCTCGGTGTACAATGCTCCCCATTTTCCAACCTAATTCACGGGAGGGTGACATGCGGTTGCTGACATGGATCACTGCTGCAACATTTGGATTTGCGGTGGTTTGCCCGTCGCCCATGAGGGCACAGCAAGACCTCGACTCGACGAAAGCCGACCCTGTGCATCACAAGGTGGAGTTTGAAAACGACCAGGTTCGCGTCGTGCGGTACAAACTGGCGCCGGGCGAGCAGAGTGCTCGACACTCTCATCCGGACAGCGTAATTGTTGTCCTAACCGGCGGCAGTATCCAGAACACAACCGATGACGGAAATACCACCAGCACGCAACCCACGCCTGGAGATGCGTTTTGGTGGCCTGCCTTGACGCACGTCACCAGGAATGTCGGGGATAGTCCGATCGAAGGAATTCTGGTCGAGCCGAAGAATCCGCATTCGGCCAGGCCGGCGGGTTCAGCGGATGAGACAACTTTGCCGGACGCGCGTGCCAAGGTACTTTTCGAGAATGAGCAGGTCCGCGTGCTTCGCTATATTTCAACCCTGGGGAAAAGGACGGGGTGCACGGTCATCCGGATAACGTGCAGATCCTGCTAACGGATGCGAAGGCGATGGTCACAACCCCGGATGGCAAGACCTATCAGTCCGAAGGCAAGGCCGGCCAGGTCAACTGGCGGCACGCCACTGTGCATTCCGTTCAAAACACCGGTGGTGAGTCTTTTGAGGGAGTGCTGGTGGACATGAAGAGCGTGGCGAAAACCTCGAGTAAGTAAGAACTCACTTCAGACGGTAAGGGACATTAACGCTAGGCAGACATCGGCGCTTTGCTGGCGATTCTCGTTCGCAGCGTTTCCCCGGTAAGCAATTCGCTCACGATGTAAGGAGCGCCGTCCTGTACGCCCACGTCGTAAACCGCCAGAATGTTGGGGTGGTTGAACGCGGCTGCCGCCCGCGCCTCTTGCTCAAATCGGCGCAGCCGCGGGGGGTCCGAGGCGAAAGATGCAGCAATGACTTTTACAGCGACGTCTCGCTCCAGTCGTGAGTCACGAGCTTCGTAGACCTCGCCCATCCCACCCACGCCAAGCAGCAACCGAATTTCATATGGGCCGAGCCTCGTCCTGTCACGCAGTGTCATAACGTGAGCGGGATTATAGTCTGATCAACCCACCTGGTAAGACGAAAACCTCGACTAAGCATCCTGCCAGCGCCTTCAGTCGGGGCCCCATCATTGTCGATAGGGCGATTTGTGGTAAACCCGGCGGGGATTTCGCAGGACAATTGCTTTATGGGGATTCATTGCATCGCAGCAATTTTGTGCTGAATTCTACATGACCTGCCGTGATCGCGGCGATGTGCAGCATGCAATTTGTCCTGCCGAATGGTACTACGCTAACGCCTACCCGCGAAGCGGGTTTAGTACAAATCGCCAACTCGCACGCAACGCCGTTCGGAACCTGAATCACAGATAATTTGCGACTTGGCCTGTTATCGACAGGAACCGTTGGACCGCGGCGTAACCGAATTTCTCCAAACGATATACCCTGCAGGTCTCCCCGCGATGCGCTCGCGGTATAATACACCCCCTCTCCGTGGTTGCCGCCAAACCTTCGTCACGGGCGAGCGCGCCCGCAGCAATCAGTCAGATTTCTTTCTTCAGGAGGGTTTCACGATGCCAAATCCCATAACCAACGCGCATCTCAGAATGTTTTTGCCAGAGCTTTTCCTCGCCCTAACGCTCCTCACCACGAATCCAGTCTCCGCCCAAACCTACAACGTGATCCACAACTTCACTGGCGGGGCTGGTGGAGCAACTCCCTATGCCGGTGTGGTTGTGGATCGTGCAGGAAATCTTTACGGAACGACCGCCGGCGGCGGGGGTGGAAGCTGCAGCAGCGGTGAGTTTGGGACCGGCTGCGGCATAGCCTATGAACTGAAGGTCAACGGGCTATTCATCCCTCTGTGGCAATTCACCGGAGGGCTAACCGACGGCGCCAACCCAACCACTATGCTTCTCGGTCCGGGTGCAAGTCTTTATGTGAGCACCGAAAACGGAGTCCAATGCGGCACCATCGTCAGCCTGTCACCGCCGGTAGCGTCGGTAGGCCGTATTCAGGCAATCCACTGGATCGAGACCATCCTCTACCAGTTTCAGGAAAGCGACGGGTGCCTGCCAGTCGGCAACCTTGCGATGGACCAGGCCGGCAATCTTTATGGGGCAACGAACATAGGGGGCACACAAGGTCAAGGAACCGTGTTTGAGCTGGCCCGCACCCATGGCGGCTGGAGCGAAGCGGTTCTACACAATTTTTCTAATGGGTTTGGCGGAGGAGGGCCCACTGGTGGGGTGACTTTCGACAGCGCCGGCAACCTTTACGGTACCACTTTCAGTGGTGGTGCGTTCGATTTTGGCGCGGTCTTCCAGCTCGTTGCTGCTTCCGACTGGGCCGAAAATACTCTGTTTAGTTTTAACGGCGGATCGACCGGGTTTCAACCGTTTTCAAGCGTGACCTTTGACTCCTTGGGAAATATCTACAGCTCAACCACCGGCATAGAAGAATGCGGCGGTGGCGGCAACGTGTTCGAATTATCCAGTGGCAGCTGGTCTTACAGCGCTATTTACTGTTTTGCCGGGGGGTATCAAGGCGGGCCGCACATGAGTACGCTGCTGTTTGACCAAGCGGGTAACCTCTACGGCACAACCTTTGCGGACGGAGCTAATGGCTGGGGTTCCGTCTTCAAGCTTACGCCCTCGATGGGCGGTTGGACATACACCTCGCTGCACGACTTCACTGGCGGCAGCGATGGCGGATATCCGGTGGGGAACCTTGTCTTCGACGCGAACGGCAACCTGTACGGCACCGCCAGCATAGGCGGCACAGGGCACTGGTGTTGTGGAGTGATCTTTAAGATTAGCGGTCTTTAGAATCACGTCGTGGGTGAAATTGTGCGATCCCGAGCTGTGGTTCGGGCGGAGAACCAGAAATTGATAGGCAGTCGGTCCTAGCTCGCGATAAATCGCCATGTCGTTCGCTATCCAACCTGAGCAGCCTCAGTCGGGATTGGTTACGACTTGGGCTGTTCATGCCAAGTATCCGCTACAGGAAGCCGTCATGCTGACCTGTTTACAACAACGACTCGCCTAAGCGTACACTGATGCGACGGAGATGGAGAGCATCCGCAGCCTTCGCCGCCGAACGACTCCTGTGCCACCGGTTGCCATCTTCTGCTGCATCCTCTTTTTCTACTCAGTCGCCTGTGCGGACACCGGTACGGTTATCGGACGGACTCTGGATCCGCAAGGAGCGACCATTGCAAGGGCCAAGGTTAAGCTACTGAATACGGCAGGAACTAAGATCGCCGAAACTTTGAGCGCCGCGGACGGCACTTTTCGCCTTGCTGGAATCGATCCCGGCGTCTATCAGATCACGGCCGAGTCGCCTGCCTTTGTGAGCGTCGTAGCTGGCGTTTCTGTTGCGTCCGGCCAACAGCAGGAGATCACCGTACAGTTCCAGCAAATCGTCGCCAACCAGCAGCAGGTGACGGTCGTAGCCTCCGCGCCATCCATCCTCACGCCGGATCCCGCACAGAGCATCTTCATCCACGATCAGGTTCTGGATGCCAATCCCGGCCGCCCGGGAGCTCCGGTCTCGATCCCCGGCTTACCCATCGAGACCGCGTCGGGTGGAATCAAAGCGCCTCAGTATTTCGCGCCCGGCGTAGCCGGAGATCACGGTGAACCGATCGCGCAGTACTTCCAGATCGGCTCATTTCTCTTCCCGAACAACCTGCCTTCGAATGCCCACGGCAACGGATACGCCGATCCCAACTTCCTCATTCCACCTGTCATCGAGCAGGTGACCGTCGACGGAGGTGCGTTCAACGTGCGAGAAGGCAACAACGCGGTTGACCTCGCGGCCGACTATGTTCCCCGCAAGCGTCTTATCAGTTTTGTGCAGTTCACGGGAGACTACCGCGATGCCGACCTTATGGCCGGCTGGGGTTCGAACAAGCCGCACTCCGATTAATGGATTGCCATGGAGGCGTCGTTCGGCAACGGGTTTCTGGAGCGCCTGGAACACCGGCAACAGTACAAGCTGAACGGAGAGCGTCGCTTCGACTTTGGAAATCACCAACTTACGCTGTTCGCGCTTGGCTATTACGGCTCCTCCTATGTACCAGGACTGATTCCGATCAATGTCCCCGTCCCGGGCGACACCATCGACAACCGGCAGTTGGACTATACCCACAATGCGCTGGTGATTGCCACCGACAACTGGAAGCTCGATGAGCAGCGGCAGTTCACGTTTTCCGGGTTCTTCCGTAATTACGCTCTCACCCTGCGGTCAAACTTCGGCGACGGCCTGATTCAGCAGAGCGAGGATCGCAACGTCTTCGGGGGAGAAGCCACTTACACACAGAGTGTGCGTTCGTGGATAGCGCTGCTGGCTGGCGTCGACCTTCGCCGTGACACACCACGCAATCTGGATCTCTACCATATTGACGAGCAGAACCAATACCAGCTGACGACCAGCAACAATCTGACGCTTTCGTTTGTCGAGCCGTTCGTCGCCATCGACGGTCCGCTGAAGCGGTACTTCCACTACAACCTCGGATTTCGTCAGGAAGAAGTGTGGATGAACAATTTGGACTTCATTTATCGGCAGAATTCGTTCGACAAACTGGGGACGCTGACTCTGCCCAAGGGCACGTTTACCGTGCTCCCCCCCGACCGCTGGTATCTGCCGATCCTGGCCTTCAGCTATGGCATGGGATTCCACACTGAGGATCCGCGGATCGGGAACGGCACCGGCGTACCCACGCTGCTCTCTCCTTCGCGCGCCTATCAACTGGTTCTCTCCAAAGTACTGAAGCAAACCCAGTTTTACCTGACGTTGCGCCGAACCTCGAATTCGCAGGAAGTGGCGAAGATTGATCCCGACACCGGACTACAGGAAATCGTGGGGCCTTCCGTCAACAAGGTGATCTCCATTTCCGCGCAAAGAAATTTTACTTTTGGCACCATTTATCTTTCTTACGCGCAGGCCGACGCGCGTGATTCGCAGAACGGCGAACCGATACCCGAGGCCCCGCGCTTCATTTGGGACACGGTCGGATCGCTGACTAAGCTGCCGCTGCGCCTGCAAGTTCGCGCGGAATACGAATATGTGCGGGCCAAGCCGCTGAGCGACGGCTTTGTCGGCGTGCCCATGAACGAGTTTCGAGGAGCGGTGCTTCGGCCATTCTTGGAGAATCGCATGTCGATTGCTGCCAACTTCCTGATCGCCAGCGGCTACACTGGCCAGACGACCGAGGTGTTATCTTACCCACCCGGCACCTTTCCAATTGAGCAGGTCGTCGGCGTGCCGCTGAAGTCCTATGTCGGTGCAAGTTGGACTTACTACTTCAAGCAGTGACGAGGTGATGTCACCTGAAATCTGTTCGGCAGCAGATCGCTGTCGAGAAATCGCCAACACACGCGCTATTCGGCTCCTCTAGGCACAAGCCGTGAGTTAATTCCGTGCTGCGGCACAGGAGGCCGCCAGCATGGTCCCGAAGAAGCGCAATCTCCAGATCCGCCGTACAGTGCTTCGCCTCTCCGACCTTGATCATTCAAAGGCTGCAGTGCTTAATGCTCTAACTTCGCCTGTCCCCGCTCGTCTTGGATGTAACGGCAATTGAGAGTCAGCCATAACTGTTGTGAAATCGCCCTTGCACAAGTGACTTTGACGGGGCAGGATGATGAGTGTAATCGCCTGATAGCGTCAGTTGACTATTGCAGGTTCGCGTACTCCGCCTTGGCGGCTTTCAGGATGGGGATGTCAGGGTCAGCGCCCTTCCACAGGGTGAAGAACTGCTGATACGCGGCGCGTGACTTAGCGCTCTGGCCTTGCAACGCGTACGCCCGGGCGAGGCCGAGATAAGATAGCGTAAAGAGCGGATTGTTCGCCAGCATGCTGGGGTGGTCAACAAGCTTATGGAACTCTGTTGCCGCTTCAGCCCCTTGGTGGAGCATCAAGTAGGCCTGCCCACGCACGTACACGGGATAAAGCAGGGCGCCAAACTCCATCCCCGTCACCTGGCCCATCTCCAGAACAGCTGCGGCATCCAGAAACTCGATGGCCTTGGCAGGATTATTGCGATCGATTTCGATGGCTGCCCGTACAGTTGGGAGCCAATAGCCAATAACAACGGTATCCAAAGGAGCCTCGCGTTGCGACTCGTCAGCCAATTTCTGTGCCCGTTCAGGATCGCCTGCGCGTGCGAAGGCTAGGGCCGCCAGGAACCGGAAACTGGGAGCCGCTGCCAGCGCGGAAGCCGCCTGTTGCTTTGCGCGCGCTGCGTTGCCGAACTCCGCTTCGCGCAGGGCTGCATTCATTTGCAACTCGGCCGCTGTCTCTTTCTGATCATTCCGATTGGCGGATTGCACAGCACGCTCCGACAGCTCCCGGGCCTTGCCGATATGGCCGAAGAACGCCTCGGTGTCGGACTGATAGGAAAGTGCAGTGTCCTCCACCCCGGGCTTGTTCGTTGCCCAGTTCGCCTGGCGCTCCATTTCTTTCGTGTCGCGCTCGAGGAAAGCCACTCCGTACATCATCGCGTGAGGGGCCCCGTTGTCGGGCTTGCGTCTGATCGCCTCCTGGTACGTCGCCTTTGCCTCGTCCAACTGATTCAGCACGGCATACCCCTGTATCAGATTCACGTAAGCAGTGGTGTTATCGGGATCAAGCCGGAGACCTTCTCTAGTTTGTTCCTGTGCTTTCTCATATTCTCCAAAGACAGCGTAGGCATACCCCAAGTTCAGGTGAGGTTCGGCGTCTCTCGGGTAGGATTGAGCCCACAGCTGGCTGACCTGGTTACCCTTCTCGATCTCTCCGGTGACGCCGTTGTAGTACTGTGTGGAGATGCTGTACTTTTCCGGCTCGGTGACGCGGTCGCGCAACTGAAAGGCCTTTTCCATGTATTCGGCCGTCTTGGTGCGCTCGTCAAGAATCCCATACACCAATCCCAAGCGTGCGTAGGCCATGGCAAAGTTCGGATCCAGTTCGACCGCACGCTTGAAGAACGGAATCGCCTGACTTTCGCCCTGCTCGTTCCAGACTTTTGATCCCAGGCTGTAGGTCCTCAGGGCTTCCAGTGAAGAAGTCGTCGCTTGTTCGATGGGCGTATCGAACTTCTGCACCGAGCTGAGCGATTCGCCCAGTTCGCCGCGCAGTTTTGCGGCGACCGCACCCAGCGCATCCAGAACTTTTTCCTTACCATCGGCGTGTGCCTGCTCGAGCGCAAGCGTTTCGCCGCTCTGGCAATTCACAGCCTTCAGGCCGATCACGTATTCGTTGCCGATACTTGCGACCGAACCCGCGATGTACGCCTTGCTCCCGGCACGCTGGCAGACTTCGCCTGCAATCTGGGGAGTTAGCGGCGTGTTCGACGGCAGCGTCATCAGCCGCAGGGTCGAGACGACCTGTTCGTCCGACAGGATCTTCAGAAATGGTGATTGACGCAACGCGACAGCGAGCGCCTGCTTCAAGGTGTCATCGAAGACTGGATTGCCGGTGGAGTTGGCGAAGTCGGCCAGCACAATGGTATCCCTCTCGGTGAGGGCGTGGGCTTTTCGGTTGTGCAGAAACAACACTCCGGCAACCAGTGCGAGCATTACCACGAAGGCCACAGCCCACCATCGTTTTTCCAGTGCGTCCGGCCGGGAGGCGCCTTCGACGGGGATCACGGAGTGGCCCGAGTCCGAGTCGCGCTTCAAGCGCTGTAAGTCAGTGCGGGTTTCGGCGGCGGCCTGGTAGCGCAGATTTTTATCTTTCTCCAGCGCCTTGGTGATGATCTCTTCCAGCTTAGGAGAGAGGTCCGGATTCAGCCGCACCGGCGCGACCGGCGTGCGGTTCAGGATCGCTTCTGCAATCACGGCGGAGGTATCCCCGCGAAAGGGCTGAACTCCGGTGGCCATCTCGTAAAGCACTGCCCCGAATGAAAACAAATCCGTGCGCGCGTCCAACTCTTCGCCGCGCACCTGCTCCGGCGACATGTAGGGAACAGTGCCAATCGCGGTTCCGCGGCGGGTCAGTGCTTCGAACTCGGCAATGGTGGCGGTTGCGGAGGCATTGGCTCCGGCGACGGCGGGTGCAATTTTAGCCAGGCCGAAATCTAGAACCTTGGCATGTCCTTGCGCGGTGACAAAGATGTTGGCCGGTTTGATGTCGCGATGGACAATGCCTTTGCCGTGGGCGGCCACCAGTGCGTCTGACATCTCGATTGCCAGCTGCAACAGGGCTGCGGCCTCGATGGGCTTGCCCGCGATGCGGTCAGCCAAGGTCACACCGTCCAGGAACTCCATGGCGATGAATGTGCAATCGCCGTCCTTGCCAATCTCGTAGATGGTGCAAATGTTGGGATGATTCAGCGCCGAAGCGGCGCGGGCTTCCCGGCGGAAGCGTTCCAGAGCCTGAGGATCTCCGACTACATCTGGAGGCAGGAACTTTAGAGCTACGAAACGGCCAAGGTGGGTGTCCTCAGCCTTGTAAACCACACCCATCCCGCCGCCACCCAGTTTCTCTACGACAAAATAATGCGAGATGGTACGGCCGATCACTGGCGCGAATCTTAACGTGTGCGAAACAGGCAAGTCAATGAAAGCTTGAGAGTTGGGTATGGCTCAAAGGAATCGTTGGCGAAAAATCGCCAACTGGCACGCAATCTGCCCGAGTCACGGTTTTGGGGTTACGTGCGAGTTGGCCTGTTCTCGCTCGCTATGTCAGGAATCAGAAAGCCTTGGAGCGGAGGCGGTTTTTGCGTAGCTTCCTGATCTTTAATTCCCATGTATGCCGTGGAATGCCCGGCATAACGGCGGCATGCACGTACCTGCTGAGACACGGTAAAAGGCTATATCATTTGCTCCGGATGGTTGCCGCCAAATCTAGCAATGATGCACGTCACAATGATAGCCAAACCGCCGCTCGTGTTCGGTACTCACATGTCCGCTTACTCCAGATTCACTTATTACCAAAAGACCATGCCAAGCCTGAGCTGGTTCCGTAATCGCTCCCGGAGAAATTTCGAGGAGGCTGGTTGTCCCAGTTGCCGTAGAAGGAAACATTCCAATTCAGTCCACCGAAAAGCTTTATGTAATAGGTGACCGTTGTATTTGTGTATACCCTGCCAGGCTGGGAGAGCGCCGGGAGGATGTAGCCATTGATCGTCAAATTTGTTTTGTTGAAGACGAAAAACTTAGCCTGCGCGGCAATCAAGGCTGCGCCGACGTTTTGCGGTCCTTGCTCGCCCAAAGATTGGGAATACCGTGTGTTCTGCCAAGCCAAGCCGCCCAGCACCCAAATGTTAGTCCGGTTTGTATTCTTTAAATACCGTCCAACGCCGCCCCCAAGATTTGCCCGAAGATCGATTCCTTGTTCGGAGCTTTGAAGAAAGTCCGCGACTCCCGCGTAAAACCAGTTGTCCCAACGAAGCAATCGCGCGACATAAAGATCGAGAGCGTTTCGAGTAGAAACCGTCGTACCAGTGCTGGACGCCAGCGATGAGTTGTAACTACCGCCGGCCACCCATCGTTGGCTGGGATATTCAAGCGAGGCACCGAGATTGTATTGTGTCGCCTGATTCCCTTTGGAGTAAGAATCCCTGAAGTTATCTGTCCGTTGAAACGCTGCCAGACCGTTGCAGATGTCTCGGTCATTCTGATGATGTTCGACTGATTTATCGCGACGGTATGATCTGCGTCCTTGAAAATCTCGATCTGGATCGGGCGCTTTGCCGCCGAGCCGACCGTGCGCAGCGTGCCTGTATAGACCGAGCCATCCTGCGTCTTCACGAGAAAACGCTGCTTGCTTTCGAGGTGATCCACCTTGGACCAGTCCAGCGACGCCGCGCCGAGAATGTAATCGAACGAGACGGAAAGACTGCCAGAGTCCAGCCCTTTGATCTCGCCAGTCAGCCGGTCGCCATTGTTCATCACAATGATGTCAGTCTTCTCCCGGGCCAACAGAGGTATGGCGATTGCGAACGCGCAAGAAAGAATCACGATTCGCATGCACATATGTTGTGCAACAACTACCCGAAATAGAAGTGGAACCTGTAGACATTTCAGCGGCAGCAGTTTCAAGGAACAACCTCCAAGCGGCGGAGGTCTGGATTTTAGAATGCTTCTAGCGGCGCGACGAGCCAAAAGGTTGCACAGCTGCCGATGGGCGCGACTCGCCGCGAACAGGAAGGCAATCGGGAAATCCAGCGTCCAGGCGCCGCCATCATTAGCGGACCTAACAAACGAGAAATGGTCAACCGCGACTCCCGCGCTGAAAAAGCCAAGGGCAAGCGGTCACTTTAGTCGCGAGCCTCAGTGATTTGATTCCTGCACTTTTTCGAGCTCATAATTGGCGTAGCCGAATTCATTACTGCGCGCGGCCAGATACTTGTTGCCCACCTTGTAGACCGTTACCGCGAACGGCGTCTCCCCGATCGTGGTAATGACTTGACCACCCTTGATTTCATACGGCGCCGGAGAACCCATAGCACTCGCGCCGGTCACGTCCCATACTTCACCCGGCTCCGGTTGCTTCCCGTCTACGCTGAGGATCAGACGCCGTCCTGACTGGCCGTAGGAGATCTCGTACCCCTGGCCTGTAACTGTGTTGCGAACAGTCAGCGTCTTGCCCACGACCAATTGCGTTAACTGAGCGTCGTCGAGTGGCTCGGCCCCCTTCTGTTTCAGATTGGCAACCGTAACGCCGCGCCTTTCGCCCTTGCGCGCTTCCTCTTCCGTAGGTGTATACCAAATGGGGGAAGTCCAGGCGCGCTCCTGGACCGTGGCGGATACCCAATTCGGCGGTGCCACTCCCAACTTCTTTGCGTCGTAGGTGGACCACCGTGGAGTCGGTATCTGCAATACGCGGACGTAGTAGAACGCATCCAAGGTCGGATCGAAGTCGGGATCCCTCCACACCTTCTTCAACTCCACCGCTCCGATGGCGTTCGTGTACGTGGCGTTCTTAACATTAACGGTGTTGCCGACCGCAGGGACTTTGCCAGTAGCTGGATTGGGCTTGCGATTGCCGGACCACGCCACGTCGTAAGTCTTTTCGAAGATCTGACCGCTCTTGGTCCAGCCCTTGATAATTTGAATGCGATCGAGGTTGGCATCGTCAGGGTCTTTGACCGCCCACACAATGAAGCTGGGCGCCTGGCCGGCTTTCGGCTTCAGATCGCCGCCCATCGGCACGCCTTTCGCGTAACCCGTCTTCACCCATCCTTTGTCATTCAGCGCGCCGGGCGTGAAATCCCAGCCGCCGAAGAAGCGCACCTTGATGCGGACGCCGCTGGTGCCAAAGGTCTCCTTGCGTTTCATGGCGGCAAAGATTGACTCTCGCGTATTCTCTTCCGCCCACACGCCACCGAGACCGGCCGTGCTTAGCAGGCCCATATTCAGGCCCGTTTCTTTCTTGCCGCTCAAACGTTGCTGGGGAGAGGCGTCCAGCAGCCCGTGTCCCCCAAAATAGTCGCTCTGGCTGTAACCGGAAGCCGTGTTGTGCGAGTCGCTAGCGCCCACCACTCCCATCTTGTAGGGGTTGTACCCGCGGCTGTCTTGCATCGCCACGCCGTTCTGCCATGCCTCGCGGACATAACTGCCGTGGATTTTGGGATTGCGTTCCGTCCCGCCGAGAAGATAGGTCAGCAGTTCATAATCTGCGAACTCATCGTTGGGGGAAAGCACTGGAGTCGTTTCCGAAGTGCCCTTGAGCTGGTGGATTTCGGTCAGCGGCTCATTGTTTACCCGCTCCTGCGCCCAGGCCGCGTCGATCGGTCGATTCTTACTGTCAACCTCAAGCGGAAACATTATTCCGTCGCTCAGGTTGGCGTTATGCGAGATTGCCAGCAACTCATTGCCTGCTTTGCGCTGCGTATCCATCCAGTTCCACAGGTCCTCAGGATGATCCGAGTCGATCGAACTGAATGGTACTTCGGGCACCTTCTTGGAGTTCAAGAAGATAATGTTGCGGTGCATGTTGCGATTGTCCGGCGTGGAGCTCCACTCGTAGGCTGCAAACGTCGTGAACTCTCCCGGCCGATAATATTTGTCCGCAGTCGAGACCACCTGCTTCCAGACGCTGCCTGCCACTGCGGGGGTGGTCAATTCCGTCAGCGGCTTCTTCTCCATGATTGAATTGCCGAGAAACAAGTAGACCTTCATAATGTCTTCCTTGCTTCGAACCTTGAGCTTGTCTGCGA
Source organism: uncultured Acidobacteriaceae bacterium (assembly GCA_963748225.1). Classification (GTDB taxonomy): domain Bacteria; phylum Acidobacteriota; class Terriglobia; order Terriglobales; family Acidobacteriaceae; genus Bog-257. The sequence continues at coordinate 730,048 of CAVVHW010000007.1, forward strand.
TGGGCAACTTGCTGATGTCCGAATTCGGGTCGTTAGCCAGGCGTACCGTGCCCGCGTACTCGGAGTGGTCGGTCACAGCCATGAAGTCGAGAGGGCGCGTAATTTTGATCTCGTAGCCTGTGGGATGCTGTATGGGCTGGCCCATGGCAAACTTGTAGGCATCCTCTGGCCCGGCGACCGTATTCCCGAACACGTAGGCGTCAAACGACCAGCTGGTGTGAATGTGAGTTTCGCCGAAGTACGCGGTGCGCTCCGGGTTCTTCTCCTGCGCCATCAGCGGCCCGATTGCTACATTTGTAACAAGCGTCAGAACGAGAGCTGCTGACCAACGGCTCATCATCTTCATAGGTATCCCTTCAAGTGGTCCTCGATAAACCGAGTGCGCAACAGTATAATGCTGCTCGTTCGTTTCGCGGAATCTGAAAGCCAAGGCCAACCCTAAATCTTGCCTCATCGTTGTGCTTCTTCTTGCGATTTACGTTCATCGTGATTCGATTGGTCCGTTCCGCCTTCCGATGATCAGTCGGCAGCTATCCGGCTTTTGCTCTTAGTGCTACGCTCAATTTAGCAGGAGAGGCACGCCCTTAGAAAGGCCATGACCAGAGTTGACAAAACAACTAGTTCGCAGTCGTCCACGGCACTAGCTACGAAAAAAACAAAGCTTTCCTGCCCGCCAATTCCGAAGGATGCCGTGAGCAGTCTACTCCCGACGATGGCCAATGCGGAGCCGCACTTCGCCGCCTTTCTTGTGCTACAGGCGGCCGAAACTGCTCTCCCGTTCACTGACGCGCATCGCGGCCTGAATGACAGATTCATGCAGGCAGCTTTGCGTTCGATTGGTCCGCGTGATGCTCTGGAGGCACTGCTTGCCATCCAGATGGTGCGCACCCATAATCTGGCGCTCACATACCTGGAGCGTGCGGGAGGCAAGGGTCAGACCGTACTCGGAGTACAGATGTTTTCCAATTTTGCCGACCGGCTGTTGCGGACATTCACGGCCCAAATGGAGACACTGAAGACATATCGCACGAAGGGGGAGCAAAAAGTGGAGGTCAAGCACGTTCATGTCAACCGCGGCGGCCAAGCCATCGTCGGGGCTGTGAGCCATAGCGGGGGTGGTGGGGATGCCGACAAGAAATAGCAACGAACCCCATGCGCAGCGGAGAGGGTGGCTCAAAAACGGCAATCCAAGCGAAGCCCAGTGGGGTCAGCTAGACAGAGGGAGTATCACCCATGCCGCTTAAGCGTTCAGAGACTACGCTAGTGCAGTGCAAAGCCACAACCTCAAGCGGTGAGCGTTGCAAGGCTAAGCCACACAAGAACGGGCTTTGTTTTTTTCATTCGGACCCCAAGAAAGCAGCAGAGCTTGGCCGAAAGGGAGGCAGACGCAATCGGCACAACTACGAAACGCCGATGCATCTCTCAGCCCCTGAATCGGCTGGAGATGTGAAGCGGATGCTGGCCGATGCCATGGCTGAGATACGCGCGGGCAGGATGGACCCGAGACTTGGAATCACGCTGGGGTATCTCGGAACCTCGCTACTGAAGGCGATCGAAACCAGCGACATCGAGGCGCGATTGGAGAAACTGGAACATGGACTTAAGAAGCCGACTCAAGAAGTTGGAACAAGCCGTGACTGAGCCGAGCACAACAGCGCAGCGCGAAGAGAGCTGCATCTGCTTTCCCGCAGACGAAGACCTGTCCTTCAACTCCGAGGAAGGCAGGGCTGCCGAAGAACTAAGCTGTCCGCTTCACGGACAACGCATTCCGGCGGGAGTGTTTAGCACGTACAGGGCCGCGTGGCGGGGAAACGACCGTGAGGATGGCTGGAGCAATCACAGCCTGCAGTACCGGCGCGCAATGGCCGCGACTTACGACTACTTGGAGGGCCGCTTATGAGGATGTTTGGGAGGCGACTGGACAGACTGGAGGAGCGAAAGGCATTTGAAGAGTTTCTTGAAAGCAAGGCAGAGTTTGACGGTCGCTCCGAGGACGAGATGCAATTTTTTGCGCTGCACGGGTATTGGCCGGAGAACAGGGGTAGCGAGCTTCCACCTAACCGGGAGTACGTGGTGTATGGCATCCGAACGACGATTGTCAACGAATGGACTGACAAGTGATGACATACATGGAACCAACTTGGCTCAGGAGACGGCGAACCAGGAGGTCCAGCCGGCGATGAGATAGTTGTCGGACCATTCGAGACAACCCGGCCATGCAAGCGCCCTCTGAGACTGCACCTAATCTGCACCTAGGACTCGAGGGTCTGGAGATAAGTTGCTTAAATAAATAATGTTATCTGCTTCGGTGAAATACGTCTGACGGTTTATAAAACCGTCAGATAGAGCCAATCTGCAGAAAGATTGAATCGGCATCGCCGGTCTAACGGCCGGCATGCCTTCCGCCGAGCACTGGGCGACGAACCTCCATTGGGAGCCTGAAATGGTAGCAAAGTGTGCGAATCCAAAATGCAATCGTCGGTAGGGCGGCAGTTGTCCGCTCTTGTCTTTTCGTTTCATCAGCCATTCCCACCGGTAAGCGACAGCCTTCCATCTCGGCAGAAAGAACCGTCCAACGCCCTCATCAACGGTGCAAGGAAACACGCTGATGCGCTCACCTGGATTGTTGAGTACGACTCCGCGATTGTGGAACTGGTGTCCCCCGAGGTTGATGAAGTTGAGCGTCAGATCGACCAACACATTGCTTCGCTCGTTCCCGACGGGGCCACTCTTCAACTCGGGATTGGCGCCATCCCCGATGCGGCTCTTCTTTCGCTCAAGGGCAAGAAGGACCTCGGCATTCACTCTGAGATGATTTCCGATGGCGTCGTGACTCTGGTCGAAACCGGCGTCATCACGAATCGAAAGAAAACCATCAATGCCGGAAAGTTCATCGTTACTTTCCTGATGGGCACCAGTAAGCTCTACAATTTTGTGCACAACAATCCCGCGGTAGAGTTGCATCCTGTCGACTACGTCAACGATCCATGCATCATTGGCCAGCATGAGAACATGATCTCCATCAACTCCGCCCTTCAGGTTGACCTGACCGGCCAGGTCAATGCAGAAATGATCGGGAACGTCCAGTTCAGCGGGGTGGGTGGTCAGGTGGATTTTGTGCGTGGCGCTGGCCGCTCTGTCGGCGGAAAGTCGATCATCGCTCTTCCGTCCACAGCCGCCAAGGGCACGATCTCGCGCATCAGCCGTGAGCTAGACGCTGGCGCTGCGGTTACTACCTCGCGCAACGATGTGCATTACGTGGTCACGGAATTCGGCGTAGCGGATCTACGGGGGAAAACGTTGCAGCAACGCGCCGAGGCCCTCACGGCAATCGCACATCCGGGATTTCGCGATATGTTGCGGGGCAACCTTGTTCTCATGTCACCGACGAAGCCCAAGATAGAAGTGCCCACTCGATGACAAGACCCAGGCCAATCAGATTGTTCTCGGTTCGCAGCGTCGTCATACCCCCATATTATGTGACGCCTGAAGGGTGATCGCTTCGGCTCGACGTTCTTGTCCGTGGCGATGTGTGCCAGAGTGGAATCTTGGCACCCAACGCCGACCGTCACCAACGACTAAGTAGTCGCTGCAGTTGCTCGTCTATCAAAGGTCGCTGGAGTTAAGGAGAAGTTGAACATGTACGCACGTAATGCACATTTCCGCGTGAAATCGCTCGATATGGCTGCCGAGTTCGCCCAGACACTTGAGAACGAGATCCTGCCTCTACTTCGCAGGCAGGAAGGGTTCAAGGGCGAAATCACGTTATCCAATCCAGGGAACCTGGAACGGATTTCTATGAGTTTGTGGGAGAAGGAGAGCAATGCCGAAGCTTACGACGCCGACATCTACCCACAAGTGCTAAAGGTCCTTTCAAAGGTGATTGACGGGACGCCCAAGATTCGGACGTTTGAGGCCGTCGCGTTAAACCTCGACCACCCCACCATAGTCGAGCGCTAGAGTTCTTGATTATTCACAGGGCAGCACTCGCCATGGGCCTTCCATGAACTGTGGGTCATCAACTCCTTTCGAAAAAAGCTGACACCGTGGTGAAGTCAAGATCCGTAGCATTTACAGTGTCACTACGCATGGGTATTTTCGGGGAACACTCTGCAACGCTTGGCCAGTACCTGCCAACCACCGACGGTCGTCTGTAGGAAAAGGTCCGGCTTCGTCCAATCACCATGCAGCGATAACGACTGGACCTTGTCGGGATGCTTAGCTGCCAGCCACATGCCTATTGCCGCGCCGAGGGACATGCCAGAGATATGCGCCTTCTGGATTCCCTTTGGACTCGCTTGGCTGACTTCTGGGTGGTGTCTGAAATCTACGTTGACGGTTAAAGGAATAAAAACCGAGCGGGGCTTGGGTTATTTTGGCAGACGTGCTCGGCTTCTTGTCTTTCGACTTCCTCTTCTGTTTGGCATCGACACACCGTCAGAAAGCACTTCATGCAGATTGATTCGATCATGCCGCTAGCGATAGCGCGGTGTGCGAACGGTTTGTCCGATTGGACCTTCATGGTCAGAAGACCTTCAGCCAGCCCGAGCAAGCGTGATCGAATTCTGCTTTTAGCAACAAGTAAGAGTCGGAACTTGCGACAACTAAAGAGTCGCAAACATTGCAGTAGGATTCGATAACGATTGGTCTTTGAGTGTTGGGAACGTGTTTAAAGGTGCAAGATGGTTTTGTGCTTTCTGCCATGTCTCGGCCTCTTCGGGAAAACAGCCCGTAGAGACCTCAATGCGAGCGATATGATCGGGTTCTACGGGCACTTACGATTGCACTGATCCAGAGATTAGGCTTGAGGTTTAGAACTTGTCTGTCCGAAGTCAGACGTAGGGCCTACCACTTTATGCGCAGGATAGATTGCGAGGCCCGCAGCAGGCTGGCCAGGATGTGTGCTTCTCATCCCTCTGACAATCCACTGCGGGCTTACTTAACGATCAGGAGTATCCGATCCGTAAAACCGAGTGTCCCACGCTTGACGAACCGCCATTGTCGAACTCGAGGTTAACGCCAGTTGCGCTGTTTGCCGGGTGCCCCTCATGCATGCGAGCGGCGCTTCCGGACCACGTACCATACGATCACGGCAGCCACCGCCGCGAGACACAGCAATCCGGTCATCCCTGTCGTCGACAAGCCACTTGCGGCCTCTGGTGCTGGTGCTGGTGCTTCTGCTGGAGCCGCCACCGCCTCTTCGCTCCCCTGCGCGACCAGGATTGGTACATCCGCGGGTGGCGGCGCTGGCGCAGCCTGACCCGTCACAGTCTTCTCTTGCGTGACTTCAACCGCGGGCTGTTGTAGATGATCAAGACGTTGTTCCGGGATCGGAGCGGCTGATGGGCGGCCTGTAGTTGAGGCTACATGGGGGCGTACACGGTTGTAGTAGTCGGTCCAAGGCTGCAGATGAGCGTCCCTTTGCTCGGAGTCGGACCAGTGCTGTGAGTAAGCGCACTCGCGCAGGGCGGTCTGGATGAAGCGCTCGGCCTTGCATTGGTTCTGGGAGTGTAAGGCCTAGTGCGGTGATGTTTGATGTGCATGGTCTGACAAGCCTGACGGAACTGAGCGGAGCGGTAGCTGGAGCCGTTGTCGGTGAGCAGAGCGCGCACGCCGATACCGTGAGTGGCGAAGAAGTCGGTGGCGGCGGCGAGGAAAGCGACAGTGGTTTCGGCCTTTTGATCGGGCAGCATCTGGGTAAAGGCCAGGCGCGAGTGATCGTCCACGGCGATATGCAGCGCCCGGAAACCAGGATGTTTCCGCTTGCCCCGCAGGCGTCCATCGCCGCGTCGGCTAACTTCAGAAAAGCGAGTCATGCCTTTGATATCCAGGTGCAGCAGGTCGCCGGGCTGGGGATGCTGTAGCGCTGCACGGGAGGGGGTGGGTTCAGATCGCGCCAGCGACTGAGTCGGGCGCGGCGCAGGATGCGGCTGACCGAGGCCGGACTGAGACGAGTGCGGCGCGCAATCTCGTAACCGGGCAGGTGTTCGCGCCGAAAAGCAACAACCCTTTCCCCTAATGAGGAATGGATCTGTCGCGGGCTGGAGTGTGGCCGCGAGCTGCGGTCGACCATGCCGGCAGCTCCCAACTGGCGATACCGGCCCACCCATTTGGCCGCCGTCTTGGCACTCACACTGAACCGTAAAGCCGCGGCACTTACCCGCAAGCCGTCGTCGATCACCATACGGGCAAGACGCCCTCGACTGATCGCCGTCCATGGGGCATTCTTGTGATAGTCCATTCGGTCTCCAGAGTTACTAGTTGCTCGTCACAACCAGCTTCTCCGGTTCCAACCGAATGGACAACCTCTTGAAAGATCACAGCTGCTCCACGATCTTGGTGGCGGTGATGATCATCCCCTTGCGCACGCCCCAGGCATCGACCATCTGTCCCTCTACGTTGAATTTTTGGTCCTCGGGAATCTTGAACTGCTGGTTCTTGCCGTCTTCCAGGGTCAAGATTATGCTCAGCGGCGGAGTGATTGCCCAAACCTTTCCCTTAACCGTCTGAACGGTCGTGATGGTCATGGGAGTTGTGGTAGTGGTGATGGTCCGCTGGAGTTTCATGCCTGGCTTCAGATCGTGAATGCTGAGTTGCTTACCATCCACCGTCACTCTGGCGCTCTCGGGCACATTCTCAAAATTGCGGATAGTGCCATCCGGCATCTTGACGACCAGGTCGTTGCCCGAGACAGTCACGACTTCACCACGTTCGACTTTGGTGACGACGTTAGCTTGCCCTGTCGCTGTCGTAGTTTGTGTCTCCACCTGCGCACTCAGGCTCAGGGTAAAGGCCAGGCAAGCCGTGGTCGTTGCAACAAACCGCCACGCACACTTCCAACTTACTATGTTCATCGCCATTTTTCCTTTCACCTAATGATGCAGCTCGCTATCAACCGCAGAGATAACGTCTCGTGTCCGGACACACCACAGTCAATGCCACTTTGCGAGTTAGCGTCACTAACTCACGGCTCTCCCGATGACGGCTCTCTTCGAGGTCAGCGCGCGCGCTCAGCCTCGCGAACGGTTTGTTCCGGAGTCTCGCCGAACAATGTGTGGTAGATGAAGCCCCCCAGGGCGCCGCCCACAATTGGGGCTACCCAGAACAGCCACAACTGCCCCAGTGCCCACCCTCCCACAAAGAGCGCCGGCCCGGTACTACGCGCGGGGTTCACGGAGGTGTTGGTCACAGGAATGGAAATGAGGTGAATCAGGACGAGGCTTAGCCCGATCGGGATGGGAGCAAAACCTTTCGGCGCCCGTTGTTCGGTGGCTCCCATGATGATGAAGAGGAAGAACATGGTGAGAACGACTTCGGCCACCAGGCAGGCGAGAAGTGAATAGCCACCCGGCGAGTGTTCCCCATATCCATTGGACGCAAACCCAGCAGATAATGTGAAACCTGCCTTCCCGCTCGCGATTACATAGAGGACACCCGCGGCCACGATGCCGCCCGCCACTTGGGCAATGATGTAGGCTGGCAACTCCGAAGCCGGAAACCGCTTTCCTGCGACCAACCCCACGGAAACTGCAGGATTGATATGGCATCCGGAGATAGGGCCGATGGCAAACGCCATCGTCAGCAAGGTCAGGCCAAATGCGAACGCGACGCCCACGAAACCTATTCCCAGGTTTGGGAACGCCGCTGCCAACACAGCGCTCCCGCAACCTCCAAAGACCAGCCAAAATGTCCCAAAGAACTCAGCAGTTGCACGCTTTGTAATCGACATATCGTCTCCAAGAGAATTGCTAATTCTCGTCAAAGTGCGTTGCGGAACACTAGTGCCGGACCCCCATGGCGAGTAAGTACAACCAAGCTTCACTTGCCTCGCGCTTCATGGCAGTTCACTGGCCCGGCACGGTTTCGCGAACGCTACCACTGTTGTCACTTTGGGCCTAAGCCTCAGTTGCCGCTGCTGGGCGGAATCTCAGCCTCGCAGCCCTAGACTCTTGCGAAGTAATACCATTCCCAGCGAAGTCGAAATTAAGAAGATTATCTACTTGACTCAAACTGCTATCCCTGCTACATTGTCCTAGATGATTCATTTGACACGCTTTCGGGTTGATTTTGCTGGCGATTTCGGCGCGTTCAACCGCTCAATGTGCTTCTTTGCTGCCTTCAGCACTTTCGGGTGGAACACGTGCGCCGCCAATTCATCGCTGGTCATCTCGATTGGGTGCTTCTTAATCTTCTTCGGCATGGTGACGCTATGACCTCCGCTCCCGTTGATCTGATGACGTTGGTTGAGCAGTTTGGAACTGATGACAAGTGCCGTGAAGCTCTGACGCACCTGCGCTGGCCCAAGGGTGTAAAGTGCTTGCGCTGCGGTCACGATAAGGTGACGCCAGTAAACGAGCGCAAGGTGTATGACTGCAATTCATGCCATTACCAGTTTTCCGTGACCGTGGGAACCATGTTCCATGACTCTCACCTGCCACTGACTAAGTGGTTCTTCATTACCTACCTGATGACCGAATCCAAGAAAGGAATCTCTGCCAGCCAGGTTTATAGGATGCTCGGAAAGAAGAGCTATAAAACCGCGTGGTACTTGTGTCATCGCATTCGTGCTGCTATGGCCGCTGCCAGCAACGCTCCCAAGCTCGGTGGTATTGTCGAGATGGATGAGACCTATGTGGGCGGCGTTGAACACGGCGGCAAGCGCGGTCGTGGAACCAACAAAGAAGTAGTACTCGGCATCCGTCAGCGTGGCGGCGCTCTGCGGTTCTTCCACGCCGAAGACTGCAAATCCGGAACGCTGGCGAAGTACATCAAAGAGAACATCAGCGAAGATGTTGAGATGCTTATGACCGATGACTTCGCAGCCTACTGTAAGGCTGCCGGGGATAACAATCTCGAAGATCGGCATAAGACTATCAACCATAGTGAAGGTTCCTATGTTCTCGGTGACATCTACACCAACACGGTCGAGAGCGCATTTAGCTTGCTCAAGCGTGGCATCATAGGGACGTGGCACAAGATCAGCGCCAAGCATTTGCAAGCTTACCTTGACGAAATGTCATTTCGCTTCGATAACCGCAAGAACCGTTACCTATTCCGCGATACGCTTCTAAGAATGCTAGACGCGGAACACGTTGAATATCGCAAATTAACAAGGGCAGCATAGCTACTGTCTCCCCTTATCTAGTTGCTGTGCCATTTGGGTTAATGCTTCCGCTGCTAGCCTAAAATCCCCGGCAGACGTATAATTCACCACGCCACCAACCGATTGTAGCGGAAGCGAATTGAGCCATATTATTCGGTCTAGAGTTTCGTTTTTTACATGGAATTTAGCTAATTCTTCTTTGATCTCAACTATCCTAGGCAGGAAGCTACGGAACCGCACTGTAAGCCTCTCTGACTGGAATACGCGATCACTCTTGGCACTTGACGGAAAGCCCAGTCCCGACTGCACCTGTATTAATTCAGAGAGCATTTCTTGAGAAAGCTCTAAGGTGCGTTGCCGTAAATTTCCAGTTTCCGCCTCCACGACCGCCGAAGGCTTCTTGGCGATGATCGCCAGGTTTATGCTTTGGTCTCCGATACTTTTCACGATGCTGCCTGTTATACCTATAAGGTGATTGGCGTCAATAATAAGCTTACTAAAAGACGTTCTCTCTTCTAAATGGGAGCGGGCGGTTTGAGCCCTAATCTCTGACTGCTCTAGTGCTTAGACCGCTTGATTATGTAACGAAACTTGTGTCGGGCCTGCTTGCGTGTGAACTTCCACTGGATGGTAACCCGGTCGCGATTCATACGACGATTCCAGGTCCGGGTTTGCTGGCGCAAGCAAGCGATGTCTCCGATTCGGCGTTTGCCTAAGCATTGCCGGGAAAGCAAACTCACCTCCATCTCCGCCTGGTTCAGCCAGCTTGCATGCTTGGGAGTGTAGTGCGCCGTAAAACGCTTCCACAACCAACCGCCAGCTTTTTCTCCGAATCGTTGCACCAGAGCTTTGCGGGTGTGGGTACTCAGGTTGTCCATGACCAGATGGATGGTGTCGGCCTCCCGATAGCTAGCGGCGATATCCAGCAGGTAATCGGCAAACTGGGCCGAGCAGCGAGTCGGAGTCACCTTGGTGAAGTGCCGTCCCGCCTTGGGCTCGATCCCGCAAAACACGTTGGCGGTTCCGCAACGCTTGTATTCGTAGTCTCGCCTGGCAACTCTTCCTGGCTTCATCGCGATCGGGAAACGGGTGTCGGCATGCAGCACCACCGGCTTCTCGTCAATGCAGACCACCGGTGCCCGCTCGCACAGAGGCTTTTCATACAGCCCCAGCACCTCCTCCATGCGGGCGATGTACTCCTCGTCCAACTCCCCCACGCACCACATTTTTTTCCCGCCACGGCTTCAGGTCGTGGCTTTCCAGCAGCACCCGGATGGTTTCTCGCCCTACCCGTGGTACCAACTTGCGTTGGATCACCTCTTCGGTCAGCAGGCGCACCGTCCAGCGTGCCCGTCCGGACGGTGGCTGACTGCAGGCCACCGCGATGATGCGCTGTCGTTGCTCCCCATCCAGCGCCGGAGCTGCCCCCGGCCGGGAGGCGTCATATAACGCACGCTCCAGTCCGCCCTGCTGATAGCGCTTGCCGATCTGCCACACCGCTTTGGCCGAAAGCCCCAGACTGACAGCCACCGCAGGGGTTGCCTGCCCGCTATCCATCTGTCGCAGGGCCAAGGCTCGCAGCACCGTCCGTACCGGCTGCAACCCGCCGCTCAACAACCGATCCAAGTGTTGCCGATCCCGCCTGGAAAGTTGAACCCGGAGTGCTTTGCCTCTACCCATGCCATAGCTATAAAGCCTGACACCATGGCACGCCAAGTGTCTATCTTGATTACCTATCTATGCGGTCATAGCACTAGGTCGTGCTGATCTTGGGCTTTTGTTATACCGATGATTTCCACGGTACACAATGAGAGCGCCACAATTATCCAGCCTATCTTCTCCCCCTTTGAGAGTGGTTCCCTAACGGCCATAAAGACCGCCGCAAGGGCGAGTAGGACTATAGCTATACCTTGAGACGGTCGAAACCAGAAACGCATTGCCAAGAGGAGCATAGCCCCCTGCGCCACTCCCGCAAACCAGTTGTAAGCGATCTGCTTTCTCCCAACAACGAGTAATTGATTGCCGATAAATCTCGCCCTGAGAATCGTGGCAGAGAAGTACCCGGAAACCGCCTGAACCAAGATTGAAATCCAGTGGGGCATCACACCTCGCCAACGGCGGAGTTCCCGCCGATTCGTGATTGTGCGCCCCGTTCCTGTTTGAGTCAAGGGGATATTCCTGGAAATTAATAGGAGCCCGAGGATTCCCACGAGAGGCCAACTACTCGCCGTCTTCGGCAATTGACCGGAAGCAGTAGTGCTGGTTCCTTCGGTGGTTTCCGCGCCACCTGGCGCAGGAGTGGGACCTCCTTTGGCGATCAACACAGGCGCATCCGGCGGCATTGTTCCGGTCACCTGGGTGTGCTGCGATACAGAAGTCAGGGGAGTCTCCGTAATCCTCGTTGCGGACACGTTCATTCCCTTCTTCAGGCCCCAGGCATCCGTTTCCTGGCCTGAAACCATGAATTTTTGCCCATCCGGAATTTTGAATGACTGATTCTGCCCGTTTTCCAAGGTGAGGATGACGGAGAGCGGTGGAGTCACGTGCCAGACTTTCCCGGTCACCGTTTCGACGGTTGTCACCACTTGCGGTGTGGTTGACGTGATCGTCGTGTGCTCCAGTTTCATGCCGGGCTTAAGCTCGTGAATGCCAAGCTGCTGGCCGTTCACGTCGACTTTGGCGCTTTCCGGCACATTGGGAAAGTCGCGAAGGGTACCGTCTGCCATCTTGACGAAAAGATGATTACCGTCGACGGCAACGACCTCACCGTTCTGGACGGTGACTTCGTGGGTAGTTTTTCCGGTTGTAGTGGTTGTTTGGGTTTGTACTTGCGCGCTGGTCGAGACCGCCAAAGCGAGACAAAGGGCCCCAACCGCCAGTAGCAAGGCTTTCCTGATCCAAGTGTTGTGTGACTTCATTTTCTCCTCCTTCAGTCCGGGATAAGCAATCCTTGGCCAACCTTCTCTCGGTCCTGGATTGCAGTTAGTTAGTGCGTCCGTCCAGTTGGGCCTTCGCCTTATGGCCCGGCGTTTCAGACTTTTTCAGGTCATCTACGGCGGCCAGCGTCGCGTGCACGATGTAGCGCGAAGGCGCGCTACCGACGAAGTAAAAGGGGTAACAGGTCACCAAGGTGAGGGAAGCTTTCGCTCGCGGCGCGAGAACGGACACCTCATCGGGTGAGACAATCTGGATCTCATCCACCACGTAGCGTGAACGGCCGCCCTGTGTGTACACATCAATCATTTCCCCAACGTGAATATCCTTGAGTCCACGAAAGAAACCATCCCGGTGCCCGGCAATTCCTATGTTGCCGCCTTCGCCAAGGGGCGCGGTGCCCGGAATGTGGCCGACCCCACGATTCAGCGTCAGGTCGTCCGTTCCCTCCAGAATCGGCACCTGTAAACGAAGCGACGGAATGTCGAGAACTCCCGACGGTGGGGGTACCTTCGCCGCCAGGCTCATGTGGTAGGCTCTAATACGCTTGTCTGACCAGTGGCTGAAGTCAGGCAGGCGGTTCGAGGATTGAGGCTTTATCCCGGCTTCAGTTTGAGCGCATGCCTCAGCTGCCCAGAAGCTCTGCAGACTGGAACGTGAGTAAATTGCGCTGTAGGTTCGATTGGCCACGTACAGGAAGAGCAGGAGCAGACCACAACACATTAGCAGCCGTTCCAACCTGCTGAGATACCCTAGTCCGTTGCTCTGTGCGAGCCGACCTACCCCATTAAAGTACCCTTGTTTATCGTCCGCCCTGCGCAATTCGTACCATAATCCAAACTCTCGTACATGACCCGGGATGCGCCAACTAGGGAAATCCCTAGTCATCGGAAAGTTCTGACGATAAAGCCAAGACAAAAGAGGTGGCTAGGCTGGCTCTTGCTTCTCGCCAGAATTCTCTGACGGAGCGGTCAGCCTGAAATAGAAGGAGCCTGGCTAGATTGCCCCGCTAAGCTTTTGTTGCTGTCAGTGTTACCCTTGCGGATGTCAATGCTACCCTTGAAGTAGGCACCGTCTTCTAGGCTGACGCGGTGGGTGACGACATCGCCGGTCAGCGCGCCTTCGCTACTTATATGGAGGCGATCACTGGCCGCTATCATGCCTTGGACTTTTCCCAGAATCACGATCTCGCGGGCCGTAATGTTGGCTGAAACGATGCCATTGCGTCCGACAGTGACACAATGTCCCGGAAGATTGATCGACCCTTCCACGCGGCCGTCGATGTAGAGAGACTCTGAACCACTTACTTCCCCCTTGATCGCCAGAGACTTGCCTAACGTAGCCTGCTCCCGCGAGTGTAAGGACATCCCGGGTAGAGTGCGCAATTGCGTTCCGGTGGCAGGCGGCACATGGCGCTGCGGTTCAGGGATGGACTGTTGCGACGTGCTAGGGAGATCTGTATTCAACATGGCTGATCACTCCGCGCTCAGGTCTGCAAGATCGACGGGCATAAGACTGCTGACGATAGAGTGCGCGAGTTGCACGGGCTTAGCTTGGCACCACCTCTCACGGCACCGTACTGGTGGCTCATGACTTGCCGCTATTCAGTTCGTCATTCTTGTAGCACTTCGCGCACTGCAAGGTTAGCTGGAGCGTGAGGCAATTCCTGGTGGATCTGGTACACCCATACGCCTGGATTCACCTCGACCGCCCCGGAGTATGTCCCAGATCATCTAAATCCACCCCATACAGGCTCATACCGCAGCACCGTTGGAAATGAAAGCGGACATTCCGGCTAAGACCTCTCAGTTCGATCATGTGCATCATGCAAGCACAGCCTAGGCCCGCGTCAGTTCCTCGGGCAACTAGGGATTTCCCTAGTTGCGGGAAGCAACAGCACATCTGATGCTTCCAGTGAGCAAGCATCTCGACCCATTCAGGTGCGGATTCGGGGCTTCAGCACTTTTAGCGAGGAAATACCACGCGACGAACTGAAGCCATTGCTATCGGTCGTCGATTAGGCAGATTCACCGGAGGGACTAATGAAAAAGTTGGCGATAGCCCTTGTCATAGGAACGTCACTCCTGTTGTTCCAGAGTGTGGCATTCGCTCAGAAATCCGAGCCGCCGACATCGGGGTCGGCGGGTATCGAGCAAGATGTACAACTGCTGCGATCCGACATACGCTCCGCGAAAAAGCAAATCATTGCGGAAAACATGAAGCTGACCGATGCCCAAGCCGAAAAATTTTGGTCAGTCTACGATGCATACACACAAGAGACCACCAAGCTAGGTGACGCTAGCTACGCTCTCGTCAAGGAATACGCGCAAAACTACGGGAACATGACGGACGCTCAAGCCGACAGCCTTGTCGACAAAATGGCAACGTTGGACGTGCAGACTGCGACTCTGCGCCAGGAGTGGATTCCTAAATTCCGGAAGGTACTTACTGGAAAGCAGACGGCGTTGTTCTTCCAACTGGACCGGCGCGTCAATTTGCTGCTCGATCTGCAGTTTGCGGCAAACATTCCGCTTGTCAAATAGCGCCCAGCAGCCGTCGCCCGCGTCTGATGGAATTCTCGGCAACAATCGTGTGTCCTGGCGCGGCCTGGAATGCAGAAAGCACGAACGGCGAAAATCGCTACGATGGGGTGCACTACAGTACAAACTCTACGTACGCTCAAAACTCGTTTGGGTTACTACGAATATTGAACCCCAGTGCCCAAATACTTGGCAACCGCCGTCTCCAGGTTGAAGTGCATGGCGTCGCGTCCCAGCACTTCGCCAAGCTGGGATCTCTGTATCATGTCGAACACGCGCGGGTTCATTCCAACCAGCCAGAGTCTGATGCCATGCTCACGCTGTCGCTTCTCACCCTCAATGAGCATCTTGAGAGCCGTGTATTCAAGGTCGGGAACGCCTCGGAGATGAATGGCTACAATCTTGGGCTGCGCTTCCCCAATCAAAAGTCTTACCTTCTCGGCAACGTGTTCAGCATTAGCGAAAAAAATCCGGCCCTCCAGCCTAAGCAGCAACAAGCCGGGGAAGGTTTCATCTTCGGGATGTTCCTTGGAGCAGGGCCGGAAGACATTCGTGCCGGGCTTGCGTCCCAGTACGTATACCGGCGGATCAGCTACCTGGTAGGCAAGCGCTATCAAGGAAACAATGATGGCTACGATGATTCCCTTTAGTGTTCCTATCAGCACCACACCCGCGAACGCGACCACGGCCCAAATGAACTCGGTTCGACGAACGCCGAGAATCTCGCGGAACTCGATCGGCTTAATTAATCCGACGGAATACACAATGACGACAGCCGCAAGAGTGGCTTGCGGCATTAAGGCGATGAGCGGAGCTAGAAAGAGCATGGTGACCAGAGTCATGGCAGCGGTCGCCAGTTCTGACGCCTGTGTGCGCGCTCCCGCCAGGCGATTGACTGCTGTCTGCGTGGTCCCGCCACCACCCGGCATTGCGCCGAGAAGTGCGCCGCCGACATTTGCGAGTCCGGTGGCAAACAGCTCCCGGTTCGCCCTCGGCGAAGGCTCATTGCTGCGTGCAAAAGCCCGTCCCGCGGCGATGGTCTCAGTAAAGCTCATAAGGGCGATGCCCAGAGCACCGGGCCAGAGTTGAGTTGCGAGCGATGAGACCGGAGGAGTGAACGATGGCAGCCCCTGCGGGATGTGGCCGACCAATTCAACACCGAGCGCATGCAAGTTTAGGAAGTAAGCGCCGGTAATACCTGCAGCCACCGCAATCAGCGGCGCCGGTGCCTTTGGCGTAAATCGTTCGATCGCAACTAACAGCACGATCATAGAAACGCCGACGGCCAGAGTTGCCAGCGACGTGCGGGACAGCCCGCGGATCGTCGCAAACAAGTTCTGGACGAACGTTCCCCTTGCAAAATGAACTCCTAGGATCTTGGGAACCTGGTCGAGTACGATGACCACACCGATGCCGGCCTTGAAGCCAATCAAGACCGGCTCAGAGATGAAATTGGCAACGAAGCCCAGCCGAAGGATGGAAGCGAGCACCAGCATCCCACCAACTAACAGTGTCAGCGTCGCGGAGGCAGCCAGCAGCGAGGCCGCGTCTCCGTTGGGAGCTACCTCGCCCAGCTCGGCAGCGGTCAGAATCGCCAGCGTCGTAGTGGTGCTTACGCTCAGGGCCCGCGAGGTCCCGAGCACGGCGTAGATCAGCATGGGCAGAAAAGCGGTGTACAGTCCCACCTGTACCGGCAGGCCGGCGATGGTGGCATACGCCATCGCTTTTGGTATGACTACGGCAGCAGTGGTCAGGCCCGCGATTACATCGGGCCGCAGCCATTCTTTCCGATATGAGGTCAGCCAAGTGGACATCGGTCAGTGACGCTCTTGTCGGAGTTTTACTCGATGACTTGCGATCAACCCGCGGCTCCTGCCTGCTTCACTTCCGCGCTGACTCCGCCTTCATAAGCCTTGAAGTTCTCACGGAAAAGTCCAGCCAGCTTCTTTGCGGTTTCGTCGAAGCCAGCCTTGTCTGCCGAAGTGCGCCGCGGATCAAGAATCTCTGACGGGACATTTGGGCATCCCGTGATGACATCGAATCCGAAGACCGGGTCGCGCCGGGTCTTGGATTTTGCTAGCGCACCGCTGTGAATGGCGTCAACAATTGCCCGCGTGTAGGCCAGCTTCATGCGCTTTCCTACTCCGTAAGCTCCACCGCTCCAGCCGGTGTTCACCAGCCAGACACGCACATTGTGCTTCTTTATCCTCTCGGCCAACAGCTCCGCGTACTTGTTGGGATGCCAGACAAGGAAGGGTCCCCCAAAGCAGGGGGAGAAGGTCGCCGACGGCTCCTTCACTCCGACCTCGGTGCCGGCGACCTTTGCGGTGTAACCGCTGATGAAGTGATACATCGCCTGCGCCGGGATGAGAGAACTCACCGGCGGCAGAACGCCAAACGCGTCGCAGGTGAGAAAGATAATGTCCGTGGGATGGTCTGCCACACAAGGAATGCGAGCATTATGAATAAAGTTGATGGGATATGCGCCACGCGTGTTCTCCGTGATGCTGGTGTTAGCGAAATCCACAGTGTGATCGTCTTCCAATACCACGTTCTCGAGCACGGCGCCAAAGCGCAGCGCCGCGAAGATATCCGGCTCCGACTCGGGAGTGAGGTTGATGGCCTTGGCGTAGCAGCCGCCTTCGATATTGAAGATGCCATCATCACTCCAGCAATGCTCATCGTCACCGATGAGATGACGGCTGGGATCAGCTGACAGTGTGGTCTTGCCGGTGCCGCTCAAGCCGAAAAGCAGCGAAGAGCGCCCGGACTGTTTGTCGGCCGTCGCGGAGCAGTGCATCGAAAGGACGCCCCGCTTAGGCGCAAAGTAGTTTGCCACGGTGAACACGCCCTTCTTCATCTCTCCCGCGTATTCTGTCCCCAGGATGACCAGCTCACGATCTTCGAGGTTAAGGCAGATGCTGGTCTTCGAACCCATACCAGCGGTGTACCGGTTGGCGGGAAAACGTCCGGAGTTATAAATCACAAAATCAGGTTTGCCGAAGCTGGCCAACTCGTCGCGCGTCGGCCGGATCAACATCGTATGCATGAAGAGCGCATGATAGGGGCGCTCGCAAATGACACGCACCTTGATCCGATATTTCGGGTCCCAGCCCGCAAAACCGTCAAAGCAGTAGAGCTTTTCGCAGATGTTCAGATAGTCCTTTGCCCGCTCACGCACAACGTCATAGGTGCGAGGGTCAAGCGGGACATTGACGTCGCCCCACCAGATATCGCCTTCCGACTCCGGATTCTTGACGATTCTTTTGTCCTTAGGTGAGCGTCCGGTCTTAGCGCCAGAATATGCGACTAGCGCGCCGTTTTCGGCAATGCTGGCGCCCTTGTCATGCCGGATCGCGTGTTCATACAGTGCGCTAGGCGGTAAATTATGGTGAACTTGGGAGACGGTCAGGTTGTGTTCTTTAAGATCAAATCCATTCATAATTCCCCTATGGTTCTTTAACTGCCAGGCGCTCACTCGCTTGCCTTAGTCATTGCGTGCTCTCTGCGGCGACTGGCCTCCGCAACGCTTGCCGGCCACTGGTCATCCGTCGGTTGCCAGGTCTTGTCGGGGTTGTAGAGTTCCATCTTCTTTACGATCTCGAGCGAATCGGGCCCCAGGTCCTTCTGGTAAACAATTCCATCGTTGCTCACGATGAAGGTCTTAACGCCGGTCACGCGGTATTCGGCGGGAACGGCGACAAGGGCAAATCCGCCGATCATGATTCCTTCGATGACATAGTCGATTTTGCCCAACGGGGCCGCCGGGCCCTGACCCTTCAGGATCCTGAAGTAATAACCGTGAAATCCTCCCTTACCGGTCGTATAGCCTTCCTCCAGGGCCTTGGCCACAGCTTCTCCGATTGGCCCGCCCGATGTGCCATCGGGATTCTTCCAGTACAGGCCGTCCTGTTTGCCGGGAGTGCTGAAGATTTTCTGCGCATACTGATTGACACCGGAGTCGTCGTGAATCTGTAAAGAGTATTCTTTCTGCGCTTCGACATAGCCGCGACACACCGTAATGGCGTCCAATTCGTTGGTGCCGATGCGCCGGTAGAGGATTTCCTGGCGCCCTTCCTTGGCGTTGAAATACCACTTCCCGTTTTTCTTCACCAGAGGAACCGGAAACGGCCACTCTTCATCGCCAACAATGATGGTTGCCCGGTTCGGATTGGACTTCGCGAATTCTATCGAGTTCTTGGCAGCGGCTTCCTTGGCAAAAGCAATGCCATTGCTCTTGTCCCGAACAGGATCCGCTGACTCGATAAAGTCCTCGCCGTCGGGCCCAAAGATCGCCATCAATTCCGGTACGTCATAATCTCTGGCCGCTTTGATGACAGCGTCCGCGGCTTGTTGGGGAGTGTCGAATGCCTTCGGCCCGATTGCCGCCGGTTTCGCCGCCGGCTGGGACTGTGCCGCCGCCATGCCTGGCAGGGCGCACGCGATCAGGATTAGGACGAAGGTAGCAATCACTACGTTGGAACTAGATAATCTTGATTTCATATTTTCCTCGCTCGTTATGATTCGCATGCCTACCTCCTCCTCCCGCCACCACCGCCGCGGGCGCCGCCACCGCCACGCGAACCTCCCATGCTGGAGGCGCCGCGCGAGCCGCCGGCCCGAGCACTGCTACCGCTCATGCCGCTGCCCGCTCCACCGAACGCGTTTCTGTTCGTAGAACTCGGGGTATTCCGGACTTGCTGGTTGCCGACGCGGTCGGCCCCACCTCCGCGGCTTCCTCCCGTGTTGCCCGCACCCCCACGGTTGGACATGTCGCGCGTGCCGGCACTGGGACCTGCCCCGCGGTTACCTGCCTCCCGAGTGCCCGCGCTAGGACCGGCGCCGCGATTCGACATATCGCGACCGCCGGCAGGCTGCTGCCGGGCTTGGTTCTGCCGAGCGTTGGCCTGCCGGTTTTGCATGGAGTCGCCGCGGGTCGTACCACCGTACTTATTGGCGAGCTGCCTGTCCGAGTAGGGCGCGCCCCCGCGGTGCTGCGGGTTGTGCTGCCATGTGTTGTTGCCCGCGTTGCCTCGATTTACATTGTTCCGGTTGGCGTTGTTGATGTTCTGCCGGTTGCTGTTATTGACGAAATTATTGTTGTTGTTGACGTAGACGTTGTTGTTGCCACCCCATCCGCTGTTGTAACCCCATCCGCCGCTCCACATCGCTCCCATCGCAACCCCAACGCCAAACGAGATCGCCATACCCGCCGCGTAATAACCCGGCGGGGGATAGGCGATTGGCGGGTAGGCGTAAACGGGCGCTCCGTACACTACGGTTGGGTTGTAGCTCGGCACGTACACAACTTGCGGATTCGCCTGCTCAACCACGATCACCTGTTTGCTCTCGACGACCTTGGTCTCAACCTTTTGCTGTTCCGAAGATTTCAGATTACCCGCGTCCTGGGCCTTCTTGCGCATGCGCTGCACCGCATCCATTACGTCATTCTGCTGCGCGAGAAAGGCATTCCCCAGGTCCGTGGTCCACTTGATGTTCTCGGACAGGAGCTTCACGACATCGGGCAAGGCAGCCAGTCCCTGGATGCTTGGGTCCCAGTCCTGCTTCTTTACGGCGTCGGCCAGCTGTTTCTCATTCATCCCCTTGTTCTGCGCGAGCCACTGTTGCAATTGAATGACTTCCAGCGGATAGGTAGAAGCCACTAACGTCTGGCTCAGCATCGGGTCAGGGTAGAGCGCGATCGGCGCCACTAGTGAGTCAAGCTGCTCGGGCGGCAGCTTAGCCCCTTGGCTGTCGGACGAGGCAGGGGCTTGCTGGGCTTGATTCGCAGCCAGTGCCGTGCTTCCGGGCACAAGCGCTGCGATGCAGAAGATCGCCGTAAGCTCTCGAACGAGCTGAAAGAAACACCTGACAAGAATTCGTTTTGATTTCATATCGACAATTCCTCTGTTTTCACTCCCACTTCCTTTGCAATGTCCGAATTGATTACGGATCCCTAAACATGGGCCGCCGAGCCTGCCACATTCTTTACTGAGTTTCCCCCAAGCCAAGCGAGAAACAACTTATAACCAACCGACAAAACGATTGCGCCGACAAACAGCCCGATGATGCCCAGCGCCACGAATCCGCCAATTGCGCCGAGAAACACCACCGCGATCGGAACCGCGACACCACGCCCCAGCAATATTGGCTTCAGTATATTGTCCATCAAGGCAACGATGATGCACCAGATCAGAAAGATCACAGCCGTGGTTGTGCTGGCGGTCGCAAACACGTAGATCACAGCGGGAATTAATGCGACGACCCCGAACTGAAGCACGGCTGCGATCACGAAAACTACCGCCCATAGGCCCACTGCAGGAAGTCCCACCACGAGAAAACCTAGCGTGGCGCAAGCCGATTGGATGAGCGCAACACCGATAATGCCGAAGGTGACGCTGCGGATCGTGGATCCAACCAGTTCCTGATATTCGGGTCCCCTCTCATCGAAAAGGCGGATGGCCAGCGAGCGGGTCAGCTCATAAGCAGCCTGTGCGTTGGCTAGAAGCACACCGGCTACTACGATGGAGAGGAGCAATTGCAGCACCGTGGCTCCAAATCCGGCGGTGGCGGAGAGTACCCCAGGAAGCGCGGCCTTAATTTGTGGACCGTACTGTGCGATCAATCCTGTTAGATCTCTGGAGGCCAGTACCCACAACTTTGTCAGGGGAGCGCCTATCAGAGGCCAGCCGGCGATACTGGACGGTGGCGGAGGGATGATCGCGGCTCCCGACTTTATGTGGGCAGTCACGACTTGAACGCCGTCGATCAAGCTGCCTGCCAGCAAGAAGACCGGCAGAATCAAGACAGCCAGAAGAGCCAAGGTGAACAAGACTGCGGCCAGGACGCCACGGCCTCCCATGAGCTTCTCCAACTTCTTGAATGTCGGGTAAGCAGCCACCGCAATGATGACCCCCCACGCCAGTAGTGGGATGAACGGGAGCAGAATAAACAGGCATGCAATAGTCAGCAGAATCGCCAGCCCGATATGGATGGACGCTTCCAAGGCCTGATTTATCTGGACTTTGTCGTACGCGAGTTGTTTAACAGTCATGGCCGAATCCTCCCCGAGGGTGCAATCACGCCAAACCCGCACCTAAACGCGGCCCGCTTAGTCAACTCCAATGGGAACTCATAAAGCGGTCCGGATCACGGCCCGATCATAGTTGCCGCCGTCAAGTCCCACAACTAGGGAATTCCCTAGTACAGCGCTGGAGGGCAGGGATCGCGAAAGATTTAGCGGGAACGGCCGGGGGAAACGTGAACTGGAGGATCTTTCGTCTTCTCGACCACCTTGGGGATTTCCCCGGAATCCATCTCACAAATCGCCTTGTATCAGGGCACGTCTTCAGACGTGCCGCAACAGGCTTGATACTGACTTGGGCTTCAGCCCGTGCCGAGCCGGTTCTTGCAGGGGCTGAAGCCCTCACCATTTCTACACCTCGCTTCGGCACGACTTAAAGTCGTGCCCTGATACGATGCAGAAACATTTATGAGATGAGTTCTAGTTTTCGCGAGAAACTCCGATGTGTAGCATCTCCTCAGAAGCAGGTTCGCACCAGCAGCTACAATCGTCGGGCAGACGTGCGTTGCCAGGGCATTTCTTGCGAAACAGGAGGTATCGATAAGTTGATTTTTACAGGTCTGACCATAACGTTTCTGAAAGAGTTCGGCGTCGGTCTCTGGTTGACGTTTCCGCTGCTGCTGACCTTGGCGGCCGCGATCACGGTGCTCGGGCAGGTCGTGGGAAGGAAAGAAGGCTGGTCACGCTTCGATAGTTTCTATTGGTCGTTTGTCACGGCGACCACCGTCGGGTACGGCGACCTTCGGCCGGTACAAAAACCATCGAGGATCACCGCGATCATAATCGCATTCCTGGGGCTTTTGCTGACGGGCATCATCATTGCACTTGCCGTGCGCGCCGGAACGGTAGCTCTGGGAGCACACGGGGTTACTGGTTAGGCCCAGCCTTCTGCAAGTGCCGCTCTCTCCTTCTACCGCCGCCGGCCTCCGCCACCACCCATGCGTGCGCCGCCCATCCTCGCGCCACCCATGGAGTTGAAGTTGTTCGTCCGCTGCCCGCCCTGGTTGCGCATCTGCTGCTGGCGTTGCAGGTTGGCGTCCGGCTTGGTCGTGGACTGCCAGCCGCTGCCGCTGTTGCTCGACCAACTGCCGCTGTCGCGATTGTAGCGGTACACCGTTCCGTCCTTGCCGGCGTAGACATTGTTTTTCCCTGCCGTCACCCCAGCGCCGGTGTTGGTGTTGTAGGCGAATCCGCAGCGTCCTGCCGTGCCTTGGCCGGTATAGATGTTGCCTGCGTATCCGGCTCCGCCGCCCGCGACAATCCCAGTGTTGGGATTGTAGGTCGCGCCACCGCGATAGCCAGCAGTATTGCCGCTGTAGATGTTGGTATTGGTGCCGCGACCAGCGACCGTGGTCCTGCCGGTCTGGGTGTTATGGTAGGCGCCACGCGTGGCGGCTCCGTAATTTCCGGTGTAAGGGTTAGCCCACGCCGCCGCAGTTCGCGAGTAGGCGGTATTGCCCCAAACTCCGTACACGTTGGCAACCGCCGCGCCGCCCCACGCACCCCAGCCGTAGTACGGATACCATCCGTATCCGTAGTAGCCCATCGGTCCCCACCACGGGTAATACCAGGGATAGTAGCCATAGCCGTAGCCGAAGCCAAAACTCCATCCGGTATCGGTGGTGTAGGTAAATCCGGCTCCCACACCGTAGGTGTATGGCCAGCCGTACCACACTGTGGGACTGATATACGGCGGATAGTACCATCCGGTGCCGTAAACTACGGTCGTCGTACTCGCCGAGACCACGGTGCCGTAATACCCCGGAGTGTAGCCGACGTACACCACCTCGGGCGTCGAGTTGTACACCTTCACATACGTAACGTAGTAGAGCGGCGAACTGGGAGGAATGTCGTAGATTTCCGTTGGCACAGTGTCGGCCACGCGCCACGGCCCCTGCGGGGTGGGCGCCTTGAACCACACTCCGGCTTCAACGCAGTAGTAGTTATTGTCGGAAACCTTGATGACTGGCGCGCTGGTGTTCTTGGCATAAGTCATCGAGGTGCTCTCGATCGGCACGAAGGTCGCTTCGCCGTCATATTTCACAGTCAGCTTGGCTTCGGAGCGAGTAATCGTCGCCGCGGAATCGAATTGGCGATCAGTGCATCCTTCGACTCGGGCGTACCTGGTACGGACGCCAGTACCGTCGCCTTGGGACTATCTTGCGGAATCTTGGCGAAGTCGGCTGGCATGTCCGATCCGCTAACGAATGTCCAAGGCCCTTCCAACGAAGCGCCCTTGAACCAGCGGCCCGAGATCAGAATGTAGTATTCGCTGCTCAGGCGGAACAGGTTGCCATTGGTATTTTCTGCGTACTCCAAACCGGTACCCGGAATTGGCTTGTACGCCGGCTCGCCCTTGGTTTCGATCAGTTCGGTTGGTCCGAACGCGACATACACCACTGGAATTTCCGCCTTCTTGCCGGCTTCTTTCAGCGAAGGCTGGTTTGCAGCCTGATCGCTTTGCGGAGTCTGCCCGGCGGCTTGGCTGACTACGTATTCCTCGGCCTTCTTCATGTCATCCGGCAGCTTCTTGGCGTAGCTCCACGGGCCTTCTAGATCCTTGGCTTCCAGCCACCAGTCTTGTACGCGCAGGTAGTACTTCTTCTTGTCGTTCTCAAAAAGGATGATTGCTCTCGTGTTGATCACACGCTCAAGTTTGGTGTCCTGGATCTCGCGCAGCTGCGGCGTACCGTCAATCAGAACCAGCAGGGATGGCTTGGCCGCAAAGATCACCTTCGGAGGATCATTCTTGACCTCGACTCCCTTGACCGGCTCGCCGTTTGCTTCCAACGCGGCCTCCAGTCGGTCAAGCGATATGGTCTTGGTGGCGCCTGGCAGTTTCTTCTCCAGCAGCGTCGTAAGCTCGGGTTCCTTATCCGGTGCCACGGGGAATTTCACTTTTGTGACTTGAGCCTGGTCCAGTGTCACCAGCCGATTAAGCTTGTCCACTTCGGTTCGGGCCTGGAACCAAACCACTCCGTATTTCGGGGGACTATCCTTCCCGGCTTTAAACTCGACGGCAGAGTAAAGATCAACCCTGTTCCCATCCCACTTGTCCACCTGTGGCTGGTACGTAACAAATATGTCGGAGCCGCTGGTGAATGTACGAGGCCAGCCGGTGTCGGAGGGTCGGCTGGTCTGCGCCTTGGCTTTCGCGGCGCTGGGAGCGTTGGGCAGCGTCTGCTGCGCAATGGTTGTTGAACCTTCGAGAAAGGTGAAGAACGTCAGGATGATAGCGACGCGAGACAACGCAGTGAGGTAAGTAACCCTATATTTCCACACGAGTAAAAACTCCGGCGGCGCATTGAGACGCAGCAATGAACTTGTAATATACCGTTTCCAGAGGAACGCCAAAACATAAGCCCGGCATCGAGCATGGCAGTTCTGCAAGCATATGTCGATTACGCGTCATGTGCCGACTCTCCGAGCAAATCGTATGCCCCGGCGAATCCGAATGACACTGGGGATTTCCTAAGTGTGGCGGTGGGAAGATACAAAGCACTGGCCCAATAATGCCGAGTTAATGGCAGGGATCAGATCAGCCTTCATCTGAGTTTTCAGCACAAATCCAAGTGCCCCCTCGGCCAGACATGCCTCCACAAACTCGGGGCTCTCATGGATCGTCAGAAACACTATAGTAGCCTTCGCTCCCATTTTCCGAAGTCGATGGGCCGCTTGAATTCCGTCTAACTCCGGCATCGATATGTCGGCCACGATGATGTCCGGGCTCAGCCGCATCGCCTTGTCGACCATTTCGAGCCCGTCGTGAGCCACTCCCACCACTTCGAAGGTCGACTGCAGAAGCGCTGCCACTCGCTGCAGCACGAGAGGATGATCGTCGGCCAACAGGACACGTAGACGATTCTCAGAACTTTCAGGTTTTCCGGTATCTGACATGGCTCATCCGATGGCGACACATCGTCGCCGAGACACGTTCACAGTAACACGCCAATGTTAGGTCCAGTATCGAGACCCTCACAACTAGGGAAAACCCTAGTCACGCAAGGCACTCAGTGAGTGAAATCAGGAGGATGGGGTTTGCTGGGAAGAATTGGAATCTATCGAAATCAGACCCTGCTTCAGGGCGAAGAGTACAAAGTCGGCATTGCTCTTCAGGTTGAAGGTTTCCATGATGTGATGTTTGTGGAACTCGACCGTCTTCTCGCTCAGGTCCAGGTGTCCAGCGATCTCCTTGATCGGACGCCCTTCGGCAAACATCTGGACAATGTCACGCTGTCTTGGAGTTAAATGGCTGGAGTACTGGCGCGCCCGGGTCTTTTGCACAACCCAATCTTCTGACCTTAGCTTAGGAGTGACATAGCACTTGCCATGCAGCACCTGCTCTATCGCCTTCACGAGCTCCGATCCTGCCGAATGCTTGAGCACAAATCCGGCCGATCCCAACTCAAGCGCTGCGGCAGCCAGATTAGGGTTGTCCTGCATGGTAAGGAATACGAGCTTCACTTTTGGAAGTTGTTCGCGCACTCGCTTGGCAGCATCAAGTCCGTTCAAAAGAGGCATACCGACATCTACCACGAGCATGTCTGGCTTGAGCCTCAAAGATTCCCTGACGAGTGCGCGCCCGTCCTTAACAGTCCCCAAAACGCTATAGTGCTTCTCCAAAAGAAGCCGCAAACCATCGGCAAAGATGACGTGATCGTCCGCGATCAGGATCTGTAGACGGTTTTCCATTGCGCCTCCGCCCGGTTTCGGCCTTGGGGCCGGTCGATACTAGGACACCGGTCGGGTCAATCGACTGCTCTGTCCTGACGCCATCGGAGTTCTACCAGCCGGCTCCGCCGCAGGTTCACTCCGCGCCACATCAAATTTCCTTCTCAGCGGCACCCATACTTCGATCCTGGTCCCCTTTTGAGTTTCCGAACGAATTTCAAATCGTCCACCTACCAGACGCACCCGCTCCCGCATGCTCCACAGTCCGAGCCCCTGTCCATCGCCAACTTCTTCCACGTCGAATCCCCTACCATCATCCGAGATTGACAAATGAATTGCGTCGTTGAGTTTTTTGAGTTGCACTTGCGCATGAACTGCTCCACTGTGCTTCTTTACGTTGCGGAGTCCTTCCTGGACGATTCGAAACAGGCACAGTGCCACGTTTGGAGAGACGGACCGCGGCACGTCGTCCTGGGAGAACGCAACTTGGATTCCTTGTTGAGCGGCGAATTCCTTGCAGAATGCCGCCACTCCCGCAGCCAGCCCAAGCCTTTCGAGAGTCGAGGAATGGAGGCGGTGTGACAGCGTATGAAGATCGGCGCCAATCTCGCCGGCGGAGTTCATAAGCTCAGGCAGTTGCCGATTTGCTTCCGCTGGGGACTCGGGAACAATTTCAGCAGCTGTTTCCAATCCGAGCGATAGCACGGCCAGCCTCTGACTGAAATCATCGTGCAGTTCCGATGCAAGCCGGGCGCGCTCATCCTCTTGAGCATTGATGAGCATGCCGCTAAGGCGCATCCGCTCGTTTCTTGAGGCATCGAGCTGCTTCCGCTCGAACAGAAGATAGAAGATCAGCAGGCTCAGACTCACAATGACCAGCAATCCGATGAGCACCGTCTGCTGGTGTCGTTCCCAGAGAGTCGCGTGGCGAAACAGAACGGTGCTTCCGGCGGGCAGCCTGCTTTCATCGAGTTTCCATCGCTGCAACTGGCGCCAGTCGAACAAGTAAAGGTTGGGACCCTGCACGATGGGAATGTCCTGCGGCGGCTTTCCCGCCAAGATCTCGAGGGCATCGCGGCCCACGATCTTGCCCTGTTCCTCGAAACTGACCACAAATCCCCCGACAATACCGTGGCCCAGTTGTGTGTCGACTATGCCAAAGACCGGAGCATTCGCGGCGCCAGCGATCATGGGAAGAGCCTCGGCGATGTTGAGAAACTCCCGCCCCTGGGCGTCCTTGAAGAAGGAGAGATAAAGAACTATGGAGTGGTCAGGAAGATGCCTCAACCTTTCCTGCAGTTTGCTCATAGGCAAGTCGGTCAGGTAGGTAACGTCGAGCTTGTTCTTATAAGAAACGAGGTCCGTCTTTACTAGCGCGGTGAGACGTCGGTCATAATCGGATTGGCCCCCGACCACGAAGAGGTGGCGAGTTTCCGGTAGCAAAGCCAGCGCAGCCTCCACCGTCTTCGCGGGCTCCAATTGAAACCACGTGCCCGTCGATCGGGAATCGGGTCTCGTCTGGTCGAGCTGACCTGGAACGGTGCAACAGAAGACCACCGGGACATTGGGGAATATCGTCTTAGGCTCTGTCACGATCTTGATCGCGTTCGGCCCCACCAGCACAATCAGATCCAGTTTGCGGTGGCGATACTGCTGGAGGATGGCATCGAGCTGTTCCTGCCATTCTTCGGGGTGATAGACGGCATCCAGGTTCTCCCAGTAGAACTCCACCTGCAACCGCGGGTCTGAATGCAGCGCCGAAAGGATCAGATTGGTCACCATCACCGGACCAGGATGGGACTGTCCGACGACGTTGATCATGAGAACGTTTTTTCTAACCTGCCCCTGGGAAGCGGGGGTGAAATAGACGAGCAGGAGCGCAGCCAGAACAAGCGAGCTCCGGATGGTTGGCCTGAAGAGGCCAAGTGTCGAACCAAAGCGCTTCCTTGGATATACGCGCTGCATTTGACGTAAGGTCGTTCGGGCCAGAGGAAACCATTGAAATTATGCGCCAATTATGCGCCTGAGGAGGGGAGGCAATGCCAATAATGGAGTAGGAACTTCGAACCGACGTCTGCCGGAACCCACTAACTGCGTTGGGTTGGTCAGGAAGGCTATGTAGCTGAATCGGCTAGAAATCGCACGCGACCGGAGGCAATCTCGTAGACGGCTCCCACCAGCTTGGCGCGGCCTTCTTCGAGGGCACGAGACCCTTCCGGAGAGTCCTGTAACTGCCGCATCGACCACCGAACGTTAGCTTCGACAGCCTGGGCAAGACGATCCTCATCTGCTGCACTTGCATCGAGGCCCCGGAGACCAGGCACGATGTTGTCCACGAGGATTTGAATCCGTGATCCATGCTGCACGTCGTAAAGCTTGCTATCGAGGGCAGCTTTCACGGCGCCACATCCCACGTGACCCAGCACCAGGAACAATGGTGTGTGCAGATGCTGCCCCGCGTACTGTAAGCTGCCCATTACCTCCGGTGAAACCACGTTGCCGGCCACACGCAGAATGAATAGCTCGCCGAAGTTAGCGTCGAAGATCAGCTCCGGGGGCACGCGCGAATCGCTGCAACCGAGGATCGTGGCGTAGGGCTGCTGACCTCTGGCAAGATCGGCCAGAGTCTCCTTGCAGACGGTCGGGAAGTGCGCCTGGCCTTGCAGGAATCGCTCGTTTCCGGCGATTAGCCTTTGTAATGCCTCGTCGGCCGAAATCGAGGATGGTTTGGTGTGATCGGATCCCATAGCGTTCTTCCGGTCAGGTTAACAAGCTATCATGGTGCAGCCCGGCCCACCCGTTCGGTTCGATCGCGTCACCGCACCTGCGCACGGGCTGCCCAGAGCCGGAGCATGAACAGACGAGGCCCTCTGGTCGCAGGCTAGCCACCTCCCTCCCACTCGACAACTAGGGAAATCCCTAGTCGCTTAAGATAGGCTGAGAGGTTAACGTTGAGAGTCCGGTAGCCCTTTGTTCCCCGGCAATGGTCCCTGCGGAAAGGTTTGACCACGAGCATCCAAGGATTCGCGAAAAACTAAGGATTAACTGGATCGAAGGAGATTCCGCGACCGCACTCTGGCCTGATGTCAGTCGTGTGTAGGAAAATCGCCCTGGTTCTTGTTCGCCACAGTGAGGCGCTCTGGCTGCATGGCAAAACACTATGGGGATAAGCACCTCAATATCTTTAGGAGCGCCACTATGCGACCCAAAAAATACAGGCTTCATTTGAGTAACTGGGCAATCCCGGGGTTATACGCCGCAGCCGCGCTTGCCGCGGGGCTGACATTTCCCCGCTTTGAAAGCCGCATCTTTCCGGGGCTCGTGCACCCGGCGAGCGTAGAAGTCGCAATCGCTCTCTACTCTTCAATCGCCTCCGGCATGCTTGCCCTGACCGCCATCGTCTTTTCGCTGACCTTCGTCATGGTGCAGTTCAGCGCCACGGCCTACTCGCCCCGCCTGGTGCTGTGGGTCGCTCGTGACCGGGTCATATCACATGCTTTGGGGGTCTTTACCGCCACCTTTCTCTATGCGCTCGCGGCGCTTAGTGGGGTGGCTCGAAACGGTTCGGAAACGGTTCCATTTATCAGCGCTTATGTCGTGGTCGGTCTCCTGCTGGCGAGTGTGGTTATGTTCATCGCCCTGGTTCACCGGATCACGTTACTCCAAGTCAACCGCATGTTGATTTTCACGGGCGATCAGGGACGGAAGGTGATAGCGACAATTTATCCGTCAATGAAATCGGAAGTTGCGGCTTTTGTAGTGGACGATTTTCGCGCGCAACCCCTCACCCAGACGCTGATCCATCACGGACGGCCTCGCTCAGTGCAAGCGGTCGATGTCGAGGCGTTGGTGAACCTGGCTAGAGCCTCCGGCGGAACCATCGAGATGGTCGTGGCGGTCGGAGATACGATCGTGGAATTGATGCCTGTCGTGCATGTCTTTGGAGCGCGTGAGCCGATTGATGAACGGAAGTTGCGCGACACCATTGAGCTTGGTGCGCAGCGAACGTTCGAACAAGATCCCAAGTACGCGATCCGGCTTCTCGTGGACATAGCCATCAAGTCTTTGTCGCCGGCGATTAACGATCCGACCACGGCGGTGCAAGCGCTTGACCAGATCGAGGACCTGTTGCTGCGCCTCGGCCAACGCCACTTGGAGATTGGAAATCATCGTGACAGCGACGGCAAGTTGCGACTCGTGATTCTATTTCCCACCTGGGACGATCTCGTTCGGCTGGCTTTTAATGAGATCTGCTTTTATGGCGCCACCAGCGTGCAGGTCATGCGGCGCATGAACGCGCTCGTTTCTGATCTGACACAAGCCGTTCCAGAGGAACGCCGTGCAACCCTCAAATACTGGCGCGGGCGATTGCAGACCACCGTTGCATGTTCGTTCGCCGACGGTGAAGAGAGATTGGACGCCTCGAAGGAAGACCGGCAAGGATTTGGCGTACCGCGCCAACATTCTTCCGCGTAACGTCGCAGCTCTCCGTAAGGGTTGCCGACAGCACCATCGTCTTCGCCCTTCTACCAAGCGCGACATCTCCGGCTGAAGAACTGCGTGACATCTTTTATGGCAGCGGGATCACCGGCAATTGTCCGCGGTTCTTCCACCGAAGGCTCGGTCTGAGCTGTAGCATTGGTTGGGACGACGTCCCTATCGCTGCTATCTTCGATGCGGATGGCAATGATTTTCCAGTAGTCACCCTCCTGAGCCCAAAGCAGGGACATGACCTTGTTCCCGCGGTCTCCCTGTTTTCCTCGAAATGCAGTGGCAAAATACTTCTCTTTCGACTGTTTACTCGAATCGGCGTCCGAGATGGCGATGCATTCCTCGTCCGCTGCTATGTCCGCCGGCAAGTTCACCAGCCGGAATTCCGATGCGTACGCATTCTTTGCCGGTTTCAATGCCTGCGACCATTTGTCGGCAGGCTCGAACACGTCGGCCACGGAATTCACCGTGCCAATGTTGTCGCTGAATTTCTGCATTGCCATCAGGGTTCGCAGCCGAACCATGCCTTGCGATACCGATTGCCTGCTGTTTTGCGGCATCGCCTCCAAACACGGATAACTGCGGCGGGAAAAATAGGCGACCGACATATTCGATTCTTTCTTCACCACCCAGCTCTGCAGAAAATCGTGCGCGCTTTTGTCGATGCCCTGATTGGCTTTCACGCTGGGGTTCAAGGGGATCTGCCCGATGCGCTCGGTGGCTTTCTCCTTGGGCGGCGTCTCGCCCGTTCCGAGCTGTCCAAAAACGTTGCGCCACCAGCCATTGAGGCCCGACCAGCGCCCATCATGGCGGTCGAGATTGTTTCACGCCCGGACGTCCGAGTTGGAAGCGGTCAGGTGCCCATTGACCAGCGCCTTAGGAAAACCGGAAGAACGATAATCGACATCAATGTCGGCCAGTTTGTTGTCGCGCGACATGGATAACTGAATCGAGGGAGGTCCGTTCTTCAGCCGGTAGCAAATGGGGAAGCCCTTGTGATAAACGCTGTTGTCCTTATCGCGAAAGAACTGCTGGCTGCGGCTCAGGATGTCCATCGCGCCGGGCTTCAGGTACACATACAGGCGGAACTGACGATCGCCGCCTACACCGGATTCCTCTCCCATCACTTCGTCAACGGCATCCACGAGGTCAATCGCGCGACCCAGGTCCTTGCCCTGCACGTCCGTGATCTTAGCGTTTAGCAGCGCATGGGTTACGGCGTCGAACGTAGTGCGAATGGACAGTCGAGCGTTGTCGTAGGCCTGTTCGGGAACCAGCTTGCTTCCGGTGGTGGCGTTATAACGGCGAACGAACTCGTCTACCAGACGCCTTTGCTCAGGGCGCAACGCAGCATAGGACTTGCCAAGCTCTAAGGTTTCGCTTTTTGGCTTTTGGGGAGTGCCTGCCTTGTTCTGGTTCGGTTGCGTTTGAGCAATCACCAATTCAATTGAGATGACTGAGCAAACGAGAAAAACGATCAGTCGGGCCATTCGTTTCATCGTGAGCCTCCCTGGGCGAAGACGAAACCAATCTACGCATTACTCCAAAACTGACAGTACAGACTGGGGTTAGGTGGTACAACTAGGGATTTCCCCTAGTGCCAAAAAGGCCGCAGATAAACAGCGATCTTGCCATCGTCCCCCGGTGGGTTTCGAACGTGACCTGAACATAGTCGTCAAACTGGACCACGACTTGGATAAAGCTTCCGGCGAGTTCTTCCCTGTGGCGCACATTGTCAGCGAATCCTTTGATGAAGGCGTATCCGGAAAAGGAGTTCAACAAGGTTCTGTCCAGTTTTTCCCGCATGCGCTTTGCGCTCGCTCCCCTGGGCAGCAATCCCGCAACAAAGCAGAGCAGGAGGATGGCGATGACTGCGAGAAGATCGAGAACGAGTCCACCAGACAAATACTCTATTCCGAGCAGTGGCGAAAGAGCCTTGGCCAGTACCTTCAGGGCCCCAAACAGCTTAACCAAAGCGAAGACGACGATAACCGCAGGCATGAAGACGACGGATCCACCCACGACCGTCATTTTGATGAATCCCTGAAGCCAGGTCTTCTGCCAAATTCATTGATGAGGTGCGAATGGACACAGAGGTGGTGCCGTGAGGAACCTTGTCAATTCAGAAACATCGTCCCAGGTGCGTATTCCCCCGTGAAACGCGAGGTTCTCGCAAACGAACACTCTCAGGCCGACAGTGACACTCAGCCTAAAGCTCTTGTCATGGCTGTTCCGCAGGCCGATGGCGAAACGGCACCCGTCGAAACCGGAACTCAGGTCCATCGCCCCGAACATCTTCATGCCGTCCGCGGATACCGCGTACTCCTCCCGGACAACGCCAATCTGTCGGAAGCTGAGGGCTTCGATCAGCTTCTCTACGACTGCAATATGCGGAATGGGTTTGTGTGTTGCCGTGGCCGCCGGCGTCGCCACTCGGGCAAGTTCATCCCGGGTCAGCTTTGTGCCATAGGAGCACAGCGTCATCGTTGGAGCGGGAGCGGGTACCGGGCCAGATGCGCCATTCGCGCATCGGCACGACGATGGACATCTATGTTCAGGATATTCCCGAATCGAGGCGCAGGGCGGTCAACAGGCTTGAGGCCCCGGCAACGGTTCAGTAATTTATTGTGACGTTTTGGTACGTGGGACGCTCTTGATGAACGCGCAACTTGTTGAATCTATGGTGGCCAGGGACGGAGTTGAACCGCCGACGCCAGCCTTTTCAGGGCCGAGATTATCAGTGAATTCAACTAGTTAGAGGTGCCTCCCGGCGCTGCAAGTCACTGATTGTCAGTACACGCAAGGCCAACTGCCGGTAAAACTGCCGGTAAGTTTTGTTCGCCTTGTGTTCTTGTTGGAAAGCAGTCCGGACCCGATTGCATTCCAGGCGTGCGAATCTCGAATTCACGAGATCCCAGTCAAGACATCGGGATTCTCAGCTCTTTCACTTTCCGGATTAACAGCATACGCGGGGTTCTTATCA
Source organism: uncultured Acidobacteriaceae bacterium (assembly GCA_963748225.1). Lineage (GTDB taxonomy): Bacteria > Acidobacteriota > Terriglobia > Terriglobales > Acidobacteriaceae > Bog-257. Next base: position 763,854 of record CAVVHW010000007.1, read on the forward strand.
ACGTGCGCCCGTTCTCTACCATCACGCCGTGGAACCCCTAAGAAGCGATTGTTCTGGGTCGCAACATTGGCGGGACGCTGGCGGATTGTTTGGCCTCGTGCCAATCGGGAGTGACCAATTAGGTGGCTTCAGGCGCTGGCAATTGCGGCAACTAAATTCGTAAACTCTTTTTGAATTTCTGCCGCTTTCGTCGTACGGTATCCCAACTCAGCGGCCAGCGTTTCAAGTTCTACATTCCACTCCGGAGGAATGATCGTCTCCGGTGGAAACGCATGGGTCTTTCTCTCCGCGAAAGTTCGTTCCGCCGCCGCGCGTGCGCGCACACGGTCCAATTGGCCAAGCATATCGACGACGAGGATATCGAGTATGTCGCGTGCGCGATCCTGGCTTTGAGGTCCGGTACAGGCATGAAGCTTCTGCGCCACTTGCTCATTGATCCCAAGACAACGGACTTGGTTGGTGATGGGCAGGCCCATTTCCGCCAGACCCTCAATGGCGGGCCTCACCAGGTCTACGTCACGTGCTTCGCCCGGACCGAGATCCACTTCAATGGTCTGCCATGCCCGGGTTTTGTATTCCACGGCAACTTCGACCCGGACGGTGTCTGCCAGTTCCATCTCGTGTTGTTCGGGTTTCAAGCGGAAGGTGAACCCGTCAAAGCCGAGCTGCAATACTTCCGAAAGCCGCCGAATACGTTCCACGCGGTTGCCTCTAAGACCAAGATCGAAATCCTTGGTGGTGCGCGCCGCCCGCGCGAAGCGCAGTTCCATGGCGACTCCGCCTTTCAGGTAGTAGATATCGATGACACCTTTCTCGACGGCGCACTCCAGAACGCCGCAAAGTGCGAGAAACGAGACCCAACGGCGAAGCCTTTCCTGATCGAGACCCTGCTCGCGAGCCACACGCGCAAGAGTTTTCTCCAACCGCTCTACCGGCTTCGGAGTCATGAGTTAAACTTTCCCCACTTTCGCCTCTTGTGTCCCTTCCGCGTGTGCGTATCGATTGAGACGGCGAGTGAGTGCTAATGCTTTCTCGGCGCTAATGTAGCCCTGCTTACGTGCATCTTTCAGAGCGCCTCGTGCCAATCCGACACGGCCGGTTTCTTCAACAAGTTGGGAAATTGTTTTTTCGATCGTGGTCACGGGAAGCCCTTCGCGAGTGACGATATCCGATGCTCGCAGATCAGCACGATGAATCTCCACCCACTTGGGTAGGCGGCGACGGAGGCGGGCACTTTTCGGCACTGTGATCTGTACGCGTGGCGGATTCGCATCAGAAATGCCATAAACCGCCAACGCGGTCTCGTGGGATAAGGCTATTTTTTCCGGCCCACTGTCAGCACGCGCCCACAGGATCGCTTCGCGATATTGCCCCAAGCGATCCGACGGGAAGTAAGGGATTCGATACACTCCGCGCGCCACCCGTTGAAGCTTTCCCCGCTGGGTGAGACGCGCCAGGACTGAATCCTTGATGCCAAGGCTGCGGGCCTGCGCCGCTGTCACGAAACCCTCGTTTTCTTCGGCAATGGGCAACAGCTCATCAATGCGGGATCGCATGACCCTAATATCAGCAGCAATACGTCTCCTTGTCAATATAGTTCCATAATAGAACCATATTGACATATCGTATTCGAGAGAGTGTGATTAGCTATCTAACACATAAATAACCACTTATGTAGATAACTCGTGACCGACTAGATGCGGCAACTAGAACGCCTGAACGAAGAGCTTCGCACAATGTCACCGCTTACGACAGTTGCCATCTACTGCCCGCTGCCCCTCTGAGCCTTGACAGCAGCGCGCCATTCCTGCTCCGCCTTCAGTCCCTCTTCGATGACGCAAACGAGCGCTCTCGCGCTGAGGCGCGACTCGAACAAGTCGTACCGGACATGCTCGTCGCCGTGATGACGACCGACTCTGTTGAGAACCGCTGCGATTGCGTCGAGACCTTCACGCACGCTCTTACGGCTCGCTGCGGGAAGCGGCTTGGCGCTTTTGTCGAGAGCCAGCCCAAGATCGCTGTGCGAGATGCGAAGATTGCGCCAACCGCGCGCGAATTCGCACTTCTGCCGTGCCGATGCAAGAAGGTTCTTCAGCTCGTTGCGGATTGCAGCGTCCACGAGATCAGGCAGAAGTTCGAGCGTCAGGTTATCTCTCCCGCGCGACTTCACCGGGTCGGTCATTCGACACATGTGCAGCAGCACGCTCTCGAACAGCGTCCCTTGAAGTTGGTAGAAGAACGCGGACGCAGCTTCGTTGAGCTTGTTCAATCGTTCCTCGCTCGTGCCGAAGAGGACGATGTAATCGTCCCATCGCCAGAAGAGCCACACACATTCGTTCCACAGGCGCGCGTAGATCGCGCCGAGTCCCTGCCCCATGAGCGTAATGTATCGCTGCTCAACTTGTTCGTGCGTTAACTCTTCGCCCATTGAATCTCCTGCTGAGTGCGCGCAGCAGAAACCCGCCCACTCAATTCTCTACTTGGCTGGGACACTTTGCGCAGTCGCGTGCTTTTGTAAACCCGTTTCAGCAATCTTTGGATTTTAGAACAGTTCCCAGGAACTCAAGCGGAGAAATTCCTCCAGGAGGATGCAGAACCTTGGTCCGAGTTCCACAACTGCCCTCGGAAAATGCTGCTGCGGGAGGGTGAAGCAAACACGAGTAGCGATTTACACACGAGTTTCAACTGATGTGCACGTAGACCAAAGATGGATTCGCAAAACCAAACGAGCTTTCTAACCACTACGCGGCAAGACTCAGTTGGGCAGGGGCCAAGGACACGAAGTGCCGCGGAGATGCCGTGTAATCCATATTGCTGAATCTGCGCTGCGTCCTGTCCTACGAACTGACCGCAGGCTGCATAATCTCCGGGTAAAATCTTGGTCTGCTCGCCGTGCGTACACTGCTCCAAGAAGAGCTTAGTTATCTGCTCGAGGGCGTTGTCAATTTGACCACCCAGGCTCGGCGACTCGCTAACCATGTTTTACCTGCATTACAATTTCTTTGATTTCTTTTGCGAACTGCTGCCCCGCCCGGTCCTTGTGTCCAACGTTTGGAAGTTTACGGCGTACTGAGCCGCCACGTTCAGTTATCCAGAACCCCCGTTTGCTGGTTATCGTTCCAATCTTAGTAAACCCAAGTGCTTCGACTTGTGAAATCGCCCGACGTGGCACTGTGACAACAAATTGGAAGTCTCTATCGGCGTAGCATTGATGAAGTCCGTCGATAGCACCGCAATTGTTTCTCCAATGCGGATAACACCGCAATCATCCTCACCAACACCAACGAGCACGCCGTCTCCATTCCGGCGCGCAAAAGTCGATGCCAGCCAAGTGACAACTCTGTCTGGGTCTAAAGTCCTTTGAGTTCCGGTTCCTGTGCTAGCCATGCCGCGACTGTCTCCTCAACCCAATCGAGCCTAGGTGCTTGCATCCAATCCACGTCATCCCGGTCTAATAGTTCACATAAAGTCCGGCGAACAGTCTGTGACACCAGACCTCTGGCATCGAAGAATTGCTGACGCCCGCCGCCGCGAGCAAACAGGTAAGGCTCTCCTACGGCAACCAGCTCTAGCAGACTTGATTCTGTCCGCAGCGGCAGACGCCGCTCGAACTCCCCCAGGAAACGACCCATTCCTGGCAGCCAGTGAACATGCGTGTGAACGACGCATGCACCAGCCTTGTCCCCTTCACTGGATCCGTGCTCGGCCTCCATCGGGTCATCATCACGGAATTGTGGGCTGGACCTCAACTTGGCGGCCAAGTCCTCGTATTCCTCAATGGCAACTGCTCCCATTGAAGCGAGACTATTACAGTGCGACTTACTGACCACCATTACATGCCCTGGCACCAGCGGTCCCAAGCTCGGAAGCACAAGAAATCGCTCCGATTCCAGCAGTTTGCGGTTGTATAGAAAAGGGTCATCGCGGCGCTGGGCGTCCGCTATAGCCACACAGAGAGCACAGTAACCCGGGTTGGATGCAGTGTTCACGAGTAGCCAGAGGCTTCACAGGAACGTCGGCACAAAGTGGCTGGGAAGCACGTTGTCCTTAACGGATGTCTGAATCATACCGCAAGGTCAGAAATCCGCAGCTAAACGTGAAATTCCTCAAAAATCTGCACGGCACCCGCGCCTTGTTTGGACTTAAAAATTCGTCCTATCATCATAATCTTCTGGTCACCCGTCGGTCCCAGTTCTGGTGCCACTTGATTATGGACACGGTTGCGGAGTCGTGCTGAGCAGCTCAGAAGTGGCAGATCAGAGAGCCGCGTAAATATTGAGCTTTGCTTGTGCGGATTAGTGCAGGTGGGCGTGTACGACGCAGAAGGCATTAACAATGCTGCCCTTTGGTGTTGCCTCACCTTTCGTACTCACTCTGCCACATTCGGGGTCACCCATTCAGGTTCACCAGTTGCCCAAGGAAGTCTTGCCTAGCAGTTCCTAGAGCGCAACAACTGGATTACCGACGGGTTTTCAACAAAACGGCTTCCTGTTGGAAGTGGAGAGTTAATTTCGTCGAGCACTTTCTGAGGCAGCGGCAATCGCCATGACTGCTTGGTCGCCAGCGTTCCCAGCAAGATTCCACAGGAACACACCACCGTCCATGACAAAGAGAGCCATGCCCGGCGAAAAAAGGAGTGCTCCGCTGCACCCCGAGGGAAGCAGGCGGAAATAAAATCCTTGAGAGCACGGAAAAGCAGCACCAGCCAGAGCAGCGCGAAATCTGCACTTAGGCGATGTGCCGAATCTGCACCTCCAACTTCGTGCCATATTATTCCCGCGAGTATGAGGCAAGTAATTGTCGGAATCATTCGTGATCCCTGAAGGCGTAGCCATTCCCCATCGGGATTCGTGAGATAGATGACAATCTTCGTCATAACATCCCACACGAAATAAAGAAAGAAAATCAGCCAAATCCAGCGAGCGACCGTCGCCGCAGGGTCGATGCGGGGGGAAGATTCCTTTCCAAAGTCCACGGTCCTGACCAGAATGAAATATGTAATAACTAGGGAAACATCGAGTAGTAGGACCACAAACTCCCACTGAAAGACGCCACCGACATCCTTGCGCGCACCTGGTGCCCAGCTCACTGACCATCCAACCCAACTTGAGGCGACGACTATTGTCGCCAAAATTAGGTGGCTGTATGCGGGAAGAAATCGAGCCGGATGGCCCGCCTGCACGAGGGCAGCGACCTGCAAGCCAACTTCCCCAATCGTGATCGCGAACATCATGCCCACAAATTCATGCCGGAGCTTTGGATCCTGATCGGGCATCAAGCACGTCCTTTGAAACATGGTGTTCGGAGAGTACTTAATATCAGTAATAGTCCGTCTCGAAGCTGTGCTCTAAGAACTTCGGCTCACGCCCTGCGCTCCGGCAGAGGTTCGAAAAAGGACAATGCCTTGTGCCATCAGGGAACAAGGCAAGCGGTACGTATCGAGCTGGGAGTGAACAGGTCGGTGGGCAGGAGTAACAGTGTGGATCTTCTCGCGTACAACATGAACGAAAGACGTTCCAGAATAGGTAATGGACCTGACTAGGATTCCGTAATCCGCTGTGTTCAGACACAAGCATGATGGCTTGATGTACAGCCTGGCGAAGGCAGACGTCCTCTTCGGGTGTTACGTCCTTACCGGTGAGGAGTTTTGAACGGAGCTCAGAGTCGCGAACCTGCACAGTTCCAAGCCTCAGGTGCCCACGGACTTCGTGGTAGTCGACAGGAGCACCGAGTTTTTCCGGATCGGCGTAAGTCCAAAGTCCGGCGTTACGCATCAATGCGAGAAAGAAGTAGCTCTTCTTTCGCACCGGATCGTCATAGGCGCGAAACTCACTCAACAGCTCGAGGAGGTTCGGGGTTCCGGTTGCGATCTGTCCGTGTGAAAAGGCATATAACTCTTCGGCGGATTCCCACGAGTGCCTCAGCATCTTCTTACCGAGATCCTGGATAAGAACAGCGCGACCCGCTGGATCACTTAATCGCTCGCCCAAACTCTCGTCTCTGAAAAGCGCGCTGACATCTTCTTCGGCGATGAGGGCCCAATACTCCGGCGAAAGTACCGCTCTATTCACACCTGCTGCAGTTTCCAGTTTCCCCGACAGATAATCCCAACCCTTGACGTGTCGCCCAGCTATTGTCCCTTCGACGGGTTTTTTCCCTCGCGGAGAGGTCTGGTGACAGAGGGCGACCAAGAGCAGGTAGAAATTCCCAACTTCAGGGGCAGAAAAGCCAGCCAATGAGCTATCCTCGCGGTCTTCGGGTACGGTGCGAGATTTTAGAAAGAGGGAAAGATTATGGCAGGCGTCAATGTCGACGACCACAGCCTCAGTCACGCCTGAATGCGATGCGGCACAGTCACCGAGGTCTCGCATTCGGGCATCAATCGCCATGTCGCTATTCTGTCAACAGTGGCAGTTCGTTGTCTAGCGAGCAAGCCGTGTCGAATCAGTTTCGTCCATCGCGCGGGCTCGGCGGGGGAGCAATGGAAGAGTCTTCGGCAAGCTCGCGCTGTCTTGCCATCTCGATCATGGCTTCCATGCCATTCACCACTCGCTCTGCAATTGGGTTTACAGGATGATTTGCCTGTTTGATCCGACCGGCATTGCCGCGATCGCGCCCGACGGGAATCCAATGGAACTTGTTGGACTGCCACCCATCTGCGGGTGAGTCCTCGTTGTAGACATACTGGTCTTCCGGCGTGATTGGGAGTCTGGAAAGCAGCGCTTCGACCGTCGCGCCGGTGGTCGCTCTTGCGGCCTGAGAAATGAACTCCTGCGGATTCACATAGTCGGCAAGCGATGTTAGTGGCATCACCCATTTACTCCTTCAGTCACTAAGTTGGAAGCTCTTTCCAGAGATTCTCGAGTTCATGTTCGAACTCACCGATGTTTGGAATTGAATATCCTCTGCGCCCGTGTTGCTCAATCACACCGGCCCTCTTCATAAAGGAAATAGCGACATAAGCTTTGTAATTCGGCACTTCTTTCCCATCATGGCTAGTCCGGATTGGAAGTAGCTCGTCTGTTGAGAAGACGCGTCCGCCGGAGCCTCGCTCGGTCATAGCCTTCGCAAGAATTTGCAGCACCAAGTGCGAAGCCTTGTGCCGGTATTCCTTCTTTTCTCGTTTTGACCATGCCAACATAATGAGTTCGTCACCTGAGCGTATGAAGCTCGGATACTGCGTTGTCTTCTTTCGCGAAGCCGCGACCGTCTTCTGATCCGCAATCCCTGGCCAGGGTTTGCTTACAGTTTTGATCACAGGCTGATTCGACTTCCCCTTCAGCTCACCGACCGTTGCCCGAATTGTTATTTCATGGATCGCTTTCGCCCATATCGCCAGACGCTCTACTACTGCGTAGTCCCCCCGTTGTGCAGCTTCGGCCAGCAAGTTTTTAAGCGTAGACTCCGTTTGCTCAATGAGCTTGGCTGCCCGGTCGATTACGTCCATGGTAGAGAAGATAGCAGACAGTAGAGTAGAACGCAAATATATTCTATTCTACATCTCAAGCCCGACTCACAGCGGGGAAGCCACTACACGCTACGCGAAAGCACTACGGGCTGCCAGTACGGGTGTCACAGGAACGAGTGATTTGGGCAATCTGCGGATATTGCGCAGCTGCCTAGGGCAGGTTAACTCCTCCTAAGCGTCGGTCATTGATGGGCCTAATCTGTGAACTTCCGGATTGCAAACTGCCAACTGCATAAACGGGCTATGAACCCGCATGGTTACGTCGAGGCGGGAGCAGTCCTCTACGCTCTCGGTTGCAGATCAAGACTACGGCGATATCGAGTATCACCGAGACCATTTTTGAACGCTGCTCATGCTTCCAAACTGATACACGGAGAAAAACATGTTCACTGAGTTGATGCCACTGCTGCGAAAACGCAGGCTCTTCCTGACCGTCTCCCTTGTCGAGGGCGATACGATCAGGGCCACCGTCGTTCCGCAGAAGGCGTCTGACACCGAAAACAACGCCCTCACCACCCCTTTGGCAATCACCGGCACAGCCGAGGAACTCGATCGCGACCTTCCTCAGCAGCTGGTGGAATTCACTGGGGCACACCTACAACTCCAAACCACGCTGGCCTCTGCCAAAGCCGAAATGGATGCAGCCGCCAAAGCGGCTCGCGAAGAGGCACGGAAGAAGTCAAATAAGCCATCCAGCCCGACGAGCCCAACAACTCCGCCGACACAAGCGGCGACGACCGTCTCTCGCGAACCGGAGGCGCCCTCGCTGTTTGCGCCACAGGCGCAACCGGAAACAAGGGCTGCAGAGGATGAGGAGGAGTGTAGGATGCCGGAGTAAGTGACATCACCGGTGATGATTTCAAGGGAAAAACTGCAGTTCAATGCCACAATTCATGACAATTCGTGTCACGATTACCGGCAATATCCAACAGTTTTGCCAGCATTGCTGACATAATCCTACGTAGTTCTTGGCCCTGACCGGAGCCGAGGTCAAGCGTATCGGCTAGGCTCGGCTTGCAATTCTGGCTGCGCAAAGGGATTACTCCCGGGTAGCCCGCCATCCAGGAGTAGCGGGACGTGTCGAGCAAAGCTCGTGCGGCTGCACCGACTGCAAGAGCAGCGGCTGCAGCGAGCCGCTGCCGCCAGCCTGTTAGCGAAAGCACGTAAACCCGAGATGAGCCCGCTCACTTTCGGTATGCTTGGGCGATCTGGCCTACGAGCTTGGCCCAGCCCATGTCCATGGCCCCGTACACTTCGCCGGCCTCCGGTCGCGCATTGTCTTTGAGGATTTCCACCATCAAAGTCGTGTAGTCCGAGACAACGACACCCGCCTGTAGCATGCGCAGGAGGCCAGCTTGCCGCTTGGTCTCGCTGAACGTTCCGGAGGCGTCAACCGCCACATAGGCGTCGAGCCCCTTCCCCATGGCGGTGATGGCCGGAAAAGCGGCGCAGACTTCGAGCGAGATGCCGGCGAAGATCAGTTTCCTGCGCTTGGTCGCCTCGATCGCGCGAGCCACGCGCGCGTCGTCGAAGGCATTGACCGATGATCGATCGATGATTTCGATCCCTGGCAGCGCTTCCACGAGTTCGGGGAATGTCGGACCCCACATGCTGTCACGCGCAGTTGTGGTAACGACGATTGGGAGTTTCAGTGCTTTCGCAGCTTTGGCCAGAGCTACGACGTTGTGTTTGAGCTCGCCGGTCGAATAGTCACGGACCCCTGTCATGAGACCGACCTGATGATCGACGAGAACGAGCGCGGCATTTTGGGAAGTCAGCGGTTCGTAGGGACGCTCTTGATTATTCATTGCATTCTCCTTTTTGCGGTGATATTGGCTTTCGTCAACTATGTGATCGAGCTGTTAATTTAATTTACTTTACGTTACGTTTTATATTAGACTGACATTGATGTCAATTGAATTTACGCTACGTTCCGTTCAACTTGGTTCCATGAAAAAGAACGTGCTCCCCACTGCGCGCAAAGGTCGGCCACCAAGCGAGATGGCGTCGTCGCATGCCGCCATCATGAATGCGGTCTATACCCTGCTTCAGGAAAAGTCGGTCCGAGACTTGACCATAGAGGAGGTCGCCAAGCGGGCCAGGGTCGGCAAGCCCACCCTGTATAAATGGTGGCCGACCAAGGCAACCTTGGTGTTGGCCATGCTCTGCGAGCGGATGGCTCCCAACCTGGAGAAGCCCACGGTCCTGACCGCGGAAGAGTCTCTGCGCCTTCGGGTGCGGCGCTTGATCGACGCCTTCAACGGGCCGTTTGGCAAGATTGTGGCTGGGCTGATCGCTGAGGGCCAGAGCGAGCCAGCTATACGTCAGGCGTTTTTCGACCGATGGGTCAATCCCCGGCGGGCCGCTACCATCGCCGATCTGCAGCGGGGCAAGAATGCAGGCGAGTTGCGGTCAGATACAGAACCTGACCTGCTGAACGACGCGATCTTTGGCGCCATCTATTATCGCTTCTTATTGGGCTCGGGCCCGTTTACCAGACGGTTCGGCGAAGAATTGGTCGGGCAAGTCATCCGTGGGCATCGCTCGGGAAATGCCCGGACTTGATGGAAGACGAGAGTGCGAGCTTCGAGGATAAGTCTTGTCGATGGCCGCCATTCGGCAAGGTCGTCTTCAGCATCTAACGGCAATGATGTGTCCACGCCATGCGGGCAGCGGACAAGTTGACGCATGACCGCCATCCGCCAATCTAGCCGTATGATACCGAGCGGATTGTTTGAATGCTAAGTCGAGGAGGAGCGCTAGGTGTTACAAAAAGCTGAACTCAGCTCCAAGCTGATTCAGAGAACACCTCGGAGGCTCCTCAGAGACTATGTACGTCATTGGACTCGATGTACACAAGAAGACGATCAGCTATTGCGTGAAGGACGCGGCTGGTCGTGTGTATCAAGAAGGCAAGATTGGATCGACTCGCTGGGAGCTGGATGAGTGGATCCGAACGATGCCTCAGCCCCGAACCATCGCCATGGAGGCGACGATCTTCACCGGGTGGATTTATGATCACCTGCTCCCACATGCCGAGAAGGTGAAGGTAGCGCATCCGTTGATGTTGCGCGCCATCGCTGCGGCCAAGAAGAAGAACGACAGAATCGATGCCGGCAAGATCGCCGATTGCTTGCGATGCGATTTCCTGCCCGAGTGCCACATGGCATCGACCGAGATCCGCGACCGGCGCCGCACGCTCCGCTATCGCAGCCTGGTAATCAGGCAGATGGTGCAGATGAAGAACCGCGTTTCCGGCCTGCTGATGGAGACCGGGGTCAGCTACAACAAGCAACGACTGCACAAGGTGGGCTACTTCGCGGAACTGATGACAGCCAACGAAGACGTGCACGAGAGCATACGCCCGCTGCTGAAGCTGAGCCGGGAGATGATCCGACGATCGCAGAAGCTCGATTACGCCCTGGTCAGTTCGCTGGAACGAGATCCACTGCTGAAGGAACGGCTGCGGAGGTTGAGAACGGTGCCGGGCGTGGGTCCGATCACTGCGCTAACGTGGGCTCTTGAGATCGGCGACTTCACCCGCTTCTCATCGATCAAGCAGGCCATCAGTTACTGCGGGCTCTGCGGAGATGAAAAAAGCTCCGCTGACAAGGTCATGCGCATGCCGATTTCTAAGCAGCGCAACAAGCATATCCAGCGGGTGCTGATCGAAGCAGCCAAACTAGCGCCGCGGCAGTCACCCGAGCTGGCCCTGGTCCGCGCCAGAGAACTGGAACGAGGTAATCCCAACCGCGCTACGCTAGCTGTTGCCAGAAAAATGGTCAGCTATATGCTCGCGGTCGAGCGCAGAAACCAGGATTTCGTGCCTGCCGAAGAGTTCAGCCGAACAGCGGCTGCGTAAAAACCTTTTCCTAATAATGGAAAAGCAAAAACATCGGGATACAGGAACGCGCAGGCTGCCAGGTCCCGCCGGTTGCCGACTGAGCGAAGGGGCAATGCTCCGGAGGCTCATTACGAATTGTTTCGGGACTGGCAGCGAACACAAACTCAATCATCTGTGACGGCTCTCGCGAGCCTGAGACAGCAAATGGATGTCCGGTCCTGCATCGGATGCGGGGACCATCCGCCGTGAGGCACTCGTGCGCAATCCTGAATCCGGATCAACGAAACGCGCGCTCTCCCGAGCGCGCTTAGAGACCTCGCGTTTTTCTTCTTGACTTTGACTTACATGGATGTCGGCAAACCTTACCTTGGGTTACTTCAGAGTTGCCCGTCACCCTTCCAAGAAGCGTGATCGAAAAGCCCCCAATCACACTCATGGGGCAAACCACCGATGCTACTGTTGCTATGTTGCTGCGTGTTCGAGCGCAAGTAAACGGCAATCACAACAGGGTGCATGCCTCGCTAAAGTCGAGCCGAGGGCCCCGCGACATCAGCGTCGCAGGGTCGCCGTAACCGATGTTGCAGAGAAAATTCGATTTCACATGCCCTTCAGGGAAAAACTCCTGCTCGCAAGACTCACATTTGCCAGCCGCAAAGAACTCCTCATCGAGTTTTGCGTTATCAAAGCCTGACATCGGCCCGCAGTCCAGTCCCAGAGCCCGCGCCGCAAGCATCATGTAGGCTCCTTGCAAGGTAGAGTTTCGTAGCGCAGTCTCCTGGATCAGCTGGGGGTTGTTCACAAACATGTCGCGCATGGCGGGGTAGTGTGGAAACAGCCTGGGCACCTTGTCGTAGAACTTCAGATCATAGGCGATGATGACCGTGACCGGAGCGGCCATCGTCTTCTCTACGTTGCCAGGCGCGAGTGATGGACGGAGCCGCTCCTTTGCAGCCGTGGAACGAATGAATACGAACCTCGCAGGACTGATGTTTGCGCTCGTGGGCCCCCACTTCAGTGTGTCGTAGAGCTGCCGCAGCAGCTCCTCGGGAACTGGCTTGGGAAGCCATGCGTTGTAGGTACGGGCTTTCCGGAACACCAGGTCAAGGGCGTCATCACTCACTCTCATTTTCTCGATCCTCTCCATCATTGTTACGGTTCCCTCCTATTCATTCGGTTTCACGAAATCCTAATTGACATGCTCGAACTCCGCTGCCAACAGAGGCAATTCGGAGATTCATTCGCTCGACACGAACCGGCAGCACAACGATCAGGGACACGACAGCAGAACGTCTTTCCATATCACTCCGGAAGGCAGGCAAGCGCCGCCACGCCATCTGCAAGCCCGGGGCCTGGCCAAGGGAGGTCCATAGCCTTCCAGCTCAGTCCTGCATCACCTGATCTGAAGAGGCCGCGGTTGTTGGCGGCGTAGATGACGCCTGGTTCGCCAGCATGAGTGGCAAAACGGCTCACAGTCGTGCCCTTCGCCCCGGGCAGGCCGCTCATTGACTGTTCCCATCTCTGAACCCCAGTCTTCCTATACACGTACGCCTCGGCCCCTCGCGGCGAATAGGCAGAGCCGGGTCCGTCTGTTGCGGACACGATCACGGTATCTGGATCCGCCGGATCCACGGCAACGCCCACGAGGTAGAGGTGCTTCAATCCATTCTCGGGCGATCTCCACGAGTCCCCAGCGTCGGTGCTTTCAAAGTACCCGTCGCCGGCGGCTGAGTAGATCCGCCCGGGTGCGAGCGGGTGCGTCACCGCTGTGTGCGTGTCGTACGGACCGCCGCGAACGCGATCACGCCAGGTTCTCCCGCCGTCGGACGTGCGCACGAGCGCGCCAGCCTCGATCGCGACGAACACACGATTCGCGACGCTCAGATCGGTTTCGATCCACCGAACATGATGCGTCTGGGGCCGGGGGGGAAAACTCCAGGTGTCAGCAGAAGGCAGCGCGCGCAATCCGGCGAGGTCCACCCAGCTGTCGCCGCTATTGTCGGAGCGAAACACCGCGCTTGGTTCGGTGCCGGCATAGACGACGCCGAACCCGTCAGCTTGTTCCGCGTGACCCACATCAACCGCGGTGACCATCAGGTGGTCGATGCCCCGTCCGACTGGTTCCCAATTCCGGCCGCTGTCGCGGCTTCGGAACAGACCGGCACGCGCAGTTCCGCAGTACACTTGGGCCGGGCTGCTCAGGTCGACCGCAACACATCCGGGCGACAGTCCGTCCAAGTGTTCGTCGACCGTCCAAGTGGAGGCGCGCCGAGCGATCAACAGGGCCGCTCGTGTTACGACTACGATGCCGACCATAACTCAATCTCCTCCATTACCCCGCTAAGCCACACGAAGCACGATCTTGCCGTGTTTCTTTCGTCTTGGCTCTCCTGGCTCACTGGGCGACATCCCATGAACCCTTGGCAGTTTCTCGGCGACGTCCTTCCAGGCCTGGGCTGCATCTTGGAGTGCGTACACCGTCGCAACGTCTGGTCGTATTGTCCCCTCTTCCAGCAGTCGCCCGATTCTGCCGAGCACGTCCCCTGTTGGCGCGAGCCGCATCATCACGCCCGACACATGGTGCATCGCTGCCTCTTCCTGCGATACGGGCTGAACGGCGGATACGAGATGGCCACCTTCCTTCAAGACGAGGAACGACTGCTTCTGTGTCTCGCCACCGAGCAAGTCGAAGACCACATCGACCTTCTCTCGCAGAAGCTTCTCGAACTGCTCCTCTCGATAATTGATAACCCGGCTGGCTCCGATGGAGTTGAGGTACGCCTCATCGTCGCCGCTCGCCGTGGCAATGACGGTGGCGCCGGCATGCGATGCCAATTGCACCGCATAGGCGCCCACAGCGCCGGCGCCACCATGGATCAGGATCGTTTGTCCCTTTTCCAGGTGACCGTGGGTGAAGAGTCCCTGCCACGCAGTTTGGGAGGCCACCGGCACAGATGCTGCCTCCTCAAATGAGAGGTTGGAAGGTTTTCTTGCGATGGCCGTCGCCTTGACAGCCAGGTACTCTGCATACGCGCCCATCCCGGTGGTGGTACCGAATACGGCATCACCTGGCGCACATGCCGCAACGTCGCTGCCAATCTGTTCGACGATCCCTGAAAACTCATGACCAGGTATCCATGGCAGGTCGATCGGGAGTATCTGTCTTGCCGTTCCGGAGGCCTCAACAAGATCGAGATGATTGACGGCGGTACTCCTGATCTTGACCAAGATCTCGTCGCGTGCAATGGTTGGCGTCGGTACATCGTTGAACACCAACGGCCCACCATATTCCAACAATCTGACAGCTTTCATACGAGCCGGGGTTCCCGTGATGAGAATCGTTCGATCGCTTGTCATAGCTGAAACCTCCTACTCTTCTGGCAGGCGTAGAATACGAGGTCGTCTGCGAACAGGTCGATGTACCCCTGCACATCCGTGACCTTCCCTCAGCTGCGTGGTATTGCGGCGTGCGATGGTCTCTGCGCCGGTTGTCATTCTGATCTCCGCCTACACTGCCTGCGCGGTCGTCAGTTTCTGTGCGACCAAAGCACCGCGCGCCGGCTGCAGCGCCCACGACGCCACCACGGCAACGAGCAGGACGAGCGGGACGATGACTACGCCGACGGCATCGCCCGATGCGGCATGCGATATCGCCGCGCCGGTCAGGTCGAAGAAAAAGCCAGCGTACGCCCACTCCTTCACTCGTGAAAATCCTGGTGCCAGAATCGCGAGTACACCAAGCAGCTTCCAAGTGCCAAGGATGGTTGCCACGTACGGCGGATAACCGAGATGGGATATGGTGGCGACGACTTGTGGCGCGCGCATAACATTCATGGCGCCGGCCGCAGTGAGCGCGAGCGCGGCGAAACCGGTGCTTACCCAGTAGAAGACCTTCTTGGTCCGCGTTGTTGTGTTGTTCGTGGTTGTCATTTCCGTATCTCCTCCATGTCATTCTGCTTTGGCCCAAACCAACATCATTACGTAAAGTATATTGACGACAAAATAATTGATTGGCATATACTCATGGAGGATTCAGGATTTTTATAGTGAAAGACACTCAAGTGACGGACCACGTCTGGCTAGTCATGATGAAGGCGATGCGTGCCCTGACAAGGTACGCAGCCTCTGGTATTGAAGAGACCGGACTCGGCCTCTCGGATTTCGGCGTGCTTGAAGTCCTGCTGCACAAAGGGCCTTTGCCCGTCAATACGATAGGCCCAATCGTCGATCTGACTCCAGGCTCGATCAGTATCGCTGTCGATCGTCTCGTCGCGAAGGGCCTGGTCAGCCGGGTCGAGAGCGCCCAAGACCGGCGCGTTCGGATCGTTGCCCTGACCCCACGCGGCAAGGACCTTATTGTTTCAGCCTTCCGAAAGCATTCTGGCCAGATGAAGAGAGTGTTCTCTGAACTGAGCCCCCAGGAGCTTCGTGGCCTCGAAGTGGCGCTCAAGAAGGTCGGCAAGCAGGCTGCTGCGCTGATGGAGGAGAGTTGAGCGGCTCCTCGGAACCGCCACCTATGCCGTCCGAATTTACTCGCTTACCAAGAAAACGACAGGCAAATACGCCGGGACTGGGACACAATTCCTGATCACTAAGAACGCCGATGGCTACTTGCGGGTCGCCAGTGCAGGTCCAGTACGTCTTGGGGGACGCAATCCAGAAGTTCGGGCAGGTTCAGGGCAGGCTCTGGGGCACCACCTTCAAGTTCGAACCCGAGACTCCACCTACATCTCCGCCAGCACCTGATGCACGAGGTGAATCGCGATCGATCCTTCGCCGACGGCCGACGCCACGCGCTTCACATTGCCGGCCCGGATATCCCCCACCGCAAACACCCCCGGCAGGCTGGTCTCGAGAAGCTGCGGCGGTCGCGACAGCGGCCACGCCCTCTCTTCCAGCGTCGCATGGTCGAGGTCGTGGCCGGTTAGCACGAAGCCTTTGTTGTCGAGCGCCAGACACCCTTCCAGCCACCCCGTGCGTGGCGAGGCGCCGGTCATCACGAACAGATGGCGTATGTCGTTGGGGACAATCTGCCCGCTATCGCCATCGCGCCAGCTGATGTGCTCCAGGTGTCCGTCGCCGTCGACGCCGGCGATCTCCGTCTTGTAATGCAGCTCAATCGCCGGGTTTTCTTCGATGCGCGAAATCAGGTAGCGCGACATTGTGTCCGCCAGCTTGCCCGAGCGCACCAGCATGTAAACCTTGCGCGCCTTCCCCGACAGGTAAACCGCCGCCTGTCCCGCAGAATTTCCTCCTCCGACGACCACCACGTCCTCGCCCACGCACAACTGCGATTCCATAGCGGTGGCGCCGTAGTAAACGCCGTTGCCCTCGAACTGCGATAGCTTGGGAATGGGCGGCTTGTTGTATTGGGCGCCGGCGGCCAGCACGATGGAGCGCGTCGGCAGTGGCGTGCCCTCATCGAGGATGACCTGATATGGACGGCGATCACATTCCAGGCGCACGGCGGTGCGCGCGATCATCATGTTCGCGCCGAACTTCTGCGCCTGCGCCAGCGCGCGCCCGGCCAACTCCTGGCCCGAAATACCCATAGGGAAGCCGAGATAGTTTTCGATGCGCGAGCTCGACCCTGCCTGTCCGCCCGGGCTCTCCATTTCCACTACCAGCACGTTGAGGCCTTCGGATGCCGCATAGACCGCGGCGGCCAGCCCTGACGGCCCCGCGCCCACGACGATCAGATCGCGCACCTGCGATTCGTCGATGCTCACGTTGAGCCCTAGGCAATCGGCCAGCTCCCGGATCGAGGGATTCCGCAGGACGCTGCGCGCGTTGCAGATGACGACCGGCACTTCGTCCACCTTGACCTGGAAGTGGTCGAGGATCGACTGCGAGCGCTCGTCCGTGTCCAGATCGATGAACTTGTAGGGATAACCGTTGCGGCCCAGGAACTCGCGCAGGCGTAGCGTATTGGCGCTGTTGAGCGAGCCCAGCACCAGCACATTACTCGCCTCTTCACTGATAAGAAGCATCCGGCGCAGGATGTACGCCTTCATCAGGATATCGCCGAGCTCCGCATCTTTGGCGACGAAAGCGCGGAACTCGCCGGACGCGATCTGCAGAAATTCGCCGGAGGCGGTGACCTGTCCGCGCAGCAGCGCGCGCTGGTCCGAGATGACGGCAAACTCGCCGGTGATGCTGCCGGGAACGTGGCTGACCACAGATCGCACACCCTCGGGGCAGGGTTGAAGAATCTCCAAGCCTCCCGACAGCACCACGTAGACGGGAACGTTGCTGTCGCCCGATTCGAACAGCACCTCGCCCGCTTCCACGTGCCGCAGTTTGCCGTGCGGGCGCAGCCGCTCGATCTGTGCAGGCGTGAGAAGAGGAAAGGCCTCAGAGCCGGGTTCGATGGAGATGTGGGTGGTTACAGCAGACATAAGCTTGATTTTAGCTCCGCAACAAAAATGCGAACCGACGCAGTGTAGATGAGGTGCGAACGCGGGAAGGTGCGGCGATCGCCTGGAAATAGCTTGCGGCGCAACTGGCAAAGACGATGGGGAAACTCCTCTCGTCCCAGAAGTGCCCGCGGCGCCAGGGCGCCGCAGGCCGCAGTCAGCTCAGGCGGCTTCGACATACCGCATATGGTCGAGATCGGCAATCATTCCTGGCTGTTTGGTTGGGCGTCATCCCAACCGCTTCTGCGTCAAGGCGCTGGAGGCCGGGATGTCGGCGCCCACGAAGAACCCGAGGAAGCCAAAATGCCGGGCTGCTTCCTCCGGGGATTTGGCGGCGACCGGCAGGTCCAATCCCCGGCCGGCACGAACGCTCTGGGGCGGTCAGGTGTGCTTCGTCTACCCAGAGGAAGGAACCTTCCACGCGCTCACGCGTTTGTGAATTTGCCGTCTGAACGTATGCATCCCAAGCCACCAGCGTCTGTTTCTTCAACTCAGTTGCGTAGGATGCGGCCGGAGCGAGCACAAAACTCACGCACGTAAGTCCAATCAAAACCCTGCGGAAATACTGAGCATGCAATTTCATTCTGTTCGTCACTTATCAAGGGTAGTCACAGCCATTTTTTTGGCGAACGAGAGAACTCTCCTCACATTTATGGAGGTCAAAAGCAATTCGCGCGTCCACTTTGGAGGCTCTGTCCGGATCTGTGAGTCGCCGATACGGGCGCTCCCAGCGGCACGCTTGGCAGCGCCATCCAGTAAACGACTTCGTTGTGACCCAAACAAATACCCGGACTTCTGCCACGCTTCCATCCTGCCACTTCTCGGCTTCGACGCGGTCCACAGGCATTGAACGTCAACGCGAGCGGCGTAAGCTGTGGTGCATTACGCGGACGGGCGCTTGAACACAAGCACCTTTGCCGTGAACACGTAGACTGGCTCGCCGTGTTGATTCAATGTGGTGCTTTGCACTTTGACGACACCCTGGTTCGGTTTCGAGCGCGAGGGCACTATTTCGAGGATATCGCTTTCCACCCGCAGCGTATCGCCGGGCCGCGTTGGCTTCGGCCATGCGAGCTCTCCACCCAGGCCGATAATGCCATTGCCTAGAGGTAGACCGCCAGTCACCAAGAGGCGCATGGTGACAGCTGCAGTGTGCCAACCGCTCGCGGACAGTCCCCGAAAAACGCCGGTTTGTGCAACCGCTTCGTCAAGGTGGAAGGGTTGCGGATCAAACTCTGTGGCAAACGCTTTGATCCCATTCTCGTCGATGCGATACGAACCGGAAGTGAACCGTTGGCCGACGTGTAAATCCTCCAGGTATAGCGCGGTGGGTTTCTCGATTAAATGATCCATCCTTTGTTCCCGTTTGTTCAAAGTCTGCCTTGCTGAATCAGGCGCGTCTGGATCTCTGACTCGGTGCTCGTACGTATGGAGTGAGAGCCCAAGACTAGGTCGTAATTATCCGTCACAGCCGCGCCCAGGACCAACTTTGCTCGACGGTTTGATGCGCTCCTCAAGAAAACTGGGAAAGGGTGGGAGAGGTGAATCTTAGCGGAGCCGCCGAAGCTCTCGATATCGGAAACAATCGACGAGGTGATCGTTCACCATGCCGACCGCCTGCATGTGCGCATAAATGACGGTCGAACCAACGAAGCTGAATCCCCGGTGTTTGAGGTCCTTGCTAAACGCATCCGATTCCGGTGAGGTTGCCGGAATCTCCCCCATTGCCTTCCACCGGTTGAGTTTGGGTCGTCCATCGACGAACCGCCAGCAATAAGCGTCAAAACTTTCCATCTCTTCTTGAATTGCGAGAAGCGCCCGGGCGTTGCGTACGGCTGCTTCGATTTTCATTCGGTTTCGAATGATCGTCGGGTCCAATATGAGCTTCTGAATTTGTTTGCCGGTATAGCGCGCCACTTTCTCAGGATCGAACCCGTTAAAAGCAAGGCGATAACCTTCTCTTTTCTTGAGCACGATCGACCAGCTGAGTCCGGCCTGCGCGGCTTCGAGCACCAGGAACTCAAAATGTTTGCGGTCATCGTGGACCGGCACACCCCATTCGCTATCGTGATACTGGAGCATCAGCGAATCATCGACTCTAACCCACGAGCACCGTTTAATTGTTGCGGTTGCACTGCGCATAAATCAGACTGCCTGCGTCCTTCCGTGAAGCCGAGTTTGTATCTTGTGGCGATTGGCGAAATTAATTTGCCAGCTCGGCGAGACTGCACATCGCCACACAGCGACTACGTCTCGAGGAGCGTGCCGAGCACCGCGGGCCACCGCTTCTCGAAGTCGCCGTCCCTTTGGAGTCCGCGCTTTAGTAGAGCTTGGATTCGCTGCTGCGTTTCAGGCCAAGTCAGCGCGGTCTCAAAAGAAGTAATGGCGGCGAGGAGCCGATCGGCGGACGGCAACGAGACACGGTTGACGAGATTCTTCGCGGCGGCGATGGCACGCCGGTCGAAGGAGGCGATCCGGCGCGCGAGCGCGTCGACGAAGCCGTCCAGTTCGGCGTCTGGAAATGCCCGGTTGACGTACCCGTATCGTTCCGCGGTGTCGCCGTCGAAATCGTCCGCGCCGAGAACGATTTCGAGCGCCCGACCGCGACCGACCAGATGTGGGAGGCGTTCCGTACCGCCGCCGCCGGGATGCAATCCCACCCCGACTTCGGGTTGGCCGAGTCGCGTGTTCTCGCGCGATGCGAACCGCATGTCGCAGGCGAGGACGAACTCGCTGCTCACGCCCCGGACACAGCCTCGGATCTTCGCGATGCTGACCACCGGGGACTTGGTGAGACGCACGAACGTATCCATCAGAATCGGGAGGCCCGAAGCCCCGACAGCAGTCATGATGTTCCCTATCTTGCCGGTCAAATCAAAGTGGGCAAGGTAAAACTCGGGGTTCGCGCTTTCGAATACGACGACCCGCAGGCTCGGGCTGGCGTCCATTCGCGCGAGCAGATCCTGTAGGGCCTCGAATATGCTGGCGTCTACGATGTTGAAAGGCGGGTAATCGAACACAATCCTCCAGTACGCAGACGTTTCCTCGATAACCCGCACGTGCGCCGCAGATTCAGTCATGATTCACACTCCTTGCTTTAACCTCGATGGAGCGCGAGGGCACCGCGTCGCTCGTCTCCTCGTCGACACAGATGCGCCTTAGCGCTGCCCAGTGTAATAACCGCAACTCCATCGGCGACTATTGTCGTCAGAACATCGGCGTTCATCGGATCCTTCCGAGTTGCGACTGGTCGCTCAAGCTGCAGCATGTCGTAAGAGATCTTCGACTTTCCTATCCAACTCCCGGGCGACCTCTAGCGCGTCGCGATTCTCATACGGAGCTAGGAGACTGGCCATCCGGTCATATGACAAATGCACGCCATCGGCGCGCTCATCTACTAGAACTGTGACGGGAGCGTATGAGCCAGCATCCGGAACATGCTTTGCCATTTCTTTCATGATCAGGGGATTGCCCATGACGATGCGGACCATTCTGGGCGTTTCGCCGCCCGTTTCTTTGCGGACTATCGCACCGTGATCAAACTGCACAAAGGACATTAGTCCTGTCCTCCCTAGCGCTTTCTGGACTGTGCTTTCGAGTTCGGTGACGGTGCGCGTGCGATGAGTCGATTTCCAGAATTCAGCGATATCGGGATGACCGATCGCATCGTTTATCGCTGCAAGTACCTCGTCGAATGGTCGGGACGAGGTCAGGCTAAATCGTTGCACATCAACTTTCCTTATCATCGCAACGCCTCCGTTCGAAACGAGGTTGCTTCCGAAACTTCGACCATCATCAAGCTCTGAGCTGGACTACCGTAGGCCGTGAGATGAATGCCTTTCATTTAGGATGCTCCTCGCTCCAAGAAATCTCGGCCTGCGAGAGGACCGCCTGCTTGCTGAATCAGCCCTCCATCGCGGAGGTTTCCAAGATCAACGACTGAATAGCCAAAAGCTTTTAGTAAGGTTTCAACTCGCTGCTTTGCGCCGTCATCGTCCGCCGAAATAAATGCAACTCGTCTCGCTCCGTCGACGACCGGATCCGCCTCCAAGTTAGGAGCGGTCATGTTGTTGAGTGCCTTAACCACTCGCGCCCCAGGGGCTAGCGCCCCAACGAGCTGGCTAGTGGATAGGTTTCCAACATCGGCAGGCTTAAAAGTTCCAGCCATACCGTGAAAAGGATTAGTCCCATCGATCAGAATCTGATTTTTCCACGTGGGAAGACTTGCAAGTGTCTCGGGCACTTTGTCCCAGGGCACAGCAAGAAGTACCACTTCGCAAGCCGCTGCCTCTTCGGTGGTGGCAGCCATCGCTCCAGGACCAAGTTGATTGACAATCTCTCGCAGGCTCTCAGGACCTCGGCGATTGCTAAGCCTTACCTTGTGACCAGCCTTCAATGCCCGTTTTGCGAACGCTTGTGCGAAATCTCCTGCTCCAATGGTTCCAATTTCCATGCGCGATCCTTCCTAAGCTGGGCTTCTCAGTGAGACAATCCTGGTTTTTCCCGGACGAGAGACGTGCCTGTCCATCCGTGGCAAATCGGAGTATTCGGTGAAAGGTGCATTTTCGAGGAGATCGGCGACGCTCGGAGCTGCGTAGCCCTGCACATACCGACTGCCGATATCGCGCAGGGAGTTGTCATAAGTCGTAGCCGGCTTCCGGCGAACCACACCGCAGAGGCACTCCAGGAATTGCTTCTTCATTGACAACCGAGGAAACTCCGCAAGGATGGCGCGAACACTATCCTGAGGAATCAACTCCAGTCCCGCCCCAATCACGTCTACAAAGATTCCTGAATGCGTCACCGCGACCTCTGGCTCTTTGTGAAGAGCTATGGAACGAGTCGTATGAAGCGCAATCGCGTCCCACACCAATTGGATCTGATGTGCCGGAATGCCCCGTTCTTTCAGAAACGAGCGCGCCGCGTTGGCGCTATCGACCTCGAAACGCTCCTGTGCGGCGTGGCGGTCGGTCAGTCCAAGATCGTGCAGGATCCCTGAGACTGCCAAGAGCTCGGGATCCGGAGTAGCTTTTGCGCTTTCGGCAATCAGTACACTAAAAAGCCATGAGCGCATAGCATGGTTGAAGAGGTACGGCTCCGAGGAATTCCTCGCCAACTCCATCGCGTCGTGAACCAGGGGCGTATCAACTACCTTGATCCCAGCTAAGACCATGTCCCTTCTCCAGTGAGTGCGGTCTAGCGGCCACTCAGTACTCGAACCATTGACTGAGTGCTTGCACTTTTTCCTTGGTGTACGGCGGAAACAGGTGATCGATCGCCACGTCGGGCGGAGAAATCAGGACCGATTTGGCGTGCGTGAGAGAATCGTAGCCATACTTTCCGTAATAGTTCCCGATGCCCGAGGTTCCCACTCCTCCGTAAGGCATGGATTCAATGAACAAGAAGACATTGGTCTGATTTACAGCTCCGCCCCCGAAAGAAAGAGATTCCATGACCTGATCGATCGCCTGCTGATTTCGGCTGAACACGTAGCCGGCAACTCACGAATAAGAATCCCGATGAAATCGCTGCTTCGGCTGCCGAAGTTTGGGAGAGCGTGCTGCAGTCAGTTTCGAAGACCCTCCGGCGGCGCAGTGAAAAAAGCTCGGCGATAGTGGACTTGGAAGCCTATCTCTTTGGAGTCTTTCATCATCGATTCAATCGGGCACTGAAGAAGGAGCGGCGAAGACAGGAAACGATCGACCTTGTTCCTTCCAACCGTGACTTGGAGCGGCTTCCCGGGGCTCGGGACTTGAAGTCGGCCCGCGATCTGGAACTTTCCGTTCAGGTCAAAGAGGTCATCCAGAATATGGACGACTGGACACGTAGAGCCTGGGCCGCGAAGGTCTACGGATACACCTGGAAAGAAATAGCGGGACATATGGGTCTGAGCGAACATCAGGCTAAACTTCGATTTGGGTATGCACTCCGCAAGCTTGCGGCCCGGCTGGGGTATCACAAATGAAGGAACGACGGGCTAGCGGTCTGGCATTCTGAGGTCGAAGGTAAGCTTGGTGCTTCCTCGGGAGACAACGTCAACGGGAGTAGGCAAGTTCTGAGCGCACAGGAAGAATTCAACAACGACGAAAGGCGCGTGTTTGATCTGCTGACGCAGGGTCTGTCGCGCGAGTTTCCTAACCCGCAGCGCGTTGGCTGTCCTGGCTCTGCGGTGCTCAGAGGCATCGCTTTCCGCAAGTTGCGGCTCCCAGAGGTCGACCGCTGGCTGGTGCACCTCAGCTCTTGCAGCCCGTGCTATCAAGAGTTCGCCGAGCTGCGCAAGGAAGCCGCGAGCCAACGTCGTCGTACGCAGGCGTGGATTGCCGTGGCTGCGGTTCTAATTCTCGTGGTGGCCGGCTGGCTGTGGGTGCAGATTCATCATTCGGTGCCGCCGCCCGTAACTGCGGTTTTGGATCTCCGTGAGCTGTCTGTGGCTCGGGGACAGAATCCATCTCAGACCAATCAACACCCTCTCGAAATCAGTCGCTCGGCCAAACATGTGATTCTGGAGTTGCCAATCGGGAGTAAAGAGGGCAGCTACGATGTTGCATTGCTCAGCGAATCCGGCAGTCAGATTCAGAGCGCCAGCGGCACTGCACAATTGCAGAACCATGTTGTGACACTCCAGGCTGATATTGACGTGAGCAGTGTCCGGCCAGGTCTGTACCTCCTTGCTATCCGGCAACCCGGTCTGGAATGGACCCGATATCCAATCCGCGTATTTTGACCTGCGACACAGCTCCATCTAGGCGAACAAAAGACGAACATGATAGGATTGCCCTCTTATGGATGAGGGACGTAAACGCGTGCTCGCGATCGTGGCGGGAATTCTCGTGGCGCGCTTCCGGTGTCTGTTGAGTCATGGAAGACATTCGACTGTCGACTGGATAGAATGGTAGACACTCGACCATCAGAAATCAAGAGGTGACTTTGGAAATCTACGGGTGGAAGGAACATTCATAATGGTCCAGTCACGGAGCACACCAGCTACTTAGGTACTCACAAGGTCGCCCGTGTGACCGCACACGATGCCGGATTGTCGGCTACTCGGAAACTGGGTTTCGGCGAGCACTTGGACGATAAGTCGGCATCTCGGACAAGTGATCCCAAAAAGCCCCGTTGGGAGTTGCCAACCAAGATAGTGAATGATAATGGACGTTAACGTCAGAAATGCTTCAATGTGAATCTGCTTGGTCGTTGGCGCTGGGATTTCTGCGAAATCCCAGCGCCGGAAGCGTCTTTTGTGGGGCCGCTTCTACATCCAGAAACGAGTTGGCGATAGCGTCCTTTATCATTCACTATCTTGGTTGGCAACTCCCAACGGGGCTTATTGGGATCACTTGTCCGAGATGCCGACTATTCGCTCAAGTGGATTTCCTCCGCGAAATGCACCGAACGGCATTCGTAGATCCTGAAGTGTTTCTTAGCCAACTGGATTCGCCGGGTTCGTTTCGGGACACCGTGGAGCCTGCCAGAGAAATCCGCCACCGCACTCGTGTACTTCAGCTTCACCACGCTGACCACGGTGAGAGATGGCGACACTGTGCCGCCGCATGGAATGGCAAAGTCGATCGCCGTGCCGGAATCGCTGAATCGCGCCACGCGAAGCGCCGAGAAGCTGAGGTAACCGCGGCGGACATGACCTCGACGGTGTTTGATATGCTCTTTGGACATCGCGAGAGCAGGTTCGCGCTAGGATGGGCGAGTTCGTCGTGCGAAAGTCGGGAGATCCGCGAGCGTGGCCAGCCATCAGAAAAATCTTGAGCGCGGAGGGTGGCGGGCGGAGTGGTTCGTTGCCGCCAGCCTGACGACATGCGTGGCTTTTGTGGTCGCCGGCCAGACGCTGTGGTCGAAACTCGCCAATCCGTGGGTGCTGGCATTTGTTTTCTTCTGGCTCTTTGGCGTGATCCTCGG
The DNA here is from genome assembly GCA_963748225.1 of uncultured Acidobacteriaceae bacterium. Taxonomy (GTDB): domain Bacteria; phylum Acidobacteriota; class Terriglobia; order Terriglobales; family Acidobacteriaceae; genus Bog-257. The sequence continues at coordinate 789,490 of CAVVHW010000007.1, forward strand.
CTCGGCAATGTCAGTGGTACGCCACGCCGAACACCTCGCCGCGCTGCTGGGCGAGCCGTACGGAACGCTCGTCCTCACGCTGTCGGTGACGTTCATCGAAGTGATGAGCATCTCGGCGGTGATGCTGCACGGGCAGAACAATCCAAGCCTCGTGCGCGACACCTTGATTGCTGTGATCATGATCATTCTGAACGGGATGGTGGGAATCTCGCTTCTGGCAGGCGCCTGGAAGCACCGGGAACAGCACTACAACCTTCAGGGCGCCAACGCCTACCTGGGTGTGATTATTCCACTGGCAGTTCTGTCACTGGTGCTGCCCAACTACACCACGACCACGGCGGGCCCGACGCTTTCTCATCCGCAGGAGTGGGCGCTGGCCTTGCTCACGGTCGGCCTGTACAGCGTCTTCCTCGGCGTACAGACCGGGCGGCATCGGGGCTACTTTAGCGTGAGTGAGACTGATGAGGTAGTGCAGCACAAGGAGGCAACTTCTGCTCCGCATTCGCTGCCCTACCATGGCCTACTACTCGCGTTGTACATCTTGCCGGTGGTGTACCTGGCCGAACAGTTGGCCCATCCAGTTGATTACGTGACCGAAACTCTCCACGCGCCGCAGGCCTTGAGCGGCGTGGTGATCGCGGTGCTGGTGGCGACTCCGGAGGCGATCGGCGCTACGCGGGCGGCGCTTGTGAACCAGATGCAACGCTCGGTCAACATCTTTCTGGGATCAGTGTTGTCAACGATTGGACTTACGGTTCCGGCGATGCTGATTGTGAGCAACTGGACCCACCATCCGATAATTTTGGGGGTGGAGCATGGCAACGTCGTGCTGCTGGTGTTAACGCTCGGCGTCAGCATCCTGACCTTTGCCAGCGGCCGAACCAACGTGCTGCAGGGACTCGTCCACTTGTTACTGTTTGTCACGTTTCTACTGCTGCTGGTGCAGGGGTGAAGGCGCCGGGCTCGAAGAATTTGCGAGCCGAGGAAGGTTGCGCGTGTCTCGAAGAAGTCCACTGGTCGGAAGCCGATGAGTGCAGCCAGGCGGAAGAAAATGTCAGCGATGATGAAGGCTAAGCCTTCTGCTTTACCACCAAGCGGCTATTCTGGCTCGTGCAGCCGGACTCGTACGCCGACCTTTTAAAGTAGCGTTTTCGGCAGCGTTAACGGGTAAGCCCACCACTCTGAGTTGGATTGAAAATCCTTTCCCGGCCTCCTTCGTTTTTCACTTAGACGATAAGTTGTGTTTTCAGCAGCCACTTGGCTGTATCACGCTCAACCCATCGACTTGGAGGTACTGGTCACAAGGACGGGACGCCGACTTTTCGATTCTGTGGATTGGGGTTCCGGATTGCCGAACACATGCCCGGAATGGGTGGGGGCCACATACCTATGACCGGTTCCGCTGTCCTCCCACGATGATATTGATCCGTGCCGCATCACGGCCGTCGGGTCACGTAGCCGATTTCCATAGACCGCACGAGGTGTGCAGGCTATTCTCGCGAGGACAGTCGCAGGCTAATCCACGAGGTGCACGATGCGCCGCGTTTTAATCTGGCTCGGACGACTAGCGCTGGTCGCATTCGCTTTGATCGTAGTTGGCGTGTGCGTCGCCATGGCGGTACATGCCATGCAAGTCCGGCGGCTGCAGCGACTAGCCAACATTCCTCGCTCTACCTACATCTCGGAACAGTCGCCTGTCATTGTCCTGGACCATGTTCGAGTGATCGACGGTACTGGCCAAGGGCCGCAGGAAGAACAGAGCATCGTCATCGAATCCGGCAAGATCACTTACGTCGGCTCGCATGCGACGCGCCCCAATCTGCCAGCGGCCCGGGTGATTGACCTTAGCGGACGCACGGTGTTTCCCGGGCTGGTGGGCATGCACGAGCACATGTACACCATGGCGCCACTCCCGAGTAAGAAACAGCTCTTGGTTCAGCAGTCCACGGCCTTTCCCCTGATGTACCTGGCCTCAGGCGTAACGACGTTGCGCACGGCGGGAAGCATCCAGCCGGAAAAGGACCTGCTCATCAAAAAGCGCATAGATCAGGGCGAAACTGCAGGTCCGGAGATGTTTCTGACGGCGCCCTATCTGGAAGGCAAGCCACCGATTTTTCCTGAAATGCACAGTCTCGCAGGCTCCGAGGAAGCGCGTCTGGCTGTAGACACGTGGGCTGACCGCGGCATGACATCCTTCAAGGCGTATATGACGATTACTCCCGACGAGTTGGAGGCCGCAGTCAAGGAAGCGCATGCCCGCGGTCTGAAGATTACGGGTCACCTGTGCTCCATAGGATTTCAGCACTAAGGAACCTCCCAAAGCTCGACCAGTGAACCCGCCGAAAAACGCGACCGTCCGCGCAGGAGTCTCCTTGACGGTGACTTTAAACAAAACGAATGCTTCATAACATTTTGTCAAATTGATGACACTTCCATGACAAGACACGCTGGTGCGGGACATATGCTTTGTCGTGGAGTTGGGTCTTAGTCCTCAAAATTAAGAATGGCGAACACGCCTCCAACTCTGGCTCTTAGCCGCTCGATCGTCTCTGGTCGAGTCATCAAGAAAGGAGATCCCAAATGACAGATTTATTGAACGGCCTAGCGGTTCCACTGAACCGGCGCTCATTCGTAAAAAAGGGAATGATGGCGGCCGGTGCGGCAACTATGGCTCCCGGTTTGTTGACCCCGTCGCTTTTCGCCAAAGCCGGTTCGCGAGAACGTAGCGGTACTCTTACCCGTAGCGGCAGCCTCAACACCGGCGATGCCGCCATGCTTAGGTTCGCGGCGGCCGCGGAGATCCTTGAAGCTGACTTTTGGATACAGTACAACGAACTCGGCGGAATTCAAGATAGCGAAGTTCCAGGCGGAAGCGGAAGTCCGATTTACACCGCCAAACTGCAAAATATTGACTCGGACTTTGCCCAGTACATCCACGACAACACCGACGATGAGATCACTCACAATACCTTTCTGAACGCCTACCTGGTCGCAAACGGAGCACAGCCGGCAGATCTTGAACAGTTCCGCACGTTGGAGGGCAGTCAGGCGACCGGGTCGAGCGGAAAGCTACGACTTACCAACCTCATGCAGCTCACCTTGGACACCAGTTGGTATACTCGATACCGTAGCAGCGCCCAAAACCCGGATCTTGACCCCAATTTCGTGTTCCCACAAGCCGTTCCAGGCTTGCACAACGGGCAGTTCACGGCAATTCCCAGAACGGACGCTGACCTGACCCCTGATGCGCACATTCAGGCAATTGCCAACACAGCGGCGTTCCATATGGCGACTATCGAACAGGGTGGCAACAGCCTCTACCCCGCGATGGCGCAGAGGGCCAGTAGTGTAGAAGTGTTGCGAATCCTGATCAGCATCGGCCCAACCGAGACCATGCACTTTCAAACCTGGTCAGACGACGCGGGCAACACGGTTTCGGATCCGCTGGCTCCCTTGACCGACCCCACGAACGGGCTGTTTTTCCCGAATCTGAATGCCATTTCCGATGCCGGGGAGCTATACCAGACCAACCTAATCATGCCGGAGCCATGCCCATTCCTCAGTCGAAGCCTCCCGGCTTGTTCGGTCATTCGGCCTACCGAAACAAATGGCATTGCTGCGGCGGTGGTCCAATTCTTGACCGCAATGGGTCTCTTTATTGGTCAGTCGCAAGGGTTCTTTGATCTTATGAGCGAATTGGCAACCGCTGCGGATGCCGCAACACGCCAATGCTAGATGGATAAGGGGGCCCGTTGGCCCCCTTCAACTCTTCCCGATTTCCTCTATTTCGTGGCCGCCGATCGTAGCCTTGCCCATCCTCCGGCCACGCCGCTTGACTCCCTTAACTCATCGGATTCCAATTGCCAGCGCTGTCGGGCGGCGGTACTGTTTTGCTTGTCTGCCAGTCGTGGCACGGAAGCGTTATTTCACTGTGTCTCCGAGAGTTTCTCTTAACCACCGGCCAGCTTCTGCCAGGATTCCTACACCCCGGTTAGTTCAACGTAGAAGCCTGTCCTCAGCAACGTACCGCTGACACTCTTTCTAGGAGGCATGCGCCCTGTCGAGTCTTTGGCGAAAGTTCTTTGCCCAGGAGCGGAAAGCCGCGTCGATGTCGCCCCACTTCTGGAAGGCTTTCAAGCCGCTGAAAAATCTGCGCCCGCTCTTGCTGGTCATGAAGGCCATCTCCACCTGTTCTGATGCCGAGTCGACCATCTCACCTTCGATTGAGACTCTTCCGACCTTCAAGCGCGGGGCCAGTATGCCTGCCCCTGGGGCGACTGCATGGGTCGCCGCGGCCTCAGCTCCGGATACCACTGCATTGGTTTTGCCGCCATTTGGCGCCACGTTGGTAATGGCGAAGCGCAACACCATGACGCCTGGTCCGGGCTCAGTTACAACGTTGTAGTGGCCAGCCTGGAGCTCCTCCCGCATGGCTTTGGCGAAGTAGTCCGCGAGCTTGGCTAGGTCTGCCGGGTCGATGTCTCGCTGTTGGGCTTCAGGAACGAGGAATACCTTGACGGGATCCAGCATGAAAGTGTTGGACGTTCTCAAGACGTCTGGACTCTTGAAATAGATCAGCCAATCGGTGTTCTCCCGATCGGGCTGGAGCTTCGCATAGGTCTCTCCCAGGAATCCTGATTCCTGCGTCCAAAGCTTGTCCTGTTTCTTGGAAGCCTCCTGCGGCCGGGCCGGGATACCAGCCAGCAGCAGCGACCCCACTAAGACTGTAAGCGCCAGGACACGAATCGCAGCCTGTCGCGAAACGAACCTGCCATGTGAGTCGTGGCTCTCTTGCAGGTGGGCGGGGAGCTGTATGCTTTTTGATCGCTGGTCTTTCATCGAATCCGATGCTTCAGGAAATGTCTTGTCCTCGTAGACATAGATTCTGAATGACGTTCTCTGGTGGCTCGGCTAGGCGGTTTACCTGGTGGCGTCGCCATGAGCAGATGTATTGGCGATAACACGCCAAATGGGATGGCCCGCCGCTATCCTGGCTGCCGATGGATACGAACTGAAGAGTCTAATAATGCCTCAAGAAGCCCATCTAATCTCGGCTGAGGCCATCGAGGCAGTCGAGAAAATGGGCTGGGAGCAAGCGGCAGCACTGTTACGGAAGGCCGTTTCTCGCCTATCAGGAGACGAAGACGGCGCGATTACGGCGGGTGTTTCGGCTCTGGAAGCGACTCTGAAGGCTGTTTATCAGAGCTTGCGCGTCGAACTGCCGACCAAGCAGCAATTGCCAGACTTGCTCGTTCACCCGCGAAAGAACAGTAATATTGATGGAGTACTTGGATTCGAGGACGCCGGGAAACGGGTCATATCCTCTATGGCCAGACTCCTTCGTAACCTATACCAGCTCTCCCACGAAGCCGGGGACCGTCATGGAAGCTCGCCAAAGGCGAGGCGACCGTCGCATATGGCGGCTTGCTTATTCGTCAACCTCTGCTCTTCGTGTTGCATTTTTCTGAGCGAGGGTTTGGCCTGCGGAGAACTTAAAAGCAGCGCGTCCGGTGGTGGTGAGAAGGCCCAATAGCCCGCAACCATTCGACGGCGTCGTGAAACCGAGCGCACTTGCCAGCCTTCTGAACACGCGCCACGGTCAAAGATCACTTGTCTTCTCGGTCTACTGCGTTAAACTGGCCGGCTTACAGCAATCTTTCGGTTATCCCACATGGCACAAGAAGCGAAACCGCAAGGCGGCGACCTATTTATTGTAGATAACAGTGACAAAGACTGGAAAGTCCGCCGCTATCTGCACGACTGGGCAGAGATCCCCGCCAAGCGCTAGATATTGCATCCTGGGTGGAACGTCAGCCCATGCCGGCAGGGCGTATGCTCCTCGCTCGAGGTCTTGTGCTGCGGTTCTACTGGCGCCGCTTTCTTGCTCTGTTCTGCTGCCCCACATTGCCCCAGGTTAGACGATCGCGCCCGCAGTGATGCTGTACTCTGCTCTTGTGCCTCTGCCTGCACCTGGTTCTCGCCGCTCGCTATCCGTTCAAGCGACTCGATCACTAGGCCACGCAACGTCTTACCACTGGCAAGCGCCTCCATCTTCACCGCTCGCACTACATCATCTGGGACGTTCTCAATCCTCAGTTCCATAACACCCAAAGCCTAACAGCAGTCACACACCTCATACCACTCATGTACCATATTTATCAGGCAATCGGCGGGCGTCGACAGCGATGTGGGCTCGATCACGGTTGCGGCGGGAAGTACTGCGGGGAGCTCGATTCTGGTGCCCTCATTCCAGGCGGGGTTACGTTTATGCTCGGCTGTCCCGGGTCGGTGTAGGTTGCACCAATGAGTTGCCGATTCAGGCATCTTTTACCGCGCAGTACGTCGCCAACCTGTCCGCGAACTTGAATAGTTTGGCTGCAGGCGCGAGCGGCACCAACGCATTCATTCGGTTCCGGCTAGAGAACTGCGGCACCAATAACCCACAGATTACCGGCACCGGACGCCGACCTGGTTTGCGCTGCCACCTTCGATCTGCGAGAGATTGATGAAATCGTCGAACATCCCCAAATTCGATCGATGCGTCGACTCTGTAGAAACCGATTCCCGGCTCGGGTCGGCAATCACCTCCTTGGCCGGTTTGCCGCGCCAAAGTCGGTAGTCACTTCGTTGGCCGGTTTTGCCGGGGCTCGGCACCGCGCTGCGGGTCCGGCCCCGAAAGCGCGGAGCGGGACTGCACCTAATTTGCACCCAACGCTTTACGGTGAGGGGCTAAGTAAATCAAAACGCGGCAGATTGTCGTCTGTCACCAGATGGCTCTGACGGTTTATAAAACCGTCGTCAAGAATTCGCCAAATTTGCCGTTTCTGGCATGATGCCACCTTTGGCGCGTGCTGGCTTGGGGGGGAGCAATCCTGCCGCAGAGATTTTGGCTCGTGCGGCAGCGCTCATCGTTTCTTGTGTGGGACAGCCGTCGATGATTGCTCTGGCTTTGCACGGCGGCCCCGGCGAAGGGCAGAGCCAGCTGAAAGACCTTCCAGTGCGGTGATGACTCGATCTAGTCGGGGCAGGTTCTGCTTGCAACTCCGACAATATGTGGTGAATTTCCCTGTGCATTCCTTCCAGCGAGGTAATACGACTGGCGAAGCTGGGGGATGTCGTGTGAGCGAAAGATGATGCAGTAGATGTACTGCCGGGCGGTGAGGAAATTACGCGAAGGCTTTTTCTGCTCCTCCCCCAGCCCCAGTATACATTTTCTCCGCGAGGGTTGCTGTCGCGAATTTCGCAGTCAGGAAACGGCTCTCCACTGATCAACGTCGCGGAATGCGGTTCTCTGTGATCGCCACTGTGTACGATTTCGTAAATCCCTGATTGTGGTACAGTTTCGGCCGTGCGATAAATGCGGCCACGAACAAACCTATTCATGGAGGCGTCACTCAAGTGACGCTCCTTCCGTGCTCCTGCCCTTGCTTGGTCCAACAAGCGGCGAACTTGAGCGCTCCGATGGGTCGATTTTCGTGAGCGACAGCGCAGGGCCCGCGGGAGCTCCAGTACCGGCATCCTAGTCAATGTCTTGATACGTAATGGAAACGACACCCCCTTATGGGTTATTGGTTTATGTGCTTGGCGTTTGCACAAAGGTAATGCAGGTGATAAGCCAATCCAAAGGTTACGGAAGTACGTACCTTACGCAACATGCTGAAAGCGGGGGCGGCACTTTTGGCCCAAATTACTTGATTTTTTTCTCGATTGTGCGCTAAGCGGCCTCACTGCCAAGAAATACGTGGCCATTATCGCATCGGTAGCTCAGTACGCCTGGAGTGTTAGAGTCGCGGGTGTCGTCTGGCAGGGTCACATTCTGACGCTCTGACGATTGGAGGTTGGAGCTGGCACAAACTGGACACTTCGTAAGAGGTGTGTTTTGCTGCGGCATGGGACCTACAGATAGAGCATACGCCGAGCACCCGCCGAAAGGTGGGTTTTTTATGGCAAATGGGGTGGTACCGGTAGGCGTGGACTGACGGGGCAGAACTGACAGTGAACGCTCTCCGCTACTTCCAAGAGTTCCGGCGTGCGTGATCGGATGGTGAGGAGGCAGAACTGGCAGGTGCTTTGAATTGCAGACTGCCGAATGAATCCATTGTCGGTGGTGCTGTCATTCTCTGGCGTGGACATTGGGCACCTCCATATGGCCTAGCACATATGGGCCGACTATCTGATCCAAGACTGTGCCGGGAAAGGCCAGTCAACTATACCCGGTAGTAGTGCGGTATCAAAACCATAAAAATCGAACCCGCCGAAAGGCGGATTTTTCACTTGGAGGAACAGTGACTTATCCAGAAGGAACGATTACACGGACGATGGTCGAGAATGACCCCAAGTTGCGCGCTCGCCTAATAAGCGTGTGGGATGAGCACTGCCGACCGATTACCCCGCGAAAAACTCCACATAGCGGCAGAGCAAGACATTGCCAGGTTCTTTGCCGAGTATCAGTCAGGAAGATTTCCTCGCCTTAGCGAATTGAAAAAGCAGCAGGTCTAATTCTTCGACGTTGTCTCTGCTTCGTCAGCCTGATGGAGTGAGCCAGCTCACCCCTGCATCCGGCACATGCTTGGCCATCTCTTTCATGATGAGTGGGTTGCCGATAATCAAACGAATGATTCGAGGTGTGTCTATATCTGAGCAAACGATCAGCGGCCCTGGCCGGGCATGTCAGCAGCCAGATGATGGAGCGGTATGGTCACGTAAGAGTGCGACCGAAATAGGATGCAATTGCAGGGCTGCACTTCGCACAATCGGAACTGATTTAGGATCGCCGCAAGAGCAAGAGACTCAAGAGGCACGACGTCGCACAACTTACTGATAATAATTTGGCTGCCCCCCAGTCGAAGCTGGGTAGCACCCTCGCCTACATGGCGACTGCCCTGTTGCGGGCGTATGAGGCAGATCCCCCTAACCCACCCGGCTTCTTTGCCGCTTAGCCTCTGAAAATTGCCGCTTTATGCCGCTTTACCTGTTCGGGGTGGCTGAAGATTTTTTAACCGCCGATTCAACCTGCACCCCGTCGCGAGTCTCACACCCAAGTTGTACCGCAATCGTGACCCAGGTCACCGCCAACACTGCGACGCAGCCGTACAGTTGTTGGCAAATGCAAGTCCAGAAATCGGACAATCGCTTCGCTCACCGCTACGCTGCCAACGGTACAGTTGAATCAATCTGTCTGAAATGCTTTCTCACGGTGTGCCGTTGCCAAACAGAAGAGGAAGCCGAAAGACAAGAGGCCGAACACGCCTGCAAGAAGAACCCCGATCCGGCCCCGTTCCTATTTCTATAATTCAAACTGCACAACTACCCGACCGCAACGACTCTTGCAGTGGCCTTGACGACCTTGCTCTGCAGTGCTGCCGGAATCTACGGTACGTCGGCGCAGTATTAATCAATTCGGGAAGCACGGCGAGCCATAACCTACGAGAAATCGCCAAGTCACTCGTGATCCGGGATTCACAATTACCTGCGACTTGGCCTGTTCACAGCAGGAATCGAGTATGAACGGCGGTAGAACACCTCATGTGCACTATCGTAGTTATTGTTTCTGGAGGCTTGAGATTCGCTCAGTGATGCCAAGCGATTTCAGGATTTCAGGGGATGCTTCTTCCATTGCCAATGGCTCATGGCACGTGTTGCAGTCCTGCGTAATCGATACGTTATCCGCCGTCGCGTGTGAGCCGTCGTGGCACCGAAAACAGCCCGGAAAGTCAGTGTGGCCCAGATTGTTCGGGTAAGTGCCCCATGTAACCTTCAAGTCGGGAAACACGTTGCGGTTGTAGATGGCAAGAATTGCCTGGGCTGCTTGATGAATATCTTGAGAGCGTTTGCCATAAAGATCCGGATAGTTCTTCTCGTAAAAGCTGATAATGAATCCTGGCATCTGGTCATTTGCGTCGTTGGTTGAAGCGTAGTTCTCTTTCAGCGCTTCCAACCCCTTCTGCCTTATATAGGGCAGTGTGACCGGAATCTCACCCAGAGCCATCGCCTTGTCCATAGCGCGGTCCGGCAGTTCGAAGGTGTGCGTCGGACGGTTGTGGCAATCTACACACTGCATTTCGTATTTGGGAAGCGCCTTGATCGAATCTGGTGCTGAGCCAGAGGCGACAAAAGTCAGGCTCTTCCCGCTGTTTTCATTGCGGTATTCAACCCACGGAATGGTTTGTCGTGTCCCGTCTGTCGCCGCGTAGCGCATATGAATGCCGGGACCAACGTGAGCTCCGTGTATGCCTGCGATCTTGCCACCGCCGATCAGCATTAGCATGACGGTTTGTCTGCGCGTATTGGCTTCGTCCTCTGCGTACTTGTTGAATACACGCAGACGTACACCCCCGAAGGCCTGCGGCCAATGGCAGTTCTCACAGGTCTCGCGCGCAGGAATAAGACGGTTGCTCTCCAAGGCCGACGGAATTGGTCTCCGGTAAGTGTTGAAAACGGTCTCAACGAGTTGGCGCGTACCCGCGGCTTTGCTGTTAATCCACCCTGCTGCCCCGGGAGCCACGTGGCACTCGACACACTCCACTCTGGAGTGGGGCGAGTTCTGATAGGCAGCGAATTCAGGATGCATGGTGTGGCAGGTGGCACCACAGAATTGCGGTGTCTCCATGTGTTCGACGGCGCGATAGGTGACCTGTGTACCGATGAGAACGTTAGCCAGCGTGGTGATGACAAAAAACCAAGCCAGTCGCCGCAATGCAGCTCTGCGATCAAACGCAGGCTCGGCAAGTCCGTGCCGGATGTGTTTCCTGCTTATGTAAATTCCAATGGGGATGAGTGCCAGGCCTGCAAAGAAAATGATCGGAATAATCAGGAAGACGATGATTCCGATGTACGGGTTACTGACGTGGCCTCGAATCTGCAGCGGCAACACGAACAGCCACGAGATCCCGGCAGTAGTGACCAGAAAGACGCCAACCAGACTTACCCAATTCCGAGTTAAAACAAACCAGGCCGGCCGGCTCTCAGGAGCATTCATGGGCAAGGATTATAAATGCCTATGGACATGAGATTGACCCACGGGTTCAGAGCGGAGGCTAACTTCGGAGAGCGCCATAAAACTTATTCTTGGCATTCCCGAGTGATGGTAAATGTATCCCGATTTCGAGAACGACGTTTATAGAGCATCCGAGCGCGTTGTTTTTCCTGAACAAGTCGCGAAATAGAGTTTTTCAACAGCCACGCCTGTTTACAACACCAATCCTGCTCCCCCGGGAGATACACGAAGACAGGCGCTTCCAGGTGGGATGACAGCCCCCTCGTGTTTTCCTAATAGCGATGTATCACTGTAGAGACCGTACCGCGACCCGCTGAAATGCAAATGTAACAAACGGAATATCAGATGATTTCGCTTGTATTCCACCGGGTCGAAAGTTAAGCTGAACGAACTCTTTTTTCTGCTTTTCGACCCCTTGCTTTCCCCAATTGGCAATTGTGTCGCGATCCATCTGGCCTAACCAAAGGCGAGGATAGACCCTCGGCTTGCATCATTTTGGAGAAAATATGAAAGCGAAACTTGCATGCCCAATTTTGGCGGCATCGCTGCTCGTCATGTTGACCGCCTGTACCGAAAACAAACCTGCCGAGCAGGCGAAGAACCCGGCCGTTGAAGAGGCAACGAGCGCCGCAGTTGACGCCTACGTCTACGGCTATTCGCTCATCACCACTGAGGTCACGCGAGTACAGATGAGCAATTTCCCTAAGGCCGAAGGATTGCACGCGCCGATGGGACAGTTCGCGAATGCCTTACGCTATCCTCCGGGAGACTACCGCGGCGTTTCCGCTCCCAACGCCGATACCTTGTACTCACTAGCTTGGCTCGACCTTTCCGAGCCACAGGTGTTCAGCCATCCCAACATGGGCGACCGTTTCTATCTGTTCGAGATGACCGACCTGTGGATGACCGATTTCGACACACCTGGCAAGCGCACCCAGGGCGGAGCTGCGATGAAGTACCTGATCACCGGTCCGGGATGGAACGGAACAGTGCCCGCCGGGATGAAGCAGATCAAGGCAGCGACTCGCTATATCGTGATCTTGGGGCGCACGTTTGCCAACGGCACCGAACAGGATTACAAGACCGTCAACGCTCTGCAGGCGCAATACTCCATCGTTCCTCTGAGCGGCTATGGCAAGCCTTACAAGTACGAAGCGCCGCCGGTGAACCCGAATCCGGGATTTAGCATGACGGACTCGCCGCAGAAGGTGATCAATGCCATGGACACCTCCACCTACTTCAACATGCTGGCGAAACTGCTGGGCGGTGCCGCTCCGCCGGCTCCGGAAGATGCACCCATTCTGGCGCGTATGGCGAAGATAGGCATCGCCCCCGGCCAACCATTCGACATGTCCAAGCTCGACCCGGCGGTGCAGGCCGCGCTTAAGGATGTCAACAGCGCCGCCATGAAGAGTATTGCTGCCAATAAGGCTAACCTGGGTGGCATGGTGAACGGTTGGGTTATCACCAAAGACTTGGGCGTATACGGGACAAATTATATGAAGCGCGCGGTAGTAGCGGCATATGGCTGGCCCGCCAATCTGCAACTTGACGCCGTGTATCCGTACACTACGGTCGATAGCACCGGGAAAACGCTCACCGGTGCGGGCAAGTACACCTTGACTTTCGCCAAAGGAGAGACCCCGCCGGTCAACGGCTTCTGGTCAATCACCATGTACGAGGTCGAAAGCGACGGCTGGTGGTTTGTTCCCAACCCGCTGAACAAATTTACGGTCAGTCCACGCAACAACTTGAAATCCAATGCCGATGGCTCAGTGACCCTCTACTTCCAAAATGAGTCGCCGGGCAAGGACAAGGAAGCCAACTGGCTGCCCGCACCCAAGGGAGAATTCATCCCAATGTTGCGCATGTACTGGCCGAAAGACACACCACCACCTTCAATCATTGATGGAACATGGAAGCCGCCAGCGGTACAACAAGCCATGTAGTCCAAGCTTCAACAAGAATGGGACGGCACAATGCCGTCCCATTCGTTTTGAAATCACAGATTCCGCGCGGATTGCTAAGTTCCCGAAATCGCCATTCTTCTGGCCATCCGAGACAGTTGTCGCGAAATCGCCAACTGGCACGCAGTCTGCCCGAGTCACGGTTTTGGGGTTACGTGCGAGTTGGCCTGTTCTCAACAGTTACGGGTCGCTACGAAGATCGGTTGGTAGAAACCGCTTTGCGGGGGCAATAGCCATCGAATTCCTGCGAATCCAGCTTGTTGCAAGATCGTCTGAAGTTCTGTTCGAAGCACAGCACGATACGTGGCAGTGAAGTGGAATGTGTCCCAGCCAGACGGTACGCTCCGTGTAATGTAGAGATGGAATCGGTAGCGCCTCTCATCCAACCAATCCCAGACTTGAAAGACAATGCGGCTTTCGCCGTCGTCAGAGTAAAAGCTCGGACCCTGGATTGTCGGCTGTTCCACGATTAGCGCATCGTAGTCGCGGATGCTACCGATGAAAGACCCGCCGGCCTTCAGTTTGGTAAATATCTGTTGCGCGGCCTGTAGTAATTCCCCATCGCTTTCCAAGTGCGGAAGTGAGTTGTCGATGCAGATCACTGCGTCGAAGCCGGTCGGCGTGAGGCGATCCAGATGCAGCATACTCGCCACCGAGAACGGCACCTTCAGCCCTCTCGTTGCTGCTTCCGTACGCGCCCGTGCTATGGCTCCTGAGCTGATGTCGCAGCCTTCCACATCAAAGCCCCTTGCCGCAAGACCGAGGGACTGTGTCCCTATACCGCAACCACAATCCAGAACTCGAATGGGAAGCTTGCCGCCAGCCTCCTGAAGAAGGATGCCTTCGAGCACTGCTGCCTGCCGAGCGACGCTTGTTTCCCAGTCTTCGAATATTAGGTGATAGCGGGCAGCAAGCTCATCATACGAATCTGCAGGAGCGGCCATAGCGAATTGTAACTGTTGAAATATCCCAATTGCACTTATTGACCGCTGGCTGGGGTTTTGAGTGTAATCGCCTGTTGGTCATTTACACTGACTCGGAATGTCAAACCGCGGACAGCAATTGCTTCCCAATCGGCCCCACGTCATCATTTTTGATGAGTACGAGAACTCCGCTGAAGGACCTGTCGTCCGAGTCGATATTCAGAGCGCATCCCGATTGCGTGAGTTGGAAGCCATCTTCAGAAAGCTGGCAGTGGGCGACTTACATCGGATTGCCCTTCGACACTTCCTGATGGGCACTGGGTTCCACCGCTGCGCGAGATGTTTCTTTCGGTTTCAAGCCACAGCGAAGTTGTAATGAGCGGCACAAACGGTTCGGGATTCGTGTGCAATTGGACTGAAGCCCTTGAGGGTTGGCTCGAATCCGCCGAGAAGGTGGCGGCAATGGCAGAATCACAGCGTTCGTGCCACCAATATTTCGATGGTCTGGACCATTACAACGTGACGGTAGAAGTCGCCTATCTCGAATAGCGTTTGTTACTGTTGTGAAATCGCCAACTCGCACTCAAAGATGTTGACTTTGGTTCATTCCTTCTTCTCGTCCTGTGGCGGATTGCGTTTCTTGCGCATGGACTCGCCGCGCATCTCGATGCGATGGGCATTGTGAACCAGGCGGTCGAGGATGCCGTCAGCGATGGTGGGATCGCCGATTTGCTCGTGCCAACGCGAGATTGGCAACTGGGAAGTGAGGATGGTGGAACGAGTCTGGTAGCGATCCTCACAGATCTCCCAGACTTCGCGGCGCTCGTTTTCATTCAGCGGCGCCATCGCCCAGTCATCGATCACCAGAACGTCAATGCGGGCTAGTCGTGCTAGGAAGTTACGCAAGCTGCCATCCGCTCGGGCCAGGGCCAGTTCCCGAAGCAAGGCGGCAGCTCGCAGGTAGAGCGCCGAGTAACCATCGCGGCAGGCTTTTTGTGCCAGGGCCGATGCGATAAAGCTCTTGCCCACGCCGGTCGGACCCAACACGAAAATGTTTTCGTGGTTGCGGACCCAGGTCGAGTCTTTTGCCAGAGCACGCATTACTGTCTTGTCCAAGCCACGTGCTGTGCGATAGTCGATGTCCTCCACACAGGCCGGTCCTCGCAGCTTGGCCGCTTTCAGCCTCCGCGCCAGCGCCTGGTTCTCGCGCCAACTCCACTGTTGATCGACCAGCAGCGCGAGTCGTTCGAGAAAACTTAGTTCATTAATCGCTCGATCTTGCACCTGCGCCTTCAGACCCTCGACCATGCCTTGCAGCCGCATGGCCACCAGTTTTTCCATCATCGGTTGGTTCAGCATGAGGTCGGTCCCCCTTGGTCGAAGTAGTCGGCACCGCGGACATTGTCATGGGTCAGGGGTGGGGAGCCGGGTTGTGGTGGAGATACTGGAACAGCATCCAGCGAGTTCTTCAAGATCGACTTCACGCTCTGATAGCGGCAAGCCTGGGCGAGGAGTGCCCGTTCCGCCGCGGCTTCCAATTGGCGAGATTGAGTTGCGCTTTGGAAAGCATTGTGCGCGATTGGTCGATCTCTGCGTTGCGGCGTCCGCCGTCGAAAAGGTCGTAGGTGAATACGACTCCAAAGGTGCCAAAATTGTGCACGAGGAACGGGATCCCGCTCTGATAGCTATATCTGGCAAATCCACCCAGATCCGGGATATATGTGTCTTTCGTAGCCGCCAGGCCCGCCTTGGCTCTTTCGACTGCCTGCTGGGCTGCACAAACGCGCCGCGCAGGTACCTGCCTAGGGCCCGACGCGGCGCTAACCGAGGGTCCCCATTTGCAGGCTTCGGGGCTGCCCAAGGCTGTCAACCCTTCTATGATGCCCCACACGTCTACTACCATAGCTAGTAGTGCCTTCTGGGAGAAAGCCCGTGGAGACCTATATTTGCCTAGATTAGTGGGTTTGGATAGCCTCCACGGGTATTGGAGCTTGTGGGGGGAGTCTAGGCCGAGGGTTGTAGCATGTCAAGAAATGGTTTTGAGGAATCGACAATCCAACTAGAGAAATATCGAGTTCATCAACACTGCCTTACCGGTACAGACGTGCTTGGCCTCTCCCTTTGTGACCTCTTCTTCCGTCCGGCATCGGCACACCGTGAGGAAGCACATCATGCAGATTGACTCAATCGCTCCATCGGCGGTGTAGCGATGAGTGAACGGTTTGTCCGCTCTTTGGACCCGCATTCTTCGACAGTACGCTTAATCGCGAGGGCGAGGGCCGCTGTGCCACTTGTGTGGTACGGAAATACGAAAGCCCACAGGAACCGTCAGGCTTTGGCCGGATGTCTTTTGAGGGTCACATCCACCTGACGATCCGCTGCGGGCTAACCTACCTTTTTGCTTGCCGCGATTGAAGTGAGTATCCACGGTTTGCGGATCGCTGTCAGTGATCCCTGTCACAGGGGACGTTCGCGGCTCAACGGTAAGTGTCCTTAAGGTTGCGCTGCAGCGACTACTCACCTTCGTCTCGCGGAAAACTCTCACAGCGGTGGGTATCGAAAGCAACTTGCCCTACCGTCGTATCACTGCTCTCGACTCGAAACACCCAGGCGCAACGTCCACAGGTATACATGGTCACTCCCTTGGAGGTGGCGACGGGGCACAGAATGCGTGGAGAGTTATCGGGCATCGGATGGGGAAGTTTATCGGCAAGGGGCTACTCAAATCGACAGGACCACGGAAGCCGCATGTAGGCTCAAGCATCGAGCATGACTCCTGCCACGTCACTATCGACGGTCATCACCGGACTCTGGCATCCAGGCGCAAACAGCGCTGCTGCAGCAATGATCGCCGCCGTCTTACTTGGCAGCAGACGCACCAAAACGGAACAGATGGCCGGCTGGGCATGGTTCAGATGTGTCGATGGCGCGCAGAGACGAAGGACATCGCGTCCGCAACGAAGACGAAAGTTAGCAGAGAACAGTGAAGCTGCGGCACCGGAATCTCATTCTCGGAACAAAATGGAACCCGCTCCAGAGGCTTGGCGCTGATACGCGCGGACCGAAGTCTCAAGCATAGAGGCCAGGCTCTCGCCAATCTCAACCAAATCCGGCACCAGCGTACTCATGTCTACCCCCAAGAGATTTGCCTGGACGGTTGGGGTAATAGCACGTTGTAAGATGCGAGCCTCCACGACAATTTGAGAAACCGAGTAGCCTTGTTCGTACCGCAGCTTTCCGTGCTCCTCCGCTGCAGCAATCGCTTGTTGGCTGATGTCCTCTAATGTTCGTCGAAGTCGTCCCTGCATGGCTCGAAGAAGATCCTGTTGTTACCGGGTGAGCACCTCATCGTTGTGCGCCAGGATGGATATCAGGACTTTGCACAAAGAGTCGCGGTCCAGCCTAAGGAAAAAAAGATCGTCGAGGTTGCCATGAGCAAAGATCCTGGCAGCCATTTGCCGGCTGTAACTGCGGAAATCAAGTTGCATGTTACTCCGGATCGAGCAGGAGTCTTTGTGGACGGCCTGTTTGTGGGTCACGTGGGTGAATTCGGAGGACCGGGAAAAGCGATGCTGGTTGCACCAGGAACCCGAAAGATCACAGTGTTCTTGAGCGGATACAAAACTTTCGAGACTGAATGCTGCTCATGCGATGCCTGGAGGGGGAAGAATGCATGTCAGGGCGTCCAGGGCGCTAGAGTGGACAGGACTCGGAAGGCGTGGATTACGGGTGACCTTTGCGGACAATGGCTGCGGGATAGCGGCGGCGGACCTGTCCAGAATAACCGAGCCATTCTTTACGACCAAAGGAACTGCTGGCACGGGCTTGGGACTCGCACTGGTGAAAGACACGGTGGAGAAACATCATGGCGTCCTGCGAGTGAGAAGCAGCACGAAACCAGGCCGAAACGGCAGCGTTTTTGCGATATTTCTTCCCGCTTAGAGAACTCAGCGTGTTTCCTTGCACCGTTGATGAGGGCGTTGGACGGTTTTTTCTGCCGAGATGGAAGGCTGTCGCTTACTGGTGGGAATGGCTGATGAAACGAAAAGACAAGAGCGGACAATGCTCACGAGGGCGCAAGTCCTTAACCTAATCACGATCGATTGTTTCTGATTCCAGCGTTTCTTCAACTGAGTTCACCACGCCCATCAGCAGCGATGTTTCGCCGCTGGACCGAATTCTCGCCGTTTCCGCAGCTTCAACGCCCTTGCGCTGATCGGCGAAGACGGAAGCGCCAAGCACCGCCATCATGTGTTCTTTTTCTTCGAGGGCGCGTTCAAGCGAAGCCAAACCTTGGCCGCTGAATTCTGCGTATCCCACTTTTGCCGCCGGATCGCCGAGGACAATCGCTGCGTGGCTGCCGACCGCAATCGGTGCATTCGACGTCGAGCCCGTAACATAAAGCGTTGGCAAACCGGTGAAATGGCGGCCATGCTCAAGGTCTGCGCTGCTGCGATAGTGGGACATCGCGACGTTGACCAATCCGAGAAGCGGTGGTTTTTCAACTTTGTTGGATTGTCCGTACGATGACAGCCAGAAAAACGGGATGAAGCCTAATGATTTGCCCTGCTTACTCGGTTTTGTTTCTTTCGCGACATACCACTCTTCGTTCGATCCCGGCGCAGCAGATGGTTTCTTCCGCCAGATGCGAACCACGTATGCGTTATCTAGAAGCCGCAATTCCCGGTACTGGTCGACAGCTTTCTGCGCGAACTCGTCACTGCCATCCTGTTCGTATGCAGTCTCCCGCAGGACAATAAAGTCCGGACCCCAATTCGTAATGCTTTCGGCCGTGTAAATCGAGAGATAGGCCCGTTTCTGATCGTCATCGAAGTCAACAAGAATTCCGGCCCGGCCCTGCAACAGATCCTCGGAAGCCATCTTCTTGATAAATTCCAGCAATCCAATGCCGGAAGCCGTCGTGTCCTTTTCGAACATCTCTAGCTTGGGAGGCAGCTTGATGATGGGGGCCTTACGCGCAATCGCGCCCACAAAACCGTCAATGCTTCTGCCAACCGCACCGTAGTAAAGCGCGCGCATGCGATACGCGTTGTATTCGGTTTGATCCTGCCCTGAAAGCTTCGGCAAATATGCTGTGCCAGCTTCTTTTACTGCGTCCTCTCCGTCGAACGCATCGCGGCAGCGCTTCCACCGGACGATGAACCCTTCGTAGGATGGATGGACGCTCGTGATACTCATTCAGGCTCCGGTTATGCGGACTTGCGTTACAGAGCCTGCAGCCTCGACAAGAAGCTCAGTTGCAGCCCAGACCAGCGCGTCCACCCTGTTAGGGCTGTCAGTCGATGTCAGCGGCACCCAAGTCACCATTTCGTCTTCTAGGCCGATGAACGTCCCGCAGTGGTGCATGCGCCCCTGTTCGTACAGCGCTGCAACCGGTTCGGCGCGCGCCTGTTTACCTCGCGATGCGTGAACAAGTTTGACCGGAGCGCTGCGATCAACGACGCGGATGGTGCTCTCGACCATCGCCCCACCAAAATTCGCTTCAGCTACGATCCGATCTGCTTTGAACTGGCGATAGAGCGCGACGGTTTTGCTCGCCCAGGTTTCGGGCGTGTATCGCCCGGAGTGATCGGCCAAAACAAAACCATGCTTCTGCGCATCGATGCCGACCACGATCAGGCCGACTTCATCGTTCTTCTCTTTGTCGCCGCCGGACGGATCAACCGCCACGACAATCCGGACCAACTCGGGATATCCACCGAGGATGCGGAGATTGTTGATTTGCTCGCGCTTCCAAAGCGCGCCCGGCACTTCGGCGCTGAAGGCTTCTTGCGGCGTGGCGGGATATTCCCGCCGAAAGTTGTGGATTCCGTTTAGCTCGACGATCTTGGCGCGGCGCCAAACGATTTGTTCGAGGTCCAGGCTATGCGCCTGCTGGTAAGCAAGTTCTTCGCTGCTCGGTTCGAATCCTTCCGGAACAGGCTTGCGGTATTCCTTCTGCCAGAACCACGGGATGAAGACGAGGATATATTCGCCCTCGCCGCGCATCGCCGCAGCGCACATCTCCCAGAACAAGCCTTGCCTGCCGTTCGATGTGCTTTCGAGAATGATTTCTGTACCAGGCTCATCGGGAACGGCCTGCAATGCTCCTGCTACGTGTGTCGCTGCATTGGGCCAGAAACCAATTTCCTAGCCATGGAAAAGCTGAATGGTCTGGCCCCGGCCTGTGCCTTTACTGCCCGCCGTGCCGACCTTGTAGCCGCTGTCAAGCTTGTCAAAGACCAGTTCCTTGGCATTCGAAGCGGCAAGCGATGGCCTGACAACTTCAGGGCAATGGTCATAAAAACGCTTGGCCATCCCGAACAGGTTGGCCGTGGCCTCATCCATGTGCGTCAGGATGAAAGCTCGCGTCCCGCGCCGGTGCGTGGCCAGGTGAAAGAAACGGCCTTCGGTGTAGGTCGAAACGCCTTGTTGGCGGCCTTTGAGGACGAGCGCTCGGACCTTACCAGTGCGCTGTTTTTGGGCTTCTAGCTGGCTATGGAGATAGGTTTGAGCGTCGTTTAGCTGAAGCGGGCTAACGCCGCCAGCTTTCGTTCTGATCTTGAGACATCGTGGCGCGTAATATTCGAAGTTTTCACGCAGACGAAGACGTATTTCCTTCTCGCGTGGCGTCATCGGGTTCCGGGTTGTCGAGTGCCGCTAGCTCTTCTTCGTGCGAACGGGCGATGTGGCCGCTGTGTTCAACCGCCTGAATGGCTTTCCCATCTGTGCGGTCGATCAGTTCAGAGCGGGCAGGAAGCCGAACTTTGTCATTGTCTGAAAAAGCATCGTTTACCAAGCTAAATGCAATTCTCTGGGCCATCGTTTTCGGCTGGTCTATTAAAGGATCGGTCGCATCTCGACTCAGCAGTGCGTATAGCGCGTCCCTAATGGGTTTTGCGCGTACCTGTCCGTTCGAATTGCCTGTCTCGCCTTTGCCGTAAGCCATGGTTGCAGTCGCAAGTTCTTGAAGTTGTTCGAGGTTTCACACCAATGTTTCACAGAAACATTCAGAGGCGAGGCTGGTATTGATTTGGAATGGGTGGTGCAGTGATGACACTCGGCAGTCTGGCGTAACTTACCCGTTTTCGGCAGGAGGTCAAGAA
The DNA here is from genome assembly GCA_963748225.1 of uncultured Acidobacteriaceae bacterium. Lineage (GTDB taxonomy): Bacteria > Acidobacteriota > Terriglobia > Terriglobales > Acidobacteriaceae > Bog-257. The sequence goes on from CAVVHW010000007.1 coordinate 810,482, forward strand.
ATATTTGTGCTGCGTTGCAGAGAACCGGGCTTACAATCTCCGTGCCATGGGCGATATTCCAGAGAACGAACAGGCCTGGGAGCGGTACGCACGCGCCAACGACATACGCTGCCAGCACTGCAATCAGCTAATCCCGTTTGGCGAGCGCAAAATATACTTCGAGACCAAAAACTGCTCCTTATGCGATCACAACCTGAAAAAGGACGATTAAGTCTCTGAACTTTCACGCAAACTTCCCGAACCGTTTCTGCGCCTGCGCCAAAAACCGGCCAATGACTGTTTTCTCGCCACCCTGCGCCGTCGTCGCGAAAACGCTAACAAAATCAAGGAAGTCTCTGACACCGCGACCGTACGCCGAGTCCTGCTTCAGAGCCGCGAGCCTGCCCATGTCGATCATTCCGTAATTAAGCGCCAGCAGTTCGAGGCAGCCGTGCAGGATGCCCGCGGCTTTGTCCGCATTCATCCCTGACCCGGATTGCTTCACCATGCCCGTCCAGCCCTCAAGGGTGAGCCCAGCTCCAATGACATTCCAAGCACACGACTGCAGGAGATTGGGGCCGTCCTTGCCCCTGCCAAGGGCTTCCAGCGCCTTATTGATGCGGATCTTGGCGGCTGCCACGTTGTCGGACATGTCCTGCCGGCCGCTGCGGGTCTTGAACATATCGAGGCGCGCGTAATTGCCGGATAGCTGCGCGCGCTCAAAGTCCATCCTGAACTTTTCGGCTGCGTCGTAAAGCTCATTGGCCAATTTGCCAGTGCTGTGGAGGCGTTCGTGGGCATAGGCCGACTTGCGGACCGGATGCACAACGATGGCGCCGGTGGGATCTTGCTCCCGAACCAGATTGGCGGCGTCCTGCCCGTTGTTGATGCGGACCGTGCCTAGGTTTTCTGGGGGTTTTTGGGGTGGTTTCATTCAACAGCAGGTGGGACGCGGGCTCTTGACGGGGTTCTTATAACCCAATTACAGCCAGATGCACAGCAAAAAGAGCCGCATGATAAACTCCGATGATTTCCAATGGACATTTCTTCCACGGTCGAGATTGCAGTAGCGATAGTGGCATCTCTTTCCACGACACTGGGAGCCATCACCGCTTCTGGTCTTTCCGAAAAAATTACACGCATCTTCACATTCAAAGACTTGGCGCCCGAACACGGAATTAAGAAGATCGAGATCAAGCTCGGGCCCCAAGGGGACGATGGTGAGATCGCAAAATATTTTCCCGTTTTAACTCCCCGGATTGACGCGGCAAAAGCCCAAGTCACAATCAGACTGGAGGATGCCCGCAACATCAGAGCACGACAAAAGCGTCTTGCTAAATGGGGCAAGTTGTCAGCGAATTCGCTGACGTTCGGACAATACATAATTGGCGGTATGATGACGACCGCCTTTGTCCAAAAGTCGTTGTCGGCCAACATTATCGGTATATTTGGCGTGCTCGTGCTCCTGTCGTCTCTACTCAAACAGCACTACAATCCTGAGATCGCAGCCCAAAACGCCCTGCAAAGAGCATCTCAACTTGAAGTGCTTATCAGACAAAGCGAAGACCGGATCGTCGTAATCGATGCAAAAAGAGATCCGGACACCGATGATCCCGAGCCTCTTCTTGAGCTACTGGAACGGATATCCGGTGAAATATCTCGGATCACCGTGCTACCTGTCGATGCACCCACGCCGCGCAGTTCAGCTCAACGACGAGGGCGCTAGCAGGATTAACTCCTCCGTCAATCGTGAAGTTATTTGCGCCCTGCTCCGGAATACCTTCCCAGACTGCCGGGGATTCGCGAAGAAAAACAGAAGAAGACACTAGAAGCTATATGAGAAGGAGGGTGACAAGCCCGTGATATATTTCGCCGCGCGCTGTCCCAGACGGCGGAGTGCTCTAACCGCCAATGGCCACGGGGAGAAAAATGTGAAAGGTTGTTCCCACTCCAGGGGAGCTTTCGAATCGAATGTCGCCGCCTTGCTCTCGAATGGTACGGCGTGCGCCCGCTAAACCCAGTCCGGTGCCTTGCGGCTTGGTAGTGAAGTAAGGCGAAAAGATCATTTCTTGGCTTTCCGGCGCAATTCCGGCGCCATCGTCTTTAACGCTAGTCACCACCTGTCCTTGAGCCACAGTACAGCCCAAGCTCAAAGTTCCGCCTTCCGGCATAGCCTCCACTGCGTTTAGAACCAGATTAGTAAAGACGCGACGAAGCTCGGGAGCGTTTCCGCTCACTTCGCAGGTGTCTTCCAGTTCCGCGGTGACTTTGATCTTTTGGTGCACCTCCAGCACGGGTTGCGCTAGTTGCAGAACCTCTTTCAGGAGCCGGCGCATGTTGATTCGGGTGCGTTCCTCGCGACCGCCCCGCAGATAACCGCGAATATTGCTGACGATCTCCGCGCCGCGATGGATAGCATTTTGAATGATGCGCAACATCGGATGGTCATGCTTGCAATGCTGGACTTCGGTCTCCATGATATGCGCCGCTTGCGAGATTGTGGCGAGAACATTGTTGAAGTCGTGCGCTAGGCCGGCAGTCATCTGCCCGACGGCAAAATGACGCTCGCTGCTGGCCATCTGTCGTTGCAATTCGGAGAGTTCGCTGACGTCCTGAACGACAATCACCGCGCCAATGTTCTTCGGCGAAAAGTCCTGTACGGGACTTGCGGATATCAGAACCTCAATGGGTTCGCCGTGGGTGCCGGCATTCAGCACAAACCGTTCTTGGCACACGAATTCCCCCCGCAGGGCGCGCTCCACCGACAACCCAAATGGGCTGTCACCGTCCCGGCTGAGACGGTCGGAAAGCTGGCGCCCATCCATTCTTAGCAACTCAGACCGGCTTCGTCCGGCCAATTGCTCCGCCGGGCGGTTGAACTCCATAATTCGGCACGACTCGTCGAAGAGGAATACTGGCTCAGGCAGACTATGAAGCAAAGATTGGACATCAATTTGTCGGCGCGCCTCCGACTTCTTCCTGCGGGTCTCGTCCGCTAGATGCATCAGCACGCCTCCACACAGTACTAGACCACCCCAGTAGAAAGTCTTCACCAAGCCTGCTAGCCACATAATGTCACCTCGCCCTACGAGCAATCACCCGACTATCGGGACGGCAAGTCAGTCTGGTGCTTACTCGTTCGTTGAAGAGTTGGATGTACGTAGTTAACTCAGAAGATGTGCTCAAGGGTCTTCCTTTAAGGGAAAACGCAGGCGGAGCTTTCGCAAGTAATCAACCCATTTGACTAGTCGTGGTTGTGGGACGACTCCTGGCTCAGTCAGTACCATACGCCGCGCGGCGTATTCGCTGGCAGGCTGCGGCGGGATACAGGACTATCACCCTGGCGATGTTCAGCTGAACCGGGAAAAATTACAGAGCATGAGCCATTTCTGACGTTAGGTAAGCACGAGCCATACCAAGGTGCTAGCGTACCCTATTGAAAGCCTTTGCAGTGGCTGCCGGGATTTCCCCACAGCGCGCGCGAGATCTGGGTCAAAGAGCGCCAGATCCGAAACCTGCTGTTGGCCATCGAGCCCGATGCTCGATGGGAAAAGCATGAGGCGCGCAAGTGTCCGCTGTGCCATCGCTGGTTTCTGGGGATTCAGGCGCAGATGCTTAGAGAGCGCCAGATGTGCGGGCGATTGAAAGGAGAAGCTTCAATACCATGCAGTGAGAGTTGTGCACCGCCCAGTGCCCTTCTGCGCAAGCTTAAGGAAATGATCAACGCGCGTTAGGGCTGGGTCCGCAATAACAGGATGAACCCGGCACATTGATTTCTTTTGATTAACTTGATTTTTCTAATTTTCCACGGGAGCGGTGCCCGGCGGCAGTGCACCCCCGGCAGACCGCCGCAGGCTAGAGCCAACAGGGACAACATTTGTGTACAACGTGGATTGCGGCGATGCCCTCCACTGACGGTTTTATAAACCGTCAGACGTATTTCACCGAAGCAAATAACATTATTATTTAAACAACTTATCTTCAGACCCTCAAGTCCTGGGTGCAGATTAGGTGCAGTCTCAGAGGGCGCTTGCATGGCCGGGTTCTCTCGAATGGTCCGACAACTATCTCATCGCCGGCTGGACCTCCTGGTTCGCCGTCTCCTGAGCCAAGTTGGTTCCATGTATGTCATCACTTGTCGGTCCATTCGTTGACAATCGTCGTTCGGATGCCATACACCACGTACTCCCGGTTAGGTGGAAGCTCGCTACCCCTGTTCTCCGGCCTGTACCCGTGCAGCGCAAAAAATTGCATCTCGTCCTCGGAGCGACCGTCAAACTCTGCCTTGCTTTCAAGAAACTCTTCAAATGCCTTTCGCTCCTCCAGTCTGTCCAGTCGCCTCCCAAACATCCTCATAAGCGGCCCTCCAAGTAGTCGTAAGTCGCGGCCATTGCGCGCCGGGCGGCAGCCCCGCTTTCCTCGGAGTTGAAGGACAGGTCTTCGTCTGCGGGAAAGCAGATGCAGCTCTCTTCGTGCTGCGCTGTTGTCCTCGGCTCAGTCACGGCTTGTTCCAACTTCTTGAGTCGGCTTCTTAAGTCCATGTTCCAGTTTCTCCAATCGCGCCTCGATGTCGCTGGTTTCGATCGCCTTCAGTAGCGAGGTTCCGAGATACCCCAGCGTGGTTCCCAGTCTCGGGTCCATCCTGCCCGCGCGTATCTCAGCCATGGCATCGGCCAGCATCCGCTTCACATCTCCGGCCGATTCAGGGGCTGAGAGATGCATCGGCGTTTCGTAGTTTGCGGGAAATGAGCTTTCCATCGGAAGATGCCAAGACTTCCCTGAACCACCCACTCAGCATTATCACGCGTTGGTAGAGGTTACTTGTGGAATCCTCCCGTCACTCTCATCCCCACGGCACCAACGATGTGATCGACTCTCAATCTAAACTCCGTGGGGAGGAGCACGAAGGCCCCTCCCCCACGGAGTTCGTGACTGCGTCACTTGAGGCCCACCCTACCGCCTACGCCAATGCCAGTCAGCGGCGCCATCTGCGGACTGTCCGGAGCATTATCGGTAATGGTGACGGCCGCGGTTCGGGTCCCGGTCCCCGTGGGCAAGAAATAGACCCTGATGTTGCAGTTATTGCCAGCCGCAAGCGCGTTCGGGCTTATGGGACAGTCATTCGTCTGCGCGAAGTCGCCACTGTTCTGCCCGGTGATGGCAATGCTCGCGATGGTCAACGGCGTGGTACCGCTGTTGATTACTGCCACGATCTGGGGCGTATTCGGTGCGTTTAAACCCTGCGGTCCGAAGTCGAGGCTAGTTGGCTCGATTGTCACCGCTGGCCCCGAAGGCAATGGCTCCCGGTACACCAGGACGCGCTGCCGATCCAAATCCGCGATGTACAGGTCATTGTTGGAATCAAAGGCAGAGGAATAGCTGTACGAGGAGAAATCGTTCAGGTAGGTATCCACTTGCTGACTCGCGAGCGGTGTCTTGTAGACGAGAGGATATCGAGAACCGATGTAGCCGATCAGTCCCACCACCATCTGCCCGTCCGAGGTAAAGGCGGGAGCAACTCGCCATGAATAAGTGGCGCTCCCCACGTTGGATTCTCTGCCACCATTTGAAATATTAAGGCTCGAATCTCTTTGCTCACGGGCTTGCGTCTTCCCCTCGACTTGGGTCTTGAAAGCCATTTCCAATACAGCCGGAACCCAGCACGATGCCAGCCGACCACGGTTCTGGGTGTGACTACGATGAGAGGTTCCTTCCATCGAGCCCAGAGCTTTCGCAGGACGACCCAGAACAGCTTATGCGAACTGGTGAGTCGCAAGCGAGGGCGCCCGGCATGGAGAACCAGCAGTTGCCGACGCAGAGCGAGTTTCTCAAGAATGAGATCCTCACGGGACCTGATTGCACAAACAACCCAACCGAGGAAGTGCCGAAGCCACACGATCATGGCGAGAATCTTATCCGAGGTCGCCAAACGACATTATGGCCAACTCATTGATATTACGGGGCTACGCTGTTTTGATGGTCCGCCAGCTGAAATAGGCGTTATCGCCGATCAATTTCTGTGCTCCTTGTCGGCCCGTTGGACTGAACCTTAAGGTTTATGATCGTTCGGCCGTGATGAGTCGACCGGCAAACCGAAAGCGTACACGTTGCCGCCATAGGACCCGACATACACCACGCCGTTCGCCACCGCCGGCGAAGAGTCGACAGGGGACCCCGTCGTGTACTGCCAGAGGAGCGCTCCCGTGCTGGCGCTCAACGCGTACATATTAAAGTCTTCGGATCCGACGTACACCACGCCGTTCGCCACTGCCGGCGAAGAATAGACAGGGAACCCTGTCGTGTAGCGCCACCGGAGGGCTCCCGTGCTGGCATTCAATGCGTACACGTTAAAGTCATCGGACCCGACGTACACCATGTCGTTGGCCACTGCTGGCGAAGAATGGACAATGCCCACGGTCGTGTACTGCCACAGCAGTGCCCCCGTGCTGGCGTTCAGGGCGTACAGGTTACCGTCAACGGACCCGACGTACACCACGCCGTCTGCCACCGCCGGGGAAGAGGTGACACCGAACCCCGTCGCGTACCGCCATAGGAGAGATCCCGTACTGGCGTTCAGGACGTACAGGTTACCGTCAACGGATCCGACGTACACCACGCCGTCTGCCACCGCCGGGGAAGAATACACAGCGTTCCCCGTCGTGTACTGCCAGAGGAGCGCTCCCGTGTTGGCGTTTAAGGCGTACACGTTTCCGTCAAGAGATCCGACGTAGACGACGCCGTTGGCCACTGCCGGCGAAGAGGTGACGGAGTCCCCGGTCGTGTACTGCCAGAGGAGCGCTCCCGTGCCGGCGTTCAAGGCGTACACATTACTGTCATAGGACCCGACGTAGACGACGCCGTTGGCTACCGCAGGCGAAGAATAGACAAGGTCCCCCGTCGTGTACCGCCACAAGAGTGATCCCGTGTTGGCGTTCAAGGCGTACACGTTATTGTCAGTGACGGACCCGATATATACCATGCCGTGGGCCACCGCCGGAGAAGAAACGCCACCGCCCCCGGTTGTGGACTGCCAGCGCAGACCGAGGTTTATGACCGTAGCGGGACTGAGAATAAATTCATTCGGGTTGTACCCCGTGTGGCACGACTCAAAGCGAAACTGTAACCAATCTATAACCGCCTTTCGGGACAGTACGCTGCACGGCAGACTGGGTGTTGAGACGGCTTGTTGGGCCGCAACCATAGAGCCAATCAATAAGAGTAGTCCCAGCCAGCACGTAGATGAGATCTTCATAATCTTCTCCTTTGTGCCTCAGCCGTAAAATCAGAGCACGCTTCCTTCAATTAGAGCGGGTTGCTGATTCTTCAAGCGCCCGGCGCCGTAATCGACAGTTCCGATACACGAGCTGCACCTATCTGCACATTGTTGCCCGGATGTTCATCGTAGCCAGTGGCTCTGGCGCGCTCGATGAACACAACTTGCGGCCGGTCTTGGTCGGCGGTAGGGCTGGCCAGAGTCTTGTACCATTTCGAAATGTTGCGCACGTTCCCCTGAATCTGGGGATCGTTCCAGTCTGCCCAGTTCGCCAGGAATACGCTGCTGTCCTGGTAGTAATAATGCCAGGTGATGGATGCAGTTACCGCTGGGCGACTAGCACGGCGATGCGAACGTCGCCGTTGGGCAGCCTGCCGAAAGCGAGAATCTCACCGCTGTCAGCAATGGCGTACCCGTACTCCAAATGCAAATTGGAAGGGGGCGTCACCAACGTGTTCAAGTCCACCATAGGACCGCCGTCCTCCCATAGGAATGCCGTGTATGGTCCTCCTTGGGAGGTGTAAGTGCCCCCCACGATCTGCCCAGCCGCATTGACAGCGTTTGCATACGAATCCTCTTCTCCCGATAGGACCCCAAGATCGGTCATCGCGCCATGGCGCCACAGGAAAGCGTGATACTGCTGGTCACCAGTGATCTGGGCGCTCCCGACCACATCACCGGGCTCGTTGAGCGCGTACGCGTATGATGCCGTCCCGCCCAGGGTGCCCAAATCCTTAAGTACTCCGCGGTCCCAAAGGAAGGCGTGGTAGAACTGATCTCCCGCCAGAGTCGAATATCCCGCCACCTGTCCGCGGTTGTTGAGCGGCGCATAAACGATACCCACAGTGCCGCCCAAGGTGCCCAGATCAGTCATTCGGCCGCGTTCCCACAGGAACGGATGTTGCGTGGGCACTCCCGTTATTGGATTCGGACTGGTGTTCGTATAAGACACCCCAGCCACCTGGCCGCCCTCATTCACATAGTAAGCAACTGCATCCTTACCGCTGCCCAGCGTCCCCAAGTCGCGCAGCGTTCCGCCGTCCCACAAAAACGCCCGCTGTTGAGTCGTGACGGGCCAACAATTCCACGTGGCACAGGGGCCTAAACCGGACGCGAAGTTGTCTGGGACGTCATTGGCAGCCACGCCGACCACCTGGCCCCAATCGTTGACCGCGAAGGCCTGGCTCACACTTCCTCCAAACGTTCCGAGATCGCTCAGCACGCCATGTCTCCACACCAGGGCACGATATTCCGGGTAGCCGGTCGACGGGTCGATCAATCCATTCTCTGACACCCCGACGATCAGCCCGCTGGCATTGATCCCGTAGCCGGTGCTACTGTTCTTGCCGCTGTTACCGGGAAGCGCTCCCAAGTCGGTCAGTGTGCCATTCTGAAACTTCAGGGCGTGATCGACGAAGCAGTCGAAGAAGCAGTTGGGGTAGAAGGGATCGGCCGCGTTCGTCGCTGCAGTACCCACAGTAGCTCCCTGGCTGTTGAGGTACTGCTCAAGAGTGAAGGCGGGACCCGTAGCGTAATCGCTAGTAGGACCGCCGAATGTCCCTACCTGCGTGAGTCTGTACTGGTGATGATGGGCCGGTGATTGGTGATTGTCCTGTGCGGACAGTTGAATCGTAATCACCAGCGCGGCAAATAGCACAATATATGTTGATTTGCTGGATTTCATACGCTTTCTCCTCCTGATCTAATCATTGCCGTGGGGCGCCGCCCTCCTTGGCCGCTCATCTGTAGTGACAATTTTGCTTGAAGCGTTACATGGGCAGTCTGTGGGCGCCGCTGGGTTTCTGGCGATTCCACAATTCCTCAAGGTGGAGAAAACAAGGGGCACGTCCCACCGTGCCCCTGTCGAGGAATCGCCTATTTCGGGCCCACCTTGCCTCCTACGCCGATGCCGGTGACGGGAACCATCTCTGGGCTGTCCGGAGCGTTGTCGGTGATCGTGACGTCTGCACTGAGTGTCCCCGCTTCGTTTGGTGAAAACACCACCGTGATTTTGCAGTGGTCGCCGGGAGCCAGTGTATTGGGGCTCATAGGACAGCTGTTGGTCTGACTGAAGTCGCCGCTGCTCTGGCCGGTGATTGCGATGCTGGTGATGCTCAACGGCGCGCTGCCAACGTTGGTCAGCGTGACGATCTGAGGAGTGTTAGGGATATGGATGCCTTGCAGCCCGAAGTTCAGGCTAGTCGGCGAGAGCGTTACTTCCGGCCCCAAAGGAGGCAACGGCTGCCGGTAGACTAGGACGCGCGCCCGGTCCAGATCCGCGATGTACAGATCGTTGTTGGAATCAAAGACCGCGGAATATCCCCCATACGAGCTGAAATCATTCAAATAGGTGTCCGGCTGATCGCTGACTAGGGGGGTCTTGTAAACCAGAGGGAACCGAGAACCGATGTAGCCATTCATGCCCACGACCATCTGCCCGTCCGAGGTGAAGGCTGGCTCCAGAGGTCCACAAGCAAGGTTGAAGTTGTAGACGTTCGAAAATAGCTCGCAGTTCGGGTCCGTAAAGCTGCCATTCCTACCAAAAACTCGGGTAGCGGGAATTCCGAAAAGTGCAGTGGGCGGATTATCAGGGAACAAACCGGCATCGAATTCCAAAAGCCGCTGATTGCCACTCACCTCGAGAGAGTCGTCAGAGACGTAGACGTTGCCCAGTGGATCGAGTGTCACGTTTCCTGGTTTGCAAAGACTGTTCTGGCTCGGCATCAGATGTCCTTCGTCGCCGTTTCCCCGATTGCATAATGTGCCGTTTGGGTCGGTCTGCCCTAACACGATGTCGACGACCGGGTTGGTCAGCGGATCACGAATGCGGAAGACGCGGTTGCGATAAGGGTCGGCGACCCACACCCGGGTCCCGGCGCCATTAGACGCAATCCCGCCGATTATCAATAAGTCGTCCCAGGTGATGTTTCCTCCTCCTAAAACCGGTAGAGGAGAAGTCAGCGTGGCGAATGGCGTCGAACTGCCGGTCAAAGGAAGCGAATAGACCTCGATTTCACCATCATTCAGGTTGGATAGCAGCCAAAGGTGAGAGGCTCGATCCGCATTCATGCGGCCGAATTGTTGCCAATATTCGCCCTCAAAGAGGCAATTTGGGGAGTCCAGGACCCTGAGGCACCCGTCGGCTGACTGTCCCGTCGTGAGCGATGACGTGTCGTTCCAGAACATCAGGCGATTGGCCTCGGCGACGATGAGCTGACGGCCCGCCACGACCACGCCATTGGGGCCAGTGAAGCCGGTAGACCCAACGTGATTCGGAATGTCAAATTGCAATGGCAGGAAGATTCGTTTGTCTGCCGGGTAAGCGGTTCCGGAAATCGGAGGAATGGGCGCCGGAAAGCGCCACATGTCCTGTAATTCGGCCCATGCGGAGACAAAGATATCCCCATCGGCGTCGATGCCAATGCCGCCCGCCGAGCTGCAAACCCTGGTGCTGTCTACGACTCGTCCATCTGCGTAAGTGAAGGTGAACTCAAAACCGCTCGGGTTATTGCACACCCCGCTGTAGTCGGGCTCAGCCTTTCCTAGCACCTTGGTCGGCTGGGTAGAACCGAAGGGAAAGAAAAGGAACTGGTTGTTTCCGGTATCGTTCACCCAAAGTCCCCCGCTGCTCGAATCCAGTTCCAAACCAGCGGGATTGCGGAAGAGGCCCTCGCCGAGCACGCTCGTGGCCGGCATGCCGTTGGAGAGCGGCGGTCTGAAAATCAGCACTCTGCCGTTCGAACCCAGGTTGCAAAACTGTTGGGAGTCGTCAACATACACTGTTCCCGTGCTATCCACACGCACCGCCGCAGGAGCGCACATCTGGTTCGGCGCTGCGCCGGGATTCGCCGAGGTGAAATCCCGTTGGCCCAAGACTAGGTCAGCCGTCGGCATCGGGATGCCAGTGTGGGGATCTCTGGGAAATCGCAGAACGCGGTGGTTGGCATTATCTGACACCCAGAGGTTCCCCGCGACATCAATCTCCACGCCGCCGGTGAATCCATAGTTGAAAATGCTACGAAGGCAGAAGCTTTGGGCATCAGGCAGGCCGTTGCCCCGGCCACGATTGCAGCCGTTGCCAGTGAAGTCCGCCTGGCCCCACACGTAATCGGCAATCGTGTCGGTAGTGAATGGTGAGTTATAGCGCACGACGCGGTTGTTGTCGAAGTCGGGGACATACAGATTGCCTCCGCCATCCACCGCCATGTTGGCCCAGGAGAAACCTTCCTCGATCGAAATCTGGTACTCCGGCATCCCGCAAAGCGTGGAGGCGCTGGCTGGCGCACGAGTTGGGAAGCCCTGGAAGCTACTGTCCCCATTGCAGCCCGAGGTGGTGAAGGATGGCTGACCGAGCACCAAGTCTGCGCCGATTCCTTCCTGGACATTGCACGCGGAACCGGGACAGTCGGAGTTCCCGGTGCACGCCTGCCCGCCCCTCGATCCGGCGGTGCAGGTTCCAAGATGGCTGAGTCCCAGAACGCGACTGTTGGCTCCGTCGTAGGCGTAAATTCGGTTTGGCTGGACGCTGCGATCCACTTCCACGCCTCCCGGGTTGAAAATCCTGCCGTTGGTAACCTCGTGCGGCGTGTAGTCCCCGAAATTCGGTTGACCGACAATTACATCCGCCCAGAGGTCACCGCTGATACCTCGAACCGCTACACGAGGGGTGACTGTAAGCTGCGGCGAGAGGAAGATTCCGTTGTAAGAAGCTTGGATGGTCACCATGGTGGGCGTCGTAACCGCAAGGGTATCCACTAGGACTTGGGCGGATGTCGCCCCCTGTGGAACCGTGACGCTCCCAGGCACCCTGGCAACGGCCGGGTTTAGGCTGGTTAGGATCACTGTTGCCCCGCCGGTTGGGGCCGGACCGTCGAGGGTCACGGTGCCCACCGACGGCGTGCCCTGCACCAAGGTGCTCGGTTTCAGAGTGAACGAGCTCAGGTTGACCGCGGCGGCGGTGACGGGAAGAAGTAGAAGCAATAAGAAGAAAACCTGTGTGCGAAATTGTCTCAATAGACCGTAAGCTCTGTGCATGATTCTTCTCCTGTGGATTACTCGTCGGTAAGCCGACTTTCACGTCAGCGTGTGCCTCCGGTCTCTATGCCGTCGAGACGCTGGCCTTAATTCTGTTTCGCCGCTCATCTGTAGTGGCAATTTCACGCAAGACGTTACAGACTTGGCTCTCGGAACTAAGTTCCATTCATTAATTGATCACTGCTGGCATTGACAAACGGCGGTATAATCAGCCACAAAATTTGTCTTTCAGGGGTGCTGTCGTGGCGCCATACTTCGTTCTGGTCCTGGGTTCCCCCTCGTCTAATGCTGTGCGGGAATGGGTCCGGATCTGTCGGCCCACAGCTCGAAACATCGTCTTCCGTTTGCCCAAATTCATTAATCCTTTCCAAGGTCAATGGATTGCTTCCCTTACTTTCATCTTGCTCGCAAGCTTGTTTCTCTTGCCCGGCGCTGCGAGTGCGATCGGGGCTGCGCCTGGTTCAACCTCGAATCAAGCCAACGCTAGTTCGACTGGCTCAATCCAGAGTGAGAAGGATGTTCGAGAGTTGGAGTTGGGCAAGCCCATCGAACGCGAGCTACCCGGAGGCCAGCATCACTCCTATCAGGTGAGTTTGACATCGGGTCAGTTTCTGCACGCCTTCGTCGAGCCACACGGCGTACCCATGACAGTCAAGCTGTCCGGACCGGATGATGCCAAACCGACCTTGAGCCTGGCCGTGCCGGTTGGATCCGAAGAGCCTCTATTCCTGGTGGCTAAAGAGCAAGGGGCTTACCGCATTGAAATACGATCCGAGCAAAGCGCTGAGGCCGGAAGTTATCGGATACGGATTGAAGAATTGCGGGCGACCACCCCTCAGGACACGAACCTTGCTCTTGCCCAGCGCACATTCTCCGATGGTGAACAACTGCGGAAGGAAGGCTCGGCCGAATCGCGGCAGAAGGCAGTTGAGACCTATAAGCGGGCAATCGAGCTATGGCAGGAGGCAGGTGATCGCCGAGGAGAGGCCGAAACTTTACTAAGTCTTGGAATGGTGTGCTACGACTTGAGCGAGAACCAGAAGGCCCTTGAGTATTTCAACCAGGCCCTTCCATTATTTCGAGCGGTGGGCGATCGGGAGTTAGAAGCCGAAACTCTCGATAACATTGGCGAAGCGTATATGACTCTCGGGGAGACGCAGAAGGGGCTTGAGTATTTCAACCAGGCGCTGCCACTGCGGCGCGTTGTGGGAGACCGCGATGGAGAAGGCGAAGATCTCCAGAATATTGGCTGGGCTTATGAGTATCTTGGGGAAAAGCAGAAGGCACTGGACTACTACAACCAGTCTCTGCCGCTCCGGCGTGCAGTGGGAAATCGTGCGGACGAAGCCCAAACCCTTAGCAACATAGGAGGAGTTTATAACTCTCTGGGACAAATGCAGAAAGCGGTCGATTACTACAACCAGGCTCTAAAAATCGAGCGCGCTGTCGGAGACCGCACCCGAGAAGGCCAGACGCTTAATAACATCGGTGTGCTTTACGCCCAGCTCGGAGACTGGCGGAAGGAACTGGACTATTACACCCAATCCCTGACGCTACGCCGAGCGGTGGGAAATCGTGTGGGTGAAGCTATGACACTGGCCAACATTGGCGTGATTTACTTTACTCAAGGGGAAAACCCGAAGGCGCTGGACTACTACACCCAGGCCCTCACACTCAGCCGCACCATTGGGAATCGCAACGGAGAAGCCTACTCTCTCAGCTGCCTCGGGGCGTATTACCGCCGCCTCGGGGAGTGGCAGAAGTCGCTGGATTACTATCGTTGGACCCTTGTTATTGAGCGGTTGGTGGGCGACCGCGAATTAGAAGGTTACACGCTCTACGCAATTGGCGCCGTTTCGTATCGACTTGGGGATATACCGACAGCGCTGGATTACTTCCAGCAGGCCCGGGAGATCGAACGCGCGGTGGGAAATCGCAACTCGGAAGGTCGAATACTGACCTACATTGGCCAGGCTTACGGCTCGCTGGGAGATAGGCAGAAGGCCCTGGACTACTACAATCAGGCTCTGACGCTCGAGCGCGCTGTAGGGGACCGGCTCACGGAAGGCGCGACACTGAATGGCATTGGCTCGGTTTACGGCTCATGGGGAAGAAAAGGGGAAGCGCTGGACTATTTCAATAAAGCGCTCGTCCTCGAGCGCGCGGTGGGATATCGCCTCGAGGAAGGCAATTCGCTTAGCGGCATCGCCTCGGTTTACGCCTCGGTGGGAGAAAGACAGAAGGCCCTAGAGCACTACAACCAGGCCATGTCGGTGAGGCGCGCGGTCGGTGATCCCGACGGAGAAGCGAATACGCTTAGAAGCATTGCTTTAGTTGAGCGGGAGGCTGGGCACCTTGCTGCAGCACAAGCGCAGATTGAGACGGCGATCCAGATCATCGAATCCCTGCGAACCAACGTAGTTAGTGAAGGACTTCGCGCGTCTTACTTTTCCACGGTGCAGAGCAGCTATTCCGTCTACATTGATCTGCTGATGCGGCGGCATCAACTGCATCCCGATGATAGGAATGAGGCGAAGGCTCTGGAAGTCAGCGAGCAGGCGCGGGCGCGGAGCCTACTGGAGACCCTAGCTGAAGCCCAAACCGACATTCGCCAGGGAGTTGATCCAGCGTTGCTGGAGCGTGAGCGCAGCCTAGGGCAATTGCTCAAGGGCAAGCAGGCGGCTCTTACCAAACTGCTGAACGGCAAGCACACGGAAGAGCAGGCAGCCGGATTCAAGAAGGACATTGCAGAGATTCTCGCCCAGTACGAACAAGTCGAAGCGCAGATCCGTCAAGCCAGCCCGCGTTACGCCGCGCTGACCCAGCCACAGCCCCTGAGCGCCCCGGAAATTCAGCAGCAGTTGGACGCCAGCACCATATTGTTGGAATACGCCCTGGGCGAAGATCACAGCTATCTTTGGGCCGTCGGTCCCGACTCGCTGCACAGCTTCCAGTTGCGGAAACGGGCCGATGTCGAAACAGCCGCGCGGCGCGTCTATGAGTTGTTGACCGCCCGCAACAAACAGGTGAAGGGCGAGACCGCGGCGGAGAGGCAGGCCCGGTTGGAGCAAGCCCAAACGCAATACCCGCAAGCAGCCGCAGCGCTAGGCAAGATGCTGCTGGGCCCGGTCGGCCCGCTGATCAAAGGAAAGCGGTTGGTGATTGTGGCCGACGGCGCGTTGCAATATATCCCATTCTCTGCGCTGCCGGAACCGCGGAAGGCCAAAACCGCGAATCCCAAGACAGCGCCTGTCAATCAGGATTCATTAATTCCACTTGTGGTTCGGCACGAAATCGTGAGTCTACCTTCCGCCTCTGCCTTGGCAGTACTACGGCAGGAGATCAAGGGCCGCCAACCAGCTCCCAATGTCTTAGCGGTGCTGGCGGACCCGGTCTTCGACCCACATGATTCCCGAGTTCAGAAAGCGGCTGGGCGCAAAGACGGAACTCAGCGCCAAGGACAGAAGACCGCAGCAACGCGAGGGCCCGAGGAGGCGGAAGCGGCCTCCCTGTCGGCATCTTTGGTGGAGGGCCGTCTCACTCGTTCGGCATCCGAGGCCGGCTTAGACCGGAGTGGGGAGCTACAGTTTTCGCGACTGGCTTTCAGTCGCCGTGAGGCCGAAGCCATCGTCGCGGCAGCGCCTGCGGACAAAGCGATGATGGCATTGGATTTCAAGGCGAGCCTGCAGACCGCGACCGATCCGGAACTGGCCCACTACCGCATCGTGCACTTCGCCACCCACGGACTGCTGAATAGTGAACATCCGGAGCTGTCGGGCATGGTGCTTTCACTGGTTGATCAGCAAGGTCGGCCGCAGGATGGGTTCCTGCAACTGCAAGATATCTACAACTTGAACCTGCCGGCAGACCTAGTAGTGCTGAGTGCATGTGAGACCGGGCTGGGGAAGGAAATCCGCGGCGAAGGTCTAGTGGGACTGACGCGAGGCTTCATGTACGCGGGAGCGGGGCGGGTGATCGCGAGCCTATGGAAGGTGGATGATGTGGCCACGGCCGAGCTGATGAAACGCCTATATCACGACATGCTGACTGACGGCCTACGGCCAGCGGCGGCGTTACGTCAGTCGCAGGTCGAGATGTGGAAGCAGAAGCGATGGGAGTCGCCGTACTACTGGGCCGCCTTCGTCATTCAGGGAGAGTGGAGATAACGCCCGGCCAGCTTAGCTAGCTCGAGTCATCGCAGGCTCCATCTGACTAGAAACAAGTTCCGCATAGCTTCCGTCCCGCGCGAGCAGCTCCTGGTGCGATCCTAGTTCCGCGATGGTTCCGCCTTCAAGTACTAAGATCTTGTCTGCATTGTGGATCGTACTCAAACGATGCGCAATTACTATCCGTGTGCAGGCCAGTTGGCCAAGGTTTCGTTCGACCACATTTTCGGTTATTACATCCAGATGACTGGTGGCTTCGTCGAGCAGGAGAATGGCCGGGTTATGGGCGAGAGCGCGGGCGAGCGAAAGCCGTTGCCTTTGGCCACCAGACAATCCGCTGCCTCCTTCGGCAACCCTCGTCTCGTAGCCCATGGGCATCTCATCAATTTCTTCATCGATCGCCGCCAATCGCGCCGCTCCCACCACTTGTGCGAGTCCCAGGGAAGGGTTACCGAAAGCGATATTCTGTTTGATCGAGCCGCTGAACAGGAATGGCTCCTGCAGGACTACTCCAAACTGGCTGCGGAGGGCGCGATAGTTAAGGTGCTGCAACGGAATGTCGTCGTAGAGAATTTCGCCCTCGGTGGGGATGTGGAGCCCCAGAAGCAGCATGGCCAGCGTGCTCTTGCCGGAGCCGGTGCGCCCGACGAGAGCAACCTTCTGCCTGGGTTCGATGGTAAGCGAAATATTGTGCAGCACCAGCGGCCCGTTGGCATCATAGCGAAAGCTCACGTTTCGTAACTCAATCCGCCCGCTAAGGGGCACAGCATTGCGAACTGGCCGCAGCTCCTGTTCTGGTTCGGCGTCCACTACGTCGGCAAGCCGTTCGAGATAAGCGGCGACCAACTGCATGCGTTGTGCATTCGACGCTAGTGAAGAGAAGGGCCCGAGGAAGGCGGTGGCAAGCGCGATCAGCGCCAGCATCGTTCCCAGGCTGATGGCGCCATGCAGTACCTGGAATGTCCCGACCCAAAGCAGAAGAAGCGGCGCAAGTGTGCGCAGCGTCGTCATGGCTGTGTCTATGATGGCCGATAAATGATCCCGCCGCAGCGAGGCATTCAACTCGGTAGCAAAAAGACCGAACCAGTGGTCAAGAGCCTGGTCCTCCGTCCCGGAAGCTTTCAACATCACGACTCCGCTCAGCGCCTCGACGAGATAGCTTTGAGATACCGACTGGGCCGCCACGTCGCGCTGGGTCAGGTCTCGAAGCCGGCGAGAAGTTCCTAGCAAGAGTACTACCTGGAGGAGTCCGACACCGAATACCAGCAAGGCGAAGAACGGGGCCCGAGCTAGGAGAATGGCCAAATATCCCACCACCAGTGAGCCGTCCAATACTGCCGAAAGCGTCTGACTGGTCAACGCCTCACGAATCATCGCGTTGCTTCCGAGGCGCATGAGAAGGTCGCCGCTGCTACGTTGCTGAAAAAACCGAAAAGGCAGGCTGAGGAGATGCTCGAAGAAACCGAGCATCATTCGCAGGTCCAGGCGTCCTTGCAAATAGAGCAGGAGGGCCGCGCGCAGGTAGCTGGCCACCGCTTGGGCCACAACCACGAGCATAAGTCCTGTTCCCAGTATCGCCATAACGCTGACGATACGGAAGGGCAGCACGCGATCCACGATCACCTTCGTGAACAAGGGTAGCGCCAGTCCAAACAATAGCAGGAACACGGATACTCCCACGATCTGAAGCATCAAGCCAGCGGTACCGGGCGTGTGGAGTATGGATACCAGGTAGCTGCGCCAAGTCGGCTGGACTCTCTCCCCGAGCGGTTTGAATTGAGTCCCCGGCTCAAGCGTGAGGACCACACCCGTGAAACCCACATCGAACTCAGCGGCGCTCAGCCTCCGGCGTCCTACTGCGGGATCGACAATCTCAACTCGTTTCGACGACCACTGTTCCACGACTACAAAGTGGTCGAATTCCCAGTGCACGATTACCGGCAACTGCAACTGACCGAAATTGGCAGGTTCCAGCGAGAACGATCTGACCCGCAGCCCAAAGGAACGCGCTCCCTTGGCGATGGTCCGGGCGCTCACTCCATCCCGGCCGACACTACAGGCCTCCCGGCAATCTGCCACGCGAGTTTTGCGACCATAGTAGTTGAGAGTCATGGCTAGGCAAGCGGCGCCGCATTCCACTGAGTTCAACTGAAGCAAGACAGGGACGTGGCGCCGTTGCAGGCGCTCGACGAAGGGCCAACTCGTAATTTCGCGGACAATCCTGTTGACTTGCAGATCGGCTGTCCGAAGCCACCAGCCGGGTGTTAGGAGAGGCCAAGGGTTGCTCATCCTCGATTCTCCATGGTTTGACACTTCGGCGACCATACCGACGAAGGGCAATGCGACCGTGACAATGGCATCCGGGAGATAGTTGGTTCTCCCGTGAACAACGGTCCACGCGCAAACCAAGCCAAGAGACTGCCAGTCAGAAGCAGCAGCCCCAGCAGAATCCAGAGATAGAGAAAGATGCCTGGGCAAACAAGTCGCGGGAGGATCGCTCTCTGTTGGCATTCGATGTAGCGCTTAACAGCATCACTACGGAAAATCGAGCACTTGCCACTTTGCATACGTCACCTGTTCGCCAGAGCGCCAAGGCAGCGTTTGCGGCTACCGTGCGCATGCCGCCGAGAGGACATCGCAGTCGGGCGCGCTTCAGCAGCCTGCACATTCGGAGCGGCAAGCGCCAACACTGAGGGGACAGCAGCGGGCTCAGCCAGGCGCAACAGCTCGTACCCGATGCCGGCTAATCCTGTCATCAATCCCGGCGATTCCACTCCCAAAGGATTCCCGCATAGCCAACCGTTTTGATCTATGCTCTCGAGGATGATGGCTGCAATCCGATTGACTTCGGCCCGCCATCGCGGTTCACTCAGCGTCAGACTTGCCTGAAGCAGCAATTCCAGATTGCCGAGGTCGCCATGACACAAGGAATGATTGCGGCCGAAGCCACGGGCCAGCGTGGCCTTGAGCGCTACGTTGATCTCGGAGCGGATTTGAAAGTCATCAAGATGACGCAGACAGAGCAAACGAGCCAGCCCGATGCCCGGCGCGCCATGGCACCATGCCAGCATCGAAAACCTAGCACTGCGGTTGTCCGCTGCTGCTGTGTCGGAGGCCGCGAGTTCGCGCAGATCGGGCCAATTGCCCTCCGCGGGAGAAAAGAGGCTGCGTTCGTACTCGATGGCGGCCAGCCCGGTGGCCCGAAAGCGCTCTTCGCCCGTGACCCCTGCCAATTCCAGCAGCGCCCAGGAAATGCCAGCAACACCGTGCGAGAAGCCGGCCGGTGGTTTCGAAGCTATCCCCTTCAGAAGCCAGCCGAGTCCCGGCTGCATGGGTTGAGTATGGGCAAGGAGGTGATCGCCACAGCGGACGGCAGCAGCCAGCGTACGACTGGAAGGAACGCAGCGATAGAGGGCGAGCATGCTAACAAGACATCCAGCCGACCCACTGATGACGTCAAACCGCTCATCTTTTTCAATCAGGGGGAGGATCCGCTCCACTATGGCTTCGGCCTTGGCCAGCAGATCGGGTTGATTCCATAGTCTTCCGAGATGCATCAAGGCGTAGGCAATCCCTCCTCCTCCGTCGAACCCGCCAATGGACGCGACCGATGATTGACCGCGCATCGCCTCCCAGACCGCGTTGAGTGCGCCTTTTGCAAGGTTCGTGTAGCGATTATCATCGGTGATCTCGCCCAGATATCCGAGAAAGAGTGCCACCCCGGGCAGGCCGTCGTAGAGGTCGAGCCCTAATGGAGCAAGAAACCAATCTTGTTGGTTGGCGAGTGTCAACCCGATCCAGGAGCTGTCCTGCTCGCTACGAAACGCCATCTCCTCCAACCGGTCGCCCGCACGGCGCGCGGCGAACAAGAGGCGCTCGCGATCGGCCGGGGCCCTCTCTTTGTTCGGGCGGTAGGTTGGGTAGCGAGTGGTGTCCCCCGCTTTGGCAAGGGTCGCCAAGGATGCGCGGACGAACCAGAGTTGGCGGGTACAATCCTGGTCGCTCAGCTCCCGTATGCGACGTCGAACACGGACGAGGCCGGGTTCGTCAAAGAAGTTGGCGATGCGTTCACGCGCGCTAGTCCACAGATCGCGGGAGTTAGGGCGACTATTAAAGATCGGGATGTCGCCGTTTTGGAGGTCTTGGTGTTCCGAAGGAATGAGCTTGGCGAGATAGGGATAGTACTCAACTGCTGCCCACAGATTGTCAAACAGCCGTTCGCGATCCAAGGCATCGCGCAGCACGTCGGGATGAAAACTTTCGCCCATTAGCATAGCGTAGTTTTGGGTTGGGCGCATGATCACTCGGACTTCGTCCTCGGCGCAGGCGGCGATTGGCCCATGATTCGAAAGTAGTTCATCACGATGCTTCAAGAGGATTTGATAAAGGCTGGTGAACCCCGCGACAACTGCGTCAGCGTAGTCGAGTATGTTCACATCCATTCCGTCCAGCATCGGCCGATTGAGGCCCGCAGGTATTTCCACGCGCGTGCGCAGAAGGTGCATTTGGTCGGTTCCTGCGCCTTCCCAGCGAGGAACAGTATGTGGAGTCAACTGTCCGAATTTCGAACCTAATCCGCTCAGGTCGATGCCGGCAGACTCCCCATCGGACCACATGTGTTGTGGCAGTAGGCCAACTCGCAAGACAGAGTGATTCATTGTATCGCCGGCAAACTGCGCCGCCTGCCAAAGATCTTGTTCTTTTACCCGTGGATGAAAGAGGGTTTCCAGGTCCACTAACAGCGGATACTCGCCAATCGCAATGAGGTTCTCATAGTGGAAGTCGGTTGCCTCCAGAGCGTATAGCAATGCCAAGTAAGAACCCTGACGCTCGTAGAAGCGCCTCACCTCACCTGCCGAGATGCAACTTTGCGCCGAAACAAATTCTGCCCATCCGTGGTCACCGCGGTCGAGAACCCTCAACGTCCGGAAAGACGGATGAGCACCCTTGGCGTTAAGCCATGTCAACAGATCCTGAAAATGCAAATCGACCCTCAGGCTTCGCGGCTTGTAGACCAATTGGAGGCCAAAAGTAAACCTAGCGATCTGTACGCTTCGGCCCCCGCGATGACTGTCCCCGGCATCTCCACGGACATTAACGAGCACACCAGGGTCACCGCCCGGAGCGAATGTGGAGCGGATCAATTCCCAATCAGTGGTCAGATAGTGGAGAAACTCCAGACTGCGCTGGATCCAGTTTTCGATGCGGACGACCAGTTGCCGCGCCAGAACCGGATATTCCTGAAGCAGAGCGACCGCTGCATCGCGCTGGTGCAAACCCTCTACGAAATTGCGAAATCCATCGTCGGATGTTCCAGCGTTCAACCGACCTTCTAGGCGTGCCACATGAAATTCCAGCACCAGAGTGCGGCTCAGCATAAACAAGAGTTGCTGTGGCAGGTTCGCAAAAAGCAATGAAGCGACTGTAGTAGGGTCGAAAGGCGGGTTCGAACTTGACCTAGCTAGCGTCTCCGCTCCCTCTTGCACGCGATCGAGAGCATCGTGAAGAAGCGGCTCGATGAGAGTTAGGAACCCCGCTGTTTTTTGGCTTTGGACCGCTTCTGAGAGTGGCAGTAAAACGGAGGAAGGAGAACGCGAAAATGCCCGCATGATCTGCTGCAACCAGTCTTGGGGGTCCGCCAACCTGTGGGAGAGGACTTCGACGGGCTCACTGAGGCAGTAGCGGAATTGATCCTCGCTCAATCCGTCCGTGGCCTGGCGGTCGGCGAAATGGGACCCGGTGGCGAATGGCGCTTGCGCCCGGCACTGTTGCATTCGTCGTGCGGCTAGTTCGGCGTCCGCCTCGTCAGAATGCTCCGCGCTTTGATCCTCGCGCAATGATCCCACACGTTCCTTTACCGTGGCGGCCGCGAACGATCTTCCGGATTCAAAGCAAGACTCATCCATAATCGTGGTCTCCTCACTCAGTGAAGCAGATATTGGACACAAAACGCTCGCTGAGTTGTACTGGCCCTACCGAGAGACGTGAACTGAGGGTGGATCTCGCGATCCACCCTCACGCCTATGCTGTTAATCGGCTGACCCGTTTGCAACGCCTGCTCTGGTGATGTTTGCTGGGTTGAGCAGTGGGGAGCCTACCAGCAACAGAAGCTGAACCCGTGTATGGATACATACCCCAACGGGCCTTTTGGCGGTGCTCCTCCGCTGACCATACTGAGGTCCGCATCTGTGAGCTCGATCGTTCCAGCAGGATGCGCGGGCAGGTTTGCCCGGTCTGCTTCGCTCAGGGTCTGGCGGTAGCCTGCGTCCTTCCAGGCTCGAATAATGTCTTTGGTTTTCACAATAGTTCTCCTTTGTAGTCTTGTTGGGATTTCGTGAGGTTATGTTTTGTCTCACATGTGGAGTGGCAATTTCGCCCAAGACGTTACATCCCGCTGCAAGGTTTGCGGTTCGGTCGTCTTGAATAGCAAACTGCTTGAAGTCGATACAAGTGCTACCCCTTGCTAATTTCCACCGCTCGCATTGAACAAAACAGCGGTATAATTGGCCGCCAAACCTATTGCGCGGGGGCTGTCATGGCGGCACAGTTCGCACTCGGCCCGGAACTCCTCTTTTCAAATGCTGCGTGGCAATCGGTCGAGCGCAGCCAGCTTGCGACGCGAAACCTTCGCTTCGCAATTCGCATGTTTAGTCCCTGTGCGAAAGAGCGACGGACGGCCAGCCTTAGTTCGCTGCTGCTAGCAAGTTTGCTGATCTTGCCGGGGACTGCGAGCGCGACCGGGTTCGCGCCCGGTTCAGTGGCGATCCAGGCGAGTCCCGGTGCGAGTACTGCCAACCAAGCTGACAACGACGTCCGCGAGCTGAATTTGGGCAAGCCTATCGAACGGGAGCTAGCCGGAGGTGAGCACCACGCTTACCAGGTGAGCTTGAAGTCAGGCCGATTTCTGCACGCCTTCGTCGAGCCACACTGCGTACCCATGACAGTCAAGCTATCTGGACCGGATAATGCCAAACTGACCTTGAGTCTGGTCGATCAGCAAGGCCGACCGCAAGACGGATTCCTGCAACTGCAGGACATCTACAACTTGAATCTGCCGGCGGACTTGGTGGTGCTGAGCGCCTGTGAGACCGGGCTGGGGAAGGAAATCCGGGGCGAAGGGCTGATGGGGCTGACGCGGGGCTTCATGTATGCGGGCGCGAGCCGGGTGATAGCGAGTCTGTGGAAGGTGGATGATGTAGCCACGGCCGAGCTGATGGAACGCCTATATCACGACATGCTGACCAACGGCCTGCAACCCGCAGCGGCGCTTCGGCAATCACAGATCGAGATGTGGGAGCAGAAGCGATGGCAGTCTCCTTATTATTGGGCCGCCTTCGTCATTCAGGGAGAGTGGAAGTAGAAGAATCGTAATTCGCTAGTTGGGCTTTGGCTGGAGGCAGTGGTGGGTCGCTCCGGTTCGGACAATTTGACCCGAGAGGGCTTCGATAGATTTCTAGCACGACTCGATCCCGAGCCTGAGCGCGCTGGAGAGAGATACCAAAGTCTCCATCGGAAACTGGTAAAACTGTTTGAGTGGCGCGGCGCGCCGGTTGCTGAGAGCCTTGCAGATGAAACCATCGACCGGGTCATCGGCAAACTCGATAAGGTCGAGATTCGTGACATCGTCCTATTTGCGCTGGGTGTGGCGCGGAACGTATTGAAGGAGAGTCAGCGTACAACGGCAAAAGATACGCGCCTCGAGGAGGCGCCGGTCAGCGCTCTGCTGGTGAACTCAAACCTAGTCGAACGGCAGACATCGGAACAGGTTAATCTGGCAAAGCGGCTTGAATGTCTGGACCAGTGCGTGCGCGCCCTACCCGCGGCGGAAGGAAAACTTGTTATTGAATACTACGAAAAGACCAAAGCCGACGGCATACGACAGAGGCGAAAGATGGCTGAACGGCTCGGGATTGCTCTGGGCACGTTAAGGGTCCAGGCGCATCGGATCAGGGCTAAACTGGCGGCGTGTGTCGATCAGTGTCTCGCGGAACCCGATTAGCCATTTTGGCGGATTGCAACGAAAACCTGAAATTTCGCACTTCATAATGGAGGCGCGTGAATTGGCGAAGGATCCGGTTAGCGACGAATTGATAATGCGATACTTTCTGGGAGACTTAACGGATGAGGAGCAGGTCCGGCTGGAAGAGCTTTATTTTGTGGATGACGGAACCTTTGAGCAGCTTGCAGCGCTGGAAGACGAATTGATCGACGCCTATGTGCGCGGCGAGCTATCAGGGCCACAACGTAAGCAGTTCGAGTCCCATTTCCTCAACTCGACAGTGCGGCGACGGAAGGTGGCATTCGCGGAATCCTTCACGCAGTACGTGTCGGAAGCGCCTAGAGCGGTTTCTGCCTCTCAGCGGGAGGGGTGGCCGAATCGGGTTGCCGGCTGGTTGGGCATACGAGGAAGAACGGCGCGCTGGGCCTTCGCAGTGGCGGGTGCAGTGGTACTTATCGTGGGGACGGGGTTGGTGCGGCAAAATTGGCGTTTACGCGCACAACTGCATCAGATGCAAACGGAACAAATTGAGCTGGAGCAACGAGAGAAAGACCTAAAAAGGCAACTGGCTCAACACACTGTTCCTCCTTCCGGAAACGTTTTGCGGATAGCGCCAGGCGCAGAGGCGGGATCACAATCGCACTCGCTTCCCATCGTTGCCTTGGCACTCGCACCGAGCCTGCTCCGAGGCAATGCCGAACAGAAGACACTGATCATCCCCCACGGTCCCCATCTCGTGAGGCTTCAACTTGATGTGGGGGGCTTGCAGCCGTACGAGAGCTATATCGCCACCCTGGAAACAGTCGAAGGAGTGCGCGTGTGGTCGAAGGGCGGATTGAAGACAATGCCTGACAGTGATGGGCGCACAGTAGCGCTGGATCTGCCCTTCGGCCTTCTAAGCAATACGGACTACATCGTGAAGCTTTGGGGCATACGAAGCGGCCCAGTGCAGGCAAATCAACCTCCCAGCGAGACACAACATCTCGTCGAGCAAGAGGTTGGCGCTTACAGTCTTCGTGTCGTTAAGCGTTGATGTCTACCGAAGGGGTTTGTCCCTCGTCACAATTCCGTCCGGCTTTGAAATCAATAATATGAGAGGAAGGCGCGAACTGGCCTGCGATAATCTGGCCTCATGTTCGACTTGTTTGGCCTGTGGTTTGGTGTCATCGTTCGTGCCTTTCGTACCCATCGCAGCCTGATGCTTGAGAATCTTGCCCTGCGCCAACAACTCGCTATATTGAAGCGCAAACATCCGAGGCCCAGGCTAGGGCCCCGCTCGATAAACTGTTTGGGTGTTGGCGCGCCGCTTCTGGACTCGATGGAAGGAGCTGCTGGTTCTGGTCCAGCCGGAGACGGTTGCTCGATGGCACGGGGCAGGATTCAAAGCCTATTGGGCCATGCTCTGCAAGGCTCGGAAACGAGTCGGCGGAGGTCGGAGAATCTCCAAGGAGATCCGTGAGTTGATTCTCCAAATGGTGGCGGAGAATCCAACCTGGGGTGCCCCGCATATCCACGGCGAACTTCTCATGCTCGGTTTCGAGGTCTCTGAGACCACCGTCTCACGCTGGATGAAGCGAGCACCCAGACGCCCGGAGCCCGCCAAACGTTGGCTGGCGTTTCTGCGTAATCATCGCGAAGCCATCGCTGCCATGGACTTCTTCACCGTGCCCACGCTGACGTTTGGAGTGCTCTACTCAGTCCGATCGCCTTGGGATGGTGCGTCTGTCGCGCTGCAGCCGGATCGGTATCAATGGTGACTTTGCGGTAGCTCGCGTCAGCATCATAGGAATTCTTGATCAGCTCCAGTAACGCCTGAATGGCATCGCTGATCAGACTCTCTCCCAGTTGAAACACCACGGAGGCGTGAACATCAAAATGTTCTGGCTTGGAGGGCGCGGCCATTAGGAAACATCAGTGTGACACGCCCGGCCCGAAGCCAGACACCCGCGAGATCAAAGGCAACTGGAAGGATGCCGTGAAGCGGTCACTGCCAGAGAAGAAACCAGCGGAGGATTGGCCGAAATGGACTCGCCGAAGTCCGCTATTTTCTATCAACTGCCCGCCTCTTTTTGACGGGCTTTGCATTATGTACATACTTCCGTTGGCAGATTATGGCCTTTTCTATCTCCATTCCCCTTGGATGACGAACGCGGCCCAATAATACGGCGACTCCCAGCGCTTCTGCTTCCACATCTCGATCTGCGATTGGCGTAAGGCGGCCGCCGGCTGCAGGCCTTTTGTCAGCATCCCGTGGTAGAGCCGCTCCATCAGCCCGGCCGTGGCAACATCATCCACCTTCCAAGACTGGCGATCACCCGGCCTGGGCCAGCAACCGCAACAAATTATCCAGACGGCGCCGTTAGTGCAACTGATCCTTCAAGAGCTTAGGAGGGTGTAAGGAACCTAGACGATATCGTTTATTACACGATGTCTTTATCATCCAGTGCAGGGGCTTCCGTCGCGGGGCGGTCGAACCCCTGCTCCACGGCTTCCTTCTGTGCGTCTTTCCTGCGAATGCCTGTCTGGGCTTCGCTAGCTTTGCGGAGATCGTCTTTCTTGTCCTGTATCTTCTTGTGCACGTCCTGACGAGAATCCGTAACTGCGGGTTAGCGGCGCCCCACCCCCACCGCTAAGCGGTAGTGGACCGCATAAATAGCGAGGTCTAGCGGTGCAATCTCAAAAGAAAAAACGGTACGGAAGCCACTACTGGGCGCAACCAGTTTGGTCCGCAATACGAACTGCCGCGCTCCTGGTCGCGTCATCAGAGCCACTGGTACTGCGAACCGCCGCCTCAGGTCTACAAGAACCTCATCGTCATTCAGTGGAGTCACAAAGATGTATGGCGTGGAGTTCGATATTCAAAAGATCTGGTGGCATTCACACCACTGGAATTAATGACTCTAGCTTCCTTCGTCGCCTTCAATTGGAATAGCGCACTCTGGGTCGAAGGCCGTTAACTGTTGTGATCGCCATTTCACAAGCGTGCTACGGATCGCTGAGCGCTCCCCTTGCTCACATTCAAGGTTCGGCATACCTTTGACCAAGAAAATCCTTCACTCCGCAGCTCGGCCACCCGGACAGCGTCAATCTCGACGCGTGGCCTTCTGAACTTCTTGCCCTTTGCGGGCGCGGTGCGGAGACCTGCCCGGACACGCTCCTGAATCAGCGATAACACGGCGTCAAACTTCCGCCGGTGAGCGTCGGCCATGAGTTGATTCAGTTCTAATCGCGATTCCTTTGAACCGGACACGCCGTCATCGACATACTCCGTGGTGATGGTCCGGCCGGTGTTAGAAGCACCGGCACGGCGCGCTGTATGTTTAGGTCGCTTTCTTACGACCCTTGCCTTTGCGGACAGTATGCTTCTTATGTCCATGGCCCTCTACTGGGTTCGGTTGTGTCCGCTCCCGCATAGCCCTCGCTCCCTGCCGCTTTGATCCGTGCTTGGTGTGCGTCTCTTCCAGGTAGCGCCTCTGTCGTTCAGAGGTCCTGTGTTGTTGCGCCCACTGCCGTTTACTCCAGAGCGATTGGTGTTCGGTGGTGCAACAAACGCTACGACGATCTTTGGGGTAGAACAGACGTCCACAGATTTGACATACCCTCCAGCCGTACTGCCGTGTGTCCAGACCAAATAGCTCCCAAATTACGCTCCACAAAGAGGTAAATGCGCGAGCAGGCTCAAAAACATCGTCCCAGACGAACTCATCATGCGGAACAGTTTTGCGACTCCATGTGTGCGCGCAGTCTTGAGTGTGCAAAATCAACTCACAGTGGATAAGCTCGTAAACGAGTTGCCGTAACACATTTGGCGAGCGCAACATTTCTTGCTCGTCGGGTTGTCGTTCCCAAGGGAACTTTGGACACAGGCGAAGGTATTTGTAAGTTGTATCCGGAATGTATCCGAGTGGCGCCGCAGCGCTCCGGTCAAGTTGTTCGTGCCGCTCACCGATATCAGCCCAGTCAGCGACCAATTTACTTGGATCAAACCTGTCCTCCCAAAGTTTCGCCACGGCGACAAAGCGTGCATGTTTATTCCAAAAATCAGAGAGATTCACCCATAAGGACTCTCCCCGAAAGCGGGTCGTCGAGTGGATAAATAGGGTGCCGAACTTCTGCATGAATTCAAATGCGTGTCGGTGATAGCCAGGCTCCAGGCGTCTAAACAGTCCGTGGGGGCTCAGGTAGGGATCGCCAGCTTTACGAGATTCAAAGTAAGCCTGGCGATAGTCAAATTTCTGACCTAGCGGTACCAGCGCTCGTGGGGCGTCCTCACCCTCTACGAACACAATCCGCTCGGACCACGGCACACCCGAGTACAGGCCCATGGCGGGGGTACCCACATCCTTGGGGATGGTCTCGAAGTTCGTCTGCCTCTCTAGGCCGTGGCCCAGATGCCGCTGGATCCAACGGAGATCCTCCCCGCTGATTTCTGCGCGCCACCAAAGCTCGTCGATCACCCTCATAGAAAACTTTAGAAACCAGTATTCACATCTAAGAAGTCTTGCGCAATGCTGATGAAATCTAGCCTACAATAGCGAAATAGAAAACGTCAAGCATAGATTTCTACAGGAACACAAGATGCGAAGCGAGGCCAATGCCAATCGCCCGATGAGGCTTGGAGAAGCGGGTGATGCGCTTGGACTGAGCGTTCGCACGATTCGTTCCTGGATTGCCAAGAAAAAGCTCCGCCATATTCGGCTGGGTGGCGCGATCCGAATCTTGCCCTCCGACATTCAAGAACTCTACGAAGCTCCACGGTTCCCGCGCAGGAGTACCAGGCGACAGCGAGAATGGAACATCGACAGCGCTAGGGCAGAGCGTGCCCGTGCTCGGAGTTTTGTCGGAATCGCGCTTCGGGAGTATGCACTGACACATCCGACACATTCTTCGGATATCCCCGTTACGCGTGCGCGCGCGTGAACGCCCTCTATGGGAGGACGGGTCGGATGTGTCAGCCAAGCTCGCGTTCGAGAAACCCACCGCCGGGGACCGTAAGTGGTTGCACGGCAAGGGGCGAAACGACCGCATAAGTGTGTTCGGTAAATACGTGATTCCTGAACTGTGACAGAGCAGTAGCCAGCCAATAGAAAGATGGGAAGCCTCAGACAAAACCCGTTGATGGTCCCGCAGGACTGGGCTATCGTTATGTCCGAGGCGAACTCCGGCCTTCCGCTGAAAGGAGACTTTGAGCGGATGGCGAGGAGAAGGTTTCAGAACCCTAAGCCTTTTCGCGAGGGTAGCTACTGGTGGATTAAGCCTTGGGTAGACATCTTTTCGGAAGGCAAGCTGCGGAGAAAACAGAAGCGAATCAAGCTGGCCCCCGCGTCCATGAAGGAGCGGGAGGTCAAGAAAATAGCCGATGAGCATCTGAGGCCCATGAATCAGGGTCTGGAATCCATCGGCTCTGCAACCAACTTCTCCGTGTATGTAAAGGAGACTTACATTCCTGTGGTGTTGCCGCTGATGGCAAACTCAACGCTCTGCCGGTCGAACGGGGTAATCAAGAACTACCTTATTCCGGCCTTTGGCGATTTGTGTCTGCGTGATCTCGGAACGCTGCAGCTTCAGCGGTATTTCAGTAGCATCGGTCCATCGCTCTCTTTCGAGTCGCGGGACAAGATCAGAGACGTGATGGCCAGCGTTCTCGGCTCGGCCGTGAAGTATCAGCTCTTGGTGAAGAATCCGATGGAGGGCGTGCGGGTGCCTCGAAAGAACATTGGCAAGCGGGTAGTGAAGCCGCACATCACCTCAGAGGAGTTCGAGTCTATCCTTAATCTCATGCAGGAGCCCTATGCGACGATGGTCTACGTTGCGGTGTACTCCGGCTTGCGAGCGAGCGAGCTGATCGGGCTGCGCTGGGGAGACGTGGGCGAAGATACTCTCATGGTGGATGAGCGCTGTTGCCGCGGCGACTGGTCGGCCCCGAAAAGTGAGGCCAGCAACGCAGCGGTAGCCGTGCCGCGTCACGTCATCGAGAAGATCCACGCATTGAAGTTGAGGACGGTTTCGGTGCGCGCCGGAACAGCAACCCGAAAGTACAAGGTTGTGAAGTCCGACGAGCCCAATGATCTGGTATTCCAGTCCGTCAAGGATGGAAGGCCGATGCGCGACAATAACATACTTTCCCGGCACATCAAACCGGTCGCCCGGAAGCTCGGTTTGGGATTCGTGAACTGGCGGTGCCTGCGCACGTCGTATGGAACATGGTTGAAGAAGCAGGGCGCCGACATGAAAGACATCCAGGGCCAGATGCGCCATTCGCGCATCGGCACGACGATGGACATCTATGTTCAGGATATTCCCGAATCGAGGCGCAGGGCGGTCAACAGGCTTGAGGCCCCGGCAACGGTTCAGTAATTTATTGTGACGTTTTGGTACGTGGGACGCTCTTGATGAACGCGCAACTTGTTGAATCTATGGTGGCCAGGGACGGAGTTGAACCGCCGACGCCAGCCTTTTCAGGGCTGCGCTCTACCAGCTGAGCTACCTGGCCACGACGCGCGAATGCGCAAGGATTAGCAGTGCTACGGCAGCTGAATTATAGCAACGCAGCAGCAGTTGCGCCAAACGCGCGGCGCGTGAACCAACGAAGCTCTCCGAGGACCAATGCCAAACCTGAGCACGCCGTCGGTGAGCGCGGCGACCGATGCTAACGTACGAATCGCGGCTGACGTTAGCACGATCGATTTCGCCAGCTCAGACCTCTCGACCAAAGCAGCCGCCGGGTACCCTCAGCAACTACATCATGTCGGGTGGCACAATGTCGGCACGACGCTGCTTCTGGTAGCAGCTATCGTCCGTGGCTTGGCACACCGGATAGAGTTTTCCCCATCCCGTCGCAAAACCGATTTGCGACTCACTCACTCCGCGCTTGACCAGGTTTGACTTTACGAACTGGGCCCGCCGGTAGGAGAGTACCAAGTTGTAAAAGATGTCGCCGCGAATGTCGGCATAACCCTGTATCCACAGATGGGCGTCGGGATGCTGCTTCAGCCATTCTGCATCGGAAGTCAATACCGCGGGATCGACAATCCGGTTATAAATATTGAACGGGAAGTACACTTCCTTCACATTTTGTGTGAACTCCTGCGCTTGCGGGGAAGCCCCAGTGGCTGGCATTTGTGCCACAAGTTGTTTGGCGGGCATAAAGAAAGCTACCGCGAGCACAACTATTGCGAGCGAACTCCACGGATACCTCAGAGTCAGAACTCTTCTCATGACTTCCTCCGACTTCATTAGATTTTGTCGAGCTGCGAACGCTACGCACCCGACTGACATGGCCGAAGGCACGCCTCGACCGCAATGCATCGATCATGCCGACATCCGACATCGTAGATCAATTTCGCTGCCAGCATAGAGAACAAACATTACAGGAAGATGAATCTTGCCGCACTCGGTAGCCGTCGTTAGGCAGTCAACCAGAGAACCGAAATTTCAGCGCGGTTGTGTTCCGTTCTGGCCTGCTCGGCCGGGGTTATTTGTGGAACATTCATCAGGTTTTCACAAGCTTGTAACTTCTCCAACTTACGATTCGCTGGGACCTAAATTACCAAATTGTGGGTTCGCGTTGACGATAAAGGGTTTGCGAATTGGTTGTAATTCATCTGCCCCACTGAGAATTCAGGAGAGAAAATGAAACGACCACTAGCTTTAGCGCTCGCGGTTCTGATCACGACGAGCGTTGTCGCACAAACAGATTCCTCGACCCCGAAAGCGAAAACTGCCCACCACAGCAGTTCGGCTCCGGTTTCAAAGACGCTCGAGGACATGAAAGACGCTATTTCTGCGCAACAGCAGCAGATTCAGCAGTTACAGCAGCAGATTGCGAGCCGGGACCAGGCGATTCAACAGTTGCAGACAGCAGGTAACCCAGGCACAGACGGCGGCCCAACAGGCACAGGAGACTGCCAACGCCGCAGTTCCCAAGGCCGAAGATCTGGACAAGCAGTACATTGATCCGCTGCAACACGACGTTGCCGACCTGAAGACGGTTTCCGGCAACACGATGAATGAGTTGCAGGAAACCCAGAAGCGCGTTTCCGACCTGGAAAGCCCGCTGGCAATTCATTACAAGGGGATCACCATTACTCCGGGTGGCTTCCTGGCGGCAGAAACCGTGTGGCGTCAGCGCGCCGAGGGAGCTGACATCAATACCAACCTGAATGGGATTCCCTACACGGGCTCTTCCTCAGCGCGGTTGTCGGAGTTTTACGGCTCCGGCCGTCAGTCCCGAATTTCCCTGCTGGCGCAAGGCAAGCTGGAAAGCATGAACCTGACCGGCTACTTTGAATCGGACTTTCTCGGTGCCGGCGTCACCTCCAACAATAACCAGAGCAACTCCTACGTTATGCGCCAGCGCCAAGTGTGGGGCCAAGCCGCGCTGCATAACGGCTGGAGCTTCACTGGCGGACAGATGTGGAGCTTAGTGACTGAAACTAAGGTGGGTGAAGACAATCGCACAGAAGCCCTGCCCATGACGATCGATCCGCAATATACCGTCGGCTTTAGCTGGAATCGGCAATACGGGTTCCGTGTGGTTAAGGACTTCGGCAATAAGATTTGGTTCGGCTTCTCGGTAGAGGACTCGCAGGAAACACTCACCACCCATGGCAATATCGCCAACTCGTTCCTCCTTGGGTCGCAGGGCAACGGCGGTGGTCTGTATAACGCCGGTATCAGCGGCTGCTCGTCGACTCTTTCGGGAACCCCCGTCAGCGGCGTAACTACGACCTGCACCAACCTTGCGAACTACTCCTTCAACCCGTCCCCAGACTTCATCGCAAAACTGGCCTTTCAGCCGGGCTTCGGACACTATGAAATCTTCGGTGTGCTCAGTGACTTCCGCGATCGCGTCTTCCCCGGTGCGGGGTTGACGAAGCCCACCGCGGCCGGCGCCTACAACGACTCGACATGGGGTGGTGGCGGCGGCGCCAATGCGCGCTGGTCAATGTTCCAGAAGCACGTTGACTTCGGCATCCACGCCATGGGCGGTAACGGAGTCGGGCGCTATGGCACCGCGGGCCTGTCGGACGTAACCATCAATCCCTACGGCGCCGTGACTCCCATCAAAAACTACCAGGGCCTGCTAACGTTGGAGTATCACTCTCCCAAGTGGGATTGGTACGGCAACGGCGGTATCGAATATGACAGCCGCACTGCCTTCCTGAACGCCAAGGACGCTCCGGTTGGGTATGGCGCGCTGGCCTTTAACAACACCGGTTGTGGCATCGAGACGCTGCCCAGTTCGGGTCTGACTGCGGGCTTCAATCCCGGCGGTCTCGCCAACTGTAACGGTGATACCAAGGACATCTGGGAAGGTTCGTTGGGCTTCTGGTACAAGCCCTATAACGGACCGAAGGGCCGCCTGCAGTTCGGTCTGCAGTACTCGTACCTGACCAAAACTGCATGGGCTGGTGAGGGCACCAAGGCACCTTACCCATCGGGCGCGAATCCGACAGCCGTTGACAACATGGTCTTCACTTCCTTCCGCTATTACCTGCCGTAAGCAACCAGTCGGGTGGCCGGTCCTCCGCCGGCTACCCGACATTTTTCTGCCAACACATTTTTATGATTTAGTTGACCCGCTGGCTGCGACTGTCGTGCGCAATCTCCTGGTCGCTACACCCTTACGATCATGACCTCGGTGGATTTCACCAGGGCCGCGGCCTTGTCGCCACGTTTCAGCCGCATTTCGCGGGCGGCATCAGCGGTAATGATGGACGTGATGCGCTGTCCCCCGATGGAAAGCTTTACCTGCGCCAGCAGTCCATCGATGCGCACCTCGATAATGCGTCCGACTAACTGATTGCGCCCACTGATGCTGCGGAAATTCGCGCGTCTTTCAGCAGGTTGCTTGCCCAGCGATTTGAATAGGTAACCGTCGATCTCGCTCTGCGGAATGCGATGATGTCCGCCCGCAGTCTTCACGGTACGCACCTTGCCCTTATAGATCCATTGCTTGAGGCAGGCATAACTGACCCCCAAAACAGTTGCAGCATCGCGCGGCCGCAATAGCTCTTCGGACTTGGGGCTCGTAGGTGCATTCATAAGTGGCATTTTATCCTTCGGCTGCCAGTCGCCTAAGATTTCTGCAACGCATCGAGAACCAGTTTCGCTGCAGCCAGGTCTTCTACGGCCAGCCCGAGCGATTTGAACACCGTGATTTCGCTTTCTGGCTTGGGCTTGTTGCCGGCAAGCAGTTCGCCCAACTCTGCATACACACTCGCTCCCGCCAGCAAAATATCGCCTGATTCGCGCGTTGCAGCCTCGCGCGAATCAACGATTACGGCGCCGCGCATGGCATCGTCATCCAGTTCTCGCCGCTTCGGCCCGACCGCGCCCACCGCGTTGATCAATACACCCGGCTTCAACCATTTTCCGCGCAATATGGGCTCCGACGAGTTGG
Organism: uncultured Acidobacteriaceae bacterium; assembly: GCA_963748225.1. Lineage (GTDB taxonomy): Bacteria > Acidobacteriota > Terriglobia > Terriglobales > Acidobacteriaceae > Bog-257. Next base: position 845,338 of record CAVVHW010000007.1, read on the forward strand.
TTACCGTGACAATGACATCCGCCTCGCGCACCGCGTCCTCCGCCGGAGTCGCTGTACCGCCAATCTCGTCGGCTAGCAACTTTGCACGTTGTGAGTCTCGACTCCAAACTCGAATCTCTTTGAATCTGCGTACCAGCCCCAGTGCCTTCACATGGGCGCGTGCCTGCACCCCGCTTCCCAGAATTGCGAGCCTGCTGGCGTCGGGTGGTGATAACAGCCGAGTCGCGACCGCCGACACCGCAGCCGTGCGCAATTCTGTGATCAGTCGGCCATCCATGACGGCCAGCGGCTCTCCTGTTTTCGAGCGAAACAGAACGATCACAGCGAGATGGGTGGGTAGTTCCCGCGTTGCGTTGTTGGGGTAAAGATTAACCAGCTTGCTGCCCATGATCTCGCCGTAAACGGCCGGCATGACTCCCATAAATCCACCGTGCTGGGGGACCGAAATCACGCTGCGGACCGGCTGCAGCACTCTGCCCGCGGAAAAATCGATGAGGGCACGCTCCATGGCGGGGATCAGTGCTTCCAGATGCAAGACGGGTCGCACTGCGGCTTCGTTGAAGAAGGGAACAGCGGTCTGCTGATGCTGATTCGACATAACGGTTCGCAGTCAAAATGCCTGCCAACAACACTCTAAGCAGACCAATGGCCTGCGTCGAGAACTTAATTTTGTGGAACCTATCTTCGCTCGGAGGAACCACTTCTGGCACAATTGATGCTCATGCTCAAAGTGAAGAAACTCTCGCCGGATGCCGTTCTACCCACCGTGGCTCACCCAGGCGAAGACATCGGCTACGATCTCTACGCATCCGAAGATCTCACCATCGACGCGCATGGCGCGGCTGGGGTACACACGGGTATCGCCATTGAGTTTGTGCCGGCTGCCGGTGGAATTGTGAAGACCAGGTCCGGCTTGGCCAAGAAGCGCTTGCTGTGCAACGCCGGAGTCATTGATGCCGGCTATCGCGGCGAGATCATCGTGCTCATGGAAAACCTTGGCGACGAGCCCTATTTCATCCGCACAGGCGACAAGATCGGACAGTTGCTGGAACATCCGTTTCTCGCCCATGAAGTGGTGGAGGATGAACTGAGCGAAGCCGCCCGCGGCGCCAAGGGATTTGGATCGTCAGGTTCTTAAAGAAGGACCAACTTTCTTCTCGCTACTGCTGCCACCCACCACCCAGCGCTTGATAGAGCTGAACGTAGTTGGCCAGCTCTGCATACCACGCATTGGCCAGGTTCAATTCGGCAACGAAGTACTGTTGTTCGTAGTATTGCACTTCAAGAAAGCTGGTGACGCCTCCTCGGAAACGAACATTGGCGAGCTCAGCGGTGTCGCGGTAGCTTTTCGCCTGCTCCTCAATCTTCATCCGGTACAGGCGAGACTGGTTGTAGCCAACGAGGCTATTGGCTACATCTCCAAACGCCTGCTGCACGGTTTGCTTGTAGGTCAGTTCGGCTTGGTCCCGCTGCGCCCACGCCAAACGGTACCCGCTCCTGATCCGGCCTCCCTGAAAGATCGGTTGCACGACCTGGCCCCCGACGGACCAGAACGTGGCCGGTCCTTGAAGAAAGCTTGATATCGCGACGCTCTGTGCCCCAAACAGGCCGGTCAGTGAAATCTGCGGAAAGAATGCCGCCTTCGCTACGCCCACGTTGGCGTTAGCGGCGACTAGGTTTTCTTCCGCCTGGCGCACATCCGGACGGCGCTGCAGAAGCGCCGACGGGAGTCCAGCCGGCACCTCGGGCAGGTGGGGCTGTTCAGTCAGGCTGAGGCCGCGCTGGATCGGCCCGGGATTGCGTCCGAGCAGGATGCTGATATTATTTTCGGCCTGTTCGATCGACTGCTTTAGGGTGATGACTTCGGCTTCCGCCTGTTGCACCAACGCCTGGGCCTGATAGACATCGGTAATTGCAATATCGCCGCCCTTGAACTTGATGTTGTTCAGGTTCAGGATTTCCTTGTCGGCATCTACGGTTTGTTGCGAATAATCAAGTTGGAAGTCAAATTCGCGCAGCAGAAAATAGTTGCTGGCCACGGAGGAGATTAGCGTGGTTTGCACTACGCTTCGTGCGAAATCTGTCGCCAGCAGCGTGGCGCGTGCAGCTTCCGTGGCACGGCGGTATTGTCCCCAGAAATCGACAATGTAGTCCAACTGTATTCCGATGGTGTCGAAGGTCGGCGCCCCCGGGTAGAGCGCATTGCGCTCGTTTACGACGGACGCCGAACCATTGACGGTGGGGAATTGATTCGCGCGGGTAATGCCTAACGATGCGTTGGCCTGAAGGATGCGCGTGGCCGCGATCCGCATGTCGTAATTGTTGGCCAGAGCTTCCTTGATGAGGCTTTGCAGTACCGCATCCTGGTAAACGTCCGGCCATTTCATTTCGGCGAATTGTCCACCGGCAGGTGGCTGCTGGGTGGTAGCGTCCGGCGCAATCCCGCGATACTCGCCAGGCACGCTGAGCTGAGGACGCTGGTAGTTGGGCCCGACCTTACAGGCGCAGGTCGCGAGCAAAAACACAAAAACGGCATAGGTTCTCACGCTAGTCATCGCCGGCTGCCTCCGGGACAGGTCCAAGTTCTTTCTTGTCCGGCTCTCTTTTTTCTCCGGATATCCATATGCCGAACCGCTCCACGACGTCGAAGCTAACGGGTATGAAGAAGACCGCGAGCAAGGTGGCCGCGAGCATTCCTCCGATGACTACGGTACCGAGCACTTGGCGCGAAATGGCACCAGCACCCGAAGCCACCCACAGCGGCACGCAGCCCAGAATGAACGCAAAAGCCGTCATCAGAATCGGGCGGAGTCGCAACCGCGCGCCCTTCAGAGACGCGTCAATCAGGGTTTCGCCTTTGTCGTACTCCATCTTGGCGAATTCGACGATGAGAATGGCATTCTTGGCCGACAGTCCGATGAGCATGACCAGCCCAATCTGCGCATAGACATCATTATCAAGTCGACGTAAATACAATGTGAGGAAAGCCCCGAAGACTGCGATCGGCACTCCCAACAGCACGCTGAAGGGCAAGGTCCAGCTTTCGTACTGTGCCGCCATGATGAGAAAAACGACGAAGAACGCAAGTCCAAAAATCACGCTGGGCGATACACCTTGCGCCGCCTTCTGCTCCTGATACGACATGCCACTGTAATCAAAGCCCATCTGGCTGGGCATGGTCTTGTGGAAGACATCCTCGAGGGCAGCCATCACCTGCCCTGAACTGTAGCCGGGTGCAGCCGAGGCATTGATTTGCACGCAATTGAATAGGTTGTAGCGCATGACGAACTCAGCGCCGCTGCGTGGATAGGTGCTGGTCAACGTGCTGAGCGGTACCATATCGCCCGACAAATTCCGAACATAAAACTTGCCCAGGTTAGAAGCTTTGGTGCGGTAGTCTCCATCGGCTTGCACATACACCTGCCATTGCAGGCCGAATCGATTGAAGTAATTGATGAGCGCGCCGCCCATGAACGTCTGAATGGTGTCGTACAGGTTGCTCAACTGGATCTGCTGGGTCATGACCTTGGCGTTGTCAACCTTGACTCCCACCTGGGGAACGCCGAACAAGGCCGTGGTCATCACGCCGGTAAGCTCCGGCCGCTTGCGGGCCTCGGCCATGAAAATTTGCGCGTTCTTCGCCAGAAAGTCAATACCGCTGCCTGACCGGTCTTCCAGAATTAATGTGGCGCCTCCGGAAGTGCCCACACCCGGAATGGCGGGCGGCGGGAATGAGAAAGCAATGCCCGATGCGACTTGAGACAGCGCCCTTTGCAAGTGAGCTTTGATCCCTTCATAGCTGGTCTCCGGAGTCTTGCGCGCGTCCCAGGGCTTGAATGAAATGAAGAAAAATGAACTATAGGTCGCATTGACGCCGCTCAACATGCTGTATCCCATGACCGAGCTCACGTACTGCACGCCGGGAGTGTCCATGATGATCTTTTCAACCTGCCGGGCGGCGTCAGCGGAGCGCTGCAGCGAGGAGGCGTCGGGAAGCTGCAGGCCAGCATAGACGTACCCCTGATCTTCGTCAGGGAGAAAGCTGTTAGGGATTCGTTTGCCGAAGAAAGCGGCGCCCAGCACCAGTAAGCCAAGTAAAAGGAACGCGAAACCCGCCTTGCGGATTAAATGGTGACAAGCACCTACGTACCCGTCAGTCGCACGTCCGAAGACGCGGTTGAACCATCGGAAGAAAGCCCCTAACGGTCCGCGAGTCTCTTTCTTGGGGCGCAGCAGCATTGCGGAGAGAGCTGGACTCAGCGTTAGTGCATTGAACGCGGAAAACAGCACCGAAACCGCGATGGTAACGGCAAACTGTTTGTAAAGCTGTCCCGTGATACCGGGAACGAAGGCCGTAGGAATGAAAACAGCGGCCAGAATGAGGCCAATGGCCATCACTGGTCCGGAGACCTCCTCCATCGCCTTGATGGTTGCGTCGTGCGGTGACAAGCCGTGCTCGATGTGATGTTCCACCGCCTCCACCACCACGATGGCATCGTCCACCACAAGCCCGATGGCCAAGACCAGTCCAAAGAGCGACAGGGTATTGATGGAGAACCCCAGCAAGGGGAAGACCATGAAGGTCCCAATTAGCGACACCGGAACGGCAAGCAGCGGGATGAGCGTGGCCCTCCAGCCTTGGAGGAAGATATAGACCACGATAATGACCAGGACCAACGCCTCACCCAGTGTTTTGTAGATTTCGTGGATGCCGGCGCTAACTGCGAGCGTGGTGTCGAGCGCGACAATATAGTCCAGCCCTTGAGGGAACCTGGATTTTGCGTCAGCCATCATTTTGAGGACGGCGGCCCGGGTCGCTAGCGCATTGCTGCCCGGCGTGAGATAGAGCGCTATGAGAGCTGCCGGCTGGGTCGGTTTATTCGATCCAGCAGTCCCTAACCGTGCCATATACGAGTAGTATTGCGAGCCCAGGTCTACTCGCGCGACATCTTTGAGCCGCAGGATGGAGCCATCGGGTTGGGCACGGACGATGATTTGCTCAAAGTCCTCAGCGGTCGGCAGACGTCCCGGTGCGCGCACGTTATAGGTGAACTGTTGCCCTCCCGGAACTGGCTCACCACCGACCTGGCCCGCCGGATTGACCTTGTTCTGTGCCTGGACGGCATTGATGATGTCGGGCACGGTCACACTCAGACTAGCCAGCCGGTCAGGATTCACCCAGATGCGCATCGCGTAGGGGCCTGCGCCAAATATCTGTACCTGCCCAACTCCCTGGACTCGGGTCAGCGCATATTGCAAGTTGATGGTGGCGTAGTTTGCCAGGAAGATATTGTCGTAGGCGCCATTGGAAGAATAAAGGTCGAGCAGCATGAAAGGCGCGGTCGTGCCGGGCTGTACGATTACACCCTGCTGGGTCACCTGACTGGGCAGTTGCGAGTTGGCTTGTCCCTGCCGCATCTGCGCCAGAATCTGGTCGGTGTTGATGTCAGTGCCAAGCTGGAAATCCACATACAGCGTCATTCCGCCGCCGGAACTGGCGCTCAACGAATACATGTAGTTCATGCCGCTGACGCCCGACATCTGCTGCTCAATGGGAGTCGCGACCGACTCGGCAATCGTTTGCGCGTCCGCGCCCGGATAGGTCGCTTTCACCTGGATCATCGGGTCGGCGATATTCGGAAACTGTGCCGTAGGCAGATTGAGGATCGCGACCACGCCAACCAGCACCATCAGAATCGCGATAACGATGGCGACGATCGGTCGATTAATAAAGAATTTCGACATGATCAGTCGCTCCCTGCTGCCGCCGCGGCCGGGGCCACGTACGGTTTGGGAATCACCGGAATCCCTTCCTTAGCCAACTCCGGTGCCTGCGCGGCAAACTGCTGGACCTTCAAGATGCCTTCGACCACTACCTTCTCGCCTGGCTTCAGGCCTTCCGTGACGATCCAATTCGGCCCTACCCGCTCCCCCACTTTGATCGGCCGAAACATCGCTTTGTTGTCGGGGGTCAGCACAATGATCTGATACTGCGATTGCACTTCGATGACCGCTGCTTGAGGCACCAGGAGGGCATCCTTGCTCACCCCGGTCGAAATTCGCACCCGTCCGAAGCCGCCGGGGCGCAGCACGGCATCTGGATTCGCGAATTGAGCCGCCATTTGTATGGTTCCGGTCTGCGTTCCGACCTGGCGGTTCACGTAGATAATGGTACCCGTGTGCGGATAATTCTCGTTATTGGCCTGAATGAACTCCACAGGCGTGTTTTTGAGTGTCGCCGAACTGACCTTACCGGTAATGATGCCGGTGACCTGGGGCGCAAAGCCTAGAAAGAGACCTTCGCTGACGTTGAAGTATGCCCAGATGGGATTGACTTGCGAAACGGTTACCATCTTCGTAGCAGTCCCCACTAAGTCGCCAATCTGAGAAGTCGACACACCCGCAATGCCGTCGATGGGTGAGTAGACCTTTGTCCAAGCAAGGTTCAACTCGGCATTCTGCAGGCTGGCCTGTTGGGCCAGAACCTCCGCCTTGGTCGCGGCTTGGTTGGCAAGATCGGTGTCGAGTTGCTTTTGCGGAATGGCGTTCTGCGCGGCCAGGGGAGTGTCACGGTCAACGTTCGTGGTCGCCTCGGCGTACTTGGCCTGCGCCACTGCCACCTGCGCCTTGGCCTGTTCCACCGCAGCTTGATACTGCCGGGGGTCGAGCTCAAACAAAAGCTGACCCTTCTTCACAAAGTAGCCATTCTGGTACTCCTGCTTGAGCAGGTAGCCCTGCACCTTGGGGGTGATCTCGGCGTTTACCGGCCCGTTCAATTGCGCCACCCATTCGTTGACAATGGGCACATTTTGCTGAGCCACTTCAGCGACCAGCACCTCAGGCGGACCGGGCTTGGGCTTTTCTTCCGGTTTTTCGCAGCCGACGAACACCAGCAAGCCGATTAGACATGCGCCCAGCATGATCTTCCTTGGCCGATGACGGCGACCTGGAGCGGTCACATGCCGTGACCTGGCGTTGTTTATGGGAAGGTCAGCATGATAAAAGTCAGGTACGGTTCGCATTGACACACTCCGAGATATCATTCCCAGCACTCAACTCTCTGGTAAAAGGGTAGTTGTCTTTTTAGCCCAAACGCTCGGGAATTGCCACTGGTAAATTTGCCAGTCTGCGAGGTGCGGCTGGCCCCTTGGCCTTGCGGCCTCAATCATGTGGGGAGGCGGACGCCTACAAGAAAACATACGACTGGCAGTTGTACCAGTTCACGCGGTCCCGGCCGGCTTTACAATCGCACGGTCTCTCCCAAGGGGTGAGTTGCCAAACGGCACTGAGCCGGTTTGACCTGGAGGCGGGAAAAATCATGGATAATGCTATTGGCTATCAGGCGACGCCACCCTCGGCTCGGTTCCCAATGTTGCGAGGCATTGGACGCACCATCATGTGGCTCATTCTTGCGTTGCTCACGCTGTGGGCGGTGGCCGCCCTGTACGTTGATTTTCGGATTGCACCGTTGCGCATCCCGGTGACCGTGATCTACGTCATCGGAATTCTCGCAATTCTGATTTTGGTCAAGCGACCGTGGGCTGCGGTGTTGTGTTTCGTGGGCTTCTGCATCGTGCTGGTCTGGTGGCTCAGCCTGAAGCCGTCGAATGAAGGGAACTGGCAAGCGGACGCTGCACGAACCGCCTCGGTCGACATCGACGGAGACCGGGTCACCATCCACAACCTGCGCAACTGCGACTACATTACCAAGACCGATTACAAGGATTGCTGGAGCGACCGCACGGTCTATCTGTCGCAACTCCGTTATGCGGACCTTTTCTTCACCACCTGGGGGCCGAAGTATATCGGCCATCCCATCGTCAGCTTCCAGTTCGGCGATCACGACCATATCGCCTTCTCCATCGAAGCGCGTTACAAAGTGGGCCAGGATTACTCGGCGATCCTGGGATTTTTCCGGCAGTACGAGCTGATCTTCATCACCGCCGACGAGCGCGATGTCATTCGATTGCGCACCAACTACCGCAAGCACGAGGAAGTCTTCCTGTATCGCACCACCGTGCCACCGGAGAGAGCGCGAGAAATATTCTTGATCTATGCCGATTATCTGAACAAGTTGAGAGATCATCCTGAGTGGTATAACGCGCTGACCCGAAACTGCACCACGACGCTCGATACCAAGATCGCTGCCGACATGAAGAATCCGCAACCGTGGAACTACCAGCTCCTATTGAATGGCACGCTGGACGAACTGCTGTACAACCGAGGACGCCTGGTGACGGGTGGGCTTCCGTTCACGGAGTTGAAGGAGCGAGAGCACATCAATGCCGCGGGCCAGGCGGCAGATAACTCACCGGATTGGTCGGCGCTAATTCGCGTGGGACGCGTGGGATTCTGACGGCCACAGATGGGTGAACAACTCGTGCTGGTCAGAGGCCACGTGAGCAGCGTTCCGTGGCGGCAATCAGGGCAATGAAAACGCGGCCCCACACATCATGCGGAGCCGCGACAAAAGGACTGATCGCCGTTAGCAGCTACTACTGCTGTACTGCGTTCAGCAGGTTGATAAGTCCCCACCCATATGCGTTGTTCTGTAGCCCGATTGGGCCAACGCAGTAGGTAGCCACACTGAGGTTCAGGAAATGCTGAGCTGTCTGCTCCATCTTCAACTGGGTTTGGGTTATATTCCCGACAAGGCTGGGCTTGGCTTGCCACAACAGAGCAACACCGCCCGCGACGTGCGGGGCGGCCATGGAAGTTCCCGACCAACCTGAACCGTATCCACCGCCTGGTACTGCGCCACGGATATTAACGCCAGGGGCGGAGAGGTCAGGTTTGATGCGGTGGCTGCCGTCCGCAATCACCGGGCCGCGACTGCTGAAGCTGGCCACGCGGTCTCCGGAGTCGAGTGCGGCAACATCAACGGAACTCGCATAGATGGCGGGCGGCTCTTGAATCGTGGAGCAGCCGGGACCGTAATTGCTAGCGGCCATTGCCGGGAAAATGCCAGCCGCGCGTACCGCGTCCACAATGCTCTGGAGAGTAGCGGTGGAGCAGCCTTCGCTGGGAGGACACGTCCAGGAATTGTTGATGGAATCCGGGGCCTTGCTGGGGTCGCCTTGGCTGGGATCGCCATTGACCGGATAGGGTGCAATCAGAAATTGGAAGCATTCCGTGTACCGCGCGGGAGTTCCGTTGCCCCCGGCATCCATGTTGCGGCAGGCAATCCATTTCGCTCCCGGAGCCACGCCGACCTGGTTGCCTTGCCCGTCATCGCCAACCATCTCACTGGCTGTAAACGTCCCATGACTGTTGGGGTCGATGGGGACCGGTGAGTGATCGGGGGTGGCATCGTGCCAGTTGTAGTCGTGGTTCACCGTGTGACCGTCCCAGCCGCGATATTGCGACTTGAGTGCTGGGTGGTCCCACTGCACCCCGGTATCAGCTCCGGAGACTACGCGCCCTTCGCCGTGATAGCCCAAAGCCCAGACATCCGGTGCCTTTACGTGTTGAATGTTCCACTCGACGCCAGTGGTCTGAGAGGTTGAGTCAAATCCGTCGGCCCCGGGCAGCACGTTCCGCACCATCGGGTTGGCATCGATTCGCGCCACGTCCTCGCGACCCGCAAGTTCTTCCATCAGGTTGCGACCTCCCGTTACTTTGATCATGTTGACGATGTAGAAGGACTGATAAGGAACGCCGCGTTGCTGCAGCAAGCTCAGGATCGGACCCTGGGTACGGCCAGCAACAGCTCGAAGTGTGTTAACCACGAAATAGCCCTTTTCTAATTTGGTGCTGAAACTCTCAGCCGGACTAAGATCGGCCTGCTGAATCAGGACGACCAGGGCTTCGGTTGAAGCACCGTTTGCGGTCTCGGCAAGCACGCGGGGCGCGATCTTGCCATTCGTTTCGCCGGTCGCTGCTGACCAGCCCAACGGGACTACTCCAGCTATAAGTGCTGCCAGAATCGCCCCAAGCATGAATTTGCGTGAATTCATAATCTTGTATCTCCAAATAGGAAGTTAGTCAGAACTACAACTACGGGACAGGAACAAGGATGCCAGAGCACAGACCTTGCGTCTGGAATTTAGTCCGCAGGACACGTCGTGTCAACTTTCGTTGCAGTCATGTGGTGACAGTATTTCGGAGTATATACAGAGGCACGGAAAGATATTTACAGGCGATCCCTCCTCGCCTAGAATCGCGGCACTATGCTACTCGTCACATTTCATGGGGGCAGCGACAGCGACGCCAGCTCCGGCAGCGATACCAGCGACCAGAGCCATAGCAAACCGATCAACAACATTTACGGCTACTCCACGAAAGAAAATGGCACATTGGAGACCAAAGCAGCCTTAACCGGTATGCCCAGTAAGCTGAAGCTCGACGAGCTTCGCGCGATAGCGGTCTACCAGGGCAATCTGTATGTGGTTAACGGATCCAAAAGCCACAGTTACGTGTTTGTCTTTAAGGGACCGCCAAAGAAGGGTCCGGAGTTCGAGTACCTCGATACGGTGATCGGCCCCGGCCAATCGATCATGCATCCCTTTGCAATTACGTTCGATCCATCCGTAACAAACTGCTACGTTTCAGACCAGGACAGCAACGTTGTCGCGCAAGTGAACCTTACTTTCCATAAACATGGTGCTGTGACCGGCGCGCTCGCAAAGGGCAGCCAGTCTGGCTTTCTGAACGGTAAGTATTCGGCCGACGCGTTCCTCGATGGAACCTTCGTCGCCTCGCAAAATGGCAACCTGGTCGAAGTGGCGAGAGTTGCGCCGGATGTTCCCGCGGCAAACGGCGGATTGAACGTGACCGGTACGGGCAAGACGGGCCAGCCGCTGGCCCCTGCCAACTCAGTGCGCGATGTCGCGATTGCCAACGGCATCCTCTTTGCATGTGACGAAGTGGATGAGCAGATCAACATGTACAACCTGACGGACGGTACCTTCCTTGGTGCCTCGCCATCGTCGGGATCGGGATCGCTGAATGGAAGCAGCCCCACGCACTTGGCGATCAACGGCAAGGGCCTGTGGGTAAGTGCCGACGAGAACCTTTATTGGAGCGTACTGCCTGCCTCAGCGACGGGCGCGACTCTCTCGTTTAAGACCGTCGCGATCGAGGTCCCGAAGAAAAACAAAATCGGCGGCATCTCCTTCGACACATCCAGCAATGTTTACGTGGTATTTCAAGATGGAACCGGCGGCACCGGAAAGGGGTCGATCGGAAAATTCACCGTGACCGCGGGCACGCCCCCGTCGCTTTCCAAGGGCACACCATTCGCGACCATGAAGGACGACACCCCCGAGTTTTGCTTGTGGGTGTCTGACAGCAACTGGCCCACTTAAAGGCCAGTTTTTCTCGCGGATGCCCAAGCTTGATGACGATCAACCCGTCTGTTCTGCCAGCCAAGCCGCTGCCAGCCAGGTGACGTACGGCAGGTAACTGACCGCGCACGCGTGATTGTTGCCGATGTCTCCTTGCTGCGCGCAAAACGAAACTACATTTGGGAGGCCAGGATAGCTCTGGCCTAAGTATGTGTAGCCGTCCGTAACCTGTGCTGCGTTGATTGCCAACAAGGAGTTGCTGATCACGGTCGTGCCCGGCAGAATCGGTATGATGTCGCAGGCATGCACGATTTGGAAAGTGTTCGGCAGGCTGCTCCCAGGCTGTGTCCCGTGACGTAAATTGGCAGGTTCTTAGGCAGCGAACCGTTTGTCAGGATCGTAGCGATTTGCGCTGCAATCGATCCTGCGGCTCGGTCCGCCGGAGTGGGGCTGAGCGGATTGCTGACCGTTGCTCCGTCGGTGCCATCAATATAAAGGTCGTAAATACCGCTGTGTACTAAGCCGGCGGTGTTTCCATAAAAGACCGGGAACGCTTCCGCGTCATCTACCCATTCATCCCAAGTCTGCGTTCCGCGAAGGGCCACCACAAAACTGCGCCGGCAGCGAACTTTTCGGATTTACGCCCGTCTGACTGATGGCAACCACGAAACCAACCGACTGCGTGGTATAGCTGCCGGGAAAACTTGGGGACGATTCCGGCCCATTCGCCTCCGATACGGTAAGCAGTTGCGGAGTGCCTGGCGTGAGCGTGGCGCCAGTTAGGGTCAGGCTGGAGACGTCTGGCGGGGTGGCCATGTCGTACTGTAGGTAGGTCAATTCGCAGCACTGGGCCAGGAGCCATGCCGTCATCGCATCGAAGCCCGCGGGCAGGATCATGGTTGTATTGGTTGATTCTTCCGTAAGGGTCGTGAACGGGAAGGCAGGCAAAGTCATAAGGTTTCTCTGGACAAAAGAGTTCTACGAGTATATCGGAGCCGGAATCTATGGAGGAACCGGAGTCGCCTGGCGCAAACAAGGTGTGAGGCAAGCGCTCCCTTTTCTCCGGGGCGCCATCTAAATATTTGGGCGACTGCTTGGGAGGTAGGGAGCGAATTCGGATTGTTATCAAATTGCGATTTATTGATTTGACTCTGTCCCGATTCGGGGATACGCTAGCGGCCAATGAGAGTTGTTTTTCCCGTGGGCAGAGTTCCAGCCGCGATCCGTACCACCGCACAAGCTTGCCATGCATCCGAACGTCAGACCGAAGCGATTGGTCTCTCGGCGGTTCATTTCGTTTTCGCAACCCTGGACTTCACTCATCCCAATGCGCCCGCCACGGCGGGGCGCGAATTGGGCCGCTACACACGGAGGCTGACTACCGACCCTAGATGAAAAAGAACATCGACATAAGCCCGAACATTGAAACCCTGTTTGGTACTCGTGACGAAAATTTGCGCCTGCTGGAAGATGGTTTGAACGTCGCCATCGCCATGCGGCCCGATTCCATCGAGATTGAGGGAGCGGCCAGCGACGTGGGCCGCGCGCAGCAGGTATTTGCTGACTATCAGCACCTGTTACGCAATGGTTTCACGTTTGTGAACGGCGATCTCGGAGGCATGATCCGCGTCTTGACCTCCGATCCGACGGCCACTTTGCGCGGACTCGCCGAAGCCGGCAAACAGCGCTCTTTCGGCAAGCGCAGTGTGCAGCCCAAGAGCATTAACCAGCGGCGCTATCTCGAAGCCATCGAAAACAGTGACATGGTGTTCGGCGTTGGTCCCGCGGGAACCGGAAAAACTTATCTCGCAGTTGCAATGGGCATCGCAGCGTTGGTGTCGAAGCGGGTGAATCGCATCGTGCTGGCGCGGCCTGCGGTAGAAGCGGGCGAGCGCCTGGGCTTTCTACCCGGAACTCTGCAGGAAAAAGTTGATCCGTACTTGCGTCCTCTATATGACGCCTTGTACGACATGCTCGAACCCGACAAGGTGGATCGCTACCTGGAGAAGAATATTATCGAGATTGCTCCCATTGCGTTCATGCGCGGGCGGACGTTAAATGATGCGTTTGTCATTCTGGATGAAGCGCAGAACACCACGTCGGAGCAGATGAAGATGTTCCTGACCCGTCTGGGCTTCAACTCAAAGGCGGTCATCACGGGTGACATTACCCAGATCGATTTACCTAATGCCAGCCGCAGCGGAATGGTCGAGGCGGTCGAGATCCTGCGCAACGTGGAAGGCATCCGCTTCTGCTACTTCGATGAAGGCGACGTGGTGCGTCATCACCTGGTGCAGCGCATCATCCGCGCCTATGACGATTACAAGGGACGCAACGAACAGTTGATGCTGTCGCTGGAAATCAAGAACGGCAATGGCTATGCCACCGCGCGCAGCAGCGATGGACGGGTGCATACGACCAGCGTCGAGCAGGAGACATCGTTGGCGGAGATACCTTCATCTGAGACGTCCCCGCCCGCACAAAGTCCCATCGCCGAGTAAATTCTTGCTACCATGATATGGGAGGGCTGCACGTGCCCTCCCATTTGTACTTGAAACGGAAGTGATCATTCTGGAGCACGAAACCGAAGGCACCAGCGCGCGGGCGCTCAGCCTGTTTGCCGCGAAGGCCCAGCGGGCGGTCGGACTGCGTGGCGAAGTCAACATCCGCATCGCCTCGAACCGCGAGCTGCAGGAACTGAATCGCCGTTTCCGCAAGAAGAACCAGCCCACCGATGTTCTCTCTTTCCCGTCGGAAACACCCACGCTTGCAGGCGACATCGCCATTTCAGGCGACATTGCTGCAGCCAATGCCGCCGACATGGGCCACTCGCCGCAAACCGAACTGAAAGTTCTTATCCTGCACGGATTGTTGCATCTCGCCGGTTACGACCACGAGGCCGACGATGGCGAGATGCGAACTCGCGAAAGGTCCTTGCGCCGCAAGCTCGGCTTGCCGGTTGGACTGATCGAACGGGCGCACGGTGGCCGATCTGAACATCCCGCGCGGCGAAATGCGTCCAGTAAGTCTGCTGGCTACAGGAGTCGCGGAGGCGTCCGGAAATGAGCCTCCCGTTAGCCATCCTGCTTATCGTTTTGATGGCGCTGTTGGCGCTCGTCTCATATGTGGACCGCCTTTACGCTGAGATGGGAAAGTTCCTGGGCCGAGAGTTCCAGGAGAACATAGACGCCTACGAGCAACACGTGGAGCCCAAGCTACGCGTGAGCCGCGACCGGGCCGCGCTCTCGATGGCCGTGCTGACGCAGATGTGCATGGCCAGTATTGGCGTCCTCATCGGTTACGTGCTCTTCATGGAAAAGCGCTGGGTCGTGTTGGACCTAGTGCAAGCTGCCGTCAGTCTCATCTTTATCATCGTCATCTTCAATCGTTTGCTGCCGTATCTATTTTTTGTGCGCACCCGGGGCGAGTGGCTGGCGCGCTGGGTCGTCGTTTTGCGCGCGCTCATTTATCTTGCCGTGCCCGTCACCCTGATCCTCGGCTTCTCTTTGTCGGTCGCATCGCTCTCCAAGGAGCATACCGGGCAGCAGCCTGAGCATCCATCTGAGGCCGTGGACGCACTCATCGAAGCCGGCCAGGAAGAGGGCATTCTGGAGGAAAGTGACCGCGATCTTATTCAGTCCGTGGTGGAATTCGGCGACAAGACGGTGCGGGAAGTAATGACGCCGCGTCCTGAGATTGTTGCGGTACCCATCAACACAACCATTGAGGAATTTACCGACCTAGTTAAGAAGTATCCGTATTCGCGCATTCCCGTCTATGAAGGCGACATCGACCACATCAAGGGCATCGTGTATGCGAAAGACCTGCTGCAGGTCCTGGATACTGACGCCCGCACAAAAACGGTCCGCGATTTAATGAAGACCGACGTGTACTTTGTCCCGGAAACCAAGTTGGGCAGTGAGTTGCTGCGCGAGATGCAGCGCGACAACATCCGCATGGCGGTCGTCATCGACGAGTACGGGGGAGTCGCCGGTCTGGTTACGATCGAGGACCTGGTGGAAGAGATCGTGGGCGAGATCCGCGATGAGCACGAGAAATCAGAGGTGGTGAAGGAGAGCGACTCGTCGTACATCCTCAACGGCAACACCGATGTGGACCTGTTGGAGAAATTACTGGGCGTGCGGCCGGATGAGAAAGAAGCAACCACGATTGCCGGGTTGGTGAGCGAACTCGCGGGACACATCCCGAAGGCTGGTGAAGTCTTCGAAGAAAACGGACTGCGCTTCGAAGTGTTGGAATCCACCGACCGCCGTGTCGATCGCGTGCGTGTTAGTCTGCAGACGAGTCCTGCCTCCCGGCAGGTCCAAAGCTGACATGGCATTTCGCTCCGGATTCGTCTCCATCATCGGTCGCCCTAACGCGGGCAAATCCACGCTGCTGAACGCGCTGGTCGGCGAGAAACTCGCTATCGTGACCCGCAAGCCGCAAACCACTCGCAATCGCATCCAGGGAATCATCAACGTCGAGCGCAAACCTAAACGGCCAGCCGGGCAAATCGTTCTGGTGGACACTCCAGGAGTTCACAAGCCCATCAACTCGCTGAACCGGCGCATGATGAAAGAAGTCTACGACGCGCTGGAGGGATGCGACCTTCTGCTACTGATCACGGACGCAACCGCCAAGTTCGGTACCGGCGACAAGTTCGTGCTCGACATCGTTAAGAAGAGCGGCCAGCCCTGCTTCCTGCTGCTGAACAAGATCGACGTACTCGAGAAACAAAAGCTGCTACCGCTCATTACCGAATATAAAGATCGGCATGAATTCGCCGAGGTCATCCCAATTTCGGCGATGAAGCGCGAAGGCCTTGATGCATTGCTGACTTCGGTATTGAAAGCACTTCCCGAAGGGCCGCGATATTTTCCCAAAGACCAGGTGACCGATCAGCCCGAACGGTTCCTGGTGGCGGAGTTGATTCGCGAGCAGGTTCTGCTGGCCACCGAGCAGGAAGTGCCGTATGCGACGACGGTGCTGATTGACCAGTACGAGGAGGGCGATCGGCTGACGCGCATCGCGGCAACTATCTATTGCGAGCGTGAAGGGCAGAAGGCAATTCTGATCGGCAAGCAGGGTTCAACCCTGAAGAAAATCGGGACCGCCGCGCGTCTGCAAATTCAAGGCTTGCTTAACACCAAAGTTTTTCTCGAGCTCTTCGTGAAGGTGCGCGCCGGCTGGCGCGACTCGCGCGACTTCGTCCAGGAGACCGACTGGCGGACACAGTTGCAGAACATGTCAGCGGCGCAGCAGGACGAGGAGCCCGATATGGAGAGCTAGGTCATCCCGGACGAGAGGCCCTTATCCTAACTGCCTGATTGGGGCGCTGGAGTTGGCATGGCGATTCGCCGCCATTTACTTCGCTTCCTCATTTCGTCTTGCGCGTTTTACATCTTGTCATGCGCAACAGGAGCTTCTACACGCGCGCAGTATTTTGTGTTGGATAAGGAAGTGATTCTCACCCGTCTCCAGCAGGCTCCGCGAAAAGACCTAGATCGCGAAGTCGAGCTTGGCAAAATGTTCCGAGATGCTGGCTGTCAGCCAACAGAACAGCCGGTCAAGGGCTTGCGACAGCCGAATATTATCTGCGTGATGCCTGGTACCTCGGATTCCGTGATCCTCGTTGGTGCGCATTTTGATCATGCAGATGAGGGGGATGGCATTATCGACGACTGGAGCGGAGTCTCACTCTTGCCTTCTCTTTACCAGAGTCTTGTCAACACGTCACGCTTCCATACTCTGATCCTTGTTGGATTTGCAGGAGAGGAGAAGGGTATGGTCGGCTCCGAGTTTTATGTCAAACAGTTGACGGCAGAGCAACGCAGAAACATCGTCGCCATGGTCAATCTTGAGTGCCTGGGAGTGACCCAGACGAAGGTGTGGGCGAGCCATTCCGAACCCCTGCTGATAAACACCCTGCAGGCCGTGGCGCAATCGATGCAGTTACCCTTGAGCGGCGTGAACGTAGAGAGAGTGGGCACCACAGATTCGGAATCATTTGCACATTACAAAATTCCGCGTATCACCATTCACTCGATCACCCAAGAAACGTGGCCCTTACTTCACAGCAGAGGAGACAACATCAAGGCTATCCAAGATAACCTGTACTACGACTCCTATCGGCTGATTGCGGCTTACCTGGCGGTCCTCGACCAGCAACTCGCCGTCAGCAACCCCGGACAGCCGAAACCAGACGCTAAATAGAATGCACAGCTTAATGCCCGGCATTCGCGTCCGCCTTTTGGACCCTAACCATGGCTGAGGAATGTGCGCGCGGGTGCCCCCACCCAACCTTTCCTTTGGTGGGTGAGATCTTGTACTCCATTAAGAAAAAATCCCCGCCCAAACGAAACCAGCTTGGGTGGACCACTTTTACGATGGTTGGCCAGACCCCGCCACCAAGCATTACCGGTCCGCCTGCTCTATCATTTTAGAATGAGTAGCAGTCGTATGTGGTTACATCGAGTAGGATACGCAATACGTTTAGCTGGCCTAGCTTTGCTGACTTTGTGCTCGGTGCTGCTGCTCGGGCAAGACAACTCACAGCCCACTCAGACCAACCAGCAAAGAACTGCCACTACTCCTCTGCTGGTGAACGTGACAGGCTGCCTGAAGAAAAGCGGCATGTCGGGAGGCTATTATATCGCCGACCAGAATGGCAGGACTTGGGAGCTCACGAGCAAGAGGGTGGACCTGGCAAAGCATGTGTTTCACACGGTAAGCATCTCCGGGCATCCATCGGCCAGCTCGAAGACGCAAGAAGGGAAGAGCGGGCAGAGCCAGACGCCGGAGGGTAATCAAACCTTCACTCTGGATGTAACCGAGCTGGAGATGGTGAGTCCTAGTTGCACGCGGTAGCCCTTAAGCAAACTCACGGCACGGATTTACTGGTGTGCATTAACTAGAAAGGAATTTGTTTGCCAAGTTTTGGCGCGCTTTTTCAGAGCCATGTCTCATTCCTCTTGACGCTCAGAACGCCACAAAGGTGTCACACTTGAGCCTCTCATTTCGGAGCTCAACCAAAGTGTTTTCTTGGACGCCCCAGCGGAAATCCTTAACTAACTATTTTCGCAGAATAATTGCTGAATACTAGCTCTGGTAGTAGGGTTGACCATCGACTAGCCTGAAGACGTTATGGCCGCCTATCCTCCCAGAGTTGGTCATCGCATCGTTAGCTCTGTGCTTTTCGCATATTGTTTCAGCTCCACACTCGTGGTTGACCAGACCGACTTGCGTGTTCGAAGGGACCATCTCCAGGGCCAACAAGAAAACGCTATCCGCAACGTGTAGGTTGCACGGCGGAATCCCAAACGCAGTTGGGAATACCGGTGACTATCCTAGAAGACGAGGCAGAAGCTTTTGGAACGCGTGGGTACCTTCGGCGAGTATTGACATGCTGGAGAGGCCTATACACTAGTCGTCCTGCATTCCCGTGTTTCTAACGTCGAAGACTGGTATCTGCACCGGCCATCGCATTTTCGGCAAACGCGATAAGAGGAGATGCACATGAAGAAGTTGCTTTTGTTGTTCCTCGGAGCAGTCTTGGTTCTTGCCGTGACGGTGCCAATGATGGCTCAGCAGTCCGATAGCGGCAACCGTATCTTCACCACTCCAATTCGCATCGACTATCCGAGTGGCTATGCCTCCACGCCGTCAGGATACACGCCTGCCCAAATGAGATCCGCATACCGATACAATGCGATCCCGAATCAGGGTCAAGGTATGACCATCGGCATCGTGGACGCGTGCGACTATCCGACCGTCGAAGCTGACTTGGCCGTTTTTTCAACGCAGTTCAACCTGCCGGCATGCAGCATCGCGAGCGGCTGCTTAACGGTGCTCCCGCAGGGCAGCTTGTGCAGTGGTCATAGCGGCAATTGGGCTCTCGAGCAGGCATTGGATGTGCAGTGGGCACATGCCATGGCTCCGAGGGCGAACATCGTTCTAGTACAGGCTCCTTCGGCCGACACCAGCTTATTCGCCGCGGTGGACGCAGCTGTTGCCGCCGGGGCCAATGTGGTTAGTATGAGCTGGGGCTACGGAGGTGGATTTAGCGGTGAGCAAGCCTACGATTTCCATTTTCAGGTTCCGGGAGTCACCTTTTTTTCTTCTACCGGTGATAGCGGATGCTTGACCAACTATCCCGCGGAGTCGCCTTACGTAGTCGCCGTCGGCGGAACCACATTGAATCTGCGGAATGCGGGCTCGCTTTCCGTTACTAGTTCCAACTACGGCAGCGAAACCGCATGGAGCGGCAGCGGTGGCGGTATCAGCGCTTACGAGGCTGAACCGAGCTATCAGATGGGCGTTCAGCACAGCGGGTTCCGCAGCATTCCCGATGTTGCGCTCAACGCTAACCCCAGTACTGGTGTTCCGGTGTACGACACTTACGACGGCTATCAGTGGGCAAGGGTCGGTGGCACCAGCCTGTCCGCTCCGGTCTGGGCGGCCTTTATGGCTATTGAGAACTCTCTTCGCGGCGGTGCGGGACACACCATTCAGCAGTTCTTACCGGACCTCTATCAGACGATCTATCCTACCGGAAGTTACGGATTGGACTTCCACGACATCACTGCAGGCAGTAGCGGTGGAATCTGCGTGGCTAGTACGGGCTATGACTACGTGACCGGGGTTGGAACCCCGATCGCTAACCATCTGGCGAACGACTTAATTCCCTTGCCGTAAAGTAAACTCCATTCGCTGTGAGGCGCGCTCCAGTAGCGCGCCTTTCTCGACTCCTGGCTGCGCTCGTCGCTCAGGGTCACGGCCGAGAAAATCAATGCGGGGGTTCGGTCGTCTTATCGGCTTTGGCTTTTTTGGCAGCCATCGCTTTATCCACCCACTCGTCGGCGGCCTTTAGGTCAGCCTTCCGTGCGTCGGGTTGGTCGCACTCATACTCGGCGCGCTCGCGATACAGCAGATTCATGTAGGCCATGGCATCGTCGTCGTCCGGCTTAAGCTGAAGCGCCTTCTTCAGCGACTCGATCCCATCGTCCACGTAATGTTGGCTCTGCGTCCGTAAGGAAGCACAGGCCGCCGGGTCGCTAATCATTTCGCTATCGCTCAAGTGCATCTGGTCACGCATCTTGACACGCGGCGGATAGGCCAGGGTCCAGTCGATGACCCCCATCTGAAAGTAATTGTGCGCATCATCTGGGTTCAACTCGATGGCCTTCATGTAGTACTCACGGGCGTCATCCCAGCGCTTCATGTTGAAGCTTAATGAAGCGATCGACACTACACACTGGTATCGCTGTGCATCGCTTGGGTCATCCTTTAGTGCGGCCTTGAACGCTGCAATTGCCTGCGTTGCCAGTTCGACATTGGCCACCGATTCGTCGCCGGGAATGTATTGTTGCGCCTCCGAACTGGCTAGACCGAGTTGCGCCTCGGTGGAACCCGGATCAAGCTTAAGTGCGGTCTCAAAGTGCTCGGCTGCGGACTGATAGTTCGAGAATTGGTAGGCGAGCACCCCGGCCCGTATTTCATCCTTAGCCGAAGTCTCTTGCGCGGAAAGAAACGGGCAGTTGGCCAAAGCGACGAGCATAAGGATGACGAAAGTCACGCGTAGGCTTCCGCGCCATGACGGTGCTTCGACCACGCGACGGAAGATGTTTCCAAGAGTCCGCAGCATCAGCAATCTCATGAGTTTTGATCCACAATCGCTAGGAAGTACTGTGTCGTCCCTACGGGGCTCGGA
Source organism: uncultured Acidobacteriaceae bacterium (assembly GCA_963748225.1). Taxonomy (GTDB): domain Bacteria; phylum Acidobacteriota; class Terriglobia; order Terriglobales; family Acidobacteriaceae; genus Bog-257. Next base: position 866,335 of record CAVVHW010000007.1, read on the forward strand.
TTGATTATGCGACTTACTCAGCACTCCGCCTGCGGCTGCGTGCTGGCCGGTTCGCGCCTGCGGCGCTGGATTTACGGCACATTAAGTTAGGTGGCAATACCAAACCTGGTTAGTTCGCAGACTTACTAGCCCTTGACACTCGATCCCTTGCCTCTAGTCTCGAGCCCCTACTCCTTCACTGCTATTCCCAACGTCTTCATCTTGCGATACATGTGGCTGCGCTCCAACCCCAGTACCTCTGCGGTCCGACTGACGCTACCGTGATTTTCGTCCAGCTTCTTCAGAATATAGTCGCGTTCGTACGCTGCGCGCGCCTGATGCAGGCTGGAGAAATCGCCCATGGTGCGGCGGCCACTCTCACGGTAAACGAGGGTGGGAAGATGCTTGCGCTCCAGTTTCCCCACGGCCGGGTTCATAATAACGATTCGTTCAATCAGGTTGCGCAACTCACGAACATTACCCGGCCACGAGTAGCGCACCAGGGCGTCGAGAGCCTCGTCCGTTATCTCTTTCGGGCGACGGTTGTAGGTATGGGAAAACTCCTTCAGGAAATAGCGTGCGATCTGGGGAATATCTTCCTTGCGTTCGCGCAGCGGCGGCACATAGAACGGGATCACATTCAGCCGGTAAAAGAGATCTTCGCGAAAGTTACCCTTGGAGATCTCCTCTTCCAGATCTTTATTGGTTGCCGCAATCACCCGCGCATCCACGGTGATTGGCTCTTCTTCACCCACCGGCGCAAAACGCCCTTCGTCCAGTGTGCGCAGTACCTTGGACTGTGTTTTCAGGCTCATGTCGCCGACCTCGTCGAGAAACAGCGTTCCTCCATCGGCCTTCTGGAATTTGCCCTCTTTGTCGACGGCTGCACCGGAGAATGCGCCCTTGCGATGACCGAACAACTCGCTCTCGATCAGGTCTTCGGGAATCGCCGCACAGTTGACCTCGACGAACATCGCGTCCTTGCGGAGACTCTGCGCATGAATTGCGTGGGCCGCTAGCTCCTTCCCGGTGCCCGATTCGCCGTAGATCAACACGCGGCCGTTGGTCGGCGCCATCAGCGCGATCTGCTGGCGCAGCGCCTTCATGGGGATACTGTCACCGACGATGACGCTTCGTGCCTGGAATTGTTTCTTGTACTCCAGGTTCTCGCTGCGTAATCGTTTGGCCTCAATGGCGTTCTTCAGAACGATCAAGGTCCGTTCAATGGACAATGGCTTCTCGAGAAAATCGAAAGCACCGAGTTTGGTAGCACGCACCGCGGTCTCGATGTTCCCGTGTCCGGAGATCATGATGATCTCAGGATGGTCGTCGCTCTCGACCAACTTCTCCAGTGTTTCGAGACCGTCAATTCCGGGTAGCCAAATGTCGAGCAGGACAACATCCACGGACTTATGCCGAAGCGTATCCAGGCACTCCTCGCCACTCCCCGCCAGGAGCGTCTTGTAACCCTCATCCTCCAGCACGCCTTGCAGCGCGCTGCGGATCTGGGACTCGTCATCCACGATCAGAATGGTTTGCATTTTGATGGACTACGGCCGCCTCGATGTCCTGGGCCAAAGGTAACTCTACGATGAATCGGGTCCCCACGGGAGAATTCTCTTCCACGCGAATCGATCCGTGATGGTCTTCCACAATACGGCTGACAATCGCCAGACCGAGTCCTGTTCCCCGTCGCTTGGTCGAGAAGTAGGGCAGAAAAAGTTTCTCCTTCACTTCGGAAGTGACGCCATGCCCGGTGTCGGCGACCACGATTTCCACCGTGTCCTGTTTGCCAATTAAAGCCGTGGAGATGTGAATTTCCTTGAGCAGCGAATTCTGCATGGCTTCAGCGGCGTTGTCCACCAGATTGGCGATTGCACGCTTCATGGCGTCAGGGTCGGCTTGGACCGGTGGCAACCCAGTCGCGAGGTATCGCTGTACTCGGATGCCGTCAAGTCTGCCATCGAACATGGCCAGCGCCTGGTTGACGATGCTATTGATGTCGGAAGGTTGCGGTTGCGACGCCGGGAAGCGGGCCAGAACCGAGAATTCATCCACCAGGGTGCGAACGGTTTCCACCGACGAGCCGATGGTCTCAGAGCATTTCCGAATAACGTTCAGCGACGCCGCATCCGGCGTTCCGCGTTCCAGGTGGCGGCGGATGCGTTCGGCCGACAAAGCAATGGGAGTCAGCGGATTTTTGATTTCGTGCGCAATCCGGCGAGCCACCTCCCGCCACGCCGTCTGCTTCTGTGCGCGCAACAGATCGGTGAGGTCCTCGAACACCATCACGTGTCCCATTCGCTGGCGGCGGCCATCGCCTGAAGGCGAAGAGGGCGGGTCCAGGGAGGCAACTGTCACGGCTACATTCAAACTAACGCGCGAAGTCACGATCTCCATCTGGCTGGTCGTGGTTCCCATGCGGTCGGCTTTGCGCAGAAGATGCTCGAGGTCAGACACGGCTTCTTCCGGAAAGAGGTCAGACAGGGTTTGTCCGGAATCAGGCGAGTCCTCGTCGAGCCGAAGTAAGCGCCGCGCTGCCTGGTTGGAGTGAAGGATACGGCGCGAGGCATCCAGCGAAAACACAGCGGAGGGAACACTCTCCAGAATAGTTTCGATGTGGCGGGTGCGTTGCTCCAGTTGCACGTTGACGTCGGCGAGGTCGCGTCGTGAAGCTTCAATGCTTCCACGGCTCGCTTCCAGGTCGGCGGCCATGTGGTTAAACGATTCGACCAGTTGTCCGATTTCGTTGCCTGCCTGCACGTCCACACGGTAGTCCAGTCGGCCACGGGAAATTTCGTGCGTGGCCTCGGCCAAGGCCACCAGCGGTCGAGTTACCATCTTCGACAGATACAAAGCCAGCCAGGTCGAGGCGAACAGCACTGCGACCGTAAGCAGCAACAGAAAACCCATATAGGTGCGGCGCACCCGACGCCGCTGCAAGCGCAAGTCACGGTATTGCTCCTGGCTGCGCTCCACGTCGCGCAGAGTGGCCGAATAATTCGCCGGCAACGGCATGGCCACCAGAATTTGTCCGTTCGCTCCCACCCGGGCGCTGCCCAGAACATAGGTTTCGCCGAGGATCTCGAACGATTTCGACTGGCCTGACGAGGTCGGCTTCAAAGGCAGGTTATGCCGCAGTAGGGGCCACGCTTCGGGAGCATGGAAGCTGGCCTCGGCGCGGTCGTCGACGATAGCAAAGGCAAAGCCACCTTGCAGGGTAATTTCACCGCGCCGAAATTCGTCCATGATTAGCGTGAAATTGCCGGTCTGGAACGACTTCTGTGCGGCTGGAGTCGAGGCAATGCGCTGCGCCTCGACCTTGGCATTGGTGGCAGCGTACTCGGTCAGCAACGAGATAATGACGTTGGTGCGGTACTGCACCTCTTCCACAGGCCGGGAGAACCATTTTTCGATGGAGCGATTGATAAGGCCGTAAGAGAACAGGAATAGAAAGATTACCGGTCCGAGCGAAAGCAGCAGGGCCCCCAGCACCATTCGGCTGCGAAACTTGGAACCGAGAACTCCCGTCTTGCGCTCCGCGTAGAGTCGCAGCAGAGTGCGCAGCAAGACGAACGTGAGCGCGACGAACAGCAAGAAAATCAGCGCCGAAACTGCGGCAAAAATGAGCGTCTCTTCGCTGGTGTCTGGCTGCAGAATCGAGGTCAGATTGAAGGTGGCCTGCGCGAAAATAACCGCAAACAAGAAGAAGATACAAATCGAGAGCGCAACTATTGCGGGGGTGCGGTTACGTTTCTGAGGACGAGTTGGAGGCGTAAACGGCAACATCACAGCCCACGGCTCGCCGAACACGAATCATAATTCGCAGCAGCGAAGCAAAATCAGATCCCGGAAGGTAGCCTTATTATAACTGCGAATGGCCTCATCTTACGGGCGGGTATGGGCCGCGGACGGGCATCGGCCTCCGGTTCCGTCTGACCAGCCAGATGATCAGCGCGACAATCAGGACCAACGGAACCAAGGGGATGAGAAACATTCCGAGTAAGAGAAATATGCCAGACTGTTCCGTGACTTCTCCCCCCACCTCCGCGTTCGGATGGCGCGACAAGTGGCCAGCCACCGTCACCACGTCGCCGGAGACTGACGCGTTCTCGCCCAGAAAGACGCTTCCGCCGACCGCGACGACGTCGCCTTTAATCGCTCCATCAACCATGACGCTGCCGCCAACAGCCACCACATCTTGCGAAGTACCTTCCATCCGAATGGAGCAGCCGACGCAAACCAGGTTTCCCGCTCGTTCGTTCTCGCCTACAGTTATGCTGTGACCGACGTGAACCTGGTCTCCATCCGAAGCGTATAGGCCTCCGGGCGCCACGACGGTAGACAGTAAAGCCGCGAGTAGAACCCACCGCGCGCGTGGAAACATGAGTTCAGCTCCTTGCTGGGAGAAATCTGCAGGTCCTAGACTAATCTGCGCGAATTCAGAACACAAACCTCATCTTGTATTACAGGGGGGTTGTGCCGTAGATTCTCGCGCAGTCCACTAGATCAATGCTTCGGCTCGGAATGCTCCTGATGAGCTGCCGGGGGATGCGGCGCCGGCGCGGCTCGCTGAGGAGCCGGATGGGGTGGAAATTCCCGATCCTGCATTGGCCCAGCCGGTTGGCCGGCGCGCAAATTCGCCTTCTGCTGCGGTTCCAGAGGCCGGCCTGGGTGCTCCTGCATCGCCGGTTGTTTCTGCTCGAACGGGATATTCTCCGGCGGAGCAGGGCTCTTGCTCACCAGTGCCGGGCGATTTGCGGGAGGCCCTGTGTGTGGCGCAGTCTCATTCCTGGGAGGCGTCGCCGGTGGGAGATTGTGAGCGGTGTTGCCACGTTCATTGGCAGCCGGTGAAGTCGGCACACCCTCGTGCGGCCCAGGCGTGGGATGCGGATTGGCAGGTTCCGGTACTGTCCGCTGGGATGGCGGCGGTGCAGGATGGACTTCCGCTGGGGGTCTGTTCGGCGGCGCCGAAGCAGTTCCTGGATGATTAGACGGAAGCGTTTCATTTCCCCGACCGGCGCTGGCTACCGGCTGCTCCGGGCGGCCGGCCGGCGTGTGCTGGACCACCAGGGGACGCGGGCGAATATTCGGCGGATGGGTTGCCGGCGCTCCTGCTCTGACGGCCTGCGCCTCTGGGTTGACTTCAGGATGAGGAATGACTTCTGCCCTAGCGAACTGCTGTGGGCTGACTTTCACCATGTTGCGCTGTACTGACTGAGCGCTGCGAAACGCATTGGCAGGCACGGCCGTCACCGCCGTTCTCTGATAGCGGTAATGGACATCATTGATGTTATTGATGTTTGTGATGTTCGTAATATTGGTGACATTTCTGACGTTGGTGATGTTCACCTGACGCAGATAGACGTCACTGTGGTGATACCACGGGTAGTAAGGCTCGCCGGGGCCTAGCGGGAACCACGCCGCTACCCCGCCAGCAGCAAAGCCGACAGAAAATCCTGAACCGCCTATGAATCCGACAAACGCTGGCCCGTACACGGGCGCTATTGCGATCGGTCCGGGCAGCCAGCCCCACCGTGGACCGATTTGCACCCATCGTCCATAGTGGAAAGGTGCAAATCCCCATGGCTCATTGTCCACCCAAGTCCATCCCCAGGGGTCCACCCAGGCCCATCGGCCATAGCGATACGGACACCATCCTTCGGGTATTCCCGACGGATACCATACTGGTCCATACTCTGCCACGGTGTTCCATCTACCGTATTGATCCAGATCGTAGTAACCGGGCACATAAGGGCTGACATATTGCCGGGAACGAGAGCTGGCATAAATCACGTCCCGCTGCGTGCTCCATTGATCGAAGGTATCAGGGCCGGGGACGGCTACCGCACCGACCTGCACCGGATTTGTGCCGGTCAACTGAACTGCCTGTCCGCCTTGTAGTGTCTGATTGACGCCGTTACCGCTAATTTGCAATTGGCCGCTATTGACGATCACCATCGTCATGTTCTGATCGGGATAAACCTCAACGCGATAGTTGCCGGCTTGCACGATGGAGAGCGCGGCGTTGGGCGTGTCAACCTCGACTTGGTTGCCGGAGCGCAGATCGTACACCCTTACCCGCACCGTACCTTGCGCCAGGCCAAGTTGAATCAACTGCTCCGTGACACTGGTAGTGGTCAGGTCGGTCTGCTCTGACATGCGAATTGCGACGTTGCCGGTTTCCAGCTCAGCCCGCGCGCTCTTGTCGGTCCACAGGCGATCTCCATTGGTGAGCGGATAGTTGAGCGAAGCCTGGGCCCAATCGTTTTCTCCAGCAGGCTCGAAAGAAACAGCGCCATCCATATAGCTGAGCCGCGCCACGACATTGGGAGGATCACCAGCATCGCCGAATAAAGGCAGAGCAATCAGCAGCAAACCTGAGAAAATCACAATCACCAGCGACATTCGTGCGTATGTCTTCACTTTTACCTTTCGTACCTCACCATTAAAGCTCAAGAAGAGATGCGATTTGCCATCGCAAGCGTTGTGCAGCACTCCATTCGGCCAGACGGCGATCCGCCAGGCTGCCTCTCTCTTATCAAACACAGTCGTCTCAGGGATGTTCCGAACGCGACTGCCGATTCGCCGAGAAGCACGAAGCGCTAATTCTACGATAAGAAAAAGGGCACTCGCGCGAGTGCCCTCACCACACCTCCGATACCCAAAAAAATCAGAAGCCGACCCCCAAACTGAGCCCCCGGCGACTTCGGTAGCCGCCGGGAGTGAAGTCACTTTTAGAACGCAATGCGCATGCCGAACTCCATAGCGCGAGGTGCGCCCAAGTTAAATACGCCGGTGCCCGCCCCGACGCGGTTAGTGATGCGGCCCGCGGCGGTGGTGCCGTTGATGGTGCCGGCGCTGCCCGTCAAAGCGCCGGTCAAGGCGTTCGGCGGCAGGTCGAAGTTGGAGAAGTTAAATAGGTTGTAGAAGCCCACGCCAGGCTGAAGTTGAATGACATGGCTCTTCAACTCAACCCTGTAGGTCCAGTTCAACTTCAAGTCAAAGGTCCGCAGCGAGCCAAGATTCTCCTGTCCGGGAGGGGCTTGCTGCAAGGTGCAATTTGGACTAGCGATCCCGAACCCCTGAATGCACGGTGCTACCCCCCCTAGCTGCTGGAGCTGGCTAACAGTGAACAGCCCATTGTTGACCAGTACCATACCGGCGGGTGTTGGCTTATTGCCGTAGTACGTGTTGTATTGCCCCAGCAACGCATTGAGCCCATTGGCCTGAACGTTGCGCCCGAACGCACCATTGACCGTGCCCGGCAGCGGATCCTGGGTGGTTCCGTCGCCCGTGAAATCGGTCTGGAAAATAGCGCCCGCTCCGGCTCCAGGTACGATGATGGGCAGTGGCAATGACGAATTAAAGTGGCCGATGAAGGATACCTGGAAGTTCCACGGCAGGCTCCCCACAATGCCGAAGGAGAACTGCTGCGGGCGATCGAGCAGCGAAGGCCCGAAGTACTTGTTCGGATCGGCGTTGTCCAGCGCAGGAACGATAAAATCCTGATCGCTGTTGCTGATTGCCCCTGGTACGCCGCTAATCCCAGATCCGCCGCCCGAGTTCTTGAACGAAGAGTAGGCGTATGAGATTTGCGCGTTCAGGGCTTTGAGCCCCTTGAACGGATTGCTCTTCTGATAGGTCAGTTTCATTTCCACCGCGTTGTACTTTGAAATACCCGAAGGAGTCAGGAAAGGCATGGCTGGTTGCAGTGGGTTTAGTCCGCCGAAGGCGCAGCCTCCCGGTGGGCAGCTGGTGGGACCGCCGAGATCGCCTTGGGAGTCCAGGCCATTCTGGGCAAAGCTGGCGATGGTTGCGCCGCTAGCAATAGCGCAATTGATCGCAGCCGAACTATAGCCGCCCGCGCAACCAAACGATGCCGTGGTGCTTGCAATCGCAGCTTGAGCGTTCCCCTTATAGAAGAACCTTGTATCGCCTGTGTGGTTCTGGTCCACGTCCAGCAGAAGCCCAGTGGTGACGTTGCGGACGTAGTCCACGCTGCCTACGACGCCGGGAGCGAATTGATGCTGAATGCCAAAGTTGATTTGAGTGGAACGCGGAGTTTTGTAGTCGGGAGCGAACAGGCCGTTCGGGAAGTTCGCCGCTCCGAGGAAATTCTGCAGGTAGTTGGGGTTGGGATTGGTCAGATTGAACGGTGAAAGCGCCTGATATTGCTGTTGCAGAGTGGCAATAGCGGGGCCGGCAGCGCCAATTCTGATAGGTTGGGTGGGCGTGCCGCACTCAGCAGACGTGGCCGACAAATCCACGCCCGGAATTGCCAGCGGCGTTCCATTGGAGCACACCACCGGAGTCTGCAGGAAGGCGCCCGTTGGCAGACGCAGCGGACGATCAAACAAAACGTTGTTGAAAATCACGTTCTCGTAATACAGCCCGATGCCGGCGCGAATGACGTTGTTGCCGTTCTTCCATGGGTCCCAGGCGATTCCCAGCGACGGGCCGAAGTTCTTGTTGGGGTTGGGGATGGGCGCTCCAAGGTTGGGATAATTGGGAAGAAGGTTGTTGAGGAACGGCAGCCCCGGCAAATCGCTGTCGGTGCGCCCCGTATCACGCACATAGCGGAGGCCGAGGTTCACGGTGAAATTGGAAAACATCTTCCAGGTGTCAGCAATATAGAGTCCCAGGCGGTTATCCGGTCCCAGACCACCTGCGGGGAAGCCAAATGCCGGCTGGGTGGTCGAGAAGCCCTGACCGTTGCCGATGTTTAACGACTCAACCGGATAGTTCAGAAGATTACCGGCACCACCGGGATAGGGTCCGATGGCCGCGAACTGAGCGTCCGTCAGTCCCGTGGTTCCCACAAAGCCATTGAGGTTGGTTACAACTTGTGGGGCTATGGAGAAGAATTTGGCGTAGCCGCCACCTTGGATGTGGTTGAAATCCACTCCGTAACGCAGGATGTGTCTTCCCACTGTTTTCGAGCCGTCATACTTGATTTGCTTGTCACTCTGCGGGGTGCTTTGCGGCGCCAACAAATTCGGGCCGGTGGCTGGTCCGTTCGCAGCCTCGATGGAGACGATCTGGCCATTGCCGGGGAAGTCCGAAAGCGGCAAGCCACTGCCGACCACCGCGTCGGCGATTTCGTTCTGGAATTTCAGGTAGCTGAACCGAAAACTGTGGGTCCACGCGCCGGTGACGAAATCGGCGCCCCCGACGTAATTGCGAGTGTAATTCTTGGACTGATACACCTGAAGGCTATCGGAAAAGAACGTGCCTTCGGCCTTAATCTGCGAATAGTCAAAGCGGAAGAACAGCTTAACGTTGTGGGGCGCCACAAAGTCCAGGCGTCCAAGCGCGTTGGGATTGCCGAAGGGAGAATTGAAGCCTCCTGAGAAGCCGTTGAACGGGGCGGCATATTGAACCGGCACGAACAGGTTCTGGTTGGTCCCGTCGCCCTCGGCAAAATAGAACAGCTTATCTTTGATAAATGCGCCGCCCACGCTGCCGCCGTATTGATTGCGGTGGTAGTTGGGATCAGGGAAGCCTTCCGGCTTCGGCAATGACGCATTTACATTGCTGCTGCGGTAATACTCAAAGCCTTCGCCATGGATGGTATTCGTACCGGACTTGGTCGAAACGTTAACCACGCCCGATGAGCTCAGATCGTTGGAGAGATCCATTGTGGACTGCGCAATCTGGAACTCCTGGATGGCGCTGGCCGCAATGTTGCCGGTGGTCGTCCCCACGGTTTCGTCCGAAATGTCGGTGCCGTCCACCTGAATGCGTGCGGTGCGGCCAAAGCGCCCTCCCATTGAGATAGATTGATACCCGATCTTGGTCGGATCGAAGTTGGTTCCATCTTGGATCTGCACGCCTGGTTCAAGCTGTGCCAGATCGAGGAAGTTACGTCCGTTGACCGGCAGGTTCTCGATTTGGGTTGCTGTCAAAACGCCCTGCACCGAGGTCTGTTCCGTGTTTACTCCGACAGCCTCGGCCTCAACGTTCACCGTTGTGCTTTCCGCGCCTACTTGCAACTTGAAATTAACCGCGCTGTTGTTGCCAATCTGCACCAACACTTGAGTTTCGGAGGTGGCAAACCCTTTGGCTTGAACGCGCACTGTGTAGTTACCGGCTGTGATCGAACCGGAGTTATAGAATCCGCTGGCGTTGGTGGTCACGTCGGTGGAGACGCCCGTGTCCTTCCGAATGATAGTCACCTTTGCGCCGGGCACAGCCGCCCCACTGGGATCGGACACCAATCCATTAATATTTCCCGTCGAAATGGTGGATTGGGCGGGAAGAGTGGAAGGCAGTAGCAGGAACAGCATTGCCAATGCCGCGATCGAGAGAAATCTCTCGCGTCTACCAGAGGCATTCAAATGCGTCATACACTTTCCTTTCGTGTGAAGGATGATGTCGGCCTGGCCGGTTCGCCCAAAGATGACTCGCGTCTTCTTTCCAGGTGGTCAACGTGGTGAGTGAGCGGTGTCGATTTCGACAACGAATACCGCAAGCTGGCAACTGCGGAGTCCCGCTAGGCGCGTCAGGTTCGCTTGTAATGACGGGAATGCACAGAGGTTCAGGGACGCAGACTCCCCTCAGAGCCGGCAGCGAACGAGGAGGCATCGTTTTGTATGGGTACCCCTGATGACTTGGCACGCCCGATCTCCGCATCGGTGGCGTCAATCCCAATTTGGGCTGCTTGTGTGCATTCGGTTAGCCAAATCGGGGAAATCCCAAGCTAATACAAGCTAACCTCGTGTAAACAATGACTATTGTCTGGTTTTATAGAATATCGCGTGGCGAAACCCTTGAACGCCCGAATCTCGGGCATCCGCTTTTTCATAGCCCATTTGTGCTGCGTGTTCGCAGTGGCCTCAATAGGGAAGTGTCAGGGCGCACGAAAGTATGTAAACAATTCGATCGAGATTTCCCATCATCGTTGGCAAAGGGGGCGGCCCGCACCCGAAAAGTGCGTGCGGCGGCCAAAGGGGCATATAAGGGGCCTATGGATGATGGCCTGATCCGAAGCGCAATGCCTTCAGTCGCCAATACTGAGTGCTGATCCGGGAGCCAAATTCCGACGCGGAGCAGCATGCAGGATGGTTCCAGGCAGAGTGGCTGAAGAAGGTTACAAAATCGTGAAGATTTACCGTGGAGGATATTTTGATTTTCATAGAATATGCCGGCAAACTTGTCAGCCTCATGCCATCTAAGTGGCTGCTATGGAATCTCCCACCCATCAATTGGAATATATGTCTGTCTGCTTGGCATTAGGCGAAGCTGCGACGTCCCTATCCGACAGATACGGACTGTGTAGCCATGCACTTGGGAGCAGCTTCACAATTTAGTCCGGTTACCAGAACTTGGTGAAGTCAGGCTTGCGTTTCTCGGCAAACGCGTTGAGGGCTTCGCGACTCTCCGGTGAATCCAGCCGCCCCTTAATCACGGCTACTTCCTCCTGTATCGCACGATCCACCTCGGCTTTGTAAGTGCGCCTCAGAAGTTCCTTGCAGGCGCGGAGTGCTCCAGCAGGTTTCTCTGCCAGCGATTGCGCTGCCTTCTCAGCCGTCGCGAGCAACTCTCCGGGTGCGACTACGGCATTTACCAAACCCAGCTCATAAGCTCGTCGCGCGGTGAATGGGACCCCCAGCATCAGCAATTCCGCCGCGCGCTGATGACCAACCAGCAGAGGTAAAAGCACCGTAGAGCCGGCTTCGGGCACGATTCCGAGGTTGATGAACGGCATCAGGAACTTGGTATCCTCCGCCGCATAGACAAGATCGCAATGCAGCAGGATGGTGGTTCCGATTCCCACAGTCGCACCATGGACGGCCGCAACCAGCGGCTTCTTGGAGTCCACCACTGACCGGATAAAGCGGACTGCCGGCGGCAGGTCTTGTCCCTTCCATGGCTTTTGCAGAAAATCAACCAGGTCGTTGCCCGCGGTGAACGCCTCACCTTCGCCGTGCAACAAGATGACCCGAACGTCGTGAGCGGACTCAGCCTGTTCCAGGGCCTCGGCAAGGTCTTCGTACATCTTGGCGGTCAGCGCATTCTTTTTTTCCGGACGATTGATGGTGATGCGCCGCACGGCGCCATTGCTTTTGCTCTCAATGTGGCTCATGTGTGCTTCCTGTTGGGTGTTCGCGAAACTTGCGGCAAGCACATACTACCTCGCTGCATCAAAAAACGCATCGTACAAGAAGGCGAGCCGCAAGTGCCGGCTAACGTGATCCGAGACCGCAATCCTCCCATGATTTGATGTAATCTTTAACGAGTGATAAATCCCTCCTCCATACCGTTTCGCGCTCTCGAGAATCGTACTCGGTTTGTTAGCGGACTCTACGGCGACCTGATGGAGAACGGCATTCGCTACTTTTTCCCTGGGGCAACCCTCGAACGGGTTGGCGGTAGACCGGAACAGATGCCCAGTCTTCTGGGCGCGGTGCCGAGCGGTGGCCAGGTCGAATTCGAGTGGATGGGAGAAGGCTATTCGCTAACCGCCAGTTCGAAGCTGTCGGACCATGAGCGTCGGCTGCTGCGCAGCATTGGCATGGTGCTTTCCGCGCGCTATCAGCTCATCACCAACCAGGCCCTGGCGGCGCAAAGCTTTCAGCTTTTCCGCGGACTACCCGAGGACCGCTTTGTCTCCGCGTTCCTCGATCCGTCTCCGCACACCAGCGGCGAGGCCATTGCCGACGTGCCCGACCGCATTGCCGACGCCATCGAGGTATTGCGCGCCAGCAGCATGAGCACTTACGAGAATCGCCGCATCGCCACTGGAGTGTTGCTGTTTGGCTCCATGCCAGAACCTTGTCATGAACCCCCTCGTACTCCGGATTGGGCTCTGCGCTATTCCCACGAGTTGACCAGCATTCGCAGCTTTCACCGTTTGTGCGATGGTCTGCAAACTCTTGCCCTGGTCGACCGCGACGGCCTGTTGGCGGAATTGATCGACGTGCATGAATGGGCCGAGCCCTATCGCGATATGCCGTTGCCCGTCCCGACCTCAGCCCGCTATCACGATCACTGCCGTTCGACTCTTTGCGGTGGACACATCTGCCTCATTCTTTCTCCTAATGGCGAAGTCAAAATTTACTCTGATGGCGTACCCGTCTTTCGGTTTCTCGACGGCAAGTGGCGATTGGTGGATGCGCGCTATCGATACGAAATGTGGAAGAACGCCATCGGACACACGGAACTGGCCGAACGCCTCTTTGGGGTGGCACTTAACCTTACTGAGAGTCGTCGCGGTGCTTTGTTCGTGGTGCTTGACGATCCTCAGTCGGCACGAGTGCTTGTCTCCCAGCCTGATCTGCTCGAGCATATGAATCACGAGCCAATGGCGGACGGAATTTCCAGCAAGGATCAGTTGCATTATCTGCTCCGCGACAAGAGCATCTTCGACATCCCTGCCACTGTGTTGGAGAACATCGCCCGCATCGATGGCGCCGTGGTGTTAAGCTCCCGAGGCAATTTGCTGGCCTTTGGCGCCATCCTTCATCATCAGTCCGCGGAAGAAGCTCTCAATCGCCCTGTCGAGGGTGGACGTACTACTGCCGCTATCGCGGCGTCGCGCTATGGGACCGTTATGAAAATCAGCGAGGATGGCTTGATTTCAATGTATCGTGGTGGACATTGCTTGTGGGAGATGTAGATGCTGGCTCAGGGCTTTTGCCGCGCGAGTAAAATTCCTTCAAGGGCGGGCGGTTTAAATCCATAACTTAATTCGCTGCTCGCTATGGACCGCTGTTCTATTCCTCGCCGTGGTTGCCACGGCAGGAGCAGAGACCGATGCAGCACCCGTGTCCTGCCCAGCCGGTGCCAATCTTGCCGGCGCCGACATAGTGGCGCGCTTGACTACCCGGAACGCCGAACGTGCGCGCGACTTGCTTGGCTTCCAGTCGACCCGCCGTTACCAATTGCGCTACACCGGTTTTCCTGCGCTTGCTGCCGAAATGCAAGTGAAGGTTTCTTACAGGGCTCCCGGAACGAAGCAGTTCACAATTGAGTCGGAATCCGGCTCCAAGCTGCTGCTTAACCATGTCCTCCGCCGGCTGCTGGAGTCGGAGAAAGAAGCCGGCTCCGACGAAGCCAACCGTGAGGGGATAGCGCTTACCACGGTCAACTATAGCTTCAAGTTACTGGGCTGTGCGCCCGGCGATGGCCGGCCACAGTACGTCATACAGGTCGAGCCCCTGCGCGACAACAAATTTCTATACCGCGGGACATTGTGGATTGATGCTACAGATTTTGCCGTAACGCGCATCGAAGCTGAACCGGCCAAAAACCCCTCAATGTGGATCAAGCGCACCTTAATTCATCACCAGTATGAGAAGGTTGGCGAATTCTACCTCCCGGTGTTCAACCGAACGATAACCGATGTTCGGATGGGCGGCCAGGCTGTGCTCACTATTCGCTATCTGAATTACAAGTTAACCCGCGCTGACAATTCCCAGCGATGAGGCGTGTCAAAGCCCGTCGCAAATGCCATCGCCTAACCACCTACCCACCCGAAGGCAGTTATAATAAAAGTAGTGCGTGGCGCCAAACAACAGTCCGGCTATAAATTCGATCTAAGTGGCGGAGCGCTCTGCCTTGATTTCGCTAACACCGTGAGCCATCGGCATCTACCGCAACGCCGCGCCGAACACCTTGGCGGCTATGCCGACTTGGTTGCGTTCGCGGAGCAATCGAGTCTTATTCCGCCTAATCTCGCCGCCAGCTTACGGGTCCGCGCGAGCCGCAGCCAAGCCGAAAGTCGAAGCGTGTTCCGCAAATCCATTGTCCTCCGCGAGGCTCTCTACAGGGCCTTTTCCGCACTGGCCGCAGGTAAGCATGCCCGTCTCGAGGACATCCAGCAGATCGACGACTTCACGCTCGAGGCGCTGAAGCATCGCAAACTGATCCGCACGAACGGCGACTATCGTTGGCAATGGCAATCCGACGGCTCTAATCTTCTCGAGCGTATTCTCTGGCCCATTGCCGAGTCCGCTGCCAATCTTCTTACCTCGGAAGATCGCGCCGCCATTCGTGAATGTGGAGCGCCCGATTGCGAGTGGCTCTTCCTCGACCACAGCCGCAACGGCAGTCGGCGCTGGTGCGATATGAAATCGTGCGGCAACCGCCAGAAAGCGCGCCGACACTACCAGCGCGCGCACGAGTAGCTATTCCGCCCGGGATTGAGGCGTAACAGTCAGCGCCAGCAGTTCTGTTCCCCGGATCACCGCGACTTCGCAGGCAACGCCGCTAAGTTCGCCCGTCAACATGCGATGCAGATCGTCAACGCCGGCAATCGCTTTCCCCGCGAAGTGGATCAGTACATCGCGCTCTCGCACTCCCGCGCGCTGTGCGGGGGATCCGGGCACGATCTCAAGGACCAACAACCCGCTCTCCGAAGCAAGATCATAATAACGAACCAGTCGGCGATGCAGGGCGACGCCTTGTCCGGTCACGCCTATGTAGCTGCGTCGAATGCGTCCGTCGCGAATCAGGCGCGACGCTACGAACTCCGCCGTATCCGCGCCAATCGCAAAGCAGATGCCCTGTGCGCCCATAATCGTCGCAGTGTTTACGCCGATTACCTGACCTTGGGAATCGACCAGTGGTCCGCCCGAGTTGCCGGGATTGAGCGCTGCATCCGTTTGGATGACTCCGTCGATCAAGCGACCGGAGCGCGAGCGCATGGAGCGCCCCAGCGCGCTCACGACTCCGGCAGTTACTGTGTGTTGAAAGCCCAGCGGATTGCCAATAGCGATGACCAACTGTCCCACGGTGAGCCGTCGCGAACTGCCGAGAGGCACCGACGCCACCTCGTGGCCACCCCGAATCACGGCCAAGTCGGTATCGGGATCGTCGCCCACCAGTTCGGCAGGAAAGCGCTCGCCGGTCGCGGTCGAAACTACGACCTCGGAAGCACCATGCACCACGTGACTATTGGTCAGAATGAATCCGTCAGGAGTAAAGATGAAGCCAGACCCGGATCCGCCTCCCCCGCGCTCCTGACGTACTTGAATGTGTACCACTGCGGGTCCCACGCGCTGCACCGCGCCCACGACCGCACGCGAGTAAGCATCCAGCAACCCGAGGTCAGGATTCGGCGGGAAATCGCCCTGCGGTGCCAGCGGAGCGGTAGGAAGTTCTTGTGCCAGCCAATCAATGGAAGCCATGGCATGTGGATGCCGTCAGTCGCCGCTTCGATTCGGGGGACGATTGATCCGTGGGCCGCAGTCTCTTACCGGATTTCAGCATTCTTCGTATCCCTTGCTCATCCAGTAACGCAACACCAACGCGATTCTCCATGTACTTGAGCAGGGGTGAGGTTCGCGTCAGTTCATGATATGTGCCGGAAAGCCCAGAACAGCGTTGCCGATAATATGATGGATATGGGCAGGGTCAGCACCCAGGCCATGATCAGGCTCCGCACCGTTCCCCACTGAAGGCCAGTCCCGTTGGCCGCCATGGTTCCGGCTACGCCTGATGACAGCACGTGCGTTGTACTCACGGGCAAGCCGTACATATCTGCGGCGCCGATGGTCACCATGGCGGTAATTTCCGCCGCCGCTCCCTGACCATAAGTCAGGTGGTCCTTACCGATCTTCTCGCCGACGGTCACGACGATCCGCTTCCAGCCGATCATGGTGCCAAGACCGAGTGCCAGAGCGACCGCCACCTTTACCCATGTCGGGATGAACTTGGTGGCAAAGTCAATATGCTTCTTATAATTGGCCAGCACCTTCGCATCGGCAGCGGAGACCTCAGCATGACCGGACTTCTGCATGATCCGTAAGGCCTCGCTGACCAGGTACATGTCATTGCGGAAGTTGCGGACCTGGTCCTGCGGTATATAACGCAGCTCTTTGTAGTTCACGACTTCGTTGCTGATGTCGTTGATCAGGCTACGGAGCGCCAGCATGGTGTTGGGAGTGAAGTTCTTGGTGCGTACGTACTCCGAGACATCGTCGCGGGGGTCGGCGACCACCGCATCCGGCGACACGTACTTGTTGATCACGTCGGCAGCCTGCTGCGAAACCGCGACGAAGTCAGCCGATTGCGACGGCGTGATGGCATGGTTCAAGGCGTAGGCTGTGGGCACCGTGCCGATGAGGATGAGCATGATCAGTCCCATGCCCTTCTGGCCGTCGTTGGAACCGTGCGCGAAACTTACTCCGGTGCAGGTCAGGATGAGCAGCAGTCGAATCCAGAAGGGCGGTGGAGCGTCCCCTTCAGGAGCCGTGTAGAGGCGCTTGTCCTTGATGAATACTTTGGAGAGGCCGAGCAGTGCCGCCGCCATGGCAAATCCGACGATAGGTGAAAACAACAGCGACTTGCCCACATTGAGAGCCTGTCCCCAATCGACGCCGCTGGTCGCAGTTCGGGCCTGCATCAATTGGTTGGCGATGCCCACTCCGATGATTGAGCCGATTAAGGTGTGCGAGCTGGAATTTGGTATTCCGAAATACCATGTGCCCAGGTTCCAAATGATGGCTGCAGTCAACAATGCAAAGACCATCGCAAAACCCGCCCCGCTTCCGACTTGCAGGATGAGTTCCACCGGCAGCAGCGAGATGATGCCGAATGCAACCGCCCCGGTTGACAGCACGACGCCCACGAAGTTCCACACCCCCGACCACGCCACCGCAATATGCGGGTCCAGAGAGTGCGTGTAGATTACGGTTGCAACTGCGTTGGCGGTATCGTGGAAGCCGTTCACGAATTCGAAGCCGAGAGCCACGAGCAGCGCGACGCCCAGCAATACGAAGGGAAATACGGAAGCCGAGTGTACGACCGAGAGATCGGAAATCAGGTGATAGGCCGCGTACACGAATCCGATGCCCAGAGCTCCGATGAAAATCCCCACTCCGATCTTGCCCGGGGACTTGGAGAGTTTTTCGTGAACCGCGCGTGACTCAGTCGTTGCTGCGGGAATCGGCGATGAGGCTGTCGCCATGATTTTCCTTCTTGTTGCAGAGATTTTTGGGTTGAATACACCGAGGTGCGAAACCTCGTTCGCGAAAGGTACTATACACGGGCCGAGTCCAGCATTAACGGCCATTGAATGCTGTGTAAATATCCCGTGAACGAGGCCGGAAACATGGTTGTCGTCTCGCCATGAATTAATTTTCGGTGAAAGGTAGTGTCCACCGATTGACCGCGCTCTAGCGCTGCTCTAGCATCCGAAAGTTATGGATAAACCGACGCTCGATGAACTACAGCAAACCTACAAGCAGGCGGTGGACGAGTGGGTAGATGCTATCCGCGCTGAAGAAGCCCTGGCCACGTCCGACCACTCCGAAGTCGCGATGGAACGCTGGGACCACGCCGGATTTGCGGAACAGGACGCGCAGGAAAAAGCCAAACAAGCGCGAGATGAGTACAAGGACGCGCTTCGGAAGGTAAATTACGGCTTTTGAGTGTCAGGTTGCACAAAGCAAGGAACAGCATAGGTCCGCGGCGAACTCAACAAGCCATCTCGGGAACGCGCGAAATCTATTAATAGTCACCCAGACCTTCGAGCGCGTTTTGGACGAAGTTTCCTATAACGGATACCGACTTGGCGCAGACGCCGGGTAGACAGCGTGAGTCCCGACCTACTGCGCCTTCTTTTCCAATTCCAGGCAGCGTTCGTGGAGTTTTGCATCGTGGGTAAGCCCATCGGCGATGACGCATTCGTCCGCTGCGGCTTTAGGGTCCGAATCCTTCAAGAGGTTGGTCAGCATGAGATGCGGAGTGGGCCAGTCGGGCGAGAGCTTCGCGGCTTCTCGCAGTTCAGCTACCGCCGCAGTCATGTCGTGCTTCTTCTGATACACGATCGAAAGATTGTAGTGAATGCTGGCATTCTTGGGCTGCAGCTTTAGCGCTTCCTTATACTCGGCGATGGCTTCATCGGTTTTGCCGGAATCGTCAAGCACGCTGCCCAGATTCATGTGCGTCTGCGCGCTCTTGGGGTCGATCGCCAAGGCCGCCCGGTAGTGCTCAATTGCGCCCGCGAAATCCCGTCGTGCATACAGCAGGTTGGCCAGGTTGTTCTGCGCCGAGGCCATCTTAGGATTCAATCGCACCGCTTCGCGGTATTCGATGGCGGCGTCTATGAGATTGCCGTTGTGCTTCAGCGCCAAGCCGAGATTATTGTGCGCGTCTGCATCGTTGGGCTTCAGACGCACCACGGTCTTGAACTCGGCGATCGCGTCTGCATAACCCTTGCGGTCAAGGTATAGGCGTCCCAGATTGTAATGGGCGGCCGAGTAGTCCGGATACTCCTTGATGGCAGTCTTGTATTCAGCGATGGCGTTCTCCACATCTCCGTCTTTCTCGAAAACGACTGCCTCATGGAAGTGGTGCTCCGCACTTGCGGGGATGATTACCTTCTCCTGTGCGGGCGTTTTCGCCGGCACGGGAGCCGTTTGCGGCGCAGGCGTTTTGTCCGGCGCGGCTGGCTTCTGTTGCGCATAGACGAAACTGCAAAGCAAGAACGCCGCGGTCGTACCGCTCAGTATCAGTGCGCGGCGCAGCCTGGATACTTCTTTGGAAAATTGCATGATGAAACCGATCTCTGTGGCAGAACGCAGTGTGCTTCAGCAATTACCGACGTTGTGAGCCTAACAAAAAGTGAGCATAACAAATAGGTCGCAAGCTCTGCTCAGTATCAGTGCGCGGCGCAGCCTGGATACTTCTTTGGAAAATTGCATGATGAAACCGATCTCTGTGGCAGAACGCAGTGTGCTTCAGCAATTACCGACGTTGTGAGCCTAACAAAAAGTGAGCATAACAAATAGGTCGCAAGCTCTGCAGTGAGCTTAACGCTTGTTGCGTAAATCCTCTTTAGCGAGATCTGGGCTAAAAGCCCATCGATTAAAGCCGGGCTTTTTCGTGGGTCTGAAGCCCCGCGCTTCCACCGGAAAC
The DNA here is from genome assembly GCA_963748225.1 of uncultured Acidobacteriaceae bacterium. GTDB lineage: Bacteria > Acidobacteriota > Terriglobia > Terriglobales > Acidobacteriaceae > Bog-257. Next base: position 886,180 of record CAVVHW010000007.1, read on the forward strand.
CGGTGCGTGGCCATTTGTGAAACAAGTTCTAGCCCAGCGCGGCTTTCACATGAGCCGTGGTCGTGTTCTTCCAAAGTCGAGAATGGATATCGAGACTACAGAACGTGCGGCTTTGCATGCGGTCGACGTATAGCATCCCATGCAAGTGATCAATTTCATGTTGCAGGATGCGCGCGTACCATCCTGAAACCTCAATGACGCGGGGCGCGGCCGTCTCGTCCAGGAACTCCACGCGCACCTGGCGCGACCTCGCCACTATCGCAGTGAAGCCGGGCACGCTGAGGCACCCCTCGAAGAACTCCAGATCGGTTGCGGATTGCTGTTTAACCACTGGATTGATGATCACATGAAAAGGAACCGGCTGGCGCTCGCGCTCCGAGATCTGTTCCGCACTCAAACCCGCAAAATACTCCTGCTTGTCTTCGATGACCGCGAGTTGCAACGGGAATCCCACCTGCGGCGCCGCCAGCCCGACGCCGGGCGCGTCATGCATAGTCTCTCGCATATGTTGAATCAGTTGCTGAATCTCTGAACTGCGAATCTCCGCAATGGCTAGAGGTCGGGCCCGCTGTCGTAGAACGGTTTCACCGACACTGACAATCTTGAGCCGCATCGTCTTCCTGTTGACCGGTAGTCAGAGTGCAAATTTAGTTCACCGTTACCGCGATTGATACATTGTGGTTGAGGTCGCCGCTGCTCGCCTGCACGGTTACGGTACCGCTCTGGACCGACGGAAGACTACTGGCCTGTTGGGTGGGAGTACCTCCGCCGCCACCGCATGAAACCGTGATTGTCAGCATTCCCACCAGCAGCAGCATTGCACTCGAGCGGCGGCGTCTTTTGTGGGGCGTCCTTGTGGGATTCCCGCCCGCCAGCAGAAGACCAGCGGCAAACACGAAGCCTCCCAGCCAACCGCCGGGATGCATGAAGAGAGGATTAATACGCTGCAATCCAGCCAACGGGCTGGCAGTTACCGTCAGGGTGGCCGTTCCGCCAGGAACGACGCTAACGGGACTAACTGCGCAGGTGGTTCCAGTGATTCCCGGAGACACGACGCACGACAGGTTCACCGCCTGCGAGAATCCAGCCAGTCCGGCTACCGTGAGTGTGTCGGTTACAGGAGTTCCTCTCGTGATCGAGAGGCTACTGCTCTGCGCCGTAACCTGGAAGTCCGGATTGGTAGGTCCATTCCATGCCGCGGCGAGCGCCCCGGCATCGACGGAGCCGAGCCCCGTCGTCAAGTCGTAACCGGTTCCGGCGCTATAGCCAATCATGCCGCTGGCAGGACAATCCGTTGAACCCGCCGTGCAGGGCACCAAGTTGTTGCCAGTGGTGATGTCGTGGAAGGCGTTAGGTGGGTTCGCTGCCAATGAATAAAGATACTGATTGACGTTGCCCTGCGGGTCGTTGGTTTTCTGCACGATCAGCGCTACAACCCCTGCAAAGGTGGGCGCCGCCGCAGACGTTCCTCCAATTATGGTCAATGTCTGATCGGACTTCCTGTACCCGGTTACGCAACTGCTTTGCGAGCAGATGATATAGCCATCATGGTCGGCCGAAGCACTCAATGCTAAGTCGGGTACGTCGCGCTGGCCATCGGCGGGGACGCCAATGCCGGTCTGCCACGAAGGCTTGCTGAAAACCTTGCTGACACCCCCTCCGCTCGCCGCCAGGAAACCATCGGTCGCCGTGTCGTTCCAAACCATTTCCGGGATGTACGACAGGGCTGAGCCATTGTTGTCGTTGTTGGTACCGCTCCAGTATTGCGTCGCTCCCGTATCATCGCCTTCGCTGAATTCATTGCCCCCCATGCCAGTCACATATGGAAGACTCGCGGGCATGTCCACCGCATAACCGTGGGTCGCACTTGTGACCGGGTTATTGGGGTCCGCGCTGTAATCGCAATCCGCCGGGCCGCTATCTCCCGACGAAGCCACAATGGTTTGTCCTTGTGCATTGGCCTGTTGGGTCATGGTGCTAAGGGTGTTAATGTCTGAACTGCTGAGCTGGGCTTCGCAAATGCCGTAGCTGATGCTGATGACCGGCGCGAGGTTCTGGTCCACCGCATATTGCAGCGCGTTGAATAGAGCATTCTGCGAGTTCACGAAGATCAGGCTGGCGTTCTTGGCGACTGCGCCGGCCCACTCCACATCCAGATTGGCCTCATCTACGTCACCCTTGACGATTCCTGGATCCTGGTCGCCCGGGACCAGGATTACCTGCAGATTCACCTGCGGAAGATTCGACACGTTGCGAAACGTCATTACGTCGTATTCATTGCCGTGGTTGGTGTCCCTCGACAGATCGGACTGACCTACTATGGTGATGCTCTGGCCCGCCCCGGTGATTCCGCTACCATACAGTCCCTGGATGTCATAGATGGTTGCGAAGTCGTCTGGGGCAAGAAAGTGCTTGCCAGAGATCCCCGAGGTGAAGCTGGGATGCACGTTCTTGACGATGACTCGCGGCCTGGGACGAAAGTCGTTGAGGGCCGTGATGCCTAGGACAACTCCACGAAAGGCGCTGGGCAGCGATGGCTCGCTCGTGTTGGCGTAATGGGTATTGCCGTTGACCACGAATTGATGAATCGGGGTGTCGAAAGCCGATTCCACTTGAGCAACTGATCCGCTGAATGCGATCCAGGTACGGCTACGTGCCGGAATTACATTGCTGAAACCTTGCTGACGCAGCCATCGTGCTGCCCGCTGAATGTCGGCCATGCTCAGGCCGAAGCGGTCGGCATATTGCTCAGGTGTGAGCCACTTGTGATAGCTCGCGGACGTGCGGTCCTGCTGTTGCTGAAGCAGCGTGTCAAGGCTGCGCTGTTGTTCCGGAGTCAGGCTGAAGACCAGCCTCATGCCTTGCATCGGTAGCGCGGCATCTACTTTTCCGCGATCGAACTCGGGGCGCGCAAGCGGTGAAACGCTCCCTCGCATGCGCCACGAGGTAGCGTTATCGATCGTCTGCGGAATCCGTTCAGCGAACGCCGGTGCAGGGGAGAATACGCCCGGGCCCACCAGTAAAAGTAGTGCTAGCGTGCGTAAGGTGACCGACAAATTGAAGGTCATGGGTCCCCAGAGTAAGCGCCAATTTCTTTTTTCGCGATCAGTCTACCTGATTTTTTTCCAGACGCCGTTCAAAACCCGTCAGTTTCGCGAGGAAGGCCGCCCATCCGAACACCGATTTTTGGGTCCAGAGAGGAATGCCTGGTAGAAAGCCTTGGCTGGTTTTAATGAATAGTAGACGAATAAATGGATTCTTGGGAAGTCCATTCTTTGCAACTCGGCCATCATTAGCGACCCTTTAAGCGAGCCTGAAGACTTTGACCACGCCGCCAGCCGTATGGTCTCAACTGTCATTCGGACGACGAACCGTGCTGGTTTGCGAAAACTCGGGATCGTTTAGTTCTTTTTCACGCGTGGTCTGGAAAGCCGAATATTAAGCGAAGCGAAACATCGAATAGGGCATTTACGCGATGATGTTGAGACTCTACCCATCCTTGGTGCATCCATTTGGTAACGAGGCTTGGGCTGACGCGCGGGAGTTACTCTGCTACTCTCGCCCCATCCTGCCCGAGGGAAGGTGGCTGGCCTGAAAAAGAAATCAATTCGTCCACCTAACACCCGCGACCAGCACGAACTGGTCATCATCTCCGGCATGAGCGGAGCTGGAAAGGCCTCGGCCCTGAAGACATTCGAGGACCTCGGCTACTACTGCGTCGACAACCTGCCGGTCGGGCTGATCTCCAATTTTGCAGACCTGGTGCTGGACTCGCTGGAGATCCGGCGCGCCGCGCTGGTGGTGGACATCCGCGAGGGGGCACGCCTCGACAAGTTGCCGCAAGTTCTTGGCACCCTTCGGCGGCTGCTCAAAACCACAGTGATCTTTCTGGAGGCCGACACCGATGTCCTGGTTCGTCGTTATAGTGAGACGCGCCGTCCTCACCCGCTCGGGCGCGATGTCTCAGTAAGGTCGTCGCTTACGGCCGAACGCCGCCGCCTGCAACCGCTACGTGCTTTGGCTGATGTGGTGGTGGACACGACCAAGTTCAACGTTCACGAATTGCGTAACCAACTCACTGAACGTTTTCAGGGCGGCAATCGCGACAAAAACTTGCTGATTTCGTGCGTGAGCTTCGGTTACCGCGAAGGGGTTCCAGAAGATGCGGACCTGGTGTTCGACGTGCGCTTCCTGCCCAACCCGCACTTCATTCCCAAGTTCCGTCCTTTGACCGGTAGGCATCCCCAAGTGGCCAAGTACATTCGCTCATTTCCCCAAACCCGGGAATTTATCCATCGCATCTCCGAGTTGCTGATCTACCTGATTCCGCATTACATCCGCGAAGGGAAGAGCTACCTGACCATCGCCTTCGGATGCACCGGCGGTCAGCATCGCTCGGTGATGATCGCCGAGGACGTCAAAAAGCTGCTGGCCAAGGCCGGGTACAACGTCAAGGTCGTTCATCGTGACTCTCCGGCGGCGAGTTAAGCCGGACCACTAACGGTGACGAAATCCCGCCACAGGTGCTCGTCCTGTCTGAGTTCGACTATCGTTTCAGGCGACCCGCGGACGTGGAAATTTCTTGTGGGCGTCAGGATTCCGGCGCGCAATTTCAAAGTTGAGCACCGCGGCGAAAGCCACCCACGCCGCATAGGGAACGAAGCACAGGGCAGCCGTGCGATCGACTTTGTCGGCCGCCGAAATGTACTTGGCGATCATCGTTTCCAGCACGATGATGTCAACTAAGGCGCGCTTGGGACGGTGCTGCCCGAAGAAGAGATTGGTCCACTCCGCATTGGAGCTGAGTTGGCCAACCCACAGACGGAGGGCGCGCGAACGCTCGCCGGAATCGTCTGTCTGCCAGACGCGCCATCCCGATATTGCCATCAGCGCATATAAAGAGGTCCATACCACCGGAAACACGAACTCCGGAGGGTTAAAGCTGGGCTTGTCGAGACGCTTGTACCAGAGTCTGGTTCTTACATCTTTCGGGCTGTTACGGGAACCGAACCACCCCGCGGCAGCCACTGCCGCACCGAAGGCACCAAGTGCAAGAAGACTTTTGGAACTGCGCGGTCTTTGCATAAGTCATCACCTCAGAGCATTGCTTGATAAGGTGCGCGATTGAGCGAAAGCGTTGCATAGCCCTACCGGTCGTAGGCAATAGCGGTGAAACGTTTCGCTGCAACCACAATATCCAGTAGAATCAGTACTTGAATCCCGATTTCCCAAGGCCTATTTCTTCGCGAAGCTGAAGCAGCAATCGATCCTGCTGGAACTATGCGTCAATTGAACCGCCTTCTTCGCTACTTCAAACCGTATTGGTTTCACATGCTGGCTGCCGTGGTGTCCATGGCGCTGGTCGGATTGCTTGACGCCTTTCGACTCCTTCTCATAGGGCCTATCTTCGACCGCGTCCTCAACCCTTCTTCCCAAGCGCACACCTTACCCTTGTTTCGCATGCCGATCAGCCATAAGCCGATTGAGCTGAACTGGTTTGTTCCAGAGCACTTTCACAACGTGTGGACGATGGTCGCATTCGCGCTAGTCGCCTCCACGGTAGTGAAGGGTATCTTCGATTATGGCGGTAGCTACCTGGCCAATTATGCCGGCTATGGTATGGTCACCGACCTCCGTAACGAACTCTATGCGGCCACGCTTCGCCGCTCGGTGGCGTTCTTTCAGAAATATTCCACCGGCACATTGCTGTCGGCGATCGTGAACGATATCGAGCGAGTGCAGTTTGCCCTATCGTCAGTGTTGGCGGAATTTCTGCAACAGTTTTTCACCTTCTTATTCACCGCATGTGTGGTGGTCCTGCTAGGCGGCCGGCTGACCTGGGTCCTGATCATCTTCGTGCCGGTGGTGGTGATGGCCGCTCGAAGGATCGGCCAGCGCGTACGCACCACGACGCGGCGCGGCCAGGACAAGCTCGCCGAGATCCAGAACATCCTGCAGGAAACCATCACCGGCGTGCGCATCGTAAAAGCTTTTTCCATGGAAGCCTGGGAAACCCGCCGCTTCCGCGATGCCGGACGACGTCTGTTCAAAGCCAACCTCCGGTCCGTGAGTGCTTACGCAGTGAGTTCGCCGATGATGGACATCTTCGGCGCTATCGCCATCGCCATTCTTATCCTGATTGGCCGCGAGTACATTAAACGCGGATTTTTTACTGAAGGCGTTTTTCTGGCATTCATCATCGCTGTGTTTAAGCTGTACGAGCCGGTGCGCAAGTTTGGGATATTCAACAACAACTTCCAGCAGGCGCTGGGCGCTTCGTCTGCGATATTCGATTTCCTCGATGCCGCGGACGACGTGCGCGAGAAGCCGGGGGCCCAGAAGCTGCCTCCGTTTCATCGGGGCATAAGCTTCGAACATGTTTACTTCAGTTATGGGCAGGCGAACGACGACCGTGACGTACTGCAAGACATCAACTTGGAGGTAGCGCAGGGTGAACTGGTGGCGGTAGTCGGGTCCAGCGGCTCCGGCAAGACCACCCTGGTGCATCTGTTGCCGCGCTTCTTCGACGTCACTCGCGGACGGCTGCTCATCGACGGTCGCGACGTGCGCGATTTGACCGTCGCCTCCCTGCGCTCGCAGATTGCCATCGTTACCCAGGACACCATTCTCTTCAACGACACCGTGCGCAACAATATTGCCTATGGACAGCCGCAGATTTCGGCTGAGACAGTGGAAGAGGCAGCGCGTGCGGCACTCGCCCACGAATTCATCATGGCCCTGCCCGAGGGATATGACTCCGTGATCGGCGAACGTGGACTGCGCTTAAGCGGTGGTGAACGGCAACGGATCTCGATCGCCCGCGCCATTCTGAAGAACGCCCCTATCCTGATTCTCGACGAAGCGACTTCGGCGCTCGACACCGAGAGCGAATCGCTGGTGCAGACGGCGATTCAAAACCTCATTTCCGGGCGTACTGTCTTTGTTATTGCGCATCGCCTGTCGACGGTGCGCCGCGCCGATCGCATTCTGGTGCTGGAGAATGGAGTGATCGCCGACGAAGGCACTCACGAATGTTTGCTGACGCACCCCGGTACTTACCGCCGGCTGTATGATTTGCAGTTCGTCGATGTAGAGACCGCTACTGGGACCGAGTGATTTCACCATGAACATCCGCTCCATGACGGGCTATTCCCAAGTGAAGATGCACGTGAACGATCAGCTCACATTCACTCTTAGCCTGAAAGCCGTCAACCACCGTTTTCTCGATTTGCATCTGCGGCTTCCAGCCGAGATGGACGCGGTGGAGATGAAAATTCGCCGCGTATTGAAAGAGCGCCTCCATCGCGGACACATCGAAGTAACACTAAGCCTGGAGCGTAGTGGAGGAGCAGCCTTTTCCGTAAATCGCGAGTTGGTGGGTGGCTATTTGCGCACCTTTCGCGAGGTCGCAGAAGAGTTTGGAGTGAGTGCTGATCCGGACCTGAACGCCGTTCTCAAGATGCCGGGCGCACTGAACGCGACCGAAAGCGGCGATGCTGCAGCAGCACTCGAGATGGAGGTTACCTCGGCGCTGGAACAGTGCATTGAGCGCTTGAACCACATGCGCGAGGAAGAAGGACGCGGTGCGGCGGTGGAGTTGCGCGAGCGGATGAGTCATCTGTCCTCCGCAACCCATGAAGTTGAGCAACTGCGGGGTAGGGTGCTGAAGGCCTATCATGAGAAAGTGCACGGGCGAATGCAGGAGTTGCTGGGTACTCACGCTGATCCTGACCGCATTTTGCAGGAGGCAGCGATGCTGGCCGAGCGCAGCGACATCCAGGAGGAAGTTGTACGGATGAAAAATCACATCCAGCATTTTCTCTCGCTGCTTGATGCCGGTGGCGAGGTCGGGAAGAAGCTGGATTTCCTCCTGCAGGAGATGAACCGCGAAGCCAACACCCTGATGTCGAAGACCACGGGTGTGGCCGGCGAAGCACTGCGTATCACCGGCCTGGGATTGGCCATGAAGTCCGAGATCGAAAAGGCACGCGAACAGGTACAAAACCTCGAATGAGTGGCAACATCTTCATCATTTCTGCACCTTCGGGATCGGGGAAATCCACGCTCACCAACGAAGTTCGCCGCGTGGTTCCGAATCTCGAATTCTCGATCAGCTACACTACCCGGCCGCCGCGCGGCAGTGAGCAGTCAGGGCGCGAGTACTTCTTTGTCTCCCGCGAAGAATTCGAACGCATGTTGGCCGAGGATGAGTTCCTGGAGTACGCCGAGGTTTTCGGCAACTTCTACGGAACGGCCAAACGTTTCTTGCGGGAAGCCACGGCACGCGGCCACGACTTATTGCTCGATATCGATGTGCAAGGCGCAGCCCAGGTGAAACGCAGAGTAGCCGAGGCGGTAAGCATCTTTATTCTGCCGCCCTCGCGCGAAGAGTTGGAACGGCGTTTGCGCCGCCGGGCTGAGGCGGATGACGATCTTCAGCGTCAGCTATTGGGGGATGGCGCTCGCCCTTTCAATACCGAAGACATTATTCAGCGACGATTACAGACGGCTTCCCATGAGATTGAGAATTTCTGTCAGTACGACTATATTTTGGTCAACGACCGGCTCGAGCAGTCAATCGACATTCTGAAATCGATTTTAGAAGTTGAGCGACGGAAGGGTTCCAATTCGGCTCCGGCCACAAAGGATGATGCCACGCTGGCCATTGCTCATGGTGCTTTACGGTCGCAAATGCTGCAGCAGGTGCAGACTATTCTGGCAACGTTCGATCTTTCTAGTTTACCTGTCAGGGAGTGACCTATGAAACTGGTTGAAGGGTTCGACAGCAATTATCGCTATGTTCTGGTGGCGGCACGACGCGCGCGTCAGCTTCAGAATGGCGCCCATCCCGTAGTAGAGTCTCACTCGCGCAAACCTTGCCGCATCGCCGAGGAAGAGCTTCAGGCCGGCAAAGTGAAATGGGAGATTCCGCAGGCGGTGAAGACTCCGCTGGAGTCAGCCAGCGAGATACTGGATCATGTCGTCGGCGGCGAGGGCGACGACTAAGGCGCTGCGACCGAATCGCGAGATGCCAGCGCGGCATCGACTAATCAGGCATACATGAAAATCGCAATCGGTGTGAGCGGCGGGATTGCAGCCTACAAGGCGGGAGAAATCGTTCGCCTGCTACAGTATCGCGGCGTGCGCGTGCAGGTCATCATGACGGCTGCGGCGCAAGAGTTTGTCCGCCCGCTCACCTTCGCCGCACTTTCAGGCGAGAAGGTCATCACCAGCATGTTCGGGTCGGCGGCTGAGCAGCCCAATCTCGACTCCGCAGTCGAACACATCGCAGTAGCACAATCTATCGACGCTTTGCTGGTAGCTCCTGCTACCGCCGACACCATCTCCAAGTTTGCGCAAGGGATTGCCAACGATTTCCTGAGCACCCTTTACCTGGCGACCACGGCCCCGGTCATCGTCGCGCCCGCCATGAACGTCAACATGTGGGAGCATCCTGCGACGCAAACAAATCTGGAAATCCTGCGCCGCCGAGGCGTAACCATCGTCAAACCGGGCAGTGGTTATCTGGCCTGCGGGATGATTGGCGCGGGGCGCCTGGCAGAACCGGAGCAGATCGTCGCGGCCACGCTGGAACGCCTCGGCGTCGCGCAAGACCTTGCGGGCGAGACTGTGCTCATCACCGCCGGACCGACGCGGGAGCCCATTGACCCGGTACGTTATATCGGCAATCGCTCCAGCGGCAAGATGGGATATGCGCTTGCCGAAGCCGCGCTGCGGAGAGGGGCGAAGGTCATCCTGGTGAGCGGACCGACTGCCCTGCAGCCGCCTGTCGCAGCGGAAACGATTTTCGTGGAGACGGCGCAGCAGATGCGCACGGCAGTACTCGATCGCTGGGAGCAGGCAAGCTTTATCATCATGGCGGCTGCAGTCGCCGACTATCACGTCAAGCATGCTTCCGCAGAAAAAATTAAGCGCGGAGGAGCGCTGGAATTACAGCTAGAGCCCAATCCCGACATCCTTGCCGACCTCGGAAGCTTGCGGCACGCTACCGGCCAACCGTCTCCTGTATTGATTGGCTTTGCCGCCGAGACCGAGAACCTGCTGGAAAACGCGCGCACCAAATTGACGAAGAAGCGAGTGGACGCCATTGTGCTAAATGATGTTTCGCGTCGAGACATCGGCTTCGACAGCGACCGCAACGAGGTGACAATTGTTACCTCGAACGATGCGGTCGCCGTGCCTGAGGCTTGCAAGCTGGAGATCGCGCGGAAGATTCTCGAGGCTGCACTGCATATCCGACAACAGGTTGCGCCCGTGGCAGCTTCAATGAGGTAGAGTCTGTCCTCTGCGCGTGTGTCCTGTCTTCTTGTCCTCCCGACCCAAGGGCTTTAGTCCGAACGGCGGGCGACCTGTTTGTTTGCCTTTTTGCCACCCATTCATCTGTGCCGTAGAATCGCACCATCGACTCACCCTCATGACTCTTGATCCCCATGCCAAAACCGCTCTTCGCGAGCGCCTCAACTTTTATCGCGAGCTGGGCATTGGCCCGCTCTATCGTCGCGAAGTTTCAGGGCGTGTTGACACGTCGCCTGAAAATTCAGATGTCGCTCCAGTCGTGGCTCCCGAGGCGTTAGACTTTGATACCGTGGCCGGCCCAGCTTCTTCATCGCCAAATCGCGCCACCCTTCTGAAGGTCATTGCTGACGACATTGGCCCGAACTGCCAGCGCTGCAAGCTGGCTAAACTGGGACGCAAGCAGATTGTCTTCGGCACGGGCGATCCGCATGCCGAGCTGATGTTTGTTGGCGAAGGCCCGGGGGCTGACGAAGACCAGCAAGGGCTACCCTTCGTCGGACGCGCCGGTCAGTTGCTCAATAACATGATCGCTGCGATGGGACTGAAACGCGAGCAGGTGTACATTGCCAACATCGTTAAGTGCCGCCCGCCGGGCAATCGCACTCCCGAGCGCGACGAATGCGAGACCTGCTCTCCCTTCCTGATGCGGCAGATTGGGGTGATTCGTCCCAAGACCATTGTGGCGCTGGGGGCGACGGCCGCCAAGAACCTGTTGAGCGTGAACGACTCGATGGCATCGCTGCGCGGACATCTTTATGATTTTTCTCCCCCAGGCATCGCCGCCGGGTCGGACGGACCCTTCCAATGCAAGCTAGCGGTCACTTACCATCCGGCATTTCTATTGCGCGATCCGCGGCAGAAGAAGGAAGCTTGGAAAGACTTGCAGATGGTCATGCGCTATCTTGGGCTCGATTCTCCCCAGCGCACCTCCGAGGGCAGCTAGGCTTTGATGCCGCAATTTTGCGATGTGGCCGTGCCGGTCCCGCTGGATGCCACCTTCACCTATCGCATCGCCGACACCGAACCCCGCGTTGGTGGCCGCGTCATTGTGCCCTTTCGCGAGAAGCGCTTGTGTGGCATCGTTACCGAACTCCACGATCGCGAGCCAGAATTCCAAACCCGGCGGGTGAGCCAAGTGCTCGACTCAGCGCCCGCGCTCACGCCTGATCTGATGCAACTGGGCCGCTGGATCGCGCAGTATTACATCGCACCCATCGGTGAAGTCTTTCGCACCATGCTGCCACTTTCGGCAGAGTTTCGGCGAGTCATCGGTTACCACATTAGCGAGAAGGGAATTGCTGCACTGCATGCTGCATCCACAATTGGATCCTCGTTGCGGTCGCACAAAGAGCCCGAACACCAGATGCTGGAATATGCGGTGCTGAACAGGCTGGCGGATGGCGAAGTGACACGCGAGGCGACACTGCGTGCAGCAACGGGAGCATCGCGGTCCCTGCTGCAAGCCTTGCTGCGCAAGAAGTGGATCGCTCGCGACGATCTCAGCGATGTTCGCGACGCTAGTCGAACCGTCCAGATCGCGACGCTGGAGCGGGTGGAAGGCAAACTCAACGCCAACCAGCAGAAGATTGTGGATTACTTACGCAACCAAGACGGCCAGCGCGCCCCGGTCGAAGCGGTTCGGGAGTTGGCCGTCCCACGTACCACTCTCCAAACTCTGGTGAAGCGTGGGATTGTCGCGGTCAGTGAAGAGGCCGCCGCCTTTCGCATGTCGGGCATGAAGCCGCGCAAGTTGGAGTTCCTATTCACGGTCGCGCAGAAAGCAGCGCTCCACACAATCATTGCAGCCACGGAGGAGCACCAGTTTCTTCCTATGCTGTTGCATGGCGTCACCGGTTCGGGCAAGACGGCCGTGTACCTGTCGGCAATGCAGGCGGTGCTGGCCAAAGGGCGCTCCGCCATCTTGCTGGTTCCAGAAATTGGCCTGACGCCCGCCGTCGCCGCCGATCTCCATCAGATCTTCGGGGACGAGGTTGCGATTCTCCACTCCGCGCTCAGCGACGATGAGCGGGCCGAGCAGTGGAAACACATCCGCAACGGTGAGTCCCACATTGTGGTAGGAACGCGCTCTGCCATCTTCGCGCCCGTGCCCGACTTGGCGCTCATCGTGGTGGACGAGGAGCACGACCACTCGTACAAGCAGGAGGAAATGCCGCGGTACCACGCCCGCGACGTCGCGGTGATGCGCGCAAAAATGTGCAACGCTGCCGTGGTGCTGGGCTCGGCCACGCCGTCGCTGGAGACCTATTACAACGCCATAAACGGCAAGTATCGACTGCTGGAGTTACCCGAGCGCATTGAGAAGCGGCCTCTGCCGGAGGTCCAGGTCCTCGATATGCGCGAGGAGTTCCAGCGAACCCGCAAAGAGGAGCCGCTCTCCCGCAAGTTGGTGGAGGAGATCGAAGAACGACTGACGCGCAATGAACAGGTCATGGTGCTGCTCAACCGGCGTGGCTACTCTGCCTTCGTGCTTTGCCGGGAATGTGGCGAAAGCGTGCAATGCAAGAACTGCGCCATCTGCATGACCTACCACAAGCGCGAACATCGCCTGATGTGTCACTACTGCGGTTATATGCGGCCCGCGCCCCGGACCTGCCCCAAATGCGGCAGTGAGTTTGTGCAGTACCTCGGGACTGGCTCGGAAAAGCTGGAGCATATCTTGCACGGGATGTTTCCGCAGGCGCGGATTGCCCGGCTTGATCGCGACACAGTGCGGGGCCGAGACGATTTCGAGCGCATGCTGAGCGCGTTGCAGGGGGGCGACATCGATTTGCTGGTAGGAACGCAGATGATTGCCAAAGGACATGACGTCGCCAATGTCACGCTGGTGGGCGTTGTTGGCTCAGACGCCGCGCTCAGTTTTCCCGACTTCCGCGCAGCAGAGCGCACCTTCCAGTTGCTCACCCAGGTTGCGGGACGCGCTGGGCGAGGCGACACCCCCGGCAAAGTTGTGTTGCAAACATTTTTCCCCGACCACTACGCCATCCAGTTCGCCGCTGCGCACGATTATCAGGGCTTCTACGAAAAGGAAATACGCTTTCGCAGCTGGATGCACTATCCACCCTTTAACGCCGTCAGCAATGTACTGGTTCGCAGCAGCAAACTCGACGAGGCACTGGCCTGGTCAGGCATTCTGGGGAAGTGGTTCGAAGCGACCCGGCTGGCTGGGATACGCGTGATGGGTCCCGCTGCCGCGGTGATCGTGCGGCTGAAGACCGAGTACCGCTATCACTTCCTGTTAAAATCCGCCAGCCGTGAACGCATGAACGGTGCCTTGCGTTCCATGCTGGCATATGCGGATACTCAGAAAATTCCACGCAACAATCTGGTAGTGGACGTGGATGCGCTGTCGTTGATTTAGCTATCAGCCTTCAGCTGTCAGCCTTCAGCTGTCAGCCTTCAGCCAAACCCTCACTGCAGGGTCCTTCAAAAGAAAGTTACGCCTTCACGGCCCGTAAGTCTGTATGCCAGGCGCCCACGGCTTACCGATCATCATTTCCATGCCCCCAGTGCCCTGCGCACCAGCACCAACTGTCCCAGGTGATAAGCGCCGTGATCGGCGGCCAGCAGCACCTCGCGCAGCAGCGTCTGGCCATCGCCGTGAGGCAAGGGCTTGAATAGATCCTGCGAAGGGTCGTTGACTAGCTGGCGCAACTCTTCCTGCATTTTCAGAATGGCTTTCACACTCTCGCCCCACGCTTTGGTACTCGGGGGAGCCGCGGCTTTCGGCCAATAGCCTTCGGGCCACTTCGGCGACTTGTGTTTGGCGTTGCGGCTGAACTCCAGGATGTCCCACAACGCCAGACGTATATGTTCGAGTAGTTGCCACGCCGAATGCGGGAGACCCTCGGGTACCTGGCCGCGCAGCTTGACGGGGAAACCATCCACCGTCGTGCTCAAGTCGGCATGAGCTTCGTTCCAGTCAATCATTTTCGCCAGTTGCTGACGGAGAAGTTTGTCCGATTCCATGAGACCTCCCAGAGAAAAAATAGCTACTTCGTGTGATGTGTTTCGCGGCTCGACGGATGATAATTTCGGCGGAAGATTGCCGGCGCGGAGGTTCTTGGTAGTGCGGTTTCAACGTAAAGATAGCGGGGCAGGGCAGCGGTTGAAAGCCGGCTCGTTTCCGAAGGTTGACTGCAACGAGGCGCTGAAATGGCTATACCGTGTCGCCGCCGGCTACCTGATTCGAAACTGAGCTAGAAGAGGAATAAGAGCGTGGTGGCGAACCACAACTGATCACTAACCACTAACCACCGACTTCCTTCTCCGGCGCTGCTGCAAGACCTCTGCGGCCTCACGATTTACCAGCACGGTGAATCCATTGTGGGTGGCATGGTGGGTCCAGTCCACTAACATGGCTCGTTCGCCTTCGATGCAGCCGCCGAGCACGCGTCCCAGGCTCAGCAGCGAGCGACTGCCACAAATCTCGCAGGATTCGCCCGCGCTGTTGCTGATGATCTCACAGTCGGCGCATAAGACCGCTTCCAGGAGAGGGACGGAATTTAGCTCAGGTCCCCACTTGTGGCCGTCGTCCATAGTTTATCCCTGCTGTAACCGTAGCCGTCTCCCGACGAGTGGGGAAGTACCTTTGTAGGGAAGGGAAGCAGAAGAGTAAATGGCCAGCCGCTAAAGAGGCTAAATATTGCCTTTGAGTTGCCGTTGCGTGTCGGCACACCGGCAGAACTGTCCGGCTATCTCGACACGTCCGCCGTTGCAGTGGGCGGCAGCAGATTATGGTTCAGCGCAAACAGCGCCAGTTCCAGGCGGTTGCCGACTCCCAGTTTGTTAAAGATGTTGGTGAGGTGACGCTTCACGGTTTCTTCGCTGATGCCGAACGTCACCGCGATGTGCTTATTTGTAGAACCCTCGGTAATCAAGGTCACAACCTCGAGCTCGCGTCCGGTGAGACCGAAGGTCTTGCGCGATGGCGGGGCGGTTTGTGCGGCCAGATCGTGCAGCACCTGCACCAGGTTCTGCACCGGACGGCCGTCCAGCCAGTACTGGCCTTGCATCACGGCACGAATACAAGCCGAGAGATGTTCAACCACGGCGTCTTTCAATACCACCCCACGGGCGCCGAGTTGTAGCGCTTCCAGGATCTGCCGTTTGTCTACGAGTCCGGTCAGGACGATCGTACGAGTGGACGTGGTTTCGCTGGTAAGTTCGCGCAACGCATCCATGCCCGGCATCTTTGGCATTGCCAGATCCAGTAGCAAAATGTCAGGTCTGTAGGTGCGCACCATCTGGAGCGCTTCGACTCCGTCCTTAGCTTCCGCGACGATCTGCATCTGGTTGTCGGCCTGCAACATGTTACGCAGCCCAATACGCACTACTGGATGATCGTCAGCGATCAGTACCTTAATGGGAGTTACGGCAACTTTTGTCATGGGTTCGCGGACGCCTCTCCTACACCGCTGATCTCTTGGCCGGAAGTACTTCCGGGCCAAGCATCTTCACAAATTCCTGCTCCACGGCTTGCAGCACAGCTGAAGTCTCAGCGAGCACTTGCTCCGTTTCGCGAAAGTCGCCATTTCGCCCCATTACTTCTAAACTGGCGCAACACTGCGTGAGGCGGGTTGCTCCTACGAGCATGCTACTGCCCCTCAAATAATGGGCCCTATTGCGCAGCTCGTCAGCCTGTTGCAGTGTAAATGCGTTGCGCAAGTGGACAAGTGTTTGTGCGGCCTCCGCCAAGTATTCCCGGCATAGTTCCACCAACTGCCCGGGCTGCGAAGCCGTCGCTTGCTGCAAACGCGCAAACACATCGGATGCTATCAAGTTGTCTGCCACGAGATTGTCACGCCCGCCCACGCGGCGAATGTTGCCCATAGTAAATCCCTTTCGCGCCGTCCGCGTCAAGGACGGAATGGCGAGGCGCAATGTTTGCGATATGTAGTTATCCGATCGAGGCATCTGCGCTTGAGCGAACGACCGTCACGGGGATAGGATCCCAGTTGCGTTTACCGACAGCGTTCATGAAGGGAGAATCCCGCACTGGTTGGGAAGGGAGGTTCTGTCCGGATGCCGAACTGCGGCTACTTCTGGCCGCGGTAGACGATCTTCAACTTGTCAGCCTCAAGAATGCGAGCCACCTGATTGCGGGCGTGCACCGCCCACGGACCGGAGCTGTCCAGCTTCAGGTAGGTCCTCCAGTGTGGGAGCGCCTGGCGCGGTTGACGTGAGCGTTCATAAGCGAGTGCCAGGTTGTAATGAGCATCGGCATAGGTGGGAGCCAGTTGTATAGCGGTGGTGTAGGCAGCGATCGCTTCGCCGATTCGGCCCGTCTCATCTAGAACATTGCCGAGATCGAAGTAAGCCAGTGCATAGCGCGGATCCGCTGCCACCGCTTCGCGGTAATGCTTCTCCGCTGAAACAAAGTCTTGCCGGTTGTAATAGAGAGTGCCCAGGTTGATATGAGCCGGGGCATGATCCGGCTCAATCTTCAGCACCTGCAGATAGGCCTGAATCGCTTCATCATGGGTGCTGGGATGTTCTTCCAGGGCCACGCCTCGCGCAAATAGTTCGCCCGCAGTACCGAACTTGGCGATTGGCTTCACCTTGACCGAGGAGACCACCATTCCAGTGCTCGCAAAATCCATGACGAACTGACCGGCGATGGGTTCCACCGAATGGCCCTCGTGACGGTAAGCCACACGCGAACCGACGCTGAATGCGCTGGCTTCAAGAAACGGATTTTCCATGCCAGCCACTTGCTTCAGCATGGCTTGCAGGGATTCACGGATCGCCGCCGGACGCACCCGTTTGGCGCGAAGGTCACGCACTTTGGTGAGCTGAAGGAGGTCGAAGAAAGTGAACGTATCGGAAATAGGGACGAGTCCTGCTTTTTGCCAGCCGGCCAACTGGTTGGCCGAGATGCGCAGGATACGAAGGACGTCCGCTCGACAGAATCGGTTCATGTGGGCTCGGCTGTGATCGCACAGAGCTTGTCATCATTATGATGGCAAGCAAATTCCGGCGCAAGTGGAAAACTGGGTAACGCGGTGGAAAACAGGGGTTTGCGTCCCTTTACGGTTTTGGTACCCACGGTTACAATCGGGATAAAGCCGACGTAGCTCAGTTGGTAGAGCAGTCGATTCGTAATCGACAGGTCATCGGTTCAAGTCCGATCGTCGGCTCCAGTAACTTCTTTTGCTTTCACTTAGCTAACCTGGACGCCCCGACGTTCTCTATTGACGATGGAGTCAGTCGCCATCGTCTGCTACAAAGCCGCACATTAATCTCTTATGCGCACCTTGATTGCGCCGTGCTGGCGTCACTCCTACAGGCAAGAGCTCCCCAAAAAGCGAACTCCTCTCGAGATTACCGGGATTCCGTCAGCAGCCTAGGGCGGGGTGGGGAAGTGCTAGCACTTAGGAGCAGGCCGATCAGAAATGGCTCCGCAAGTTTCGCGCCAGGCACGCCTGAGCAGATGATGGAGCTTGTCTACCGCTTTTTCACCGCCATAACATTATCGTCCGGGTTGCGATCAATCAGCTTATCCAGCGGATCGATGCCTGCCTTTGCAGGCACCTTATCGACCGTCAAGGTAATGTCGGTGTTCTGCCGATCGATCTTTTGTTTCTGGAGGTAAAGGTACTTTCCATCGGCATCCAACACCCCGATGTCGATCAAATCATTCACTGGAACGGAGTGTTCCTGGCCGCGTCCATCCGCACGAAATTTCTTGGCCTCGACCGTCAAGCGCACATCGTATTTGCCGTCGGACCGCTGCACGTATTCGGCGGAAAGAGCCCGATCGTCGTATAGCGTGATGTTTTGAAACAAGTCGGTGAATAAGTATTGGTACTCCGGCGGCGTGACTTTCTTGAAGTAACCTTCCAAGTCGAGGGAAGCCGGGTATGGCGGACCCTTGAAGGCATAGGCCTTCAGAAATTCTCGAATGGCCTCATTGACCTTGTCTTCGCCGATATAGTCTTGCAGGGCGTACATTACCATCGCGCCCTTGTTGTAGTGAATGTAACCCTGGTTAGGATCGACGTTGTAGAGCGCATTCTCTTCATTACGCTCCTGGCCGCGGCCGCGCAGATACTGGTCAAGCTCAAAGCGAAGGAAGCGCTGCATCGACTCAGGTCCGAAATGCTGCTTCATCACCATCAATGCGGTGTACTGCGCCATGGTTTCGTCGATTGACGTAGCACCCTGGACATAAGCAGAGATCACCTGGTGCGCCCACCACTGATGCCCGGTTTCATGTGCCGTCACATAAAACGGCAGATCCATGGCGTCGGGTTTCTTGCTGACCTTAGTGAGGAAGCCGATCGACTCAGAGAAGGGAACGGTGTTGGCGAACGATTCCGCGAAGGTCCCATAGCCCGGAAATTCAATGATGCGCAACTGATGAAACTGGAAGGGGCTGAAGTTCTCCGTGCAGTAGGCGAGCGTTTCCTTCATACTCTGCATCATCGTGTCGAGGTTGAACTCGTGACCCGGCTGGTAGTAGATCTCCAGGTTCACACCATCCCAGCGATCGCGTCGCACCGCGTAGCGAGCTGATTGTATGGAATAGATATCCAGAATGGGTGCATCCATCTTGTAGTGGAAGTAGCGCCGCCCGTCTTGTACCCATTCCTTCTGCAGATAGCCAGGCGCGATGGCAATCTGATCCAGGCTGGTGCTGACCGTGGCGTCGAAGTTAATCCAGTCGGCATCAAAGCTGACGCTGTTGTACTGGCGCGCAGCTACATCGTCGAGCTTGGGAAGCCGTCGCACTTTCTCCAGGCCGTGCTTATGGCGTGTACTGTCGTCCGTCAATTCAATCTCGGGCGCATAACCGATGTAAGGGAAATAGCGATCATTTACGAAGCTGCCGTTGTGCACGATGTCGGTGTTTGGCTGCGCATTTACAAATCCCGGATTGTCGTATTGCAGCGCGAAATCAAATTGGATGCGGCCATGCGGCGGCAGCGGCGTAGGAAGCTTGTAGAGATAGAAGCCGAGCGACGGGTCGTCGATCAGTGCGGTCTGGCCGCCGGCAAAGCTAAGCTGGTTAATCAGGATATGCGGCCGGGGTAGTGGCACCAGGTCTTGCGGCCAGATAGTAACGGCTACGCGGTCAATGTCGCTCGCGGTCTTGTTCTCCAGCCACATCGTGCCACGAAGGGAGATCGAACGCTGCTTCGGGTAGATGTCCATCTGCATGGTGACATCGGTGATGCGCGGCTGTGGAAGGGACCAGTACTGGCGGTATTTCTTCTCGTACTGGGCGCGGGCTTCGTCGATCTTGAAGGTGGTGCGATAAGGGTTGAGTACGTGGGTGTTGTAGAAGATGTAGCCGCCGACGCCTAGCATCAGCGCTATGCAAATGCTGGCCCCGGCAAGTGTAGCGCGCGAAAAGCGCGCCGCAGCAAGATCCATCCGCACGCGCCAACTGCTTTCCGTGCCTCGCACCCAGAGAAGGTTGGTGACGATTGCCAGCAGGACCGCCGCAACCGCCCAGTAGATCCGGAACCAGACAAGCGGTTGAAGGAATGGCCCGTAACCGTTGATATCAGAATAGGTGACAGGTGGCGCTTCTCCGAAGCGATAGAGGTAGTTCTGAAATCCTGCAGGAGGCAGCGCGATTGTGGCGACGATGTACAGCACCATCACGAAGTGGCCGAGATATTTGTTGTTGACGATGGTCTGCACAAACATCGCCAGCACGCAAAGAATCCATAGCTGGATCAGCCGGTTGAGGAACAATTCGCGGAAGTACAGACCGAACTGGAAGTGGTAATAGCCTTGCGCGATCTGCACGACCATGCCGGCGGCGAGAATCAACAGCACCACCAGGACCTGCACCAGCATGAGCGTGAACAGCTTGGAGCAGAACAGCACCCAGCGTTGCAGGGGTAATGCGTCGATCACTTGATTCAACTGCGCGTCACGCTCGCGCCATACCAATTCGCCCGAGTAGAAGATGATGATCGCCAACGCAAAAATGGCGAAGCCGGTGCTGGCCATCTGCAGCATCTGGTAGGTGACGGGCCATGTCCTGTTGGCGAAGGGATTGCTAATTCCCGCCGCGGTAAGCATCGAGAAGAGAAAGCCGGCCAACATCAGTACCAGGAAGAAAACGTTCCTGGTGGTTTCCTTGAACTGAATCTGGGTCAGCGACAAGAGATGGCGGAGGGAGGAGGCGCTGGAGAATGTGGGGTGCGCGATGGGCGGTGAATCCTTGGGCGGCGTCGGCTCCGACGGTTCGACCGCTTCGCGGCGCTTGGCGCGCTCGGCGGGATAGGTGAAGGCAAACTTCGCGTAGGTAACAGCCAAGAAGATGGCTCCCACACCCAGCCACAACGCGCGGTTCGCCAGCAGAACACCTTGCAAAGGGATGAGTTGAGTGTTGCGCTGGAATGGTGTCCAGTAGCGCGTGATGCGATCAATCGCCCCGCCGCCCAGCGCATCGGCCAGAGCGGCGCTCAGGCTGACACCCAAGGTGTTAGAAAACTGTGCGACCGTGAAATAGCCGATGAGCACCAGCACGCTGGCCACATATACGGGCAGCATCTTGCGCGAGAGTACGGCCAGGGCGAAGAAGATGGCGGTCAAGAACAGCAGATTCGGCAGAACGTTGATGAAGTACGGCTGAAAATAAGCCGCAACTATCTGTGGGCCAAGCCGGGTCTTATCGATCGCGGGCATGAGCGTTCCCACCCATGCGCCTATGCCGACGCTGGTGAAGATGAGAACTTGAAGCACGAAGGCAGCCAGAAAGCGTCCGCCGAGGTAGTCAAACTTGGTGATGGGAGCGGTATAGAAAAAGACCGCGGAGTTGCTGTCAATATCCTGGTAGGTCGCTTGCCCCGCGATGGCCGCGGTGATGACGATACCAAAAAAGCTAATGTAGGTGATGATCGAGTTCAACGCATACGGCGAGTTGACCAACACCTTGCCGCCGGTGCCAAACTCGACGCCGCCGCCAGAGAAAGCCCCGCCCGAAAGCAGGGTAAACAAGCAGCCCAACGCCAAAAAGACGGCGAAATAGACGTAGGTGGAGATGCGCCGCAGCCGCTGTTGAAGGTCAAAGAGAAAAATGTTGCTCAGCATGGCGTCAGCTGGCCATACCCTGTGTAAAGCCGCGAATAGCAGCGAAGTAGAGATCTTCGAGATCGGGCACGATAGGCTCGAAGCCCGGCTCGGGGAGTTCATCCTGCAAGACGTGCAGTAAAGTTCTTCCTGCAAACAGCCGCATCGAGATGACGCGGAAGCGTTGCTGGTAATCCGCCAACTCCGTCCGTGCGATTGTTTTCTTCCACACGCGGCCATTCAGCGCATCGACCAGCACGGAAGGGTCACCCGCAGCGTGAACGCGTCCCTCATGAATGATGGCCATGTTGCGGCACAGGTCGCTTACGTCGGAGACGATATGGGTTGAGAGAATGACGATGATGTTTTCGCCGATGGCGCTCAGCAGATTGTGAAAGCGAACGCGCTCCTCGGGGTCGAGTCCGGCGGTAGGCTCATCGACGATGATAAGCCGCGGATTACCCAGCAGCGCCTGCGCAATACCAAAGCGCTGCTTCATGCCGCCCGAATAGCTGCCCAGTGGCTTGTTGCGATGGTCCCACAGGTTCGTCTGCCGAAGCAGGGCGTGGACTACATCGCTCCGTTCATGGGCGTTCTCGATGCCCTTCAGCGACGCGAAATGCGACAGTAGACTTTCGGCCGTGACCTTGGGATACAGCCCGAACTCCTGCGGTAAGTAGCCAAGGAGCTTGCGGACTTCGTCTTTCTGGCGCAGGACGTCGATGCCGTTAAGGGTCGCACTGCCGCTGTCGGCCTCCTGTAGCGTGGCCAGCGTGCGCATGAGTGTGGACTTGCCGGCCCCGTTGGGGCCTAATAGTCCAAACATGCCTTGGGGAATAGACAACGAAACGCCCTGCAACGCCTGGGTTCCGTTGGAATAGCGCTTGGAGAGGTTATCGATTTTCAGCTGCATGAGGCTGCCTGTAACTTTCAAATACGAAACTATAGATAGACTGGTTCCATGCCAATTGGGTAGCTTCAAAATGCCGCGAGTCAGCGGACGCCGGGAGCTGATCCGCAAACGGCCGTTTCTTGCGTGAGAATATAGCTATTTTCGCTTGCGGGCTTCAGCCTCTGCCAGCCAGCCACGCCGAAGATCCTCCGCCCGGACGCTGGAGAGGTAAGGCTTGATGTCCAGGATGGGCGTTCCGTCAAGCATGTCGAGACCGCGCACGTGCAGGAGAGGGCCCTCGCGGCCAATCAGTTCTACGACCGTAAGGCCGATGGGGTTTGGTCGCCGGGGAGACCGGGTCGCAAAGACTCCGTGGGGCCGGTTATCGCTGGGCGGTGTGCCCAGTAATTCAAACCCTTCGGCACGGTCGAACTCCCAGATAACGAAGAGATGAGAAAATCCTTCAATGTCTGTAAGGCCAGTCTCAAATTCAGGCAGAATCTTTAGAACGCCGACGGCCTCATGTTTTGTACCCAGGCCTTTGGGAATCTCCTGTGCGCTTTTGTAGGGACTGCTTACAAATCCAATCGGCGGCAGGGTCGACATCAGAAGTGAACCTCGATCGTTATGTTAAGGAGCCTCTGATAAAGTCATTTCGAAGTCCCGCAGGGGCTAAGGAGACTGTATCGCAACCTCTGCCGTCCCTACGGGACTCGGGCGTATTTCCCACTTACCCAGCGCTGAAGCGCTGGGCTAAGATATTTCGCCCCTGCGGGGCTGGTTTTGCGTGCTTCATTCCACCCGTGCCAATTCGACGGTGGGTTGCGACACGGTCTCTAAAGCCCTGCGGATTTTAGGTACTTACGACGGCCTAAAGGCCGTCCCCTTCAAAACCACGACTTAATCAAAGCTTCCGTTAAGGAACTTCGCATTTAGCGGAGCCGTCCATCGGCCTACTCCCGCTCGCCTGGTTGCTTCTATTTCGACGGCGCGAGGATGGCATCGATGCGACCGGGGGTTGCCTCTACTCTTTCCAGATGCGGGTAACGGAGTCCGCCGTGATAGTCGATACTAACAGTTACAAACTCGTCGCCGCGCTTCAGCAGAAGCTTAATCGGGTCCTTACTCTTCTCTGCAGAGAGGACCGCTTCGCGCAGATCCGCAATACTGAACTTCTGGTCATTGACGGCCTGCAGCTCCATATCCGGCGTGATGCCAGCTTTGAAGGCCAGGCTGTTCCACCACACGCCTTGAAGGCTGCCGTCTCCCTTTACCGAGAGCCCCAGTGAGGTTGCAAAGCTGATACCCCGCGAGCTGTCCTGGTGCTTCACCCAGTCGGGCTCATTGTCGTTGTAGATGAGGCGATAACCGCCCTGGGTGAATCCGTTCTCCGGAGTCTGGGGAGCCAAGTTGTAAACCCGCGTGCGCAGGACCCCGGCCCAATCGTACGGTTGCACCGTATTCAATGCCGCAACGATATCGTCTAAGGTATACGTCTTGGTGATGTAGCTACCGTTATCTATGCCGAAGAAGAGTTTTGCGAAATCGTCGAGCGACTTCTTTCCAGCGCTCAGCTCGCGGATTTTCGTGTCAGCGTCGAGCCAGATGAGGTCCGATTCCGCGTAGTAGTCGTAGGAGCGCTGCCAGCTTGGCCAGGCCTCCGGCGCAGCGAAGTGAGCCGAAATGATGGGCTGGTTTGTGGTATCCACGAGGGGGCGCCAAGTGCGTCCGGGGCTGATTTCGAAGTAGGCGGCAATCTGCGCGAATGCGTCGCGTGTCTGCTCGGGGGTGAGTAATCCGGAACGTGCTGTCAGGACGTTGCCGTAATAGTCGGTCAGGCCCTCATAAACCCATAGCAGGTCGTTCTGCATGGGCACGTTGAAGTTGGGTGTCCACAGGTCAGCAGGCCGGCGAAACTTGCCATTCCACGAATGCACGTACTCGTGGCCCAGAAGAGCACGACCGCCAACCCCCGCAGCCCAGTCGGTAAAGTAGTTGGCACGCGTACCGTCTTCGCTGGACTGATGATGTTCCAGGCCTTTGCCGCCAACCGTATCGCTGAGCGAGAAGAGGAAATCATAGTGGTCGTAATGACGGGAGTTGAAAAGCTTGTGCGCTTCCACCACCAGGTTCTTGTGGTATTGCAGCTCTTCGGGAGTGATCGCAAGTTGCTCCGGCTTATCGGCGAAGACATCAAGAAAGACCTGGTTGTCCGCGCCAGTGGAAAGATCCACGCGCTTGTAGTTGACGCCGGCGTAGAGCGGTGAGTCCACAAGGGTATTCAGCGTAGTGTCTTTGAACTGGATCAGGTTTCCATCCTGCGATTTCACTTCCAACGCGGTGGCGAATTTCCAGCCCTCCGGCAAACGGGCCTCCGGAGCAAATTCGATGCGGCGCGAGAAGTGACCCGCAGGATAGAGCAGCACGCTGTTCCAGGTGAGGTCGGCGAAGCTGGACGAGATGCGCCCCTGTTGCGGTTTCAGGGGAGCCAGGTATTGAAAATTCACCTCCAACGTCGTCGCGCCATCGGGAACGTCGATGTGGAAGGCGTACATGTTGACGCGATCGCGGACCCAATCGACCAGTCTGCCATTCGCCGTCACCATAAGCCCGGCCATATTCACGATTGCGTTCGACGGGGAGTGCGTTCCGGGGAGCCACTCAGGATAGAGCAGCGTAATGGTGCCCGGTTTTACAGGAATGGTCTCGTGCACGTTCAACACACGATCTGTGATGTTCGTGAGGTCGACGGTCAGGGAAATCGTGCCGGGATAAGGTGTGTCTGCCGGTGCGATAACAGGCGGAGGCAGCGGCGCAGGCTGCGGCCCAGCTGAATTCTGCGCAGGGGCTGCAACGGCTAAAGCGATAAAACAGGTGGCAAAGAAGGCGAGGAAAAGTGCCGCGGCGCCGCGACGACAGAACAACGAGTGTGACACGCAGATTCTCCGAAAGTGCAGCCTATGCCGTGTACCAAGCCACGGCAAATTTTCAGGATACCTCATGTTCTGGAAAGATGCAGGTGAGAATCCATCCTCATCCAAAGCGAAACTTTCGAGAAACCCAACGATGCTGTGATTTGCTCTATCGCGGAGCAATAGCAGGGGCTGATGGTCAGCTCTTTGCCATCAATGGGATCAGTAAATATTCTCCCGTGCACCAAGCATGAGGAATGCATGCGCGGCTATCACGCGGTCAACCGAGTGCGCAAATGAGAAGTACCATCAAACCCGTCCCGATAGTTTGGACCGACTGGCACTTCGATTCCGTTACTCAGCCTCACGAAAGTAGCAGAGCCTTCTTTTGTCACCACGTCCTGTACATGCGTGAGGTTAACGATGTAGGAGCGGTGGGCCCGGGCAAATCGTGACGGATCAAGCTTGGCCGAGATCCTATTCATGGTCTCTCTGATCTCATAGGTGTTGCTGTTCGTGTGAATACGGATATAGTTGCCGTCCGCGGCCACGAACAACACATCCTCTATCTCGATCTCGAGTATCTGATCTTGATCCTCAACCCTAAACCGGGAGAGGTACTGGCTGCCCTTAGTTGCGCATTCCATATATCTCTGGAACAGCGTCGACAGTTCGGCAGCCTTTCGTCTGTAAACCTCATACCGCACTCGGTCGAGCATCCTGCAAATGTGCTGTAACTCTGCCGGAACCGCAATCGAGTCGTACATTCCGCTACAAAGGCCTATACCATCATCTTCGGTTCGCAGCCCAACCACCACGGGAAACTCTAACCCCGTCAAATCGCCTAGAAACTGTGGAGGGAGATGCCTCATGCTCGCGATCAGTAGCTCGGGAACGAAGCGCTCCAGCAAAACTTCACAGGCCGGCCATTCCCGGCACTTTCCCGCTAAAACAAACCCGCGATCCTGATCGATTGCGGCAACCACTCTGGCACAAGTGTCTGCATCCTGATCGAGCAACAGGACCCGCATCCCTGTGCCGATTAGCATGCTTGCTTCTACCGCCGCCAATCGTTGTGGCCCTATCATCGCAACCTCCCGCGATGCCCGCGTTTCTGCGATTGGGACGTTAGACGGCCAAATCAGAACTTCGTTTCCAGGATTGGGTCGAGCGCACGGCATTTCAAAACGAGTACCCTTATCTCTGGGACGTTTGCATAGCCGCAAGCGATGTGGAGTGGAAGATCCTATCGACAGAGCTGCATGGGACGGACGTCTTGCATCTGCGAACGTAATCAAACGTTTGGCACTGATGGCCGATCGTCAGTTCTTTCCTTCGGCGATTTGCAGGTCCAGGGCAGAGCGTTCGCCGTTGATGACTACCGTTCCGGAATCGAGCAATTGCTGGCCAGTACAGTCGTAGCTGGCGAAGCACCGCATCATGCGGAAGGGGAAGAAAAACTCCACGGCTTCGGTCTCCGATCCATCGCTGAGACGGACCGTACTGCTGAAGTCCACGCCATCGAAGCCGACGTCTTGCGGGAAGAAGTTCAGCGTGGGCCGTATGAGATGAGATACGTGTTCGTCGAAGGCCAGGGCTGCGAGTTTGTAGCGGGAGCTTGCGGGCACGGCGTCAAGCGACGTCTGGAAGGATAGTTGCAGGTACGCACTCTGGCGGAAACCGATGAAGACGGGCGGTACGTAGGCGATGAAATGCGCTTGAGCGTCGAGGGCCTTTACCATGCGATCGATGGCGTCCTGGTTCTGACGTTGCAATAACGCCAGGGACTCAGGCGTGAAAATTCGCATAGGCGTGGCAGAAACGTTCATCAGGTTAGCGGACACGGACGGATTGTTTGAGGGGGCGTTGGTCGCCACGGTTGTGGGCTGGTGCTTAGCCACCAGTGGTGGCGTGTACCTTTCCTTCCACTCCTCTGAAGGCGCTCCCTCCTGGAGCCACAGAGCATAGGGCTGACCATTCAGAAATATGTGCGCATCCAGGATCGCGGCCTGTTTCTGATCGTCGTTCTTGGCGTCGATAAGCTTCTGCGCAACCGGGACCGGGATGATGACGGTGATGTTCTCCGGTTGTTCGGAGTTGATGCCCATCACTTTCTGCCGGACATGGTGGGAAACCTCGACAGCAAACGCGGAGAATTCGGAGTCATCTGGGAAGTGCGGGACTTCCGCCTGCAATATCGGCATGACCACCGACCGAAAGGTTTCCTTCAATCGCGCATACGAATCCATGCGATCTGCCGAATAAGCAGCATAGTAGTTGCCTGTGATCTCCAGTACAGTTTGACCCTTGTAAATGTCGAATCGAATGGACCGCTGGTCAGCAACCTGCACCTTGGCTAGATCGACATCCAGAGTTCGACTGAAATAGAAAGGATAAGGAAACTTGTGTGCCTCAATCTCGGTGCCAATCGCCATTAAGGTTTGCAAATGCCGTTGCTGTAAGTGTTGCGCACTGGGATCGGACAATTCCATGGGTGTAATCACTTGTGCGCGCACAGAAAGTATTGCTCCGAGCACCAGCGTTAAAGTGGCAGCATATCTGACAAGTATCTTCCTAGGAATTAGCATAGCCGCTCATTTCGAGAGTGCGAAATCCGCCTTGCCTGTGCCGGAGACATCTACCGATTTCGTTTGCTTCATGCCTTCATGCCATGCAACCACGGTGTACTTACCGTCGGGAACATTGTCGATCTTGTAGTTCCCGCTGGCGTCGGTCTCGGCGAAGTATGGCGTCGGGCTCACAACAATATAGCCTGACATCTCCGGGTGAACATTACACAGCAACGAAACCACACCAGGGTTGTAGAATTTGAAGGGACGCTTGTCGCCCTTTGGCCAGGTGCCGAGGTTATGGGCCAACTTCTTGTTACCGCTAATCGACGGCCAGAAAACATTGTGCTGCACCGAGTCATCGTTCTGGAATTGCACGGTCGTTCCTACTTGTATGACCAGCAAGTGCGGGTTAAACATAAGGCCCTTTTGGCTGATGACCGGCTGTTGCGACGGTGCAGGAAAGGTTTTGCCTTGGATGGTGTCTACGTAGACGACGGACTTTCCCGGCGAGACTTTGCCTTCTATGGTACCGGCGGCAGCGGTGGCTGCGACGGTCGCCACCAGTAGAACGGCTAATAGAACACTGCGCATCATGAATACTCCTTTCGTTGGTGGTGCCAGAAACTCGTAAAAGCAGGTCCTTCGCCGACTAAAGTCGGCTCGTGATGACAATAAATAAGCAACCTATCGGCACGACTGAAGTCTTGCCCTGACACAAAACCGTTGGCTTGTGAAACGAACTTATGACTCTAGACACTAGATCAAACCGTTCAGTACACGAATTCCAAACCAGCTACGGCTGTGTTGGTGTGGAAGGGATTCAGAGCTACTGGCAAACCAGTCAGCGGATTGGTGGCAATCACCACGGATTGCGATGGACGGAACTGATACTCAAACGATGCTTTGATGTTGGGGTGGATCAGGAACTGCACGCCGGGCGTAATCCGATTGCGGGTCGAACTGAAGGGGCCGTTGAAAGGCGCACCGGTGAAGGACGGATTAGATGCCAGGCCATTGATGCGGTCGGAGGTCGAGTTCACGGCGTCGTAGCGCAGCATCACGTACATCCACGGGTAAGCGAGCCACTCCGCATCGATGAAACCGCCGCTGAAGGTAGCAGGCGTGCTGTGAATAAAGCCCACCGGGACAGCGGTGCTGAGGCTCTGCAGAGGAATCAGCTTGCCGCTGGCGTCGATAGGCAGAAGGTTGTAGTCGTGCCCGTACATGTACAGGGCATTGAACTGCAGGCAGCAACGATAGTTGAAGGTCATGTTGCCACCGACCCGGTAGAAGGGCTCGCGCGCGGTGATAACTGCAGATGTACCGTCGGCGCCTGCGCCCAGCAAGCGCTGCACCGAGCGTCCATAGAAATAGTAGGTGCCGAAGTTCAGGTAGGTGTGGTCGCGCGGTCCGGTCGGACCGGCCGCCTGAATAGCATCTCGACTTGCCCTGTCGTGTTCCAGGTTGAAGCGATACTGAAAACTGGCGTAGATGTCCTTGAAGTTCGCATCCGAGGCAACGCCGAGGCCGCCATTATTGCTGCCCGTCGCCTGAGGAACATATGGGCTACCAGGATTCGCGTCCTGCCCTACTCCACTAGTGTTCTGGTCGATGAAGGCGATTGAGTACTGATAGCCGCCGGTGTGCAGTCCGCCGCTTAGCTCGACACCTTTACCCGCATCCGCCATAGTGAATTGGTTATTGACAAACTGCTGTAAGGGAATGAGCGAGTTCATCGCGCCAATATTGGCTTGGGTGTAGATATCGTACGGACTGATCCAGATACTCCGGGCTTGGGTAAAAGGTAGCTCAAGTTCAAATTGTCCCACGCGGAGGTTGAGCGAGTTTTTCGGCAGCTTCATGAAGCGGCCAATATTGACGAACTTAAGATAGCCGTCGCCCAGGCCGCCGTTGGCGTTGGCGCCAGCAACGCTGATGTCGTCATCGACCCAGAAGGCTATATCGCTGCCGAAGTTGCCGGCGGTGAATATACTGAATAGTCCGGTTTCGAAATCGGTGGTCGGTACAAAGGGCGGCAAGGTTCCCGCAGGGGTCAGCGAGGCAAACTTTCCGCTGCTGGTGCCGGTGTACTGGAAGTAGTTGTTCATGCGCAGACCGATGGGGGGAATGCCAGGTATGGTTCCGGGCCAGATCGCCTTTGGCCACAGTTCTTTGTTCGCAGGCGCACCTAACATCACCGGAGGGATCTTGAGCATGGACTCGTCGTCTTTGGGGAACTTGAAGCCCGCGTCCTTGAAGGCCTTTCCAAAGTCATTGAGCTTCGGGAAGTCAATGTGGCAAGTACTGCAACTGGTGCCGTACATGCGCGCGAAAGCTGGAATGGCATAGCTAGTGTTTGCCACCAAAAGCGGACATGTCAGCGCCATGATGAAAAGCAGCTTATGAAACGCCTTGCAGGGTTGGCGTAGCATCCTCGGTTCTCTCCTTAAGTTTTGTTTTGACAGCCAGGGTAGAGACTTGACTCGCCGCTGACAGCCGATGGAACTCGCGCACGGTGAAGCCAAGCCCTCCGGCAAGCAGGAGAATGACCAGAGCGCCGACCATCGAGAGCAAAACAATGTCTTGCAGATCAGAACTACCGTCTGGCTGCCCGGCTGGCGATTGGGGCAACGCGAATGATCTATTTCCAGCCATCTGCGGCGGGGGAGCCGTACCTCCGCCTGCCTCCGAACGGTGCTGCGATAGGGCGATCGTGGTATCGGGAGTAGCTGAGTCCGAAGGAGGATAGAGCGACAGGTATAGATACACGTCTGCCGCTTCTTGCTCACTTAAGTAATAAAAGACCGGCATTCTGCCGCGGTAGAGCATCGGCTGAGCACCCATTAGGATGGGAGCTCCATGAGTGACTTTCTGGATAAACCCAGGCCGGCTCTTGCGCGTGGTCAGAGTACTCAGTGGTGGGATTGCTCCATCCCACAGCTGCTGTGGGTTCGGGTCGTGTCCGGTAGCACCGTGGCAGGTGTGACACGTGGACTTCACAATGTGCTCGCCGATGCGAAGGGGCGACTCGGTTACGGCCATTTGTTCACGTTCTGCTCCCGGCACACCGGCAAGAAGTTTGAGATAAGCAAGGAGTGAGCGAACCTCGGCTTCGTTGAGGTGAGGAAACGGTGGCATGTCCTGGCCACCCTGGTGCAGACGCAGCAACAATGCAGCGTTGGATTGTTGCGCAAGCTTGACGGCTTCGGCCCGGCTAATGTCCATGCCGGACTGCTTCATGCGCTCCATCACAAGTGCCACGGAGGTTGCCCGCACCGGGTTGATGACGGAGTTGATTTCGGGTGGCGCTCCCTGACCTGACTCGCCGTGACAGCCCTGGCAGTTCAGCCGGTACAGGTCGGAACCATGCAGGGTCACAGTTTGCGGCAGGAGGCCGGGCGATGACGGAGGTTGCCACCGCGGATCTGTCTCGCCCGGCTCTGCGGCAGGAGGACCCAAGCGCCCGGTCTTACCCATGCTGGTTTCGTTGAACGACCGATTAAGATGTGCGAGCCAGCTTTCGCCAGAGACGGCCGTCACGGAAACTTCTTTGCGTTCGCTGATCTTTTGTGACGGTGTGTCCTGACGATTCACCTGCGCGTAGACGGAATGCCCCGCCAGCAAAATCAATGTGGCAATCGCAAAGGTCTTTGAATTCCCAAGAAGCTGCATGTCTCCACCGGCCTGCTTCGTGCTTGATCTGGAACAATGCTATGGAGAAGCAGCGACGCTGTTGTCAGGATGTTGTCAGCTTGCTGTGAAAAGTTAGGCACACTGTGAGAGCTTTGTCTCCGGGCCAAACCTAATAGCTGGGTATAAACAAGAGCAGGCCTTGCCCGAGCTTAGTCTGAAGAACAAGGCAATCTAGGATGCGATGGTGGCTCAACGAAAGAGCCAAAGTGCGGACTTGGGAAGGGCTTGTTTCACGGGCATGTGCGCGTCCTGGAAGGGAACATCTCAAAGTTGCGTTGATCCGACGTTTTCGCAGCGGTGCTCTCGCTCCCAGGTCTCAAGAGAGCCATTGTGCGCGGAAACGAGTTTGGACGATCCGCATCTCGTGCACGTGGATTGAATAAGCACATGGTCTGCCGTGGGTACCGGTGTATGGGTAAATGGATGTGTGTTTTCAAGGGGGTAATCTGGCATCGGTGGGCGCCTCTTCCGTGGAAGGCTCACATTATGTTATGAATCGCGGATCAGCGTCAAATCCGCACTGGGCAGGGGTTTCAAGGGCATGTCCCGACGACAACAAGATCGATGTTCTTTCCCGTGTCAAAAAGCTGGAACAGAGTGCTGGCGTCGAAAGTGACGCCGACTGGATTCTTGAATAATGTGCTCGCACCCGGATTATGATGGCTGATCAGGCTCTCGCGGCTGCTTGCTTGGAGATGGCCCCAAGGTGGGGGTTGCTTATTTCACCAGCGACGCGTTTGCCTGATCCAGGGTAAGGCCGTTGTCGCCGGTTTTGAGACGGACAGGCATGTCCCAGACCAGGGCCTGGTTGTTATAGCGCGCGGGAATCATCAGGTACGTTCCTGGGAGACGGCAGGAAAAGTGGCTTTGCCATTGGCGTCCGCGCGCACCGCCGAGGCGGCTTCTGCATTGACGGCGGCGATGATCCTTTGGCAATCGGGGGTCTGATTGCCGCAGGCGTAGCCTTGCATCTTGTATGGCGATGTTCCGGCCGTAGCCACCGGGCAAACGCGATGGGGCAGTTCTTTCTCGCAGAGAGTGATCGAGCATCGGTCATTGCCCGCTAGAGTTTTTCGCGGAGGTATCGGCATGCACGGACGAGCTTGGCCCGTCGTCAGGATTGCACCGGAACCCGGCACTGCCTTGGCTCCGTCATGTGGGGACGCCGAGCTTGGGCAGAAGCCACTGCGTCAGCATCAGATAGATAACAACAAATGCGACGATTGGAATCCAGGCTGGCATGTTTCTAGTACACTCCTCTCGCCGGCATTAATCCAAGCTTCGCCAGCATCGACATCCCCGGACACCGGTTGGTGAATCTCGATCGCAGCAGGTTCAGCCCTACGAATACTGTGAAGAGATACCAGTAGGGACTGACCCAATATCCCAGCGCCGGCGAGAGCAGAACAAACACCCCGCCATCAGTCGTAGACCACGTTCGATTGTCATGCGTGTACCTCCTGGGAATGCGCTGGAGCCGAGCTGTTGCTCAACGCCGGTCGTTTGTGCTTTCCCCATGGCCTGCTGCTCCAGATCGGTGACGGTGGTGATGGGAAAGCCGGGCTCGGTGAGACTCTCCTGCGGGTCGCACATGGTGTCGGGCGGCGAGCCAAGCGCCAGCGCGAGCGCGTTTTCTGCCTGGATGACTTCCTGCTTACGCGAGGCCACGGCCACCTGCGCGCCGGGTAGATCGGAGTTCACCGCCATTCCGCTTTCGACCCGGGCGCGCCTGCGAGGCTCGGTAGCTTGCGCGGTCTTCAAGGTATCCTGCGCTACGGCGACCTGCTTTTGCGCCAGTAAAACACCGTCGTAGGCCTGCACTTCCTGGAAGACCAGTTCCGGATCGGTGCGGTCGAGTTGCTGCTGCGAGGCTTGCTGCATGTATCGGGCACGGCTAACGCTGTACCAGCTTTGCAGTCCGTCGAAGAGGCTCCATTGCCCGAAGAAACGGCTGGAGAAGTTGCCGATGGGGGTGGGCGTGTTGAGTTTGTTGAGGGCGAAGTCG
Source organism: uncultured Acidobacteriaceae bacterium (assembly GCA_963748225.1). GTDB lineage: Bacteria > Acidobacteriota > Terriglobia > Terriglobales > Acidobacteriaceae > Bog-257. Next base: position 919,621 of record CAVVHW010000007.1, read on the forward strand.
GCGGCGGTGAAGCTCTGCTGTCGCGGCTTGCTGCCGAAGACCAAGACGGGATCGTTGCCGCGCACGGCACTCTCGGGGAACATGATTTTGGGGAACAGCGGCGAGCGAGATTCGCGGATGGCGACGAGCGAGATTCGGGTGCCTGCCATGGACGCTTTGTGGAGAGGGTTCTTATCGAGCGCCATGGCGACCGCCTGAGGCAGAGTGAGGGGAGCCGGTGTGTCGCCGGCTGAAGCCGGCGCGGGATCACACGGAGGGCCTTGTACGGCGCAGCTGAAGCTGCGCCCCTTCGAACGCTCAGGAATTGGCAGGTCTGATTTAGCAGCCATTGAGCTGTCGCCGGCTGAAGCCGGCGCGGGATCACAGGGAGGCCCCGATACGGCGCAGCTAAAGCTGTGCCCTTTCGAAGCCGCTGCTTGGAGGTGGGCCGGAGCGACCGCGCTAGCCGAGGCGTCTTCGGTCTCGGCGACAGTCGTGTTGATCGCGCTGGCACTCTGCGCCGCCAGTTGACCATCCGCACCCGGCGCGTTTGCAGTTTGCGCCGCAGATGGCATTGCCAGTGCGGCGATGACTACTGTGGTCATGAAGGCTAACCATGGCCAACAACGGTTAGCCGCAACTTGTTCCGCCGAATGCAAAGACCGTCGCAACACTTACGCTCCAACCATGACGGGCTGGGCCACGGGCACAATCTCGAAGCTGGTGTGCAGTGTGGCGCTGAGCTTCAGCATGGCGCCTACGGAGCAATACTTCTCTTCGGAAAGGCGGATGGCATCGCCAACGGCTTGGGGAGGAACGTCAATGCCGGAGACGATGTGATGAATGCGAACCTGGGTGAAGACTTGCGGTGGGTCAGGCGTCTGGTCAGCCTCAACCTTAACTTCGTAGCCCGTTATTTGAAGGCGCTTCTTGCGCAGGATGTTAATGACGTCGAAGGCGGTGCATCCGGCGAGGGCAATGGCAACCAGCTCGATCGGTTTGGCACCGGTATTGCCGGCAGCGTCGTCGAGGAGCAGATGGTGTCCGGTTCCGCTGGTGGCTATGAATTGGCGATGAGTGCTTAAGGGTTGAGTCAAGGTTACGGTGGCAGAAATCATTTCGTTCTCCCGTGTCGCCGAACCGTGAACGCAGGCTCGACAAGCCCATTACATCGGGCTACAGGAAGAAACGCAGTGACGGACGAACGCGTTACAGGGAAAATTTGGGGCGAGGGTGGGATTCCCGAAATGGGAAATTGCTTGGGTCGGGAAGGAAAAACCCACCTCAGGCCAAAATCAGGCTTGGAACGAGGAACCCAGTTTCTTTTTCGCCAGTGCAGCGGCCGCCTGCTGGTACTTGGCCACTAATCCGCGGCGGAGTTCTTCGGCGCGGGGAGGTTCGCATGGCGGCGCGTAGGAGCGGCATTGCTGCACCGCTTGTTTCAGGCTGGAGAGAAATGCCTGGCAAGGTTCGCAGTCATGGATGTGGCGATCCATCTCCTGGCATAGGGCGTCGTCAACAATTCCATCCATGTAATCGGAGAGAGCCGCGAACAGACGGCGGCAGCGCGGGGGGCGTGCCGCTTCGGCAGCGGCGTGAATCTCAAAGCCCGCCCGCCCTTCGCGACCGTAGACGCGAGCCAGATGCTGCCGCACGAAGAGACGGGCACGATGCAGCCGGACGCGCACTGTGCCTTCGCGTATTCCCAGGATTTGAGCGACCTCGGAGGTGCTCAAATCTTCCATGTCATGCAGTACCAGGACCATGCGATATTGCGGGGGCACGGCGAGCACGGCCTGCTGGAGCTGTTCTCTAGTTTCGTTATTGAGCGTTGCGGCTTCGGGACTGGGCGCCCGGCTTACTAGATGCCGCAGTTCACGATCATCGGGCATCAGGGCATCGAGCGACAGGTTCTTCGCCGGAGAATTCTTGTAGCCGCGGCGGTTGCTGATGCAACGATTACGCGCAACCTTGTACAGCCACACCGCGAGCGCCCGTGAATTCTCGAACTTGGGAAGATGGGGTATCGACTTGAGCAAAACTTCCTGCATGGTGTCTTCGGCATCTTCGGGATGACCGCAGACTTTCATGCTGAAGGAATGGACCGCATTCTGCAGCAGCGACAACGCCTGGTCGATCGACTCGGGGCGATTGTCATGGACCAACTGCAGAGCCTGTTCCAACTTGGCGGACACAAGTGCAGATTAGCTTATGCCAGGGTGGAAGTCATCTGGTCGGCGCGGCTCAGGCGACTGCTTCGAGTATCACGATCTGTTGACGCCGTGTGGCTTCTCGGTAGCAAACTGACGGTTGAATACCCGATTGACGGAGGAGTGTCTTTTTGGTGCGGCGCCAGCTTGCCGAGAATTTGCTGTGGATGATTGCTCGACTCGGTGTAGTCGCGCATCCAGCTCAGCCGACTTTGTGCGAATCCAATCCGCACTTGGAGGCTCTGGCACTGCACGCAGTACTTCGGGCTTGAGGAGATCGCCTTCCGGAATGAGTTCCAGGTCCTCTTCCAGCTCGGAGATCTTCGCCTCGATACCGAGGAGTTCGGTAGCCAGCGTTGTTACATAAACTGCATCACAGGCATGCTTCTTAGTCATCAACCTAGCTTCGGCTAGAGCGGGCCGAATAACATACGCAGCTAGTTCGTGCAGACGAATTGTTCTTAAGCTCATCATGGCTGGCTGTCCCGCTCATCTCTTCGCACATCGCCTAGTAGCGATGGGGCAGCTGCTTCTCCGTTTCTGTCGAGCTGGTAAGCGCTCCTCCCCGTAACTCGCCAGGATTATGGCCAGCACAGTAATTGTTACGATGGCCATCTCACGCCTTCGTAAACTTGTGCTCCAGTTCGACTAGCTCCGAATCCAGCCTCGCGCAAGTCACCTTGCCCGATGCTAGGCGGCCGCGTCTTTCAAGCTAGATAGCGATTCGATGCAAGCCGCAGCCTTGTTCTAATTACCACTAGAGGACTCTGACCGATCCACAATCGAGCTGCCAGCAACCCTGGCTCAACATCCCCACTCTGCCTCTCCCGGCTTTGCAAAGTAGCGCCGCGAGCCTTCTTTTATGTGCGCGTTCGTTTCCAACTCCAGAATCGCAAGGCGAGCCGCGGCCACCAGGCGATTGCAATCGTCAGATGGATCGCAGCCTGCTGGCGTGCTCTGCCGTTGTATCTCGGAAGAGAGAGCCTCAGTGTAGTGATGGAACAATCTGGTGAATTGCTGAACAAACAATTCTTGAGTAGACATATTCTCCTGTTAAGCGCTTTCACGCTAGTTCATTGGATACTGTCAGGTGTAAAGAGCGAATAAGACGTTCATAAGGAGTTTGTAAAGGCAGGAACTTCAACAGATGATTCAACTCGAGGGGCTTATAGCGCTATACCCAGTTTGGCACCTTTACAAAAAACTTATAAACCCTTTATCCCACACTTACAGACGAGATGATCCAATCAAGAAGCTGAAAACAGCCTAAAGGTACGCTCCACAGGAGAGCTTGATGACGACTCTCTTCTTAATAGTCAGCGCGATTAGTGTTGTGTTCTTCTTGGTGTTTTTCGTGCAGTGCTGGGGCCCGCGGGACGGCTTTTCGAAGCCGGAGCGAAAATCCAAACTGGGCGCTGCGCGAAGGCTCTCGCAATCGGCAGTGATAGACAGAGACGCGGAACGTAGGTCGCTGGCTGACATCGAAAAGCAGATGACAGAGTTTCTCTCCGCACATCGGGGGACCGCCGCGGTCTTGCTTGTGGTGATCGTATCCTTTCCGGTGATAGCGCGCTCGCAGTCATAGGGTCATGTTCTGAGGATTAAAGCTGGAAATGCAGCCGATGTTCATGAATGCCGATGGCGTATCGGGGCCGTTCCTGGTGGCCAGTTTCTAAGAGCCACTCCCTGGTCATCTCTGCGACTCCGAGATATAACGTTCACGGTGTTGCGCAAGAGGTGACCCGATGTTCAGAAGAAGCGTCGAGTTCGTTATAGCAGTGTTCCTCGCGATCAGCGTTGGCTTGGTCTTCGTTGTACCGATGCAAGCGCAGCAGATGGAAGCCCAGGCCCAATCGACAGACGCGGTGACGGTGTCGGTACAAACCATGGAGCGGCTGCAACAACATCTCGCAGACCTTGAGGTTGAAGTGCAGGAGTTAAAAGCACAGATGAAGGACATGCAGTCTACGATGTCCACGTCGCGGCCGGCGGTGGATTCGTCCGGCACTGACTCTGCGCACAGCACCGCAGATAGTGTTGCGCAAAGTGCGCCGCCGTCGACGACGACTGCATTGCTGTCGGCGGACGATCGCAGCGTGCTCGATTACCTGAAGGGGACGACGATCAATGTCTCAGTTGATGGCTATTACGCCTATAACTTCAACGATCCCGTCGGCCGGGTCAATCTGCTGCGCGCCTATGATGTCAGCAGCAATGCCTTCAGTTTGAATCAGGCGGCGGTGATCTTCGAGCGCGCTCCCGATGTCGATGCCGGCCGCCGCTATGGAGCGCGGCTCGATTTGCAATTTGGGCAGGCTACGGCGACTTTGCAAGGCAATCCCAACAACGAACCGCGTCCTACGATCTATCGCAACATCTTCCAGGCTTATGGAACTTATGTCGTGCCGGTTGGTAGTGGTCTCACTGTGGATTTTGGGAAGTGGGCCAGTTCGCTGGGAGCGGAAGGGAACTACACCCAGTTCCAGATGAATTATTCGCGCGCCTACTGGTTCAACTTTCTGCCGTTCTACCACATGGGAGTCCGCGCCCAATACGCCATCAACAAGAAGTGGCTCTTAACTATTGGCTCGTGAATGGAACCAATCAGACCGAGCCTACCAATGGCTTCAAGGACGAGATGTTTGGATTCGTTCTTACGCCGGTCAAGTCGGTCAGCTGGACCATGAATTACTACTTCGGCCAGGAGCACCCGAACGCGACACCGGTTGCGACCTGCGGCCCCGTCCCGGTGCAGCCCGGCTTGTGCTTCCAGCAGATCAGTCCTGCGCCCGACGGAAAGCTGCACATCTTCGACAGTTACGTGACGTGGCAGACCACGCCAAAGCTGACGTTACAACTGGAAGGCGATTACGTCATTCAGCGCCTGTGGGCCAACGCCGGACCAGGTCAATCATCGGCTCCACTGCACACCGACGGTGGTGCCGGCTGGGCGAAGTATCAGCTCACGCCGAGGACTTATATTGCCGGGCGCGGAGAGTATCTCTCCGATCGTGGCGGGCTGCTCAGCGGAGTTACCGAGGCACTGAAGGAGTTCACCGCCACCTACGACTTCACGTTGGCCAACGGATTTGAAATGAAGTACGAATATCGGCGCGATTGGTCCAACCAGCCAATCTTTCTAACCAGCACACAGAACGTTTACAGCACTCACCAGGACACGGCCACCATGGGCGTGATCTGGTGGTTTGGCCGCAAGCAAGGACCGTGGTAACGAGTCAGGAGTCAACCCATGCAAGACATTTTATTCATTGCAATCACCATTGCTTTCTTCGCGCTGTCGCTGGGCTACGTACATTTCTGCGACCGCATTAAGTGAGAGGGACCCATGCATACACAATCGGCAGTAATGCTGGCAATCAGCGCGTTGACGATGATCTACCTCTTCTACGCGCTGCTGCGACCGGAGAAATTCTGAAATGACGATTAACGGCTGGCTTCAAATCGCGATCTTCCTCGCGCTGATTCTCCTGGTCACGAAGCCGATGGGCGTTTTCATGACCCGGGTCTTCAATCGCGAGCGAACTTTCCTGGATCCGGTCATGCGGCCAATCGAGCGCCTGCTCTATCGCCTGACCGGCGTGGACGAGAACCATGAAATGCGCTGGACCGAATATGCCTTCGCCATGTTGCTGTTCAGCGTAGTTTCCATGCTGTTGCTGTACCTTTTGCAGCGGGTGCAAGCGCATTTGCCGCTCAATCCGCAAAACTTTGCTGGAGTAACCCCAGAGCACCTGGCGTGGAATACGGCGGCTTCTTTCACTACCAACACCAACTGGCAAGCCTATTCGGGCGAGAGCACCATGAGCTACTTCACCCAGATGGCTGGCTTGGCTTACCACAACTTTGTTTCAGCAGCGACCGGCATCGCCCTGGCGATCGCCTTCATTCGGGGCATTGCCCGGCGGCAGATGCAAACCATCGGCAACTTCTGGGTAGACATGGTGCGCTCTTGCCTGTGGGTGCTGTTGCCCCTCTGCGTTGTAGGCGCGCTGGTTCTGGTCTCGCAAGGTGTGGTGCAAAACCTGAAACCATACGACACCGTGAAGTTGCTTGAGCCGCAACAGGTGCAACATGTGAATGCCGACGGCAGGCCGGCGGTCGATGCCAACGGAAAGCCGGTAATGGACACGGTTACGACGCAGACCATCGCCCAGGGTCCGGTGGCGTCGCAGGAGATTATCAAAGAGTACGGCACGAATGGTGGTGGCTTCTTCAACGCCAACAGCGCACATCCGTTTGAGAACCCGACCCCGCTGACGAATCTGCTCGAGATGTTCTGCATTTTTGCCGTTGGCGCGGGACTCACCTATACCCTGGGTCGAATGACCAACTCGCAGCGCCATGGATGGGCAGTGTGGGCAGCAATGGCGATCTTGTTCTGGGTGGGAGTGACGGTCGCCTACTGGGCCGAAGCTCGAGGCAATCCGCTGCTGCACAACGTCAATCAACACGCGACTGCCATGCAGGCCGGCGGCAACATGGAAGGCAAAGAAGTCCGCTTCGGCATTTCGGACTCAGCCCTGTTCGCCACGGTTACCACCGATGCGAGTTGCGGCGCCATCAACAGCTGGCATGACTCCTTCATGCCTCTGGGAGGCATGGTGCCGCTGGTCAACATCATGCTGAGCGAAGTTATCTTCGGCGGCGTAGGCGCCGGCATGTATGGCATTTTGATCTACGTCGTGCTGGCGGTGTTTATCGCCGGCCTTATGGTCGGCCGCACCCCGGAATACCTCGGCAAGAAGATTGAAGCCTACGACGTGAAGATGGCCATGCTGGTGGCGCTTGTCTTCCCGCTGGTGATTCTGGTGTTCACGTCGATCTCGTCGGTCAACGGCTTCGGCACATCTGCCATTACCAATCCCGGTCCGCACGGCTTCAGCCAGATGTTGTACGCGTTTGTTTCCGGGGCCGGCAACAACGGCTCGGCTTTCGCCGGATTGAGTGTCAACACGCTCTGGTACAACACGACCATCGGCTTCGACATGCTGATTGGGCGGTTCTTCATGATTATTCCCATGCTCGCCATCGCCGGTAATCTGGCGCAGAAGAAATATGTTCCGCCGTCGCTGGGAACATTTCCGGTCACCACACCTTTGTTCACGGTGCTGCTGATCGGCGTGATCCTCATCGTCGGTGCACTGACCTTCTTCCCGGCGCTCAGTCTGGGACCGATTCTTGAGCACCTGCTGATGGCAGCGGGTAAGACCTTCTAGGGATTTTGCGATGGCAACCACAATGGAACCCAAAATCGTTTCGGAGCCAAAGATGGTACGGCTAGGTCATTCACCTATGAAATCGCGCAAAAAGGCAATCTGGGAAGGAAAAATCGTATGGCGTGCCATCCTGGATTCCTTTGTCAAGCTCGACCCACGCCACATGATGGGGAATCCCGTCATGTTTGTTGTCGAGATTGGCAGCGTTATCACCATCGTACTGCTGGTTCGCGGCGGCACGGCGTTTCTGTTCAACCTCCAGATCACGTTGTGGCTTTGGTTCACCGTATTGTTCGCCAACTTCGCGGAGGCAATGGCCGAAGGACGCGGCAAAGCGCAGGCCGACACACTGCGGAAGGCACGCTCGGAGACCGTTGCCAATCGCGAACGTGAGGATGGCCAGATCGAGCAGGTCGCCAGCTCCAAGCTGCGCACGGGCGACGTGGTGGTCGTCTCGGCCGGCGAACTTGTTCCTTCCGACGGCGAAATCATCGAAGGAGTCGCTTCGGTGGACGAGTCGGCAATCACCGGGGAGTCAGCGCCGGTCATCCGCGAATCCGGCGGCGATCGCTCAGCGGTCACCGGCGGTACACGCGTGCTCTCGGACCAGATCCGCGTGAAGGTCACCTCGAACCCCGGCGAAACGTTTCTCGACCGCATGATCGCCCTAGTTGAAGGTGCGGAGCGGCAGAAGACGCCCAACGAGATCGCGCTCAACATCCTCCTCGCCGGGCTGACCATCATCTTCCTGCTGGCGGTCGTTACCCTCCAGCCATTCGCCATCTACTCCGGCGCGCCCCAGACGGTTTTCGTGCTGGTGTCGCTGCTGGTCTGTCTGATCCCGACGACGATTGGTGGCCTGCTGTCGGCTATCGGCATCGCCGGAATGGATCGCCTGATTCAGCACAACGTGTTGGCGATGTCGGGACGCGCGGTTGAAGCCGCCGGCGATGTTGACACCTTGCTGCTCGACAAGACCGGCACCATCACCCTCGGGAATCGTCAGGCGGCTGAATTCATTCCTGCGCCGGGTGTGACTGAGGCTGAAATGGCGGATGCTGCCCAACTATCTTCACTGGCCGACGAAACGCCGGAAGGCCGGTCCATCGTCGTGCTGGCGAAGGAACGTTACGGACTGCGGGGCAGAGAACTCAGCTCGCACGAAATGGAATTTGTTCCGTTCACCGCGCAGACGCGCATGTCGGGCGTGAATATGAACGGCAACCAGATTCGCAAGGGCGCGGTGGATGCGATCACGAACTACCTGGCCAGTAATGGAAGCGAGATGCCCCCCGAGGTGCAGGCGACAGTTGAAAAGATTGCTCGCTCTGGCGGAACGCCCCTGGTGGTCGCGGAGCGGGGACGGGCCCTGGGCGTCATTTATCTCAAGGACATCGTGAAAGGTGGCATGCGCGAGCGCTTCGATCAACTGCGTGCTATTGGCATCAAGACAGTCATGATCACCGGCGACAATCCGCTCACGGCTGCTGCCATTGCGCGCGAGGCGGGTGTGGATGACTTTCTCGCTCAAGCGACACCCAAGGACAAGATGGACCTTATCCGGCGTGAGCAGGCTCAGGGCAAGCTGGTGGCCATGACCGGCGACGGCACCAATGACGCTCCTGCGCTAGCGCAGGCCGACGTGGGTGTGGCCATGAACACAGGGACCCAGGCCGCGAAAGAAGCCGGCAACATGGTCGATCTGGATTCCAACCCGACCAAGCTGATCGAAGTGGTCGCCATCGGCAAGCAGTTGCTGATGACTCGTGGTTCGCTCACCACGTTTTCCATCGCCAACGACGTGGCGAAGTACTTCGCCATCATTCCGGCAATGTTCGCGGGAACGTTTCCCGTGCTGAACGCGCTGAACATCATGCACCTGAAGACACCGCAGTCAGCCATTCTTTCGGCAGTGATCTTCAATGCGGTAATCATCATTGCGCTGATTCCGCTGGCCCTGCGCGGCGTGAAGTATCGCCCCATGAGCGCGGCCACGCTATTGCGCCGCAACCTGTGGATTTATGGCGCAGGCGGAATCATCGTCCCGTTCATCGGGATCAAGTTGATCGACATGCTTATCACCAGAGTTGGGTTGGCATAGAGGTTACGCAAGCAGGAAGGAATTATGAAGCAGAACTTGAAAATCGCAATTCTCATGACCATCGTGACAACTGTGTTGCTGGGAATCATCTATCCGCTGGTCGTGACCGGTTTGGCGCAGGTGTTGTTTCACGACAAAGCCAATGGGCAATTGATCTCTCGAGATGGGGTGGTAGTTGGTTCGCGGATTATCGGTCAGGGTTTTAGCGGGCCTGCGTACCTGCATTCGCGCCCTTCGGCTGCCGGCAATGGCTATGACGCTACTAATTCCAATGGTTCGCAGTACGGTCCTACCAACCAGAAGCTCATTGACCGTGTGAACGCTGACGTGGCGCGACTGCACGCGGAAAATCCGTCGCAACCGGTTCCGGTGGACCTGGTAACGACTTCCGCCTCGGGTCTGGACCCTGACATTACTCCGGCGGCAGCCGAATTTCAGTTGGCCCGCATTGCGCGCGAGCGTGGAGCCAGCGAGCAGCAGATTCGCGACATCATCCTGCGGCACACCGCGGGACGGCAACTTGGTTTTCTGGGAGAGCCTCGGGTAAGCGTGTTGGAGGTGAACCTGGAACTGGATCGCCAATTCCCGGCTAACAAGCAAGCCCGAATCCCGTGAACTCGGCGGTTTGACGGGGGGCGACGTTTGTCGCTATATCGAACACGACAAAATTGCGTGACGAGCGCATGCAATTGTAAGTTCGCCGCAACGCGCTGCAAGAATCACCGGGAAGAAGAAGCACCCGGCTGACTCGAGGGCATAATGACATGGCCGTTTTCACATCGATAGCTGAGTGCGGCACTGTTGCTTTGCGGTTGTTGTTCTCTGACTAGCTGTCGCTCTGAAGCTTTGAGGTTTTTGTTACCGCAGACGGGACAAGCTTGGATCGGCTCATCGTGCATAATTCCCCCATTCGGGCGCGCAAGAGAGCCGCTGGAATCGCGGTTGGATGCGTTCCAAATTGCCTTCATTATAACTCCGTTATGTCTGGTATCAGACACATCGAGGAAATAAATTAACTAGATGGCCCGGGAAATGTACCAGACCTCATCAGGGAAAAACGGTAGTGTCCTAATTTAGGACGGCACCGAATCAACCCGCCTTGATCGCCCCGAAGCGGAGAATTAAGTTACATCTCCGTACGCATCTCTGCTCGCGCTAAAAGATAGGTTTGGCTGCGCATCCTGACGCCGATTTTTTGGCGAAGGAGCGGCTATGAACCCACCTGCGAAACCTGTACGCCCCCAACTAATGTACAAAAACCGAATCCTGGCGGCATTGCCAAAAGTCGAAATCGACCGCCTAGCGCCGCATCTGTCACTCTTACATTGAAACTGCGAATCGAACTGCTCGACGGCCACAGCGAATACGCCTATTTCCTGGAAGAGGGGAATAGCTTCGGTGATTTTGACGCTTGCCAATGGAGCTACCGTCGAAGTTGGAGTAATCGGACTTGATGGTGAGGGGTTTCGAATGTGTGGGAGACCAATGTGCGGGGCACCGTGGATCATTGAAAACGACCTCGCTGAGGGTGGCCGTTTGTGACAATTCATTCCCACTCATTCCAACAACAGGAATGAGTGGGGCACCTGTGATCTTTCAAGAGGTTGTCCATTCGGTTGGAACCGGAGAAGCTGGTTGTGACGAGCAACTAGTAACTCTGGAGACCGAATGGACTATCACAAGAATGCCCCATGGACGGCGATGAGTCGAGGGCGTCTTGCCCGTATGGTGATCGACGACGGCTTGCGGGTAAGTGCCGCGGCTTTACGGTTCAGTGTGAGTGCCAAGACGGCGGCCAAATGGGTGGGCCGGTATCGCCAGTTGGGAGCTGCCGGCATGGTCGACCGCAGCTCGCGGCCACACTCCAGCCCGCGACAGATCCATTCCTCATTAGGGGAAAGGGTTGTTGCTTTTCGGCGCGAACACCTGCCCGGTTACGAGATTGCGCGCCGCACTGGTCTCAGTCCGGCCTCGGTCAGCCGCATCCTGCGCCGCGCCCGACTCAGTCGCTGGCGCGATCTGAACCCACCCCCTCCCGTGCAGCGCTACGAGCATCCCCGGCCCGGCGACCTGCTGCACCTGGATATCAAAGGCATGACTCGCTTTTCTGAAGTTAGCCGACGCGGCGATGGACGCCTGCGGGGCAAGCGGAAACATCCTGGTTTCCGGGCGCTGCATGTCGCCGTGGACGATCACTCGCGCCTGGCCTTTACCCAGATGCTGCCCGATCAAAAGGCCGAAACCACTGTCGCTTTCCTCGCCGCCGCCACCGACTTCTTCGCCACTCACGGTATCGGCGTGCGCGCTCTGCTCACCGACAACGGCTCCAGCTACCGCTCCGCTCAGTTCCGTCAGGCTTGTCAGACCATGCACATCAAACATCACCGCACTAGGCCCTACACTCCCAGAACCAATGGCAAGGCCGAGCGCTTCATCCAGACCGCCCTGCGCGAGTGGGCTTACTCACAGCACTGGTCCGACTCCGAGCAAAGGGACGCTCATCTGCAGCCTTGGACCGACTACTACAACCGTGTACGCCCCCATGGTAGCCTCAACTACAGGCCGCCCATCAGCCGCTCCGATCCCGGAACAACGTCTTGATCATCTACAGCCACCCAGCATTCGCAAACGACGTGAATAAGTAGGGGTACTCAGCCTCCCGCCAGCGTCGTACAAAAATCTTCTTGATTTGTGGCTAGAGCTGCACTCACAATCCCCCAATGCTGCCACTACTTCTTTGGGCTGTCCTGCAAGCAAGCCCCGGCCAACCCGTTCCGATGGCGAGACCACGGCTCGCTGATTGTTCCGGTGAACGCAATGTCCAAAGTTGCCGATCATTTAATGAAATGGTGGAGCACCAAGCTAAAGACCTAATTACGGCGCTCTCGACAAACACTTATGTCTGTTTTCGTTCGAATGCAGACATTTTCTTTGTGATCTCGCTTCAACAGCGCGCTGGAAGTGGTTACGTCACGCCATTGGTGCAGTACAAACTATTCAAAGACGGAATTTTGGACGATTCCCGGATAGCCCATGGAGATTGGCAAAAAGCTCTCGACGGTTCATACACCTTTCGCCAATCGAAAACATCTGAGGCTTCGGCTTCGGTAACGGATGATGAGGTGCACTTTGGATATTCGTTCAAGAATAGGAAAGCCCAGGTCATCGGCTACCGTGCCCAAATTCGCCGATCCACTCTACGGTTCTCTGAAGATTACGAATACCCAATTGAGACGGATGGGGGACACGACACGAATCACTTCACCGGTTATTGTGAAGAATTTGCTCCCCGCAAATGATCCCCATACTGAGCCTTCTGCCGATTCACCATCCCCCATCAAAACATAAACGCGTTGATCGGAATTCTCGAATTGTTTCGCATTGATGGCGATTCCTGCAGCAACGGACAAGCCCTGACCCAGCGAACCCGTCGCCACGTCCACGAACGGCAAGCGGGTAGTCGGGTGGCCTTCCAGATCGGAGTCGACCTTACGCAAGGTGAGCAGTCTTTCGCGCGGAAAGGCGCCGGCCTCCGCCCACGCCGCATAGAGGATAGGCGCGGCGTGGCCCTTCGAAAGCACAAAGACATCGCTGTCCCGTCGGTGTGGATCGCGAGGATCATAACGCATCACGGAATAGAAAAGCACAGCCATAATCTCTGCCGCAGAAACGCAACTCGTAGGATGGCCGCTGCCGGCTTCGGTCGTGGAACGGACCGAGTCAATGCGCAAGCGGGTCGCCTTGTCCTGCAGTGTTTCCAATGCAACTTGCTTTGAGGTTTCAGCCGTCATCACTTCACTCCGGGATTTCTTTTTGTCGGGTCCGCACTTTATCTACGATCATGGCCTGAAGTGCATGGAAGATCTGCTTGAACGCCAGATCATCGGTGGCGCCGAAACAGACGAATGCATCCGAATCGAGGTTCGTCATTTTCTACCGCTCCTCCTTGCATCTATTTTGCTGCGACTTTTTCCACTGAAACGGCAGAATAGGAGATCTGCTTAGTAACCAGCGAACTCTTCCGCGCGGATATCGTCATCATCCACTCCCGCCTTGTTTAACATCTCGTGCAGGCCCTTCACCATCGCCGGCGGCCCGGCAATATAGTAGATCGGCGACCCGGCGTCCTTCAGATGCCTGGCAAGCATTTCTTGATTAATCAGACCTGTTTCTCCGTTCCAGGGCCGCTGTGACTTCTCCGATTCAGTCATGCTGGCGATGACTTGTAGTTTGGATTCTCTCGCTCCAATAATTGAAGCTCTTCGAGGAATGGAGCATCCTCGGGCCGCCAGTTTGAATAGAAGAGGAAAATTCGATGTTGCAGCTTCTCTTTCGCTGCCCGAACCAGCATGCTTCGGAACGGCGTAATGCCAATGCCGCCTGCGAGGAGCACGACTGCTCGGCTAGCATTATTGGGAAGCGTTAAATCCCCGAAGGGGCCTTCGATCTTAACTGAGGCGCCGATGGGCATGACCTTCAACATACGCTTGAACGGCGTATCGCGCATGCGCGTTGTCACCATCAGTGTTTCTTCGTGAGGGCTACTCGCAGTCGAAAACCCTCGCTTATTTCCTTCCGAATCCGTCTCCGAAGGGTCGAGCACGTCATGTCAATAAACTGGCCCGCCTTGAACGTCCAGCCGGATGGTTTTTCAAATCGAAATGCGATAGTTCGCTCAGCCACTTCTTTCCGATTCTTCAGTTTGGATACGAAAGTCGGCCATGTTACAACTGTGCTCATCTTTTATCTCCTTCCGCTAGCGTCCTCCCAAACCCCGAGTTTAAGTTTCATTGAACTGCCACCGCGTAATCTCGCCCTTCCCAGCGATTCTCGACCGTCCAGAAAAAGGTAAAGTGAATCGGTGATCGCTGCGCATCCGAGATCGGAATATCGACAAAATGGAATCCGAGAACTGGGGACGATGAGGGACTATCTTCCACAGACTGCCAGTCGTTGGCAGACCAGTGAAGGCGGAAATGCAGCTGGGACTTGAATGCGAAGAGTGTAACCTCGTTTGACGCTCCGAGCCTGTCGATTGGGCTTCCATATCTCGAACAAGTGACGAGCCTTGCGATCTCCGAGGTAGCGGGTTGCAACTTCAGGGATTAGATCGAAAACGCGACCATCGGATACGGATCTGAGCAGCTTGATGTACTCCGCGTGTGCCCACATAAGAGGCATAGCCGAGCCTGTCGGTCGACCAAGGAACATATAAGCCTCTGGTCGGTCCGGCTCGTCCCATACTTGCTCGGGCAATAAACCCGTCGTCGAGGCGAAATCTTCGATTGCTCGTATGAGCGGTTTTACATCTCGTCCCGCAGAGAGTTCGAAGTGTGCCCGTTCTCCGGTAAGAAGCGGCCATGCCCGGCCTTTGCCCCATCCGATATAAGGGCCTCCGTCCTCTCGCTGGCCGTAACCATCGTGATTGTAGCGATGCCAAACCGGCCCGACCGGAGTGTCCACCTTCAATACCGCATCAATTACCTTCAAGGAATCCGCGATCAACGGATCATCGGGCCGTCTTATCCCGTAGCGTACGAGCTGAAGAAAGCCGGCATCAACGATCTCTTTTGCGGGAAATGAGTCTTGTGCTCCGGCCGGATGGTTCTTGATTTTTAAGACTTTTGAGTTTGGGTCCTCCAAAGGATTGGCGTTGCCGACGTCCTCCGGCTGAATCCGTATATAGTGCCGCTGAATCTCAGCGGCAAGTGAACCCTCGGTTGTAACCGTCCAAGCTTCGATATGACATTCCAGAAAATCGGCGTACTCCTCCAAGAGTGTCGCAACTGCCTCACCCCCTCGACCGCGCGCAAAGCATGCTGCACCGATCAGGGCAGCAATGTTGGACGCGAGCGTGGAAGGGGAGTAGCCACTGGCTTCTTCCCAGCGCTCTTGTTGGGTAACGGGTCCATGACGGACTAGATAAGCAGCCGCCTTTAGGACCATCGGGTAGGGGTCAAAATCTTGAAGGGCGTTCTGTCTTTGTAGCTGCCAGGCCAGAAGAATCGGGAAAGCGACTTCATCAAGTTGGATTCCCCGCCAGTACGGGCCGCCATCAACCCAGAAATTCTGGGCAAAGCCTCCGTCTTCCTGCTGTGAAACCGCGAGATAAATCAGCGCGCGGAGAGGTGTGACACGATCACCAGCAGCAAGCATGGCAGAGGCGCTGCTGACCATATCGCGGGTCCAGACCAGGTGATATCCGCCGTGATCCGTATCATCCTTTGCTTCTCCCCAAGGAATTGAGAGAGAGGCGATCAAGGCACCCGGATACGACTTGTCCTCGTGAGTGAGAAGCAAACTGAAACTGCTGTGGTACAGGTTGCCCTTGTCACTCGAGAACTTCTCTAAGGGAAGCAGGTGCGTGGAGGCGCGGTCCCATTGTTCCGTGTATCGCTGCAACTGTTCTGTGAAAGGAACGCCGAGCGCCTGAAAGAGGGTTGTTATCGCGCAGTGCTCCGTGTCACCGAACGCCAATCCCATGGTGAACTCTCGCTTACCATCCAGGTCCAGCTCTCCCATCAGTGCAATGTTGCCGTCGGTAGCATGATCGAACTCCCAGTCCATTTGAAAGTTGCCAGCTAAATCGGTCCACCCGTCGCTGCGGCCGACATAACCACACGACGCGCGAGAAAATTGAACCGTGCTCCCGAGTGCCAGCCATATTCCTTTCTTCCGCGCCATCAGGATTTTCCGGCCCGAAACCTCGATCACGTAGCCGTTGTTACTCCAGCCGCCTACTTGAAGATGAGGCGCACACAGTGTGTAGAGGCGCAGTTTAGATATGAACGTTTCATCGCCAGTAAGCTGAACGTTTTGAAGAATGCAGGCAACGTGCGGATCGGTGATGATTTCCTTGACGATGGTGTAACAGTTGTCGGCATCGGTGTTGATCTGTCGGTAACCGAGAGCGTGCCCGAAAAAACGCTCACATTTGGAGTTGAGGTCACGCTTTTCTTCATGGAAAAAAGTCTTTCCGTCTGTGATGAGAAACTGCAGGTCTCGGATCTGGGGATGATCCACAGTCGGATAATAGACTTCAGTCATGACGCCATTCCACAAGGTGAACCATATTCGGCTCGAGGCTGCATAGGGTGTTCCGACTCCGTCTTTGTCGCCGTGAGTCCAGCGTGGCTCGATGCCAGGTCGTTCGAAAGCCCCATCTTCGTTGCCGGGTTTTTCCCCGAGGTTGGTTGGCGTGTTGAACTTTCCACTTTCAAATGAGAACTTTTTTGCGGGTTGTGCTTTCATAACCTAAATCTGCCTCATTATTGTGGTCGTACTTCAACTGTGCTCGCGGCTGGTTAAGTAGGAGCATTCTCCTGCTGCTCTACAGATGCAACTTGATTGCTTGTGACGGCATCGTGCACCTTCCCAAATCGTCCCCCAATACCTAGAGAATAAGTATTCCGCTGCGTTAATCTTCGTACCGGTCAATTTTGCTCACACTCGCCGTCTGCGACTGGCCAGTTCTGATCCCCCCTGCGGAGGTCCGACGAGATAAGCACTTGCGCGATTTTGTGCAGATGGCTCAGTCGTGCAGAATCACGTTAAGCAGCGAATTGTGAACCGAGAGGCGGCCGTTGTATTCAATAAAGCTAAGCTTGCGAACGCGATTCATGAAGAAGCTAACGCGGAACCGGGTGGTCTCGTTGCTCGTTCCAAAGTGCGTACTCCTTCAACATGAGTAGTGCCTCTTCTCGCACGGTCCAGAATCCACTGCGCCGCCTTTCGCGTCCGAGTCGTGACGTTCGTCTTCCTGGCGGTACAAATAATCTATTGCTTGATCCAGTAATGGGAACCGAATCTAGGAATGGGTGCGAAGGGGTTGTGATGCAGCCAAGGATTGAATACGCGAAAGCCGCTCCCGGTGCGATGAACTGCGATGCTGCACCCGGAACCTATATCCGCCATTGCGGATTGGAGGCGCTCTTTGATTGAATCTAATAGAGTTCAGAGCCTCGGAGATCAATGGATGTGCGTACTGTGTCGACATTGCATACGAAAGACGCCCGCGCCGAGGGCGAAACCAAACAACGACTTTACGCAGTGATGGTCTGGGAGGCGACACCTTTCTTCACCGAGCATGAACGCGCCGCACTCGCCTGGACAGAAGCAGTTACGCTGGTCGGCCAGGGACACGCGTCGGATGATATTTGCCAGCTAGCTCGCGGCAGTTTCAGCGAAAACGACCTCGTTAACCCTGACCCTGGCAATTATCGTCATCAACGGATGGAACCGATTGGCGATCAGTTTTCGCACCCTACCTGGACCTACCAACGTGCCCGGCAGAACATCTGAGGACTAGAGGCCATGGCTCTCCAGCTCAAAAAGAAGGAGAGAAGCACGCAGCCGATAATCTAAGAGCGCAAGCTACCTGCCAAAGCGAACTGGTGCTTCGGACAAACGGCTCCGTGCCGAAGCGGAACCGCCTGCCCGCAGGCCTGCTCATCGTCTCCGTCTGACTGTCGAGCGCAGAGCCAAACAGCCTGACCAGAGCTCCGTGGTAATGACAGTGGGGCACTCAACGCGAGCCTTGAAAGAGTTTGTCGCTCTGCTGCTTGCTCACGGCGTTAAGCAGTTAATCGATGTTCGAACCATCCCACGCTCGCGACACAATCCGCAATTCAACCGGGACCGGCTACCTCGCCCGCTCCAAAAAGCGGGAATCCGTTACCGGCATATGGCTGCACTCGGCGGCCTGCGGCATACGCGCCGTGACTCGATCAATGCGGGGTGGAGAAATGCCAGCTTTCGCGGCTTCGCCGATTACACGCAGACACCGGAATTTGAAGCGGCCTGGATCAACTCATCCAACTCTCCCAAAAACGGCAAACCGCAATAATGTGCGCCGAAGCTGTGCCTTGGCGATGCCATCGCTCATTGATTGGCGATGCACTTCTGGTTCGAGGCTTTCGTGTGGAAGAAATTGCAAGCCCGACACGCACGCGGCCGCATACTCTTACCCCGTGGGCACGAGTGAAAGGCAAGCAACTCTCCTATCCGGCCCCTCAGGAAGACACTAAGGCCGTCGCCGGTGGGTCCGCGTGAGGACTCCTGGCATACCCGAAGGCAGTATCCATTTCAGCGGCATCAGAAATCCTTGTGCAGAATGTTGTAGGAGGTGATGTGGCGGAGAAAACCGTACGTCTGAACATCAAAAGGCAGGATAACCCCAATGCGGAGGCTTACTGGGAAGAGTTTGATCTCCGCTGGAGGCCTGGCATGAATGTTATCAGTGCGCTTATGGACATCGCCATAAGCCCGACAGATCGCAATGGGAAGCAGACGATGCCGATTACATATGACTCGAATTGTCTAGAAGAAGTTTGTGGTCATGCGCTATGCGGATCAATGGCCGGGCAGCAATGGCGTGTTCTTCCCTCATCGACAAGCTGGAACACCCTATTCGGCTCGAGCCCCTGTCACGATTCCCAGTTGTCCGCGACCTAGCGGTGGATCGCAATGTGCTGTTTGAGAACCTGAAGCAGGTGCAGGCCTGGGTGCCTGTCGACGGCACTTATGACCTCGGCGCAGGTCCGCGCATCGACCCAGCGGTGCAAGAGCAGGCTTATCCGCTGTCTCGCTGCATGTCCTGTTGCCTATGCATGGAAGTTTGCCCGCAACTTACAGAACCGACGAGATTCGTTGGGGCGGCGATCATCAATCAAGTACGGCTTTTCAACCTCCACCCCACCGGAGCGCACCTCCGACACGAACGTTTAACAGCGATGATGAGCGATGGTGGAATCCACGAGTGCAGCTACGCCGGAAACTGTGTGCAAATCTGCCCCAAGAATATTCCATTGACAACATCCATTTCCATTGTCTATGGCCAAGTGATGAAGCAGGCAATCAGAAACCTGTTGCAGAAGCCGGAGCTCACCAGCGCACGAAAAGAACCGGGACGAAGGTAACGCATCTAAATACTACGGAACAGTTGTGTGCAAAACGAAGACATTCTACTTCTTTACCGGCCAGTCCAGACCGTTTCTTAGCCAAGGCATCTTTCAGTTGGTTCTCATCCATCCCGAAATGGTGGTCTAGTTCATGGATGATCGCTAGGCGGATTTGTTGCGCAGACTCCGGCCTCGCTGGAGGAGACCTCTTCAATATTCTTATGACAAAGGGCACGATGTAATCGGGCCCGCTCGCTCACTCCGAGTAGCCTTCGTCGTCTTCGTCATCATCGTCATTATCGTCATGTTCAGTTCCATCGCCTTCGTCTTCCTCTTCGTCTTCTTCCTCGTTAGGCTCCTGCCGAAGGAGAATATCGGCAGCTACCGGCCGATCAGAAGGGTGTGAGTCGGGGCATTCTGGATGCATTCTGCTCATCTCCACTGGTACGCCTCGTACCGCTTAGCAAACACTGGTATTCCCAATGCCGCGGCGGGAGGAACTGTTCGAACGCGAGGAACACTCGACTTGGACGCTCGCCGACTGATGAATTGCTACTTCCTTTTCGTTCCCTTGCCAGATTTTGCTGCCCGACTTGGGATTAGCCGGAGTGCAGTTCCTTTATGGATCGCGACATGGTCGGTTTTATCGCTCTCGATCAGATATTGGGGCGCTTCTCTCGAAGCGTGATGCATGTATCCCTTGAACCTCGTGTCGGAAGTGATCTTCTTAGTGATGATTCCGCTAACTCGGCCAGCCTCGGAATTCCATTTCACGTGGTCGCCGATGTTGAACACTCTAGGCATTGAAGTCGCTCAAAGGCAATACAAAATGAGAAGCAATCTCTCCGAACTGCTATGCCACCGTCTTCCTACTCCATTTTGGTCTCGCCGATATTTGCGGACATACAAGAGGCAGCGAGAAAAGGAGAAAGAAACGAAAGAAACACAATGGCGCATCACATGTTCTTCAGCCCGCAACGATAGGATCTGCTGAAACAAGTCTACCTACAACTCGTGCCGAAGGCGAACGAGCAGCCGCACCCCATGCCGAGCTCGCAGTAACGCACATTCACGATTCACAGATGTTGAGTTTGCGAGGTTGAGGTATGCTCGCAGTGTTTTGAACTGAAACTTCCGATGCAACGATCCTCGGCGGTGATTATCGCGGTGGCGATGCTTCTCGGAGTGGTAGTCGGCCTTGGCACCTGCACTTTTGTTTACGCCAAAGGGTATTCCTACCTGACGAATAATCCCGCGGCCTGCGCCAACTGTGATGTCATGCAGGCACAATGCGTTCCAGTGTGACTAAAGTCATCTACCTGGCCCATTTGCGTGCGTACCCTTGAATTTTCGGGGGTTGTGTCATGAGCGAGGTGATCGACAACAAGGCCAATCGGATTCGAGTGCTAAAGGACATCATCAAACATCTGCACGCGGGAAATCCGCCCGAGCAGGTGCAACGGCAAATGCGCGAAATCGTACGGCAGACCGACTATTCCGAAATCATGGCCATGGAACAGGAGTTGATGGCCGAAGGAATGCCAGTGGAAGAGGTCCGAGCCATGTGTGACCTTCACTCACAGGTGACACGCGACGTCCTGGTTCAAATCCCTACCAGCAAGGGGAATGATCCGGGACATCCGGTTGATACATTTCGTCGTGAAAACGAAGCATTGCGCAACGTGACTGTGGAGATGAAGAAGGTATTGGCCGAATTGCAGGGGGCGACGGAAGCCTCGGATGCAGCGGCGATTGCACTGCGCCTTCGCCAGTCGTTTAACGAGTTGATGGACGTTGACAAGCACTACCAGCGCAAAGAACACGCATTGTTTTCGTATTTGGAGCGGCATGGCATTACCGGACCGTCGAAGGTAATGTGGGCTAAGGATGATGACGCTCGCAACTTGCTAAAACTCCTCGGGCAGTGCCTTCAGCTTGACTCATCCGTTGTAGACCCATGGAAGGCCAAGTTGCTAGAAGCGGCGACCGCTGCGCTCAGTGCCGTCCAGGAGATGATCTACAAGGAAGAAAACATACTGCTTCCCATGTCGCTGGAGACGTTGTCGGAGGATGAGTGGGCGGAGATATGGTCGGCGTCGCCAAAGTACGGCTGGTGCATTGTTGAACCTCAACTGGGCTATACGCCCGCCGTCAGTGTGACTCCCGATTCAATCAACGCGTCCCCCTCGGGCGCTCTCATGTTGCCGACCGGAAATGTGAGCCTGGAGCAGCTCGTCGCTATCTTTTCAACGCTTCCGGTAGATTTGACGTACGTTGATGCCGACGACAGGGTGGCCTTCTTCACCGAGGGGCCTGATCGCATCTTCGCCCGCAGCAAAACCATCATTGGACGCAAGGTGCAGAACTGCCATCCTCCCAGAAGTGTCGGAACAGTCGAGCAGATCTTGGGTGATTTTCGTGCCGGGAGACAGAATGTGGCGGAATTTTGGATCAACTTTCATGACAAGTTTGTACAGGTTCGTTATTTTGCCGTTCGCAATTCAGACGGAGCCTATCTGGGGACGCTAGAGCTGACGCAGGACTTGACTCCACTCCGGGCACTTCAAGGCGAGAGGCGCTTGCTTGAGTACGAAAGCTCTGCGATCGCCAACTAAGAATCGCCGACGACCGGACAGACGCCATCAATGCCGGGCGGTTGTGCTACGTTTTCTGGCTTCGCCCGCGATACCCATGGAAACTGAGGTCGAGCACGGCAACGTGCTCATTTTTTGCAAATGAATCGCACACAGGTTCAAGCCTTTGCCCGCGAGCCGGAAACGCCTGAGCAGATTTTTGCCCGTACAAGCGCGAGAGAAGTCCAACTTTCGCACTTGCTCATCTTCTTCATTTCCGGTGGCCTGCTGTTCATGCTGCTGCCGGGCACTTTCCTCGGCGTCTGGAACCTGATCTCGATCAGCGGGCGTCGTGCCGCCGATAGCATCTCGCCATCTTGGATACAGGCGCACGGTCATGCACAGGTGCTGGGCTGGATTGGCAGCTTCATTCTCGGAATCGAATATTACTCGATTCCGAAATTGCGTCGCGGTTCGCAGACCTTTGCTGTGGGATCAGCGTGGTTCGCCGGTACGCTCTGGATGACTGGCGTTCTACTGCGCTGGTTTGCAAATCTGTATTTATGGCAGTGGCGCCTGCTGTTGCCGGTTTCCGCGACCTTTGAACTCGCCGCCTTCCTCATGTTCTTCCGGGCGGTATCGCAGCACAAGTCGCAAGACAGCGGTAAACCCAAACTCGAAACCTGGATCTTTGTGATTATCGCCGGCGCAATCGGGCTGCTGGTCACGCTGGTCCTCAATCTCGGCGCCTGCGTGTGGTTATCGCTGCGCTCGTCGAGTCCGGCATTCCCGCAAGCGTTCGATCAACGCTTCCTTATTGTTGCTGTATCGGGATTCATGGTGTTCTTCGTGTGGGGATTCAGCGCGAAGTGGTTACCGGTATTTCTCGGCACGGGCGATCCCGACAATCGTCTGCTGGGCATCGCGGTTGCTTTTCAAGTGGTCGCGGTCGGATTCGGACTGGCCGGGATCTTGCGGACTGCCACAGCCGTTCTGGTGGTTTCGTCCTTGCTGGCGATCTTGGCGCTGCAAGTCTTCTCCCGTCCAAAACAAGCCGCAAGAACGAAGGGCGTACATATCAGTTTTCCGGTATTCGTGCGCTCGGCATATGTGTGGCTGATGATTGCGGTGCTGCTCGGAGTATGGGCGGCGAACGCGACAAATCCGTCGGGCCTCTGGGGGGCTTCGCGCCACGCGCTAACGGTGGCCTTTGTCGCCATGATGGTCTTCTGTGTGGGACAGCGCGTGCTGCCCGCTTTCTCGGGAATGCACCTGCTGTTCAGCAGCAGACTCATGTTTGCCGGATTACTCTTACTCACAGTCGGCTGTGCGCTTCGCGTCAGCGGCGAGGTCCTGGCTTACCAGGAGATCGTAACGGCGGCGTGGACATGGGTCCCGTACTCCGCAATTCTGGAGCTTTCCGCCGTCACGATGTTCGCCATCAACCTGGTTCTCACATTCCTGCAGAAACCTGCCCAGCAGCAATTGAGAGTGACCCACATTCGCGGCACGCAATCGAAGTAAACCGCCGACCCGCAACCGAGAAATTCCGGGGAGGAGGAGGCCCAATGCCTACCCTTTGCAAAGCCGCTAGCTTGTGCATATTCTGGTGCGTAACTCCGGGAGGTTGTTGTTGAACCTGATCAATCAAGCGGCGCGCTGCAGATTTTCGCGTAATGAAAGACGAGCTCGAACGCTGCATTGAGCAGCCGAGAGCCACTTGGTCTGTGAAGGGCTTTTCGGGCCTCGCCGGAATCGTGAGGTGACTGCTGGCAGGACCGGGGGTCACCCTCCCCTGTGAGGATGGTCACTGTTCAATGGTAAAAAGTTATTGCAACATAGAAGCTTGGATTGTTTATCAAGAACTATTAAGGAGACCATAATGCCGGAGAGCGCAATAAGTGAACCGATTGAGGTGGCAAAGGACGTACGCCAATCGGCTCCCGAACAGCCCCCGAAGAGATCGACTAAGGCATTCAATTCCTTTCAGATGGAACAGGCGCAGTTCGACAAGGTAGCCGAATATCTGGGCTTAGATCCGGCCACCCGGGAACTCCTGCGCTACCCGTTACGTGAGTTCCATTTCGCGATCCCAGTGCGAATGGACGACGGCTCGGTGAAAGTTTTTCGTGGTTTCCGCGTGCAACACAACGACGCGCGTGGGCCGGGGAAGGGTGGTATTCGTTTCCATCCCCAGGAGACCATTGACACGGTCCGGGCGCTGTCGATGTGGATGACGTGGAAGTGCGCCGTGGTGGATATTCCGTTGGGTGGGGCCAAAGGGGGCGTCATTTGCGATCCCCACAACCTAAGTTTGCGTGAGCAGGAGCTGATCTGCCGAGGCTGGGTACGTCAGGTGGCGAAGAACGTCGGTCCGCTTTCCGATGTACCGGCTCCGGATGTCATGACCAACGCACAGCACATGCTCTGGATGCTCGATGAGTTCGAGCACATCCAGGGGGGCCAATATCCGGGCTTCATCACGGGCAAGCCGGTCGGCATGGGCGGGTCGCTCGGCCGAACCGAGGCCACCGGCTACGGCGTCGTCTTTACTCTGCGAGAAGCTCTTAAGGAATTGGGTGTTCGCCCGGAGAACACCACGGCCAGCGTCCAGGGATTTGGTAACGTGGCCGCGTACGCCATCGAGCTTTACCAGCGGCTGGGCGGACGGGTGATCGCCGTATCGTGCTGGGACCAGTCTGACCAGTGCTCTTACACGTATCGCAAGATGGACGGAATCGATCTAAATCAACTCCTGTCGATTACCGATCATTTTGGCGGGATCAACAAGCAGAAAGCGAAAGACCTGGGATACGAACTGCTGCCTGGCGAGGCATGGCTTGAGCAGGGTGTCGAGATCGTGATTCCCGCAGCCATGGAGAACCAGATTACCGGCGATAACGTTGGCAAGATCAGCCCCCGAGTGCGGATCATTGCGGAGGGCGCTAACGGTCCAACAACCCCGGAAGCCGACACCCAGATCAAGGAACGTGGCATCCTGGTGATCCCGGATTTTCTGGCCAATGCGGGCGGCGTGACCTGCAGCTATTTCGAGCAGGTCCAGAGCAATATGAACTACTTCTGGGAGAAGGACGAGGTGCTGGGAAAGCTCGACGTCAAGATGACCTCGGCGTACTACGCAGTTTCAGAACTGGCGCGCCGCGAGAAGCTGTCCATGCGCGATGCGGCCTACGCGATTGCCATCGGCCGGGTGGCCAAAGCCTGCCACGAGCGCGGCTGGGTGTAACGTTTCGGGCCTGCGGCTCTGCTCCATGGACTACGCGAAGAGCCGGGTCGCGAGGATAGCCGGCCGGAGGGAGCAATGACCGATCTTAAGGCCGTGGTTGCGGACCTTCCCGCGTTCAGTCGGCATTTCTGGGACAATACTTTTCGCTTCACCCGGATTGGAACGGGAGCATTGGGAGGGAAAGCCAGCGGATTGACCTTCTCCAAGGATCTGCTGGCAGAAACGATCAATGCCTCCGCTTTCCTGGGCATTGACGTCAACGTTCCTACGATGGCGGTTCTCGCGACAGACTGCTTCGACGAATTCATCGCGCGCAACCGTCTCGGGGAATTGTGCGTCGAGGAGTTGCCGGACGACCGCATCGGACATGCCTTTCAACAGGCCGATCTCCCTGTAGAACTACTGGGTGATCTCCGCGCACTGATCGAACAAGTCAAGACTCCGTTGGCCATCCGATCGTCCAGTCTGCTGGAAGATGCGCTTAATCGGCCGTTCGCCGGCGTTTACGGGACCAAGATGATCCCGAACAATCAGTTTGACCCCGACACCCGTTTCCGGCGGCTGGTTGAGGCCGTCAAGTTTGTTTACGCTTCCACCTACTTCCGGGAAGCGCGTGACTATATCAAGACCACGGGCCGCGATCCGAACGAAGAGAAGATGGCGGTCATCATCCAGGAAGTTGTCGGCAGGCGACATGGAGATCGCTTTTATCCCGACATGTCGGGAGTGGCGCGCTCCTACAACTTTTATCCGACAGGACCCGCTCGTCCTGAGGAAGGTGTGGCTAGCCTGGCCTTGGGTCTTGGTAAGACGATCGTTGACGGCGGAGTGGCCTGGACGTTCTCGCCCGCCTACCCGAAAAAGCCTCCACCATTTGGCTCGGTGCAGGAAATGCTCCGCGGAACACAGACAGAGTTCTGGGCGGTCAACATGGGGAAACCGCCCGCGTACGATCCGGTCAGCGAGACTGAGTACCTGGTGACCGCAGGTTTGAAGGAAGCCGAGGCCGATGATGTACTCCGGTTCCTGGCCTCGACCTTTGACCCGGCTCGCGATCGCATAGTCCCCGGTTTGGGAGCGCGTGGTCCCCGCATCCTCGATTTCGCTCCCCTGCTGGTGTTGGAGCAGTTCCCGTTAAACTCTTTGATCAAATCGCTACTCAAAGCGGCGGAGGACGCACTCGGCGCCAATGTCGAGATTGAATTTGCCGCGACCATTCGGGAGCAGCGAGACCAACCAACCCAGGCGCGACTGGGATTTCTTCAGGTCCGTCCCATGGTGGTGTCAGAACAGATTGTGAATGTTAGCGTCGAGGACCTCTCGGATCCGCGTGCGATCATCGCATCAGACATGGTGATGGGCAACGGCATTGCCGAGAATCTTCACGACATTGTCTTTGTTCGGCCAGAACACTTCTCGCCCGTGCAAACACCCGCGATCGCCCAGCAATTGGACCTGATCAATCAGCAGCTCTCGCACCAGCACCAGCCATTCCTGCTGATTGGTTTTGGCCGCTGGGGCAGTTCTCATCCCTCGCTAGGCATTCCGGTGGTCTGGAGCCAGATATCGGGAGCCCGGGCGATTGTTGAGGCTACCCTACCAGAGATGAACGTGGAGCTCAGTCAAGGTTCGCATTTCTTTCATAATTTATCGAGCTTTCGCACTAGCTACTTCATGGTGCGGCACGACGGATGCTTTGCCATCGATTGGGACTGGTTGAACCGCCAGCCGATCGTGCAAGAAACTGAATTTGTTCGCCATGTGCGCCCTGCCGGTACACTGACAGTTCGTGTCGATGGCCGCTCCAGGCGCGGCGTTGTGCTGTCAGCCGAGCGAACGCAAGCGGCTGAGAAGGAATCATGATCCGAGACGAAACCCAAGTCGGGGTGATCCTCCGCGAGTTGCAGGAGCGCGCCAAGGAATTGAACTGTCTCTACAAAGTGGATGAGCTCCTCAATCGGCCGGAACTTTCGCTGGAGGAAATCTTCCGCGGGATGATCGATGTTCTACCGCCAGGTTGGCAATACCCGCACGACTGCCAAGCGCGAATTGTCTTTGAAGACCACGTTACCCAGCCGCCTGATTTTGCAGACAGTCCGTGGGTGCAGAGCGCCAACATCATCGTACAGGGCGAAGTAGTCGGCAGGGTCGAAGTCTCATACCGGGCGCAGATGCCCAAGTCGGACGAAGGCCCCTTCCTCAAGGAGGAGCGGAAGCTGATCGAGACCATCGCCGAACGCACTGCCAACCATGTAATGCAACGGCGACTGAAGACAGCATTTGAGGGACTGTCGGCGGCGGCAGGCGGTCTGGCCAGCGATAAAGGTGAGTGGCGGGTCGTCCTCGAGTTCCTACGGGATACCGACCCGGTTCTCCTGCGCCGAATTTCGCGCAAGCTGATCAATCACTTGAGCTGGGGTGGAGTGCAGGAAGCCAAGGAGCTATTGCAGCGTGGCGGCGGTCCGGCTGCGGTCGATGCCTTCAATCCCGACGACGAAAATCGGCCTCTGCGCCGCGATGTTCCGGCCGAGTTTGTTGACCTCACTACCGAAGCGTTTCGCATCGCCAGTCAGCACCTGAGTGAAACCGAGATCCTGAACTGCGTCACCACGTGGATCAAGGAGGAGAAGTCCAGCTTCCTGGTGCGGACCTTAGAAAACATGGCCACGTCGTTGGGAGAAGTAATAGAGGCGATCGAACGCTACCAACATATCGCGATCGAAGAGAGTGAGCTTTCGCTTTCGACGCAAAAGGGCCTGCGCGTATCGCTCATCCGCCGGTTTTTCTCCGAGAACCTGGAGTTCATCAACATCGCCAAGAACTTCATCGAGGTCAAGGACTTTTACGATCTGCTGGGCAGGATCATCTTTCCACCTGGCTGTCACGGGAAGCTTGGAGGCAAAAGCGCCGGGCTGTTTCTGGCGAAGAAGATCATCGAGAAGGCTCCAGAAGCCAGTGAGCAGCTGCGTCAGGTGAAGGTGCCCCGCACCTGGTACATCACCTCGGACTGGATTCTCAACTTCGTCCACCACAACGAGCTGGAGGATGTACTGAATTGGAAGTACATGGAGATTGACCAAGTGCGGCAGGAATACCCGCACTTGGTCGCGCTCTTTAAGAGCTCATCGTTTCCCTCGGAGCTGGCCAAGGGACTTTCGCTGGCTCTCGATGAGTTCGGCGACCGGCCTTTGATCGTTCGCAGTTCGAGTCTTCTGGAAGACCGCGCCGGATCGGCGTTTTCCGGGAAGTACAAGAGTCTCTTTCTAGGCAATCAGGGCAGCAAGGAGGAGCGGCTGACCGCGTTGATGGACGCCGTCGCCGAAGTGTACGCGTCGATTTTTGGTCCCGATCCCACGGAGTACCGGGCGGAGCGCGGTCTTCTAGATGTTCATGAAGAGATGGGCCTCATGATCCAGGAAGTCGTGGGCCAGAAGGTCGGCAAGTACTTTCTGCCGGCGTGCTCCGGCGTTGCGTTCAGTAACAACGAGTTCCGTTGGTCGGCCCGAATCAGTCGCGGAGACGGATTAGTACGCCTCGTGCCGGGATTGGGGACACGCGCGGTGGACCGCGTGATGGATGACTACCCGGTACTGATCGCACCGGGACAACCTAACCTCCGAGTCAACGTTACTGTGGAAGAGGTGCTCAAGTACTCGCCTAAGCGCGTCGACTTGATCAATTTGGAGACGAATGCATTTGAAACCGTGGATTCGGTGGAACTGCTGCGTTACTGCGGCGCCAGCTATCCGCAGATTCGCCATTTTGTATCGGTCATCGAACATGATCGCATTGAGCAGCTGGTCGGGCCAGTCCCGGACTTTAGCACACGCGACGTAGTTTTCAGCTTCGAAGGTCTGATCCGGAAGACGCCGTTCGTGGCGCGGATCCGAGAGCTGCTGACCCTGCTGCAAGCCAAACTGGGCACACCTGTGGACATCGAGTTCGCCTACGACGGTGAGGACTTTTATCTCTTGCAGTGCCGGCCACAAAGCTACAGCGGCGACGCGGTCCCGGTTGCGATCCCGCAGAACCTGCCTACGGACAAGGTGATCTTCTCCGCATGCCGCTTCGTCTCCAATGGGAAGGTGCCGGAGATTACGCACATTGTTTATGTTGACTTGGAGGGCTACAGCCAACTTTCCGACCAGGCGTCAATGCGGGATATAGGACGCGCGGTAGGACGATTGAACAAATTGCTACCTAAGCGGCAATTTATCTTGATCGGTCCCGGGCGCTGGGGGAGCCGTGGGGACATCAAACTCGGCGTTCCGGTCACGTACTCCGACATCAACAACACCGCCATGCTGATCGAAGTCGCGCGGCAACGAGGAAATTATCTGCCGGACCTCTCCTTCGGCACCCATTTTTTCCAGGATTTGGTGGAAGCCTCGATTCGCTACCTGCCTCTCTATCCTGACGATCCGCAGACCGTTTTCAAGGAGCCGTTTCTCTGTCGCTCGCGTAGCGTTCTTGAGGAGCTTCTTCCTGAATTCGCGCATTTGTCGGATATTCTCCGCGTTATCGATGTGCCGAAAGAAACCGGCGGCCTGATCTTGCGAGTGTTGATGAACGCAGAGCTGGACCAGGCCGTGGCGTATTTGTCACCTCCGCGACAACGAGGCGGACAGCCTGAATCGGACGTCGAGGTGGTTGATCGCACCGGCGAAGAACACTGGCGCTGGCGTTTCCGGATGGCACAGAGGATCGCGGCGCAGCTCGATCCCCAGTTGTTCGGGGTCAAGGCGTTTTACCTGATCGGGAGCACCAAGAATGCCACCGCCGGCCCGGCGAGCGATATTGATCTGCTACTGCATTTCCAGGGTACCGAAGAGCAGCGGAAGGAATTGACCCTGTGGTTGGAAGGATGGAGCCGTTGCCTTAGCGAAATCAACTTTCTGCGAACCGGCTATCGGACGGAAGGCCTGCTCGATGTTCACATAATCACCAGTGTGGACATCGCAGAGCGCTCGAGCTATGCCGTGAAGATCGACGCGATCACGGATCCTGCGCGGAAGCTGCCGATGAAGGAAGCGTAGTTTGCACTACAGCAACTGACGCGAGGCATCGTCTGGTGATTCCGGATCGAACCGCACGAGGGCTAACTCTGGCCCGTCGTGAGCGCCATTAATGCATACCGTACGGCCTAATCGAGTTTTCCATTGGCCGGTCAGGCGAGCTGCTTCATGTACATGACCGTGCAAAGTGAGCAGCGGTTGGCGCCGCTCGATAAATCGCCTCACCGCGATGCTACCGACGTGCACGTCCAATGCAACGTGCTCATAAGTCTTCCCGTCAAGAGCTGCGCGATCTAACTCGGTGTCATACGGGGGAGTGTGAAATAGGAAAATGGCGCGCTCCATTGAATAGTCGTTAACCATCGAATCGAGATCCTTCGCGATCGTTCGCCACTTCACGTCACTCTCCTCGGCAACTACGCTCCGGCGCCCTTCTTCGGGGGAGACACAGCCGGGATCTAAATAGCGGGAGACGTCGTAACGCTCCCAATCCTTCAGCAAGAATGGGGTCGGCGGAACGCATGCATATCCGTAGATGTCAAAACTCGCGAACATGGCCTTCCGTCCATGTACATAGCGCCACATACCCCTATCTGCAGCCTTGAGAATTGCCGACTCTTCACATCGAGGATCGTCATTCCCTAGGATGAGGAAGATCGAAGGATACTGTCTGTCCAATGCATCGCGGAGCTTTATGAAGCTCGGAACCAAGTAGTCGGTCACGAAGTCAGGGTTCTCCCTGTCAGTAGGCATCAAGAACGAAGATCCTCCGGGCAGTAAGTCGCCACCAAGGAATACCGCGTCGGGACGTTCAGCAATGATGGACGCGAATAGCTTCGCATACCGATCCGCGACGCCGTGAAGATCCGTAACGAAGAAACAGGGCGGCAATCCTGAACCTTCCGAGCAGGGATGACGGTCTTGATCGTACACCGTTGGCGACACCGCCACTCATCAGTTTCGACATGTGGTTGCGACGGTCTGTAAACCATTACAAATGCCTCGACCTTGGTCGAGGCATTTGGGGAAAGAAGAGCGCGGGGAAGACACTGGGCAAGCGGCCACCGCTGCCGTTTCTTCCAACTTAAAAATAGGCTGATCGTGACCCTTATCTGCGAAACGCGGGTCAGATAAGGGTCAGATAAGGTTGTTCTCCGCGTAACCGCTTGATTTTCCGCGTACCCGTGAGTGGTCATCTGCGCCGCTAAGTATTTGAAATTACGGCATCCCACGGGGCTGTTAACCGGAGGGTTGTAGGTTCGAGTCCTACCTGAGGAGCCATTCTTTCAGTAGGTTACGAATCCACCCCTGCCGTTTCACCTGCCGCTGACTCTCACTGCATCGCCATTTGCACTATTCTGCTGTGGGCCCGCCGCATGTCCGCCGACGCCGCATCACCGTAGATATTCATGGTGGTGCGGATGTCAGCGTGTCGCATGAGTTTCTGCTGCACACCGATGGGAGTGCCGATAGCGTCAATCCACATCCGGTAGGAATGCCGGAACGTGTGTGTCCCTATGTGCCCGAGTCCAGCGGCTTCGCCCGCACGGTCAAGCTCCCGCCAGAACCCTGTGTAGGAGTAAGGCAGCCTGCCGAGCTTCAGAGGACTTGCGAAAATCCAGTCGCTATCCGCCTGAAATTCCGTCTTCTTTCTCCAGACGTTCAGCCGCTCAAGAAGCTCGCCCTCGACGGCAAGAGACTTGCGTGATTCATCGTTCTTAACGTCGTCCACGGTCTGTTCGACGATGCCGCGCTCGACGCGAAGCAATCCGTTAAGCCAATCGACATCCGCCCATCGCAGCGCCAGGCATTCGGAGATGCGAAGACCGAAGCAGATGCACACCAGCGCCATCGTCCCGAACGGTTCGCGCAGATGAGCGAGGAGCAACTGGAATTGCTCAACCGTCAAGCTGCGCGGGCGACGCACCCGTTTCGATGCGCCCTTGACCGTCACCAGACTGATGGGGTTAATTTGCATTGGGATGTCCTGCTTCCACATCGCGTAATTCCAGAGCGAGCTGAGAATCCCGCGAATGTGCGTCCGGCTTTTCGGAGCGAGGTTCAGCGCCTCCAACCACGTCTCTACAGGCCGCGCCTGAAGGTCGGTAATTAGACTCTCTCCCCACTTGGGGAGGATGTGGACGCAAATCCACGATTGATAACCCCGCCTCGTGTCTTTCCGCTTCGGCATCTTTTTAACCGATATTGCTCAACCAACGCGCTCACCGTCGGAATCGAACCGCCGACATTGACCGCCGTTTGTTGCTCTACCGCATCTCGGAACGCCTTTGCCGCCCGCCATGCGGCTGCTTTGGTCGGCAGGTCTTTGCGTGTCCCGATGGTTTTCGAGTGTCGCTTGCCATCCTGCCAGTAAAAGAAATTCCACGTCTGGATGCGTTTATCCAGCACCACACTGCCTTGCTTTGCCCGTACTCTCACTGAATCCTCCTGTTTCGTGGAGCAACGGACGGCAGTTTCATCATACCGTCCAGGTCAACTACCCGGAACCGCCAAACGTGGCGTGTGTGGCCCGAGAGTGCGTAGCCTTTGAGCTTGCCCTGCCTGACCCACAGAAGCACGGTGCGCGTCTGCACCCGGAGATACAAAGCCGCCTCCGCTGCGGTGAGCCAAGCGGAGTGTGCTGTTTCGGTTTTGAGTGCGGCGTCCATGTCAGTGCGACACCATCAGACGGGCGCAATAGTCCGGCACGCCGCGCATGGTATCGGCGCGGGAAGGGGAGGACGAAGCGGGCGGGAGCACCCATTTCACGATGTCCGCTGGCTCGCTTGCCTTCCCCCGCGCAGTCGCCCTGGTAGCGCCCGTATGAAAGAGCGCCCGCCGGATGCTGGCAGCCAGCTTCCAAAGCAGATATGTCGCCACCCCCAACCAGAGCAGCGTAAGTCCGTTCCGCAAGGCTTCGCCCGCTCCAGGTGCCGCAACGAACATGGGGATAATCACGAGAGATGCGGCTGCTACCATGACTTTGCCCCAATGGGAAGACACTTTGCATCTTCGCACTATAGGCGCTGGCGCGGCGACGCCTGGGACACTGCCCATCGCCTCCCAATCCGCCCACCACCGTTTATACCGGCGCAGGTCATGGACAGCCTTGCCCACATTCCACGCGAAGCATAGCGCGGCGACCCCAACCCACCAGGAAACCTCGCCGCTAGCCCATCCTAAGACCACTAGGCCACAGAAGGCGTAGAGGGCAGCCGCTACCCACGGCGTGCCCATAATGCGTGTTATCAGAGAAGGAGTTTTCATTGCTCAAACTCCGCTATGAGGAAATTCCTGCCGCTCGCTCTGAATGTGCGACCCGCCTGAAACCACACTGCTGTCACGCGGTTGCGATTCTGCGGCCCGCCAGTCCTGAGATAGCGCGCAAAGTCTCCCGGCTCGATGGCGTATTCCATGCTTTCCGAATAGCCGCGGTTGACATTCTCAGACGAGCCGCGCCCCCGGTTGTTTCCCCAATTGCTACCCCTGCCGCTGTTACTGCTTGAGCTGTGAGTGAAGTTGGAGCTTCCGAAGCTTGACGAACTGCTTGAGGAACTGTAATTCGACGATTTGCCGCTGTTCTCGCTGTCGCCCGCCGACATGCCTTCGTTCAGGCTGTGCGAGTTTCCGGCACTGAAGTTGGCGCGGCGCGTCAGCACCTTGCCTATCATGCGGCTGGCGAACTCGTTGGTTTCGGGGCAACTGTTCGCGCAGAACACGTGGGTCTTAAACTTGCCCGCAAGAGCCAGCGCTGAGTCGCGCGGACTATCTCCTCCGATTTTGGCGAAGTAGGTAGGAAGCGATTGTGTCAGGTACACTGTGCAGCATTTCGACTCGCGCGCGAGACCCAGGAACTCGCCGTCGTAGGGTGCAACCGTCTCCTGGCTTTCGTCGCTCCACAGGAACAACGGGCGCTCACGGTGTCTCTCTTCCAGGCTATTGCGGCTCAATACGGCACGTTGCCAAATGAATTTGAAAAGCTGCTGAGCTATCACGCCGTCTTCGTTCCAGGTTAATGTCGGCTTGGCATCCAATATCACCGCTCCAAGAAAAGACATCTCTGGCACAATCGTTGTGTTAGTGCAGAAAACGCGGTTCAACCTGCCGTGATTGAATCGGTCTAACGCTGCTGTAATCGTGATGACGATATTGCCGCGCGTTTTATCTGGAATGGAAATCCACTGCTCCCTCCAGAAGTTGACAACGTTTTGCAGTGCCGCCTGCGTTATCCGCACCCTGGGCTGTTCTGCGGCGAGCTTCAGCATTCGGAACATGAAGGAGTTTTGCTGCCACTCCCGGCTGGCCGCTTCCTCACGACTGGTGGGAGCGGTCGTGATGAAACGCAATATGTCAGGAATGGTGAGCGAGCCAACGGCTGAGTAGATTGGGGGCAAGGTATATCGCAACGTGTTTCTGGCGCTATCGGCCCAGAAGACGTCTCCCCCGTGCTGGCTCGACGTCCCGCTGGCCCGGCGCGATGTGTCGATGACCCGCATCAGGCATTCCACTCCCGTGCCGATTCCGTCAATGCCGTACCGCGACATCAGATATTCCAGGAAATTGAAACTTTCGTTTTCATCAAAAAGAACGATTGAGTTCGTGCGGTGGTGTTGTTGCCCATAGTTCAGCCATTGCGGTATGACTTCTGGTTTGGCAGCCGTCACATACGCCCCGTAACCAGCGCGCAAGTAAGCGCCCGCCAGCATTTTTGCAGAAGAAGTCTTACCGCCTCCAACCATTCCCCAAAAGTGGGTGCCACCGTACCCATCACGTGGTGACGCGAAATCACCGTGGCGGGACAGCCGCAAGAGAGGCGTGTCCGGATTGTTGATAAATGGCATCGTTATTTCCCTTTCTTATGAAAAACGCCCCGGCTCGCCCTTCCTGCTGGACTCACCGGGGCGCATTGGTTTGCTTTCACTCTTAGCGGTCGAGGTCAACGTCCTGTTCTCGCTCCACTTCGCGGGTATCCGTTAGGCTACCCAACGACGGCCCCGGTTCTTGCGCTTCGGGCCATTGCAGACGTTCCGGCCCATCCGTAACAGCGCGGCCATACATCGGCTCTTCTACGACCTTTTGCCGAATGTCCGTTATGGCGTTGCCTAAGCCCTGCCAGAATTCGTCGGACAGGTTCTGTCTTGGCATTAGGATTTCCTCCGTAACGAATGGACCAGCCCCAGCAATCCGGCAGGAATGAAAAGCATGTAGGGAAGTGGCGAGGGAATCGCTGTCAGGAAGGCCACAATCAGCGCTTTTATTTTTGCGCTTTCATCGTCGTCGCCATAGAACTTCGTTTGCGATTTCCATGTGATGTAGCCAAGAACCGCGCCGCCTAGAACGGAGAGCGGTATCAGCAGCCCGGCAGAGACAACGTCAGCGCCGTGTAGCATCACATCGCTTGCCACCGTGAGAACGGCAACGCCCGGCAGGAGTCCAAACGTTTGCGACAAGCCGTGCGCTGCCAGTTGTTGAGGGTTGTTGCCCGGCGCGGCGACCTGGTGAGCATCGCTGCGCACGGGCGGCGGGGAAGGTTCATTATGTAACGCCTCGAACGCCGTGGCGTCCTGCGTCTCTGTTGTGTAATCGTCGATTCTCATTGAAGTTATCTGCTCCATTTCCCGGAGGAAGCAGGTGCATCCCCCGTCACATGGATAGGCCCCTTCCATGAGCGCAAACGACAATCGAAAAGGCATTTGTCCCAAACGTTGCCTATGCCGCGCATATTCTTAATCACGCAATTAACGGCGACACGCTGTGCCGCCAGGTTTATAATCGCCAGCGAATGAGCGCGCCCGAAGAGGCGATTCCACAGGACGACAAAGGCCCTTGCGCGACTCAATTAGAGAAGGCCGCAGCGTTCGATAAACTGAAGCCCGAGGACTATGGGAAGCTTTTAAAATATGCCGAATTCGTCTCAAGGAAGTTCAGTGGCAGAGTAAGTGACTCAGACGCTGATGACGTGTTTCAAGAAGCAATCCTGACGGGCGCTCGACGAACGGAACATACGTAAGTGGTACCCGCAGGTAGTCGATTTCCAAGGGTTCCTTAGAGGATGCATCCGAAGTATCGCCAGCGAGTGGTTCAAGCGCTCCAAAGATACGGTCCCGCCGGACGAGCTTCTTTCCCCGACGAGGCATGACGCTCAAACGGAGGCTGCCATCATGATTGAAAGAATTCGTGAGACGCTGAAGCCCCGTCCCCATGCCGTGGAGATTTTCGACCTGAAACGCGAGGGCCATACCGCGAAAGAAATTCAGGAACGTCTGGGCATCCGCAAAGAAATATACCAAGCAGCGGCCAAGTGGGTTGAACGCACGGTAAGAAAAGAGGGCTCTCGATAATGAGTGAGCATCCATCGAACAACAGCCCTCTTTGCGGTGGTAGCAACTGGCCAACGTCTATGACAGCCTAGCCGATGACGTTTTTGATGGTCTGATTGAGGTAGACGAAGAAACCAATCAGCGCGCATCCCGCATTGCCCGCACCGCAAGAGACAAGGCGCTCAGCTCGGGCGGAATTCCGGACTCACCACCCAAAACCGAGTCTCAGTCGCCTTCGGCTCCAAAGCCAAATATCGCCTCAGATTCGAGCAGTTACGCGTCATACACGCGCCGCCTTCGGATGGAACGGTTTGCGCGAAGGTTCGGTCTTCATCCTCTGACCGCTTTGGTGCTCACGGTCATCTCGATTGCGCTTAATGCTTTTGGATGGATGACCTTAGGGCTGGGCATACTCGGTGCATGGCCCGTCACTCCGCTTCTTGGCCTTCTAACTTGGATAATGCAGAAGCGTCTTTACGGCGATGACAACGTGAGGGCGGGGCTGAAGGGTATCGCTGTAATCGTGCTGGCAGTCCTCCCAATAGCGCCATTTTTCTTCGTCCCTGCGGGTATTGTGGGCTGGGTCTGGGGAAAAACCGAGACGAGAAAAAACAAGAAATCACGCGAAACCGTGCACAAATAAATCTCCTTCATCTATCCAAAAACCCGGCTTTCCAGCAGCTTATAATTAACGAACGGCCCTCGCACTACAATGCCACTTTGAAAAGGGAAAAAAACAATGACGACCAGCGAAATCTACAAAAAGCTCGATGACACATTGCAGGACAAGTTTGAGGGAAAGTTGGGCGCAAAGGCATTTCGGGAAGCCAGTGTGATTGTGTTTATGCTGGCGACTCATCACGTGGTTAAAATGCGCCTCACTCCCCAGCAGGAAGAAGAGCTAGACGACCTATGGTATGGCTCCCTTTCACCCACCCATCCGCTACACAAAGTGCGGGGATGGGTTCAGGAAAAGCTGGAGATTGGGGTCAGCACCTCGACAACCTCACCGGAAGCCATTTGCAAGATAAGTTCAAATGGTTTGATGACCAAGTACCCCACATGAGGACTTACCTTCAGAACAAGGCCGGTGCATCAAGCAACAGGTAGGCGGTTAGCGGGTTGGCCCGTTTTCCTTAGAGACGGAAGCCTCACCTTCGGCTAGTCGTTTAGCTAGCGCTTCCGTCCAGGCCAAATCCATCTCGTGAGTTGTGCGCTTAAACTCACTCCAGCGGTTTGCCAGAGCATCACGGGTAGCAAGGTCATGGATGACCGATGCTGCCCATCCTACCGCTGCCCCCATGCCAGCACCAATCGCGGCTGTCTTGGGGCTTCTTCTTGCTACTTCCGTCCAGGACGAACGGCCTGACTTAACGCCATCAAGTATGGGAGCAGCGACGGCACCAATCGCCGTTCCTCCTAACAGTCGTTGAGCGAAGTGCCCTGATTTAAAAGCGCGCGTCCCTTCACCTGCTTGTCGGATGATTTCCGCTTCACTTTGCCCAAGTTCTTTTTTCTCTGCGAACGCTTCTAGCTTCCAAGGCTCTGAGTCAATTCCGCGAACTTTCAGCGCTTCGGAAAAATACTTAAGTTGGGCGTCGTTCTCTGCCATAGCATTTACAAATTACTTTGCCTGTCCCTTAATGGGGGCTTCATCGTTGCCCGTTCTTTTTGTCCACTCTTTCGTGGGACTTTTCCCCTCTGCATCCGAAAGTTGGCCGGGGCTGAGTGCCTTGTCAATGGCGGCACGGGCTATACGGAATGCGCGACGATTGGTAGCTTCGTCAGCTTTGATATGTCCGGCCAACACATCGTCGGCGAGGCTGTCATGAAGGTTTGCCAGGCTCTCTAGCGGCGTGAGCGGTTTGCGGTCTTTTCTCATGGCGGCTGTTCATCTTGTTGTTTCCAGCCGCGAATACTACCGCCCCGCCATTGTTCAATACAGTGAAGTTTTTGTGACCGACATAAGCCTTTGTGAGTACACCATAAATCGAACCACAAAAGCCCACGACCGCTTTCGCTGGCGCGCAAGAGGTTAGTCTTTCGGCTTGCGCACAGGCGCCAAGCCGAATAATTCCCTATCGGCATCCCGCACCAGGAAGCTTTTCAATTCCGCCATCAGCGCGACGAAAACTCGCTATCCTTTTTCGCCCATTCCAACACCGTCGCACCTGCCAGAATCTTGCGCCGCGTGTCGCTTCTTCGTTCACCGGCGCGTAGTTTGTTCTGCTCCTGTTTGATGCGGGCGTTGACGCGCTTCGCGCTTCTCGATGAGCCGTTTCAGTTTGCTGTTAGCCATTCTCTTTCCTCCGAAACTGAATGCTCCTGAAGACGCGAGTTTCGGACAAATCTTTTCTGGTCGCCCTGTCCGAGATTCACTTCGTGAGGAGCATTATGTCTGTGAGGGCAATTTTCCAGTTGAAAAAAACCGAGCGCCACTATAGCGAGTGGGGAACTAAAAGCACCTCAATTTTTCAGAGTCCAATGCTCAGCATCAACAGCGCGTGGAAAGGAAGACCGAAGGGCGCACTTATGCAAACTGAAGTTTGCGTGCGGCAGGGACTTCGATTCCCTGCACCTCGACAAGGGGCGTTCCTTCCCCTCGACCCTGACCAACCCTGCGCGGTTTGGATGCCGGGAACGTATCGCCGTTCCATCACGACAAAGGGAGCCGACCCGCTCCCCTTGACCCCTCCCCAACCGTGCGCCGGTTGGATGCGCGGCAGGGCTTCCGCGCCCTGCACCACGGCGGGAGGCTTCGCCCCCTGCGACCCCTTGCAGGCGCGGAGCCTTATGAGCGCATACACCGCAAGCTGGTATCACTGTAGCCGTCAAGCCCGTGAGCCGTTCCGCTGGCCGCTCCGTTGTCGCGGCGGCGGCATACCGCTTGGGCGAACGCCTGCAGGATGAGCGCTATCAAACGGTGCATGACTACACGCGCAGGCGCGGCGTTGAATGCTACCTTCACCGTCGCGCCGGTCGATGCCCGGCATGGGCGCATGATGCGCGAAGCTTTATGGAACGCGGCAGAGCGGGCCGAGACGCGCAAAAACAGCACGCTTGCGCGCGAGGTGGAACTGGCTCTGCCCTCGCTTCTGGAGCCCGCCGACCGGCAGCGCATCGCGGAGCAATTTGCGGAGGCGCTGGTGGAGCGCTACAACGTCGCGGTGTCCGTGGCGATTCACAAACCGGGCAGACACGGCGACGACCGCAATTATCACGCGCATATTTTGTTCACCACCCGCGAGATGACGCCCGACGGATTGGGGAAGAAAACGCGCGTCCTGGACGACAGGAAGACCGGCCCGCAGGAAATCAAGAAACTGCGGGAGCTTGCCGCCGACATCATCAACGAACATCTGGCGGCAGCTAATGCCGACATCCGCGTTGACCACCGCAGTTTTAAAGAGCGTGGCATTGAGCGGGAACCCACCACGCATCTAGGCCCCGCCGCCAGCGAGATGGAGCGGCGCGGGGAGCAGACGGAACGCGGCGATATGAACCGGGAAGCGGCTGAGGTCAACCGCGAAGCCGAGCAAAAGGAAGTCCTGCTTGCCGAGCGCGAGACTCTCGACAAAGCGATTGAAGCAGAACGCGAGCGTATCAGCTCGCCCCCGGCTGACCCGGAGGACGCGCTGGAACGTATGCGCGAAGCCGCCGAGCCTTTCCGTGAGGCAATAGCGACGCGAAGGAAGCTGTGCCGAACATCGAAAAAGATGGCCTGAAATGGTGGCAGCGGCTTGGAATGCGGCTTGCGGAAAAGGCCCGCAACTTCGCCATAGCGCTTGCGGAGAAAGCACGTTACTTTCTGGCGGTCACGCGACGAGGAGCGAAGCCCGGAACCGAACGATCACGACGACAGGGGGATTGACCGGTGAGCAGCGATGCAGAGCAAAGCGGAATCGGCAGGCTATGGAGCGGAGGCACGCGGCAAGGAGAAGGCGACCCGGCCCGAACCGCAGCGCCCACCGACAATGTTGTGCAGCTCAGGCCCGACCGCGCCTATGTCGCCCATGAGGTTCGGGAGCATCCGCAGCGGCTGCATATTTGTTGCGCCGCTCAGCCGTCGCACTACCCAGCTTATAGCTCGCTCCTCAACATCATCCACGACCACAATTTCGATAAGGCGTTTACGCTGGTTTACTCGTTCATGCTGGTGGAAGTCACCGGCAACCACTTGGGCGCGATAGTTCACGCCATCAGCTACGGCAATTGCGAGCGCATCAATGAATATCACGCGAAGCTGTACGACCGGCCAGCGGCGAACGATCCCATCATTGAATCCGTGACGATTACAGCCGCTATCGGTGGAACCGAGGGGCGCTGAACGTCCCCATTGCCAGAGGCTTGCCGTCGCGCTACAGTGCCGCCTGAACAACGCCCGAAGGTTTTTTTATGGCGCAGTATCAGCACGCCAGATCATGGACAGAGCGCACAGCCACGGATGACCATGCGGCGGCGCAGGATTATCAACGGTCATACGACCTTGAACACCGTGCCCACGCGCAAGGCTTTAGGAATGAGCACGCGTCGCTAGGCATAGCCGGACACCTTGTCCATATGGGTGCTATGCTGTTTCCGGTACTCGCGGCGGAATTGATAACGGATGCCCTGAAATACAGAAAAGTCGTCCGTATCGGCTCCGTTGCAACGACCGTCCTGTATGAGGGGCTTTACACGATGCGGGAGGCGCAGCGCAGGCACCGGCAGGAAGAAAAGCTTACGGAGTGCCGCAATCAGCACGCAGAGCAGCACTAGCGCTGACAGCGGCGAACAATGTCTCCCAGCGAATTGTTTTGTTTTGCTTAACTTGTCAACACCGTTTTTGTATAATTCCTCCAAAGCCAGACCAGCAGTTTTGGAACGCATCTCGCGCCAGCATTTTCGTCCTTGTGCCGGTAAAATGTTGAGGGGCTCTCTTGGAAAACTTAGGTATAGACTGACCTACTGCACATCTTGAACCTTTATCAGACATCACAATCCGCGTGCTCAGTGGCTCTCCTTTCTACTTTTTCACATAAAGATAATAGCTAACGATAGTGAGATATGCGCTCTTGGCCAAGGTGAGGAAAAGACGGTTGCCATTGCAGCAGGTAACGTTACGCTTTACGCTCGTCTTTATGGCGAGCGCAGTAGGTCCTCGACTCGTACGCTGTATGAGGAAACCTATTTCGGACGCTCGGAAAAGATGACTGTTCAATTCCAACCATTTGCTAAGTACCTTATTTCTATAGATGCGAGGGGAATCCATCAGGAAACTCTTACGTTTATCTCCGTCGCGTGGCATATCTTTCGACACATGTTGGGTGGAAAACTCAAAATGAACATCTCTGACGAAGAAACATGGCCTCCTACCATCAAGATGTCGCTTGACCGAATTTACTCAGAGTAGTCGTCTTCTCTTGATTCGCCTAGTTAGCGCTTAAGCGGCGGGCTGTGCACAAATCACAAATTATGCACAAAGAGGAGAGGTGCAGTTTCATTGCACTTGCTTTGTGCATAATATATGTGCATAATGTAGCTCGCGAACAAACGGGCGGGGAAAGGCATGCAGTACGGCTATGCGCGAGTAAGCACGGAGGGGGAGAGTCTTGCCGCACAAATAGACCAGCTCACCCAGGCCGGAGCCGAAAAGATATTCAAGGAGAAGATGAGCGGCGCAATCACCGAGCGCTCGCAGCTACGTCAACTCTTGAAAACCATCGATGCGGGCGACGTGCTTCTGGTCACAAGGCTTGACCGCCTCGCGCGCAGTACTCGCGATTTGCTGAACAACCTCGCTCTGATTGGCGAGAAGAAGGCGGGTTTCCGCTCCCTTGGGGATACATGGGCAGACACCACGACCCGCACGGACGCTCATGCTCACCGTCCTTGCGGGCCTTGCTGAATTTGAACGGGAATTGATACGCGCTCGCACCGGCGAAGGCCGCGAGCGAGCCAAAGCGCGAGGCGTGAAACTTGGGAGGAAATTCAAGCTCACGCCGCACCAGCGCAGAGAGGCACTGGCTCGCAGGGACAAAGGAGAAACTCTGATGGACATCGCTCGCAGCTACAACGTCAGTCACAGCACGATTTCAAGGCTCTCTGTATGAACGCCGTCATTCTGTATCGCATCGACCAGGTCAAGAACATGTACCGCTTTTACCGTTTAGACGTGCAGCCGGATTTGTTCGGGCAGTGGTGCGTAATCCGCGAATGGGGCCGCATCGGCAGCACCGGCCAGATGCGTGCCCTCCCCTTCCCCACTTGTCAGGAAGCACAGGAAGCTCTGGACAGGCAGCGGCGAATAAAAGGAAGTCGGGGCTACGCAACTCAAACATGCGAACGTCCAGGATGAATGAACATGCCTGAGCATAAATTCGGCGGCAACTGGACGGAAGATAAGCTTTCCCGGCTTGAAAAATACCTGAAGGCGTACCGGCACATTTTCACGCAGAACGAGCGGGCGCGTTACTTTAAGACGTGGTACGTGGACGCTTTTGCAGGCACCGGCGGCACCACAACCACCA
This sequence comes from uncultured Acidobacteriaceae bacterium, assembly GCA_963748225.1. Taxonomy (GTDB): domain Bacteria; phylum Acidobacteriota; class Terriglobia; order Terriglobales; family Acidobacteriaceae; genus Bog-257. Next base: position 962,711 of record CAVVHW010000007.1, read on the forward strand.
GCATCCCGAGCGACCAGGCGGTTTTCGAGGACGTGTACGAGGACAAGGAAACGAGTGAATATCGGGACGGCAGCGCCAAAATCGCGTTGTCTCTCCCCGAGCCGTTCGACGGCTATCTATTCATCGAAAAATCCAAGGGCCGCGTAAGCCAGCTCAGGGAAATGATAGAGCGCGAGCACCAGGAACTATTGCCGCGCTGCGATTTCCGCCACGGTGACGGCAATACTGTGCTCAAGGCATGGTGTAAGGAGCGCGATTGGCAGAAAGAGCGCGCTGTTGTTTTCCTCGACCCTACGGGATGCAGGTGGAATGGAGCACGATTGAGGCGCTTGCCGCGACGGAGGCGATTGACCTGTGGTATCTATTTCCGCTCGGCGTCGGCGTGGCCTGGCTTCTTACATATCGCGGGGACATTGATGAAGCATGGCAGCGCCGCCTAGATTTGCTTTTTGGCACGGCAGAATGGCGCGCGGAGTTTTACAGGGTTACTCCCGGCCAGACAGATTTGTTCGGAGAGAGCCACGACATCGTGGAGCTACGCGCCGGTAGCGAAGATTGAAGCCTTTATCCATAAGCGCCTCGCCGGAATTTTCGAGAAGGCAGCGAAGGGCCTGGTGCTGAGAAATTCGCGGCAAAGCCCGCTGTATCTGTTGTGCTTCGCAGCGGCGAACAAGAAGGGCGCACCGACCGCGATGAGAATTGCGCAACACATTCTACAGGACGACTAAAGGGGGGAATATGGCGACCACATCCAGCATCGAATGGACGGAAATGACCTGGAATCCCGTGACCGGCTGCTTGAAAGTCAGTCAGGGGTGCAAACACTGCTACGCGGAGCGCATGGCGAGGCGGTTGCACGCCATGGGTTCACAGCGCTACGCGAACGGCTTTAAGCCGACTCTGCACTACGACCTGATTGACCTTCCCAAGCGCTGGAAAAAACTCTAATCTCTTCGTGAACTCGATGAGCGACCTTTTTCAGGAGCATATCTGAGGACTTTATCCGCGCCGTGTTTGCCACGATGGAAGCTTGCCCCCAGCACACCTTTCAAATCCTCACCAAGCGTAGTGAGCGGCTCCGCGAGCTGGGGTCAAGACTGCCGTGGCCGTCCAATGTATGGATGGGCGTGAGCGTTGAGGATGCACGTGTAATCCATCGAATCACCGACCTTGCCGCAGTCCCCGCGCAGGTACGTTTCCTTTCCTGTGAGCCGCTAATCGGCCCCCTCGATAATCTGCCGCTCGACGGCATTCATTGGGTAATTGTGGGCGGTGAATCTGGCCCTGCCGCCCGCCCGATGCAACGTGAATGGGTCTATTCCATTCACCGGCAATGCGACTGTAACAACGTGCCATTCTTTTTAAACAGTGGGGCGGCGTGCGGAAGGATATGACCGGCCGAGAGTTGCACGGCCGCACATACGACCAAATGCCGCTTGTGCAATGCGCAGTTTAGGCAGCAAACTGAAACAGTCCAAACAACCGCCTGTTGCAGCGCGCGCAGTTGGCCGCTATAGTCCGTCGGAAATGTAAACAACTACCAACCGGCGGCATGAGCATCACCCAAAAGAAACAGCTGACGCTAAAACGCTTCCAAGCCACAAAAGCGGAATTTGAGAACTGCTAGCTCAATCTCTTCAGAATCTTCTTTGCAACACGGATGAGGAGCGCGACTGGCTTTCGCATGCGAAGAGCTTTGGGATGGCACTCCGCGCTATTGCTTTAATCGCAAGGCTATGAACAAGGCTCGTGTGAACGGCTAGTTCCTTGAACTCGCAAGCTTTCTTTCAGCACAGGGGGTCAACGTATACGCTCACTGCGTCACTGGCGCGCTTAGAAGATGCAGACGGCGTATTCCGTGATTACTTCCAGGCGCGACGAAGAGCTGGTGGAAGAGGCGCTTCGCAAGCTTGCTATTCAGAGCAAGTCGGGTATTTCGACAAGCGAACTACGCAGCGGCGTTCTTTTCAGTCTTCACGAGCTTCGCCAGGAATTGAAGGAACGTGGTCACGCACGCTCGCTTCAGGAATGTGTACACGCTCTCGATGTGATGGCTCACTCAATCCTGACTATCAAGCCTCATGCTGAGGGCGAGGCCCAAATTACTGCATCCTGTCTGCCTTCGCTCGTTGCCGTGTCTCGGGCAAAGCTTCGCACCGACCCTAAATCCAAATGGCAGGTGCAGTTTCATCCCCTGTAACGGCCAGTATTGACCGCCTCGATTACCGGCAGCACAACTACCAGCTCGCCATGAGCCTTACGAGCCAGCTAGCTCGATGGCTTAATAAACAACTTGTGCTGAAGTACACCGCCGCCAACATCATGAATCCTTTTGAAATGCGGTACAGCACTATTCACCGCGACAGCCACTTGCTCAAATACGCGCGTCCGCGTGATGCAATTGCAGACCTGGACAGAGCTTTCATTGAATTGAAAGGCCGCGATGTGCTCATGGCGGTCGGGCGGGAGGATGTGACCGGCCTACGTGGAAAAATCATGGACGTGATATTTACCCTTACGCCCTCAATCCGCTTTGTGGCCGAGGTGAAGGCAGCGAATAAGCGTGTTCACGATGCTCGCTTGGACGGCAGCTCCAAAGTGGTAGGTCTAGGTCGCGGGTCGCGGTAGTCCTTCGGTAGGTCTAGGTCGCAGGTGATATTTTTGCCACAGAATAACTGAAGCCTTTAGGTCGCTACTGACAGAGAAGACGGTAGGTCTAGGTCGCACTTCGAGACTTATTCACAGCTATGTGACTAACAAGGCGGTAGGTCTAGGTCGCGGGTTGCACAAAAAGCGGTAGGCCTAGGTCGCGCGTCAAGTCAAGCTGGTAGGTCTAGGTCGCGGGTCACACATCAGAGCACAGATATTTCCGTTGTTTTGCTGAGGTTTGCAAACTCGCAGCACGGCCTTATCCTTTTAACCTTTAGTTCTATTCTTGTTCTATCGAACAACATCGTACCGCACGCCGGTTATCCATGCCCCGCCGAACGCGCAACGTGAGCGCTCGCGAAGGCGGGGCGTGGGTAGCCTCGACACTGGAAAGAACCAGCTCACTACCTACTTTGCAAGCTCAAGGCTATCGAAGCCTCTCGCTTGCCAAGGAAGGGGGACTCCCCCTTCCTTGAACCTTCCCCCGCTCGGCAACAATAATTCCCGCCAGTCCCATTTGGAAGCTCAGAGCCGTCGAACGCTTCCAACAACGAAAATTCCGACCCTGCTCCATGTTCTTATTTGCCTTCTTGCCTTTTGCCGCATATGTTCTATGGTTTCATGGGTGCATGCAAGCATGGAGGCATAATTTCATGCGAACGATAGTAGTCAATTGCAGAAAGGGGGAAGCGGTAAAACCACGCTCTGTGCTCACCTTTCGGTAGAAGCGGAACGCGCCGGAAATGGGCCTGTTTTCCTAATAGACACCGACCCACAAGGGACAATGACGACATGGCACGAAAAGCGCCAAGCCGAAATGCCGCAGCGCGTTGAACTACCCTTTGAACTCATCGCGGAGGGCTTGGACCAACTCCGACACCGTAACGCAGCTTTCTGCTTCATCGACACCGCCCCAAGCCGTACAGATGAAACCGCCGCCCTTTTTGACCTGGCCGACTTGGTGATAGTGCCTATTCGCCCCAGTCCGTCTGATTTGTGGGCGGCGGGGGCAACGGTCGAGCTTTGAAGCGCGAAAAAGTCCCTTTCCTTTTCATTTTGAATCAGGTCAAGGCCAACGCACCATCACCGCACAAGCCGCCGCCTCGCTCTCACACCACGGCCCGGTTGCCGAAACTTTTATCGGCGACCGCGTGCCTTATGCCGCCGCCATGACCGACGGGCGCACGGCCATTGAAATCACACCCAAGGGGCCAGCCGCTACTGAAACCGCTGCCCTATGGCGAAACATTCAGGCATGGTTTCATGCAAACATGAATCCCTCGCAGCATGCAAGCATGGTACAGTCGCAAAAGGTAACCGCGAATGGCTAAACCCACCGCCCTAAGTCCGGACGCCCTCGTTCCTTCCACTACCACCAGCCCGACAGCGGCTACTACGCCGAGAGGCGGAACTAAGAAAAAGCCTGAGAAGTCGAAGCCCGTACCATTGCAGGTGCGCTGGCCCCGTGAAGAAGTAAAAGCCGCGAAGCTGGCCGCTGTACAACGCGATTTCCCAACCGTGAGTGATTTCATGCTTGCATGTTTTCATGCTTACATGCAAACGCACAAGTAAGCGCCGAGAAGAGGAATCATGCAAAAGCAGCGGAACCGCGAGGAGGTTATAAACACTCAGCTCGCCATTCTCATTTCGCGGCTGGGCGTCATCGCCGACGCGGAAACCATTCACGTTCACGGTAAGCATCGGCCAGATGTCCTGTTTGAATTACGCGGGCTTCGAGTGGTTATCGAGGGAAAATTTGCAGACCATCCCAATGCAGAGCAAATTGTCCTGGAAGACGCACGCAAGCGTGTGGGCAGCGGAATCGCGCACATTGCAGCAGCGGCGGTCTATCCCATCGGTCTTCGCAGCACGCCGACGACTAAGGTTTTAGAAAAACTCCGCACATCGCAGCTGAAGTATCGAATCGTCGCCGAAACCCACGAGACCCCAGAGTGGTATGAAGGCACGCCCGCTTCACTGATGGATGCTTTGCGGCATGCACAGGAAGCCCTAACAAAAGACGACATCGTAGAGCAGACAGCTAAATCGCTCTCCGTCGTACTGGAAGCCGTGGCAAAGCTCTGGATGGGCCAGAAAGGGGCCTGCGACCGTTTATCAGGCATTCTCGGGTTTTCTGCACCGAAGGGCGAGACGCAGGAAAAAGCGCACGACCGCAGGGAGACGGCGGCAAAGGTATCGGCGCTTGTCCTCGCGAACGCCTTTATCTTTCAGGAACAGCTTGCCGCTACCGATGGACGCATTTCCTCACTGCGGAAGCTCGACAAAGATAAAGACCCGGTCGGAGCGACCGCGAAACACTGGAAGTGGATTTGGGAAAACATCAACTACGTTCCTATTTTCCAGCTTGGCGAGCGGGTTTTGAACGAACTTCCTATCAACGCTAATTCCACTATCGCCGCCCGCGCGCTTCTTACAGAAGCCATCTCAATTTGCTCTCAGCAGGCAGCCCTCCGCCATGACCTCATGGGCCGCATCTACCATTGGCTCCTGCATCACGCGAAGTATCTCGGAACCTACTACACCTCGGTTTCCGCCGCCACACTTCTGCTGAAACTCACGTTTGCCGCGAAATGGAAACAGGATTTCACCGACCCGGTAGAATTGGCATCCTTCAAAGTGGCCGACCTCGCTTGTGGGACAGGAACCCTGCTCATGGCAAGTGCTCAGGCAATCTCCGACGTTTATATCCGCGAGCGTGCAGACCGCGACCTTCCGCTTGGCCTTAAGGACATGTCTACACTGCATCGGGCGCTAATGGAGAACATCCTACACGGCTACGATGTCCTTCCTTCGGCTGTTCACCTCACCGCATCAACTTTAGCCATGCTCGCCCCCGAGGTTGCTTTCGTTCGGATGGCCTTATTCGTCATGCCCCTTGGACTTGACCACGGCATCGCGAAGCTGGGGAGCTTGGATTTTCTTACCAGCAATGAAATCCAAACCCAAATGGCCCTCGATTACTCTCATACCGAGACCATCCGCACCGGCGCGGCATTTTCGCAGGTAACAAAGGCTATGGTTCCGAAACTTGACCTCTGCGTCATGAATCCGCCTTTCGTGCGCAGTGTGGGCGGTAATCTCTTGTTTGGTTCTCTGCCTGATGACCGGGGAAAACTTCAAACCGAACTTAAACGCCGGGTAAAGCAAATCGGAGCCAGCGCCACGGCGGGCTTGGGAAGCGTGTTCGTCGCACTTGCCGACCGATGGCTTAACACGGACGGACGCCTAGCCTTCGTGCTTCCGGCAGCCCTTGTCTCCGGTGAAGCTTGGGGCGATACGCGGAAACTGATTGCCGACCGCTATCACTTGGAAACTGTAGTGTCCAGCCATGACGCAGAGCGGCCCAATTTTTCAGAGAACACCGACCTTTCCGAAATTCTGTTCATCGCTCGAAAATTGGCGGGCAAGAAAACAGCAGGACGCACCACTTACATTAGCCTCTGGCGTAATCCCCGGTCCATTCATGAGGCACTTGACCTCGCCAATAGAATCACTCAAATAGGCGAGCCTGTCAGAGTCGAGGGAACGGGCATCACCACGGTTCGCGGGCCGAGCGGAAAACTTGGCGAGATTATTTCCCTGCCCCCCGCTAAAGGAAAAGAGAATTGGACGGGAGCGCTTTTTGCGCAAAGCGAGCTTCTACGGGCATGTTTTAGCTTTCAACGAGGGGAAGGACGTGTTCCGGGTATATCGGACACGTTCACCGTTCCAATGTGTCGCCTGGATATGTTGGGTGCACTAGGCTATGACCGCCGCGACATTCACGATGCATTTGAAGTTTCTACAGACGACTGGACACCATATCCTGCATTCTGGGGTCATGAAGCCCACAAAGTAGTAACGATTGCGCAAAAACCTAACGCCTCACTGCTTGCCAGAACAGAAGCGGCGCACGGGAGACACCTCAAGAGCGCGACAGATGTGTGGGCTAAGGCGGGGCGTATTCTTCTTGTCGAACGACTTTGGCCGATAACCCATCGAGTGCTTGCCGTGGGACTAGCAACCGAAACATTGGGTAACACTTGGTGGGCATTCAAACCAGATTCACTGTCTGAACAACAAGAAAAGGCCCTCCTTTTGTGGTTGAACAGCACGCCTTCAGTGCTTTTATATTTTGGCCGCAGGGTCGTGACTCGTAGTGCTTGGATGCAAATGAAGAAACCGGCTTGGGCGGCAATGCCAGTTCTTGATGTGCGTGCGCTCTCGGGAAAGCAGGTCGCAATGCTCGCAAATTCTTACGATTCCCTTTCAGTACAAACGCTAGAGCCCCTCGCAAAACTAAATTCAGACCCTGTACGTCGCCAGATTGACCGTGCCATCAGCAATGCTCTTGAGATTCCCGATTTTGCTTCTATCCGCGAGCTTCTCGACCGGGAACCCGGAATGAACGCAACAGATATAGTGCCACGTTCAGTGCAACCGTCCTTGGGAATCGAAGCCGAGCCCGAGGAGGATGACGGTCAGGAGGCTTTGCTATAGACACCACCGGCGTACAGCGCGAATCGAGAGGACAGCCACCCGCCACACTCCAGCATTCCAGACGAGGCGAATCGTCCGCGCCAGTTTTGGAATGAAATGGAATGAAAACGCCGAAGGGAAGCCTTGTAGATTGTTGAAAACATGGTGGCCAGGGACGGAATCGAACCGCCGACGCCAGCCTTTTCAGGGCTGTAATCGCCCGACACCAAATCAGGATTCTTGCCCCCTTTTCCCGTTTCCCTCAAGGGAAAGCGTAACGGGAGGGAATGCCCCCACGCCGCCACAGGCGGCTCCCCCTGACAAGAGGGTTTTCAAACCATTTCACTGAAAACCCCCTTGTTATCCCCTCTTAAGAATGACAGCGAAAAATCGAACATCAAAGCATCACAAGCAGGGCGGCAATCTTAGGAAAAAGCAAAAAGGGGCAAGGGGAGCCTACCGCTAGCCGTTCTTGCCCCGATTAATCACCCCATTTGTATCAAACGAAGTCCCGGGCTTTCCATGGCATGCGGGCCAGTTAGGCATCGGAGCGTGAGGCCGTGGCAGCATGCATGCAGAATTTGAACCCAAGATACTGGTCCGAAATGGGGAAATTCATGTTGTAACCCTCGACTACAAAACCCCTGCTCCCATGTCCGTCCCACAGGATGTAAGAGCATTCATAACCAGCTTGCCCACACACTAGATAAGGTGGATTGTTTTGCTGCGCAAAAGCGGATGGTCCCTTGCTAGCGACAGCAAAAAACAAGAGAAATTGTGCAAGAAGCACCAAAGTAATTTTCTTCGCTAGTGACATCTCAACCTCCTAGGCTTTTTTGACGGCCCCCCTGTCCAAATGCGGTGTCGGAATAATACACCGTTTGTAGCGCAAACGGAGCCGTTATAAGGTCATTTCTTGAGGTAGCCAAAACGGCTCTATTTCGACCAATTCTCCATCGTAAGTTTCGCCTATCCGCGCAGGGGGCAACTTCCGGCCCTGAGACCTCTCCTTCATTCCACCTGCCAATCACCTGCCGCTAGCAGTTGCCTTGCATGTGCTACAACTGCTCTTTGTGCCGTCCGTTGCTTTCCATGTTGTTGAAATTACGTTTGAATGAGGATTCGAGTCCTACCTGAGGAGCCATTCTTTTTCAGTGAATTACTGCACTGTGGAACTGGCTGTCTTCGGCTGTGCCCAGTTTTGTCCCTTTCCCCAACGTATCCCATAGCTAAAGTGTCGATGGCTTGCCGGCCGGCGGCCTCGCTCCGCGTCTCGCGCCCCTGCTTCAAACTTGAACCTGAGTATCTCGCATATGCCCATCCGCAGGGGCGCAGTGTCGTTTTTGGCGGATCGTGGATTGGGGGCTTCCAAGGGTCCGACCACGAAACCGTGAGAATTTCGTTGCATTTGAGAATGCAGGTGGCTCCCATCTTCACCCCACCGGGAGATCGACTTTGCGACTTTGGAATGTCACCCTTGCGTGGGCGCGCCTGCTTCCCGAGATGTGACATCAGGAGCTTCCAGCAATTGCTAAGCGGTGTCTCTCCAGCGCCTTAGCTTCAATAACATCTTTCCAACATATTTCTAAGCTTCTCTTAAAGACTGTGGGGCACCGCAACGGCTATTTTCACCCGCATGGTGACCTGCTGCCAAGACGCCCGGCGCGGGATTCGGAAAGAGCAATCCCGCCCGGGCTCAGGCAGAGAATCCCAAAACGCCATGGAGGGCAAGATGCCGAGTATCAGCACTTCCGTTTCGTCAGCCAGCACGATAGACGCCAATAGCTTTAATTTTTCCGGTGGCCCTGGCGCCTTGCCGCAAAGTGTTCTGGAACAGACCGAGCGCGCCATCCGGCAGGTACCGGGACAAGCGCTCTCAGTCTTGGGTATGAGCCATCGCTCAACCTGGTTCCGCGACGTGGTGGATGAAGCCGAGGCGAACATCCGGGAACTGCTGCACGTCTCCGCCGATTACCATGTGCTGTTTCTGCAGGGCGGCGGAACCCTCCAGTTCTCCATGGTGCCCATGAGTTTCCTGCGAGGGACTGGCCGGGTGGCCGAATACCTTCATACCGGTTACTGGAGCGGAAAGGCCATCGCCGAGGCACGTCGCGAGGGGCAAATGAGGGTGCTGTGGAGCGGCGAGGACGGTGGCTTTTGCCAGTTGCCGCGGGCTGAGGAACTCGCCTTCGATTCGCAGGCCGCCTACTTCCACTATGTTGCCAATGAGACGGTCGAAGGTCTGCAATTTCACGGTTTTCGCGGCCATGAAAATGTTACGCAGATTTGCGACATGTCTTCGGACTTCCTGAGTCGGCCCTTCGACGTGAGCCGCTTTGGGTTGGTTTACGCCCACGCCCAGAAGAACCTCGGCCCCGCTGGAGTCACTGTGGCAGTGGTTCATCACGACTTGCTGCAGCGGATCCCCGACAACCTGCCCAGCATGCTGGACTACCGGTCGCACGTCGAGGCGGGATCGATCTACAATACCGCGCCGGTGTTCGCAATTTACGTGACCATGCTGGTAACCCGCTGGCTGCGTGAAGAAATCGGCGGAGTGGGAGCGATGCAAGCCCTCAATGCAGCCAAAGCCGAGCGGCTGTATAGCGCCATCGACAACAGCGGAGGCTTTTATCAGGGCCACGCCGCCGTTAAAGATCGCTCATTGATGAATGTCGCTTTTAGACTGCCAACAGCAGAGCTCGAGCACAAGTTCCTGGAACTCGCCGAGATCGGCGGCTACTACGGTCTAGCCGGCCATCGGTCGCTCGGGGGCGTGAGGGCCTCACTCTACAACGCCGTCACACTCCAGGCCGTCGAGTCGCTCTGCAAGTTCATGGGGTTTTTCCGCGACTGCCATCGCGACGAGGTGGCGTAGCTATGAAACTTCAACCGGTCGTTCGAGAGACGCCTTGGCCCGAGATTCGCAACGGGATGATCGCTTTTCTCTGGCAGTGCAGGCCACACGTCGTGCGAGGTATTAGCGAAGTGGACGTCACCGACAGCCTGGCGGCGATTCGCCGGATCGAGAAGGAGCTGCGAATTGCGGTTTCGTTTCATGCCTTCATCGTCTATTGCGTGGTGCAGGCGGCAATGCAGCATTCCATCATGCATACCTATCGCTACGGCAAGAAGCTGCTTACCTTCGAGGACATCGACATGCTCTCGCCGATCGACAAGCGGCTTCCCGGTGGAGTTCGTATTCCTGTCGGTCATATCATCCGTGCGGCTCAAAACAAGACGCTGGCGCAAATCAATTGGGAAATACGACAAGCGGTGAGAGCCTCTGACCTGGCCGAAGATGCGACGGTGCAGGCGCGCCGGAAACTGGCCTGCTCTCCGTGGTTGATACGGCGGCTTCTGGCCTGGCAATGCAAACGCAATCCCTATTGGCTGAAGCGAACGACGGGAACCATGATCGTAACGAATGTGAGAAATCGTGCTGCCGCCAATCCTGTGTTCGCGATAATCCCCACTGTACACACCACCTCGGTCGCTGTCGGCAATATCACGTCCCGCCTGCAGCTGAACAGCGATGGCAAGGTTGTGACACGGAAAATGCTTTGCTTGGCATATGCCGCCGATCACGACATTGTCGACGGGATGCCCATGGCCCACTTTGCCGACTCCGTCGCCCGTTTGCTGGAGACCGGTGCCGGACTCGACGAAGCTTTTTCGCAGGAGACCACGAACCTGATCAACAAGGAGAGCCATGAGCAGCGTCGCTTCGCACTCCATTCCTAAAGCAGATGGCCACTGGTTGTTGGGTAGCGCGAAGGAGTTTGCACACGCTCCTCACCGCTTCGTCGCCGAACTCGGACGGCAGAAAGGGAGCTTGGCGCAGTTCCGTGTCCTCCACAAGAGGTTCCTGGCAACCGCGAATCCTGAGGTCGCTTACCAGGTGCTGGTCTCGCATCGCGAGCGCTACGAAAGGGGCGAACACTACAAGCGCCTCGCGACTGTTACCGGCAATGGGCTGCTGGTGAGCGAAGGCCCCAAGTGGCGCAAACGCCATCAGCTCGTTCAGCCGCTGTTGCGAGGGGAGCGTTTGAGAAGACTGGTACCTACTGTCTGCGACTCGGTCGGCGAGGTACTCAAAGATTGGGAGGCGAAGCGAATCAATGGCGCGCCAATTGAGGTTGTCGGTGAGACGCAGCGGCTGACCATATCAGCGATTGGCCGCATGCTCCTTTCCACGAACATTGGTCAGGAAACAGCGTCTCGTCTGGGAACCGCTTTGCGTCAGGCAATGCTGCTGTTGCGGCAGCATAACACTTCGCTGTTTGCGCTTCCCTTGGGCTGCCCGGTACACCGCAACCGGCGCCTGCATGGCCACAGCCAGTTTCTGGATCGGTTCATCGAATCGCATGTCGAGGGCCGCCGGAGAAGCGGCCAACCCGAGACGAAAGATTTCTTGAGTGTGCTGATGGCGGCGGAAGATCCCGAGAGCGGGGAGAAGCTGCCTCAGAGCGCAGTTATCGACGAAACCAAGACGCTATTTCTCGGGGGGTTCGAGACCACCTCAAGTGTGATGGCCTGGGCGCTATATCTACTCGCCTCTCATCCGGAACACGCTCGCCAGTGGCACGAAGAGATCGACAGGGTGCTGCAAGGCCGTACACCGCAGTGGGAAGACCTCTCGCGAATGCGCTACACCGTCCAGGTCCTCAACGAGGCGATGCGACTGTATCCGCCCGGACACACGCTGGCGCGTCAGTGTATGCAAGGCGAAGAGATCAACGGGTATGAGATTCCCAAGTCGGCGACCATTCTGATCTCCGTCTATGGCATCCATCGCTCCGAGGTTTGGGGCAGTGACCCAGAAGAGTTCTGTCCGGAGCGCTTCGCGCAAGGTTCTTACTGGCCGCGGCGTGCATACCTTCCGTTCGCAACCGGAAAACATATCTGCGTGGGCAACGAATTTGCCATGGCAGAGATGATCACGACGCTTTCCATCATCGGTCAGCGGTATCGCTTGGCGCTGGCCAACCGCGAACCGGTAGAAGCGAGGGCCCAAATCACACTGGTACCAGCAAAAGAGATCCCACTGTATTTAGAGGTGAGAAAGTGAAAGACTTCAACTTTGAACTGCTTGACACATCAAACCCCGTTGCTGTGCAGGAATATGAAGAGGCCTTCTATCAGTCTTTCTCGAAGGTCGGCACTAACCGACTGGTGCGAAAGCTGTGGGTCTGGGACCACGAGGCCGGAAGGGTCAAGACCCGCATCCCCTATGAAGAGCAACTTGTCTGCGCGTACAGGAATCCATCCGGCAGCTTGCATTCGGCGATGGCGTTTAACGTCGCGCTTCGGCAATTCCAGGCTGCAGCCTACGACTTTGTTGCCCCCAAGGTGACGAGAGGGGCCTTTGAGGTGCTGACCTTCTTCGCCCTTGCAACCGAGGCGGTTGTGATACGGGCAAACTTCTGGGCACGCTGCGTCGCCTTGCTCAGTGCCTGCGGGTATTATGCCGGCTATGCGACCACAGCGCGGCGGCCACTCCATATGTATGAGCGCGCCGGCTGGCGCGTATTGGAAGAGCGGGAAATCGAATCGGAGATGCGCTACTTCATTCACTATAAAATCCCGCGACGCGAGCAGAGAGACGAGACTGCTCGGCAGACGCTAGGGCTGCTGCTCGGGATGCATCTGTTTGGACAGACTCCTGCGGCGCCGCTGTCATGAAGACGTGGCGTTTCGATGGCAGTTTGTACCCAGCAGTCGCAATTGCGACTGCGGCAATATTTCAGCAGAAGGGTCACTAACTGGAGACGGCAGCAGTCTCTAGCAGGCTATCGCTCGGCAGTTCTACACTGGCTAAAACTGCGTCGAGGGCCTGGCGCAGATCGGCAATCAGGTCTTCTACGTCCTCAATGCCCACGGAATAGCGGACGAGACCGTCGCTAAATCCCGCCAGCCGCCGATCACTAGGAGAGAGACTTGCATGGGTCATCGACGCCGGATGCTCGATGAGGGATTCGACGCCTCCCAGCGAAACCGCCAGAGTGGCGAGCCGGACCCCATCCATAAGCAGACGCCCGGCTTCCATACCTCCTTCGAGCTCAAAGCTGATCATTGAGCCGAAGCCGCTCATCTGTCGTTTGGCGATCTCGTGTTGCGGGTGGGATTTTAGTCCAATGTAGCGAACCGCTTTCACTTCAGGCTGTACTTCAAGCCAGCGAGCAATTTCAAGGGCACTCTTTTGCGCGCGTTCCACACGGATCCCAAGGGTCTTCAGGCCTCGATGTACCAGGAAGGCCTGATGAGGATCCATATTGCAACCTGAATTCACCATCATTCGGTGTAGGCGCCTGTAGATTTCCATTTCCTTCGCGACCAGGATTCCGCCTACTACGTCGGCATGACCGTTGATGAATTTGGTCGCGGAGTGAAGGACTACGTCAGCGCCCAGGTCCAGTGGTTGTTGCAGATAGGGACTGGCGAAAGTATTGTCCACAACCACCAGGCAGCCATGTCTGTGGGCGATCTCCGACACCCGTTCGATATCGGTAACTTGCATGGTTGGATTGGAAGGGGTCTCCACGTAGACGAGCTTCGTGTTAGGGCGTAAAGCCTTTTCCACTTGCGCCAGATCGCAAGTATCAATGTATGTCGAGTCGACTCCGAATCGTGAAAAATCTTTCTCCAACAAGCCGCGGGTCGGGCCGTAGACGGAAGCTGTACTCACAACGTGATCGCCGGAGTTTAGCAAAGCAAGGTAAACCGTGCAAATCGCTCCCATTCCGGAACTGGTGGCGATGCCTCCACATCCATTTTCAAGCTCGGCAACGTTATCCTCTAGAGCGCGAACCGTCGGGTTGCCGATACGTGTGTAGATAAAGCCATCTTGCTCGCCGGAGAAGAGCGCCGCGCCTTGGGCTGCACTCGGAAATGCGAAAGTGGAGGTCTGGTAAATAGGGACGTTAACTGAGCCAGTCGGATCAGTTTTGTGACCCGCATGAACGAGTTTGCTGTTGATTCCCAGATGGTTGGTTTTCACGAGCTTTCCTTTCGCCCGGCACTTGCTAACCCGAGTTCTGCTGCCTGGCACCATGGCAGCCCCACATACGTCATCCTAAAGACTAGCCGTGCCTTGCCAGCAAGACAGTGACAAAGAGCACTCGCCGCAGTGATCGCAAGGCAGCGCACCACGCAACATGCTGACTGGGTGGGACAGGGATTTGCTCTGGTGGGTTGACCGCCGCCTGTAGCGCATTCTGCCAACCTCTACGCCGTACAGGGAAAGAGGCGCCTCCCCACAGGATCCGATGAGCAGGCTGCTAGAATTGGCCTTTGTTAGGCGATGAACCCGCACGAGCACATCACACACTCAGCCGAAGAGACCATGGCGCTGGGCCGCAAGCTCGCGCCTACGCTTAAGACGGCGCGCATGGTCATCCTGCGTGGCGATCTTGGCACCGGCAAGACCACGCTGGTGAAGGGTATTGCTGAAGGTCTCCACGCCGCTTCGCAGGACGACGTTACCAGCCCTACGTTCACTCTGATCCACGAGTACCGTGGCCCTGAGGTGAACCTGTTCCACGTCGATCTGTACCGCATCGACACTCCGCGTGAGCTCGACACCCTTGGCCTTGACGAGCTCTTCGCCGAGCCTGGCAACCTGGTGCTGCTAGAGTGGGGAGAAAAGTTTCCGCGTTTCGAAAAGGAACGCGACGTGGAAATCTGCCTCGAACGCCAAGCCGACCAGGAAAGGAAGATTGTGGTGAAGAGGAAGTGACGTTCGCCGTCACTGCAAAAACGGAACCTAGCCGCGATCGTCGCGGAATTGGATGATTTTGCGGCGGTCTCGTTTGGAGGGCCGGCCTTCGGGTGCGGGAGCGAAATTCCGCATGGCCTTACGCTCTTCCGCCAGCTTCAACCGCAACTCCCGGCTCGCGTCGGTTTCCTCATAGAGAGTCTGTGCCACCGGCGCCGGCCCGCGCACCTCGCTGAGTAGCCGGACCCTCAGCTGAAAGTCGCCACTATCAGTCTTGATATATAGAAGGTCGCCGACGCGAACCTCGCGCGCAGCTTTGGCGGGCTGGTTATTGGATTGAATTCTGCCGAGGTCGCAAGCACGGACAGCCAGGGAACGGGTCTTGAAGAATCGTGCGGCCCAGAGCCATTTGTCCATACGCACACTGGTCATGTTCATCCTATGTGAGTTGTCCCAGTAGATAGCTTCCAGCCCGCAACCCACTGAACCCACGCTACAACCCGTCCTCAAAACCCCATAATGTTATACCCGCAATCGACGTAGATGGTTTCTCCGGTGATGCCAGTAGAGGCATCACTGGCGAGGAAAACGGCGGTCGAGGCGACCTCTTTCACATCTACGTTACGTTGAAGGGGGGCGCGCTCGGCTTGCGCGCCCAGCATATCGCCAAAGCCGGAGATGCCGCGCGCGGCGAGGGTCTTGATGGGGCCGGCGGAGATGGCGTTCACGCGAATCTTGTTCTTGCCCAGGTCGTAGGCCAGGTACCGCACGCTCGCTTCCAGCGCGGCTTTGGCGACCCCCATCACGTTGTATCGTGGCACTACTTTTTCGGCGCCATAGTAGGTCAGAGTCATGATGCTGCCGCCGTCGATCATGAGTGGTCGCGCAGCGCGGGCAAGCGCCACCAGCGAATAGACGCTGATGTCGAGCGCAACGCGGAAGCCGTCGCGACTGGTAGTAGCGAACTCGCCCTTCAACTCTTCGGCGGGAGCGAAGGCAATGCTATGTACAAGCGCGTCCAGCTTGCCGTAGCGCGACTGCAGTTGCTCGAACAGCTGTGCGATCTCTTCGTCGCGGCTGACATCGCATTGGAAGGCTTGCGAATTAGGCAGCGCCGCAATCAGGTCGTCGGCTTCCTGCTTCAGGCGCTCGTTCTGATAGGTGATGGCCAGTTGCGCTCCAGCCTGTTGCATCTGCTGGGCAATGGCCCAAGCAATGCTGCGCTTATTCGCCACGCCGAACACCACCACCGTACGGCCATCGAGACCATTCGACATTCGTTCCTAGTCCTCCGCGCACAATGTGCGCCAAATGGTTGAGGATATCAGCCACAACGCAGGATGTCTTGCGTGTGGCGCATCGTTGTCTGTCAGCTAAACAGCAACTCCTTGGCCCGCTGAGAGGCCTTTACCACGGCCTTGATCAGCGTTACCCGAAGGCCTCCTTCTTCCAGTTCGAGAATGCCATCCACGGTGCAGCCAGCAGGAGTAGCGACAGCGTCCTTCAGCAAGGCAGGATGATCCCCCGTCTCCAGCATCATTTTGGCTGAACCCATTACAGTCTGACCGGCTAGCTTCATAGCGATGTCGCGTGGCAGCCCCATCTTGACGCCACCCTCGGCCAGCGATTCCAGGATCATGAAAATGTAAGCTGGGCCGCTTGCCGACAAGCCTGTGACTGCATCCATGTGCTTTTCGTCCACTCGCACGGTTTCACCCACGGTGCCAAACAGTGTGCCGACTACATCCAAGTCTTGCGGCTTAACTGCCTTGCCGCAGCAGAATGCGGTCATGCCAGCGCCAACCATGGACGGCGTGTTGGGCATGGCGCGAATGACAGCGATGCCGGCGGGGATGCGCTGCTCGATATATGAAGTGGGAACGGAAGCCGCGATCGAGATCAGCAGTTGGTCGGGAAGGAGATCGTTGGCAATCTCCAGCACTACGTCGCCCAGCGTCTGCGGCTTGACGCATAGCAAGATAACATTTGCATCGCGGATGGCAGCACGGTTGTCGGTTGTGACTTCGATGCCGTACTTCGCGGAAAGAACGCCAGCCTTTTCTGCGTGATTTACGGTTGCGGCAATGTTGCTGGCTTGCAATACCTGCTGGCGACAGAATGCTTGCACAAGGATGCTGCCCATTTTGCCAAGTCCAATAATAGCGGCACGGTGCGCTCGATCAGCTTCAGACACGCTTGCACCTATCTCGTTTCCGGATGTTCCGGTTTGATCGATTGTAAATTGCCCAGCGGCGAAGGAAGAATTCCGCACGAAATTCGGGGCCTTCTGCATCCTGGATACTGGCTGGCAGCGGTCCATCTGGCTGGCTCCGTGCCTCAAATTCTGCTTCACATCGGCTTGGCGTTCGGAATATACTCGCTTCCGCCCACGCGCCCTGGGCCCAGGCTCACCCCAGGGAACCGGATAGAAGTCGTGATCTGTGATTTCGCCCGGCGTCGCAGAGCTAAAGACGTGATCCGCCGAGCATTCGAGAAGGCTTGCCGGACTGCAATTTTGAAGGGAGCCGCAATGGCGACTATCCGTGAGCTGCTAAATCGCACAATTCATTACGTCCAGCCAGATCAGACAGTGTTTGAGGCCGCCCATTATATGGTGGAGTGCAACGTGGGCGCGGTACCGGTACTTGATGGCGCGCAATTAGTCGGCGTCTTCTCCGAACGTGACCTCATGCGACGGGTGGTGACTGAACGGCGTGACCCACTTGCTACGTATATTGCCGAGGTGATGAGCACAGATCTGCGCACGGTTACTCCCAGCACTGGCTCGGAAGAAGCGATGTGCCTGATGCAAACCTACGGCATTCGACATCTTCCGGTCTGCGATGGATCCACGCTCATCGGCTTCCTCTCGCTGCGCGATTTGCTGCGCTGTCATCTCGACGAGAAATCCATTGAAGCAGAGTCGATGCGCGCCTATATTCAGACGTCCTCGAGTTGAGAGTAACATCGTAAAAGCGCCCGAAAGCGGTGCTACCTTGCCTGTGAACTTGCCTGGCCTTGTCGATCATCTCCGCAAGATCGCCGGATGCGATGCCGTCTTGGACTGTCCTGAAGACCTGATGTTGTACGAGTACGATGCCGGCATCCGGAAGAGCACACCCGGAGTGGTCGTTTTCCCTCAGAACACTGAACAGGTGTCACAAATCATGCGGCTGGCCACGGCCGAGAAACTTCCCGTAGTCGCGCGCGGTGCTGGTACCGGACTTAGTGGTGGCTCGATTCCACAAGAGGGCGGCATAGTGATTGCCTTGTCGCGTATGAACCGCATCCTTGAGGTTGACGTCGAGAACCAGCGCGCGGTGGTGCAGCCCGGCGTGGTCAACCTGCAACTCTCGGAACATGTGGCGCACCTCGGGTTGTACTTTGCGCCCGATCCCTCCAGCCAGAAAGCTTGCACCATCGGCGGTAACGTCGCCGAAAACTCTGGCGGGCCTCACACCCTGATGCACGGCGTCACCGTAAACCACGTCACCGGGGTGGAAGTGGTACTGCCAAGCGGCGAGATCGTGCGTTTCGGTGGCAAGGCTGCGGAGTCTTACGGCTACGACATGACCGGCTTCTTTGTCGGGACGGAAGGGACCGTCGGCATCGCCACGGCGATTACGGTGAAGTTGCTGCGGAAACCGGAAAAGATCGCCACCCTGCTCGGCATCTTTGAATCGGTGGACGACGCGGCGCTTACGGTTTCTGCGATAACCGCCGCGGGCATTACCCCTGCCGCTCTGGAGATGCTGGATGGATGGACTTTGCGCACGGTGGAAGCGTTCTGCCATGCCGGATATCCGCTGGATGCAGGTGCGGTTTTGCTGATCGAATTGGAAGGCCTTTGCGAGGCGGTGGAAGAGCAGGCGGTAGCTGTGAGAGAGGTATGTTTAGCTCAGAAGGCGCGCGAGGTGCGGCGCGCCCAGGACGAAGAGGAGCGCGCCCTGCTGTGGAAGGGACGGAAGATGGCGTTTGCGGCGCTCGGGCGGGTTTCTCCTTCCTACTACACCCAGGACGGTGTTGTCCCGCGCAGCCAGATACCGGCGGTGATGCGCCACATCGGCAATGTCGCGAAAAAATACGACTTAATTATCGGCAACATTTTCCATGCGGGAGACGGCAATCTGCACCCCCTGATCCTGTTCGATATGCGTAATGCAGAGCAGTTCGAACGCGTATTGTCGGCGAGCCGGGACATCTTGGAGTTTTGCATCCAATGCGGCGGCTCCATTACCGGGGAGCATGGTGTTGGGATGGAGAAGCGTGATCTGATGTCGCGATTGTTTACCGACGAAGATCTCGACGTTATGATCAGCCTCCGCAATGCATTCAACCCTACCGGAGTGCTGAACCCGCAGAAAATATTTCCCACGCCGCGCATGTGCCGCGAGATCATCGGCCCTTCGCAGAATCCAGTGCTGATGCAGGAGGGTATGTGAGCACCGCGACGACCGCTGCGCGCCTTGTCCCCGATCTGCGGGCGATCTGCGGAGCGGAGCATGTGGCGGAGCCGCCCGAGCGGATGCGACCGAGGTTTGACAACCCGGCTATGGAAGTGTTCGCGCGCTCCCTTGATAAACCTCAGCCAATCGCGGTGACTCCAGCTTCCGTGAATGAGATTGCAGCGATTCTGCGCCTTGCGAATCAGCACGGATTTAGTGTGTTTCCGGCCGGCACCGCGGAGGGTCGTCCGCTGCCGTTTGGTGGAGACGTGGTGCTGTATACCACTCGTCTCAGAGACGTTGAACACTACGATCCTGCCGATCTCACCGTTGGCGTCGGTGCTGGCATGTCCGTTGCTCAACTGAGTGCGATGGTTGGAGCGGACCACTTGCTCTTTGCATCCGATCCGCCTTTTCCCGAGCGCGCGACAATCGGCAGTGTGCTTGCAACGGCCAGCCATGGACCCATGCGACACGGCTATGGAGCACTGCGCGACTTCTGCCTCGGCGTTCGCTTCATTACCGGCGATGGACGCAAGGCGAAAGGCGGCGGCCGTGTGGTCAAAAATGTCGCTGGATACGACATGATGAAGCTCCTGATCGGCAGCCACGGAACACTGGCGGTGATCACTTCCGCCAGCTTCAAGCTGTTTCCGGCACCACGACAGACGAGGACATTTGTAGCTCAATTCACAAATTGGATGGAGGCCTTGAAGTTTCGCGACGCGGTTCTGTGCTCGCCGCTGTCACCGATGTGCCTGGAGCTGGTTTCGCCCAGCGCAAGCCAGCTGATGCGCCTCGAGATAATGACCAACGCATGGGGCATCTGCATCCGGGCTTCGGGTAGCGATGCTGTACTGGCGCGCTATCGCAAAGAGCTAGGCCTAGCGATCAGCAGCGAATTAGACGGCGACCAGGAAGACAAGCTATGGCACGCCATCCAAAAATTTCCATCTTCTCCGGGCGTGGATGAATCTTCCGCCGATATTACGGGGTGGTCATGGTCTCAAGCGCTGTTCAGCGTTCCGGTTTCCGAAGTGAGTGTCGCCATTGGAATATTGCAGAAATCGGCAGGGGCAACAGGTGTCGCGATGGTTGGACGCGTGGGCATAGGTAATCTCGTGGCGGCCCTTTGCCTACCTGCGATGCCGGCAGACCCTTCGAAGGAGCCTTTCGATGAGCTCCGCAGACGACTATCACCAGCCTGCTGCGCCCGTATCATTCTGAGAGGAAAACTGCTGTGTCTTAGTCCTACTCATGAAGGCAGTATGCGCGCCGTCAAGCAGGCGCTCGATCCTAACGACATTTTGAATCGTGGCCGGTTCCGAGGGTATCTTGCATGGCTCCAGTTGCTGAAAAACCACCCTCAAACTTCTCGCTAGGCGAGAAGCCAACGTGGGACCTGTACTCGAAGTGTGTTCACTGCGGACTATGCCTGGATCAGTGCCCAACCTACCGCGCGCTGGGTACGGAGATGGATTCGCCGCGCGGACGCATCTATCAGATGGTGCTGGTTGACCAGGGCAGGCTGGCGCTGGGCGATTCCTTCGTCACGCATATTGACCGCTGCCTTGGATGTTTGAACTGTCAGACCGCCTGCCCTTCTGGTGTTCCCTACGGCAAATTGCTGGAGAGCACACGCTCGCAGATCGAAGAGAATTATCAGCGTAGCTGGCTGCAAGGCAAAGTACGGTCACACTTTTACGGGAAGGTGTTGCCGTCGTTCACCAGCCTGGCGCGGAATGCCCGTCTGGTGCGCTTCTATCAACGCTCCGGACTGCAAAGCCTGGTACGCGGGAGCGGATTGCTGAAGCTGCTGGGCATCGCAGAACTCGATGCTCTCTCCCCACGGATCGACAGCGACTTCTCTTTCGCCGACCTCGGCCGGGTCTATCCAGCTGCGGGTACCATTCGCGGCCGCGTAGCCTTCCTCATTGGCTGCATTGGCAGCGTGGCGTTTGCGGACTTGAATCGCGCAACAATTCGTGTTTTGACGAAGAATGGCATCGAAGTGCACATCCCACGCAGTCAGACTTGTTGTGGAGCTTTGCACTTGCACGCGGGCTACCTCGAGCAATCGCGTACTCAGGCACGCCATAACATTGACGCAATGCTCAAGCCCGAGTTCGACGCGATCGTGACCAACGCCGCCGGCTGCGGCTCGACCATGAAAGAATACGCGGGGCTGCTGGAGCATGATCCTGTGTACGCGGAGCGGGCGCAGCAATTCGTCGGCAAGGTCCGCGATATCAGCGAGTATCTGGCGCAAGTAGGATTGAGGGAGCCGGTGCGTAAACTGAAGGCGAAGGTCACCTACCAGGATCCGTGCCACTTGGCGCACGCACAAGGCGTACGCAGCGCCCCAAGGCAGTTACTCAAGTTCATAGGAGCTGAGTTGGTGGAGTCGCCGCGTGCCGATTCCTGCTGCGGCAGCGCTGGCGTTTATAACGTGGTGCAGAACGAAATCTCAATGAAGATTCTGGACGAGAAGATGGAATATATCGCCAGTGTTACGCCGGAGGTCGTGGCCACCGCAAATGTAGGTTGCATGTTACAGCTCAAGGTAGGTGCCAAACGCAAAGGCTTGAATAGCAGAGTGGCGCACCTGGTGGAGTTGTTGGACGAGGCGTATTGAAAACAGTCGGCATAGCAAGCTGCGGACTGTCGTGGCGACATCAGGTCCATTGCGCCAGTTTAGCCTTGCCGAATTCGCCGGAACGTAGGCTTGCTTCGCTGAAATGATGTCGGGACGATGTCCAACCCTAGCTTTCAAACCAAGCTATTTAAGTGTTAGGGCGGTCAGAATTTTAGCGCCCACTCGTGGCTCTTGCGAGCGCAGCGGCAGGCTGCTATTCAAAGTGGCGAGCAGCAATGTGTCTCCGTTGGTGAGGACGTCAATCTGCCAATGATCGCCCTCGGAATCGCGGAAGCGGGACTGGGCGCGCGAGGGAGTGCGCTTTCCCGCCTGAGCTCGTCCTTTGATGGACGCACTTTGGAGGAAATGCTTCAGATATTCGCGGGCGTCGAGTTTTGCTACGCCTTTCTCTCGCCGAAATGCGGTCACGATGACCGAGGTTTTGCGTGACGGACTTTCCACCTCCAAGTCGTCATTCGTCTGCCGCAGCGTCCAGAAGGTGGGAATCCCAAGGGATACGTTGCCGTTTGGTGTAACGTATCGGCCACCATGAAAACTATCTGCCCTCTTCCCTTGGCTGCTCTTCGAGGATGCGAAGTGCTCTTTGGGAGCCTTGGCTGCCCTCTTCCCGGCAGCATGACGACTAACAACGGAGGTCGGCAGTTTCTTCACAGCGCTACTCATTTTGGACGATGGTTTAGTTATTGATTTGCGAGGCAAGATAATTGTCCTGGGATTGGCGTGAGTCACATGCTAATAGCTAATCGCGGGCGACACGTTTTCGCGCCGCCCGCGCGCTTCGACGCAGCCGTAGGCTGTCCTACCCGCCCTTGAAGGCGGGCTCTCACCGCTGTTTTCCTTATCGGCAACACTGTCCACATCTTTAAGTTCCAGAGATTGCCTCGCGCAATATCGCTGATAATTCATCTGCGCTGTCAACCGGTGGGCGGCAAGTGAAATTCGTACACACAATTGCCAGCGACCGTTTTGCTTTCAACGCGGGAAGATTCGGAACTATTTCCGCCAACACCGGTGGCAAATTCTGAGCCACGGCTTCGCTGTCAGTCAACTGAACTACCGACTTGTTGACGGCGAACGGTGCGGCGGCGGCCTTCAAAAGTTGTGCCGCCTTCTGGTCCTCGCCCACAACCACCACCAGAGTGTGCGGCCGCGAAAGCCAGGTCGCCGCAATTCCATAGGTTCCAGCGTAAATGCCAAACTGCTCCGCCATTGCGGCAAAGACCTGCAGCGTATCCTCAGCTTTGTCGCGATACTTCGGATCGTTGGTGTATGCATGCAACCGTAACAAAGCAATCGCGGCGCTGGGATTGCCGGCCGGAGTGGGTGCGTCCTGGAACGGTTTGCGTCGTGCCGACAGCGCGCCGAGTTGTAGTTTTTCGTCTAGCGTGGCTTCCGTATCGAAGAAACCGCCTGAAGTTGCATCGCCGAAACGGCGGATCATTTCGTCGGCGATCTTCTGGGCGAATCTGAAGTAGCTCATGTCGCCGGTGACTTCATACGCGTCGAGACAGGCCAGCACGCTAAAGGCATAGTCGTCGAGCAGGCCACGGACGAAGCGCGGCGCAGCTTTGATATCGGCATAGGCGATAACGTGCGCGAGCCCGCGCTCCTCGTCCCAGGCTTCCGACAAAATGCGATCGAGCGAGCG
The DNA here is from genome assembly GCA_963748225.1 of uncultured Acidobacteriaceae bacterium. Taxonomy (GTDB): domain Bacteria; phylum Acidobacteriota; class Terriglobia; order Terriglobales; family Acidobacteriaceae; genus Bog-257. The sequence continues at coordinate 986,305 of CAVVHW010000007.1, forward strand.
TAGCGCAAACTTGCGGACGTCTTCGAGCCCCAGGACTTGTGCGGCCTGCAGGTAGGCAGAGATGCACATGGCGTTCCAGTTAACGTAGACGGTCCTGTCGACAAATGGTGTAGGGCGCCGCAGACGTGCCGCATAAAGCTTGGTCTTTGCCGACGCAAGCAGGTCGAGCGCCGCGGCGACATCTATGCCCATGTGAGAGGCAACTTGTTCTGGCAGGGCGCTTAGCCACAAAACGTTCTTCGCCGGATTGTGGTGCATCTCGCCGGCTGCTTCGATGTCAAAATGCAGTGCGGCTGCCTGAAATTCTTCATCGTTCAAAACCGTCTTGGCCTCTTCGACCGTCCAGGTGAAGTAGTCGCCATCATCATCCAAATTGATGTCCGCGTCCTGCGAGGCATAGAAGCCGCCGCGTTCGCGATCGCTGAGCCACTCGTCCATCCAGCGAACAATGTCGCGGGCCACATGGCCATAGAACTCATAGCCGAACACTTGATAGGCGTGGAGGTAATTCTTCAGGAGCTCGGAATTGTCGTACGACATCTTCTCGAAGTGGGGCACAACCCAACGCTCGTCAACCGAGTAGCGATGAAAGCCCCCCGCGAGCTGATCGTAAACTCCGCCTTGGGCCATCTTGGTGAGCGTTGTAGTAATGACTGTGGCCACGCGTTCTTCATGCGTGCGCACGTACCAATCCATCAGCAGATCGAGCGAAGCAGGATGAGGGAACTTGGGTGCGCTACCGAAGCCCCCGTTCTTCTCGTCGAAGACGGGTAACGCCGACTGCACCATGATGCCGACCAGTCGCGGCGAAAGCTCGGCCTGTCGTCCGGCATAACCCTCCGCCGCGGCCAGCATATTCATGGCTTCGCCGGCCGACTTAAGTACTTCGTGGCGACGCTCGCGATAGGCATCGGCAATGGCCAACAGAATCTTCTTGAAGCCCGGGCGGCCCCATTGATCCGCCGGTGGAAAATAAGTGCCGCCGTAAAATGGATGGCCGTCGGGCGTAAGAAAAACCGTCAACGGCCAACCCCCGGTGCCGGAAATCGCGGAAACCGCCAGTTGATAGCGGCTGTCCACCTCGGGGTGTTCGTCGCGGTCTACCTTGACTGCAACGAATTCCCGGTTGATGATTTCGGCGGTGTCGGCACTTTCGTAGGATTCGCGGTCCATGACATGACACCAGTGACACCACACGGCCCCAATGTCCAGTAGGATGGGTTTGTTTTCACTTTGTGCCTTGGCAAACGCCTCTTCGCCCCACTCATGCCACTGGATGGGCTGATGCATCGCTGAGCGTAGGTAAGCGGAAGAGGATTGCGAGAGGGAGTTGGTCGCTTCGGACATGAATCTTGAGTCTATCAGGGATGAGCGAAGCGCAGGTTGGAGGAGAAGGCTGTGAACAGTCAACAAGCTTTGGCGAAAATCGTAGAGGGTGTAAAGAAGTTTCAAGCTGACGTTTACCCCGCGCAGCGCGAGATGTTTGAGAAACTCAAGGCTAAACAACAGCCCATCGCGCTGTTCATCACGTGCGCCGACTCTCGAGTCGTGCCAAATTTGTTTACGCAGACTGGTCCAGGCGATTTCTTCGTCGAGCGAAATCCAGGAAACCTGGTGCCTGATTACAGTGAATTCGTGGGTGGCGTCTCATCTGGCATCGAGTACGCCATGCTCGTGTTGAAAGTGCCGCTGATCGTCGTCTGTGGGCACACCGACTGCGGGGTGATGAAAGCCCTGCTGCACGACGAGCAAGGGTACGGCCTGCCCGCCATGCAGCAATGGATGCGGTATGCCTCCGACGCCCGGCACCGCGTCATCCGTGATCACAGCCATGCCTCGGAAGGGGAGAAGCTGCGCCTCATCACGGAATACAATGTCCTGAAGCAGATTGAGAACTTGAAAAGCCATCCCAGCGTGTCGTCACGCGTCAACCGCGGAGAAGTGGAGATTTGCGGCTGGGTCTATGACATCGGCAATGGCTCAGTCTCGGCGGCCGAGCCCGATACCGGCGAGTTCGTAAGGATGGGGAGCGGGGCCGATCGCTAGGTCCTGGGTCGGTCGGATAATTTTGTCTATCGTTTTAGAAACGATCGCCTAGAAACAATCTTCCTCTTAAATAAATAACAAGGGGCAGCGGTCGGCAAGAGAACGCCTCGCTTTCCGTTGTCATTCGATATCCCCCAATGTAAGACATAACCGCGGAGGTAGTAATCATTACCGATAAGCGTTTCACTCGTCCAAACGCCGTATGGACATTCGGAGAAAGTTTTTCCACTCGCCCGAAAGCCGTTTTCAGAATTTTCTGCTTCCTGCAATTTCTTAAACTTAGATAGAGTCGGTTGAATGCAAACGCTTTGGAAGAAGTGCACGGCCGAAACTTGCTCCGTTCGCGGTTTACAATCGGACAGCCGGGGTACATAATCATAGTTGAGTAATCGTTGACCCAACGCTAGCCGTCTTAACTCACTGTTTTTGTCATATCCCACATTGTGGGGGGAGACTATGATAGCAAATTCCGATCCTGCGACAGAACCCGACCATCGTGAGCGCATTTGGTTTTTTCCAGATAAGTTTTGGCGGGCCACCAAAGACATGGCTCCCGATGAGGTTGCGAATCTGATGGCTGAAGTTGAGGGCTATGCGACAGCAGGCGATGTGCAGGCCCTCCGTAAATATCCTTTTGTAGTTGTTGGCGACCCTTACAAGAAGAAAAAATCAGTGGCCTGATCCTGAATCGAGTTAAATCTCTACGAACCGGCCGCTACTTCACGAGCGTGTCTCGCAACGTGAGATGCGGCCGCTGATTTGATCGCTTGGGGACGAATCATGACCGGGCACCCGCAGGCAGCTTCCAGTAAATAGCGAGCGCGGGCCAGCCGTTCTCCAGCAGGGCTTATTTCTTGCAGGCCTTGCGCATGGATAATCACAATCCCGTCCTGTCGCTCGACAGAGATGCGATCGATTGCCCGGTCGTGAGAGAAATCGAAAGCATCTGCCAATCTCAAAACGCCTGCAATGGGCAAGAGGTCTCTTCGCCGTTTTGGAGAGAGTCCCACAAACGAGGAGTTGCTGGTTTGCGGAAGCGCGCCGCCATGATAGCGGGCAATCACGGCGACACACTGCAGGTCTTCGGCGCCCCATCCCAGGGGAGGCTTGAGGCGGCGAATCAGCGAATAGGCATGTTTGCGATGGCTCTCAGGACCGCGGCTTCGTCCGACCTCATGTAATAGGGCGGCGGCCTCCAGGAGGCGACGGTACCCCGCTTCGGCAGTTAAGATGCCGTGCTTCGACAGGCCATCGAAGAGTTGCAGGGCGAGCCGCGTCACTTGCGCGGAATGGTTCACGTCAGGATCAAGAAACGAAGCCCAGGTGCGCAGCTTGTCCATCGCGGCCTGTTCCAGCGCGGGACCGGCGGGCAGTTCAGCACGCCATACCAGCCACAGGGATTGCTTGCCCAACATCTTCTGGCGATAAAGATCCAGCCGCTTCTGCCGTTCCTCAGCAATTCTCTTGTTCCAGCGTTCGCGATCTTCAGGCTCAATCTCACGGTGCGCCTTAATCGTTGCCTTCAGCACATCGAAATCATGGACCTCGCCGAGAGCATCCTGGAGTTCACGCAGGTCCTTAGACCACTTGGCGTGGCGCTGAGGAAGGAAGTTCTCGCACATATAACGGAACCTCTTGATGCCGATTCGCAACTGGTGATAGCCCACTTGCGAGCGGTTCCGCAGCGCCTGGCGGTGCAATTCGTGCGCGTCCATCCAACGCTCCAGTGCGAGATGCTGAAACACCATGCCTTCCACCGGTACCCTGCCAGCACGGCGGGCTAATCGCGCATTCAGCGTTGTCCATCGTTTGCGGTCGAAGCTGCCAAGCGTTTCTTGCGCGGCGGTCTTGAGCAGGCTCTCTTTCTGGCCCAGGCTTTCGAGTAGCAGCTGGCGAACAGGGTCGCCCGGTTCTGAAAGACGAGTGGCCCATTCCGACATAACTTGCACATCGCGGAGATCGCCGAGGCAGCTGAAGATGCTCTTGCCCAGCTTCTTCATCTCCTTCCATGCGGGATCGGGATCGACGGAGAGGAAGCCGTCGGCCATCGAGCGGCAACGGCGAATCGCGACCCGGAGATCGTGCACGGGATCGGAAGCAAATTCATGGCCGGCCCTATCGCACTCCTCAAGCGTGCGTTGCGCCCAGTAGGCGAGCCCGGCCTTGTTGCCGTGTGTGGTGGGAGGCGGCAGCATGACATCAAATTCTGGTTGCTTTTACTTTATACAGGGATTCCCCACGTGGGGAAGCAGAAACGGATGTGTGCCCGGAGACTGTAGCGGCAGCAATAGATTGAAAACCTACAGATACGCTCGTTCGGCGCTGCGGAGGTTTCGATAGCGTTGGAAAACTTTCTTGTCACTTTCCAGACCGAGTGCCGATTTGATGGAGGTCCCCCGGAAGGTGTGGGCCAGCATCTTCCACCAGTTGCGCAGCACGAACAGCGGCTCATGCGCGATCACGGCGGGAATGTGGCGGGTCTTCATCCAGCGTTCGGCACGCCACCTCTCATACTCGATTTCCTCGGGTTGTAGATGCTGCGTCGCCACCACGGCGGTGGTTCCGTCGTATTCCTCCATTTTGTCGATGATAATTAAGTTCCGCGCGCGAAAGTCCTTGGTCATCGGCGTACCGGGATACGGAGTCGGATGTTGGATGTAGGGCCAGTCCACGTATTTGCTGGCAAATTCCAGGTTGGTCCGGATGGATTCGCGGGTATCGTCAGGATTCCCAACGATGAGGCCGCCGACCACATACATCTTGTTCTTGTGCAAATGTTCAATAGCACGAAGAGTCGCGTTGCCCGTGGTCCGGCCGTCTTCGCGGAACTCATTCTTGGCCGCCGCTTTCAAGAAGTGAAGATCATCTTCGAGAATGTTTTCGATACCGAGGAAAACATAGCGAAAGCCGGCTTGGCGCATCAGGGGCGCGAGCGTGTCGCCATGCATGGCGATCGGCGACGTCATCGCCTGGACGGTATAATCGATGTCGTTCAAACCCGCGTCGATGATGGCACGACATAGCGCTTCGAAGCGGCGGATGTTGAGGCTGATGTTGTCATCCACAATAAAGATGGCGCGAGCGCCATGGTCCCTGGCGTCGCGAATGTCAGCCAGCACACGATCGAACGAGTAGGTGTGAAAGTTGCGGCCCCGCATCTCGATTATCGAGCAGAAGCCACAGTCGAAGGTGCACCCTCGCGAGGTCTCCACCACATCCACCCCGCGTCCCATCATGGTATAGCCGGTAAGGACACGGGCGTCGCGCTTGGGTAAACGGATTTCGTCTCCCTCTAGAGTATGCACCGGACGCGGAAGGTTCTCATGCCAGCCATCCTCGGCGTAATACGACAATCCCTGGATTGCAGCGAAGCCGTCGCCGTTTTCGATCGCGCGCAGCAGCTCGCGGAAAGTAAGCTCGCCTTCGCTACGAACGATGAAATTGATGCCGCGGCCGTCTTCCATATAGGCTTCGGGCGCGAGGCTCGGATCGTAACCGCCCACGACAATGCGAACACCTGGCCGCAGCGATCGTACCAGTTTAACGATACGAAACGCAGTCTTGCGCTGGAAGGTCATGACGGAGAGGCCAACCAAACCTGGCTGGAGCTCTTGCACAAGACGTTCCACCGTTTCGCGGACCTTATCTTGAACCAGAATCAGGTCTGCAACAGCGACTTTGTGATGCGGATCAATGTTCCCAGCCAAGGAACACAGCGCTCCGTTGGGCATCCGCACCGCGACCGTCGGCATGTGCTCGAACGAATCGGGCATGGAAAGGAGGAGAACATTCATAGCACGGCTCCTGATGAGAGGGTGTCCCCACGACCTGAAACATCTGGTTGGCATACATGCTACACCGAAACTGCCTTGACTGGGGTAGCCAAGTGATGTGTTGACAACCATCACTAGCGCGTATCTTGTTATAGTTCGGAGCTAAAAAGTCTAGGCGCCCCGATCCACAACCGATTGCTCAATCGCACCGTCAAGCTAAGATGGGATCTTCCGCTGAGCTTGGCCTGCACCTCCTGATACGGTCCAACGAAACGAACTCTGGCTGGCAGCCGCCGATAGATCTTCGGAAGCCAACGCGTTGCGCGAACAGCAGCATGCTCTTCACCTTCTGCGAAGACAAGCCCAAATTCTTCGCGCAGACGCGGTGGAAGAAGGCGAGTGGTTAGCGCGCCGTACCAGAAGGGAGGTCGCAGCCACGATCCCGCGCCCCGCTGGAGTTGTAGCGCCATGTCGCGCGTGGCCGGACTCACGGCCAGCACGCCTGACTCGCAGGTCGAGTCAAAGTCGGCCTTGAACTCCAGCCAGTGCAAGGGCAAGCAGTTGCGAGGAATGCCGAACAGCGCGGCCATGACTTTGCTTTCCTCGTAATACTGTTCGCGCTCTGCCTCGGTCAACGGAGGAAGCACAAGCTCATACGCAATCAGGGCACTGTCCATCAAGGTTGCGTAAACCCAGCTAAGGGCAGCAACCTCGTTGGCTTCATAAGACGATCCATTGGCGAAACGGCCCAGTGCCTCAGGTAGCTTGCCCCGAATACTGGAGTGGCGCCGGTGCAGCCTTCTCGACGCCGCTAAAGCTTGTTCGAGCGAGCCAAAGACCATAGTGAACATCACGCGAAAGGTTTGATGAAAGCGACCGACAGGATCGGCGAGAGTTGTCGAGTGTTCGGCAATGGCGGCAGCGACCCAGGGATGCGCCAACTGCAGCAAAGCCGCTCGGCCCGCCGCCAGAAAAAGTGCTGACTCGCGATTGACCTTCCAACTGATCGAAGTGGGGCCGAATATCCCATGCGTCGAGCTTGCGGCCGAAGTCTTCACCTCGTCGAGCAGACGCTCTAGTGCCGCGTCCGACACCCGGTATGCGGATTCACTCGCCATATCCCTTGTATGTTATCTGTAACCGGCGGAACAAGACGTTGTGGCATGTAGAGCGGTTCCGGAGTCAAGATTTCTGCTCTGTAAGGTTGCTGAAAGAGTTACTATATCGCGGGCTAGTCACTTCTCGGGGTGATAGGGGTCACGGCGGGACTGCCCAGCTTGGATTCAAATAGAGCCGGCCTCAAAATAATCGTTCGATCAGTCGAATTACGAACGGTCCAGTTTAGTACCGGCCTAGAAATAAGCTACAAGGTTCGAGGAGGACCTCTATGAGTGTCGTAACTACATCCCAGCCTGGAATCAAAACTCCGGGCAATTACATTAACGATGTTATGACGCTGGTGAAGACGAAGAACCCAGCAGAGCCTGAATTTCATCAGGCAGTGCACGAAGTACTCGATTCTCTGCGCCTCGTGCTGGAGCGCCATCCGGAATACATCTCGGCGCGCATCCTTGAGCGCATCACCGAACCCGAGCGCCTCATCATGTTCCGCGTGCCCTGGTTTGACGATCAAGGCAACATTCAGGTCAATCGCGGTTTCCGCATTGAGATGAACAGCGCCATCGGCCCCTACAAGGGCGGCCTGCGCTTCCATCCGTCGGTCAACCTCGGCATCTTGAAGTTCCTGGCCTTCGAGCAGGTCTTCAAGAACTCGCTGACCACGCTGCCCATGGGCGGCGGCAAAGGCGGATCAGATTTTGATCCCAAGGGCAAGAGCGACAACGAAGTCATGCGCTTCTGCCAGAGCTTCATGACCGAACTGTGCCGCCACATTGGACCGGACACCGACGTTCCGGCCGGCGACATCGGCGTGGGCGGACGCGAGATCGGCTTTATGTTCGGCCAGTACAAGCGCATCCGGAATGAATTCACCGGTGTGCTGACTGGCAAGGGTCTGAACTGGGGCGGCTCGTTGATTCGTCCCGAAGCCACCGGCTACGGCTGCGTGTACTTCGCGCAGGAAATGCTGAAGACCCGTAAGGATACGCTCGAAGGCAAACTGTGCCTAGTATCAGGAAGCGGCAACGTTTCTCAGTACACCATTGAGAAGCTGCTCCACCTAGGCGCCAAGCCGGTTACGGTTTCTGACTCCGATGGCGCGATCTACGACCCCGACGGCATCACCCGCGAGAAGCTGGCGTGGGTCATGGAACTGAAGAACACCAAGCGTGGCCGTATTCGTGAGTATACGGACCAGTTCAAGAAAGCCATCTTCATGCCGACCGACCTCAAGCTGGGCTACAACCCACTATGGAACGTCAAGGCTGATTGCGCTTTCCCGAGCGCCACGCAGAACGAGATCAATGCCAAGGACGCGACCAACCTTATCAACAATGGGGTCAAGGTTGTTGCCGAAGGCGCGAACATGCCCAGCACCCTCGAAGCCACCAAGCTCTTCCTGGAGGCGAAAGTCCTCTATGGCCCAGCCAAGGCTGCGAACGCGGGTGGTGTGGCCACCTCCGGCCTCGAGATGTCGCAGAACAGCGCACGGCTGAACTGGACTCGCGAGGAAGTAGACCAGAAGCTGCACAACATCATGATCGCCATCCACAAGACCTGCTTCGAGACTGCCGAAACCTACGGCACCCCGGGCAATCTGGTGAACGGCGCCAACATCGGCGGCTTCCTGAAGGTCGCCAATGCCATGCTGGACCAGGGACTGGTGTAGTCCTCAGTTTTAGCGTTTGAGTGACATGCGGGGTGGAGCGATCCACCCCGCATTTTTGTCTGCTCCCCCGTCGACCCATGAGGCCGCTGCGTTACGAATAAGGTGACGTCGCACGGCGAGGCATGGAAGCCTTTCACTTGCTGAGTTCGATGGACACAATCTGCCCGTCAATCGACTTGGTGGAGCTTTCTGAGTATTGCACGCGTGCCTTCATTCCCTCCAGATCGGTGCAGGGATGTATCTCTCCTGCCGGCTTGAAGTTGACTGCGCTGAAGGCGATCTTGAAATAGTTATTGCTGTAGAGCGAGACCCCTTTCCCGTTGCCTGTGACCTTTAGTTCGAGCAGGGAAGGCGCGGTGCACTGGACATTCCTGATTACACCGGTCGCTGCACGTATTGGACTATGCTGCGTTTCGCTGGGGTACTTCGGCGTAGATGGGCTTATCCCGGGTTCCCCACTCCCATTTGCTGGAGCGGCGTTGTCCTCTTCCGGACTCACCTCCGCCTGATTTTCCCGTTAACGCCTGGCAACTCTTCCTGGCTTCATCGCGATCGGGAAACGGGTGTCGGCATGCAGCACCACCGGCTTCTCGTCAATGCAGACCACCGGTGCCCGCTCGCACAGAGGCTTTTCATACAGCCCCAGCACCTCCTCCATGCGGGCGATGTACTCCTCGTCCAACTCCCCCACGCACCACATTTTTTTCCCGCCACGGCTTCAGGTCGTGGCTTTCCAGCAGCACCCGGATGGTTTCTCGCCCTACCCGTGGTACCAACTTGCGTTGGATCACCTCTTCGGTCAGCAGGCGCACCGTCCAGCGTGCCCGTCCGGACGGTGGCTGACTGCAGGCCACCGCGATGATGCGCTGTCGTTGCTCCCCATCCAGCGCCGGAGCTGCCCCCGGCCGGGAGGCGTCATATAACGCACGCTCCAGCCCGCCCTGCTGATAGCGCTTGCCGATCTGCCACACCGCTTTGGCCGAAAGCCCCAGACTGACAGCCACCGCAGGGGTTGCCTGCCCGCTATCCATCTGTCGCAGGGCCAAGGCTCGCAGCACCGTCCGTACCGGCTGCAACCCGCCGCTCAACAACCGATCCAAGTGTTGCCGATCCCGCCTGGAAAGTTGAACCCGGAGTGCTTTGCCTCTACCCATGCCATAGCTATAAAGCCTGACACCATGGCACGCCAAGTGTCTATCTTGATTACCTATCTATGCGGTCATAGCACTAGTCGTTCACTTGCAGCCTGGTACTGTTGGATTTGGCCTATGCGATCCTGAAGTATCGCGGTCTCCTGAGGGGTCTGAGCTATGTTCATGGCGTTCTGCAGCACGGCCATGGCATCTGTGTACCGTTCTGCTTCTATCAGGACGCTGGCCGTGTTAAGCCGATACCCAAGTTGGCCGGGATCCAACTGCACCGCCTGCAGGTTCAGCATGTGTGCTTCATCGAGCTTCTCGTGATGCATTCCATAGAAAGCTGCGAGTTGGTCGTATGCCGGGGCAAAGTTGGGATTCAGCTTCATTGCGGTGCGCAGACTGCCTTCCACGTCCTCCGTCTGATTCGAGTCTCCCGCTCTCATTGAAATAGCGGCGAAGTAGTAGTGTGCAAGATAGCTTTGTGAATCAAGCTTCACGGCCTGTTCATACCATTTCCGCGCCGTCTCTAGATTGTTCTCCCGAAGTTCGAGGTAACCCATGGTTTCGTGCGCCGAAACATTGTTTGGGTCATCTCGCAACACCTCACTCAGTAATGCGCGCGCATCCTTTGTGCGCTGATTGTAGGCGAGGAAATCCGCGCGAACTGCGTTTGCCTGGGACCGTGTGAGCGCTCTCGCCTTGAAGGCGTTGTCATCCACGTGAGTGGCAGTCGTGATCGTGAAGTACTTAAAGTGACTTTGTGCTACATAGGATTCGACTGTTTTTTGGAGCTGAGTCAGGTCCCCGAAAACCTCTTGAGCGGCGGCCACCGAGTCGTGGTTCCGATTCACCAACTCAGCATAGTCGGCCAAGCGATGCGTATGAGCTACACGATCCGTCATCTCAAGATAGTGCGTCAGCGCCCAGGACTCGGCGTAGAAAATCGACCCTTTCTGTTCTTCGTGGTAGTAGGGTGAGTTCACGTCAACCTTTAGCAGGGTGGTCAGTGGCAGAAGGCGATTCTGACGCAGGTACAGGATATCGTCGGTGCTCGGCTCGCCAAGTTGCGCATCCTTGTCGTGAATATCGGTGTTCTGGAAGAACTCGGCCAGGCCTTCGTTGAGCCATAGAGGTATCCACTCGCCAGCTTTGCCCATCAGCAGATGTGTGTACTCGTGGTAAATAGTCGCACAGGGGTGCTCTCCTCCCTGCACGTCAAGGCGCAGCAGCACGTAGTTCTTGTCCAGACTGCGCAAGAAAAGCCCGGCGAGATTTAGCTGCCCTTTGCCCACGTACCCTTCCGGTTGCAGGGACTCGAAGCCTTTCTTGTCCTTGACCGCAATCACAATGATCGGCGAGGCGGGATCGACATTTGCTTTGGGAAACAGGACATGAAAGACCGAGCGTACTCGCTCGAACTGATCGGCGATGCGTCGACCTTGTTTTTCGTTGGAATCGGTCAGAATGGTGAAGTGAGGGCTGCGAACCTCCACCCAAGTCTCGTCTGTGTCGCGCGCCCGGCTGAGCAAGGCAACCAACAAGAATAACGACAACACAACCTGTCTCGGCATGAGTAACGCCATGACTATAGCAAAGAGGCCATCACCCCACCGACCTATTTGTTTGACATTCCGCTTTATGTGTCCTCTTGCCCCAAATGGTTCCAATCGCTGGTAGAGCAGGGTCTAGGACTGCCGGTTCGTAGCTTCTGACGCGCTCACATTCGCCGGTGACAAATTTCCTCGGAAGTTGTACATGCTCCACGTAAAATCATGAGGGCTATATCGGAGTGGGCAAAATATTGTGAGCATTCATTCAGCCCAGGACGTACCCCACGCAGAGCGCCAATTCGAAGGTTTCGAGAACCTGATGCCGTTCCGCGTGAACGACATTCTGCTGGTCTCCAGCCTTTACGACTCCTTCATCCTGCGCGAGGATGGACGCCTGAACGAGCTGTTGATGGGTGAGTCGCTCGAACTGGACATCCATCAGGCCCCCGGTATTACTCATGTCTCCAGTGGAGCGCAGGCGCTGGAACTGGCACGCTCCCAGTCTCGGTTCAACCTGATCGTCACCAACCTGCAGGTCCTGGACATGGATGCCGCTCAATTGGCGCGAGAAATCAAAGCTGCCAAGCTTGATGTTCCAGTCATCGTTTTGGCCTACGATTATCGTGAGATCAAGGACTTCATCGCGCGCAATCCGCAGACCGATATCGAGCGCATATTTCTATGGCAAGGTAACGGCCGCATCCTGATCTCGATTGTCAAGTACATCGAAGACAAGCGCAACGTCCTGCATGACACTCGGGCCATGAGTGTTCCCGTAATGCTGGTGGTAGAGGACGATATCCGGTACTACTCCCTTTTCCTTCCGGTGATTTACACGGAGCTTATCAGCCAGTCGCGCCGCCTCCTCAGCGAGGGCCTCAATGTCGCGCACAAGTTGGTACGCATGCGAGCCCGCCCCAAGATCCTGCTCTGTTCCAGTTATGAGGATGCCGAGAGAGAGGTGATGAAGTACCGGGATTATTTGCTGGGCGTGGTGTCGGATGTGGAATTTCCTCGCAGGGGCGAACTCACTGCCCAAGCCGGCTTCGAGCTGGCGCGCATGGTTCGCCGCACCGTACGGGACGTGCCTATCGTGCTTCAATCCGGTCGAACGGAATTCATGGACCGTGCTTACGCGGAAGGGTTTTCGTTCCTGCAGAAGCGGTCTCCGACCTTGCTGGGAGATTTGCGCCGCATCATGGTCGATGAGATGGGCTTTGGGGATTTTATCTTCCGCCTGCCGGATGGAAAGACGGAAGTGGGGCGCGCCACCGATCTGAACGAACTGGAAACCTTGCTGGACACGATACCGGAAGAGAGCCTTGCCTACCACGCCGAGCGTAACCACTTCTCGCACTGGCTGATGACGCGCACCGAATTTGCACTGGCCCAGAAGCTGCGGCCGCGCAAAGTTTCCGACTTCCAAGATACCGAGCATTTGCGGCGCGATCTTATTGCATCCATCGCTGACTACCGCCGCGAGCAAAGCCAGACGCTCATCGGCGAATTCAATCCGGCGACATTTCAGCCAAACGACAATTTCTTTCTTCAGATCGGCGGCGGTTCGCTAGGCGGGAAAGCGCGCGGCCTCGCTTTTGTACGGCACCTGCTGCACCAGCGCCGCGTGACGCGCAAGTTCCCAGACATTAACATTGCCGTACCTCCTACGCTGGTATTGACCACCGACTTGTTCGACCATTTCCTGCGCGAGAACGATCTACTCGACCTCGCAATCCACGGCACCGACGATGAAGAGATCGAGCGGCGCTTCCTGGCGGCTCAACTACCGATAGCCGTGATCGATAAGCTCCTGGGCTTCCTGGAGGAGGTGTGCTATCCATTGGCAGTCCGCTCTTCCAGCCTGCTGGAGGATTCGCAATACCAGCCATTCTCCGGCGTGTACGAAACTTTTATGCTGGGGAACCACCAGACCGACATTCAACTGCGGCTGGAGCAGCTTCTGGAGGCAATCAAGCGGGTATATGCCTCGACCTTCAGCCAGCATGCCAAGTCCTATGTGCACGCCACACCGTATCGGCTGGAAGAAGAAAAGATGGCTGTACTGGTTCAACGGGTAGCGGGTGCAACCCATGGCAACCGCTTCTATCCGGATTTCTCAGGGGTCGTGCGATCACGCAACTTTTATCCCGTTGAACCCGTCAAGGTTGAGGATGGATTTGCGGCCGTGGCCTTGGGGCTTGGACGCGCCGTCGTAAGTGGCGGCAAATCGCTGACCTTCAGTCCGCGCCATCCTCGGCACCTGGTACAGTTTTCGTCCGTAGAAGACATCCTGGCGAACTCGCAGACGGAATTCTGGGCCCTTACTCTGGATCACGCAGTGGATCCAGCTGATCCGGTTGCGGAACTGCGGGAGGTGGCATTCGGACTGGATGCGGCAGAGGCAGACGGGACTTTGCAGATGCTCGGATCCACGTACTCGTTGGACAATCACGCGGTCTATGACGGGCTGAGCCGGAGTGGTCCCCGCATCGTTAGCTTCGCCCCAATCCTCAAGCACGGGGTGTTCCCTCTACCCGCCATCCTCGATCAACTGATGAGGATTGGCGAAGACGCCATGGGACGACCCGTGGAGATTGAGTTTGCAGTTCGCCTGCCGAGGGAGCCCGGCGACCCCGCTGACTTCAGCTTCCTTCAGTTGCGTCCCCTCGTGCTCTCCCGGGGCGGCGAAGAGATTCGTTTAGAGGAGGTAGCACCGGACCGTCTCTTGTGCCAGAGCTCGCAGGTACTGGGACATGGACGTCTGCAGGACTTGTGCGACGTGATCGTGGTTGACTTCCAACGCTTCGAACGTGCCCGCAGTACGGAAGTGGCGCAAAGCGTCGCTCATTTCAATGCCCAGCTCTCGGAGAGGAGTACGCCATATCTACTCATCGGAGTTGGTCGCTGGGGGTCAACGGATCCGTGGCTGGGAATTCCGGTGGCCTGGGACCAGATTTCCGGGGCGCGCGTAATTGTTGAGTCGGGATTCCGCGACCTGCGCGTGATTCCATCGCAGGGCAGCCACTTCTTTCAAAACCTCACTGCGTTCCAGATCGGCTACTTCACGGTTAACCCCGATGCGGGCGAGGGCTTTGTCGATTGGCAGTGGCTGACTGCACAATCGGCGGTCGAGGACAACGGCTGTGTCCGCCATTTGCGCTTTGCCAAGCCCTTGGTGGTGGTGATGAACGGCAAGACTAGTCAGGGCATGATCTTCAAGCCCGAGGATGAATCATAATCTCAGGGGAAGTTGAGATATCCGGACCTTACTCTTCCACAGCCATACCCCAGCGCGGTGCGGACACTTTCTTGCTTGTCTTGTGGCGAAAGGTGCTTCGATGACCGCGTCGATCTTCTTGCTGGAAGCGATGCTGCTTAGCCAGAGAACCCCAAATCTGTTTCTCCTTGCCGTTTTCCCAAAAGCTTTGGTAGCCGCCTTTGGCTACTTCGAAGGGGCGTTTCAACTTTCCCATGTGATCGAAAAGCACAGAGCCCGGCTTGTGAAATGTTTCAAAGTACTCGGGGTAAACGAAGTCGCTCATAGGGATCCCATTCACATCAAAGTGCAACTCCTCAACCGGATCTGCGGCCTCATAGTCATATAAGCGGTTTTTCTTCGGTCCAGCCGAATAAAGATTAGTACCAGGATCGACAAGCATCTCCGCCAGTTCGTGGGATGCCGCCACGCTGACTATTTCCTTAAGCTTGATTGTGGTCCGTACAAACACCTTGGCCATCGGCAGTCCCTCAGGCGTCACGTCGTGATAGCCTTCCGTGTTTGCGTCGTCCGCATTGTCAAGGAAAGCGATAGCCCATGTTCCCTTTACAAAGCCGGTTGACTTGACAAGTTTGGCTGGTGTTCCCCAGACGGGCGCTAAGTGCTCATTCACAAACTTCTGCATGGCCAACACGAGGGCGCCAAAATCCGCGCCCAGAGGAGTCTTCGCGCGGTTAAAGCAAGCGATTGTCGGCACATGATGATGCCCTGAGTAAGTTTGCGCAGGCCTGCGTGGTGACATAGGGCTCCCAGATCCGGATTCTACGTACTTCTTCCGGGCAGCTTCGTAACCTACACGATGCCGGTTTCGAAAGCAAAATTCTTATGCCTCGCGAGCTAACTTCGCCATAAAAGTCCGTAGGCATTGGCATTGCTGTTCTTTGCTATCTGGGTTCGATGTCAATTTGATTCGTATTTCGACCGATCAGGGTAGAAGCACATCGAGAAGAGATTGCCGGAACTGGACGGCAAAGGTGTCTGTGCAATTATCAAGCTGGAGGATTGACCGCATCTCGGTGAAGCTTTTGGTCGGGGCGACTGGATTTGAACCAGCGACCCCCTGCGCCCAAGGCAGGTGCGCTACCAGGCTGCGCTACGCCCCGACTCTCTTGCTTCACTGATTCTAAACCACTTCAACCAACGGAACCACGGAGCTACGCCACCTTTCGGTGCAAACTCCGCCAAAACTGTGTCAAAACTGTGCCAAAACCCCATCAGTTGACTCTCGCTGTGTCAAAACCGATGTTCTGTTCGTTCGCCTGCCGATTCAGCTTAACTAAGGCTTCGCGCTTCATCTGCAGCTTCATCTGAGAATACTTCTTGAACACCTTGGCGTCTCCTTGCCTCAACAGCTGCGTGACCCATTCGTCCGCAACGCCGCCGGCACTGAGCCGCGTCGCGTAGGTGGACCGCAGATCGTAGATGCGGAAATACGGAATACCAGCCCGCCGCAGAGTGGCGTGCCAGACCGTCTTCAGAGTTTTCTGGTGCCCACTCGGATTCTCATCACTCGGAAATAGATACGGACTGCACGGAGACAGGCGAAGCTGGTCCCGAAATGCTTCCACCGCCAAAGGCGTCAACGGCACTTCCGCTACTCCGTTGGGCGTCTTGGAATCTGGAATCCAGACCACTGCGTTCTCAAGATCCAGATGTTCCTTTTTCATCGGCATCAGCTCTTTGTACACGCGCAACCCCGCTTCAGTGATGATCCGAACGATGTTGCGCAAGTAATCGGGAGCATGGACCTCGATTCTCCGCTGTTCCGACCACGTGACATAGTGCGGGCGGAACAAACCTTTCACAGCGACGGGGAATTCAACTCCCGCACAAGGGTTTGAGGGGAGCAGTTTTTTTCTTACAGCGACATTTAGCATGCGCCGCAGGACTCGTAGCTCCTGGTGCACCGTTGCTGGCTTGAGCTCCTGACGCTCGATGTATCCGGCAGCAGTCCTGACGCGCACGCGGTCCCGAAGGCGCTTGCGCAGGTACAGCTCGATTTCATCTGCATTGAGATCGGCCAACTTGCGAGACCGAAAGGCATTCTTCAGATGTTTGCTGGCTCGCATGTTGGCATTGTGAGTCTTGGCAGCGCGCATAGGCGGTTTGGAATAGTTTTCCAGGAAGAAGTCTGCCCATTCCGTGAACTCCAACTGCTCGCCTTTACGGACGATATCGAGAACTTTATCGTCCCTGGCGAGCAACCGCTCACGGAGTTTCCGGTTAGCTTCCTGCCAGTCTTGGGTTAGGGTTGACTCTCGAATGCGCTTCCCGTCTCGATCCAGATAGCACATCCAGAGAACTTTGGTGCCGCTTCTTTTGTACACGACGCCATCATGTTTCCTGGGTCTTGCCATCTCCCACCTCTTGTCTAAAAGTTGCGCGAAACGGCTCGAGATCCGATCGCAAGAACCGGATGTTCCGACCCATTACGCGGAGATGGGGTACCCGGAATGAGCTCTACGCCAAGATTGGACGTCTCAGATCGGAAGCCGAGACAATGTCTTTCGTCGATCTTTCGCGATTCTTGAACTACCAGTTGCAGAACCCGATCATGCATAACGATCCCAAGTTGCGCCTCTGGTGCCTCGCCGCAAAGGGTTATACCGACATCGAGATTGATTATCGAGCGGAGAAGCAAGACTGGTTGGAGGTCCAACAGATAGCAAAGAATCTCGGGGATGACCGCTTGGCAACTAGGGCCTCGGGCGAATTGGGCGTGATCGCATTCCTGGAGGGAAATTCGGGCCGTGCGGCGAAGCTCCTGGGCGGAGCGCTCGTCTCAACGATGACTAATGGCGACAAGGGTGGTCAGATTCGCTTTCTGGAAATGATCGGGAACGGCTTGGTCGAGGTCAACCGCCCCTCTGATGCTCTGATGTTTTTTGAGAGGGCCATCAAGATAGCGGAGGCTGATGAAGATTCGGGACTTCCTTTCATGGGGTACGAGGGGAAGGCGCAAGCGCTGGTTGCGTTAGGGAGACCAGATGAAGCAAAAAGAGTCCTCCAGGACGCACTTGCGAAGGCCCGATCGCAACAGAAACGCGGGCATGAGGCGCAATTGCTGATTGTTCTTGGCAGGCTAGGCGATGCGGCAGATGGCTATCCGGGTCTACCAGGCTGGGGTGCGAAGTCCTCGGCTGCCGTCCTGGCCAAGTTTCTCCATATCGAATCGATTCCCACCGACTGCCGCGATTGGCGCGTCAACGCCGCTAACGCGAGTGCCCTCGCGGACACTCTTTGTCGCGAGCGGGAGCACGCAATGCTTTTCCGAACGCTCGCCACTCTCCGGACTGACATCGCGCTCTTCGACGACGTAGACCAGTTGCGCTGGAATGGCCCTACTCCGGCCTTTAACTCGCTTGCTGCTCGATTGGACGCCGCCTCTACCGAAAAGCGGCGGCCAGCGAGCCGTCGGTCGCCGAGCAAGTCGGGCCTCCGATCCGCAGCACGTCGTTAAACGGCGCGCTATTAACGGTAAGAATTTACTTGACAACTCATCTGTTCGGGTCTAAGGTTCGAGCATGGAACCGAACACACTGCAAGACGCGATTCTCTATTTCGCCGATCCTGACAACTGCCGCGAGTACTTGGTAGCGCATCGCTGGCCGGATGGCGTCACCTGCCCGCGTTGCGGAAGTAAGAAGGTTCTGTTCCAGCCGAAGTACAACCGCTGGCAATGCGGCAGCAAGCACGCGCTGAGACAGTTCACTTCCAAGACCGGAACCATCTTTGAGGATTCGCCGCTCGGCCTGGACAAGTGGCTGCTCGCCATGTGGCAGGTTGTGAACTGCAAGAACGGCATCAGCAGCTACGAGATCGCGCGGGCCTGCGGCGTCACCCAGAAAACCGCATGGTTCATGGACCACCGGATTCGCTGCGCCCTTGGGATGTCTCCCACTGACAAACTCTCCGGCCACGTCGAAGCGGACGAAACCTTTATCGGCGGCAAAGCTCGGAACATGCATGTTAGCAAGCGCCAGCGCCGCATCACTGGAACCGGCGGCAAAGACAAAACTGCCGTCATGGGAATCTTGCAGCGTGGCGGAAAGATTCGCACTATCGTAATTCCGAACCGCAAGAAGAAAGCTCTGCAAGCGGAAGTCAGAAAGCATGTTGAAGCCGGGTCCGCTCTCTATACCGACGCCCTGCTTTCCTATGATGGGCTTGCTGGCGACTACGCTCATCAAGTGGTAGATCACGCCGTCCAATATGTTGACGGTTTGGTTCACACCAATGGACTGGAAAACTTCTGGAGCCTGTTCAAGCGCGGCATCAATGGTACCTATGTCAGCGTCGAACCGTTTCACTTGTTTCGCTATCTGGACGAGCAATCCTATCGCTACAACCATCGCAAACTGACAGACGGCCAACGCTTTAGCATGGCCGTGGATGGCATCGTCGGCAAGCGGCTGACATTCGATGAACTCACCGGCAAGGTGGGAGAAACGGCGGCCTTCTAATCCTTTGCGTTTGAAAAGAGGAAAGCGGAAGTCGAGTTGACTTCCGCCACGAATTTGCGCCCGTGTCACCTTTCGATTTCTTGCCGGAGACCTTTGGGTGACTCGTGAGGCATTCGTGCGCTTGGCCTCAGAAATGAGGATGCGCCGATGTATGCCCAGAGTCAAGGCTCGGATTACACGATCGAAGACTTCTACGATTTGGTGTTTCCGCCAGAATTGGAAGTCGATGGATATCTTTGTATGATTTTCACTTCGTTTCTCGACGACAGCAAGGACGCCAACCAATCGAAGATGTTCGTCTCCGCTGGATTCTTTGCCGGTAGAGACGACTGGGGAAGCCTTCGTACGCAGTGGGACAGAGTTCTGCGAGAGGCGGAGATCGAGTACTTCAAAAGTTCCGAGTACAACCATCTGGACGGCGAGTTTGCGAGATTCAGAACGGCAGCGTATCCGCCACCCTCAGGCAGAAATGCTGCCAAGGAAATCAAGGACAGGTTGCAGCAGCTAGTGAAAAATCATCCCTCTATTAGAGGGGTTGGAGTGTTTGTCATTGTTGACGACTTCAACAAGGTTTGCGCTCATTCTGAAGCTGCGGACGTTTTCCCTCCTAATCCGTATCATCGCGCCCTTGAGAGCGTGATGTTCCAAACGGTAAAACTCATTAGTGGGCGGCCAGGGCGCAACATGGTTGAGTTTGTTCATGACGAAGAAACCGACTTCCCCGTCCTACACCAACTCTATCTTGAGTTCAGGAAACTTAATCCCAGAACGGCGAAACGCATAGCCGCATTCGGCGCTCTTAGCGACAAGAAACATCCTCCGTTGCAGATGGCGGACATGATCGCCAATAACACTCTTGAGGTCGGCATGGATTACATTGCGAAAGGTAGGCCTGAAGAAGCGAAAACCGCCCTGAAGACAATTGCCATGAAAGAGAACATCAGCCTGTTGGGATATTGGGATGAGCACTACATGCTCAGCATACTGAAAGGAAATCTACTTCGGCTTGGCCGTCCAATCCCGCTTGAACTAGACACAGAAGAGTACGGCTAAACGCGAGACATGCAAATCAAGGATGACGAGCCATTCCACAAACCGAGTCAAGCAGCTAATCGTTCTACTGGTCGCCGCTATTTGTATTGTAGGCGACATGGCCCACAAGGGCATGTTGTTCGACAGATACGTCCTTCCAGTGCAATGGGTAATGATTGCCCGTCCCTGGATAGGCTTGGCAGCCGACGCCTTGCCCGTCGTGTTGTTCGCAGGGATTTTCGTTTGGTGGTACTCGGAGCGGTGAACCATGCGATAGCAACGCCAGCGCGGAGTTAGAGACTATGTACTACAAGCCGGTCTGGATATTCAAGTGCCGCGAGTGTGGAGGAATTCACCGCGCCCAGATCAAATTCGTCGGCACATTTATTTTTCCGTTTCCCGCATTGACCGTGGAATGTCCGGTGACAAAGGAGAAGTGCCACACCGCTGAGGACGACTGGGAAAATCTGACCGAAGAGGAGTTCGCGGCGAGATGTCGAAGTAAGTAGATGTGTCCTCAAAATGCCACACGCCCTCCGCGTCTTGCCATAACCCTTTGCCGGGGACACCCATTCTTGAGATTTTACCGATTACCATTCGTTCTCACATTTCCCCCTTGCAATCAATTTTACTCCGGCTATGATAAATGGCACATGAACAAGTCCCATCCCGCACCGAATGTTCCCGGCGACACGCCAGCCGAACGGTTGAGCAACGCACTGAACAGGGTTCTCAAGGTCTCGAAGGCCGATCTGCTGAAAGAGGAAGCGCGGCTCAGGAGCAACGGCGAGAAGAAGCGGGCCAAAAGGAAACGCGCTTCCTGAGTGACGCAAACCTGTCACGGCTGCTTAAACCCTACCCCTTTTCTAATGAGTTGTCTGCTATATTCTTGCCCTATTAACGGTAGACGCCATCGATTTTCCTCATGATCCTCTCAGCCCATTGCACGGCAGCCGCAACCAACGACTCCGTTCTCGGGCTCGACTTCGAATCGAAAAGATCTTCGGTCGTCTTCAAGTGGCGCGCCACGAGGATTCCCGCCACGATCGCGAGCACGCGTTTGCGCCCCTCGTCCATAGAGGGCAATCCTACCACATTCGCCTTTTATTCGCTTTGATAGAGATATGTCACAGGTCAAAATACGCGGATTGGATATCGGGTCCATTCCAGACCGGGTTGTGCCCGGGAGTAATCTGACGCCGTTACCCATCCCATGACTCCGAAGCCGCCCACGTAATAAACGTCCAATACGTCCATACGGTAAAAGAAGAAGTCCTCGAAATCGACCCAGTACTTACTATCGGGATAGCGCATCAGGTAAACGGAACGCGCAGCCGCCAGTTCCGGCTCTGGAATTCTGTTAACCGTTCCTATTAGCGTGACCCTGGAGGCACCGAGCGGGTCACCGCTGGCGTCGGGCTCTGTCACGAACAGGCTGGCGCGCGGGTCCGCTTGCAGATTCTGTGTGTGCATGGCCATCGTGCTGATCAGGAAAATTGGGCGCCCCCGGCCATCAAGGCCGTAAGGCATCAAGGATCCGAAGGGGAACCCCGGTTGTTTCCGCGACAGTGTCGAGAGACTGCCGATGTGGGCCGAGTACATCAAGGTGCGCGCTCGCTCGGCGAACGAAGGCTCAGCGACTGCAGGCTGACCACTCGTCGCATCACTCGCGTGTTTTCCGACGGATGAGGAAGACATAGTTGATCGCCCTCCCGGTTATTACGACTAAGCCTTCGCCTTTTTCCTCGCTGCCCAGCGCGCCTTCATCAACGCCGACAACTTCTTTCTGGCAGCGGCACTCATTGGACGGCGGCTTTTGGCCTTCTTGGGAGCAGACTTTCCCTTCCACTTTGCCCATGATATGGGAACGTCCGGACCTGAGGATACGAGGCGTGGGCTCTGATGAGCATTTCGCAATGGCTCCAAGGCGCGCCTCGCGCAATAGCTACCGTTCTGACTGACGGCCGATCAGCCAGCTCGCGAACAGCCCGACCGGAAATTGCATTGTCGCGAAACGTACGTGTGCCGAATGTGTGCCTCGCACCAGCGCGGCCTGTACAATTCAGGTTAAGAGTTTGGTCTACATTTCAGTTGGAGAAAGCGTGGTCGATCATGGCAGACGAGCACAAAAAGCATGAGATCACAATTTTCGTGAACAACCAGCCCTTTAAGACGGCTGAGCATGAGCTCACCGGTACGGGGATAAAGGCGCTCGCGGGCATTCCTCCGGAATACGAACTCTTTCGAGTCGAAGGAGAAAAGAGCATCCCGGGGGGCAATGACGAGCGAGTACATCTGCATGATAACGAGCATTTTCGTGCCATTCCATCGGGCACCTTTGGCAAAAATGGCCTTACCTCCCAGACTCGCTAAAGAAATTGCACAACTCGATTTGGCCCCTGAGATCACCGAAGAGGGTGGTCTGGTTAATTTGGTTTTCAGGAATTTCCCAATCCCAGCCGGATACAATCGTTCGACTGCGGACCTGCTGCTGAGAATCCCGCTTGCCTATCCGGATGCGGGTCCGGATATGTTTTGGACGACGCCAGAATTGATGTTGTCAAATGGCTCTGCGCCTCAATGCGGCGACTCTTTAGAACCATATATGGGACGCCAGTGGAGGAGATTTTCTTGGCACACGACCTGGAGACCAAACATCGACAATCTCCACGGATACATGCATTTTGTTCGTAGGAGACTGGAACGAGCTTGCTGATGGCGAAAAGACTGTCATTGAGGATCTCGGGTGGCGATTGGAGCAAACTCCGGAGTCTGCTTTTCACGCCTGACGGTTTGGAAAACGCCACGGCATTGTTGTGTGGGCAATCTTTGAACGAAAGCGAGGACAAGCTGCTCGTCCGAGAAATCGTGGCGGCTTCGCCCAAGCAGTATGTTGAACGGCAGTCGTACCACTTGGAGGTCGCTCCGGGCTTCTACAACTCGCTAGTTGACCGTTGCTTGCGAGATGGTCTCGTTCCGGTCATCTGCCACTCGCATCCTTTCGACGGTCCTGCTGACTACTCCCCGTCGGATGATTTCGGCGAGAAACGACTGCTTCCCATTCTGGAGTCGCTGCTACCGGAGCGGAAACCTGCAAGCCTTCTGTTGACTAAGACCTCAGTCGCTGGACGGATTCTCGATGGCCGATCTTTTCGGAGCTTAGACAATGTAACGATATCTCGAATCGTTGGCTGTCAGTATCGGCGTACAAAACCAGGACCAGGATGCAACTATGGTCGTTGAGTCGCTCGCACTTCGGTTCAAGTCTCGCCGGCCAAGCCTAGGAGGCGACAGCGCCGACCCGTACGCGACAGTCATATATCCTGGCCAGCCGCTTGCGATCCCCCCTGGAAAGCTCGGCTCCTGCACTATCCAAGTGATTCCCAACCTTGTTTTTCTGAGATACACAAACTATTTCGACGTTGCCGTCACTTACCGGCTTCACAACGAGACGCTAGGGAAGAGACGGTCATTCATTGGCGAAGGTTGGTTCGTTATCATCAACCCTGCACCCCAGCTATTTGGAAAAGTTTTCATCAGCTATAAGGAACCTGAAGATCGGATATTCGCTGACCTTCTTTTTGATCTCGCCAAAGATGCGGGCTTTGATCCGTACATAGCGCCCGCGGATGTCAAGACTGGGAGGCGAATTTGGGGCAGGAAGATCCCTGCGGCGATAAAGGCCAGCAAGTTCATGTTCGTCATTTGGACGAGCAATGCGCCAAAAGGACCAGGTGTTAAGCGAGAAATCAGGATCGCGCGCGAGTGCAAGATTGAGATTGTGCCCCTGCTAAAGCGGAAAACTCCTGACCCGAAGCTCTTCGGACATGACATCGAGTACACGCGATTCGGCGACGATGATGCCACTCTGATTTTTGCTGAGGTGGTGGCGGCCAGAAGAGGGATGTGAATTCCTTGCATTGCTAGAAAGGTGCCTTCTTCCAAAGGTTCAATAAGGGTCCCGAGAGCACTGCTTTAAGGCATTTTCGAAGCCACCCTAGCCGCTTGTTTTCTTATAGTTACGTGTGCTAGCCTCCCTTTCCACGGCGGTAGACACGAATTATCAGCGTCGACGACCACGCCATCTCATAGCCTTGACAATCGTCTCTAAATACTGCATAGTCGTTTCATGAAGCATGATATTAGTTTCATGAGCGAGCTGTTTCGTATCGTTAACGGTGCTCTTCGTCTCGACATAGACAAAGTCCGTAACTATACGGCGTTCCTCGCGGACAAACTTGAAAAGGCTGGAGACGAAGCATCTGCCGGCCGCCTGCGCAAGATGCTCGAAGAAAGCGATCAGCAGCTGCGACCCACAGGGTCGGCGTTTGCCAAGGTCCTGCCTGTCGATGCTGATAGCCGGTTCCCGCTCATAGAAAGGGTAAATCTCAAGACACTTTCCGAGCCCCCGGTTGTGCTTGGCCAGGACCAATGGGACACGGTAAACGAGTTTCTGAGCATCGCGAAGAGCTACGCGCAGGCAGATGTAGAGGGCCTAGCCACGTCGCTGAGTCTCTTAATGTACGGTCCGCCGGGAACGGGAAAGAGCCGCCTCGCGCGTTACATCGCGAAGGAGCTGGGCCTTGACCTGTATGTCGCGCGGCTCGATGGATTGATCTCTTCGTTCCTTGGAAGCACGTCGAAAAACATTCGCGCTCTTTTTGATTTTGCGGCCAAGACGCCGTGTGTCCTGTTCCTCGACGAGTTCGATGCAATCGCGAAGCTGCGCGGCGACAGCCAGGAGCTGGGAGAACTGAAGCGGGTTGTGAACAGTTTCATCCAGAACCTGGATACGCTGGGCAACTCAATCGATCGTCATCGCCGCGACGAACCACCATGAATTGCTCGACTCCGCAATATGGAGGCGCTTTGGCTACCGGCTGGCGCTGGATTTTCCTACTGCGGATTTGCGCCGAGATGATGTGGACGGAGTTCAGTGCGGAATTGCAGTTCACTCCACGGGAATTAGAGCTGCTAGTTGATCTGTCGGAAGGATTTTCCGGGTCGGACATTCGCGAAGTGTGTGTGCGGCTCCGGCGCCGCCGGATCACGAAACAGCAATTCCCCGAGATGAAGGACGCCTTCCAGGTTCTCCAGAATATCGGCATTGGCGAAGGTGAAGGCCGTCGGTTCTTATCGCTTCTGCGTGGCAAGGATCGAGCATGCTATTTCAACGATGCTCCGTGAAAGAAACGCCAGGCTGTATAGCCACGCAGCACTCGCCGATCTATTCGGCGTTTCAAAGGCGACGGCGCATCGGTGGGCGAAAGGAGTGAAGTCCGATGGCTGATATAACGAGACCATCCCGGCATGAACGCCTGCTGATAAAGGTCATCATGCCCAAACAGGGTACCGAGCGAAAGGTTGCCGGCGGCGGTCCGCCTGCCAAGCCGTTTCGTCCCGTTGACTGCTAGGTACCGCGCGCGGCTTTCCAACCCAGGTATCCGCAATACGCGCGGCAATCGTTCCACAGGTCCGGACGGCCGGCGCGGCGCCCGTGCGCGTGAAACTGCTCGCGAAAGCAGCGGCCAAAAGCCATCGGCCGGAGAATCTGTTTTCAGCACAGTCCTGCCCGATCGTGGGCGGCGGGCGCCTCGGAGAATTGTTCGTCAAGGCGACGCCGGAAGGACTGGACCGCCTCACCGAGTTCATCGAGAGCAACACGTCCGAGCGGATGATTAAGGAGCTTTCCTGCGTCGAGACGATCGAGCCGGTCACGCCCGCCTTTCGCCGCAGCGGTCTCGAAGCCAGGGATGTACTCCGCCGAGAGTCCTAGAGGGAAACAAGGCTTCATCACGCGGGTGGGGCTCTTTAATTTCGGCGCGGACAGCGACCAGCCAAGGCTGGTCGAGGATTTCGAAAGCACGTTGCCAGCGCCGCGATATCAGGGTAAGCACGGAACGGGGATATTCGCCATCCAGCTTCACCTATGAAACTGAGTGCCGGAACGTCGAGGATGTCGAAGCCCTGTCCCGCGTCATCGGCGTGCGTTCGATATCGCCCATGCCGCTCATCCGGACCATCCGGCCTCAGATGTTCGCCGCGAAGCCGCTTCCGGATCTCCCGAGTGGTGATGATGTAACGGGAGATTTCCCGGTCGTGGTGGTTGTGGATAGCGGAATTTCCGACGAGGTTCCGGGCCTGGAGAGTTGGGTTGTGGGGCGCGATGTCTCAAGTCGCACCGGAATACAGAAATACCGACCACGGTACGTTCGTGGCAGGTCTGATCTGCTGGGGCGGCCAGCTCAATCCCACTATCGCCGGACTCGACGACAGCCCGTGCGGCGTGTTCGATCTTCAGGTGATTCCGAACGAAGATCCCGCGAAAGGGGAAACGCTCGCCCTTCTGGAATCAGAGTTTCTGGTGTCGCTGGAAGGCTGCGCTTCAGCAGCATGCCAATGCGTACAAGGTCTGGAATCTTTCTCTTGGCACCGACATCGTTTGCTCGCTTGATGAGTTTTCCACGCTGGCCGAAGAACTCGACAATCTGCAGGAAAAATACAAGGTCTCGTTCGTGATCAGCGCAGGCAACTACGACACGCCGCCTCTCCTGGATTTCCCGCGAACGGGCAGCCAGCTGCATGAGGGAAGAATTACTACGCCTGCCGACAGCGTTCTCGGGATCACAGTGGGCGCTGTATCGCACGTCGATTACAAGAAGAACGGACCGAGGGAGCATCATCCTTCGGCCTTCTCCCGTCACGGCGGCAGGTCCGAACTACGTGATCAAGCCTGACCTCGTTCATTACGGCGGATCGTGCTCCACGGACCTTTCCACATTGCCGGTATTCGTTCTGTGAACGGCACCGGCTCTGCCGAAAATCTTGGAACGAGTTTCGCTACGCCGCTCGTGGCCCGGACTCTCGCGCAGATCTATCACCAGGTCACACCGACACCGTCTCCCGTGCTAGCCAGGGCGCTGCTGACGCACCACGCGCGCGATCCGCGGACGCAGCTTCGCGTGCCTGACGGCGACGAGAATTTCTTCGGTTTTGGTTTGCCCGCCCCGGTTCCGTATTGCCTGGAATGCACCCCGCATACCTCAACTCTCGTTTTCGACGACGTTCTGCGGCCGGGATATTTCCTCGAATGGGATGATTTTCCTTATCCGCCATCGCTGCGCCGGGACGGCAAGTATTTCGGCGAGATCTGGATGACGGTCGCCTTCGCGCCGCGCGCGGCGCGCGATGGGGTACGGAATACTGCGAGACCCACATCGATGCGCATTTCGGCGTCTACCGCGACGGAGAAGTCGCGCGAGACCGGGCTGGTGAAGCCGAAGCCGAAATTCGTGGGCCTGGTGCCGCCCGAGCACAAGAACGCGGGGCAGCTTTACGAGTCCTACCAGGTGGAAAAGCTGCGGAAGTGGGCGCCGGTGCGCACCTATTACGGAGATATGGGAGAGAGCGGTGAGCGTGGCGATCGCTGGCGGCTGAAGCTTCAGCTTCTGACGCGGCACGGGATCGAGGAGGAGGAGACGTTCAAGCCGCAGCCGTTTTCACTGATCCTCACAATTTCCGACCCGGAGAAGAAGGTGCGGGTTTACGACGAGATGGCGCAAATCGTCCGCAATCGCTTCCAGTCGCAGAACCTCACGGTTCGCGCGGCGGCGCGGGTTCGAGCGAAGCAATGAGCAGTGCGGCACTAAATACAGAATGAGGAGAAAGCAATATGTCTGAACACGAACATGAGCATGAGGTGAAACTTTTCATCGATCAACAGGCGCATCATTCGCCGAACCCGACGACGGGCGCGGCGCTGTACGCCTTGGGCAATGTAAAACCGGGCATGGAGCTGTTTCGCGAAGTGACCGGCGACCGGGAAGACCCGGAGGTGGACAACGGGCCGGAAGTCATCCACCTGAAGCAGGACGAGCACTTCCACAGCGGACCGCCGAAGGTGTACCACATCATCGTGAACGGCCGCAAGAAAGAGGCCTCGACCAAGACGCTGACCTTCAACCAGGTCGTCGCCCTGGCCTTCAAGAGACGGTGTTTAAGTACATCGACACCGCCTCACCATCAACTGCGCAACGAGCCGCTCAAGGCCTACTGCAGCGGGATCTGATCGACCGGGACAACGGCTCGTTCTTAATCAGCGATCGTTTCTTTCGAATTTGGATTCAGCAACCGCAGAACTAAGCGCTAGCCATCGCGGACTGAACGGTCATCCGTAGCCCCCTCTGAGTCCCTAGCCCCCGAACACAGGTTAAAGAGCCTCATCCCTTAGTGTGGCGTGTCTCGCCGACACCGGCACTGGCAGCCGAAAGGCTTAATTAATAACGAGCTCACGCTTTCCGACCAGACGGCGTTCAAGAGCACTCAATCCATTGGAAGGAGGAACGTTTCCCCATGGCAAATGAAGAATCTTCGGCATCAGCTTCGGCATTGGACGTTAAGAAGCTTCTCTCGGAGCTTGAAGTTCCGTTTCCACCGGCTCAGGTCCGTGGCGGGTTACGAATACCAGCAACGACAAGAAGCGCGGTCAGGTCGTGCCCTACGCAGATCCGCGCGCCTACACTGACCGGCTAAACCGGCTCTTCACGCCACAAGGTTGGACGCGGGAGTACAAGGTCGAGACGATGGGAAATATCACCCGAATGAAGAAGGGCGAGAGTTTCGTCTCGGGCAATGTACTTTCGCAGTTCTTCTTCGGTCACTTTCCGCAGACCGTTGAGGTACGCGATCTGGTCCTCCAGGGTGTAATCAGCGCCGTAAAACCAAAATCGGCGATTGGCGCCTCGGTGAATTCCCAGCGGACCGCGAATCGCGTTGCCGAACCCGCCGGCTCCTATGGCATCGTGCTTCGGAAACACCTCGATGCCGTCCGCCAAGCCCGCGCCCTTCACCGGCACTCCCAACCTCAGAGCAAGATCATGGATGTAGATTCGGCACTCCTTCGCAAGTAAGGGCGTTGCCAGAAAGATCCAAAGGTGGCCCCCTCGTTTGCTCATTTCCAGCGCCGGCTCAACCCCGTCCTGTGTCAGGTGGTACTGCAACTTAAGCAGGTCCTCCATGGAGTTCTTGTAGTCGGCGTCAATGGCAACCCATTTACAGCGCTGGGTCGAGGGGTTGATCGCATACAGGCCGACGGTGATTCTGCCTTCTAAGTGCTGTCGAATGGTTTCATCGGTCAGCATGAGTGGTATCTCTGTTCCCTTCTTGTTTGGCCGGAAGTAGTAGTGCCGCCCTGTCTCCGGGTGCGTCGCATGGACTGCATCGTGTACGCACGGCGGTTGACGAACAGCCTTTTGTAATCCTCGACGACTTGCCGGGTTGCCCTGATTGTCGTTGCCACTAACCCGTCACCTCCTCTGGCAATTTCGCGAGCTCGTTCGGTCTTTTAAGCCTTTCCCCACGCGGTGTTCGGCTGTGGGTGCCGTTAGATAACCCGGATTATTTTTTCTGTCAAACGGCCGCCTCAGGCACCATTCCGGGCAGTACCACCCACTGCAAGCCAGTCCGCCAAAGCCCTGGCCGTTCAATGAGATCGAGGAAGTTACAGTCCTTCAGGAGCGTTTCGAGCTGGCTTACGCTGTACCCGCCGAATTGTTCGTCCTCGAAGTCGACGGCGTACCAGGTTCCATTCCTTGCGGTCCAGTACATAGACCGCTCCAGAATCCGGGTCTCCGGGTACGAGCAAGAACAGCAGAACCGAAGCCGGAAACTCAATCCAACGAACGATTTCGACGGTTTCGGTGACCCTCACAAGTGCGGCCATCGCTGATTGCAGGTCGGCTCCAGGGTCAACCTGCACAAGGGGTTCAATCATCATTCGTCCGAACATCGCAGTTATCCTTTCCGGGCAATCTGCCCATATCGTGTTGTGTTGAAAGCTGAGACGGGAGCAAGGGCGCACACCTCGGCTCGCGCAGTAAAGGGGTAGGTGGATTTAAGGTATTGTTTTGTTGGGCCGCTAGGGTAGGGAGTTAGGTGAGAGCAGAACGAAGATCGTTAAGCAGGACAATCTCTAGATACAAAGCCACTACTCAGACGGAGTCGCGATTCCGCTGCGGAGGGAGCGATTTCGGATTCTCTCTGGCATCCAATTTACCCAAGTCTGCATCGTCACCTAAGTTCGTGCGGTGTTCAGACCTGTTGCGGTCGGAGCGCTAACTGACGTACCATTCGGGTTCCTTGGAGGGCCTTGATGCCTGATACCCAGGTCAAGCAGAAAAACGGACGAGTCTTTTCACAGCACTTTGCGGAAATTGACATCTTGTGGATCACCGCGGGATTAGGATGCGATGGCGACACAATTTCCATGACCGCCGCCACGCAGCCTAGTATTGAAGATCTGCTTCTCGGTGGCATCCCGGGAATCCCCAAGGTTCGATTGCATAATCCATTCTTAGCCTATGAATCGGGCGAGGATTTCTTGCGCCCATTTCACCGGGCTGCGGTAGGTAAGCTCGAACCGTTTATTTTGGTCATAGAAGGCTCTATTCCGAACGAATACAACAAAAGTGAAGGCTATTGGGCGTCGCTCGGTACCGATGAGAAGACCGGCCAACCGATAACGACCTGTTCCTGGATCGACCGTCTAGCTCCCCGAGCTTGGGCGGTTGTGGCAGCGGGGACCTGCGCAGCCTATGGCGGAATCCACGCTATGGAAGGAAATCCGACCGGTTGCATGGGGCTGCCTCAGTATCTCGGCGAGCAGTGGAAGTCAAAGGCTGGGATTCCTATCGTTTGTGTTCCGGGATGTCCAGTGCAGCCCGACAACATGACGGAAACGCTACTGTACTCTATTGTATTTCGCCGCGGGACGAGCGCCGATGATACCGCTGGACGAAGCGCTGCGCCCGACGTGGCTTTTTGGGCAAACAGTTCACGAGGGCTGTGACCGGGGCGGATATTACGAGCAGGCCCAGTTTGCAGAAGAGTACGGTTCTCCCACTTGCATCGTGAAGCTTGGTTGCTGGGGTCCGGTTGTACAGTGCAATGTGGGGAAGAGAGGTTGGATGGGGGGAATCGGAGGTTGTCCAAATGTCGGTGGGATCTGCATTGGTTGCACCATGCCGGGATTTCCAGACAAGTTCATGCCGTTCATGAACCAACCACCAGGGTCGCTGCTTTCGGCTCAGGCGGTGACAACATATGGCCGAATGATTCGCGCCCTACGCAGCTTTACGCAAGGCTCGCTGAATCAGGTGCCGAGCTGGCGACGTCCGCGAAAGATCGACAGTGTCACACCAGGATAGCGTCGCCCATGATGGCGCGAGCTTGGCGCCTTGAATCCGTATACTTCTGGGTTTGTGGTTCGACATGGACTTATCTCGCAAGTTACAGCGCGACAGCATTGCCGATGAGAAAGGATCGGCCGACCCGGACTCGGTAACCTCGGTGCAGGTGGAAGCCCTCCTGGATGAGCTCACCCGATTCGTCGGGCCGCTTGCCCCCAAACCGCAACCACCCTCTAGCTCCAATCCGAAATCCGCCCGAATTGGAGAAGACCCACTTCCCACGATAGGCGACAGATACCGAGTTCTCGTAGAACAAATTCCGGCAGTCGTATTCATGGCATTCATAGACGGAGGCGTCAGTGAGGCTTACGTCAGCCCTCAGATCGAACAGGTGCTGGGGTTCTCCCGGGAGGAATGGCTGGATGATCCAATTCGCTGGTACCAGCAGATTCACCCTGATGATCGGTCGCGATGGAGCATCGAGGCTGCCGAGATGTTTGTTACCGGTAAACCTCTGAAGTCGGTGTATCGGGTAATGGCACGGGATGGCCAGGTGGTCTGGTTTCACTGCGAGGCAAAATTGGTGCGCCGCAAGGATGGCCAGCCGTGGTTTATCCACGGTGTCGGCTTTGATGTCACCGACCTGAAGCAGACCGAACAGGCGTTGCATCAGGAAATCGCCGAGCGTGAGCGCTTGCAGAAGCTTGAGCTGGAGCGCCAAATTGCCAAAACAGAACAAAGCGAATCCAGGCTGGCAGCTATCGTGGAATCATCAGAAGACCCGATCATCGGCAAAGACTTGGAGGGAATAATTACCAGCTGGAATGCGGCCGCGACCCGGTTGTTTGGGTATCAGCCGGAGGAAGTGCTGGGGAAATCCATACTCACATTAGTTCCGCCAGAGTTGCACGGCGAAGAGTACGAAATCCTCCTCAAACTTGAGCGAGGGGAACGCATCGAGCACATGGAAACGCAACGCGTTGCCAAGGACGGTGCCAGAGTCGACGTACTGCTGACGATATCCCCCATCAAAGATGTGAATGGCAGGGTGATTGGCGCCTCTAAAATCTGCCGGGATATCAGAGGAGCGGAAGCGGGTGGAGGAAAAGTTACGGGTTACGGAAAAACTGGCGGCAACTGGTCGGCTCGCCGCCACCATCGCACACGAGATCAATAATCCGTTGGAATCGCTGACCAACCTCCTTTATCTGGCGCGAAAAGATTCGGGACTTAGCCGTAGAACAGCCCGTTATTTGCAGACAGCGGACCAGGAGCTAGAGCGGATCGCGCACCTGGCCAAGCAGACCCTTGGCTTTTATCGTGATAGCAATCAGCCTTCGCGGTTCAAGATCTCGGAAGCCGCTGGGGAAGTGCTGACGATTTACTCGCGACGTATCGCCAGCCGCAATATTGAAGTAGAGAAGCAGCTGGGTCCCGACACCGAGGTGTTCGGCTCTTCGGGTGAATTTCGGCAGGTGCTCTCAAACCTTCTGGTCAATGCTATCGATGCCATGGAGCAATCGGGCGGCCGGCTTGTGCTGCGAGCGCGCCGCGTTTACAACCCAGCTAACCCTGCTTCTGAGGGAGTCCAGATCAGCGTTGCCGATACTGGACAGGGGATCGCCCCTGAACACAAACGAAAGATCTTCCAGGCCTTTTATACTACCAAGCAAAACATCGGTACCGGCCTGGGACTATGGCTTTCGCATACTATTGTAGAGAAGCACGGTGGGTACATACGCGTGCGAAGCAGTACAAAGCCACCGCGGAGTGGGACAGTCTTTTCGATCTTCTGGCCGTGCGAACGCGTCCGGAGGGGGAGCGATGAAGATGGACCTTCGTAGCTCTGCGAAGCCGGCCGGGAGGCGTCCGCGTCCGATGGTTCTGGTTGCCGACGACGAGCCGATTATCGGCGCTACACTCGTGGAGATCCTACAGGAGGAAGGCTATGACGCGATCTGTGTTTCCGACGGTGAATCGGCCCTGTTCTGGGCGCAGCAGACGCGTCCCGACTATCTCGTTACTGACATCGTGATGCCGAAGTTGAACGGGATCGAGTTAGCAAAACGGATCCAGGTATTGCTTCCGGAAACGAAATTAATCGTATTTTCCGGACAGGCTGGTTCCAGCGAATTGATAGGCAGAGCACAAGCCGAGGGACTGCGATGTGAGGTGTTGAGCAAGCCGATCAAACCGGAGGCTCTCCTCGCCAGGATGTTGTGAGGCAACAGTAAATTCGTTTCTGTCACCGCTGGTCCGAACGCGAATGTATTCTAATATGCACAACCTCGATATCAATCTATGGGGTAAGGGTGTTGCATGGGGCGATTTCCTGGCACGATCTGGCGAGAACCGACCGGAAGCGAGCGATCACACAGTTAGACTGACCCGCGACTCCAGTGACAAACGGCTTCTCGTGCTGGTGGCC
The DNA here is from genome assembly GCA_963748225.1 of uncultured Acidobacteriaceae bacterium. GTDB lineage: Bacteria > Acidobacteriota > Terriglobia > Terriglobales > Acidobacteriaceae > Bog-257. The sequence continues at coordinate 1,019,987 of CAVVHW010000007.1, forward strand.
GACGACGAACCCATTATTGCCGAGACGTTGGTGGAGATACTGAATGGCGAAGGCTTTTAACGCCGTGAGCGTCTATGATGGAAGCAGCGCAGTGAGAACTGCAAGCATCTTGCACCCTGATGTCGTGCTGGCTGACGTGTCCATGCCGCGCCTAAACGGAATCGAGGCGGCAAAACAAATACGTGCGATTTTACCCGACACGCGCATCGTCCTGTTCTCGGGGCAAGCTGAAACTGCTCAATTGGTGGCCGACGCAGAGGAGGCTGGTTACATCTTTGAAGTGCTCGCCAAACCCGTCGAGCCTACAACTCTTGTGAAGATACTTAGAAGTGCAGCGAAAGAATAGTCAGACTGTTGGCAATGTAGCACGGTTCAGCATAACCACGCGCACAACCTGCACTTTACAACTCCACGAATCGTTTTTTGGCGATCGACGATCACAGACAAGGGTATAGTCAATCGATAACCGCGTGAGCTATCAGTAGGTTGCAAGGGGTCGATTCACGCCAATTTCACTTCAACCCCACTTCAAACCCACGGCAATAGGTAAAGCAGGCTCAACCTTACGAAGAGATGTGGCCATGCACTTGGACGGGAGAGGCCATGCTTTAGCAAGGCGAGAAACGTGGTAGACACAGGCGAGTGATTGCTTTGGATGAGCAGGGAAAGGCCCTCGGTGAGGAAATCCTGCCGCAAACCGAAGTGAACCATCCGTCGGCAGCCCTCGAACTTCTTACACGAGAGAATAGCAACAGGTCATAATTCGACACAAGAACCAGGCTGCGCTACGCCCCGACATTAGTAATTGTCAATTCTACCGCAACTTCGCTGCTGGCACTGGTCGACTGCCGCATAGGATACGTGCCTGAGGACGTCCGGCTCCGCACGATTATCGCGCAGCGAATTGCCGGGTTCAGAAACTGGTAACCGTCGAAAGGTTTCGCTAGCTTCCTGGACTAGTAGAAATCCTGGTAAGAAGGCTCGAGCAGTGGGCGCGCTCTTGTGACCCGGCTCACTGCAACCTTTCGCTCACCCGGGCGAGAATTGGTCATGACCTTCAGCATGCCAATGGCTACTACACAAGAAATAACCAACTTCAGCGAACTCCGCCGCCGCGCTCAGCCGCTGGGGCCCATGCGCGTCGGAGTGGTTGCGGCTGACGACGAAGTTGCCCTAACAGCCGCCGATGGCGCGCTCCATCTGGGGATTGCCATTCCGGTTCTGATTGGCGACGAGCGAAGCATCCGTGCCAAGGCAGAGGCGTTCGGACTCTTCGGCTTAATCGCTAAGGCAGAGTTTATCAGCGCGGATGATGTCGCATCGGTTGCGACACAGATGGCGCGCGATGGCCACGTGGATCTCTTGCTGAAGGGTCATCTCCGCACCGATGAGCTCTTGCGAGCTGTACTCGGCAAAGAGGCCGGGCTGCGGACCGGCCGCCTGCTAAGCGACGTTCTCCTTTATGAGGACAGGCTCGCGGGCGAGGTCAGGCTAGTGTGTATTACGGATGGCGGGTTGAACGTGTTACCAAACCTGGAACAGAAGAAGCAGATCGTGCAGAACGCAGTCGAGGTGATGCGTTCACTGGGGCTGGCCCGGCCGAAGATTGCGCTCATGAGTGCGACAGAAGCGGTCAGCGAGTCGGTGCCTTCTAGCGTGGACGGCAGGGAGCTCACCAAGATGGGTGAAGCCGGCGAGTTCGGTGACGTAGCGATCTTCGGCCCACTTGCGCTCGACTGCGCACTTTTGGAGTCAGCGGCGCGGGCCAAGGGCATCCAGCATCCGGTCGCCGGTCATGCCGACTGCATGGTGGTTCCGAATATCGAGGCGGGCAATCTCCTAGGAAAGTCGGTGAAATACTTGGGCGGTTCGCAATGCGCGCATGTGATTGCTGGAGCCAAGGTCCCGATTCTGATTCCATCGCGTGTGGAGAGTGTGGATGACAAAGTGAACTCCATCGCTCTGGGGGTGATCTTTGCGGCGCGATGAATTTAGGATACTCGCCATCAATCCTGGTTCCACCTCCACCAAGATGGCTCTCTACGTGAACGAGCATCCTGATTTCATCAAGAACATCCGGCACTCCGACGCTGAAATGGAACAGTTCCGTGGACGCCCGATTCTAGATCAGCAGCAATTTCGTTCCGCGCAAGTTGAAGCAGCACTCGGCGAGGCGGGACACAACGTTCGCGAGCTTGATTCGGTGGTGGGACGTGGCGGGCTTCTACCCGCCCTGGCCAGTGGGACCTACACGGTGAATGAGGAGATGCTTGATGAGTTGCGTGCTGCCCGCCGCGGTGAACATGCCTCGAACCTCGGCGCTTTTCTGGCATACGATCTCGCGCAAAAAGCCGGCGTCCAAGCCTACGTCGTGGATCCAGTCAGCGTGGACGAGTGGACGGAGTATGCACGGTTGTCGGGATCGGCAATCCTGCAGCGGCAGTGTTTGTCACATGCTTTGAATTCGAAGGCGGTGGCCAAGCGTTACGCCCGCGAGTGTGGCGAACGGTACGAGTCACTACGGCTAATCGTTGCGCACCTCGGCAGCGGGATTTCGGTTTCAGCCCACGAAAAGGGCCTCATGATGGACGTGACCAACTCGCGCGAAGAAGGGGCATTTTCCACGGAGCGCGCCGGTACGGTGCCGACGATGCAGTTGGTCAATCTCTGCTTCAGCGGAAAGTACACACAGAGGGACGTCGAAGAATTACTCTTCCGCGAAGGCGGACTCTACTCTTATCTGGGTACCAAAGATCTGGTGGAGGTGGAGCGCCGCATTGCATGTGGTGACGCGAAGGCCGAAACCGCGTTCGACGCGATGATCTACCAAATCGCGAAAGAGATCGGAGCGATGGCAGCTGTCCTGCACGGCCGAGTAACCGCCGTCCTGTTCACCGGTGGTATGGCGCATTCCCAGCGTTTGGTCTCGTCCCTGAGTGAGTATGTAAGTTGGATCGCTCCAATCGCGGTTTATCCGGGCGAAGACGAGCTCCAGGCTCTCGCGGAAGGCGCGTTACGAGTGCTGCGCCACGAAGAGCTGTCGAAAAGTCTATCGTTTGGCCACAGTGCCGTCATCGAGGTTTAAGGCGACGCCCTCGAATATCCGAATCTTAGGCGTTCCATCGATAACCGGTGAAAGAATCTTCAATACCTGTGGGTAGATGTTGGCATCGTAAGTTTCTGCATTGCTCTCGTTTTCCCACAGGCTGATCGAAATCCGTTCCAGATTACCCGGATTAGACAACGTGATTTCTCCCTTGAAGCCTTGCTGCTTGCGAAGCAACGGAAGAATCTCGCTCTCGAGTATCTTGGCGAACTCCCCAGCCAAGTCGAGCGATTTCACGCGGAAATGGGCGTTACGTGCATACATCTTTCGCACTCCTTAACCAGAGTTGCCTGCAAGACGACGGCAAGGACTGGTCGCCCTTCGGGCCGCCGAAATACGCAGCCCAAAAGCCTATCGTCAATTAGTCTCACATAGTATAGAGGGGCAGGGAAGTTGCATATTGAGAGTAGGCCCGTTTTGTCGCAGTAGCATGTGCTTGCCGCCCTAGACGCGAAGGGCTGAAAGCTAAGCGTTGCTGCTTGCCCTACGGCGTCCTTGCAAGAAGGGGCACTAGGAATCATGGACTTCTTATGACGCAGCCGTCGAACTGGGTGTGACCCGACCACCAATGGGCTCTGCTGTCTGGAGGCGCTAGGTGTCGGTATCTGCCGGGGGCCGTATCTCGTCCAGATTGCGAAAATTGGCCGACTCTTCCGCCGACAAATACCGGTGTTTCGTGGTATGGACCGCAACGCCGTAAGTGCCCTCTGTTGCACCATCGGATTCGACGCGCACCACGCTTCCGAAGAAGCGGACCCGCCACGGAGCGGAGGCATGCGTTAGCTCCGGAGGAAAGGTCAGCACGTACTCGATTGACTCATCCTGAGGCAGCTCCGCCTCGGTTACGAAATAAGCGCCCACAGCACTGACATTTGCAGTGTGGCTGAGAATCCACTGGGCAGAGTCGGATGATGTACGAAGGAAGATTGAACAATGCATATCGAAACGAGGTTTGCGCCTTCGCTCGCAGCTGGGGGCAGGATTTGTGGTGGGATCGCCAACTGGGGGCGACATGTATGGCATGATCCTATTCAGCGCAACCGAAGTGCCACTTGGTCCGGTGCTGGCCGCACAAACGTGTTCCCCTAGGTTATTGAAAAGAGTGGCCTACCCGGGCGGTTCCAACCGACAGTCATTTTCCCCGGTGGAAAGAAGATTGGCTCTAGTGCACACTCTTGCGCAATGAACAGAAGAGAACTATCCTGCCTGCCGTGGTCGAATATCATATTGGCGGATCTTGTAGAGCAGAGCCTTGTAACTGATGTTCAGCTGAGTAGCCGCGCGTTTACGGTTCCAAGCGGTTTCTTCCAACACCTGGGCAATTACTTCCATCTCGGCGTCGTTTTTCAGATTACGAACCATCTCCTTGAGGTCGGGCGGCGGTTGCGGCTGCTTTTCTTCCATGCGCACCACGACTCCGGTTTGGGGATCGCGGGACGTGCCGTGCTGTAGTTCGCCGATCGCAGCCAGCTCATCTCCCAATACCAGGTAGCGCTTGACGAAATTTTCCAACTCACGGATGTTGCCCGGCCACGGATAGTTCTCGCAAGCCTCCACCAGCCGCTGAGAAATGTTCAGCGGAGCGCAAGCGTAGCGATCGGCAAGGTGAATCATGAAGTGGCGCAGGATCATGGGGATTTCCTCGCGCCGCTCGCGCAAGGAAGGCATGCGAAGAACGAAGCTGTTCAGGCGATAATAAAGATCTTCGCGGAAGGCCTTTTGCGCAATCGCCTGTGGCATGTTGATGTTGGTAGCCGCCAGCACTCGCACATCCACCTTCACAGTCGTGCGTCCACCCAGTCGAGAGAACTGGCCATCCTGTAAGACTTGGAGCAGTTTAGCCTGCAGGGCCGAAGACATCTCTCCAATCTCATCGAGCAGCAGTGTCCCCTTGTTGCACAATTCGAACTTGCCGGGCTTCGACTTGACAGCGCCGGTAAAGGCTCCTGGTTCATAACCGAACAACTCGCTTTCCAGCAGTTCGCTGGGCATGGCGGCGCAGTTCACTTTCAAGAAGGTTCGGTGTGAACGGTCGGAATACTTGTGGATCAGGTGGGCCAATACTTCTTTGCCGGTACCGCTCTCGCCAAGAAGCAGAACGGGAAAATCGAAGCGGGCCACTTGCATAGCCTGAGCCCGAAGCTGACGCATCTGCGGGGTGGCGGAAAAAAAGAAAACGCCCTCGCTTACTTCAATGGCTTCCCCAGCGCCTGGACCTCCCGGTTCGGTATTTTCCAGACAGAAGCGCAAAACCTCGTTCATTTCTTCCTTCTGTACTGGTTTGGAAAGATAATCCTGGGCACCAAGCCGCATGGCCTGCGCCACCTTGCGAGTATCGCGAACACAGGACAGCATGACCACCTTGGTCGAAGGGCGAGCTTCGCGGATGCGTTGCAAAGTCTCCAACCCGTCACCGCCCGGCATTACCATGTCGAGCAGCACCAGATCGGGATTGACCCGTTGGACCTTTTCTACGGCCTCGGCCGCGTTGCAAGCGGTAGTAACCCGGTACGAGTCCAACTCCAGCACGGTCTGGAGGTATCGCAACATGCTCGGTTCGTCGTCCACCACAAGGATGTGGCCTGCGCTCATCGATCCTCCGCAACGCGTTTGGGTGAGGGATTCAGCAAAAGCAAAAACGAAAACTTGCTACCACTGCCGGGCTCGCTCTCCACCCATATCTTTCCCCCGGCCGCCTGTACCAAGCGGCGCGCAATGGCCAGACCTAGACCATATCCTTCCGCCCGCACTCCCTCGCGGGTGAGGCGGAAGTATTCGTCAAAGACTTCCTGCTGGAACTCGGGAGCGATGCCTGGACCGGTGTCCGAGACCGAAATACGGCAGCAATTTGGCGCATGGATTCGCTGTTTTCGCCGCTCTACCTCTGGCGGGTGCTGAATCGTACGCCTCTCCCAGAAGTAAGGTTCAAGGTGCAACCAGACAGTGCCGGACGGTGGCGTGTATTTCATGGCATTGTCCAGGAGGTTCGAAATCACGTGTTGCACCTTGTAGTAATCGAAGGGGAAGGGCTGCAACCGATCGCCGGGCAAGAAGTAAAAGGCGATAGCTTTATCCTGGAAGCGCTGCGCCCAGACCTCGGCGATCTCGCGGACACAGGCGTTAACGTCACCCGTCTCATACTGCATCTCGAAACGGTCGACTTTAAGCGAGGTATAAGTCAGCAAGTTCTGGATGAAGTTGGAAAGACGCACGCCGTTGGCCTGCATCTCGGTGAGCACTTCCATCTGCCGAGGATTCAGCGATCCAAGCTTCTGAGCCAGCAGCAAGTGCAGATATCCTCCCATAATGGCCAGCGGCGTCTTAAGCTCGTGGGCGGCCGAAGCCAGCGCATCGCGGCAACAGCTGCAATGTTCGTCACTGAACAGCTCAAGCTTGTGCTCTGCTGGCGATATCTCGGCTGACTGCGTGGGAATGGTATCCTTCCTTTCCCTAGGCAATGGCAATGATTTCTCTATTTTCTCTCTCAGGTTCCCCGAAATTCGTTCCATAGGCATACTCTCGACACGAATCGTCATAGAGTTTAACGGTTACCAGTCCTCGGGGAATAGAGTGGAAGCACTCTACAGGGGGAGAACTGATCTTACCTCAACCGGCAGAGTTGTCAATAAAATTTCACGTAAATTTGTCGTCAAATTGCAAGATAGTGGCCTTTTTGGGAACCATTTTCCAGTCAGGGAAGGCATTCTTCTTCTACTGAACCGCAAGAGATTGCAATCCCCGCGTGTTGAGGCATCTGCAAGATTATCTTTATGTATATGAAAACACAATAATTATTAGGATATTTGCCAGCGTAAAGTTTGGTCGTTCAGGTGCGGGTTGTTCTTTCACTACAGTAGGAGAGAGAAGTGCGTCGAACCGCATCCGTCTCCGAGCGCCGCGGCTGGGATCGGTTGCCTATTTCTATCCCCTTTTTTGTTCGAGGCAATAAGATCGACGGCGAGGAGTTTCTGGAGTTTGCCACCGCGTTGAACCTGTCTGCGGGTGGTTTACTTCTGGCCACCCGTCGTTATCTCGAGCCCGGCACTCAAATCTCGCTTGAAATTCCGGTTGCTCTCCTCAACAAGGCACAGCTTCCAAGATCTGTGTCCCTGCTGCACGCCACTGTGCTACGCTGCACCCCCGACCGCCAATACTTTCTCCTCGGACTGCAATTCGAAGAACCGCTCTTGAGTCAACCGGGCGGCTCCGACGGGGGACGGCCCCGAGCTCAGGGAAAGTGAGTTCCTCCGAGTGAAAATGTTTTCACACTTTGAAGCGCAAAACACTTCTCTTTAAGCTCGTTTTAAGGTATCTTCAATTCCGGATTTGCATATATAAGATCTAGCAAATAAAAGTCATTAAAAACAAAGTGCGCATTTTTTTGCAATGTGCACGAACTTGGCGCAAGAAATGCAATTCATTGGTACGCCGGCACCTCTTACCGACCCGAGGAAACGATGCCATTACTGGCGGGCTCGAATAACGAGAGCGCGATCTCTGCGCAACAGCTTCCGCCCGAACCGGTCATCTTCGGCCAGACACCTGCGATGCGCGATGTCCGGCAGAAGCTTGAGCGGGTTGCGGGGGCGAATCTATCGGTGCTCATCTCGGGCGAAAGCGGGACCGGAAAGGATATCATCGCCAGACTGTTACACCTCTATTCACCTTGGGCCAACGGTCCTTTTGTGAAGGTAAACTGTCCGGCGATCCCCGGAACCCTGTTGGAGAGTGAACTCTTCGGTTACGAAAAAGGCGCGTTCACCGGAGCCTATAACCCCAAACCAGGCCGGGTTGAATTGGCGCATCGGGGAACCCTCTTTCTGGACGAGATTGCAGAACTTGACGCGGTATTACAGGCCAAGCTGCTACAGCTTCTGCAGGATGGCCAATTTAGCCGGATTGGGGCTCAGGAGGACAAAAAGGTCGAGGTTCGGGTGGTGTGTGCTACTAACCGAGAGTTGCACGAAGAGATTGAACAGGGAAACTTCCGGCCAGACCTGTTTTATCGCATCGCCACCATGACGATTCATTTGCCACCGTTGCGCGAGCGAGCGGCGGACCTTCCAGTCATTAGCGATTATCTGCTGCAGTACTATAACGAGAAGCTCAACGGCCGGGTGCTGATGGTACGTCCCGCCCTGATGGCTAAGATGCAACGCTACTCGTGGCCGGGGAATATTCGTCAGCTTGAAAATTTGATCAAGCGCTATGTGGTCATGGGCACGGAAGACGTTATCTTGAGCGAGTTGCTACAGCCCAATGAGCGCGACATGGTCAGCAGTTTAATGCTGGATGGGCCGGTTTCTCTGAAGAAATTGACCCGACAGACCGTTCGCAAATTGGAAGCTCGTATTATTCTTAATGCACTCCATGCTAATAACTGGAACCGCAAGAAGGCGGCGCGCTCGCTCGATATCAGCTATCGCGCATTACTTTATAAGCTCAAGGAAGTAGGAATCCCGCAGCGGCGCTCCAGTTCTGCGAGCAAACACGAAGAGGACGATAAGGCCGAGTAATCCGAGGTGAAGTCATGTATTCGCAAAGAAAGGCAGTTGGAAGTCGCGCAATCTTTCTATGTACCTTGCTGTTTCTGTTTGGCGCCTGGCCGCATACAGCTTTAGGGCAGACCCCGAGCAGTTCCTCGAACGCAGCGGCCAAGCCGGTTTTGCCCGCCAATTCAGCGGAGACCTCCAAAGACGTGGCTAACGCGGCGCCGCTGCCGGCTACCGACACTCCTGCGCCGCGGGTGCCTAGCGTACGCAGCGACACCTACATTATCGGTGCCGAGGACATGCTTACCATCAATGTGTGGAAAGAACCGGAGATGTCGAAGGTGGTGCCTGTCCGTCCTGACGGGATGATTTCACTGCCTCTGCTGGGAGAAATCAAGGCTGCCGGTCTTACTCCGGTGCAACTCGAGGAACAGATCACCACCCCGCTCAAGAAGATCATGTCCGACCCGGAGGTGACAGTGATCGTCAGTGAGGTTCACAGCCTCACCTTCAACATCGTAGGGCAAGTGCTCAAGCCGGGGTATTATCCGCTGACTCGCCGCATGACGGTTCTAGATTCGATTGCTTTGGCGGGTGGCTTCCGGGATTTTGCCAAACAGAAAAAGGTATACGTTCTGCGCACCATGGCGGACGGCAAGCAGGTACGCTTGCCCTTCAACTACAAAGCCGTAATCAAGGGTCAAAATGCCGCGCAGAACATTGAACTGCAGCCGCGCGACACCGTGGTCATTCCGTAGGAGCTTGATTGGGGAGGTGGAGGCTATGAAAGGTAAACTCGGCCCATTCCTGGTTGCTCTGGTAGTGTTCTCGGTTCCCGCTGCCTGGTCGCAAACTGGAAACTCCGGTACTACGACCGATCAGTCGCAAGGCGATACTTCGGACCAAACCCAGCCGGCGTCCAATGGCCCGCAGGTGGCTTTTACCCATCCCGAGCAACTGCCCCCACTGGCACTGCTGAACGAAGCCACGGCGGATACTGGTCTCCAACTCGGCGTGACGACAGGAACCACGATTGACACCAACGCAGGTGGCTTCACTCCCCATCCCCTGATCGAGACTTGGTATTTCTTCCGGCCCAACATCTCGATCCTTCAGATTCGCCCCAAGGTGGCATGGAGTTTGTCGTACGCCGGAGGATTCACCGTGGTTCCGCAACTGACTCAATCCAACACCATGAGTCAAGACGCAACGGCAGACATTCTTTACCAGCTCAGCCGGCACTGGCAGCTACATGCGCATGACGCTTTTATCTACACAGCAGATCCCTTCCAGTCCTTTGATGTGATCGATGGTACGCCACGATATAACGATCCCAATCCGACTATTTACGTACCGCTGGCGGTACAGGAAATGAACTCGGGCCTGCTGCAATTGACTGATCAGCTGACAGCTCACGACAGCGTCAGTCTTACCGGAACGGAATTTTTCCGCCGTTTCCTGAACACCTCGGTTTCGGTCTACGACTCCTTTGGCTATGGAGGCCAGGGCACGTACCAGCACCAGTTTTCGGCCCGGCTTGCGGCCGGTGGTGGCTACAGCTTCAACGCCCTGGATTACGACCATGGTGTATCCCGCTCGGGAATTCAGGGGTATCAAGGTTTTGTGAGTTATCAGCTGACTCCAAGCATGTTCGTTACCGGGTGGCTGGGACCGCAGCACACGTCAACCAAGGACATTGTTCCAACTGCCTGTTTTCCCGGATTCGGTTGCTTCGGCTATCACGCGACCTATCTGTCCTCCTGGAACATAGCCGGGGGCGGGACCTTCGGTTGGTCGGGAGTTAATGATGCAGTCCGCGTTGGATTTACCAAGTCAAACACAGATGGCGGCGGCATCCTAGGAACTGTACGCCTTTATATGCTGAACGGCACCTACCGGCGCCAGATAAATCGCCGGTGGGCTTTGACCGCCGGCCTACTCTACGGCAATAACCTCTCGATTTCATTTGCGGTTCCTCGCCAATACAACTCGTGGAATGGCAACGTTGGCCTAACCAGACACTTAAGTCCAGCCTGGAATGTGACTGGCCAGTACTTTTACATTCACCAATACCAGCACAACGTTTACGGCTCGATACCAACCTGGAACGATAATCGCTTCCAAATCGCAATCCAGTACTCCTGGAACCATTCACTCGGAAGGTGAAGTTATGACAGAACAACTCGACGATCAGAGAATAGTACGGGGCATGGATGAGTATTGGGCCATCGTGTCTCGGCGCAAGTGGTGGATTCTGGGCCCCCTTTTCTTCGGCTTCTTGCTGGTGTTCGCCTCAGCTTGGGTCATTCCGGCCCAATATACCTCCGAGAGTGTGATTCTGGTGGAGCAACCGAAGGTGCCGAAGACCTACGTCGAGCCGAATGTCGAGGTAGACATGGCAGAGCGTGTGCAAGCCATGCAGCAACAGGTCCTCAGTCGTACCCGCTTACTGGGTTTGATCGACCGCTTGCACCTTTATCAGACCTATGCCAGCTCACCGGACGACCAAGTCAAGAAGATGATCGGAGACATTACTTTCGATCTGGTGCAGGGTCCGCCGCAGGGAGGAAAACAAGGCGACCTGATCGCCTTCAGGATTTCGTACCAGGCTCCTAATGCCGTGGCGGCGCAACAAGTCAATGCTGCCTTGGCGTCCTTCTTCGTAGACGAAAACGTGCGGGCCAGCCAGGAACAGTCGGAAAGCACGACCGCGTTCCTGAACTCGCAAGCCCGGGCCTCCGGTGAGGCACTGGCCGAACAAGAGGCCAAACTTCGTGCCTATGAGGCTCAGCACGAAGGCTCCTTGCCCCAGGAACTACAAAGTAACCTTCAGATTCTCAGCGGTGTTCAATCGCAGTTACAAGCTGCCATGGGTGCACGCGAACGGGCGTTGCAGCAACAAACCTACCTGAATTCAGTGCTGAACCAGTATCAGTCCATGGGAACTGAAGGCTTGGCGGGCGCTCCCGCTTCCATTGACCAGCAGCTGGAAACGGCCCGCGCCTCGTTGGCGGAGCTGCGCGGCCGCTATACCGATGACCATCCTGATATCAAAAAGCTCAAGGACACGATTGCCCAACTGGAGAAGTTAAAGAAGGACTTGGGATCGGAAGCCAAGGAGAATCTGGAGACGAACGCTGCGACCCCGGCTCAGATTTCGCAACTGACGCCGCTGATGCAGGTCCAGAGCCAGCTCAAGGCCAACAAGGAGGAGATCCAGTCCAAGGAAGCCGAGATCCAGCACCTGCAGCAGGTTGCCCAGGAGTACTCCCGCCGCATAAGCCTGACTCCGGCTGTCGAAGCCGAGATGGGTGACATGATGCGCGATTATGCCCAATCCAAGAGGGACTACTCGGATCTGTTGGGCAAGAAGCAGGAATCGGCACTAGCCACCAATCTGCAGAGACAGCAGCAGGGCGAACAGTTCCGGGTCATCGATCCCCCCAGTCTGCCGGACAAGCCTTCTTTCCCGGATCGTTTCAAGTTCTCGCTGGCTGCTCTGGCAGTCGGATTGATACTGGCGGTAGTTTTTGGCGCCGGTCTTGAATTCCTCGATGACCGTATCCGCACGGAGGCGGACCTTGCCGAGGCCACCACTTTGCCGGTGTTGGTGGAGATTCCGTCACTACCCACGCCTGCCGAGATTCGTGCCGCACGCTGGAAACCGTGGATTGCCGCCGCCGCCACCGTGCTGGTAGTTCTATTGATCCCGACGGGAATCGCCTACGCTTACTTCTGGGGATAGTGCATGTATAAACAATTCTTCGGGTTGACGCGCAATCCCTTTGAGATTAGCCCCGACCCGTTCTTCTACCATCCGACGCCGCGGCACAATGAAGCCCTGGCCAACCTGCACTACGGGGTCGGCCGCAGAAAGGGCTTCATCGTGATCACGGGTGAGGTGGGCACGGGCAAGACTTTGCTGGTCCGGTGCCTGCTGACGGAATTACGCAAGAACAACATCGCTTTCGGCTACGTTTTTAATCCCTTGCTGCCAGTGGTGGAGTTTTTCCAATACATTATGGCGGACTTGGGGTTGCCCTATGCGGGGCGGACCAAGACCGAAATGCTGCTCGACCTGAACCGATATCTCATCCAGCGCCATGCCCGTGGACTAATCACTGCGCTGGTGGTGGATGAGGCGCAAGCTTTGCGGCCGGAGCTGCTGGAGGAGATTCGGCTGTTAACCAATCTGGAGACTTCGCAGCAGAAGCTTCTGCAAATCGTGCTCATGGGCCAGCCGGAGTTGGAGATGACATTGGACTCGCCCGAGTTGCGGCAACTGAAGCAGCGCGTTGCGCTTCGTTGCCAGTTGCAACCGCTGGACGAAGCCCAGACACGCGCCTACGTGTTGTCGCGTCTGGAACGTGCCGGAGCGCCGGCAGAGCCGCCAATATTCGCCGACGAAGCATTAAGCAAGCTGTACGAGTATTCGCGCGGCATTCCGCGCATCGTCAACACCCTTTGCGAGAACTCCATGGTGAATGCTTTTGCCCGCGAACAGCGGACGGTAACTCCCGAGATGATCACGGAAGTGGCCGCAGATTTCCGTTTGACGAGCCCCTCACTGCCGGAAGAGGTCCGGCTGCCGGTGGCTGCCCCTGAGGAGAACGGCGAGAGCTTGCTGCGCTCCTTGTTCCGTCTATTGCGCACTATGGATAGCCAGACTTTAGAAGCTGAGAAACCAATGTCCACCGTTGCTGGGAGGAGAGTTTAGCCATGAGTCGAGTGTTCGAAGCATTACAGAAGTCCCAAGGTGAAAATCCGAGTGCCTCGCCCTTGGTTTCAGATCAACCGGAAGCCGCTACCGAAGCGGCTATCACGGAAGCGACCGCCGTTGCGGTTGCTGCTGGAGTCCCGGTCGGCACGCCCACGGATGCCAACTGGTTGAACGTTCCGGCTGACCGTGTCCTCCATCCCGAGCCCACACCCGAGCAGCGTCTGGTGGCGATTGCTGATGCCGACAGTCCAGGAGCTGAGATGTTTCGGGTTCTGAGTACCCGGCTGGCGCACATGCAAAACAAGCGGCGTTTGCACAAGCTGCTGATTACCAGCTCCGTGGGCGATGAGGGCAAGTCGGTGATCGCGGTCAACCTGGCGCTGACCCTGGCGCGTCGTCCCAACACTCGCGTCCTTCTGATCGAAGCCGATTTGCGTCGACCCAGCGCCGGCCAGTTGCTGACCAAATCGTCGCTGCGCGGCATTTCCGATTGGGACGCCGGTAAGCTCCCGCTTGAAGATTCTCTGTACCAGGTTAAGGACCTGCCGCTGTGGTTTCTGTCGGCTGGTCACAGCATGGCGGAGCCGCTGCCTCTGTTGGAATCGGACCGTTTCGCCAAGATGCTGGAAACCATCTCGTCGAGTTTCGATTGGGTCGTGCTGGACGCGACACCCATGCTACCGATGGCCGATTCCACGTCGCTGGCGCGCCTTTGCGATGGCGTTCTGGTCGTGGTCCGCGAAAATCACACTCACCGTAAGGTATTGAATAAGGCGCTCGACTCCCTCGAGAAAACCAAGCTCCTGGGTATGGTATTAAACGAAGCGTCCATGTTGAACGTAGGTTACGAGCATTACTACGGCAACAACAACCCTTCCGGCAAATCAAAGAAAGAACTCAAGAAGGCACTTAAGAAAGAAGCGGATAAGGTAACTGCGGCGACGGCATGATTCGTTTGTTCAATGCCTATTTTCCTACCCGCACACTGTTGCTTACGGTGACCGAGGCCGCCCTGGTCACCTTGGGCTTCGTGCTGGCGGTGGAGTTCTGGGCAGGAACAACCTCGGATGCCAGTATCTACCTCCTGTATGAAAACGGTTTGGGGCGAATTGGCCTGGTTGTCGCGGTCTTCCTCATCTTGATGTACTACTTCGATCTCTACGACTCGTTTGTGCTGGCCAACCGGCGAGAGGTAGTGACACGTCTGGTGGGCGTATTGGGCTGTGCTTTCGTTGCCTTGGCGGTGCTTTACTATGTGTTTCCTGAGATCAGCCTGGGCGGCAGCACGCTGTGGATTGGCGTAGGCATTGTCGGGATTGCCGTTCCTACCTGGCGTCGGCTTTTTTTTGTTATCAACCGCTCCGCTCGTTTTTCGGAAAGGGCCATCGTTTACGGTGACGGGCCCCTCGCCGAGCCGCTGATGGCGGAGATCGCCAATCGTGCCGAACTGGGAGTCCGAGTGGTGGGCTTCGTAGGTCAGAGCACGCCCACAATCTCCGGTATTCCCCAATTTGACGGGGATATCGAAGAGTTGGTTATTGAGCGCAACGTGCAGCGTGTCCTGGTGACCATGGCGGATCGCCGCGGAAAATTGCAAGTGGAAGAACTACTCAAATTGAAGGCCCGTGGTGTGTACATCCAGGATGGCCCCGAATACTACGAGAGCGTAACGGGCAAGATTCCGTTGGAGTCGCTGCGTCTGAGCTGGCTACTGTTTTCTCCCGGCTTCCACGTGCGCACGGCCCTGCGAATCTATAAACGGCTGTTTTCGTTCGCTCTGGGTTCGCTTGCCATTCTGCTGACCTCGCCTCTCATGCTGTTGGCCGCCATTGCAATTCGTCTCGACTCACCGGGGCCGGCGATCTTTCGCCAGCAGCGCGTCGGGGAAAACGGCCGTATGTTCACGGTTTACAAGTTTCGTTCCATGTACGACGGGTCCGACAAGAAGAAGTTGCGGCCGGCGGAGCACGGGGATGCGCGGGTGACAGCGGTGGGTAAGTGGCTGCGCCGGACCCGTATCGATGAATTGCCGCAATTGTTCAATATTGTGAAGGGCGATATGGCATTCGTCGGACCACGGCCTTTTGTGCCGGAGCAGGAAGACGAGTGCGCGCAGAAGATTCCGTTCTACAAAGAGCGTTGGCTGGTCAAACCAGGGGCCACGGGATGGGCCCAGATCAATCGCGGCTATAACGCGACCCTGGAAGATAACCGAGAAAAGCTGGCTTACGATCTGTTCTATATCAAGAATGTCTCCTTTGGACTCGACCTGTACATCATGTTTGCGACCGTCAAAATACTGGTTTTGGGCAGAGGCGGACGATGAAGCCATCTATCCATGACGCGCTGCAGGAAGTCCGGTGAACACGGTTGGAGAACGCGATGCCGTTAGGACAACTGACCGGAGTGCCAGTGTTGGGGTACCACAGGATTGTGGACGCCAGTTCTTCGCCTGGCGAAGCCGGACGGTGGGGAGTGCACGAAGGCGCATTCCGGGAGCAACTCCAACTGGTCCGCAAGATGGCGATGACAGTGGTTACGCCCGATGAGATTGCCACTGGCCAGTTGCCGACACGACCTGTGGCACTCACCTTTGATGACGGATACTGCTCCGACTATCAGGTTGCTTTCCGGCTGCTTTCCGAGTTTTCTGTTAGCGCCACGTTCTTCGTGAATACTTCCAGCCTTGGCACAGATGGATTCCTCACTTGGCAAATGGTGGATGAGATGAGCCGTGCAGGAATGCGCTTTGGGTCGCATGCCCACAATCACGTCGCGTTGACTACGCTGAATACCCAGCGCCTGAGGGAGGAACTCCGCATATCGCGGGAAATGCTTGAACAACGGCTCTCCACTGGCGTCGAGGTATTGGCTGCGCCATACGGGTTCTGCAACCAGCAAGTGCTCGAAGCCGCGTGGGAGTCGGGCTATCGTGTCGTCTGCACCTCTAAGCCGTGGCCGGCGCAGAGTGGACAGCGAGTTCTTTCACGGGCTGCGGTCTTGGAGCACACTTCACTCGATGAATTCCGCAAGCTACTGAACAACGATACCTCCGTGTATTTGCGGCGCTGGAGCCGTGACCGCGCCCTCGCGATTCCGAAGTTTGTCTTCCTGCGGCTTCGCCCTGAGTTGTTAGGGGTGCGTACGGCGGAGGATAGCCTGTGAGCAGCCGTCTGCAAGTCATCGCCTTGATTGACGCGCTGGGGTGGGAGTACGTCCGAGAGCGCCAATTTCTCGACGACGTATTGCCATACCGTACTTCGCTGCAGACCGTGCTCGGCTTCAGTTCCGGCGCAATTCCCACGATCCTCACCGGGCTAATGCCGGAGCGGCATGGCCATTGGAACCTCTTTTACTACGATCCTCAGCACTCGCCGTTCTGGTGGTTGAAGGCGCTTAACTGGTTGCCCAATCGCATGCTTGACAATCGCTACGGCCGGAAGCTTCTGAAAGAACTCGGACGCCGGGTACTGGGTCTGGGTCCGACCTTCGAATGCTGCGTATCGCCTCGCCTGTTGCCTTACTTCAATTTTTCCGAGCGCCGCGATATCTACACCCCCAAAGGCATCGAGAACGCCCCGTCGCTGTTTGACGAACTGGAGCGCGAAGGCCGCGGCTATCACGTGTACACCTATCATCAGTGTTCCGACGCCGAGATTCTACGGCGTGCCCGGCGCGACATCGCTGAAACCGACGCCACCTTGTTCTTCCTGTACCTCTGCGAAGTCGACGGCTTCCTGCATATGCACTGCAAAGAGCCGGCAGCCATCGACCAGAAGCTGCAATGGTACGACCAGCAACTGCGCGAGATCTTCGATGTCGCTCGCAAACGCGACCCGGAAGCTTGGCTGATGGTGTGCTCCGATCACGGCATGACGCCCGTTACCCAGCATGCCGACTTGGTCGGCGAGGTAACGAAATTAGGGTTGCGCATGCCGCAGGACTACCTGGCGGTGTATGACTCCACCATGGCGCGCTTCTGGTTTTTCAATAATGGAGCACGCGAGCGAGTGACTGCACTGATGCAATCTCTGTCTTGCGGGCAAGTACTGTCGCGGCAGGAACTGGACAAGTTTGGCTTGCATTTTCCCGACGATCGGTACGGCGAACTCATTTTCCTGCTTCATCCTGGATGGATGGTAGCGGAGAGCGACTTCAACGGAAAAGGGTGGTTCCCCGAAGGTATGCACGGCTACCACCCAGACGATTCGTATTCAGACGCGATATTCTTGAGTAGCGAAAAACCACCACAGCCCATGCGCACCATTGCGGACGTGTATTACTCGATTCGCTCCGTGGGGCGCGAGGCCAAGGAGAGAGTGGCTTTATGAAGAAGGCTTTAATCACCGGCATTTCCGGCCAGGACGGCAGCTATCTTGCCGAATACCTGCTCGATCTCGGCTACAGCGTCTATGGCATGGTGCGCCGCGAGACCGGAACCATGCGCTGGCTAACCTCCATTCAGGACAAGATTGAGATCCTGTACGCCGACATGCGCGATACCGCGTCGCTGGAAGTGGCCTTTGCCAAGGCGTCGCCCAATGAAGTCTATAACCTCGCAGGACAGGTTTTCGTCCCCACCAGCTGGCAGATTCCTGCCGAGACGTTCGATATCAATGTTGGTGGATTGGCGCGTTTGCTAAATATCATCGAGCGCCAGAAGCCGGATACTCGCCTTTATCAGGCTTCGAGTTCCGAGATGTACGGCAATCTGAACGGCTTGCGCAACGAAAAGACGCCGCTGGCGCCCACGTCTCCTTACGGCGTTTCCAAGACGGCGGCTCACCGTTTGTGCGGTGTCTATCGCGAGCGCGGCCTTTTCGCCGTCGGCGGCATTCTCTTCAATCATGAATCGCCGCGGCGCGGGCCGGAAATGGTGACCCGCAAGATCACGCTGGCTGCCGCCGATTGGGCGCAGGGCAAAAAGAACAAGCTGAAGCTGGGCAACATGCAGGCCCGCCGTGACTGGGGATTTGCCGGCGATTACATCCGCGCCATGCATGCCATGCTGCAAGAAGAGAAGCCTAACGACTACGTCATCGCTACCGGCGAATCGCACAGCGTCTATGAATTTGTAGTCGAAGTGCTGCAATGCTTGGATCTGGTGCCCAAGGGGCGCAACATTGCCGACGTGGTGAATGATTATGTCGAAGTGGATCCCAAACTCTTCCGCACTGGCGAGATTCACGATCTACGGGGTGATTCCAGCCTGGCGCGGCGCTCGTTGAATTGGAACCCCGATGTGGATTTCAAGGGTTTGGTACGCATGATGGTTGAATCCGACGCTTTGGGACGGCCGGAAGCTCGCAACTCCAAGGCGCAATTGGTTAAGAGCGGAGCATGAGTGCTGGGCCAATCTCGGTAATGTACTTCTCCAACACGCGTGTGCGCGGCGGAGCGGAGGAGCACATTCTGACATTGATAAGGGGATTGGAACGAAAACAATTCCGGCTGCACCTGGTATGCAGTCCCGAGGTTGCAGAGGCGGTTCGGGCCGATGTACCAACCGATGTCGAGCTGTTGCCGTTGTCGTATCCGGCTCCGAGCCATGGCGCCGGAGCCACCCAGCTTGGCCGATGGATTCGTGCGCGCCGCATCCAAGTACTGCACTCGCACCTGTTTATCAGCAGCTTGTGTGCTTCGCCGGTGGGTTGGATGTGTCGCGTGCCCCTGATCGTGGAAACGCCTCATGTGCGGGAATTGTGGCGAAGAGGTTGGAAGGCCAACAACTTCACCATCGACCGCATGGCGGGACGGTTCGTGGATCGTTATATCGCCGTGTCGTACGCTAATGCGCGCTATCTAGTCGAGGAGAAAGGTTTGCCGGAAAAGAAAGTGCGCGTTATACAGAACGGCAGTGATTTGAGCCGATTCAACCCGGCGCATGTTGCCCCGCCGGGAATGCGCGAAGAGTTGGGCTTCGCGCCGGGCGACCCGGTAATGCTGGTAGCGGCCCGACTGGAGCCACAGAAGGGTCACGCAGTGCTGCTTAACGCGATGCCTGAGGTACTGCGTGAGTTCCCGAACGCGCGCCTGGTATGCGTGGGGGACGGAGTTCTGCGCCAGGAATTGGAACAGCAATCACAGCAGCGTGGACTGCAATCCAACGTCCGGTTTCCGGGATTTCAGAGCAACGTTACTGACTGGCTGGCGTTCTGCGATTTCACCGTATTGCCATCGTTTTATGAGGGGCTGCCGCTGGTGGCTGTAGAGTCGCTGGCCGCCGGACGGACCATGGTAGCTACCGCGGTAGATGGCACTCCCGAAGTGGTGGTCAACGGTCGCACCGGTATTACGGTACCTGCAGGAGATCCTGCGGCGCTGGCGGCCGCTATTTGCACCATGTTGCGCTCTCCGACCCTTCGGCAACGCATGGCGGAGCAAGGCCGAGCCTACGTGCTGGAGCGCTTCAGCCAGGAGCGCCAGGTGCGTGAGACCGCCGAGTTCTATTTGGAGACTTTGGGTCTGACAACGGCTCCCGCAAACAATGGCGGTGCACGGCAGGCGGTGGCGGGTTGAACGATTTAGCCAAGGCGAATGCTGTGGAGTCGGTCGCGCAATCGGCGGCAGGAGCCGCTATGTCGACTTCGCGCGAGGCCGAAGCAAAGTTCTACATCGGTGACACGATGCGGCGCTGGTGCTTCCAGAGTCTTGGTCCGGGGCTGAAAGCGGTCATCCTGACGGGAAGCTTGGCACGCAGTGAGGCCACTTGGCGGCAAGTCGAGAGCGGCGTGGAGTTCCTCAGCGATGCAGAATTCATTGTCATCTTCAAAGAGAAACAGGCGTTGCCCTCACCGGAGTTGGTTACCCTGATTTGCAGTGCGGCAGAAGAAGACCTGCGAAATCAGGGAGTATTGTGCAAGGTGTCCTTCAGTGCTGCCTATGAGTCGTACCTCCTGGAGTTGGGTGAAACGGTTTTCGGTTACGAACTATTGAACTGCGGCGAAGTTCTGTACGGGGACCCTGACATTCTACTCAGCAAGACTCGCGGCACCGGCGTCCAAATCAGCGAAGAGGATGGCTGGCGGTTGCTGGCCAATCGTACGCTCGAGTTGCTGGAGATTGTCCCTGAGCTGCTAACCAGCAACGCGCATCTGTCGGAGGCGGCACAATATCGCTTGACCAAGCTGTATTGCGACATGGCCACCTCAATCCTGGTGTTCAAGCGCCAGTTCATCAGCGGATATCGAAATCGCGCCGACGCCTTGCGCAGACTGTACGAGAATAGGTTGCTATTGGACTTGCCGTTTGACGTCGAAAAATTTGTACGTATTGTGGGGGGCTGCACCGAATACAAGATTCATCAGTTATGGGAAGGTCCTTCTCCCTTCCTGACGCGTGATTCCGTGCAGGAGGCTGTGGCCGTGACGCGCTCACTCTGGGCCTGGGAATTGGCGCAGATGAATAAAGCGGCAATATCGTCTCCCGAATCCATGCTGCGGTTGCACATGCGTGAACAGAATCTAAGAACACGCCTGCGCGGTTGGGCGTTCGCCCTGCGGCGTCGCGGGGTACTCGATTCTCTTCGCTATGGCTGGCGGTGGCTGCGCCTGATGGCGATTGCGTCTCCGCGCTACTGTGTCTATGCGGCAACTCTTGGCTTCTGGAGCGGCCTCGATACAACGGTTTCGAGTTTCAAGTTTCAAGTTTCAAGTGGGTCGAGTTCACCGGCATCCGTCGGGTCGCCAGCATCCCGCGAAATCGAAACTCCAAACTCGAAACTTGAAACTCTCACGTCCACTCGCAACTGGCTTCCGGTCGGATACCCCTTTGACGGCGCGCCGACCGAGGCTGGCGACTTGGCAAGGGCAATTCTCTGGAACTACCAGGAGTTTCTGGTGGAGACGAACGCATGAACGCGACCGCGCCCTCCTACCAGGTCGAGCCGAAGGGTACGGCCGCGACGAGTGCGGCGCCTTCGGTCCGGAGACCGCGAACGTCGTGGGCATTGCTGACGCAGGCACCTTTGCATGATTTTCCGGTACGTGACGAGATACTGTTTCAGTATCTCCGGCTTCAGCCTGAGATGGACGTCGCCGAGGTTGGATTGGGCACCGGATTTACCAGTTGCTGGCTAGCGGGGCAAGCGCGCTCTTACACCGGTGTTGATGTTTCGGCGGCCACGGTGGAGCGCCTACGAATTGAGTTGCAGCACCTGCGCAACGCAGAATTTGTTTGCGCCGACCTGGCCAAACCGGATGTACCCAACTTGGTCGCAAAACGATTTGACGTTGTGTATGGACTTGACGTTTTCGAGTATGTTCCGAGCCCTGACGTCTGCCTTAAGAACCTGGCTAACATTCTGGAGCCCGGTGGAATGATGTTGTTGAGTTATCCCAACGTGCCTCCGCCGCGTGGGGATGGCGTGACCTGGTTCGAACAGAAGGCGACGCTCGAAGCGCTGATTGCGGCCGCTGGGTTTCGCCGCTGGGAGATCGCGGAGCTTCGCTTGCGGCCGTGGGCCAGCAAAGTTTTTGTACTGTTGCACGAATGGCCGATTGGACTGTATCGCAATCGACACAGAGCGGAACGGGCGACCGAGGATCGGCCGCAAATTTACGAAGACACCTGGGCATTTCAAAAAGGGCAGAGACTCAACCGCTATCGCCCGCTACTGCATGGGTCATGGGCGGTGCTGGGTATGCTGATGCGGCTGTTCGGCCCTGTCTATGAAACCGTCGAGGTGTCCGATGGTCAGAACATGCTGGGCCGCCAATTATTGATTCGAGCATGGAAGTGAGGGATTAAAGACTGAATGCGATACGAACTAGAGCCATTGAGCAAAGAAGAACTGGCGACGTGGGACGAGCGGATAGCGGGCTATGAGAGCACGCAACTCTTCCACCGCCAGGCGTGGCTCGATCACATTGGCGAAAGCCGCGGGGTAAAGATCCATCAGTGGGCGATCCGCGAATCGGGACGAACGGTTGGCTATTTCTGCGCCGGCATCTTTACCAAGGGACCCTTCCGCATTTTAGGTAGTCCTATGAAGGGATGGGCGAGCAATTTCATGGGGCCGGTGGTGAATTCCGACTACGATCAGGACGCCTTTCTGCGATCCATCGATGAGCTGGCTGCCAGCCAAAACATTGCGACTCTCGAGATTGAGAATCCCCTGCTGGGAGACCAGCAGATGGCCGCCCACGGGTATGACTCAGTGGCGCAACCCACATATGTCGTCAAGCTTACGCCCTATGACGAAGCTCCGGTGTGGGAGTTAGTGAATCCAAAAGCCCGCCAGAACGTGAGGAAAGCCCGACGCGCTGGGTGTACCGTGGTCGAGGCCAGCGATCCCGGCATGGTCGAAGAATTTTACGACGAGTTCGTCGAGGTGCTGGCGCGCAAAGGTCTGTTTCCTCCATACGGCCGTGGCGTGCCGCGCTCATTGTTTAAGTGCCTTTATCCCCAGGGGCTGCTGCTTCCCTTGCAGGTGAAAGACCCCGACGGACAAGTCATCGCGACCTGTCTGTTTCCGCATGACGACAAGACCATTTACTACTGGTGTGGCGGAAGTCGCTTGTCAGGATGGAAGTATTCGCCCAACGATCTGATTCATTGGTCCGCCATTGAGTGGGGGATCAAGAACGGGCTGACCGCGTACAACATGTGCGGCTATGGCAACTTCAAGAGTAAATTTGGCGGCCCGCTGGAGGAGCCGCGACGCTGGCAAAAGTACTACTCGGTGATGGCGCGCTGGGGACGCGCTGCGTACGCCCGCTATCACATCACTCGGATTAAGGTGAGAGGGAACTGGGAAAAGCTAAAACACCCTCCGAGGGAGACAGCATAGTGCGCATCCTCTACGTATCCGTCGCGTATCCGCTTCCGCCGAACAATGGCTCCAAGATGCGCCTTTGGGCTGTGCTGCGGGCGATGGCGAGCGTCGGGCACCAGATTACCTTGGCTGCATTCGCTGCGCCCGGGGAGGTGGATGGTACCGAAGAGGAGCTGCAGAGGGTGTGCAAAGACAGCGAGGTTATTCCGCTGCGCTATACGCAACTGTCCGGCGGTGGGAATTATCTGAGCCGTCTGCGCGGTATCTTCTCGTCCTCGCCCTTCACGATCGATCGTTTTCGTTCGGATGACATGCGCCTGCGTCTGGAACGTCGAGTGCGTGAGCGGTCTTTTGACGTGGTAATATGCGACAACGTTTACTCGGCGATTAACCTTCCCGCCAACGCGTCTCCGATTGTGATGAATAGTCAGAATGTGGAATATCTGATTCTCCAGCGGTATGCGGAACAGGAGAAAAATCCGCTGAAGGCACTTTATGCACGGCTGGAAGCTAACAAGCTGCGCCGCTTTGAGGCGACGATGTACCGTCGCGCTGCGTGTGCAATGACCTGCTCGAATGTCGATGCCGATCTGGTTCGGCAGCTTTGTCCCGGTATCAAAGTCTTTGTTGCGCCCAATGTGGTGGATGCGCGCGAGTACGAGATTACGGCCGAAGAGGATCCGCGGACCATTGTGTATCAGGGTGGTATGGACTGGTTTCCCAATCGCGATGCATTGGAGTACTTCGTGCGGCAAATCTTTCCCCTGGTACAAAAGGAAGTTCCCGGAGTGCGGCTGATTGCTGCGGGACGCAATCCCGCGCCCGAGTTTCGCGCCCGGTTTGACGATGTTACGGCGTTGGAGTTCACCGGCACGCTTCCCGATCTTCGGCCTGTGATCGCCAAGGCGGCGGTGACGGTGATCCCGTTGAGGATCGGCAGTGGCACACGCTTGAAGATTCTGGAGGCGGGTGCCATGAGAAGAGCCATGGTCTCCACTTCCGTCGGAGCTGAAGGGCTTGATTTTGTACCGGGCAAAGAAATCTTGATCGCTGATGACCCGGCAACATTTGCTCGCCATGTGATTGAACTCTTGCGGGACCCTGCCCGGCGAAAAATACTGGGCGAGACTGCAAGGAACAGGGTGCTTCAGGACTACGACTGTGCCGCCCTGGAGCGATCGGTCAGGAATGCATTGGGAAGCCTGGAACAATCAATCGGTACCCAGGAAGCCGGCAAGAGCCAATTGGCATCGGTGGGTTAAGGAGAACTCTCGTGGTTTTGTTTTTGCTGTTAATCGTCATCATGCCGTACATGAAGCACCCCTTGTGGGACCACCAGATTGGTGCTGGGTTGACGGTCAACAAGGCGATCGGCGGGGCCTGCCTGCTTTACGCGCTGACTTATCTCGGAAGGCGGCGCGGTGGTGTGCCCAAGTTCTTTCAAACCCCCCAATCGGTTGTGATGGTGATGTTCATCGGCCTGGCGGCTCTATCCTTCTTCACCAAAGGGCAGGCCATTGGTTACATAAACCCGATGTTTATGTACGCCTCGACCTTATTGCTGTTCTTTCTTACCTTCATCGTCGTCGACTCCTTCAAGCGGCTGTACTGGTGCTTGATGGCCGCTGCAGGTGGAATCGGATTCGCTTCGCTGTACATGATCCGCGAGTGGCAGAAGGGCATTACGCAGTGGGGGGGTAACTTCCGACCGGGTTGGATTGTCGGCGACTCCAATTACTTCACTGTAGCGGCCCTGGTAACGCTGCCACTGGCTTTCGAACTGATGATGATTTCAGAAAAGCGCTTGCAGAGAATCTTTGCACTGGGGTGCCTCTGTCTTACCATGCTCGCGATTATGCTGGGTGCCTCGCGCGGAGGTTTCCTGGGAATCGTTGTGGGTTTAGGCTATCTGGTGTTTCGCTCGGAGCGCCGTGCCCGCAATTTGAGCGATCATCTCAATCGTTATCATCCCATTCCTGGTATTTGCGCCAAACTCACCGATGCGCCGAATGCTCCACCCAGTGCCGGGAGATACCGCCTCGATTCAAAAACACCTGATCGGCTGGAAGGCCGGCGTTAATATGGTCTTGCACAACCCTCTGACCGGTGTGGGGCTCGGCAACTATAAGTTAAGAGTGGCGGAGTATGACACCACCGGTACAGTGAGGCTGGAGCCGCATATCGCCCACAACGCCTATCTGGAGATCGCCGCGGAGATGGGCATTCCGGGCTTGGTGATATACCTGCTCCTTATGGTGAGCTCATTCTTCTCGCTAAATCGGACCAGGAAGCGCGCCTTGCGAAACGATGCGCCCAAGCTGATGGCGATCGCTGTTGGGATGCAGGCAGCGCTACTCGGTGTGTGGGTGGCCATTTTCTTCGTTAGCGCGCAATACACCAAGTTGTTCTGGTTCCTCTTGATTCTCACCATGGTGATACCGTCATTGGTGCCGCGCCGGCCTAAGGTGCATACGGAGCTTCCTCGTGAAGAAGAGCAACGGGAACTGCAGCCGCAAGGCTTCCAGATCGGCGAGGCGCTGGTGGAGCTGCGCTAGTCAGTTTCGTGCAGTAGAAACTGGTCGACTTGCGCAATCGTCAGATGACGTTTCAACTCGCTGCAGCTCCGGTCCGTGACGTGTGCTGCGACCTCGTTACCGGTGGCACTTAATCCAAGCTGAGGAAAGTAACAAGTAGCAGGGGAGTTGCATGTTTCGAGGCTTTCTTTCAACTTGGGCCGGACTGATCATCAACGGAGTGGTTTCATTCCTGTTGGTCCGTGTACTCGTCCATGGCTTGGGCGACTTCTATTACGGGCTTTGGATTCTGGCCTCCTATTTTCTGGACTTCTACGGCCTCCTGGATATGGGCATGCGCTACAGCCTGCAACGGTTTGTAGCTCGCTATGGGGGAACGAATCAGCGCGAAGCCCTGAACGAAACGTTCATGACCGGCATTTCGATGACCGTGCTGACCGGTGCGACTGTCATCGCAGTGTGTGCGTTAATGATCTGGATCCTTCCCGGATTCTTTCACGTTAGTGGAAGCTCGCGGACAGTATTCCGGCTCGTACTGGTTCTTCAAAGTATTACCCTCGCGCTCAATCTTCCGGCGCGGATCATGGGAGCTTACCTCTGCGGGCTGCACCGTTTTGATCTTTATAACGGCGCGGCCTCTCTCCAGGGAGTTCTTCGCGGAATTGTGTTTTGGATGGTGATCCGCATGGGCGGCAAGATCGTCGCGGTTGCCACGGCCTACCTAGTGATCATGGCAATCATATTAGTGCTGGTGATCTTCTTCGTCAGGCTCGCCGACCCGGAACTCAGCGTTGGGTGGAAGTACACCAGTTGGGCGCGCACCAAGGAATTGGTGCAATTCAGCGCGTTCGTGTTCGTCAACGATATCGGCGATCGCTTGCGGTTTTCGACCGACGCGATCGTCATCTCTCATTTCCTGAGTGTCGCCCTGTCTACTCCCTTCAATGTCATCAGCAAATTGATGGAAACCTTCAAGATGGTATTTTTCCCCATCACCGGCCCGCTTAATACCGAGGCCAACCTGCTGGACGGACAGAAGAAATTTGACGCAGTGAAGGCTCTGTTCTTGCGTTCAACGAAGGTTTGCGCGCTGCTGGCTTTCTCCGGTACCACGGTCTTGTTCCTTTACGGACGCGATATCTTACGTTTCTGGATGGGCGGATCTTTTACTGTTTACTTCAACCTGCTTGTGGTTCTCACCATTGGCTATTGCGTAATCCTGATGCAGTCGCCGTCGCCGGTTTTCTTGTATGTGCGTAGCCGCCAGAAGATTCTTGCGGCGTGGACGCTGGCCGAAGGGCTGGTCAACTTAGGATTGAGCATCTACTGGGCGCGACAGTATGGCATTCTCGGTGTGGCACTGGGTACCACCGTCCCCATGCTGATCGTGCGCCTGGGTGTCCAGCCGTTCTACACGCTTCGGGTGCTGGGTATCTCCTGGGCCGACTATCTGGTCAAGTCGTTCCTGCGTCCCGCAGTGGTCACTGCCGCTGCTATTGCATTGGCTACGATCACGGGCCTGGCTCGCCACCCAGCAACCAAGTTGGGCTTTACAGGAATCCTGCTGGCGCTTGGACTATTGTTCTTCGTCCTGTCCTACTGGATCGTGTTCGACGGCCGCGAGCGCGAAAGCTTGCGTTATCGTGGTGCTCGCTTGGTTGCGCGCTTCCGCGTACAGCACGCGTGAACATCCCGCACCTTTCTTGTATTTCAGTAAGCCCAGGGTAGGCCGTCGCCATCGGCTCGCACCAGGTGCATGCAAGACTCCTGTTTCTCGAAGGGTTGCAGTAACTCGGAGAGCTTCTTCGAAGCGGCAAAAACAAAGTTAGAGCTGGCTTTCAGAAATCCTGACGCTTCCAGGGCTCGGCACCAAGCCTGATGGCTTTGGTTGGAGACAATCGCGTCCAGCCCATGCTCTTCAAGGGACTGGGTGCCTGCCCGAATCACGGCCAACTCATCGCCCGGCGTAGCCCAGCAATCAATGATGGTGCCCACTCGAAGATCTCCCCACCTGGGATTCTTGCGACGCTCTCCGATCACTGCCCAGCCCACGGCGGCGCCATTTCGATTAACTCTCAGCTTCGTCAGGTGGCTAAAGCTCGCCGGATATAGCGTACGAAGACTGGCGATATCACGGACAGCAACCATTCCGTAATTACTCTTGGATTGCTCCCACAAAGGGTCGGTCCAGTCGGAAAACTGCTGAAATTCTTCAACCGAATATGATGCTACACTCGGAGCTCGCAACTGCTCGACGGCGCGAAGAACCTTGAGCCCGGCCCAGCCCGCACCGGAGATCGCTCCTGCGTCCATCAAAATGCGGCGAGCGGATGAAGTGCGAAGTCCCTCCATTTGTCTTAAGAAGCGATAAGGTCTCAGCACCCGCAAATAAAAGGGAATCAGGCAGTGGCTCCAGCCCAGGCGAACCAGCATCTTGGGCAGCGGGCGGTCATAACCACCCATCCCCAGGCAGTAGAGCATCTGCTCTTGCCGCATGGCGTGCATCAGGAGAATGCTTCCCACCCGAGCGTACGCCTGATTAATGATCCCTTCCGAGAGGCAATGATGGTAGTAGCCGATTGAGCGCACTGTACCGTCGGAGAAAGAAAAGTTCTGCCGCTTAAGAGCGTAGCCGCCGCGCACTGCCCCGTCCTCGAGCGCCACCCACTGTTCCTGGAAGAGATCACTTCCGGCAACTTTAGCGAGATACTCATGCTCGGCTTGGCGAAAAAAGATGATCTCTTCTCCGCCAGCCTGCAAGCGCTGGTTGAAGGCTTCCACGGCGGGCTCGTGTTCTTTGCGGTACGGCTCGATGACGATAGACATTGAGTGAGAGGACCCGATTACTTCGGGCTGGCTTGCAACTTACTTTCCAGCAGGCGGGCGATAGCCCCTATGCTAGTCATCTGTTCAATCTCTTCTGGCGAGAGCTGGATGTGGAATTGGTCCTCAAGTGCCAGTACAAAACTGAGATGCTGGGTGGAGTCCCAGGTCTTGATGGTTTCCGGGGACGACTCGGCGGTGATTTCCTGCGCCGGCACAGCAAATAGGTCGGATGCAATGCCGCGTACCTGCTCAAAAGCGGTCGATGTCAATTGTTGACTCCAGTTAGTATGTTCAGTTTGATCCATTCAGGACATGGGATGGATTGGCCGCCCAAGTCAAAAGTCCAGCACGAACCTTCGCTCGTCTCTTTATCGGGCTGAAAACCATGCTGCGCGTAAAAGTCTTTTGCCGGCACGTTTTTCTTTGTAGGAAGAAACCATCCCGACAAATGTCGACGTCCGCGTGCCGCCGCAGATTCCGCCAAGTACGAGAGAAGAGCGGTTTCGACCGTTCGACCGATGACGCGGCAACTTAGCAATAAGGTATCGATCTCGCATACATCGCCCTTATCATGGGTAATTGCCACGCCGACCAGGCCATGGTCGCCGAAGCGATCCCGTACGCGAATCGAACTGACTTGCCATTCTGGTCGCGACGCCATATCGGAGATTTGCTGCTCCGTATAACGCCGGGTCGTCAGGTTGAATTGGTTGGTCTTCTGCGTGAGTTGCGAGATTCGCGCCAGCGTTGCCGGAAGTACCGTGCCGATCTCGGCTTCCTGTTCGAGGAAGCGGTAGAAATCTTCCTTCGATCGAAAGCTTTGCTCAGCTTGCGAACGCTCGCGTTGCTCTGCGTAGAACGCAGTACGCTGCTGATCTTCGGCGGATAAGGTGAGGCGTTCGAACACGGGACACTCGCGCAAAGTCGCCGCATAATCCAGTGGATCGTCGGGAAGTTCAATCACCGTCACTTCGGGAAGTGCAGTTCGCACTCGCTCCCGTTCCACGGGATTGTCATCGAGGAAGGCCAACGAGTCGATACCAATGTTCAGCTCGGACGCGATTTCGCGGAGATTTTGCGCTTTGTCGCCCCAGTTAATTCGCATCGCCGCAAAATGTTTTGGCCGCAGCAGCATACCAGGATGGTTGTTTAGTGCCTCCATGGCATCATCGGGATTGTTCTTGCTACAAATGGCCAGAAGAATCCCACGCTTCGAAAGATCAAGCATCGCGCGCTGCAGCGCCTGATAGGCTGCGCCTGGATATTCAGGGTCGCACTTGATGCCGGTCATACCATCCTCGCCGATCACGCCTGCCCACAGCGTGTTGTCCAGGTCTACCACCAGGGCCTTGGCTACTATCCCGGTTAGCGGCGCCAGGAAGCGCATCCATTCTCGTGAGAGGTGCAGAAGCTGATCTGCTGCGATGGGCATGCGCGCGGTCAGCCACTTACGTTGATCTTTCCAGCGCAGGCGGCCATGGCGAGCCACGAGCCCGTCGTAGTCGAGCACATATACGCCGCGGTGCTCGGAGGCGGCTCGGCGAATGCCTTCGTTTACATTCTGGATCGCTCGCGCTTGGCCGGCTTCATTTTGCGTATCGAGCACTCCGCAAGCCGGACGGGAGGGCTGCTCCAAGTTATGTACGATCAGCGCCGCCTGGCTGCGTTCGCGAAAAGCTCGTATCCACTGTGCGAAGCTGCTGCTGACACGACGCGCAGCCTTGTCGGCCTCATCCGGGGAGAGGTCGGCAAAGTCTTGCCAGAGGTCTGGCGCTACATCAGCCGTCCGCACCGCGAGAACCACTCCGTCAGGGGCGAAGCGGTAGAGCGAACTGGCTTCATCGAGAGCTTCCTGCGCATAGGCGTTAAAATCGCCGACGTGTACGGTGAGATCGATTCCTGCGAGAAACGCTGACGCGCGTAGGAGTGGCACAGCCGGTTCTACGGTGAAGGAGCGCAACAATGCCAGACGGTACGGCCGAAGAGCGAGCTTGTTGCGTATCTGCTCGAAGCGAGATGTGAGGAAGGCGGCCGAAGCCGGTCCACTCTCGTTACGCCACAGCTCAGCCAACCGTGCGCTGGCGGCATCCGCGGAGCCAGATGAGATTAGGGAGTCAACCTCCTTGCGCAAGTCGGACATGGCAACCCTTTTAGAAGTGCTAGGACTCCAGATATTCAATTAATAGCTTGTTCTTAGTGTAAACCCAGGCGATGCGACGGCCTCCGAAGGCCACCGCAGGTAAGGGAGGCCGGGTGATGAGACCCCCGGCAGCGCGACTGCGCCGCAACTGCTCTTCGAGATTATCAACTTGATAGCAAATATGATGTAGACCGCCTCCTCGCTGTAAAAAGCTGAGTACCGGCGACTTTTCTCCAGCGGGTTCGACCAACTCCACCAGGGGATCGGCAGCATGTTTGCCGTGAAGAAACGCTACTCGGACCAACTGATTAGGGTCATGGATAATTTCGCCGTCCCAAGTGGCATCTAGCGACGCGGCAAAGCTTTGTACGGAATCCTGGATGGACGCGACCACAAAACCGACGTGATGGAATGTGCCTTGTGGCACCCAGGAGAGAGAGATCGGACCCATGGCGTTTCAGTTGTGGCATTCGCCTCGTCCCACTTGATGCGGAGGCGGGTTCGTCACTGAATCTAGCACAGGTAAGCTGATGAGGGCTACGGTTCGAGGGGCGATAGGAGATAAGAACAGACGTGCTCGGAGAATCGCGATGCGACTGCAGGGACATTTGCGGCGACAACCGCGAAAGGCTGGGAGCAATAGAAAAGGCTGTGACTTTGGTTATGCTCTAGCCGCTGCCTCCTGCGAGGGAGCCACCGGCGTGGACGCATGTACCGTCACAGCCCTTGGTGCGATCACCGCTTTCGCAGTTCCAGACCCCGGCTGACGCCTCGCAGCACAGTCGGTTTTTTCGGGTCTGGCGGTCCCACCGGGTCACCCCGCGGAACCGATCACCCAGCTTACTTCGGACTGGCTACTATTATGTTTGCCTGTCCTTTTCTGCCGTCGACATGTGCGATCCTACAGCAGGATGAGAAATTGTCAACGCCCAAGGTTTGTGCAAGTCCGCTTTATTTTTGTGTGCGAATCTTTTCCCGCAAATACCAGAAATCACATGTTCTCTTAGATTGTCCTTGCCGTTATCCGAATTGAATTCACATCTTTTTCACAGATACGTAGCATCAAGCGCGAGAGTTCGGGAGAACCAAAATTGCCGCTTGACCAATCGGACGCGTTGAAGCATCGTATGTACGTAGGAGTTGAATGCCTGATCTCGTAGCTTATGTGGACGGCGGCTCTCACGGAAATCCCGGGCCCTCCGGGATTGGAGTCGTGATTGAAAGCCCCGACGGCGAGACCACCCGCATCGCCAAATGGATTGGGCATCAGGACAACAATGTCGCCGAATATGTCGCCCTTTTGGAGGCCTTGCAGCACGCCATTGCGGTTAAGGCCAAGGCGCTACACGTTTATTCGGACTCAGAAGTAGTCGTCAGACAGATGACCGGAGAATACGCCTGCCGCAGCCCGCGCCTGCATTCGCTGAACTGGATTTGTCGCAAACTCGCGCGGGCGGTTGACTTCTCTATCGAGCACATTCAGCGCGAAGACAATTCCGAGGCCAACCAGCTGGCCCACCACGCCGTTCGGCTGCGCGAAGTTCCTTAACACCGTTCGTTGAAACGGATCCCCCAGGCGGTTTCTCTGTCGAGATCAATCGGGGGAGCTGAATCGGTGTGACCTCAATCACTGCGTTTTCGGCGCCAATCCGTGAGCATGGTATGTATTCCGCAAGAACCGAGGATTCCCATGCTGACCAAAACCATCATCGAACCGTTTCGCATTAAGAGCGTCGAGCCGATTCGCTGGACTACGCGCGAAGAGCGTGAAGAGCTTCTTCGGGCGGCACACTATAACCTATTTCTGCTTCCTGCCGACGATGTGCTGATTGACCTGCTTACCGACTCGGGCACCGGCGCGATGTCAACCCAGCAATGGGCGGCCATTATGCTGGGGGATGAGAGCTACGCCGGCAGCCGGAGCTTCGATCATTTCCGCGACTCCATCCAGGACATCTTTGGTTACCAGCATGTGATTCCGACTCACCAAGGCCGGGCGGCCGAACGCATTCTGTTCAGTGTGATGTGCAAGAAGGGCGACGTCGTTCCCAACAACACCCACTTCGACACGACGCGAGCCAACATAGAATTCGTGGGCGCCGAAGCCGTGGACCTCCCGGTACCCGAAGCTCGCCAACCGGCGACGCGGCTCCCGTTCAAAGGGAACATGGATGTAGCGGCGTTGGAGAGCCTGATCGCAAGCGTTGGGCGTGAACGCATCCCACTGGTCATGCTGACGGTGACCAACAATTCCGGCGGCGGGCAGCCGGTCTCGATGGAGAACACTCGCGCAGTGAGTGCGGTTTGCCGGAAGCACAGCATTCCGCTGTACTTCGACGCTTGCCGTTTCGCCGAGAATGCGTACTTCATCAAGTTGCGAGAAGAAGGCTACGCGTCGAAGACTCCCAAGCAAATTGCGCAGGAGATGTTTGCGCTCGGCGACGGCTGCACCATGTCGGCGAAAAAAGACGGCATGGCGAACATCGGCGGCTTCCTGTGCACCAATAACGCCGCTCTCGCTGGACAGGAAAAGGACCTTCTCATTCTTACCGAAGGTTATCCAACGTACGGTGGTTTGGCTGGCCGCGACTTGGAGGCCATCGCTGTTGGCGTGCAGGAATCACTGGAAGAAGATTATTTGCGCTACCGCATCGCTTCGACTGCCTATCTCGGCAACCACATCTCTGACCAAGGGGTTCCCATCATGCAGCCACCGGGCGGACACGCCATTTATCTGGACGCGCGCGCCTTTCTGCCGCACATTCCGTTGGACCAGTTCCCCGGCGTGGCGCTGGCGGCAGAGTTGTATCTCGAAGGAGGAATCCGTTCGGTGGAAATCGGCACGCTCATGTTCGGAAAGGCAGCCAAGATGGATCTGGTGAGGCTGGCGATTCCGCGCCGTGTCTATACACAGAGCCACATGGATTATGTGATTGAGGTGATCCTCGCAGTGTGGAAGCGGCGCGCACAGATCCAGGGCATGCACCTCACGTTCGAAGCCCCGTTCCTGCGACACTTCACGGCCCATTTGGAGCCGGCGGAATGCTCGCAGTTGGTGGGGTGATGTGATTGCATCATTGCTGAACGTCCTCATGTCCACGCTGAACAGCGAGAAGTAAGCGATTCCGCGAGCTTCGTTGTTCTCGTGCGCGGTGATTTTGACAATAACTCCTTTATTTCGGGACCTGAAGCTTTCGGTTCCCGCCGTTCTACAAGAGCAAGCATCAACTTCCGATAGGGTCTTTGCGCGTCTTTACAACAACCTGCGAGCGAGTCAGGTGCCCATGGGTCGAGAAATCACCCCGTGCAAGCTACGAAAAAAGCTCCAAAAATAGTCCCCCAGATTGAGGCAAACCGAAAGGGAGCAACATCCTCTAACAAACAACCCCCCTGTGCCACTTGTGATCTCGAACGCGCAACAGCGCGAAACTTTGGGTAGTGGGCTACTTCAAAGTAGCCCACTACCAAACTTTGGTGGAGGATTTCTAATGAAAAAAATGTTGATAGTAGCCCTGTTCATGCTGGCGACGCTAGCCTGGGCGGCAGCACAACAGTCCGGCAGTACCCTCGGTGGAAACAGTGGGCAGGCCACTTCCCCGAGTCCGCAGGCGCCGGACGCGAGTCAATCGCAACCCTCGACGCCCGGTGGCGCTGACCAGCAGCCAGGACAAAGTGGTATGCAGGCTGGGTCCCAGGGCCAGGTAGCGAACGCGCCTATCACCGAGGGCTGCTTGGGCGGTAGCAATCCGAACTTCACGATCACGAACAGCGCCGGCACGACCTACAAGCTGAATATTCCTCCGAGCGCCGATACGTCTAAGCTGGCGTCGCACGTCGGGGAATCGGTAAATGTCGCGGGCGATGTGAAGGACACCGCGAAGGCGGGCACTCCGTCGATCGATGTTCAAGGCATCGGTAGGGGAACGGGCACGTGCCCAGCCGGCAGCCCAAAGGGGGCACAGTCACCGCCGAAGCAGTAAGTCAAGAGTGATTGTTCGTGGTTGAGAATCCCGGCGAGACCGGGATTCTCTTGTTCCGCTCCGTTAGTTAACTCCCAAACATCTGCTTCTGCGATGATTGCGCGGCTGAAGGCGGGCGAGTCTAACTATGCGTTTACCTTCGCTTTGGTGCCGCGCAATACCTCATCCACGGTGCTGATGTCCACCATCCCATAGCACCCATAGATTGCCGGAAGCACGCGCTCAGGCGGCAAATTCCGCCGCAGTTCGGCGACTTTCTTTGTTCCTGCGCGGTACGCCGGAAGATACATTCTGCCGAGCAAAGGATGACGTCCCCATGCGCCTGACAGTTTGTCGGCGCGCTCTTCGCTGACGAGGAAGTCATTGCGGAGAACCTTCGCGATTTCCGCCTGCGGTTTGCCTTCGCCCCAGGTGAGATATGACGACTGGTTCTTGGCGTCGTCCTGTAGCAGCGCCAGCAGTACGCCGATCTGCATGTCTTCGTCAGGAAGCTGATCGATTTCGGTTACACCGTGCGCCATCAGGATGGCGTTGTTGGCAAGGCCTTCGAACAGCGTAGCCGCACGCGTGTTCATGGTCAGCACCGTGGCTTCGAAGCCCGCCTTGCCACGCACATAGAGATTCTGAAGATAGGCGAAAGTCGTCACATGCCCGGGCACGACCTCGTGGCTCACCAGCTGCTGAAATTCAGGAAAGCTGATCTGCAGCGACGCGTTGATTTCGTAGCTGGCTTCATACTGCGGCGATCCGTCGACTGTTGCGCTTGTGGCCAAGATAGTTCATCGAGCCGGAGAACCAGGCTTCTTTAATAGGGAGGAAGTCTATGTTGGCGCGCGGAATGTTAGCCAGCTCCTTGGGCAAGTGCGGCAGGAGGTTTGCGGCGCTCAGATTGTCAAAGTAGGCGATGACAGCGGCGCCTAGACGCTTTCACCGAGCCCATGGGCGTGATCCGCTCACGACGCCACGCCTCCACCGCTCCGAGCAAGCCGCCGTTGCCTGCCGGATACCCGGCACGACTCAACAGCTCGGAGACTCGCTCGCGCTTGGCTTCTGGTTGCGAAGGCTCGGGAGGACGGCCAGTCGAGGACTCAACACTGCGCTCGTAAGGAACCGCCGGGCCGTCGCCGAGAATCTCCATGGCAAGGTCCCACATGGTCTGCAGGCAATTGGCCAGACCAGCAAGATACTGTCCGCGCAGCCCGCCAATCTTCTCCGCCTCCTTGCGAACCCCGGCGATGGCGGCAGGCAGATCAACTTCCTTCAAATACGCCTTGACTGCGGCTCGATCCACCGTCTTGCCGCCGACACCGCCGGTTTCGCGCACGCGCGCGGCGGTTGGCACGGTGTAGGCAACGGGCAGCGGCTCATCAGAGAACCACGAGTCCGCGATGAAGCGCCCTGTTCCCGATGGACACATGACGTCTCCACCCCAAAGCGTGTCGATGCCAAGCACAGCGTCAGCAACATACTTTCCTACTTGGTCCATTACGCAACCTTCTTTCCCTTGACTGAGGCAAACCATATATACAGACAGAGACCGACAAACATGACTGCGGATACAATCTGCGATATTGGCTCGTTGTTGTAGAAGGGAGTCTGTATAAGCTCCTCCCGATAGTTTGGCAGAAGGCGCAGCGCGGCCCCAAAGACTCCGCCCAGTGCTCCGCCGGCCATGAGTCCACCCGCCACGATGACGCCGCGTTCGCGTATGGTACGGCCTCGCTCATCGCCCGTCTTGTCAGCGCGCTTGTTCACCAGGTGCGAGAGAAATCCGCCGGCCAGTATGGGCGTGGTCAGTTGCAGCGGAAGGTAAATTCCCAGGGCAAACACCATGGACGAAAGGCCGAGCATCTCCAACACGACCGTAATCATGGCGCCGATGCCAAACAGGACATAGGCGACCGGCTGGCCGCTCATGAAGCCCTCGACGATGGCCTTTAACGCCGAGGCCTGCGGTGCGACCAGCACCTGGCGCATGTCTCCGGGAGCAGCCTCGCCGAACTGGAAGGCCTTGGCCAGCAGGACGATGGTCAAGCCGGCGGTAATGGCCGCGGCGGCTACGCCGAGGAACTTTACCTTTTCCTGTGCCGAGGGCGTGGAACCGATCCAGTAGCCGGCCTTGAGGTCGGTGATGAATTGTCCTGAAACGCACAGGGCGACGCACACCATGCCGGCGAGAGCCATCACGAAGAACATGCCGGTGGTTCCGGAGAGGCCAAACTTCAGCAGCACGACGGCCGAAACAATCACCGTCAACAGGGTCATGCCGGAGGCGGGATTGTTTGCGGTGGCGGCAATCGCATTAGCAGCCACCGTGGTGAAAAAGAAACAGAAGAGCAGCGTCAGGGCCAGGCCCATCGCCAGCACGGCCCAGGTGACATGCAGCTGTCCATAGAAGACGGCCACGGCGATGGCCCCCACGACCACGCCGGCAAGTATGGCCATGATTGGAATATCGCGGTCGGTACGCTCCATGTGTGGGGCTTCGCCATGGCGGAAAGCATGCAGCGCGATGCCGAACGATCCCGCGACGACGCGCAGAGACTTGAGAATGCCGACGAGCCCCGCGGCGGCGATGGCGCCCACG
Organism: uncultured Acidobacteriaceae bacterium; assembly: GCA_963748225.1. Classification (GTDB taxonomy): domain Bacteria; phylum Acidobacteriota; class Terriglobia; order Terriglobales; family Acidobacteriaceae; genus Bog-257. The sequence goes on from CAVVHW010000007.1 coordinate 1,057,147, forward strand.
CCGATGAAGCGCACGTAGTTGCGGTAGATTTCGGCTGCCGTCATGTGAGAAATAGGAATGGTCGCCGGGTAAACCGTGACGTTACCCATGTGGCTGCCGATGAACCAGATCGCAGGGACCAGCACGAAGTTGACCAGCACGCCACCCGCGCAAAATATCATGGCGATGCGCAGTCCCATGACGTAGCCGAGGCCGAGGATGAAGCCGATGGCGTCGAAGTTAAAGACCATGCGATGGCGATCGACCAGCGACTTCATCACCGGCACGAATTGGAAGTTCAGGTACTCCTTCCAGACGTGGAACGAGGTGACGAAGAAATCGTAGACGGCGGCGATGCAGGTGGCCTGGAGCAGCAGCTTGGCTTGCGAGCCGCCTTTCTCGCCGGTGACCAACACCTCGGTGATGGCGGTGGCTTCGGGAAATGGCAATTTGCCGTGCTGTTCGCGCACGAAATAGCCACGCAAGGGAATGAGGAAGAGAACGCCGAGGCAGCCGCCAGCCAGACAAATAAAGATGGTCTGCACCGGATGGGGATCGAGGTGGAGGATGTAGAGCGCCGGAATCGTGAAGACGGCGCCGGCCACCACGCTGCCGGAGGCGCCGCCGATGCCGGTGATGATCATGTTCTCCAGCACGGTGGAGCGGCGCCGATAGACGCGCGCCAGCCCGATGGCGAGGATGGAGATGGGGATCGCTGCCTCCATTCCCTGGCCCACCTTCAGGGCGGAGTAAGCCGAAGCCACACTGAAGATGATGCACAGCAGCGTGCCCCACAGCACCGCGCGCCAAGTCACCTCCGGAACGCTCATGCTGGGTGGTACCAGCGGCACATAGAGCTCGCCTTCTTTCAGCGGCAAGTAGGCGTTCGCGGGCAGGGACTTGGTTTCGAGCTCAGGGGCAGCGGTAGCCATGAATACAATCTCCGGGCGGTCTGGCAGCCGAAGGAATTGTACATGGCGGGGTCAAGCGGGGATGTGATGTTGGTTGCGAGTGTCAGTGATCCCAGATTGGGGACCTAAGGCCGCACCGTCTTCAAAATCGACCACGGCGCTGTGACGGACGCCAGATATCCTATGGCAGGCTCGCGCCATCGAGGAGGCAATTTTGGATAGCCTCGACTGCGAACTTTTGATCAGCAGTATAAGGACGGAAAGCGATACAATACGCGGCATCCATACGAAGGGACGCATGGGGTCGGCCCGTTAGGGTCACCCGTCAGGCTCCTTATTAAGTCAGTTCACCGCAATTATTTTGATTGCCCAAGGGAGCGTTCCATGGTGGAAGCCGCAATGGAAAGCGGGAGCCAGGTTCCGATCGCTGAAATGGAAGTCCTCTGGATCACCGCCGGCCTCGGCTGCGACGGCGATACGATCGCCATGACTGCGGCTACCCAGCCGAGCATCGAGGACATTATTGGCGGCTCCCTCCCTTGGATCCCGAAGATCCGCTTCCACAATCCCTTTCTTGCGATTGAGAATGGAGACGAGTTCCTGAAGCCCTTTCACGCTGCGGCTAAGGGGCACCTTGGTCATTTTATTCTGGTCGTTGAAGGTTCAATCCCGAATGAACAGAATAAGAAGGAAGGGTATTGGGCGTCATGGGGCACTGACGCCGAAACCAGGCAACCGATTCTTACGTGCGATTGGATTGACCGTCTGGCGCCCAACGCCTGGGCGGTAGTCGCAGTAGGGACCTGTGCTACCTACGGTGGGATCCATGCTATGGAAGGGAATCCGACTGGTTGCATGGGTCTTCCCGATTACCTGGGATGGAAGTGGAAATCGAAAGCGAATATACCCATCGTATGCGTTCCCGGTTGTCCGGCCCAGCCCGACAACATGATGGAAACTTTGCTCTACTTATTTCACATGGCGTCTGCACGCGTCCCTATGATCCCGCTGGATGACGCGCTGCGTCCTACATGGTTGTTTGGACAGACGGTGCACGAAGGCTGTGATCGCGGTGGGTACTACGAGCAAGCCGATTTTGCCCAAGAGTATGGTTCGCCACTATGCATTGTAAAACTCGGGTGCTGGGGCCCGGTAGTGCAGTGCAATGTGGGCAAGCGCGGATGGATGGCCGGGATCGGCGGGTGTCCCAATATCGGTGGAATTTGCATCGGCTGTACTATGCCGGGCTTTCCTGACAAGTTCATGCCGTTTATGAACCAGCCGCCGGGTTCGCTGTTGTCGTCCAGTGCGGTCCAGACTTACGGAAAGGCGGTCCATGCTTTGCGAAGATTTACTCAGGCATCCCTGAACAAGGAACCAAGTTGGAGGCGACGTATCGAACCGTTCCAAGGCACGAAGGCGGGCGCAGGTAAGAGTTAGCGCCAGCGAAATGATAGCGACGATGTGCATTTAATGATTAAGCCGGTGGGGAATGCGCCAGGACTAAAAGACAGCCGTTATATCCGGCATTTGCGAACGGCAGGGCCGCCCCCTTCAAAGCGGCAGACTTAATCAGAGCTTTTTAAGAGTGAAACAAGATGGCCTCGCAGTCCGAAGTTCGCCCGCCAGTCGATGCCCAAGCGCAGATTCTTGCTGACGCCAACCAAAGCCTCACCTATGCCGAGGCAGAAGCTGTTCTTCAAGAACTGGCCAGCGTCTTTTTCGAAAGCGGAATTGCTGACGTCAGCGCCATCCGTATTTCGAATGAGAAATCGAGGCTGACGCCTGCTGTTGCGCTTCCAAACATGGAGGCCAAATACCGAGCTCTGGTCGAGCAGCTCCCGGCTGTGGTGTTCATGGCCTCGCTGGACGCCGCCATTGGCGAAGCCTACGTGAGTCCTCAGATCGAACAGGTATTGGGCTTTACCCAAGAAGAGTGGCTGGAGGACCCGGTTCGGTGGTATCAACAGGTGCATCCAGACGACAAAGCTCGCTGGAGTTTGGAGGCGGCCCAATTGTTCCTCTCGGGGCAGCCTCTGCGGTCGGCCTACCGGGTGTTGTCCCGCGATGGAAGAGTGATTTGGTTTCACTGCGAGGCCAAGATGATCCGGCGAGAGAACGGCCAACCCTGGTTTATTCATGGCGTCGGCTTCGACATTACCGATCTAAAGCGAACCGAAGAAGCGCTTCAGGAAGAGCGCAATGTCGTTTCCGCGATCCTGGATACGGTCGGGACCCTGGTGATTGTGCTCGATTCTTCGGGGCGAATCATCCGCTTTAACCGTGCTTGTGAGCGCACAACGGGATACACCTTCGCCGAAGTCCAATATTCCTATCTATGGGAGCTGTTTATCGCTCCGGCGGAAGCCGGACGGTTCAAGGCAATGTTCGTGCAGATGCGCGATGGTCTGTTTCAGCACGAATATGAATGCGATTGGGTATCGCGAAACGGCGAACATCATTTGATCGCCTGGTCAGGTACGACGTTACCGGGAGACCACGGGTCGCCAGCCTGCGTTATCGTGACTGGAATCGACATTACCGAGCGTAAGCGTCTCGAGCAGGCGATTCTGGAAATCAGCGCCCGCGAGCAGCGCCGCATCGGGCAGGACCTACATGACGGGCTCGGCCAGCACTTGACCGGCATCGCCTTCATGAGTAAGGTGCAAGAGCAAAAATTGGCGGAAAAGGGGTTGCCTGATGCAGTGGAGGCAGCCAAGATTGTCAGACTGGTCAACGAAGCCATTACCAAAACCCGGGAACTGTCCCGCGGCCTTCTGCCCGTCGTCTCAGAGTCTCGTGGTCTCATGTCAGCCTTGCAGCAGTGGGCCGGCGAAGTGCAAGATTTGTTTGGAATCTCCTGTACATTTCTGTGTATCGAGCCGGTGCTGATGCATGATGACACAGCGGCCACGCACCTCTACCACATTGCTCAGGAAGCGGTGAACAACGCCATCAAGCATGGAAAGGCTGGGCACATCGTGATTGCTCTGGGGGCCAGCGGCGGCCGGGGAGCCCTGACGATCAGTGACGACGGATCCGGCATCCAGAAGGTGACGGCCGGCAATCGAGGTATGGGTCTTCACATCATGAACTATCGCGCAAAGATGATTGGCGGGACCTTGGAGGTACAGGCGGGCAAGCCGCGCGGCACCGTGGTTACTTGTAATTTCCCGATCGGAGGCAAGGAGTAAAACGATATGTGCCCGATGACCAAGCAGCAGGACAGCAGTGCAGCATCGAAGAAAAGAGTATTTGTTGTGGACGACCATCCGATTCTGCGGCAGGGACTCGCACAGATGATTAACCGCGAGGCGGACCTAATGGTCTGTGGCGAGGCCGAAGACGCATCCACGGTCCTGCCGGCAATCGTCACCGTCAAGCCTGACATTCTGATCGTCGACATTTCACTGAATGGTCCCGACGGACTCGAGTTGCTCAAGAACATTCGCACCAGGTACCCGAGTTTGCCGGTCTTGATTCTCTCTATGCACGATGAGTCGATTTATGCGGAACGTGCATTGCGAGCGGGGGCAAACGGCTACATCATGAAACATGAAGCGGCGGAGAAGGTCTTGGTGGCCATTCGTCAGATCCTGAACCACGAAACCTATGTCAGCGACCGTGTGGCCAGCAAAATACTTCAGCGATATATAAGTGGCTCTGATAACCCCAAAAGTTCTCCTCTCTCCGATCTCTCGGACCGGGAGCTCGAAGTCTTCCGCTTAATTGGTATGGGTCACAGCACGCGAATGATTGCGGAAGAATTGCACCTCAGCATTAAGACGGTTGAGTCTTACCAGGCGCATATAAAGGATAAGTTGTCTCTCAAGAATGGCCGTGAACTTGTGCAGCATGCGATTCAGTGGGCGTTGAGCGAAAAAGTCGCGTGATAGGTTGCAACCTGTTTGGACACGGGCTGGACTATGGGCGCACACGAAGCAAAATGACGAACCTGCAAGGACTTCACTGGCAATTGTCTAAGACGGTTCGACGCTGTTGAGGCAAATTGCCAGGCCGATAGGGGGGAGTAGCCTGTGCCACGCGCTGCTCCACAGAATTGTCCACGATGGAATTGGGTGCAATCCAACGTCGTCGTGCGAGATTTAAGTGCACTGATTTCTTCCATACCCCTTGTGCATTCGGCTTATGCACCACTTTCGGCCATACCTCTGCGATCCACCACCAACCGTGAAGAGATTCGTGCTGGTTCCTGGTCAAAGGATCGGGCGCAACGTGGGGCGGCTTGCCCCCTAGAATTTCTGCTTTTCGCTGCTGGTCAATTGCCAGGCCCGCAATCTCCGCTTCGCATGACATCCAGCGCAAGGCAATCTTCGACAGCTGGCTTTCGGCTTCGGGATAGCTACCTCCTACGTCGGAATGCACACCCGCAAACCAGACCTCCTGCACGTCCTGTTGAGGATTATTTGGCTGCCCAAACAAGTTCTGGCGAAAGAATGCTCTACGTTCATCAATGGAAACCGCGTGGCGGACTACGTGTAAATCGGGATTGCGAGTTGCAGTCGTGAATGGAAACCGCACCGCGTTATAGATCCAGCCGACAGAACTGACGGTATCCCATACACCGAGAAAGTGAGGTTTGCACACACGTGAAAAGGTCTTCTTGAAGTCAGCCGCTACCTTGAAGTCGATCGAAGCGCGCCTGATCAGTCGAATGGCATAGGGAATCAAGGCTTCGTTGTCTTCAGTCAGAAGTCCGACGATGTGAAGCATCCCACAAAGCGCCCGAGCGGTGTACGCGCCGCGACTAAACCCGAATACATAAATCTGGTCGCCAGGTTGGAATCGCCTCATCAAGAAAAGGTATGCGTCCGCAACGTTGTCGGAAATGCCATACCCAAATGCCAGGCCGATCACTGTCGTCCACCACTTGCCAATTCTCGTGAGTGCACTGCGGGCCCCCATCGTGCCCACGCCAGGATGATAGTACGCAATCTGATCTGGGCCACAGTCCAGCATTTTGTAGAGGTTGATTACATTCGAATTATGGTCGCCGAATTCATTGCCGGTTCCGTCGCAACAAATGACGATATTCTTGGGCATCGGCGTCCTCCGTAAGTTCTATGCAGTAGGGTGCAGATGTCCCCATTCTGCATATTTTCCGGGCACGTTCAAGCTTAATCGGGTCGTCCGGAAGGGACCGAGGCGATGAATATACGGTGAATTTTGCATTTGGCCGTCTGTGCTGAAATGCCAATTTTCTACTCGGAGTGGTAAGCTACGGGAAACCACCCATGGAACTATTGCTTAATGTGATTTGGATGTCGCTGGCAGTTCTGGCCTTTCTAGGATTCCTGCGGAGCCGTCACGTGTCCAGGCAGCTTAACCTGGTTTCCTGTCGCAAATCGCTGTTGGCGCTTGCTTGCGGAGTGGTACTGCTGTTCCCGGTTGTTTCGGCCAGCGACGACCTCCACCCAACGCAGGCCGTCATGGAGGAGGCCTCGAAGAGGATACAACTCTCTGTTGCCCCTCTCCACCTCCAGTCTGCGGGCATTCTGTTGTTCATGTTGCCTGGGACCCTGGCGCTTTGCCTGATCTGTTCACTCGTTCTCTTGCAGCTATTGCATCTTCTGCCTTTGAAAGCTCTTCCGCTTAATGGAACGCTTGTCCCATCCGCGGGGCGCGCTCCTCCCTACTGCTGGAACTGATGCGACGCAAGTGTCTGATGGAAAGACACAAAGCATTCTTTGCAAATTCCTTCTTGCAGTCTCGTGTTGGCATGTAGCGGATAATTCCGCTTGCCCACACCAATTGTGCCGGGCCTCAGAAGAGAGACCTCCGAATGAAGAACCGCATTAATCAGCGCAGGCGGGCTCTGGCCTATGCCGGCGGGTTGTTCCCATTGCTGTTGGCGGTGGTGTTTTTCCCGGCCTGTTCGAAGACGAAGGCCGAACCGTCAGCTGGCGCTGTCATAGAGACTAATACCGACCCTAATGTCTTCACCATGCAGAATACCGGGCAATTTCCGCTGACTACGGTGGAAGTCCGCAAAGTGAGCGATGAGATTCACGTCAATGGTGTGGTAGCGCCGGACGTGAACCGCTCCGTTCCGGTGGTGTCGCTAAGCGGCGGCCGAGTAGTCGAGATCAAGGCCAAACTTGGCGACTACGTGCAGAAGGGCCAGGTTCTGCTGCTCATCAATAGTCCCGATCTGTCAGCCGCGTTTTCCGACTACCAGAAGTTCAAGGCCGACGAGCAACTTGCCGACAAGCAATTGGCGCGTGCCAGATTGCTCTACGACAAAGGCGCCATCGCGCTCGCCGATCTAGAGAATGCCGAGGACACCCATGCCAAGACTACTGCCGACCTCAACGCGGCGGTTCAACACATTCATGTCCTCGGCGGGGAGGTGAACAATCCTTCTCTGTTGCTGCCGCTGCGCGCTCCGATTTCGGGGACGATCGTGGATCAACAGATTACCGGAGGAACGGGCGTGCGCTCGCTGGACAACCAGCAAGCGTTGTTCACGATTGCGGACCTGTCGGTGGTGTGGGTGCTCTGCGACGTGTACCAGGACATGCTGCCGCGCGTGCATGTGGGTGACATCGCCGAAATCACCCTGAACGGTTACGCCGAAAAGTTTCCTGGCAAGGTAGTCAACATTAGCCAGGTGCTTGATCCCAACACCCGCGCGGCCAAGGTTCGAATCGAGTTACCCAATCCGCACGGCATCATGCGCGCAGGAATGTTTGTGACCGCAACGTTTCGCGCCAGCCAACCCGTGGAGCGCGTGGTGGTGCCGGCATCAGCGGTCGTACATTTGCACGACAAAGACTGGGTCTTCCTGCCGGCGGGCCAAAACCAGTTCCGGCGGGTCGCGGTACAACTCGGACCCCAGGAAAGAGATGGATCTCAGCAGGTCATCAGTGGGTTGAAGGCGGCCGACCAAGTCGTGACCAATGCGTTGCAGTTCTCCAGCGCGGCGGAGGAATAACACAGCATGATTCGGTTCCTGGTCGATTTTGCCCTTCGCAACCGCATGCTCGTGCTGGCCATGGGCGTCCTGCTGCTGGTGTGGGGAATCATCTCCTTCCATAATCTGCCCATCGAAGCGTATCCCGACGTCGCCGACAAGTACGTGTGGGTCATCACCCAGTGGCCAGGGCGAGCGGCGGAAGAAGTGGAGCAGCAGGTCACGATTCCGATCGAGACGCAGTTGAACGGGGTCGGGCACCTTACTCATTTGCGCTCGACCTCATTGGCCGGGCTTTCGTTCATTACCGTTCTGTTCGACGATGAGTCCGACAACTTGCAGAATCGCCAGCAGGTGTTGGAGAAGCTAACGCTGGTGAATCTGCCCCCGGGTTTGAACCCGCAGATCGGTCCGGACTTTAGCCCGGCCGGCCAAATCTACTTCTATACCCTGCAAAGCACGAATCCACAGTACGACATTATGGACCTAAAGGCGCTGCAGGACTGGGTCGTCTTCAAACACCTGATGTCGGTGCCCAACGTTGCCTCAGTCTCCATTTTCGGCGGGGAGACGCGCGAGTATCAGGTGCAAGTCGATCCTGACAAGCTGGTCTCGTACGGTTTATCGATGGCGCAGGTGGAGCAAGCACTAACGGCTAACAATCTGAACGGCGGCGGCAGCTTCATCGAGAAAGGGCAGCAGGCCTACAACGTCCGCGCCATTGGCCTGATGCAAAACACGGATGACATAGGGGCCACAGTACTGAAGGTGCAAAACGGAACTCCGGTACGTGTGCGCGATGTCGCTATCGTGACCCAGGGCCCGAAAATTCGCCTGGGCAAACTGGGGAAAGCGATTCGCCACGCCGATGGTACGGTCATCGACAACGACGACGTAGTGGAAGGCATCGTGCAGATGCGCAAGGGCGCCGAGGCGGAAGCGGTACTGCGCGACATCGACATCACGGTTGACTTTCTGAACAAGCACGTGCTGCCACCGGGCGTGAAGATTGTTCCCCACATTGACCGTGACGATTTGGTCCACCTGACCACCCACACCGTACTCCACAATCTGACAGAAGGCATTCTGCTGGTGGTTGTGGTTTTGTTCTTTTTCCTGGGGAATGTCCGTTCGGCGCTGATTGTCGCCATCACCATTCCGTTCTCACTGTTCTTCGCCGCCATCCTGCTCGACCTGCGCCATATTCCCGCCAACTTGCTCTCCCTGGGCGCGCTCGACTTCGGCATGATTGTCGAGGGCGCCGCGGTGATGGTCGAGAACATTCAGCGCCGCCTGGAGAACCGCACCCAATCCAGCATGACGATCGATGAAAGCATTCGATCGGCGGCCCACGAAGTTCAGCGGCCAGTCTTCTATGCCATCGCAATCATCATCATTACGTACCTGCCGATCTTCACATTGCAACGGGTTGAAGGCCGGCTGTTCAGGCCGATGGCGTGGACCGTGGCATTTGCCTTGCTAGGCGCGCTCATCTTTTCCATTCTGCTGGCGCCGGTGCTTTCCAGCCTGGTTTTCCGCAAGGGCGTGAAAGCCTGGGAGAATCCAGTCGTGGCATGGATCACCGCGGGCTACGAGCAGACGCTGACATGGATCCTGGCGCGGCGAAAGGTTGCCCTCGGTGCCGCACTCTTAGTTTTCGCTCTGACCGCATATCTCAGCTTCGGAGGAGTCATTGGCTCGGAGTTTCTGCCGCATCTCGATGAAGGCTCCATCTGGGCGCGCGGAACCTTGTCTCCCAGCACCGGACCCACCGAAGGGCAGCGCATCATGGACCAGGCGCGCCTGATCTTCGCCAGTTTTCCCGAGGTGACGCAGGTGGTTTCGCAGGTGGGACGCTCCGACGATGGAACCGATGCGACCGGTTTCTTCAACACAGAATACTTCGTTGACCTGAAGCCGCGCGACCAATGGCGCTCGCAATTCCACGGCAGGAAAGAGTTGCTCATTGACGCCATGGACAAGCAGGTCTCGGAGATACCGGGCGTGGAATGGGGCTTCTCGCAGCCCATTGCCGACAACATGGAAGAAGCGGTTAGTGGCGTGAAGGGGGAGCTGGCGGTGAAGATCTTCGGCTCTGACCTGCACGACCTGGAACAGAAGGGCGAAGAAATCATGGCCGCGATGAAGGGCGTGCGCGGCGTAGCCGACCTCGGCCTTTTCCGAGTGCTCGGCCAGCCCAACGTTGATATCAAAATCGATCGTGCCAAGGCTGATCGCTACGGTATCAACGTAGCGGATGTGCAGGATGCGATCCAGACCGCGGTCGGAGGAAACCCGGTAAGCCAGATCCTGATTGGCGAACAGCGCTTCGATCTGGTGCCCCGCTACCAGGAGCAGTTCCGCAAGAGTATCGATGACATTGCGAACATTCGCTTGCTTGCACCTACGGGGGAACGTGTCTCGCTGGGCGAGTTGTGCGACATCAGCGTGGACAATGGCGCATCCATGATCTATCGCGAGGGCAACCAGCGCTACATCGCCATCAAGTACAGCGTGCGCGGCCGCGACTTGGGCAGTACCGTTGAAGAGGCCATGAACAAGGTGAATCGAGAGGTCAAGCTGCCACAGGGATACACGCTGGACTGGGCCGGCGAATACGAAAGCCAAAAGCGTGCTAATCACAGACTGGCAATCGTGGTACCCCTCACCATCCTGGTGATCATGCTGGTGCTGTATTCCATGTTCCGGTCTTTCAAGTGGGGTTTTCTGGTGCTGTTGAACCTGGGCCTCGCACCCATCGGCGGCCTTCTCGCTCTGCTGATTACCGGCACGCACTTTAGTGTTTCCACCGGTGTCGGATTGCTGGCGCTGTTCGGCGTTTCGGTGCAGACGGGAGTGATCATGATCGAGTACATCAACCAACTGCGTGCTCGCGGTCACAACCTGCAGGAGGCTGTATTGCTTGGCGCCACACGCCGTCTGCGGCCCATCATGATGACCATGCTAGTGGCGTCGTTAGGGCTTGTCCCCGCGGCGTTGTCTCACGGCATCGGGTCCGACGCACAGCGCCCTTTCGCCATCGTGATCGTGGGCGGATTGTTGACTGAGTTGGCATTGAGCCTGGTGCTGCTGCCGGCCTTCTACGCTTGGATGGCCGGACCGAAGGACGTCCTGCCAGACGAGGCGGAGGAGGCCACCGAATGAGGTACTTCTTCTTGCGCTGGGGGCATCGCTTTGCGATGGCGTTGGCAGGCACGCTGGTGTTGCCGGCTGCGCTGTGGGGTCAGGTGTCGAATCCAGCGCAAACGCAGCCGCAGACGCCGAGCATCACACAAGTACCCGTTGTTCCGCAATTGCCGCCAGCGGTAGCGCCGCAGACCCCAGCAATGCTCATCACCATCGAGCAGGCGATCGAACTGGCGAAGAAGAACAATCCCACCCTGCAAGCCAATCGCACGCTGATCTCGCAGAACAAGGAGCAGGAGGTCACGGCCAATCTGCGGCCCAATCCGGTGCTGTCTTGGGACGCGCAATATCTTCCGCTGTTTAGTCCTGACCTGTGGTCAACCAACTACCTCGACAATACTGCGCAATTCGATGTGGGATTGGGATACCTCTTCGAACGTGGCGGAAAACGTCAACATCGTCTGCAAGCCGCCCAGGACATAACCTCTGTAACCGAGGCACAGGTGGCCGATGCAGAACGTACTACCGTCGAGAATGCCGCCCAGCAATTCATCGCTGCTCTGCTGGCCAAGGCAAATCTGGAGTTTGCTACGCAACTGCTCGAAAGTTACCAGCACACCCTGAACATCGGCCAGGAGCAGTACAAAGCGGGAGGACTCAGTAAGGTAGATCTGTTTAGAATTCAACTGCAGACGCTGCAATTCCAGAGCGACGTCAGCGCCGCCCGCATTGCCAAGGCGCAAGCGCTAGGCTCATTGCGGCAAGCAATGGGATTCGATTCTGTTCCTCGCGAATACGACGTCGCCGGCGACCTCACGTATCAGCCCGTATCCCTGCGCGTGGAAGATTTAGAGGCGCGCGCCCTTGCCTTCCGTCCCGATCTCCAGGCCGCGCAGCGCAGCGTCAGTTCCGCCACCAGCCAGATAGGCCTGGCCAAAGCCAACGCGAAACAAGACCTCAACGGTACGTTTAACTATGGCCATGTGAACGCGTCTAATGTCGGGGCCTTTTACTTCAACATCCCTCTGCCGATTTTCAACCGCAATCAGGGCGAAGTGGCCAGGACTTATTTTGCGCTGACCCAATCGCAACTTCTGGAAAGGGCTGCCGAACAGCAGGTCATGACCGACGTGAGGAACGCTTATGAGTCCCTGCGCAATAGTGCAGACATCGTCGATTTATACCACAAAGGGTATCTGCAACAGGCGCAACAATCACTGGAGATCACACAGTTTTCTTACCAGCATGGAGCCGCGTCATTGCTGGATTTTCTGGACGCCGAACGCAGCTATCGCGCTACCGAGTTAAGTTATCGCCAGGCGCTTGCGGCTTATATGAGCACTTTGGAACAGCTGCGGCAGGCGGTAGGCACGCGAGACCTGCGATAGGGCAGGATATCTCGCCGAGTCACTGGAGATCGCTTCGGTCCGACAACAGAACGCCATTGCGCGCGTAGCTGTCACGCGGTACTTCAACAAAGGCTATGGTGAGCTTCTCGGGCTTGACATTGAGTTCTTCGCGCAGCACGTCGGTGACGCGTTTCACCGCGCGGCGTTTTTGCTCGATCGTCCGTCCTGCCAGCATTGTGATCTGCACATGCGCCATACGAGCCCCCCTCCAAATTTTCGACAGACCCTAATCTGCGGAGTCTCACCGAAACCGTCACCATGGATTTCTTTGTTGGTTCAGAAAACGAGGATATTCTACGCGTAAATCGCCACCCCGACGACGTTATTGAAACGCACTGCATTTCGCAGAGGTCCTGGATCGGCGTGGGATCCGCCGGTCCGCGCTTGACACCGGCGCTGGTGAGGTATAAATATACATCTAGCTGTATATTTATGCTATGTCGAAGCTCTCGCGCCACACCACCATCCGCGATCTGGTCGTCAACCAGCAGGTTGCCAGCCAGGAAGAGCTCCGCCGACTGCTCTACAAGCGTGGTCACCGGGTGACCCAGGCGACACTGTCGCGCGACATCCATGAATTGCGGCTGGTGAAGACCGCAGAAGGCTACAAACTGCCCCAGGGCGAGGTCGCCGAGGCGTTTCTGCCTTCCATCGAGCGTCTGATTCACGAGTTTGTTTACGACGTGAAGACCGCGCAAAACCTGGTCGTGGTGAAGACCAGCGCCGGCAGTGCGCAGCCGGTGTCGGCCGCCATCGATGCCGAGGAGTGGGAGGAGGTCGTAGGCACCATCGGAGGAGACGACACCATTCTGGTAATCGCGCATGACAGCAAGATTGCGGAGAAGCTGGCAAAGCGTATTCGGGGATATTTTGCGTGAGAGGAGTGCCTCGGTGGCAACAGCCACGACAAATTGCAGCAACTTACGGCACGGCTGGAGAGATTGCTGAAAAAGTCATTGCAAGGAGAGAAACAGCAGATTCCTCGGGGCTGAAGCCCCTCGGAATAACAAAAATAAAGGGGTAGTGCGGCGCGCCTGAAGGCGCGCCCCTTCAACAGCGTGCGCATTCGAGTTTTCTGCAGCCTGTGAAGCCGTGCCCCTTCAAGTCCTGATGATCAACATGAACGCCACCCTACAACCCGCGGTCTTTGGTGCTACCGGCTACTCCGGCTTAGAGGTTGTGCGCTTGCTCACGCGCCACCCCGCGGTGAAGAAGCCGCTGCTGTTCCAGCGCGACGGAGAGAAGGCAGGCCATGCCGATTTGAGCGAGGCGTATCCGCAATTGGAAGGTAACGGCGGTTTCCCGTTTGAAGCTTTTTCATGGCAGCGGATGAAAGATGCCGGCGTGGACGTCGTGTTCCTGGCGACGCCTCATGAGTTCTCGCGCGAATGGGTCCCGGAGGCGATCAGCCACGGCGTGCGTGTGATCGACCTCAGCGGAGCCTGGCGTTTGAAGCAATCGTCGAATCGTGAAGTGTACGGATTCAGTGACGCCAATGCGCGGGATGCATCGCTGCTCGATCAAGCTGCGGTTTACGGATTGCCCGAGCTACATGCCGAAGCAATAAAAGATGCCGCCTTGCTGGCCAACCCGGGATGCTATCCGACGTCGATCATTCTGGCTCTGGCCCCGTGGATTCACGCCGGATATGTGGATGTTGAACACGGCCTGATATGTGACTCGAAGTCGGGAGTGTCAGGAGCGGGCAAGACGCCGTCGGCCAAAACGCACTTCGTGGAAGTTGACGGCGACTTCAGCGCTTACAGTGTCTTCGGACATCGCCACACCGGAGAGATGCTGGAGCAACTTGGGCTCGAATCTGGATCGCTACAATTCACGCCGCACCTGCTGCCCATTCCGCGCGGCATTCTTTCCACCATCTACGTGAAGCTGGCGAAGCCTGTATCCGCGGAAGAACTAGAGCAACGTTTGCGCGAGTTCTACGCTGGCAAGCCCTGGATGCGTGTCTTCGGCGCAGCGCGACTGCCGCAAATCAAATTTTCGCGCAACACCAATTTCTGCGACATCGGATTTTCGCTATCGCCTGACGGCAAGCGGGCCGTTGTGGTGTCGTGCCTCGACAACCTCTTGAAGGGCGCAGCTGGCCAGGCGGTGCAGAACATGAACCTCATGTTCGGCTTCGACGAGAAAGAAGGATTGCAATGAAACTGGTGATCAAGATTGGCGGCGCGGCCCTCGACGACAAAGAGCTGGTCATGAAGTTTGCCAAAACAATTCCCAGTCTCTGGCGCGAAGGGCACAAACTGGTGGTTGTCCACGGGGGAGGAGCCGCCCTCAGTCGCACTCTGAAGCAGCTGGGTTGCGAAACCACGTTCGTCAATGGCTTGCGGGTCACCGATGCGCAGACGCGCGACGTGGCCGTCATGGTGCTTGCCGGACAGCTTAACAAGCAACTTGTGGCCTCGATCGGGGCGGCCGGACAGCCGTCGCTGGGCCTGTGTGGCGGCGATTTGCAAATGTTTCGTGCCGCGAAAAAGAAGCAGCCCGACCTCGGCTACGTGGGCGAAATCTGCTCTGTTGATGCGCAGTGGATCGAGCGGCTGTGGACAGCAGGCATCGTTCCGGTGGTATCGAGCCTGGCGCTGGGCGTTGACGGTGAATACTACAACATCAACGCCGATCACATGGCCTCGGCGTGCGCGGTAGCTTGCGGCGCCGATGCCCTGATCTATCTCACCGATGTCGCCGGCGTGAAAGATGCCGAAGGCTCCGTCATTCGCTGGCTCGACGTGAAAGCAATTGCTGCCATGGTGCAGCAGGCTACGGTCAGCGGCGGCATGTTGCCGAAGCTGGAAGCCTGCACAAAAGCGCTGAAGCGGGGGGTTGCGCGGGTTCGCATCCTGCCCGCGGACCACGCTGAAGTGTTGCCCGGTTTCTTTAGCGACCTGATTGAATGCGGGACGGAAGTGATTGCGTCGTGACTGGCTCGGACGCTGTTGAAAAGGCGGCGAAAGCAGATCCCTCACCGACTAAAGTCGGTTCGGGATGACAGAAATAACGGAAGGTACAACGGCGTACCCTTCGACTTCGCTCAGGGCAGGCTCTAAAGGCACGCCCCTTCTAGTGGCTTGTTGCTAGTGGCTTGTTGCTAGTGGCTCGTTGCTAGTGGCTCGCCCTAGTGGCTAATTGCTAATTGCTAGTTGCTATTTAACGGAGGTACGACATGATTGCCACTTCGATTCCCGCGGGCCTAGGCCTCCAAACCTTCGCGCAGCGGAGTGTCTCGGGCCGCGACCTGATTTCGATCCAAGATTTCACGCCGGACGAACTCGCCTGCACGTTGGAGCTGGCGGCGGCGATGAAGGCGCGCCCCGCGGACTATCGCGGCACATTGGCCGGCAAGCAGATTGTGTTGTTCTTCGAAAAGCCTTCGCTGCGCACGCGCTTAACATTCGAGGGGGGTATCAACAGCTTGGGCGGAGTGTCTTTCTTCGTCGACCAGACACAGTCGCGACTAGGCGCGCGCGAGAGCCTCAGCGATGTGGCCCACAATCTGGAGCGCTGGGTCGATGGTGTAGTGCTGCGAACGTTTGCCCATGAGACCGTCACGACCATGGCCACGCACGCGTCGATTCCGGTGATTAACGCCCTCAGCGAATTGGAGCATCCCTGCCAGGCGCTTGCGGACATGCTCACCCTGCAGGAACACTTTGGCGATCTGCGCAATGTGCGCCTTGCCTATCTCGGCGATGGCAACAATGTGGCGCACTCGCTAATGCTGGCAGCCGCCAGCCTGGGAGCAACCGTTTCGGTGGGAACGCCGAAAGGATACGAGCCGAACGAAGCTGTCGTGAGCGCGGCGCAAGAGTTGGCGGCAGCTTCCGATGGCCAGGTGCAAATCGTCAACGATCCCATCGAGGCTGTCGCCGAAGCCGATGCCGTTTACACCGACGTGTGGGCCAGCATGGGCCAGGAAGACGAAGCCGCCGAGCGGCGCGAAATATTCCTGCCCTTCCAGGTCAATCCGAAGCTCTTTTCTTATGCCGCGAAGCATGCGGTTTTCATGCATTGTCTGCCGGCGCATCGGGGAGATGAAGTCGCGGCGGCGGTAATTGATTCGCCGCGGTCGGTAGTGTTCGAACAGGCAGAAAATCGCCTGCACATTCAAAAAGCCATCATGGTTTTGTTGCTGGAAGGCGGGGTTCATCGCTTTCCGCCCAGGAGTGCATATGCGTGAGAAAGTTGTACTGGCATATTCGGGAGGCCTCGATACCTCCATCATTATTCCGTGGCTGAAAGAAAACTACGATTGCGATGTCATCGCCTACGTCGCAGACGTAGGACAGGGTGATGACCTCGATGCGGTGGTCGAGAAGGCATATGCGACCGGCGCCAGCAAGGTGATCGTAGAAGACTTGCGGCAGGAATTCCTGCTCGACTACGTCTTCCCCGCAATCCAGGCGGGCGCGGTGTATGAGCACAAGTATCTGCTGGGCACCTCGCTGGCGCGGCCAATCATCGCGAAGTACCAGGTCAAAGCCGCATTGCGGGAAGGCGCGACCGCCGTGGCGCATGGCTGCACGGGAAAGGGCAATGATCAGGTGCGCTTCGAGCACGCGTACCAGGCCCTTGCGCCCGAACTGAAGGTGATTGCTCCGTGGCGGGAGTGGACGCTGCAATCGCGCGAGGATTGTCTGGACTACGCCGAGCAACACGGAATCTCGGTGGCGCAGAGTCGCGAGAAAATCCACAGCCGCGACCGTAATCTGCTGCACGTCAGCCACGAAGGCGGCGAGCTGGAAGATCCGAACAAACCGCCGTTGGCCACCACGTGGACGTGGACCAAGTCGCCGCAGCAAGCGCCCGATGATGTCGAGACGGTTTCGATCGAATTCCAGTATGGCGTGCCCGTGGCGGTGAACAGCGTCATTTTGGATCCGGTGGCGATTGTCGAGGTGCTGAACGAAATCGGCGCGCGCAACGCGATTGGCCGCGTCGATCTGGTCGAGAACCGGTTTGTGGGAATCAAGTCGCGCGGATGCTATGAGACGCCCGGCGGAACTCTGCTGCTTACCGCCCATCGCGAGCTTGAGGCGTTGTGCCTTGACCGCGACTTGTCGCACTTCAAACAACACATTGGTCTGAAGTACGCAGAGATCGTGTATTTCGGCCTGTGGTTCACGCCCTTGCGCGAATCGCTACAGGCCTTCGTGGAAAGCACTCAGCACGATGTCAACGGCAAGGTGACACTCCAGCTCTACAAAGGAAACATCGACGTCACCGGGCGCAAATCGCCGACCTCGCTGTACCGGCCGGATATTGCCAGCTTCACCATGGGTGCCGGTTATCAGCAGAAGGACGCGGAGGGTTTCATTCGCATTCTGGGGCTGCCGGCGCGCTCGCGTGCGCTGGTGCATGCGGAGACTCTGAAATGAAGATGTGGTCCGGCCGTTTCGGCCAGGGACAGAATCCCGACTTCGAGCAGTGGCAGCGCTCATTCCCCTTCGACCGCGTGCTGCTTCCTTACGAAGTAGCTGCCAGCCGCGCTCACGCTGCTGCGCTGGCATCGGCCGGAGTGCTGAACAAGCAGGAACTTGCGGCGACGCTGTCGGCTCTGGAGCAAATCGGCCGCGAAGGTATTCCCGAAGATAACGATCCCACAGTCGAAGATGTGCACCACTTCGTCGAGAAGCGAGTGGTGGAGTTGGCCGGCGAAGTGGGATACAAGCTGCACACCGGTCGCAGCCGCAACGAGCAGATTGCGACCGATCTGCGGCTGTATGTGCGCGATCAGATCGACGCCATATCACAATCGCTGGTGGAGTTTCTGGGCGAATTCGTGAAGCAATCCGAGGCCGCCGGTGAGAACGCGATGCCGGCTTACACGCATTTGCAGCGCGCGGAACCCGTTCTGGTGGCGCATTGGTTGCTCGCCTATGTCGAGATGTTCCTGCGCGATCTGGACAGGCTTGCCGATTGTCGCAAGCGGATGAATGAATGTCCGCTGAATTCGGGAGCGGTGGCAGGCACAATTCTGTCGCTCGATCGCGAGGCGATCGCGAACGAGTTGCAATTCGACTCGCCCACTGCCAACAGCGTCGACGCGACCAGCGATCGCGACTTTGCGATCGAGTTCGTGCAGGCGCTGTCGTTCGTGGCGTTACACCTCAGCCGCTGGGCCGAGGAATTAATTCTTTTCTCGACCACGGAGTTTGGCTTTGTGAAGTTGCCGGAGCAGTTTTCTACGGGCAGTAGTGCCATGCCACAGAAGAAGAATCCGGATGCGCTGGAACTGATTCGCGGCAAAGCGGGGAGAGTATTCGCCAATGGGACGGAGCTATGGATAGCGGTCAAAGGATTGCCGCAGTCTTATAACAAGGACCTGCAGGAAACGCAGCAGCCGGTGTTCGCTGCGGTTTCTCAGGTGTCGAGCATGTTACGCGTGGCCGCTGGATTCCTCGCCGCGGTTTCGTTCGACGGCGAGCGTATGCAGCAAGCGGCAAGCAGCGGATTCATGAACGCTCTGGCACTCGCGGCATACCTGGTACAGCGGGGCATTCCATTTCGTCAGGCGCACGAAAAAGTGGGGCAAGCAGTACGTCTTGGCTTGGAGAAGAGTTGCGAGTTGGAGCAACTGCCGAAGGAAGATTATGCACAGTGTGGCATTGCTGCCGATGCCGAACTCTACCGCGCGTTGTCGCTGGATGAGGTTCTGGCGATACACGATGTTCCAGGTGGGACCGCGCCGTTGCGAGTTCGGGCGGCATTAGCAGTCATCAAGGAAAAGCTATCTATCTACGCGGGAGTCGCCCATGCAGGCACGTAGCGCAACTCTTCCCGATGCTATGCGCATCGAGCAACTCATTCAGGTCCATGTGGCCGACGGAACCCTACTCCCGCGCTCGCTGGCGGAGATCTGCGAGAACATTCGCGACTTCGTGGTGGTTGAACACGATGGCGAAATCGTCGGTTGCGGCGCGCTGCATCTCTATGGAATGCACCTGGCTGAAATTCGGTCAATCACCGTCACCACCAGAGCGAAGGGCCGAGGCGCCGGCCGCGTGCTAGTTGATGCCCTGTTGATGGAGGCGCAGCGCCAGAGCGTGACCTGCATCTGTCTGTTCACCCGCATCGCCGATTTCTTCGGGCAGATGGGTTTTCAAATTGTGGACAAAGAAGCACTCCCCGACAAGATGCATAAGGATTGTCTGAAGTGTCCGCGCCTGCATGCCTGCGATGAAACCGCGATGTTCCTCGGCACGCTGCCGAAACCCGCGCCTGGCGCGGTGTCCGCACGACATGCTGCCGAGTTCGTGCAGATTGCGGCTCCCCAGCACGTCAATCAGGTGTCGGTGGAGAGTGTCTCGGGCGACTAAGCCTCGAGGTTGCTAGTAAGCGGATTTGTTCTGAAGAAATCGGCGAGTTCGCCGGCATGTATCGGAGTGCGAATTACTGCTGTTCAGATGATTAGTGGCGGAGAGGGAGGGATTCGAACCCCCGATACCCGTCAAGGTATGGCCGCTTTCGAGGCGGCTCGTTTCAACCACTCACGCACCTCTCCGCATCAACGACAGACGAATTGTAGTTCTTCAGCCGCGGTCTTTGACGGGCGATAAGACTAGAGCGGCGCTTTCAGTTTAGCAAATGGGCAGTTTTCAGGGGCGTCATTCCGCGATGAAAACCACATGTATCCATTCCGTGGTGAGCCCAGGTTAGCCCAGAAGAAGGGCGAACCTGGGGCATGAGGCTCGCGGGAATAGTCGCGACTCACACCCGGGCTTGCCCCGGGCTCACTTCATAGTCGCCGCTACGCGGCTCGATCACAGTACGCCGACTTACGTTGCTGTGGATCCATTCGACACATCGGTGGGAAACAGATAGCTCGACAGCATGCGCTTCATCTCGGCAATCACGCGATCGCGATCTTCGCCAGCAGGTTGCTCGTAGGCGTAGGCGATGAGGCGCTCGCCGGATTCGCTGGCCACGCTCAAGGTGAGCTCGAGCTGGGAGGTAAAGCGGAAGAGCAGGCGCTCAAGCGTGAATGTGGTGAGGAGGGCAGGAAGACCAGTGCGGGCTGCCACTCCGGGGGTGATGGAAGTACTGACGTGGCGTCCGAAGGAGATGGTGCGGAAGTCGGCATGGGCGTCGAGATATGCGACGTAGGCGTCGATGATGGCATCGAGCACAGCGGCGAGATCGAAATTTTTCGGCTTCTTCAGGGGCTGCAACCGGGGCCGCATGACGTCGCGCTCCACGTTGCCGCGAAGTTCGATGATGTGGCGGGCGGCGATGGCGTCGATGATGGTTTCGCTGTCGGGGAAGAAGCGGTAAAGACCGCCGACGGAGAGCCCGGCCTCGGCGGCGATATGGGTGGTGGTCACGTCTCGGAGCGGCATGCGGTTGAGCAGCGCGCTGGCCGCGTCGAGAATGCGTGCGACGGTGCGCACGCTGCGATCCTGGACGGGATGGGGGCGGCGCGCGGGCGTGGCCGAATGATGGTGGGGTGGGTTGGACATGAGGACGAGTCGGAGAGACGTGAATATTGTATCTGGCACGCGCGAGCAGCTGATACAGATACTCTTGAAATCCCACGAATACTTTGCTTATCTCCTCAGGCTCGCCAAGGTCGTTGGGCTCTGGTCTCGGCTTCGTTCATGGAGTCTCTCAACTGAGAATCATGGCAGGATGCGGAAAGCGCGATTGCGAGTGGAGCGATACACGGCAAAATCCCGGCGGTCGAGGGTGAAGATGGTGTCGATCCCTTCGCGGCCAGCCAGATAAACCAGCGCGGCGTCGGCCAGTTGTGGACGGATGTCCTCGTACTGCTTCATCACATCGGCAATCGCGCCGGCCTCCGCACCGGCAAGCGGAAGCAGTTCCAGAAAGCCGCCGGGCTTCTCGGAAAAGCAGCTTCTTAGAAGTTGCTGAACGGCCCGCGGATGGGAACGCAAGAGCCACACCGCCTCGGTGATCACCGGCCAGCAGGAAAAAAGAGGGCCGGGAAGTTGATGCAGGGCTTTGACGCAAGCGGCGTGGTGCTGGTCCACGCTGGAGAGAATGGCAACCAGCGGTCCGGTGTCCACCAGGACGCGACGCTTCATTTGGGTTTCCCGAAACCTTCCAAGTGACGGCGACTGGAGCTGAGGTCGGTTGGCGGAGACTTCCGGCCGCGCCCTATACAGCCAATCAATCCCGCTTCTTCGGCCAGTTCGTAGGCTGGCCGCGCCTCGCTGGACTGTCCAAGATAGGCTTCCAGGGCTTCGCGGACGAGTTCCGACTCCGGCTGCCCGCTTAGCCGCGAGCGGTGGCGCAGGCGCTGCCCAAGAGTCTCCGGGATGCGAATGGTTATGCGGGCGGATGCCATGTCTGACATTATAGCATGATTGTCAGACAGGCTGCCGCAGGGTGGAGTAGGCAGTAGCCAGTGGCGCAGTTGCCGGGTGCCCCACTCATTCGCGGTTTTCGAATGAGTGGGCGCGCGAGGCGGAATAGGTTATCGTCAGCGGCCACTCCTGACAATTGACCTTTACCAAGCCCTCTTCGCCGCAGGCATACACCCGGAAGCTACTCCAGTCCCGATCTTCGGGATTCTTCGCCAGACCTCGCTTCACCGGGTTGCGATGTATGTAGCGCAATTTTTCAATCCGCTTCTTTGAAGTACCGACGTTGAAATCATAGAAGCGCTTCTGCCAGATCGGGCCCGTGCGGATACCGCCATGGTGAAGCAGCTTGGTGAATCGCTCCTTGATGACTTTCATTACGACGGAAGGATCGCCCACATCCGGTTCGGTGATCAAGAGGTGAAAGTGCTCGGGCATGACGACATAGCCGATCACCACAAATCGATATTTCTGCCGTGCACGCTCCAAAACGCGCAGGAAGAGATCGCGGCGCGCGTCGGTTCCCAGCTCGGGCCGCCGCTGGTAGCAGCCACAAGTTATGAAATGGAGATCATGTCCGCCGTACCAGCGTTCCAGACCTTTCGTCACGCTCTGAGTCTAGGTATCGGTCAGATGTGTGGTCGGTGATGAAACACACGGAGCCACGTGATCTCCGAATCCCACTCATTCGAAAACCGCGAATGAGTGGGGCACCTGTGATCTTTCAAGAGGTTGTCCATTCGGTTGGAACCGGAGAAGCTGGTTGTGACGAGCAACTAGTAACTCTGGAGACCGAATGGACTATCACAAGAATGCCCCATGGACGGCGATGAGTCGAGGGCGTCTTGCCCGTATGGTGATCGACGACGGCTTGCGGGTAAGTGCCGCGGCTTTACGGTTCAGGGTGAGTGCCAAGACGGCGGCCAAATGGGTGGGCCGGTATCGCCAGTTGGGAGCTGCCGGCATGGTCGACCGCAGCTCGCGGCCACACTCCAGCCCGCGACAGATCCATTCCTCATTAGGGGAAAGGGTTGTTGCTTTTCGGCGCGAACACCTGCCCGGTTACGAGATTGCGCGCCGCACTGGTCTCAGTCCGGCCTCGGTCAGCCGCATCCTGCGCCGCGCCCGACTCAGTCGCTGGCGCGATCTGAACCCACCCCCTCCCGTGCAGCGCTACGAGCATCCCCGGCCCGGCGACCTGCTGCACCTGGATATCAAAGGCATGACTCGCTTTTCTGAAGTTAGCCGACGCGGCGATGGACGCCTGCGGGGCAAGCGGAAACATCCTGGTTTCCGGGCGCTGCATGTCGCCGTGGACGATCACTCGCGCCTGGCCTTTACCCAGATGCTGCCCGATCAAAAGGCCGAAACCACTGTCGCTTTCCTCGCCGCCGCCACCGACTTCTTCGCCACTCACGGTATCGGCGTGCGCGCTCTGCTCACCGACAACGGCTCCAGCTACCGCTCCGCTCAGTTCCGTCAGGCTTGTCAGACCATGCACATCAAACATCACCGCACTAGGCCCTACACTCCCAGAACCAATGGCAAGGCCGAGCGCTTCATCCAGACCGCCCTGCGCGAGTGGGCTTACTCACAGCACTGGTCCGACTCCGAGCAAAGGGACGCTCATCTGCAGCCCTGGACCGACTACTACAACCGTGTACGCCCCCATGGTAGCCTCAACTACAGGCCGCCCATCAGCCGCTCCGATCCCGGAACAACGTCTTGATCATCTACAGCCACCCGCGACTGACAAGTGTTGTTGGGTGGGAGGGTGCAGTGATCCCAGGTTAGCCCAACAGAAGGGCGAACCCGGGGCACCAGGCACAGGGCAGGCTCTGGGCTGAGGAAGGTTCGGGCGGGCCCACCGAACATTTTCAATTCACGATCTCTGGCCGTCCACTCCGATTCGATCTCCACCACTCCGTTGACCCCAGGTTAGTCCGACAGAGGGCCAATCTGGGCACAAGGGTCCAATCGATTATTTCTTAGGCGAATTCCCGGACTTAAACAACATCCTAGATGTTTTATATTCGCGGCCTTTGTGGTCCCGCAGTATCAAACTTGTTTCCAACCCCTCATCCGGCTCTCTGATTACGGGGTGAACAAATGTAACGATGCGGCACGTCTGAGGTTCGCCCGGTGGAATAACGACATCACCTACAATGCTTTGAAGTGGCTTAGTTCCTTTTACGTATGCCTCCCGAATGATAATCGTTTCATCAGTGTCGGACGAAGCGATTATGGCGTGCCCCTGAATTTGCATCATTGGCTTGTCCCCGAACCTCCCAAGTGCCCACAGACAGGCTAAGCGCTCCCAAGACACATGCAGCACTGGACGTTTTCGGAGCGACTTTATTAACGGGCGTGCCATGTAGACGCAGAGCAACAACAAAAGCAGAAATGCCCATAGCGGAACCGATGTCTTGAGGAATGGAAGAAGCGTCTTCAGCCGCGTCAAGCCAGCTAGGGTAGTGCGCTACTTTGATTGTAGCGCACTACCCCAGCTAGGGATTCGCCCTTAACTAGCGCAGTCAGAACTAGGCCGGTAACAAGCGTTCCGACATATTTCAAGAAGCCGAGGCCCAACTTCTTAGTTTTTTCTAAGCTCACGCCGCCATTGTATCCAGTTTCGGCAGGATTCGACTGCGCCTGATTCCTGGTGCCCCAGATCGCATCCGTCTTTTGGACGCTAACCCTTCGACAAGCTCAGGGCAGGCTCTGGGCTGAGGAAGGTTCGGGCGGGCCCACCGAACATCTTCGACCCACGATCTCTGGCGGTCCACCGGATTCGATCTCAATCGCTCCCTTCTCGCGGAAAGCATGGAAGAGAGTCGTCAGTTGCCGGTTGTCAGGAAAAGCAGATCCCTCGTCGGGCTGAAGCCCTCCTCGGGATGACAAATGGAAGGAAGCCCTCCTCGGGATGACAAAGATAAGAGGCTCACCACGGCGTACCTGAAGGTACGCCCCTTCAAATGCAACTGAGATTGGGTTTTTCAGCAAGCTGTGAAGCCGGCTCGGGAATTAATAGATACGCGTACCCAGGACGTACGAGTCTGTGTGAGAACTGTGCCGTCCCTGAAGGGACGCGATCTTCTTTACCACTCGACCCAGCGCTTCCGCGCTGGGCTAAGATTTTTCGCGCCTGCGGCGCTCGCGCTGTGGCGACCTCGTTCTACCGAGCCAACTCAAAGCAATTACTCACACAGACTCTTACATCCTGGGCTACTTCACTTCCGCCCTAACGGGTTCTATTCGTCGCTTGCGTATTTTTAAATGCTTGCCATCGAATGTTAGCTAAAGAACTAAGGCCAAATCATCTTTCTCTACCGTGAGGAGCCGGAGGAGAAGCGGCCAGTTGTCAGTGTTGGTAATCGCAGATCCTTCGACTCCGGCGTCCGAAAGCAGGGCGCCTCCGCTCAGGATGACAAATACAAACGACTTATCGTCACGACTTAAGTCGTGCCTGGCACAAAGCTCGGAATCGCAGAATAAAGGGGTTTCAACGGCGCATGCTTTGGCAAGCTGAGGGCAGCCCCTGGAGGTACGCCCCTCCCCAGGCCCTCTCCGCAGATGCTAGGGCTGCGAGGTTTCTTCCGAGACGACGATGGCAGGGTTGGCAGGAAAGAGGTAGGTCGAGAGGAGGCGCTTCATCTCGCGGATGACGCGGTCGCGAGCCTCGCGCGTGGGTTGCTCGTAAGCGTAGGCGATGAGGCGCTCGCCGGCTTCGCTGACGATGCGCAACATGAGGTCGAGCTCGGGCGTGTTGGGAATGCCCAGCCGGTCCAACATGAAATTTTTCAGCAGCGCGGGGAGTCCCACATTGGGGGATGCCTCGCGCTCCTTGGTCGCGGCGCTGATGTAGCGGCCAAACGAGATGGTGCGGAAGTCGGGATGCGCGTCGAGATAAATAATGTAGGCGTCGACGACGCTGTCGAGGATGGTGGCCGGATCGAAGGTCTCGAGGTTGGCGAACTCGCGCTCGATCGTCCGCATGACCGTGGCTTCGAGGGAGGCGCGGAATTGCTCGACGTGTCGCACTGCGATGGCGTCGATGATGGTCTGCTTGTCGGGGAAAAAACGATACAGCGCGCCGATGGAGAGGCCGGCTTCGGTGGCGATGCGGGTGGTGGTGACGTCGTCGAGCGGCATCTGGGTGAGCAGGGAGGTGGCGGCGTCGAGGACGCGCTGGACGGTCTGCTGGCTGCGAGATTGGAGCGGAAGCCGACGAATCGGGGTGGAGCGTCCACGCTCCGCTGGAGGGGCATCAAACTGATTCTTAAGGGACATCGTGGATTGTGCCGAGGTCGGCGTCGATCATGTGTATTGACATAATCTCACAATTGCTCTAGAAAAAGAAAGAGAGTTCGCATTCTTGTTCTGTGCGAGGCTTAGGCAAAATAGAGGTCCTTCGGCTGCTCGCTTCGCTCCTCGGTCAGGATGATAGCGGAAATCTCACCTATTCCGACGAGCGAAAAGCGAGAAGCGATTCACTGACGGCTGATAGCCGACAGCTTTTCTACGAGGTTCTACCGCATGGGTGTTCCAGTTTCGCAGATGTGGACGGTCGCCACCTACGTCCTCAAGCAAAAGCTCCACGGCCGCAAGCGCTACCCGCTGGTGCTGATGCTAGAGCCGCTCTTTCGCTGCAACTTGGCTTGTGCCGGATGCGGCAAGATCCAGTATCCCGCGCACGTGCTCAAGACCAACCTCTCGCCCGAAGAATGTTTCTGCGCGGTCGACGAGTGTGGCGCGCCCATGGTCTCCATCCCCGGCGGCGAGCCACTGATGCACCCGCAGATCGCCGAGATCGTCGACGGCTTGGTCGCGCGCAAGAAGTACATCTATCTGTGCACCAATGCGCTGCTGCTCAAAGAGAAGATTGACCTGTTCAAGCCCAGTAAATATCTGACCTTCTCGGTGCACGTGGACGGTGAGCGCGGGCATCACGACTTTTCCGTCTGCCGCGAAGGTGGATTCGACATTGCCATCGATGGCATGAAGGTAGCCTTGCAGCGCGGCTTTCGCGTGACCACCAACACCACGCTCTTCGACGGCGCCGATCCTAACAGCGTCCGCGCGTTTTTCGACGAGATGATGGACCTCGGCGTCGAAGGCATGATGCTCTCGCCCGGGTACTCGTACGACAAGGCTCCCGACCAGAAGCATTTCCTCGGACGCGCCCGCACGCGCCGCCTGTTCCGCGCGATGTTGTCGAACCGCAAAGCCAAGTGGGTCTTCAACCAGTCGCCGCTGTTTCTGGAATTTCTGATGGGCAAGCGCGACTATCCCTGCACGCCGTGGGGCATGCCGACCTTCAACATGTTTGGATGGCAGAAGCCGTGTTACCTGCTGCAGGACGGCTACGCCGACACCTTCGAAGAGTTGATGCGCGAGACCGAGTGGCACAAATACGGCACCGAGTCGGGCAATCCGCAGTGCGCTAATTGCATGGTGCATAGTGGATACGAAGCCTCGGCGGTGCACGATACCTTTGGCTCGCTGCGCGGATTCTTGGGGACCGTGCGCGCGACCTTCTCCAGCAAATATAAAGATGATGAGGCTCTGGCGATGCTGAACGAAGAGACGCATCCGGTGCACGCGTATGATCCGCTGGTGCAGATTGGCGACGCGAGATAAAAAGCGTTTTTACCACGGAGGCACAGAGAGCACGGAAAAATTCTGGCTCTAAGCTCTCAGCACGACACGCGAAGGTGAGCGCAAAACGTAGGCAGGCGAAAAATCGAGCCCGTCAGGGCGGAACAAGAGTAGCCCAGGGCGTAAGTCCTAGGTAGGCTGGCTTTATTATTCCCGAGCCGGCTTCAGCCGGCGATACTAGAATTCAGGGGGCTTGAGGAAGTAGCACCCAGCGAAAGGCGAACAGCTATCCTGGCTGATGCCGAACCGATTGCTTAATAAAGCGGTGTTTCACTACGGGCCTGCAGAATGAGCTGACTTTTTTCTCTGTGACCTCCGTGCCTCCGTGGTGAATAGTTTTTAGGAAGAGCGAAAGGCGAAAAGCGAAATCATGAGCGAACCGCAGCGCAATCTAACCGTTGACGCACTGGAAGTTGTCGACGGACGTGACCACGAAAAGATCGAAGGCTGGATTCCCGACCTCGCGACTGAAGCAGAACTGCGAGACGCGCTGGAAAAAGCTTTCGACTATCGCGGCGATGTGACCATCACCCGCAAGGACGGGTCGCGCGTGGAAGGCTACATCTTCGACCGGCGCAACGGTCCGACGCTCGACACCTCAGTCGTCCGCCTCCTTCCACAGAGTTCGCGCGAGAAGGTCTCCATTCCTTATTCCGATATCGCCGCCCTGGCGTTCAGCGGCCGCGATACCGCCGCCGGGAAAAGCTGGGAGGCCTGGGTCCGCAAGTACTGGGAGAGGAAGGCCGCTGGCGAGAAGGGCATCGCGCTCGAGCCGGAGAAGTTGGAGTAGACATGACGAACGAGCCACTACAAAAACGGCGAAGAGTATCGTGCTCTTAGCTGTCTCCAACAGAGATCAAACTGAAACGGATTCGTTAGGAACGACGGCTCGCTGAATCTCAACCACCTCGTTTTCTAAAGAAGCAAACCAGAGAACTCTGTCGAAGTCGAACGGAAAACTCCATTCATCAATTCCGAGTGGAATCGGCATACTACGCGAAACGGCAGCCGTGCTGTAGAGCAACAGGCACAATTGCGCGCCGTTAGGTAAATTGGCGCGATACCGTTGCACCAAATCATTCTTCGAGCTGATCCTAGCAGCAAGCTGTTCGCGAATATCTGAAACGGCGACGCCCCCTGACTCTCCACACCACCAATCGCCGGATTCTGAAGCAATGCTCATCGAACCAAAACCCTCAGGCAATTGAATCCTGGAAAGGCAAATCACAGGGTCGGCTCGATGGACGTTTGCTCTGACAAATTCAGCCAACGAGCGGACCACGTCCAGCTTGTCTCGCCTCTTACCTCTAGCATTCGCGAAATACAGCACCACACGCGCAGGGTTTGCATCTGCCGAGCAGTAATACTGTGCCTGCGCCAATTGGACGATCTCTCTGTGATAGGCTTCTTCAGCAGCGGGCACAATACCACTGTTGCTACTCGCAGGACGCAGGAGTTCGCTCACCTCGAGCCCCAAGGGGCCAATTTCCGTATGGAACCTGAAATCGGGCTCCTCTCCAGGGATTTCGCCGGTTGGTATCGGCGCGCCCGCTTTACGGGCCGCAGCTAATACCCGGATCTCGATTTCCTTCTTGTCACCGTTCTTGCTCGACAAAACGCTCTCCTGCATAGCAAAAATGAGAGCACACCTGCACAGTGGAGCGCAAGGCGCAAAGAGTCAGGCCGGCACCGAAGCAGCCTGAGGCATCAAGCCCCGGTGCTAGGATAAGCGACATAACGAATTTGGTGATTCATTGCCCACAGTGCCCGAATATCCAGTAGGGCACAAGCGTACCGCGTGACAAGCTGAGACAAATACTGGAATCTAGCGAGGAAATAACCGTGATGGGCAGCATATGCGGTCACGTGTGGAAGCTTTCCCAGGAGGAATTGAAAGAACTAAGGATCGCGATTATGGCGGGTACTATCTAGGGTCAGGTAGAATCAGGCCCGTGAAAAATGAAGGCAACAATCAAGTCAAGTCAGCAGCGAGGAAAAGGCCTGACCAGGAAGGGGGTTCACTGTGAAATTGCTCTTTGCCGTTCTGGTTCTTGCAGTAACTGCTGCTGCGCAGACAGCAACCGCTTCCTCTCAAAAGATCAGCATGCCATCCGACGCCGAGATAGGCGAACTGCTGACCAAGGCCGATCAGAAGGTGGCGGGCTTCGAAGAAGCTGTAAAGCTGGCGAAGCCACACTTGGACAGAACAAACTCACGGCTCTGCTCGAACTACCTTGATGCCGCTGCCACTGCTCACAAGCTCATTGAAGCCACACAGAAGAACGGGACATCCGCGTTCCGTCTAGTAGGGCTGTTGGCAACATTGGATGATTTGAGCCTCGACGCGGCAAACGCCAGCGTCCTTCTCCTAAGGGATGATGAAGAACAGTTGATGAAAGGTAAACAACCCGGCGCCGCCTCACTGAGTTCGGTTGTTGTCCTCAGCAACGCAGGAACTGCAGTAAACGACATCTCTGAATTGTTAATGCACGCTACGCTTCGGTTCATCGGTGCAGAGGAACAGGTCCTCGACACCCTCCTGAATGAAAAAAAGTAAGAGTTCATGAAAACGATGAATGCCAGCGAAGCCTGCGAGAAGCTGTATCGACTTCTCGATGGAACGGCGGCCGCCCACGAACCGGTGCTCATCACTGGTCCGCGCTCCAATGGCGTACTTGTTGGCGAAGAAGATTGGAACGCCATCCAGGAGACGCTTCATCTTTTTCAGTGCCCGGCATGCGCGAGTCCATCCGCGCAGGACTTGCGACGCCGGTGGATGAGTGCGAGAAAGAACCGGGCTGGTGATTCGAGTGGTGGCCTAGTCGTAAATGCTTAGGGCAGGAACATCAACTACGCCGTGCGCTCCGTGTCTCCGTGGTGAACCCACTCTAGCCGCGCCGATTCACCCAAACCGCAGCGGCGAGAACGGGCTGAGGTCGAAATCTGGCTTGTGGCCAGTCAGCGTTTGTGTCATCACATGCGCCGTGATCGGCGCCAGCAATATCCCATCTCGATAATGTCCGGTCGCCGCGAAATATCCTGGCAGCGACGTTGGCCCAAGGATTGGAAGATCGTCGGGCGAACCCGGTCGCAGTCCGGCCCAAACTTCATGGATGCGCATCTCGCCGATCGCGGGTGCGACGTAGGCGGCCGCCTGGTGAAGTCGCTGAACCGTCTCCGGATCGACACGCTTATCGAAGCCGGCTTCTTCCACCGTTGCGCCCAGCACGATGCGTCCGTCGCTGCGTGGAATGATGTACACCTCTGCCGTGCGAATAACGTGCTGAATAAGCGGCCCTGGACGATGCGGGCCCGGTGACGGCACGACGCACACCATCTGTCCTTTCACGGGACGAGTGGGCATGCCTAAAGGTTTGATCATCGCCGCCCAAGCTCCAGCGCAATTCACGACCGCATCGCCTGCGTAGAAAGACTTCGCGGTGCGCACCCCGGCGGCTCGGCCCGCCAACACGGCCACCTCGGTGACCGGCGAGCCTGTAACGAAATCCACCCCAGAATGTCGCAGGATCTTCTCCAGCGCGCTGGCCAGCTTTCGAGGATCGACACTGCCCTCAGGAAGAAAGAAAGTTCGTCCACGCAGAGTGATGAGCGGCTCTAGGCGAGCGAGTTCGTCATCCGTGATGGCTCGTGCAGCCCCGCAGCTCGGCGACTCACCCTCCTCCAAGAACGCTATGGTACCGGCGTTGCGGAGGTCGGGCGACTCAAACGACGCTTCGCGCAGCTCGCGGACGAACTCTGGATACATGCGAGCACTGGCGGCGATCAGCGAAGCCAACGCCGAAGGATTGTGCGGATCGCAGTGCGCGATCATGCCTCCAGCGGCATAGGTCGCCTCACGCGCCGGCTCGCTCTTCTCGACGATCAACACTCTGGCGCCGTCACGCCGCAAGCGCCACGCCAGCGACAACCCGATAACCCCTCCGCCAATGATCACCACATCCCAGGTCTTCACCATTCGATTGTAGTGGAGCGGATCGACCGTTCTGGATTCGACCTGCTGTCCAAAGTCCCGATGATGCGTCTACAAGATGCTGATTGACAGGGCAATCTACCTCCCCGAGAATTGGCAGTAGCAGAAAGGACTTATTGATGCAGTTTGACAGTGTGACGAATCCTCCCGAAGAACGCCCAGTTCCTCCTCCCTCTCCATCCCGCGGGGGCGAAATTCTCAAGTACGTTCTCCTCGGAGTTGGGATTATTTATGTGATCGCGTCTTTGTACCTCATCTATGACCTGAGAACGCGTTTGACGGCGATGGAACAAAGGCAGCAACTCGTGGAAACCGCGCAGGTCGAACTAGGAAATCGCATTCACGCGACCTCGTCGGAGTTCAAACAGGCGCTAAGTTCCGAAGTCGGCATGACCAAGCAGGAGATGGCACGTCGCGCTGCCGAGTTAGACCGCCAGCAGAAGGCTGCAGCCGCTAAGTTAACCGCGGCGCAAACCCAGCAGGGACAGCAAATTGCCGCCGTCAGCGGCGAAGTCAGTGGGGTTAAGACAGAAGTTGGCACCGCCAAAACTGATATCCAGAAGACACAGACCGACTTAGCCGCCACCAATGCCAAGCTGGAACGGGCTATTGGCGACCTCGGCGTGCAGAGCGGTCTGATCGCTCATACCTCCTCCGAACTTGAGATTCTGAAGCGCAAGGGCGATCGCAATTATTATGACTTCACGCTGCAGAAGGGCGCGCGCACTCCGGTCTCGACCATCAGTCTGCAATTGAAGAAGGTGGATCCCAAGAAGAGCAAGTTCACCATGAACGTGATCGCCGACGATCGTACGATCGAGAAGAAGGACCGCACCTTGGGCGAGCCGCTGCAGTTCTACACTGGCCGCGACAAGATGCTGTACGAAGTTGTGGTTTTCACCGCCAACAAGAACACCGTCACCGGGTATCTCGCCACCCCTAAGACCGCACCGACTCCGGTGACGCCATAAAACGCGCAAGACAAACGGGATCCCGCGTTCCTTAAGGTTGGCTTCAGCTACGAAGATCGTAGCGACGCTGGCCTGGCGGCAGCATCCAATGTGTTAGCGTCACCCGAAACACCGTGCCATGCTTCGGGTTTAAGTGGATGTCAGCGGGTTCGGCCCGCATTGTAGTTGACGGGAAGTTCGCCTCTGAAAGGGACCAGAAACGAAGTCGGAGGCGAGAGGGGTTCGGAAATGAAACCACGACGGTTTGGATTGATACTCGCAATACTGTTGGTTATTGGCCTCTCGGCGGGCCTGGTGTTGGCGCAGGAGCAGGTGGAGAACGCTCAGATTCCGGCCAATCCCTCGGTGCAGAACGATACTCCGGACAATAACGCCCCGGGCCCATACAACAGTGCCCCGGGACCGGACAATGCTCAAGGGCCGGACAACGCTTCCGGACCGGACAACGCTCCATACAATCCGGCGACGCAGCAACAGCAGGATCCTCCGGGGCGCGTAGCGCGCGTGCAATACATGTCGGGCGAAGTTTCCATGCAGCCTGGCGGCGTGAACGACTGGGTCGCGGCCAGCATGAATCGGCCACTGACCACCGCCGACCGTGTTTGGACTGACAAGAACTCCAAGGCCGAATTGAACGTGGGCGATGGTTTTATCCGCATGAACTCCGAGACCAGCCTGACCCTCAGCAACGTCAGCGACAACACCGTCCAGATGGAACTGGACCAAGGTGTGCTGGAAGTGACCGTCCGTCACCTGGAGAAGGGTCAGATATACGAAGTTGACACCCCCAACCTCGCTTTCACGGTGATGAAGACCGGCGTCTATCGTTTTGACGTTAATCCCACGCAAGATCAGACGTGGGTTACCGTGCGCAGCGGATACGGCGAGGCCACGGGCAAAGGCGCTGCAGTGCGGGTCAACTCCGGGCAACAGGTTCGCTTCAGCGGAGCCAATTCCTTGCAGCACGCAGTCTATGCGGCGCCTCCGCGTGATGGTTTTGAAGACTGGGCACAGGTGCGCGACAAGCGACTCGATGATTCCATTTCCGCGCGCTATGTGTCGCCGGGTGTGATCGGTTATCAGGATCTCGACTCTTACGGTGTCTGGCAAACCTCTCCCGTGTACGGCTCGGTGTGGGTGCCCTCAGTCGCTCCAGGTTGGGCGCCTTACCGTTACGGTCATTGGGCGTGGATTGCACCTTGGGGATGGACCTGGGTGGATGATGCGCCCTGGGGATTTGCGCCATTCCACTATGGACGCTGGGTCGCCTGGAACGGCGGCTGGGGCTGGGCTCCCGGACCAATCGGATACTGGAATCCCTATTACGCTCCGGCCCTGGTGGGCTGGATCGGTGGCCCTGGCTTTGGAATCGGATTCGGATTTGGTGGTGGTTGGGGCTTCGGAATTGGCATTAACTTTGGCTGGTTCCCCTTGGGATGGGGTGCGCCTTACTATCCGCGCTACTGCGGATGGGGACGTGGCGGCTGGTATCGTGGCGGAGGCTGGGTGAGTGCCGGCTACCTTCACAACGTCAACGTTACGAATACACACATCACCAACATCAACAGCGTTACCAACAACTACTATCACAATAATTTCGCGGGAACTGGAGCCAACCGCAACATACCGGGCGCAGTGACAGCGGCTTCGAGATCAGCCTTCACGTCAGGCGCCGCAATCAACAAGGTCGGGACGGTTGTGCCTAGGTCCGCAGCGAACAGTGGCCAGCTGATGCACACAGCTAATGTTTCGCCGACCCGCCAGTCGGTGACGGCGGGAACGTCAGCGGCACGCGCTGTGCCTCCCGCTTCCGCGACAAATCGCAGTGTCGTGACACACGCGACTCCTCCGGCGGGACCGGCTCGCTTCAACGGAAATCAACCCGCCATGGCCAGAACGAACGGTGCTCCTGCCACTGGTTCTCGTGCTACGCAAGGCAATCTGAACACTGCGCACTCACCTGTCGCGGCTCCGAGCGCAAATACCGCGCACAACGTGCCTCGTCCGCCGTCGGCCGGCGGAACGGCCAACACTCAGGTCGCGCGCGCCGAATGTTCCCACGAATCCGGCGGCGCACAACGTGCCTCGCCCCCCCGCGAGTAACGACAACTTCGCGCGCGGCGGCGCAAACGGAGCGAATAGTCACGCAACGATGAATGGCAATCCGCAAGGCACCGCTGGAGCGACGACAGCGCGCAACTCGGCCGTACCGCGGCCGCCGGCAAACTACAACTATCACGCGCCCAACGGGACGGCGCAGCAGTCGTCTCCGTCGCGTCAGTCGGCTCCGTCGCAACATGCAACTCCGCAAAGCAATTCGCGCGGAGGTTCGCAAGGCAATTCGCACGAAAGTGGCCACGGCAATTCGGGTCAAGCGTCTCGATCTTCTGGGTCGGCGCCACGGCCGCCTGCCGGATATAGCTATCATGCGGCGCCAGCGTACTCAGCTTCCTCGTCGTATGCTGCCGGCCGGACGGGCACCAGCGCTTATGCTGGAAGCAGGGGAGGTTCGTATCCGTCTTACGGCTCTAGTCGCAGCTACGGATCAACTCCCGGATACTCTACCCGAAGCTATGGATCGAGCCCGACCTATATGAGTCGCAACTCCGGCTCTGGCGGATCTTACTCTGCGCCGCATTACTCAGCGCCGCACTACTCCGGCGGCTCTTCTAGCGGCGGTTATCGCGGTGGCGGTGGCGGCGGAGGACACTCCAGCGGTGGCGGCGGACACAGTGGAGGCGGTGGACATCGATAGGATTCTTTGAGCAGCGATCGCAGCTCGGGCGGCCCGCAATGGCCGCCCTTTTTTCCATAGTGTGCGGTCTTATCTCTGTGCCGCTCGCTAGCTTTGTCTGTGACGCATGAACATCGGGCCAACCGGCCTGGCAGCTTATAATCAAAAGGTGAATGGTTCCACTGTGAAGAGTGTCAAGAAGATCGCCGAGGCCAATTTTCCCACGCGTTGGGGACAGTTCCGCATCTACGGCTTCGAAGGCGATTTCGAGAACTTGCTCGGCAGCGTCTCCGCTGCAGAAGCTGATCGCCTGGCGCGTGAAGGCAAGGCGGAGCGACGCAAAGAAGACGCGGTTGCCCTGGTGATGGGCGACATTCACACCGCGCCACCGCTGGTGCGCATTCACTCACAGTGCCTAACCGGCGACGTCTTTCACTCCATGCGTTGCGACTGCCGCCAACAGCTCGAGCTGGCGCTTTCCATGATTGCCGATGCTGGCGCTGGCATCCTGATTTACGAGCAGCAGGAGGGGCGCGGCATCGGTCTGATGGCCAAGTTGCAAGCCTACGAGTTGCAGGACAAGGGCCTCGACACCGTCGAGGCCAATGAAGAACTCGGCTACGACAACGATTACCGCGAGTACAAGCTACCGGCGGAGATCTTGCGCCAGCTCGGGGTGAAGCAGGTTCGCCTTATCTCGAATAATCCGGATAAGGTCGCGGCCGTGAAGAAGGCGGGAATCAAAGTCGTGGAACGCGTGTCCGCCGATGTCGCACCCTACGAGCACTCCGAGAACTACCTCCGTACCAAGAAAGAAAAGATGGGGCACCTCTTTACGACGTGGTAGGCGGACGTCCCGGACTTCAGCGGAGGTTCGCAATATCTGTGGGAGCAGCATACCCTCTAGAACTGTCATCCTGAGCGGAGGCGGCACGGGGTTTGCGCCGCCGGAGTCGAAGGGTCTGTTTTTTTCAAAACGACGAACCGTCGCTCGGAATGACAGGTGGAAAGTAACGGGATATCTATTGCCCGCCCGACATCTCCACAAACTTCACCTCGTCGCTCTTCATCTTCTTCAGACCATCCATCGGTAAATACACCATGTGTCCCGCATCGTAGGTTGCAAACGAAATATTCTGATGGTACTTCGGTGGGATATCCAGATGGTTCATGGTGTAATTGGCCGCGGCGAATGGAGTAGCCAGGTCGTAATATCCTTCCATCACGAATACCTTCAGGTAAGGATTTTTCACGATAGCCTGGCGAAGTGCAGTAGCCGTGTCCGGAAAGCCCTGAATGCTCGATCCCCAATCCCACTTCTCAAACCCCGCCTGCGCGGCGGAAACGTAGTACGGCATGTCAGTCTTGTAACCGAGTTCAGTTCTCACATAGTCATTGAACGCTGAGGTGAAAGGCGGCATGGTGGCTGATCCAGTCGGGTCATACCAAGGCGTATCCAATAACCCATTTGGATCGGGTCCCGTGTAACGTCCATCCAGACGGCCCACCCGCAACTTCTGATCGATTAGCAAGTAATGCGTAAACTCGCGCACATCAATCCGCAGATTGGCCTGATCAACTATCTCAGGACTTAATCCCGTGTAGTGCGCCAATTGACTAACGATCTTCTGCCGTTCCTCCGGCGTCAGGGCGTCTCCCTTGTCGAGCGCCTGGGCATAGTCGGTCGAGGCCCAGCTTTGCGCCTCTTCGCGTGCCTTGTTCATGTCCTGGGCAAGGTCGGGCGCTAGTTTGTGATGGTATCCCGCAATCATGGTGAAGGTAGGAACCAGGAAAACATAAGCCTGGTCGTTGGTCTTGTTGCTGATCAGGGTCTCGAAATTCAGCACCATCGAAAGCAGCGTAATGCCATTAAACGAAATGCCCTTGTCGGCAAGGTATCCGGCGATTCCGGCCGACCGCGTGGTGCCATAGCTTTCGCCAAACAGGTAGAGGGGCGAACTCCAGCGTTCATAGCGCGTGATGTAAAGACGAATAAATTCGCTAAAGGCTTCAATGTCGCCCTTCACTCCCCAGAACTTCTTGAAGAGCTCTTCATCGGCTGCTCGGCTGAACCCGGTGCCAATTGCGTCCACCAGCACCAGGTCGCTCTTGTCGAGCAGAGTGTAAGGATTGTCTTCCAAGCGGTAGGGCGCAGGCGGCATGAAGCCGTTAGCCTGCAACACGACACGCTTGGGCCCGAGCGCTCCCATGTGCAGCCAAATTGACGACGACCCCGGGCCGCCGTTGAAGGCGAATGTCAGGGGACGCTTGCTGGCCACCTGCCCATCCAGTGTGTAGGCAACGAAGAACATCTCGGCTTCGACTTTCCCGTCAGCGCGCTTAATCGGTAGCCGTCCCGCAGTAGCGGTGTAGTGCAGGAGCTTTCCATCCACCGTGATCTGATGATGAGTCACTACCGGCGCCACCTCGGTCATGTCGAAATGTTCTTCTTTGTCTTTTCCTTTGTCGGCGGATTCCTTGGCCGGTTCAGGCTTTGGTTCCTCGGTCGCCGCTGGGGTCTCTTGGGGTTTGGCTGCCTGCGACTTCTTCGATGCGGCGTTTGTCTTTGTCTGCGGTTGCGCACTCGGCTGGGTCTGAGTCGAATCCGGTTGTTGTGCAAAGGCTGGAATCAGCAGTACCGATAACAATGACAAATTCAAGAGAAGAGAACGCATTCGAGCTCCTACGAAATATCGGACTGCGACATTCTAAACTACACACGTGGCGCAGAAGCGTGGTCGGCAGCGCCCCGCCTCAGCACTGCTTCCATCGCCCTACGATTTTTCACCGGCAAATTCTTCAGAGCGCTCTTCGCCAACGCGACATAAACCGCCCGCGCCTCCGGGACCGCCTTCAATTCCTGCAGGTGGCGGCGAACCGTGGTAACGTCGCCCCGCGCCAGAGGCCCGCTGAACGCCGACGCGGCGTCATGCTGCAAGTAATTTCGCAGGGTCTGCCACAGCAGCGGGACCATCATGGTCTTGATATCGTCACGCTTAATCCCAGCGGCCTTGGCCACGCTTTCCAGCGACGTCATCAAGGCGATCACCATCGGAGAAGCAAAACTGCCGAAAGCGTGGTAGAGCACCTTATTGCGCTTATTAATCGCATAAGTCGTCCCTCCCAAATCCTCCACAATGCGTTTAGCCACGCGAGTGGCGACCGCATCCCCCTCGACTGCGAATGCCACTCCCAACATCTGCGGCGCTGGGCCTCGCACAAAGGTCATGCCCGGATGCACCGACGCCACCTTCGCTCCTCGTTCGCGCAGCGGACCCAGATCGTCGCTAGTCAGGGCGCCGCTGGAATGGAAGACAATTTTCCCTCGCCAGTCCTGGGCGCGCGCAAGTCGCAGGGCAGTGGCGGCAATTGCGTCATCGGGTACCGTGATCCAGATCAGATCGCTGTCCAGCGGCTCCTTGCCCAGCGTGATCAGTTGTGCTTTCACTTGCCGCGCCAAGCCTGTAGTTTCGGCGCTGGCAACGCTCTTCGCGCGCCCCGCAATGAATTTCACCACGCAGCCCGCAGATGGCAGCGTCAATGCCAGCGCCGTCCCTAGATTTCCCGGACCGACGATGCTGACCGTCACAGGACGCGCGGAGCGAGATTGTTTGGGCACGGCGGGCAGAATAGCAGATTTCGCGCAATCCAGCGCAGCCGTTATGGAAAGTCGCCACCGCTGCCTTATAGTGGTTGGACTATGCCATCAAAAGAGCACACGCCTATAAAACCAGAGGGCAACCCTAAGAAACACCCATCCGCTAGGGGGAAGAAGAAGGCCGAAGTCCTCTCATCAAAAACGGTATTCAAAGGACCTGCTTTCAGCGTCAAGTCTGACCGGGTGCGCGAGCCCAGCGGAATTGTAGCTCGTCGCGACGTAGTGCGGCATTCCGGATCAGCCGTAATTCTTGCCGTGGACGAGAGCGCTCCTGACCCGAGAATTCTGCTGGAGCGCCAATTCCGCTATGCAGCGGATGATTATCTTTGGGAGCTTCCTGCGGGCCGTGTCGATCCCGGCGAAAACGCTCTGGCGGGCGCCAAGCGCGAATTACTGGAAGAGACCGGCTATCACGCCGCAAGGTGGAAGCAAGCCCTGTTCTTCTATCCCAGCCCTGGTTTTCTGGACGAGACCATGACGGTGTATCTTGCGCGTGGGCTGAAAGCCGGCGCCGCGCAGCCCGAAGATGATGAATCGATCGAGTGCCGCCTCACGCCTTTGTCACAGGCGCTGCAGATGATTTGCTCGGGCGAAATTTGCGATGGCAAGACAATCTCCTCCGTTCTATGGTTAGCGGAAAACGTCCGCAATGGCAGTCTGTGACAAGTAGTAACGTATACGCCCACGCTGAAATTCGAAGCCGCCATTCGACTTTGAGCCACGGTTTTTATTCCGCTTCACCAGCCCAAAGTCAGCCCATCAACAGACTTCCGTTGGCAGCACTGGTGTCAAAACCCCGCTCGAAATGCGCCTCTCATCTATATACTCTCTTGACAACACCACCAAACGGGAGCAAACTTGAACTACGCTGTTCAACAGGCCAATCCAACTGGCCAGATGTGATCCAGGAAGAACTCCTCCATCGACTTTGGCTTCTGGGCTCAACCTGATTGACGCAATTCAAGACCGGCATCCTCGGGGTGGGGATGCTGATGGGCTCTGCCAGGAGGAAGAAGAAAGTGAGACTGAAAGGAACCGTAAAGTGGTTCAATAACGCGAAAGGCTTTGGCTTTATAGGCCGTGACGACGGTAATGCGGATGTGTTCGTGCACTACAGCGCGATCAATAACGATGGCTATAAGAGTTTGCAGGAAGGCGATCAGGTCGAGTTCGAGATCGTCGATGGTCAGAAGGGCCCTCAAGCAGGCAACGTGACGAGAGTTCAATAACATCTTCGCCGTTTTTCCAGGAAGCCCAGCCAGCCTTGGCTGGGCTTTTCGTTCAGCCCTCAAATCTGCGCCGCGCAATACAATTCTGTTGGGAACTATACTCGTTCGTCGTTACACAGTTGCAAGCCGACATCACAATTCGGAAGGCTTTAGGCACGGACGCTCCCGGCATTCTTGAATGCCTGAAGCTGGCGTTCGCACCCTATCGCGACAGGTACACTCCCGCCGCCTTCGTCGATACTGTCTTAACGTCTGAGACAGTCCAGCATCGCCTCGCACAGATGTGCGTCTTTGTCGCGGTCACCGCCGCCGGCCAGGTTGTCGGCACCATCGCCTGTGCCGCGGTCGATCTCAGCGAAGGACATCTGCGTGGCATGGCGGTCTTGCCGGAGTGCCAGGGCCGAGGCATCGCCGAGAAACTTTTGCAATCTGCTGAGGCAGAACTCGCTGGCCATGGATGCTCGCGGGTAACCTTGGATACGACGGAGCCACTGCATCGTGCCACGCGCTTCTATGAAAAGCATGGGTATGCTGCCTCGGGCAAGAGCACGGATTTTTTCGGCATGCCTTTGCACCAGCACCTGAAAAGGCTGCCCTCCTGAGGATTGCCTGGAATCACAGCCTACGTTCTACGGCCTGATACCGCGGCTACTTGGGCATTTCTTGCGGCATCGTTCTTCAGCGCGTCGGCATCCTAATGGATGGTCCCTCCAGTACGGGAAATGGCTGGCAGCAAAAGGATTACGGCCATGAGCAACATCCATCGCTTGTCTCGATCGCTGCGCGCGTTCTCGCGCGAGCTGTCGCACCCATCTGCCAAGCCGACAACCGACGCGTTTTCCACTGCTAAGCACCGCCCTAAGCTGGGACTGGCCTTGGGCGGCGGTTTCGCGCGGGGGATACTTCACATCGGAGTCCTCAAGGTACTGGAAGAGGCCAAGATTCCGGTGGATTTCGTGGCGGGAACCAGCGTAGGAGCACTCGTTGGCTCCTTCTATTGCGCAGGACTGAGCGCTCGCGAAATGGAAGAAGTCGCTCGCATGGCGCACTTCCATGACTTCGCTCGCTGGACGTTGTCGCGGTACGGTTTCTGCAGCACGGACCGCATCAACCGTTTCTGCGAGCGCGTCATGAAGATCAAGACCTTCGAAGAGCTGAAAATTCCTTTCGCCGTGATCGCAACCGAAATTCGAACTGGCGAGGCGTTTGTCTTTACTAAAGGTTCGCTGGTCGATGCCATCCGCGCCAGTTGCGCCTATCCGGGAATGTTTCCGCCAGTGGAAATCAACGGCCATTCCTATGTTGACGGAATGCTGGCTTATTCTGTGCCGACGACTCCCTTGCGCGAGATGGGCGCCGAGTGCGTGCTCGGCGTGCATTTGAGTGCTCACGTGAGCCAGGAACGTGAGCCGCGTCACCTGTTCGAGGTGATCGGCCAATGTTTCTCCATTGCTCAAGCCAAAATGTGCGACACCTGGAAGAAAGACGCCGACTTGGTGCTTGATCCCGACGTTACCGGCTTCGCGTTCGATTGCTTCGACCGCACTCCTGAATTGATTGCCCTTGGGGAGGCCTCCATGCGTGCGGCCTTACCTGCCTTGAAGGCTCTGCTCAACCTGCCTCAA
Source organism: uncultured Acidobacteriaceae bacterium (assembly GCA_963748225.1). Classification (GTDB taxonomy): domain Bacteria; phylum Acidobacteriota; class Terriglobia; order Terriglobales; family Acidobacteriaceae; genus Bog-257. Next base: position 1,098,734 of record CAVVHW010000007.1, read on the forward strand.
GCCGCGGAGGAGACTCCGAACGTTGACCTGGCGTTCATTCCTGATCTGTCCGTCGGCCCCGCGCAGCCTCCTCCCGGTCCAGCGGTTTAGGTGCGTGTAGCTGAGCGTAATTGGAGTCTCACCCTGCCGCGACTACACTGGTAGTGGATATTTCCCTGGGAAGATTTCTTGTCAAAGCGCTATTACTCTGTCAGAGAACTATTGCAGTCATGCGAAGAATTGTTGGCCACTTTCTCACCTGCCGATGCCTCGCCGCTCGGCCAACTGCTCAAGCTGCTCTACGACCATCGCGGGTACTTCTGGATTGGCGTTTACTTCGTGCTTGGCGATAAGGTCGTGCGGCAGGCAATGCAGGGGCCGGTGCCGACGTGCCACGTCTTCGAGTTTGGTAAAGGAAACGTGGGAACCACCGGTCGGAGCGGATTAACCAAAGTCGTTCCCGACGTCACCGCGGACGCAGCCTACAGCATGTGTTTCCTGGAGGTGAAATCGGAGATTGTCGTGCCCATCCGCATCGGAGGACGCACACTGGGTGTGATTGATGTCGAAAGCGATCGCACCAACAGTTTCGGAAGCGCGGACCGCATTCTACTGGAAGGCGTTGCGGCCATGATGGCGCGTTTCTTAACCAGTCGCGGCAAGGTGCTGGTGCGGCACGCTCGGGAACACCACGCCGCCCTGCCGCACGCGCGGCACGCCACGGCGGGCTAGAACGGGTCGGGTTCTCGACACGGCTTCGCGATGCCTTCGCCTCTGATGTAAGCTGCTATTTCTCGTGGTGTGCTCGCTAAAGTCGTTCACTCTAGGAGTATCGCTTTGATCCGCTTCTTCGTAGCCGTGCTTGCTTGTGCGCTTTTCTATTCGCCTCTAACTTCCAGCCAACAGAAATCCCAGACTGCACCCTTCACGCCACCAGACAAGATATTCGGATACCGTAACCCGGGCTCCGAGTTGAAGGCAGAGAAGATTTTTCTGGCCGTGCCCGACCCGCAATTGGCCAAGGAGCATCTGCAATTTCTGACCTCTGCGCCTCACGTTGCCGGATCGCCGGAAGACCTGAAGACGGCCGAGTACGTCTTAGAGAAGTACAAGGCCGCGGGTCTCGATGCCTACATCCAGCAATACAAGGTCTGGATGAACTTGCCGCTCGACATCAAAGTAGAGGTGGTTGCGCCCAAGGGTGTCAACATGACCGGTCCATCTCCTGAGCATGTCAGCGATGATCCTTACCAAAACGACCCGCGAATTCTGCCCGCCTTCAACGAATTCTCTCCGTCGGGTGACGTCACCGCGGATGTGGTGTACGCGAACTATGGCCGCCTGGAAGATTTCAAGAAGCTGCAGGAGATGGGCATTGACGTGAAGGGCAAGATCGTCATCGTGCGCTATGGCGAAAACTTTCGCGGAGTGAAGGCGTTTGTTGCGCAACAATTCGGGGCGGCAGGCGTCATCATCTATTCCGATCCATGGGATGACGGCTATTTCAAAGGCGACAAATATCCCAAGGGGCCGTGGCGCCCCGACACCGGAGTACAGCGCGGTTCCATCCAATACCTCTTCCGCTATCCCGGCGATCCCACCACGCCGGGAATCGCTTCCGTGCTCGATCTGCCCGACAGTAAGCGCATCTCGCCTGACCGCGCCACCGATATGCCGAAGATTCCAACCACTCCGCTCTCTTACGCCGACGCCACCCCCATCATGGCCAATCTCGCTGGGCCAGAATCGCCGCGCGAGTGGCAAGGCGCATTGCCCTTCACCTATCACGTTGGCCCCGGGCCGGTGAAGGTGCACATGGCCCTGAAGCAGAACTATCAGTTCGTCACCATCTATGACGTGATCGGTATGGTGCGCGGATCGCAGCTTCCCGACGAATGGGTGGTCACCGGCAATCATCGCGATGCCTGGGTGTATGGCGCGGTGGACCCAAACAGCGGCACTGCCGCCCAACTGGAGGCGGTGCACGGCGTGGGAGAGTTGCTGAAAACTGGATGGCATCCTAAGCGCACTATCGTTTTCGCCAGTTGGGACGCAGAGGAGGAAGGCCTGATCGGCTCGACCGAATTTGCTGAACAGCACCCTAAAGAACTCGGCCGAGCTGTCGCTTACTTCAACATGGACGCCGCTGTTTCTGGTCCTGACTTCAGCGCTTCGTCGGTGCCGAGCTTGAAGCAGTACCTGCGTGACGTCGCGAAGTCAGTGCCCAGTCCGAAGGGCGGTAGCGTTTACGACCAGTGGAAGGTCACTGCCGAGAAGAAAGAGCAGGAGCGCGCCAAGCCCCATGAACCTGCGTCCTCGAGCGCTTCCGAATCCAAACCAACTGCTGAGGTGCAGGCCGATGTTCATGTCGGCGATCTCGGCAGCGGTTCCGACTACACCGCGTTCCTGCAACACTTGGGTGTTCCTTCTGCCGATATTGGCTCGCGCGGTCCTTACGGCGTCTATCATTCGGCTTTCGACAACTTCGCCTGGTTCACCAAGTTTGGCGATCCCACGTTTGTCTATGAACAGGAAATGGCGCGTTTCTATGGTTTGGAAGCCATCCGCCTGGCCTCCACAGACGTTCTCCCGTTTAATTTTCAGGACTACGGCAAAGAGATTAGCGAATACATAAAGGCTGCCGAGCCGAAAGCGAAGAAGGCCTTCGGCGAACAGGCGCCGTCATTTGCCGAGGCAGCGAAAGCGGCGGCACGTCTTGAGAAGGCTGGGACAAGCGTGTTGCAATTGCAGAACGCCACGCTGGGTGATCCAGGAGGTATGAACTTCATCCTTCGCAATACCGAGCGTGCGTTTCTTATCGACGGTCTGCCTGACCGGCCATGGTACAAGCATTCAATCTACGCGCCGGGGGAGTACACCGGATACGCCGCCGTGGTCATTCCTGGAGTCAACGAGGCCATCGACAACAAAGAATTGGCCACGACGCAGCAGCAGTTGCAACTCCTGACCGACGCCGTCAATCGCGCTGCAGAATTGTTGGAGAGGGCGAAGTGAGACGTCTAGTTCGGAGACATCGGACCTGAATCTCGTACCGCCGACCGGGAATCCATAAAACTGATGTCCACGACCCCAACTCCGCCCAGTCAAGGGAGACTGCCCCCGGTCGGTCAGCCGGCACCCGACTTTGAGCTCCCTGATTCTACCGGCGTATTGCGCCGCTTATCGGAGTTGGTGGCTGGCAGTCCGCTGGTTCTGCTGTTCTATCGCGGCCATTGGTGACCCTTTTGTCTCCGCCAGTTGGCGGAATATCGCGAGCACTACGAAGCCATTTGTGCCGCTCGCGCTAGCCTGGTGGCTGTATCGGTGGATGCCCCGGAGAAATCGGAGGCAGTGCGCCAGCAGCTGCAGTTGCCGTTTCCCATCCTCTCCGACGTCGGGCGTCGCGTCGTCCAGGAATGGGGCATTTACAACCCGCGCGAGAAAGGTGGCATTGCTAAGCCGGCGGTACTTATCCTGGCGGCCGACGGCACAGTTGGTTTCGGCTCAGTGGATGAGGTTATCGTCCGGGTTCCGGCGGCTGATATTGTGCGCATGCTACAGGAACACGACGACACCAAGCCGGCACGCCGTAAGCGGCTCATTCCCAGTCCGGCCACTTTCTTCCACGCTGTCAGAAACTCGCTTCGCCTGGGGGTACGCCAGCCAAAATCGCGAACCTAACCCCTAACCACTATCCCCTAATCAATAATCCCCGGGCCCTAGCCCCTAGCCCCTGATCCCTATCCCCTGCCCTTCCGCCGGTAGCGGCTGAACTGATGGTCGCCCGCCTTGCGGCAGCTCATCCAAGTCCATCGCGTCAAATTCTCCCGAGTATATCCCGGGCCGCCGAAGACAGTGGGGCGCAGCAAAAGCGGAGTGTCTTGCTCACTGGCGATACGCTTTTGTTCTGCCGGAACCACCTGCCCGACTTCGATCGGCGAGACAGTCATGAACTTCTCGTCTACCAGATCGGCCCGCGCAAGACTGCCGTAGAGGGTTGGTCCACCCTCACACAGCAGATACTTCACGCCCAGCTCTTCCCGCAGCTTGCCGATGGCGCGTGGCAAATCAAAGGTTTCGCCTTCACCGGCGGCAATTACTGCAACATGAGCGTGCACGCCTTGTGCGCGCAATCGTTCCGCCCCTGATGGAGAGGTAAGAATTGCGGCGTCCACCACGTCACCATCGAAGACTTTGTATCGGGAGAGATCGAGGTCAACCGCGCGCGTCACGAAGATGTTGCGTTCTCGTCCTTTTCCAAGACGATCGCGCAGCGCGCGCAGCTTCGGGTCGGCGACCTGGAAGACGATGCCTCGGCTCTGCGGACCTCGGATACGCTGCTCTTCAAGCAGAGTGTTCATTCCCATCACGAGGCCGTCGGCATGAGCGCGCAGCAGGTCCATCAGCCAGCGGTCTTCAGGCGACTGGGAGATCTCTCCGCCGGAGGCATGCTCCCCCAGCAAGGTGGTGATGCCGTCGAGCGATTGTACGAAGTTGGAGTAAATCCAGGGCCGGTCAGCAGGTGGGGGGGGGAAGCCGAAATTGCCGTACGGCGCATAAGCATCATCCGCAATCAGGCTCGGTTCGGCGTGGTCGAATAGCACTTCGAACGGGCGGTTCTGACTGGGCTTTTCCATCGTGACCATTCCAGAGCTGATTGTATCCGAGCTTCGGAAGATAGATGGCCTGTATGCAGCAGGAGTAACCGACTGTCAACCGGAAGTAACCGTAGTAAAGCAACGCCTGTAGTTAACCCTACGGAAACAAGAATTCCGGTATTTACCTTACATCGGTGTGGCAGGCAGTCTCATCAAACTGTTCATGAGGTGGAGACGAGGTCATCGTCTGAAGCTGGTAGGCGAAGCCGAGGCTCCGCCCCGCACTCGCGAGATTTTCGATGAGGTTCGGCATAAACTCGGCTTGCCGGTGGTTCCCATCCTGTATCAGGCCTATGCCGCTTATCCCGATTTCCTGGAAATTCATTGGCGGACTTTTCGGCCAACGCTGGACTGCCGCCAGTTCTTTTTGCTGGGCGCGCGGTTGGCCGCCGAGTCCTACACGAGGATCCATAATTACTTTGACGTGGGCAGCCTGGCCTCCCGGGAGTTGCACTCCAATCAAGGGCCTGGGCTTTCACTGGCACAGGTGCTTGATTATTACCAATATCTCGATCCGCTGCTATTGCTGATTGCCAGCGCGCAGCTGCAGGCATTCGAGGGGCCCGTAGGTTCGGAGCGAATCGTGCCCGAACCGGCGCAGCATCCTAACTTCCCGGTGTCGCCGTGTTTGCTCGACCTCACTGCGGCGCCCCCCACGCTGCAGCGCATTTGGGACGAGCGCCGCCGCGCGATGGAGTTGGCCTTCATATCGGACGAACATCGCGCCATGGCGCGCTGGCCTGGCTTTTATGATGGGTACTCGCGCGCACTACAGGAGTTGATGCGGTCGCCGCTGTTCACTGACTGTCAGCATCGCATCAATGAGAGCGCCTGGGGACTTGTGGGCGAGATTCCCGCAAGGATAGAAACCGGGCTTACGCAATTGCTAGATGCCGGACTCAGCCACGAGCAAACTGCCTCGATCGTCTACATCAATGAAGCTTTGTGCCACGCCTTCAGCGGACTGGTACTCGACATCACCTTTGCGCGGGTGGCTTATGAAGGTGGTACGCATCGCGAGGGGCGGGCCCATCCGCGATCCGTCGGTGAAGCTGAGCCGAAGGCTTCCGGCTCGCCAACGCAAGCAGCGTAAAGTGGAGGCGGAAGCCATCGACCGTTCTTGCGCTGCAGGCGCGAAGGGACCAGCGTTTCACCCGACTGGCACTTTCTCGCGATAGGCCGCCACGTGTACATTCCATCCCAGCGCCTTCACCATACTGTCGCGTAACTGCGCAGCTGCCGGTGGTTCTCCGTGGACCAGGTATGTCTCTTTTGGTGCATGCTTGAACGTATGTAGCCACTCCAGCAATTCCGGAGTATCGGCGTGATCGCTGAATTGTTCCAGCGCCGCCACCTGCGCGCGAATCGGAATCACCTGACCAAACATCTTCACCTCAGAGGCACCGCTCTTGATGGTGAATCCTCGCGTCCCCGGCGCCTGAAAGCCAATGAACAGTATCAGGTTCTTGGGGTCAGGTAGTCGCTGCATCAAGTGGTGCAGCACGCGTCCCCCCGTGACCATGCCGCTCGAAGACACAATGATCGCCGGGTATTTCGATTCGTTGATCTTCTTAGAATCGTCTTGCGTGACGTCAAAGTGGAAGTTTGGCCATTCCAGTGGCGAGCCGTATTTCTCGATCAGCGCCTTCGTCTCGGGAGTGAATTCTTCCGTGTGTTTCAGGAAGATTTGTACCGCCTTGATGGCCATGGGACTGTCGGCGTGCACGGGCACGCGCGGCACCTGTCCTGCCTCCATCAACTCCTTGAGCAGGAACAAAAACTTCTGTGTCCGTTCGACGGCGAACGATGGGACAATCACGCTGCCGCCACGCTGGAGCGTTGTGCGAATCAATGCCGCCAGCTCCGGACGCGGATCGGTGTGCGGATGCAGACGATTGCCGTAGGTGCTTTCCATCACCAGCAGATCGCACTCTTCGCCCTCGGTTGGACCCAAGTGCACCACTTTGCCTGGTGCTACATGATTGTCACGGACTCGGCCGATGTCACCGGTGAAGAGCAGCTTGGATGACCCGCCGTTGGAGGTGATTGTGATCTCAGTCATTGCTGAGCCAAGGATGTGGGCAGCTCGAACAAATCGGAACGACAATGCGCCAGTCAGTTGCTTGGCTTCTTCGAAGTTCACCGGACGGAACAGGGTCATGCACTGCTGGGCTTCTTCCATGGTATAGAGCGGTAACGCCGGTACGTGCTTGCTGGCTCGCGTCTTGTTGTAATATGCCGCGTCTTCTTCCTGAAGGTGCCCGGAGTCAGGCAGGAGGATGCTGCACAGATCAATCGTTGGCGGGGTCGCGTAGATGGGGCCGTGAAAACCCTGCTTCACCAGGCGTGGGATCCATCCCGAATGATCAAGGTGAGCGTGTGTCAGGATCACGGCATCAATCGAGTTCGCCGGCGCCGGCAGGTCTTTCCAATTTCGCTCCCGCCATTCTTTTTGCCCTTGGAAGAGGCCACAATCCACGAGCACCTGTAAGCCTCGCGTGCCGTTGCCGTCCACATGGATCAGGTGCTTCGAGCCGGTCACTACGCCGGCCGCGCCGAGAAACTGGATGTAGCTCAAGCCGTCCTCATTTGTCGCTCAGTCGCGACCCCAGATCATAACAGCCTCGGGAAAAGCGATTCACCACACAGACACCGAGGACACAGAGAAGAAAGATAAATCAACCGCGGATTTCCAGAAATGACGTGGATCAATTTGTGAAGAAAGACCAAAAGATATCCGCGCAAATCCGTGTCGATCCGCGGTTGATTTGCCTTTGTTCTTCTCTGTGTCCTCTTTGTCTCTGTGGCTGTGGTGGAAACTTCTTCTTCATGGCTGCTTGGCCGGAATCTCATACACATTGTTACCCAGGTTGGCTTCTGGAACGCTTCCATCGTTAACCGTAATTTTGTCGGGCGCGACTGGCACTTCGATGCGCCCCGTACCCTTTTCTCCCGCCTTGACCACCACCCGGACACTCTTCTCGCCAGAAGGAGTCTGAATAAGCACCGGAACCTCCGCTCCCGCACCGCCTCGGTTCTCGATGGTCGCGGTCACCAGGAAGCTCTGGAAGCCTTCGCTTAGCAGAGGGCGAGTGTACGCGGACTCGACGTGAAACTCCGGCAAACCACGATCGCGGTAAACCCAGTCATCGAAGAACCATTCCAGATCACGCTTAGAGCTGGTTTGTAGGAGATGCTGAAAGTAGTTGGGGTCTTTGTCGGCGCCGCTTCGATAAGCTGCAATGGCGCGTTGCATGGAATCCTCGCCGGTCATGTTGCGCAGCATCCAAAACACGAAGCCGCCTTTGCCGCGCAGATAAAGCTCGTCGTTCGTATTGAGCAGAGTGTTATTTGCAGCGTTGCTCTCTGCAGAGGACTTTGCTCCCGCTTCCGTCTTTGGATGCGCTGCCAGTTCGGCTTGCACCAGAGGCTCGCGGTATTGGTCGAGAAACTCAAGGGCCGCATGGCGTCCGCTGCGTTGCTCCACAGCCTTGGTTTGCAGAAATCGCTCCAGTCCGTCTTGGATCCAAAGATGCTGTGAATGGAACCGCGCCGCGACCTGCGCCGGAAGCAACAGAAGTTGCAAGGTCGCGGTTGGCGCTTCGCGCAGCGGCGTGAACAGCACCGGGCCGTTTTGCCACGGATTGGCGTTGGGTTCTGTCAACTCGATGATTCGCGCTGGCTGCGCTGGCTCTCCCAGCCAGTCATGCAGCAGTGGATCGTTGGCTTCCGCCGCGAGCGCATAGTCGCGTGCCAACGAAGTGTGATCGGCAATATGGACGAGAGTGACGGTCGGTCTCGCCAGTTCGACGTAGTTGGCGATCGCAAAAGTCGGCACGGTCTCTCCCAGCCCAACCACACTGGCTTTGGCCGCCAGATGGTAAGAAGTCTTGTCGTCATGCACGTCTTGCACTAGCTTTTCTTCAGTGCCAGCCATGTTGGTCACAACGCGCAACGGCTGCTTGCCATCCCCGGCATCGATCTCGAACACCGCGTCGAACTCGCTACGGTCGTGCCGGTGCTTCCAGCGCGCAATCGCGTCGAAGACAGCGTTGCCATCACTCAGGCTCGCCGCCTCGATTGCCACGGGATACCAGGCGACATATCCCAGTCCACGCACGGCGGTGAAGGAGTCGCTGATTTCGTCCCAATCGTTGCGCGCCGCCACATCGGCGGGAGCGCCCATGCGGGTCAAACGTGTTGCATCGGGCGTGATGGTTCCGCCATATTGCACATCGAGCATGACTGTCGCTGCCGGAGCAATTTCTTTCGGCAATGTAACGATTGCCTCCGACAGACTGCCCGTGTGATCAATGTCGGAGGTGTAGTTATCGCCGAGCCACTGCACCGGCTTATCATCGACCGTGATCGAGTTCCACGCCAGCGAAGACGATACCTGTAGCGTTGCCATCTTCTGCGGCTTGTTGGAATCGTTGCGCAACGTGAGCTTGCCGGTGATCGCGATCACATGCGCGGAACGGTCTACTTGCACCTCAAGCTGATATCGCGAGATGGTGAACGCCTCGCGGTCAATCGCGGGCGCTGGCAGTCCTGTGGACAATAAGAAAACGAGTGCTATCAAGAGCCGCATAAAGAAACATTGCCCATACCTCGATGATAATCGACCTCGCAGGAATCTCATGTGCACGGAAGCATGATGGGGCAAGACAGGTAGAGGTGTGGTGAATCCGCCACGGATTTCGAAGCATGAACACGGGTCAATTCTTTACCAAACAAGAAGGAAATCCGTGCTAATCCGTGTCGATCCGTGGTCAACTTTGCTTTGGCTTTTGAACGGTTGACGCAACTCGGCGTTGTCTCGCCAACTCGTACATCACTACCCCACCCGCCACCGACACATTCAGCGACGGCACGTGGCCGAGCATGGGAATCGAGACCAGAAAGTCGCAGCGCCGTCGGACGAGGTCATGCAACCCCTTGCCTTCAGCGCCCAGTACGATCGCGCAATGCATGTTGTAATCCACTTCGTCGTAGCTCTGGGTTCCGCGTTCATCCAGGCCAACCGTCCAGACGTTGCGTTCTTTCAACTCATCCAGAGTGCGCGAAATGTTGGTCACCCGCGCAATTGGCAGGTGCTCCGACGCTCCTGCCGAAGCCTTGACCGCAGTACCCGTCAACCCGGCAGCGCGTCGCTCAGGAATGATGACGCCGTCCGCCCCGGCTGCATCTGCGGTGCGGATGAGCGCGCCCAGGTTGTGCGGATCTTCCACGCTGTCGAGCACTACCAGGAAACTGTGCTCACCATGACGCTGCTCCAGCAGAGTGTCAACATCGGCGTATTGCTTGCTGCTGGTGACTGCTATGACGCCCTGATGAGTGTTGGTGTTGGCGGTGCGATCAAGCTGCTCGCGCGGAAGGAAACGCACCTGCACGCCACTGGCGCGGCAGTCGTCAATAATGCGCTGCACCCGCTGATCATGCCGCTCGCGTGCGATGCCGACGTATTCAAAGCTACGCGCTCCGGATTTGAGCGCTTCGCTTACGGAATGAATGCCGTAGATGACGACCATGTTTGATCAGTTTACGACAACATCATGCCGAGCCAGCCGCGGCCCGCGGTCGATGTCCCGGCATTGAGCCTGCAAGGCGGGTGGTGCGGACAAATGTTCTTGTCTAACGCTTGCGAAAGAAACGTCTTGTTGTCTATTTTTCCGTTGTGATATTCTCGCTCTCCAAAATGGCTGACCCTCCACTGTCGCCGCTCGATATGTGGCTCGACCGACTCTCGAAGATTGCTGGAATCCTTGTTCCCGTAGTCCTGGCAGTTGTTGGCGGTTGGTATAACGTAAAAAAGGATCAGAGCGACGCGTACCAACAACAGTGGGACAATACCCAGAAGCAATATTCTAACGTGACAGCCCTTGTCCCTTGGCTGACCAGTCAGAACCCTGTGGCTGTTTCTGCCGGACTTGCCATCTTCACCTCAGAGGCTAAAAGCAGGCAGGCACCTCTGGACCTAGTCCAGGCGATTTCTAATATTTCGATCGAGCAACCGAAGCTGGCAGGCGCAGTGCAGAATGCTCTCGACGCGGCCAAGGTCCAAATGGGCAGCGAGTGCAAGTTTAATCCCAATGGGATTTACGTCCATGTCGCAAACAGCACCGAACAACTGGCGAGTGGTCAGCAACTGGCAAACTTCCTTCGGAGTGCCGGATTTACGGTCCAGGGAGTACAGCGGGTTGATGTTGCGCCCACAAGCACCCAGCTTCGCTACTATTTCAGCGACGCGAATACTACCCAGGCAACAGCAATCGCCGACAACCTAAAGAAACACGGATTTGGAAAAGTCGACTTGGTGAACCTGAGCCCAAAATATCTGAAAGCCGGATGCCCACCCCCCGGCATATACGAATTGTGGATCGGCACCGCCACGCCTCTGGCGGCCGACGGCTCGGAAACAAAGTGACACCTAGGCTTCTGCTGGAAGGCTGTTGAGAGCTTTGTCTTCGCATCAGCACTTTTTGACAGCCTGCGAGACGGTTTGTTTTGCCGCGTTATACTTTGATGTCTAGTTTCCCAGTTCCAGGAGCCTGAATGTCCCTTTCCGCAATCATTGTGGATGACGAGCAGCTTGCACGTGACGAGCTTGCCTATTTACTGAAAGAGCTTGATGTAGATGTCGTGGCGCAAGGCAAGAACGGCATGGACGCGGTTAACTTGATCAAGGAGTTCTCCCCGGACCTCGTCTTCCTCGACGTGCAGATGCCGGGATTGGACGGCTTCGGTGCCATCAAAAAGCTGATCGACAAGAAGGTCCCGCTGCCGCAAATCGTATTCGCCACCGCGTTCGACCAGTATGCTGTGAAGGCTTTCGAAGTGAACGCGGTTGATTACGTGCTCAAGCCGTTCGATAAGAAGCGAGTGGCGAAGGCAGTGGAGAGGGCCCGGCAAAAGCTGGAGACCGCTGGCTCGCCTGGCGATCAGATCGGCACCATCGTCAAGATGCTGGAGCAGCAGCAGCGCCCCCCGGCCGCGAAGGTACTGCTCAAATCGGGCGGCAGGCTCTTTCTTGTCGACCAGAAAGACATTTGCTACGCCTCGATTGAGGATGGAGTCATTACGGTTGTAGCGACCGCGATGGAAGGCCAATCCAACTGCCGCACCTTGGAAGAACTGCTCGACTCGCTCGATCCCAACATGTTCTGGCGGGCGCATCGCTCGTATCTGGTGAACATCAATCGCATCAAGGAAGTTGTGCCCTGGTTCAAGAGCTCGTACCAGATTCGCATGGAAGACAAGAAACAGACCGAGGTCCCGGTCAGTCGTGCACAGACCAAACGGCTGCGTGAGCTGTTCGGATTGTAAGGGAAGGCAAGGGTACAGGCAGAGTGTCATTTCACGCCGCTTGCGCCCTGCCTTATAATAAAGAGTTCTCCCTCCGCAACATCCTTCTGTAGTAAGGGGTATTGATGGCCACAACCGAATTCGCAGTACACGGTGCCGAGCACGGCGCTGTGCGTGAGCCTGTCGTCAACGACTTCAGCATCCAGGTTGCAACCGTAAATGGTTCGGGATCGCAGAGCGCCAATACCGTTCTGCTGCGCACCATTTTTCAGATGGGGGTCCCCGTTTCCGGCAAGAACATGTTCCCCTCGAACATTGCCGGCCTCCCCACCTGGTACACCATCCGAGCCAGCAAGAAGGGCTACATCGCGCGTAAGAAGGAAATTGACTTCCTGGTGTCGATGAATCCTGAGACCGCGCGGGAAGATGCGATGTCGCTGGCGCCGGGCGCTGTGGTGCTGTACGACGAACCGCTGAAGCTGAACGAACTGCGTTCGGATGTGACCTTCTACGCCGTGCCCTATGACAAGATTTGCGCCGCGGTCTGCCCCGAGTCGAAGCTGCGCAAGTTAGTCAAGAACATGATCTACGTTGGCGTGGTGGCGCAACTGCTCAACCTCGACATGATCGAAGTGGAGAAGGCGCTGCGCAAGCAGTTCGCGAAAAAGGTCAAGGCCGCAGATCTTAACTGGAACGCCGCTAAAGCCGGCTACGATTACGCTGCCTCGTCGCTCACCAAGGCCGATCCGTTTACGGTTGAGCGCATGGACAAAACTGCGGGCATGATCATCATTGACGGCAATGCCGCTGCAGCGTTGGGGTGTATGTTCGCTGGTGTGACCGTAGTGACTTGGTACCCGATTACGCCCTCGTCATCGCTGGTTGAAACCCTCATCGATTACATGAAGGAATACCGGGTTGGGCCTGATGGCAAAGCGACCTTCGCTATTGTCCAAGCCGAAGATGAACTGGCTGCCGTTGGCATGGTTTTGGGTGCTGGATGGGCCGGCGCCCGTTCGATGACAGCCACCGCCGGACCGGGAATTTCGCTGATGGCGGAGTTCGCTGGCTTGGGATACTACGTCGAGATTCCCGGCGTGATCTGGGACATCCAGCGCGTCGGTCCCTCTACGGGTCTTCCGACGCGCACTTCGCAGGGCGACATCGAATTTGTAGCCAAACTCTCGCACGGCGACACGCGTCACCCCATGTTGTTGCCGTGCAGCGTGGCCGAGTGCTTCAGCATGGCAGGCGACGCTTTCGACTTGGCCGAGCAGTTGCAGACACCGGTATTCGTAATGTCCGATCTCGATCTCGGCATGAACAATTGGATGTCGGAGCCGTTTCAGTATCCCGACAAGCCGCAGAACCGGGGCAAGGTGCTGACCGCCGAAGACCTGGAACGTGCGGGAGGCTTCGCGCGCTACAAGGACGTGGACGGCGACGGCGTAGGCTATCGCACCCTGCCGGGAACCGACCATCCGGGTGCAGCATGGTTCGCGCGCGGCAGCGGACATAACGAGAAGTCGCAGTACAGTGAGCGGCCCGACGACTATGCGAACAACATGGACCGTCTGGCGCACAAGTTCGATACCGCCCGCAGGCTCGTTCCCAAGCCGGAGGTCGTCCGCAACGAAAGCAACGATATCGGGATCATCGCTTATGGGACTTCGCATCACGCTGCGGTTGAAACGCTCGATCAACTGCAGGGCGAATACGGAGTAAAGGCCGACTATCTGCGCCTGCGCGCCTATCCGTTCACCCGCGAGACGCATGACTTTGTGGCCGCACACAAACGCATCTACATGATTGACCAGAATCGCGACGCGCAGATGTTGCAGTTGCTGAAACTCGACATCGCGATTGAAGAGATAAGCAAGCTGCGCAGCGTCCGCCATTACAACGGATTGCCAATCGACGCGCGTTCCATCACCGACGACATGATTACCCAGGAGGGCAAATAAATGGCGACCACAACCACGCCCCCGCCCCAACCAAAGACGAACCGCATTGGACTCACGGTGCTCGACTATCGCGGTGGCAAGACCACCCTGTGCGCCGGCTGCGGCCACAACGCCATTTCCGAGCGCATCATAGACGCTTTCTATGAGATGGGGGTTGCGCCCGAACGCGTGGTCAAGATGTCGGGAATTGGCTGCTCATCGAAGAGCCCGGCGTACTTCATGAGCCGTTCGCACAGCTTCAACTCGGTGCATGGTCGCATGCCATCCGTGACGACCGGCGCGGTGCTGGCGAACCAGAAGGTCGTTGCGCTGGGCGTCAGCGGAGATGGCGACACAGCGTCCATTGGTATCGGCCAGTTTGTGCACCTGATGCGCCGCAATTTACCTGTGATCTACATCATCGAAGACAACGGCGTCTATGGACTCACCAAGGGACAATTCTCGGCGACCGCCGATCTCGGCTCGAAGTTGAAGACCGGCGTCATCAATGATCTGCCGCCGATCGATACCTGTGCTCTGGCGATTATGCTGGGCGCAACCTTCGTGGGTCGCTCCTTTTCCGGTGACAAACGCCAGTTGCACACAATGCTGAAAGCTGCGCTCGCGCATCGTGGCACGGTTATGCTCGACGTGATCTCGCCGTGCACCACCTTCAACGATCACGAAGGCTCGACCAAGTCCTACAAGTTCGTGAAGGACCACGAAGAGCCGTTGCACGATTTGAACTTCGTTCCTCACTTTAACGAAATTGATGTGGATTACGATCCAGGTACCAGCCTCAACGTCACCATGCACGACGGTTCCACGCTGCGGCTGCGCAAACTGGAGGAAGACTACGATCCCACCAATAAAATCGAGGCGGTGAAGCGGGTCATGGAAGCCCACGATGCCGATGAAGTGCTGACCGGCGTGTTGTACTTGAACACTACCGCGCCCAACTTCATCGACATGATCAACATGACCGATCGGCCGCTGGCGACCTTGCCGGAGAGCGTCACTCGCCCCTCGCGAGAAGTGCTGGACGAGTGCATGGAGGCGCTACGGTAGGGATTTTATGGACGAATCAGCCCTCTCGCGTGGGAGGGCTTTTTCATTGGTGGGTGCCCCACCCTTCTCACCGCTTTTGGCGAGAGGGTGGGAAGCAGGCCTTACTTCAGCGACGCCATATCAATCACAAACCGGTACTTCACGTCGCTGCGCAACATGCGCTCGTAGGCTTCGTCGATCTTCTGGATCGGGATGATCTCGATATCGGACGTGATGTTGTGCTTGCCGCAGAAATCCAGCATCTCCTGGGTCTCCGCAATGCCGCCGATACTCGATCCGGCAAGACTGCGCCGGCCCGCGATGAGATTGAATGCAGCCACCGGCATCGGCTTTTCCGGCGCGCCGACCAGCACCAGCGTTCCGTCGCGCTTCAGCAGGTTGAGATATGCGTTGATGTCGTGCTCGGCTGAAACGGTATCGAGGATGAAGTCGAAGCTACCCGCGCGCTTCTCCATGTGCTCCGGATTCTTGGAGTGCGCGACCTCATGAGCACCCAGGCGTTTGGCGTCCTCGGTTTTGTGAGTTGACGTCGTGAACAACGTCACGTGTGCGCCCATCGCCTTGGCGAGTTTCACTCCCATATGGCCGAGCCCGCCCAATCCCACCACACCGACCTTCTGATCCTTTCCAACTTTCCAGTGCCGGAGGGGCGAGTAGGTGGTAATGCCGGCACAGAGCAGAGGGGCTGTCGCCGCCAAGTCCAGGTTCGCGGGCGGCCGGAGAACAAAATCTTCGTCCACGACGATGGTCTTCGAGTAGCCGCCATAGGTCACGCCGCCCAGGTGTTTGTCTTCGCCGTTATAGGTGTAGGTAGCGGGGCCCTCGCAATACTGCTCCAGGCCGGCCTTGCAGGCGGGGCACGTGCGGTCGGAATCAACCATGCACCCGACTGCTGCCAGGTCACCCTGTTTGAATTTGCCCACCTTGGTTCCGACCTTGACCACGCGACCGACGATCTCATGGCCGGGAACCACCGGATAAGTAGTTGCCATGAAGTCCGACCATTCATCGCGCACGGTGTGCAGGTCGGAATGGCATACGCCGCAGTAGAGGATATCGATCTGAACGTCGGTCGGACCGGGTTCGCGGCGCTCGAAGGAAAAAGGTTTAAGGGGTGAAGTAGATGAATGCGCTGCGTAGCCGGCCGTTTCAATGCGTCCTTTTTGCTTTGCTGGCTTCTCAGAAGTGAGGACATCGACTGCATTTGCCATGATGATAGATACCTTTCTCTCAATAATGTTTATCAACGAAGAAGGCGATGAATGAGTTGTCGACTGGTGGGAAACGTTCCAACAATTTATTAGATTCCCCGGGATTCAATCGGTCTCATCTGTGCGGTAAATTCCGAGCGACTGAATTCTGATACTTCGAAAACTGCCGCATTTCTGTCGGTTATGGCTCGTTTCCGCAGCCTGCGGTAATATTCGTGCATGGCTAAGTCTCCCCAATTCGAAGTTCCCTGCCCGTGCTGCGGGGCATTGCTGAAGATCGATAGCGAAACCAAGGCGGTGATCGCGCACACGCCCAAGGCCGTGCCCAAGACGTTTGAGGACTTGGAGGCGGCGGCACGCGCCATGAAAGACCAGGATACGCGTAAGGAGTCCATCTTTCGCCAGTCCGTGGAAGCGCAGAAACATTCAGGTGACCTGCTGGAGAAGAAGTTTCAGGAAGCTCTCAAGCGTGCCAAGGAGACGCCCGACACCGGCAAGCCCATTCGGGATTTTGATCTGGATTGAGGAAGAAGCAATTAGCAGCGAGCAATTAGCATTTGGCATCTAGAATGATGTGGCATTCTTGCTCAACCTTCAACGATTTCTGATGCTGCGAACCGAAGGGCGACAAGCGGTACCTTCCTCCGTGTCTCCGTCGTGAACCGCAACTCACACCCGCTGCTACTAGGCCATCGCGGAGTGCGCCGTCCGAGCTTCGGGTTGCCTTTACCAGCCTCGACTCTTCCTGCCGAAAACACGATTGAGGCGTTCGATTATGCCGTCGCCAATGGGTGCGATGGCTTCGAGTTCGATGTGCGCTTTACAAGCGACCGCCGCAGCGTGGTATGTCATGACTCGGAGCTCGGGCGTAATGAAGTTGCAGCAATGCGGTTCTCGGAGCTTGCGCGCTATCTCGCGTGTCTCGAAGAAGTGCTTGCTCGCTTTAGTCGCAACGCCTATCTCGATATCGAGGTGAAGGTCAGCGGCAACGAAGAAGAGATTGTGAAGTTGCTGATTGCCAATCCGCCGCTGCGCGGCTTTGTGGTGTCGTCGTTCTTGCCGCAGGTGCTGCGACGGTTGCATGAACTCGATCCTTCGCTGCCGTTGGGCTATGTTTGCAAACAAGCCGAGTTAGCACGGCAATGGTCAGAGGTGCCGATCTCGGTTTTCATTCCGCAATACATGCTGGTGTCGCAAGCTGTCGTTGACGAGGTTCATGCGGCTGGCTTGGCGTTGTTCGCCTGGACGGTGAATCAGCGCAACGCGATGCTGCGTTTGGCGAGTTGGGGAGTGGATGGGCTGATTTCTGACGATCCCAAACTGTTGGTCCGCACATTTCCTGCAACGAGAGCGGCTACGTCAGGGGCTTAAGAGGGAAACAGTGTCGTCCTGAAGGGACTCAAACCTTTTTTCCCGGCTACTCAGCGCTCTCGCCTCCGTGCTGGGCTAGGCTGAGCCGCGCCTACGGCGCTGCATTATTGTACGGAGCCACGCCGCTGTTTTAGGCGAACAATCCCAACGGCAAATGTTGGAGTTCGTTCTCGCACACGCCCCTGTTTTGCGCCTTGCCTCTGCCGTCATTTAGATTGTGAAGTATGACGACCGGTGAGCGATTCGAGCGCGCCGTATCCATCATGGCGCGGCTGCGTGGTCCCGGCGGATGCCCCTGGGACCGCGAGCAGACCTTCGACACCATCAAACCTTACACACTGGAAGAAGCCTATGAGGTGGTAGAAGCCATCGATGCCCGCGACTGGGACGAGTTGACTGGTGAACTCGGCGATCTCATATTGCAGGTGCTCTTCTACTCGGAGATGGCGACTGAGGAGAAGCGCTTCTCCATCGACGATGTGCTCGATCGGCTGTCGAACAAGCTGATAGATCGACATCCTCATGTATTTGGCGACGTGAAGGCCGATACACCAGGCGATGTGTTGCGTAACTGGCAGGTGCTCAAAGCCGAAGAGAAAAAGAAACGCCAGACTGAATCTGGAGAAAACGGCAAGAAGGAAGATCACCCCGAGTCGGTACTCGCCGGCGTATCCTCAGCGATGCCGTCCCTGATGGAGGCTTATAAGATCAGCTCTCGCGTGGCGGCGGTTGGCTTCGATTGGCCGCATATCGAAGATCTCTTTGAGAAGCTGGACGAGGAAACGAAGGAGCTTCGCGAGAATCTCGAGGAATATCCGATGCCGGGTCCGCGCCCGGAGTCGGCCGCTGGTGTAGCGGGTGCGCGCGGTGTCAAGATTTCACCGGAACTACGGTCGCGATTGGAAGATGAGGTCGGCGATTTGTTGTTTGTCTTGGTGAATATTGCGCGCTACCTCTCGCTCGATCCTGAGTCGGCGCTACGCAAGACAAACCGCAAGTTCCGCCGCCGATTCGAGTACCTTGAAGAAAGGCTCCGCCAGCAGGGACGTAAGCCATCGGGCGCGTCGCTCGACGAGATGGAGTCACTGTGGCAGGAATCGAAGCGACAGGAAAAAGCGTGATGGCAGAAACCATTGTGCTGCGCAACTGTACCGAGTTAGAGGAGTTTCGCTCCTGCGTGGCTCTACAGAAAGAGGTCTGGGGATTTGCCGATAACGAGTTGGTTCCTTTGCGAATTTTCTCGTTGGCACCCAAAATCGGCGGCCAGGTAATTGGCGCATGGGAAGGCGAAACGCTGGTGGGCTTTGCCTTCTCGATTCCCGGAACCCGTAGCGGACACTCTTATCTCCACTCCCATATGCTGGCAGTAAAAGAAGGCCACCGCAATACCGGGCTGGGACGCCGCATCAAACTATTTCAACGCGAAGATGCTGTCGCGCACGGCTATGAGCTGATGGAGTGGACCTTCGATCCGCTGGAGATCAAAAACGCATATCTCAACCTGGAACGTCTGGGAGCCATCGCGCGCCGTTACAACATCAATCAGTACGGGATTACGTCGTCGCCACTTCAGGGGTTTCTTCCCACGGACCGGCTGGTCGCCGAGTGGTGGCTGAAATCGAAACGGGTCGAGACTCTGTTGGCTACGGGTAAGCATCCCGAGTTCGCGGAAGAGGTGCGCGTGGAAATTCCTGCCGAGATCTACGCTTGGAAGCAGCAGCCCGAGACGAGGCAGAAGGCCGCAGCGGTGCAGCTGCGCAACCGCGAGGCATTTCTCTCGGCATTTTCACGTGGGCTGGCCTGCCTCGGCTATGAGCGCGATCCGCAGGGCAATGGTAGGTTCTTACTGGGGCGATGGGATGAAGATTGGTCGTATGCGAGCTGATCGATGAAGATTGAAGCCATTACTCTTCGCGAGTTGCAAATGCCGCTCGTCCACTTTTTTGAGACGAGCTTCGGACGTACCACTAGCCGGCGCATTCTGCTGGTTACCATTCATGCCGACGGGCTCGAAGGTTGGGGCGAGTGCGTTGCGGGCGAAGCCCCGTATTACAGCGAGGAATATATCGAAGGCGCATGGGATGTAAGCGCGCGCTACCTAGCTCCAGCGCTACTCGGCAAAACGGTGCGGTCAGGGTCCGAGGCGCCCGCGTTGCTATCGCGCGTCCGCGAACATCGCATGGCCAAAGCGGCGCTGGAAAACGCGGTCTGGGATGCGGAAGCGCAGGAGAAGGGAACTCCGCTGTGGAAGTTGCTCGGTGGCACCCAGAGCGAAATTGCGTGCGGCGTGAGCATCGGCATCCAGGATTCGCACGACCAACTGTTGCAAAAGATCGAAACCGAGGTGGCCGCTGGATACCAGCGCATCAAGATCAAGGTCAAGCCTGGGTGGGACGTTGACGTACTGGAGAAGGTCCGCGATCGCTGGCCCACGATTCTGCTGAGCTGTGACGCTAATTCTGCCTATACGCTGGCCGACAGCGACCGCCTTAAGGGATTCGACCGCTTCAATCTGCTGATGATTGAGCAGCCGCTCTGGAGTGACGATTTCTACTTTCACGCGCGGCTACAGAAGCACTTGCTGACGGCGATCTGCCTTGATGAGGCCATTCGCAGCGCGCGCGATGCCGAGGCTGCCCTGGAGCTGGCTGCTTGCCGGATCATCAACATTAAGGTGGGACGGATTGGTGGTTTCTCCGAGGCAATCCTGGTCCACGACGTGGCACAGGCTTTTAAGGTGCCGGTCTGGTGCGGAGGCATGCTGGAGTCGGGGATTGGCCGCTCCCACAATGTGGCACTCTCGACGTTGCCGAATTTCAAGCTGCCGGGCGATGTATCAGCTTCCAAGCGATATTGGAAGGAAGACATTATTGAGCCTGAGGTCGAGGTTTCTCCGACAGGGACAATTACTGTCAGCGACAAGCCCGGTCGCGGCTATGAGCTGCGTGAGGATTTGGTCGAAAAGCTGACGGTAAAGAAAGAAATATTGAGATAATCCAACATTGGTTCGTTGGATGAAGCGCGTCGGTTATTTGTGAGTGTATTGCGCTTGATTGACGCCACTTGGTCCAGTTTGGGCGACTGTTTCGGTGCTCTTTTGCAGCAGATCAAGCGCTTGGGCGGTGGTGATATCCGATGGTACGGGCCGGAAGTCCGTCATCGTCTCCGTTGACCAGATGGTCAAGGGTTTGACCAAAAGAATCTTGCCATTGAATTGCAGGGTTTCCTGCACCTCTTCCCAGTCGCCACCCCCAACATCCCGCTGCACGATGATGAATTTGCCGCCCTTGTAGAGTCGGCCCAGAATTCCCCAGCCAAAATCGACGTCTTTGAATAGCGTGCCATCGATCTTGGCAATGCGCATCGCCTTGCGATCAATAATCAAATCGCCTTCCATGCCCTGATAGACGGCGGTCTCATGGTTCGGAGGACTGAAATTGGGGTTCGGTCTGAACTTCAAATGGACGAGTTCCTCACCGTTCGGACCGTGATCGGTGCCAACATAGGTGTAGAGGAACGCGTCGGGAAGGCTGGTCAACATGGTCTCAGCGCGCTTGTCGTCAGCTTGATTGGACTCGCGCCGCTTGCGCCGGGCGTCGGCATCATGGGCAAACTTTTCCAGCTTTTCGTTATCTTTCTTGCGCGCTTCGGGCGTCAGAGGCTGGCCATTGATGAGCAGCGTGGTGCTCAAGCCACCTTGCTTGGTGCGGACAATCTCTTTGGTGATGGAGCGGTCTTTGTACTGCGTCGTGTCCTTGAAAATTGCATAATACCGAACATCGCTGGCCTTGATTTCATTTTTCGAGGCTCGGCGTACTAGCTCGAGCGGGTCGATATTCGGCTTCTGTTGCGCGTAACCCAACGCGCTGGTCATCGAAAGCAGCATTACCGTGGATACTGTTCGAGCCGTAATATTCTGGAGTAAATTCAAGCGCATCCTGAAGTGCAATTGCAAAACTACTCCCAGACAATTAGACGAAACTTCGAGCCTCTTAGTTGCTTTTTCGACAAGCCCGCTTTGCTGCTAAAGCCTGTAATAATTCAGGTGCAGTCGTGCGAAATACCACTCTTGCGAAATACTACACCAGGTTAAGGCAAGCTTAAGGATTGGATGTCGCGGCTGCGTGAGCAGGCGAGGGGTGCGTGAACAAGGCCAGAGCGACGGCGAGCTGCGGTTGGCGGAGGATTTTCGAATGAGCGTCGAAGATTGCGTCGGCCCGATCAGAAAAAGGCAGTCCCATTGGGTTTTTGGCCGGGTCCGCACGAAAAAAACCGTTGTTCCCCTGGTTACCGGCTCTATTCGTCCGGCCGACATTCTGATCGGGCCGACACCCTGATGGAGTAGCAAACGGGTCGCCAAACTCGGCAAACACGCAAACGAGCGGTGTTCCAGGGTGGACAACGCAGGGCATAACGTTTCGTCACCTCAGTAGGTTAACTGAAAAGTAATTTTCATCTACCAACTGTGGCACCCGCGGTTCCATCCCTGAGCAGTTTTCTGCCGCAGAGAATTTCCCTGCGGCGGTCAATTTAGCGATTCGGATCCGGTAATTCTTCGAAGATCCAGTTCTCTGGGTATAGTTGTGGAGCGGAGCTGTGCGGAACGGGGCAAAATCGAGCTGAGCAAAACGATCTCACGTTTGCCTGCCGATCTAAACTCCTGCACTCCCAATGAGACGAACTGTCATTCCTGAGTTCCTCGACGACGATCTCGGTACAGAGGCCGAGATTGCTGCCAGCCTGAAGGATTTGCGCCATATAAATCACTGGTTCGGCGGAATGCGCACAACTACCGCGCTGCTCCGCCGAGTCGCGCGCTCTAGTGGGCTCCGGAATCTCTCGATACTTGAGGTAGGAGCGGGGAACGGGGACTTGCCGTTAGTGTCGCAACGGGTGCTCGCCGGGCACGGCCTCGGGTTGGATGTGACCCTTCTAGATCGCGTGTGGTCGCATCTGCCACGCGGCGGTCCGGCTTCGGTCGCCGGTGATGTCCTGTGCTTGCCCTTTCGGGATGCGACATTTGATGTCGTAAGCTGTTCGCTGCTGGCCCACCATTTTGAGCCCGAGATGCTGGGGAAGTTCGCTCATGAATCGCTTCGCGTAGCCCGGCAGGCAGTGTTGATCAATGATCTGATCCGCAGCCGTTTGCATTTGTTGCTGGTCTATCTGGGATTACCGCTCTTTCGCAGCCGCATCACCTGGCATGATGCGCCCGCTTCGGTCCGGCGTGCTTACACTTGTGACGAGATGCATACCATGCTGGCGAACCTAGGGGCCAACCAAATTCAACTATCACGACATTACATGTTTCGCATGGGTGTATTGCTGTGGAAGTGAGAGAGGCAGCAGTTAGCATTTCGCTCCTAGCATTCGGCACCTAGTGCTGGCGGCAATGCCAGCGCTCTCCATCTGGGCTCGTGATAAGAGCCCAATGACCGTCACGACATTCTGCGAATCTCAGAGGTTGTTACTAAATACTAAACGCTAAGTGCTTTAGTGCTGAAGACTGATCCCCAATTCGACCTCGCAATCGTGGGAGCCGGACCGGCGGGAAGCTCCTGCGCGATTACCGCGGCTCGCTTGGGCGCAAAGGTCGCATTATTCGACGCGAAAGACTTTCCACGACACAGGGTGTGCGGAGAGTTTGTTTCGGCGGAATCGCTGGAGGTTCTTGCCGGCCTGCTGCAAGACGTCTCGGCGGCGAAGACGCTCTTTCAAGGTGCACCGATGATCGACCGCATGCGTTTGCTGCTGGGCGAACGGGCAATCGAGGCGCCGGTTGATCCTCCGGCGCTCAGCATTTCGCGGTATGAGCTTGATGCATTACTATGGGAGGCTGCGCGCAGAGCGGGGGCAGAGACTCATCCCAACTGTGAGATAGTCGGCAGCAAGGGTGACGGTCCGTTCATCATGGAGACGTCTTCCGGAAAACTCAGTGCGAAAGCACTGATGGTTGCAGCAGGTAGGTGGTCGCAGTTCATTGCCGACCGAACCGTCCCGCCTGGTCCCAAGTGGATCGGCCTCAAGGCACATTTCCAGGAAGCGTGGACAGAGCACTGTACGGACCTGTATTTCTTTCGCAATGGCTACTGCGGCGTGCAACCAGTCGCCCAGGGTGTGGTGAATGCTTGCGCGATGGTGCGCTCCGATTGTGCGACCTCTCTGGAGCAGGTCTGCAAGCTGCATCCACAGTTGGCGCGCCGCGCGGCAAAGTGGCGCGCGATCATGCAACCGGTCAGCACTGCGCCACTGATCTATCGCGAGCCGCAACCGGTCAGGAGGAACACATTATTTGTTGGCGATGCAGCCGCGTTTATTGATCCGTTTGCCGGCGACGGTATTTCGATCGCCTTGCGCAGTGGACGGGCGGCGGCACAGTGCATCTGCAAATTTCTTTTGGGCCCCGCTGCGCTGTGCGAAGCGGTGACCCAGTATCAGCGGGAGTATTCCCGCCAGTTTGCGCCGCTGTTGTTGGCCGCGTCGCGGCTACGCCCTCTTCTTTCGTTGCCCGTTTTCGCCCAATACGTCGCGTTCGAATTGTTCCGCTTCCCTGGTTTGCTACCCTTCGTGATCCGCAAGACGCGTCGTGCTGGATGAGTCCCGGGGGTTCGAGCTAAACTGCTCCATCACCTGACTTCGCAAGCCGAATTGGGGACAAAAGGAATGGCCGATCCGACACCGCAAGTATCTGTCCGCAACACCACCCCAGGCGATTTCAAAGGCATCACCGAGCTCTGCAAAAGGATTTATCCGGACACGCCGCCATGGAATGAGGAGCAGCTTTCGTCGCACTTGCGGCTTTTCCCCCAAGGCCAATTCGTGGCTGTGTATGGCTTGCACGAAACCGTGGTTGGGATGGCAGCCAGTCTGATCGTGGATTGGGATGACTACCAGATGCTGGACAATTGGGAGCGATTCACCGCGGATGGCATGTTCATCAATCACGATCCGCAGCGGGGACACACCCTGTACGGTGCCGAAGTAATCGTCGATCCGACCCTGCAGCATCACGGAATTGGCGACAAACTCTACGAGGCTCGGCGTGGGTTAACGGAATTGCTTCAACTGAGACGGATTCGCGCAGGATCACGGCTGCGCGGATACCACCAGTGCGCCGACCGCGTAAAGCCGGAGGAATATGTGACGGAGGTGGTGGAAGGCGTCCGCCACGATCCAACGCTAAGTTTCCAATTACAGGAAGGGTTTCACGTTCTTGCGGTGGTTCCTCACTATCTGAGTGACGACCCAGAAAGTTTGGGATACGCGGCCGTCATTGAGTGGTTAAATCCTCTGCTCGCCAGGCCAGAGCATATCGTGGGCAGGCCCACGCAGTTCTTACGCAAGACCTCCCTGGACGCGGAGGGAATAACGCTAGGCAGAGGGATAGGGGCAGCAGGCTGAAGCGGGACCTTTACCGAATGACTAGCACTTCGCGAATGTTATCGCGGCCAAGGAAAAACTTGATCGACGAGTATTCAC
Source organism: uncultured Acidobacteriaceae bacterium (assembly GCA_963748225.1). Lineage (GTDB taxonomy): Bacteria > Acidobacteriota > Terriglobia > Terriglobales > Acidobacteriaceae > Bog-257. Next base: position 1,123,748 of record CAVVHW010000007.1, read on the forward strand.
GAAACAGATTCTCGACATGCCGGTTGTTGAAGATGCGTTGCAGTTTGTAGGCGCGGGCCGGTTGCAGTTCCAGGGTGTCCTTGGCAGCTATGTTGTAGCGGTAAAAGGGCGCATCAGGGCCGGCATCCTTGGTGTGAAAGAAGGCCAGCATGATACCGCCCGGTTTCATAGCGACCTGGATGCGCTCGATCAGCGGCTTCACCAGGGGCTCGGGCAAAAAATCTGCGAGATCCCAGAACATGACCGCGTCGAATTCCTCTCTTGAGAAGGATAGGTTTTCGTGGAGAAAGCGCTCGACATCGATGATAGTCCCGCCATCGCCATTGGGAATAATGAGAGACTTGTCGGCTGCCGTGCGCAGTACGTCTTCCTGGTGAAATTTGTGTCCCAGGCCGGTCATGAAAGTTATGTTGGCGGGTGAAGTCGAGCCTAAGTCGAGAACTTTCAGGCCTTCCTCGCGAGAGATCGAGCGGATGAATTCATTGAAGCCCGTGGAGCGACGGCTCACCTTTTGCCCGGGCACAACTTCGTCATCCGGGGCCTGCCGGACAGATCCACCGAATAGTCTGCTGAAAATACCTGGAGCCACTGCGCTCCATTGTATGGGCAGAACGTCGCCATCATCAATCTTTTCGCGCCGGCCCGGCGGGAGAATTCGACAGATGGTTACGGGACGCTTTGCGCACGGCGCCCCGTGAAGTGAGCAAATGGGATGCTAGAACTTCTTAGGTTCAAGAAGCGAGCCTTGGGCCGAGGTTGTCGCGACAGGAGCCGCGGCTGCAAGAGCTGGGGCCGACGGTTTCGCGTCCAGTTTTCCTGCCAGTTCCGGTTTCTGGATGTCAATCGTTCCCTTAAAGAAAGCGCCATCTTCGATGGAGATACGCGCGGTGGAAATATCTCCGGTCAAGGAGGCGGTTTTGCGCAGTTCGACGCGCTCGGTGGCATGAACGTCGCCATCCACGCGGCCATGCAAGATCACATTGCGGGCCTCGACGTTGGCACGCACCCGTCCATTGGGCCCGACCGTAAGGCTTTGACCGCGCAATGAGATCGAGCCCTCGACTTCGCCGTCGACGATCAAATCTTCACTGCCTGACAGTTGACCCTTGACGACAACAGACTTGCCAATGGTGGCGACCTCGTTGCTACGCAAGCTTTCGCTGCGAACAGGTTCGGCCGGACGCGGTGGCGCGCTCGCAGCCGGATTGAAAGCTGAGCCCGCGGGGCCCGGATCAGCACCAGGAGTCGTGTATTCGTCTTCTTTGCGCTTCCACATACTGTTGAGCTCCATGCGGTCGCGGCGTCGGCCAGCAGGCGTCCGCGGCACCCCTCAGTGGGAGCGCCTAAACCGCTGGCAAGAGCATACCCAACCGAGAGCGTAGCCGCAAACCATTTTGCCAGGTAACCGCAAAATTACGGTGACTTTCGGGCGACTCCCACGGCGCCCGAGCAGGGTTGCGAAATCAGCTTGGTCGTCACCGATAGCCGCTTCCCGCCTCCCGTATAATTGCAGGTTTCGTACCTTCCGCCGACGCGCGAGCAAATCTACCGGCGAGAGGCTTAGGACTCATTCCCATGACTCAAATTGAGCTGATTGTGGCCCGCGAAATTCTGGATTCGCGCGGTAATCCGACGGTCGAAGCTGATGTCATTTTGGAAAGCGGAGCACGTGGTCGGGCCGCCGTTCCCAGCGGAGCCTCCACCGGCGAGCATGAGGCGCTGGAGCTGCGCGATGGCGACAAAAGCCGCTACGGCGGCAAGGGCGTGCTGAAGGCCGTCGAGAGCATCAATGAGGTGATTTCGCCTGAATTGGAAGGCATGGATGCCAGCGAACAGCGCGACCTCGACAATGCCATGCTGGTGCTCGATGGCACGCCGACGAAGAGCAAGCTGGGCGCTAATGCCATTCTCGCGGTATCGATGGCGGCGGCGCGCGCTATGGCTGACCACCTGGGCATCGAACTGTACCAGTATCTCGGCGGGTTCACGGCCAGCCTGCTGCCCACGCCGATGATGAATATCCTGAACGGCGGCGCGCATGCCGACAACAACGTGGACTTTCAGGAGTTCATGGTCATGCCGGTGGGCGCAAGCTCGTTCAGCGAAGGCCTGCGCTGGGGCGTCGAGACCTTCCATGTGCTCAAGGGCGTGCTGAAGAAGCGTGGTTACAACACCGCTGTCGGCGACGAAGGTGGATTCGCACCATCGGTGAAGTCGAACACGGAAGCGATCGAAGTCATCCTCGAAGCCATCACGCAGGCGGGCTACAAGCCAGGGGAGCAGATCGCCGTTGCGCTTGATCCTGCGGCCAGCGAGTTCTACGACAGCTCCAAGAAGAAGTACGTTTTCAAGAAGTCGGACAAGAGCGAGCATTCCAGCGAAGACATGGTGAAATTCTGGGCCGACTGGGTGCGACAGTATCCCATCGTGTCGCTCGAAGACGGTTTCGCCGAGAATGACTGGGACGGCTGGAAGATGGTCACGGATGAGCTTGGCGGCAAGATCCAGTTAGTCGGCGACGACATCTTCGTGACCAACATTGAGATTTTCCAGCGCGGCATCGACGCCGGCGTGGCGAACTCCATCCTCATCAAGCTCAACCAGATTGGCTCGGTTAGCGAAACCATCGACGCGATCAACCTGGCGCGCCAGAACGGCTACACCGCAGTCATCTCACATCGCTCGGGCGAGACGGAAGACACGTTCATCGCCGATCTTGCCGTTGCCACGGGTGCCGGGCAGATTAAGACCGGCTCGGCCTCGCGCACTGATCGCATCGCAAAGTACAACCAGCTGCTGCGCATCGAAGAAGAACTCGGTCCGGCCGCAAGGTTCCTGGGACTGAAGGCGCTGAACTATCATGGGGAGTTGGCGGGGAAAAAGGCGGGCAGGGGCTAGGGCTAGTGGCCGGTGGTCGGTGGGTAGTTTTCAAGTTTGGGATTAAAGGTGCAATCTCTGAATTGTCTTCCCGACCGAGGGCGCCGCGGCGACCGAGAGGAGGGATCTGCGGTTATTTTGCCTCTCGAGGGTTGATATAATCACGCCTGATGAAGGACTCTGAGATCATCTTCGCTGTCGAAGAGTCGCCCGAAGGCGCCTATGAAGCTCACGCTCTCGGCCACGCCATCTTCACGCAGGCTGACTCCATGGACGAACTTCGAGAGATGGTCCGCGACGCGGTCCGTTGTCATTTCGAAGAAGGAACAGCCCCGGCTGTGATTCGACTGCACTTCGTTCACGACGAGGTCATCAGCGCCTGAAATTGCCGCGCGACCTCAGCGGCCCAGAATTTGCAAGACTCCTTCGTCGCTACGGAGATGAGGCCACCCGACAGGTAGGCAGCCATATTCGTCTCACATCCGCGATCCGCGGCACTCAACATCACGTTACGGTTCCCGCGCACAAAGAGCTCAGACTTGGTACTCTGGTGAGCATTCTCTCGGAGGTTTCAGCCTATTTAAGGACGTCTCGCTCCGACCTTGAACAGGAGCTCTTTGGAGGCTAAATCGATTTTCCGGCGCACACCTCCGGTTTCTTTCGCTAAAGGCTAAGAGCCAACAGCTAATGGCTAATCCCCCCAAACCGCTCATTCTCGTTATCCTCGACGGCTGGGGCTATGCTCCGCCGTCTCCGGCCAATGCCATCTCGCTGGCGCGCAAACCCAATTACGACCGCCTGCTCGCCGAATTTCCCAATACTCTGATCCACACCAGCGGGCGCTACGTCGGCCTGCCCACCGGACAGATGGGCAACAGCGAAGTCGGCCACCTCAATATCGGCGCGGGACGGGTGGTGTACATGGACATCACCAAAATCGATCTGATGATCGAGAATGGTGAGCTCTTCTCTAACCCGGCCCCGGCTCTAGTGGACGCGATGAATAAGGCGCGCATCGGCGATCGGCGGCTGCACTTCTTTGGATTGCTTTCCGACGGCGGCGTGCACTCGCACCAGAACCATCTCTATGCCTTGCTTCGCATGGCCAAGCAGAACGGGGTGGACCGCGTTTTCGTGCACTGTTTCATGGATGGGCGCGATACGCTGCCCACCAATGGCGCGGCCTACATCGAGCAGTTGCAGCAAAAGATGCGCGAGTACTACATTGGTCAGATTGCCAGCGTAAGCGGGCGGTACTATGCGATGGATCGCGACAAAAAGTGGGACCGCGAGGAGAAGGCGTTCAATGCCATGGTGGATGGCGACGCGGAAGGCGGTCGGCATACGGACGCCGTCCAAGGTGTGAAGGACTCCTACAACCGCGGAGTCACGGACGAGTTCATCATTCCGTTTGTAATCACCGACCATCGCGGTGAACCGGTGGGGACGATCCGCGACGGCGATGTCTGCATCAACTTTAACTTTCGCGCCGATCGTGCCCGGCAGATCACGCGCTGCCTGGCGCGCAACAGCCACTTCACCGCGCAGGACGGGCGGGAACTGGAAGGCTGGCAGGACCTTGACCGAGTTATCCCACGAGACCGTGTGCCGAAGGACCTGACTTACGTCTGCATGACGCGGTATGACAAGAACTTTACCCTGCCTGTCGTCTCGCCTCCCGAGTCGCTGACGAACATTCTGGCGAACGTGATGGCCGACCGCCTCATGCGCAACCTTCGTGTCGCTGAGACTGAGAAGTATGCGCACGTGACTTATTTCTTCAATGGCGGTGTCGAGACGCCATTTCCCGGAGAAGACCGCATCATGGTGCAGTCGCCGAAGGTTGCCACGTACGATCTGAAGCCGGAAATGTCCGCCCAGGGAGTTGCCGACGCCGTTTTGAAGACAATCGCAGATAATACCTTCGACGTGATGGTGGTGAATTTCGCCAACGCCGACATGGTGGGACACTCCGGCAAGATTCCGCCGACAATCGCTGCGGTCGAGACTGTTGACGGCTGCCTGGGCCAGATCTATACGGCCCTCCGCCAGCGCGGAGGGGCGATGATCGTCACGGCCGACCACGGCAACGCTGAGCAGATGATCGATCCGGCGACTGGCGGCCCGCAAACGGCGCACACCATGAATCCGGTGCCGTTCATCGTGGCGGCGGAGCAGGCGGTTATATCGGCAGAGTTCAAGGGCGACGCCCGCCGCTTCACACTGCGCCCTGATGGCGCGCTGCAAGATATCGCGCCCACCATGTTGGGCATTCTCGGCATCCCGCAACCACAGGAAATGACGGGGCACGATCTGCGGGTAATGGCGGAAGAGGCGAAGAGTTGATTTACCACGGAGACACGGAGAAGTGCGAGTTTTCTTTCGTGTGTTTCGAGTTGGCGCCGAAGCGGAAGTAGGGTAGACCGGCAAAAACGCTGTGAAAGGTCGCCCTAGATCCGGTTCATCAAGCTCTCTTTAGGTTTCACTTTCGAATTCGCTTTTCTCCGTGCGCTCCGCGCCCTGCGGTGAATGGTTCTGTCTTTGTCCTCCGACTTGCAACTCGAAACTAGAAACTCGACACTGTCTTAGTGAAGCTCCTCATTGCCCTTCATCACCGCTTCGAGCTCTGGCAGATGCCGCCGTGGTTCGCCGAGCGACTGCGCACGGACTTTCCGCAGCTCAAAATGGTGCATCTGACCAGTTACGATCATGTGATCGAGGAAGTCGTCGACGCGGACATCGCGATCTCGTGGTCGTTGCGTGGCGAGCAGCTCAAGGCGGCAAAGAGGCTGCGTTGGATTCATTCGACGGCTGCGGCGGTCCATCAGCTCATGACGCCGGAATTGCGCGCCACCGATATTGTTGTGACCAATGCGCGGGATGTACACGGACCGGTAGTGGCCGAGCACGCCATTGCACTCGCTTTTGCGCTGGCCAAGCGACTCCCGCAGGCCATTCGCTATCAGCAACAGAGGCATTGGGCGCAGCACGACCTGTGGAATGCGCAGCCTCGGCCCCGAGAACTCAAGGACGCGACTATGACGATTATTGGCCTAGGTGCGATTGGCACTCCGCTGGCGCTACAGGCAAAGTCCTTGGGCATGCACGTGGTTGGCGTGCGCGAGCATCCGGAGCGGGGAAGCGAGGTGGCTGATGTCACTTATGGTTTCCAGGATCTCGACGAGGCATTGAGCGCGGGTGATTTTGTTGTGCTGGCCGCTCCCGTCACGCCCAAGACTCGTCACTTGATGAACCCCGCGCGGCTGGCTCGACTAAAGCCTGATGCCTATCTGATCAACGTAGGTCGCGGTATTCTCATCGACGAAGCTGCCCTGGTAGATGCTCTGCGAGCGAAGCGCTTCGGGGGCGCAGCGCTTGACGTCGCCACCGAGGAGCCACTGGCGCCGGAGTCTCCGCTGTGGGAGATGGAGAATGTGTTGATCACTCCTCACATTGCCGGTCTGACCGAGAAGATGTGGGAGCGCCACTACGAGCACTTCACCAGAAACCTGCGCCGGTTCTTGGCTGGCGACGCGCTGCTGTGGGTAGTGGACAAAGAGCGAGGATACTAGGGAGCAGTAGTCAGTTGTCAGCGCCAGAAAAAGCGAAGGCCCCGCATTTCTGCGAGGCCTTGTTTTGCCGTTAGCTGACTGCTAATTGCTAATTGCTGTTTCTAGTACATTCCGCCCATGCCGCCGCCGCCGTGGCCGCCCATGGCTGGTTCCTTCTTCTCTTCCGGAATCTCCGCGATCAGGGCTTCGGTAGTCAGCATCAGGGACGCGATCGAGCCTGCGTTCTGCAGGGCCGTACGCGCTACCTTGGTCGGATCAAGAACGCCGGCCTTCACCAGGTCCTCGAACTGCCCACTCTGTGCGTTGTAGCCAAAGTTGTTTTCCTTCGAGTCGCGAATGCGGCCCACAACGATGGCGCCTTCTTCGCCGGCATTGCCGACGATCTGGCGGAGAGGCTCTTCGAGTGCCCGGCGCACGATGTTGGCACCGATCTTCTCGTCGCCTTCCAACTTCAGCGCGTCAACGGCCGGAATGCACCGCACCAAGGCCACACCACCGCCGGGGACAATACCTTCCTCGACCGCAGCGCGGGTAGCATGCATAGCATCTTCCACGCGGGCTTTCTTTTCCTTCATTTCGGTCTCAGTGGCAGCGCCAACCTTGATTACCGCAACCCCGCCCACCAGCTTCGCCAACCGCTCCTGCAACTTCTCGCGGTCGTAATCGCTCGTGGTCTTGTCGATCTGGCTGCGAATTTCCTTTACGCGGCCTTCAATGTCGCCGTGTTTGCCCTTGCCTTCGACGATGGTGGTGTTGTCCTTGTCGATGGTGATCTTCTTGGCCTGGCCGAGATCGGCCATCTGCACGTTCTCCAACTTGATGCCAAGATCTTCGGTGATGGCCTTGCCGCCGGTCAGGATTGCGATGTCCTGCAACATGGCCTTGCGACGATCGCCGAAACCGGGAGCCTTGACGGCCGCAACCTGCAGCGTGCCGCGCAGCTTGTTGACGACCAGGGTCGCCAGCGCTTCGCCTTCCACGTCCTCAGCGATGATCACGAGCGGACGGCCACTCTTGGCGATCTGCTCCAGCAACGGGAGCAGGTCTTTCATCGAGGAAACTTTCTTTTCGTGGATAAGGATGTAGGCGTTCTCCAGAACGACTTCCATGCGCTCCGGATCGGTAACGAAATAAGGTGAGAGGTAGCCGCGGTCGAACTGCATGCCTTCGACGACTTCCAACTGGGTCTCCATCGTCTTGGCTTCTTCCACGGTGATGACGCCGTCTTTGCCGACCTTCTTCATGGCTTCGGCAATGATGCGACCAATGGTCTCGTCGTTGTTGGCGGAAATGGTGCCAACCTGCGCGATCATCTCGCCCGATACCTTCTGCGAGAACTTGTCGAGCGCGCCAGGGATGCGGTTGCCATCGTGGTCCAGCGAGCCGCACACGGCCGTGACGGCTTTGTCGATGCCGCGCTTCAGGGCCATCGGGTTCGCGCCGGCAGCTACGGTCTTCACGCCTTCGCGGAAGATCGTCTGCGCCAGAACGGTCGCGGTGGTGGTGCCGTCGCCGGCCACATCAGAGGTCTTGGAAGCAACCTCGCGGACCATCTGTGCGCCCATGTTCTCGAGCGGGTCCTTGAGTTCGATTTCCTTGGCTACGGTGACGCCATCTTTGGTAATAAGCGGCGAACCAAACTTCTTCTCGATCACGACATTGCGGCCTTTGGGGCCCAGTGTGACTTTTACGGCATCGGCCAGAACATTCACGCCGCGCAGAATCGACTGACGTGAATCTTCTCCATGCACAATCTGCTTTGCCATTGTTCTCTCCTAGTTGTCAGTAGCCAGTGGTCAGTTAGACCGGAACTGGGCTGACTATAGTTTCTTTGAAATCGTTTTCGGTTATTGGCGGTCAGTGGCTGCGAGTTCATCTCGCTTCAGCTGTCGCTACCAGATTCGACTGGCAACGGGCTACTGGCCACTGACAACTATTACTTATGCGCAACGGCTTGCTTCGGCTTGCCGGCGCCTTCCAGGATGCCGAGTACTTCTTCCTCGCGCATGATCAGGAAGTCTTCGCCATCAATCTTGATCTCCGTGCCGGCGTACTTGCCGAACAGGATGCGGTTGCCTTCCTTCACATCGAGCGGGAAGGTCTCGCCTTTGTCGTTGGTCTTGCCGCGGCCGACGGCGATCACTTCGCCTTCTTGCGGCTTGTCTTTGGCGCTGTCGGGAATGATGATTCCGCCACGGGTGGTCTCGGCCTCTTCAACACGGCGAACCACGATGCGGTCATGCAGGGGAGTAAGCTTTGTAGCCATTCTTCAAACTCCTTTCAAGCTTGTTGATTCAAGTTGGATTGCAGGTTGGCTGACTCTTGCGCGGGTCTTCTGCGTTGCTGTCAGCATGTTCATAAAGTCTTTGGGGATGAACCCGGAAGTTGGCAGCTTGCTGGCGGCTTGACGTGTCGGTAGCCTGTTAGCACTCACTCCCAACGAGTGCTAATCTTATCCCGCCAGACGTACCAATGTCAAGGCGCACATGAGTGCAATCCACTCACATTTTTACGGGAACAGGACATCGCTAATTTCTGCTTTTAAAGTCAGTAGTTTACTGACATCCAATGAGAAATTGTTTGAGCTCATTTGAGGTGGCAGGGATGCGTGCATATTCTCGCTCGCGAGGAATCCACCTCGCCGGCTGAGGCATCTATGCTCGCAGTTTTTCTTGCGCACTTGCTCTTTCGCTTTTGCTTTTTGCTGTCGTGAGTGAAGTTTTCGATTCCCATAACCCCGAGTCTGGCGGGATAATCGGGGATGAAGTGGGTAATGATCGTGTCAGTGCCCCGTGCCAAGCGATTGCCGTTTTCCGTGCGCCGGTTGATCACAGTATTCGCCGTGCTGGCCGCCGGGTTGATGTTTCCGACCTTCGGCACCGCGCAGACTGCGACTTCCGATCCAGCGAACGCTGCGGCGACAGAAGGGCAATCTGCTCCGGCGAAACCCGTCGCAGAGACAACGACAGTTCCTTCAGCGCAACCGGATGCCATCGGTTCGCAGCTGCCCACTGCCTCCCAGATCGAAGCCGCCGGACAGCGTGGCACCGCCGACGATCCCGACCCGAAAGAGAGTTCGTCGGATCTAACCCCTTCCGCATTGCCTGTGGCGAAGAGTGAGTCGCCAGCTCCTGTAACTCCCGAAGCGCATGGGGCGCCGCTTCCGGCCAAGTATGACGTGTCGCAGATTGGGCAGCGCAATGTGGGAAGTGGTCTGGACTTTTATTCGCTCGATCGCGAGGTGGCGCTCGGACACGAGTTGTCGCAACAGGTGGAGCAGCAGGCGCGGCTGGTCAGCGATCCGGTAGTCACGGAGTACGTCAACCGCATCGGGCAGAATCTGGTGCGCAACTCAGATGCGCGCGTGCCCTTCACCATCAAGGTCCTCGACAATGACGAGGTCAACGCCTTCGCGCTTCCTGGCGGCTTTTTCTACGTGGACAGCGGACTGATTCTGGCGGCGGACAACGAGGCGGAACTGGCGGGAGTAATGGCGCACGAGATCGCGCACGTTGCCGCCCGACACGCCACCAAGAACATGACTCGCGCGCAGATCTGGAACATTGCTTCCGTGCCCCTGATCTTCATTGGCGGGCCGGTGGCGTATGCCATCAGCGAAGTGGCGAGTCTGGCGGTGCCACTGGGCTTCCTGAAGTTCTCGCGCGACGCCGAGCGCGAAGCCGACCTTTTGGGCCTGGAATACGATTACGCCGCAGGCTACGATCCGGAAGCATTTGTGGAGTTTTTTGAAAAGTTGAAGGTTGATGAGAAAAAGAAGCAGAGCTTGATCGCCAAGGCCTTCGCTACCCATCCCATGAATGCCGACCGCATCAAGGCGGCGCAGGATGAAATCCGCAAGTACCTCCCTGACCGCAGTGAGTACGTGGTTGACACCAGCGAGTTCGAGGACATCAAAGTGAGGCTGGCTCGCCTGGAGAACAGTCGCCACCTGGGCGGCGCAAAGGGCGACCCGAACCGTCCCGTTCTGTTGAGGCGCACCAGTTCCAGCGGCAGTGACTCCGGCACAGCCGGCCAGAAAGACGACGGTAGTACGACCGATCAGAAAGATGATGGACGTCCCACGCTGAAGCGGAATACCACAGATTAGCGCCGGCTATCAGTTATGACCGAAATCCCTTTGGCGAGTGACTATTGGCCGCTCGTTCCTGCCTTCAAATCCTTCACTAACCGACATGATGTTAAACTTCTGCGCGTGATTATCAGGATGCTGCAACTCGCTGTTCTGGTTGGAATCGCTACACAGGCAAGTGGGCAAGGCAAATCGCGGCCCGATGTGCCCGATAAGATCAAAGCACCTGCCGGCGAGGAAGTTGTCCTGCAGGCGCACGCGTCGGGCTCACAGATATACGTGTGCCGGCCCGGACCGGAGGGCACACTCGCCTGGGCCTTGAAGGCTCCCGAAGCGGAGCTTCAGGATAAGCAAGGAGCGGCTATTGGCCGGCACTATGCCGGACCCACATGGAAGGACAACGATGGAAGTGAAGTTACGGGCAAGGCCGTGGGCCGAGTCGATTCGCCAGATGGGGGTTCGATTCCCTGGCTACTGGTGACTGTTACTGGCCATTCCGGGGATGGGGTGCTCAGCCGTGTTACCAGCATCCAGCGAATTCAGACCAAAGGCGGATTGCCGCCACCAGCAGCCGACTGCAATGCTTCAAAGCAGGACCTCGAAGTAAAGAGCAGCTACAGCGCCGATTACTACTTCTACGCGCCAGCGAAGTGAAGACAAGGACAGTTGTCAGTGGGAGTGCGCCTTATTTGGGGACTGCCAGCCCCGCAAAAAGCAGATCCCTTCACCCCGGTCGAGATGACAAATCAGATGTTGATCGGTGTGCGGCTGAATACTCAATACTCTGCGGCGACGACTGACTATTGGCAACCGACCACTGACGACCACTGACGACCGCTTTCTACTTGCGCTGCCCGGCTTCGCTTTCCTTGTACATGTACTTGATGCTGGGTTTGTAGATCAGCACATTGGACGCGCCGGTGCGATTCACCTTCAGGCAGTATTTGTCGTACCATTCGATGACGCCGTGGATCTCTTCGCCGTCCTGCAGCACCAGCACCATCGGTGTCTTGGTCTGCATCTGCTTCTGATAGTAAAAATTTTCGGCGTGCGTTTGCTCTGGCGGCGGGGCCTTCTTGCCACCGCCGTTCATGGGGCGCTCGGAGCGTTCGCTGCGTTCACGACGCTCAACGGGCTCTTGGCGGGGATGGTCGTTGCGGTTAAGAGCGGGACGAATCAGCTTGCGGTTGGCAAACACTTCGGAGTCGAGAGCTCTGCCCACGGCGGTAGAATCCATGGAATCTTTCATGGTGCTTGCTCCTATGGTGGTTTGCACACCAACCTCGGGGATACTGCCAACTCAAGCGTGAATGCGATGCAGGGATCTGGGCACGAGTCAGACTTGAATTGTCCCGGACTGTTAAGGGTGTGAACTTGGGGATACCCTACCACAGCCGAATCCGCAAAACAATCCAAACTGCGGATACTACTTTGGTGTGAGGGACGAGTAGCACAGGTTAGCGCTCCAGCGATGTCGCAAACGTGTCGAGCGCCAGGGAACGTAGCAAATTGCGGCGCATGCCGGTCTCGAGTTCGTCCAAGCGCTGAGTCGCGGAGACAATCCATCCGAATTCGATCTGTGACGACATTTTTTCCAGCCCAGACTGCAGGTCAGTGTTGCGCACCAAGTCCGGTGTTCCAGACTTCAGGAAGAGCAAGTCTTCCAGGACCGAATAGAGCGTACGGATCAAGATGTCCGTTTTCGCCTTGCCGTCTGCACCGGCGCGATAGGCGTCGGTCACGCGAAAAAGCGCGCTGTGGTCTGCGCTTCCCATCGCAGGGCCGAGGAGAGCGAGCGCATCCTGACGCGCGGCCACATAGGCGGTAAGGTCGAAGCTGCGCGCGCGGCCCAGACCTCCGCCGCAAACCCGCGCCACCAGGGCTCGTTCGCGGGGCTTCCATTCGGGGCGCACCTCAGCGAGATACTGCTCGACTTCGACGGCCGCAACAGGCGCCAGTCGCAGGTGCATGCATCGGGAACGAATCGTGGGCAGCAGCGCCGCGGGGTTGTCAGTCAGGAGAAACAGCGTAGCGAATTCGGGAGGCTCTTCCAAAATTTTCAGCAGCGAGTTCGCCGCTTCCTTCATGAAGTCAGCATCGCTGAAGATGTAAACCCGTTCGCGGCCCTCGACGGGCTTGTAGTAGATCTCGTGGATGACGTGACGGATCTGATCGACTTTGACCAGCATCTGCGGCGGATCAGGCGGGATGATCAACACGTCAGGATGGGTCTGGACGAAGAGACGAGTTTTACGCTTGTCGGCATCGCGCAGATTCTCGCGGGCCTCCACGGCCTCGGCAAGGCGCTCCTCCAGAGCGTCCGCCTCCGCGATGCGAACGCAATTCGCGCATTGTCCGCAGAAATCCGGGAGACCGTCAGTCAGCGGTCGCTGCATACAGTTCATCGCTTTCGCAACCATTTGACTGAGCGTGAACTTGCCGGAGCCCTGCGAGCCGGAAAGGATTAGGGCATGGGGGAAGTGTTCAAGTGCAAGCATCTCGCGCAGCGTGCGGACCACCTCAGCGTTGCCGTGAAAATCAGAGAAAGGCATAAGAATTTAGGCAGGCGTTGCTCTCGTGTTTTCGGTGCCCATCAATCGCTCGAAGACCAGACGCACGATCTCCGGATGCACCAACTCGATCCGCGGCCTCGCGTCCACCAGCACCACCCGCTGCGGCTCGCGCTTGGCAATCTCCAGGAACGCATTGCGCACTCGTGTGAAGAAAGCATAACTTTCTTTCTCGAAGCGGTTTTCGTCCGGGCTTTCGTTGGTGGCAGCGCGGTTACGACGGCGAGCGCGTCCCACGCTCGAGCTCACGTCACAATCCATCAGGATGGTGAGATCAGGCCACAATCCGCCACAGAGCGACTTATGCAACTGCAGTACGGCGTCGCTGCCAAGCTGCCGTCCCGCGCCCTGGTAAGCCTCGGTCGAATCGGTGAAGCGGTCGCAGAGGACCCATTGACCGGATTCGAGCGCAGGCGCAATCATTTCGGTGATCAGTTGGGCGCGCGACGCAAACATCAGTGCCATCTCGGCGCGCGGATCCAGGCCGGCAGTGCGAGAGTTGAGCAGTACCGCGCGAATACGTTCACCGATCTCCGTCCCTCCGGGCTCGCGCGTGGTCACGACATCAACACCGCGCTCGCGCAGGGTCGCGGCGAGCTTCTCCATTTGGGTCGATTTGCCGCAACCATCGAGTCCTTCGAAGGTGATGAATTTGCCGCGCACCGTTGGTTTGGCCACGGGTCATGATACCAAGCTCTTGGCGGCTCGCATCCCGCCGCAAATGTGGTCCAGGCGAGCGACTTGCGGTTTTCATCGCGAGCTAATGGAGTAGCGCACAACCACTCCGTCTACGTAGGTCACTTCGACGCGGTAGTCGTCAGGAAGATATTCGAAAATTTGCGTCTTCAGGCCCTCTTCCGACACCGACTGCGACACTTGACGCCCCAATCCAAGCAGACCGCTGACTTCGCCAATCAGCATACCGCGCTTGAGTTGCGTCATGGGCGAATGAAGGCCGCCGTTCGCAGGAGCATTGGCTGGGGCAGCGTTCTGAACAGTGGACGTTGCGTTTGGCGAGAAGATCGGCTTTTCAGCCTGCAAGTCGCCAAAGTCGATGTAGGTGTCGAGCACTTTCATCAGCGCATCTGGCGTGAGTTGGTCGGAAGGAATATTGCCCGCCCAGCGCAGATTGAAGCGCGATCCCCCACGCATTCGCTTGTCGGCAACCTGCTGCTGCTTCATTTGGCTTGCGATCATGGCCGCGCGATCGTCGGCTGCCTGTTCGCGGCGCCGGCGGCTGCGCTCGCGATCCAATTCTCGCTGCAAGTCACGCTTTCGGTTGGGGTCGGTCGTATCTCTGATATCGCGCTCGAGTTGCTTTTCATAGTTGCTCTTGCCAACCTCGTAAGGTGCCACCGTGGTGCTCGTGTCATCCCAGAAGGTCCCAAAACCTCCACCGTCAAGTTGGAACTCAATGAGGTTCTTCTTCACAACGATGGTGGTGATAGTGGAGCGGTCGCCGCTGCGGATGGCCGGACCGGATTCTTTCAAGCGAGACGAGTATTGTTTCCAGTCCATCGGATCGCCTGCATCGACGCGGAGGTCAACCCCCTTGGCGGTTCCGGGCATATCGATCTTGAGGCGAACCTGCCGTCCAACAAAGTAGTTTTGCAAGGCAGCCTGTCCGCTTTCAACACCCAGGCACAGAGAAGAAATGGATACAGCAAACAACGTCACACTGACGGTTCGGCGATACATCTTGATGCACTCCATTATTGACCGATTACGACTGGCATTGGCAGTGCAGTCTACCACGGCGCAGCTTTTGTGAAAGCAATGAATGAAGAGCGTAACTGCCGCTGCAAATCAGAATCGCAGTCGTGGAACCATAGCTCCTGTGCAACCTTTGTACTGCTCGTATTCAACGCCGAAAGTTGCCGCCATGAAGCGTTCTTCGATCCGGCTCTTAATCGTGAAGCCGACCCAGAGAAGCACGACCGCAACGACCCCGCGAATCTGGCCGCGATTCAGCGCGGTTCCTATCATGGCCAGAATTATCCCGAAGTAGATCGGATGTCGTACCCAGCGGTATGGTCCGGTGCGAATCAGTTGATGTTCCACTTTGACGGTAACATCGCTACTCCAATTGCTGCCGAGGTAGGCCCTCGCCCAGATTGCAAAGGCCATGCCGGCTGCGGTGATCGCAATGCCGAGCCATTCGATCCAAGGCTCGGGCGGAATAATGCGGATGTGCATCCAGCCCAACGGTACATCACCGCTGAACATGGCATAGAAGGCGGCGACCGTCGCGATCATGTAAGAGAACCGGGATCCAATGCTCTCCCGCGTCTGGGTTGTCTTGGTTCGCACCGCCCAAACCACCCAGAGTACAAGGAAGGCCATCCAGAGATAGCCGCAGATCAACATTCCGCTCATTACGATTACCCCGATCACCATACGTTACCGCGGGAGTAATGGTTCCCGAAAGCCGATAGCATAGCGGCTGCGCGCCTAAGGAGCCTCTGATTAAGTCTGGCTCTTTGAAGGGGACGGCCTTGAGGCCGTCCGTAAATGCTTAATATGAGGTCGGGGCTTTAGCCCCTGAGGGATGTCCCACGGACTTAATCAGACCTTCCCTAAGGAAAGCCCGCTAGACGCGCGGGAAGAGGGATAGTATCTTTAGCCATGCAATGAGAGACGGTGATGCTTTCTCATTGTGTAAGGACCTCAATCTTGTTGTACGGAGCCCCGCTGATGAAGAGCCGAATTCTCGCCCTCCTTGTCCTCAGTTGTCTCGCCTGCGTTCCCGCCGTCGCACAAAAAACTAACGTCGATTGGGACCGCCAAGCGAACTTTTCTCAATTCCATACCTACGCTTGGGAGAAGAGTCCTCACCCGGCGAATGGTCTGTGGAACCAGCGCATCGTCGACGCCGTGGACAAGCAACTGCAGGCCAAGGGGCTGCAAAAAGTTGATGAGAGCTCCAACCCCGATATGTGGGTGACTTACAGCAAGAGCATCAAGGACCAGAAGCAGTTGGTGGGAACCGGCTACGGTTATGGGCCGGGCTGGGCTTGGGGTACGTGGGGAGCCGGTGGACCGGTTATGTACAACACATGGGTGACGAAGGAAGCCACTCTGGTAGTCGAGCTGGCGGATACTAAGGACAAGCAGCTTCTCTGGCGTGGCTCTGCCACGGACACCGTCACCGACAATTCCAACAAGAACATCAACAATCTCGACAAGGCGGTAACGAAGTTGTTCAAGGGATACCCCCCCAAGGGGAAATAAAATCGCGTGAGATACAGCTATGCGTCTAGGCGATTATGTTGACGATTACTGCTCGCGTTGCAAACGCACCACCGACCACGCCGTAGTCTCGATGGCAGCGGACGAGGTTCAGAAAGTCCGCTGCCGCACCTGCAGTTATGAACACACCTACCGTCACAACAAAACCGGCAAGAAAGAGCTGACCAAGGAAGAAGCCTTCCAGAAGGTGCTGGCCAGCGTTACCGGTCAGATGGCCGGTTCGTCTGCCGAGCCTGGGAAAAAGAAGCGCCCTGAAGTAACGTCGCGCCGTTGCCAGAGGGCGAAGCCGTCAAGATGAGGTCTCGGTTCTGAAAATCTACGACATGGAAACCGCGGGGCGATCGGGAGAAAGGAGAATGTTAACAATGACGAAAAGTGAAGTAGGGATTACGCCTTTGTTGATGGTCTCTGTGATCGCGCTCCTGCTCTGTGGTCTCCCCGTAACGGCGCAGGACAATCCGCAACCGACGTTAAGCCACGCGACCGCCTTTGGCGTCACGGAGCCACTGGGAGAATTGGCCCAGTTTCCGCAACCGAGGCAATATGGCTTCCGCCTTGCTCATCCGCTTCGTCGTGTCCCCAAACAGAACTATGGGCACGTAGTGGACACAGCGGAACAAAATGCTATGTTTCCTTCGGAATTCTCAATCGTCAAGAATTTCGTCGGACTTGGCAATGGCTTCCCCGGATTCACCGTGGGTGGCGAACCGCCCGATGCCAACCTCGCGGTGGGCGACACTCAGGTCCTACAATGGGTCAACGCTTCCTTCGTAGTGTGTGACAAAAGCACAACGACATGCGGTGCCGCCGTTCCGGGGAACACGCTCTGGCGCAATGGCCTCCCAGGAACTCTATGTGCCAACAACAACGACGGCGACAACCCTATGGCCCAATTTGACCGTAAGGCCGATCGCTGGGTGTTGAGCCAGAACGTGTTTGTTTCTCCGTATGCTATTTGCATTGCGGTTTCCACCAGCAACGACGCAAATGGTACCTACTATGTCTATCAGTTCCCAGTTCCGGGCAACGGTTTCCCTGATTATCCCAAGATCGGCATCTGGTCCAGCGGGGGTTCCAGCGATGGCTATTTCCAAGCCATGAACAACTTCGGTCCCGGAGGCAGCGGCTTTGTTGGCCCGCAAATCTGCGGGTATCACAGGGCGAAACTGCTGGCTGGCGATCCCTCGGCTGAACAGATTTGCTTCCAGTTGACGTCGAGCGAAGACAGCTTGCTCCCTGGCGACGTCGATTCGCCCAGCGGTCCGCCCCCTGCACAGGATGAGTTCTACATTGGCAGCGTGGACGACGTCGACAACTCCCATTTGTCCCTGTATTCCTTCCACGTCACTACCTGGAATCCCCCGGTTGCTAGCATAACGGGAAGTCCCAACACCCAACTCGTGGCGGTCGCCAGTTATAACGGCTCCTGCCACGGTTCGTTCGGGGGTGACTGCGTTCCGCAGCTCGGCACCACCTCCCAACTGGACTCCTTGGGTGATCGCTTGATGTATCGGTTCGCTTACTGGAACGATCCAGCGTCGGCCTCGGTAGTGCAATCGGTTGCCGATCAACCCCACCAGCACTGGTTCGTGAACGGGGCCGTCGAATCCAGCGGTGGCCAGATTGGCGTGAGATGGTATGAATTCCGGGCGCCCAAGGGTGTCATCACCGCCGCCAGCCTCGCGGCGCTGCCACCCTTCCAACAGGAGACATATGCGGGCACCACGGGTGACTCGAACTATCGCTGGATGGGTTCGCTTACCCGCGACAACCAGGGCGACATCTTATTAGGCTACAGCGAATCGAGTTCGACCACACACCCAGCGATCGCACTCGCTGGTCGCAAGGCGAGCGATCCACTCAGCCAATTGTCCGATGAGGTGCTGGTCCCCCTCAATAACAACGGTTCGCAAACCTCCAGCGCTTGGGGAGACTACAGCTCCATGCGGATCGATCCAATTGACAATTGCACCTTTTGGTACACCACTGAGTACTACATGGTGGTTGCCAGCTTCAACTGGAGCACCCAAATTGTTTCCGCGTCGTTCCCCAACTGCCACTAAGGACTCAGACAAGGTCCTCGCGGAGAGCGAAAACGCCGTTTCGAGTGGTCGTTGCTATCGCCAACAAGCTGGCAAGAATCGCATGTGGTTAACTTGGCCCGCGGCCGCATACCCTGCCTTAATTGGCAGCGCCTCGGCGTGCGCTGCCAACAAGGTGGCGCTGCCGGCTGCGGATGTTCGCGAACAGTTAGCCGCAAGGATGTCAGCACCAGCTCTTTGCATGTAGGCGGTTTGCGGTTAGCATGAAACGCCGACGAAAGACGGAATTCGTCATAACGAAAGGAAACAAGCATGGCAAATCCCTTTGTACATCTGGAACTCAACACGCCTGATCTCGCCAAGGCGAAGGAATTCTATGCCGGTCTTTTCGGGTGGAAGTTCGCAGACATGGCCATGGGGCCTGGTGGGACCTACAGCACATTCAAACCGGATACCGGGCCAGGCGGTGGCATGATGTCAATGCCGGGCGGAAATCCCGGCTGGCTTTCTTATGTGGGGGTTGAAGACATAAATGTTGCGACGGAGAAGGCAAAATCGCTCGGAGCAACGGTTTGTATCGGCCCGCAAGAAATCCCCAACGTTGGGTGGTTCACGATGATTACGGATCCTACGGGCTGTACGATTGCAATGTTCCAGCCGAAGTAAGCAGTGAGGGCGATGTCCCAAGAACGAAACGGCATCGCCCATTTTTCCAGAGTGAAGTGAGAAATGACGATCGACGCGCACGGGTTAACTCCACTGTTTTTGATGGCGTACTTGTAGCTTCCACCGCGAATGCACAGAAGCAAGTGTATTGAGCACAGCTGATTTGGATTGTTCCAGTTCCGGGATGGTCAGGGTCGCAGAGGGACCGACAGACTTGCGTTACGGTTCCTGGACATAGGAAAGCGGATCCTTTTAACTCAAAGTGATCTGTGATAGGCCACTCCCACTTCGCCGTCCGGCACGAAATACTGCAGGTGACGAGATTGGAAGTGGCGGCAGGCCAATTTCGTGATACATTCGCGCCAAGCCGCTCCCACAACCGATCCCAGGAGATCACTCAATTGGCCCTCACCATTTCAGGTTTGTCCAAGACCTACCCGAACGGCGTCAAAGCTCTCAAGAATGTCTCCCTCCAAATCGGTAACAACATGTTTGGGCTTCTCGGTCCGAATGGCGCAGGCAAGAGCACGTTGATGCGCACCGTCGCGACCTTGCAGGATCCTGACTCAGGATCGGTCCACCTCGACGGCATCGACGTCCTCGAGCAGAAGAATGAGGTTCGCAAGCTGCTGGGCTATCTCCCGCAGGAGTTCGGCGTTTATCCCAAGATCTCCGCGCTCGATATGCTCAATCATCTGGCGGTGATGAAGGGCGTCACTTCTGCGAAAGAACGCAAGGAAATGATCGACGCGCTCCTGCAACAGACGAACCTATGGGAGGTTCGCAAAAAGGCGCTCAGCACCTACTCTGGCGGCATGAAGCAGCGTTTTGGGATTGCGCAAGCGCTGCTGGCCAATCCCCGGCTCATCATCGTTGACGAGCCGACCGCAGGCCTCGATCCTGCCGAGCGCAACCGCTTTCTGAACCTGCTCAGCTCGATCGGCCGCGAAGTGACGGTAATCCTTTCCACACACGTTGTCGACGACGTCCGCGAGCTCTGCCCTCGCATGGCCATCATCGCGTCTGGCGAGCTTCTGCTGGAGGGCGCTCCGGCAGACACGCTCGCGGCCCTCAACGGCAAGATCTGGAGCAAGGTGGTGAGCAGCGACGACGAACTGCGCGCGCTCGAATCGCAGATGCACGTCATTTCCACACATCTTGTCGCCGGACAGCACGAGGTTCGTGTCCACTCCGATAGCAATCCGGGCGAGGGGTTTCAGGCCGTTGATTCGGAGCTGGAAGACGTGTACTTCCTTAACCTGTCAAAACAGGCGAAAAACTGAGGCGAGTGAGGATAACCATGAGAATGTTCTGGGAGTTTTTCTCATTCGAACTTAGGCTTCGGTGCAAAAGCATCTCTACCTATATCTACTTCCTGGTGTGGTTTGTCTTTGCCTTTCTTTGCGTCGCCTCTGAAAACTTCGGTCCCATCGGCAGCGCGAACGGCAAGGTCCTGCTCAACGGTCCTTACGCTACGTCGGTCTATGCCACCGGCATTAGTCTGTTCGGCATCATCATTGTCGCGGCAATCTTCGGCACCTCAATCCTCCGCGACTTCCAGCGCGACACCTACCAAATGCTCTTCACCAAGCCCATCCCGAAACTCGCCTACCTGGGCGGGCGCTGGGCGGGGTCGCTGGTCGTTACGATTCTTGTCTTCTCCGGATGTCTCTTTGGCGAATTCGCAGGTACCTTTGCTCCTTGGGCCGATCACTCTCGTATTGGTCCTAACCACTTCTGGTGGTACCTGCAGCCGTTTCTTTCCATCACCGTCCTGCAAATTTTCTTTCTTGGTTCGCTTTTTTTCGCGGTCGCTGCGCTATCCCGGAAGATTTTTGTGGTCTATGTCCAGGGCGCCGCATTATTCATGCTGTACCTGATCGGCCTGACCGTATTTACGGCGACGCGCTCTCTGGAGCGATTCTGGTCCGGCATATTCGATCCTGTCGGATTTGTCCTGCTGGATGATGTCACCCGCTATTGGACCGTCGTCGAGCGTAATAATCTGCTGCTCAGCTGGTCTGGGGTCTTCCTGTACAACCGTCTCCTCTGGCTCTCCGTCGGCTTCATTTCGCTGATCGTCCTGTGGGCGCTCTTTCCCATGTCTGTCGAAGCGCTCACCGCGGTTTCTCAGGGACGCCGCGCCGCGAAAGCCAAGCAGCTGGACGAAATGGAACTACGTCCCGTGCGTTCGTTAGTCGCGGCACGTCTTCCCAAGGTCAGTCGCAACTTCTCACCTGCCACGTCCTGGGCTCAGTTCCTGTCGCTCTCGCGTCTGCGCATCAGCACCATCCTTCACGAGGTTCCTTTCTGGGCGATCGTCGGACTAATGACCGTCTTCGCCATCAATAACGGTTACTACGCCGGACGAGTTGCCGAGGTCGACGTCTGGCCGGTGACGTATCTGATGGTGCAGGCGGTGGAAGGCGGAGCAGGTCTCTTCTTCTTCATTGTTGCTGCCCTATACGCGGCCGAGCTCCTTTGGCGAGAACGCGATATTCACTTTGACGGTATTCACGATAGCCTCCCAATGAGCGAAAGCGTCGACTGGTTTTCCAAGCTGGTAGCCATCGCCTTCGTCGAGCTGGCGCTGCTCACGGTGACGATGCTCTGCGGCATATTTATGCAGGCCAGTGCAGGCTACTACCATTTCGAGCTGCTGCAATACTTCAAAGAACTCTTCATCATTTTCTTCCCGCAGGTCATGACGTTCGCCCTACTGGCGCTCTTTGTCCAGACTGTAGTTCGCAACAAATTTATTGGTCATGGCATCGTCATCGGCATCTTCGTAATCGTTCCCATCCTGTTCAACTTCGGCTGGGAAAATAGTCTTTACCTGTTTGGAAATACTCCGCCCTACACCTATAGCGACATGAACGGGTACGGTCACTTCGTACCTGCTCTGTTCTGGGCGATCACTTACTGGCTAGCGATCTCCGCGTTTCTCGGTGTCATCTCTATCGCATTCGCCCGCCGGGGTGCGGAAGAGCAATGGTCGGCCCGCCTGCGCTTGGCATCGGCACGCATGCCGCGCCTGATACCCGCCGCCGCAATATGCCTGGTGGTCGCGGTCGGCAGCGGAGTCTGGTACTACTACAATGCGCATGTTCTGAATGAATACCTAAATGCGAAGCAACGGCGTGATATTCAGGCCGACTACGAGCGCAGCTTCAAGAAATACGAGAACCTCGCGCAACCCAAAGTTACCGCTGTCGACACTCGCATCGATATCGACCCGGCCCATCGCTCCTTCTTGGGCTCAGGACACTACACTCTACAAAACAAAACTGCGGAACCCATCTCTCAGATTCACATTACTGACCAGATGCACTCCGTCTCCAACGTTCAATTTGATCGGCCATTTCATCTGGTCAGCTCTGGCCCGCGCGATATTTACTCTATTTACACACTTGATCAGCCGCTCGCTCCCGGCGACACCCTCCAGATGATCTTCAATGTTGGCTATCAAACACGCGGCTTTCGTGACGGCAACGAAAAACCTGAGCTCGCCTATAACGGAACCTTCTTCGACTCCAGCTACTTTCCGACGATTGGCTATGATCGCAATCTCGAACTTGATGATCCACGCCGCCGCAGAGAAGAGCACCTCGGTCCCCTTGAAGAGATGGCGCCGCGCGGAGACCCGGTGCAGTCGTTGTACAACCTTTTCTCGAAGCAGTCTGATTGGATCACGTATCACGCCATTGTTAGTACTTCCGCGGATCAAGTCGCGATCGCTCCCGGCTATCTCCAGCGCTCCTGGGAAGACGGCGGACGTCACTTCTTTGAGTACAGCATGGGTTCCACCAACATCGCCGACTTTTTTGCCTACCTCTCCGCGCGCTACTCGATAAGGCGCGAGCAGTACAAGGGAACCAATCTTGGGGTCTACTACACACCGGGTCATGAGTATGACATCGACGACATGCTTGCCTCCTCCAAGGCCGGCCTCGACCATTACCATGACAGCTACAGCCCCTATCAGTTTGCGCAGTTCCGCATAATGGAGTTTCCACGCTATCGGCAGTTTGCACAGTCCTTCCCCAACACCATACCCTATTCCGAGAGTATCGGCTTCATCGGCCGCGTGGTGAAGAAGACCGATATTGACTTCACCTACTTCGTCACGGCCCACGAACTTGCTCACCAATGGTGGGGCCATCAGTTGATTGGCGGCAACGTGCAGGGCTCTAACATGATGTCCGAAACTCTAGCTGAATACTCGGCGCTTATGGTCATGCAGCATAAGTATGGCCGGGACAACATGCATAGGTTTCTCCGCCATGAGCTCGATAGCTATCTGCGAGGTCGCGGTGGCGAGGTTCGCCATGAGCCGCCACTGGCGCTGGTCCAGCGTGAGCCATACGTGTGGTATCAGAAGGGTGGCCAGGTCATGTACACGCTAGCCGACTACATCGGCGAGAACAAAGTCGATGCCGCTCTGCACAATTTTCTGATGCAGTATCGCTACGCCAATGCCACGAACTCGCAGACCGTTCCTTACCCGGACACGCGTCAGCTGGTCGCAGCTCTGCGCGCGCAAACTCCGGCCGACTTGCAGTATCTGATCACCGATGGCTTCGACTCCATCGTTCTCTATGACAACAAGGCGGTCAGCGCGACGGTCGCTCCTGCGCCCGATCACAAGTACAAAGTCACCCTCAGGGTCCGGGCCCGCAAGGTCAAAGCAGATGGAAATGGCAACGAGACGCCCGTGCCTCTGAATGACTATATCGAGATTGGCGTGCTAACCGGAAAGAAAGATGAGGAGAAGCCTCTGTACCTGAAGAAGGAGAAGATTACTCAGGAGCAGAAAACCTTTGAGATCGTAGTCGATCAAATGCCAACCCGCGCCGGCATTGATCCCTACAACAAACTTGTGGACCGGGACGCTGATGACAATACCATCGACGTCACCAAGCAGTAACTCGCGGAAATCGTAAAAGTCCGTTTAATCGCCCCAGGGTTTCGTGCTCGCCGAATCTCTTCGATAATTTTCATGGGGGAGAGATGAGCCACAATGAGCTTCCGTTAAGCTGCGTTCTGAAGTTGGGCGAGTTTTTCAATCTCGCCGGTATAAGCTTGCCAGGAAGAAGCGTGTCGCACCAGCTCGATGCTAGCGATCTCCGGATACGGCGTGCAGCTGCGCAGCATCCGGTAGAGTCGCACGGCTAATCTTCGCGCTGTCGCCACCTTGCACTGCCTTGGCTTTGTGGTGACAGCAATGCTGATACTGCCTGCGAAATCCTTCATCGAGCGGGTTCACCGCCTTTACGCTTTCGACCAACAACATGCGCATAAACGGATTGCCTTGCTTGCTGATCGAACCCAGCCGGCGCCGACCACCTGGAATTCGATATCTTCCCAGGATTTTGTAGCGTTACACGCGCTCGGCATACGAGATGCAAATCCTCTTCGGCTCGAAGTCGCCAGGCCCGACACTTATAGGTCATAAAATGACCGAAAAGTTGTAACTGCTTTCCAATAATTTTCTTTACACATTTACTAGCGAGATAGTACTAATTACGAGCTTCAAAGTTACCAGGGCTGTGACCGTGATCAGAGCCCGCCATTGCAAAACACCGGATTCGCTCCTGAATCCGGAAATTCTCCTCGGAGACAAATAATGAATCATCGTCTACTTCGTCGTCCTGATGTTGTTTTTCTTTGTATCCTGGCCACAATCCTCACTCTCTCCCCCATTGCCGGTGCGCAGTGGACAGACGGCCGCAGCGTAGAAAATCCGACGCTGGTGGCCGACAAGATCAGCTACCTGCCGGGCGAGACGATAGTTTTTAGCGGCGGCAGTTGGAAGCCGGGAGAAGGTGTCACGATCGTCATTAAAACCGATTCTGCGGGCATTGTTGCCACCATCCACGGTAGCGCCGACGAAAATGGCCTCTTAAACATCTCCGCAACTATGCCGAAGCTGTCTTCGTTAGGCAGTGCTTCTGGAGGCAAGAACACTCCGATTCTCACAGCTACCGCGATAGGTTCTGCGGGGATATCGGTCTCTACTCAGTTCACTCTCGGCCATGCTCCCACCGATGCCGAGCGTCTCATCAGCGAAGAAGAATTCTGGAACCATCGGCTGACGTATCCCACGGGCCGCTACTCGCCCGCCTGGACGCGTAAGGCTGCCGAACAGGATCTTACGATCAAGCGCGGGGTGCCGGCTGGGAGCAAGGGCGTGGTCGTGAACCGCGGAATCGCAGGTAACAACGGCATCGAAACACTGAACCCCACAAGCTTCACTGCCCTTGGTCCGATGCCCGAGCACATGACGGGTTGTTCCGGCTGTTATGACTACGGAACCACCGAGGGACGCGTCAATGCCATCGTGACCGATCCGACGACGACCACGAACGGCAGTATCGTCGCCTATATGGGCAGTGTCGGCGGAGGCGTTTGGAAAACAACAAACTGCTGCACCAGCAACACCACCTGGAGCGTCACCACCGATAGTCCGCTGCTGTCGACCACCAGCATTGACACGCTGGCGCTCGATCCCAACGACCACAACACCATCTATGCCGGCACGGGCGATCTGAATTACGGCTCATTCTCCATGGGTAGCCAAGGCATCCTTAAATCGACCGACGGCGGCAACACCTGGACTGTCCTTGGCGCCGACGTCTTTGGCCCCGAGTATATCCAGCCGGCGGGCAACTACCCGCAGTACGACTCAGTCGGCAAAGTTCGGGTTGATCCCAATAACAGTAATAACATCGTAGCCGGGACCAAGAAGGGCCTTTGGTTCTCCTATGACCAGGGCGCGACCTGGACCAATTGTCTAACCAACAGTTTCACCAGCCAGCGTCAGGACATCACCGGGCTCGAACTCACTGACATGGGCGGTGGCGCAACGCGCATTCTGGCGGCCGTAGGCGTGCGTGGTTTCCCCACTTATGTGCAGTACGATCTAGGGAATAATGGCGCCAATGGCATCTATAAGGGCACTATGCAAGCCAGTGGCTGCCCCGCGTTCACATCCATAGCGAGCAACGCCAACGGCTTTGTTTTTGGTACTCAGGTGACCGGAAGCCCTTACCTTACGGGCGCACTGATGAATGCTGGCAGCGGTAATGCATGCAACTATCCAATAAGCGGTGGCAACGCGACCTATTGCGGCAACGGTGCCACCGGCGGTTCTTCGACGAACGGTGGCACGGTCGATAACCTTGGCCGCATCGACATCGGCGTGGCTCCCAGTAATCCGAACGTCATCTACGCCCAAGCGCAGGCCATCGATTGGGATAACAACAGCAATTGCGGTAACACCAGCGGTTGCCAAATTGGCGCTTGGGCTAGTGCCGACGGCGGCGCAACCTGGAGCTTTATGACAGGCTCGGCCGGCGGCTCACTGCTGGGATGCGCAAGCACCGGTTTCGGCTCATCGGGCAGCGCCGACTATCCGCAGAACTGGTACGACCAGGGCATCGTGGTTGATCCCAATAACCCGGATCGCGTCTACTTCGATACTTACGAAGTCTTTCTGGCGAGCCGTACCGGCACTGCCTGGTACGACCTCACGTGCGGCTACAACGGCACCAGCGTGAGCAACCACGTGGTGCACGTGGACCAGCACGCTCTAGCTTTCGTCCACGGCTCGTCAGACTACCTTCTGGTGGGCAATGACGGTGGCGTTCACGGCACTCTCAATGCCAGCATCGCGGCCCTGAACACCGCCCGCCCAACGTGGTTCAACCTCGACGGCGGCATCAATGCTATCGAGTTCTACTCCGGCGACATCAGCGGCAACTTCGCCACCTCGGCGAACCCCTCCGCAGTTGGCGGCGCTCAGGACAACGGACCAAGCTCGGTGATGTTTACTGGCTCACCCACTCAGGCGGCGCAGTGGCAGATGGGCCTGGGCGGCGACGGCTTTTCCGGGTTGATCGATCCGATGGGCACGGGTTCCACCCAGGCTCAAGGTACGATCACGTTGACCACGGGTGGCTCGCAGGCCGGTCAGCAATTCCAGATCGGCCCGCAAGTCTTCACCTTCGTCACCTCGGGGACTGCTACCGGCCAAGTCGTGTTGAACTCAAGCACCACGACGGAAGGCAATAACATCGTTACCTCGATCACCCGCGACATCCCGACGGTGGCGACGGCAGCGCGCAGCGGCGCCACTGTAGTCGTAACCGCCGTTACGGGCGGCAGTAGCGGCAATTCGATTATCTTTAACAACATCAGTGCTACCAACTTCTCCATGAACGGGGGCGGATTCCTCGGCGGCACGACGCCGGGCGACGACACCGGCAGCCTTCGTTACTGGGAAGGCAATAACAGCGGTGGCTTCAGCCGCTGCATCCATAACTGCGCCCAGCCAGGCGCGACCTGGGCATCCTGGAGAGGCAGCTGGACCGGCGACACCCAGTCTTTCGTTCTGCCTGTTCACCTCTTCCACGGTGGCATACCTGGAGGCGATGACTGCCCACCCGCCGGCACGACCTCTGGCTGTGGACACCTGCTTGCCGGCACCACCCGCGTTTGGGAAACGGTGAGCGGCACGGCCTCAAGCTTCGCCAGCAGCCAGTGGTATGTCACCAATAACCCGATCACGGCAAACCTGACGAAAGGTACTCTGGGCAACCGCTCATACATCAATCAGGTCAAGTACTCGCCCAAGTACCAGAGCGTGGCGATCGCTGGAACCAACGACGGCAACGTGCAGATCGGCTTCAATCTGGGTAGTGGCGTGCAAGCGCAAGCCAATTGGGTCAACGTTACCGGCGGCAACGCCGTTCTGCCCAACCGTCCGATCATGGGCATCGCCTTGGATCCCAGCTCGGCGGCCCCAGGCACTCCAATCGGATATGCCGCTGTCGGCGGCTTCAACAACAATACCCCCGGCACCCCCGGCCATGTGTTCCGTGTGGTCTGCACCATGACCTTGACCCCATGCGACGGGTTCACGTGGACAAACGAGACCGGCAACCTGCCCGACATACCGGTCGATTCCATCATCGTCAACCCGAATTACCCCAGCCAGGTATTTGCTGGCTCTGACTTCGGGCTGTACTACACCGATGACATCACCGCCAATCCTCCGGTATGGAACCGCTTCAACAACGGCCTGCCCAACGTGATGGTTTGGGACATGTCGGTTGATCGTGGCTCCACCACGCTGGCGTTGTGGACCCGGAGCCGCGGCGCTTATGCCTGGCCGCTGCCCACCGGGCCGGAGGGGGGTCCGGCCGGTCCGGCGACGATGTCCACTCCGGCGGC
This sequence comes from uncultured Acidobacteriaceae bacterium, assembly GCA_963748225.1. Classification (GTDB taxonomy): domain Bacteria; phylum Acidobacteriota; class Terriglobia; order Terriglobales; family Acidobacteriaceae; genus Bog-257. Next base: position 1,152,048 of record CAVVHW010000007.1, read on the forward strand.
GGGTTCGACCTTGACCGGGAGCTCGGTCAGCTTCACCTGGTACCCGAGCGCCGCGGCGCAGGCCTACTGGATCGACGTGGGTAGCACGTCGGGCGGCAACAACTATTACCAGTCCGGCAGCCTGCCAACGACCACGCTGTCACAGACGGTCAACAACCTGCCAATCGACGGCAGCACCATCTACGTCACGCTGTGGACCCTGATCAGCGGCCAATGGCAGAACAATCAGTACACCTACACCGCCTTCAACAGCGGCAGCTCCAAAGGCGTGATCACGACGCCTCCTCCGGGTTCTACCTTCACCGGCAGCACCGTCACGTTTAATTGGACGGCGGGCACCAGCGCGACCGCGTACTGGCTTGATGCCGGCAGCACTCCGGGCGGCAACCAGTACTATCAGTCGGGGAACCTGGGCAACGTGCTGACTACCACAGTGAACAGCATGCCTACCAACGGCAGCACGGTCTACGTAACCCTGTACTCATTGGTGAGTGGAAATTGGCTCAGCAATGCATACACCTACACCGCTTACAATGTGAGCGGATCGCAGGGAGTAATTACAACTCCAACTCCCGGCTCAACCTTCACCGGCAGCACGGTAACCTTCGACTGGACGGCCGGCTCAGGCGCTACAGCGTACTGGCTGGATCTGGGCAACGTTCCGGGCGGCAACCAGTACTACCAGTCGGGCAATCTGGGCAACGTACTAACGGTCACGGCCAACGGTCTGCCGACAAATGGCAGCACGGTGTACGCAACCCTGTACTCGCTGGTGGGAGGGCAATGGGTAGCCAACGCCTACACCTACACGGCGTATAACGCGTCCAGCGGCCTGGCAGCCATGCAGACACCCACTCCGGGATCGGCCCTGAGCGGCAACGTTCAGGTCTTCACCTGGAGTTCGGATCCGAGCGCTACCGCCTACTGGATGGATATTGGTTCCGCACCGGGTGGAAATGATATCTATCAGTCGGGGAATCTGGGCACCGCGCTGACTACCACGGTGCATAGTTTGCCGGCAAATGGCAGCCAGATCTACGTGACCCTGTACTCGCTAGTTGGAGGCCAGTGGTTTAGCAATGCTTACACCTACACATCGGGTCCGTAAGATTTGAAGTCATTCACCGCCGCTAAGCGGCGACGGCTTTGGCAGGGCGCGGATGAAAATCCCGCCCTGCTTTCTTGTGAGCCGCGTACAGCAAGCCCCTCCGGCAAATCGCGCTGCCATGAATTGCCCAGGATATACTTCCCGTTACAACAAACCCTAAGTCTTACGAGGAGATGGCGAAATGCGATTCGTGGCCGTATTACTAATCACCGCCTGCGTCGGTCTATCCTGCGCCGGCCAGATGAAGGCTTCGCGCCCGGCGCAATCCGGCCCCGCTGTTCCGAGCAAAGCGGTTCCGAACGGCGTGTGGGGCGGTGAGCACATTCGCATGGAGGTAAACGACAGCGGCGCAGACATTGAATTCGACTGCGCCAGGGGAAGCATTTCGCAACGCTTGGAGCTTGACGATAAGGGACGCTTCAAGGTCCAGGGTATCTATATCGCTGAGACCGCGGCGCCTGCCGCGGTTGATGGCGGCTTAACTGCTTCAGGGGTCAAGGTGACCTATACTGGGACCATCAGCGGGTCGAACTTGCGGCTCGAGGTTTTCATCGAGGGGCAGGACATGCCGCGGACTTTTGATCTGGTGCAGGGCGATCAGGGTCATCTGGCGAAGTGCGCCTAATCAGGAAGAGACGCAAGCGAGGCAGCCGTGGGCGCAGTATGCGGGCACTGCGCAATGCAGCATAGAGTCGAGTGCGGCAAGGCGAGCTCCCTCAGCCGCTCAACCGCCGCTCTTGCTGCCGATGCCGTCCCACTGATACGTGGAGTGGCTGCACCATGCCGGCTGGTTGCCGGCTTGCAGATCGGGATGGACTTCTCAAGCAGCGCTTTAAGAAACGCAGGAGACACGGCTGGTTCGTTTGCCGATTGTTCCAAGGTGGTGAACAGCAAACCAAACCGTGCTAGATCACGCAGCGTCATTTCGCCAAATGGCGATGGAGCGGACGAAGACTTGTGCGAGCTTCTCGGCACTTGCCGAGGAGCTGGGGATTCATCGCACCGTCCCGTATCACTGGCAGCGCCAGCAGGAAGCCGGGCATGATGGCACTCCGAGCTCGGTTGACCTCCGATTGGCCGACTATTCAGAAGCTTTAGACTTAGGGTCTTCAATTTCTGAGAAGAACGCACAGGCGCCGAGGTCAATGCATGAGGCAGAATATGCAAGCGGGGCCCTTCGGATCGCGTTCGTGGCCGAAGGCTTACCCTGCGTCGCCTTAGTCTGCTCGCTGGCGGGCGTGAAGACCTCAGAGAGCTAACCGAAACTGAATCAGGCCTGCCTTCGATGGAGAACCTTGCGATCGCCGAGCAGACAGGGCACTGGGAAGTCCCATTCCCACGAATGACCGCACCTACCATTGTCTCTTCTTAAGCAGTCTTGGCACGCGGCCCAAGATGGTCGCAACAAGCAAGTTTTTCCATTGGTCAAAAGGAGACAGCTAATCGCCGTTCCTGCGCCTACTCTTTAGCTGAGGCAATCTCAATGAAAGCATTTGCAAGTCTCGGAGCAGCAGTCCTGCTTCTGTCTCTTGGAGCGATTGTTCCTGCCTTCGCACAGCAGGAAGCTAAGCCTGAACCGAAGCAGGAACAAGAGCATGCACAGCCACAGCAGCAGCATGCGCAACCGGCCCAGCAGCAGCATGCGCAACCGGCACAGCAACAGCATGCCCAGCAGCAGAACCAACAGAAACAGCAGCAGCAGGAGGCCAAGCGGCAGAGTCAAAACAAGCAGCAGCAACAGGCCAAGCAGCAGAATCAGAACAAGCAGCAGAATCAGAACAAGCAAGAGCAGCAGCAGCAGGCCAAGCAGCAGAATCAAAGCAAGCAGCAGCAGCAGGCCAAGCAGCAGAATCAGAACAAACAGCAGCAGCAACAGGAGGCCCAGCGGCAGAATCAGCAGCCGGTACACCACACCCAGGAACAGCAGCGCGTCCAGCAAGCAGCATGGCAGGGACACCGATCACAAGACTGGCAGTCGGACCACCGCACCTGGCAGCAACGCGGCGGCTACAACGGCTACCGCATCCCTGACAACCGTTACAACGGCTACTTCGGCTCAAACCACGGATTCGTCATCTACAACCAACCCTATATGGTTGTTGGCGGGTTCCCGCGGTTCCAGTATGGCGGCTACTGGTTCAGCCTAGTTGATCCATGGCCAGGGTACTGGTCCAACAACTGGTACGAAACCGACGACGTTTATGTTGTCTATGCTAACAATGGATATTACATGTACAACCAGCGGTACCCTGGCGTGGGCATTGCGATCAGCGTTTCGCTGTAACCCAGCGTTCATGGCGGGGTCGCAAGAAAGACTGCCCCTCCATGCCACTTGGGTTAAGGCTCAAGAGCGCGGGCCCAAAACTCAGAAATACGAACGAGTACGCACCGCTTCATGCGCAGGTCGAAGGAGAACAAATGGTCGCCTTAGGAGTAGAAATTCCGGAACCAACCGCAAACCCGGCAAAGACGCTGACCAACCCAAGAAAGGGTGCTTCCGGCGATCGTGTCGCTGATATGCGTGCGGATGCCTTAAGCGCCAAAAAGAAGAATAAACGCGCCGCGCATCGGGTGGCTTTGAGAAGGTCGCACACGAAGGGTTAATTGCGACCTCTGCCGCGAGAACGTAGCCCCGGAGGCCTGTTCGAGGGGTTCCACGAAGACGGTAGCTGTGCCTCAAATAGCTCGCTGACATAAGAAATAGGCGCTTTCATGAGTGATGCAATCGATAAGTTCATGGCCGACGACTGCGTCAGGATCAGGGACCTCGGTTACGGCTCCTCCCACCACATCCACATGTACGGCGAACGATTTGAGATTATTTCCGATCCCTTCCCAGACGGAAATGGAGTTGCGGTCCACGTCACGACGGCCAAGGAGCCGACGAAACGGACGCTACGGCTTCCAACGTCAATTCTCATGGGGCTGAAAAAGTTATTTCCGAAGATAGGTTAAGGCTATTTCAGCGCGATCTTTGGCGCATGAACAAACGAACGTCATATCGATGGCACCGAGAGGTCGAACTAATGGAACACTGGGGAATCTACGTCGCTTATGGATGGTTAGCCACGATCATCCTTGCCTTTACGGATGCCGTGCAGGCCATTCGGAAGGGGCCTCAGACTGTGCCGGAGCCACCGGGGCGGCACACTGACAACTAGCGACGACCAAGCCTCACGCAGGTAATAGAGGGTACGGCAGTCTCTTTTGCGTACTTAAGAACTGCAGAAGTGAACTCAATTCATAAGGTGGCCGCATGAGCACTAAAGGGTCTGAGCAAATGCTGGGTCTCTTGAAGGAGCTGTCAGTTTTCAAAGCTATGGATGAAGACTACGAGGCCGGTCCTAAGGGTAGCGTCGAAACAGAGTCTCACGAAGAACGTAAGCGAAGACCGCGAGAAATAAAGGACGAAATGCAGCTGGTCGCTGCCGAAAGCAAGAGCGACCAGTCCTAGGCATTCTGCAGGTAATGGCTGTTTCGCTGCGAAGCTACGAGGTTCTGGTGTGGTCAGAGTAGCTCAGACGCGGCTTGTAGTTTCCAAGGATACTTATCTTGACCTTGAATCCGTAATGTCGACATGTTTTACAGGAGGCCTTTTGACTGCGACCTTACACTATCCCCGCTATGGAAGTCTTCCGAAAGTATTTATGAATCTCATGCGAATAGTGAATCTCTGCCCTCATGCCAATATTGGTTGGCCCATGCGCTGTCGCGGAGAGGCGGCACCCTCGCAGCATTGTTTTGATTGCGGAGCACAACGGACCTATATGCTTCAACCCGTCCTGCAGAAAGGTCCGTGGAAGCGTCCGGATCCCTGCTACGCCTATCCTCCAGGAATAGCCTTCTCGTCGGACGCGCGGCGTGGATCGGTACCGCCCGAGCAACTCGCGATATCTTAATGTGCTGCTATGGGATGAGCTGCAGCAGCCTGGTATTCTGGCCGTGCTTGCAGAAGCTGTTCAGCCTGCTTCAGGTCAAGGTCTTTGGATACCGGTTCAAACTCAGATCGAGCCTCATGCTGTTCCTTGCTGATGGTCTTGAACAGCAACATCCGTCCATCCACGTGAATGTTGACGAGATTGGTCTTCCAATGGGACGAGCTGACTTGGGTTCGTTCGATGTCAAATGTGCCGCCCTTGAGGATGCGCCCGAGAATCCCGAAACCAAAATTGACATTCTCTATCAAGCGACCGTTCAACTGTACCAACCGCTTCTGTCGAGGGTCGACTAGGATCGTACCAGCCATGCTCCGGAGCGCCTTAGACTCCATGGTAGGCGGAACGAACGCGGGGTCAGGCCGAAAGGTGAGCCGCACATAGCCACCATCCCAGCCATCGTACTGATACACGAACGCGCCCGGTAGCAGGCGCACAAGGCTCTCCAGCCGGGTTTCATCGGCATCATACTGTTTCTTTATCGCCAGCTGCTGGCTGGGGTCGCGAACCAGTTGTTCCTGCCGCTCCGTCTCCTGCTTTTGTTGGGCTGAATCCAGCGGCGCATCGTTAACCGCCAGCAGGCGGTGTACGGGACCGTCTTTCGTTTCAACTTCAAGTTGGATCAATGTCTGCTGCTCGGCTACTTTGGTGACAAGGTACATCCAGTTACCCTGTTCTGTTCTGTCAGCCAATTCGTTCGCAACCATGTCCTTGACGAGATCACTTGCAGAAGAAAGTGACTCCGGCCCCGAGGAGTAGCAGCGACATCCGAGGAGGAGTAGCACAGCGAACTGGAGAGCGATATAGTTCAACACTACGTTGGATGCAAGTGGCTCGGGTTCGGCGGAGTTTATTGCTCCTCCAAGCGACATCGTAATGTGAGCATATATGACCAGACGGCGGAGCCTGGGGCCGTCTAGCCTTGCAGCAGAGGGGTAAAAGTCTTTCCCCCGCGAGGTCGCCTCAAAGAGAAAGGTATTCTCAAACGACAAGAGCGCAAATGGATAGCGATCTAGCCGTCAAGTAGAGGAAGGTAAAAGAACATGCCGTTAGTTCAAGTTGTCCTAGTTCTGATCGTCGTTGGAGTTCTGCTGTGGCTGGTGGATCGCTTCATCCCCATGGCAGGCTCGATAAAGTCAATATTGAATGCCGTAGTGACAATCGCCGTGGTGTTGTGGCTCCTGAATATCTTTGGGCTCATGCATTACCTCACCAACATTCACATTGGCAAGCCATAAAGCAGGCGATGGTGCAGCTAAGAACCTCGAAACCTATAGCGCAGACGTGGGTGCGCAATGACTGAATACAAGAGCGATCCGCGATGGACGAGAGCCTTGGCGTGAGGAAAGTAACCGCACGTAACTGTAAGATACTCCTAATCCGCGTACTGTCAATATTGCTGGTAACGCTGATGTGTAGCAGCGCTGTGTCAGCCTATTCCGTGTTGACGCACGAGGAAATTGTTGACTTGCTGTGGGTAGATCAGATCAGGCCACTCATTCTATTGCGATATCCTTGTCTCTCTGAAGACCAGATCAAAGAAGCGCACGCCTACGCTTATGGCGGGGCAGTCATACAAGACCTGGGCTACTACCCATTCGGCAGCGTCGAATTCAGCGACCTGGTGCATTACGTTCGTACCGGAGACTTCGTTCGTGAACTACTGGCGCAAAGTAATGATGCCGATGAGTATGCTTTTGCCCTCGGTGCGCTGTCCCATTATGCGTCAGATATAGCCGGCCATCCTGCGGTCAACCATTCCGTCGCCATCGAATATCCGAAGCTGCGAGCGAAGTTTGGCGCATCAGTCCGGTATGCGCAGGACAAGACCGCGCATCTGAAGACAGAGTTTGGGTTCGACACGGTGCAGGTCGCAAAGAACCGTTATGCTTCGCAGCAGTATCACGATTTCATCGGATTTCAAGTGTCCAAGTCTCTCCTGGAACGGGTCTTTCCCGTCGTTTATGGAGTGGAGTTGAAAGAGGTGCTCCCTCGCGAGGACCTTGCCATTGGTTCGTATCGGTACTCTGTCAGCCAGCTGATCCCCGAAATGACCCAGGTCGCGTTGCAAACCCACAAGAAGGACCTGATGCGCGAATCGCCCAATTTTGCGAAACAGAAGTTTCTGTATCGCCTTTCCCGCTCTGATTATGAAAAGGAGTGGGGAAAGGATTACGTGAAGCCAGGGCTTGGTACGCGGATCTTGTCAACGCTCTTGCGCTACATGCCCAAAATCGGCCCCTTCAAAGGCCTGGCATTTAAGAGCCCGACGCCGCAAACCGAGGATCTGTACATCAAAAGCATCAATACTACCGTCGATCAGTACCGAGCCTTCCTCTTGGAGGTCCCTACCGATTCACTTGTGCTGCCCAACTATGACCTTGACAGCGGCAATCCGACGAGGGAAGGCGAATACTCCCTCACGGATGAGACTTACGCGAAGTTACTAGGTCAATTGGCTAAGAGTAAATTCGACCACACAACGCCGGAACTGCGCAATAACATCTTGCAGTTCTATTCCGAAGTCTCGACATTGGCCCAGACAAAGGACGAGAAGGTTCAATCGGCCAGTGTGCTCACATTACTTGATCAGTTAAGAGCTGCAACTCCAGTTCCGGTCGCCGAAGCAGTGACCGCCCAGTGATGAGCGATCCTTATAGAAAGCCAACTCGCCGCGCTCGGGATGACAAAGATGGGACAAATGTTGCGTTCAATTTGCAGATCAATACGAATTAACACAACAGGGTTTTCCGTTATGCTCCAGCCAGCTCAATAGAGAACGCAGACTTGCCTGGGCGAGGGCGATGCAGGAATCGCCGGCACCGTAGTAGATATTGATGATATCTCCGTCGGGACCCATCGTGTTTCCACACGGGAAGACCACATCGTGCACGTCGCCTCCGCGCTCGTATTCGGCTTCGGGCCCAAAGATCCAGGAATCGCCTCGCAGCAGACAAACATCAGGCTTTTGCAGGTCAAAGAGAGCAAGACCAACCCGGTATAGCGAGCCCGAAGCTGTCTGCTTCACTCCGTGATACAGCATGAGCCAACCTTGGGGAGTCTCAATCGGCGGCGAAGATAACCCAATCTTGTTCGCATCCCACCATGCACCCTTCCGCGCCTCCATCATCACTCGATGCCCACCCCAATGATGCAGATCGGGAGAGTACGATATCCAGATGTGGGCGCCTAAAGGAGTCATAGGACGATGAATCAGTGCCCACAGCCCGCCAATTCGGTACGGCAAAAGAGCCGCATCCTTGTCGTCCGGCGACATGATGACGCCATAGCGCTCAAATGTCCGGAAATCCTTAGTTAATGCGAGAGAAACTCCTGGTCCGCCTTTCGAGTACGAGGTGTAGGCTACTGCATATTGCTGAAGCTCGGGAACATAAGTGATCCGCGGATCTTCGATACCCCAAAGCTCTTCCGGATATTTGTCTGGATCAGGCATCAGCGTTGGAGTTGGATCAATGTTCCATCCATCTATACCATTCACCGAACGCGCGGTACACAAGTGAGAGAGACCACGGCGATCTTCCACCCGGCAAAGTAGCAGCGTCGAGCCATCCGCAAGCAATGTTGCTCCCGCATTAAATACACTATTAATCCGATAAGGCCAGTCTTTGCTGGACAAGATAGGATTGGCGGGATGCCGATGCAAGAGAGAGTCGGCAGAGTCGATATAATCAACAGGTTCGATGGCCAGGGTCATAACTCATCCTACAGGAACATGAAGTTGATATTCCGAAACATTTGCGCGCGAGAACCCCCAAGCTGCAGCGGCAACGTCAGTAGTGTTCGCTCGCCGGCGCTTAAAACATCCTAGAGCTGCCGCATCTCCAAAAGCGCAATTAAGAAGGACAGGGTTGACTCTGCCCCCTGGTTTTCGTTGGCCCGGTCAGGATGAAGACCATCTCGACAGCCGCCGGTGCTGGCGTCATATAAGGCGGCTTTCAGGTCGTTGTCTCCCAGGAACCAATTAAACGCAGCCCAGGCCTGCGCACGCCAGTGCTCATCTCCGGTAGCGCGATACGCTGCGAGACATGCGGAGACGGTTGCCCCTGCCTCTACCGGTTGCTGGTCGAAACGAGCTTTCTCCCCCGCTTTGTCGTAGAAACCCTGCGAACCGATCGGTACAAAGTGCCCGTTTACGTTGCAGCATTGTTGGGTCGCAAGCCACTCCAAAGACTCCAGGCCAGCGGTGAGCAGCTCTTTATCCGAGGTGCGCGAACCAGCTAACAATAAAGCCTGCGGCAAACGTGCGTTAGAATAGGCCAAACTATCTTCAAACCAGCTCCAACCGGGCGTGCGCGTGATTCGATAGATATTCAGCAGCTTGTCGGCGAGTGCGTCTCTCTGCCTTTGTGCGGACCGATCTCCCGGGAAGCGATCAAGGTACGCCTGTATTCCGAACAAGGAAAACGCCCAGGATCTGGGACTGGTAAAGGCCTGTACCGCTGGGACTGCAAGCTCAAAGAGACGGCCAGCGAGTCCCCTTAGGCCTTCATCGACGGTCTGATTGACCGCGGTTCCCAAAGCCCACAAAGCCCGTCCGTGACTGTCTTCCGACCCCTGCACCTCTTGCCAATGACGTTCATAGCTCAGAAAGTTGCGGAACCTTCCGTTGGCGGAATTAAAAGCAAGCCAGAGAAAGGCGAGGTATCGCGAAGCTAATTTCCTGGCCTCCGCTTCCCCATTCGCTCCAAGTTGCTCCACCAGAATCGACACGATCAGCGCGCGGGAATTGTCGTCGGTAGTGTAACCCTCGTGATGATTTGGAATGGCGAAAACGGCATGCTGCAACATTCCCGTGTCGTCAGTCATTCGACTGAGATGATTGAGCTTCAACGCCGGCAAACTGTGGATGCTATTTACCCCAACTGCATTTGGACTGACCAGGCGTGGATTCCACATGCGCTCGGCGCGGGCTCTCTGGAAGCTGCGCATGTAGTCCTGAGCCACACTTTTCCAAACCATGTTGCGCGAGTACAAGTACGCCCGTTTGCGCATGGCGTGCCGTTCGGCTTCATTCTCCAGGAGCTGAATGGTCTGCTCCGCGATGGCGTTTTGGTCGTTGAATGGAACTAGTATTCCGCGGCCCTGATCAAGCAGCTCAAGCGCATGCCAATAAGGAGTCGAGATGATGGCTTTACCCGCACCCATGGCGTAGGCCAGGGTTCCAGAAACGACTTGCGCTTCATTCTTGTATGGTGTGATGTAGATATCGGCCGCACCGATAAACTCCATCATCTCCTCAGGGCTAACGAACCGGTTATGAAATATGACGTGCTTCTCGACACCCAAATCTTTGGCGAGCGACTGCAAAGACTCGCGATATTTATCTCCCTCACGCTTCCGGATGTGAGGATGGGTCGCGCCCGCGACAATATACGTAACATTGCTGTTGCAAGACAAAATTTGTGGTAGCGCCCGAATAACTGTTTCAACCCCCTTGTTTGGCGAGAGCAGGCCGAAGGTCAGCAATACAGATTGGCCTCCCACTCCGAACCGGTCCTTGTAAAAATTCGGATCAACGAACGCCAGGTTTGGAACTCCGTGCGGGATGACATCGATCTTTGCGGCAGGAACCTGGAAGATCTCCTGGAGAAACTGCGAAGAGTGCTGGCTCATCACAATAAGACGGTCGGAGAGCTCTGCGATTTCGACCATCACCCGATGCTGGTCGGGGTTCGGTTCGCGCAACACCGTATGCAGGGTGGTCACGATCGGCATGCGGAGTCTTCGCAGCAGCTGCAGGATGTGGCCGCCGGCCGCGCCTCCGAAAATGCCGTACTCGTGTTGTACGCATACCAGATCCACGTTGGTGAAGTTGAGGAACTCGGCTGCGCGCTCATAGGACGGCAGCTCCTCCTCCGTCAGTTCGAAGCGCACACGTTCGGGATAACTGTATTCGGACTCCGGATCGTTCACGGGTAGTGCGAACAAGCGTTCCGTTCCATACTCGGTCGAAACCGCATCACACAAGTCTGTGGTGAAGGTGGCAATGCCGCACTGTCGCGGCAGATAGTTCCCAATCACCGCGATTCGACTGGGAAGCGAGAGATTAACCGCTGTGTCGAACGGCTTGACTGACTTGATTTCGGACACGCGTGGTAGCAAGTCAACAATCTCCAGCTGTCTCCTGAATGGCAATGTTTTTGATAACGACATAGGGCCCCTTCTTCTTCACCGTAACCGGGAGGTGGGTGAACATCGCGGCGCTGTCCAGTCTGATCTCCCCCGAGAACACACCCCTGGCAACGCCGCGAACTTTGGATTGTCGGTGTGCGGCGGTTTGCAGGCACACCGGCGCACTCAACTATTTCGCTTCGGCAGTTTCGTGCTGGTTCGCCTTGTTGACGGCAGCTTTTACCGCCGTGAGGAACGAGTCGCTGGCCGCCGGAGCATGGACATCGCCTGACAGCGTTTTGCGGAAGGAAACATTCTTGCCATACATAGCGACCGTGGAGTCATTATCCTGCTGGATCTTGGCGCCATCCACGGCGACTCCGACAAATAAGCCCTTGGTACGCGAGTAACTCAAAGCTTCCGTGTCCATCTTCCAATCAGTTCCCGCCGACGCATGCCGTCCGACCGGGCCGGCCGTGGCTGATGCCTCACCGGTGAGCTCAAACTTACTTGAAAGCAACCCTTGCACACCCTTGTCATTCATGAACAACATGACAAGATCGACTGACTGAGCGCCAGCCTGGAACCCAAAATTGCCTCCGCCGATCGAAATGAATGCTGGCGCACTCCAACCGTGAGCAGTGCGGCAGGTAACCACACCGCGTCCATGCTCTCCCCCGACCACGAAGCCACCCTTCGCCATATCCGGTACCACAGCGATGCATTTGGCGCCATTCAGCACTTCTTCCGGAATGCCTTTATCAGGCGCAGCCATGATCTCGTTCATGACCTGGCCGGCCGCTTGTAGGCGCGCACTGGTATCTTGCTGTGCCGGGCCAGCAAACGCGAAAGTACCTACAGAGAACATCATCAACGCAATTGCATATTTCTTCATAACACTTCCTTTTTCGTTCCACGTGATTTGTGGGTGAGTTTACGAGTAGCGTAGATTCGCCGTGAAGATCAGGCCGTCCGACGGCCACTGATCAGGTTGATAACTAAGACCACGACGGCAATGACCAACAAAAGGTGGATCAGAGCGCCGCCTAAGTGGAAACTGAAGCCGAGAAGCCACAGAACCAGGAGTATGACAAAAATCGTCCAGAGCATATGTTCCTCCTATGCTGGTTGTGAGAGTTAAATGGTGTAATTGCTCAGTAACAGAGCTGGGCCGTTACTCGCAGCGAAGCCTGCCGTGAGGCCGCCACTTCGCAGCCAGCAGCAGGGTTTGAGGATTTTGAAGGTCTACTGCGAGGCTACACTATATTCGGCCAAGCAGCAGCAGAATCACAACAACGACCAGGATTAAACCCAGGCCACCACTGGGGAAGTAACCCCAAGAGCGGCTGTGATTCCATCTCGGCAGAGCGCCCACCAGAAACAAAACCAGCAGAACAATCAAGATAGTTCCGAGCATACTTTTCTCCTCTTCTCTATGAATCGAGCTCCGGCCGAGTGCGGCTTTCATGCGTACTCCCGCACGCCGGGTTCGTTGCGAGCAAGCCTGCGATGGTTGTCAACAAATTGTGGGGGTGTTGTCCCTTGGGGTAAAACCTGTCAGCGACGATTCCAGCAGGAACGGCATCACCCTCGTAGTCTCCACTCATTGCGACAATCGAAACCGACGGATAGCGGCTACGCACATGCGAGATCAGTTCCATTCCCGACATGTACGGCATGTTGAGATCGGTCACGATCAGATCGGGGACCGCCCGGTTCAAGTGCAATACAGCACTCGCACCGTTTTCTGCTTCCGCCACGTCATAGCCGGAGGCCACCAGCAGCATTCCGAGGCTTTCCCGAATACTGGTTTCGTCGTCGACAACTAGAATCCGAGGCTTGGAGCCACTTGGCATGCTCTCTCCTGGCGGTAGACAGTCACAACTTGCTACTCCACTACGATGTCACGCCCACGGCCCCGGGGTCTGGTCAAAACAGAACACCCCAATTGCGCAGGTCAAGAATCAAGTCAGGGAGAAAGTTTTCAATGCAAATAAACGAGATGAGCCATATTGGACAGACTGGGAATGTCGGGCATAGATATGATTGCCCCGTAAGCAGTTGTGGGGACAATGAGATTTATTATGACAACACACTATCTTCACTTATCGGCATCTATCTGTGGTGATTGCAACGGCCCGGTCATCTCAGGATCAGGTTCAACTCGCGAAACGGAAATTCAGCGCGAGACTGACGTGAGGCGGTTCGGTTCGGTCTGCCTATCCTGTGGGAAGCGCTATGTTGGACTGCCACCTTCAGGGGTCGTGCGCCATATGGCGCCGTTCGAATGGAACGCAGTGCCGTCACAATGATGGAAAACCGCAACCGATTCAGCACCGGCCGTGTAACAGAGTTCTATAGTGAAGTACCGATTGGATGAGAGTGTCGCTAAGCGCCTCACCGCCACGAGTTGGGCACAGCCGTCCATCGTTGAAACGTAGGTACGTACCGTCGTTTGTGACACACAATGCATCGCCCCGGGCACAGAAAAAGGCGGGGCAGAACAACTCGTTCAACCCAGCTCTCGGGCGGAGCGGTCCTAAACTGGTCTCCTTTGCATACGCGGCAGTGGGCGGATAGCAAATGCATTATTGGATTCGTAACACTGTTCTCAGTATCAAACAGCAGCTCTATCTCTTATCGTGCAGTCGGATTCTTGCCGGCGACAATTGCGCTGGCTTCCGCAGGTGTTAGCCGCGACGGATCGCACTCGAGGTAATCGCTGGTGCATGCCAAATAATTGCGTTGGCGATCGGCAACGATTATTTCGCTTAATTCCGTCTTCGATAGTTTGGAACGGTCACAAGCTGCCGAGCCATCCCAACACTGCGCGATGTTACGCCGGCGCTGAGCCACCGCTACCTCGCTCAGGTCAGTCTGACTTAGTTTCGATAAGTCGCAGGACGACCATCCGTTCCAACAGTCGGAGACATTTCTCTGGTTTTCTGCCATGGCAACGCCAGCCGCTTCGGACGTTGTCAATTTGGAATGGTCGCACGATCGCAGCCCACTCCAACAATCGGAAATCATATTTTGGTGCGCGGCTATGGCCACTTGGGCCAGCTCCGTCGCGCTGAGTTTCGAAGGATCACATGAGCTCCATTCGTTTTTGCAGTCAGAGATGTTTTGCTCGTGCTTGGCCACTGTTACTTCGTTCTTGGCAGCCTGGGTCAAAGCCGAGCGATCGCACGAGTCCCAGCCGTTCTTGCACGCAAACAGGTTCTGTTCCTGATTGGGCGACTGTGCCGTCATTCGCGCTGCATAGCAGACTAGAAGCGTCATCAGAGAGCAACAGATGAGTCGTGAAACAATCTTCATTTAATTCCGCCTTGTGAGCGCGACCGATTCAGGCCACACACATCCCTAACGATGATTATGGAGCAGCCGTGGCTGAGGAAGCTGGTCAACATTGCTCAGTGAGCAGTCCTGCACAGAGAAACGCGACGTTAGGCGAGGACGAGTGTCATATATCGGTTGACATTTCGGGTGGATAGGCCTACGGTCGAGAATGAGTGAGCAATTCCTTTCCTCTTTCAGGTTCTCTGATCTAAGTCAGCCCATCTGAAGTCCTATCTCTTAGCAAACCTGACGAGGTTCTATGCCAAATCAAATCCAATCCGGCACGATGATGGTTCAGCCATCAGCGTTCCTGGGCTCACTCGGGGTGCAGAGCGAACCCTACTCTGAGAATTGGGCTTCGTTAGCAGCTCAAGAGAGCTCAGGTCTCGATCACAAAGTTCGAGCTGGCGGATGCAATCTGTTTTTTATGGCTGGCGAGATCAGCGCCGTTGTGCCGGCATGGGGCGGACAGAACACCCTGCGCCGCGGAGTGAAACGCCTGCTGGCCCAAACTCAGCTGCAACATTTCAACTGTCTGGAGTTAAGCCACATATCGAGAAAGTACTTCCTCGGCATTCCGTATATCTCGATCACCGCACATGCTCGCCACATTCAGCGAGGCTGTCAGATTCGGTCGATCGAGCAACGTGCAAAAGATAGCGGTCCTGGCGCTATTCAATAGCGTTCGCCAACCCCGCGAATGCCCGAAAGAGCTTGACGTCGATCGTTGCCTGCAAAACTAGAGATCAAAACTAGAGATTCAGAAAACAGGCCAGCTCGCAGCAGGGCCTTCCGTCTTTGCCTAAATCAGCAACAATTCACAAGGAGAAACAAATGAACTGGGAACAAGTAGAAAGCAAATGGAAACAACTTATGAGTTCAGCGAAGGAAAATTGGAGCAAGCTCACGGACGATGACCTGCACAAAATCTCCGGCAAGCGCGAGCAACTAGCTGGAAAGATCCAGGAGATCTACGGAGTCACCCGGCGAGAGGCCGAAAAGCAGGTATGGGATTGGGGAAAGACGGTAGAGCGTCCTTCGAAGAAAATTGCCTAAGTTAGCTAATGGAGACGCGCCCGATGCCAGCAGGCGTGCGATCCGTGGGTGTTGCTCGAGGCCAAGACACCCGAGTATGGGCTGCCTCAGATGTCGGAATTGCGATTCCTGAACAAACAATTCGCCTCGTGCGACCCGCCGCATCGCATCCACGATGAGAGGTCCAGCCATCGAACGACAGACCCCCCATGCGCTCCTAACCAGCGCGTGTACAGGAAGCGGTCATGGTCCCCGGCGAGCAGTTCGGCTCCCCCTCAACATCGGCCGGATCTTCGGAAACGCCAGCAGAAAACCCGTCGACAGGACCGGTACGTGCGGTGTGAAAGTTTGTAATGCGCTCAGTAACTGTTCGGGAGACCGGGCTGGTGCACCAGGCAAACGTCGTCGGCGCCCGCCGGTAGCTCCGTCATCCCAACGTGAAAAGCTCCTGGTAGTCAATGATCGACATCATCGTCGCCGACCCCCAGCCTGGGTGATTGGTCTAGCTTGTGGAAGATAACTCTGCCCCGCAAGACCTGATCAAAATTGACCACTTTTCAATTTTGGGCGGACTCGATAAGCCGCAGGGGGCAACGTGCAATGTCTATGAAGAAGTACACCTGAAGAGAGGGAGCAATGTGGGAGAAACCCCACCCAAGCGGGAGCTTGGATGGGGGGCACATTTCAAACCTAATTCTTAACGCTTCCGCTTCCTGAAAAACGCAGCGATTGAACCCAGCCCTAGGAAAGAGAAATCCGAGGAATTAGCACCCGCGGCCATTGCTCCACCTGTAGCCAACAGAGCGATGGTTCCTGGCTCCGGGGTGGTGCCAGTGCCAACGGCACAATTGCCGGTGTCCACGTTATTGGTATCCATGGTGACGGCGCCATTCAGGGCTATCGCTCTACCGCAAGTAATATTCGCGCCCCTATTTAACGTGATGCTCTGGTCCGCGACAATGCTCCCATAGAAGTCCGTGGTCGTTCCCAAGGTTGCAGAGCTACCAACCTGCCAGAAGACCTGGTCATTACTACCCGGATTAATGATGTCCACCATCGAAGCACTTGCCGTGGTCAGTGTGCTTCCAATCTGGAAGACGACCATCATGTTGCTGAGGCCTTCGAAGTTCAGGGTGAGCGTCCCGGTCATCTGAGCCGACGACGCGAAGAAATAAACCCCGGGGCTAAGCGTAAGGCCACCGAGATCCTGACCCGTTAAAATCTGCGTAGGTGACAAGCCCGCTAGGGTGTTGTAGCCAGTCAGCGCGTCGGCCTGAGCCTGCATCGCGACCGCGTCGTCGTCATGAATCGTTCCGAGCACAATTCCCGGAGGGAATCCGGTAATCGATGTTCCAGGAGCGACGCCCAGATTTTGAAATACCACGCTGGGGCCGGTGTTGGTCACGGCTGATGCGCCCAGAATGCCGAAGGCGTCCGCGCTACCGAGGACATCGGCATGAGCTGTGAGGGCAAACAAAGGGAGGACGAGGCAACAAACGCGCAACAGTTTCATGGAGGGCTCCGCCGCGTTCCAATCTCAAAGGATCCGGCCTCTCTGTCATTGGAACGAATGGCACAATGGTGGCAGAGTGGCTAGCAACCGATATTGGTTGGTCTGCAATTCTGTCTCCTCGCTAACCTCCTGTAAAAACAAGAAGTTTTCGTTACTGAAGTGCACATTCTTGCATCCAAGTTCCAACCAGTTTCCCCCACCATGAGCCTGGCGGGGTAGATTTTCCTCTTCATTTGGAGAATTAGTCGGAATTTATATGCAACTTTGGTGGGTTAAATTTGGGTCGGAAATGTATGGCCTTAATGTGCTACCTGTTTGTCCAGAAGGAAGGTCAGTAGTGCCTTGCGTACCCGTAAGGTGCCGTTGTAGTCAATGAGACCCATTTCGCGAAAGCGATTCATAAAGAAGCTTACTCGCGATCTGGTGGTGCCAACCATTTCAGCCAGCGTTCCCTGGCTCACCTTCAGGTTGACGGAATATGGCTTGGACTGCCTCCCGAAGCCCGCGAGTAAAAGAAGAGTTCGTGCCAGCCGCTTCTCGCTGGAATTGAAGAGTTGATCGACGAAGTCCTCTTCAATCCGCACAACCCGTGAAAGCAGGTGCGCGATAATCAGCCTTGCGGAGCCAGCGTCTTCGTGGATGATGCGAACGATGATCGCCTTTTCCACACGCGCAATGGTGGACGCCTGTACTGCGGTGGCGGTGCACATCCGCAGAGACGACGCTCCCAAACAGCCTTCTCCGAAGAAGTCGCCTTGCCGAAAAATAGCGATGACGGCCTTCTTCCCACGTTTGGACAGAACGGTCAGCTTCACGTTGCCGGCCTCGACATAAAACATCGCATCGGCAACGTCGCCCTGAGAAAAAATGGACTCTTTATTACGGTACTCACGGCTGGTCCTTCGACTGCCGATCTTCTTAAGAAACTTGCCCGGATTAAAAGTAAGCGCGCTATTACTTACCACAAGCGTCTCCCACAGGGTTGATCTTTCCGCTATCACACACGTCGAAGGGTTAACTTTGCGGGCCCATCAACCTGTTGATCAAGGCGTCACATCGCCTCAAGAAGCATTTCGCGAGGGGACAATCCTTCCGGGCAGGTATCGCATGTGCGCTTCGTCCGCAAGTTCCCGTCACACCCCGAGCGTACCTCCTTGGAATAGAACGGACTGTGCAAAATCGCTCAAACGGCTCAAATTCCAAAATGGAGAAACAGTGCAATATTGAACAGAAACGCAACGGGCGGCTCTTAACTAAGATGTATAATACAGAAGCGTGAGCGCCCCCTCCGGAGGTACGAGATGAACAGCCGGGGCATTCCAGCCCGCAGCCAGGGCTCTCCAGCCAAACGGGGTCCATTGGTTGATTTGGCGCGACCCGTGAGACTCTCCGAGGGCGTAATTGCGAAGCCTTCCCGGCTTCAAACGTCCAAACTGCAACCACCGAACGAGGATGCCGCATTCGATCCCAAGAGCTTTCTCGTCAGATCCGGGTTGGGCAAGAAAGTTCTCTCTCTGAAAAAAGATCAAGTGGCCTACTCGCAAGGGGACCCTGCCGACACGATTTTTTACGTGCAGAGGGGGCGGCTGAGAGTAACAGTTACCTCCGCGGCCGGGAAGGAAGCCACAATTACGTTGGTTGGCGCCGGGGAATTCTTGGGGGAGAACTGCATGGTTTCGCCTCATCCCATTCGACTGGCGACCGCCACGGCGATGACCGACAGCGCACTTCTCAGGATCAGCAAGACGGAAATGATCCGCGCACTTAGTCAAGACCCTACATTTTCGAACGTGTTCGTATCTTTTCTTCTGGTTCGCAACGCTCGCATCCAGGCCGATCTGGTCGATCAGCTTTTTAATTCCAGCGAAAAGCGGCTGGCAAGAATTCTGCTATTGCTCGCGCAGTTCGGTAAGGAAAGCAAACCCGAGACCGTTGTTCCCAAGATCAGCCAGGAGATATTGGCTGAGATGATTGGCACAACCCGCTCCCGCGTGAGTTTTTTCATGAATCGCTTCAGGAAACTGGGCTTCATCGAATATAACGGCGAAATTCGAGTTCACAACTCTCTCCTCAACATCTTTCTGCAAGAGTAAGGGAGCTGCGACCGGTTTGGGGGTTTCCCCGCGCGAGGCGTTCCTTCCTCCGCTGAAAATGCATCTCCAGAATTTGTCCCTCTGGTCTGAATTGACCGTTCTCGGTTTTCGACGCCGTGGCATGATGATCGTATGCCAAGAAAGAAGAAGAAATCTTGGGCAGTAACTCTCCGCGCGGTCGAGAAGGAAATGGCGAAGCCTCGTATTGCGGAATCGGTCAGAAGAGCTGCTACTGTTGATTCACCCCCGCGGGAGCCCCGGAAGCGACGAGCGCTTTGTGCGGTGGTCGCGTTGTAGGATTGTTGTCGCACGGGTTCTTACAAGAGTTGTCGCCAGGTTCTCATTAGGATGAGAGACGGCCAAGTCGAATCGCGTGAGGTCTGGCTCTGAGTTCCCACCCTTTCGCAACAACAGCGAGAGGGTGGGAACTCCAAGTAATTTATCGAGTTTCGATGGCGACGTTTCTACCGCTACCGCCTTTTCGCTTTCGCCGATTCATTTCCGCATGGCCTATCCGGCTTTTAGGTCTGCCAGCTTTACTTTCAACTTTGTGACGGCTTCTTTAGCATCGCCGATTCGCTGCTGAACTTGCCCCACTTTCTTTTCAGCTTTCCCTTCGGCCTTCAAATCCCTGTCGTTCGTGACCCTTCCGACCTGCTCCTTGATGGTTCCCTTCGCTTCGTGGAAGCTACCCTTGATCCTGTCTTTCGTGCTGGTTTTCATATTTCTCCTTGCCCCTCGTAAAGCTCGGATTGCGACTTCTTATGAGCCTCTTTGAGGGCTATCACTTTTGTAGTCTCGTGGCTTTTTGTGGTCTGAGCAAAATTGACCACCTCCAGGAATGGTCCTAGGCTTTATCCCGAAACGGGCGGGGATACTCGCAGAGATGTAATCGCCGATTTCCGGATGAACCCTTCAAGTTCGAGAGCGAAGTCTGCGGTGCTCCCGTCTCAGTGGGATCTCTATAAGTGTGCAATTGTGAACATACACCGCTTGCCAGCCCGGGCTAGAGTTTCTTATCCGCCACGCCGATGATTTTGGCACCCTTGGCCGTCGCGGCTCAGAGGCGAGCACCTCCCGTAAAGGCGGCATTCATTGTTCAGCGTGTATCTTCGCAAAATATCGGCTCACATTCTGGTCACAATGTTTCTCATGACTTATGCCTCAGCCCAGATGATGCGTGCGATCCCTGCCAGATTGATCATTCCAGACGGAACTCCAATCAAGCTTCAACTTGCCGAGAGCGTTTCCTCTGCCCACGCCCGCCCAGGGGACCGCCTGAACTTTGTCGTGGTGAGAGATGTGAGCGTTGCGGGCTTCACCGTGATTCCGGCCGGAACCGTCGCCAGCGGCTCGGTCACTGGAGTTAAGGGCAAGCGGTTCCTGGGAATGGGTGGCAACGTAGCGCTAAAACTCGATTCGGTAGAGCTGGCCAACGGCGATCGGGTCGGGTTGCAAGCACGTATGGCCGTGAAGGGACACTCCCGCACCAAACTGATGGCAGTCGCGATGATCGCGACCGGACTGGTCTTTCTGCCTGCTGCGCCGGTTTTCCTTCTCACTCGTGGCCACGACAGCACCATCGTGAAAAGTACAGAGATCACGGCTCATGTCGATGGCGCTACGTCGATTCTGTCGGCCGGGTTACAACGCTCGTTAGAAAGTCCTTCTGAGCTGAGCGAGATGATGGCTTATCTGCCGCCGCGAGTGTTCAATGCTGAGGGCCGCGAGGGCGACATGCTGAACTTGGTTTTTGTCGGTCAACAGAAGGACCTGCAGGAAGCGTTTGCGCGCGCCGGCTGGGTCAAGACTGACAAATGGAAGCCCGTATTCGTCTGGCACCTGTTGCGGCATGGAACCAAAGACGCGAGTCTGCCGATGGCGAGGTTTTACCTGTTCGGAAGAGTGCAGGACTATTCGTATGCCTTGCCCGATCCGGGGGCGATCGTCTCGCGCCGTCACCATCTTCGAATCTGGAAAGCCGATTACACCATCGACGGGACCCCCGTCTGGGTGGGATCCGCCACTCACGACGTTGCCATTGAAATCGCGAAGCGAGGGCATCTGATCGGTCATAGGATTGACCCTGCCGTGGATGCGGAACGTGACTTCATTGGAATCGACCTGACGAACACATTGTCGGTCAACCGCCAGGAATATTTGCATTCGGTTGATCCAGTGTTCCAAGCGCAAACTGCGTCTGGCGAGAACTATCACTCTGACAGCAGAATTCTTCTCCTGGATCTCCAACCAGTCAGTCCGAAAAATACCGATGTAGCCGGTCAGCCGTCGGCGGTTGTTCAAGCAACGCTCCCTATCCCAGCTACAGGGGAGTCTTTCCAGAGCAATTTGAAGTTGCCTTATTGAGTGACTCGATCTGGGAGATCGTTGGCTTGCAGGATTTGTTTTCCTGTTCTACATAGTTGGAGGGACAGCGAGTCCCCAAAGGCTGGCGCGCTCTAAGTCGCAGATACGGCGAAGTATTTGTCATCAATTTTGAGCACTGCGCCGAAGACTGCTTGCGAGGCAATATTCAGCAAACAGCTGGGAGCCGGACTCTCCGGGCTCCTCCTTTTCATTCTGCTTGTTGCTCACCGTTCGGTTGTTATCACCGATTTTGTAGACGGTCGCGTCTGCCTGTTTTTCCATTTGAAAATTCACGTCAATCAACTCGCGAGGCGGCAGCTGTGACTAACCGATCATTTTGCGTTGATCGCCGATGCGGCGCTCGCGTTCATTTGCGAATCGCTCCACCCCTGTGAAAATTGAATCGGGATCGAGATGCGCTTCCGCGATCACTTCCAGTTCGAGTCCGCCGCTTCTCCAGGAATTGTCGAAATCGGAGGTGAGGGAATACTCATCCGTCAACGGACCGAGGTTGCGCAGCGGCCACATGCGTCGCGTGCCCGTTGATACCACCATCAAATCGTAACGGGCCTCGGGCGGTAGCACAGAATCGCAATACGCCTGCGGCTGGCGATCGAACAGCTCCTCGCTGATCACCGCGATCACCTTTACGTTTACACCCGCCGCTTCGAGTTTCGGCAGGACCTTCACAAGATTGAAAGTAGAACTCGATCCTTGCGCGATCACGTAACCGTGACGCGGCTTGTCCGGCGCGAAATCGCGGATCACGTACAGGCCTTTGGCCGCAGCGCGCAGATCGGAGTCGGAGAAATGGCTGCGGTCCGCGGCTGGGAAATCGGGACGCGCCACCTCTATTGTGATAATGCCTACGTGCGGATCGCGCGCCGCGATTTCCGCCGCCGCGAAATAGCCGGGCGCGACATCGTTGTAATCCCAAAAGCTCAGATTGATCACCTGACCACGCGGAAACAGCTTCCACACCTGCGGCGCGAAGATGCCGAAGTGGGTGCGCGCGTCGGCCGCGGTTTCAGGACCGGAGTGCGCGGCGAGAATATGCAGCACGCCGACCCGGAATTTGCTGTCCTGATTTTGCTGACTCCACACCCGTGCCGGGGTGTACATCAGCGGCGTGAACGCTCCGTACGTGCCGCTCAAAGCCCAAACACCGGCGAATTTTTCGGGATCGACGGAAGCGCTTTGACTCACCAGCCCGATGGCAGTGGAAACATTGCCCGCTTCTTGAATGGGCGCCTTCAGGCGCGTGCCCAGCGGATTGTCCGTAGGACTATAGTGTCCCCACAAGCTGCCGTGTTCGACGTTGATCGACTCGGAAAGGTCGGCGGCCACCGTGAAGAATCGTCCTTCCGTGACGTAATTCATCCACTTGATGATTTCGGAGATTGCGCGCCGCGCTCCGGCAATCTCGCCCGGTTTCTTGAACAGAGCAATGCTAACTTGCTTCTCCGTACCGGAAACCGCGTTGCGAATCGAGACCTTCTGCGGCTCCTCCGGTAGCGCCGCGACGCGCAGGCGATCGTCGAGGAACGGATCGCTCGAGGCCGAGATGCGCAGCTTCACGTCGTCGCGCACGGTGTCGCCGATTTCCACCAGGCGGTCGGCGAGGCGATCACCCAAGCCGTTGCGGTCGAGCAGCGACATCACCACGTCGATGTTCGTCTTGAACTGGATCAAGCGCTCGCGATTGTTGCTGACCGGGCCCTTGCGAATTCCTTCGAACTCCACGCCGTAATGCTTCTCGAACGTCTGCGCCAGCGCGACAAAATACTCCGAGTTCATCTTTAGCGCATAGGGATGGCTTGCGTAACTCACCAATTGATCGCCGTAGCCGGCGATTTTTCCGTCGGTGGCCGCGGGCCAATAGCCCTTGACGGTTTTGCCGATGGCCACGATGGGACGGCGGTCGTGCGGGTCCACTTCGTCCATCGCTCGCAGCGCCGCGGTTACGTCGCCGTAATCGTTACCGTTCGACAAGGTGAAGACGTTCCATCCATACGACGTCCATTGACTCACGAGATCGTAGCAGTCGCAGAACTTCGCGGAGATCACACCGCCAATCTTCCCGCCAATCAGGCAATCGTCGATACCCGCGTTGTTATCGGACACCATCACGCGCAAGCGCTTTCCCACCTGCAACGCGAGCGCCTGGGTCTTCAACTCCTGTGCATGACCCTCGGTGAGCGCGAATTCGCCTTCCAGCGCGATCACTTTCGGCGACTCCGGCGCGCCCACCACATCCCAGAACGCCGCTTTGCCTGCGGCCGTTGCGATGCCGATGCCCGATGGTCCGCCGTTCACGTCGTTGGTTAAGTCGGTGCTTTCGGCATGTCCCGCGAGCGCGCGGATGCCGCGGCCTTTCGCCTGTGCGAAGAGCGGATGGTCTTCCAAACCCGTTTCCTGCAGCAGCGTCTTCAACGCGCCCGCGCCGCGCCGGAATCCCAACGCGTCGATCGGCAGCATCGCGACCTGCGGGTCAACGCGATAACGCGGATCGCCGGTCTGCTGATACTTGCGATACAACGCCTGGCCCATGATCATCCACAGCGCATAGAGGGTAGGGACCGAGTGGCCCGCTGCGAGCATGAATTTGTCGCAGTAAGGATGCTTGGGCCGGCGGTAATCGAAACGGAGTCCGCCGTTTTCAGGACCGGTCAAATGCGCCGCCACGTTGTACGGTGTGTACGCGAGCGGTCCGCCGAGATGCCCGGTCTGCGCGTAATTTCCGAGCAGCACCAGAGTCATGCAGGTCATGTATCCAACATCGTCGAGCAGCGGATCGTATGCCAAAGGTCGTTGCTGGGAGGAAGAAGGAACTACGTGAATGCACGATGTCATAGAGGGTCTCAAAAAGAGCTACATCATAATATCTGATAATGATCCGGGGAAACCGAGGCCAGTGAGCGGGCCAGGGAATCGGATTTGGAATAGAGGCCGGATGGAATATTTGCGCACCGCACTATCCGTTCGCTCGCTGCGCGAGCTTCTGCATCACTCCCTCCATCCATGGCGGCAGCTCTCCACGCTTGGTTTTTGCTTGTGTAATAAGCCGCAGATTGCGAGCGGTTGTGTCGGGTTCGAAGGGCTCTCGAATCGCCGCCAGCGAATCGGCTAGGGCGGCAGTTGCGTTCTGCTGGTCGCCAGCGAGCATTGCAAGCTCAAGGAGTGTTGCATAGTCCCAGTAATCTGGGACTCCTATCGCGATCCGCCGCTCAATCGAATATCGGACGATAGGTATCAGCTGCAAACGTCGTGGATCAGGAGGATCATGAAGTTCCATGAGTGTGACTGCGTTGATACCCGGATACGCGTCTCGCCAATCCGCTTCAAAACCCTTTACGTAAGCTCCTATTGCTTTATCCAGAAATCCACGCGCGAGTAGATCGTCGCCAGCGTTCAATGCGTCTTGCCACCGATCTTTATAGATACGACCCAGGATCCCGTAGGTCTCGCTGCTCGGCCCACGTTTCTTAATAAGGTCCAGAAGGACCCGCTCTGCCCTATCGGCGTGCTTCTCGCGATTGAGTGCCAGCGCATACTGCTCCTGCACCATAACCGTCTGACGAAGGGCGGGCGACATCTTCTCAATCAAGGCAATCATCTTGTCGAATGCCTTGCACGACCTGTAGGAGAGCATCAAATCGATAACGACGCCTGATTCAACACTCTCAACCGGTGCGAGATGCCCCTCAATATCAAGCAAAGCGTCGACACCCTGTTGCCGGGCCTCCGCCAGTTTGTCTTTCATTTCGCGGGAGTACTTGACTTGGCTACGGAAGATATCAGCTTTTTCACGATCAAGTTGAGGCTGCGGGTAGTAATCAATCAACTGATAGATAGGACTGTCCTTTATATTGCCGTTCTTCGCCTCACGGAGCATTCCTGTAATCACAGTTCGAGCTGTCTCCAGTTTGTCGGGCGCCGGCGTGCCATCCGAACCTATTTGATAAAAGACAGTTTTTAGCGCATCTACGTCAATGGGCAGCCTACCCCCTTCCGCCATGATCGGGATGGTGCTCCAAGGCCGCACCGCGTGCCGAATACCGAGTTCATAGAAAACATTTGGATTGGCGTTGGTTAGGTCCGCCACGGCAAACTCGCACAGCAGTAACGCTTCGAACATCGGTTTCTGAATGAACCCACCGGCTTCCTCATGGTCGGCTCGAATCGGTTCAAGAATCGCCGCAACAATTGCTGGCTTGATCAGTTGCTCATAAACCTGATCGAACTGGATTGTTCTTCCATCAGGGCCGGTCTTTGTGCCAAACGGCATGAGAACGAAACACAATTGCATCGCGTTACCCTCCGAGCCCGTCTGTACTGAATTATATCGATCTTGTCGTAATCGCCCGGAGGAGTTCTTCTCGGGAGCGAAGGACGGAGATGACCCGGCCGATCAGAAGTGGCGCACAATCATCAAGGCATGGCTCAGCAGCCAATCCCCAGCAGACAACTCTCTCCTCAACATCTTTCTGCAGGAATAACAAGGGTTTGTGGAACGTGCTCGCCATCTCTTTTGATAGCAGGAGCTAGACCAGCCTGTACCACGGATTCCCATAGTGCTGATATGCGCCCCAGCTTCGACTGCAGGCCTCATTCGTGTTCAAAATCGACTTCCGGGCTTCCCGCATGGCTTCAAACATGTAACTCCCGCGACGATTGGCACTTCCCAGCATCTCCCTATAGAACGTGCATGCGAAGTCATGTGCGGGACCGCCCGCAACCGGCCATGCGGTACATACGAAATTTCTGACGCCTTGCTTGAAGAACTCTTCCGCGAAGCTTGGCATCGGCCCTCGCTGCTTGTGATCTGGGATGTCGCCGGAACAGCAAGCGTTCGAGAAGATGAATCCCGGAACACAATCGCTCCCCGCCAGTTCATAAGCCGTGATCTTCTTGCCTTTGCTGAAAAGCCATCCCGACTTCGGTGGGTCATCCTCTACGTATTCGCAGTGTCCGGAATAATGCAGGATGTCGTATGGCGGATACTTAAGCAGCCGTTCCAACACATTGTCGTAGGTTGCCCGGTCGGGGCCGATGAGCGTCTCCACTGAAATGCGTCGACTTGCACCCGATGACTGCAGGAAGTTGTCATACTCCTTGAACAACTCTGCTATCGTTTTGGCCTCGTCCTGGGAACGCTGCAGGGGCCTGACATCGTCAGTGTCGGCAACGATCAAGACCTGCAACGTGCGACCAGACATGCGCGGCGGCGCCGGGGGCAGCACAAAACTATTTCGAAATTGACGAGCGATGCCCGGATAAATACCCAGGAATTCCGAGCCGTCTCCGATGGAATTCCGCGCAAGACCACGAACTACCATCATTTCCCAGTGCAGTTGGGCAACATGATTGTCGCACTCAATGACAATAGGGTCCTTGCGTGCGAATGCATCGCGCAGCGATTTGGGAGCGATCAGCTTGAAGAGAAATTCGCCTGCCTGGCGCTGATGTTCAGCTGTTGCTTTGGCTGCCAGCTCATTGTTGGCGCGCACTATGGTGTCGGGATCGAAGTCTGTGTGGGTCTCGTGATAGGACGCCTCGTCCGACAGCGCGCCCAACATATACCTCTTGCCGCGCTTTTCCCCCGAGATATGTGTAGAGCTCTTGGTCGCCGCCGGACGGGGCGCAGCCTCTCCGTTGGGTACCGGGATCGGCTCCAAAGGTGTGACACTCATAGTCAGGCCGGGACGGTTGGGACCGCTTTTGTGGTTGAGCAAAGCGGAACGGATCTCTTCCGCCTTTGCCGGGATCTTCTCGACGAATGTCAGGTCGGTGGGACAAGCCAAGGGCCCGTTCGCTATCGCCACTGCGGCGCCGTCCATCCAGTGAGCCACTGCCGTGTCGGTCTCGATGTTACCGGTGCCGGAACCAATCAAGACAGTCGCCAAATGCTTCCTGCCGAGCCGGGCCAGCGCCCAAAACATTTGCTCGACCAAAACACCGAGTTCTGGAGCTCCAAAGCGACCAACCGAACCCATGCCGGCGATGACGATAATCCGGCCGTTGTCCCGCGGATCGGGCAGGAAGAAGGGCACTGCCAACTCGCCCTGAATGATGCCGCGTGTTGTAAGGTCCGTAATTACGCCAACCGCTACGGAGTCGGTTGCATTAGCTTTCAACGACGGCAAGAAGCCGCTGATCGCGTTGTCGAGAGCAAGCTCGGCAAACTGAGGCTCTACCTTCGCATAGTGGCCGACGGCTATCGCGTCGATTCCCGGACAATCGGCGGCGAGTTCCTCCTGGCCGACGTCTTCAATCGTTCCGCAAACGATGTGAACGCGTAACGTGGGGGTGGTCGGCGTAACCGGTGTTACGGCGGTCTCGTTGGTGACATTCTTATCCGGCATTGATGCGTTCTACCTGGGCTACTGCTGGATTTTTGGCTTCACTCCTGCTATTCACCAACCAAATTCTAACGTCGAAATTAGTTCATCTGATTTTCCTTATGCGCTCGCTCTGCCAATCTTGTTGACAGCATCGGCCACAAAGTGAGGCCGGATTCGGTGACATTCTGCTACTTGAAGAGCAAGCCAGCAACATATTTATTACGCGAATTGTCGTGCGAGACCCCAAAAAAGGGTCACAGGCTGCTCATGCCTGCGACCCGGATGCACAACTTCTATGGAGGGTTGGGGGCCGAAAATCCAATTCTGTCTTTTCGACCCGGGGTTTCTGATTTATCAGTGGACCTGAACGTATCTCACGATACCGTGGGCCACAAGGTCATAATGAGGGTCCACTTCATGGGGCCCGAGCAGGCAATCGCCGCTGCAACGCGGCGCGCTGAGCAGGCCTTGCAGGTTAACAACGGCAACGTAGGTGGGAATGCCCGATGCCCAATCCGCTGCCAGCCCAAAGAATCCGCCACTGGGACTTTGATAGGCAGTAACCGTATGCGGGTCATACCCAAGCGAGAAGCCAGCGCCATCAGGGGTGTTGGGCAGATAGGCTGCGACGTAGTCCCCGAAGACGGGAGTGCCGCTGCCGCTGGTTGACGGCAACGTGACTGCGCCGATCTCGTTACCACCAAATTCGCCGGTGACTATAGCCAGGTGCGAGCCCGGCGCAACGGCGATTCCAGTGGTGCCGGCACTCATATTGCCGAATTCCGGAAAGTTAACGCTATGTCCCGGCGCGCTCCAGGTTCCTGGCGTTCCACCGACGAATACACCTTGGGTCGGGTCGGTAATGAAGAGACCAGAGGTGAACTCCTGCGTCGCCAGCGCAATTCCGGTGGTGCAGTCCTCAGCGGCCGAGTCGAATTCTTGTCCGCCAGAGACGAACATGGCATATTCCGTGTACGGTGGGGGATCGGTCTTGATCAGATCATAGACGCTGTCTTCATTGGGTGAGAGTATCCAGTGGTTCCCAGGGTCGACCTGGATGTCTTCTGATGGTTGGTTGAAAGTTGGGAAGGTTGTCTGCAGACCGGAATGCAGGTCAAACGTCTCGATGCCGCCTCCCGACGGAGAGCCGGCCAGACCGACCTGCATATAAGCGAGATTGTCGACTTGATCGATCGCTACACCGCAATTCTCACAGGACCCGCCGGAAAATCCCAACGAGCCAGTAGCCAGACTGGTAACGGTGCTATTCAAGGTACTTCCCGTAATGCGATAGATGTCGGTGTTGTTGGCAGTGCAAATCGTCTCACCCGTCGTTGAGTTGGAAGAACAGGAATTCGTCACGTTAGGGGTTGGAATTGTCCTAAACGACCCGGCCGTAGGTTCGATTTGAGCTACCTGGATCCCGGTCGTGCCACGATTGCTCCATGCGCCGTCGGGAACATAGGCATTGACGGTCGTACCCTGAATGAGCACACCCATCGAAGCCCCGGGTACGCACGACGAAATGACATGACGTATCAGGATTTTCAGGCTAGAACAGTTACTACTGGTAATACCATCCACTGAATCGGTGATGGATACAGGGTAAGTCCCCGACACTGTTATGCTACCGGGTATGAGGAACTGCACGCGTCCGCCACTACCGGTCAGGTGAGTATAGAGCAAGCCGGTTGTCGTGGTTGGTGTTCCTGACATACAGGTTGTTGGCCAAATCGAGATTGTGATGTTACCGGGCAAAATTGTGCCGGTGGGAAAGCCTGATCCGGCGACGCTGACGTTGCCCTCACCAGCATAGCCTTGGCTGGGCGACGTCCATACATTCAGCTTCACCACACTCGATGCGAAAGCCCGCGTTGCACTAGGAAGCAACAGGCCGCAAACCAACAAGGCGATCGCCGTCCGGCTTCCGAACCAGCTGCGGACGTTCCGGTGAAACTTTCGACGCCGGAAACTTAACAGACCAAGCGCACCACTCCCCACCAGCAGTAACGTAGCTGGTTCAGGAGTTGTGCCTGCAGGCGTCGCATAGATGATCGCGAAATCGCCGTCCTGCAAATTGCTGGGATCGCTGATGGTCGCAGTGAAATTGGGACTCGCGTTAAAGTCCGACCCGTCGTTAAGATTAAGCAGAGTCGGATTCAAGGTTCCCGTCAAGACCGCCGACGTTATCAAAGTGCTGTCGGACAGTTGGGGGCCAGTCCAGGACAGCCCATCCGGATCAAGGCTCCAATAGCCAGAGCCGAAGATCATTTGGCCACCGCCCGCGAAGTTGACGGTGAGGCTCAGATTGGCGAGATTGATCGAATTCGATACCGGCCAGGTCACGTCCGGAAAGATCGAAGAATTGGGCCCGGTCTGGTTGGTTATGTCGAACTCAGCTAGACCATCTCCAATGAAATCGTAGGAGATGAAGCCCAGGGGCACATTTGATGCGCATGCGACGGCAGTAAACAAGCCGAGCACAAGCGACAACAGAAGAATTCTCGTAGCGAATCTCATACTACCCTCCGTTTCTGGGATCGTGAGCCTCGGAGAGTCGGCGTTCTGCGCACTTCCGCGGCCACCACATCTTGAAGCTCGTGGATTTGCTAGAGCACATCGGCAACCAACTTCAGCAAAGACGCATTAGCGGTACTTACTAGAGGATTTCAGCTGCCAGCTCAGGCGAGGATGTCTACCGACAAGATGGTGCCATCCATTTATTAGATAGCTTGCAGTGATTATTGGAGGGTGAGCGCAGTTGCGAAGCGATGGAGTTGGTTCGGGCTGAGTGATTCTGACCGCACGACTACGGCAGAGATGCCGAAGAAAGGCGCGTGTCGCCGATAGGTCGCCTTCGCATGATTACATAGGGAGCTGCTCTTACGAATTTGTTGGGGCTACGGTAGCTGCGAATATTCTCCCCTGGCACGTCAACTCGGCTCGATCTTGAGGCGGGGACAAGAGCGCGTTCATTCAATACGGTCGGCTCATGCTGCCATGCTAAAGTCCCGACGGCAATCTCGAGTATTCGTCGACAGATCCTTAGGCGGAGGCAGGGCCTATTCCGGCAAGTGTGGATCGGCATAGTCTCGAGGAATGCCATGTCGGTCCATCTTGTTCAGCATGGTCTGCCGGCTTTTGTACCCCAGCATTTCTGCCGCCCTTGTCACGTTCCCCTGAGTAACCTCCAGCACTTCTTTGATGTGTTCTTTTTCTACCTCGTCCATACTTTTCGGTTTCTTGGCGGGGACAGCAGTCTGCATGCCGCTATGAAGGGTTGCACTCGATGCCGAAGCTCCAGCTTGGCCTTGTGTCGCATTGGATTCAGGTGGAGACTGGTCCTGCAAGTCCCAGGAGAAGATGACTTCATGATCGCGCGCTACTGCAGAATGGATGGCATTCTCTAGTTGCCGGACGTTTCCTGGCCATTGGTAGTTCCACAGAAAGTGCAAGCCTCGACGAGAAATTGTCCGGGCTCGAGAGTTGTGCATCTTCGAATACTTATCGAGAAAGAAATAGGCGAGCAGGGGGATGTCCTCGCGTCGTCGCTGCAGCGCCGGGACCCAAATCTTGGCGCCAAATCGAAACACAAACGGCTCGCGCATCCGGCCCTCCTTCATCGCACATCCTAGATCCTCATCCGTGGCTGCAACCACGTTCACCTCAACGTCAACCGGACTTCTTGCCCCAATGCGCCATACCTGTTTGTCTTGCAGCACTCGGAGGAATTTGTCTTGCATGGCAGGCGCAAGACAGTGCACTTCGTCAAGGAACAACGTTCCTCCATGCGCCAGCTCGAACCAACCAGGCGAACCTCTGGGATTTGCGCCCGCAATGCCAGACTTAGCTGCGTAGCCAAAGATCTCGGTTTCAGCAAGAGTCTCGGTAGTCTGGCTGCAATTTCTTGCGACGTATGGAGCGCCGCTCGGCAAGCCATGCTTATGCAAGGCCCGGGCCACCAATTCCTTGCCACTACCGGTTTCGCCGAGGACAAGCACATTCATTCGCGATTCCGAGGCCAACCTAATTTGTTCCAGAACTTCCAGCCATTCCTTGCTCCGTCCAACCATTTCCATGGGCCATTCCACGGGTTCCTCAGCTGAGGCGGCGGGCGGACCAACTTCAACCGGGGATGGCATCAGGCGTGCGATAGACCGCAGAAACTCCACTTCATTTGCTGTCAAGGGCTTTTGCTGATCACGCCGGTTAACACAGAGAAAGCCGGCGACCTTCTTCTGCCCGAAGGGCATCAGCACAGTGCCGCCGACTTGGACCGCTTCTCCTTCGCGCAAATGTTGTACGAAGGCTGTGTCAGATATCACAATTTCATCCTCGTCTCGCAAGTTAGTTACGGCTAGCTCGGCAAATGAGTCCGGGGTGGCTTGCGAGAAAATGCCAATGAAACCACGATCAGCGTGGAGTGTTCGCAAAGTAGCCGCGACTAAATCGGCATATTCCGACTGGGTTGGCCCTTTCTGAAACTTATGATCAAACTGCTCCAGCAATTCGTGCTGTTCTGCCGTGAAAGGTTGGGCATCATAGCGCGCCCTAAGTTGCAATATGGAAGTGCTTACCTCCCACCCAGAACCATCGCCTCCGCCTCGACCAACCTTGAGATGGTTCCGGGGGCGCACTTCATGTGTCTGGGTAGAAAAGAGAAGCCGATAGTCTCCAATTTCAATCGTGTCTAGATCGTTCAATGCACGCTGATAGATACCAGATCCATTCACTCCCGTACCGTGCGCGCTTCCGAGGTCGCGAATGAAATAGTGATTATGGCTGGCAGACATTCGAACCAGAGCGGCGTGCATTCGCGAGACGCGACGACTTTCATCGGGCAGAACTACATCGCTCGAATGGGTCCGGCCAATAACAACGACGTCGGCATTCGGGAGGACGTAGTTCTTATAAAAGCTCTTCCCACGATGAATTTCGAGCTGTGGCATGGCGGGTCAGCCTTCGCGAAAATACCGTCGAGAACCTTCAAAAAATCACATTGTAACGGAGGTTGCGCTCAGCGTTGCTAGAAATTTTGTCCTGTTCTTAGCACTATACACGTGCAATAATCTGTTGATCTTAATCGCCGGAGCTTTGACGTGGCGGAGACTGAAGATGACCCTCGCGGTCTGCCGTTGCCTGAGCCCTCTACCCTGCTGGGAAGAGTAAGCAACGGCCTTGCCACCGTCCTTTCATCCCAACCGTCTGCCCGCATAGATAGGCCCGACCAGGAATCACCGGGCTCGGGTATGGATGCTCCAAATAGTCTCGAGCTGTGTACTGCAGCCGCCACCCCTGAACCGTCCGATAAGGACGAACCACCGTCGCAATTCCAGCCAGGAGACTTTATTGCGGGGCGATATGAGGTGGTCCGCTTCGTCGGACGCGGTGCCATGGGGGAAGTGTATGAGGTTAACGATACTCACCTTGGGGAACATGTCGCTCTAAAAGTGCTCTCTTCCAGTATTTCCTGCAACGAAAGGGCGGCGCTACGTTTTAGGAGAGAAATACAGCTTGCCCGCAAGATTACTCATCCGAATGTGTGCCGGATTTACGATCTCGGCTTTCATCTGAAACCTTCTCAAGCTAAGCAATCTGACGATTTTTCTCCGGTTGCTTTCTTTACGATGGAATTACTACAGGGCTGTACGCTTTCGCATCGGATTTACTCGGCGGGCCGTATGAAATCCGCAGAGGCCTTACCCCTGGTGGAGCAGCTTGCCCGCGGTTTGGACGCGGCGCACAATGCCGGAATCGTTCACCGGGATTTCAAGTGTGGCAATGTGATGTTGGTCCCTCCCGGGGATGGTAAGCGCGCCGTCATAACCGATTTCGGCTTGGCAAGAACAAGTGCGACGACCGACGGGGACGCGGGTTCGATCTCGGCCGTAGACGAAGTGGTTGGAACCCCGGACTACATGTCACCAGAGCAGGTGAGAGGTGACGATGCGACACCGGCATCTGACATTTATGCTCTCGGTCTGGTGATCTATGCAATGGTGACCGGACAGCTGCCTTTCAAGGGCAGTTCAGCGCGACAGCGGGCACTCAAGCGACTTGAAGAAAAGCCTGTCCTTCCCCGCCATTACGTTCCGGAATTAGACAGAAACTGGGAAAAGGCGATTCTGCAATGTCTGACCAGAGAGCCAAAGGACCGACCCGAACATGCCACCGATGTGGTCAGAATTATCCATGGAGAGACCGTTGGCAGAGGCGGACTAAGATCTCTTTTGCATTCGCGTCTTTTCATAGGAATATTGGCGGTCCTTGTCTTGATGACCCTTCCTGCCATTATTCCAACGATTCGGAAGAAACTGTGGAATCATCCAGCCCCGCAGCCTATAGCCGAAGCAAAGCAACTTGCCGTACTGCCATTTACAGCCGTGAATGCCGACGAACAGACAACTGCATTCGCCAAGGGACTGTCCGAAACTCTTACGACAAGTCTTACGAGGTTAACCGAAAGGCACGCCCTGCAAGTCATACCGGCCAGTGAAGTTCGAAGCAACCGTGTCGAGAATCTACCTGAGGCCCGCCGGGAGTTCGGAGTGAATCTCGGACTTGAAGGAAGCGTGGAACGTTCAGGGCCGATGGTACGTGTCACCTACCGCCTAATCGATGCGCAAACCGCTCGGCAGCTTCGCGGCGAGACCCTCACCGCTCTGGCCTCCGATCCATTCTCGCTGGAGGACCAAGTTGCAGCCAGCGTCGCTCGTGCCTTGGAACTTGAACTTAACCCGCAAGAACAATCCATACTTACTCCGGCGAGGACAACTGAACCCGCGGCCTATGATTTTTTCCTCCGAGGCCGTGGCTACTTACAGGACTACCAAAAACCTGAGAATCTGAAGAGCGCCATCTCGGTTCTACGCCACGCGCTTGAGTTGGATGCAAAGTACGCTCCTGCATACGCCGGCTTGGGAGAGGCCTATTGGTACAAGTATGAGGCCACCCGTGACACATCTTGGGTTAACAGGGCAACCCAAGCCTGCGAAAGCGCTATTCAACTCGATGAGCGCAGTGCGGAAGCTCACCAGTGTCTCGGGGCGGTTTATCAGGGCACGGGCAAATACGAACTGGCTGCTCTTCAGTTTCAGCGCGCTTTCGAATTGGACCCTACCAGCGATGATGCAGTGCGCGGGTTGGCTTCCTCTTACGCGAGTATCGGCAAGACAACAGAAGCAGAGGAAACCTATCGGCGAGCGATTTCGCTCAGACCGCAATATTGGCGCGGATATAACATGCTCGGCGCCTTTTACTATGGGCACGCGCGTTATAACGATGCCGCGAAGATGTTCCGCCAGGTCATTGCGCTCGCCCCAGACAACTATCGGGGATACAGCAATCTAGGAGCCGCCTACTTGATCCAAAGCGATTACGCCAGCGCCGTACCACTGTTTCAGAGGGCTGTCGCCATCCAGCCGACCGCTGACGCCTATTCCAACTTGGCGACAAGCTACTTCTACCTTCGGCGGTTCGGTGATTCGGCGAGCACATTTGATGAGGCAGTCAAACTGAATAACCATAACTACGTTATGTGGGGAAATCTGGCAAATGCTGAACATCGGACGCCGGACCGGCATGGTGAGGCTCTAGCTGCTTACCAGAAGGCGATCTTATTCGCGGAACAACAATTGCAAGTGAATTCTCGTGATGCAGGCCTTCTTGGCGACTTAGCTGATTATTACTCGATGTTGGGCGACAAGTCTCGCGCAGAGGAGTACATTACTCGTGCTTTATCGTATGCTCCGGACAATGCCTCGGTCAGTTTTAAGGCTGCGCAGGTGTATGTACAGCTTGGCGACAGCAACAGAGCCGTGGAGCTACTGCGGAAGGCCCTCGCGGCAGGCTACCCGCGGACGATTGTACGCGACTCGCCAGTCATGGACCCACTTCGGTCCGACCCGCGCATGCAGCAGATGCTGCGTTCGCCGTAGGTGCAGTCCGTTTTGCCGGCCCGGGTTTGCCCACCCTGACGGTCGCGAGCGGGAAAGGGAGCTTTGGCGAATACTGATCTCATAGAATCATTCCTATCGGGGCATTGGTTCCGAGGGGCGCAACTTCAGTTGCGCCATAATACGGCCGTTTATCATTGCGATCCCGAGCGAGCTTTGGCCCGCGAGGGATCTCGCTTTCCCGGCAAACTATTTTAGGTCGTACCTCGATACGGGCAGAACCACTTAGAAGAAAAGGAGCGCCACCCATGAACTCACCCAAGAACGCTAGTAACGAACCAGAATCTGGCGTGCGCCGCAGCTCGCACTTGCGCATCTTGACTGTCAACCTGAATACGGTGCGGCATCCCCAGGAGGGCCCTTCGGGCAAGCGTGTAGTGTGGTCCGGGCCCAACGGAGAACAATGTGAGGCTCAATTCGAGTACGAGAGTGCGGAGCTGAAGCCGGAAGTCGAAAGCGGCGAACGCGTCGAGTGGATTAACCCGACAAATCAGCCGTGTACCATTGTCTTTGATGAGACCGAGTGCCGGATTTCTCCCTTCACGGACGGATCGCGACAGTTCAACATCGCTCCGGGACGGTCAGTATTTTCGGGAGTGATCAGCGGAAAAAAGGGCACGCGTTATCCATATCTGGTTAAGTTTGCAGTCCTCCCGGACGACGATGGGGGGAATCTGGGCGACCCAGTGATCATCGTAACGGGGTAGTCACACTCAGACAGCTAACATGCTAGCGCGAATTGCCCGCGGCCCAACCCAAACGTATCTGACGTACGGATAGGTCGGCAGAGCGTCCTTGACACTGTGTCCAGCATTCTCTACGGTACATACGCTGGTGCATTGTCGCCGGCCACTCATGCCAATCCGGGTCAAATCCGTTCTGCTGGCTGTGCTGCTGACCTGTTGCTGCTTTGCGTGGGCAGACAAGACCGCGGATATCCACCCCCAGGGCTACGTCACCGATCTGGCAAACGTAATCGATCCTGCCACAAAGGCCAAACTGGAGACGCTGTGTGCCGAAGTCGAGCAGAAGACCGGCGCCCAGATCGCTGTCGTAACCGTAAACTCTCTCGACGGTCGCACCCGGGAAGACTATGCGGCCGACCTCTATAAACAGCTCGGTGTCGGATCGAAGAAAGAGAACCGTGGGGTCCTGCTTTTGCTGGCGCCCAAAGAGCGTCAGTACAAGATCGAGATTGGCTATGGGTTGGAGCCAGTCATCAACGATGCTCGCGCAGGAGACATCGGCCGCGAGATGGTGCCCGATCTGAAGCGTGAAGATTACAGCGCGGCTGTGCTTCTCGGTACGACCCGCATTGCCCAACTGATAGCTGCAGACAAGGGTGTGCAGTTGAATGGCGTGCCAACCAATCAGCCACGTGCACCGGCCTCAGAGACGCCGTGGTGGATCCCGGTGCTGGTCATTGTGGTTATATTTCTCGTTGTCCGCGCTATTTCGCGCTCGGCGCGAGGGGGCGGGGGCGGTGCTCCGCGATCCGGCGGAGGAGGCTCCTCCGCCCTTCCTTGGTTACTTATGGGCAGCGCTTTGAGCGGCCGCGGGGGTAGCTGGGGTGGCGGTTTTGGCGGGAGTTCCGGAGGCTACTCGGGTGGAGGTGGATTTGGTGGCTTCGGCGGATTTGGTGGTGGCTTGAGCGGCGGTGGCGGTGCGGGCGGCAGTTGGTGAACCAGGGCTGGGAGTGACGATCGATGAAGAAACCGGAGAGCAAACTGCAGGAATTGGTTACGCGATTACAGCAGGCGTGCGGCGAGAACTTGGTGTCTGTCGTTCTGTACGGTTCCGCGGCCCGCGAGGATTTCCACGAGCAGTTCTCCGACGTGAACGTGCTTGTTGTGCTGCAGCATTTGCGGGCATCTTCGTTTGCAGCGGTCTCGGCGGTGCTGCGCTGGTGGAGTCGCGAGGAGAAGCTGCGGCCGCCGATGATCATGACCCTCGAAGAGCTGCGTGAGTCGGCCGATGTCTTCGCGATCGAGTTGCTCGATATTCAGCGCGCGCACAAGACGCTGTTTGGCCAGGATGTCGTGACCGCCATCGACGTCCCCATGAACCTGCACCGGGTTGAGGTTGAACACGAACTGCGAACGACACTGCTGCGATTGCGCCACCACTTGCTGTTGAGTCCTGATAACCAAGACGAGCTTAGCGCGGTGCTGGCGAAATCCATTACCTCCGTTTTGACTTTGTTTCGCCATGCTTTGATCGCACTGGGAGAGGATCCTCCACATGCGAAATCCCAGTTATTGGAAAAAGCCGGACAGGTCTTCGGATTCGAAGTACAGCCACTGCGATCAATTCTGGAGTTGCGCAACGAGGGCCCGCATACCGAAAATTTGCTCGAACTATACCATGCGTACATGAGCGCGGTTCAGCGGGTTGCTCACGAACTGGATGTGCGCGTACCTAAGAGTCATTTGCAGCAAGTACCGTAGGAAGTTGTCGCTTTAACTAGCGATTTTGAAATTGGCGGGGAGAGATTGGCATGAAAAAAGGAATCATCGTACTGGTCGTGATTGTGTTGCTGGTGATCTGGGCCGGCAGCACTTTCGTTAGCCATCGCAACGAGATGGTCCGCAAACGCGAAACTGTGAACGCAGCCTGGTCGCAGGTGGATGTTGTTCTGCAGCGTCGGGCCGACCTCATCCCCAACCTGGTTCAGACGGTGAAGGGGTTCGCCACCCACGAGGAAAAGGTTTTCGGCGACATAGCCGCGGCGCGCGCCGCGATGGCAGGAGCGAAGACGCCGCAGGAGAAAATCGCGGCCAACGGCCAGCTGGATTCGGCGCTGAGCCGCCTATTGGTCGTCGTGGAAAATTATCCGCAACTGCGGTCCAATGAAAACTTTCTGCGGTTGCAAGACGAACTGGCGGGCACGGAAAACCGGATAGCTATTGAGCGCCGCCGATATAACGAGACCGTACAGGACTACAACACCTACATCAGCTTGTTCCCTAACAACATCGTTGCAAGTCTTTCCGGGTTCACGCGCAACGACGCCTACTTTAAGACGGAGGAAGGTGCGCGGCAGGCTCCAAAAGTGGATTTCGGCGGAACACCCGCGCAGCAACCGGCTCCCGCGCCGACGAAATAAGCTACAGGAATATCCCCTTGATTCAAACAGCGCGGGGTAGAAATCCACATGCAAACCAAAGCCCCGGATTTTAAGGGCTTCATCTTGGCATTCGGCGCCAACTGATTCACCAAGATGAGCGGCCCGCTGACAGTGCCGTTCACCGTTGGAGCGTTTTTTGTTCCGAGTACTTGGGCGAAGGCGCTCTTTGCCGCACTTGCTATTGTATGCGGAGGCGTGGCCTCCTATGGGATATGGGCGCAGGAGAGAAAAAAAACTGTGCACAGAGGAGGAGGCAAAAAAGCAGGCCGAATCTAGGCTCTATGACGGGAGGCCGCGCTTGGTTCTGCGCGTCGCAGAAATAGCTGGAACTCGCGAAAATCCTGGAATCATTTATGACAAGAGCCCTATCCCCCAGCGAAGAACAAGAAACTTCCAAAATTTGTGATGAGTATTCAGAACTGCGGTGGCAGGGCGGCGAGATGGGTAACAGTCGCAAGCGCGAAGCCGGATCAGGGAAAGTATCGACTTACATTTGCTCGCGTAGCAGTCTTGGAGCCTAAGGACTCGTCGCCGCTTTCTATCGAGGTGAGCGAGGCGAAAGGAGGCGACCCGGCAACGCTGGATGACTTTCTCGCTGACACCGCAAGAGATACTTACGTGACGTGGTACGACATAGAAATCAGCTTCAGAGACACAGACGATTCCATGAAGGAGGATATTGCGCGCATCTCTTATTGGCCGGGTGAGCGTGTTTCCTTCTTCTGAAGTCCCGTATACGCGCAAGGATTTTAAGCAGCAATGAGTTTCTTGTACTCGACATGCTCCGCTTCCAGCATCCTTAGAAGGGTGTCGCGGAACACGTAACAGGAGGGCCACTCGATGATGATATTCAATGTGACAGGCGCCAGTCCTGTGCCCGCACTCAGCAATCCAAACGTCTCGACAAAATATCATATTAGACTTAATCTAAGTATAGATGGATGCTGAGACGATTAAACGGACCCTGGAAAGCAGCGGCTTGCGGTGCACTTCGCAGCGCTTCGCCGTGATGGCATTCTTGATGGAACATAACCGGCATCCCACGGCCGCGGAAATCTTCGAAGCCGTGAATCGCATGGATCCGCGCTCTTCCAGGGCCACCACTTATAACAACCTGCGGGACTTGGTACAGGCCGGTTTGGTGCGTGAAGTGGCCGTCGAGGGCCGCGCCGCGCGATTCGATGCGAAAGGCATGCGACATCACCACTTCATCTGCGACCGCTGCGGCAAGGTTGAGGATATTGAGTGGTACAAAGTGCCCAGGCCTGCCTCCGGCTCCCTTGGTAAGCGGGTTCTGCGCGAATGCGAACTCATTTTTCGCGGACTCTGCACCAAGTGCGCGCCGCGGCACGCTCTGGTTAAGTGTCGTGGGCGTGGGGATACCGGATGAATTGCGTGGCCGCCAGCGATTGCGCGAATGGAAAAATCCGCATTGGTTTGTAGTTCGTCACAGTTTTTACTAATTTGAAGGAAGAGAAACATTATGGATAAAGAACTCGCTACAGCAGCGGGGGCGACAGCCCCCCATCCTCAGGAGCAAAACCCGTCAACCGAATCCAAATGCCCGGTCGCTCATGGCGCCCGCAGATCCCACACTAATGCCGACTGGTGGCCGAATCAGTTGAACGTAAACATCCTGCACCAACACTCCCCCGAGTCCGACCCGATGGACAAGGAGTTTAACTACGCAAAAGAATTCCAGAGCCTCGATCTGAATGCCGTGATCAAGGACCTTCACGCCGTAATGACAGATTCACAGGAGTGGTGGCCGGCCGACTTCGGCCACTACGGGCCACTTTTCATTCGTATGGCGTGGCACAGTGCCGGTACCTACCGCATCGGCGACGGCCGCGGCGGGGCTGGCTCCGGCGAACAACGCTTCGCGCCGCTCAATAGCTGGCCCGACAATGTGAACCTCGATAAGGCGCGCCGATTGCTCTGGCCGATCAAGCAGAAGTATGGCCGGAAGATCTCCTGGGCTGACTTAATCGTTCTCGCCGGTAACGTGGCGTTGGAGTCGATGGGGTTCAAGACCTTCGGTTTCGGCGGCGGTCGCGAAGATGTTTGGGAACCCAGCGACGACATTTACTGGGGTTCCGAGGGCAAGTGGCTGGCGGACGAGCGCTACAGCGGCGATCGTGATCTCGCGAATCCGCTCGCGGCGGTTCAGATGGGCCTGATTTACGTGAACCCGGAGGGACCCAACGGAAAGCCGGATCCGCTCGCCGCGGCAGTGGACATCCGCGAGACCTTCGCTCGCATGGCGATGAATGACGAGGAGACAGTTGCGCTTATTGCCGGCGGGCACACGTTCGGCAAAACCCACGGCGCTGCTGATCCGAGCAAGTACGTCGGCCCCGAGCCAGAGGGCGCCCCTCTCGAGCAGCAAGGCCTGGGTTGGAACAACGCCTACGGCAGCGGCAACGGCGACTCCACGATTGGCAGCGGCCTGGAAGTCACTTGGACCACGACGCCTACCAAGTGGAGCAACAACTTCTTCCAGAACCTATTCGGCTATGAATGGGAGCTGAGCAAGAGCCCGGCCGGTGCGCATCAGTGGACGGCCAAGAACGGCGCAGGCAATGGCACGGTGCCCGACGCGCACGATCCTTCCAAGCGTCACGCGCCGACCATGCTGACCACCGACCTCGCTTTGCGGTTCGACCCTGTCTACGCTCCGATTTCACGGCGGTTCTACGAACATCCGGATCAGCTCGCGGACGCATTCGCCAAGGCATGGTTCAAGCTGACCCACCGCGACATGGGTCCCATCCCCCGGTACCTTGGGCCGCTGGTTCCTAAAGAGCCCCAGATCTGGCAAGACCCTGTTCCCGCCGTGGATCATGAAATAATCGACGAGAAGGACATGGCCGCGCTGAAGGCCAAGATCCTTGCGTCCGGACTATCGATCTCCGAGTTGGTCACGACTGCATGGGCGTCCGCGGCGAGCTTCCGTGGCTCCGACAAGCGCGGCGGCGCGAACGGGGCGCGGATTCGCCTTGCGCCGCAAAAGGACTGGGAAGTGAACCAGCCGGCCGCACTGGCAAAGGTCCTGCAGAAGTTGGAGGCAATCCAAAAGGAGTTCAACAGTTCGCAGGCCGGCGGGAAGAAAGTCTCGCTGGCTGATCTGATCGTTCTCGGAGGCTGCGCAGCCGTCAAGGAAGCTGCGAAAAAGGCCGGGTACGACGTGAAGGTTCCCTTTACGCCGGGGCGTACGGATGCTTCTCAGGAACAAACCGATGTTCATTCATTCGCCGTAATGGAGCCGAAGGCAGACGGGTTTCGCAACTACCTCGGGAAGCAAAACGGAACATCGCCGGAGGAGCGGCTAGTGGATCGTGCGCAGTTGCTGAAACTGACGGGCCCCGAGATGACGGTCCTCATCGGCGGCATGCGCGTCCTGAATACTAATTTTGGGCAGTCCAAGCACGGCGTTTTCACCAAGCGACCCGAGACGCTGACGAATGATTTCTTCGTCAACCTGCTCGACATGAACACGGAGTGGCGGCCCTCCGCTACATCCGAAGGTGTGTATGAGGGGCGCGATCGCAAGACGGGCGAACTCAAGTGGACCGGCACTCGTGTGGACCTTATCTTCGGTTCGCACTCCCAGCTCCGCGCACTTGCGGAAGTCTATGCATGTGACGACTCAAAAGAGGCGTTCGTGAAGGACTTCGTGGCTGCGTGGAACAAGGTTATGAACCTCGACCGCTACGACGTTTCCTCGGCGAAAAAGGCGGCTGTCCAGTAGGTGTTAACCCCAGGGTAGTGTCTCAAACTGAGATGCTACCCTAACCTGCTTCGCACGTCTTCCGGTAGCCCTTACTATCTATCGAACCCATTCGCGATCAACCGTACAAGACGCCTTTCAGGTGTCGTACCCGGTGGAAGCTCGAACTGTTTAACGAGTCTAGGAGCGAACCGAGATGTCGAGAGATGCGACCCAAAAAAACTCCGCGTTCCCACCTAAGAGGAGCGGAAGTCTTTAGGCTGGTGTCTCGGCCGATCGGTTCGGTTCGCCTGGGACCAACACAAGCAATCCAATGCTGCCCGCGAGGGCAAAGGCTGCGCCGTAATAAAACACGGCCGCGTGGCCGATCTGGTCCCAGAGCAGCCCGGCAATGATACTTGCCACGAGTTGCAGTAAACCAACCGTCGTGCTGTACCAGCCAACTCCGCTGGCGCGCAGGCGCTCTGGCACAAAATCCGTGGCAAATGCCTTGCCAACGGAGCGGAATATTCCCTGAAACAATCCATAGAAGACAAACAGGATACCGACCACAAGAACACTTTGCGCACGCGCAAAACCGAGATAGGCAACGAAGAAGATGATGAACGACAGTAGGAGGACACTTCTTCTTCCCCACCTATCGGAGAGAGATCCGGCCGGATAGGAAATCAACGCGGCCGCCAAGTTGAAACCCGCATAAATCAAGATGGTCACATGGAAAGAAGCGCCAATTCCCGTTGTTTGCAGAATTAGAAACGAGTTACTCGAATTGCCGATCATAAACAATGCCGTGGCCAGGAGGTATTTCCAATAGGGTTTCGGAAATTCCCGGAAGCTGACATCGATCTTGGCCTTTGCGCCCACCGGCACGGGTCGTTCCTTGACCAGTAAGATCATAGAAACAGCGAGAAGGCCAGGAATGATGGCCAGATAAAAAATCGACCGCATGTTTAAGCGGAACAAGGTCAAGAGAACAACGGCGAGTAACGGTCCTAAGAAAGCACCTAAATTATCGCCAAAACCCTCAAGGCCAAAAGCGCGTCCTCTGTTTTCTTCAGACACCGAAGATGCGACCAGGGCGTCGCGTGGAGCGGAGCGGAATCCGGCACCCAGTCGATCTAGAAACCGCGCCTCCAGCACGCCTGGCCATGCCATAGCAAGACCGATCAATGGTTTGGTGACCGCCGAAAGTAAATAGCCCACCAGCGCAAGCGACTTTCTCTTTTGCAGCTTGTCCGATAGCCAACCCGAGAAGCCTTGAATAATATTCTGCGTTGCCTGCGCGACCCCCTCCACCAGGCCAACAACGCTGCCGCTCGCGTGCAACGTCTGGGTGAGGAAGATCGGCAAGATCGGGTACAGCATCTCACTCGAAATATCGGAAAACAGGCTAGCGAATGCTAGAAGAACGGTGTCCCGTGAAATCCCGGCGAAATACCGCTTTGGCGTTGACGTGCCAACCATAATTGTGTGCTCGGAGCCCATACTTTTCTCTCGGACTACATCAGTCTGCGAATGCCGCCAGGATTGAGTGAAAGGCGCGTTAAGGTCAAGCCTTAATCACGACATATCATGAACTGACGGATCTCTTGTAACAAGTGGAATGTTAGCGTAACGCTTTTCCAGAAAATAGTTCGTTAGCCGAGGGTGTGGAAGGTGGGAAAACGCAGCGTTGTCCCGTATCCCCGTGCCCCTTCAGGCTAAGTCCTACTCCGGGCATCATCAGGGACCGGGGCTGCCGGCTCGACGAATGGTGATTTTAGCTCCGGCCACGCCCAGCTACTTCTGTTAGCGCCCGGAATTACCGAGGTTGAGAACCGAATCGCGTTGAGGTATGAGTGTTCGCTGGGAGCACGAGCATTCTGAACAGGACTAGCGTGTGGCGCCGCCGCGATGGAGCTTGCAATTGCTTCGTCACTTCCATCGGTTGCATCTCATCTTTTTGGAGGTGACAACAAATGGTGAATGTGGGACTGTTCGTTCGACTGGAA
This sequence comes from uncultured Acidobacteriaceae bacterium, assembly GCA_963748225.1. Classification (GTDB taxonomy): domain Bacteria; phylum Acidobacteriota; class Terriglobia; order Terriglobales; family Acidobacteriaceae; genus Bog-257. The sequence continues at coordinate 1,196,717 of CAVVHW010000007.1, forward strand.
GCAAGACCCGGAAAAGAACGTGACGTGGAGAGCTTTCTTCGTGAAGCTCTCCCACTGGTAAACGCAGAGCCTGCAACAACGGCATGGTTCGCCATCCGCACGGGGCCTACGACATTCGGTATCTTCGACGTTTTCCCGGACGAGGCGGGCCGGCAAGCGCATCTCTCAGGAAAAGTCGCGGCGGCTCTGATGGCCAGGGCCTCGGAATTGTTCGAGCGGCCCCCCAACATTGAAAAACTCGACGTCCTGGCAACTAAGCTTACTTAGGGCTGGCCACATGCGAAAGGACATGAAAAGTAGGTTCGTCGTGGCCAAGGATTGAGGCCTGCAGGGTTCAGGAGATCAGAGGACCCTGGCGGTCTTCGGTGTTGTGAACACTTTGAGGTGAGTCGGGGGGAGTCCCATCCGCACCATGGTTTACGGCTGGACGTAGATCGGATTGTTGGGAGAAGGCGGCTCGTAATCCTGGCCATACTTGTTCTTGTGTGGCGTAGAAGTAGCGAGTGTGACTTTTACATGGATTAAGCCCAGCGAGTGAGAAGCCTCGCTTATCATCACTTCGCGTGAAAGTGCCTGGAGCGTCGCGGGCAGCGCATTCTCATTCCAGACGTGCAGCATATATCGGCCAGGCGGAACGGAGGCGATGGAGAACTCACCTTGTTTATTGGGTATCGCAAAGTATTGGCTGGACAGCACGACGACCACAGCGCTCATCTCGGGATGAATGTTGCAGAAGATGTATGACACTCCTTCGCGGTCGAAGTGGACCGTGCGGCTGGTTCCGGCCTCATACAGTCCGAGATCGAAGCGCTTGCCGTTAAACAAGGAAAATACGTTGTGAAACCAGGGATCGCGGTTCGGAAAATCCACGGTCGAGCCTTTGGTGACGACCAGCAGGTGGGGTTCGAAGGTCTTGTTCTTTTGTTGCAGTACGGCATGCATCGGAGGAACGACGATCGGGTCGCCCGGCGCGGCGCCAATCGGGGCAAGCCACACCACGGTGGAGCTTGCAGGAGACAAGTTGGCTCCTCCTTCGGCCACCACTCGACCGGATACACTAATGTCTGCTGACCACAAGGTTGGTGTCACGCCCAGAACCAACGCAATGCTCAATGACAACGCGAATTGTCTGGCGATTGTCATAGCTCGTTTCAGAAGAATATTCCCATCGCCATGTTCAGTTGCCCAGCATCGTAACTGTGATTGTAGATGGAGAACGTTTTCAGCCGTCGATATTCCAGAGACAACAGCAAGTCTGAGCGTGGACGGTAAATAACGTTGCCAAATCCAGCCCGGTTACCGGTCAGGAAGGGATTAGCATAGCTCTCGGACTGGTTGCCGAAGTATCGAATGTCCGCCGCAAAAGGACTGTCCTGTCCAAACGCGGCGTTGAACTCGAGTTTGGACAGCGGCTGGTATTTCAACTGGGTCCAGCCGCCGACCGAGTTCAGCGGTATCACCATCGTGTTCGGGTCGGTGAGAGGCCCGTTGAAGACGACGCTGCGACTAAGGGCGGCGCCAAGTCCGCCAATTGCCTGCCCTCTATAAAAGAAACCGCTTAGCGTGAACCAACGGTTGAGCGGCAGATTCCAGTCCGCGGTTGCCGCATATCCGTTCACGTTGCGATTGAAGCCCCAATACTCGCGGCTGTAATAGCCTCCGGCTCCAACCGTGAAGGTTCGGCCGAGCAATGGATGGGAGTAGGCGACCCGTGCCGCAAAAGCCGGTTGCCGCGATTCTTCTCCGGCATCCGGAGCCCGGTACCAGGAGTAGTTGAAATCGTTAGGCGGTTCGCCAGTCAACGGATCAAGCGCAGCCCCTTGCAAGCTGACGTTGGCATGATTGGAAAATTCGAAGCGGTGCTCGAGACGCAATTGCGGAGTCCATGACCAGAGATTACCCGAGTACGTGAGCGCAGGCACGATTAGTGATGCGAACGAAGTTGGAGGTTGAGGAGAAAGGAACAAGCCATCTTGCCCGGCAATGACAGATGTATCTTTCCAATCGAGGCGAACGGTTGCGGTGCGCAAGCGCACCAAGCCGGAATTGACGCCGTTGTAAGTGGCAGGAAATCCGCCACCAAAATCGAAGTTAACGTTGCCGCTGGAGTGTGCCCCCAAGACATCTGGTCCGAAGACCTCGAAGCCTAGGATCGACTGCCGCAGCGTGCCTCCCACCGATCCAGTCGAATCCATGGGGTCGGGTTTGAGCACCCAGGTAGGAACATCCTGATTGTCAGGGTAACCGCTATTACCGAACAGGTTGAACAGCACGATGCCGGAAAAACGCACCCGGTATTTCGAGGCGCTCTCCAGTTTCGTCTGATACTGCTCGTTGACTTTGTCAGAGACCAATTGCTCGTCTTCGGCAAGCTGGTCCACGCGGTGTGCCAATTGAGCCGGACTCGACGAAGAGGCTGCTGGCGATGGTTCGTCGAGCGCAGACTCAGCGCCGGTTGAGCTGTGTTGAGCTTCGAGCTCCTCCCGCAGGTGGGAGATCTCAGCGCGACTCGCCGTGGTCTGCTGTTGCAGCTGCAGGACCATGTCTTTCAGTTCGCGAACCTGGGACTGAAGTTCTTGCAAGGAGGCATTCACCCCCACGTCGTTGGCGGCGGGCGAGCTGGTTTGAGCCGTCTGAGTTGATCCTGGCACAGCGACCGCCAACGTGAGAGCCACCGGCAGCACCGCACTCAAGACTTGGGAACACCTGGTGAATTTCATGTCGCACCTCTGCGCGATGATTGAGGACCCCAGACATTTGCGGTCTGGGCCAGCATGTCTAAGCGGTAAACGGTTTAGAGGCGTCCGCTGTTCTGCCATTCCACGTGACGATCTTCTTGCACACTCGGGGAAGCACGATCTGCATCACCGTGCGGCCTGGCACTGAGCTCTCCAGTTGTAAGGTGCCGTCGTGGTCTTGGACGATCTTCTGCGCGATGGTGAGGCCCAGTCCGGTGCCATTCTCCTTGCCGTGGCTGACGAATGCCTGGAACAGCTTCTCTCGCAGGGAGAATTCCACCCCGGGGCCGTCGTCGGTGGTACGAATTTCCAGATTTCCATTTACCTCCGCCACATTCACCGCCACGTGGCCGCCGCAAGTCTGCGCAGCCTGACAACCATTCAGCAGAAGGTTGTAGAAGACGCGCTCCATCTTGCGCGGATCGAATTGCGCGGAGTGCAGCCCGGACGACTCTATGCTGACTACAATCTTGTGAAATTGAGGATGCGCCTGCACGAGCTCGATGGCGCGACTGATGGTGCGCTCGATGGGAGCTTCCACCACATTCAACGAATCGGCGGGGCGCGACAGCTCCAGCAGCGAATCGACCAAATCGGTCAGCCGGTTCACCGCAACGCGAATTTCCAGATAAAGCTCTTCGCGCTGTTGCGGACTCAGGTCGGCATCGGCCAAGAACTCGGCATTGGCCAGGACCGCAGTCAGGGGATGGCGCAAGTCGTGCGAAATAGAGCTGGCCATCCTGCCAATCGTTGCCAATCGCTCGGCCTCGAGTAGCCGCTGCTGCGCTTGATGCAAGCTCTCGCGCATGCCCGAGAAGGCGTTCGTAAGCTCTGCGATCTCGCTCGCCCCACGCACCTTTACCGGGTAGCGAAAGTCTCCTTTCCCCAACGCTCTAACCCCGTCCACCAATTCCTCCAATGGACGGGTGAAGGTCCTGGAAGTGACGTACACCAGCATGCTCCCCACAAACACCGCGCCCAATCCCACCGCCAGCAATAGCCGCCGCAAATGGTTCAAGAATGCAGTGGCCTCGTCATACGACTTCATTACAAGCATGGTGACCGGCGGTTCGTCGTCAGGATTCAGCGCGAGTGAAGAAACCACAAAGCTTTCTCCCCCGAGCTTCCAGTCGAGCGGGCCTCGAGGGATAGTTTGGCCTTGAAGATAGGCGTTGATCTCGTCTCGCTGAGCGGCGTTGAGGGTGCTGACGACGACTGTGGACCCGCAAACGATAGTTACTTGGCTGGCCGCGATCTGACTTACTTGACGGGCAACCGCGGCGTTCATCTCATCGCCAACCGCAACTACCCCAAGCAAAGAGTTGTCGGTGCTGGGACCGAAGTAGATGGGGGCCAGCACGACTTCATAGAGATGGCCGCCCGCAAACCACCACTGCAGCGGCTGATCGAGCGAGTTGTGATGTTCCAAGAGTTGCTGGGCTTGCTGCCGCGTAATGCCGGGCGCTTTGGTGTGAAATCCCACGAACTGTCCAGTCGAATCCAGTAGAGCGAACAGGTCGCCACCAGAAAGATGGAACATCTCGCCTGACGCGTCCTGGATAGTGGGCGGGTGATGGGATGTCATCAGCGCCTTCAGGCTGGGAAGATCGGCCATCAGGCTGGCGGAGCGAGCGAGGGCTGCCTCGCGGTCCTTTTGTGCATTGCGAAAGGTTTCGACGGAGTTAGCTAGGTCATTACCAAGGTCGCGCCGGACCTGGTTCTCCACGGTGCGCTGCACGATCAGCAGAGAGACCGCGGTCAATCCGGCGGACGTTAACAACATGGCGATTAGGAACTTGGTCCGCAACCGCACCCCGCCCATCGCCAATCTCCTCTCGCCTCCGATTACCGGACGAATTTATAGCCCGTTCCGTGGACGGTACGAAAATGTACCGGATCGGCGGGGTCCTTCTCCAGCTTTTGCCGCAAGCGAAGAATGTGGGTGTCAACGGTGCGCGTGGTTGGGTAGTTGTTGTATCCCCACACCTCGTTGAGCAATTCGGTGCGCGAGACTACCCGCTCCTGGTGGTTGAGAAAAAACCGCAGCATCTTAAATTCCTGCGGAGTGAGAGCGATCGAATGACCACTGCGGTACAATTCCATCTTGGAGAAGTTTACTTCCACATCATCGAAGCTGAAGGTTTCGGATTGACCCGAAGCCTGGTTCAGACGGCGCATCGCCGCGCGCACACGCGCCAGCAGTTCGCGCGGGCTGAAGGGCTTGGTGACATAGTCATCGGCGCCGATCTCCAGTAGCAGGACCTTATCCAGCACATCGCTGGCTGCACTCAAAACCAGGATGAGAACGTTGGAGAATTCCTGTTTAATCTCACGGCAAAGGTCCTGCCCCGACTTCCCCGGCAGACGTAAATCAAGGATGACGATCCGCGGCAGGGTCGCGCGGAAAGTTTCCATGGCGACTGCTCCGTCGCAAGCAACAAACACTTCGAAGCCCGCGGATTCAAAGGTCCGCCGTAAAGCCCGCTGCACAGCCAAATCGTCTTCAATTACCAGAATCTTGTCCATCGCCCAGTTCCAAGCAACGCCTGAACTACAGCTAACAACACAATCGAAGCGACAGTCAATGGCATGTTGACAATTCTGTGACATCTCACACGTGGAAGGAATTAATCCGCTTCAAACTATGTCACCAAACTTTGACAACGTGTTTACCTAATCAAGACAACTCTCTTGTCCCGTCTAGTTAGATTGCAGAAGACTCATGGCGACAGAGATTCACCGCAGTCTAGGTTGCCGGAAACAAATTCTCAAGTTCACATAGATGGAGGAAAAATGCTCAGCACAAAGTTCACCCAATCCCGAAGCGCTTCCTGGCAGCGCGTAAGTGCCATGGCGTTGCTGGTAGCGGGTATGCTGTTTAGCCTACCGGCTGCCGCTCAGAGGAGTGTACCGACAATTCTCACCTCCGACATTGCCAACATCAGCGTCAATACCGATCCCAACCTGGTCAATGCCTGGGGCATGTCTGCGAGCTCATCGAGTCCGTGGTGGGTATCCGACAATGGCACGGGACTCTCTACCCTATACAACTCCGCCGGAGTGCCTCAGGGGTTAGTGGTAACTATTCCGTCGGCAAACGGGACGGACACGGGAACCCCAACCGGGCAGGTGTTTAACGGTACCACCGATTTCAAGATTCTCGGCACCCCTGCACACTTCCTCTTTGCAACCGAGGACGGAACCATCTCGGGATGGTACACCGGCACCACTGCAGAGATCGTGGTCAACAACAGTCCCGGAGCTGTCTATAAAGGACTGGCTTTGGCGTCGGCGGGAGGCGCTAACTACCTTTATGCAGCAAACTTCAGAAATGGCTCGGTGGATGTGTTCGACGCCAGCTTTAACCCGCACTCCTTCGGGGGAACTGCATTCCAGGACAGCAGCATCCCGGCGGGCTTCGCGCCTTTCAACGTCGCCAATATCGGGAACGGCAAATTGGCGGTGACCTTCGCTAAGCAGGACCCCGAAAAGCATGACGACGTGGCCGGCCCGGGAAATGGGTACGTCGATATCTTCGATACCTCTGGTAATTTACTCATGCGTCTGACGCGCACGCTCTATCTGAATTCTCCGTGGGCCGTGGTTGTGGCTCCGGCGAGCGGCTTCGGTCAATTCAGCGGAAACATTCTGGTTGGGCAATTCGGTAGCGGTGCAATCGCAGCATTCGACGCTACCACTGGCAGTTTCAAACAGTTGTTACTCGATCCCAATAACCTGCAGCTGCAAATCAACGGATTGTGGGGCCTGGGCTTTGGCAATGGCGGCAGCGCCGGTCCAACGACGACTCTCTTCTTCACCGCGGGAGTCTTCGGAGAAGCTCATGGACTGTTTGGCTCAATCGTGCCGGCTACCGGTCCGGTCGGTCCATAACTGAACCAAATAGGCACTTAATTGGGGAGGGCGTCAGCGTCCTCCTTTTTTGTTTGCTAAGAGTGGGCGCCCGCTTAGAGGAGACGTTATTCATGATTCGCAGATAAAGCGCCGGCGAAGCGCCGGCCCTGATCGCGAAGATGTCACGAGATGCTTTGGACCCGTCATGAAGCTTAGAATCGGGCAATGGCCATACAACGATTCCTTTGCCGGCTGGCGACCGCGGGCATCTTCTTTCTTGCCGCGAATGCGGTTTTCGCTGCCACTGCGCAGGTCGAGCGAATCGGTTCTTTGAGCGTGCCTGGGGCGACCGACTCGCTGAAGCAAGCGGTTGAACTGAAGGGATACCGCGTAACCCTGGACGGCGGCTGGACTGTCGAGTTCTGGTTTGCGAAACAACTTAAGACTACGGCGAAGGATGTTCCCGGCGCTCTCTATCCTGAGTTGGCCAATGCAGAGTTTGTTGGCGTGGTCAACCTGCCCAAGGGCATGACCGATTTTCGCGGGCAGGCGATTCCCGCCGGCGCGTACACCTTGCGTTATCAATTGCTGCCGCAGGACGGCAACCACATGGGGGTCGCGCCGAATCCTGATTTTCTGCTGGCCATTCCCGCCCGCAGTGACCCCAATCCGGAGCAGAGCTATCTCTACAAAAAGCTGGTTGCGTTGAGCGCCAAAACAACTGGAACGAACCATCCCGCAGTAATCGCACTGGATACAGTGGGCGACCCCAGTAGCGTCGCCGTTGATGGACAGGGAACGGCGGTGTTTAGCGTGACCGTTCCTTCCTCGGGCGCTAGTGGAACTGAGAAACTTGGAATTGTAGTGAAGGGCACCGCAGCGCAATAGCGAACGAGAGCGAGATCGCTGTGCAAAGACCCTGCTTCACGTGAAGCTCGCAGGTTTCTGCTCGGTGCGACATTGATCCAACCTTTATGCGATCTTTACCGACGTCACTGAAAATAATTTTTCGTGAGGCGGATTTCGACTGCTAGTTTTCTCCTCGGAGGTGTTGCAGACTGCATCACCGCGATGAAAATCGCAACACCGACTTTCTACCACAGCGGATACCAGCTAACTCGATGTTTCCGTTGACCAAACTCAGCGAAAGGGGGGGCGTTCAAACGCGCATTCCGCGATTTTCCAGTTGCAGAATGCAACAAATCACAGTGTTAAAGAATGCAACTCGCAGATAGAGAAGAATCGCAACACGCCTTCCGAATCTCAACAATCGCCATCGCTTGCACGCATTCATCGCGGCAATTCTCCGCATTCTTTGGTTTGGTACGCCGAATGCCTTAACAAAGATGTCAAGCGCGAGACACCCAAGCGCTGGCAGAGCAAGAAGCCCTCGGATGCGAGGCAGGAGGCGGTTATGACAGTTCTTCTAGTTCTCATGATGTTCGCAATCTTTCTAACGATTGATTTCTTCTACTCCAAAGCGAAGCACCCCGTACTACAAGTGGCTCCGGCAATGCGTAAACAGGAAGCGACTGAGGCGCGGTTGAGACCCAGCCTGGTAGGCGGCTTCTCAGTTCCCGACAATCTCCGCTATCACCCCGGACATACTTGGGCACTCAGTGAGAGTCCGAACCTGGTGCGAATCGGAATCGACGACTTCGCCTCCAAGCTGACCGGCCAGGTTGAGCACATCACGCTCCCGCAGCGCGGCCAGTGGATCCGCCAGGGACAGAAGGTGTGGAGCATCGTGCGCAACGGCGTCAAAGTTGACATGGTTTCACCGATCGAAGGTAGCGTAGCCGACATCAACGAAGCAGTGGTCAACGATCCGGCGCTGGCGACGAAAGATCCCTACGGCGAAGGCTGGCTGGTAACCGTGCAGTCTCCCGATGCCAAGACCAACTTCCGCAACCTGCTGGGTGGCGCACTGGCGCGGTGGTGGACAGAAGAGTCCTCGATGCGGCTGCAACGGGTCATGCCGAACGCGCTCGGTGCCCTGGCCCAGGACGGCGGAGTCGCAATCGACGATCTCGCCAGCACCATGCCGGACGAGCAGTGGACCAAGATCACCCGTGAGTTCTTTCTGACATAGCCTTCCGAGTAGAGCTAACGCCCCGGAGTGCACCTCCTGCTCCGGGGCTTTTTCTTGCGCTGGTTGACCACGGTCAGAATTAATCGTCCTGTAGCTGTGTGGCCGTTATGATAGGAACCCAGAATCAGGAGCCAACCATGAGCCACGTTCTTCTCATTGGCAGAGACTCGGAGACGACGCGTTCCATCTTGCAAACCCTCGGCGACAGACATTGCGCCGCGGAGTGCGCGCACGGCGGGGCGCACGCTATCCGCCGCTTACGGCACCAGGCGTTTGATGTGCTCATCACCGACCCTGAAACCAGCATCGAGGAAGACCTGGCGCTGATTGAAGAGGTGCGCGAAATTCGGCCTGGGGTGAAGACTATAGTGCTGGCTCCGCATGCCACGCCGGAGGAAGTGATCGCCGCCCTGAAAGCGCGGGTTTTCGTCTGCATGGGCGCCCCATTTGATGCCGACGAGATCGCTAACTTCGCGGCGGAGGCTGTCTCCGACGCCGACTGGCGTACCGACATCGAGGTTTTGTCGGCGCAGCCGCACTGGGTTTCGTTACGTGCCAATTGTCGCATGTTGACGGCCGAGCGCGTGGTGAGTTTCTTGCGCGAGCTGTGCTCGGAGTTGCCGGAAGACGCCCGCAACGACGTGATGATGGCCTTCCGCGAAATTCTGCTGAATGCCATGGAACACGGCGCGGCGTTCAATCGGCACAAGGTGGTGGAGGTGTCGGCGGTGCGCACCGAGCGGACGATTGTCTTCTACGTGCGCGACCCAGGCGCCGGTTTCAGTCGTGATGCCATCGCTCACGCCGCCGTGGCCAACGCTCCCGGAGACCCCGCCGCCCATATCGAACATCGCGACGAACTGGGAATGCGTCCCGGCGGATACGGCATCCTGCTGGCGCAAGGTGTCGTAGATGAGTTGATGTATAGCGAGGTAGGCAACGAAGTGCTGCTGATCAAGCACACGGCGTAAGAGGCAGGATAGGGTTGGCGGTCACCGCACTGCGCCCACCCTCTCGCCAAAGCAGGCGAGAAGGATGGGGCACCCACTATTTGTCCTCGATCTAGAAGGGTGGGGCACCTGTGATCTTTCAAGAGGTTGTCCATTCGGTTGGAACCGGAGAAGCTGGTTGTGACGAGCAACTAGTAACTCTGGAGACCGAATGGACTATCACAAGAATGCCCCATGGACGGCGATGAGTCGAGGGCGTCTTGCCCGTATGGTGATCGACGACGGCTTGCGGGTAAGTGCCGCGGCTTTACGGTTCAGTGTGAGTGCCAAGACGGCGGCCAAATGGGTGGGCCGGTATCGCCAGTTGGAGCTGCCGGCATGGTCGACCGCAGCTCGCGGCCACACTCCAGCCCGCGACAGATCCATTCCTCATTAGGGGAAAGGGTTGTTGCTTTTCGGCGCGAACACCTGCCCGGTTACGAGATTGCGCGCCGCACTGGTCTCAGTCCGGCCTCGGTCAGCCGCATCCTGCGCCGCGCCCGACTCAGTCGCTGGCGCGATCTGAACCCACCCCCTCCCGTGCAGCGCTACGAGCATCCCCGGCCCGGCGACCTGCTGCACCTGGATATCAAAGGCATGACTCGCTTTTCTGAAGTTAGCCGACGCGGCGATGGACGCCTGCGGGGCAAGCGGAAACATCCTGGTTTCCGGGCGCTGCATGTCGCCGTGGACGATCACTCGCGCCTGGCCTTTACCCAGATGCTGCCCGATCAAAAGGCCGAAACCACTGTCGCTTTCCTCGCCGCCGCCACCGACTTCTTCGCCACTCACGGTATCGGCGTGCGCGCTCTGCTCACCGACAACGGCTCCAGCTACCGCTCCGCTCAGTTCCGTCAGGCTTGTCAGACCATGCACATCAAACATCACCGCACTAGGCCCTACACTCCCAGAACCAATGGCAAGGCCGAGCGCTTCATCCAGACCGCCCTGCGCGAGTGGGCTTACTCACAGCACTGGTCCGACTCCGAGCAAAGGGACGCTCATCTGCAGCCTTGGACCGACTACTACAACCGTGTACGCCCCCATGGTAGCCTCAACTACAGGCCGCCCATCAGCCGCTCCGATCCCGGAACAACGTCTTGATCATCTACAGCCACCCGCCGTCCGTTTTTTGGACGCTAACCTGGGTTGAGGAAGGTCCGGTCCACGGACGTTCCAATTCACGATCTGTCTATCCTCTACAACCACCCCTTAGCCCGCGCAATTCTGGCGGCCTCCACCCGGTTGGCCGCGCCCATCTTGCTGATAGCTTCCGACAAATAGTTGCGCACGGTACCTTCCGACAAATTCAGGTCAGTCGCGATCTCGGAGCTGGCCTTGCCTTCTCCGGCGAGACGCAACACCTGGCGCTCGCGTTCGGTGAGCGGGTCGGCTTCGTCTGTCCACGCCTCGGCGGCTAGTTGCGGATCGATGACGCGGAGTCCGCGATGCACGCGTCGCACCGCATCGGCGAGTTGTTCCGCGGGCATGTCTTTGAGGAGATATCCCGAAGCTCCGGCGTCGAGGGCGCGACGCAGGTATCCGGCACGCGCAAAGGTGGTGAGAATAATGACGCGCACCGGGACGCCGTGACGCTTCAGTTCGGCGGCGACTTCCAGGCCGGTCAGGGTGGGCATTTCAATGTCAGTGATGAACACGTCAGGCCGGACCTGTTGCACGGTGCGCAGCGCTTCTTCGCCAGATTGCGCGCGGGCGACGACCTCTATGTCGTCTTCCATCTCGAGTAACGCGGCCAACGCACCGAGCACCATGGCTTGGTCTTCGGCGAGAACGACTCTGATCTTGTCGCGCTTGGCGGCGCGGCATGCTCTCAGTTTCGCAGAGCAGACGGCATTGCCGCGAGAGGCAAATGAATCACCAGGCGGGTGCCGGCGGCGGTCTGGCGCTGGAGCGAGCCGCCGATCGCCTCCAGCCGTTCGCGCATGCCGCGCAGACCGTTGCCTTCGGGAGCGTCCGCACCGCATCCGTTGTCGGCGATCTCCAATGTGCAAAGCTGTGCGTCACGTCCCAGGCGGACGCTGCAGGTTTGCGCTTGCGCATGGCGCACCACGTTGGTCACGGCCTCACGAAGCGCCAGGGCAAGAACAGTTTCCTGTGCCGGGCTGAGCGGAACCTCCGAGGCCTCGCAGTCCACGGTGATGCCCGCGGTTTGCAGTGTCTGGCGCGCGCGCAGAAGCTCAGCCGCCAGCCCCTCGCCACGATATCCACTGATGGCCTCACGCACGTCGGCCAAGGCGGCGCGTGAAGTGTGCTCCACATCCTGCATTTCCTGTTTGGCCCGTTGCGGATCGCGGTCCACCAGCTTGCGCGCTAGCTCGGCCTTCAGAGTGATGAGCGACAACGTGTGTCCCAGCAGGTCGTGCAGGTCACGCGCGATGCGTTCGCGCTCGGCGACTTTCGCGAGGTGTTCGATCTGGTCTTGCGCGAGTTGCAGCTTCGCGGACGCGCAATGCGAGACCGCGCCAAAATAGTTTCCCATTCCGACAAGGATGATCAACAACAGCATCGAGCCCCAAAACTCGATTGGTAAATGCAGGCGGTGTGCGTAATAAATGAGGATTGCGAGTTCGAGTGCGATGAGCGCAAGCACGCGTCGAAGACTGGTGGTAAAACCGCCGGCTGCGATCGCGTAGACGAGCAAGCACGCGACAGTGCCGTTGTTGAAAGGTATCAGGACCACCGCCATCGCGATCATCCCGGCTACTGCAAAAAGCCGGCGCGGCTCGGGCCGAGAGAACGAATACAGATACAGGAGGATAAAGAGGAGACCATACAGGGTATTGCCCACCCACACCAACGGTCCTGCATGCCTCCACAGCGGATCCACGAAGAACCAGATCATGAAGGGAAGCCACAGAAGCGGCATCCACCGATGACGGTCCTCGTTGGGGTAAATCTTCCACCAGAGTGCGCGCAGAGTTGTCATCGTGTGCTCGATCCTTATTGTTGTCTGGAATGGGCGCCGGGCACAACCGTGTTCCAGACGACCGCCACGGCCAAGATCGCCAACCCCAGCCAATTTCTGTGACCGCTCAGGGTGATTACCGAAAAGATAACCATGGTTACACCCCAGAGAATCCATTGTGCGTTTTTGCTTTTCATAACTTAGCTCCTGGTTCGCTGTGCTTTGTTCGTCGTTGGGTTCAGGTTTCGGTATCGGCCTATGTTAACTACTAATTGAACGCTACAGCTAGCGCACAATTTTTACCCATACAATTTACCCTCGTCCCGCCAGTAGCCCCATGCCGCCAGTCCCAGGCAAACCAAGGTGAATGAGATCAGCCCCTCCACGTGCCTCCAGGTGGCAGCCGGCACCATGCCCAGTCCGACGACATTGAGTGCCAGCTGGCTCATGTGGAAGGGAGGCAGCACGTTCGCAAACATTCGCAATCCGTGCGGCAGCATGAACAGCGGGATCCACAGGCCTGAGCAGAACGACATTGGCAAGTAAACCAGATTGACTAACGCCGGTGCGGAATTCGGCTTAGCGAAATATCCGATCGCCAGTCCCATCGAGCTGAAGGGAATCGAGCCCGCAACCAGGATGCCGACCAGTTCAGCGGCCGTCGTCAGCGGCAGACGGACGCCACCAAACGCGACTCCGACGGCGAGCAGCAGCAGCATGATCACCGCGCTGAATACGACTGCCGAGAACAGCTTGGCAAAGAAGTAGGCGGCGATCGGCATGGGCGAGGCGCGCTTCACCTGCAGCCAGCCTTGACCGCGCTCGATTGCGAGGCTTACGCCGAAGCCAAACAGCGACACCGCCATCACGCCGAAGCATCCCATGGTCGCCAGCATGTAGACGGCGGTTTCATTGCGGTTGGCGGGGCTGCCCTGCCCCAACACGATGCCGAACAGTACGTAGAACATCAGCGGAAACGCGATCGTCGAAATCGCGTACACCGGGATGCGCACATTCTTCAGCAGCTCGTACTTCGCTTCTTTGTAGAAGAGGGCGATGGTTCTGGCCGGCGAGCGGCGGGTCACAACGAGCGTTGCGGGAAACGTGGTGGAAGCCATGTTAGTTCATCTCCTTCGCGACATCGGAGTTATTGTTTTGCGTCAGCGCGAGGAATGCTTCTTCCAGGCCTGCGTTAGTGACTTCCAAATCTCCAAGCCATGAATCGCGCTGCAAAAGTTCGCGCACCACCGGCTCGGCGGCATTCACTTGCAGCTCAAACGCATTGCGGTCGGCCTTGGCGCTGAGCACACCGGGAATCTGGCGGACCTCTTCCAGCGACAGCCTGCTGCTGCAGCGAATCTGTTTGCCCATGGCGCGCGCCTTGATTTCGGCGGGCGTCCCTTCGGCGACAATCACGCCCTTATCAAGTACGAGGATGCGGTCCGCCAGCGCATCAGCTTCGTTCAGGTAGTGAGTGGTCAGAAGTATCGTCTTGCCACGCCCAATCAGGGTGCGAATCTGCGCCCACATCAGGCGGCGCGCTTCCACGTCGAGGCCAACCGTAGGCTCATCCAGAAACAGCAAGTCGGGATTGCCGCAGATGGCGATCCCGAAGAGTACGCGCTGTTTCTGGCCGCCTGAAAGCTCGCCGTACGGCCTGTCCTTGATGTCTTCGAGTCCCGCGATCTTCAGTGTTTCTGCAATGGGCATAGGTGCGGGATAGTAGGACGAGAAGAGGTCAATGTGCTCGCGCACTTTGAGCGTCTCCGGCACGCGTCCAACTTGCAGCATGGCGCCGAGGCGAGTCTGAATCTGTCCCAGGTGAGGATCGGAGCCCAGCACCGAAACGCTTCCGGCATCTGGACGCGCCAGACCCAGCAGCATTCGCACCAACGTGGTTTTGCCGGCACCGTTAGGACCCAGCAGCGCCAGCAATTCACCGGCGTGGATCTCGAGATTCAAGTCGCGCAGTGCGACAGTCGCTCCGTAGCTTTTCTTCAGGTTGCGGCATCTGGCCACGCTGGCTAGCCGCTGGGCTGAGGTGCGTGGCATTTCGGCTAAGGCGGTTGACATCGTTTGCTCCCGTGACCTCGGTTGTTCGGCCACAGTTGCGATCATCGGCGATGCGAAGCTCGGGCGGTAGTGCGGATTGTCAGCGGCGCGGGATGACAAATGTCATGGAAGCCACTGTTCGCTGTTCGCTTTTGGCTCTTCGCTTTAAGCTCTTACCTTTCAGATCGTTGCCCAATGCGGGCTCGAGGCGGCACCGCCGCCCAAAACGATTCGCAGGTGACCTCTGTCACATTTGCAAGTGATAGCAATCACGGCTCATGGGGCGCTCCACAGGCGACACTTGCATGTAAGAGTGAGGGGCCGGAGCCGAAACGTCGCACCCAGCCTTATGCGACCGTTGGCCGAGGTGAGAGAGGTCCGCCATGTTGCTTGCATACCGACTGGTAAAGCTGATCGAGAGCCACTCCGATGGTTTAGCTCGCAGTCTGCATGACCGTTATCGCCAGTGCAGCAAGTGTTCGGCGTACGCCAACGTGCCTGACAGTCAGTTGACCGAAAAAGTCTATGACGTCTATCGCCATCTTGGCGAGTGGCTATTGGGCAAAACCGAGGCCGACATCGAAGAGCGTTATCTGGAGGTCGGCGCGCAGCGAGCGGCGCAAGGTGTGCCTGCCAGCCAGGTAGTGTGGATGATTTGCCTAGTCCGCGAGAACCTTTGGGACTACATGCAAAAGCATGCCGAACTGGAGCACCCGGCAGAGATCTTCGGCGAGATGGAGCTGCTGGAAATGCTGGACAAGTTTTTTAATCTCGCCATTTACTACGCCGCGTTGGGGCACGAGCGTGTCACCGCCGGCTACTCCGTGAACTCTGAAATCGTATCCGCTTAGAACGAGGACTACTGGCTATGTCGTGGATTGATCAATACCGCAGCAAGCTGGTGACGGCGCGCGAGGCAGTAGCTTGTGTCGAGTCGGGGATGCGGGTATATATCCACCCCGGCTGCGCCGAGCCGGAAGCGCTGGTTGAAGCCCTCATGGGACGCGCCCCCTTCGTCAAGGACGTCGAAGTTGTACACCTCCTCACCATGGGTACTTCGCCGTACTGTGCGCCTGAAATGGCAGAACACTTTCGCCACAACGCACTGTTTGTTGGCGGGAATGTGCGCGAGGCGGTGAATGATGGCCGGGCTGATTACACCCCCATTTTTCTGAGCGAGGTTGAGGCGTTATTTGAAAGCGGCGAAATGCCGATCGATGTCGCCTTCATCCAGGTATCGCCGCCTGATTCTCACGGCTATTGCAGTTTTGGCGTTGGCGTTGAGTGCACCCTGACCGCCGCGAAATGCGCCCACTATGTTGTTGCCCAGGTAAATTCCGCCATGCCTCGCACCTATGGCGACAGCTTCATCCACGTCAGTGAGATTGACGCCATTGTGGAGCTGTCGCGGCCATTGTGCGAATTGAAGGTACAACCCAGTTCAGAGTTGTTTCGCGGAATCGGTACGCGCGTGGCCTCGTTGATCGAAGATGGCGCTGTCTTACAATGTGGGATCGGTGGAATTCCTGATGCCGTCCTGCCCAACCTGATGGACCGCAAAGACCTCGGCATCCACACCGAACTACTGTCCGATAACATTGTTCCGCTCATCGAGGCGGGCGTGGTAAACGGTCAGCGCAAGAACTGGAAGCCACGCAAGGTCATTCTCAGTTTTGTGTTGGGCACCAAGAAGCTGTTCGAGTTTCTGGATGAAAATCCTATCTTCGAATTTCATCCCTCGGCCTACACCAACGATCCCTTTCGCATCGCCCAGAATGACCGCATGGTGGCCATCAATTCGGCCATCGAAGTGGATTTGACCGGGCAGGTGTGCGCCGAATCAATTGGCTCGCAATTCTACAGTGGCTTCGGTGGGCAGCTTGATTTCATCCGTGGGGCGGCGCGTTCGAAGTACGGCAAGCCAATCATCGCGCTGCCTTCGACCGCCAAGAACGACACCATATCTCGAATTGTGCCGCGACTGGCCCACGGCGCGGGCGTTCTGACTACGCGGGCGGACGTGCACTACGTGGTCACCGAATATGGCGTGGCGTATCTGCATGGACGGACCATCCGCCAGAGGGCCGAGTCGCTCATCGAGATTTCCCATCCCAAGTTTCGTAATGAGCTTTACGACTATTGCGAGCGTCAACGCTGGTTTCAGCGCAACGCTTGTGCTGTGGAAGTGAAAGGGTAAGGAGCAACAATGACATCGCAACCGCGCGGTAACGTCATCATCGATCCGGAAGAGTGTAAGGGGTGTGGCTTGTGTGTGGAGTCGTGCCCGCCTGAGTGTCTTGAACTGGCACCCGAACTCAGCAAGTATGGGGTGCACCCGGCGCAATATACCGGCGAAGATTGCACGGGCTGCGGTGCCTGTTTCTACTGCTGTCCTGAGCCGGGAGCCATTACGGTGGAGCGGCTGATTCCGACAAAAGCAGCGACTGCTGCTGTCGCGAAAGCACAGGAGGTGACCCGTGAGGCAACTCTGTAAAGGTAATGTCGCCATCGTGAAAGGCGCAGTGCTGGCAGGCTGCCGATCTTTTTATGGATATCCCATCACCCCCGCCAGTGAAATTGCGGAGTATGCCGCCCTTCTCATACCGGAAGTGGGCGGCACTTTTTTGCAGGCGGAGAGCGAAGTCTCGGCGATCAACATGGTATACGGTGCCTCGTCCGCCGGCATGAGGGTGATGACGGCGTCCTCCGGCCCCGGGCTCAGCCTGATGCAGGAAGGCATCTCCTATATCGCGGGCGCTGAATTACCTGCCGTCATCGTTGACGTCGTGCGCGGCGGTCCCGGACTGGGTAACATCGCGCCTGAGCAAAGCGATTACTTCTGTGTAGTGAAGGGCGGCGGTCACGGCTGCTATCGCAACATCGTACTAGCGCCCTCTTCAGTGCAGGAGATGTTTGATCTCACGGTGCTGGCATTCGAACTTGCCGATCGCTATCGCAATCCGGTTGTGATCATGACTGACGGCTACGTCGGCCAGATGATGGAGCCGCTCGACATTACGATGCGGGAAATTGAGCAGCCGGCAAAGGACTGGGCGGTAAAGGGTACGGTCGAGACTAAGAAGAACCTGATCACCTCCATCCAACTGGAGCCCGATGCGCTGGAAGCCTTAGTGCGCAAGTTGGAAGCCAAGTACGCGCTGGCCCAGGAATTGGAAACCCGCTGCGAGAACTACCTCACCGAAGATGCCGACGTGCTGCTGGTCGGTCACGGCATCGTCTCGCGCATCCTGCGCTCGACGGTGGACCAACTGCGCGCGCAAGGCCTGAAGGCTGGCCTCTTCCGTCCCATTACCTTGTGGCCATTCCCTGCGCGCGAGTTACGCGAAACCGCCAAGCAGGTGAAGTCGGTAATGGTAGTCGAATTGAGCACGGGCATGATGGTGGAAGATGTGAAGCTGACGCTCAACGGCGCTTTGCCGGTGGAGTTCTATGGACGCGCGGGCGGCAACGTTCCTGCGGCGGAAGAAATTACTGCGCAAGTGTTTGCGCGCATGTCGGCCTTAGTTTAAGACCGGGTGGCCCATGCTTCGCCCCGTCGCGAGAGCGTGGAAACTAGGAGGAATTGTGAACGGCTACGAAGTGATCCATGAAAAATCTCCGGCGTTCTACGACAAGTACGAGCGCAAATCGGAGCTTCAACAGCAGACACATTACTGCCCGGGTTGCGGCCACGGCATCGTGCATAAGCTGATTGCCGAAGCGCTCACCGATCTTGGTCTTCAGGACCGCAGTGTGCTGGTGAGTCCGGTCGGCTGCTCGGTCTTCGCCTACTATTACTTCGATGTCGGCAATGTGCAGGTAGCCCATGGACGCGCACCCGCGGCGGCAACTGCTCTGAAGCGTTCGCATCCCGAGTCCATTGTCATGGCCTATCAAGGTGACGGCGACCTGGCGGCCATTGGCACCGCGGAAATTGTGCACGCGGCCAATCGTGGCGAAAACATTTGCGTGTTCTTTATCAACAATTCGGTGTACGGCATGACCGGCGGACAAATGGCGCCCACCTCGCTGATGGGTGAGATAACCACCACCTCGCCCTTCGGACGCCGCGCCAGCAACGAAGGCCTGCCGCTACATGTGTGCGAACTTTTGGCCGCGCTGGAGACGCCTACTTATATCGAGCGGGTCGCCCTGAACGACATGAAGAACATCATGAAGGCCAAGCGCGCTGTGAAAAAGGCGCTCGAGATCCAGAAGAATGGCGGCGGCTTCTCGCTGGTGGAGATTCTCTCGCCATGCCCGACCATCATGAAGATGGACCCCGTGGTGGCGCGGCATTGGGTCGGAGACACACTCGTGAAGGCATTTCCGCTGGGTGTCTTCCGCGACCGCAAGCCGGAGTTGCCGGCGGGCCCGAAAATTCCGGTCAAGACCGTTGCTGAAGTCTTGGGTGTCAGTGGCAGTGAAGCGAAAGAGCCTGCCAACGGACGTCACCGTCATACTCGCGAATTGACGGTGAAGATCGCCGGCTTTGGCGGCCAAGGTATTTTGTTGATGGGACAATTGCTCGCCAAGATGGGTCTGCGCGAAAATATGGAAGTAAGCTGGTTGCCGTCCTACGGTCCAGAGATGCGCAGTGGAAGTGCGCACTGCCACGTCTCACTCTCGCACGAGCGCATCGGCTCCCCGCTCATTTCGCAACCGGAAGTCTTGATTGCGATGAACGAGTTGTCATTGCACAAATTCGCGCCCAGCGTGGTCTCCGGGGGATTGATTCTCTACAACAACACCAAACTGCCCGAGGGCTTCAGTGCACCGCAAGCGCGAGTAGTGTGCGTCCCGGCATCGGAAATTGCCGATCGTCTGGGTTCGGCAAAAGTCGCCAATGTTGTTATGCTCGCCGCGCTGCTGGAAGAGACGGAGTGTCTGCCGACAGAGTCGGCCATCGCAGTGCTCGAGGCGACGGTGAAGAATCCCAAGCTGCTAGAACTCGACCGCCAAGCCATCAAAGCCGGGCGTGATTACGTGGATACGGAAATCGAGGTGGGCGCGGTAGCTCAGCCCGACGGCTACTCGTACTGAAAAACTGTCAAAGGTCATCAGAAGCCGCCTTCCATACGGAGGGCGGCTTTTCCCGTACTGCGTCGATCTTCGCCCATCCCTAGCGGTCGAGCCACACGATCTCGACATTTTGCACATCCCTCTATCACCCGACCGAATCCAACGATAAGCCCGAAGAGCGAAACCTCTTCTCTGATGAATCGGGCAGTGGTATCGTCTCTGGGTAGATGGCGCGAGTGGTGGCGCGCGAGTTTTTACCGTTTCCTCCGCTTTAAGTTCGGCCGAAGCAGAACGGTGTCAGGCAGAACTACACCACTCGCTTATCAAACTCTCAACGCAAAAGCCCTATCAGGAAAACAGTAAGCAGGACCAATACAAGGACGGCACGCCAGCGCCTGCCTTCGGGCAGGGGACCTCCTCCGGAGACCCGAGGGGGAACCCAGAACAATGCCAGAACCGCCATGATCAGAGCTGGTACGAACAGAAAGGCCAGCAAGGCGTATTGCGGGCCGCCTTGCGCAAACAATCTGCCCTGACGCAAAGGCGGAGCCAGCGTACTTCCTAAGAACCAACACAATACCGCGCTGCCCAGTCCTGCGACCACGCCCAGCACACGCAAAATTGGAGACGTCATCGTGATTGATAGCAGTTTACCAGTTCGATTGCAGCGGTCCGCACTCAGGACGCACCCTTGCGTTGGACACGAGACTACAGCGGATGATCGCAACTCCGCGATCTACCGTAGCTTTCGCGACTATACGGCTGGTAGCTATTGCGCTGCCGGTGCGCCGGCTGCGGCCGTCCTCGTTAGCTTCCAGGGCTGAAGCTTTGGCATTCCCGGCGGCATGGACATGGCGCTCATTTTGATGTCGGCTGTGGTCTCACCCGTCAATCGCATGGTGAAGCGATCGGTCTCGTTCGTGTCCGGATTCTTCGCCGTCAACAACAAGCCATCGCCATTGAGAGTGGCGTCTTCTATCACTTCGGTGACCTGTGTGTCACCCACGCTCTTGAGGTTGCCCGCATCGTTGAATTTAAGGTCATGCGCGCGGCGTAACGACCCGGAAAGCTTGTCGCCCCGCAGCACCAACTGCACCGTCAACCACGGCTGCGCCTCAAAAGTCCCAGTCCAGGTTCCGGCGTAGCCGGCTAGAGGAGATTTCTTGACCGGCTGGTTTGCTGCCGTCTGTTTCGATGAGGTCTGCGACCAGCCGGCGCCAGCCAGCCCAAGTACCACCGTTACAATGATCGCCAAACGCATCATTAGATATCCCTCCAAGTTCATCAGGATTGTACTCTCAACCGACATTGCGCAGGCCACACCGATGAGCGATCGGCGATCGTCGTAGCGGCAAAGTTGCGATAAAAGAAAAAGGGGAACGGGAGCGCGTTCCCCCTGCTGACGAGTGGCGCTGCGGCGTTAAGCGACAGCGCCGCCTACCACAACCAAATCTCAGCTTCCTACTCTCCGGTTGCTGGACTCAGATGGCGATCGCCCTTGAACATTCGCGTTGGCGTAGCTTGGCGAGCTCGTTCTTCCTGATGGCAGTTCCAGCATAGCGGGCGCATGTGCTGCAATGTCGACTGTAGCTCGTCGAGGTGCATGTGGCGCAGCTCGAAAAGCTTGTGTTGTTGGTTGAGAAGGGCCAAGCGGCTCCGTCTCCAATCCGATGGTGAGAGGCTGCGCTCGCAGATGGCGCAGCTCTTGCCTTCGTACCATTTAGTAAGGAGGCGATCCACGTTCTCCGGTGAAGGATTGACCTGCGCCAGACATTCCTGGCCGCAATCGCCTTTTTCCGGCCAATTCGAGCACGATTTCAGCCGTGAATGTTCCTGGCCGCGCAGCGCGGTCCAGAATGCGTATTCACTGTCAACTTCGATATCGACCGGCTGCCCAGAGTCTGGACAAATCGCCGATTCCCGGCCGCGGTTCTGGTAATAACTTTGAAGGCTTAGCGCCACTGGCAGACCAGTAACTAGAACGGCCCCGAGGAAGAATAGGACGATGGGAAACAAAGCAAAAATCAACATAACTCACCTACATTCGGGAACGAATCCGACAAGATATTTGTAAGCCGCCGTATCACCATGATTCAGTGACGCGGCGCACATTCGGATGTGATGATGTGCCGGGAATCGAGCGGCCAGATTTGCCGAAATCTCGATGCCCTCCGCGACTCCCCGATTTTCCTGTAACCGGTTGCGTTGTCCGCGCAATGTGGTCTGGCCAGCAACTTCCGGCCTACTCGCGGGTTCATAAGCATTCCGTTAAGCTGGTTTTCATCGCCATCCCTGGAAGCGAGTTACCTTGCCGACCCACTCGCGCGCGCGCGCGCCACGACGCTGGATTTTATTGGCGACGCTGACGTGTCTATTGGCGCCGTATCTGTTACTTCGGGGTCAGGAGACGCCCACATTTTCTTCCAACGTTAAAGTTGTGAACGTGCTGGCGACCGTGCGCGACAAACACGGCCAGATCGTAAATAACCTGACCAAAGACGATTTCAAGCTGGAGGAAGACGGGCGCCTGCAGGCTATCCACTACTTCGCCAAAGAAAGCGATCTCCCACTCACCCTGGGCTTGTTGGTGGACACCAGCATGAGTCAACGGCGCGTTCTGGAGCAGGAGCGCATCGCCAGCTACGCTTTTCTGGAACACCTGATGCGCGAGGACAAAGACAAAGCATTCGTCATCCATTTCGATTGGGACATTGAACTCCTGCAGGACCTGACTTCTTCCCGCAAGAAGCTGAACGTCGCCCTGGAAAAGCTGGACAATCCGGAGTTCGAGCAGAGTGGTGGGGGTGGCGGCGGCGGCTCAGGCGGTTCGGCCGGCCATCATCGGGGCGGGGGTACCACGCTGTACGACGCTGTCTTCCTCGCCTCCGACGAGTTGATGCAGAAGCAGCAGGGCCGCAAGGCGCTCATCATCCTTTCCGATGGTGTGGACACGGGTAGCAAAGTGACGCTGGTCCGAGCCATCGAGGCGGCGCAACGCGCGAATACGCTGGTTTACTCCATCCTGTTTTCCGACAAGGATGCCTATGGGAACGGCGGCTACGGCGGGCACATGGGCGGGATGGGCGGTGGCATGGGCCGCCATGGTGGCATGGGCCGCGGTGGTCCCGGGGGATATCCCCAGCAATCTCTTCCTGACGGCAAAAAAGTTTTGGAGCGGATTTCGCGGGAGACCGGCGGCCGCTTCTTTGAAGTCTCCAAGAAGCAGTCGATCGATGACATTTATGCCAGCATCGAAGAAGAGCTGCGCAACCAGTACAGCCTGGGTTACACGCCAGATAAGGCCGATAGCGCACCCGGCTATCATAAGATCCATCTGACAACTACCCAGAAAGACCTGGTGGTTCAGACCAGGGACGGATACTACAGCGCTGGCACAACGGCCCAGCCTTAAGTTTGGCCGGCTGCGCTAACACTTGGGACCCATCGCGGAGAATGTGGTTACTGAGAACATCCACAGCGGGCTCACAGCCTTATCTCTGTTTACACGTGACAAAGGCGCAGTTCATGTCGGAATTTCAGTGAAGCCCTCGTACCCCGAAGAATATGTCAGCGAGACCTATGACCTAGTACCGCCCCCTTAAATCATCTTCTCGTGCTTCCGTCCTAGCCTCCAACCTGATTGCCACTGCTGGACAACGGCTGCCCTGCATTTACAATCCATACACTTTCGCGTTGTCGAGTTAATCGCAAGCGGCTATCGCGAGCGTCGTTAAGATTCATGAACATCCTTGAATTCAGCGCGCTGATCGGGTTTGGCTCACTGCTCGCCGGATTTCTGGGGGCACTGACGGGCCTGGGCGGCGGAGTCGTGGTGGTGCCCATGCTGGCGCTGTTGTTCCACGTGGACATCCGCTACGCCATTGGCGCTTCATTGGTTTCCGTGATCGCGACTTCTTCCGGTGCGGCAGCCGCCTATGTGCGGGAGGGCTACTCCAACATTCGCATCGGCATGTTTCTGGAAACCGCAACCACGGCTGGCGCGATCGCTGGAGCCGCTATCGCTTTTTATGTCTCCGGCAATGCGATTGCGATCGTGTTCGGAATCGTCCTGCTGTACTCGGCATATCTGTCGAGCCGCCACTGGGTTGAATACGGCGCTCATCCCTCCTCGAAACTGGCCGACCGTCTACGGTTGAACGGCTCGTATCCTGGTCCAGAAGGGAAGCTGTCCTACAACGTCACAGGTGTGCCCGCTGGATATGGACTGATGGTCGTCGCAGGCGTGCTCTCCGGACTGCTTGGTATCGGCTCCGGCGCGGTCAAGGTGCTGGCCATGGACCAGGCGATGAAGATCCCGTTCAAAGTTTCCACCACCACCAGCAACTTCATGATTGGTGTGACGGCGGCCGCCAGCGCAGGACTCTATCTCCACCGTGGATACATTGCCCCGGGATTGGCAATGCCGGTGATGCTGGGCGTGCTGGCAGGTTCGCTCCTGGGCGCGCGCGTGCTGGTGAGGGCCCGAGTGAAAGTATTGCGATACCTGTTCGCGGCGGCAATCGTGGCGCTGGGATTCGAAATGATCTACAACGGAATCAAGGGGCGAGTATGAGCGCGCAAAACTGGGACGATCAACGCATTGAAGTCATCATCGGCGGGCTGCTACGCACCGGGGTGATCCTTGCTGCCGCTGTCGTTCTATTCGGCGCGGTTGTGTACCTCGCGCGCCACGGAACCGAAGTGCCGGACTATTCGGTGTTCCGCGGCGAACCTGAGAATCTAAAAAGCGCAAGCGACATCGTTCACGGCGCGCTGGGCATGAGTGGCCGGGCAATTATCCAACTTGGGCTGCTGCTGCTGATTGCAACTCCGGTCGCGCGCGTCCTATTTTCAGCAATAGCCTTCGCCATCGAGCGCGACTACATGTACGTCGTCATCACCCTAATCGTATTGGCAATTCTGTTGTATAGCCTCTTTGGATGGAGTGGGTGAGGTTCGTCGTGGGCGCTTGCTAAAGGCGCTACGACCCGTTATCGTCGAAAGCCTCTGGCCTTGTGGCATGTCACTCATAACTAATGTGGAGGAACAATGGCAGGAGTAAATCTTGCAGACGCGCGCCGTGTGATTGCGGCCGCCGAAAAGAAGGCGCAGGAAATCGGTCAGCCGATGAATATCGCGGTGGCTGACGAAGGAGGCAATATCGTTGCGCATGTACGCATGGATGGCGCGTGGATTGGCAGCATCGATATTTCCATGAAGAAGGCCTACACCTCGCGCGCCTTCGATATCACCACCAAGGACATGGCGACGCACTCGCAATCGGGCGGACAGTTCTTCGGCATCCACGTCTCCAATGATTGCAAGATCATGATCTTTGCGGGAGGTATTCCGCTGAAACGCGACGGAAAGGTCATGGGTGCCATCGGTGTGAGTGGCGGTTCCGGCGAACAAGACCATGCGGTTGCCGAAGCGGGCGCCGCCGCGTTCTAAGCAGGAGGTCGTGATGGATGACATATTCGCCGCAATTACCGCTAATAACAAGGATTGTGTTGCGCAGTTGATCGCGGCCGACCCTCGGGCTGCGCACGCCCGCAACTCCGCTGGCATATCCGCGCTCCTGCAGGCACGTTACGAGAACAGAATGGAGATCGTTGACCTGTTGCGGCCAGCAGCGGGCGACCTCGACATCTTCGAGTCCTCCGCGTTAGGTGATGCGGCGCAGCTGAACAAGCTGTTGGCAAACGATGCCGGACTGGTTAAAGCCCGCGGCGCGGACGGCTTCACGCCGTTGCATCTTGCATGCTTCTTCGGGCAGCTCGAAGCAGCGGAGATCTTGGTCCGCCACGGGGCCGATACCAACGCAGTCTCTCCCAGCCGTATCGCAGTGATTCACAGTGCGGCTGCGTCGCGAAATTCAGAGCTGCTGAAGCTTGTCTTACACGCCGGCGCAAATCCCAACAGCCAGCAACAACGCGGCTACACCGCCTTGCATGAGGCGGCAATGCACAACAGTGTCGAGAGGGCGCGGGCGCTATTGGAGGCCGGGGCCGATCCAGCTATCAAAAGCGATGAAGGGCAGACTGCAGCTGATATGACAGCGCAGAACGGCAACAAGGAAATGTTAGAGATTTTGCAATCGTTTCGCCGCAACGCCGCCACCGGATAGGCTATTGCGCCTCAACGTTGTCTCTCGCCGGTCCAGCCGAGTGACCGCGCAGGATGGCAGTTCCGATCAGAACCGCACCGGCCAGAAAGAGTACGCGGAGCACATTGGCATGTAGTGCTGGATCGCCAAGCAGGATACGCACCAGCCCAAAAGCTGCACTGGCGGCGCAAAGCGCGAAGTAAAGCTTTTCCTTGGTGCAATGGGAAGCGCGCAACAAGGTCAGAAGGACCGTCGTAACGATCACATAAATAGTAAGCAGAATTATGCTGCCGGTCATTTTCTCGCGGTGAATCGAAAATGCCTCGGCATGCGAAATCGCCAGTTGCATTCCGGCTACCCCTAGAAAAAAGACGGAATGCACCAGCGCGATAATGGCGCGCTTGCGATTGGTGATGATGGCGAATCGATCCATAAACACCTTATAAGTGTGCCGCTTCACCAAACATCTGGCTGTGATTCAAATCACAGAAGGGCCGGTTTTTGTATCGACGCAAACGTGTGCTTGGCTTTGGCCCGTCCCCACAAATAATGATCTGCACCGAAATTGGATAGGCACACCGAAATGGTGTTGCGTTTTCTCATCTGATACTCTGCTGGATTGGCAATCTACATTCGACTGGGGTACTTCGCCACATGTCCTATCGATACCTGCGTGCTTGCTTGACTCTTTTGATCAGTGTCATTCTTTCCCTCTTCGCCACGGCGGCCAACAAGTCGAAATCAACGGCGGCCGATACGAATCAGCCATCTTATGCGCAGCCTCAACCGCAGCATGAGACGCTCGATTACGGCATGTACCAGCAAATCCGAGAGGAGGGCCTTGGGCATTCGCATGTGATGGAATATGCCTCCGCGCTGGATGACGACATCGGCGCGCGCCTGACTGGATCGGCCAACCTCAAACACGCTAACGAGTGGACGCGCGATCAGTTCACCGCCATGGGCTGCAGCAACGCGCACCTTGAGGACTGGGGCGAGTTCGGTATGGGCTGGCAGCAACTCAATACCTGGGTGCGCATCACCTCGCCCGATACTGCGGTATTCATCGCTCAAGCCGCGCCGTGGTCCCCGGCGACGAACGGGGCGATCAATGCACCGGCGATCTGGATCGACGTAAAGGACGCGAAAGACCTGGACAAGTACAAGGGCAAGCTAAGCGGAAAGATTGTGCTCTATGGCGCCATGCGCCCCGTGCCTCCGGTCGATAAGCCGCTGTTCGTGCGCCTCGACGACGCGGAACTGAAAAAGCTCACGGAATATCCGCTCAAGCCGCGCGGTCGCGATTTCATCGAGCAATACATGAAGCGGCTGGAGTTACGGCAGAAAGTCGGACAGTTCCTGGCAGATGAGCACGCGCTGGCGGTCGTCACTCCCAGCCGCGATGGCCGGGATGGTGGCGGCTCCGGCGGAACCATCTTCGACGACAGTGGCGGCGGCTTTGGCTGGGAGGCGTACAAGCGCGAGCACGCGAATCCACTTCCGGTTGTAGTGATGGCGATTGAGAATTATGGACGCGTGTACCGGTTGCTGAAGGCAAATGTCCCGGTCACGATGGAAATGAATGTCGACACCAAGTTTACCGGGGACCATGAACATGGCTTCGATACCATCGCAGAGATCCCCGGCACCGATCCCAAGTTGAAGGACGAAGTGGTGATGGTTGGCGGCCATCTGGATTCGTGGGCTTCTGCCACCGGAGCAACCGACAACGGCGCCGGCACCGTGGTTGCCATGGAGGTAATGCGTATTCTCAATACTCTCCAGGTGAAGCCACGCCGCACCATCCGCGTTGCGTTGTGGACTGGTGAGGAAGAAGGTGAGTTCGGCTCTTACGGTTACGTCAAAGAACACTTCGGTAATGTGCCGCTGTCTACGGCTCCGGACCAGCTCAAGCTGCCGGAGTGGGTGCGCAAGCCTGCTGGTCCGGTACAACTGAAACCAGATCAACAGAAGATCTCCGCGTATTTCAACGTGGACAATGGCAGCGGGAGAATCCGTGGTGTTTACTTGCAGGAGAATGCAGCTATCGCGCCAATCTTCGCCCAGTGGATCGAGCCACTGAAGGACCTTGGTGTCACGACACTCACGATGCGCAACACGGGCGGCACTGATCACGAAGCGTTCGACGCGATTGGGATTCCGGGATTCCAGTTCATTCAAGACCCGTTGGATTACGGGTCACGCACGCACCATTCGAACATGGACACCTACGAACGCCTCCAGTCAGAGGACCTGGCACAGGCCGCAACGGTGGAGGCTATTTTTGTGTACAACGCTGCCATGCGCGATCAGATGCTGCCGCGCAAGCAATTGCCGCATCCTGAACTGGAAGAGCAGCGTACGGCACCGCTGAGTAACATCATGCCTGGAGCCGAAGCGGCTGAGAAAGACGCAAAAGAAAAGGCGGACCAAACGCCGCCCGAAGAATAGGAAATTGTAGGGCAAATCAGCGTTTCCATTGACCGGTAAGAACATCCCCTGAAACTACGACAAGCATTAAGATGTTAACCGAAACCAACAATCCAGGATTCAAACCGTTGTTGCGGAGATCTCCGTAAGTAATCCGAGATTGGTGCATGCTTGCATAAAAGAAAAAGAGAGTTCCGAGCACCAATAGTAATGTCGGCCCTATTGACCACCAGATCGCAAAAATGACGAGAAATACGGCAACGGCGAACACACCGAACGCCAAGTCACGAAGGCTTTTAGGGCCGATGAACAAAAAACAAACCCGGGCATAAACAACAAGTAAGCAGAGATCAGCAGGGCTGGGGCAAACAGGAGTGGCCTGATTTCCTTCCACTTTTCTGCCTTGTTCGCCGTCACATGCAGCCTCTATTTCTCTCCTCGGCTATTTGCCTGCTGGTTGGAATATTCATAAACCCCACGCCCTGCCTTGCGGCCGAGGCGGCCAGCCTTGACGTATTGCACCAGCAGCGGCGCGGGACGAAACTTTTCGCCCAGGGTTTTGTGCAGATATTCGAGGATGTGCAGACGTGTGTCGAGTCCAACCAGATCGACCATCTCGAACGGGCCCATGGGATGGTTCAATCCAAGCTTGAGTGCCTTATCGATATCTTTGGCGGAGGCAACGCCCTCCTGCAACATGAAAAATGCCTCGTTACCAATCATCGCGTTGATACGGCTGGTGATGAAGCCCGGCGATTCCTTGATGACCACGACCTCTTTTCCCATGCGCTCTCCGACTTCAACGGCAGCGGCCAGGGTATCGTCATCGGTTTCCAGAGCTCGCACTACCTCCAACAATTTCATCTTGTGCACCGGGTTGAAGAAGTGCATGCCAACGCATTTCGGAGCACGATAAGTTACTGAAGAGATTTCTGTGACGCTGAGCGAAGATGTGTTGGACGCCAGGATGGTTCCAGGCCGGCTGACTTTGTCCAGCAGGGTGAAGATCTCGATCTTCGATTCCATCTCCTCCGGTACAGCTTCGATGACCAAGTCCGCTTCTCGCGCCGCTTGCTCTACCGATGATGCATATTCCAGGCGCTCAAAAGCGCTGTTCGCAGCGTCTTTGGTCACCTTTCCAATTTCAACGGCCTTATCGAGGTTCGCGCGAATCTCCGTCTCGGCCTTGCGCAAGGCCGTAGGCAGAATGTCTTCCAGGATGGTACGATAGCCGCCCAGCGCCGCTGCATGAGCGATACCGCGGCCCATAATGCCGGCGCCAATCACAGCGATGGTGTGGACCTCGGCCATCGGGCTAATCTCCCTTTTCCAGTTGTTCCATCACGTTCATAAAATTGGGGTCGGCCTTACGCATGTATTCTGCCAGACGCTTCTTCTCTTCACCGTTAAGCAGATAAAAGCTGCTGTTGATGCGGCGCAGGGTCGCTGCAATATCGTCCACGAAATTCATCATGCGAATCAGTTCACCAGTGGCGGCCATACCAATCCTTTCAAGAGCAGGTAGTAAAGCAGGGAAGTATTGCGTTGCGATCCGGCCAGCGATATACATGAACACAGCCGACACGGAACTCAACTTAACGATCGGGCAAACTCTTATTCTCGCTGCCACTTGCGATTAAGTAAAGGAGGCGCGTTCGGGCTATACGCGACCCGCGCCGCGTGCATCTAATTTTGAGGCGTCGTCGCCGGGTGCGGAGATCTGCGCCCAAACCTGAGCAATGTTGCATGATTGCAAGTTTGCCAATTCCAGTCGAGCCGGTGTCCGAGCTGGTGGAGTGTTTTGAGCGCCTGGGTGCCGACAAGCGTGGCCTCAGTCCACTGTCCACCTATCGCCTGCAATTCAATGGGAATTTTCGCTTTGAGGACGCGCGCAAGCTGGTCCCGTATCTCTACCGGTTGGGTGTCAGCCATTGCTATGCCTCACCGCTTTTGATGGCGCGCCCGGGCAGTGAACACGGCTACGATATCGTCGACCATAATCGACTCAACCCCGAGATCGGCACGGAAGAGGAGTTTCGCGACTTCGTTTCGGAGCTGAAGGCCCGAGGTATGGGGCTGATTCTCGATATCGTGCCCAATCACATGGGAGTCGGCTACGGCACGAATCCGTGGTGGCAGGACGTGCTTCAAAACGGGCGCGCTTCAGCGTACGCCGATTTTTTCGACATCGATTGGGACCCCCTCAAAGCTGAGCTGCGGAACAAAGTCCTCACCCCAATACTTGGAAAGCCATACGGTGAAGATCTTGAGCAGGGCAATATACAGGTCGCCTTCGAAAACGGCGGCTTCGTCGTGAAGTATAGCGATAGGGTGTTGCCTGTCGATCCGCAAACCATTCCCGTGATCTTCACCGTGGAAGAAGATCGATCCCAACAGAGCTGCGACGGCCACGATGGATCTGGCGAACTGTCCTCCCTTCTGGAAGCGTTTCGCCAGCTTCCCACTAATCATGTAACCGACTCGGAGCGAGTTGCTCGCCGCCAGGGCCAGATTCCTCCACTGCTGGAGCGACTGCGGAAGCTAGCGGAGAACTCCACCCGGGTTCGTGACGCAATTGCGAAATCTTTGCGCGCGCTGAATGGAACGCCGGGCGACAGCCAAAGTTTCGACGCGCTTCATAGCTTGCTGGAAGCGCAGGTGTACCGGCTGGCGTTCTGGCGTGTGTCAGGCGAGGAAATCAACTATCGTCGCTTCTTCGACATCAATGATCTGGTCGGTTTGCGCATGGAAAACCCGCGCGCCTTTGCCGAAACCCACAAGCTGATTCGCACACTGCTGAGTGCACGCCTCATCTCGGGACTACGGATCGATCATCCCGACGGACTGCTGAACCCTTGCCAGTACTTTGCCCGGCTACAAATGCTCTACGCTGCAAGTCAGTGCCCCGACGCGGACCCGAAATCGCCGCTCGCCGAGGATGGCATCGAGGAAGCCATTCACACCGCGTTTCGACGCCACGATTGGATGAACCAGCACGCTCCTTTGTATGTGCTGGTAGAGAAAATCCTGGAGCCAGGTGAAAACTTGCCTGGCGACTGGCCGGTGGATGGTACGGTCGGCTACGAATTTGGCAACCTGGTAAATGGAGTGCTGATTGATTACCGCAACGAGCGCCAATTCACCAATCTTTACCATCGCGTAATCGAAGGCAATGTTGTCGCCGAGCGTCTGATCTACGAGAGCAAAAAGCTCATCATGCACCGGGCGTTGGCCAGTGAGGTTCATGTGCTCACGGACATGCTCAGCGAGATCTCCGGCCAGGACCGTCGGGCTCGCGACTTCACCTACAGCGTGCTGCGCGACGCCATTCGCGAGACCATTGCCAGCTTTCCGGTATACCGCACCTACGTCGACGAGCGCGGAAACGTGAATGAGCGCGACCGGCGCTATATCCAACAGGCGATTGCTCGGGCCAAGCGGCGCAACGAAACCATGGCCACTGCAGTCTTCGATTTCCTGCAGAGCATTTTGTTGCTGAAGGGTAACGACACCGGCGCGCCAATATTTGGCTACAGCAAACAATTGTACTTTGCGCTTAAATTTCAGCAGCTGACGGGGCCGGTAATGGCCAAAGGCCTGGAAGATACTGCCTGCTATGTTTATACGCGCTTCATCTCCGTGAATGAGGTCGGCGGTTCTCCCGGCAAGTTCGGAATCCCCTTAGAGGAGTTCCATCACGCCAACCAATTGCGCGCCGAGTATTGGCCCAACTCCATGCTGGGAACGTCAACCCACGACAGCAAGCGTAGCGAAGATGTACGGGCGCGTCTTGATGTGCTCTCCGAGATGCCGCGCAATTGGTCCTCGCATGTAATGAAGTGGCGCCGCATCAACCGCAGCCGCAAGGCCAGAATACCCGATGAACGCAGGGTGCCTGACAACAATGAGGAATATTTGCTGTATCAGACGCTTGTGGGTGCGTGGCCGTTACGCATGGAGAGCGAAGAGGAGCGTCTCACTTTCGTTCGTCGGGTACAGCAATACATGGAAAAGGCCATTCACGAAGCCAAAATCAATGTGAGTTGGTTGAGTCCCAATCCTGAGTATGTCGCCGGTCTCCACACGTTTATCGAAGCGATCTTGGTGCCCATCTCTCGGGGAAAGACAAACTTGTTCTGGGATTCGATGCAGAAGTTCCTACCCGCTGTGCAGTTCTTCGGGACCATTAACTCGTTGACACAAACCTTGCTGAAGCTAACTTCTCCCGGCATCCCCGACATTTACCAAGGTCAGGAACTTTGGGATTTCAGTCTGGTCGATCCCGACAATAGGCGGCCGGTTAATTTCGGTTTGCGCGAACGCGCTCTGGAACAGTTAGCCGCATGCCGAGAAGGAGGCGAACTGGCAGGGCTTTGCCAGCAACTATTGCACAACTATCACGATGGCCGGATCAAGCTCTGGGTCACCATGCGAGCATTAAACTTGCGGCGAGAACATCCGGAGCTGTTCCGGGCCGGAAAATATATTCCGTTACAGGCAAACCGAGGCAAAGAAGACCACGTCGTGGCCTTTGCAAGGGCGCGCCAAGGAGAAGCCGTAATGGTAGCGGCTCCACGGCTGAGCTACACGCTGATGAAGGGAAACGCCGAACCGCCGCTGGCAGCGGCCTGGAATGATTCAGAGCTAGTATTGCCGCCGGAGCTGGAAGGCACTCGATGGCATAACATCTTTACTGGCGAAGAGATTGAGGTGGCCGAACGCGCCCTACTATGCCGCGAAATTTTCGCTCACTTTCCCGTCGCTCTGTTCACCTTGCGCTGACGGCTGTTGCACGCATTCGTCGCGGTCAGTCACTTCGACCAGGGCAGCTAGCTTGGCCGCAAGTTCCGGGGTAAGTGCGCTGGCACGGATGCGCCATGACCAACTACCCAGAGTCTGGCTGGGCACATTCATTCGCCCTTCAGAGCCCAGGCCAAGAACGTCCTGCACGGGAACGAGCGCCAGATTGGCCACGGAGGTAAACGCGGCCCGTATGAACGCCCAGTGCACTCCATCGTCACCGATTCCCAGATACGCCGACGCCGCTTGCTTCTCGGCCTCGGTTGCGGATGAGTTCCACCAGCCTACCGTTGTGTCGTTGTCATGCGTGCCGGTGTAGACAACCGAGTTATTCTTGAAGCGATGCGGCAGATACTTATGGGCTCCGCGGTTCCCAAAACCAAACTGTATAACTTTCGCTCCCGGAATACCTAACTTCTTCCGCAGTTCGGTCACTTGTGGCGTGATGTAGCCTAGGTCTTCGGCGATGAACGGCAGGTCGCCGAGCGCGGCCCGTAACGCGTTGAATAAATCTTCATTGGGTCCGGGCACCCAGTGCCCGTGGATAGCGGTGGGTTCATCGCCGGGGATCTCCCAGTAAGCCTCGAAGCCGCGGAAGTGATCGAGCCGGACGATGTCGCAAGTTTCAATCGCCCAGCGCATGCGCTTGATCCACCAGTCGTACCCACGTGCCTTGAGGACTTCCCAGTTGTAGAGAGGGGTTCCCCATCGCTGACCGGTCTCGCTAAAAGCATCAGGAGGTGTACCGGCGACGACTTCCATCGCCAGGTCTTTTCGCAATCGAAAGATCTCAGGATGTGTCCACACGTCGGCGCTGTCATAGCTGACAAAAATGGCTACATCGCCAATTATGCGAATGCCACGCTCCGCGCAATAGGACCGCAGGGCCCGCCACTGCTCGAAGAAGGCGAACTGCAGAAAACGCTCCTCGGCGAGTTGCTCGCGCAGCTCAGCGCGCACCTTCTCCATGGCCCGGGATTGTCGGCGAACGATTTCCTTGGGCCAGCCATTCCATGGCTGATCGCCGTATCGTTCCCGCAGGCTACTAAACAACACGTAGTCTTCCAGCCACCAGCCATTTTCGTGGCAGAAATGGTTGTAACGCTCACGCAAATCGCCTGGCGCTGACTTTAAAAAGTTCCTGGCCGCCTCCCGCAAGAGCGGAAGTTTGTGCTGTCGCACGCTGTCAAAATCAACCGCCGATTCCCCGTCGGGTATCGCTTTTACTCGCTCGTGATCAATGAAACCCCGCTCGGCCAGACGCTCCAGGCTGATCAACAGTACATTCGCAGCGAATGCCGAGGTGCAGGAGTATGGCGAGTTGCCGTATCCCACTGGACCGAGTGGGAGAACCTGCCACAAGGTCTGCTTGGCTGCGGCAAGCCAGTCCACAAACTCATATGCAGCGGGGCCAAGATCACCGATCCCACCGCGCGAGGGAAGCGAGGTGGGATGTAACAGAATCCCGGATGAGCGTTGCGAAAGCATGAGTAAGAGCTAAGACGAACGGGGGTAAACAATCGCCGCCCGCAACTGCCCTTCATTCTGGTTGCGGCTGATAAAGACAAGGTAGGCCAGCAGATTTTTTCCGCTGGCCCGTCACTCGGAACCACGAAGCGGGTGTTAGGTCCCCTCGGACAGGCTGGACAGACGCTCCATCTCCGCCTTATTGATTTTGATCTTGCCTTCCTTCTCCAGCCGATCACGCAGGCCTTGAACGTAGAGACCCTCAAAGGCGGTGCGCTTCTGCTCCAGGAGCGTTTCCTTCGCGCGGTCCCAGTTCTGTTTTACCTCTTCCGGAGATGGCTGCTGGATTTCCAGCACGCTCAGCACAACTCCATTCGGGCCGCCCTGGAGAGGGCCGCTGATCTCGCCCGGCTTCATGCTGAAGGCCACAGCGGCAGCTCCATTCATTGGACCCAGGTCGGGCACCTGAGCGCTGGCATCAACCAAATCGCTGGTCTTCAGCGTTGCGCCCAAATCCTTGGCCGCCTTTTTCAGGTCGTGGTCCGCGTGGGCGCGGTCGGATAGTTCCTGGGTCTTTTGCGCCAACAGCATCTGCGCGCGTTGCTGTTTAAACTGATCTGCCACCTGCGCCTTGATCTGCTCGAAGGTAGGCGTTTGCGGTGGCTGAATGTCCGTCACTTGATAGATTGCGTATCCCTGCGACGTCTGCGCCGTTCCGGGAGGGTCGTTCTTCTTGGCTTCGAACAGAGCACTAACCAAGTCCTTTGCGTTGCCGACTCCTGGAAGAGGATCGGTTTGCGTGACGAAATCCGTGGTGATCACGGTCAGCCCCTTCTCGCTGGCAGCTTTGTCCATACCAGCAGTACGGGCCAGCGTCTGCACAGTACCGGCCAAGTTTTGCGCCTCGCTAGCGGCTTGCTGCTGCTTAAGTAATGGCTCGATCTGCGATTTCACTTCCTCGAGCGGCTTCAAACGCGCCTGCTGTTTGGCCTCGACATGGATGATGTGAAAACCGTAACTGGTGCGAATAACCCCGCTCGTCTGGCCAACCGGTGTATTGAAAGCCGCCTGCTCGAACTCTGGAACCGTCCGGCCACGGGTGAGGGGTGGCAGCAACCCACCGTTCTGCGCACTGCCCGGATCCTCGGAGTTCTTCTTAGCCAGGTCGGCGAAATTAGCTCCACTTTTTAACTGCTTTTCAATGTCCTCCGCTTTGGTCCGCGCTGCGTCCACGCCTTTCTGATCGACCTTGCCGTCAGCATCCGGCGTTGGTGTCTTGATTAGAATGTGGCGGACGGTCACCGTCTCCGGAATGCGGTATTCATCCTGGTGCTGCCGGTAGTACTGCTCCAACTGCGCTTGGCTAACCGAAATCTTGTCCGCCAGTTTTGCGGTGTCAATCAGAATGTAACGCGCCTTCAGCTTCTCCGGAATGGAATTTACATACTGCTGCTTATTCTGATCGTAGAATGCCTTTAGCTCTGCATCGGTCGGGTTGATCTGCTTTTTGACGTCGTCCAGCGTCAACACGGCGTATTCAAATTTCACTTTTACGCCCTGCTTCTGCACTTGCTCGGCGACATCCTTATCGCTGACAGAGACTGCACCGTTGATGAGGGCCATCAGCTTCCGCTGCGCGATTTCCGCCTTCACCTCTTCTTCGAACTGCTGCACACCCATATTGAACTGGTTCTGGATGAAATCTTCATAGGCCCGTTGACCGATGAAATTTCCTCCTGGGAACAACATCTGTCCCATTTGTCCTTGGTGTAGATAACTGCGCAGTTCCTCATCGTTCACGCTTAAGCCCATGCGGCTGGCTTCATATACCAGAGCCTTCTGGGTGATCATCCCTTGTGCAGCTCTCTGCATCAGATAAGGCATGAGCGCGGGAGGGATAGTGCTGCCCTTGAATTGCTGACGGCCGATAAGCCGAGCCTGCTGCGATACTTCCTGCAGGCTGACGTCCTGACTGCCAACTCTTGCCAATATTCCGGTTTGCGTGACGCCCCCGCCAAACATATCGTTAAGAAAGCCGCCGCCGGGTATGAGGGTGATCACCATCATCACGCAGATGACGAGAAGGATGCCGCCCAGAATAATCTTCTTGATCGGGCCGGGCGTTTGTAGAAATCGAATCATGCTTTAGGGACTCCAGAGGGGATGGCTGAATCTTTGATTATAAACCAGCATTGGCTGTCAGCCTGGCCCTCAGCCGAGTAGCGCTCTTGCGGGCCATCCAGACGACCGCCTGGCTGCCGTCCAGTACCGCTTGCTGCTGAAATTCACCGAACCAGTGCAACCACTTCCCAAGCCGGGTATCGAATATGTTGTAATAGAAA
Organism: uncultured Acidobacteriaceae bacterium; assembly: GCA_963748225.1. Lineage (GTDB taxonomy): Bacteria > Acidobacteriota > Terriglobia > Terriglobales > Acidobacteriaceae > Bog-257. The sequence goes on from CAVVHW010000007.1 coordinate 1,233,533, forward strand.
GAGCTTAGTATGCCGAAATCGTCATCAGGGGTAAAGCGGCGCGTCATGGAATACAAACGCCGCCTTCGCGAATGGAAGATGATCGCCAAAGGGGTGGCCTCGACCGACCACCCGGTACTGGCGCATATCATCCCGATTCGCCGCTGCAACCTCGCCTGCACTTACTGTAACGAGTTCGACGACTTCTCCAAACCGGTTCCCACGGAAACCATGAAGCGCCGGGTCGACGAGTTGGCTCGTCTGGGCACATCAATTGTTACGTTCAGCGGCGGCGAGCCTTTGCTGCATCCCGATCTCGATGACATCATCGCCCATGTTCGTACCCACCCAATCATTGCGGGCATGATTACCAACGGGTACCTGCTGACAGCTGACCGCATTAAGCGCCTGAATCGCGCCGGCCTTGACCATCTGCAAATTAGCATCGACAACGTGATGCCGGATGACGTCTCGAAAAAGTCCCTAAAGGTACTGGATAAGAAGTTGCAGTTGCTCGCCGAGCATGCAGAGTTTCACGTCAACATCAATTCAGTCGTTGGTGGCGGCATCCACAACCCGCACGACGCCCTAGTAGTGGGCAGACGCGCTGTGCAACTGGGCTTCACTTCTACGATCGGTATCATCCATGACGGTGAAGGACAGCTCCAGCCGCTAAACGACGTCGAACGCGAAGTGTTCCTGAAGATGCAGGGACTCGAGAAGCGCCACTACGCGCGCTTTAACTGGTTTCAGAACAACATCGCCAACGGCAAGCCAAACCAATGGCGCTGCCGCGCGGGAGCACGCTATCTCTACATTTGCGAAGACGGCTTAGTGCACTACTGCTCGCAGCAGCGCGGTTATCCGGGCATCCCACTGGAGAAATATTCCGTGACCGATATCCGGCGTGAGTTTCTTACGGAAAAGAGTTGTGCTCCACACTGCACCGTGTCGTGCGTGCATCACGTGTCATATATGGATTTCTGGCGAGCCCCGCAAACTCTCCACGCGCAGCAGCCGTCGGTAGATGCCGGCCAGTTGGTGCAAATCGAATAACGCCGACAAGCCAATGTTATAATGTGGCCTGCCCTTCTGCGGTGTTTCCTCACAAGCGGGCGCGTAGCTCAACTGGCAGAGCAACTGACTCTTAATCAAAACCACCAAACACACACAATTTAGGCGGTTGCGCAATCACACACATTGATTGTTATCAACCACTTAGCTCCAATTTGTGTGGTTTTGGCTGCCGTGGCACAACAGGAATCAGTTGCTTGACAAACAACAAATTCGGTTGTGTTTACAATAACTTACAAAATCAGCGCCGGAGTCAGTATGTTGTGGGGTCGAAATTCCACTCCTTCGCAGCAATACTGATTCAGAATCAGTTACTCTGCCAGTTGAGCTACGCGCCCTAGAATGAATAAGTTACAACGCTGTGTGGTAAAACCGGCCTAGCAACATACTGATTTCGTCAGTTACGTCCAAGCGTGATGACGAGTGTAACGAAGTGATGCACAGTGTGCAAGTTGGGGGCATGTGATTATGCCCCCTTACGATGATTAGACCGGTTAGACCGCATGAGCGCCCGACCTTGCGTCAGCAACATCTCCACCTGTTCATCCGTTAGGTGTGGAATAACTTGGTCAAACTGCGCAGACCGCGGGTCGCGGCTGGACATGGCGTAGGCGTTTTTGCCGAAACGCTTCTCCATCTTATCCTGTGTCATCAACTTCTGCATTTCAGAAAAGTTGAGTCCTAGAACTTTGCAGATTTGACGCAGGCGAACATCCGTAGCAAATGCCATTCCCTTCGTCATCTTCCGCATGTGCTCATAAGTGCTGTCGGTTTGTACAGCCAGATCACGCAGAGACATACCGTTTTTTGCCAGTGCAGCAAACAGCGCGTTTCCTAGTCTGCCGCTGCTTTCGAGTTCAACAGACATTTTTATTTCCTCCGTGGAAAGACAATATCTCGTTTAGGGCGTTTTGTCAACCACATTTTGTGTGTCTGGTATCAGACAAAGTGTTACTACGAAATAAGTTGTCAGGACACGAATTAGTGTGTATAACTTTGGTAATCACTTTTGTCTTGGGGTAACCATTGAGGAACGGATGCCACAAAAAACTGGGGGATTGCCGACCCAATTGCGACGGTGGCCTTCGTTTCTTCTCGAAAGAGCATTGGCGCGGACAGCCGATACAGGGGAAGCAGTATTTAGCAGGGCAACGAAGTTACAGCGTAGGGAAGTTTGGGTTCTCATGCTAGCACAGCAAGCGTCTCACAATCAGAAAGACATTGCTGATTCGCTCGGTATTAACCGCAATAGGATGGTGATACTAGTGGATTCTCTTGAAAGGAAGGGGCTGCTTCAACGTCGCAAGAATCCGCACAACCGCAAAGAGCACATCCTGTATTTGACTGAAAAAGGAAGCACCGCGGTTAACGACTTTGAAAGAAAACGGGAGTCCCTGCTTGCGGAAGTCATGCAACCGTTGACGAAGCCAGAGTACGAAACTTTGTTTGATCTTCTCTGTGATTCATCCCCTGCCGATAAACACACATAAAACGCTTGCAATGTGACCTGACTCTGTGGTACACTGAGTTTGTACTTGAGGAAGGTCACATTGCAATACACAGCTTACACCGATGGCGGCAACCGCGGGGGGAACCCCGGACGGGCGGCGTGGGCCTACGTCATCAAAGACGCAGCGGGAGACACCGTACACCAACATGGTGAGTGCATTGAAGACGCGTTAAGGACTAACAACCACGCTGAATATATGGGCGTTCTCTCGGCCTTAATGTGGGGTGTGCTTTCCAAAACTCAAAACTTGTTGTTTCGTAGTGATTCCCAGTTGATCGTGCGTCAACTCCTAGGGCAGTGGTATAAAGTGATAGACAACGAGTTAAAGCCGCTGCATGAGGCGTGCCGGGTGTTACTGAATAACACCGGCGCACGCATTGAGTGGGTACGGGGTCATGTTTACTGTGAAGGTAACAACGAAGCTGACGCCTTGTACAACAAAGTTCAGGACGAAAGAAGATGAGAGGGAAGGTCGATGATTTTTGTTTATATTGCGCTGTATGCTTTGCTGCGTTTACGTTTACGTTGATTGAAATATAAGAAGAAGGGGACTTCAGATGGGCTGACTTATATTCAGGGAACCTGAAAGAGGAGAGGCGTGGAGACTACCTCAATGAAAACTATAGCTGATCGCACGAGGACTGTCAATCGAGAGCCCATGATCGTAGCCTTGTTGACTCATTGCAATGGACTTAGTAACTATAGCCAGGAGCAAGTGTAACTATAGCGAGAAGGAAGTATTATGTCGAGCGTTACAGTGAAAATGGAAGTTTGGACAATGCCATCCAATCAGCGTACCATCCAAGATGAGAGTTTTCTACCTCTCATTCAGATCCCCTGAACTAGGTCAGCCGTTCTGGAGCATTCTCCCCTTAGTTGTGACCGTTATAGGAGTTAAAGTGTCTAATCCCAAAGTTCAAATTGGCCAGAAGTCTGACCGTTCCAAACAGCAGGAAACCTCCAAGCAAAATTCAGCGAGCACCTTTTCAGACGACGAGATACGAACTCGCGCTTACGAAATCTACGAGTCTCGCGGCAGCGTCCACAATCGCGCCGACGAGGATTGGAGCCAGGCGCAGTCCAACTGATGGACCTCGTGGGCGGCAAGTAATCCGGAGAGCGCTCATGACCCAAACCGAAAAACCCCCACCCAAGCAAGAAGCTTGAGTGGTCCACGCACCAACTGGCCGCAATTATTGCTGCGGCTGGGGTGTGACTGTGGTGGTCGAGGTAGTGTCCTTCTTCACCGCGGGCGGCAGCGCGGTTGTGGTTGTGCCTACCAAAAACTGGTTCGCGCTGAACGGATTGCACTTAACGCAATGTGGCAATAGGCTCTGGTGATGCTCTCGGCCTTGGTTTTCTTGCTCGCCACTCTTCGTGATTCGCTCCGTACGCGAGTTGGGCTGCAGGCAGAAGTCCTCGCCTTGCTCCATCAACTTCTCGTTCTCCAACGTCGGAACCACGACGCCAACTTCAGTTGTCGGCCTTTGATCGTCCTCTCTGGGTTTGGCTCTCGATGTTTGGACGGACTGGAAATTGGCGATTCGCATCGTGAAACCGGAGACCGTGATCGCCTGGCATCGCAGGGGTTTTCGGCTCTATATGGCATTGGAAGAGTCGTCCCCGTTATGGTCGGCCGCTGTTAACGACCGCTCCGGACCCGATCGAAGGCCGCCAGACATCGTCGAGCCTCAGCGCGGGCGAAGCGGCGGGTTCCCTAAATCGTGATCGCTGAGAAGTGCTTGTGGAATGTGACGAGAATAGGTGCCGCGACCACCGGTTGTCAGAATCAAAAGCTGGGGGACGAATTGGGAAGGAGCGACTATTTCACCCGGCAATGGTATTGCAAATCCCTGACGGTAGCGCCGAACGTGATGCAGCGCTGGGTAATGCTGGAGCAGACTCCGGGCACAAGGCACGGGAGCGTGGGAGGCGACAGGGTTACGTTGACTCTGCAGTGACGGCGTGTGACTTCCACCAAGCGCCAGAGTGCCGCGGCAAAAATGAGGTTCACAGCCAGCCCCAAGGCACCCACGATAGGAGGAAGCCGGTGTCAAAGACGGACAAAAAGGACAAGAAAGACAAAAAGGACAAGAAGGGTCAAGGGTCCGGTAACGGCACTGCTGCGGCCGTTGCCACCTGCAGTGACGGCCATCCCCAGGATGTTGTCCAGTACCTTGAGGCCAAGCTCATCCTGAAGCCTGACCGCTTCGTTTCGGTGGAGAGCTTCCGCGAATTCGGGAAACTCATGCAGCGCACAGCGAAGAAGGTCGGGGTTGGGTTTGTCAGCGATCCCAAGGCTGGGCGAAGGCCGGAGATCAGGGAGATCACCTTCTTCGACACTCCAGACTTCCGCCTCTATAACAATGCCTTCATCCTGCGGCGACGCGTTTCGTACGTTGACGGCTTCCCGGGAGGCGATCCGGAAATGGTTTTCAAGTTCCGCCACCCAGACCAACAGAAGGCCGCGTGCATGGACGTGCGGCCCAACATCGCAGGAGCCTATCGCATTAAGTTCAAGGCTGAGGTCCTACCCCTGAAGGATGAAATCGGCGGATACCGTGTCCTGTACTCACACAACTGCGTCTTCGGTCTGAGCCAGATGCACGATGCGGACAAGAACTCGATGGGGACCCTGGCCCGTGTGTTTCCGGTGCTCGCCGGCCTGAAGAAATCAGACGATGAGAAGGTCGGTCTGGTGAACGAGGGGATTGTTGAGGAAGGCTGCTGGAACTCGGGGAGTTGGACTTCGGTAAAGGGATCGTGGCCCACTGCAATGTGGCGCTGTGGCGGACGCGCGGCGAACACATCCCACTGGTGGGAGAGGCTGCCTACCAAGCCAAGTTCTCAAGGCAAGAGGACGTCGCCGAGAAACCGAAGAAGCTGTCCGAGCAGTTTTTCATCTCGCTGCAGCAGGACGTGCAAGACTGGCTGGTGCTGGGCGTGACCAAGACGGCGATGGTGTACCGCCTTAAAGGAAATGCACCCCAAAGCCATGAGTGAGAGGCGGGCCTTTGGGGGCGTGAGCCATTATCTCGTCAAATTGGATGTTGTGTGAACGGACGTGAGAGTCGATAGCCTTGCCGCCTATTCCGGGCGTATAACGGGTTAAGCAGAAGTTATGCTGCAGAGATGTACTTCAACGACGCGGGCCAGAAGTCTGGTTGTAGGAACCCAGCCCCGCCGATTTGGATTTACGTGCCTGATTTGAAGAGCGCCTTCGCGACCTTCGCGAGAAATTCGTGGCCTCGCTGAACGGCACTCCTGTGGCTCGCACCTTGTCCCGCCGTTTTACCATCCGAGACGTGCAACCTTCGTACTCTGCACAAAGCATTCCGGTGAAACGGCGAAGTATTTATCGCCATTTCAGCAGTACGCCAAAGACTGTTTGCGAGCCAACATTCCGCAAGCAGACGAGGAAGCCGGACTCTCCGGAATCCTCCCTATCATTCCGCTTGTTGCTCACCGTCCGGTTGT
>CAVVHW010000008.1:0-119781 GCA_963748225.1 uncultured Acidobacteriaceae bacterium
GCTGCCCATCATCTTCGCTGGCTTTTCATTCGGGGCGGCTACGGGGCTTCCAGCCGCCTGCCCCGATCCTGACGTTAGTGCACTGATTTCGATTGGCACGCCGGTCGAGGCGGACGGGCGGACCTACTCGTTTTCTTTCTTACGCAATTGCACCAAGCCGAAGCTCTTCGTCAGTGGAGATCATGATCAATACGGTCCGCAAGATGCGCTAAAGAGTCTTGTCGCTCAGGTTGCTGATCCCAAAGAGTTGGTATTCGTCCCCGGTGACCACTTCTTCGCTGGCCATCTCGCCGAAATGCGAATGTCACTTGAACGCTGGCTGCATGACTTGCTAGGCAGCTAGGTGCCCACTTGCGATTCGCGTTGAAACGGCTCTAATTTTTCGAGGACGGGCTTGCTGCCAGATCACGTACAAACTCCACCAGTGACCGCACCGGAATTCCGGATGGCCCTTTCGCAATCCAGGGCTTGTTGTCTTCCATCCATGCGACGCCGGCGATATCAAGATGCAGCCACGGGGTGTCCCCGACAAATTCCTTCAAGAACATAGCGGCTGTGACCGCTCCACCCCAACGACCGCCGCTGTTGACGATGTCGGCGATATTGGACTTGATCATCTCGCGGTACTCCTCGTCCACGGGTAGCCGCCACATTTTCTCGCCCGACTTCTGCAGCGATCTGTTGAAGCGCTCGTAGAAGCCTTCGTCGTTGGCAAAAATGCCGGCATTGACCATGCCCAGCGCAACCACACATGCGCCGGTGAGCGTTGCCGCGTCGATGAGGTGCGTGCAACCCAGTTGGCGCGCATAGTGTAAGCCGTCGGCCAGAACCAGCCGTCCCTCCGCGTCGGTGTTGATGATCTCGATTGACTTGCCCGACATGGCAATCTGGACGTCGCCCGGCTTCTGCGCTTTGCCCGACGGCATGTTCTCGCTGGCACAGACGATTCCGATCACGCGGAGGTTAGGCTTGAGCTGCGCAATGGCCCGCATCGCTCCGATCATGGCCGCGCCTCCGGCCATGTCATACTTCATCTTCTCCATGCCTTCTCCGGGTTTGATGGAGATGCCACCGCTATCGAAGGTGATCCCTTTGCCGACCAGGCCAAGTACGCGCCTCTTGGGCGCGCGATCGGGCTCGTAGCGCATCACGATCAACCGCGGCTCTTCCTCCGAACCTTGCGCGACGCTCCAGAAGGCTCCCATCTTCAGTTCCTTGATCTTGTCGGGACCGTAGATCTCGCAGGCCAAGCCGGTCTCGTCGCACATCGCCTTCGCACGATCGGCCAGGATGGTTGGGGTCATGCGGTTGCCCGGTTCGTTGACCAGGTCACGGGTAAAGTTTTGTGCCTCGCCGATGATGCGGCCTTGCTCGATTGCAGTGTTCAGAGACCTCTGGTTTGCACCCTTAGGCGCGACGATCACAAGTTCTTCAATCTTCTGCAATTTGCGATCGCTCTTGTAGTAGTCGGGATCGAAGTTGCCAACAAACGCGCCCTCGACGATCGCCTTCGCGGCATCGCTTATTCCGCCAGGCGCCACGAACGCAAAGCTCTTGAGGTCCTTTGACTTCAAGTTGCGCACTGCCGCACCAGCCAGCTTGCGCAATTCGTACGAAGAAAAATTCTTGGCATTGCCGCCGCCAATCAACATCAGGCGCTTCGCCTTCAGGCCAGCCGGCCTGTGCAGGAGCGCGATCTCCAACATCTTTCCTGTGACTTCCCCTGAGGCGATGAGATCGGCCGCTGCCTCAAGTACAGCCTTGTCTTCGGTTTGGATCCGCGGATTGTGTTTGTCGGATTGGTCGCCGTTGTTGCTTTCGACCGCGTCAAGCACTGGTACAACCAGGCACTCGGTTCCAAATTGCGATGGTGCTCCGGTATGAAGCGTAGTTTTCATAATAGATAGTCCGTTCTCAAGAATTCAGCTATGCGTTCGTAAATCAGTATCTAGCTCTTTCGGCTCCTTGCGATGGCCTCACGCGCTTCCTTATCTGCTGTCTTGCGCCGCTCCGTCTCGCGCTTGTCCCAGTGCTGCTTGCCTTTTGCCAGAGCTAGCTCCACCTTTACCCTGCCATTGCGAAAGTACAACCTCGTCGGGATCAGCGTCAGCCCCTTCTGCTGCGTCTTGCCAATCAGCTTGTTCAGTTCATTCTTGTGCACCAGCAGCTTTCGCGTGCGCAGAGGTTCATGGTTGAAGATGTTGCCATGTTCGTAGGGACCAATGTGGGCGTTGATTAGCCAAAGCTCGCCGTCCTTCACTAGCCCATAAGAGTCCTTCAGATTAGCTCGGCCGGCGCGAACTGATTTCACTTCGGTGCCGCGCAGTGCAATGCCAGCTTCGAATTTCTCCAGCAGAAAGTAGTTGTGCGACGCAACGCGGTTGACCGACGCATCCCGCTCTCCGCTGGCAGTAGGATCACGCCGCGCTTGCTTTTCTTTTTCGGGACGACCTGTGGAAGATGACTGACGAACCATCAATATCTGTGCACCACGCGACGAGGGGTTTCCCCTGTTTCAACCGTACATCACGCTCAGCCAGACAGGCGCTGAGATTGCGCTGGAGCTTCCGCTACCGCCTCGCGAACCACGCGAATCTACGATGCTAACACAGGATGAAAACAGTGACTGGTACCCTATGTGAGACGCTGATGAGATGCTATAATCGCGCCGATTGTACTCATTCGACACTGTCGCTGCGGCGGCGGTGTACTTGCACGCAAACATGCTCACGTTTGGCGTGAGCCCAAGTCTTACGTTCTGGAACTGAAGGTGCTCATTCGCGCGCGAGCCGAGTTCCGGCGCAAATTCCCGGGGTCTTAAGGAACTTGATGAAACGGTTTACCCGTGTCCTGGCGGTGCTCCTGATTGGCGCCGTTCTACCGGCAATCGCCTCGAACGACAAGGCCGCTAAAGCTCTTTTTCAAAAGGGCAAAGCTGCCGAGGTTCGACAGGATTATATTGCGGCCTACAACTTCTACCATCAGGCCTATCAGCTCAAACCTTCAGACCTGACCTATCGCGCCTCTTTTGAGTATGTGCGGTTTTTGGCATCTGCATCCTATGTCCATCAGGGCGAGATCCTGCTCAAAGCCGGGAAACTGCCAGAGGCACTCACCGATTTCGAGCAGGGGCTGGCGATTGATCCGTCCAGTTTCATAGCACAACAGCAGGCTAACAAGACACGTCTGCTGATCCAAAAGAGCCAGAATCCCGCACCGCCTGCACCAACCACGGAGTCGGGACTGACCAAGCGCATGGAGGAAGCGGCCGGACCGGTTGAATTAGCCCCAATCTCCCAGACGCCGATCACTCTAAAGCTGACGGAAGACGCGAAGACAGTTTACGAAACCATCGGCAAACTGGCGGGGGTAAACGTGTTGTTCGACCCTGACTACACTTCACGCCGTATTCGCGTGGACCTCAACGGGGTCACCCTGGAAGAGGCGTTAGAGATTACGGCGCTGGAGTCAAAAACTTTCTGGCGACCAGTCACCCCGAATACCATTTTTATCGCCGCTGATACACCAGCGAAGCGCAAGGAACTGGAACAGAGTGTCATCCGCACTTTTTATCTGACTAACCTCTCGCAGCCCAACGAATTGCAGGATCTGGTTAATATTCTGCGAACCCTTCTCGATACACAGCGCCTGCAGCAGTTCCCATCACAGCAGGCAGTCGTTGTGCGCGGGACCCCTGACCAGATTGTGATGGCTGAAAAACTGATTAGCGACCTCGACAAATCGCGGCCTGAGGTGGTGGTTGAAGTTGCCATCATGCAAGTCACGCGCAACAAGATGCGCAATCTTGGCATCCAGCCGCCCGGCAGCGTCAGCGTACAGTTGCAGGACAACAATGTAACCACCAGTAGCACCACCGTGAACGGTAATGCCGGCAACGGAGGTACCGTTACCTCTACTAACGGTACTGGCGGCAGCATCAACCTGAATAGCCTTGCCCACCTTAACGCCACAAACTTTCAGGTAACCGTTCCGGCTGCGACCGCCAATTTCTTGATGAGCGACAGCAGTAGCAAGCTCATCCAGCAACCGCAAATCCGCGCTGCCGACGGTCAGAAGGCTTCGCTGAAAATTGGTGAACGCGTGCCTGTGGCCACCGGCTCGTTCCAGCCCGGTATCGGCGGTGTAGGCATCAATCCACTGGTCAATACGCAGTTCAACTACATTGACGTCGGCGTGAATATCGACATTACACCGCGCGTGCACGGGCTCGACGAAGTCACGCTGAAGCTGGCTATGGATATCTCGGCGGTTGACTCCTACCAGAATATTGGCGGCATTCAGCAGCCGGTAATCGGGCAGCGCAAAATCGAACAGGAAATTCGCCTGCGCGAGGGCGAAGTGAACATTCTCGGCGGTATCCTCGAATCCACTCAGACCAAGTCGCTGTCAGGCATCCCGGGACTCGCCTCCATTCCGCTCTTCAAATATCTCTTTGCTGAAGAGACCAAACAGGACAACGACAACGAAATCGTTTTCATCCTGATTCCGCATATTATTCGTGCTCAGGACTTGAACGACAGCAACGTCAAAGCGATCGACGTTGGCACCGCTAACACGATATCGTTGCACCATGGCATGAGCGAGGCGCCAGACCAGCAGCAGCACAGCGCGCCACCCTCAAGTACGCCCGGCAGCCCCCAAGGAGCACGGGGCAATCCGCCGCAGCCTCAGGCTGGTGCACTACCGGCGTCCGCGACGCCGCCTTCCACCGCATCGGCTCCTCCGGGCAGTGCCATCGTAAGCTTTGATCCGCCCATGCTGGATCAGGCGGTAGGTTCCACTTTCACGGTAAACGTGAATTTGACCGGTGCACAGAATGTGTACTCGGTTCCTGTACAGATCCTCTACAACCCGCGGGTATTGCAGGTGCTGAACATCTCCAATGGCCCGCTACTGGCGCAGGACGGGCAGACGGTTGCGCTGGTGAATCGCGATGACAGCATGGCAGGGATTTTGCAACTCACCGCGTCACGCCCACCAGGAACTGCCGGTGTTACCGGGGATGGATCGGTGTTTACAATTACGTTCCAGGCAAAAGCCCCGGGCCAGGCGACCTTAAGTGTCAACCGAGCCGGCGTAAAGAATGCGAGTATGCAGAACGTGCCAGCCAGCGGCTCGCAGGCGATTGTGACCGTTCACTAGAAGCAGCGTCTAACCCTTAGTAGGCCCCAGTGCCCGCTGGTCGACGGGCAATCCATAGCCCGGCGGTAATGCGGCTGCTTGCTTGTGAAATCAGTCCGGGGAAGGACTAAACTAACAACAGTGCATCCCAATCGTTCCAGTTGTGTTTTGCCTGCTGAGGAAAGCGATCTGTCCGGAGCTGGACGAGTTCATTCGCAATTTCCGGGTCGTCGAGCGGTTCGTAAGAATGGTTTCACCCTGGTCGAATTGATCGTGGCGATGACCATCCTGATGATCCTTACCGCCGCCGCGACACCGGTGATGCGCGTCGCTATTCAGCGGAACAGGGAACGCGAACTGCGCCGCGATCTATGGGAGATGCGGGACGCCATTGACCGCTACAAGGACGCCGCCGACCGGGGTGCATTCCAGACCAAGCTGGACAGCCAGGGATATCCACCCGATCTGGATACTCTGGTGAAAGGCGTGGACTCCAATGGCAAGAAGATCCGTTTTCTACGGCGAATTCCGATCGATCCGATGACCGGTAAGGATGAATGGGGGCTGCGCTCGATGCAGGATGATCCCGATTCGGATTCCTGGGGCGGGCAAAGCGTTTTCGATGTTTACACGAAGTCCGAAGGCACCGGCTTGGATGGCACAAAATACAAGACGTGGTAAGTTCTTAGCGAAACCATGAAGCGGCGCTTGCGACAACGCGGGTTTACCCTGATCGAATTGATGGTGGTGATCAGCATTATCGTGATTCTGCTGTCGCTCGCCATCCCGAATTATTCGTCTTCCATCCTGCACGCTAAAGAGACAGCGCTACGTGACGATCTCTACACGATGCGCTCCCTCGTCGATCAGTACACGCTGGACAAACAGAAAGCCCCGCAATCCTTGCAGGACCTGGTGGACGCTGGTTATCTTAAGCAACTTCCCAAGGACCCTTTCACCAATTCACGCGATAGCTGGGTGCCGGTCACCGACGACAGCATTATGTCTCCCGATCAGACCGAGCCTGGGATCATCGACGTCCACAGCGGCAGCGATCAATCCTCCAGCGAAGGTACTGCGTACAACACGTGGTAGCGGAGAGCCGTCAGCTTGCTGATCGTCCATTAGGATAACTGAGTCCACGATTGTGGTTTTTATAAACCTGTCGCCGGCTACATAACTGGCGGCACGGTAATTCCCATCACGCCGAGCACACGAACTAACTCACGACGAACCACAGCCGCTGTAGCCAGTAGGAATCTCTTGCGGCCCTCGTCGGCTTCGGTGAGGATGTGGTGGCGATGGTAGAAGTTGTTGAACTGTTGCGCCAACTGGAACGCATGTTTGGCTGCGAATGCCGGCTCCGTCGTTGCAATACATTGCTCGACCACAAACGATGTCTTCCCCGCCAGCAGCCATAACTCCCAGATTTCGGTGCCGCTGTCTGCTGCAAAGTAGCGCCCATACTCCACTTCGGCGGCGAGCGCCTGCTCGGGATCCAGCCCTGCTTTGCGGAAAATATTGCTGGCGCGCACCACAGCATATTGGGCGTAGGGGCCGGTTTCGCCTTCGAAGGCCAGCGCTTCCTTGAAGTCGAATGCGATCACCGACTGCTTGGTGAACTTCAGCATGAAATAACGCAGAGCGCCAATGGCAATCTGCTCGCTGATTCGGCCGCGCTCTTGTTCGTCCAACTCGGGATGCCGGCTGTCCACTTCCTTTTTGGCTGCGGCGATCAGCGTGTCCAGCAGGTCGTCAGCCTTGACCCCGAACCCTTTGCGGCCTGACACCTCGATGTAAGCCTTGACGCGGTCTTCCTCGCTGACCTCATAACCTAAGTCCACGGCGCAGCGCGGCGTGAGCGCGACCATCTCGTACGAGAAATGCGTGTAGTGCGCAGCCTGCTCGGGGTAGCCGAGCAATCGCAGGGCTTCGATCACCGTGTTCTGCGGGTCCGCCTGCCGTGCGTCAATCACGTTGTAGATCGCTGAAACGCCGCCAAAGTGAGGATGGTCACTCTCCCCGTGTTCCGCCGAGATCCAGACCTCGTGATCGTTTGGATAGCGGTAGAACTTGCGATAGCCGAAGTCGAGCCCCAGCAGGCCGAACTTCCACAGGTGATAAGCAATGTCCTTGCCGACGTATCCGACCGTCCCGTTGGAACGAACGATCACCTTTGCGTCTTCATCAGGGCCGATTGTTTCGTTTTCCGGATCCGACTGCCCCACGCTTGGATCGGCGGCGGGGTGCCCCATCCTTTCGCCTTCCGCTGGCGAAAGAGTGGGATCGCTGGCCTTAGACGCGGTAGGCCTCTTCATCACCCAGCAGCCCGTATTCTTGCCTTCGGTCTCGAAATAGAGGACTCCCTTCTCCTTCAATTGCTCGAAGGCCGCGTCCCAGAAGTGCAGGTGGAGAATCTCGCTCTCGCGCGGCAGAAAGTCATACTCGATGTCGAGACGGTCCATGGTCTGCAAATGCCGCCGCAATACCGCCGAGGAGATTAGCTCTGCCACCTCCGCCATCGCATTGTTACCTCGCTCGATAGCATGTAATGCTTCGAGTCTAACTTTAAGATTATCCTTGTCTTCCTCATACCACCGGGACACGCGCGCATACAGATTCCAACAATAAAAGTCGAAATGCCGGTCCGCAGCGATCAGCTCGACAATATCCTGCTTTGATTTCTTTTCCAGATGAAGGAAGCCCACCACCACATCCGCAACCTGCACACCGGTGTTGTCAATGTAGTTCTGAACATCGACCGGATGGCCTGCCGAGCGCAGCAGGCGAACGAAAGTGTCGCCGAGAATGGAGTTGCGAAGGTGGCCGATATGGGCAGCTTTGTTCGGATTGATGCTGGTGTGCTCGACGAGGATTTTGCCGCTGACGTTGGCCGCGCCTTCGCCGGTGTGACCAGGAACGCCGATCGTCTCACCCTGCGCGAGGGCGTGCGCCGCGACGTCCCGCCGCAACCGCGCGTTGATGTAGCCCGCGCCCGCCACCTCCAGCTTCTCGAAACCATCGGGCAAGGACAAGGCGGCCACAAGTTCTTCGGCGATCTTGCGGGGCGGTTTGCGCAGCCGTTTCGCAAGATCAAACGACAGCGGCAGGGCAAACTCGCCCATCTCCACCTTGGGTGGCTGTTCAATGACGAGGTTGGCCAAATCGATCTGGTATTTCTCGCGCAGAAAAGCGCGAACGTGAGTGGCCAGTTTCTTCTGTTGTTCTAGGTACACGGAATTCGCTCTTCGCCTTTAACTGTTTGCGGTTTTACGAATTGTTATTACGAGCGCGTGGGTTGGGCGCGATGAATCTGCTTTCCGATGGTCACGCAAAAAAGCAGATCCCTCGCCGCGCTCGTGATGACAATTCCACGCTTTCTCTGTGTCCTCTGTGCCTCTGTGGTAAATAACAATTGGAAGGACATCAGCAGAATAGCAAATGCCAAAGCCGTACAGGTTTGACGCTGATTTCCGCCTTACCTATGATGAAGAATCTGAGTGTCCTCCATGCGTATTGCTTACCTCGAATGCTTCTCTGGGATCAGCGGCGACATGTTTCTGGGCGCGCTGCTCGACGCCGGAGTTCCGTTTGAGGTCTTTCAGAAAACGGTCGCCGGGCTCAATATCGGAGCCGAGATCGAGCACTCACGCGTCGACCGTGGCGGCGTCTCGGCGACGAAGTTTGACGTCGTAATAAACGGCCAAAAGGACATGCCGCGCGAAGAGTTCTGGGCACAACACCATGCCGGCTCGCCTGGGTTCGAACCGCAACATGAGAATCAGCACCGTGAGGAATCACACGGGCGCGCTCTAAGCGAGATCCTACGTATCATCGCCGCTGCTCCTATTAGCGAGTACGCCCGCCGGACTGCCAGCGAAATCTTCCTGGCGCTGGGCGCAGCGGAAGCAACCGTGCACAGCGTCGACACAGAAAGCGTCCACTTCCACGAGGTTGGCGCGGCCGATGCGATCGTCGATATCGTCTGTGCAGCCGTAGGGGCTGAGGCCCTCGAAGTTGGTCAGTTCGTGGCTTCAACCCTAAACGTGGGTAGCGGAACGGTTGCTTGCGCACACGGCATCATGCCGGTCCCGGCTCCAGCGACTTTGCAACTGCTGCGGGAGATACCAATTTATTCTGGCGACATTCAAAAAGAGCTGGTCACACCGACGGGTGCGGCCATCGTCAAGGTGTTAGTCTCAAGCTTCGGGTTACGTCCACTCATGACAACCGAACGCATCGGCTGTGGTGCGGGAGCACGCAACTTTACCCACCATGCCAATGTCTTGCGGATCAGCATCGGCGAAACCCTGGATGCGATATCCGGTCCGGGCAGCACGGGCGAGAGTGACACCGAGGAGGAAGCGATCGCGATACTCGAGGCGAACTTGGACGATCTGAACCCGCAGTTGATCGGCTATATCGTCGACCAGGCTTTCGCCGAGGGAGCTCTGGACGTCTTCACCACGCCGGTGCAGATGAAGAAAAATCGTCCCGGCACGGTTTTGACGATACTGGCTCGACCGGACCATGAGGCACAGCTTCGCGCTCTCCTGTTTCGCGAAAGCAGCACCTTGGGCGTGCGCACCCGTCACGAGAAACGGTACGCCCTGCCCCGCCACCACCATGCCGTGGTGACACCGTGGGGCGAGGTACGCATGAAGGTTGCCTATCTTAACGGCGCGGCTTCGCAATACGCCCCTGAGTACGAAGATTGCCGGCGCATTGCCCTCGAACATCATGTCCCCTTGAAGACGGTGATGCAGGAAGCCACCCGTTTGTACCTGGACCAGAAGCATGGATAATCCCGAAAAGTTTTACATCACGACGCCCATCTACTATGTGAATGCGCGACCGCACATCGGGCACACGTACACCACCGTCGTATGCGATGCCATTGCCCGTCGCCAGCGCATGATGGGCGCCGACACCTGGTTCCTGACCGGCACCGACGAACATGGCCAGAAGATCGAGCGCTCGGCCGCCGCTGCCGGATGCTCGCCCAAGGAGTTCGTAGCCAAGATCTCTGGCGAATTCCGAGCCTTGTGGGACCGCATGAAGATCTCCTACGACGACTTCATACGCACCACCGAACCGCGGCACGTTCGCGGAGTACAGGCCCTGTTCACGCGCTTACAGGAGCGCGGCTACATCTTCAAGGGATCCTACAGCGGACAATATTGCGTCTTCGACGAGCTCTACGTCGACGCTCTTGGCTCTGGAGCTCCCTGCCCTGAATGTGGACGGCCAACCGAAACGGTGCACGAAGAGAACTATTTCTTCAAGCTTTCGGCGATGCAAGATCGCCTGTTGCAATATTACGGCGATCATCCGGACTTCATTCGCCCCGAGACCCGACGCAATGAAGTGATCGCTTTCGTGCGCAGCGGACTACGCGATCTCTCCGTTAGCCGGACATCGTTTAAATGGGGGATCCCGGTTCCTGGAGACCCCAAGCATGTGGTTTATGTCTGGCTCGACGCGCTAGCCAATTACCTGACCGCGATCGGGTATGGTTCTGACGATCCGGCGGACCAGCAAAAGCTGGAACGCTACTGGCCGGCCGACGTGCACATGATCGGCAAGGAAATCGTGCGCTTTCATTGCGTTTATTGGCCGGCCTTTCTGCTGGCTGCCGACCTTCCTCTTCCGAAGTCGATCATTGCGCACGGCTGGCTGCTCTTCGAAGAAAGCAAGATGTCGAAGTCGCGGGGCAACATCGTCCGCAGTGAGACCATACTCGATACCCTTGGCGGCGATGCCCTGCGATATTTTCTGCTACGCGAAATTGTCTTTGGTCAGGATGGATCATTCAGCTTCGACGCCCTGGTGCAGCGCTTTAACGCCGATCTCGCCAACGATCTGGGCAACTTGTCGAGCCGCACCCTCAGCATGATCACCCGCTATTTCGCCGGCGAGGTGCCCTATCCTTCGCCCAGCGAGCGGACACCGGCGGACGAGGCCATTGCCGACCTGGCGCAGAAAACTATCGCCGACTTTCACGTGCAGTTCGAGCAATTTCAATTCTCGCGAGCTCTAGAGACAGCATGGTCTCTGGTGGCCGCGGTCAACAAGTACATCGTTGAGAATGAGCCATGGGCTGTTGCCGAACGTGAGGATAAAGATTCGCGTGCGCGCCTCGCGACCATTCTCTACACGTCTGCCGAGGCATTGCGGGTGGTAACCGCTCTCGTGCACCCAATTATTCCAGAGGCGACAGCTCGCATTTGGACGCAACTCGGGCTCGGCGACATCGCTGAATTGGAGCTGCGCGCTCTGGCATGGGGACAGTTACCACTCGGCACCAGACTGGGCAAGGTGGAAGGCGTATTTCCGCGTGCTGACAAGAGCACCGTCGAAAGGATGCAACAGATGGAACAGCAGCGCTCCGCGGATATGGCACAAGCCGACGAACCGAAAACGGTAGCAGCGGGGCCGGAGGCCAACGGAGCCAGCCCCAAACCGGCGCAGCCTGCTCCGCAAGCAGCCGCTGCGCCATCACCTGCCCCGTCCGAGGCTGGTGCAATCGTTAGCGCCAAGACTACGCCAGCTACTGGCGGCCAAGGCGGGGCCGCGCTCTCAGCTGCCTCTGTCAACAATAATCAAATCACCATTGACGACTTTCTGAAGATCGAATTGCGCGTTGGCGAAGTCAAAGTCGCTGAGCGGGTAAAAGGCGCCGACAAGCTGCTTCGCCTGGAAGTTGATATCGGCACCGAAGTGCGGCAGGTCGTGGCTGGTATCGCCAAGGCTTACGAGCCGGACAAGCTCATTGGACGCAAAGTTGTAATCGTTGCCAACCTGCAGCCACGCAAGCTACGTGGGCTCGAATCGAAAGGGATGATCGTGGCCGCCTCCGTTGGCGACGATGGCCAACCGGTGCTGGCGGGATTCCTGGAAGACGTGCCGGCGGGCGCAAAGCTCAAATAGCCGCTGTTGGCACTTCGCTGTTCGCAACAACTGCTTCACGGTGTGCCAGTGACCGAGACTGCATAAAGCGACCACTAGCGAAAAGCGAACCGCGAATAGCGATTCCTATGTACACCGACTCCCACGCTCATCTTGATGGCAAGCGCTTCGATGCGGATCGTGCTGAGGTCATTTCTCGCGCCCGAGAGGCCGGCGTTACCTCTCTTCTCGCTATCGGCAATGGATCTGGCCCTGGGACCGGGACAATGGACTGCGCCATCAAACTCGCACAACAGTACGACTGGATCTACGCGACAGTCGGCATTCATCCTCACGAAGCCGAACTTGCGAAACCGGCGGACTTCGACGAACTCGAGCGACTGGCGCGAGAACCCAAAGTGATTGCCTGGGGAGAGATCGGCCTTGACTATTTTTACGATCACTCGCCCCGCGAGGTGCAGCAACAAGTCTTCTTGCAGCAGATGGAGATGGCCCGCGCGGCTAAGCTGCCCATCATCATTCATTGCCGGCCTTCGAATAACAGTGAGAATGCTTGGGACGATGTGTTACGGCTGATCAGGGAAAACTGGGCGACTAGCGGATTGGGCGGCGTGCTGCACTGCTTCACTGGGAACATCACCCACGCTCAGGCCGCTCTTGACTTGGGATTCGTGATCTCCTTCGCTGGCAACGTTACGTTCCCCAAAGCTGAGAATATTCGAGAGGCGGCTGCCATGGTGCCGCTCGATCGCATGTTCATCGAGACCGATTGCCCTTATCTTGCACCCCTGCCCTATCGTGGCAAGCGCAATGAACCGGCGTATGTCATCGAAACCGCTCGCCAAATCGGCCAGCTGCGTAACCTTTCGTGTGCTGAAGTCGGTCAACAGACGACTGCCAATTTCTGCAACTTTTTCCGGCTTACAAAACCCAACTGAGGTGCTACGCTTCCCTACCCGGTAGTGGCGGCGTTCGACTTCTCATTGCGGCAAACGCCTAGTCTCTTGTTACACTTGAACCTTATGGCTGAATCATTCGACGTTGTCAGTAAAGTGGATATGCAGGAAGTTTCCAACGCCGTGCAACAGGCGTTGAAGGAGATCCACACTCGCTACGACTTGAAAGACTCCAAGTCCGATATCAAGATCGACGAAAAAGAAGGGCTGGTTCTCGCCTCCGCGGACGAATATAAGCTGAAGGCGGTAAACGACGTGTTGCAGGGGAAGCTGGTGAAGCGCGGAGTGTCACTGAAAGCGCTGACCTACGGCGCCATTGAGCCGGCGGCTGGCTCGACTGTACGCCAGAAGGTCAGCATGCAGCAAGGGATTCCGATTGAGAAGGCGCGAGAGATCGTCAAGGTCATCAAGAACTCAAAGCAGAAAGTTCAGGCGGCGATCCAGGCCGACGTAGTTCGCGTTAGCGGTAAAGACCGCGATACACTTCAGGAAATCATTGCGCTGTTGAAGCAAACCGATTTTGGCATTGACATGCAGTTCACCAACTATCGATCCAACTGACAGGGCGAATCCGCTTGAATACGACTGTAACCCGCAACGCTAAAGAAGTGTTCGATCTGCTGCACGATGATCTGGCCGCCATCGAGCGCGAGTTCGGCCGCGACACGGTCTCTAGCGTGCGGGCAATCACGGAGATCGGCGAATACCTTCGCGCTGGCGGCGGCAAACGGCTGCGTCCTGCACTATTGCTGCTCTCCTGCAAGCTGATGAACTACACCGGCCAGGGTGCGATCAAGTTAGGAGCCGTGGTCGAGATCATTCACACCGCAACGCTCGTCCATGACGACATCATCGACGAAGCCCAGACCCGCCGTGGGCGGCCCGCAGCCAACACACAATGGGGCAATTCTAAATGTGTCCTCGCCGGCGACTGGCTCTATATGCAGTCCTTCAAAATTGCCGTGCAGGAGCGCAATTTTCACATCCTCGACGCTCTCATCGACTTGACCCAGGCAATGGTGGAAGGTGAACTACTCCAGATCGAGCGCCTCGGCAAGGCAATCACCTTGGAAGAACATTTCGAACTCATCTATCGCAAGACCGCCTGCCTGTTTTCGGTATGCATGAAGATGGGTGGCATTCTGGCGAATGCCAGCGAGGCCGATCAGCATCGGCTGGCCGAGTACGGCCGCAATCTTGGCATGGCCTTCCAGATTGTTGACGACGTGCTCGATCTCACAGCATCCGAAGAAGTGCTGGGTAAGCCGGTTGCTAGCGACTTGCGCGAAGGTAAAGCCACCATGGCTGTCTTGCACGCGCTGGAGCACTGCACTCCAACCGAGCGCAAGACCATCGAGTCAGTTCTGAGCAACGGTGGCTTTAATGGCATCACGCCTGCCGATATCGTCGCGATCCTCAACCGCAACGGCTCCATCGACGCCGCCTACGCGCGCGCGGTGGAGTTCAGCAATAAGGCGCGCGAAGCCATCTGCACCTTCCCCGACTCCGAAATCAAACGCGTGTTGTTGTGGGTACCGGAGTTTGTGGTGGAACGGGAAAGCTGAGCTGTCCGCTGTTCGCTTTTCGCTGTGCAGCTCTGTGATCTTCCGCTTCGCACATCAGGCACCCTTCGAGGTTTCACTCTCTCAGACGGCAACATGTCCGCAGTAAATCAATTGCTGGTCGCGCAGTGCGATGTTGAGCTCCGATTTACCGAAGAGCTAAGTGCTGACGGCTCACTGCAGTTTGCCGATTTACACTCTTCCCATGTCCAGTCCCCAGGAAGTCGAAATCAAGTTCCTTGTCTCCGATCTCAAGGCGCTCAGGCAAAAGCTGTGCAAGTTGGGCTTTCGCGAGGAAACATCCTCGACCCACGAGATCAACACCCTCTACGATCTGCCGGGCCAGAAGCTTCGCCGCAAGGGCGAGTTGCTACGCCTGCGCAACTACGGAGGAAAATGGAAACTGACCCACAAGGCCAAGGTGAAGGTAGGAAAGCACAAATCACGCGGCGAACTAGAGACTGGCGTCTCCGATGGCAAGCAGATGGACGCGATGCTCCGTGCACTGGGCTACTCGCCATCATTCGCCTATGAGAAGTTTCGCGCAGAATGGAGCGACGACGATGGGCATGTTGTTCTCGACCGCACCCCAATTGGCGACGTCGCTGAGATCGAAGGCAAGTCACGCTGGATTGACCGCATCGCCCGCGAGCTCGGCGTGAAGCCAGCGGACTATATCACCAAATCGTATGCTGAACTTTTCTTCGACTGGAAACGTAAAACAGGTAGCAAAGCGAAGAACATGACATTCCGCGAGGTGAAAAAGCAGGGGCTAAGAACCGGAGGTTAGGGTCTAGGGATTAGTTGTACAGAAACACGCTGGCGCACACTGGCGGAAGGTATGAAACTAGCCAATCCCTAACCCCTAGTCCCTAGACCCTACTTTTCCGCGGAAACCTGCGCCGGCTCCGGAGTTTAGACCTTGCCGGGCCTGAACCGGAGCCGGAAAGCAGTGACTCGGGTTAGCCGGCTAGTGATTAGTTTATAGCAGGGGAATCAGCGAAAATCCGAAACCAAACTATCCACTAACCACTACTCACTATCCCCTACTTCTAATTCTTTCCAGCACCGCACCTGCGATCAATGGCAATCCGACCGTCGCATCAAGCAGCACTTCGGCAAAGCGTCCCCCCTCTTCCGGAGGCACAAATTTGCCCCATGACACTGCTTCGCTGTAGGTGCATCCCGACAAACCACCCCAGTTGACCGGCTCGGGACAGATGCGTACGCCGTAGTGAAAGCGCTTCAGCGGCAGTTCTTCACCGCCTCGACGATGGCGCAATTCAATAAACGGACCGAATTGTTGCGCCCAGTTTCGCGGCACGCCGCCGCCGATTGTCAGGATACCAAGGCGTTCCTGTTGTAATAGTGTTTCCGCGTAGTATTCCAGGTCTTCAAAGGGGTCAAAGCGCAGCGGAGGAATATTGTTTTTGCGCCGCATACGGTTGTGTAGGGCCACATCCAAGCCGATTTCCGAATCGCTGAAAGCAGGCACGAAGACCGGCACATTCTTCTCATAGGCCGACTTCAGGATGCCGCGATCCCTTACGTGTTCACTCAGGTAGCGGCCGATCTCGCGGTTCAGTTTGTATGAGCAGAGCACTTCATTGTGGTCCCAGGTTTTCAAAATGCGCGCGACAATGGTCTCCACAAAATCGAGGTTGGTTTCAGGCTCCAACGTATCGTACACGCGGTTGTACCCAGCTTCATACAGTTCGGTGTCGTCCATCTTCGGGTCGTAGCGAAAGTGCGACCGCCCTGCCGCTTCTACCAAGCCATGCGCCATCAGCGCGCCAGTCGAGACGATGGCCTTCACCACCCCTTGGTCGATCAAGTCGGTGACGATCAACCCTTGCTTCGCGACCGTCATGGCGCCGGCCAGGGTCATCACGACAAAACAGTCCTTATCGCGGGCCATTGCTTCAAGAACTTCAGCGCCTTCGCCCACCTGCCGCCCAGTGAATGCGGTATTGCCCATGGCACGGACCAGATCGTCTACCGAATTGATCCGAGAAAGATCGAGCGGCGCCAGCGGCACCAGCTTGTCGGAGATGGGATCGTGGAGTTTGCGGTCAATGCCTTCGCCGTGGGTTTTGTGATGTTCGTCAGCCAAGAATCACCTCAATGAAAGTGGAACAATCGAAGCTACAAGCTTGGTGAGGCTCGCGTCAATCGGAAGTGAGAGCTAAGAATGTCATCGCCTGTTAACAATCACCATGGTGCGCGATAGTTAGCGCGTGGGATGCTATTCTTGAAAATGCATTTCACGCTGGAGATCTCGCATTGGCTGAACGCAACTTCCATATCGGCATTGTGCAGATGTCGTGCACACCGGAACCGGAGCAGAATCTGGAGTGTGCGATTGCACACATTCGTAATGCTGCCGGTAGAGGTGCTGAGATTGTCTGTCTGCCCGAATTATTTCAAACGCAGTATTTCTGCCAGCGTGAAGATATAGCTCTCTTTGACTTGGCAGAGCCCATCCCTGGTCCGACGACAGCGCGCCTCGGAGATCTTGCTCGTGAGCTGAAGATTACGATCGTCGCGTCGCTATTCGAGAGGCGCGCCGCGGGCATCTATCACAACACCGCAGCGGTTCTCGACGCAGATGGTAAGCTGGCGGGCATTTACCGCAAGATGCACATCCCCGATGATCCGCTTTATTACGAGAAGTATTACTTCACGCAGGGCGATCTGGGGTTCAAGGCTTTCGAAACCGCGGTAGGCAAAATCGGAGCGCTGGTGTGTTGGGACCAATGGTATCCCGAGGGTGCGCGCTTGACTGCGCTTCAGGGCGCCAACGTGTTGCTTTATCCCACCGCAATCGGGTGGCATCCGGATGA
Source organism: uncultured Acidobacteriaceae bacterium (assembly GCA_963748225.1). Taxonomy (GTDB): domain Bacteria; phylum Acidobacteriota; class Terriglobia; order Terriglobales; family Acidobacteriaceae; genus Bog-257. The sequence continues at coordinate 17,413 of CAVVHW010000008.1, forward strand.
GAAGGCGCAATATGGCGAGGCCCAGTACGACGCTTGGAAGACGATACAGCGTGCCCACGCCATCGCGAATGGAGTTTACGTTGCGGTGCCCAACCGCGTTGGGTTTGAGACGGGCAATATTCGCGGCAATGTGGCGTCGGGGAAGGGCCTGGAATTCTGGGGCGGATCGTTCATCGCCGATCCCTTTGGACAGGTGATCGCGCAAGCGTCGCACGACAAAGAAGAAGTGCTCATCGCCCAGGTGGACCTACAGCGGATCGAGGACGTGCGCCGCAACTGGCCGTTCTGGCGAGATCGCCGCGTGGATGCGTACGGCCCCATCACCCAGAGATTCCTCATATAACGAGCCGTCTGATCGAATGGCCAAGCCTCGCAAACTCTCGCAGACTCCCGCCGCACTTGGCTACCGTATGCCAGCCGAGTGGGAACCACACGAGGCGACGTGGCTTGCCTGGCCGCACAATCGAACTGACTGGCCGGGCCGCTTCGAGCCAATCCCGTGGATATACGCAGAAATCGTGCGGCATCTGGCGCGAGTGGAACGCGTCCACATCCTGGTTGAGGATGAGACGGCCGAAGCCAAGGTTCGCGAGCTGCTGATTCGCGCGCACGTTCTCGCCGAGAGGTCTGCACTGCCGAGCAAGCCCGCCGGAAACGTTCGCTTTCACCACATTCCCACCGATCGCGGTTGGACGCGCGACTCGGGTCCGATCTTTGTGAGGCACGATTCTCGTGCGACCAAAGACTTCCCTACGGTAGCGGCCACCGCGTGGCGCTTCAACGCCTGGGCCAAATACAACGATTGGAAGTTGGATGCGACCATCGCGGGAGCGATCGTCGATCGCCTGCGTGTCCCGGTCTGGACGCCAGAGGTGCGAGTGAATGGCCATCGGCATCCATTGGTTCTCGAGGGCGGCAGCATCGACGTCAATGGCTGCGGGACGCTCATCACGACTGAAGAATGCCTGCTCAGCGAGGTGCAGCAGCGCAATCCCGGAGTCACGCGTGAGCAACTGGAAGAGATCTTCGGCGACTATCTGGGCATCGAGAAAGTCATCTGGCTGGACCGCGGCATCGCCGGCGACGACACCCACGGACATGTGGACGATATTACTCGCTTTGTTGCACCCACAACTGTAGTGACAGCCTACGAGCCTGACCCCGACGATCCCAACCATGAGCCCTTGAGCGACAACTTCCGGTGGTTAAAAAAAAGCACTGACCAATCTGGTCATCTGCTGCGCGTGGTCAAGCTCCCCATGCCTGCACCCGTGTACTTTCGTGGAAGGCGTTTGCCTGCGAGCTATGCCAATTTCTACATCGCCAATAAGCTGGTGCTCGTGCCCATTTTCAGCGACCCCAACGATCGAGTTGCGCTCAATACCCTTGCTACGCTATTCCCCGATCGCGAGATTGTCGGAATTTATTGTCGCGACTTTATCTGGGGGTTGGGCGCGCTGCATTGCATGACGCAGCAGCAGCCTGCGAAGTGAATCTTAAAGCGGGCTCGGCGCTTGCCCGATGGAATTCCACGTCGGCACGTGAATACGGAAACAAATCCGGCGCAATAGGTCACAATCTATTTTCGCCGAATGTGCAGCACCTTCTGCACTTCGGCGACAACATCGCCGGATTCATCCTTCACCTCGACAAGAAACGTGGGCTCGTACTTGTCTTGCAGCTTGAGCTTTTCGCGGATCTCGTCGAGTTGTGCATCGGTTAGGCGAAATTCGGCTTTGACCTTGCCCTTGCCTGGTTTGCGAAAGCGAATGCTGGCGGCCTTATCCCAGACAATGTAATCGCGGCCCAAGTTTTCCATCAGCATCAGCATGTAAAAGGGGTCGGCCATGGAGTAGAGCGAGCCTCCATAGTGCGTCCCGACATAGTTGCGATTCCAGAAGCGCAACCTCATTTCGACATCGACGGCTTGGTCGGACCGCCAGCGCACCCGGATTCCGGCGCCGAAGAAGGGGGGCCAGATGTTAATGGAGCGCAGCATCCATCGTTGCAGTCTCGTGGCCATGGAGAAGAACGATGATAAACCCCCCAGGCGATTCCTGACCCGCATTCGGGGATCATCGAGGCTTACGAAGGCAAGAAATGCAACCTAAGCCGAAGAGCTGCTGAAATGGCCATCGGGATGAGAAGAGATAGCAGGTCACTCCGCAGGCTGAGCGAGTCATAACAATAAAGAAGGGCCGTCCACCATGAAGACGGCCTTTCTCGGATGGGCACCTTTGCCCATAGCTCCTCAAGGAGGAGAATTCTTACGTCGCTCCCTACTGCGGCGGTTGCGATTGCCCTAAGGAACTCGGCTGCGCAGACGAAGCAGACTCGGTTGCGTTGTTGGTCATCAGAGTCACATCCACCCGTCGGTTCTTGGCACGCCCGGCCGCACTCGTGTTCCTGGCGACTGGATTATCCCTCCCTAAGCCGATCAGATAAATCTTGTACGCCGGGACATTGTATTTTTGCGCGAGGTATTGAATCACGGCGTCGGCGCGGCGTTGGCTCAACTGGTAATTGTAATCGGCTGGTCCCGTCGAGTCGGTATACCCTTCGACTTGGACTATGTAGTGCTTCTGCGTTCCCATTTGCTGCGCAAACTGGTCAAGTGCGTCCTTGTCCTTGCGCGTGAGATCAGCCTTATTGAAGCCAAACAAAACCGTGGTATCGCTGACTGCTTTGTAGTTATCCAGGTTTTCGACCGTGCCTGCCAGGCTGGTCACGCGATGCGAGGCTTGGGTCGCGTTCTGGCTCGCCTGGTCGGCAGCCTGGCCCGCCGCCAGGGCCTTCTGATCGGCCGCGTCTGCCTGCGACTTTGCCTGCTGAATTCCCTGCTGAGCACGCGCATCGGTATCACGAATGTCGTGAGTATTTTTTGCCGTCAGATCATCTAATTCATTGACCTTGTTGACAGTCGGCGTCACTTCGTTACGAACGTAGTTTTTTGTGGCACAACCGACCGTGAACGGCAGGCTGCCGGCCACCAGCGCTGCGACGAGGGTAAATCGATTCATGAAATGCACTCCTTGCGAACTTTCAGCCACTACGTATTGCTCCTATAGGGAACAAGAGAGCAACCAGGTTGCCATTGAGACGAGGATGCGTTGATCATGAAGACCTCTATTTGTTTCAATGGATTACGAGCTTCGGAGAATGTAAGGGTGGAAAGCACCCTTCTGTGGCCGGATAATCCTGACGCGAGGAGTAGAATTTTTACCAAGTTGAAAAGGTCAGCGAACGGCCCACAGCACATTTATAAAGTCGCATTTCTCGCGCGGCGTGCCGGGTAGCTAGACGCTGCAAAGCGAACAGTTCGTTTTGCGGTACTCACATCCAACTGATGGACCTTAACCAGAAAATTCGAACTTTGCCCACCAAGCCCGGCGTGTATCTCTACAAGAATGCCGATGGCGAGATCATCTATGTGGGCAAGGCTAACAGCTTACGTGCTCGTGTGCGCTCCTACTTCATGGAAGGCGCTGCGGAGGACGCTAAGACCGGTACGTTGCTGCGGGAAGCAGTTGACCTCGACTACATCGTCGTGGACAACGAAAAGGAAGCGCTGGCGCTCGAGAACAATCTGATCAAGCAGAAGAAGCCGCGCTACAACATCCTTCTGCGCGACGACAAAACGTACCCTTACATCAAGCTCACGATTGGGGAGCGCTATCCGCGGGTTTATCCGACACGTCGCCTACGCCGCGATGGATCGCTTTACTTTGGGCCTTACTTTCCCACAAGCCTGGCGTATCGGATTGTGGACCTTATCCACCGGCATTTCCTGATTCCGTCGTGCAAGCTCGACCTGAATCGTTACTATCCGCGACCGTGCTTGCAATACTACATTGGGCGCTGCTTGGGACCGTGCGTGGAGGGTCTGACCACACCCGAATGCTACGCCGAAGCCGTACGCGATGTGAGAATGTTTTTGGAAGGGCGAGGCGCCGATCTCACCCGCTCTTTGCATCAGCGTATGTCCGGTGCCGCGGAGCGCGAACAATACGAACTGGCAGCAAAGTATCGCGATCTGATCTCAACCGTCGAGTTGCTTGACAAAAAGCAGCGCATCGCCGCCGTCGAGGGCGACGATGCCGATGTCTTCGGCTATCACTACGAAAACGAGATGCTGGCCGTGAACCTCTTCCACATGCGGGGCGGCAAGATCGTAGACAAACGCGAGTTCTTCTGGGAAGACCTCAGCCCAATGGTCGGGACTGCAAGTTTTGAGCCGGGAGAATTCTTTTCAGCGCTCTTAAAGCAAATTTATCTGGATCAACAGTATGTGCCCCACACAATCTACGTTCCGGTAGACTTCGAAGATCGCGTCACACTGGAGGAAATGCTATCAGAGGGGCAGAAGCGGCACGTGCAGATCCAGGTACCACAGCGTGGTGACAAGCGCTCGCTGATCGACCTGGTCGGGCAGAATGCCAAGCAGTCGTACGACCAGCGCTTCCGCGTCATGAAGCCCGCGGCTAAGGCAATCCAGGAAGCGTTGCAGGACGCTCTGATGCTGCCGGGGTTGCCGAAACGCATTGAGTGCTTCGATATCTCCCATATCCAGGGCGCCGAAACCGTCGCGTCGATGGTGGTGTGGGAAGACGGCAAGATGAAGAAGTCCGACTATCGCAAGTTCATCATCAAGGGCGTCGAAGGCGTGGATGACTTTGCCTCGATGCGCGAGGTGGTGACCCGCCGCTATAAGCGAGTACAAGAGGACAAGCACGCGATGCCAAGCCTGGTGCTCATCGACGGGGGGATTGGGCAGTTGCACGCGGCCGCCCAGGCGCTGGAAGGGCTAGGCATCATCAATCAACCGTTGGCCTCCATCGCCAAGCGCGAGGAGATCATCTACGTCCTGGGTCAGGAGGACGAACCCGTCGTTCTCGACCGGCACTCTCCGGTGTTGCATCTTGTGCAGGTCGTCCGCGATGAGGCCCATCGCTTTGCCGTGACCTTCCATCGCAAGCGGCGGCAGATGCGGGACCGTAAAACCGAGTTGCTGGAGATTCCCGGTGTTGGCGCACGGACCACCAACCGCCTGTTGCAGCACTTTGGCAGCTTGCAAGCCGTCAAGGAGGCGGATGCCGCAGCCTTGACCTCGGTGGTCAGACGCCCACAAGCAGACGCGATTCTGCGCTATTTTCGCAAAGACGAAATGCCCGTTGCAAACGTCTGAGACTACAAGGGTGAAATAGTTGAGCCAATGGCATACGGCTATGATGTAGGCAGCGATTCAAGGATCCGGCTGGTAGTTATCTGCGTGTGCGTGGTGCTGTTGGTCTGGATCGTGGGCTTCGGCTTTGACCGAGTACTGGCGAAAGATGGCGTCACCCGCACAGACATCCTGCTTACTTCGAATTTCCTCACTGGGCTCGTGGCCGGCTTTCTTTTCTTCAGTCTCAGTAATCACGAACGTTTGCGACGCAAGTTGGTGCGCGAGCGCCTGCGTACCATCGCTGAAATGAACCATCACATCCGCAACGCGTTGCAGGTCATCACTTATGCCAGCGCTTCAAAAACCGAGTCACGTTCCGTTGAACTGATACGGGATTCTGTGGAGCGTATCGAGTGGGCACTCCGCGAAGTGCTGCCCGGCCACGTGGCTGCGTCGGAAGCACCTGCTGAGCGTGAGCGGCATGAAGAAACGACCTCCGCGACATGACAGAACTCCGCAATGATCTGGACTGAGATCTCGGTTTTCCGCTGCTACCGGACTGCCAGGTTCCCGCGCTGTCGATACATCGAATAATGCTCATCACACTCCCTGGAGTCACCCACTGGCCGATCGACAATTTACTATGTACCAGGATTGCCTTTCAGATAAGTGCCACAAGCCAACAGATAGCGGAGACCGACCACATGAGCTCAGAGATGGAAGCGCTGGACAAAGCAAGGGAAGCAGCCGCGGAGGCCAAGGAACGAAAGCACTTGGCGCCAGTTAGCCTCACCATGGCAGTCTTGGCGGTACTGGTCGCCACGGTTTCGCTGCTCGGCCACCGGGCGCACACAGAAGAAATCCTCATGCAGACTAGGGCCACCGACCAATGGGCCTATTATCAGGCCAAGAACATGCGCCGCAACACTCTGGAGGCACTCGATGATGTGTTGACTGCGCTGGAGAACACCAAGGCCGAACGCGCCGAGCAAGTGCAGAAACACTTCCACGAAGAGATTAACAAATATCGCGATCAGCAGAAGGACATCCAGAACGAGGCGCGGAGCCTGGAGTCAGAGGTGGGACAGGCCAGCCGCCGTGCCGACCGCTTCGATTTAGGCGAGGTCTTCTTGGAGATCGCGCTCGTCGTTACTTCCATCACGCTGCTCACGGACAATCGCGCTTATTGGTATTTCGGATTTGTTCTGGCCACCATCGGCGTAATCAGTGGTGCCAGCGGATTTCTGGTGCGGTGAAGGTGGAAGAGTTCAGCGGCCGAGTGTGAACATTGGTCGCTGCAGGCTCTTATTTATCACCTTAGAGTGGGTTATCGCCGATTGTGTGCATTCCCAGATGCTCAATCCTGCCTACGGCTCCCATCCTTCCTTCCCGACGAGAGGCACGAAGCGGCAGAGCTCGTGTAAGGTTACTACAGAGTCCGACCCAATTTTACGCACGACCTGCAGCTGCTGCTCAAAGCGATTCCCCACGGGCACAACCAACAGGCCACCGTCCACAAGCTGCGCCAGCAACGTTTCAGGGATTTTCGGCGCCGCTGCCGCCACTAAGATCCTGTCGAACAGAGCCTCTTCCGGCAAACCAACACTCCCATCGCCGACTACGACATGGACGTTGGCATAGCCAAGCTTGGCCAGGATCGCACGCGCCTTCGTGGCCAGCTCCTCATGGCGCTCGATGGTCCACACCTCGGAAGCCAACTCACCCAAGATGGCAGCCTGGTAACCCGTACCTGTGCCCACTTCCAGCACACGGTCGGTGGCGCGTAACTGCAAGGCCACGATCATAGCGGCTACGATGTAGGGTTGAGAAACGGTTTGACCGGCTCCGATGGGTAGAGGATGATCGCCATAAGCATTACCGAAGTCTTCGGCAGCGATGAACTCCTCGCGGGGAACCTTCCCCATGGCGGCTAGCAATTGAGGATCGCGAATTCCTCGCGATCGCAACTGCTCCTCTACCATGCGGTCCCGCTGTCGCTTCGCGGTCTCAGTGACGTCCGGGTTGTAAAAGAAAGTAGTTAACATTCAGCACTTAGCAACTAGTGAGACCCGCGACTCATAGTTGGAGCCATATCCAGGCCGCAATTACAATGATTTCAACTATTCGGTTCCCTCGCCATTAATGATCGACGACCCAACGTGGGTGTCAATGGCAAGCAGCTAGTTGCTCTTCCCCTTCAGCGCTTCCTTTTACGGATGAGAACATCAAAGCTGACCACTCCATTCTCATCGCGTATAGCCTCGACGGTATATTCGCTATTGATGTTGTATTCGAACTGAATCACCTGCTGTGCTGATCTCGTCAGGTTGGTAATGTAGGTGAGGGTTACGTTGTTTGAAACCTGTTGCTCAACGGTGAGCCGCGCATTGGGATTGTTATCCGGGCCACCTATTGCAGGATTGATACGAATAGAACTGACTCCAAATAGTCTGGATACGCGATTCGAGACCGCTTGATTGATCGCCTGTCCAAGGATGGCGCCTGAGGCGCTCTCGGCGAATCCGGACTGTGGCGTGGTGTTCATCGCACTCTGCTGCTGCGTCCTGCCGAAGGCCAGCAGAGCCACGATGTCCTCGCTCGATAGCGGTGGGTCGGAGCGATACGTAGTGTTCAGCCGCTCCAGGGTGCCGTGCAAGCCGATGGTGATGTCGTAATCCTGAACCCGGGTGGATGCCTCTATATCGAGCACCGGGTCAATGCGCACGGGATCAGTGAAGGTTATGTCGCCTCGCTCCAGGTGGTACTTGGTTCCAGCCAGCTTAATATCGCCCTCGGCAATGTTAATGCGTCCCAGCAGAACCGGGCGAGCTGCCGTGCCGCGCAGTCGCAGATCTACATCGCCTGCCAATTTGGCTAACGACGTCTGTACTGTCAATTCCGGAGTGGACAGAATACGGACGTCGAGGTGCAGATTATTCAGCGGCGAACTTACCATCGGTATGGCCGTGGGAGCTGCCTGTGCCAAGGCCAAGGACAGGTCGCTGGAGGGAATCTGCGCAAAACGGGTAACGGTTACGTCTCCGCTCAGGGCTGAACTTTGCAGGGTACCCACCAGACGCAGCGATTCATCCGCAGTAACGCTGATCCCGGAATAGCGGAAGCGAATGTCGGTTCCATTCGCCGTCAGGTTAAAACCGATAGTCCGCCCGTAGGTGATGAATCCGCCAAAAGTTACTGTCCCACCGCCGGTGCGCGCCGTCAGGTGTTCGACCTCCAGCCGGTCCCGATTAAAGACCAGACTCCCGTTGATGTCACCGAGTCCTGCGGGCAGGTCAATCATCGAAAGACCCGCGTGTTCGATATCGATACGCCCCGAGATCAGGGGCTGCTCTATCCGGCCGTCGACGGTGAGATCAAGATTTGAGGTGCCATAGGACGTTACGTCAGGATCAAGTACGTGTACTAGCGCCAGGTTGACATGGCCATGCGCGCGCAGGTCCAGTCGGTGGTCATCCTTTAGGCTGGCGGTGCCGTCTAGGGTGAAGCGCGAATTCTCGCTAACCAGGACGCACCGCTGCACGGTAACCGACTGGTTCGCCAGGGTCAGCTCCACGGGTCCGTCGCTTGTAATCGCGATCTTTTCTACTTCCACCGCGAACTGGTAAATGGTGAACTTGCCATTCAAAAGCCTGGGCGCCTTCAAAGGCCCAGTCAGTTCCGCATGTCCGGCCAGGGACGCGTGGCGAGTGATGCGTTGACGCATCTTCGCCGGCAGAAAAGGATTGATGTCGAGCCCCGAAAACTCAAGCTTGAGATGGGACGGCATATCGCCCCGCAGTTCAATCCCTCCATCAACGGCCAAGTGGGCTGCAGGAAAACTCGATCGCGCTGTGAGCTCGAGATGACTTCCATGTGTTACAGCGTTAGCGCTGAGACCCCCGATCTTCTCGCCGTTGAGGACCAAGTCACTCACTTGTAGGTGGGCATTAATCACCGGCTGTTCAAGCGTTCCGGATCCCTTAGCCGTGAATCGGCTGACACCTGCCACTTCCAAACGTGGCTGTTGTAATTCGGGAATGTCGGCCAACTCGATACTCTCGCCCGTCAGGTCGAAACGCACGGCCTTGTTGCTGAAGTTGTAAGCGGCTGCACCAGAAACTTTGCCCCGCATTGCTTGTATCTTGATGTCATCGACTTCTGCCTCATGATTAGCAAAGGCAAGGTTTGCTGTCAGCGATTTGACCGGACGGCCATAGGCTCGCGCTGCCGTCAACGACAAGTGTCCGCTGCCACGGGGATTGGCCTCGGTTCCTTCCGCTTGGACTGTAAAATTCAGCGAGCCGCTGACTGGATAATCTGTTCCCGCAGCGTGCTGCAGTTCCACGATGTCGGCATTACGCATGGTGGCTTGCACGTGAAAGGGAAGGTTCTCGGTGAAACTTCCCTTCTCCAGCGCTGCCGAACCATCCACTGTGAGGCGGGCGGTACCTTCTTGAACGATGCCGTGACTTACAGCCACTTCGGTCGAGGAGTATTGCACATCGCCGGAGAACACATCGACGTGAATAGCCCTGGGTAGTATTGTGGGCGGCGGACTCGGTGACGGCGGCTGCGCCGACGCAAAGTGGAATAGTGATTTCTTTTTCGCAGGTGCCGTTACCGCTGTACTCTTCACGGTGGGGCTATAGAGGTAAGTGAAGTCAGATGCTTGCACATGGCCGGCAATCCGGGGATTGTTCAGCCGGCCGCTCAGAGTGCCATTGAAGCTTGCCGCGCCCGCCAGTTCCACTGGTGGCGGCGGATTACCCATCGCACTCAGCAGCGGTTGAAACTCTGTCAGGCTGGTGGTGTTCAGCACGATACGCAGAGCGGCCGAGGTCGAACCTAACGTGCCCACTGCGTTCATATGTGTGTGCGGAGTAGCTAAGACCAGGGTCGAGAAATCCATCGTCTGGCGGCGCGGGTTAAAGCGGGCTTGTACGGTCGCCGTCACCGGCAACTGATTGGCAGAGGCTTGCGCTGGGGCCGTTACATCGAGCGCCAACGTGGCGCTGGCGTCAGCCACGGATCGGAGCCATGAGAGGTTGACCGTACCGCCGACGCTGCCGACCGGGTTGAGCTTTTCATAGGGCACGGCTTTGGTAGAAAACATGCGCGCCAAGTCCGCCAACGATAAGTTGTTCAGCCGTAACCGTGCTATACCCTGTTGTGGACCCGGACCTGAGATTGAAGGCAGGGTCGACGTTTGTAACTTCGGGTTGGGGCTTATCTCTGCGCTGCGCTTACCCACCCGAGTGGTCTGTTTGGCAGCTGGCGTGGTATTCGACGAATCTGACCAGAGGTTCTTGATTTCCACATCGCCAGTCACTCCGCCCCCCAACAAGCGGGCGGCTATTCGGCTAAGCGATAGATTGCCTTGCGAGAGCGAGAAGTTGGCGTCGGCACCAGCATCGCGCACCGCGACTCCATTATCCACATACGTCATGCTTCGGGCTGCGGCATATCCTCGCATGGCAAGGCCTGCGGCGGCCGAATATGTGCCCGATCCGTTGAACGTCGCCGTGCCTCCACGAAGTTGATAGGAGCGGATGACGGATCCCAGATGGCTAAGGTTCAGCACGCTGTTGTACTTGAAGTGAAGCTCGGGACTGTCAAAATTAACGACCGTTCCAGTCGCTTCAAGTGAAGACGCTTGCGACGCGAGCTTCATCGTGGTGATTTGCAATTGATTTGTTTCTAAGTTGAAAACCACCATGCCCTGCGCAGCAACGTCGCGGAAGTTGCCGTACTTCAGATCCATTTTCCCGGCTTGTATGTTGCCGTTATAGCGATGGGCGGTCCGGTCGTAGGTCATTTCCGCGCTGACTTCATCGGCTTGGAAATCGAGCGGCAGCGCCTGGTCATTCATCAGGAACAGGCCACTGTTCAGGTTGAGATGATCGATCGCGACGTCGAATAATTGCTGCACCGGCCCGCGGTTGCTGGGTACTTTGGGTTCGGGAGCATTAGTGGTCCCGTCAGGATTCATAATCACATGCACGACGGGATGGTCCAGGCTCAGATCTCTGACGCTAATCTTCTTTTCCAGGAAAGAGATGATGTGCAGGCGCACATGAAGGCGGTCAACATGCGCGTACGGTTGCTGGCCGGGACCTTCCAATCCGTGAATGGCCAGATCGTCGGCGTCGAACTCAAGGCGGGAAAGATTCCAGCGGAAGGCGTGCAACTCGACGCGACCACCGGTGGCATCTTCCAATGCCACAATTGTCTTGCGCCGCACCAAGTCGGCGAAGTGAGGGCTTCGCACATACCAAACTAAAACAATCGCAGCCGCGAGCAACACAACTCCAATCGCCGCCTCAATCCACAGGCGGATGTGCGAACGGCGAACCTGGCTTCTTTCGGTCATGCTTAGTTAGCACCTGAGGCTTGCCCCTGATCGGTTACTCCATTCTCGGCAGGCAGGGGAACGGTGGTTCGAATCTCCGCCTGCTGCCGCAAGTTATGCAGCCATGCGTCCAGCAGTTCATCCATGTGTTGCTGGATGAGCAGTTCGCGAATCCTGGGTTCCACTTGATGTAAGGTAACGGTTGTACCGCCAACCCTTTGCAGGTCGGGTAGCAGTTGGTTCTTGTAGTAGGCCTCAATTTCTTCCGGCTGAATGTGCACGGTAGGGCGCAGACGAACCTCCACGAAGTTCATCACCCGCACCTCAATGCGCAGATGAGCTTTTAAAATCTCCGGGGTGAGTCCATAGTCGGCCAACGATTTCTGCCAACTCTGATTGTCGCGGCCGTTCGGAATCTGATCGCGGAGTTTGGCTACAGCCTTGTCAACATCCTCTTCGGATGGCTGCAAGAAAGCCTCGTCGCCCATTTGCGCCTGCAGCAGTTGACGATCGATCAGGCGCTTCAATGCCCTGGCGCGATCTGCCGGCGTCAGTTGGGCAAGGGGGGTTTGGTACATAAAGGCCTCAAAGCAGATCGCCTCCTCCCATTCGCTCTGGAACAAAGGTTGGCGGTTCACGGTGGCAACTATTGCATCAATTACCTCGCCCGCCAGCGCGCTACACGCAACCATCAACACCAACAATAGACCCGCCGTTAAATACAGATGTCGTTTCATCAGAATGTCTGTCCGATACTAAAATAGAAATTTATATGACGCAGGGTTTCCACCGTATTGTCTTCCTGGATGGGATACCGCGTCGGATTAAAGTTGTAGCCCACGTCGAAGCGAACTGGCCCGACCGGCGTCTTATACCGTAAGCCCATGCCGATGGCCTGAGGGTTATAGCTGAAATTGCACGTTGCCTTACTGGTCGGTGCGGAGCAATTCGCGATTGAGGGCTGGTGGATTCGCAACATTCCACTGATGATATGGTTCGCCGTGTCGAACACATTACCCATATCATGGAAGAACACAAATCCTAAATTATCACCCACATAGGGCAAGGCTACGGGGGGTGTGCGAATTTCAAGGTTGTTTACAAAGAGCCCCTGACCGCCAATGGCGTATCCGGTCGTCATATCGCGAGGCCCTGCCTGGTTGATGGAGAAGCCGCGCAGAGAGTTGCTGCCCCCAGCGAAGAATAGCTCGGGAAGAGGCACAGAGGTCGCCTCTGACGGCAAGATTCCTGAGGGTGGCGGACTCAGGAAGTTATTGGTGCCGTACGAATGCAATATCCCAATTTGTGTGTTGCGCGCAAAGACCCATCGTTTCTTGAAGGTGTAATAGGTTGAATTCTGGACCAGGACCTTGCCGAAGTTCGCCTCTGAGCCCAGGGCACTGGTCGCCAAACCCAAGTCGGCTATGTTGTAGCTTCCCTTGTGCGAATCAATGGGATTGTCGCGCGTATCGCGAACATAGGTGAAACTCGGAATTGCGAGTAGTACTGGTTTCGAATACAGCGGAATCAAAGTGGGATCGATAACCAGGCTATTAGGGTCAATCGACACGCGCTGATAACTCAGTCGGTAAAGCAAGGTTGTCGCCCGGTTATATTTGTCTTCCGCCTGGACTGTCCCATCGAGCCGCTGCGAGGTAAAGGTGTTCACGTCGGCTTCGTTGTTGTAGAAGGCCGTGGCGTTGAAGCGCCAGTTCTCGCGGTGAAACAGACGCGGCGCGTCATAGCCGATCAAACCTCGGCGGACCAGCAAACCGATCCGAGCCCGCATGGTGAGCGTCTGGTCCCGTCCAAACATGTTCAAACGAGTGACTTCCAGCACTCCGTTCGGGCTGATTCCGGTCTTCCCTTGCGGATTGCTGGTGGTAGGAATATTTCCGGTGGCGAACTCAATACCGCCGCCGTAGCGAAAGGTCCAGCGTCTGGCCTCCTGGAGGTTGAAGAGCACATCTTTGGAGGGCTCCTGGCCATCAGGATTTTGTACTGCCATGTCCACCTGGTTGAAGAGACCGAGGTCGTAGAGGCGGCGTTGGGAAGCGACCATTCGTGACTGACTCAACGGATCGCCACTGAAAATGCGCATCTCGCGATTCACAACGTAAGGCCGGGTAAATTCGGCTCCGGTCACCAGTACACGGTCCACAAAAACCTGTGCTCCCTCGCTGATCGTATAGGTCACCTGCATGCGCTGCGGTTTGTCCGGCACCGCCGATGCCGCAGCCTCGAACTGTACATCGGGAAACCCGTGGTTGTAGTAAAAGTAGGTCACGGCATCGCGATCGCTTGCCACATTGGCTTCGCTATAAGGCTGCCCTGGCGTACAGCTCAATAGCGAGGTCAACTGGGTCGTTGGGAAGGCGTGGTTCCCGGTCAAGGTCAGCGAGTTCACTCGCGTCTGCCGACCTTCTTCAACCTTGATCACCACCTCCATCTGGTTCTCCCGGCCCCGGTAGTCATCCTGAAGCTCTGAGGTGACATTGACATCAAGGAACCCGTTAGCTTGGTAGAGGTTCCTGATGTTCGTCAGATCATCTGCTAATAACCTCTGACTAAAACGGCCATTGGGCAAAAGCACACTCGATGGCTGTAGTGCCATCCGCTCGCGGATGGTATCGGTATCGAAATACTTGTTGCCTTGAACCCTTATAACGGCAAGCTTGTGTCGTACACCGGGATCGACTTTGTAAACAATGTTGAGGTGATTCTTCTCGGGCGAGGGTTGTCGTTCCACCTCTACCGTCGCGTCGAAATAGCCTTTCGTCTGCAGGTAATCGCGCATGTTGCGCCGGCCTTCATTCAGCAAGTCGTCATCGACCGAGTTCTCCTGATAGACCGGCACAAGCTTCTTTAACTCCCGGTTGCTGATCTTCGTGCCCTCAGCGGTAATGGCCACTGTCGGTCCCTCTTCCACCTTGAATAGGTAGTCAAGGCGATTGGTATCGGGATGGTAGCGGCGCTCGATGAGCGAGACCTGGGCCTCAAGATGATCGTTCTTCTGATACTTGTCACGCAGCCTTGCTAAAGCTCGCGTGACGTGCTCCTGCTTGACCCTGTCGCCAGTCTTCAGCTTCGTAAGGCTACGGACCTTGTCGGGAGGAATACCCGTCTCGCCCTCGAGTGTGACCTCTCCCACGCGCGCCAGTTCGCCGGGAGTCACATGAAAATTAACGTCCATTTGTCGAGTGTCATCGTGGGGCACCAAGTCATAGGTGATGGCGGCCTTGTAATAGCCGTTATCTGCCATCACCTTGAGCATGCGCTCGACCGAGCGGTCCACCGCCTCCTGCGAGAATGTAGCGCCCAGGTCAAGCTTGCTGGATTCCACCAACTGATGGGCTTTGGGATTCGTCTTGGCCGGCGCCCCATCCACCTTTACTTCGCCGTTGAAATAGTTTTCAGTGCAGATAACAAGCAGGAACAGCCCTTGTTGGGTAGGCTCAGCTTCCACCTGCAAGGTGGCAAAGCGTCCCGTGGCATAGAGCACCCGCAGACTTGCACGAATCTTGTCGGGATCCAGGGGCTGGCCTGCCTTCTGCACCAGCAGCGGCCGAAGCATTTCCGGATTGGTTCCCTTGATACCACTGAATTCGATGTTACGAACTGTGACGCCCTGGTATTTGTTGAGTTGGCCAACCGCCGCCGCTTCGCTCGGGGAGCCCTTCGTGTCGGGGTTTTGACCGACTGACAAAGTTCCGCTTTGGGGCCACGCAAGGGGCACGCTCAGCACCAGGAGGGCGCAGAACGACGCAATTTTATGGAACGAAGGTATGTTTGGCTCCGTCAAACTCTGACCTTCAGCACATCTGCTGTCCGGAGGACCTCGTCTGACGGGACCAGTCCGGTGCGCCATGCCGTCGAAGATGTGTCCCGCAGCAAGGCGCAACTGTGGCGACTAATCTTCAACCCTGTCCTCACGGCGAAGTTAATGTCGAATCCCTATAATAAACAAGGAACCCTTCCACGGAGCAGACCGAATCTTTGGAATTCGCCGATCGCTATTCCCGCCAGATCTTGTTTCGGCCCATCGGGCCGCAGGGGCAGAAGAAGCTCTCGAGCGCGCATGTGGCTATTGTAGGGTGTGGAGCGACAGGCTCCGCATTGGCTTCGCTGCTCTCCCGTTCCGGTGTGGGCACTCTACGAATCATCGACCGCGATTACGTCGAGCCCAGCAATTTGCAACGACAGGTGCTGTTTGACGAGGCTGATGCCGCCGAGTCGCTGCCCAAGGCAATCGCTGCTGCTCGTAAAATCAAGGCGTGCAACTCAGAGATCGTGGTAGAGCCGCATGCGACAGATCTCACGCCGGCAAACGTGGAAGAGTTGCTCGGTGACGTTGATCTCATTCTCGATGGCACCGACAACTTCGAAACCCGGTACCTGATCAATGACCTCGCCATTGCAAAAAAATTGTCCTGGATTTACGCAGCTGCTGTGGCCAGCTATGCGGTCACGATGACGATTCTCCCCGGTACCACCGCCTGCCTCGCCTGTATCTTTCCGGAGTCTCCTCGCGGTATGGTCGACACCTGCGACACCTCGGGCATTCTGAATTCTGGCGTGAACCTCGTCGCCTCGATTGCCTCCGCCGAAGCTCTCAAACTGCTGGTTGGCGCACGCGACCAGGTCCGCAGAACACTTCTGTCGTACGACGTATGGTCCAGTGACTTCGCGGAGATCAGCACAGCGATACCTCGCGCTGGCTGCCGAGCGTGCGATCGCCATGAGTTCGTTTACCTGGCTGGCGAAGGAAGGCCGCACATCACTCTCTGCGGGCGGAACTCCGTGCAGATTCACGAGCAGCAGCGGCCCATCGATTTCGACGAACTTACTCGGCGACTGACTCCGCATGGCACGGTACGGCACACCGAGTTCATCCTGAAATTCTGGCGCGATCCCTACGAGTTAACCTTCTTTCCCGACGGCCGGGCTATTATCAAAGGCACTACAGACCTCGCTATCGCCCGCAGCTTGTATGCGCGATATGTGGGCTCGTAACCGGCTAGCTCCCTGGTGCGTTTGGTCTTGGTCATGCATGCGCTACGGCCAACGGCGCAAATTCGCGCGATGGACCGAATCGTTAGACCGAACCGAATTCCCGATTCGGGAAGGATGCTTAGTTCAATTTACTAATCCTCTCAACTCACCACGGAAAATTCGCCTCGAACCTATACGATAAAAATCTAGGGAAGCGATTCTTACACGGACGCCTTCCCGGCCGAACGGGATCTTTACCCACTATGTATTCACAAGCTCCGTTCTTCTACGAGGCCAACAATGCGAAAACTTCACGCCGTCCAGAACGCCAGGGAAATTATGAAGGAGGGAACAGAATGGGGCATGTGGAAGTGGCTCCTGGAAAAGAAACGAGTACGAGAGATTGCCGATGAGGCCAGGGGCGCCCTTGACGAATTCGAAATGAAGGTCAAAGCCACATGGAGTGACGACCTAAAGAGTGCTTACAATCATCTGGTGGCCGAAGACGGCGATGCCAAGCGAGTGCGCCAGAAAACGAAGAGCGGGATAAAGGATTCCGCGCCAAAGATCGATTCTCAGCTGATGACAGCAGTCAGGCGGGTGAAAGAAGCGGATGACAATGCGTACAACGCCCATGAAGACGCGGAAGATATGTTCGCCGAAGCGGAGAAGCGAATGAGCACCAGTATGGCCCGGAAAGCTGCGGGTAAGGCCCTCGATGCCTACGATTTGCATGAGGGCGCCATTCGCAAGGCGGAAGCGCTCGCCCCAGCCAAATGATCGTCTGGCGGTTTCGAAATCTCGACCACCAAGGTCCCCACCTTGGTGCGGGCCTATTAGCTGGCCAGTTCCCTATCGCTTAATACATGCCACAAACTAGGAGTTTTTCCAGTGGCGCTCTCGCCTTTCAAAGAGTAAGTATGGATGGCACATCGCCGACTCACGTTATCCGAATCAAGCGTTCATGCATAGGAGGTATTGGATTGGCAAAGAAAGAGAAGAAAGAGAAAGGCAAGAAGGACAAAGTCAAGAAAGACAAAGTCAAGTTGTCCCTGATCAAGACACCCGAGGCGCCGACTTCGGCACTGGATCAAGCTTACGCGGACGGTAGTCCTCTGGATCGGGTGCAATATCTGGAGGCCAAGCTCATTCTGAAGCCCGACCGCTTCACTTCGGTGCAAGCTTTTCGCGACTTTGGCAAGATCGTACAGCGTACGGCAAAGAAGGTGGGTGTCGGTTTCATTCCGGACGAGAAGGCCGGATTGCGACCCGAAGTCAGGGAGATTGTTTTTGGCGACACCCCCGACTTTCGTCTTTACAACAATGCCTTCATTTTGCGGCGGCGAATCAGCTATGTTGATGGCTTCCCTGTTGGCGATCCTGAGATTGTGTTCAAGTTCCGGCACCCGGACGAGCATGCGGCAACGACCATGGATGTGCGTCCCAAAATCGCCGGAGCCTACCGGATCAAGTTCAAAGCCGAGGCTCTCCCCTTGAAGGACCAGGTCGGCGGATACCGCATTCTTTACTCGCACAACTGCCAATTTGGATTGAGCCAGATGCACGAGGCAGACCGAACCTCAATGGCCACTCTGGTGAAAGTATTCCCGGCGCTCGCGGTCATCAAGGGGGATGAGAACGAAAGAATAAGCCTGGTAAACGAGGGTATTGTGGAGGAGGTGCTGCTACCCCTTGGTCAACTGGATTTCGGCAAAGGACTGCTGGGCAAGTGTGACATCGGCTTGTGGCGTACCCGTGGCGAGCACAGATCTCTGGTGGGAGAATTCGCTTTCCAGGTCAAGTTCGATCGTCGAGAGAGTGTCGGCGAGAAGCAGAAGAGGTTGGCTGCTCAGTTCTATGTTTCGTTGCAACAGGATGTACAGGACTGGCTGGCGCTGGGGGTGACTAAGACGGCGATGGTGTACCGTCTCAAAGGTAATGCTCCACAAAGCCACGAATGACGGTACTGCCATCTCAGGCTTGAGCTTAATGAAGCGGCGCTGGGCACTGCCACGCGGAGTCCTCGCCGCTATCGTATGTCGAGACCTTGTGATCGCACGGGCAGGTGGGGAGAGGTTCATCTCCGGGCTCCGGTCAAGACCGATCCCGGATTGCCTGTTTTGGCCGGTGCAGTGGCGGATGCATTACCAATCTTCTTCGGGCCCGTTACCAGTTGTTCAAGAGCCGCTTCCCAAACTGATGGAGCGGAAGTGCAGAACTGCCCTCGGAGCACGTTTCCCCTTGCAGAAAATGGAGAACCTGGAGCCACCTTCAGAGTCAAGAATCTGGCGAACGCCCGCTCGGATAAGGTCAGCCTTCCTGCGGCTGCCTGCGGTTTGACACTGTCATGCGAACTATTCTCGAGCTCGTAGTGTCGGCAACAATCGCATTCTGTTCACTGCCAGGACTTTTTGCCCAGGATCTCTCTCCACGCGCATACGTAATCACGCCCATCCATTCCAACGCCATTACCCTGACGTACTCTTTCTATGACGGCGGTCTTTCTTTCAATGGTGCGCTTCCGATTACCGGCGCAACCGGGACATACAGTGTGCCCATCTTCACTTACTATCACTCGTTCAACTTCTTCGGCCGCTCGGCCAACATCAACGCCTCATTGCCCTATGCGGTAGGAACCTTTCAGGGAGAGTTACTTGGGAATCAGAAGCAGCTTTACCGATCCGGCCTCCTGGATTCTACTTTTCGGCTGGCCGTGAACCTCAGAGGCGGCCCGGCCATGGCACCCAAGGACTTTGTGAAATGGAAGCAAAAGACTTTGCTGGGTGTCAGTCTTAAGGTGGTGGCTCCTACGGGTCAGTACGACCCGACAAAACTGATCAACTGGGGCATCAACCGCTGGGCGTTCAAACCGGAATTTGGTTATTCCGAACGGTGGGGGCACTGGGTGCTTGATGGCTACGCCGGAGTCTGGTTCTACACCACCAACCCCCAGTACTATTCGCCTCCCAATCCCAAGCCTCAGACGGAAGAGCCGATCGGCTCCTTCGAAGGCCACCTCAGCTATGATGTAAAGCCACGATTTTGGTTCTCGCTGGACGGCAATTTCTGGTTTGGTGGCGTCACCAGTTTGAGCGGAATTGCAAATCCAGCCACCCGCCAAACGAGCTCCCGCATTGGAGTAACAGGCGCGGTGCCTGTTAGCAAACGCCAATCGTTGAAGGTTAGTTACAACACTGGTACATACATCCGCTTTGGCGGAGACTACCAAAGTCTCTCCGTCGCCTGGCAGTATTCGTGGCTGGGCAAGCCGAAATGACAAAAGGCACAAAAATTAAAAGAGAGTAATGCCCGGACGGGGTGTATATTGCTTCGCAGCCGGGAATTACAGAACTGAAGCCTGCGATTAATGTGGCCCTTGAGCCACCTGCAACTGCAAACGTTTAGCGCCCTAGTCTGACGTCTCGTTCAAAACCGCACCGTTGCTGGCGGTTAGGAGTGGGGATGCGCCTTACGACGAAGAGGACGTTCTGGTGGGTTCTCCTGTTGTTTGCGGCCGCTTGCGTCTCGGCTGGGGTGTCTGACGCCGGACAAGCCAATTCCCCACCTCAAGAAACGTCCAGCGCTCTTAGCAGTTCCTCGGGCAAACAATACGCCGAAACCGACATTTGCAAGACGTGCCACCAGGATGTCTGGGAAAAACACTTCGCGGGAACTCCCCATGCTGCACTGCTCAAAGGAGACCAACACGGTTGTCAGGCTTGTCACGGACCTGGCCAAGCCCATGTGGATGGCGGGGGCGATCCCGCCAAGATCATTCGGTTTGAGACCCTGAGCCCGGCACAAACGGCGGCGGTTTGCACAAAATGTCACCAATCCAGCCTGGAAACTCAGAATTTTTCCACGTCCACCCACTTGGCCAACGGAGTGAGCTGTACCTCATGCCACAGTCCACACAAGTCCAGCGACGTTAACTTTCTATTGGTGAAGCCGCAGACCAGCCTGTGCTTCGGCTGTCATGCTGCCCAGAAAGCCGAATTCGCCCGGCCTTACCGTCATCGTGTGGAAATCGGGCTCATCCAATGCAGTGACTGCCACAATCCCCACGGCACCGAAACCGGCAGACAGGTGCGAACCGCCGCCGGCCAGTTTGCGGTCTGCACCAAGTGCCACACAGACACCATGGGGCCTTTTGTGTTTGAGCACGCTCCAGTGAAAACCGACGAAGGTTGTCTGTCATGTCATACGCCACACGGTTCGACCAATCCGCGCTTGCTACAAGTCAATAACGTCAACTTCCTTTGTCTCCGCTGCCATACGCCCAATATGAACGGTGCAGCAGGTCAGCCTATGGGCCCAGCTCATAACCAGGCAGCCAAATATCAGGCGTGCACGATGTGTCACACCCAGATCCACGGTTCTAATTTCAGCCCGGTGTTCTTCCAATAGGTGGGAGTATGCCCAAGAATTCTCGACCGAGTTGCAGCGCTTATTATTTCGGGCTAGCCGTGGTAACGGCTTGTCTGCTCTTGATGAGCCGCGCCTTCGCGCAGACTTCGGGCCCAGCGACCGCTTCCGCCGCATCGGGTTCGTCCGACGCCGGAGAAGGCAAGCAGATTGGCGACTTTCGAGTGACCCAGTCGATCGAACTCGGCGGCCGCATCAGCGACGTCAGTGGCAGCCAGCCCATGTATGACACGCTGGTCAACTATCAAACGGGAGCACGCATCCTCGATCAGTCTCTTACTATCCAGTCAATGACCCACCAGGATATTTTCGATACTTTGACGCTGAGCAGCTTTGGTTGGGGAGGCGATCCTGAGCAGGCGGCGCGCCTGCGTATCGCCAAGTACCACTGGTACATCTTCAGCGGTAGCTACCAACATATGCAGAATTACTTCGATTACGACTTATTTGCCAACCCGCTGAATCCGCCGACAGGATCGCCCTTTATTCCCATCCTGAACTCGCCTCACGGTTACTACAACCGGCAGAATCTTTACAACTTTGACCTCGTCGTTCTACCCATGCAGCGCGTTTCATTCCGAGTCGACTACAACCGTAACCGCTTCATTGGGCCTTCCTTCAGCAGTGAACATGAAGGAGCTGATGTCCTGCTCGACCAGAGCAACAACAACACGCTCAACGGATTTCGCTTCGGAGCTGATGTAAGAGTAACGAAGAAAACCACTCTCAGCTACACGCAATCACTGCAGTACTACGCCGGCGGGACTTTGTATTCTCTGAATCCTTTTAACTCCTGGCCACTTCCCAACGGTACGCCGGTGACGTTTGGACTCTCGTGGTTTAACGGTGGCAGTCCGTGTGCCACCCCCCTCATGAACGGCATAGCCAATCCTGCGTGCAACGGTTTCTTCGACTACAACGTCTACCAACACGTGAACACAGCCATACCGACCGAGCAAGTCAACCTGAAATCATCGTCGCTCAAGTGGTTGGACCTCAACGGACAATTCCAGTACAGTCATTCGCATTCCAACACACCATTCACCGCGATGTTCAGCGGTCTGACCTCCCGCACCTCTACCTTGGGATACAACACCGCAGGCAGCAGCTCTAACGCCAGGTGGAACTCAGCATCGGCGGATGTGTCCGCTATCTTTCACGTCACAAGCAAATTACGGCTAGTGGAAGCTTTTCGCTTCCGCAATTTCAGCGTCGCTGGCGACTTTCTAAACCTTGAAGCTAATTACTTCGCCGCGGCGAGCGCCGGCTCTGCGTCTCTGCTTACTCCCGTAGCAAGCTTTCCGCTCACGAATCTCTTGCACAGCTCGGGCTCCCCCGCCGATATCATCAACGAAACAAACATTAACCTGGTTGCTCAGAACACCAAGCAGAACGACTTTCAGGTGCAATACGACGCCGCACGGTTCTTCGGCGTGCGCGCCGGATTCAATTGGGAGAATCAGACGATTCAGCCAGGAGAGAGTTATCAGGCGGCCCTCGGCGACATCTATTATCCGAACCTCCCGAATCGAGGCAATTGCGCTGGACTCCCGCTAAACCCCAATGGCAGTTGCACGTTTGTTGGCGTTCTCACTCCATGGGGCGGGCCGACAACCGAGATCAATCGTTACTCAGGAGTGATGGGCGCCTGGTTTCGCAAAGGAAGTACCCTGCATGCTAATGTCGATGCGCAAATTGGGGGCGCTGACAATTGGGTCTATCGTATCGATCCGATCCACTTCTTTAACATTACGGGAAATATTTCCTATGCTCCTCGCCAGTGGTTGACGTTGGGTGGCAACCTGGTTTTTCAGCGAAGCACGAACAACGACAGCGATCTCGCCTACAACCAGCACAACTACACGGCCATGTTCACCGCAACAATCACCCCCAATGCCCATTGGGGACTTGATTTGGCGTACAACTTCGACGCCATTCAGCAGAACATGAATATTTGCTTTACTGGTAGCGTGATCCCGCCAGGATCCTTCACCTGTATCGGCGATGATACCCTCATGGAGGTATTGGACGTCTATCAGACCCACACGCAGTACGGATATTTTGCCCTGACACTAACGCCGATCGAGCGCCTCACGATGCGACTTGGTTACAACGTGGTGGACAATCAGGGTACTACCACATCGTTGAATGCGCTGCTGCCTCTGGGACCCCTTTCATCCATATATCAGTCCCCACTCGCTGCCGTGGATTTCAAGGTCCACAAGGACGTAACCTTCAAAGCGGCGTGGAATTATTACCAGTATGGAGAAGGGTCATTCGTGGGACCCACCGCGCCTCGCTACTTCCATGCCAACAACACGACGCTTGCACTACAGTATGCGTTCTGAGCGCGGCGTTTTTAAAGCTCCCACCTCGTTGACTGCGCAATTTTTCATCGGCGTTAAGGTAGCTGTTTCGGCTCCCACGCAAATCCTGTTTCCGCAACCGCGCAGACAATGCCGCCTCGTGATCGCGGTAACCTGCTGACTGCCATTGCAATCCACGATCTGACAACCCGCGGCAGCGAGTATCAATCCTACCTAGTGGTTACCACCGGCTAGGGCGAACTCTCCTGGCAGGATTGCTCAGGATTTCGCCCCAACATCACAAAAAGGGGAAACGACAATGCACAGCTTAAGAAGCGCCATAATAGCCGTTGCCGCATCGCTGCTGTTATTCGGCGGCTTGGCAAGCGCACAAATGAACAACCCCGCAAACAGTAAATCAACCACCAGCGGCGTTTCTGCCGCCGACCGGCACTTCATGGACAAGGCCGCCCAAGGCGGCATGGCTGAAGTAGAGCTGGGACAACTGGCCGAGCAAAATGCCAGCAGTCAGGAGGTCAAAGACTTCGGCAAGCGCATGGTCACCGACCACAGCAAGGCCAACGACGAGCTAAAGCAGCTTGCGGAAAAGCAAAATGTCACCCTGCCGACAACGCTCGATGCCAAGGACCAAGGGACCAAGAATGAATTGTCGAAGCTGCAAGGCGACGCTTTCGACAAGGCTTACGTGAAGGACATGGTGATGGACCACAAGAAGGATATCGCCGAGTTCAAGCATGAATCCACAGTCGCTCACGATCCCGGATTGAAGCGTTGGGTGGGCAACACCCTGCCGACACTAGAGAGCCATCTGCGGGAGGCGGAGAAGGATGCTCCTAAGGTCGAGTCTGCCACGGCGAGGAACTCCATAAACAAGGGCGCGATGACCGCCGAGCAGCACTAGCGCGGTTCCGAGATCAGTATAGTTGCAGGCACAGGGCAGTATTGTGCCTCACGCGCGTCCCGGCGCACGCCGCTTTTGCGCGTGCTGAGGCAGCAGCGCCGCTCATGGCTGACTTTACTTCGACAGTTCATACCCGGCGAAGAAATAGCTGAGTTCGAAACGCGCTGTGTCGTCGGCATCTGAGCCGTGCACAGCGTTCTTCTCGATGCTTGAGGCCCACTTCTTGCGGATGGTGCCAGCCTCAGCCTTGGCCGGATCGGTGGCGCCCATTAGCTTGCGGTAATCGGCGATGGCGTCTTCCTTCTCGAGCGCCATCACGACGATTGGTCCGCTCGACATAAAATCAGTCAGCGACTCGAAGAACGGCCGATGAACGTGCACGGCGTAAAAGCCTTCGGCCTGTGCCTTGGTGATGTGCAGCATCTTCATTCCGATAATGCGGAACTTGTTTTCCAGGAGCGTGTGGATGATGTCGCCGGTGGCCCCTTTTTCAACGGCGTCGGGCTTAACGATAGAAAGAGTGCGTTGGATGGTCTTCATGTGTGGGTTGCGTCCTCTGTTCCTTAGGCCTGTTCGCTTTTCGCCCTTGGCCTTTGGCTGTTAGCTCTTAGCCTTTAGTAAACGAAATTGTGATTGTGATTGGCATTCCGACCGAGTAGCTTCAGAGGAACCTGCTGTGCGCCGATTCCTGCGACCAAATCCACATGGTTCCCGGGCTATCGACAGCTACCAGCCTTTCGGTACCCAGCGTTAAAACAATTGTCCTGACAGCTGACAGCGTCCTTCAGTGTTTCGCGGCCATGCCCGTCGCTTTCACCAGGGTTTCGCCGATTTCGGCCGGCGACTTCGCAACGTGAATTCCAGCCGCCTGCATCGCCTTGATCTTCTCCGCGGCAGTTCCCTTCCCACCCGAGATGATGGCTCCCGCGTGGCCCATGCGGCGTCCCGGAGGCGCAGTCTGCCCAGCGATGAAGCCGATGACTGGCTTGCGAACGTTCTTCTGAATGAACTCAGCTGCGGTCTCCTCAGCGGTGCCTCCGATTTCGCCAATCATGATGATCGCTTCGGTCTCCGGATCGTCATTGAACAAGCTGATTGCATCCACAAAGTTAGTGCCGATGATCGGATCTCCACCGATGCCGATCGCTGTAGACTGCCCGATACCGCGAGTCGTCAGCTGATATACCGCCTCGTAGGTCAGCGTCCCCGAGCGCGACACGATGCCGACGTTGCCTTCCTTGTGAATGGACGCCGGCATGATGCCGATTTTGCATCTGCCGGGCGAAATAATTCCCGGACAGTTCGGTCCAATCAGGCGCGAGTTCTTGGTCTTGAGGAACTCCCACACTTTGACCATATCCATCGCAGGAATGCCTTCGGTAATGCAGACAATAAGAGGCACGTCGGCGTCGGCGGCTTCCATGATGGCGTCGGCAGCACCCGGAGGTGGAACGAAGATCACGGTTGCGTTGGCGCCGGTTTCATTAACCGCGTCGCTAACGGTGTTGAAGATCGGCCAGCCTTCGTGCTTGGTGCCGCCCTTGCCAGGAGTTACGCCGCCCACCACGGTGGTTCCATAAGCAGCTGCATTCTTGGCGTGGAAGGTCCCTTCCCGGCCGGTCAATCCCTGCACCATCAATCGCGTTGACTTATCAACCAGGATGCTCATCGAACCCCCCTGGCGGCAGCGACGACTTTCTCGGCCGCGTCCTTCATGGTCTCTGCCACGATGAATTTCAGGCCGCTTTCCTTCAAGGTCTGGCGACCCTGCTCCACGTTGGTTCCTTCCAGCCGCAGCACAATGGGCAACTGGATGTTGGTCTTACGTGCCGCGCTGACAATTCCATTGGCCAGCGTATCCACGCGCAAGATGCCGCCGAAAATGTTGATGAGCACCGCTTTTACGTTCTTGTCACTCAGTAGGATTTCGAAGGCATGCGTGACCTGCTCTTCGTTCGCGCCGCCGCCCACGTCGAGGAAGTTAGCGGGCATGCCGCCGGCGTACTGAATGATGTCCATAGTCGCCATCGCCAGACCGGCACCATTCACCATGCAGCCCACATTGCCGTCGAGTTTGATGTAGTTCAGGTTGTACTTGCTGGCTTCGACCTCGAGCGGGTCTTCCTCGCTCAGATCGCGCAGGTCCTTAATGTCGGGATGGCGATACAGCGCATTGTCGTCGAAGTTCATCTTGGCATCGAGCGCGAAGAGACGGCCGTCCGTGGTGGTGATGAAGGGATTGATCTCGACCAGCGATGCGTCGGTATCCTCGGCCGCGCGCGCCAGCGCCATCATGAACTTCACCGCGCCGCTGATGTATTTGGCATCGAGCCCGAGTTTGAACGCCATCTCGCGCGCCTGAAATGCCTGCAGACCGAAGCCGGGAATAATGTGCTCTTTGATGATGGCGTTGGGATCTTTCGCGGCGACCTCTTCGATCTCCATGCCGCCCGCCGCCGACGCCATGAACACCAGACGTCCATTGTTGCGATCGAGCACGATGCCGAGATACAGCTCGCGCGCGATAGGCAGAGTCTCTTCAATCAGCAGCCGCAGAACTTTCTTGCCCTCGGGACCCGTCTGGTGCGTAATCAGATTCATCCCAAGCATCTTGGTCGCGAGTTCACCAGCTTCCTCCGGCGACTTGGCAATCTTGACGCCGCCGCCTTTGCCGCGGCCGCCAGCATGTATTTGTGCCTTTACCACGACGCCAGTTGCGCCGTCGCGAAACAGCGCCCGCGCCGCATCGAGTGCATCTTCGCGGCTCTCTACCATCTGTCCGCGCGGGACCGCAACGCCGTACTTCGAGAGGATGGCCTTTCCCTGGTACTCATGTATTTTCATTTTTGATGATGACCGCGGGCCAAGCGGCGCGCGGCTTAGACCAGACAGGCTGGACTTGGCTGCTCCTTATGAGGATCGCGTAACAGTAGGAAACTTATGATTGTAACGGACAAAGAGAGTCCCGAGCAATTCGCGAAGTGATCACTGGTTTAGCAAGCTTACGGCTCCTGTGGAACATCGCACATGCGATACCGCCCACGAAAATAGAGCAGCGGCGCGCCTTCAGCCACCGCGACTTCCTTCACTTCCGCCACAAAGATTGTGTGATCGCCCCCTTCGTAGTCGTGAACAACGCAGCAATCCAGGTTGGCCAGTGTGTTTTGCAGCACGGGCGTGCCACTTCGCATAGGCTCGTATTTCACGCCCAGGCGGTAGGCGGCGTCATGGTTGCGTTCGGGATCGGCAAAAAATTCTGACAGCGCTTCCTGCTCTTCCTTGAGGACGCTCACGCCAAACTGGCGCCGCTCGCGGATGTGCAGGTACGTCTCGGCTAAGTGGTCAATGCAGACCAGCACCAAGGGCG
This sequence comes from uncultured Acidobacteriaceae bacterium, assembly GCA_963748225.1. GTDB lineage: Bacteria > Acidobacteriota > Terriglobia > Terriglobales > Acidobacteriaceae > Bog-257. Next base: position 44,938 of record CAVVHW010000008.1, read on the forward strand.
GCCGCAAAGACACCGAGCAGAAAGCATTGGCAGTCATGCCGTGCACTTCTCCGGTCGGAGTCTCGACAGTAATGATCGTGACGCCGCTGGCGAAGCGGCCCAGAGCAGCCCTGAATTCGTTGGGTGTGACCAAATCTGTCATGCGATGTCGGTCGGGTGTGAAGCTGGGCCCAGTCGCCAATATACCTCTATCGTATCGTGACTGCCACGAGCGCTTCGCCCGGAGGGCGGCCTGCGAGAGAAAAGCTAACCACGGATCTTCACAGATTTTGGGGATTAAAGTCTTCGTGATTTGCTTGCTTTCGATCCATCCAAGCTAATCCGTGAAAATTCGCGGTTCGAGTCGGCCTATCTTTGGCGTCGTCCCCAACCCCTGCAAAGCACCTCAATTTGCGATAATCTAGACAGCCGCGCAAAGTCGTCGTGAGGTCGAGATGTATCCTCGAGCATTTGAATACCTTCGGGCCAAGTCGTATTCCGAAGCTGTGAGCATGCTTAGCCAGTTGGGCGAGGAGGCCAAGCTTCTGGCGGGTGGCCAGAGCCTTATCCCGCTAATGAAGCTGCGTCTCTCCGCGCCACGCCATCTCATTGACCTTAACTTCATTCCCGACACTTCCTACATCCGCGGCAATGGAGAGCTTCGCCTCGGCGCGATGACCCGCCACGCCGAGATTGCCGCTTCTAAAGAGGCAGCGCAAATCCCGATTCTCCACGACTGCGCCGCTGGAATCGCCGACCAGCAAGTGCGCAACATGGGCACGATTGGCGGATCGATCGCCGAAGCTGATCCCACTGGCGACTGGGCGCCCGTTCTACTGGCCACAGGAGCAACCGTGAACACACTTGGCCCTAACGGTGCGCGCAGCGTCGAGATCTCTGAGTTTATCCAAGATGCGTACACCACTGTCTTGCAGCATGGCGAACTTATAACGGAGGTAGCCGTCAGCTTGCAGCCCGAGCGCAGTGGTGGGGCGTATATCGCACTGAAACGTTGCGCTTCGGTTTACGCCAGCGCCAGCGTCGCCGTGCAACTCATCATGCATGATACCCAGACGTGCAACGAGGCGCGCGTTTACCTCGGCGTGCTGGGCCTGACTGCGACGCGTGCGGGCTTAGCCGAGGAGGCACTGCGTGGAGAGCAAGTCACGACGCAAACTTTAAAGAAAGTATGCGAGGCAGTGATGGACATCGCGCAGCCGACCTCCGACATGCGTGGCTCGGCTGAGTACAAGCGCCAGGCGGCCGGCGCGCTGGCGAAGCTTGCCGTCGAGGCCGCTGTGAAGCGCGCCCGGGGAGAACACGTGGAGGTCACCCATCTCTATGCCTGAAGACATTCCGCGCGTGCGGGTCCGTGCAAAGATCAACGGCAAACAGTACACGCGCGATATCGAACCGCGTACGCTGCTAGTGCAATTTCTGCGTGAGGAATTGAGCCTGACGGGCACACACATCGGCTGCGATACCAGCTATTGCGGCGCTTGCACGGTTCTGCTGAATGGCAAGAGTGTGAAGTCGTGCACGGTATTCGCATTTCAGGCGGATGGCGGCGAGGTACTCAGCGTCGAAGGCCTGGCGAAAGATGGAGACCTTCATCCTGTGCAACAAGCCTTCACCGACTGTCATGGATTCCAATGCGGCTACTGTACCCCGGGTTTTCTGATGAGTACCCTGCAGTTGCTGAACGATCATCCGCACCCCACTGAAGCCGAGATTCGCAAAGGCATTGCCGGCAACACCTGCCGTTGCACGGGATATCAAAACATCTTCAAAGCAATTCGAGCGGCCGCTACGGCAGGGCCGAGGAGCTAGCCGTTGGCTATTACATTTTCAGGTGAGTTCACATCGCCGCGCACCCCGAACGAAGTTTACGACTTCCTCTCCGATCCGAGTAAATTCGCACCGCTGCTGCCTGATTTCGAGAGCATGTCGGTGCAGGATTCGACCCATTTCACTGTGAAGGTACGCATCGGCGTGGGCAACATTCGCGGCTCGGCAGAAATCAAGATGGAACTAGCCGAGTCGTCGCGTCCACAGCGGGCTGTCTACAAGGGCCAGGGGACGGCGGTGGGCAGCCAGATCAAAATCAGTGCCGGGTTTGATCTTTCTCCCATTGCCGAAGGTACCAAGATCGCCTGGCAAGGCGAGGCTGGGGTATTCGGCAAGCTGGCGTCCATGGCGGGCGGCATGCTTGAGCCGCTCGGCAAGAAGAACATTCAGAAGCTGATTGATGGATTGCAGGGGGCGCTGACATGGCCACCGGCGCAGGGGGTCGCGCCGAGCCCCAACGACGCACCGCAGAAGGCTTCCCTTCAAGAGCTTGTGCAAGCGACTCATGAAGAGGGACCGAGCGAAGTGTCGCAAGGCATGCCGGCTGTGCAGTCTCCAGAGTCGGCGGCAGAGGAATTGTCGGGCGCGATAGCAGAAAACGCGGCGGCGCTGACGGCCAGCCAGGTACCGGAAGGACCGCGAAACGGCTCTGACGGCGGCCCGCAGGACGGAACAAAAGTTGTCCAGGACGGAAGTCCTGGGTCGGTGTAGTAAAACAGCCAGAGTCCCGCAGCAACGGCAGAATGCTGATCGCGCATTGAAGGGGCATGTCTTCAGTTGCACCCCTTCGATTAGCGAGAGTTGGACGAATCTTCCGTGACGAAAGACATAATGGCAGCAACAACCCATACCGCCGGCTACGTCGGCCGATCCCTCCGGCGCAAGGAAGACGCCCGGCTCGTTCGCGGCAGGGGCAAGTTTGTTGACGACATCAAGATGCTGGGCATGTTGCACCTCGTTTTCGTGCGCTCTCCCTACGCTCATGCCAACATCACCAGCGTTGACGTTTCCGAAGCCGAAGCTGTCCCAGGGGTGGTCTGCACGCTTACCGGGCAGGAAATCTCCAAGCTCGTCGACCCCTTCTTCGAGATCGGACCTTCACCGAGCAACCAAATTCTCGACTACCCAATGGCAGTGGATCGCGCCCGCTATCAGGGCGAACCTGTCGCCGCGGTGATCGCGGAAACCCCAGCCATCGCCGAAGATGCCGCCGAGCTAGTGCGCGTGGAATACGAACCACTCGACGTGGTCATCGACGGCGAGGTAGCGGCCACCGATACGACGATCCTGCACCCCGCAATGGCGACCAACGTGGTTTGGCATGGCGTTTTCGAATACGGGGAAGTCGAGAAAGCTTTCGCCGAGGCGGCGCACCTCATCCATATTGACCATCTGCACATGCATCGCTTTTCCAGCACGCCGTTGGAGAACAATGCAGTTATCGCGCAGTGGGACGACAACGATCAGCGGCTCTATTTCTGGAGCAACAATTCTTTTCCCACCATCGGCATTCAGCTGTTGGCACCGGCACTGCACCTTCGCATGGACCAGGTGCGGGTGCAGACGCACGATATCGGCGGCAGCTTCGGCATCAAGATCACCAACTACCCGCAGATGGCGGTGTGCGCCCTGGCTTCGCGCAAGGCGGGTGCGCCTGTCAAATGGACCGAGACCCGCTCCGAGCACATGACCTCAAGCGCTCATGGCAATGAACGGACGTTTCGTGACACGCGCGTGGCGCTCGACAAGGATGGCGTGATCCTCGCCGTGGATTCGAAGCATATTGATGATTGCGGCGCTTATCCGCGTTATGAGCCGCTGGGCTGCGTGATCTGGTCGCAGGTCGCGCCGGCCACTTATCGCTTCAAGAACCTGCGTATCGATTTCACCCAGGTGGTCACGAACAAGTGTCCGGTCGGCCCGAACCGCGGCTATTCGCGGATGCAGCACCTGTGGTTCCTGGAGCGCGTGCTCGACATCTGCGCACACGAGGTGAATATTCCAGCTGACGAGATGCGCCTGCGCAATTACATTCGGCCGGAAGAGTTCCCTTACACCACTCCCAACGGTTGCATCTACGACTCAGGCAACTATCCCGGCATGCTAAAGCTGGCAAAGGAGCTGATCGGGTGGGACAAGTGGCAGGCCGAGCGCAAAAAGGCGCAAGCCGAAGGCCGCTGGTTCGGCATCGGCATCGGCACCACTCTCGACTCCGGTACCAATAATTTTGGGCAGGCGCAGATCGTCAACCCTCAGGCACCGTTCTCCGGCAACTCACAGGCGGCTAATGCCAAGCTCGACATCTATGGTGAAGTCATCGTCGCGGTCGGCTCGGTGCCGCAGGGACAAGGCCACGAGACCACCGTGTCGCAGGTTGTCGCCGACATCCTGAACATCCCTCCGGAGTTGGTCAACGTGCGCGTCGGCTTCGATACGGAGCGCAATGTCCACACCGGCCACAGCGGCACCTATGCCAGCCAGTTCGCGGTGTCGGGACTCTCGGCTGTGCATGGGGCAGTCCAATTGCTGAAAGCAGAGATGAAGAAGCTGGCTGCATTCGCGCTACAGGCCGGCGAAGACGATTTGGTGTTCGGCGTCGGCAAGCAAGGGCCGGAGATACGGGTGCGTGGTAGCGAGAAGGCGATCCCCTACATCGGTCTAGCCAATCTCGCCAATGTCAACACCGCAGTGGTTCCCGATGGACTCCGCTCGATCACGCTGAACTGCCGCTACACCTGGCGGGCGCCGTTCCACGTGCCTGACGTCGCGCGAAAATATGGCAATCTCACGCTTACCTATTCCTCGCAGTTGCACATTGCGGTGGTCGAGATCGACAAGGACACTTTCATCCCCAAAATTCTCGACTACGCAGCCGTGGACGATTGCGGCACAGTGATCAACCCAATGATCGTCGAAGGCCAAGTGCATGGCGCCACGGCGCATGGTATCGGCGCGGCGCTCATGGAGAACTGTGCCTACGACGAGAGCGGCAACATGATGGCCTCCACGTTCAGCGATTACACCCCGATTACCGCGGTCAACATGCCGAATCTCAAGTACGGCCACCTGGAGACGCCGTCGCCGCACAGCTACAGCGGCGCGAAAGGCATGGGCGAAGGTGGGGGCGCGCCTCTGCATTGCCTTAGCGCGGCGTTGCAGGACGCGCTGTATCGGGACGGTATCGTTATCGACGAGTCGTACAACAACGCCAGCACGCTGTACGAGTTGATCCAGAAAAAGCGGCGCAGCGAGTTGCCGGCGAATGTGCGGATTGAGCGTTAGGTCTCGCTCTCCGCCTTTCGCTCTTCGCCAAGACATAAAAGCGGCCAGCACAATTGGTTGTTGGCAAACTCCCGGAACAGCGGATGTTTTGCTGAACCTAGCGGCTAAAAGGATTGCCAAAGCGAAGAACGAATAGCGAAGAGCGAAAGCCGAGGGCTCTGATAGCTGATAGCTGAGGGCTGACAGCTAACATGAAACGCGTTCTCATTGTCGGTGCAGGAGCGATTGGCAGCCTTTACGCCGCGCATCTAGCGCGTGTGGCTGAAGTTTGGGTCTTTGTCCGGCGCAAGGAGCACGCCCGCTGTCTCAATGAGCGCGGCATTCGCGTCACCGGGCATAGCGAGCTTCATGGTCACATGAAGGCGTCTACCGACCCGGGCGAACTGCCGCAGTTCGACTTTGGCATCGTCGCTACCAAAGCAAACCAGACCCTCGAAGCATTCGCCCCCGTGGCGCATTTGTTTCAGCATGGCGCAGTGCTGTCGGCGCAGAACGGCTTGGGCAGCGAAGAGGTCATCGCTTCCCTGTTGCCGTCGGGCTATGTGATTCGCGGAACCACCTTCATGAGCGGAACGCGCTTGGCTGACGATCATGTCCACTACGAACTGAACACTGCGACCTGGATGGGACCATTCGAGCCGACACGGATACCCTTTGCTCTGGTCCAAGAGCTGGCTGCGCTACTCAACGCATCGGGATTGAAGGCCGAAGCACTGCACGATGCCCGGCCCGCGCAGTGGTCGAAGCTAATTTTCAACGCGTCGGTGAACAGTGTTGCTGCTTTGACCGGACTGCCGCATTCGCCGCACTTCGCCGCCGAGGCCGAGTTCGGCGATCTCGGACACCTCTTGCACGCACTGATCGAAGAGGGTAAGAGCGTCGCGGCGGCGATCGGCATCGAACTGCACGAGGATCCCTGGACGATGAACTGCATTGGCGCGCGTACCAACCATCCGCCGTCCATGTTGTACGACGTGCGGCACCATTTGCCGACAGAGGTCGATTTTCTTGGGGGTGCCATCGCCCGCGAAGCTCAGCGCGCCGGGGTGCCCGCTCCGCTACACACCGCGCTGTACCGGCTGATCAAGGGGAAGGAAGAAAGTTGGAAGAAAAATGATTTGGGTTAGTTTCGAGTTTCAAGTATAAAGTTCGGAGTGCTGCATTCCTGAAATAGGGCGAATTTGTGAATCATTCCTGGCTCCAAATCAACCAAAAAAGTCCTCACTTTCAGATTAATGAAGGCGAACAGGTCATTACTCCCGGCGGACGCTTTAACAGTTTGCTGGCAGCGCTGATCCTGATCGTTTTAATCGTGCCATGGGTCATTGGTGCAATCTGGCTGCTGCGCTGGATTTTCTGATGGAGACTCAGAACAGCCCACTACCCAAGCCTGAGGTGTCATGCTGAGCGCGGGTTCGCTAGCTCATTCGGGGTTCCCAACGAGCGTCGATTTTGCTCATTGGGGTGAATTAGCGGACCCGAGTCGAAGCAGCCCTATAGCGAATCAGCGTTCGAGGCTACGATAGTGGTCTTTCGACTCCGGTTCGCGAAACGCGAACCTCCCCTCAGGATGACAACGAATCTTGGGTCTACCGTAACGCCGAATCCGCGTTAAACTATTCCTGCTCGCTACCACGATTCACTGCGGCCATGCCCTACCCCATCGACCAAACGAAGCTGCAGCGCGTCCGCGAGCTGATGAAGCGCGATGACCTCGACGCGCTGGTGGTGCGCGCGCCCGACAACATCGTCTATCTGACCAACTATTGGTGCATGAAGGGTTACGACGTGGCGATTTTCCCGCGCGAGGGCGAGGCGACGCTCATCGCCCTGGAGCCGCAGGAGGAGGATGCCCGTCGCACTGCGTGGACCAGCGATCTTCGCTTGTTCAAAGGCTACGATACCCGCGATCCTCGGCCTCCGGCACTGCGCTCCCTCGACGTCGCACTACGCGTATTGAACCATCGTGGGTGGACCGGGAGGATCGGCCTAGAACTCTCGCAGGGCACGCAAAGCGCCGATCGCATGGTCGGCGAACCAACCACCTGGACACAGCCTTGGTTCGACGCATTCAAGCCGGCAGCGCGCGAGGTGGTCGACGCTTCCGGTCTGCTGGCCGAAGCCCGTGCGATCAAGACTTCACAGGAGATCGAGCGCATGAAGCTGGCCAACGAACTGGCCGCGCTGGCCATGCAATACACCTTCGAGCGCTTGCGTCCGGGAATGAAAGAGAGCGAAGTCGCAGCCATCTTCGAGGGCTTCGTCCACTCCACCGGTATCGGGTTCAAAGACAAAGTTGAGATGGCACGCGCGTTCACGCTGGTCTGGTCGGGCAAAGGCATTCGGACGTTCACCGCGACTGGCAATCGTCCCATACAAGAGCACGAGCCTACGCTATTCGAGATCTGGGTTTGCGTAGATGGCTACTGGAACGATCTGACCAAGAACCTATGCCCCGGCGAATTGACGCCCGAGTACAACAAATTGCTGGACCTGCTGCTGAGCGTCTTCAATGAGGCTGCGGCTTTTGCCAAGGACGGCGCCAGCCTCCCGGGTTTGGACCGTTTGATCCGCGCACGTATCGCCGAGGGTGGCTATCCTGGACAGCCGTCGCATCCCGTGTGCCACGGTGTGGGAGCGCGTGCGCACGAGCCGCCCTACGCTCATCAGGCAGGGAACGGCACAGTTCTCGAGGGCATGGTTCTGGCTATCGAACCGGGAGTTTACTGGCCAGGTGGCGGCGGGCTTCGCCTGGAAGATAACTTCTGGATCACCGGCAGCGGCAATGAGAAGCTATGCTCGTTTCCCGACGATTTTCGGCTGCTACGCACACCACAAGCGCGAAGGGCGACGGGCCGCGTGCAATGACATCTGCCGCCTCGGCTGTCCTCGACGACCGCATGAAAGATGCAATCCTCTCTCGCATCCGCGAGGAGGATATCGTCTCCATGTGTTGCGACGTGATCAACATCCCCAGCCCTACTGGCTCGGAATTTGCCATGGCCGAATACATGCGTGCAGCCTTTCAGAAGCTAGGGCTGACGGTCACTTGGCAATCCGTGGAAGACACCCGCGCCAATGTCATTGGCCGCCTCGAAGGCTACGGCAACGGCAAATGCCTGATGTTCAACGGGCACATGGACACATCGAACACCGGCGAGGAGGACTTTCTCGCTGGCATTGGTTACAAGCCGCAAGCGGTCGTGAAGAACGGCATGATCTACGGTCTCGGTATTTACAACATGAAGGGTGCGCTGGTGTGCTATATGCACGCAGTCAAGGCGCTGCTTGAGGCCGGAGTCAAGCTGGGCGGCGACATTATTCTGGGCGCAGTCTGCGGCGAGATCGAGAAGACGCAGTGGGGCGAGTTTCAAGGCAAGGAGTATCGCGGCTACGGCGCTGGCACGCATTACCTGGCGAGTCACGGTGTTCTACCCGACATGTGCATTCTCGGCGAGCCGACCGACATGAAGCTGGTACTGGGGCATGCAGGCTCGATGTGGGTGCGCTTCGGACTGACCGGCAATTACGTGCACTCGGCATTTGCGCCGGGCAAGGAAGACCAGAACGCCATTCGTCGCATGCACCAGGTGCTAGAAGATGTAATGGGCTGGATTCCCGAATGGCAGGAGCAGGCACACTGGGCGGGACGCCCAGGGTTCGTCAACATCGGCTGCCTTCAGGCGGGACATCCCTGGCGCGCCAGCCGAACCCCGGAACGCGCCGATCTATTTCTCGACGTACGTGTACCTCCTACGATGCCGATGACAGACGCCCGCCGCGCAGCGAAGAAGCTGTTTCTCTCGATGAAGCACAGTCATCCCGAGTACGGGCTGGAGTTTGAGACATATGTATCGGTGCCGGGTGCAACCATCGACGAGAGCCACGAGATGGTGCAGACCCTCGAGCGCAATCACCACTACGTGATAGGCGAGCCGCCGCTGCGCGACACGGTGCTGTGGTGCTCCGACGCATCGGTCCTGTCGCGCTTTGGGTGTCCGACGGTGAACTATGGTCCTTCGAGCGGGCCGCGCGATCACGAAGGCGAAAAGGTCGCGATTAAGACTCTGGTCGACATCACAAAAGTTTATGCACTCACCGCCGCGGAGATATGCGGCGGCACGAGCGGACCGCGCAATTAACTCCGCAGCACTCGCAGACCCATCTCTTTCATAGCAGACCCGGCCTATATTCCTCTGCGATGCACGATTGCGGTTATGTTCCCAGTATTGACTGCTTCATTTTGTTGCAAACCTGCGAGGGCTCAAGCCCCTCTGTTTTGCCCAGTAGATCCGACCCTTAGATCCGCCTCGACTCGATGCCGTGCAAGAACCCGAGCGATTTTAGGAAGAACGCCTGATTTGCCTGAGGTTCAATAGACGAGATACTCCCTCGACGGTTATCGCGCCAAAGTGCGAGGCCCTAAGCGCCACTTTCTTCCGGCCGAAATTAATCAGCGAAGGAGCCTGTCTTAATGAAACGTCTGTTCTTGTTGGCAATCGTGTGTCTGAGCTGGTCGCTCGCAGCACTCGCGGTCACCGTTACTGTCAGTACGCCACTTAATAATTCTCAGGTTGGCTCTCCCTTCAATCTCGTCGCCAACGCCAGTAGTTCTCACCCCATCACTGGATGGGTGGTTTATCTTGACAGTCATATCGTTTACACCGCGGGCCAAACAAACTCGATTAATACTCAGATCAGTGCGTCTACGGGCGGTCATCAGTTGGTCACTCGCGCCTGGGACAGCAGCGGGGCCTATGGCAGCGTTTATGAAGAGATAACCGTGACCAGCGGTGGTGGCGGTGGCGGCGGCGGTCTTCCAACTCCCCCACCGTCTGCAATCGTGTTTAACAATATCGACGAGCGCGGCCACTGGAACTGGTGCCATAGTTCTTCCTGTGCGGGCGGCAGTGGCAACGGCACTTACTGGATGGCCCAATACCAGCGCGACCCCTCACGCGACGGCTCCAGCATGGAATTCTTCAATTCGGGTGTCTGGGCGAACGCGCTGTGGTGGCAGAAGCTGGGCGCCAACAATGGCGTGCACAATTTCTTGTGGGACTTCTATATCTGGGTGGACGACAGCTCGCAACAGGGAGCACAGGCGCTGGAGTTCGACACCTTTCAGTTTGTCCATGGCTATAACTACATGATCGGAAGCCAATGCGATTACGGCCGAGGAGTTTGGGATACGTGGGACGAGGCGTCCGGCCACTGGATGCCGACTTCGATTGCCTGCCACAAGTTCAGTCCCAACACCTGGCATCACATTCAGTGGTACGTCACCACCAACACCAATTCCCACCAATACACCTACGTGACTCTGGTCGTGGATGGCCAAGGCACCTCACCGAATGTCACCCGAAATGCCCGCTATCTTGGCTGGTCCGACAACCTGGGCGTGCAGTGGCAGCTCGACGTGAACGCCAGCGGCCAGGGATACCACGAGTGGGTGGACAACGCGACCCTCAGCATCTGGTGATGGTACGCTCGATGCGCTCAACAGTGCTCACGGGGCCTCGAAAGGGGCCCTTGCGTTGTTTGATTTGCCTGCGGAAACTGGGCACGGGTGTGATGGGGGGCTACACAAACTCCGAAAAGTTGATGCGCTGACTCAGTTGGCCTTCACGCCGGCGGCGAATCTGATAGAAATACTCTAGGGTACAGCCCTCGAATCAAATGCCCACCCAACTAGAAGTCAATCGCCGATATGCCAACATCCGCACGGCAATGCGCGATCAAAGCGTCGACGCGCTCATCGTCTGCGGCAACCAATACGCCGGCTTCGAAGGCGCCGTACTCTACACCTCGGGTTTCGAGATCGTACATCGTTATGTGTACGTTCTAATCCCGCTGCGAGGCGATCCGGTGCTGGTTTTCCCGCAAGAGGCGCGCTGGATCGGCGACAAGAAGAAGCCGTTCGTGCAGGAGAAAGTTTGGGCCGAGATTCCCGGCCGCTGGCTACGTGAGCGTGTGCTGGATGAAGCCTGGAAGCGCGTCGCGGTCTATGGACTCGACTACATCATGGCGGTGCGCGACTACCGCGAGTTGCAACAAGGCAGCTTCGAACTCGTTCCCTTCGATTTCCACTTCGACATGGCGCGCGCCGTGAAGAGCAAAGAGGAGTTGGCCGAAGTCCGCGATTCGATGGACATCATCCACCAGGGCTTTTACGCTCTGCTTGACGGATTTGACGTGGGCAAAACGGAGGCCGAAATTATGGCACCCGCCGTGGAAGTTTTCTTCGCTCGAGGTGCTGGACCGCGGATGATGAACATTGTGCTCTCCGGCCAAAACGGCGAAGCGGAGCCGCACTTTAAGGTACCGGGCCATCGCAAGGTCGGCGAGCGCGACTTACTGCTTTACTCGCTGGAGATCGCTGGCGTGGGTGGATACTGGGTGGAATTCTCGCGAGCGCTCATCCACGGAGAGCCCAGCCAGCGTACGCAGCAGATGGCCGAGGTTTATCCCGAAGCGATGGAATCCGCACGTAAGTCAATGCGCGAAGGCGCGCTCGCGAGCGATGTCCACAAGGTTGTTGCCGAGACGTTTGGGCGGAAAGGATTCGCCCTCGGACACCTCTCGGGACACTCGATCGGCACTACAATGATCGAGCATCCTGCGATCGGCGCGAAGACCCAGGTTGAGTTAAAGCAAAACATGATATTTTCCCTACATCCACAAGTGATCGATAAGGATGGAAAAGTGTGCCTTTATACACAAGATACTTTCCGAGTGGGCCAAAACGAGGGCGAAAATCTGAGTAGTATCCCGTGGAAGTTCTATTCCCAGCCTGAGGTCCGCCAACTCGCGAGATGAGCCGATGAAGAAAGGTCTGATCGTAGGATGCGGAGCAATCGGCAGCCTGTTCGCCGCGCACCTGGCCAAGGGTGGCGAGGTCGAAGTATATGTGTTCGATGTTTCGCAAGCGCATATCGATGCGATCAATCGCCACGGCCTGCGGCTCTCGGGTGCTTCTGATGCACATGTGAGGTTGGCGAAGGCGAGCACGGATCCGTTCGAGCTTCCGGTATGCGACTACGGCATTGTGGCGACTAAGGCTATTCATACCGCCTCGGCGATTAAGGCTGCGGCGCGCTGTTTCGACAACGACAGCGCCGTGTGTTCCGTGCAAAATGGGGTGGGCAACGAAGAGATCATCGCCGAACATGTGAAGTATGTGATCCGAGGAACGACCTTTCCCGCTGGTCACATCGTCGAGCCGGGACACGTGGGCTTCGATATCCAGGGCGACACCTGGATTGGACCGTTCGAGCCGACGCGAACGCCGATGCAGTGCGTCGAGGAACTCGCCGGCTTGCTGACGCGCGGTGGGATGAATACTATTGCCCTGCGCGATGCACGGGGTGCGCAATGGACCAAGCTGATCTTCAACGCGGCCACCAACCCCGTGGGTGCGCTTACCCGGCTGCATCATGGAGCCGCATCCCGATTTCCACCCACAGGCGAGCTGTTTGAGGCGCTGATTGCGGAGGGTACGGCCGTGGCGACGGCAATGGGGATCGAGCTCCACGGTGACCCGAAAGACCTCGTTGCGAAGGGCGCCAACGCTCCCGGTAAACACAACGCCAGCATGTTGCAGGATGTGCTGGCGTCACGAACGACCGAGGTGGACTTCATGAATGGCGCCATCGTGAAGTGGGGAAAACAATATGGAGTTCCGACGCCGCTGAATCGCGCGATGTGGGCGCTGATCAAAGGGCTGGAGCACTCGTGGACGGACCCGAGTTAGCTCTTAGCCGTTAGCCCCTAGGTTTTCGCAAACAGTGCCAAACCATGCGGCTTACTAACAGCTAAGAGCTAGCAGGCAACTCACATATCGCACAGAGGAGTCATCCCAACTCATGCCCGTTCCCTTCCGCATTGGCGTGCTGCAATTAAGCATGGAGCCGCTACAACAAACCGTCCGCATGGCGCAGGCGTGCGACCGCGCCGGATTCGATATCTTCTGGCTGGCCGAAGCCTATCCATGGTGGCGTAAGCATGGCATGGAAGCCCGCTCTTCGACCGCGATGACGGCCGTCATTGCCAGCCAAACCAAGAACATTGTCATCGGATGGGGCATCATTTCTCCGTACACACGACACCCGGTGCAAATCGCGATGGAAGCGCGAGTCATGCAGGATGCAGCCGGCGACGGTCGATTCCTACTTGGACTCGGCGCTTCTAAGATCTTCATGAAGGAAATTGGCGAGGGTGAGAAGGGCAAAGATGTGGGCCCGGCCGTGGTCATGCGCGAGAGCATTGAGATTATCCAATCGATGCTGGCAGGTGAAGCCGTGGAATATCATGGGAAGGCATTCGACGCCTCTGCGCCCGCGCTTAAACGCGAAGCTCACATCTCAAGCGCACACGTACCTATTTATGTTGGCGCTACAGGTCCGATATTGCAGAAGTTGGCGGGCTCTGATTCCGATGGACTACTGACGGCGAGCATCTCTACCCCCGATTTTATACGCTACGCGCGCGGCAACATGGAGGAAGGCGCGAAAAAAGCTGGGAAAGATCCAGCCTCGCTCGATCTCGGCGCAGTCATCGTAGGCAGCATCAACAAGAATTCGCACGCTGGCAAGGAAGGCGCGAGAGAGATGGCGGCGATGTATCTCGCGAACAAAGTGCAGAACATCCGCGGTTCGGCCGACGTCCTGTTGCAAAAGGCCGGGCTTACGTTCGAGGAGATCGCACCCATCGCCGATGCCATGGAAAAGGGCGGCCGCAAAGCCGCGGCACGGGCAGTAACCGACGATGTGCTGAAAAAAGTTGGTCCCATCGCCGGTGCGCCTGACGAATGCTGCGAGCGAATCGAAGCCTATCGTCAGGCGGGTTGCACCAACATCATGCTAGAGATCTGGGGCGACGACCGCGAAGAGCAGGCCCAGCTCTTCGGCGAAGCGGTGCTGCCGCAGTTCAAGCGCTAGCGTGGTCCACGTGCGGCGGCACCGGAGTGAACGACGAACGAGTGATCCGAGAGTTTCGATTTCGGCACAAAAGGCCCCGCGCCTGCGCTCAGAATAACAATCGATGTTTCGATTCATAATCTGCCAAGTTTTGGTCTAAGATTGCCAGCAGCGGATGAGATGATGAACCCCCATTTGCGAGCTGCGTCCACCAGAAAGGGTGTTCCATGCCTGCCCCAATGAAAGCCGTTCCGCCCGCATGCAAGCCACCGGGGGTCACTGACCCGCGCGCACTTGCCAGTTTTGAGGTGCGCTTCGATACAGCCACCAAAGAAGCACAGGTCGGGATTCCATCGCACTCAGGGAATGGAGACGAAGCGCGCTACAGAGACAAGATTGGGACTTACACCAAATGCATCCTGCAAGACGCTCCTGGGCTGGTGAACAACCCGGCTTACGAGAGCTTCAAAAAAGCCTTGAAGAGCGGTAAATTCGCTGACTTTGAGAAGATTATTCTCGGCGGCACACGCACCCTAAATGGGCCGCAAGCCGCCTATGCCTTCACCCTGGCCGGCACCGACGGCGGCCAGTTCGGCAGTGCCCCTTCGCCCGAGAACCAGGAAAACGAGGTTGTAGTTCCCCCGCCGCCGGCCCTGGCCAGTGAGGCTTACGGGACGGAATTGACAGAGCTGTACTGGTGCTCGCTATTGCGGGACGTGGCGTTCACGAACTACGCGATGGATCCGATTGCCGCCAAGGCCGCAGCCGAGCTCTCGACGATGCCAACCTATGCTGGTCCAAGGGACAACAACGGAACGGTCACACCCGATCTGCTCTTTCGCGGAACCTACCCGGGGGAGACGATCGGACCGTACCTCTCCCAGTTCCTTCTTATGCCTACCAACATGGGTGCGCAGGAAATAAGCCAGCGAGTTACCACCTATCTTCCGAACCTCGATTACATGACCGACCTCAAGACTTGGCAGGCTGTACAAAATGGCATAGCCAGGGGCTTGTCGAATGAGAGCGATCCCGTACCTCGCTACTTGCATAATGGGCGCGGTTTGGCTTCATTGACGCATGTCGACGAGCTGTTCCAGGAGCATTTTGTCGCTTACCTGCTGCTTGAGTCGCTCAACCTTCCGCGAAACCCGGGGAACCCTTACGCCAAATCGAAGACACAAAATGGCTTCGGTACTTTCGGTCCGCCCGACTTTGCCGCAACACTGGCATACGTGGCGAAGATTGCTCTGAATGCTGTGTGGTATCAGAAGTGGCTCGTTCATCTGCGTCACCGCCCAGAGTCGGGGGGCGGAATCGTGCACCTCATCAAGACGGGCCAGGGCGGCACGCTCAGTGGGAGTGTGAACAATAACGTGCTGAACTCCGCTGCCGTGGCGGAGAGTTTCAATAAGTATGGAAGCTACCTGCTTTCTCAGGCGTTTCCGGAGGGATCACCGGCGCATCCTGCGTATCCGACTGGACATGGCACAGTGGGCGGAGCCTGCATCACGGTACTCAAGTTCTTCTATGACGGCAATGCTCCCATACCTGAGCCGAAAGTACCGGCAGCAGACGGGTTGTCGCTGCTTCCATACACCTACACCAGTTCGGATGGCGGTCCGCTGACGGTAAACGGCGAGCTTAACAAGCTGGCGCACAACGTCAGCTTCGGCCATGGTATCCATGCCGGCATCCACTGGCGCAGTGACACCGATGATTCTATGCTGCTGGGCGAGGCTGTCGCGATCAGTACGCTTCAGGACCTGGCAAAAACCTATAACGAGAAGTTCAAAGTCACGTTCACCAAACTTGACGGGAGTCTCGCAACTATTCAGAATTAAACGTCACGGTTTGAGTTACGGTGCTCATATTGGCAACCAGACCGCGTCTCAAGCTTTGATGTGTCCGCAGCAATCGGGGCGCCGCATTGAGCATCGGCGATCTCCGTACGCCCGCTGACATACCGATTGCGCACTCGTGTCATTGTCCTCCCAAGAGTCCGTACATCACGACCTGGTTCTCGGCGCCGACGAAGACATTCCCATCCGCAATGGTTGGTACTGTGAACTTCACTGCGAGGCCTACGCGATCGCGACCGGGATTCTGCTCGGAATTGTAGAGTTCGGTTGCCAGGTTAGTAGCATCGTAGGCCCGCAATACGGCGTTGCCTCCTCCATAGGTGTCGTTCTCAATGATCCAAACGATCCCATCATTCGCGCCATTGGACGACAGCGACGGGGTGCTGCCTGGAAAGTTGAAGGATTCCGGGGACTCCGAGCCGTTAGAAAGTTTTTCTGTGTGCGAATCGAAGGCAAAGGCCCTTAGCCGATCATAAGAGCCGCCGAAATAAACGGTGCTATTCCAAAAGGCGGGAGCTCCCCAAATACCTCCTATCGCATAGGGAAGCGTTTGGACGATCTGGCTGTCGCTCCCTGCGTGGAAATGTCCCATGTTGTCCCGGTTTAGCAGATCAATTGTGCCTTCCTTTCCAACCTGCACCAGCAAGTGAGGATACGTCGTGCCCGGTTGATCAGGAAGTAGCATGGCGCCACCAGAGCCAAAGTCGCTATCGTTATAATCCAAGGTTTGCTGATCCCAGGGCGTGAAGTAATCGCTTAATATCATGTTCAGGCCGGCTCCCGAAAGACTCAGCCGCAGAACGCTGTCGCCGAAGTTGCTGGCCCCGTCGAAGCGACCGTTTCCAGTCGCTGCATAGATCGACCCCCCAGAATCAGCCGCTGGACCGGCGCCTCCGCCCCAGAAACCACCCTCATAACCGTTGGGCGTGTCTACATAAAGGCCGGTACGCGCCAGGCTCGACTGGTTGAACGACATGACATAACCGTGATAGTTCCCAAGATCGCAATGCGAAGCCCAAGCGACCACCACCTGCCCCCGCAGGAGCAGCAACGCGGAACGCTGTGCCTGCACCAGCGGGTCAAAGGTAAGAATACCCCCAACGGATCCGGTGCCATTTCCGCGCGATGTTGCTGAAATTTGGACGGGAGTCAGTTTATCTTTGCCCGTCGTAATATCGAGCGCATGCAAGGTCTGATAAAAGGACGTGGTGTGAGTCAGTGAATCGTACTGTTTCGTCTTCGCAACCAGATACATGCTGCCCGAGGTCGTGTCGATCGCCGGGGTGCCAGTGATGCCAATCTCCGGGACCAGGTCGCCGCAGCTCACGTCACCACTGGAAACTGAACTGATCTGGTAGCGAGGTGAAGTGGCGGCCAGGAAGTTTGTGTGCCAAAGTTGTTGTCCGCTGTTCACGTCAAACGCATAAACCTGGTCATGCTCGGTAACGACGAACAGCACGTTGTGGACTGTTCCTCCAATGGTGAGTCCTGGCACATAGAGCGGTTGCGCATAAACATAGCCCTGCACCGCAAACGTAAACCGCTTACCGAAGGTTTGCGCTTTCACGTTGGACACCGTGAGGACGGTTTCTTGCGTGTTGGAACCCGTACGATAGGTATCGTTGTGGTACGTGGTTACGGCAACCTGCGCTGCGGCAACGGCGGAAAGCAGCAGTAACCATGCGGCGCAGCAGCGTAACAAACCGCTAGACATATGCTTCATGGCGACAAAGTCCTCCTGGGCGAAAGAAACGTGCGGGGCTCTGATACAGAGGAAGGCGCGATTATCCTATAAATACTGGTCCGTCACAACAGCTTTATTGGTAACCCAGCGTGAGGGCAACTTTCAAGAGAAACCGCCGCTTTGCTCCTTATACCATCCATCACCATGAATTGTGACGGCGATCACTCGCTCTCTGCCGCCTTTCGTCCTAACGTTCTGACTTGGCTTGTATTAGGCCGCTTGTGTAACTTTGCCACTGCTGATGTACAGCGCCCATCATGGTAGACTGGCGGCCAGTCCTGCCACCGAAGCATCGGGCATGCACGTTGGGAGGCCTCCATGAACACATTTCCCATCCTCTTGGGAACGCTGTGCGTCTTCGCGATCGCCTATCGTTACTACAGTGCCTTCATCGCCGCTAAGGTCCTGGTTTTAGATGATCGCCGCACTACCCCAGCTCACGTGTATGAAGATGGACATAACTATGTCCCATCGCCGAAGTGGGTTTTGTTCGGACATCACTTTGCCGCCATCGCCGGCGCCGGACCGCTGGTAGGACCAACCCTGGCCGCGCAGTTCGGGTTTGCACCAGGCTTCCTTTGGATCCTGATTGGAGCGGTGCTAGCTGGCTGCGTCCACGACTTCACCGTACTGGTGGCTTCGGTTCGTCATAAGGGCAAATCGCTGGCAGATGTCGCACGCACTGAAGTCGGCCAGTTCGCCGGACTGGTCACCATGATCGCGCTCCTGTTCATCTTGTTAGTGACCCTCGCCGGTCTCGGCATCGTGGTGGTCAACGCTCTGGCCAACAGCCCCTGGGGTGTTTTCACCATTGGCATGACTGTTCCAATTGCGATCTTCATGGGCTTGTATATGTTTAAGAGCACGCCGGGCGTGATCAAGATCGCAGGACCTAGCGCGATTGGTGTGGTTCTTCTGATTGCGGCGGTTATCGTCGGCCGTACCTTTGCTGGCTCGTCTTACGCCTCGGCTCTCACCTTCACCGGCCATGAAATTACTTTGCTGATGATGGCATACGGATTCATCGCGTCGGTGCTGCCGGTGTGGTTCCTGCTTGAACCGCGAGACTATCTTTCCACTTACATGAAGTTGGGAACGATCGTGCTCTTGATTATCGGCGTGTTCATTGTCCATCCCAACATTCAGTTCCCTACCGTGACCCAGTTCATTCACGGGGGCGGTCCGATCATCAAAGGCAAGCTGTTCCCATTCCTGTTTGTCACGATCGCCTGTGGCTCAATCTCCGGTTTCCACTCTCTGGTCTCTTCCGGCACTACGCCGAAGATGCTGTGGAAGGAAACCGATGCGCGCTTCATCGGCTATGGCGCCATGATGTGTGAAGGCATGGTTGCGGTGTTGGCGCTGATCGCTGCCTGCTCGATGTACCCCGGTGATTATTTTGCCATCAACACCGCTCCGGCGGTATTTGCCAAGCTGGGGATGCACACCGTGAACCTCGACCAGTATTCCTTGGAGGTTGGCGAGAAGCTTGCCGGCCGGACCGGTGGAGCGGTTTCTCTGGCCATTGGCATGGCCGAGATATTCAAAGGCCTGCCCGGCATGAAAACGCTGACCGGCTACTGGTATCACTACGCCATCATGTTCGAAGCACTGTTTATCCTGACGACGGTGGATACCGGTACGCGTGTCGCACGCTACGTCATGCACGAACTGCTAGGCCGTGTGCACAAGCCATTCAGCAACACGGCTTGGCTTCCCGGAAACCTCGTCACTTCCGCGATCGTGGTCGCCAGTTGGGGATACTTGATCTATACCGGAAACATCTCCACCTTGTGGCCACTGTTTGGCACCGGAAATCAGCTGCTGGCGACTATCGCCCTCGCCGTCGTGACCACCTTCCTCGTGAACATGGGTAAAGCCAAATACGCGTACATCACCGTCCTTCCCATGTGCTTTGTTGGGGTCACCACTTTGACGGCTGGAGTGGAGTCCATCAAGAACATTTATCTGCCGTTGGCGCAGCAACCCGGCCATGCCTTCCAAGGCTATCTCGACTCCGCGCTGATGGTGGTTTTTATCGTGGGCGTCATTCTCGTGGTAATAGAGTCCGCGAGACGCTGCTGGAAGACCCTGCACGGGACAGCAATTCCTGTGGAAGCCTTCGGAACCAGAGGAATTGATTGACGTGGGTGTGTAGACATAAGTGACTTAGTAGGTCCACCCGCTAAGGACAAAATCAACCGCAGACGCGAGGGTAACACCCAGAAACCCGATGCAATTAAACCCCTTACCCCTTTTGTCTTATTGGGTCTGCGCGATTATTGATTTTCAACGGTAAGCCGGCAATTTTATTTGTAAAGAAAGAAAAATTTGAGCAAAGCTCCTGCTGGCAGACGTCATCATGTTCGAAGCACTGTTTATCCTGACGACGGTGGATACCGGTACGCGTGTCGCACGCTACGTCATGCACGAACTGCTAGGCCGTGTGCACAAGCCATTCAGCAACACGGCTTGGCTTCCCGGAAACCTCGTCACTTCCGCGATCGTGGTCGCCAGTTGGGGATACTTGATCTATACCGGAAACATCTCCACCTTGTGGCCACTGTTTGGCACCGGAAATCAGCTGCTGGCGACTATCGCCCTCGCCGTCGTGACCACCTTCCTCGTGAACATGGGTAAAGCCAAATACGCGTACATCACCGTCCTTCCCATGTGCTTTGTTGGGGTCACCACTTTGACGGCTGGAGTGGAGTCCATCAAGAACATTTATCTGCCGTTGGCGCAGCAACCCGGCCATGCCTTCCAAGGCTATCTCGACTCCGCGCTGATGGTGGTTTTTATCGTGGGCGTCATTCTCGTGGTAATAGAGTCCGCGAGACGCTGCTGGAAGACCCTGCACGGGACAGCAATTCCTGTGGAAGCCTTCGGAACCAGAGGAATTGATTGACGTGGGTGTGTAGACATAAGTGACTTAGTAGGTCCACCCGCTAAGGACAAAATCAACCGCAGACGCGAGGGTAACACCCAGAAACCCGATGCAATTAAACCCCTTACCCCTTTTGTCTTATTGGGTCTGCGCGATTATTGATTTTCAACGGTAAGCCGGCAATTTTATTTGTAAAGAAAGAAAAATTTGAGCAAAGCTCCTGCTGGCAGACGTCCGGCAGAAATGGATGCGAAACACATGAGCACCGCAATCAAACCAACTCCCAGCAAGAACGCTCCGCCAAAGCAGAACCTGTTGCCTTCGGCAATAGCCGCCTTCGTGGCGGTTATCGTCGCCATCATAATCCTTAAGATTCCAGCGTTATCCAGTCCGTGGTTGCAGGGCTATGACCCCGCCGGAAACTGGTTGCTCTCGACGCTCATCGCAGCCTTGCCGGTAGTGGTATTGCTGGGCAGCCTGGCTTTCGGTCACGTGAAAGCTCACTATGCCGCACTGCTGGGCCTGGCGACGGCATTGGTGGTAGCAATCTTCGGCTTCCACATGCCGGCCAGAATGGCGGGCGCAACGGCGGTGTACGGAGCGGCCTACGGTTTGTTCCCCATCGGCTGGATTGTGCTGAATGTCATCTTCATGTATCAGCTCACGGTCGAGTCGGGACGCTTCAAAGTTCTGCAGCAGAGCATGACCGGCATTACCCAGGACCGTCGCCTGCAATTGCTGCTGATAGCATTCTGCTTCGGCGCATTCTTCGAGGGCGCATCAGGATTCGGTACTCCGGTAGCGGTTACGGCCGCGCTCCTCATCGGGTTAGGGTTCCGGCCACTGCAGGCCTCCGGCCTCTCGCTGATCGCCAATACAGCCCCGGTGGCATTTGGCGCTTTGGGAACTCCCATCATCGCGCTGGCCAAAGTGACTGGCTTCAGCGAAGTCACTCTGGGCGCCATGGCGGGACGCATTCTGACACCGTTCTGTGTTCTGGTGCCGTTCTGGTTGATCTGCGCCTTTGTTGGCTGGTCAGCTATGTGGGAGATCTGGCCGGCCATCCTCGTCGCCGGTGTCTCCTTCGCGATACCGCAGTACTTCATGGCGAACTACCACGGTCCCTGGCTGGTTAACATTGTGGCATCGATCATTTCAATGATATGCCTCATCGCCTTCCTGTTCATCTGGCATCCCAAGCGGATATGGACCTTCGAAGGGGAAGAAACCAAGACCGACCACCGCGCCAGTCATGGCTATAGCCGTGCGGAAGTAACACGCGCGTGGGTGCCGTGGGTTGTTCTCAGCCTTATCGTTTTCGTGTGGGGCACGCAAACCGGCAAGAATCTGATGAATGCGCCGGAAAAGACGTTCAAGTCGATGGCCGCGTGGCAGACGCCGCCCAGCAAGATCACCAACCCGCAGTTCATCGTCGGCGGCCTGAACAATCTCGCTCTGCGCGTCCCTCCGGTGGTGAGTAAACCAACCAAAGAGCCGGCGGTATTCGGCCTGAACTGGGTGAGCGCAACCGGCTCCGGTATTCTGGTGGCCGCCCTCATCTCCGGTTTGATCATGGGGCTGAGTATTCCAACCATCTTCAGTATCTATGGCCGGACGTTGATGAAGGTGCGCTTCTCGCTGTTGACCATCGCTGCCATGATGGCTATCGGCTTCATGACCCGCTACTCGGGCCTCGACGCGACTATGGGTCTCGCCTTTGCCCGTACCGGACACCTCTATCCCTTCTTCGGTACGCTCCTAGGCTGGCTCGGCGTAGCTTTGACTGGGTCGGATACTTCATCCAACGTGCTCTTCGGCAGCTTGCAGAAGATTACGGCACAGCAGGTGGGCTTGCCGCCCACGTTGATGGCTGCCGCTAACAGCACCGGCGGTGTGATGGGCAAAATGATCGACGCGCAAAGCATCGTCGTCGCCAGCACTGCAACGCAATGGTACGGCCACGAGGGAGACATCTTGCGTTACGTCTTCTGGCACAGTATCGCGCTGGCCGCGCTGGTGGGCGTCTTCGTCTTCCTGATGGCGTACGTAGCTCCGTTCACTCACTTCGTGGTGAAGTGAAGAGCGGCGTTTCCCGGGTCTCATCCTGAGCGACGAGCGCAGTGGGTCGAAAGATCCCTAAGCTGTAAGTTTGGGCTTTTGATCGCTCGTTGGCAAATTCGGGGCTGATTGCTCGATGAAGGATCAGTCCCTTACTCGTTTGAAATGCAGTGCAGAATGGTTGCCAGTCATAGGGAACTTTGGGCTCCTGCCGTTGCTCGTCGCTCGGGATGACACTCCATGGAATGCTCTCTACCAATTCGTCGTTAACGCTGCCTTACGCCGCAACCCGCTCCTCCTCGTGCAAGAAGCTTCTACCGTGCCTCTCTTCGCCGAAGAACAGCCACAACGCGAGCACCGCAATCACCACTAGCTCAAACGACGTTAGCGCCCAGGCGTAGCCTAGGTGGTCGCGCAGCGCGAACTCCACCGTCGGAGTCGAAGCAGCAAACAGAATTCCAATCTGATAGGTGAAGCCGGGCAATAGGCCCCGCACCGCCGGCGGCGAGAGCTCGTTGAGATGCACCGGAATGATGCCCCAGGCGCCCTGAACTCCCATCTGCATCACGAATGCGCCCAGAGCGAGAATGGTGAGGGTGCTACCAAACGCCCATGCCGGCATGATAGCCAGAGCAACAGCCAGCGCTGCCAGCATACTATACCGACGTCCCAGCCGCTCAGACAGCAGTCCGAAGATGACCGCGCCGGTAACCGCACCTACGTTATAGAACATGGTGACATAGGCGACGGTGTTTGCCGCGATACCGTGCCCGTGCTTCAGGAAATCGGGATACAGATCCTGCGTTCCGTGCGACAGGCAATTCATGAGGAACATGAGCACGACAAGGTAGAGCGACAAACGTTTGTGCTGCCAGGCAATGCGCGGGCCATCGATGGTGCGCGCAACGCGATGCAGTTTCCACGCTTCTGACTCCGGGACTTTGGTGCGGATGTAAAGCGCCAATAGCGCCGGAATGCCACCTACCCAGAACATGGCGCGCCATCCCCAGTTAGGCAGCACCAGCCGCGCAGCAAACGCCGCCAACAGGTAGCCGATGGAGTATCCGCTCTGCAGGATTCCCGACAGGACGCCCCGCCAGCGCACGGGAGCGTGTTCCATAGCCAGTGATGCGCCCACGCCCCACTCGCCGCCCATACCGATGCCGAACAGCATTCGCAGAATGAAGAACGCGGTGAAGTTGGGCGCAAAGCCGCACAGCAATTCAATGGTCGAGAAGAACAGCACGTTGACCATCAGCGGACGCCGCCGGCCATAGCGATCGGCCATCATCCCAAACAGCAGCGCGCCGACCGGGCGCATGGCCAGCGTCGCAGTTACGCTGAGGACGATATCGCGCTTGGGAACGTGGAAGTGCGCCTCCAGGGTGTCGAACAGAAAGATGACGACGAAGAAGTCGAAGGCATCTAGAGTCCAGCCGAGAAAGCCAGCGCCCATCGCGTGCCAGCGATCGGAGTTGGCCTGCGACGAGCTGAGGTTCGCCATCCGTAACTCCTCCAGCAAGGTGCAGAGAAGGTAACAGAACCGGCTAGATTAACGCTAGCATTGGAAGCGCGGTTGGAGGCATAGGCTGACGCTTTACCGTAGCATTCTCGCCATGTGCTGCGTGCCCTGCACCAATCCCAGCGACCAGTTGGCTACGTTGATGAACGCGTTGGGAAAGAGGCCGATGACGACTGTGCCGGCCGCAGTAATGGTCAGCGCCAGCCGCATCGCCGGGCGCGTGTGCACAGGCTCTGCGTCGATAGGCTGCCGCATGAGCATGGAATTGGCAATCCGCATGTAGTAGTAGAGGCCTACCACCGAATAAAGCACGCCAATTGCCGCCAGCGTGTAGTGTCCCGTCTGGATCAGGCTGAGGAAGATGAAGTATTTGCCCCAGAAGCCTGCCAGCGGGGGAATTCCAGCCAGCGAGAGCAGGAAGACCAGCATGAGGATGGCTTCAGTGGGTGCCTTGAAGTAGAGCCCGGCGATATCATCAACCGTGTCTCCGATGATGTTGCGTCGCCGCAGCGAGGTGATCACCGCGAACGCGCCCAGGTTCATAAAGGTGTACACCAGGAGGTAAATCATGATGGCCATAATGCCGGTAGAGTTGGTCTGTCCGTCGCTGGCAATTAGGCCCAGCAGCATGTAGCCGACGTGGGCGATGGAAGAGTACGCCAGCAGTCGCTTTAAGTTGTCCTGGGTGATCGCCGCCAAGTTGCCACCGGTCATGGTCGCGATCGAAACGAAGATCAGCAGCGGAACATACATCGAGCGCAGGGGATAGAGTCCAAAGAGGAAGATTCGCAACAGCATCGCCCATCCGGCGGATTTAACCGCTACTGACATGAACCCGGTGATACTGGTAGGCGCGCCCTCGTATGCATCCGGAGCCCACTGGTGGAACGGTACCGCGGCAATCTTGAACAACAGCCCTGTGGTGGTCGCCAGCAGCGCGAAGATAACGATAGGACCGTTCGGTCGGCTAGCGATTACTTGCTGCAGCTTCTGGGCAATCTGGCCCAGGTTCGTGCTACCAGTCAGCCCATAAAACAACGACAGTCCGTAGGCGAAGATTCCCGACGAAAACGCGCCGAGCAGTAAGTATTTCAATGCGGCTTCATTCGAGCGCTTGTCACGCCGCAGAAAACCAACCAGCACGTAGGTCGAGATGGCCATCAGTTCCAAGCCAATGAAAATCAGTACGATGTCATAGCCTGCGGCCATGCACATCATTCCTACTACCGAGAGCAGCAGCAGTGCGTAGAACTCACCGTGGTTCTCGTGTTCGATCTCGAGATAGCGCATCGACATCAGGATGGCAACACCCGCGCCGACGAGGAACAGATAAAAGAAGTAGATGGCGAAGCGATCAACCACCAGAGAGCCCATGAATCCTGTGAAGCTGGCGATTGCAATACCCTGCTTCTCCGCGGCGTGATAGGCGAGATGAAGTTTGCCCACCGCCGCCGCCGAGAACGCCACCCCAATCAAAGCAGTGATGGCGTTCACCCGCTTCCACTGCTTCGGCAGCATCAGGTCGATCATCAGGATGCCGAGCGCGAACACCGTCAGCAGCAGCATCGGCAGGGCGAGCAGGTAGTCCGTGCTGGAGTAAGACAAAGAAAACGTTGTCAGCGAGGTGGTCACTATTTCATCCTCACTTGCTGAGCGCGGCCGGGGCCGCTGCTAAGTTGGCTTTCGCCGTATTCACTGGAGCAGGCTTTTGCGTTGTCGCCACTCCCGACTTCTGCACGTCCCCTGATATGGCCGGCTTCTGAGTTTCCGGCGCTTTCGGCGGCTCAGGCAGCGGAGTCGGCGCATCCGGATTCGGATTCACCGGCTGTGCGGCAAGCACCGGCTTCGTCAGCCCGGGATAGTCGGGGCGGACGGTTGCGACCAGGTTGTTCACCGGAGTCGAAAGGATCTGGAAGAACGGCTTGGGATACAGACCAATCCAGAAGGCGATAATCACCAGCGGAATGAAGGTGGCCAGTTCCCTTCCCGACAGATCCAGCAGCTTCTCGTTCTTGTGATTATTGACCGGGCCGAAGAAGACTCGCTGGTACAGCCATAGCAAATACGCTGCCGCCAGGATCACTCCCGGCACCGCCCATGCGGCCCACACTTTGTTCTCCATGAACGTGCCTTGCAGAATGGTGAACTCGCCGACAAAGCCGTTGAGCAGCGGCAGTCCCATCGACGACATGAACATGATGAGCGTGATGGTGGCGTAAACCGGCATCACGTTGGAGATGCCGCCGTACTCTGCGATCTCGCGCGTGTGACGTCGCTCGTACAGAATGCCGACAATCAAGAACAGTGCGCCGGTGGAGATGCCGTGGTTTATCTGTTGCAGCACCGAGCCGCTGAGTCCCAGCGGGCTGAGGGCGAAGATGCCGAGGGTACAGAACCCAAGGTGACTCACCGACGAGTACGCCACCAGCTTCTTCATGTCCTTTTGCATCAGCGATACTAGTGCGCCATAGATGATGCCGATCAGCGACAGCACGATCATGAACTCTCGCACCCACGGCGTCATGGCCACAGCCGGGAAGAACGGCAGCGAGAAGCGAATCAGACCGTATGTTCCCATCTTCAGCAGAACGCCCGCGAGGATAACGGAGCCGGCCGTCGGCGCTTCCACGTGGGCGTCGGGCAGCCACGTGTGGAACGGAAACATCGGTACCTTGATCGCGAAGCCGACGAAGAACGCGAAGAACAACCAGATGGCCGCGTGCCCGCCGATCTTCGGGGCCGTAGCGTAAAGATCGGGCAAGTAGAAGGTGTACACACCGGTCAGGGTGTGGTGATGGAAGTACAGGAACAGGATGCCCAGCAGCATCAGCACCGAGCCGAACAGGGTGTACAGGAAAAACTTAATGGCCGCGTACAGCTTGCGAGGGCCGCCCCATATGCCGATCAGCAAATACATCGGCACCAGCATGGCCTCCCAGAAGACGAAGAACAGGAACATGTCGTTGGCCATGAAGACGCCAAGCATGCCCGTCTGCAGTACCAGGAACCAAACGTAATATTCCTTCACGCGGTCCTGGATGGCGTTCCACGACGACAGGATCGAGATAGCCCCGAGCAGCGTCGTCAGCATGATCAGCAGGAACGAAATGCCGTCGATGCCGATCACATAGCCGGAACCGATGGACGGTATCCAGTTGTTGGGTGCGCCTTCGACAAACTGGAAGCCGGCGCGATCTTTCAACGCCCAGAACCACGGAATCAGCGGCAGCGACACCGCAAATCCCAGCATGCCGAAGATGTTGCCGATCCAGCGAATGGCGTCCTTGTTCTCCTTTGGCATTAGCATCAGGAGAACCGCGCCCACCAGCGGCGTGAATAAAATTATCGAAAGAATGTGGTTGTACATTTATTTAGCTCTCAGCCTTCAGCAACGAGCAATTAGCCGTAGCACTTAGCAACTACCAAACCCCGAAATCCGAACTCACAACTGCCCACTGATAACTGCTCTTTACCACCGAATTACGTAATAGAAGATGAAGCACACCAGACCCGCCACCATCACCAGCGCGTACCACTGCACCAGGCCCCACTGCACCAGGCGCACCGGATACGACGCCAGGCGCGTCACCATAGCCACTCCGTTCACGAACAGGCCGTCAATAATCCACTTGTCCCAAAGGTTCGACAGCGTGCCGCTCATGCGCGTGGACCACCCCGCACCGTTGACGGCGCCGTCGATCACGTTGGCATCAAACATCCACAGTTCG
Source organism: uncultured Acidobacteriaceae bacterium (assembly GCA_963748225.1). GTDB lineage: Bacteria > Acidobacteriota > Terriglobia > Terriglobales > Acidobacteriaceae > Bog-257. The sequence continues at coordinate 72,766 of CAVVHW010000008.1, forward strand.
TCGCCCAGACCCATCGCCCCCAGACGTACCGGTCCCACCTTCTTGCGTCCGGTGAAGACCCAGTCATAAATTTCGTCCACGTACCATTTGCGGAACAGCGTCTTGTAAAAGCGCGGCGAGACTTCCTGTATGGGTTCCTTGTAACCTTTGTCGGCGTTCTTATAAGCGCGTTGCGCGAAGAACCAGCCCAGCACCGCAGCGCCGACGGACGCAAACATTAGCGTGTATTCCATTGGGTCGGTGTGTTCGACCTGCTGCTCGCCAGACGCCACTTGTGCGGCTTTTCCTCCCTCTTCCAGCACGATCGCTTCCTTCGCGAACACTGGTTCGAGGAACTTCTCGAAGCGGTTTGAACCGCCCAGGCTGTGCGGCATCCCCAGAAAACCCGCGCCAATAGAACAGATTGCCAGAATCACCAGCGGCACCGTCATCGTCTTCGGCGATTCGTGAATGTGGTGCTCGACTTCATGGTTCATGCGCGGCTTGCCGAAGAACGTCAGATAAACCAGCCGGAACATGTAGAACGCGGTCATCAGCGCCGTTAGAAACGCGATGTACCACAGGTACCGGTAGGCGCCCCCCTCGCGCGACCACGTCTCCCACAGGATTGCGTCTTTGGAGAAGAAGCCCGCAAACCCTGGGATCCCCGAAATAGCGAGGGTCGCGATCAGCATGGTGCCGAACGTCGCCTTGATTTTTCCGTGCAGCGCACCCATGTGCTGCATTTCCTGTTGGCCGCTCATAGCGTGAATGACCGAGCCGGCCCCGAGGAACAGTAGCGCCTTGAAGAAGGCATGGGTAAATACATGGAAGACGCCCGCTGCGAATGCGCCCACTCCGAGCGCGAGGAACATGTATCCCAACTGCGACACGGTGGAATACGCCAGCACGCGCTTGATGTCGTTCTGCACCAGGGCGATGGTCGCAGCGAAGATCGCGGTCAGCGCCCCAACGATGGCGACCGTCTTCATCGCATTCGGCGCCAGCACGAACAGCGCGTTAGAGCGCGCCACCATGTACACGCCAGCCGTAACCATGGTTGCTGCATGGATCAACGCCGAGACTGGCGTCGGGCCTTCCATCGCGTCGGGCAGCCAGACATACAACGGGAACTGCGCCGACTTGCCACAAGCTCCTACGAACAGCAGCAGGCAGGCCGCAGTGATCACCGGATCGCCGATGTGAACCTGCCCGCTACGAGCCAGCAGATTGACCTTGGTATATTGCATCGAGCCGAAGTACCAGGCGATGGTGAACATGCCCAAGATGAATCCGGCGTCGCCGATGCGATTGACGATGAATGCCTTATTCGCCGCCGTCGATGCGGAGTGGCGCTGGAAATAAAAACCGATCAGCAGGTAGGAGCACAGCCCCACACCCTCCCAGCCCACGAACATCACGGCATAATTGTTCGCCAGGATGAGAGTCAACATGGAGAACATGAATAGGTTCAAGTAACCGAAGAAGCGGTAGTATCCGCCTTCGTGGGCCATGTAGCCGATCGAATAAATGTGGATCAGCATGCCCACGCCAGTCACGAACAGTAGCCAGATGCAGGAGAGGGGATCGAGCAGGAAGCCGGCATCGGCGCGGAACTCGGCCGTGCGGCCGCCATGCATGACATAGCTCAGCGAGCTGTCGCCAGTGCCCATCCAGGTGTACATCACCTTCTCGAAGGGCTTACCGGGATTGGCGGCGCTATAGCCCGTGTATTGCCAGACGGCGACGCACGCCCACGCGAACGCCAGCACAACCATGCCGACGCAAATGCCGTTCACCGCCTGCTTCGACAGCTTGCGTCCAAAAAAGAACATGCAAACCGCGCCGATGGCGGGAAACAGCGGAATCAACCAGATGTGGTCAAGAAAGAACATAGCAATTAGCCGTTAGCAATTAGCAAAACCTAAAGCCTGTCATCCTGAGCGCAGGCGCGCCATTCTTGCGCGCCGGTGTCGAACCCCCCGTATAGCCCGCGCTACCACTTCAAAAGATCCACCTCGTCCACGTTCACTGTCTCCTTGTTGCGGAAGAAGGCGATGATAATGCCTAGGCCGACCGCTGCTTCCGCAGCCGCGTCCGTGATCACGAAGATCGAGAACACTTGCCCATGCATTCCCCACAATCGCGAGAATGCCACCAGGTTCAGGTTCACGGCATTCAGGATCAACTCAATCGACATCAGAATGATGACCACGTTGCGCCGCGTCAGCACGCCAATAGTGCCGATGATGAACAACGCTGCCGCGACCACGAGGTAATGCATGGTGGTGATCTCTGTCATGTCAAATCCTCTTCTTCGCCATGACCACAGCGCCTACAATGGCCACCAGGAGTAGCAGCGAAGCAATCTCAAACGGCAGCATGTAATTGCCGTACAGCCACACACCAATCTGCTGCGTGTTGTCGCCCTCCAGCCCGCGATAGCCCTGATAGAACGCGGCCGGGAATGTGCCGCGACCCGTGCGATACACGAACGCCAGCAAGCCGCCGAGCGCCAGTGCGGCAATCGTCGCCACAATCCACTGCTTGTTGAACTGGTACTCGCGGATGTTTTGTTCCAGGTTCACCAGCATGATGACAAACAGGAACAGCACCATGATTCCGCCGGCGTAGAGCACAATCTGCACCGCAGCCACGAAGGGCGCATACAGCATTAGGTAAAAACCTGCCAGCGACAGAAGCGTCACGATCAGCGAAAGCGCCGCGTGCACCGGATTCCGCCGCGTGATCACCGCGATGGCGGATACGATCGCCGTGAAGGACAGGAAGTAAAAGAAGAACGGTGTGGCAACGGGATTCACTTCGCGTACCTCTCTGGCTCCTGCCCACGTTCCAGCGCGGCCTGGTCCAGCACCATGCCCTCGCGGCTGTAGAGCGCCATCTCGTAGTCCTGAGTCAGTTCCAGCGCGTCAGTGGAGCACGCTTCGGCGCACAAGCCACAAAACATGCAGCGGCTGAGATCGTAGGTCCACGAAACCGGCTCTTTGCGTCGCGTCGCGGGATTGCGCTCGCCCTTCACGACGATCAATTGCTCAGGACAAGCCAGCGCGCACAGGTTGCAAACTATGCACAGCGACTCGCCGGTATCAGGGTTGACGTTCAAGCGCGGCTGACCGCGAAAGCGCTCGAAGATCACCGGCCTCTCCAGCGGATATTGCTCTGTAATTGCTTCACTTGGAGGTTGATAGTGAAACGTAACCTTTAAGCCTTTAATCAGGTCAAGTAACAGGATTTTGCGGATCAGCGGAGTCAGCTTCACGGCAGCACCCCCAGGATTGCCGCCGACAGTTGCGGCATCAGGCCCCAGATCGCGGTGGCGATCAGCACAGCCAGGCCAGTCGGCAGTAGTACCTTCCAGCCCACCTTCATGAGCTGGTCAAAACGGTAACGTGGAAACGTCCCGCGATACCAGATGTACAAGTACATAAAGAAGGCAACTTTGACGACGAACCAGTAAATGTCTTGTATGCGGACGCGCACCGCCGGCACCAGCAGCACCAGCCCAACGAACCCCAGCAACGCGCCGAATGTCCCTAGGCCAATTGTCTGAATGCGAAACTGCGGGATCTTCGGCATGCGGATGGTTCCTAGAAAGCATCCGGCGGCGAGTACGAAGAACGTCAACGCGGGAAGAAACGAGAACGCCATGTCCCACGTCGAGCCGCCCAGCCAGTTGGGAAATGGTCGCATCCAGCCGCCCAGCCACAGGGTCACGGCAATCGACGAGACGGCGAGCATGGCCGAGTACTCGGCCAGAAAGAAGAGCGACCAGCGAAAGCCGCTGTACTCGGTGTGAAAACCTGCGACCAGCTCCGATTCCGCTTCCGGTAGATCGAAGGGCGCGCGATTGGTCTCCGCCACCATGGCTATCGCGAACACCGCAAAGGCGATGAATCCCAGCGGGAAAAACTTGAAGATGAACCAGGTATGTTGGGCGGCCTGCGATTCGACGATGCCGATCATGCTCAGCGTGCCAGTGCCTGTCTGCAGGCTTGTCATCAGCACGGCCGAGACAATCGCCAGTCCCATGGCAATTTCGTACGAGACCATTTGCGCGCTCGAACGCAGCGAGCCCATCAGCGGGTAATGCGAGTTCGACGACCAGCCCGCCATGATGATGCCCAGCACGCCCAGCGACGATACGCCCAGCATGAACAGCACGCCGATATTCATGTCGGTCACGGCATGGGTGCGGCCAAACGGCACTACTAGAAACGTCGTGAATGCGGTCATGGTCACCACGACCGGCGCACTCCAAAACACGAATTTGTCAGCGTCCTGGGGAATGATGTCTTCTTTGATCAGCAGCTTGAGGGCATCAGCGAAGGGCTGCAACAATCCGTGCGGCCCTACGCGCATAGGACCAAGCCGAATCTGCATGTGCGCCAGAATTTTGCGCTCCAGCCAATTCATGCAGATGACGGCCAGCGAAACTCCGACGATGACCAGCAGGATGTAAACGGTGGCCCAGAACACGTTGCCCGCTTCGCCTGGGGTCGTGCCCGAACTCAGATAACCTTTGATGTAGTCGGTCATTAGCGGTCCACCTCGCCCAGCACGATGTCGAGGGTGCCGATGACCGCAACCACGTCGGCTACCAGCAGGCCGCGCACCATCTTGTCAAGGGCTTGTAGATTGACGAACGACGGCGGCCGCACGCGTATGCGATAGGGCTGCGTGGAGGCGTCGCTCACGATGAAATATCCCAGTTCGCCTTTGGGCGCTTCGATGGAGTGATATACCTCGCCTACCGGCGGCTTAATCACCTTCGGCACCTTGGCCATAATCGGGCCTTGCGGCAAGCCGTCCACCGCCTGACGAATAATGCGTACCGACTGGCGCATCTCTTCGATACGCACCAGGTAACGGTCGTAGGTGTCTCCGTGCAGCCCGGTGGGAATTTCGAAATCAAAGTCTTTGTACGACTCGTAGGGCTGGGCTTTGCGCAGGTCCCACTTCACTCCGCTGGCCCGCAGCACCGGCCCAGTTACCCCCAGTGCGATGCAGTCTTCCGGATTGAGAATTCCCACGCCCTTGGTGCGCTCTACCCAGATGCGGTTAGTGGTTAGCAGCTCTTCGTATTCGTCGAGCTTGGGTACGAAGGCATCGCAGAACTTTTTGCAATCCTGCTCGAAGCCTTCATAGGCCTCGTAGAGGCAGCCGCCGATGCGAAACGCATGCGTTGTCAGGCGGGCGCCGCAATACTTTTCAAAGATCTTCAGCACCTCTTCGCGATCGCGGAAGCAGTAGAACAGCGGTGTGATCGCGCCTATATCGAGCGCGTGCGTCCCCAGCCAAACCTGGTGGCTGGCGATGCGGCACAATTCCGTGAGGATGACGCGAATGTATTGCGCCCGCGGAGGAGCTTCCACGCTTAGAAGCTTCTCAACCGTTTCGCAATAACCCAACCCGTTGGAAACCGCGGCAACATAATCCATGCGGTCAACATAGGGGTTGAACATCGCGTAGGTGCGGTTCTCGGCGATCTTCTCTACGCCGCGATGCAGGTAACCAATGACGCACTCGGTGCCCAGGACTTTCTCGCCGTCTAGCTTCAGGATGACGCGTAACACTCCATGCGTCGACGGATGCTGCGGCCCCATGTTGAGAACCAGTTCGGTCGAGTCAAGAAAGGTTTGGTCCTTGGTATCGAGATCGAGTAGGTCCGGGGCCCCCGAGCCGCGCCGGTTTTGCGCGGATTGGGGTGGCAAATAATCGGTGCGGTCGCTCATTGTCCACTCTCGATGCCCAGGTTGATCTTCACCCACTCCTGGTCCTGCTGAAGAATCGGATAATCCTTGCGCAAAGGGTGGCCCTTCCATCCGTCGGGCAGCAGAATGCGCTTCAGGTCGGGATGCCCGTCGAACTCGATGCCGAACATGTCGAAGACCTCGCGCTCCAGCCAGTTCGCCGTCTCCCAGATTTCCACCGCCGTACGAAGACGCTCGCCGTCTTTGATCTGCGTCTTGACCCGCACGCGATCGTTATGGTGGAACGAATACAGTATGTAAACGATGTCGAACTGCGCCTCGCGCTTGGGATAATGCACTGCGGTAATGTCCACGCAGTAGTCGAACAGTTCATCCTGCCGCATGCGCAACAGGATTTCGTAAATGATGGAGCTGTCCACGACCAGGTACTTCTGACCGACGTAGGTGCTGGCCTCTTTGATCCCCGATCCGTATTGGCTGCGCAGGCGGGTGACCAGATCTGCCTCCCAAGGCTCTGGCTTGGGACCTTCAGGTTTAGGCGCGGGCTTGGCGGCTGCGGGAGCGGCAGGTTTTGCCGCAGCCGGGGCAGCAGGCTTGTCGGATGTCGCGGGAGCAGCTTGCTTGGCTGGCGCAGGGGCCTCAGGAACGGCTTTGGCTGGTTCGACAGTCTTGGCGGCCAGGGAAGCATCCGTCTTGGCCGGAGCGACCGGCGGAGCATCCGGTACAGCAGAACTTGGGGATGTTTTGGCTGACGCCTTGGCGCCGCCCAATCCTGCTGCCTCCCCGGACGACACCGGCGCTGCCGCCGGGGAGGATGGTTCAGGAGAGACTGGGTCGGTTCCTTTGGTTTCGTCGGGCATTTCTATGGCTCTCTTCGATTCCGGTTCCCTGTTGTCATGGAACTCTAAGTTCTATCAGCTTGAGGCGCTTACCATCCTGTGCGGGGGTCACGTCGCATTGTGATCTTAATCACATTGTGGCGCACGACCGCTAATAAAGCGCACCCGCCCTTCCAAAAAAATCCCCATCCACGCTGCCAACGCGAATGGGGTCGATGATTTTCTGCGCTGGAGGCCATTACTGCTATACCCATTCCAGCGCGCCCTTCTTCCAGATCCAGATGTATCCCACAATCAGGATGCCCAGAAAGATCAGCATTTCCAGCAGACCGAACAAACCGAGCAGCTTGAACTGCACCGCCCACGGAAACAGAAAGATGGTCTCCACATCGAAGACCACAAACAGGATGGCCACAATATAAAAGCGGATGGTGTAGCGGCCGCGCGCGCTGTCGAAGGGAGTGATGCCGCACTCGTAAGGCATGAGCTTGGTCTTGAACGGATTACGGGGGCGGACGATGTAGAACAGTGCAAGCGTCCCGGCCGCCACCAGAAACGCGAGGAAGGCGAAAATGAACATCGGTACATAGTTCTGCGGCATGAATGGACTCACACGCCACACCGAAGTGTGACACTAGTATGAAAGAACTCGACAATATAACCCCGTCCGCGACCCGATTCAATGACATCCGTCACAATTTCCGCTCGCGAGCCGAAAATCCTGCGGACCGACCAGATGCATTGCCTGTTGAACGTCTCCAGGGAAAAAGTTTTGCTTCCCGCGTCCAACATGGCACTATGGTACCGGCTGTTCACGGAACGGCTTGGAAGGAAATCCTGGTGAAAAAGATCGCGGCCCGGATTGCGGTGTTTGCGTTAGGAGCATGGTTGCTTTTTTACGGCTGGCACAAGGGACATGCCGAAGTCATCAACCTACAAAACAGCCCTATTAACCCGAGCAGCAGCAATTATTCTCCAGAGATCCTTGCGGTAGGAGGGGCGTTCCTGCTGCTGGTGGCCTTCGCGCCTTCGCCGGCGACACTAGGGCGATGGATGTCTCTCAAGCGCCGCAAGCCCGTGCCGCATGCCCGCTTTCGCCGGCATAAGAGCTAGGTCCCGGATCATTTATAGCGATATCGTACAGGTATAGCGATATCGTACAGGGGAAAATCGTTGTAGTGATAAAACTGCCTCGCCGCTAAGGGCGTCGGGAACAGAACTCTTCCAGCCACCAATCGGCGCGTCCACAATCTATAATCGGATTTCCTTACCTTTGACCCTGCCGTAAAGCTCGGCACCAGGAACCGCTGTGGCACTTGATCAGAAGATTTACGAGCTTAGAAAAGAAAAGCTGAAGCAGATCGAAGCGCTGGGGCAGCAAGCATACCCCTATCGCTACGAAACTACGCACACCGTTCCCCAGATCCTCGAAGGGTATTCGGCTAAGACTGGCCCGGAGCTCGAATCTCCGCGTACGCACGTCAGCGTAGCGGGACGCCTGATGTCCATCCGTGTGCAGGGAAAAGCAGGTTTCGCACACCTGCAACAAGGAGGGCAGCGGCTGCAAATCTATGTCCGCCTCGACAACGTCGGCGAAAAAGCCTTCCAGCTTTACAAGTTGCTCGATCTCGGCGACTACATCGGTGTAAGGGGCTATCTCTTTCGCACCCGCACAGATGAGCTGACCGTCCATGTGGAAGAGATTACCTTTCTGGTGAAGGACCTGCTTCCCTTGCCCGAAAAGTGGCACGGACTGCAGGACGTCGAAACGCGCTATCGGCGCCGTTACGTTGATCTCACGATGAACCCCGACGTGCGAGAGGTCTTCCTGAAGCGCGCCAAGGTTGTGCAGTCGATGCGGCGATTCCTCGATTCCAACGGCTTCGTCGAGGTCGAGACGCCGATGATGCATCCCATTGCCGGCGGCGCGGTGGCCAAGCCCTTTATCACCCACCACAACACTCTCGACGTTGACCTATACCTGCGCATCGCACCCGAGCTTTATTTAAAACGACTGGTGGTCGGCGGCATGGACCGCGTCTACGAGATCAATCGCAACTTCCGCAACGAAGGCATCTCGACCCAGCACAACCCTGAGTTCACTATGCTGGAGTTCTACATGGCCTATGCCGACTACCGGGACATGATGGACTTTACCGCGCAAATGCTGGCGCAGGTGGCGCAAGACGTCAACGGGACAACGATCGCGCACTTCAACGGACATGAGATTGACTTCGGCAACTTCCAGCGGCTGTCCATGCGCGAGGCCATCATTCAATTCTGGCCGCAAAACGCCGGTGAGAAACCGGAAATGACTGATTTCTCCAGTGCCGAGCAGATTGCCGCGATGGTGCACCGTTACAATGCAGCAAATCCGCACATCCCTTACGATCTAACAGCTCCGAACGGCAAAACGATCGCCGATATCTTCGAGTTTGTCGCCGAACCGCACCTAATTCAGCCGACATTCATCTATGACTTCCCTCTCGCCATTTCGCCACTGTCGAAGAACAAGCGCGAATCGGAGGAAAATGCCGAGTGGGTCGAGCGTTTCGAAATCTTCGTCGGGGGGCTGGAGATTGGCAATGCTTTCAGCGAGCTGAACGATCCCGAGGAGCAGCGCCGCCGTTTTGAGTTGCAGCTTGGGGAACGGGCACGTGGCGACGAAGAAGCCCACCAGATGGACGAGGACTACATTCGCGCATTGTCGTATGGCTTGCCCCCGGCTGCGGGCGAAGGCGTCGGCATCGACCGACTGACCATGCTGCTGACCGATTCGCGCTCCATCCGCGATGTGATTCTCTTTCCGTTGCTCCGTCCGTTGAAGCGCGAAGAAGATGAGGAACTCGACAGCACGTCAGAGGCGGGGAACAGCTAGTACATTCCGGAACCGCAGAATAAATGAAAAGGCCCCTCTTTCGAGGGGCGTGAGCATTCAGGAGAAAAGGCCGAGATTTGCGATTAAATTGATTTCGTAAGCAACTCGCGCAGACGCAACCGAGCCTGATGGAGCCCGAGACGTGATTCCTCTTCACTGAGGCCCAGAGCACGGCCGATACGGGCATGATCGTAACTTTCCACATCGTGCATAAGGAAGATCATCTTTTCTGTTGGGGGTAATTGAATCACTGCACGTTCCAGTTCGACACGTAATGTGTTACGGCGCACCGACAGCACTTTCTCGGCCGGAGCGCAGTTCAGGGTCAGGATTCCCAGCGGCATGTACTCGCGCAGTTCGCTAATCAGGCAGCGGTCAATTTCCTCTGCTGTCGGGGTGTCACTTCTAGTAAATGCCCGACAGAAGGTCTGGGTCATCAACTCGGCTGCGTCAAGCTCATTGTCCGTCATCCAAAATGCCAGGGCATACACGCGATGGCGATTCTGCTCGTAGGTCTCGATATAGCTATCAACGCTGCGCTGCTGCAAGACCGCTGGCATATATGTTGCAAACCCGAACATCTTCGCTTCCTGCACTGTACTCATTATTACCCCCTGGGTGAGTTCTAACTGTTGGGTCGAAATTCCGATCATCTAGCTACTCATCAACGTCTTAAGTAATGTGCAATCAGCGGGCCCAAAGACCCGCGCGATTCGAATTGTTCAAGAGAAATTCGATAAGTCATTGAAAATACGCGGGCAATAGGTGCCACCATGAACTGTTCAGCCTCGTCTTGCCTGCGGACCCAGACGGTAGCCTTGTAACCAGCGCCGCATGAGATTGGGCTTCTTTCTTCCGTAAGTTGGCATTGCGATGCCAATCTCAAGATTCCGGGGTGTGTAAAGTTTCTATATTTATGACCCGCTAAGTAGTTCCGTCAGAGAAGGTGGCAGCCCACAATTTATGTAACGGCACGGGCGGAAGTAGATAAAATCGAACGAACAACGGTACGAACTATCGCTGCAGCGTTTTTCTATTATGGCGGACGAGCGCATCCTTGTAGTTGATGACGAGAACACGATCCGTGAAATCGTGTGCTCCATCCTTGACCAAGTGGGCTTCGAGTGTCGTCCTGTCAGCTCTGGCAAGGAGGCGCTTGCCCTGTTGGATTCCAACGAAAATTACTCGTTGGTGCTCTCTGATCTCGTTATGGAAGGCATGGACGGATTGTCTTTGCTGGCGCGGATTCGTCAGGAACACCCCGACATCCCAGTGGTTATGGTTACGGCCGTCCACGACATCTCGATAGCCCTGGCTGCGATTCGAAACGGTGCATACGACTATCTGCTGAAGCCGTTCGAGCGCGAACAGTTGCTGGCCATCGTTCGCCGGGCGATCGAGAATCGTCGCCTGAAGGTGGAGAATCTGGCGTATCAAACCAAGTTGGAATCTCTAGTCGCTGCCCGTACCGACTTGCTTCGTCGTGCTCTCGCCGATCTGGAGCGCTCGTACGACATTACTTTGGAGGCCTTGGGCGATGCGCTCGATCTGAAAGATGCCGAAACCGAAGGTCATTCCAAGCGTGTAACCGCTTTCACCATCGCCATTGCCCGGGCGATGGAGCTGCCGCACGACCAGATTCGCATCATTGCTCGCGGAGCCTTTCTCCACGATATTGGTAAAATGGCGATACCCGATGCGATCCTGCGCAAACCGGGCAGACTAAGTCCCGAGGAACAGGAAATCATGCGCCGGCATGCCATGCTCGGTTACCGGATGTTGCGCAGAATTCCCTTTCTGCGCGAGGCGGCAGACATTGTCTACTCGCATCAGGAGTGCTTCGATGGTAGCGGCTATCCCCGCGGCCTAAGGGGAAATCAAATCCCTCTTGGCGCGCGCATTTTCTCTATTGCTGATACTTTTGATGCCATCACGTCTGATCGTCCCTATCGCGCGGCACAATCTATTCCCGCCGGCCGACGGGAGATTGAGCGCAATGCCGGGCGGCAATTCGATCCCGAGATCGTGCACGTCTTCCTCTCCATTTCAGAGCAGATTTGGCAGGAATTGCGCACGGAAATCGGAGTTCCAACCCCGAGGTAAGATGGTGGATTTCTATGGCAGTAGGAACCAACGATCAATTGCGGATCCTGGTTCGCAAAGGAGGCAGCGAATGAGTGCCGTTCTGTCGGAACCTGAGATTCAGCAGGCGCTGCAAAAGCTTCCGGGCTGGAAGAAAAATGGAAGCGCGATTGAGCGCAATTTTCAGTTCACGAATTTTCTACAGGCGATGGATTTTGTGAACCAAACCGCAGAAGCCGCCGAAGCCTTGAATCATCATCCTGATATTCACATCAGCTACAACAAGGTGACATTGGCACTCGTCTCGCATGACTCGGGTGGGGTGACGCAGCGCGATATCCGGATGGCGGGGAGAATCAATGAGCTGGCGCCCGCTGCAACGGCCTCGTAGGATCCAGAGGACTGCCCGTTGCTTTCGATGTTCGCAACGGTTGTGACCGGCAAGCACTTAGTGCCCGAACTGGGTGCGGGGCTCTAGCGACTCCGCGATACGATTTAACGCCTCCTGGAGGCGGTCGAGCTCGCTTTGCGCGCTCTCATTCCACTCCAGCCAGCGCTCCGGGGTCCGGTGAAAGTCTTCGAAAATAGCGCGCAAGGTGTTCCTTCCCCACTCGCTAAGCAAGAATGCCCCGAGACTGCCAATTCCCAGTACCGTAAGTGGCACATACCATCTGCGCATCGGCCGCTCCTAACTTCGACCTCGGCGTTAACAACTATCAGCAACTTATCTCTTTAGATTCGCATTTTCAACATTTGGATGACACATGCAGAGCGAAAGTACATGTCGAGTTTGATTCTGGGAATCCAGTTCATCACCTAACTCTTTTTCACAAGCCGCGATTTCGCGCAAGGAAGCCAACTTTCGACGTTCTTCTCTGGAAGGGCAGCCGGCGATGGCTTGGTCAAAACCACTTCGCCAGACTATGATTTCGAAACGAAAGGAGCCACGTCCTTTTCGGCCTCCAGAGACGAGCGTGGCAGTTCGGTGCTCTTATGCGATTCAGAAACCTGCGATTCAGAAACCTGCAGTCCATTGCGTTTGCGGTCATAGCTTTCCTCGGCTCGCTTTGCATGGTGGGCCCGCTAACGGCGCAGGATCGCTCCGCAGCTCCCGTCCCCAATACGGTGTGGATTGGCGCTGACGGCAAGTTCGAGTCCGAGCCGGACACCGTGCTGGTGCAATTTAATATCTCGGCACAAGAAGACAAACTGCAGGACGCCAATCAGAAGGCCAGCCGTGCGGCGGAGCAGGTGCGGCAACTACTACGCACCAACGGCCTCGATCCCAAGGACGCGCAGGTCGGCCAGTTCTCCGTGCAGCCAGTGTATGACTACAAGACTCCAAAGCGTAAGTTGGTGGGGTATCGCGTGGACACCAACATCAGCATTAAGCTGAAAGACTTCTCTAAAGTGGGCCCCATCACCGAGGGCCTTAGCAACATGGCGGATGTGACCGGGGATCAATCACTCAGCTACCTTCTCGACGATATGGAGGCCGCCAAGGTTAAAGCTGTAGAAGACGCATTGCCGCGTGCCCGCGCCATGGCCGATGCGGTAGCACACTTCAGCGGCCGTAGCCTGGGCGAACTTTCCTATGCCTCGGTCGACACTTACGAGCCCACGCCGGTGCGTCCCATGGTTTTCGCCAAACAAGCAAGTGTTGGGACGATGGCCGCTCCGGCTCCTCCCACGGCTGAGTTTGGAGCACAGAAAATCACAGTCGCGGCTCATGTGAATACCTTGTACGTCCTGAAGTAGAGCGTCCGGCCTTAAGTCGTGGCTACCACAAGCTCACGGGAACCTCGCTTATTGTCGAAGCATTTGGGGCGCGTCTCCGCCGTTCCGGACAAATCTCGTCATCCAGTTCGTTCAAGTTATTATTGTCTGGGAGACAGGTTTACAGAATGTCGAATGCCTTCATCTGTGACGCAATACGGACCCCTTTCGGTCGCTACGGCGGAGCGCTATCTTCTGTTCGAACCGATGACCTCGCCGCAATTCCAATCAAGGCGCTGGTTCAGCGTAATCCTTCTGTTGACTGGGGTGCCGTTGACGATGTGCTTCTCGGATGTGCGAACCAGGCTGGTGAAGACAACCGCAATGTCGCGCGCATGTCACTATTGCTTGCCGGCCTTCCGCAAAGTGTTTCTGGCTCAACCGTGAATCGTCTATGCGGTTCCAGCATGGACGCAGTTTGCGTTGCCGCCAGAGCAATCAAGACTGGGGATAATTCGCTGGTGATCGCTGGCGGAGTAGAGAGCATGTCGCGGGCACCATTTGTCATGGCAAAGTCCGATGCCGCTTTCTCCCGCAGTGCGAAGCTGGAAGATACCACCATTGGCTGGCGCTTCGTGAATCCCCTGCTGAAAGCCGCCTACGGCGTCGACTCTATGCCCGAAACTGCCGAGAACGTGGCGGGAGAATTCCATATCTCGCGCGAGGATCAGGATGCATTTGCCTATCGCAGTCAACAGCGGACCGCGGCCGCCATGGAAACGGGGGCTCTCGCGGAAGAGATTGTTCCCGTTACAATCTCTAGACCCAAGGGTCCGCCCGTCGTGGTCACCCGGGACGAGCATCCACGTCCCGATACAACTCTCGCCGCGTTGGCAGCGCTGAAACCAATCGTGAAGCCCAATGGCACAGTCACTGCCGGCAACGCCTCGGGCATCAACGATGGCGCGTGCGCGCTGTTATTGGCCTCGGAACGAGCCGTAAGCCGTTACGGTCTTACGCCAAAGGCGCGCGTGGTTGCCTCCGCCGCTGCAGGTGTGGCTCCCCGCATTATGGGCATGGGACCTGCTCCGGCAACACGCAAAGTGCTCGCGTTGGCGAAACTCGACATTGCGGATATGGACGTAGTGGAACTGAATGAGGCCTTCGCCTCCCAGGCGCTCGCCGTACTTCGCGATCTGCAGATTCCCGATGACGCTGCCCAGGTAAACCCCAATGGCGGAGCAATTTCAATTGGCCACCCTCTAGGCGCCAGCGGCGCGCGGCTAGTCACCGCTGCTGTCCTGCAACTGCAGCGGACTGGTGGGCGCTACGCTCTGTGTACGATGTGCATCGGCGTTGGCCAAGGCATCGCGCTGGTGCTGGAGCGGGTGTAGTCCTGATCAAAGACTCGAAAGTACCATCTCATACGGCGTTAGTCGCATCGGATCGCAACTGAGATCGAACGTGGCGTAGAATGGAAACCATTCACGTCCTCCAAAGATCGGGTGGTTGGTGATAGCGCAACTGAAAATTAGCTGGGATGTGGCGCACATTGCGATGATAGACAATCTCCACCTTTACCATCCACAGCACCGACACCACAGCCGCCGCCAGCAGTATCCACAGGAACCGTTTCTGGTATCGGAGTGTTGAGTCTAACGGTGTCATTTTGCCTTCAGATTCTTTGCTAAGAAATCGACGGTCAGCTTCCAGGCTTGGGCAGCATCATCCGCCCGATATCCCTGCTTGTTATTGGGATTTTCGAAGGCGTGACCAGCGTCGGGAAAGATATGGATCTCGACCGGCTTGCGCAAGGCTTTGAGCTGCGCCTCGAACTTGTTGACGTCCGCCACCGAAATACCACGGTCTTGCCCGCCGAAAATACCGAGGATTGCCGCATTGATCTTCTTCAGCGCGGCATCGTCGGTCGCCAGATGGCCGTAATTGATGACCGCAGCCTTCAGCTCGGGATCGTTCAGCGCGAAGTCAAGCGAATAGCCTCCTCCCATGCACCATCCAATCGAGCCCACGCGCTTGGGATCAACATTCCTTTGCGAGCGCAAATAGCCGCTGGCCGCCAACAAATCGCGATTGGCCCGGTCTTCAGGCACGCCCCGCATTAACTCGTGCGCTTCATCGGGAGTCGTGCCAACCTTTCCCCGATACAGGTCAATGGCGAGCGTCACGTACCCTTCGTAGGCCAGCTTCGACGCCTGCTCCTTGACCCAGTCGTTGAGCCCCCAATATTCATGGATGACGATCAACGCCGGAAACGGCCCTTTTCCCGGTGGCGTGTACATTACTGCATCCACCGTTTCGTCTCCGCTCTTGTATGATACGTTTCGCGATTCCGCCGCCGACGCCGACACGGCAAACAGGCAAATCGAACCCAACAGCAACCAGAGTTTCACGTTCTCTCCTCGGCTAATGGCCGGCTGCTTGATTATTTCTTGTGCGACCCTGCCAATTCTTCCAGCAAATGGCGTCCCAGTTCCAGCAGCTCGCCGAAGCCCCGCTGATATTCGACGAACTGACGGTTATATTCCAGCGAACGGTCGGCATCAAGGTGTGCTCTCAGCATCATGTCGCGAACTCGCACGGGATTGGGCAATACGGCATCTTCGTTCAGCTCTTCCAAGGCAGTCTTGGGATCATAGTGATACATGCTTGGTTCCTCCATATCGCCTCTGCTAGGAGATGCTGCGAGGCTGTGTCACGTCGCAGAGAATCCAAGCGTGATAAACTGTGCCTCTCCAACAGTCATACAGGTGCGATGTTGACCCAGCAAATCTGCGCTCTGAGATCGTTCTTTCTGCCTGCCATCGTGAGGGAAAACAGGGTAACCTGTGCACAATCTCCGTTTGCGGCCGCGAACAATGGCGGCTCGTTACAGCCGATTATGAACCGCTCTTCCTCGTGCAGGTTTTCTAACGCTCTTTAATCAATGGCAAAGCCGACTTATGTTTTCCACTGATACCAACTCAGCATCTTCAACGCGGCGCCCGAGAGGCGGCGCTCAAGGTGCTTCCGTATTTAGAGGCGCCATGCTCGTACGGTTGGAGACAGGGTGGGCGATCGCGATCTTCGCCTGTATTTCGGTTTTCTGCGCGGCGTTGCTGATAATTGAAACTGTAGACATCGCAGGGAGTGAAACCTTGGCCTCCTCGATGAGGTTAAGAAGCCTCACAAGAGCGGTCGCCCTCTGGCCCGGCAATGCAGATTTTCATTACCGTACGAGCACACTGCTCTTTAGCATGAGCGACCATCAGGACATGGCCGAAGCGCTGAAGCAAGCCCGCATGGCTACAGAATTGGGCCCTGCCTGGGTTCGTCACTGGGGCCAACTTGCCTGGGTCTGTGCAGCCGCGGGCGACAGTCACTGCGGGGATAGCGCTATCGAGCGAATACGCAGCCTAGCCCCTATGGATCCCGAGGCCATTTCGCTGACGGCAAATTATTACCTTCAGTCCGGCAGACCGGCTCTCGCATTGGAACAATTTCGGCATCTACTTCAAATTGCACCCGACCACGCACCGGATGTGTTCCGGGTATGCGACTCCGCTGGTTATTCTACAAAAGAGCTTGGCGAAGTATTCGTAGCCGCAGATCCCCAGATTGTCATCGCTTATATTACGTACTTGGCGGGGCACAACAAACTTGACGCAGCACGCCAACTTTGGACCGAATTGGTCTGGAAGGCGGACAAGGGAGACCTCTCTCTCACGCCTATTCTGGTGGCTCCTTACGTTGACCGCTTGCTGCAGTTAGGGAACGGCCAGGAGGTCCAAAATGTCCGTCTTGATCTGGAGAAATTGAAACTTCTGCCCGGTGCGGAGGGCGCCGAGGGAAACCTTGTATTTAATGGAGATTTTGAGCAGTTACCCGCCAACAAAGGGTTCGACTGGCGTAAATCAGACGCTTCCTACCCGGTTATAAACTACGCTGCAGACAACGCTCATAGCGGGAAGCGCTGCATGAGAGTGGATTTTACCGTAGCCCGCAACGACACCTACTTGCTCACTTACCAAATGTTGCCACTGCGGCCGGATTCTCATTACCGTTTGTCTGCTTATGTTCGCTCCGATGGTATTACATCCGATAGCGGTCCAAGATTGCAGATTTACGATCCTTTGTGCAGGAGCTGTCTCGACGCTATAAGTGAGCCGACAGTTGGAACGAGCCCGTGGCATGAGATACACGTGGACTTTTCGACCGGCCCGACAACTCGGTTAGGTCAACTTGAAGTCGTACGTTTGCCCGGGCGAATCTTCCCAAGAGACATTACCGGAGTGTTCTGGTTGGATGAGGTTTCGCTGAAGCTAGTTCCCGGTGAACTTTCCACGAAAGATGCGCTCACCCGCTAGCCAGTTTTAGTCTAATGGCTCCGCCACCGAACAATTCGTCGATCCAATCTGATATAAGCCTACATTTGGATTCCGTTTTCTTTCAATGGTCGCGGCTGTTGCTGGTCGGGCTGTTGTTTTGTGCTCCGCTCGCATTTGGCTCGGTAGAGCCATGGGCCTGGGGGCCCCTGGCCGTGCTGGCGGGAATCATCTTTTTGTTGTGGGCCGCTGGAAGCATTGCAAACCGTCTCCTAGTAGTGGCGTGGTCTTGGCTATATATACCCAGCGTTATACTGTTTGGTTTTGTTCTAGTTCAAATAAAAGCGCATTTATCGGTTGATCAGGCAAGCACAAGCGAAGCGATCTTAAAATTGGCGATATGTTTAGTCATATTCTTCTTGGCAGCACAGCTTTACTATATTGCGCCTGCTAAAGCCTGGGATCGATTGGGGCTATCGATCCTTCTCTATGCTTCACTGCTCGGCTTGTTCGCGATCCTGCAATTCTTTTCCGGCCCGGGTTTGCTTTATTGGATCGCTCCGGCTCCTAACGTCAATTTTGGACCGTACGTCAACCGTGATCACTTCGCCGGACTATTCGAGATGTTAATACCTATTGCGGGAACCTATTACATTTCAGCGGGTCGAAGGTCTCGCTTTTCGCTCTTATGGGCATTCGCTCTCCTGATTGCGGTTGCTTCACTATTGTTTTCTGGTTCGAGAGGGGGTCTCTTAGGACTGGTCTCGGAGCTTTTCTTATTTTTAGCCATCAGCGTGTCTCCTATCCGCAAAAGGCCGCGGATAGGCTTGGCATGGGGAACTGTAGGCCTCGCGCTAGCCGCGCTCGCATTCTTGCTTCTCTTAGCGCCAAGCGAACTACCCGCAAGATTGGCCAGTATTGTCCGCTTCAGGGATGCCAGCGTTTCGGGCGATCGTCCTAAAGTGACGCGTGACACTCTTCGGATCTTCCACGATTATCTTGCAACAGGCACAGGATTAGGAACTTTTGAGGCTGTTTATCCGCAATATCAAAGTTTTGTGACCCCGAAAAGCTGGACCTATGCACACAATGACTACGCTCAGTTTCTGGCCGAAACTGGTCTGGTAGGAGGCTTGCTAGCATTGTGTGGCTTGTTGATCTTTCTGTACGAGGGATTTTGGGTCGGATTTCGCTTGGGATATTCGGAAACTCCAGCTTGGATCCAACTGGGAGCATTCTTGGGCTGTTGTGGACTTCTGGTCCACAGCTTCGTAGATTTCAATCTTCATATTCCCGCGAATGCTGACTGGTTTTCGGCATGTGCCGGCCTAGCTGTTCTAGCGGGTCCGTTGGCGAAGCGATCTTCGTGCGGTCCTGATACAACGTAAGTGGAAACCTCAGGCTTAAGCATTCCGCTCAGGGTCAAAGGTCACGTCGCCATACTGACGCGGGCAGGCTAAGCTAATAGCGGCCTGTGCGTCCGCAGGTCTCAGAATCGAGCCAAATGTCGACGTGCAGTTCTAGTGTGGTGGAGGACATTTACACGGGTGAACCACGGACTGAACTTGCTGACATTGGAGGACAGAACATGGGTAGATCGTCGTATCCGTCTCCACAAGAGTATAGAACGGTCCGTTAGCGACCACTTTTGTTGCAGGTTCGGTTTTACCTATGATTGGGCCGTCCTGCGCTTGAAGTAGGCTCTGATTCGTTATGGAGCCTAGCGCCAAAGTGGTGCGGTCGCCCGTCTTCAATATCGCCGTATGGCCGCCGTCATCAATCGTCACCGATCCCTCACGGCTGGTTACGACCAACTGGTTGTTCGCTAGAACGACGTCAAATTTCGCTACTTGGCTTGTCGGAGCGATCTTGACGTTAGATACTTCGGCGGACATTCCATTGACCGTACTGACGTGTGCCGCACCGGCGATGACCTCGACGCCGGATTTCCCGTACTGGATCGTGGAGTTCGGGCTCACCACCACAGAGGAGCCGTCGCGGTTGACCGAACCAATTGAAGAATCGGCGGTAACCAAGCGATCACCAGTGAAGATGCTGCTCGCATCCACCACCGCCACTCCATTGACCGTCACATTTCCAGTGGCATAGAGCAGGGCACCGCCTGTCTGAGCTGTCAAGACCGCCGCGGAACACACCACCATCCAAAGGACCAGGACTTTGCTTGTGCTGCGCATCCGTGCCTCCAAGTCAAATCTAAGCGGGCGCTTTACTCGGGACTTCAGCGTATCCGAGGACTAGTGCAAAGTCAATAAATTCTCTGAGCATCTTCACTAGCGCGTAGGTCGAATGGCACGGGACCAACAGAACCACCCGCGCTTAATTTTGCCAGCGCTCCCAGAGCTCCCACCATAGCACCTTTTGCCACTCCGTGAGGTTGGTTTTGGCCCATTCGCGCCGCTTCCACCATGGCAATCCGAAGAAGTAATCGTCGTACGCTGCAGTCACTGACCAGTGATACTGCGGTAGCCGTTTGCGGAAGATAGAAAAAGCGCGTCGCGTGTGATAGTCACTTGTAACGATCAACACAGATTGTGGCGGGGGTTGCAGTTGGGCCAGACACCTTGCTGCGTCGCCAGTCTCCGCCAGCGTGGAATCTTCCTGGATGGCGCACACATGGATGTTTGGCGCCTGTTCGCCGGCCGTCCGGGCAACGAAGTCGGCCGCCAACTCAGGGTATGTGCGCCCGAATATGCGCTCCGCACTTTCATCCAGGATCATTTGGCGTCCATAATCGGCTCTTAGGAGCTCCAAGCCCCGCCAATAGCGAACGTCATTGTGGTCTCCTCCAAGTACGAGGATGGCGTCGGACTTCTCCGGATGATCGACGATTAAGTGGGACCCAGATTGGACGAACAAGAAAATGGCGGCCAGGATGATGGCGGCAACGATGAGGCGTTTCATGGGAAAAGGAGAACCCTAGAACAGTCCAGCAGAGCCATGCTTATGGAAACTGATTATGTCGCACAGTATCTGTTACGTACTCGGCAATCTTGGGTGGCTCACCTTTAGTCGCCACCAAGCCCGAAAATAAGGGCGCAGGCCCAGTGTTTTTACGATTCCAAATGCGCCGTCGTAACCGGGGTGGAGTCGTCGTAGTAACCGCCATAGCGGCCACCATAGTAGTATCGGTCGGGTTCGGTAAAGTCAGCTGCATTAAGAATTACGCCCATGACGCGGGCATCCACGTGCGCCAGGACATCGTAGACGCGGCGCAATGCCGCCTTTCCGGTTACCCCCGCACGTATCACCAGTAGAGTGGAGTCCGCCAACTTGGACACCAGCACCGCATCGGTAACACTCAGTACCGGGGGTGTATCGATGATCAAGTAGTCGAACTGCGAGCTCAGGTTTGCCAGCAAATCTCTCATGCGAGGCGAGGCCAGCATCTCGGATGGGTTAAGTGGAGTTGGGCCTGCCGGTAGCACGGACAGGTTCGGTACACCCGGAACTGACCGGATCGCTGCCTCCGCAGCGGCGTTTCCCCCCAATACAGTGCTGAGGCCGATGTCGGCCTTGAAATCAAACACTTCCGAGATTCCGGCACGTCGCATGTCTCCTTCGATCAGGAGGACGCGCGCGTCCCGCTGCGCCAAAACAATGGCCAGGTTCACGCTCGTTGTGGTCTTGCCTTCCTGAGGCAAAGCGCTAGTAACCATTAGCACTTTGGCCGATTGGCCGGCTCGGGAAAGGAGAATGGAGGTCCGCAATGCGCGGTAGGCCTCGGCCATGTGCGATTTCGGGTGCATTGCAGCGGCCGAAGCGGGCGCGGTCTGCCTTTGGCGCTTGACCTGAACCAGAGAACGGCTGGAGCGAGAAGCGAGTGGAATGACCGCCAGCGAAGGAAGACCGGTAATCATCTGTGCCTGTTCCAACGAATGCACGGTGTTGTCGCGGGACTCGAGAATAAACGCCAGTGAAACTCCACCGGCCAGGCCCACCGCGAGTGACAGCAGAAGGTTACGTGGGATGTTGGGCGTTGAAGGTGCGGATGGCGGCGATGCCGGATCTACGATCCGCACGTTGCTCGACCGCAGCCCGGTCATCACTCCGGCCTCCTTTAGTTTTTGTAGCAGGCCCTCATATAACTGCCGATTGCTCTCGACGTCGCGCTTTAGGAGGCTGTATTCGATGGCGCTTTCATTCAGTTGATTTTCTTCCGTCTTTTGGTTCTCCAGTGAGGCTCGGAGCAGCTTCTCTCGCTCCAGGGCTGCCAAATAGTCCTTCTTATACTTCGCCGCCAGACGCGCAATTTCGACCTTAATATCTGCTTGCACCGCCGCCAGTTCGTTGTTTAGTTCCTCCACCTTGGGATAAGAGGGTTCAAACTTGACGCTCGCCTGTGCCAATTGGCGATGCAAGTCCGCCTCCTGGCTCCTCAGCTTGACCAAGGGACTTGACGGATCGAGATTCGACAGCAGATCGGGATCACCGGAGCTAGCCAGCCGGTAAACCGATTCCTTCTGCATGCGGTCGCCCTCCGCGGCCGTGAGCTGCCGGTTTAGCTCGTCGAGTTTGGAGGTGATGATGTTTTCCTTCTCGTCAATCCCCAGGATTCCATGCTCCTTTTGGTATTGAACCAGTTTTTCCTGGGATTCCTGGACCTTCAGTTGCAGTTCGGATAGCTGCTGTGCCAGCCAATCGGAGGTACGCGTCGTGGCTTCGAGGTGGGTCTTGTAGTTCTGCTCGATGTAGGTGTCGATTACGCTGTTGACGGCCTTCGCAGCCAGCACAGGGTCGGGGCTGGAGAAACGAATTTCCAGCAGCCGCGTTCGTGGAATCGAATTGATCTGGAGCGATCGGTGAAATTTCCCAATCAGGGCGGCTTCCCGTTGAGGATCGACCTCTGAGGCCGCCGCGGCCGCGCCTCTCGCGGCGAACGCCGGGTTGGAATCGAGGTTCAACTTCGAGATAACAAGTTTGGCGATAGCGTCGCTTTGCAAAACGTGGGTTTGCGTATCCATGGCGACCATGTAGTCGTCATAGGAGTCGCTGGCGCCGGCATCACCATTTTTCAGGCCAGCGGTTTCGGCTCCCTCGCGATTGATCACGATGCGGCCGACGGCTTCATAAATAGGTGTGGTTGAAAACGCCACCACCGTACCCATGATCAACGCCACTACAATGGCAGACACGATCGTCCACTTATGCCGGAGCAGGATGGGCCAATAATCCCAAAGACTGGGAACATGGCTGGGAGTTGGCGGATACGCTGCCTGAAAGGCGCCGCTCTCGCTAAGCCGCAAGCCCTGCGGATCGTCTTTGCGAGGCACCAACATCCGAAAGTTGTTTTCAGGACCCATTCACTGACTCCATTAGCATTGATGGTTTCGCGCTGAAAGATGGGTGGAGTGGGCGAGGTTCACCCGCGACGCGTGACCACAAGGTGCAGTTGATTGTAGCAACCTTGCGAGCGGGCTGAAAGCCTTAATTGAAGGGTGAGAGGTAAGAGTGGCCACCCGGTTAGTGCACCGCACGCAGGACCGGACGTGCTACACTTTGCAAAATCTAGCCCAATGCCCTAAAGACTTGCGATGCTGCGCCGCGGCTGAGCGTCTTGGTCACGAGCTGCGCGATATGATCAATACCGACTCAAAGGCCTGCGCGCGCGGCGACACCGTGCCAATTCTGAAGGCGACGATGTTCTTCACAGCGTTGTTTCCGGCCGCCGAGATTCACTTGCCAACGCTGTCTTCGCATGACAAACAATGAGCGAGCCTCCACTGTTTCTCGATGAGAATCTCCCACGGGAAGCTGGCGATTCCGCTGATGCTTGTGCGGCGGTCCCTTCACCGTCCGGCTACCGTGCCATGCTGCAGGCGCTGTTTCGCGGTAGGCTCACCGGCGCGGCTATTGCTCTAGTCATTCGCCAAATTATTGTGATGGGGCTCAGCGTGGGCAGTAGTGTCGCCGTTTCACGCTGGCTTGGTCCCGAGGTCGTCGGGCGCTTTGCCATTCTGATCTTTGTGACCCAGGGCATCCTGGGTTATTTCGGCGACCTGGGACTAAAAGCTGCTCTGATCCGCAAGCGGGGTGATCTGGAGCCCACCGAACTGGCCACCGCGCAGAAGGTGATCCTCGGCATTTCGATAACATTCGCAGTGGTCATTGGGGCGCTTTTGCCTCTAGCGCTGCGATTGGTCAAACTGGGACCGGAGAACTACTTCCCTGCCGCGATTTTTTTGCTCCTGCTGGTTGTGCGCAACCAACGTACCGTGCCCCTCGCCATGCTTGAGCGGGCCATGCGATTCAAGGTGGTCAGCGCGGTGGAGGCGGTGGAGAGTCTGATCTACACACTTCTGCTGGCCACGCTGGCTTTTCTTCATAAAGGTATCTGGTGCTACGTAGTGGCGATGGGATGCCGGGACTTGTTCGGCAGTCTGGCCTTCAATTTGATCGTTCGTCCACCGCTGCGACAGTTTTCGTGGGCGTCCCTGCGACCGCATGTGGGCTTCAGTCTGCTATATCAGGGAGGCTCTTTGCTAAACATGATCTCGTTAGCCTTCCCTCCGATCATGATTGCACGCGTGCTGGGCAAGAACGCCGTGGGATATGTATCCTGGGCCTCGACCCTATCGCTTTACCCACTGGTGATTTGTAACGCGATGGCCCGCATATACCTGCCGGCGTTCAGCAATTCGGCCGGGAATCCCGTGCTCCTGCGCTCACGCGTGGAAAAATCCTTGCGGATCAATGCCAGCATTGCGTGGCCGGCCTGCGCAGTGCTGGCCAGCTTGAGCACGCCGATCATCGCCTATGTATTCACCGCGAAGTGGTTTCCGGCTCAGCCGCTGCTTTATGCCTATTGTGTTAACGCTGTAATGACCGCAGTGGGCCTGCCGCTGTCGGAGCTCTTTTTCGCGCAGAATGACGCATGGTTCAACGTGCGTCTCTGTTTATGGTGGACGATACCGACTTGGACCCTGGGCACTTACGCGGTGTTCCACTACGGACTCCTGGGATTTGCGGTCTTTCAGGCGGCCCTGCAGGGCACGTGGTTCCTGGCGTTCATGCATGCTCGTAAAACTGAAGGATTACGAGTCTTCGCACCTTTGCGGGAGCCGTTCCTCCTGAGTGCGGGCCTGGTGCTGGTGAACTTACTGTTGGTACATTTAACAGCCGCGTCCTCGATTTATCGACTGGGAACCATCCTGGCGGTTGAGGGCGTGCTGTGCGGAGCGTTCCTGGTGCGCATACTTTTGAGCTGGCGGACGGGAGCCGGAACGGCTGGAGTTGAGCCAGTTGTGGCTCCTGTGGGCTAACTCCATAGCAGCTGGTAGTTCGTTTGGGAGTTGATAGATGTCGGACGTTGATAAGTGGTACCGCAATTATTGGGCGAGACATCGAGCCCGTGACGTTATGTATCAGACGCTCCGGGCAAAGTGTTTGTCCTGTGAGGATTGCGTACAACTCAACGAAATGGAACAGGCTATTTTCGATCACACCAAGCATGCGAGCCGACTCTTGGATTTCGGTGCGGGCGATAAGCGGCTAAAGGGTAAATTTCAGGCTGCTGGTTTTCAGGGAAATTACGAGACCCTTGACATGTCTCCCGAAGACGAGCACGAATATTCATCAATCTCGCAAATTGTGGGACAGTTCGACGCAATTCTGTGTCTCGAAGTGATCGAACACATGTCCCTCAATGACTATGTGGATCTGATGGACGAGTTCGACAAGCTACTAAATCCGGGCGGCATCTTAATTGTCGGGACGCCGAATCCTCTGTGTGTAGTTCCTATGTGGGCAGGCGATCCGGGGCATGTGCAGCAATATCCACTGGCAGACCTTGCGGCGGATTTTGTTGTGCGAGGCTATGACGTGGAGGCCTTCCGTGTGCGCTATGGCGCATGGCCAAAAGGCATCCCGAGACTACGATTTCTTGCCATGCGCGTCCTTTGTTATCTCCTAAGTGTTGACTACGCTCAGGGTCTCCTCATCATCGGCAAGAAGAAGACCGCTTCAGAGGGCAGTGCTAAGCCTGCATGAGACGGTGCTCCGGGTTGGCACCGTGCGCCTTGAATGTCATCAAGTGTCGGCGGCCCCACGCTGCGCAATTAAAATGAGGAGCAGCTTCTTTGGGTAGCTGCTCCTCGCAGTTGTTACGAGAGGCGACGTTAACGTTCGCAGTTAGTCATCGATGAGTCTTCGTCGGACGACCGTCACCAGGCCTAGGATGCCAGATCCCAGCAACATCATGGTGCTCGGTTCTGGAGTCGACGAGGACGTTGTGGTGGTTGTGGCGGAGTTGCCGTTCAGCGTGAACGATTCCGATTCCGTCGTCGGACATCCGCCGCTGCCGGACCCGCTCTGGAAGTAGCAACTCGCAGGGCCTTCGTTGTCGTCCCACGCATCTAGGTGTGTACCTCCGCTGTCGTTCGCGCCACTCAGAGTGAGGTAGTAGGTGTTTCCGGCTGCCAAGGCACCCGAGATGCTGATCTGCGTGTCGTAGATGCCATAACCAAAGTTATTGGTGCCCAGGAAAGTGGAGGTGACTGCGCCGCCGCCACTGGCGATGTCGCCGCTGAATGAAGAGGTGCCGAGCGCCCAGTTAACGACCGTGGGGGCTCCGCCCAAGGTCCATTCGCCGAAGTTAAGGTTGGTGGCAGTGCCGCTGGCGCTGGCAATAAAACCATCGGAAATAGACTGCCCAAATGGGCCGCCTGGACCGTCGATGAAGAAAGCGTTCAGGTTCCCATTGATCGGGCCGTTGCTGTACAAAGTATCGGCAGAAGCTGGGACGACAGCCAGCGCGAGAGAGAGACCCGTGAGCAGTGACAGCGAAGCGATGTGACGATGCGTTTTCATAGCGACCTCCTTTGGTCATAGGTTGTGGCGGCGATGAACCTCGAGAATTGAGGAGCAGCTGACCGCGAAGCTGCTCCGTATGAAGCGCGACATACCCCGCGCATCGCACCGCTAGGTCTTAGCCGGGTTGAGCATTCGCCTTCGGAGGAAACCGCCTACTCCGAGAAGACCGGAACCGAGAAGGAGAAGCGAGGAAGGCTCTGGTGCGACGTCCAACTCACCGATGTAGCCGTTTCCCATGCTGTCGACGTCGGGCGCTGTGGTGCCAAAGGTAATTCCGAAATTCCCACTGACATCCGACATTGGGCTGAACGAGACATCGATACCGTCCGGATTGTCAGCCAGCGAGACGCCTCTGACGCCGTCGCTGGATAAGAGCAATTGAAGAGCGTTGAACAGGTCGTGTTCGACGACTAAGCTCGAAACCGACGTGTCGGTTGGATTTGGATCGACCTGGCTGGCCGTTAAATCGACGGTGAAGTCCATCCCGTTGACGGTAATACCTGCGCCAAAGATCGACGGATTACCGTCGCCGCCCGTCAGCGAAAAAGACGCGGGAGAATGAGGGTCCATGTTTCCGTGGCCACCCGGAAACGTTGCCCCAGAGCCGGGAGCGACCCACTGCAATTGATCGTTGATCTCGCCGGTCGACCCCACGTTAAATATGCCAGAGAGGCGAGCGTCCTTGGCGTTGTTTGTGATCCTTATTGTGGCCCCGTTGCTGACAACGTTAATCGGAGTGCCACCTGCTACCCCTGCTGCTGCTGCCGCAATCATGTTTGCCTTATTGGCGGCGGTTGTGCCTTTCGGAATGACAACGGGCACTCTCAAGCGGATGCCATTGTTGACGTCGATCATCGTTAACACGACCGTCCCCGTCTTTTTAGCATCGGTTACCTTGAGATCCATCGTTACTTGAGCCGCGATGTTCGAACAAACACACAATGCTAGTGCGAGCGCCCCTGAAGATAGTCTGGCTCGCTGGCCCCGAAATGTTCCCAACAGACGGTGCAATGCAGAACTGAGTAGTTGTGTTTTCATACTGGCCTCCTCATGGTCAGGGGTTGTAGCGACGATTGAAGTTGAGTCGGCGCCAGTTAGGTTGTGTGCTGATTCGTTGGCAAGCCGTCCGAAGAGCGACCGCTGAGTCATTTCGTTCGTGCGGACCGTTCGCGTTTTCATACTGACCTCCTTTTGGTCATAGTTTGTGGCGGCGATCTATTTCGAAAGTGAGAAGCAACTTCACCGCGTAGCTGCTCCTCGCCGGGGCACACGTGCCGCAGCGGATGGAACTCACCCGTTAATCAGCTTGGTGTCGTCGTTTTCGGAGGAAGGTACTCAGGCCGACGAGGCCGGAACCGAGGAGGAGCAGACTGCCGGGTTCCGGAGCGGGTACAGGAATGACTCGAAGGGTGAATTGATACCCCATATCGGTTTTCGCGTCGTTGGGCATCTGGTCATTCCAGTCGGGAACATCGAAGTCAAAGAAGAACGCGCCCACATTGTTTTGGTTGGCCGCTACCTTCCCATTCCAGATAATGATGTTCGCTTGCTGGTTGAAGCTCTTCGCCATGCCACCATTGAGATTCGCGGCTGGATCTTTGTCGGGAGTGTCAAAATCTAAGAAATCGAACAGATTGGAAGCTACAAAGTTGTTTCCCGTGCCGAACCCAAGTTCGAATTTCAGACCACCCCAAGCTTTGCCGGTATTGTTCTGCACGAAAGACTCCCACCAGTATTCAGTCGTACCACAAGGATCTTTACCGCAAGGGTTTCGGACTAGGTCTTCCCGCGCGCCATTCTTGGGCACAAAACCGCCCGAGTTGTTCACATTGAAGGCCAGGTCGATATAGTCCAATTTGCCAAAAAACAAGTCGTAACTGACAAAGCTATTACCCTTGACATTCTTGTTGTCATTGTTCACGCCCGTTAGGTCGGAATTGACGGCATTCGCGAACCCCAGTCCTGGTCCTGTAGCGCCACCGTTCATTTGGGTTGGCAGTGGTTGGACAAGCACCCCCGCTTGAGCTGGCACCATAGCCGCGATCAAAACCAAGAGCATGGTTAACGTCCCCAGGCTGAATTTGTGCGCCGTGGTAAATGGGCAACCATGAAGCTGGTTGCTTCGAAAAATCACAAAATCAACGATCGACGCTTTCATACTGACCTCCTTTTGGTCATAGGTAGTGGCGGCAATTGATTTGAAATTAGGAGCAACTTCACCGCGTTAGCTGCTCCTCATCCGGAGCGTCCTGCGGATAGCGAGACGCCCCGACGTTCCACCTTCACCGCGACGCGTAACGCACCACCCTCACGCATCCTCGTGGCAGCGTTGATCCCTGCCAGCAAGGGTGGTCGCGGCGCGGAGTGTGGCGGCACAACATCGTCAGCAGCGCGAGGTCACTCCACGCACACCTGCGCTGCGGACTGCGAACCTCGAAAATCATTTGTCCCAGGTTGACGATTGCCGGCTGATCGGACTGTGGTTCGGCCGCGTCTTCGGTCTTGCAGAAGGTGGCGCCAGCTCGAGCTGCTGTTTCGCTGCTTACCTCCTGCCATCCTTCGTCCTCAGACTTGGCCTTGTGTGACAACAGAATCAGGGTCAGGAACGGCCCCGGATTCATCGCTCTCGTCAAAACTTTCTGCGTGTTCATGGCGTCCTCCCTTCTGCTCATATTTGGCGGCGCTTTTCGCGGCGCCGCCTTCCATAAAGGGTCTGTTTCATCTCGCTTTCAGTGCGGGATTGTTATTCCCACTTCCGAAAGCTCCGAAAAGCAGTTGGCCGAGTGTTTGCTCACAGCCGCTTTCATGGGCGCACAATGCGCCGGTTGTTTGTCCGGTTCAAGACCCCAACGGCTGATTTTTGGGTGATCAGGAGGTGATCGGCCGATGATCGTCCAAGCCTCTGATAGATTGAGGTTTAGGAGGGCATGTAAAAGAAATATCGATAGAATTTCGGGGGCTTCGCGCTATAATCCACGCACTCTCCGCGCTTCTGCGTGAAGGTAGCCACTTTGAGCGCTACGCAGCACCTACTTCGCTTCGGCGTCTTTGAGATCAATCTCACCACGGAAGAGCTACGTAAGTCCGGGACAGCGGTCAAGCTGCCGCCGCAACCGCTCCGGCTTTTGATCTTGCTCGCCGGCCGTGCCGGTCAAGTGGTGAGCCGGGAAGAAATCCAGCAAACATTTTGGGGCGGCGAAACCGACATCAACTTTGAGCGCCGTATGAACCAGTGCATTCAGCAAGTCCGGACTGCCCTGGGAGACGATGCCAGCCATCCCCTCTACATGGAGACGATTCATCGCCACGGATACCGCTTCATCGCGCCAGTAGAGGCCAAGAGGATTGTCGTCCCGGGGCCCAGGCTGATCGAGTCCGACTCCAGCCGCGTGTCACGCGGGACGGGGAGTTCAGCGGAAGCGCCAGCGGTGATGGCAGGCGCAGTAGCGCCTGACTATCAGGCCGCGCCGAACGCTGTACTCGCGGCGCCCGCGCCCGCGCGTGATGTCGCGGATCTTCGTCAGTCGAGCCCTCGCGGTTGGCGAACTCGTTTTGTTTGGATCGGTATAGCGGTTTTGGTGGTAGTTGTGATGATTGGCGGCGGACTCTACTGGCGTGCGCACAGGAAACCTGTGCTCACCGAGAAGGACACCATCGTACTGGCCGACTTCGATAACAAAACAGGCGATGCCGTTTTCGATGACACATTGAAGCTGGCATTAACTGTGCAACTTGCACAGTCGCCATTCTTGAACATTCTCTCCGAGCAGCGGGTAGCGGAAACACTGGCGCTAATGGAACGGCCAGCCCACGAGCCGCTCAATGTGCAACTCGCTCGGGAAGTCTGTGTTCGCACGCGGAGCACGGCAACGCTGGAAGGCGCTATCGCCATGCTCGGAGATCAGTACGTGCTGGCCCTAAGAGCAGTGAACTGCCGGACTGGCGACGTGCTGGGGCAAGCGCAGGTTACTGTCCCAAGCAAGAATAAAGTTTTGTCCGCCATGGACGAGGCCGCTTCCCGTGTACGCAGTGAACTGGGCGAATCGTTGGCCTCAGTACAGAAGTTTGATGTCCCGGTGTCGAACGCGACCACTCCGTCGCTGGAGGCTTTGAAGTATTTCACGCTGGGATACAGGACTTCCGACGATGCGGCAGCGGTGCCGCTATTTCAGGCGGCGGTGAAGCTCGACCCTGACTTTGCGGCAGCGTACTACAGGCTCGGGGTAGCCTACAACAACCTGGGCGAACCCTCGCTAGCGGCGGAGAATTATCGACGCGCCTATGAACTCCGCGATCGTGTCAGTGAACCTGAGAGATTAGCGATGGTCGCCGCCTACGAGGCCAACGTGACTGGCGACCTGCCGCAAGCCCAACAGGCATATCAATTGTGGATACAGATCTATCCTCGCCTCGACGCGCCACGAAGCAACCTCGGCGGTCTTTACATGAACCTGGGACAATGGGACAAGGCGCTGGAGATGATGCGAAAGGCCCTGGAACTGCGGCCCGACTCGCAGTTGAACTATGCCAATCTGGTGCAGCTGTATGTGTTCGCTAACCGTGCGAATGATGCGGAGTCGACGGCGAAAACAGCGCACGAGCAAAACCGCGACAGTGTCGACGTACACTCGTATCTATATCTGGCAAACTTCTTGCAGCGCGACGGCGAGGGTATGGCGCGCGAGGCAGCGTACGCGATCGGTAAGCCAGGATATGAAGATGTGATCTTCTACTATCAGTCCGATACTGCTGCTTATCACGGGCAGTATGCGCTAGCTCGGGCGCTGACAAATCAGGCGGTGGAATCGTCTAAACATCAGCAGCAGAATGAGACGGCGGCGAACTACCTTGCCGAGTCGGCCGTTCGCGAAGCGTTTGCGGGAAATGCCGGACCTACTCGCCAACGAGCGCAGGCCGCTGTGCATCTCGCGCCCGGCAAAGATGTAAAGGCATGGGCCGCAATCGCATTGGCATTGGCCGGCGATACAGTTGCGGCCAAGTACCTGGCTCAAGACCTGAGAAAGCAATTTCCTGAAAGCACCATCGTCCAGTTCAACTATCTTCCTAGCATTGACGCCGCCATTGCCCTGCATGATGGCGACCCTTATCGCGCAATCAAACACCTCGAGCCTGCTTCACCCTATGAACTGGGAGTTCCAAATGAGATTTTCAATTTCGCGCTGTATCCAATTTACTTGCGAGGGGAAGCGTTCCTCGCGGCACGCAAAGGATCTCAGGCTGCAGTTCAGTTTCAAGCGATAATTGACCATCCTGGCGTAGGATTGAATCAACCCATCGCAGCGCTTGCCCATCTGCAACTTGGGCGAGCGCAGTTGATGATGGGCGACAAGGGGGCGGCACACAAGTCATATCAGAATTTCCTCACCCTCTGGAAAGACGCCGATCCCGACATCCCCATCTACCAGCAAGCCAAGGCCGAGTATGCCAGGCTCCGGTAATCCAATACCTTAAGGCGATCGAGCACACATCCGCAGCTGGGTTGCTATTCCTGGAGGACTTACATGATCTTCGAGCATCCACTAGCCAGAACAGGGAGAACAGCTTAAGATGTCCCGACCCACTTCTGCGGTGGGGTCGACAGCACCCGTTGGGCAGGAGGTCCGCGATGGCAACGAAACCGACCGCATTCCAAGACACGGCTGAACAACCTCATGCCGCAAATGGGCTGGCACTAGTCCGGCTGACGATCGGCACGATGTTTGTGTGGGTCTTCTTCGAGAATCTGGGCAAGGGTCTCTACACTGCAGCGGGCTACGCAGGCCTCATCAACTACTACATAAAGGCAGGCCACTCCCCGGCTGCGTGGAAGGCCGTGATGGGGTTGGCGGCCAGCCATGCTGCCATTGCGGCTCCCATGCAGGCGGTGACCGAGATCTCTCTCGGGATCCTGCTCATCATCGGTCTGCTGACGCGCCCGGTCGCGTTTATAGCGTTTCTCTACCTGAGCAGTCTTTGGGTATCTGAGTGGGGCACGGCTTGGATCTGGGAGCTGTTGGTTCCGGTGCTGGCATCGCTTGCGCTCG
Source organism: uncultured Acidobacteriaceae bacterium (assembly GCA_963748225.1). Classification (GTDB taxonomy): domain Bacteria; phylum Acidobacteriota; class Terriglobia; order Terriglobales; family Acidobacteriaceae; genus Bog-257. Next base: position 105,187 of record CAVVHW010000008.1, read on the forward strand.
CGGTGGGGCGAGCGGGACGAAGATGGGGCGCCGACGCGCGGCTGGCGCAGCGGTGGCCGTCTTCCCTGTGGTGGTGATTGAACCAAATCACCTGCGGGTGTCGGTCGTCATTCCTACCCACAACGAGGCGCAGTCCATCGGCCGCGTCTTAGCCGATCTGCCGGCCGGTATCGTCACTGAGGTCTTGGTTGTTGACAGCAATTCAACCGACGGAACTCCAGAGATGGCCTCGAAGATGGGAGCACGCGTCCTCCACGAACCTCGTCGCGGATATGGTCGCGCCTGTTTGACCGGACTGGCTGGTGCAAGTAGTCCCGACGTTGTCGTGTTCCTCGACGGCGATTACAGCGATCGACCAGCGGAGTTGCCCCTTCTCTTGGATCCGATCATTGAGGGCCGTGCTGATATCACGCTAGGTTCACGCCTCGGAAAGCAAAGCATACCCGGGGCGCTGCCTTGGCACGCAGCGTTTGGTAACCGACTGGCGGCTGGCCTGATTACACGTCTCTATGGGGTGAGGATCACAGATCTTGGACCGTTCCGCGCCGGGCGAGCCGATGCCCTTCGCCACCTTCAACTGGAAGAGAACACGTACGGCTGGGCGGTCGAGATGATCCTTAAAGGCGCCTTAGAGGGATTCCGCGTTGTTGAAGTGCCGGTCAGCTATTATCCACGCATTGGGAAATCGAAAATCAGCGGCACGCTGAGGGGGACCCTTGGAGCAGCATGGTTCATCCTCTCCCTGATCGTACGCTATTATTTTCGGCATCCAAAGGCCGGTACACCACGGCCAGCGTGAGTCTTGGCACGGTGATTTCTATGCAATCCTCCAGCGAAAATACAGCACATTCGGCCAACAGTAGCCGCACGCTGGTTGTCATGGCAAAAGCACCCAGGCCGGGCAGGGTCAAGACCCGTTTAGCGCAAAGCCTTCCTGTCGAAGCAGTCACCGAGCTTTATCGCTGCCTGCTGGGGGACACGGTACAGCTGGCACGCTCATTGAGCAGCGTCGAGGTTGCGGTCATGTGCCCGGTGTCAGACGTGGGTGAGCTTGCGTGTCTGGCGGGCGATGCGGTCCAGATCGTGGCGCAGAATGGAAAAGGCCTTGCGGCAGGACTCACTTCGGTGTTCGCACTTTTTGCATCTGGGCAGCGGCGCGTGATCGCGTTCAACAGCGACAGCCCACATCTGCCGGCTTCGGTCCTGGAAAATGCTTTCCAGGCGCTTGCTGCGCATGACGTAGTCATCGGACCGACACATGACGGAGGCTATTATCTCGTCGGAGCCAAAGCCGCTCATCCAACGCTGTTCGAAAATGATGGGATGGGAACTAACAATGCTCTTGAGGCGTTACAGGCGCGGGTTCGGATCCTCGGTCTTTCCACCGGCTTCACCGATCCTTTTTACGACATCGACGTCGCCGGCGACCTGATTCGGCTCGCTTCAGAACTCCGGATCGCTCCGACGAGGGCGCCACAAACAGCGGTCTGGCTAGAACGGTGGGGACACGCGGTGGCACAGTTGCGGACGGAAATGTGACCTTTCTGAAGCTCACGCCATCCCGCAAGCTGTATGTTCTCGGTGTCGTCATTCTCGTGGCGCTGGCGACCTGTTCACGCAACTTCAGCAGCATGGGTGCACCGTGCTTCATAGTTCCCCTGGCCGTTGCCGGCATCGCGTACCTTTTCGCCGTCCGTGAGTTCTTCTCGACATCAACATTCCCGAAGCGAGTCATTGTCATCGGGCTCGTATTGGCGGCAGTGTGGCATCTTCTATTCCTGATGGTGCCGCCGGGTCCAGATGATGACATTCATCGATATGTTTGGGATGGCCGTGTGCAGCGACTTGGCTATAACCCTTACATACTTGTTCCTAGCGACCCTCCGCTCGCCGGATTGCACACAACCGAGACCCGCACGTTGAACCATCCGGATTTACCGAGCCCATATCCGCCGGGCGCTGAGCTTTTCTTCCGCGCCGTGACCGCGATTCACGAGTCCGTCTTTGCGCTGAAAGTAGCGTTTGTGGTTTGCGACGTGGCAATCGTTTTCGTTTTGCTCGATGTCTTGCGTAGTAGCAGGCGAGGAGCGCACTGGGTTCTGGCTTATGCCTGGAATCCGCTGCTGGCGGTGGAGGTGGCGGGCAGCGGTCACATCGACATTGTCGGCGCATTGCTGCTGTTGATTTCTTTCGCCGCGTTGGGACGCCGCTGGCGTGCGGTTGCAGCGGTGACATTCGCGCTGGCTGTTGCCGTGAAGCTGCTTCCGATTGTACTGCTACCACTCTATTGGAGGCGGGTCCGAATCCGCGACGCCGTGCTAGCGGCAGTCGCGTTCGGACTCCTATACGTACCATTTCTCAACCACGGCTGGATTCCGATCGGCTCGCTCGCGACCTATGTGCAGAGCTTCCGCTTTAATGATCCAGTGTTTGCAACGATCGAGCGCGTGGCGCCTCCGCAGCTTGTAGTTGGATTAGCGGTGCTCGTCGGCTTTCTTACCGCAATCTGGCTGAGAAGAAAGTCCGCAGCATGGTCTTCGGAGGCGTTTGCCTGGCCGATGGCAGCATCGCTTCTGTGCGCACCGGTCGTATATCCATGGTACCTGCTGTGGATGCTGCCGTTTCTGCGGTCGGTCTCGACGCTGCCCATCATCATTTGGACAGTGAGCATCATCCCAACTCATTACGTTTGGCATCTGCGCACACTCGGACGTTCGTGGCTAGTTCCTGGCTGGATCATGCTGCTGGAATATGGATCCGTGGTAGCGACCGTTGCAATTATCGGGTGGCACCGATTCAGAGGACCGGCACAACCCGGATCTTCAACGGACTAGCCTTGGAATGCTATCTGAAAGCGCAGTCAGGGTGCGCTGACAAGCGCCTGTATCCGAAAGCCTCCACCCGTCATCCAAGAATCGTTGCAAGTTCACCGAGGAGGACTTCCATGACAAATTCGAGCCGTCTTACGGCGATCCGGGCTCTGGTGTCTTTTGGGGTGTTGGTCCTTGCTGCAACTTCCTGGGCGCAGACGCGTCCGCCAATTGTCGAAAAGCTCGCCAAGACCTATGGACTTGACTCGTATGGGCAGATTGAAGCGATCCGCTATACCTGGAGCGCAACATTTCCGGGTGTCAATATTTCTCGAACATGGACCTGGGAGCCCAAGACCGGCCAGGTCACCTATGAAGGAAAAGATAAGGACGGCAAGCCGGTGAAGGTTACTTATCTACGCTCGCAGCTCAGCAGCCAATCGGCAAACGTGAAGGACGACATCGATCCGGGTTTCATCAACGATAATTATTGGCTGATGCTCCCATTCCATATCTACTGGGACACCGGCGCCACCGTGACCGATGAAGGTATGCAGAAGCTGCCTCTGGGAAAGGGCTCCGCCGAGAAGGTCGTGGTGAAGTATGCTCCTTCCATCGGCGGCTATACGCCGGGTGACACGTGGACACTGTATGTCGGCAGCGACGGGCGAGTCGAAGAATTCCGTTTTGACCACGGGGGCGACAAGAAACCCAGTGTTGTGATCGCAACCTGGACGGGCTACAAAAAGGCAGGTCCTCTTCTTATCTCCACAGAGCACCGCGGCACCGCCGACGGCAAGCCCTTCCACCTTTGGTTCACGAATGTGGCCGTCAAGCTGGCGGGCTCAGACAAATGGATGGACGCGAAATAAGCGGCGCGTACGGCGCGACCATTCCGAGGGTGTCGGCGAAACTTTGCCAAGTCATTAGTGAGCGGGCTGGGGCGTTCCGTTTCGGAATCGGGTAATTGTCGATTATTGTCAGCTGTGTTGGTTTCTGCCATTGGCAAGCGCATAATTCTAAGCAAATGAGAAGATATGCAGCAGGGCTGTTACTCGTCGTGATGTGCTTCAGAGTGTCTGGGGCCTTGGCGGAGGACAAGCAATCTCCTTCGCAGCCCAGTTGGATCGTCAGTCTCAAGAAATATGATTACCGTGCGCCGCACCGGGGCCTCGTCAACGATCCCGGCTCCCTGGGGGACATTGCATTTTCAAAGAGCACAGTTGCGGTTATTTTTGACGAGAAGTCAGAGGAAAATCAAAACAGCGGAACCAACACGAAAATCTGGTACGGATGGCGGCTTTCGGTAGTGTTCCTAAATGCCGCCACAGGTGCGCTGGTCGCGAAACATTCATGGATTGGCAAGCTAGATTGGCATAGGCGACTCATTCCGACCGCTGACGGAAATTTTGTCCTCTTGTTAACGAAATTTCCCAAGGCCGGTTGGAAAATCCGCACGGTTACAGAAAGCGGTCGATTAACGCTGTCAAGCGCAGATCCTGCAACAATATTTTTGCTGTCGTCGAGCGGTGACGAATTGAAGCGCATCGACCTTAAACATGGCAATGGTTGGCAGATTCTGGCTTCGCCATTAGGAACGTCTGTACTGCTGTGCGGCCGGTACAATGGGTCTCTCGAGTTTCATCTGTTAGATGCTGACACGCTAGAGGAGCGTACCGCATGGAGCGAGGCAGATGTGCCGAAGTTGGAACCATTGGCAGTTTCTGACGAATACGTGTTGTTTCGCGCAGGCAAGGAATATCTGATCGAGAGATTCGACGGCGAATCGCGGAAAATTCCCCTTCCCCTCGGAAATCCGCAGTTCCTGTCAGGCGATGCGATTCTGACAGTAACCCCGCCCACTATGAGCCCCTCGGGCGGCAGGGTGACAATCACCAGTATCACGGGCAAGGAGATTGCGGCGATTGACCTTGGTATTCGCGATCGGCTGGAGGGCGCTATAGCACCCGTTGCGGCAGCGGACGGTCAACGCTTCGGTACAATCGTTGACCAAATTGGCGGTCGTTTCTTACAGAAGTACCAGCGCACGGCGCGCATTTGGCAAAGGCCAGGGAACGATGTCGTCCTGAAAACAGATATTCCTTACTCTGAGAGACCTGAGGCTGCGTTGTCCTCTACTGGTTCCGTACTATATTGAATGGCGGAAAAATTGTTATGTACTCGTGCCCACTCCAACTAACATGGAGCGCGAGCTGTAACTATCGATAAATCGGCATCACTCTATCTGGCCACTACTACCGTCGTGCACGAACTGCTCAACTTGGGCAGATCCCGGGTGGCGGCCATGCGAACCTGCAAACTCGGCCGTTCCCCCCGAATGATCGGACAGTAGTAGTCAGGCTGTAGCAGCGCGCCCCGGAGGCGTCGACGTCCTGCACATCCGCCATGGCATGAGTCGCGGAATTCGCAAGGTTGGCAAGCCTCCGGAAGCGTACGAGCTTGTTCGAAGGGCGCGGAGTCTAGAATGTCGAGCCCCATCGAGATCAAATCCGAGAGCGGGTTCCCTAATCCTGGCCAGTAAACGCAGGGCTGCGTGGTGGCACGCGGCGTGACCCTCACCGTGCTCACACCACATCCTCCTCGGAGCGGCGGGAAACCAGCCATCGCTCGAACCAGTGGCTCGCCGATGGCGATCACGTCCGTCTCCACAAAGAGAAGCCGGAACCCCTCCCAGTACTCTTCGTAGGACAGCGCATAAATGTCGGATCGCACGGCCTGATATACGTTCACACGTAGAGGAGCGTCAAACTGTTTAGCTACTCGTGCCACCTCGGCCAGACGCAAATAGTTTGCTTTCATCATGACGGCGACAATGGTCACGGGCACACCCAACCTCACGCATCGCTTTGCTTGTTGGTGGATCAGCGCCCAGTTGCCGTCTCCTCGTTGTGCATCCTGTTCGGCTTGCGTCGGATAATCCAGAGAAAACTCAATATCGTGAAAGGCACCTAACTCATCATCCTGCAAAACCGCTACGCTGTGACCGTTGGAAGTGACGGTTAGCTTGATGGGCTGTGTTCGCAGATAGGCGAGTATCGCCCTAAAGTCCGGATGCATCCCGTTTTCGCCCGTACCCAAATTCACCGAGCGGACGGGAAGACGTTCCATGACTGACTTCACTTGATCGAGGGAGAGCCGGTCCACGCGAGTTGGATCGCGGTAGCAGAACGCACAGGCCAAGTCACACTCGTTGGTCAGTCCCAGGCCGAGTGAGATCCCCGTGTCCGACGCTCTTTTGCTGAACGCATTCGCCAATCGCTGACTGGGGTAGACACTCATACATGGCCCTCTTTGGCGCCGGCCGCATGGCGGAGGATGTGGTGAGCGTAGCGCGCGACAGCGGCAAACTCCGGCTGTCGTCCCAGCTTGCGCTCCAACTCGAAAATTCGGTCGTACTCGGCCTGCCGGTCGATTTGCGGCGGCAGGTAATCTGACACCACCCGAACGCCGCGCTCCGCAATCAATTCAAGGCCTGCTTTTTTCGACATGGCAAGCAGCTCGTCAGAAGCGAAAAGCCGCACACGGCCACCATAAAGAGATTCATATCCCCAACTCGCGGTGAGGCTTTCCTCCGCCGCATCCAAGTCGCCCGCCCGAATAGCAGCCTTTAATAACTCACCTGCCCGATTGCGAAACAGGATAGATAGCAACCCGGGTGGATCGTGCCGCAAAAGTCGGGCGGAGTCGCTGATCACATTACCTGGGCATTCGACGTATTCGAGCAGATTGTGGCAGAGAACGATGTCGAAGGACTCCTCAGCGAACAGTTTGCCCGCGTGAGCTACATCCCCATGTTGCAAAACAACCTTATCGCTGATCCCTGCTCTCAGGGCGGTTCGCCCGGCTATCTTCAGCATGGCAAGCGAGGAATCCAGCAGCATGACCTGAACGCCGCGACGCGCAAGCTTCACTGCGGCTGCACCGGTGCCGCCTCCCAGATCCAGCGCCCGCAATCCCTTCGTTGGGGGTAGCAGAGGCAAAAATTCTTCCAAGGCGGCAACCGTCAGGTCGAGTCGCAATCTACCCTCGACTGTCTCAAGGTAAGCGGCATACTTGTCCGCCTCCTCGTGAAAGCCCGCGCCAACCTCGGTGGACAGATTCATACGATACTCGTGCGAACTCGATGCCAATCCATCACCAGCCAGAACTAAGCATAAATCAGAAGAACGAGTCTGCTTCAGTTGCAACGGCCTGTTCCGCATAAGCGTAGGTCATCCCCCAGTTGCTCGCTGTTGCGCACCTATATAGCAAACCTTGATGCAATCCATCGTCCTCGCAAACTCGCGGTCCATTAAAGTTGCCGTACATTTCTGCCTGGATAACCTAGTCCGGTTTCTCCTTGTCCGCGCGTCACGTCCCCGTATGATCTGCGTCACTGGAGCTTGGCCATTCACATATCACAATAAGGATTGACTCAGCCGGAGGTGATCCCATGGCCCCCACTGTTTCGAGAGTACGATCCGAAACGTTGCGCACATTGCCCGACGACAACGTTCGCCAGATTCTTTGGCGTTTTGCCGACCGCTATGACTTGCAGATGCTGGTGCAGTCCGCCCGTGAAGTGGCACGCGGGCCGGTGGCGCGGCTTGTGGCCCAAGGGCTCCGCGGCACCCATGAGTAGACTGCGGAAAAAGCCACGCTGCTTGAGGCCTTCGACCAGTCAGGCATCACGGCTGTATTCATGGATCCCGAGCAAGGCGGCTTCTTGGCCGGCCCAAAAAACCTGGCCCTCGCGCTGACCGCGTTCGAACTCGCCTGGGTGGACGGCGGAGCCGCTACCTGCAGCCTCGCCGGATGTCTGGCGCTGGCCCCCATTCATGAGCGCGGCACGGCGGAACAGCGCGCCCGGTATATGTCGCTCGCCGTCCCGCCAGCTGCGGGAGAAGACCGCCAACAGTTGCGCGGAGCGTTCTGCCTGACGGAGCCCATTCCCTACGTGGGGGTGGATACTGGCATCCTGAATGGAAAGCTGCGCGTTGAAAGATGGACAGACGGTGAAGAGCCTCTTCTGCGCGTGGAAAAGCGTGGCCGGTTCATCACCAACATGGGATTTGCGAATTTCGTGACCGCCGCCGTGGACTCGGGCGATGATCGCATCAAGGGTTCCTGCATGGTGATTGTCGAGGAAACCGATCCCGGCGTCTTCGACCGCGGCACCCCGACACGCAAACTGGTGCACCAACTTTCCTCCACCAGCAATCCCATCTTCAACGTGACAGTGCCTGCCAGCCGAATAGTCGGAGGTTACGCAGTGAAAGATGGCGTCATCATTCCGAACTACAGTCACAGCGAGGTGATCGAGGCAGTCTTCAGCCGCACGCGTGTAACCGTAGCGCTCATGACGTCTGCCAAGCTGCTGTCGGCGATTGAGCCGATCATCCGCTATCAGCGTGGACGTTTCCGCGGGGTCGGGCATTACATATCCGCGGTATGGGTGGTCTCCGCCGTGGGAACGGGCGCGGTTGCCACTATCCAGCCAGGGCCTGCCGAAGATATCCTGCAACGTCACTGACGAAGCGATGCACCGACACCTCTGCAATGCGATGGCCGACGATCGCGTTCATAGTCCTTCCCACAGCACCCAATGGCGGTTCGTAAGTCCCAGAGAAATCCAACTGGGTTTCGGTCGAGGTCAGCGGGTATACCGAGAGCTCGCCCTGCATGAGAGGAAACAACCGCGGCAAGGTTGCGGCCTCCCATTCCAAGAGTAATCTCGTGCTGGCGCTTGAACTGGCATCAGCGGCCCGCTCCTCGACGCCTTTCACCAGGATCTTGATGTCGGCCTTCACCCCAATACCAGCAAAATCGACGTGCAGTTCAGCGGCGACCGATTCTGCGCGGGCCGCGGCAGCTCTTGTAGCGGACTGGAAGACTGCGACAGCGTTTTGTTTGAGCGTATCGCGGACGCGATCGTACGGATGATTCACGTAATCGTAGCTGCGAATCTTGCGTCCGGTGTTCACAAATGTTATTCCGCCAATTTGGGGACCGGCAGTTACGCAAACTGTACCACAGTAAGGCCAAGATCGATGTTGCAGATTTTGGATAGGACAGCACCCGCAGTGTTGCGCTCACGGACATCGGCGTTTTCCAAAAACGCGGCAATGGATTTGCCTGTTATGATACTTTCCGCTTTGGATTCGGTCGCGACGCATCGGCAGGTGCTGTCGGGCTGGTGGTAGCTGCGATCCAAAGAGTGAGGAGGCTGGATGGCTCTCATTGATGTCCCATTGTCCCGCTCGGGCTTCGGGCAGACACGGCGCGTTGACAACTGGTGGGTGCAGCCGGTAGTCGTGTTTCTCGGTCTTTCGGCATTCATTGTCTATTCCACCTGGGCGGCGTTGCAAGGGCAGCACTACAGTTTCGGGCCGTATCTGTCGCCTTTTTACTCGCCGGAATTGTTCGGTCCTGACGGCTGGCTTGGCCAAATGCCACACTGGATGCCGGTCTGGGTCACTGGGGCGATGCTCATCCTTTGGGCACCGGGCGGATTTCGAGTTACCTGCTACTACTACCGAGGGGCTTACTACAAGGCGTTTTGGGCCGACCCCCCTTCCTGTACGGTAGGCGAGCCGCGGAGCACCTATCTCGGCGAACGATCCTTTCCTCTAATCGTGCAAAACATCCATCGGTATTTCCTTTATCTGGCGCTGGTGTTTCTCGTCATTCTTGGACGCGACGTGTGGAATGCGTTTTGGTTCAACGGCCGATTCGGTATCGGTATTGGCACTCTGGTTCTGCTGGCTAACCTTGTGCTGTTGACCTCCTACACATTTGGCTGCCATTCTTTTCGTCATCTTGTCGGTGGCTTTCGCGATCGACTGGCCGGCGCCCCAACCCGCAAGCGGGTCTACGACTGTGTGAGTTGTCTCAACCGGCGACACATGCTGTTTGCATGGTGCAGTCTCTTCAGCGTGGCATTTGCAGATCTTTACGTGCGGATGTGTTCAATGGGTCAGTGGACGGACTGGAGGATTCTCTAGTGGCCGAATACATCACGCACGAGCACGATGTCGTGATCATTGGAGCGGGAGGGGCGGGGCTGCGCGCTGCCGTTGAGGCTTCCGCCGCCGGTGCCAGAGTCGCAGTTATTACGAAGTCACTTCTTGGCAAAGCACATACCGTAATGGCAGAGGGTGGAATAGCCGCGGCCATGGCCAATGTAGATGACAGGGACAGCTGGAGCGTTCATTTTGCTGACACTATGCGCGGAGGTCAATACCTGAATAACTGGCGCATGGCCGAGCTCCATGCCAAAGAAGCTCCGGCCCGTGTACGCGAACTCGAAGCCTGGGGCGCCCTGTTCGATCGTACGAGCGATGGCCGCATTCTGCAGCGCAATTTTGGCGGGCATCGCTATCCCCGGCTGGCCCACGTAGGCGATCGTACCGGGTTGGAGATGATCCGCACGCTGCAGGACCATGGCATACATCTCGGCTTAGACGTGTTCATGGAATACACGGTCGTAATGCTCTTAAAGGATGGCGATCGCATCGCCGGAGCATTTGGCTACGATCGCGAGCGCGGGCGATTTCACTTGTTTCGTGCCAAAGCCATCGTGCTGGCGACGGGAGGTATTGGCAGGGCTTACAAGATCACCAGCAACAGCTGGGAGTACACCGGAGATGGCCACGCTCTCGCATACCATGCCGGCGCGTCGCTGATGGACATGGAATTTGTGCAGTTCCATCCCACCGGAATGATCTGGCCGCCCAGCGTGCGCGGCATTCTGGTCACGGAAGGCGTACGGGGCGAAGGAGGGGTGCTGCGCAACCGAAACAACGAGCGCTTCATGTTCCAGGACATTCCGCCGCTTTATGTAAACCAAACGGCCGATTCCGAGGAAGAAGGTTGGCGTTACACCCAAGGTGATAAGAATGCCAGGCGCCCGCCCGAACTGCTGACCCGCGACCACGTGGCCCGCTGCATTCGACGTGAAGTACGGGAAGGACGTGGAAGCCCGCACGGGGGCGTGTTCCTCGACATCGCCTGGATCAAAGAGAAGATTTCTAATTCCGCCGAACATATCAAAAAGAAGCTGCCCAGCATGTATCACCAGTTCAAGCAACTGGCCGATATCGATATCACCCGGGAGCCCATGGAAGTTGGGCCCACGACCCACTATATGATGGGCGGAATCCGGGTGGATGCCGATTCCCAAATGTCGGACGTACCCGGGTTGTTTGCCGCGGGAGAATGTGCGGCAGGTTTGCATGGCGCCAACCGCCTGGGGGGAAATTCGCTTTCCGATCTGCTGGTTTTTGGTCAGCGCGCGGGAGAATACGCCGCAAGGTTCGCAAAAGAAAACCCAGCAGGCTCGATCGATACTGAAGAACTCACGTCCGCGGAAAAATCGGCGCTTCAAGCCTTTCGAGTGCAATGGCTCGGAGAACCCATACGCAGTGCAACACAAGCTTCAAGACATCATGCAGGACCTGGTCGGGATTGTTCGTCAAGAGCACGAGATGCTGCAAGCGCTGGAGCGAATTCGAGAACTGAAAATTGCCAGCGATTCTGTCTGTGTGGACGGGAACCGGGAATACAACAACGGCTGGCACACCGCGCTCGACCTGCACAATCTGCTGACGGTCTCGGAAATTGTGACGCGCGCCGCTCTGGAAAGAAAGGAAAGCCGGGGCGCCCATTTCCGCGATGATTTTCCGGCCAAAGATGAACAGTCCGGAAAATTCAATATCGTGGCGCGAAAAGGAGTGGAGGGAGAAGTACTACTCACGCGCGAGGCGATCCCGCCCATGCGAGAGGACCTGCAGCAAATCATTGAGGAGATGAAGTGATGGCGACGGCAACCTTCCGCATCTGGCGTGGAGAAAAAGGACAGGGAAAGTTCCAAGATTATACGACCGAAGTCTCGACCGGCATGGTGGTACTCGACGCGGTTCACCAAATTCAGGCGGAACAGGCCGGCGATCTTGCCGTCCGTTGGAATTGCAAAGCAGGAAAATGCGGTTCATGCTCCGCCGAAATCAACGGAATGCCGAAATTAATGTGTATGACCCGGCTCAACTCCCTGCCCCTCGACAAATCTGTGACCGTCGAGCCCATGAAGGCTTTTCCTCACATGAAAGACCTGGTCACCGACGTATCGTGGAATTACAAGGTGAAACAGCGCATACCGAAATTCCAACCCCGGAAGCCCGATGCGCGAAGATGGCACCTGGCGCATCGCGCCCGAAGACGTTGAGAGGGTGCAGGAGTTTCGAAAGTGCATCGAGTGCTATCTCTGTCAGGACGTTTGCCACGTATTGCGGGATCACCACATGCATGAACCGTTTATCGGTCCACGATTTCTGGTTTATGTAGCGGCGCTGGAAATGCACCCTCTGGACATCGGCGACCGCGCTGAGGAACTGCGCAAGGAGTTCGGCATCGGCTTATGCAATATCACAAAATGCTGCACCAAGGTGTGCCCGGAGGGCATCACAATTACAGACAATGCCATTATTCCGCTGAAGGAACGGGTTGTAGATCGATTCTTCGATCCACTCTCAAAATTGTTTCGCGTTTTCAGCCATACGAAAGCATAGGAGGTGTTATGCATTTCGAACTCAAGTCCATATCAGATCAAGGTATTCCCGAAGCACTTGCAAAGGTGGAGCGTTACAGGCTTCTGAATGAACCCGTTCTTGCGGAAAGCATTTGCCTTGATGTTCTGGCTATCGTGCCCGATCACCAGCAGGCACTAGTCTCCCTGCTGCTTGCGCGAACCGATCAATTCCACTCCAATGTGCAGCCGAAAGCAGCCCAGGACGTTCTCGCTCGAATTAAAGGAGATTACGAACAAGCCTACTACGCAGGCGTCATCTGGGAACGCCTGGGAAATGCCCGCATTCGTCATGGCGATCCTGGGGCCCGCACCTCTGCATATCACGCTCTGCGGGATGCTATGAGTCACTACGAGACCGCGATGAGTTTCGCGCCGCCGGGAAACGACGACGCCATTCTGCGATGGAACACTTGTGCGCGCATGATCATGCAGAACCCGGACATCCAGCCATTGTCCGAGAATGATCGACAAGCATGGCTGCGCGATGAAGCCGGTTCCAGAATCGCAGACGCTTAGCATTGATACTACCGTCCGTTCCGGTGGCCTAGATCTCGTGGGAATCACGGCGCAGTTAGTGGCTGCGTCTCGCCAGAAGGATGAAACGAATGGAACCTATGACCCGCCGGGGCTCATGGGCCAACCGGGCATAAAATTCCACTCAAAAAGCACGCCGCTCGTTCGACTTCGGATCACAGAATCCCGTGCCCACTTTCAAGAGGACTTGACCCTCTTTCGGAAGCTGTTTCAACATCACCCTAGGAAATATGCCAACGACGCCAGATTCGAAGCCAGCCTGGAAGAACTGGAAAAGAAAGCCCTCATCCCAATAGGCATTTCGTGATGACGATGTTTACAGTGCAGAGACCGACTCGCATGGCATCGACAGTCCTTCAGGCTCAGGCTGATGAGCGTCGCGAAGCCCTGCTTAGGGGACAAGAACACAGTCGGGTTAGTGTTTCGCCGCCTGTGTACAATCGGGTAGACGAAATGAGCCGCGCCAAAACTCTGTCGAAAACCCGTGCCCAAACCCGCAAGCGGCCTCACTCAGACGAACTTTCGAGAACAAGACCATTCCTGACAAACAAGAAGTTGTATAGCGCCCTCTGCGTCCTTCTGGCAGCGGCAGCCATCGCGCTCTACAGCCCTGTAATTGGGCATCCGTTCGTCGCCTTGGACGATCATGAGTACGTCGTCGCAAATCCCCATATTCATGGTGGTTTGTCGTGGAACACCATCAAGTGGGCCTTCTCGTCCACTGAGGCGTCGAACTGGCATCCCCTGACCTGGCTCTCACATGCTCTCGACTATCAACTCTTTGCCTTGAATCCAGCCGGCCATCATTTGGACAGCGTGCTGATTCACGCGCTTAATGCGGTGTTGTTATTTCTGCTGTTGGTATGGATTACAAAACGCGTGGGACCGAGCCTGCTGGTGGCGGCTCTGTTCGCCCTGCATCCGATCAATGTTGAGTCGGCGGCATGGGTAGCAGAACGAAAGAACGTTCTGAGCACGCTTTTCTTCATTTTGGCGATCGGTGCTTACGCTTGGTACGCCCAAAAGCCGGGTTGGCGTCGATATCTGCTGATGGTGATGCTGTTTGCCGCGGGGTTGATGGCCAAGCCGATGGTGGTCACGCTGCCCTTTGTCTTATTGCTGCTGGATTATTGGCCGCTCAAGAGAATGTCGTTCGATAGGACCCAGAGTAAGCCGGCCAACTCGAGCAGTGCGCAACGGACAGCGTTTTCGAGGCCGGTGCTGGAGAAAATCCCGCTGCTCGCTCTCTCAGCGGCAAGTTCATGGATCACGCTAAAGGCCCAGCGACCGGTTGTGCAGAGTTTGGAGCAGTTCTCGTTTGCTAGTCGAATCCAGAACGCAGTCGTGGCATACGGCATGTATCTGTGGAAAGCGATCTGGCCGGCGCAGCTTGCATTCTATCCCCATTCCCTGGTTCCACTGCCGGCGTGGCAATGGCTTCTGTCGGCGGCGGTTCTGATAACCGTGACTACGTTTGTAATCGCCTTCCGCAGAGAGCGCTACCTTCCGGTTGGGTGGTTCTGGTTTCTCGGTACTTTAGTTCCGGTCATCGGCTTGGTACAGGTGGGCGAGTATGCCATGGCCGATCGCTATGCCTACATTCCTCTGATCGGAATTTTCATAATGGTGGCGTGGGGTCTCGCCGATTTGGCGGCGGCGAAACAT
>CAVVHW010000009.1:0-495489 GCA_963748225.1 uncultured Acidobacteriaceae bacterium
AGTCATTCGGCCATCATCGAATCCTCGCTGGAGGCACGGGCTTCGTCACCGATGTCGGCATGACCGGCGACTATGATTTGGTGATCGGGATGGAAAAGGACGAGCCGCTGCGCCGTTTCACCACCCGCGTCCCTTCCGGCCGGTTCGAGCCCGCGCCGGGCCTGCGACTTTGTGCGCGGTCGCGGCCGAGATCGGCCCCGACGGCCGGGCCAAAGCCATCGCGCCGGTCAGGATCGGCGGCCTGCTCAGCCCCGCCGCGCCCGATTTCTGGGCCTGATCGCCATGGTCGCGCCGACCATTGTCTACGATCTCGACGGCACGCTCGCCGACACGGCCGGTGATTTGGTGGCCACCCTCAATTGGCTTCTTGGGGCAGGGAAGGCCTCAAGCCGCTCAAGGTCGAAAGCGCCGGCTTTCTGCTCTGGGTTGGCGCCCGGCTCGCTGATCGCGCGCGGCTTCGCCGCTGTTCGGAAAAACCTGGCGACCCGCAAGCGCTCGAGCGGCTGTTCGCGGATTATCTCGTCGATTACAACGCCCACATCGCCGATCGCACCCGGCTTTATCCCGGCGTCAACAGTAAAGCGCTTTCGCTGGCGCTGGCGGACTTGGGCTGGCGCCCAGGCTCGAAATCTGCACCAACAAGATCGAAGTCTCGGCCAAGCTCCTGATCACCAAGCTCGGCGTCGCCGAGCGTTTCGCTTTTCGTCTGCGGCCAGGACACATCGGGTGTTGGCAAGCCGGACGCCGCGTCCGCTGCTCAAGACGATCGCTTCGCTTCGGGCGGCGCGAGCGATCGCGCGATCATGGTCGGGAATTCCATCACCGACATCAAGACCGCCCGCGCGGCCGGCCTGCCGGTCTATCGCGGTCGACTTCGGCTACAGCCACGTCCCGGTCGCCTCGCTACAGCCGGACCGGGTGATCTCGCATTTCGACCAGCTCGAGGCGGCCTGCGAAGCGCTGCTGAGGTCTCCGGCAAGCTAGGCTGATCGCGTTGTTCGGCCTGTTCATCGGCCACGCCGGATTCCCGCCAGCCGCGGTTCTCATGATGCTGATCTTCGTCGGGGACGAGCGAAGCTGAAGCGGCTCGTGGCCTCAAAAAGCCTGAACGACGTTGGTTACGTGGTCGCGGTCCTCGTGCGGTGACGCAAAACGCCACGCACAGATAGGGGATTGTGTCATGCGGGTTGTGGCCGCGATGCATCTTGCCGATCGGTTCCGAATAGACGTCGCCGGCCTTGGCGCGAATGAGGACGCCTTCCTCGAAATGGGCCTCGAAGATGCCCTGCAGCGCGATGAAGAACGTCGCGCCATTGTGACAATGGAAGTTGGTCCAGCCCTTGGGCTCTATCTCCGGCGGTGTAGATCTGCACCTTTGCTTCGGGGTCTTTCGGCAACGAGGCGTAGAGCCCATCGAACAGCACTCGACGGTGGAACATTTTTATCCGCCGGTACGAGGCCCTCGATCTGCAGCTTCACGGGGGCCAAATGGGAGTTGTGCGTCTCGGGTCATTGATCCGCCGTTTTTGCCGGGATCGCCAGACATAGCACTCCGGCCGGGGCGGCGGACCGGTCAGGCGGCTCTTGGCAGGTAAGCAAGGCGCGCATGACGCGCGCAGTAGGGGCCGCCCTCCGCCGCCTCGCCGCAATAGCGGAACGCCCCGAGATCTCTCGGATTGCCCGTCGGCCAGCGGCACGAGCTTGGCGTCAGGTCGACGACAGTGAGGCTCCCGTCGATCGGCTCCTGGTCGGCAAAATAGGTGGCGAACCCCATCCTGCTGCTCTCGTCCGTTGCGGCGGAAGCGATAATTTTTGGGGCAGCACCTATCCTCGGCATCGTTAATCGGTCTCTCTGAATTTGTGGAAGGCGAGCCGGCTCGGCCGCGCCAAACGTGCCCGCCATATGGCTACGGAGCGCCAAATTTCCAGAGAGCCCGCGCGTGGGCGCATTTTTCAAAAGCGAAAATGCCTCGGCGAAGACCATCGAGGCCGAATTCGGCGTCGCTTCAAACCGCCTTGCCGCCGCCCGGCCGCCGGAGCAGCTCCGCGAGCATCGCCTGGGCGTCCTCGATCAGCAACTCCTGATAACGATAGTACATCTCGCGGCCCATGGGCGTGACGAGCGAGCTCATCTGTTCCTCGCAGCGAAGGTGAAGCGCCGCGAGCTCCCGGGCCAGGTCCTCCGCGGCCTTTCGATCCTCGGGCGTCTTGACGGCCGCGTCTGGGGGGAGCGTTTTCACATGCTCCGGCGTGGAGCCGAGACCGCTCAGCGCCTTGAGCCGTGACTCCAGGAGTTCCCGGCTGGCGTCGAATTCGCCAAAGCCTAAATCGGCTATACCCGTTCAGGGCGTTGAAGACGACGGTCAGGGCCATCGCCAGATAGATCCAATAGGCTGGCGACATCAGGTTCACGAGCCGGGGGAAATATCGATCCGCAAATCCGGGCTCGCCGTTGGTGAAGAACTCGCGCGCCTCGTCGGCCAGCGGCGCCTGATCCTGGGACTTGGCGGCGGGCGGCGGGTTCTCGCGAACGAAAGTCGGGAACTCCTCCCTGAGCAGCATCAGGAAAGCCTCCCGCTCGGCGCGGTGGGTGCAGGCGTTCGTCAGGATGAGCGTGTCGACCTGGGCGACGAGCTTGTCGGTCGCCGGGGTCGGTTTCGCGACGTCGTAAAATCCGGCGGGGATTCTGCCGAGGCGCAGCCATCTGTCTCGGGCGACCAGGCCCTCGAGGTCGGCGGGAGCGACGATCTCGAGGTCGTAGGTGTTGGCAAGCCTGCGGATCAACTCTGCGCTGGCCGACATGACGAATGCTGCGAGATCGAGCTCACCGTCGCGAACCATTGCCGCCTGGGCTTCGAGGTCGTGGTTGGACGGCTTCAGATCGAGCCCCCTGAGATCGGGATTCTCCATCAATTGTCGCATCAGGTCGGCTGTGCCGGAGCCGTCCGGGCCAATGCCGACCGACGCGCCCTTGAGGTCGTTGAACGTATCGATCGCCCGCCCGCGCCGCGCGAACAAGAGGAGCAACTCCGGCTGCGGCAGCCTGCCCAGGGACTGCAAACCGGCGTCGGCAGGAACCGGCACGCCGTCCTGCACGAAGGCGAAGCCGGGAATGCAGCGCCCGTTTTCGCCGGCGAGGCGAGCAATATTATCGACCGACCCGTCGGTTGCGACGACGCTCAGCCGGCCGCTTCTCTTGCGGGCGCGCGCCGCAAGCCGCTCTCCGGTCGCGTGGTACTGTCCGGTCGCTCCGCCGGTATAGATGGACGCCTTCAGGAACGCGTAATCGCCGGAGACGGTGAAGTAGAGGATCGCCGCCGCGACCGCCAAAGCGGCGATCTCATCAAAGAAGTCCTCGCCCACGCTTTTCGATCGCGGCCGGGTCCAAACGCCAGTTGATCCAGAAAGCTCATTGGTCCGCCGTCCGCCCCCAACGCGACGACCTTATGTGGCAAAGGCGTCAGCGTGCCAGAGCGAATTCGGCGGCCGGCGGCGGGCGACCGGCTTTGGGCGAAGACCGCTGCGTTTAATCAGAAATGCGTGTAATTTCTTTGTAAAAGTCGAAGCCCGTGCTATACCTCTTCCCACGCGGGCCGGATCGAACCTGACCATGGCGGGCGGGCGACGGCGAGGGGCGAGATGTGGAGGATGCATACTTTGGAGTCCACCGTAACCCATTGAAAAATCTTGCCTCTGAGGAACGAAAGCAAGCGATTGGAAATTTGGATTCCCTTGTGTCCGGCTTGGAATTCCTTGTGCCGGGCTTTGATTTCCTTGCGGGCGGCTTTGATTTCCTTGCGGCTGGCTTGGATTCGCTTGGGCGCC
This sequence comes from uncultured Acidobacteriaceae bacterium, assembly GCA_963748225.1. GTDB lineage: Bacteria > Acidobacteriota > Terriglobia > Terriglobales > Acidobacteriaceae > Bog-257. The sequence continues at coordinate 3,826 of CAVVHW010000009.1, forward strand.
GGGCCGAAACCGCGTCCTTACGTGGCCAGTTCCGCGACCGCCGCCTTGAGCAGGCGTTCGAGGGTCTCCCGCTCCTCGGGAAAGCCAGCGCGGATCCATAGCGCCTCGAAAGCGCGCAATGTCCGGCCGACGCCGCGGCCCCGCCGCCATCCCGCGGGCGATCAGATCCGCGCCGCTGAACGGCAGCTTCGGTTCGGGCGCTTCAGCGAGGAACCGATCGGCCGAAGCGAAAGCCGCGTCCGGGGCGACGCCCTGAACTCGGCCTGGGCCAACATCAGCGCGTCGCGCGCCGCCTCGCGACCAGCGAACACAGCTCGCGCAAGCCGCCGGGCGATGGCGGCGCCGAGAGCCCGTGCAGGCCGGCAAGCGCCGTCGCGGCGGACTTGATCCGCTCGTATTCGGCGTTGGCGAGCCGCAGACGATCGCGAAGCCTGTCCGCGTCTTCCGGGATCGCTACGCCCAGCGCAGCGAGCCGCAGGACGGCGTCGGGCTACGACCGCGACGGCATCGATGGCGATGAGGCGGCTCAGGCGTCCCGGGTAGGCGAGGCCGCCGAGGATCCGCTCGAGAAAGCCGCAGTCGCCCATCGCTGGACAACATCGCTTGGGCGTGGCGCCACCAGCAGTTTCATGAGTTCGGCGCGCACCCGTTCCCGCGAAAGGCGCGCGAGGCCTTCGCGCTCGCCAATCGCGGCGGAAAGCCCCTCGGGGTCGAGTCGCCTGCGGCGAACCGGGCGGAGAAGCGGAAGAAGCGAAGGATGCGCAGATAGTCCTCGCGGATGCGCTGACTCGGCGTCGCCAATGAACCGCACGCGACCGGCGGCGAGGTCGTCCAGTCCGCCGACATAATCGTGGACCGTGCCCTCGAGGTCGAGCGAGAGCGCGTTGATGGTGAAGTCGCGCCGCCGCGCGTCGGCGGCGAAGTCGCGTCCGAACACGACTTTGGCCTACCTCCCGTCGGTCTCGACGTCCTGGCGCAACGTGGTCGTCTCGAGTGGGCTCGCCCTCGACGACGATCGTCACCGTGCCGTGCGCGAGGCCGGTGAGCGCGACCTTGAATCCGGCCGCCTGCGCGCGCGGATCACCTCATCGGTCGTTGCCGTCGTCGCGAGGTCGAAATCGAACGCCGGCTCGCCAAGCGCAAGGTCGCGCACCGCGCCGCCGGCGAGGCGGGTCTCCTCGCCCCCGTCGTTCAGGACATCGAGCGCGCGCGGCAGTCGGCCCGTCTCAGCGACGTCAGATCCTTGAGCCTTCCGCCAGCCAAGCCGCGAAGGCCCGTCATTCGATCCGACCCGGACGAGCATTCCGTTTTCGACATGCGCTGGAACGTAAACGCCGCGGCCTCGAGGCGCGATGACGTTGACGGCGACGAGCCCGAGAACGGCCGCCGCAAGACCGAGGATGGTCAAGATCGACACGCGACCGGGTGTCCAATGCTCGACTTCGAGCGGAAAGCGGGCGCGCACGGCAAGGTAGAGCGCATAGATCGCGAACGGGCTCAGGAACAGCGCCAGCGGCTCGAAAACGGTCCTTCCCATCAGGTGAACAGCTTCTCGTAGAGGTTACGCAGGATGCCGGCGGTCGCGCCCCAAATATAGCGGCCCTCGTGCGGCATGGCGTAGAATCTCGCACGCTGCCCCGCCACTCGCGCTCCTCGAGCCGATGATTGGCCGGGTCCATCAGGAAGGCGAAGGGCGTCTCGAAAGCCTCGTCGACCTCGCTCGGGTTGATCTTGACCGTGAAGCCGGGTCGATCAGCGCGACGAGCGGGGCGATCCGAAATCCAGTGCCGGTGAAAAAGGGGTCGAGCCAGCCGAGGGTTCGACGAACCGCTCCTCGAGCCCGATTTCTTCATTGCGCCTCGCGCAGCGCCGCCTCGCGCGGCGCCTCGCCAGGATCGATCTTGCCGCCGGGAAAGGCGATTTGGCCCGAATGGGCGCGCAGATCCGACGCCCGTAACGTAAGGAGAACGGACAGGCGTCGGCCGGTTGACGATCGGCAAAAGAACGGCGGCGGAGCGGGCGCGGCGAGCGCTTCGGCTCGGCAGCCGCGCCGCCGGGGCGAATCGTCGCTGCGCGGCGCCGCCGTCGGCCGTCGAGATCCGTGACGCCGAGCGAGGCGCGCAGCCTTCTCGCGCCAGCCCGCGCAGCGCCGTCGGGGCTCGAGAACGAAGACGGGAACGGCGCTCAAAGCCCCTCGATTTCGCTCGCGCGGCACATGGGAAAGAAGAGTCCACGCGAGCGCACGCCGAACCAGTCCTCGCCTCTGCCCGCTCCGTTTCCCGAGCGCCACGAGGTCGTAGAAGAGCGCCCGCTTGACCAGCGCCCAAAGGTCGCCCCGCACATTCACATAGGGTTTGAGGCCCTCCGCCGCGCCGCGCTCGAATCGCAGGGGATGCTCGGCGTCGACGGTCACTATGTCTTCGACATTGGTGCGAAACGTCAGTCGAGGCTCGTCGCCCTCGCCTCGCGCCATCTCGACGGCGAGAAACGGCGCGTCGTCGACCTTGATGCCGACCTTTTCGACCGGCGTCACCAGCACGTAGCGGTCGCCGTCCTTGCGCAGGATCGAGGCGAAAAGCTGGACAAGCGGCGCGCGGCCGATCGGCGAGCCGCAATAAAACCACGTTCCATCGGCAGCGATGCGCATGTCGATGTCGCCGCAGTCGGGCGGATTCCAAGATGCGCCGGCGCCGGGCCGCGCGCGGGCCCCGTGCCGCCTCGCCGAGCCCGCTCAGCGCCCTTCCGGGCCGTGCCGCCGGCTTCTGCCATAATCTCGCGCTTGTTTGTGGGCGAATCTGACATTGCGTGCTTAGGGCCTTGCGCTGCACGGGCGCGCCGTTCAATCTAGTGCGCCTGGCCACAAAACGAAACCGTAAGCCAATCGCGTCGGCGCGAAGGATGAGCCGATGAATGTGACCGAAGATCGCCGACCCAGCGTCAGTTGACCCGCGACGCCGACGCGGCGCTCGAGCGGATCGCCGCGGCGCGGAGCGGAGATCGGCGGCGTCATATTCGGCCAGGAACGCGTCGTCGATCTCGCGCTGACGACGCTGCTCGCAGGCGGACACGGGCTGTTGATCGGCGTGCCCGGACTCGCCAAGACGAAACTGGTCGAGACGCTCGGGATCGTCGTCGGCCTCGATGCGCTGCGCGTGCAGTTTACGCCCGACCTGATGCCCTCCGACATTCTCGGCTCCGAGGTGATGGAGGAAGGCGCCGACGGCAAGCGGGGCTTCCGCTTCATCAAAGGGCCGATTTTCGCGCAGTTGCTGATGGCCGACGAGATCAACCGCGCCAGTCCGCGCACCCAGTCGGCGCTGCTGCAGGCGATGCAGGAGCACCATGTCACGGTCGCCGGGGCGCGGCACGACCTGCCGCGACCGTTTCACGTGCTGGCGACCCAGAACCCGCTCGAGCAGGAAGGCGCTTACCCGCTGCCCGAGGCGCAGCTCGACCGCTTCCTGCTGCAGATCGACGTCGGCTATCCCGACCGCGGCGGCCGAGCGCCGGATCCTGATCGAGACGACCGGCGAGCGCGAGGCGCAGACCGAAGCCCGTCATGACGCGCCGAGGACCTGATGGCGGCGCAGCGGCTGGTGCGCCGCGCGCCTATCGGCGAACGCGTGGTGGAGGCGATCCTTGACCTCGTGCGCGCCGGCGCGGCCCGGCGAGGGCGACCCGGAAATGACCGCGGCGATCGCCTGGGGCCCGGGCCCGCGCGCCGCGCAAGCGCTGACGCTCGCGCGCTCGCGCCCGCGCGCTGGTCGACGGCCGGCTCTCGCCATCGCTCGACGACGTCGCGGCGCTGGCCGACCCGGCGCTCAAGCATCGCATGGCGCTGACCTTCGCCGCTCGCGCCGAAGGCGAGACCGATTTCGGCCGTGATCGCGCGGCTCGTCGCCAAGACGATCCAGCTGATGCGACTGCGTTCCGCGCGATGACGCTCGCCCGTCTCCATCCGTCGCGAGGCGGCTCAGTCTCGCCGCGCGTCTGCCGAGCCTCATCATCGCGGCGCGCCGCGTGGCCCAGACAGTGCGGCATGGCGTCCACGGCCGGCGACGGGCCGGCTCGGGCGAGACGTTCTGGCAGTTCCGGCCGTTCCTTTCCGGGGAACCGTCGTCGCGGGTCGACTGGCGCCGCTCGGCGCGCGAGGAGCGCGCCTTCGTCCGCGAGCGGGAATGGGAAGCGGCGCACACGGTGTGGATCTGGTTCGACCGCTCGCGCCTCGATGCGGTTCGGCTCGAGCTCGCGCCAGTGTCGAAGATCGACCGCGCCGCGCGTGATGGCGCTGGCTTTCGCCGATCTCTGCGTGCGCGGCGGCGAGCGCGCCGGGCTCCTCGGCCTCACCCGGCCGCTGGCGACACGAGGCGTCGTCGATCGGTTCGCCGAAGCGATCGCGACGGACGAGCGCCTGCACGGCGCCTCGCGAGCCGCGCTTGCCGCCGCCGCTTCGCCGCTCGCGCCGCGTTCCCATGGTGCTGATGATCGGCGACTTTCTCTCCGAGCCCGAGCGAGGTCGCGCGCGCGATCGCGCGCGTCAGCCGCGAGGGCGCGATCGGCGAACTCGTGATGATCGCCGATCCGATCGAGGAGACATATCCCATTCTCCGGCAACACCGAGTTTCTTGATCCGCGGTTCGGCGACCCGGCTGCGGCGCCGCGGGCGCAGAACTTGCGCGACGCCTATCTCGCGCGCCTCGCCGCGCATCGCGAGGCGATCCGCGGCATCTGCGCCGCGCTCGGGCTGGGGCATGAGCATTCACCGTACCGATGCTCCGCCGGCAGAGATCCTGCTTGCGCTGCGCGCCCGCCTTTCCGCGCCCGAGTCCGGCGGCCGGCTGCGGAGCGCCTGAGCGATGTTCGGCCTGCCGCTCGCCTTCGCCGCCCCCGCCGTCCTGGTGGCGCTTGTCGGTCTCGTCGGCGCTCTATTTCCTGTTGCGCGTCACGCCGCCGCGTCCCCGTCGCGCGGTGTTCCCGCCGCTGCGGCTGCTTCTCGGGCTTGATCCGAACGAGACGACGCCGGCGCGCACGCCCTGGCCAATCCTGGCGCTGCGGCTCGCGATCGGCGGCGCTGATCATTCTGGCCATGGCCGGGCCGCTGTGGAACAGCCTCTGCCGCCCGTCCGGGTCGGGGCCGCTGCTGGTTCTGATCGACGATGGCTGGCCGGCAGCGCCGACATGGGACAAGCGGATCGACTTCGCCCGCCAAAGAGCGGCGGCCGCGACCGGCGCGGGCGAATCGTGGCGGTCGTCGCCGCTGTCGCAGGGCGGGCAGGACATCGCCCCGCTGGACCGGCCGGCGTCGAGGGCCGGCTGCGCTCGCTCGCGCCGGTTCCCTACGCGCCCGATCGCGCGGCGGCATTGCCGGCGATCGAGCGGTTTCTCGCGCGCGAGCCGAAGACGGAAATCTTGTGGATCGCCGATGGGGTCGAACTCGGCGGGGCCAGGCGATTTCGCCGCGAGGCTCGGGCGCTCGCCCGCTCGGTCGAGGTCGTGACCGACAGCCGGCGCGCGCTCGCGCTCGCCGGCGCTCGACAATGAAGCCGGTGCGCTGACGCGCGCATCACCCGCTCCGACCCGCGCGTCCCGGCGAGCGGAGTGGTGAGGGCGCTCGATGTCGCAGGGTCGGCGAAGTCGGCCGAGCGCGGCTTCGACTTCGGCGCGACAATTCGACGACGAAACGCGCATTTCGAGCTGCCGGTCGAATTGCGCAACGACATCACCCGCGTCGTCATCGACGGCGAGCGCTCGGCGGGCGCGACCTGGCTGGTCGACGAACGCTCGCGCCGGCGGCGCGTGGCCATCGCTTCGGGCGCGAGCGCTGATGTCGCCGCAACCGCTGCTCGCGCCGAGCTATTATCTCAAGCGCGCGCTGCAGCCGTTCGCCGATATCAGCGAATGGCACGAAGCGTCGGGCGATCCGATCGTGTCGCTGCTCGAGGAAAAGCCTTCCGTGCTGGTGCTGGCGGACATGAGCGTGGCGCCGGGGCCTGAGCACGACGCGATCGCGCAATTTCGTCGATAACGGCGGCGTGCTGCTGCGCTTCGCCGGCACGCGGCTCGCCGCCGGCGACGACGACTTGACGCCGACGGGCTTGCGCCGCGGCGGCGCCTGCTCGGCGGCGCTCTGTCCTGGGAGACGCCGAAGCATATCGCGCCGTTCGAGGCGGGGAGCCCGTTCTTCGGCCTGGCCGCGCCGGACGAGGTGACCGTCTCGCGCCAGGTGCTCGCGGAGCCCGAGCCCGGACTTGGCCGAAAAGACCTGGGCGCGCCTCGCCGACGGCACGCCGCTGGTCACCGCCGCGCGGCGCGGCAAGGGTCTGATCGTGCTGTTCCACGTCACCGCCGACACGACCTGGTCGAACCTGCCGATCTCGGGCCTGTTCGTCGACATGCTGCGCCGAATCGTCGCCGAAGCCGATGCGCCGGGTCAGGGCGCTGCGAAGGCGGAGGTCGGCGAGCATGCGGACCGTCCGGCCGCCCTGGCGTACGCTGAGCGGATTTGGCGTCCTCGGCCGCCGCCCGCGCAGGCCGAGCCGATCGGCGATGATTTCGCCGGCGTCGGGCGATGCCGCTGCATCCGCCGGGATTTTACGGCTCGCGGGACTGCTCGCGCGCCGTCAATGCGCTGGCGCAGGCGCGACGTTGGCACGCGCCGATTATGGGCCGCCTCGCCGTGCATGAGGGCGCGCTCGCGATCTCGCCGCCGTCGATCTGCGCCGCTGGCTGCTGCCGGCCGCGCTTGGTCGGCCTGATGATCGACGCGCTGGTTTCGTCTGGCTCATGGGCGGCGCGCCGCTGCGCCGACCGAAGGCGCTTGCCGCTCTCGACGCTCGCCGCCGCGCTCGGCCTCGTGCGTCCCCCATCAGCCCGCGCCGCCGAAGTCGCGCCGATCTCCGACCGCGACATGGATGCGGCGCTGTCGACCCGCCTCGCCTATGTGGTGACCGGCGACGCGACGGTCGATGAGACCTCGAAGCTCGGACTCGACGGCGCTGACCCGCGCGCTTGCTTCGCGCACCTCGGCAGAACTCGCCGAGCCGGTCGCGGTCGATCCGGCGCGCGACGAACTCGCCTTCTATCCGCTGATCTATTGGCCGATCGTCGCTGGCGCTGCCGCAGCCGAAGCCTGAGGCGCGAACGCGCATCGCCGCGTTCATGAAAAACGGCGGCACGCTGGTCTTCGACACCCGCGACGCGCTGACGGCGCGTCCGGGCGGGTCGCCGACGTCCGAGGCGCTCTGGCTGCGCACGCTTCTCGAAGGGGTCGACGTGCCGGAGCTCGAGCCGGTCCCGCACGACCACGTGCTGACCAAGACGTTCTATCTGCTCGATCGCATCGTCGGCCGCACCGCGATCGGACAAACCTGGATCGAGGCGCTCCGCCGCCCGATCCGAACGACCGCGTCCAGCGTCCGGCGCGCGCGGGCGACAGCGTTTCGCCGATCATCATCGCCTCCGACGATCTCGCGGCGGCATGGGCGGAGGACGCCGACGGGCGGCCGCTCTATCCGTTGATTCCGGCGGGACGCGGCAACGTGAGCTCGCGCTGCGCAGCGGCATCAATCTGGTCATGTACACGCTCACCGGCAATTACAAAGCCGATCAGGTCCACGCCAAGGACATTCTCGAAAGGCTCACCCGTTGAGCGCCTGGTCGATCGCCTTTTCGCCATTTCTTCCCTGGCCGGCCCTCTACGCGCTCGCCGCGGCGGCGCTCGTCGTTTCGGTCGGGCTCGTCTGGCGCGGCGTGCGCGGCGCGTGGCTGCGCGTGCTCAGCATGGCGCTGCTGTTGCTTGGCCTGTGCGATCCCAATCGTCGTGCAGGAGAACCGGCAGCCCGCTCAAGGACGTCGTCGCGGTCGTCGTCGACCGGTCCGGCAGCCAGGACATCGGCGAGCGGCCGGCGCAGACCGACAAGGCGCGCGACGAGATCGAGGCGAGGCTCGAAAGCGCTCGGAGAGGTCGACTTGCGAGTCGTCGAAACGTCGCGCGAGGAATCCGACACCGAAGGGACCAAACTGTTCGCAGCGCTGCGCGGCGCGCTCGCTGACGCGCCGCCCGAGCGGGTCGGCGGCGCTATCATGATCACCGATGGCGACGTGCACGATATTCCCCAATCCGCGCGGCGCTCGGCTTCAACGCGCCGCTGCACGTGCTGATCACCGGGCACGAAGGCGAGCGGCAGACGCCGCATCGAACTGGTCGAGGCGCCGCGATACGGCATCGTCGGCAAGGATCAGGTGATCGTCGCCCGCGTTCTCGATAGCGCCGACAACGGCGAGCCGGTCAAGCTCACGGTGCGGCGCGACGGCGAGACGATCGCGACGATCGACGCCAAGGTCGGGGAGCGGATCGAGTGTCAAAGCGCCGATCGAACATGCCGGCCCGAACGTGGTCGAACTCGAGGTCGCCCCGGTCGAGGGGGAGCTCGCCGCCGACAGCAATCGCGCCGTCGTCAATATCGAGGGCGTGCGCGACAAGCTGCAGAGTGCTGCTCGTCTCCGGCAAGCCGCATCCGGGCGAGCGCATGTGGCGCAACCTCTTGAAGTCCGACGCCAATGTCGATCTCGTGCACTTCACCATTCTGCGTCCGCCGGAGAAAGGCTCCGACGGCACGCCGATCAACGAACTGTCGCTGATCGCCTTTCCGGTCGCGGATTTGTTCGGCCGCAAGATCAAGGACTTCGACCTCATCATCTTCGACCGCTACGCGCAGCAGTCGATCCTGCCCTACGTCTATCTGGAGAATATCGCCAATTACGTGCGTGACGGCGGCGCGCTGCTGATGGCCGAGGGACCGGAATTCTCCACCCCCGACGGCCTCTATTACTCGCCGCTCGGCGCGATCTCGCCGGCCGAGCCGAGCGGCGAGGACGTCGAGGGCGCCTATCGCGCCAGAGTGTCCGAAGACGGGCTGCGCCATCCGGTGACTCGGGGTCTGCGCGGCCTCGACGCCGACAACGGCGACCCGAGTTGGGGCCGATGGTTCCGTATCGTCGGCGCGAGACCAACGAGCGGGGATACGGTGATGAGCGGCGCCGACGACAAACCACTGCTCGTGCTGTCGCGGGTCGACAAGGGGCGCGTGGCGCTGCTTCTGAGCGATCAGATGTGGCTTTGGGCGCGCGGCTACGACGGCGGCGGACCGTACCTCGACCTCCTGCGCCGTCTCGCGCATTGGCTGATGAAGGAGCCCGACCTGGAGGAGGAGGCGCTGCGCGCCAGCTCCAAGGGACGCGAGGTCACCGTCGAGCGCCAGAGCGTGAGCGGCGTGGCGCGGGACACCTTTCTCGTCGCGCCGGACGGGAAGAAGACCAAGCTCGACCTGACCCCTTATGCGCCCGGCCTCAGTCGCGCCCATGTGACGGTCGGCCGCTTCGGCCTCTATCGCGCCGAGGACGGCGAGCATGTCGCGCTCGTCAACGTCGGACAGGAGAACCCGCTCGAGATGCAGGACGTCGTTTCGACGACCGAAAAGCTCAGGCCGCTCGCCGAGGCGACCGGCGGCACGGTCCGCCGCGTCTCCGCGGGCGCAGGCGACGCGATCGTCATGCCCCGGGTCGTTGGCTTGAACCCGTCGCCAAGCTATGGCGGCGGCGACTACATCGGGATCAAGCGGACCGGGTCGAGCGAACTGATCGGCGCGCGCTCGACCTCGCTCGCTTCGGGCTTCTTCGGCCTCGCGCTGCTCTTGGGCATGGTGACCCTGGCGTGGGTGAGCGAGAGCGGCGGCTTGCGTCGCGGCGGGAGCGGCGGAACGGGCTCATGAGAGCCGCGACCGGCCGCCGTCAGAATGCGGCGGGCTCAGGGTCCCTGGGGCGGCGTCTCGGCCAGCGCCGCCGCCTCGAGTTTGCAGTCGCTCTGCGGCGGCAGGTTCTTGGCGCGCGCCGCCGCGAGTTCCGCCTTGGCGGCCTCGAGATCGGCGAGAAACTCCGGCTCGGCGTGCAGCCTGGCGACAGTCGCAGCTCCCATGAAAAGTCCTTCGATCACGTCGCTGTCCCAGTGAACGTTGCAAATGAGCCGGCTGTCGCCGAACGCCCGCCCGCCGCGCAAGGATCGCTTGGCTCTGGTCGGGGAGAGGCTTCGCTCAGCACAAGCGCCCACGCCCATCCGATCGCCGTGTGGCCGGAAGGATAGGAGCCGCCGACCTCAGCGCATCGTCGGCCGCGGGGAAGCAGGTCGGCGCATGATTGACCATGAACGGCCGCGGGCGCCGGTATCGGTCCTTGGCCGTTCGGGTCGAAGCGCCCGCATCGGTCGCCACCCGTTGCAGCAACTTGTAGAGGCGCGGCGTGTCCGAAGGCGTGACTGGGGCGTTGAGCGCGCAGGAGAAGGCGCTCGCGGCGTGAGGGAAGGAAAGGTCGGCGTCGCTGCCGGCCAGTTTCCAGCGGTCGGTCCCCTGCAGGTCAAGATCAGCGAAGGCGATCTGCATATCGAGCGCCTGCATCGCCGATCCGTCGGCCGGCGGGCGCGGCAGGAGCGCGGCGCTGTCCAAGGGCTTGGCCAGATAGCCCGAAGCCCTGCCCGAGGCCATTTCCGGCGGGGTGGTCGCCTCGTCGGCTGTCGCCCGGCCGCCGGCGGAGAAACAACGCCGTCATCAGCGCAGCGGCCGCGGCGACGAACCGCCGGGATTGATTGATCATGCGCCTATCCCCCTCGACCAACTGAGAACGGTTCGATCATCCTAAAGCATGTTGCATTTGGGTGGAACCAGACTCGTCATTCGCGAGCGGGAGCCGAAGCAATCCATGAGAGCGTCGGGGCCTTGCGTTCCCCCGGATTGCTTCGTCGCCACAGCCCGTCGAAGACGGGCGTTCTTCCGAACGCCCTATCGCTCCTCGCGAATGACGATTTCAGGCCGGCGCCAGTTGCTCCAGGTCCCGCGAGGACAGCGTCAGCCTCGTGCTCTTGGCGCGATCCGACGGCGCAGCCTGGGCCGTGACTGCCCTCGGCTTGCGCGCGATGCGACGCTTGAGCTGGCGCAATCCGACAGTCGCCTTGCGGCAGGCCCGCGAGACGGTTAGGGAGTCGCGGCTCCCTAAAACGAAGTCCGGAACACGATGAAAAAAGTCTACGCCACCGCCGACGAGGCCCTCGCCGGCCAAATCAAGGACGGAATGATGTTGATGGCCGGCGGCTTCGGCCTCTGCGGCGTCCCCGAGGCGCTGATCGATGCGGTGCGCAAGTCGGGGGCGAAGGACCTGACCGTCGTTTCCAACAACGCCGGCGTCGACGGGATCGGCCTCGGCGTCCTGCTTGAGACCGGCCAGATCAGGAAGATGATCTCGAGCTACGTCGGCGAGAACAAGATCTTCGCCAGCCTCTATCTCGCGGGCAAGCTCGAGCTCGAATTCAACCCGCAAGGCACGATGGCCGAACGCATCCGCGCCGGCGGCGCCGGCATTCCCGCCTTCTTCACCAAGACCGGCGTCGGCACGATCGTCGCCGAGGGCAAGGAGATCCGCGACTTCAACGGCGAGGCCTGTCGTGATGGAGACCGGCGCTCGTCGCCGACATCTCCCTCGTCCACGCCTGGAAGGGCGACACGGAGGGGAACCTCGTCTACCGGAAGACGGCGCGCAACTTCAATCCGATGATGGCGACGGCGGCAAGGCTTACGGTCGCCGAGGTCGAGCATCTGGTGCAGCCAGGGGAACTCGACCCGGACCATATCATTACCCCGGGCGTCTACGTTCAGCGCATCGTTCACGTGCCGAACGCGCTCAAGCGGATCGAAGCCGCACGACCCGCAAGCGCGACGCGGCCTGAAACGATTGGAGACATTCCCATGGCCTGGACCGGGACCAGATGGCGGCGCGCGCCGCCAAGGAACTGCAAGGACGGCTTCTACGTCAATCTGGGCATCGGCATCCCGACGCTGGTGTCGAACTACATCCCCCAGGGGATGAGCGTGCAGCTGCAGAGCGAAAACGGCATGCTTGGCATGGGGCCGTTCCCGTTCGAGGGCGAGGAGGATCCGGACCTCATCAACGCGGGAAAACAGACCGTCACGCAATTGCCGACGACGAGCTTCTTCTCGAGCGCCGATTATTCGCGATGATCCGCGGCGGCCACATCGACCTTGCGATCCTGGGCGCGATGCAGGTCGCCGAGAACGGCGATCTCGCCAACTGGATGATTCCCGGCAAGATGGTGAAGGGCATGGGGGGGGCGATGGACCTCGTCGCCGGGGTCAAGAAGATCGTCGTGGTGATGGAGCATTCCGCCAAGGACGGCCCGAAGCTCCTGCATCACTGCAACCTGCCGCTGACCGGCGCCAGGGTCGTCGACCTCGTGATCACCGACCTCGGCGTCTTCACGATCGATAAGCATGGGCTTCGCGGCATGGCGCTGATCGAGCTTGCGCCCGGCGTGACGCAGGAGGAAATCGCCGCGAAGACCGAGGCGGCCTACCGGGTGGCGCTCCAATAATCCGCCGCCGCCCGCTCGCGCCGCCCGTCAGGCGATAAGCGCCCTCATCGGCGCCACGCCGGCGCTGTCGGGGAAAACGGCCTCGGCGAGCGTTTTCGGCGAGAGCCCGAACTGGTCGAGCAACACGCCCTTCAATACGCCGCGAAGATCGGCGGTCGGATAGAGGTCGCGGCGCTCGTAGAGGCGCTCAGGCCTCAGGCTGGGCCAGTCGGCGATGACCCGCCCGCCCGCGAGCGCGCCGCCGGCCATGAGCGCGACCGTCGCCGTGCCGTGGTCGGTGCCCTGCGTGCCGTTGACCTGAACGGTGCGGCCGAATTCGGTGATTGCGACGACGACCGTGTCCCTCCAGGCCTCGCCGAGGTCGGCTTCGAAGGCTTCGAAAGCCGCGTCGAGCCCCTGAAAGCGCTCGGAAAGCCACCCGTGCGCCGCCCCTTCGTTCTGATGGGTGTCGAAACCGTCGAACGCGAGCGCCGCGATCCTCGGTCCATCGGGCGCGGCGAGCAGGCGCGCGGCGCCCTCGGCTGCGATCCGCATCTGTGCGACGACGCCGCCGGTGCGCGGCTTTGCCGCGCCATCGGGCGCCGAGCTTTCCGACGCGACTTTCTCCGCCGCGAGCGCGGCGCTGAGCTGTTCGCCGAGCTGGGGGTCGCGATGGGCGTAGAGATCGAGCACGCGCTGGGTCAGATCCTCGTTCGCCGGCGTCATGCCGCCGAAGGGCGCCCAGCCGAGCGCGGGGGCCGGACCGCGAATGACGAGCGGCGCGGACGCGCCGACCCCGAGCCCGAGCCGGCGGCTCCCGGCGGACGCAGGCAATGCGCCCAAGGTCCGATTGAGCCAGCCGCTCTCGGCGCGGCCTGGCTTCGGATTGCCGCTTTCCAGCACGTCCTGGCCGTCGAAATGCGAACGGTCGCGGTAGCCGGTCGCGACCGCATGGACGACCGCCGCGTGCCTCTCGTCGTACATGCGCTTGAATGCGGAAAGCGAAGGATGCGCGGCGAAGAATCCGTCGAGCGGAAGCGCGGCGCGCTCGCCGGAAGCCCTAAAGGCAAGATCGCCATGCAGCCGGGCGTAGTCCGGATCGCCGAGAGGCGGGATGGCCGCGAGGCCGTCGACGCCGCCGCGCAGAATCACGACGACCAGACGCGGGTCGCGCGCGCCAGCCGCGCTTGCCGGTGCGCGAAGGAAGCCGGCGCCGCACATGACGCTCGCGCTGAATGCGCCCGCGGCGTGGACAAAGGCGCGGCGGGAGACGGCGAACTCTGGTCGGTCGCGGACCATGATCATCTCCGTTGGAATTCCGGCGACATGAACAAGAGCGCCAGCGCTTGTTCGCGCGATTCGGCCCGCGCGATCGCTTGGGTCGTCTCACGCGACTCCGTCTCGCCAAAGGCTGTGTTCAGGGCGGCGAGGGGATCGCAGGTCGCGCGCATGCGCTGAGCCATGTACCAGGCAAGGTCGAGCCGAACCTTCATGCCCTCCGGCGACGACCAGGCGTCGCTCAGATCGGAAAAGCCGTTGGGCCCCGAGGGTTGCCATAGCGGCATGCCGAGGAGGCTAAGCGCCAGGAGGTAGAGCGACGGATCGGAAGGCGTAAATCCAGTGGCGCGGGCCGCGCCAATAATGAATTCGAGGGGGGTTTGCATCTTGACCGGTTTCGCGCGCCAAGCGCGATCGTCGGTGACGAGAGCGGAAGCGACCACGGCAAGGTCGCCGTCGCTCTCGCGGAATCTGAGCGCCAGCGCGTCGACGAGATCCTGGGGCGGCTCGTCGGCGACGAAATGGCGCACGAGCTTTGTCGCGATATGCCGCGCCGTCGCGGGATGGCGCGCGAGGTCGTCGAGCGCCGCGCGCCCCTGCTCGACGCCGGCTTCCCCGTGGATCTTGCCAAGGAGTGTCCGCTGGCCCGGCTCATGCCAATCGGGTTTGAAAAGGAATGCGCCGGTTTCGCTCCCTTCGCTTTCCAGCCCTGCGACGCTCCAACCGGTCAATATTCGCGCAAGCTCGGTGACATCGGCTTGCGTATAGCCGGAGCCGACGCCGAGCGTATGAAGCTCCAGAATTTCGCGCGCGAGGTTCTCGTTGAAGCCCCGGTTGCGGCCGGCGAACTTAGGCTTGGGGCGCCCGGGCCGATCGAATTCTGGTTGTCGAGGTAGAGGATCATGGCCGGATGGGTCTCCGCTGCGTAAAGGAGCGCGGAGAACTTGCCCAGCGCGTTCGGGCGGATCGCTTCGCGCTCGAACGGCCCCACGGCGACGCGCAGTTCCCCGCCCTTGGCGGCCGAGACTGCGAAATGATTCGACCAGAAGACGACGAGCCGCTCGACAAAACCCGCGCGCGCCTGCAATTGCTTCTGAAGGCGCGTCATGGCCTCCACGCGGAACTGGTCAAACACGGGCTTGTGCGCCTGCGGCTCGGCGGGTTCGACGGCCATCGACGGGGCGGCGGGCTCCGCCATCCGCGGGGTGCTCGCGGGAGGCGCAATCGGGATAGCGGCGGCTCTCATAGCCTCCATCGACGGGCCGCCCGCCGGCTCAGGCCTCACCGGGGCCATGGACAAGGGGATGAGCGGCGGCCTGGGCTGGACGGCTGGCGGCAGCGGCGCCGGCCTCGGCGCCGCGTTCATACGCTCCATCCGCCTTTGCTGCAGCGCGAGGTAATAGGCCCGCAACGCGGCGGGCCCGGACGGGGGCGCGGGATCGCCGATCAACGCGACGCCGGCGCTCCGCAATTCATCGAGCAGAAACCCGCGTGGATCAGCTGCGGCCGCGTTCAGGTCCCCCGGACGCGCGCCGAAGCCGAAACGTTTGAAGGCTGTCACCGCCTCAGGAAGATCCGGGCCGATCGTCATCGCCCACTCGCCGGGCGACAAAGCGCCCCTCGCTAGCGCGATCGGAACATGCAAGGCCGAGCGGAATGTGGCCCGAACGTGGTGATTTGGCGATTTCTGGGCTCAAATCGCGGCCTTGTGAAGTCAAGGCCGCTGGCCCGCGCGAGGTCTCCTTGGCCGAGGCGCCGCGCGGGGGTCGTCTGCGGAACTCAGTTCTTGAGCAGAGGACAGGCCGAGTCGGCGAGCTTGCCGAAGGCTTCTTCGCCTTTCATGGTCTTGAGGATCTTGTAATAGTCCCAATCGCCTTTCGACTCCGCGGGCGTCTTGACCTGAACGATGTACATGTCGTGCTCGAGCAGGCCGTCGGCGCGGATGGGGGCGTCCTTGACGAACATGTCGTTGACCTTGGTCTTGTGGAGTTGCTCCATGACCTTGCCGAAATCGGTCGTGCCGACCGCCTTGACGGCGTTGAGATAGGTCATGGTGGCCGAATAATAGGCCGCCTGGGAGAAGGTCGGCATCTTCTTCGTCTTTTCGAAGAAGCGATTGGCGAACGCCCGCGTCTCGTCGTTCATGTTCCAGTACCAGGCGGTCGTCAGCACCAGCCCTTGCGCGATGTCGAGGCCGACGGCGTGAACGTCGGTCAGGAACACGAGCAGCGCCGCTGGCCTCATCGTCTTGGTTAGGCCGAATTCGGCTGCCGCCTTGAGCGAGTTGGACGTATCGGCGCCGGCGTTGGCGAGCGCAAGCACCTGCGCGCCAGAGCCCTGCGCCTGAAGCAGGTAGGATGCAAAGTCCGATGTGCCCAGCGGCACCCGCACATCGCCGACCACGGTTCCGCCGTTCGCTTTGACGACCGCGGCCGCCGCATTTTCGAGCTGCGTCCCGAAGGCGTAGTCCGCGGTGAGGAAGAACCAGCTCTTACCGCCCCCCTCGACAATGGTCTTGGCGGTTCCGTTGGCGAGCGCGGTCGTGTCGTAGCCGTAATGAATCATGTAGGGCGTGCAATCCTTGCCGGTCAGCGACGCGCCCGCCGCGCCGATGGCGATGAACGGGATCTTCTTTTCCTTGGACGCGGCGGCCATGGCGAGGCTGACCCCGGTGTTGGAGCCGCCGAGCTGCATCGTCAGCCCGCTGGTGTCGGCCCATTCGCGCAGTTTCTGCCCGGCGATGTCCGGCTTGTTTTGATGGTCGAAGGTCAGGACCTCGATCGGTTGCCCGAGCACCGATCCGCCGAAATCGGCGATCGCCATCTTCAGCGCCTCGACGCCGCCGGCGCCGATCACGTCGGCATAGGGGCCTGACATGTCGTCGATGTCGCCGATGACGACCTTGTTGTCTGCGGCCCAGGCCACGCCGGCGGCAAGCGACGCGCAAAGCGCGCCCGCCAGCATCAAACTCCATCTGAGCGATTTCATTTCTGTTCCTCCCGATTTCAAGGTTCGCCGGGCGGCGCGCCGCCGAAGCCGGAGCCCATGCGGGCATAATGCTTGCCGTGGCGACGCATGGCAACCTCCGCTTTAGTCGCACCCGCGCTTGGCGCGGCCGAAGCGCCTGCCTATAGATTGTTCATGGCGCGAAGAGAATCCCGGCAGGCAAGGGCGGCGAGGGCCGAGGCGATGTTCGAACGGTTGGCCGCCGCCAATCCGGAGCCGAGGGGCGAGCTTAAATACGCCAATCCGTTTACGCTCCTGGTGGCGGTGGTGCTCTCGGCGCAAACGACCGACGCGGGCGTCAACAAGGTCACGCCGGCGCTGTTCGCGATCGCCGATACGCCAGCAAAGATGGTCGCGCTTGGCGTCGAGCGGCTCACCGAGCAAATCAAGACGATCGGACTTTATCGAGCCAAGGCCAAGAACGTCATCGCCCTCTCGCGGGCGCTCATCGCGGAGCACGGCGGTCAGACGCCACACGATCGCGAGGCGCTCGAGGCGCTGCCCGGCGTCGGGCGCAAGACCGCGAATGTTGTGCTCAACACCGCTTTCGGCGAGCCGACGATCGCGGTCGACACCCATGTCTTTCGCCTCGCCAACCGGCTTCAAATCGCGCCCGGCAAAACGCCGCGCGAGGTCGAGGACGAACTGATGCGCGTCGTCCCGAAGCGCTTTCTCCCCCACGCGCATCACTGGCTGATCCTGCACGGGCGATATGTCTGCAAGGCCCGCCAGCCGCTCTGCGGCGTCTGCGTTCTGGTCGATCTCTGTCCGTTCGAGCCGAAGAACTTTCCCAAGACCATTTCAGCTTGAGGCTGGGGACGGCGGCGCGGCGGGCTCGCGTTGGGCCCGAATGCCGGGCATAGTCCGGTGGTTTGCCTCGGGCGCTGACGCCGCACAGGATCTTTGCCCTATGCTCGATATTGTCGTGGTTCTGGCTGTCCTTGCCGCTTTGCTGGTGGTGGTGGCCGTTTCTCAACCCGTCGCCGTCCGACTCCACCTTGCTCCGGTCGTGCTGCTCGCCGTCATCGGGGCGGCGATCGGCGCTCTCTCGACTTTTCTCCTGCGCTCGTCGTTCTCCGACCGCTTCGACGGCATCGCCGGGTCGTTCGTCAACCTGCCGGTGAGCTCGGAAACCTTTGTCTATGTCTTCCTGCCGCTGCTCGTCTTCGAGGGCGCCATCACGGCCGACGTCCGCCGGATGCTCGAGGACTCAGCTCCGATCCTCATGCTCGCCGTGGTCGCGACTGTCGTCGCCACGGCCGTCGTCGGCGTCGCGCTATGGCCGGTCTCGGGCCTGCCGCTGGTGGTCTGCCTTCTGCTCGGCTCGGTCGTCGCGACCACCGATCCGGCCGCCGTGATCGCGGTCTTTCGCGATGTCGGGCGCCCGCGCGCCTGACCCGTCTCGTCGAGGGCGAGTCCCTATTGAACGACGCCGCCGCGATCGTGATGTTCGTGGTGCTGCTCGGCGTGATCGTATCCGGGCGCCAGCCCGATATCGCCAGCGGCGCGGTGCAATTCGTCGTCGCTTTCATCGGCGGAGCGGTCCTCGGCGTGGTGTCGGGCCGGCTTCTGCTGCAGCTCATTCCCTGGACCCGCGACGATCGGCTTGCCGAAGCCACGCTGACCGTCGCGCTGCCCTATCTGGTCTTCATCGGCGCCGAGCACCTCTTCCATGTCTCGGGCGTGGTCGCCGTGCTCACATCCGGGTTGACCGTCAGCACCTCCGGACGGTCCCGGATCACGCCTTACAACTGGTCGTTCATCACGGATCTCTGGGCGCAGATCGCTTTCTGGGCCCACTCGCTGGTCTTCGTGCTCGCTTCGATTCTGGTGCCCAAGCTGCTGCTCGACGTGCATTTCCACGATCTCGTCCTGATCGCGGTGATGATCGCGGCGGCGTTCGGCGGGCGTCTCCTGGTGCTGTTCCTGCTGCTTCCGCTGCTGAGCCTCGCCAAACTCACTCAGCCGATCAGCACCGCCTACAAGATCGCCATCGCCTGGGGCGGGCTGAGGGGCGCGCTGACCCTCGTGCTGGCGCTCGCGGTGACCGAGAATTCGACGCTGAACCCCGAAGTGCAGCGGTTCGTCGCGGTGCTCGCGACGGGCATGGTCCTGTTCACGCTCCTGGTCAACGGCACGACGCTGAGATCGGTCATTCACCTTCTCGGTCTCGATCGACTGTCCCCGATCGACCAAGCCTTGCGCGACCGGGTGCTGGCGCTCTCCTACGCGGAGATCACGGAGGCCATTCGCGTTGCCGGACGCGAGCACGAAATCGCGCCTTCGGCCCTCGCGAGCGCGCTCGCGCCTTACGAGCAGGGGATCGCGGCGGCAAAGTCGCGCAGCGATGAAGAGGCCGCCCTGACCGATCATGAGCGCCTCGCCATCGCGCTCGTGGCGCTCGGCAACCAGGAACGCATGCTGGCGCTCGAAATCATGGCCGAGCGCGCCGCTTCGCCCGTCACCGTGCAAGCGCTGCTCAGAAACGCCGAAGCTCTGGGCGAGGGCGCGAGGAGCAGCGGGCGTCTCGGCTATAAGCGCGCCGTTGAGTCGTCGCTCGCTTTCCCGCTCGCTTTCAAGGCCGCGTATTTCCTCTATCGCCGGGCGGGCGTCGTGCGCTTCCTCGCCGATCGGCTCGGCGACCGATTCGAGATGCTGCTCCTGACCCGGCTTTTGATCCAGGAGCTTGCCGGGGCTCACGCGGCGCGATCCCGCTCGATCTTCGGCGAGCGGGTCGTCGAGCTCATCGACGCCATCCTCAGCGAGCGCCTCAGACAGACGACGGCCGCGCTCGACGCGCTGAGGCGCCAATATCCCCACTACGCCGCGGCGCTCGAAGCCCGGTTCCTGCGCCAATCAGCGTTGCGGCGCGAGATGGGACGCTACGACGCCCTGTTCAAGGAAGGCCTGATCGCGGCCGAGGTGTATGAAGATCTCAAGGGCAGCGTCGAGGACATGCAGGCGCGGGAGACCCGGCCCCGCTTCGATCTCGGCCTCGATACCCGCGAGCTGATCGGAAAGCTGGACCTGTTCGCCGATCTCAGCGACCAGCAGCTCGAGCGGGTTCAGAAGCTGCTCAGGCCCCGTTTCGCCGTGCCGCGCGAGCTGATCGTGCACGAGGGTGATCGGGGCGACGCCTGCTATTTCATCGCTTCCGGCGCGGCCGAGGTCGTCTTTCCCGGCCGCCGCATCCCGCTTGGCACCGGCGACCTGTTCGGCGAGATGGCGCTCCTCACCGGTATGACGCGGCAAGCCGACGTCGTCGCCATGACCTACTGCCGGCTCCTGGTGCTGCGGAAGGTCGACTTCGACCGGTTCATGCAGGACAACCGCGACATCCGGCTCGTCATCCATAAGATCGCCGCGTCGCGGTCGTCGATGAACCGCTCGGACGAGGCCGCCGCGTCGTCCTGAGGGCGCGAGCGGGCCGGATGTCGCGCACACTCGCGACGGCGCGCCTTCGTTCGCTTCGCGAGACCTGCCCAGGTCATCATTGGATGGTACCGCCACCCTGGCTTGAACAGGGGACCTCTAGATCCACAATCTAGCGCTCTAACCAACTGAGCTATGGCGGCCCGACACGGGCCGAGAAAATAGTGTCAAAGCGGAAGGCGTGCAAGGCGCGGTCCGTTCGCGCGGTTTCGAACCCGGCGGCGTCCCGTTTCGATCCCTATTGCGCCGCATGAACGTTGGGGAAGGCGATCTCGATCAGGGTGCCCTGCTCGCGGCGGCTCTTGATCGAGAATTCCGCCCTGTTCGCCTCCGCCAGCGCCTTGGTCAGCGGGAGGCCAAGCCCGGCCCCGCCCTTGGCCTCAGCCCTGCCGACCCGGCCGAACGGCGCGAGCGCGAGGCCGACTTCGTTCTCGCTCATGCCGACGCCGGTGTCGCGCACCCGGATCACCGCCTGTCCGGCGGCGTCGATGGCCGTCGAGACGATCACCTGCCCGCCCGGCTCGTTGAACTTCACCGCGTTCGACATCAGGTTCAGCATGATCTGCTTGAGCGAGCGTTCGTCGACCATCACGCGGGGCAGGCGGTCGTGGAGTGAGACGCGCATGATGACCCGCTCGCGCGCGGCCTGAGGCTGCATCAACGATACGCATTCGCGAATGACGCTGTTCGCGTCGACGGCGGCGAACGCGAGCTCGAGCTTGCCCGCCTCGATCTTGCTCAAATCGAGCAGGTCGTCGGCCAGACTCGTCACGTGGCTCCCGGAGGCGTGGATGTCCTTCAGGTAGTCCTTGTAGCGCTCGTTGCCGACCGGCCCGAATCGCTCCTCCATCATCACTTCGGCAAAGCCGAGAATGGCGTGCAGGGGCGTGCGGATTTCGTGGCTGACCTGGGCGAGAAAGTCGGTCTTGGCCGCGCTCGCGGCCTCCGCGGCGTCGCGCGCGGCGATCAGGCGCCGCTCGGCCTCGCGCTCGCGGCTCATATCGCGAACGAGCGCGCAGAAGTGCGGCGCCTCGCTGGAGCCGATCCGCGCCAGCGTAAGCGTCAGGGGAATCGATCCGCCGGCGCGATCGCGCCCGATCACCTGCAGCGGACGAAGGCCCGCCTCAGCCTCGCCGGCGCGGCTTAGATCTTCGAGCCTTGCGGTCGTGTCGGGATGGCTTTGCGGCGCGAGCAGCATGAGGACGCTCTCGCCGGCGATCTCGTTCTGCTTGTAGCCGAACAGCCGCTCGGCCGGCTCATTGAGGGAAAGGATGCGCCCGGCGGTGTCGAGCGTGACCGCGCCGTCGACCGCTCGGTCGAGCATCGCCTGGAGATCGCTCGCCTTGCTGTCGCGCGTCGGCGTTTCGCGCTCGGCCGCGCGCAATCTGGCGTGCAATTGCGCTTCGGGCGAGCGGCGCAGCGCGATCAGCGTCGCCGGGCGCCGTCCCACCCGATCGCCTGGGCTCGGCCGTCGACGGCCAGAATTTTCCCGTCGGCCCGGACGATTCCGACCGAGCCCGCATCCTCGTCCGCCATCCGTTGCGGATCGTGATCGCGGAACATCGCCGAGAGGCCGTTCGCCGCCTCGAATTCCGCGAAATCGCGATAGCCGACGAGATCGAGAAGCGTGCGATTGACATAGAGCGCGCGCGCGTCGCGGGCGATGAGGACTCCAATCGGAAGGCGGTCGAGAACGGCCACGGCGTTGCGCCGAACCTCCTCATCGTCGGCGCCGCCGGGGACGCCTGGCGCCGATGGCGCCGCCGATCCGGCAGGCGAATCCATCCCCCGCTCCGCTGCTTCGCCCGAGCCCTCGTCGCGTGACGCCGGCGTCCGCCCCACCAGCGCCCGCGCAATCTCGCGAAAGGCGTCACGCTCGCTCCGGCTGAGCTCGACGCTCTCGGAGGGCGACCCGTGCGCCGGCTCGCGGAGGCCGATCGCGTCGAGCGCGCCGGGGCGGATCGGAACGATGTTCGACGCCGGGGGAGGGGGCGGGTGGCGGAAGACGTAAACCTCGGCGGAACGCTCGGCCGGCGCCGCTCCAGCCTCGCTCTCCGAGGCGCCCTTGCCGAGCGCCGGCTGAGAAAGGTCCGCCGGCGGCGCGTCCGTCGCGTTCGCCTCGGCCTCGAGTGAAGAATCGGGCGGGGCGGCTTCGGGAGCGTCCATGGGAGAGGGCGCGAAATCCGTTTCCGGCAGTTCATCGGAGCTGCCGGGCGCCTGGACCTCGGCTTCAGGCTCTTCGGCGGACGGACCGCCGGTTTCGAGCGGCGCTTCCGCGGGTCGATCGTCATCCTGAGGCGTGACCGCTTCCTGGTTCGACGGCGCGGCGTCGATCTCGTCGCCGAGCAAGCCAAAGCCGCGATAGCCCAAGAATTCGCGCTGGCGGCCGGATAGCGGCGCGGCCGAAAGAGTGACCAGCCGCCGGCGATCCGATCCTGAAACCGGCCAGCCGAGGACGACGCCAGAAAACGTTTGCCGCGCCCCAACAGCGCGGACGAGTTCGTCGCCGCCTTCGACCCCAGCCCGGCGGATCAGGGATTTCGACGCTCTCGCCGCGGCGCGGCGCGTTGGCCCCGACGGCGGCGGCAAGCAAGGAATCCGCCGGGCCAAACTGGCCGGCCTCGTCGAGCGTCCACAGGAAGCGCGAATTCGGCGGCGGCGGGCCGCCCAAATTCGGCGCCGGCGGGTCCTCCGGCGCGGGAGCAGGGCTTTCCTCGGCGGGCCGGGGCGGCTCGGCGTCAGCCGCGCCCAAGGCCGGAACCGAGACCAATAGCCAAGTCGCGCCATCCGGGGCGGCGATGCGGGAGCAGCAGAAATTCACGCTCATCGGCCGCCGGTCGACAACGAAACGCATGCCTTCGAGCCGCGCCGGCCCGCCGACAGGCAGGGTTGCGGCCAGATGGCGGAGGCGCCGCGCGCTCGGCCCCTCGCCGCGCACAAGCCGGGCTTCGAGCGCCTCGACGTCCTCGACCCCGAACAAGGCAAGCATCGCCGGGCTCGCTTCGACAATCCGCGCGGGCGGGAAGGCGATCGCCAGTCGCGCGTTGTCGCCGAGCCAGTCCGGGGGGGCCAGCAGGGGATCGAAGGCCGCGGCATCCCCATGCGACCGGATCGCAGGTTCGGCGGTGGACGATGACGATGGCGAATGGGTCAAGGTCGGCGCTCGCGATGGATCAGCGCCGGCGGCGGCTGATGAGGCCGACAACTCGGGCTTTAGCGTTAGCGAAAGCTTAACGCGGTTGTCGGGGTTTCACCACGGCGCCATCGCGGCTGATTAAGGCCAAGGTTAAAATTTTTGGGTGCGGCGCAAAATATGTTGCACTGCAGCAAAAAGGTCGCTATAGGGATGCTCAAAGACCGGGCGCCGATTCGTACCCGGAGCCGAAAGGGAAGAAAATGTCCAATTCGCCGTTTGAGATTCCAAATGAACTGCGTGACTTCGCCGAGCGCAGCGTCGAGCAGGCGCGGAAGGCGTTCGAGGGCTTCCTCACCGTCGCCCAACGCGCGTCGGGCGTCGCGGGCGATGCGACCAACACGTCGCAGAGCGGGGCGAAATCGGTCAGCTCGCACGTGCTGGCCTATACCGAGCAGAATGTGAACGCCGCCTTTGATTTGGCTCACAAGCTGGTCAAAGCGAAGGATCCCCAGGAGGCTCTGGCCTTGCAGAGCGAATACATGAAAGCACAGCTCGCCGTGCTGCAGAACCAGGCGAAGGAGCTGGCCACCCTCATCCAGAAGAGCGTAACGCCCGGATCGAACTGATCGGGCCGTTTCGTGAGAAGTCGACCATCGTCAACCCAGTCAACCACCAACTTGAACGTCGAGGTTTTGTAATGCGAATTGCGAAGAAGAAAAGCGCCGCCGCTGCGCCCAAGAGGAGCGCCGCCGTGCCGAAGGTTTCAGCCGCCGCTCCCGTCGAGACCGCCGCCGCGGCGATCAACGCCGTCCTGCCGTCAGCGCCCGAAGTCGGCGCGCCCGTCGAGGCGATTCAAAAAAGCTTCCGCAGCGCGCTCGAAAAGAGCGTTGTGGAATCGCGCGCCGCTTTCGCCAAGGCGAAGACCCATGCCGAAGAGGCGACAAGCGCGTTCGAGATCAGTTTCGCCGCCGCCAAGGACGGCGCGCTCGCCATTAACGCCAGGGCGCTCGAAGCGCTGCGCGCCAACGCCGATGCGAATTTCGATTTCTTGAAATCGGTGTTCGCGGCCAAGTCGCTGTCGGACGTCATCACGCTCCAGGGCGAGTTCGCGCGCAAAGCAGGTCGAAACCATGACCAGCCAGACCAAGGACATCGGCGCCCTGACGCAGAAGGCGATGACCGACGCCGTCGAGGCCAATCAAGGAACAGGTGGCGAAATCCTTTAAGATCGCTGTCTGATCGGGATTTTACCCTGTGGCGGCGCGCTTCCTCCCTCGCGCCGTCGATGGGCGCCGTCCGCCGTTGCGGGCGGCCGTTCCTTTTATCTCGTCGAATGTACGGCCACAGTCCGGTAGATGGGCTCGGCCCCACGCGTTGTCTGGCGGACGGGGCGCCGCGCCGGCGTATATTCGGCGGAAGTCCAGCGTCGACGCCAGCCGTCGGCGAGACGATCGGGGATTAAGTGACCATGGATACGACCGATCGTCCGCGCTGCCGCCTTCACGCCGGAAACGGCCAGGCAAAGGTCCGTCTCGCAGAGGACGCCTGGAACAGCCCGCGACCCGGCGCGGTCTCGATTGGCCTATACGGTGGACAGCAAATGGCACAATCGCGTCGAGTATCGACGGCCGGAAGACCATCCACGCGTTCCTGACGCGCAAAATGGAGAAAGAGCTCGACTATCGGCTCATAAGGAGCTGTGGGGGATTCGCGAGAATCGCATCGCCGGGTGGGTTTCCCCTACGAATGGCATGACGACAGCGGTTCACTGGTTCCGCTCTTATGGCAACAAGCTCTTCGAATTCGACGAGCACGGCCTCATGCGCCGGCGTATCGCCGGCATCGACGACCTGCCAATCGCCGAAACAGACCGGAAGTATTTCGGCCTCGGCAGGCGTCCCGATGACCATTCTGGGCTGACCGAGTTGGGGCTTTGAGATCGCCCGCGCGCCTAAAGCAGGTTGCAATTTCTTCGCGCGTCATGGCCGGGGCTTCACGGGCGCGGTCGGTCAAGCCGCCGGCGAGCGCGCCGGCTTTTGGTCTTTGGCGATATGTGTTGGTCGACCGGTTTGCTGTTCGTTCGTCGAACCCTTGCCGTCATGGCCGGGCTTGTCCGCCATCCACGCCGGGCCGCCGCAAGAACGAGTCCCGCCTCGGCGCGACCGGCAGGAAGGCGACGGTCGCAAGGCTTTTCGCGCTTGCCTGCGTAGATGCGCTGGGCCTTCGGGATGGCCGGACAAGCCCGGCCATGACGCCTTGATGGCGCCGTCCGCCACCTCCGCCATGCTCCCGATTCCTTCCCCACAACAGCCAACGCGATAGGAGCGCGGCTTTTTCTTGCGATTATCAGAAAGCACGGATAGAGTGGTCCTGTCGCCGAACGCGCCGCCTCGAGCAGCGGCGCCGGGAGAAGCGGGGAGAAGCGGGTTTTTCGCCGGATCGTCGTAACCCATTGAAAAGGCCCAATTCACGGAAGGGTTTTCCTTTGATACCTTTCCGGATTCCTTTGCCCCGCTTCCGGTTTCCTTTGCTGGGCTTCCCGGAGTCTTTGCTGGGCTTCCCCCGGGCTTGCGAGGAGCGATAGGGCGTTCGGAAGAACGCCCGTCTTCGACGGGCTATAGGGCGTTCGGAAGAACGCCCGTCTTCGACGGGCTATGGGGCGTTCGGAAGAACGCCCGTCTATCGACGGGCTTTGGCGACCAAGCAATCCGGGGCCACCGCAGCTGCCCTACGTTCTCTGGATTGCTTCACTACACTCGCGATGACGAACGTGCTTCGTTTCGAACCGAAAGCCCCTTATGCGAGGGCGAGGCGGATCATCTGGTAGGAGTGGCGCGGGAGCCTCGCGGTCAGGCGCCCGTCCTTGACCTTCGCGTCCGATCCCGCTTTCGGCGCGACGTTCAGTGGTTTCTTCAGCGTATTGACCGCTTCGAGGTCGGCGTTCGTCATCACCTGATGGTCGATAATCCTCGCGGCGCCGAAACCCTGCAGGTCGACGTCAAGGTCGAGCGTTTCGGCGCCGTGCCGGTTGACGGCGAAGAAGGTCAGTGTCTTGCCGGCCTCGTCGTGGACGCCGGAGATGTCGAGATAGGGCACGTTGTCGGCGACCTCGGAATCATAGCCGGGCGACCTGACGCTGAGCTGAAGCGCTTCGCCGCGCCCGTAAACGGAGGCGAAGAAATAGGGATAGAAGATCGTCTGCCGCCACGCCGCGCCGCCGGGCTCGGTCATGATCGGCGCGATGACGTTCACGAGTTGCGCGATGCAGGCGATCTTCACCACGTCGGAGCGACGAATGAAGGTGTTGAGGATCAAGCCGACCTGGAGCGCGTCCTCGAAATTATAGATGTCCTCGAGCAGCCGGGGCGCATGCGGCCAGCCCTTGGCGCCGCCGAGGATCTCGCGATCCTGGACGTTGGAATGATACCAGACGTTCCATTCGTCGAATGAGATCGTCACCCGCTTGCGGCTGCGTTTTTGCGCGCGGACGAATTCGATCGTCGAGGCGATGGCGTTGATATAGGCGTCGAGCTTGGCGTTGAGCGCGAGGTACTCGGCGGTGTTTTTCGCGCGATTGGCGAAATACATGTGCAGCGAGATGTGGTCGACCGCATCATAGGTATGCTCGAGGACGACGCGCTCCCACTCCGGATAGGTCTTCATGTCGGAATTCGACGAGCCGCAGACGATGAGCTCGAGCGACTTGTCGAAGGCGCGGAGCGTCTTCGCCACCTCGTTGGCGAGGCGGCCATATTCGTCGGCGGTCTTGTGGCCGACCTGCCACGGCCCGTCCATCTCGTTGCCGAGGCACCAGTGCTTGACCGCGAACGGCTCGGCGCGGCCGTGCTTCTTGCGCAGGTCGCCCCAGGCGCTGCCGGTCGGGCCGTTGACGTATTCGACGAAATTGCGCGCCTGATCGAGCCCGCGCGAGCCGAGATTGATCGCCAGCATCATCTCCGTATCGGCGGCTTCGCACCACTGCGCGAACTCGTGCACGCCGACCGCGTTGGACTCGGACGTGTGCCAGGCGAGGTCGAGCCGCGTCGGGCGATCCTTGCGCGGACCGACCCCGTCCTCCCAATTGTAGGCCGAAACGAAATTGCCGCCGGGATAGCGCACGATCGGAACTTTCAGCTCCCGGACCAGGTCGATGACGTCCTTCCGCATGCCGTTGGCGTCGGCGGTTTTATGATCGGGTTCGTAGATGCCGGTGTAGACCGCCCGCCCGAGGTGCTCGAGAAACGCGCCGTACAGCCGGTCGTCGATTTTCGCGATCCCGTAGTCCCGATTGGCGGTGACCGAAGCGCGCATGTTCCCTCCGCTCAATATCAAGAAGTTCGATATATAGGAGCCGCTTCCGCGCGGCGCGTCAAGCCGCGGCTCCAAGCGGTCCGAGGCGTTCTTTTGCCACGGAAATGCTGGAAGATCGACGCGGCCGGACGATCCTTCGCGGCGGCGGCGCGAGGGCCTCGTCGACGTTCAGTATCAAATTCGTTGATTGAAAGCGCTTGGCGCCTCGCGTTTTCCTCGCTACCATCCTTGGTCAAGGCTTTCCGAAGGCGCAACTCTATGGAACCGCGCGCCTGAACTTGCGGGAAGCCGCCAGGTCATTTTTGGGAGGAAGTCGAGATGATCCGCAAAATCTTGTACGCGACCCTGGCCAGCGCGGCGCTGACGGTCGGCGCGGCGCGAGCCGAGGAAACCATCGTCTGGTGGGACTTCCTGAGCGGCGGCGACGGCGTCCGCATGAAATCGATGCTCGACGAGTTCAACAAGGAGCACGCCGGCAAGGTCAAGATCGACGCGACGACCTCGGAGTGGGGCATTCCGTTCTACACCAAGGTGCAGACGGCCGCGGCGACTGGGCAGGGCCCCGACATCATGACCTATCATGAATTGCGCATGCCGCTCGGCGTCTCCGAGGGCGTGCTGAGCGAACTCAAGCCCGACGAACTCGCCGCAGCGGGCATAAAGGCGAGCGACTTCAGCCCCGCCAACTGGAAGGCGGCCCAAGGTCCGGACGGCAAGCAATATGCCGTACCGCTCGATATCCATTCGATCATTCTCTATTACAACAAAGACATGCTCAAGAAGGCAGGCCTGCTCGGCGACGACGGCAAGCCGAAGGGCCTCGACGGCGTCAACAATTTCAACGCCGCGCTCGCCAAACTGACGGGCAACGGCGTAACCGGCCTTTCGGTGCCGAACGACGGGGGCTCGGGCTGGCGCATTTTCTACACCCTGCTTAACCAGCAGGGCGGAGAGTTCCTGAAGGACGGCAAGTTCCTTGACGGCGACAACCTCGCAAAGGCCGAGACCGCGCTCGCCGAGATGCAGAGCTGGACGAAGAACAAGCTGGGCGCCGACGAACACCGAATATCCCGCTTCGATCGCCCTCTTCACCTCAGGCAAGGCGGCGATGCACATCAACGGCGTCTGGGAGGTCCCGACCATGGTGGACCTCGCCAAGAAGGGGCAGCTGTTCGACTGGGGCGCGATCCAGATTCCAGTCCTCTACTCCCAGCCGGCGACATGGGCTGACTCCCACTCCTTCGCGATTCCGGACCGCAAGGGCAACCCGCTCAGCCCCGAGAAGCGCAAGCTCGTGCTCGACACCATCCACTGGTTCAATCAGCATTCGCTCGAATGGGCGGGCGGCGGGCACATCCCAGCGTACCTCCCAGTGCAGGATAGCGCGGAGTTCAAGGCGCTCAAGCCGAACTCCGACTACGTCTCGCTTGCCAAGACCGCGGTCTTCGATCCGGTCTCAATTTATGCTGGGGTTGCTTCGCCGGTCTATGACGCTGCGGGCAATTATATGATCCCTGCTCTGAACGGCGAAATCGCGCCGGCCGACGCCGCGAAGAAGATCCGCGACGATCTGCAAGCGCTGGCCAAATGATTCCATGATCGCGTTCTGCGCCTCGCTCCGGCCCCGCTTTGCGGCTGGCCGGAGCGGGTCGCGGAACGCGAGGCTTGCCGCCGCGATGATCAAACGTTCGCGCAGCGACTCCCTGACGGCCGCCGTGCTGATGGCGCCGTTCGTCGTCTTCTACGTGATCTTCTTCGTCTATCCGACCATCAAGATGGTCGAGCTCAGCTTCACCAACGCGCCGCTGATCGGACCAGGCAAATGGGTGGGGCTCGACAATTATTTCCGGCTCGCTTCGGACCGGCTGTTTTCGACGGCGGTCTGGAACACGATCTACTTCGTGGTCCTGTCCGTGCCGACCGGGACCCTGCTCGCGCTCCTCATCGCGCTCGGCGTAACCCGCCTCAAGGGCTGGCTCCAGAGCCTCGTACTGGCGGCGTTTTTTCTGCCTTACATCCTACCGGTCTCGGTCGTAATCCGCATATGGGGCTGGATGTTCGACAAGGACTTCGGCGTGGCGCAGTACCTCATTGCGCCTTTGAACGACGGGCAGCGTATCTCGGTGTTTCGGACGGTTCCGCTGTTCATGCCGGCGGTCGCCTCCATCACGGTCTGGTGGTGTTTGGGGTTCAGCCTGCTCCTGTTCGTCGCGGGCCTTCAGGAACATTTCGAACTGAAATCTATGAGGCCGCCGAACTCGACGGCGCGGGCCGCTGGGACCAGTTCCGGCGCATCACCTGGCCGCTCATCTGGCCGATGACCGTGCTCGTTTTCACCATCCAGTTCATCCTGCAGCTCAAGATCTTCGATCAGGTCTATCTGCTCTCCTCCAGGCCTGACGCCAATATGGTCATGGTCTACTATGTCTTCAGAGAAGCCTTCCAGCTGAACCGGGGCGGCCTCGGCGCCGCCTCCGCGGTGGTGCTTTTCGTGGTGATCGCGGTCCTGTCAGTGCTGCAGTTTCAGCTGCTGCGAGCGCGAGGGCAAAGATGAGCGCTTCCGTTGAGACCGTCGATCTCCTTTCGCCGCCAACCGCGCGTCGGCTCGCGCGGATGAAACAGCTCGACGCAGTCGGGCTCGTCATCACCTTGGCGACCTTGGTCGGCGCAGTCATATGGGCGTTCCCGCTCTATTGGGCGCTGATTACGACTTTCAAGCACGAGTACGAGATCGTGCGGCCCGGGGTGCAGCTGTGGCCGGAGCACTTTACCTTCGAGAATTACGTCCACGTCGCTGCTCCAGACGAAGATCGGGTTCTGGTACGTCAATTCGCTGATCACTTCGGCGGCGGTCACGGTGCTCGTGGTGATGATGGCGGCGGGCGCCGGTTACGCGATCTCCCAGCTCGACTTCCCGGGCCGGCGGCTCTTCTGGTGGATGATCCTCGCCAGTTTCATGGTGCCCATTACAGGGCTGATCGTCACCCATTTCATCGTGGTGAGCCAGCTCGGCCTCATCAACACGCTGGCGGGCGTCGTGGGACCGCAGCTGATCGCGCCGGTCACGATCATCATCTACAAGCAGTTCTTTGATTCCGTGCCGAAGGATTTCCGCGAGGCGGCGGTGATGGACGGCTCGAGCGAGTTCCAGCTTCTTTTCCGCATCTATCTGCCGATGAACTGGGGCGTCACCACCGCGCTCGCGATCATCACCTTCATCGGCGCCTGGAACCAGTTTCTGTGGCCATTCCTCGCGATCAGCTCGGAGGACAAGATGAACATCACCGTCGGCATCACTCAGGTCCACGACGCCTTCGGCGTCAGCTACGGGCGAGACCTTGCCGTCGCGATGCTCGCTGCAATGCCGGTCGCGGTGATCTATCTGATATTCCAGCGCCGTGTGACCCAGGCGATCATGCTCTCGGCAGGGATCAAGGGGTGAGCGCGGAGGCGGCAGGAAACGGGAGCGGCGCGGCGCCGCATGTCGAACTCCGGCGGGTGACCAAGCGCTACGGCCCGGTCACTGCAATCAGCGACCTGAGCTTGAGCGTCGACAAGGGCTCGTTCACCGCTCTCCTCGGCCCCTCGGGCTGCGGCAAGTCGACGCTCCTCAGGATGATCGCGGGTCTCGAACCGATAACGGCCGGCCAGTGCTTCATCGACAACCTCGACGTGACGGATGTCGCCGCCGGCGCAACGCCGGATCGCCATGGTGTTCCAGTCCTACGCGCTCTACCCGCACATGACGGTGAGGCAGAACATCGCCTTCTCGCTCTCGGTTGCCGGACAGCCGAAAAAGGTCCAGAACGAGCGGGCGCTCGAAGTCGCGCGCATCCTGCAGCTCGAACCTTATCTTGATCGCCGGCCGGCCGAGCTTTCCGGCGGCCAGCGTCAGCGGGTGGCGATCGGCCGGGCGCTGGTGCGCAAGCCCGAAGTGTTCCTGTTCGACGAGCCTTTGTCCAATCTCGACGCCAAGCTCAGGGTGCAAATGCGCCTCGAACTGGCCAAGCTCCACGCCGATCTCGGCACGACGATGATTTATGTGACGCACGATCAGACGGAAGCGATGACTCTTGCCGATAGGATCGTCGTTCTCGACAGGGGAACCATCTCGCAGGTCGGCTCGCCGCTCGAGCTCTACAACACGCCGGCGAACAAGTTCGTCGCCGCGTTCATCGGTTCGCCGGCCATGAATTTCTTCGCCATCGATATCGCCGCGACGAACGGCCACACGGCGCGCGTGATCCTCCCCGGCGGCCGGCCGGCTGATATCGGCGTAAAGTCGAGCGGGGACGCGAGGTCGGCTGAACTCGGCGTAAGGCCGGAGCATCTGATCCTGGTCGATCCAAAGGATCCGGGCGCAGCCTTGGTCGGCGCGATCGCAATCATCGAGCATCTCGGCAATTCGACCATTCTCTACGTCGATACGCCGGCGGGGCAACTGATCGTCCAGGGTGAGGGCAACCTGGCGGCAAAATCAGGTCAGAGCGTGGGCCTTCGTCTCAACGAGAGCCAGGCCCATCTATTCGGCGCGACCGGAGCGACGCTCTGATCCGCGCGATAACGACGGCGTCCTTGGATCATTCAGGCCTCGGTCGTGAGCCTGAGCACGATGTCCTGATCGTAATTGCCGAACCCGCGGCCGAAGATGTTGACGCCGCCGGGATGGCGCGCGTCGGGCTTGACCTCGATCCTGAGCCGAATCGAGTGGTGGGCGGAGATGTCGAGGTCCTTGGGCGTCAGCGACGAGATCCTGACGCCATCGACGAACGCGCCGTCCGGCGTCACCCGCCAGCTCTTGAGCATGCCGTACTGGCTGCCCTTGAGCTTCCACCAGTCGGGCGTGTAGAGCCCCCGCTGATCGCCGAAATCGCCCGGGCTGGTCCAGACGCCGAGCTCCCTGCCGTTGACCGCGACCGTGATGTCGGATGGCCAGTCGGTGGCGGTCCCGGGCACTTCGGACGAAAGCTCGAGCGAGAATTCGAGCGCGGTGACCGCCCTGCCGACCAGCCGGGCGTTGTTGGGAAACTGATATTCGACGAAGCCGCGCGTGAACCACATGAGGCCCGCATTCATCCGGTCCGGGTCGAGGAAGGTCCCCGGCACGTCGAGGAGCCCGATGATTCCGTGCGGCGAGCACAGGCCGCATGGGGCGCTCACTTCGCAGCTCGTATAGAGCCCGATCGGCATCGCGACTTCGATGGCGTTGGCGTCGACGCCGCCAACGTCGTCGCGGAACATCACCAGCACCTCGTCGAAGGCGGAGAAGCAGAGCTTTTGATTGCCCTTCCGCCCCTTCTGCGTTTCCGTCCGAATCAGTCCGGCGCTTTCGAGGATTTGCAGGTTGGACGAGACGGTCGATTGAGGCAGGTTGAGCGCCTCGGCAATGTCATTGACGTTGACGCCGGGCCGCCGATGCAACAGGCGCAATATTCGCGCCCGGGCGAGCGAAGCCAGTCCGCGAACCACGTCCGGCCGCTCCGCGGGATCGATCACCAGGAAATTGCGCGACATTCTCGGTCCTGCCCAGCCTTGCGGGTTTTGTATCAGCTTTTCGGATATTTGGATAATCCGGCCTGCGGCCGCGCCGGTCGCCTTCCAGGCCTTGTCGGAGCCTCTCATGCGCGCTGATGCCGCCAGACGCCGGGCAACGCTGACCCTGGACGGCGTCTGGGATTTCGAATTCGAAGGTCCGACGGCGCGGCTCGGCGGCGAGGGCCATACGATCCGCTCGCCAGGGATCTGGCAGGCTCAGTTTCCGGCGCTGCGCAACGCGCAGCGGGACGGGGCGATATCGGCGCGGCGTTCAAATCCCGCCGGGTTGGAGGGGGAAAAGCATCGTTCTCGTCATGGAGGGCGTGTTCCACGAAATCGGTGATCCTCGTCGACGAGGTTGCGGTTGCGGTTCATGGCGATGGCTGGACCCCGATCGAGGTCGACCTGACCGATGCGCTCGACGGCAAGACCTCGTTCGCGCTCGGCGTCGACGCGCGCGTCCCCGACGACCGCAACGGCGGCCGACTTCAGCCAGTCGCTGGCCGGAAAGCAGGACTGGTACGGGGTCCAGGGCGGAATTTGGAAGCCGGCGCGAATCGAGGCGCGCGATCCAGTTCACCTGAGCGAACTTGCGGTTCGATGCGCCTACGACCTCGCGCGAGGGACGCGTCGTCGTGAAAGGGATGCTCTCCCAGGCGGCCAAGCCGGGGCGCGTGCGGCTCACGCTGTCCCGCTCGGGCCAGGCCGTGGCGCTGCATGACGTCCCGCTGCGCTCCGCCGAGTTCGAAGCGAGGCTCGAGGTCGCCAATCCCGACCCGTGGTCGCCCGATAGCGCCAAGCTTTACGATTTCACGGTCGAACTCGTCCGTCGACGGACGCGATCGTCGACAGCGCCGAACGACGGATCGGGTTCCGGCGGTTCGAGGCCGAAGGCGGACGCCTCCTTCTGAACGGCGAGCCTTTCTATATGTTCGGGGCCCTCGATCAGGACTGGCATCCCGAGGAGGAGTGCCGCGCTCCGAGCGCCGAGTTTCTCGAGCAGCGCTTCGTCCACGCCAAGGCGATGGGGCTCAACACGCTGCGCTGCCATGTCAAGATTCCGGACCGGCTCTATTTCGATCTCGCCGACCGGCTCGGGCTCATCGTCTGGCTCGACATGCCCTACATGCAATTCCTCGCTCCCGTGACGCGCGAAGCGCTGCAGCGGGTGTTCCGGACGTCGGTCGCAACCCACGGCCACCATCCCTCGATCTGCATCTGGACGCTCTTCAACGAGGGATGGGGAATCGATCTCGACGACAATCCGGACGACCGGCGCTGGTTGATCGAGACGTTCGATGCGGCAAAGGCGCTGGTCCCCGACAGCCTGCTCGTCGACAACTCGCCGTGCTTCCCGCGCAATTATCACCTCAAGACCGACATCGAGGACTTCCATTGGTACAACGGCTTCCCGCACCAGAACGAGGCCTTCGCCGCGACGACGCGCGCCTTCGCCGGCCCGCGCGGCTTGGACCTTCTCGCCGCATGGCGATGCTGAGCGGCGCGGCGACGAGCCGCTGATCTGCTCGGAGTTCGGCGTGTGGGGGCTGCCCCATCCGCGCGAGATCCTGGAGGAGGACGGCAGCGAGCCGTGGTGGTTCGAAAGCGGGCACGACTGGAACCTTGGCAGCGCCTATCCGCACGGGATCGAGACGCGCTTTCGCGACGCCGGGCTCGCGCCGATCTTCGGCGACCTCGACGGCTTCGTCAGCGCGGCGCAGGACTTCCAGTATCGCGCGCTCAAGCACCAGATCGAGACGCTGCGCTGGGAGCGCCCGATCTCCGGCTATGTCATCACCGAGCTCAACGACGTGCAGTGGGAGTCGAACGGCCTCATGGACGTGCCGAACCGCCCGCGCGCGTTCGCCGAACATCTGGCCAACCTGCAGCGGCCCATGGCTCGATCATCGCGCGGGCGCCGCGCACGGCGGTTCGCGCGGGCGAGCGCTTCGAGGTTTCGGCTCGCCTCGCGGGCGCGGCCGAGACGCCGGAGGGCGCAAGGCTCGCCTGGCGCTTCGCGGACGAGAGCGGCGTGGCCGCGCTTGGACCCGAGCCGACAACGATTCTCGCTGACCGCCGGGGCCGTGGGCGCGATCGCCATTGTCCCGCTCGAACTCGAGGCGCGCGACGGCGGCGGGCGCCTGCTGTCGCGCAACGAGATGGAATTCTGCATCGTTCCGCCGCTTGGCGCCCGGCGCCGTCGCTGTTCCCGATCGACGGCGCGGCCTCGGCGGCGCTCGCCGCGATCGGCTGGCCGAATCGCGCCGCGACGCCCGAGGAGGCGGAGATCGTGCTCGCGACGCGGCTGACGACGCCGGTTCGCGAAGTCGCTGCATCGCCGGCCGCAAGGCGCTGCTGATCGCCAATTCCGCCGACGCGCTCGATCGACCCGGAGCGGCAGCCTGCCGCTCAACGACCGGCACAACTTTCCCTCGATGCTGCTGAGGGAGCGTGCGGGAACGCCGTGGGACGGACAATGGATGGGCGCGTTCGCCTGGCGGCGGGCGGACGGCCCGTGGTCGGGCCTGCCCGGCGGGCCGATGCTCGACGAGCATTGGGCGGCCTGCTGCCCAACTATGTCCTGACCGGCTTTCCCTCGACCGCCTTCGGCGGGCTGGTCGACGCCGGCGTGGCCGTGGGCTGGCTGCACCACGCCGCCGCGTTCTCGAAGCGGAGCTTTCTCGGCAGGGCCTGGCTCACCGTCTCGACCTTCGACCTGACGTCGGCCAAGGCAGCGCCGAGAACCCGCTCGCGCCGCATCTTCTGAAGGCGCTGGCGGAGAGCTAGACAAGCTGCGCCGGCGAGGAGCGCGCCGCCATTTCGCGTTTTGCGGCGAACAGGCTTGCCGCACGGCTCTCACCGAAGTACAAGGATTGGGAAAAGCTTTTCTCACCTGAACGGTCGGAGCGAGCTTTTTCAATGATAACAACGCGTTCGTCATCTTTTCCGGGAGGAGTTCATGACTATGCCGAGGACTTGCGGCGCGCTCGCCGCCACGCTGATCGCCTCGTCAGCCTTCGCTACCGCGGCTGCGCCGACACCATGACAATGTGGGTTCGCGCCAGCGGCGTCAACGCCGCAACCCACATGGTCGATCTCTGGAACTCGACCCACCCCGACAAGATCGAGCTCACCACCATCCCCGACAACCAGATGGTCACCAAGCTCGCGACCGGCGTGCAGGCCGGCGACGTGCCCGACCTCGTGTCGTTCGATCTTATCTACATGCCCGATTTCATGAAGGCCGGCTTCCTTGTCGACCTCACCGCCGACCTCAAGGGCAATCCGAACTACGCCTCGGTCGCCCAAGCCTACAAGGACATCGCGACCTACGAGGGCAAGCTCTACGGCGCGGGCTTCACGCCGGACGTGTCGATCCTGGTCTGGAACAAGGACCTATTCAAGAAGGCGGGGCTCGATCCGGACAAGCCGCCGCAGACGATCGGCGAGATCCATGACGACGCGAAGAAGATTCATGCGCTCGGGGCCGACACCTACGGCTTCTATTTCTCGGGCGCCTGCCCGGGCTGCAACATTTTCACCACCTCGCCGATGATGGTGGCCGCAGGTTCAAAAATGCTGCCCGCCAATGGAAACGATGACGCCCTTACCGGCGAGGGCGTCAAGGACGTACTCGAAACGTTCAAGGAAATGTGGAGTGAGGGCCTCGTGCCGAAGAGCGCGCAAGACGGACAATGGCGCGAACTTCACCGC
Source organism: uncultured Acidobacteriaceae bacterium (assembly GCA_963748225.1). Classification (GTDB taxonomy): domain Bacteria; phylum Acidobacteriota; class Terriglobia; order Terriglobales; family Acidobacteriaceae; genus Bog-257. The sequence continues at coordinate 40,650 of CAVVHW010000009.1, forward strand.
CGAGTTCAAGACGGGCAAAATCGGCATTCAGGGCACCGGAGGCTTCCTTCTTTCGGACCTCAAGAAAGAAGTGCCGAACCTCAATTTCGGCGTGACCTTCCTGCCAGGCGTCAAGCCAGGGCAGGTCTCCTCGTTTGTCGGCGGCGACGTTGTCGCCATCCCGAAGGGCTCGAAGCACGAGGCCCTCGCCAAGCAGTTCATCGCTTGGGAGCTGACCGACGAAGCGCAGCTCGAAGGCCTCGCCAAGAACAACATTCTGCCGTCGCGGCCGGCGCTCGCCGACAACAAATATTTCGCCGCAGATCCGCGCGTCGTCGTGACCGCCAAGGCGCTTGGCGTCGGCTACGTCCCTTGGGTCTATCATTTCGCCGACATGGTGAACTCGGACTGAGCCCGTGGATCAACATGCTCCAGCGCGCAATCTTTGACGGCGACGTCGACGGGGCGATCAAGGAGGGGCGCGACAAGATGAAGGAGATCGCCGGTCAATAGCGCCGTTCCCTCGATGCGACGGACGCGAACCCTTCCGCAATGGCCGGGCTGGCTCTTCATGGCGCCAGCCCTGTTGTTCGTCGGCGTCTTCGTTTTCATCCCCCTCGGCCAGCTCGTCGCCGTGTCGCTGACCGACCGGTCGCTGCTCGGCGGCGGCAAATTCATCGGCTTCTTCAACTACTGGCGGATTTCGAACGATTCGAGCTTCTGGCGGGCGCTCGAATTCACGGCCAAATACACCATCGTCCTAACGCCGATCCTGATGATCTTGGGATTTGCGCTTGCGCTGCTTACGGTCGAGAACACGCCGCTCAAGCGGCTGACCCGGACCATGGTCTTCCTTCCTGTGGTCATCGGCCTCTCGAGCTCGAGCCTTCTGTGGTTCTGGCTTCTCGACGAACAGGTCGGGCTCCTCAACAAGCTCCTTGTCGACCTGCACGTCATCAGCGAGCCGATCGTCTGGTTCGCCACCGCCAATCTCGCCTTCTGGGCGGTCGTGATCTCGATCACCTGGAAGGTCGTCGGGTTCGGCATGGTGCTGTTCGCGGCTGGAATCCAGTCGATCAATACCGACATCCTCGAGGCTGCGCTGATGGATGGGGCGAACTACTGGAGCCGTGTTCGTCTCATCATCCTGCCGCTGACCCGCCGGGTGCTGCTACTCACGACGCTTGTCAGCGCGATCGGCTCGATGCTTGCCTTCGACCAGTTCTACATCATGACGTCCGGCGGCCCGCGCGGCCAGACGTTCACCGCCGTCTATTGGATCTATCAGAACTCATTCATCTCGTTCAAACTCGCTACGTGGCACCTGTCGATTGTTCTCAATCTCATCATCCTGTTCTTCTCGACCATGCAGATCGCGCTCACCGCGCGGGGCGCCGAGACATGACCGCGGCCGCAATGACGGATGGAGCCGAGCGTGTGATTTCCACGCCGCGCGGCGGGGGAGCGGCGCCGCGCGTCTATCTCGGCGCGGCGGCCTGCGTCGTGGTGATCGCGATCATGGCCGCGCCGATGGCGCTTTCCTTCCTCGCGTCGATCAAGACGGCGGAGGATGCTTCGGCGGTCCCGCCGCATTATCTGCCGCAGGCGCTGAGCTTCGAGAACTACGCCAAGGTCATCAATTTCCAGGCCGGGCTTGCAACCTATGTAAGCAATTCCGGGATGGTTGCGCTGATGACCATCGCGGCCTGCATTGCGCTCGCCGCGCCGGCCGGCTACGGCCTCGCGCGCTTCGCCATGCGTGGCAAGGAGGTCGCGTTTCTCGGCCTGCTCGCGCCGATCATGATCCCCTATCAGGCGCTGCTGACGCCGCTCTATCTCGACTTTGCGAGAGTTGGGCTCGTCAATAGCCATCTCGGCCTGGCGATCGTGCATACGATCCTGCAGCTGCCCTTCTCGATCTTCCTCATGCGCAACAGCTTCGAGGCGATACCGCGCGAGATCGAGGAGGCGGCGATGATCGACGGCTGCTCGGCATGGAAGCGCTTCACCCGCGTCTTTCTGCCGCTGGCCGTGCCTGCGATCGTGACCGTGGCGCTGTTCGCGTTCATCAATTCATGGAACGAATTTCTCGCCGCGTTGATCTTCATGAACAGGGAGACTTCGTTCACCGTGCCGATCCTTCTGGTCAGCGTGCGGATCGGCAATCACGGCGCGGTCGATTGGGGCGCCCTGCAGGCGAGCGTCGTCATTTCGATTATTCCCTGCCTCGCCGTCTACCTCGCGTTGCAGCGCTATTACGTTTCCGGTTTGCTATCGGGCGCGGTCAAATGAGCGACTCCGCTGGTGACGCGATGCGGCGCGGCGACGAGCGTCCTGCGCGTCCTGCGCTCACCATCCGCGATGTCGCCCGGCTCGCCGGCGTCTCGATCGGCACTGCGTCCAAGGCGCTCAACTCCAGTGGGCGCCTCAGCGCCGAAACCCGCGCCAGGGTGCTGAGGATCGCGCAGGAAATCGACTATCGGCCGAACGATCTGGCGCAGAGCCTGCACCGGGCGCGCTCGATGACGGTCGGCATCCTCTCGAACGACAGTTTCGGCCGCTTCGCCTTTCCGATTGTCGCGGCGCTAGAGCGACGCCTGTTCGATCATGGCATCGCGGTCTTCATGTGCAACGCCACCGACGATCCGTTGCGCGAGCGCCGGCACATCGAGCAATTGCTCAACAAGCGGGTCGACGGCCTGGTCGTTACTGCGCGACGCGCCGACAAGCGCGAGCCAATCGAGCCGGTGGCGCGCGGATTGCCGGTCGTCTACGTCTACTCGCAGATCGAGAATCCGGACGCCTTGTGCCTGCTGCCAGACGACGAGGGCGGCGCAAGGCTCGCCGTCAGCCATCTCGCCGGACTCGGCCGCAAACGCATTGCCCATATCACCGGTCCGGAGCGGTTCGAGGCCGTCCGCCTACGCGAGAAAGGGTACCGCGCCGCGCTCGCCGAGGCCGGATTTGGCGCTCGGACCCAAGCGTGTCTGACGGGCGAATGGTCGGAGGCTTGGGGCCGCGAGGCGGTGCAGCGTCTCTACGCGCGACGCGGCGCTGCGCCCGACGCGCTCTTTTGCGGCAACGATCAGATCGCGCGCGGCGCGATCGAAGGGCTGCGCGACCTGGGACGCTCGACGCCCGGCGACGTTTCGGTAGTCGGCTTCGACAATTGGGAGGTCATGGCCAAGGGCGCGCGGCCACCCTTGACCAGCGTCGACATGAACCTTGACGCGCTCGGCCGGGCGGCGGGCGAATGCTTGATCGAGATGATGTCGGGCCGGGCCGTCGCCGGAGTGCGGCGGCTGCCCTGTTCGCTGGTGGTGGAGACTCTTGCGGCTCGCGTGCGAGCCGCAGCTTCATGGGAGAATCGAACGCATGACCCGTCGCGGCTACGCGCCTGTACCATTCGCGGAGGTGTCGCTGACCAGCCCTTTTTGGCGCGAGCGCCTTGAGACGGTTCTGACGCGAACAATCCCGAGTCAGCACGCCAAGCTTGCCGAGGCTGGCATCCTTGAATTCGTTTAAGCTGCCGCAGCCGCCGCCCCCGCTCAAAATCCCGCGCAACGGCCACAACTTCACCATGCAGGTCTTCTGGGACTCCGATGTCGGCAAGTGGATCGAGGCGGCGAGCTACGCGCTCGCTCATCGGCGCGATGCGGACGTTGAGGCAAAAATCGACGCCATCGTCGATGATCTGGCGCGCGCCCAATCGCCGGACGGCTATCTCAACTGCTGGTATAATGGCCGCGAGCCCGAGAATCGCTGGACCAACCTGCGCGACAACCACGAGCTCTACAACGCCGGCCATCTGCTCGAGGGTGCGATCGCCTACTTTCGCGCCACCGGGCGGCAAAGATGCTCGACGTCATGGAGCGCTACGTCGATCATATCGCGACGGTCTTCGGCCGCGGTCCAGGACAGAAGCGCGGCTATCCGGGACATCAGGAGATCGAGCTCGCGCTGGTCAAGCTCTATCGTCTCACCGGCGACCGCAGGCGCCTCGATCTCGCCGCCTATTTCATCGACGAGCGGGGGCATAAGCCGCATTATTTCACCGAGGAGGCGCTGGCGCGCGGCGAGGATCCGGCGAGCTACTGGGCCGGAACTTACGAATACAACCAGTCGCATATTCCCGTCCGGGAGCAGACCAGGGTAGTCGGCCACGCGGTACGCGCCATGTATATGGCCTCGGGGATGGCCGACCTTGCGCTCGAACTTGGCGACAAGAGCCTGAAAGGCGCCTGTGAGGCGCTGTGGCGCGACGTCACCACCGCGCAGCTGTATGTAACTGCTGGTATCGGGCCGGAAAAAGCGAATGAGGGCTTTACCGAGCCCTATGATCTGCCGAACGAGACCGCCTATGCCGAGACCTGCGCCTCGGTTGCGCTCGTTTTCTGGGCCCAGCGCATGCTGCATCTCGATCTCGACGGCCGCTACGCCGACGTGATGGAACTTGCGCTTTTCAACGGCGCTCTGACCGGGCTGGGGCGCGAGGGGACGCATTATTTCTACGCCAATCCACTCGAGAGCCGGGGCCAGCACCGGCGCTGGGCATGGCACCTCTGCCCATGCTGCACGATGAACGTGTCACGCCTGGTTGCGTCGGTCGCCGGCTACGCGCTCTCGGTGAGCGAAGACGGCGTCGCCTTCCACCTCTATGGCGGTTTCGAAACGACCGTTACACTGGCAGGAGTGAAAGTCGCGATTAGCGAGGCGAGCGCCTACCCTTGGTCGGGAGAAGTCCGGATCAACATCGATCCCGAAGCGCCAGTGACTTTCGATCTGAAATTGCGCATTCCTGGCTGGGCGAAGAGCGCGATCGTAGCGGTCAACGGCGAGCCGATGGAGCTCGCGCCTACGAAAGGCTACGCGGCCATCCGCAAACTCTTGCGCAACGGCGACGCCGTGACGCTCGATCTCGCCATGCCGGCCGAGCGCCTTTACGCCCATCCGAACGTGCGCATGGATGTCGGTCGCGCCGCACTCAGACGAGGTCCGTTGATCTATTGCGTCGAGGAGGCCGACAATCCCGGCGGAGCGGTCCACGCGCTAGCGTTGCCGCGCTCGAGCGCGCTCGACGCTGGATGGCGAAACGATTTGTTCGAGGGCGTCATGACGCTTCAGGCGAATGCGAAACGGCTCGTTGCCGGGAAGGAGGCGGGCGCGCTCTATTCGACCGAGGCGCCTGCGGTCGAGGACGCAACGCTTGTCGCCCTCCCCTATCATCTTTGGGCCAACCGCGACCCCGGCTCGATGCAGGTCTGGATCGCCGAGATCGAACGATGAGCGCCGCGCGGGGTCGGGCTCTTGGGGGAGGCCAGCAGTCCCCCGCCAGGAAGACCTATGCAATCGCGGTCATTCCCGGCGACGGCATTGGAACGGAAGTCGTCGAAGCCGGGAGTCGAGGTTCTGAAGGCGCTGGCCGGGCGCGAAGGGACCTTCGCCCTACAATTCGATCATTTCCCGTGGGGCGGCGAATATTACAAAAAGCACGGGCGCATGATGCCCAAGGACGGCCGCGAGCAGATCCGCCATCACGACGCGATCCTGTTCGGTTCCGCCGGCCATCCCGACATTCCCGACCACATCACGCTCTGGGGCCTGCGTCTCGCCATCTGCCAGCCCTTCGACCAGTACGCCAACGTCCGGCCGACGCGCATCCTTCCCGGGATCACCATCGCCCCTGCGTCAGTGTCCGGTCCGGAGCTCGACTGGGTGATCGTCCGCGAAAATTCCGAGGGCGAATATTCCGGTGTCGGCGGCCGCGTGCATCAGGGCTCCCCGAAGAGGTCGCGACTGACGTTTCGATGCTACTCGCGCCGGGGTTACCCGGATCATGCGCTTCGCGTTCAGGTTGGCCGAGAGTCGCGGCCGCGAAAGTTGCTGACCGTTGTCACCAAGTCGAACGCGCAGCGCCACGCCATGGTGATGTGGGATGAGATCGCCGCCGAAGTGGCGAAGGAAGTTCGCTGACGTGACCTGGGACAAGATGCTGGTCGACGCGATGACGATGCGCATGACGCTGAAGCCGCAAACGCTCGATACGATCGTCGCGACGAACCTGCACGCCGACATTCTTTCCGATCTCGCGGCGGCGCTCGCCGGATCGCTCGGGATTGCGCCGACGGCCAACATCAATCCTGAGCGGAAGTTCCCCTCGATGTTCGAGCCGATCCACGGCTCGGCTTTCGACATCATGGGCAAGGGCGTCGCCAACCCGGTCGGCACGTTCTGGTCGGCGTCGATGATGCTGGAGCATCTCGGCGAGAAACCCTCCGCCCGTCGCCTGATGAAGGCGATCGAGCGTGTCACCGCCGATCGCGGCCTGCACACGCCCGATCTCGGCGGAACCGCCAACACCCGGCAAGTGACCGACGCCGTGATCCGGGCCATACAGGCCGAGAACGTTTGAGCCTTGGCTGTGTCCGACCGATGGGACCGGCGAACGCGTCCGAACCTTCTTCGGGCGCGCTGCGGCGTCAGCGGGCTATCAGGGATGGTGGGGGAGGTAGGACTTCGAACCTACGAAGGCTTAGCCAGCGGATTTACAGTCCGCCCCCTTTGCCGCTCGGGACACTCCCCCGCGTCCGCAGGATTGAAGCCTTGAGGACGAAAACGCCCCGGGCAGGCCGAGGCGGGTTCATGGGCAGGCTTATGTTGCCTCAGGGAGCGGGCTGTCAACTGGAAAGATGCCCTTGATCCGCCATGCTGCTGTTCGGATTGTGCCAAACAGCCTGATCATGCGGGGCGACGCTTCCGTCGCCGCACACCGAAACAACGCGAAGGAGCCCCCACTCGCCTTCCCGCGAAAGCCATTCCGCTCTAACGATTGACGACGCAACACGAGCATTCAGCCGATGACCCGCAACCGCAACCGCCGCGTGAACCCGCCTTCGAGCGGCGGGCGCAAACGCTCGCCCCCTGCCGGCGCCCCCCCGAGGCGTCAAAGCGCGGAGCCGGCGCTCGCCCGTGCGCCGCGCCCCGATCGCCTGGACGACGATCGGCGAGAGACGAAGGTATCGCGGATCTATGGCTTCCACAGCGTCGCGGCCGCGCTCAGGGCCGAGCGCCGCGAACTGATCCGCCTCTACGCCACGCCGGCGGCGGCGGAACGGCTCAGCGCCGACATCGCCGCGCGCGGGGTTGAGACCCGGATCATGAGCTCCGAGGAAATCTCCGCCCGCGCGCCGCGCGAGGCGGTTCATCAGGGGCTGCTGCTCGAGGCGCGTCCGCTCGCGCCGATCGATGTCGACGAGCTGCCGGCCGACGGTCTCGTCGTCGTCCTCGACCAGATTACCGATCCGCACAATGTCGGCGCGATCCTGCGCACCGCAGCAGCCTTCGCAGTCGACGCGCTCGTCACCACCGAGCGCCATTCGCCGGAATTCGCCGGGACGCTCGCGAAATCCGCTTCTGGCGGGCTCGAGCACGTGCCGATCTGCAACGTTACCAATCTTGCCCGCGCGCTGGCTGAGTTGGGGGACATGGGCTACTGGCGGATCGGGCTCGATTCAGAGGCGCCCGACCTCATTGGCGGTGAAACCCTCACGCGCCCGCTGGCGCTGATTTTTGGCGCGGAAGGCAAGGGCCTGAGGCGTCTCACGCGCGAGCGGTGCGATCGTCTCGCCCGCCTCGATCTCCCCGGGCCGATCAAGAGCCTCAACGTCTCGAATGCCTGCGCCATCACGCTCGCGATCGTACGTGAGCGATTGCGCGACGAAGCCTGACGCGGCTGCGCCTATTGCATGCGGCGGCACGACCTTGGCGTAACTCAAGTCGTAGGTCTTGTTGAGCAGCGGGTCGAGCTGGTGCCTTCTGAGGCGTCGAAATCCGCGGCCGGCCGGACGCTGTCTGCGGCGGCTGCGCCGGGGCTGGCGTCGCGGTCGTCGAGGCGTCGGTGGCGACGCTCGTCGAGGCCAAAGGCGCCGTTCCATACTTGGCCTCGCGCGCTCTCTCATCCGCGAGCATGGCGGCCGGGACGGGAGCAGTGCCTATCGGCCCGGTCCCCGCGCCCGCCGAATCTGTCTCTGCGAAAGCCAGCCCTTCCGCCGGCGCGTCGTTGACCCCGGCGACGACCGCGCCCAGTTCTTCAATTGACTTGACGGCGGAAGCCGCGATTGACGCTAGCGCCGCGTCCTTCGCCTTCCGGCTCGGCGCCGATTTTGCTAAGACGGGCGAGAATCGCGGACGGCGCCGATTGTCCTGGCGCCGGCGCGGCGAGCGCGCCGAACTGCGACGGATCGAGGGGATCGATCGAACCGCGGATGCGCTGGCTGCGGCGTCACATCCGGCGCGAGCTTGTCTTTGACGTCCTTCTCGATCTGTCGCCAATGGGCGACGTTCTTCTGATGCTGATCGAATGTTTCGGCGAACACATGCCCGCCGGTTCCGTCCGCGACGAAGTAGAGGTCCTTGCTGCGCGAGGGGTTGGCGACCGCCTCGAGGGCCGCCTTGCCGGGGTTGCAGATCGGTCCGGGAGGCAGGCCGTCGATGATGTAGGTGTTATAGGGCGTCGACTGAGCGAGGTCCGCTCTGGTGATGCTGCGGCCGAGGGTGCCTTTGCCCAGGGCGAGGCCATAGACGATCGTCGGGTCAGACTCGAGCCGCATGCGCTTTTCCAGGCGGTTGACGAACACCCCGGCGACGTGCGGCCGCTCGTCGGGCTTGCCCGTCTCCTTTTCAACGATCGAGGCGAGAGTGACCATTTCACCCGGAGACTTGATTGGCAGATCCGGCGCACGTCCCTTCCAGACATCTTCGATCGCCTTCGTCTGCATCTTCGCCATTCGAGCCAGGATGGACAGCCGCGTGTCGCCGCGCTCGAAATAATAAGTGTCGGGCATCAGCGAGCCTTCGCGCGGAGACTCCTTGATGTCGCCGATCAGAACCGTGTCGTCGCGCAGCCGCTGGACGATCTGATCACTGGTCAGGCCCTCGGGGATGGTGAGCTTGTATCGGACCACGCGATGGGCGACGAGCTCACTCTCGATGTCGTTCATGCTCATGCCGGCCTTGAACGCGTATTCGCCACGCTTCAAGGCGCCGCGATTGCCGTCGAGCAGGGTCAGAATGTTGAACCACATCGCGCTGTCCACGACTCCTGCCCGCTCGAGTTGATCGGCGATGCTGCCGCCGTCATCCTCGCGCACGATCATGACGACCTTGTCGGCGGCGAGCGGCCCGGGGCTGCGGGATTCCTTCAACAGCCAGGCGAGCGCTCCGACTGTCGCCAGCGCGCCGAGGAGTACGAAGGTGAGCAGCCCGCTGACGCTGGAGAGACCTATTCGCCGCGGCTTGCGCGGCGGGTTCGGTGGGGTTGGGCCGGCGGAAACAGGCTTGCTGACGCGGCCGAACAGGCTTACCCGCGGCCGGGGGGGGCCTCGCCGTCGCCGGGATCGAGTTCTCCGCTCATGTCGCCTGCCGTTTGCGCACTTTCGCCGTCGACCTTCCCACGCTCACCCGGCGCGGGGCTGGACCCCCCCGCGCGCGGCACAAGTCTACCCGACGGGCCAATGTGGGGAAACAACGAATTGCGGATGGAGCTGCAGTCAGTGCAGCGCGCGGAAAACGAGCGACGCGTTGGTGCCGCCGAACCCGAATGAGTTGGACAGGGCCGCCTGTATCGGACGCTTGCGGGCAAAATGCGGCGCAAGGTCGATCGCCGTCTCGACGGCCGGGTTGTCGAGATTGAGCGTCGGGGGCGCGACCTGGTCGCGGATGGCCAGAATAGAGAAGATCGCCTCGACCGCTCCCGCCGCGCCGAGGAGGTGGCCGATCGAGGACTTGGTGGAGGACATTGTCGTTTTAGCCGCCGAGTTGCCGAGCAGGCGCTCGACCGCCCGCAATTCGATTTCGTCGCCGACGGGAGTCGATGTGCCGTGCGCGTTGACATAGTCGATCTCCGAAGCGGAGATCGCCGCGCGCTTCAGCGCTGCGCTCATGGCCCGATAAGCGCCATCGCCGTCGGGGGCGGGCGCAGTGACATGAAAGGCGTCGCCCGAAAGGCCGTAGCCGATCAATTCGGCGTAGATGACGGCGCCGCGGGCCTTGGCGTGCTCGAGCTCCTCCAGCACGACGCATCCGGCTCCATCGCCCATGACGAAACCATCGCGATCGCGGTCGTAGGGACGCGAGGCCTGCTTCGGCCGGTCGTTGAAGCCCGTCGACAGCGCGCGGCAGGCGCAGAAGCCAGCCAGCGAAAGCCGGTTGACCGCCGATTTGCGCCGCCGGCAATCATCACGTTGGCGTCGCCGAGAGCGATCAGGCGGCCCGCGTCACCGATCGCATGGGCGCCGGTCGAGCAGGCGGTGACGACCGCGTGGTTGGGGCCTTTTAGATTGTGAGCGATCGAAACCTGGCCGCTGACCAGATTAATTAGCCGGCCCGGAATGAAGAACGGCGAGATGCGGCGAGGCCCTTTCTCATGCAAGGTGACGGAAGCGTCGTAGATGCCTCCGAGTCCGCCAATTCCCGAGCCGATCAACACCCCGGTTTCGATCTCTTCCTCATAGGTCTTGGGACCCCAATTGGCGTCGCGCAGCGCCTGCGTTGCGGCGCTCATGCCGTAGACGATGAAGTCGTCGACGCGACGCTGCTCCTTGGGCTCCATCCAGTCATCGGGGTTGAAGGCGTCGGGCGCTGTTCCGCGCGGCACTTGCGCGGCGATCTGGCAGGGCAGGTCCGAGACATCGAAGTTCTCGACCCTGGCGGCGCCCGACTTCGCTGGCCAAAAGGCGACGCCACGTCGCTTCGACCCCGCAAGCCATCGGAGTGACCATGCCGAGACCTGTGACGACGACCCGCCTCATTCGCTCCATGTCCATTCCTTGATGGTATCCATTCTCTAACGCTTCTCGGCCCCCGTCGAACTCCCGCCTTCGCCCGGGGCCTGCGCCCCAATACAAGAAGGGCCGGTGCGGACGCCGGCCCTTGCATTAAAGGCAAATACGGCTTGAGGAAAGGCGGCCGACGATCGGAGTCGCTCGGCCCGCCGTTACTTCTTGGTCGACGCCTTCTCGAGATATTTGACGGCGTCGCCGACAGTGACGATCGTTTCGGCTTGGTCGTCGGGAATTTCGACCCCAAACTCCTCTTCGAAAGCCATCACCAGTTCAACGGTGTCGAGCGAGTTGGCGCCGAGATCGTCGATGAAGTTGGCGTTGTCGACGACTTTGTCGGCCTCTACGCCAAGGTGCTCGACAACGATCTTCTTCACCCGCTCTGCGACATCGTTCATGTCATCTTTTCCCTTATGCGTCGGGCCTTGCCGCCCGACTTCCTGATCAAGTCCCCGATCGACCCCGTCGAGGGAAGCCGCAATCTGGCCGTTTGCTCCAATTCGAGGTGGTAAGAGTTTCGTTCGGGTTTCGCGACGCCGACGCTTGGATAGTGCGCCCCCTCCCGCGCCACGACGAAGGGCGTCGATAGCATATCTTTCCCGTCAACGCGAGAGGGTGGGAGGCCCGTCGCGGCGCGGTCCTTCGATTGGCTCAAGGCAATCAAATCATTGCCATTCCGCCGTTCACGTGCAGCGTCTGCCCGGTCACGTAGCCCGCTTCGGAACTCGCCAAATACACGGCGGCGGCGCCGATATCCTCGCCCGAGCCCAACCGTCGCATGGGGACGGAGGCCAGAATGGCGTCGCGTTGCTTTTCGTCGAGCGCCTCGGTCATCGGGCTCGTGATGAAACCCGGGGCTATGCAATTCACAGTGATGCCCCGCGTCGCGACCTCGGCGGCGAGCGACTTCGACAAGCCGATCATGCCCGCCTTGGCGGCGGCGTAATTGGCTTGGCCGGCGTTGCCGGAGACCCCGACAACGGAAGTGATATTGACGATTTGCCCGTGGCGGCGCCGCATCATGCCTTTCAACGCAGCGCGCGACAGGCGGAAGGCCGCCGTCAGGTTGATGGCGAGGACCGACTCCCAGTCGGCGTCCTTCATGCGCACAAGCAGATTGTCGCGCGTCACGCCGGCGTTATTGACAAGAATGTCGAGCGATCCGAGCGCAGCCTCGACGACTGGAACAAGCCCGTCGGCCGCGGCGGCGTCAGTGAGGTCGCACGGCGTCGGATGCACGCGGTCTTTGAGTTCGGCGGCCAGCGCCTCCAGCGCCTCGCGCCGCGTCCCGGAAAGAGCGACCGTCGCTCCCTGGGCATGGAGCGCCCGCGCGATTGCGCCGCCAAGTCCGCCTGACGCGCCGGTGACGAGCGCGGTCCTACCGGTCAAATCGAACAACAGCGCCGTCCTTCTCGCCAATCCTGTCAGGGCTTCGCCCACGCGCTGAAGGCGGCGACGTCGGCTGGCGCGCCGATGCTGATCGTCGTCGCGCCCTCCGCGATCCGCTTGATGAGGCCAGTCAGAACTTTCCCCGCGCCAAGTTCGATGAACCGGGTGACGCCCTGCGCGCTCATATAGGCCACGCTTTCGCGCCAGCGCACGGTTCCGGTCACCTGAGCGACCAGGCCCGATCGGATGGCTTCCGGGTCGGCGACCGCCGCGGCTTCGACGTTGGCGACGAGAGGCGGCTTCGGCGGGCGAATTTTCACGCTTTTCAGCGCTGTCTGCATCGCCAGCGCGGCCGGCTGCATCAACGCCGAGTGAAAAGGCGCGGACACCGGCAGAAGCAGCGCGCGCTTGGCGCCGGCAAGTTTGGCGAGCTCCATCGCGCGCTCGACCGCGGCCGTCGTGCCGGAGATGACCACTTGTCCGGCGCCGTTGTCGTTGGCCGCCTGGCAGATCGCGCCAGTGAGATAGAGGTTGCTTGCCGCCTCGGTGGCGATCTTCACGACCTGCCCGAACTCGAGGCCGAGGATGGCCGCCATCGCCCCTTCGCCGACCGGGACCGCCTTCTGCATCGCTTCGCCGCGCCGTCGCAGCAGGACCGCGGTATCCTCGAGCGTCAGCGACCCTGCGGCGCAAAGAGCCGAATACTCGCCGAGCGAATGCCCGGCGACGTAAGCGGCCTGCTTTGCGACCTTAAAGCCCGTTTCGTTCTCCAGCACCCGTAGCGCCGCGATGCTCGCGGCCATCAGAGCCGGTTGGGCGTTGGCGGTCAGGGTGAGTTCGGCCTCCGGGCCCTCGAACATCAGTTGGGATAGCTTCTGCGACAGGGCGGCGTCGACTTGGTCGAACACTTTGCGCGCGACGGGAAACTCGTCCGCCAGCCCCTTCCCCATGCCAACAGCTTGGGACCCCTGGCCCGGAAACACCAACGCCGTCTTCATGACCGGCTTCTCCGCCTGAACGCGAAAAGGGCGACCCATTGCTTACGCCCAGGCGCAGCGGCGGTGCACAGACACGGCCCGGGCCGGACTGTCAAGCGCCTGATTTGTTGGGGTGGGCGGAGATCAGTTGATGACGCCGCCGAAACCATACCGGAAAGGGTCGGCCGGGTTTTCTAGAAGCGTGGTCTCAGCGCAGACGTAGGCCCGCCCGCGGATTTTCGCGGCAAAACGCCGCCGTTCGGACCAGGTTCGAAGCTCGCGCGAAAGCGGCTGCCGATAATACTTTCCTGAATCCAGACCTCGCCGGGGCGCAATTTCCCGTCCGCCCGGAGGCAGGCGAGCTTGGCGCTGGTGCCTGTTCCGCAGGGCGATCGGTCGTAGGCGCCGCCGGGGCAGAGGACGAAATTGCGGCTGTTCGCGTCGCTCGATTGCGCGGGGCCGAAGATCTCGACGTGGTCGATCGACGCGCCGTTCTTGCCGGTAACGCCTTGGGCGGCGAGCGCGTCGCGGATGGCGGCAGCGGCCAGCGTCAATCGGCCAATGTTCGCCGGGTTAAGATGGCAGGGCGAATTCGAAGTGAGAAAGAACCAGTTGCCGCCCCAGGCGACGTCTCCGCGCACGGTTCCAAGACCGGCGACCTCGACTTCCACCGCCTCGGCGAGCCGATAGCTCTCGACATTCTCGACCGTCGCCGTGTTTTCGTCGGCAAGCTCGACGCCAACAATCCCAACAGGGGTTTCGAATTCGATGACGGCCCGGCTTGAGCCGGCCCATATGCGCCAGCGTCACCGCGAGGCCTATCGTCCCATGCCCGCACATGCCGAGGTAGCCGGCATTGTCGAAGTAGATCACCCCGGCGGCGCATGTCGGGTCGTGAGGTTCGCAGATGAGCGCGCCCACCATCGCCTCGTGGCCGTGGGGCTCGGTCACCGCGAAGCGACGGAAATGGTCGAATTTACGAGCGAAGCGCTCGCGCCTTTCGGCCATCGGCCCATCGCCGAGCGGCGGCCCGCCATCGACGATCACCCGGGTCGGCTCGCCCTCGGTATGCGAATCGATGACCCGCATCGCGCTTAGCCCTTTGCTCCGGGCCATGACGCATACCAGGAGCGGAAGGTCTTGAACCGGCGCGCGGCCAAACTCTCCTGGGACGGGCTCAATGCATCGAACGCATTGAGCTGCAAGGCATATTCCTCATGACCCTGAAGCGTCATCAGCCGCTTGAAATAGAGCACGAGGTCGACGCCCTCGTCGAACACGGAGAGCGGCTTGAGCGCGTCCTCGAGCTCGAGCGCGAGGCGCCGCGCCTCGGGATCTCCCTTCGCTGCGCGCTGGCAAAGCTCGACCAGGCGCAGCACCTCGCGCGGCAGCACGTTGCCGATGCCGGTGATCACGCCCGAGGCGCCGCAATTGACGATGCCATGGAACACCTGGGTATCGACGCCGACCATCAGCGCAACGCCGGGCTCCCGGCCGGCGATGTGCTCGGCGGCGTAGCTCAGCGATTTCGCGCCGCCGAACTCCTTGAAACCGACCAGGTGGGGGTGTTCCCGGCGCAGGTCGAAGAACAGCTCCGCCCGGGTCTGGAAACCATAATAGGGGCTGTTGTAGATGACCGAAGGCAGGTCGACCGCCGCCTCGAGCACGCTGGCGAAATGGCTGCGCTGGGCCGCCGCCGACGATCCGCGGGAAAGGACGCGCGGGATGATCATCAGCCCGCGTGCGCCCTTTGTCTTGGCGTGACGGGCGAGCGCCGCGGCCTGCGCGGTGTTCTGGGCTCCGGTGCCGACGATGACCGGCACGCCGGCGGCCGCCAGACGCTCGACGCCCTCCATCCGCTGCTCCAGAGTCAGGAGTGGCCAGTCGCCCATCGATCCGCAATAGACGACCCGGACATCCCCGCGTCGACCAACTGGCGGCCGGTGCGCGCGAGGGCGTCAAAATCCGGGCGCCGATTGGCGTCGCAGGGCGTCATGAGGGCCGGAACGGTTCCGGAAAAAACTTGCGAGGACATGCTGGCGCTTCCTAGAGTTGGGTCGTCACGTCCGGCACATTCGCATGGGTTCACCCTCAGTTCTTGATGAAAAGACGGGCCGCCGCTTGAAAATGCGCAAAACCGCGCCGGCCGCCGCGCCGGGGCGACTCCGCGGCGGCGTTTGCCGCCGAGCTTGGACGCCCGTTCACCGCAATCGAGCTTTTCGATCACGTCCCCGACATTGTCTTCTTCATCAAGGATCGCGAGGCCCGCTACGTGGCGGTCAACCGGACGCTCGCGGATCGCTGCAACAATGGCGACAAGCGGGCGCTCATCGGCCGCAAGGCGAGCGAGGTCTTCGCAGCCCCGCTTGGCGAGCGCTTCGAGGTTCAGGATCTCAGGGTTATCGCCCAAGGCCTATCGATCCGCGGCCGGATGGAGCTCCACCTTTATCCGGGCGGCCGCGAGGGCTGGTGCCTGACCTGGAAAGAGCCGCTCATCGACGCCGACGGCGTCGTTCGGGGCCTCGCCGGGATTTCGCGCGACGCGCCGGCGCTCGCGCGTCCAGGACTGGCGCCGGCCGCGCTGTCGGCCGCGCTCTCCTACGTCGACGACCATCTCGACCAGCCGCTGCGCATCCCCGATCTCGCGGCGCGCGCCGGCCTTTCCCCGTTCCAGTTCGACCAGAGAATCCGGGCTCTGTTTGGCCTCTCCGCCGGCCAATATCTGTCCCGCCTGCGGATCGACAGGGCCTGCGACCGGCTCCGGCGCGCCGACGCCCCCTTGAGCGAATTGGCGCTGGAATGCGGCTACGCCGATCAGGCGGCGTTCACCCGGCAGTTCCGCAAATCGGTCGGCCTGACGCCGGGCGCCTATCGGCTCGCGACCGCGCGCGGGCGCAGGACGGCGCCGCCATAAGGGCGGCGGCGCGACTTGAAGGCCAGCCTTCCAACGAAATCAAAACCGGCGCAAAGGATATCCAAGCCGGCCGCAAGGAAAACCAAACCGCGCGCAAGGAAATCAAAGCCGGAGACAAGGAAATCAAAATAAGAAATTATTATTTTTCAATGGTTTATGCCGTTTCTGGCCGAATGTTCGCGCCTCGTCGCCAGCGCGTCGCGAAACGCCGGTTCGATCCGGCGTCCTCGAAGAAGCATAGCGTGGGATTTTGATTTTCGCAAGGAAATGTCGCGGGCTCCGGTTCAGGCGGCGCGCGATCCGTTCGGCAAGGCTTATGCGCCCATTAACCCGGCCGGCGTTAGCTCGGACGGCTCACCAAGTCTGAGAGACCGCAAGGACATGGCATCCTCACTCGGCCGGGCCGCGTCGGCGCTCAGCGACGGGGCCTGGCTCGACGCCGAACGCGCGCAGGCCTATACGCGCATCCTGCTCGCGATGACCCTCATCGGCGCCGCCGGCTGGGTTGCGCTGAGTTCCGGCGGCCTCGACCGCGAAGGCAAGCCGATCGGGACCGACTTTGTCGGCTTCTACGCGGCTTCGCGCCTGGCGCTCGACGGGCGCCCCGAGCTTGTCTACGACGTCGGCGCGCATTGGGCGGCTCAGAAGGCGCTGTTCGGCTCGAAACTCGGCTATACCGCCTTCTTCTATCCGCCGACCGCGCTCCTGATCTCGCTGCCGCTGGCGCTTGCGCCCTATTTCTGGTCGCTCGCGGCGTGGCTCATGGCGACCGGCTACGCCTTCTATCGCGTCCTGCGGCTCTATCTGCCCTCGCTCGAGCCGATGGCGTTCCTCGCCTTTCCGGCGGTGTTCGTGAACGCCGCCCACGGACAGAACGGTTTCTTGAGCGCCGCGCTGATCGGCGGCGGTCTATTGGCGATGAACCGGCGGCCGGCGCTCGCTGGCGTTCTCTTCGGCGCGATGGCGTTCAAGCCGCATCTGGCTCTGGTCATCCCGTTCGCGCTTATCTTCGCCGGTCGCTGGACGACGCTGATCGTCGCCGCGGCGACGCAAACTCCTGTTTCAGCCAGGCGAGTGCGGCTTGGACGTCGGCCACCTCACCGCGGCCTTCGTCGTGATGGCCTGCGCTCAGGCCGGTGCCGCGAAAGTTGAAGCGCAGCACGGGGAAACCGAACGAGTGCAAGGCCTTCATGGCATGAAAAACCACTTTGTTGTGCATCGTTCCGCCACCTAGTGGGTGAGGGTGGCATACCAATCCAGCATAGGTTGCGCCGGGCGATCCAACATTCAGCAGAGCTTCGAGGCGTCCTGCTGGCCCTTCCAGAAAGAATGATCTAATTGCGGAGTGCGAAGGGGGCAACTGTTTCCTGCCTTGTCGCGACTGGTGAATTTCGGCGATTGGCGTCGAGCAGCTAGCCCCGCGGAGGCTCGCTATCCCCCGCGGGAGCTTGTGCGTCTGTGGCAAAGCTTTGCCACAGAGCTATCACTTTACCTCATAGCTCGACGACGGTCGAATTAAGGTCAAATGCGCGGCAACATGATGATGCGCCACAACGGGATGCACACCAGCAGCGCCGCCAAGACAGCAAGACCAATGCGCACGGACTCGGTCCGAAAGCGCTGACTGATCGCGGTTAGTAATAACACCGTCGCCAGCAAAACGGTGACTTTCACATAGCCATCCGAGGTTCTTCGGGCGCTCGCGCCTCGCTCAAAAAATTCGGAAGCCTCATCGCTCTTCTTGGCTGACTCCTCTAACTCGGCGTTATGGTATTCAGGCATGATTTGTGGCCCGGGTGGGGCGTGAGGGTTGTTGAGCGGGTCGGTCTTCTCCCATGCCTCAAATGCCACGCGGAACTCGGGGCGAAAGCGACGCTCGAAGAGTTGTGCGATCTTTTGTTCTCCACTTGCACTCGCCTTTAGCCAATCCCCAAAGGTCAATGCATCGTAGACGCGTTCCTGATCGCCGCGGGTTTGCCGTCCCTGGGCTTCGACGCGGAGTTTGGTGGACTGCTCGTAGAGTTCGTCCTGCCGGCCGTCCCATTGTGCCGCCTGATAGCCGCTCCAAGCCGTCGTGACAGCAACCAGCGCCAGCACGATCGCTTCCACGATCTCCAGTATCTCCACCGTGCGGGACGGATGAAGCGCCGTATGCGTGCTCTCCTCGTTTAGCTTGTGCGCGACTTCAATGCTCGGCCCACCTATTTCGGGCATATCATCTCCTTTTCGAGCGTTACCCTGAATGCCTCTCCAGGCCTTACCCCCTCAATTCGCGGGTAGTCCTTTCGCCTTCTGTCGGATCTGCCGCTGCTCAACAGCCAGCTTATAAGCGACATAGTACTTGTAGATATTGGCGACGTAGGTGACCGTCTCCTGCCCAATGTCCTTGGCGGCAACCAGTTCCACATTGCCAAACCAGACGTTTGGGTCAAGGCCCATATCGCTAGCTTTCTTGCGTAACCTTGCGATCCGATTCGGTCCGGCGTTGTAACTGGCGAAGACGAACAAAGTTTTGTTTAGAGAATCGATCTTCGGATCATTGAAATAGGTGTCGTCGATGTTGCGTAGCATCTTGACACCGGCGTGAATATTGCCGTCCGCAGTGCCCACGTTCGGGATGTTGATGGGAGAGGCCGCCGCATACTTAGGAATTACCTGCATGATGCCGACGGCCCCACTCCGGTTTTTCTTGCTTTGATCCAGCAGAGATTCCTGGTAGCCCTGAGCGCCGATCATCAGGTAATCAAAGTCGTATTCCCCGGCGTACTTCTTGAATAACTCAAGGTTCGCCTGAAACTTCTCCATCTCTTTCCCTGAGGTTGAGTCCTTCACCCACTTGGTGTTTTGCAGATAGCGGCGCAACAGGGTGTTGCCAAACGATGTTCCCACCGCGTGGGAGGCGACGAATTCGTCGACCACCTGCTTGAATTGCGGGTTATTTTTGCGCATCGCCCAAGCAAGTTCGCCTCCGGTCGCTATCGATAACTCAGGATGCGGTTGAAGATGCGGTAGCACTTGTGCCCAGAGGGCCGCTTTTTGTTTCGTCGTGACGGTCGCCGGAATCAGTCCAGCATTGACCATCTGCAATAAGTCGTCGTCGATCAGGTTCTTGTCCGCCGGCTTGATGACGATGGGCGTCTTGCCTTCCTTCTGCAGCGTTTCGTTCACCTTTTGCAAGTTTGTGTAATAGGTGGTCAGAGGATTGACGTACACCTCTTTTCCCCCGAGGTCGGCAAGCGTGGAGACCGTTCCGTAGTTTGGACCAGTGGCGATGATCTGGGTAATGTCGGTCATTATCGGTGTCGAGAAGGCAACGCGTTGCTCACGCTCGGGAGTGACCACGATTCCGTAAGCGATCAGGTCTCCCACGCCTTGGGTCAGGGCCGCTTCCATTTGGTCGGGGCGCAAAGGAAGGAAGGTGACTTTCACGTCCAGCTTGCCTGTCTTCAGCTTCTGATTGACAAATTTCTGGAACTCTTCCAACGCCTCGTAATTTATGCCTTTGGGAAGCCCATTGTTGTAGAAGAATCCGATGGGGCTGATCATCACGAGTGCTCGAATGTTGCGGTTTTTAATCATCTCATCGAGGTCCCCGGTACGACGCCCGAAAGCTTTCGGCAACGCTGTGTTGCTCGATGGCGCAGGCGGTTCATCGGGTGAAGACAGTTGTGAAGCAGGAGCCGTCTGCGCTTGAGGCTGCTGCGCGGATGGAGGTTCGGCTTTCTTGCTGCAGCCAAAAAATAATAGAAGAAGCGCGAGCAGAGTTAACACGAATGCCGTGATCTTGAGAGAAGAAGTCGAGGTTTCGGACAATTAGCTTCTCCTTGCCAGTGGGAAGAGGGGCATGCGATGGCGCACCCCCTCTTCTTGTCGTCGCGATCTAGTCACTCGAAGGAACGGTCTGCGGCAGATGGTTAATATCAAGCGCTGGTACCGGATTCTTAGGATGTTGCAGGTCCGGTATCAAGTCGTTCGACGCTCCACCGGGGAACCGTTGGATGTTGGGATATTTCATGATCGTCTTGTCGAAATCGAGCAGGACTGCCGAAAACAGAGCGGCGCTCCATCCGTTATCTTCGCCAGCATATCTTCCGGGGGAGGTCTTTAAGTTGTTCATTTCTCCCTCTGCTCCGTTGAAGATCATGTCATATCTCTCATATGGATCCATGGTGAGGTTATACACGGCCGGAATCGAACCAAGGCCCTGAGTCGGTCCCAGCCATGAGTCTTTTGCCGTCCAGATGAACTTCCATGCGATGTTCACCCAGGGCTCGTTGGGATCCCCGCAGATATCGGTACGGATGGCATTGAGATACTCGCCATTGACATAGACCCACGACCTGCGCGCCGAGTGTTGCGCGTTGCCGAGGATATAGGCGCTATTGTCGATGCTGTCGAAGTAGATGGGCTTCCCATTGTTGTCCTTCATTTCGCCGGTGGGAGGCGGAGTAATGCCGGACATCGCAGCCAGAGTTGACCAGCAATCGATATGCGACATCATCTCGCCATAGCTAGCGCCGGCTGGAATGTGTCCCGGCCACCACTTGATCGCAGGCACGCGCCAGCCGCCTTCGAAGGCTGAGCCCTTTTCACCCCGGAACGGAGTTGTCCCGGCATCGGGATAGGCATCCAGCCAGGCGCCATTGTCGGCAGTAAGGATCACGATGGTGTTGGGTGCATCGGCACGTATCTCATCCAGGACCTTGCCGATATCGGCGTCCATTTCCATGAGCGAATCGGAATAGTCGCCCAGATGCGACTTGCCGCGGAAGTCCGGCGCCGCATTGGTGGGGTTGTGCATCTTGATCCAGTTCACGTCCATGAAGAACGGCTTGCCGCTCTTGGCGTGCTCCTTGATGTAGGCGACCGCGTAGTCGGCCTGCCGTTCGTCCATCGTCGCCATATAGTCGTACGTAATCTTGGCAACCTGCTTGGCCGGTTGGCCAGCCACGCCCTCCCACTCGTACAGGTTCACCACCGAGTCGAACATCTTTGCGAAATCCGGGTTGTAGGACGGGAACCAGGGATGGAACCACTTGGTGGTATCGGGATAGGAGTAGACACCAGCGTAATAGGCCGCGAACTCCTTCATTTCGTCGAAGCCATGATTGGTCGGATAAGCCACGGGCTTGTCGCCCAAGTGCCACTTGCCCGAGAAGTAGGTCGTGTAGCCGTTCTTCTTGAAGAACTCGGCGATGGTGGGGGTCTCAGGACGGAGGTAGTTCTCGTCGCCCGGCGCAACCACGATCGATAATGCCGAGCGGATGGGGATGCGCCCGGTTATGAATGAAGCACGGCCCGCGGTGCAACTTGCGTGGCCGTACCAGCTCGTGAACACGGCGCCCTCTTTGGCCATCTTGTCGATGTTGGGTGTCGGATGTCCGAGGGTCATTCCTCCCCCCGAATATGCACCAAAGTCGTTCCAGCCGGTGTCATCGGTCATCAGCATGACGATGTTGGGTCTCTGCGAGCCGCTGCCGGCGGCTTGCGCATTGGCGGTCACGCCGCCGCTAGCCAGTAAAGCAACGGACACGGCGAGCGCTCCCAGCGTCATATTTCGAAAACTCGCGCCAAAATCCATAATCTGACTCCTTACGAATAAATTGGGTTGGGCTTCACGAGGGAAGGGTTAAGATGAGTCGATCTAAACTAAAGGGTCAAACCGACGAAGAAATCCGGCACTCCAAAACGAACTGGACGCTACGCTATAAGTGTTAGATATTGGATTGTAAGCCGCAGCTTCGCCGCCTTAGAACTAGCAAAAATGCCAGAAAATGACGGCGTTTTCGTATAGTTAGCGCCCGCGCCTTTGCAACTCCGCCAGGATCGACTTCGCGTTGGCGTCATCTGGGGCCAGTTGAACCAACTGCTCAGCGTACGTGATTGCCGCCGGGAAATTCCCTTTGTCGCGTTCGAATGCGATCAAGCCGTTAAGAACCTGGAGGTCCGCAGGCCGTCTTTGGTGGGTTTGCTGTAGAACCGCAATCGCTCCGTCCGGATGCCCGGTGGAGTTGAGCGCAACGGCATAGACGTAACTATATTGGGCATTATCCGGAGCCAGGGCTGCTGCCTTTGCCAGCAAACTCAGGGCCTCGGGATACTGCTTCTGCCGCACCTTCAACAGACCAAGAGCGTGGATCGGTTCGGCCGCGTCAGGCGCAACTGCAATCGCCTTCTCCAGCGAGCGCTCTCCTTCGTCATCGCGGTGCTGCTGCCGATAAAGGTCGGCAAGATTCACCATGGCAGGCACGAACTTTGGATCGAGCCGGAGGGCAGTTTGCAACTCACTTTCGGCTTCGGTGGTGCGGCCCATCTGGACATAGATCAGCGCCAGGTTCATGTGATTCTCCGGACGCTCTGCCGACACCAACTCACTGGCGATCAACTCTGCAACTGCCGGGTCAAGCGCTGCCTTCTGCGACGCAGGCAGTTGATCGGGCGGCGTACCAGCTAGCAGGCGCGCGGCCTCAACGCGAACCGAGCGAATCGGATCTGCGAGCAACGGTGCGGCCAGCCGTACTCTTTCCGTTGGGGGAAGTGGCTCGAGAGTGCGTACCGCCTGGCTTCGCACCAGGGGATCGCTATCGCCCAGCGCAGTTTGCACTGTTGGAAGCGCGGAAGGAGTCAAGTACTGCGGCAGCAGGCTTAGGGCAGTCGCACGGGCAACCGCGGGCTTGCTGGAATCCGCGATCAGAGTAGTCAGAGCTTTCTCCGCGTTCGGCAAACCGCGGCGTCCCGCATCGATGGCTTCCACGAAGTGCTCTTCCTGCCTGCGGTTGGGGCCGTACCATTTCGCGACGGTTTCGCCGGCCCAAGCGTTCGTCTTATCTTTGTGGCATTGATTGCAGGCATTGGGCGTGCCGTAGGCCACGGAGAAATCGGGACGTGGCACGCGGAAGCTGTGATCGCGCCGGGCGTCGATCACCATGTATGTCTTTGTCGGCATGTGACAGTTGACGCACAGGGCACCAGCGCTCTCGGGTTTGTGGTGAGTGTGTTGCTCGCTGCCGAACCTGGCCGGCGAATGGCATTTTCCGCAGACCGCGTTCAGGTTTTCCGTCCTCAACCTGGCGCTGTGTGGATCGTGGCAGTCGGAGCAGGTTACGCCCTCGTGATACATCTTGCTCTGAATGAACGAGCCCCACTCGTAGTCCTCCTCGAGAATCTGGCCGTCAGGATAATAAACACCTTCTTCCAACAGGCTGGGCACATAGGCATCGAGAAAAGGTTGCCCCGGCTGAGCATCGCTGGTGATAGGATGACGGCGCGAATGGCACGACGCGCAGGTGTTGATCTCGCTGTGCGAGCGAGTTGCACCCTTCCAGTGCATCGTACCCTTGTCCGGATCGGAGACGGCCCAAACCCCGCTGGGAGGTTTCAGATCAACGGTAAGGCCGTTGGAGCCATCGGCTGCATTGTATGAACCTTTTTTGTGCGACTGTGCCCAGGTCACGTGGTTCGAGCCGGGCCCGTGACACGATTCGCAAGAGACATCGACCTCTGACGACGTCGTAGCATAGGTGTCTTTAGCGAGATCGTAGTTCTTGCGCAGATTGGTGGAGTGGCAATCAGCGCACATGTAGTTCCACGTTTGGTTTCGGCCGGTCCAGTGCAGCGGATGTGCGGCGGTCATCTTCTGGTCAGGATAAAGATGGAACCAGCGTTGGCCATTGTTGTCTTTGTTGCGCGAATCCCAGGCCACCGCGAAACTCTGCATGCGGCCACCGGGGAAGGGAACCAGATATTGCTGCAATGGGTAGACGCCGAACGTGTAGGGAAGATTGAAAGCCTCCGGCTTGCCGTCCGGGCCATCGGTGCGAACGTAAAACTTGCTGTCTTTCTTGAAGAAGGTGGAAGTCACACCGTCCTTGGCGAAATGAGCGTCATTGAAATTTCCCAGGACGGTAGAACCATTAGCGACCTGCATCGCCTCGGCGTGGTGAGAGCCGCGCCAGGCCTGTGCCTCATCGGCATGGCATTCGGCACAGCGCTCCCCTCCGACATAAGAGGCAGCTGTTGCGGATTTCGCGGCTTGCCTATGCGTGCCGCCGGACCAGCGCCAAAACACCCAGGCACAAATAGCGATTGCAACAACTCCCAGGCCAATGACGACGAACGGAAGGGATTTCCCAGGTTTACTTTTTTCACGCATGAAAGGTTTGGGCAATTATCTACCATGACTGCGAAAACTGTGTATTCGATTTCCCAGGAGCTGCGTTTACCGATTGCCGAATGTCCAGCCAAGCCCCGAGCTGGTGCCGTAGTCGCTGCCGGAAAAATGAAATGGCGGCTGGTTGTCCCAGTTACCGTAAAACGAGATATTCCAGGTGAGATTGCTGAAGATCTTGACGTAATACGACGCATTCATGGTGGCGAAGACGCGCCCCGGCGTGGACAGGGCTGGGAAAGCACTGGCGGTAAGACTCAGATTGGTTTTGTTAAACCGGAAAAGTTTAACATCGGCAGCGACCATGGCAGTGCCGACGTTTTGCGAGCCTTGCGCCAACGCTGACTGATGATAATTGGTGTTCTGCCAAGCGAAGCCACCCAGCACCGAAATGGTGGCGTGGTTGGTGTTCTTCAAATAACGTCCGATGCCTGCACCCAGATTCGTCTGCAGCCGGATGCTTTGCTCCGAACTCTGCAGAAAGTCACCCAGACCCGAATAAAACCAATTGTTCCACCGCAACAAGCGGAGATAATTAAGGCCAAGCGAGTTTCGCGTCGAAGCGGTGGCCCCGGTGCTGGAAGACAACGTGGAATTAAGGTTAGCCCCGGCGGCCCAGCGTTCCCGCGGATATTCGACATCGGAGCTTAAGTTGTATTGGGTGGTTTGATTTCCTTTGGAATAGATAATCCCAGAGTTGATCGATCCGTTGAACCGCTGCCAAAATCTCTCCGAAGTTTCGTCCATCTGAACAATCTGTTTCCTGTCGATTGCGACTCTGTGCTCTGGACTCTCCGCGACCTCTATCCGTACCGGGCGGCCACCAGCGTTTTCTGCCGTTGAGAGAGTGCCGGTGTACACCGACCCGTCTTCGGTCTTGACCAGAAATAATTGTTTACTCTCAATGTGGTCGATCTTCGACCATTGAACCGAGCTGGTGCCCAAGATGTAATCCATGTTGACGTAGAGCACGCCGGCGTCGAGTCCCTTGACCTCGCCAGTGAAATGGTCGCCGTTCTTCATCACAACCACGTCAGTCTTATCCCGGGCAGCAACAGGGATAGCAAGAAGCAGGGAACAGCAGAAGATAAAAGCTCGGAGGTTCATGGCCACGCCTGCCTTTAAGTTTCTCTTCCCGCTCACAATTTTCGCGAGCGGGTTAGTCCAGCATTAGTTGATGTTCGATCATCCTACCGTACCTGCCTCCGCAAGACCTGTCGCCCGCCGCCCCAGTGGTTCAATGGGAGCAGTTGCATCACGCACCGGTTCGGCGGCGTCCATCTGGCGAACGATGGGTTATCATTTGGTTCCATCGGATTCAGGAGAATCCCTTTGCCAGTAATGCACGTAGCGAACCGTATCGATTGGGAGAAACGCATTCAGCGAGCCGCCGAGCTTGCTGAACGCTATCCAAGCGCTCGCGAGGTCCTCGCTTTCTATGGCCACATTCTGGAGTTTCAGAGCAAACTGCGCACTCCCGCTTCGCGCCGATCTCTTCCTACACCCAGCGACAAGGTTCCTTTTCGTGAACGCATTGACGTTGACGCTGTGGTGAGGTATCTGCCAGCCCTTCTGGCTCTGGTGCAACAGAAAGGGCCATCAAAACTGGCGCTCCTGGCCGTGGAAACCAGCCGAGTCTCCTTGGAAGAGCAGCGTGATCTGTTGCAGAGCTATCTGTTGTCTGGCGATAACAATCAGCCGGAATCGATTTCGTTTTTCGCACGGGTTTTGTTTCAGCCTTGCACGGAGGAGCTGGTGGCGACTCTCAATGTGCCGTCCTCAGATTCCTCTGCCTCAGTTTGTCCAGTCTGCGATGCCCGGCCGCAGTTGGCGGTATTACGACCCGAAGGTGACGGAGGAAAGCGATATCTGGTGTGTTCGCTTTGTGGAACCGAATGGGAGTTCCGGCGCATACTGTGCCCGCACTGCGGCGAGGTTGACCACCAGAAACTTCCACGCTATTCGTCGGAAGACTTCCTAGCTCTACGCGTGGAGGCTTGCGACACCTGCCAGCACTACTTGAAATCGGTGGACATGACGATTGACGGCCTGGCAGTGCCTCTTGTGGACGAAGTTGCGTCTGCTCCCCTTGATGTGTGGGCGATGGAGCACGGATTCACCAAAATCTACCTAAATTTGATGGGTTTTTGACCAACCCGGTTAATTTCCGCGATCTTTTTGGAGCCTATTGTTTTCTAGGCCACGAGCATGTGCACCCGCTGCCGACCGCTGGGCTGGCGCATGCGCAAGCTGACCCCGTCCAGAAACAGATAGGCCCATTCGTCGGCCAGCGGCGCCTCATGAAACTGCTGTACTGCCTGGTCCAGATCGCGAGTTAAGCGCGATACCGTTTGCGGGCTCACCGCTTCACCCGTAAGGATGGCCACCAGCCGTCCCACCTGCCGGGTCGAGATGCCGCGTAAAAATGCTTCCCGGATCAGCAACGAAACCTCTTCCGCCCGGCGCTGAAACTTGTTCAGAACCTCGGGCAGAAAGCCCCGCTTGCGGGTGCGCGCAATGCGCAGCCGCAAGGTCCCGAAGCGAGTTACAAAATCGCGCTCATAGTAGCCGTTGCGGTAACCCGCCGCGGCTTCTGCCGACTATGCCGCGGGTTCACCATGTACAGGTCGCGTTGCCGCTCCGACAGCAACTGAACAGCTTCCGCATACTGTGCTGCACCTGCCCCTGCAGGTCGCCCCAAAAACTCTCTTTCAGCTCGCTTACGAAATGTTGGAACTGCTAGTGATAGGTGTAACTTGAGAATCCATTTGACCGGCATAACGTTGCCGGTGTAGGCTGTTCGCGTTATCAGCTTCGGATGTGGACTCCTCGTCGTAACAGTGAACGGCTTGGTGAAGATGTGGACCACATTGCGCGCTACTTATTTGCTCATCCGATTGCGCGCCTCTCAGGCGCTTCCGTTCCATCCTTACTCAAATTCACGCTTGCGAGTCTTTCGTTATGGAGGGCTGCCTAATGGATGTGTCTAGACGGGCATTCTTTAAGACAGGCATAGCAGGCGCAGTTGGGATCACGATCTTCGGCTTCGACGCACGACCGCTGATGGCGCAGGCGGCGAGCCTGAAGATCTCGCGATCGACGGAGACACGCAGCACCTGTCCCTACTGTGCGGTGAGTTGCGGCGTCATCATCCACACCATCGGCGACAAGGCCAAGAACGTCACGCCGCAGGTTATTCACGTGGAGGGCGATCCGGATCACCCGATCAACCGCGGTACGCTGTGTCCCAAGGGTGCGTCCTTGCAGCAGGACATCCAGAACGAACGGCGAATATTGAAGCCGCAGGTACGACGCCCAGGCTCCGACCATTGGGACGACATCTCGTGGAACCAGGCCATTGACGAGATTGCGCGTTGGACCAAAAAGACGCGGGACGCGACCTTCGTCGAGACAGACGCCATGGGCAACACGGTCAATCGCTGCGAGTCGATCGCCTTCACCGGAGGCTGCACCGATACCAACGAGTTCAATTACCTGGTTGTGAAGACAATGCGTTCGATGGGGGTGGTGCGCCTGGAAAACCAGGCGCGGGTTTGACACGGCCCCACGGTCTCAAGTTTGGGACCAACTTTCGGACGCGGAGCGATGACCAACGGCTGGATCGACATCAAGAACAGCGACATGATGTTGATCATGGGTGGCAATCCGGCCGAGAACCATCCGTGTGGCTTCAAATGGGTGGTGGAAGCCAAGCGGAACCGCGACGCCAAGATAATCGTGGTCGATCCGCGATTCACGCGCACAGCAACCCAGGCCGACCAGTTCCTGCAGATACGAGCCGGCTCTGACATCGCCTTCCTCGGCGGGTTAATTAATTACGCTCTGGAAAACAACCGAGTCGCAAAAGATTACCTCGTCAATTACACCAACGCTGCGTTCATCATTAAAAATGGCTTTAAGCTGCCGGAGGATGGGCTGTTTTCGGGCTTCGATGAGGGCACGAAAACCTACAACAAGAGCACCTGGAATTACCAGGAAGGCGGTAACGAGACAGGTAAGTTCGTTCCCGTATCGGCAGCGGCGCCAGCGACCCAGAATGCGCCCCAGGGACACGAGCGGCAAGGCGAAGCTCCTGCTGCTCATGAAGGCAGTGTGACCAGTCATCCAGCCGAAGGACAGGGCTATCAAGCTCAGGGACCAGCAGGTGCGAAAGCAATGGGAGGCGGTCCGATACCTCCTCCATCACTGCCGCCTAACGTCGCTTACGATCTGTCACTGCAACACCCGCGTTGCGTTTATCAACTTTTGAAGCAGCAGTATTCCCGTTATACGTCCGAGATGGTCGAGCGTATCACCGGTATTCCTAAAGATCAGTTCTTGAAGACTGCGGATCTGTTCACCTCCATTCGTACGAATGGCGACATGAAGAAGGTCGCCACCGTTATTTACGCCGTGGGCTGGACGCAGCACAGCTTTGGAACGCAGATTATCCGCACGGCCGCCATGTTGCAGTTGCTGATGGGAAATGTCGGCCGGGCTGGCGGCGGAGTGAACGCTCTACGCGGGCACTCCAACATCCAGGGCGCAACCGACATGGCGGGAATTTTCGATATCCTGCCCGGCTACCTCAAGGTGCCGAATCCTGCCGACAAAGACCTGAAGACTTATCTTGAGCGCATTACCCCTAAGCCGGCGAAGCCTACCGACTGGGAGTCGTTCAACTACTGGTCGAATACGCCCAAGTTTATGGTGTCGTTCCTGAAGGCGATGTATGGCAATGCCGCAACCAAGGACAACGATTTCGCCTTCCAGTATCTGCCGAAGGTCGACCGTAACTACTCGTGGGTCGAGATCTGGAACGACATGTATGAAGGCAAAGTTAAGGGACTTTTTGCCTTTGGCATGAATGGAGTGATGATCGGACCCGATTCGCAGAAGAACATTGACGCTCTGAAGAAAGCTGATTTCCTGGTGGTGTGCGAGATTTATCCCGACGAGACCAGCAGTTTCTGGATGGCGCCGGGAACCACTGCGGAGGATATGAAGAAGATCAACACCACGGTTTATCGGCTGCCGGGAGCTGGGTTCGCCGAGAAGGACGGCACGTTCGTCAATTCGGCACGCTGGCTGCAATGGAAGAACGTTGCATTGCCGCCGCCGGGAGACTGCCGTCTGGATCAGGATATATTGGCGCAGATTTTCTTGAAGATCCGGGAGCTGTACCAAAAAGAGGGAGGCAAGTTCCCCGACCCGATTCTGAAGGCGTCGTGGGCGTACACGCTTCCCGAACATCCGTCGCTTTCGGAAGTGGCCAAGGAAATCAATGGCAAAGCGCTAGCGGACATAAGCGACGAAAAGACCGGAGTCTCGCTAAAGGCGGGGCAGCAACTTCCGGGATTCGCCATGTTGCGCGACGACGGCACAACCATGTCCGCCAATTGGCTGTACTGTGGCTCGTGGACCGAAGCCGGAGCCATGATGCAGCGGCGCGGCACGGACGATCCTTCAGGGCTGGGAATCTACCAGAACTGGGCTTGGTCGTGGCCGGCAAATCGCCGCGTTATGTACAACCGCGCATCCTGCGACCTCTCGGGTAAGCCGTGGGACCCGAGCCGCAAACAGGTCTGGTGGAATGAAACCGCGGAAAAATGGGTGGGCAACGATGTTCCCGACTTCAAGCCCGACTCCAAGCCCGAGGAGCACATGGGCCCCTTCATCATGAACCCAGAGGGCGTGGGGCGCATCTTCGTGCCGCTGGGTGCGATGGCCGACGGCCCCTTCCCAGAGTTCTATGAGCCCATCGAAAGTCCTATCGACAATCCTTTGCACCCGAACCAGTCCAACAATCCGGTAGTGAAGAAGTTCAAAACTCCGATGGACAAGTACGGAACGGTGAAGGAAGGCTACAACATTGTCTGCACCACCTATCGCCTGACCGAGCACTATCACTATTGGACCAAGAACAATCCGATGAATGTGGAGCTGGTGCCCGAGCCGTTCGTCGAGATCCCGGCTGAGTTGGCCGACCAAATGGGTATTCGGGGCGGCGAGAAAGTGAAGGTGACCAGCGCCCGGAGCGATTACATTGCCAAGGCAATGGTGACCAAGCGGATCAAACCTATGACGGTGGATGGCAAGAAGCTGTACCAGATCGGTATGCCGATCCACTGGGGTTTTCTGGGAATTTCGGAAGGGGAGGGCAGAACTGCGAAGACTCCCGCGAATTTGCTAACCCCAACGGTCATTGACCCGAATGCCTACACACCGGAATTCAAGGGATTTCTGGTGAAGCTGGAGAAAGTCTAAGGGAGGCAAGAGATGGGTGATCGAGGAACATTACGAATCCAGCAAATCTCGGCGCATCCCGGGCCAGTTGCGGGCGCCGGTACGCAGCGGCAAGACAAAGTCTGCAAACTGATCGATGTCACGACATGCATTGGTTGCAAGGCATGCGAAGTAGCCTGCGTGGAATGGAACGACATGCCGTTCCAGACGACGTACTTCGATAACACCTACCAGACCATGCCCGACACCGACTGGAATTACTGGAACCTTATCAAGTTCAACGAGGACCAGCACGACGACGGCAGCTTTGCCTGGTTGATGCGCAAGCACCAGTGCATGCACTGCGACGATCCCGGCTGTTTGCGGGCTTGTCCTGCCGATGGAGCGATTGTGCAGTACTCCAATGGCATCGTTGACTTCCAGCAGGAAAATTGTATTGGCTGCCAGTTCTGCGTTTCGGGATGTCCCTTCAATGTTCCGAAGTTCAACCCCCAGACCAAGAAAGTTTACAAGTGCACCCTGTGCTCCGACAGGGTGGGAGCGGGACTGGAGCCCGCCTGCATCAAATCGTGCCCCACGGGCTGTCTGCATTTCGGCACGAAGGAAGATATGAAGTTTATGGCCGAACAGCGGGCCACACAGCTGCGCGACGTATCGGGATTCAAGAATGCCGGGGTGTACGACCCGGACACTATTGGCGGCACCAGCGTCATCTATGTGTTGCACGACATTGACAAGCCGGAGAAGTATGGGAACCTTCCGGCGAAGCCGCGTATTCCGCTGAGCTTCACGGTTTGGAAGAGCATCTTCAAGCCCATCGGGCTATTCGGCGCGATGCTGGGCTTCGTGGGCGTGGTAATGCATTACGTCTTCGAAGGTCCACTGCGCACGCAACCTACTCCTCCGGTCGTTCGGATTGACCCGCCACCGCCTCCCGCGGGAAAGGAGAACTAGATGGCGAGTTCCGCGGACCGCTTCGTGCATCGTCTCAATGTCATCGACCGTTTCGGGCAAACGGTGGTTTACGCCGGCGAATTGTTGCGCCATCCGGTGTACACGCGCTTTCTCCACTGGATGGTCGGCATTTTCTTCTTCCTCGCGCTGCTGTCTGGTTTCGGCATCTATCTGCCGTGGATCTTCCGCTTCTTTACGCCGCTATTTGGCGGGGGCGCAATGACGCGCCTACTGCATCCCTGGTTCGGCGTGGCCTTCGTCTTTTTCTTTGCATTGCAGGCATTGAATTGGTGGCAGGTGATGACGTGGACTCCGGCGGATTCGCGTTGGATGAAGCACATCAGGCGGTACGTCATCCGTAGCGACTCCACGGAATCCCCTGAAACCGGCTTCTTCAACGGCGGACAGAAGCTCATGTTCTGGGAGATTGTGTGCGGCTCTATCGCCTACCTGATTACGGGCGTGATTATGTGGTTCCCCGAAATCTTCGGCCGCGTCCTGGTGGCGATTTCCTATGTGATCCACGACATATCCGCCCTCATCATGCTGTTCGGGATATTCTTCCACATCTACCTCAGCACCTTCGGTGAGCCGGGAACGATTCAGGCCATGACTCGCGGCACCGTGAGCGAAGGCTGGGCCTGGACCCACCACCCCGCTTGGTACAAAGCGGTCACGGGCCGCGATCCGGCCGAAGCGATCGCAGAGGCCAAGCGACGCAATACGCCGCCGGTGGAGCCTCCGCCGGTGCTTTGAGTCGTCGGGAGTTGGCAACTCGCTTGGCTACTTGCTGTGCTGCACGATTCGTCCATTCAGGGGCTGCGTCGGCCGGGCATCGTTGGGATAATATTTGGCGAACATCGCGATCTGCTCCTTGGACAACGATATCGGCGTATCCAATACGAAAAACACGATGCCTTCGGTGCAGGGCGGAGTGGTCAAGGAGCCTTCGTATTTGTAATAGCTCCTCTTTGTGGGCATCAACTCGATGCCATTTACCTGAACCGCATCTGCGTCGTGCTCCTCGTCCATCTTGGACGGGAAATTGTTCCAAAGTGTGGTGATCAGCGGATTAGGGCGTCCCTCCTTGATCAGAACCGCGATCACAGCGTAATGACCCTCTTTGTTTTGGTAAACGAAGTGGGCGACCATGGCGTAATGTTTTCCGTGGAGGGTCTCTTCGCTGGGATGGTGGAAATGAAACTGCGTCAACTCGTACGTCTGGTCACCAACGGTGAAGCTATTTCCATTGTTCGGGGCATAGCTCTGACGAATGTAGTGGCCGGTGTTGATAATCTTGAGCGGAACGGGACGGCTGGTAATTTGTATCGGCGGCAGGTCCGCACTCTGCGCGTGATTGATATCAATGGGGGACTCCTGTTTCCCAGTCTTACAGACAGCAAACTCGGGACTCAGATCTCCCCAGTGCTCTGGTCCAGTGGCACCTGAATAGCTCCAACTGTGCTCCGCATCAGCGGGGTGAGCATCCGGGTGTTCCTGACCAGCGGCTACGGCGTAGAGTGACACTAGTCCGGCAATCAGAAGGGCGAGAGATTTCTTCGTGGCGAAAAACGGTCTCATGATGGCAGCCTCTTTCGCATTCATCGTAAATCCACTGGCAGCGCAGTCTATCCGTTCATCTAAGCCCGCACAATATGCAATAATGGCGCGTCTATGAAGTTGAAAACCTTCCTCCTTAATTGCTTCCTGACAGTATTGTTGCTTTCGGGGGTCCTTCTTTGCGCACAAACTCAGGCGAGCCAGCCCAGCAGCAAAACCGACGATGCGCTCGAACTTGTCAAGCAGGGCGAAAAGCTGAATAGCGACGGTAAGCAGGATGAGGCCCTGGCTCTCTACCAGCGCGCTCTGCAACTTTCGCCTGGACTCTTCCAGGCTGATATAGCTGCTGGAATGGCTCTGGACTTGGAGGGCAAATACCAAGAGGCACGCCAGCACTTGGCCAAGGCGATTGAAGAAGCGCCGCCAGATGCGAAGGTCCGGGCGTTGCGCACGATGGCGGTTTCTTACGCCTTTGAACCTAACACGGATGAAGCGGCGAAGTATGAGCGCCAGGCATTCGACCTGCAATATGCCGCAAAACAATACGCCGATGCGGCGGGCACTGCCGATGAGCTTGCGCGAATTTATCTTGAATCGGGCGACAACGACAACGCCTTTCAGTGGTATCAGAGCGGTCACCTGACCGCGCAGCGCCAGGCCAACATGAGCCCAGCTGAGAAGGACCTGTGGGAGTTTCGCTGGGAAAGCGCACTCGCGCGAGTTCGCGTGCGCCAGGGCAGGAAGGACGAAGCCAAGCAACACCTGGCGGCGGCGAAAGCCGTACTCGACAAGGGCACCAATCCCGACCAGATGCGCTTCTATCCTTACCTCAGCGGTTATGTCGCCTTCTATCTTGGCGACTACAAGGCGGCGATTGTGGAATTGCAGAAGGGCGACCAGCAAGATCCCTTCGTTCTCAGTTTGCTGGCCCAAGCGTATGAGAAGTCAGGCGACAAGGCACAAGCACTGGATTATTACCGTAAGGTCTTGGCCATTAACGCGCACAGTCCAACCAATGCGTTTGCTCGGCCACTGGCAAGAGAAAAAGTCGCCGCGCTGTCGAAATAAGATTTGCTTGAAGAAATTGGAGCGGGGTACGGGGATCGAACCCGTGACATCGAGCTTGGGAAGCTCGCGTTCTACCGCTGAACTAACCCCGCTCAGTCGGGTAGGTGAGCAAAGTGTACCATCAGTGGAATTTGGGTCGCAAACCGCAGCCTTATGCCTTGAACAGCTTCGCGGGACCGACGCAATCGCGGAATATGATGCAGGTAGAGGAAACTCGATGGTGAAATGTTTACTTTCGATCATGTTGATGTCCGCCGCGCTTGCTGCACAAACTGCGCCCGCTCCAGCCGCGTCTAACTTTGATGGTAAGAGCTGGTGGGACTATGTGAAGGTCCTGGCTTCCGACCAGATGGAAGGCCGCGAGACCGGCAGCGAGGGGCTGCGCAAAGCTGCCGCCTACATTGTGGATCAACTGAAGGCGGATGGTCTGGAACCCGCCGGCAGCAAGGGTTTCTATCAGCCGGTGAAATTTGTGAGCCGGCAGATCGACGAGTCGGGTTCCAGTATGGCGCTGGTGCGCAACGGAAAAGCGGAGCCGCTGGTGCTTGGCGAGGACGCAATGTTCAGCACGCGCGTGGACTTGGCCCCGCAGGTGGACGCACCGCTGGTTTTTGTCGGGTACGGTTTGCGCGTTCCCGAGAAAAACTATGACGACTTTACTGGTCTGGATGTGAAGGGCAAGGTCGTCGTGCTGATCTCAGGTTCCCCAGCGGATATGGCGTCGGCTTTGGCATCGCACTATCAGTCGATGGCGGAGCGAGCCAAGTCGTTGCGAGAGGCGGGAGCTGTGGGTGTGATTTCGATCCCGAATCCCGCCTCGATGGACATTCCCTGGTCCCGCATGAAACTGGCGCGCACTCGTCCCAGCATGGCACTAGCTGATCCCAGCCTCTACGAATCGCAAGGTATCAAGCTGTCGGTCGTATTCAATCCGGCGGATGCGGAAAAGCTGTTCGAGGGCTCCGGCCACACGTTCCAAGAGATTGCCGGTCTCGCCAAAGATCGCAATCCTCTGCCGACCTTCCCTCTGACGGCAAGCATTCGTGCCAAGGTCAAGGTCATTAAGAAGCAGGTGGAGTCGGATAATATCATCGCCAAACTGCCTGGTACCGATCCTAAGTTGAAGGATGAATACGTCGTGCTGTCGGCACACATCGACCACCTCGGCATCGGCGAACCGATTAACGGCGATCGCATCTACAACGGCGCCATGGATAACGGCTCCGGATCGGCGCTGGTGTTGGACATTGCGAACTCGCTGCACCGATCGCACACCACTCTTAAGCGCTCGGTATTGTTTGTGTGGGTTACGGCGGAAGAGAAAGGTCTGCTGGGCTCCAGATATTTTGCGACACATCCCACGGTGCCCAAAACTTCAATGGTCGCCGACATCAATACTGACATGTTTTTGCCAATCTTTCCGCTGAAGGTGCTGACCGTCTATGGGCTGGCTGAGTCGAGCCTTGGAGACACGGCGCGGGAGGTGGCGGAACAGCAGGGGATACAAGTTCAGCCTGACCCCGAACCGCTGCGCAATGCCTTCATTCGCAGCGATCAATACAGCTTCATTCGGCAAGGGATTCCCGCGGTGGCGATGAAGGTGGGCTTCGCGCCGGGATCTCCTGAGGCGGTAACTGAGAAGAAGTGGTTGACAGAGAGATATCACGCGCCGTCGGATGATCTCGATCAGCCGGTAGATCTTGCAGCGGCGGGGAAATTCGAGGATATCGTGCAAGGGCTGGTCATTACGGTCGCGGACGATCCGCAGCCCCCACAGTGGAAGAGCGACAGCTTCTTTCGCAGGTTTATGGCGGAAAATGTAGCGGGAAAATAAACACCCGAGTTGGGGACGATTCCCGGAACTAATTGCCGCGTGCTGGGTGAATATGGGTGAGGAAATGATTTGCGTGGTTTCAGATTAAGCCTTGCCTTCGTTCTGACGTTAGCTTTCGTTTTGTCGGTATCAGCCCAGGATGTAACACTGCACGGTGGTACCAGCGTTGTTCTCGTCCCGACCCTTGTGACCGACCTTGCCGGTGAGCCCGTATTTGGGCTATCCGTCGACAAGTTTGCGATCTACGACAACGGCGTCGAGCAGAAGATCCAGCTTGATGAGACTCTTCGGTCGCAACCGATTTCGGTGGTAGTTGCCATCGAGAAGGGGCACAACGCTGGCGAAACTCTCGACAAGATCAAAAGGATTGGAAGCCTGCTCTACCCCATTGTCGGAGAGGGCAAGGGCGAGGCGGCTGTGGTGGCTTTCGACAGCAAGCCTGTCCTGATGCAGGATTTCACCGATAACCTGGACCTGGTGACGTCTGCGCTCAACCGGATCAGTGTGGGAGATTACAATGCCGCTTCCCTCGATGCCATCGTTTATTCCACTGGGTTGCTGGAAGCGCGTCCTCCAACCAACCGGAGAGTCTTGTTCCTGATTTGCGAGCCGAACGACAGCGGAAGCGCGGCGACAATTCCTGAAGTCATTCGTCGAGTCGAACGCAGTAACGTGCTGGTTTACGGTGCAGCCTACAAGCCGGGGACTGCTGCAAAGATGGATAAGCTCGGCCAGACAATCGTCGATCCGTCATCGCATCCCGTCAATTTGTTTGGTATCTTTTCGACGCTGACAAAATCCGCGCAAGAGAACGTCCCTCAAACCGTCGCGAAAATGTCAGGCGGCGACTATTATCTATTTGGCGACGAAAAAACCCTGGAAGACCGAATGGCAAAGATTAATAACCATTTCTTCAATCAATATCTGCTGAGTTTCACGCCCAAAAAGCTTTCGCTAGGGCAGCATTCTCTTCGTGTTGAAATCGTGGGCCGGGACGATGTCGCGGTTGCCGCCCGCACTGGATATTGGGTGGATGAGACTCCCCACAAGGATGCTTCCCCGAACGCGGCGCTGGCTGGCCGTAGCGCGCAACAGTAACCTGGGACCATCCTACCGTGCGTTCCTGGTCAGCGCTCTCTTCGTGCATCCAACGACCAGGTTCCGGCACCCGTAATCAACAGAAACACCAGTCCCAGCAGCATGCTGAAGTCGGTGCGCGCTTCGTGCAGCATGCTCCACATGCCGGTCTTTGCGATCATCGGCAGCTTAGTGGTGGCGATTGCCGCCAGGATTACCCCGAGCAGAGGAATTATTGCAACGCGCGTGAATAATCCGATGAGCAACAACGAGCCGCAGACGATCTCAACAGTTCCCACAAATGGCGCCATGAAGTGCGCAGCGGGAATCCCGATTTTCTCGAAGCGACCTACGCCTAGCTGAGCAGGGAAGACGAACTTCTGGATGCCTTCGGAGAGGAATACCCAGCCCACGAGAATGCGAATTAGCAGCAACGCTTTTGCGGTGCGGGTTGTCCATTCCGGGTTGGCAGCACTTGTCATCGCGAACTCTTAACCATCGGTGGCGGGGCGGTGAACTGACCAAGATCCGCCAAGCCTAAGCTTGTCTCGACGGCGTCGATCTTCTCGACCGCGTCGTCGAAGCCATCGTTGCCAAACATTTTATGCTCAATGTCCCCGAACTGGTCGGAGAGTGCGTCCAGTTGTTTATTAGTAAAGTGCGTCTTTCACGCCGGAAAGACGATGGTGTCTTCGCGCGCAGCGTGGTTGCGATACATCAGGACAAAAGCTTCCAGGGATCGCGCCCGCGGCTCGGTGTTGGCGGCTGCGATGCGCCCGCCTCTTGGTGACGCGAAACGGCGATCTATTGCTTCGTCGCAATCATGAGACCGGCCGGACCCGGCAAGCGAACTCTCTTAACGGCGCCAAAGCCCGCGGCTTTCAACCACTCCTCATATTCCGGTTCGCTGTAGCTTGCACCTCCGTGGGTCCCCGCCAGCATATTAAGCGAGAACAGGGCCGCGAAACGCGGAGACGTCTTGTCTGCATCGAGGATAAAGTCAGAGATGACGAGACGGCCGTGGGGCGCTAGCGCACTATATGCGCGGCTTAGGAGTCGTCGATTTTCCTGCGGCGAGAACATGTGGCAAATGGCTGAAAGCAGAACCAGGTCGTAGCTCGCCTGTTCCAGCGGAAGATTCAGCATGTCGCCGGCGCGAGTGCTGATGCGATCGCTCAGTCCGGCTTGGCGAATGTGCTCCTGCGTAATCGCTAGCACTTCCGGCAGATCAACAATCTCCGTATGGAGGGTCGGAGAGGCTTTGGTGAATGCAATGGAGTACGCTCCCGATCCACCGCCGAGGTCGAGCATGCGCTTCTCGCCGTTCAATTCGACGGCTTGCGCCACGGCGCGAGCGCGCCCGCGAGCGGTGTGGTCCATAGCAGCAATAAACGACTTGACCCAGCCATTCTCGCGTCCGGCCTCGACCGCAGTACCGGTGCGTACAGCATCCGTCAGCTTGGACCAACGCCGCCACATGTTCGCCATATGCAGTTGGGCGGTGCGAGCGCTATTGGGAGTGCCCTCAACCAGGAAGCGCGCTGCAACCGAGGAGTTGCAATAAACCCCGTCGTGTTTCTCCAATAGCTTCAGACTTACCAGGGCGTTCAACAACATTTCGGTGGCGCGGGTTGAGGAATGAATACCGTCTGCGACTTGCTCGGCACTTCGACCTTTGCCAACGGCAGTAAAGACATCGAGTTCCAAGGCGGTCAAGACAACGCGACTAGGCATAAAGCCGCGGATCAACTCGTTGAGCTCATCAGGCAGCACCCCGGCGGCATCTTTGCCCTTTAATATTGCAAGGTACTTGTTGCGATGGTCGAGGATCTCGCTCTTCATGTCGGTCTGGTCGGTTCGCTCCAGACGTGTGATCTTGTGTCCGGCCTTCAGGTGCGACGACACAATCTCCGGCACATCGTTCGGAGTCAGCTTCGTGTACCAAGTGCCCTCTGGGTAAACGATCATCACTGGACCGCTGTCGCAAATTCCGAGACACCCGCAGCTCGAAACCTGGACATCGTCGGCCAAACCTTGCGCCCCCAACTCAGCATGCAGGCTGCCAAGCAGCCGGAACGAGCCTGCCGCCGAACAGCAGGGAACTCCTTCAGCTTTTTCCTGTGTGCAGACGAAGATGTGATGACGAAACGGTTCCACGGAGACCTCCAAGATAGTTGTCAGTGGCGAGTTGTCAGTTGTCAGACTGTTACATTCCATCTTCAGCCCGAAGGCAGCGACGCGGAAAGGTCGGGGCTCACAGCAGGAAGTGACGGCGAACGGTAAGCAGCGATATCTGTTGCCAAATGATTGAGGTGGTTTCGGAATTACCGCGGCGAGTCCGGCCTCGAGGGGCGTGCCACCCAATGGATATTCAGTCGGAAATCTGCTTCAGACCGATTATCCGGCATTACACCAAGCAAATTCGTCCTCAGTTCATCTTCAAGTTACCGTTTAATGAATAATTCATCTTGACAGCACACCGATGTGCACTATGATGTTTCAAACATTTGTTGTGGGATTTGTTTTGGGGTGATTTGAACATGCAGCAGGCGTTCACATCCAAAGAAGTGGTGGCCCTGACCGGTATCAGCCCGCGTCAGCTTCAATGGTGGGACGAACGTCGCATCGTGGTTCCCGCTCGCGAGGGCCACAGCCGCATCTATGGGATGGACGATCTGGCTGAGGTAGCTGTCATTTGCGATCTGCGTAAACGGGGCTTCTCGCTGCAGAAGATTCGCCGGGTCATCCGCTTCCTGCAAAAGGAACTGGGTAAGCGCCTGGTGGAGACGGTCACCGCTGCTTCCGAGTACCACCTCTTGACCGATGGTCGCCATATTTACCTCGAAGATTCCGCCCGTGCGGTGGTTAACCTGCTGAAAAATGCTCGCCAGCCGATGTTATCGGTGTGCCTGAGCGATACCATCCAGCGGATTCGCGCCGATGTGAACGGAGCAAGAAAGCGAAACGCGTCCGTTCGTCATCTAACTGTGCGGCGCCATAAGGCTTCTTGAACCGTCCTGAAGGAGGGCACATGATCGGAGAACTGAGCGTCTTGAGCGAGTGGATCCCCGAACAGATGGAGCCTGGAACCATCTTTGTGCTGGAAAACGCCGGCGAGGTAGGCGAGAAAGAAGATCCATACTGGGCTGTTTTGTCGTGCCCAAAGTGTGGGCAGCTCGGACTGGTTACCCGCAAACAAATCGCTGGCTTGCTGACCGTCATTTGCGGCTCCGAGAAGTGTTCGGCGCAGTTCTTCATCCGCGACGAAGAGATTGTTCAGCGTAAGCCGAGCTAGACGTCGCCGTCCCGCAAAACGGGGAGCGTCGCCGCAATTTACCGGTCGCCTGCGAAGTAGTGTTAACCTTGAGCCGCACTTTTCCCGTTTCGGCTAAACCGTCAGTGTGGCTAATACCTCGTGTGTAGTTAGAGTTGCCAAATTGGAACCCCGATTTCGGTTATTGTCTGGCTATTCTGCTGGAAATTTTTCTTGACAGCACTGAGCTTTCCTCTCAAGATTACCCAAGCAACCGGACGACGAAATACTTCAATAAATACCCTCGTGAAGTCCTTTGAGCGTTTCGTCCTCCCCAACCTACACCGTTAGTGAGCTGGTTCGTCGGCCGAGTGTCACCCACTTCGCGAGCTTGAGAGAACCTCTCTCCAAACGGATGGTGAGGACGCAAATTTGGTAATTCCTTGCCTACTCTTGCCCGATTCCGGAGCACGCGGTTTAACCAAATTCAAGATTCGAAGGGAGTGCTTCAATGAGCGATAGCGATCCTGTATCTCATCTCCTTGAAACGGATAACGCCTCCGCCAAAAAAACGCCGACGCGCTTGGATCGCCGGCGGTTTTTGGGGCAAGCTGGAGCGGCGGCAACCATTGCGGCCGGCGCGCTGGCTGCTCCATCCGCGGCTTTTGGCCAGTCCGACAACAAATCGCCGGGCTTGGAACACGTCTCTCCGCCAGCCGGTATTACCAACAACCGTGTCGTGCAATCATTCGCGAACCGAGTCGGCGTGGCCACTCAGGAAGCCCTCATTCCTGTTCCTCTACATACGACGAACGGCGACGAAACGCACTATCCGGATAAATCCGGCACATATTCGAAAGGCCTTCTCCAGGACGGTCCTGGCCGCGTAAATTTGAATGCCTTTCAGACCCTGAAGACGGCCATGGCCAGCGGCAGACCGTCTGACTTTGAACGAATCATTCTCGGCGGCACGCACACGCTGAACGGTCCACAAGGCTCCCTGGCTTATGGCTTGGAGGGAACTGACGCGGTGCAATTCGGCAATGCGACATCGCCGGCGAACCAGGAGCACGTCGTGATTGTTCCTCCTGCTCCAGCGGTGGCCAGCGCGGCTTACGGGACGGAGTTGGTCGAGATGTACTGGGGCTCGCTGCTGCGCGATGTCGCCTTCACCGACTATCCAAGCAATGCGCTCGCGGCCCTGGCAGCGGCGGAGTTGTCGGGTATGCCGTCTTACGCTGGTCCCAGAAACAGCCACGGACAGGTTACGCCCAATCTGCTCTTCCGCGGTCCATTTCCTGGCGAGACCATTGGTCCGTACATGTCGCAATTGTTCGTCATCCCAACTTCCATGGGTGCGCAAGCGATGTCGCAGCAGATGACCACCTACCTGCCGAACATCGACTACATGACCGATCTCACCACCTGGGAGGAAGTTCAGAACGGCATCGACACTGGACTGCGTAATCAGGTGGACTCGCAAGATCGCTATCTGCGTGACGGTCGTGGTCTCTCCGCATTCACTCACGTGGACATGCTCTATCAGAGCTACCTCTCTGCCTTGTTGGTTTTGGGTACGATCGGCGCGCCCGTAAATCCTGGAAATCCTTATGTACACTCGCGGACACAAAACGGTTTCGGCACCTTCGGCGGTCCGGATTTCGCCGCCTCCGTCGGCGAAGTAGCCGCTCGGGCCCTGGATGTGGTCTGGTGGCAGAAGTGGGTCGTTCATCTCCGCCATCGTCCCGAGTCCGGCGGTGGAATTGTGCACCTCATGCAAACCGGCCAGGGCGGTACGATCGACGCTCACGTCAACAGCAACGTTCTGAACTCGCAAGCCGTTCAGCAGAGCTTCAGCAAATACGGAACGTATCTGCTCTCGCAGGCATTTCCTGAAGGTTCGCCGACGCATCCGGCCTATCCCACGGGACACGGCACGGTCGGAGGCGCCTGCATTACCATGCTGAAGTTCTTCTACGACGGCAATTTCGTAATTCCCAATCCCCAGGTGCCAACCAGCGATGGTCTTTCGCTCGTGCCTTACACCGGTAGCGATGCCGGGCAGATTACCGTCAATGGCGAACTGAACAAGTTGGGCCACAATGTCAGCTTCGGCCACGGAATTCATGCCGGCATCCACTGGCGCAGCGACACTGATTCGTCGTTGATCCTTGGCGAAGCCCTGGCGATCAGCATCCTGCAGGACAGGGCGCAGACCTATAACGAAAAATTCACCGTCCAATTCACCAAGTTCGACGGGACGATTGCGACTATCTCCAACCAATAACTTTTGAGCATGGGGCGGCGCGTCCATCAGCCGCCCCGATTTCTCTGCTGTCAGCTATCAGCCGTCAGCTCTCAGATCGCTAACCGACGCTGTCATCCTGAGCGACGAGCATAGCGAGGAGTCGAAGGACCCCTGTAGGGCAAAACGAGGCACGTCGCATCTAATCCCTAGCCCCCAGCCCCTGCTTTCAAGTCCTTCACCAGCCGCTGAAAGGCCGTCTGATAGGAATCGTGGTCCTTCCAGTTGCTGAAGTCGGGGATGAAGTACTCGCGTACCTCGCGGGCCGAGTCAATGCCGATGTCGGCATCGAACAACTTCCATTGCTTGATCGCCTCAAACGAAACCAGCGTGATGGGAAACAATAACTGCTTGCCTTCGCGCTTCTCCCGCTCCCGCGCGTTGGCAATTTCGGTTTGCACCCAGTTGCTGCTCATGCTGTGCTCAGAGAGGATCAGCAGCAGCTTGTCATGCAGGCGGATGGCCTCGTCGATTTGCTCGTGCAGCTTGCGGCCAGCCTTCATTTCCTCAGGCGCGAACCAGCAGCGCACGCCCTTGGCCTGCAGGTCAGCATGGAGACGCTCGGCAAACTCCTGGTCTTTGGTCGAGTAGCTGATGAAGCAGGAGTAAAACTCGATGGGGCGTCCCACCATCGAGCCGATGTAGGCAATGAACTCATCGGGAACGCCGCAGCCGCGTAGGAAGACCTCAGGAATCTTTCCGCGAGATTTGTAGATGGTGTCAATGCCTATGGTGGAAGGACCCGTGTGCACGACGGTTTCGAGGCCCTTGGCAACGCTGAGATCGACACCAGCAAAGATCGTTGCCCTTGCCTCGGCTCCAGTTAGATCTGCCCCGTGGAGGTCCGCCCAGCGGAAGTTCGACCAGCTTAGGTCCGCCCCATTTAGGTTCGCTTCGCCAAGCTTCGCCTCATGAAGATTTGCCATGTTGAGCATCGTTCCGCTGAGGTTCGCGCTCGAAAATCTCGCCTGGACAAGTACGGCCTCACGAAGTTGTGCTGCGCTGAGGTTCGCCCCGGTGAGGTCTGCCCCTCTAAGGTCAGCGTAGTTAAGGGTGGCTCCGTCGAGGTCTGCCTGACGGAGGTCTGCCACGCCGAGATCCGCACCGCTGAGTTGGGCTTTTTCGAGGTTTGCCTTGCGGAGGTCCGGGAGCACGGCATGCTCCTCCCTCCACTTATTCCAGTATTCGACCCCTTGCTTGAGGATTTTGAGATGTTCAGGGTTCGCCATTGCTGCGTGACCTCGCTTGCTTCCGGGATGCTACGGATGATCTTGGAAGGCCACACTCTATGCGACAGTTCGCAGCCAGTCAACGCGCAAACGTGTGCCGTCCCTGAAGGGACTCGGATCAATTTATGACGATTTCCCAGCGCTTACGCGCTGGGCTATGGTTATGCCGCCCTTCGGGCTGCGTCAGACTCATCACGGGAAAGACCCAGCCCGTCAGGGCGGAACAAGATTAGCCCAGAACGTAAGTCCTGGGTGCGTTGAGAATAAAGTCCTGAGCCGGCTTCAGCCGGTGACACATGATCCGTCTTTTCCCATCCTGTCCGCCAAATAGTGCGGAAAAGGATGTGGCACCTGGCATCTTATATATTCATATTTGAAGATATGTCTCAAGGCCCAAAACATGAGGGACGCGGTCTTTCGCCGTACGAGAAGCGGCTTTGGATAGAAGTGGATCGCATTCTCTATCAGAACTATTTCACCCCGCGCGTTGTCACGGATTTTTGGCAAGGCGATCGAGATGCGGTCGTCACGCACCTAAACCAAATGAAGGATCGTGTCATACGATCTATTGTTATCACCCGGTACGTAGAGGTCGATGACATGCTGAACCGTACAATAGTGAAATACTTTTTCAGAACTGGGGCGGCGAGACGCAGTAAGAAATATGCAGCACTGCAAGCCATCTTGGACAAGATCTACCCGCAGCAAAAGCTGGATACCATCAAAGTGTTCAAGGATGTTCCGCGTGAGGTATCAAGCCATATTATGGCCTTGAACGATCTCCGAAACAGCTTTGCACATAAGTTTGATCTCA
Organism: uncultured Acidobacteriaceae bacterium; assembly: GCA_963748225.1. Taxonomy (GTDB): domain Bacteria; phylum Acidobacteriota; class Terriglobia; order Terriglobales; family Acidobacteriaceae; genus Bog-257. The sequence continues at coordinate 85,254 of CAVVHW010000009.1, forward strand.
GCCGAGTTCCAAGATCGAAAGCGGCTCTATAAGGGAAAATATGATGTGTTTACGAAAAAAGGGCTCGATATATTTAACGCGGACATGTGGGAGGTCGATGAATTTTTCCAACCGGAAATGATGAACCTCGCGCTAAACCTTGTTAAACACCAACGCGAGCGAAATAAAACCGCGGCGAAGGGGCAGAAAGTCACAAATCGAAAGCGACCCTTTGTGGGCCTAGCGCGCAACCTAGGTTGATTTGAATGAAATGGGCTTTACGGCATATCTCGAGCGGCGCCGAGTCTATCTACCACTCACCTGCGATGTAATGCCGCCGCTTTTGAAATTTGCTAATAACGTCGAAGTGGTTGATTTACCAGAAGCCGACCGGCCGAACTTGGAAACTTGGGGCGAAATACTAAGTCGCGAGGACATCAGAGAGTTTCGAGGAACTGGGCGGTGGTTGATCTACGACTACAGCTATCCTCCCGGGGACCGGACGCCGGATCCCGAAGAACGCCTTGGTAATACTCTCGTGGCTCTGCAGGTCGGTGCTCCCACGGGATGCGATCACTTCGTTATGTTCACGAAGACTCTGGACTCGGAATACGCCAACTTAACGCTCCACGTCAAGAATCGCCTACACTCCTGCGGCTGGGCCCGTCATCTGGGTTGGGACGGAATCACGCCCGACCAGCTTCTGAAAACAGTGAATGGGGTTCTGCAATTCATACAGGATAAGCAGATACGCTTTGTGAATCCAATTCGGCTCCTGGAAAATGGCCTTTACTCATCAGAGCCGTACATCCAAACACTGATCTGGGTGATGGGTTTAGACGGCTTGCTGATGGCAGGCAATCGCACGACATTCATACATCGTCTTTGTCGCCTGCTGGGAGCGGAGACTCAAGTCTTTCCTGCCCTGCCGGATGGTGGGTTGATCTGCAGAACGTACACGGTCGAGGAAGTCGCAGGTGAAATGTTCGATTTACGTTCCGAAATCGCTCACGGACGTCCCATCCGGGAGAAGTTTTGGCAGCCGCTTCCTGATATCCCGACCGGTATATACGAAGTAGCATATCTTGGCATGCCCGCTCTTCGGAACGTGCTTGCGGAAGGGGCATTGTTCTTGCTGTGCCGAGCGCTGCGAACGATTATCTTAGATGGACTGGCTTCGACTTTCTCCTCGACAAGGACTTGGCGAGATTATTTGGACTCTTGATGTAACTAATAGGCGGGAGGTGAAGTTCTGTATCGAATTCCACCGGTCGGCGGCTAGAACTACTCATCTTCGCAAACTCCAAGACAGAATCCTATGTCGTCCGCGGGGGACTCGATCCCTTTTTCACGTGCACCCACCGTTGAAACGGTGGGCTATCATCTTTCGTTCCGATGGGCGGGACTGGAGTGTTGGCGGTTCGGACGGCGGATGCAACCACCGAGTAAACAGCAGGTTCCTCCACTCCGCTTCGCTCCGGTCGGGATGACAAAGGGCTTTACCGCCGTCATTCCCGTTCTGGGAGGGAGAGCGAAATATGAGCGCCAATTAGTACCTTCGTAACTTGACCGCGGTGGTGGGCAGAAACATACTTCAGAGTAGGGCAGGAACCGCCGGAACCAGTTGTCAGTTGCCGGTTGTCAGTTGTCAGCGGCCAACCCTCATTCTGTCGCCAACGGCAGGGGTCGCAGGTCTCGTCGAACCGCAGGTTCCCTTCGACTTCGCTCAGGGCAGGCTCTCTACTCTGACTAAAGTCCTCGGTCGGAGTAACAATCCGAGAGAGAACTAGTGAGCGCCAAGTCCTTATTCCGCAGGATCTTACGTGTAAGTCTAAGGGGCTCAGGATCTTGGCCGGGAATTATGCAAGATATTGAAAATACGAGAGTTACTGGCGAGCCTAACTCCTGTAAATACAGGATATTAGGAGCAAGATCGTGATATCAAACGAGTTACAGAAAGGGGGGGACCCCGGGCAATAATATACTTTACAAGTCATGCCTCTCCAAGATATAGTACCTGCTGAAGTTACCGAAGCCGAAAACGAGCAGACCGGATACCGTGAGATCGCGGTTATGTCTGCCGATGTTCGGGGTGTAGCCTCACTTCTCGATATGCTTCGACTGTACGCCAGCCTATTCGTGAGTAACCTGTACGAGATCATGGCGGCGCAATGTCTGATGCGCGGGAAGCCAGCCAAAGAAACACCAAGTGCTCATGATTGGGCCTCGGTCTATGCCATCGTTGGCATGGCGGCCATCGACTGCCGGATGCACAACCTTGAGGGCGCCCTCGATAAGTGCAGCTCCATACAAGAGCAGATGCAGCGACGCAGATCGAATGTGACTTGCGGCGATGTCCATCGATGGCTCGGCGATTTGCGAGAGCGCATTGAGAGCGACCTAAAACGAGAACACTTCCTGCAACTCTCGCGCAAAGAAGCGAAGCAATTTGAAAATCCGCTTGAGAATTGGGAGGGCGTTGTTAGGCGCTTTCGCAAGGTGCAGTACAACATCGAAGAAGCCAACAAGTGCTTCGCGCTTGGCAGATACGGTGCGGCAGTGTTTCACGTCACGCTGGTCGCAGAGTTTGGCGTCATTAAGGTCGCAGAGTTATTCGGCGTGCAGGGCGACAGACCTGGATGGGGTGCGCTAGAGCGGCTTCAGAAAATCAACGGTAAACCGTGGAAAGATCGGTCGCCGCTTGAACAACAACACGGCGAGTTTCTAAAGAACACGCTCCCGCTTGCAATTGCCATCAAGGATTCATGGCGGCACAAGATGGACCACGTGGACAATCAGCTTCAATGGATGGATACTGACTTTAGCCCTCAAGTGGCATCAGAGATTGTCATTGCCACATGCGGATTTATGCGCCGACTAGCAGACGATCTGCCGCAATGAAGAAGAAGCCCGAGTACGTCGAAGGTAAACAAGCGCTTGAGAACTTCGAGAACGCGATGGACGCGCTCATGAAGGTGCCGCACAGCGAGATCAAGGCCAAGCTGGACGCGGAGAAGAAGGCTAAAAAGGCGAGGAAGAAAGCAACCAATAAGAAGTGTTCAAGCTAATTGGTCTTTTTCTTGTCGAAAGTAGAATCTTTCCACTCAGTGAGTTCTTTTTCCGGGAACTCCAGCGTCACCAAATTCCACTTCCCTTTGGGAGCAGGGTCGATGAGCGCAAAGCTTTCCAAGAAGCTAACCGTCATTGCGCTAGCGCCGCGCAGAGTAATCGTGCAGTCAGTAATGTCGGTCTCTACCCAACCAAAAGCACCACCGGAGTGAACCAAGTCGCAGTTTGTAAGCGTACAGCCAACAAACTCAGTTCCGTCGATCGTCACTGTAGCCCCGTGAAATGTCTTACCTTTAACGGTTTTCATAGCTCTAAATTTCGTTCCGTTTCTTTCGACCGCGGGCTTTTCTCCAAGGTCTAGAAAGGCGTCGCACCATCCTTGCCAGTGACTTCGGCATAGGTTAAGCGCTTGTTGAGAATCTGTGACAAACCACGGTCGAAGCGCTCCAAATCTGAAACGGGGCTCTTCTTGCTGCCGCGATTGTTGAAGCGAAACACTTGCTCATCTAGATAGCGGAACATATGGAACGGCTCAACACTAACGTAAGTACCGCGCAGGTTGCGCTTGAACAGGCTCCAGAAGTTCTCCAGCCCGTTAGTGTGGACGCGGCCCTCGACGTATTTCTCGGTATGGTTCACGAAGCGGTGAATGTAGTGCCAACTGAGCCGACTGTATGCGGTGGACTGGTCGCTGTAGACCTTGGTTCCGTACTTCACATTGCTGAGCACTTGAGCTTGCAGGGTGTCGCGGTCGATGTTGGGCACAATCTCGGTGCGAATCTGGCGATCAGTGCGGTCAAGCATCCCCATCACAATGACCTTGCCCCAATTGGTGTCAGCACTCTGATACCGCGCGCGACGTTCCTTGTGCATGTTGGAAACGCGTCCACCAATCCAAGCCTCATCAACTTCTACTTCGTTATCCGGCCCGCCAATCTTGGTTTGCTTACCGAATCCGCGAGCTTCCTGCAATCCCAGCCGGATGCGATGCAACATGAACCATGCGCTCTTCTGGGTTACCCAAACGGTGCGCTCGATCTCGTAGCTGCTAACTCCATTCTTGCAGTTGCAGACCATCCACAGAACCACAAGCCACTTCTCCAGCGGTATGTGGGACTTCTCAAATATGGTTCCCACTTTGGCCGAAAACTGGCGAGACTTGTGGGCACTCTTGCACTGGAACTTGGCTTCTGCGGAGATCAGGGTTGCGTCAGTCCGGCCACAAGTGGGGCAGACGATGACGCCATCGGGCCAACGCTTGGCCACAAGCCACTTAACGCAGTTTTCAGGCTGGGAGAAGTAATTGACTGCTTCTTGCAAAGTCTTAGGTTTGGCTTCTTGCATGGCTACTCTCTATGAAAAACAAACGAATCTTTGAACTAGCGCAACATATCCACGAAATGCTTTGTGAACACTCGGAACAGTTTGGCGAATCAGAGGCCACTTGCGTTATTCGGATTGCGCATAACCTCTGGGGAGAATCGCCTACGACCGACGATTCAGGAGAGAAACCTTGTGCTCTAGATCAGCTAGTGCGCTCTTGAGGTTTCGGACTTCTCGGTCAAGCTTCTCCTTGAGGTTCTTGACATCCGTTTCGATGGCTTCAAGTCTCGTTTCGGTCTGTTGATCTGGCATGTTGTTTGGCTCCATCAACTTGCGGAATCTTAACCCAATGGACATGACTTGTCAAGTATATTATTGCCGGGACCCCGTGAGTCTTCCTACTCCAGAAGCTACCGATACGAGTCTTTATGCGATCTGCGAGCACATCAAGTCGAGCGGCGAGCGTTACGGTTCGCCTGCCTGGCACGACGAGAAATACTGCTATCACCATACTGAGGTGCGCAAATGCGCTCCCAAGACCAACCTCTTTGTGCGGCTGTTTAACCCTCATGCGGAGAACCATCCTGATTACCGGTACGAGTTGCCCTATCTGGAGGACGCTGCGGCCATACAGATCGGCTTTATGCAGTTGATCCATGGGGTGGCGCAAGAGCGGATTCCGCCGGACCGCGCGAAGCTGATCCTGTCGGCGCTGCATGGGGCGGCGGCGAATTTGAGATTGATGGAGGCGAATAGTGCAGCCGGCGAGAAACTTTCCAAGAAATCGCCGGAGAGTGTGAGGGTCAGTGAGAAGAAAGAGGAAAGTGCATGAGGCCAGTGGATAGTGATTAGTGGATGGTGGATAGTTGACCAGCAAGTTAGCCAGCGACTGACGGCTGAGAGCTGACGGCAAGCCTTAGCCGACGACTGATGGCTGACGGCTGGTTTTATCGCACCGACGCTTTTCCTGCCGCCGACACCGGCACCTGTTCCACAATCTCGATGCCAAAGCCCTCGAGGCCGGCGACCTTGCGGGGATGGTTGGTGAGCAGGCGAATGCGCTTGAGGTTCAGGTCCGACAGAATTTGCGCGCCGATGCCGATCTCGCGCTGGGTGCGCCGCTGGCTCTCGGGCAGCATGGCCAGTTGTTGCTCGTGATGGAACTGGATGGTCATGTGCTCGCCGAGCCGCTCCACCGAGTAGCCCTTCGAGGTCGAATGCAGGTAGATGAGCGCGCCTCGGCCTTCGTGCGCGATCCGTCGCAAGGCAGCGTCAATCACGTCGCGACAGCCGCACCAACGCGCTCCGAAGACGTCGCCCACCAAGCAGTGCGAATGCATGCGCACCAGCACCGGTTCATTGCCCGCGTTCTCCACATCACCCTTGACCATGGCGATGTGCGAGTCGCCGGTGATCTCCGACTCGTAGGCGATCATGCGAAACTCGCCGTACGCGGTGGGGACGATCGACTCGGCCAGCCGCCGTACATAACGCTCGTGCGCCATGCGATAACGGATCAGCTCTGCGACGGTAAGCATCTTCATGTCGTGGACGCGGCAGAATTCGGTGAGCTCGGGAACGCGAGCCATGGTGCCGTCGTCGCTCATGATCTCGCAAATGACGCCGGCCGGAACCAGTCCCGCGAGGCGTGCGAGATCCACCGAAGCTTCCGTCTGCCCGGCGCGAACCAGCACGCCGCCTTTGCGCGCGCGCAGCGGGAAGATGTGTCCCGGGCGCGCCAGATCGTTGGGCCGGGTCGCGGGATCAATGGCCACGTGAATCGTCTGCGCGCGATCGTATGCCGAGATGCCGGTGGTGACTCCGTCCTTGGCATCGATGGACTCGGTAAATGCGGTGCCGAAGTTGGAGGTGTTCTCGGCAGACATCTGGCCGAGACGAAGGTAGTCGAGGCGCTCTTCGGTCATGGCCAGGCACACCAGGCCGCGTCCGTACTTAGCCATGAAGTTGATGGCCTCCGGAGTGATCTTCTCCGCAGCCATGGTGAGGTCGCCTTCGTTCTCACGGTCCTCGTCGTCGATGACGACGACCATGCGGCCGTCGCGGATGTGCTCCAGCGCGGTTTCGACGTCGCAAAATGGGGGATAGGTGGACACGGCAACTTGATTCAGATTTTAGCAGGGAAGAGCAAAAGGCCGCTGTTCGCCTTTCGCTTTTCGCTTTTCTCGAAAGCCACGAACCGAGAGATAGGGCAATTTCAAGAACAGGTCTCTCGACTCGGACTAATCCTCCTGCTCAGGATAACAATGGTGGTTAGTACCTCGCTTGTTATTCCCCTGCGAGCGCCGGGCCATCATACTTATCGCGTGCAGAGTGCCGATCCCAATCTGAGGCTGCTGAATTCCTTTCTCGACTACCTGAAGGTCGAGAAGGGGCTGGCGCCGCTGAGCGTGTCGGCCTATCGCTCCGATCTCGAGCAGTATTCGGAATTTCTGCTGAAGCGCAAACGCGCACTACGCGAGGCACGGCGGCAGGATGTGCGCGATTTTCTCAATGCACTGCTGTCCAACGGCGTCGATGGACGCAGTGTGGCGCGGAAGCTTTCCGCGCTACGGCATTTCTACAAGTATTTGCTGCTTGATCGCTACATCATCGTCGATCCGACGCTGAACATTGATTCGCCGCGGCAATGGAAGGTGCTGCCGAAGTCACTGGCCGCGGATGAGGTGGAGAGCGTACTGCAAGGGCCACCGCGAGCCAAAGACGATCGCATGTCGCGCGCGCTAACGGGCCGCGATCGGGCGATGCTGGAAGTGTTCTATGCCGGTGCGTTGCGCGTTTCCGAAGTCATCAACCTGAAGCTTGAAGACCTGAAGCTGGAGTTGGGTTACGTGCTGGTTCGAGGCAAAGGCGACAAGGAGCGCATCGTCCCGTTGGGACGGGCCGCGCAGCACGTGGTGCAGCAATATTTGCAGGATGCTCGTCCGGTTCTGGCGGCGGAGAAGTCGTCGCCGTTTCTGTTCATAGCGCGCGGAGCGCGTCCGATCACGCGCCAACGCGTGTGGCAATTGGTGAACGATGCGTCGGCTCAGTCGGCGCGTCATGCCAGTCCGCATATGCTGCGTCACAGTTGCGCGACGCATATGGTGGAGAATGGGGCAGATCTGCGCACTGTGCAGACGATTCTCGGACATGCCGACATTTCGACCACGCAGGTTTACACGCACCTCGCGCTCGATCGGCTGAATCGCGTGTACAAAGATCATCATCCGCGAGGCAAGCGGGCAGGGAAGAGCGAATGACCAAGCGCGACACAACCATCGTCGAGAAAGCTGTGGCGCAATTCATTCGTTCGCTGCAGGGGCGCAATGCTTCGCCGCACACCATCAAGGCGTACCGCACCGACCTGGCGCAGTTCGCCGAATACGTAGGCCCGCAGCGTTGGGAAGACATCGACCATGTGCTGATTCGAGGCTATCTCTCCAGCCTGTACGAGGGCGGGCTCAGCAAAACCTCGGTGGCACGCGCGTTGGCGGCGTTGCGATCGCTATACAAGTGGCTGGCTCAGGAGGGTGAAGTCGAACAGAATCCGGCGGCATTGGTCGCGACGCCGAGGCTGCCCAAGAAACTGCCTCGCGTGCCTACGATAGAGGAGGTGAACACCGTGCTCGACGCGGCCATGCCGGAGTGTTCCGCATTTAGGGAACGCGATCAGACGATTCTGGAATTGCTCTATGGCTGCGGCATCCGCAACTCAGAGCTCATCGGCATCAACGTTGACGATATACGGTGGTCCAACGAACTTGTGCTGGTGCGAGGCAAGGGCCGGAAGGAGCGGTTCGTTCCATTCGGCGCCTCGGCAAAGGCGGCGGTGCAGGCGTTTCTACCAGCGCGGCAGCGGGTGCTGGGCGAAACCAAACGCACGACCGAGCGAGCGCTGCTGATCAACCTGCGCGGATCGCGGCTGACCACTCGCAGCGTGGGCCGCATCGTGAAGCAGATCGCCGTGGCGCGCGGACTGTCGCCCGACGTGCATCCGCACACGCTGCGCCATGCCTTCGGCACGCACATGCTGGAGGAAGGCGCCGACCTGCGCGCCATCCAGGAGATGCTGGGCCACGAACGGCTGTCGACTACGCAACGGTACACGCAGCTCACGGTGAAACATGTGATGGAGGTTTACGACCAGACCCACCCTCATTCGAAGGGCGAGCGGGGAGGATAGGCCCCAGCGTTGTCGGGACGCTTGCATCTATGCCCATTCCCGTTCCACCGCGCGAGACCGTATAATCGAGTTTTCCCCTTCCATGAGTTATCAGGTTCTGGCGCGCAAATACCGTCCACAAAAGTTCTCCGAGGTGATCGGGCAGGAGCACGTCACCCGCACGCTGCAGAATGCCATCACGCAGAACCGCATCGCTCACGGCTACATTTTTAGCGGCCACCGCGGCATCGGCAAAACGACCATCGCGCGCATTCTGGCGATGGCGCTGAATTGCCGCTCACAGGACCATCCTGTGCCCGAGCCGTGCGGAGTTTGCGATTCGTGCGTCGAGATCCGTGCCGGTAACTCGGTGGACGTGATCGAGATTGACGCGGCCACCAATCGCGGCATCGACGAGATTCGCGAGTTGCGTGAAGCCGCGCGTTATCGCCCGGCGCGCGACCGCTTCAAGATTTATATTCTCGACGAGGCACACCAGATCACCGACGCTGCCTTCAACGCGCTGCTCAAGACGCTGGAAGAGCCGCCCAGCCATATCATCTTCATGATGGCGACGACCCAGCCGGAGGACATTCCGCAAACCATCCGCTCGCGCTGCCAGCACTTCAGCTTTCACGCCGTGCGCTTCGACGACATCGTGCAGCAGTTGCGCGACATCGCCAAGCCAGGAAGGCATTGCCTACGACGACAACGCGCTGGCCATGCTGGCGGAGGTGGGCGACGGCTCCATGCGCGACGCGCTTAGCATCATGGACCAGGCCATCGCCTGCTGCGGCACCACGCTGAGCGGCGACGTGGTGCGCGGCCTAGTGGGAACGGTTTCCTCAGACGTACTGGAAGATGTGATGGATGCGGTCGCGCGTAACTCCAGCGCGGATGTGTTGCGGGCCATCGACCGCCTATTGGTGGAAGGACAAAGCGCGCAGCATTTTGCGCGGCAAATGTTGCGGTTCCTACGCAACGTAATGGTAGCGAAAGTGGCGGGGAGCGATTCGCCAGTACTGCAGATTTCGACGGACGAACGCGCCCGGGTGGCGCGAGTGGCAGAACGCTTCAGCGAGGAAGACTTGGCGCGCTTCATGCAGATCATGCTGCGGACGCACAGCGATTTGGGCTACAAACAGGAGCAGCGCTTCCATCTGGAGTTGGGACTGCTGAAGCTGGTGCACGCGCAGCGCCTGCTGCCGCTGGAAGAATTGCTGAGCGGAGAAGCAGGGAAGCCGGGTGCCCCGGGATCGACGCAGCGAGCGGGAGGCACAACTGCGCGGCCGGTGTCTCTTGCAGCGGCGCGGCCGAGCCTGACCTCTCGCGCCCACGAGCCGGAGACTCCGTCGTCGCGAGCGCCAGCGGCATCGCCGTTCACGCGACCATCCCCGTTCGAAGCAGATCGCAAACGCAAAGGCGAGCCGAAAGCTGAAGCCCAGGATTTCACGAGCCAGTCTGCCGCATCCAGCCCGGTTCCGCGGACGAACGCACGGCCGCAGCCGGAGACATTAGTCGGAGACGCGTCGGGAGCAATCGAGTCTAGCGTCGCCACGGCGGTCGCTCTCCATCCGGAGCCGGATCCGCAACCAACAAGTGAAGAGTTCTCTGTCGAGTCTGCGCGCGAAGTCGTGTTGGCTGCGCTGGAAGACGCGGGACAGAACATGCTGGCGCACAATCTGGAAGAAGCGGAATGGTCGCTGCGGGGCATCGAGGTTTGTGTTACGGTCGCGATGTCGCAAGTGCTGATCGACGTGGCCCTGGGGCCGGAGCCGAAGCGCGTGATTCAAGCTGCGTTGAACAAAGCCGCAGGACGGCCGCTGCGATTCAAGATGGTGAGCGGCAACGTGCAGGTCACGTCCAAGCCGGCGGCGCCACGTCCGGGGAATGGGGCGGGAGCGCGCAGCCGGGCGGCCGCCGATCCCATCGTGCAACGCATGCAGGAAAAGTTTGGCGCCGCGATTCGTACGGTGATCGACCACAAAGATCGCGGCTGAGACTACTAGACAGGCGGGCGTTTAAGAGTGTGGAGAGCTGTAAGGAATTTGATCCCAGGAAATCCAGCGCCGTAAGGCGCGAAATAGTTTAGTCCGGCACGGAGCCGCAGGCTTAGTGCTGCGTAGGGTGGAACATAAATTGGAGTCCCGTAGGAACGGCAGAAGTCTCGATGGTCTTGATCCTTTGAGGTAATCGATGGGCGGATTTAATTTGCAGGAAATGCTGGCGCAGGCGCGGCAGCAGGCGGAAAAGCTGCAGGAGAAGATGCAGCAGGTCGTAATTGAGGCCTCGTCAGGCGGCGGCAGCGTAACGGTGAAGATGACCGGTCAAAAACAGCTGCTGAGTGTCGTCATCGAACCCGACGTGGTGAAGTCGGGTGACATCGAAATGTTGCAGGACCTGGTGACCGCCGCGGTGAACCAAGCCTCACAAAAAGTGGATGAGGCGCTGAAGTCCAGCCTGGGCGGGATGTTCGGAGGGATGGGCTTGCCGGGAATGTGAGACGGCGTGAACGCAACGTGAAATTGTCATTACGAGCGGAGCGAGGAATCTGCTTTTTTGTGCAAGTGCAACGTCCAGTGTGGAGGGTAGGTCCCTCACCGCCTAAACGTGGTTCGTGATGACATTGCGCAAATCTGGTAGGCAATCAACCTTGAGGTCACATGTCGAGATTTGCCGAGCCCATGGCTCGACTGATTGAAGAATTGAAGAAGCTGCCGGGCGTGGGTGGCAAGAGCGCGCAACGCTTCGCGTTTTACATCCTGCGCTCCAGCGATGAAGACGCGCAGCTGCTGGCCGACGCCATTCGCGAGGTGAAGGCCAATCTGCACCTGTGCTCCGTCTGCAACAACATCACCGACGTCGATCCCTGCACCTATTGCACCAGCGCAACCCGCAACCTGCGACTGGTTTGCGTGGTCGAGGAGCCGACCAACATCGCCGCCATCGAGAAGACGCGACACTATAACGGCGTGTACCACGTGCTGCACGGGGCGCTGTCACCTCTGCACGGGGTGGGGCCTGAGCAGTTGCGCATCGGCAATCTGGTGAAGCGAGTGGAATCAGGAGACGTGGACGAGTTGATCGTCGCGACCAATCCCACGGTCGAAGGCGAAGCCACCGCGACCTACCTTTCGCGCCTGTTCAAGTCGGCACCGGTGAAAGTTACGCGCATTGCTACCGGAGTTCCAGTCGGCAGTGATATCGAGTACGCCGACGAAGTTACCATGCAGAAGGCGATGGAAGGTCGGCGCGAACTATAATTGGCGGAGGGGACGGCCATGCACAAGATTAACCTTCTCCTCTTCCTCCTCCTGTTCGGTGCTAGCGCTGTGGCACAAAAGGCTACTCCACAGCCGGAAATCAAAGTCCGCACGTTAACGCTGGGCATCTCGCCAACTGTTGTGCCGTTGGATGAACAACAGCAAATCATTCATGAGGTCCAAGTTCACGAGTACGAGCCAAAGACCGTGGAGGAGATTGCCCATCGTGTGCAATATGGCTTTCAAACGCTGGGGTTCTTTGAGGCCCGGGCAGGTGCTCCTGTCGTCAAGGTGGTGAGTGAAACACCGCAACAGGAAATCATCGACGTAGCTTTCTCTGTCAACCCGGGTGATCGATTCCGGCTAGATACAATCACGTTCACAGGTCAAAAAGCTTTTACCGCCGGTCAATTACGGCTCCAGTTTCCCCTTGCGGATGGAGATATCTTCAACACAGAAAAGATCCGACAGGGCCTGGATGCATTGAGGAAGGTCTACGAGAACAACGGCTACATAAATTCCACTCCGGTGCCGAACACGGAAGTCAATGATGCCACGCGTACGATTTCGCTACTCATTGACATCGACGAAGGAGTTCAGTATCGCATCGGTGCGCTAGTTCTGAACGGTGTGGAAACGACTCCAGGCGCCGGCGCTAAATTGCTGGAGAGTTGGAGACAATACGAGGGACAGATCTATCGTCCCGCGATTCCCGAGCAGTTTCTCCGCGAACACGCAGCCCTTTTGCCTCCGGGGCTGACCGGGAACAACAATCTTGTCGTCACCCAAGACCCACATCTGCATGTACTGAACTTCCGCCTCGATTTACTCAACCCAGCCGATAGCAATCGTTAGCCACGCAACAGTGTTACTTCCTTCCTTCCCGCTTGGCGAAGTATGCGTTCATGGCCTCACCCCATTCCTTACCTGCGCCTTCATCACCTTTGGCGAAATGCTGGACATGCTCGTTCGCCTCGGGCATCAGCGCAGTGCGGTCGTAAACGACCGCAACTCCGGTTTTCTGCGCGCCTTCTCGCGTCACGTGAATGTCGATCAGCACAGCCATAGCGTCGTTCAGCACGTAGCTGTACTGGATGTGCCCTGCCGTCAGATCGAACGCGGTGTTGACCCACACGCTGGAGAGGTTTCTATGCGCGACTTTGAACACCATGCCTGGCTTATCGCGCGCGGGGCTGGGGTAGACGAATTGAGGGTTCCAGTCGTGCGCCCACTTACGCTCCTCATTCGCGCCAAACAAGGGCACCACTTGATCGAAAGGTGCGGCTACGGTAAAGGTGAATTCCGTGCGCGTATGCAGCGGAGTGTCGGAGGAACCGGCCGGCTCCTGAGCCACGGCTTTGGCGGATGTGATCACGGCGGAGAACAACATAACGGCGGAGATTGCGAGCTCCCATTTCATCACTGACGCTCCTTGAGCTTGTGGCTGTCGGTGGCTTTGAGGGTCAGGCCATAGATTTTGCGAAGCTGTTCGATTTCCTTCAAGGTTGCCGGAGAAAACGGTGCCTTCCCCTCGAAAGCATGAAGAACGATGCCTTCCAGCAGATCGCCCAGGGTAAGGTCCTTCAGTTCGGCCAGGCCCTTGAGCACCTTGAGCAGACGCTTTTCCATGCGGACGCCCGTCTGCACTCGTTCAACCACCAGAGTATTGCTATTGCGCTCTGTCATGGTATCAATGTACCACAATACATTGGTACCACCGAACCAAGAAACGGACGCGTGCAGCTGCAGGAACGTGGCTGTCTGCTTCGGAAAGGAGGACACCACTGGCTGAAGGAATCTCGGAGGAGCAGTCCGATTCCTGAACGAGCACCCGTTATAGAAAAGGAGCCCCGAAACCCTAGTGCGGCGCCGGAGGTTTGTGAACGGTGCTGCCGCTGGTCACTCCCAGGCGGCGAAGCCGGTCGCGCGCCTGCGAGGCTTCGATGGATCGCGGATAACGGGCGATAAGGCTGTTCAGCTCACGCACGCCGGCGTCACGCTGGCCCAGCTCAAGCAACGAATAGCCCTTCTTTAACTGTGCCGCTGCTGCTTTGTTTCCGCCGGGATACTGCTCCAGCACTTTGTCGTAATCCCGGGCGGCGGCCTCAAAATTTCCTTGGCGATATTCGATGTCGGCAATGTAAAACTGCGCGTTCCCCGCCAGATCTGTGTTGGAGTAATACTTCACGTAATCGTTGAATTCCTGCGAAGACAAATCGTATTTTCCCGAGTTGTAATCGCGCAGGGCGTTGTTGTACAGAACATCGGCCGGAGGCGCCTGGGAGGCCGCTGGATTCGATTCCGCACCCGGAGTCGCAGGATTGGCTGGTCCGCCGGCAGCCGCCATTCCAGGCTGTCCGGCTGCAAGGTTCTGCCCGCCCTGTTGCATGTCGTCGAGCTGTTTGCTCACCTTGGCCAGGCGAGACTTCAGCTCGTCCACCGTGTCGTGCAGCGACTGGATCTGTCCCGAGATCTGTTCCATGCGGCCGTTTGTGTCGCTGGCCTGGCCTTGCATCTTCTGCTGCAAGTCGTTAACCGTGCTGCTCATCTTGTTGACACTGTCGGCGCTTTGCTCGACCAGGTTTTTCATCACCCCCATGTTCATGTCGATCGATTGCTGCAAGCGGGCCACTTGGTCTTGCAGCGACTGAACCTGGGTTTGCAGTTGGATCATGTCCTTGTTCGCGCCGACCGCCGGACTAACTGTTACCAGCATCAACGTCACGACTGCCAGCCAAGTCATATTGTTTTGAAATCGCATAGTGTTGTCCTGTTCGCTCTGGTGATCAGACTGCACCAGTGAAAAAAGGTATCCGTTAACACCCTGGCCGACGGCGGCGGGCCCGAAGGCCCGCACTGGCACGGTTGTCAACTACGTCTCTCCGACGTTCCGCGGCTTGTCAGCTCCTACTTCTGATAGACGAAGTGCGCTCTCCGATTCTGCTGCCAGCATGCCTCGTTGCTCTCGGTGCAGAATGGTTTTTCTTTGCCATAGCTAATGGTGCGCATTCGGTCAGCAGAAATCCCCAGCTGCTCCAAAGCCTGCTTGGCGGCATTGGCCCGATTGTCGCCGAGCGCCAGATTGTACTCGGTCGAACCGCGTTCGTCGCAGTGGCCCTCGATCGTGAACTTCATGTTCGGGTGCTGCTGCAGGAAACGTGCATCCGCCTGCAACACCTGTTGATATTGCGCCGAGACATCATAGCTGTCGTAGTCATAGAACACATCCTTCATGTTCTGCGAGAACAACTGCTCCTCGGTACCGCTAGAGGTCTGCGCCGGCGGTGGTGGCGGCGCGGGTACCACCGTGATGCGCGCCGTAGCCTCCTGTGTTCCGGAATCATTCTTCGCTACCAGGTGATAGGTAGTCGACTCAGCCGGTATGACGGAGCGCGAACCGGTGGGGTCAACCTTGCCCAATTGATCGATGCTGACGTCGGTGGCGTAATCGGTCTTCCAGGTTAACGTGCTGGCTTGACCCGCTTGAATGGTATTGGGATTGGCTGTCAACGAGGCAGTAGGCGCCGGGGGTGGTGGCGGTGGGGGCGGTGGCGGAGGGGCAACTTTCTTCTTACCGCAAGCAGCGATAGCCAGCACCATGGCCAGGGTAACAATAATCCGGATCCATTGACTCCTTGTTAGCTTCAAGTCTCTTCCTCCATCTTTCGGCGAGAGCACTCGCATCAGTTCAAGACAGGGCCGAAATGTGCTCCTTCCGCGCCCATAGGCATGCAGGGCCCAGAACTACTTAAAACTCCAATTCGGCTGAGTGTTCTCCCCAGCCGTCGTCAACTGCCGAACCTCGCTTCCATCCGCCAACATGGAATAAATTTGCACACGGCCGGTACGGCTCGACTGAAACACAATGTGGCGTCCATCGGGCGACCACGCCGGAAAATCGTTGCGCCCCTCCTCGTGCGTCAGTTGTGCCCATTGTTTGCTGGCGATGTCCATCACATAGATGTCGCTGGCGCCCGGCGCGCCCGGGCCATAGTGGCGTATCCAGGCGAACGCCAGGAACTGGCCATTCGGCGACCATGACGGCGATACCGCGTATCCTTGATCGGTCACGCGAACCACGTTCGTACCGTCAGATGCCATGGTATAGATCTGAGGTAGCCCAGTGCGTCCGCTCACCCAGGCAATCTGCGCATTGGTTTTCGGATTCCATGTCGGCGAAACATCAGGCCCTTTGCTCTCGGTAAGGCGACGAGCGCTTCCGCCCGCGGCGTTGACCGAGTAAATCTCTGTGTTGCCAGTCCGCGAAGATGAGAAGGCGATGTTCTGTCCATCCGAAGACCAGGCGGGCGAATAGTTATCTCCGCCGAAGTGCTGAAAGCTCACCGGTCGACCAAGTTCCAGAGAATACATCAGGATCTCCCACCCTTCCTTCGTCACGCCGGAGTAAGCCACGCGGGTACCATCGGGAGAGACGTGCGGCGATAGCGCAATGCTTCCCATGTGGGTCAGTTGCTTCTGGTTGGCGCCGTCGTAGTCCATCTGCCAGATTTCTTTTGCGCCACTGCGATTACTGACAAAGTACAACTTGGTTTCAGCGACGCCTGCGACGCCACCACCGAGGCGAAGGATGATTTCATCGGCGAAGCGATGCGCGATCAGGCGGGCATTGGCTTCGTTGGCCTGCTCGCGATATTGTTTGCCCAGAACCTGTGGAGACTGTGGATTCTTCGTGTCGTAGAGCCACCCTTGGACATTCAGCGATCCAGCCTGAATTCCGAGATTGCCAAAGGCCAGCATGCTTGCATTTGGCGGCGGGACGTTCCAGTCGCTGAGATGCACGTCCTGCGGAGCGCCCGGAACTGACAACGGATAAAAACTCTTCGACACCATGTCGAAGATCCCCGCTGACTGCAGATCGTTCCACAGAGTGACGTTGAAGACTGCTGACAAGTTCTGCGTTCCCGTGTCGGTAGTGACCTGCTTGAAGTCGGGCACCGCTAGACGGACCTTCTCCACTCCGAGCCCGGTACCGGTGCGAATCCAGTCCTGAGCGGACATACTGGCAATGGTAAAGAGGACGAACCATACCAACAGAATTGCGCTATTTCGTTTCATGCTTCCTGGTTTCCCCAAAAATTCCTGCGTGGCCGCGAAGCGGCATTCCGCATGAGTGTCTCGCGACTTGAAGGGGCACGGCTTCTGCCGTGCCGTAGCTTGCCGTCCTTAACAGTGGCTTTAGCCACTGAGGGACCTCGGTTCATAGAAACTGCGACCTCGCGCAGGACGCGTCTGCGAGAGAATCTGTTCCGTCCCGCATAACGAAATGCAATGAACGATCCAACCACCTTACCTCCGATAGTCGAACCAGAACTCGACAGCGACGTACCGCCCTGGGTACTCCGGCGGTAGCGGGCCAAACGTATCGATGCGTTGCAAGGCCCGCATCGCCGATTGATCGAGAGACGGAATGCCGCTCGACTGCTCCACCCTTATGTTTTCCGGCTGCCCCGAACGCGTGATCTCAAAGTAGATGTAAACCCGGTGCGCGGTATCGATGTTGGGATCCACTTCGTATTTCAGCCAGTTTTCTGATACCTTCCGGCGGACTCCGTCCACATACCATCCGAACCGGCTACCAAAATCTCCGTTGCCTCCGGTAAAGCTGAGGCCACCTTTGGCGCCGCCCGCCGTGAACGAACCATAAGGGCCACTGACCGGTCCTCCCTGGCCGAACGGAATCTTGTTTTCGTCCACTTTGGCAATCTCTTTTGGCGGCGGTTTCTTCTGCGCGGACTCCTGCGGACCCTTCTTCTTGGCGTCGCGCGCGGGAATCGGGATTGCCTTTGGCTGTTCTTTCGGAACTTCCTTCGGCAGCGACTGCGTCAGCCCCTTGGATTCGTTGGCCAACACATTTTCAGTTGGCGTCGGCGGCGCCGGTAGCGGGATGCTGCTGACCAGCGTGGCGCTCATTGCGCCGCCAGTTCCGCCCGTGCCTCCCCAATTTTCACCCCGGCTACTGGGAAGCAGATAGCCGAATAAGGCCAAGGCGAATAGCGCGATGTGTAGCGTCACCGAACCGATCAAGGGAGCGCCAAGATTGCCCCCGGTCGGAAAGATGTCAACGTCGGCTGCCATTCTTCTCCAGCGGTTGAGTCACGATGCTTACGTTTGTAACACCGGACTGCTTTACGGCATCCATCACAGTCGCGAATGCCCCAAAGGGTACGTTTTCGTCAGCGCGCACAAACACCGACTGGCCTTCGGGATCGCGTATCTTCTGGTGCAACTGGGCACCGATCTGATTAATGTTGATGGGCTCGTTGTTGAGAAAGACACGCTGGTCGCGATCGATGGTGATTACCAGCCGCTCCTCAGTAATCTCTTTGACGGTCTTGGTGTGCGGAATCGCGACTTCGATGCCCGACTGCAAGATGGGCGCGGTCACCATGAAGATGATCAGCAACACCAGCACCACGTCCACCAGCGGAGTGACGTTGATGTCGGCCAGCGACGTTTGCGTCCGGCCACGTGAATTGATGAACGCCATTACCGCCGCTCCACACTCTCGACCGCGCGAGCGCTGCCGGTTTGGGCGCGCTCCACTTCATTGATCAGTTCCAGGCTGAAGTCGTCCATGCGCGCGCCAAGCTCGCGAATGTGTTGGGTGAACATGTTGTAGGCGATCACGGCGGGAATGGCGGCGAACAATCCGGCCGCAGTTGTGATCAGGGCTTCGGAAATGCCGGGCGCGACGGCGCGCAACGTGGCTCCGCCGGCGGTCCCAAGACCGTGGAAGGCGTCGATGATGCCCCACACTGTTCCGAACAATCCGATGAAAGGCGTGACGGCTCCCGTGGTCGCCAGCCAGGGCAAGCGGCTCTCCAGGCGGCTCAACTCCTCCGAAGATGCGATTTGGGTAGCTCGCTGCAGGGCCGGCATGCGGATGGAATACGGCGCCTGCTTGCGCAGCTCCTCATACGCGCCCTCAAAGACCGCAATCAACGGGCTAGGCTTGAACTGCTCGGCGACGGCAGCAATATCCTGCAGCCGTTCTGACTTGCGAAAGGCGCGCATGAAGCGATTGCTCTGCACCCGGGCACGCCGGAACAGTCCCCACTTGGAGAAAATGATGGCCCACGATGCAACGCTGAATACCAGCAGAATTAAGAGGACAGCCTTGGCGACGAGACCACTGGATTCAATAAGACCTGAAATTTCACCGCCGATGGCCGAGGCAAATAAGGAAAAGTGCGCATTCATTGGGCAGAACAGGCTCGACTTTCGTTATATCGCATTATAAGCATTTGACGCGTTAGAAGCAGGTTTGCGCGGCGGGGTTCCTTGGTAGTTACGGCGCAAGCAGCTGTCAGCTATCGGCTGTAAGATTGTCCCGCTCGTCGCCCTTCGCTTTTGGCTCTTCGCTTGCGGCTGTGGCCATTAGCTTCTGGCCTACGGAATCTGATACCCACGACATAAGCAGAATCGGTCGGGGCGAATTTGGCTGAAAGCCAGAAACGAAAAGCAGCTAGAAGCGAAGAGCCAAAAGCGAAAGGCGACGAGCGATTTCGCTGACGGCTGATAGCTGACGGCTGACAGCTATGTTTCTGCTACACTGCGCTTAACCTTAGAATGTGGCGAGTCGAGAGCTCACGTGCTACTGGAACTGCGGGTCGAAAACTACGCGGTCATTGATAACGTCGCCGTGGAGTTCGCGCCTGGCCTCAATCTGTTGACCGGCGAAACCGGTGCCGGAAAATCCATCCTTATTGATGCACTCGCCTTGCTGCTCGGCGATAAAGCTTCTACCGACGCCATTCGCCACGGTACCGACAAGGCCATAGTTTCGGCAGTCTTCGAAGCCGAATCGAGAGCTTTGGATGCGATTCTGGAAGCGAACGGACTAGGCTCCACGGAAGATGGGCAACTGATTCTTCGCCGCGAGATTGCCACCGGCGGCAAGGGTCGCGTCTTTGTGAATAATCAGCCGGCGACCGTGACCGTCCTCAAGCAACTTGCCCAACATCTGGCCGTGATCCATGCCCAAAACGAAGCCGTGTTGGCATTCGATGCAGGCTCGCGTCTGGCGCTGCTGGATGCCTTTGCTGAAGTGGATGCTTCCGCTGTTGCTGCTGCCTTCGAAGGCTGGAACCAAGTCCGCCGCCGCATTGCTGACTTAGAGCGTGACGAGCACGATCGGTTGCGTCTCCTCGACATGTGGAGTTTTCAGCACAAAGAAATTGCCGACGCGCGTGTGCAGCTAGAAGAGGACACTAAGCTCGAGGCCGAGAAGCGCGTCCTGGCCAACTCCGAGAAGGTCTTCAACGCGGCAATGGCGGCCTACGACGCGCTCTATGAGAACAACGCATCGGCAGCAGCTTCGATCCGGACCGCGAGCAAACACATCGAGGAGTTGTCACGCTTCGACGAGAAGTTCCGTCAGTCTCTGCCCGAGCTTGACTCCGCCCGCATCGCCCTGGAGGACATCGGTCAGACTCTCCGCGATTGCGCGGAAGGCATCGAGGCGTCTCCCGCTCGGCTGGCCGAAGTCGAAGACCGGCTGGCTTTGCTCGATCGCCTGAAGCGCAAATACGGGCCGACGCTTGACGATGTGATCGCGCTTGGCGACGAACTCGAACGCAAGCTCAACGAGATGGAGAACAAGGATGAGGTTCTGCGCTCGTTGAAGATCGAACTGGCGAACGCCGCGGCGAAGTATCTGGAGGCGGCGCGCAGTCTGTCCGCCATCGTTACGAAGCGGCGCGCAAACTGGAGAAGATGGTCGAGAGCGAGATCAACGAGCTGGCCATGAAGGCGCACTTCAAGGTCGAAGTCAGCGGCGCTGATGAAGAAGGGAACTGGAGCGCCAAGGGATTCGACCAGGTGCAGTACTTGATCTCCGCCAATCCCGGAGAGCCGCTTGGCCCGGTCGAGGAAATCGCGTCGGGGGGCGAGCTGTCGCGAGTGATGCTGGCGTTGAAGACCAGCGTTGAGGCGGGCAGACGAGACGCAGCGGTCATAACGGGGCGGGTGCCACCCTTGTGGCCTTCTGTTGGCGACAGGGTGGGTTCAGAGAGGGTCGGTCTCAACGCACGTTAGTCTTCGATGAGATTGACAGCGGCATCGGTGGCCGTGCCGCCGAAGCGGTGGGTAAGAAACTGAAGCAGCTCGCACGAACCAAGCAGGTGCTGTGCATCACCCACTTGCCGCAGATCGCGTCATTCGCCGACCAGCATTACCTGATCGAGAAGCGGGAATCAGGCGGGAGAACAAAAACCTCGGTCCGGCCACTCGATGCCGAAGAGCGCACGCGCGAGATCGCGCGCATGATCAGCGGCGCCAAACTGACGGATACTTCGCTGAAGCACGCCGAGCAGATGCTGAAGGCGAATCGGTAGGAAGTAGTCAAGGGCTAGAGCTAGTGGATAGTTGTTGACAGTTACTTGATCGCCCCTTCTTTTCCCGCCAGCCTGCGCAGCAGTCCGATCTGCCCGTTGTGATAGCCCTCGTGATAGTGGAGACGTAGTAGCGCCTCCGCGACGGAGCCAGTTAATGGCGGGCGCCGCAACTGCTCTGGAACAGACTGAGTGAGTGCGTCATCCGACATAGCAGCAAGTGCTGGAACCAGGCGATGCTGGGTGTCGCTCAGGAGGCCGCGAAGCGTTGCGAGATCGGGCACTTTGCTGCCGGCCTGCAGTGGCTCCGACCCGCGACGATAATGCAAGGCCACATCTTCGCCAACCACCGCGGCGCTACCGGCAAGTTTCAGGACCGTGTTCCGCGCAGTGACGATGTGCCCGAGGACCCAGTTCAAACAGTTGCCGGCGCCCGGCGGCTGCACTAGGCTCTCTTCGTTGGTCACATCGTCAAGATTGCGTTTGATGGCTCCGTAGCTAAATTCGTACATGTTTGCAATTTCGCTGCCGGTCATAATTGCGCTCTCCTGCCCAAGGATTGTACAGTGCCGCCAACCCACGGATCGCAGAACCCAGCCGCAACCCCGTCCTTGTTTCCGAGCATCGCATCTGTCAGGGTGCCGGAACCGGTTCCCGTTGGCTGCGAAATTTGCGCCGCAGGGTGCTTAAATTGCGCCATTTCAGGTCGTTACCTTGGTGATCCCGCCACTGTTACAATAGAGTAATCGTGGGGAAAACAGGGTTTCTACCCGTATACTGGACGCACAAAAAGAATGACTCAAAGTAATGCCAAGACCTTACTTCTATTAAAGCCGCGGGGCTTCTGCGCCGGGGTGGTACGCGCTATCGATATCGTTCGAATCGCCCTGGAGACCTTCGGAGCGCCGATTTACGTGCGCAAAGAGATTGTCCACAACCGTTACGTGGTGGACGAACTAAGCGCCAAAGGCGCCATCTTTGTGGACAGCGTCGAGGAAGTTCCGGCGGGCGAGCGCATTATCTATAGCGCTCATGGGGTCGCACCTGAGGTGCGCGAGTCAAGCAAATTGCGTGAGTTACGCGTAATCGATGCCACTTGCCCACTGGTGACTAAGGTCCACGTGGAGGCCGTAAAGTTTGCGCGGGAGGGCTATTCCCTTATCCTGATTGGCCACCGGGACCACGATGAAGTCATAGGCACGTTAGGCGAAGCGCCCGCCGTGACTCAGGTGGTGGACTCGCCCGAGGACGTCGATGATCTCCACGTTCCCGACCCCGACCGGGTCGCTTATCTGACGCAGACTACCCTGAGCCTTGACGAAACCAGCCATGTGATCGCCGCTCTCAGAAAGCGGTTCCCCAACATTCAGGGCCCGCACGCGCAAGATATTTGCTACGCCACTGAGAACCGTCAGACCGCTGTGAAAGAAGTGGCGGGCGAATGTGACCTTCTCTTGATTGTGGGCTCGGACAACAGCTCCAACTCCAACCGCCTGGTCGAAGTCGCTCGCAATCTGGGCGCGCAGTCGCATCTGATCGAAAACTATCGCTCGATCAAGCCGGAGTGGCTGGAGAACGTCAGGACTGTGGGTTTGACCGCCGGTGCCTCGGCGCCAGAAATCTTAGTGCAAGAGGCCGTGACTTTCCTGGAAGAGCAAGGGTTCACCAATATGCGTGAAATCGAGGTCATGCCGGAGCATGTGCGCTTTGGATTGCCCTCGGAGATTGTCGAAGCCATAGGCGCTGCGCCTGCCATGGCGGAGTAGAGAGGGAATGTCAGATTCTTCCGATCGTGCCGAAGTACGCTTCGGCAAAATCGATGACATAAAAAGCCGGGTGGCTGCTGCCATTGACGCTTCGCGCCGATATCTATTCTCGCTCCAGGACCGGGAAGAGGGTTACTGGTGTGGAGAGCTGGGCGCCGACACTACCCTGGTGTCGGATTACATTCTGCTGCATCGCCTTCTCGGCACTGAAGATCCGGTCCGGACGCAGAAGTGCGCCACCGAAATCCTAAACCGCCAGAATCCTGATGGTGGCTGGCCCATTTACAACGATGGTCCGTCAAACATCAGTGCCTCCGTCAAGGGTTATTTCGCGTTGAAAATGGCGGGCTACAGCGCCGACCATCTTCAACTCCGAAAGGCACGCGAGCGCATCCTCGCCTTAGGCGGAGTAACCGCGGTCAACACCTTCACCAAGATTTATCTCTGCTTCCTAGGCCAGTACGATTACGATGCGGTTCCGGCCATTCCGCCTGAAATCGTACTGTTTCCCAAGTGGTTCTGGTTCAATATCTACGAGATCTCGTCCTGGTCGCGCGCCATTCTCGTGCCGCTCTCGATTGCTTACGCCAAGAAGCCCTTCAAGAAGATTCCGGCGGAGCAGGGAATCGACGAGCTTTTTGCCGATGGCCGGTCGCGAACGCAGTTGCGCCTTCGCTGGGCCGACAAGTTGATCAGCTGGCGTAACTTCTTCCTGGTCCTCGATCGCATGGTTCACCTGCTAGAGCAGATCCATGTTCGTCCGCTGCGTTCCCGGGCTTTGAAGGTTGCGGAGAACTGGATGCTGGAGCGAATGGAAATGAGCGATGGCCTGGGTGCAATCTATCCCGGTGTCATGAACTCCATCATTGCGCTGCGTTGCCTGGGGTATTCGCTGGACGATCCGCAAGTCATCCGCGCGATGGACGAATTTGAAAAGCTGGGCATTGAGGAAGAGACCACTTTCCGTATGCAACCCTGCATGTCGCCGGTGTGGGATACGGCTTATGCCGTATTTGCCCTGGCTGAAAGCGGAGTGGCGGCGAACGACCCGCGCCTGGTGCGGCCCTGCGAGTGGATGCTGCGCAAACAGGTAACGCGCAAGGGTGATTGGTGCGTGAAGAACCGCAAGGCAGCCCCCGCAGGCTGGTACTTCGAGTTCAACAACGAGTTCTATCCTGACGTGGATGACAGCGCGCAGGTCATGCTGGCGCTCAGCCGGGTGAAGACCAGCAACGAAAGCTATCACAGCAAATCAACGCAGCGCGCACTGGACTGGATATTGTCCATGCAGTGCAAGAATGGCGGCTGGGCATCCTTCGACAAGAACAATGACCGCATGGTCTTCCAGCACATTCCCTTCGCCGACCACAACGCGATGCTTGATCCGCCCACGGTGGATATCACGGGCCGCGTGTTGGAGTGTCTGGCAAGCTATGGCTATTCGCTAAAGGACGAACCCGCGCGCCGGGCGGTCGAGTTCATCAAACGCGAGCAGGCAGTTGACGGCTCATGGTTTGGACGCTGGGGCGTGAACTACATCTACGGCACCATGCTGGTATTGCGCGGGCTAGAGGCAGTCGGCGTGGACTATCACGAAACCTTCGTGTTGCAAGCGGTAGAGTGGCTGCGTATGATGCAGAATCCCGACGGCGGTTGGGGTGAGATGTGCGACTCGTACGACGATCCCAACACTAAGGGAGTCGGGCCGAGTACGCCATCGCAGACCGCGTGGGCCGTGATGGGCTTGCTTGCCGCCAATGACACCCGCAACGATTCGCTGCAACACGGCATTGCCTACCTGCTGAAGACCCAGCGCAAAGATGGTTCGTGGGATGAGGCTTTGTATACCGGGACGGGTTTCCCGCGGGTGTTTTACCTCATGTATTACATGTACCGGCAGTATTTCCCGCTGCTTGCACTGACCACATACGCAAAGGCTTCAGCGGCCTCGCAAGAGGAGCAGTTGCGCATCGTGCGCAAGAAGCAGTAGTCAGTTGCTAGTTGTCGGCAGCGATAACTCTGGATCGCGGCGGTCAAAGGGGTCCTTCGACTCCTCGCTGCAGTCGTCGCGAAGGATGACACCCAAGAAGTAATTGCCCGGGTAACAGCTGCTGACAACTGGCAACTGCCTACTGACAACTGAATCATGAAGTGCTTTGTTACAGGCGCGACCGGATTTCTGGGGAGCCACGTCGCACGTCGATTGCTTTCCCAAGGCGCGGAGCTGCGTCTGCTGGTGCGTCCCACCAGCCGGGCTGACAACATTGCCAGCCTGCCCGCAGAGCGCGTCGTGGGCGATCTTCGCGATCTGAAATCGCTGCAGAAGGGGATGTCAGGGTGCGAATTTGTCTTCCACGTGGCGGCGGACTATCGGCTCTGGACGCGCAACGGTCAAGACCTTTACGACTCCAACGTGGAAGGCACTCGCAACGTGCTCACGGCTGCGAGAGATTCAGGCGTCCGGCGGGTTATTTATACCAGCAGCGTTGCCACCATGGGCTTCGGCAACAATGGTCGCCTTACTGACGAGAAAACTCCAGTCACGCTGTCTAACATGATTGGCGATTACAAGCGCAGCAAGTTCATGGCAGAACAGCTGGCTTTGGAAGCGGGACGCGGGGGACAGAACGTCGTGATGGTGAATCCGACGACTCCTATTGGTGAGCGCGATATCAAGCCGACACCTACGGGGCGGATTGTGGTTGACTTCCTGCGGCGTAAGTTTCCGGCCTATGTGGATACTGGGCTGAATTTGGTGGACGTTGTCGACTGCGCTCAAGGACACTTGCTGGCGATGGAAAAGGCGGCTCCGGGAGAGCGATATATTCTTGGCGGTGAGAACCTGACCTTGAAGCAGATCCTGGATAAGCTGGCTGCGATCACAGGTCTGCCGTCACCCAAGGTGAAATTGCCTTACGCGGTGGCCTATGCTACCGGCGTGGTCGATACGGTAATAACTGGGAAGATGCTCAAGCGCGAACCGCGCGTAACTTTGGACGCAGTCCGCATGGGGCGCAAGAAGATGTTTATCACCAGCGCCAAGGCCGAGCGCGAGCTGGGTTGGAACCCGGGGCCGGTCGATGACGCTCTGCGCCGGGCGGTAGAGTGGTTCCAGAAGAACGGCTATGGTCCGTAAATCCATCGCGATCATTGCCGCGATGCCGATAGAACTGGCTCCGCTTCTGGGGAGGAGACAGCCGCAACTGGTGGACGGAGTCGAGCTGTTCGAATTGCCGGAGGCTGCGGTCGCAGTTGGGGGTATCGGGGAAGCGCGAGCCCGCGGCGCCGCGGAAGTGGTGATCGACCAGGCACAGCCGAAGCTGCTGGTGTCTGCGGGGATGGCTGGCGCGATATCGCCGCAGCTAAAGGTGGGCGATGTTAGCAGAATTCGCGAGGTGGTGGACGTCGCTACCGGCGAGCGCTACCTGACGCATGGCGGGGATTGGGTACTGGCGACCTCACAAGATGTAAGTGACCCGGTCGAGAAGGGAGATTTGCTTAGGAAATACAGAGCGGACATAGTTGACATGGAGGCCGCGGCGGTAGCGCAAGTCGCCAGGGAGCGAGGACTTGAGTTTGCTGCCGTGAAATCCATTTCTGATGATGCTTCGTTCGTGATGCCACCGATGAACCGGTTTATCGACGGGAATGGAAGGTTCGACACGCGGCGGTTTCTGGTTTATATGGCTATTCATCCCAAGTGGTGGAGCACGCTGGGAAAAATAAGGCAGAACAGCAAGGTGGCTTCTGCGAACCTCTGCCAAGCGGTGGAACATCTAATTCAGCAGTACTCAGCGGGCGTTCGAGAGGACAAGGTTCCTCTGGCGTAGCACAGTGAATTTGGCGATGTCCAGCGCAACTCAACTCGGTAGTTCCATCGGTCGGCGGCCCATCCCGGCGACCATGCAGGCGGCTGTCTACCGCGGGGTTAATGACGTCCGGCTAGAAACTGTCCCGGTTCCAAAGATCGGTGTGGGCGAGATCCTGATTCAGGTCCATACCTGCGGCATCTGCGGCACCGATCTCAAGAAGATTGCAACCGGTTCCCATTCCGTCCCTCGGATTTTTGGGCATGAAACAACTGGTGTGGTTGCCGCTTTAGGCGAAGATGTTACCGAATTCGAGCTTGGCGAGCGCGTGATGGTATTCCATCACATTCCTTGCGGAGAATGCTACTACTGCCGGCATAAAGTCTTCGCGCAATGTCCGATGTACAAGAAAGTCGGCGCGACCGCTGGCTATGAGCCCAGTGGAGGCGGTTTTGCAGAGTATGTCCGGGTGATGGACTGGATCGTCCGCAAGGGAGTAATTCGTATTCCCGATGGCGTTTCGTTTGAACAGGCTTCTTTCATCGAAACCGTGAACACCTGCATGAAAGGCATTGAAACGCTGAGGCTTACGCCGGGAGAATCGGTGCTGGTAATCGGCCAGGGCCCGATCGGCATTATCTTGGCGGTGCTGGCGCGGCGTTGTGGAGCGCGGGTAATAACTTCCGATTTGTTTGCGCAGAGGCATACAATAGCCAAGACGTTCGGCCTGAACGAAAACATCGACGCCTCTACCTCCGACACTGTAAGAGCCATCAAAGAATTAACGGAGGACCGAGGGGCGGATGCGGTCATACTTGCAGTAGCTGGCAACGCTTTAATTCGTACAGCCATGGACGCTGCGCGTCCTGGTGGTCGGGTATTGCTGTTTGCGCAAACTCAGCACGGTGAGGCAACGATCGATCCGGCAGCGGTTTGTGTCGATGAAAAGAGTCTTTTGGGATCCTATAGCGCTTCTGTGGATTTACAGGAAGAATCGGCGCGATTTGTACTAAACGGCGAAATTCAGCTGGAGCGGCTTATCAGCCACCGTTTTCCGCTTGCCGAGTCGGTTGAGGCGCTGTATTTGGCTGCCCATCCCAAACCGAACTCCATGAAGGTGGTTATTCAGCCGGGCAGCTTATGGAAGGACCAATAAGTGAACGGACACATGACAGCGGCGGTCCTCTATGGCAAAGAGGACGTCAAGATCGAGCAGGTGCCGATTCCCACGTTGAGTGAAGGGGAAGTGCTGGTCAAGGTGCAAGTGGCGCTAACCTGCGGCACCGATCTCAAGGTGTATCAGCGCGGCTATCACGCGCGCATGATTGTGCCTCCGGCCCTGTTTGGCCATGAATTAGCTGGTGTCATCGAAGAAGTTGGGCCCAACGTTAGAGGCTTCCGCAAAGGCATGCGGGTGGTGGCGCTGAACTCCGCGCCCTGCGGCACCTGTTTTTATTGCTCAAAGCACCAGGAGAACCTCTGTTCGGATCTCCTGTTCAACAACGGCGCCTATGCCGAGTACATTCGCATTCCTCGTCGCATCGTTGAAACCAACATGCTGGCCATCCCGAAGCATGTCACCTTTGAAGAGGCCGCGATGGTGGAACCGCTGGCTTGCGTGTTGCGCGGCTTGCACGAGACCAAGTTGGAAATTGGAGACTCGGTAGCCGTGATCGGCGCCGGCCCCATTGGCTTAATGTTCGTGCAGGTCGCGAAGCTGACCGGCTGCAATGTGATCTCGGTAGTGAAGCGTGAATCGCAAGTCAGTGGAGCTCGACGCGTGGGGGCTGACAGTACCGTGCAGATCATGGCCGTGGACGATCCCGTGAAAGCGGTGCGCAAGCTTACGCCCGAGGGACGCGGTTGCGATGTGGTGATTGAAGCTGTAGGCCGTCCCCAAGCCTGGGAGTGGACCATTGACATGGTGCGCAAAGGCGGTACGGTCAACTTCTTCGGTGGTTGCGCCAGCGGGACAACGGTCGCGCTTGACACACAGCGCCTGCATTACAACGAGTTGACCCTGAAGGCCACCTTCCATCACACGCCAGAAACTGTGCGTAAAGCGTTCTCCCTGATTTGCGAGAACAAGATCAAGGGGACCGACTACATTACCGGAGAAGCGCCGCTCTCGCGCTTGCAACAGGTTTTGCGGCACATGCTCAATCGCAACGGCGACATCAAGACGGCCATCATTCCGGGAACGTAAAGCAGGGGTTGGTGGCCAGGGCTAGTGGTCAGTGGCGAGCGGGAATTCCGAGACACCGGGTTAACGCGGACTCTTGAAGGGAACTGACTTCCGATGTGAAGGGGACGGCCTTCAGGCCGTCCGAAATAACCACTCTAATTTCTTGTCATCCGAACGACTTTAGTCGTGAGGGACCTGCTGTTCGACTGCGCCACGAAACGGCTGCTACCCGGTACAATTCTTCTAGATGCTTCCTGCCCCAACCGACAATCGTGTTCTTACCGGCTGGCAGACGCTGCCTCCAGAGTATGCCATTCCCGAGTGCGCGCCGTCGCTGCAAGAGGCGCAGCAGTATTGTTCGCGCCTGGCGCACTCGCACTACGAAAATTTCTCCGTAGTCACTTGGTTTCTGCCAAAACATCTGCATCAGCATTTCTATAACGTCTACGCCTTTTGCCGGATATCAGACGACTTGGGTGACGAGGTAGGCAATCCGCAACAATCCTTAGCGCTGATGGACGAGTGGGAGTCGGAGCTGAATGCGACCTACTTAAGTCTGGTTGAGCCGCAGTCACTCGATGTCCGCCGGGATGTTGAGAAGCTGCAAACTCGGCCCTCGGAACGAAGTCAGATTGGCCCGCGTCATCCCGTATTTGTCGCGCTGCGCGAGACCATTCGCGAGTGCGACATTCCCCGCGAGCCGTTCGCTGATCTGCTTACGGCATTTCGCCAGGACCAGACGACTCCCCGATATTCAACCTTCGACGATGTGCTGGGCTACTGCCGTTACTCAGCAAACCCAGTGGGACGCCTGGTTCTGTACGTGTGCGGCTACCGTGACGCCGAGCGGCAAAAGCTTTCCGACTACACCTGTACAGCCTTGCAATTGGCAAATTTCTGGCAGGACGTTGCAGTGGACTATGGCAAAGGACGTATCTATCTACCGTTGGAAGATCTAGCTAAGTATGCGGTGAGGGAAGACGACATCGCGCAGCGTCGAGCTACGCCCGCATTCCTGGAGATGATGAAGTTCGAAGTCGCTCGCGCGCGGGAATGGTTTCAGATGGGTCTGCCGCTGGCAAAGATGGTAGATAAACATCTGGCGCTGGACATTGAACTGTTCAGCTGCGGCGGCCTGGAAATCCTGAACGCGATCGAGCGCCAGAGATACGACGTGCTGAAACGACGGCCCGTCATCTCCAAACCCCGCAAGCTGTGGCTGCTGGCGCGGGCGGCAGTAGGAAAGGTGTTGTGAACAAGCACCCGCTACAGTTGCGGGCCGCGTACGGAGTTTGTCGCCACATCGCACGCTCTGCCGCCAAGAACTTCTACTACGGCTTCCTGGTTCTACCTGCTCCCAAGCGCAATGCGCTATCAGCTGTATACGCCTTCATGCGCCACGCCGACGACATCTCTGATGACCCCTCCATCCCGGCGGAACAGCGCCGCGAGAAGCTGGATGGATGGATTAATGCACTGCGTCGCGTCGTGGCCGGCGAGCCCACCGACGATCCAGTATTATTTGCCTTGGCGGATTCGCAGAAGAGCTACAAAATCCCGATCGACTTGCTGGAAAAGCTGGTGTACGGCACGGCCATGGACTTGCCTCGGCTAGGTGCCGCTGCGAAACCATTAGCGGGGACAGGGATTGCGCCGCTCCAGTACGACACCTTCGATCAGCTTTACGATTACTGTTATCACGTGGCGTCGGTGGTCGGCTTGATCTGCATTCGCATCTTTGGCTATCGCGATCCCCGCGCCGAAAACCTGGCAGAGCAGACTGGAGTTGCCTTCCAACTCACCAATATCATTCGTGACGTGAAAGAAGACGCCGAGATGGGGCGCGTGTACCTGCCACGAGAAGATCTAGCGCGCTTTGGAATCGAGGCACGCTCCTTGACAAACGGAACGGCGTTTGCCTCGTTACGTCCCGTATTGGAGTTTGAAGCTGAGCGCGCTCGTGAGTTCTATCGTGCGGCGGATGAACTTCTGCCGCTGGTGGACGAAGAAAGCCAGCCCGCATTGTGGACGCTGGTGGAGATTTATCGGCGGTTGCTTAAGAAGATCGCAGCACACAACTATGATGTTTTCTCGGAGCGGGTTCGGTTAAGTACCGCGGAAAAGCTGGCCGTGCTGAGCAGAGGGTTCTGGAAGCGCCTGACATGAGCGCCGAGCCAACCCCGCAGCGTTCATCGGTGGCCATTGTCGGTGGCGGTCTCGCAGGTCTTGCGGCCGGAAGCGCCTTGGCTGAGGCTGGATATCAAGTTGAAGTGTTCGAACGGCGTCCCTATCTGGGTGGGCGCGCGTCCTCCTACGAGCTGCCCGGTACCGATGAAGTAGTCGACAACTGCCAGCACGTGCTGCTCGGCTGTTGCACCAACCTCATCGATTTCTATCGGCGACTCGGCGTGGAACAACAGATCCGCTGGTACAACGAGCTCACTTTCATTCTGCCGGGTGGATGCTCCTCGACGTTGAAGGCTGGCGCTCTGCCGCCACCCTTTCACGCCGCACCATCGTTCCTCGACTCTGCCGTGCTTGATCTCAAAGACAAGTTGGCCATCGGCCGAGCGATGATGGCGTTCGTCCCCCGCCTTCCTAAAAGAGATGACGAAGAAAATT
Source organism: uncultured Acidobacteriaceae bacterium (assembly GCA_963748225.1). Taxonomy (GTDB): domain Bacteria; phylum Acidobacteriota; class Terriglobia; order Terriglobales; family Acidobacteriaceae; genus Bog-257. The sequence continues at coordinate 116,785 of CAVVHW010000009.1, forward strand.
TCCTGTCGTGGCTGTTGCGTCACGGCCAAACGCAGAGGGCGATTAACCGCTTCTGGATGCCGGTCCTGGTCAGCGCACTCAACGAAGATCTAGATCGGATGTCCGTTCGCTACGCTGCACAAGTTTTTCGCGAATCTTTCCTCAAGTCGGCCGAAGCGGGTCGTATGGGGGTCCCGTCTGTCCCTCTTTCTCAGCTTTACGGGACAGCAGCGGCGTACATCGAGGCGCGCGGCGGAAGAGTCCGTACGCGGGCGGCGGTGGATTCGCTTCGCGCCGACGCCGATGGTGTTCAACTTTGTATCGGCGGCGAAGATGTGCGTGTCGACTATGCGATTCTAGCGACAGCTTTCAATGGGGTGGAGAAGTTGCTGCCCAATGTTCCAGAGCTAGGCTCGCTGCGAAGTGAATTGCGCCACTTTGCGTCGTCTCCGATCACCGGGATCCATCTTTGGTTCGACCGAGAGATCACGCCTTTGGAGCATGCGGTGCTGCTGGAGCGCACCATTCAGTGGATGTTCCAGAAGTCGAAGATACTGGCGACGCGCAAGGACTCAGCGCAGAGCGGGAGCTACCTGGAGCTGGTGGTCAGCTCTTCGAAGACGCTAGTGGAGAAGTCGCGAGCTGAGATCATCGAGATGGCCGTGAGAGAGCTGAGTGAGTTTTTTCCAGCCGCACGTGAAGCAAAACTGATCAAGGCGACCGTGATCAAAGAAGTTCATGCCACATTTTCGCCGACGCCGGGTAGCGACACATTTCGCTCTTCACACGTGAGCCCCCTGCCGAGGCTATTCCTGGCCGGAGATTGGACAGCAACAGGATGGCCCTCGACCATGGAAGGCGCAGTGCGCAGCGGCTACGGTGCTGCGGAAGCGCTGAGCGACGGAAAGTTCCTGCGACGCGATCTGCCGGCGAAGGGATTGATGCGGCTGTTTGGGTAGGCAGCTGCACCAATGCTAAAGGAGGTCCCTCCGCTCGAGGCTTAAGCCTCTCGGTCGGGATGACAATACAAAAATAGATATTTCCCGCGGCTGGTTTGAAGGCCAGCTCTACCGCTCCCTCACCACACCTTGCACACCTTGTCCGCGGGTTTCGCCATCGGCTGGCCGGGTTTGCACGAGAAGGCCGTGCCAAACTCCGGAATGTTCACCACCACGCCATTGATTCGGTATTTCGCCGGAGAGTGCGGATCGGTGATGGCACGCGCCCTTAGGTCTTCGGGCCGATCGTTGGCGCAGGCCCATTGCGCAAATCCCACAAAGAACCGCTGGTCCGGAGTCAAACCGTCCTGATTCGTCAGGTGCTTCCCCTTATCAGCGTCCTTCCACGCGATGTAAGCCAAAATGGTACCGCCCAGGTCGGCGACATCCTCGCCTTCCGTCAGTTTGGAGTTGATGTGGATGTCGTCCACTATCACGTATTTCGCATACTGGTCCACCACGCAATCGGCGTGCTTGAGGAACTGCCCAGCGTCCTGTGTCGTCCACCAATCCTTCAGATTGCCCTTGGCGTCGAACTGACGGCCCTCATCATCGAAGCCATGGGTCAGCTCATGTCCAATGGTCGAGCCGGTATTGCCATAGTTGGGAGCATCGTCCAACTTCGCGTCGTAGAGCGGCGGCTGCAGGACCCCAGCAGGAAAGTTGATGTCGTTCATCTGCGGGTTGAAGTAGGCGTTCACGGTCGGCGGGGTCATGTCCCACTCCGTACGATCCACGGGCTTGCCCACCTTGTTAAACTCGCGATGGTTCTCGAACTCCTCGGCCCGCTCGGCGTTGCCATAGAAATCAGTACGCGTGATGACGACCGAACTATAGTCGCGCCACTTATCGGGATAGCCGATCTTGTTGCGGATCGCGTGCAGCTTATTAAGCGCCTGCTGCTTGGTTGCGGGACTCATCCAATCCAGCTGCTGAATACGAACCGCCATGGCATCCTCGATCTCCTTGGTCATATCCAAAGTGGCGGCCTTCAGTTCAGGCGGGAAGGTTTTGCGTACATACGCTTGTCCGAGTGCTTCTCCTAACTGCCGATCTACATACTGCACGCAGCGCTTCCAGCGAGGCTGTAGCTCTTTCGCTCCGCGCAAGTACTGACGATAGAACTCGAAGTTCTCGTTAACAAATGCGGACGAGAGGAACGGAGCACGGGAATTCGCAACATGAAAACGTAGATAGCTTTTCCAATCGTCGAGCGAAACGGAATTCAACTGCCCGTTCAGTTCCTTCAAGAATGCCGGCGACTCGACGTTCAGAATCTCGAAGGTGGGAATCTGTGACGTAGAGAAGTACGTGGTCCAATCAAAGTTGGGAGCGAGCGTGTTCAGTTCCGCCGTTTTCATCTTGTGTTTGACTTTGTAAGGATCGCGCCGGTCCACTCGCGTCAACGAAGCCTTCGCCAGACTGGTCTCGATGCGCATCACCGTATCGGCTTCTTTATTAGCCACAGCCGGTGAATCCCCGAGAAGTTCAAACATCTTCTGCACGTGCTGGAGATAGCGGGCGCGAATCTCCTTCGACTTGGCATCGTCCTTGGTGTAGTAATCGCGATCCGGTAGCCCTAAGCCGCCTTGATCTACGGCGACAATCATGGCGTCGGAGTCATCGGGATCCTGCTGCGAGCCGCTGTCGAAGAGCAAGGAATCGCCAGCCAGGTGCAGGCGCGCCACCACCGGTGCGAGATCGCGAACATTCTTGACCGCTTGCACCTGGTCGAGCGCACCCTGCATTGGTTTGGCGCCGAGTTTCTCGATGGCGGCCTCGTCCACGCAAGCGGCATAGTAATCGCCGATCTTCTGGGTGACCGCGTCAGGATTCTTGGCCGTGGATGCCTGTTCGAGAATGCCCCGCAAGTAAGCGAGATTATCCTCATACAGCTTTGAATAAACATCCCAACGGACCTGATCGGCCGGAATGGGGTTTTTCTGCTTCCACCCGCCACAGGAATAATGGTAGAAGTCCACGCAGGGATCAACTGTGCGATCCATTGCAGAGACGTCAAGGCTGGGGATGTAGGGCAGGGTGGGCTCAGCTTTGCCGGAATTGGATTCCGGCGATGCGACCTGTCCAGCAGGTTGTTGAGCTAAGATTGTGGCGGCGACAAGAGAGAATGAAAGCAGCAAGAGTTGATAGCGCAAAGCCATTCCTCCGAACAAGAAGAGAAAGGATAGCAGAGAGACAACGCCGAAACGAGAAATGTTGCGGCTTAGCCACTGGTCGGTGGGCAATTCACAACTAGTTGTCATGCACTCGTCAGGTTTTATCTCGTGTTCAACTCTTATGCACATAAACATCGCAATTTCGAGCTGGCAGTTCGCTAGCCAATACGGCAATGGGGCAGGTCTATTCAGAGCCCCTGATTCGCGGTCAATGTCAGTAGCACTATTGCCGGGCGGCCATTCCCAGTTTGCCCTCTCGATTCTTTAATTACACCTTTTCTCCTGGCGAACGTGTCGCCGCTTACTGGTGTCCTATGAGAAAATCGGATGGTACTGAGATGTGCGCGATTGGGCGCTCAGGTCAGAAAGAGCTTGCATTTAAGAACCGGTGAATTACCCTGCTGGGTAACACAACCGCTTTCGTCATTCGACGCAGTTGCTCGTTGCCCGGACGTTGCCGTCGAGTTACGCTGCACTAAAGTTGGAGGTCTCTCGGGAGGGCTTCCAAGAAACCAGCTTCAGAACACATTGAGGAGTTGCATGAAAGGGTCCAAGCCTTTTCCGGTCATAGCCTTATTATTCCTTTGTGCTTACGTCGTACTGACGAGCGCATGCGGCGCTGGACACCCGCAGAATCCTCCCGGGGCATTAAACATCGCCAATCAATCGGTGCCCGATGGGGTAGTGCAGTCTGCGTACAACACCACGCTTGTTCCTTCGGGAGGCCTTGCACCCTACACGTGGGCACTCACCGGGGGCGCGTTACCTGGCGGGTTGAGCCTGAGCAGTGGCGGAATAATCAGCGGCACCCCTCCCGTCAGCGACCTGGGTTCAGGTGGTGCGGCCAAGAAATACAGCTTCACCGTGAAAGTGACCGATTCCCAGACCCCTACTGCGGCATATCAGACCGGCAGCTTCTCAATCACCATCAATCCACTTCCAGTCGTCACCTCCACCACCCTGCCCAACGGAACCATAGGCGTGGGCTACTTGACGACTCTGACGAACTCCGGGGGCCTTGCTCCGTTTACGTGGTCCTGCCCACCCCCCCAGAAATCGGACTGCAGCGATGTCTTGCCTCCGGGCCTGACTTTGATTGCGAGCACCGGGACTATTTCCGGTACGCCGACCGGACCAGCGCAGTCCTACCCGTTCACCATTCAGGTGACCGACGCAGACTCCAACACGGCTACTGCTGCAGTTAGCATTACGATTATGGGAAAGCTACAGGGAACCTTTGCCTTCTCGTTCAACGGCTTTGACAATGGGCAACCGTTCTACACGGCTGGGAGCTTCAGCGGCGATGGCGCCGGTAATCTTACCGGCGTTCTGGACCAGAACGGTGCGGCAGCGGGGGACGTCGCCTCAAACGCTCCTTTCACCGGCACGTATACCGTTGGCACGAACAATCTCGGCACCATAACTCTGACCATCCCGGCCTTGAACAATGTCACTTACAGCTATGACTTGGCGGTACCGATAAAGGGCGATTTGAAGTTTATTCTCGCCGATCCTAATCACCCACAAGTTTACGGTTCCGGCGTTATCAAGGCTCAGAGCATTCCCAAGAATACGGGTTCGTCGCCTTTCTCTCTGGTGGCCGGTAAGTGGGCGATGGGCTTCTTTGGGGTTGACCCCTCAAACAAGCGCTCGGCGGGCGCGGGCTTCTTCAAGCTCGATGCGTTGGGAAACCTGACCGGCGGAATTGAAGACACCAACGATAATGGAACGGTGCAAAGCCAAGTATCGTTCACGGGTTTGTGGGTACCTGATGCGGACTTCGCTACCACCGGCCGCGGGACGGCAACCCTGAACGTTGGTACAAGCACCCTTCACTACACTTTCTACGCGGTGAATCCTACCAGCGAAGTGATTGAAGTGCAGACCGACGTGGGGGCTTCTCTGAGCTTAGTGTCCGCACTTAAACAATTCGGATCGGCAGTCAACGGCAACTTCAGCAACGCTAGTTTGAACGGTTCCGCAGTGATGGAACTCAATGGAGTGTCAAATAGCGCTCCGGACGACCAGTTGGGGGTGGGTACATTTGATGGCAACGGTAACATCACCCTGTTCCAAACGGACGAAAACAACGGTGGGAGCCTCACGGAAAATAAGTTCACTGGAACTTACAGCGTAGACCAAAATACGGGACGCGTAACAGTGAGTGGCATTGGCAGCAGCCAGCCCGTATGGTACCTGGCGGGCGTGAACAGCGGGTTTGTAATTGGAACTGACTCCTCAACCACGGAGGGAATCTTCGAGCCCCAGACCAATGGACCGTTCAGCCTTCCATCCTTCCTGGTGGCTTACGCCGGGGGTACCATCCAGCCAGTCCTGCCGAGTGTGACCAACGAGATAGACTCGACAACGATACCCGCACCTGGTGGAACCCTGGTCGCAACGTACGATACCAGCGGAATGGACGGGCCGCAGATGAATCTCATGTTGAACTCTACCTATTTACTGGGAGACGATCCCAATCACACAGGTATGAACACAACCGGCAAGTTCCTCCTCACGGCGGTCGGAAGTGCTCCAACGAATTCCTGCATGTGCACCGCGATCGTCTACATGATCACCGGGCCGCCGCCGCCCGCAATGCCCGGGAGTCAGATAATAGACCGGTCGGGTAATAAGTGGGCATCGATCAACGTCGCTATACCGAATGGCCCACAAATCAATGCGCCGGATCCGAATCCGAGATTGACGGTGGTGCAGAGCACAGCTCCCGCTCCCGCTCCTGCTCCCTAGAGAATGGCCGGTGCTCGCGATGCGGGTACCGGCCACTTCCACTTCGGTGGCTGGAAGGGCGCCTTCTCGGGCAGCATCCTCCGTAAGCGGCGTTTTGCCGGAACATGCCTATGGTAACCACCCCGTTTCGGCTATATGTGCATGGGTTAACTCCTATCGAAACAACAGCTCACAAACCATGAATCCGAGGTATACTCTCCGAAGCAAGCTTCGGGTTGAAGTCCCCCTTACACCCCATAGTTAATTACTTAGCGCGGCCATGAGGAAGGGAGAAATGGCTGGGGATAGAGAAGGCGCAGCGCGTCGAGCGCAAGACGGGATAGCCGTGTCCAGCGGTGAAAGTTCAGGGGCAATGCCCGAGCCTGCCCTTGGATCCGACGGGATGACTTCGCCTGGCGTTAGTAATGCGGATGTTACCTTGCCGGGTACTGGTAACCTGCCGGGGTTGTCAAAGCCGAACGTGTCATCGCCGGCTCCCAAAAGTGATCCCTCCGATGCTCCAACCATCATTGCTCCCGGTAATTCAGGGGGAGACACCCAAACTCCACATCCCATCTTCTCGCACATTGGCGCGACCGTATTTCATGAAGGCGACATACTGGGGGGCCGCTACGAAATCCAAAAGATGCTCGGCATGGGCGGCATGGGCGCTGTTTATAAGGCGCGTGACATGGAAGTCGAGCGCGTCGTCGGCCTCAAGGTAATTCGCCCCGACCTCGCCGGTAGTCCTGCCATCCTCGCTCGTTTCAAGCAGGAGTTGGTGCTTGCCCGTCAAGTCACTCACAAGAACATCATTCGGATTTACGACCTGAATGAAGCGGACGGCGTGAAGTTCATCACCATGGAGTTCATCGAAGGTGAGGACTTGCGCTCGATCCTCACACGCGATGGCAAAATGTCGCCGGAGGACGCAGTCGGCATTATTTTGCAGGTCTGCGCCGGCTTGCAGGCAGCCCACGGCGAGGGCGTCATCCATCGCGATCTGAAGCCCAGCAACATCATGCGTGACCCGTTCGGTCGCGTCGTGATCATGGACTTCGGTTTAGCGCGGACGGTGCAGGGCGACGGCATGACCCAAACCGGCATGATGGTCGGAACCATGGAATACATGTCGCCCGAGCAGGCCATGGGGAAGGAGTTGGATGCACGTTCGGACCAGTTTGCGGTAGGTCTCATCTTTTATGAGATGCTGAGCGGCTTTGTCCCCTTCCATGCGGAGAGCGCCATTGCCAGCCTGGTAAAACGCACGCAGGAGCCGGCGGTTCCGCTGGTGGATGTGGATACGTCAATTCCACCCGTATTGAGTAGCGTGGTCAGCAAGTGTCTGGAACGCGATCCCAATGCGCGCTTCGCTTCACTTCAGCAGTTGATCGACGAACTTGAAATCTGGCAAGGCAAGAAGTCCCGCTCGGGTCAGTCGGTATTGGCCTCTTACGTCGCTCCCAGCGCTGCTTCAGGCAAGCGTGTTCCCTGGAAATGGGCTGCGCTAGGCATCCTCGCCGCGGTGTTGGCTGTCGGAACCGGTCTTGGAATCCGGTATGCGACGCACCATGGATCCACATCCAGCGGAGCGGCCGTAGGGCCGGTTACCTCGGTGGCCATTATTCCGTTTTATAACGGGACCGGAGACCCCAGCTTGAACTGGATGGGAGCCAGCTTGGCGGAGACCTTGAGCTCCGACATAGGACAGTCGGCTCATCTTCGGTCGGTTTCGCCTACGCGATTGCAACAGGTATTGAACGACCTGCACATCTCACCAGAGTCTCAGCTAGACATATCGACTCTGAAGCGTGTTGCCGACTTTACTGGCGCCGATACCGTGGTCTTTGGGCAGTATCAGAAATTCGGAGGACAGATTCGCATCAATTCGACCGTCCTCGATCTCAAGCAGGATCGCCGGATGGAGATTCAGACCGACGCAGCCAGCGAGAAAGATCTCCTCGCTTCCCTGGATAAGCTGGCCGACGACGTCCGCCAGAAGCTGGCGGCAACGCCGGAAATCCTTAAAGAGTTGCAAGCGCACTCCCAGCATGTGCCCACCAAATCGGTGCCCGCACTGCGCGCGTACAACGAGGGTCTGGCACTAACGCGGGCGGGAGACAACACCAAGGCAGTTAGCAAGTTCGAAGAGGCCACTACCGATGATCCGGACTTTGCTATGGCATTTTCGATGTTGGCACAGACTTACGCCAGCCTCGGCTACGACGACAAGGCGGAGCAGGCATCGCGAAGGGCGGTCTCGCTGAGCGATAATCTGTCGGCACAGGATCGCTATCTGATCGAGGCTAATCATGCCAGCATCATGCACGACACGGCGAAGGCGATTGCTGCGTATGAAAATCTTACGAAGGTAAATCCTGACGATATTGACGCGCAATTCAAGCTGGCTAATCTGTACGAAGAGGCCAACAACCTGGATGCGGCTAAAAAGCGCCTGGCTTTGGTTCTGGCCGCAGATCCGAAGAATGTCAACACTTTGCTCGCCAGCGGCCGCGTGGATATTAAGGCAGGCGATCCGCAAGCTGCGCTCGATCCCCTCAACAAGGCTCTAAGTCTGGCAATCGAATTTGACAACCAGGAACAAAAGGGTGCCATCGTGCAAGCCATGGGCATCGCTTATCAAGACCTCAACAAGCTCGACGACGCCCTGCGCAACTATCAGCAGGCGCTGGAAATTAGAAAGAAGGTCGGCGATCAACACGGCGTTGCAAATACCCTGGGCCAAATAGCCCAAGTGCAGGATGCGCAGGGAAACTTCAACGGCGCTCTGGCCAGTTCTCAAGAGGCGATCGACGTCGACCGCAAGATCGGCGACAAGACGGGATTAGCCCTGCACTTGATGGACCTGGGTTCGCTCTATCATGACCATGGAAAGTACAACGAGGCACTGAACTTCACCAGCCAGGCGCTGCAACTCTACCGTGATACCGGCGACGAACTCGGCCAGGCCCAGTGCTTGAACAACATCGGCAGCTCACATGCCTACAAGGGCGAATACCAGGACGCTCTGACTTATTTTCAACAAGCGTACGAAATCCGCGACCGGCTGAAGCTGCGCGACGACGCCATCGAGTCGCTGCACAACCTGGCGGAAACCAACGTAAAACTCGGCCAGTATGACGTTGCACTGTCGCAATACCTGAAGGCGCTGGAAGCCCGTCGTAGCGCTAATGACAAGTCAGGGGCGGCAGCGGAGTCGAGTAGTATGGGCGCGCTCTTCGCCACCCAGGGTAAATACGGACAGGCGGTAGGCGCGCTTCAGGATGCAGTCCAGGGATTCCAGCAAATCAATGACCGCACTTGGTTGATGGCAGAAGCCCAATCACGATATGGCAATGTTTTGTCGGCCGTGGGACGGGAAGCCGAAGGACAGAAATACATCGACGATGCGCTGAAGTTGGCCACTGAGTTGAAGAATGACACCGTGATCGTCGAAGCGCTGAACGCATTGGGCAACAGCTACTTCTACCGTGGCGATTACACCTCCGCCAGACAACAGTATGAGCGCGCCTTGCAGACCGCCAACAAGGGTGCGTTGCGGGAACAGATCGTTTTTACAAAGCTGAACCTCGCCAAGGTTGACGTCGCTCAAGGGCACTTTCAGGCGGCAGCCCCGGTCCTGAAGAAACTCATACAGGACACCGATTCGATGGGGCTGAAAGCTCAGTCGGTGGAGGCCTCGGTTTACCTCGGAGAGGCATTGTTGGCGACTAATCAAGTTGACGCTGCTACGCGGGAACTGGACGCCGCGCTCGGCCGGGCTGAAAAGCTGGGCTTGCGGGTGGAACAGGCTCGTGCGCAGTTCCTCCTCGGCAATGCCAGCGCTCACAGCGGCAAGCCCCAGGAAGCTGTTTCGCATTATCGCCAAACCGTGGCGATCCTGGAATCCATCAGCAAAGAAGAAGGCGCAACTCGAGTACTGGAGCGCGCCGATCTGAAAGACATCTACCGCGACGCCGCCAAATCCTATCAGGGTGGCACCTAGGAGCAGCTGAGAAGAAAAGCCCCGGCCAGCGCCGAGGCTCTTCTTCTCTTCCGGACAGGTTGTCCTGCGCGTTATGGTTTGTTCCGCTGGAATGTGGCCACGATGTCAGAGAAGCCTCTGCCTTTGCCTGACATTGTGCCGTCGATTGGAGCCTGCATATAAGACGAGAAGATGCTTATCCAGTTGTTCGATCCAATCGGATCTGCCTCAAGGAAATCGGCATTGGTCGGGGTGACCGGGTCCGAGGTGTAAAAGCTCGAATCGATGTCGATCGTTGGCTGCTGCTCCGAAGGACACACATCCGACCCGGTAACTGGATCGTGGCAGGTTACCGAGTAAACAATACAATTTCCACCGGTTCCCAGATACGTAATGCAGGCCTCGTTGGCGAACTGCGTTCCCAGAAGGCGTTGCTGGAAGAAGGTAGTGGGATTGGTCGGCGTCGCCAGCACGGTCATCGTGGTCTGATCTGGGTTCATAAATCCGGTTGGATAGGTGACCACCATCTCGTGCCCGCCAAAGGGAAACGTCGTTGGCATTCCTCCATTAGCAATTACCTGGGTGATCATAGTTGGAGTATGGGGCGTGAACTCCCATGCCAGGATGTCCTGCGCCGTCCCCCGAGCCGGCTGCGAGGCGGTAAAACCTACCCATGCCGCGCCATTGTTTAACGATAATGCATTAATGTTGAAGTTCTGTACCGTGACCGTGGGGATTGCTCCCGGCATCGGGGTGTGCGTTCCGGGAATGAATGGTGGATCGAGCCAAATTGCCAGCGTTCCGTTCGACTGATGTCCGGCCGGTGGCGTGTACTCAATCACGACTTGGTGCACTGGGCCATCGCTGCATGAAGTTCCTGTGCAGGTGCCGCCCATGGGAGGAACCATGTTGATTGCGCCCGAGTATAAACAATTCGGCACGTCGGAGTGCAGCCCGATGGTATAGCTTCCCGATTGATGTACAGGAGTATTTGTGTTCACTCCGCAGCTTTGCACCGCGACGTGGCTAGAATTCGGATCCCAGGCGTCCTGATGAATATCGAACTCCACTGCCAGATTGTTATTGATTCCGGCATAACCCATCGCCCCCGCCTGATTCGGATAGTGTGGATTGCCCCCCGCCCCTAAAGCCGTGAGACCAGCGCCGGTCGCACCATACGTGGGATCGGTGGCGTCGGAATTCTGGATAATGAACGCCACCCCATCTCCGGGGTTGCAGCAAGCCGTCGGGTTGTGCATCTGAAACTCAAACCAGGTGGTGAAACCGCTCGTCAACGGCTGTTGAATCTTGAAATAAGCCGTTCCCGCTTGCCCCCTGATGCTGTTGGACGATAACCCATCCGTCAGGCGGAGGACCTTTTGCGATTGCCACGTGGCCTGATGAGGACTGCCATTAAATTGCAAATTGTTGACCGACGAAAAATCTTCGAACCTGATTTGCTGTGCTGTAGCGGATATTCCTACCAACATCGCTAGGGCGGAGAGAACTGCAAAGATCGGGAGCTTGATGGCACATCGCATATGTAGACTTCTTTCTTACGCCGGTTTGGGCGCATTGGGCTCTGCCCGACCACGAGCGGGCAGTTTAATGGGGGACTCCTTACGCAACGGCGGCTATCGCGCGCTACGAAGGATGATGGCCGCAATTTTGCTGCGCTGAAGATGGAATGTCAAGCTATTCCAAAAGAAATCGTGGTTGCTGAATGCTAGATCGGAAAACGAGTTTCCGATAGCTACGCCAAGGTGGTTCATAAGAGATACACCTTCAGGGCAACAAACATCCGAGTTATTCCCACTTTGGGACTAGCTGAAATCGCAGCCAGACAAGCCTCTCCGTCTCGCGCATCACCCAAGGTGTGGTGATTGGTGGCGAGCTATCGCGTCCACCCCCACTACTTTATGTGACACAATGTCGCGGTTTCATGTATGATGGTAGTGCGTATGTACGAGCGGCGCGTCTAGCAGCCATCCCTCCCTTCTGTTGAGCGATTTCTGCCTGCAACCTTCCGATCCTTCAGCGCAACATCAACAACAAGGATATACAAAGAAACAAATGGAACAAGGAACAGTTAAGTGGTTTAACGATGCCAAAGGTTTTGGTTTTATTTCACGTCAGAATGGCGAAGATGTATTCGTCCACTTCTCGGCCATCCAGTCGAACGGTTTCCGTTCGCTGCAAGAAGGTCAGGCCGTCAGCTTCGACGTGAAGCGTGGAGCTAAGGGTTGGCAGGCTGAAAACGTTCAGGTACTCTAAACAAAATCACAACAGAAGGGCGGCAGGTGCTGCCCTTCCGTTTTTACGCGGCTAAGTCAGTTGAGTCTTTGGTCGTGAACACCCCAACCGGCGTCCGCCCGCGCGATCGATGTTCGATCCAGCAAGCGGCATATTGAAAAGTGAGGATCCAATGAAGAACATCTACGTGGGGAATTTAACTTTTGACGCGACTGAAGACCAAGTGCGCGGCCTATTCGAAGCCTATGGCCCTGTCGATAAGGTCAGCATCGTCACGGACCGCGATACCGGGCAACCGCGCGGATTCGCCTTCGTCGAAATGGCCGACGATGACTCAGCCGGAAAGGCGATGGAGGCTTTGAACGGCACCAATCTCGGCGGCCGCAATTTGACGGTTAACGAGGCGCGTCCTAAGACCGACCGTCCTCGCGGCGGTGGCGGAGGCCGTGGTGGTTTCGGCGGCGGCGGTGGTGGTCGAGGCGGCGGTGGCGGAGGCCGTGGACGCTCCGGTGGCGGTGGTGGTGGCGGCGGCTGGGGACGTTAATAGTCCACTTGCTGCCTGCTGTCTGCCAAGCTAGAACTTTGCGAACTTAAGAATCATGCCGGTGCTTGCCCTCGGGGTAGGCTCCGGCATTTTCTTTTGCAAGCTCATCGGCAAGCTTTACCTTGGCAAAGCAAAATCGCAGGGGAGAGTGTAGCTTTTCGAGCCGCAGTCCGTACCGAACCCCGACTCTGCTACGCTGGAGCAACAGTCCCAGCCCTGGTGAGATGAACGACGCAGCCGCTATTACGATCGAGTTCGAGAATGTGGGGTTTCACGTCAAGGGGGGTAAGGTGCTGCTCTCCGGAGTAAACCTTTCCGTGAGCCGTGGCGAGACCTTGATGCTGCTTGGCCGAAGTGGGTCGGGAAAGACCACTTGCCTGAAGATGGTCAATCGTCTGCTAGCGCCCACGCAAGGCGAGGTTCGGGTAGACGGAATTCCAACCGAGCAGTGGGACGCGATCAAGCTGCGGCGAAGAATCGGATACGCCATCCAGGACGTCGGCCTGTTTCCTCATTACACTGTCCGGCAGAATGTTGCTCTGGTACCGAAGCTGGAGGAGTGGAACCGCCAAAAGATCGAGATGCGTCTCGAAGAGGTACTGCAGCTGGTGGGTCTGCCGAGCCCTGAGTTCGCTAATCGCTATCCGCACCAGCTCTCGGGCGGACAACGCCAGCGCGTTGGGCTGGCTCGTGCTCTGGCTGCTGACCCGCCCATCCTGCTCATGGACGAGCCCTTCGGCGCACTCGATCCCATCACCCGGGCGGAGCTGCAAATGGAATTCAAGAAACTGCAGCAACAAATGGGAAAGACCGTCGTCTTTGTCACCCACGACGTCGGCGAAGCTTTGCTTCTGGGCAGTCGAATTGGATTGATGGAAGCCGGTAGCCTTCGCGGAATCTACACACCAGATGAGTTTCTGGGTGCCAGCGACACTGTTGTGAAAGCTTACGTGAATGTATTTCGAGCCGGGCAGCAGATGTTTCAGACCTGAGAGCGGCTACCGCGAGCCTTGAGTTCCGCGCTCGACCATCCAGCAAAAGGGGAGCAACCTTGGCTGCTCCCCTTCGTAGTTCACACAATCTGTTCCCAATCAAACCTACTGTGACTTGTGTACCGGATGATGCACAGGTGCTGCAGTCGTGACTGGGTTGCCGTTCTTGTCCAAGAGTAGGCCACCGGTCATCGTCATCATGAAGGGATTCGGTGTGTAGCTTGAGACCGTACCCTGAAACGCCATCATCGTACCGGGTTGCGGCGCCAGGCGCGCCGGAATCGGCTTCTCCATGGTCAAAGTGATGTCTGCCTTCTTAGCGTCAATATCGTCGTCGCTACCAGCCAACTGAACAGAGCTCGAGGTAGCGCTGATGACCGAGGCTTGTAGCTTCACGGCTTTGTCCTTAATGGCATTCCACACCGTATCGGCGGCCTGTTGGTTACCCGAAGAAAGCACCAGTTCCCACTCTGCGAAACTCATCTGCTTCGGATCCTTAGTCTTCACTAGATCGGCTGCCTGTTCGGCGGGTGACGGAGGCGGAGGCGCTGCGGCCACTGTGAAACCAGCTGGCGGCATAATACTCTGCGACGCTTGTGCTTGCTTCACCAGATCGCTCCAGCCATCCTCCGAGCCGTGATAGCGAACGTACTTCTTGTGGCCATAGTCCAAAATCTGCGCCTGGCCTGTTCCCTGGGCAAGCTGAGAAGCCTTGATGATGAACCAGAAGCCTTCGGGGTTCATGGGCTTGGCTTCCAGGTCAGCCGTCGCCAGAGGATAAATGTCCATAATATTCGGCTGCGATTCGTCGGCTACTGCCTCACGCAAATCCTTCTGCGCGGTGGCAAAGTCTTTCTGCTGCAAAGCCGCAAATCCTACCGCGCCGTCGAAGATCGCGCCCGTCTCATTATGCAGTTTGGTGAAATCAGCATCGCTCATGCCATCGGGTTTCGGCATGTTCTGCAGAGCTTGCAGTCCCTTTTGACCATATTGCTGAGCCTGCTGAAGGTTCTGCTGCATCTGCGGGCCGCCTTGCGACGCCGCCGCACGATAATTGTAGGCCAGCAAGGCCAAGGCTCGAATGTTATTCGGATTGACCTGCAGCACTCGGTTCGCGGTGTCGATTGTCTTTTGCGCGTCTCCGGCCTGCTGGTAGGCCACCATCAGCTGCTCCAGAGCGTCTTCCTTCATCACGCTATTCGGGTACGTCTGCACAAACGCTTCCAGTCCCTGAGCTTTCGCTTGCGGATTGCTCTGCTGAATCGCGTTCACGTACGCGTTGTACTCCGCCGGGTCTTTGATTTCCTTCTTCTGCGTGGCTGGAGCTGCTTGACCGGCTTGCGCAGGTTGCGCTGCCCCCTGAGCTGCCGACTGCTGGACCAACGCTGCAGTGGCGAGCAACAGCAACATGGTGACTAGCGACTTCTTCATTCTCTGGCTCCTTGGTTCTGGGAACTGGTGACGATGTTCATTCAGACACGTTCATTTGCATGCAGGATTGCAGCCCTACTTACGTCGCCGGAACAGCATATTAACAGGTCGTTCCCCCGCACCGCCGCCCCTAAACGTTGCATCCAAACGCAAATCATGCGGAGACGGGATTATAAGTACCCAACCTCGATTAAGGCAAGTTACCTACCACTTTACACAATTTCCCGTGGTTTGAGATGCTGAAGAACTGAATCTCAGATGTTGCTGCCAAACCGCCAAGGGCGTCCCTCTTCGGATTGCAGAGACCTTCGCTCCCACCGGGCAACCATACGACCTCCAGTTGGTTCGATCAAGTTGTGATTCGTGCGACAGGCAACCTGCATTCCGGGTAGAGCGCTCAGTCAATAGCCAGGTGTGCAGGTCTGAACCGAAGCGGCGACTCTGGCTGTGCAGAGAATAGGGAAGCGCTGTGTACTGGAGTGTGGATGATCGCGCCAGGACAGAGCTGCTTGTAATATTCAGCAGCAGGCGTGATGCTTGCTCTAAATCGTACGATGGAATTCAAGAGCGGCAGAAAACCAGAGGATCACCAATATGCAGCCGAAAGAATTCGTTTCACTCTCAGGGGCGGTGGCCGTCGTGACCGGGGGAGGCCGCGGCATTGGCCACGCCATTGTGACCAGTCTAGCGGCGATGGACGCTACTGTCGTGCTCACCGGTCGTGACGAGGCCCGAGTGCAGCAGGTCGCAAGCGATCTGCAAGCGGCTGGATACAAAGCCGCGGGTATCGGGTGTGATGTTACCGATCTGTCCAGTGTGGACGCGCTGGGTGCGCGTCTGCGCAGAAATTATGGTCGCGTCGACATTCTGGTAAACAATGCCGGCATTTCCGGCCCGTCGGGTTTGCTGCATGAGCTTGCTCCCGAGGACTGGGAGGCTATTTTTAATACTAACCTGCGCGGCGCGTACTACATGCTGCGTTGTATCGTACCGCTGATGATCGCAGCCGGAGCAGGCCACATCATCAACATCTCTTCGCTGGCTGGGAAGAATCCACTGCCGCGGGGTGCAGCCTATTCGGCCTCAAAATGGGGACTTAACGGACTGAGCTACGGAGTTGCCGAAGAATTGCGGGGCCAGAATATCCGTGTCAGTGTGATCTGTCCGGGCTCGGTGGACACCGACTTCAGTCCTCGCCGCGGCGGCAAGGAAACTCAGAAGATGCTGAAGCCAAACGATGTGGCGCACGCCGTTGTCATGCTGGTAACCCAGGAGCCGCAATCGTTCATCAGCGAGGTCTTATTGCGCCCTACGCATAAACCATAGCCAGCAACTTGTGGAATGAGGGCTAATCCGTAGCCGCACATGGCAACGCAATAGATATTTCTCATTGCGCTAAACGTGTTCTGCCTAACCTGTAATATACTACTAGGAGGTTAGGAGAGACTATGACGGAAGTGCAACGTATCCTTGATCAGTACGACCGTGTCATGCAGGGCTCAGCGTGGCATGGGGATGCAATCTGGAAGATCCTCGATGGTATTTCAGCTGCAAAAGCGGCATCACGGCCCATCGCCAACGCTCACAGTATCTGGGAAATTGTTGGGCATATGGCATTCTGGGAGGACGTGGCCGGGAAGCGCCTCCGCGGGTTGCGTGCGGACCTGAAGGAGATGGGCGCCGACCTGGAGGAAAGTTGTAACTTTCCCGTTGCGCCTGAAGCCACCGAGGCCAACTGGCGGAAGACACTTGAGGAGTTTCGTGCATCCAACCAAACGTTCCGGGATTCTTTGGAAAAGCTCAATGCTTCGAAGTTAGATGAGTTGTCGGCTGCCGGCAAACGATCGTATTACGACGAGGCGCACGGTCTGATCGAACATAGTGTGTATCACGCAGGGCAAATCGCCCTGCTGGCGAAGGCATAAGCAAGGCTAATGCGGTGCGTCGCGGAGTTTCCGCCAGCGATGAGCAGGTTTGTAATTCTGTAAAACGGGTGCTACCATCCGGACTCGTAGAAGATTTCCTAAGGAGGCAATCATGTCTGATCGCGACGGAAGTGGTTTCCTGTGGTTCCTGGCTGGCTTAGGTATCGGAGCAGCAGTGGGAATTCTCTATGCTCCCAAACCAGGCGACGAAACGCGCCAGCAGATTCGCGAAGCCGCTGAAGAGAGCCGGGAATCGGTTCGCGCGCGCGCGCGGCAGGCCCGTGAACAAGCGGGAAGTTGGGCCGAAAAGGGACGTGACTATCTGAACCAGCAAAAAGACCAGATCCGTTCTGCCTACGAGGCCGGACGCCAGGCTTACCGCGAGGCGACGAGTGAAGACGTCGAGGGTACGACGCCTAACGTTCCGTAGCAGGGGGTTGGGTCGTGCAACTAGTGCGGGCCGGAGCTGAACGTGAATATGTCTGACAATCTGACACTCTTTATCGCCGTCACCGCAGCCGCTGTAGTGCTGCAGATGATCATTCTCCTCGTCATGTGCGTGGTGATGTTTAAGCTCAGTAAAAGGCTGCAATCGGTTACCGACGAAACCCAGTCGCGTTTGCTTCCTATCCTCGACAATGCCAAGGTGATGCAGCAGGAAATCAAGTCATTCCTGGAGACTGCGCGCCCCAAGATTGATGTCATCCTCGACAATCTTGCGCACGTAACTACGACCACGCGGAGCGAGGTCGAGCGAGTTGACGCCACGGTGCATGACCTGCTGGATCGCCTGCGATTACAGGTAATCCGCGTCGATGAGATGGTGACTCACACGCTGGATCGTGTGGAAGAAACATCGGAAAAGGTGCAGCACTCGGTCATGTCGCCCGTGCGTCACGTGTCGGGGATTGTTCAGGCCATCAGCGTGGGAGTGGGTACATTCTTCAGCAGCCAGAGGCGCGGCCGTAATGGGGGCCCGTCAGACGAGATGTTCATTTAGTAGGGACGAGGGCGACCGGGCGTACGCGCCTCACTCGATAAGCGCCGCTTCCTGCTTTTCTGCTTCGGCCACTGCTCGAATCGAGACATGTTCGCGGCGCGCCAACAACAATCCCATAGGAATGACCGACATGAAGGTAATGGCCCAGAGCAGGATGCCGCAACTCACGGCCAGTTCCTTCTCGATACCGAAGCCCGAGCTCAGCATGCTGATGGTGGCCAGTTGCGAGCCCCCACCAACGGCCGGTAGCTGCAGCATGGAGCCGACCATGCTGGAACCCATCAGTACTACCTGGTGAGGTAGCGTGAGAGTCCGCAACTGGCCGGTATAGGCGTGCGTCACAGCGTAGTAAGCAAAGGCGATCAGCACCCACATAAAGAGAGAAACTGCAGTCAACTGCAGGGCCGAGGTGAGGTCATGGATGGTGGCCAGACCGTCGCTAAAAGAGCGCACCTTCTCCCGCAAGTGGTGCGCGAACTTGGGAGCAAAGCCGGCGAACAGATCGTGCAGAAACCGGCCCACGCGGTCGCCCCATCGCCGCACCACAAATGCTCCCACAAACAACGCCGCTACCAACGCGATCAGCGCGAATGCCGCTTCGCGTAGGCCATGATAGAAGGGAAGCGCCCGCAGATCGGGCGACAAGAAGCTGACCGCTAGTAACACCGCGAAGGCTCCCATGTCGAAGATGCGCTCTACTCCCCACACCGCAACCTGGGAGGTAAAGGTGAGCCGCTCTTTTTTGGCGATGATGTACGGTCGAATCATTTCTCCTGCGCGGCCCAGCAACGCTAAGGCGGCAAAGCCGACAAATTGCGGTGCCAGCAAGCGGGTGGTGGTGGTCTTGCGAACGGGCTTCAGAAAAATCCGCCACCGTACCGCGCGAAGTACATACGCGAAGTAGGTGAGCGCGAGGCCGTAAAAAGCGTAGAGCCAGTCAATGTGTTCCGTACGGCTCCAGAACATGTGCCAGTCGAACGTCTTCCATGCGCGAACCTGAAGATAAATCAGCAGGCACAGTGCAATCAGGACTATGCCGAAAATGAGCGTGCGTTTCTTGTTCATGGAAGACAAATCAGCGCCACCGGCACATGGGGCTCATCGTGTGGTGGCATGAAGACCTGCGAACGATAGCCATTCGTCAAGGTATATGACTGGATGAGCAGGGTCAAACTCAGAGTTATTCGGTTCCCGTCGTAACCGTAGCGCCTTGCGCTATCTCCGGCTTGCTCGCGGGCGCGTTTCGCGATGGCGGTTTCTGTTGATGCCTGCGCTGGGCCAGCTTCTTGCGGTTGTAGTCGTTGATGACTCGTGCTACATAAGCGTGGGTCTCATGGTAAGGTGGCACACCTTTGTACTGCTGCACGCGCTGCGGACCGGCGTTGTACGCAGCCAGCGCCTTGATCATGTCATTGTTGTAAAGCAGCAGCAATTCGCGAAGGTACCGCACCCCGCCATCGACATTCTCCGCCGGATCGAAGCTGTTCTTCACCCCCAGCTTGCTGGCGGTACCCGGCATGAGCTGCATCAGCCCTTGCGCGCCCTTGCGCGAAGTTGCCCGCGGATTGTTGCCGCTCTCGGCGCGAATCACACTGGCAATGAAGTCGGCGTCCACCTGGCTCCGGTTGCTGGCTGCATTGACGATGGTGTTCAGGTCTGCGGGAGCCTGCCCTGGTGAAGTGGCCACTTGCGGCTCTGGGGGCGCCGGTTCGAAGCTTTCGATTTGAGCGCTGGGCACATCGACGTATCCACTATTTGGTTCGGCGCCCATGTAAAGGCGAGTGACGTCGCCGTCCACCTCATGGCGTTGGTGGCGAATGCTGAACCCGTTGCGCAGGTTGGCAATCTCCGCGGCGTGAAGCTGGGCCGAGAGAAGTAAGCCAAAAATCCCGAGGTACAAGAGTCCATAGGCCATGTAAACGAACAGCGAACAGGAGATCCCTCGACTGCGGCGGCGAGACGCCGCCTCCGCTCGGGATAACAAATGCTCTCGGGACGACAAGTTCGTGGGATGAGATTTACGCATTCACGCTCGCTGCCCTGGTGTCGAGAACCTGTTCGATGGCCGCGGCCACCCCGCTTTCATCGTTATGCAAAGTGATGGTCCAGCCGTTCTGTTTCAGTTCGTCCGATGCATTGCCCATAATCACCGGATGGCCGGAAAAGGTCAACATCTCAATGTCATTGTAATTGTCGCCGATGGCCATCACTTCCGAACGGTCGATACCGCGATGGTTGGCCCAACGCTGCAACGCATGCCCTTTGGAGCATCCGGCATTGAGCAGGTCAACGATGCACAAATCGCGCAAATCATATTGGGTGCGTAGCATGGTAAAGTCCCGGGTGAAATCACAGCCCATCAAATCCTGCTGCGCCTGCCTCATGAGTTCAACCGGGCCGCAGAACATAGCTTGGATAGGATCCTCGGTCAGCGCCTTCACGATCGGGCTGACGTATTCGATATAGGGTGCATTCTTCTCCATCCAGCGCTGGATGACCCCATATAAACGCTCATGGTTCTCGCAGACAATTGCCCCCATGCCTTCACGGTCGAAGGTAAGCACCATGTTGTTGCGATACTGCTCCATGTGCCGGCAAAGCTTGATAGCCGTCTCCCGCGGCAACAGATCCTGGTGAAAAAGTTCTTCCTGGGTGGAACGCGTCACAGCGCCATTGGAGCTGATTAAACACAAGTCGAAGCCCAATGACTCCGCGATGGGCATGGCAAACTTGTGCCGGCGCCCAGTGCCCAGCACGATTTCGATGCCGGATTCGTGGGCACGGCGCAACGCATTCAAATTGGCTGAAGAGATCTGGACGTTCGAGTCCAGCAAAGTGCCATCCAGGTCGATGGCGATGAGGCGTATGGAGCGCTTCACGATATCTCATTTTAGCAGCCCGGCATCTTTTAGCAGCTCAGCGTCGCCCACTGCATTTAGCAGTTAGCAATTAGCTTTTAGCAAGATCGGCAATGTTTGAGGTTTCGCAGGCTGAGAAATCTGTCCCGGCGGAGTCCAAAGCAAAAATCAAATACCGAAACTAACTGCTAATTGCTAAGTACCAAATGCGAACTAGGCAGAATGCTATTTTGCTGATTGTCGATTGCTTGCCTCCCACCCCGAGACGTAAAGTAAAGGAGCGATGGAATTGCGCAAGGATCCGATTACTCGTTCCTGGGTCATCTGCGGCGACGAGCCCGAGGGTAGCTCCTCGCCCGATTACTTCTGCCCGTTTTGCCCGGAGTCGGGCCAGCCACTGCAGGTAATAGCTTCGTCTCCGACGGTAAATGGCAGTCCGTGGTCGGCACGTGCCGTTGTCCATCCTCGTCCGCTGTATGGCATTGATGGTGAGCCGTCGCGTACCGGCAACGGTCTGTATGACAAGATGCGACCCATCGGCGCTCATGAGGTGATCGTCGAAAATGCCCGCCACGACCGGCATTTATGGAACGCCGACGACCGGGAGATCGAAGAGTATTTGGCGCTCTGCGGCCAGCGTATACAGGACCTGAAGGGCGACGGCCGTTTCAAATACATCAGCGTCTTCAAGAATTACGGCACGCATTCAGGGCAGGAGTTCGACCATCCTACCTCGGAGGTGGTGGCCACTACATTTGTTCCTCGACGAGTTCTCTATGAGTTGCGCGCGGCCCGGCAACATTACGATGTGAAAGAGCGCTGCGTCTTCTGCGACATCTTGAGGCAGGAGCAGGAGCAGAAGCTACGGGTCATTGAGGTGCGCGGCGACTATATCGCCTGCTGTCCTTATGCTCCGCGTGTGCCCTATGAGACCTGGATCGCTCCTCACACCCACGAAGCTTATTTCGAACGTATGGCGTTGAAGTCTGGCGCAATGCGCGACCTGGCGGCGCTGCTTCGGCGCACGCTTTACCGCATCCGTACCATCGCTGACGGTTTCCACATGGTGCTGCATACGTCGCCCAATACCATGCACCGTTCGGAGACGCTTGGCTTCTGGAAGACCATCGAGGACGATTACCACTGGCACATCGAGATTTTGCCCATTCTTGGCGCCAAGGCGAAGTCCTACACCTTCAAGGAGGTGTACTACTCGCCTGTCAGCTCGGAGACCGCCGCGGCAATCTTGCGCGAGCGGCCAACGGAGCCGTAGCCGCAGGCAGGCAGACTACAATGTTCGCCGGAGCGATTCGCGCATGACCATCCGCCGTGTCAAAACCTATACCGCGCAGACTGGTTACGTATATCAGTACTACTTCGTGGGTAAGCGACCGGCGCTCGACAGCGATCCCGAAGCTCCCTCCACCGAATTTATCTTCGATGCGACCTCCGACCGTAAAACAATTTTCGCGGTTAGCATCTTCCTGCATCCCGAGGCGCTTTCAGCCTGGGCAGCCAGCCGAGGCCGTATTCTTGGCGATTCGGAACAGTACGCCGCTGTGAAGTTACGGCTGATGCAAGCCTTTGATGAGATTCCCGACATGCTCAATCATGGACGCCGCGTGCGCCTCAAGGCTGACGAGCTGCCTGCGTTGTTGGACTCCATCGGAGTGGAATAGGGTTACAATCATTGGAGCTAACCCATTCTGGCTGCTTGCGTCCAATCGAGCAGCGGAGACGGGACGAACGTGGTCCTTCGCACGGTGAAGACCCGCGTTCCCATGTGGGGATTTTCCGATGTTTACAGAGCTGCGACGGTCTGGGCGCAAGCGATTGAATGGCGCTCTCGTCACGTCCTTCGCAGTCCAAGGTTTTCTTCTGTTTCTGCTCGTCCATCGCGGAGGTCCTATTCTTATAACGCCGTCTGACGTCGGCTTGGGAATTAAAGGATCTTTCGGATCAACGTCGATCGTTTACCTTGCTCCGCTGGGGCTAGAGAAAACGCCGCCACCTCCAGAGGAGCAACGACCGTTACTGCGGGCTTCGCTGGCGACTAAGCCGAAAGCGCATAAGTCCGAGACGAAGATTCGGCAAACCCCTCAACCCAAGCTGGACGATGCGCCTGAGCAAACTGCGCGTGGTGGTTCTCCTTATGGTCACGTGCCGGGTTCGCCGCTTACCGGGGATGAAGTGGTGCCAGCGTTGCCGGAAGTCTTTCCTGATCCACCAGTATCCCGCTCCGACATACCGGCGGGGGTTCAGGGCGACGTGATCGTCGAGGTCACGATTGACGAGCAGGGCAACGTCGTGCAAACCAAGCTGCTGCAAGGCATCGGATACGGTATAGAGCAGAAGGTGCTTTCCGTGTTGCCGCGCTGGCACTTTCGGCCAGCCTCAAAGGACGGAGTCACGATTGCCTCGCAGCACATCGTGTACTTCCACTATCCCAGCTAATAGGACTCCTTCGGCCTAGGCAGTTGCCGGCTCGTTGTGACGCAAATCACAGCCGGACGTGATAAGCATACTGCCCCCTATTGGCTGTCCCGTTATACTTATTCGTAGAAGAAACAATCGAGATTGAGCATTAGTTTGTGGGGTTTATGCCGTTAATCTGGCTCCGAGTCGCGGTGTGTTGTTATGGCGTGGGCCTGCTCTATTCGTTGCTCCTGCTTAGCAAGCGGGGCAACATTTTGGCGAAGGTGGTAGAGCCCGCCGTCGGACTGGGACTGATCTTCCACTTCGTTTCTCTGGTTGAATCCACGGTTCTGATTGGCCACATTTCTCTCGCCTCGATTCATTATTCAGAATCAATCCTCGCGTTTATGGCGATGGTTGTGTTCTTCGTTTTCTTCGTGGGCTATCGCACGGTCTCACCGGGTGTCGTGATCTTTCCCATTGTCTTTATTCTGACGTTCGCATCTGCGATAGGGCAGAAGCCGGTCACGTTGACATCGCCGCTGCTGCGCAGTGGCTGGATCTTTGTGCATGTGGTGCTCATTTTCACCGGCTACGCGGGTCTCTTCTTGAGCTTTGGCGCGAGCCTCCTGTATCTGGTGCAAGAGCGGACATTGAAGTCCAAGCGCTCCGCCCCGCTGCTGACATGGCTACCTCCATTACAAACAATTGACGAAATCTGTTATCGCTCCTTGTTGTTCGGTTTTCCCTTCATGACGCTGGGGCTGGTGGCGGGCTCGGTGCTGGCCATCGACAAGTACGGGCCACTGTTCTTCTACGATCCGAAGATATTGTTGTCGTTCACCATGTGGGCGGTCTATTTGCTGCTGCTGTACACCCGCTGGAGTTCCGGATGGCGCGGCCGCCGGGCGGCATTTTTGGCGACGTTTGCCTTCATCATTGCCTTAGGCGCGTGGGCCGCGAACAGCTTCAGTCGCACGCACAGGTTCCTTTCATGAACTTCGTCGTCATCGGCGTGAACCATCAGACCGCACCAGTCGAGGTGCGCGAGCAATTCGCGATTTCTGAGGCGCGCCTGCCCGAAGCGGTGAAGTCGTTGGCAACGTATCCCGGCATCGAGGAGGGCATGATCGTTTCCACCTGCAACCGGGTGGAGATGTTGGCCCGTACCACCAACGGTTCTGTCGATATGCAGGGTTTCATGCGGCAGTTCTACGGCTTCGATCCGGAGCTCTACCGTAAGTATCTGTATGAGTATCATGAGCGAGACGCGGTTCGGCATGTTTTTCGGGTGGCCTCCAGCCTGGATTCCATGGTCGTAGGCGAGCCCCAAATCTTGGGACAAGTCAAAGAAGCCTATGCCACAGCGCGCGCTGTTGGCGCGGTCAATTCGCAACTCGATGCTTTGCTTACCCGCTCCTTCGCTGTTGCCAAACGTGTGCGCAACGAAACCGCGGTTGCAACTTCGGCGGTGTCGATCGCGTCGGTGGCTGTAGATCTGGCCAAGAAAATCTTTGGCAACTTGCAAGGCAAGGGCGTTTACCTGGTGGGCGCGGGGAAGATGTGCGAGCTGGCGGCTCGCCACCTTCTGGCACATGGCGCCCAGCAGATCTACGTAGCCAACCGGACCTTCGAGCGGGCGGCGGCGCTGGCGAAAAAATTTAACGGCCAGGCGATTCCGTTCGAAAGGCTTTACGAGACGGTACCCAACGCCGACATCGTTATCAGCTCCACTGGAGCGCCGCATACTATCTTTCGCAAAGAACATGGCGAGAAGTTTCTTCATCAGCGTCGCAACCGCCCCATGTTCTTCATCGACATTGCGGTTCCGCGCGACATCGATCCTGAACTCAACAAGCTAGACGGCATCTTCGTGTATGACATCGACGACCTGCAACAGGTGGTTTCGTCGCACATCGCCGACCGCCGAAGCGAAGCTGACCGCGCCGAAGCCATCGTGCAACTCGAGGTGGATAAGTTCGAATCGCGGCTGCAAACGCTCGACGTAGTGCCTACTATTGTTTCGTTGCAAGAGCACTTGGAAACTGTTCGACAGGCCGAGATTGACCGCGTACGCGGCCGACTGGGAACGCTCTCGCCGGAACAGGAACTGGCGGTGGAAGCGCTGTCGCGAGGTATCATCAACAAAATCATGCATACGCCTATTACTACCCTCAAAAGTGCCGCCCGCGAATCGTCGGAGGCGACGACCGTCATCGATCTGGTGCGCAAGCTGTTTGGATTGCGCGAGGCCAGAAAAGCCGCCGACGAGAATGCCACTGCCGTGGGCAGCACAAAACCGGGAGTGCGAAACTGATGGCCCGCCTGCGAATTGGTTCCCGAGGATCGCAACTTGCTCTTTGGCAGGCCAACCACATTTCGGCGCTGTTGCGCGAGCGCGGGCACGAAGTCGAGCTCGAGATTATCAAGACAACCGGCGACAAAATTACCGACGTCGCTCTGGCGCAGGTCGGTACCAAGGGCATCTTCACCAAGGAAATCGAAGAGGCGCTGGCCGAAGGGCGCGTCGATCTCGCAGTGCACAGCCTCAAGGACCTACCGACGCAGCTGCCCCCTGGATTCGAACTGGTCGCCATCACCACGCGAGTCAATCCGCGTGATGTGTTCCTGTCGGTGAAGTACGACAGCATTAAGGCACTGCCACGAGGGGCACGCGTGGGTACCAGCAGCCTGCGGCGGCAAGCGCAGTTGAAGGCGTCGCGGCCCGATCTGGTGATCCATCCGCTGCGAGGGAATGTTGACACGCGTATGCGCAAGCTGGAAGAAGGCGAATACGATGCCATCATCCTGGCGGCCGCCGGACTGACACGGCTTGGCAAGACGGAACTGGTGAAGGAAACTCTGTCGGAAGATTTCATGTGTCCTGCGGCGGGACAAGGCGCACTGGGTATCGAGGTCCGTGCAGGCGATCTGGCGATGCGCGAACATCTCTCGTTTCTGGACGACTCTGCGGCACACGCTGCCACTACCTGCGAACGCGCCTTGCTGAACAAACTTGGTGGCGGCTGCCAGGTCCCGATTGGTGCCTTCGCCGAGATGAAAGATGGCAGCTTGCAGTTGACCGCCATCGTCGCCCGCCCGGACGGTACGGAAGTCCTGCGCGAGCAGCAGAGCGGCGACGATCCGGTTGCACTTGGTGAAAAAGTTGGCGACACTTTGCTGCGCCGAGGCGCGACTCGGATTCTCGAAGAGGTTTATGGCTCGGCGACAGCGGCGGCACAACAGCCGTGAGGTAGTGGATAGCGGCACTGACGGCAAACGTTCGCATGACTCAAACTCTCCTTCAGCAATTAAACAAAATCCGAAATAATGAACCACGCACGCACGCATTACCCCTCGCTAGTTGCCGCATTCTGGTCTCGCGCGCGAAGAAGCAAGCCGGCGCTCTGTCTTCCGCATTGCGCGAGTTAGGTTGCCAAGTTATCGAGATCCCCTTCATTGAGATTCGTAAACCCATTTCTTACCAGCCGCTAGATTCCGTATTGCGAAACCTCACCGCATACGATTGGTTGATCCTCACTAGCGTGAACGGTGTCGAAGCGCTGTTCGAACGCCTGGCAAAGAAGAAGACTGATGGCGCGGCGCTGGCACATCTGAAGATCGCCGCCATTGGTCCCGCAACCAGGAAGGCGATCGAACAACGCGGCCTGCGCGTCTCCGTCACACCGAAAGAATATGTAGCTGAGTCCGTCGTTGCCTCGTTGCAGCGTAGGGTGAACGGGAAGCGGGTGTTGCTGGTCCGAGCAAAGATCGCGCGCGACGTCATCCCTCGGGAGTTGCGCAACGCTGGCGCTAAGGTTGATGTGGTCGAAGCATACGAGACCGTTGCACCGAAGTCGTCGGCGAAACGCTTGCGCGCCCAACTGGCCAACCCAACAAAGAGTCCACACGCAATCACCTTCACCAGTTCATCTACGGTCAAGAACTTTGTAAGCTTGCTCGGATTGCGCAGCGCGCGTGCTACCTTGAGGAAGCCGGTGTCGCATCAAGGCATACATACGGCATCCATCGGACCCGTAACCTCGGCTACGCTGCGTGAATTCGGATTGCCCATCGACATCGAGGCCAAGGAGTACACGATTCCCGGGCTGGTCGCAGCGATTGTCGAAGCGAGTAGTCGGATTCGAGGCACGACGCGGAATAAGCCTTGAAAACTTTCGGCAGTGTAGAGGTTCATCGCTTCCGCTCAGAATGACATCGCGTGGCTGACGGCTGATAGCTGATGGCTATTCATAAATCGAGCACCCGCATCCCGGCGATGGCACATGTACCTTGAGAAAATCCGACACGCGCTGGTAGGCGTCGATCTGGTTCTCCACCCGCGCGAAGCCATGGCCTTCGTTTTCGTACACCTTTAGCTGCACTGATCCGCCGCGCTTCTTGATGGCATCGGCCACCTGTTGCGCCTCTTCTTTCGGACAGCGAGGATCGTTGCCCCCCGCCAGCAGCAGCAGCGGAGCATTGATCTGGTCCACAAAATTTATCGGTGAGCGATCGTCATAGAGTGCCTTGTTCTTCACCGGATCGCCCATGGTTGCCAGGTCATACTCGCGCAGCAGTGGGTCTTCATTGGCAATCTCGGTCGCCCAGTTTACGAACGGCACAATCGGCACAGCCGCTGCCCACATGTCCGGAGCCTTGGTGACCGCCATCATGCTCAAATAGCCGCCGTAACTTCCGCCCATGACAATCATCTTCTTGGGATCGACGAAGCCGCTCTTCTCGATCCATTGCGCCGCATCGAGCACGTCGTGCAACTCGCCGCCTCCGGCATCGCCGCGATTGGCGTCGGTGAACTCCTTGCCGTGTCCGGTTGACCCGCGATAGTTCGGCGCAATCACCAGATATCCCTGGTTCACGATGTACTGGATGAAGCGGTTGAACGAGTTTACCGTCTGTGCCGCCGGTCCGCCGTGAATGTAAACTATCGCCGGAAACTTGCCATTGCGCTGGATATTGTTTGGCACATACGCGAACGCCGAGATCGTCCACTTGCCGTCGCGGCTGGGATAGTGCACTAGATACGGCTCAACCATGTCGGCGCTCTTCACTCCCCCTACCAGCGAGTGCGTTACCTGTTGTGACTGCTTCGACGCCATGTCATAGACCCAGAGATCGTTCGGGGCGTCAGCGCCATTGTGGTAGTACAAAAGCCTCGACCCGTCGCGGCTGTAGGGAAGCGGATTGCCGCCCAGCGAGTTCACGCCCTTCTTCAATGGCAATGGCTCCGCGTGACGGCTTGCCAGGTCGTACAGATAGATATCGGTGTTGCCATCAAGGTTCGCCGTCCACGTCAGCGATTTGCCATCCGGCGAAAATGTTCCCGCGCTGAGCCGCCATTTCTCGTCGGTCAGCCAGGTTATTTTCTTGGATGCGACATCCAGTAGTCCTACATTGTCGTAGCCGTTCTGCGCGTCGGAGGTGATGAGAATCGTCTTGCCATCGGGCGAGATGTCGTCCGCTTCGTAGGTGTGCTCGCCGGCGTGTTGTGTCAGATTGGTGCTCTCGCCGCTGGCGAGATCGAGCACGAAGACGTTGGAATCCTTCCCGGTAGCGTGTGATTGCGTGTAAACCAGAAACTTGCCATCGCGCGAGAAAATCGGGCTGTTGTTGCTCAGCTCCTTGGGTGTGTTCTTCGTCAGATGGCGCACATGCCGCGTCGCTACATCCATCAGCTCGATCTCAAAGCTGGATCCGGTCTTGGGCTTGGTGATGTACGCGATCTGACGCCCGTCGGGCGACCATGCCGGCTCTTCTTCAGCACTCTCCGGCGAAGTCGTCAGATTGACCACGTCTCCGGTCTTGGGTGAAACCAGAAAGATGTCCCACTGCTCATCGCCATCGTGATCGGAAATGTAAGCGATCCAGGTGCCGTCGGGCGACCACACCGGTTCCGTCTGCCGCTGATCGCTGATCGTCAACTGGGTCGGCCATCCGGCGGTCGAAGGCACCAGCCAAAGATTGTTGCGTCCGCTGATGTTCGAGATGAACGCGATTTGCTTTCCGTCAGGCGACCACGTTGACTCGCCGATCGAGCGCGTCATGTAGAGCTTCTCGATGGAGAACGCCTGCATGTCAGCCACGTTCTTGCTCTCGAGCTTGGTGGGATCGGTGATGGCTTGCGGCGGATTTAACATCTGCTGCGCAACGGCTTGCTGGGTCATAAGCTGTAACGTCATAAAGAGAATGACTAGAGCGTGTTTCAAAGATGGCTTTCGAAGGGGCGTCATATACGAAATGACCAGAGCGTATTTCAAGAATAGTCTTTGAAGTGGCGCAGCTTTAGCTGCGCCGTTCCGGGCCGCATGAAACTTGGGCTTTACAGTTTGCTGAAAAAGGCGAGCTATGCGCGGTGTGAAGGGGCGCACCTTTACAGCTTGCGGAAGAAGTCGCCTTCTGAGGGTTTGTGTCAGGGCACGACTTTTAGTCGTGCCGATAAGCTCTTTATTTTTGTCATCCCGAGCGGGCTTTAGCCCGCGAGGGATCTGCTGTTCCGAGTTTTTCAGCAAACTGTTTAGCCCCTGAGGGGGAAAGTTCCAACGCACTACGGGAGCGAGCGGCACTGTATTGGATTCAGAATACCGAATATGTGCTGGGACTAGACCTAGGAGCGAAGCGGGCAGGAACCAGCCCCGAATGGGGCGAAAGAGCTTAGCCCAGCGCGGAAGCGCTGGGTAGCGTGGACAATCGGACTGAGTCCCGTAGGGACGGCAGAGGTTCCGGCCACCCCCCCTCCCCCCCAACCCCGCAAAATATTGAAAATACAGGGTCAACTGGAGTTTTCCCTCGCAAAATATTGCGCTTAAAGGGCTTATAGACAAAATATTGCTGAATAAGCACTTAGACGCCAAATGAAGAGGGCGAGAACCGATTTGAGTGGGGAAAGTTCCAAATAGCAGCCAATTCAAAGACCAATCCTTAGGTCGAGCCACACAGCCCCGATCTGGACGGCCATGCCTAGAGCCTTGGCTAGCATAGCTCTCACACATCCCGCCCAAGCTGATTGTACGCAAGAAACATGCTAGGCCAAGCCCGGTTAGTCACGCAATACGGTGATACGCGGACGCTCGGAGGGTCGGCAACCGGGGGTCGGAGTATCGCATGATGAGTATGCACTCTTGGGTTTCCGGTCTCAATCGTTACAAGATTTTATTGTAGGCGCGATCAGGATCAGGGCTGCGGGGCTTGCACTTGCATTGTCCTCAGCGGTTTCAGACCGACAAACCCCGGGGCCGCGCGTACCGTCAGCCCGGGGCGGTTGACCGTGATCCCGATGGGTTTCCAATCGGTTTCCTTCGGGACGGGCAGGGCGACTCCGAGGATGTAATAGGAACCGAAGTCTGCCAGGGTTGCTTGCAGGGCGTCCCACATCGAATCCTTTGTAAGGCCAAGGCCCATACCCCCAGTACAGTCGGCTAAGCGTTGCTGGTTATGAATCGCTTCAGGTTTTGCATTGCCCGCAGCGGAGCCCCCAAGCTCCAGTAGGTTCGGGTAGACACTTATGTGAGCGGCGTTAAGTGTCTCGACGGTAATTTCGTAAAGGTTTTCGTGACCTTCCAAATATGGTTCGTTAGTGAGCCATATTACCGCCTTGCGCTTGTCGGATCCTCGCAACCGGTGCGCGACCTCAATCAGGCCTTCTGCCCCACTCCGGAGTCTTTCTATGTCGTCGGCTCGGATCGGCGTACTGAGCAACCGGAGTTTTTTCGCCTGCTGCTCGACCTCGGGATCGGCGCTTTTCGCGTGTCGGTTTTCCGTTAACGTCAGTGCGGAGGAGAGGACCTCCGGAGGGGTTGTCGCTTCGTAGATCAGCTGCAAGCCATTTGCTGTATTAATGAAGAACGTCACCGGGGCGCGATCTTTCGCCACCATACTTAGAAACGATCGTATCCGTTTCGTCCTCAAGTCTGAGGGGGGATCAGTGTTGACGGCATCATAGACCAGGAAGACGGACGTTCTGGGATCCTCGTCACTTACGGTCTGCGGAGGGACCAGCCACATACGGTCAATACTGACGTCTTTGGGTCCGCTGACAGAGAAGTCGGAAACTTTCAGATCAGTGCTAGGCTTGCCGGCGGCATCTTTCACAACAACAGGCATCAGAATCTTGACTTGGGAAGCCGCCGCAGCCGCCGCTTTCCGCAGCTCGCGAGCTTTTTCGGCATCTTGTGCGTCAAGAAACTTTAGGTGATTTTTCATGGCGCTGAACGCGGTCGCGTCAACGCGGCTATCCCTCGGAATCGCCCCCACAAAGTTGGATTCCCAGTCTAAAGCCGCGGCACGCATTCCGTTCGGCGGATGAGAATCAAAGAGCAAAGAGATAGTCCAGAAAACCGGCCAGGCGGCGCCCGTTTCCGATTTCAGATAGGCCAGCGTCGGATCGGGCATGCGACGAAAGTAATCGGCCATCGCCAGAGGGTTGTAGCCAGCTTTATAGAGGAAGTAGAAGGCCGCTTTATCGGCTGATTGCTCATCGGCCCGCTCGATCCCAGAGATGGCCTCTCCTAATGCGGGCCAGGGATTATGTTCCGGGTCGTACGCGCCGACAAATTTCAGGAAATCGCGCTTCGTCTCCTCGAAGCTGTTCACCTTTGTGACACCGATGACCCAAAAGAATTGACGGGTCATCGTGCGTCCTGCATGGTGAAAGTTGTCGTGCCCCATTTCGTGGGCAATGACACCTGCCAGTTCGTCCTCGGTGTTCAGGTCTCGAAGCATCTGTCTCGTGATATAGATGTGCCCGCCGCCAGCGGTGAAAGCATTCGCGTAGGGCACATCAACGACGGTGACGTCGTATTGCTTGCTCGGTTCATGAGAATAGAGCCCGATATTGCGCGCCAGTTGGTTGAGGTAGTCGCAAATGGAGGTATCGTCAAATCTCTTAGGCCATGCTTTATACGTCCCCGCCACCGCATCAGCAAGCCAGAATTCTTTCTCTCCGGTGAAAATATTGTTTCCAGCAAGGAACTTGGGAGCAAACGGCGCCTTCACGTTGAGTCGCGGCGCAGGAGGCTGCCAAGGAATGTCGGGGATATATGGTGAGGGAATAGGGAATTGCGGAAGCTGTGTGGCAGGAAGATCTATTTGCGGCGGAACAATCGGGTTGTCGATCGCGTTGGCATATCCAGCTATTAAAAAAACTAATGGGAGAGCCCAACGAGTCCAGCGGCTTCGAGTGCCAGACTGACGACACATGAACATACTATAGAGCATCGAGGAAGGTGGCCGGGTGGTGAGTGATTTCATGTGATGAGGCTAGATCAGGTCGACGGGCATTATCCAGCCACGAAATTAGGGGAGTATTTTGCTGGCAGAAAATCGGCTCGAATTACGTTTGCAGGAGGAACGGCGGGCCAAGCAGAAGGAGCCGCGAAATAGCGAACGCTTGGCACCATGGCTTGGGCCGCCGCTTGGCGCAACTTCGCAAACAGCGCGGACTCAGCCAGGAAGAACTGGCGCGTCGAGTTGGAGCGATTCAGGTTGTGATTTCCGATTATGAAAACGGCAAGTCGAGGCTTTTTGCAGAAACCGCAGTTCGCTTTGCTGCTGCACTCGATGTTCCCGTTCAAGAGCTGCTTCAGGTTTCTAAGCCGGTAGCTGTTGAACCTGCACACAGGCCCAGCCGCAGACTCTTGCGCCGCATGGAGCTGATCGAACGCTTGCCACGCCGCAAGCAAGTGGCCCTGCTCACGACCATTGATGCCTTTCTACAGACCGCAACGAACAACCGCGCGTCGTGATCGGGGCATACCCCTCCCATTTTCAACCACATTTTTTCCATAGCTGGAAGCAGACAGGAGCGGAGAGGGAGGGCTAGTCAAGGCCGCGCGTTCCGTGCGCGCCGCGCAGCGGTTGAAGCGAAGCGCAGAGCCTTGACTGGCCTCCCGCGCTCCGTACAATCTCCAGCGGAAAAAATGGGAGATTTCACGCTGCTCTTTCTTTTCAACAAGTTCGCCTGCGGTAACTTCGCGGAGCACTCTGACGGCGGGATTTTCCGGAATTATGCACTTGACATACCCAAGCGTTTTGGGTAAAGTTAGGCCATGAAGAAAGAAGCGCAGTTCGGGGTATTCACCAACGAGGTAAAAGCAATCGAGTTCTGGGAGAGCAAGCGTTGGCCGGATGGCGCGATCTGCCCGCATTGCGGTCTGGTCGGAGAGGCGTACAAGCTGCAAGGGAAAACGACGCGGCCCGGACTCTGGAAGTGTAAGGGATGCCGGAAGCCGTTCACTGCAAAGATGCGCTCTGTCTTCGAGGATTCTCACATTCCGATGCACAAGTGGATGTACGCCGTTCACCTCATGTGCTCAAGCAAGAAGGGCATCAGCGCACATCAGTTTCACCGCATGACTGAGACCTTCTATGGAGAAAAGGTCGCCTATCGCACGGCATGGTTCATGTTCCATCGGATTCGCTTCGCTATGACGCAGCACCCAATGATTGAGAAGTTAGAAGGAACCATCGAATGCGACGAAACCTATGTAGGCGGCAAGATTCGAGTGGGCAGCTACAAACCACGCGACGGAAAGAAACCCAAGTATCGCTCTCCGCGTGACAATAAGGCTTCCGTTTTCTCAGTCCTACAGCGTGGGGGTGACGTTCGTTCGCGTCACGTTCAGCGGGTCACAGCGGACAATCTGAGGCCCATTATTGAGGAGATGATTGCGGAAGATGCCCACGTTATGACGGATAGCTCTACAGTGTTGTCCGGTGCTCTGGCAGGTCGCACACACGACCAGGTGAACCATAGAGATGAGGAATACGTCCGCTACGAAAACGGGAAGTGCATCACAACCAACTCAGTGGAAGGCTTCTTTAGCTTGCTGAAGCGTGGCATCTATGGAACGTATCACCACGTCGGGAAGGCCTATTTGCAGCAGTACTTGAATGAGTTCGACTTTCGGTATAACCATCGGAAGGTAACGGATGCGGAACGGACAGAGGCCGCAATGCAGGCGTGCGAAGGCAAACGCTTGACATTCAGAAAGCCACTAGCGTTACAATAAGCCTCGCTTTAGAATCAAGATGCGGGCGGTGGGATTCGAACCCACAGGGTGCCGTTGCCGAGATCACCGCCAGAGTCCAAGTCTGGTGCGTATGCCAATTCCGCCACACCCGCGTACAGAGAGCCTCAGAGCCACGGTGTTGGACGCCGCAGCCCCGAGGGGTACAACTCGGCCCTAGAGTGTTGGACGCCCTAGGGCCGGGACGCTACACTCAAATCCTTTCGTAAGTGTTCGGCTTTCCTGCCCTGCCCTTCGTTACCTGCCTAAAGACCGGGGATTCGTCCGGTCGCGACATAACGTACAGCGCATCAACGATGGCCTGCTTAGGAGCGGTTTTGCCAAAATCGAAACTCACTCTTTGCATCTGCTCATCAACGTGCGTCCAGTCGAATCGCGGCGGCAGATTGCCCGCAATTTGCCGGATGGTATCCCGTATTCCTCCGGTGGGTTTTGCTCCGGCGTCTTCAACGGCTTGGGCAGGCTTATGAGCCGCACCGTTGCCGTTCCTGAGGCTAGCCACTACATCAGCAATGTCGGGGGAAATATCGGGGTCACGGAGCAGGGCAAAGAACTGCCTCAGCTTGGCGGCTCGGCGATGTTCCCGCTCTTCTAGAAGGGTAATTAGGTCGCTTGTCGGATGCGTCATCTGTTATTTCTCCGAGTGATTTCCAGAATAGTCGGAGATATGTCCGAGTGTCAATCTCTAAAGCCGGATAAATGGTCGGAGAGAGTCGCTTTTACAGACGGTGTTAGACTGGCACAAATGAAGAAGCATCCGACCACGAACCCAAAAGGTCGCGCGGGGGAACCAATCTCGTTACGACCTCTCAGCTTCGATGAAGCCGTCGCCGGGCTTGCGCAAGTGAAGCCGCCGGAGACCGAGAAAAAGGAAAAGCCCAAAGTCGCGCCTAGAAAGGCACGCAGCTAAGGGCTCGTTGGGCTCACACCCTTAATCCTGCCTCAGTTATTTGGGTACGTCAAGTGCAAATTCCCGGATTTTCTCTTTAGCGGCTCTGGTTTCAACAGGTTCGCGCACGTTAACCGAAAGTTGCTGTGCAGTTCCCAATCTGGGGGTGTCGTGTCGCTCTCTCTCCCTCGCTCTCTTTCTTCGGCGGTCGGTCAGGGAGACTGCGGCTTTGGTTTTGTGGTCGCTGGGACCGGGACCTGCACGTGCAGATTCCCATTCTTCAAGCCCATGGTGTCGGCGTGCTCGGTGCCTTGGGGCGGCACAGAGTAAACAGAGACGTTGCGGTCGTTCAGGACAGCCAGCGTCGATCCATCCGGAGACAAGGCAAAGTCGTAGTCATTCTTTGGCAACGGGTCAACATCCACCGTTAGGACCCGCCTCTTCGAACCCAGGTCGTACACTACAATCTGCGTCGCAGCGACTCTCACGTCTGGTTCCGCAAACATGCGGTTCTTCGTCTCGATAGTGTTTATGGATACAGCTACGAATCGCGCGTCGCGTGCGAGCGTTGTTTTGTCCGATGAGACCTGTCCACCCTCTAAAGGATCGGTCATGAGAACATGGCCGTCGGCAGACATTGCGATCAGCTTGTCGCAGCCGTATACAAACTGCTGGTCCGCGTATAGAGTTGGCATGTTCATACTGGCGCAACGTCCCTGCGGTTCAGCCACCCTAGTCCACCTGCTGGTTCCAAACTCTGCCACCTCAATGAAGTTGCCGACGAGGTTTACGGCGGCGATTCCTTTATCGGAGATCGAGTAGTGGTGATATAAGGGCGGAGATTCGTTCCACGAATACTTGACTTTGAGCGTCGCCGCGTCGAGGACATCGAAGTGGCTGTGGAGGCGGTTCGTTGAGGGATCTTGGATCACCTGATTGACCATGATCGTCTTTCCGCTGGGAGAGACACTCACCCTAAACCTGCTATTTCGGTCGATCGTGAATGGCAAATCGCGCTCTCGTGTCAGGTCTGATGAATACAGTTTTAGGAGGTCGCCTGCCTTGACCAGCACTCCGCCTGTCGTTACGAAAACTGCTGAATCGTGAACCCTAGTTCCTTGCTCCTTGGCGAATGTCAGTTTTCCCGAAGCAGAGTCAAGCAACGAGAGACGTAGACGAAAAGGACTTGAAACTTCAGGGCTTACGCGTGAAGAAAGCTCAGTGGTATCGAGGTCCACCTCGTAGACAATCAACTGACCGTCACTCAGAAATGCGACGCCGGCACGGTTGGTGTCTACGAAACGACTGATGCCATCTGAGGACGGCTAAGGTCCGCCAAGACATCTTTGGTCCAGATCGGAGTCTGGTGATGTGGCGGCCTTTGTTCTGCGGCAAGTACCGACAGCACTGCCGAGATCAAAGTCCAAGTAACTGCTGCACTCCTCATTAGAATGGGAATGGCGGAACCCCTCCGCTCCACCACGTGTGGCCTCCTAAAACGTCCCCGATCGTGTGGACAACAGTCCCAGCTGGAAAGAAATAGACATTCGCCATATCCACGTGGAACGTTCCGTCTCCATGCGAGAAGTCTGGGCTGTTGAATAGACCGCAACGCCCGAAGAGACACCCGGGGAAATCTGCCGGATCGGTGTCAACTGGCGTACCGCCAATCGTGATCTGAATATTGGCCAAGCTGAAGTCGTAGTGTCCTCCCTCAAGCTTTCCCGCTGGTCCCATCGTGTCATAGGTTTGCTGAATGCAGCTAGCCACATCGCTGCTGCCCATGCCACTACACGCCAATTGCCCAAACTTTATGGCCGCTAGGGTTTGCGGGTTTGAAATAACGTTGCCATTCGCGCCGGTAAACACATACGCTCCGGCAGCCTGATAATTTCCGTTTGCATCACACTGGAAATTGTAGGACAAACAACTCAGGTACACGCCTAGACCTTGCTGATAAGCGCTTGTCAACGTAGGCACATGACTTATGATTCCTGGCGGCGGCGCACAATACGCTCCGCAGGGGCCGCCGCTAATTCCACCGCCGCCACCGCCGCCACCACCGCCCCCACCTCCTCCACCATCTCCATCGCAGTTCGAGTCCCCGTTATAGTCGCAAGCGACATAAAGGCCCTTGGGATCGATAGCGCTCAGCGGATTGTTACTGACGTAGGCATATCGGTTCCAGGTCTGCGGGTTCGTGACGTCAGCGGCGGCCAAGCCGGCCGGATCGGGCACCAGCCAGCGTCCTTGCGCGGAACTGTGCTGACGGAACAGGAAGTCATACAGCCCTGGCGTCGTATCTTCGGTCTGTCCGGTGAAGTTTCGGTTCATGGTCGCCGTTTCGTCGTAAGGTTCGCCGAAAGGAGCATACGAGCGATCGTACGTGGCGGCCCCTCCGCCGGTGACCGCCAGCCGCGACGAGCCCAGCCAGTCAGCGTGCTGGAAATATCCCGAGTTAGGCGGATTGCCGTTGGGCCCAGTGTGTACCGCTGCCATGCCCGCCACCATCGGGTCAATGTACCGGTTCAGCGTGGTTCTGTTCATGATGGCAAACTTCTGTCCCGAGGGCGCGTACACAATTTGCGTGGAGACCGTGCCGCGGGCCTGGTCGATGGCACGGCCAAAAACATCGAAATAGGTGACTGTCTGCGTCGGGTTATTGATCTTGCTGGGACGGCCGTTGGCATCATACGAATACGTATTGCCCAGATTGTCCGTAGTCATGTTGCCCATGCCGTCGTAGGTGATCGCAGCCCCGGGTACACCCGCAATCCGGTTGTTGGACGCATAAGTCGGCTGGAAGGAAAGCCAGCTGTGCCCGGAGATGACGGGGCACCCCGTGTCTATCGGAAAGTGGCGCTGGGGTGGACCACGCGCCCAACCGCCCGTGAAACGACATGGTCACTGCCGGACAACCCACGCATAAACGGCCATGCAAATTGCTATCCCGTACATAATAACCAGCAAAATCCAGAAGCCCTTACTAGACCACCCTTTCGTTCTGGGTGTGGGGTTGCCTCCTTGCACTACATATGACCAAGCTCTGCCCAATAACCACCACAGCGCTGCCATGATTGGCGGTCCCAACAGTAGCACGGCGAGTTGCCCGCTGAGTGGAAGAGTTCCCGTTCGCATGTGCATCTGCCCCCTTAATGGATAACTCCCAGTGCACAACCAGCGGCCCCGCCAAAATAGCTCACAGCGTCATACCCAAGCTTGACAAGGCCCACTCCGGAAGCAAACTCGCCCGCCGTCATGCTCATGGATGAAAGGCTATACACCCCGTTCAGGGTTTGTATTGTTCCGCCAGCACCAGTAACCGCGTTATAAGCTCCCGCTGCTATCGTCTCTGTAGTTATGCCCGAAGCAGAGGCGCCCCACGGACCTTTGAACCCGGGAATGCCTTGTGTGGGACCAGCTACGACACTTTGTCCCATGTTGTAGAAAACATTGTGTCCGCCGCCAGATCCAGCGGCGATGCTAGTGATCAGGTCCGTAATGCCGCTGAAGGTATTTCCGCCAAGAGCGTTGGTGACAAAACCGCTCACCCCACTCGTTCCAATGCCCAATGCTTGGAGCCCGCCCGCGATACTGTACTTGCTCGCGAACTCAGATGCGCAGGTAAAGACGTTCTTCCCGTTGTTTGCGGCTGCAGCTACAGGCTTAGTGAAAGGGTTCTTTAGCTTGAATCCTCCTCCTCCGCCAATTCCCCCTAGAAACCCGCCGATCCCTCGCCCTGCATTACACATCGGATCGCTATCAAGACTGCCGGTGGAGTACGGAGCCACCCAGTCGGGTAGTGATACCTCAGTCGTATCTACAGGATCGGCTGGCGCCGTCACATTAACATTGCAGGGTTGGCCATCATGAGGGTCTTCACATGACAGCCCTAACGGATCGACATTGCTCATCGGGTTGTTCCCCACGTAGGCATATCTATTCCAGGTCTGTATACGATCTGCACCGGTTCGAGAGCGGGTGAGGGCGGGAAGATCACTTGTGCAGCGCTCCAGCTAACCCCATTGTAAGAGAGACCAGTCCAAAGCAAACCAACACAACGCGAAGCCGTCGAGTCGCGGCGTACTTAGGCTTGTCACGGTGGGGAGCCATTCCGTAAGCGAAGCCCTTGGCCGAGAAACCAGCGAAAATTAAGACTACGCCGACCGCAATCATGATGAATTTATCGTACATAGCGAACAGGCCTCCGGCTACGGATTGCAACCGCTCCAGCTTAACGACAAATAGCCACCCCCACCAAATATCTTACCCCCCAAGTAGCCGCCGAGGCTGAGCTGGCCATTCATCCAATTGACAAAACCGCCCGCATCGAGAGTCCCGGTGGCGACATTCTTCCCGAACATCTGCGAGGCGGCAGAAAACTGCTCACCACCTATGAGGATTGGTCCCGTGTGACTCTGCCAATCATTCCATGTTCTAAGCGACTCAATGCCCACTACCGCTGGTCCCAGTTCGACGCCAAGAACGCCCCCGTGTGCTCCGCCTTCTTTAGAGTCATACTCGATCAAACCGATAGACTCTACGCCCACGTCTGGCCCCAGAGGAATATTGGCGGCTCCATACCCGAATCCGCCGCCACTGCAGAGGCTTGGAGCCAGCTGCTTCAGTTTGGTAAACGGGTTCGTCAGATTGAACTTGCCTTTGCCAAATCCACCGCTGACATTAACGCTGATCGTATAGAGATTTGCGGCATTCTGTGCAACCCACATATTGTCGTTGTTTGGGTCGTTGTACCCCATTTGGCCAGACCACGATAGAGACTCTAGCATCCCGGCAGCACCTGCGTCGTTGTAACCGCCCCATAAGCAGGGTACCAGCGTTTCGTCGGGGCACACTCCCTTATAGAGTCCCAGCGGATCGATACTGTTCAGTGGCTGGTTCCCCACATAGGCATATCGGTTCCAGGTCTGCGGATTGGTGATATTAACCGCCTTCATTTCCGGCCGGATCTGGCTATTAGCCGCTCGATGATAATGCCTTAAGGACCAGATGCGTCGCGTCTAATTGCTCGCCCGAAACCCACGATGGGATGAAGGCTGGACAGCTGCTCGTCGGTCCGCAGACGTTCGGTGCATTGACCGATTGGGCTTCTATGGCTGGGCTCGCCTTTTCCTGCGCCGACGAGTCTAGCACCACTAAGTCTGGCTTCATCTCCGCCAAACCATGTTGGTTGACTAGAATATTCTCGAACTGGCTTTGATTCATCAGAATAGATTGGACAATGATCGGTCGGCCAGAAGATGTCTTAGGCTGCTGCGACTGGAATTGCAATAGTTTGGGCTCCGTTATCTCAAATGACCGCGACTTCTCGTTACGGAGCACATTTACGATGATTGGACGCTGATTGCTGCGTTTGCAGCTATCCGTGCATGACACGCCAAGTGCAATAGATGCCACGAGCAGAGCCCTACTGATTCGGATCATGGTGTTCCTCTGTTACTTGCAGCATTGACAAAAAGCTTGGGGGCCGTAAACTCCTGCGTTAGCTCGACACACGGCAACGCCGCCCATACCCCCACATTTGTTTACGTAGGAGTCCTGAAAATCGATCCAAGCTTGTTGACCGCCGTTAGGATTGTAGGGGTTGGGCCCAGCTGCCTGATCGATTCGGGACATTGGTTGACCATTTAGTCCATGAACTTCAGAACAGACGTTGACAGTCGCATCTTTCTTTGGCCAATAGCCATAATATTGACCTGACAGCCACTGTTTGAATTTCTGCCACCAATTGGGATCGCTACCAAGGAGAACAGCGCCCTCAAAGCCAAACTGACACGGCCCCATGTCGCCACAATTGCCGTCGGGGATGATCGCGCCCGTAATTCCCCAAGGATTAGTCGGGAAGCCATTGGGCAGGCCGTTGGTCTCGTTCGGGAAATTGATCGGCTGCGGCGGTGGTGCCGACGGAGGGCTCGGTGGCGGATTGCCCGAAGGTGGGTGTGGATGTCCACCACCACCACCGCCAACCGGCCAAAAGACCGGAAAACCGTAAGGGGGGAGCCCGTATGGATCGCCTTCGTCATCGCCGCCGCCCAATCCTCCGCCTTGCTGACAGCCATGGAAAAGTCCACCGTCCGGATCAATGGCACAGTAGAGTCCCAAGGGGTCGGTCGCATTTAGGGGGTTGTTAGCCACGTAGGCATATCTGTTCCAGGTCTGGGGGTTGGTGAAGTCAACAGCGGCCAGGCCTGCCGGATCGGGCACCAGCCAGCGGCCTTGCGCGGAACTCTGTTGGCGAAGCAAGAAATCATACAGCCCTGCCGTCGTGTCTTGGGTCTGGCCGGTAAAGCTGCGGTCGGTGGTCCCCGTCTCGGCGTAGTTCTCGCCAAACGGTGCGTAGGCTCCGTCGTAATATACTGCCCCCGAGGTGGTAGCCGCGAAGCGCGACGACCCCAGCCAGTCGGAATGGCGATAGTACTGCAAGCCGCTGGAATTATAGACAGCCTGCATCCCGCCCGCCAGCGGCACAAAGTACTGCTTCACTGTCGAGCCGTTCATTAACGCAAACTTTTGTCCGACGGGTGAGTACAGAATCTGGGTGTAGGTTCCACTGCGGTTCTGCTCGATTGCCCGCCCCAAGGCATCATAGGTGATCTGTACTCCGCCGACCGTAATCGGCCGCCCTTCGGCATCATAGGCATAGGTGTTGGCACCGTCGTTGGTCACGTTGCCCATGCCGTCATAGGTGAAACCAGTCACGTGGTTGCCGCTCGTGTAGCCTGGATGGAAACTCGAAGTTCCGGTCTTGGCAATGTTGCCAAAAGCATCGTAGCCGAAGGTCTGCGACCAAATCGAGTGTTCGGGCATGATGACACAGCCGAAGACGCATAGGCCGTACCATGGCCGCACCCGTTCCAGGGTCTGCTGCAAAAGGCGGCGCGCCTGCGGGGTTACCAGCCCTTGTTGCCGGCGATAACAACTGAAGGTGATGAAGTGGAATTCGTCGGCCTGCTGGTAGCGTCTGAGGCCACGGGGCATGGCAGGACTCTACCTCGATTTTTCAGCACAGACTGTGATGGTGGTCACCGCCCTGCGCCCACCCTCTCGCCAACGGAGGGCGAGAAGGATGGGGCACCCGAAGTTAGATGTGGTCGTCGAAAAGGGTGGGCCATCCGCCCACCCCAAATTGGGACTCAGGCCGAAAGGGCGGCCACCCGCCAGTCGCGCAAGTTGCATGCTGAAGCCGCAGGCCATATTCTAGGCGGCTGCGGAGGGATGCCCCCAATGACATGGTCACAGCGCGCTTACGCGCTCGCAATTCTTGCTCTCCTGCTGCTGGCGGTGTCTTTCATGCCAGCGGAGGCACAAACCACTCAGAGTTCGCCATCGGCAACTGAGAAATATCCCGCCCTTCCAAGCGAGATTCCCGACACGTTCACGCAGGTCACCACCAGCTTCGATTACGAGAGGCGCGACGTCATGATCCCGATGCGCGACGGCGTGAAGCTGCATGCGGTGATTGTCATCCCCAAGGGCGCGAGGAATGCACCCATCTTGCTGACGCGCACGCCTTACAACGCGAGCCAGATGGCGAGTTACTCTGCCAGTCCCAACATCGCCCGCATTATGCAGGGTTATGACGATCCCTCGGACGCCACGTTGAAGGGCAGTTACATCTGGGTCTTCGAAGACGTGCGCGGTAAGTACGGTTCGGAAGGTGACTACGTGATGAACCGGCCGCTGCACGGCCCACTCAATCCGACGCCGGTGGACCACGCTACGGATACCTACGACACCATCGACTGGTTGGTGAAGAACCTACCCGACAGCAATGGCAAGGTTGGTGTCCTCGGCGTTTCGTATGGCGGTTTCACCACCCTGATGGCGATGTTCAATCCTCATCCGGCATTGAAGGTGGTGGTGCCGATGAATCCCATGGTGGACGGATGGATGGGCGATGACTGGTTTCACAACGGAGCGTTTCGTGAACAGATGATGATCTACTTCCAGGATCAGGAGGCAGCTCGCGGTAGCGGTCCGCAGTGGTGGACCGGATATGCCGACGACTACGATGCCTATCTGGCGGCGGGTTCGGCGGGCGAGATGGGCCGTCTTCATGGACTCGAACAGACCGGAATGTGGCGCAAAGTGTTGGCCCATCCCACCTATGACGAGTTCTGGCAGGACCAGGCGCTCGACAAGCTACTCGCTGCACAGCCGTTGAAAGTTCCGGTGCTATTGGTGGACAGTCTTTGGGACCAGGAAGATATTTACGGCGCGACGGCAGTGTACCGAGCAATCAAGCCGAAGGACACGCAGAACGACATGGTCTTCCTGGTGCTGGGACCATGGCATCACGGACAGGAGACAAAAGAGGCCAGCAGCCTGGGAGCGCTGACTTTTCCCACCGATACCGCGTTGGACTTCCGCCGCCAAGTTCTTGCACCGTTTCTCGCGCAGTATCTGAAGGATGGCGCGCCCAAGGCAGACATTGCACCGGTGACGGCATACGAAACGGGAACCGACAAATGGCTGCGCCTGCCAGGTTGGCCAGCTGGATGTCCGACCGGCTGCACCATAACCCCTTCGCCGCTCTACCTGCAGCCGGGACTGAAGCTAGCATTCACAGCTCCGCAAACCACCAACGAAACCTACGAGGAGTACGTGTCTGATCCTGCCAAGCCGGTGCCGTATCTGGTGCGGCCGGTCCAGCCGTTTGGCTATGGCGAAGGCTCAACCTGGCCGACCTGGTTGGTGAGCGATCAGCGCGAGCCGGCAGCGCGTCCGGATGTGCTGTCGTTTGTCTCAGACAAGTTGATGCAGCCGGTGAAGATAGCCGGTCGACCGATGGTCCACCTCACGGCGTCCACTAGCGGTTCGGACTCGGACTGGGTGGTGAAACTGATCGATGTTT
Source organism: uncultured Acidobacteriaceae bacterium (assembly GCA_963748225.1). Taxonomy (GTDB): domain Bacteria; phylum Acidobacteriota; class Terriglobia; order Terriglobales; family Acidobacteriaceae; genus Bog-257. The sequence continues at coordinate 160,881 of CAVVHW010000009.1, forward strand.
ATCCCGACGAGGTCGCGTCAGATCCGAAGATGGGCAGCTATGAATTGATGATCGCTGCCGATATCTTCCGCGGACGCTATCGCGAGAGCTTCTCCGAACCTAGAGCACTGACGCCGGACAAGCCGCTGCTTTATCAGTTTGCGCTGCCCACGGCTGATCACGTATTTCTGCCTGGCCACAGGATCATGGTGCAGATTCAGTCGAGTTGGTTCCCGTTGTACGATCGGAATCCGCAGACCTTCGTGCCGAGCATTTTTTGGACGAAGCCCGCCGATTATAAGAAGGCGGTGCAGCGGATCTACGTAGCTCCCAGCGAAGAAAGTTTCATCGATTTGCCGGTGGTTCATTGACAGCGGTTTCCATGTAGGTCAATGAGGGTCAGAGGGGATTTTCCGCGGTACGATCTGCTTGATCAGAACACGACGTTTTCACCAGCAATCTTGAAACCGGCGGACAGGAAGGGTGCTCCGAAAGCTAAGTTTGTAGCGGAAACCCTGCGGAATGTCGCTTCCTACGTGGTCGTAATCGTTGGGTGATTCTTGTTCCACTTCTTCATCTGCTTCTGTTGCGCCTTGAGTTGCTTCTTCTGCTGCTTGTTGTATTGCTTGCTGTATTTCTTATAGGACTTCTGTGCGTCCTTCTGGGCCTTGGTCTGCGATGATCTTGGACTGGCGTGGGCAGCCAGCCCGAACAGTGCCAGGCCGAGAAAGACAAACAAGACAGCCGCCAAAACTCTTTTCACAAGCTCACCATGTAATTCGCTCTGGCCCCATTTTACAATGCACCTCCCGGTAGTCTAAACCACTCGCAGGACATTCCGTGCTCTGCGCCCGCCATGGGAATGCCGATTATCTGCGATGATAGACGCTGGAGCCGAATCGAACCAGAAGCTGTGCAGGTATGCAGACACGCTGCATAAGGCGGACATCTGCTGGCGTCGGTCCTCGGGCGAGGGGTGCGGCGTGACGCGCGAAGATTTCACCAAGGTGGTCGCGGAGGTACTCGACTCTCTGCCTAAAGAGTTTCGGGACCGAATCCGTAACGTCGCCGTACTGGTCGAGGATCAGCCTCCGGACCAAGAACCGCTCGAACCTGGCAAGCCAAGCGTACTGCGTCTGGGGCTGTTTCACGGTGTGCCGATGACCCACAAGAGCGTCTTTCAAATGCAGGCTGGTCCCGACTACGTCGTGCTCTACCAAAAAAACATCGAGGCCATCTCCTCTAGCGAGACCGCCGTGCGCGAACAAATTCGGCAGACGGTCATTCACGAATTCGGACATTACTTCGGAATGACTGAGGAGCAACTGAAGGATGTCTAAAACCGAAGCGTTTCAACCCTGGTCGAGTTTTACACCCACCTTGCGCACAACAAGCTAAAGCATCGTACGCTACTTTCTTTGTCGTCATGTCGCCGCCGCAGACGCTGCGCCTCGTTGCTTTGCTCCTCGCTTACGACCGTTAATTTCATTCTCTATCTCTATCCGCTAACCGCTGACTCGCGGCTTTGCTCCTTTGTGTATCTCGACCGTGCTCCACGTTTTGTCGGCGGCGTGACAGAGGTTCTCCAGCGGACAATCGGCGCACTTGGGCTTACGCGCGATGCATAGGGCGCGGCCGTGCAAGATGATCTGATGTGCAAAGACAATCCACTTGTCGCGCGGTATTACCTTCATCAGGTCCTGCTCAATCTTCTGCGGCTCTTCGTGTTTGGTCAGCTCCAGGCGCCGCGAGATGCGTTGCACATGCGTGTCCACTACCACGCCGTCGGCGATCCGGTACCACGTGCCTAGCACGACATTCGCGGTCTTGCGGGCCACGCCGGGCAATTGCAGAAGCTCTTCCATAGTGCGTGGTACCTGGCCGCCGAATTCGCTGATCAGCTTGCGGGCGGCACCCACCACCGACTTTGACTTGTTGCGAAAGAATCCCGTGGTGCGGATGTCGTCTTCGAGATCTTCTGGCTGCAGCGCGGCGAACGCCTCGGGAGTCGGATATTTCTCGAAGATGACCGGCGTCACCATATTGACGCGGACATCGGTACATTGCGCCGAGAGGATGGTCGCCACCAACAACTCCCACGCGCTGTTATGATGCAGCGCGCACGTCGCGCCAGGGTAGCGCCCGTCGAGCCGCCTCAGGATCTCATTGACGCGCTCGGGTGCGACCGGATTGTAGGCCTTCGAGGCCGTCGCCGTGTTGCGAGACGGTTTTGTAGAATGCTTGACTGACTTCGGCGCAGGTTTTCTTGACGCGGGGGTTGCCTTCGCGACGCGGACGTTCCCTCGCATTGGTTGGCTGGAAACTTTGTCATGGCGGCCGGTGCGCGAAGGTCGGCGAGGCATGGCGCCACGGGGCATGTTTGGCCTCCGAGTGTAATGACAAGAGATTATAACGGCACCGGCAGATTACAATGAGGAGACGTCATCCTTCCAGCTTGGAGTTTCGCAATGCCACCCAGCAATGTTGCTGTGCAGACCGTCTCTGCCGAACTGCCGGCGATGCCGCTAACCCTTGAAGGCTTGAGTGTGCTGCATCAGATGTTTCGCTTTCGCTGGCCGGAGTGGCGCAAGCTGGATCCCGCGCGCCAGGCAGAAATTGCAAACCAAGCTGCAACCGCAGTGCAGGCTCCAGAGGAAGCCGCGCAAACCGCCATCTACTCCATGCTCGGGCACAAGGGCGATCTCATGATCGTCCACTTTCGCGACTCCTTCGACGAACTCAATGCCGCTGAGCTGCAATTGAACCGGATCGCCTTGCAGGATTTTCTCGAGCCCATGCACTCATATTTATCGGTGATCGAGTTGGGCCTGTATGACTCCAGTGTGAAGCTTTTTCGTCAACTCGCCGAGCGTGGTGTGAAGCCCCTTTCCGAAGAGTGGAATAGGGAAGTTGAAGAGACGATGGAGCGGCAACGTCAAGCCATGCGCCCGCGGCTGTATCCCAAGATTCCTGACAGCCGGTATCTATGCTTCTATCCGATGGATCGCAAGCGCGGTGAAGACAAGAACTGGTACACGCTGCCCATCGAGGAGCGCCAGCGACAGATGGAGGAGCACGGAATGGTAGGGCGCCGCTACGCCGGCAAAGTGCAACAGATCATTACCGGGTCCATCGGCTTCGACGATTGGGAGTGGGGTGTGGATTTGTTTGCTCCCGACCCTCTGGTATTCAAGAAACTGATCTACGAGATGCGCTTCGACCATGTCAGCGCGGTATATGCGTTGTTCGGGCAGTTCTTCGTTGGCGTGCGGCTCCCGGTGCAGAAACTCGGGGAGTGGCTAAGCGGAAAGCTGGCGGAATAGCCGCTAGCAATTGGCAACTAGCAGTGTCACCGCTGGCGAAATGTCTCCCTGAGCGGAGATTCGGTGAGCTTCGACGAGTGAATAATTCTCGTGATCAAAATGCTGATATATGCAACCGGTAATTGCAGCTGCAAAGGTTCAGTCCCACTTGCGGGACGGAAGATCATAGCCCAGGGCTTCAGCGCTGGGTAGGGATGTCGTTGAGGCAGAGTGCCGTAGGCACGACAGATCCAGTTTCGCCGCGAAAATAATGCTCACAACTAACTCGGGGGAAGGTCTGCACTACAAACATGATTGCTCACATTCTTGAAATAGTCGGGACGTGGATCGTCAGCGTCATCTCGGCGGGCGGCTACGGCGGCGTGATGCTGCTGATGGCCATCGAGTCGGCATGCATTCCTTTGCCGTCGGAAATCATTATGCCGTTCTCGGGATACCTCGTGTACACCGGACGCTTTTCGTTGCTGGCGGTGGCGACGTGGGGCGCAGTCGGCTGCAACCTGGGCTCCGTGCTGGCCTACGAGATCGGTTACTTCGGTGGCCGCCCGCTGGTAGAGCGTTACGGCCGCTACATTTTCCTCAGCCAGCGCGAACTTCGTATCGCCGATCGCTTCTTTGAGCGGCGAGGCGCCATTGCCGTGCTGATTGCTCGCTTGCTGCCGGTTATTCGCACCTTTATCGCGCTACCCGCTGGGATCGCCCGCATGCCACGTCTCAAGTTCCACGTCTACACGTTTATCGGATCGTGGCCCTGGTGCTTCATGCTAGCGTATGTCGGTATGCGGCTGGGCGAGCGGTGGGACACCGATCCGCGCTTGAAGATGTGGTTTCATCGCCTCGATACAATCATCTTGGCCGTGATTCTCGCCGCGGTGGTTTACTTTGTCTGGTCGCACGTGCAACACCGCGTGGGCAGGGAAGAAGTGGAAGTGGCAAAATAGCAAAGCTGTCGGCCTAACTTCAGCAAAGGCAAATTGCGCCCATTGCTTGGCGCGCTCAGTCGATTTTCACCGCTTTGGCGATCAAGCGCTCGTAACTCCGCCATGGCATAATTCGCCTCAACCAAACTTGCGCCTTGGCGTCGCCGCCAATCAAGTATCGAAGTTTAGGGTTGGGATTCTGTGCGATGCGGGCGATCAACTTCGCCACCTCGCGAGCATCGCGACGATGTTTTGCGCGCTTCTTGATGAACTCGACGAATCGCTGACTGCGTTCACGATTGGGGGAGTTGGGATCGAGTGCGCCCGCTGCAACCTTTACATTCCGCTCCCAAATGTCAGTGTCGTAAGAGCCGGGTTCGACCAGCACAACTCGAATACCGAGCGAATGGACCTCGATTCGGAGGGACTCGCTCCACCCTTCCAGCGCGAACTTGGATGCGGAATAGGTGCCGACCATGGGCGAGGCCGCGCGTCCGCTGACAGAACTGACCTGTATGATATGGCCCGACTTCTGACTGCGCATAACTGGTAACACGCCCTTCGTCATGGCAACGTTGCCAAAGAAATTGGTCTCGAACTGATCGCGAATCTCATGTAACGCGAAGTCCTCTCCAAAGCCGCCGCTGCTGAAGCCGGCATTGTTCACCAGCACGTCAATGCGTCCATGGTCGCGGACTATCGCGTTCACCGCGGGGCCGAGCGAATCGAATTCGGTGATATCGAGACGGCGCAGATCAAGCCGATCAAGTACGCCTGCTTTTTGCGCGGCGGCCTCCAGCCGGGCGCGATTTTCGAGGTTGCGCATCGTGGCCACCACGCGATATCCGTTGAGCGCTAACTCGACGGCAGTTAGCAGTCCAATACCGCTTGAGCTTCCAGTTACAACTGCAACTTTTTCTCCAGCCATGGTTTTCCACCAAATCCTTCAAATTACCGCACAAGGCGCAAACGCGTCCGTTCACGCGGCTTCGATTGCAATATCGGTTGCCGTTACGAGAAGATAGCGAGTTTACATTCTTTCATGAAACGGACTGATAGCATGCCGACCAATAAGAAGCAGGGAATTAGCAACGCCGCCACGGGCGAGATTGCCCCGGCGAAAGGGAAGCTCGGAATCATGATCCCCGGGATGGGCGCCGTCGCCACCACGTTTGTCGCGGGCGTTGAAGCGGTGCGCAAAGGAATTTCCAGCCCCATCGGATCGCTCACCCAGATGGGCACCATTCGCTTGGGGAAGCGCACGGACGGCCGTTCGCCGAAGATCCAGGATTTCGTTCCGCTGGCCAAACTGAATGATCTGGTCTTCACCGGCTGGGACATCTTTGAGGACGATATGTATTCCGCTGCGCGCAACGCAGGTGTCCTCGACGTATCGTTACTCAATCAGGTCAAACCCTTTCTCTCGAAAATCAAGCCGCGGAAGGCTGTCTTCGACAAGAATTACGTCAAGAACCTCGATGGCCCCAACGTAAAAAAGGGCAAGAACAAGATGGACCTTGCCGAGCAACTGCGTGAGGACATCCACGACTTCAAGAAGTCCAGCGGCGCCGACCGCCTGGTCATGATCTGGTGCGGCTCTACCGAAACCTTTATCAAGCCGAGGCCGGTACACAAGTCGGTCGAGGCCTTCGAAAAAGGGCTGCGCGCGAGTGATGCCAACATCGCGCCGTCGATGATCTACGCCTATGCCGCGCTGAAAGAAGGTGTGCCCTTCGCCAACGGCGCGCCGAACCTCACGGTTGACATCCCCGCGATGCTCGACCTGTCAAAGCAGAACGAAGCGCCCATCTGCGGCAAGGACTACAAGACCGGACAGACGCTGATCAAGACCATCCTTGCACCGGGTTTCAAAGCGCGCATGATCGGGTTGAACGGATGGTTCTCCACCAACATCCTGGGCAATCGCGACGGTGAGGTACTCGACGATCCCGGCTCCTTCAAAACCAAGGAAGAGTCCAAACTCTCGGTGCTGGAGCACATCCTTCAGCCCGAACTTTATCCCGAACTCTACGGCAACATTTGCCATAAGGTTCGCATTAACTATTACCCGCCACGCGGTGATAATAAAGAGGGTTGGGACAATATCGACATCTTTGGATGGCTCGGCTATCCTATGCAGATTAAGGTCGATTTCCTGTGCCGCGATTCGATCCTCGCAGCCCCCATTGTGCTCGATCTCGTGCTCTTCCTCGACCTGGCGAAGCGTTCGTCAGAACTGCGCGGCATCGGCATCCAGGAGTGGCTGAGCTTCTACTTCAAGTCTCCGATGACGGCGCCGGGACTGTATCCAGAGCACGACCTGTTCATCCAGTCGATGAAACTGAAGAACACCCTGCGCCACCTGAAGGGCGAGGAGATGATTACGCATCTGGGGCTGGAGTATTACGACTAGAAATCGCCGCTGTGACAGCTTCGACCACTCGCGCCCCTGATACCTGAGTCGGCGGGGTAATCCCCTGATATCGACAACGATCCTCCCGTGTATGATGCTGAGTCGATGAAATCCCTCTCCCAGAATCTGCGGTTCATGTCCGTTCTGTTGCTGTTGTTGGGCACGGGTGATGCTCAATTGGCGGGTACTGTGAACGGCCAAGCGTTCACCTGCGCTGCAATCGGCTTAAGCTACACGATACCCAAGGGTTTTGACTCGACCCCTGAGAACCAGCTTCCTCACGACCCAAAAGGGCGTGAGCATATTCTTCTGGCGCTTTGGGAGCATGGTCATCGTACGCCGGTGCCGAGGATTGTTTTCTTGTACGATGACCTTGCAAGACCGTCGAGTTTGACTGCAGAAATGATTGCTGAAGACTATCTGAAATCCCTGGAACCCGGTGAGGGTTACAAGATGGGAACGCCGAAACGCATCGAACTGACAACCGGTCCGATGTGGCGATTGGATTACTGGCGTGCCGATGAAGCAGGGCAATCTCACAACTCCGCAATTGCGGTCCCCACCGCAGGGCACAAAGTTCTGTTTATTCAGATGAACGCGTCCTCCGAAGCAGAACTTAATGCTCTCGTGATTTCTCTCCGTTCCCTTAGGTTGGGTTCGAAAGCTTCAGCACAATGAGCATCGGTCTCGAGAAATCCTCTTGTTACAAGTAGGCCTCGGTTTTGATTGGCCATGTGCCTCTTTCGACTTTGCCGGTAAACGGCAGGTCGCTCTTGCGTATAATTCCCTCGCCATGCGCAAATCCCAAATTGCTTTCCTCGCCTCTGCGCTGCTGCTGGCCGGCGTCGCCTCCAGCCTTGCGCAGTCCAACGACGCTGTCATGCAGGAGGCCCTCAAACCATCCAGTCCGCTGCACGAGAACCTGCGTGTCCTTACCGACGAGATCGGCGGACGCATCCCAGGCACGCCGGCGTTCGACCAGGCCGCTCAATGGGCGATCGCCGACTTCAAGGCTGCCGGAGCGGATTCGGTTCACACCGAAGAATTCACCATACCAACGGCTTGGGCGGAGGGCGACACTGAGGTCGATGTCGTAGCTCCGGTGAAGTTTCATGTGCTTGCCCACTCAATTGCGTGGGGACCGGCACTGAAGCCGACGACGGCGCGGGTGGTGGATGTCGGTATGGGCACAGCCGCGGAGTTTGCCAAAGCAGGCGACGTCACAGGCGCCATTGTGCTGGCGCACAGCGCTGTGCTGAAAACTTGGGATGATCTCTTCGAGGAGTACTACCGGGCGCCGGGAATTATTGAGCTGGCACGGAAAGGCAACGCCCTGGCCATCGCTTTCACCTCCAGCCGCGAGCACGACATTTTGTATCGGCACATTAACACCAGTACCGGACAGATCGACGTCATCCCTCAGGTTCTGCTGGCGCGTGAAGATGCGGAGCGCATTTCACGATTGCTGGCGCACGGTGAGAAGGTTCAAATGTCGCTGTCCATGCCCAATCGAATCGGTCCCATGATCACAACCCGCAACGTGGTGGCCGAGTTGAAGGGAACCGAGCTGCCGAACGAAATCGTGATCTTGGGAGCGCATCTCGATTCATGGGAGCTGGGCACCGGCGCACTCGACAACGGCTGCAATGCGGCGCTGGTCACCGACTCCCTTCGCGCCATCAAAGCGGCGGGAGTTCGTCCGCGGCGCACGATTCGTTTCATCCTTTTCTCGGGCGAAGAGCAGGGTCTGCTTGGTTCGTACGCGTATGTGCGTGCCCATCCGAACGAACTGGACAATATTGCGGCCGAACTGGTACTGGACGAGGGCAGCGGTCCTATCGTCAGCTTCTCAACCGGCGGCCGGAACGATGTAGACGCGGTGCTTACGCCGATGGTGCAGCCATTTGCGCAATGGAACGCCAATCAGGTGACCAACGACGCCACGGTCGGCACCGACAACTACGATTTCATGTTGCAAGGCGTTCCCACTATTCTGCCGAACCAGGCCGAAGCCAACTACTTGATTAACTATCATGCCACCTCCGACACGTTCGACAAGGTTGACTTTACGCAGCTGAAGAAAAACCAGGCCATGGCCGCCGAGTTGATACTTGAGCTGGCCAACGCGCCGCAGCGAATTGGTCCAAGACTTACGCGTGCTCAGATCGAGGCGACCTTCAAGGACACCCACCTTGACGACCAAATGAAAGGGTTTGGCCTGTGGGAGGATTGGCAGAATGGCACGCGCGGCAGGAAGCCGTGAGCTCTTGCCATGCAAGAAAGGCCGAGCGATTACCCGGCCTTTCACCACATCTGGGAAAAGCTATTGGCTTGGGGGAGTAGTCGGCTTTGCTGTCGCGGGTTTATGCGTCCCCGTATTCGGCTTGGCTACGGGATGACGGGGATCGATGATCTTGATGCGAATAATCTTGGGCGGATCGTAAGGCCGATCATTGCGAGGATCGGTCGCCATTCGCGCGATCTTTTTTACCACGTCAAGGTCCTGGCACTGACCAAAGATCGTATGCTTGCCGTTAAGGTGTGGCGTGGGAACTTCGGTGATGAAGAATTGCGAGCCGTTGGTATTGGGCCCGCTGTTCGCCATTGCCAGCCGTCCGGGCTGGTCGAAGGTAAGATCGGGGCTGAACTCGTCTTTAAAGCTGTATCCGGGATCACCCGTTCCATTGCCCATGGGGTCGCCGCCCTGGATCATGAAGTTTGGTATCACCCGGTGGAAGATGGTGCCGTTGTAGAGCGGCACCCCAGTCATCATCTTGCCGGTCTTCGGATCCTTCCACGCCTTGGTTCCCGTCGCCAGACCGATGAAGTTGGCGACTGTCAACGGAGCCTGCTCGGGAAAGAGCGTGCAGGTAATGTTGCCCGCGGTAGTTTCGAAGATAGCGGTCGGCTCCTTGGACTGCCCTACCGTTCCCTGAGAAGTCTTTTCAGTGTTTGCATGTTGCTCCGATGTTGAACCGGTAGTCGAGCTCTGTGCTCCTGCCAAGCCGGTTAGGCTGAGACACAGAATGGCTGCTAAAACGTTACGCATAAATCCCTCCCGATGAAGAGTCTTCCATATTACTGCTGTGGCTGCGCCGCGGCAGGTGCAATCTCACGCCGCGTGTCCGGATTAGTTTCCGCCCGAATCTGTTTCGCCAGCTTCTCCACCTCAGCAAATACCCGCATAAGGTTCCCCCCAAGAATCTTATCAAGATCGGAGGCCTTGTAGCCGCGGTCGTACAGCGCCTGCGTGATTTTCGGAAGGTCGGCGGCAGAGTCGATTCCCTGTGGCGAGCAGTCAATTCCATCAAAATCAGAGCCCAGACCGACATGATCGATACCTGCCACCTTCACCATGTGATCAATGTGATCGATCAGGTCGCTCAGCGGCGGACGGGGCAACCTTTTCTCCAACGCTGCCTTCGCCTCAAGATACTCTTTTCTCACCTCGGGGGTTTGCGCGGAGATAAAAAGCTTCTGCTCACGCTCAAAGTCAGGGTCATGCTGTGCGTCAAGTTCTTTCATGCGATCAAGATACTTCTGCGAGACGAAGGCGCAATAGAAATTCACTTGTGCCACGCCGCCGTTGCGGGCCAGTGCAACCAGCATGTCGTCAGTCATGTTTCGCGGAGCGTTGGTGAGTGCACGCGACGAAGAATGCGATGCAATGACCGGTGCGCGGGAGGCCACCAAAGCTTGGTAAAAGGTGCGATCGGCAACGTGCGAGATGTCCACCATCATGCCCAGCCGGTTCATTTCCCGCACTACCTGCCGTCCGAAATCGGTGATGCCTTCGTGGTGCTCGACACTCTGGTCGTTAAGGTCGCCACTGGAATCGCCAAGCTCGTTGGTGTTTGACCAGGTGAGAGTCATATAACGCACGCCGAGCCGATAGTAGTCGCGCAGGATACGGATGTCGCCTTGGATTGCGTGCCCACCTTCAACCCCCAAGAGTGCTGCCAGTTTGTGCTGGCGATGGGCGGTGAGAATGTCCTGGGTGCTGAAGGCCATCATCATCTTGTCGGGATGCAAACGTGCCTGCTCGTAAACCGAATCAATCATGTCGAGTGCGCGCTTAGTCTCGTGGCCTTTGTTGGCTTTCGGCTCGACCCAGATGGAGAAGAACTCAGCTCCCAGATTCCCGGCCTTGATCTTGTTGAAGTCCAAATAGCCACTGCCGGCGTCCTGCGACAGATCAAAATTCTCATCAACAAAGCGGCCGGGGGTGTCGGCGTGAGTGTCAACGACAAGTGCCGCGTTATGGATGGCGCGCGCGCCAGTGGCGGCGCCGTTGGGTGAAATGGTGAGCGCTTTGGATGTCGATTTCTTAGGTAAAGTTTGCGAAGGAGCACCCGGGCTGGTGGTCTGGGCCGCCGTGAATGTAGATACGAGCAAGCAGAATATGAGCACCCGAGGCAGGCTTGACATGAGCGTGATGAAGGCTCCGATGAAGAATGATGGTCGCTTGGATTGTAAATTAAAGCGCTCAATACAGCGCCGAATGACCACTATCAGTCAGAAAGAGGGCGAAGTACCGCTTCAGCGGTGCATGAGGACAACCTCTCTCTTGCCTCTCCTAGGTCCTGAACAAATCCTTGACTGCCTGCCACATCACCTGTCCGCCGACATCAGCTATCGATTTGGTCAGTGGCAATTCCTTCGGGCAGACCTCGACGCAGTTCTGCGCGTAACCGCATTCCTGAATGCCGCCGTCGCCCATCAGGGCCTTTAAGCGTTCGGTCTTGAGCGCCTTGCCGGTGGGGTGCGAGTTGAAGAGCCGGACCTGTGCGATGGTAGCCGCGCCTACGAAGCCGGTCTTGTCGTTGAATTGCGGACAAGCTTCCATGCAGCAACAGCACGAGATGCAGTTAGACAAGGGGTATGCCGCTTCCTGCATCTCCGCAGACTGGCGGGGACCAGAGCCCAGGTCATAGGTGCCGTCAACCGGAATCCACGCCTTCACCTTCTTCAGGTTTTCGAAGAGCACGCTGCGATCTACTGCCAGATCGCGCACGATAGGAAACTTGGAGAACGGTTCCAGAGTGATGGGCTGCTTGAGATTGTGTATCAATGCCGAGCAAGCCATCTTGGCCTGCCCGTTGATGAGCATGGCGCAGGAGCCGCAGATCTCTTCCAGACAGTTGGAATCATAGGTGATCGGAGTGGTCGGCTTGCCTTGGCGGGTGACAGGGTTGGCCGCGATATCCATCAGCGAGGAGGTGACGTTCATTCCCTGACGATAAGGGATCTCGAACTCCTCCCAGTACGGTTTAGACTCGGGTGTTTCCTGGCGTTTTATTTTGAAGATAACGGTTTTAGAATTCGCCATTTTCGTTTTTCGCTCTTAGCTATTGCGCTTTTCGCTATTCGCCGTTCGCCAAATGTGCCAGGCGAATAAAACGATGATTCAAACTAGTAACTCATACCTGACACCTAGTCCCGAGCCCCTGACCCTGCGTTTACGTCGCCGCGTCGTAGCGCCGCGGGCGGGGCTTGATCAGCGACGTATTCACCTGCTCAAACTCGAAGCGCGGCTCATCGGCATCGGCCGCAAAGTACGCTTTGGTGGTCTTCAACCAGTTCGCGTCATCGCGCTCGGGAAAGTCCGGCTTGTAATGCGCGCCCCGCGACTCGTCGCGCATGGCCGCGCCTTGAACGATCACACGCGCCAGTTGCAGCATGTTGTAAAGTTGCCGCGCGAATACAAACGACGTATTGGCCCACATCGAGCGGTCGCTCAGGTTCACATGACGATAGCGCTCCAACAACTCCACCAGCTTGGCATCCGTGTCAATCAAGTTCTTGTTGTAGCGGATCACGGTGCAGTTCTTGGTCATGACGTCGCCCAGTTCCCGCCACAGCAAGAATGGATTCTCCGCGCCTTCGTTCTTCAGCAGGCGGGCATTGATCTCTTCCTGTCGCTTGCGCTCGGAGTCGAACACATGTCCGGCGGGATGCTGGCCGCTCTTGATCACATTGTGCGCATACTTGACCGCATTCGGCCCAGACACGAATCCACCATAGATGCACGACACCAGCGAATTTGCGCCCAGGCGGTTGGCGCCGTGGTACTGATACTCGCACTCGCCCGCGGCGTAAAGTCCCTCGATATTGGTGCGCTGCTCAAAGTCGATCCACAACCCGCCCATGGTGTAGTGCATGCCGGGAAAGATTTTCATCGGCGTGTCGCGCGGATCGTCGCCAACAAACTTCTCGTAGATCTCCAGAATGCCTTCGAGCTTGCGGTCGAGGGTGGCGCGATCGATGTGGGTCAGATCGAGGTAGACCATCGGCTGTCCATCGATGCCGAGATGGTGTTCGTAAACCACTTTATGGATGGCGCGGGTCGCGATATCGCGCGGCACCAGGTTGCCATACTTGGGATACCACTCTTCCAGGAAGTACCAACGCTCGGCTTCCGGAATGCTTTTGGGATCGCGCTTATCGCCGGGCTGCTTGGGCACCCATACACGGCCACCTTCGCCACGGGCCGATTCCGACATGAGCCGCAACTTGTCTTCGCCGGGGATGCACGTCGGGTGTACCTGGATGAACTCGCCGTTGGCGTAATACGCCCCTTGCTGATAAAGCGCAGATTGAGCCGATCCAGTGCAGACGACCGAGTTGGTGGATTTGCCAAAGATGGCGCCGATCCCGCCGGTCGCAATGATCACCGCTTCCGCCGCGAAGGTCTGCACAGCCATGCTGCGCAGATCCATGGCGCAAATGCCGTGACAGATACGCTGATCATCGATCACCGCGGAGAGGAATTCCCAGGCTTCGTACTTGGTGACTTTACCTTCGGCCTCGTAGCGGCGTACCTGCTCATCGAGCGCATACAACAGTTGCTGTCCGGTCGTGGCGCCCGCAAATGCGGTTCGGTTGTAGAGCGTGCCACCGAAGCGGCGGAAGTCGAGCAGTCCTTCGGGCGTGCGGTTGAAGGGGACGCCCATACGATCGAGCAGGTCGATGATACCGGGGGCAGCCTCGCACATGCCCTTTACCGGGGGCTGGTTTGCGAGAAAGTCCCCGCCGTAAATCGTGTCGTCGAAGTGCTGCCAGGTGGAGTCGCCTTCACCCTTCAGGTTCTTGGCGGCGTTGATGCCACCCTGCGCGCACACGGAGTGAGACCGCTTGACCGGGACGATGGAAAATAGGTCAACGTGACCTCCCATCTCGGCAATCTTGATGGTGGCTGCAAGACCCGCTAGCCCGCCACCCACAACAATGATCTTAGGATGAGCCATGATGATCTTTACGCAAACTTATGAAGGCCGAAGCCGCTAACCGAGGGATGGTAGTTCTAGTCATGCTGAACATAGGGAACCTGATCGGCTGGAGTTTGTACGAATCCGGTTATTGTCCAAAGTCCAATGCCAATAAGGACAATCGCCAACGCAGTACACACGTAGCCGAACTTGCGGCGAGCATTGTCGCCTGTGGTAAAACCCCACTTGGCTGCAAACAGCCAAACACCATAGGAAAAGTGCCACGACGCAGCGACAATGCCGATGACGTAAAAGGCGATCGTCCACGGACTCTGGAAGTCAAACCATACTTTGGAGAACGCGTTGTTATAGCCGCCCCCCATCAGGTGTACACCCGTGAACCGCATGTCGAACACGTGATACGCGATATAGATGAAAGCGATGATTCCGGTCCAGCGCTGGGAGGTGTATAGCCAGTTGCCGGTCCAGGGATATTCGCCGACGTTTGAATCACCCTCGTACCAGATGTACAAGCCGTAGATGCCGTGATAAAGGAGCGGCAGAAAGATGAATACCCATTCCAGCACGTGGACAAAAGGCAAACTCGTCAGAAACTTCACCTGGTCGTTGTAGGCCTGAACGCCCTTAGTCGCTTCCGAGTTGGAGATGAAATGCTCGATCAGAAATGCGCCAATTGGAACGATGCCGGACAGGGAATGCAGTCTGCGTAGGATAAACGAGTAGCCCTGGCCGGCGCGCAGCGGAGCCACTCCCTTCTTGATTCGAGCGGAACTTGTATCAACAGAACTGGCCGAAGAAGCCACGAAGCCAACTCCTTATGAAAGCGGAGTGTGTCAGCAAACCTTTTATTATCAATTTCGCCAACAACGCAAGTCAAGGATCGCTGACCCCGGCGAAACGCTTGAGGCGGGCGGTCTCAGGCTGGCCAGCGAAATTCAGAATAGCCGGTGCGATGGCGAGGCACCTGTGACGTAAATCACAATATCTTATGACGAGGTGATCCAGGTCACGAGTCCTTGTGCGGGTGTTGTTCGTGACTTTCGTCCTGCCAGGCGAGAAATGCGCGAAATGCTGCCCCGCGGTGGCTGTAGAGGGCTTTCTCCTCCGCGGTCAGTTCGGCGAAGGTCTTGGCAATCTCAGGAAAGTAGAACAGCGGATCGTATCCGAAACCGTTTGAACCCCGAAGCGCGCGCAGAAGAATGCCTTCAGCCTTGCCTTGGAACGTGGCCAAGGTGTGGCCGTTGCGCGCTACGGCAATAACGCAGACGAACCTTCCTGTGCGGTATTCCTCGGGAACATCGTGCAGTTCGCGTAGAAGGCGCGCATTATTGGCTTCGTCATCAGAGTTTGGTGCGTGCTCGGGTGCGTTCTGCTCATCGGCAGCATAGCGTGCCGAGCGAACCCCGGGAGCGCCGCCGAGTGCATCGACTTCCAGCCCCGAGTCGTCGGCGATGACTAGTTCGCCATCAGCGTACTTACTATAGTGCTCGGCCTTCTTGCGGGCATTAGCTTCAAACGTCAGACCATCTTCGATAACACCGGGCAGCGATGAGAAGCTGGGCAGCGTTTCGATTTGCACATTATGCGCAGCGGCAGCTCCAACCAGATCGCGAATTTTACCTGGGTTAGATGTCGCAACCAGCACACGTTTCATCGGCCCCTCCTGTCTTCAACCTATCAGAACCTGCCGCTAACGCGGAGCCATGCACGTCACCGCCATCCTGTCGCAGTCCGGCTATTACGGCTCGCACGAATCGAACATTCGTTTGGCGGGTAATTCTCTTTTAACCGTACATTCACTCCCATTTGATCTCAGTGGAGTATCAACGCACACGAGTCCGTTGTGTGGACTGGAAAGGTGAGGAGAAATATGCGTCGATTTCTCGCAGCTACGTTAACGGCGGCAATGGTTCTGGGGCCATTGGTCAACGCCTACGCGGCTCCGGCAGCCCCGCAAGCCACCCATGCCGGAATCGGCCAGACGGCCACGCCCATCAAGCATCTAGTGATTATCTTCCAGGAAAACGTTTCCTTTGATCACTATTTCGGAACGTATCCCAACGCCACCAACCCATCAGGAGAGCCTGCCTTTTTTCCTTTGGCCTCCACGCCCAATGTCAATGGCCTTAGCTCCGCCCTGTTGAACAACAACCCGAATCTGAATCCGGGCAATGGACAAGGGGCCACCAATCCCTTCCGGCTCGACCGCTCGCAAGCTGCCACCGCCGATCAGGACCATGACTACGGACCGGAGCAACTGGCTTTCGACGGTGGGGTGATGGACCTATTTCCCGCCAACACTGGAACGGCGGGTCCGCCGCCCAGCGGACCTCCGCAACAAGTACTGACAACCGGCCTGACCATGGGTTATTACGATGGCAACACGGTTACAGCGTTGTGGAACTACGCGCAGTATTTCGCAATGAGTGACAATTCGTACGACACAAACTTTGGTCCCTCGACGCCCGGCGCGTTGAACCTGGTTTCGGGCCAGACCAACGGCGTTACCCAGAACCTCAACGGAACCGGCTCCATCATTGGAGATGGCAACGGAGG
Source organism: uncultured Acidobacteriaceae bacterium (assembly GCA_963748225.1). GTDB lineage: Bacteria > Acidobacteriota > Terriglobia > Terriglobales > Acidobacteriaceae > Bog-257. Next base: position 177,301 of record CAVVHW010000009.1, read on the forward strand.
TTACACGGTGATTAGCGACGCTGATCCTCTGGGCGATGTTTGCTCCACCACTACGGGCGAAGTATTTCAGATGGGCGGTAGAAATATTGGTGACCTGTTAAACGCGGCGGGCGTCAGCTGGGGTTTTTTCGAGGGCGGCTTCGACCTCACCATCACTAACCCCAACGGCTCGACGGGGTGCCACCGTTCCACCAGGTCAACCATTACGGGAGTCAACAAGGCCGACTATATTCCGCACCATCAGCCGTTCCAGTACTACGTGTCCACCCAAAACTTGCAGCACACGCGACCCACGTCAGTTTCCACGATTGGGCAGCAAGGTGACGCCGGAAACCACCAGTACGATACCCACGATTTCTTCGATGCGGTGAATGCCGGAAGCTTTCCAGCAGTTAGCTTTCTGAAAGCGCCCGGATACCAAGACGGACATGCAGGCTATTCAGACCCGATCGATGAGCAAAAATTCATCGTCGATACGATTAACTTCCTGATGCAACGGCCGGAGTGGTCGAGCACTGCAGTAGTGATCAATTACGATGACTCAGATGGCTGGTACGACCATCAACTGGGTCAAATCTTGAACACCTCGCAAACTGCTGCCGATGGTCTGACTGGCGCGGGGTTTTGCGGAACAGCCACCCCGCAACTGGCTGGCATTAATGCCCCCCATGTTCAGGGTCGCTGCGGTTACGGCCCACGGCTTCCCATGATGGTAATTTCGCCCTATGCCCGCCAGAACTATGTGGACCATACCATGACTGACCAGACCTCGATTATTCGCTTCGTGGAAGACAACTGGCTTAACGGCGAGCGGATTGGTCAGGGTTCATTTGACGGGATCGCCAACTCGATCAGCTCGATGCTTGGAACTCAACCCATCAGCACTTGCTTCCGGTTCGTCTTGCTGAATGACAATACCGGGTCGGTTACTCAAACGGGCTGCGCTCATCCGTAGCTCGACGGTGGCCGATAGCTTTTGAACGACGTTACTGGGAACGGCGGTGGACGCAGGCCATCAAAGGCTGCGTTCACTGGCCGTTCTGCGCTTTGTAATGCTTTCAATTTCAGGATGGACCATTGACCTCACGCCGAAGATTCTTAGGGCAGTCGTCGCTACTGGCGGGCGGCTTGCTCTTAAGCCGGGCCGGAGTTCTCTCTGCGGTAGATCACACGATGAGAACGCCGGCGAATACCCTCAACGTCGATACCCTCACCAAGTTCGTAGACACTCTGCCGGCGCCTACTATTGCCAAGCCCACCGGCATGAGGGCAGCGCCTTCCTCGAAGGTCCTATTGCCCTACTATCGGCTGAGCGCACACGCGGTGGACATGAAGGTTCATCGCGACCTGAAAGCGACGCACTTCTGGTCCTATGGTTCGTCGGTCCCAGGACCGACGTTTGAAACGCGCCGGGGGAAGGGACTACTGGTTGAGTGGGCGAACGAATTGCCGTCCCAGCACTTCTTGCCGATCGACCATAGGCTACATGGCGCGGAGGCCAGCCAGTCCCAGGTACGTACGGTTATGCACTTGCATGGCGCGAAGGCATCTCCAGAAAACGATGGCTACCCCGAAGACTGGGTCGCACCGGGCAAGTCGGTCCTCTACCACTATCCCAACGATCAGGACGCGGCGATGCTCTGGTACCACGATCACGCGATGGGCATTAATCGCCTGAACATCTACGCAGGTTTGTTCGGCGCGTTCATCATTCGCGACAAGGTGGAAGATGATCTCAATTTGCCCAGTGGCAAATATGAAGTGCCGCTCGTCTTGTTCGACCGTCTCATAACTCCGGATGGACAGCTCTACTATCCGACCTCGGGCAAGCCCGAAGCTCCTTGGGTTCCGGAGGTCTTCGGCGATGCCATCCTCGTGAACGGCAAGTTGTTTCCGTATCTGGAGGTCGAACCGCGGAAGTACCGTTTTCGCCTGCTGAATGCCTCAAACGGTCGTTTCTACCATTTGTCCTTGCCTGACGGAGTTCCCCTTTGCCAGATCGGGACTGATCAGGGCCTGTTGTCTACGCCGGTTCCGCTGAAAACCTTGTTGATCGCGCCCGCGGAGCGCGCTGACTTAATCATCGACTTCACCGAACATCGTGGCGAGCAGATCATTCTGAAGAGCGATGCCTTTACCGTGATGCAGTTTCGAGTGTCCGCCAACAAGGTGGACGATCGCAGCTCTCTGCCGGCCACATTGCGGCCGGTGTCCAGAATTCCCGAATCGCAAGCCGTGCAGACGCGCCTGCTCACCTTGGACGAATACGACAACCTGGTAGCCGAACCCACGGTAATGCTGCTCAACGGCACCTACTGGCATCAGCCCATCACTGAGAAACCAGTGCTGAATTCGACCGAGATATGGTCCTTTATCAATCCCACCGACGATTCGCACCCCATTCACCTTCATCTAGTGCGGTTCCAGATACTCGATCGGCAATCCTACGAGCCTTGGACCTACCAGACCAAACAACAACTGAAGTTTCTTGGGCCTCCGCAGCCGCCAGCACCCAATGAAGCAGGATGGAAAGACACGGTGCGAGCCGATCCGAGGATGGTCACGCGGATCATCGTTCCGTTCAATGGTTTCACTGGCCGTTACGTTTGGCACTGCCATATCCTGGAACATGAGGACAACGAGATGATGAGGCCCTTCGAGATCGTCGCCGCTCCATGACACCCACGATTGCCGTCAGGCAGTACAATAGCCCGATTGCAATCTGCTTGGTGTTTTCGCCGCGCAGAGATCACTAGCGGAAATGCATTGTCAGGCCTCCGGATGACATTAGAAGACGTTCGCGATGAATTTCCCGCGCTGCAGCAGCAGACCTTCCTCGACTCTGCCTGTGTAAGCCTGGCTCCGCAACGCGCGGTAGAAAAGCTGCGCACTTTCCTCGACATGGCCGCGTACTGCCCGTCGGGATCATCGACGCAGCATCACCTCGATATGGACGCCATGCGCAGCCAGGCGCGTCCCCAGATCGCAAAGCTCATCAACGCGGACGAGGACGACATAGCCTTGGTTGAGAGCACTACGCATGGCTTGAGTCTGGTGGCGAATTCCATCACGTTCGCGCGTGGAGATCGCGTAATCATTTGCGATTTGGAGTTCCTTGAAGTTGCGGTGCCGTGGATGCAGAAGCGGGAGGAACTTGGCATCGAACTCGACATCGTACGCAACCGCGAAGGGCAAATCTTGATTGAGGACATCGAGGCCGCGATCGGCAAACGCACTAAAGTCGTCGCGATCAGTTCCGTCCAGTGGAGTAATGGTTTTCGGTGCAATCTCGAAGCGTTGTCTCGACTCTGCCGTGAGCGCGGAATCTTTCTGATTGTTGACGCTGTCCAGCAAATCGGCGCGATTCCGTTCGACGTGCAGAAAACTCCGGTGGACGCGATTGCCTGCGGCGGCCACAAGTGGCTCATGGCGCCCTTCGGCTGCGGCTTTCTGTACCTCAGCAAGGAGTTTCGCGCGAAGGTGAAGGCGCCGACTGCCGGGTATCTGTCCGTCACCGAACCGGAAGGCGGATGGGGCAAGTACTTCCAGACGCCGTCAGCAACGCCGGTTCGTCATTACGAATTTGTCGGGGGCGCGCGCCGCTGGGAGACTGGGGGCACAGCCAACTACCCGGGAGCGATCGGCCTAGCGGAATCGGCGACGCTAATCAACGAACTGGGTATCACGAACATAGGTGAGCACGTGTTATCGCTCACGGACTATCTCATCAGCGGCCTGAAGCAACAGGACATTCGCGTGGTTACGCCCGACGACCGGCGCTGGCGATCCGGAATCGTTACCTTCACACTCGGCGACGTGAAGGAGAATATCGCCCTGACGAATTTTCTACAGGCGCACAAGGTCCTGGTAGCGGTGCGCTACACCTCTCACGTTGGCGGGGTGCGCGTGGGTTGTCACCTCTTCAACAACCAGTACGACCTCGACCGCCTGCTTGAACTTGTGGGCGTGTACCTCCGCCAGCATGCGAAAGCTGCGGTGTAATGACGGAACACCGGGCGAGCGCGCCATTGCATGACCATCAAGCGATCGACAAAGAGCAAGGACTAGCGCGCCAACTCAGCGAGCGGCAGCTGAGCATGATTGCTCTAGGTGGAGCAATCGGCACGGGGTTGTTCTTAGGCAGCGCACTCGCGGTCCGGACTGCCGGACCTGGTGTCATTCTGAGCTATCTTTTCGCGGCAGGAATCGCGTTACTCCTCATGCTCTGCCTCTCGGAGATGGCGGTGGCACATCCCACGGCAGGGTCGTTCGGGATCTACGCCGAGCTTTACGTTTCGCATTGGGCCGGCTTCGTTGTGCGCTATACCTACTGGGCGGCGCAGTCCATCGCCATCGGCGGAGAAGCCGTGGCTGCCGCCATCTACACCCAGTGGTGGTTCCCACACACGCCGGCATGGGCGTGGGTCGTTTTCTATTCGGCGGTCCTTATCTTTGTGAATGCGCGCAGTGTCGGCGCATTTGGCGAGTTTGAATACTGGTTCTCGACCATCAAGGTGAGCGCCATCGTCGTGTTTATCGTCTTGGGAGCAGCCATTTTGTTCGGCGTGCACCAGCAGCGGCCCATCGGACTGGACAACTTCCGCACCCATGGTGGCTTCCTGCCAAACGGATGGCTCGGGGTGGGACTCGCTTTGGCTTTCGTGATCTTCAGCTTCATTGGAACGGAGACGGTTGCGGTTGCGGCGGGAGAAGCGAAAGACCCCGAACGATCGGTGCCACGTGCCATGCGTACCATGCTGGTCCGGCTGATCATCTTCTATGTCGGCGCGATCTTTATCCTGGTGGGAGTAATTCCATGGACGCAGATCCAACCGGGGCAGGGAATTACCGTCAGCCCATTTGTGCGCGTCTTTGAGGTGATGAATATCCCCGCGGCAGCACATATCATCAACTTCGTCGTGCTGACGGCGGCATTGTCCAGCATGAATTGCAATCTCTACCTGGCCACGCGAATGGTGTTTTCGTTGTCCCGCAGTGGTTATGCGCCCGAGGTGCTGGGCCGTGTCTCAGACAGAGGCACGCCCATTGCCGCATTGTTGATGTCGGCCGGCGGCCTGGGTGCGGCCACGCTACTTGCCATCTGGTTTCCTGGATCGGCCTACGTGTATATGTTCGGTATCGCCTTGTTCGGCGGCCTGTTCGTGTGGATGATGATCTTTGTCACTCATCTCAGCTTTCGCAAACACTGGCGTGAGCAGCATGGCCGCCGCCTGCCGGTGGAGATGCCGCTGTTTCCCTTCACCACCATCGCGGGAGGCCTGAGTGTACTGGCAATTCTGATCTCAACATGGTGGGTCGAAGGAATGCGAGTTACCTTGGAAGCCGGGATCCCCTGGCTGTTGCTGATAACGGTGCTCTACTTCGCTATTGGTCGGCAGCGCGAGAGAGCGGCTGCTTTTCGAATGGCGAAGGCACGAGAAGAAGCCGTCGGCGAATGACCGGCTACTCACCAACAGAAATTTAGCCCCTGAATTCGACTCCGGTGTACCATGTTGGCTTTATTTGCCGGAGGTACTCGTGCTCGACCGTCGCCGCTTCCTCGCCACCAGCGCTGGACTCGCTGCTGTTCTTGCTCTTCGCAATGATCTGTTCGCGCAACTCCAGAATGTTCCATCTTCGCTGCCCGATCCGAAACTATTCGCCGGCAACGAGGAGGAATACTGGGCCGAGGTGCGCAAGCAGTTCCTGATCCCCGCGGACGAAATCTATTTAAACAATGGCACCGTAGGTTCCAGTCCCGTTCCGGTGCTTCGGGCGATCTTCGACAGCTATACCTCGACGGAGAAGCTGGACGAAGTCGATCCCGAGGATTATCCCATTTGGGGCTACGCGGCCTGGAATGAGTTTCGTGATCCGCTGGCGGCGTTCGTGGGCTGCAGTCGCGACGAGATCGCGTTGCTACGCAATGCCACCGAGGCCAACAGCTACATCGCCAATGGCATCGACATGAAGCCCGGCGACGAAGTGCTGATGACCGATCAGGAGCATCCCGGCGGCGAGCAGCCGTGGCAGGTGAAGGCCAAGCGCTACGGCATTGTGGTGAAAAAGGTCGCATTGCCGATGCCGGTCAAAGACGCGCCTCAAGTTCTCAATTTGTTCAGTGACGCTATCACTCCGCGCACGCGGATCATCTTCTTCAGCCACATCACGACGGTGACCGGCGTCGTGTTGCCGGCGAAGCAGCTATGTGCTCTAGCGCGATCGAAGGGTATTCTTTCAGCGATTGACGGCGCTCACGTGACCGGTATGATGCAGCTTAATATCCGCGACCTCGGCTGCGACATGTACACCTCAAGTCCTCACAAGTGGCTGCAATCGCCTAAGGGGTCGGGATACCTCTACGTGCGCGACGAGGTGATCGATCGCATGTGGAATACCATTGCGACAGAAGGTTGGGATGAACCGAAGCTGCGGGCCGAGCGCTTCCAGCGAATCGGATCGTCTAATGTGCCGGCGCTTTGCGGGCTGCGTGCTTCCATCAAGATGGCAAACGACATTGGCATGGATCGCATTGAGCGGCGTCATTGCGAACTCGGCGATTACATGCTGGTGGAGATGCAGAAGCGTGGTGTGGAATCGTGGACATCGCCCGACCCGTCACTGCGTTGCGCCATCGTCACCGTGAACGCTCCTCCTATTGTGCGCACCGACCTGGAAAGCTGGCTATGGACGACGAAGAAGATCCGCATCCGCGGCGGCTCCCAACCGGCGAAGCTACGACTCTCCACGCCTTATTACGTGCAGAAGAAAGAGATTGATCGCTATCTTGAGGCATACGACGAGTACAAGCGCGAAAAGAAGATTGCGTAAGAGGGAAGAGTCGCGAAACCTATGCGGGGAGAAGTGATTTAGCGCGGCTGAACAGGCTGCTAAAAAACTCGATTAGCGTGCGGTTTGTGTCAGGGCACGACTTCAGAGGTTGCTGAAAAAGTCGTCCTCGGCTGATTCTTTGAAAGGGCGCACCTTTAGGTGTGCCGTTAAGCTCTTTATTTTTGTCATCCCTTGCCGACTTTAGTCGGCGAGGGATCTGAGGGGGGCTAAATTTTTCAGTAGCCTGTGAAGCTGTGCTATTTCAAAGCGTGACATCGGTCGCGACGGCGTGGTAGAGAAAGCGCGTTCCACCAGGTAATTCGGTGCGCGACTTAATCAGGAAATGCCGCTGCATATCGGACTCAAAGGCCTCGCGGTTGTAGCCGCTGTACGTATCGTCCTTGTTGAGCAGTAAACGTTGCACCATGACGTCCTCTTTGCTGATGAACTCGATGACGACTTCCTGAGTGACTTCCGATAGCCACTCCACGATAGCGGCCAAAGGAACGTTGGCGCTGATCACTAGATGATGGACGAGAGCCAGTGCCAGCGTCAGTTGTGGCTTGCCTCGTTCGATCAGCGATGCACGTTCACGGGATGCCCAACCCTGAGCCGGCGATGGATTGGCCACATTCATTAACAACGGCAATATGTTGCTCCGGGCCTCTGCCCGTAATTCGGAATAAAGGCGATTGACGCTGCCCCCATCCGAATCCATGGCGACCACGGTGTCAGCTGCATCGCGGACGATCCTACTGAATCGGCCGTCGTTGCAACCCAGGTCCCACACTAACTTAAAGTGTCTTCCGGCAATGCTCGCGATGACGAAGGCCTCTTTGCGAGCCAGCGCATCATCGGCGTAGTGGGTACGCGAATAATCGCTCCAAGAGGTGCTTTCCTTAGGTGCTTGCAAGCCGACGACAATTAGCTTCCTCAGCTTGCGAACATTGCGTGAGATCATCTCCGGTGTCATACCCGCCGACTTGATCTGCTCGCGCACGCTGTAATCTGCCGAAGAAAACTTGCGCTGCAGATAGGCCTGTGCGACCACGTGTGTCAGCACGCCCTGCCGCAAGCGCTCCAGGCCGCGAAACATACGGCCAAACACGACCGGATCGATGCCTTCCAGTTCGCTACGTAACCACGGCTGGAAAGGCACACCTTTGTATGCCTCCAGCATCAACGGGTACAGGATCATTCGGCAGAATTGGTTGTAACCGGCCCAAGGCTCGCCCTGCTGCAATGGCGCAAAGGAGAGCACATCGATAAATAGCGGCGTCACTCCTCGAAACTGTACGTTATAAGCGGTGGCGTCCTTCAGTATCCATCCGTGCTTTAGCGAGCGTTCGACGATTTCCAATTGCAATAGCGCCGCGTCGTGCAGCATATCGAACGTCCATTCGTATGGATAACTAACGAAGGGAATCCGCTCGTGCTCCAGCACGATGACGCCGCTAGGAATCGGCAAGTCAGATGAGAGCACATCCGCCGTGACTTCATGGGTAGGTATCAGCAGTCCTGCGGATTGAAGCTCTGTCGCCAGACCGGAAGCAGAAAATTGCCGCCAGAGTTGCACCGCGCAGGGCAGGACAATGCGAAAGATTCGTTCGTCCTGTCTGACAATGAAGCCGTCGGGGTCGCGAAACGATCCTCGATCGCGGCGGAAGCCCGGAGCCAGTAGAGCCGGCTGCATCGCTCCTAAGCGGACCGCCTATGGGGATCTTCATTCTCCGCGGGAACCGGCTCGGTGAGAGGTGAGGCCGTTGACAGGCTGGCTTCGCTACGGATGCCCAGCATTCTTAGAATCTTCTGCTTAAACAGACGGAAGATGACATAAATGCCGCTGACGCCACCGAGCAACAGCTGAAGAATCATGCTGCCGGAGCCTGGGTCAACGTAAAAGGCAATGAACGAAACAAATGGCAAACTTGCTACCTCTCTGGAATCGGGATACACATCCTCAGGGACGCCCTCTCAGAGTTTAACATTCACTAGGGCCTGAAACCACAAAAGACGGGAGCGGCTTCTTAACGAGGAGGGACGGCACACCCTGAGAGATTCGAACTTCCGATCCGTCAGTGACGGAATACCATTGTCCCGCTTCTCTCACAGCAGTTTTTTTGCAGCGCCCAAGTGGTCATCGAGCGTTGATTTTGGACAACGGTAGTCTTCAATGGCTCGGCCAGATTACCGCCTAGCCGTTCGGCGATTGAGCCGAGCAGCGCTTCATCCACCAGATAACGCTCCGCGCCATCCGGCGATTGGAATCGGCGTCCCTAAACCCGTTTGAACCCGCCCGCCATCGCAGTCGTAGACGCGAGGCGGCAAAAAAAGAGCCCGCCGGGCTTAAGAACGCGCCACGATCCCAGCCGCACGGGCTCAAAGAGCTTGAAAGAACGACTTAATTCAATTGTGTTTCTTGGTGTTCCGGTGCATAATCTCGCCTGATTTGATGAGCCGCTCCGCGCGTTTGCCGTTAGCGTGAGCCAACAACTTCCGGCGAATTCTCGGACACCTGCTGTGTAGCCGCATTCTGGCCAGAAACACTGAGGACTATACATGAATTCTCTCCGAAGTGGCCTTTTGCCTGGCCGAAAGAGCACTATCCTATTGCTCACCGCCGTCCTGCTTTCAACCGCTCTCATGGTTTCCTGCTCCTCCTGCAACCGGAGGGAAGAAGGCCCGGAGGAAATCGTGGTCGGCATGCCCGGCGTCGCCGTCGGGGGCGCCACCAAGCTTCTGATCGCCCTCCCGCTCGATAACACCGGCAAGTACGAGGCGCGCGATGTTACGGTCACTGAACTCCGCTTGGCTGGAGCCACCCGCGAGCTGCCGGCCACGCTGCCATACAATGCCGGTAACATCGCTCCCGATGGCCGTGCGGTCGTGGAAACGCGCTTTGATGTGCCCGGTCTGGATCCTTCGAAGTCGTACACCCTCGAAGTCGAGGGGCGCTACCGCGAACGTCGCGATAACGAAGAGCGCGAACGCCGTTTCCGCGCCGATGTGAAACTACTCGTGCCGCCAGCCGCACCCGGGTCGGCCCCGGCCCAAAGCAACACTGGCACGACGCACAAGACGCATGGGCCCTATCCGGCGCTGCCGCAACCGCCGCAGACCGAGAGCAACCCACCGCGCCCACCCACCCCGCAGGGAACCCCGCAAACCCTGCATCCTCCAACGCCCAAAGGTGCAGCGGTCATGGATTGGGGGAGTGCCGGAGGTGGAGCTGCCGTCGGCTTCGTAATCAACTCTCAGACCAACGGCGTTTACAACAACTTCCCGCCCGACCCCAACGGCATTGGCGGTTCCAATAATGTCGTCATGGTCTCCGGGAACCTCTACATCAAATACGCCACCGATGGCGGCACTAACTTCACGACCATCAGCAATCTCTCGACCGTATTCGGCGATCAGCCCGACGGCGGCTATTGCTGCGATCAGGTTGTGCAGTACATCCCCAGTCTCGACCTCATCGTGTGGCTGATTCAAACGAATCAGACAAAGGACTCGACCGGGAAGGTGACCGGTCACAACAGCCAGCGCGTAGCCTGGGCCAAACCTTCCGACATTGCCAGCAACTTCAACACCGCGTGGACATGGTTCGATGTCGGTTCCAACTTCCTTGGCTTGGGCAACGACTGGCTCGACTTCCCTGATATGGCCGTTTCCAACGGGTTTCTCTACATCTCCACCGACGATGTCACCAAAGGCGGACTGGTCGTCGCGCGCATTTCGTTCGCCGATCTGCAAAAGCCCGGCGGCAGTACTGTCACCTGGTTCTTCACAGATCCCACCAAGTCCACGTCCGCCACGGGTTCTCACTTGACCCAGAACGCCGCCGGCACCATGTACTGGTCCGGCCACAACGACACTAGCCACATGCGCATCTTCTCCTGGCCTGACAGTTCGGGAAATTATAGTTGGACGGACGTAGGCAACACGTCCTACTCGAACTCCGACTATACGTCCGAAGCTCCCGACGGCCAGTACTGGCTCGATCCGCGCATCAAAGGCGACTCCGTTCTGGGCGCCGCCTTTGTGCCCAAGGCCGGCGGCAACCAGATCTGGTTTGCCTGGACTGCTGCCCGCGACTCCAACTTCAAGCAGCCCTACGTCCGAATGCTGTGGCTGGATGAAAAATTCAACAACGTCGGCGAGTTCGAAACCTGGAACTCCGATTACGTGTTCTCCTATCCCGCCCTCGCCGTCAACAGCCAGACCGGCGAGGTGGCCACCTCCATGATGTACGGCGGCAACGACAAGTACTACATGAATAATGTCGTCGGCTTCCCGCTTGACTACCTTCTCTACATCACAACCAACAGCAATGTGACATTCACGCAGAATCCCGCCAACGCGACCGGCTGCGACGATGCTTCCGGCGGAAAAGTTACGGGACGGTGCACCCGCTCGGGTGACTTCCTCGGCGTTCGTCGCGTAGCCAGCAACAGCGGACTCTTCGGCAGCGTGGGTTACGAAACCGACCTGCTGGATTCAACTAAGTCAACTGACTGCCTGAAAAGTCCGGGTTGTCAGTTCAATGAGCGCTGGATCGAATTCGGCCGTCCGGACGACATTCCTAAGGGCCGCGGCCGGACCAAATAAGCCAGCTTAATCGCAAAGCAACGACCCTCTCTCTGCTCCGGGGAGGGTCTTTTGTTATACGCCGTGCATGTTCGACAGCTAGGAGGTGAACGTCCTCTGACCAACCTGATGGAGGTGAAGGCTCAGCGAAGCGCGAGGGTCACCGCGAGGAGGGGTCTGAAGGAAGCGAGCAGCAAAGACGCGGGCCGATGAACAAAACCGGACGATGAGGCCTACGGTGCCCGGGAGAGCAAGCAAAATAGCAAGATATTGTGAAGCCCAAATCTATCAAGGGCACTGTGATAAATCTGGCGGCTGTGCGCGGAAAGCGGTCGAGCTTCCCATAGGAGATCTGTCGAGGAAAATGGCGCGCCCTGAGAGATTCGAACTCCCGACCTTCTGGTTCGTAGCCAGACGCTCTATCCAGCTGAGCTAAGGGCGCGGACACTAGCAGTCAGCAAATTATACCAAAAGCCGCTGACCGACATTTCTCCACGTCCGCCTGCCCTGAGCACGCGGCTGGTACCACCATCTGGGGAAAAAAGTTGCGAGCGTTGCGGGAGCGAGCGCGAGGTGTTGACCACTTTAGTGCCTAGTAAACTTTGCGCGGTACCGGGAAACTTCTACAGTATGTGTAAAAATGGTTCTCTCTAACTCTTTAATTTTCAATAGGTACCCTTTGGCACGTTGGATGCTACCTACAATGCCAGACGAAGTGGCGCAATAGGGGGCCGTTCAGAAAGGAATTTCGGCCAGAGTTCCTTTCGCTGAACGGCCCTTTCTTAAGTTTAGCCTCCCCCAGAACGTCAACCGCCGGATAGCCCGCCGAGTGCCCCATAAGATTCGGTGCAGGCCGTACACCGGGCAAAATTGCAAAGGCGAAGTGCTTTTCATCCGGCACTTCGCCTTTTGCATTCTCAAATTGTTGGTGCGGTCGCAGGTTACACCAGGGGCAGCTTCTCGCGAATGTCAAACCCAGCACTGCGCAAGAGCTTTTCCACCGTTGAATCGTCCAACCGCGTGGCGTCGTATTCCACCCGGATAGTACGATCGGGCTCACTGAAGCGCACGCGGCGAATACCATAGACGTCGCTCACCTGTCCCAGTGCGCCCATTTCCATCTCGCCCGGCGGCATTCCATAGCGAAACAACACTTCGACTGCGGTCATCGATCAATCCTCAAAACGTGCAATGATAATGACACGGACAAGCGGCGGCGAACTTCGTCGGCATCTGCAATAGGAGTTCGTCCCCCGCACTCAATCCGCATTCAATATAGAGCATGGACGACCCAATGAACAATGCACGCATGTACATCGTGAGAGGGAGGTCATGAACGAACCCGAGGAGAGCTTGGAGAACCGCATTATCGATATTTCGGTAATCGATCCTGTATGTGGGATGGCGGTGAATCCGGTCGAAGCTCGCGGTAAGGCGCAGCATGAGGGGCAGACCTACTATTTCTGCTCGCCCAGCTGTATGCACAAATTTGGATTATCGCCCATCAAGTATCTTGAGGCCGCCCACAAGACTTCAGTCAGTCCTTCGCCTGCCATGGTGGCTCGGAAGGTCGACAAAGACCCGGTTTGCGGAATGGATGTCGATGCCTCTAAGGCAGCCGCCTCCGTGGGGTACGAAGGCAGGCTGTATCACTTCTGCTGCCGCGGCTGCGCGGAGAAATTCAAGGATTACCCAGAAAAGTATCTTTCTCCCAATTACAAGGCTGGCGGCATGGGCGCCACAGTCCAAATCGGTGGCGCCCAGGTGCAAATTGCCGCCGCTCGCAAGCGGGAGAGGGATGTGGTTTGTGGAATGAGTGTTGACCCCGCGAAACCTGCCTCCACGGCCGCGCACCAAGGCCAAACGTATTACTTCTGCAGTCGAGCTTGCGGGGAGAAATTCAAATCCGATCCTGAGAAGTATCTCGCGCCAAGCCCGCCTCCCAAGATAATGGCAGTCGATGTAGTTACGCAGAGCCAGACTGCTCCGCTGCCCTCGGGCACGATATACGTGTGTCCCATGGATCCCGAGGTGCGGCAGTCGCGACCCGGGGCCTGTCCCAAGTGCGGTATGGGGCTAGAACCTGACGTCCCCGTCGTCGCAACAAAGACTCAATGGACCTGCCCAATGCATCCGGAGATCGTTCGTGATGCGCCGGGTGCATGCCCCATCTGCGGCATGGCGCTAGAACCTAAGACGGTCACGGCCGCGCAGGAAGAGAACCCCGAACTGCGCGACATGACGCGACGATTCTGGATCAGCGTAGTCCTGGGTGTTCCGCTGGTTGCTTACGCCATGCTGAGCATGGGACCGCTGGCGCACACGTTCACACCACATGCCGGTACCTGGTTTGAATTCGTGCTGGCAACGCCAATCGTGCTGTGGTGCGGCTGGCCTTTCTTCGCGCGCGGCTGGGCGTCGGTCAAATTCCGCAGCCCGAACATGTTTACGCTGATCGCGATGGGCGTCGGCGTGGCTTATATCTACAGCGCCATTGCCACCATCGCACCACAGGTCTTTCCGCCTTCCATGCGAGGTATGCATGGCCAGCCGGAGGTGTACTTCGAAGCGGCAGCAGCCATCATCGCCCTCGTATTACTGGGACAGGTGTTGGAACTGCGCGCCCGCAGCCGCACCAGCAGCGCCATTCGCGCGTTGTTGGACCTTTCGCCGAAGCTGGCGCGCATTATGCGCGACGATGGCAGCGAATACGACGTTCCCCTGGAGCAGGTGAAGGTCGGAGACAAGCTGCGCGTACGACCGGGTGAAAAGATTCCGACCGACGGCGTCGTACTTGACGGTCTCAGCTCGGTGGACGAGTCCATGGTGACTGGGGAGGCGATGCCGGTGGAGAAGCGGGCCGGCGACAAGGTTGTCGGCGCCACCGTGAACGGTACGGGGTGGTTGCTGATGCGGGCTGAGCGCGTGGGCAGCGAAACGCTGTTGGCGCAGATCGTGCAGATGGTGAGCAGCGCGCAACGCAGTCGCGCCCCAATTCAACGACTGGCAGACAAAGTTGCAGCATGGTTCGTTCCCACGGTATTGGCGGCCGCCGTCATCACCTTCGCTGTGTGGTTCATCGTGGGACCGGAGCCGCGGTTGGCCAATGCCATCGTGAATGCCGTTGCAGTGCTGATCATTGCCTGTCCGTGCGCCCTGGGCCTGGCGACACCGATGGCGATCATGGTGGGCACTGGCCGTGGCGCACGGGGTGGCATTCTCATCAAGAACGCGGAAGTGCTGGAGACGCTGCAGAAAGTTGACACGCTGGCGCTCGACAAAACCGGCACGCTCACCCAGGGCAAGCCAGAGTTGATGTCGGTGGTCGCCGTTGGGGGCGAGACCGAGGACCGGATCGTCCGGCTGGTGGCCAGCCTGGAGCAGGGAAGTGAACATCCGCTTGCAGCCGCCATTGTCGAAGCTGCCAAAGCCAACCAGCTGCACCTGATGCCGGCGGAGGAATTCCGCTCTCTCACGGGACGCGGTGTAGCAGGCAGAGTCGGAGGGCATGAAGTTGCGGCAGGAAATGAAGACCTGCTGCAAGAGCTGGGAGTCGACGGCGCGGAACTGAAGCCGAAGGCCGAAGCCATGCGCCGCGATGGCAACACCGTGGTCTTCGTTGCGGTGGATGGGCGCAGCGCGGGGCTGCTGGGCATTGCGGATCCGGTGAAGCCAGAGGCGGCACAGGCGATTCGCGACTTGCGAACAGAAGGCCTGCGTGTAGTCATGCTCACCGGCGACAGCCAGACTACAGCCGAAGCAGTGGCGAGGCAGCTGGGCATCAGCGATTTTGAAGCCGGAGTGCTGCCCACCCACAAGGCCGACGCGGTGAAGAAGCTGCAAGAGCAGGGAAGAGTCGTCGCGATGGCGGGCGACGGCATCAACGATGCACCCGCGCTGGCGCAGGCGCAGGTTGGCATCGCCATGGGTACCGGCACAGATGTTGCGATGGAAAGCGCTGGCATCACGTTGCTGAAGGGCGACCTGGCTGCGTTAGTGCGCGCCCGCCGCCTCAGCCGCGCCGTTATGCGCAACATTCGCGAAAACCTGTTCTTCGCGTTTATCTATAACTCACTGGGCGTACCGATAGCGGCGGGCATTCTATATCCCAAGTTCGGCATTCTGCTAAGCCCAATCTTCGCGGCAGCAGCCATGAGCTTTAGCTCGGTATCGGTGATCAGCAACGCGCTGAGGTTGAGGAGAGTGAAGCTGTGATCGGCCCTTACATCTTCTTCAAATAATCCACGATCTCCGGACTAGTCCACTCCTGCGCACCGATGAACTTGCGCACGATCTTGCCGTTGCGATCGATCACAAAGGTTTCCGGAAACTTGAAGGTGCCGTACAGCGCGTTCGTCTTCTGTCCGGTGTCGCGGACAGTGAGCAGATCGACGTTGTGGTCGTGGACGAACTGCTTGTAAGCGCTGTCGTCGTCGTCTTCGCTGACAGCGATAATGGTCACCTTGTCGCCCAACTCCTTCTGCAATTGCACCAGCGACGGCATCTCCTGGATGCACGGCGGACACCACGTCGCCCAAAAGTTCAGCACCACCGGCTTGCCCTGAAAGTGGTGTAGTGAAACCGTGCGCTGCGAATCGGTGATGGTGAACTGGGGAGCGGCGCTGCCGATGCGCGGCGGATGGGAGCCACTATTGCACGCAGCAAGCGAGAACAAACAGACGAAGAGTACGGCCAGGAAGTAACGCTTCACCCTCATATAATAATAGAAGCCGCAGACCTCGTGACTTTTCAACCGCAGAACGACATCGGTTCGACCTCTCCAGACGGGGATGGCACTCCCGAAGTGTCCGTCATCGTTCCTGCTCGAAACGAAGAGGCCTGTCTCGCTGATTGCTTGCGATCGCTAGTCAGCCAAGCGGGAGTCGGCTACGAACTCATCGTAGTGGACGACTACTCGACCGACAGTACGCGCACCATCGCTGAAGGCTTCTGTCCTACGACCCTTTCGCAAAAGACGCGAAAGAATAGAGCACGCACGGTGCGCGTGCTCAGCGCTGGTGAGCTACCTCACGGTTGGAGCGGTAAGTGCAACGCCGTCTGGAGCGGCGCCAAGGTAGCAAAAGGGAAGTGGCTACTCTTTACCGACGCCGACACCAGGCACTCGCCGGACTCCATTGCGCGCGGTGTGAAGGAGGCGCAAGCGGCGAGCGCGGACGTGCTTTCGTATTCGCCCAAACAGGAGGTGCACGGATTCGCGGAACGCGCGCTGATGCCCGTCATCTTCGCCGAACTGGCGAAAACTTATCGGCCCACGGACGTGTGCGATCCGAAATCGCCGGTGGCGGCGGCAAACGGGCAGTACTTACTTATTCGGCGGGACTCGTACGAGGCGGTCGGAGGACACGCCGCCGTGGCGACAGCGCTTCTCGAGGATGTGGAACTGGCAAAGCGGTTGAAGAGAGCGGGATTTACGTTGTGCTTTGGCACGTCTGACGCAGTCAGCACCAGAATGTACCGCAGCTTTCCGCAGATGTGGGAAGGATGGACGAAGAATCTGGCGCTGCTGTTTCCCAATCCGCGGCGGCTGGCGTTGTGGCGCGCCCTTGAGTTTCTCGCCATCGTAGCTGCAGTTTGCGTATCGCTTGTGGCTTTGTCCAAAGGCGACGTAGTCATCTTCGCTGTCTTGGAAGCATTGACAGTGCTCGGCCTCTATTTCTTCGGGAGACGCATCGAGTGCGCACATTTTGACCGGCTGTCAAACATGCTGGCCTTCTTCGGCTTGCCGCTTTTCGCGGTACTTTTGCTCAATTCCAGCATCTCTCTTAAGCGGGGATCGGTCCGCTGGAAGGGACGCGAGTATTCTGTTACTAAGGGCGTTCAACCACTTAGCGAGGCGGAAATCGTCGCTGACAAAACAGCGCTCTAATCCAGTAAATTAACTCAACCATGAGTCCGCGTAGGAGAACATGGTCTATCTAACCCGGAAGTGTGAATTTTCGGCATCGCACTATTACCACAACCCCGAGTTCTCGGCGGAAGAGAACCAGCGCATCTTTGGCAAGTGTGCAAACCTGAATGGTCACGGCCACAATTACACCCTCGAAGTCACCGTGAAGGGCGACATCGACCCTAAAACCGGGTTTGTGGTGGACCTGAAGGAGCTAAAGGAAATCCTGAATCGCGAAGTGCTCGAAGCGCTCGATCATAGGCATCTGAACAAGGAAGTGCCAGAGTTTTCGCGACAGATTCCCACGACAGAGAATCTTGCCATTGCCATCTGGAAGCGCTTGCAGGGTAAATTGCAGCTGGCGCAATTACATCGCGTGCGCGTCTACGAGGTGCCTGATCTCTTCGTCGATTTCTACGGGGAAACATGAAAGTCCACTTGACTCGGCGTTACCTGTTTTCGGCATCTCACCGCTTACATTACGATGGGCTTTCCCCTGCGGAGAATCTCGCGACTTACGGCAAATGTAATAACCCGCATGGACATGGCCATAACTATGCACTCGAGGTGACAGTAAGCGGGCAAGTTGATCCGCTGACCGGAATGGTTTGTAACCTTTCGGAGCTTGATCGCTCTGTACAGATGGGGATTCTTGACCGCTTTGATCATGAGAATTTGAACGTTCGTCAAGAGTTCACGGCGATCGTGCCCACTTCGGAGAACCTAAGTGAGGTCATCTTCAACATTTTGAGCCAAAGCTTTACGGCAGCTCATCTGGAAAAAGTAAGGCTTGAAGAGACCATGATGAATAGCTTCGAGTATGCAGGTGGAGCAGAATTACGGGTGTGAACTCTGGGAGCACAATGAGAGATTTGACGGAGACACCAACGTTAACCAGCGCCACTTTCGAGGACCTGGCGCGTGAGATGCTGGTCCGCCTGGGCGAAGAACCGGACCGCGAGGGGCTGCTGAAAACCCCAGAGCGCTTCACTAACGCGCTGCAGTACTTTACTAAAGGCTATCAGGAAGACCCCGAACAGATACTCAAGGCCGCACTGTTCACGGTCGATTACGACGAGATGGTGATCGTGAAGGACATCGAAATGTTCAGCCTTTGCGAGCACCATGTGCTGCCATTTTTCGGTAAGGTCCATGTGGCCTATATCCCCAAAGGCAAAGTAATCGGGTTGAGCAAGGTTCCGCGGCTGGTGGAAGTATTTGCACGACGTCTGCAGGTGCAGGAACGTTTAACCGTGCAAATTGCCGAGACTATCCAAAAAGCGATTCACCCTTTGGGCGTGGGAGTTGTCATCGAGGCACGTCATCTCTGCATGATGATGCGCGGGGTCGAGAAGCAACATTCAGCCACGGTGACCTCTTCCATGCTGGGCGCCTTCCGCGCGCAACAAACCCGCCAGGAATTTCTGTCGCTTATCCACGCCAGAAACGCCAACGGTACCTAGCCTATGGCTGCGACGAAGCCGCAGTCTCGCAGAAAAAAAAGCGCCGAAATATCGCGACTGGGCCAGCCTCGGCTGCTCGGCCAAGTTGCGGTTGTGACCGGTGCTAGCCGCGGCATTGGCTATGCCATTGCGAGAACGCTGGCCGCAGAAGGCTGCAGCGTTGTTATCACCGGCCGCAATCAGTCGACGCTCGATAAGAGTGCAGAAGAGATCGGCCGGTCACTTCGACGGCACAACAGAGGCCAGCAGATTCTGCCTGCGGTATGCGACGTACGCAACGCGGACTCCGTGTCATCGTTGTTCGGTGTCGTCAAAAAAGCCTTTGGGAAAGTCGACGTTCTGGTGAACAATGCAGGCGTCACGCAGCCGATTCTGACCGTCGAAGAAACGCCGCTGGAAGTGTGGCACGACGTTATCGACACCAACCTCACCGGCATCTTTCTATGCACCCAGGCCGCGTTGCCGATGATGCAGGCCGGGGCAACCATCATCAACAATCTGTCGGCGGCAGCCGAGCAAGTATTTCCTAAGTATGCGACTTACAGTGCTGCCAAGCGGGGCGCATTGGGCTTCACGCTGTCATTGCGCGAAGAGCTTATCCCACGCGGCATTCGGGTAATGGCGCTTATGCCGGGGGCGACGGCAACCGACATGTGGGACCAGATCATGCCCAACGCTCCGCGCGAGCGCATGATCGACGTGGAGAGTGTCGCCCAGACAGTGCTCTACGCAGTGCTTTTGCCGCCGAACGTCAATCCTTCACAGATTCGGCTCGACCCAACTGGCGGGGCGCTATAGGAAACGCTCTTCGCGCCTCGCTATTCGCCTTTCGCTGTTCACTTCACCCTTGAGGGTTACTCCGGACGCTGGGCTCCGTTACCAGTTCCACATGCCCTCGGGGAAACGAACGTCAATTCATACGAGTCAGTAGCGAAGGGCGAAAAGCGAGAGGCGGAGAGCGAATGCTACAGCCCGTAGTGATATCGCCGAGTCCGGGCAGGGAAGACCTTGATCAGGAACATACCGGCAAGAAAGCCTCCGACGTGGGCCCAAAAGGCAATTCCGCTGGAAGCGCTGTTGTGTGCCGCGATCGAACCCGCTGCTCCGCTGAGGAATTGCGCGACAAACCAGTAGCCGAGCACGATCCACGCGGGCAACCACATAAAGAACACGAAGAAGAATGGCACTAGGGTCAGGACACGTGCGCGAGGGTATAGCAGGAAGAACGCGCCCATCACGCCCGCAATGGCTCCGCTGGCCCCAACGCTGGGTATCGTCGAGCCAATGTTGAAGAGCGTGTGTAGCAGGGCGGCCGCAATTCCGCTGAGAAAGTACAGCACCAGGTAAAGCGAATGCCCAAGATAGTCTTCCACGTTATCGCCGAAGATCCACAATGCCCACATGTTGAAGATCAGGTGCAACCAGCCTCCATGCAGAAACATGGACGTAATAACGGGCAGAAAAGCCTGCAGGGGAGAAATGTACCTACCCAGATCTGAAACCAAGTCCCAGGGTACGTAGCCGTGGTTAAAAATGACAACGGAAAAGCGCGCCGGGATCACTCCGAAAACTGCAAGGAAAATAGGCCGGGGCTCCGGCGGAAAGAAACGCCAATTCAGAGAAAACAGGAAAACGAGGACGTTCATTACCAACAGCACATAATTGATATACGGAGTGCCGACCCGGGGTGCGTCGTCTTTCAACGGAATCATAGGCTGTCATTACGCCCACCGCACGGCAGGGAACTGAATTCCCTTCAATTCTTTGCGGCAATTAAGATCTGGCCTACGATTTGACCAAACCTGCGGCGAACCTACACGATAGCAGAAGGATGCCCTGTAACGGTGTGATCGTGGTGGACAAACCCGCGGGATGGACTTCGCACGACGTAGTAGCGAAAGCACGTCGCATTTTGGGTGAACGCTCGATTGGCCATCTGGGAACGCTCGATCCCATGGCAACCGGAGTGCTTCCGCTCGTCCTCGGGCGAATGACGCGCCTGTGCCAGTTCTATACGTCGTCAGAGAAGGCCTACGAAGGGACAATCCGGCTGGGCTTCGCCACCGACACCTATGACTGTGATGGCGACCCGGCAGGCCCAACGACGGCAGTTAATGTAACGCTTGAAGAAAGTCGAGCTGTCGTCGCAGGCTTCGTCGGCGTTATTCAGCAGGTTCCACCACCATTTTCCGCCAAGAAGATCAAGGGAGTCCCAGCCTACAAGCTGGCCCGTAAGAAGCAGGAGGTAAAGCTTGCGCCGGTTGAGGTGAAGGTAAGGGAATTTGTTGTTTTAGGACTGACCGGCGATCTGGTCGATTTCCGGTGCGCGGTATCGTCGGGGACCTACGTCCGCAGCCTAGCTCACGAACTGGGACAAAAGCTGGGTATTGGAGCACATCTTGCGAGCCTTCGCCGCACGCAGGTAGCCGAGTTTTCCATCGACGCAGAGCCATACCTTGGACGAAATCGGCGAGGCTGCCGGTCAAAGCCGGGTTGAGGAGCTACTGGTGCATCCGCGCCGAGTCCTGCCGGACATTCCGTCGGTCACGGCCACCGACGAGGATATCGCCAAGATTCGCCACGGTCGGACGGTGAACTTGCCCGAGATGTCCAGTTCGCGATTCGTGAAGGTCTTCGCTGGACAAGCGGAGCTGATCTGCGTCGCCAGCCGAGTGGCAGGGACGCTGTTCCATCCCAAGGTCGTTTTGGGCGTTTAGGCAGGTAGTAGCGGACCGGTAAGGAAATTGTTGAAGTCTGCCATAACCGCTCTCATTAGGCCTTCGCCGCACAGGTCGGTCACGATCCTTATTCAATGTCCGATAACAGATATTATGTTAACTAAAATAGTGCGAACCTCCATCCTCGTGTGAGCGGTTGCCCAATCAGGAAGGCCGCCACAGTTGACTTAGTCCATGACTTAGTCTACTGTGCCCTTTATGGAAGTCAATATCCACGAAGCAAAGACGCATCTCTCCAAACTGCTGGAGCGGGTTGCTTCGGGTGAGGAAGTGATCATCGCCAAAGCGGGAAAGCCGGTGGCACGGATCGTAGCAATCAAGCCTAAGCGCGCTCCCCGCCCGATCGGTACAGGAAAAGGCGACTTCGTTGTCCCGGCCGATTTCAACGAGCCTCTGCCGGACTTCGAAGAGGACTTCTATCGATGAGGGTTCTGCTTGATACCCAAGCCTTCCTGTGGCTGCTGAGTGACGATTCGTTGCTTTCTGACCGGGCTCGGAGTGTTTTCGCAAACCCCGATAACGAGGTACTTCTCAGCGTTGCCAGCGTATGGGAAATCGTGGTGAAGGCGCAGCGCGGGAAATTGCAGTTTCCCCAGCCCGCTGGACCTTACATCCGACAGCAGATTCGAAAGACCAGTGTTGACGTACTTCCGATTTCGCGAGCGCATGTGCTTCAGGTGGAGCAGCTTCCCACGCATCATCGAGATCCTTTCGATAGGATTTTATTGGCGCAAGCAGTTGAAGAACGAATTCCAATTATGAGCACTGACCGAGCTTTTGAAGCTTATCCGGTCGAAATCCTTTGGTAATCCACGACCCGGCTTTGCGGAAAGCCCTACGCCGTGGCCGTTAGCAATTGCTCCAGGTCCTCCCGGAACCGCCTCAGCGCCTCCAGTCTCTCGGATGTCGCTTCCACGATCTCAGACTTGGCCTGGAAGACTTGGTGGCCGTCCTTCTCGACGAGCACGCCGAGCACTTCTCCCATTCGCCATCCCGGAGCTCCGATCATCTGCAGGCCGACTGGAGTCGCCCTCAGCAGCGCGATGCAGCCGTCACGAACCACACCGATGGAATTGGGATAGCGTTCGAAGGTCTGCAGCTCGAAGCCAGCCAGGTAGATGCGTTGCAGTTGCTCGGCGGCGTCGGGCATGACTACATCTTGTATCGGCCTAGGTCATCTTCGCCGAGGTTCTCCAGCCACTTGCGGAGTTCGTCATTGTTGACGCGGTCGCTCGCCGCGTTGGCCTGCTTGCTGGACTTCAGGACTTCGTCCTCGACAAAGATCGGGCAGTCCATGCGCAGCGCCAGCGCCAGGGCGTCGGAGGGGCGGGAGTCGATGCTGATGGCCTGACCGTCGCGCTCCAGCCAGATGACAGCAAAAAAGGTGTCATCGCGCAACTCTGTGACCACCACCTTCTGCACGGTGGTCTCCAGCCCGACCAGCAGGTTCTTCAGCAAGTCGTGGGTCATGGGGCGCGGGGTGGTGACCTTCTCGATTTCGAGGGCAATTGCATTGGCTTCATAGACGCCGACCCAGATCGGCAGTACGGTGTCGCTCCCCTGGTCCTTCAGGATCACGATGGGCATGTTGGTCACGGGATCCATCATTAGCCCGCGAATCTTCATTTCAACTTCCATCATGGTTCCCTCCCCAGGTTCTCTCCTCGTCCTACTCAGTTTCATACTCTGCCGGGACTACGAAAGGCAAATACTTTCTGGATTCTTAGACGGCCATCTCGCCCAATAGGCTGTTGGGAAATGTCTGGGTAACCTGCACTCGGGCGTAATCGCCGACGCGCGGCTCCGGCTTGCCGTTGACCACGAAGTTGAGCGTCTTGTTCTGCGAAGTGCGGCCGGTGATCTGTCCGCGCGCCGGATTCTTTCCCTCCACCATAACTTCAATAATCTGCCCTAAATGCCTGCGATAACTAAGCCTCTGCAATTCTCGCTGGTGCTCTTGCAGGACCTGCAAGCGGCGTGATTTCTCGGCCTCCGGAATGGAGTCAGCGTACTGGAGTGCGGGAGTATTCGGCCGGGGCGAGTATTTGAAGGAAAACACGCCGTCGTAGCCAACTTCGTTGAGCAAGCTCACAGTCTCCTGGAATTCGGCTTCGGTCTCGCCCGGGAAACCGACGATCACGTCGGTCGTGATACTGATTTCCTTGTTACGAGCCGCCTTCATCCAGGCGATGCGCTCCAGATATTGTTCGCGGGAGTAATCGCGGAACATTGACTCAAGCACGCGCGTCGATCCGCTCTGGACCGGCAGATGCACGTGGTCGCAGAGCGTCGGCACGCTATCAATCGCGTCGATGATGTCCTTGGTGAAGTCCCGCGGATGAGAGGTGGTGAAGCGCACGCGGCGAATGCCGGGCATTTCTCCAACCGATGCCAGCAACTCCGCGAAGCTTTTCTTCCCTGCCGGATCGCGGTACGAGTTCACATTTTGTCCGAGCAATTGAATGTCGGTGTACCCGGCATCCGCCATGCGCCTGGCCTCGTCAACGACTGACTGCGAAGTGCGGCTGCGCTCTTTGCCGCGGGTGTACGGCACCACGCAATAGGCGCAGAACTTATCGCAACCTTCGATGATGGTGATGTATCCGCGATGCGGATTGGTACGGGCGGTGAACTCGGTCTCGAAGGTCTGGTCCGTCTGGCGGTCATCGAGCCCGGTGACACGATCGGCGCCATTCTCGATCTGAATCAGCATGGCCGGCAAATTGCGATACGAAGCCGATCCGGCGACCAGAGAGACATAGGGTGCGCGCTCGAAGATCTTCTCGCCCTCCTGCTGGGCCACACAGCCCAGAACGGCGAAGCGCTTCCCTTCCTTGTGCAGCTTTTTGAAGTCGTTCAACCGATGGAAGACTTTTTGCTCGGCCTTATCGCGAATGGAGCAGGTGTTGTAAACGATGAGGTCGGCATCCTCTTCGCGCTGCACCTGGGCGTAACCCTCCGCGATGAGGGTTCCAACGACTTTTTCAGAGTCGTGGAAGTTCATCTGGCAGCCGAAGGTCTCGATGTAGAACGTCTTTTGTGCGGAACTCACAACCATCCTCGTGACCACCAGTATATCGCGGCGACAGGAAGATACTTCACCACGGAGACACGGAGGACACAGAGAAGAGTTAAAGAATTATTTTCGAGCCTAAAGCCAATAAACTAGCAGCCGCAGCAAAGGCGCAAGAGACAAAAGATTCAAGAATGGATTTTCTCCGTGCTCTCTGTGCCTCCGTGGTTAAAAGTACTTCATTTCGCTAGCAGCTTTTCGATTTGCGACTCGATTGACGCTGGCGCCGTCGTTGGAGCGAAACGCTCTACGACAGTTCCCTTCTTGTCGACCAGGAACTTGGTGAAGTTCCACTTGATGCTATCGCCGAGCAACCCGCCCTTCTCGCTCTTGAGGAACTTATACAGCGGATGTGCAGCGTCACCGTTGACCTCAATCTTGCAAAACAACGGAAAGTCCACGCCGTAATTAACCTCGCAGAACGACTTGATCTCGTCATCGGAGCCCGGCTCCTGGTGACCGAACTGATCGCAGGGAAAACCTAGTACCTCCAGGCCGCGGTCTTTGTACTTTTCGTAAAGCGATTGCAGCCCTTCGTATTGCGGCGTAAATCCGCACTTGCTGGCAGTGTTGACGATGAGCAGGACTTTGCCCTTGTAGTCGGCGAGCTTCTTCGTCTTGCCGTCATTCAGTTTTGCGGAGAGATCGTAGAGATTCATGAAGCTATTCTCCCAGAAACAAGGGGCTAGGGATCAGGGCATGGGGACAGAGTCATTCACAGCCATTCGCCGGACGCTAATCCCCAGTCCCTGACCCCTGGCCCTGGGTCAATACGCCTTCGCCACCACCACGCGCCGGTCAACCGGTTCGCCGGTGACGATGCATTTGCCCGGTCCGTCATATTCGTCCACCAAAGGAATGCAGCGGATCGTTGCCTTGAACTCCTTGATGCGGGCATCGCATCGAGGATCGTCCTTGAGATGCGCCATTACGAACTTGCCGCCGCCCTTTTCGGCGGTGACATCCTTGAGGATCGACTCGACTTCTTCGATGGAATTTGCCAGCACCGTATTGGCCTGCAGACGTTGTTTGGCTGCGTCGTACATGTTCTGCTGCATCTCGGCCAGCACCGTCGGCAACCTGGCGGTGACCTCGGATTGTGGCATCGGTTCCTTCATTCCAGTGTCGCGACGCTTCAACACGATGCTGCCGGATGCTAGGTCGCGAGGACCGAGTTCGAGAACAACCGGAACACCGCGACGCTCCCAGTGAAAGAACTTTGCGCCGGGTGACTGTCCTTCGCGGTCGTCCAGCTTCGCGCCCAGGTCCTTCGCGATCCGGTGCGATGCTTCCAACACCTTCTCTCGCTCTTCATCTTTGCGATAAATCGGAACGAGCACGGCTTTGGTGGGGGCGACCTTCGGCGGCAGAACCAAGCCCTTGTCGTCGGAGTGGCTCATGATTAGCCCGCCGACCAGGCGTGTGCTGACTCCCCAACTCGTCTGCCATACGTAATCAAGCTGGCCTTCCTTGCTTTGAAACTGCACGTCGAAGGCTTTGCCGAAATTCTGTCCCAAGTCATGGCTGGTGCCGGCCTGCAGTGCGAAGCCGTTCTGCATCATGGCTTCGATGGAGTAGCTTTGTAGCGCTCCGGCGAATTTTTCGGATTGGGTCTTCAGGCCCTTGATCACCGGCATCGCCATCACGTCTTCAGCGACCTCGGCATAGACGTCGAGCATGCGAAGGACTTCCTGCACGGCTTCATCATGATTGGAGTGCGCGGTGTGGCCCTCCTGCCAGAGAAATTCCGTGGTGCGGAGAAACATGCGCGTGCGTAGCTCCCAGCGGATGATGTTGGCCCACTGGTTCACCAGCATCGGCAGGTCGCGCCAGCTCTTGATCCATTTGGCGAAGAAATGGCCGATGATGGTCTCCGAGGTGGGACGAATGACGTACGGCTCTTCCAGTTGCTTGCCGCCGGCGAGGGTGACCACCGCCAACTCTGGCGAGAAGCCTTCCACGTGCTCGGCTTCCTTGTGCAGAAAGCTCTGCGGGATCAGCAGCGGGAAATACATGTTCTGATGGCCGGTGGCTTTGAAGCGGTCATCGAGTTCGCGCTGAATCAGCTCCCAGACCGCGTAGCCGTTGGCCTTGATGACCATGCAGCCCTTGACAATCTCGGCGGGCTCGGCCATGTCGCCTTGCAGAACTACGTCCTGATACCAGCTTGCAAAATCCTGTGCGCGGGCAGTAATCGGAGATTCGGCCATAGATGAGTGCTTCGTTTCCTATCTGTCGATGTGAATACTTAGTCCTAGATTATGACAGGTGAGTGGTTTTCACCACGGTGGACATGGAGAGCGCGGAAGAATTTCAGTCAGGGTCGTTCAGTTCACTTCGCCCCGTTATTCACCAGCTTGAGAAATTCTACATGCACGCGCTTGTCGTCTGACAACTCCGGATGGAAGGTCGCGGCCATCACACTTCCCTTCCGCACCAAGACGGGATCGTTGCCGCGTTTCGCCAGGACTTCCACTCCCTCGCCAACTCTTTCGATGCGGGGCGCGCGAATGAACACCATCTCCAGCGGTTCGTCGCCGAGCAAGCTGGCGGCCTCAACAATTGTCGAGTCGATCTGCCGCCCGTAGCCGTTACGGCGGATTGTGATATCAAGAGCGTCCAAGCCTGGCTGATGCGGGTTTTCCACCTGCTTTGCCAGTAGAATGGCGCCGGCACAAGTGCCAAAGGTCGGCTTGCTGTGCACAAAATCGTTGAGCTTGAGAAAAGTATCTCGCCCGAGAAGCTTAAGGAACGTGGTTGACTCGCCTCCGGGAATGACCAGACCATCGATGTCGTCGAAATGCTCAGGTTTGCGCACCAGTACGACTTCCGCGCCCAGTTCCTCCAGGCGTCGGCGGTGCGCATCGAAATCGCCCTGTAGGGCAAGGACACCGATTTTCATTGCTTAGCTCTTAGCATTTAGCTGATAGCTTTTAGCAAACTTCCAATAACAGAGATGCCGCGTGAATGGTATTCGCTTCTACGGTTTATGGCGTTACAAAACGAAGCGCAGCCGAAGCTGCGCTAATCAGGGTTTGCTAAAGGCTAAGAGCTAATTGCTAACGGCTGCTTCACCATCCCCGCGTCTGCAACAGGTCCTTTTCCGCGATGGCGCCGACGGCCAGGCCTTTCATTGCTCCGGTCATCTGCTCACTAACTTCGGCCAGAACCTTGGCATCGTCATAGTGGGTGGTAGCAATCACGATGGCGCGAGCACGCGATTCGGCTTCCTCGCGTTCGGCCTTCACCGTCAGGTCTAGAGGAATCGCTCCGCCCTTCATGAAAATGCCTGAGCCGACGAAGACTGCTTCGGCTCCCAGTTGCATCATCAGCGAGGCATCTGCCGGGGTCGCAATGCCTCCGGCGGAGAAATTTGGCACCGGAAGCTTTCCTGCTTTGGCGACGATACGAACCAGTTCGTACGGCGCCTGATGATTCTTGGCAGCGGCAAAGAGCTCTTCCTCGCTCATTACCGTAAGTTGACGCATTTCTTTAACTATCTGCCGCATGTGCTTGACGGCATGAATAACATCACCCGTTCCAGCTTCGCCCTTGGTACGGATCATGGCTGCACCTTCGGCGATTCGGCGTAGAGCCTCGCCTAAATTCCGCGCGCCGCAAACGAACGGAGTCTTGAATGCGTGCTTGTTCACATGGTGTTCTTCGTCGGCGGGGGTCAGAACTTCGGACTCGTCGATGTAGTCCACCCCGATTTCCTGCAGGATCTGCGCCTCGGCAAAGTGGCCGATGCGGCACTTCGCCATGACCGGTATCGAGACTGTGGCCATGATCTGGCGGATCAGCTTGGGATTGGCCATGCGCGAAACGCCGCCCTCGGCGCGAATGATGGCAGGTACGCGCTCCAGCGCCATGACTGCGGTGGCGCCGGCCTTCTCGGCCACTTCAGCCTGTTCGACGCTCATCACATCCATGATGACGCCACCCTTGAGCATCTCGGCCAAGCCGGTCTTCAGGCGCAGGCTGGTGTTGTTACCATTGTTCTCTGACATAGATTTCTCCTCGGATCGGAGCGTTAAGCACTTGGCACTCAGCGACGCTCAGGAAGTCTTGGCCAAATGCTAAGTGCTAAATGCCAAGTGCTAACCCCAAGCAGCAGCGCGATCCTAATACTTGCGGAACCTTCTATTTTACTCTGCGCGGATGCGCCGCGTAACCCCGTGCTGTGCCAGCCATCATTTGCTCCAATCTCCAGCGTGATAGACCCTATACTTCCTCGTGGGAACACCAATATGCCGACCCTTGAGATCGTGCGCATGGCAGAACACGACTGGGGCGCCGTTCGCGAGATCTATCGCCAGGGGATTGCGACCGGGAATGCCACGTTCGAAACATCCGTTCCGGACTACCAGGAGTGGGACGCACGCCACCTATGCACTTGCCGGCTGGTGGCGCGGTGGAACGACAAGGTTCTCGGTTGGGCTGCCTTGAGTCGCGTCTCCAGCCGAGAAGTTTACGCGGGCGTTGCCGAGGTGAGCATCTACATCGCGGAGGAAGTTCGGGGACGGGGAATCGGACGCAAGTTGCTGCATGCCTTAGTGGAAGCCTCAGAGGAGAACAGCATCTGGACGCTCCAGGCGGGAATACTGGCCGAGAACGCGGTCAGTATTCGATTGCACCAGCAGGCGGGATTTCGCATCGTGGGCACTCGCGAGAGGATTGGGTTCCTGGATGGGCGCTGGCGCGACACCGTGCTGATGGAGCGCCGGAGCAGGGTGGTGGGCGTCTGATACCTCCTTAAGCTGTCATCCTGAGCGGCAAAACCAACTACGTGCAGGCACCGCTACTCGTCCTACGTCGCGTCGCTGCCCGTCTTCTTCAGATATTTCGCGAACATACGATGGGGATCGATCTCGATGAATGTTCCTATACTTTCGGCCAGCACTTCTCCCTTGCCATTGCGAATTTCGGCAGCATGGATATGCTCGCGGCCGTCCACCCGCACCTCCCATCCTTCGACAATAAGCGGCGTGAGTAGCGGAGTCGGCCTGAGGTAGGTGACTTCCATCCGGCCCGTCAGCGCGATCACATTGCGCAGCTTGCTGACCTTGCCCATGGCCTCGTCGAGGATGGTGGCGATGATGCCGCCGTGGGCGTGGCCAGGTGGGCCGACGAAGCGGTCCTCCAGTTGAAAGTGGCAGACAAACCGCTCGCGCTCTTTGTCGAGGACGAACTCCAGCCGCAGTCCGGCTTGGTTAGCGGGGCCGCAACCGAAGCAGTTATTGGCAATTTGCTCTTTCTTCACTTCGTGACCATGAACTCGTTCGTGCGGGCACATGAAACCAAGATGAAGCAGGGGCGGTCAGGATGCAAGTGGGAAGACGCTTTTCGCTCCTTCGCTCTTCGCTTCTCGCCGTTCGCTCTTCGCTGGGTGTCGGCACAGAGTAGCTGGCGAAGAACGAGGACCGGAGACCAAACAGCCGACAGTCATCCTCCACGGGACTGGACTCCGCCTCCACGTTGTGGTTGACCATCCTTGGCGAAACGCGAATAGCGAAGGCTCTTAAATAGTAGATGGCTGACGGCCTCCTAGAACAAATGCGGATTATTCGGATTGCCGGAATCGATGTTGATTTGTTCCTCGGTATGCCGACTGGCATACCAGCACGGTTTCACGCCGAACTGTGGAAACATGGAATTTGAGCAACTTACATCGTGGTCGCCCGTGTAGTCGTACTCGGTCTTGCCGTTCTTCAACTTGACCACGTAGTAGGTATGCATAGTCACTGTGCCAAAGGTGTCGCGGGCAGGTTTGCGAAAGCGCACCGATAGAAAGTCGGCCAGATAGAGGAGGCCCGCACCAACAATCACAATGAGCACGATGCGTTTCATATGGAGACCACGACCTTTGGTTTCCGGCCCGACGACTTCCCTCCCAAAATATACCCACAGAGATCAGTTGAGTTCCGTCGCCGTCGCGTGCATCATAATGTCACAGGGCGTTGTGACGCGAGGAAAAGTGGGTGTCTCGCGTTTCGGGTTCAACATTGGCAATCGGGCGTTTAACTTGTACGCCGGCAAGGCAGAGGTAAACGGCGACCCAGGGGTATAGCAGCTGTGAGCCGGGGAATCAGCATTCGGGTACCGAGAACCGCGCAAGGCGGTGGAGGCCGAGGCCCCGCTGCAGGCTGGCCAGGGGGCGGTGGTGGCCGCGGCGGCGATGACAACACTCCCAACTATGGCGAACGTCTGCGGCGCTATCGCCTGGGACTGATGTTGGCGCTGTCTTCTGTCGTCATGCTCTTCGTCTCGTTCACTACTGCTTATGTAGTGCGCAAGGCAGGCGCCATCTGGGATCCGGCGAGCAATGACTACATCAGCAACTGGGTTCCGCTGACGCTTCCCAATCGGGTCCTGCTGGTGAATACCTTTATTTTGCTGCTTAGCAGTTTTGTGCTGGAGTTTGCCCGGCGGCGTGCCGCTGAAGATGTTGCATTGGCGCCCATCGTCGGCATGCCCGGCATTCGGGTGAGCGCCAGCCATGCGCTTCCGTGGATTTGGACGACGACCGTCCTCGGTCTCGGCTTTCTCGCCGGGCAGGCATACGCGTGGCACGTATTGCGATTGACCAATGCCACGTTCGCTACCAATACCAGCAGTTCGTTTTTTTTCATGCTGACCGGAGTCCACGCAGTGCACCTGGTCGGAGGAATTCTGGCGCTGCTCTACGCCAGCATGACGACCTGGCTGCATCGGCCGCCCGAAACCCGCCGCCTCGTCATCGATGTGACCGCGTGGTACTGGCACTTTATGGGCTTTCTGTGGATTTACATCTTCGCGCTGCTGTACTTCGCGAGATAGGGGGCGCCTCACGCGCCACCCTCCAACCGGATATAATCAGAGGTTTCGGCAGTCATCTTTAGCCGCGTCTGTGGGGCTTGAACAGGCGAAATGCCGCCGCACCGCAGATTTTTACCTTGCCGGAAACCTGGGGCCCATGTCGAACGAGAGTATCGTCGTACGCGGAGCACGCGTCCACAATCTGAAGAACATCGACTTCGAGATTCCACACAATGCCATGACGGTAGTGACTGGGGTTTCGGGTTCGGGCAAGTCGTCGCTGGCGTTTGACACCGTTTACGCCGAAGGGCAGCGCCGGTATGTGGAATCACTTTCCGCCTACGCGCGACAGTTCCTGGAGCGCATCGAGAAGCCTGACGTCGATGTTATCGACGGGATCGCTCCTGCGGTCGCCATCCGGCAGAAGAACACCACGCGCAATCCTCGTTCGACGGTCGCCACAGCGACGGAGATCTACGACTATTTGCGATTGTTATATGCCCGGGTGGGCCGCACCTACTGTCTGAACTGCGGTCAGGAGGTAAAGAAGGACACCGTTGACGAAGTGGCGGAGCAGATTCTCGCGCTCGGCGAAGGAGTACGGGTGCAGGCCTTCTTTCCACTTCAGCCGCCACCGAAGCCTGCTGAACCGGATAAATCGAAGGGGCGTCGCACCTCAAAGAAGAAAGCCTCGAAGTCAACCGACGATTCCCTGCTGAAGGAGCGTCTGTTCGAGCTGCGCAAGCGAGGGTACAACCGGCTCTACCAGAACGGACGCGTGGTTGAGTTCTCTACGCCCGAGTCGTTGCTCGACCTCAATTTTGCCGAACCGGTGCTGGTGTTGATCGATCGCATCGCGGTCTCGCCCGACGCGCGGGCGCGCATCGTGGACGCGGTGGAACAGGGTTATCGCGAAGCCGGCGAAGTGCTCTTCGAAACGGCGCCGCTTGAGGGTGAAGCGCTGCAGCGGCTACGCTTCTCGCAGCGCTTCGAGTGCAAGCAGTGCAACATTCGTTACGAAGAGCCGGAGCCGCGGTTGTTTTCGTTCAACAATCCGTTCGGCGCGTGTCCGCGTTGCCAAGGTTTCGGCAACACCATTGATTTCGACCTCAATCTGGTGATTCCCAACAAGGCGCTAACCCTTGCCGAAGGTGCGATCGAGCCGTGGACCAAGCCAAAGTACCGGCCGCTGGCGACGGAGATGCGCCGCTACGCCCGCGCGGCCGGCATTCCCCACGACGTGCCGTGGCAAGACCTCACGGCCGAGCAGCAGAACTACGTCATCAACGGCGATGGCAAATTCTGGGGGGTGCGCGGCTTCTTCGAGCACCTCGAGCGCAAGAAGTACAAGCTGCATGTACGAGTTTTTCTCAGCCGGTACCGTGGATACTCAGTGTGCTCCGATTGCGCGGGCCTGCGCTTGCGACGCGAAGCGCGGCAGGTGAAGATCGGCACCAAAGACATCTGTCAGGTGTCGGCAATGACGGTCGAAGAGGCGACGCAATTCTTCTCGCAGTTGCAACTGACCCGGCAGGAGGCCGACATCGCCGGCAAGTTGCTGGATGAAATCAACGACCGCCTGCGCTATCTGAACGACGTGGGACTGGAATACCTAACACTCGATCGATTGTCTTCTACGCTGTCCGGGGGCGAAGCGCAACGTATCCAGTTGGCGACATCTCTGGGCTCGCGTCTGGTTGGCACCCTCTACGTGCTGGACGAGCCGTCCATCGGATTGCACCATCGCGATACCAGCCGGCTAATCAAGATCCTGCACGACTTGCGTGACTTGGGAAATACGATTCTCGTGGTGGAGCACGATGCCGAGATTATGCGCTCGGCCGATCGCATCCTCGATCTTGGTCCGGGGGCGGGTGAAAACGGCGGCCGTGTGATTGCTGCCGGAACCTACGAGGAGATCGTGCGCAATCCTGCTTCGCTCACCGGACGCTATTTAAGCGACGACTTGCGCATACCGACGCCGTCGTCACGGCGAACCGGAACCGGACGGCAAATCAAGCTGATCGGTGCACGGGCGCATAATTTGAAGAAGGTGAACGTCTGCATTCCGTTGGGCATGATGGTGTGCATTACCGGCGTGTCGGGCTCGGGAAAATCGACCTTGGTGCATGATGTGCTCTACAACGCGATCGCAGCGCAAACGGGCCAGCTTACCGGCGGCCCGCAGGCTGAATTAGATCGCGTGGAAGGAGCAGAGTGGATCGACGAAGTGGTGCTGGTGGATCAGTCACCGATTGGCCGCACTCCGCGCTCGAATCCCGTGACCTACATCAAGGCGTTCGACGCTATCCGCGAACTCTTCGCTTCCCTACCCGAAAGCAAGAAGCATGGTTATACGGCGGGGCACTTTTCCTTCAATATCCCGGGCGGACGCTGCGAAGGCTGCCAAGGCGACGGCACGGTCACGGTGGAGATGCAGTTTCTGGCAGATGTTGAGCTGGTGTGCGAAGAATGCAAGGGCATGCGTTACAAACCGGAGATTCTAGAAGTCCATTACCACGGCAAGAATATTCACGAAGTGTTAAACCTTACCGTCAAAGAGGCGCTGCACTTCTTCTCGGGCGTACCCAAGATTGTAGAAAAGCTACGCGTGCTGGAGGAAGTCGGCCTGGGCTATTTGCGGCTTGGCCAGTCGGCAACTACGCTTTCCGGTGGCGAGGCGCAACGCATGAAACTGGCAGCCCACCTGCAACCCAAGCTGCGTGACATTGGCCGGTCGCAGACCGAGCGCAATAAGCGCCACCCGAGGATGCTGTACATCTTTGATGAGCCCACCACGGGGCTACACTTTGATGATGTCAGCAAGCTGTTGGCGGCCTTCCGGCGACTGATTGAGGCTGGCGGATCGATCCTGGTGATCGAGCATAATCTCGACATCATCAAGACTGCGGACTGGGTAATCGACCTGGGCCCGGAAGGCGGCTCCCGTGGTGGTCACGTGGTAGCGGTGGGGCCACCGGAGAGTATTGCCAAGGCTAAGAATTCCTACACCGGTCAGTGGCTGGCACGCATCTTACCGCGCAACGGGAACCCACAATCCCATGAGCATCGATAGGCACGCCGCGGCGGTACTTCTCTTCGCGGCCCTGACTATGGCGGGCACGGCGACTGTTACCGCACAGGAAAGCAAGCCGACGATTCGTCATCATCGCGCAGTCGAGGAAGTTCCAGACGATACTAGCTCGCCTGAGGTGGACCAGGCGGAAACAGCGATGCAGCACGGCGATTTCACCACTGCGGAATCACTGTTGCAGAAGGCCATAAGCGCCAAGCCAAACGACTATCGCGCGTGGTTCGACTTTGGCTATGTGTATAACGCCACCCAGCGCGGCGCGCAAGCAATCGACGCCTATCGTAAGGCGGTCGCGGCCAAGCCGGATGTGTTCGAGTCCAATCTGAACCTGGGTATATTGCTAGCCGGGCAAGGTGACAAAGTTGAGGCTGCCAAATATCTGAAAGCCGCAACGCAACTGAAACCCACCGCAAATCCTGACGAGGGGTTGGCGCGCGCCTGGCAGTCGCTGGGTCGTGTTGAAGAGGACAGTGATCCGCAGCAGGCTCTCGCCGCCTATGCCGAAGCAGCCAAGCTCAATCCCGAAGCCATCCAGCCGCACCTGTCCGCCGGGATCTTGCTTGAGAAGCAGAATGACCTCGGCACCGCAGCGCGTGAGTTCCAGGCTGCTGCGGGTCTCGATCCCAAGTCTCCGGAAGCCTTGGCGGGTTTGGCGAATGTCGCGATGAAGCAAAAGAAGTACCCCGAAGCCGAAGCAGCGTTACGCAAGCTTCTGGCGATCAATCCGCAGAACAACAACGCACGTGTCCAACTGGGACGCGTCCTGGCAGCAGAGGGCAAAAGCGAACAGGCTGCGCAAGAGCTTCAGCAGGGTCTGAAAACCGACCCCGGCGATTCTAATGCCGCACTGGAATTGGGCACGCTTTACGTACAGGCCGGCAAGGACAGCGAAGCGGAGGCGCAGTTTCGGATCGCGGTCCAGAAGATGCCGCAGGATGCGGAGGCGCATTACGCCCTCGGCTCTTTGTTGATGCACGAGAAGAAATATCCCGAGGCACAACAGGAACTGCTGCTGGCCGTGAAGTTGAAGCCTGACTTGGCCGATGCCTATGGCAACCTTGCTGTGGTGGCTTCAGCAAACCAGAATTATGAGCTGGCGTTGAAGGCCCTCGATTATCGCGCGAAGTTTTTACCTGAGTCTGCGGTCAGTTATTTCCTGCGAGCCACGTGCTTCGATAACTTGAAGGCCTCAAAGCAAGCGGTGGAATATTATCAACGTTTTCTGGCGGAGGACGCTGGCAAGCTTCCTGACGAGGAATGGAAGGCCCGCCACCGGCTTATAGCGCTGGACCCTCAGCATGCAGAAAAGTATCAAGTGAAGACGAAGTAATATGCGGCGACACTTACAATGCGCAGCGATCCTGTTACTGCTCACCGGCAGCGCACTGGCGGCAAACGAATCTCTGCCTCAACTAAAAGTCCGTGCCGATGCGGCGCACGGAGGAGAGCAAGCGAAGCTCTGCCTGGAATATGCTCATCGCGTCCTCGAAGACGCTAATGCTCAGTTCACCAACGGCGATGTCGACAAAGCCCAAAGCGAAGTTGGAGAAGTGGTGGAGTACGGCCGAAAGGCAGCCGATGCTGCGTCCGCGTCGGGAAAACATTTGAAACAAACGGAGATTGAGTTGCGCAAGCTGTCCAAGCGCCTGCACGACATTGCCGAAACGCTGGCGGTGGAAGATCGCCCGCCCGTGCTGAAAGCGGTGAATGACATCGAACAAATCCGCTCTGACCTGCTGGCCAGAATGTTCGGACCGCAAGCGGAACCGAAGGAGAAACCGTGATGCTGTGTAGAACCGATTGGTTCACCGGGCTCGTGTTCCTTATATGCTTTCTGTCGCAATTCGCCCTGACGCAAACTCGCGGTCGAGATCCGCTGAATGAGAAGGAAATCGACCAGATGCGGGAGGTGGCGGACTATCCCGACAAGCGCCTGGAGTTGATGATCAGCTTCGTCCGAGCGCGCGTGAACTCGATCGATCAACTACGCACCGACGCGAAGACTGCGAAGGACCGTCCCATGCAAATACACGATCTGCTACAGGATGTTTCCTCGCTGCTGGACGAAATCGACGACAACGTGGACATGTACGCCTCGCACAAAACCGATATGCGCAAAGGCTTGAGGTTGCTGATTGAAGCTGACAGTGAGTGGGCCCTGAAGCTGCGTGAGTTAAAAGAAAAGTCCCCTCCGGAAGAATTGGAGCAATATTCTTTTGTCTTGACCAACGCCATTGAGGCAGTAAGCGACGGCGCGGATTCAGCGCGTGAAGAGCTTCAAAAGCAGAATGATCTGGCTAAGGAAAAGAAACTTAACAAGGTTTACTCGGAGCGTCCCGACTAATCTTCGTCACGGCGACTTCCGTGCTACGTTGGTAACACTTTGCTTCCCAAGCTGCAGGAAATTTTCCAGAGGAGCTACCACGAGCTGCGGCCCCGTGCGCCCATGCCGCAATTCCGCGTCGAGTTCTATCCTTTCGCCAATGTGAACAGCACGATTCGCGTGCGCCAGACCATCGTGCACGCGCGGATCTCCGACCTGCTGGAGGGTGCGCCCGACACTGTCTTGGAAGCGATTGCGCACATCCTGCTGGCGAAAATGTATCGCAAGCCTATCGCACCACTGCACTCGACGCGTTATCGCCGCTATGTCTCCAGCCACGACATCAGCGCCAAGGCGCAAAGGGTGCGACAGTTGCGTGGGCGAAAATGGATCGCGTCTGCCCAAGGAGAGGTCTACAACCTGGAGCAGATCTTTGAAGAACTCAACCGGCGTTTCTTTCACGGTTTGCTGGGCCGGCCTCAGATGACATGGAGCCAATCTCACGCCCGCAGAAGCCTCGCGCATTATGATCCCGCTCACAATGCCATCGTGGTCAGCCGCGCCTTTGACCAGGAACGAGTGCCGCGATACGCCGTCGAGTACATCGTGTATCACGAAATGCTTCACCTGAAGCATCCGGTAAAGCTGCGCGGTAGCCGCCGCTGCGTGCACGGGGCCGACTTCCAGGCAGAAGAAAAACTATTCCCTGAGTTCGAGCGGGCAAAGGCCTTTCTGAAGAAACTTTAGCCTTCTCTGTCCACAAGTTGTCTCTGATCCGATAAATCCGATACATATCCTAAAAGTGTCATATTGGGAATACGACCATAGGTAGTACTACCCTTATTTTCACTAGGTTACAAAAACAGACTGCAGGCAGCTGTTTTTTGCTATTCCGTCCGATGGCGGGGGTATACAGTGGTGGCGATTTATGAGTCGTACAAAATTTGAGCATTACTGTTTGGAGGATTGCATGAGAAGCCTTAACGTGCGTGCAGTTTTGTTACTAATGGCAATTAGCTGTTTCGCCGTGGGATTGGCTCACGCTGGTGTTGCGGTCACCTTTCCCAGCGATAACAGTTTTTATTGCACCGCCGGAGGCGGTTGTGACTTCGTCGGGAACAATGGACATCAGACCGGCTACTTCTATACTGCCGGCGACTTTGTTAGCGAAATCTTTTTCACCGGACAAACATCCATCAGCGGTCTATCGTATGACTTCTTTTATCTCGATAGTCTCGGCGGCAACCCCGGCGCGCAGTACGAGAATGATGTGTACGTCAACAGCGTTCTCGTAGGGTCTTTCCTTGTGCCGGACTGTGGTTACTGCGGCACCGAGATGGAGGCCTCAGGTACCTTCACCTTCGCTTCCCTCGAAGGAGATGGAACGTATGCCTTGTCCATCGTACTGGCACAGACCGTGCCTCCGGGAGACGGAAGCTATGCATTTCTCGCCCCGGGTAGTGCCACTTTGCAGGGCACTCCCGAACCGGGCACCTTGGCATTGCTAGGTTCCGGAGTTATCGGCCTGGCGGGATGGATTCGACGCAAGTCGATGTTCTAGACAGTCTGAGGCCCTCGCCCCAGTTTCCGGAGCGCCGCTTCCAGCAGACAAGTCGATGAACTTCTTGGACCAGTTCACACGTCAAGCAAATTGACGAGGAGGAATTTTGACATGCGATTCATGAAAATCCCAGGATTATTCCGAGTTTTGCTAGTGCAGGTGTTACTGACTGTATTTCTGCTTTCGATGGTGTCCTTCGCCGCCACGGTTATCCCCAGTAGCGTGCCACCATATATCTCCCGGGCCCAGAATCTAGGGCAAGAAGATCCAGGCCGGGTCATCAGTATCACGATGCGGATGGCCTTGCGCGATCGCGCTGGGCGTGACGCCTTACTGCGCGACCTTTATGACAAGAATTCGCCGCAGTACCAGAAGTGGTTGACTGCGGAGCAGTATGCTGCCCGGTTTGCCCCCACGGCTCAGGCAGCCGCGACGGTGCAGGATTTCCTGCGGTCGCAGGGCCTGACCATCACCGACGTAAACCGGTTTAACTACACAATTACGGCGCAGGGACGAGTCTCTGATATTCAAAAAGCCTTCGCTGTCCAGATCAACCGTTACAGCTTCAACGGAGAAACTCGCTACTCCAACGCCAACAACCCGTCGCTTCCGGTTCAGCTTAGTGGCTTGGTGGGCTCGATTGGTGGCCTGCATGAAGTGAGAATGCAGACCCATCACGTGGTTCAACTGGATGGAGAGTCCATCGTACAGAGGCGAAGCCCGAGTCAAAGGCCCACCAGCGGACAGCAGTACTGGGAGTATCAGTGCTACCGCGGGACTCAGGCACATGGTTTTACCACGAGCGGCTTTATGCCAGCCGCGATATATCAGGGCAACCGCTACGGCGCAGACATCACCGGCGGACAAGGGCACCTGCCTCCGTGCGGGTATGAGCCCACAACCCTGCAAACTGCCTATGGTCTGATACCTGTCTATTCCAGCGGATTGGATGGTACCGGTCAGACGGTGGTGATCGTCGATGCTTTCGGCTCACCCACTGCTGCAGTTGACCTGGCGCAATTTTCCAGCACTTTTGGCGTGCCAGCTGCCAACTTCTCGGTGTACAACCCCCAGGGATTGCCGCCCTACAACTCTGGCTGGGCCGGTGAAACAACACTCGATATCGAATGGTCACATGCGATGGCTCCTGGAGCCAACGTCGTGCTTATCCAGACCATCGATAACTTCGACAACAACCTGATGGGCGGTATTCAGTATGCCCTCGACAATCATCTCGGCAACGTAATCTCCAATAGCTATGGTTCGGACGAATACGACGACGATGCCATGGATATGCAGGCTTGGGATGACTTGCTTGCAACGGCTGCTGGTATGGGAGTTTCGGTGAACTTCTCGACCGGCGACAATGGGGATTTCTATCGCACTGTGGGCGCCTACACCGTAAGCGTTCCCTCCAATTCGCCGCACGCCACCGCGGTTGGCGGTGTCAGTGTCTTCTTGAATGCGGATTACAGCATCAAGTTCCAAACCGGATGGGGGACTACTCTTACTCGCATTGCCAAACCTAATGGAACCAATCCACCTGAAGTTCCTCCGGTTTGCGCGTCCACGCTGGCGCCAGGGCAGTGCTTCTACTTTGGCGGCGGAGGCGGCATGAGCCAATTCTTCCCCAAACCGTCTTACCAGAGCAGTCTGCCGGGCACCGGACGTCAACAGCCTGACGTCTCGCTCACGGCCGACCCCTACACAGGTGTCACCATCATCTCCTCTTATGCCAGCCCGGGCACCTTCTCCGTAGGGGTAATCGGTGGAACCAGTGCCTCCGTCCCGATGTTTTCCGGGGTCTGGGCCATCGTGAATCAAAAGAGTGTGCAGCGCACCGGCCATTCAGCCGGCCTGGCTGCGCCTTACATGTACAGCCTGCCGCACGGTGCGGTGCTCGATGTGGTGCAGGCATCGCCTTATACATCGACCAATCTGGCCGGCAACATCTTCACCGGCGGGCCTCCGACGTATGAGTCCCCAACCGGAATCACCGGTCCGGACGTCTCGACCCAGTTCACCAGTGGCTTCTACCAAGGCACCTCCACGCGGTGGTACGCTATCGGCTTCGGACTTGATAGCACACTAGTTACCGGGCCCGGTTGGGACGACGTCACTGGAGTAGGTACACCGAATGGCGCCAGCTTCATTAACGCCATTGTGCCCTAGCGTCAGCGGCGAATTAGAGTCATCAACAATTCAACTGAGTTGTAAACCCTGAGTGGGACGGCGCCAGCCGTCCCACCTTTTTGTGGATTCCATCAATTAAGGCCGCGACGCCACCGTGTATTCAGGGCACAATCAGCTCCGGCGTGGCCCGGGTTTCTCCCACTCCCGCGCCGCGATAGGCCCGCATGACATCATCGAGTGAGACTACGCCGAGTAAGCGTTGCAAATTGGCGCGGTGTACCACCGGTAACAACGGCCATTCTCCCATCACTCGCAGAGCGGTATCCAGCGGATGATCGGGATGAAGGTACGGAATCGTTCCCGTGACAACCTGCGAGAGCCAGACCTCGGAATTGGGGATCAAGTCGAGCAGCTTTGCCCGGCTGATACCTGCCCAGTCTTCTCCACCGAGACCGACCACCAGGAACTCCTGTGACGAACCCCGGACTCGTTCCTGGGCTTCCCGTAGAGGCATGTTCGCCTTCAGGACTTGTCCCACCGGCGGCCGCATGGCATCTTCGACGCGCAGCAATGGGACCTCGCGCTCCTCTTCGAGCGACGGGAGCTCCAATCCGTCCTGGCGTGACAACAAATCGAAGATCGGCGTTGGTTGGAAGGTGCGCGAGATGAAGTAGGCGATGGCGTTCGAAATAATCACCGGCACGATAATGCTGTAGTTGCCGCTGACCTC
This sequence comes from uncultured Acidobacteriaceae bacterium, assembly GCA_963748225.1. GTDB lineage: Bacteria > Acidobacteriota > Terriglobia > Terriglobales > Acidobacteriaceae > Bog-257. The sequence continues at coordinate 218,540 of CAVVHW010000009.1, forward strand.
CATGATCATGAACACCGAAGTCATGGGCGCGCGCAGAATCCCTGCAAACAGGGTGCCCATGCCGACCAGCGCATAAGCTCCCACAGGGATGGCGAGATGCGGAACGATCTGGCGCTCAGCCATACCCACCGCGCCGCCAATCATGGCTCCCATAAACAGCGTCGGCGCAAAGAGTCCACCGGGAGTCCCGCTGGTGAACGACAAGCCGGTGGAAACTATCTTGAGTGCGCCGAGGATAGCCAGGATTTGCCACGTGTATTGCTCGTGCATAGCCTGGTCGATATAGCTGTAGCCGGCGCCCATGACCTGCGGAAACTTAATTCCAATGAAGCCGATGAGCAAACCAGCCGCCGCAGGTTGGAAATATTGCGTCCAGGACGGCAGCTGCCGAAGTCGTGGCCGAAGGTAGCCGATGTATTTTACAAACACCAGCGACGCGAAGCCGCCGATCACGCCGAGGCTGGCGTAGGCACCCAATTCTCCGACGTGCTCCAGATGGTAAGCGGGCACATGGAATAGCGGTTCATCGCCCAGGAACCAGCGCTCGACCACCGCGGCGGAAATGGCCGAGAGTACCACTGCGCCGAGAATGCCTGCTGTCCAGCGGCCGATGACTTCTTCGATGACGAACAACACAGCAGTAATTGGCGCATTGAAGGCGGCAGCCAACCCGGCCGCGGCGCCCACCGGGGCAATCAGGCGCAACTTCTCGCGGGAGAGTTTCAGTCGGCGCCCCAATGCTGATGCCAACCCGGCACCGATTTGCAACGATGGATCCTCGGGTCCCAACGACTGCCCACTGCCAATGGCCAATGCACTGGTGATGAACTTGCCGATTACGGTGACGACGGGTATGTAGCCGTCGTAAATGTAGAGCGCGGCCTTAGTCTGGTTGACTCCGCTACCGCGAGCCCGCGGAAAGAACCGGATTACCAGGAAAGCGATGACCAAACCAGTCAGCATCGGGGCCAGAAAGACCCGCGGCACCGAGGGTTGCAGGCCACTGCCGAGGAGCTTCAGCCGAAGAAAGTCGATGCACAAGCGGAAGCAAACCACAGACAATCCGGCCGCGATCCCAATCAATACAGCCAGCAACAGGAAGAATTGCTCTTCGCGGAGACTGAAGCGCTGCGGCGAAAGCAACGTGCGCAGCGAACTCCAGTACTGGCGCCGCGTGGGGGTGGACACCGTCGGCTTGAGCGCGGGCGTGTCTTTTGCAGGGGCGCTAACCGGATCTTCCGCACTCATCTCAAGGTCTCGCTCTCATGTTGCGCCAGAAGCAGTAGCGCTCGGTCAGTCAAACTCATGTCAGGGCAAATAGGCGCTGTGGATCGTTCTACCTGAAACACAAACTGCATAACGGGTTCGAGGGAATCGGGATTTTGCCGTAGGGCCCGTTCGCTGGCGGCTGTTTTAATCTGCAGGCCTCGGCTGTAGAGAAGCTGGAGGTCATCGGGAGCCGGCGTCGCAGAGCCAGGGGGCACTACTGACGGTCCCTCGGCTGCTCCCGCTGGCGATTTGCTGAGACCCTGGGATCCGGATGATGTCGCAAGCCCCTGCGGATCAAGGCTGTATTGCTTTTGACTCGCGCAACTGGTTAACCGGCTCATCGCAGTGTTGAAAGCCTCGGCTACGCGAACGGTACGCTCCGCCAGGGAGAGGTCTCGCAAAGACGGCGCAATTCGAAGCACCTCGCGCGCCAAGTCAAGCTGCTCTTGCGCTTCCGTGGACGCCGGATCGCGTTCCACGACCTTAGCCAGCGCACGTTCCGCTTCGTGATATTCGCCTAGTTTGAGTGACGCCTCTCCCAATCCCAACCACGCTTGTGCATTGCCAGGATCGTCCTTCAACAGTTTGTTGTAGACATCCGTCGCCCGCGCAGCTTCACCAACCTCAAGCAGCAGTTTAGCCAGTCGCAACCGATCGGAGACATCGGGGGGCTGGTCCGCCTGCAGAGCCAGCAGCTCAGCCGATGCCTGTCCCGTATGCTGCTGCTGCATGAGGTACTGGACCAATTCGAAGCGAGTGGCAATTCGATGCTGTTGGGGCCGGTCGCTCCACACTCCATTGATCGCGTTGCGATAGTAACGAACCGCCTGGTTGGGATCATTTCGCCGCACATACACCCGCGCAAGCGCCAGGTTCACCTCCCCGTCAGCAGGCTCCTCGTCCCACAGGCTGATGAGATGCGCATGTGCTTCATTCAGGCGATTGGACGCCAGCAGAGCCTGCGCCAGGCGCAGCCGATAGAGATCGTTCTCGCGGTCATAACTGAGCGCATTACGATAGTCCTCCGCCGCGGCTGCGGGGTCCCCCGCTTGCATTGCCGCGTCCCCGCGGGCGAACCATCTTTGCGAGAGAAAATCTTCCGTTCTGCGGTGTAGCCTGACGAAATACTGCGTAAACGCGAATCCCGCCATGATCAGTACAAGTACTAGGAACATGGTTAGCCGGCCATATCGGGGAGCGACCACTTGTCCGCAAGCTGGGCACAGATAGGCACCGGCAGGGGCTTCCTGTCCACACGCTTCACAGGATGTACCGATTGGCGCGCTGGTAACGGACGGCATATCAATCTGGTAGAACACCGACGCAAGGAAGCGCCGCTGACACTCCACTTTAACAACAGATGCACAGAATTGCTGCTTGAGGCGGCACAGCTTTCGGGCAATCTGATAATGGATCCCGATGACCGCCCGACGCGAAAAAGGAGAGGCTGGTTGACCTCTCCCTTAGCCAATTGACAATACAAGTTGAGCTTTGCCAGGTGCTATCCGGTTTGCTTTGCCGTGCAGAGTTATGCCTAAACTTCGTTCCTCCTGCAAGCTTTCTCCGACTAGTACAGCCGGAAGTTCACCTCGACGTTGATTTGTACTGCTACTGGCTTGCCATCCTTCATCGCCGGTTCGAACTTCCAGTTACGTACCGCTTCGATGGCCTTCTGATCAAGACCCATGCCCAAGCGCTCGTGCCACCTTGATGTCACGCGGCTTGCCGTCGGGGCCGACGATCAGCCACAGCACGCAAGTTCCCTGATATTTCGCTTTGCGAGCTTCTTCGGAATACTCCGGGTCGGGCGTATCTAATGCGCGAGGCGCCGATACACCTCCGCCTACGCGGAATACGCCACCGCCAATGCCTCCGCCGTGACCGGGACCGACGCCAGGTCCCGTTCCGGAGCCAACGCCACCGCCCGAGCCAGAACCGATGCCTCCGCCGCTACCCGTGCCGTTGGATGGAGGTCCAGCCGGAATCGCTGCCATAGGATTGCCGATGGAAGGCATATTCGAGGCCAGCTTGATTTGAGGGGGCACGACCACCGTCGGTTCCACCGGCAGCTTCGGATGATCGTTACGAATCACAATGGCCGGAGGTGTGATCTGCTCCATCGCCAGCTTAGGCAACTTGCCCTTCGGCGCTTGCAGCTTGTCGCGATCGCCGCCGCCACCACCGCCTCCGGATGTGGTAGCGCTCTTCTTGGTCATGGGCAACTGTGGCGTCAAGTCCGGCGCAATCAACGTCACCATCTCCCTTGGCTTCTCCGCCTGCTTGACCGCCCTTGCACCCATGATGGAAATTGCGATCAGCCCTGCCACCATCAAAATGTGTACCACCAGCGAAACGCCGGCACTCTGTTTTTTGTAGTTGTATTCGCCCCAGATGTTACGCACCTGCACCGGACGCGAGGTCAACTGCAGGGGAGGCAATTTTTCAGGAAACAAGGCAGCACGGATGTTGCTCTTCAAGGAACTGAACAAGGACTCGTCCATGTTGGTCCGTGGCAGAAGATTCAGTTCATCCTGCTGGGATTGGGGAATCAGCGCCTGATTAGCCATAATGCTCGTCTGTGTCCTTCAGTCTTGCTGGTTCTAGGGTCTGCCCACGATGTATGCCGCTTGGTTACGCCGAAATTGCCGAAGGCGTAAAGCCAATATGCTTAAAAGTTAGATGCAGAGGTTTCCCCATCGTTGTTTGGGGTACGCACTTTACTTGTGACGTATATGGGGAGTAAAAGCGAGCCGCCATGCAAGGCGCTGATAGACGCGAATTTACCCGCTCCCTATAATGAAAAGATAACTTGCGCGATTTTCACAATCCAGTAACCAGCTGGCGGGAGACATAGGAAGTGCCGCTCGATCTGAAATCTACGCTGAATCTGCCCAGGACCGACTTTTCCATGAAGGCGAATCTGCCGCGAAACGAGCCGCTCATGCTCGAACGCTGGGAAAAAATGCGGATTTACGATCTCATTCGCGCGGCGCACAAGGGCCAGCCTACCTACGTGATGCACGACGGCCCACCTTATGCCAACGGTCCAATCCATCTGGGTACGGCGCTTAACAAGACGCTGAAGGACTTTGTCGTGAAATCGCGCAGCATGAGCGGTTTCGATGCTCCATACGTTCCGGGATGGGACTGCCACGGTCTGCCCATTGAGATTAAGGTGGACGATCTGCTGGGCCGCAAGAAGCTCGACATGGACCCACTGGCGGTGCGCGCGGAGTGTCGCAGATACGCGCAGAAGTTTCTCGATCTGCAGCGTTCGCAGTTCAAGCGGATCGGCGTCTTCGGCCGCTGGGAGAAGCCTTATTCAACGATGGATCCCAGCTACGAGAGCGTTGTAATGGAGACGTTCTACTCGTGCTTCGAGCAGGGCTTGGTCTATAAGGGACTGAAGTCGGTGTACTGGTGCGTGTACGACAAGACCGCGCTGGCTGAGGCGGAAGTTGAGTACGAGATGCATACCAGCCCCAGCATCTGGGTGCGGTATCCGTTGACCAGCGATCCCGCCAAGATTGCTGCCGCGCTGGCCGGCAAGAAGAACGTCGCGACCATCATTTGGACCACAACTCCGTGGACGCTGCCTGCGTCAATGGCGGTGACCTTCGCCCCCGAGGCGGAATATGTCGCGCTCGACGTGGGCGAATGGATCTACATCGTTGCCAGAGATCTGGCGCAGCAGACGATCGAAAAGTGCAATCTCGGCGACGCGAAGGAAGTAGCGGCGTTCCCTGGCGCAAAGCTGGAGTACGCAACCTTCGCGCATCCGTTCCTGGAGCGCCGCGTCCTCGGCGTGCTCGGCGATTACGTCACCATGGACACTGGTACCGGCGCAGTGCACACCGCTCCGGCCCACGGTGCAGACGACTTCGTCACTGGTGTCAAGTACGGTCTCGATTTGCATTGCGATGTGGACGAGGGAGGCATCCTGCGCAACGGGCTGCCCGAGTACAAGAACCAGCAGGTGTTCAAAGCTAATCCGCTGATCGTGGATTTGCTGAAGAGCCGGGGCGTGCTGCTGGGGTTCGAAAGAATCGAGCACTCCTATCCCCATTGCTGGCGCTGCCACAATCCCATCATCTTCCGCGCCACCGAACAATGGTTCATCGCCATGGAAGGCGAGCTTCCCGGCGGTACGTTGCGGAGTCGCGCCCTGGAAGAGATCAAAAAGGTCAAATGGGATCCGGCGTGGGGCGAAGAGCGCATCTCGAACATGGTCGCCACCCGCCCCGACTGGTGTATCTCGCGGCAGCGCATCTGGGGCGTACCCATCGCGGTCTTTCAGTGCGAAGGCTGCAGGGAATTTCTTAATGATCCTGCTGTGCATCGCGGCGTCGTCGAGCTGTTTGCGCGCGAAGGCGCTGACTCCTGGTACAAACACTCCGCCGAAGAGATTCTTCCAGCCGGAATCAAGTGCGGCAAGTGCGGGGCGACGAAGTTTCGCAAGGAAATGGACATCCTCGACGTATGGTTCGAATCGGGCTCCAGCCAGGCGGCGGTGCTGGGCCGTGAGCCGGGACTTCCCTGGCCTGCAGATCTCTACCTCGAAGGCGGCGACCAGCATCGCGGATGGTTCCAGTCTTCCCTGCTCTGTGCGGTCGCAACAAAGGGTGCAGCACCTTATCGCAGTGCCGCCACGGCGGGCTGGACACTCGATCCGCAGGGCCGAGCGATGTCCAAATCGCTTGGCAATACCGTCGATCCGGTAGAGATCGCGGACAAGCTAGGCGCTGAGATCGTTCGTCTGTGGGTGGCGTCGGTCGATTTCCGCGAGGATGTCATGGCTTCCGACGAACTCATGCAGCGAATCTCGGAAAGCTATCGCAAAATTCGCAACACGTTCCGTTACATCTTGAGTAACTTGTCGGACTTCGCCCCGGCGCAGGATGCAGTCGGCTTCGCCGAGATGCAGCCACTCGATCAATACTTCCTGCTACGTGCCGCCGAGGTAACGAAGGATGTGCGCGGGCACTACGATGATTTTGTCTTTCATCGGCTCTACCATCGGCTAAAAGATTTCTGCATTGTCGATTTGAGCGCGATCTACTTTGACGTCCTCAAGGACAGGTTGTACACGTCAGCGCCGAAATCGCTGGCTCGGCGCTCAGCCCAGACCGCACTATGGCACTTGGGTGAGGCGTTGGTACGGCTGTTGGCACCTGTGATGAGCTTCACAGCAGAGGAGATTTGGGGATTCTTGCCGGCGGTCGCGGGCCGTTCCGAAAGCGTGCATGTGACGTTGTTTCCACAGCCCGAGGAGTTGACTGCCGCGATACCTGTCGATCTGAATGTTGCCGCTCTGCAGAGCGATTGGGACACTCTGCTGGCCGTCCGCACGGAAGCTCTGAAAGTACTGGAGACCACACGCGCGGAGAAAACAATCGGCGGTAGCTTGGAGGCACAACTTCACGTGGCGGCTCCCGCGCAGCTCTTTCCGGTGCTGGAACGCCATCGCGATCAGTTGCGCTATTTGTTTATCGTTTCGGACGTGGTGTTAGAGAAGTCTTCGGCCAGCAATGGCGACACGGGGCTTACCATTACAGTCAACCGGGCTCCTGGTCAGAAGTGTGAACGTTGCTGGAACTATTCCATTCACGTCGGAGAGGACCAGACATATCCGACGGTGTGCGAGCGTTGTAGCGCAGTCCTGTCGGAGATTGAGGCGACGGCGAGAGCGCGCTGACTGAAGGTCAGCCGAAGACGAGCTTCGACCATGTCGCAAAACAGGCTTTCCGGTGCTCCTTTCCGCAGGGTGGCAGCGTCTAAGGATTAGGAAAGTACTCGAACTCAACCCATGCGAAAGTATTTCTTCTTCATCGCGGCTGCCGTATTGCTTTTGGATCGCCTGACGAAATGGGCGGTCGCCAGCAACATTCGTATGCGTGAGCCCATCACCGTGATTCCCGGCTGTTTTCAACTCACCCACGTGGAGAACACCGGCGCGGCGTTTGGCCTGTTCGCCGAGTCCACAGCGCAATGGAAGATCGGCGCGCTGGTCAGCTTCTCGATCATCGCGCTGATGGTGGTTTCCGCCTTGCTGTGGAAGCATAGCCATTCGCTCAGCACCACCACCATAGGCCTGTCGTTGATTCTGGGCGGCGCAACCGGCAACCTGTGGGACCGCATGATGACCGGGCACGTCGTGGACTTTCTGGACTTCTACGTTGGCAGCTATCACTGGCCGGCCTTCAACGTGGCCGACAGCGCGATCGTAATCGGCGCAATTCTGTTGGTGTCGGAGATTGTCTTCGCCAAGTCTGGCAATGAGGCGGTGAAAAGCAGCTCGTAGAAGAGCTTTCAGCCGTCAGCTTTCAGCCTTCAGCTCAAGAAGAAAAACATATGCCGTTTGCCGTCAATGATGATGGGGTGCCGCTGGACAATGTAGGTGAAGTTAAGATCCGGATCATAGTCCCAGAAGAATTCGTTGGTGCCTCCCAACAGGAACTGACTGCCCGTCAGGGTTTGATCACCGGCATGGAAGCGCAGGAACACAGCGTGGTGATTTATGCGTCATTGCCTGGCGAGAAGTATGACGGACTGGTGGAAGCGATCGTCGCTAACACGCAGGGTCGCGGCCGGGTGGCCTTGGCTGAGGGCTGATAGCTAACAGCTGACAGCGGCCTTCCTACGGTGTCCCGTACACCCGCTTGTACACTTCCGTATTACGCACGATGGCCTGGACGTACTCACGGGTCTCGGTGAATGGGATGGACTCGACGAATTCCTCTACGTCGCGAAAGTTACCTGACGCCCGCCAGTCTTCGACGCGATCAGCGCCCGCGTTATAAGCGGCCAGTGCGTACTCGGTCTGCCCGCCAAAGTGGTCAACCATCTGGCGGAAATAATGAGTTCCCAGCTCGATGTTCATCGTTGGATCGAGCAGCGAGTCGGTGCTGAAGTGATGGAGTCCTTCTTTCTTTGCCTCGTCTTTACCAGTTCGAGGCAAGAGTTGCATCAATCCATAAGCGTTGGCACGCGAGATCGCACCCGGGTTGAACTCGGATTCCTGGCGGATAAGCGATGCCACTAAATAGGGGTCAAGACCATTCTCTTCGGAGTAGCGTCGCAGTGCATCCCAGTAGGGCCGCGGAAATAAGCCGTGCCAGTAGGGCGCGGGAAGCCCGTCAACATCCATGGCGAAGTATCCTGCGATAGCGCGTTTCAAAGCCTGCAGGGCGCGGTAGTAATCGCCCCCGCTGGAGTAGATGCGCGCGATCTCCAGCATCTCCCATGACGGGCCAGTCGAGCTTCCGGCCTGCAATTCCCGTACCGCCAGATCGGTCATGCCGGCATTCTCCAGGAGCCGGGCGCGCATGTAGTGAAGGTCGTCCTCGGGCGCGTCGGTGACCTTCGAGTCGTCATCGTAGGCCGGCGCCGATCCGATATGCTGCAACGACGCCACCACCACGGCAGGAGCCGCTGGTAGGGTCGCGAGTCGCTTGCGCGCCAACACGCCATAGTAGTAGTTGTGATAACGCTCCGCGAGTTTCTGGTAGTACGCGCGGGCGGCACCGTACTGACCTTCGTCCTCCGCCATGCGTCCGCGCCAGTACATGGCGTTAGGAACTTCATTGGTGCCGGGATAAAACTCGATCTGCTCGTCAAAGTATTTCTTGGCCTGCTCCTTGCGGCTCTGGCGATAGGTCAGCCAGGCGCACTTCCAATGGGCGTAGGCCGCTTTTGTCCCTGTCGGAAAGCGGTCATGCAGCTCGCGATAATAGTCAATCGCGCGATCGTAATCCTTGCGCAGCAAGTACATGTTCCCGGCCGTGAATAAAGCGGACTCCAGCCACGGCGACTTCGGGGTGGTGCTCCGCATGTGTTCCAGAATGGTGGTCAAGGCGGCTTCGTCGTTGGCATTGCGGGCGATCTCGGCACGTTGATACCACTTCTCCGCGCTAGCCTCGCTTCCATCATCGGGAATGCGATCGAGGGCCGCGCGGGCATCGCGAGTGTTGCCATCATGCATATAGCTGTTGGCTAACTGAATCAGCGCTGCGGATTGCTCGCTTGCCGGAGCGAGATCCGCCAGCGCTAGGTATTCGTCCGCCGCCGCAGGATAACGACGTGCCTTGTACAGTGCATCAGCGCGCTTCTGATGCTCGGCGTAGGTCACCGGCGGAAGCGAAGCCGCCTCCGGAATCCTCTTCAAATCGGCAGCGGCATTGTCGGCGGTGTAATTAGTCGCGTAGTTGTAGTAAACCCGCCGCAGGATCTCGGCCCCAGCTCGGCCTTGGCCGTCTTGCACATAGGCTTTGCCGAGGAAATATTCGGTCTCGGCACTGGCGGGCGTGCGGTGCGCTTCCAGCAGCCGAATGGCTTCGCTCGAACGATTCGTCGCGAGCAAGGCTCGCGCGTACGAGATCAATGCGTCATGGGCATAGAGTGAGTCTGGAAAGCGAGTGCCGAAGTCGCGCAGATATGCCAGCGATTCCTCCGGATTATTGCTGGCCACATAGGAATTGCCGATAAAGAACGCGACGTAGTCCTTCAGCTCGCCAATCTGGGGCTGCGCCTTTTGCATCGCAGAAATGGCGGCGGGATACTGGGCGTCGAGATAATGCGCGTACCCTATGGCAAACCATGCCAGCGCTCCGGCCTCGGTTCCAGCATGAGCATGAGCATACGTTTCTACCCCAGCGTAGGCGGCCGGAGTGCGAAATTGCACGAGCTGCTGCGCCATGGGACGAAGATCGCTGGAGGCCACGAAGGTCCGCTTCAGGCTGTGGGCGCGAGCCGCGGTTACCTTCTTTCTGGGCGCGTGATGGGCAGAGGCTGATTTCTTGCCACCGGACTTTGACGATTTATGTGTGCTGGCGCTCGACGCAGACTTTTTCTTGTGGGACGTGGAGGCGCTGTCTTGCGCACGAGCTCCATTGCCCAGCAGGGTCAATGCAATGGCCAGGACGACGACTTTGAAGTGGCTGTGGAGATTCACCGGATTCAGTGTAACGCGATTCGTTCGAGGCCGGACGCAAACAAATCATTTACGAAATGGATTCCCGACCGTGACATCTGTTCGACTCGCCCGTCCGTACAATAGACGTAGTTCCACCAGAATCGTGTTTCAACGCAACAGGCAGCGGTTGCAACATAAGCAAAATTTTGTGACTCCGGCTTTCCCGAATCCACAGCCTTATAGGTACAATGGCTTCGGGAATCTTGCAGGGCTTGAACCACTCCAAGTGGGCGCAAGCGGCGCCCTTGCGGTGACCCCGGACTAAAATCCTGAATCTACACAAACATGGGAACCATCCAACCAAAGGTAGAACCGGCTAGCGATGAACTTTCGTTAGTCCACGCGGCCAAAGCCGGCGACATCAGCGCTTTCGAAGAGCTGGTGAAGCGGTACGACCGGAACGTGTTCCGGATTGCACAGCACATCACGCAGAACCGCGAAGATGCGGAAGACGTGGTGCAGGACGCTTTCCTGAAGGCGTACCAGAACCTGGCAAACTTCCAGGAGCAGTCGAAGTTTTACACCTGGCTGGTGCGGATTGCGGTGAACGAAGCGCTTATGCGCTTGCGCCGCAGGCGTCCCGAGCGGATGGTGTCGCTCGATGAAGACATTAAGACGGAAGAGGATTCCATGCCGCGGGAGGTCGCGGACTGGTCTCCGAATCCGGAGCAGCTTTACAATCAGGGTGAACTGAAAGAGATCCTGGGCAAGACAATACAAGGGTTACCGCCGAGTTTTCGGACAGTGTTTGTCTTGCGCGATGTTGAGGGGCTCTCCACCGAAGAGACGGCGGATGCCTTGGATTTGAGTATTCCCGCGGTCAAGTCCCGCCTGCTTCGGGCTCGGCTGCAGTTGCGTGAACGCTTGAGCAAGTACTTCAAAAATCGTACTGGTGGAGATGGCAAACAGTGACCTGCTCTGATTTCCTGAAAGAGCTCACCGATTACCTTGACGACTCGATGGATGCTCAAACCCGAGCGGAATTGGAAGACCATCTTCAGTGGTGCCATAACTGCTACGTGGTCTGCAACACAACCAAGATGACCATTGAGATCTACCGCGACTCCCACCTGTACGAGCTTCCTGAAGACCTTCGTACTAGATTGCGTACAGCCATTGTCTCCAAGTGCGAATGCCACAAAGGGCCAGCGGCCGAGCCTACGGGGCAAAGCGACTCTGCCCCCACCAAGTAGGTGTTCGGTAGCATTCACTCTGACATCGCCAGCCTTGGTCTCTCGAACCCGAGCCCACATCTGTCTCCGCGGGCCGGTTCTGGTCTTGCACGGAATCACACTTATTCCTCGCCGCCATCTGCCGATATGCAGTGAGTACTTCAGCTTTGCGGTAGCACCTTTAGAGAAGGCACCTTAGTAATCGTGACGTTGCCCAAAACGGGAGCGCGTGACTTGTCTATCGAACCTTTTTCGTAGCCTTCGAATCTAAACATTTAGAAATGGGTTAGCTTCAGCAGAGGGCTTGACCCGACCTTGGCGCCACGACCGAACGCTATTCCCCGGCTCTCCTTTACCGGAAACGAGAAAGGTGCTTATGAGTCTATTCGACTTGGTCTTCGGTTGTTCTCACCAGCGTTGCAGCTTTCCAATCACGGTAAGGGGAAAGCTTCGCCGCAGCCCAGCAGCATCTGTCACGGGAACCTACGTAGTCTGCTTGGATTGCGGCAGAGGAATTTCCTTACGACTGGAAGGAAATGAAGATGGTGAACTCCGAGCCACGGAATTCGGCGCGCCACGATCCTGTGATTGCACCTGGCAACAAGGCCGCGTAGTTGCCGACCGCGCTCGCTGATTCGTATTTGAGGAAGCTTCTGTCTGGATGTTCAAGGGCGCTCTGGTCGAGCGCCCTTGGTTGTTGGCCGTTACGCATCAGGCGGAATCGAACTGTAGCAGTATGATGGTGAAGCTTACCGCTTCCCCAAAGCCTGCCTATTGAGTGGCCCGCAGTTCCAAATGTTGCCAACCGTTCTCGTGCCATATTGCACGATCAACGGTTCCCCGCCAGAAAGGCTGGCAAACTCCGCATCGGTAAGCGAAAACACCACCCGATGCAAGTCTCCCCCTACATAGCGGCTAAGGGTGAAATACTTTTCACCGATACGCAGCGTGAGCATGGCGTTGCGCACCGGGAAGATGTCAGAGCTGGTTATCTCAATTTCCACTCCGGAGGCGCCACCAAGCTGGGGCACGGCCGGCAGCCGGCGCAACGAGGTAATCACTCCGGTATGTGTCGTCACCCGCGGCACGGCTGGTTCGGATGGCTGCATTTCGTCAAACACCTCTGCAGTATCCTGCACCGGCCCGTGGGTAACAGGCGCGTTGGAAAGGCGGATGTTGGCCACGTAGACAGCGCCCTGGCCGGTCTGGTCGAAAGTGAGCCTTATGCCATGAACCTTCGTGGCGATGGCGTTGCCATAACCGGGAAAGTCCGTCAGCGGAATGCGCACTGTCTGCAAGATCGGATGCAATCCGCCGTCTGACGATCCCACAGGTCCCTGCAAGACCGACTGATGGCCCGACTGTCCCACGAAGTTCGGGTCCGTATAGTGGCTTAGTCTTACCGATCCGGTCGCTCCATTGCCAGATCCCCTGATGGAAATGGAAAAGTCGGTCGGAGTAGGTGTATTCAGACTGCTGTCTTGCCGCGAAACGCGCAGCTCGAGCGTCGTGTAGGGTGCAATGGACATACCCGTACCCGCCGCCGTCCAATTGGTTTGGAAGTAGGTGTTAGCTCCCGCAGCCGTCCAACTGATGTGACCGGAGCGCAAGCTGGGATCATGGTTGGGCACAGACCCGTGCACGATCGTAATGTTCGACGCCAGGTTGGGAAATCCGTAGCTGCTGGTTCCGGTCTGCCCAGTAAAGTCTTCAAAGACTTCGATGGGGGCTGGTGGTGTAAACCCTCTATCGGCAGTTGTTGGATAGGGCTGCATCATACCAGTCTCATCGGTTACGGTAGCCGGAATTCCCCACCAGGGATTGAAGTTGCGGTTGAAGGTTGCATCAGCCCCGCTACCTACGTTGCCGCGGAAAAATGCCATCAGCGAAGTCATGGTAGTGAGCCGTTGTTGCAACGAGCCCGGCGACACCGGAAAGAGTGGTGTTTGCCCCGCACCGAGGCAGTCTGCAGGGTAAGGCGGAGTCAGACTGGTGGCGTCACTGATTTGCCATTGGGAATTGAAGAAGTTGTGATTGGCGCCCCAGATCATGATGCTGGACTTCTGCGTCTGGGTCCTCTCAAACGGCGGCAGGATGTCCCGATCATAGGGATGAATCCCCTCAATGTCGGATACGTCGCCGTCACAAAGTCCGGCAATGATGTTCCACGCAACGCCTTTCGAATTGTTGCCCAAGAAATCGACCGGAGCAATTTCGAAGATTCCCTTGAAGGTGATGGGATCTTCGATCATGGCTGGCCAGATGCTTCCGCTGGCGATGTAGTCGTCGTAAGCCGCCCGCACGCCATCACCGCCGCGGGAATGCCCCATCATGCCGGTGTTGCTGAAATCGAGGTGGCCCTGCAGTTCAACGCCAACGCCGGCAGGCGTTCCGCCGTGCCGGTTCCACATGCTGAGGTTCTGAAGATTGCGCAGCACCAGAATTCCGCGCGCCTTGATCAGGCCGCTGTCGCCAGACAGACCCGGTCCCGCCGTGATGCCGCGATTAGCATCAATGGACGCCACGATGTATCCATAACTGGCCAGCCGAAAGGCCATATAGTCGTACCCGAGATAGCTGGGGGATTCGACATAGCCCGTCGGACACGTGCCAGTGCCGGTGTAATCCGATCTGTCATCATCGCGAGGATTACCCGGCAATGACGTATCGAAAGTGCCGCATGTTCCGTGGTTGCCGTGCAAGAAAATTATCACCGGATAAGTGCCAGTGAGTGTTTGCGGGTAATACACGTGCGCGCGGACATCAACCTTGCAGTCATAACCGGACCTGGGCTGGCAGCCCGGCAGAACTAAAGGATCTATTTGCGCCCCCAGATCGTATTCACCGGAGGCGGTGGGCAGGGGTCCAATCGGAGTTGCGTCGGGAGCTACGTGCTGGGCAGAGACATGAACACCGAAACAGCAAAGCAACAAGACAGCGAGAAAAATGCGAGATTTCATAGACCTCTCCTGGGCGGAAAGTTGTGAAGGGAAAGCCACATATCCATGGGACTATGGCACTGAGTTAGCACAGGGGCGGTCGCGGCATTAGACTCACATTCGCACGGATGACAACGGAGCAATGCGGGCTGCCGGGGATAAAAGGTGCGGTCTCTGAGTCTCCCTGAGATCGTGAGAAAAGGTCGCTATCTTCGCCCGGCGAAAGTGTACTCCGGTAAGGGCGGTTGTGCTACCCCTTTTGAAGAAACGTTCAACGGGAGTTGCAATATGGAACTCGCCACACGGTATCCCGCACTCTCGGGGCAAAAGACGGGGAACATCGCCGTCGCATCGAACTTTCCTATTTGGGGCGACTAGGACCGCGGTAACAACATTTAGCGGCTGCGTACAATAACTTCATGACAACCAACCCCAGCACCCCTGCCTTCCGGCAGCCGACAGCAATAGAACGCGGGTTCAACCGTCTGTTCGGGTTCCTGGTTGGGCTGGGCTTTGGATCGAAGCATAATTATCTGCTTCAAGTCCGAGGACGAAAGAGCGGCCGAATTTATTCCACGCCAATCGATCTGCTGGAGATTGGCGGCCAGGCGGTTTCTAGTGGCGCCTCGTGGACGGACTCAGTGGGTTCGCAACGCCGAAGCCGCGGGTGAGGTTACGCTCAAGAAGGGACGGTCGCGGCAGAACTACGGCTTGCGGCCCGTTGCTGATGCAGAGAAACCTGAGCTGCTGAAAGCTTACCTGGACAACTTCAAGACGACTGTGCAGCGCTACTTCCCCATTCCCGCCGGTTCGTCTGTCGAGCTTTTCGCAAGCGTTGTGGCAGGCTATCCAGTATTTGAGCTGACAGAAAAGTGATCGCTTCCGGCTCGAATCTGCCCTAAAAGCAAACCGGCGGCAGGCGGCCGCCGGCATAGCTAACCCCGAACGGCGCTACCATTGCCCGGCGCTGGCCATGAAGTCATCATCGCGCCGCTGCAAGGTCGGATGATCGTCGCCATCTTTGCCGGGTTGGCCTTTGTCGCTGTCGGCGGTTTGGGTCCGCCGCAGAGTCGGCTTGGTGTCGTTCGGTTCCACAGCCTTCTTGCGGTTCTCCAATGCGGCTAAGCGAGCTTTCACGTCGTTGAACTCGGAGGTGTTGAGGATGTATTCCGGGCGCGCGGGAAGCACATTACGTATCTCTTCCTGGGTCTTAAGAATTCGATCGGGAGTTGGCGGATGTGAAGCGAACGCTTTGGCCAGCGTGCCCGGCTTATTTTTCTCTTGCGCCCTGATCTTCTCAAAGAAAGAGACGAAGGCTTGTGGATCGTAGCCTGCCTTATACATGTACTGCACGCCCAAATAATCAGCCTCTGCTTCGAAGCCCCGGGTGAACTTCATGAAGGTCAACGGCAGCGCCAAGCTCATGGCCACGTTGGCGGCTTCGTAGATACCCCAGCTGTTTATAAAAATGAGGGGGATGGAAGCGAGACTAACGTAGTTGGCGCGAGTCATTTCGCGCGTAGCATGACGGGCCGCTACATGGGCGATCTCATGCGCCATCACCCCCGCCAGTTCGGCTTCGTTGTCGGCGGCGAGAATCAGCCCGCTATTCACATAGAAGAAACCGCCAGGCAGGGCAAAAGCGTTGATTTCGTCGGAGTCAATCACCTTGATGGTGAACGGGACCTTGGCATCGGAGTTGCGCACCAGATTCTGGCCTATCCGGTTCACGTACTCCACAATGACCGGATCCTGGATCATGCGCGCACTCGACTCGACCATCATGGCGTACTGCTTGCCCATCTTGATCTCGGTGTCGTACCCGTACCAGTCCCCGATTCCCTTGCCCGAGCCGACCTTGCGATTGCCTATGTCATCAATGTCATTCTTGCCTTTATCGTGAGTGGCTTTGGGCGCGTCCTGTGTCGGCGCGGTAGAGGATGCGCTGTCGGTGGGAGCACCGGCGCTGCTGTTCGTGTCGGCTGCCGGGTCAGTTTGATTTTGTGGAGTGCTTGGCGCTTGCGCTGACGGTGCCTGGGTCTGCGTAGTGTTCTGCGCGAACGAAGGAACAGCGAGGAGGACGCTCAGCAGCATTGCGGTTGCAACGGCGAGAGGGCATGACTTCATGGAAAACTCCAGTGCCGGACGCTGAGCCACCTGGCCGGGGTGGTACTTGCGCTCATTATAGACTTGGAACGTCCTCGTAGCACATTGGTTAGCCGAAAACTTGACGGGCACAAAGATTTTGCAAACCGGGTTAGAATGAGCGGTTCGTCCCAGGAGGGTCAATTTGGAAACGGCTACATCAACTGATCGCGCAATGCAACGGGTTTCGCTGCAGCACTTCATCGACGGGCTGCACAAGCTCAAGGAGGCCGACTTCAGTGGCGTGAATGGCACGCTCCAGTATCTACGAGCGAATGCGGTCGATCCGGAGTCGCTAAAACCGTACCTCTTCTGGAATGCGCAGCACTACACCCGCAATCTGATTGACAAGACCGATCTGTACGAACTCCTGGCAATTTGCTGGGAGGTTGGAATGGCGAGTTCCATCCACAATCACCAGGGACAGAATTGTTGGATGGCCGCCCCGATCGGCCGGCTGGCCGTACAGAACTTCCGCTTGATCTCCGAGGACTTGGCTGCCCATCGCTGTAACATCGTTCCCACCAATGTCGTTGAGATCAGCCCGGGAAACCCAGTAGCGGTCGATCCGTTGAATCCGGTGCATGATGTGCGCAATCCGCGCGAGTGGGGACAGCGTGCCGTGAGCCTGCACATTTACTCACGCCCGTTCGACAGTTGTATTGTTTATTCAGTGGAACAGGGCAGTTGCGGGCAGATTGCCCTCAACTATACGTCGATGTACGGGAAGCTGATGCAAAGCTCATAGCCGACCGTCTCCGACGCATCGTCGCGAGGTTCAGATCAGACAGTTCACGATCAGACCACCATGCCGCGAGACGCGGCGGGTCCGCATGTTGATGAGTTCCTAGTCCCGCGACGCAAAGATGAAACCAACCCGAGTGAAGCTGCGGATTGAACCTCACCTTTGCATAAACCGATACACTGGTTCCGCTAAGCGGGATGGAAGAAAATAGTCCACCGCCTCAGCGGTGAACCCCCGAGTCTTCCGTTAAACATCTAATCATGAAGTGGTCTATTCCGAATGAACACTGGGGAGGGCTGCTTGGGACATTACCGGCCGCCTCAGCAAATCGTCGCGCGCGGGGCCTTCTCTACGGGAGGAGAAATAATGCAAAAACGCAAACTTGGAAAAAGCGATCTGGAAGTATCGGCGATTGGGCTGGGATGCATGGGAATGAGCTCTTCTTACGGGCCGCCCAAAGATAAGAAGGAGATGACCGATCTTCTGCATGCCGCAGTGGACCGCGGCATCACATTCTTCGACACCGCGGAGGTATACGGGCCGTTCCTAAACGAAGAGCTTGTGGGTGAAGGGCTGGCTCCGTACCGCGGGCAAGTGGTAATTGCTACCAAGTTCGGGTTTGATCTGGGTGGCAGCGACAACCGACCGGGAGCACCGGGCGTGAATAGCCGACCCGAGCAGATCAAGCGGGCCGTCGAGGGCTCGCTTAAGCGACTCAGGGTCGAGACCATCGATCTCCTCTACCAGCATCGGGTTGACCCGAACGTGCCGATAGAAGATGTTGCCGGCACGGTAAAGGAACTGATTCAAGCCGGTAAGGTCAAGCACTTCGGACTTTCTGAGGCCGGCGCAAAGACGATTCGTCGCGCCCACGCCGTCCAGCCACTCACTGCGCTTCAGAGCGAATATTCGCTTTGGTTCCGGGACCACGAGAAGGAAGTGCTGCCGACCATCGAGGAACTCGGAATCGGTCTTGTGGCCTATAGCCCTCTAGGCAAGGGCTTCCTTACGGGCAAGATCGACGAAACCACGACGCTCAACAGCTCCGACTTCCGCAGCACCCTCCCGCGGTTCACGCCGGAGGCGCGGAAAGCCAATAAGGCCATGATCGATCTGATCGGATCGATCGCGAAGCGGAAGAAGGCCACCCCGGCACAAATTGCGCTTGCCTGGGTGCTGGCGCAAAAGCCGTGGATCGTTCCAATTCCAGGCACGACGAAACTACACCGCCTCGAAGAGAACATCGGAGCGCTGTCAATACAGTTGACGCCCGAAGACCTGCGCGACATCGATGCCGCAGCATCGAAGATCACCGTGCAAGGAGACCGGTATCCCGAAAAGCTGATGAAAATGACCGGGCTGTGAAGAGCGCCGGAGCTTTCTTCGGCCTGATAGCTAGGCGAGGAGTGCGAATGCCAATGCAGAACGATGCTCTAGAAGACCGGATTTCCCGGTATCGCGAAGTTAAGATTACCGTCACCGGGCGAAAGTCAGGACGCGCCATCTCAATACCAGTCTGGTTCGTGTGGGAGGACGAGAACCTGTACCTGCTGCCGGTTCAGGGGTCGGACACCCAGTGGTACAGAAACATCCTCAATAACCCGCTGCTTCGAATCGCCGCGCGGGATGCCAAAGCCGATTTCAAGGCTGTCCCTATCACTGACGCCAAACAGGTGTCGTCCGTGGTGGAGAAATTCCGTGCGAAGTATGGGGCCAACGACGTGAAAAAGTACTATTCAAAGTTCGACGTTGCCGCTCGTGTTCAGACGCGTTGATGATGCGCCAATACCACTGCTGGCTTGCTCTAAAGCGCGACCATTCAAGGCCATGGGCAACCAGGGAACAACGATGAATTGAGGACATAGAAAATGGAAATCAAGAGAGTTGGCTCTCAACCTTCCGCCAAGGGGCCACCCGAATGGTTCACGGGCACGGTGAGAATCGATCCGCTTTTTCAGGCGCCCGATCCAGCACTTGTTCAAGGCGCCAGTGTAACCTTCGAGCCGGGCGCGCGGACCGCATGGCATACGCATCCCCTCGGTCAAACGCTCATAGTCACGGCTGGATGTGGCCGTGCGCAACGATGGGGCGGCGCGATCGAGGAGATCCGTCCCGGTGACGTGGTCTGGTTCTCGCCCGGCGAGAAGCACTGGCATGGGGCTACGCCGGCCACGGCCATGACGCACATCGCCATTCAGGAGAAAAAGGACGGCAAGGTGGTCGACTGGATGGAGCACGTCACCGACGAACAATACCGCAAGTAAATCCGGCATAGGGAAACTCAAACGTCATGACACGTCTGCTGTGCAGAAACATGGTCTCCGACTTTGCAAAGTGGAAGAAGGTGTTCGACTCACACGCGCATGCCCATCGAGACGCTGGACTCAAGTTGCAGCATGTTTGGCGAGGCATTGAGAACCCGAGCAATGTGTTCTTCATGTTTGAGGTCGTCGACATGAATAAGGCGCTGGCATTCATCCAAGCACCCGAGGCAAAAGAGGCCGGAAAAGCATCGGGCGTGATAGACGGCGAATATCACTTCGTTGAAGACACCGCTGGCTACTGATTTTCCCTGCATGTTTTCAGTTGGTAGTCTTTGGCGGCGTCGGCGAGTCCGGCGGTGAATCAGCCGGTTTAAGCACCTCGATGCGTGTCGCTCGCCACTCCCCGTCGCTTCCCTGCTCCGCGGTCACTCGAACTTCCGCTCCCACGGTCAGTGCCGCCTGAGCTTTGGGCCGACGGCCCACGGCAGGGATGCTCTGGTCGTAGTCCACGTGCGCATGCGAAATTTCGACGCGACGAATCATTCCGTTGCGGCCCTGGACGTAAATCCAGTTGGGATCGACCGCGGTCTGAGCGCCTTCCACGATCTTTCCCCGGAATGATCCCGAAATAGCCACACTCGGGAGTGCAAACAGAATCAGCATGGCCGCAAATACAATAAGACCGAACTGAGGAAAGCGCATGGTTTCTTCGATGCAGGAATGCGAACGGACGCATAGAAATTCGAGGCTCCTATCCCACGTTTGGGGAATGCCGATTCCTCCGCGATCATTGAATTCCCTAGGTGCCATGCATTTCAGTTTCTATAATTAACTTGTGGGCATTTGCCCGGACTCTTACGTTCTTTTCTGTAGCGAGGCGGTAATGACAGTCATTAAGCAAGACGATCTTATCCAGAGCGTTGCCGACGCTTTGCAATACATCTCCTACTATCATCCGGTCGATTTCATCCAGAGCCTGGCGCGAGCGTACGACAAAGAACAATCGCCCGCCGCCCGCGATGCTATTGCGCAGTTGCTGATCAACTCGCGCATGTGCGCTGAAGGCCATCGGCCGATCTGTCAGGACACCGGCATCGTGACTGTCTTCCTCAAGATCGGCATGAAGGTCCAATGGGATGCAACCATGAGCGTGGAAGACATGGTCAACGAAGGCGTGCGTCGCGCTTATCTCCACGAGCACAACAAGCTGCGTGCCAGCGTGCTGGCTGATCCCGCCGGCGAGCGCAAGAACACCAAGGACAACACCCCCGCCGTCGTGAACATGACGCTCGTTCCCGGCGACAAGGTAGATGTCATCGTCGCGGCAAAAGGCGGCGGCTCGGAGGCTAAGTCGAAATTCGTCATGCTGAATCCGTCGGACTCCATCGTCGAATGGGTGTTGAAGACGGTCCCTACAATGGGTGCAGGCTGGTGCCCTCCGGGCATCATAGGCATCGGCATCGGCGGCACAGCGGAGAAGGCCATGCTGCTGGCCAAAGAAGTTCTGATGGAGCCGATTGATATTCAAGAGTTGATTGCTCGCGGACCGAAGACCACGACCGAGCGTCTGCGAGTTGAGCTATACGACAAGATCAATAAGCTAGGCATCGGCGCACAGGGACTCGGCGGCCTGACCACCGTGCTTGACGTGAAGGTGAAGGACTATCCGACTCATGCCGCCAACCTGCCGGTGGCGATGATTCCAAACTGCGCAGCCACGCGTCATGCACACTTCGTGCTCGACGGCTCCGGAGCAGTCGCACTGAAGCCGCCTTCGCTGAAAGATTGGCCGGAGCTGACCTACAACCCGGCGGGCGCGCGGCGCGTGAATCTCGACACGGTGACGCGCGAAGACGTGGCAACGTGGAAAACTGGCGAGGTAATTCTGTTGAGCGGCAAGCTGCTCACCGGCCGCGACGCCGCTCACAAACGCATGACGGAGATGCTTACACGGAAAGAGTCGCTTCCGGTCGACTTCACCAATCGCTTTATCTACTACGTGGGACCGGTTGATCCGGTGCGCGATGAAGTTGTGGGTCCTGCTGGTCCTACGACGGCCACGCGCATGGACAAATTCACTCGCCAGATGCTGAACGAGACTGGACTACTCGGAATGGTGGGCAAGTCCGAACGAGGTCCGACGGCGATCGAGGCCATCCGCGACCACAAGGCGGTTTACCTGATGGCGGTGGGCGGCGCCGCTTACCTGGTCTCGAAGGCAATCAAGAAGTCACGCGTGATGGGCTTCGCCGATCTCGGAATGGAAGCCATCTACGAATTCGAGGTCCAGGACATGCCGGTCACGGTTGCCGTCGACGTCAACGGCAATTCAGTACACGAGTCGGGCCCGAAGGAATGGCAGGCGAAGATCGCGGAGTTGGTGGAGATTGGGTGAACGTTGTTTCAATGATCCCGATAGATGCCTCTTGAAATCAGTGAGTGAGCTTCTCCTCAGTTCAAGTTTTGTCATCCTGAGCGAGACCGCGCCGATTTTTCGCGGACGACTCGAAGGACACCTAATGTGAGCAGTCATTCTTGGCCTCGATAGGGGTTCTTCGGCTGCGTTTGGTCGCTTTGCTCCCGCACTCCGCTCACAATGACACCTTCCTCTTGGTATATGCGGAACGGCCGGATGGTCCCCTTGTCACCCTCTTCTGGCGCCAGGGTGATATCTCCTTCACTGGACGGAACCCACCTCCTCGCAGGATCATCTCTATCTGTAGGAGAGCGCCCATGCCGACCGACGCTAAAAAGTCCACCCGCACCGAAAAAGACTCTCTCGGCCTGAAGGAAATTCCCGGCCACGTCTATTACGGCATTCAGACCGCGCGCGCTGTCGAGAACTTCCCCATCAGCGGCTTACGGGCGCACGCTTCCCTCATCCGTGCCATCGCGATGGTTAAGGAAGCGGCCGCCCTTGCCAATCGCGAACTCGGCCTGGTTGATGAGAAGACCGCCGATGCGATTATCGAGGCCGCCAAGGAGGTTCAGCAGGGCAAGTGGGACGACGAATTCGTGGTCGATGTCTTCCAAGCAGGCGCAGGCGTCAGCTTCCACATGAACAGCAACGAGGTCATCGCCAATCGCGCTTCGGAGTTGCTGGGCGGCGACCTGGGCGAGTACAAACACGTCCATCCCAACGATCACGTTAACTACGGGCAATCGACCAACGACGTCTTCCCTACCGCGATGCGTCTCTCGACGCTGCTCGAACTGGACAAGCTATATCCGGTGCTCGATGGCTTGGCGGCCGCATTGGACGAAAAAGGCAAGGAGTTTCACCACGTCCTGAAGTCGGGCCGCACTCACATGATGGACGCCGTGCCCATGCGGCTAGGCCAGGAGTTTCACGCCTACGCAGGCGCAATCAAGCGTGCAAAGAAGTCGATTCATGAGCAGTCGGAATATCTGCGCGAGGTGGGACTCGGCGGCTCGGCCGTGGGCACCGGTATCAATACCCATCCCGACTATCGCGAGAAGGCGATTGCGAATCTCTCCCACATCTCCGGACAGAAGCTGCACGTCGTGGACGACATGCGCTACGCCATGCAATCCAATCTGGCGATGTCGTCGGTCAGCTCGGCGCTGCGCAACCTTGCGTTGGAGGTCATCCGCATCTCCAACGACCTGCGGCTGCTCTCGTCGGGGCCGAACACTGGACTGGCGGAGATCAATCTGCCCGCGCTGCAGCCGGGCTCGTCCATCATGCCGGGCAAGATCAATCCGGTGATGGCGGAACTGGCGGCGATGGTTTCGTTCCAGGTTGTCGGCTACGACACCACCGTCGCGCTGGCGGTGCAAGCCGGACAGCTCGAACTCAATGTCATGATGCCGGCCATGGCTTATAGCGTGCTGACGTCAATCACCATCATGACCAACATGCTGCGGCAGCTCACTGAGTTCTGCATCAAGGGCATCACGGTCAACGAGAAGCGCACCGACTACTACGTGCAGAGCACGGTGTCGCTGGCCACGGCGCTGAACCCGTACATCGGCTACGCCAAAGCGGCGGAGATCGCGAAGGAGTCGGTGAAGACGGGCAAGTCAATCATCGAGATTGCGCGCGAGCGCGGTGAACTAACGGAAGCACAGATCAAAGAGATTCTGGATCCCGCGCGCATGACCGAACCGGTGCGTCCCTTAGATGCCGCCAAAGAGCGGGAGAAGATCAAGGGCAAGAGCTAGGGGTTAGGGGCTGGGAACTAGGGATTAGGAACTAGCAGCTAGTGAGCTGATGACTGAATGTTAAATGCTGAATGCTTCTTACCGTTTGTAGATCACTCTGCCCTCCCGAATGGTGTAGTCCACCTTGGCGAAATTGCGGACGTCATTAGCGGGGTCGGCGCTAAGCACGACCAAATCCGCCGCGTTGCCTTGTCGCAGTGAGCCGGCATTTGCTGCCTTGAAGAAGCCTGCCGGGTTTGTCGTCAACGAAGCCAGAATGTCACGCCAAGTCATTCCGCTCTTCGCCATCAACACGTATTCTTCCGTTGTGTCGTAGTGCTGGGTATAGCCCACATCGGTACCGAACAGAATCGTCCCGCCCTCGTCAAAATAGCTCTTCAGTTCGTTGACGCCGGCCTGTGTGAACTGCCGTTCGTCTTCGGCTGAGGCGTGCTGCTTCTCCAGCTCCACCTCCCACAGCGTCAGAGTTGGAATAAGGGCCGTGCGCTGCGCCGTCATGCGCGCCAGTTCGTCTTTGGTGAACGCGCCTTCTTCTGGAATGGTGTGCGCCAGGATGTCGACTCCGGCGGCCAAAGCGTTGTCCGTTCCGACGTGATTGGACGGATGGGCGAAGACTGGCTTTCCTGCCGCGTGGGCCACTTCGACCGCAGCGCGCGCCACGTCGGTTGGCATGGGCGTGACCTTGCCGTGTCCCATAATCGCGCCGGTGAACAGCTTGATCCCGTCGGCGCCCATCGCCAGCTGGTCCCGGGCAAGCCGTGCTGCGTCGGCGGGTGTGGCGGCTTCGAGCGGCTTCAACTGGCTCGCAAGGGCTGGCGGAATATAAACCGGAATGCCGTTCTCAGGAAAGATATTGCCTGCGGTGGTGTAGATTCTGGGACCCGGAACTTCGCCGCGCTCGACACGCTTGCGCAATGCGAAGGTGTCCCCCGGAAACGAGCCGATGTCGAACACGGTCGTGAAGCCCCAGCGCGTCAGCATCTCCCGCATGTGACCTTCGAGTTTGTTGGCGGGTGCTGTTGCCGCACCATTCCAAACGGGTTCGGTGAAGTGCACATGGCTGTTCCAAAAGCCGGCGGTAAGGACCTTGGCACGGCAGTCTATGGTCTGGAAAGACTTGGGTATCTGGACGTCACCGTGTTTGCCGATCGCGGCGATTTTGCCGTCGCGAATCAGCACCACCCCATCGTCAATGGGAGCGGCTGTCGGCGAGGGATAGATTCTGCAGCCGACCAGAGCGAGTTGAGGCGGTTCAGCGGCCTTCTCGATCGCGACACCGGGAGCTACCTGGATAAGCAGCGTTAACAAAACTAGAAGGATGTGAATTCGCGAACACGGCGATGCTTGCGATTGAGTGCCCATAGCCATTGCTACGCATGCAGAAGGGGTTGGGTTCAGCCCCTTAATAAGCCCAGCGCAGTAGCGTCGCTCCCGAAGTGAACCCCGCTCCCACGGCCGCCAACAAAACAGTGTCGCCCTTCTTCAGCTTGCCTTCGTCAATTGCGGTCTGCATGGCCAGCGGGATCGTCCCGGCTGTGGTATTGCCGTAGCGGTCGATGTTGATGATGACTTTCTCTATTGGCATCTTGAGCCGGTCGGCCGTCGCCCTGATGATGCGCATGTTGGCCTGGTGAGCGATGAAGCAATCCACGTCCTGTCCGGTGAGGTTGTTCTTGCGCAGGACGCGTTCGGTCATCTCCGACATCTTCTTCACCGCATACTTGAAGACCTGCTGTCCATCTTGATGAATGTAATGCATCTTCTGATCTACGGTTTCGTGAGACGCCGGGTTCAGACTTCCGCCACCCGGCATGTATAAATACTGGCCCCCCATGCCTTCGATCTGGGCCTCGTAGTCGATGATTCCGTCTTCCCCATCTTCCGCCGGCTCGAGCAGCACGGCACCCGCTCCGTCGCCGAAGATGATGCACACGGCACGGTCGGTAAAGTCGGTCATGGAGGAGTTCACGTCTGCACCAATGACCAGCACCTTGTTGGCCCGGCCAGATTCGATGAACTGGGCGCCGGCGTTCAAGGCATACACGAAGCCCGAGCATCCCGCGGAAACGTCGAAGCCCCAAGTGCGATGAATACCCAACTTGTGTTGCACCAGGCATGCCGTTGAGGGATACATCATGTCTGGAGTTACGGTACCCACTACGATCACATCCACTTCCTGAAGATCGAAAGGATGCGACTGGACAAGCTTCTTGACCGCTTCGACAGCCAAGTCACTAGCAGCTACGCCTTTGTCCACCAGGTGGCGTTCGCGGATTCCAGTGCGTTCCAGGATCCACTGGTCGGTAGTGTCCACCATTTTTTCCAGGTCGTGGTTGGTGAGAACGCGAGGCGGGACGTAGGTACCCAGGGCGGTAATTTTGGCGCGACGAGGGTTCGGCAATAGAATTCTCCCGTAACTGTGGCGATGGCGCGAAATTTCATTTTCGACGATACGAGTAGGAAAGTCTATGCTCAGGTGCGCAATGCATAACGGCAAGACCGGCGCTGGCGGCTCGCAAATGATTGCGGTGTGAGATACCTTCAAAGAGCAATCAACTTCCAGGAGGAGCAGCTTGGAGAGGTACGAACGGCGAGTACGCGAGAGTTTTGCCCGTCAGGCGATGATGCAGACGCTGGGAGCTGAGATGGCGTCGGTGTCGCGCGGGGCCACGGAAATCAGCTTCCCGGTCGCGCCTTCGCTCCTGCAACAGCACGGCTATGTTCACGCCGGAGCCGTGACTACCGTTCTTGATTCGGCCTGCGGCTATGCGGCGCTGACGGTGGCCCCCGAAGGCTCGGAGGTGCTCTCGGTCGAGTTCAAGGTCAACTTACTGGCTCCGGCTACGGGCGACTCGGTGGTCGCGCGCGGCCTCGTGAAGCGTGCCGGAAAGAAGCTTGCGGTTTGCACAGCCGACGCGTTCGCGGTGCGTCCCGAGGGTGAAAAACTGGTTGCCACCATGCTCGGTACGATGATCTATGTTCCGCTCGAAAGATGACGCGACGCGGCAAATGGAAGGCATTCTTACAAAAGCCAGGCGCCAGTTGACCGCTGCACCCGCACTAGCCTGCTACCGTTGCTTCCTTCCGGACCTGGCGGGATTCACAAGATTGCGTTGCGCGGGACCAGCGCCCGACCATTCAATATAACATCCTCTCGCCGGCGAATGTTGTCTGAGGAATGCCAGCGAGCGCGACCTCCGTGGCCCTCGAGACCGCGAAAAACAATGCTAAAATAGAGAAATTGCATGCACCCGAAAACCGATTCTGTAGCCTTACTGGACATCCCTGACACTCCCAGTTGCGACGACGCATCGCGTCTCGGCGATCCCGGAGTTGGATCGAATGCCGCGGCTCCGCCCAGGAAAATTGGATTTGTGAGCCTGGGCTGCCCCAAGAACCTGGTGGATAGCGAGGTGATGATGGGTCTGCTCTCCCAAGGTGGAGCGCAGATTACCGCCCGCGCCGAAGATGCTGACATCATCGTAGTGAATACCTGCTCCTTCATCGACTCGGCCAAGCAGGAATCGGTGGATACGATCCTAGAGATGGCGCAGCACAAGGTTGCAGGAAGGGCCCAGAAGCTCATTGTGGCGGGCTGTCTGGTAGAGCGCTATCGCAACGAAATCCGGGAAAACATTCCCGAAGTTGACGCCGTGGTGGGCACGGGCGAGTTGCAGCAGATTCTCAACGCTGCGGGAATCGCGCCGCTTTCGCCTGCCGGGTCGCCATTTGTAATCTTGAATTCGCGCTCCGAGGGCGATGCCCGCGAGGCGGCCGGGCGATTTTCGAAGGCAGAGTGGGATGGCGCGATCGCCGATCTGCCAAATTATTTGTACGACGAGAACACGCCGCGCCTGTTGGCGACGCCCAAGTATTCGGCTTATATCAAGATTGCCGAAGGTTGCGATCATCCCTGCTCGTTTTGCATCATCCCGCAATTACGAGGCAAGTTTCGGTCGCGGCGATTCGAATCGGTGATCGCCGAGGCGCAGCATCTGGCACATCAAGGCGTACGCGAGATCACGCTGATCGGCCAGGATACGACCTGCTACGGAGAAGACCTCGGACTGAACGATGGCTTAGCGCTGCTGCTGGAGCGTTTGGCGCAGATCGAGAAGTTACGCTGGGTGCGCTTCCTTTACGCTTATCCCAACAAGATTACCGGCAAGCTGCTGCGGACGATCGCAGCGCATGACAAAATTTGTTCCTACATCGACGTGCCATTGCAGCACGCCTCGCCGAATGTTTTGAAGCGTATGAAGCGCGGGGCGGGAGCGGATATATTCTTGCGCTCGGTGGAAAAGATGCGGCGCGAGATTCCCGGTGTGACGCTGCGTACCTCGTTCATCGTGGGCTTTCCCGGCGAGAGTGCAGAAGATTTCGAACAGCTCTGCCAGTTCGTGCGAGAAGCGCAGTTCGATTGGTTGGGAGTGTTCGGCTACTCCGACGAAGAGGGTGCAAGGGCATTCGCGCTGGCTGACAAAGTTCCGCAGAGAGAGATTGAGCGGCGCCGCAGGAAGCTCATGTCACTGCAGAAACAAATCAGCCGCAAGAAGAAGCGTGCGCTGGTGGGACAGCAATTCGATTTGCTGCTGTCGGGTCCCTCAGCTGAAACCGACATGCTGTGGGAAGGCCGCGCCGCGATGCATGCCCCTGAGATCGATGGCACGGTTTACGTGAACGATTTCGGCGACCGCGAAGACATTCGCGAGGGCGAATTCTATCGCTGCGAGATCACTGAGGCACACGACTACGACCTGGTTGCGCGGATTGTAGAGTAGTTGTCAGTCGCGGTTGTTAGTCATAAAACAGTTGTCAGTAGCCAGTTGTCAGCAAACCCTGGACAGAACTTAAGATTGGGAGCACCTTTTCTGTTTCGCCCGCGGACTTATAGATATCGAAATTGGCAATTGAAGACTTTCAGTGGAATGGTTATCGTACTGACTACTGATAACTGACAACTGCTTCATGAAGAAAAAGGTTCGCAGTTTACGTTGTCCAACTTGCAGAAAGATCGTGCTAGCCAACGATCCCGAGTATCCTTTCTGCAGCGAACACTGCCGTGCGATTGACCTGGGCAAGTGGGCGAGCGGCGGCTATGTCATCTCCACGCCACTGAACGATCCGGAGACCGACGATTCCAACTACCCGAAACAACCAGGCAAGCAGCGCGAGTG
The DNA here is from genome assembly GCA_963748225.1 of uncultured Acidobacteriaceae bacterium. Lineage (GTDB taxonomy): Bacteria > Acidobacteriota > Terriglobia > Terriglobales > Acidobacteriaceae > Bog-257. The sequence goes on from CAVVHW010000009.1 coordinate 247,407, forward strand.
AGTCCGCACTGAAAGTGTCGTCCGCCCCGCGGTGGGCCACTTTGGTCGCTACCTTCTTTGGCGCTGGGCGACTGCGGCCGGGGCCGGGAACGTGGGGTTCGCTGGCCACCGTGTTGTTGTGGTGGCTGCTGGCGCGGCACCTTCCGGCATCGATGCAGATACCCGTTATCGTGGTGCTGATTTTAGCGGTAGTGGCGATTGGTATACCGGCGGCAACGCTGGAGGCTCGCGCCTGCGGCCAAAAGGATCCCTCGCACGTGGTAATTGATGAGGTTGCTGGGCAACTGCTCACGCTGATTGCGTGTCCCATCGTGTGGCAAGGGCTGCTCGCCGGCTTTATACTTTTCCGTGCATTCGATATTGTTAAGCCGCCTCCGGTACGTAGCCTGGAAAAGTTGCCGGAAGGAACGGGAATTGTAGTCGATGACTTGGGCGCAGGCGTTTATGCGCTGGTTGTTTTGCAGTTGTTGCTTCACTTTGGGATCGTACGCTGAAGGCCGAAACGGATGAATGAGATCGGTGGATGATGGAACGGAAAGCGGGCGCAAAAAACGTGAATGGTAAACCCCACATTGACTCCATCGATCCGAGATGCGCTCTGCCCGGAGGCGAGATTCGCATTAGCGGGCGCGGTCTCCGGCCGCAGGAACTACGCCGCCCCCAGGTTCGATTTGGCGACGTGGACGGCTCGATCATCATCAGCTCGGAACAGTTCATCGTGGCGCGCGTACCGGACGGTGCGGCTTCTGGGGAAGTCGTGGTCGCAACCAATGGTCACCAGAGCAATCCGGGAGAGGTACGGGTCGGCGTTCCTATCGCGGAAAATCTCCACCCGGTAGCCAATCCGGCCATCGACCAAGACGGCAACATATACGTCACGTTCTCCGGATCGCGCGGGCAGAAGGTCCCGGTTGCGATTTATCGTATCGACAACAGTTACAACGTGAAACCGTTCGTACACGAGATGATGAATGCCACGGGTATGGCTTTCGACCGTGCAGGCAACCTGTACGTCTCCTCGCGCCATGACGGCACTGTGTACCGCGTGGCGCAGAACGGCACCATGACTTCTTACGCCGAGGGCATGGGCGTGGCGACCGGAATTGCCTTTGATCCGGCGGGAAATCTGTACGTCGGCGATCGCAGCGGGACCATTTTTAAGATCGACCGTGAACGCCAGATCTTTGTATTCGCCATGCTGGAGCCGAGCGTCTCTGCCTATCATCTCGCATTCGGCAACAATGGAAATCTGTATGTCGCCGGCCCCACCACTTCGAGCTTCGATGCCATTCAGCAAATCGACCCCCATGGCGCGGTGAGCGTGTTCTACCGTGGACTGGGGCGCCCGCAAGGATTGGCGGTTGACATTGACGACAACCTCTATGTTGCGGCTTCGCTCAACGGCCGCCGCGGTATCGTACGAGTTACACCCGACCACAAGGCGTCGCTGGTTGTGTCGGGGCAGAACCTGGTTGGGCTGGCATTTGCACGCGGCGCCTCCGCCGTGCTTGCCACCACCAGCGGCGTGCATCACCTTTCCTGGGACATCGAGGGACGGGAGCTGATTCCAGAAAGCTAGCACAGCGCATTTAGCATTTAGCACTTAGCATTTGGCACTTAGTGGTTGGCATTCAGTATTCCGGCTCTGGCCCCGTACAAACATCCCAGGGCCTATCGCCCCCTATCGTTCGTTACAGCTTGAATTGCAGGAGTCACGGCTAATTGCTAAGTGCTAACGGCTAACGGCTGAATGCTAGACTGAATCCGTGATTGCCGAAATCATCGCCATCGGCTCGGAGATGCTCACCCCGTACCGGCAAGACAGCAATTCCCTCTTCCTCACCGAGCGCCTTAACGAACTGGGCATCAGTGTCGCGTTCAAGACGGTGGTCGGCGACAATGGCGAACATCTTACCTCTGCGGCCCACACCGCGATCGGCCGCGCCGACATCGCAATCTTCATGGGGGGCTTGGGACCGACGACCGACGATCTCACCCGCGAGTCTGTAGCCGCCGCCCTTGGAATACCGCTTAAGCGGGACAACGAGATTGTCACTGCACTGTATAAACGCTTCGCCGAACGCCGTATTCAAATGCCCGAGAACAATGCGCAGCAAGGGGACGTGCTGCAGGGCGCCGAGGTACTGCCAAACTCCCGAGGTACGGCGCCGGGACAGTGGCTGAACACTTCCGTGAATGGACATCCCAGAATTGTCGTGCTGCTACCTGGGCCTCCACATGAACTGCATGAAATGTGGGACAAACAGTGCATGGATCGTTTGCGCGCGTTCGTGCCACCAGCCGCAATTGCCACGCGAGTTTTGAAGGTCGCAATGATGGGTGAATCTGCCGTGGATGCGCGTACCGCGCCAATCTACAAGAAGTATCCCCATATCGAAACCACGGTGCTGGCTGGCCAGGGACAGGTCGAATTTCACCTGCGCGCAACTGCAGCTACCAAGGATGAGGCACAAGCGGAAGTGGATAGGCTGGCCGACGAGTTGGAAGACGAACTCGATGACGCCGTGTTCTCGTCGGCAGGCGAATCGCTGGAGGAGATCGTTAGCTACTACTTGCAGATGCGCAACGCGAAGCTAGCGGTAGCCGAGTCGTGTACGGGCGGAATGATCGCCGAACGCATCACCTCGGTACCGGGAAGCTCGCGCTATTTTCTGGGTGGCGCGGTGGTGTACTCGAACGACTTGAAGACGCTTTTTGCCGACATCCCTCCGCTGATGATCGAAGCGCATGGCGCGGTAAGCAAAGAAGTCGCGCTGGCGCTGGCGGAGAATATTCGCGAGATTTGCAATGCCGACATCGGCGTCGGAGTCACCGGAGTCGCAGGGCCCGGCGGGGGCACGGAAGAGAAACCGGTTGGCCTGGTGTACGTTGCGGTGACCAATGGTCACAAGCAGGAAGTCGTGCAGCGGCGTTTTTTTGGAGACCGTGATCGCATCCGGCGATGGGCGAGCCAGCAAGCGCTCGACCTGGTCCGGCGCATGCTCATGTAAAGATATGCGCCTCTTCGTAGCTCTCGATATCGACCCGGACATCCGTCAGCGAATCACCGAATTCCGCAATCAAATGCAGCCGTTGGCGCCCGATGTTCGCTGGGTAGGCCCGGAGACTTTTCATATCACATTGCAGTTTCTAGGCGAGACCAAGAAGCTCGACGAGATTCAGAGTGCCTTGCAAACGGTGCGAGGTGCAGTCATCGATCTGAGCTTCCGCAATGCCGGATTCTTCCCTTCTCCAAAGTCCCCGCGCGTATTCTGGGTCGGCATTGAGGCTGATCCGCATCTGCAGGAGTTGGTGAACGCAATCGGCCAAGCTGTTCAGCCGCTGGGATTCGAACGGGATGCCGGTCCTTTCAAACCACACTTGACGCTGGCGCGCACCGGCAGCGGGCGTCCGGTTTCCGGAGAACGTTCGGCACCTGCCCTCCGTCTGGTACAAACCAAACTGGTAACCCTTGTCCAACTGGAGTTCGGTACAATGACCGCGCACGAGTTCTGTCTCTACGAGAGCAAGCTGTCCCCGGCGGGTGCGCGATATACGAAGTTGTCGCGCTATCCGTTGCAATAGCTTTGTTGCCCGGCGAATAACTTTGACCAAGCTCACGCTTATCATCGTGGTAGTTTCCTATCTGCTGGGCTCGATACCCTTCGGCTACCTGCTGGTGCGTGTTTTTCGCGGGCAGGATGTTCGCGCTACCGGCAGCGGAAATATCGGCGCGACCAACGTTGCGCGCACCGGATCGAAGGGGCTGGCGATCGCGACTTTGCTTCTAGACGCGCTCAAAGGCTACATGGCGGTGGCATTTGCCTTCTGGATTGCGGAGTCGCAACGATTTACAGGCAGCAGCATCCAGCGCAGCCTCTACGATTCTTCTCCCCAGCCACTCGACAGCCGTACGATTTTTTTGTTGGCGTCGGTCGCTGCCTTTTGCGCGATCCTGGGGCACATGTTCACGGTGTGGCTCCGCTTCAAGGGCGGCAAGGGAGTAGCTACCGCCGCTGGCGCTTTTCTCGCGCTTGCGCCAAAGTGTCTGCTGCTTTCGCTCTTGCTGTTCGTGGTTGTGTTCGCATTGACGCGTTATGTTTCTTTGGGCAGTATCGCTGCGGCTGCGTCATTTCCGTGGTTCGTTCTATGGCTCAATCCGGCGGAGCGAAACACCGCTCCTATCCTATTGGTGATTACGGCTGCATCCGCGCTGGTCATCGTGCGCCACAAGGACAACATCCAGCGCCTTATGACTGGCACCGAAAACCGTTTTCGTTGAAAGAGACCTGCTTGTGAGCGAGATCGCAGTCATCGGCGCAGGAGCGTGGGGCACGGCAATCGCCACCGTGTTGGGACGCAAAGAAACCCACCACGTTCGCCTGTGGGCGCATGAGGCCGAGGTGCGCGAGAGCATTCGCGAACATCGCGTCAACGATTTGTTCCTGCCACAACAAGTGATTCCAGAGGTTGTCGAGTGCACCAATAGCCTGCAAGAGGCGTTACACGGTGTCTCGATTGTCGTCAGCGTCATGCCGTCGCACCACACCCGCCGGGTATTCCAAGCCATGCTGCCGCACCTCAGGCCGGAGATGATTTTCGTCAGCGCGACCAAAGGCATCGAAAATGATTCGCTCTTGCGTATGACAGAGGTAATCACGCAGGTGCTTAGCGCCTCGGCCAGGGTTGCGCCACGTATCGGAGCGTTAAGCGGACCGAGTTTTGCGAAGGAAGTTGCCAAGGGAGACCCCACTGCAATCACGATTGCCTCCGCCGATCGTGAACTTGCCATAACGGTGCAGAGGGAATTCAGCGATCCCAACTTTCGCGTGTACACCAACGACGATGTAGTTGGAGTGGAGTTAGGCGGGGCGCTGAAGAATATCGTCGCCATCGCCGCCGGCGTTCTGTTCGGCATGGACCTCGGCTACAACACCGTTGCCGCGCTTATCACGCGGGGGCTGGCTGAGATCACAAGGCTGGTGGTCGCCTGTGGCGGCAGGCCGGAAACCATGGCTGGCCTGGCCGGACTTGGAGATTTGGTTCTTACCTGCACCGGCGGGCTCTCGCGAAACCGGAGCGTCGGCGTCGAACTAGGGCGCGGACGCAAACTGGAGGACATCATCGCAGGGATGCACGGAATGGTGGCGGAGGGAGTGCTTACCACCAACGCCGCAGTGGGCCTGGCGCGCAGGACGGGTGTGGAAATGCCGATCACCGAGCAGATGCACGCCATTCTGCAACAAGGAAAATCTGTGCAGCACGCCATACGTGATTTGATGAGGCGCCCCTCGACCAGCGAGGTGGGACTCTATCACAACGGGCAGAGCGGATAGAGACTCATGCTCGGCGATCGGGCTGAAGACCGCGCCGACCCGATGGCTTTCCTTCAATTCCTGCGGTCAGGCCATCGAAGAAATTCGCCATGATCTTCGTGACGTCACCCTCCGGCATGATGGCGCGGTCCAGCATGTGCTCCAGGGTAAGGCCATAGGCCAACGCCGCTAACGACATCCCGGCGGCATTCGCAGACGCCGGTAGTTGCCGACCCAGACCTTGCATGACATCGCGCAAAATGCCGGCACGGGAGCTGGCAAAGCGGCGATTCATTGCCGCCAATCTCGCTTTTACTTCGGGATGACGGATGGCGAACAATTTGAATTCCAGCGCCAAGAGGCTCCAGCGGCGGTCCAGGCAGATATCCAGGATAAAAGTTCGCAAGGCCTGCAGCTTCGCAACTGGATCCTCGAACTGGTCAATCCGATTGCGGCCTTTTTCGATGCGCGAGGATATTTCCGCCTCGAGCAGAGCGAAGAACAAATCTTCCTTGTTCTTGAAGTTGGCGTAGAAGGCGCCCCGGGTGTAGCCTGCGTTGGCGGCGATCTCCTCGAGTTTGGCGGCTTCGAAACCGTCCCGCGCAAAGATTTTTTCGGCGGATTGAATGAGGCGGGCGCGGGTGAGCTCCTGCCGGCGAGATGAGGGCCCTGGCCCTTTCATATATCCTCGAATCGACATCTAAGTTGCCGACAGCGTTGGATGCCGATTTTACGCAACGCCGCTGCCTGGTTATTCATCTAAGAACGGTGACTTGTACGATGTCATACATGCATGTATGTACTAAATACAACATGGAACGACCCGAAAGCAATGCACTCCGCAAGACTGGTTTTGCCTTTGGTATAAGGCTGATCGGCACTCTTCTTCTGTTGGCCAGCGGTTCCGCGACAGCTCAAGGTTCCGGGCAAGCGTTATATTCGCTGCCCTCGGCTGAGCAGGTTGTCAATCGCAATCAGGATCCCTATGCGGGTTCGATTCCCCAGGGTAAGGCCACGGCCGAGACCATCGATCTGACCATCGAAGACGCGCTGCAACGCGGGCTAAAGTACAACCTCGGTTTGTATTTGGCTGAGCGGGTTACGGAGCAGTCGCGAGCATCCCACCTGCGCGCGCTCAGCGACATGATGCCGATGGTTAACGGATCATTCGCGGAAGAGGAGCAGAAAATCAACTTGAAGGCCCTGGGGTTGAGCTCCTCGATTTTTCCTGGCATTCCGGGGTCGGTTGGGCCGTTTGGCATCACCGACTTGCGCGCCACCGGGTCTTGGAACGCAATTGATTTACACACGATCGATAACGTTCGCGCCGCCAGCCAGAACGTGAAGGCCGCGCAGTTTACTTATCGCGATGCACGTGACACCGTGGTGCTTGCAGTAGGGGCGAATTACCTGCTCACTATCGCCAACGAATCGCGAGTTGCGGCCACGGAAGCCGAGCTGAAAACTGCGCAAGCGCTGTATCAGTTGGCGTCTGACCAGGAGACGGCGGGGATCGCGCCTAACATCGATACCCTGCGCGCGCGGGTGCAGCTGCAGGCACAGCAGGAAGCGCTGATCGAGGCACAGAATGAACTGGAAAAACAGCGCATCGCGCTGGCCCGCGTCATTGGATTGCCGGTGGGCCAGAAGTTTCGCCTGGTGAATCGGGTTCCCTATCACCCCTTGCCCGAAGCAGAGCTGGAAAACGCTTACGCCCGCGCACTGCAAACGCGTCCCGATTATCAAGCCGCACTGGCGTCGTTGCGCGCAGCCCAATTGAGCCGGGAGGCGGCGTGGAAGCAGCGCTTGCCATCGATTGATTTTGCGGGTGAGTATGGCGTGCTGGGGACGACTCCCGATTCCATGTCCCCCAACTGGTCAGCTGCCGCTACTCTGAGAATTCCGATATTTGAAGGGGGCAAAGTCGAAGCGGACGTGCAACAGACCGAGGCCATCCTGAAGCAGCGGCAGGCTCAAGTTGACGATATGAGAGGGCGCATTGAACAGGACGTACAAGATGCGATCCTCGATTTGACGGCGGCAGCGCGACAGGTAGAGGTGGCGAAAACGGGTCTTGACTATGCGCAGCAGGCTTTAGGCCAGTCGCAAGATCGCTTCGCCGCGGGCGTAACCAACAACGTCGAGGTCATTCAGGCGCAGCAGCAGCTAGCTGCGGCCAACGACCTCTTCATCTCCAGTTTGTATTCGCACAACATAGCCAAGGTCCTGTTGGCGCGTGCCATTGGCAATGCCGAACAGGCGGTACAGCAATATCTGGCAGAGCCAGGAAGCACACTGCCGGCGAACGGAAAGGCTGGACCCGGGCACGCAAGTAACACGCCCGAAGCGCTCCCTGGCGAAGTTCCCGCATCGGCTGGAATGGCCGCGGGAATCGATACATCCCTGCCCCGCCAGCAAGCGGGCTCCAGTTCTACGATGACGCAGCCGAGCCCAGGGAACGGAAACGCTTCGGCAACGACAGTTCCACACGACGAGTAGTAATTCTTGACAAGGTGAAAAGATGAGTCCGAGCACGACTGATGAGAACGAGTTGGAACGGCCCGGAGCCCCGCATCAACCGGAAGAAGAGCACGTTGATCCGGAGGTAAAGCGCTACGAGGAAGACCGTCGCGGCTTCTTCCAGAAGCATCCCGCTGCCAAACCAATTGTCTTTCTGGTTGCGATTGTGGTGGTGGTGTTAGTGGGTTGGTTCTGGTGGGAGAGCCGTCACTGGGAGGACACCGATGACGCTGAGATTGACGGCCATATCTACCCCATCAGCGCGCGCGTAGCCGGCCAGGTTACCAGGGTGAACTACGATGACGGTCAAGTCGTTCACAAAGGCGATGTGCTGGTGCAGATTGATCCGACGGATTACCAGGTGGCGCTGGCCCGAGCCCAGGCTGACTATCAGGATTCGCAAGCCCAGGCTGAAGCCGCCCAGTTTGGGGTGCCAGTTTCCAGCGTCGGTTCGCTCAGCCAGATCCGTTCCGCCAGCGCCGACATGGACTCTGCGCAGGCTGGCGTGACTGCGGCCCTGAAGCAAGTAGAAGCTGCGCAGGCCCAGGTGCAAGAAGCGCAAGCGGATGCGCTGAAGCTCAACACCGATGTCGAGCGGTATCGCCAACTATTGGGAAAGCGCGAGATCGCACAGCAGCAGTTCGACCAGGCTATCGCGGCGGCAACTGCAGCCAACGCGACCGTCAGCGCGCGCCAGGCGGCGTTATTGGCCGCCCAGGCTCAAGTGAAACAAGCACAATCCCGCATCGAGCAAGCCACCGCCGAAGTGCGGAATGCGCGGGCCACACCGAATACGGTGGCGGCTACCCAGGCGAAGGCAAAGTCCGCCGATGCCCTGGCGCAACGCTCCAAAACCGCGCTTGATCAAGCGCAGCTCAATCTCTCCTACACGACGATTCTGGCTCCGGTAGATGGCGTGGTGGGCAAGCGCTCGGTGCAGGTGGGAGAGAACGTATCCAACGGCCAGGACCTGATGGCCATCGTTCCGCTGAATGATATCTGGGTAACAGCCAACTTCAAGGAAACCCAACTTGCTCACATGCGGCCCGGGCAGCCGGCCAAGATCAAGGTCGACACTTACGGCGGGCGTAAATGGAATGCCCACGTCACCAGCATCGGCGGAGCGACCGGCGCAAAATACAGCCTATTGCCGCCGGAAAACGCCACCGGTAACTATGTCAAGGTGGTACAGCGTATACCGGTGCGAATTGATTTTGATGGTAACAACAAGCCCGACTTCAACAAGGATGGCCTGTTACGGCCGGGCATGTCGGTTGAACCAGACGTCAAGGTGCGGTAGGCAGAAAGCTTATCCGGGTCATTTTCCGGAGAGGATCAACGGACAATATTTCGCGAGCTCAGGGCCTTCTTGGTATTACTACGTCCGCCGTAGTTACTATCTTGTGCACGACCCTGTGCGTCTTTTGTAGTATCGACCTCCTCCCAATTTTTTTTTAGAATTCCTTCGTAATCACTGTCATACTCTTAGTGAGCGCCAAGCTTACGTTATGGACTTTAAGGTTTTGCCCAGTCTGATTGCGCTGGCAATCCTGGTTTGGGTTTTTCGGGCTGTTCTCCGCCAAGCTGCGGCCGAGCGGTTGCACCTCTGGCTGACGGGGTGGTTCCTTGTCCTCATACATTTCGTCGCTGCATTTGTAGATGTGGGTAATGGTCTTTGGGACCGTGTGACATCGGTCGTCAGCTTAGGAGCGCTGGAACTGGCGAGCATATCCTTCCTGATCTCCATGTCGCCACGCGGCACGACCCGTCGCCGCCAACTGCTGCTGGGAGCAATCCTCGGTATTCCCGCACTGTTGTACACAACTGGGGTGATTTGGGAGTTGACCGCGCGGGGCTTTTACTACCTCGTGGTAATTGCTGCCCTCGCCACTACTTCAGTATTGGCTTGGAAGTGGTATCGCGACTTGCCCACCTACCTTGCCGGAGTGCTGCTGGCATCGGTAATTTTCTCGTCTGCAATGATCTGGGTGATTGCACGCAACCATGCTGATTTTGGACTCGAAGTTATGCTGGCGGGCTTCAACTTCGTGGTCGCTTTCCTCTACTGGCGCCACTTTCATCGCGGTACGGCGGGTGTGCTGACTACAGTGTTCGGTTTCGTCGGCTGGGGCGCGGTCTTTCCCATCGGCGTAGTTCTGCAACTCTACTCTCCATCGACAGTCGTTGAATCCGAGGTCTGGAACATCCCCAAGTACTTTGTGGCAGTGGGAATGATCCTGACGCTGCTTGAGGAACAGGTTCACAAGAACGAATATCTGGCCTATCACGACGCATTGACGGGCCTACCTAACCGGCGGTTGCTGGAAGATCGCTTGGAACAGGCCCTCACCCGCGCCGCCCGGGCGGGCCGCAAGGTGGCCGTTTTCTTGATCGATCTCGACCGCTTCAAAGAGGTAAACGACACCTTCGGTCACCGAATCGGCGATTTGGCTTTGCAGCAGGTGGTGTTGCGGCTCTCCAGCCGGATGCGTGCCGCCGATACCTTGGCACGCTCGGGCGGGGATGAGTTCACGGTGGTGAGCGATGTGTCCGATGAACACGGCGCTGACATTCTGATATCGGCGCTGGAGTCGGCGCTGGCGGTTCCCTTAAGAGTGGAAGGACAATTAATTCAAACGGGAATGAGCATCGGCGTGGCCCTGTATCCCGATCATGGGCGTACCCCCGATGAACTACGAGCGGCCGCCGACCAGGCTATGTATCTGGCGAAGCGCGGTTCCCGGGGCACCGAAACGGAAAACATCATCGTCTTTCCGCAATCTCCGGCTTAAATAAAACAGCGATCATTCCTGGCTCGGCTGGTTGTGGGTTTCCGCGCGGCTGTTGTAGGCTCGAAGGCAGGCGCCTTCATCGAACGCGTCCATCCTTCCCTTGCCGGGATGGCGAAACTGGCAGACGCAGCGGACTTAAAATCCGCAGATCCGAAAGGGTTGTGGGGGTTCAAGTCCCCCTCCCGGCACCATCTAACTTGCTACGTCAAGACCCGGGCGCCGCGGCCAACCGCCCATGGCATTGTTTCCTCGACATGCGGCGCGCAGCTCATAGAAGATCAGTACGAAAGTCAGCGCCCCTAACATTTGACACTACCCCACCTCCCGGCTAGGGTTCAAGCAATGTTCATTCCCACGCTCCAGCAGCAGTTTGGCAAGATCGATATCTATCTTTTCGACCAGCTTCTGAAAGGTCGCATCTCACCGGGCATGCGAATACTGGACGCCGGATGCGGTTCCGGTCGAAACCTGGTGTACTTCCTGCGCGAAGGGTATGAAGTTTACGGAGCGGATTCAGACGCGCAGGCCGTGGAGAACGTCCGCTCCCTCGCGCGAACGTTTGCGCCCGCTCTTCCGGTATCTAATTTTCGAGCCGAACCTGTCGAACATATGTCTTTCGACGATGCCTGCGCGGATGTGGTCCTCAGCAGCGCTGTCCTCCATTTCGCCAGCGACGACGCACACTTCGAGTCGATGCTGCAGGGATCATGGCGCGTTCTTAAGCCGGGTGGGCTCTTTTTCTGCCGCCTCGCATCCACGATCGGCATGGAGAGCCAGTTGAAACGCGTCCAGGGACGCCGCTTCCAATCGCCGGATGGCGCGGAGCGCTATCTGGTGGACGAGGCGCTGCTCGGCTCGATGGCCCCACGGTTAGGCGGCAATCTTGCCGAGCCGTTGAAGACCACCGTTGTGCAAAATCAACGCTCGATGAGCACTTGGGTAGTGCAGAAGAAACTCTGAGAGAATCGGCCTATCAACGAAGATTGCTGTTTACTTCTGCGTGTTCATGAAATCGCCTACCAGGGCCGCAATCTCATCTGCTTTGGTGTCGAGCGCGAAATGTCCCGCGTCGAGTACGTGGACCTCCGCGTTCGGAACATCTTGGCGGTAGCGCTCCGGCTCGCCGAGATCGAACGAGGGGTCATACTTGCCCCAGATCACCAGCAGGCGTGGCTGCTTTTCGCGCATCCAGGCTTGCCATTTAGGGTAGGCGTCTACATTGGTTCGATAGTCGAAAAACAGATCGCTCTGAATCTCGGCCTGGTGGGGTTGGCTGAGAAAATAGAATTCATCGGTCCACAGATCAGGATCATAGCGATCCAGGTTCGGATCGTTTCCGACATGGCGGGTACGCGTCGTAGCTAGCGAGAGCAGATTTGTGCGCAGGGCGGTTTCGTTGGCAACGCGATCGGCCCAAAACTCCCGCCGCGTCTTCCAGATTGCCCCCAGGCCTTCGTTGTGCGCGACCGCGTTCTGAACAATCAGAGCCGCGATGCGATCGGGATGCGCTAAGGCCATGCGAAAGCCTACAGTGCCGCCGTAATCCTGCATGTAAAGGGTGAAACGCGAGAGTCCGAGCGATTCGACGAAACGATTCATGACGTCGGCGTAGTGATCGAACCTATACGCGAATTTTTCCGGGTCCGGCCAGTCGCTGTGTCCGAAGCCCGGGTAATCGGGCGCGACAAGGTGATAGCGATCGGAAAGCCGGGCAAAGAGCGGCTCGAACATTCGCGACGAAGAGGGTAGTCCGTGAAGTAAGAGGAGCGTCGGCGCGTCTTTCGAGCCAGCCTCCCGGTAAAAAATGGACAGCTCATCGATCCGCGCCGTGCGATAGGAAGTTGGGTTCTTCATGGGAGGTTCCTTTCCGTGGCCTTGGGGTCGGCAATTGAAATGATGCAAGCGTTACGGAAATGGCCATCACGATGACACAGGAAACCGGCAAGCACCGGGTCCAATCGGCCATGTGAAAAGACGCATCGCATGGCGTTGCTCATGCAAGCTCGTCGGACTGGTGCTCGTAGTGTTCCCAGTCTTGCCAACCTCACATTGTCAGAACGACGCGAAACTCTGCTTTGCCGCTCATCATGCGGTCATAAGCTTCGGCCGCTTTTTCCAGCGGATACGTCTCGATCATGGCACGCACACCGCTCAGTTCGGCGAAGCGCAGGGTGTCCTCAGAATCGGCTGCTGTTCCCGAGGCCCAGCCTTGAATCGTTCGACTTCCATTAATAAGTTGTATCGGCGAAACCTCAATGGGATCGAAGGTCGCACCAACCACCATGAGATCGCCGTTCGGCCCCAGACCGTCGATCAGTTCGGACATTGCTTTCGAGTTTGGGGACGTCGCCAGAATCACCCGCGCGCCGCCCAGCTTCTGCAACGCCTCTGCTGGTTTCGCCGCTTGGCTGTCGATATACACACGCGCTCCTAACTTCTTGGCGAGCGAAGCGTTTTCCGACCCGCGTCCGATGGCCGCCACGTTGTAACCAAATTTGTTTGCGAATTGAATTCCGAGATGACCCAGACCGCCAATGCCCTGCACTGCGACCAGGTCGCCGGGCAGCGCACCACTGTGCCGCAGCGCATTGTAGGTGGTAATTCCGGCGCAGAGCAGCGGTGCCGCCTCGGCGTCTTTTAGAGTTTCCGGTATGGCGGCCAGCGCCTCGATGGGAGCGACCATGTATTGCTGATATCCGCCGTCATAGCTGATGCCCGGAATTTGCAGATTCTGGCAATTGCGAAAGTCTCCACGCCGACATTCGCGACACGTGTTGTCGCGGCCGCCATGCCAGCCGACCCCTACACGCTGCCCCTTCTTCCACGTGGAAACACCAGCGCCCACCTCATCAATGATGCCGGCGACTTCGTGTCCTGGAACGCGGGGATACTGAATTCCAGGCCACAAGCCTTCCTTCGTGAGCATGTCACTGTGGCAAACACCACAAGCCTGCACCTTGATGCGCACCTGTCCTGCAGCCGGATCGGGAATCTTCCGCTCGACGATCTGAAAATCCGCTCCTGGCTTGGAGACTTGCGCCACCTTCATCGTTGCTATTGCGACTGTCGTTGCCATGAACCCTCCTATGAATTCTTCGCTATCGTTGAGAAGTACCTAATGCGACTGGGTGAAGTGCCAGCTGCGCCTTTGGGCGCGCTACTACATGGGAATTGACTCCAATTCGACCGGAAGTCGGGTGGAAGACGGCCACGCAATACACCAAGCGACGAGGACGCCCGCTGGGGTTGATGCCGCAAGTTTCGACGCAGATTCCCAAAAAACGGCAACCTGAAATCGACAACTCGCGGGGATTGAATCTACTTCTTGACAGATTCCTTTTCCAGCTTTTCGAGTTCTCGCGCCAGTTGTTCGGCTTGATCTCGTAGCTGGTGTAGTTGCTCAGTGAGTGAGGGTACATTCTTCTGGTTCGCCGGCAAGACGGGAGCGGGAGCGGAAGGCGTTGCCGCTGGGAGTGGCGTTGCGGTCAGATCGGCCAAGGCCTGGTCGAAGGTGTCGCGGTAGATCAACCGGTCGCCCATCGCCAGCACTACCTTCTTAAGCTGTGGCATGCGCGCTTCGCTTGCCTGAATGTAGATCGACTCGAGGTAGAGGAAGCCACCAGTCACGGGGAGAGAGATGATGTTTCCGCGCAGCACGTGCGAGCCCTGCTGGTTCCATAGCGTGAGGTCCTTGGAAATGTTTTGGTCCTGGTCAATGCGCGATTCGATCTGCATGGGACCGTACATCAACTGCTGCTTCGGCAGTTGATAGAAGGCCAGTTTCCCCAGCTGATCACCATCGCATCGTCCAGCCATCCAGCCAATCAAATTGTCCTTGCCCCTTGGGCTAAATGGCAGAATCAGCAGGTACTCGGGATCTTTCTCCCCCGGCAAGGTAGCTACGATATAGGTTGGCGCTACCGGCTCTGGTTGTCCCGACTGGCTGAAAAGGTCGCGTGCGATCTCCCAAATGTCTTCTTTGTTGTAGAACACCTGCGGATCGCGCATATGAAAGATTCGGTACGCCTCGGCTTGCGTTTGGAAAAGTGCTTCGGGATAACGGGCGTGCCGGCGTAGATCGGCGGGCATCTCCGACGCGGGCAGGAATAGCTTAGGAAACAATTTTTCGTAAGCCTGGATGATGGGGTCGCTGGGATCGAATACGTATAAGGACATTTTCCCCGAGTAGGCATCGACGGTCGCTTTCACGGCGTTGCGAATGTAATTCGCGCCATCCTCAAGGCCGGCAACCGGAAGCACCGCCGAATACGGATGCGACAGAGACGTTGTGTAGCCGTCCACCATCCACACCAGCCTGCCGTCATCGGCAATCACCAGGTACGGATCAGGATCCCAGTGCAAGAAGCCCGCCAGGTGCGCCAGTCTGGCTTTCACGTTCCGATAGATCATCATGCGACTCTGGCCGGTGAGATATCCCGTGAAAACGATGTTCGGCTCGCCTTGAGAGATCGCCGCCGCAACCTTCAGAGGAAAAGAACCAACCGGAAAGCCACCTGTGCCTTGGTAGGTGGAATACTTGTTCTGGTCGCCGGAGGGATAATCGAACTCTTCGCGCGCGGTGTGAACGAAAACCGGGTCCTGGGTCCTCTCGCCAAAGTAAATCTCCGGCCGGGTAAGCTGGAAGCCGGGCGACTTGATCTCAGGAGGAGCGTTCTCGACCAGCAACACGGGCAGGCCATCAGGCGTGATTTTGTTGACCTCTGCGACGACCACGCCAAAACCGTGGGTGTAAATGAAACGGGGATTGATCCAGCTCTCGCTCGCTTCGGCGGACAACTGGGTGACATCAATTTCGCGGGGAGAAAGCAGTACCTGCTTGATGCGTCCATTAATGAAATAGCGATCAACGTCCGTGTCGGGAAAAGTATAGTAGGGCCGCAGAGCTTGAATCTGCGTGATGGTTGCGTTGTAGGCGCGCAGGTCCCACAGCCGAACATTAGCCAGCAAGGTTGCATCTTGCACGGGATCGACCACGCCTTGTCCGGAAGGTGTAAAAGGTTGTTCCGTGGCATTCCGATTTAGGCCAAAAGCAGCGGTGGTTGCCTGAATGTGGCGCTCGATGTAGGGCCGCTCGATCGAGATCTCATTCGGCCGAACATAGACAGCGCGGACGACGGCTGGCAAGGCCAGTTGCAGGATGAAACAAGACATTACGAGGACGACTGCCTGCTTAAACTTCGACATCCAAACCAGCGGCAGTGCCACCACGGCCGATAGGATCAAGAGCCAGCGCAAAGGCAGAGTTACCTTTTCGTCCACGAAATCGGCGCCTGTCATGAACGCGTGAGAGTTGAACAGAAGCTCATAGTTGCCCAGGTAAACCCAGGCAGCAAAACCCAACAATAGAATCACGGCAATGATGCGAAAGAAGGGGGTGCGTGTTGCGCCCGGCAACCGTAAGTAGTCCCCAATGTTGATAGGACCCGCCTGTCGATCGACCAACCGATAGCGGACGCGTTCGAACAGTTGCCATCCGCGCGCTGTGATCCAGAACAGCAAGGCGGAAAGAATCGCCACCACGAATAGAAATCCAAGTAAGTCCGAATAGAAAGGCAGATCGAACAGATAAAACGGCAACGCGTGCGAAAAAACCTTGTCCTGCCATGCGTCGGGAGGTGCGGCCAGGCCACGCGACCCGAAAAAACGCATGACCGTCCAGAAGTCAATCGAGGCGGACGCCAACAGCAATGCGAATACGGCCAGAGCGACCGGAACCAGGCGGAAGTATAGAGGGTAGTCACGTTTACGGACGCCAGCGAAGTGCACACCGCGCGCATGAGCCATAAAAAGCGCGATGAAAGCCACCAGGGCGCCGACCGCTGCCGGGGCAATGCTGTACCACAGCATGCTGAACCACGTGTCAACCTGCGCGACTTCTTTCCACCAGTTGTACTCAATGATGAAATTAGCGGCCGTGGGGACCGCCCAACCAAGAAATGCCAGCGCCACTAATACCAGGATGAAAACGCGGATCTGTGAAGGACGCATAAAAGCGATCTTTGTGAGTGCCCAGCAGTTGCACCGCTCCGAGGCCAAGAGGACACATCTTGAGCGACAGGGTTTCACTCTTGTGCAGGTGGGCAAATCGTATCACAGGCAAAGTTTGAGCTTCTGCGGCATGGATCACGCAAGAGGAAGTATCGACTGAGACACTCCGAGGGGCTGCCTCAGGTTGACCGGATTTCTGGCGCAGCCTAACATAACCGCCAAATGGAAACCGTGGCCCCGGGGATGATCGGTCAGACCGTTTCTCACTACCGCATCGTGGGAAAGCTTGGTGGTGGGGGCATGGGCTTGGTATACGACGCGGTCGATACGCGCCTGGGCCGCCACGTCGCGCTGAAGTTCATTCCTGAGAGCCTGGTAAATGACCCCAAAGCCCTGAACCGCTTTGTGCTGGAAGCGCGGGCGGCTTCGCAGTTGAACCATCCCGGCATTTGCACCATCCACGACATCGAGGACTTGGACGGACATCCCTACATCGTGATGGAGAAGCTGGAGGGGATGAGCCTGAAAGACAGGCTGCACGGCGAGCTCATACCTGTGGACGAGCTCCTCGACATCGGAATTCAGGTAGCGGATGCGCTAGCTGCCTGCCACGCCAAAGGCATTATCCATCGCGATATCAAGCCAGCCAACATCTTTCTGACGCAGAGCGGGCAGGTGAAGATCCTCGACTTCGGGCTGGCGAAGTTGTCGCGTGGAATTGAGACAGCTGAAGGGAAGCTGGAAGATCCGCTGTCGGTAGCCGGTGACATTTTCGGCACTGCGGTTTACATGTCCCCGGAGCAGGCCCGCGGCGAGGAGCTTGATCCGCGCAGCGATCTATTCTCCCTTGGCGTGGTGCTTTACCAGATGGCGACGGGTCAGAAGCCGTTTGCCGGAGCCAATGCGGTGACCACGCTGGAGGCCATCCTTAACCGCAAGCCGGTGTCTCCTCGAAAACTGAACCCGGCGCTGCCCGTGGACCTGGAAGGCATTTTGGGCAGGGCGATGGAAAAGAACCGCGGCAATCGCTACCCAACTGCATTGGCGCTGAAGGGTGACCTGCAGTCGCTGAAACGGGAGACGGAGCCCGGACTAACAACCAGCGGACGGTTGCGCGCCGCCTTGCCGTACCGCATCAAGACCAGCACATTTCAAACTACGAACCGCACGCAAACGTACATCTTGTTGGGAGTCATCGCGCTGCTTCTGGCCCTGTTGATTCCCGTGGGAGCATGGTGGTTCAAGCACCGCCTGGGAGAGGGAGTCGCCGCGAAGAATACCATCGCCGTACTGCCCTTGCAGAACGTGAACGGCGATATCAGTGTTGACTTTCTTCGCTACGCGCTGGCCGACGAGATCGCCAATGTGCTTACCTACACGCACACGCTGGATGTGCGTCCTTCTTCGAGCACACAAAAGTATGCAGGCAACAACGTCGATCCTGGGCAGGTGGGCCGGCAGTTGCACGTGAGCACCCTGCTGACAGGACATTTCTTGAAGCAGGGCGACAATCTGCTGGTCACGCTGGAAGCAGTCGACGTCAACAACAATCGGCTGCTATGGCAGACTAGCTTCACTGCGCCCACCCAGGACCTGATCGCTTTGCAAAGCGCGATGGCCGCTCAGGTGCATCAGGGCTTGCTGCCGACGCTGGGTGTGGCTGGCGGACCCACCGAGGCGGGTACTCGTCCCAAGAATGCGCAGGCGTACGACCTCTACTTGCACAGCGTCGCTCTGCCGCATGATCCAGCAGCGAACAAGGACGCCATTTCAGTACTGGAGCACGTGGTTCAGATGGATCCGACTTATGCGCCAGCGTGGGAGCAGTTGGGTCTGCGTTGCTACTATGACGCGACCTATTCCGATGGTGGCGAGCCCATGTTCCAGCGCTCTAACCAGGCATACGAGCGTGCTCTGGCGTTAGATCCCGATCTCAGCCTTGCAGCCGGGCAGTTGATCGCCAATCGCGTGGAGAGAGGTGAGTTGGGAAAGGCGTACGAAGCGGCGCAGGCTTTACTCAAGCGCCGCCCTGACAGCGCCGAAGCTCACTTCACCATGAGCTATGTTTACCGCTACGCAGGCATGCTGGAGCAATCGGCAAAAGAGTGCGACGCGGCGCTGGCGCTGGATCCGGGCAATTATACTTTTCGCTCTTGCGCGTGGGCTTTTATGGAACTGGGTAATACCGCACGCGCCAGGGACTTCGTTCGCCTCGATGCCGGTTCGGAATGGGCCGCGTACGTGCTGCCGTCCATTCTGCTGCGCGAAGGCAAAGTCGCCGAGGCGAAGGAAGCTGTCAAACGAATGCCGACCGCTCCTCGCTATCACCGCGACCTGCTGGAAGCCTGCCTGCTGCTGCGGCCGCCGTCAGATCTCGACCGCATTGCGCAGGAGTTGGAAGCGAATCAGGCCGCAGAGGCCGATCCTGAGATTCTGTATTTTGAAGGTGCGCTTCTCGGATACTGCGGCAAGAAGCAAGCGGGACTCGACCTGCTGCAGAGTGCCGTCGAGCGCAACTATTGCGCGTACTCCAATATTGTTTCTGATCCCCTGCTGGCAAAGCTGCGCTCCGACCCAGGGATAGACAAGGTGCTAACACTCGCCAGAGAGTGCCAGGACGCGGTGCGGTCGTCGAGTAGCGCGTCCGGCCAATGACCTAAGTCTCTTCAATGGTTCGCTCTCATTTTTACTTTCGGCGCGACGGATTTTTCAGCACACTGCAAAGCCCTTTGTGTCCGTAACGTGTTTCTGTTATTGACTCGATGCTCGCCGACTGTTTCGCCGCGTAGTAAGATACGGGATTAGCGCTACTCATATTTCAGAAATCATTGACGCAGGAGAAGAAGGTGACTGCTAGTCGAACCGATCCAACATCGCCATTGCCAGGCGAACTTCAATCGAAACTGGCGTCAGCCGGGAGAGTTCAAAGGCTGATGAGGCGGGGCCCCGTGCTGGGAACGGGCCTTTCGATTGTCCTCTGCCTGATGTCGGCCAGTTGCACGGGCTTTTTTATCAATCCTTCCCTTAGTTCGATTTTTATTACTCCCGCTGCCACGACTGTCGCTGTTAAGGGTTCGCAGCAACTCACCGCCACCGGCACCTACTCCGATGGCAGCAAAAGCCCGTTGTCGGGGTCCACGGTGGGTTGGTCAAGTTCGGATAACACCGTAGCCACCATCTCGAACGGTGGCCTCGTCACGGGCGTCGGCACGGGTACTGCAACGATGACGGCCACCGCCGAAGGCGTCAGCGGAACAGCCAGCATTACCGTGACCCTTCAAAACTTAACGAGCATAGTGATTACCGTGACGCAAGGGAGCACCAATCCCCCCCAGACTGCCACGATTTCTGGTGTGCCCGCAACCCTGCAGTTCTATGCCTACGGCAATGGATTGGCAACCCAGGACATTACAAACGCTGTGACCTGGACTTCGTCTAACACGAGTGTGGCCACGATCAGCAGCGGTCTCAGCAGCGGCAGTGGGTTGGCAACGAGCGTGGCACCAGGAACTACCAACATCACGGCGCAGTCCGCTGGCAGCACGGGCACGGTCACCAGCAACAGCATCCAGCTGATCGTGCAGTAAGTAGCCACCGTACTTGGTTGGGAGCATATCCGGCTTCCCGCATAACGGGAAGCCGCGCTATTCGGGGCCTTGGCCGCAGGCCTGACGAGCTTTCTTACTGATGACTTTCCGATTCACCGTTGTGCTTCGGTTGCTTGGGGCCACTCTCTCGCAGCACACGGAGTAGATCATCGACCTCGGCTCTAACTCGTTGGGATGGATTGGATGATCACTGTGCAGCGGCTCATACGGGCCGGCCAAATCGCAGCCGCGCTCCTTTTTGCTTTGATGGTTGTCAGCTGCGGAGGAGGGTTCTTCCCTTCCTCGGACACCATCGTCTCAATCACGCTTTCTCCGGCGAGCGCCCAAATCATGCCTACTGGCACCCAGCAGTTCACGGCTACCGGAACATTTGGCAACAACTCGGTCGGAGATGTGACGTCGCAGGTAACCTGGATATCGTCGGCCCCCAATATCGCCACCATTAACGCGGCAGGGCTCGCGACCGCAGTCGCGCTTGGTACCACGAACATCACGGCGAAATCAGGAAGTGTTACTTCCCCGGCATCGGTGCTGACCGTCAGCAACAAGATCCTATCGAGCATCAGTGTCAGCCCGCAAAGCCAGACTTTGATTGCCGGTTCGCAGCAACAGTACACGGCCACCGCAAGCTACTCCGATGGCTCGTTCGGCGACATCACCTCATCGGTGACTTGGAATTCCAGCAATACCGTCGTGGCCACGATCAGCAGTTCCGGTCTCGCCACTGCGGTATCGTCCGGCACCACGACCATTACTGCAGCCTTGGGCAGCGTCATCGGAACTGCGACGCTCACCGTGCAATAGTCCGCAGCGCGTGAAGTTTAGATCACACGACAAAATCTTCCGTGAGCGGTCTAACTCGCAGGACTCCCGTCTTTCAGCACTGATTTCTCGCAATGCAATTGTCTAAACGGTTTTCCCTTAGGCCTCTTGCTGCCAAAACCGCTGCAGGAAGTTGCGGAACGTGGCAACAGCAGAACCAGGGTTCTTCCCCGGATATTCCACGATATGCTCGCAATCCAACCTGAGTTTCGCTGCGTAACTTAACCGAGCGATCGAAATCAAAATCAAACGCGCTCCAAGGATGATGAGGACATATGAAGAAGAACTTACTGATTGCGCTATTCGCGATGGCGGTTGCCATATCGGCGGCAGCGGGCTCATCGGACACGGATCCAATGGTGGGCGGCGCTGCAATGTATCCGCAGAAAAACATTGTAGAGAATGCCGTTAATTCCAAAGATCACACCACCCTGGTCGCCGCCGTGAAGGCTGCCGGCCTAGTCGATACGCTGGAAGGCCCTGGGCCTTTCACCGTGTTCGCGCCTACCAATGAGGCCTTCAACAAATTGCCTGCAGGAACGGTCGACACTCTACTAAAACCGGAAAACAAGACACAGTTGACGAATATCCTCACCTACCACGTGGTTGCCGGCAGGATCTCTGCCTCCGATCTGATGAACCAGATCAAGGAGGGCGGCGGCAAAGCAACCTTGAAGACGGTGAACGGCGAAACCCTGACCGCTTCCCAGCAAGGCAAACACATCGTCTTGGTGGATGAGAAGGGCAACACTTCGATGATTACGATTGCGAACGTCTTCCAATCCAACGGCGTGATCCACGTCGTCGACACGGTTCTGCTACCGAATTAACCCCCGGACTAATCTCAACGGAGCATCGCAATCGGCTGCTCCGTTGGTTTTACTTCGACTGAAGGAACTCTCCAACAGCCTGGTTGAATTGGACCGGTTGGTCAACAACGGTCGGTGTGCCCGCTATCCGGCATCCATTGGTTACACTTTTGGCTCCCATCCGTCTCATTTACAGGAGATATCCGCGAACGGGCGAAAAGCTATCTGGCCTCTCCAAAGGGGATCGGAGAATCGAATTCTTCTTGATCCGAGGGAAAAACTGGGGTATAGTACGGGGTCTCGAGGCCTTCTGTAGGACCCTACCTTCGTATTCCGGCCCTGGGGACAACGCACCCCTGAATCGTTGTAGAAGTGTTGTGAATCCAATTGGATAGACTGGGCCGTGTAAGCATCATTTGGGACCGTTACATCATCCAGATACTAAATTCCGAAAGCGGAAACGAGCACAATATGGCAAAACGTCGTGGCAATCCTAACTGGGGCAAGCCGGAACCGATCGGGCCGGTTGTCCCCACGATCACAGAATTCGAGCAGGTGGTGAAGGAATTTAAGCTCCAACCTGACCAATACATTCGTTCCACGAGACTGCGTGAGTGGGCCCGGAAGAACAAGAATTCGAAATACATTCCGGAACCGCTACTCGAGGCTTGGGGATTCGAAATAGAATCTACCTTATAAGCCGTTCGATTTCTTTCAGGGCCGCCTTAGTGCGGCCCTTTTTCTATTCGAGATATCTTTCCTCATGATCGCGAAAGCCGCATAATCCTCAAGGCATCTTAGCTCAGCGGCGCCGAAAACGACGTGACCTTCAACACCGATCAGACCGTGGCTATGTTGACCGGCACCAGCTTTGCGGCCGGGCTCAACGTTTATGCGACTGTGGCGACGCTGGGGCTGCTATCGCGGGCCGGGATCGTCGCCCTCCCGCCAGCGCTCGACATGCTGGAGTCGTGGTGGATCATCGGCGCGGCTCTCCTTCTGTTCGGAATCGAGTTCTTCGCAGATAAGGTCCCGGCATTCGATCTGATCTGGAATGCGCTACAAACGTTTGTTCGAGTCCCGGTGGCAGCCCTGCTGGCTTATGCCGCGACCTCGCATCTGTCGCTGGGGATGCAATTAGCGTCGGCTGCGGTGGGTGGGCTTATCGCCTTTGCCGCGCATGGCGGCAAGATTGCATTGCGCACGGCTGTCACCCCCTCGCCGGAGCCTTTTTCCAATATGGCACTAAGCCTGGGCGAAGATGCCGGGGCGATCACACTCTCCTGGTTTGCGGTTCAGCACCCTTATATGGCTGCAAGTGTGGTGGCGATCCTGCTGATAATAATTGGGTTGCTGATTCGCTGGGTGGTGCGCGCATTGCGGGGATTGTTTCGTCGCGACCGCGTTGCAGCCACAGGCGCTTAAAGTTTCGTGCCTCTCTTCTGTACGTCACATCGTGATGTGATACCAGCAAGGGTAGTGGTGCAGTTTGAATTCAAACTGCACCGCCAAGCGGCGGTTTGACCGTGCTTCCGGTGGCATGCGATAGTTACCTGTTTCAGCGAATTTTAATATTCTCGCAATCCTACTTTCAACGAGTTGTGAACCTCCCATGACCACGGCTGCAGGAGCCCACCATCGTGCGCTTTATTCCACGTGAAGCCAAGTTTTTCGATATGTTCGCGGAGATTGCGAACAACGTCGTCGAGGGCGCCAAAGTGTTGGTGGACCTCCTGAACGACTACGACTATGAAAGAATGCCCGCCGCCGTCCAGCGGATCAAGGACATCGAGCACCGTGGCGACGACATGACGCACAAAATTCTGATCAAGCTGAACCAGACGTTCATCACCCCGTTTGATCGGGAAGACATCCACCTGCTGGCCTCATCCCTCGATGACGTCCTCGATTTTGTTTACAGTGCCAGCGACCGTTTGCTCACCTACAAGATCACCCAGCCCTCTCCGTCGGCCAAAGTGTTGGCTGGCATTATTCTGAAACAGGCTGAGGAACTGGGAAAGGCAGTCGCCTTGCTCAACAAAGACAGCCACGTGCTGGAGCATTGCGTGGAAGTCAACCGCTTGGAGAACGAAGCCGACCAGGTCAGTCGCGACGCTATCGGCCGGCTGTTTGATGGTGGTTACGACCCGATCACGCTGATCAAACTGAAAGAACTCATCGAGATCCTGGAAGAAGCCAGCGACAAAGCCGAAGATGTCGCCAACGTACTAGAGACCGTCGTTCTAAAGAGCGCTTGAGACACTCAGCCGTGCATTCGAATGACAATCCAGGCGTGGACGTGCGCGCATGAGCACCGGGCTGATCCTGCTGATCCTTACTGTCTTCACGGCCCTCGTTTTTGATTTTCTGAATGGCTTTCACGATGCGGCCAATAGCATCGCAACGGTCGTCTCCACCAGAGTACTCTCCCCCAGATTGGCAGTAGCGTGGGCGGCCGTGTTCAACTTCCTGGCCGCCTTCCTGCTGGGCACAGCGGTTGCCAAGACCATCGGTAGCGGCATGATTCGTGTGGACATCGTCACGCAGTACGTCGTGCTTGCCGGCTTGCTGGGAGCGATCGTTTGGGATGTGGTGACGTGGCTATTAGGACTGCCTACTTCGTCATCGCATGCCTTGATCGGCGGCTATGCGGGTGCCGCCATGGCGCGGGCTATCATTCTCCACGGCTGGAGGACCGCGCCCAGTGTGATCATTCCCAGCGGCTGGACCAAGACCCTGATTTTTATTGTGGTCGCGCCACTGCTGGGCTTTGTCCTCGGGTTCGGATTTATGGTGGCCATCTCCTGGATCTTTCAACGCAAGTCCCCCCGCCAGGTGGACAAGCTCTTCCGCAAGCTGCAATTGCTGTCGGCGGCCGCCTACAGTCTTGGTCACGGCGGAAATGATGCGCAGAAAACCATGGGCATCGTGGCGGGCGCGCTCTACACTGCGGGCGTCATGAAGCAGAGCGACTTCGCCGCCAACTGGGGCGTCTGGCACTGGCCTATTATTCTGGCCGCTCAGACGGCGATCGCATTGGGCACTTACTTCGGCGGATGGCGCATCGTCCACACCATGGGATCGAAGATCACCAAGCTGAAGCCGGTGGGTGGCTTCTGCGCGGAGGCGGCGGGAGCAATCACCCTGTTTGGCACGGCACTGGCGGGAATTCCAGTGAGCACGACGCATACCATCACGGGTGCGATCGTCGGTGTCGGTACGACTCACCGTCTCTCAGCAGTACGCTGGGGAATTGCAACCCGTATTGTGTGGGCTTGGATACTTACCATCCCGGCATCGGCAGTGGTGGCTATGCTGGCATTCTGGCTGATCCGGATGTTCAACCCGAATGCGTGAGAAAGACCGCTCTTCGCGGTTCGCTATTTGCTCTCGCGGTTCGCCAATCGCTTTCAGCCTATGATCCCTGAACTCCGTGCCCTCTGTGTCTCCGTGGTGAAAGCTTTTGGACGCAACGGAGTCGAGGCATCTGCTGTTACCGGCAATCAAAAATGATCGCGCAGGTGACCGAAGCTCTTGACCTGCAACAAGCGGCCATTACCGACCTCCGGACGAAGTTCGTCGCGCTCCAGCATCCAGGTGTTGTCGTGAGGAACGAAGACAGCGTGCAGCCCGGCTTCCAGCGCAGGGTTGATGTCAGACTTGGGGCTGTTGCCGATCATCCAGGTGCTCTCGCGCAGCAGGCCGTACTTCTCGACTACCGCGTTATAGGTGGCGACGTCCTTCTCCGCCACAACTTCAACAGCCGTGAAATATTGCTGAAGTCCGGAGCGCTCGACCTTACCCGTTTGTTCGGTGATGTTGCCCTTGGTCACCAGGAAAAGATGATGGCGCTGGCCAAGGTCGGCTAGAGTTTCAGGCACCTCTGGCAGAATCTCCATGGGATGTTCGGCGATGGCGTAGGCAAAGCCGCGGATGGTCTCATGCAAGGCGGGCGTGAGCGGCTCCACCGACAACTGCTCGAAGCATCGCACCAGCGCGAGCGCGAAACTGTGCATACCGTAACCGTGGGTGCGGATGTTCTCCCGCTCCACATCGTAGAGGACGTGGCGCACCTGGTCGGGCGTGTATTCGTGGTGATTCAGGAAGGAAATGAAGTTGGCGATGGCGCGCTCGAAGTAAACGTTGTTCTCCCAGAGGGTGTCGTCGGCGTCGATCAGGAGGTGCTGACCGAGAGGGATGCGGGGCTCCATGGGCATAATCTATCTTAACGAGTAGAAGGTTCGTCCGCATACCAGAGCGAAGCCAACTACGTGTACCGGATACCATTCATCGGGGATGAGCGGTGGGTGTTCCTAAAGACGATCATCCCGAGTCGCAAAGCGACGAAGCGGTACTTGGGCGAGGAGGGCAACGACGATGAAGCTTGACGGAGCCGAAAGAGAGATTCTCGAATCGTACGAGCGAGGCGAGTGGCGGCCGGCGAAAGGAAAAAAGGGCGATCGGAGCCAGTATGCTCGCTACGCCAAGGCAACATTTCGCAAGGACCGCCGGCTCAACATCCGCATCTCAAGTAAAGATCTGGAGGCGATCCAGAAGCGAGCACTGGAGGAAGGCCTCCCTTACCAAACCCTGATCTCGAGCCTCTTGCACAAGTACGCGTCCGGACGGCTTCGCGAAGGTTAGCGGGTGAAACGATAAAGAATATTAGTGTCGGAGAAGCTATGGACGCTCATCGATCCAGTATCTGCCGGTAGCTATGCACACCTGAAACAGTTTGCCGAGACCTCCAAGAAGCAGATCCCTCGCCGACTAAAGTCGGCTCGTGATGACAAAAATAAAGGGACTCCAACGGCGCAGCCCCCTTCGAAGCACCTCCGAAATCGGCCTTTTCAGCAAGCTATGAAAGGCGTGCTCCGCCCGTCGCCTGTACCGAGGTGAAACTGCTTAGTGGACAGCAGCCGGTTCGTTCGCACCAAGGCCAATTCGTCATCCCTTGGCGGCCGGGTATTGCTTGAACATCTTGAGGATGGAATTGTTGACCTGGCTCTCCAACTTCTGGGGATTGTTGGCGCTCAGGTTGTCCTGCGCCATACCTCGCCACACCAGTTTCTTGTCGGCTACGTCCAGAATATCAACCACCAACTGCCCTTTATGGATGGTCACGGTTGTTCCACCCCAGGTTCCTGACAGCGCCGGGCCAAACGCGCTGGGGTCGAACGGCGGGATACCTCCTGTTGCATTGTAGAGCGGATCGTCGGAGTACACGGTGCTGTCCTGATCGATGGAGCCGTAAACCTGAATAACAAGGTCAGGCTTGTCCGCAGTGAGTTGCAGTCCTTTGGCCTTCATCTGGTCTTCGATGGCGCCGACGACATCGGCGGCGAGCAAAGGATGCGCGACCGCGCCATGCGGCGCCCAGGCGTAAGTCTTGAATTTGGAGAAGTCGAGAGTTTTGTCGTAGCTGACGTGAATCTTCTGTGCCTGCGCGCCGAGCGAGGCGAGGAGGACAAGTAAAAGTAAGTGCAAATAGCGAGAAGTTCGGAAATTCATGTAGTCCTCCGTGGAACTGGATATGGTTCGCTCCGATTAAGGCCGACTTCGGTCGCGCCGTAAAAGCGGTCGCACCCGTTTGATTCCTGAAACTCAAAAAAGCAGATCCCCTCAAAGGAGAACAACCTCTGCCGTCCCTACGGGACTCGGATCTGTTCTCCACTCTACCCAGCATTCCGCCTGCGGCTCCATGCTGGGCTAGACTATGTCGCGCCTGCGGCGCTCGCAGCTTCGCGCTGACTGCTCCGTACGCGAAGAGTGACATCTGTCCCGTTTGCACGAAGAACACTCTGCTTACGGCTCCGAACTAACCCAACTCTGCCGCGCATACCACGCGGATTTCCCGGACTTCCCTGTCACATACCCAGTGCGACGTTCGTCCTCACTGCCCGGACGCGCTGCTACCGTCTGAAGCCACCGCCACCGCCGAAATGTGCACCACCGCCTCCCCAGCGATCTCCTCCACCGCCCCAGCGGTCGCCACCACCACCCCAACCACCAGAGCCCGAGTGTTGATACTGGGAGAAACGTTGGCTTTGTTGTGCACCGCGCGAACGGTCCTGGGCTTCCTGGTTCAAGTCTCCATAGGATCCGGCGCTGGGAGGCTTATACCCGCTTGCCGATGAGCCTTGTTTGTAACTCTGCGCCTTCTGCTGATCGGCGGAGTAGTTCGGATTGCTCTGGGCTTTCTGCTGGGCCGACGCGTAGTTAGGATTTGAGCTGGCGGGATGCTCCTGATCGTAACTCTGCGCTGAAGTTGTGGTTGGTTTGGTTACGGTATTCCAACTGCCGTTGTCGTACTTCTGCCAACCGGAACCCGTGTTCTTATAGACATTGCCGTCATGGCCGGCGTACATGTCGCCGCTCGACGTCTTGCCCACGGCCGAGTTGCCATAGGCGGTGCTGCTGGCCGCAGCCTTGCCTCCGCTGGAGGTCTGCGCAGTACCGACCGAACCGTAGGCGTTGCTGGCATGCTGGGTGTAAGCGGTCTCACCGTTCTTGCTATATACCGACTGTCCCCACGAGCCATAGGCGTTGGAACCTTGGCGCGTGGCAGCGTAGGCTCCGGTGTAGGGATTGTAAGCTTGACCTACGGCGCGGCTGCCGTAGGCGGTGGATGCCTCAGCACCGCGAGCGTAAGTACCCGTGTTGGGATTGTACGAAGTCCCCCAATGCGCGCTGCCGTAAGGACCGTAGGCTGCGCCTCCATATCCATAGGCGCCAGTGTATGGGTTGTAGGTGTGATAGCCGTAGGTGGCCGCATAAGGATAATAAAATCCGCCATAGATGTAGGGCGGATAGTAATACCCGGTGCCGCTGGCCACGATGGCGCCGACCGTCGCGCCCATGACGAACGCCCCCATGTATCCGGCGGTATAACTGGCGGTAACATTGCCGTCCGAGGCCGGAACCTGCACCACATAGGTCACGTTGTAAACCGGCGAAGTCGGGGGAATGGTGTAAATCACCTGAGGCACGGTCTGGGTCAACTGCCAGGGACCTTGCGCGCTGAAGGAAACGAACCATGCGCCTTGATAGCACAGGTAATAGGCGTTATCGACCTGGATCACCTTGTTGGGCGTATTGACCGCATAAAACATCGTTGTACCTGTGATTGGCTGGAACTGCGGCTGGCCCACGTAAGAAACCTGCACCTCCTTCGCCGCAGCGGGCGTCACGGTTGCAGTTGTGGGAATCTGCGCGATCAGCACGGCGTCTTCAGCCTCCGGCGTTCCCGGCACTGACGCGAGAACCGCGCCGGGTGGACTGTTCGGAGGAATATGCGCAAAATCGGTCGGCAGGTTGTAGGTGGTAAATGTCCACGGGCCCAGTGGACGAGTAGCGGTGAACCAGCGGCCCGAGGTCAGATAGTAATAGGCTCCGGTCGGCGTGTACTTAAACACCGCGCTGGAAGTATTGGCGCCGTAGCTTAGCTGCGTACCGGGAATCGCGGTCCACTGCGGAGGACCGTTGAAGACGACTATTTCCGCGGGAGTGGCGCTGTAATACACAACCGGGAAGCTGGCTGCGCTGCCGGCCGGCGGAGGAATGAATGCCTTCAGGCTGGTGAAGTTTGCGTTCTCCGGGACTTTCGACATCTGCTTAGGCAACTGGTTCGTGGGCGTCCACGTACCTTGCAGACTGGAGCAAGTAAGCCAGCCCTTGCCGTCGAACAAGTAATAGGTTGACTTCCCTTCCTCGACGAACAGCGGCCAGTTGGCGTTGACAACAAATTGCAGATTGGAGTTTGCGATGGGCGCAGTCGTGGGCGCTCCGTTCACCAGAAGCAGGATCGCCGGCCGCATGCTGATAAAAATGGTGGGCGGATCGTTATTGAGGGCGGCGGTCGGCGGAGTTGTGTCTTTCTTCACGCTGGCTACCAGGCGATCCAACGAGATGGTCATGGTGGCCGCTGGGTTCAGGAACGTCTTCATCAGTTCGCTCATCTGGGCCGTGGTCGTGGGATCGAGCGAGGGGAACGAGATACTGGTTATCTGCGGGTCGTTCAGGAATACAGTGTGCGCATCCATGTTGACCGCCGACTGCATCTTGACCGTCAACACGCCGACGTGGCTCTTGCCGCCGGTGGGCGTCAAGGTAAACGCCATCCGCGCGTCAACCTCCTGATAGTTTTTCCAGTCGTCAACTTGCGGTTGGTAAAGGACCAGATTACCGCTCGGTTTGGCGATGGTGCGCGGCCATCCGGGATCCTGTGCGATTGCGGCAGCGACGAACAACACGCCCAAAGCGAAAAGTAACGACAATTGCTTCGCGGTCTTCAACACGCGATTGACTCCGAAATTGCTCATCATGGGATACAACCTTCTTCTGGATGTCTGTTAGTTCGGGTCGGTCTTAACGACTCCTGGAACGCCACACCTCTTCCCCAGTCTCCCCGGCATAGCCGGCAAAACCACGATCAGAGAGAAGAGAGGTTTTGTGGCCTTCCATCTTACGTCAGAGACCGGCTTTTTCGAAGCTCTGTTTGCACGAACGCCTCGACAGGCATTCCCTTGGCCTCCGTAATGCTATGGCTAAGATCACATTAGCGAGGATAAGCGTGGACTGGAACTATCAACTTTGTTAGGAAGAGATTTGAAAAGTTGCTGGAGGCAGGGCGGGCGAAATTCCATGCCCGGGATGAGGTCAACGATAATCGGCAGGCAGGAAGGCTTCGCCACGAAAGGCAGCGTTGATGGCATCGACCAGGTCCGAATCGGCACGAGACTTAAACACATAGCCAGAGGCGCCGAGCGCGACGGCCGCGCGAACAAAGTCCACACTCTCGTGGACCGTCAAAAACACGATTCTGGCGCGACAATTCATCTCCCGCAGACGTCTGGCTACCTCAAATCCAGTCATGTCGCCTAATGAGATGTCCAGGACAACTACGTCCGGATTCAGGTTCGCCACCGCAATTACAACAGACTTGCCATCCGGTACTGCGGCGGTTATGACGAAGTCTTCCCGCAGCATCTCAACGACATTTTCCAGAACAGCGGGGGAGTCGTCGGCAATTAGGACCCGGACAGAGGGCACGGCAAAGCTCCAGTCAACAAACGCACCGGCAACGAGGGGGAGGAGCCGTTGCGTACTACTAGGCTATTTCGGCCGTCGCCAGTATGGCTACTGGCAAAAATGCTTGTTCTGTGACCCGAAAATGCGAGGTTGGGGATAGAAATGGGACTTCCGTATTCAGAACAAGTCGGGCGACGCGGCGCTGTTGGGCCTCAGCAACCCAGAGATGGCCCAGCTTAGACGGTTCGGCCTAGGTCGAGGATGTCATCTGGCGCTTGATGGCATATTCGAGCAACTCCGCATTGCTCTTTACGCCCAAGGTCTCCATCATCCGATATTTGTGGAAAGCCACCGTGCCTGGTTTCACATCCAGAACGTTGGCAACTTCCTTCATCGACATGCCCTCAGCCAGGAGCTGCAGAATCTCGGTTTGGCGCTTGGTAATGCGCTTCTCATCCGTCGGCACCTTGCCCTGGTTCAGCAAGAAGGTCACCGTCTCGCGAGCAATCAGCGGCGACAGATAGGATTCGCCCTGAACCACCTTTCGCAGGGCCGTCACTAACTCGTCGGCTGCGGAATGCTTGAGGACATAGGCCGAGGCGCCACGTCGAAAGGCTTCAGCCGCAACGTCGGCAGCCATGTTCATGGTGAGGAATACCAGCTTGACCGACGGCAACTTGTGCTTGATCTGTTCGCCGGCGTCCAACCCATTCAGCTGCGGCATGCCGATGTCGAGGATGATGACATCGGGGTTGAGGGTCGTGGCGGCCGTAATTAGCGTACGGCCATCGGTTACGACACCAACTACCTGAAACTCGGGTTCCAGCAAGCTCTTGCAGGCCTCTGCAACCAGCTTGTGATCGTCGGCAATCAGCAGTCGTGGAGGGGACATGCGTTCCATACCATCACTCGTTTCTGGCTATCGACTGTAATTGACGCACACAACGCCGCCCCGGCGCCGTCCGTAGCCGCAAAACCTCTAGTCGCTGTTGAGTCTTGTACCTATTGTGCACAGGAGGAGGGCCTAAGTCGAGTGTTGTGTGACGAAAGATTTCCAAAAGAGGAGTGGCGACGTCTGCGGTCGGCTTGGGACAAAGCGCAGCGGTGGATCCAAAGAGCATCACAGTCCCGGCCTCCCGGCAGATCGCCGGAGACCAGGATCCATCCCTGTCTCATGCCTCAGTAGGATCAGAGACGAGGCCAAGCTAGGCTTGCCAAACAACTTCCGGTTTGCCGACGATTCGGAAGGCATCTGCTCTGCAACGAAATCTCAGCGCGGAAAAACGGGAGGGCGCCGACGGAGCTTAGCTGGTTTCGGTGAAACCGTGCTACGTACGTGCGAGTCTAATTAACCGTAACTCTTAGTCGAGGAATTGACACATGACAAGCAATACTTTGACAGCACTAATCACGGGAGGAACGAGCGGTATCGGGCGCGCGACGGCCAAAAAACTAGCGCAGCTTGGCATTCATGTTTTGATCGTGGGCCGTAATGCGGAGCGCGGCAAGAACACGGTCGAGGAAATCCGCGCAGCAGGAGGCCGAGCGGATTTTATTTCGTCTGACCTTCGAGACGCAGCCAGCGCACGCGAGGTGGCCAGAAGAGCGATTGAACTGTCCAACGGCCACGTCGATATTCTCATCAATAATGCGGGGATCTACCCCTTTGGGCCGACCCATGAAATGACGGAAGAACAGTTTGATCGGGTTTTTTCGCTAAATGTGAAAGCACCGTATTTCCTGGTCGCTGAGCTCGCTCCGCTGATGGCCAAGCGGGGCAAAGGAGCCATCGTTAATTTGTCGACCATGGCGGCGGATTACGGCGCGCCCGGGATGAGCCTATACGGTTCCAGCAAGGCCGCCATTAATCTGCTGACTAAAACTTGGGCAGCTGAATATGGACCGCGGGGTGTCCGCGTTAATGCAGTGAGTCCCGGGCCTACGCGTACGGAAGGCACAGACGCAATGGGTGAAGCTCTGGAACAACTGGCTGCCCAGGCACCCGCAGGCCGACCGGCTACTGCAGACGAGATTGCCGAAGCAATCGTCTTCCTGGCCACAGATCGTTCCAGTTTCATTTATGGCGCTAAGCTCGCCGTAGATGGAGGACGCACCGCTATCTGAACAAGACTGAAAAGTCGAACCGGGGAATTGATCATTCTCTGGTCGTGAAGTTCAGAAACGGAAAATGCAATGGCAATTCTTCAGAACCCTGACTCTCACGCGAGTGCGAACGCTAGCGAGTGCTGAGATGCTGCCAAGGCCTGTCGGCCAAGCTTTGCCAGGACCGCCCCGAGTGGGGCGCTGGAAATTTCGGATTATTCCCGCGTAAAGCATATACATCTCGAGGACTAGCCCGGATCGTTCGCTTCGCAGAAGAAGCTCGCTCGGGATGATAAAAAGCGAACTACACCGCTAACGGGGACAGGGGTTAGGAGCGCAATCTTGGGCTAGTTATCTTCACCCTGCCATTTTCTAACTAGGCTTGCAGACTGACTGGTTAGGCAATCTGTGATCCTCCTCTTAGTCACGCTGCTTGGGCGCCCCGGGTTCGCGTCCGTTTTGTGGACGCTAAACCCGAGGCAGGGGTACATCAGCTATCCCATCGCTTATGGGTGAGGTGTGTCTAAGGCCGGAAGATAGGCAGCCGAGGGTACCAGATCGCCGCCCAAGGCACAGGTGGCGCTCTTGGGGCCGCTCCCTCCAACTAACTGGAATGCGCCATAGAACACGGGGCATTTGCATTGGGCGGTGGAGCCGTCGGAGTTAAGCTTGCATGGCGCCGTCATACAGCCAGCGTATGGTCCTTTCGGACAAACGGTGACCGGGCTCTGACCTTTGAGCGCCTTCACGATGTCGTCATGCGACGAAGGGTCGAAGGTGGAAATTACGTCCGCGCCCGGGATCAGCGCTCCATCAGTGAGGTAGTTACAAACCGGCGCCTGGTCGGTTCCTGTGCACAGCGAACCATCCGAGCCACAGAGGCTGACGGTGTCAAGGTACACCGATCGATTCAGAATCGCGTTCATCAGCGTGTAATTCATTTTATTGAGAACCATGCACTTGCAATCGGCGGAGAGACCATCGGGAGAAAGGTGGCATGGGAAGGGCTCAGGGCCCGAGTGAAAGCAGAGTGCGAACTGCGGCGAACACGCCAACATTTGTGAGGGTTGCTGGATGGTGTCGCGGTAAGCGGGTCCGTAGTTCGTCGTCCAATTTTTGGAGTTGTCCCAGAAAGGACGATAGTCTGGCACAAACTGCTGCACCCAACTAATTGGAATATCCGATAGGGACTGCTGTTGAGGTTTGACCGATTGCGCCGCCAGCGGACTTGCCAAACTACAGCCCAGAAGCACTGGGAGGACGCAGGCCACTATCCATCTTAGTCCTCGCATAACACTCTCCTTTAGTCATCCGGCTCGACTCTATCGCCGGAGCCGGGAATTTTTCGTTTTAACCGGAATTTCGTTTTTGACCCCGACAACCGCAACATAGTATCTCGTCTCGCCCGTTGGTGACACCATGAAACGATTTTTCTACCTGTGGGGCGGCCCCATATCCCTTGGCCTGAGTTCTGGAAGTTCTCGTAAGTAACCCTGGCTGGACGGCCCGGTCCGGTTAAACGCAATAGTCGGCCTGTTTGTCACAACTATCCAACTTCTCGTCAACCGCCTAAGTCGAATACGGCAGATCAATGATCCGGCAGATCGAAGGCGTATACGCCGTTAATGGACCCGACGTATACCACGCCATTGGCCACCGCCGGCGAAGAATAAAAAAGGCTATCCTCTACTGTGGTGTACTTCCAAAGGAATGCTCCGGTGTTGGCGTTCAAGGCGTACACGTTACCGTCGTCAGACCCAACGTACACCAGGCCATTGGCCACCGCCGGCGAAGACTCGACGTACCCGCCCGTCGTGTACTGCCAAAGGAGCGCTCCGTTACTGGCGTTCAAAGCGTAAACGTTGTTGTCATCGGCCCCGATATACACGACACCATTGGCCACCGCCGGCGAAGAATACACATATCCCCCTGTGGTGTAACTCCACAGCAGCGCTCCGGTGCTGGCGTTCAGGGCGTACACACTGCCGTTCCCATGAAAGTAACCAGCCCCCACGTATACCATGCCGTTGGCCACCGCTGGCGACGACTCGATACCATCGCCCCCCGTCGTGTAACTCCACAGCGGTGCTCCGTTGCTGGCGTCCAAGGCGTACACGTGGTTGTCACCGGACCCGATATACACAGCGCCGTTGGCCACCGCCGGTGAAGAATCCACCAGGCCCCCCGTCGTGTATTGCCATAGCAGTGCTCCGGTGGCGGCGCTCAAGGCGTACACGTTGCCGTCCTCGGACCCGATATACACCACGCCGTTCGCCACCGCTGGCGAAGAATTGATAAGCCCCATTTGGTATTGCCAGATGGCTGCTCCAGTGCTTGCGTCCAAGGCGTACAGGTTAGCGTCCCCACGAAAGTATGTACCCCCAACGTACACCACGCCATCGGCCACCGCCGGCGACGACGCGACCGCAAAAGGCCACGTCGGGTACTTCCACAGGCCCTCTCCTGTTCTGGCATTCAAGGCGTATACGTCGTAGGGATAGGCCCCGATGTACACCACACCGTTAACCACCGCTGGCGAAGACTGGAAGTTAAGGCCCTCTCCGAATTGCCACTTCAACCCGAGGTTCCCAACGGTGGCGGGGCTTAGAACAAACTCATTCGGGTTGAAGCCAGTGTGGCAAAGATCGAAGCGAAACTGTGGCCAATCGATAACCGACGTTTTGGGTAGTTCGCCGCACGTTGGTTGTGCCGTCGCTGTCGAACCAATCACAAGGAGTAGTACCAAAAGGCAGTTGGCCGTGGTTTTCATTCCTTACCTCGGATGTAAGTTTTGGGCCCTCCCAGGTCGGGACGAAAGTATAAACCCAATTCCCTGCTCGTGGGCTTTCGTTTTATCTTTTCATCGGCAGCGACTGGCATGCGTTCAGAAGCTCGCGAGAAACGCTCCAATCTCACCAGTAACCTAAAAGAGAAACTGGACCCCGAGGAAGCGCTTATTGCGCACGACGTGCGCGCAGCGATCGGCAAGGTCAGCAAGCGCACAAAAAATAACTGGCGCCGCCATGAAGGCGACGCCAGCAACTTATACCGCGGAGGAGGGATCGGACTGTTTACTTGCCGCCGAAAGTTAAGTTGATACCAGCTACGTACTTGAAGTTGTTCTGCCATGCCGAGTAGTTAGCGACGTGATTGGCTCCAAAGTGAGTCGCCAGATAGTCCACTTCGACGGGCCGGATCTGAAAGACCTTTCCGAGTGGAATATCCAGACCACCGCCGAACTCCATGGCGAAGCCGTTGTTGTCGCCGCTACCAGAAGCAAGCTTGCCCTCGCCAGTGAGAATGGTGGCGTAAGCGTTGGTATGGGCCGCGCCGAACAACGCCTCTCCGAAGGGCTGGAACATGCCGGAGTGCTTCTTGAACTGCGGTCCAAACATGTAGGTGAACACGTTACCGTTCGCGCTACCCCCTACGAATCCGTCCTTCGTCAACTGGTCGCGGAGGCCGCTGCCCTGGGTATAGCCAAAGAAGTCGGCCTTGATACCGATCAAGGAATTGACGTTATACACGAAACCGCCGCCGCCACCGAATACGTTGAAGCTGGTGATCGGAGCGAGGTTGGGGTGGACGTTAACGAACGAGAAACCTATCGGGACTTCAAACTTGGGATAGTCCTGCGCGAACGCCGCGATACTCAACAGCGATACAAATGCCAATACCAAAACCAACTTACTGTTTTTCACTGAAATTCTCCATTTACGTTAGGTTGAAATTTGATCTCTCTTCTTTCATCGCCCGGCTATCTCTTTGACGATGCGTTCCCCCCGGTGTCACCCGGTGGATTGTCTTTGATGCTATCGGCAATTGGGCTGCGAAGGTAACTGGTAAAAGTGCGAGTGGCATGACCGAAAATGTGCAGGCACTAGCGGTTAACTCTATTGGTTCCTAGTGTATAGCTAGAGCCGTAGGACGCTAGAAAATCGGGACGAAAAGATGTCTGCGCACTAGTTTTTCTCGTTTAGGGAATTTCCGGAGGCCTGGTCGCAAGAAAAGTCGAGAAGTTGGTAGATTGGGTTTCGTGTAGCAGGATGGTTTCGCTGCACTGCAGATCGACAAACAGGTTCGAGTAACCGCCGCAATAGTTGTGCCTATCAGTGAGTTCGATAGTCGGTATCCTCGATCCAGTGCTCATCAATAATTCAGCTGAAGGTCTGTGCCATCGGGGGTGACCGATAAGTGAATTCTCAAGCTACGGCTTGATGGCTGGAAGCTGCGAAGCCATCTGCACGTTCATCAGGTAATCGAGGCGGCGATCCAGTTGAAAGAACAGCGCCGCCTTGGTGCTTCCGGGCAGCGCCTGCTCAAACTTGGGAAGATATTCCACTCGCAGGTTGATAATCGCCGAATCTGCGTCTGCCAGGCTGCGGAGCAAGCTGTCGGCTTGCTCAGGCGTCATGGTCGGATAGATATCCGCGTACTGTTTCATCAATCCGAAACGCTTGTCATTGATCTTGCCGACCTCAGCGGCGTACTGGTCATACAGCGGCCAGAAACTGGCTGCCTGCTCATCGGTCAACTGCATATTTTTCGTGATGATCTGCTTCGCCTTGGCCCGCAGGTCCTGCCTCAGCAACTGGACATCTTTGTCGTTCACCTTGGGGAGAGGGGTGTTGTAGGTCTGGGCCGGCAGAGCCTTAGGCTGCAGCAAGAAGGCGCCGACGAGAATGAAGGTGCCAACAAAACTACTTTTGAGCATACTTCCCCCAAGATGAAAAACGCCGAGCTTTCGGCCCGGCGACATCAGCATTGCCAATGTGCTTCGCGGAAACGGTTTTCCGAGCCGTCCCGTCACTGAGGCTGTTGGGCGCGCTTCTTCTGGATCATTTGCTCGATTTCGTGCTGGCGGATTTCCTGCAGTTGCTGGTACTGTTGCGGCGACAAGATTGCCTGCACTTGAGGATTCGTCTGCTCATGTAACGCCCGCATTTGCTCCATCTTCTGCAAGCCCGTAAGCGAGGTGTTGGCCTTTATGGCCTCGACCTTGGGAGCTTCGTCGGCGAGGATCGGCATGAGTTTCATTTTCTGTTGGGGCGTCAGGTTTAGCTGCTTGGCTACCATGGCCAGCTTCTGCGCCTGCGCCGAATTTTGACCTTGCGCCTGCGATGCCGGGGCGGTCGCCAGCAACATGCAAATGGCGAGAGCCAGAACCGTAAGAACCATCGTGCGGTGTTTCATGTGGAATGCACCTTCCTTTTGAGATTGCCTGGAGCGACGGATGTCGAGTTTACAACAAGAAGACTCAGGCGAGGTCGTCCTCGCCTGCCGGGATGCCACCCGAGAGCCATTCGTTTTACTGGTTAACCATGGGAATCGCGGAAGCCAATTGCAGGTCAATCAACAGGCTGAGCCGCCGCTCCATCTGAAAGAATAATGCCGCCTTCTTGCCGGGCAGCACCGCCTCAAACTTGGGTATGTACTGCATGCGCAGATTCATGCTGGCCTGGTCGGTGGCTGCCCATCTCTTAACCAGGCTCTTCGCCTGCGCGTCGGTCATAGTGTCATAGGTTTGCGCATACTCCTTGATGAGAGCCAGACGGGTGTCACCAATCTTGGTGGCTTCGGCGGTGTAGGCATCGTAAACCGGCCAGAACTTGGTAGCCTCGGCGTCGGTTAGTTGCAGATTGGCGGCGATGATCTGCTTCTTCTGCGAGCGGACATCTTCCCGCAACAATTGAATGTCCTGATCGGTACCCGCCGAGCTGGCTGCCGGCTGTTGCTGTTGTTGCGCCTGTGCAAACGTTGCGGCCGGCAAGATCAAGGAACCAGACAGAATGAGTACTGCGGCAATATTTTTCTTCAACAATTTCGCCTCCTTGTTAGTAAGTGTCGCAGTTACGAATTTTGATTTTTCGACTGCCAGGTAATCACTTCCATCGCTACTAATCTGGCAATGAGGACCGCCAGGTACAACTGCCCGGTTAGCGCCTCCCCAATGGAGAGGGCGCGTGCAACCGGCAGCACGGGAGTAATGTCTCCGTAGCCTACAGTACTGAGCGTGATATAGCTATAGTAAGCCCAGTCGGCGACGCTATTAAGGTTGCCTGCGGTGGCGTTGAACGATCCGGGATGTAGGAGCGCCGTGATGTGGTAGGCGTGGGCCCACCCCACTCCGAAGAGGAGGTAAATCGCAATGGCGCCCTGGACACGGTACGACGTGACCGGTCCCGAGCGAAAGACCTGTGCCAGCAAAACCAGGGCTATTACCATGACCGCCGCCAGGGACCAGATGCCAGACCATACTTGCAACGCCAGTGTCGGTGTGAGGAACGCCATCCAGCGAACAGCGAGAGCGACGCTCCCAACAAACGCACCCAGCGGGAACAGCCAGCGCCGCCCCCAGCCGATTGCGACTCCCGAAGCCAGCAATAGCGAAAAGACGAGATCGCTGTACCGCAGCTCGTCGTCTTTTCCAAATCCCAGGGAAGGAAGTACAAACCCGACCGCTACCAGAAGGCCCAGGAAAAGCGACAGATTGGCCTGCGATTGCCAGCTCTCGGTGATAAGAGCCCGGGCCTTGCGGCGAACATCTTCGCGCTTCCGTGTTGGTGCGGGTTCCGGCATGGGACCTCGTTAGCTGTGCGCCAGACGCCTTGCCGCCAGACTCATCATCAGGCGCGTGGTTCCAGTCATGATCATGCTGATTCCCACCAGCGTCCCGATCACCCACAATGAACTGGAAGGCCACTGGCGCCACACCAGCAGGCCGAGAATCAAGGTGACGATGCCGTCAAACAGAATCCACCCTGCTCCCGCGGCCTGCCGGTTCTGGAAATAAGCGACCAAATCAAATACTCCCTCGATGACAAAGAAGACCGCCAGCGCAAAGGTGAATGCGGCGACTCCGATCAGCGGATGCAGCAGAAAATAGATGCCGACGATTAGATAGAGAATCGCGACCAGCACCTTCCAAAGTATGTGCCCCACGCCATGCGACTGAAAGGCATGGATGAACTGGAATCCTCCGCTAAAGACAATAAGCCATGCGATGACCACAACCACGCCCCACGAAGTTGCGAACGGAAGAGCGATGGCCAGGAAACCGAAGACAATCAGCACAATCGCCCACACAATCGATTTTCCGGAGCCGAGGGTATCAGTCAGCGATGCTGGTGCCATATTTGAATTCCTCCTTGCAATTAGGAATTACTACTCGCCTTGTTGAAATAGCGACCATAAGTTAGTTCGGATAGAGCCTCCATCGCAAAAAACCGGGACGGTTGCCGCCGTCCCGGTCTTATGGCTCATAGTTACTTCGCCTCGTTTATCGCTGGCGGCTTCCAACTCCCGTCGAGGATCGAAGGTGGAGTCTCTTTCGGCCAATACAGGCGCATCATGGGAACGAACTTGGCCTTTGGAGCGGGCAGCCAGTTGGCTTCCTTCGCCTTGCCTGGAGAGTCGGCCTGGAGATACAGGTCCACGGAACCATCAGCGTTGGTGGTGAACTTGTTGCGCTGACTCAGGGTATAGCGGTTGAGCGGGTTCGGTACGAAGAAATAAGACGCATCGTACATGGTGAGCGACCAGAAGCCGTTGACTGGAGGCATCTGACCCTTATCGAAGTGCAGGACGTATTTCTTCGAAGCGGCATCAAAGTCGCCGCCGCTCCCGTCCTTTTGCCCAGTGGGATAAATCGCGTCCTGGGGCCGGTTGGCGCCGAGACCGATGGCGGTAACGAACGCCCGATCCAGATAATCGGTTCCGTAGAGACCCGTCTTGTGGAGGACTAGCCATCCGTTTACAGGCTGAACTTTCTTGGCAAATTCTATGATCTTAGCCTGAGCCAGTTTCGGCACCACCTTGATGGCCTCTTTGTCGAACGCCCCGAGCTTGCTGGGATCAAAATCCTGCCCGGGTACTAAACCGATCTTCGCCATGTTTGCCACCATCGGTGCGTCGTCAGCCGATGGCGGACTGGTCTTCATCAACTGCGCCAGGTAAGTGAAGTAGGCGACAACATCCATGTGATCGACCTGGTCGCGGATCGCCGTCTTCATATCCACGTTCGGGTCAACCTGACCGGCAGGTGGGGTGTAGGGCTTACCATAGGAACTCAATGGAACGAGCGAGAGCTTGTCCTGTAGGGCGTGTACTGCAGCGTAGTCAGCGGGAGTACCCGTGCAGTAAATCCGGCCGAGGAGCCACA
This sequence comes from uncultured Acidobacteriaceae bacterium, assembly GCA_963748225.1. Lineage (GTDB taxonomy): Bacteria > Acidobacteriota > Terriglobia > Terriglobales > Acidobacteriaceae > Bog-257. Next base: position 288,576 of record CAVVHW010000009.1, read on the forward strand.
CCATCCCCGTGGGCGACTTGTATTCCGTCACGCCTGCAGGCAGCGTACCCGACCATCCCGGTCCGGTGATAGCGTACTTCTGAGGCTTATCGCCGGTGGTGCGCTTACCGGGAACCTGGAACACGTCCGTCCAACCGTCCAGCATGGGCAGCAGGTAGTAGCGATCGCCCATGTCGGGAACGCTGAGTATCCACGGCTCCTTCGAAACGTCGAGCCACGCGTTCGTATACAGGGTGTCGGCGTTGGGGGCGGTGACGGCGTGGTTATCGACCGCCGGATACGTCCGGAACTTAAGAATCTGGCCCATGGGCGCGTGTGCTGCGTCGGGTGTGGCCACGTTGGTAAATTGCCGCCGGGTCATGTCCATCGTGACCAGCGGGTAGCCATAGATGTAGGCGTCGACCGCGCTGCCGACCGCTTCTTCGACACCGGGTTGTCCGCTGGCGGCCGGCTTCGTGCCGGAATCCGAGCACGCGATCATGCCCAGTGCAAAAGTGAGGGTCAACAACAGAAATGCATGCTTGTTTTTCATTCTCATAAGCCTCTTCCGATATGGGAATTTCGTGGGTCAAACTTCCAAAAAAGCAAACCGAAGAACAGCCTCGTCAGTACGGCTTCGCCGGTCCGATCTGCGGAGCACGCACCGGCTTTGCCATTCCGTAAAAGATCACGACGCCTTGGCCGCCGCAGCGCGTGGATAGCGCCTCCTTGGGAATACCGATACAGCTATCGATGTCCTGCCAGTTATTCATCACCCAGACGTTGCCCGCCGGGTCGATGCCGAGATCGGTCTGCATCTGCAGGCCGCCGCCCACGTATCCGCCTGGCGGCGAAATCTGGTCGCCCGTATGATGACCTTGAGGGCAGTGCTCGGTGCGTACGCCGCACAGCTCTACAACCGGGCTGCTGGGCATAGCGAAGTTAGAGATCCAGATGTTGTCGTTGCCGTCTACAGCTATCGCCCAGGGACCGGGAAGGCCACCGCCTTGGAACGGCGAGCCCGGATACGGCGTACCGTCCGGCCGCAAGAGCGTGATGCTGCCACCGTTCAAGGTGCCTCCCTGCTGCGCCGACATAGTTTTTGCCAGGTAGTCAGAGGCTGCTTCAAGTCCTTCGGTCTTCAGGCGTACGCCCAAGTCAACCAGATGGGCCATGCCCGCCAACCCACTCCCAAACCGGTTGGTGATCCAGACATTGCCCTGGCTGTCGATGCCAAGGCCGCTACTGCTGAATCCGGTCTTGAAGGTTTGGGCCTTGCTGGGATCTGCCGCGGAGAACCGTGTGACATGATCAATGCCGGCATTCGAAACCCAGATCCGGTCCTGCTGATCGATGCCGAGGTGGAACGGCGCCTTCAGCGATTTGCACGGCTCCGCGCTTTCCCCTTCGCAAACGATCCGGCCCTTGGTTATATCGCCCTGGGGAAAATAGACGAGCTGACTCTTTTCAATGCCCACAGCCCAGACATCCCCACTCTGCGCGACAATGAGTCCCTGCATCAGACCGAGACGGCCCCCGAAGTTGATCCCCTCTGGTGGCGTCAGAGGCTTTCCGTTCTTGTCGAACACAGCGATGGTCTTGCTGCCATAGGTGGTGAACCAGGCATTGTCATGGGAATCAACCGCGGCGCCGAAGGTGCCACCTTCCATCCCGCCGCCCGTGAAACCTGTGGTAATCGGCGACAGCGGCTTTCCGTTCGGCGCGAACTTGGTAGCGTTCCCTTGCCATAGCGAGTCCTGTCCCTGCCAGCCGACGCTGAAGTTGTCGCCGACCCAGAGATTTCCCTCACTGTCGAACATGCACTTGCCGCCCGCCACATACCCACCACCTGTGAACTTGAGCGGAAGCACCCAGGCACTGGGCGCCCAGCTTAGATATGGCATGTACGGAACTTCGAGCATGTGATTGCTCGGCGACACTGAATAGAATTGGCGAAGCAGGGCGAAAAGTTTGTCGGGCTGGTGCCAAGGGAAAAGAGCGATAGCCTCGGCAGCGTTAAGCGTATTTGTTGGAGCGCCCCAACCCTGTGGTGTAGCTGCTTCGAAGAGACTGCTGCACGCGTCCGGCTTCACCCGCGTCACGCAACCGGCGAGCAAATCGGCCAGCGTGGCAAAATTCGCCATCGTCGGTGTCTGGCTGCTGTTGAGCGGGTCTTGGATAGTGCCGCCCCACCCGCCAGTTTCCAGGTCAACGAAGTTAGGCACATTGCCCGCCGCAATGAGCAACTGCAGTGGTGCGCCCTTGATCGTCAGGCCGTCGATGAGTTGCGCGTGCGTCCAGACGGACGCGATGGTGGTGAACTCGTTGATGACCACGCGCGCCGATGGCATGCTGCCCACCACCGCCAACAACGCGATCGCGGAATTGTTTCCGCCCCTAGCGTTAGGCTCGCCACCCGTGGCCACCAGGTAGAGGCTAGACTCGGCAGGCGCGCCAACGCTGCGGAGTTCGAAGCGGCCTTCATTGTCGGTCTTCGTCTGCGCAAGTTGCCTGGGAACGCCCGCACTGGCTGCCCACAACGTCACTGTTGATTGGGCGATAGGGGCGCCTCCACCCATCACCTGACCCTTAATGCTGTCGGCAGCGAATGCCTGCCCGGCCAACGCCACGCTGAAAACAGCAAGTGCGGCCGACATCAGCTGACGAAGCAATCTTCGAATCTCCACTCCCCTTCTCCTTTTCGTCTAAGTGCCACAACTCGGCCTCAATTTTTCACTCTGACGAGCCTCTCCCAAAACGGGATTTTCGCGAGTCAAAGTTTCAAAAAGGGAAACCGCTATAAACCGGGCTCCCGGCCCCGTCAGCGCAGTAGAAGCCGCTGGACAGCCCGGACTACCGCCGTAGTCCCCAACGGCCTTCTAGGTGCCCTAGAACGCCAGCAAAGGCCATTCTTCAATACGGCCAAATCAGCTCTTTTAGGCCCTGTCGATAAACCACTAAAACGGTGGCGATAAATAACACTTAAGTGACGAATCCGTTGGGGGGAGTCGTCCTCACGCCCCGTGCGGTAAAGGGGGGAGGCCGACTCACGTCGTCACCGGGGCTGGAAATCCCAGCCCCGCGACAAACGCCAAGGTTTCTATGTTCCGGCGATCCCTTTGTTCTGCAGCAACCGAACTACAACGCGCCGGTTCTCGGCCTGGCCTTCCGCCGTGGTATCCGGAGCTACCTGTTTGCTAGTCCCCATCGCGCCGGGCGCAAGGACGTTGGTCAAAGGAATGTGGCACTGCTGGTCGAGGTAGTCGGTGACATTGGCTGCGCGCTCCTGGCTCAGCTTCTGGTTCAGGGCAGCCGAACCGACGGCGGATGCGTAGCCCTTCACCTGAATCACATAACCATTGACCGTCTTGGCCTTCTGGCACAGCTCCTGCAACTTGGGATAGTACTGCGGGTCAACCTTGACCTGGCCGTTTCCGAAGAGCACCGTAACCTCATCCCAGATGTTGTACTCGCCTAGTTCGCCAAAGCGCTTGTTGACTGCCGCAATAGCCGCCTGCTGGGCAGCGATTTCCTGCGCGTGCTTCGCCTGCTCGGCGTCGGTCGCCTGGATCTGGGCCTGTTCCTGCTGGAGCTTGGCCTGCTGCTGGGCCAGTTGCTGCTGCTGTGCTTGCTCCTGCTGCTCCACCGGAGTCACGCCAGCCTGAATGTCGGTAGCGGTTTGCAGGTTCTTGCCATTGAACTTGACGGTATCGGCCACCATCTGGTTCTGGGCGTTGTATGAGCCCTGCACCGTGACCTGAAGACCAGGCACAAGAGCGGTCAGGCCCATCTGCTTCCTGCGCGCGTGGAACAGCCCCGACTCGTCTTCCACCTGTGTGTTGTCCGTGAGAACGACCACAGTGTTGCCGACGCCCGGGCTCTGAACCGTCATGGTGGCGCCACTGCGTCCGTTAATGACGCCCTGAAGTTTTGCGCTTTGCGCGGTGGCGACACCGCAGGTGAGAATGACGGCTGCGACTGTCACTGCAACCATGAAGGCAATGTTTGCGATCCTGCTTCTGTTCATAATGGTCCTCTCGGTTACATAAGTATGTCCGGCGGAGCTATCCGTCGGAGCCACCGGGTTTGAGCTGACGAACCAGTACTCAGCCCTTGTGAGTTATGCGGGACGGAAAATCCGCCACCAGGCCGGTTCGATGAATCTGATTTGTTGGGAACGACAGGATGATGGTATCTCTTAATGCGTTTCTGGACACTGGCAAAACTAGTAGAGGAGACAAAAACTTTTGCAATGTATTAGTTCTTGTAAATTGTTCCCGGACGGACCACAATCAGCCGCATTGTGGGGAGGAACGCCATGCACAGCCAACGGATTGCCTTTATTCGGATCGCGAGCGCTGCCCTATTCGTTTTGATCGCGATGTTTGTAATCGTGGTTATGAACGGATCGGTGCAGGCCCAAACCTTCAAAGTACTTTATCGTTTCACCGGCGAAGCCGACGGATACAGGCCTTATGCCGGCCTCACCCTCGATAGAGCAGGCAACCTCTATGGGACGACGTCGACCGACTTTCCCCTTCCGACTGGGGGAACGGCCTTCCAACTAGAGCGTAGGACGAACAACTGGGTTCTGAACACCCTCAGTGCACTTCCCGTCGGTTCCTATGGCAGAGTTGTGCTCGGGCCCAACGGGGCCCTATACGGTACAACCCAAGCAGGAGGATCTGGGTTCGATTGCGAATACGGATGCGGCACTGTCTATAACGTGCAACAGGCCATTGGCTGCATAAGTTGCTCCTGGACATCCACCATTCTCTATTCGTTTAGCGGGGGCACCGATGGACTTGCACCGGGCAGTGTCGATCCCGTGTTCGACCAGGAAAGCAATCTCTATGGAACTACGTCAGAGGGTGGTTCCACCGGTGACGGAGTTGTATTCAAATTGGCACCCTCCGCCGGCGGATGGACGGAGAGCGTTATTCACAACTTTACCGGTTTTGACGGGGCAGGACCCCTAAGTGGAATGATCTTCGACGACGCCGGCAACCTTTATGGGACGACCTATACTGCCGGGCCCGATGATTTTGGAACCGTGTTCCGTTTAGCCCGCTCAGGATCAGGCTGGGTAGCGACTACTCTCTACTCTTTTCGACGCGGGACAGACGGAGGGAACCCCATGGGCGGACTGATCCTTGATCGATCAGGCAATCTCTTCGGCACAACCACGGAAGGCGGAGGTTCCGGTGGCGGCGGGACAGTGTTCGAGCTGTCGCCGTCCGGAGGAAGTTGGACCTTTACTGTGCTGTACAGTTGGAGTGGCCAAACAGGCGGCTCGCCTCAGGGCAATCTTGCCATGGATGGCGCCGGCAATCTCTATGGTGCAGGCTCATCTGGTGGCGCTTTTGGGCATGGCTCGGTTTTCAAGTTGACTCCAACCGGCGGCGGTTGGATCTACACCGATCTCCACGACTTTAGCGGTTTCTTGGACGGGGCTCTCCCATTAGGCGGCATGACCTTGGATGCGAATGGCAACTTATACGGCACAGCGGCGTTTGGTGGAATAGCAGGTGAGAGTTGCGACCGCATCCTCTACGGCTGTGGGGTTGTCTGGGAGATCACGCCCTGAAACCATGATTTGCCAAAAACTCGAATGCCTACATAGAGGGAACTCTGCGCTGGCCGTTGTTGAAGTGATTTGCCCGTGCACGGCGGCTGGTACAGGGAAACCGGCTTTTCAGGCCGGCACTATCTGTTTTTGATTGACGTACGGGTACTTTTCATAGTTATCTTCTCGCTAGCCTCAACGTACCATTCTTCAGTCTGACAAGAGTTGCTGCCCTAGCGCAGCGACGAGGAGAGAAACATGCGCACTAAATCAGGTCTTTCCCGGATTGTGTTCAACGTTCTGCTGTTAGCCACCCTGCTGTTGTTGGCGAGCATTGCGGGTTTTGCCAGAGAAAAATACGAAACCATTGACGCCACTGCCTGGGGCACCAGCACTCAATTGGGCCGCAGCATCGGTATCACTCTGATCATCTACGACTATTCGACGCCTGCCGACAGGGATATCCTGATGGAAGCGTTCCAGAAGGGCTCTAACAAAGGACTGGTGAACGCCCTCGAAAAAATGAAGGCCGTCGGCCACGTCAGCATCACCGGCACCATCGGATATGATGTCAGCTACATCGGGTTGATCCAAACTCCGACGGGACGGACGATCCGCTTCGTCACCAACCGCCAGATCAAGTTCGGCGAGGCCTATTACGACACGCAATCGCAATCGTTCGACTTGACGGCGGGCGAGATCGTGATCAATAGCCAGGACAAGAGCAAGAGTGCCGGCGTCTTATATCCCGCGGCGCAATTAGGGATCGGGGATGATGGGCAGTTGACCCTCAATCTGCTGCAGAATGCCTGGAGACTGGGTAACATCATCGATTGGTCCGGAACGCCGGGCGAGAACTAACTGGCGGTTTTGACATCTTTACTCGTGGCCCGAATTCGCTTGACGGAACGAACCGAAAGGGATGTCGTGTCCGGCTCATTAGATTTTCACTTCGCATGAGGTGCTTATGAAGATTCAGCGCTTTACCGTTTATTGTTCCCTGTTGCTGTTGCCGGTCCTACTGATCGCCAGCTTTGCTGCGGCCGACGACAAAAAGAAAGATAGCAACGATGTTTGCGCAAATCCTAACCCGGCGAGTTTGTGTACTGCCGATAACACCTGTGGATCGCCTTCCTCTCCGTGTATGGTGAACATCAAACGGACGGCGTACTCCTCCTCTGCCACTCCCAGCATTCCGGGCGCAAAGGGAAATGATCTTTTCTGCGTTAAGGCCGGCACTACGGTGACGTGGCAATCCGACTCCAAGGGCACCGGGTTCCTGGTTGATCCCGGAAAGTCTTCGCCGTTCAACCCCCCCGGCATAATCATGGGAGGCAGCGCGAAGTCGGTGTCCGTCGTGGCTCAGAAACCGGGGTGCCTGAACTACCACGTGAGCGCGACCGCTCAAGGCGGAATCTACGGCAAGAGCAAGTCCGCACAGGTGACGCTGATTGTGATCGGCGGCCAGTAAGGATCGCGCGTCCACACTTTGCAATCCAGACTTGGAAGCCCTTGGTTTGTGCCCTGATCGTAGGTCACCGACGCAATTCCTGCTTTAGCCGCTGAGTTCGGCGGCATCAGCGGCTGAAGCAACTTTTCTTCCTGCCTATAACTGCGGGCCCTCGAGGCTCGCAGTACCCGCACAATTGGGTTGCGCTATGTTGGGGGCGGTTCTGGCCTATTTCCGGGCTGCGATTGATAGATGCGGCTCACAACGACGAAGAAGAAACCGGTGGACAAGCTGCACATCAGGATGCCAAGTAAGCCCTCAATGGGTGCAAGCAGCCGCCACGGCTTCGTCAGCACCACATCGCCATAGCCAATCGTCGTGTACGTTACCCCGGAAAAGTAGAACGCCGTTTCGATATCGGGCAAGAACCCGTGCCATCGATAGAACAAGCCCCACATCGAAATTTCAACCACATGGATCACGATCAACCACCAGAGCATGCGGAGCAGCATTCGGGTGGTACGCCAGACGCCGGTTCGGGACCGGCCGTGTGCCCCGGTCAGGTTCCGCACCAGCACGGAAATACCCGTAGCATGGGTCCCCATGGTGAGGGCCGTCAGAAAACACGCGCTGAGGATTACTATGACCATCTTTCGATCCGTCCAGCGGCTTCGCTGGGGAGAACCCAGCCCTACGTTTCAGGGCACGCTCCTTCCGGGGCGTCTGAAGCCCAGGTTTACTTTACCAATTCCATGTCGCTCGGTCCTAAGTCGAGGTCGGCGCGAATCCGAAATGCTGAATCCGGCTTTCATAGGAAAATTGAAGGTAGCGCACGTCCGCATTCGTCAAATCATTCCGACGAATCACTTCTCCCAGGCAAAAATCGGCTTACAGTCGTTCTTCATGCTGATGACGGTCCAGCCCTTCGCCTTGGCCTCGTCATAGAGGGACTGCGGAAAGGTGCCGACCTTGGTATCGGGCAGGCCTTGGCCCGGGCCATAGGCGTATTCACGCGTGGCATCGTCGTGGAGCGGCGCGCCACTCATGTGGTGTCGAAGACGATCAGTTCGAGTGCACGAGAGCGGTAGTCCACATACAGATGGCGCCAGCCTTGCAAGTGCGAGAGAGCGATGCCGAGTACAAGCGAGAGAACTGCCCTGCGCAAGTATTTTCCGAGAAGCTAGTACTTTTCCCAGTCCCATAGCGCCCATCCTGCGTATTACCGTTAGGTGATACTAAATGGGCGGATCTGGCGGTTGCTGGCTGTTACTCGGTTAAGGCAACCCCATACACAAAGGGAGATGCAATGACCTCGTACCGTAAATCGTGTTTTGGACCCCTCGCAGCACTTACATTGAGCGTGCTCTTCTGCTTGTCCGCCAGCGCCCAAGGGCCGGCAGATTTGACAGCCGCAACGCCGGCGACTACTGCGACGGACGCGACCGCTAGCCCAGTCGCGGTCGCTCTCCCGGATGCTCCCCCGCAGCAGACACAGTATCCGACAGGATCCGGCACTAGCGACGATTGGCGCGTCGCTATCTCGATCTACGGTTGGTTTCCCGGAATACACGGGACGGTCGGGGTTCTCGGCCACGACGCCAGTATCCATGAGCCGTTCAGCAATGTCTTTCATTACCTTAAAGGAGTTATCCCCGTCGCTTTCGAGGCAGATAAGGGCCGTTTCGTGATGCCCTTGGATTTCTTCTGGGTCAAGTTGGGGGACGACAGATTGATTCCCGTGAACGAGGTGGGGCAGACCTCGGTCAACTTGCACGTTACGGAATCGATCTTTACCCCAAAGCTCGGGTACAGGATTGTGGATAAGGAGCATTTCAAGATCGATGCTCTGGCCGGAATCCGCTACTGGCATGTAGGTCAGAACCTCAGCCTGGTACCGTCCGGGGTTGGCTATTCGCAATCCGCGAATTGGGTGGATGGCTTGGGCGGCGCAAGGTTCACAGTCCCTTTCAACGAGAAAGCGGCGATCATGATCGCGGGTGACGCAGGCGGAGGCGGAGCGAATCTGGACTATCAGGTAGTCGGCCTCTTCACCTACAAGTTCACCCCTAAACTTGGCTTGGGGCTCGGCTGGCGCTACTTGGATGTGGATTACCGTCCTGGCAATCATCAATTCGTATACGACCTAGCGCAGACTGGCGCCCTGGCCGGCATACTCTTCGAGTTTGGCGGCAAGCCGCCGGTACCGGTGACCGCCAGCTGTTCAGCGTCACCGACGGAGGTTTGGTCTGGTGATCCCGTGACCGTCACTGCCAACGGCGTCAATTTCAACCCGAAGCACACCGTGACCTATGCCTGGACCGGCACTGGCGGCAAGCTGTCGAGCACCAGCAATCAGAGCTCGACCATCGACACCACCGGCCTAGCGCCGGGAAGCTACACCGCCAATGGCACCGTCACTGATCCCAAGGAAAAGAAGAACAACACGGCGACCTGCACGGCGAACTTCACCATCAAGCAGCCGCAGCCTCCAGTGGTAAGCTGCTCGGCCAATCCGGCGACCATCGCCATTAACGAGCCGGCCACCGTCACCATGACGGCCAGCGATCCACAAGGATGGCCGTTGACCTATAACTGGACGAACACCGGTGGCACGCTGAGTGGCAGTGGCACCTCCGTCACCGTTACCGCGACCAATGCGGACGCGGGTAACGCCATCACCGTTACCGGAACCGCGACCGACGCACGCGCCAATCTGACGGCGAGTTGCACGGCTAGCGTCAACGTGCCTGCGGTCCAGAAGTGCGCCACAATCGAAGACTGGGGCGAGTGCACCTTCGAGAAGAACCCCAAGAAGCCGTGGCGCGTGGACAACGACTGCAAGGACACGCTCGACAAACTCTCGCTGCGGTTGCAACAGATGCCCAATGGCAAGCTGGACGTCGTTGGCTACACCAACCAGGAAGAGTCGGTCAATGCGCAGCAGTTGGGTGCGCAGCGCTCGGTCAACGTGAAGTACTACCTGACCACCGATGGCCCGAACAAGGTTGACGCCAGCCGCGTCCAGCCGCGTCAGGGCGAAGCCAAGGGTCAGGCCACTCACTTCTACTTTGTCCCCGAAGGCAACATGTGCGGCGGGCAATTGGAAGAGGGCACCACGGTTGACGAAACCGCAGTGCAGCCGCAGTCGCGCAATGCGCCTGCTGCTCCGGCACACCACCACAAAGCTAAGGCCGCGCCTGCTGCGCCTCCAGCGCAATAGTCTGGGTCTGGCTGAACTCGGGCCGGCGAGGGATGGTCTCTCGCCGGCTTTTTCTCTGATCGAGCAGCCCGATTCCTCGCTATGGCTGGGGACACATCAGGGTGCCCTGCATTCAACCGATGGCGGACAGAGCTGGCGGTACATGGTCGGAGTTGGGCTTCCCAAGGACGACGTACTGGCGGTGCGTTATGACGCCTCCAGGCACCGCCTGCTGGCGACTGCACTCGGCGCGCTAGCGCGTTCGAAAGCAGGGATGGCGGAAAGAGTTGGCAGAGCACACCTGATGCGGGAGTTTCGATTCGCGCTGCTATGAATTACCAGGGACATCTGCTGGCCGCATCTCCCTACAATGGTCTGCTGCTGGAGCAAGGCAGTGCGCTGGAGTCGGCGGCGGATGCGGCACATGCGAGCGAGCCAACTGCATCCGCGAGCCATCAGTAGCGGGGATACCCTGAGAGTTACTCGCACGCCGTTTTGCTTGACTTCCGATGCTGAAACGCAGACTCTCGATATGTTCCACTTACAACCTAATCCGCAGCGGAAAACGTTCGTTCACTTAAGCGATTGACGCCGCGAGGTCGTCAACGATCTTCGCAGTCAATCGAAGTTTGGAGAAGAACCATGCACCTGCGCAGTCGAGCTTCCCTTCTTAGCATCGTCCTCATACTTTGTGCCATCCCCAGCATCGCGCAGCAGCAGCCGGCAACTCCCCAAACCGGCGCTGCACCTCCGAGACCATCCGAAGCCAAGCGCCAAACCGTTGGTCTGGTGCTCCAAGGTGGCGGAGCGTTGGGCCTTGCCCACGTCGGCGTCATTACCTGGATGGAGGAACATCACATTCCGATTGACTACATCGCCGGCACCAGCATGGGCGGTCTGGTCGGCGGCGTTTACGCCACCGGACACAATGCCGTGGAGATGCGCCAGATCGTGAACGGCATCAACTGGGACGAGGTGATGGCGGGGCAGACTCCGTTTAACGACCTCGCGTTCCGCCGCAAAGAGGATGCCCGTCAATATCCCAACAGCCTGGAGTTTGGGATACGCAAAGGCATACAGTTTCCCGAAGGCTTCAACTCCGGACAACAGGTCTCGCTGGTTCTCGATAAGGTCGCGGCTCCCTACTCCGAGATCAAGAGCTTCAACGATCTTCCGACTCCGTTCGCGTGCGTAGCTACCGACCTGGTCACCGAAAAGCCCAAGGTTTTCCGCAACGGATCGTTGTCCCTGGCCCTGCGCTCCACCATGTCTCTGCCCGGAATCTTCACGCCCGTGCGGACGAAAGATGCCATCTACGCCGACGGCGGATTGCTCAATAACATTCCGGTCAACGTTGCGAAAGAAATGGGAGCCGATCTGACGGTGGCGATTCACTTGGCGGAGGCGCCGATGCTCCCCAACGCGAATCTGTCCACCTTCTCGGTGCTCGGCCAGTCGCTGTCGGTCATGATCTCTGCCAACGAACTGCAGAATATGGAAAGCGCGGACATACTCGTCTCAGTCCCGGTGCAGAAATGGGGCGCGTTAAGTTTCGACGACGCGGACGCAATCATCAAAGCCGGATATGACGCGGCGGCTGCGAAGTCCAAGGTCCTTTTGACCCTGGCGGTGGATGACGCTACCTGGAAGCAATATATGGCCGATCGCGCGTCCCGGCGACGCACGGCTCCCATTCCGACGTTCATCGCCGTGAACGGCGTGAATGCCGACCTTTCGCGGCGGGTGCAAGAGCAAATGGCCGACCTGGTAGGCAAGCCCCTCGACTACGACCAACTGGACCAGGCCATCATGCGGCTGAAAGGGTTTGGGCGATTCTCGGTGCTCAGCTATTCATTCGAGGAGCAAAACGGCCAGCAGGGACTGCTGATAAAGACCGAGGAAAACTCTTATGGCCCGCCAATTGTTCGGCCGCTCATCCTCATCGACGGATCCAGTTTGAAAAACGTTACTCTCGACTTGGGAGCACGAGTGACGTTTCTTGATTTTGGCGGCTTCCGCTCGGAATGGCGAACCGACATCGTTCTGTTCTCCGACTATGGTCTGAATTCAGAGTATTACCATCCCTTCACGCCTCAGACTCACTGGTTCATTGCGCCCCGGATACTGGCCGATAACGATCCACTCTATCTGTACAACAACAACACACTGTTTTCCATCTACCGGCGCACCACCTTGGGTGGCGGAGCAGATGTCGGGTATCAGTTCGGGACGACAGGTGAACTACGCGTCGGCTACGAAGCTGGCTGGCAAAAGTTCGATCGGCAAATCGGAAACGCGAGCGACCTGTCGAATTTCTCCGGCGGCTACGGTGCCACCAAGGTTCAATACAAGCTGGACCGCCTCGATGATCCTGTCATTCCTCGTGCGGGACAAAGCTTCACCGGCGATTTTTATTGGTACAACGCCAGTCCGGAAGCCCCCAACCCATATCCCGTGCTCGAAGGTAACGGGCAGGCTTTCTTCAGGCTGAATGAACCGTCCTCGGTTTTTATAAGCGGATCGGCTGGGACAACCTTCAACCACGAAACCGGCCTTCCGCAGTTTTCTCTGGGAGGCTCCCGGCAACTGGTGTCGTACGGCACCAATGAACTGCTGATGGACAAGTACTTCCTGTTCCAGGTGGGATACATCCGGCAACTGGCGAAGCTGCCACCCCTGCTGGGCAGCGGCATTTACGCTCTGGGTCTTTACGAGGCCGCGCAGGTGTACGGCGCGCCTCACACCATGCTGAATACCGCCTCGGGTTTCCCCACCGATGCGGCGGCCGGAATCGTCGTGAACACGATCTTCGGCCCGGTTGAAGCGGCGTACGCCTACGGCGACACCGGCCATCATAAGTTCTTCTTCCGGGTGGGGCGGCTGTTCTAGGTTGGCGGGTGGCTCAACCCATCACGCGGGTGGCTGTAGATGATCAAGACGTTGTTCCGGGATCGGAGCGGCTGATGGGCGGCCTGTAGTTGAGGCTACCATGGGGGCGTACACGGTTGTAGTAGTCGGTCCAGGGCTGCAGATGAGCGTCCCTTTGCTCGGAGTCGGACCAGTGCTGTGAGTAAGCCCACTCGCGCAGGGCGGTCTGGATGAAGCGCTCGGCCTTGCCATTGGTTCTGGGAGTGTAGGGCCTAGTGCGGTGATGTTTGATGTGCATGGTCTGACAAGCCTGACGGAACTGAGCGGAGCGGTAGCTGGAGCCGTTGTCGGTGAGCAGAGCGCGCACGCCGATACCGTGAGTGGCGAAGAAGTCGGTGGCGGCGGCGAGGAAAGCGACAGTGGTTTCGGCCTTTTGATCGGGCAGCATCTGGGTAAAGGCCAGGCGCGAGTGATCGTCCACGGCGACATGCAGCGCCCGGAAACCAGGATGTTTCCGCTTGCCCCGCAGGCGTCCATCGCCGCGTCGGCTAACTTCAGAAAAGCGAGTCATGCCTTTGATATCCAGGTGCAGCAGGTCGCCGGGCCGGGGATGCTCGTAGCGCTGCACGGGAGGGGGTGGGTTCAGATCGCGCCAGCGACTGAGTCGGGCGCGGCGCAGGATGCGGCTGACCGAGGCCGGACTGAGACCAGTGCGGCGCGCAATCTCGTAACCGGGCAGGTGTTCGCGCCGAAAAGCAACAACCCTTTCCCCTAATGAGGAATGGATCTGTCGCGGGCTGGAGTGTGGCCGCGAGCTGCGGTCGACCATGCCGGCAGCTCCCAACTGGCGATACCGGCCCACCCATTTGGCCGCCGTCTTGGCACTCACCCTGAACCGTAAAGCCGCGGCACTTACCCGCAAGCCGTCGTCGATCACCATACGGGCAAGACGCCCTCGACTCATCGCCGTCCATGGGGCATTCTTGTGATAGTCCATTCGGTCTCCAGAGTTACTAGTTGCTCGTCACAACCAGCTTCTCCGGTTCCAACCGAATGGACAACCTCTTGAAAGATCACAGGTGGCCCACCCAACCTTCTTTTGGTTGGGTGGGGATTTTGACTTTTATGGGTCGGGGCGGACACTGTGGTTGATCCTGCGACACAGTCATTACGCAGCACACAAAAATCCCCGCCCAAGCAAAACCGGCTTGGACGGGGCGTTCCTCAGATGCAACTCCACCTACCTTTTCACAGTGATGCTGTCGGCGATCTTGCTGTACTCCTCGCGCGAGATGATTCGCTTATCGATCAACTGGTGGGTGTCAGCGTAAGGCCGCGCAGCGATAATCCGGTCGGCTGCGGCGTCGTCGATCCCCGGCAGACTGAGAAACTGACTCTTCGAGGCCGAATTCAGATCGAGAGGATGATCCGAGGTAGGCCGGTTTAGCCCCTCGCGTATCCCTTGCGCTACCGCCTTCGCGTTGTCTTTCAGGTCCGCGGTGGCTTGCGCGGTCTTTTCTCGCACCTGGTCCGGATTCGATGGCGGGGCGTTACACGCGGTGCAACCCGTCAGAATAATCTGGCTGCCACTCAGAACCAGCGCCAGCAAAACAATCTTCGTGCGCATGGCGGTGAGATGCGAATTTGGGTCCGCAGGTTTGATCCCGTGATGCGCGCATCGCTCTAGTAATCGCCAGCCTGCCTAAGATTCGTGATGGAAAGCCAATACAAAAAGGCACAGTGATGAAACTGTGCCTTTCTGCTCGTGCAAACTGGCTTAGTACATCATGCCGACGGTTGCGCCGGCGCTCGCTCTTCCGTGGCGTACTCTTCTAGAAAATTCGCCCTGCCAATGGCCTGCGAATTGGATCCTGCCGATCGCGCATGTTGAAGCCTTCGCGATCAGCGCTCTCGCCCATCCCTGCGGACCCCAGTCAACTGGTGACGTTTCGTCCTACGCGTAGTAGGCGGCGTTCTTCTCGATGAATTCCTGCTTGTCGGCCGGGACTTCATCCACGATGAAAATCGAATTGGTCGGACACACTGGGACGCAGGCGCCGCAATCGATGCAGCCTTCTGGATCCACGTAGAGTTGGGTCGCGGCTTCGAACTTCTCTTCGTCCTTCTTGGGATGGATACAATCCGTCGGACAAGCTTCAACGCAGAGTTCGTCTTTGGTGCAGGTGTCGGTAATGATGTATGCCATGATTGCGATCTCCGATTTTGGTTTCTTGCTGCCACCCTCATCGCGACAGCCGGCGTTTGTCTCGCCAGACTCAATGTACAAATACCTCGACCACTAACGCGGTGATTTCAATCACTTTCCTGTTGTGAGCTAGCGCACATCATGATTGCCGCGACCGGCTCGCTCTGGCTACGAATTTCACGGACCAGCCCAGATGATCTTTCAGAGAAAATTAAACGTCCGGTCCGCGTTGTCCGTGAAAATCCGCAGTCGATTTTGTTTTTCTTGCATATGCCCGACTGTCGGCTGTCGAGTGGCAATACACTTGCTATTTACCCTCTTATTACTCGTGCAAAGCCAGCCAAAATAGTGGAAATGTCGACCCGCCGACGCCCCGCACCGGGTAATTTGTGCATCCTACGTGTGAATTCTCGACTGTCCGCAGCTTCCGCTATAATCGGTATCCGCTTCGCTGAACCTTAGAAGGAGCCAGGAAATGCACGCCGTCAAGAAACCCAGAGTTTTGGTGGTCGACGATGAGCAAATCATAGCCGATACGTTGGCTAAGATCCTCGATCTCAATGGCTATGACGCTTCGCCGGTTTACACCGGAACAGCGGCAGTAGAGAGCGCACGCACTCTGCAACCGGACCTTATTATCAGCGACGTCATCATGCCAGATATGGACGGCATCCAGGCGGCCATCAAAATCCGCGAATTTCTGCCGAACTGCAAGATTCTCCTCTTCTCCGGACAGGCAGCTACGGCTGACCTGCTGGAGAATGCGCGCGCCCAAGGACACGAGTTCGAAATCCTGGGCAAGCCCGTCCATCCTTCTGATCTGCTGGCAAAGTTGAGGGGTTAGACGCGTGCCTTCTCATTTCCCGATCCGCACCCAATTCGCCCGGCTGAGCATCTAACTATAAAACGCCGCGTTAGCTTAAGGACCTGATGAAAACTTCGGAAGTTCTACATGCGTGGGGCGCCATCCTCGCGGGACGCCGACCCGCACTATCGATCGAGCTCACACGCGAATGTCCGCTGCGTTGTCCCGGCTGTTACGCCTACGAAGACGCACACCTGAACGCGGGGGGCGTAACCCTGCGCCAGCTCGTTGACAGTAAAGGCAGCGACTTAGTGCAAGGCGTGCTTCGCGTGGTCGAGGAACTCCGCCCGTTGCACGTCTCGCTAGTAGGCGGAGACCCGATGGTGCGTTATCGCGAGCTGCAAGAGCTTTTGCCGGAGTTGCAGCGTCGCGGTATTCACGTCCAAGTGGTGACCAGTGCGTTCCGCGAGATTCCTGCCGAATGGAATGCTCTGTCGCACTTGAACATTGTGGTTTCGGTGGATGGCCTGCAGCCAGAGCACGACGTTCGCCGCAAGCCGGCAACCTACGAACGCATCCTGAAGTGTATCGCGCACAGCCACGTCAGCATTCATTGCACCATCACCAGCCAGATGATGCGAGGCGAAGGCTATCTGGAAGAGTTCGTCAAGTTCTGGAGTTCGCGCCCGCAGACCAAACGCATCTGGTTCAGTATCTTCACGCCGCAGAAAGGCTCCGTCGATCCGGAGATATTGACTCGTCAGCAGCGGCTCCGCGTTATTGCCGAATTATTGCGCTTGCGCGGACTATATCCCCTCCTCGACATGCACGCCTCGGCGATCAAGGAATTCGCTCATCCACCTGCTTCGCCTCGCGACTGCATCTTCGCCAGCACCACGACCACAATTTCGGCCGATCTGAAGACGCGCGTCACGCCCTGTCAGTTCGGTGGCGACCCTGACTGTTCGCAGTGTGGCTGCGTCGCCAGCATGGGTTTGGCGGCGGTTGGCCACCACCAACTCCTTCCCGGCCTTACTACGGGGCAGGTCTTTACCGTCTCTCAGCTGATTGGGCGAAGGGTAAACGCCCTGCGATCAATTGGCCAGCCGGCTGAAGCTGTCGTCGAGCCCGGGATTGAAGAGCAGACTCCGGCTGCCTAGGCTGAGGCCCATCTCACGATAATCCCCGGCTGGTAATTTCTTGCGCGGGTGAGCCGCCCGTCATGCCCTGCGCCAGCACCAGATCGCGGGTCTTTGCTCGCAGCGTCGGCATATGTTTGCCAAACCAGATCGCCGCCGCGATGCATGCCACGCCCCCGGTCGCAACCGTCCAGGGAGCGCCCAGATGATTGGCCACTGTGCCGGCAAAGAGCGCACCCAGCGGCGCCATGCCCATGAACATCATGGAGTACACCGACATGACTCGGCCTCGCAGCTTATCCGGAACCATGGCCTGAATCAGCGTGTTGGACGACGCCATCTGCACCATCATGGCAAAGCCTACCGGCACCAGCAGTACGGTGGACAGCCAGAATATTTTCGACGACGAAAACAGGATCAGGCTAAGGCCAAATCCTCCCGCCGAAAGCGCAATCAGCTTCCCCAGTCCCTTCACGCCAACTCGTGCCGCCAGACTGGCCGCACCCAGCAACGCTCCCACACCGGTAGCTCCCATTAGAATGCCTAGCTCCCGGGCACCCCCGTGCAGGATCTTTTCCGCGAAGACAGGCATCAGCACGGCATACGGCATTCCCACAAAACTAACAACCCCCAGCAACAACAGAATGGCGAGGACGGGGCCGGTGTTTCGCACGAAGGCAAATCCCTCCAGGATGTTCTCCAGCGGCGATCCCTCGTTGGCGAGATTCGCGGGATGCGCGATTCGCATCAGCAGCAAGCCCACAATCACCGCGATATAGCTCACCGCATTCGCGAAGAAGCACCAGCCTTCACCGATGGACGCTACCAGGATGCCGGCAACGGCCGGGCCGATAATGCGCGCCCCGTTGAACATCGACGAGTTCAACGCGATCGCATTCAGCAGGTCTTCCCTGCCTACCATGTCGATCAGGAACGCCTGCCGCGCGGGAATGTCGAACGCATTCACCACGCCGAGGCCCGCGGCCAGCACCATGATCTCCCAGACCCGAATGCGTCCCGACAGCGTCAGCGCCGCAAGTATCGCGGCCAACACCATGGACGCGCTTTGCGTGCCGATGACCACGCGTCGCCGGTTGTTACGGTCGGCCACGATTCCGCCAATCGGGGCCATGATGAATACCGGAATCTGGCTGGCAAAGCCGACCGTTCCCAACAGCAATGCAGAGCCGGTCATCCGATACACCAGCCACGACTGGGCAACGGTCTGCATCCATGTACCAATTAGCGAGATCACCTGGCCGGTAAAGAACAACTGGAAGTTGCGGTGTCGCAAGGCCCGCACTGCCAACCCCAACCTCGATTGGCGGGACGCTGGCCGCGCAAACTCCTGCTTCTCCTGTTCCACAGTGGAGCGCAGAAGCTCGCGTTCGGATTCCCAGAAATCCTTGGCCATAAATCGAGGGGTGTTGCGGGCCGTACTTGTGGCCGGGCTGGCAGCCACCAACCAGAATACTTCAACTTGCATTAACCTAATTGCAACGTGATGAATGTAGAGTGACTCTTGCGGAAGAAATGTTCCCGGAACTACCAGTTCCCCAGGCGCGACTGTTGCAAAGTACGGTAGTGGCATCTATCTTTCTGACTTTGTGAATCACAGAGAGCGGGCTTAGCGAACTTACATGCCAACCTTCGCCGCGGTTGATATTGGTTCGAACTCGGTCCGGCTCAAGATAGCCAAGGCCGTACGCGGTCGCATGGAGACGCTCCACGACGATCGCGAGGTCACGCGTCTGGGGGAAAGCGTCTTCGCCAACGGCACACTCGATCCGCAGGCCATGTCGCAAACCTTGCAGGTGCTGCGGCGTTTTCACCGCGCGGTACAGACTTACGCCGCCGATCGCGTGCGTGTAGTCGCGACCAGCGCTTTGCGCGACGCCCGCAACAGTCGCGCCTTCCTGGATTGGGTGCGCAGCGCCACCGGCTGGAAAACCGAGATCATCTCCGGACTGGAAGAAGGCCGCCTCATCCATCTCGGCATACTTTCCAATGCCCGCATCGCCAGCAGCCGGGCGCTACTGATCGACCTGGGCGGCGGCAGTTGCGAGTTGACCATCTCCGTCGCCGGCCACATCGACGACATGGTCAGTCTCCCTATCGGGGCGGTTCGTCTCACTCAGACCTTTCTTCATCATGACCCGCCCAAGAAGAAAGAGTTGCAACAGATGCGCGGCTTCATCCAACGTGAAGTCTCGCGCATTCAAAAGCGGATCACTGACGCGAAGCTGCAGATCTCCATCGCCACCTCCGGCACACCGGCTGCGTTATCCGGTTTGTACGCCGCCAAGATCCGCGGTTACAACGAAAGCAAGCCACAGACGGTGCCCAAAACCGCAGTCGCAACGTTGCTGAACACATTCAGCCGGCGCAACCTGGCACAGCGGCGGGTACTGCCCGGCATCGGACCGCGACGCGCGGAAATTATCATCGCCGGCACCATGGTGTTCGCCGAGCTCATGCAACTTTGCAACCTGCGCAGTTTTCGTTATCTTCCCCTCGGGTTGCGCGACGGCCTGCTGGCGCAAATGATGGCCGATTACAACGGCAGCGCCGTCATGCGTGAACGCGTGGAATCGGAGCGGCATGATGCCCTGTTGTCCGCGGCCAAGCACTATGGCGCCGATCTGCCGTTCGCGCAGCGCATTCGCGATCTCGCCATGCAGTTGTTCCGCCGATTGCAGTCCGTCCATCAATTACCCCCGCAGTACGCCGACTGGCTGGAAGCAGCGGCCATGCTGCATGAGGTCGGCGCTTATATCAATCGTTCCGGACGCCGTCGCCACACCTATTACGTCATCGCTCACTCGGAAATCTTTGGATACACACCGTTGCAGCGACGCATCATCGCCGCCATCGCCCGCTACGTTGGCAAATCGCTTCCCGCTCCCAGTGACCGGGTGATGGGTCTCCTACCAGGCATCGATCAGATTCATGTTGCCAAAGCTGTGGCGTTGCTGCGCGTGGCCCGCGCCCTCGATCAAGGACGCCGAGGCGCAGTACGCGAGTTGAAAGTCCGCGTTCACCTGGATGGCCGGGTGCGGCTGATGCTGACGCCTAGCCCATCCGAAGGAATTGAACTGGAATTGTGGGCGGTGGAGCAGGAGAAGAACTACTTCCGCACTGTCTTTGGCCGTGAACTGCTGGCTGAAGCCTGCTGAATCGAGCGCACTACCTTGGGCGGCATGCACCACCTCAGCACTGCCGGCTTACGCCCATCCTTTTCGACCTTGGCCACCGCGCCCTTCTTCAGTTCGATGGCGTTCACCACACCGACACCGCTGAGAACTTGATTCAGGAACAGCGTCATGCTGGGATTATGGCCGACCACCAGGATGGCGTCCCGCCGGCTGTGGCGACGAAGCAGTTCCAGGAACTTTTCATAGCTTGCCTCAGGCCGGAGCGCGGCATCGGTAATCACCTTCTCTTCGTGTCCCAGCTCGTTGGCCACCACGGCGGCGGTCTGGGTTGCACGCCGCAAAGGGCTGGAGATGATCACGTCAGGGTTCACGTCGAGTGCCGCCAGGGCACGTCCCACATCGTGGGACTGCTCGATTCCCAACTTGTCGATGGGCCGCTTCTCATCCTTGGCCGGGTTCATTTTCGGCTCCCCGGCATTGGCGTGACGCAAGAAATAAATATCCATGAGCTCTATTTTGCCCTAACCGTGCGCCGCGTGCTACGCGAGCGATAAGAACGCAGCGCCGGGATGGCATCCAAGGTGAGTTTGCCCTCGGAGAGCGCAATCAGAAATTCCTGCGCGCTAAAGCGGGCGCTACGTTTTCCGGCACGCGCTGTGGCATGGGCATGCACGTAGGAACCGTCCGATTGCAGCAGACGGGCCTGGGTGTTGTCCGCCAGGTAGGCTTCCAATATTTCGCCCAGAATGCGCTGCTTCAACATTGGGTCCTTGATGGGAAAGACCGTTTCGACTCGTTCGTAAAGATTTCGCGGCATCCAATCGGCACTCCCCAGATAGATTTCCTCCTCGCCGCCATTCGCAAAGTACAGCACCCGTGTATGTTCCAGAAAACGTCCCACAATGCTGCGCACGCGAATATGATCGCTGACCCCGCGCACCCCAGGCCTCAATCCGCATATCCCACGCACGATGAGATCGATCTGAACCCCAGCCTGCGACGCCCGATACAGTTCACGAACGATGTTGAGGTCGAGCAACGAATTCATCTTGGCGATGATGCGGGCCGGACGCCCGTGTCGTGCGTGATCGGCCTCGCGCGCAATCAGGTTGATGGAGCGCTCCGCCAGATTAATCGGCGCGACCAATAGCGGATCGTAATTCGGCCGCTCCGCATAGGCAGTAAGAAAGTTGAACACGCCGTGTACCGCGGAGGTGATTTCCGGGTCGGCCGTCAGCAGGCTCAGGTCGGTGTAGTAGGTCGCTGTGATCGAGTTGTAATTCCCCGTCCCCAGGTGAGCATAGAGCCTGGTCTCGTTATCCGGGTCCTTGCGCACCATTAGCGCCAGCTTGCAATGGGTCTTCAGGCCGACCAGCCCGTGAAACACCTGTACCCCGGCATCTTCCAGCGAGCGCGCCCAGCGGATGTTGCTGGCTTCGTCGAAACGCGCCTTCACCTCGACCACTACCGTGACCTCCTTCTTTGCGGAGGCTTCAATTAACGCGCGTACGATCGGCGAATCTTCACTGGTGCGGTAGAGCGTCTGCTTGATGGACAGCACGTCCGGATCATCCGCAGCTGCGCGAAGGAATCCCACAACGGAGTCGTAGGAATCGTACGGGTGGTGCAACAGAATATCGCGATGGCGAATTTCTTCAAAGATATCGCGCGACTTGCGGTTCAATTGCAGCTCGCGCGCCACGAACGGCTTGAACTTTAAATCAGGCCGCGCCGTCTCTTCGTAGAAATGAAAGAGTCGCGACAGGTTTACCGGTCCCTCGGTGCGGTACACCTGCCAGTCTTCCATCTCGAAGTAGCCGCGCAGCCGGTCCACCATTTCTGGGTTCGCATCGGCCTCGATTTCCAACCGCACGGCATCGCCTTTGCGCCGATTGTGCAGCTCGGTGCGGACCGATTCCAGCAGGTTGCGCGACTCCTCCTCCTGCAGGTACAGATTGCTGTTGCGGGTGACTCGAAACGCCGCCTCGGAGATGATCTCGTAGCCGCGATACATCTCCATGGTGTGCGAAGCCACCAGGTCGGCCAGAAAGATATAGTCTTCGCTGCCATTACGGGGAGGCAACTTAATCAACCGCGGCAGCACACGCGGTACGGTCACAACTCCCATGTAATTTGTGGAGGCGCGGCGGCGCCGCCGCAACAACAGCGCCTGGCACAATGCTTTGTTGATCACGCGCGGGAAAGGATGCGCGGGATCGACCGTCACTGGGGTCAGGAGCGGATCAAGCTCGCGCTCGCAGTATTCAGCAACAAACCCCCGCTGCTCCGCCGTCAGCTCTTTCATCCCTACGACTCGAATACCCTCTTCGGCTAGTTCAGGCCGCAGGGCGTGGTTCCAGCAGCGATACTGATCGCGCATGAAGTCGTGGGTTAAGCGCGCCACTAGTTGCGCTTCTTCCTGGGGAGTAAGTCCGTCCGGACCCGGGTCGGTCTGGCCGTCCTCGATGCGCTGCATCAGACCGCCTACCCGGATCTCGAAAAACTCGTCGAGGTTTCGGGCTGTGATGGCAAGGAACTTAACCCGTTCCAGCAACGGATTGCGCGGGTTCTCGGCCTCCTCCAGCACGCGGCGGTTGAAGGCAAGCCACGAGGCTTCTCGATTCAGCACTAAAGACGAATCATCCAGGGAACGGCGGACCATACGATTTCTTGCGGAAAGCGCCTGCAATAACGACAGGTTTCATATGTTACACCAAGGTAAATGCTTGCATATCAGGAAATGGAATGCCGAACAGTGGTGCAGTTTGTTCTTTGTCATCCCGAGCAAGTCTCCTTTGCGCCGCGAGGGATCTGGGCGCCGATTCGCGCTGGCGCGCGAAAGGCACCTATCCATGCTTCAAACTGCGCCACTACCGAAGACCAAGTTTTGTTGCCGGAAATACGGAGATTGGGTTTCTTGTCCAAGCAACTATGCTCCGGACCGAGTAATGGCGCTTCCGGAGTGGAGAAAAAAGTTAGGGGGCAATCCCTCTCATATTGAAGGAGATAACAGACAGAAACACCAGATTGCCGAAAACCGATTTCGGTTTACGGAAATTTGCGGTAAGCGTATGCTCATTGCATCCCCAGGAAGGCTGCGGTAACATGTGCGGCTGGTATAAGCTCAGTACTGGTCTGTCACAAATTCATTCTCCATGGCTTGCCAATCCGAACATCCCAGATCAGCAGTGGTGCGTCAGGTTCTGGATCTCGCTCCCCGGAGGACTGTGAAAATCCGGATTGTAGTCGCAGACACGAACCTGTTGTCCTGCCGTTTGCTCTCCGAATCTCTGGAGAGTCAGCCCCAGTTTCAAGTGATAGCGTCCGTCGTGGACAATGACAGCTTGATTGAATCGCTACGCGACCTGAATCCTGACATAGCTCTGATTAGTGCTCACCTTCAGGAGGGCGCCCTTACCGGGCTGGCCAGGTTGCGAGAGATCCGCAAGCAGTTTCCCAACCTGCATGTCATCGTTCTGCTTGACCGCTCGGATCCTGACCAGATTGTGCAAGCGTTTCGCGCTGGCGTACGTGGAGTCTTCTGCCGCTCCGAGTCGGAGCCCAAGATACTTTACAAATGCATTAACTGCGTCTTCGAAGGCCAGATCTGGGCTGACAGCACGCAGTTGGGCTATGTCCTGGAAGCCTTGGCAACCAGCAAATCTACGCTTGCGGCCGTGGGAACATCCGACTCCCTGCTGACCGCCCGCGAGAAGGACGTTGTCCGGTTGGTTGCGGAAGGAATGGGTAATCGCGAAATTGCTCAGGAGCTCAAACTGAGCGAGCACACCGTGAAGAATTATCTGTTCCGAATCTTCGAGAAGCTGGGATTCAACAATCGCGTGGAGCTGGTGCTTTATGCGATCACGAATCTGAATCAGTCTTCGTAACGACAATTAGCGCTGATCAGGTTGCATCTCGGTCCATGCCGATGAGGCGTTTTGCCTGAAATACTACGTTATCGCCTTCCCTTACTGCCCCACAGCCAATCAATCGCGATCGGGCCAGCGCCACTCCAAATCAGCGAAAATGCAATCGCGCCACACACCATGGGAAACTCGAAACCGCCGTTCTTCCCAAACAATCCGTTGTGCAGATGCACCTTGAAAATGGCGACAAGCATATCGATGAAAATAGCGAGAGCGGCCAATCGCGTCAGAAATCCCACCACCAGCAAGATACCGCCACCAAACTCCGCCGCAGCGGTGAGGTAGCCCATCCACGCGGGAATTCCCATGTGCGACAGCATTCCCATGAACTGAGGCATGCCTCCAAAAACCTTCTGGTAGCCGTGCGCGATCATGACCGTGCCCAGCGCTAGCCGCAGAATCAGCAGTCCCAGTGGTTGTAGTCGATTCAGAAAGTTCAATCAGTTCTCCTGCGCCGCGGCTAGAGCTTCTTCGCAGAGCTCTTCAACCGACTCGATACGGTAGCTAATCACCACGTCGCGCAAAGCCATCTCGTTGAGGAAAAGTTGTACCGGAATATCGACTTCCTGGCGCACCGCTCCGCGCTTGCAAATCTCGCCACTTACCAGCATCTGCAGCACAATCGAGGCCGGCCATGCCGTGGTCCGCATCATCGAGGTCGTCCCCGTCAGCGGATCGGTGTAGTCGATCATGCTGAAGGAAGCGACGATGCTGTCGTGATGCACTTCGACTCGCAGTAGAGTGACCTCGGGAGCATCGCTGCTGAATTTCTCCTCGAACAAGCGCGACATCACCTGACGCGGCGCCACTTCGTTGCCGTTCACCGTCCGCTTCACGCTGGAGAACAACCCTAGATCGTAGAGTGATCGCAACATACGTACATGTCCCGGGTAGCGCAGCGTCTTCTCGAAGCATTCGCCCACCTGCCCCTGAAAAGTTTCGGGCAACGTCGACGTGCCACCCGAAGTATGGAATGCCTCCAACTCGGGAAAGCCTTCGATTCGGAACGATTCGACTTCGGTCAGCGGCTCGACGGTCACCATTTTTCCGTCGCGCAAAATCTTTGCCGGCTCGCTGTATTCATTGATGAGCCCCTCGACGGAGAAGACCAGCTGGTAGTTAAACGGTGGACGCGGATGTTGTGGCAGACCGCCAACGTAAATCTTCAGTGCGTCGGCTTTGCCACCGATGCGGCGCAGCAATTCACCGCCAAGGATGGAGGCCATGCCCGGCGAGAGTCCACAGTCGGGCGCGAGCCCCACCCCGGCGGCCTGCGCTTCGGCATGCAGCGCGAGTTCCTGCTTCACCACCGTGTTGTTGCCGCCCAGGTCGGCGAAATGACACTTGGCTTCAATTGCGGCCCTGGCCAATTCCAGGTTGAAAAAGTACGGAACAGCCGAGAGCACGCCATCGTGACCTCGCATGATCTTCTGCATTGCCACTGGGTCAGCGGCGTCAACCTGCGCGGCCGTGACCTTACGATCGCCGGTCAGTTTCTCGATGCGAGCGACCGCTTCGCCCAAGCGTTGCAAGTTGGAATCCGCTAGTGTAACCGCCTCTACCTGGGGGCTTCGAGCCATGTCAAACGCGGCAGCCCAACCCATCATGCCTGCGCCAATCACCAGAATTTTCATGATGCCCTCTATGAAACAGAATATGAGAATCTTATAGAAATGCGCGTGCTTGGTCAGTGACTTTGGGCCAGAACCAACAGGATAAATCAGCGCGCGGATTTGACAAAGCCCGACGCCGGACTCGCGCCAAGACGTTGCTCACAATCGCCGAAAACGCAAGATCGTCGGCTCGCGAAGTCGTGAACAGTTCTCGAATTTGATTGTCTGCCTACGGAATATGGCGCGCTATCTCCACACCTTTTTCAGCGGGATTGCTCCCGTTCTGATTGACGGCGATGAAGAGTGTGAGGTCCTTGGCCGGATTAACCACGATGACGCTGCCAAACCCGACGGTTCCGCCGTTCTTTAAAATTACCGGGTGCGTGCCCGGGCCCCCTACATTGTTGACCCACGCCATGGCCTGCTGATTTCGCCCGTTGGGCATCGTGTAGATCGGCTTCTGCGCAAGTTGCATCGCCGCGATCAATTCGGACGAAACCGGACGGCCGTCCACTACCTTGTGCCCGAGACTGGCTTCGCCGAAGCGCAACATGTCGCGGGCGGTTGAACGTAGTCCTCCGGCGGCATACCAGGCGAAGATAGGCCAGGGTGGAGCGTTGCTGCCATTAGGATGGTGACCCTGCGCCAGGCGCTTTCGCTGTTGGGGATTGGGACGCAGAGTGGTGTCTTGCAGGTTGAGCGGCTGCACGATCTCAGCGTTGAGTTGTTCTTCCCACCGCTTCCCGGTCGCATCGGCGATCAGGTAACTCAACAGGCCAATTCCGGCGTTGGAGTACAGATATGGCGCGGGAGGCTTGCTAGTCGGAGTCCAATGCGACACCCATTTCAGAAAGTCGTCGGTCGTATAGTGCTCGATATTCCGCTTCCACAAAGGTCCGCTCGGCAAATTAGTAGGATCGTCAGGCATCCCCGATGTGAAGTCCGCAAGTTCCAGAGGAGTCACCAGCTGGGCCCTCGGCCGAAGCGTAAAGCCACTAGGCATGTATTTCTGTGCGGAGGCGTCGGCCAGCATTTGATTGCGATTGAGCGCCAGCGCAAACAGCGTCGTCGTGAACGTCTTGGTACACGAACCAATTTCGACCAGAGTATCCGCGGTGAATGGATCGCCCGCATCGGTAGCTTTTCCGTAAGCGAAAAAGTAAGACTTGCCGTGTATCGAAACTCCAACGACCGCGCCAGGAATGTGATGCTCGCTAAGGAAGGGTTGAATGATCCCATCGACAATTTGCCGAATGGCGGTTTCCTGATCTGTGCCATCCTTCTGCGGCGCGGCCGCCATCACGCACGCAAAGCAGCAGAGGACAATCACACTTGACACGAAATGCCCAGCACCTCGACACATGTCATCTACTCCTGTTCTCACTCACGGGCTCGAATACAATACAGAGCATCCGCTTGAACCTGCAACTTTGTTCGCGAGGCACGTAGAGCAGCAAGATTTCCGGTCAAGCCTACTATTCGCACCAACCACAACTCGGCCAATAACACAGAAAATAGCACGAAATTGCAACGGTTCTCCTATCGTGATAGTGGACTAACTAGGATGACCACAGACTCCGTTCTCGTAGCCTGCATGTGCTGAGTAAGAGGCTACCTAATTTAGTCCACCGCAGACCCTCTGAAAAGAGTGCTCGTCAACTACTATCGGTACTAGTAGATGACAACTTTGTAATTTAGTCATTTCGACGCCACTGCCCCTCCTATTTTCATAGACGAGATAACCCTTGTGCGATACGATGCTGTCACTCAAGTACCGCCCGTGGGGAAACATCTTGCTTGCCAACACCTGAGATGCCCTAAACATCTTGTTCTAGTTTTGCGCTCGCGTGTCTAGTGGCTAGGTCTGTCGCAGAAAGGTGGGGCGCCTTGCGGTCGCGCTTGAAATTTGAAAATAAGAAATGTGGAGTAAGGAGAATTTACCCGAATGAAGACACGTATTGCAGGCTTGTGTCAGCTGATGGCGCTGGCACTCTTAGTATGCTTCTGCTTCTCAGTGTTGGCATCCGCACAGCAAGGGGACGAGAGAGTTACCCCACGGTTTGTGGTGCTTCCGCCGAAACCGGCAGCTCCCGGAACCGAAGCTCCGGCGACCACTCTGGCTACCTGGAATGGTTCGTTCACCTACAACGGTCACTTGTACAACTACAACATGGTGGGCGCAGATCCCTCTACGAACACCTCGGTTACCGTGCCAACGTTTATCATCCCCATCAAAATCGTCATCAACTCCGGGGGTACGCAGTACACTTTTGACCCGCTAGCCACGCCGGCCAGTGATGTGGCGTCGGTTGCGGGGCAAGGGGTGGCTAACACGACCGTCGGCAGGACCATCACCTCGCCAATCTGGGATTCCACCACTGATTACGTCCAGGGTGGCGTGGACCTCGGTACCACGCAGTATGAAGACGCTTTCCAGCGCGGTAACTTCTGGAGCATCGTACAAAATAACCCCAACACCCACGTACTGGTGGGTGGCCCCACAATATTGCCTGAGCAGACTCTCGTTGTACCTCCGGGATCAGGTACTATCGGGCATCCGTTCGGAACTTTGGCTGGCGAGGTTGACATCAACTACTTCGACGCCCAAATCAATACCATCATCACTCAGTTCTCCCAGATCCAACCCAACACCTTCCCCATCTTCGAGACTTCCAACGTCTACCTGACCGAAGGCGGTTGCTGCATCGGTGGCTACCACAGCGCGACCGGCGCGCAAAGCTACGCGCACTTCACGTTCATCAACCATACCGGCAATTTCTCCATGGACGTCTCGGCCTTGTCGCATGAAGTCGGCGAATGGGTTGACGATCCGCTGGTCAACGGCGAAAATATCGTGGCTTGCGGAATCCTGGAAGTCGGCGATCCGCTCGAGCAGGGCAGCTCCGGCCATCCATACGGCACCTGGGTCTATCCTCTACACGGCTTTACCTATCACTTGCAGGACTTGGTGTTCCTGCGTTACTTCGGAGCACCGACCAACACGTCAGTCAATGACTGGTGGAGTTTCCAGAACTTCCCATTCACCACCGTATGTCAGAACGGCGGCTAGATCGTTAGCCCGCAGTGCAGCCCGCTTCTCGCGAAGCGGGCTTTTTTGTTGCTTGAGTAACAAATCGATGGGCCGGTACATCGGGGATCTAAACGTAACCTGGCTGGCCGCTACAAAATCTCGACACCGCTCCTACTCCGTTCTGGTAGCAAGCAATCACAAAAGTGCTATTCGTCCGATTTCCATTGACTTGCGACCCCAGTCGCGCTATAAGCAGCGCTCAAGAACGGCCCCCCGAACAAGTCAATTGCTCGTTTAGGACGTACGGCGTACGACAGATTTGCGCTTGCGTATTTCTAGTCGCTGGGTACGTACGTATCCGATCAAGTCCCCGATGAATCGCACTTGATCACAACCCCGTCACCTTAGAGGAGAATTGAAATGAAGATACGTTTTGCGAGCCTTTGTCAGCTGATGGCGCTGACCCTGGTCACATGTTTTTGTTTGTCAGCGCTAGCTGTTGCGCAGGACACACCTACTACCGATGAAAACGTGCGCGCAAGGTTCGTGGTGCTTCCGAAGCCAATTGATCCCAACATGCGCACCCCCACACCTACATTGCAGGAGTGGAACGGTATGTTCGTTTACAATGGACACACCTACCCCTACGTCATGGTCGGGGCAGATCCTGCCACCAACCAGAGCGCCACGATTACGGCCTACGTGATTCCGGTCAAGATTGTGTTGTCAACTGGAGAGAGGTTCGATCCCCTGGGGAGCCCTTCCGGCCCCTTCAGTCCCTACGCCAGAACGTTGACCTCTCCCATCTTTGATTCAACCACGACCTATAACCAGATGGGTACGGATGTGGGTACTACACAGTATATTGACGCTTTCCAGCGCGCCAATTTCTGGAGCATCGTGACGGCCAACCCGAACTCGCACTTGCTGCTAACAACGCCGATAGGAGTTTCGTCGGCCTTCCCGGAACTGGTGCTTAATGTGCCTGCCGCGTCCGGGCATCTCGGCCATCCCTTCAACGGGCACGCGGCCGCCGAGGTCGACTTCGGCTACTTCGACGGTCAGATCACCGCCTACATCGCCGCGCACAGCCAGATAGACCCTAGCAAGTTCCCCATCTTCGAGACCACGGATACCTACCTCACTTCAGGCGGCTGCTGCATCGGTGGGTACCATAGCAATGCCGGGGCTCAGACCTACGCTCACTTCACCTACGTCGACCATCCGGGAGATTTTTCGCAAGATGTCTCTGCTTTGTCGCATGAAGTTGGCGAATGGGCCGACGATCCGTTGTATCCGAGCAGGAACATTACACCTTGCGGAATCCTGGAAGTGGGCGATCCCTTAGAAAATCACCCCAATTACGGTAGCACACCGTACCTCTTGCACGGCTTTATGTACAACCTGCAGGACCTGGCGTTTCTCCGTTATTTTGGGGGCGACCCGAACGGATCTGTCAATAGTTGGTGGACCTTCCAAGGCTATCCGTACACCATGATATGTCAAGAAGGATCCTAGTTATCGGTTTGTAGTACAGCCCGCTTCTCACGAGGCGGGCTTTTTTGTTGATCGCCTGACGAATCGATGAGCCGGCACATCGGCTGCTCAAAGAGCACGCAGCTCCAATCGCTTGCCAAAGCGCAATTCCTAATTCTCAATCGTTCTGGCAGCAGAGTCACAAAAGTGCTATTTATCCGATTTCCATCGACTTCACATCCCGATCGCGCTAGCATGCGTGCCGAATGCCCCCCGAACAAACTAGCTGCTCGTTTAGGACGTGCGACGCGGGACAGATTTGCGCTTGCGTATTTCCAGTCGCTAAGTACGTCGCGTTGCAGCGCAAGTATTTTGCGAATCGCACTTGAAATTCCGACGCGGTAACCTCGGAAGGAGAATCAAAAAGTGAAGATACGTTTTGCGACACTTTGTCAGCTGATGGCGCTGACCCTTATCGCCTGTTTTTGTTTGTCCGCGCTAGCTTTGGCGCGGGATGCACCGACCAGCGATGAATCGGTACGGCCAAGGTTCATGGTGATCCCGAAGCCAATCGATCTTAACCTGCCCGCACCCCCGACTACATTGCAGGAGTGGAATGGCTCGTTCGTCTACAACGGAATTTGGCCCTACGTCATGGTCGGGGCAGATCCTTCCACCAACACAAGTGCCACCATTCCGACGTCCATAATTCCGGTCAAGATTATATTGTCAACCGGCCAGAGCTTCGATCCCCTTGTGCCCACCCCATTCAGTCCCTACGTCCGGACCGTAACCTCTCCAATCTTTGATATGACCACGACCTATGATCTGCCGCCGATTGTTGGTAAGACACAATACATTGACGCCTTCCAGCGCGCCAACTTCTGGAGCATCGTGTCGGTCAACACCAGCTCCCACTTGCTGCTAACAACGCCGCCGATAGCAGTTAACCCGGCCTTGCCGGAGCTGGTGCTCAGTGTGCCTGCCGCAGACGGCCATCTCGGCCATCCCTTCGGGCACGCGGCAGCGCTGGTTGACATCAACTACTTCGATGCTCAGGTCAGCGCCTACATGACCGCGCACAGTCAGATAGACCCCAGCAAGTTCGCCATCTTCGAGACCACGGACACCTACCTCACGGAGGGTGGCAGTTGCTGCATCGGTGGTTACCATAGCAATAACGGTGCTCAGACCTACGCTCACTTCACCTACATCGACCATCCCGGCGATTTCGCGCAAGATGTGTCTGCACTGTCGCATGAAGTGGGCGAATGGGCCGACGATCCGTTGTATCCGAGCCCGAACAATACACCTTGCGGAATCCTGGAAGTGGGCGATCCGCTGGAAGGCACCACCAACTACGGCGATTACCCGTATGTCCTGCATGGCTTTACCTATCACCTGCAGGACTTGGTGTTCCTGCGTTACTTCGGAGCACCGGCAAACACGTCAGTGAATGACTGGTGGAGCTTCCAGAACTATCCCTTTACCACTATCTGCCAGAACGGCAGCTAGGCCTTAACCCGCAGGGCAGCCCGCTTCTCACGAGGCGGGCTTTTTTGTTGATCGCCTGACGAATCAATGAGCCGCGAATTGGTGATAAGAACCCGCTGGCTTTGGGGCGCAACGCCTCCCCCTGCCCCGTCGCCTTCGAACAAAACGCTATGCCGTTTGTCGCCACTCCGGAGCGGTCCGATGTTGCGCTGCAGACAACAACGCAGCCGCATGAGTCACGTCCATATCACTGAGTCGTAATACCAGGCATTTGGCGGCTCCGCCGGCTTTCAAGAATTCGCTCACGGGAACCTGAACGACGCAGAATCCCAGCTCCTCCAGTAGCCGGGAGAGCCTGCCGCTAACCTCATTCAAGATAATTACTCGACCGATGTTGATCGCGTTGCAGGCAAAGCGCAAGGCATCTGCATCGTCAACACAAATGCGCCGCTCTTGCGGATAGCGCTCTTCAATCTTGGCGCGCGATTCCACGTCGAAGGCATCGGGAAAGTACATCACGTACCCGCCAAAGAGCGGACAGAAACAAGTGTCAAGGTGGTAGAAGCGAGGATTCACAAGTCGCAGCGAGATGACTTCGATTCCCCAAAGGTCCATGAGTCGCTGATGACTAGACTGCAATGTTCGCACCCCATGCCCCGCCCATAGTCGCGACCCATCCCACTCAAATAAGGCGTCGCCCTCACCCTCGAACGGTGCACTGCGTGGCATCTCGCGAACGGCGAGGCCAGAGTCTCCGAACCATTTGCCGAAGTGCGGCTCTTCCCCTTGTCGCTCCGGGTGAAGAAAGCGGCTCAGGGCTACGACCCCATGCCGCACCAAACCAGCGTTGGCGGTGAAGACCATGTCCGGCGATCCGGGCTGCGGTTGCACCAGCTCGACGCGTGCGAATCGCGAGATGACAGCGTGCAACTGTTCCCATTGCGCCGCCGCTTCGCTCTTCGAAGAGGCATGCACATTACCCGTCATCCAGGGATTGATGACGTAGCTCACCTCATACAGATCGGGGGGACACATCAGGAAGGTGGGGCCACTGTTGGCTAGCTCGCCCCAAGATTGTGGGACAAGACCTGCCGAGCTCATGGGGAATCTCCTGTGCGAGTCTGTCCGGGGCTCGGGAAGATGTCCAATAGAAAATTCTTATGCCACGTATGCGTGAACAACGGGTACGCCTTAATGCCAGAGTACCGTTTTCAACCGTCGTATAATAAAGAGATATCCACTCGACGAAATTGCATTCTGTACGCCAGAAAACGACTTTGCATGGTGGGGATCAGGCAGGATTATGGAATTCAGGTTAGTCAGTTCGTACAAGCCGCAAGGCGATCAGGGGAGCGCTATCCAGGCGCTTACGCGCGGTCTTCTCGATGGCGACAAGCATCAAGTGCTGCTGGGAGTCACCGGCTCGGGCAAGACTTTCTCCATTGCCAAGGTCATCGAAGAGCTGAATCGCCCCGCCCTGGTTATGGCGCACAACAAAACCTTGGCGGCGCAGCTCTACCACGAATTCAAGTCGTTCTTCCCCCACAATGCGGTCGAATATTTTGTTTCGTACTACGACTATTACCAGCCGGAGGCCTATATTCCGGCCGGCGACGTTTACATCGAGAAGGAAGCGACGGTCAACGACGAACTCGACAAGCTGCGGCTGGCGGCCACCAAGTCATTATTTGAGCGGCGCGACTGCATCATTGTTGCTTCGGTGAGTTGCATCTACGGACTCGGATCGCCTGAGGCTTATTACGGCATGCTGCTTTTCCTAGAAAAGGGACAGAAGATCAAGCGCGACGACATTGTCCGCAAGCTGGTCGAAATTCTCTACGAACGCACGGATGGCGATTTCCGCCGTGGCACCTTTCGCGTGCGCGGTGACATCATTGAAGTCTTCCCTACCTACGAGGACAACGCTTATCGCATCGAGTTATGGGGCGACGAAGTGGAATCGTTGGCGCAGATCGATCCCCTGTTCGGCACCGTGAAGCAAAAGTATGGGCGCTTGCCTCTGTATCCCAAGAGCCATTACGTGATGAAGCCCGAGCGCAAGCAAGCTGCGGTGCAGTCGATTTTGGAGGAACTGGCCTGGTGGGAAACCGAGTTGGAGAAGCAGGGGCGGATCGTCGAGGCGCAGCGCGTTCATCAGCGCACCCGCTTCGACCTTGAGATGATCAAGGAGATGGGCTACTGCCACGGCATTGAGAACTACTCGCGCCACTTCACCGGACGCCTGCCGGGAGAGCCGCCGCCGACGCTGTTGGATTACGTACCGCGCGACTACATGCTGTTCGTCGACGAATCGCATCAGACGATTCCTCAGGTACACGGCATGTGGCACGGCGATCGCTCGCGCAAGCAGAACTTGATCGAATACGGATTCCGGCTGCCGAGCGCGCTCGACAATCGTCCACTCACGTTTGAAGAATTCGAGCACCGCGTGAATCAGGCGGTGTATGTGTCCGCGACCCCCGGACCTTATGAGTTGACGAAGTCGGCGGGCGTAGTGGTAGAGCAGATTATTCGCCCGACTGGCCTCATCGATCCCGAGGTGGAAGTGCGTCCGGTCAAGGGACAGATTGACGACCTGCTGCACGAGATTCGCCGGCGTGCGGAGAAGAATGAGCGTGTGCTGGTCACCACGCTCACCAAGCGCATGGCCGAGGACCTGGCCGAGTACTACAGCGAGGTGGGCGTCCGCTGCCGCTACATGCATTCGGAGATCGAGACCCTGGAGCGCATCAAGATCCTGCGCGATTTGCGTAAAGGTGAATTCGATGTGCTCATCGGCATCAACCTATTGCGCGAAGGGCTCGATTTGCCGGAGGTCTCGCTGGTGGCGATTCTCGACGCCGACAAGGAAGGCTTCCTTCGTTCGGCGGGATCATTGATCCAGACCATCGGCCGTTGCGCCCGCAACCTTGAAGGCCGCGCCATTCTTTATGCCGACAAGATGACTGACTCCATGCAGAAAGCCCTGGACGAGACCAACCGTCGCCGCGCCATCCAAAGTGCTTACAACGAGGAGCACGGCATCACGCCGGAGAGTATTGTGCGGCCGCTCGACATGACGCTGGTCGGCGTTGCGAATGCAGATTATGTTGATCTGACCAATGAAGCGGCAGGCCTGCCGGAGTTCCGTTCTCAGGAAGAACTGGATGCCTACGTTGTGAAGCTGGAGAGTGACATGCGCGAGGCCGCCAAGCGCTTCGAGTTCGAGCAAGCCGCCCGGCTGCGCGATACCATTCGCGATCTGCGCACCAAAGAATTCATGTTCACATAAAGAGCTACTGCGTTATCGCCATGATCGGCTGCTGCAGAGCGCACGAGCCTGTACAAGTAGGATCTTGCGCCGGCGCGGCTATCACCAAAGAAACAGTGTCGTTCACCGTCTGGATGATGCTGGTGGAAAAGCTGCCTTTGTTGGTTATGTACACCTTGGTCGATGTCGGATCAGTCGCAACGAAGGTAGGGTTCGTTCCCACCGGAACGACGCTCAGGACCGCGAAGCTGGTGGCGCTTACCACAGACACGTTATTGGAGCCCGAATTCGCCACATAGAACCGCGAACCATCCTGCAGCGCCGCAACTCCTGTGGGTGAGGTGCCCACGGACACCGGGGTAGTCAGCGATGGAATGGGCGGCGTATTGGCAGGATTCACGTTGGAGGCGTCGAAAACGCTGACCGTATTGTCGCCTGTATTGGTGACATAGAGCCGATCCAAATGTGGGTCCAGATAGGAGTAGGTGGGATTCACACCCAGAGGAACGGACGCTGCCACGGTTGGAGTAGCGCCGGTTGTCAGGATGTCGAGTGTACCGGGATTGACCCCGTCGCCCCGGGTCACGACGAAGACGTACGTACCATCCGCAGTAGAAGTCGCGTAGACGGGATGGAGGCCCAACCCATTCGCCGAGGTCAAGGTGGCCACCAATCCAAGTGACGTAGGATCCAGAACCGAGACGGAACCCTGATTCATGTTGTCCGCCTGATTGAGGACGAAAATCTGCCCGGCGTTCGCCGCCTGCACCATGTTGATCGGGTTCTGTCCAACACACCCCGTATTCGTAACGGATCCGGTAACAACCGTCATGATGCTGACGGAGCCACTGTTCGGACAGGCTGAATTGGCGCCCGCATTGAGTACGTACATGTTTGTATTTTGAGACGCCGTTAAGAACACGGGATGCGAGCCCGGCAGCAGTCCGATGGTCGTTACCGGGCCATTGGCGAAGGCCGAGTAGTCACTCACCGTATCATTGCCGCTGTTGGCGACAAAAAGCGCGGTCGAACTGGGAGGCAAGGCCTCGTAGATGGAGCCTACACCCAGGGTTTGCACGTAGCTGACGCTGTCTCCGGAAACGTCAATCTTACTGACTGACCCGTTGCCATTAGGGTTGTAGTTCACCACATATGCAAAGTGGGTCGTCTGCGGCTGGCCACCCGGGCCAACAATCGGATTGGCAACCGGGCGATATTGATCGCCACACCCCAACCATCCCAATAACAGGAAAGCAGCCAAAACGACGGAAACGGCTCGGCGGAAAACCTTCATCCACGCTCCTGACGGTGAACTGATACTCCCACGAGAATCCAAGCAGGAAAACTACATTGTATAGGCGCGCCCCGCGCAGGTATAGAGCGAGAATCCATTCGCAGTGTGAACCCGTGCAGGGCGGCTAGGTTGCGGCTGATCTGAGAGTGCGCAGGCAAACCGCTGAACGGCGCGCGGGAATTCCCGCCGAAAAAGGCAAAGCCCTGTCGCTGACGACAGGGCCTTCCAAAATTCACGCGATCTGCAGTTACACGCTGAAAGAAGATCCGCAGCCGCAGGTGCTCTTCACGTTCGGATTGTCAAACTTGAAGCCGGCGCCTTCCAGGGTCTCGATGTAATCGACGTTCACACCCTTCAAATACATCAGTGAGGTCGCGTCAACATAGACCTTGAGGCCTTCGAAGTCGAAGGTCTTGTCCATCATTCCAGCGCCGTTTTCAAACGACATCGAGTAGGAGAATCCCGAGCATCCGCCTCCGACTACGCCCACGCGAAGTCCCGCCGGAACCGGGTTCTGTTGCGCCATGATCTCTTTCACCTTAGCGATCGCCGTCGCAGTGAGGCTGAGGGGCTTGGTTTCGACAGTGGGTGTAGTGCTGGTGGTCGGTGTGGTCGTGGTGGTAGCCATTCTGTCTCCTCTGAACTAGCGGGATTATAGCAAACTGCAACAAGTTTGTGGTCAACCACCGCAAGCCCTGCGGTTGGCACAAACCTGCCACTTGGTTTGATGCCATCTGGCCGCCCTTCGTCGCAGGAGTTATCAGGCAGGAAGCCTGCCTGCCTTGCGCATGCCAGCAAACACAGACGTTCCCCTCGCGATAGCGGCCCTACTGCCGTGTTTCACTTATCGCACTAAACAAAAACGCGGCCTCTGCGACATTGTCGCTAACTTGTCGAAACACCATTCGTGATGGCGTTCTCAGCATCTCTAGGGTGCATACCGGACTGTTGACTATATGGTGACAACGCCTCCGAAAATGCGGCGGTCGCCGGTGCGGGACCATTTACTGATTTGCAAATAATTGCTCTTGCCCTCTTCGAACCGGCGATATAATGTTCTCATTGAGGGCCCTATCTGCTTGGGCGCCGGAAGCGCCTGAAACGAGGGACCGGCTCATCATGAGCCGAGGTGGCTGATGTCAATGATAACGATGTTGCTGATCGTATGGGGTGTGTTGACGGTAGTGTTGATTCTGCTGCTGATTTACCGTAGCACCTTAACCTTGCATGAGGACGATCAACTCTTCCTGGACGAAGCCAGTGCCAACCTCCGGGCAGAACAAGAAGAGCTTCAGGTTCGGATGAAGAGAGTGACTCCGTATGTGCGCGTCCTGGGCGCAGCGTCAGGACTGTTGATCCTGTTCATCGCCGGCATGGCAGTGTGGCAGCAGATGAACAAGGTGTACTGAGTCTTCCGGCTGAACGCTTCATGACTGGCCTGGCAACTCGTCCCGCGAACAAATCTTAGTGGGGCTAGAACATGCTTGAGCCTGAAAAAGAAATGTGCATTAAACAACGCGCAACACCTTGTTGCGCGTTTGCTTTTCCAGCCTGCGGAACTTGCGGGTCCGCGGCTTACGTTTCCCCATCGCATCACAGCGAAAACCCGGCACAACGTAGTTTCTCATTCTGCTAGAATTGATCCATCATTTTCGGGGCGGCAACAAAGTGGGAAGGTGCCTGACGGCGTTTCCGCCCGCTCTCCTCAGCAGCTTGCATGGCGCAGCCCATCCGGCCCTAACGCAGCCAGCGCGCGACACATCATTCGGTTGGAACTCATAAGAGTCTCTGCCGGCGGCAACATTCTGGAAAGAAGAAGCGATTCGCAATTGTGCGCATCTCTAATAATCGGGGTCCTAATTTTTCCTTATAACCAAGCGGCAGAATCGCGCCTGCAACACAGCGCCAGGTTCCGCAGATCATAGAGGTCAATGTGGCAACACAAGAAATCAATAATCGAGTATTGGAGTTTCCGTTGAAACCCGAGGCTGATGCAGAACAGGAAGTCGGGGAGTGGGTGGAAGCCTTTGATCAGGTCGTGGAGAACGAAGGCACCCACCGCGGATGCGAACTTCTGGAGGCGCTGATCGATCGCGCGCGCGAGTCCGGAGTAGAGATTCCGGTGCAGTTGAACACTCCCTACGTCAACACCATCCCTGTGGAAGACGAAGTTCCCTACCCTGGCGATCGTGTGCTGGAGCGCCGCATCAAGAGCTTGATCCGCTGGAACGCCATGGCCATGGTGCATCGTCAGAACAAGAAGGATCCGGGCATCGGCGGACATATCTCAACCTACTCGTCGTTGGCCACACTGCTCGAAGTCGGGTTTAATCATTTCTTCCATGCCAAGTACGGCGATCAGCCGGGCGATTTCATTTACTTTCAGGGGCACTCTTCCCCAGGCGTGTACGCCCGGGCATTTCTGGAAGGACGTCTGAGCGAGGACCAGGTAAAAAACTTCCGCCATGAATTACGCGGTGCGCCGGGATTATCTTCGTATCCCCACCCCTGGCTGATGCCGAATTTCTGGAGATTCCCGACGGTCTCGATGGGACTCGGGCCACTCAACGCGATCTACCAGGCGCGTTTCATGCGCTATCTCGAGAACCGCGAGATTATTCCCCAGACTCCCCGCAAAATTTGGGCGTTCGTGGGCGATGGCGAAACCGACGAGCCCGAATCGATGGGCTCATTAACGCTGGCCTCCCGCGAGCGACTCGACAATCTGATCTTCGTCATCAACTGCAACCTGCAGCGGCTCGACGGGCCAGTACGCGGTAACGCAAAAATCATCAACGAGTTGGAAGCCGCCTTCCGCGGCGCCGGTTGGAATGTGATCAAAGTCCTCTGGGGTTCTGATTGGGACAAATTGTTTGCCCGCGACAAGTCTGGCATTCTCATCAAGCGCATGGAAGAGGCGGTTGACGGCGAATACCAGAGTTACAAGGTCAAAGGTGGGGAGTACATTCGGCGCGAATTCTTCGGAAAGTATCCCGAGCTTCTGGCGATGGTCTTCGACATGAGCGACGACGAGTTGCATCGTCTGACTCGCGGCGGGCACGACCCACAAAAAGTTTACAACGCCTACAAGCGCGCCATGGAGCATCACGGCGGACCCACCGTCATCCTGGCACATACGGTAAAGGGATACGGTCTCGGATCGGCCGAGGCCCGTAATGCTACTCACCAGGAGAAGAAACTGGCCGACAAGGCCCTGACCGCCTTCCGCTCACGCTTTGAGATTCCCATTCCGGAAGAAGCCGCGCGC
Organism: uncultured Acidobacteriaceae bacterium; assembly: GCA_963748225.1. Lineage (GTDB taxonomy): Bacteria > Acidobacteriota > Terriglobia > Terriglobales > Acidobacteriaceae > Bog-257. Next base: position 328,319 of record CAVVHW010000009.1, read on the forward strand.
GACGGATCGCTGTACCGGCCGCCTGACAATAGTCCTGAGCTCAATTATTTGCGTGAGCGGCGCAAAGAGCTCGGCGGATATATGCCGACGCGGTCGGTGCCCGACTCGAGCTTCGAAGCTCCGCCGCTAAGTGAGTTCGCCGAATCGCTGGCCGGATCGAAGGGCCGTGCCGTGTCCACCACGATGGGCTTCGTCAGCATGCTGCGGCAGTTGCTAAAGCATCCGCACATCGGTAAGCTGATCGTCCCCATCATTCCTGACGAAGGCCGCACCTTCGGCATGGAGTCCATTATTCGGCAGGTGGGCATCTACGCCAGCCGGGGACAGCTCTACAAGCCCCACGACCAGGACATGCTGCTGTATTACCGCGAGGAAAAGAATGGGCAGATTCTGGAAGAAGGCATCACCGAAGCCGGATCGATGGCCTCGTTTACCGCGGCTGGCACGGCATACGCAAATTACCAAGTGCCGATGATTCCCTTCTTCACTTATTACTCCATGTTCGGCTTCCAGCGTATCGGCGACCTGGTGTGGGCGTTCGCCGACGCGCGCGGTAAGGGCTTCCTGATGGGCGGCACTGCTGGAAGAACCACTCTCGCCGGTGAAGGCTTGCAACACCAGGATGGACACAGCCTGGTGCTCTCCAGCACCGTTCCCACCTGTCACAGCTACGATCCAGCCTACGTATACGAGATCGCCGTCATCGTGCAGGACGGCATGCGGCGCATGTATCAGGCGGGCGAGGACCGCTTCTACTACATCACTCTGTACAACGAAGATTACGCCATGCCCGAAATGCCAGCCGGTTCGGAAGAAGGAATTCTCCGCGGCATCTACAAGTACCGGTCGTCCCCGCAAGGACCGGCTACGGTTCAGTTGTTCGGCAGCGGGCCGATCCTGAACGAGGCCTTGCGCGCCCAGAATATTCTTTCCGAAAAATATGGCGTGCACTCCGACGTATGGAGCGTCACCAGCTACAACGAGCTGCGGCGCGACGCGCTGGCTGCCGAACGCTGGAACCGTCTGCATCCGGCGCAGGCCGAAAAGCGGCCATACATTCTGACCGCCCTCGAGGGACATGACGGCCCCATCATCGCCGCCACCGATTACATGAAGGCGGTTCCCGATCAGTTGTCGCCGTGGCTTCAAGGACGCCTGGTCACCTTGGGGACCGATGGCTTCGGGCGCAGCGATAACCGCGAACACCTGCGGCGGCATTTTGAAATCAATGCCGAGTCGATCGCCGCCGCGGCCCTGTCGCGACTGGCCCGCGCCGGAAAGTTCGATACGCAGCGTGCGCAGCAAGCCTTTGCGGAACTTGGCGTCGACAGCGAAAAAATCGACGCCGCGATTGCGTGAGCTTCCCTTCTTGGTCATTCCGGCTTCAGTCCCCGGTCGGGATGACCAGCCCGAAGTGGAACGAATTGTCGCTCCAACCAACTTTCCACTCGCGCACACCCGCCTTGTAGCGTTACCATAAGCAGCAACTCCTGTCATTGACGCGTCGCGCACGGGGCGGCCGTAACCGCATTGGCCGGAGAAGCAGCTCTCTCGCAGCGCACTTCCAATTTTCACCGATCAAGCGTGTAGAATGCCTGTCGGCTTCTGTGTTGGGAGTGGCCGCAGTACGCAATACCAGGTCCACAAGGAGTTCCAATGAGGTCAGGTACGGGGTTCGTAGTAACGGGGTTGGCAGTTATTCTCTGCGTGTTCCTGGCGGCCTGTGGCGGCGGTGGCTCCAAGCCCACTCCCGCCGGTGCGCCGGTCGTATTGCCACTGAGTTTACCCAACGGCGCAATCAATGTTCCTTACAGCGCCCAAGTGGGGGTCGCCCAAGGTACCGGGACAGGACCGTTCACGTTGAGCATTTCCGCGGGCAGCTTGCCCCCCGGACTGAGCCTGAACAGCACCAGCGGTTTCATCACGGGAACCCCGACTACGATTGGAAAATCCAGCTTCACCGTTACCGCAACCGACTCGAAGTCCCTCACCGGAACCAGGGATCTCAGCATCACTATTCGTGGCGCAATAAATATCACACAATCCGCGTTACCGAACGGTCAGGTCGGCGTTCCCTATACCGCCACCCTGACTGCGACGGGCGGAGTAGTTCCGTACATCTGGACTGTTAATAGTGGGTCCCTGCCAGCGGGACTTACGCTGACCTCTAATCCGGATGGTACGGGCACCATTTCCGGCACGCCCACGACGCTCGGCACCTCGACCTTCACGGTCCAGGTTGCCGATTCGGAGACTCCCCCCGCCACGGGAGTCTCGGCGCTGTTCAGTATCTATATCGAAGGCACTCTGACCATCACTACCACATCTTTACCCGCCGGCAATGTGGCCATCTTCTACGATTCTCAACTCATGGTCACCGGCGGACTGGCGCCCTACACGTGGACGATCACCAGTGGGACGTTGCCGCCTGGATTGACTCTCACTCCCAGCACCGGTGTTATCTCGGGAACGCCAACAACTGTCGGGACCTCGATGTTCACGGTTCAGGTCGCCGACTCGGAAACTACTCCGGCTACAACAACCGGATCTTTCGCGATCACCATCGCCCCGACGCCGCCGCTGCAGATCACAACCACTTCCTTGTCGGCAGCCACCCAGGGTGTCACCTACTCGAGCACGCTCGCAGCTACGGGCGGCGTCCCGCCTTATTCATGGACCCTCGCCTCAGGATCCGGACCGTTGCCTGCAGGTTTGACCTTGAGCGGCACCGGCGTGATCGGCGGTACTCCCGTCGGCAATACCGGCAGCTTTCCTATCACGGTGCAGGTGACCGATACCCTGATGAACACGCAGACCGCCCCCTTGACGCTTGAGATTGACGCCGGAGCGCTGGTGATTATCAACACCGGCTTGCCTGGAGGAACCGTGTCGGTTCCCTACAACGCCGCCATGGGAGCTGCAGGGGGAACTCCGCCTTATTCCTGGTCGGTAGTCGGGGTCTTACCGGCTGGCTTAAGTCTGAACGGAAGCACGGGCCTCATCTCGGGAACCCCGACAACCATGGGCACTTCTCCAGTCCAGGTGCAGGTCCAAGATTCGGCTTCACACACGGTTGTGTCGCACCCCTTCCCCGTCTCGATCACTCCCGCCTTAACGAATGCCGCTTTAACCGGCGACTACGCCTTCTCGTTTAGTGGTTACAACAACGATGTCCCGGTTTTCATGGCCGGCCGATTCAGCGCAGACGGAGCCGGAACGATCAGCAGTGGGTTGCTTGACATGAATAGCTCCAGTGGCCCTCCAGCTACCAGTGTGGCGTTTACAGGAACCTACTCAGTAACCGCTAACGGCTTGGGCACGATGACCTTCAACCCCGCCCAGGGTTCTCCTCTCGTCTTCGCGGTAGCGATCACCAGCAATGGATCTGGCCGGCTGATCCAAAGTGATCCAGCCGACTCGACAGCTTATGGCTCGGGCGCCATCGAGGCGCAAACCATCGTGAACCTCTCGGGAGGTAATTTTACCTTCGGTTCCACCGGGGTTGACTCCGCCGGCGGCCGATATGCCAGCGCTGGAAATTTCCAGGTCAAAGCTTCAGGTTCCTTGAACAGTGGAGTGATCGACATCAACGACGCGGGAGCACTAACTTCAAGCGCGTTCCTGGGCGGTTCTTACTCCGCGCCTGATCTCACTACCGGTCGCGGCACAGCCAGCCTGATTGTCAACAGCTCTCAGGCGGAAAACTTCAGCTACTACGTGGTATCTTCCACCGAGATGATCCAGATCAGCACCGATCAGCTCTCGGGCAACTCCCCTCTGACTCTGGCAACGGTCTTCCGCGGCGGCAGCACGGGCGTGACCTTCAGTAACGGCATCTTGAAGGGCGCGAGTATTGTGGAAACCAACGCCGTAAATCCCAACGGTGGAAGTCCGCAAGCGGTTGGCACGGTGGGGACCTTCAACGGCGACGGCACCTCCGACGGAAATGGCTTTGGAAATGCCACCTTTTTGGTTGATCAGAACACCGGAGGGACAATCGCCCAGCAACAGGTAAGCGGCGGCCAGTATAAAGTGAACGGGTTGACTGGACGCGTGACTCTTAACGGCTTCGGTGGCACTCCTCCGGTTCTGTATGTAATTGGCCAGGGCCAGGCATTTGTACTTGGCACCGACGCCAACGCCACATCAGGACTCCTGACGCCTCAAGTCAACAATAGTGTCTCCGGTACGCCCTTCAGCAACGGCTCCGTCTTCGGTACCTATGTGGGAGGCTCGGTCACGCCAGCTTTGCCGACCGTAACGAATCAGGTTGACTGGGTGTTTGCCGACGGGAATACCAACATCAATGTTTCGCAGGATAGTAGCGGCCCGGGTGGTCCCCAAACTAATCAGTTTGCCGTCACCTACGAGGTTGATGCTACGGGCAGGGCTCTCGTTTATTCCAACCCGGGTGGCACGCTGCAGGGAATCCTGTTTGTGGTATCGCCGGCCAAGCTGGTGATTCTCTCGCCCGACGCGAATCCGGTGTTGTCAACGTTCGTAAGCGGAAAATCGACAAACTAGCTCGCTTCCGATGGGTAGGCGACGCGTGGAGCACGCCACAGGCGCGCTGAAAGATCGCTCATGCTCGCTTTGCAACACGCAGCTTTAGCTGCGCCGTCGTAATCCCTTTTTGTCATTCAGAGGGGTTACGGAGACGGTGTCGCGACCTGGTATCGGTTTGCAGCAGCGGAATTAAGCGACCAGAATCCAGCCCGAATGGGGGCGGGAGATCTTAGCTCAGCGCTGGGTGACGTGGGAAGTGAAACCGAGTCCCGTAGGTGTGACAGACAGAGGTTCTCACGCAGACTTTTTAGCTAGCTCTGGTCTTTCTATGCCCGGCGCTAAGGCGGAAGCCTAAAGCCAACTTTTTCCGGAGCGCTGAAGCGCTCCTCCCCCCGCATAAATGCGGGGGCTTCCACCGACTAGTACATTCCACAAGCGAGTGTTGGGTCTGTGTCTCACCTGCCCGTCGTGGCGGCAGCGGTCGGCCGGAAGCCAACCAACTTCATAGCGCGTCGCGCTTCACGGTTCTTCATGAAGTTGTCCCAGATAAATCCTGTCCGGTAGTTCTCCGCCATCAGCATGGTGATGCCCAGGTCGATGCCGATCACGTCCACATCGGTCCAGCCGGTGAGGGGATTAAACGCGTCAACAAACCCGTATCGCTTCCACGCCCGCAGTCCATGTCGGTTGTAGAGATTAGTCAGACAGGCGATGGTGTCCTGTGGCCGGAAAGGAATCGAGCCTCCCGCTGCACACGGTACGACAGTACCATCCGGATATCCGATCTCCGGCGGGCCGCCCCAAATCTGGTACCCCAGGCGCGAATCGGAGGCGGTGATGCCCCACATATTCTCGTCATAGTCTGGAAAGCGCCAACGGAGCGAGCGGCAGAACAGCTGATGAACATAGGTCGCGGTGGCCGAGTTATCGAAATAATTGGCATATTCATCTCGCTGCTTACGAAAATCGAACCAGGCGTGCGAGTACTGATGTACGAAGAGCGGATCGGCGCCACTGATGTAGCTGTAGCCTTCAAATTCCTGTGTCGGCCGCGAGAACGCGTCCCATGATGAGGGACTGATGTTGTAAATGGGCGCTGCAATGGCCAGCAGATACATCATCATGAGCTCGCAATAGGTGTTCCAGCGCGCGCCGGTGAACTTGTACTCCGGAGTCCAACTCAGCGCAAAGGTCGTTCCGCCATTCAGCATCCAGTGCCAGTTCACGCGCGCGTAAATCTCGGTTGCTAACCGCGAAATCACCGGATCGCGAAAATAGGCACGCGCCGTCAGCACTCCGCATAACAGGATGGTAGTGTCGATCGGCGAGACCTCCGACTGCCGCACGCGTTTGCCGGTGTTGATGTCAATGAAGTGATAAAAAATGCCGTTGACCTGTTCGACATGGTTCCGCAGAAAGCTGAGAGTGTTGACCACCCTCGCCCCGATTTGGTGCCGCGGAAGATATTCTCGCTGATGGCCAATGCACAGCGCGCTCAGCCCAAATCCCGTGGCGGCGATACTGGCGATACGCCGCGTGTCTGGACCGCCATCAGCCAGGGCGCGGTCCCGTACCAGCCCAGTGTGCTTTCCCGCTTCGTCCCAAAAAAACAGAAAAGCCCGGCTTACGATCTCTTCCAGAAGTTCGTCGCTGGTGAGTTGCCAATCCGGTGGGACGGCCTGCGACGACGCCTGTGCCCCACGCGCCAAGGCCCTCAGCCCCGACGCCGCAAGCGGATAAGTTAGCGCACCTTTGGCCAGGAGCGATAGCACCTCACGGCGGGTGAGACCGTGTTTTTCCCTAGCCAACTTGCCTCCGAATTCTGCCTGCATTTTGAAGTGTGGAGATTCCAAAACGAGCGAGTTTACTCAACTGCGAGAGCAGCCACAAATTAGCAGAACCAGACGTAGAGCATCTTCTATAAGAATGCCCCGCCACGTTTCGGCGTTGCTCCGACCAAAGGATGAAGGTAAGGCAGCTGGCATCATACTCCACGCCCTCCTGTACTCGCCTGTTTCAACTAATGTCTGTTCAGTAATGTACAGTAGTTTCATAATGTGTTGCTGGAGGAGTCCATTCACCCCCGGCAAACCTCCAGCCAACCAGTTCCGGCTTTCTTGTCTTCGCTAACTCACGATCGAAATTTCATGTCCTCCGATTTCCTGCCAGCCGCACTATCTGACTCCTCCCGTGACAGAAGTCATAGTAGCCGTATCGCCAGGCCACTACTCTGCATTAGACGGCGGGCATGGGCATCATGCTTCGATACCCGCAGGAGGAAATCGGAAATGACAATCGCAACCACCAAAACCGTAGGCGAGATCGCGGCCGAGATACCCTGCGCCACTCGCGAGTTGGAAAAGCTGGGAATTGATTACTGCTGTGGCGGAAGCCGCACCCTGGGCGAAGCCTGCGCGGATGCAAACATCCCGGTGGACGAGGTCCTGGCACGCTTGCAGAAAGGCCTGGCAGCCGCTACGCCCGACGCTGGCAAGGACTGGAAGAATGAGTTGCTGGCCGACCTGATTGGCCATATCACGACCACCCATCACGCCTTTGTGCGCGAAGAGAGCCCGCGCATTACAGCTCTCACCGCCAAGGTGGTTGGCGTCCACGGCAAAAACCATCCTGAGCTCCTGCAGGTGCAGCAGTTGTTTTCCGCACTTGCCGAAGAGCTGAGCGTCCACTTGATGAAAGAAGAACAGGTGCTCTTCCCTTACGTGGTTCGCATGGAAGAAAGCGTGCTTGCGAAAGAACCTGCACCTCCGGCGATGTTCGGCACGGTTGTGAACCCAATCCGCATGATGATGCAGGAGCACGATGGCGCCGGCGATGCGCTTCGCGCCTTGCGCTCGGTCACCCACGACTACGCGCTCCCGCAAGACGCGTGCATCAGCTATCGCACGCTCTATCAGGCGCTGCAGGGTTTCGAGTCCGACCTGCACCAGCACATTCACCTCGAGAACAACATCCTCTTCCCGCGCGCTGTCGCCATGGAAGCAAAACAGTAGGCGGCGGAGGAGACGCATGGCAGGCGTACTTCCGATGCCGACGAGACTGGAATCTCCACAAGAGGTTTTCAGCCGCGTGAGCGCGCGCGAACAGAAGCTGTCGCGTCTGCTGATCTTCTATATCTCCGGGGGGCTGCTGTTCATGCTGCTGCCTGGCACGTTTCTCGGAGTATGGAACCTGATCTCGATCAGCGCGCAACGCACTGCCGGAAGTGTTTCGCCAGCGTGGATCCAGGCGCACATGCGCAAGTCCTGGGATGGATCGGCAGCTTCATCCTGGGCATCGGCTACTACTCAATTCCCAAATTGCGCCAGGGTTCACGGCCGTTCGCTCTATGGTCGGCCTGGTTCGCTGGCTTTCTTTGGATGACGGGCGTCCTGCTGCGCTGGATTGCGAATGTAGATCTGTGGCAATGGCAGATGCTGCTGCCACTTTCAGCAGCGTTCGAGCTGGCGGCATTTCTCATGGTCTTTCGTGCGGTCTCGCAGCACAAGCCAACAGAAAGCGGCAAGCACAAACTGGAAATCTGGATCTTCGTAGTCATCGCAGGCACTCTCGGATTGCTGGCAACTCTGCTCCTCAATTTCGGAGGCTGTCTCTGGCTATCGTTACGTGCGGCAGGACCGGCCTTCCCACAAGGCTTTGATCAACGGTTTTTGATCGCGGCGGCCTGGGCGTTCATGGTGCCCTTCGTATGGGGCTTCAGCGCCAAGTGGCTGCCGGTTTTTCTCGGGACACATGACCCAAATAATCGCTGGCTCGGCGCTGCCGTCGCGATAAACATCACTTCCATTGGGTTCGGCATGGCAGGGGCCTTCCGCGGCGCGGCTCTTCTGTTCGTGCTTTCGGCGCTCTCCGCAAGCATCGCACTGCAAATCTTCACACGTCCAAAGAAGCCGGCCAAAACCCGGGGCGTACATGGCAGCTTCCCGTTCTTTGTTCGGTCAGCATACGTGTGGTTGATGATTGCCGCGCTGCTAGGCGTCTGGGCAGCAAACGCAAAGGACCCAACTGGCCTCTGGGGCGCCTCGCGTCATGCTCTCACTGTAGGCTTTGTCTCCATGATGGTCTTCTGCGTCGGGCAGCGTGTGCTTCCCGCGTTCTCCGGAATGCGTCTGTTGTTCAGCACCCGATTGATGTTTGTGTCTCTGCTGCTGCTTACCTGCGGATGCTTGGCCCGCGTAGCCGGCGAGGTCCTTGCTTACCAGGGAATCATGGCGGCCGCGTGGAGTTGGTTGCCCTATTCGGCCATTCTCGAACTTTCGGCAGTCACAGCTTTTGCATTCAACTTGACTCTTACCTTCATGCAAAAGCCAGTGTCTCGTCCATCCGTGGTGACCCAGATTCACAACACCTCGCCGAAGCAAGCCGCTGTCTAGCGTTCAGGAAACATTCGCCGATTGTGACGTAAGTCATAGTTGCTCGCGTCCGGTGTCTCATACGCTACCAGTGAAAGGATTTCGGCCGTGCCTGCAGTGTCGCAAAGGAATTCTGAATCATCGGTTACGGTCCTGGATAAAGATGAAGTCGGGACAGTCAGCGACTCCGTCTCTCCTTTTCTTGTCGGCGTGAAAAACAATTCCTTGCCCCCACGCAAGAAGCTCATTCGCCGCAACGACCGCGAGTACTCACAACCGCTTCGCTTGACTCTGCAGCTCCTCCTGATGGCCGTCAACCTCTGGGTCGGGATCCAGTTCTATTTGTGGGTACGCTGGGCAGAAACCGGGGGCCGCGCATTGGAAGTTTCACGACCGGCCGGTGTCGAAGGATGGCTGCCCATCGAAGGGCTGATGCAGTTGAGGTACTTCCTGACGACCGGCAACCTGCCGCAGGTACACGTCGCGGGGTTCTTCCTGTTCGTGTCTTTTTTGGCGATGTCGCTCATCTTTCGCAAATCGTTCTGCAGCTGGCTATGTCCGGTAGGAACGGTTTCTGAGTATCTCTGGAAGCTGGGCCGCTACACCTTCCGGCGGAATTTCCAACTCCCGCGCTGGGCCGATATCGCGTTCCGCTCCCTGAAATACATCCTGCTCAGTTTTTTCGCTTACGCGGTTGCGAGCATGTCGGCGGCGGCCATCGCCGAGTTTCTCGGCAGCCCGTACGCGCTGATTGTTGACGTGCGGATGCTCAACTTCTTCCGTTACCTCGGCGGCACGGCAGCCTTTGTCATTCTCGGCATAGTGATAGCGTCGATCTTCGTACAAAACTTCTGGTGCCGCTACCTGTGCCCCTATGGAGCGTTCCTCGGACTAGCCTCGTTATTGAGCCCGGCCCGGATCACACGCAACCCAGACAGCTGTATCGATTGCGCCAAATGCGCCAAGGCATGTCCATCGGCTCTGCCCGTCGACAAGCTGGTGCAGATTCGTTCAGCTGAGTGCACCGGATGCCTGGAATGCGTTGCGGTCTGCCCGGCGAAAGACACGCTGGCGATCACCATGCCCACCAGCTTGCGTAAGCGTCGCGCAATTTCGGCTTGGAGTATGGCCGCAGGAATTGCAATCATCTTCTTCGGCCTGGTCGGCTATGCCAAGTTCACCGGTCATTGGAACACCAACCTGCCGAAGCAGGTGTATCTCCGGCTTGTACCGGATGCCAGTGAGCAGCAGCACCCTATGACTAACGTGCACTAGCGGCACGTTCACGATGCCGCCATATTTGTTTGTCGCCACTGATGTATGCTGACAGCGTTTTGATTTGGAACTTGCGATGCAACGGTCTTCGGCAGTGATAATCGTGCTGGCGGTCCTGCTGGGAGTTGTGCTCGGCCTCGGCGCCTACACCTTCATTTATGCCAAGGGATATTCTTATCTCACCAACAACCCCGCGGCCTGCGCCAACTGTCACGTCATGCAGGCACAATACGACGCGTGGATGAAATCGAGCCATCACTCGGCCGCCACCTGCAATGACTGTCACACCCCACATAACATCATCGGCAAGTATGCGGTGAAAGCCAACAATGGATTCTGGCACTCCTTTTATTTCACCAGCGGCGATTATCCCGACACCATCGAGATCACTAAATTCGATCACAAGGTAACGGAGAACGCCTGCCGCCGCTGTCATGAGAACATCACCTCGGAAATCGACGGCAATGTAGTTCACGGCAAGGCCGAAGGCTTGCAGTGCACCCGCTGCCACAATTCGGTGGGTCATTCCGAATCAGCCGCCGCCGAACTGAACCCCTTTTTTATCCGGAGCCATCATGACTTCTCCCCTAACTGATTCCGATCATCGCCGCTCGCGGCGGCTCTTCGTCACGGTTATTGTTCTGGCAGCGGTTGCATCAGTGGCCGTTACCGCCCTGCTGATCAACATCTTTGAGCGCAAGCAGGAAGCCAAGAACCCCTTCTATCGCGTGGTCGAGCTGAACGACACCATCGATGATCCGGCAATCTGGGCCAAGAACTTTCCCATGCAGTATGACCTGTACACTCGCACCGTCGACATGCAGCGCACCAAGTACGGCGGAAGCGAGGCCATGCCGCGCTCGCCAAGCGATGCCGATCCCCGATCGGTAGTAGCACGCTCAAAACTAGAGGAAGATCCACGATTGAAGACCATCTGGGCCGGATACTCCTTCGCGACGGACTACCGCGAGCGCCGCGGTCATGCTTACATGCTCGAAGACCAAACCTTCACTGAACGCCAGAAGTTCAATCCGCCGGCCATGTGCATCAACTGCCATGCCTCGCTGGTAACTACGTTTCTGAAACTTGGCGATGGCGACCTCACCAAGGGCTTCAATTTCATCAGCGATACGCACATGACGTATCCGCAAATTCGCCAGTATGTGAAGCATCCCGTCGCCTGCATCGATTGCCACGACCCCCAAACCATGCAGTTGCGCATCACCCGCCCGGCTTTCATGGAAGGCATTCGCGCGTTGAAGGCTTCCCAGGGGATACCGAATTACGACGTCAATACCATGGCCACGCGCCAGGAAATGCGTTCCTATGTGTGCGGCCAATGCCATGTGACCTATTACTTCCAGCCGCCCAACAAGCGTCTCACCTTCCCCTGGGCGAAAGGCCTGAAGGTTGAAGACATCATTGCCGTCGAAGACCAGAACAAGATCAACGAGTGGACGCATCCCGATAGCGGCGCGCAACTCATCAAGGCTCGGCATCCCGAATTCGAGATGTGGAACCAGGGCGTGCACGCCCGTTCCGGGGTGGCCTGTGCTGACTGCCACATGCCGTACATGCGCCAGGGAGGACTCAAGATCAGCGATCATCAAATCAATAGCCCGCTGCTCAAGATCAATCGCTCGTGCCAGACCTGTCATCACTTTCCGGAAGAAGAGTTGAAGGCGCGGGTCGAAGATATCCAGGACCGCTTCTTCAATCTCCGCAATACCGCCCTCGATGCACTGGTTGATCTGATCAATGACATCAAGGCCGAGAAGGCGAAGGGAGCTACCGACGCGCAACTGGCGGCAGCGCGCGACTATCAGCGCAAAGGCCAGTTCATGATCGACTTCGTCATGTCGGAGAACTCGATGGGCTTCCACGCGCCGCAGGAAGCGACGAGGATTCTTGGCGACGCCATCAATCTGTGCCGCCTCGGACAGTTGAGCCTGCACGGCGGCCCACCGCCCAGCCACAATCCGCCCAATATTGTGAACGTGGCGCCCGCACCTGGACCGGCGGCGTCGCCCACTAAGCAAAGCAGGAAGCAGGAGAAGCCAGCGACGATCGCCCAACTACAAAAACACTAGTCCACACCCTCCAAGTAGGGAGGGAATCAACGTTCCGAAACTGGTGCCGGGCTTGCTTGTTGAAAGCTCTAATCAGCGAACACCGGCACTTCTTCCTTGCTGGCCTTCCGGCGCCCCCCAGGCAGTTGCGACAACAGCCAGAGCTGAAACCTGTCCATGTAGAGATAGACCACGGGCGTCGTGTAGAGGGTCAACATTTGACTCACGATAAGGCCGCCGACGATGGCGATTCCCAGCGGCCGCCGCAACTCAGATCCCATTCCTCTTCCAAAGGCCAGAGGCACAGCTCCCAATAAGGCCGCTCCCGTGGTCATCATGATAGGCCTGAAGCGCAGCAGTGCCGCTTCATGGATGGAATCCTCGGAGCTCTTCCCTTGCCGTTCCTGCTCAAGCGCAAAATCAATCATCATGATGGCATTCTTCTTCACGATACCGATTAGCAGAATGATGCCGATGAGCGAAATCACGTCCAGCTCCATGTGAAACAGCAGCAGGGCAAGCAAGGCTCCCGTACCCGCCGAGGGCAGGGTCGACAGTATGGTGATGGGGTGAATGTAGCTCTCGTACAGAATGCCGAGCACGATATATACCGCCAGCAATGCCGCAAGGATCAGCAACGGCTCGCTCGACAACGAATCCTGAAATGCCGCTGCAGTACCAGCAAAGCTGCCATGAATAGACGCAGGCAGCCGCATCTGGCGTTCCGTTTCTTCGATAACTCGAGTTGCTTCGCCCAGGGCCACGCCGGGGGCAAGATTGAAGGAAATGGTGACTGCCGGAAACTGGCCCTGATGATTTACCGCCAACGCCGTGTTCGATGGCCCAAAGTGTACGAAGGAAGAAAGCGGCACCTGATTGCCGTTCGCGATCACATAAACGCTATTGAGAGAATCAGGATTGCTCTTGAAGCGGGGATCAACTTCCAGCACAACGTGATATTGGTTGAGCTTTTGATAGATGGTCGAGATCTCCCGTTGACCGAAGGCGTCATACAGCGCGTTGTCAATCTGCGCCGGTGTAATGCCCATGCGGGCCGCGGTGTCGCGGTCGATGATCAGGTTTTCCTCCAAACCATGCATCTGCTGATCGCTATTTACATCGCGTAACTGAGGCGCCTGCCGCAGCGCGTCCAGCAGCCGCGGCGCCCATTCGTAGAGTTGCGTCAGGTCTTGTCCGGTCAGCGTGTATTGATATTCCGCGTTGGAGTGCCTGCCTCCTATCCGAAGATCTTGCGACGCTGTCAGGTAGAGCGTGATACCGGGAACGTGTGAGAGTTTGTCCCGCAGACGATCAATCACCTGATTCGCAGTTTCGTGACGCTTATTGAGCGGCTTTAACCCGATATACATCCGCCCTGTGTTCTGTGAACCACCGCCTACGTAAGCTGCCACGGTCTCCACCGTCGGATCGTTCTGGACAATCGCTGCCAGTTTCTCGGTTTTATCTTTCATGGCAGCGAACGAGATGTCCTGGTCGCCCATGATTGTGCCGCTCAGCCGGCCGATATCCTGCTCTGGAAAGAATCCTTTCGGGATGTAGATGAAGAGCACAACGTTCACCGCCAAAGTGAGGATGGTGACCGTGAGTATGAATCTCTGGTGCTGCAGCACCCAACCCAGGGAAGTGCGGTACCCGCGATTCATCCAGTTGAAGCCGCGTTCGCTTACGCGGTACCAGACCCCATGCATGCTGGGATCATGAGGCTTTAGAAATCTCGAGCACAGCATGGGCGTGGTGGTCAGCGAAGCGGCCAGCGACACGGCGATGGCCGCGCTGATGGTAACGGCAAACTCGCGGAACAGTCGGCCCACGATACCGCTCATCAGCCAGATCGGAATGAATACCGCCATTAGGGAAACGCTCATGGAGACCACAGTGAAACTGATTTCCCGGGCCCCCAGCACGGCCGCGTCGTGTGGCGCCATGCCGCTTTCCACGTGACGCATCACATTTTCAATCACCACGATGGCATCATCCACGACAAAGCCGGTGGAAATGGTAAGCGCCATCAGCGAAAGGTTATCTAGCGAGAAGCCCCATACGTACAGGATGGCAAACGTTCCCGCGATCGACAGCGGAACAGCGACACCAGGGATCAGGGTGGCGCGCACCTCTCGCAAGAAAACAAAAACCACCAAGATGACCAACAGTACGGAGATGCAAAGAGTAACTTCAACGTCGGCAACCGATGCTCGTACCGTCACGGTCCGGTCGTTTTCAATCTCGAGCTTGATCGAGGCGGGCAGGGATGCCTTCAAATATGGAAGCGCCGCCTTCGCTCGATCGACAGTATCGATAATGTTGGCGCCCGGCTGGCGAAAGATGAACACCAGGACACTGGGCTTTCCATTGAAGCTGCCAGCGTTGTAAACGTTCGAATAAGAATCTTCAACGTCCGCGATGTCCGCCAGACGCACGGGTGCGCCATTGTGATACGCCACGATGATCGGCAGGTAGTCTTTGGCCTTCTTGAGCTGATCATTGTCGGTGATCATCCAGCTGTGGCCGCCATTTGCAAGGCTGCCCTTGGCGAGATTGGCATTCTCTGCGGCGACCGCGCTCCGTACCCCCTCCAGCCCCAGGCCCAGTTTGTTTAGGATGGTAGGGTTGGCCTCGATGCACACCGCCGGCTGCGAGGATCCCCCAATGAATACCTGCCCCACTCCGGACACCTGGGAGAGTTTCTGGCCGATGATCGAATCGGCGGCGTCATAGATCTGGTCCTGGGTCAGGGCGTCCGAGGTCAACGCCAGTATCAGGATTGGCGAGTCGGCAGGATTGACCTTCCAGTACCACGGGTTACTGGGCAGGTCAGACGGCAGATAAGCGCGGGCAGAGTTGATCGCCGCCTCGACATCGCGTGCCGCCCCGTTGATATTACGGTCCAAGTCAAACTGCAGGGTGATGCCAGTGGATCCCAGCTGGCTAACGGAAGTCATTTCATTGACGCCGGCAATTCGCCCGAACTGACGCTCCAGGGGAGTCGCCACCGAAGAAGCCATGGTCTCCGGACTCGCCCCCGGAAGCGCGGCGCCCACGAAAATCACCGGGAAATCCACTTCGGGCAGCGGCGACACCGGTAAGTTCAAGAACGCCAGGCCTCCCGCCAGCAGCAGAGCAATGGTCAGGAGAGTGGTAGCAACTGGGCGCTCGATCGCTCTGGTGGAGATGCTCATCTAGAAGTTTCGGGCCCCATGGCGATAGACGCGGCAAGTCGTAATCCGCCTCACCGGCTGGCGGCCAGGGGGTCATACTGGCTGTGCGCCGGATGCCCTCGACCATAAATATCGTACTACGATACTGCCTCACGGCGATGCCGTTTGGGTCCAAATGCAGCCCCGGTGTTTGCTCGAAGCGCAGGCTGGGACTACTGCTTGTTACCCAATTGCATCTAATTCCCTGGCATGATCCGGATTATTACCCTCGAACGCGAGTACGGCTGCGGCGCGGCCGAGATTGCCCGGCGGCTTGCGGAACGGCTGGGCTGGAAGTTATGGGATGAACTCCTCACCCAGGAGATCTCGCGCCTCGCCAAATGCGACCAATCCGATATAAGGAGACATGAAGAGCGTCGCGACCCTCTCTATTACCGCCTGTTTAAGTCCTTCGCCCTCGGAAGCTGGGAGGGCAGCCCGGATGCCTCGTCGGCGGAGATGCTGGATGCCGACAGCATTGTGCGGTTGTCAGAGCGCGTGGTACAACAAGCGGCCGACGCCGGCAACTGCGTACTTGTAGGGAGGGGTTCCCAGCATTTCCTGCGGGCTCGTAAAGACACGCTGCGTTTCTTTTTGTATGCTTCCAGAGCAGAAAAACTCCGCCGCCTGATTTCCCAAGGCAAGACGGAGACCGAGGCAGCGGCGTTGGTGGACACCGTCGATCGTGAACGCGCCTCATTCATTAAGAAGTATTTCCATGTCAATTGGCCTAGCCGCTCGCTCTACCACGCGATGCTCAACACCGCTAATGGCGACGAAACCGTGGTTCTTGCGATCATGGGCTTCCTCGATAAGAGCCAACCACCCCACAAAGCAGCGTAGGAATTGTTGTGGTTCGACGGACACCAGCCCCCCAATCTCTCTAATGTTTTCCGGGAAGCAGACTCGTCAGCAGGTCGACGATGCGTTCCGCGGCACCGTCGGTCTGCGACCATGGATTCGGCTGGCGCGCTACATATAACCTGCCGCGTTTGTCCAATACTTGGTAACTGCTGCGCCCGCTGGCTTCGCGGTAGAAGCGGATCGCAACCACAGCCTTTCCCACATGCAGGTTAGTAACGGTGATCTCAGGCAGCCAAACCGGCAGATGGGGATCGACGATCAACAGGTTTAGCGGCGCATACGGATACAGACCCAACATCGCCTGCACCATTGCGAAGACAGAGGACGCCGACCAGGCCTGCGGCCAGCAGGTTTTGGGATATAACGCCGGGAACGGATGGGCTTCGTCCCGTTGATGGCCGGAGAATACTTCCGGCAGGCGGTGGTGGGCAAACATCTGCGCGGTGTCGAAAATGCCCCGGGCGAGAGTATTCACCGCATCATGATATCCATAGCGCATAAGGCCCATGACAAAGCTACCGTGTTCGACCGGCCACACCGACCCGCGATGATAGCTAAATGGGTCGAAGGCAGGATGTTCCGACGACAGCGTGCGCAATCCCCAACCGGTGAACAGGTCAGGTTGTATCATGCGTCGCACGACGTCCTTCGCCAGCGAACTGTCAACAATCCCGGTAGTAAGGCAGTGGCCGGGATCGCAACTGATCGACCGGATCTGCTTGCGCTCCGGCCCCAGCCCCATGGCGAAATACTGTTCATCGGGCATCCAGAAAACCTCGTTGAAGCGCTTCTTCAGTTCAGACGCCTGGTGAAACAGCCGCTTTGCCTCTTCGCGGCGATCAAGCCACCACAGCACCTCGGAAAGGTGTAGTTTCGCGGCATACGCGAACCCTTGTTCCTCAACCGTCGAGATCGGCGGCTCAACCTGCTCGCCGTCAGCATCCACGATGGCGTCGCCTGAATCTTTCCAACCCTGGTTCTTGGTTCCCTGGGTGGAGTGTGTGAGGTACGCATAGAAGCCATCGTGGTTGATGTCGCCATATTGATCGCACCACTCAAGTCCGCGCAGCGCCGGATCGATGAGCGGAGCAACGACTTCCTTGTCGCCGGTCCAGTGCCACAACTCGGCGAGGACGATCGGATAAAACTTGCTGGTGGTCGCCGAGCCGTAATAGCGCGAACGCGGGTTGTACCGCAGCGCCGCCAGCGGACCGGTATGGGCCTCATGCAGCATTCGACCCGGTTCTTCGTCGCGCCAATCGTTAACCACAGTTCCCTGCCAGCGCGGTAATTCCTGCAGGGTCCCACGCATCATCTGGTCGCTGGAAATGGCCGCCTGCCACGACGCCGTCAGCGTGTCGCGACCGAATAACGCAATGTAGATCGGCAATCCTGCGGCCACGGTCCATGAGTTGTATCCATGGTCAAAATCGAAAAGACGCAATGCCGCCAGATCGCTCTTCGCCTGCTCCAATGTATCGGCAACCAATTGCGACAGATCTTCGGAGCGCACCGTCGTGAAGTAGGTCGCGTTGGTCAGATAGGCATCGCTCAGGATGTCGAAGACGCTACTGCGTTCGTTGAGCGCATCACAGCCGTAGAACGGCGGCATAGCTTCGCCTTCCATGAAGGGCACGAACTCAACACAGCTGTGCCATTCCTCAAGCGGTTCCAGGCTGACCTGCAGACACACACGGCCATCCTTGTATTGCGGTTGGCCGGGAGATTTCTCCACCCGATAAGCAAGTCCGCGATGGATGTTCGCGACACCAACGTTGCCCTGATGCGAGTAGTGATTCTCGGCTACATAATCGAAGAAGAGCTCCCATCTACCGTCGCCTGCCCTGCGCCATGCGCGAGTTAGATTTCCTTGTTGTTCACGGTCCTGGTTCACCTCCTGCTGGTCCGCAAAATCGCCATCAATTTCGATTTGTAGTTCAAAGCTCACCGGTTTTTGCGAATAATTCGTCAGGTAGAGGTCTTCGTGGATTCCCAGACCCACAAAGCGGGTCACGCGCAGCTCTATGGTTTCTTCCGACATGATCGACATCTCGCCGCTGCCGCGGTCGTAATCCTTCACGTCGTAACCCGGGGCGGCCTGGATGTAATAGCCCATCCACGAGTGCTGATCGACATTCGACAATGCCACGGCGACGAAATCGCTACCATTGAGCAGATACTTGTATTTATTAATCATCCGGGTCTGGTGCACGAACAGACCCTGATCTGGACGGGGGCAGACGAAACCGTCGAGTCCGGTCGCAAGGACCGTGCGGTTCTGGCTGACATAAGCCGTGGTACTGCGAGGCTCAAGGCGAACGAGCCGGCTATGGCGGCCGGTGATCATCGGCGAATCAACTTGGACCCGAACCAAAGTCCGGCCATCACGGCCACGCCCGCAACTATGGTCAGTGCCCCAGCTCTCCTGGTGGAACGGCGTTGGGCCTGAAGCCTCGGCTGAATCATCGATTTCTCCGGATATATTCCGTCGGGGCCATGCGGCCCTTCGCGCAGGGCCAGGGCCATTACTTCAGCCAAGTGCAGGGCGTGACGATTGGTATCTTGCTCGATCTGTTCTTTACAGCTAAAACCGTCGGCCAGCACCACGGTGGAGAGGCCCGACTTGCGCACCGCCGGAAGCAGTGCTCGCTCTCCACACTTAATCGACAGGTCGTACTTGTCTGCCTCGAAGCCGAAGGAACCGGCCATTCCGCAGCAACCCGAATTGAGCATCTGGAAATCCAGACCCATCTTCTTCATCACCGCTTCCTCGTCATTCAGTCGCACGATGGCCTTGTGATGGCAGTGCCCTTGCACGATGGCTTTGCGGTTAAGCTGCGGCGGCTTGTAGTCTTTGACCTTTTTCTCCAGAAACTCTGAGAGGCTGAACGTGCTTTCCATCAGTCGATGAGCACGCTCCGATTCAGGCATCAGTCCATTCAGTTCGTCGCGAAACACCGAACAGCAGCTTGGCTCCAACACCACCATGGGTGTGTCGGCATCGATATCGGATGCAAGCGCGCTGAGAATCGTGGCTAAATATTGCTTTGCGCGATCGAGAAAGCCGTAATCGTAAAGCGGCCGTCCGCAGCACAGACGTTGCATGGGAACCCGCACCTGATAGCCGAAGTGCTCCAACACTTCCACCGCAGCTTGGGCAGTCTCGGGAAAGAAGTAGTTATTGAAGGTATCCGCCCAGAGGGTTACTTTCGGCTTCCCTTCGTTTCGCACACCGCGCTTGCGAAACCAATCCTTGAAGGTTTCGGCAGCGAATGCCGGAATCTGACGGCCAGCAGGCATTCCGACAACTTTCTTCGCAACCGCGCTCAACCCGGGAAGCTGGGTGAACAGGTTCACGAATCCCGGCGCGACCGATGCCAGCCGCGCCCATTGATCGATCAAGCCAAAAGCATAAGCGGAGCGAGGCCGTACTCGTCCCTCCCAATAGTGCGACAGGAACTCTGCTTTATAAGTCGCCATGTCCACATTAACGGGACAGTCGCCTT
The DNA here is from genome assembly GCA_963748225.1 of uncultured Acidobacteriaceae bacterium. Taxonomy (GTDB): domain Bacteria; phylum Acidobacteriota; class Terriglobia; order Terriglobales; family Acidobacteriaceae; genus Bog-257. The sequence goes on from CAVVHW010000009.1 coordinate 348,124, forward strand.
TGCAGCCTTTACAGGCAAGGCAGAGGTCGAGCGCCTCTTTCACATTCTGGTCGCGCCAACCATTCGCGATAACTTCGCCATTCAACATTTCCCACAGATGGTGCGCCCGGCCGCGTGTGCTGTCTCGCTCCTCGTGCGTGACCATGAAGCTGGGGCACATGGTATCGTCGTCGGCCTTCTTGCCCTCTTTACGACGGCACTTGCCGATTCCCACGCAACGCAGCGTCGCATGCGCGAAGCTGCCATGATCTTCCGGCCATTGGAAATGGGTCTTAGGCTCCCAGGGCTCATAGCCGGCACCCAAACGGAGGTTTTCATCCATGCGATATGGATCGACCACCTTTCCCGGGTTCATCTTCCAGTCCGGGTCCCAGATGGACTTGAACTCACGAAAGGCTTGTATCAGTTCGTCGCCGAACATCTTGTTGAGGAACTCGGCTCGCGCCTGGCCGTCGCCGTGCTCGCCACTCAGGCTGCCGCCGTACTTCACGCAAAGGTCGACGGCCTCGTCCAGGAAGGAGCGCATCTTGCTAATTCCGGTCGCGCTCCTTACATCAAAATCTACACGACAATGGACGCAGCCCTGGCCAAAGTGACCATAGAGCGCGGGATTGTATTCATACTTGTTGTAGAGCGCTCGCAACTCACGGAGATAGCCACCAAGCTTTTCAGGAGCAACGGCGGAATCTTCCCATCCCGGCCAAGTGTCAGGTTGGCCGGGAACAAAGGCGGTGGCTCCCAGACCAGATTCGCGCACATTCCAGATGTGCTCCATGTCATTCTCATCGGTATATAGCTTCATGCTGGGTGCACCGGACTTGCTGCCCAGTTTGTCCATAACTTCGTGCGCAAGATTGATGGCATCCTGCTTTTTGTCGGCGCCGAGCTCTACCATCAACCACCCCTTGCCTTCGGGCAGCAAACCGAGATAGTTCCGGTGAGGGCCGCCTTTTATCTGGATGTTCTCGTAGAGCCGATAGTCAATGCCTTCGAGCGCGGTGGGATGGAACGGGTCGATGTCCATAACGTGATCGGACGCCTCATAGACATCGGGATAGCCGAGCATGAGTATGACGCGCTCAGCTCGCGCATCAATCAGTTTGCACTTGGCCTCAAGCACCGTAACCAGGGTTCCTTCACTTCCGACCAGCGCTCTGGCAATATTGAAGCGGCCATCTTCGCCGGGGATCAGCTGATCGAGGTTATAGCCCGACACACGCCGGGGAATCGGGGGATAGTTCTTGCGCACTAGCTCGGCATAGTGGTCGCGCAGCGATTTCAAGTAGCGGTAGATGTCGCCGGTCCGGCCGCCGCGGGAAATCATCTGATCCATCTCTGTATCAGTGGTCCATCCCACCGTCATGCGCGTGCCGTCGTAGAGCAGCACCTCAAGCTCTTCAATGTTGTTGTCCGCCTTGCCCGACATTTGAGCGTGGGCTCCGCAGGAGTTATTGCCAACCATGCCTCCGAAGCAACAGCGGGTATGCGTAGCCGGATCAGGCCCCCAGGTCAGCAGCTTATGGCTTTCCTTCATTGCTCGATCGCGCAGCTCGTCACAGACAGTGCCCGGCAGAACGCGGGCCCAGCGTTCGTCAACATTCAACTCCCGCACGCCATGCATGTATTTGGACCAGTCAATCACAACCGCGACATTGCAGCATTGACCCGCCAGGCTGGTGCCGCCTCCGCGCGACAGCACCGGTGCTCCGAACTTCCGGCAGGCAGCGACCGTCTGCACGACATCTTCTTTCGACTTCGGAATCACGACGGCGATCGGCACTTGCCGGTAGTTCGAGGCGTCCACCGCGTACATGGCCTTGCTGCCGGCATCGAAACGTACCTCGCCCTCGACGCTCTGTCGCAGTTCCGATTCAAGATTTGCGATATCCACGTTTTTGGCTGATCGCCAATCGGCTGGACGTGACATAAGAGGTTTGGTCAATTCTTCGGGCGCAATAAGCGGAATTCTGCTGACGGACATTTACTCTCCTTCAGGCGGCAAATTTCTGTGCGTCGGATCGTTTAAGCTCAAGCCCCAGGCCGGGGCGCGCCAGGTCAGGACGGAGTTCGCCGTCCACCAAGGCGGGCAATCCATCGAAGAACATGTGCTCGATCCGGACGTGATCGTGGAAGTACTCCACATTGCGTAGCTGACTGGCGGCACAGCCTACGTGAGCATGCAGCGCGGGCGCCGTATGTCCCGACAAAGGTATATTGTGGGCCTGGCAGAGTGTATTCAACTGCAAGAACCCGGTTATACCGCCGCAGCGCGTGACGTCAGCCTGCTGCACATCAACCGCTCCCGCAGCCAGCATTCGGCGAAAGTAGAAGATGTCATAGCCGTACTCACCGGCGGCGATTTCCATTGTGGCCGGAGCGCGATTGCGCAGCAGATGCAAACCAGGCAGATCATCGGAAGACACCGGCTCTTCAAACCAGCTGACGCCATAGTCGCGGAAGCGTTCCGCTTGCGCCAGGGCTTGCTTTCGGGTATAGGCGCCATTGGCATCGACGAACAGCTCAGCATCCGGCCCAATTGCGTCACGAGCGATCCTCACGCGCTCCAGGTCTTGTCTCGGGTTGCGCCCTATCTTCATCTTGACTCGGGGAATCCCCTGTTCCACCCATCCTGACAGTTGCGCCGCAAGCTGGCGATTGGAGTAGGAAGTGAATCCTCCGCTGCCATACACTGGCACTCCTTCGCGCACTCGTCCGAGCAATGTTACTAAGGGAACATTTAGCAGCCGCGCTTTCAGGTCCCAAAGGGCGCAGTCCACGGCGGAAATCGCCATCGAACAAACGCCAGGGCGGCCAAGATTGCGAATGCGCCGCCACATCGCCAGGTAGGCTGCGGCTGGCGACATCGCATCGCGACCCTTCACCACCTCACTCAGAGTGTCGCGAATTAAAGTCGCCGCGACCGAACCGGCGTAAGTGTAGCCCAGACCCTGCCTCCCCCCAGCATTGATCTGCACCAACACCAGGGTTGTCCTGTCCCACTCCAATGTGCCGTCGGACTCCGGTAGGTCGGTGGGCACGGTGTAAGCGGAAACGGTGGTGAATTCGATGGGAACAATATGCGATGAGTGCGTTATCTGAGAACGCGTCTTTTCAGCGGTCCGCATATCCTGCATTAAGCCTTTAAAGGAATGAGATGTCGAAGAGCAGAGGCAGTTTGCCAGCGGAGCCTGATGTTTCATCAGAAATGGGAGATATCGTGTAGCGATATAAATAGAGGATCATGGCGGGACAAAAAGCGTAGCAACCCGGACTGAACGACCGCTGGACCCTCCTCCCGGCGAATCTTCTGCTTTTGATGCAAACAGCAAACAGCAGCCGTGCCCCCGGCATCCATGTAAGTAAGTCTGGACCTGCCAAGCTCAGTCCACGCCAACCACAGCTTATTTCGTGAAAGGGAGCAATCATGACCGCGTCAGACGTACTTGTGGAATGCCTGATCGAATGGGGAGTCGAGGTCGTATTCGGTTTGCCGGGCGACGGAATCAATGGAGTGATGGAGGCGTTGCGTACCCACCAGGAGAAGATTCGCTTTATTCAGGTGCGCCATGAAGAAGCGGCCGCCTTCATGGCCTGCGGTTACGCCAAGTACACCGGCAAGTTGGGAGTGTGCCTGGCCACTTCAGGCCCGGGTGGAATTCACCTGCTGAACGGCTTGTATGATGCCAAGCTGGATGGCCAGCCAGTCCTGGCGATCACCGGCCTGCAGTTCCACGACCTGGTGGGAACATTCACCCAGCAGGACGTTGCCCTCGATAAGGTCTTTATGGATGTGTGCGTCTATAACGAACGCGTGATGGGCGCGACGCACATGCACAACGTAGTTGATCTGGCCTGCCGCACCGCACTGTCCTACCGCGGCGTTGCTCATGTCACTATCCCCGTCGATTTCCAGGAGGAAGAGGTGCATGAGGGGCACCGCTCCAAAAGAAATATCAGCGACCACTCCAATGCCGTACGCACCCAAAGCTACAGGCTCCCAGAACGCTCAGAGTTCCAGCGGGCCGCGCATATCCTAAACCATGGTAAGAAAGTTGCAATACTCGCGGGCCGCGGCGCGCTGGGCGCCAGCGACCTGGTAGAGCAAGTGGCGGAGCGGTTAGCGGCGCCCGTGGCCAAACCGCTGCTCGGCAAAGCCGTCCTTCCGGACGATAGTCCCTACACCACCGGCTCCGTCGGATTATTGGGAACTCGCCCCTCCCAGGAAATCATGGAGCAGTGCGACACCCTCTTCATGATTGGGACCTCATTTCCGTATATCGAGTACTTACCCAAGCCTGACCAGGCCAAGGGGGTGCAGATCGATGCCGATCCCAAACGCATTGCGCTCCGTTATCCCGTTGAGGTCGGGCTGGTGGGCGACAGTCGTTGTGTGCTGGAACACCTGCTTCCCCTTCTCAAACGCAAAGAAGATCGCAGCTTCCTCGAGAAGGCGCAGGAAGGGATGAAAGATTGGTGGGAGCTGATGGAGAAGCGCGCCACCCGCATGGACAAGCCCATGAAGCCGCAGGTGGTGGCGTGGGAGCTCGGCAAGCGCCTGCATCACAATGCAATTGTGAGTTGCGACAGCGGCACCATTGCCACATGGTGGGCGCGTCATATTGCCGTAAAGCGCGGCCAAATGCATAGTGTTTCGGGTAACTTGGCCACCATGGCGCCAGGGTTACCTTATACATTGGCGGCGCAAGTCGCCTTTCCTGAACGTCAATGCGTGGCGTTCGTCGGCGACGGCGGCTTTTCCATGCTGATGGCGGACTTTGTCACCGCGGTGAAGTACAAGCTTCCGATCAAAGTTGTAATCATAAAGAACAACACGCTCGGGCAGATCAAGTGGGAGCAGATGGTGTTCCTGGGTAATCCGGAGTATGGAGTCGATCTGGCACCGATTGATTTTGCGGCTTACGCTCACGCCTGTGGCGGCGCTGGTTACAGCGTGGACGATCCCAGGGACTGTGGTGACACCATGGAGCAATTCCTGAATACCCCCGGTCCGGCAATCCTGGAGGCAGTCGTCGATCCTTTTGAACCCCCGCTCCCCGGCAAGATCAAAGCCGAACAGGCGTTGCATTTTGCTGAATCGCTGGCGCGTGGCGAGCCCAATCGCAAAAAGATAGCTCTTACCGTGGCCTCCGACAAAGTGCGAGAAATGATATGAGACTGCGCGGAAAAATGGCAAAGAGCGAGGTAGTAGTGATCACGGGCGCGTCTGCCGGCGTGGGGCGCGCCACCGTGCGCGAATTCGCGCGCCACGGCGCATGGATAGGCCTGGTGGCTCGCGGTCGCGATGGTCTGGAAGCCGCGCGCCGGGAGGTAATAGCTGCAGGTGGCAAAGCCCTTGTGCTGCCGACCGATGTGGCCGATGCTCCACAGGTGGAGGCCGCCGCCGCGCAGGTCGAGAAGGAGCTTGGACCAATTGACATCTGGGTCAACAACGCAATGACTTCGGTCTTCTCTCCGATCAAAGAAATGACCGCGGCAGAGTTCAAGCGGGTGACCGAAGTGACGTATTTGGGATATGTCTATGGCACCCTTGCGGCTCTAAAACGCATGCTGCCGCGCAATCGGGGAACGATTGTACACGTCGGCTCGGCGCTGGCGTATCGCAGTATTCCGTTACAAGCCGCGTATTGCGCCTCAAAACATGCGATTCTCGGATTCCACACCTCGCTGCGCACCGAACTGTTACACGATCACAGCAATGTCCATACCACCATGGTGCAGATGCCAGCGCTCAACACGCCGCAATTTGGATGGGTGAAGAGCCGATTGCCGCGCAAAGCGCAACCCGTGCCGCCAATCTACCAACCAGAAGTGGCGGCGCGGGCGATTTACTACGCTGCGCATCATCCCGTCCGGCGCGAATACTATGCTGCCTGGTCGGCGGTGGAGGCGATCGTAGCTAACAAACTCGCCCCAGCTTATGCAGACCGTTATCTGGCCCGCACCGGATATGACGCTCAGCAATATGATGGGCCCGAAGATCCCAACCGGCCTAACAATCTATGGGAGCCTCTTCGCGGTGATCACGGCGCGCATGGTGCTTTCGATGACCGGGCCCGGCGTGACAGTGTCGAGTTCTGGTTAGAAAGTCACGCCATTTGGCTAGCGGTGGCGGCTGGGCTAGGGGTGGCCGGCGCGGTAATCGCAAAGTTAAGCGATTCGCGATCGAAGAAGCTAACAGAAGAAGTCATGTCGAACGACCGACTCCGCAACGCGTCCTAGGTGCCTTACTAGTAATTGATTGATGCGCAGGTCGCCAAAGTTGTCCTCCTCGATGAATGGTGGCCTGTTTACTGCTAAAAGTGGGCTAACGCCAATAATTTTTTGCGGCTCGCCGAGAAGTTCATACACCGACTGACATCACCTGTTGTCGCCGAGGACCTAACCCAGTAGACAGCCTCTTGCAATTCGGTAAGATGTAGCCCATGAGCGTTCCAGCAAGTACGCCTGATGTTGACTTGGGCGCGGTTTTTGACGCGCACATGAAAGCGGAGTTTGTTACCCATGATGTGGATGCGACCATGGCCACCATGACCAACTACCCTCATCTCACTCACGTTCCGGTGCTCACGGGAGGCTCAGGCCGCGATGAGGTCCGCCACTTCTATGCGAACTACTTCATCGGGCACTGGCCGGCGGACACTAAAATCACGCAGGTATCGCGTACGATCGGCCAAGGACGCGTGGTAGACGAGATCATCGTCAGCTTTACCACGACGTTGAAATGCCGGCAATGCTGCCCGGGATCGCGCCAAGCGGCAAGAAGGTCGAACTGCCCCACGTGGTGATTGTGGGCTTCGAGGGTGGCAAGGTGGCCTATGAGCACATCTATTGGGACCAGGCCTCGTTACTCGTACAGATTGGCCGGCTGGATCCCACGAAGTTGCCGGTCCGCGGCGCCGAGGAGGCCCATCGCATATTGGACCGGAATGTGCCGTGTAACCAGTTGATCCGCGGCGCGGAGCAACAGCGCGGCAGATAGGCCGAGACTCGAGCACTTTGGGAGTTAGAGGGTGGCTGACTTGCCGCGAAGTCCGTTCCCGACCTTTGGATTATGCAGCGCACGGCTACTAGCGGAGGCGTTCCGATGATCATAGAAATGCGTACCTATAAGACCAAGCCCAGTAAGCGCTCCGAGTTCCTGCAGATTTTCCGCTCCAAGTCGATTCCGGCACACCACGAAATCGGAATGAAAATCTTAGGTCCATTTCTCTCGGTTGAAGATCCCGACACTTTCTTTTTTATGCGCGGTTTTCCTGACCTCGCTTCGCGTGAGCCGATGAAAGCAAAGTTTTATGAAGGCGAGCTGTGGAAGCGCGAGTTGGAAGACGTTCTGCTACCGATGGTGGACAAGTACGAGGTTGTTCTGGTGGAAGACCCCGATCATCTGATTCATTGGTAAGCAACGGCACCAGCACGGCCAGCCCCGAAATTCCCCAATTCCTAACAAAGCTCTGATTAAATCGTAGTTTTGAAGGGGACGGCTTTCAGGCCGTCCGTAAGTGCCTAAAATGCCACAGGACTTTAGCCCGTACGGGACTTCGAAATGACTCAATCAGAGGCTCCCTGACAATCCGGAGTCATCCCATATCTTCCGTGGCAAGTACCGCCGCCGTTTTCTTCGCTCTCGTCGTTGTGATCACCACCACGCTGATCAGAACGAACAACGTCCCCAGAACCGTTCGCAAGCCAAGGCTTTCGCCGCCCAGAAAATACCCAATTAACACGGCTATAACCGGGTTCACATATGCATAGGTTCCGACCTTGGTGGGCGATTCATGATGGATCAGCCACACGTAGGCGGTAAACGCAACAATAGAACCGGCGACAATCAGATAGAGCAAGGCGAGCCAGGCCGCGCGCGAGACCGCAGCCGGATGGAAATTACGAAATTCTCCCAGCGCCGCAGCCGTGAGAGCCAGCAACACTCCTCCGGCGAGCATCTGCGCTCCGGAACTCATGACTTTGGAAGGCGGCAGGGGCAGCTTGCGCGTCAACGCCGATGCTACCGACCAGCTCATCGCCGCAATGATAAGCGCGATCGCGCCCGCTCTGTCGATCGGCGCCCCGCCGAGGTTCAAGGAGTGGCTCATCAGCACGGCCACTCCACCAATGCCGACCAATAGCGCGAATGCCAGGCGACCGGTGAGACGCTGAGTGCCTAAGAAGGCTATTTCTGACAGGGCCATAAATACCGGAATGGTCGCCATCATGACCGCGGCAATGCCTGAAGGGACGCGCTGCTCGGCCCAGAAGAGCAGTCCGTAGTCGAGGACAAAGATCAGCACCGCGAGCAGGAAGGCCGACATCCATTGGCGCCCGCTTGGTGAGCGCTCGCCCTGCGTGATCATCCAGCCATAAAGAACCAGCCCGGCAACCAGGAACCGTATTGCCGCCAGCAAAAACGGCGGAACTTCGCGAACACCAATGCGAATCGCAAGAAATGTGGATCCCCACACCAGATAGATAATCGCGAAGGCCAGCAGAATCTTCCACGTCGGCTGGTGGTTTTCGGCTTCCATAACGGATTCCTAACACTTTATCAATTCCCTGGCCTGATGCGCCGTGACGGCCCGGTGCTGACCCAAAGCTCCACACTTTCGTGTCCTTTGCGAAAGGGGGGAGCCAAGCTGGTTGCTAGAAGCTACTCATAAATCGGTTTTGAAGGTGCACGGCTTCAGCCGCGCCGTAAACGGCCCTTTAAGAACTGGGCTTTAGCCCCTGAGGTCTCTAGATGCCAATTGCTAACTGCTCACCCTCCCCTTTACACTGCTCGCGTCCTCTGGCAAAGTAAATGGTGGAAACGCAAGCAATCGTCGTCCTCGACTTTGGCGCGCAATACTCGCAGCTCATCGCGCGCCGCATCCGCGAACAGAACGTCTTCTCTGTCGTCCTTCCCTGTACCGCGTCCCTCGACGAAATCAAGAACTATCGTCCTGCCGGCATTGTGCTGTCCGGGGGGCCGTCGTCGGTGTACGACCCCGACGCGCCTCCGGCCGACGAGCAAGTCCTGCATCTCGGAGTGCCAGTGCTGGGCATCTGCTACGGCCTGCAATTCATGGTGTACAAGTTGGGCGGCAAGGTGCGCGCCGCCGACAAACGCGAGTACGGCCACGCCCAGGTTGAGTTGCTGAGCAATGAGTCCCCGCTCTTCAAGAGCCTGCGGGGACCAGTGGCGGTCTGGATGTCCCACGGCGACGAGGCCTTGGAGCTTCCGACAGGCTTTGAGTTGATCGCCACAACATCAAATGCGGTAGCCGCCATCCAGTACCCTGCAAAGAAGTGGTATGCGGTGCAATTTCATCCTGAAGTGCATCACACGCCGCAGGGCACCGAGATCCTGCGGAACTTCGTCTTCGAGATCTGCGGCCTCAAACCGAACTGGACGGCGCAGAGCTTTATCGACGAGACGGTCGCTAACGTACGCGCGACTGTCGGTAAGGGCCGCGTAATCTGCGGTCTCTCGGGTGGCGTGGATTCCTCAGTTGCGGCTGAACTGGTGCATCGTGCGATTGGCGATCAGTTGACCTGCATCTTCGTGAACAACGGCGTACTGCGCAAGAACGAGTTCATCACCGTGCAGCAAAACCTGCGCGAGAAACTCGGCCTCAACATCGACGCGGTAGACGCCAGCGAGCGCTTCCTCAGCAAGCTCGCCGGAGTCACCGAGCCGGAGAAGAAGCGCAAGATCATCGGCAACGAGTTCATCGCAGTCTTTGAGGAAGAGGCGCACCGCATTGAGCAAATGCACGGCAAAGTCGATTGGCTGGTGCAAGGCACGCTGTACCCCGACGTGATCGAGTCGCGCTCGGTGCGCGGGCCGTCGCAGACCATCAAGAGCCATCACAACGTCGGCGGCTTGCCTGACATCATGAAGCTCAAGCTGATCGAGCCGCTCAAAGATTTGTTCAAGGACGAAGTGCGCAAGATCGGCCGAGACCTCGGCATGCCGGAAGATATCCTGCAACGCCAGCCGTTTCCCGGGCCCGGGTTGGCAGTGCGCATCCTGGGCGAGGTCACCGCCGAGCGTGTAGCCCTGCTGCAGGAAGCCGACGATATTGTCGTAACCGAAATCAAGAAGGCAGGACTGTACAACAAAGTCTGGCAAGCGTTCGCCGTGTTGCTGCCGGTGATGTCCGTGGGCGTGATGGGCGACATGCGCACCTACGCGTACACCTGCGCCATCCGCGCCGTGCACTCCGAAGACGGCATGACCGCCGACTGGGTCCCTCTGCCACACGAAGTGCTGAAAACCATCTCCAGCCGGATCGTGAACGAGGTGAAGGGGATCAACCGAGTGGTGTACGACGTGACCAGCAAGCCGCCGGGAACGATTGAGTGGGAGTAGGAAGGCTTGAAATCAAACTTCACCGCGTACACAGCGGGGGACTCGGCTCGCCTCGTTTCCCAGCCGTCAAGGAACTGACTGCCTCTGGAGAGGTTTAGCATGAACTCTGCTGTTGACATATTCAAGATCGCAAGCGCTGCACAGGCTACAGTGGGTCTCGCGATAACTATTGCACTCGGCGTCATTACGCTCCGAATCCAGCATCAGCAGACCGCAATCGCACAGCAGCAAGCCGCAACGAACCGACTTGAGTATCGACTATTGCTGTTTGAGAGGCGAATGAGGATATTCGATGCAACCACGAAGCTGTTTGGAGAGATTACGCGTGAGGCAACAGTTGATTACGCCCAACTTTTTACTTTCCTGCGAGACACAAGAGAGCGAGATCTGCTGTTCGGCGAAGAAATCAAAGATTACCTCGATGAAATATACAAGAAGGGGGTCGATCTGCACGCCCTGAGACAACGTCTGGAACGGCAGCCCGAATTAATAGAACCGGAAACGGAACTGCTTATATGGTTCGCCAACCAGTTCCCCATAGCCACTCAGAAATTTCTGAAGTACCTCGATTTTAGGGAGCCATAGGTAGACCCTAGGTGACTGGAAAGGTCCCAATCTTACGCCGCCGACCGTGGCTTGATCTTGCCCAAGGGCGCGCGGGCTGCTGCGCGCCGCAGGTCGTAATCAGCTTGAAGGTTCATCCAGAATTGCGGCGTCATCCCGAAGTATTTGCCGAGGCGGAGAGCGACGTCTGCGCTGATGGCCCGCTGCTCGCGCACGACCTCGTAGATTCCAGGGAAATGCAGGGCCTTCGCCAGTTGATACGCAGTGATTCCCATGGGCTCCATGAATTCCGCCCGTAGAATCTCCCCAGGATGAGCGGCAATCGTTTCTTGCTTGCGCCGGGCCACGTTTTCCTGCCTATTCGGTTCGTGATTTTGGGTCGTAACCAATCGCTCATCGGTAGGTCTTCTCCGACCGGATGAGAATGGCGGACACCGCCACCGCCAAAGTCTTGCGGTCGATCGTGAAGATAATCCGATAGGGTCCGACGCGCTTGCGGTAGCGCCCTTTCCACTCGGGGCCTTGCAGGGCTTTCACGTCACCGGCAAAGGGATCTTCTTCCAACTCGTCGATCGCACGTTCGATGCGTACCTGCCGATCGCGCGGGAGGCGTTTCAGGTCTTTCTCGGCAGCCGAGGAAAGCTCAATGGCCCAAGTCATGTTTTATCGCCCGCCACGCTTTTGAGCGGCCAGCTTTTAGTTGAGCCTCGCCATGGCGGCGGGCCTGCTGGTCGATGCTCTGTGACCCGCGGTACCTGAGCGCGCGATCGACAAAGAGGATCGCCGCAAGCTGACGGTAACTCTTACCGAGCGCGTAAGGCGGCGGCGGCGCGCAGCCGTCACCTCGAAAAAGTCGACGGCGAACTCCTGCAAGCTGGGGCAGGTCGAGTCATACGCACCGTGTAGACTCGCGGTGCTGTGTGACTTGGGCCGCCGCTGCCGGGCGATCCGGCGAGGCCCAGGGACGATGTAAGATTTCCAGTGTGCATGCAAAGAGGAGCATATTTTCCTCTAGAATAACGGATGCGCTTTTTGCAGGAGATTGTCCACCGGAAGAGTCAGGGTACGAACTTCGCTTTTCCTCGTCACCGCCCCCTTGTGACGCTCGCCATTGTCGGGCTCATCCGCTAGGGTTATCATCGTGAGTTTGGTTTTCTTGTTCTTATGATCCTATGAGCCATCATTCCGTTGTGCGGGACATTGCTCCCGCTTCCACATGGCCCCGGAGGGCGGCATGTTAAGGTCGCTCTTCATCGGGCTTTCTGAAAGCAAACGATTACGCCATTTCGCCGAGCAGTCTCCGATGGGACTGCGCTTCTCCCATCGCTTCGTTGCCGGCACACAACTTGACGACGTGATTCGCGCCGCCGAAGTCGTGAATGGCTGGGGCGCGGGCGTCAGCATCGACAACCTGGGCGAGAACGTCACCAATGCCGATGAGTCCAAGCACAGCGCCGAGTTATACCATCGCATGCTGGACGAAATCTCGACCCGCAAGCTGAACGCCAACGTCAGCCTCAAGCTCACTCACATGGGCTTCGACGTGAGCGAGGACCTCGCGTTCGGGCTGGTGACTGAATTGGTGGACCACGCTGTGCGCATCAACAACTTCGTGCGCGTCGACATGGAAGGCTCGCCCTACACTCAGCGCACCCTCGACTTCGTACGTGGGCTGCATCGCGAACCGGGACACGCCGGGCGCGTCGGCACCGTGATCCAGTCATATCTCTACCGCAGCGAGAAGGACGTGAACGAGCTTCTGTCGGAGCGCATCCGCATACGTTTGTGCAAAGGTGCGTATAAGGAGCCTGCGGAGATCGCTTTCCCCAAGAAGGCCGACGCGGACGCAAACTATGTGAAGCTGGCGCGCACTCTGCTGAAGAGCGGTGTCTTCCACGGCATCGCGACCCACGACGAGAAGATCATCGCCGAGATCAAACAGTTTGCGCTTGCGGAGAACATCCCGGCCTCGGCGTACGAATTTCAAATGCTTTACGGCGTGCGCCGCGATCTGCAGCAACAATTGGTGCGGGAAGGCTACGGATTACGGGTCTATATTCCATTTGGCACGGAGTGGTATCCGTACTTCATGCGCCGACTGGCCGAGCGGCCCGCCAATGTGATCTTCATTGCGCGAAACCTGTTCCGGCAGTAGCCGCGTAAGGAACACGAGACTGGCGCGGCGCGGCCCGCCCCGGTGAGGCACATCGCGCGACGCCTCTTATTTGTCGAACCGCTCCCCCAGCATCGGCCAGCACTCGTCGATGTTCCACTCGGGCGTGGCACCGGGCCGGCTTGCGACCAGTGCCCCTACTGCATTGGCGAAGCAGCCAAGGCGGCAAGTCTCCCATCTCTTCTCCAGGCCGTGGAGTAAGGCTGCGGCGAAAGCGTCGCCGGCCCCGACCGAATCCGCCACCTGCACCTTGCAGCCCGGACTCTCGCAGTAAGTACCCTGATTGAGAATGGCGCAGCCTCGCTCGCCCAGCGTCACGCAAACTGTTTTACGCCCGTAACGCTCGACCCATCGCCGGCAGAGATACTCAATCGATCCCTCCTCGCCGCCGGCATTGAGCAATCCATCGAGGAATTCCGCTTCGCTGTCGCTCAACTTGATGACATCGGCATGCGAAGACAGTTGCTCTACCAGGGCCAGGCTCCAGTTGCCCTCACGCAGGTTGACATCATAAAAGTGGCGAGCGGAAGGGGCAGCCTGGAGGAGCTTTAGCGTCGAATCCAGCGCTTGGGTCGACATGTGATAGAGCGTGCCAAAGTAAATCCAGTCAGGCTGCAATTCGGAGATGGATTGGAGTTGTTCGTGAGTCAGAGTGACAAAATCGTAGGCGGCCGGTCGCACGATCCGAAACGTGGGCTTGCCGTCACAGTCGAGCTCGACTTGTGCCGTGCCAGTTTCCTTGCTGTGAAGAACCTGGACAAAGTCTGTCGAAAGGCCCCACTGCCGCAGGCGATCGAGGGTGTGCCCGCCACGATCGTCATCGCCTACCGCACTCACCAGGAAAGCTTCGTGGCCGAGTTTCTGGGCGTGAGCGGCAAAGTTCAGGGGAGCACCACCCAGATACTCTTGTTCGCCGATAACATCCCATAAGATCTCGCCGACTGTAACGATTCGCAATTCGCCTGCCCCCGTGGCCCCAGCTATCCTATCGCGTCGTCACGGAATTCGCTCAACCGACCGGAACTTTCTCCGCGACATGCGGTTGGATTTCGGCTATGATTAACCGCCTTTATGAAGCTTACCTTCCAACGCGAACGCGAAACGCCCTCTCGATCTGTTCCGTCCCACGCAGATTTTCCCGCCGTCTCTGGCGCTGACATCGCCGGTGTATGTCATGGCCAACGGGTGGGCGGCGACCTCTATCATTTTCTTCGTGCCAATCCGAACCGCGTGGTGTTTGGCCTGCTCGATGTCGCTGGAAGTCACGAAGAAAACCAGCAGATTGTCTCGGCGGCCCGCCAGACATTCCAGCAGTTGGGTTGCGAGAGATTTGCCGACCGTGAGATCAATGAGGCCGACGCCATGATGGAGTTCTGTCTCGAGTTGAACCTGACCATCCGGCGCGCTGCCGCTGGGGTCCGCTCCTGTGCGGCCTTTCTGGGCTGCTACAACGAGGAGCTCGGCACCATTTGCTACGCCAATGCAGGGCACACTCCGGGATTGTTACGCGACCCCTCAGGGATCACCGAATTGCCCGCGACGGGTCTTCCGCTGGGACTATTTTCCGCGTCCACTTATGAAGCTCCCACTGCGGCGTTGCAGCCTGGCGCCTCGTTGCTTCTCGTGTCGCGGGGAGTGGTTGAGGCTGCGTACAAGAAGGAAGAGTTTGGCCTGGGGCGCGTCAAGGAACAATTCGAGCGGTCCTCGGACGAAAACGCGAAAACTATGGCCGCCGCAGTTCTCGATAGTGTGCAGCAATTCATGCGAGCAGCGCCCGCACAAAACGACTTCACTGCCCTGGCGCTGGTCAGGGCGGCAAAAAATGGAGCCGCCATCGGAGCATAGGCTAATCTAGAGCCGTTCTGTGCCCCGCTTGTAAAAGGAGTCGTTTCCGGACTAACGAAGCCTAGCTTGTTATGCCGCTTAGTCAATAGGGGGCTCAAGATTGTCATTCACCCTTATCCATATTCGCCCTTCTTTCGCGAAAAAAGCTCTGCACCAGGTCCATGCACCGTGCGGCCAGCACGCCTGAACTGACTTCAACTTTATGGTTCAGCTTGGGATGATTGAGGACCTGCAACATGGAATGGACCGCGCCCGCCTTGGCATCCTCTGCTCCGTAAATAAGCCGACGAACCCGCGCATGGGTAATCGCGCCGGCGCACATCGAGCAGGGCTCAACCGTCACGTAGAGGTCACAGTCGAGCAGACGGTAGTTGCCGAGGGTCGTCCCGGCCTCGCGCAGTGCAAGTATCTCGGCGTGCGCCGTGGGGTCGTTGGCGGTGAGAGGCCGATTGCATCCTCGGCCCACGATTAGGCCCTCGTGCACGATGACGGCTCCGACAGGAACCTCGCCCAGCGCCAACGCGCGCTGCGCCTCGCGTAAGGCTTCCTCCATCCAGAGCTCGTCGGAGAGGGACATAGACTAGCAATTAGCCATTAGCAGCTAGCAATTAGCCAAAGAAGCTCATTCGTTCGATTCTCCGGCACGAACACACCAGCTTGATCAGTACAGCGAACTTATTTCAACGATCCAAGGGAGAAGTAATTGCTAGTTGCTAGTTGCTAAGTCCTAATTGCTCCTTCTCACTGCTGTCGCAGCATGATCCGCTCGATGGCAGTCGCCCGGCCGGTCGCGGGATCGCAATCGATGAGCGTTGCGCACAGGCGCACATCGTCTGTCGCCGCCTCAAAGCGACCCGGCATGTTCGTCAGAAAGCGAGCCAAGATCTGTTCTTTTTGCACTCCGATCACACCTTTGAAAGGGCCGGTCATCCCTACGTCGGTTTGCACAGCCGTGCCGCCCGGCAGCACCTGCTCGTCGGCTGTGGGCACATGCGTATGCGTGCCCAGCACGGCTGTAACTCTTCCTTCAAGATACCAGCCGATCGCAATCTTCTCTGACGTGGCTTCAGCGTGAAAGTCCACCAGAATTACCTTGGCCGTGATCTGTTTCAGCAGTTGATCGGCAAAGCGAAAGGGGTCGTCGTTGCTGGCCATGAACACGCGGCCCTGAAGGTTGATGACGCAATAGTCGACACCGCTACGGGTGTGTCCTTCGTACCAGCCAAAACCCGGCGATCCGGCGGGGTAATTTGCCGGACGCAGCACCCGACGGGCCAGGGACGCTTCGTTTCCATTGGCAGAGTTCATGTAGTCGATGATCTCGCGCTTGTCCCACACGTGGTTGCCGGTCGTGATGACGTCAACGCCAAGCTCGAATAGCTCTTCGGCAATTTGCGGAGTGATACCGAAGCCACCGGCGGAATTCTCTCCGTTGGCAACCGTCAATTCAACGCCATATTGCCGTTGCAGTTCAGGCAAGCGTTCCTGAACGATAGTGCGCCCGGGGCGCCCGAAAATATCGCCGACGAAGAGTATGCGCAAGGTGTCGCGGTCCTTTATTGATGCTGTATTTCGATGTTATCACGCGGGTGAAAGCTGATTTACCCGTCGCCAACCATCAGAGGCGAGACCGTTCTAGTCTTTAAAGCGATAGCGTACGAGGTGGTACACCGCGACCACGCCATCGGTCCAGCTGATCTTCTTGCCCTCGGCGTAGGTACGTCCGTGATAGGAAATTGGCACTTCGTAGATACGAACTCCCAGCTTCGCCAGTTTTACCGTCATCTCGGTTTCCACGCTGAAGCGATCGGAGCGCAAATGGATCTGCGAGAAAATTTCGCGGCGAAACACTTTGTAGCAAGCGGTCACGTCATGAATACTCAGCCCGGTCAGCACGTTGCATAACATCGAGAACGCGCGGTTAAGCACATAGCGCCAATAACGCGGCACGCGGTGCGGGCCATCATGAAAGCGGTTTCCAAAGACCGCATCGGCATGACCCTCGAGAATAGGAGCGATGAGCGCGGGATAATCGCGAGGATCGTATTCCAGATCGGCATCCTGGATCAGCACCAACTCGCCCTTGGCATGCTCCAGGCCGCTTCGGACTCCGGCGCCTTTACCCTGGTTCTTTTCGTGCAGCACGAGCTTTACGGTGTTGGCGCCGTTGCCACCCAAAAGCTTTTGCAAATCGCTGTCCTGCAAGTGTTCGCGCGTGCCGTCGGTCGAGCAGTCATCAACAATGATCAGCTCTTTATGCAGACTTAGCGGCTGCCGTGCCACCTGCTGCAAAAGCTGCATTACCGTCCTGCGTTCGTTGTAAACCGGGACAATGACGGAGAGCGTATGAAACTGCGGCAGAGTACGGCCTGGCGAGAGCTCGGCAAACTCTTCGGCATCTTGATGGGCCGTCTTCGCGGATCGGGTTTCAGAGACCAGATAAACTCCAAGGATCAGAAGCTCCGGATCGATGGGATGCCGGTAGCGCAGCTCGGGGAAGCATACATAGTAAACCAGGGGATAGAAGACCAGCAGCGCCGCAAACAGGAAGACCCCGTGAACCCGTCGCTTCCACGCCAGCAGAAGTCCCCATATTGCCAGCACGGAAGTCGCCAGGAAGAGCAGATTCTTGGCTGCAATCAATCCTTCCACGTCGGAGACTCGAGGCATGCCATCCCAGAAAAAGATGAAGCGCCGAAACGTTAACACCAGAAAGCGCCCGGGATTTTGCGCGATCCATTCTCTGGCCAGACTTCCCTGCTCCGCGCAAAATGCCGCCTCGCCCATTCGCTTGTACTTTGCGTATTGATTGACGCTATCCGCTGGATGGTACGCGAGCACGTAGACCCCTTCCGCCAGCGGATTATTGCCGATTCGCAGCTCGACCCCGAAGTTATCGCGGATGAATACAGGTTTGCCAAATATCTCGTAGTTGCGCATGAGCCACGGCATGATCGTCATCCAGAAGATGACGCCACTCAACACAACTGGCGCGATCCATCGTTTTCCGCGACGGTACAACTGATAGGCCAGCCAACATCCCGAGAACGGGAGAAACGACAGTGCCGACGGATTGGTTAGCGCCGCGACGCCCCACAGCAAGCCGTAACCAATCCACGACGAGAGTCGCTCGTCGCCTTCCATCTCCACCGTCAGCATGAACAGCAGGCTAAGCAGGAACGCGGATACGCTGGTCTCCCAGATCTCGCGCACCGACCAAAAGATTGTGTAAGGCAGCAATGCCCAGATCCAGCCTGACCACACCGCTATGGTTTCGTTGAATAAGCGCCGCGCTGTGCGATAGATGGTCCAGCACGTCAGCGCGCCAAATGCGCTGTTCCACACCAGCAGCCAAAATGCCGCAGCACGAGAGTAGTTGCCAAACAGCCGAAAGGCCACGGACACGAACCACGGATAGACGGGCGCGGTCCATGCCGAGGGGCCGGTGTCTCCGCCAAACGGCGAACTGAACCCGCGGCCGCTGGCGAGCGAATATCCCAGGCGGCCGATCTCCCAGCCAAATCCCCAGTTATCTTCCGAGGTGCGGAGGCGGTAGGTGTGCGCCACGATGATCCACAAAACGCGCACCAGAAACGCGACCAGCACCATCCAACCGACGGAGCGGACGAAGCTCTGCCAGCGCGTTCGGAGTGCAGATTCCGCAGGGCCTGTGGTCGGCGCCGTCCGCGCCTGCTGGGTCTTCAATTGCATGGAAATCACGCAAATTGTACCGTATGCAAGCCGCTCCCGGTCGCGCCACAGCGGCCACGTGCGCCTTCGCAATCCGCTTGAATACGCCCCTGATCCCGCCTAGACTGACCTTATCGCCAACTGTGATGCTCATCACAGCTAGGATGTACAGTGATCGGCGAAGATATTGGGTCAAAGCAGGGTCCTCCGAGTTGGCGCGGCGGCCTCCGTCGGGATGGCAATTTGTGAGTAAGGTTGGGATCGAGAGAAGGCATTCATGGGATGGATTGATAACAGGTTCGAAAAGAATTTTCTGATCACCACGGTCGATTACGTTTTCAACTGGGCGCGCAAGTCGGCGATTTGGCCCATGACGTTTGGTCTAGCCTGCTGCGCGATCGAGATGATCGCCGCTTCTACTTCGCGTTTCGACATCGCACGCTTCGGGTCAGAGGTATTTCGCCCCAGCCCGCGCCAGAGCGACCTCATGATAGTGGCCGGAACGGTCACGTTGAAGATGGCCCCGGTGGTAAAACGCATCTATGACCAGATGCCCGATCCGAAATGGTGCATCTCGATGGGCGCTTGTTCGTCGGTCGGCGGTCCGTTCAATACCTATGCCGTGCTCCAAGGTGTGGACCGCATCGTACCCGTGGATGTTTATGTCGTGGGCTGCCCGCCGCGTCCGGAGAATCTTTTCTACGGATTGCTGCGCTTGCAAGACAAGATTGACAAGATGACCATTGCGAAGAAGCCCACCGAAGTTCGCTTACACGAAAACATGATGGACGACTTCAAACGGCAAATCCGCATCGCCCAGGCAGCAACCGAGAATCCCGATCAGCTGGTGCAGCCGGTCGAGAACGGTGTGGTCGCCGTCGGCCGCTAGTACGGCCCGATGATTCCTCCCATATTGCGTGAAGCCGGCAGTTTAATCGCCGCCGCGAACGCCTCTATCCCCCAATACTTGGCAAACACGTCCAAGTATTTGTAGCCGGATCCGGTATTGAAGAGCACCACTTTGTCGTTGCTCGCGAGAAATCCGTTTTGCAATAAGTGCCTGTAGGCGGCGAGCGCAGCGCCACCTTCGGGAGCCGCGAAGATGCCTTCCGTAGAAGCCATCTCTTTGACGCCGCCCATGATCTCGTCATCGCTGACGGCGAGCGCCGTCCCGCCACTCTGGCGCACGATGTCGAGAATAATGAAATCGCCATAAGCCTTCGGCACGCGCAGTCCAGCTGCCAGAGTATGCGCATCCGGCCACGGCTCCGCCGTATCCGTTCCTTCATGTAATGCTTTAGGGATTGGCGCGCAACCGTCTGCCTGCACGCAGATCATCTTGGGGCGCTTGCCTATGCCGATCCAACCCAATTCCTCCATTTCCTCGAATGCCTTCCACATGCCGATCAGCCCGACGCCTCCTCCCGTCGGGTAAAGAATGGCGTCCGGCAAAGTCCAACCCATTTGCTCAGCCACCTCGTAACCCATGGTCTTCTTGCCTTCAACGCGGAACGGTTCCTTCAGCGTCGAGACATCGAACCAGCCTTCCTTGTCTTTGCGCCCGGCGACCATTCGTCCGCAATCGCTGATCAGCCCATCCACCAGCGTGAGGTGTGCGCCACTGGCTTCGACCTCCAGTCGATTTGCGATGGGCACATCCTTCGGCATAAAGACGTATGCCTCCAGCCCAGCCGCTGCTGCATAGGCAGCCAGCGATCCTCCGGCGTTTCCTGCCGAAGGCGCTGCCAGCTTTTTGAGGCCATAATGCCGCGCCATCGTCAGTGCCGCGCTCATGCCCCGCGCTTTGAACGAGCCTGTCGGGTTCAGTCCTTCGTCCTTGATCAGCAGATTGGGATACTTGCGGCTCGGCAGCATCGGCGTAAACCCCTCGCCGAGCGTCACCGGCTCTGCATCAGGAAGCACTGCCGCATAGCGCCACATGCTTTTTGGTCCGGCATTCACCGACTCACGAGTGGTGTTGCGCCGAATCTCCGCCAGATCGTAGCGAACGTAGAGCGGACCGCCATCTTTCGTGCAGACATTTTGAGCGGTCTCCGCCGTGAATGTTGCGCCGCACTTGCTGCATTCGAAACCGATAATCTTTGCCATGAAATGATTCCTCGAAAAACCTCGCAGTGTAACACTCATTACCGCTCTTGCGCTGCGATCTACGTTACTCTCGGGTGTTATAATCCGCGCAATTCCCGCCAATCCGATGACTGAGCCGTCCACCCCACTGATGCGGCAGTATGCCGCGATCAAGAAAGAACATCCCAACGCGCTGGTCTTCTTCCGTCTGGGTGACTTTTACGAACTCTTTTTCGAAGATGCCGTGGTCGCCTCACAAGAACTGCAGATCACGCTGACCTCGCGCAATAAAGAAAAGGGCATCGCGATACCCATGTGTGGCGTGCCCTACCACTCGGCGGATGGTTACATTTCAAAGTTGATCCGCAAAGGATTTAAGGTCGCGATCTGTGAACAGATGGAAGACCCGCGCATGGCCAAGACGCTGGTCAAGCGAGAAGTCACGCGTGTGCTCACGCCGGGCACCGCCGCCGACGCGCACCTCGGCTCAGAGGAAAATAATTTCCTTGGTTGCGTGGCGCGGTCCGGAAATGCCTTTGGTTTCGCAGCTCTGGACCTCTCAACCGGCGAATTTCGTGCCACCGAATTTCTGGGTGATGACGCCGAACGCCGTGTTCGCGAGGAACTGCTGGTGCTCCGTCCACGGGAAGTACTGTTCGCCTCGTCTCTTCCTCTCTTCGATCAACCCAGCAGCAACGCGCCTTCTCCGGCACCCGCTTCTGCGCCGCGTATCACCTCGTTGGAAAATGCCTCATGGGCCGAGACGCCGCTCGATGACTGGGTGTTCTCTCCCGACTACGCCATTCCGCAGGTGGAAAATCATTTCGGTGTGCTCTCGCTGGAAGGATTCGGACTGGCGAACCGATCGGCGGCGGCGACCGCGGCCGGAGCGATTCTGCACTACGTTCGCACCACGCAGCGTGGCTCGCTTGATCACGTGGACCGCATCGGCTTCTACGAGCGCCAAAACTGCCTGGTGCTCGACGCGGTCACGGTGCGCAATCTTGAGCTGATCGAGCCGCTGTTCGCCGGCGCCGCCGATAATGCCACCCTCTTCCGCTGTCTGGACTGCACCGTCACTCCAATGGGCAAACGGCTGCTGCGTGCCTGGATGCTGCGCCCTTCCATTGATACCAGCGAGATCAACCGGCGGCTTGATGCGGTCGAAGGCCTGGTAAAGGACGTAGTTGCGCGCGAAGAACTTCGTCGCTCACTGGAAGGCATTCTCGATCTAGAGCGGCTGCTCAGTCGCGTAACTCTAGAGACCGCGAATCCTCGCGACCTACTCGCGCTCGCAATCTCTCTGGCAAAGCTGCCCGGAGTACGGGTTGCGCTGTCGCACTTCCCTGCCGAGCGGCTGCTGGCTCTTCACGAGCAATGTGACGAACTAGCTGATCTACGTGATCGCCTCAGGTCGTCGCTCGAAGATGAGCCCCCGCTTACCCTGGCCGACGGCGGGGTGATCCGCTCGGGAGTTGATGCGGGGCTCGACGAACTTCGCAACCTCAGCCGTAACAGTAAGCAACACATCGCGCAGATCGAACAGCGTGAACGCCAGCGGACTGGCATCGGTTCGTTGAAGGTCAAGTTCAACAGCGTCTTCGGCTATTACCTCGAGATCTCAAAGGCGAACCTGCACCTCGCCCCTGCCGAGTACGAACGCAAGCAAACCCTGGTCAACGCCGAACGCTTCACCACGCCGGAGCTGAAAGAGTACGAGGTGAAGGTGCTCGACGCTCAGGAGAAGATCGTCGAGGTCGAGCGGCGGCTATTCGCCGAGTTGCGCACCGCAATTGCTGCCGAAGCACGCCGCATTCGCCAGACCGCGCTGGCGCTAGCGGAAATCGATGTGCTGGCATCGTTCGCCTTGCTGGCCGCAAATCGCAGCTACTGCCGCCCGCTGTTCGAAGATGGCGGAGACATCGAGATCGTCGAAGGCCGTCACCCGGTGATCGAGCAGATGGAGATTCCCGGAACCGCTGTTCGCTTCGTCCCCAACGATCTCTATCTGAATGGAACAACCCATTCGATCCTGGTCATCACCGGCCCCAACATGGGAGGCAAATCCACTTACTTGCGGCAAGCGGCGCTCATTGTGCTGATGGCGCAGATGGGATCGTTTGTGCCCGCGCGGTCGGCAGCGCTGGGATTGGTGGACCGCATCTTTACCCGCATCGGCGCCGCCGATAACCTGGCTCGCGGGCGTTCGACGTTTATGGTCGAGATGACCGAGACCGCCGCGATTCTCAACACGGCGACCTCGCGCTCGCTGATCCTGCTCGATGAGGTTGGCCGCGGAACATCCACCTACGATGGATTGGCCATCGCGTGGGCGGCTATCGAATATATCCACGCCAACACTCGCGCCAAGACACTATTCGCCACGCATTATCACGAGCTAACGGAGTTGGCCGACCGGCTGAGCGGTGTGAAGAACTATCACGTCTCAGTGAAGGAGAGCGGCGGCGGGATTGTTTTTCTGCGCAAGGTGGAAGAAGGCGCAGCCGACAAGAGCTACGGCATTGAAGTCGCCAAACTGGCTGGATTGCCAGCCGACGTAGTGAATCGCGCGCGGGAAGTGCTGGCTGAGCATGAGAGTGCCGAGCGCAACGCCGTCAAACATCTGGCACACGATGAAACGCAGGAATCCGCGCCTTTGCAACTGACCATCTTCACTCCGCTCTCGCAGAAGATCGTGGATCGCATCAAAGAAACTGACCTTAATCGCATCAGCCCCATGGACGCTCTTGCCCTGCTGCACGAACTGAAGAAGCAGATCGACTAAGACGTACCTCCCTATTCACCTGAATTTCTGTGTCCCTCGCGTTACACTCTTCTATATTTCCAATGGCTTCGAAAAGCACACTCGAACTTCGCCAGCAGGTTGGCCAGCTTCTCATCATGGGCTGTGGCGGGACGACGGTGTCGGCGCGCCTGCGATCGATGCTCGGCACACTGCACCCCGGCGGCGTCATTCTCTTCCAACGCAACATCGAAGAGGCCGCCCAAAGCCACGCGCTGCTGCGCGAGTTGCAGAAGGCGGTCTCCACTCCTTTGTTTCTGTGCGTGGACATGGAGGGGGGAACGGTCGATCGCCTGCGCGATGTAATCGCTCCCGCGCCAGCCGTCGCCGACGTGGCCGCCACAGGCTCAAAGAAGCTGTTTCGCAAGCATGGCCTCATCATCGGCGAAGAGGTACGGGCATTGGGGTTCAATACTGATTTCGCGCCTGCGCTCGACCTTCAGCTAGAGCCATCAAAAACTGTGCTCACTTCACGAACCGTTTCGGCCGATCCCCAAGAAACGATCCTATACACTCGCGAGTTCCTGCGCGGGCTTCGCGATAGTAAGGTCCTCGGCTGCGGCAAGCACTTCCCCGGACTCGGTGAAGCGAATCTAGACTCGCACAACGAACTGCCCGTGATTGACAAAGGCTGGAAGCGGTTGTGGAGTGAAGACCTGCTTCCCTATCGCCAGTTGGGGAGAGACTTGCCATTCGTCATGATGGCACACGCAGCCTATCCGCAAGTTACAGGTGACCGTACTCCTGCGTCACTGTCTAAGAAATGGATGAGCGAGGTCTTGCGCAAAAAGATCGGCTATCGTGGGCTTATCATCACCGACGATCTCGACATGGGTGGAGTGCTGGCGGTTGCGTCAATCGAGGAAGCCGCGGTTGCAACGCTTCGCGCCGGAGCCGATATGTTTCTCGTCTGCCAGAAAGAAGAGAGCGTGTGGCGCGCGTTCGAAGCGGTTTACAAGCAGGCCGAGGGCGACAAGAAACTTGCCAAGCTCATCGCCGAGAAGTCGCAAAGAGTACTGACGGCGAAGAAGAAGTCTGGCGCCTTGAAGCCACGCACGCCGGCCGCTCCGACGCAAAAAACGGTAGACAAGCTTCGCCGCAACATTTGGGAATTCAGCGAAGAAATACGCGCCAGTACTCTTGGGTCTCGCCTTTGAAGATACAGGCTTCGTGTATATCGATGTCGACAGAACTGGGCTTCAACGGCCCTTGGAGCTAGCTTGATTGTCGCCGGTGTGATGAGCGGCACCTCCGCCGACGGAATAAACGTGGCGCTGGTGCGCACCCAAGGGCGTGGCTTCCGCTCGCGCTTCGAGCTACTGGCGCATTATGAGTTTCCCTATCCGGCCAATGTTCGACGAGCCATCCTGGCAACCATGAACGCTGGAAAGTCCGGCGTCGCCGACCTTTCGCGGCTCAGCTTCCTCCTTGGTGAGCTTTACGCAGATGCAGTTCGCGCAGCAGAGCGACGCGCGCGCCTGGAGTGTGAACTGGTCGGCAGCCACGGGCAGACGCTCTATCACCAGGGAGTTCCAGCGGACTTCCTTGGCCGCCGGATTGCCTGTACTTGGCAGGCGGGCGAGGCGGCCATTATCGCCGCGAAGATAGGTGTGCCGGTGGTCTCCGATTTTCGCCCCGCCGACATGGCCGCGGGCGGCAAAGGCGCGCCGCTCGTGCCTTTTCTCGATTACGTACTCTACCGGCATCGCCGCTACGGACGCATCGTGCAAAACCTCGGCGGGATCGCCAATCTCACTGCGATTCCGCCACGCGCGCTTCCCGAAGATGTGGTCGCCTTCGACACTGGTCCCGGCAACATGGTGATAGATGCCGTTACCGAGCACCTGTTTGAGCGACCGTTTGATCGCAACGGACGACTTGCCGCCCGCGGAGAGCCCCTTGAGCGCGTGCTGCAACCGTTGCTGCGGAATCCGTTCTTCCGGCAGAGACCGCCGAAGACCACCGGTCGCGAGCAGTTCGGCCGCGAGTTTGTTCGTGAATTTCTGCGCCTTTGCCGCCGCGCCGATGATCACGATATCGTCGCCACCGCAACCGCTCTTACCGCTCGGTCAGTTGGTATCGCGGTACGCAAGTTCGTATTGCCGCTAGTAGCGCCGCCCGTACGCTTTCGCGAGTTAGTAATCTCAGGCGGAGGAACAAGAAACCTGACCCTGATGCGAATGATTCGCGAAGAGCTGGCGCCTCTGAAGATGCGCGTGCGCACCAGCGACGATTACGGACTTCCTTCGGAGGCCAAGGAAGCTGTCGCTTTCGCAATGCTGGCCTACCAGACCTGGCGGCGGCTCCCGTCCAATATCCCCTCCGCAACCGGCGCCGAGCGTCCCGCGGTCCTAGGCAAAGTAAGCTATGCGTAGGCTCCTCTGCACCACGGAGAACACGGGGGGCACCGAGAAGATCGAGAGGTCATTTACCGCAGAGACACAGAGGCACAGAGAAGAACAAGAAAACAGGCAATTAAATCAAGTTACAACGCCAGTCGCAAAGCCAGTACTGCTCGAGCTTCAACTCTAAGATTTCTCTGTGCCTCTGTGTCTCTGTGGTTCTGTTCCTCGCTGGCTGCTCCAATAAGCCCGATCCCAACACGCTAGTCATGGTTATCGAAAGCAGTCCCACGAATCTCGACCCCCGCGTCGGCGTGGATGCGCAGTCGGAGCGAATCGACGACTTGCTCTTCGATTCGTTAGTTCGCAGGGACGATCACTTTAACCTGCAGCCTTGGCTGGCTGACAGTTGGGAAATACCTGACGCGCAAGACCTACATTTTTCACCTCCATCATGGAGTTCACTTCCACAATGGCCAGCTCCTGACCGCGCGCGACGTCAAGTGGACCTTCGATTCGCTCCTGACCGGCAAGATTCGCAGCGCTAAAACAAGCACCTACGCGCCCGTTGACCATATCGATACACCTGACGACTACACCATCGTGTTTCATTTAAAAGAGCCATTTGCGCCAATGTTGTGGAATCTCTCTGACGGCGCCATGGGCATCGTGCCAGATGGCAGTGGCGAGGATTTTAATCGCAAGCCCATTGGCTCCGGACCATTTCGCTTTGTGCGCGCCCAGATGGACAAGGAAGTCGTAATCGAACGCAATCCCGACTATTGGGCGACACCGGCCAAGCTGGAGCGCGTAGAGTTCAAAGTGATTCCCGATGCCACCACCCGCGCGCTTGAACTCCGAAAGCAAAGCGCCGACATTGCCCTGAACTCGTTGGTGGCCGACACGGTTGTTGCTCTTGAGCGAGATCGCGATCTGACAGTCGCGCAGTCAGATGGGACGATTTACGCCTACCTTGCCATGAACCTGCACGATCCCATCTTGAAGGACGTTCGGGTGCGTCACGCAATTGCGTATGCCATCAACGTCGAGCCAATTATTCATTACCTCCTGCGAGATCAGGCACGGCCCGCTTACAGTGTGCTACCGCCGCAGCACTGGGCTTACGACGCCGATGTTGCAACGTATCCTCATGATCCGGCACGGGCGCGGCAAATTCTGGACGATGCCGGCTATCCGGCCACCAACGGCGTTCGATTTCACGTCACGATGAAGACGTCTACTGACGAGTCGACTCGGCTGCTGGCGGCAGTTCTGCAGCAGCAGTTGCGCGAAGTCGGCATCGCACTGGATATCCGCACCTTCGAATTTGCAACATTCTTTGCGGACGTCACCAAGGGTGCTTACCAGATACATTCTTTGCGCTGGGTCGGAGGCAGCAATCTCGACCCTGACATCTTCGAGCATATCTTCGATTCCGGCAGCTTTGCGCCCAAACGCGCCAACCGCACCTTCTACTCCAACCGGAGGGTGGACGAACTGATCCGCGAAGGCCGCAGCACCATCGACCAGCAGAAACGCAAAATCATCTATGACGAGGTGCAGCGCATAATCGCGGACGACTTGCCGTATATCAACCTCTGGTATCTCGATAACGTTTTGGTGCACACCAAGCGAGTGCGGGGAATCGAATTAAGCCCCGCGGGCAACTACGATTTCTTGCGCACGGCCGAGTTAGCGCGCTAGGGGTGTTTCTGAGTCGATGTGTCAGGGTGGAGCACACTTTCAGTGGTGCGTTCGAGGGTTGGCTCTGGACCCGGTTCGACCCCGCGGTAAGCGAGAACCTTGCCCCAGAGGAGCTCTCGGCTCTCAGCCAGCCACATTCTGTCGGTTCGGCTGATTCGTTTTTGTGAGTGCGCCCATGATGTGGTTCAGCGTGATCAACCACGGAACCATCAGCGAGAACAGGAGCCTGGCACTCAGCAGCCGGAAGGATGTTTTTCCAGGAAAGCTTTTCCAGTCCAGGCGGAACGCGAAATAGATTTCCAGAACCACCACACATGCGAGCGGGATAACGGTGCGAGGCAGAAGCGCAACTGCGATCACCTCGGCAACGCAGCGCGCAAGATTTCGGAACAGGCGCCCGCGCCTGATATCCATCACTCCATCGAGGGTGGCGTAACGACCAAGATCTCTAAGGGCAGTCTTCAGGCTATGACGCGGTCTATAGCGGGCCTTGGCGCGCTCCGGAAAAGCCGGCTCCACAAGAGCGCGGGCGCGTTGATCGAAGAGACTATCTTCCGTAAGGCTCGTCTCGGGAAAACTGCCAACCCGCCGCCATAAATCTTTCCGAAACGCCATTGAGCGAGCGGTGCAGGACTTGGTCGCTTGGTTTGGGTCGAGCTTAATTCCAAAAAACGGCGCTGATGCAATGTCCCATGTTGTCGGGCCATCAGCGTCCAGGCAAGATCCACCCAGTGCATACTCGGCACTCCCGCTGCGAATAGGCTCGGTAAGCCTCGCCAGCCAGTCGGGGTCGTAAACGCAACCGGCATCCGCACAGGCGATCACCTCCGAGAATGCGGCCGCTATGGCGACATTTCTTCCTCGAGCAATCGGCCCCGGCGTCCGCTTCAAGTTGCAACTCGGGTCTTGAATAGCTTTCAGACTTGGGTATGCCCAAGTGCCAGCCTGCAAACGCTCCCATGTACCATCGGTAGATCCGCCGTCGACAATAATGATTTCTGCCGGCGCGAGGGTCTGATGGGCGAGACTCGACAGGAGGCCGTCGATGTCTTCCGCCTCGTTCAGCACTGTCGCAATTATGGTAACTGATGACATTCTCACCTTGAATTCAGCTTTACCGAGTCCGCCCAGAACGCCCTACAAGGCAGTATATCCGCGGCGCGAGATCGATTGAGCGCCTGGCTCGGCTGACAGACGCCGGCCGAAACTTAGATTCCGAATGCTAGGATTCGTCTTTCGCAGAGGAACCTGCTTTAGTAAGCTCCCACACTTTGGCGTACTTGTTGGATACGTACACCGCATGGTAAAGATGCAGCAGCAGGCCTTCACGACCGTCAAGAAATCCGAGGCGAAAGAAGTAGTTGTAAATAAATGTCGCCACCGGCCGTAAGACAATGTCAATGAAGCTGAAGCCGCGGTAGCCGTTTGCTACTGCTCCTTTCGCGCCTGCCGAAGAGTAACTGTTCATATGCGCCATGTAAGTGGACAGAGTGGGATACGCATCGTGGACCATCGCGTTCTTGAGGCGTCCGGTCTTCTGATTAAACTCCGGCTTCAGTTCGATCCGCGGATGCGGCTCCGCGCCCGTCATAATTCCGCTACCACGGCGAAAGAGCCGCAACTTGGGATCAGGATAAAATCCTCCGAAGCGGGTCCACTTACCCAGGAAGAGATTCTTGCGCGGTATCCAATAGCCGTTTAGCGCATCGGGCTGCCCAATCACGTTGCGAATTTCCTCCGCCAGTCCCGGCGTGACTACCTCGTCGGCATCGAGCGACAAGATCCAGTCCTGGGTGCAGTTTTCGAAGGCGAAGGCTTTCTGCAGAGAAAATCCTGGCCACGCCTTCAACAGGACCTTGGCGCCGTATTTGTGCGCGATGTCGCAAGTGCGATCCGTCGACCCCGAGTCCACCAGAATAATTTCATCGGCCCAACGCACGCTTTCCAAGGTTTGGCCGATAATGGCCTCTTCGTTCATGGCGACAATGGCGACTGACAGACCCATAGATAGCAGGACAGGCTCAATCAAGTCCCAGGTTACGGGAGCAAGATTGCCTTGGAATTCTCGTTTTGGACTGCCGAGTATACAGTATTCATGCTTGGACTTTCGATCGAGCCTCCTCCCTCATGGGGCCGTCGACCGGTGAATTATCAGTAAACAATTAAGCTTAGAGGGCACTCCATGAGAATTCTGGTTACAGGTGGCGCCGGTTACGTAGGCAGTCACGCCATTCGCTCGTTGGCGCGGCATGGGCATCAGGTCGCCGTGTACGACAATCTGTCCACCGGCCACAGCTTTCTTGCCGACGGCTTCAAACTCTTCGTTGCCGACCTCGACGACCCGACCCAGCTTTCACGCGCTCTCTCCGGCGTCGAACTGGTCATGCACTTCGCGGGAAGCGCCTATGTCGGGGAGTCGGTACAACATCCGCGGAAATATTTTCGCAACAACGTACAGAATGGATTGGCATTGCTCAACGCAGCGATGGACGCAGGAGTCCGCTACTTCATCTTCTCTTCCTCCTGCGCGGTATACGGCGTACCTGACAAAGTGCCCATCACGGAAGACACTCGCTGCCAGCCCGTCAACCCGTATGGCGAAACGAAGTTATTTTTTGAGCGCATTCTCCAAGCCTACAGCCTCGCCTATGGCTTGCGAACGGTTGCGCTGAGATATTTCAATGCTGCCGGAGCAGACGAAAGCGGCGAAATCGGTGAAATGCACAACCCCGAAACCCATTTAATACCTCTGGCCCTTGAGGCTGCTGGGGGTTTACGGCCGTACCTCGAAGTGTTCGGCAACGACTATCCCACCTTCGATGGCACCTGCATTCGTGACTATATCCACGTAACCGACCTTGCCGACGCGCACGCCATGGCCGTCGATTTCCTCCAAGGCCACGCTGAAGGTACTTTCAATGCATTAAATCTCGGCAGCGGCGGTGGCCATTCGGTTGAACAGATTGTAACCACGGTCAAGAAAGTCACAGGACGTTCCGTCCCTCTCCGAATCACAGGCCGCCGCCCCGGAGACCCGCCAAGTCTCGTCGCCGACCCCAGTCGGGCTCAGCAACTCCTCGGCTGGCGTGCCAATCTCTCCCTCGACGAAACTGTCGCCTCGGCGTGGAAATGGCTCAACAGCAGCAAACGTCAGCAGGCCAGTACGGCGGACAACGTAGCGGCCACCTTGAGCCAAAATGTACGGTCTGCCCCATAGGAAAAGCTTTGCAGGCCGCTTCGAGGCGGCAAACATTTCATAACCCTTCGCCCCGTTTCCCCGTCTAACCTGCGACAGGAGGCAACTATGTTCGATCCTCGTAAATACGCGACCTTGTGGATAACGCTTTTAGGATCTTCGCTGGCTCTGCTATTGGCCGCCCCATCGTATGCCCAGGTTACTCAAGATTTCCATCGTACCGTTCCTCTCGGCCGACGGCCGGGTTTCGCTGGACAATGTCAACGGCAACGTCGAGATCACCGGCTGGGACCGCAACGAGGTGCAAATTGACGCTGTGAAAACCGCGCGCGATCAGCAAAAGCTGGACGAAGCGCGCATCGACGTCAACGCCTCAAGCGATTCGGTGGAAATCAAGACCCATTATCCGGAGGGCCATACCAACAACAATCCTGCCTCAGTGCGGTACCAATTGCACGTGCCTCAGAACGCCCGCCTGGATCGCATCAACCTGGTGAACGGTTCGCTTACCGTGCAGAAGGTCATTGGCGAGGTGAGCGCAAACCTGACCAATGGCAAGTTGCGAGTTGACGACCTGGCCGGGCGCGCCGAGCTGTCCACCGTCAATGGCGGAATCGAAGCTACGTATGCTTCCTTGAACAAAGTGCGCGAGATCAAACTTAAGTCGGTGAATGGACCTATCGAGCTGGGCCTGCCCAATTCCCCGAATGCCGAGGTAAAGGCCAGTACCGTGAGCGGCGGGATTAGATCGGACTTCCCGCTTCAGGTGCAAGGTAGCTATGTGGGCAAAAATCTTAATGGCACCCTGGGCAGCGGCGGAACGCAAATCGAACTGAGCAACGTTAACGGCAGCATTCACATTGGTCCGGGTCGTGCAAGCCTCTAACCAAGCGTGCAGACGGACGACCGCATGCTGCCTTATGGCTTGCTCAGGTCTTGCGGGAACGACTTGAATTCCACCTGTCGCGGGTTGGCTTTGTCTTTATTGCTGACGTCAGCTGCATGCTGCACCAGCGTACCCTTGATCACACGATAGTCTTCCTGGCCGGGCTGCTTACCGGGCGTGGTCGTGATCACCCCGGTGAAGTCGTACCAGACTCCGTGAACCGTCTTCGTATTGAACGACAGATGATCGCCCGCCAGGCTGGCCTTGTCGAAGAACTGATCGATGAATTGGCCCTTATCGCTATCCGTGTCTCCAAAGCGCGAAACGTAACCCGACACTTTCCCATCTTCCACGGTGAGCTGCACGAACTCGCCTTCGCGCAAGAAGGTGTACATTCCGGAAGGATCGTCTGCGGATGCGGGGGCTTTGGCCGTTTGCTGGGTCGTTGCAGCAGACACTGGCCACCCCGGCAGAAGAGCGGCCACGCACGCGACCGCGGCCAGCACCAAACATCTGCGGATCATGTTCACTCCCCTTGGTCATCCATCATTGCACGCCGCAGCAGGTTGACGAAAGAACAACTTTCGCATCGCGGTTGTACCCCCGCCGCCGGTGTCGTTTTCCGCTATAATCCGAGTACTTACTCCACGGTTGAGGATGATGTCAGACGGTACCGCAACCAGGCCCCAGCGCGATCCTTTAGCGAGTGATCCCGCTATCCCACAGAGCACAAACTCGACACTCGCCAGCCCGCCAGTTCTGCTGTTTGAACTGGAACCGTGGTATCGCGTCTTCTTCCGCAACCTCGGCGACCTCGTCCTGCGTCGCCAGCCAACTCCCGTCGAGATCACGGCCCAGCCAGTGACCCTGCGTCCGGGATACTTCATCCGCACCGGTATCGATGCTTACCGCTTCGCCGAGTCGTACGCTGGCCACATTGCCTTCGTCATTGTGCTCTATCTCGTCTGCACACTGCCATTTTTCAACCGGGCGCCCAAACTCCAGTCGCCGTTTCAAAACACCAAGGTCGAGTACTATCCCGTAAGCGAGTATCTGCCGCCGATTAACACTGCCAGTGAAGCGCCGGTGAAGCCGCGCAAAGGCGAACCCAAGTTGGCGAAACAGGAGATCTTGTCTGTCCCTCCGGAGCCCGACAACAATCACCAGACAATCGTTACGCCGCCCAAAGTTAAGCTGGACCATGACGTAAAGCTGCCGAACATCGTCGCTTGGACACCGGTACCCGCAGCCCAGCCAATCGCCGCTTCGGCGCGTTCAGTTTCGCAGTTGAAGGTTCCGCAGTTTGAAACGCAGGTCGTTGCGCCAACCGCCGACGTGTCGCAACTCAAGTCGAAGCTACAACTGCCTACGCTGCCACAGCCTTCCGTGGTTGAGCCTCCGTTATCTCCCGACCAGTTGAAGTTGCAAAAGGGGACGCTCAACATGGCGCAAATGCAACCGCAGGTGTTGGCTCCGAAGCTTCCGGTCCCCGTGCAGCGCGCCAGCGGAATCGGCGACAATGGAGCGAAGAATGTTCCGCCGCCTCCTAACGTGCAGAACCTTCCTTCGCAGGGACAAGGGCAGTTAATCGCACTGGGACTGGCTCCGGCGGAGGTCCGCGGGCCGATCAGTGTGCCCAGCGGCAATCGCAGCGGAGAGTTTCACGCTTCGCCAGGCGGCAAGCCAAACGCGCCCGGCACACCGAACGTGGTCGGTACCGGCAACGCCGTCAGTGGTGGCGCCGGCAAGGGTGCAGGAAATGGCCTACCTCCGGGTATCACCGTTGGGGCGGCTCCGCCGGGAGCGGCGACTTCCGCGGTCGCTGGAACACCTGCCAAGCCGGTCGCCTCGAATCCTGACGCAGAAGCTCGCAAGCGCATGATCGCCGAGGCCATGAAGCCGTCGCTGCCCAGCATTCATGACCGGCAGCCTCCAGCGCCACCTTCCACACTGGCAGATGACCCTGACCTAAGCATCGAGAAGCGGGTCTTCGGCGCGAGACGCTATTTCTCGCTCACCATGAATATGCCCAACCTTACTTCGGCCACCGGAAGTTGGATCATTCGCTTTGCCGAGTTAAAAGAAACCGCGGACAAAGGTTTGATCACTGCGCCTGTGGCTACTACAAAGGTTGATCCAGCCTATCCGCCAGACGTTCTGCGCGACCATGTGGAAGGCACCGTGACTTTGTATGCCGTGATCCGTACCGACGGAACCGTGGACGACATCAAAGTGCTCGACAGCCTGGACTCGCGCCTCGATGAGAACGCGGTGCGCGCCCTCGCGCGCTGGCACTTCCGCCCGGGCACCAAGAACGGCGAGCCTGTCGCACTGGAAGCGGTGGTGCAGATTCCGTTCCGCATGCGGCATTTACAGTGAAGTGCAATCAGCAGCTAGCAATTAGCACTTAGCTTTTAGCAACCGGCCATCAGTTTCAGCCCATGTGCCACCAGCAATAACTTGTCATCCTGAGCGGAGCGCCCGCAAAGAATTTCCGGCCCGCTTCCTTCGCGGGTCGGGCGGGCTCGTAGTCGAAGGATCTGCTGTCGTTTCCGGTAGCCTGTTGGTATAGGGGTCCTTCGACTCGGACTGAAGTCCTCGCTTAGGATGACAACTTATGGGCTCAATACCGACGGCTAGAGTAGTTGCTAGCTGCTAATTGCTAGTTGCTACTTGCTATTGCTTCCCCTCGCCTTTGCAAACTCGTCGCCGGGCTGCCAGCCGACGACTCCCGTCTGGTTTGCCGCCTGCCATCCCAGCGCAATTCCGAATTGCGCCATCACCGCATCGCCACGGAAATCCATCTCCGGATGGTACTCATCGCTCGGCTGATGGTAATGCTTGGTAACATAGTCGCGCGCCTGCTGTTTGCCCCATTCGGTGTCGTGTCCCTGATACTTGTCGCCTTCGTCAATAGAGAACGCCGGCACGCCTGCCCTCGCGAAGCTGAAGTGATCGGAACGATAGTAGTGTCCGGCGCCGGGCTGCGAGTCAGGCACAATGGCCAGGTCGAACTCCTTGGCGGTACGCTCGACCGTGGGATAGAACGTAGTGCGCTCGGCGCCTGATACGTTCACCTGCTCGGGCACTCCAAGCGGCGGCACGTCATCGTAATTCAGGTCGAGGGAAATGTCCTTGGCCGGAATCGGAGGATGCAACCCAAGATACTGTGACCCGCGTAACCCCTGCTCTTCCGCTGTGACTGAGGCGAAGTAAACAGAACGCTTTGGCGCCTGCGGCGCTTCCGCAAAGGCGCGTGCGATCTCCAGAAGAATGCCAACACCCGTGGCATTGTCCTGCGCGCCGTTGTAAATGTTGTCGCCCGACATGCCAGGTACGATACCGAGGTGGTCGTAGTGTGCGCTGTACATGACGGCTTCGCCCTTCAGCGTTGGGTCGGAACCTTCGCGCTTGGCGATAACATTGCTGGAGTTGAACGGCCTTACTGTGCTGACGATATGCGCCTTCAGCATAGCGGGCAGTAGGACAGCTTTGAAGCCCGGCTTCTGCGCCGCAGCCATCATAGTGTCGAGGTTCATGCCGCACGCTGCAGCGAGTTGGGTAGCAACGTCAAGCTGAATCCACGAGGCAACCTTCAGCTTTGGAGCGGGATCGTCGCGCAGGTAAGCGCGCTCACCCGACCATGAGTTGCGCACCACGTTCCAACCATAGCTGGCCATGTCGGTCTTGTGAATCAGCATGACGCCGACGGCTCCCATGCGCGCAGCTTCTTCGTACTTATATGTCCAACGCCCGTAGTAGGTGAGCGCCCCGCCGCCGAAATACTTGGGATCGTTCGAGGGCGGCTGGTTGACCATCATCAGCAGCACCTTGCCCTTCACATCGACGTCTTTGTAGTCGTTCCAGTTGAATTCAGGAGCATCGATGCCGTAGCCAATCCAGACGATGGGAGCGTCAACCTCGCTCTCCGTCTTGGTAGTTTCGTCCATGGCGACGAAGTCCACGCGATTCCGCAAATTCATCGGCGCGCCTTTGTCGGGGACGAGAGCGAAGCTACTGTCATCCTGGGTGGCAATGCCCAGCATCGCGACCCTCTGCAGATAGCTGCCGTTGTCGCCGGCGGGTTGCAGCCCGTACAGGGCAAATTGCGTGGCAATGTACTCGACAGCAATGTCACCTCCACGCGCGCCAGTGCCACGCCCTTCTAGCAAGTCGCTGGCCAAAAACTTTACCTGGGCGCGAATCCTCTCTGGGTCGACAGCGGCCATGGCTTGCTCCGCGGCCGGAGGAAGCGCAGCAACGTGCGGTACGGGGAGTGCGGATTTCGTGGGACCGGGACTTGGCGGCGCTTGGGCCAGCAATAGAGTAGCTGTCAGAGGAACGATGAGGACGATCAGCGCAACCTTACGCATAGTGGAACGCTCCAGTGAAGTTAGAGATGAATGTAGAAACTCATCATTCTACGCGAAACGGGCGGCAGGGGATGTGACTGAAGAGACCGAGGCGCCGACTGTTCGTAAATTTACCGTGCCGGACGTAATTCTTTCCGCAAGGTCTCCACCATCAGACCGACCAAGGCGTACGTAGCAGCGTTAGCTAGAAGAACCCAATAGTAGTGGATGCCAAAATGGAAATAAGATCCAGCAAACACGATCGGACAAGTTATACGAACGACCGCCCACACCGTTGGCACTGACGTTATGGGAATTGCGGGCGTCGTTAAGAGATAAAGGTTCCAGCACCATGCAACCAGAAAGCCCACGGTTGCCCAGATGGCAATTCGGTGCCTCACGTTACCTCCTACCAAAGGCTACTACTAGTCTCCGCGACCGCGGATCAATTCTTAGAGTTTCAACCGGCGCGGAAATCTTGCACCTTTTCGCCCTTGCGCCAGAGCGGAGTGGGCGGCTGGTTGCGATACTCGGCCAGTTTGCGGTTGACAGCTTCGACATCGGCTTTCGACCAGCTAACGCAGGAAATTTCGATCTCGCCGCTGGGAGCGATGTAGAAAACGGTGGGCACGTTGGTCAGTCCGTAAGCATTCGACACTTTATAGTTTGCCGGATCGTCGAGCGCGACCGGAAAGGTGACACCGTATTCGCGCAGGAACGCTTTGGTGTCGTGGGCGTTATCTTGGGATATACCGAGCATAGTCACGTTGGCAGCCCGATTTGCTTGAAATAGGCGCTCGAGAAAAGGCAGAGCATATTGGCAAACCGGGCAGCTCTTCTTGAAAAAAACTAGCACTACCGGACTTTTGGCAAGAGCGTCGCGGAGCGATACCTTTCCGCCCTGCAGAGTGGGCAAAGCGAAATCCGGTGCGAGCACGCCTGCGTTCAATGCAGCCATCGATCAGACCTCCTAAAATTGCAACAGATTTTAGATTCATCCCGATTCGCCCTGGACTCAGGCGGGCAGGCGGCGCAGAATCTTGCGGGCCAGGCCAGTCAGCGGCAAGCGTTCCCACTGCCGCCGCGTAAACCAGCGCGCATTGTCGTTCGACCTATGAAAACTGCGGGCCGGGACTGTGAACACCGACACTCGATAGTCGGTATCGGTGATGGAATGACGCAAGGTTGCCAGCGGCTGGTCACCGTCGCGGTGCGCATTGAAAACGCTAGGCAGCTCCCACATCCCCGCCATGAGCGACGCATCCGCCGGACGCTGTACCAGCAAGATGGAGCCGTTCTCGCAGGCAAGCCCGTAAGCAAGCTGCCTGCGTTTGCGAGTCGGTTGCGGCAGCGCGTCCCCCGCGCCCCGCGAGGCGCACCACTTACACAATGGACAGATAGGACACTGCGGCGCTCGCGGCACGCAAATGGTGGCTCCCAACTCCATCATTGCCTGGTTGAAGTCTCCCGGGCGCTGACACTCGAGCAATAGTTCAGCACTCTGCCATGCCGCTTCCCTTCCTTCGGCTGCTCCAAACATGCGGTCGAGGACGCGCTCGACATTGCCATCCACTACGGCGACAGCTTCTCCGAAGGCAATGCTCGCAATGGCAGCCGCGGTGTAGCGTCCGATGCCGGGAAGCGTGCGCCACTCCTCCGCCGTGCGCGGTAAGACTCCTTTGCGCTCGCGGGCAATTACTTTTGCCGCCTGGTGCATGCGCCGCGCGCGATGGTAATAGCCAAGGCCGCTCCACGCAGCCAGCACCGAAGCCTCACGCGCGGCAGCCAAAGTTTGCACGTCCGGAAATTTCTGCAGGAAGCGCGTGTAGTGCCCCATCACTGCCGCAACCCGCGTTTGCTGCAACATGATCTCCGAGAGCCAAACACGATAAGGATTGGCATCATGTCGCCACGGCAAGTCGCGACGATTCGCGTCGTACCACGCGAGCAAGGATCGCCGAAGTTTGCGAAGTGCGGCTGGAGTGAGACTCAGGTCCATGCTGTGGGTTGATTGTAAGCGAGGGCCACAGCAAGTTGTCAGTTGTCGGTTACTAGTTGTCAGTTTCTCCGCGCCAGCCTGTCCCTAAAGCGACGAGCGCGGCCACAGATCATGCTTTATTGCTTGCCCGCCGCAGCGCGCCTCACGAAGAACTGTTCCTTGTCCACGTTGGCGGGAACGGCAACGTCGAAGAAACCGACCATCATCTCTTCGTAGGTCTGGCCGCCCCACATGACAGTCTTGTTGGGATCGGGATTATGCGGGTTCTCTTCTGAATTGTCGTACCAAGCTACTGCCTGAAGTTGCGTTCCGGCCTTCAGAAATCGCGGTTGCGCCAATCGGTAGCTCAGTTGCCAATGAAAGTCATAGTTCACGCGCAGCAGCGTCTCGACTGAGCCGTCCGGATGCACAATGTTGTATTCGAAGCGCTTACCGCGCAAATGCATGTGGGGGAAAAAACTGAGTACCGTCGCGTCATTCGGCAGCGTGCCGGAAACGTCCACGCGGTAGTTATCTTCCCGGGGCGGAATGACAAACGTGTGATTGGTCAGCTGCAGCGTCAGCACGCGCTGCTGAGGCGTTCGCTTTGCAAACACCATGCCTACGCTGGTCTGGTCCGAGGCAGCGTAGCCGTTGGTAGTGTAATGCATCTGGAAGACGAGGTCCGATCCAGCAGGTATAAACTTCGCCATGCCGTCGGGCCAGCGATCGGGCTCGCTTCCAGGCGCGTAAACCAGCAGCATATCGCTAGTGGTGGCGTGGGCCTCGGCGCGCTCTTCGGCGTCGGAAAAACTTGACGGCGTGAATGGCACACTGATGCGCGCCTTGCGCAACCACGTTGAATTTGGCGGACGGATGTAAACCACCGCGTGGTGTACATGCTCGCGGCTCGACGGGCGAACCTCCGACATCT
The DNA here is from genome assembly GCA_963748225.1 of uncultured Acidobacteriaceae bacterium. GTDB lineage: Bacteria > Acidobacteriota > Terriglobia > Terriglobales > Acidobacteriaceae > Bog-257. The sequence goes on from CAVVHW010000009.1 coordinate 387,045, forward strand.
GCACCCACTTATCTTCGGTAAATCCAGTGGGAACAATCTCGTAGGTGTACTCGACATCACCGGTCGCCGGAAGGTTGACGGCCTTCGGCATCTGTAACACTTTGTCAGGCCGGGGAATGTTCCAGCCTTCGGCCCAGTGACGCGGCGGAGGCGCATCCTTCGGGTTGCCAGCTGGCGCTCCCGCGTCAACCCAGGCAGCCAGCAAGGCAATCTGACCGGACGTGAGCGACGGATCGTTGGAGAATTTTCCGTAACGTGGATCGGCAAACCACGGCGGCATATGTTTCGACTCCACCGCGTGCTTGATCGCCGCAGCCCAGGGTTGTGTTTGCTGATAGGTGACAAAGGGCATGGGTGCAATCTCACCCTCACGATGGCAGCTCTGGCAGTGGTCCTGCAGAATGGGTAGGACGTCTTTGTAGAAGGTGGGCTGATTAGAGTCGGCACGCGCAGGAGAAACCGCCGAGAAGCTCGACGCTGTCTTGTTTCCCAGCAAGAGCAGCGACATTGCCATCACAACGAAAGCAATGGCTGGCTTCGCGACTCCCGATATACCGCCTTTAGTCAACTGCTTCGAGGCCTACTGCCCGGGCTCTTGCAGTTCTTCTGAAGCCGCATGGCGCCGCAATATTTGCGCCAAGTTCTGCGAAAACGCCGAGCGTGGCACAACCATGTCGCATCCAGCTTCCTGCGCTTTCATCTTCAGTTCGCCCTGCACGTGCGAGAGGAATCCAATGATGTTGGTGGCCTTCTTCAGCTTGGTCTTCAATTTCGGAATGATGCTGAGCGGCTTGGATGAGACATTGTTCAGGTCGAAGATGATAAGCGCGGGCTTGTCATCGCCGTTCTGACCCATACGCTCGTTCAGGTCCTTCTCGGTCTTGACGAATTCAACCTTCACATTCATCTTGCGCGCCGTCTCCTGTATCTTCGCCAGGAAAAATAAGTCGTCCACAAAGGCAAAGATGCGGGTGGGCGTCTCATCCGAAGTCATAGGCAGGGGTTCAGGCTCAGGCGGCAGGAACTGCTTGCCGAAGTTCTGGCTCGGACGGCCACCGCGGTTAGGGCGATGCGTATTGCCGTTGTTAGCGCCTTGGGCCGCACGGTAGCTGTGATCCATGGGCGCGGTGTAGATGCCACCTCCCGTCTGGTTCTGGCCAGCCTGCCACCCCCCGGGTTTACGGCCATGGCGCTTGGGAGGACCGTGGCGTTGCTGTCCGGGGTGTTGCCCAGGTTGTGCCGGCGATCCGTGCGTGACGGGTCCACGGCGGCCGCGCCGCCGTCTGCGTCCTCTCCCTCCTGGCTGTCCGCCGGAAGGAGGATTCGATCCTTGATTCATGTTTCTCTCTTAATCGTTATCACCCGCAGGTGGCGGGCTCCCACACTTGTGAACCGCTGTCATTGGCCAGGCATTCGCACGTTTCCCGCGTGCCGGCTCGGCGGTCGGATGCTTCGATGAAATCTAATCAGTTACGTCCGTCTGGCGCCTGGAACCTTTGGGCGCGAGGGCCGCCTGCACGGGAAGTGCGGCGATTGGAGGACGTCTCTATCGTACTCAGCTTTAGGGTTGCAATGCAAGCCCTAAACCCGCTTTTGCTTATGATGCAACTTCCTGGTAACCCGGTGAGTTATTTTTCAGGCCAGGGAAAGATCGCGTTTCGCTCTTCGCTCTTCGGCATTGCGGTTCGCATTTCTTGCCGACGGTGGCTCGATATTCAATCTGACTTCCTGCAAACGTATCATCGAAGTTCCGGATACTTTGTCAAAAGTCGGTAGAAAACTCGGGGACGCCCCCAACCGGGAACGGTCCCTTCCAAAAGCGAATTGGCGAAAGGCGCCTCGGGCCTGTCTCAATTCATCCGCGCCACCATTTGCCTCACCATGTCAAAGGTTTCGCGAATGGCGGGAGCGTCGGCGGCCTCCGGAGCCAGCTTCAGATACTTGCCCAAATCGTGTGCCGCCCCGAGGTACTGATCCAGATTCAGCCGCAGAAGTGCGCGCTCGCGCAGCAATTCGATTGAAGCAGGCGAAATTGCCAACAGCATATCCAATATCGCTAGCCCTTTCCGCTCGTTTCGCTGCGATAGATAGATCTGGCGCAGGTTATTCAGCATACGGCTCAGTATCTCGCGATTTGTGACCGGCTGCAGGTATTCGACGCGCATGTCAACCGGCCCGCCGTAAACTTCGTTCAGACGCCGCTGACAATCTTCCGGAGTCAGAATGCTTCCGCAGTTAAACGCGTCGATGAAGATCTCGCCCGCCACCATGTCATAGTGCTTCAGTAGAAAATGCCCTGGCAAGCCCACGCCGGCCACTTGAAAGCCCACCCGACGCGCCACTTCCATGTAAACCACCGACAGCGTGATCGGTATACCGAGCTTGCGATCCAACACGTCATTCAGAAATGAGTTGCGTGGGTCGTAAAAGTCTTCGCGATTGCCGCGCAGGCCCTCCTGCTGGAAAAGCACGTGATTGAGCAAAGCAATAGATTCACGGGCTGTCGGGTTCTTGCGCATACGACTTCGCACTTGCTGGGCCATATCGTCGAGACGCGCCAGGTAAGGATCGGCATTGAGCCCGGAATACTCCATGCGCGCAATAGCCAGGGCAGCCACCGCCAGCGGAATAGATTCGTCCTCGCGGGTTGGCTCGACCAGCGCGGCAAAGTGTCGAAGAGCGTTATCGGGCGGAGGATCGCACGTCATGGCGTGCTGCATTGGATGATGACGGGGGGCGGAGGATTCCCATTCCGCAACTGCCCGGGCGTCGCTCGCTATTGCGCCGGTTGTTGGGTTAGCAGTACCACATCGTCATTAGAGCGCCCGCGCGCCACCGCCAGCCTCTTGTTCTTCCAATCGTAGTCGAATCCGTAAATGCGAAGATCATTGAAATTGGTAACAAGGGAGCCAGACTCGCTGCCGATAGGCTGCACAATCAGGTTGGACACCCCTTTGTTGGTGACCCCGTAGTAAAGGGACTGCCCATCGGGGGAATAACTGAAATTAGTGGAAATGAAGCGACTGGGCGCGAAGCTCTTCACCGGCAACCCTCCCTGCGATGGGATAATCTCTATCATGAGTTTGCCGTTGACGCCCGTACCAAAGACGGTAAGCGCTGCGATTTGTTTTCCATCCGGTGAGATGGCGGCGGAGCTTACGAACTTATCGCTTAGACGCTTAGGTTCTCCGCCGGCGAGAGGCATTTCCATCAACACCTGCTTACCCTTTTCGAGGGTGGTATATAGAAAGTGTTTGCTGTCGGGCGAACAGACAGCATTCTGATCGACTTTCCCATTCGTCAGCACAGTAGCGCTGCCGCTCTGCAGGTCAAGACGCCAGATATTGATTGCCTTCGTCTGTTTATTAGCCATGAAGAAGAGGGCATGCGCTCCGTCCGGGCAAGCCGAGAGACCCCCCATCGGCAAGCGCTCCTTGTAGATCACGTTGCGGTTGCTGCCATCGGCGTTCATCACCGCGATGTGACTGTCGTAGTCCATAGTGAGCAACCGTCCATCCGGCAGCCAAGCGACGCTGATGTCGCCATGGTCGTCGACTTCGGTTGCGGTGGAGCTGAAGTTTGCCTCCGAACTCATCGTATACACGCCGGCTTGGGGCGTAACTTGAATTGCAACCATTTGTTCCCCGTTCCGGGTCAGGCCGAGCGTGAGATTGCTATAGACAGTCAGATCGTTGGTAATGCGATGGATCTTCTGCCCCGCGAGAGAAATCGCTCCAATTTGTCCATTCCAGTCGCTGGAAATGTCGTGAAAGATGAGCACCAGATGCCGCCCGTCCGGCATCCACATGGGCTTTTGCAGCAAGGCGGTTCCGGCGTATACGGTCTTCTCCTTTCCGTTTGACGGATTGAGGACCACGATCCTGCCGAGATTTTGACTGCCGGGGTCAAGCACCGCAGCGGCTATGGACTTGCCATCGATCGACCAGGCAGGATCGGAGTATCCGGGTAGCGGCAGCGACGCCAGAACGCGCTCGCTGGTGCCGTCGGCATGGGCAATGATCAGCTTGGAATTTGCTTCTGAAGAACTGTCGCGCAGGTAAACCATCTGTTGGCCGTCCGGAGAAAAGCTGACGGCGCTGTCCACGTCCTCAACCAGCTTGCGCGGCGTACCTCCCAGCACCGGAATCTGATACAGAAACCCTACGGTGGGTTTGTCGGGTTCGATCTGCACGAAGTACAAAAAGTCTCCGTTCGGTGTGAAAGTAAGTCCGGTGTAACGGACCTCCGCCGGAGGCCTGATTTGGGTGTTGCTGCCGGTGGCGATGTGCCTGATCCACAAACTCTGCTGGCCGTGCCCCTCATCCGTCACATTCACGACGTACTTGCCATCCGGAGAGATGGTCGCCAGCATCGCCCGACCGGAACTGGTGATCTTCTCCATGCTCATGTTTTGAAAGGGCACTGGGCCAGAGTCGCCTAGCCTCTGGGAAATCCACATATAGAAGCCGTACAATCCGGCGACGATCATAGCCAGGCTCAGAGCCAGGATGAGACCGGCACCGCTCTTGTGACGCTTGGCGGCGTCGAGGATGACTGCACTGCTGCTGGAGTGCATCGTCGGGCTCGTGCCTCGTACGGCGGCGTAAGACGGCGACGCAACTGCGATTCCTGCCGAAGAGTGTCCGCTACCGTCCCGCTTCAACCGCTTCAAGTCGCTGCGCACTTCGGCAGCGCTCTGATAACGCAGGTCGACATCTTTCTCCAGCGCCTTGGAGATAATCTCCTCCAACTTGAATGGCACAGTTGGGTTCAATTCAATGGGTGGCCTCGGGTCGCGGTCGAGTATGCCCTGGAAGACAACCGCGGACGTGCTGCCCTCGAATGGCAGCATTCCGGTGGCCATTTCGTAGAAGATGGCTCCCAGAGAAAACAGGTCGCTTCTTCCGTCGAGCTCTTCGCCGCGAGCTTGCTCAGGCGACATGTAGGCGATGGTACCGACCGCCGTCCCTGGCGCTGTCAAGTGGGTTGGAACGACCGTCACGGCCTCGCCAGCTGCGGTCTCAACCACGGCGCGCCGATCATAGGTCAGTTTCGCCAGGCCGAAGTCCAGGATCTTCGCCTGCCCCCGGGTGGTGATGAAGATGTTGGCGGGCTTCAAATCTCGATGGACAATGCCCTTGCTGTGGGCGACGTCGAGAGCGTCCGTGATCTGAATGCCGATGTCGATGAGCTTGTCCACCGGAAGTGGATGCCCATTGATCTTCTCATTCAGGCTCTGGCCGTCCAACAGCTCCATCGCGATGAAGTGCTGTCCATCGCATTCTTCGATGGCATAGATGGTGCAGATGTTGGGATGATTCAACGCCGAGGCGGCGCGGGCCTCCTGCTGAAAACGCTCCAGTGCGTACTTGTCCTGCTCGATGTCCTTGGAGAGAAACTTCAGCGCCACATGGCGGGCAAGCCGAGTGTCCTCAGCTTCATAAACCACGCCCATACCACCAGCGCCCAGTTTTCTCACGATCGTGTAGTGAAGAATACTTTTGCCGACCAGGGTATCCAAGGCTCAAATCTCCGGATGTTTCGACTGTATTGTCGCACGCAAGCGGCCGTCAAGGATGTGCGGAGACTTGGTTCGTCAGGCCAAAGAAGTGGCTGAAATCGCAGGTTTCAGACTTTCCCCTTCCAGACGGACACATCGAGGGGACGGTCTTTCTTCAGGCGAAACAGCGGGAGTACCCTTACAGACAGGCTCGCTTCACGGCCACGCTAACCCGACGGTGGAAGGTTCCATCTGGTTGCCGCATATGCGCGCAAGCGTCGCCCTTCTGCGCGTCCGGAATGTCAAAAGGTACGCCCTGTTGCTTACTGCGTTATTGTCTTTACAGCATCGCCCACTTTGAAATCGGAACCCGAAACCGGCGTACCTACCGCGGAGATTTCATCCACGTCCGTCAAACGAATCACTCCGACGGGCGAAGTCATGCGGCGAATTACCTGGCCGGTCGACGGATCTTTAATCTCCTTGGTCACTCTCTGCACGGTAAGCTGATCGCCGACTTTCAGCCCCGACTTGGACCCGACGTTGAGTACGACCTGGCCTCCATCGACTGCCGCAACCAAACCTTCAACCGTAATCGTGCGGGCTTCCAGTTTGGAGTTGTCCGCCACCAGTTCGCTGGTCATTTGGATGACCGCAGCATTGGTTGCCTCGCCGATGATCGTGCTCTGGAAATCGCTGCTGCCGAAGTCCACGGCGCCGCCGCCAAAACCATGCCAATTGCTGCCTCCGCCTAGCATCGAAGTACTCTCGCGAGTCGATTCACCCTTGCCGGTGGCCACGCCCATGATTTCGGCGGTATCGATGTTGACCAAGCGGGCGTCCACGACCACGACAGCCTTGCTCTTTTTGTGAGAGAAACCGCCGAGGCCATATCCGCTCCACCCGCCGCCACCACCGCCTACCTTGGTATTCTTGTTATCATTTCCGAATTGGGTTATACTGCCGACAACAATGGCATCCACGCCCAGGATCTTTCCGATCTTCGCCGCCGAGTTCGGATTGGCGCGATCGCTATTCGAGAAGTTTTGCTCGCCCAAAATCTTGTCCATTGCTTTGCGTTCGATTACGGAGTACGTACCATCTTTGACCAAATCTCTCACCAACAGGTCGGCGATACCCTTGCCGATGTCAACGTTGGTGCCAAAAACCGCGGCCGAGGAACTCTGGACCGTCGCGTAATCGAAATCGAAGATAGCGATCCGCTTCTTACGCGCGTGCGGCGCCTGGGTTGTATCGGCGGTCTGCGCGGTCGCTCCGGCCACCAGAAAACTTGCCACACCTAGTATCACCAAGAGGATTCGTTTCATCGCCAGTCTCCCTGCTGCTGAATGTCCCTATTCCTGCCGGCAGATCGCTTGCGCCTGAGCGCTCTTATTGCGTCTGCCGACTAAATTGTGAGTTTTCTCCGGGGGTGCTTGCCGCGCGATTCTACCACTAAAGCGTCGGTTTCCAACCCGGAAATCAGGCCAACTTTGGAGTTCTGTCCCAATTCGCAACACTTTTGATTTCGAGGTCGAAAGGATTTTGGGCACTCGAGACGCCGCGCTTGCTTAGGACAGTGGTAAATACTCTGATCTTCTCCGTGGACTTCGCTTTGACGGACAATTCACCAGATCACTACCTCCACGTCCCCGCTCCGGCCGCATCTTGTGCGATCTGATATCCTGAGATCCTGTGGTGATTAAGCTATTTTTTGCACTTTTGATGCTGTGCACCGCAGCGCTGGTCATCGTCGGATTGGCAATCCATTTCCGCGTTAAGCGGCATCTCCGGCAGGAGCAGATGGATGCCCAGGTTCGAGCTGCAATCGAAGGCGCTGCGGAAAGCACTACCGAAGAAAAGACTTCATAATCGGGTGGTCTTGATCGCGAGGTAGAAATGCTAAGAACCGCACTACATACCGAGACAAGCGTCGCCGAATCGTCTTCCAGTTGGATTAAGCAGGCCGGCATCGTGATTGGCGCCAGCGCCGTCATCGCCGTCTGCGCCCGGCTGGTCCTGCCTCTGCCCTTTACCCCAGTCCCCCTCACGTTGGCAAATTTTGGAGTGTTGTTGATCGGTCTCACCCTGGGAAGCCGGCGCGGATTTGCCGCAGCGGCTCTATACCTGGCGTGGGGCGCCATGGGCTTGCCTGTGTTCAGTCCGGTCGGTCCGGGAGGGTTGGCCCAGTTGTTTGGCCCCACCGCGGGTTACTTGTGGGCATATCCGGTGGTCGCCTTCGTGGCTGGATGGATCGCCGAGCGCGGACTTTCGGGGTTCGTGCGTAACGTGACCGCCGCCGTGGTCGCTGAGCTGGTGCTGTTCGCGGGAGGTCTGAGCTGGCTCGCGATCATGACGCACAGTTGGCAGCGGGCTGCATTTTTCGGCTTGTATCCGTTCCTGGTAGCGGAACTTCTGAAAGTAACGGTCGCCGCCACCGCTGCACTTCGCTTGCGTCGCAGTTTGTAATCGCAGGTTTAGCGCGAGCCTTTATTACACCAGATGCAATCACTCTGGAATTGTTCTAGCGCCACTATTCCTATGAGCCGCAATAACGCCAAGAACGTGCGCGAAATCACTGTTGCGCACAGTCCCGATTCCGATGACGCCTTCATGTTCTATGGCATGGCGACCAATAAGATTCGCATTCCGGGTGTGAAGTTCACCCACACACTTTGCGATATTGAAACTCTGAATCGCAAAGCCATGGACGGCTTCTACGACATCACTGCGATTTCCTTTCACGCTTATCCCTACATCCAGGACAAATACGCGATCATGCCCAGCGGCGGAAGCGTAGGTGAGGGCTACGGCCCCATGATCGTCGCCTCGCGCAACATCCCGCTCGATGAGATCTCGCGTTGCAAAATCGCTGTGCCTGGCACCATGACCACCGCGTATCTCGTGCTCAAATTGTTTGCACCCGATATCGTCACCGAAACGGTCCCCTTCGACCAGATCATTCCCAAAGTGCTCGAGGGCAAGTATGAAGCCGGACTGATCATTCACGAGGGCCAACTCACTTTTAACCGCGAGGGGCTGCATCGCATCCTTGATATGGGCAGGTGGTGGCGCGATCAAACGGGACTCCCGCTGCCGTTGGGCGGCAACGCTATTCGTCGCTCGCTCGGCCCGGAGCTAATTAATTCCTGCTGCACCGCTCTGCGTGACAGCATTCAGTACGCTCTCGATAATCGCGAAGAAGCCCTGCAATATGCCATGCAGTTTGCTCGCGACCTCGATCCTCAGATGGCGGATAAGTTTGTGGGCATGTACGTCAACGAGCGCACCCTCGATTATGGCAAGGATGGCCGCACGGCAATCACCAAGCTCCTGGAAATGGGTCACCGGGTCGGCATCATTCCCCAAAAGCCTAATATCGAGTTTGCCGGCGATACCGTAGTGCCCGCTACCAGTTAGCTTCCGGCCGCGCGTTTGACGCCGCACGCCACCGCTCTCTTGCCTTCCGCCGGTGTCTTTCGGCTTGGCAGAATTCCATCTATACTTTTACGACTTCGCTAAGCTTCGCCAGGAGGGCGTTTTGATTCGCACACTATTCTCTCTTTTATTTGCGGCGGTTTTAATGCTGCCAGCTTACGCGCAAAGCCAGCCTGCCGATCGCAGTTGGATCGCTACCAGCAACCGCTACGCCAACATGCTGATCGAAGTCGTCTTCAAGTACCATCCCGAGGCCGGCACCCAGCAGGGGTTGAGCCAGTTCGACGCCAAGGTTTCGCAGCCCACGCTCGCCAACGAAGACCAGGAGCGGCGCGAGACGGAGGCGGTGCTGGCGAAGCTGAAGAGCGCCGCGGCGGAAAAGCAGCAGGAAGACGTCGCCGAGGACCTGCAGATCATGATCCGCAGGGTGAATCTCAACTTCAAGCGCCAGGACTTCCAGCGCGCCAACGAAGTGCCGTTCTTCAACGCGAGCCAGATGGTCTTCGGCGGCCTGCAGGTTCTGCTCGACGAGCAAACACCTGCCGATCGCCGGGCCGCTGCCGTGGTGCGCATTCGCGAATATGCCGGGCTTGAGCCCGGTTACACCGCGCTTACCGAGATCCTGAGGCAGCGCACGACTGAACAGATGGCTAAGCCTGGCGTGATCTATCCCGCGCGCGTGGAGATTGAAACCGAGATGGCGCGCAATTCCAATTATCTCGACGGGATTGCCGCGCTCATGAGGAAGTACAAGCTGACCGGATGGGAAGAGCCGTTTGCCAAGTTGAAGACGCAACTCACCGACTACGACGCATGGGTGAAGGCGACGGTGCTACCCAAGGCCCGTAACGATTTTCGCCTCCCTCCGCAGCACTATGCGCTCGACATGGAAAATTACGGCATCGATATTCCCCCGGCCGAACTCGCCACCATGGCGCACCAGGCGTTCACCGAGATTCAGGGAGAGATGAAGTCGATTGCGGCGCAGATTGCCAAGCAGCGCAGTCTGCCGTCGAGCGATTATCGCGATGTGATCCGGGAGTTGAAGAAGCAGCAAATCGTGGGCGACGCCATTCTCCCGTTTTACCAGGAGAGGCTGAAGCAGATCGAGAAGATCATCGTCGATGAGAAGATTGTGACGCTTCCCGACCGGCCTGCCCGCATTCGTATCGCGACTGCGGCCGAGACCGCCCAGCAGCCGGCGCCGCACATGGTACCTCCACCGTTCATCCACAACACCGGGCAGAAGGGCGAGTTCGTTCTCCCCCTGAATATACCGGCGGGTCCAGGACAGACCGCGACCGAGAAGTACGACGATTTCACCTACGACGCGGCCGCTTGGACGCTCACCGCTCACGAAGCCCGGCCCGGACATGAGTTGCAATTCGACTCCATGCTGGAGCACGGGGTGTCACTGGCCCGGGTTCGCTACGCCTTCAACAGCACCAATGTCGAAGGCTGGGGACTTTACGCGGAATATCTCATTAAGCCGTATATGCCACTGGAAGGTCAGTTAGTTTCGCTGGACCTCAGGCTGCAACGGGCCGCGCGCGCATTTCTCGATCCCGAGCTGCAGGCCGGCAAGATCACGCCAGCGGATGCATTTCGCGTGCTGGAGCAGGACGTGGTGCTGTCGCACGCCTTTGCCGAGGAAGAGGTCGAACGCTTCACCTATCGCGCTCCCGGGCAAGCGAACAGCTATTTTTACGGCTATACGAAGTTGATCTCCCTACGCGAGGACACAGAGAAAGCGCTTGGCCCGAAGTTCGACCAGAAGAAGTTCCACGACTTCATCCTGGCGCAAGGCCTGCTGCCCCCTGATCTCATGCGCAAAGCGGTGATGGAAGATTTCGTTCCCGCCGCCCAGAAGGCGAGCGTCACGCAATAATTGAAAGGAAACTTCGAAGTGCCCAGGGTAAGCCGCGGTAAAAGGCAGCAAGCTGCACGATGACTGTTATCGCGCAGCTTGCCAAGTGCGCAGTGCGTTGGCAGCATGATCAAGCTACTTTGACTTGTCGGCGCCGACAGCTTACTTCTTTGCCATCTCGCTATAACGGCGTTGGATCTCCTCCGGCGACACGTCCTCAACGTGAGTGCCGACCCACCACTGATTGCCCTGCGAATCCTCGACGCCACCGGTGCGGTCACCGTAGGGCTGGTTCGCGGGCTCCTGTATGGATTTGCCGCCCGCTGCAACGGCACGTTTGTACAGCGCATCCACGTCTTCGACATAGAGATAGAAGCATGCGGGCTTTGGCGTCCACTGATCGCGGGCCTGGCCAATCATGACCATTGAGGTGCCTACACGGACCTCGGCATGCCCGACCTTTCCCTTGTCGTCGGTATGACGGTAAGTTTCCTCTGCGCCAAAGGCCTTCTTCAGAAAATTTATCTGCGCCTCGGCATCTGCCACCGTCAAATAGGGGGTGACTGTGTGGTAGCCGTCTGGAATTGGTTTGACTGCCATGATTTTCTCCTTACCAGGTTAGATTACCGTTCTCGGTATTGTGCCCGATCTTGGCATCCTGTGAGATGTGAGTATTGTAAAAATTTGACCTACGTGGTCAGCGGAACGTGATTCAAGTGCCGGGTACGTTGCAGTAGATAGGTTGCGGGCGTGATTCCGGCGAACGACTGGAAGTCGTGGATGAAGTGCGCCTGATCGTAATACCCGCAGTCGAGGGCGAGGTCGGCCCAATCGATCTCATTGGCGTCATGGGCGATCCGCACAACTCGTTGGAAGCGGCTTACCCGGCTGAACAACTTCGGCGTGAGACCAACCTGCTCTCCGAACAACTGGATGAAACGACGTTGACTGAATCCTGCTTGGTCCACTACGTCGGCGACTGACAACCCAATACTGCGCAACTGCTGAATGCCGAAGCTCACCGCCGGGTGTCGTTCCAGCGGCTTGGCTAATTGTTCCAGCAGACAAGTCTCCAGAACGCGGAACTTCTCTTCGGGCGTCGAAGCCGCGAGCAGTCGCTCGCGCAGTTGAGACGCCGTCCGGCCCCACAACGCATCCAGCGCAACGGATTGGTCGACGAGCTCGCTGGCGGGCACGCGGAAGAACGGGAATGCCCCGCCCGGCCGAAAGTGTACGCCCATAGTCGCTATTTGGTCGCGCGTGTCGATAACAAAGTACTGGCTGCGCGGGCCCGAGACAATACAGCCCGGCGCGCTGCCGCAACGGTGGTAATCGTCGCGGTCGTAGAGATGAATCAGGTCCTGGTGAAGGTTAATGACCAACTCCACAGTGCTGTCGGGCAGCAGGCGTTCCATCGAATGCGCGGGCGCAGCCTCTAGCGATAGCCACAATTTATCGACAAAATCCGCCAGCGGCGGTCGCGGTCTGTAACTGAGGAGCTGCATGCCTCGCCCACTTTAGAACTTTGAAGATACGGTGTTGCCATCGGGATCGGAGAGGCAGACAGACTCTCCTCCCCCGAACTTGGATGATCGGCATTGCCTTAATAGCTTCAAATTTTCAAGCAGGATATTCTGCTCATGCTCCTGACTTGAAACTTGAAACTCGAAACCTGAAACTGTCTTTATGCGCTTATTCATCAATGGTAACGAGAAGAGTTTTGCCGATTCCCTGTCGTTGGCCCAGCTTATCGAGCAGCTTGGCATGAAAGGCGACCGCGTGGCCGTCGAACTTAATCGCGAGATCATTGCGCGGGCACAGTGGTCAGAGACCTACCTCACTGACGGAGATCGGCTCGAAATCGTGCACTTCGTCGGCGGCGGATGAAGCAGTATCGAGTTTCGAAAGTTCAGGCCGATGTGGACTTGCCCGAGCGACGATCGGGAACGTTGCCCCGGCCACGATCTCAAAAAATGCGGCCGGGAATGCTTAGAACTGAGAGCTGATGGTTACGAGCTGAGAGCTAAGAGTTAACTGGCGAGCAAGAAGATCGCCCACCAAGTCCGGTTTCCCCATCGAGAAACTTGAAAGTCGAAAGTTGAAACTCCGCCTTTGTGAATTGCCGATGAACAGGCTTTCGTGCGGTTGACAATCGGCGTTAACGATCACTAAACTCAAATGTTTACCTGCTCTTGCTCGAAAGTTTCTGAGTGCTTGCGCAATCATGCCGGATTTTTATTTTGCACGATACCTGCCTTTGCTGATTCACGTCCTGGTCGCCGGAGGCGTGGCGTCGGCGATTGTCCTGCTCTCCTATTTCATCGGTCAGCATAAGTACAACAAAGCAAAGATGTCTCCCTACGAATGCGGCATGGAGCCCGTGGGCAATGCCCGCCAGCGCTTTACAGTGAAGTTCTATCTGGTGGCGATGCTGTTCATCCTCTTCGACGTGGAAGCCGTGTTCCTTTATCCCTGGGCGGTCGTGCAGGGAGATCTGAAATCCGCAGGCATGGGCATGTTCTGGTTCTGGGAGATGCTGGTCTACATCGGCATCGTGCTCGCCGGGTATTGGTATTGCTGGAAAAAGGGCGTACTTGACTGGAACAAGCCGGGTAAGGCCGAGAGGATCTAAAGGATGGCAATGGAGCCGGCGATCACTGACATCGAGCAACTGAAAGACCGTCCTGAGCTGGCGCGCCTGATGGCATGGAATGCGGGCGCGATTACGGGGGCGAAGTTTGACCGCAATGAGCTGACGATCTGGGTTGATCGCACCGCGCTGCGCGACGCCTGTCTCACCCTCAAAAATGATCCTCAGTTGCAGTACAACGCTTTGGCCGACATCACCTGCGTAGATTGGTTTCCCAAGACTCCCCGCTTCGAGATGGTGTACCAGCTTTTTTCGATTCCGAACAAATCTTACTTGCGACTGAAGGTGAAGGTCTCCGGCGAAGATGCGAGCCTGGACTCACTGGTGCCGATCTGGCCAGGTGCGAATTTCTTCGAGCGCGAAGTCTTCGACTTGTTCGGGGTTCGCCTCGATCAGCACCCCAACCTCAAGCGCATCATGATGCCCGAGGATTGGGAGGGGCATCCCTTGCGCAAAGATTATCCCGTCGAGGGCTACCGCTAATCATGGCCCACATGACTCCAACGCCGGTGCTGGATCCGTCTGACGACAAGACGATGATCCTGAACATGGGTCCGCAACACCCTTCGACCCATGGAGTGCTGCGATTGTTGCTGGAGATTGACGGCGAGACCATCGTGCGCATCATGCCCGACATCGGGTATCTACACACCGGCATCGAGAAAAACTGCGAAGCCAAGTTTTACCAGCAGGTCGTGCCCATGACCGATCGCATCGACTATCTCTGCCCCATGACCAACAATCTGGCGTATTGCCTGGCGGTGGAGAAGTTGCTGGGGCTGGAGATTCCGCCCAAGGCGCAGTGGATTCGCGTCATGCTGAACGAACTGACGCGCATCAACTCGCACCTGGTGTGGCTGGGCACGCACGCCATGGACATCGGCGCCATGACGGTCTTCTTGTATTGTTTCCGCGAGCGCGAAGACGTGCTGCGCCTGTTCGAAGCAGTTTCCGGGCAGCGCATGATGACCTCGTACTTCCGCATTGGCGGATTGGCGCTGGAGCCGCCGCTGGGTTTCTTCGACCGCGTCAAGAGTTTCAACGACCGCTTCCCCGCGAACATCGACGAGTACGAGAGCCTGCTGACCAGCAATCCGATCTGGACGGGGCGCACTAAGGGCATCGCACATCTGTCGGCGGAAGATGCGATCGCGCTCTGCGTAACTGGTCCGACGCTGCGGGCCAGCGGCGTCGATGTCGATTTGCGCCGCGACAAACCGTACAGCGGCTACGAGAAATTTCAGTTCAACGTTCCAGTATCGAATGTGGGCGATGTATTTGCCCGGTACATGGTGCGGGTGGCCGAACTCCGTGAGTCGCAGAAGATCGTAAAGCAGGCGCTGGAAGGCATTCCCGAGGGGTCGGTCAAGGCTGACGCTCCGAAAGTGGTGCTGCCCGACCGCGAGAAGATGAAGACGCAGATGGAAGCGCTCATCTATCACTTCAAGATTGTGACCGAGGGGTTCACGGTACCGGAAGGCGAAGTCTATATGCCGATTGAGTCGCCGCGCGGAGAAATGGGCTACTACGTGGTGAGCGATGGTACCGCCAAGCCGTATCGCGTGCACATGCGTTCGCCATCATTTGCGAATTTGCAGTCGTTGCGCAAGATGTGCGAGGGACGCCTGATCGCCGATGTGGTCGCCGCTATCGGTAGCATCGATATTGTGCTGGGGGACTGCGACAGGTAGAACGCACTTAGCAATTAGCATTTGGCACTTAGCCAAGGCTCCCGGCGCCGCATGCTTTTGCTAAATGCTAATTGCTAATTGCTAAACGCTAACTGCTGATTCATGAAATTCTCCGACCAACTCGAACAGCGCTTCTCCACCATGGTTACGCACTATCCGACCAAGCGCTCCGTTCTCGTGCCTATGCTGCTGTATATCCAGGATGAGATCGGCGCGCTGACGAACGAGGCCATTCATGAGATCGCAGCGCGCACGGAGCTGTCTGACCTGGAAGTGCGCAATGTCATTAGCTACTACTCAATGCTGCGCACGCGTCCCATCGGCAAGTACAACCTGCAGGTATGCACCAATGTGAGCTGCCTGCTGCGCGGGGCCGATGACATCTTCGAACACTGTAAGAAGAAGCTGGGCATCGGCAACAAGGAATCGACTCCCGACGGGCTGTTTCATCTGGAGGAGGTCGAATGCATCGGCGCGTGCTCCTGGGCGCCGGCGCTAATGATGAATTACGAATTTTACGAGAACCTCACGCCCGCGAAGATCGACGAACTGGTCGACGGGCTGAAGAAGAAGGAAGAGCAGTAGTCGCTCTTCGCTTCTCGCTGTTCGCTTTTCGCCAGAAGGCGCCGAGCGGAATGGCCAGAGCGAATGGCGAACAGCGAAGAGCGAATGGCGTATTTGGTTTCCCATCCCGATGAAGTCAAGGTCGTCTCCAAGCGCTTCGGCATGGGCGCGACCAATCTCGACCGCTATCTCGAACTGGACGGCTACAAGGCCGTGCAGAAGGCCATCTCGATGGGGCCCGATGCGATCATCAACGAAGTCAAGGCGTCGAACCTGCGCGGCCGTGGCGGCGCGGGCTTCCCCACTGGATTGAAGTGGTCCTTTGTACCCAAGGAGTCGGCCAAACCAAAGTACGTGCTGTGCAACGGCGACGAGAGCGAGCCCGGCACCTGCAAGGACCGCCTGATCTTCGAGCATGATCCCCACGCGGTCATCGAGGGCGTGATGATTGCCGCGCTCGCCGTCGGCGCAAGGTCGGGCTACATCTACTTGCGCGGCGAATATCGCTATTTGATCGAGATCATGGAAAAGGCAGTGGCCGACGCCTACGCGCGCTGCTTCATCGGCAAGAACATCTTCGGCTCGGGCGTTGACCTCGACATCTTCACCCATTCCGGCGCGGGTGCCTACGAAGTCGGTGAAGAGTCGGCACTGATGGAGTCGCTCGAAGGCAAGCGCGGCATTCCACGCATTCGCCCTCCGTTCCCAGCGGTCGTCGGTCTCTGGGGCGGACCAACCGTGATCAACAACGCTGAGACACTGGCCAGTGTGCCGCACATCATTCTTGGCGGCGGCGAATGGTTCTCCAATCTGGGGACGCCCAGAAATGGCGGGACGCGCCTGTTCTGCATGAGCGGCGAACTCGAGAAGCCCGGTGTCTATGAACTGCCAATGGGCTACAACTTGAAGAAGATGATTTACGACGTCTCTGGCGGCATGGTGAAGGGGAAAAGTCTAAAGGGCGTGGTGCCCGGCGGTTCGTCGGTGCAGATTCTGACGGCCGACGAAATCGATGTCGCGATGGATTTCGATTCGATGATGAAGGCTGGCTCGATGCTCGGCTCGGGCGGCGTGATCGTGCTTGATAATCAGATGTGCATTGTGAAATTCGCTCTGCGGGTAACCAAGTTTTATCAGCACGAAAGTTGCGGATGGTGTATTCCCTGCCGTGAAGGTACCGACTGGATGAAGAAGACGCTGACCCGCTTTCATGCTGGGGGCGGAGTGGCCAAGGACATCGACAACCTGAAGTACCTGGCGGAAAACATGCTTGGGCGCACGTTCTGTCCGTTGGGCGACGCGGCGGCAATGCCGATCATTTCGTACATTCAGAAGTTTCGTAAGGAGTTCGAAGATCATCTTGACGGCAAGCCGTGCCCGTATGAGAGGACGGCCGAACCTGCATTGGTGTAGGTCGTCTCCCACCCTTTCGCCAAAACAGGCGAATGGATGGGGTACCCAATTTTTTGATTTTGTTAATTGCTAATTGCTAGCTGCTAATTGCTTCTTTTATGGCTGACGTAACCCTTACTGTCGACGGCAAGAAACTCACCGTTCCCGCGGGGACGCTCCTCATTGAGGCCTGCAAAAGCACGGGCATCGAGGTGCCTTCTTTTTGCTATTACCCCGGCCTGTCGCTGCAAGGCGCCTGCCGCATGTGCCTGGTCGAAGTCGAGAAGATGCCCAAGCTGCAGACCGCCTGCACCACGCCGGTCGCCGAGGGCATGGTGGTCGCCACCGAGAGCGACAAGATCAAGCAGGCGCGCAAGTCTATGCTCGAACTGCTGCTGGCCAACCACCCGCTCGATTGCCCGGTATGCGACGCCGGTGGCGAATGCGAACTGCAGGACATGACCTTCAAGTACGGCGCGGCCGAATCGAAGTTCATGGACATGAAGAACCACCGCGACGAGCAGCAATGGTCGCCGGTGGTGTACTTCGACCGCCCGCGTTGCATCCTCTGTTATCGCTGCATCCGGGTTTGCGGCGAAGGCATGGACGTCTGGGCGCTGGGCATTCAGAATCGCGGCACCAGCTCAATCATTGCCCCCAACAAAGAAGATCATCTGGAATGCGAAGAGTGCGGCATGTGCATCGACATCTGCCCGGTCGGCGCGCTCACCTCTGGCGCCTATCGCTACAAGACGCGCCCATGGGAGATGAAGCACGTGGGCACCGTCTGCACGCACTGCGGCGACGGCTGTAAGACCACGCTGGGTGTGCGCCGGGCTGACACCGGCATGGAAATTGTGCGCGGCGACAATCGCGACAAGAGCGGCATCAACGGTGACTTTCTCTGCGTCAAGGGACGGTACGCCTTCGACTTCGCCAACAACGGCGACCGCATCCAGCAGCCACTGATTAAGCGCGACGGTAAGTTCGTTACTGCGACATGGGAGCAAGCGCTCGAACGCATTGCGTCGCGGTTCAAGGAAGTGCTTGCCAGCGACGGACCGACCGGGATCGGAGTGATCGGCTCCAACCGCACCAGCAACGAAGAGAACTACCTGCTGCAAAAGTTCGCACGCGCGGTGTTGCGCACCAATAACATCGATCACCATCGCACCGCCGACTTCCCTGCCTTTCGCTTCAGCTCTGGCCGGCAAAGCCAATGCTACGGCCTCGATGCGCGAAGTTTTCGACGCGCCCGCGATTTTGCTTATCGGCAACAATCCAACCGAGCAGCATCCATTGCTGGCTTGGCAGATCCGCACTAATGTCCGCCTGCATCGTGCCAAGTTTTACCTGGCGAATTCCTATCCCATCAAGCTGCGCCGCCAGGCGACTGCCTTCGCGCAGCTCGCCCCCGGCTCCGAAGGCAGTCTGGTGCAGTTCCTGGCCGGCAACGACGCAGCCGGCGACGCTGTCATATCGCCGCAGCTCTCGCGCGATTCCTTGTCGCAGATGCGCGATGCGCTGAAGAGCGAAAAAGGCTTGGTCGTTATCTTCGGATCGGAGTTGCGCGGCAACGATGTCACCGCGTTGGTGAACTTCGGCGTGGCTCAGGGCGCAAAGTTCATTTGCCTCGGCGATTACGCCAACTCGCGCGGTGCCGCCGACATGGGTCTTTATCCCGACATGCTGCCGGGCTACGCTCCCGTCTCCAGTGAAACCAGCTTCCACGAAGATTGGGTCGATGAAATTCCGAAGGCGCCAGGACTGAACCTTCTGCAAATGATGGACGCAGCCAAGGACGGCAAGCTGAAGGCGCTGTACGTCGTTGGCTCCAACCCAGTCGCACGCTATGGCGTCGATCCCTTTGCGTTGTCGAAGGCCTTCGTCGTGGTGCAGGACATGTTTCTCACCGAAACCGCCAGCATCGCGGACGTGGTACTGCCGGTCGCGAATGCTTACGAAAAAGGTGGCACCTTTACCAACACTTGCGGCGACGTTCAGATGCTGAAGAAGGCCGGCGAGTTTGTGGGCGTCCGCAACGACTTCGAATGCATCATTCGGATCGCCGATCGCATGGGATACGACGTGCACAAGCTGGTGCCGTTTGGCGGCGGAGGCACGCGCGCCGACATGGGCCAAACCCGCGGGGCGCAATCTGGCGAGGCCGATCGACATGCGGTGTGGCTCAGTCAACACAACCTCGAGCCCAAGATGAGTCCCTACGATCCCACGGCGATGCTGGACGAGATTCAGCGGCTGGTGCCTGGGTACGACATCTCACGGCTCGGGCTGCTCAGCGGTCACGACGAACACACACAACTGGTGCAGATAACCGGCGTTACCGGTTCGGGACATCCGGAACTCGTGATGCCCTCCAATGACACGCTGTTTACGTCGGGTACTTTGGGCCGTTATTCGCCCACCTTGAACACCGTGATGGAGCGCTATAGTACGTCGCCGCCTGATCTGGAGATTCCGGCAGACTATGACCCAACAGCGAGGCAAGGGAGCTGAGTTAGTGGTTAGTTTCGAGTTTCGGGTTTTGGGCTCAAGCGTGAGTTTTCAAGTTTAAGTTTGAGGTTTCGAGTTTTGAGTTTCGGTTTTCAAATTTGCGCCCCGCAGGCGCGACGGAGTTTAGCCCAGCACGAAGCTGAAGGCTAAGTGCTGGGTCAGCGGAAAATCGAATCCCGTAGGGACGGCTAAGAGCTGCAAACTGAAAGCTTCATGGGCATTGGAACGTACATCCTGGTTTCGCTGGTCAAGATCCTTCTCGCGGTCTTCATCCTGCTCACCGCCGTCGCCTACACCGTGCTGCTGGAGCGCAAGGTGGTCGCGCATATGCAAAACCGCTGGGGACCTTCGCGGGTGGGACCATTCGGCATCTGGCAGCCACTTGCCGATGGCTTAAAGTTTATCTTTAAAGAAGACCTCACACCGCCTTATGTAAACAAGCCTTTATACATGCTGGCCCCGATCATTGCAGTAACCACGGCGCTGACCTCCATCGCGGTCATCCCGATCGGCCCGTGGATCAGAGTGGGCAGCATCAATACGCCGCTGCAGATTGCCGACGTCAACATTGGCTTGCTGATTATCCTGGGCATCACCTCGGTCGGCGTGTATGGAGTCGCTCTCGCCGGCTGGTCCTCCAACAGCAAATATTCCATGCTCGGCGGGTTGCGCGCCTCGGCCCAGATGATCAGCTACGAAATCGCTCTCGGCCTGTCGCTGATCGGCATACTTATTTACACAGGCAGCTTTAGCCTGCGCGACATTGTCGACTCGCAGGCCGGCACGTGGCTGGGATTCATTCCCAAGTGGAACATCTTCCGGGGACAGATCGTCGCGTTCTTTATTTACATCATGGCGGCCTATGCGGAGACCAATCGTATTCCCTTCGACCTGCCGGAAGCGGAGACGGAACTGGTCGCTGGATACCACACCGAGTACAGCTCGATGAAGTTTGCCATGTTCTTCATGGCCGAGTACGCCAATATGGTGACGGTCGCCTGCCTGGCGTCAATTTTGTTTCTCGGCGGATGGTCGGGACCAGTCTTCGGTCCACCGATTCTGCACTCGTTGATACCGGTGTTTTGGTTCGCCGTGCGGGTGTTCATCTTCATGTTTATTTACATTTGGGTCCGCGGCACGTTGCCGCGTTTCCGCTATGACCAGCTCATGGCCTTCGGCTGGAAGTTTCTTCTCCCGCTGGCCATCGCGAATATTGTTGTTACCAGTCTGGTCGTGGCGCTGAAGTGAGCAGCAATTAGCGGTTTGTGGTTTTTCAGCGTTAAGAAGTTCCTACAAATTTTGAAAGCTGTTTTTGCTAAGTGCCAAATGCTAGTTGCCTGATTTACTAACGGATCGTCATGCTAGCTCTTGTTCTCTTCTTCATCTTCGCGGCACTGTGTGTGGGAGGTGCGATCAACCTCCTGGTGCAGAAACACCCCATCAACAGCGCGCTATCGCTGATCGTGGTGATGGGTTCGCTCGCCTTGCTGTACCTGCTGCTGGGCGCAGAATTCGTCGCCGCCGTGCAGGTCATCGTATATGCCGGAGCAGTGATGGTGCTGTTCGTGTTTGTGATCATGCTGCTCAACGCCGGAGTGGAAGAGCGCACCGAGCACGCCAGCCGTGTCGCCATGGTGCTGGGTGTTCCGGGGCTCATTATCGGAGTGGGCATAGCCGTCTGGGTGGTCAGCCATCTGGCCGGACTGGACCGCATCGCCATCGGCGGCCCGATGGTGATGAATGGCAGCGACGTGTTCGGCAATCCCCAGGCCGTTGGGCATCTGTTGTTCCGCAACTTCCTGCTGCCCTTCGAGGTGACCTCGGTATTGATTCTGATTGCCATCATGGGCGCCGTAGTGCTGGCGCGGAGGGAGGAATAGATGGTCCCTCTTTCCTACTACCTGGTGTTGAGCGCCATCCTGTTTGCCTGTGGAGTTGCGGGCTTCCTGATCAAGCGCAACATCATCACCATTTTCCTGTCGATTGAGCTGATGCTGAACGGTGTCAATCTCTCGTTCGTGGCCTTTGCCGCGCAGCTGAAATCTTTGGACGGTCACATTTTCGTGTTCTTCGTGATGGTGGTCGCTGCTGCGGAGGCGGCTGTAGGACTGGCCATCATCATTTCCGTGTTCCGTACTCGCGAAACCCTGAATGTGGATCGCGTGAACCTGCTGAAGCTGTAGAAAGACGCTTTACTCCGCTGTTCGCCTTTCGCCAGAGGTGACAGGTTAATGAGGACCGTAGACTAAAAGGGAATAAGTCATGGATGATCCTGATGGCGAAATTTTGACGAAGGTGTCGAAAATAGACAAGTTTTTCGAGTCAGTTCTGTACGAGGACAGTTTGGAAGATTGGAAATTGGCCAAGGATCTCGGCGAACTTCTTATCCGACTTGACGGAGAAGAGATTAGCGGCCATGCGCTCTTGGCAAGGAGTTGCAGGCACCTGGGAGATTTGGAGCGTGCTGGCACCGAGCTCGAGAGATGCCGGGTCCTCGTCGAGTATCCAATGATCAAGGACGGGAAGGAGTTGTTTCTTTCATTCTTGGCGGAGGAAGAGAGACTCCTGTCCAAGCGTCTTGGCGAAGGTGGGAAGAAACAGGACCAGGGTTAATTCTCTGGCGAAAGGCGAATAGCGAAAGGCGAACGGCGCTAAAAGAACGAAGAGCAAGCTATGCACTTGTGGATCATTCCGATACTGCCACTGGCTGGGGCCGCCATCAACGGGCTGTTGGGCAAGCGCTTCCCCAGGGCACTGGTGACGACCATCGCCCTGGCTTCCACGGCAGCTTCGTTTGCCATGACTTTGTGGGTGGCCGCGCAGTTCGCCGGATTGCCGCCCGACCAGATTCCGCACATCGAGCGTTATGCGACATGGTTGGCCGCGGGGTCGTTCTCGGCGGACTTCGGGATTTATCTCGATCAGCTCTCGCTGGTGATGATGCTGGTGGTTACCGGTGTCGGCTTCCTCATCCACGTTTATTCCGCCGGCTACATGGAGCACGAAGGCGGCTACTACCGCTATTTTGCCTACCTCAACCTCTTCATGTTCTTCATGCTCACCCTAGTGATGGCGAACAACTATCTGCTGATGTTCGTCGGCTGGGAGGGGGTGGGCCTGGCATCATATCTGCTTATCGGATTCTGGTTCCTGAAGAAATCGGCGGCCGATGCCGGCAAAAAAGCCTTCATTACCAATCGTGTCGGTGACTTCGGATTTCTGATCGCGCTCTTCCTGTTGATTAAGCACTTCGGCACGCTGCAGTACGAAAGTCTGTGGCCGCTCATCAGCAAGTATCCGGCTGAAACCGCCGCTGCCGGCTTGTTGACGGCCATCGGCCTCTTGATGCTGGTCGGCGCAACCGGTAAGTCCGCGCAGATTCCCTTGTATGTCTGGCTGCCGGACGCGATGGAAGGCCCGACTCCGGTCTCCGCCCTAATTCATGCGGCAACCATGGTGACGGCTGGTGTGTATATGGTCGCTCGCTCGCACCTGGTGTTTAATCGCGCACCGGACGCGCAGATGGCAGTTGCAATCATTGGCACGCTGACCGCGATCTTCGCGGCGTCGATCGGCATCGTGCAGACCGACATCAAGAAGGTGCTGGCCTACTCCACCATTTCGCAGCTCGGCTACATGTTCATGGCCTGCGGCGTGTTGGACTACGTTGGAGGAATGTTTCACCTGGTGACCCACGCCTTCTTCAAGGGACTACTGTTTCTGGCAGCGGGCTCGGTGATTCATGGCCTGGGTGGCGAGCAGGACATGCGCAACATGGGCGGCCTGCGCAAGTACCTTCCCTACACCTTCTGGAGCATGACGATCGCGACGTTTGCCATCGCCGGCATACCGCCGTTTGCCGGCTTCTTCTCCAAGGACAGGATTCTCTGGTCGGCTTGGAGCAGCGGCTACCACGTTCTGTGGCTGATCGGCGTGATTACCGCAGGCATGACTTCTTTCTATATGTTCCGGCTATGGTTCCTTACTTTTTTTGGCGACTATCGCGGGCCTAGCCCTGAGACCGCTGGTCATGGACACGACGCAGATGCACAGCATGCCGGACACACCGGCGCAATTCATGACGCGCAGGATGCGCATGCTGCGGGTGTTAGCCACGGACACGGCGCTCCCCATGAGAGCCCGTGGGTGATGGTGGTGCCGCTGATAATTCTCGCACTGCTCTCGTTGGTTGGCGGATGGATTGGGATTCCCCACTCGCTTAAGGGCTCCGATCAGTTCGACGCGTTCCTCTCGCCGGTCTTCCACGCGACGGCGGCGGCTGCGGAAGGAACTCAGGAGGGTGACGCCAGCACGGAGCTGGCCTTCACGGGGATCTCGGTAGCGATTGCCTTGCTTGGATTCCTCAGCGCCTGGTGGCTGTATTACAAGCGGCCCGAGTTGCCGGCAACAATGGCTAAGGCAGCCGGTGGGTTCTATACTTTCGTTCTCGACAAATACAAAGTGGATGAACTCTACGGCGCGGTAATCATACAGCCCTTGATCGCGCTGTCCTCCAACGTGTTCTGGAAAGGCATTGACCGCGGCTTGATCGATGGCGCAGTGGACGGCAGCGCCGCCGGAGCGCGCGAAGTGTCCGACGAACTGCGGCACATGCAGTCCGGCAACATCCGCTCCTACGCGGGCTGGGTCGCCGTCGGCGCGGCGGCGGTGATCGCCTTCATGGTGTGGCGAGGTGTGCGATGAATTTCATCAACAGCAACATCCTCACCATCGTTGTGTTTCTGCCGCTGGCGGGAGCGATCTTGCTGGTATTCTTCCCGCGCCGCCATCGCGATATCCGATGGTTCGCCTTGGCAGTCTCACTGATCTCGCTGCTCGCATCGCTGCATCTGCCGTGGTATTTCGTGCGTGGGCAGAGCGGCTTCCAGTTCGAGCAGAACATCCCTTGGATTGCGCACCCCAAGATTCATTACCACCTCGGCATCGACGGTATCTCCATGTGGCTGGTCATCCTGACCACCTTTCTGATGCCGATGTGCGTGCTCATCTCGTGGAAGTCCATCGACGATCGGGTCAAGGAATTTTTCATCCTGATGCTGGTGCTCGAGACCGCGATGATCGGCGTCTTCGTCGCTCTCGATCTGTTCCTTTTCTACTTCTTCTGGGAAGCCACGCTGATTCCTATGGCGCTGATCATCGGCATGTACGGGCACGGGCGAAAGATTTACGCCTCGGTGAAGTTCTTCCTGTACACCATGATTGCGTCGGTGTTCATGCTGGCGGCCGTGATATGGCTGTATACCAAGACCGGAACGTTTGATTTCGTGGACATCCAGAGCAAGATTCAGTCTGGCCAGGTCCCGGGATTCGAACACGCCGCCTTCTGGCTGTTCCTTGCCTTCTTTGTGGCCTTCGCGGTAAAGGTTCCGCTCTTCCCGTTACACACCTGGTTGCCCGACGCACACGTAGAAGCTCCCACCGCAGGCTCGGTATTGCTGGCAGGCGTGCTGCTGAAGATGGGTACTTATGGTTTATTGCGGTTCAATCTCGGGCTCTTCCCTGAACAGGCACGGCGCAACGCTCCCTGGATCATTGCG
Organism: uncultured Acidobacteriaceae bacterium; assembly: GCA_963748225.1. Classification (GTDB taxonomy): domain Bacteria; phylum Acidobacteriota; class Terriglobia; order Terriglobales; family Acidobacteriaceae; genus Bog-257. The sequence continues at coordinate 412,219 of CAVVHW010000009.1, forward strand.
CTCGCCATCATCGGCATTATTTACGGCGCACTGGTGGCGATGATTCAGCCGAATATCAAGCGACTGATCGCGTACACCTCGGTCAGCCACCTGGGCTTTGTCGTCTTAGGCATCTTCAGCTTTACCCAGCTCGGAATGGATGGCGCGGTTTACCAGATGCTGAGCCATGGCATCTCGACCGGCGCACTGTTCATGCTGCTGGGCATGATCTACGAGCGCCGCCATACCTACGACATCCACGAGTACGGCGGACTGGCAACGCCCATGCCGGTTTACGCCACGTTCTTCGCGTTCATCATGCTGTCGTCGGTAGGGCTGCCATTGCTCAACGGATTCATTGGTGAGTTCCTGGTGCTGAGCGGCGCTTTCCAGGCGAAGCAGCTTTACGGCATTCTGGCGGCAACCGGTGTCATCTGGAGCGCGTGCTATCTGCTCTGGATGTATCAGCGCGTCTTCTACGGGAACGTCACCAACCCGGTAAACAGTTCGTTGCGCGACCTCGATGCCCGCGAGCGGGTCTCGTTGTGGCCGCTGGCGATTGCGGCGCTGGTGATGGGCGTGGCACCCATGCTGTGGCTGCACTCGATCGATCCCGCGGTCGCGGCGACACTACGACAATTTTCCAGCGTGGTTCAGGCGCACGCAGTCCATGTTTCAGGCTCGCTGCTGCACGCCGACGTTGCGCATAGCAGAATGGAGGCTCTACTGCAGGTGATCGGACGATGATTCCGGCCGTCGACTATATTCGGATCCTTCCTGAAGTGGTGCTCAGCATCTTCGGCATCATCGTCATGATGGTGGACCCAATCCTTCCCGAGCAGGGATCGAAAAAGCCGCTGGGCGTCGTCGCCCTGCTCGGCACAATAGCTGCCCTCGCCGCCACCTTTTACCAGACAGGCTTTTACGGCGACGGCTTCTACCACATGGTCAGGGTTGACACCTTCAGCGTGTTCTTCCATGTGGTGGTGCTGATGATCTCACTGGTCGTCATCCTCGCCTCTTACGACTACCTCGATGTGCAGAGCATTCGTGCGGGCGGCGAGTATTATGCCCTGATTCTCTTCGGCACAGTCGGCATGATGCTGATGTCCTCCGCGGTCGAGTTGGTACTCATTTTCATTGCCCTGGAAATTTCTTCGATCTCCACTTACATTCTGGCCGGCATGCGCCGCCGCGCCGCCGAAAGTGCCGAGGCGTCGCTGAAATATTTCCTGCTTGGCTCCTTCGCCACCGCGTTCTTCCTGTACGGGGTGGCTATGATTTACGGCGCCACCGGAACCACCAACATTTACAACATCGCAAACTTCCTGCATACCCAGCAGTCCACCCTGGCTTATCTCGCCGTAGGGCTGATGTTTGTGGGCCTGGGCTTCAAAGTGGCGTCCGCTCCCTTCCATGTCTGGACTCCGGACGTGTACGAAGGTTCGCCGGCGCCGGTGGTCGCGCTTATGTCTACCGGCCCGAAGGCGGCGGCGTTTGCTGTACTGCTGCGCGTCCTCTTCGCCAGCGGAGCGCCTGGATGGTTCTGGATGGTGTGGGTTTCAGCGGCGCTCTCCATGACCTTGGGCAACATTGGTGCGCTGGTGCAACAGAACGTCAAGCGCTTGCTGGCCTACTCCTCCATCGCCCATGCGGGATATATACTGGTCGCCTTCGCAGCCGGACAACAGGTAGGCATCTCCGCCGTCATGTTTTACGCCGCTTCTTACGCCGCCATGAACGTCGGCGCGTTTGCCGTAGTCAGCCACTTCGCGTCAGCCGGCGAGAAGTACGTCACCCTCGACGACTACGCCGGACTGGGGCGCCGTTCGCCCGTGCTGGCTGGCGTCCTGACCATCTTCCTGCTTTCGCTGATTGGCATTCCCGTCACCGGCGGCTTCTTCGCCAAGTTCTATGTCTTTTCCGCCGCACTGCAATCCAACTTGATTTGGCTCACCATCATCGGCGTTATCAACAGCGCGATTGCGGCCTACTATTACCTGCGCGTCATCGTCTACATGTACATGCGTGACGAACGGACCGAAGCGCCTGTGGCCCGTATACCAATGGGATTAGGAATTGGATTGGCGATCAGCCTGATCGCAACCATCTATCTCGGCGTCTTGCCCGGAAGAGTGCTCGAATACGCACTTCGGGGTGCGCAGGATTTGTTGAAGTGAGCGAGCGCAGTCTCCTCGTCCCAATCCGAATTTCTCTGTGCCTCTGTGTCTCTGTGGTGATTTGCTTTACTCGACTGGCACCGCAATATCCCGGTACGCAAACACTGTCACCGCCAGTCCCCAGAACAATGCGGCTTCAAGCAGCGCAATCAATATCCCGCCCCAGTCCATCAGCCATCCCGGGCGAAAGTTAAAGCGCAAAATGTCGAGCAATACCGGCAGGCCAGGAACCAGCCGAAACCACAGGTGGTGCTCGGCATGCACAACCGCAGGTGCGCCGAAGATGGTTACCGTAAGAGCGATCGCGAGATAAGGATTGAGGAACGTAGAGAAGAACATGCCAATCGCGGCCGCGATAGCCGAGGCTGCGATGACCAACACCGCTACTGACCACACTACATCGGCCGAAAGTCCCGCGCGATGTGCCAGCCAGGTGCAACAAGCCACGAAAAGCAAGTCATAAACAACGGTCATCGCGAGGGTGCCGATCAGCATGGCCAGCAGGTATTCGCCCCGGCTTACCGCCTTCGACAGCACCAGCAGAATGCGCCGCGATTTGCGTTCATTGTGGATGGCATTGGCAGCGAGAAACGCGCTGAAGGCGCAGATATACACCGCCTGCTGTTGCACGAAGAAAATCACGTCGGACGGCACTACCCGTGCCCGGCCGAAGTCCGCTGTGACCACCGTGGTAAAGATGATCCACGCCAAAAGGATCAGTACCGGCCAGCGGTTTTCGCGGAGGAAGTTGCGCGCGATCGACCAGGTGGCCATCATTCTCCTTTCCCGTCCGTCCACGCCACGAATACTTCTTCCAGGGTCCGCCGCACCGGGTTGACGCTGAGCACTTCCCCACCCAGCACCCAGACGCGTTCCAGAGCCTCGCGTTGCAACGAAGCAGGTACGGTGAACACGAGCCGGCCATCTCGAAGTTGCGAATGTTCGAAACTGTCCGCTGCCATTCCGCGCGCGGTTATCTCGTAATGTTCCCGCGATACCAGCAGCTCCGCCGTGCGCCCTACTTTCACCAGCCTGCCTTTGTTTAGGATGCCGACTCGATGGCAGATCAATTCGATCTCTGACAGCAAATGCGAACTGAGGAAGATGGTCTTGCCGGCACGGTTGGCCTCCAGCAGAAGCTCGCGCATCGACACACGCGCTAGCGGATCGAGCGCCGAAGTGGGCTCGTCGAGAATCAGCAACTCGGGATCGTTGATCAGCGCTTGCGCGAGACCAATACGCTGCTGCATGCCACGAGAGAACTTACCCACATTGCGGCCGGCCTCGACTTCGAGTTCGACCTCGCGCAGTACTTGGTGGCATCTCTGCCTGAGCAGAGGCTCGCGCATGCGATTGAGGGCACCGTAAAAGCGCACCAGGTCGGCAGCGGTGCGGTGATACAGGGCGACGTTCTCGGCGAGGAAACCCACGCGCGCCCGCATGGGCGCATTGCCAAACGGCTTCGCCAGCAGATGGCCTGTGCCCGACGACGACCGCATGAAGCCTAGCGCGAGGTGAATGGCGGTGGTCTTCCCTGCACCGTTCGGCCCGAGGAAACCAAAAATCTCGCCGCGCTCGAGCGACAAGGTGAAGCCGTCAAGTGCGCGCACCCGGCGACGCGACCATGGCACGCCATAATCTTTGGTCACGTTTTCGTAATCCAGCACTCCACCCATTAACAACCTAAGAAACTTTATACGTCCAGAGATTCTATTTCAGATAGCCTTACACTTGCGCAAAGGCGCAAACAAAACGCCCCATCCGAAGACAGGGCGTTGCCATGCGGTTAAGAGCGAAAGCTAGACGACCTTGACGAAGATGATCACCAGCGTAAACAGCACCAGCGACTCGATGAAGGCGAGGCCCAGAATCAGCGCGAGCTGAACCGCAGGCCGGGCAGCAGGATTTCGCGCCATGGCTTCGCAAGCGGCGCCACCGACTCGACCCTGACCAAGTGCGGCCAACCCGGCGGCAATGGCCATGCCGAAGCCGGAGGCTATGGGGACCCAATTGGTCGCCGGAGCAGCGGCGCTTCCGCCCTGCGCGTACGCTGGCATGGCCATCAGCATCATGGCTCCCAGCGAAAACAATACCGTCATCAGTTTTTTCATTTCATTCTCCTTATGAATCGCTGCCAGTGGGTGGTTGACGTTCACCGAGCTGACGCCCTCACGCTGACAGCAAACTTGAAAGCAGCACTTAGTAATTGGCAGTTAGCGCTTAGCTAAATCACCGACTGCCAAAGACTAACTGCTAAATGCTAAGTGCTAACGGCTGGTCTTTAATGCTCGTGCGCCACCGCTTCTCCGATATAGACGGTCGCCAACAGCACGAAAATATAGGTCTGAATCACCGCTACGCCGATGTGCAGCAATATGAAAATGACCGGGATGGCAAGCGGAACCAGCGAGAAGAACACCAGGATCACCAAATCGCTGGCAAACATGTTGGCGTATAGACGGATGGTGAGCGAAAGAATTCGCGCCAGATGGCTGAATACCTCAATCGGAAATAACAGAATCGCGAGCCATGGTTCTGGACCCATGAAATTCTTTATGTATCCGAAACCGTTCGCGCGCATGCCTTGGAAGTGGTAATAGAACCAGGTCACCAGCGCACAACCCAAGGGCACCGATGGAATAGCCGTCGGCGTCTCAAACCCGGGTATCACACCGAGGAGACAGCCCAACATGATGAAGATTCCCAGGACAGTCAAATAACCCTACATAGCGTTCGTAGCCGTGACCAACCACCTCGTGGCTCTGCTTGGTGACAAAGGAATCGATCTCCTCCATCAGGTGCTGCATCTTCCCAGGGTCGTCCACCGAGAGGCGCACGCGGACGATCACGAAAAATAGCAGGATCAGCACGAATACTACAAGCTGGGTCGCCACATAATTTGGGATCGGCGCACGCGGATAGGAAGCGTGCAAGTGAAAGATTCCCAGAATCGCATTCGCCAGACCAGCGAAATATTTGTTCAGAAGGGCGGTTATCCAAAGTTGCTCAGGCATGAATGCGTGCTCGTAGAAAGATGATTTTATGACTGCGTTTACTGCCGGTTGCACACTCCGGCTACAACCGGTATGCGCCAAAAGCTATTTGGGAACTCAGAATTCGTGCCGCAGGGTAACAAACAATTCCACTGCGACTTCGCAGGTTATGGCCACAATCGGAAGACAAACGCCACCCAGGAAGCCGTAAAGACCTGCACGGAAAACATTAAATATAACATAAGCCCCGATGGCGATGAAGGCATATCGCAGCACCGCACGGAAGACGATTCCCCCTCCCCGCTCCTTACTGTCACCGCTGGTAAGGCGTTCACCCAGGGCGTCCACCGCCCGCTCCAGCCAGCGTTGATTGACGATGGAGATGATTGCTCCAGCCAGAAATCCCACAGCCACTTGCCACCGAAAGAAGACCAGGCACACCAGCAAGCCAACGACTGCCGACACAATCATGTATTTGCGGATACGCTTTAACGCTCCGGCAAAAAAATCGTCCGCCGCCGAGGAAGTAGGTTCAGGCATCGTGGGGACACAGGCGAATGTACTCTGTAGAACGTATTCGGGTTGCCGACGGCTTGTAGCTTTTGCGGATCGGCCAGTCAGCGGTTGCTATTCCCTCGGTGTACTTACCATCCGAATCATCTGCACGAAGCCTAAAACGGCTCCTACGATGACTCCTGCAATAAACAGCCAATGAGTGTGCAGCCAGTGATCGAACAGTTTGCCAACAACCCATCCAACCACTACTGCGGCCGGAATGATGAAGGCGATCTCCGAATAGCGTGCCCACAGGATGGCCGCGCTCTGTATCTTGTCGTCCCGGTGTTCATCAGCCATGAAGAGAGGCTACCACCTATGGTCAAGCGCCGGACAGGATGCTGGGCTAAGATGCAGCTCTGACGGAGCGGTCAAACCGTCACCCAGACAAGCGCGACTTTTGACACTAACGGGCGTTTCAACGTATTGCTGGACCGCCGAATTATAATGGGAAGACACATGAGAGCAGCAGTTATTCTATTTGTCGTTTTTCTCGGCGCCGCGGCTGTCGTCCTCGCGCAGGAGGAGGATGCCTCGCCGCAACTCACGTCACACGCCGCCTCGGTCCCACAGAACAACAACCCTCCAGCCACGAAAGACGACGCCATCACCGTCCCCGCCGGGACGCGCGTTCCGCTCACCATGAAGCAAGGCCTCACCACCAAGAACGCTAAACCGGGTGACCCGGTTTACGCGCAAACGTCGTTTCCCATCGTGTTGAACGACCGCATTGTGATCCCGCCGGGGACCTTCGTGCAGGGAGAGATCCGGCGCGTACTGCGTCCCGGCAGAGTCAAGGGTCGCGCTGAGTTGCAGATGAGTTTTACCTCCATGATCTTCCCCAATGGTTACACGTTATTGCTGCCGGGAGCGGTACAGGGAACGCCCGGAGATGCAAATACCGCCGGAGTCAAAGACAAAGAAGGAACCATTCAGGGAGACAGCAGCAAAGGCAAGGATGTCGGGACCATCGTCGGCACAGCCATTCCTGGAGCCGGTATTGGGGCGATCGCCGGAGGAAGCAAAGCGGCAGGCATTGGGGCAGCCAGTGGTGGCGCGCTCGGATTGGCCACAGTTCTGTTCACGCGCGGGCCTGAGATTCAGCTTGGGGTAGGCGATTCAATCGAAATGGTGATCGAGCGCGGTCTGACCATTGACGAAACCAAGGCCCACAGGGCCGCTCAATAGATCAGGTACCTCTTCCTGACCTGCATGAATTGCTCGATCCCGTCACGCCAGTCGTCGGCGATGCGGCGCGGATCTTGTCCCGCTTGCAAACCTATAAAAGCGGCCTGATTCACCAGCAACGGCTTCATATGGGCGATGTCGAATCCCGTCGGAGCCGCATTGTGAAGCGCGGATGCTAACTCGATACCCAACTCAGGCGCATCCAGCACCTCGCGATTGATGACGACGATTTGGACTCCTTCACATTCCTGGTGAACATAAGGTCCACTCGTCGGCGTAAACATGATTGGCACAAAACGCACTCCGGCAATTTCGCGCTCATTCAGATACGTAGCCAGCCGCTTAGCGCTGACCCAGGGTGCGCCAACCACTTCGAAGGGCGTATCGGTACCCCGCCCTACCGAAACATTCGTTTGTTCGATTAGCGCCACGCCGGGATACAGCGTCGCCTGGTTCAGGTCGCGCAAGTTAGGCGACGGGTTTACCCATAGCGTCCCGGTGGAGTCAAACCAGTCCCCGCGCATCCAGCCCCGCATTGGAACCACAGTAAGATTGGCGTTGATGTGCCGCTCGGAGTTGTACAGTTTTGCCAATTCGCCAATCGTCATGCCGTGCCGCACCGGCACGGGATAATAGTTCACAAAGCTCTGCTGCCCGGTATCCGAGACCGGACCCTGAACGTAGGCGCCATTGAGAGGATTCGGACGGTCAAGCACCACAATCGGCTTCCCGGTTGCGGCCGCGGCCTCGAGAAAATATCCGAGTGTCGTCTCGTAGGTGTAGAAGCGCGCGCCAACGTCCTGGATATCGAACACCAGAATATCGAGCTTGCGCACAACATCGAGCGACGGCCGGCGCTTGGCATCGCTTTCGCCATACACGCTGTAAACCGTGACTCCCGTCGCCCCGTCCTTCGTATTGCCGATGTCCGGGGTGTCGGAAGTTCCCTGCACACCGTGCTCAGGACTAAAAATGGCGCTCAGCTGTAACCCGCGTGCGTGAGCCAGGATGTCGATCGTGCGGCGGCCATGACTATCGATGCCAGTCTGGTTGGTTACGACCCCAACCTTCGGCGTCGCCACGCCGGAAATCCTCAAGGCGTCGAAGTCGTGCGCCTCCAGTTCATCAATTCCGTTGGACACTTGGCCGTTGCGAACCACCACACGGCGGCTGGCGACGGCCGCTTCGTTGTAGCCGGTAATGCGCGCCACCCGCATCTTCTGCTCTTCGCTGGGGTCCAGTTGCAACGCAGCGGCCACCGCGGTGGCTACTTCAGTGCGCAACGCAATCACGTTACCTTCTTTGATGTGTACCGCGTTGGTGAGCAGAATGATGTAGGTATTCGTGGTCGGGTCAATCCAGAGCGATGTGCCGGTGAATCCGGTATGCCCGAAGGAACCCACCGGCAAGAGTTCCCCGCGATTGGAAGAAAATGGCGAGTCGATGTCCCAGCCTAGTCCACGCACGTCGGTCAGGTTGGGCGGCTGTTGGGGAGTGGTCATCTTCTCGACGATCCAGGGGGAGAACACCGGCGCGCCACCGTTCAGCAGCGCTTGCGCAAACTTGGCAACGTCATCGGCGGTCGAGAACACTCCGGCATCCCCGGCGACGCCTCCCATCTGGCGCGCGGTAGGATCGTGTACCACACCGCGCAGCATCAGTCCGGTTCGCTCATCGCGTTCGGTGGGCGCGATGCGAGGCTTCCACTCTGGCGGCGGAAGAAAACGTGTCGAAGCCATGCCCAGTGGGCCAAAGATGTAGGTTTGCGAATACTGATCGAGCGGCATGCCACCGACCCGTTGCACCAATTCTCCGAGCACCACGAAGTTAATGTCGCTGTAAACGAAGGTCGAGCCAGGCGGGTTGATCAGCTTCTCGGCATTGGCGCGCTTATAACCCTCCTCCAGGCCGCTCCAATACTGCTTTAAGTCCAGATCTGGCCGCAGACCGGAGTAGTGGGTCAGCAACTGCCGAACCGTCACCTCGTCTTTGCCGTTCTGCGCGAACTCGGGAATGTATTTGGCGACGGGATCGTTGAGCTTGACCTGCCCAAGCTGGACCAGGCGCATCACGCAACCACTGGTGGCGATCACCTTGGTGAGCGATGCCATGTCGAAAATCGTATCGACGGTCATCGGCTCCTTGGGATCGAGCGAGCGATAGCCGAATGCCTTGCGGTAAACAAAAGTTCCGTTGTGGCCGACCAGCAGGACCGCTCCGGGCGCTCGGCCTTTATCAATGGCATCCTTGAGCAGCGCGTCGAGCGGAGCAAAGCGATCTTGCCCCGCTGCGGCAGTGGCGGGCGGCATAACGGCCGGAGCCGACACCTTCTGCGCTGTGAGAAGAACGCTGCTACCGAGGACAAGGAAAAATGGAAGAAGCGCTATAGCTGGCCAAAGACGAAGCCTCAATGTGTCCAAAACCTTTCTTGATTCAGGGGATCTGCCGCGCAATTTCGCGGGCAAGTTATTATAAGTTGCACCCCCATCCGATCACATCATGAGGTGGTTTTGAACCAATCGTCGCAACAGCTAACCGACCTGCCGTCAGCTTTCGATCTCCAGGACAAGCAATTCTCGCGAGCTTTCTCCATTATCACCGAAGCCATTGGGCAACACGCCTTCCCCGCAGCGACGCTCGCTGTTACTCATCGCGGATCACTAATCGCGCTCCGCGGATTGGGCCGCTTTACGTACGAGAGCGATGCGCCGATGGTTGAAGCCGAGACTATCTTCGACCTGGCGTCCGTGACCAAGGTCGTGGCGACGACTGCTGTGGCCATGCTGCTGTATGAGCGCGGGAAATTGCCGCTCGACATCCCCGTCGGACACTTCCTTCCCGATTTTGTGGCGCGCGCGCCTCGTCATCAGCAGGCCACGCGCGAGGCGGTCACCCTTCGCATGCTGCTGGCACACTCCAGCGGACTGCCCGCTTACGAAAAACTGTTTGAGTTTGCTAGCTCTCGCGAGGAACTGGTTCGGTCCGCGCTCACCACCCGCCTGCTTGCCGCGCCTGGCACGCGCGCCGAGTATAGCGACGTCGGCTTCATCCTGCTGGGTGAAGTGCTTGCGCGTCAAGCTGATCTAGCACTCGACCTATTCGCGCGGCAGGAAATCTTCACTCTGCTCGGGATGACGCATACGCGATTCAATCCTCCAACGGAGTGGAAGTCTTTGATTCCGCCCACCGAAGACGACCGCAACTTCCGCAAACGTATCATCCAGGGCGAAGTGAATGACGAAAACGCATCTGTGATGGGAGGTGTCGCGGGACACGCCGGCGTTTTCGCTTCGGCGATCGATGTCGCGCGCTTCGCCGAGTGCATGCTGCGCCGCGGGGCGCCCATCTTTAAAGCCGAAACCGTAGAGCTCTTCACTCGAAGGGCAGAATCGCCCGCCGGTTCGTTGCGAGCGCTGGGATGGGACACTCCATCGCCGGAATCATCGTCGGGCGCTCATTTTTCGGCGGCGTCATTTGGTCACCTCGGATTCACTGGCACTTCGCTGTGGGCTGACCCTACGCGCCATCTATCGGTAACATTGCTGACCAACCGCACCTGGTCCAACCGAGCGTCCCAGGGTATTCGCCGGGTTCGACCGCTGGTGCATGATGCAATCGTTGAGGCACTCGAGGAGCGTTGATGGTCGCATGAAGCACGTGCCCGCTATAGCGACGCTCGGCACCGAGCGGCGAAATCGCGCGAGCCAGAACCTCGATCTGCGCTCGGCACTCGATATCGCGCACATCCTCAATGCTGAAGATGCCAAGGTGGCCAGCGCGCTCAAGAAGGCGTTGCGGCAGATCGCGCAGGCGATCGATGCTATTACCGGCGCACTGGCCAAAGGTGGACTCGTTGGGTGAAGAGTTTCCCCACCTGAACGCGACCTATTTGCGAGCCCCTATTGCTCACCAGCAGACAGAAGAGTAGAGTTCCCAAGATCAGAGCGGAGCATCTGACTTGTGCGAGCAGAGACCGCTTTCGATGCTGCTTAAAAATCGTAAGTTTTTATTGGATTCGACGTTCGGCTCTTTAATTGCCGGCACAAGTTCTCTGGGACTCCGGCCCCCATTCTCGTAGAATGAGGTCTGCGCCGTGATTCATAAATTCGGCGTTCGTAGCGGAGGTTTAGGACACCCCTACATGGACAAGTTTGTCATTCGCGGCGGAAATCCTCTGTTGGGCGCGGTCCGCATCAGCGGTGCCAAGAATGCCGCTCTCCCGGCAATGGCCGCAGCTCTGCTCACGGAAGAACCCGTCATTCTGGAGAACGTTCCGCAAGTACGCGATATCGAGACTGAGCGCAACCTGCTGGCAGCAATGGGCGCTGAAGTGGAACTAGGGTACGGGCGGGCCCAGCATCGCACCACCATTTGCTGCCGCAACCTGGTGAATCCCGAGGCTTCCTACGAACTGGTCAAAACCATGCGCGCCTCCACTCTGGTATTGGGACCGTTGCTCGCCCGCATGAAACACGCGAGAGTCTCTCTGCCGGGCGGATGTGCAATCGGCGCGCGCCCGATTGACCTTCATCTCAAGGGGCTGGAGAAATTAGGCGCCAAGATTTCACAGGAGCATGGCTATATCGAGGCCCAGGCGCGGCGGTTGAAAAGCGCGCGGGTGGTCTTCGAAAAAATTACCGTGACGGGAACCGAAGACCTGATGATGGCGGCCACGCTGGCCGAGGGCGAAACTGTGCTGGAGAATTGCGCTCGCGAGCCGGAAGTGCTTGATCTGGCGACACTGCTGAATAAGATGGGCGCGCAGATTGAGGGCGCAGGTACGCACACCATTTGCGTGCGCGGTGTGGAAAAGCTGCATGGCGCCCGTCATCGCATCATCCCCGATCGAATCGAGGCTGGCACCTACATCGTCGCGGCCGCACTGACCGGAGGAGATTTGCTGGTTTCCAGTTGCGATCCTCATCACCTTGGCGCGCTGCTGCAAAAACTGGAGGAGTGCGGCGTACAGATCGAAACAAACGGGGATTCCGTCCGCGTGGTGGGCAACGGCCCATTGAAGGCGGCAGACTTAGTCACCGAAGAATATCCCGGCTTCCCTACCGACATGCAGGCGCAGTTTATGGCGCTCGCAACCCAGGCCGAGGGTGTCAGCATCGTCACCGAAAATATATTTGAGAACCGCTTCATGCACGCTCAGGAGCTGGTGCGCATGGGGGCCAACATAAAGGTTGAGGGCACTCGCGCGGTGGTCCGAGGTAACACGCCGCTCAGTGGTGCGGCTGTACAGGCCAGCGATCTGCGTGCTTCTGCATCGCTGGTGTTGGCCGCACTCGTTGCCGAGGGCGAAACCATTATCGATCGCGTTTACCACATCGACCGCGGCTACGAGCGTATCGAAGAGAAGCTGCGGGGAGTGGGCGCGCAGATTCGCCGCATCGGCGAATTGCTACCCAAGCGCGTCGCGGCACCCCTGGCGGCAGGATGATGCCTCAGCGACTTACCTTTCCAAGAGCCGTTCCAGATCGGCGAAGAAGCTGGGGTAAGAAATCGCGACACATTCCGAATTGCGGATAAGGCTATCTCCTTGCGCCCGGAGCGCGGCGATAGCGAAGGCCATGGCGATGCGATGGTCGCCGAAGGACTCGATTTCCGTGCCATGCAGTTGCTGACCGCCGGGAATGCGCCACCCATCCTCGGTTTGTTCGACCTGCGCACCCATTCCCCGCAGGTTCTGCGTGACCGCTCTTAAGCGATCAGACTCTTTTACTCGCAACTCGCCCGCATCTCGGACTTCCAACCCCGCCACGTAGGGAGCTATAGCCGCCAGCACTGGCAACTCGTCAATCAGCAGCGCCGTTTGTGCTCCGGCAATGGTCACAGGCTTGGCTGCGCCCGGAACCAGCGTGATTGTGCCCAATAGCTCTCCATGCTGCTCCTCGACGCGCACCATCGAGATGCGGCTACCCATGGCAGTCAGTACATCGAGCAAAGCGGAGCGGGTGGGATTCAACAGCACGCCGTCGATCACCAGGTTAGACTCCGGAAAGATGGCGGCAGCGCACAGGAAGAAAGCGGCGGAGGAGCTGTCGCCAGGGATGTAGGCCTCCAACGAATGCAACGCTTGATCACCTTCTATCGTCACTGTATTTCGCAGCCGGTCAACCTTTGCCCCAAAGGCGCGAAGCGCGAGTTCTCCGTGATCGCGAGTACGCACGGGCTCCGTTACTGCGGTATGCCCTTCGGCGAGCAATCCGGCGAACAGCAACGACGTTTTGACCTGAGCGCTGGCGACCGGAACCAGATAGTCGATACCGTGCAGCCGGCTACCCGTAATGCGTAGCGGCGCGCAGCCGCCTTCACTCGACTGGATTTGCGCGCCCATCTTCGCCAAGGGTTCAACGATGCGCCGCATGGGACGGCGCGAGAGCGATTCGTCTCCGATGAGCTCCGTACTGAACGGTTGGCCTGCGAGAATACCCGACAACATTCGCATGGTCGAGCCGGAGTTACCGCAATTGAGGGGCGCCAACGGAGCTTGCAGTTGCGGACCGCGGCCACCAATCACCACCGCCCCTTCCTCGTCACGCTCTACCGCACACCCGAGAGCGAGCACGCATCCCAACGTACTGGCGCAATCGGCGCCGGGCGAGAAGTTCTGAAACCTCGAACGTCCGGTGGCTATAGCTGCCAGCATGGCATAGCGGTGAGAGATGGACTTGTCGCCGGGGACACCGACGCTTCCGAGAATATTGCGCGCGGGATGTATGGTGACTGATTTTGCGTCTGGCATGGGTTTGCTGGAAGCCAAGTCGTTGTTCTCCAGGTTGCTGCTTGACAGAAAAAATAATTTGTGATTCGGTAGCCAACTATCCCAATCGATTTACATCTCACAAATAGCACAGCACGATGATGCGGTGCCGAACGCGGCGCACCCTGGATTTTGCCGACGGGGCAGATCGAAAGGTAAGACGCCCCGATGAATTCACGATCCAGGTAGCACCATGTTTCTCCGGGCTAGTTTGGCAACACTGCTGCTCTCGTTCTTCTTCAGCGCCCAGGCCAATGCGCAATATGGCGCCCAATATTCAGAACTGCTCACGAATCCAAGCCGCATCGGTTCCAATGCCGGTGCGGTAAGCGGTAGCGTTCTGGACCCAGAAGGAAATCCCGCAGCCGGAGTTCGTGTAGAACTACAGGACGCCTACTCCCATTCCACCGTCGCCAGTGTCTACACCCGGCAAAACGGCACCTTTGAAATGTACAACATCCCGGCTGGCCGTTACCAAGTGGTGGCACAATCGGGTGTCTCACAAACGAGCGACTTCGTAAGTGTGGAATTTGGACAGGCCAACGTGGCACTGCGATTCCACGCCACGGTGCAGGAGTATGGAGGCGGTGACACCGTGTCGGTTGCGGAAATGCTCGTTCCAGGCAAGGCACGCGGTGTATATGGGAAAGCGCGGGAAGCGTGTGCCAACGGAAAAATCGACGACGCGCAAAAATTGTTGGACCGGGCTCTGCAAATCTATCCGCCGTTTGCCGAAGCCTTGACCTTGCGCGGTCTGTTGCAACTGCGGGCCAACCATATCGAGCTGGGACGTCAGGACTTTGAGCAGGCCATCCAGTTCGATCCGAATTACGGCCCGGCTTATTTCGCGCTAGGCGCCGCTTATAACGCCCAAGCTCACTATGACGACGCTTTGCGCACCCTTGAACTGGGAACCGCCATCTCTCCGACGGCATGGCAGGGATACTACGAAATGGCACGGGCCTCAATTGGAAAGGGACTCTATGACAAAGGCCTGCAGTTTGCGGACAAGGCTGAACAACTAAACGGCAACCGTTGGGCCGCGATTCATTTGCTCAAGGCATACGCCATGATTCCGTTGAAATTTTACAGTCGCGCTAAGGAAGAACTGCAGGCATATCTGCAACGCGAACCCAAGGGTGGGAACGCAGAGCAGGCGCGACATCTGCTGGCGCAGCTAAACGCCGCGGAAGCGGAAGAGGCGATGACGGCTAAACAGCGGTAATGGTCTTTGCGGCGTCGGACAAACCGACTGCATGCGAGGCGCGGTCTCTTTCGACTGGTTAGCGCCGAGTGCTGGCCTCAGCCTTAGCTTCCAGCAGGGCTTCCGGAGTCACCTCACGGATACGAACGCTACCCACAAACCTGGGTGTTGTCGGACCGCGTCCCCAGCGATTGACGTCCCAGTGCGCGCGAACAAATTTTGCGTTCGGAGTAGCCGTCAAGTCCACGAGCAACGGATAGTCACCTGGGTAAAATTTCTGCGGCAAAGTCGCCACCGGTTTCGCTTCCCAAGTCGTGCGGTCGGGAGAGGTAAACATGGTGACCTCGATTGATTCCTGTTCAACTACCTCGTTGATAGAAAGAGTGACGAGAAAGACAGCGTTGGCGACGCCACTGACATCCAGCGCTTCGCTGTCACCCTTAGCGGTGATTACGGTCTTTTCCGGTACAAGAAAGGCATCCAGCATGGCGAATCCATTGTACCGAACGGACAAACTGGAGATGGTGACAAGCGTCACACGACACGGCGCGTTAAAAGATTAACGCAGCAGGACTTCGTCGAAGAATGTCCGCAGCAGCACGCCGAACTCCCTGGGCTTCTCCCGAGCGGCGTAGTGGCCCGCTTGAGGAATGACCTGCAAACGGCTGCCTCGAATTTGTTGCCGCATGAGCTCGAACTCGCTGAGCGGAATGCTGTCTTCGTCGCCAGCGATGAGGAGAGTGGGTACGTTGATCGTCGAGAGAGTTGCTACTGAATCGGGCCGCTCTGCCATGCCGCGTTGCACGCCAGCGATGTCTTCAGCCGACATGCTTTGCATCATCTTGCGGCTCACATCTACAAGGTCGGGACGGTTGGTACGAGTCGCCTGCGACATAAGTTTGGACAGCATTTCTTCGATGAAGCCGTCCCTGCCCTCATGTAGCACCCGGTCGGCAAGCTGCAACCGGTTCGTTTTGCCCTCGGCTGTCTCGGCTCCAGGGCGAGTATTCGCGAGTACGAGCGCTGCAACATGATCGCGGTATCGACGCCAGAACTCGAAGAGAAGATAGCCGCCGATGGACACGCCGACAAAGAAAGCCTTGTCGATCCGTTCCTGGCGACATAACCCGGCCAGGTCGTCGGCAAGCTTTTGCATGGTAACCGGACCGTCGCCGAGTTCGGATTCACCGTGCGCGCGCAGGTCGGGAAGGATCAGCCGATATCGCGTCCTGAACTCTGGAACGACTCCGTCCCAGAAGTGGTGATTCAAAGGGAACGGGTGCAGTAAGACGACGTCGGGGCCAGCGCCAGCGATTTCGTAGGAGAGATTCACGTCGCCGCTGCGGAAGGTGGGCATGGGGAAGAGGCAACTCAGCTATCAGCTATCAGCGGCAGTATCAAGCCGTCAGTTCAGCTATCAGCCGTCAGCTATCAGCTATCAGCCATCACGTGATCCTGCGTGTCACGTGGGCCTGTCGCTCCCATTGGAACAAAAGTCAACCACAGAGGACACGGAAATCACACAGAACAGTGGAACAGAATACAAACTCCGTGTCCTTCTGCGGTAATTCGATTTCGACGGAGCGAAGGCGACCGCGTAGTCACGACCCCTGATATGGCTGTACGTTGGTCGCGGGTGGAGCTACCGCTACGTATTCCGGCTCCTCGGGCATCACGATCCATGCGATGATGTAGGCCAGTACGCCGCCGCCGCCGAACAAAGCGACAATCAACCAGACCACGCGCACGACGGTTACGTCGAGGTCGAAGTACTCGGCAAAGCCTGCGCACACGCCGGCAATTTTGCGATTGGTCCGCGAGCGCATGAGCTTGCTACGACCCGCCACTGCGCCGATGCGGCGCCCACAATAGGGGCAAAGGTTGGCGTCGTCCTGGATCGCCTTTCCGCAATAGTTGCAGTACATACAGCCTCCCTAGACAAGTAATACGAATAGCATAGAAGGAAGTTCCCAAGTGTGCCAATCTACCTAAGAACAAGGGGATTATGGGCTCTTATAGGCCTGTTTCATATAGCGGCGGGCGAGGTCAGCCGCACCCGAGCTGGAATCCTCGGCAATCACGGTTCGGTATTTCTCCAGTGCAGTGTCACGCTTCTGCAGCACGTCATACATTTGGCCGGCAGCCAGAGTCGCCCTCTGACGAAGCTCAGGATCATTCCCGTGAGTGGAGGCCAGATCGTACGCCTCGGCAGCTTCGACGTACTCACGCTGGCCGCGCAGAGATTCGCCTAATCCATAAGCCGGCACCTCGATACGGCAGCCCGAATAAGCATTCGCGCGACAGCCTGCCAAAACCTTGCGATAGGCGACAATCGCCTCCTGGCCGTGCCCGGCTGCGTTCATCAGGTGGGCATACTCAGCTGCTACCAGAAAGTTGCGCGGGAAGTCCCTCTGCATTCCGGCGACGACTTTCAGGGCTTCGTCATATTTCTCTTCGCGCCGAAGAAACAAGGCCAGCACGATCTTGCCGTCACTTGCCACTTCACTATGCGCTCCCGCCACCACTTCGCGCAGATAGTCCAGACCCTTCTGCTTGTTCCCGCTGATACCCACCACGGATGCCGCCACCTTAGCCGGCCAACTGAGGCTGCCGATTATGTAGAGGTCTGTACCCACCAGGAGCTTGGCATCCACGTACTTAGGGTCCAGCTCCAACACCCGCTCGTGATCGTGGCGGGCACCCACCGCACTCCGCAGGGCCGCAAACCAGGCTTTTTCGCCCATGCCCATGTACGTGGCGCGCAGCCCTCGCGTAATACCCCTGGCGTACAAGGCGTCGACATTGTTGGGATCCTTGTCGAGCTCAGCCTGCGACAGTGCCAGCGACTGGTCGCTTAACTGCTTAACCCGATCGTGCACCTTGGGATCGAGCGGCTCCGGATGTTTCTTGGTGAGAAAGCTGTCGGCAGCATAGGCCTCGGTATCGAGCGCCCCAACGCGATACAACTCCCTGAAAATCACGGTGGACAGCACGTGGTTCACCGCGAACGGATCGTCAGGATGGGCTTGCAGCGTGGCCTCGAACTCACGTAGCGCCTTGTCATATTCCAGATTGTAGAAGTAGTCGAAGCCTTTGCGGGTAGCCGGGTCGTTATCGGCACGCGTGGGAACGGGCGCTTGTGCGGCTTGCGACAAGCAGCTGCTTGCTACGGTGAAGCAATAGAGTGCTAGGAA
Organism: uncultured Acidobacteriaceae bacterium; assembly: GCA_963748225.1. Taxonomy (GTDB): domain Bacteria; phylum Acidobacteriota; class Terriglobia; order Terriglobales; family Acidobacteriaceae; genus Bog-257. Next base: position 430,281 of record CAVVHW010000009.1, read on the forward strand.
GCAAAAGTACAATCGGTAAGGTTTCATTAATAGTGCTTACTGAGAAGTTTACCTGATATGCCACCTGCTCAAAAGAAGCTACAAACATTTAGGTACTTCTGGTCGCGCCACATGACAAATCCGAACCGTCACCTCAAAGATACATACACCGAAACGGAAGCTGCTGCCGCCTTAGGCATCACTATCGCCCATCTGCACGAGATTCTGGATAAGCACATCTTTACCCACGGCAATATCCGTCCGGAATCCATTGAATTCACCTCGAACGACCTGCTGCTGCTGAGCTTCTGGAACAAGAATGTCGCTCTATCCCCTCCGGCGGGCCGAGTCCTCAGAATGCCCAAGCGGAAGTGAATAAGTAGCATTATTTGGCAATTCTTTCATACTTGGCGGTAAATCCTGCGCGAGGCACACCCGCTCCGGCGAGCTCTCACCCAAGCGCAAGTCCTATGGATACTTTTACTTAGAGTCAACGTGAACTTTGGACGGTCGCTTGCGAACAATAGGCGTAAGGAGACTACCCTCCATGGCACGCTTGGCGCGCAGCGCGAGTCAGGAGTACTGGCGCCCCGCCGATCCAGCTACCGCCCGTATCGCTCGCCCCTTTCTGGCGAATGACCTGTGCGCTGATTGCGGCACGGAATACTCGACTGGAGCACGGTTTTGCCACCTGTGCGGCAAGGAACGCTACCGGCCGCGAGTCGCGCCCCCTGGTCCCATGACCTTTGCGGACTTTTTCGATCTGGCAGTGATTCGCGAGCGTTTGGGTCTGTCCGTCTTATCTCTGCTGTTCTTTATCGGAGGCATCGCCTGTCTGGTCGTTACACTGAGCGTCGGCATCCTGTTTAGGCCGGAGAGCCTGGTGCAATGGCAGGCGCTGCAGTTCTGGCGGGTCGAATGGCTGCTGGGAGCGGCAGCGGCAATGCTGGCGGGCATTCTACTGAAGAAGAAGTAAGCCAGCGCGCTCTATTGCACCTTGGCTTGGCCTTCCTTGTCTTGATCTGCGGAGTTCGCTTTCTCGATGCGCAGGTTGCTCGCCCGGTATTCCTTCCCATCAAAGACAGCATGCGCGGTAACTTCAGACCCGACCTTTAGCTGGCGAGTATCTTCAATTGCAGCTGGATTGAAATGGAGTTCGTACGTCTCTTGATCACTGGAATTTTCGACTGCCAGCGTATTGGAGCGCATGTCCAGGTTGGTCACTACCCCAGAAAAGATATAGTCATCGCCCGGCTTGGCCAGAACGACGATCTCCTGTGCGACATCGCGGTTCGATCGATCCGCCGAAAACTGTACGTCGACCAATGCGCCCGGCTGCACATCCGCTGAGCTGGCATTGCCTTTGAATGAGCTGTATTTGGTGGCGGGGCTCACTCTAAACGAGACCGGCCTCGCGGACAGTTGGTCCTGCACCCGAATGGTCCCCTTCTGGGCATCGGTAGCCACCACTTGTCCCCGCACCTCCGCGATTCCGGAATCGGTAATCACGCGAACATTCTTGGCAAATACCTTGCTGCCGTCGAGCATGGTGTCGGCGTAAACACGATCGCCCTTGTGAATGGCCAGCACCGTCGTCTCCGTACCATCGCGGTAGATATGGGAGCGCTCGTCCATGAACAGCTTGACCTTCGCTCCTCCACCGAATGGAGCGATGGTTAAACGGTAGCGCACTTGATCGACATGGGTGGCTATGCCCCCAATCAACGTCGGCTTGCCCTTCGGCAGAGGTGGGGGTTCCATCACCGGGTCGTATGGATTGTCGTCGTTGTCGTTCACGACCGAGCGGCTAGTAGACTGCGTGGAGGCGCTGGTTCCCGGAACTGTGTTGGCAGTTACGCTGCTCGCGCCAGTGGGCTCCGCCGCTTGTCCCGCACTTCCACTGACAACTCCTGTGTTCTGCTGTGCCGCACTTTGCGCAACCCCTATGACGATAACCAACAACGCCAGGGAGAGAATTCCGAGAACGGTTTTGAGGATCGTCGATGTCATGAGTTCCGGCTCGAAGTCTTGATTTCTGCTTAGGCGACGCGCCTTGGCACCCCAAGAACGCTGCCCCTCTCGACGAAGTTGGATGCAATCCAGCCCATTGGCGGTCAGTCGAGACGGCGAGAAATCTGAGCTACTTGGCGTTGCGCTGCCAACAAAAGCGCTCGGAATCCCATCCAACTACTACGAGGCCGCTGCCCTCTTCTTTGCTAGGAAGCCGGCAACGCATGTCCCGGAGGCTTTAATGTTCCCTATCAAGCCGCGCCGACACTGGCTTGGCGTTGTGGTTCTATTCGGCGCTTTCAGCGTCACCGCCGTTGCGGGCGATGTGCGGATCAGCATTCCCAAGCGCACGAAACCAACGCCGGTCCAGAAGTTGAATCAGGAAGGTGTGAAAGCGGTCGAGAAGCACGCCTACAAAAGGGCGAAAGCTCTTTTCTACAAGGCATACCTGATCGATCCTAACGATCCGTTCACGCTGAACAATCTGGGATACATCGCAGAGCTGGAAGGCCAAGTCGATCGCGCCCAGCGTTACTACGCCCTCGCCCAGGAACAGGCTTCCGACGCGGTAGTGTACAGATCCACCGACCGTACGGCGGTCGGGCAACCGGTCGATAAGATCGCCGGCGAAGCGGCCAACGCCAAGATGCAGATCAATCACATCAATGTTTACGCCATCGGTTTGCTACAAAAGGACCGCGCTCCCGAGGCCGACTTGGCCCTGGAGAAGGCCCTGAAACTGGATCCGGCGAATCCGTTCACCCTGAACAACCTTGGCTACGCGAAGGAAGAGGAGGGTGAACTGGAAGAAGCCTATAAATACTACATGCAGGCCGCCAGTCAGCACTCGAACACTCCAATTGTGGTAACCATGCACCCCTCTTGGCGCGGTAAGGGCATCAGCGAGATCGCCGCCCAGAATGCCGCCAAGGTGAAGAACTTGATGGAGCGCGAACAGGACGTCTCAGCCCAGGTCGCGCGCCTAAATACTCGTGGTGTCGCCGCCATCAACCGCAACGATTACAAGCTGGCACGGCAGTATTTTGAGCAAGCGTATAAGCTCGATCCCAAGAACGCATTCGCCCTGAACAATATGGGGTACCTCGCAGAAATGGACGGCGACCGCGAAACCGCGGACTATTACTACGCGAAGGCGCGCGAAGCCGATCAATCCAGTATGAAAGTGGCTTATGCCACGCGCAAGGATGTTGAGGGCATGAAACTGGCGGCGGTAGCAGGCGACAGCGACGACGCCGTCATTAAGGCGACGGAAGAAGCCGCGGCAGTTCGTCGTGCCGAGGGAGGCCCGGTGGTGTTGCGCTATCGCAACAACCAGCCCGTGACCGAACCGTCAACGCCCCCCAAACCTCCGCAACCCGAGCCGACCATTTCCGCCCCTCCGAGCGACAACCAGTTGCTGCAACCGCTACCTGACAACCAGCAGCCTACGGATGATAGCCAGCCGCCGCCTGTGGTCCACCGGCCACCCGAGTCACAGCAACAACCTCCTCCGGCCGTGCACAGGCCGCCGGAGACGCAACAGCAGGCGGCGCCGCCGGTGGCGAATCCGTCAGGCGGATTGCTAATGCCCCTGCCGGATGACCAGCAGCCTCCGGCGGCCCAGCAGCCGCAGAGCAACCCGCCGCCACAGTAGGGCGTGCTGTCGGCTTTTCCCTATCGCCGGGAAATCAACTGCGGATTACGCCAAGAGCAAATCGATCCGTGGGATTCCAAAGCGAAGAGCAAAAGGCGAATAGCGAGTAGCGACATTCACACCCCGTGATTGATCGGCCCGGTGCCTTGCCCGAGCGGGTACGCGTTGGCAATCGCGCGCCAAACATAATCCTTCGCCGCCCGAACGGCTTCTGTCAGCGTTTTGCCCTGTGCCAACTGGCAGGCCAGAGCGGTGGCGAAGGCGCATCCTGTTCCGTGAGTCGAACGGGACTCCAGGTGCACCCCAGGGAAGACCTCCTCTATGACCGACTCGCCCCTTCCATAGAGAAGGTAGTCGCTGGCTTGTGGCAGGTGTCCGCCAGTGATAACCACGGCCCGGCTGCCGAGTTTCCGAAGCTCGCCTGCTACCCCCCGCAGGCGTGGGAGTAACTCGTCCCACGGAATACCGCTGGGCACGGGTTCAACCCCGACGAGCATTGCGGCCTCGTCGATATTGGGAGTGATGGCCAACGCAAGCGGCAGCAGCCTTTTGCGGAGAACCTCTTGCCCCGGCTCGTCCAGCAAAGTGGCGCCCGATGACGACCGAATCACCGGGTCGAGAACGACGTTGGGCAGCCGCCTCTCCTCCAGGAAGTCTGCTACCGCGGTCGCGACCGCCCCAGAGCCCAGCATGCCGACCCGGACTGCGGCGATTGCCAGGTCGTCGGCCAGGGCCGTCAGAGTTCGGGCCACCAGTTCTGGCTTCAGAGGCTCGACGCCGAATACCCCTTGGGTGGACTGGGCGGTCAATGCCGTAATACAGGTAACGGCGTAGCAAGTTTGGGCGGCCGAAGTTTTTATATCGGCCGTGATCCCAGCCCCAGAAGACGGGTCGTAGCCCGCTATGCTTAAGATGACCGGCGGCTTGCTCACCGGACGACTCTACCGCAATCTCTCCGTGAGGAGGTAGTTCGCAACACTGAAGATCAGGAGGATCAGCGGGGCCTAAGAATAGGCAAGGCTTCCAGAATTCCCACCGCCTTCCACGTAAGGCAATGCAACTAAACAGCTTATCTTTTATACTTACCGCCAACCCTTAGGTACATCCCGCCCATCTCATACGAAAGCGCCTCCGTCAAAATTCAGGTTTTGCCTGGCAGATCGAAGCCTGTACATCGCCGTCTTGCCTGCCAGGGGCCTACCGTCCCCGGCAACGGCTCCTAGCACGAAACGCGGCCGATGGCAAGAACAACCGTCACACTACCACCTTGGGTGGGTTGACTGTTACTTCTTGTGCTGGATAGACTTAAAGAACTGTCAGGAGGAACCAACTTAAACGATGAGAGGTGTTTAATGTTACGAGTACTCAGCCAGGTCGCGGTGACCATGGTTTTTGCCACCGCACTAGGCGCGGCACCCGGTAATAGCACACCGGATTCGAAGCAGGAAAGGGCCCCAGGACAGATTCAGGACACGGATACAGTGAAGCCCGTTAAGACCCGGAGGTTTCAGGTTGGAAAGGCTTCCTGGTACGGCCGCATCTTTCAGCACAAGCAAACCGCTAGCGGCGAGCCGTATGACATGTATCAATTTACAGCGGCGCATCGCACCTTGCCGCTGGGATCCTGGATCAAGGTTACAAATTTAAAAAATGACCGGTCAGTCGTGGTTCGCATTAACGATCGCGGACCTGTGAAGCGCAGCCGGATCATCGACCTGTCCTACAGTGCGGCCAAAATGCTCGGCATGGGCCACGACGGCGTGGATCCAGTCCAACTGGACGTCGTTCAGACGCCAGTCATAGCCGAGAACGAAGGCCCACAGTAATCCTGTCTTAATGCGATAAAATGAAGCCGATGAGAGACCAAGATCGGCTCATAGTGGCGCTCGATGTTCCGGGCGCCACGCAAGCCCGCCGAATGGTCCAAGCCATCGGCGAAGCCGCAACCACCTACAAAATCGGGAAACAACTCTTCACGGCTGAGGGGCCGCAGGTCGTCCGCGGTTTGGTCTCCTCTGGCCGGAAGGTGTTTCTCGACCTGAAATATCACGACATACCCAATACCGTCGCTGCGGCCGTCAGGTCGGCTGCCGAGTTGGGCGTAAGCATGCTTACCGTCCACGCCTCGGGGGGGACAGCCATGCTGAGGGCTGCTGTCGAGGCGGCCAGCCAGTCCCCCGCGAAGCCGATGGTGCTCGCGGTAACAGTGCTGACCAGCCTGACGGATGCCGACCTGGAGGAAGTCGGGGTTGCCGGAAACGTCCTGACCCAGGTGCTTCGCTTAGGAGCGCTTGCTCGGGCGGCTGGCTGCGGAGGACTGGTCGCTTCCGCCCATGAAGCTCGCGAGCTGCGCAAGGCGCTGGGCGAGGACTTCGCGATCGTTACGCCGGGAGTGCGCCCAAGCGGGGCGGCTACCGGAGATCAGGCCCGCGTGGTCACTCCGAAGGAGGCCGTCGCGGCCGGTGCGACATATCTGGTCGTCGGCCGGCCAATCCTGGAAGCCAGTGACCCAGCCAAAGCTGCGCGGGAAATCCAGGGTGCGATTGAAGAGGCATGCCAGCAGGAAGCGTTTCGGTAGTCGCCCACGGGTGCCCGGCTCAACATTCCTTTGGTTGAGTACGAGTTTCGGTTTCGCACAGCTACCAAGCTCGCTTCGTGAGCACGATTAGTTCATTCTACCGCCTTAGGAGATTGTCGCTGCCCGTCGGCATCGGAACTTGTAGACAGCCCATCACTGCAATGGTATGGTTCGATACTTTAAGGCACAATAAGGGACCCAAAAATGCCCACCATCTTCGATACCTTTGACTTTGGTTACGATCCGAGCATTCCCGAGGAAGTCCCGTTGACCACACTGCCTCGGCCTGCGGCGTTGCCGCCGGCGGCCTACGTCAATTCCACGTGGCTACCGCCGGTAGGTAAGCAGACCATGCCTAACTGCTTCGTCTGGTCTTCCGCTTACGGGCTTGCGACTTTCTGGGCGGCCAAGAGGGCTAATTACACGCCGTCCTCAGCGTCTCAGCAAGCTAGCCCGGATTACACCTACATTCAGGTAGAAGTGAACAACGGTATCTTGAGCGATACTTGTGTCGGCGGACAGATTAAGGCAGTCCTGGATTGGCTGAAAACGAACAAGGGCACGCCCTCGTTAGCATCGGCCCCTGACATAGGCAAGAGCAACACGGAAAGCTCGTGCGCGGGCAACTGGTCTGCTTACGGACCGCCGAATTCCTCTCTGCCGCCAGACGCAAGTTTCGCCGTCCCTGGCTATAAGGCCATCACGGTGGTCGGTCGTGAAGGACTGGACAACATGCGCGCCCTGATCGCGTCGGGCACGCCGCTGGCCTACGGCACCTTTCTCTACACGGATTTCCCCAAGTACGACGGCACGCCCAGCCCCTACGTCGGCAATGGGGAGTGGCTATACAACAAAAGGACAGGCAAGAAGGCCGGCCATTGCATGATGATCATCGGCTACGACGATGCTAAGGGTCCGGGTGCGGTACTGATCCAGAACAGCTTCGGCACGACTTGGGGTGGCGACGGTCTTGTCTGGATGACTTATACAACCTTTCAGACGATGGCGCAGGGTGGTGCGTTCTATATTTCCGAGTGAGGACGTTTTGCAATCACGCCGACTGGAACGATTGGATCGCCGTAGCTTCGTCTTCCTCAACGTCGAACACGGTGTAAAGTTTGGTGATCTGCAGAAGATTGTGGACATTCTTGCTCAGGTTCATCAACTTTAATTGGCCGCCCTGATTGCGCACCGAGGTGTAGCAACTCATCAACTCACCAACACCTGCGCTGTCGATGTGGCGCACGTCGGCCAGGTTCAGCAATATGTCCTTGTAATTTTTGCCCATCAGATCGCGAACCAGGTCACGAACCACATTGGTTCCCTCGCCCAGCCGTAACTGACCGATGATGTCCACTATGACGATGCCATTCACTACCCGTGTACTGGTTTTGAGATTCACAGGGCCGCCTTCACCTTTTGCAAAGAGTTTGGGTGCTGCTCCGGCCGGTCGGACGTGACCAACCGGAACCCCATCGTACACCGCAAGCGAATTGCGGGAAATAGCGATCAGCGTGTCAGAATTGAAAAAGCGGCCCGCAGGCCGCTCAGACATCCTAGCTTCTGTTACACAAACTTGAACATGGCCACAATTAAGAAAACAGCCTCTGCAGCCGCCAGTCCAATCCAGATTCTTCGCCGGAAGCGAGTACGACCCAAATCGCGAACCAGCTGCATTCGGGCCGCAAATAGCACTGGATCTGTGGGGGGTGCCTGAGCCGCAGCCTGCTCAGCTTCTTCAATCCTCGATATCAGGACTTCTTCCCTGGGCGCATCTCTCAGGAAAACTTTTGGAGTACTGATCAGCGTGGACCAGTCCAGAATCTGGAGGCTCGATTCAACTCCGAAAAGCGCCACCGGCTGAGAAGTCAGCTCCAGCGGCGGGAGGTTCTCCGGGGCAAGCCGATCACGAAGGCTGCCCAACAGCGTGTCCCACCATCCGCGGCTCAAATCGTCTCCCAGGAGCTCACCAACATCAACCGGGCGGGATTCCAGTTCTAGCGGGGGCAGCATCTCAGGAGAAATTACGTCGGCCAAGTTGCTGAAGATCGTGCGATACCAAGGGAGATCGACCAGATCTCCGACTAAGATCCCGACTGGCGCGGGTTTTGAGGTGAGCTGAAGCGGAGGCAGACGCTCCGGCGACAAGCGGTCCAGTATGTTGAGCAGGAGGGAGCGCCATAAAGGTACAGTCAATCCCTCGGGAGGAGAAAGATCTAATTCAGACATCCAGTTGCCACATGCTCCTTAATGTTTCACGCTGGCCGTAGCCGGTTGGGTGTCCTTCACCGTGTAGTCCGAGGGCACCTGAAATAATTGCGCTACCGGCTCGGTGCGGATGATGTTTACCAGCTTCATGGTGCTATGACCGGATTGGCCGTCATCGGTTACGGTCAGCACCGTCATCTTCAACTCTGGAGAAAACCATGTCTCGGTAACAGAGACGATCGGCTTATCGTTGCCCATCGAACCAGCATCTATGATTCGCGTCGTCCGGGTGCCGATGGCGTTGACGCCTTCGATGTACCTGTTTCCCAGCGCTTCGGTCTTGGTCTCGACGGGCGCCGTGTTCAGCCTCGCTGGCATCTTCGCCGTCGTAGTTGCCCCCGGAGTCGTATTCCGTTCTGCCGGTTTCAAGCCTGATTGTAGCGGAGCGACGTTGACCGGCGAGCCCCCGACATTCGCCGTCGCCATCGGAGCCATCGGCCCCATGCTCTGCCCTAGATGGAAAATCGTCGCTGTCTTTGTCCTGGGATTGAGATTGATGATTACCCTCTGCACCGGATCGTTGATCGTGACGTGCTCTACCTTATCAGCGCCGGATTGAAGAGACGGAGTTCCACTGTCGGTGCGAATCCGCCCCTGGCTGTCGCGATAGACCTTGCCTCGGGTTTCGCGATGAATATGGCCGGCGTTGTCGAGTGTGCGGTCGTATTGGGTAACCACCTCGGCTGAAAATGGCGAGTTCCTAACCGTGGCTGCCAGGGTTGCATTTGTAACTCCAGTCGCGCTGGCGACCGCGTGTCCGCTTACCTGTGCAACGGCAATTCCTGTCATTAGAAGGAGCAGTCCAGCAAGCGTCCACCGCAGTATCATAAGTCCCCTCTTGCTCGCCCCACCACACACAACGAGACACCAATAGTTGTTATTGTGTGCCGGTTTCGATGGCAATGCAACTATCTGCGTTACAGGCGAACCTGAACGAACACGGGCGAAAGAGCGGTTTTCCTTCCGCCCCTTCGCCCTCGTCGACTCGCGATCAGGCCGAATGCGCCAGCCCCGCGGCGGCGGTCCGCACCATGTAATGCTGTTCCGGCACTTCGAAGCCAGCGGTAGTAAAGGTCTCCTTAATCAGCCGGTTCGTATCGAAATACACCTGCCAATAGTCTTTGTTGTTGCAATAGGGACGTACTGCAAGAACCGGTCCCGCGAGCGTGAAGGTCAGTATCTCGACGTCCGGAGCAGGGTTCGTCATAACGTTCGGAATGCCCGCCAGGGCCTTCTTGAGCGCCGCCATCGCAACGTGCACATCGACTCCATGCGCCAGTTGTGCCGTCAGTTCCACCCTTCGGTAAGGGTTGGTCGAATAGTTCTGGATGACATCACCGAAGATTTTGCCGTTTCCAACAATGTGCCGCACATTGTCCAGAGTGTCGATGTAGGTTACGAACAATCCGATCTCATGCACCGTACCCATGATTCCGCCCGCCGTCACGAAATCACCAACCTTAAACGGCTGCAGGATGACCAGAAATACTCCTGCGGCAAAGTTGGCTAGCAATCCACTCCATGCCAGACCGATGGCCACACCACCCGCGGCGATTAGCGCTGCCAGACTGGTTGTCTGAACGCCGAAAAAGCCAAGAATGGCAATGACCAGTACGATGTTGAGGATGGCGCCGACCGCGTTCTGGATATAACGAATCAGCGTGGGATCGATTTTCTGACGGGTCATGCCGCGGCCGATGACCTTCAGAACAAAACCGATCAGCCAGCGACCGACAATCCACAGCGCAAGGGCTTCCAGCACGGATATGCCGAGCGCGATCAGCCCGTTCCAACCTGCCGTCATCAATGCATCCATCTTCGTTTGCATAGCTAGATTCCTCCCGCGAGATGACATCAAACCGACTGCAAGCCGCCGGCGATGGCGGCTGCTCGCCGGATGGTAACACAGGAATTGTTACGCCGCTGTGACGGGAACTAGGCCATTAGGTGAGAATTAACACTTCGTGCCCGGCGAGAAAAAAGCGGCACGTAGGCCGCTCTTCCCGGTTGCAATATTCGTAACAAATTAATATTCGGCATCAGCCAGATTGGGCGGCTCGCCCTCGTCGGGCTCGATGGGCAGTTCCTGCCGCGGCTCCTCCTGTGGAGTGCTTCCCTCGCCTTTTCCCTTTAGCCTGACAACCGTAATCTTGGCAAAGCCCTCTTCGAACTTTGGGGGACGCAGCTTGGCCGCCATGCGCTGCATAACGTCTTCGGGCACGTTGCGTTCCCGACGGCGATTGCGTTCGATGCAAACCTCCGGCGGCACATCGAAGAAGACCGCATGCGCCTCATAACCGAAGTCATGGGCGAGCTTTATCCAACTGCGACGCTCGTGCGGAGACAAATTAGTGGCGTCCACGTAGTTCCAGTGACGACGGGCCAGAAGCCGCCCGCGCAGCATGGAACGCAGGGTCGAGAACACCAGGTCCTGGTAGCGCTGCTCGGTGACATCGTCGAAGAGCAGGATACGCACCATATCACTCGACAGTGGAAGAATATTGTGACGTTTAAACCATGTGCTCTTGCCAGATCCCGGCAGTCCGATCGAGAGCACCACAGCACCCTTCGACTTCCTGGTCTCATGCGGCGCAGGTGGACGAGGCACAGCGGGAGCCACCACCGCGGGTTCATTAGCCTCTGTCGGTTCCTCAGCCTCGCCAGCTTCTCCGGTCGGGCCACCCGGACCAGGCAAAGCAGTGGTCTGCGCTGCCTGCTGCGAACGGCCACCACGGCCGCGTCGTCCACGCCGGCGGTTGCGGTCGCGCCGCAATTGCTGCGAGGTGTCTTCGCCTCCACCCGCCGGGGCGGTTGGTTGCGGCTCGTTCGACGGAACATGAGCTTCCGACTGGGCTTCGGACTGGATCGCAGAATCCGGCTGACGATTGCCGTCAACGTCAGCAGCTGCCTCGGGAAATTTGGGTTGTAGGGGAGCAGGATTCTCCTGCCCTGGCTTATCGTCTTGCGATTTGCGCCGCTTGCCGCGGTCGCGCATCCATCTGCGCATGTTGCACTTGTAACACGCCTGCCTAGCCGGTAGCAATCTGCTGTTCACCAACGGCATCAAGATGCCGGTGGAAAATTACGGTGACGTATGCCATTGCCTCGCCTTACTTCGGATGCTAGGCTTTGGTTTCGGTTCCCTTCTGTACTCATCGTGGTAGGGCGCAGTTCGCATTTATTGGATTCTAATCTGACTTTTTTGAGAGCGAGGCAAAATGGCAATCAAAGTAGGTATCAATGGCTTCGGGCGCATCGGACGCAACATTCTACGCACCGCACTCACCGACAAGCATCTGGACTTCGTTGCGGTCAACGATCTCACCGACCCCAAGACGCTAGCACATCTTCTCAAATACGACTCCATCCTCGGCAACTTGAAGAATGACATCTCGGCCACCGCCGACTCCATCAGCGTGGACGGCAAGAGCATCCGCGTGTTTGCCGAAAAGGATCCCTCCAAGCTCGACTGGGCATCGGTGGGCGCGCAGGTGGTCATCGAGTCCACCGGCAAGTTCACCAAGGCGGAACTGGCAAAGCAACATCTGCGCGGGCCGGTGAAGAAAGTCATCATCACGGCGCCGGCAAGCGGCGAAGACATCACCATCGTTTTGGGCGTCAACGAAGACAAGTACGACCCGGCGAAGCACCACGTAATCTCCAACGCCTCCTGCACCACCAATTGCCTCGCGCCCATTGCCAAGGTGATCCACGACAACTTTAAGATCGTATGCGGCACCATGACCACGATCCATTCCTACACCAACGATCAGGTCATCTTGGACTTTCCCCACAAGGACCTGCGTCGCGCCCGTGCGGCCGCGCTGTCCATGATTCCGACCTCGACCGGGGCCGCCAAGGCCGTCTACCTGGCAATTCCCGACCTGAAAGGCAAACTGGACGGCTTCGCCATGCGCGTTCCTACCCCAAACGTCTCGGTGGTTGACCTGGTGGTGTTCGTGGAGAAGAAGACTACCGTCGAAGAGGTGAACAACGCTCTGAAAGCCGCGTCCGAAGCAGGACCGCTGAAAGGCTACCTGGGATACGAGACCGCTGAACTGGTCTCGATCGACTATCGTGGCGACGATCGTTCCTCGATCGTGGACGCACCCATGACCCGCGTCGTGGCCGGAAATTGCGTCAAGGTTATCTCATGGTATGACAACGAGTGGGGCTACTCGTGCCGAGTGCGTGACCTGATTCATTACCTCGGCGAGAAAGGGCTCTAAGAGAATAGGAGCTAGCTGTCGGCTGTCAACCATCGGTTAAACAATCGGTGGAATTTGTCAGTTACAACGGCCCTTAGTAGCTTCTATGATCTCGATAGAAATCGGCAATTTGGGAGTTCGTAGCATCTGTCGTGTTGTAGCGGACGGCTAATGTCTGAGAGCTGACAGCAAGGGTTTAATTCCATGTCGAAATTATCCATTCGCGATCTTCCGCTGAACAATAAACGAGTTTTTATGCGGGTTGACTTCAATGTCCCGCTCGATGACGGCCGCGTGATGGATGACACCCGCATCCGCGAGACGCTACCCACCATCGAGTACGCGCTGCGCCACGGCGCCCGGCTCATACTGGCCTCCCATCTTGGACGTCCAAAGGGCAAGCCCAATCCCAAGATGAGCCTCAAGCCGGTGGCCGAGCGACTGCGCATTTTGATCGACGATGTGTTGCGGCGTGGGGAGAACGTCGGCTTTTCTCCTGACTGCATCGGCGTACAGGCGGAGGAGATGGCCGAGAAGTTGGAGCGCGGCCAATCCCTGCTACTGGAGAATTTGCGCTTTCATCCGGAGGAGGAAGCCAACAATCCGGAGTTTGCCCGGCACCTTGGAAAGCTCTGCGACTTCTATGTCAATGACGCTTTCGGCTCGGCGCATCGTGCCCACGCTTCTACTGAAGGCATCACCCATTTTGTGGAGAAGAAGGCCGCCGGGTTGCTGATGGAGAAGGAACTCGAATACCTCGGCAAGGCACTCTCTCATCCTCAAAAGCCCTTCGTCGCGATTCTCGGCGGCGCCAAGGTCGGCGACAAGATTGGTGTCATCACCCACCTGATGACCAAGGTGGACACGCTCATCATTGGCGGAGGCATGGCCTACACCTTCCTGAAAGCGCAGGGGTACGAGGTTGGCAAGTCGTTGCTCGAAGCGGACAAGGTAGAGCTGGCCACGCAAATTCTCGCGGACGCCAAAGCGCACCATGTGAAGTTCCTGCTGCCGGTGGATCACGTGGTCGCCGACAAGGTTGCCCAGGATGCGCGCATCCAACAGATCGGAGTCGGCAAGCCAATTCCCCCCGACATGATGGCGCTCGACATCGGACCAGAAACCGTAGAGTTATTCTCGGGAGAGATCAACCTGGCGCGTACCATCGTATGGAACGGTCCCATGGGCGTGTTTGAAATCGAGGCCTTCGCCAAGGGAACGAGGAAGATTGCGGAAGCCGTGGCGGACAACGGCGCAGCAGTCTCCATCGTCGGTGGCGGCGACAGCGTGGCCGCAGTCAAAGCCGCAGGAGTGGCCGATAAGATTACCCACATCTCCACGGGAGGCGGTGCGTCGCTGGAGTTCCTGGAGGGCAAGAAGTTGCCCGGCGTGGAAGCGCTGAGCAACAAGTAACCGCCATGCATGGAAGTCCTCAGGCGTTGCGGGTGACGATTGAGAATCGCGTTCTGGTGATCTTCGGTCCCGGCGACATTACTCGCGAGCAGGCCGACGCCATCGTGAACGCCGCCAACTCTTCCCTGCTCGGTGGTGGTGGCGTGGATGGTGCCATCCATCGCGCGGGCGGCCCCGCCATCCTTGAAGCTTGCCGTGAGATTGTTGGGCGCATCGGCCGACTTCCCGCCGGACAGGCCGTCGCAACTCAAGCGGGACGCTTGCCGGCACGCTACGTTATCCACACTGTCGGCCCGTTCTGGAGTGGTGGCGAGCGAGGTGAGGCCGAGACGCTTGCCAGTTGCCATCGCGAGTCGATTCGCATTGCCGACGAGTTGGAGCTCACGTCCGTCGCCTTCCCTGCGATTTCAACGGGAGCCTATCGCTATCCGGTTGACCAAGCCTCGCACGTCGCCATAACCAGCGCGGCTGAAGCACTCAAAAAAGCCGCACACGTCCGCGAAGTGCGATTCGTTCTTTTTGATTCCGAAACCTTTATCCGATACACCGATGCTGCTCGCGCTCTTGCCGCTGCGTCGTCCCTGAGAGTGGACACAATCCGCCCGTTCATACCCGAGGATGGACTCAAACATGACACGTAAGAAGCTGATCGCCGCCAACTGGAAGATGTACAAGACGCCGGAGCAGACCACAACGTTCTTCACCGAATTCCTGCCCATGGTCGCTGGCCACTCGCGCGACGAGATCGTCGTCTGCCCGCCGTTCGTTGACCTGCACGCCGCTGTGGACGCTGCCCGCGGATCGAACGTTGCCATCGGCGCGCAGAATATGCACTGGGAAAAAGAGGGGGCCTTCACGGGTGAAGTCTCTCCCACGATGCTGACCGCAATCAAAGTTACACATGTGATCATCGGGCATTCGGAGCGCCGGGAGTACTTCAACGAAACCGACGACAGCGTCAATCGCAAGCTCGAAGTTGCGCTGGAGAATGGATTAACACCCATTGTGTGCGTCGGCGAGGTTCTTGAAGAGCGCGAGGCGGGCCTGACCGAGGACGTGCTGCGGCGCCAATGCACCCGAGCGTTCAATGGCATCTCGGCAAGAAAAGCGGCGAAACTCGCCGTCGCTTATGAACCGGTGTGGGCCATTGGCACCGGCAAAACCGCGACGCCTCAGATGGCAGCCGATGCGCATATGGTGATCCGGCATGAGGCCGAAAAGGCATTCGGCAAAGATTTCGCCCACGCCCTCCGGATTCTTTACGGCGGCAGCGTTAAGCCGGACAATGTCTTCGCGCTAATGTCAGAGAATGAAATTGACGGCGCGCTCGTTGGCGGTGCCAGTCTGGATCCCGCAAGCTTCACGAAGATTGTGAAGTACTAGTAAAGACTGCCCTTCGGCAAGACGCCGAAAAAGACATTCGAGCAGGGTGAGTCTTTCACCCCCATGAGGTCTTTGGACCGCATTATTCCGGCGGGGTCACGTCGGAGAGAACTCCCAGTACCAGTGGCTGGTCGTCGTTATAAACGGTCTTACCTCGGATCGAGAACACGTGAGTCTCCGAATCGAGGCTCATCCGGAATTCGGTCACAAACTCCTTGCGCCCGGTTCTAGCCCGTTTCAACGACCCTAGGAGGCGATCCCGATCACCAGAATAAGGCATGACCGCCAAAAACTTCGATAATGGAAGGCATCCCGCCTGTAGCCGAAGCATGTGCGCGGCCTTTGAGGAAAAGGACAGCGTTTCATCCAGCAAATCCATCTCCCAGGTGCCCACTCCAGCCGCATTCTGAAGAAGGAGAATCCGTTCCTGGCTAAGCCGGATTTCGTTCGCCAGAGCGCGCGTCTTTTGCTGCAAGCTAGCCACTCTGCGGCGTTGCTGGCGTTCGCTACCGTGCTCCGGGTAGCCCTCGGCTGGATTTACCTGCGAATGTTCCCCACAGATGTTGAAGAAGAGCTTGCGATGCTTCTCTTGGTCGAAGCCAGCCATGGGATACGCGCAGAAAAGATTGAATGAGTGGCTTTGGGCGAGTTCGTTCCAGATCTGTTCGAGGCGTACCGCGGCATCGCGCTTTTCTTCCGCCCACAACAAAGCGACCATTTCGCCGAATACGGCTATGCTGGCAGAGCCTTGGGCCGAAGTCGCAACATTTTTGACGAGCTCAGACAATATCTCCCGGCATCGCACCTCGTCGGGCCAGCCTTCAATCATGAACTGGGCAAGAACCGTAGCGGCGTCCAAGGCTACATAACGCCCTTCTTGCGTGGCGGCCTCGATGTTCAAGCCTCGGGCCTTTAACTCGTCGGCAAGCGAATCCCGGTGCGCTTTGGTGGCAACAACCAAAGCGACTCCACCCGCTGCCAAGGTGGGATCTAAGAAAGGGCCACGAAACGGGCCACCGACTCCACCAGAAACTCGTCTTTCTCGTAGAACTGGACGATGTGCGTCGATGGGCACGACGGCCAATCGATTCTGGATTTGTACTGCGCGGGAGTGGCGGACATAACTTACGGGCCCTTTCGGCTGACGTCCAAGAAAGCCTGCCGATTATGTGTCAGAAAAGCGTGTATCTCGATAAATTAGTTCGATGCCCCCGCTGTCCAGGAGGTTGGCACGATCGGTACTCGCGAGGTGAGGTCTCGATCGGCAGAACGCCGCATCGACGCTTTCCAATTCAAGACGGGCCGTTCGACCGATGCCAGCCACTCAGCCGTCGCTCTTCGCCATAGCCCTTGTCTTTGCTATACTTAATTGCCTCTACGTTTCTGCTTGGAACCCGCGATGCTCACCGCATCCGGTCGGGTGTGCGGAAGTGGTGAAATTGGCAGACACACCATCTTGAGGGGGTGGCGCCGAAAGGCATGGGGGTTCAAGTCCCCCCTTCCGCACCATGCCTCACCAAGTTGTAAGCAACGTATAGAGTTACGATATTGCCCATGCCGTTGCGGCTCCGCGTAAAGCTGCGCAACCGCCGGATGCGAGGATTGAAAACTACATGGTTGTCCTGATCACCGTTATTCACATTGTTGTCTGTCTGTTCCTGATCATCGTGGTGCTCCTGCAAAGCGGCCAGAGTGCTGACATCGCCGCCGCCTTCGGGGGCATGGGCAGCCAGACTGCCTTTGGGACTCGCACTGCCGCGACCGTGCTGTCGAAAGCCACCACTTGGGCGGCAATCATCTTCATGATCACCTCCATTACACTTTCCGTGTTCGCCACTCGCCGTGCCAATCGCACCGGATCGGTTTTGGAAGGCTCGCGCCCTGCACCAACAAGGACGGCACCGCTGCAACAGAAATCCCCCACCCCGGCACCGCCGACTCATTAGAAATAATTCTGGATCTGTTCCAAGCCCGTAGAACTCCACACCTGCGGGCTCGGTCCGTACTACATCTTCTTGTCCGTCATACCGCTGGCCTTGGTGTACGTGATGGTCATCGCCTTCTTCATACTGCTCGCATCCGGACCCATTTCGATGGTCATGACAAACGAGTCGGGCTTGAAGTCAGAATAGGTAAACCGGGTCACCATTTTCTGACCGTTCATGTCACCTTCCATCGCGCCCACCAGTTTGTCCCCATCCCACTTTGTGGTGCCGCTGCCATCGCAGCCATTCGGCGTCATGCTGTCGCACCAGACGCCGCGGTAGGCCTGGACCTTGGGATCCCACCAGAACGTTCCCGCACCCGTGAAATTGGGACCCATCAGTCCACTGGAGTGATATTTCTCCACCAACGACAGTCCGCCCGGTCCCGGTGTCAGTAGCGCGGTGCCCTTACCTGCGCCGCCGTTGGGAAACATGGCATTGGGATCGCTCTTCTCGGTCACGGTCCAGTTCCCCGCCATCATCTTGATCATCTTCGCCATTTCAGGCGCCGGCTTGGGCATGGGCGTGCCCATTTGATCCTTCGGTTTGGCCGCTTTAGGTTTCGCGGACATTGCCGAGTCCTGCGCCGCCAAGAGCATCGCGCACAGTCCGCCCAGCACTACCAAAATCGTTCCCCGTAGAATGGTCTTCATATCGCTATATCGCTCCTCTCGTGGAAGGAAGTTCGTGCGGCAAGAATCTTATACGATATGGATAGTTTCGCAATAGGATTGCGCGATGCGTCTGTTAATCAAATTTCATCGGATGTCGCGGTGCGGGGAGTAAACATCTTGACTGATCGCCTCTACTACACTGACTCCTTCCTCACCAAATTTGAAGCACGGGTGATGGCCGTGAGCCACGAAGCTGAAACTATCGCGGTCACCTTGGACCGCTCGGCGTTTTACCCCACGAGTGGTGGGCAGATCTTTGACACCGGTTGGCTTGAATTGGCAGGCGCCGATCCTCGTCGATTTCGCGTAAAGGAAGTTGTCGAAAATGAGCGGACCGGAGATGTTCTCCACACCGTTGAAGGTGACGCGCAAGGTCTGCAACCTGGTGCGCTCGTGCGCGGGGCCGTCGATACCGATCGCCGTCGCGATCACATGCAACAGCACTCTGGACAACACGTACTGTCTGCTGCCTGCGAAAAGCTTTATGGATTCCCCACCGTTTCGTTCCACATGGGCGACGAGAGCTGCACCATTGACCTTGCTAACAATGCGGTCACGGCAAAGCAACTGGAGTCGGCCGAAAAGCTTGCCAATGACGTGATCGCCGAAGACCGACCGGTTGAGATTCGCTTCGCCACTCCCGACGAAGCGCGCGCAATGGGGGTCCGCAAGATACCTGCCACGGAACGCGACCAATTCCGTCTGATCGACATTCGCGACTTCGACCTGAACGCCTGCGGTGGAACTCACGTGCGAAGCACCGGACAGATTGGCGCTACCCTGCTACGCAAAACTGAAAAGGTAAAGCAGGGAGTGCGCGTCGAGTTCGTGTGCGGGCTGCGCGCCGTTCGCACAGCACGTCACGACTTTGAGACGCTCACAGAGGCCGCGGCCGTATTTTCAACGCACATTTGGGAGCTTCCTCAGCAAGCGCGGAAGTCGCTCGACGAGGTCAAGTCAGCTCAGAAAGCGCAGCACAATCTATTGGAGGAAGTTGCGGAACTTCAAGCCAATAACATTCTGCAAACCGCGGACAAGCGAGCCGAATACCAGCTAGTCGTACAGTTCTTTCCCGATCGTGATCTCGCTTATCTGAAGATGCTGGCCCAGAAACTCACCCGGAACGGTAAGGTGGTGGCGTTGCTCAGTTGCGGAGGTTCCCAACCGTCGCTGGTATTCGCGCAAACGCCTGGCCTCGGAAACGACATCGGTGCTTTGATGAAACAGACGACACAGCAGCTTGGCACGCGCGGAGGCGGCAATCGCGACATGGCGCAGGGCGGCGCACCCGACCGCGATCAGCGCGCAACAGGCTCTGCTTAAAGCCGCAGGAGCGTTATAGTGGCTAGTGGATGGTGGCTAGTTCTCAGTTGCAAATATCCTGTTCAGCGGCCTTGGACTACGCGGCTGAAGCGCGACATCAGTCTTTCAGACAATCAGCCGGTCCTGTTCTCTAACCACTATCCCCTAACCACTGGCCACTAAATGGACCATCGCCTCATTCTCGTGACCTTGCTGATCCGCCTTGGCGTCGCCGCGGCAATCAGCAGCGTACTGGTGCGCGCGCGGCGCTTCCGCGTTCTGCTGTTTCGCGAGGAACGCACGCTCAGCGAGAAGATCGAGATTGTCGCTATCGTCGGAACCCCCATAGCCTTGGGCGTTCTGATCCGGCATTGGGTCCCCAGTTTCTATGCGGCGGATATTTCTTTTGAGGGCGCCATCCTGATGGGCGTTATCGGCGGACGCCTCGTGGGAATCGCGGGCGGCGCGCTGGTGGCTCTCCCAGCGGTAGTTTTTGGCGAGTGGCTTACGCTACCAATGTACGTTCTTGCCGGAGCCATGGCGGGCGTGCTGCGCCATCTGGGTCCTGATCGCGAAGCTATCTGGTCGTTCTCGCCCCTCTTCGACCTCAGCATTTACCACTGGATTCGGCGCAGCATCCGCAAGTCCTTCATCGATTGGCAGACCTCGTTCTTCTTTCTCATCCTCGGTCTCGAGTTCGTCCGCATACAACTGCACCGCGCCTTTCCCAGGCGCATCTTCGCACTCGATGCGAACAATTGGTTGATCGATTTGGCCATCTACGCTGGCACGGTCATGGCGGTCGCGATCGCGCTGAAGGTGCTTAACAATGTTCGCATCGAGATGAAACTGGAACAGCAGGAGCGGCTGCTGTTGCAAGCGCGCATGGAAGCCTTGCAAAGCCAAATCAATCCCCACTTCCTGTTCAACACGCTGAATTCGGTGGCTTCGCTGGTGCGCCGCGATCCCGATTCCGCCCGCGAAATGATCGTGAAGCTGGGCAATATCCTGCGCCGATTGCTGCGCAAAGGAGATTCGTTCGTCCCGTTGCGCGAGGAATTGGAATTCTTGGACGACTATCTCGACATCGAGGTCGCGCGCTTTGGCCGCGACAAGCTGAAGGTGGTCAAGGAATTGGAGCCTGCCTCGCTTGAGCATCTGGTACCCAGCATGATCTTGCAGCCACTCGTTGAGAACGCGGTCAAGCATGGCTTCGCTTCCAAGATTGACGGAGGAAGCATCTACATTCGCAGCCGTTGCGCCGAGCAGCGTGTAGTGATTGAGGTAGAAGACGACGGGGTCGGCATGTCCGTCACCGGGGCCAGCGCCTCTTCAGGCACAGGCATTGGAATGATCAACGTTACGGAGCGCCTTCAGGTGGTTTACGGCGACGCCGCTGAGATCACGGTGCAGAGCCAACCTAATCGCGGAACCTTGGTGCGACTGGTACTTCCGGTGCTGGAGGCCGAAGAAATGGGCGGTTCGGTTGCGGGCGCCATCTACGAAGAGCGGTCCAGTACTTCGCGATAGAAACGTTCGTACATGGGAATGATTTTGCTGGCACAGAACCGCGCCTGAGCACTGGCGCGAGCGTCTTCCCCCATCTGTCTCAATTTCTTTTCGTCCGACAAAATTTTTATCGCATCGCCGGCCATGGTTTCCACGTCGCCCACAGCCGCCAGAAATCCGGTCTTGCCGTGGTCCACAACTTCCGGGAGGCCACCTTCTCTGGTTGCGATCGGCACAACTTCGCAGGCCATCCCCTCCAAGGCCGCCAGTCCGAAAGACTCCAGTTCACTCGGCAGCAACAGCACGTCTGCCACCGCCAGCTTCTCGTTAATGCGGTCCTGCTTGCCGAGGAACTCCACCTTCTTGTGAATCCCCTTCTTTACCGTCAGCCACTCCGCACTGGAACGCTCCGGCCCATCGCCGATCAGCAGCAAGCGGGCCGGAATTTTCTTCTGCACCCGATCGAAGATCTCGATAACATCACCCAGCCTTTTCACCGGCCGAAAGTTCGACAGGTGAACCAGGATCTTCTCGTCTGCGTTCGCGTACACGGAGCGACGCTCCAGCAACTCCGGAGTGCGGTGATAGAGATCGCAGTTGACGAAGTTGGGAATCACCTGGACCGGCGTCTGCACCGCAAACACTTCCAGCGTCCTCCGCTTCAGATAGTCGGAAATCGAGGTGACGCCGTCACTCTGGTCAATCGAAAAGCGGGTGATGGGCAGATACGACGGATCGGATCCAACCAGTGTGATGTCGGTTCCGTGCAGGGTTGTCACGTAGGGTAACTTGCGACGGGGGCGCGCGTGATCACAACCCAGCATCTGTCGCGCCAGCATCGCGCTGACGGAATGCGGAATCGCATAGTGCACGTGCAACAGGTCGAGATCATAAATCTCGGCGACCTCCGCCATGCGCGTGGCCAGCGCCAGATCGTACGGCGGATACTCGAACAGCGGATAGCGCGAAACTTCCACCTCGTGATAGTGGATGTTTGGGTACGTCTTGGGAAGCCGGATGGGCTGTGAGTACGAGATGAAGTGAACCTCGTGCCCGCGATCAGCCAACTCCAGGCCCAACTCCGTGGCCACAACACCACTGCCACCGTACGTCGGATAACACGTGATTCCAATCTTCATCATGAATGGATGTCGTCCTTGCGCAGAATCGTCTTTCGCGGGCGTGATAGCGAGCAGCCAGTGCGAACTTCGCCCGAGGGATTGGATGGATTTGGGGGTGCAGGGATTCAGGTGGGCGTCTCAGCCAGCCAGCACTTCGCAGGAAGGGTTCAGCAACTGGTCAGGTCGGAAGGATCATTGAGTGTTCACCAAGCACTAGAAAGCTTCGGACTGTTCGGGCTGTTGTCGAACGACACAAGTTGCATTCGAAAACAACCGAGCTTCTACGGCACCGGACTCTGGGCACCGTCGCTCGCTACCGACGACGGATTACCCGCCATCGGCTTAAAGATCAAGATTTTTGATTTGCTCTCCCGGCCGCCAGGGAGAAATACCAATCTCTTTTCGGCATCGTACGCGACAGTGTGTCCTTTCACTTCGCTGGCGATCTCCTCTAGCGCGGAAAGGCGTCCATTGGCATGCATCACAAGCAAAGATCCACCACCCGCGGCATATAAGGTGCGCGACTCAGGATCGAGCCACAACCTGTCAACGCCCGCCGCGGCCGGCACGCGATTGATCTCGGCCCCGGTATCAGCGTTGATTGCCAGCACGGCGAAGCGCGCAGCCACGTACAACTCCCGCACCCGTGGATCGTAAACCAAGCCCGTAGGCTGCGATGCGTACAAATCGAAGCGGGCCGTAACCTTGAGTTGCGGATCGATGGCAACAATCTCGTGCCGATCCTGGACCGTGGCGAAAACGACTTTACGGTCGGGATCGCCTGCCAGGTACCGCGGAGTTCCGCCCACCTGCACCGTACCAATGCTCTGCTTTGTGCTGAGATCGAGCAGCGAAATCGTACCGGCGTCGGCGTCGCTCCAATACATTTTGCCGCGGTTGTCGAGCAGCAGTTGATCAGGAGAGCCTTGCACAGAAATACTGTCACTGACTTTCCAGGTGTCGGTCGAAATTACCGCGATGGAGTTGCTTCCCGCATCGGCTACATAAACTTTGCCATTCTGCTCGTCCACAGCGATGCCGCGGGGCGACTGCAGGCCGTCAATTTGCGCAACGACCCGGCGCCTGGCCGGATCGAAAATATCGACCGCGGATGCTGCGGTATGGCTCATCACTAGCATTCCCTTGGCGAATGCAAGCTCGCCGAAGCCGGGCGATCCGGGCAAATTCGCCATTCCAATTTGGCGAAGCTGCGACACGGACCATGCTGAAAGGCTGACCAGCAGGAATGCAATGATCGTAGCGACGGTGCGGGGGACGCGCATGAGCTTGGGCAATCCACGGCAAAGGATTGCTATCGCCAGGTAGGATGCACACTACAGTCGATTTGCTGCCCGCCGGCGGAGCGGTGATGCTCACTGCCTATCGCAAAGTAGTATCGACGATGAAATGTCTTGGACTCAGAGTCAAGCCCACAGGGCGGAAGTTGTTTTAGCCCGGGGCACAAGCCCTGGGTAAGGCTTCTTAAGCAGGCTCCAGATTCAGCGCGCGCCGGAACGAGCCGCGCTCGTTCTTGATCTTCTCCTGCAGTAGCATAATTGCGTAAATCAGTTGTTCCGGACGGGGAGGGCAGCCGGGCACGTAAACATCCACCGGGATCCACTGATTCACGCCTTGCACCAGAGCGTAGTTGTTGAACACGCCACCCGAGGTTGCGCACGCTCCCATCGAGATGACCCACTTGGGTTCCGGCATCTGCATATAGAGTTCGCGGATCACCGGCGCCATCTTCTGTGAGACGCGGCCGGCAATGATCATCAGGTCCGACTGCCGCGGCGACGGGCGAAAGACCTCGGCGCCAAAGCGAGCAATGTCAAAACGCGACGCGCCCATCGACATCATCTCGATGGCGCAGCACGCTAGGCCAAAGGTCATCGGCCAAATCGAATTCTTGCGCACCCAATTGACGACCGCGTCCATCGAGGCCATCAGGACGCCCTCGTGTTGCTGCTGACCAAAGGTGGCGCGAAGCATCTGGCCGCGACTCTGCTCCGATCCAACAAGATTGTCGAAGCGCTCTGTGCCCGGCTCAGGATTGTCGAAATGTGGAGGACGATACTCAGTGGTCATTTCAATTAATTATACCTACCCATATGGATGCGTCGCCCGCGTCATGAGACGCAAAGTAGAGCGGACCTCCAGGTTCGCGTCGGACCTCTAAGTATTGTCATCTAAGTATTGTCATCCCGAGCGGGCTTTAAGTGTCGAAGGATGCGCTTTGCCCCGCCCTTTTTGAGCAGCCGGTTTCGTCATCCGAACGACCTGCAAAATCACTCCGTTCATCAGTGGTACGTCGATGTCCTCAATCGAGGCATACCCGAGAGCACGATAGAATGGAACCCCGGTAAGCGTTGATCCTAGTTCAAAGCGCGCGAAGCCTTCTGCGACCGCAGCCGCTTCGGATGCTTGCAAAATAGCGCTACCAATACCGCGACGTTCCCATCCGGGCCGGACGAAGAAAGCTCGGATGCGAGCCGCATCCGTCTTGGGATTGAGCAGCGCGTCTTCGCGGCTTGCATGATGATCGCCGCCGTAAAGCGTTTTGCGCCGGCTCCATCCGCCGCAGCCTACGACTTTTCCTTCCGCTTCGACCGCAAAGTATGTCCCGTCGCGGATGAGCTGCGTGTCGACGCCGTACACCATGCGCAGTGCGGTTTCCCTCTGTTCCACGGTGTAATCGGGCGCTTGCAACATCCGCACCGACTCCTTGATCAGTTGCTCCAGAGTCGGAACATCCGCTTCCGTCGCGAGACGAACTGTGAATGCCGCTGCCACCTTCGTTTTCACTTCAGTCCTCGCGCCTAGGGTGTGACTACCACCTTGCCGAATTGCTCGCTCTTGCCTAGATATTCATGTGCTGCCCGCGTTTCACTTAGCGGGAAAGTGCGATCTACCACCGGCTTCAGTTTGCCAGCGAAAACATGCTTAAGGACCTCGTCTAACTCACCCATTGCGCCCATGTACGAGCCCAGCAGCGAAAGTTGCCGCGAGAACAGGAAACGCAGATCGAGATCACCCTGATAGCCCGTTGTGGCGCCGCAGGTCACTAGCGTCCCGCCAGGCTTTAGCGATTTCAGGCTCTCCTTCCAGGTGGCTTGACCAACGTGCTCGAAGACGATGTCCACACCGCGACGATTGGTGATGCGCTTCACCTCATCGGAGATCTTCTGCTTGTAGTGATCGATTGTGTGGTCGGCACCCAACTCGCGAGCTCTCGACAGCTTCTGCCCATCGCCCGCGGTGGTGATTACCTCGGCCGACAGCATCTTGCATATCTGGATTGCTGCTGACCCTACTCCAGACCCAGCACCCAAGACCAGCACTGTCTGCCCGGCCCGCAAGTGAGCGCGTCCAATCAGCATGTGCCAGGCGGTAAGGAAGACCAGTGGCACACTCGCAGCCTCTATGAAACCCAGGAAATCGGGGATCGGGATAACGTTCACTCGCGGCACGGCGATCAGCTCACAGTTCCCCCCGTCCACACCGTTGCCCAGCACGTTGAACTGCGGGCAGGAATTGTGCCGTCCGTTATTGCATTGCTCGCAATGGTTGCAGAAGACCATGGGCGCCAGCAGCACGCGTGTGCCCGGTGCCAAGTCGGTAATATACTCGCCGCACGCCCTCACCTCGCCCGCGATGTCGCTACCCAGGATGCGCGGCAGCTTCACCCCCGGCAGGCCCATCCGCACAAAGAGATCGAGATGGTTCAGCGCACAGGCACGCACTCGCACCAGGACCTGATCTTTGCGCAACTCCGGATCAGGAATCTCTTCGTACTTGAGAACTTCCGGACCGCCGAATTCATGAATGCGAACTGCTTTCATTATGTCTCCTAAGTATCCGCAGCTCTGCAGACACATGCAGCATTTTAATCGTCCCTTTGACTTAATGCTGGTAGGCCTTAATAATTGGTTTCGGTGGATATCTACGAACAAATCGTTGAGCTTCGTCGCCAGGGACGCCGCGGCGCTGTGGCCACCATCACCAACGTCCGCGGATCCATCCCGTCGTTTCAAACTGCGAAGATGCTAGTGCGCGACGATGGCTCCATCGTGGGCACCATCGGCGGCGGATGCGTGGAGGCCGAGGTTTGGCAGGTTGCACGCGAGGTGATGGAAGAGGAGAAGCCGCGCTCGCTGACTTTCAACCTCAACAACAATCCCAAGTACGACACTGGCTTGGTTTGCGGTGGCACGTTGGAAATTTTCATCGAGCCGGTGCTGCCGGCCGCGCTGCTGTACATTTTTGGTGCGGGTCACGTGGCCTTCAATCTTTACAAAGTCGCGGCCATCGCGGGTTTTGACGTGGTCGTGGTGGATGACCGCGCGGCTTACGCCAACCGTGAGCGCTTCCCTGATGCGCGCGAGGTGATTGCCCGTGATTTTGAACTGGCTACAGCGGAACTCAACCCGCCCGAATCGTCGTACATCGTCATCGTGACTCGCGGACACCGCGACGACATGCGCGTGCTGCGATGGGCCCTTAACGCGCGTGCGCGGTATCTCGGCATGATTGGTTCGCGGCGCAAAACCATTTCGATCTACAAGGAACTGGAAAAAGAAGGTATTCCGGCCGAGAAATTCAAAGATGTACACGCGCCGGTAGGCCTCGAGATCGGGGCAGTCACACCGGAAGAGATCGCGGTTGCCATTGTGGCCGAGATGATTGCCGTACGGCGACAAGCGCCGACGAACGTTCCCAGCAAGATGTATTCCTATCCTCTTGGTGAAACTGCCGAACATGATGAACAGGATGCTGCCATCGAAGAAGACCCAGCCCACAAACCCTAACTCTCTATCGCCGGTTGTCGGTCTGCGGCTCGGGATGAATTAGGACGCGAAACAACTGGGGAACTTCCTGGCGAAATCGGCTTTCCATCGCGGTTTGTATATCGTGTACGCGGGAGAGTGGTAGATCGTCGTTCATGGTGCAGTGCAGCGACAGGTAGAGTCGTCCCCCAACCTGTTTAAACATGAGGTCGTGCATGTCCACGACCTCAGGGAACCCTTCCTTCACTTGTTGCAGCCGGTTTTCAAAGCCGGGAGCACGGACTGGCCCATCGCTGGTCTCGATGGTAGCTGGCTCGCTCTCAATGTGGGTCAGAATGCTCGAGATCTCACCTACGTCCTCCTTCATCTCGCTTTCCAACCGGGTGACTCGATCATGTGCCTCCTTCAGACTGAGCTTTTCGTTGAGCTCAACGTGCTGCTCTACATGCAGACTGCCGCCGACATCTTGAACGCTAATATCATGCACGTTGAGGTTGTTGCGCGTGGCCACCGCCCGAATCCGGTCGAATAGGCTTTCCTGTCGACTGGCCCGCGAAACCGTGTTCACAACTACGTCGGCCTCAGGCAAGACAGCACGAATGCGAGCAGCAACTTCATTGGAAACCTGCTCTGATTTCTGAAACGTCACATTGCGCGACATAGCTATGGAGACGTCGGCAAAATAGTGGCTGCCGCCTCTGCGGATCCGAACCCGGTCAACCTCCAACACTCCATCTACGCGGTATACCTCTTCAATAATGCGGTTGCGCACGCCAGTCGGAGCGGCATCGAGCAAAGCGTCAATGGTTTGGCGCGCCAGGCGCCAACTGACGTACACCACAATGCAAGCTACGCAGAGTGCGGCGATCGAATCCGCCTTCGCCAGCCAAGGCAGCGAGTATTGCCGTCCCGCCAATACCAGGGCCAATCCCAAAATCACGACTGCGCTGGACCAGATGTCGGTGCTAAAGTGCAGCGCGTCGGCGTGTAGCGCCTGGCTGTCATATTTGTCGGCAATGCGGCCCAAACGGCGTGAACGCCAATAGTCAGCCACAATTGAAACACCCATGACCGCGAATGCCCAGATGGTGGGCTCGATGTGGACGAAATGAAAGAAGAGACGGCGGATAGCCTCGTATACGATCCAGATGCAGGTCAGTAGCAGCAAACCAGTTTCGAGAAAAGCCGAGAAGCTTTCGATTTTTCCGTGCCCATACTGATGATCGGCGTCGGCGGGCTTATCTGAGACACGAACTGAAAAGTAAGTAATGGCCGCCGCCACCAAATCGAGACCCGAGTGCGCCGCCTCGGAGAGAATACCCAGACTGCCGGTCGTCACACCCACTGCAGTCTTCAGCAGCGTGATGGCCACGGCGGCATAGATGGAATGCAAGGCGACCGCCTTCTTCTCCCGCCTCATGCCAGCAGTCGTGACGCCATCCGCCATATGCTTCGATTATTCACCTTCCGCTTAAATCCGCAAACCCTGGCTTGGCCGCCAGCCACAGGCATCTGACGCAAGTCAGCCTCAGTGTGGTACATTTTTGTATCCATCTACCCGCGCCACCTTAGGGCGTGTTTACTCCGGAGGAACACCGCTACATGTCACGTTTTGTTTATTTAGTCCTTGCGCTTTCGTGTGCTCTTAGCTATGCCACCTATGCCCAGGAGCCCAACTCGAATCAACCTCCTACTCCTCCTGCGGCCACCACTCAAAACAGTCAGAGCTCGGCCCCAGCGTCCGGTGGTGCCGCACCCGTTGGCTACTCCGCCGAGACAACCAAGGTCCCTATGGATCAAGCCGTTATCACACTGAAGGGTGTGTGCCAACCTAAGGCTCCCGCCACCACAGCGCCTGCCGGCTGCGTCAGCAGCATGACTCGCGCGCAGTTCGAGAAGATGACCAAAGCCTTGCAACAACCCGGCAAGCCCCCCATGCCTCCTGATGTGTTGCGCAATTTCGCCTCGCAGTATTCGAAGCTCCTGGTTTTTGCCGATACCGCGCGCGAACTCGGTCTGGAAAACGATCCCCGCGTGCAGGAAATTCTTCAGTTCGCCAGGAACCAGATCCTGACGGACGCGCTGAATCAGCATATCGTCCAGGAGTATTCCCACCTCTCTGATCAGCAGATCGAGGACTATTACAACCAGAATCCCAAAAAGTACGTCGAAGGGAACTTGCAGCGCATCATGATTCCGCGGACGGTCGCCAGCGACAAACCCAAGCCGACCGACGCTGAGCAAAAGGCTTACGCCGAAAAAATCAGGGAACGCTGGGTCGCCGGTGAGGATCCCGTAAAGCTGCAAAAGGAAGCGATGGACCATGACGGTCTGACCACCGCTCCCCCCGATGTCAATGTAGGAGCACGCCGTGCTGGTACCTTGCCAGAGGCCCATGAGACCGTCTTCGACTTAAAACCGGGTGAGATTTCCCAGGTATTCGCAGATCCTGGCTCGTTCTATATTTACAAGCTGATTTCCATTCGCCAGGTTCCTCTGAACGACGTCAAAGCGTCCATCACATCCACGTTGCAGCGACAACTGATTACCGACAAGATTCAACAGATCCAGAGCGCGGCGACCATAGACCTCAATGAAGCGTACTTTGGACCTGAGAAGGCGCCCACCGTACAGCACATGGTCCTCAACCCGAAAGGATCTGCTGGAGCGAAGCCGGATTCGGAATCCACTCCCCCGAATTCAGAGGCGCCTCCCAAATAGTCATGCCGCCGGAACGAACTGTCCTGGTGACGGGAATTTCGGGGAACCTGGGCACCCGGTTGCTGCCCCTACTTTCCGATTTTTCCGTGGTGGGCGCCGATATGCGTCCGCCCGACAGTTCCAGTCTGGCAAGATTCGAGCAAACCGACCTGGGGCGCGAGCCCTCTTGCTGGCAGCTCATCGAGCTGCTTCGGGAAACTGGGGCACAGTCCGTAATTCACCTTGCATTCGTCCTAGATCCCGTGCGTTCCGGGGTTCTCGATCCGGAACGCATGTGGCAGATTAATGTCGCCGGCACGGCGCGCGTTATGGAAGCCATAAGCGTGGTCAACCGTACCGGCGGCCAAGTCAAGCAGTTTATTTTTCCCAGCAGCGTAGCTGTATACGGTCCAGAGACCGCGGGGCCGGTCAACGAGGAAGCGCCGCTCCGTGCGCACACCTTGCCTTACGCCATTCATAAACGGGAATGCGACGAGGTGGTCCGCTATCGAGCCGAGAGCCTTGGCGATTGTCACACCTACATGGTGCGTCCACATATTTTCGCGGGCGCCAGCGTGCAGAACTATATGATCGGCGCATTGCGCGGAATTCCATTGGGCAACAGCAAACGCGCCGCTCGTATGCGAGTCGCGGGAAAACGATTGCCCTGGTTGTTGCCTCGCGGCAACAAGTATCTGGAGAAGCGCTTCCAGTTTGTACACGTGGATGACATGGCAAGGTTGCTGGTGCATCTCTTGGATCGCCCAGCAAGCGATCCGTCGCTGACCATTTTGAATGTCGCCGGTCGTGGGGAGTCCGTCACGATCCAACGATGCGCTGAAATAGCGCAGGCCAGGATCAAACGCGCACCTACCCGAGCCACTTGCCGTGCCGTCTTCCGTTTGTTGTGGAAGCTGGGTATTTCCTCGATTCCTCCAGCTGCCCTGCCCTATCTGATTGGCTCCTACACTATGGATACCACCCGGTTGCAGCGGTTTCTCGGCAAAGAGTATGAGAGTGTTATTCAATACAGCATTGAAGATGCGCTGCGGGACAGCTTTAAGAGCAGTGGCTAGGCTAGGGACTAGCGGTTAGTTGATTACTACCCATCTCATAAATTCCTCAGCAATCAAACAGCCTAGCTGGAGCATTCCAAGAAAGCTTTCAGCGCGCGTTCGTAACGAACAACCAACCTGCGGAAATTTGTAGCCACGCAAACAGCTGTTCAATCTTCCAATGTCGGCGATACCGTCGCACGCGACGCAGGTCTTGGGTCGTATTTTTTCGATTCATGCGGTGTGGGGCGGGGCGATCAGTTCAATTCCGTATCGGCGAAGCTCGCTATCCAATTTGCCGGAGTCATAGGCATTGTCGCCTACGTATTTCCGTGAAGCAGTCCGCGCATCAGCGGCAGCCTGACCAAGCCAGCTGAAAGACAGGATTGCCACCAGGACAGCGCCGCCGCGATTCTGGTCATTCTTCCGACGGCTCGGTCTCAACGTGCTGTGTTCTTTCGTCGCCGCTCGCTCTCCTTCATGATTTCGCTAATATCCGCCGCTGGACGTATCTCAATTGTTCCACAGTTCAACTTCACTCCCGGACTTCGGGAAATGAGCTGAATTGCGTGATTCAGATCTCGCGCCTCAAGCACCTGAATTCCACCCAATTGCTCCTTCGTTTCCGCGTACGGACCATCCGTCACTGCAACCCTGCCGTTCTTCCAACCCACGGTCACCGCCGTGTGGGCAGGCTGAAGAGGTTCCTCAGCGACCAGATGTCCGTTCTTCCGCAGTTCGTCGTTGTAGCTAAAACACTCGTCCAGTATGGTGTTGCGCTCGCTCTCAGACATGTTTTCAAACTTGCCGGCCTCGAGGTATCCCAAACAGATGTATTTCATTGTTCTTCTCCGATTGGTAGAGCCAGCAGCGGAATCTTGTGCGCTGGCTCGTTCACCCTATAGTCGTCGGGGACAAGGAAAATCGACAGCAGAGCCAACTTTGATTGCAACTCCCTCAGCCGCCCTGGCCTACGCGGATTTGGAACTATCCGTGTCATCGTCGTCCGCCGGCCCGAACGTAGGGAGGTACCGGCCGAAGTTCAATTCGAAGTCGCTCGGAACGCCGTACCCGATATTGCGGACCTTGGCACGGCGCGCCTGCGCACCTGGCAAGGCCAGCAGTGGAAAGAAAAGGTCGCTGCTCGACTGCAGTTCGGCAGCTGTCGGCGTCCCGAACCGATTGATCTGGGCCTTCGCCGCGGCTAGCGTTTCACGGTCGAACGAGGCCACACGCCGGGCGAGCGTATCGACAAACGAATCGAGGTCGCCATCGTCGTGCGTGCGGTTCACCCAGCCGTAGCGCTCGGCGATATCGGCATCGAAATCGTCGCCGCTGAGCACGATCTCAAGTGCGCGTGAGCGGCCGACCAAATGTGGGAGCCATTCCATCGCGCCGCCGCCCGGGACCAATCCGACGCCGACCTCGGGGTTGCCAAATAAGGCGCTTTGCCGGCTGGCGAAGCGCATGTCGCAGGCCAGCACGAACTCGTTACCGATGCCGCGCGTGCGGCCGCGAATCTAGGCGATGCTCACCACTGGCGTGGACGAGAGGCGCAGCACAAAGTCGCGCCAAAGGCCCAGCACCTCTGGCCGTTCCGCTGCCTTGGCTACGTCGAGATGGGCGACGAAAAAATCGGGATTCGCCGACTGGAACACGACGACCTTCACGGACGGGTCCGCCTCGAGGTCGGTCATTAGCGCTCCCAACTCGACGATGGTTGTGGGAACAAACATGTTGATTGGCGGGTTGTTGAAGGTAACTCGCCACAGGCTTGCACTCTCGCGCGCAATCGATAGTTGCTGCGTTGTCACTTGAGAGTCTCCTTGATTGGATTTGGCGGGTGGCCCATATTTAACGATTGTTTGCGTGCACCGTTCCACAGAGGGTGCCCTGTCCCTGCGTTTTTTGCAAGGGCCCGCCCTGAACTTGTCGAGGGGTGGACGTGCCGGCGTTGCTCAGCCGGCACCGGCCAAACGTTGCACCCGCAACATCGCCCCTGGGCCACCCGCCGCGAGACTTAGATCCGGCATATCCTTGCGATTTTCTTATAAGTAAGACATATACTGAAATCTTACTTTACTTGCTTGTTACTAAAGTAAGAAATTATACTGACGTACTATGAGAACCCCCTTTACCACCCGCATCTCTTCCCGCGGACAAGTCGTCATTCCTGGTCCTGTTCGCAAGGCGCTCGCGATCGAACCAGGGACGGCGTTCCTCGTCATCGCGAGAAACGACACTGTCGTGCTTCACCGCCTGCAGGAGCCGCCGTGGCAGTTCTTCGATGACATGGTCAAGCAAGCCCGGAAGCAAGGTCGCCAGCACGACGCCGCCATGCAGGGGTTCGCGAAAGTTATGAAGAAGCTGAGGTACGGGCGGTAACGAAGGTCGACGCGGTTTCCGAACGCCATGTCCCCCCGGGTGCCCCACTCCAGAACCCGAAGAGTGGAAATGGAGCAGCTGGGTGGCTGTAGATGATCAAGACGTTGTTCCGGGATCGGAGCGGCTGATGGGCGGCCTGTAGTTGAGGCTACCATGGGGGCGTACACGGTTGTAGTAGTCGGTCCAAGGCTGGAGATGAGCGTCCCTTTGCTCGGAGTCGGACCAGTGCTGTGAGTAAGCCCACTCGCGCAGGGCGGTCTGGATGAAGCGCTCGGCCTTGCCATTGGTTCTGGGAGTGTAGGGCCTAGTGCGGTGATGTTTGATGTGCATGGTCTGACAAGCCTGACGGAACTGAGCGGAGCGGTAGCTGGAGCCGTTGTCGGTGAGCAGAGCGCGCACGCCGATACCGTGAGTGGCGAAGAAGTCGGTGGCGGCGGCGAGGAAAGCGACAGTGGTTTCGGCCTTTTGATCGGGCAGCATCTGGGTAAAGGCCAGGCGCGAGTGATCGTCCACGGCGACATGCAGCGCCCGGAAACCAGGATGTTTCCGCTTGCCCCGCAGGCGTCCATCGCCGCGTCGGCTAACTTCAGAAAAGCGAGTCATGCCTTTGATATCCAGGTGCAGCAGGTCGCCGGGCCGGGGATGCTCGTAGCGCTGCACGGGAGGGGGTGGGTTCAGATCGCGCCAGCGACTGAGTCGGGCGCGGCGCAGGATGCGGCTGACCGAGGCCGGACTGAGACCAGTGCGGCGCGCAATCTCGTAACCGGGCAGGTGTTCGCGCCGAAAAGCAACAACCCTTTCCCCTAATGAGGAATGGATCTGTCGCGGGCTGGAGTGTGGCCGCGAGCTGCGGTCGACCATGCCGGCAGCTCCCAACTGGCGATACCGGCCCACCCATTTGGCCGCCGTCTTGGCACTCACCCTGAACCGTAAAGCCGCGGCACTTACCCGCAAGCCGTCGTCGATCACCATACGGGCAAGACGCCCTCGACTCATCGCCGTCCATGGGGCATTCTTGTGATAGTCCATTCGGTCTCCAGAGTTACTAGTTGCTCGTCACAACCAGCTTCTCCGGTTCCAACCGAATGGACAACCTCTTGAAAGATCACAGGTGCCCCACTCATTCGCGGGGTTCGAATGAGTGGGTTCCGCGAGTCACAGCCTTCGGGCCCGATGGCAAAAGCGCGACGACGAATCTATCGGACCAACCGATCAATCCCTACCAAAGTACCGGTTGGACGTTGTGGTCAGGAACGTTCACTCTGTGTCCCGCCCAAGCCGAGCGCTAACCGTAGGTGAGATCGGTGCTCTGTCCGACCTCGATAATGTAACCGTCAGGATCGCGCATGTAGCAGCGGATCTCGCCGTACTTGGGGATCGGCTCCGTGATGAACTCTGCTCCTCGACTTTTCCACAGTTCGTAGCAAGCTTGAATATCTGCCACGCGGATATTCAGAAAGCTGTTGATGTGATTTGGGTCGGGGACGCTCAGCGTCACTGTCGGTTTGTCGGGGGTCGGCCCGCCCCCAACGTTTAGAATCATCCAGATATTCGCAAGCTGAAGGTACCCAGGCGCGTTGCCGTCACCCAGGCTCAGGATGCGAGCGCCGAAGACCCGTTCGTAGTAGCGAGCCGATCGCTCGATGTCGGCGACGGTGAGAAACTGCGCGATACTGATTCCTTCCTTCGGGGGCATCTCATAACTCTTCTGTTCGACTTGTACGTTGTTCATTGCTGGCTCCTTCGATACAGTGCTCATCACAAGTACGGTGTCCCGGCAATCCCGGTTTCCGCTGGATGCGAGGCGCGAGTGTAGCGCCCGCAATTCTTCCCATCAGCGGCACCCTCATTAAGCCAGAACCGCGACGGCGAGTCTATTGGACGAACGTATCGGCCAATAGCAGAGTACACCGGCTGAAGATTATGCTTTGGATTGCCGTCAGAGGGCATCCCCGTCCTCTCGTCGGGCCGGGTGCCCCACTCATTCGCGGGGTCCGAATGAGTGGGTTCCGCGAGTCATGGCGTTCGGTATGTCCTATCACCAGTCCGACCTGTTTTGTATCAGGGCACGATCCTTACAGGCTGCTGAAAAACTCGAGTTGGACTGCATTTGAAGGGGCGTACCTTTAGGTACACCGTCACAAGTCCTTTGTATTTGTCATCCTGAGCGGGCTTTAGCCCGCGAGGGATCTGCTGTTTTGACTTTCTCCGCAGCCTACCTTTAGTCGTGCCAACCAGCGCAATCTCACAATCAGGGCTTTAGCCCCCTGCGAACCGCACAAGCTGGGCCTAAAGCCCAAGTCTCAAACCGCCCTTTCGGCACGTCTGAAATGGCCTGCCCTGAGCGCAGCCGAAGGGTGCCCTGATACAAGGCAATCCTGGTAAAAGTGAATTGTGAGGAATGGCCGCTCAGGATAACGCGTTCCGCCTCGCGGTCCCACTCATTCGAAGCCCGCGAATCAGTGTGGTACCGGGCCGGTACAGTCGCGATTTCGTTCTTTGACGCGAGCGAAGCTCTGTGTCAGCCTAAATGCCTGAAGCAGAGCGTGGATCTTTCAGGAACTGGTTTCTGCGATGTCGATGGAACCGGCTACCCTGCGTATTTCATCACCCATATGATCGCGAACCAGGATGGCTCGGTCTGCTCCACGAGATGTTCGGCCGCATACGCAGTCGACCGGGAGGACCAATGGCAGAGACCTTCGAAGCATACCGAACTCGAGTCCTAAGCTATCTTGGCGATGAGGAGCCCATCGGTGTCCAACAAGCCACCCCATCGCAGCTCGATCGGCGTCTGCGCGATGTCGTGCCCCAGGAGTTGATCCGGCGTCCTGCACCTGAAAAGTGGTCAATCGCCGAGATCGTAGCGCACTTGGCGGACGCGGAGCTGGCGATGGGGTGGCGATTGCGAAACATGCTGGCGAATCCGGGCGTGGCCTTAACGTGGTGGGATCAGGCCGTATGGGCGGAACGCTTGGGTTACGCGCAGCAAGATGCGAGCCTTTCGGCAGGGGTCTTTCGGGCGCTGCGCGAAAGCAACCTGCGACTGTTGGAGTCGGTCCCGCGCGCACGGTGGGTGGAGTGCTATGGGGTCCACGAAGTACGCGGACGGCAAACGGTCGAGGAGTTCGTCCGCTTGGAAGCGGCACACGACTTGAACCATCTTCGGCAGATCGACCGCATCTTGGTTGGGTGTATGTAGTGGTAGCCGTTTGGCTGCCAACGGCGGGTGGCACAGCCTACCATCCTGAGCGCGTGGCTAACTTCAGAAAAGCGAGTCATGCCTTTGATATCCAGGTGCAGCAGGTCGCCGGGCCGGGGATGCTCGTAGCGCTGCACGGGAGGGGGTGGGTTCAGATCGCGCCAGCGACTGAGTCGGGCGCGGCGCAGGATGCGGCTGACCGAGGCCGGACTGAGACCGAGTGCGGCGCGCAATCTCGTAACCGGGCAGGTGTTCGCGCCGAAAAGCAACAACCCTTTCCCCTAATGAGGAATGGATCTGTCGCGGGCTGGAGTGTGGCCGCGAGCCTGCGGTCGACCATGCCGGCAGCTCCCAACTGGCGATACCGGCCCACCCATTTGGCCGCCGTCTTGGCACTCACCCTGAACCGTAAAGCCGCGGCACTTACCCGCAAGCCGTCGTCGATCACCATACGGGCAAGACGCCCTCGACTCATCGCCGTCCATGGGGCATTCTTGTGATAGTCCATTCGGTCTCCAGAGTTACTAGTTGCTCGTCACAACCAGCTTCTCCGGTTCCAACCGAATGGACAACCTCTTGAAAGATCACAGGTGCCCCATCCAAGCCGGGGTTGCTTGGGTGGGGGTTTTGCGGGGTGCGCAATAGCTGTTTTGCAAGCCCTACCCTCCCCTTCGAAGTGAAAGTCAAAATACCCACCCACCAAGAGAAGGGCGGATAGGGCATCTAATGTTCATTTGCTCAGCAGAGTTCTTGCCTGGGCCACCCGGCACATTGTGGAAGTGACCGATGACAAAAATCCCCAGGTCTCGAAAACCGCGAAACCCTTCGACAGGGTCAGGGCAGGCTCTGGGGCACCTGTGATCTTTCAAGAGGTTGTCCATTCGGTTGGAACCGGAGAAGCTGGTTGTGACGAGCAACTAGTAACTCTGGAGACCGAATGGACTATCACAAGAATGCCCCATGGACGGCGATGAGTCGAGGGCGTCTTGCCCGTATGGTGATCGACGACGGCTTGCGGGTAAGTGCCGCGGCTTTACGGTTCAGTGTGAGTGCCAAGACGGCGGCCAAATGGGTGGGCCGGTATCGCCAGTTGGGAGCTGCCGGCATGGTCGACCGCAGCTCGCGGCCACACTCCAGCCCGCGACAGATCCATTCCTCATTAGGGGAAAGGGTTGTTGCTTTTCGGCGCGAACACCTGCCCGGTTACGAGATTGCGCGCCGCACTGGTCTCAGTCCGGCCTC
Organism: uncultured Acidobacteriaceae bacterium; assembly: GCA_963748225.1. Taxonomy (GTDB): domain Bacteria; phylum Acidobacteriota; class Terriglobia; order Terriglobales; family Acidobacteriaceae; genus Bog-257. The sequence goes on from CAVVHW010000009.1 coordinate 467,736, forward strand.
GGTCAGCCGCATCCTGCGCCGCGCCCGACTCAGTCGCTGGCGCGATCTGAACCCCACCCCCTCCCGTGCAGCGCTACGAGCATCCCCGGCCCGGCGACCTGCTGCACCTGGATATCAAAGGCATGACTCGCTTTTCTGAAGTTAGCCGACGCGGCGATGGACGCCTGCGGGGCAAGCGGAAACATCCTGGTTTCCGGGCGCTGCATGTCGCCGTGGACGATCACTCGCGCCTGGCCTTTACCCAGATGCTGCCCGATCAAAAGGCCGAAACCACTGTCGCTTTCCTCGCCGCCGCCACCGACTTCTTCGCCACTCACGGTATCGGCGTGCGCGCTCTGCTCACCGACAACGGCTCCAGCTACCGCTCCGCTCAGTTCCGTCAGGCTTGTCAGACCATGCACATCAAACATCACCGCACTAGGCCCTACACTCCCAGAACCAATGGCAAGGCCGAGCGCTTCATCCAGACCGCCCTGCGCGAGTGGGCTTACTCACAGCACTGGTCCGACTCCGAGCAAAGGGACGCTCATCTGCAGCCTTGGACCGACTACTACAACCGTGTACGCCCCCATGGTAGCCTCAACTACAGGCCGCCCATCAGCCGCTCCGATCCCGGAACAACGTCTTGATCATCTACAGCCACCCGCCCCTGGGGGCACCAGGCTAAGTGCACCGTCAAGGGGTGGCAGTTTCGTCAAATATAAAAATAGAAGCTCAGGCCTCCGAGAGCGGCTAACTAGCATCTTACGACGCGGGAGTTTTCTAAGTTACGGTGTTCGCCCTCAATCCTGGCCCTAACCAAAGTGAGCCTTGATGCCGCAAACCGTTTTCCGCGGCACCAGTCGACATGCGAACGAAAACTTAACTATCGCCTGGAAGTCGGAAAGCGGAAAGTAACCCAAATTCGAGCGGCACAACCAAAAGCGAGGAAGAGGTCATCGGCATGCCTTTGCTCCAAGTCGTAATTGTCCTAATCGTGGTCGGCGTTCTTTTGTGGCTGGTGAATCGCTACATTCCCATGCAATCAACGATCAAGTCGATCCTCAACGCGGTTGTAGTTATTGCAGTTGTCATTTGGATTCTGAATTTGTTCGGACTTTTCCAGGCTTTCTCAAACATTCATGTCGGCAAGTGAGCACTGCCTGCTTTCGCGTACGGCGCTGAAGCAGGGACGTGCACTTGCGCGGAAGATGACGAATCGATGCCCCGCCGTTGTTCTTCTCGTGGGAATGTTCTGGGCGTTGCCGTATTCGCTGACGGCGCAAGAATTGCACGCGAGCTCGCCCAACTTAAACTCAATTCTAGACGCTTTGGAGAAAACCGAGGCGCAGAACCCTGCCCTCTCGCAGCCTTACGAAGTGATACGGCAATATAAAGTATTCCGCGGCGACGATCCCCAGCCTTACTCGGAAGCAACGGCTCACATCAGCTTTACTCCCCCTGACATCAAGACCTTCAAAGTTACCGAAGAGCAGGGTAGCTCGAAAGGTATAAAGATCATAGATGGCATTTTGGAGCAGGAAATAGCTTCCGCTAAGGCGGGACCTAAAGGCGACATCAGCCGATCCAATTATGACTTCGTTTTCGTAGATGAGCAAAACTTCGGAGCGGCTCCAGAGTACATTCTGCACATCATTCCAAAACGTAAGGAGAAGGGCCTGTTCCTCGGCGACATCTGGGTGGACTCCAAGACCTACCACATCCGTCAGATTGTGGGAGTCCCGGCTAAAAGCCCCTCTTTCTGGATCAAGGATCTGCACATCACCGTCCAATTCGCCGCGGTGAACGGCATGTGGATACCGGTGTTCGTGCATGCGATCGCGACGGTTCGATTTCTCGGTATTTGCATTCTTTCAGGTCGCAATTTAACGCCGCCAATTGCCGATTCAGGCGCGCTGAAGCCATAACCCTTACATTTTCTGTCACTGTCTTACGTAACGAAGCGCAACGCATCCTGATTTAAAAATCTTTGAGTCAACAAGTTTTAATTGCAACCTGTCGTGCAGGCTAACGCCTTCCAACAACCGTCTGCCTTCGCCTGCAACGACTGGCGAAACGACAAAACGATACTCATCGACCAGGCCAAGCTCTATCAGTTGTGAAGGAACATCTACTCCACCGACTAAAATATTTTTGCCTTGTTCCTGTTTCAATTTAAGTATTTCGTCGCGAAGATTCGTGCGAACAATTCGCGTGTTCCTAGCTTCGACGCTCTCTAAGGATCGTGAGAAAACCAGTTTGTTGGTGGACTCAAAGGCTCGAGCAAATTCCTTGTCCGCTTTGGACGCGGACTGGTCCTTGGCGACCTCTGGCCAATAAGGAACCATCAAGTGATAGGTCTTGCGACCGAAGACTTGCAGGTCAACGCCTCGCATGAGGTTTGTAAAATACTCAAGTGTTTCTTCATCAGCCATTACTTTGGTGTGGTCGCAGCAGCCGTCCAGAGTAATGTTGATGGCGAAGATTACATTTCTCATTTGATTGTCCTGCCTTTATGTGCCAGTGAGTGTGAGAGTCAACAACCTCGCGCGCCGTATCGTTCATCCTATAGCCGTCGCGCACAGAAAAATCGACAGCGGGGTGGCCCACAGAGCCTGCCCTGAGCTTGCCGAAGAGCCGGCCCTGAGCTTGCCGAAGAGCCTGCCCTGAGCTTGCCGAAGGGTCTCGCGTTTTCGAGACCTGGGTGGGTACAACACAAACTCCCGGGTCTCGAACGACGCGAGCCCGGAGCACCCGGCCCGGGCTGTTTACTTGCTTCCGCCGGGTCCTTGTTCCGGAGCCGGGTAGAAAAGAAGTTCGCGCACCTCACCCACCGCATCGCAGGAGATGGAACCCTTGCGCGCCCACGCGAGTGCCTCGTCCATATTGGCGGCTTCCAGTATCCAGAAACCCCCCATGTGCTCCTTGGTCTCGGTGTACGGCCCGTCGGTGACGAGCACCTTGCCGTCGGACTGCTTCCGCACCGTCTTGGCGTTGGCGGCCGGGGCAATGCCGCAGGCGAACTTCCTCACACCGGCAGCAATCATTTCGCGGTTGAGCGCGTGGATCTCTTCGATCATCGCTTCGGTTACAGTGGACGGGTCGAAGTCGTCGGGGAGGTAGTTACAAACCAGATACTGTGGCATGACTTTTTCTCCTTGGTTCCTTTGGCTTGTTTCCGATGACTCGTTTCCTGTTCACTCAGGAACCGTAGCTCATCGTTCTTTTGTCCTATAGTCGTTGGGTAGACGGAAAATCGACAGCTATCCCAATTTTTATTTCAGCTGCCGAATCCGCTCCTGCAGGAATTGCCGCTCCGGTTCCTGTTGTGTCAGAGCCAGAGCCCTCTCATAAGCGGACCGAGCCTCAGCTGTCCTGCCCAGCCTGCGATACATATCGGCACGGGCTGAATGCGCCAGGTAATAATTTGCCAAGTCGCCATGTTCTAACACCGCGTCGATCTGCGCCAGACCGGCCTCTGGACCATCGCGCATGGCAATTGCCACGGCACGATTTAGCTGTACAACCGACGAAGGGTGAATTCGTACCAATTGATCGTAAAGCGCAACAATCTGCCGCCAGTCGGTCGCAGCGGTCGATTCCGCCTCCGCATGAACGGCCGCAATCGCAGCCTGCAGTGTGTAAGCGCCGAAGCGGCGGGACTTCAGGGCTTTCTCCAGCAACGCCACCCCCTCCGCGATCTGCTCCCGGTTCCAGAGCGAGCGATCCTGGTTCTCCAGCAAAATCAGCTCACCGGCCGGCGATGTTCTCGCGGCGCGACGGGATTCCTGTAGCAACATCAGGGAAAGCAGCCCCATGATTTCCGGAAAAACGACTTCCGGCTCTGGCCGGAGTTCGATGAGCAACCGGCCCAGTCGAATCGCCTCGCCGGTTAGCTCGGCCCGCGTTACCTCCGCTCCCGCCGCGGCCGAATAACCCTCGTTAAAGACGAGATAGATGACCTGAAGCACCGCGCCCAGTCGCTCCGGCAATTCCTGCGGCGTCGGCACGTCGTAGGGGATCCGTGTCTCTCGAATCTTCGCCTTGGCGCGCACAATGCGCTGCGCCAGCGTACGCGGAGTGGTGAGGAAGGCCTTTGCTATCTCCTCGGTCGTAAGCCCGCACACCTCACGCAAGGTGAGCGCAACGCGCGCTTCCGGCGCGAGCGATGGATGACAGCACGTAAAAATCAGGCGCAGCCGATCATCTTCAAGGCTGTCCTCTCCATTGGACTTTTCGGCCGAGCTCGATTGCGCTTCGCGATATCGCACCAGCTCGTCTTGAGACGCATCAAATCTTGCCCGTCGACGCAGAGTATCAATGGCTTTGAATCGGGCCGTCGAAATCAACCATGGTCGCGGGTTGCCGGGCACTCCATTCCTCGGCCACAGGCTCAGCGCAGCTGCAAAGGCTTCGTGCATCGCCTCCTCGGCAAGATCAAAATCACCGAGCAAGCGGATCAGAGTGGCCAGGATTCGTCCCGAATCCACGCGATAAAGGGAGTCGAGCAATTCGCGTATCGGCTCGGTGGAAGGCTCGGACATGACGACGACCTTAGCAAACCAGCCAGTCCGAATCAATTTGGCAAACGGCGGATCGATGCAAAGTGCCCAGGTCGTGCCTCTGAAGTCTGGACAACAGAATTGCTTCCTCGCTTGACTCAAAATCGCCGACGCACTCATTTGAGCTTCCCACAAGCTCAACACTACCGCGTTACTCTCGAGTCATGAGCAATCCGGAAAGTTGAACCACCAAGACGGTCAGAATTAAGCTTCGGAGAACCGAGGCATTTATGAGATGGGTGCAGTCACCGAGTTACGTTGCCATCTTGCATCGAATCATCACGAAGTTTGGAATGCTAGTCACTAATCCCTAGGGCCCTAATCCCTGACACGTACTTCTTTCCCCGATACAGACCGGAGATCCCAAATGTATACGGAGTCCACGTGACTTCGCGGAAACCGGCGGCGCGCATTCTCTGCAACATCTCTTCGGGGGACGGAAAGCGCAGTACGGACGCAGGCAGATACGCGTAGGGGCCGTGTACACCGGAGATAAGCGTGCCTATCGCCGGTAGCACTCGACGAAAGTACACTCGATACAATTGTCCTACCAAGCCTTTAGGTTCGCCGAAATCCAGAATGCCCACCTCGCCCTCAGGCGCAAGTACGCGATAGATCTCTGCCAGTCCGCGATCGTAGTTGGCTAGATTGCGAAATCCGAACGCAGAGGTCACGAGCTGAAACTGATCAGAAGAAAACGGCAGATTCAGGGCATCAGCCTCGACCCAGCGAATATCTTTGCCTGCCGACTTCTGCTCCGCACGAACTAACATGGCATGAGAGAAGTCGGCCCCGAAGATTTGTGTGGCTGCGCCATTCAAGCGACGATATAGAGCAAAGGTCATGTCGCCGGTCCCGCAGCAGAGGTCGAGGACCCGAGCATCGGGACGGCACAGCACTTCGCTGAAGACGCGCGCGGTGCGGTTCCACCACACCCGGTCAATGTTCATGGAGAGCACGTGGTTGAGCAGATCGTAGCGAGGAGCGATCGACGTAAACATGTCACGCACCGCCGCGGCAGCCGATGCTTCGTCTTGCGCTCCCGCTGGGGCAGCGCCAACAATGTGCTCACCCTTCGGAGGATTCGACGCTGCGACCCCCGATTTGTCTCGCTGAGTCAAAGCTGTGCCTTTGATAACTTCTTGATTTCTTCGACTGCTTCGATAATCGTCGGCGTCGGAACGGTATTCACTACTTCGACCTTGCCAATGCCGGTCGGCAGAATGAAGTGTGGCACGCCACCAACCGTCTTCTTGTCGGAGAGCAGTAGCTTCGCAATGTTTTCGCTCTCCACGTTCACCATTGGCAACGGCCCATACGCTCGAACCAGCCCAACGATGCGTTCCGCAGTGCTCGCTTCGGTCGTCTTTGTTTCAACACCGATCAGAGTGGCGGCAATCATTCCCCAGGCGACTGCTTCGCCATGAAGGAAGTGCTTGTAGCCGGTTTCCGCCTCCAGCGCGTGCCCGATAGTATGGCCAAAGTTCAGGATGCGGCGCTCGCCACTCTCGCGCTCGTCGGCGCTGACTACGTCGGCCTTCACGCGAATGCATCCCGTGATCAAGCTCTCCAAAAGAACACCGTCACGACGCAGCAGCGCATCGCTGTTCGCTTCCATTAACTCGAAGAGCGCCGGGTCGCGGATAACGCCATATTTCATCGCCTCAAACAAGCCAGAACGGTATTCGCGCTCGGGGAGACTCGCCAGAACATCAGGATCCACAAAGACGGCGAGCGGCTGATGAAAGGTGCCAACTAGATTCTTGCCTGACTTCAGGTTTACTCCGGTTTTGCCGCCGAGGGCCGAATCGACCTGCGCGACGAGAGTCGTCGGTATTTGAGCGACAGGAATGCCTCGCATGAAGACGGATGCCAGGAATCCCGCAACATCGCCCACTACTCCGCCGCCCAGCGCCAGAATCACCGACTGGCGGTCCGCACCGAGACCCACCAGCTTCGCGGCGAGCTTTTCCAGTTGCGAGAGGGTCTTCGCACGCTCACCGTCCGGCATCGTAACAATTTCGACCTTGCGTCCGGCTTTCTCTAAGCCTTTGCGCAGCACAGAGCCCCAGCGCTTGCGCACAGGTGGCTGCGTGATCACAAAGACGCGTGACTCCGCCGGCACAACATCGTGCAGCGCAGCCGCCGCCGAGCGCAGCAAGCCACGCTCTATCAGCACTTCATAGGGCCGTGATGGGGTGTGAACCGAGATGCGAGTCAAGCTGCTAGTGTAACGGATGAGGGTTGCGCAGATAAAAGCTCCAGTTCTAAGTGGCGCCCATATAATCCGAAGCAGAGGACTGCAATGATCTGGCAACCATCGGTAGCCGCATTTGCGAAATCAGTCGCCATTGTATTTCTTGCAGCCACCGTCGGATTCGTAGGGCGTGGGTATTCGCAAGACTTGGAACCGGCTCCCACGAGAGATCAGCCACTTCTGGAATTGGATGTGCACAAATTTGGGTACGAGCCCTTCACCAGCGGCGATATGCGTTGGCAGACATTCGTTGACTTCACCGACGACAATCATCTCGCGGTTGCGTGGTTAACGCCTGACAATCCGATGTCGGCCAAGAAAACCCGCATGGCTACTCCTCAGCCGGCGCACTTGAACGTGCTCATTCTCGACGCCGTGACGGGCGAGAAGAAGGGCCAGCAAACGTGGTCGACGCCCTCTTTTCCAGTCCGCTTTCTGGGAGGCCGTGACGGACAATTCATCACCTGCACCGGCAATGACCTCCGTTTGTACTCGCCCACCTTTGAGGTGCTTCGGAAACAGCAGCTGCAAAATGAGCTTGGTTGTCTAACCCCTTCGCTTTGGGGCGCGCCGGGAGTTTCTCCGAGCAGACGATCTCTTCTTCTTAGCTCGAGGGCCGGATACAGTTTTCAGATTACTCTCCTGAACTTCGAGACGTTCGCCCTTATTGACAACTGGACGCAAAAACGAACACCAATCGACATCTCGGACCACTGGTTGGTGGGGCAATGCGATGAACCTGAGGGGCTCTGTATTCGAGGAATGACACGGGGTTGGCAGCCGTTCAAGCCTGTTGTCTTGGGTGGAAAATTGGACAAGTACACAAACAAGTCTCCACGTTTCGTTGATGACCAGACGCTAGTCATCCATGCAAATAACGAGATGGCAGTGGTATCCGTGGACGGCACCGTGCTGTTTCAGCGAAAACTGCCGGAAAAGCACACGTTCGGCACGCTCGTGACATCGAGCAGAGGCGGCAGATTTGCGATCATCGAGAATAGACAGCGAGGTTTAACGAATGAACCTCTTGATATGTACGCGTTTCCATCTAATGACCGCGCAGTCGTTTACAGCATTCCCGACCGCCGCCCTATTTATGCTGTCAAACTCAATGGCACGTCGCCGTGGTCTCCCTGGGATCCTCATGTAAATCAGTTAGCTTTGTCGCCTGATGGCACACTTCTCGCCGTCGTGTCCAGCTTGACACTCAAAGTATATCGACTTCCCAAGAACTAACAGTTCGCTGCACTGAGCCTGCGATTCCTTATTTGGTCTAGCCCTGTTATATACAGGTTCCCGCGCTCAGCCTGCGTGCTACCATGAACCCGTCAACCGGCACGGTTTGCGAGTATGAACGCTCTTCCCTCAGAAAGCGACTTCATCGTCGTGGGCGCAGGCATCGCGGGGCTGCGGGCCTCGGTGGAACTCGCCTCGGCGGGTCGTGTGCTTTGTCTGGCGAAGCGCGAGGTCACCGAGTCCAACACGCAGTACGCGCAAGGTGGTATTGCCGCCGCCCTTAGCGATGATGATGAAGTCAGCCTCCACCTGGAGGACACGCTTAAGGCTGGTGATGGCCTGTGCAATGAAGAGGCGGCGCGAATCCTGGTGGAAGAAGGCCCGCCTCGCATCGAAGAGCTCATCGAGTGGGGTACGGAGTTCGATCGCGCGGGCACCAAGATCGCCTTCACTCGAGAGGGAGCACACAGCCGCAATCGTGTGCTGCATGCTCATGGTGACTCCACCGGGCGCGAGATTGGACGGGCGCTGTATCTCAAAGCTGCAGCCCAGAAAGCGATCACCTTCCAGGAATTCGAGTTCACTACCGATCTCCTTGTACGAGACGGCAGCGTTGTTGGGGTCCGCGTCCTCGATCAGTCGGGCCAGTTGCACGAAATCTTTGCCGGCGCCATCTTGCTCGCCACCGGAGGCTTGGGCCACGTCTATAGCGACACGACCAATCCGTCTGTTGCCACCGGGGACGGTGTTGCCATGGCGCATCGCGCTGGCGCCGAGATCAGCGACATGGAATTCGTGCAGTTCCATCCCACCGCCCTGTATCTGAAGAACGCTCCACGTTTCCTCCTGTCGGAGGCACTACGCGGCGAAGGCGCATACCTGAGGAACGTCGAACTGAAGCGCTTCATGCCCAAGTATCACGAGGCTGCAGAGCTGGCCCCACGCGATGTCGTGGCGCGAGCCATCGCCCATGAACTGGAGCTGGTTAAGCGTCCTGATGCCGCCGTCTATCTTGATCTCACACACCTTAATGCCGATCGCGTGCGCAAACGCTTCCCCACCATCTACTCTACCTGCATGCAGTACAACATCGATATTGCTACCGAACTGGTTCCTATTCGTCCGGCGGCGCACTACGCCATGGGCGGCGTGCGCACCGACCTACGAGGACAGACTTCTTTGCCTGGACTCTACGCCGCCGGAGAGGTGGCTTGTACCGGCGTCCACGGAGCTAACCGCCTGGCCAGCAACTCCCTGCTGGAAGGCTTGGTGTATGGTGCACGGGCGGCGCAGGCGATGCGCGAGCGTATCGGATCACACCGTAGTCTGGCGGCTGTTGCTGGCGCGAATGGCACGGCCATGCCGACTAACGGACAGCCGGCACAGATCGAAGCGTTCATTAAGAAAGTACAATCGCTCATGTGGCAGTACGTCGGCGTGGTGCGCGACGGAAAGGGCTTGCGGCAGGTAGTCTCGGATTTGAGCGCGTTGCAGAGCCAGCAACCTTCCTCAGGCGACCGTCGTTCGCACGAGGCTGCGAACATACTGCAAGCCGGGCTGCTCATCGCCCGATCGGCGCTTGCGCGCGAAGAAAGCCGCGGTGCCCACTATCGCCTCGACTTCCCCCTCAAGAACGACGCGAAGTTCCACAAACATTCCGTGGTATCTGGCGAAAAGATCCGATTTCAATAGATCTGCTAGATGGCTTCGTGTTTTTTCTTGGGAAATAACAGCGACAGTAGAATCGAAATCAGCAAAACCCCGGCGACCACGCCCAGCGCTATGCCGATCGGAATCTGCACGTAACTCGACGCCAGCATTTTTACGCCGATAAAGATCAGAATCAGCGATAGGCCGTAATGCAGGAAGTGGAAGACCTCGATCATTCCTGCCAGCGCAAAGTAGAGAGAGCGCAATCCGAGAATTGCAAACACGTTGGACGTGTATACGATGAACGGCTCGCGCGTCACCGCCAATACCGCGGGGATGGAGTCCGTCGCAAATAGCAAGTCGGTAGTCTCCACCACGATCAGTACCACCGCCAGGGGCGTTGCGTACCGCACCAGTCCGCGTCGCACAAAGAATTTGCTACCCTCAAAATCTTTAGTCAGCGGAAAGAGCTTGCGAAATCCCCGCAGCACCAGATTCGCCTCAGGCTTGATCTCTGCATCTTTTTGACCGAAGAGTTTGAACCCGCTGTAAATCAGAATCGCGCCGAAAACATAAATGAACCAGTGAAAGCGATTCAGCAGCGTTATACCTGCGATGATGAAGATAGCGCGCATGATCAGGGCGCCGAGGATACCCCAGAACAGCACGTCGTGCTGCAATGACCGCGGGACACGAAAGTAGCGAAAAATGAGCAGGAAAACGAACAGGTTATCAACGCTGAGGGACTGCTCGATGAGGTATCCCGCGATGAACTCCAGCGACAATTGGGAATTCGGCCGCGCCTGACTTCCCACCATGGTGTGTCCGAAAAAGTAGATGAGGACGGCGAACCCTGCCGCCAAAGATACCCAGACCAACGTCCAACCGATAGCCTCGCGGAAGCCCACCACATGCCTTTGGCGGTGGAACACGCCCAAGTCGAGCGCCAGCAGCGTCAGGACGAAGAGGTTGAATAGGACCCAGAAGAGCCAGTTGGAAGGCATGGGCAGAGTCTCGGAACAGTTATTCTATCTGGCGAGCTCTCATTACCCCAGACATCTGACTTCGCTAGAGTTCGAACCAGCCCTTCAGCAGCAAATGCATATCACGGCGCTGCCGGGCATGAGGGATGGGGATGCTCCTAGCTGACCGGCAATCCTGCCATAGCCCAGACGCTTTTCAGATCGTCCTTGGCCATCAAGGCCCTCGCGGGTGCCGGTGGACTGCCGACCGGAAACGACCCAACCATTTGAAAATGCGGATCGTCAGTAATCGATGTGAAGTCCGAACCAGCGAATAGGCCGAGTGACTTTCCCACTTCTACCATGCGGGCGTAGTCGGGAGTTAGTTGGTTATGCACCCGACCGGTCCAGTTCGGTTGCCACGGATTCGAGCCTCTGATTCCCGGTATGCAATCCACAGCCAAGCCGGCGTTGTGATAGCTATACCCAGGCTTGGCGTTAGTGACGATCGACCCGGGAGCGGTGCGGCCCTTCGCGTACAACGCAGCTTGTTCCTGATAGGTACGTAACCCTTGCACCACGCGAATCTCAATTCCCTCTTGCAGCAGAGTCGCAGCCATTTGGCGAACTTTGTCTGCAAGCAGCGGATGCACCAATTGCAGTCTGGTTTCAGAAGTTTTATCCATAGCCATCCTTCAGCCTCCCCGAAAGATACACCGGGATTGGCGGCTAAGCTAGCGAAGTGGTGGGCATCTTGCGAGTGCCTGCATCCGGTTTACAATAGATAAAGCAGTCTCGCCAGAGATGTACCGGCTCCCGACGGGTGCCGTTATCACTTTAGCCATCAACGAAAGGAATAATCATGGCCCGGCAACCCGGCGTTTATGCCACCCTGGACACCAGCGAAGGAACTATTATCTGCCGCCTCTTCGAAGAAGAAGCGCCCATCACGGTCAAGAACTTCATCGAACTGGCGGAAGGCTCCCGCGAATGGACCCACCCTCACACCAAGAGCAAGAGCAAAGCTCGTCTGTATGACGGTACCATCTTCCATCGAGTGATTCCCGACTTCATGGTCCAAGGCGGAGATCCCACCGGCACCGGCATGGGTGGCCCCGGCTACCAGTTCCAGGACGAGACCAAGGGATCGCCTCATAAATTCGATAAGCCGGGCAAGCTGGCTATGGCGAATTCTGGGCCAGGCACCAACGGCTCGCAATTTTTCATCACCGTCGCGCCAACGCAATGGCTAACGGGCAATCACACGATCTTCGGCGAAGTAGTCGAAGGCCAGGACGTGGTGGACAAAATCACCAAGCTCCCTCGCAACCGCCAGGACAAGCCCAACAAGGATGTGGTGTTGAACTCAGTGAAGATTGAGCGGGCGTGAACACAGTATTCAAGTCTCGAGTTGATCGGATTCTGGATCTCCCGTCCCTTTTGTCAAGAAGGGGCGAAGGGACGGGGCACTCAGCTGAGATCACGAAACAATTCCGTTTGCCCGGAGTGCCAATCGCTAGGGGCTAAAACTGCTTCTTCAGCAGTCCTTTGAACACCTTCTCGTACTTCTCCGCAATCACATCCCAACGATAGAGGGCGTCAGCTCTCTGCTTGGCACGAGCGGCCAACTGTTCGCGAGCCGTGGGATCGTCAAGCATCGCCTGCAACTTCGCTGAGAGGTCTGCGTCTGACTTCTCATACTTCACCCCAGCGTCGCCCGCGGTCTCGACATTCTCCGGGGTATCGAGATAGAGCACCGCATTGTTGGCAGCCATCGCTTCAATCAGCGCTGGATGTACTCCTCCGATCTCGCAAGCAAAGACGAAGACTCCTGCGTGCTTCTGCAAGGCCCAATATCCGTCGCCGTAGATCGCACCGGTGAAACGTACTCGCTCATCCGCCAAAGATTTCATTCGCGCAAGGTAGCCAAGGTCGTACGGATTATCGCCGACGATGACCAGCGGCCAGTCGCTACGCACGTTGCGCCAACTGCGAAGTACAAGATCGGGATTGTTCTCCGGCTCGAGACGGCTGACATAAAGAACATAACGGCCGGCCTCCAGACTGAAACCGTTCAGACTGTGGTCGCTGGCTGCCCCTTCGGAGCTGTAATCGTTAGTCGGCGCTTCGGAGCCATAGCCGATGACTGTGGACTCGCTGCCATATTTCGTGAGGTAGTAATCGTGAATCGCCTTGGCGTCGGTTACTAACTGATTCGAACTGAACGACGACATCCATTCGCAGAAGTGCAGCACCTGTGCGCCCAGGCCTTTCCACTTCTCACGCTTGCGGTCAAGGCCATCAACGTTGAGCACTACCGGCTTACCGAAGAGCTGCGGAATATAGGCGAACGGGCTGTTCGCTACATTACACAGCAGCACGACATCGCTGTCGCTGAAGGCCACGCGCACCGCAGCGAACAAAGTGCTGACCCAGGTATCGAGGTGCTTTTGATGCAGACTGGGGACGATCACCCGGCGCACCCGCCGGTCGTACACGTCGTCTGGCCGCACAAACGCCTTGCGGCAGTACACGGCGACCTCGTGTCCCTGGTCTGCAAAACGTGAGCTGATCTGCTCGGCAAACCGCTCGAAACCGCCATAGCGGTTAGGGATGCCGCGAGTACCGACGATAGCAATTTTCATTAAGGCCGCTTTTCGCTTTTCGCTGTTTGCTCTTCGCTGTTCGCAGTTGGCTTTGGGCATCAGCCGTTTGCTATTGGCAGACCGGCGCTGGACATGGCAGACCACGAGCGCCTCGGGCGCGAAAGATGATAGCCCCGCCTTTCAGGGGGCGTTGTGATCATAACTCTCTACGAGTCCCCCGGGGACGACACAGAATCAGCGCGCCGTCTTGGATCGACCGCGGCCTGCAAGCAACCGCAGATTTTTCCCGTTGGCCTGCAGACTACCCCTGCCGACTGCTGGCTACCACCTTCTCCGCATCGACTGCCCGCGGAGTGTCGCAAAACCACCATAGCAAATCCCGGTCAGAGATCCTGCGGCGCAACTGGATGATCCTGCGTTTGTGTCGGATACTGTGACGCACGCGCCAGGGGTAAGCTAGTGCGGACAGCATTCGTTGATCGCGCAGCAGGGCGTAGCCGACCGTCATCAGATCGCGCCAAGCCACGGGCAGAAACAGTCGCCAGCATAGCCATCCAGAAGCGTTCTTGCCGCGCATCAGGAACCGGTTCTTCACCGAATGCCAGTTGATAACCAGCGGCAAGTCCTTTCGCCGCTCGGGTGTGACTCGCCTCACATGCCATGCCACTGCCGTTGGCGTGTACAGGCACTTCCAGCCCATCACTTGCGCGCGCCAGGCCAGGTCGCCGTCTTCACGAAAAGCGAAAAAATCCTCGTCGAAGAACTCTCCTTCCACTGACACATCCTGGATGAAGTTGCGCCGGAACAGCACGGCGGCGCCACTGGCACCGAAGACGTACTGCGGGCGATCATACTGGCCATGGTCGGTCTCCTCGGCTCCCCGGTCGAGATGGCGCATGTTTCGTGTGAAGTAGATTCCCGTGGAATCGATGACCTTGCTTCGATGCTGCTCCGCAACCGGATCCCAGCGTAGCAATTTTCCGCAGACGGATCCCGCATCGGGATGCGCTTTTGCCCCATCTACAATCTGCGTAACGAAATCGGAGGAAAGCACAATGTCGGGATTAAGGCACAGCACCCAATCTCCTTGGGCTGCCTGGATCGCCTGGTTTTGTCCGGCGGCAAATCCGACATTACGGTCGTTATAGATCACTCGCCATCGTGACTCGACCCCACGCAAAAGCTCTCGCGTGTCATCGGTCGAGGCGTTGTCCACGATGATTACCTCGAGGTCGCTGTAGTCTTGCTGCTCGATCGAGGCGAAGCAGGCATCGAGATATTGCGCCGAGTTCCAGGTGACGACGAGGACTGAGACCATCAGCCTCTAGTATGCACCGCGCCCGGAGAGAACGACTGGAATGGTGCGTAGGAAGATCTTAAAATCGAGCCACAGCGACCAGTTATCGATGTACGTAAGATCCAGTTGCATCCAGCGGTTGAAGTCGACGTGGTTGCGACCCTCCAAAACCCAGGTGCAAGTCAGGCCCGGCCGCATACGCAGGCGCCGCCGCTGCCAGTCTTCATACTGTTCAACTTCTTCGGGTACGGCAGGACGAGGCCCGACGAAAGACATGTCGCCCCTCAGAATGTTCCAAAGTTGCGGCAACTCGTCAAGGCTGAAGCGGCGCAGCCAACGGCCGACAGTCGTGATGCGAGGGTCGTCGCTGATTTTGAAGACCGGGCCATCGAGCTCGTTCAACTGGTGAAGCTCGGCGCGCATTTGTTCGGCATTGTTGATCATGGAACGGAACTTGTACAGCATGAAGCGGCGGCCGCCCAGCCCGCAGCGGGTTTGGCGAAAAAGCACCGGACCCGGCGAGGTCGCCCTGATCATAACTGCGATGCACAGCAAAACCGGCGAGAATGCGATCAATGCCGCGAAGGAAAGCACGACATCGAAGATGCGTTTGAAAAACAGCCGCAACTCACTGTCGGGCGCGCTCGACAGGCTGAGCAGTTGCACGTCACGAAACTTTTCCAAATAGATTCGCGAATAGGCCGCCGGCAAGAACTCGAGTTGGACCCGCGTCCTCATTCCAACATCAGCGCAGTGCTGCATCACGGGTTCGAGCCGGGCCAGTTCCTGCATGTTCACGGCGAAAACGATCTCGTCCACCACTTCCTGTTGCAGAAGACTGGTGAGGTCCTCAATCCGATGAACTCTGTAGCCGCCCAAATTCTCAGGCTGAGCCTCGGTTGAGTTGGGGTCGACGAAGCCAATCAGTCGCAGCCCCATGCCCCGGCTCTCCTCGATCAGGGCCGCCATTTCGCGAGCGCGGGGACCACAGCCGACGATTAGTAAATAGTAGTAACGCTTAAGCCGGTCGCGCATCCAGGAAACGCCCGAGTGCGTCACCGCGCGGCCCAACACAAGCAGAACAAAATCCACCGCGCCGATCAGCAGGACATAGGTCCGGCTCACATCCACGCGGCGAAACAGATACAAACCGGCGTAGATAACCACCAGCACAACCCCAAGTTGGCTGACGATATTCAGGATCAGTTGGATCGGACTGCTGAGTTCGAGATCGCGGTAGAAGCTGGAAAAATATCCCACCACCGCCCATGTAACCAGAAAGGCGGCCAGCAACGGCAAGTAATGGCTGAAGGGGTAAATGCCGGGCAACCGCCGGCTGAAAAAGTCGATGTGCACCAGCAGACTGCGTAGCGAATACGCGACCACAAAGGCGACACAAGTCACCCCCAGGTCGTGCATCAATGTGACCGAACTTAAAAGTTTGGAACGACGATCAAACACGGTAACTGCCGTTGGTTACAGTTGGACGTTAGGACCTGGGCAATTTACGCGCCCGAATAGTGACGTCAGCGAAGCGCGCAGCGAACAATGGGACAATGGCGTATGTGCCCATGTCTCTTGTCTACTGTAGCAGCGTTTCTAAGCGCTACGCCATTGGTGTAGGCTACTTGATTAACCCGGAAAGCTTCTCTCGATGGTACCCGGACAGCAATCTTCCATAACCGAAATTGTGCGGCCATCCGATGGCCCAGCTCTGTCTCCCGGTGCTGCACGTTGGGTACGGTGGCTGGAAGGCTTCATCTTTTTCTTCCTGATTCTGTTCGCCATTCTTTTGCCGCATTCGATCAAGGGAGCACGCCATGCTTGGATGGCTGCGGGTTTCCTCTGGCTCGCCAAGCTGGCGATCGAGCGCAAGAGACCGTTTCCCCAGGCCCTTTCTGCACCGCTCCTGGCCTATATCGTTTTGAGCGCAATTTCGACCGCGCTTTCGCCCGATCCCTACCTAAGCTGGCCGCGCATGAAGGTCGTGTGCCTGGTGCTGGCAGGCATTGTGGTCGCGCAGAATCTGAAACGGCTATCACAAGTACGCATCCTGGTGTGGTTGTTGTTGGTTTCGGGGCTCGCGGCGACGGCTTTCACGGCCTGTCAATACACCTACGGCGTAGGCGTCAGAGTTAGGTATGTCGCGCCGACGTCGGATTTGCACCGCGCGGGCATTCGCGGTAGGGACATCATTACGCAGGTCAACGGGAGCGCAGTGCATACTCCGCAGAAACTGGTCAAGGTGGTGGAACAGAGTCCACCAGGCAGCATGCTTCGCATCAACTATCTGCAAGGAGAGCCCTTCCACAAACGAGAAACGTTTCTCACTCGCGAACAATTTCTGAAAAGCGGACTGGGTACTCCAAACCTTCCCTTGATTCGCGGCAAGCCAGACCGTGCGCAAGGCACCCTGGGACACTACATCGTCTTCGCGGAGATGCTGATGCAGCTCGCCTGCATGGCATGGGCGATGTTCCTGAGTGCGCAACCGCGGAAGTGGGCTGGTCTTGCCTTCTTGGCCATCGTGTTCGTGGGGCTGACGGTGACGCTGATGGCCACTGAAACACGGGCTGACATTGCAGGACTGGCAGTTGGTTGCGTCGTTGCTCTCTGGCTACTGGGAAGAGAGCAGACCCGAATCTGGGCGTTCGCTGGCTTGGTTCTACTGTTGCTGGTTGCGACGTTGTGGATCCACCACACCCGCAAACTGGACTGGATCAGTGCCGGCGACTCCGGAACCCATTTCCGGATGTTGATGTGGGAGGACGGAATACGCCTGATCCGGCAACACCCGTGGTTCGGGGTTGGAATGGACACAATCTTCAATCATTGGCAGGAGTGGAATATTCGAGGCTTCTCGCTGTATCGCGTGATCTATCACTTTCACTCCGATTACATCCAGATCGCCGTGGAGCGTGGCTTGCTCACGCTGGCAGCGTGGTTATGGTTCGTCGTGGCTTACCTTTTCTTCTTGTTCCGCTTGCTGCGGCGGACACGCGAGCATAGCCGCTTTGCGACCGGCGTGGTTGCAGGTGTGCTCGCCGCGTTTGTTGGCTATCTGGTTCCGTCGGCGGTGCAGTATTGCCTGGGCGATGATCCGCTGGTGATGATCATGTTCTTTTACTTCGGGCTGGCCGTCGCAATCGATCGCATGTTGAAGACGCCGGGAGCGGTGGACGTTCCATAGCGCCTGTAAACGCGATATGAGTGGCGGGTGCTTACTTCTTCGCTCCGATGGTCTTCCACTGCCATTCGATCACATCGCCGAAGTGGCCAATCACGAACCGCGCGTCGTGGCCTCCAGGGTAGATATGGAACTCGTGCGCAACATCCCGCGACGTCAGCAGTTGGTCTAGCTGCTGCGCTCCTTGTTCGAAGCCGTAGTCGTCGTTATTGCCGACGTTGAAGTAGATCTTCATGCGCTTCAGACTTGCGGCGCTGTCGTTTCGAGCGAAGTAGAAAACATTGTTGCGCTCGAAGTACGCGCGATTAAAAGGCTTGCCGAAAACGTCGCCCATCAAGCGATCCGGGAGAGCCCGGGCCGCCAGAGGTGAAGTCCTTCGGCAGGTCGGCAATGAGCGCGGGCATCTGGGCGCTCACTGCAGCGAACTCGTCGGGATACTTGAAGGCCAGCCGTAATGCTCCATACCCACCCATCGAAACTCCGGTGATACCGCGCGTCGCCCTCGTGCTTTCGGCACGGTACTTCTTCTCCATCTGCGGCATAAACTCCTTCATGAAGAAGTCTTCATACCTCATTTTGCTGTCAGCTGAATTGAGATAGAACGTATGCCCTCCGCTGGGCGCAAGCACGATGAAGTCACCGATCTTGCCTTGGCGCCGCAACTCAGAAATCACGTCCCAGCCGCCAAAATTCAACAGCGACTGCTCGTTGTCGCCGAGACCGTGCAGGTAGTAGAGCACCGGATATTGGCGCGTCTTGTCGTGATCGAAGCTGTCTGGCAGGAACGCGCAATAGCGCACCGGACGGGCAAGAATTTCCGATTTGATGATGGAGCACTCGGCGCGGCCCTGGGCGTGCAACAGCGGCGCCAGGCAGAGCGCAAGTACCGCGACTGCAATTTGCAGGAATGAAAACCTAAGTTTGGATCGGGCTCATTCGTTATTCGTACTTCAGGGTTTGCACCGGATCGAGCCTGGCAGCGCGACTCGCGGGATAAAGGCCTGCCAGCAGACTCACCACAATCGAGAACGCAATCGCGGCGCCAATCAGCCACGGCGGCAGAATCCACACCGCCTCTGACGGCAGCTGATGCCGGTGCAAGTAGATACCTGTTCCGAAATTGATTGCTTTACCGATTGCGAATCCCAATGCGATGCCAAGCAGGCCACCGAAGAAGCCCATGGCGCCAGCTTCGGCAAAGAACAGGCGCTTCACATCGCCGTCGCTGGCGCCTATGGCCTTCATTACGCCAATCTCCCGCCGCCGTTCCAGCACGGCCATGACTAGTGTATTGATGATCGCCAGCGTCGCCACGGCGAGTGCCAGCGAACCAAATATGCCAAGGAAGAGATCGAGCACAGTGAAAAATCGGCGCAAGCTCTTGGTGGCATCAAGTACTGAAAATGTCCGAAAGCCCATCTTGTTAATGGCATCCTGCACCTGCGCCACTTTGCCCGGATCTTTCACGCGCACGGTGAGCGTCATGTAGGTCTTGCCGCCACCGCCACGCAACGAGCTGCGCATGTCGGTGAACTGCGCCATATTTAGCTTTTCGGTGAGATCTACCGGCAGAAAAATACGCCCTCGGGAAACCGTCCGCATGCCGCCGTAGGGCTCTTCATCAATGATGCCTACCACCTTCAGCTTCTGAGTCTTGCGCACAACGGAGAAGCCGTAGTCATCGGCTGAATTCGTATTTCTCCCTTCCTCTTGCGCGTCCGAGAGTTGAGGACGGCCTGCCGATTCTGCATCCGGCGCGAGCGCCTGGCGCTCTCCGTACCGCAGGGTTACTTCCTGCCCGATCAGCCCCTTCGGATTCTTGGGATCGATCTCCTTGGCAAAATCGTTCAGCAGAATGACTTCCTCTGCCAACGGACCAGAGAAAAACTTGCCTTGCAGGTTATCGAATGCTTCGTTCTCGCGTGCCGACATTGGCAAGCCGGTTACAAATCCGAAATGCGTCTGGCCACCCGAGCCAATCTCTCCCATCACTCGAATCTCGGGTTCGACCTCGGTGACATACTGCAAATGCGTCATCTTTTCGCGGGCTGGTTCGTCAATGACCGGCGCATTTTCTGGATGCTCGGTCTTCTGATCGTCCTCTCGATCAAAGCCTCGAAAGTCTTGCTTTGAAGTAACAAAGACAGTGTCAAACATTCCCGAGCCAGCCAGACGCCGAGTCGCCAATTGCTGCAAACCGACGCCCAGCGACAACATGGCAACGAGCGACGCCACACCGACAGAAATTCCTACGGTGGTTAGCCCATTTCGCAATTTGGATTGCCGCAGATTGCGCACAGCGAGTTCGAACAGATCGTAGCCTGTCACGCCAGAGCCTCCTGCGATACCAGCTTGCCGTCAGCAAGAAAAACGAGTCGCTGAGCAAATCGCTCAGCCAAGGCGCGTTCGTGCGTAACCATAACCACGGTCATCCCCAGCGAAAGACTCAGATCGCGAATGAGATTCAGAATGTCCTCCCCGGTGCGGCTATCGAGATTCCCTGTAGGCTCATCGGCCAGCAGGAGCGATGGACGATTGGCTAGCGCTCGCGCCAGCGATACCCTTTGCTGCTCACCGCCTGAAAGCTCCGATGGCCGGTGTTCCATTCGCTTACCCAGCCCAACCCTCTCTAGCGATTCGCGCGCTCGCTGCCCGCGCTCGGCACGCTCGACTTCCGCGAAGCGCATCGGGAGTTCGACGTTCTCGGTAATCGTCATCGAGGGAATCAGGTGAAACGCCTGGAAGACCATGCCGACATCATTGCGGCGATATGCCGCCAGCTCTTCCGATGACATCTTCGCCAAGTCGCGGTTCTGCACTAGCACCGAACCCGAACTGGGGCGGTCGAGTCCTGCCAGCAAGTTCAGCAAGGTAGATTTCCCCGAGCCTGATTGCCCAAGCAACGCGACAAACTCGCCGCGATCGATGGTGAGGGAAATGCCGTCAACGGCGCGGATAATGCCACCGCCCATCGGGTAGTAGCGACAAACATCTGAGGTTCGCACTGCGGGTAGCGCGTTGGAAGCCGGAATGGAAATCATCTGTACTCGATTCGATGCTACTACGGTACGCCTCGGCCCATATGCTGCGTCGGGCCTACTTGCTGGATACGAAAAAGGGAGCCGTTCGGCTCCCTGATTTCTGTAATGTTTTGTTAAGACGATCCGTTACCTTTCTACCGCCAGCCCCACAGCGTTTCCGCCGCCCAGACAAAGGGCAGCAATTCCTTTGTGCACGTCACGCCGGACCATCTCGTACAGTAGTGTGGTAAGGATGCGCGCCCCCGTAGCGCCAATTGGATGCCCCAGCGCAACCGCACCCCCGTTCACGTTCACTTTGCCCAGGTCGAGCCCCAACTCGCGGGTCACGGCGATTGCGGCTACAGCGAACGCCTCGTTGATCTCGTACAGATCAACGTCCTCGTTCTTCCAGCCGGTCTTTCCCCAGAGCTGACGAACGGTTTCCACTGGCGCCATCATCACCCACGCAGGCGCTATTCCACTGGTGGCCTGCGCAACAATGCGCGCCATTGGCTTGAGTCCCAGTTCCTTTGCCCTCGCCGAAGACATGACTACTAACGCGGCAGCCCCATCGTTCACCCCGGGTGCATTACCGGCGGTCACTGTGCCGTCCTTCTTGAACGCAGGCTTCAGCCCACGCAACACTTCAACGGTCGTGTCCTCGCGCGGCCCTTCGTCTTTCGTGAACCAGGAAGTCGGCTCACCCCTTTTCTTCGAAGGCAGTTCTACAGGCACAATCTGATCTTTAAAGCGGCACTCCCGAATGGCGCTGAGAGCCTTCCGATGCGAATTGAGTGCGTATTCGTCCTGCTCTTCACGTGTGATGTGGTATTTCTCAGCAACGTTCTCGCCGGTGTTGCCCATGTGGTAGTCGTTGTAAACGTCCCAGAGGCCGTCATGCACCATTGCATCGATGACCTTCTGATCGCCCAAGCGAAAACCTTTGCGTGCTTGCGGAAGCAGGTAGGGAGCGTTGGTCATGCTCTCCATTCCGCCGGCGACCACGATCCCCGAGTTCCCCGTTTGGATCGCCTGCTGGGCCAGCGCGACCGCCTTCAGGCCCGAACCACACACTTTGTTGATGGTCATTGCGCTGACGCTGTCAGGCAGGCCGCCTTTCAGAGCGGCTTGGCGCGCCGGATTCTGCCCCAACCCGGCGGAAACCACATTGCCCATGATGCATTCGTCCACGCTGTTAGGATCGATACCGGCGCGTTTGACCGCTTCCCGCACCACGATCGCGCCCAATTGTGGCGCGCTTAAATCCGAAAGCGAGCCTTGAAATTTTCCGATCGGCGTGCGGACCGCCGACACAATCACCACGTCTTCCATAAGTGCTCTACCTCGCCAATGGTCGAACAACATCCTATGCCGAACATTATAAGATGGGTTTGCTTTGCTCTCCGACGCACAAATCCCGGCTGAAACCGGGAATCCTCGCAGTCCGGAAAACCAGCGCCTCGCGCCCTGGTGGCACACTGCTCTGCTGATTATCGTGCTACTGGCCGCGTCGCTCAACGGCACTCGTGGCCGCCATCCCTTGGCCGATCACAGCAAACTGCCGCAATATCTCTGGGGGATGGCGTGGGAATGGATGCTGCTGGGCTTTACCTGGCTCGGCATTCGCAAACGAATTTCGCTGCGCGCGTTGATCGGCGGGCGCTGGCAGACCACGGAAGAGCTCCTGCGCGACGTCATCTACGCCGCACTGTTCTGGGTTTGCGCGTTGGGCGTCCTCGGTCTCGGCGCCAAGCTCATGCATCTCGACCAGGCGGGTAAGATCGAAAGCATGAGGAAGCAGTTGGGCTTTCTCACTCCCGGGTCGAATCTGGAACTGGCTGTCTGGTTCTGCCTGAGTGCCACCGCCGGTTTTTGCGAAGAGATCATCTTCCGCGGATATCTGCAGCGGCAGTTCGCTGCGATCACCAAATCAACGTTGTTTGGCGTGCTGCTCTCGGCTGCCATCTTCGGTGCTTCGCACGGGTATGAAGGCATCCCGCGCATGCTCCTGATTGGAATTTATGGATTAATGTTTGGGCTCCTCGCGTGGTGGCGAAAGAGCCTTCGTCCGGGGATGATGGCACACGCGTGGCATGACGCGTTCAGTGGCGCAGTTTTGCGAATGTTGAAATGATCAGTGTTTATGCACCTTTCACGCATATGCGAAGTCGGCAATGCGAGCGCGACAGCGACAGTGCACGAGCAGTTCATTGGCGCCGAGCAGATCAGCGCCGTCGCGCTCCGTCGAGAGGCCTTCATCGCGACGCGTTTTTTGCTTGACTATTTTTTTCAATGACTCTATACAACTAACAAATTGCGATGAAATCTTTTGTCGCAATGTTCCATGACAAATGGAAGGGAGAATAGAAACCATGGCAACCAAAAAGAAGGCAACCAAGAAGGCAGCCAAGAAGAAAAAGAAGTAGCTGCTTTTTCCATCAACCGGGGGACGCGCAAGCGTCCCTCATTTTTTTGCGCAAGCTGTGCCCACACTTCCCTTAGGATCTTGAGTCATTTCGATCGGCGCGGCGACTTGGCAAATTGACTGCCGTTGCGAAGAAGGACACAGCGCAAGCAAGGCGGAAGCGTCTTAGCGGTAGCTCTTTGGCTGGCAGTTTTTGAAAGTTCATCCCACATCCCACCGGGTGCACAAGAAAAGGCTTTGCCAAACTCTCCGCCGCGGCTCAAGCTTCGGTTTCGATGGGGGCTGAACAAACCAGCTAACGGGCTGTAGCTTTGTCCCGTCTTGACCCCGGCGCGCTGGCTCAAGCACCACAGCCAAGATTCGCCTTCCCGTCAATTTGGCGGATTGGCTGAGGCACGGCGGTGCTGCGCCGGCCGCTAGATTTAGACGACATTCAGTGTAGAAACGACCGCTAGCACTTCCGGAGCCGCTGCTGTTTCCGCCTTACGCAGTTGTCCCCGGACTCCAGGACCAGGGTCAACGTAATGAACCGCTAGTGAAGCAAAATTCTGAAGCGCTCCTTCTACTGGATCAGAAGTGTCCTTTTGAGCTAAACTTCTGGCTCTCTCAGCATTCAATCTTTCTCTTCTGCGAGGTGAGGCATTGCCTAGCCGGGTACCCCCGAAACAGACGAGGGGTTTTCCTGCAGTTTCGTCTCGTGGCGAGGCGACTCGGGAGCAAGTCGTTGGGGTCAGGTTTGAAAAACAGAGGTCGGCTCTTCGAGGACTTGCCTCTTGTCCTCTGGCGGCCTCATTCCTTATCTTCCTGCTTGCATTGGGTGCGCTGCTTTGTGTGGTTGGATGTGGTGGGAGCGCTGCTAGTGCTCCCATGGCAAAAAGCGATCCGGTTTCGCCGCCTCCAATGCCACCGCCACCGTCCGTTCCGATTGCAGTCACTACCTACCACAATGACAATGATCGCAGTGGTGCTAACACTCAGGAAATGACCCTGACTACGAGTAACGTAAATATGTTGTCGTTTGGGAAATTGCATGCATTTCCAGCATTAGGTTATGTGTATGCTCAGCCGTTGTTTGTGCCGGGGGTCAACATTCAAGGAGCGCAACACGATGTTCTTTACATAGCCGATGAGCATGACACGGTGACTGCGTTTGACGTGCATACGTTTGCCATGCTCTGGCAGAGATCTTTTCTCAATAGCTCTGGGGGGAATGTCGTTTCTACTCTTTCAAGCGACGAGGACGTGAGTTGCGGTGATCTCGTTCCTGAGATCGGGATCACGGGAACGCCGGTGATCGATCTCAATCGAAATAATCTTTACGTGGTTGCCAGGACCAAGGTGACCGACACCCAGACAGGACAAAAGCAGTTCTATCAGACGCTGCATGCGCTTGACTTGGGGACAGGGGAAGACAGCATAACGCCACAGGTCATCACCGCAAGCGTTCCCGGCACCGGCGCCGGGTCGCAAGGAGGCATTCTTACATTCGACCCTTTGTTAGAAAGTCAACGGCCGGGCCTGCTGCTGGTAAATGGGCAGATCATTGTCTCCTTCGCCTCACAATGCGATACAGGGTTCTATCATGGTTATCTGCTCGCGTTCGACGAGACCAATCTTCAACCGACGGGAGCGTTTGTTACTACGCCCGACGGGTACGAAGGCGGAATATGGGCAAGTGGAGCAGCGCCTGCGGCCGATTCCAATGGCAAAATCTACGTTCCCACGGGTAATGGCGATTTTACCGGCAACGTCGGTGGTCACGACTTTGGCGACACAATCTTGCGGGTAAGCTGGTCCAACAACTCGTTTGCAGTCGAAGACTACTTCACGCCTTGGGACTATCAGCCGCTGTGGGACCATGACACCGATGTCAGCTCGGGCGGCGTCATGCTTCTGCCCGACCAGCCCGGAGCCGCGCATCCCCACTTGTTAATCAACTCGGGCAAGGAAGGAACGATCGACCTTGTGGACCGCGACAGTATGGGCCACTGGCATGCGAATGACGACGGCCAGATCGTGCAGACCATCCCTTTTGTCTTAAACGGCGTATGGGGCGCTCCGGCATTTTGGAATAACAACGTTTATTTCGGCGGATATAGCGATCATTTGAAGGCATTCAGATTCGATGCGACGGCTGAGCAGCTATCGGTTAGCGCGGTGTCTCAGTCTCCCCAATACTTTGCCTATCCCGGACCGACGGCTTCCATATCGTCGAATGGCCAGAATGATGGAATTGCGTGGATTATACAGAGCGACGCTTATGCTCGAAATGGTCCAGCGATTCTCCGTGCCTACGACGCTGATGATTTGGCGACTGAACTGTACGATTCCGATCAAAACCCGCAGCGCGATGGCGCGGGTCCCACAGTCAAATTCACGCCACCGACCATCGCTGACGGTCTGGTATTTGTAGCGGCACAAGGCGAAGTGGACATGTACGGACTCTTGCAGCCTTAGGCAGCTTCCGGCGGCTCTCGGCTGTCAGGTTGAGCAGACCAATCCCAGCCCTGTCTGGATTACCGAAGGCCAACACCTATAGACGACGCTTCGGAAGCCTGAGCCCGGGCCTACGAGCTGATCTTGTAACGAGCGTCAGCAAAGCCACACTGACAAGCTGCAAACTTCTAAAACGCATGTTTTTGTCTTCCTCACCCGACATTCACTGCTGCCTCGTCCAGTCACCCCCCAATATTTTCCTACTCATCCGCCGTTGGATTTTTAAATAATCAGCCTTCGAATATCGTTGAAGCGACAATTAGAATTGACTAAGAATGCTGCCGAAATGGTTTGGTCGCAGCTACCATGCGGTAGGCTACTAGAGCATGGCACAACGCGGTTTTGGCTAAAGCTTTGATTCTCAGCTGAAGTGGCTGCGACGTTTCACTAGCTGGCATTAAGAATCTGTGGTTTTAGGGGTGCAGATGCCACTAGGTGACAATCAGAGACCTACGCGGCATCCTAGCAAATGGCGGCGTGTGCGCCCTAGCTCTTGCGTTATCAGTGGTCATGATCGGGTGTGGGGGTGGCGCTTCAGGCTCCCGCAACGATACAACAACGGTCCTGCCTGTAGCCTCTCCGCCAAGCACGCCTTTGCCAGTTAAGCTTGACCTCGCCAAAATGCAAGCCCTGATCGCTGGCGGCGCAAGTTCGGACTATGTCGTGACGCCGAGCGAAGAAGAAGGACTCCAGCAAATTGGCACTCGGCGCTTGCGTTTGATTAATGTAGACAACAACCTTGTTGCCATCGCACCTGACGGAACCCTACAACTGAGCTGGTCTTACCACCTTAATCAAAGCCTGGCGCTGTGTCGCGAGCACAAATGGATACCCCACATCATCATCGGGCACGTGCTTCCTCTCCCGCTGGCTGTTAAAGGGACAGATGGCTGGACCCATGGTCCATCGTCGTGGTCGATCTACGATCAATATATTCAAGCATTTCTGGACTACGTGGTCGTCGCTCAAGGGTTTACGGAAACTGAGTGGGAGGTCGGCAATGAGATGAGCATCCCGGCACAGAACTGGGTTGCACCTCATCTCCCCACGTCGGCCACCGATCCCGCCGGTTTCGATGCGTACTCGACTTTGTATTCGCAAATAGCGACCGTGGTAGACAGTTTTCGACAACAGCATCCTGCTACGACACTTCGCATCGGAGGGCCAGCAGCCGATGCGGGTTGGGCGATAAACTTTGTCGACTTGGTGGGAAGCCAAAACATTCCAGCGGATTTTGTCAGTCTGCATAGATACGGGAACCAATCGACGGGTACCGGCCTGCAGAATGACATAGCTAGCATTCAGAAGGAAATGACCAAGCAGCACCTCAGCCTGCCTGTCAGTATCACGGAATGGGGACCCCATGTGGATAGCGAGCTCAATCTTGAGCCGATTGCTGGCGCTTTCGCCTTGGATTTTGCCTCAACCATCGCGCGGGCGGGAGTATCGGACGCTATTTTCCTGGCGCTTTCGCAGTTTCCAACCAATGATTGGGCAGTGCTTTATACTACAGATCAAACCCCAACCCATGTCATGAGTGCATTTGAGGCTCTGGCTGGCCTCAACGGTACAGAAGGGACGTGCACCGGTACTACAGGACTCTCCTGTATCGCCGTGAGCAGCAGCGATGGTGACCTATCTGTCGTTCTCTGGAGTTTTAGCTGGTCAGGTAGCTACTTCCCAGATGTCATGCCGCAGGAAACCGAGGCATATACCCTAACGGTTCAGCCGGCGGGCGCCACGGCGATCTCTTACACCGTCCAAACGGCACAGTTGGACTCTGGTCCGTGGGATCAGGTTGCCAATCCCATCACTCTGGACTTAGCCGGCACGAATATACAACTTACGTTTCGAATGTCCTACGGCTCCTACGGAAAGATCTCCCTGAGGCCGAATTGAGAGGATTTGTTTTAAAGGCTATAGGTTCGGTGTTGCGAAGTCATCCGCTCCGATGTGCTACGGGCGACGCATAGCAGGAGAGTGCAATTTCGCAGTCGCCGACGAACAGAAATCCATGGTCTACAGCCGGCCGTCACTCTAAGCTGACCGAGGCCCCTGAATCCGTCCAAAACCAAAT
>CAVVHW010000010.1:2500-736713 GCA_963748225.1 uncultured Acidobacteriaceae bacterium
GGGTAACTACAAGGCGAGTAAGAGTAATGTTTTATGAGTGCCTTAGATCTGCTGGGGCTTCCGCGGTCCGCAATAACCGTGGGAGCGATGAGCAGAACAAAAGCGTCATGAAATTTACCAGCACGGTCGGAAGCGAAACTGACGGCTGAAAGCAATAGCCGGCGGCCAAGCCGCCGAGTGAGCTGAGTAAATTTTGTGGTCAAGCTACTAAGGGCGCATGGTGGATGCCTTGGCAGAAGCAGGCGATGAAGGACGTGGCAAGCTGCGATAAGCCTCGGGGAGCCGCAAGTAGGCATTGATCCGGGGATTTCCGAATGGGGAAACCCTATACGGTAAAACCGTATAACGGCCCGATAAATACATAGTCGGGTACGAGCAAACCCAGGGAAGTGAACCATCTCAGTACCTGGAGGAAAAGAAAACAACAGTGATTCCGATAGTAGTGGCGAGCGAACTCGGAACAGCCCAAACCTATTTCACCTTCGGGTGGAATAGGGGTTGTAGGGTCCGCAACAGTAGAGTTACCAATCCAGTCGTTAGTCGAAGCCCTCTGGAAAGGGGCGCCATAGCGTGTGATAGCCACGTAGGCGAAAACGAACTGGACTCGAAGCGGATACCTGAGTAGGGCGGGGCACGTGAAACCCTGTCTGGAATCCACGGAGACCATTCCGTAAGGCTAAATACTAGCTTCTGACCGATAGTGAACCAGTACCGTGAGGGAAAGGTGAAAAGAACCCCAGCGAGGGGAGTGAAATAGTACCTGAAACCGTGTGCCTACAAGCAGTGGGAGGGCTATGCCCGCAAGGGAATGCCTGACCGCGTGCCTATTGCATAATGAGCCGGCTAGTTATTCTTGTCAGCAAGGTTAAGCGTAAGCGAGCCGTAGCGAAAGCGAGTCCTAATAGGGCGTTCAGTTGGCAGGAATAGACGCGAAGCGGGATGATCTACCCTTGGCCAGGTTGAAAGTGGGGTAACACCCACTGGAGGACCGAACCGGTGTTTGTTGAAAAAAGCTCGGATGAGCTGAGGGTAGGGGTGAAAGGCTAATCAAATTCCGTGATAGCTCGTTCTCTCCGAAATAGCTTTAGGGCTAGCCTCGTATGATTTGCAGCGGTGGTAGAGATCTGGATGGACTAGGGGGCTTTCCAGCTTACTGAATCCAACCAAACTTCGAATGCCGTGGACAACTAGTACGGGAGTCAGACAGCGGGGGCTAAGCTTCGTTGTCGAGAGGGAAACAGCCCAGATCGCCTGCTAAGGTCCCCAAGTCTCAGTTAAGTGGGAAAGGATGTCGGAACGCCCAGACAGCCAGGAGGTTGGCTTAGAAGCAGCCATCCTTTAAAGAAAGCGTAATAGCTCACTGGTCAAGCGGTCCGGTGCCGACAATTCAACGGGGCTTAAACTGAGCACCGAAGCAGCGGATGCATGGCGTCAAGCCATGCGTGGTAGGAGAGCATTCCCAACAGTTTGAAGCGGGACCGTAAGGACCCGTCGACGGTTGAGAAGAGACCCTGCCGGCATAAGTAGCGATAACGGAGGTGAGAACCCTCCGCGCCGAAAGTCTAAGGTTTCCTGAGGAAGGTTAATCCGCTCAGGGTTAGTCGGTCCCTAAGGCGAGGCCGAAAGGCGTAGTCGATGGACATCCGGTTAATATTCCGGAACTCCCTTTGAATCGTTATTACGATGGGGTGACGCAGAAGGATACGTGCAGCCTGTTATGGCTATCAGGTTCGATGCGTGTAAGCCGGTTTCTCTAGGCAAATCCGGAGAGACATTAACGGTGAGACGCAAAGGAGTAGTCCGTATGGACGAAACGCACCGAGTTCACGCTGCCAAGAAAAACCTCTAAGGAGAAATGAAAGGGAACCGTACCTCAAACCGACACAGGTAGACGAGGAGAATATCCAAAGGCGCTCGGGAGAACGCTCGTTCAGGAACTCGGCAAATTAACCCCGTAACTTCGGGAGAAGGGGTGCCCCGGTAGAGTGTCAAAGCGTCGAGGGGGCCGCAGTGAAACGCGCACGGCGACTGTTTAACAAAAACACAGGTCTCTGCAAAGTCGAAAACGACGTATAGGGGCTGACGCCTGCCCGGTGCCGGAAGGTTAAAGGGAGCGGTCAACCGCAAGGTGAAGCTGCGAACTGAAGCCCCGGTGAACGGCGGCCGTAACTATAACGGTCCTAAGGTAGCGAAATTCCTTGTCGGGTAAGTTCCGACCTGCACGAATGGCGTAACGATCGTGCGACTGTCTTAACGAGCGACTCGGCGAACTTGTAGTACCGGTGAAGATGCCGGTTACCCGCATCTAGACGGAAAGACCCCGTGCACCTTTACTATACCTTCACTATGAACTATGGCATTTGCTGCGCAGGATAGGTGGGAGGCTTTGAATCTCAGGCTTTTGGGCTTGGGGGAGCCAACGGTGAGATACCACCCTGCGAGTTCTGTGGTTCTAACCTATCCCCGTTACCCGGGGAGGGGACATAGTGAGGCGGGTAGTTTGACTGGGGCGGTCGCCTCCTAAATTGTAACGGAGGCGCGCGAAGCTACACTCAGGCTGTTTGGAAATCAGCCGTCGAGTGCAAAGGCATAAGTGTGGTTGACTGCGAGTCCTACAAGACGAGCAGGTGCGAAAGCAGGCCTTAGTGATCCGGTGGTTCTGTATGGAAGGGCCATCGCTCAACGGATAAAAGGTACGCCGGGGATAACAGGCTGATCGGAGCCAAGAGTTCATATCGACGCTCCGGTTTGGCACCTCGATGTCGGCTCATCGCATCCTGGAGCTGTAGAAGGTTCCAAGGGTTAGGCTGTTCGCCTATTAAAGCGGTACGTGAGCTGGGTTCAGAACGTCGCGAGACAGTTCGGTCCCTATCTGATGTGGGCGTAGGAGATTTGCGAGGACCTGTCCTTAGTACGAGAGGACCGGGATGGACGAACCTCTTGTGTTCCAGCTGTCATGCCAATGGCACGGCTGGGTAGCGAAGTTCGGTTGTGATAAACGCTGAATGCATATAAGCGTGAAGCACTCCTCAAGATGAGATCTCCCAACCCAAAAGGGTGAAGAAGGGCACACGAAGACTACGTGTTTGATAGGCTGGATGTGAAAGTGCAGTAATGCATGAAGCTTACCAGTACTAATCGCCCGTTCGGCTTGACCATAAAATTTACTTGGCACACCTGACGAACCTGTCAGCGTGGGGATCTCGACGGAGATCCTGGCCTTGGATTCCTGATGCTATTCAGTTGTGAGAGATCGCCCGCGTGGGCTGGTCGGTAATGCGGAGCTTCGGCGCTGCAGTCCGCCAGACTTGAAAGGGCACGGCTTCAGCCGTGCCGTCAAGTGGCCTATCAAATCGGAGCTTTAGCCCCGGCTCAACGGCGAGGTTCTTTCATAGATTTGGCGCTACAGGTTCTGCGTGACAACACGCCTGGGACCGAGCTGCGGGGAACATCCCGCACGCGCCTACGAAGCCGGTGATCTTACCGCGGGGGAAACACCCGTTCCCATCCCGAACACGGAAGTTAAGCCCCGCTGGGCCGATTGTACTGCACGCGAAAGTGTGTGGGAGAGTAGGTCGTCGCCGACATAAATAACGGCCTCATGTGAAGAACATGGGGCCGTTTCCTTTTGCGCATACGGTTACTACTCATACCGCAACGCCTCAACCGGATCGAGTTTTGATGCGCGCAGGGCGGGCACCATGCCGCTCATCACGCCGACCACGAGCAGCACAATCGCCGACCCCAACACCGCCATCGCCGACACCCGCAGGTGAATATCACCCTTGCCCGAGGTATCTTCGAACAGCGGGCCCAGCATGGGCAACGTCGGAATCACAGCTGAAAGAACGTACGACAGCGCAATACCAATCACGCCGCCCAACAGCATCAGCAACATGGTTTCGGCGAGAAATTGGAAACGGATGTGCCACTTGCGAGCGCCTAACGCGCGCCGCAAGCCGATCTCGCGGATGCGCTCATCCACCGACACCAGCATGATGTTCATCACCCCGACCCCGCCGATACCCAACGTCAGCGCCCCGATAAACATCAGCAGGACCTGCAGGCCGATGGTCAGCCCGTCAATGATTGGGCGAAACTCCTCACGCCCAAACATCTGGATGGCTTTGTCATCGGTCGTGGAAAATCCCTGGCGCTCGGCTATGGCCGCCAGCACCTGGGCCTTGGCCGCCTTTTCGAACTGCGGTGCCACCGGCGTGAACACCATCACCTGCGCATAACGCGTGTCCCACAGATCGCCGGCTGCGGAAAACGGAATGAACACCGATCGGTCATCGCTGGTGAAATAATTTGACAGTTGCAGCTTACGGTCCATCACTCCAACGACGGTGAAGCGCACTCCGGCGATCTCGACGGTTTCTCCGATGGCATTGCGCCCGCTGAAGAGTTGGTCCTTCACGCGATAACCTAGGAAGACCACGCGGCGCCGCTCCACTTCATCGGTGGAATTGAGCCAGCGTCCCTCGATCGCATTCTCGTTGCGCATTTCACCATATTCGGGGCACACGCCGCGGGTAGCGGTATTGACCAGGCGATCGCCAAAGGCAATCGGCAGCCACTTCACCGTTTCGAGGCACGCGTGTTTCACCATAGTGGCTTCACTGCGAACTGCTTCCAGGTCCGCCAGCTCGAACTTGACCTTCTTCCCGGCTCGCTGACCGCCAGGCTGCTCACTGGTTTGCGCAGGCCATGCAATAACGGTGCTCTTGCCGAATGCATTGAAGGCGTTTACCAAAACCGTCCGAAAGCCGCTGCCATAGGCGATGAGCAGCATAACCGCGACAATGCCCCACACGATGCCGAGCATGGTGAGCAGACTGCGAGTGCGGCTGCGCGCCAGCGCGGTCCATGATTCCCGCAGAATTTCCCTCATCATGCTGAGCATCAGCCACCTGCCTCATAACGCAAAGCTTCGATGGGATCAATGGAAGCTGCCTGGCGCGCCGGATACATCGCGGCCAGAATTGCAATCAGTCCCAACAACCCTACCGACAGCAGCCCGGACTGCCACGTCGGCAGCAGGCCGGCGAAGAACTCGGGCATGGGTAGCAGGTTAAACAGCGCACAAAATCCGAAGGAAATTCCAATGCCGAGACCTCCGCTTACGAAAACCACAATGAGGGTCTCGACAAAGAACTGCATCATGATGTTGTGCGACTGCGCACCGACGGCTTTACGTACTCCGATCTCGCGCGTTCGCTCGCGCACCGCAACCAGCATCACGTTCATCACGCCGAGTCCGCCCAGAAACAGCGTGGTGAGCCCGACTGCCCCCAGGAAATACTTCATGCCGTCGGTCATGGTCTTGAATGCCTGCGCCTCTTCGATGGTGTCCCACACGTCGGCGGCTTCCTTGTCGCGGGGATCGAAGCCATAAATTCGGCCGAGCGAACCCAGCACCTCGCCCTTGCATGCTTCGTGCTGGGCGACTGACTTGGGCGTCACTAGCAGACGATCTAGGCCGTGAGGTTTTGCCGGAGGCTTGTTGGGAAAGTCATTGTGCATGGCGGGGTAGGGAATGAAAATTTTGTTCACATCGAAGCCATCATAGCTACTGTCCTGGTCTTTAGCTTTCATTACGCCGATAACTTTGTAGGGAATATCATCCAGATAAACGGTTTCGCCGATGGCATTCCGCCCGGCAAACAGTTGCTTCTTGACCTCGGTGCCGAGAAACGCGACCCGCCGTTCCGCCGCGACGTCGTTCCAGTCGTAGAAACGCCCCTCCCCAACGGTCACGCTACGAATCTCGGCGAATGCCGGATAGGAGCCGGTGACCTCCTGGGCGCTGGCGTTGAAGTTGCTGTGGATGCGCACATCGCCCTGGCCGACTTCCGGCAAAATCCATTGGCAGTCGGGGCTGTCTTCCGTCAGCGCACCCACGTCGGTGTCTTCGAACTCAATCCGCCGCCCGGCGCGGGTGCCACCGGCCTGCATGCTGGTGCGTCCAGCAAAGATGATCATCAGGTCGCGGCCGAAATTCTGCGAGACCTTGGCCTGGCCAACGCGCAGGCCTTCGCCAGCGGCGACCATCAGCACGATGGAGATCACGCCCCAGGCAATACCAAACATGGTCAGTGCGGTGCGCAGTTTGTGTGCCCAGAGCGTTTGGAATACATCGCGGATGAGGTCACGGAGAACCATGAGAAGCTAATCGCGCAACTAGCACGCGGGTGCGCTACGTGGTTATACGCAGAGCAGGTGGGTACGGTTCAGGCAAAGAGGGTTGAAACTGCTATAACGTGCCGCCGGCGTTGAAACTCGGCTTCGCAGGGGTCTCAAGACCCGGTTTCAATAACACCGCCAGCAGCTGGGACTGCTTCATGCGCCGATTGTTTTCGCCCAGCGTCCTTCCACATTTACAATTTCCCCGCCATGACAAAGCGCAACGGTGCACTACGCCCGGTATTCCACCTCTTAGCTTCGAAGTCAATTTTCTATGGCCTTCTTTTTGTGACTTGCCTTCTGGTGGCGCTCGCTTCCCTTCCCGCGCCCGCGCAGGATTCACATCCCCCAAGCGAACCGTCGGCCACTCCGGGTCTCTACAATCCTGTCGCCGATCCGAAGGCAATCGTCACTGCTGGCGACGCCCGTTTCACCGTGCTCACGCCGCAACTAATCCGAATAGAATGGGCCGCTGACGGACAGTTCGAAGATCATGCCTCTTTGGTTTTCTTGAACCGTAAGCTGCCAGTACCGAAGTACGGGGCGGACCGAGACAATCTTGGAGCGGTGAATATTAAGACCGAAGCCTTGGATTTGACCTACACCGGTCACGGCAAATTCACCGCTGAAAATCTCACAATCACTTTCACGCTGAACGGGAAGCAAGTCACGTGGCATCCCGGCCTTCCCGACACCGGCAATCTGCTGGGCACCACGCGCACCCTGGATGGAGCGCTCGGCTCCAAGACCAAAGAGCCCATCGGGCCGGGCTTGATTTCGCGCGATGGTTGGACACTGGTTGACGATTCCACGCGACCGCTGTTCGATTCCGACGACTTCAGCTTCGTCAACGGCGAGAACAGCACATGGCCCTGGGTTATGGAACTGCCAGCCGGCGATCGCCAGGATTGGTACTTCTTCGGTTATGGTCACGACTACAAGCAGGCGCTCGGCGATTTCATTCTGGTTGCCGGACGCATCCCGCTGCCACCGCGCTTTGCCTTTGGCGCGTGGTGGTCGCGCTACTGGGCCTATTCCGATCAGGAGCTCGACGACCTGGTACGCGGCTTTCGCCAAAACGACGTTCCCCTCGATGTTTTCGTCATCGACATGGACTGGCACCTGACGTTCGGTCCGAGCGGCGCGGGCAAACACGCGATGGATCAATCGGGCCACGTGATGGGTTGGAGCGGATACAGTTGGAACAAGTTGCTATTTCCCGATCCCGAGCAATTTCTGGCGCACCTTCACGAAGACGGCCTGAAGGTAACACTCAACATGCATCCCGCGTCGGGCGTGCAGCCGTGGGAAGATGCTTACCCCGAGATGGCCCGCGCGATGGGCATCGATCCTGCGACCAAGAAGTATGTGCCTTTTGACATCACCAACAAGAAATTCGCCACCAACTATCTCGACCTGCTGCACCATCCGCTGGAAAAAGAGGGCGTCGATTTCTGGTGGCTCGACTGGCAGCAGGAGGCCAACACAAAAACGCCGGGCATTAACCCGACATGGTGGCTCAACTACGTTCACTTCTCCGACCAGGCCCGGGAAGGCAAGCGGCCGCTGCTCTTCCACCGTTGGGGCGGGTTGGGTAATCATCGCTACCAAATCGGTTTTTCGGGTGACACCATCTCGGTGTGGGAATCGCTGGCGTTTCAGCCGTGGTTCACTGCAACGGCAGCCAATGTTGGTTATGCCTACTGGAGTCACGATATCGGTGGACACATGCCCGGCGTGGTCGAGCCCGAGTTGTACACGCGCTGGCTGCAGTTCGGTGCTTTCAGTCCTATCCTTCGGACCCACACCACGAAAAACCCTGACGCGGAACGTCGCATTTGGGCTTATCCCGAGCCCTACTCCGATATCATGCGCGACATCTATCATCTGCGCTACGCGCTGTTGCCGTATATCTACACCGAGGCCCGGAGCACCTACGACAGTGGCGTGGCCTTCCTGCATCCGCTCTACTACGACTGGCCGGAGGCCAGCGAGGCGTACACCAGCAAGAACGAATACGTCTTCGGCAAGGACATGATCGTCAGCCCGGTCGTCGCGCCCGGAGATAAGATCACTGGTCTCGCCAGCGAATCGGTCTGGCTGCCGCCGGGCGATTGGATCGAATGGCAGACCGGTACTCATTTCCACGGCCCGGCCACAGTCCAGCGGAGTTTTTCCATCTCGCAGATTCCGGTTTACGTGCGCGCCGGCGCGATCGTCCCCGAAGCTCCGCCGATGCAGTACTCAAACCAGAAGCCACTCGATCCACTCATCGTGAACATCTTTCCGCTCGCCGACGGGCAGAGATCTACTTACACCCTCTACGAAGACGCTGGAGACTCGCGTGCGTACCAGCACAATGCAGACGCGCGAACCGAGATCCGCGCCACCGAGGACAGAGAGGTGTTGGAAGTGGGCATCGCAGCCGCAAAAGGCTCCTACCAAGGCATGCCCACTACTCGAGCCTATGAGATCCGCCTGCCGGCGGATTGGCCGCCCGCATTGGTCATGGTAAACGGGCGCACGGTTAATCCAACCACTCAGAAAGGCGCACCCGGCTGGCGCTTCGAGGGCAACACGCTCACCACGGTGATCGACCTACCGACTATGCCGGTTGATCAGCCCACCATGGTTAGCGTTGCGCGCTCCGCAGCATTGTTTTCGCGCCGCTCCGAACTCGATGGATTCGCCGGGGCAATGACCCGCCTGCGCGAGGGGTACGATGCGCTCAACCAGACGTGGCCCATCGCGTGGTCTCCCGACGAACTCATCGACGCGATGCAAACTGGCGACCGTCTCAGCTACTTCCCGCAACATGCGGAAGAGCTACTTACCCACTATCGCGAAGTACGGTCCAAAGCCATGGCAAAGGTGAAGGAGATTGAGAAGCCCCCAAGCCAAGCAGATGTGGAGGAATTAGCCAAGAGATTCAAAGTCGATCCAAAATCAGCCTTGGTGAACAAAAAGGTCACCGACTTCAAGGACCACGTCGCGCGTGCCGAAGCGGCTCTGGCCGACGTGCACAACACCAAGCGAACCGAAAATTGACTTCGAGGAACTGCGGAATCTTGCCTCGGTGCCCCGTTCGAGCCCGATCATGGCTTGGAGCGGGGCAATCACATCCCGGGTATCGCCTGTCGTTGACGAGACCCTCAGACCCACCTCTTCGGAGCCCCCACAATGCTACGATAGTGGTTTATGTCTGCCCCCAATTCCCTGTTCCTACGCGCCTGTAGACGGCTTCCAGTTGAAACGACTCCGGTATGGTTCATGCGTCAGGCTGGCCGTTACATGCAGGAATACCGCGACATCCGCAAGCACCATTCGCTGGTTGAAATCTGCAAAAAGCCGGAACTCGCCGCCGAAGTAACCATCACCGCCGCCGAATACCTCAAGGTTGACGCTGCCATCATTTTCGCCGACCTGCTGCTGCCTCTCGAGGTGATGGGCTTGCCGTTCCATTTCTCCACGGGAGAAGGTCCGGTGATCGAGAAGCCGCTCCGCACCGCGGACGACGTGAAACTTCTGCGGACTGATCGCGCCGCCGAACTGGGATACGTCGCCGACGCGGTTGCGCTGGTGGTCAAGCATTTCGGCGATAAGCTGCCGGTTATTGGCTTCTGCGGCGCGCCGTTTACTCTCGCCAGCTACATGGTGGAGGGCGGCGGCTCGCGGCACTATCTCGAAGTCAAGAAGCTGATGTACAACTCACCCGAGGTTTGGGACGAGTTGGTGACCAAACTAACGGACGTGCTGGTTGAGTACGCTACCGCACAGGCGCGAGCGGGCGCCGATGTGTTGCAGATCTTTGACAGTTGGGTCGGATGCCTCAGCGTAGATGACTACCGCCGCTATGCGATGCTGCCTACCACGCAACTCATCCGGCGGTTGCAGCAGGAAACTCACGTCCCGATCATCTACTTCGGCACCGACAGTGCTACCCTGTTGCCCTCCATGGCGGAAACAGGCGCAGAGGTCATCGGCCTGGATTGGCGCATTCCCCTCGACGAAGGCTGGCGCACGGTGGGACATACCCGCGCCGTGCAGGGCAACCTTGATCCTGTGCTGCTGTTTGCGTCATGGCCGGAGCTGAAGCAGCGGGCGGAACACATTCTCCGTCTAGCCGACGGACGGCCGGGGCACATCTTTAATCTCGGCCACGGCATTTTGCCGCACACTCCAGTTTCCAACGTGAAAGACCTCGCGCAGTTTGTGCGCGAGTTCAGCCTGACGGCCGCCAGTCCCGCGAGGTCCGAATGAGCCAGCAGGCAGTCCTGCTCATCGCTCATGGCAGTCCGGAGCGGGTGGAAGACATTCCCGAGTTCCTGCAGAACATCTCGCGCGGGCGACCCATGCCGGAGGCGGTGGTGCGCGAGGTACAACATCGTTATTCGTTGATTGGCAGCTCGCCCTTGACCAAGATCACCCGTCGGCAGGCTGACGCTGTATCTCGTGATTTGGGCCTTCCGGTTTATGTTGGCATGCGCAACTGGCATCCGTTTATCGCCGACACGTTGCAACAGATGGCTGCCGACGGCGTTACAAGGGTGGTTGCGATTTGCCTCGCTCCCCACAATTCACGCACCAGCGTCGGGCTTTATAAAGAAGTGCTGTTCGGGCACGACCCCAAGTTCGCCATCGATTTTGTCGAGGAGTGGCACGACCATCCGTTACTGATTGCAGCCTTCGCCGAAAAGCTACGCGCCGGTTGGACGAGAGGTTGCACCGAGCACGGATCGCAGTTGCCGGTATTGTTCACGGCACATAGCGTTCCGCGGCGCACTGTCGCCGAGGGGGATCCCTACGAGACCCAAACTCGCGAGACCGCCGCGCTGGTCGCGGCGCAAGTCCCTGAAATAGGCTCGTGGCGCTTTGCTTTCCAGAGCCAGGGCATGTCGGGTGGCGAATGGCTGGGTCCCACGGTGGAGGACACCATAGCGGGTCTGCAGGAGTCGGGCCAGACGGGTGTTTTCGTGCAGCCCATCGGCTTTGTCTGCGATCATGTGGAAATCCTGTTCGACGTTGATGTCCTGTTCCGGCAATTCGCTGGTGAACGCGGCATGAAGTTGTATCGGGCCGAATCGTTGAACGATTCGCCGCTGTTCGTGCGGGCGGTCGCCGATCTCGCGCGGAGCCGGTTCGGCGTCGCCGCTAACGCTGATTCGCTAAAGAAAACCGTATGAAGCGTATTGCCATTATCGGCGGAGGCATTTCCGGGCTGAGTGCCGCCTTCTATTTGCAGAAGGCGCGCGCTGCCGGAGCTAACTTAGAATACGTTCTCTTCGAAAGCGGCCAACGGCTGGGCGGCTCGATGTATTCCGACCGCATAGAAGGCTGCCTGGTAGAGGCCGGGCCGGATTCTTTCCTCACCGAGAAACCTTGGGCGCTTTCGCTCTGTAAAGATCTCGGCATCGCCGATCAGCTGATCGGCTCCAATGACGCACAGCGCAAGACCTACATCGTGGTCAACGGTCGCCTGGTGGTTATGCCCGACGGGCTTATGTTCATGGTGCCCACTCAACTGATCCCCACCGCGCTCTCCTCGTTGTTCTCCTGGAGCACCAAGCTGCGAATGGCGCGCGAGCTTTTGCATCCGCCGCGACCGATGCAGACGGACGAAACCGTGGCGCAACTCGTCGAGCGTCACTTCGGCGGTGAGGTGGTGGACCGCCTCGCCGATCCGCTGCTGTCGGGCGTTTATGGCGGAGACGCAGGGAAACTGAGCGCCCGCGCCGTGTTGCCGCGCTTTGTCGAGATGGAAGAAAAATACGGTAGCCTCAGCCGGGCCATGTTGGCGGCGCACAAGAAGATGATGGCCACGCGCAAAGAACCGCCGCGTCCGCTGTTTACGTCTTTGAAAGACGGCATGCAGCAGATGGTGGACGCCATCGCCGCTCGCCTGGACCGCGAAGCCATCCGCTTGCGCACGCACGTACTACGCGTTTATCCCGAGAGTTCTTCGTGGCGCGTTTCGATAGAGATGAACGGCGAGGAACGCTTCGACGCCGTGCTCATAGCAACTCCCGCCAATGTCGCGGGGACCTTGCTGGACGGCGTGGATCGCGACCTTGCGCGAAATCTCCTCGACATCACCTACAGCTCGTCGGTCACAGTCACCCTTGGTTACTACATGGACCAACTGAAGGTTCTTCCGCCAGGGTTTGGTTTTCTGGTGCCGCGCAGCGAAGGAACACGCATGCTGGCTTGCACCTTCGTCCATAACAAGTTCCCGCATCGCGCACCTGAAGGTAAAGGCATCCTGCGTTGCTTTCTGGGAGGCGCGCGCGATGAAGCCGTCCTCGCTCTTACCGACGATGAGATCCTCCAAACCGTGCACCGCGAACTCAAAGACATTGTAAAACTGGATGTCCACCCGATCTTCGCCCGCGTCTACCGCTGGCGCGGAGCTATGGCACAGTATGAGCCGGGACACATCGCGCGCGTGGAGAGCATTGAGAAGCGGGTAGCGGAAATTCCAGGCCTGGCACTCGCCGGCAACGCTTATCACGGTATTGGCGTGCCCGACTGTATTCGCTCCGGCATGGAAGCGACGAATTCTTTAGCGCAGGTTCCTGTCGAGTCGTTGTCTTCGCAGTCACGATAATCGCAGCATTCCCTCATCGGAACTCTACTCTGCATGTCACCTTCGCTTCTGCCCGTCGTCACTGACAAGTTGCGATGGCAAAGCCTATCGTAAAGATAGTCACCTGCCTCGACTGACAGGTTACGGAGGTGACACAATGACAGTTATCGTCATAACCATTTACTGCCTTCTGGTTGCGATATTGCTCTTCGGTGTAACTTTCCATCACGAATGGCTCAACGAAAAGCTCAGGAAAAAGAAAGGCTGACAAAGGGAGAATCCTGCTTCGAGTAAGTTCACCGTGACTCTGGGTTAGGATATTCATGGGACAGCCGCTCGACGGAAGCGGGTCTCGCGAACATCGAGAGAGGTTCTGCATGGCAGATGTGCGTCGAGGACTGATTATTGTGAACACCGGTCCGGGCAAGGGCAAGACTACCGCGGCCATGGGCACAGCTCTGCGCGCGGTCGGCAACGGCATGCGTGTGCTCATGCTGCAATTTCTCAAGGGCTCATGGCACTACGGCGAACTCGACGCGGTGAAGGCCTTCGGCGACAACTTCATCATGAAGCAGATGGGGCGCGGCTTTGTGAAGGTCGGTGGCGCTGAAACCGACCCCGAAGACGTTCGCCTAGTGGAAGAGGCGTGGGCTGAGGCGGAGAAAGAAATACTTTCTGGCACCTGGGATCTGGTGATCCTCGACGAAATCAACTACGCCATCACCTACAAGATGCTCGACCCAGCAAAGGTGGTTGAGGCGCTGAAGAAGAAGCCCGAGATGGTCCACGTCATCCTGACCGGGCGAAATGCGCATCCCGACATTATCGAGATTGCCGACACCGTAACCGAGATGAGAGAAGTGAAGCACGCCTACACCAAAGGGATCGAAGCGCAGCGCGGCATTGAGTATTAGCCGCTCCGCGGGACAACCTGAATTCCGGCCTCGGCGGCCTTCAACTGGTTGCTCACTACCGGCCTGGCATGTTCTGCAACGCTCTGATGAAGGCGTAGTTACTGACGTGGATTGCACCCTGAAACGGCCGATGAATATCGGCGATGGCGACCAACGCAAGCGCGATAAGCAGCGAGAAGGCAAACACCTGAAGGGCATGCAGTAGGGTGTTGGCCGAACCGAACAGGCAGGAGGAGGCCACGGTCACCCCGCCTCCCACGATAAGGACCCACCAGAGCACCGTGGGCAGCCGGGACCTGCTCTGCAGTATGCGGGTACGGCGATGCTCGCTGAGCGCGCTCAGTTCATCGAGCGCGTGGTCCTCGGCGGCGATCTCTGTCGGCGAGGCCGCTTTGACGGACATCACGGTATTCCACATGTCCATACTGATCTCCACCGTTCGATTGGGCACCTGGTTGGCAACCATCTCCGGCCAATCTTGCTGGATGACGACATCCGCATAATGGCGAGTCAGTGCTTGGAGTTGCACACGTTGTTGGTCCGGCAAGCCTTCCGCCAAGTGATAAACATTCACCAAGGCGTTGGCTTCGAGATCTACATTCGCCTCCGCAGCCCCGAAATTCGTCCATACGGCATAGAGCATGAACCCCAGAATGACCGCGTAGGTTGTGCCTAGAACGCTGAGCTGCCAGCCAATCTGATCATTATGTTCACGCCGCTTTTGCCACGGCCAGATCCAGTTCAGCGCCGCCATAAAAAGCAGCGAGCCGATCACCGCGAAGATTGGGATTAGGATACTTTGCGTAGTGGTCAGCATTTTATATCCTACAACGTAGGACTTTTGCTCTCGATCAGTGCCTTCACCCGTTTGACAAACGCCTCCGCCTTCACCGACCCTTCGGCCTTTTCTTGCCCGCGAACGCGCACATTGACCTCGCCGGCTTCCGCCTCCTTATCGCCGACGACGAGCTGGAATGGCACCTTCTGCATGGCATGCTCGCGGATCTTCGCGTTCATCTTCTCATTGCGCGTATCGACGTGGGCGCGTACGCCGGCTGCCTTCAGCTTCTGGCCGACGTCATACGCGTAGCCGTGGTGCTTCTCGCCGATGGGGATCACGACCACCTGCGTGGGCGAGAGCCATACGGGGAAGGCGCCTGCATAGTGCTCGATGAGCACTCCGAAGAAGCGCTCGATTGAGCCGTAGAGCGCGCGATGCACCATCAGCGGCTGGTGGCGCTTGCCGTCTTCGCCTACGTATTCCAGTCCGAAGCGCGCCGGCAAGTTGAAATCAAACTGCACGGTGGAGAGCTGCCACAGACGGCCTATTGCATCCACCAGCTTGATGTCGATCTTCGGCCCGTAGAAGGCAGCCTCTCCCGGAATTAACTTGTAAGGAATGCCGCGCTGCTCCAGCACCTTCTTCAGCGACGCCTCCGACGACTGCCACTGCTCGTCGCTGCCAATGAAGGTCTTACGATCATTCGGATCCCACGTCGACAGCTCCACCTGGTATTGATCGAAGCCGAAGGCCTTCAGCGTCGCCAGCGCGAAATCCACGCAACCGTTGACCTCGTCCTCAATCTGTTCCGGCATGCAGAAGATATGCGCATCGTCCTGGGTAAAGCCGCGTACGCGCAGCAGGCCGTGCATCACGCCCGAGCGCTCGTAGCGATAAACCGTGCCCATCTCGCCCAGACGCACCGGCAGGTCGCGATACGATTTCAGGCTGTCGCGATAGATCAGGATGTGGAACGGACAGTTCATCGGCTTCATGCGATAGTTCGCATCGTCCAGTTCCATCGGCGTGAACATGTTCTGTGCGTAGTAGCCTTCGTGGCCGCTGGTCTTCCACAGATCGACGCGCGCCACGTGCGGGGTGTTCACCAGCGAGTAGCCGCGCCGGAGGTACTCCTCGCGCATCCAGTCTTCCATCTCCTTGCGGATGATGCCGCCCTTGGGATGCCAGAAGATCAGTCCCGGCCCCGCCAGCTCCTGGATGGAGAACAGATCGAGCTGTTTGCCCAGCACGCGATGGTCGCGTTTCTTCGCCTCCTCCAGCTTGTGCAGGTAGTCGTCGAGATCTTTCTTGCTGAAGAACGACGTGCCGTAGATGCGTTGAAGCTGCGGGTTCTTCTCGTCGCCCAGCCAGTAGGCGCCAGCGATGCTCAACACCTTGAACGCCTTGATGCGCCCGGTCGACGGGATGTGCGGTCCGCGGCAGAAGTCGGTAAACTTGCCCGTCTTGTAAATCGAAATCTTCTCGTCAGGCATAGTGAACTGCTCGATGAAGTGGCACTTCATGAAGTCGCCCTCTGACTTGAAGCGCTCGAGTCCTTCGGTGCGCGGCAGAAACTCGCGCGCGTAAGGCAGGTCCTGCTTCACCAGCTCCTGCATCTTCTTCTCGATGGCTTCCAGGTCCTCGGGCGTGAACGGCTTCTCGCGATAGAAGTCATAGAAGAACCCACTCTCGGTTGCCGGGCCGTGACCAAGTTTGGTCTCGGGAAAAAGTTCCAGCACTGCCGCGGCCATCAGGTGAGCCGACGAGTGTCGATAAACTTCCAGCGCTTCGGGATCGCGATCGGTAAGCAGGCGGAGTGCGACGTCCTGCTCGAGCGGACAGGCGAGGTCGATGAGTTGGGCATTATTCTTCGCCGACTCGGCTGCCGGAGGCGCGGCTTCGCCCACCGGCATGTGTCCGTTGCCGCCGCGGTTGGCGGACAGCGGCTTGATTTGCGCGGCGAGCGCGGCGTCTGCCAGTCGCGGGCTGATGCCTTTTGCGATATCGAGAGCAGAGGTCCCGCGCGGCACGTCTCTGACGCTGCCGTCGGGCAATTTCACATGAATATTTTCGGCCATGATAATGACACCTGTATGCAGCATTCACGCTGCGGTTTTTGAAAAGGCTCGGCTTTAGCCGTGCCGTTCAGAGAGCCAACTGTGAGCCCTGAGAATCTCTCTTTCCCAAGAGTGGTATTGAGAGATCTCATCAGCGGAGTTTTGAGTGTATCGAAGGCGAGAAGCCAAGGGCAATGACGAGCCCCTCTCAGCCTCGGCAGTATGCGAGGCTTACAGGGATGTTCGTTGGCGGCGGGCGCGCACTTCCAACACCAGCGCGCCAATAAAGGCGGATGACCCGATGACGATGGCCGCAGGAATAGCCACGTGCTTGTACGCGTTGGTCATATCAATCTGTCCACCTCTTATGATGCCATAAATTACGGTGCCGACGATACCGCAAAACAGACCCGCACCCATGCCAGCGGCGGTAAACAGCAGCGTGGTAAACAGCACCCGCACCGCCGAGGTGAAGATGATCGAGAGCTTTGAGCGCTGTTTGCTGGGCGCGATGACGGGGCTATACATCACTTCTAGAGTACACCAGTGCTGGGGGGCGCTAGCCGCGCCTTTTGTTGCCCTTGCGTTACAATCAAACCTTCATGTCTTCCACTTCCCAAGCCGTAACCCGAACCCCGGCGGAGGTCGTA
Source organism: uncultured Acidobacteriaceae bacterium (assembly GCA_963748225.1). GTDB lineage: Bacteria > Acidobacteriota > Terriglobia > Terriglobales > Acidobacteriaceae > Bog-257. Next base: position 19,672 of record CAVVHW010000010.1, read on the forward strand.
CGCATGGCGCCGGTATCGCAGGCGTCCAACGGCATCTGTTACTCGGTCATGGGAGAGATTACAACTGCAGTAGCGGATTTGGAGCGCATGGTCAATGCCGTGCCCCGCACCATTGCTGCGGCACTCAATCGCAAGGCCTACTACTTCGTACCTCTCACCCTGAACATGGGCGATGACACCATGATCGCCGACCGCTACGATGTGCAGCTTTCCGACAGCGCGGTTTGCCATCGCAACCAGACCCTAGGCGATTCGCAGTGCGTCTTCATCTCGACCCGCCTGATGGAGGACAGCTTCGCTATTGCCTTCGAGTTCTTCATCAATGTGGGACACAACTTCGTAGAGCGTGTCGGCGTTTCGCAGGAGTTTGCCGACCTGGTGTGGAAGCAGCTGGATGAGAAGGCCCGCGGCGAGACCTCGCTCGACGCTTATGAATTGCGTAAGGTCGCAACCACGGCTGGCTCTGAGGCCGAGAAAGCCAAGCACGAATACCTGCTGGCTGCCTTTGCTGACGCTATCGCCGTGTACACGTTGTCGCTGTATCTCGATGTGGACTATCAGGATCTCCGCGAACGCGATTATCCTCTGCTGGCGCCCAGCGCCCTGGCCGAGCGATTGCGCAAGGTCAACGAACTGTTCCCGGCCAATCCCGGATTCGAGTTTGCAGTGTATCACCGGAGAAGGCAGTAGAAGGCTGTTCGCCCCTCGCTCTTCGCCAGAAGCCCCAGCCGCAGATCGCATCCAACAGGAGCCGGCAGAGGTACCGTGAAAATACAGATCAACCAGTGATGGAAAGGGACCAAAGGAAAAACTCTGCGTCCTCCGTGTCTCTGTGGTGAAATGCCTTGTTTGAAGAGGCTCCAAGAAGCTACCATTCCCACCGGTAGCTCCCGCCGCCACCGTCCAAGTAACTTTCGCATCCTATACAATCGAGCTTCTATCTATGAACCGGATGATCGTTGCCAACCTGGTACACCGACCGTTCCGCACCATCGTTAGCGTGGTCGCGGTGGCGGTTGAGGTCACACTCATACTCCTGATCGTCGGCATCATGCTCGGGATGCTTAATGACAGCAAAACTCGACAAGCCGGAATTGGCGCCGACATTATGGTCCAGCCTCCAGGTTCGTCGCTGCTGATGGGTGTTAGCGGTGCGCCGGTGTCGGTAAAGGTTGCCGACAAGTTGCGCAAGCTGCCCCACGTGGTTGCGGTAACTCCCGTGGTGACCCAAATCACGACTGCGGGCAGTGTGGAGGTTCTCGACGGCATCGATCTGCCGTCGTTTGACGCGGTGAGCGGAGGCTTCCGCTACCTTTCGGGCGGCCCGTTCCAGCAACCGTACGACATGATCATTGACGATCTCGAGGCTGGTTCGAAACACCGCAAGGTAGGCGACACGGTCGAAGCGCTCAATCATCAGTTCCGCATCTGCGGCATCGTCGAGCACGGCAAAGGTGCCCGCAAATATGTCCCCATCGCGACCCTGCAGGACATGATTGGCGCCGTCGGGAAGGCTTCCATCTTCTACGTCAAGCTCGACAATCCCAATAATGCCGACGAAGTTGTCCGCATGATTAAGAGCATTCCTGGCATGCAGCAGTACGGTGTGCACTCGTTGAAGGAATACCTCAGCCTGATGACTTCTGCCAGCATTCCCGGTCTGACGACAGTCATCGATGTCGTTATTGGCATCGCCATGATAATCGGCTTCATTGTTATCTTCCAGGCGATGTACGCCGCGGTGATGGAGCGCACCCGCGAAATCGGCATTCTCAAGTCGCTGGGCGCCGGCAAGCTCTACATCGTGAACGTCGTGCTCCGGGAGACCCTGCTGATCGCGATTGGCGGCATCATTCTGGGGATCGCCATCAGCTACGCGGCGAGGGGGGGCTTGCGAGCCAAGTTTCAGACTCTCCCCGTGCTTATTACCTACGCGTGGCTAGTGAGGGCTGCGATCATCGCGCTGATTGGATCGCTTCTAGGCGCGTTGTATCCTGCCATGAAGGCGGCGCAGAAAGATCCCATTGACGCGTTAGCGTACGAATAGATTAATCGTCTGAAAGTGGCCTGAAGCACCGCGCGTGGCGTGCATCAAATTCTGTCGGGCTTCATCGCCTCTGGACGTCCGGTACAGGAGTTTGCCGGAGGCAGCTTTCATGCGCCTTCGCGACGTACTAAGCAACGTCGCGTAGTTCTCGCTAGGGTTGTCCGTTGCACTGTCTAGGGCCAAAACCTGTTGCGTTTTAAGCCCAATCCCCCTTTCGTTCCAAGTGATGCCCGCATAGTCTGAAAGAGGTAAGACCATCCCGTTTCATTTCTCAGGAGGGTAAGTTTTGAATTATGCACTTCGGATTATAGCGTTCGTATGCGCGCTGACTACGTTCTCCCTGGCCGGAGTTACCGTTTCTTCACCAACATCCGGAAGTCAAGACTCGTCACCCGTTCATTTCGTCGCGTCCGCAAGTGGCCAATATCCGATTATCGCAATGAAGGTTTACTCCGACAGTCAAGTCGTATATTCCGTCAACTCCGGCAATATCAACAGCCAGGTTGGCCTCACGGACGGCAGTCACTTGATCGTGGTTCAGGCTTGGGACAGCCATCAGAACGTATACAAGGCTCCGGGCTTTCATATTCAGGTCACCGGAAGTGGTGGTGGTGGTGGCGGCGGCCAGCCGACCTATACCATGATCCAAGCAATGTCGGGCTGGCAAACATGCAGCTCTTGTGCTGGTAGTGGATCAACACCGCATTCCATGACGCCACACATCAGCCATCCTTCCATGACCGGCAATGCTTCCCAGTACTGGCTCGGTGGTGGCTCACCATACCATGATGCAATTTGGTGGAAGCAGTTGACGCCTCTCCCCAGCACTTCCCACTTTATCTACGACCTGTATTTCTACATTCAGAACCCGAGCGCGGCGCAAGCGCTTGAGTTCGATATGAACCAATCGACTAACAACCACAAGTTCATTTTCGGTACGGAGTGCAATATCAGAGGTGGAAATCAATGGGATGTCTGGGACACCGCAGGGGGGCGCTGGGTGCACACCGGCATCGGATGTTCTGCTCCACCGGCATATCAATGGAACCATCTGGTGCTGGAGTTTCAACGCAACGGCACCCAGACCACGTTCGTCTCGGTGACCCTGAACGGCCACAAAAGCTACATCAATCGTACTTTCAACACCTACGGAGTAAGAGCATCGGAGTTGAATACCGCAGTCCAACTCGACGGCGATTACAACCAGCAAAACTACTCTCTCTGGGTCGACAAAATGCAAGTTACCGCATGGTAGTTCCATTCTCTTCCGCACGTCACAACGGCGCTCCGCCAGGAGCGCCGTTTGTGTCAGAGGTGGGACCCATGAATTCGAGGCTTGCCCACAACCCGATCATTCACGACTGAAAAACTTATCTACGCCATCAACGGATATGCCACTCACCGGTGGAGTGGCATATCTATAACAGGACGAAATGGGTGAGATGAGCGTTGTTAAATGTCGTGCTACCGCGCCTTTCTCTTACGCTCTGCCCAACGTTGCTTCATCATATCGGAAATACGCTTGCGCGACGCAGCGCTCATGTGGCGGCGTTTGCGTTTGGGCCCAGTAGCGGACTGGCCGCTACCGGCCGGTCTTCCCCGGCGACGGGTTTGAGTACCGAGTCCCTCCAATGCCCCTATAGCTTTGTCAATGCGCTCGCGTTCTCTCCTAAGATCAGCCAATATATTCTGAATATCCATGCTCCTCCTTTCAAGCTTTCACATCCGACATAGTGTAGCAGCAAGTTGGCAATGATGCTGCCTACGTCAACATTACAGCTTTGCAATCTAGCTCGGGTGCAATCGTGAGGTGGTAGTCTGCAATAGCACATTGGTCAGATATCCGCCCTTGACTGAGATCATGCGACCTTGCAGATGGTCGACATTAATAGCGCGACCAAGCGGGCGCCTCGGTAGTGCAACGGCTAGCTTCTGCTTTAGGTATAGGGGGACTTACTTACGCAGGGTGCAGGGAGATCACGATGATAGCAGAGAAGAGCTTCCACATGACGCCAGAGCAGTTTCGCCAGTATGGGCGTGCGATGGTGGATTGGATCGCTGATTATTATGAGCAGATAGAGGCTTTACCAGTGCTCTCGCAGGTACAACCCGGTCAAATCCAGCGGGCACTCCCCGCAGAAGCTCCCGCCGTCGGTGAAAGCTTCGCCGCAATTTTGCGGGATATTGATACGGTAATTCTGCCGGGAGTTACTCACTGGCAATCGCCGAATTTCTTTGCCTATTTTCCTGCTAATGCTTCTGGACCATCAGTTCTAGGTGACTTACTTTCTTCGGCCTTGGGCGTGCAAGGAATGTTGTGGGCCACCAGTCCCGCCTGCACGGAACTGGAATCGCGTGTTCTTGATTGGCTCGTAACCATGCTGGGATTACCCGAAAAATTCGCTTCTTCCGGCAGCGGCGGTGGAGTGATTCAGGATACAGCCTCAAGCGCTTCGCTGTGTGCGATGCTGGCTGCTCGTGAACGTGCGACTAACTATCGCAGTAATCGCCATGGGTGCAACGGTAAACTTGTTGCCTATACCTCCAACCAGGCCCACTCTTCCATCGAGAAGGCCGCTATGATTGCGGGAATTGGAACTGAGAATCTTCGCTTACTCGAAGTCGACGATAGGTTTGCCATGCGACCAGAAGCCCTGGCTCGCCGGATTCAGCAGGACCGTCAGGCGGGTCTTGTACCTTTCTTCGTTTCCGCCACGGTAGGAACAACTTCCTCAAATGCACTGGATCCCTTGCCGGCTATTGGCACGATATGCCGCGAGGATGGTCTCTGGTTCCACGTGGATGCGGCTATGTCGGGCACGGCGGCACTATGTCCTGAGTTCCGTTACATTCAGGATGGAATCGAGTTTGCCGACAGCTACACCTTTAACCCCCACAAGTGGATGTTCACCAACTTCGATTGCAACTGTTTCTATGTTGCCGATCGCAAGGCGCTTATTGACACGCTGAGTATTCTCCCTGAATACCTCCGCAATCAGGCAACGGAATCGGGCGCAGTTTTTGATTATCGCGACTGGCATGTTCCGCTGGGCCGCCGCTTTCGCTCACTCAAGCTATGGTTTGTGATTCGCCATTACGGAGTGGAGGGACTGCAATATCACGTGCGCCGGCACATCGAACTTGCCAGACAATTTGCGGAATGGGTAAAGCAGGACGAGCGCTTCGAGATTGTTGCGCCAGTTCCCCTGAACCTGGTGTGCTTTCGGTATCGCGGTGGCGATTCGAGCAATCAACTTCTTATGGACCGCCTAAACCACAGTGGCGACTTATATCTTACCCATACGCGCCTGAATGATCGCTTCACCCTGCGGCTCTGTGTCGGCCAGACGCACACTGCCCAACGTCATGTGGAAAATGCCTGGAAGCGCATTCGGGAAGAAGCCGGAAAGCTCTAACAAAATCAGCCTCTCGTCGTAATCTTTGTGTTCGTGGTAAGTCTTCCGGCGAACGTGTTGCTTTCTTAACTGTACCTAAGAAAAGGGTGGCAAGCTCCCCTCAAGCTCGCCACCCAACCTCCGCTTGGATAATTTAATTAGTGGGTCGGCCCCCGTGTTCCGCTCAGGTCTGTGATGAGTTGCTGGACCGTGGCAGAATTGGCTTGGGTCACGGAGTCGAGGAAATCGCCGTAGTTGGCCGTTTCGCCGCCACACGGATACCCCCACGAGTCGGTGGTCGGAGCTATCACCGCGCATCTGCCGTCATAAGCATTGTCCTTATCTGAGATGAGGCCAAAGTTGCTGGTTTCAGCCGTTCCGCTGTCGGTAATCGACCACCATTCAACGCCAACAATGTAGTGAATACCATTCAAGCCAGCAGCATTGTAAAAAACCTGCTGGTCGCTGGCATAGTGTTGTCCGCGCTGTTGCTGAGTGGCCGAGTCCTGATTGTTCCAGTCGCCCGCATGACCGTGCCAGTAAGAGTCGGCGTTGGCGGTTATCGTGTACCAAATCAACTGTGGTAATCCACTTTGGTCATACAGCGCATTGTTGGTTGCAATGGTAGCTGGGTTACGCGGATCATAGTTCATAGCCACCGCTTGTATGCCCGCATCTTTCAGGGCCTGCATAAACCGGAGGCCGCACCCCGCACTGTCCAATCCCGCCGATGGCTGACGGACCGAACAGCAAATGGTTCGGATCATCGTTGCGGACGGTTTTCGCCGCAATACTCCAGGCTTGATAGACGTACTGGTAGAGGAAGCCGTTCATGTCCGCCTGAAGCCCGGCCGACTCATCCGTCAGGTTATTCCAGTCGCGTCCCATCCACGCATGACGTCCGTCTTCGTCCAGCACGCCGGTGCCGGTCCCGTAGCCCCCATTGTCATCGAATGAGGTGTAATTGCTATGCCATGCGGAATTCAGGGCGGCTATGCTGCCGTACTTGTTCCTCAAGTAGTCAACCCAGGCATATTTCGAGTACAGCTTGGTGTCCTGGTAAGCACGCCCAAGGTTGTTCTGAGCAGCTGTGTAGTTGAACATGGTGGTAGCAATCAAGTACGCCGGATGCGGATAGGTCGCCCCGTTCGGGCAAGTGCCAACGCCTTTCAACGCCCAGAAGTAGTCGGCATCCTCCAGAGTAACCCCCACAATCCACGGTGTACTAGCGAAGCCGCCGGTGATCATCGAGTTATTATTTCCAACTTCGAAGGTATAGGCGGCCTGCCACTGCGGAGAGAAGACGTCGAGCAGACGACCTTGCCAGCCATTGTAGGTGGAATAGGGAACACCAACAGTAATGTTCTTGATCGGGTCAACTTGTCCCGGAACACGCTGTGGGTTCAAGTAGATGTCAGGCGACGCAGCGAACAGCAGGACGAACGGCAGTTTGACGGCATTTCCCGTCCTCCCACCATAGGTTCCCACGGGAAGCCCGGTAGCCGCTGTATAGATGTCGAGAGCATTGAATCCCCAGTTCAACATACGGTTGTGAGCATGGGTCGCCCACAGGTTTCTGTCGCCGCCGTAGCGAGTCTGCAAAACTCCCGATTCTATAAACCCCGGCTCCGCATCAAACACTGACTGCATGTAGAAATAATTACCCAGCGGACTGACCAACATCTCCCGCTGCACGTTGCCCTTAACCGCTAGCTCCAGCCTAAAGAATCCGCTGGCCCCGCCTGGGGATGGCAGCGTCGCGATTCCCCCATAAATGTCTCTGGCACTGCTAACGATGATGCTGAAGGACCCTCTGGTCGAAGCTGGTGGCGCCTCTGAGTCAGTCACCGATACTACAAAATTCGACGTTCCCAGGGTGGTAGGCGTTCCCGAGATTGCACCGGTCGCGGTCATCGTAAGTCCGACGGGCAGACTGCCAGACACACGCGACCACACATAAGGTGCGCGTCCTCCGCTAGCCGCCAAAGTGGCTGAGTAGGGAACATTCACCACCGCCGGAGGCAGGCCGCCGGTTGTTATCGTGAGTGGCGAAAAAGTTAACGAGATGACAAACGGCTTTGATGCCACGCTGCCAGCATGGTCGTGCACCATGACTATGACCGGATAGGTGCCGACGACGGTTGGAGTCCCAGAAATCACGCCGGAAGAAGGTGATGCGCTGGAACTCAGTTGTAACCCGGCGGGTAAACCAGGGTGTGTAATACTCGCTCCGGAAAGCAGCCATGTATAAGGCGGCGTCCCACCGATAGCGGTCACCAGGGACGAATATGGCACTCCATAAGTCCCCGCCTGGAGTGACGTGGTGGTGATGGCGAGACTAACGGTGGTGCCGTTACCCGTTGGAGCCGCACCTTTTGTAGTAACAGCAGCCGCGTTTGTAACAACGGGCGTGGAAGCAGCGCCTGCCACCACAAAGGAACCTAACAGCAGGCAAATTATGAGTGCGACATATTTCTTGGGAATGCAATGGCAAGCCATGATCAAACTACCTCCGTATGGCTTACATCGGCAATGCACTCCCGTGTGCTACTGGCTTGCAGGATGAATTCGGGGCTACCGGTGAACCTGTACTCACCTGTCCGAAAGTACAGGTCTCCGTCAGATCGTCACGCTGGATGGTAGTGTTTGCCGGATGATGCACAAGGAGGAAATTGGTTTACGTGATGGCTGCAAAAGAAATGTCCTGTCAGCGGTGGAAGAGCCGCCCAGCGAAGTCCGTCGGTGCTAGAAATGGCTTCAGCCACGGTTGGCCAGTGCTAAAGCCCGCTCTTTATTGCGTGCTCTTGGCACGGCTGAAGCCGTGCCCTTCCACTGTCTTGCGGACATTCTTTTGCAGGAATCAAATCGCCGCCGACCGGGAGAGATTTACCGAGTTGGTACGGTGTCGCTTTAGTAGTTCGGCTTATCCCGTGGCGGTTGCGACGCAAAGAAGTCTTGCCGGAAGCGTTGCGCGTAGCTGTTAATCAACTCTTGCACCCGTTCTGGATCAGGCGATTTCACGATCAGGCCAGCATGGTGCTTCTTATCGTTTAGGCGCCAGACAATTTCCAGATCGTTGTACGCCGAGGTGTCGGGATGCTCCTGCCGAGCCAGCGAAATGAGCAGGCCAGCGTTGTCCCTCCTCGCGACCGGCGGCTTGTAAGGCGCTTTTCCGCCGGCGATCTCGATCTTGGCCCACTCCGCCCAGAGGTTGATTCCCGTCGCCGCTTCCAACAGATCAGCAATATGCGCGCCTCCGACGCGAGCGGAGGTCTCCAGGAAATACAATCTGCCGTCACGTCCGGCAATGAATTCGCTGTGGGAGACGCCTCGTACCAAGCCAAAGGCCTGCAAGACTTTTTCGTTGAGCGTCAGCAGAGGGCTTTCCTCGGCCGAACCTCGAGGCAAGGTGCGTGTAGTGAAAATGTCCCCCTCGTGCGAGACGTCCATGGGAGGACGTCCGTACCGGCTGGCGATCGCAAACAGCAGCTTGCGCTCGTAGACAATGGTGTCCACGTGGTAGATGTCGCCGGGCACATATTGTTCGAGCAGGTAATAGGACTGTTGGTCACCCAGCAGCTCCAATGCCGCCCAAAGCTCCTCGGCGGTGGCGACTTTCTTGATGCCCATCGAACCCGCCAGAGATCGGGGCTTCAGCACCCAGGGTGGCGGCACACGATTGAGGAAGTCGCGCAGCCTGGCGTAATTCAGGATGTGAATGAATTCCGGTACAGCTAACCCTTCGTCCCGCGCCTTGGTCCGCATGGCGAGCTTGTCCCGAAAGTATCGTGCCGTGGTGTCGCCCATGCCCGGAGTGCGCAAATGCTCGCGCAGCGTGGCGGCGGTCTCGACGTCGAAGTCATCCAGCGGGACGATACGATCGATGTTTTCAGACCGCGCCATGTAGCTGACGCCCAGCAGGACGTCTTCGATCTTCCACTTCTTCTCGATGTCTGGAATGTAGAAGAACTCGTCAATGCTCTCTCGCGGCCACTCTTCGTCACGCAGGCTGTGGGAGGTAAGCAGCAGTACGCGGCAGCCTTGCCGTCTGCACTCGCGAATGAAGTCGAGTCCTTTGAAGTAACTGGCGAGGCACAGAACGGTCAGCGGCTGTTTGGCTGGGTCGGTGGGGGACGAGGATGGCATCAGGCCTCCGTTACCAGGTAAGTCGGTTCGAACGAATGTAACCCATCTGTCCAACTCCGACAACGACTGTGATGTCCTCAGGCAGGGCGCAGAGGCTCCCCACGCGCCAAGCGGCGGCAGATGTCCTGCACGTCGCTATCGATGCGCTGCCAGAATTGCTGCAGCCCGCTGCACAGGTAATTCAGTCCAGGCTCACCGTTGGAAGTGAGAATCACGCGATTCTTGGGACACTCGCCGTTGCAGGCAAACAGAAATTTGCACTCGCGACACTGACGTGGAAGGGAATTGAACTTATCGAACCCGAACTTGCGCTGCTGATCGGAGAAGACCATCCGCGAACTGGAAGTTTCCAGAATGTTGCCGAGCCTGTAGTCGGGATAAACGTAGTGGTCGCACGAGTAGAGATTGCCATCGTGCTCCAGGGCCACGCCTTTGCCGCAGAACTCGTGATAGATGCACATCTGCGAGTCCTGGCCCATCCATCGCCCAATGGCATTCTCGAAGTGGTTGACGAATACCTTGCCGATGTCGCGCCGATACCAGTCATCCCAGACTTTGCATAGAAAGTAGCCCCAGTCATCGGGATCGACTGACCAATCCGTAACCCCCGAATCCGGACTGCCTGGATGCGAGGCCGGAGAATCCTGCACCGGCAAAGTGGCTTGGCCCCATTTTTGCGGAGCGATGTGGTGAAACCCTTTCGGCTCTACGCACGGGATGAATTGCATTTGCCGGGGACGGATCTCGTTCTTCAGGAAGCGGTACACGTCGAGTGGACGTTTGGCGTTCACCCGGTTGATGACGCAGAGTACATTGAACGGCACGGCGTGCCGATGCAGCATCTGCGCTGCAGCAAACACCTTATCGAACGTAGGTTTGCCGTCCTTGGCCACGCGATAACGGTCATGCAACTCCTGAGGGCCGTCGATGCTCAGGCCTACCAGGAAACCATGTTTCTTGAGGAACAATCCCCATTCATCATCAAGCAGCGTCCCATTTGTCTGCAGGTCGTTCTCGATCCGTTGACCGGGCTTCTTATATTTTTGCTCCAGTTCAACCACCTTGTGGAAGAACTCGAGTCCGAGCAAAGTCGGTTCCCCCCCCTGCCACGAAAAGACCACCTCGTCGCGGTCCTGCCCCTCGATGTACTGCTTAATATGGGTTTCGAGAATCTCATCGGTAATGCGGAATTTGCTGGGACTTCCGAGCAGATCTTCCTTGTGCAGGTAGTAGCAATAAGTGCAATCCAGATTACAGATCGCACCAACCGGCTTGATCATCGCGTGATAAGCACGGGTGCTTCCGGATTGCGCCGGAAACGGCGACAGATCGGCAATCCGAACCAGGTTACTCGCCAAGAAAGCCCCTTTCCAATGCTCCTACGCAAGCCGTACTGACGCTCTATGGGGGCGCTGACGGCATAGAAGGCAATTCTGCGACCCTCGGCTGCCCTAGCCAGAGTCATGGTCGCAGGCTGGCTCACAACCACTCTGTAACCACGGTCACAATCGCGTGTGATGTCAATGCCCGGGCGAGTCGTTGAAGAAGGTGATGCCGCCATCAGCGGCCGCTGAAAGAGGATGACAGCTCGAATAGGATTATTTGTCTAACGGGCGCAGCGTTTTCGGGCATGCCCCGTCAAACCAGCGCCGGGTGATCCAAGTCACAGACGGATGGTAAGCGATCCGCAACAATGGAATCAGCATGATTTCGCGAAGCGCAATGGGGAGAAGATTGTCGTTCGTGCTGGCGTTGACCATTGTTCTTTGGGCCGACACCGGCTTGGCGATGCCGCGTGCTTCCGGCCATGGTGCGAATTGCCTCCCCCGCATGGTGCAGATGCACCAGCACCTGACCCACTCCATGCCCTGCTGCCCGTCGCACCCGAGGCTTGCTCCAAAGCAGTTGGGCGACCATCCCCGCTGTTGCGACCTGAGCAGCCAGCCTGCAAGGCCGTTGGCTTTCCTGGTCGTCTCCGGCCGGTCTCGCTCCCTCCAGTTGAGCGCCAGCGACCCAGCCGGTACGATCTCGCCATCGGTGCGGCTACGTTCGGCATTGCTCTCGATTGAGCCCATTCCCCAGTTTGTTCGTCCAGTCTTTGAACGGAAGACCGAGCTTCGGATCTAGACACCTCTGAGTGCTCCAGCTTCGGGCTTATCGCGCAGCACTACTAGCGTGTGCGTTCGAAGTCCACCGGGGCTTCCAGCTCTGTGTCATGGACAATGTTCAACCGAAATTCTGAGGAAACTATGAAATCGAAGATGCTGATAATCCTGAGCACGCTGCTCATGGCTCTGGGTCTGATGGCCCAGAACGCGACTCAAACTCCTCCCACCCCATCCGGCGACAATCCCAAAACGTGTGCCTGCTGCAACCGCGACAAAGCCGACGGCAAGATGTCCTGCTGCGGCAAGGACGGTAAGTGCGGGCAGATGTCCAAGGACGGCAAAGATGCCACCACGTCTCGTGACGACATGATGTCCAAGGATGGCAAGTCGGGAATGAAATGCCCGATGATGGCCGACAATAAGTACAACAAGATGTCATGCTGCGGTAAAGATGGTAGTTGCTGCAAGGATGGCAAGTGCGATATGTCGAAAGACAGCAAAGGCTGCTGTAACGGAAAGATGTGTGAACGTCCGGCAACAGGTGTGTAAGTAACTCTTGCCGACCGAGACTCGGAGAGGATCGAATCTTGAGAGTTCGGTTCTCTTCGTGTTCCCGGCGGCGATTATGGATCTCAGGCCCCTTATATGCCTTGATGTATTCTTTGGTCGTTCACCATACGGGAGCGTGCCATGAAACCTCGCCTCGTCCTTTTCTTATTTCTCGCGGTCACCATCGCTTTCGCTCAAACCAAGCCGCAATCTTCAGCAGTCACGATCACCTACCTGCGCTGCGGAACTCTCTACGACGGCAAGAGCGACGCTCCGCAGAAGAACGTCACTCTCCGCATCGTTGGGGAAAAGCTCGATCAGCTCAGCGACCATACGCAACCGGACAGCGGCGCCGAAGTCATAGACCTTAGCCGCGAGGTCTGCTTGCCTGGACTGATTGACACGCACACTCACGTGCTGCTGCAAGGCGACATCACTGCCGAAGATTACGATGTGCAACTGCTGAAGTACTCGACCCCATACCGTACGATTCTGGGCACGGTGGCGGCGCAACGTGCGCTCGGCTACGGCTTCACCACCATTCGCGATCTCGAAACCGAAGGTGCCGGCTACGCCGATGTGGACATCAAGAAGGCCATCGACGCCGGGGTAATCCCGGGCCCGCGCATGCAAGTGGCCGGACGTGCCATGGACGTGACCGGCTCTTATCCTCTACTCGGGTACTCCTGGGAGTTGAAGGTACCTAAGGGCGTGCAAGAGGTTGACGGCGCAGAAGGCGGCCGAAAGGCAGTACGCGAGCAGATATCCAACGGGGTGGACTGGATCAAGGTGTACTCTGACCGCAGTTACCGGGTGCAGCCTGACGGCGTGCTTGACGATATTCCCACCTTTACGCTCGATGAGCTGCGCGCCATTGTGGACGAGGCCCATCGTGAACGGCACAAGGTCGCCTCTCATGCAACGGCGCTGAACGGCGTACACAACTCGGTCGAGGCGGGTGTCGATTCCGTCGAGCACGGCTTCTACATCGCCGATGCTGACTTGAAGACCATGGCCGCTAAAGGCACCTACTACGTGCCCACGTTGTTCGTCGGTGAATATGTCGCCGAAGGCCGCGCTGCCACGGGAGCGCACGTTTGGATCGACATGGTCAACATTCATGCGGCGACGTTCAAGCGCGCGCTGAATGCAGGCGTGAAAATCGCCTTCGGCACCGACGCCGGTGGCTTTGCCTGGACCATTGATCCGGCGAAGGAATTTGCCTTGATGGTTAAGTACGGTATGACTCCAGCGCAGGCTTTGCGGTCGGCCAACATGAGTGCGGCCGAACTGCTGGGCATGCAGGACAAGATTGGTTCGCTGGAACCGGGCAAGTTCGCCGACATTGTAGCCGTGCCCGGCGATCCTATGTCCGACATTACCAAGCTCGAGCACGTTGACTTCGTGATGAAGGGTGGTCACGTGTTTAAGACGGCGCCCAGTGCACGATGACGGGCAACCAATCAAGCAGATTATCCGGGCGCACGCTGCTCGCGAAAGAAGAACACCATATCGAGCCCGACAGTTTCCCCTCCGACTTGTCGCAGCAGGGTGGTCACCTGTCCGCGATGGTAGGTGCTGTGATTGACTACATGCTGCAGCAATTGCACTAGAGGCTCGGCATAGGGGTCTCCGGCCATATCGTTGAAGTTGAGTGGAGCATGGAGGATGGCATCGCTTATCTTGCTAAGAAATACCTGCCTTTCCTGCTCAATCGTGTCCGCGAACGACTTCAATTCTGCGATCGTCGTAAATTCACGCGCGGTTGTTGTTCCCTCCTGCGACAGGACCTTCCAGGTTGCGCTGGTCACATTCGGATTGGGTCCGGTTGCGCGCGGCGAGGTACCCTGCCAGCGCTTCAGCCAAAGCCACTCCGCAAACAGAATGTGGAACACGGTTTCTCGGATGGATGGGAAGCTGCTCGATACTTCCGCCGCGAGTTGCTGACCGCTGAGCTTTTCGAGGATCGAGAACAGGCGCTGGTTAGCCCAGCGATTGTAGGAGTATAGGGTTTGGATATCGGCGATGTTCATCATGCCCAGTTTCTTCCTGTCGTCAAAGTTCGAATCGCACGGCAAACTTTGTTCGTCTCACCTTATGGTACTAGCCTTGGTAAACCAAAACTCCGTAAGCGGGGCCTGGCGGGCGCGTCTATTAAGAGGAGGCGCTCCCTAAATTTCCTCTTTCCCACTCTCGTAGTAATCTAATGACAACTAGATGCCCTCGGAAAAAGTCTTAATTGTCGATGACGAGAAGCTGGTTCGCTGGTCGCTTCGGCAAAAGTGCGAAGAGTGGGGTTATCACGTACTGGAGGCTGACAACGGCTCGGCTGCCTTGCGCGTGGCACACCATGAGTCTCCCGACCTGGTGCTGCTCGACGTGCGCCTGCCCGATGCCAGCGGCATCGAGATATTGGAGCAACTGAAGAAATCGAACGATGCGCGCGCCATCATCATGATCACCGCCGACCCGCAGCTTGAGGACGTGAAGACTGCGCTCAAGCTGGGAGCCTACGACTTCGTCGGCAAGCCTCTGGACTTCGACGAGCTCGCGGTTGCGGTAAAGAACGCGCTAGAGACCACACGTCTGCGCTCCGAGGTCGAGTCACTGCGCGGCGAAGTGCGCCGTCGAGCCGGCTATCACAATGTGATCGGCGTCTCCCAGAAAATGTCGGAGTTGCTGGGCTTCGTCAGCAAGATTGCCACTAGCGAGGCGACCACTATTCTGGTCCAAGGCGAGAGCGGTACCGGCAAAGATCTGATCGCCAAGGCCATCCATTACCAGAGCCGCCGCCAGGACAAGCCGTTCGTCGCCATCAACTGTTCGGCGATTCCCGAAACCCTGATGGAGGCCGAACTCTTCGGGCACGAGCGCGGGGCGTTCACGGATGCGAAGGCCATGAAGAAAGGTCTCTTCGAGATGGCCGATGGCGGTACTCTCTTCCTCGACGAGATTGGTGAGCTGTCGCCGCTACTGCAGGCCAAGTTGTTGCGCGTACTGGAAGATCAGGTTATTCGCCGCGTTGGCGGCGTACGCGATATGCAGGTCGATGTCCGCGTCATTGCCGCCTCCAACCGCGACTTGGAGCGCGCGGTGCGCGATGGTCAGTTTCGCCAGGACCTGTATTACCGGCTGGCGATCATCTCGATTTTTCTGCCCACCCTACGCGAACGCAAAGACGACGTGTTGCCGCTGGTGGAGTATTTCATCGGACGCTACAACCGCAAGTTCCGCAAGACTGTGAAAGGCATTACCGACGAGACTCGTAAGCTGATGCTCAAGTACGACTGGCCGGGCAACGTGCGCGAATTGAAGAACGCCGTAGAGCGCGCCATGATTCTGGAAGAGAGCAACGAGCTTCATCCGGAATACATGCCGTTCGCCGTCGCCCAACAGCAATCTGCCTATACCGCGTTCGAGCTGTCCTCGGCCAACAACAGCGCCAGCGTAGCCGGCAAGCAGTTGCCTGATGGCCGCAGCCTCCCCAAGCTGGAGATTCCTGAGGGGGGCACTTCGCTGGAAGAGGTGGAGCGCGAACTGGTGGACATGGCCATGACGCAGGCCAATGGGAACCAAACCCACGCCGCTCGCCTGCTCGATATCAGCCGCGACGCGCTACGTTATAAGCTGAAGAAGTTCGGCCTCATCCACGCCGAGGAAGACGAGCCCACCACCGCCGCATCTTAGCGCTCAATTGAACACCGAGAGACTCCCGAACTCGCGAGATGGGCCTTACCGCAACCCGGCATAGGACTTCTATCGGCTGCGAAAACGCCTCGGCGAATCGTATAGGTAAACCGCAACCGGCTTCCGCAGTTACCGCATAATCGTTGTCCGTCCCGTGTTAAAATCGCTGCAGAACACTCGCGAGAGAAGTTTGTCTTGATCGAGATAGCGCCGTCCATATTGTCGGCTGATTTCGCCCGCCTGGCCGAGAATGCCAATGAGGCGGTGCGAGGTGGGGCCAGCCTCCTCCATGTTGATGTGATGGATGGCCATTTTGTGCCCAATATTACAATCGGTCCCCCGGTGGTCGCGTCGCTCCGGAAGGCGGTAGATGTTCCCCTCGACTGCCACCTGATGATTGAAAACCCCGATGAGTACATTCCGGCGTTCGCCGACGCGGGGGCCAACTGGGTAACGGTACATCAGGAAGCCTGCATTCACCTGAACCGCACGCTGGAGTTGATTCGCAGCCACGGCATGGTGGTGGGTGTAGCCATTAACCCGGCAACCCCAGTGCAATTCCTCGGCGAGGTGCTCGATATGGTTGACCATGTCCTGGTGATGTCGGTTAATCCCGGCTTCGGAGGACAAACGTTCATTCATGGTGTGCTGGAGAAGATTCGTAAGCTGGCAACCATGCGTACCGCCCGAGGCCTGAAGTTCCGTATCGAGATCGACGGCGGTATAGACCTGGAAACCATCGGGCCAGCGGCCCGCGCCGGAGTAGAGATTTTTGTTGCCGGAAGTCATGTATTTGGCCACGGCGATCCGGCGCCAAGAGTGGTAGGTCTGCTGAAGGCAGCCCAGGAAGCTACCCTGCTGCGCGCCTAGTGGGCCAGGGTGGAACGCAGTATTCCCCAGAGGTGTTTAGGATGTTTCGTCGTGTCATCATAGCGTTTTCGATAGCTGCAATGCTGCTTACCCTCGGATGCAGCAACAAGAAAGTCCAGAATCCGATCGCCGACGTCAACTCAAAACAGCCCGACAAGGTGCTGTTTGATCGCGCTATGGACGCGATGAAGCACAACAAGTACGACGTCGCCCGGCTCAGCCTGCAGACCCTGATCAACACCTATCCGGATTCAGAGTACGTGGCCCGCGCCAAGCTGGCCATCGGCGACTCCTGGTATGCAGAAGGGGGCGCCGCCGCCATGACCCAGGCGGAGAGCGAGTACAAGGACTTCATCACCTTCTTCCCCAACATGCCCGAGGCGGCCGAGGCGCAGATGAAGATCGCCAACATCCATTACAAAGAGATGGAGAAGGCCGACCGCGATCCCACACACGCTCGCCGTGCCGAGGACGAGTATCGCCAGCTCATTTTGCAGTTTCCAGATAGTCCGCTAGTACCGCAGGCCAAACAGCGCCTGCTGGAAGTACAAGAGGTGCTGGCTGATCGCGAGTACATGATCGGGCACTTTTACTATTTGCGACAGACCTATCCAGCGGCCATTGCACGCTTGAAGTCGGTAGCCGATACATACCCCCTATACAGCGGAGCCGATCAGGCCTTATACGAACTCGGCAATTCGTATGAAAGGGAAGTTGACCTCGTCCGCGCGGCGAAACTGCCGGAGACGGCGAAGGGTAAATTAATCAAGCAGTACACCGACGATGCGGTCGCGGCTTACGATCGTATTCTTACTCGCTACCCCTTGGAAGAACGGGCGGATGATGCAAAAAAGCGGTTGCAGGCGATGAAGCAACCGATTCCGCAAGCTACCCCGGCTGCCATCGCGGAAGATAAAAATGAGATTGCCAGCCGCGGTTCTACTGGTCACTTCGGCAAGTTGATGGAGAACTTCCGCAAAGGTCCAGATGTCTCCGACGCAACTAAGGTAGGCGAGCCGACGCTGGTTGATCCCAAGCAAGCCAGCGCTCCTGATCTTGTACGCGCTGCGAATAGCAGCATCATAAGCAGCATGAGCGCTACCAACAAAGTCGGGGTCGAGCGTGCAGGCGGCGCCACGCCGGGAGCAAACGCTCCGGTTCCGCGGTCTGACGCTGCGCCTGGAGCTTCTGATGGATCGACGGCTACCGCGACCAGCCCTGCTGGCACTGCTCCGGCTCCCGCCGAAACCGCAACCGGCGCAGCCGAGACTGACCCTACTGCGGGCGCCACATCACAGGGCGCGGCTACTGATATGAAGAATGATTTGCAGCCGGCCGTGTCCACACCTCCGCCAGGTGCGACCGCTCCGCCACCGGTGGAAACCAACGATGCTGCGGCCGCTTCGTCTAGTTCCGATGGCAGTACGCCATCTGCGGCTAGCAGCACGTCAGCGCAACAACCTGCGCCACCGGCCGACAGCAATACGGAAAGCTCATCGAAGAAAAAGAAGAAGCATCATTGGCCGTTTTAGGGCCGAGGGTGTTCGACAAGGCGCGGCTTTCGCTGCGCCTTTTTTTGTTTTTGCGAACATGTTTGCCATCATAACGCTTTTTCAAAAGGACCAAAGGTCTGAGTGCTGACGGTTACCCACTCTTCCTTGTAATATCGAAGTCGAATCTTCATTCGCTGAACGGATTGCAATGCCTCACGATCTTCCCAAGGCCTACGAACCGGGCGCCATCGAACCGCGTTGGGCCGAATACTGGGTCCACGAAAGACTGTTCCACGTGGAACTACCCACCGACCCTGACCAGCCTACCTTCACGGTGACCCTGCCGCCACCCAACGTTACCGGTAACCTGCACATGGGCCACATGTTAGAGCACACGGAGATCGACATCATTGTGCGCTGGCGGCGGATGCAAGGACTCCGCGCACTATGGTTGCCGGGAACCGATCATGCCGGGATCGCCACCCAGTTGATGGTGGAGCGCCAACTCGCGGCCGAAGGCAAGAACCGCCGCGACCTCGGCCGCGAGGCCTTCATCGCTCGCGTTTGGGACTGGAAGCAACACTATGGGGGAGTCATTCTGCAACAGATGAAGCGCTTGGGCGCTTCGGTGGATTGGTCACGCGAGTACTTCACCATGGACGAGCGCATGTCGCGTGCGGTGCTCGAGGCCTTTGTCCGGCTGCATGAAGAGGGGCTGATCTATCGCGGCAAGTACATCGTGAACTGGTGTCCGCGCTGCATTACCGCCGTCTCTGACCTGGAAGTTGTGCATGAAGACACGCAGGGCAAAATTTACGAGATCCGTTACCCGGTGATCGGGCCGAAAAATGAGTACATCGTAGTCGCCACCACGCGTCCCGAAACCATGTTGGGCGATACCGCGGTCGCGGTCAATTCAGGCGACGAGCGTTACCGTCATCTCCATGGGAAGAAAGTTCTGCTGCCGCTGATGAATCGTGAGATCCCGATCATCACCGACGACATCCTCGCCAATCCCGAGTTTGGAACCGGCGCAGTGAAGGTCACGCCTTCGCACGATCCCAATGATTTCGAGGCTGGCCTGCGTAGCAACCTGCCGCAGATTGACGTGATGAACGAAATCGCGCAGATGAACGAGAATGCCGGCCCCTACAAGGGTCTTGACCGCTTTGAAGCGCGGCAGAAGGTACTGGAAGATCTGGAGCGCGGCGGCTTCCTGGTCGGCACCAAGGACTATGTTGTCCCTCTGGGAAAGTGTGATCGCTGCAAGACCATCGTTGAGCCGCGGCTTTCCACGCAGTGGTTTGTCAAGATTCAGCCGCTGGCTGATCGCGCTATCGAGGTGGTGGAGAACGGCGAGGTCAAGTTTGTGCCGGAGAATTATTCCAAAACCTACTTCGAGTGGATGCGCAACATTCACGACTGGTGCATCTCGCGCCAGTTGTGGTGGGGACACCGCATTCCCGCCTGGCATTGCCAGGATTGCCACGAAATTATCGTTGCGCGCGAGGCGCCGGCCAAATGCACCAAGTGTGGCGGCGGCCATCTTGAGCAAGACAGCGACGTGCTCGACACCTGGTTCTCGTCGGGCCTGTTGCCCTGCTCTGCACTAGGCTGGCCCGATAGAACGCCCGATCTTGACGCGTTTTATCCGACGACGCTGCTCATTACCGGTTTCGACATCCTGTTCTTCTGGGTGGCGCGCATGATCATGCTGAACTGCCATTTCATGCGCAGACACAAGCAGGGCGCCGTACCCTTCCACAACGTGTATATCCATGGTCTGGTGCGCGATGCGGAGCGCCAGAAGATGTCGAAGACCAAGGGCAACGTCATGGATCCCATCGAGATCATCGAGCACTACGGCACCGATGCTGTGCGCTTCACGCTGGCTTCAATGGCAGCGCCTGGGACCGACATCGCATTTTCAGAGAGCCGAACTGAAAGCTATCGCGCCTTCGCTAACAAAATTTGGAACGCCTCGCGATTTCTTTTCATGAACGTGGATCGCGCGCAAGAGGCAGGTCTCTGGTCGCTAAGCGAATTCCAATCCTCGGGTGCCCCACCCTTCCGCGCAGCGGAGGGTGGGATCGAATCCGACTTCAACGCCAAGGGTGTCTCCGGCTTCAAAGCCGAAACCTTGGACGACCGCTGGATTCTTTCGCGCTTCAATCGTGTTGCGCAACAGATGAACGAGGCGCTGGAGAGCTACCGTTTTCATGAGGCCGCACATGTGGTCTATCACTTCTTCTGGGGCGAGTACTGCGATTGGTATCTGGAGCTGATCAAACCGCGCCTGGCAGCCGACGATCGCGAACAGGCGCGCACCGCATACGCGAACCTGATCAGCATCTTCGAAGGCGCTTTGCGCATGCTGTCGCCGTTCATGCCTTTTATCACGGAAGAGATCTGGCACGCAGTGTACGATGGCAAACCACCGCTCAAATCGGTTGCCCTGGCCGCATATCCCAAGGCTGACCCATTACAGATTGACGTGTCAGCCGAAACCGAGATGGCGATTGTGCAGGACCTGATCGTCAGCGTGCGCAACATCCGGGCCGAATTAAAGATCGAGCCGAAGCAGAGGGTCGCGATCGAAATCTTCGCCGACGGCGACATCGGGAGCTTGATTGAGCGCAACCGCGCCGCAGTGGAGCGTTTGGCGAACGTCGAAAGCGTGACCTTCGTCGAGTCGTCTTTGTCCAAGGCTGCGGGTGCGCGCAGTACCGCCCGCTTCGATGTGAGGGTGCTCTACGAGCGCAAGATCGATGCCGACGCAGAACGTGGCCGCATCAGCAAAGACCTGGTTAGGCTGACAGAGGAGTTGACGCGCGCCACGGCACAGTTGAACAATGAGGCCTTTCTTGCTAAGGCCCCGGCACACGTGGTCGAGGGATTAAAGAAGCGCAAGTCCGAAGTCGAGGTGCTGGTACAAAAGGCCAACGAGGCGTTAGGGGAGTTGGGCGCCTAGCTCCATGTTTTGAAGGGGGCACGGCTTCAGCCGTGCCGTTATGAGTGCGGAGAAGTCGGGCTTCAGCCTCTGAGGAGACTAGCGCTTCGTCTGAATCTCGAACTCCTCCAGGGGCTAAAGCCGTCATAAATAAAAGCGGTTGCGGCGCAGCTAAAGCTGCGCCCATTCAAGGCTGCTACGGATCGAGGATAATCGTGGATTGGACAAGCCGCAGGATCACCGCCATCCTGGAAAACGCATTGCTGGAAGATCGCGCCACGCGCGACGCCACTACCTATGCATGCATCGACGCCAATCAGCGCGCCTCTGCCACTATCCTTGCCAAACAGGAATGCGTGCTCTCCGGCCTGGGTTGCATTCGCCGCATCCTCGAGGCCTTCGCTGTGCTTGACGGCGCGGTCACCTCGCATCCAGAAGTCACCAGCCACACCGAAATTTTCGACGGTGTGCGCTTGCGTAAAGGGCAGTCGATCGCGGTCATCGTCCACAATGCGCGCGTGATCTTGTCTTGCGAGCGCGTAATTCTCAATATCATGCAGCGTATGAGCGGCATTGCCACGCTGACACGCCGTTATGTGGACGCGGTCGCGGGCACCGGCACCGTAATCCTGGACACCCGCAAAACTGCGCCGGGTTTGCGTGTCCTCGATAAGTACGCCGTGAGTTGCGGCGGGGGTATCAACCATCGTCTCGACCTCAGCGATGGTGTGCTCATTAAGAACAATCACATTGCGCTCGCGGGCGGACCTGTACCCACCCTCGAACGTGCGCTGCACAATCGGCGTGGCTCGCAGAAAATCGAAATCGAAGTGCGCTCGCAGCACGAACTCGAGGCCGTGCTGGAGCATGGCGCCGAAGCGGTGTTGCTCGACAACATGTCTCCCGAGCAGGTTCGTGAATCTGTGGAGCGGGTCCGCCAACTGGATCGGCATGTGCCACTCGAGGCCTCGGGGGGGATTACCTTAGAAAACGTGCGCGAGTACGCCGAAACCGGAGTAAACTTCATTTCGGTCGGAGCATTGACGCATTCGGTGGCAGCGGTGGATTTAAGCATGAGGATCGCGCCAGCGTAATAGCGTTCGGCTTTCAGTCGTCAGCTATCGGATCATGACCGCCCTACAATACGACCGGATGCACCGGGTTGACGATCTTTGCCTACCCAATCTCTCCTCATTCACGCATAATCGTCCTATCGCCCGAACTGCGCAAACTCGCACCGACATCCCGCCGGACGGTTCCACCGACGCGCGCCTGGGGCACATTGTGCGCCTGCTGAGCGACAACGCAACAGTTGTCATCAGCGGCACGCGCATTGCCGAGGAGTTAGGCACCACGCGCTCCGAGGTGTGGCGCGCGGTACAGCATCTGCGCGAGTTGGGTCTCCAGATCACAGGTCATCCGGCGACAGGGTATCAAATGGAAACTGTTCCCGATCTCCTACTTCCTGACATCTTGCGCCCGTTGGTAAAGGGAACCATCTTCGGTTCGCACATTCATCATTACTTCAGCATTGGCTCTACCAATGTGACCGCAATGAAAGCGGGAAGCGATGGGGAGCCGGAGGGCGCCATCTTCCTGGCCGAAGAGCAGACCGGCGGACGTGGACGCGCGGGCCACACTTGGGAGTCGGCGCAGTCGGTTGGTATCTACTGCTCAGTGGTTCTGCGGCCAGTCTTGGCTCCGGCGGATGCTTTGATGCTCTCGCTTATAGCCGGCATTGCAGTCGCGGACGCGGTGGAACAAACGACGGGCCTGCATCCCGATCTGCGCTGGCCCAACGATGCCCTCTTCGGTGACCAAAAGTTTTGCGGCATCCTGACCGAGATGAATTCCGAGCCGACACGGGTCCATTACGTGGTGGTTGGCATCGGCATAAACGTAAACCACACCTCGTTCGCAGGCGAGCTCGAGCCCATTGCCACTTCGCTGCGCATGGAGAGCGGACGTGCCTGGTCGCGGGTCGAGCTGACCGCCGCTCTGCTAAAATCCCTCGACAGCGAGTACCACAATTTCACACAGGGTGGCCCGGCTGCGCGCTCTTCCATCCTACGAAAATTCGAAGAGCGTTCCTCGTACGCTCGCGCTCGCCATGTGCGCGTTGACGCGCCGGGCGGATATGAAGGGGTCACGGAAGGGCTTGACGAACGCGGCTTTCTGCTGGTGCGCACTCAGTCCGGTCTGCATACCGTGCTATCAGGAGACGTTCGCGCGCTCAGCGGGAAATAAACCATGCTGCTAGTTATTGACGTAGGCAATACCAATACCGTGCTGGGCGTTTTCGAGGCCAAGCACGACAAACCGGGCGGCGCCCGCTTGCTCGCACACTGGCGAGTGTCCACCGCCAAGACACAGATGGTGGACGAGTATGGCGTGCTCTTCCGCAACTTGTTTGCGATGCATGGGCTCGAGGTCAGCTCGGTGCAGGGCATTGTAATTTCGTCGGTGGTGCCGCCGCTTGATTCCACGTTGCGTGAGATGTGCGAACGCTACTTTCACTTGCGCCCGTTGTTCGTTGAACCCGGCGTCAAGACTGGCATGCCGGTGCTCTACGACAATCCCGCGGAGGTGGGCGCTGATCGCATCGTCAATAGCGTTGCCGCCTTCGAGAAACATGGTGGGCCGTGCATTGTGGTGGACTTTGGCACCGCGACGACTTTCGACGTGGTCTCGAAGAAGGGTGAATATCTGGGCGGTGTTATCACGCCTGGAATTGGAATTTCAGCCGACGCGCTTTTCGAGCACACCGCGCGTTTGCCTCGCGTGGACGTTCGCAAGCCGCCTCGGGTACTCGCGACCAATACCGTGAACAGCCTCCAGTCAGGTCTTTACTACGGCTACCTTGGGCTAATCGACGGAATTCTGGAGCGGCTCATTGCCGAGTTGGGCGAGGACGTCAACATTGTTGCCACTGGCGGTTTGGCTACGCTCATGGGGGGCGGGTCCAAATACATTCGCGAGATTGATAACCTGCTCACCCTCGAAGGCCTACGTATTATTTACGAACGCAACCAGGTACAGCGCCGGCGGAGTGAGCAAGCGGCAGGAAACCACGACACCCAAGAAGGCAACACCCGGGGCGAAACCATTGATACTGTGCCTAAGCCCGAGTAAAGCTAGCTGAACTTCCGGTCCGGCATCGTCCAATCCTCCGCGCGACAATCCCTCGCCCCGTCGGCTACACTTAATCCTTACGCAAATGGTTGAGCTATCAGTTTCGGGCGGCAATCTCGAATTGCACGTCCGCGGGGCCGACAAACTTTGGGCGTTGAAAAGTTCTCTTGAAATACCCCTGCGGCACATTGCCGGGATTCGCGCCGACCCATCGATGGCCCACGGCTGGTGGCACGGCATTAGACTGCCGGGATCCAACATCCCCGGAGTGCTAACTGCAGGAACCTTCTATCAGCATGGCAAGCGGGTCTTCTGGGATGTGCACAATCCCGAGAACACGGTAGTTATTGAGTTACGAGACGAACGTTATGATGAGTTGATTGTGGAAGTCGCCGATCCGCAGTTAACCGTTGAGCAGGTCAGGGCTGCGCTGCCGGCAAGCAGCCAAGCGACATCATAGAATACAAACTTATGGCATGGTTTAAGCGTGAACACGGTGAGCTCGACACCTCGGGTGAGAAACGGGTAAAGACCGAGGGCTTATGGGTAAAGTGCGACCAGTGCCGCCAGATCATCTGGAAGAAGGATCTCGATCAGAACTTCAATGTCTGTCCGAAATGCGATCGCCACTTTCGCATTGATGCGCGTACCCGGCTCGCTTACCTGCTCGACGATGGCAAGTACGAGACGGAAGACGGCAACATCGTCTCCACCGATCCGCTGAAGTTTACCGACCTGAAGCCCTACGCCGACCGGCTGAAACGCTCGCAACGCGATACCGGGCTAAACGATGCGGTCATTAATGCGCGCGGCGCGCTCAACGGCAAGCCGGTCATCGTGAGTGCGATGGAGTATTCGTTCATTGGTGGCTCAATGGGCGCGGTCGTGGGCGAGATGATTACTCGCGCCATCGAAAAAGCCACTGCGGAGAAGGTGCCGCTGATCGTGGTTTCTGCGTCCGGCGGCGCGCGCATGATGGAAGGAGTGGTGAGCCTGATGCAGTTGGCCAAAATCTCTGCGGCTCTGGCCCGCATGGACGATGCCAAGGTGTCTTACATTTCCGTGATGACGGATCCCACGACCGGTGGCGTGACGGCTTCCTTCGCCATGCTGGGCGACCTCAACATCGCTGAACCCGGCGCCCTGATCGGCTTTGCCGGGCCGCGCGTTATTGAGCAGACCATCCGCCAGAAGTTGCCCGAGGGTTTCCAGCGCAGCGAGTTCCTCTTGGAGCACGGAATGCTCGACGCCGTGGTGCATCGTCGCGAGATGAAGAACTACATCGCCCGCGCGCTGGAGTTCATGGCGACGCCCGCGTCTTAATTGCTCACGTGGATTTCGGCTTTTGTAGCAACAAAACGTTGTGCCCTTCCGGATCGTGCAGCACTGCCCATGCCGGCTCAACTCGCACGAAGCGCTTGCGTCCGACGGAGGCAACCGTCGCCGAAAGATCGCCAACCTCGAAGAACAGAACGGCTTTGTCCTTGGGAGGATAAGACTCTGAGCCTTTACGCTCCAGGCAAATGAATGCCGCAGCGCTGTCGAACTTCACAAAGTGTCCACTCTGCTCTTCCGAAACTTTCAGGCCCAGGAGTTCGGTATAGAAGCGTTTTGCCGCGTCCAAGTGTTCGAAGTACAACTCGACGCCCACAAAGCTTGGTCCACCGTTCGCCTTCATCACAGACCCCAATCCGAATCTTAGAACGGTTTGTGGATTAGTGTACGACCAGACTCGGAGTCCGCGGTGGAGAATCTAGCTGGAGGTGCGGATTGGCATCGAAACTTGAGCCGGCGTTGCGAGCGTGAGCACAGCGGGAAGCGAGTTCTCGGCGAGGGCCGGTTTTGCACTCGCTGGGGTGGAGAGCCCGCTGGCGAAATCCCGAACCCTGTGAAGAACACAGACTACAAGAACTTATACAGGAGTTTGGAGGCGCGGGTGGGAATCGAACCCACGCATAAAGGTTTTGCAGACCTCTCCCTTACCACTTGGGTACCGCGCCTCGAGGATGGATAATGCTAAAAACCCTCGCGCACCGGCGAGGGCGACAAATCCTGGAGCGGGAGACGGGATTTGAACCCGCGACTTCGACCTTGGCAAGGTCGCACTCTACCACTGAGTTACTCCCGCTCGCCGAATTGAATTATAGCGAAAGGCAGAACGACCGAGCAAATGAGTTACTTACTTCGAACAGACGTGTCGCCGATATTTTCTCGGAGCTTGTTACATAGATGCTGTTGGCAAACGTCGCGATTGAATCTCGCAATGCACGATCTGGGGTTCTCGCGCGTCGCTTCCACTTTTCACCTCGCACTTCCGAAGCGCGCTTACGTCACAACAATTTTCAGGGCTGAAAGCCTTTAAGTGCTGATGCAGATTGCCTCTTGGTGTGGTTCATGGCGGCACTGCGTCAGCATCGCACTCGGCTGCACCATGGGCGCGGCACTCGCAAAAAAAATTTCTTCGATAACTTTCCCGAAATCAACCACTCGCAAAAAAATGAAATTTCGAACGCAAGATTTATCTGGCGCTCTTTTTTTTTCGTGCTAGTATCCCATGCAGCCACAAAGAAAACCGACTGCACGAACGCAGGTGCAATGCTGCTTATCGCCGCAATAGTTGGGTTTGCAACGTGAAGATTTCCAGTTGAAGTGTTCGCCGGTCAGTGGCTCTGTGCTCGGCTCCGTTTCCTTCTAACATCGGGTTTGCCAACCAGGCAACGATTGCCTCTGGACTACTCTCTTATGTCTTCTTTTGGTGCACCGTCTGCCAATCCGTGGGTGCGCGTTCTCGACGCACTGGAAAAAAAAGTCAATCGAAATTCCTACGAGACCTGGCTGAAGCCAACTCGTTATGATCACGCGCAAGGCGCTGTGTTGTTCGTGCGGGTGCCCAATCCCGAGTTCTGTCACATCGGCGAACGCTACGGCGACTTGATCAGCGAGGCGATGGAAAACCTCGGCATGGAGTTTCTGGACGTCGAGTTCGTTACCGAAAATGAAGAGGAACCTCAAAGCAAGGGGAAGGCCGTTAAGTCGAACCGACCGCACACCGAATCTGCCGCGCCCATGGAGAAGCCCATGGCTAGTCCCGCTCAGCAGCAGCGTTTTGATTGGGATGGCGCCGCTCAGCTCAATCCCAAGTACACCTTCGACGATTTTGTGACTGGCGCCGGCAATCAATTTGCGCATGCCGCAGCGCTTGCCGTAGGCGAGCGCCCTTCCAAGGCCTATAACCCGCTCTTTCTCTACGGCGGCGTCGGCATGGGTAAAACCCACCTGATGCAGGCCATCGGGCATGAAATCAAAAAGCGCCAGCCTGAAAAATCGATCTGCTACGTATCCAGCGAGCGCTTTACTAACGACATGATTAACGCGCTGCGCTACAGCAAGATGACCGGTTTCCGCGACAAGTATCGCAACATGGACGTCCTGCTGGTCGATGACATTCAGTTCCTGGTGAACAAGGAGCGCACCCAAGAGGAGTTTTTCCACACCTTTAACGCGCTGCACGAATGCATGCGCCAGATCGTAATCGCCAGCGATCGTCCTCCAAAAGAGTTGGCAGAGATTGAAGACCGGCTGCGCAGCCGCTTCGAATGGGGATTGATTGCCGACATCCAACCGCCCGACCTGGAGACGAAAGTAGCGATCCTGCAGAAGAAGGCTGAGACCGACCGGGTGATGCTGCCCACCGAGGTGGCCCTGTTCATCGCGTCGAATATCCGCAGCAATGTTCGGGAGTTGGAAGGCGCACTGATCCGTGTTACGGCATACGCGTCGCTCACTGGCGGCGAGATCAACCTGCAAACCACACAGGAGGTCTTGAAGAACCTTATTGACTCGCAGATCCGGAAGATCTCCATCGAATCGATCCAAAGAGCGGTATCGGAGCAGTTCGGGCTGCGGCCGACGGAAATTAAGTCCAAGAACAACTCGCGGGTCATCGTATTTCCCCGCCAGATTGCCATGTATCTGGCCAAGCATCTCACGGATGCCTCCCTACCGGAAATTGGTCGCCAATTTGGCGGCAAGCACCACACAACGGTCCTGCATTCGGTTGATAAGATCGAACAGCAACGCAAGGCGGACAAGGATTTAAACAGGGTGCTCAACAAACTCATAGAGACTTTGGGTGCATGAACCGCGCATTCAGCGCGGTTTTTCACTTCGCGCGGCAGTTTTCTCGGCAGCTTGCTGTGGATTCGGTGGAATGAGTAGATGGAACTTTCAGCCCGTCCCGGTTCAGCACATCCGCCCGCAAGCCAGATGGCATGATTTATACAACAGCCGGCACTCGCGATCCGCATTCTTTGCAGTTTTTCCCAAAATTTCCACTTTTCCGGCCTGCCTACTGTTACTACTGGTTTTATATGTTTTTTATTTGGTATAAGGAGAAGCAGTAGTAAAGGGTCAGGCCCGGGGCCTGCCGAGGTGCAAAACGTTATGGCTGCCGAAACCGGAGTCGTCCAAGGTACAGCGATGGAAATCAGTGTCAGCAAGTTCGAACTGCTCAAAGAACTGACTGCCACTCAGGGAGTGGTCGAACGCAAGACAACGATTCCCATCCTTTCTAATTTTCTATTTGAGGCCGCTAATGATCGGTTGACCATCACCGCTACCGATCTCGACCTCAGCCTGCGCACCTCGTGTCCCGCCAAGGTGAAGCGCGAAGGCGCCTGTACCATTCCCGCGCGCAAGCTCTACGACTACGTGAAATTATTGCCCGACGGCGACATCTCCATCAAGCTGCTGGAGAACCACTGGGTCAATATTCGCTCGGGCCGATCGAATACCAAGATGGTCGGCATGGCACGGGCGAACTTCCCTGGGCTGCCAACTTTTCCAGCGGCCGGCAGCGTGAAAATTCCAGCGCAGACCCTGCGCAGCATGATCGGCCGGACCATCTTCGCCATCTCCAGCGAGGAATCGCGTTACACCTTGAACGGCGGCCTGATGGTGCTGAAGGCGGAATCGATGACCATGGTGGCCACCGACGGACATCGCCTGGCGCACATCGAAAAGCAAGGCGAGCACTTCGACGTGACCGGTGAGAACAAGACGCTCATCCCTAAGAAAGCGATGAGCGAAATTTACTCACTATTACAGAACAGCGACGTTGCGGAAATAGAGTTCGCCAAGGATGACTCGACGCTGTTCTTCCGCATTGGCGAGCGGCTGCTGACCTCACGCCAGTTGACAGGACAGTTCCCCAACTACGAAGCCGTGCTGCCGCGTGAGACCACCAAGTCGGTCACGGTGCACGGCGCCGATCTCAACACTGCTATCCAGCGCGTGGCGCAGTTTGCCGATGAGCGCTCACGCGCTATTCGGATGAAGCTGGACAAGAATGAGCTCAAGATTTCCTCGTCGTCCACCGACGCCGGCGAGTCAGAAGACTCTATCGAGACTGCCTACACCGCCGATGCGATGACCATTGGCTTCAACTCCGAATACCTACTCGACTTCCTGAAGGCCTCTAACGGCGGCGAGGTTCGCCTGGAGTTCAAGGACGCCCAGTCGGCCGGCCAGATGCGCCCCGACGACGCCAGTGATGACGGCTTCAAGTACCGTTACGTGGTCATGCCCATGCGGATCTGAGGCCGCTTGTTAGGCCGTTGACGCGGCGTTCAAGCGCCGCACTAGCGAGCATTGCTATTTCCGGAACCGGCTTAACCTGCACCGCGTGTGGATAAATCATGTGCGGTTGGATTGCGCGATTTTCATTTCCTACGTGCTCTCAACCCCCATGGTCCGGGACTGGTTGGCACGGTGCTTTTCCGCAAATCTAGCTTTGCTTACGATGGCGCGGGCGATGGTCCCGTAGCCGATGACTTCCGTTCCATTGTGCGCACTGACGCGAAACGTGTAGAAGCGGCCGTCAAAGGCTTCCAACGTAGCCTCTGACTTCACGATTGCGCCAATCCCCGTCGGCGCGCGATGTACGACGTTGATCGCCGTGCCCACACTGACTTCGTCGCCCTCGCAAAACGGCAGTAGGGCGTGGAAGCCAGCCGCCTCCATCCATCCGATCATGTGCGGCGTGGATAACACTGAAGGCAGTTCTTCCCGCCATGCCGTTAGCGTATGTTGGAATTCAACGCGCCTCTCAACCTCACCGCGCGCGCCGATTGGAACTGGCTTGGCCATAAGAATGAAATCTCACCACGGAGACACAGAGGTCACGAAGGAACTCTAAAAACCTAAAGTTCCGTATTTCCTGTCGTAGATAGACTTTTAGAGGCGGCGCTAGGACAAGACCCTTCGTGATGTCGCTAAGCATTGTTGTGGAACTGCGATCCAACCAGAGCTATGAAATCTCACCACGGAGACACAGAGGTCCTGGAGAAAATCCGGAAGCAATTAATACTCCGCGCGCTCCGTGTCTCCGTGGCGAATGACTCTCGAAGAAAATCTACACCGCCGCCATCCGTCTAGCTTCCATCCCATCCAGCGCGCGCCACAGCCCCCGCGCCGCATTTTCGGCGGCAGCTAAGGCGGCTTCGGCCTGCCCAGGATGTACAACCACTTCCGCCGCCAGCAAGTCGTGCCAAACCTGCGCATGTTCCACATCGGCAAACTGATGCAGCGTGAAATAGCCGCACGTCTTCGCGTCGGCGCCGTACTGCTGGGCCAAGCCCTCAGCCTTGGTCTTGGCTACGCGTGGAACTTGCGACTCGTACGCATAGAACGCCGCTAGCGCCTCGGCAGTCGAACCCTCAAGAGCCACACGGCGAAACTCGCCGATCAGCTGGCGTACCTCGGGCAGCGGTTGGCGCTCACGCACCCGGTCGCGGTCTGCGCCCATGCCTTCAGCGAAATCGAGCCATAACTCGCTATGCGGACGCCCTACAATCTCTTCCTCGCAAAGGTTGCGCAATACCGCGCGCCGCTGCTCGCCGTCATCGAGCCGAGCATGCAACGCACTCAGATAGGTTGGAAAGGCGGCCACATGATGGTAGTAGTCACTGGCATACTCGCGCAGATCGTCGCGCGTCAGTTGGCCGGCGGTCCACGCCTTGTAATACGGATGGCACAACAGGTCGTATCGGGCGATGCGCTGTTCCAGCGCTGCCAGGAAACTTTGCAATTCCATCGTTCACCCCACGTAAGGATTAGTTCTCGGAAATGAGATCACTATACGGGAGAGCGCAAGCCGTCACAAGTTCAGACGGTGCAAAAAACCTACGACACGAGCCGCTTACGACTGGGGCGTCGTCAGATATTCGAGCAAAGCAAATTCTTTGGAAGTGAGCTCGATGCGCTTGCCTCCGCGTTCCACCTTCCGTTCCACGCGATCGAGTTCCAGGTCAGCGACCCGCAGCACAGTCTCCACCGTTCGCGGTCCGCGGCGCAGCAGTGCGCGCACCCGCGCCGAAAGCTCGGTAAACGAAAAAGGTTTGATGAGGCAGTCGTCGGCGCCGGTGTCAAGCGATTGCACACGGTCTTCCACCCGGTTCCGTGCCGTGAGTACCAGCACGGGAAGCGATGGCTTCTTAGGACGCACGGCATTGAGCACACCGATGCCATCGAGCTTGGGGAGATTCAGATCGAGGATCAGCAGGTCAAACTCGCTTTCGAGGGCCATCTGCCTGGCCTGTTCGCCATCCGGCGCCACATCAACTGCGTAGTGTTCGGCCTCTAGGCCTTTGCGGACAAAACTAGCGAGCGGAGCGTCGTCTTCCACAACCAGGATGCGCATACTGAAGCCTTTGGAGAGTAACCAACCAACGGTTACTACGATCATCATCCCTTCAGCATAGCTAGTCAACTGCTAACAGATATCTGGCAGCAATCGCGTACCAATTCGGGAAAGATGCGACCCTGAGCTGGTAACCGTTGTATGGATTACGACAACGCGAGACCATGGCTTTTACTGGGTATCGTAATGCGAGACAAAATTGGGATTCCGGCATCGGCCTTCTACTTGGCGGACCTTCACAATTGGAATCGTCGCGCGAACCACCCACATAGTCGCCCAATTATTGCGGTTCGGAATCGTTCTCGCGGCGCTATAATCAAGCTATGGCACGTGGTTGGGAAAGTAAATCTGTAGAAGCTCAGATAGAAGAGTCTGATTCCGAACCCTCCCTCAGCGAAACCCGCTCCTGCTCTGCTGAAGAAATGCAAATCCAGATGAAGAAAGCTGATCTTGAGCTCTCGCGCAAGCTGGTCCTTCAGCAAATGGAGCGAAGCGATAGCGAGCGTTATTCCGAGTTGCTACGCCGTACCCTGGCCGGCCTGGAAACGCAAATCGCCGCCTTGAGCTGATTGGCGCCGCATTAGGTTCTGTCCTTTCGTAGGAGTTCCCTCGCCTTAAGCGGTTACCACTCGGGCTATTCTTCATAGCTCACACCCACCTGTGATCGCAATCACGGAAGCAAGGTTCAACACCCAAGCAGAATGACGTCAGAGGTGTGGTATGCCAGTTCTTGTGATTGCCGTGGTCTTCTTCCTGATTTTCCTGGTCATGGGCGTGATGGGAGTTACGGCGATGGTGGCCGAGCATCGCGGCAAGTTGTTCAGCGGGAAGTGGAGTGACGAGCCCAAGCCGGTGAAGCGATAGTCCATCCGGTGTAGGGCGTCGGTACTGGGGTGCGCTATACCGCCTACAGAACACGCGAGAGACAGTCTTCGCAGAAGCCACTGTCTTTGATGTCGATCCACTCCACCGCGTGGGCAGGAGCCATAGCACAGCGATAATCGTGGCAATGGGTGAGGCTCAAGGTGTGTCCTAGTTCATGCACGGCTTCGATTAATAAACGATTGGCGAGAACGTCGGCATCCGGCGGCAGGCCATAGAACTCCTGGCGCAAACGATGATAGGAAACCACCGCCGCCGCTCCGCTAAGCTGAGCTTCCCCAAACACGAAGGTCAGAATTGGAATGTAGAGATCCAATTCCGTGATTCCGACCAGGCGCCAGGTGCTCCCGTTGACGCGCTTTTGCATTCTGGCCAGGATTTCGGAGGAATGGT
Organism: uncultured Acidobacteriaceae bacterium; assembly: GCA_963748225.1. Classification (GTDB taxonomy): domain Bacteria; phylum Acidobacteriota; class Terriglobia; order Terriglobales; family Acidobacteriaceae; genus Bog-257. The sequence continues at coordinate 53,023 of CAVVHW010000010.1, forward strand.
ATTGCTGACGTTCGGGGTGCCGTGCAAACGAGGGATCGATGGCTGGCTGCAGTATTTCCGTGGGCACGCGAAACTTCTCATAAAGCTCATGCCGCAACCATTCGAGCAGCCGAGCATCCACGCTTCCCACCGGCAATAGTTGTAACTTCTTCATCAGCAATGAGCTCTTAGCCTTTAGCTTTTAGCAATCAAGATCACGGCGCAGCTTACCGCTGAGAGTTATGGCTTCTAAGAGCTAAGAGCTAGCTACCCGCTAACCGCGAGCTGTTCTTTCTCCTTCCTGTTCCATCCATACTTCTTGAGCTTGTGGTGTAACGTGACGCGATCGATGGCAAGCACTTCAGCTGCCCGCGTTTGATTGCCACCGCACTCCTCCAGCACCCGCAGGATGTGTGCGCGCTCCACATCGTCAAGGCTGCGCACATCGCCCATTCCCACGCCAGCGCCATTTCTCGATTTTAGGGTGAAGTCCTGCTCGCGAAGCTCGGGCTCCTGCGCCACCACCATGGCGCGCTCGACAGCGTTTTCCAATTCACGGACATTGCCTGGCCAATTGTATTGCTGCAATTCATTCATGGCTGCGGGCGAGACTCGCGTAATCTTCTTGCTCATTTCGCGCGAGAACTTGCGGGTGAAGTGGTCCACCAACAGGGGAATATCCTCCCGTCGCTCGCGCAGGGGCGGAATCTCGATGTGAAAGACGTTGAGCCGGTAGAAAAGGTCGGGGCGGAACTTGCCTTCCTCGATCAGTTGCTCGAGGTTCTTATTGGTGGCCGCGACGACGCGGAAGTCAACATGGATCGTCTGATTGCCGCCTACGCGCACGATCTCGCGTTCCTGCAGCACGCGCAGCAAGTCGGTCTGGGTCTTTAAGCTGATATCGCCGATCTCGTCGAGAAACACGGTACCACCTTCGGCGATTTCGAATTTTCCTTTCTTGCGATATTGCGCGCCGGTGAATGCACCCTTCTCGTGGCCGAAGAGTTCGCTTTCCAGCAGCGTTTCCGTAAGCGCGCCGCAGTGAATGACTACCAGCGGATGAAAACGTCGCGGACTTCCCGAATGAATGGCGCGCGCTACTAGTTCCTTACCGGTGCCACTTTCACCGGTGACCAGCACGGTGGCGTCGGTGGGCGCAACGGTTTCGATGGCATCGAAGACATGCTTCATCGCGGTGCTTTGTCCAATGATGTCGGAGGGATGAGCAATTTCGGCGACGGTCTCTTTCAGCCGGGTATTTTCCTGCTCGGTGCGGCGGTGCGACATTGCCTTGGCGATCAGGTGGCCAATTTCATCCGGATCGAGCGGTTTGTTGACATAGTCATAGGCGCCGTTCTTGAGCGCGGCAATAGCTGTCTCCACGGAGGCGTAGCCTGTCATGATGATGACCAACATGTCGGGACAAATCTCGTGCAACCGCCGTTGCAATTCGATGCCATCGGTGCCGCGCATCTTGATGTCCACCATGGCGACATCGAAAGTTTGTTCGGCTACGCGGGTCAGTGCTTCGTTGGCGCTTTCGGCGGCGGCCACTTCGTAACCTTCTTCGGTAAACCACTTGGCCAGCGAGTCACGCACGCTGAGTTCATCATCCACGATCAGCAATTTGCCTTGCGTCATTCTTCTACCTCGTTTCGACTACTGCGCCGTTACGATCGCCAGCCCTCGCAGGATTCTGGCTATCCACCGGCAGTACAATTCTGAATGTCGTTCCTTGCCCCACGGCGGAGTTTACTTCGATTTGCCCGCCGTGCCGTTCCACGATGTTCTGGCTGATCGCCAGCCCTAGCCCGGAGCCGCCGGATTCCTTTGTGGTGTAGAAGGGCTCGAAAATATGCGGGAGATGCTCGGCCGAAATTCCCATCCCGTCATCACGAATAATGAGTTCGATCCACTCCGCACTGGCATGGGTGGCGATCCAAAGATTGCCTTCCTGCGGCATGGCGTCGATGGCATTGATCACCATGGCCAGCACCACCTGCTCAATCTGCGCGGGATCGCAATGCACCATGGGAAGGTCGGCTGCGAGATCAAGGTTGAGCTGGATCCCGGCCATCTCCATCTTGTGCTGCACCAGCCGCACGCAACGGTCGATGACCTGATTCAGATCGCACCAGGCAAGGTTCATCGGCGAGACCCGGGAGAAGCTCAGCAGGTTCTTCACCAACTCGCCGCAACGCTTGCTCTCGCTGGCCACCAAATCGAGCGAGCTCTTCATCTCTTCTTTCTTGGGCGAACTGGCAGCGTTGTTGTCGATCCAGCGCTTGACCAGCTTTGAATAGGTGAGAATGCCGGAGAGTGGATTATTGATTTCGTGCGCGACCACCGCGGCCATCTTGCCGATGGTGGCCATCTTCTCCACGTGCAGCATGTGCTGGTGCGCTTGTTTCAACTCGCGCGTCTTCTCTTCGACGCGCTCTTCCAGCGTATGTGCCCAAGCGGTGATCTCCGCCTGCGCCACCTGCAGGCGGTTGCTCATTTCGTTGAACGATTGCGCCAGTTCGCCCACCTCATCTGGTGAGTGGACAGGGATCTGATAGCCCAGATCGCCAGTCGCGACGCGCTCGGTGCCGATTTTTAGTTCGCGCAGCGGATTGCGAACTTCAATCCAGACGAAGAGTCCACTGAGGAATACAACCGCGATCAGCGCGGCTGCAGTTCCGGCAAGCATCTCTCTCCGCTCGCGGTGCAAGCTTTCATCCACTTTGGCGAGCGAAAGGTTAGTGTCGAGTACACCCAGAATCTGCGTACTGGCGGGATGCGCATGGCAGGCTGCATTTGAGCAGGCGGGCTGGTTTTCGATCGGTGTGATAACGCCCAGCACGCGAGTGTCGGCGGCATGATAAACACGGAAACGGTCAGAGCGGTTCAGCCGGCTGAGAGGTTGCGATTGCACGTGGCAGCCGTAACAGGCTTCCGCACCCTTATCCACCATGTTGCCAACTTCGGCCGGCGCGGTCGAGTAGCTAATCACGCCTTGCGGGTTCATAATGCGAACCCGCACCACTCCGGGCTGATCGGCCATGTTCAGCATCATCTCGTACAGGCCGGTGCGATCGTTGTTCAGCATATAGTGCGAAGCGCTGCGGCGCAGAACCTCGCTCTGCTGCTCGGCACTGACCAGCGCCGCGGCTTCCAGATGCTTGCGATGGAGTTGCGTGCTGAAGTATCCCAGCAGGGCGAAGATGATGATCATGACCACGAAAATGGAGATCATCAGCTTTGCGCTGACACTGCGTCCCAGGCGTTGTAGCCAGAAGGGACGCGATGGGACTGGGCTCTCCCCTTTTGTTTTTGGTGAGAGCCGGTTCGAGCTTTCAGTCTCCAGCATGGGCGGGCACCACAATTTCTGCGTACCGGACTTCTGGTTCGCGGAGTGCCGGGATATGGGCCTTCTCTTCCGGAAAGATAGGCAGATACTTCGCCACAAAGCCGAAGATGGCGAAGCCTAGCGCAACGAACATGGCAGTAATAACGATCTCGGTCCACTTCGGGGTGTAACGCGCGCCCACGGCATTTTCCACTCCGGTGATGGCCACATTCAGACGATTGGCTACAAATCCAAGCAGCGTCAGCACAGCCGCCAGGTAGAGGCCTTGGGCACGTTCTCGAATTTTCGGGACCAGCAGAAGCCCCAGCGGCGCCACCACCGACAGGAACATCTCCAGTAAGAAGAAGCGCTGTTCGTACCCCGGAATGAAGACCAGTTTCAGGACGCCGCGGTGATACAAGTCTTCGAATTTCAGGATGCCATAGAGCGCAAGCACAACCACCAGTACACGTCCCAGGTCGCGCAGGATGGGCAGTTCCAGCTCACGGCCAAAGTACTTCGAACTCATCGAGGATTCGAAGATGGTCATCGCCAATCCGACCGCAATCGCCGACAGGAAGAAGAAAACCGGCAATAGCGGGCTGTACCAGAACGGGTGCAGCTTGTTCGGCATGATGAGATAAAGCGTGCCCAGCGATGACTGGTGCAAGGGTGGAGAGCAGCACGCCGAGAATCACGAATACGACCATGATGCTGCGAACGATCTTCAGCGCGCGCTTCAGCTTGAAGTGCTCCAGCACAATGGGCGAGAACTCCATGGCCAGCACGGCCGTGTAGAACATGACGCAATAGGCAACTTCGAACATTACCGAGTGCGGATTGCGCATGATCAGCGGATGCCAGATGTTCCACGGCAATCCCAGGTCGTACATTAGCGCCGCGCAAACTAGCAGATAGCCTAGGAATGCGGTCAGAATGGTGGGGCGAACAATGGAATGAAACCGCTTGATATTGAAGATCTCGACCGCTGCGGTTAACGTGAAGCCACCGGCGGCCAGCATGACGCCGCACATCACGTCGAAGCCAATCCAGAGTCCCCAGGGAAACTGATCGCTCAGGTTGGTCGACGCGCCTAGTCCGCGGTAGAAGCGGAGAACCGTACAGTAAATGCCGGCCGCCATTATGGCCAGGAAGACCGCCTTCCAGAATGTAAAGCGGATTCGAGGGACCGTCATCGCCCACCTCCGTTGTGTTTCTCTTTGGCCTCAGCTTCGGCAACGTCCTCGCGGCGATGGGTGATCCAATAAATACCGCCCAGCAAGGTGCCGAACAGGGGAACGAAATCCGGTATTCGCGACAGCACCTGGTAGGTGTAAAGCGGGAGGGCCCGCTCGGTCAGGTCGGTTCGGAAACCGAAGGTATTGAACGGAATGGAAGACAGCAGCATGACGGACGTTCCGCCAACCTCGGTCTCGCCGAAGATGTGGGGCAGGTACTTTCCAGGATTGTCGTGAATGCGCTTCTTGGCTTCTTCCAGGAGCTCATCGCGATCGCCGAACTTGGTTGCGCCGGTGGGGCAGATTTCCGCGCAAGCCGTTTGTTTGCCTTGGGCTACGCGCTTGCTGCACATGACGCACTTGCGCACGCCCGGTACCGCTTTCTCCCATTCGTACTTAGGCACGCCGAACGGACATGCCGCCATGCAATAGCGGCACCCCATGCAGCGGCTCTTGTCATAGGTGACAGGCCCGAGCGCGGTCTTCTTCAGCGCGCCAACAGGACAAACTGAGGCGCAAGCCGGGTCGTCGCAGTTCATGCACAACTTGCGCATAAACTTGTCGTCTTTGACCATGATGGCCGTGTATTTGTGCGCCGACGTGATCTGCTGGTCGGCGATGCGGTCGTCGTATGGCAAGCCGTTTTCGGTGGCGCAGGCCTGCTCGCACTGCTTGCAGCCGATGCACAGGGTCGCATCGTAAAGGATTCCCTTGCTCATGCTTTACTCCAGATCGCCCAGGCGGCCCCAGTCGGACCTCGGCAGGTGGAAGCGGCGCCAATGCGACGGCGCCGTCGGGCGACTTCGGAACTTCGGGATGCTCACTCCAAATCGGCCCATAAAGGGAGAGCCGGCTCGGAGAGGAAGCCAGCGTGAATGGAGTCTTACTTCAGGCTCTTCACGTAAGTAGCCAGCTTGGCAGCATCGGCCGGGCTGATGCCCTTGTTAGCGAAGGCGTGCGTCGCTTTCTTTTGCGGCCCGCCATTCTCAATGAAATCAGCTATATCGGCATTCGACATCTTCTGCACGGAGGCAGACGAAAACTCCAGAGCTCCCATCTTCTTGCCGGCGGCCGTACCATTTCCATCCGCGCCGTGACAGGCGGCGCACTTTGCTTTGTAAAGGTCTTCCTGCGCCCACGATAGGCTGGGAAGAACCAGGAACAGTGCAAAAGCAGTAAGTAGAACAGCTAAGATGACCTTCTTCATTAACTTCTCCAATGAGTAGAATTTATGAATACAGGGTGCTTGTTCGGCCTCGGACCGGTTACTTCTGCCCAACGTGCTGCCAGACCGGCACACATGAAACCTCCATGAGTACAGCTTCAGTGTGGAACATAGACTTAAGGGGTGCTGTGATGGTGGTCACCCGCCAACGTGATGCATTTCGCAACAGTTCGGACGAGCGTTCGAATGGGCTGCAGCGATTTGCGGCACTTAGCGGGGAAACAAAGGGGAGAGGTGCGAACAATATCCACAGTTTCCCAATGTTGGTGATGTATTTCTCGGCGCGACGGCCGAGAAATGTGGCGATTTTCAGCTATAAATCAGCGGGCAAAACCGACTTCGCTACCACCTCAAGCTGTGTCAACTCGCGATAGCCGGTCGCAACAACCCTACGCCGAGCGCGATGACTGAAATCGCAAGAACGATTGCCCCAAAGTAGATCAGAGCAACCGCCTGGGTTGGCTGACTAGCAGTTGGCGAGAGCATGGAGAAGAAGAAACCTGCCGAAATCAAGATGGCTGCAAGCGGTACACCAACTCGAACCGCCCAAGTCAGCCAGTCCGGAAGCACGGCGGCATCGGCCAGCACCTGGCAGACCAAGGACAGAATTACGATGACGCCGGCATGCGCATGTCCTGCCCGGAAGAAATTCTGCCGAAGCGGGTTGTCCATGTAACCAGAGCCCTTGTCCATCAGCGAGGTCAACAGAAAATACCCACCATACTGAATCGTGGGTACGGCGATAAGGATGATTCCACACATCAGTCTGCTTTCACGGGTCATGAGGGTGTTCACCTCCAGCGATAACGTTCCCCACAGATGCAGGACATGGAACAGGAGATGCTGAAAGACTTTCCCAACTGCTTTGGGATTCCAAGTCACGAAAAAGAATCTGACTTACCCCGAAAGCCGTACTAGAATTCGGCGACTGATTCTCAGTTATTGGAGGAGCGGATGGCTTCCAGGCGACATGACGTATTCCTCACGGGCGGGACGGGCTTCATGGGGAGCAGCTTGGCGAGTGAGTTATTGCGCCGAGGACATCGCGTGCGCACCCTGGTCCGGCCGGGTTCTGAAGCAAAACTGGCAACCGGATGCGAACCGGTTCGTGGTGACGCCTTGCGAGCAGAAAGCTATGCGTCGCAAATCGCGCCGGCCGATACCTTCGTTCACTTGGTTGGCGTGGCTCATCCCAATCCACACAAGGCCGCCGAATTTCGGGCCATCGATTTGAAGTCGTGCCAGGAAGCAGTGCAGGCGGCAGTTGAAGCTGGCGTGCGCCATTTTGTTTATCTTAGTGTGGCGCGGCCGGCGCCAATCATGCAGGAATACCAAGCGGTGCGCGCGGAGGGTGAACGGCTCATACGCGAGAGTGGTATGGCGGCGACCTTTGTGCGCCCCTGGTATGTACTGGGGCCGGGACGGAGATGGCCATATGCGATTATTCCGTTCTACGCATTAGCAAGATTGTTCCCCGCGACGCGCGATGGCGCGGAGAGACTAGCTCTGGTGACACTGCAACAGATAACAGAGGCTTTAGCGTGGGCGGTGGAGAATCCGCCGGAGCACATACAAACGATTGAGCCACCGCAAATGCGGTCGGGCTTCGCCACGGGCGCGCCGCCGGAAGCCAAGACCGCGTCCGCGTAGATGACTATTTCTTTGCCGTAGGTGCCGCAGCCCGAACTTTGACCAGTGTTCCATCGGGAAGTGGATTCCCAAGGAACTCGACGACTCCGTTACGGACTACGCCATTGAGTTCGGGCACAACCGACGCGACGCCACCGACCTCCGTGGCGCTCATCGCTGGTGCCTTCTTTTCTATCCCGCGGTCCATGGCCAGGTTGGCCAAACGGTCAGCGTCTCGATTCTTCTCGCGAAGCACATGCGCGATCTCGAAGTAGTCGAGCTGGTCGATCATTTTGACCGCCCGGGCATGGAGCTCCTTGAGGGTGGGATTATTGACTTTGTACTCGCCATTGACTTGCTTCACCATCAGCTCGGAATCGCTGATTACCCTCAGCGCTTTGAACCCGTGCCTGAGGGTGTAGTTGAGAGCGGCCAACAAGCCTGAATACTCAGCGTAGTTATTCGTCTGGCGGCCAAGGAATTCGCTGAGCTCGGCTACGGGACGGCCAATTTCGTCCTCGATGACGACGCCGTACCCAGCGGGACCGGGATTGCCGCGAGCTCCACCATCGATGTAGGCCACCAGATAACCTTGCTCAAGACTGGTGATCGCGCCGCCAATGAACTCCTGCGAGCGATATCGGGATTTTCCAGGAAATGGACGGACAGGCATGATTTGTAGTTAACCCCACATTTTTGGATGCGCCGAGCCACCCCGCCGTCGCGGAACCATTTTCATCGCTTTGCCGGTGGAAGCAATTCATCTACCGCCCGGTTGCCAACCGTAGTGCCAGACGTTCCGGAAGCGAAGCAGCAAAGATTTTATCCTGCGTCTGCTTGACGTCATAAGGGACCCGATAGAAGGTTACTCGCGCTGGACCATTCCCATCATCCTCATAGAGAGCGAAGGCGGCTCGCCAGTCGCCATCGCGCGGCTGTCCGACTGAGCCCGGATTAATGAGATAACGCTCACCGGGCGTAAGTGTCAGGGTCGACTCCACTGCACCTTCCATGCTCCCGTAACCGGGCGCGAGAGGAAGCGTCCTACCCTCCTGGTACACAAAGCCACCTTGCAGGTGGGTGTGACCAAACATCATGACGTCGGCATGGCCAGGCACGCGGAAATTGGCATTGGCCGTGGAAGCGTTCAACAGGTATTCATCTTCGTCGCGAGGAGAACCGTGCACAAACTCCATTCCCGTCAGCTCGTCCACGCGCATCGGCCCTTGCGGCAAGTTGCGCAGCCAGTTCAGATGGTTGTGCGCTAGCGTGGTTTGGGTCCAGCGTGCCGACATGGCCGCCACCAGGTTGAATTCCGACAAGTCCGTCAGCCCGGTGCAGGCACGATCATGATTGCCGCGCACCACCGGGCCGCCCATGGCGCGCACGCGCTCGCAAACTTCGTTCGGCGACGCATTGTAGCCAACTACGTCCCCCAGGTTTACGACCATATCGTAGGCGGGAGCGGCCGTGAGACACGCCTCCATCGCCTCCAGATTCGCGTGAATGTCGCTCAGCAGGAGAAGGCGCATCGGTCAGCGACCCTCCGCGGACACAACAGGACAGCGGGCCAGATGCCCGGGTGCAACCTCCACCAGCGGCGGCAGCTCAATCGAGCAGTTGGCGATGCGCCAGGAGCAGCGCGGCTCGAAAGTACAGCCCGGCGGCAATGCCGTAATGGCAGGCACAGTGCCCTCGATGGTTTGAAGTGGACGGCCGCGTTCGGTACGCAGCGTCGGCACAGAGTGTAACAGCCCGCGCGTGTAGGGGTGCGCAGGATAGGTGAAAACTTCCCGTGCGGTTCCCATTTCGACCAGGCTGCCGGCGTACATCACTCCGATGCGATGCGATACCTGCGACACCACGGCAAGATCATGCGAGATGAACAGCATCGCCAAGGAGAACTTTTCTCGCAGCTCGCTGAGCAGGTCGAGCACTTGTGCCTGGATGGTGACGTCGAGCGCAGTCGTGGGCTCGTCGGCGATGAGCAGTGAGGGGTGGTTTACCACCGCCATGGCAATCATCACACGCTGGCGCTGTCCTCCAGAGAGCTGATGCGGATAGTCACGCGCGCGCCGGTCGGCATCGGCGATGGCTACGGTACGTAACGCTTCGACCGCACGACGCCAGGCTTCGGCCTTGGTAATTTGAAGGGGCGCGGCTTCAGCCGCGCCGTTCAGGTCTCTACTCCCGTCATCCCGAGTCAGCTTCAGTCGGCGGGGAGCCTGATTTTCGCCATGCGCCAGCACCGCCTCGGCAATCTGATCGCCGACCCGCATTACGGGATTCAGGGCGGTCATCGGCTCCTGAAAGATCATGCTGATTTCCGCGCCTCGAATGTGGCGCATCTCCGGTTCCGGCGCAACCAGCAGGTCAGTACCGCGAAATTGAATGTGGCCCTGAATGCGCGCCTGGGGCGGCAGTAAGCGCAGGATAGCCAACGCGGTGACGGACTTTCCTGATCCGGATTCCCCCACGAGACCGAGCACCTCACCCGGGGCGATTTGGAAGCTGACATCACGGACAGCGATGACGTTTCCGTGCCCGGTCGTAAATTCGACGGTGAGATTTCGGACCTCGAGCAGCGGGAGCACACATCTATGCTAGCAGGCGGAGAAAATAACCAGGGGACGACCGGAAACAATAAGTCCATCCCTTGCTCAGGATGGAGCAAGTTTCGCGCAGATCGAAGATGAATATCGTCCTGGGTCCATCTAAGAAGCAATCCCACGAATTGCTTCCGCCTTCCGCACTGTGATAACTTCCGCTCGTCGCCCGCTGTTGCAGTGGAGGAGAACTTTATGCTCATCGCTCTCATTGTCATTATCGTCATACTGGCGATCATCGCGTTCACGCTGATCGGCATCTACAACGGTCTGGTGCAGTTGAAGGTCCGCGCCGACAACGCCTGGGCTGATATCGATGTACAACTGAAACGCCGCTACGACCTCATTCCCAATCTGGTCGAGACCGTGAAGGGTTACGCTGCTCACGAAAAGGGAACCTTCGAGAACATTGCCAAGTATCGCAGTGCGGCCATGACGGCGACGACTCCGGCGGAGAAGAGCGAAGCCGAAGGACAGCTGACCTACGCCTTGCGTGGCCTGCTCGCGGTGGCCGAGGCCTACCCGCAACTTCGTGCCTCGGAGCAGTTCCAGTCGCTACAAGGTTCGCTGAGCGGACTGGAAGATGCAATCCAGAATGCCCGCCGTTATTACAACGCTGTGGTGCGTGACCTGAACACCAAGATCCAGACCTTCCCCACGAATATCGTGGCCGGCATGTTCCACATTCAACAGAAGCAGTTCTTTGACATCACCGAGCCTACGCAGCGGGAGCCGGTAGCGGTGAAGTTCTGAAAAGCAGTGGTTAGCAGTTAGTACTTGGCATTTAGTAAGATTGAACAAGAACCAGGCCCTCGAATGATCGAAAGATTAAGGAGCACCCATGAAGGACTTTTGAGATTTGAAGGTTTGGCAACGCGCACACCAAATTACTCTGGCAATCTATCGCTGCACCCGAACTTTTCCACGCGAAGAGACTTATGGCATGGTGAGTCAACTGCGGCGGTGCAGTTCATCCGTGGCAGCCAACATCGCCGAGGGCTGCGGACGGTTGGGCAATGCTGAGTTTGGCCGATTTCTGACGGTTTCTATGGGATCGGCGAGTGAGTTGGAGTATTTCCTCCTATTGGCCCGTGATTTGGGGTATCTCTCACCAGAAAAACACCAATCAGTCGCACAAGACGTCGTTGAAATGCGGCGAATGCTAAACCGGCTATTGTCCAAAGTGCAAGCTGAACGAGGAAGTAACCTGTTGCCAAGTGCTAATTGCTAAATGCTAACTGCTAAATGCCAATTGCGGGCGCTCTCCCTCATCGTCCTCGCCCTCGCCCTCCCCGCCTCCGCTCGTGACTGGCGCATTGCCCGCTTCGAAACTCACATGTACGTTACGCCCGATGGGGTCACCACCGTCAACGAGCACATTAATGCTGTGTTCATCGGCGAGTTTCATGGCATCTACCGCGACATTCCCATCGAGTACCCGGGCCCGCACGGCACGAACTACACTCTATTCCTCAAGGTTACCGCCGTTCTTGACGGCAACGGCCACAAGCTGAAATACGAATCCAGCACGCAGAATGGCAATCGCCATCTCAAGATCTACATTCCCGACGCAACAGACACCACTCGCACCGTGATTATCAGCTACAAGGTAACCAATGCGGTGCGTTGGTTCGACGATCACGACGAACTTTATTGGAACGTAACCGGAAACGACTGGCCCGTGCCCATCGACAGCGCCGCGGCGTCGATCACATTTCCCGCGAACGCCGCCGGCAACTTGCGGGCGCAAGCTTTCACCGGTGAATACGGATCGCAAGAGCAGGACGCAACCGTAGAGGTCCGTAATAGCACGGTGCTGGTCGAGACCAACAATCCGCTCTCCATGCGTGGCGGACTTACGGCTGATGTTTACATCAGCAAAGGTGTGCTCACGCAGCCCAGCAAATTTACCCAGGCCATGTGGTTTCTGCGCAGCAACCCCATTGTGCTGCTGCCGCTGTGGGCGTTCATCGTGATGTTCTTCTTCTGGTGGACGAAAGGCCGCGATCCCAAAGCCGACATCTCGGTCGCGCCCATGTACGAGCCCCCCAAAGACATGACGCCCGCGGAGGTCGGTACGCTGATCGATGACGTGGTCCACCCTCGCGACATCACCTGCACTATGGTCGACCTTGCGGTGAAGGGCTATCTCAAGATCGAGGAGACAGAGTCAAAGGTCCTGCTGTTCAGCCATCGTGATTACACCTTCCATTTGCTGAAGCCGTCCGAGACCTGGAGTTCGCTCGAACCACACGAACGCGTGATGCTGAACCACATGTTCGCCGGCGGAGTCACCCAGGTGCGCCTGTCGGATCTGAAGAACCAATTCTATGTGGCCATCCCGAGCATCAAGAATGACATTCTCGCCGAGCTAAAGAGCAAGGGAATGTACTCGGTCGATCCAGAATCGGCCCACGCCTATGTGCTGGCTGGAATATTGTTTACCGCTGCGCCGTTCGTACTGGCGCAGGTGCTGGGCTGGGGTTCGATGTTTGATTCTCCGGGCCTGTTGATTGCGTCGGGAATTATTGCAGTCATTATCGTGTTCCTGTTTGCTCGTATCATGACCGCGAAGTCGCTGAAGGGTGTGCGCACCAAGGTTGAGATCCTCGGCTTCCAGGAGTTCGTCAACCGCGTGGACTCCGACCGCTTAAAGCGCATGCCGCCCGATACCTTCGAAAAATTTCTGCCTTATGCCATGGCGCTTGGCATTGAGAACCGCTGGGCCAAGGCCTTCCAGGGAATCACGCAGAACCAGCCTACGTGGTACGTAGGGCCGACGCCGTATGTGGGTTTCAATCCCATCTTCTTTGCCGGCTCGATGCATGCCATGGCTATGGATGCGCACCAGGCCTTTGTTGCCACTCCGCGTGCCAGCAGCTCCGGATCAGGATGGGGCGGCGGCGGCTTCGGTGGCGGCGGTTTCAGCGGCGGCGGCTTCGGTGGTGGAGGCGGCGGAGCGTTCTAGCGTCACGACTAATTTGCTTACCGAGTTGCGCTTCTTGTGAGATAGCTTCCATCCATCTCGCTATCACAGTGCTGCGAGAACCTGGGTTTTGCGCGACCAGGAAAGGGTAATGTCACGCTTCCTCGGATTGAGGGAGTGAGGCTAGTTCTTAAGCAAGCGAGCGATGGTTTGAAGTAGCTTTTCTGGGGATTCGCCTTTGGGCAGGAACTCGTCGGCAAATTCCATTCCTTCGGGGGTGTCTGCCGATGCCGAGACGATAAGGATAGGTACGTTCGGCTTGATTGTCTTCATCTCCTTGGCAATCTCTGTGCCGGTTTTGTCGGTCAGGAAGTGATCGGCGATAACCAGGTCAATCGCCGCCCGCTTGAATTGCTCCAGGCCTTCTTCGCCGGAAGCGGCGGTTACCACCTCGTATCCTGCAATGGTAAGCAGAAGCTTGCGAACCCGCAGGGCAATCTCCGCGTCGTCAACACAGAGGATGACGGGTCGGGAATCGGGAGACAAAGGTTTCATGGCGCACCCGCTGGATAAGGCAACTATACTCTTCGCCGCAAATAAGCCACGGCGGGCCCGCAGAATATAGTTCCATCTCTTGGGTTTGGTCAGCATCAAGCCCGACCCCCCGCCTACACTGCAAATCGGTCGCGTTGCTAGGCGGCTACATTTACCGCGAGCATTACACCGGGATAGCGCTGGTTGACCAGATAATATCCGCTATCAGTGTAAACAATGTAGACATTGTCGGTGTCATACCAGTCTGCCGCCCAGTACTCCGGCCACGGATCAACTACACTGAACCACAAGCCGCCGTACTGAAAACGTGGATAACCGCCATACACCACCACCGGTACAGTGTAGATGCCAAACACGTGGCTCGGCCCGAAGTATTGGCGGTAACGGTCATCCGGAATGCGGTAGCCATGATAGCCGCCTCGTTGCTGCCATGTGCGGTGCTCCGACTGCCAGTGTTGTGCGCGATGCGACTGCCATGCCGTCTGCTGGACTTGCCGTTGCTCCGGAGTGGGGGTGGCCGCCTTGCATCTGGTGTGCGGGCTGCTCGGGCGGATGGGAATTCTGGGGTACGGGTCTGGCTTCGCCGGGGTGCGGGGCCGGTCTGGCCTCTTCCGGATGCGGAGCAGGGCGTTCCTCCTGTTGATGAGGCGCCGGCTTCGCCTCTTCCTGACGCGGCGCAGGAGCGGCTGTTTCGGGATGTGGCGCGGGCTTCATTTCTTCTTGATGCGGCGCGGGTTTAGGGTCTTCCTCGTGCTGATCCTGTGCGAATGCCCCGGCGGTGCAGCCCAGAAGCAAGAACAATAGGATGGAGAGAGCAAGAGATTTCATCCAGGTTCCTCGATTTACCTGCAACTGAGAATGCGAAATGATCTGCCGGTGTTGCCCGAAGCGGCGGCAGCTATTTGCAAGGAGAAGATATCTCCTCCTTTTCAACCTGCGGAAAATGAGGGCTGGAATGCCCCTGTTGCTGGCGATTTACGAACCGGTTGGCGGGGTGTGTTCAAAGGGCAGCTTGGTATAACGGGCCTTTTCGACTTCGATGATCAGGGCAACGCGTCCTTCAGGATTGCGGAAGGGGAACGGCTCGCCGGTGTACTTCACCGAGATGGGATCCATGATCTTAAGATCGGGATCGGGCCGACGCTCGACCACGCGTCCGCGAATCTGCACTTCGGAATAGGGATCTCGAAAATCCACGATGGAGAGCGCAACCCGCGGGTCGCGCGCGGCGTTGCGAGCCTTCAAAGAGTTTTCCCTAGTACAAATGATGATGCGATCTGCGTCGCGTCCGACCCACACGGGTACGCTTTGCGGCGAGCCACCGGGCATCAGGGTAGCCAGGTGAGCGAAGTTCGCACCGTCGAGGAGTTGTCTGATCTCGTCAGAAGGTATCATTCGTACCTTGTTGAACGCTCCAGCTTAGGCCAGCAACCTTGACGCCTCTTTCGCGAAGTAGGTCAGCACAATCGATGCGCCGGCGCGCTGGATGCATAACAGCGACTCCATCATGACGCGTTCATAGTCAATCCAACCATTCAGCGCGGCAGCCTTGATCATGGCATACTCGCCGCTTACCTGATAGGCCGCCAGTGGTACATCGAAACGCAGCCGTGCCTCGTGCAGCACGTCGAGGTAGGGCATGGCCGGCTTCACCATGATCATATCGGCGCCTTCCTCCAGGTCGAGCTCAATCTCGCGCATGGCCTCGCGTAAGTTCGCCGGATCCATCTGGTACGAGCGGCGATCGCCGAAGTGTGGCGCCGAATCGGCCGCTTCGCGGAATGGCCCATAGAATCCACTGGCGAACTTCGCGGCATACGAGAGGACGGGTATGTTCTGATGCCCAGTCGCATCAAGCGCGGTACGAATGGCATCCACACGGCCATCCATCATGTCAGAGGGAGCGATGATGTCCATGCCCGCCTTGGCCTGGGCAACTGCGGTGCGCGCCAGCAGTTCGAGGGTGGGATCGTTCAGGATCTCGTAATCCTCGGCCACCATCGCAGCGACTGACGCAGCGCCGACGGAGCGCGGTCCGGAGGTCTCCACGATGCCGCAATGGCCGTGCGACATGTACTCGCACAGGCATACATCGCCCATCAGCAGCAGGCCCGGAACTTCGCGCTTGATGGCGCGAGCAGCCTTCTGCACAATACCGTCGTCCGACCAGGCGTCGGTGGCAATCTCGTCCTTTGATTCCGGCAGTCCGAAGAGGATGACGCTGGGGATGCCCAGCGATTTCACTTCGGCGCATTCCTTCACCGCTTCGTCCACTGAAAGATTGAACACGCCAGGCATGGAGCGCACTTCTTTACGCACACCTTCGCCCGGACAGACGAACAGGGGATACACGAAGCCCTCGGGGCTCAGACGGGTTTCGCGGACGAATGAGCGCATCGCTTCCGTGCGACGCAGGCGGCGGGGACGATCAACTGGGAATGCCATAACAGAAAATTCTAGCACCGCGGGAGTGGTGCGGAAGCGCTAAAATCGCGGGGAAAAAGAGTTACGAATGTGATCGGAATCACTGCAACTCAGCGGGTCATTGTCCCCAGCTAAGTGGGTCTGGCAGTTCCGGTGTGCGGACCTCGCAAAAGAGACCGTGGTTACCCCGGTAGGAGATGGTCAGCCTACCGACTCGCAGCCGAAGGCCAGCGTTCATGGCCAGTTTGCCCCAAATCGGAACACATCCTGGTAGTAAAGCTGCGTGTTCTGCTGAAGACGTCCCAAACTGGTATATACTTCGGCTACTCTAGTAATAGTCCCGCCGCAGTTGGGCGGGCCGGGGCGCAATTTCTTTTTCATATGCCCCGAGGCGATTACTTAGCGGAGCGAGCGAGTCAAGACCTGCCCGTCGCGTTTGGTCTGAGAGTGCGTCACCGGCATCATTGTTATCTCTTCCTCCGGAGCGCTTTCACCCACTGCGGACGCTTGGACCGGTCGGTGGAGGTGTCGCTTGGACCTTGTATTTATACGTGTCTTATTCGTCCTTATCACCGCAGTTGCGAGCTATGAACTGCAGCCACTTGGGTTGGAGCATTGGCCCGCAGCGGGCGCCGGAGTAGTTTTCGGCATCGCCGTCGTCCTGTTTGAAGTTCGGCTGCGACGCATCAGCCTGAAGCGGCTCATCGGCGCCGTCATTGGGAGCATCCTCGGAATCATCGGGGCCTACCTTTTCAGTCTCGTCATCCGCAACAGTATTCATGAAGGTCCGACGCAAAGCTTCCTGCAACTTTTCGTAATGCTGATCATGGCCTACGTGGGTTTGGTGGTGGGCGCCGGCAAGGGCGACCTGCTGAATCTAGCTGCGCTAGGCGGCATTTTCGGCGGCGAGAAGCAGTCCAGGAAGAGCCACAAGATCCTCGACACCAGCGTCATTATCGACGGGCGGATTGCCGATATCGCCGAAACCGGCTTCCTCGATGGGGTGATCGTTATTCCGCAGTTTGTGTTGCGCGAATTGCAGTTGGTTGCCGATTCCGCCGACTCCATGAAGCGGAACCGTGGCCGCCGGGGCCTCGACATCCTGCAGCGCATTCAGAAGATCGCGACCCTACAGGTGCAAATAGTGGAAGACGACTTTCCTGCCGTGCGTGAAGTGGACCTGAAGCTTATCGAACTGGCTAAGGTGTACGAAGGCAAGATTGTCACCAACGATTTCAACCTCAACAAAGTGGCCCAGTTGCAGGGAGTCGCGGTGCTCAACATTAACGAGTTGGCCAACTCGTTGAAGCCTATCGTTCTGCCCGGCGAAATCATGAAGGTCTTCATCCTGAAGGAGGGCAAGGAATACAACCAGGGTGTGGCCTATCTGGACGACGGAACCATGGTAGTGGTGGACAACGCCCGCAAGATGATCGGCAAGAATATTGATATCTCGGTGACGTCGGTGCTCCAAACCACAGCCGGAAAGATGATTTTCGGCAAGTTCGATGAGCGCAACATAAACACGCAGCCGCGTCCCATCGAGTCGCGACCTGACTTTCGCAAGGTGCTACCCGCGTCCGCCCCGGTGGTCGTGGTTACGGATGTACCTAAGCCGGAGTAGTTTCATCACAGATCCAGATTGACCTTGCTGCGATAACAAGCTGCTGATTTGTGTTTGGCTGGCTCCGGCATTTATACTTCGCTCCCCAATATGAAGGTCATCGTCATCATTCCCGCGGCCGGGTTGGGTACGCGCATGTCCCGTGCGATTCGGGCTCCGCAAAGCCCTAGCAAGCAGTTTCTTGAGCTAGACGGAACTCCCATTCTTTTTCATACGCTGCGCAAGTTTGCGGAATGCCCGCAGGTAAGCGAGATCGTGGTAGCACTGCGCAAGAACGAAGCCGCGAGCTTTCAGAAACAGCTCGAAAAAGAGAGACTGAATAAGCCGGTTCGCCTGGTTGAAGGCGGAGAGCATCGGCAGAATTCCGTGGCGAACGCGCTGGCGGCCCTCGACGCAGCCGACGATGATATCGTTCTGGTGCATGATGCGGTGCGGCCCTTCGTTGACCAGGAAACTATCGTCGGCGTAATTGAAGCGGTGAAGAAGTACGAGGCTGCGATTGCCGGAGTGCCCGCGGTTGACACCGTGAAACAGGTGGACCGGACCGCTGATGGAGCGGTGGTGATTGCGACGGTCCCGCGTGAGCGCATGGTGCTGGCGCAGACACCGCAGGGGTTTCGCTTTGGCCTGCTCAAGAGGGCTTTCGATGAAGCCACCGCCGATGGCTTCATGGGCACGGATGAGGCTTCCCTGATCGAACGCAGCGGAGGAACGGTGCATGTCGTAATGGGCTCTCCGCGTAATATGAAGATCACCACGCCTGCCGATTTGGAGTTGGCGGAATTTTTTCTGGCGCAGGAAAACGGGCGCAAGGCGAGCCTGGGCGGATGAGAAGGTGAGCTCGGGTAGTGCGGACCTTTAGGTCCGTGTTAAAGGCGTTCTTATAAGTTGGAGTCGGCTTTTTTAGCCGATGACACGTTTGCTTTTGCCGGTCGGCCGCCCCGAGACGCTGTTTGCTAGCAACCGGGCTTCAGTCCCCGAGGGAAGTTGCACCACTTATTGAGTCCGTCAGTGGCTAAAGCCACCATTAATGACAGCAGCTTTGCGGCACGGCTGAAGCTGTGCCCCTTCAAAGTTTGACAGAACACTTTGTCCAACCCACAACGCACACCGCGCATTGGCTACGGCTGGGACTCGCACGAGTTCCAACCCGGCATCCCGCTGAAGATCGGCGGCGTGCTCGTTCCATATCACAGCGGTCTGGCGGGCCATTCCGACGGCGACGTTTTGCTGCACGCTATAACCGACGCACTGCTCGGCGCGATCGCCGCCGGAGACATTGGGACCTACTTCCCACCGACCGATCCCAAATGGAAGGGCGCCGACTCGACCGTCTTCGTCCGCGAAGCGCTAAAACAGATCGAAAAAGCGGGCTACGTGGTGGGAAACGTGGATAGTACATTAATCCTCGCGGCGCCAAAGATCGGTCCGCATGCTAAGGCTATCCAGGAACATGTCGCCGAGCTACTCGGCATCGAGCCTTCATGCGTTGGGATCAAAGCGAAGACCCCAGAAGGCATGGGCACCGACAATGCTGCGATTGCGCACGTGGCCGTGCTGCTCACCGAGATTTGCTGGCCATAATAAGTCGTTCTGCAGTGCCATCCTGACGATAGATCGTCCCGACCACGTAAAATAGACCTTTCGGCTAGCGATGCTCGCACCAACCGAGGGAACGAGGATGGCAACGCGGCACAGCTACCTGTTTGCGAACCGAGAAGGAAACCATGACAATCTCAAACCACGACGTGGAAGCTGTGGACATACTGCGAGCCGCGGCTCCCGATCGGCCATCGAATTTCATACGCGAGATCATTCTCGAAGATCTGAAGACCAACAAGTACGGTGGCAGGGTGCAGACTCGCTTCCCGCCCGAGCCCAACGGATACCTGCACATTGGACACGCCAAGTCCATTTGCCTCAACTTTGGGCTGGCTGCGGAGTTTGGCGGCAAGACTAACCTGCGCTTTGACGACACCAATCCGGAGAAGGAAGAGCAGGAGTACGTAGATTCCATCATCACCGACGTTCGCTGGCTGGGCTTCGATTGGGAAGACCGGCTCTTCTACGCCTCCGATTATTTTGATCAGCTTCATGCATGGGCGGTGCAACTGATCAAGGCCGGCAAGGCTTACGTGTGCGATTTAAGCGCTGAAGAAGTTCGTCAGTATCGCGGCACGCTCAACGAACCCGGGCGGGAGAGTCCTTACCGCAACCGTTCCGTCGAGGAGAACCTGGAGCTGTTCACGAAGATGCGCGCGGGCGAATTTCCCGACGGCTCGCGAACCTTGCGCGCCAAGATTGACATGGCGTCGCCCAACTTGAACATGCGTGATCCGGTGATGTACCGCATTCTTCATGCCGAGCATCATCGCACCGGCGACAAGTGGTGCATCTACCCGATGTACGACTTCGCGCACGGACAATCGGACTCCATCGAGAAGGTCACGCATTCCATTTGCACGCTGGAGTTCGAGGATCACCGGCCACTATACAACTGGTTCATTCAGCAACTTAGCATATTCCCGTCGCAGCAGATTGAATTCGACCGGCTGAACATTACCCACACGCTGCTGAGCAAGCGGAAACTGCTGCAACTGGTTCAGGATGGCCGCGTGCGCGGTTGGGACGATCCCCGTATGCCGACGCTCTCCGGGCTGCGGCGGCGCGGTTACACGGCCGAGGCTATTCGCAACTTCTGCGCAGCTATAGGCGCATCCAAAACCAACGGCACCATCGAGCTGGCGATGCTGGAGCACTTCCTCCGCGAGGACCTCAACAAGCGCGCACCGCGGGTGATGGCGGTTCTGCGCCCGTTGCGGATCGTCATCGATAACTATCCCGAAGGGCAGGTCGAGGAGCTTGAGGCGGTGAACAATCCGGAAGACCCCACTGGCGGAACGAGGAAGGTTCCGTTCTCCCGCGAACTGTATATCGAGCAGGATGACTTTCACGAGACGCCGCCGAAAAGGTTCTTCAGGTTGTCGCCGGGGCAGGAAGTCCGTCTGCGCGCTGGCTACTTCATCACCTGTACAGACGTGGTGAAGGATGAGAAGAGTGGGGAGGTGGTCGAGGTCCATTGCACCTACGATCCACAGACCCGCAGCGGTAATGCACCCGATAACCGCAAGGTGAAGGCGACGATTCACTGGGTTTCGGCGCAGCACGCCATCAACGCCGAGGTGCGATTGTATGAAAACCTGTTCAGCAAAGAAGACCCGAATGACGTGCCCGAAGGGCAGGAGTTCACCGCCAATCTCAATCCCAACTCGCTGGAGACTGTGACTGACGCGAAACTGGAACCATCGCTGGCAAGTGCCAAGCCGGGCGATCGCTATCAGTTCGAGCGGCTGGGATACTTTTGCGTCGATCCGGACTCGACTCCCGGGAAGTTGGTGTTCAACCGGACGGTACAGTTGCGCGATACATGGGCGAAGATTGAGAAGCGGGAGAAGGGGAAAAGCGGATAGAAGGTCGTGCTGATAAAGATCTATTCGCTATAACTCTCATTTCATTACGATGACTCCGAATCCCCAAACACCCAACCCTGTCCGTCTCCGCTTTGCCCCCTCCCCCACCGGCTACCTGCATGTTGGCGGAGCGCGTACCGCTCTCTTCAACTGGCTCTTCGCCCGGCATCACAAGGGGACTCTGATCCTCCGTATCGAGGACACCGACTTCGAGCGCTCCACTCCAGAGATGGTGGAAGGCATCCTGGTCGGACTGCGCTGGCTGGGTATCGATTGGGACGAGGGGCCATACTTCCAGTCACAGCGTATGGATTTGTACCGTGAGGCCGCGCGGCGCCTGGTCGAAAGCGGCCATGGGTATTACTGCTTCTGCACCAAGGAAGAGCTGGAGCAGCGGCGCACGCAGGCACAAGCCAAGGGCGGAGATCCGCAGTACGACAGGAAATGCCGCAGTATCCCGCCTGAAAAAGTGATCGCCCGCCGTGATGCCGGCGAGCCAGCAGCCATCCGATTTGGCGTTCCGGAAAGCGGCAGCACCTTCTTCGATGACGCCGTCTTCGGCCACGTGGAATTCGCCAACACTGAGCTCGAGGATTTCGTGCTGCTGCGCTCTGACGGAGTTCCAACCTACCATCTCAGCGTAGTGGTGGATGACATTGACATGCGCATGACGCACATCCTGCGCGGCGCCGACCATCTTTCCAATACGCCCAAGCAGGTGATGCTCTATCGAGCACTCGGTCAGCCGCTCCCGGTATTCGCACATGTGCCGCTCATTCTCGGCCCCGACAAGACACGGCTCAGCAAGCGCCACGGCGCCACCAGCGTAATTGCTTACAAAGAAGAAGGCATTGTGCCGGAAGCGTTCCGTAATTTTCTGGCGCTTCTGGGTTGGACGCCGCCCGACTCCTCGAAAGAGGTCATGGATGACCGCAAGCTGATTGACCTCTTCGACCTGAGCGGCATCGCAAAGTCGAATGCCGTTTTCGACCGCGGCAAGCTCGACTGGTTCAACTCCGAATACATTCGCGCTTGCCCGGCGGTGCAGTTGTTGCCACTGATTGAAGAGGAGTGGAAAAAGGTCGACCTGATTCCGTTCCAGACCAGCCGCGAGGCGATGGCCACCACCGTGGATCTGATAAAGCCGCGGGCACGCAACCTGAAAGACTTCGCGACGCTCTTCCGCGCTTACTTCAGCGATAGCTTTGACGCCGACCCTGCCGCGGTGCAGAAGTTTTTGAAAGACAATGCGGTGCGCGAGATGCTCGTAGAACTGGCATCGCGATACGAGAAGCAAGCGGTATTTTCCGAAGTGAGTACGGAGACGGTGCTGCGCGATTTTGCCAGAGACAAAAACGTGAAAGCCGGCGGGCTGATCAACGGTGCACGAGTCGCGCTCACGGGGCAGGGTGTGGCTCCAAGCCTATTCGCCGTAATGGCCAACCTGGGACAAGAGAGGACAGTGGCACGACTGAAGAAGACGGCAGCTCTGTAAACGCTCCGTCAAGAAATTTGCTTCACGCTTTTCGCTCTTCGCCTTTCGCTCTTCGCTAAGGATCCTGATGGAGTCGCCATTAAACTAACAACAGAGGACGTTAGGGTTTGTTTCCAGAAGGTATTGTGATCTGGGTGGGTGAATCGCGAAGAGCGACGAGCGGTTACTTGACTACCGTCACTTGAAACTGAACGGGAATCGAGTGAGGCGGATAACAGGCGCTATGGTCGCACGCCTGGAATCGCAATTCGCCCCTTACCGGATAACTGCCAGCGACGGCGCTGGTCGGAGCTTTCAACACGGCGTTGATGCTGAAGTCTCCGCTGTAAACGCTTAGCTTCTCGTTAGGCGAGAATGGAAACGTCATGTCCTCTCCAGCGGGATACTTCAAATCAGCTACGGTGAGTTGTTCCGGCGCGTTTAACTTGAGAGCGGTGGGAATCAGGTAGTCGGCCTTGGGTTGGTGCGAGTTGATATGAAACTCAGAACCGATCCGGAAATCGAGCTCGACGCTGGTAGTAGCCCCCGCGCGAATTTGTACGCTACCAACCGGTGCCATGGTCACGTAAGGCTGCTTGTCGCCCGGGGTTTGCGCCATGCCCAAAGCGGCGAGGCACAACATAGTTGCCACGATCGTTCCCGCTAGCCTTGTCATTCCGCACCCTTAGTGGCAGGCGTCGCCGAGGCCGGGACGTTCACGACAGATGCGCGACTGGTCTGAGCGGCGCCAGAGTTGTGGTTACTGGCCAGAATTTTCTTGACATCGCTTTCGATCTCTTCACGGCTAAACAATCCGGCGGCTTTATCCACGATGACTCCGTTACGATCGACATAGAAAGTCGTCGGAAGATATTGCACGTCCCCGTAGTCATCCGAGACCTGGTCGGTCCCCAGCAGCACTTGATAATTCACGCCCATCTCATGCGCAAACTCTGCAATCTTCTCAGGAGCGGTATCATCCATCGCCACGCCCAGAACCACCAGACCGTCCTTGCCGTATTGCTTTTGCAGGTCCACAAACCACGGCATCTCGACTTTGCACGGCGGACACCATGTCGCCCAGAAATTCAGTAGCACGGCTTTGCCGCGGAAATCGGAAAGCCTCACCCTTTGGCCATCTAATGTGGCGAGGTCGAAATCAGGCGCCTGTACCCCTTTGGCATTGCCCACCATCTTCAGCGGTCCGTGCTGTTGGTTATGGTCCAGGTACTTTCCGGCGGCGAGCATTCCAATGATGGCCACCGCCAAAACGACGAACACTAGGGAATTACGTTTCACGAACGGCACCCTTACAACGCAAACCGGTTAAAGAATGAAAGATAGCCGGAGAGCAGTTTGAGGTTATTCAAAAAGATGAGCACGCCTACTGCTATCAGAAGCACACCACTGATAACTTCGACGGTGTGCAGGTGACGGCGAAAGCGGCCATAGAACGCTAGGAACCGGTCCACTCCGAAGGAAGTCAGCAGAAAGGGTACGGCCAGGCCGAGAGAATAGATGGCCAGCAGCAAAATTCCTTTTAGCACGGTGTCTTGCGTCTCCGCCAACAGAAGGATTCCGGCCAGGATAGGACCGATACAAGGGGTCCATCCGAAAGCGAAAGCGAAGCCCACCAGAAAGGAACCGGCGACACTGGAGCTGCCTTTGACGTTGTGTAGCCGTTTATCGGCGTAAAGCGCTTTGATCTTTAGCAGGCCGGTGAGATGGAGTCCAAAAATGATGACGATGACGCCGGCAATTTTTGTCAATAAAGCATGGTATTCATTCGCAAATTGGCCGACAGTGGTCGCAACCGCCCCCAAAGCGATGAAGACCACGCTGAACCCCAGCACGAAGGTAATGGAGTGCAGCATCACAGTCCGGAGCACGCGCCTTTCTGACGATTGCAGGTCCTCAACGCTGGCACCTGAGATGAGAGAAACATATCCCGGCACCAGCGGAAGTACGCACGGAGAGAGGAACGACAGTAATCCCGCCACGAAGGCGGCGATTAGAGTGGGCGGACTATGCATAAAAATCTATTGTAACAATTCGGGACTGCAGTTTACGAAGGAGCTGTGCATTTAGGGAGATGCATAGATAGACGCGGCTGACATAGAAAAGTTACACGAAGGTACTGGAATTGCTCACGACGCGAGCCGACGTTCGAATTGGCGATTTACGCAGCCCCGACCAGGTTTCGGAGATAACCACTGAATCGCCAGGGTTGTGGGGGTCGTATTTGACCGAGGCCGGCAACCCCAAGCGGCAGGAATACAAATCAATGAACTGCCGCAGGTGAGTTACGTCCTGCGACGCCTCGTAGGTCACACCGGCAACGTCGTACTTGTAGATCAGTAAAGTCATCTGCTGGCCCGACTCACTCTCTTCCAGTTCGAGCACATCAATGACGTTGCCATCGATGATGCGTCCACCGAGGGTGAGCTGGGTCCGGCGCTCACGTTCTAGTTGTTCAGTTGATTTTTTATTGCGTCGCGAAAGTAGGGCATAGCCGACGATTGCGGCAGTGGCTCCGAAGGCGAGGACCGGATACAAGCGGAGTGCATTCATGGCTGGCTGGCCGCGAACTTCTGGCGGCACCGTTGCCTTCAAGATAATCGGATCGGCACCGCAGGGGAATCGGAAAATGGTGGCGGTCTAAGTTTGTTTGTGGGGCGACCGGGATTGCACTACGCGTAGGGCAGAACTGCCGGGAAGCGGCGGCGCATAGACCGCAGGCGCGCCCTAGTCGAGATTCACCACAGGATTGCTCAGAGCGCCGATGCCTTCCACGGTGACTTCAACTGAGTCGCCTGGCTGAAGTGGTCCTACCCCGACAGGGGTGCCCGTGGCAATGATGTCTCCCGGATCCAGTGTCATTACCTGGGCTATGAAGTGAATGAGTGTGTCAAGCGGGAAGAGGAAGTCTATCGTTGTCCCATCCTGCCGCAGTTGACCGTTCACGCGGGTTTGTACACTTACGCCCTTCCAGGGATCGAGGTCCTGTGCCACTATCGGACCGATCGGGCAAAAGGTGTCGAATCCCTTGGCGCGGGTCCATTGGCCATCTTTTTCCTGGAGGTCGCGTGCGGTCACATCGTTCACGCATGTATAGCCAAGTATGTAGGGATGAACATCCTCACCTTGGCGGAGGCGGTAGCAGCGCTTACCGATCACGACACCCAGTTCGCCTTCGTAGTCCACCCGTTGCGACAGAGTATTGGGCCGGCGTATGTAATCGCCGGTAGCGATGACCGACGATGGCGGCTTCAGGAAGAACAACGGCTCGGTGGGAATGGGGTGATTCAACTCCTTCGCGTGTTCGCGATAATTGCGCCCGATGCAAACCACCTTCGACGGCTCTACTGGAGACAACAAACGTACTGCGCTTAGCGGTAGATCCGCGCGCTCGCCGCCCTCAAACTCCGACCACGAACGCGCTGCGCTCGCAAGTGTGCGAGTGATGGTATCGACGCCGCGCACGCTCTCGATGAGTCCGTAGCGGGTGACATTCTCATGTTTAAATCGGCAGTAAGACATAACACCTCAATCAATATTTACTTGTTCGGCACCGTTTCACTGGCCTCGGCCGAGCGTTGACTCTCGTTACCGCGCAGATCGACTGCAGAAACAGTGTAGATATATTTCTTTCCCGGTTCGACATTCTCGTCGCGGAAAGATGAGGTCTGAACCAATTGCGTGTTCAGCTTCTTAAATTGTTCCCCCTCGACGCGCCGGAAGATGTTGTAACCTGCGAGATCGCTTTCCAGGTTTGGCGCCCAGGTGAGGTCAATGAACGGCTTCTGGCCTACGCTGGAGAAGACCGCCTGTAATCCGGCGGGCTGAGCCGGAGGATAAATGTCACGCGTAAAGACCTCGACGGGTTTGGAATCATCGCCCTCAACTGTGGTATCGATGCCATGGGAATGGACATGCGTGATTGTGGTGATGCGATATTCGTACTTCTGCTCCCACGCGAAGGTTTTGTCGAGATACGATCCGGTGGCAGCAGGTTCGACATCCGCCAACACGACATACGAGGGCGCGCCAACGGGCTTTCGCAGGAGGCGATAAAAGTAACTTAGACCAGCAGGGGGAACTGGCGGAGCAGCGCCGGTCCATGAGATGTGTACGCCCTCGCCGCTGACTTGCGCGGTCAATTCATCAGGCGCAGGGATAGTCGGGGCGACTGGAATCGGTACTTGATTGGAAAGTCCGGCACTGCGGCCGTGTAAGTTGATCTCTTCGACGGCATACGTGACAAAGTCCGCGGGGTTTTCCTGTCCCAACTGCGGCGGCAGCGAATCCACATAGTGCATCCGAATCGCCGGGATTTCTTCCTTGGCCTTGAGTTTCAATTGCGGGGCAAGCTTAGCAGGTGGAACGTCGGCCACTACCGTGCATGTAGCCATTAGTCCTGTGCCTTCGTGACGACAGATGTGGATAGCGGGCAAATGTCTGACGAGAGTACGGTCGGTATTTTTCCGCTGCAGCGTCCAGTCGAGTTCGACGCGGTTGCCTTTGCGCGAGGCGGTCAAATCGTCAACCGGACGCGCCAGTTGCAGGGACGGCGGTTGCGGCGCACCCGGGGTTCCACAACCGGAGAGCGCCGCGATCAGAAGGAAACTCCCGGTCAGGCAATAGAGCCGCAGTCTCATGGAAGCTAACAGGGTAACAAATTCTGCGCGGGGCAATTTGACGAGCTGAGAGACTTAGTGCTCAAGGTGCCCGTAAAGGTGGGTTGGTGATCTTCGAGAGCCATCGCCGAGTAGTTCAAGCTTCGGGGGACCGATCATCCTTCCAGCCTCTTGGCCAGAAGCTCATTCACCAGTGCCGGATTGGCCTGCCCCTTGGACGCCTTCATCACCTGGCCGACAAAAAAGCCAATAACAGTTTTCTTGCCGGCGCGGTACTGCTCCAGTTGCCTGGGATTGCCGGCGATCACCTCGTCGATGATCTTCTCGATGGCGGCGGTGTCGGTGAGCTGCTGCGGCTTCTCCTTCTCGTAGATTGCGGGAAAATCCTCGCCGCGCTCGAAAGCTAGGTCATAAAGCTCCTTCAGCATCTTGCCGCTGATGGCGCTGCTCTCGACCAGGTCAGCCGACATAGCCACACCCTTCATCGAAATCGGCGACTGTTCAATTTCCAGTCCCGCAGCTTTCAGCCGACCGAGTAATTCACTCTGCACCAGGTTGGAGACGCGCTTGGGATTCTTCGCGGCTTTCGCGGCCTCTTCAAACTGATCGGCCAGAGAGCGAGTGCTGGTCAACGTCGTCGCGTCGTACTCCGTGATGCCATACTGCACGACCATGCGCGCGCGCCGGGCCGCGGGGAGTTCGGGCATCTGGTCCGTGATCTGCTTGCGCCACTTCTCATCGACCACCAGCGGCAGCAGGTCAGGCTCGGGGAAATAACGGTAATCGTGCGCCTGCTCCTTGGAGCGCATGCTGTAGGTCTTGCCCTCGGCGGCGTTATAGAGGCGTGTTTCCTGAACGATCTTGCCCCCCGACTCGAGCACCTGCTGGTGGCGCTCGATCTCGTATTCCAGCGCGTAGCGGATAAAACGGAAGGAATTGACGTTCTTCACCTCCGCCTTGGTGCCGAACTTGGTTTCGCCCCGCGGCCGGATACTGACGTTGGCATCGCAGCGCAGCGAGCCCTCTTCCATGTTGCAGTCGCTAACACCCGTGTACAGGATGATTTCCTTCAACCGGGTGAGATATTCATGAGCTTCGTCGGGCGACGCGATGTCGGGCTCGCTGACAATCTCGATCAGCGGCACTCCGGAGCGGTTAAGGTCAATGGAGGTCCACTCGCTGCTGTCGGGGAGACCGTCGTGCAGGCTTTTGCCGGCGTCTTCTTCCAAGTGCACGCGTGTAATGCCGATTCGTTTGGGACCGGTCGCGCTCTTGATCTCGATATAGCCATGTTCTGCGAGCGGCTTGTCATACTGCGAAATCTGGTAACCCTTTGGCAGGTCGGGATAGAAATAATTCTTGCGCGCGAAGATCGATGTCTCGTTGATTGTGCAGTTCAACGCCGTGGCAGCCAGCACAGCGAATTCGACCGCCCGCTGGTTCAACACGGGCAATGGGCCCGGCAACCCTAGGCACACCGGGCAGACATTGGTGTTCGGGGGGTCGCCGAAGCGGGTCGAGCAGCCGCAGAAAATCTTGGTGCGGGTCAAGAGCTGGACGTGGACTTCCAGTCCGATGACCGGCTCGTACTGGGACAGGGCTGCGACCGGGGCTTCCGGCGTGGTGGCCATGTCTTGATTATAGTGGCGGCGAGTGCCGCCGATCAGGCGCTTCGGGCAGTGTCCTAAATCTGCGTTGCTGCCGTGGGTCTGTTCTTGAGTAGTCGCCGCAGGATTCTTGATGCTCCAATAAGCATCCATCCCAGCAGTAAGAACGTGATCGCGTTGGCAGTTCCGAATACAAAGGTTCGGCCCATAAACTTGTCGAGTGGTTCTCCAGAGGAAATGATATGAGGGCACAACGGACAGGCCCATTGATGTGGTGTGTTGAATCCCAGCAAGTAGCCGTAGAAGCTGGCAGCGCCAGCGTACCCAAGCAGAGCAAGAACCGCCATTACCGTCAGTCCTCGTTTGTGAGTCTTAACGTCCGAAGTCCAGAAGTTAGAGAAGCTCTTCAAGGCTCCATACATGATCTTTTAAACCCGCTTCCATTGCCCGCGTCACCCGCTGCCGTTGCCAGCAAGGTCTGGCGAATCCGGCAGAGCGGGGGTTTAAGTTTGTTTCTCACTTCCCGCCTGTCGCCGCATTCGGTGGAGTCAGCGGAATCTCGAAGTACATCAGCTCACTGCCATTGCTGTCGCGAACTCCGGTCAGGTAGACGTGGGCGCCGTCCACCGGTTGGCTGACGCGCTGCACGTCAAAGAACAAAAAACCGGACTTGGTCGAGTGCGGCTCGACCGCCTCGGCGGTGAATTTCGCTCGCAGCAGTTCGTCGTACTGCTGCTGGGCTTTCTTGTTCTTGGTGCCTCCTGGAAGAGGGATGGGACCAACGCGCGGATTGGGATTGCTGCTGCTCCCCTTGATGTGGGCGACGCGGCGAAAAACGTCGTCCACGTCCAGCCCCTCGAGCTTGTCACGATGGGCTGTGACCAGTTCCGCCTGCATTTTGTTCACGGTAATCGGCTGGTCGCCGTCGTTGGTAATAACCAGAAACACGGGCAGAATTCCTTCGTCGCTGAAGTGGGTGATAAAGATGTCCGCTTTGGGGGGACTGTTGTACACCTCCACGGCAGCCGTAACGTGCTCATTAGGGTGCGAGTCCTTGCATGGATACGTGGTTGCGTTGCTCGCCTTGGGGGGAACGAAGTCTTTGGACGCCAACAGTGCCACGGATGAAAACACGATGGTCAGGCCCACAATCCAGAGTACGGCGCGATGTCGGGAGGACATAGCGGGATTATCCGCTATTGGAGAGCCGCGCTCAACCCGCTCGCCGGTTTGGAGCATCGTTCTGGCGCAATTACAATCGCAGCGTGTATTCCCTGTACAGCATTCTCCTGTTCGTCGCGGTGGTGGTGAGCGCACCCTGGTGGCTGTTGGAGTCGCTGCGTCACGGTAAGTACCGCACTGGATTGGGCGAGCGCCTGGGCAAGGTTCCCGATCGGATTTCTAACCAAGTTGCCACCAACACAATTTGGATCCACGCGGTCTCGGTTGGCGAGGTGCTGGCGATAACGCGAGTCATCGATGAGCTGAAGGCGCAGTTGCCGGGCTGGCGCGTCGTCGTCTCAACCACGACCGATACTGGACAGAAACTGGCGCGCGAGCGCTTCGGCGAAAACAACGTGTTCTATGTTCCCGTCGATATGCCCTTTGCGACACGCGCGTACTTGCAGGCATTGCGTCCGAAGTTGCTGGTGCTGGCGGAAAGTGAATTCTGGCCCAACCTGCTACGTCTGGCGCGACTCTCGGGCGCGGCGGTCGCCGTCGTGAATGCGCGCGTTTCTGATCGCTCTCTGCCCGGTTATTTGCGAATCCAGAAGGTGCTACGGCGGGTCATGGAAAACGTGCAACTGTTCCTGGCACAAAGCGAAGAAGACGCACGCCGCCTGATCCAGATGGGAGCGCTCGCTGAGCGCGTACATGTGAGCGGAAACCTTAAGTTCGAAGTGAAGCCGTCGGCCAGGTGGGCTATTACAACAGCATTCGCCGCGATGAAGCGTAAAGACGCTGGCCCTCTGCTGGTTGCGGGCAGCACTCTCGATGGCGAAGAGACCATGCTGCTCGATACGTTCCGGCAGGTCGTAGTTCGCTACCCGAACGCGGTTTTGCTGCTGGCGCCTCGGCATCCCGAGCGATTCGATGCAGTTGCTTCACTGCTGACATCTTCTGGCTTGCGTCAGCAGAGGCGCTCGCGGTGGAAAGAAGATGACCCAATCGCCACAGGCGTTTTCCTGCTCGATAGCATCGGCGAGTTGGCCAGCCTGTATGAATTGGCCGATCTCGCGTTTGTTGGTGGAAGCCTGGTGCCGCGGGGTGGACACAATGTGCTGGAAGCGGCACAGTTCGGAACCCCGACTCTGGTCGGACCACATACCGAGAACTTTCGTGACATTATCGAGATCTTCCGTCGAGCGGATGCTTTGTGCGAAGTCACTCCACAATCGTTGACAACGACCGTGCTTCATCTGCTGGAGAACGAGGACGAACGCACCGCGCTCGGCCGCCGCGCTCTTGAGGTCATGCGCTCGCAACGCGGTGCAACCGGGAAAACGGTGAGCGGTTTGTTGGAGTTGCTATCGGCGCAAGGGGCGCTGAGGGGAGCGGAAACTACCGCGGAGCGGCACGCGTGAACCCGCTTGCGGCGCTTTATGGCACGGCGGTGCGGGCCCGCAACGAGCTCTACGATCGTGGAGCTTTGATGCTCAGCCATTTGCAAGGGCCCGTCATCAGTATCGGCAATCTCACGGTTGGCGGTTCGGGCAAAACCCCATTTCTGATGTTACTGGGCGAGTTGCTGAAAGAGCTCAGCATTCCTTTTGATGTCCTCTCGCGTGGCTACCGGCGCAGGACTACGGGAGTGATGGTGGTTGATCCCTTGGGATCTTCGCGCGAATATGGTGATGAGCCACTGCTGATCGCACGGAAGTTGGGAGTACCGGTCATCGTCGGGGAGGACCGCTACGCCGCCGGGCGATTGGCCGAAGAGCGATCCGGTCCAAGGCTGCACTTGCTCGACGATGGCTTTCAGCATCGGCGCCTGGCTCGCGAATTCGACATCGTGCTGGCTACGCCTGGCGAAGCACAGGACTCATTGCTGCCAACCGGCAGGCTGCGCGAGCCGATCTCCTCGTTGACGCGAGCCGATGCGGTCGTGCTCACCAATGACACGCTGCGAGACGGACTGCGTCTGGAGCGGCAGCAGGTGTGGAGAGTGACACGAGACATAGCCGCTCCTCAAACGGAGGAACCGTGCCTGGCGTTCTGCGGCATCGCGCGTCCGGAGAACTTTGTTACCCAGTTGCGGACGGCTGGAATAGTGCTCGCTGGGACCCGTAGTTTTCGTGATCATCATCGGTATTCGGCTGACGACGTGCGCCAACTGCTGCGACTGCGCAAGCAACATGGCGCCGCCGCGTTCGTCACCACCGAGAAGGATATGGTCAACCTTGACGGCCATCTTGAAGAGCTGCAACCGATTCACGTGGTTCCGGTTCGAATGCGGCTGCACCATGCGCCGTCTGTGCTGGAGTTCATGCTGGCCACGGTAAGCGAGCGAAAGCAGCGTCTCGCGTGAGACAATCAACAGTCGCGCTGCGCCCGGTTGCTCGTATTAAGCACCGGGCGTTCATTTGAGTTCATGATCAAACACCTAAAGGACACGGAGCGCTGGAGGAAGATCGTCCAGTCATTTGCCGACGTCTCCGTCACCGTACTCGCCGATCTGGTTGCCGACGAATTTATCTTTGGCGAGATCGCGCGGGTGTCGCGCGAGGCACCGGTGCTGATCCTGAAGCATCGTGAGCGGACAGTGGTACCGGGCGGGGGCGGCAATGCGGTCATGAACCTGGCCTCCCTGGGCGTCAATGTGCTGCCCGTTGGAGTGGTGGGCGATGACGAGGTTGGCGGCTTGCTGCTGGAGCGCTTACGCGAAAAGAAAATTCCCACCAGCGGCATCGAGCGTGTTAAGCATCATACGACCACGACCAAGAGCCGAATTCTGGCGGGCATGTCGCACACCAGCCGGCAACAGGTGGTCCGCGTGGATCGGGAAGCGGAACCGCTGGACGAATTGCACCCCGTGTTGTTGAACCTGGTGAATGCAGCCCGGGAATACGCGACCGCGTCGGATGCCTTTCTGGTGTCTGACTACGGATATGGCGCGGCTTCGCCCAGGGTGCTCAACTTCATCAAGTCGAACCGCTGCCTGACGAATAAGCCGGTCACTCTCGATTCACGCTATCGCATGCTGGACTTCGAAGGGGTCACGGCGGCGACGCCCAATGAGCCGGAGGTGGAAGAGGCCTTGGGCATCAAGATTAGCCATGATGACCGGCAACTGTTCAGCGCCGGCGAGAGGTTGCTAAAGCAGATGGCCCTGGAGTCGTTGGTCATCACTCGCGGCCGCCATGGTATGGTTGCCTTCGAGAAAGATGCTCCGCCGCTGGTCGTTTCCATACATGGCTCCGACCAGGTAGTGGATGTGACCGGAGCTGGAGACACGGTAATCGCAACCTTTACCGCAGCCCTGGCCGCGGGGGCCGACACGGCGTCAGCCACTCAGTTGGCCAACTTCGCCGGTGGCATCGTGGTGATGAAGCGCGGCACGGCAACGGTCTCGAACGAGGAATTGCTGGCGGCCATCGACCGGTATTCCGCAACTACATCTTCGTGAACGACTGCATACAGAAAATTCTTTCGCGTGAAGCCTTGCGTGATCGCGTGGCCGAGTGGCGGCGCGGCGGCGAGGCGATCATCCTGGCCAATGGATGTTTTGACCTGTTGCACGTCGGCCACATCCGCTATCTGCGCGGCGCAAAGTCGCTGGGAGGAAAGCTGGTGGTGGCAATGAACGCGGACGGCAGCGTCGCACGCCTCAAGGGAGCAGGCCGCCCACTGATGCCGGCAGCGGAGCGCGCCGAGATCGTCGCCGCACTAGCGGATGTGGATGCCGTAGTTATTTTTGATGAGCCTGACGTGCGGGCACTCATTCGCGAGATTCGCCCCGATGTGCAGGCCAAGGGCACGGACTACACACCAGAGAATGTTCCAGAACGTGACGAAGTCCTAGCACATGGCGGGCGGGTGGAGATTGTTGGCGATCCTAAAGAGCATTCCACGACTGACTTCATTGCGCGACTGCAATCCTGGAATAGAGGACCTGGGCAACGGTGAGCACTTCCACATCGCCGGAGCCGACTTCCATGCCCACCAAACAGCATTCCGCCATCGCCTCGACGGATCGGCTCCTGGTGGTGCGGCTCAGCGCAATGGGCGACATCATTCACGGTATGCCGGCAATCGCCGCTCTGCGCCGGGCCAACCCCGATCTCCATATCGGGTGGCTGGTCGAAGAGCGCTGGGCGGAGTTGCTGTGCGCGCGCACATCGGAGCGATTGACTGCGCGCTCGGAACGGAAACCGCTTGTCGACTGGGTGCATGTGGCCAAGTTCTCCAATTGGCGCAAGGCGCTAATGTCGGGTGAGACATGGCGAGAGATGAGGGCGTGTCGGCGTGAAGTGAGCGCGATGAAATATGAGGTCGCGATCGACCTGCAGGGTGCGATACGCTCGGGGCTGGCCTTGCGTTCTACGAGCGCAGCGATCCGCATTGGTTCTTCGCAGCCGCGCGAGGGCCCGGCGCGCATCTTCTACACCCACGCCATCGACGTACAAGGGGCGCACGTGGTCGAACATGCGTTGTCCCTGGCATCGGAATTTGCCGGCCACGTTCTGGAATACGTTCAGCCACCCTTTCCTGTTGATCCCACGGCTGAGGCTTGGGCCGATCACCAAACCGAAATGTTTGGCGGCAAGCCGTTGGCGATTGTTAACCCCGGTGCGGGTTGGGGAGCAAAGTGCTGGCCGTCGAAGTCATTTGGCGCCGTGGCGCGAGCGTTGGCGGAGCGCGGTATGACGGTCCTCATCAACCATGGTCCAGGAGAAGAAGTGTTGGCCGAAGCCGTCCGTAACTCGAGCGGAGGCGTGGCGGTGCCCCTGAAATGTTCGTTGGGAGAATTGATTGCGCTGACGCGACGCGCCCACCTCTTCATCGGTGGGGATACCGGCCCCATGCATCTCGCAGCGGCATTGCGCGTTCCCGTGGTGGCGTTATTCGGGCCTACCCGACCGGAACGCAATGGTCCTTTCGGAACTCGCAACGTGGTCTTGCGAAGTCCCGAGAGCGTTAACAGTACGACTCACACTAACCGTCGCGATGAGGGCCTGGTTTCGATCGAGCCCATGGCCGTGATGGAGGCGGCTGACCAGTTGCTCGGAGAGCATCATGGCTGAGGCGCCAGCCCCTAACTCGAACGTTGCGTGGAGCCGTTTGGCACGTCGCATCCGAGTGCCTTTGGGATTTGTGTTTGCGGTTTTCTACCTCTGGCGCGCCAAGCCAACGTGGAGGTTACTGATCGCAGGCGCTCTGATCGCGTCCATGGGTATCGTCGTTCGTGCGGTCGCCTCGGGGCACGTGAAGAAGAACCGTGAGCTGACTATGACAGGGCCGTACGCCTACGTGCGCAATCCTCTCTACTTAGGATCGATCGTCATCGCGATTGGCTTTGCGGTGGCGGCTCGCGACGTTTGGGTGGCGATCGTGATCCTGGCGATGTTCGTACTCATCTACGTGCCGGTCATCCGTGCCGAGGAAGTATTCTTGCGAAAACAATTTCCGGGCTATGACGACTATGCGCGCCGCGTGCCCAGCCTGCTTCCCCATAGGTTGCTGTTTCGTCAAATCATGGATGGGTTCTCGGGTGAGCTATATTGCCAACATCGCGAGTACAATGCCCTGCTGGGCTCGGCTGCCATGCTGGCAGCGCTGGTAGTGAAGATCCTGTGGCTTCACGGGTGAGGGTGATCTGATAACGCGCAGCGGTGCCGCATTCACAATCCTATTGGCAGTTGCAATCTGGCTCGGACTTAGCGGCCCCGCCATCGCTGGTCCGCAAGCGTCCCATGCCGGCGCACAGCCGCAGCAAGAGGCAAAAATTGGCGCGTCGGCACACATCGAGCCTTTGCGTCCCGGTTACGAGTTTCCGCATGGACAGGCGCTTCACTACGAAGGAGAATGGCGCTTCTGGACCGCGGGGGTAGCGACCGTACGCGTCGAACGTACAGGATCGCAGGAGCACGTGGCGGCCACCGCCGACTCCAGCGGGGTGGTCGCGCTACTGTATCGCGTACAGGACCGTTTTAACTCGTACTTCGATGCCAAGAGTCTTTGCTCCTACAAACTGTTGAAGCATACCGAAGAAGGTTCCCACCGCCGCGAGACTGTAATCTCGTACGACTACGCGCGCGGGAAAGCCATCCTGGAAGAGCGGAACCTGAAAGACAATCAGCAGAAAAAAATCGAGAACGATATTCCCGGATGTGTGACCGATGTGCTGTCGGGAATTTTTTACGTTGGAAGTCTCCCGCTTCAGCAAGGCGCCAACTACACATTTCCTCTGAATGACGGAAGCAAGACTGTAATCGTGCAAGCGCACGTCGAAGGTAAGGAACAGGTAAAAACTCCGGCGGGAACATTTCAAACCATTCGCGTGGGGCCCGAGGGTGACTCCGGAATCCTCAAGAATCGTGGGCGAATCTGGATCTGGTATACCGACGACGCTCAACACCTACCAGTGCAAATGCGCGCCAAACTCTTGTGGGGTACGCTGACGGTTTACCTGACCAGTGCCAGCAAGTAAGCGTCTTCACTGCATCCGGAAGCGTTCGGCCATGAGCCGCTGCAGACGCGGCCGGTAGAGGATGTCGTAGGCGAACTCCTTATCCGGAAACATGGCCAAGGCAGCGCGCTTGGCGTTGGCCACCAGTTCGGCCGCCTCCTCCACGGTTAGGTCCTGGTCCTGGCTTATGACCGACATCACCATGTTCATCATCACTTGCAGGCGGCGCAGCTTGCGGCGTTCTTCCTCTTGTTCCTGCCGCTCGCTGGTGGGTTGCGGTCTGACCTCTTCCCTTCGTTCCGATAGGCCCATAGATTCCTCGCAGGAAACGGCTGTCTCGCACGACTGTCTGCAATCGCGTTTGCTTCGTTTCCGCTACAATTTGGATGTCTGAGCTGACCCCACTGTTGCGCTAGAACGTGGTGGGCGGCATCATACACCCAAACAGCATGATTGCAGCCGGGAAACAGAACCATTGCGAACGGCGAGAAGCACCATTTGCATCGAACCTATTGGAGGCACCATGGCAGAGGCAGCAAACGATCATGAAGAGCTGGTAAAGGTTTTTGACACCGACGAAGAATCAGAGGCAATGATAGTGCGCGGTTTGCTGGAGTCGGCCGGAATTTCTGCTATGACCCAAAACCGGGAGGCCCCACAAGACATCCTGCCAGGCGTAGGGGGCGTGGTGGTCCTGGTGCGGCCCGATCAAGCCGAGGAAGCCCTGCAGACCATCGAGGAGTATCGGCGAAACCCCACCACCGACGCAGACGAGGCCATCAGCGAGGAACCTGCCGAGCCGTGATATTGGTGCCGTCGAGGTAGAAGGACACGGCGCCAGACAGGTCGGTACGGTAGGTTGGAATATGCGCGATGGCATAGCGTTCCATCACCTCCGGCCGGGGATGCTTGAACGAGTTGTAAAAACCTACGGAAACCATGGCATAACGCGGCCTCACGGCTGCGAGGAATTCGGGCGAGCTGGAAGTCGCGCTGCCGTGGTGGCCCACCTTGAGCAAGTCGGATTGCGGAGTTTCGTCGACTAGTAACTTCTCGATTCGCTTATGCGAATCACCCACCAGCAAGACTGAATTCCCGCCGTACTGCATACGCAGCACCAGCGACTCGTCATCCTGGCCCCTATCACTGGGTTGCCATCCCGGCTGCGGATTGAGTACGCGCACATGGACGCTTCCAAACTCAAACGATTCGCCGGCAACGAACGACTTTAACTCCACATGATTTGACCGTGCCGCTTGTTCGACGTCGCGGAAACCGCGACTCGGTGATTCAACCCCATACCAGAGTTCACGCGGGTGAAAGTTCGCTATCACGCTGCTCATGCCACCCATGTGGTCGCTATGGGCGTGGGAAATCGCAACCGCGTCGAGCCGGCGAATGCCTCGTGACCAGAGGTACGGTGAAACGACTTCTTCGCCGACATCGAAATCAGAGCGCGCGTTGCCGGGGATCCCGCCGGCATCCATCAGGAGCGTTTTGCCCTCGGGAGTAATCAGCAACAGCGAATCACCCTGACCTACATCAATCGCCGTGATCTCAAAGACTCCATGACGCCACTGCGGCGGTGGAGGCAACAGCACAATCCAAACCGCTGCAGCGAGCAGTCCGGCAAGGCCAAGGCCGGCGAAGACGATCTGCCGGCGGGCCAAGAGCAGAGCCAGCCCAAACGCGGCCGCCGCCCCGCAACAAACCAGCAAGGCCGGCGTGGGCACGCGTACGTCGGAGACGCGCAGATGACCGATGACATGGATGGTGCCAGTCAGCGCGTCCAGGGCGTAGCGCGTTATGAGTGCCGGCAACCAGTCCAGCCAGCGGCCCACGTAGGAAGCCGCAACTGCGACTACAGCGGCGGGTAAGAGAATTCCCGCAATCGGTATCACCAGAGCATTGGCCGGGAGTGCCATCGTGGTGGCACGGTGGAAGTACCATGCCATGGGCAGCGCCAGCGCCACTTGGATTACCGTGGAGGTGAAGAGCAGCTCACCCGCGCCAATGGCGAATCGAGTGAAGCCGACGACTACAAAGTTTGCGACCCAGCGGTTGGAGAGGTTCTCGACCTGATCGCGAACTAGTCGCACGTCGAAACGAAACTGCGCGGCCCGTGTCGGAAGCGCGAAATCGAAGGCAGGCGAATCGAGGTTGCTGAGCGCCTTGCGGAATGGGTACACGGTTCTTCGCAAAATGGGTACCGCGATTCCAGCCACCGCGATCACCGATAGGAATGTGAGCTGAAAGCTGGCTTCAAACAGTGTGCGCGGATTTACCAGCAAGATACCGAGCGCAGCAATGCCGAGTCCGTTGAGCGCAGCACGCTCGCGAAACAGCAGACGCGTGACCAGGTAAATCCCCAGGGTGATGGTGGCACGCACGATCGGTGAGCCGAGATCGGCGAGAAAGGCATATCCCCAGGAGAGCAGGATGGTAAGGATGGTGGCCCAGGTCTCGCCAATGGGCAGCTTGCGCAACGCCCAGAAAACGGCGAAGGCGAGAATGCCTACGTTGATGCCGGATACGACCAGGATGTGGTAGGTGCCGGTACGCTGAAATTCGGTCTTGATGTCGCGGCCGAAGAATGCGCGCCCTCCGATGAGCATGGCCTGCACCAACGCTCCGCGTTCACCGGACCAGAGCTGCATGATGTGCGCCAGTACGCTGCGACGGGCTGCACTTCTCCACAAACCGATGCGGCTGCCCACGAAACCCGGCAGTATTTCGACGCTGTCGGCACGGGAAGAACCGGTCAGGCGAATGCCTTGCGACGCCAGGTAGCCTGCCATATCCATGGCGCCGGGATTGCGATAATTGCGCGGCATCCGCAGTTTCGCGACGAAGCGCAGACGTTGACCGTAGGTGTAAACCCGAAGCGGTGACATGGTACCGTCGTCGCGAGCCGCGTCCTCCTCCGTTTGTTTGCTGTAGATCGTAAGTCGGAGGCCGACGTCCGCCTTGAGCACTTGGTTACCGAACTGAAGCTGCTGAGCTGCCACATCCACGGACTCCTGCTTACCGCCATAAGGGCTATCGCGCACCAATCCCTCGCGGATGACAAACCCAGCGACATCCACTGGGTCGTCGCCATTCGCGAAAGGCTGGAGGTTTTCCGCGACAGTCGGGGCGGCAGCATCGCGGGCCTGAAGATAAAATCCGCCAAGCGGAACCAATGCCATCAGGGCCAATCCGAAAGCGACCTGCGGTGAGCGTCGGTAGAAGAATGCAGCGCCCAGGAGCGCTACTAGACAAGCGGTCAGCCAGGATTGGGGAGAGCGCCAGAGGTAGTCTGCGGCGATTATCCCAAGGGAAAAAGCCAGCGCTGCGAGGAAGACCTGTTCCTTACCGCCGCAGTAGAGCAACGCTCTCGCTGGCGCCGGCGCCGGCACGGTGATCGTCGAAGAAGAGGTCGTCGCCACTGAACGTCCAGTCGCGCTACCTCAGCTACCTGGGTGATTACAGCCGGTCGAGGTCCTCCGCGCCAAAAGCGGGGGACCAGGGCCACACCTCGTATTGCGCGACCCCGAAGCGGGTGTACGGATCGTTGTCGCGAATACTATCCAGCGTCGCCTGAGCCTCGTCATCGGGAACCCGCAGCAGCATAGCGCCACCATTGCGCGGCACCAGCGGCCCGGACGCGATTAACAGCTTTTCCTGCTTCAGGCCCTGGCAATACGCGCGGTGAGCGTCAACATGCTTCAATACTTCTTCCATCGGTTTGCGATAACGGAGAATGGCGAGCGCGTACATTTGGTCCTCCGGGCGAGTTTTCGAGGGTCAACGCATCAGGTGCAGAACGGCTTCCATGTGATAGGTCTGCGAAAACATATCCACAAGGTGCGCCTGCTCGACCCGAAACCCTGATTCTAACAGCAGGCGGAGGTCGCGAGACAGGGTGGCCGGATCACATGAGACGTAGGTCACACGGGAGACGGACATGCGACCCAGAGCGGCGGCGGTCTTTTCGCCTAGTCCGGCCCGCGGCGGATCGACGACTATCAGGTCAGGCGCCAGTTTGGGACCGCGCTCTGCCAAGAAGCGTTCGGTGGTTGCACGAATGCATTTCACGTTGGCAGGAACGTTGAGGCGCAGATCGGCGAAGGAATTCGACGATGCTTCGACCGCTAGCACCAGGTCGAACTTACCAGCCAGAGGCACGGTAAACAGGCCAACACCGGCATAGAGATCGACTGCCGCACGGCCACTACCACTAGCTGCAACCACCTGCGCCAGAGTATCAACCAGGTAGCGATTGGTTTGGAAAAATGATCCTCCGCTGACCCGGTATTGGTGTCCCACAGCGTGGTACATTAGCGAATCGCCGCCGATTGCGCTCGCCAGTTCGGGATGCGTGGAAGTGAGTGGAGCATGCTGGCGGCTTTCATCTTCGATGGCAGAGGCTGCGAAGACGACAACTCCGACGACCGAAGGCAATGTGCTGTGCAGTGCCGCAGCGAACGGTTGCAACTCTTGCGCGCTGCTGTCAGGACGGATGTAAGCCTCTACCAGAAACTGGGTGTCATCGTGATTGGCGAAGAACTGTACGCCGTGCAAAGAAGCGGGAACGGCGCCTTCGCGACCGAGATTCCACACAGCCCGAATCGCCTGGTTGATCAGCGGCGAACTGATGGGACACGATTCTACGGCGAGGACTTCGTGGGAATTGTAACGGTAGTAGCCGAGCGCAAATTGGGGCGCGTGCCTGATCTGCATTCGAGTGCGGTTGCGATAGTTCCACGGCGGCGACGGATGAATCTGGATCTCCTGTTGGAGTTCAAGCTTGGCGGTGCGGCGTAACGACTCGCGCAGAATTTCGGCTTTGTGCCGCAACTGCGCCTCGTAGGTCATGTGCTGATAGTCGCAGCCGCCGCAGCCGCCGAAGTATGGACAATTGGGCGCGATCCGATCAGGGGACGGAGTCAACACGCTATCCAGCGTGGCGCGAGCGAAGCCGGAGCGGCTCTCGACCACCGAGACCTCGACCTGCTCACCGGGCAGTACAAACGGGACGAAGACGGTCTTGCCGCGACCTTGCGCATCCGCCGGCATGCGCGCCAGGCCATCGCCGCCGTAAACCAATTTTTCGATCTGTATTTGCAAAGGAGGGCCCTCGATCTCAGAAAAATAAAATTGAACCGCGGATCAACTCGGATGGTCTTATTTCGTCAAGACCTTGGCCGCCTACATGTAAAACAGACTCAATCGCGGAACGTGGTACTGCTCCAACACTCGTTTGTGAACATACTGTTTGTGAAGTTGCTCGATTTGCGGCGCGCTCATTTTACGCCGATACGGCCCCAGATCATGGTCGGCTTCGGTGCGCACGGCCAGCAAAGTGTCATCCGGCGTCGCGGCCAACAGCGCGGCGAAGATCTTTTCTTCGGCCACCGTCAGCCGTCGCTCCAGGTCTTCCATCGACAGAGTACGATCCTGAGACAGAGATACTGCCAGACTACGCAACGTCGAAGCGGTCTCTTGTGCCAACGTTTGCGCCGTCGCCGGCAGTTGCGCCTGATCGAGTTGCCCGGCATTGCCATTTAAGAATTCGACTACGGCAGAATGGTCCAGCCCCGTGTTTGTTACTTCCTTCGGGGCTGCGCCAACCGAGGCTTCCTGCAGTTCTTCTACCGATGCCAGTACTTCCTGGGAGCAGTAGGCGAGACTGTTCACCTTGCGAAATCGGCTGGGACGACGCTCCCATTTTTCGAAGGTCGCATCAATGCCGCGCAGCACGGCTTCCAGCGGAACACCCGCATCCTTCCAGGTCTCCATCAACGCCCAATCGAGCGGAGACAGCAACAACAGGGTGCCCCGGCGGCGCTGGAAGTGCTCTTCGATCTGTGTAAAGTAATTGAAGTAGGTTTCCACTGCCTGTGTGCAACTGAAGCAATTCTGCTCTACGTCTCCCCCGGTTCTAGAAGCCACTGGAACTGTCGAGAGAGAGACTGGCCTCATGCCAGAGTCCAAGCTCATTGTGCGCTGCTCGGCCAGTGTTTGAAAACTCCCTACTGGCTCAAGCACTGGATCGCAGCTTAGGAATCGCGGTCCTTAGGCAACGTCTTTCGGGCGTTGCCCAGAAAAAAAAGCCATCCGAACGCCTTGCGCCGCTTGGAATCCTCAATCAGCTCTCCCAGTCCGAGCGCACTGTGGATCAACGGGCTGATCCACTCGAAGGGTGGAACATGCAGTAACGACAAGCCAATTTTTCCGAGACGAACTCCGAGCCGCGGTGGTTGTGACTCCTCCACGAGCCGCCATAGTTCCCCCTCGATCTGGGTTCCGAGTTGAGCATTGTTCGCATCGGTAGTCCCGGCAAGCCGCATGGTTTCGCCAAGCTTTGTCCGGAAATCCTTCACGAAACGGTCGCTACGCAGTTCGAAAACTTCTCCCCAGCTTAACGACCCGAAATCCGGAATGGTAAACCCATCCAGGATGGCGGCCGGCATGACCGGCGTGGAACCGTTGCGCGCCGCTGCCTGGAAATTTGGAGCGGACTTGATCTCCGCGAAGGCTTCGATGATCCGTTGGTGGCTTTTCGACAGCATGCCACCGCCGAAGCGGAACTTCTTTCGCACCAATTCGGCGAAAGCAATATCGGTCCGTTCGTAGGGTGACATCAGCATATGCTTGTAACCGCTTCGCACCGACCGGTAGGCTTCGGGTAAACGCTCAGAGTAGGGCAATGGATCGTTGGACAGCTCCGAAAGCTTTTGTTCAAGCGCTTCGTCCAGCAGTTGATTTGCCTCCCGGCTTAAGAGGGTCTCCGCAATGAACTGCGTCAGTTCTTTGCGTGACCATACCTCCTCCGCATCGAGAATGGCGGCAGTGAAGGCGCGATTTGACAGTAGCTGTTTCCTCTCGGCGTCCGCGGTTGCTGCATGAACAGCTAACAGCTCCGTGGCAAAGTGAATCCCCTCGGTATCCCCTGACTGCGGGAGGTAAACCAGGTTCTCAAAGAAAATGAACATCTCTTTGAGCGCACGCTCGGTGTTCACGCCACTGTCGGCAAGCAACATCAAGGCATTTGGCGTGACCGC
This sequence comes from uncultured Acidobacteriaceae bacterium, assembly GCA_963748225.1. Lineage (GTDB taxonomy): Bacteria > Acidobacteriota > Terriglobia > Terriglobales > Acidobacteriaceae > Bog-257. The sequence continues at coordinate 96,424 of CAVVHW010000010.1, forward strand.
CCCGACGTGATCGCTCATCGGTTCACCATGCCGCCCCAAGAATTATGAACTGTGCGGCACGCCTTTCGATGTGTTTGGGCATCCAATTCCACATTTTCTTTTGAAGTTGGCCCGGAGCGCCGTATGATTTCGGAGCGAGGTCTGGTGATGAGAATAGTATTTCTGGCGGCTGCACTGCTTGTAGTTGGCACCCTATCGGCTTGCGGTGGAGGTGGCAGCACCCCTAACAATCCTCCCACGGTGACCGTATCTCCGGCTACAGCGAACGTGCAAGAGGCTGCGACACAGCAGTTCACGGCGACAGTTACCAATGACACGAGCACGGCGGTGAACTGGCAAGTGAACGGTGTCACGGGAGGCAATTCGTCCGTAGGAACCATCGATAGCACTGGACTCTACACGGCTCCCGTAGTCATTCCCAATCCAGCCAGCGCGACCGTCACTGCAGTATTGCAGACGGATGCGACCGTCACCGGCAATGCCATTGTCACCATAACCGCAGTGCAATTCAATAACACATCACTAAGCGGTACTTACGTCTTTAGCCTGAGCGGCATCGACGTGAACGGCTTTCCCTTCTACGCGGTGGGAGCGATCACAGCCGACGGTCTCGGCCATATCACCGGGGGCGAGGAAGACCTGAACGATGTTTCGTCGGGATATTTTCAAGCTAGTTCCGTAACCGGAACCTATAGCGTCGGCGCGGATGGCCGCGGCACGCTGAACCTGAACAGCTCGATTGGCAGCTTCTCGTATGCCTTTGCCATACAAGCGCTGAACAATGCCGAGTTGAATGAAATCGACAACAATGTGATCAATGCCACCGGCAATCTGGAGCATCAGACAGCCGGAGTCACTGCACCTACGGGCAACTATGCCTTCGGTTTCGGCGGGAGCGGACTAAATTGCAGTGGCGCAATGAATTCCATTGGCATCTTCAGCCTGAGTGGTGGCACCGTGGGCGGTTTGCAGGACATGAACTGCAACGGCACCGTCACGCAGAGCCAGGCACTGGGTGGCAACTACACCGGCATCGATGCCCTGGGACGCGGCACCGGTTTATTTACCGCCAGCACTGGCAATGCCGGTTTTGTGTACTACGTGGTCTCGGCGAACCATTATCGTTTCATGTGTCCTAACGCGGCCACGTTTTTCCTGGGAAGTGCCGACTTGCAGACCAAGTCGTCGTTCGTGGCCTCGGATTTCAATGGTAGCTATATCGTGAGTACTTCGGCTAACACACCGGCCGGAGTGTCCTACACGCTCATCCAGTTGAATGCTTCAGGCGGGAATGTTTCATCGGGCTACTATGACGTCAACGACACCGGGTCGGTACAGAAGTCGACGCTGACCGGCGCCTACACCGTGGCTTCGAATGGCCGCATCAACGGCTCGTTCACTGCGAGCCAACTGTCACTGCCGTTCAGCATGTATCTGATTTCACCAACCCAGGCGTACTACCTCGATCAGCTTAGCACCGGGACCGGCGGCGGAAATGTGTATGCACAGAGTTCATCCGCAACCAGCAACGCGGCCTGGGCTGGCAGTTATGCCACCAAGCAATTCGGATATCTGCTGGTCGGCGGCGTGGTCCGGTCGGCCAACAGCACCAGCATCAGTGGGCAGATCTCTGCTGACGGTGCGGGAACCTTGGCCGGAACTCTGGACATCAACGATCCCACGAACGTCTATCCCGGGCAAATCCTGCAAGGCACATACAGCGTCGGCACGGTTGCACCAGGCCGCACCATCGTCGCCATCACAACTCCAGTGGACGGCACGCGCAACTACGTTGCTTACATCGTCGATCAAACCCGGGTTTTGCTGCTGGAGACCGACGGCAACCTCGTCTCGAGCGGGAACGCCATCCGGCAGTTCTGAGAAAAAAAAGGTGACTGAATGGCTTCGTTCCGAATGTTTCCGTTGCAATCGGTACGAAGCAGGCTCAGGAGAAAAGGGCAGCCCCCGCCGGGGAGCCGCCCGAAATGAAGCAAAGTTGAAGGTTTAGAAGATAATCTTGCCAGCGAACTGGATGATTCGTCCCGAGGGCAGACCGGTGACGAACGATCCATAGGGGCCCGTTGGCGGTGCCGTCGTTTGCAAGATCTGACCGAACGTTCCATCAGCAAGGTTGAGGTCAGGGTTGGTGAAGTTGGGGTGATTGAAGATGTTGTAGAAGTTGGTGGTGAAGTTGAAGGTGAACCGTTCCGTCAACTTGAAGTTCTTACCTACCGTCACGTCGGAGTCGAAGAAGCGCGGTCCACGATACTGGTTCCGTACCTGGTTCGGAAAAGTTGAAAACATGCTCGCCGAACCAAAGGCCGCAGGATTCAGGCACTGACTGTTGCCATTGACGCAGCCCATCTGGCCATTCTCGGAAAGTACATTGGCAACCGTGTTGAGCGGGCCATAGTTGGCGATGGAAGTGTTGCCATCAATGACCGTGAGCGGCAGACCCGAGCGCCAGAAGAAGTTCTCAGATACCATCCATCCGCCCAGGGCCGCGTTAACGAAGTTGTTGCTGAACTTGAACGGCGTTTGATAAACAAAGGTGCCGTTGAAGCTGTTGCGAACGTCGTAATCAGCGTTGCCATAGTTGTTGCACTTCAGACATGCGGGATTGATCTGGTCCACTATCGACCCGAACGTCTGCGAGTTGTTATAGGGAGTCGCGCTGATACCGCTGTTGGAGACATCATCCAGAGCGTGGCTCCAGGTATAGCTGAACTGGAGCGACAATCCATGAGTTTGCCGCATCGCTACGCTGGCGGTCACGCCGTTGTAATTGGAGATACCACTCGACGAGTACTGCTGAATGGTGGAGAAGATTGGGGTGGGTACGGTGGCCGGAAATGGAGAAAAGCCAGCACCGTAGGCGTTCAAGCCTTCATTGTTAACCGGGATGTGAACCCCGTGGTTGCCCACGTAGCCGAGCGAGAGGGTGGTCATGCTTCCCATCGCCTGTTGGACACCGAAGCTCCACTGCTCGTAGTACGGAGTGTGGAAGGTCCCAATCTGGTTATTGTAGGCGGGAGTTCTAAACAGGGGGCCCAGCTGATTCTGCAAGCTCTGAAAAGATGCCCCATTGTTGAATCCCGACATGATGGCCGAGGCGGTCGCGGCTCCCTGAACGTACGGACTGGCAGATGAGGTGGTGTCGCCCCATGGCGTGTCATTGATCCGAACATTGACCAATCCAGGCAAGTTGGTCATGAACGAATCGCCCACCACGGCGGGGAAAGCATCGTTGAAGATGCCGAAGCCGCCACGAAATACGGTGTTGGGACCCAGCGGTGACCAGGCAAAGCCAAACCGGGGCGCCCAATTGATGGCGTCGGTGGCATTGTAAAGCTGGTGGTTATTGCCGTTGATGATGGAGTTATATGGAGTGGTCGGACTCAGGAGTCCCGCCGCAAGAAGGCTGTTAAACGGCGCGTTCAGTAACGAGCCGCAGTTGGTCTGGCAAACTGGATTGGAGTTCTTCTCCGCCCGCAGGGCGAGGGTAAGAGTCAAGTTTTGACCAACCTTCCACTCGTCTTGCGCGTAAACGCCTAATCCCCACATGGCGACTGGCTGGGTCAAGCGAGAGGGGAACGCCTGCCGGGTTTGCAGCGCAGTTCCGTTGTAGAAGTCCAGCACTCCGCCGTCCGAGTAGTTTGGGTCTCCCACGATTGCGCCCGAGTTGCCGGTGGCATCACCGAGGAAGATCTCAGGGTTGTTGCGTATGCTGAAGACATAGTCGGTAATGTCGTAGCGCCGGAAGTTGGCGCCGAACTTCAAGCTGTGCTTGCCCTTGGTCCAGGACAGATCGTCAAGGAACTGATATTGCGTCACGTTTGTTCCTTGGGGAAAGTCGAAGGCGAAGCTGGTGATACCACCCGACCCCAGATTGAAACCGGTGGAAATGATGGAATAGGGGAAAACACTCGGGTCCACTTGGGCGAAGGTCGCCTGGAAGTGACTGAGGTCAGCGCTGAACTGGTTGGTCATGTTGGAGCTCAGGATGCGGGTCCAACCGAACTGGCCGTCGTATGCAGGCTGTTTGCTGGCAGCACTGAGGTCAGGGCTGAACGGATCAGCCAAGGTGGCCTGGGTGCCGTGATCGATACGGGTGCGGAAGTAGAACTGGTTGTTCTGCGACTGGTTCCAATCGATCCTGAAGGGCAGGATCCATTCCGTTCCCGGGAGGGCCGGACTTGCCTGGTAGGTGGAGAAGCAGTTGTTGGCGTTGAATGCCGAATTGACGATAGGCAAAGCTTGACCGCAACTTCCCGCAACATAGTTGGTTCCGTTATACCCTTTGGCGTTGGTGTACAGGTTAAATAGCTTGGTGTAAAGCCCCACCTCAGTCGCGGGCAGGTTGGCCAGCGTCTGACCGATGAAGGTCGGCGTGGGTACAAAGACTGGCCCGGTCGAAGGAACAATGTATTGGATAGCTTCGTAGTCTACGAAGAAGAATAGCTTGTCCTTCTTGATCGGACCTCCCATCGACGCCGACCACTCGTTGTTATTGGCAAAGGGACGGGGCGTCTGTGGAGAGGTGTGATTGTTGAACCAGTCATTGGCATCCATGGCGCGACCAGTCCACGCGTAACTGACGTTGCCGTGATACTGGTTGGTGCCTGACTTAGTCACATAGTTGATCTGGGCGCCAGCCTGCTGGCCGTACTGTCCAGAGTATGCGTTGCTGATGACGGTTGCTTCCTGCACCTCATCTTTGCCCAAGGTCAAGTTGGTTGCGCCTGAGTTGTTCAGGTTGAGGTACGGATTCATGTCGTTCTCACCGTTGACCGTGAACAGGTTGGAGGTGGCGGGCAGGCCGTAGGCGCTGAAGTTGCCGTATCCCATGCCGGTGTTCATGGTTACCCCGGGCGCGGTCTGCGCTATGTAGGTGAGGTCGTTGCCACCATTGGGTGTGTTCTGGATGATGTTCTGGTTAAAGTTGGTGGACAAGTTAGCGTTGTCCGTCTGTACCAACGGCGGAGCCCCGGTGACTTCGACCGTGGTTGAACTGGCGCCTACCGCCATTTTCATGTTGGCGACGGTTGCCTGGCCCACGTTGACCGTAAATACACTGGACGCAGTGGTGAAGCCCTGGGCAGTGACGCTAACCGTATAGCTACCCGGACTCAACAGAGAAAATCGGTAGAGACCATTCGAGTTGCTTGTAGTGGTGCGGGTTTCGCCGGTGCCATTACTTTTCAAGGCCACACTGGCGTTCGACACCACCGCCCCGCTCGGATCGGTAACCGTACCTACCAGGTCGCCTGAAACCAGCGACTGTCCGAACGCTGCGGGTGCCATCAGACACGCTGCCAGCAAGCACGCTAACAACGCAAAGAGACTGCAATGTCCTTTCATATACGTCACCTCTTTTTTCTATCGCCAGACCCGCAGGGATGATCCCTGGCGATACTCAGAGTTTTGCAAGTTGGCGACCAACAGAAAGAGGAGTTGCGAGGAGTTGCAAACTACTGTAGAGACAGGGTGTTTCTGCTGGTAATAGGAGCATTACCTCGACTGAAGTACCGTTTCTCACATATTTTCATCACGGGACGAACGTGGTCCCTCTGCGTTGGATCGCTGACGGATTCAATGGAGCGTACTTGAGGGCGGGGAAAGAGACGCCCAACTAAGTGGTCCGTCTTGGCGGAAGCGTGTGCGAGTCGAACGCACCATTGACATCGCAAGATGCCAATCGCCGGTTTTGAAGACCGGGAGAGTCACCGGACCCCCTTCGCTTCCGCAAGCGCTGACCCTCGCGATAATGCGGGAACAGGCTTCAGCAACCATATCATCGGCGACGAAATCTTTTCAGCGCTTCCGTCCGGCTGCGCATCTGCTTACCTATTACGGAGCCTACTGATGCCGCAACGCAAGTTTTCGTTTGTCCAGCTTGATGTGTTTACCTCCCGGCCGCTGGAGGGCAACCAACTCGCAGTCTTCGGCGATGCTCGTGGGTTGAGCGATGACGAAATGCAGAAGCTGGCGCGCGAAACCAATTTGTCGGAAACCACATATATTCTGCCGCGTGACGTCGAGGTCGAGCAGCGCGAAGGTCACAAGGTGCGCATCTTCACCGTGAACGAAGAGCTGCCCTTTGCCGGCCATCCCACGCTTGGCACCGCCTGGTACTTGCGCCAGCACTGCAGTTCGGATGAGATCGTACTCGATCTAAAGGTGGGCAAAGTTCCCGTACGCTTCGAACAGCGCGACGGACGGCTGTTCGGCGAGATGCGTCAGGCCGACCCACAATTTGGCGCGACGCATCCCCATGATGTTGTCGCTGGTGTGCTCGGTATCCCGGTGGCGGAACTGGATCACACCCTGCCTATCCAGACGGTCTCGACGGGTATGCCGTTCACCATGGTCCCGTTTCGTTCGCTGGCCACGCTGCAGAACCTGAATATCAGTTGGCACCAGATGGCACCGTACCTTGCAACCATCGGCAACCCGGCGTTCTTCTATCTTGTCTGTCGCGAGACCGTGGATCCGAATGCTACCTTCCACGCGCGCATGATCTTCTACAACGGCGAGGACCCGGCCACTGGATCGGCCGCGGGATGTTGCGCTGCGTGGGCCGTACAGCACGGAGCCCTGGCGCCGGAAGCGCCAGGCCTGATTGAGCAGGGAATGGAAACGCGACGCCCGAGTTTCATTTACATTCGCGCCGGCAAGACCGGCAACACCATCGCAAATGTGCGCGTAGGAGGTAACGTAGTGCAGGTGATTGACGGCGAAGTAACGATGTGAATTTTCTACGGATATCTTGTGCAGGGCGAAGAGCCGCTTCCGCCACGGGTTTGTGGCCGATCCCGCGAAATGCAAATCACCCCGTCTGGTGCTGTTTTCGTTTTTTTCGTGGCCTGAAAATTTTCTGCAAAATTGACCTTCGCAATACTTGTGCGATGCCGTTACCGGTCGTACTATCCGGACACGCTATTGCTCTGGCGTAATAAATTACAAGAAGCCACTGGATGACTGCCGCGCGTGCCGGCTTACAGGTTTGCCCGGAACGAATGCGCATGCTCTCCCGAAAAGGCTCAGTGAGTAGGTTTATGAAGCCCAAGCGCACCATTCTTTGCGTTGACGATGACGAACGCTCTCTCTCCATTCGAAAAGTTTTGCTCGAGACCCGTGGCTACCACGTTCTTACCTGTACTGAGCCGCAATGCGCCCTGGAAATGATGCAGCGTGGCGGAATTGATCTGGTACTGGCCGACCTAATGATGCCAAAACTAAGCGGCGCAAAACTGATTGACCAGATCAAGGGCATCTCGCCGCATACCCCGGCGCTGCTGTTCTCAGGCTCGGTGAATGCCTGCACGGAAGACAGCCTGGCCGATGGCTGGCTGCCCAAAGGAGAGTTCGCGCCGATGGAACTACTGGAACGGATACGCATCCTGCTGATCCGTAAACGCGGTCCCAAACGATTTGCTGTCGCGCAGCAGCTGGCATCCTGAGGCGAGAATCGCGCGAGCAATTTCCGGACGGATGCCCCGTGCTAAGAGCGCACGATCTCAAGCGCGAGCCTTTCGTCAACGAAAAAAGGGCGCCCCGTTGCTGGTTAAATGCGATGGGGCAACCCTTGGCGTCGTCACCGTTCTTATTTCGAATTGCTTGCCGTGCTCGTTTCGGATGCTACCGGCGCACTTACCGCGACGGCGTTGTCGGAGTTATTGGTTGATTTCGCGACAGCTTTGGCCGAAGGCTTTGCGGAAGTCTTATAGAGTGATACCTACGCGGGCAGGCACTGGTACTCAGGATAGGACGTGCAACGCTGCGCCTGGTCAATGGCCTTGTCATAGGCTTGCAGTTGGCAGGCCCGCAAGGCGCTCAGGCTCGACCAGCAGGTATCATCGTGTGGGTTCGGCAGCGCGCTTTGTGCCGACAGAGTTGCAGCCGAAAGCAAAAGCAGAATTCCAATGGGAATGATTTTCTGAAGTCTCATGATCCATCCTCCTCACTGTCATATGAGATTGCGCAGACCATCAAACGCACGGACAACCTGCCCTCGTTTTCTGCCAAAATTTCGCGTAGCGAATTTTCATGTAGCTATGCGGCAGCTCGCGGCATCTGGTCTGCATGGACCTGAGAAGCGAAAATAATGCGCAGCGTTCCAGATTGAAGGAATGGCCAACCCGGCGGATCGCATTCCTGATGTATTCCAGTGCTCACCTGATGAACCTGGCTGGCCCGCTGGACGTATTCACCCGCGCGTCGGCAGTTTTAAGTCGTACCGGAAAGCGACGGTCACCGGCCTATAAGGTCGAGCTGCTCACCCACGATGAAATGCCATTGTTGACGGGGTCTGGCCTCGGACTCATCGGGGGATGTCACTGGACCGAGGCCCAGGATCCGATCGACACGTTACTAGTTCTGGCGAGCGCGGACGTCGGGCAAGCGCGTATCGACCCGGAGTTGCTAGCCTGGACACGCTGCCAGGCGGAGAAGGTTCGCCGCATTGGGTCGGTTTGCGCCGGAGCTTTCGTTCTTGCCGCAGCAGGCATCCTCGATGGACGCCAAGCCACCACCCATTGGGAATTGGCCACTCTCTTGGCGCAGCGCTATCCCCGTATCTCGGTCGATGGCGACCGGATCTTTACTCGAGATGGAAATGTGTGGACCAGCGCAGGAGTTTCGGCGGGCATCGATCTGGCGCTGGCCATGGTTGAGGAAGACCATGGCCACGCCCTGGCGTTAGAAGTCGCGCGCCGCATGGTGTTGTTCATGCGCCGTGGCGGAGGCCAGAGCCAGTTCAGTTCCCAGCTTGCTGCCCAAGCAGCCGACCATCAGCCCATCCGCGAACTCATCGCGTGGATATCGGAACATCTCGATGCCGATCTCTCGGTTCCGGCGCTGGCGCGTCGCGTGGGAATGAGCGACCGCAATTTCAGCCGTGTCTTCACCCAGCAGGTGAGTACTACGCCCGCACGCTTTGTCGCGCGCCTGAGGACGGAGGCTGCTAAGGCCAAGCTCGCGGCAACACCTGAGAAGTTGGAGGCGGTTGCAAAGAGTGCGGGATTCGGGGACCGCGAAACGCTGCGTCGTCATCTGCGGGACGACTTCAAAGTGTCGCTTGCTTCGCAGCGAAGCCGGGCGGCCGTGCGACCCGCATCCGCGTGATCATCATGGAGGGAGCGCCACTTCTCTCTGCCAGCGACCACTCCTACGCTGTCGGGATGGGCACGGGTTCGACGCACACTCCCAACTTCTCGCCCAGCCCAACAAACTCGTTGATCCAGCGTTGCGAAGACTCGTCGCCTTCCAGCGCGACCGCCGGATAGACGTTCTGCGAGAGCTGATAAAACACGTTTTGTACCGGCGCCAGGTTTACCTCAAACGGAAGAGAGCGCACGAGGCCGACGGCAGCATTGAAGCGCTGCAGGCGTTCTTCGCGAGGATTCACCGCCAGCTCCTCGGCCATGCGGCTCAACCGGCGCTTCAGCGCATAGCCCAGCCACGCTTCATCCCACTGAATTTTTTCCCGCGCGGCCGTGTCGAGCAGGGTCTGAATGCGTTCCAGGTCAATCTCGTCGGCGAGGAACTCCTTACGCAGCGCGGTGTTCAGCACGAACTCCGCGGTTAGGTGCAGCATCTTGGGCAGGGGCGCACCCATGTCGCTGAGGAAGCCCATCAGCGGCGCATGATGCTCGTAAATCTGGCGATAGGCCGCCTCGGCTTCATCCATGGTCGAGCCGAGAATCTTGCTGACGACTTTTTGCCGCTCGTCGCGGAAGAGCGATCGCAGGCTGTAGGCGGCACCGTCGAAATGCTTGTCGAGCAAACGCAAAACTGCTGGCAGATCCGCCGACTGGAAGCTCTCACGCAGCTCCCTCGCCGCGCTCTTGAACTCCTGCTCGCCTCGGAATCCGCGTACCCCCGCAGTTACGTTGTGATCGCCGAAGTGCAGTACCCCAAAGCTGACCTTCTGCTGCTCATGAGTAATGCGCGAGCGGATCTGCGCGGTGCCCATGGCCAGACGCGCCCGTCCCGACTCCAGGCGAATATCCTCACGCTGATGTACTTCGTAGCAGTTGATGGCGTTGCTCTCTCCCATGCGCTCAAACATGGAAGCGATCGCGTAATGGGCGGCAACGGCTAGCAAGTTGACCTCGGCCGGTTTCACCCACTTTTCGAAGATGCGTGCGCCATCGCCGTCCTCGGCAAGATTGCTCTTCGCCAGCGCCAGCAGCTCCTTGAATTTTTCTTCCCGATGGTCGGGAAACAGCATCTGGGCCAGTTGTAACGCACGCCCGGCGTACATGATGGTTTGCACGGTTTCGATCCCGGATAACTCATCGAAGAACCAGCCACAGCTGGTGTACATCAGCATGGCATGGCGCTGCATTTCGAGCAGGGCAAGAGCGGTCACGGTGTCGCCATCGGTCAATTCAGCCTTGGCGTGTTTGGCGAAGAAGGCTTTCAGGCTACCTTCGTCGCGGTCCAGCACCACGTTGATGTACTCATCGCGGGCCTGCCAGGGATCGCGTAGCAACTCCGAGGCTTTGCGCTCGTACTCCGGACCCAGTTCGTCGCGAAGGTAATCGAATGCAGCGCGCAGTGGAGCGCGCCAGGCCTGGTTCCATCCCGGCTTGCCGCCGCTGTTACAACCGCAGTCGCGGCTCCAGCGTCCCACCCCGTGGACACAGCTCCACGCAGTATTCTCGACGATCTCCACTTCATGAGTTGGCGGATTGATTTCGAGATACTCGCCGTAATTGGTGAGCTTCGCCAGGTTGTTACTTTCGATGTGATGCAGCGCGTAGGCCAGCGCCATATCGCCCTTGGAATGATGATGGCCGTAGGTCTCGCCATCAGTGGCGATGTGCATCAGCTGGGGCCAGCGACGATTGTCGGCAAATCCGCTGAGCAGCCGGTTAGCGAAGGTCTCGCCATTGTCCAGCAGCCCTTCGAAGGCGACCGCGCGCGAGATGGGACCGTCGTAGAAGAACAGGTTAATGCTTCGCCCTGACGGCAGATTGCAAATGTAGGGGCGGGTCGGGTCGATCTTGCCGCCTTCCACATTCTTGAACTTCGCGGTTCCAACACGCCGTTCGTGCAGGGCTTGCGAGGGGGCCAGCACGGTGAACTTAATGTCATGCTCGGCCAGGACCTCCAGCGTTTCCACATCTACGGCGGTTTCCGCCAGCCACATGCCTTCCGGCTTGCGGCCAAAGCGGTGTTCGAAATCGCCAATGCCCCAAACTACCTGCGTCTGCTTGTCGCGCCGGTTAGCCAGCGGCATGATCATGTGGTTGTACACCTGCGCGATGGCATTGCCGTGTCCCGAGCAACGCTGCTGGCTTTCCTTATCGGCAGCAAGAATCGCCTGGTAGGTGTCGGGCGAATGCTCCTCGAGCCAGGACAATAGTGTGGGACCAAAATTAAAGCTGATCCGTGAGTAGTTGTTGACGATGCGGGTAATGCGATCGTCGGCCGTCAGTATGCGCGAGCTGGCATTAGCGGCATAGCACTCCGCCGTAATGCGCTCGTTCCAGTCGTGGTAGGGGTATGCCGACTCCTGTAGCTCGATCGACTCGAGCCAGGGGTTTTCGCGCGGCGGCTGATAAAAATGGCAATGAATGCAAAGGTATCTGTCCATGTATGAGGTGGCGCTGTCAAAATGTTGCGCTCAAAATTAGATGCCAATATGTGGGGTGGAGTCGCTGAGATGCTGCGGACTGCGTTTCGCTAGGCGCGTGGTCCGACGGACACCAAAAAGCTGTTAACCGCGGATCGACACGGAAAAACACGGATCCAATGAGATTTTCCAGACTTATGTTTAGAGGCTTATCCTCGTTCATCCGAGTAATCCGTGGTTGTTTTTTTCGAGACCTTTCTCTTCTCCACATCGCCCGCGAACAGTCAGGACGAGGCGTTGTAGGAGTCAGATACTGGCGTCGTGGACTTGAAGGGGCGCACCGTCATGTGCGCCGTGAACCTGTCTCAACCGACTGACTTTAGCCACCGAGGGGATTCGTTTGTATGCCGGCGAAAAGCGGTTTCCTCAAGCTTGAAAGCCTTGCCTCAAAATCTGTGGACGGCCCGGCTCAAACCGCGCCCCTTCAGCGAGAATTTCAAGACACCTAGATCACACGCCTTATCCGTGTTCATCCGCGAAATCCGTGGTTGCTTTTGCGCTTTGGGGCGGGTCGAAACTATGCGTTTTTCGCCACAGCCCTCTGTGATCTCCGCACTTTGACCCGACTGGAGGCGCGCTCTACACTGGCGTCTGAAACCACGCGGGAGGCGGGCCATGATCCGACAAGACATTCTGCAGCAGTTCCCCGAGTTGTTCGGAACGAAGAACATCAATGGTCGAGAGATCAACGTCGAAGAAACGCTGGCGATGCTAACCCGCGAACTGCGTCCTGCCATTGCTGAGGCCCTACGCGCCCGGCGAGCGCTGCTGGAGAGTGCCGAGCCGGTGCGAAGCAAATACGGCTGGCCGAAGTGGGAGGAGAAGTTCGACGACCCGGTTACGGGACGTCCTTGGACATTTCGCCAGATCGTGCAAGGCGTGATCGACAACTTCCTCGGACACGAGAGCGAATGGCGCTGGCGGCTCAACGACGAGGTACCCATACCCGCCGACGTGCATCCGTTGAAAAACCCGGGACTGGAGCTTACGGGCCCGTGGCATCCGCTGGATATGGCGTTCAATGCTCTGAATAGCGCCGCGCCCCAGAATATGCCGGATTTTGAAGACGCCTCGCCCGCGCACTTTCAGCCCCAGGGCACGGCCCGGAATCAGCCGGTGGGGACTTTTGCGGCCCTGCAGAATGCCAAAGAAATTCTTGCAGGCCGCTGGACCGGCAAGGCCTACGAAGTTGTGAAGAAGGACAACAAGCGCTCTTACCGAATCAACAAGCCGCCGCAGCAGTGGCCTACGCGCCTGGTGCGTCCGCCCAGCATTCACGTGCTCTACGATCAGGTTACCGTCGATGGTGAGCCCGCCCCCGGCCTGATTGTGCTGGTCGTTCTCTGGGTGTTGAACAACTACGAGGCCCTGAAGAGCGCTGGCACCGGCGTGTATTTTTACATACCGAAAATGCAGACACCGCGCGAAGCGCTCATCGTAGAGAAATTGCTGTCGCGCGTGGAAGAAATCATTGGCGTCCCGGCTGGCACGTTCAAGATCAAGATTCTCTACGAGGAGGGCAACGGTGGCCGTTATCTGCCGGCGATCGCTTGGGTCTTTCGCCGGCGGCTGTTGGGTACCAATGTCGGTCGCTGGGACTACCTCGGCAGCCTCATCGAGATGTGGAAAGACGACCCGAACGGGGTGTTTCCCGATCCGCAAACCATCGGTATGGCTTCGCCAAACATGATCGCCTACCAGCGCTACAACGCGCTCACGATGCTAATGGCGGGCACGAAGAATGGTGAACTCACGCAGGGTGCGCCGATTGGCGGCATGGCAGCAGTCATGATCTATGCTCCGAGCGATGTCTATGGCCGCTCGCGCTATAACCCGCTGGCGCTGCGCGCGGTCGCCATCGACAAGCTTCGCGAGCGATTGCTGGGTCTGATGTGCGTTCCTGACGAGCCTATCCCCACAGGCGAGCAGGTTACGCTCGACGATATTCTTGCGGGGCGGGTTACGGGTCGGCTCTACGACACGTATCGCCAAAGTTGGGTCGCGAGTCCGGAGCCCGCATACGTGGCTGCGGGGAATGGGCCGCTGCGCGCGCCGGTATCGGAGTTGCAGAAGTTGCTGGATGCGCCGCGCGAGACTGTGGACGCCAACGGCAAAGCCGTGCCCACGGTTGCCAGTGGTCTGGCGGACTCGGAACGGGCGCTGCTCCACTCTCGCGGCTTGCTGAGCATGCAGGGCAAGATCACGCCAAGCATCATCGTCAGGGCGACGATGGACACACCGGAGAAGCTGTTGTCGCCGGAGCTGTGGGAGGCCATCTACGGCGTGCCCAAGGGCGATATCACCATCGAGCATCTCCAGCACGCCTTTTACATGGCTGCGAACTACGGGTTTCAGATCCTGAACGGCAACTTCGCCGCCGCCATCGACGACTACGAACTCAAGCAGCGCTTCATGAACGATTTGGCCACTTACCGCATCGACGTTTCGTGGCTATGGACGCTGCTACGGCATCAAGCGGTCATCACCAAAGATGGATACTTCCAGCGGCCGGCGCTCACCGAAGACGGCGTGGTGCTGGCGCCCAGTACAGAGCAGGTGAAGGCGGGGAGTCATTTCACGAAAGAGCTGTTCCAGAAAGTGTGGGATTATCACAACGAATGGACTGCCGAGTTCTTCGCCGAACTGGACCGGCGTGGCGATCCCGGACGCTTTGACCGGACAAAAGCACCGCTGATCATGGAGCTGCTGAAGCGGCAACTACTTTCGCCGAAATACATACAGCACAGCGCGCGCGTGCTGTTCTTGCTGGCGCAGGCTAACGATGAGGAGAGGAAGCAAATCCTCGCAGCTATTTTCGATCTCTCGCGTGAGGAAATCGTGAAGCGGATCGAGGCAGGCACCGTGAAACCTACTGCTTTGGCCGTTCATGATTATGTTTACGACATTTTTCCCGTGGGGAAAGAGCACCTCGTGGCTACGCAGTAAGAAGTAAGGGGTGACCGCGGATTGCGCAGAAGGCGCGGATTGTTTGTGAATTTGTTACTTACAGGTTTATCCGAGAGATCCGTGTAAATCTGCGGTTAGTCCTCCAGCTTTTCTGTCCTTCATTCGCTCCACCCGTTCGTCCTGTTCCGCAGCAGCCGCGTTTTCTCAATTTTCAGGAACTTACTTAACCACGGATTGACACGGATTTCCCTTGCTTTTGTTTCTTTCGGATTTATCCGTGATGATCCGCGAAATCCGCGGTTGAGTTTTCTTACTCTGGCGGAATAGAAAAACTGAAGGCAACCGCGGACTACGCGGAGGGCGCGGATTATTTCTTGGGAATTTTCTTACAGAATCATCCGTGGAATCCGTGTCAATCCGTGGTTAAGGTTTTTCCTCTGATTTACACAGGGCCACACAGCTTTTCCTGTCCTTTCATTCGGTCCACCCATTCGTCCCCGTTGCGCGGCGGCCTGCCCGGCATTAGATTCAAACTCGTGACCCTCATGACCGAGACCTGTCCGATCTGCGGCGGCACCGGATGGCAGACCGTCGAGCGCGGCAAAGAGCGCGAAGCAGTGCGCTGTGAGTGTCGCGTGCGAGATCGCGGCGAGCGCCTGTTGGACGCAGCACACATCCCGCCGCGCTACCAACATTGCGAGCTCTCAAACTTCCAATGCGATCCCGACAACAACAGTCAGAAGAGTATTCGCAATGCCCGCTTCCTGGCTGGCCGCTTTGTCGAAGAGTATCCCACGGACAAAACCGGTTTGCTGTTTGTCGGATCGGTCGGGGTCGGCAAAACGCACCTGTGCGTTGGCATCATGAAGGACCTGATTCGCGAGAAGGGCATCCACTGCCTGTTTTGCGATTATCGCGAGCTGCTGAAATCGATCCAGAACTCTTACAACCCGCAGGTACAGGCGACGGAAATGGAAATCCTGCGGCCTGTCTTCGATGCCGAGGTGTTGGTGCTCGACGAATTGGGCGCGGTACGCAGCACCGAGTGGGTCTTCGACACAGTCAACTACGTTCTCAACAGCCGCTATAACGACAACAAGACCACCATCATCACCACCAACTTTCCCGACAAACCGGAGCAGGAGAGGGTGGAAGTTGACAATCTGGGCAGCCGTTCGGCTGCCGACCGAGCTGCCCGCCGCGAGACGCTGGGTGATCGCATTGGCGAGCGCATGCGTTCTCGTCTGCACGAGATGTGCAAGAAGGTGGAGATTGAAGGCCTCGACTTTCGCGAGCATTCCAAACAAGCGCAGTTTCACCGGCACGAGTCGCCGGCGCGGGTGACTCTGCGCAACAAGTCAAAACCGTTAACCACGGATTGACGCGGATTTCGCGGATCAAGAGAAGAATCTTCCTGGCATGCGATGCTTGATTCAATCGTGAGTCGGTGCCCTGCGTGGATGTTTGGAGACAAACTCTTAAGTTAAGAAATATCTGTGAAACTCCGTGTCAATCCGTGGTTAAGAAGCCTGTGTGTCTTGGTGTCCCTGTGGTGGATAGAATGTCTTTGTGCTTCCTCACCGCGTCAAATTCGTCCCTGACCGCGATGCTGACCTGTTCGCCGTTGTGCCTGCGAGCGCGGCGGTTTTTCTGCTTCGTGGAGAGGACGAGGCTGGCGAGCCATACGTCAGCAAGACCTCGAACCTCCGGCGACGCTTGCAACGCCTGCTCGGCTCCGTCGAGGGACAGACCCGCAAGCTGAACCTGCGCGAGCGCGTGCGCTGGGTGGAGTGGACGGCCACGGGGTCGGACTTCGAAGCTTCGTTCCTGCTCTACCAAACGCTCCGTCGCGAATTTCCTAAAACCTACGACAAACGCCATCGCCTGCGTTTTGCGCCGCTGGTCAAGCTGATCCTCGACAATCCTTACCCACGCGCCACGGTCACCACGCGCATCTCTGGAATGAAGAGCGGGGGACTGAAGGGCAACGCCCAATATTTTGGTCCATTCGTCACTCGCGTTGCCGCCGAGAAATTTGCTAACGACTCTCTCGACCTGTTCAAGATGCGCCGCTGTACCTTCGATCTGAACCCCGATCCTGCATTTCCCGGCTGCATTTATTCCGAGATGAAGATGTGCCTGGCGCCCTGCTTCAAGGGATGCACAGATGAGGAATACGCGGCCGAAGTGGGGCGCGTGCAACAGTTTTTTGAAACCGGCGGGAAGTCGCTGGTGCGCGAGATCGAGCGGCAGCGCGACGATGCCTCCACCAATCTCGATTTCGAGGGGGCCGCCGCGCTGCACACGCGCCTGGAGAAAGTGAAGGCCGCAGTCGCGCAATTGCCGGAGGTCGTGCGCCGGCTGGACGAGCTCGATGGCGTAATGGTGCAGCCTTCGGCGGAGCGCGAATCGATAGCGCTGTTCAAGATTGTCGCCGGGCGTATCTGTGCTCCGGTGAACCTCAACATTGGAAAGCAAACTGAGGCCGCACAACTCGCTTCCAAGCCGCAGTCGATGGAGTCGCGCATCACCGAGGCGCTGGCAGCGGTCGAAGCACCCAAGCTGCGCTCGGCGCTGGAATGGATGGAGCATCTGGCGCTGCTGAAGCGCTGGTATTACCGCACCATCAAGGTGGGAGAATTGTTTCTCACCGAAAATGGCGAACTACCGATGCGGCGTGTCGTGCGGGGTGTGTCGCGGGTCTTTCGTGGCGACAAGCCCACTGGGGATCTCAGCGAAACTGCCGGGGACTACTGGCGCTTCCGGGCCGGTGAAGCTGGGATCACATAAGCCCAAAGTCTACTCAACCACGGATTCACGCGGATTTTCACGGATGGTCTTTTGATTATTATCCAGAAGCATCCGACGAAACTGCGGACGAATGCCAAAGTTGAGCAATAGACCGACTTCAAAGTCAGTGGCTTTGAGGTAGTTTAGCAATTGCGCTTCGTGCATGCGGTCCAGGGTGCGTGCGCACTTGAGTTCCACAATTACAGTGTTCTGCACAACGAGGTCGGTGCGGAACACTCCCACAACTTGTCCCCGAAATTTAACCTGAACAGCTCTCTCGCGATCGACGGATAAACCTTTTGACAGCAGAACAACACGAAGGGCATCACGATATACCGACTCCAGAAATCCGTGCCCAAGCTCGTTGTAGACATCGTAGAAGCTACCAATTACCGCTTCCGTGATGTCACCGTATCTTAGTTTCTCTCCGCCGTTCATCATGAATGCCTCAATTAATCCGTGTTCATCCGTGGATATCCGTGGTTAATAGGCTTCAGTCCGCGGTGGAGGTTTTCTGCGGATGTTTCTTGTTCACCACGCGCACGCGACCGCGCCAGCGCTCGTCGAGTTGCACCAGGGTCCATTCGATTCGGGGAGAGAGATAGCGGAGCAGAACGTCGCTGGCGGGATGCACCCGCAGTGCCGGAGCAACCAGGAACAACAGTGGTGGGGAACTGGAGAGCTCGCGTCCAGCGAAGTATCCATTGCGCGCGAATTCGTCGCGCTGCTGATGCCAGAGCACTCGCGCCCAGTAGTCGAGCCCTTGCATCGGCAGATGGATGTCCTCGTTGGCCTTCAACTCCAGGATGGCCAGCCTGCCGTCAAGCGTGCAGGTAAGCACGTCGAGCATGGCACGATCGGAGGCCGAGAACGCCGGTACCTGTGAGTACACGAAGCGGCCATCGAGCCGCTCGTCGATTACGCGAACATCGCGTGTGATCAGGGTCTCCAGCCAGCGCTCAGGGGCAAGGCGGAAGAACAGGTTGGTAGGCGAACCGCCAGGATGACGCTGCTCAAGAATCCCCTGCACCAGCTCGCGAAACAGCGCTTCGGTACTTTCGTCGAGGACATACTCCGCCGCGCCAATGCCGAAGAGAATCGACTCGGCGTTGCGGAACGAGCCTGAAACCGGCGTCAGGCAAGCTCGCGCAAATTCCAGACCAAAGAGGCGGAACACGATCTCCGAAGTGGATTCAACCGTGATCTCGGCCGCAGGCGCCAGCGAATGAATGCGCGCAATGGAGGCCGCGAAGCGTTGTTGCGCACCCTCGGCATCCACGGCGTGCGTCAGGCGAGTGATGATGTTGCCGGTATCGGCAAGATCGAGAGGCGCGCACAGCTCGGAGCGTTCATCGAGTTCATAAACCTGCCACTTGGCTGCGTCAGGGTGTAGATGCGCCGCGCGCTGGCGAACAATCTCCGCCTGTCCCGGCGCTAGAAACAGCTTCAGCCCTTCCACATGCGCTCGTCCCGCAAGCTGCTGCCGTTGGTAATCCATCCAGAGAATGCCGAACGTAAGCGCCGCATCCACGGACGACTGCGTCTCCTCGGCATTGACGCCAAGTGCGGCAAAGGCCGACTGACCGGCCCGGAGCAATGCACGTGTGTACACCGGGCTTAACGAGTGTTCCAGATCGGGGCTGCTGCTCATGTTCTCGACCTTGAAGCCGGGATACTCGCGCCGCAGAACCCTTTCCAGCAGGTGTTGATACTGGGTGCGGGCCGCCCGCTTGGCGGCACCATTGCGACGGTCTCGGTCGGCACAGATCTCCAGCGTTTTGGGCTGGGCCTTCCCGAAGCGCAGCGCGCTCATACGCAGCGTGCGGCCCTTCACTTCTGCAGCGAGCACACGGCGCACGGTATTGCGTTCTTCCGACCACAGATGGAGAACACACTTGTCTTCGCCCGTTACGGAATATTTCGCGGTAGCAAATTCGAAGAGCAATTCGCCGTCTTCAATGGCCACCGCCTGGGGCGCGTCGGCCAGAAATTGCTCCAAGAGCTTAGCCAGAAGCTTGGGCGAGATGGTGCTTTTTTGCATGGATCGGGCAGTGCACCCTTCCAGGGGAACCCTGAATTTCTCAAGAACCCGCAACGCCTTACCCAGACTTGTTTTTCACGAAAATGGTAATTCAACTACGACCCTAACGCATGCTCCGAGAGCACACCTGTGTGTGATAATCAAAGGTTCGGAGTTAGCGTCCGTCGCTTCTTCTGGGGAGGCCGGACATCCAATTGAGTGTGACTATGGACAAGAAGTTTTTTTTCGACCGTTACGGGCTGGCGCAAGCCGATATCGAACGCTACCTTTCTGCAGCGCTTTCCGCTGGCGGCGACTTCGCCGACCTCTATTTTGAATACGAAACATCCACCTCGGTTTCGCTGGACGAGAGCATGGTAAAGTCTGCCACGGAGGGTATCTCGGTAGGTTGCGGAGTACGCGTACTGTCCGGGGAACGCACCGGTTACGCTTACACCGACGACCTCTCGCCGGAGCGCCTGCTGCACGCCGCTAAGACCGCAGCCCTCATCGCCAAGGGGCCCGCAAAGCAACCGGTAGTTGGTCTTACGGACAAGCCCGCCCACAACCTTTATCCGGTGCCGCTGCCTTCGGTGGAGGCCAACGTGCTGGCCAAAGTTGACCTGGTGCAGCGTGCCGACAAAGCGGCGCGCGCCTACGATCCGCGAATCCATGAAGTGCGCGTGAGTTATGCCGACGATCTGCGGCGCATTTTGGTGATTGGCTCTGACGGCAGCTTTGCCGAGGATGCTCAACCGATGGCGCGTATGAGCGTCTTCTGCATTGCCAAGGACGAGATTTCAGGCTCCGCGCGTGGCACGGCTGGCGGCGGTGGACGCGTGCCTCTGGATTATTTTCAGGGAGACGCATCGCCGGAGCACTTCGCCAAGGAAGCGGCACGGCAGGCCATCATTCAGCTTGACGCGCGCGAAGCTCCGGCCGGCGAGATGGAAGTGGTGCTCGGTCCGGGGTGGCCCGGAATCCTGCTGCATGAAGCGATTGGCCACGGCCTCGAAGCTGACTTCAACCGCAAGAAAACTTCTGCGTTTTCCGGAATGATGGGCCAGCGAGTCGCCAGCGATAAATGCACTGTGGTGGATAACGGCACCATGGAGGGACGTCGTGGTTCGCTCAATGTGGACGACGAAGGCAACCAGACCGAGAACACGGTGCTCATCGAGAATGGCATCCTCAAACGCTATCTTTCTGACAAGTTGTCGTCGCGCCTGATGGGCATTCCCAACACCGGCAACGGGCGTCGCGAGAGCTATCAGCACATCCCGATGCCGCGCATGACCAACACCTACATGCTCGCCGGGCAGGACTCGCCGGAAGACATTATTAAGTCGGTGAAGTACGGGGTTTATGCGGCGAACTTTGGCGGCGGCCAGGTGGACATCACCAACGGCAAGTTCGTCTTCTCCGCTTCGGAAGCCTACCTGATCGAGAACGGGATCATCACTTCGCCGCTGAAGAATGCGACGCTCATCGGCAATGGGCCGGACGTACTGACCAAAGTGTCGATGGTGGGCAGCGATCTGCAACTCGACGAGGGCGTGGGAACCTGCGGCAAGGATGGACAGTCGGTGCCGGTGGGTGTGGGCATTCCTACGCTCAAAGTGGATCGGCTGACCGTCGGCGGCACGGGCGGATAAGAAAAAGAATTTAACCACGGATTAGCACGGATTCTGAATGACCAACTGGAACGCCAGTCTCAAATCCGTCTTTGAAGGGGCATGGCTTCAGCCGTGCCGTAAATGGCGGTGTACGAATTGGGCTTTAGCCCCTGAGGCGTTTCGGTTTACTTCGCCTCGACATTTGTTGGGTTGCACGAGAGCCAAGTTTGCTTAGATGAACCGCCTTAACACGAACAGATTTTTTTCTAAGCCTTATCCGTGAAAATCCGTGGTTAATTTTTTTATATCCCACAAAGTGGGACCATAGGAATCGACGTAATCTTATGAATACTTCTACCCAGGAACGCGAAGTCGGGGTCCAGCAGCCATCCACCGATCTTAAGGAAATCGCCGCCGACGTTGTCCGCCGCGCCATCAAAGGCGGAGCCACCGCCGCCGAAGCCGTTGCCATGGACGGCAGCGAATTCTCCACCGTCGTCCGTCTTGGCGAAGTAGAAACGCTGAAGGAATCCGGTTCCAAGGCCATCGGCGTGCGTGCCTTCTTTGGACAGCGCGCCGCCAGCACCTATTCCAGCGACCTGACTTCGGACGGCTTGAAGCAGTTGGTGGATTCGGCGTTGGCGCTGGCCAAGATCACCAGCGAAGATCCGTTCGCCGGAATTCCCGAGCCAGCGCAACTCGGCCAACTGGAAGGCGACCTCGAGCTTTATTACGACGATGTGTACTCGCTTTCCACGGCCGATCGCATCGACTATGCGCGCCGCGCCGAGAAAGCGGCCCTCGACGCCGACCCTCGCATTATCAATTCCGAGGGTGGTACCTTCGACGCAGCTGTCGGCTACAAGGTGTTGGCCAATTCGCATGGATTCATCGGCGACTCGCGCCGCTCCTATTGCTCGGTTTCGGCAGTGCCCATCGCGCAGGTAGAGGGCTCGTCGATGCAGCGCGACTATTGGTACTCGGTCGCGATGACGCTGAAGAAGCTGGAATCGCCCGAGGAAGTCGGCAAGATCGCCGCCCAGCGCACCTTGCGGCGCATCGGTGCGCGCAAGGTCAAGACCGCCAAAGTTCCCATCGTCTTCGAACACACCGTCGCGGGTGCGCTGGTCGGCCACATCTTCGAGGCGGTCAACGGCGACTCGATCTATCGTGGCGCGTCGTTCCTCACCGGCAAGCTAAACGAGAAGATTGCCGGCGACAACATCAACGTCATCGATGACGGCACCATGCGCGGCGGCTTCGGCACCAGTCCCTTCGACTCGGAAGGCGTGCCCAGCCGTAAGACCGTCGTGGTCGAAAACGGCGTGCTCAAGTCCTACCTGCTGAACACTTACACCGCGAAGAAGTTGAACCTGCAGACCACCGGCAATGCCTCACGTGGGCTGGCGGGAACGCCGGGCATCGGCCCTGGCAACTTCTTTCTCCAGCCGGGAGCGAAGAGTCTGCAAGAGATCATTGCCGACATCAAGGAAGGGCTGTTCGTCACCGAATTTCTCGGCTTCGGCGTGAACCTGGTGACGGGCGATTTCTCGCGCGGCGCCAGCGGCCTGTGGATCGAGAACGGCGAACTGACCTATCCCGTGGAAGAGATCACCGTCGCCGGAAATCTGAAAGACATGTTCTTCAACATCGCAGAGATTGGCAACGACCTGGAATTCCGCGGGGCGATCGCATCGCCGACGCTGAGAATTGATGGCATGACGGTGGCGGGAGAGTAAGGCTAGCGGGTCGCATGAAACGGTGGCAATGGACTTCACGCAATTCTTCAGACGGATTTACAGGCTAGGGACAGCGTTGAGAAAAAGCAGGTCCCTGGCAGGTTGAACTTTATCCCGACAAGCGCAAACGCGGCCCTTTTCGGCGCGCCTGTCGTCAGCTCATAGCGGCCGCTAAGGGATGGCCCCTTCAAAACGCTTTCCAAGAAGAAGCTGGCTCTTTTCGCGGCCCGTCTAGTCCCCGCTAGCTGTCGGGGCCAAGGCTGGCGCGCTCGACGGTTTGCTCTGAATACGGCGGGGATGAAATAAGTTCAAGACTCCGCAAATCACCCAATACCCCGTTGCCACTCCGAAGACGAATGCCGCAACGATGGTGAACAGGAGCAGGGTCGAGAGCAGAAAAGTGGCCATATCGTTCTTTTCTTTCGGTGCGCCGAAAGCCGCGAGATGATCGCTGGAACACCTCTGAGCTTCTTTGATTCCCGGTGTCGCCCGGCGTCGGTTTGAATCTGCGGCCTCGAGCGATCATCTACTGTGATGAAACCACTTTACCTCGCGTTGACCGGTCTTGCTGTTGGCAACTAAGATACGTAAGTAGAGTTGCGTTCTCCCTCTCACGAAGTTTCCAGAGCAGCGCATCGCGCGGAAAGCTCGGTTCCCGGGCTAGGGCTGCGCTTCGGAAGATGGGATACGGGGAACGCACGGTACAGTGGCGATCGCCCCTGATTGTTTGCAAGGAATTCATGTCTTGAAAGGGCACGGCTTCAGCCGCGCCGTTTCCTGAACAAGAAAGGTTGGGCTTCAGCCCCTGAGGGAACTCGCACTTCGTCGCCACAGCGAAGTCCCTCAGCGGTTAAAGCCTGCAGTAAATGACAGCAGCTTACGACACGGCTGAAGCCGTGCCCCTTCAAAGCACGAGAACCCAATGAATAATCCGGGCTCACCGTCACGTGCCCCGAACCATGCACGTTGGCGTTATCTGAGGGGCCAGCCTGAGGTCGGCTCACTGCAATAACAAGTCAGGCTCGAATCAGTAGTCATCCATGGGTATCGGCAGCATCACAGTCCGCGGGGCGCGCCAGCACAATCTGAAGAACATCAACGTCCAGATTCCGCGCAATACTCTGACCGTCATCACCGGCCTTAGCGGCTCGGGCAAGTCGTCACTCGCGTTCGACACCATTTATGCCGAGGGCCAGCGGCGCTACGTGGAGACACTATCCGCTTACGCGCGCCAGTTCCTCGACCAGATGGAGCGCCCCGACGTCGATAGCATTGACGGACTGAGTCCGTCAATTGCAATCGAGCAGAAGACGACCAGCCGCAGTCCGCGTTCCACCGTCGGCACCATCACCGAGATCTACGACTACTTGCGCCTGCTGTATTCCTCCATCGGCGTGCCGCATTGCCCGCAGTGTGGGCGCGCCATCTCGCGGCAGTCGGCCGACCAGATCGTGCAGCGGGTGATGGATCTGAAGCCCGAGGATCGAGTGATGATCATGGCGCCCATCGTTCGCGGTCGCAAGGGAGAATTCAAGAAGGAACTGGACAAGCTGGCGCAGCAGGGCTTCACTCGCGCCCGCATCGACAATGAGTTGCGCAACATCGCCGATGACGAGATCAAGCTGGACAAGCGCAAGAACCACACCATCGAACTGGTGGTTGACCGGCTGCTGGTGAAGCCGGGAATCGAGCATCGCCTGGCGCAGTCGGTCGAGTTGGCGAT
Source organism: uncultured Acidobacteriaceae bacterium (assembly GCA_963748225.1). Taxonomy (GTDB): domain Bacteria; phylum Acidobacteriota; class Terriglobia; order Terriglobales; family Acidobacteriaceae; genus Bog-257. Next base: position 120,863 of record CAVVHW010000010.1, read on the forward strand.
GAAGCTGGCGAACGGATTGGTGCAAGTCGCAGTGGTCGGCGGCGAGGAGCACCTATACTCATCCAAGTTGGCATGTCCGGAGTGCGGCATCAACGTCCCGGTGCTGGAGCCGCGTTCGTTTTCGTTCAACAGCATGTATGGCGCGTGCCCCGAATGCAATGGGCTGGGCAGCAAGTACGATTTCGATCCGGCGAAGGTCATCTCCGATTGGTCGAAGCCGCTGCTGGACGGCGCACTGGGTCCGGGCTCAGCGTCGCAGAATCTCATCCACATATTGCAGTTGGCGGCAGAAGCATATGGATTCAGCCTCACTACGCCGTTCGAGCAGCTCCCGCGCAAGACGCAGAACCTGATTCTCTATGGGCCGGAGCGGGGCGAGAAAAAGAAGGGCGGTTTCCTCGGCGTGTTCGCGTATCTGCGGCAGGCGATGGAAGATAGTTCCTCCGAGACCTACCGCGACTGGCTCTTGGACCACATGTCCGCGACAACTTGTCCCGCGTGTCACGGCCAGCGGCTGCGTCCTGAGAGCTTGGCGGTGAAAGTTAATGGCATGTCCATCGCCGAGTTCACTGCGCTGCCGGTGTCGCGCGCCGTGGAAGCGGCGGCGCAGATCAAGCTCTCCGAGCGCGAAGAACGCATTGCCGGGCGAATTCGCAAAGAGATTGCCGAACGACTGGGTTTTCTCAACGCGGTCGGACTGGGCTACATCTCGCTCAATCGTTCGGCGGCGACGTTGAGTGGCGGCGAGGGCCAGCGCATTCGTCTGGCGACACAGATCGGATCGAAGCTGCGCGGTGTGCTGTACGTGCTCGACGAGCCTTCCATCGGATTGCATCATCGCGACAATGACCGCCTGCTGCACGCGCTCGAATCGCTGCGCGACCTCGGCAACACGGTGCTGGTGGTTGAGCATGACGAAGACACGATCCGTCGCGCCGATTACGTCATCGATCTTGGTCCGGGTGCTGGACGCCACGGTGGCGAAGTGGTTGCCCACGGCACGCCCGAGCAGATTGAGGAGATGCCCGGCTCGCTGACCGGACAATACATCTCCGGGCAGAAGCAGATCGCGTATCGTTACGCGCGACGGCAGCCGAACGGCAAGGCCATTACAATCCTCGGCGCACGAGAGAACAATCTGAAGAATCTCGACGTCAGTTTTCCGTCTGGGCGTGATGACCGTAGTGACGGGCGTATCGGGTTCGGGCAAATCAACCCTGGTCAACGACATTCTTTACCGGGCACTGGCGAAATCGCTCTACGGCTCGCGCGAAGAAACCGGTGCGCACAAATCTATCGCCGGAACGGAGTTCATCGACAAAGTCATTCGCATCGACCAGTCGCCCATCGGACGCACGCCGCGTTCGAATCCGGCGACGTACACTGGCGTCTTTACCCAGATTCGCGATCTCTATGCCATGCTGCCGGAGTCGCGCGAGCGTGGCTATAAGGCCGGACGCTTCTCGTTCAACGTTGCCGGTGGACGCTGCGAAGCCTGTCAGGGTGACGGGCAGCGCCGCATCGCGATGAACTTTCTGCCTGACGTGTACGTGCTTTGCGAGGTTTGCGGCGGCAAACGCTACAATCATGAGACCCTGGCGGTGAAGTACAAGGGCTACTCGATTGCCGATCTGCTGGAGTCGCCGGTGGCCGATGCGCTGCCAATCCTGGAAAACATTCCGCAGATCAAGCAGAAGCTGCAGACGCTGGTGGATGTTGGGCTGGGGTACATTCATCTCGGGCAATCGGCGGTGACGCTGTCAGGCGGAGAGGCGCAGCGCATCAAACTGGCGCGCGAACTCAGCAAGCGCCAGACCGGTAGGACGCTTTACCTTCTGGATGAGCCGACGACCGGACTGCACTTCGATGATGTCAGCAAGCTGCTGGAGGTCCTGCATCGGTTGACCGACCTGGGGAATAGCATCGTCATCATCGAGCACAATATGGACGTCATTCGCAATGCTGACTGGATTATTGATCTAGGGCCGGAGGGTGGGGAGGACGGCGGACGACTGGTCGCACAAGGCACGCCCGAGCAGGTAGCGCGGGTGAAAAAGTCTTATACCGGCCAGACGCTAGCCAAACTGCTTCCGCCGGCGTCCAATGTCAGTGGGAATGTGGTTAAGGTGTAAAGGCTCACGGAATAAGTGACCGAGCCAGTCGCTGCCTCACTTAAGTGCTAGTCAGAAGTCGGTTTTTGGTGGTATCTAACGTAGTCACCATTTTGCCATCAAGCACTACCCTAGAAGTGCACCTAGGAAGCTCTAGGATGCCCTAGGATCGACGCGAAGACTGAAGATGACATCGAAGGCTGTCCAGAAAACTAGAAAGGCGTAGAGGGCTCACGGGAGGCCCTAGATGCGGTTTCCCGAAGTGGGAAAGAATCAGGAGGTTTCCACGCAAGTTCCACAGTCTACCATTGGCCTTAATGTCCGCGCCGCTGTTGCGAGAAAGGCCTACCGCGTCCTCAGGTAATCATGCCTCTGCCATCTAACCCACCCGAGCCAAGTGCGAGCCTCCCCGATCCGCTGCCGATAGCGCCGGAGGACCTCGGCGTCGCGCCGGAAACGGTTCCGATAACGCCGGTGCTGCCGGTTATCCCGCCGCACGGGCACCCGTCCTTCCCTGCCTGGTCGGCTTGGGATGTACTCGCGGTGCTGGTGGTTACGGCGGTTGCGGTGTTTGGCTTCAGTCTGGGTGCCCTGTTCGTTGCGCGTACGTTCCCGGCGTACCGGCAGATGCCGATTTCCGAGCTCGCTACCAACGCCCGCGTAGTAATAGGCGGGCAAGCGGCGGCCTACCCGCTCGTACTCTTGTTCATGTTTATTCTGGTGCGCTCCCGAAGCCACGAGCGGTTCGGAAAAGGGATTCACTGGAATTGGCCCGGAGTTTCCGCGCCGGGATTCTTCGTCTCGGGGATCATCCTGGCGGTGGCCATCGATGGTTTGTCGCGCTTTCTGCCCATCCCCAAGTCGGTACCGATGGACAAATACTTCACCGATGCCGCCAGCGCGTACTTGATGGCCATCTTTGGAATGACGCTGGCGCCGCTGTTGGAAGAGCTATTTTTTCGCGGGCTATTGTATCCGGTGTTGCGGCGAGCGTTCCGCCTTACCATTGCCATCGTACTGACGGCGGCTGCCTTCGCTGCCATTCACGGAACCCAGTTGGGCTACGCTTGGGCGCCGATCTTAAGCATCTTTGTGGTCGGTATAGTCTTTACGGTGGCCCGCGTGCGTACCAACTCGGTGGCATGTTCGTTTCTTATGCATTGCGGATACAACTTCGCACTGTTTGGCATGCTGTGGCTGGCCAGCGACCACTTCCGGCACCTCGAGAAGGTGGCCGGTTGAGATGGTATGGTTAGCGGGATGACAAATGTGCGCGACCAACTTCTGGCGATGCTGGCGGAAAAGTCATTTCGTCTGGGCGAATTCAAGCTCTCCAGTGGAGGCACCAGCGACTACTACATCGATTGCCGTTTGACCACGCTGGATGCGACCGGTGCGCTACTGACCGGGCAGGCGGTCTTCGAGGAGATGGGCAGGCGGAGTTGGCATGCCGATGCGATTGGCGGCCTGACCATGGGCGCCGATCCGATCGTGGTGGCAACATCGGTCATTAGTGCGCAGCAGGGAAAGCCGGTGCACGGTTTTCTGGTGCGCAAAGCCGAGAAGGCGCACGGCATGGGTCAGCGCATTGAAGGCTTTCGGCAGAAGCCGGCGCGAGTGGTGATCGTGGATGACGTGTGCACCACGGGAGGTTCGACCATCCAGGCCATCGAGGCGGCGCGCGAGTTTGGATTTGAGATCGCTGGTGTGCTGTGCCTGGTGGAGCGCGAGGAAGCAGGCGGCCGCGCCAATGTCGAGAGGGCCGCCGCTCCCGCGAAGTTCGTTTCCCTATTCACGGCGAATGATGTTCGCGCCCAACATGTGAAGCGCGATATACCACCGATATTTGCCGTCAGCGCCAAGTGCGACCTGTGTGACCGGCCAGCGGTGACCAATTCGCCGGGAAACCGCTGCGAAGCGCATCGGCCGTAAAGCGAAGAGGCAAAGATCAACCGCGGATTTCCGCGGATCGCGCGGATTTGTCTTGCAGGAAAACCTGGAATTGTCTGGCCTGTAGCTCGCTAAACTTAAGGTACGAATCGGGCTGCGGAATACTTCTTGGATCATGAATAAAGACGAAATGATCCGCGTTCATCAGCGCAAGCCGCGGTTGCTTTGGTTTTATAAAAAATGATCAAGACTCTGGAATGGACGGACGGGGGCGTACGCTTTATCGATCAGACCAAGCTGCCTACGGAAGAAACCTACGTCACCTGCAGGACCTACGAGGAAGTTGCCGACGCGATCCGCACCATGATTGTGCGCGGCGCGCCCGCCCTTGGTGTCACTGCTGCCATGGGAGTGGCGCTGGGAGTTCGCGACTCGAAGGCCAAAGACCATGTCGAGCTCAAGCGCGACTTCGACCGCATCAGCGAGGTCCTCGCCTCGACTCGCCCGACCGCGGTCAATCTCTTCTGGGGGATTCGCCGCATGCGTGACAAATTTGAGCAAGTCAGCGCTCAACCGGTTCCACGAATTCAACAGGAACTGGTGACCGAAGCGCAACGCATGCTGGTGGAAGACATCGCCGCGAACGAAGCTATGGGGAAGCATGGTGCTGTATTGCTCCCATCCAGCGGAGGAGTGTTGACCCACTGCAATGCAGGCGCGCTGGCAACCTGCGGTTACGGAACGGCTCTGGGCGTGATTCGCGCGGCGGTAGATTCGGGCAAGAAGTTGCATGTGTTCGCCGATGAAACCCGCCCATTTCTTCAGGGCTCGCGTCTGACAGCGTGGGAGTTGATGAAAGACCACATTCCCACCACGCTGATTTCTGACAACATGGCAGGCTCCATGATGCAGCAGGGAAAGATCGATGCGGTGATTGTGGGAGCGGATCGTATTGCGGCCAATGGCGATGTTGCCAACAAGATCGGCACCTACACCGTCGCGGTGTTGGCGAAGGAACACGGCATCCCGTTCTATGTCGCGGCGCCGTTTTCGACGGTGGATATGGAAACGCCTGATGGCAGCCGGATTCCTATTGAGCAACGCGCTTCGCGTGAAGTCACCCACCTGGCCGGTAAACAGATCGCACCCGACGGTGTGAACGTCGAGAATCCTGCGTTCGATGTCACCCCGAATGCCTACGTCACCGCGATCATTACGGAGCGCGGTGTCGCACGCCAGCCCTACGCCGAATCGCTGCGCGAGCTCTCTGTCGCCAGCGTCACGGCCCAGCCCTAGAAAAAGTTCGCCAGGCACGGAGCTACACCATGAGCTTCACTCTCCTCGACTGGACTGCCATTGTCGGCTATCTCGCGGTGACCTTGGTGATGGGGCTATGGTTTCGTCGCCGATCTGGGCGCAGCATTGACGACTACTTCGTCTCCGGCCGCAACGTGAACTGGTGGCTGGCAGGAACCTCGATGGTGGCAACCACCTTCGCCGCTGACACTCCGCTGGTCGTCACCGGGCTGGTTTACTCGCAGGGAATCTCCGGCAACTGGCTGTGGTGGGGCTTCCTGTTCTCGGGCATGATGACCGTGTTCCTGTTCGCCCGGCTGTGGCGCCGCTCGGGCCTGCTCACCGATGTGCAATTTGCCGAGATTCGCTACTCGGGGCGGCCGGCCGCGTTCTTGCGCGGATTCCGCGCGGTCTATCTCGGCTTGCTGATGAACTGCGTCATCCTGGGATGGGTGACGAAGGCGATGACCAGCATCGTAGGCACAACGCTGGCAGGCACGCCGATGCTGACCAACATCAGCCGCTTCATGAGCGCGCATTTCGGCTCGGTGTGGAGCGGCAACGACGGCGCAGCACTTGCAATCTGCGTGTTCTTCCTGACTCCGTTCACTGGGCTGTACGTGGCTCTCGGCGGCCTGTGGGGAGTGCTATGGACTGACCTGTTTCAGTTCGTGTTGAAGATGACGATCGTTATTGCGATCGCTTATTTCGCCGTCATCGCCTGTGGCGGAATGACCGCCATGCTCGACAGCCTGCGTCATATGCAAGCCGCCGCGGGCGCTAATGCTGCCGACCCACTCGGCTTCTTTCCCGAATTTTCGCGAGGGCTTACGGCCGAACCGCTGTGGATGGTCCCGGTGGCGAGCTTCCTGGTGTTCATCGGTCTGCAGTGGTGGGCCTTCTGGTATCCAGGCGCAGAGCCGGGCGGTGGCGGCTACATCGCACAGCGCATCTTCAGCGCACGTGATGAAAAGCAGGGGCTGCTCTCGGTTTTGTGGTTCAACATCGCGCATTATGCCATTCGTCCGTGGCCATGGATCATCACCGGACTGGCTGTCATCATTCTGTATCCGGGGCTTCAGCACCCTGAGACTGGCTACATGCTGGTGTTGAACCAGCATCTTCCGCACCAGTATCGCGGGATTGCGATTGCAGGATTTCTGGCTGCGTTCATGTCCACGATGGCGACGCAACTGAACTGGGGCGCATCGTACCTGGTCTCGGACTTCTACCGCCGCTTCATGAACCAACGTGCTTCCGAGCGGCATTACATTGTGGTTTCGCGGTTGTGCACGGTATTGCTGGTCATTGTGGCGGCGTGGGTGTCGGCGCAGCTTGGCTCCATCGCGTCCGGGTGGCAAGTCGTGTTGCAGATTGGCGCCGGTACTGGAGCGGTGTACATTCTGCGCTGGTATTGGTGGCGGATCAACGCCTGGAGCGAGATTTCCGCGATGGCGTGCTCGCTGCTTGTCACTGTCATTCTGAATCGCTGGCAGCCATTTAGCGGCAACAGCTCGCTGGTGTTCGCGAAGGGTGCGTTGGCGACCACGATCGTCACCACAATTGTGTGGCTTACCGTAACGTTCCTAACGAAGCCGGAGCCGGACCAGGTCCTATTGCGCTTCTACCGGCATGTGCGGCCCGATGTGCGTGGTTGGAAGCGCGTTGCCGCGCAAGCATCCGACATTGTGGGATATCGAGACATCGGCGCGAATCTGGGTGCTTGGGCGCTTGGCTGCGCCATGGTTTACATGGGCCTCTTTGGAACTGGCAAGATCCTACTGCATCAGCGTGCAACCGGAATTCTGCTGCTGGTTGGCTCGGCGATTTGCGCTGTGCTGCTCTATCGCGGCGTGGTACAGAATTTCAAAGTCGAGCCGCCGGAGACGAGCAGCAACGTCCCCAATTGGATTGAAACATCAGCAACCCAATTGCGTTAGACCGCTCAGTCGGCGATGTCAAGCGTGATGATGGTTGGCGGCTCCTCGTGCTGCTCGATCGGTCCAGCCTTGCTCACCTTTGCCAACTCACCATTCAATTCGCCACCGACTAGCATGGCGAAGCCTGTCCAATACAGAAAAATCATCAGCCCGACAACGGCTCCGACTGCGCCGTACATCTTGTTGAGGTGCGCGAATCTTCGGAAGTAAATTCCGAGGCCGGTGGAGAGTATTAACCAGCAAGCAACGGCGAGGGCGGCTCCCGGTAGTGTCGACCAGAATCTTTGCTTGACGTTGGGGGCCAGAAAGTACAGAAGCTCCACGGCGAGCACCGTGAACCCCACAGCTACCGTCCAGTGAATGAAAGGCCACGCGACCGCAAAGAACCAGGACAAATGCAGGCGGGCGGAAAGCCATTCTCCAAAATGTGGACCGACAATCATCACCGCCAAGGCCGTCAGCAGCAGAAATCCGACTAAGAATGTCAAAGCGATACCAAGAGGGCGGGTCTTCCAGAATGGCCGCGTCTCCTCCACTTCGTAGGCGATGTTCAACGCCTCGATCGTCGCTACGAATCCTCCCGAGGCGGTCCAAAGTGTCCCGAATAAACCAATCGACAGAAGCGTTCTACGGTTTGGCGAAATGACGTCTGAAAGCACTCTTTGGATCAGGGCCATGCCATCCGCAGGCATGAAGTGTCCCATCAAATCCAGCACGTGCCCGAACAGATCGGGAATAGGGATGTAGGCAACGATACCGGCCAAGAGAATCAGTGCCGGAAACAAGGAAAGAACAAAGTAGTACGAGAGCGCGGCGGCCATGTACAGCATGTGATTACGATCCACATCCGTAACCGTCTTTCCAATGGCGGTCTTGAATTGCGGCCAGTGCATTGCGGCCATCCTGCTTACGACAATAGCTTCTTGAGGGCCTGTCTTCGCTGGCTGAGCAGTCTCACTCCAAGTGCATTGGCTACGGGTGGAGCACGCCTGCAGGCGTGCATAACTGCGGCCAGTTCTTAATCGCGCTTTAGCGCCTGAGGTAATGTTTTGTTACCTCAGCGGCTGAAGCCGATTCATCCCGAATCTAATTGCACCGCTGAAGCGGTGCTCCACCCGATACCCAAATGTGAAACTGCGCTAGAACTCCTTATGATAACGGGCGTCAAGCCCGAAGCCGCCATTCTGATCGCGAACCCCGCTCAGGGACCACTTGCGATTCATCCGATACTGCATTTGTACTTCTGTGTTCTGTGTCGTGGTTACGTCGGTAGAGAAGGTGACGTACAACTTGCTGGTTGCTCGCTGCTGCACCGTGATGCGGGCGCCCGGCGGCTGAGTTCCGTTATTGCCAAGTTGCGGGTCAACGGAAAGCTGCGAGATGCCTGCTACCTTCGTGATCCGGCTGGTGACCTGGCCGGTAACCTGGGATGCGACGAGCGATTCAGCCCCCAGGGTTGTCGATTGCGACGGGGCGGCGTTCGACGCCTCTTCCGTGCTGCCGAACGCGAGCAGATGAATGATGTCGGCCGGGGGAAGCGAAGGGTCGGAAGTGTAGTCGGTACGCAAACGGTCAAGCGGCCCTCGGAAGCGCATTGCGATGTTGTATTGCTGAATCGTGGTCTTGACCTGCAGATTCACGACAGGTTCGGTTTCGAGGGAGTTAACGAATGCGATGGTGCCCCCCTGCACCACGTAGCGGTTTCCAAGGAAGATCAAGTCACCGCCGGTCAGATTAGTGCGTCCCACAATGACGGGGTCCGTAGCCGTACCGATCACGCGCAGGTTGGCGTCGCCCTGAATGCTGACCCCCGGACTGACAACGTTCAGCTCGGAAGTGGAGCGCAAGGCAATATTGAGATTTAAGTTGTCGGCAAAGCCCTGCGTCGGCGGAGGCGATGCCACCCCGCTGAATTGCGCGATAAACTGCGACAGATCGAAGTCTGGAGTGAAGGAAACGCGGTTCACGTTCACTTGTCCCTGTAACCATGACTTCTCCGGCGTGCCCGTCATGTTGAGATTCAAATCGAGGTCGCTGCGTACGCTCTGCGGATAGAGCAATCGCAGACCGTTGCCTTTCAGAGCGACGTTGAACTGGAGCGCAGGGCGATAGGTTACGGCACCCGATGCGGTCACCGTTCCGCCTCCCACATCGCCGGTGAAGTGCGTAACATCCAGACGATCAGATCGAAGTGTCAGCACGCCATTGCCATTGGACAGCCCAATCGGCAAATCCGTTGTGGCGAAGCTGGCATTCACAATGCGGATCTGGCCCTCAAAGTTCTCCGCGGTCTTGTGCCCGGCGGCATTGATGTCAAGCTGAAGCTGCCCGCTGCTGCTTACGTCGGGATCGAACATTTGTGCCAGTGACAGGTCAACCGTGCCCTGTACGCTCAAGGTCGAGGCAGCCTTGCTGTTGACCGGCAAGCGCCCCTGGAAGCGAATATCGGTGCCAGTGCCTTTGATCTCGCCCGGCAGCAGCGTGAGCACTCCGTCCACGTAGTCGGCGCGAATGGCAGTCACGGCTCCCAGCTGCACATTCACTACCGACCCACTGGTCCCGGTTGTGCGGTAATTCACACCCAACGTTGGAATGTTGACGTGCGCTTCGACCAGAGCCTTGTTCTTCAGCGGCCCGCGCAAGGTGGCGTGAATTTCGGTCTGGCCGCTGAGGTTCGCAGCTTGCGCCGGAGCATAGACCGCCAGCAACGGTTGCAACGGAATCACCGGAGTGTCGAGAGTCGCGTCGGCGTAGTAGTCGCCGGTCAAAGCTACTTTGCCCTGCCCATGCAGCGGCGTGTTTAGCACCTGCGAGCCCAGCGTAAACGCAGCCTGATGGTTGGCGACATTCGCCTGCAGGTTAATGTCGCGTATCTGCTGCTTCTGGATGTCGAGTTGTGGAATGGTGAGCGAGGCTTGCCCTTGCGGGTCCTTAATCGTGCCGCGACCGCTCGCTGTTAGGTTCATGGCGCCGGCAACTTGCAGGTTGCGCTCGCGCAGGGTTCGTACCTGATCGAGGTGAATGTTCTTCGCCTGCAACAGCGCGTCATAACCTTGCTGCTTGGGGTAATACGTGAGCTGACCTTGCGCCGATCCGGCAGCAACTCGCACCAGCAAATTTGCGTGAACGGTGTCTCCCGTCCCCTGAAAACGTACATCGGCCGCCTGGATGGGTTCGCCCGAAATGTTTGCATTAAGAAGACTGATATTCCCCTGTCCAACCGGGTTCAGTTGCGTTCCGTGCAGCGCGATCTTGGCGTCCAGCGTGCCGGACATCGCAGTGCTGGAATTGGCAGCGCGCGCAAGCTCCGCGAGAGAAACCTGCGATGCGTTAATGTTTGCCACGACTGGACTGGAGGGCGTGTACGCCCATTGGTGCAGTGCCGATTGGACGCTGAAATTAACACGGCCCTGCTTAACCGGTTCAAGGTACCCATTCTGCAAACTGATCAGCGAAGGACTTGCCTGCACGCTGGTCCGCAAAACACGGAAAGCGCTGCCACGGACTTGCACCTTGCTCGCATTCAGCTGCCCGGCGATTTGTGGATTGCTGGTCGAGCCGCGCACCGTTCCATTGAATGACGCAGTGCCATGTAGATTCAGCGGGGCTTGCGCACTTTGACCTGGGGTAGGTTTGCTGAACATGTCAGCCACAGTTTCCAGTTCGTGAAGGTCATTGGCCTGCGCCCGAACCTGCAGCGCCGAGCGATTGCTCACGGTGCCATTGAGGTCGATTGAGGTTTGTGGGGTGCGGATGTAGCTCTGGTTCAGGGCAATCTCTTGCGTTGCTCCAGCGTACCGTGCGTGAATCACGGCATTCACTGGCAGCGAAGCGTTGGTAGAGCCGGTCTCTGGAGGCGCAACGTTCGCCCTGGCGGTAGCGTCGGTGCGGACTGCCAGATTGTTCATGCTGCCGGTCCAACTGGCGTCGGCAGTGGCGTTAACAACGCCTGAGATCGCAACCTGTTTCATTGAAACGGAATTGGCAACCCTCTTCAGATCGGCCAGCGAAATGTTACGCAGCGCAGCGACAATATGTCCTTCCTGCCGGCCTGCAAGATCGTGGACCGTTGCTGTTGCTGAGAGCTGACCGCCCAGCAGGCGCGCCTGGATTTCCTGTAATTCCGCGTTCCCGTGGGTAAGCCGATAGCGAGCGCCAAGATCGCGGATGTCGGTGCTCAACGATGGCGTACGGAGCTGCAGCACCGTGCTCTTGATCGTCCCCTCTGCCGAGGTGGTGTCGAGCGCTGGCCGGCCGGCAACGGAGGTGTAATCGCCCGTGCCGTTCACCAGAACTATGCCGGTGGGTAGCGAAGGATTTTTCAGGATCTGGCGGAACTGCGCGGTATCCAGCACCACCGTGTAGCGGGCATGGACCCTGGGATTGCTGTAGTTGTTCAGCAAAGCATAGAGGAGAACCTGCGATTGCCCACTCTTCAGCACAACGTTGCTCAGCGTCGCCTGATCGCGCTGGATGTCGAACTGTGCGCTCAGGTCATGCTGTATCGGCTCATAGCTTCCGTATTGCAGATTACCGTCCTGGTAGGACAGGTTCCCGAAGTACCGGCCTCCGCCGCCTGCGTCGTACTTCGACTGGAATTGCAAATCGCGCAGGTTAGCGTATAGCGCGCTCTTGCGATCGTTGTAATACACCTCTCCACGGTCCAGAAGAATATGCCGTATCGCAAGGTCGAAGATGTCGGTGTTCGAGTTGCCGCTGGCCTGCGGCTTGGGAAGATTGTTCTCGCCTGTTTGGTTCACGATGAAGTTAACGACCGGATGATCGACTGTAACGTTGTCGAGATCCCATTGGCGATGCAAAACGGAGATGACTCGCACGCCCAGGCTGACGTGATCTACCTGCAGCAAGGGCGCATTCGCGCCGGGTCCGACTCCGTAGACCGTCAAGCCATAAAGATCGAGTCCGAGATTCGACCAGTGCAACGCAAAGTTCTGCAACTGCACTTTCGTGTTCAGCGAATCGCTGGCCTTCTTCTCCGCCGTTCGCAGCAGATAGTTGTGGAAGGAGGCACTATGCAGCAGGACATAAATCCCAATTCCGCCAACCAGAACGATGAGAGCGAGGACCGCAACGATCCAGGCGGTTACGCGCCACCATCTTCCACCCTTGCGCGGAGAAACGACATACGGTTTACCCGGCTCTTGCGGGGGAAGTCCTAAATCTCTCAGCGCCATGATCAGAATGCCTGTCCCAGAGTCACAAACACTTGAGTGGATTTGATGCCAGGTACAGGATTCAAGTTGTGGCCGATGTCAATGCGAATGGGGCCGACCGGAGTGGCGTAACGGAGGCCGAAGCCTACCGAGTTACTGTAGAGCGAAGTGAAGTCGTGAAAGCCAATGTTGGGGAAAACATTTCCGCCGTCATAAAAAGTAACGATGCCCAGCCCTTTCTTGATGAAATCGAGAGGATAGCGCAGCTCGGTATTCAGGATGAGCAGCTCATTGCCGCCGGCGGGAACAGTGATCTTCGAGCAGGTGGACGGGTCCGTGGGATTGCTACAAGCGGCGACTACGCGCTGCGGGCCGGCTCCGTTGAGGGGAAAACCGCGCAGGGTGCTGCCACCGCCGGAGAAGAAGCGCTGGCTCAGCGGCACTTCGCTTCCGGCATAAGCCTGCTCCAAGCCCACACGGATACTATTTGCCCAGATGATTCCTTTACCGATGTTCTTGTAGTAGGCCGTCTGTCCGACAAAGCTGGCGAAGCTGAAGTTGGACCCGAGCCACGCAGGATTCACGCTCAACTGGTAGGTCTGATAGATGCCGCGATGCGCGTCCAGCACATTGTCACGGGTATCGTGAATCCAGTTCGCCGACAAGGTGGACAAGTGCACATTGAGCTGGTCTGGTGGAACCAGATCGGGGATCAGCAGATTGCTGATCCTGGTGAGCTGAAAGTTATAGCGCAGGAAGAGGTGGGTTGTCCGTTTGGCATTGAGCGCCTTCCCCAACTGATAACCCAAGTTGCCAATTCGCGCGGTGAAGATCGGGTTCTGGCTGTCGTGTTCGCCGGAGAGAATGGCGCTGCCCTTCCAACTGCTATTGAGGAATGAGGGGTCGGTGTAGGACAGACTGGCCTGCTGGTCCAGACGTCCTGCAAATGCGCTGACCGTGAATGATTCGGCTCGTCCTCGCAGGTTACGCCGGGTGTACTCGAAAGTTCCATCCGGCCCCCAAAAGGTCCGCTCGCTGGTCTTGAAGTTGGGAGGAAGTCCCACCGGCGGAATGCCGGGCACCACTACCGTGCCGCCCGGAACGCTCCCGCCACGGTTCACCACCTGGAAGCCGAAGCCGTACACGATGGAGTTGCGCTTTCCCTCGTGCACCTTGACCACGACGTTTTCGTGGTTCTGGTCGGTGATTGGCCGCAGGGGGGCGACCTCGGCCCAATCGAAGACGTCAAGGTTGTACAAGTGACTCTCAGAGCTGAACAGAGCGTTCTCGCTTAGCGGCTCGTCGGGCTTGACCTGCAGCTGCTTGTTGATGATGCTCTGCTGCGTGCGCTGTCTTCCATCCGTGATGATGGTCGCGGTTGTGACTTGCGGGCCCTCGGCGATCTGGTACACCACGTTCATGCGATGAGGATCGCCGGGGGCCGGCTTGGCGGTGGAATGAAATGCTGCATTCAAGTATCCCAGGGTCAGGTAACGGGCCATGATCTGGTTGCGATCTTTCGTGACCAGGTCCTGGGAATAAGGCTTGCCCGGGCCAAGATTCAGGCCATGCGGCGCAAATTGTGTCTCCGGCAAAGTGTTGTTGCCCTCGATCTTTAGCTCCTGCACCACGTCGAGAGGGCCTTCCGTGACCTGGAACGTGATCTCCACGTTTCCATTGTTGCGAGTAACACTGGGAACGACCTCAGCCTGACTGTATCCTGCTGCGCGATAGGTGTCCCTCAGATTCTTCACGCTGCTGCGCACCAACGCCTCGCTGTACTTGCCATGGGAGATCAGGCGTCGTTTTTCCACGCTGAGGTGTGATTGCAACTCCTTGCTGCTGAAGTGATGGTTCCCTGCGAATGCGATCTCGTCGACCTTGTGGCGGCCGTTCTTGCGGATGTCGTACACGATCGACATTCCGCCCTCGTTCTTCATGGTTTTTACGTCAACTGTGGTGTCGAAATAGCCCTTGGCCTGAAAATAGGAAACAAGATTACGCTGACCTTCCTTGATCAGCTCATCGTTAACGGCGTTTACCTGGTACATGGGGACAAGATTGCGCACCGTGCGTTTCCAAACGTGTGCTCCAACTGTGCTCACCTTAATCACGGGACCGGTCGCAACTTGAAAGACGATATCGGCCCGATTGGTATCGGAGTCGTATTCAGCCGAGACCAGCTTCACCTCGCCCGTAATGTAGCTTTGACTCGCCAGGGCCGATTGCAGATAACGGGTTGCACCTTGCAAACGGTCGTACGAATAACTTATCCCGGATTTCAGCGCATCACCTCGCAAGCGTGCCATTACCGAGCGTAGCTTTCTTTGCAGATAGCTGGTTTCTTCGGGACTCGCTCCGGCGAGACTAATTGTGCCGATCTTTGCGCGGACGCCCAGCTTGGTATGGAACACGATGTTGGCCAACCCGAAGTCGCTCTCCGGCTCGATCTGTGGACGCACCTCAGCCAGGAAGTAACCCTGCTGACGATAAAACTTCACCAGTGCGTTTTCCGCCTGCTGAACGTCGGTGGCGGAGTAGGGCATCTGCGAGTTGTAGTTCGCCACTTGCAGCAGGCGCGAGTACGGGAATTCCTTCAGCGTGCCGGGAAATTCGTACATACCAACGTAAACCGCCGGCTGGAGGATGAATACCACGCGCACTCCGTCCGCTTCCGGCTCCAAGTCGAGCTTCGCGTCCTGAAAACCGCCATGCTGTTTCAGATTCACAACGCTCGAGTCCACATCTTTCTGCGACAGCGGTTGCCCCGCTTTCACCGCTATCAGCTCCTGCACGCTGTTAAGCTTGACGTCGGGGCGGCCGGCGATGTCGACCGATGCGACATTTTGCCCGAGGTAGGAGGCGAGTTGTTGACTGGGCGTTTGCGCCGCGGCGGGGATGCACATCAAGAACGCAGCCAGCGTTCTCAATAGCCACACACTGAAAGTGTTTACCGAGCGAGGTAGCATAGCGTTTGAGGCCGGCGTGAAGACAAACGAAATCTCCACCGCGTCAGATGCGAAAGCTACGCCAATGTTTGGCTCGGTCGAAAAGTCTTGGGGTGCCTTACGGTATGGGCTGGGGTTTTTGCGACATCAACTCTTCGAAGCGTTTATCGGTTCGCAGGGTGGCGAACTCGGAGTCCGTGTACACCTTCTTGATGTCCTTATAGCCCTCTTCCATGGCTTTGCGCAGATATTCCAGAGAGCGATCGACGTTGCCCGCCTGCGCATACATTCTAGCGACCATGAAAGAGAACGCGGCACGGTCTTCGGGTGAACTGGACTGCGCCATCACTCCAATCTTCGAAACGCGATCAAAAATGTCAGGGTCGAGTACATAAGCCGCGTGGTACTGCTGTGCGGCCAAAGCATACTCGTGTTTTCCAAAATACGAAGTTCCCATGTTGTAGTGGAATACCGCGTCGTTGGGCTGCAAGGCCAGTGCTTTCTTGTAGTACTTGATGGCCTTGTTGTAGTTCTTCTCCCGTTGCTCCATGTAGCCGCGGTTGTTGTAGCCTTCGGGGGCCTTCTTGTCCGTCTTGATGGCGTGATCGAAGCACTTGGTCGCCTCGGGATATTTCTGCAGGAACAAGTACGCCATGCCCTTTTTATTCCACAGCAGCGCAGTGGGATGCTTGGCAATCGCCACGGAGTAAAAGTCGAGTGAGTCGAGATATTGCTTTTGCGCTCTCAGCGCGTCGCCCTGTTCTTCCAAATCAGCGGCGGAAGCACTGCCATCGGGAATTGGCGCCGGCGCGTTCACCTGCAGATCATCGCCAGCCAACAGGCACAACGGAGACACACACAGCAACATCAAAAGCAGCGGTACGAGTAACAGTGTCCGTGGCGATGGGAAACGTGCCATGACCGGACCTCCAGAGTCCCGTCTTGTTCAATATTAGACCTATTTTGGAGGCGAATTGTTCCCTTTCTCAGGGTCATCGGTCCCATTATTTTGCTGCTGTTGCTGCTGGTCTCCATTGTCGCCCCGGCCGAAGAGCCGGCTGAAGAAGCCCCGCTTCTTCTTCTGCTGAGGCTGCGGTGCTGCTTCGGGCTGGCCACCGGCTGCTTGAGCCGTGGTTCCATTCGGAGCCGGCTCGACCACTCCGTTTGTGGTCGGCGGCGGCGCGGCGACGGCGGGCGATCCCAGACCAAAGATCTTAGTGAAGAAGCCTCTATGGTCGCCGCCAGCCACCTGGTCACAGGTATCCTTCGGTTCGGTGCCGGCGATAAACGCGACTGTGTAGGTTTGCGGGCAAGACGCGGTCGCCAGCCGGTTGGTAACCTTGTCCAGTGTTACCACGACCACCCCCGAGGGCGCGGAGAAATTTTTCATGTCCGCGTACTGCGGCAACTTGGCGGCGCGCTTCATAAACTCGGCCCAAATGGGCGCGGCCGTGGTACCACCAGCCAGTTTTAGATCGGTATAGTCGTCGTTTCCTACCCAGACGATGCAGAGAAGGTTGGTGGTGTATCCCGCAAACCATGCGTCATGCGAGGTGCCGGTTTTGCCCGCTGCCGGTGCTTCAAACCCTCGGGCGCGTACTGGGTAGCCGGTGCCGTTGTTAATGACAGCCTCCATCATGGTTGTCAAAACATAGGCGACGCGAGGGTCAAGCACCGCCTTGCTATCGGTCTTGTAGTTGTCCAGAATGTTTCCCCGCGCATCCCGCACCGACTTCACCATGATCGGATTGAGGTGAGTGCCCTGATTGCCAAAGACGGTATAGGCGCCCGCCATTTCCAGCGGCGTCGCGTCGTAAGCGCCGAGGGCGATCGCCGGTGTCGCTCTGACACTGGAAATTCCAGCGGCCTTCGCCAGCGCGGCCACCTTCTCGAAGCCAACTTCCTGTCCTATCCGTACGGTCGCATTGTTTAGCGAGAGAGCCAGCGCATAGCGAGCCGTCACTTCTCCATTGTAGTTATCGTGATAATTGTGGGGCTCGTAAACCTGGTTTCCAGTGGCGATGCTGACTTGCGAATCGTCAACCAGCGTGGCTGGGGTGAAGACGCCGGGAGGATTGTTGTTGCTGCCTCCGTCACCATTCGCATCACCGCCGGTGGCGACCAGCGTCTGCCCAGTCACGGCAGTGTTAATCGCAGCCGCGTACACGAAGGGCTTAAAGATGGAGCCAGTGGGACGCTTGGCGATCGCGTGATCCAACTGGCTCATGCCGTAGTTCCTGCCCCCAACCAGCGCGAGCACTTCTCCGGTATGCGGATCAATGGCTACCAGCGCTACTTGCGGCATGGGCCCGGATTCGACCGTGGTTTCCGTCTTCGCTTCCTTGCCTGAACCAACCTTCGTCTTGTGGGTCCGCCGCTTTTCCACCTGCTCGTCCACCAGCTTCATACCGGTGTCCACCGCTTCGGCGGCGGCGCGCTGCAGGTCTGGATCGAGCGTGGTGTAAACGCGATAGGCGTGATCGTTCAACTCGCTTTCGCTGAACTGATTGGAGAGCTGGTCTTTTACCAGATCCACGAAGTAGGGAGCATCGCTGGCTTCCACGTTGGGGGGCGCCACTTTCAGCGGAGTCGCCTCGGCGCGGTCAGCTTGCTGACGGGTTATGGCGCCGGTTTCGACCATGGAGTCGAGCACCAGGTTGCGGCGCTCCAACGCGCGCCTCGGATTTCTGTAAGGCGATAGATAGTTCGGGCGCTGGATCATCCCGGCGAGCAGAGCGGCCTCGGGCAGGGTGAGGTTCTTGATGTCCTTGTTGAAATACGCGTGTGAAGCCTCGGCAAAGCCGTTGATGGTGAAGGAGCCGCGCTGTCCCATGTACACCTCGTTGGCATACATCTGAAAGATGCGCTGCTTGGAGAACTTATGTTCCAACTCGATGGCGATCAACATCTCCAGTAGCTTGCGCTTCACCGTCTTCTGCGGAGAAAGGAAGAAGCCACGCGAAAGTTGCATGGTCAAGGTGGAACCGCCCTGTCCGTGACGGCCTTCGCGAACGTCGATGGCGGCCGCCTCCATCAGCCGGTAATAGTTGACGCCGCTATGTTGGAAGAAGCGGCGGTCCTCGATGGCGAGCACCGCGTCCACCAGCACTTTAGGAATTTCATCAAATTGGATAAGCTCGCGCTTGGAGCGGTCTTCGCCTTCAAACAAAGCGGTCACCAGTTGCGGTTCCAACTCGTACGCGTCGAGGTTGCGGCTGTCTCTCCCAGTTTCATCGATGGCGGTGACCTTGCCACTCTCGAAATGGATCACCGCGCCTTCGGCGGCGTGGAAGGACTCAGGCCCCGGAATTACCTGGATGCCGTCGGGCGTAAAAGCATAGTGACCGATCAATGAATCGGCCTTTCCACGTTCTTCCGCATATCCAGCGCGACGTAACTCAGCGGCAACCTCGGTCGCGTCAAGTTTCTCACCCACGCTGACCGTTTGCGCGCGAGCGTAGATCTTGGCCGCATTGCTGAATACCGGCCCTGACATGCGACGGTCCACGATGCTCCCGTACTTCACATAGAAGTAAGTGAACATCGCCATGAAGAGAACACCGGCGACGACGAATCCCGCGACAAAGAGCTTCACCAAGGGGTCGGTAATGGAGAAAGATTGGGTTCGGGCAGGTTTTCCCCGCGCGCCGCGAGAATTTCGCCCGAATGCGGAGTGGGCCGAAGCTCTGCCATCAGGTAATTTGATCTTGATTGCCACGTTTATGAATGCGCAGAGAAGCCGCTCTTTCTAAGACGGCGATGCGGCGCTTTCCGTTATCTGAGATGTCAGTTTCCCGGGTAAATCCTCGAAACTCTTGGCGTCCAGGTGGCACAGCCCAAGGCCCAAGCGCAGTCAACCGGCGCCCAGCTCGACGAGGTAGAGGACGACTCCAGAGCAGCCCTTATTGTAAAGCAGGAAGGGGGTACGGCGTCAGCAGGGTGAACAGGTGGTTACTGGTGAATTGCCTAGGTCCCGCACAAGGTTCTAGAATGCATTGATGCGAAGCACCCAAGGAAAAGTGTAGTCATGAACCGGAATTCAATACGTGACCGACGAGAAGGGTCGGAAAGTGGCCGTCCAAATCGACTTGAGGAAACATCGGGAGCTGTGGGAAGAAATCGAGGATGTGCTTTTCTCCCGGTCGCGGCGGCACGAAAAACGAATTCCGCTCGAAAAGGTAAAAGCCGGTCTCATCAGAACGGCAAGCTGGCCCTCCCATAAACTAGCAGCCTTTGTTGGGCCAGCTACGGGTGCTTCGTGGCCCTGATAACTGGGTTGTGCAGATGCGACCGAACCGCCCTACCGCAGCGCCTCCGCCAGTTTTCCACTGGCGATCAGCTCCGCCACCTTCGCAAAGTCTGTGGCAAAGATTCGATCTTCCGTAATGGGGAGGGATACCGACCGAACGGCCGCGTGGGCCGCTTGGCCGCGCTTGCCCGGCTTCAACGGCGCGCGGAAGTCAAGCGCCTGCGCCACCGCCAGGGCCTCGATGGCGAGCACGTTGCGCGTATTGGTGACAACTCGCAGTAGCTTGTTGGCCGCGATCATGCCCATGGAGACATAGTCTTCCTGGTTCCCCGACGTGGTGATGGAATCCACGGACGCGGGGTGGGCCAGTACCTTGTTCTCGCTGACCAGCGCGGCGGCCGTGACCTGCGCCATCATGAATCCCGAGTTCAAACCGGCGCCCGGCGCCAGGAACGCCGGCAGTCCCTCGTTGAGCGCGGGATTCACCAGCCGCTCGATGCGACGCTCGGAGATGCCCGCCAACCCGCTGAGCGCGATAGCCAGAAAATCGAGGGCGAATGCCAGAGGCTCGCCGTGAAAATTTCCGCCTGACAGGATGTCGCCGGGAACCGCCGATCCCACTCCACGCTTGGGTGCGCCAACTTTTCTCTCTTCAGGAAAAACCAGCGGATTGTCCACTGCGGAATTCATCTCAATCTCAAAGACCTGGCGACAATGGGCGAGGGTGTCGCGAACCGCGCCGTGCACCTGCGGAATGCAGCGCAGCGAGTAGGCGTCCTGCACCTTCTGGCACTCGCGATGCGATTCGCGAATCAGGCTGCCCTCGAGCATTCGCCGCAGGTTCTCGGCGACTAGTAGCTGCCCGGCATGGGGACGTGCCTCGTGGATGCGCTTGTCGAACGCCGCATCGGTTCCTTTCAGCGCATCCACGGTGAGGGCACCCAGCACATCGGCGGTATCTGCGAGGATGTCTGCCTGAAGAAGGGCCAACAATCCCACGGCCAGCATGCCCTGGGTGCCATTGATGAGCGAGATGGCCTCTTTGGCTTGCAGCACCATTGGCTTAATCTCAGCTTGCTTTAGCGCCTCTGCGGCTGCCATGCGCTTGCCGCGGAAGGTGGCGTCGCCTTCAGCGATCAGCACCAGCGCGAGATGCGCCAGCGGAGCCAGATCGCCGCTGGCACCCACGCTTCCCTGGGATGGAATGACAGGATGCACGCCCCGGTTCAGCATCTCGCAAAGAGTGTCGATCACCGCTGGGCGCACCCCTGAGAAACCTTTGGCCAGCGAGTTGGCGCGCAACAGTACCATGGCGCGCGTAACGTCTTCGGCCAGCGGCTCCCCGACGCCGACAGCATGCGAGCGCAAAAGGTTGATTTGCAGATGGCGGATATCGTCGGACGAGATGCGCAAATCGGCGAGTTTGCCGACGCCTGTGTTTACCGCGTACGCGACCCGATCATTGTCGAGCAGGTCTTCGACGACCGCACGCGCGCGCTCCACCGCGATGCGGGCCTCCGGTTGCAGCAGAACCGGGCGTTGCTCGTGGACCACCTGGCGAACATCTTCAAGCGTTAGGTCTTTGCCGTTAATGTGGAGGGCTTGCATTTTGCAGTAGTTGTCAGTTTGACGTGCCCGCGTCCAAATTGTGCCGCCGGTAATTTGTTAAGATTCCACCGTTCGCCTCAGGTTTTTCCTGCCGCCTTCAAGAAGGACGGCATATACCGCTGTGGCAGCGGGATCCTCTTCATTTCGGGGTCCACCACAATGTGAACGGTTTCACCCTCGGCCAACATAGTACCGTCGTTGTCGCGCACCACCTCGTAGCCGAAATGCAGCAAAGAGTCGCGCACATTCACCAAGCGCGTCCTAATCGTCACCATATCATCGTAGCGAGCCGGGGATTTGTAACGGCAGCGCACGTCCACCACGGGAAAATGCGTGCTGTCCTGCTTCTCCATTTCTCGATAAGTGACGCCGAGTTCGCGCAGCATCTCTACCCGTCCCACTTCAAACCAGATGATGAAGTTGGAGTGATAGACCACGCCCATCTGGTCGGTCTCCGCGTAGCGCACGCGGAGCTTCGTCTCATACACCTGCGCTTCGCGGCTCGTGCCCCGCGATTGACTACCCTCGGTTTTCAACGTGACATCCACTCGACAGAAGGTACGGTCATCTTAACCAGATGACAGGTCACAGGAGAGCGCACCTGATTTGCGTAGCGGCCGCCTTTATTTCTTTGTCACCGGTTGAGGGGTGCTGGAAGAAGGCCCGTTGCTGACCGTCTGCCCCTTTACGACTTCACCCACGGGAACTGGCTTGCCGTCGGCTATATAGTCAACGAATTGCGCCGGCAACGACTGTACCAAAGGGAACCCCGACGAGTTCTGCAGTTGGTAGTGCACTCTGGGCACGACCGAGGCGCCAGAGTTACCGCACTCGCCCACAGGATCACCTTGCTTCACGGTGTCTCCATGCTTCAACTTAATGCTGTTCTGCTTGAGATTCGACAGCACCGAATATTCGTTATTGCCATGCGAAATTAAGATCATGTTTCCATTCGGAGTGTCCTGGCTCGGCTTGCCGGGAGGGTTATCTCCGATGTTATCCACCACCCTGACTACCGTGCCGTCGGCCGGCGACAATACCGGTTGGCCAAAGCAATAGAAATTTTCATTCGTCGTAGCGTCGCCCTCGAAGGGATTTCCGTTCTTCAGTAGAACAAAGTCCATGGCGAAGCGTTGATCGTCATTCATCTGGTTGGAATTATTAAAGGCACCGTGTCCGCCTTGGTAAACAAGCCATTGACCCGAGAACGGAAGTTTCAGCTTGGTGGTGTCTTTGTAACCGGCATTGTGGCCTTCGGGAGGCGAAGCTAGAGGCCGGATGGTGAAAGCCTCGGTGTCGCCGTTCTCGTCGATAATGATCGTGGTCATTGCCGGCATCTTAGCGTTCGCGAAATCTGAAAGCCGGGAATAAACCGTAGCTCGTTTCAGCATATAGGGGACGATGTTCTCCGCCACCATTTTGGTCTCCGGTCCCAGTCTCGTTTTCCACTGAGAGAGCGTGGCTACAAATTTCCGCTCTTCCTCGCTACGCTTCCTGTTTTCAGGCGGAGAGGTGGCCCAAATCGCGCCGGCCTGGCCAGCTTTAAACAGGTCGAAGAGTTTTCTTCCGCGCTCCTCGGCCGCCTGGCTCATTACCGGATAAGGCGCATAGCTACTGGCCTTGTTCGTCGCAGCCGGCGCCTGTGGCTGTGCCGCCGCTGACGAAGATTGGGCGTAAACCATGGTGGAAAATAGCATTACCGCTACGATAAGTTGCAGACGAAATGTCATCATGACTCTCCCTGTGTTCGCTGCGAGTCGTTCTTCGAATCAACAAATAGTTTACCGGCGCCGAGATTTTGTTTCTCAGCGCGACGGCGTGTCTTCGTGACGGCTGCCGCTCGGTAGCTGTTAAAACGCTGACGATGAATAATGCTTGAAACGACGCGTTGTGGCAATAAAGAAGCGGGATTGTTCTGCTCCCTATCGGTTGCATCTAAAGACACCGCCAATTCTATCGCAATTGGGCGTCTCGACAATCCTCCCGTTCGCCGCAACTCGTGGCTGAACGGGGCGGGCTCCCAGCATCGCCCACCACTACTCCCCGGTCCAACGGGGATTTCGCTTTTCCAGGAACGAGCTTACACCTTCCCGGAAATCGGCCGTTCTGCGGATGCGCGCGTTTTCCTCTATGGCTGCCGCTATCTCCCGGTCGAGGCTCTCCGACGAGTAGCGCTTGAGCAAACTCTTGGTCGCCAGCAGCGACGCGGGGCTGTTGCTCAGCAGGCTGGCCGTGAGCTCGCGTGCGCGGCTGAGAAGCTCCTTGGGCTCGACAATTTCGTTGACCAAGCCTATGCGGAAAGCTTCTTCGGCTCCTAGGATTCGGCCGGTTAGCAGCAGGTCGCGTGCATGCTTCTCGCCAACCTGACGCAGCAGAAAGGCGGAGACAATCGCCGGAATGAAGCCAATACGCACCTCGGAATAGCCAAACTTGGCTTCCGAGGATGCCAGGGTGAAATCGCAGAGTGTCGCCAAACCGCAGCCCCCCGCTATTGCAGGCCCGTTCACCGCGGCAATGGTGACCTTGGGAAACTCATACAGGCTGCGAAATAAACGCGCCATGGTGGCCGAGTCCGCCAGGTTTTTCGCGTCGGTGCGGCCGGTAATCGAACGCAGATTCTCCAGGTCCATTCCCGAGCAGAACGCCTTGCCGGCTCCAGTCAGGACGAGGATTTGCGCCGGCGATTTCTCGACCTCGTCCAGCGCGCGCAGTAGTTCTTCGATTAATTCATAGCTGATGGCGTTGCGCTTGTCCGGCCGGTTAAGCGTGACGATGGCGAGCGGGCCATCGAAGTCGAGTGTGAGAGTGGAGTAAGCGGGCATAGGGTTCTTGGTTCCTAGAAGCTAAGAGCTAAGAGCCAAAAGCTAAAAGCCTCTGGCGAACGGCGAACTGCGAACCGCGGGCGTTCTCACATCTTTGGCCCGCTGAATTTACTTGCAATCTCCACCGCCAGGCGGAACGGTTCCGTGATTGGCTTCTTCACTGGCAAGTCGGCGCTCCGGCTCTTCAGCGCATCCAGCAACTTCTCGGTTGGTATATTGCCCACCAGCACGTCTTGTGCGAAGGGACAACCGCCCAAGCCGCCGATAGCGGAGTCGAATCGCCGGCAACCGGCATCGTAAGCCGCCAAAACTTTTGCCGCCGCCTCATCTGGGCGGCTGTGCAGGTGCACGCCGATCTCGACGCCGTCGAACTTTTCCAGCACCGGGCCGAGCAAGTCTGCAATATGCTGCGGCGTCGCCAAACCCACGGTATCGGCAAGAGAAATCGCCTGTAGGTCCATGTCGGCAAGCAGGCTGATCCCCTCGATCAACTCATCCACATTCCACAAATCGCCATAAGGATTGCCAAACGCCATCGAGATGTAGGCTATCGTATCCAGCCCAGCCTCGTCGGCTTTCTCCTTCACCTTTTCCAGGATGTCGAGGTTCTCCTCAAGCGTCTGATTCTGATTGTTCTTCAGGAATGTTGGCGACAGTGAATAGGGGAAGCCCAGAGTGCGTACCGCATTGGTTGCGATGGCCCGCTCGGCCCCGCGCTCATTGACCACAATGCCGATGATCTCGACGTCATCCGGGGGATCGAGTTCGCTGATGATCATTTCCGAGTCGGCCATCTGGGGAATGGCTTTCGGCGAGACAAACGACACTGCATCGATGTGCTTGAATCCCGCCGCAATCAAGGCTTTCAGATACCCGACCTTAACGGACGTCGGAATCTGCCCAGGCAGCCCTTGCCAGGCGTCGCGCGGACATTCGATGAGTTTGAGAGAGTCAGCCATGAAGTCAGCAACTAGCAGTTAGCAACTAGCAATCAGCTCTTAGCCGTCAGCTATCGGCTGTCGGCCATCAGCCTAAAACGAAACGCGCGAAGCCCAAAACCGTTTATGTTGTCATCCCGAGCGAGGACTTCAGTCCGAGTCGAGGGACCTGCTGTCAACCCGCCAGGGCGGCATTTGTGTTAGCCGTGGGCGTGAGCCACTCAGACATAAAACCCGACCCGCGCAGCGGCAGAAGGCTAAGAGCTCACGGCTAAGAGCTAGGAGCGAATCGCGAACAGCGGCCTTCCTACGTTTGCAGCACTCCCACGCTAAACTTCGGCACCTCAGGATTCAGTGCCGCCGCTTCCAGCGCGGTGATGATCGCCTCCCGCGTCTCCGCCGGATCGATGATCTTGTCGATCCACAACCGCGCCGCGCCATAGCGCGGATCGGTTTGCTCGTCGTAGGTGGCCTTCACTTCATCGAACAGCTTCTTCTTGTCCTCTTCGCTCAGCTTCTTCCCGCCGCGCTCCAGTTGCTTGATCTTGATCTCCACCAGCGTTCCCGCCGCCGAAGCCCCCGCCATGACCGCATATTTTGCCGTCGGCCACGCGAACAGGAAACGTGGATCGTACGCTTTGCCGCACATCGCGTAGTGTCCCGCGCCGAACGAGCCGCCCACAATCACCGCGATCTTGGGCACCACCGAGTTCGACACCGCATTCACCATCTTCGCCCCGGCCCGAATAATGCCGCTCCACTCCGCATCGCGTCCTACCATGAAGCCATTCACATCGTGCAAAAACACCAGCGGCACCAAGTTCTGGTTGCAATCCATGATGAAGCGCGCCGCCTTCTCCGCCGATTCGGTGTAGATGACGCCGCCAAACTCCGTGCGCTTGTTGCCGGCGTGGTCCACTTGCTGCACGTGCGTCTTCTGATTGGCGACGATGCCGACGGCAAAGCCGCCAATGCGCGCATAGCCGCACAAAACTGTCTCGCCATATTCTGACTTGTACTCGCCAAATTTACTGCCGTCCACGATGCGCGCAATGATCTCCTTCATGTCGTACTGGCGCGCAGGATCGCCGTCGAAGATGCCGTAAATTTCTTCCGCCGGATAAAGCGGCTCCTCCGTCTGCTTGCGGTCAAAGACGCCGAGCTGGCGGTTGCCCATCTTGTCCACCAGCAGACGAATGCGCGCCAGGCAGGACTCGTCGTCGGCCTCGCGGAAGTCCACCGTGCCGCTGATTTGCGAGTGCATCTTCGCGCCGCCCAGTTCCTCCGCCGAGTATTTCGCGCCGATCGCCGCCTGCACCAGTGCCGGTCCGGCGAGAAACAGCCCGCTGCCTTCGGTCATCAGAATGTGATCGCACATAAGCGGCAGATAAGCTCCGCCAGCCACGCACATGCCCATGATGGCCGCGATCTGCGGAATGCCCATCGCCGACATCACCGCATTGTTGCGGAAGACGCGGCCAAAGTCGTCGGTGTCGGGAAAGACGTCTTCCTGCAGCGGCAAAAACACGCCGGCGGAATCCACCAGATAGATCGTGGGAATGTGGTTGTCGATGGCGATGTTCTGCGCGCGAATCACCTTCTTCGCCGTCATGGGGAAGAATGCGCCAGCCTTCACCGTGGCGTCGTTCACGATCAGCATGACCAGCCGCCCTTGCACCCGCGCCAGGCCAGTTACCGTGCCGGCGGAGGGCGCGCCGCCCCACTCTTCGTACATTCCCCACGCCGCGTAGCCGCCAAGCTCGAAGAACTCGGTGCCGGGATCGATCAGCAGCGCAATGCGCTCGCGCGCGGTCAGGCGACCCTTCTTGTGTTGCGACGCGATCGCCTTGTCGCCGCCGCCCTGCGCGATGAGAAGCTCTTCATTGCGAACGTTGGCGACCATCTCGGCCATGGCTTTCTGGTTGCGTTCGAAGCGCGGCGAGTCGGGCTTTACTTTGGTCTCGAACGCGGAGGGTGATCCGGAAGTGGCTATGATCAGTCATGATGAGTGAGAGGCAAACTACTTACGATAAAGCAGGGAAGGGAGAGCATGCAATGGAGGCGACGGAGGATAGTGCCTTACTTTGATTTCCACAGGATAAATAGAAGGATAACGGAAGTGAGCACCAGAAAAAACCTGAAAACAGGGCGTCTGAAAACTGGCAATAAGCTGCGGGGAAACACTTCTTCATAAGTAGCGGAAACTTCGTCACCGCCGCGTCTGCACCATGCCATTTTGTCGCGCGAAGCTCTCTTGGTGAGGCGCACTCTCATAATGATCTCGCCGCAAATGCTTAGGAGCGCAATGATCACCAAGATTGAAAAGACGACACCGAACATGCTAGCCGGCCTGTTCCTCTAACACCTTCAGAATAATCTCCCTTGTCAATCCCGCTTTGAGGCCGATTCGGACTAGCAACAATTAGACTGATGACCCTCTACCACGCAGACTACAGTCCTACCGCAAACGCCACGATGGTCCTGCCTCGCCGCCCGGTGCTTCGTTCGAGCTCGTCGAGCAACGCCGCCTCCAAGCCATCGGGATCAACCGTCATCTCGCAAGAAGCGATCTCTTCTTCGCTTGCGCCGTGATAACACAGCTCGCAGATACCCAAGCCACCTTCGGATTGCACCGGTGGCCCGAAGACGCGGCAGGTCATGGGACGCGCCGCATACAGATCGCACATCCCAGTCTGGGGATCGAGGACGGGGCAAGGTTCATCGTTTGCGAACTCTTCGAAGAGCGCCTCGGCCGCCTTGCCCTCGTGCAGAATTCCAGTCAGAGGATTTCCGGGGTAGTCCTGCGCAATCCGGGCAATCGACGCGCGGGCGCGATTACGCACCTGCGCCGCACGCGCAGGGTCGGATGCCTCCAATTCCGCCAGACCTTGCTGCAACCGAAGCGCGTCGAGTTGGTTGATGGCAAAAGCTCCCATGCAGCACTGCGTGCATCCCGGCTTGCAGACCAGCCACTCGCCACTGCGGCGCGCGCTGTCGGCGAGCGCCGCATCGATGATCTGTACCAACTGCTGGTCGCCACGCGGGAGCATGGCAAGAGGATACCGCAGTTGCACATGGCAAACTCGATCTGCTTCCCGAATCAGGTTGCGCCGATGATGACGTGCGTTCGATCGTAAATATTCGGGAAACGCAAGGCGCAACACGGGGCATGACAGGTTTGCCAACCTTAGCCGCTACGTGGACGAAATGGCAATTTCTAAACTATTGACCGAGATGGTAAAGAATGACATATTTGCTAAAATCTGCCATCCATGCGGTCGGATGACAGGTTCGCGCAGATGCTAGCCGCAACGCGGCGGGATGACATTAGCCCGGCGCGGGAGCGCCGGGTGGCGTGGGGAACTCCATCTAGCCGCAGAGCGGCGACACGGTGGCTTCCAGCGCCACTGCCAACGGGTCCTCTACCACCGCGTCCACCAGCCCGGCCCGCAACGCTTGCGGGGCGTGTAGTTTTTCCGCTGCCAGAAACATTTGCAGTGCGCGGGCCTTCCCGACCAGCCGAGGCAGGCGCTGCGTACCTCCCCAGCCGGTGATCAAGCCCAAAGCGGCGCCGCGATGTCCAAACAGCGCGTGAGGGCTGGCGACGCGACGAGCGCAGGCGAGTGCCAAGTCGAGTCCTCCGCCCATGCAGTAACCTTGGATCACGGCGACGGTGCGAGCAGGAAAAGCGGCGACAGCATTCATTAGGCGCTGGCCCATATGTGCGAAACGGAATGCTTCCGGGCCAGTCAGCGCCGCAATCTCATTGAGGTCGGCGCCCGCCGAGAAGAACTTCGGATTACCAGCGATCACCAGTCGCCAGGGCGGATGCGCCGCAAGCTCCTCGACAGCAGCGAGGAGGGCCTGCACTCGGGCGCACGTCAAGCGGTTTGTACCGTCCTCCGAGACGAGGCGCAGAATGACGGCGTCGCCATGCGCTTCGAGAGAGTACAAGATTTCCTGAGACGAGGACTGCACCGAAGGTTAGGGTAGCAAACGGCCGGCTTGCAAGCGCTTCATCGCGATTGTTAATTCCTCGCGCTGAGGTAACGCGTGCGATGATTACCCAAAACGCGTTAAGATGTCGGTCACCAAGCAAGAGGAGTGTGGCAAATGTCGCACCATGAGGCCCTGACAGCTTTCTCCCGCCGGTCGTTCCTGCATCTTTCTACAGCTGCCTCCGCGGCACTTGCGTTCCGTGTCGTTACCGAGCCAATGCTGGCGTACGCGCAAGAGCGACCCCTTTCCACCGGTGGAGTGCGGATCAATGCCAACGAAAATCCTCTTGGCCCTTGCGCAGCTGCGCGCAGCGCGATCGCGGCCATCGTCCCGGAGTCTGGCCGTTATCGCTTTGCCGTGTGTGAGGAATTCGTTGCCGAGTACGCGCAAAGTGTCGGAGTGAAAACGGAGAATCTCAGGATTTTTGCCGGATCAAGCGAGCCGCTGCACTACACCGTCATGTCCTTCACCTCGCCTAAGGCGAGTTACGTGACCGCCGATCCCGGGTACGAAGCTGGGATGTTTGCCGCGAACAACTCCGGAGCTCGTGTGGTCAAGGTACCTCTCACCAAGACTTACGCGCACGACGTACGGGCCATGATTGCCGCGGCACCCGATGCAGGCGTGTTCTATATCTGCACGCCGAATAATCCGACCGGAACGCTGACCAGCCATTCCGACATCGAGTATCTACTCGAGAATAAGCCCAAAGGTTCGATCGTTCTGGTGGACGAGGCTTACATTCACTTTTGCGATGCACCTTCGGCCATCGACCTGGTGAAGGCCGGCCAGGATCTGATCGTCTTGCGTACCTTTTCCAAGCTCTATGGGATGGCAGGTTTGCGATGCGGATTTGCCATTGGCAGACCCGACCTGGTGGAGAAGATCGAGAATTACGGCGGCGGAAATCCCATGCCGGTCACCGCCGTTGCCGCGGCATCGGCGAGCCTGAAAGACCTGCAACTCGTGCCCGAGCGCAAGCGCGTCAACGCTGAAATTCGCGAGGAAACTTTCCAGTGGCTCGATCGCAACGGATACTCTTATATTCCTTCCGTCTCCAACTGTTTCATGCTCGATACCAAGCGGCCGGCGAAAGAGGCGATCACAGCCATGGCCCACCAGAACGTGTTCATCGGGCGGATCTGGCCGATTATGCCAACCTATGCCCGCATTACGATCGGGACGCGTGACGAGATGAACCAGTTTCAGGCAGCGTTTCAGAAGGTGATGAAGGGACCGGTAGTCGTGGGTAAGCTGCACGCCGATCCGCGAACGATTGACGGGTTCGTTCTGCCGAGCTAAAAATGTCGATTAGAAGGGATTTTGGGCTGCCATCGAGCCTCGTCCCAGATTTTCATTTCTTGCTTACGAGACAGTTTCCAGCCTAGCCGGCGTTTCTGTGCGTCGCCTGACCAAGACCCGCGCGATAGCGCTTTCTACTTCGCGCTTCGCCTCAGACAGCGGTAGCGGCGGGATGATCGTCATGGATCCCAAAAGCTGAGCCAGCAAGAAATAAGCCCGCCGACATTCGTGCAAGAAATCGATTGGATATTCAGGCTTGCGGGCGCGAGCAGCGTCCGGATCAGCATCCAGCAGGTAAGCCACATCGGGCCTGGGAATGAATGCCGCCACGAAATGAACAAATATCCGGCTAACGAAATTGGAAAGCGGAAGATTCGCGAGTTCGTCGTAGATATAGCGATCCAAAATGACGACGTCGGCTCCGGCCGAGCGCGCTCGACGAACCACGATCACAAGATGGAGCGCATCGAGCAAGTACAGTCCATGACGAATAATGCTCAAGTACCACTTACGAACATTCTTGTCGCGCCGCCTAACTGGGCGATCTGGTGCGCCAATACCTTTCTCGCTCCCATATACACGGTGCACAAAACCTTCGCGATAGCGGCTGAGCACAACCACGTCATCCCAGAACGCCAGCAACTTTGTGCTCAGCCCGCGGTCATGCAACATCTGCCGCAGGTTGTCGATCTGCGTGCTCTTGCCGGAGCCGTCAAGCCCTGAAAACGAGACCAGCAGGGACTTGCCGCGTCGATCTGACGAAGCGTCTTGAAGCATTCAAATTCCTGGGCACAAGCATTTGTTCGTGCCTCCTCAACCGGTGCAGTCCACCCTTCGTGTTTCCTGCACGCAAGTTACGGCTTAGCCGAAGTACCCTTGGTGAGCGCGGCGACCGTGCCAACGGCTACGCCGGCAGCAGCAATCAGGCCAACTTTGATCAGTAGCGACCTGCGCTGATTCTGCTTCGCCGGGGCAATGGCTTCTCCGGCCGGACGCGAAGCTCCACCGCCGACGGTGGGCACGCCCTCAGCCGTCGCCGCACCCAAGGGCTGCTGCATCTGCTGCTCAGGCTTCGGTTGTGGGGCAGGCGTAGCCGGAACCGGTTCGGGCGCTATCCCGGTATCCTGGTTCGGACTCACGTTTGGTTGATTCTGGCTCGGAACCGGCTGCAGCGGACCTTGCGACGGATCGACGGTGGTGCCGTTCGATGGTTGCTGTTGACCGTTTTGTGGAGGTGCTGCGCCATCCTGCAACGCCTGCGCGCACTCCGGTACTCCGCACAACGCCAGTCCTACAACGAGCGTCGTGAACTTGATCAGTAATGGACGATGAGCTTTCATTCTGCAAGCTCCTTCCAGACAAGAATTTTTGATCCTGGCCCAATTGCTTACTTCGACCCTGTCGCAGTTTTCTGGGCGGTAACCGGCGCCAACGCCGGTTGCGCCGAAGATCTTGGCAAAGCGACCGAATCCATCAGTCGCTCGACGTCGGCATCGCGGTCATAAAACAAATTCCGCGCGCGGTTGCGCCCGTAGCGCCAAAGATTTGGGACGTTCGTCTGATACCAGCAACATTCCGACATGCGCGCCGAGAAGCCACAGAACACCCGGAAGCGCTTCTGCAAGACCTCCGGCGATGCCAGCAAAGCCGCCGTCAGGCGGTGATTGCCTTCCAGCACTGTCACTGGCTGCGTGTCATCCAGTCCGATAAGCAGCACGGCACTGTCGTCTGCCGTCATGCGCAACCGATAGCTGAAGGCCTGCACCTTGGCGATAAAGTCGCGCGTTCTACCGCGAAAAGGCGTGTTCTTGATCTGCCTCACGATGTCTCGCAGCAGAAAGCTTCCATTCGCCACCTTGCGCCATTGCGCCCGGGGAAACACCCGAATCCGTTCCAGGTCTTCCGCTTCGATTTGCACTTCCCACCAAGCCGTGTCGGTCGGCAGCTCTCTCCACAAATGCCCTCGGCGACGGAACAGGAGCGCCCGGCGCAATGTATTGGCCGCTTCATCCGTAACGTCAGCCCCCAGGACCAGCTGTTCGAACTGGTCGCGATCATGATGGAACTCTTCCTGATAGAACTCGTTCTTCAGGAATTCAGCGATAACTTCCGCTTCAGTAACGTGCCGTAGCCGCTTCATGCAGCCTCCTGCCAGCTGTTGCCCACGTCTTGACGAAGGGATAAGAAACCGCAAGCAACAGTAAAAGCCTAAGAACCTGCTGGACGACGATGACCTCCAGTAAGGTTGAGTGAAACCATGAAATTCCAACCGCAATCATTCCGCTGACAACCAGTTGCAGCCAGGCGGTGTTCGCTATTCGCCGCGACATTTCGTAGGTGATGAGCACCACTGCGATCGCGTACGTACCCGTAGCCGCTGCATTCATGCTCAGCAACAGGTTCAAGCCTTCCACCGCTGTGGGGAAATGTGTCCCGAACAAAGACCGGAAAACGACTTCCGGAAATGTTGCGAGGACCAGGGTAAAGACCACCGACATCCCCGTAACCATCAGCAGCGGCAATGCCAGCAAGCGCTGCCCTTGGCCGTCCTCCTTGCTTTCGGCGGATACCGGGAACATAGCGCTCACGATGGACCATGCGCCAAAGTACAGGAGCCGTCCTACCAGCGCGATGGCGGCGTAAAGTCCGGCCACGTCGGGACGAAAGAAGTGCTTCACCATCAGTATGTCGATGTTGCTGATGATGACCTGTCCCACAAAGAAGACAATGGCCTGCATTGCCTCGCCAATGGCCGCTGGTTTACCCGATATGGCAATGCCTCGAAGCTCCTTGGCGCCATCCGGCAGACAGTAAGCGAAGACTACCGAAGCAGAAATCGCAGCTACTGCACCCAGAACGCCGAAGCCCAGCTCGATGAGGACGATCGCCAACGCAAACTTGCTGGTGGCTTCTGCCACCATATTCCAGCTAAGTCCCTTAAAGCGGCATGTCCCTTGCAAGCCGCCTCGCTTCACTCCCAGCGGCACGTAAATTGTCAGGCCGATGGCGAGCAAGATAATGATCCAGGGACTCGACAGCCGAAGGTAGGCGGTCAGGGCCGAGCTGCTCAACAACATGAATACTCCGAGCCCGATGCCAATGGTCCAGGCTCTCTTTCGCAGCCGCTGGTAAACGGCAGCTTTGCCTTCCACCGTGTCTTCCTTCGCCACCAGCTTGGTGCACACCAATTGGAAGGCAAGGGTGATGGCGGAAACCAACATCAGAATCGTCACCGCCGCCGCGGCGTGACTAAAATCCGCAGCCCCCAGCATGCGGGCTACGCCAATGTTGTATCCGAAATTTGCCAGACTCACGAAAATAGAGCCGATAAGCAGGATGATGCTCCCGCCCAAGAACTTTGCGTGGGAGGCATGCCATCTGCGCAACCAACTTCCCCCCCGGCTCAAGCCATCCGGGGGTGCGCATTCTACGAGCGTGTCTGGATTGATGCTCATGCCGCCATATCGGCTCTGTCTTGATCATCTCCGTGGCCCACGAATGTTTCCGGGGGAACCGCAGCTGTGACACCATGAGCGGGATGGGGATAGAAATGTTTGATCGCGTTGGGTAGGAACCCGCTGAAGCTCTTCACCGCCTCGCCGGAGGTATCGTAAATTTCGAAGAGACGACCAGTGCGGGTTAGCTCCAGCACCACTGCGGCCTCCGCAGACAGCGCGGCTAGTTTCACGTCACCGTCGCGCCGGATGGCATCCCGCATACACTTCAGCAGAACATCAACCCCGGCAGCATCGATGCGCCGAACCTGGGACATGTCGAATACGACTTGGGGCCGGTCTGAGTTCAAAAAGGGAGCCACCTCCTGAAAAAAACTGCGGGCCTGTTTGAGATTCATTCTTTCTGGCATTCTTTTGACAACTACGGGCCTGTTACTGCTCTCCATATCTCCTCGCGACAGCTAAAGTGGAGGGGAACTCCGAAGCCTCCGGGCCGGGCCCATGAGCTTCCGTAACCGGAGCGTTCAAGGCAGCTGCCTGCTGCTCGGAACATTCCGGAGCATCCGCGGTGCTTCTCCGATGAGAAGGCGCAAAAAATCCGCGGTAAATCTCTTTAGGTAAGAAGGCAAAAAGCGCGGCCGTGCTGCCTGCCAAACGAGAAAGAACTCCCACCGCCGGCATTCCCACCAATTTGCGATCGCTGATTTCGACCTCGACTTTGCGAACCAGATGCGAAAGTCGGTGGAAGCCCACGACCGAGTGCATGACGTCGAGTCCTGCGCCAACGTAGGTGTAGGGAAGCACGGTGGAGTTCTCGACCACCGTGCCACAATCAATTTCCACGTGGTGCTCAACCACCGTGCCACGGGTGATCAAGGCGGCAGCCCGAATTTTGCTGTATGGCCCGATGAATGCGGGAGCCACGATTCGCGCTTTGTGGTGTACACGAGCGGATTTGGCGACCCACACGCCCGGCCTGGTCTCGATTCCCTCAGGAGTAAGGGAATTCTTGTGGAGTAATCCGTCGACCGCCAGGCAACGCAAGTCGGCGGCGGTCTTCAGCCTGTTGGTATAGCCCGAGACACCAAAGCTCTGGCACTCCGTGCGGAGTTTTTTCAGCTCACTGCGAAACAAGGACGCCGCGTCGTTTCGACGTGAAGCGCTCACCAGAAAAATATCGAGTGAGGAGCCGTCAGCGTCGACGGCCATGGTTACCGGACAATGATGGCGGAGATGATGCTGAATCATTTCCTCGTAGTCGAGTTCGACATACGGGCCGACCCGCACTGCAATCACAAGCTCTGCGCCACCCTCGACATACTCGCTGAAGATGTTCTCCGCCGTTTGCCAGAATTGGCCCTGCGGAGCCTGTTTCCACGTCAGGCCGGCATGCAGACGCGCCCGCCGCGCGAATGGCTCCGCCTCCGCGGGAGCGTGGCTGATGATCGTAGCCCCGGAGACGCCAAACCTCTCTAAGCGCTGGAACACTCTTTGGATAACTGGCTTGCCAAGTACGTCCAGGTAGGCGATCGAGACGCCGCCAATGCTCTCCTCCTGGCCGGACGTACTGCCCCCGACCATAAGAATGGCTTTTATGTCCATGTTTCCCACCTCGGGGCAGCCGCGCGGAAAATCGCCGAGCGCGAAGGAACCCAGGAAGGAATCCTGCGAAATCGCGATATCGGTTCTAAGGCTCGGGCGCGCTGGTGAAGATCGAACGAGCGCAAATATTGGCGAATAATCTGTGGCATGGTCATGCGCAACGCGGCGGAGAAATTCTGCTCCGCCATTTCCCGCAAGCGGTCGGCGTCGTCGAGAAGAAGATTCAGCCGTTGTGCCAGATTCTCCGCACTGCCGGTTTCGTAGAAGTCGATGGCAAGGCCCTCATCTCGCGCCATGTCGCGGAAGTCATCGATTCCCGACGATAAAATCGGAACGCCGAATTCGCAGGCCAGGTGGGCAACGCCACTGGCTCCGGTCGCCGAGGTATATGGCAGCACCAGGACGCTCGCATTTCGGAACAATCCCGCGATGTCGTCTTCCTCCACGTAGCCAGTGAATTCGATGAGAGGATTACTTTTCATTTTTTCCGCTACGGATTCGATGTAACCGGGAGCCACCGGGTGGTTTGATCCCGCCACCACGAGCCGGACATCGTGTCTCTCGCTCGACACCCGCTCGAAGGCTTCGATCAGCAACTCCACGCGTTTATAGGTGCCCCATTTTCCGAAAGCGAGTATGCGGTGCTCGGGATTGCCACGTTTGCTGAAATCAGGCGGCTCCGGTCGTCCTCCTAGAATTCCGTGTGCGCGAAAATGGACGTTTTCGCCGCGGTACTTGTCGATGAGAGTGCGGCGATACGCCGGTAACAGCACCGAGATCGAATTCGCCATCAGCAACAATCGCGTGGCCGCTGCTCCGCCCAGGCGATACAGCCGGGGAAAACGGACGCCGGAGTCAACCAGACTGATGTTGTCCATCAGGTGATGCAGCGTGACGTGCGTATAGCGGCCGCTCAGGCGCGACAAGACCGGCTGCGTCAATCCCGCGAAAGCCGCGAGTGGATTATTCCCGAAACTCGAAAACAGCAAATTGAACCAGACCACATCCGGCTTGATGTCGTTGATGGCTTGCAACAATCGTGCCGGATTCGCAACGGAGTCGAAACGCCAGCAGCGCAGGACGTCGTAGTCCGGTAACTCTTCGGCTTGGCCCTCCAATTCGTCCGCCAGGACCGTAAGGCTCAATAGAGGATCGCGCTGCAATTCGCGCGCAATATGGAACCCGTATTCGTTAAGCCCTCGTCGGCTGGGGGGAAACGCGCTTACCAGGCAAATCTTCAACTGAACTCCTCGGTTAGAAAACCGTCAAACGAAATACGGGACGAATTAACGTTCCGCTCTGGGCGGTTCCCGTGAACGATGGAAATTGTTCCGCCTGAACGCCGACTGAGAACCGCAGGGGATACTCCACTGGAAATTGCCCAGCGGCATCGCTTACGGTTCGGTGCAGTGGTCTTACATAAGTGATGAAGAAACTGCTGTACATGTTGTCATACGCCTGGAAAGCATTTCCGCTTCCTTCGTAGGCGAACTGGCCATCCACCCTCCACGATGGGTTCACGTTGTACTGGACGGTGGCGACCGGACGCCAGACATGAGCCCTGGCCCACAATGTGTCCTGCACTTCGAACGCGCGGATGTACTCGGCCAAAAGGCTGGCCGTGAGTTTCTGATCGAAGAACTTGCGCTGAAGGCCGGCGTAGGAAGAAGTGGTGAAGAACTGTCGCACCAACGGGCTAAACGTGAGATCGCGGCGGGTATAGCCGGTAATGAGCGCGGTCTTACCCCATGGCCGCCCTACCGTGAACTGCAACGTACTGCCTACATCGTTGGAGTTCAGCTTGTAGCCGGTCGCGGTGAAAGGGCCGGCCTCGTGATACAGGCTGGCGTTGAACGACAGCCAATTGCCGAACGAACTGCTATTGGCGTACATGAACTGGCGAAATAAGTTTTGGTTCTCGTACTGCGGCGCCGAGTTGTCCCGGCGCAAAGTAAATTGCAGGCCCGTGTTGAAAGCGATCCACGCATCGCCGAGATGCAGCACCGGATTCACGGCACTATTGAAGTTGTAGTCGAAAGTGTTGCGATTGATGATCAGCGCTTGCTGCGGCAATGACTCCTCGCCAGTGTCGTTCTGGATCTGGAAGAAGCCGCTCAGCATAGGGAAATTGTTGTCGAAGTGATAGCGGTACGCCGTTGTCCACAGCGACTCTTGCTCCGACCGCGGCGGCGGCAGATTGGGACTCTTGCTGGTTAATCCGAAGATTTGCTGGTCGAGTACGTAGACCGTCCAATCGTCGTAAATGCCGCCGGTGGTGAAGTCGGTCAGCAAGCTGAGATGATCGGTCACTCGCAAACCTTCTTCACTGGCTACTTGCAGACCTTCCAATTGGGCAATCTCACTGCCGCCCAGTTGGTCAGCGTGCGCGAGCGTCATCATCGCGTTCCAGGTCTGATGACGTTGCCGGTACACCTCGCTTTGCGCGAGCAGGTAGTCATAATTCTGATTCGAACCGGGATCGTCGCCGAGCACAGCCAGCGCCTCGTCGGCCTGCTTCGTCTTACCTTGCGCCAGGTAGGTGTTCGCCAGACCGATAGCCACGACTTGATCGGCGGCTCCGGCTTGCTGCGCCCTCTGAAAATAATCTGTAGCCAGATCGAAATCGTGCATGGCCAGTAGCAGGTTGGCCGCTTCGATCAGGTTTCCCGGGGTCACCGGAGGAGCTTCGCCAATCCGGCTCTCGGCAAAGGCGAGACTGATTTGCTGTTTGGCATCGTCGTCATGGCCGTAGCGGACCATCAAGCGCGCGATGGCGAGGCGAGCGTCAACCCGGTTGGCGTCAGGCGCATCGAGCGCGCGGCTGAAGCGGTCCATGGCAGCTTTCTCATCGCCCAGCGTCAACAAAGCATCGCCCGTGTCAAGCAATATGGCGGACTGGTCGCCGCCTTGCCGCTCCGCCGCTTCAACGTATCGCAGAGTCTCGTCGCGCTGATGTAATTCGGCGTACGCGTGCGCCATCCGGGCGTAGATCAGTGGATCATCCGGCGAAAGGCTTAAGGCCTGGTTCAGAGCGTCAATCGACTGCTGGTAGCGACGCATGTCGTACAGCGTGTCGGCCAGCGCCAGTTGCAGCTGCAAATCGTTGGGTGCGTACTTCAGAGCGGCGCGATATTCCTGCTCCGCGCTGCCCAGCAAGCGTTGTTGCCGATAGGCAGTGGCGCGCACCAGATGCGTTGCACCTGATTCGCCCATGAACTTCTGCGCGTCATCCACCTGCTCGAGGGCTTGCTTGGGTTGGCGCAGTTGCAGGTCGCTGAATGCCAGGCCCAGGTGCGCGATGCCATTGTTCGGACTTAGCTTCAGCGCGGTTTCAAAGTCC
Source organism: uncultured Acidobacteriaceae bacterium (assembly GCA_963748225.1). GTDB lineage: Bacteria > Acidobacteriota > Terriglobia > Terriglobales > Acidobacteriaceae > Bog-257. Next base: position 159,537 of record CAVVHW010000010.1, read on the forward strand.
TGCGAAGCCTGTTCGGCGTTCTGCATGTCGTTCAGCACATAACCCCGGTTTACATAGGCTTCCACCATTTTGGGATCGCGTGCGATGGCTTGCGTGTAGTCGTCAACCGCCTCGTTCAGCAGTTGGGTGTGTTTGTGCACGTGCCCCGCGAGCAAGGGAAAGTTGGGCTCCTTGGGCAACCGCGATCCATACTGGTTAGCGATGACCAGCGCGTCATCGTAGCGTCCGAGGTTGTAGAGGTCGTAATCCAGATACACCGAAGCGTTGCGGTCATTCGGCAATTGCTGCAGCACCTTGTACCCCAGCTTCGCCGATTCCGCGTACTTGCCTTCGTGGAAGAGGTAGCGTTCGCGCTCGCGCATCACCCGCGGATCGTCATTCATCTTACCGGTGGCGCGGTTAACCCATTCGCCGGCGAGCTTGATCTGCTGCGCTTCAATCGCGGCATTCGCCGCATTGGCTACGATTAAGGCATTCTGTCGAGCTCGCTTGTAGGCTTCCTGATAGTTCGAATCGGCGCGCTCGAACTCGCCGGTTTGCGTGTACATGTCACCCAGCGCAAGATAGGGAACGTAGTCATCGGGGTAGGCCTTGGCTAAGCGATTGAAATATTCCTCGGCCATCTTGGTGTTGTTGTCTTCGCGATAGAGATAGCCCATCGCCTCCAACGCGTAGTGGTTGTCAGGATCTTTGCCGAGTACGTCACCGTAGATTTGCCGCGACTCGTCCTTGCTGCCTTCCTTCCATAGCAAGTTCGCGTACTGCAGCTTGATGTTGAGGTTGTCGGGATCGAGTTTCCGGGCCTCAACCAGGTCGGTTTCCGCTCCCTTCAAGTCGTTATCCGAAAGCTTCAGCGACGCGCGGACCCGCAGGAACTCAGCTTTCGCCGTTCCCTGCACATCGAGTTTGTTGATTTCTTCTTCGGCAATGGCTATCTGCTGGTGCGCTGCCTCGTCCTGACCGTCAGCGCGATAGAGTTCCGCAAGGTTCAGCCGCAGTTGGACGGGGTAGAGCTGTCCTTCAGGCACACCTCCTGCCGGCATGGCTTTGATCGCCGCGTTGTACTCGGCGATAGCTCACGTCCGGCCGGTTTTCTTCTTTGGCCAGTGCCGCACGAATGGCGTGCAGGCGGTAGTATCCAGGATCGATGGCGGCAGCCCGGTTCAGGTAGGTACGCGTTTCCTCCAGATTGCCGAGCCGCAGTTGGGCTTGCGCCGCGCTCAACTGGTAACCAATTTCTTTCGGCTTGGCGTTGGCGGCGCGAGTGTATGCGTCGGCCGCTTTTTGCTTGTCCCCATCCAGTTCGTAGGTGTAGCCAAGGTCCGCCAGGACCGGCGCAGTCATTCGCGGCGCACTCTTTAAGGTAGCAATCGCGGACTTGTAATCGTGTTCTTCGCGATAGTAGGTTGCCGCCGCCTGGAATATCTCGACATTGCCTGGCGCATGCTTCTTCGCCAGGTCAAGCATTTGTTTGGCGCGGCCGGGCTCTTTCAACTTCAGATAAGCCACCGCCAGCATCAGCTCGGCATGCGGGTTCGGCTGCTTGGCTTCCGCGCGCTGCAGCAGGTTGACTCCCTCCTGTGTGTCGCCGGTGCGCAGGAACAGTTCACCCGCTATTAACATATCGTTGGCGCGGTTGGGATTGGCCTGGATCACCTGCAACAGGAGCCGCTTAGCTTCGTCGGTGCGGCCCATCCGGGCGTACGTCTGGGCCAACCCGCTGAGACCGTCGGCATTGCCCGGAGCGCTCTGCAGCCCGTGTTGGTAGGCTTCAAGCGAGGTTTGGTATCGCCCTGCCAGACGCGAAGTGTACCCTAGCAGAAACCACAACTTATTGTCTTGGGGAGCCGCCTTAACCGCGCGTTCCGCATAGTCCGCGGCAGCACCGGGATTGCCCCGTCGCAAGGCATCCTCGGCCGCGCGCGCCAGTCGTCCGACTTCAATGCTGCTGCCCCAACCCATGCTGTTCTCGCCGGACGCGTTGGTCTGCGCTGAGGGTTGGTTCTTCTTTTTCTGTTTTGCATTGGGCGATGTCGTTGCCGCCGGCGATTGCTGGCCATTGATTTCAAATGTCTGCGCCATCATGGGCGTAATCGGCGACAGCAGGGAACAAACTATCAGGAGAACAGTTTTCATTTTCACTTTGGACAAACTCTCTGCGGAATGGGAGCCTGTACTGGAACTTGCCTGGCGGGCTAAATTCCATCTTTCTCGGATGCGAATATTTTCGTTATGGCTGTGTTGGTACTTCACTACCCACATCCATGGGTGTCGCGATGCTCAATTGTGGAATGCCGGGTGCTCATCCCGCCGGATGGATATTTCAGTGCTTATTTTTGGTGTCGAAATACCGTAGAAAACCTACTCGCCATTCTGCGAATCCAACGGGTTCGGATGCAGCTTTCGGAGGCACTCCCTTGATATCGAAGTCGCCGACGTTCCCCTCAAGAGCGATTCCGCTCTCCGCCATACTTCTGATCGCGCTGGCGGTGCACGGTCCGCTACTGCTGATGCAGTTGCCCGCAGGCTCGTATGATGCGAACACGCATATTTTCTTTGCCGCGCACTATGCGCATCACTGGTTCAATCCTTGGAACGTAAAGTGGTTCGGTGGATTTTCGCAGACTACGTATCCACCGTTGACGCACCAGTGGATTGCGCTGTTCTCGCACATCATGGGGCTGCAGATGGCTTACATGTTTGTGCAGTTTATTGCCATTCTGCTGTTGCCGATCGGCATGTATCGGTATGCGAGTCTGTGGGTGGATGAAGTTTCGGCCAGCTATGCCGCTTTAGGTTCGGTTTTTCTGGGTTCGCTGGCGATGCTGGTTTATCAGTCGGGGCAACTGCCCACCACCGCCGCTGCCGCGCTCACCCTTAATGCCATACCGTTCTTCTATGTGTGGTTGCGTACGGCGCAATTCACGGCGCTGCTGAAGGGAGTGGCCATTGCCTGGGCGGCGGCGGCGGTGCACCACGTGACGTTGTTGTTCGGCGCAATTTTGTTTGCCATTCCGGTGCTGGTGCTCGCGATCATGGACCGCGATGGGGTGGATGACGAGGCAGAGGTTGAGCACTCATCCGTCGGAGGGGTCCTCGGTCGCGCGGCGCTATTCGCGCTGATCGCCATCGCGGGAGTTGCCGTGGTGCTGTGGCCTTATTGGGTGGCACTGTTCAAGAACCCGATCAACCAGATGCCGATTCCTCACGGCTCGCGAGACAACTATCTGCTGAAGCCGTTCAGTGGAATCAATTTCTGGATCATCCCCATGGGCGCCATGATCCTGGCAATTCCTTACATCGTGATGCGGGGCTCAGCGGTGCGCCGGCTTCGTCCGTTGCTGTTCGGTTGGTATGTGACCGCGCTGCTCGGCTTGGGCGGCACCACTCCGGTGGGCAAGATCCTACTCGGCCGCGCCTACCAGGTACTCACCTTCGAACGGTTCACCTTTTGGGCCACTCTAATGGCCATGCCATTTGTCGGCATGCTGGCGGTGGAACTGATTAGGCGCTTCCGCCTGAAAGCGGTGGTTGGGCTCTCGATCGCCGCAGTCGCCACTATGGCCATGGCGGTTGCGTGGATCACCATCCATCCGATTAACAGTTCACCGTTCAATGTCGATCAGGTCATCGCCTTTCTGAACCGTGATGACCATTCACATTTCCGTTACATCACTCTGGGATTCGGCAGCAACTTCGCGAAAGTTTCGACTTACACCAACGCCAGCAGTGTGGACGGCGACTACAACTCCGCGCGCCTTCTGCCGGAAATGACAGCCTATGGCGCCGGCCAGTTGTACAACTCCAAGTACTACGGCACTTCGGGAATGGAGGCACTACGCGCGGTTTTGAAACATGCCAATCAGTACGGTCTGAAGTACATATTTGTGCGTGACCGTTTCTACGAGCCGCTGCTTGCCTTCGCTGGATGGCGCCAAGCCGAGAGTTACGACAACGGTAACGTCACCCTGTGGACCAAAGAAGATGTTCCCCCGGCCAAAACGCTTGAATTTGTCGGCTTCATGCCTACTGCAATGGAAGGACTCATGTGGGGAATTCTGCCCGTCGCCAGCAGTTTATTTGCGCTCTTCCTGGTGTTGCTGTTACCTGAACGGCGCCGTGTGCGAGAGACTCTGGAATTCCCTGCACCTGCGGCGAATGAGCCTATGGTCCTGCGGGAGGCCAAGTAATGAAACGTGTGCTGCCCATTTTGATTCTTATCGTGACCGTCGTACTCGTGGCTGTGGGAACAGTCCGGCCCAGCGAGTTGTCGCCGGCGAAGTCACCGGAAGGCGCGGTGCAATCATTGTTCGCGCATGTCAAGGCGCATGACTATCGGGGCGCCTATGCTTACGTTGCAAACTCCGGCGACAGCGACGAGGCGGCATTCGCGCGCGATCTCTCCGGACGCGACGGCAGCCTGCGTACCTACTCATCCTTGCAACAGGCCGACACCAAGGTCCTTCACGCGAACGACAATGAGGCCCTGGTGCGTGCAACGCTGGAGTATGCCACTGCGGTGGGAGCGTTCTATGACACTCGCGATCTGAAGGTGGTAAAGGAAGGTAGCAGTTGGAAGGTCGAGTGGCCGGTGGAAAGAGAGGCTAAGGTGCCTCCGCAGGTCATACAGTCGAACTATTTGCGCTGGGATGTCATAACGCGCGGCTCCAGCGATGACTGGGGTGCACAGAATGTGGAGGCCCCACGAGTACGCATCGTCTCCATGAATGCCATCCCGCAAGGAAACAGCACGATCATTGTGGGTGAGATCGAGAATGAAGATACGGTGCCGGGCTTCGTCTCAGTGAATGCTACCCTATCGGGCAAGAATGGCGACGTACTGGGCGAAGAAACCAGCTTCGACAAGATCTCGCATACGCTGCTGCCCAAAGAGATCTCGCCTTTCCGCATTGACTTCCCCAAGGTGTCGCTCTCGACAGTGAAGAGTGTCCACATGCAACCGAATTCCATGTTGGTGCCGGCTTCGGCGGATCCGGTGATTGGCGTTATGCATCAGCGAGTGGAAACTGACGCGCGTGGGCGCCACGTGCTGAAAGGCGAACTGGTGAACCAAAGCGGCCAGATCGTCAACATCCCACATGTCCTGGCAACCTATTACGACAATGCGGGCAAAGTGATCTGGGTTTCAGATGGCTACGTGGACCAGGCCCTGTTACCGCAGACGCCGGTTCCTTTTGCTGTGGACTTGCGTGATGACCTGGCGTCGAACGTACACAACTATCGCGTAACTGTTAATCAGTACATGCTGGACCGGCAACAGTGATGATGAAGAGCCTGCGTTTCGCAATCCTTCTGATGCTGGCGTGCGCGACTGTTTATAGCGTGCGGGCGGCTACGCTCAATGTCCCAGCGACTGTGGTTGCCGGGAACGGTCTCGCAATTCCCACGTCCGGCAGCGGCGAGGCCATACTCTACATCGTGGGCCCCGGAACAGCGATCAAGAGAAAAGTTCAGCTTGGTCAGGATGTCCAACTTACAGCGGACGACCTTAAGAACGCGGGTCGTTATACGGTCTTCCTCGAAGGCGGAGATAGTGCGGCCTTCTTCGTCACGGCGGGTGCGGTGAACTCGATAGCGTTTCTGGCGCGGCCTTCGCGAGTACCGGCGGCAACGCCCAACGTAATCGCGGGCACAGCGTTTATTTTCGATAGGTATCAGAACCTGGTCATGCAGCCTGAGCCGATCAAGTTTGAGCTGAACGCCAATGGCGTGAACGTGAGCCGCAACGAAACGACCCACGACGGGATCGCCTATACCAAGCTGGACTCTTCCCGCAAGGAAGGTGCGGCACAGTTCGTCGCATCCAGTGGTTCGGCTTCGGTTCGGCGCGTGGTGCAGGAGGTTGCGTCTGATCCTTGCAACATCCGCATGCACGCAGAGCGCGAGAAGAATGGCATTCTAGTCCAAACAGATCCTATCAGCGACTGTGCCGGCAATCCCGTTCCCGACGGAACCATTGTCACCTTCACCTCGGTGGATGCGAACGGAAAGAGCACCGTGGATGCTCGCATCAAGCGTGGCATCGCCCAGGCCCAACTACCGGCTTCCGGCAATGCCACCATTTCGGTGGCCTCGGGCGTGGTGGTTGGCAACGAAATCAAATGGGGAGGCGGACAATGAAGCCGTTTCTTCGCTTTGCGATTGTTGTCGCAGCCGGGGCTGGCATGATGTTCATGCTACCTCGACAGAATAGCGATCAGGTCCTGGCCGCCGGGCGTCCTGACGTGATGCTGAGCACCCAGAACGCCACTCCCCGACAGGTCGAAGACACCACGCAGAAGGCAATCGCCCGTGATTACGCTGCCGCGTGGCAGGCACTGGCAGACGCGCTCGAGCAGAACCGGCCTGATCTGCTTGCCGCCAACTTCGTGGGAACCGCGCACGAGAAGCTGGAACAGACCATCAGCGAACAGCGGAAATCGGGACTTCATCAGCGATACGTCGATAAGGGCCACCGTGTGAACGCTGTCTTTTACTCTCCTGAGGGCTCGGCGATAGAGCTGCAAGACACCGCCGCATTACAAATCCAGGTACTCGATGGCGACAAAGTGCTGCATTCCGAGGATGTCACGGTGCACTATGTCGCCTTGTTAACAGCAGCCGAGAATTCATGGAAGGTGCGAGTCTTGGAGGCAGTCCCAGCGTTTAATCTTCCGCTTTAGACAAGATCAACCCTCTTTCATGGTTTGTTGAAACTCGCGCGTCATTATTACCTTGGTGTATGGCGGAAACCACCGCGTTCCCTATTACATTTCGAACCCCTATAGATTGACGTATTGACGTCGAGAGAGAGAATGGCTTGTACCGCATAGAGGCGGCAAGGTCGTGAGGCGGAGTCTCGTTAGCGGACAGCGATGGTCGCAGGCAGCTCGTGGAGGAGTGTAGCCTAAACCAGAAGTTGGGTACATACCGGATGGCGAGGTTGAACCTTTTGGCCGTAGGCTAGCATCGACCAATAGTGGAGTGGGGAAACTCCACGTTAACCGCCATCGTCTTAATTTAATGAGCAGCCGTTCTTAGAGAGGAGATTGCCTATGACTCGCGCATCGGGTTTGGAGAAAAAGCAGGCGCCATGGCATCTGCGCTGGTTTTATGGCGTGATGCGCAAAATGTTTGGGAAAGACCTGACGCCGGCGAAGTTACAGATGCGATTACCTGGAATTGTATGGGGCAGTATTGCTATGGAGGCGGGTTTGGGAAAGAGAAGGCGGGTTTCGTTGCGCGAGATCCAACTGGCGAAGGTACGGACCGCAGCTCAGGTGGGATGCCCGTTTTGAGTGGACATCAATTCTGCCGTCGGCAGAAAGGCGGGGTTGTCGGACGAGAAGCTGCTCGCCGCGGTGGACAACAACGTGCGGGTGTTCAGTGATCGGGAACGCCTTATCATCGAGCTGGCAGACGCTCTGGCCGACCGGCCGGCGCATGTCTCGGACGACCTGTACAAGCGTTTGCGGCAGCAATTTTTAGAAGAACAATTATTGGAATTGGGAGCGCAGATTGCGTTCGAGAACTACCGGGCACGTTTGAATCGTCTGTTCGATGTAGGAAGTGATGAACTCTATGCACCGGCCACTGGCGGCCACGTCACTGCTGATTCCGAAGTCGCGGCCAGGAAGAAAGCAAGCTGATTCGCCGGTCAATATCGCAACGGCGTTCCCAGTGCGAGGTCAACCGTAATGTGCAGGAATATCAAAACGCTCTTCAACTTCGATCCTCCCGCCACTGCCGAGGAGGTCCGATCCGCGTCGCTACAGTTCGTCCGAAAAATCACCGGCTATAACAAGCCATCGAAAACAAACGAAGCCTTATTTCTGGCGGCAGTTGCTGAAATTGCCGACATCTCGACTCGTCTTTTGGATGCGCTTGAAACCAACGCGGCACCGAAGAATCGGGAAGAGGAAGCTGCCAAGGCGAGAGCCCGCGCGGCAGTTAGATTTGGGTCGTGATTGTTCCATGCCTGTTGACTTAGCGGTGTGGTAGCTTTCTGGATGCCATGTCATCCCATCCCACGTTATCGCTCGACGGAAAAGTTGCCCTCGTTACTGGCGGCTCGCGCGGCATCGGGGCGGCGACCGTCCGCCTGTTCGTTCGGGCCGGAGCTCGTGTCGTGTTTAATTACAAGAGCGCGCAGGCCGAAGCGCAAGGACTGGTCGAGGAATGCGGAGCCGATCTGTGTGAGGCGGTTCGCGCAGATCTCACCAGCATGGAAGCGACCGAATCGCTGGTGAAGGCTGCCGTCCAGCGCTTCGGATCACTTGATGTACTGATTGTGAACCACGGAATTTGGCCGGAGGAGGCTGCCATTGACAAGATGACTGATCAGCAGTGGCGCACCACGCTCGCGGTCAACCTCGACAGTGCGTTCGCGGTGACCAAGCATGCGGTGGCACAGATGAAGCAGCACGGACGCGGCGGACACATCGTGATGATCAGCTCCACGGCTGGCCAGCGCGGCGAATACAATCACGTCGACTACGCGGCTACCAAGGGAGCGATTATCAGCATGGTAAAGGGTCTGTCTACCGAGCTTGCACCCCATGCTATTTACGTCAATTGTGTTGCGCCGGGATGGGTGGATACTCCGATGACGGCAGGCGCGCTTAATGATCCCGAGTACCGTGCCGACATCTTTTCCAAGATTCCGTTGGGCCGGGTTGCGACCCCAGAAGAGATTGCTGCGCCTATTTTGTTTCTCTGCACTCCACTGGCGGGATTTATCACCGGCGAGATCTTCAACGTAAACGGTGGCGCGGTGCTGGTGGGATAAGTGGCTGCAACAAGCCAGCGTCAGCAACGACGGCAAGCGGTAGTTTTGCAGATGAGGCCGGGACCTACTCGTCGCTAGGCGATTCGGCGAAACCCATTTCGCCCAAGTGAGCTTCAGGAATGTCCACAAGCGCCTCCGTTGTGTGCCCTCCGGAGCGTATCTCCTGCAGCATGGCCTCGACTTCGCTTTCCGGCAATGCCCAAGTGTGGCGCAGAAACTCATCGAGCCCGGAGGCGTCGAAGACCCGTACCCAGGAATTCGCACCAACGTTGATGTTTACCTGATATTGCGGCGGTTCGGGGTTCAAGCGGAATATGTGCAATGTTCCTGGCATAGGCTTCCAGATGATGGCGGTAGTTGCGAAGTTCGAACTCGGGAGCGAGTCCGGAGCATTTTATGACTGCCGTCGCTGCTTGTGCAAGAGGGGATATTGACAAAGCAAAGGAGGGACGAAAGCAAAAGGGGAGATTTTCTGCGAGGCAAGTGGCACTGAAGTTCGAGTTACTCAGGCTTCCATGCTCGACGCTTCGGGAAAACGGAGCTTGGATTTGGCTAAAGACTTATTGAGGAGTTCTTCAACTTCGGTCTCTTCCCAATTCTTAGACATGGCCAGCTCGCTGACCAACAGATAGCGAGCGCGCTCGAGCATTTTCTTTTCCCGGAAACTTAGGGCTTTGGATTGGGCAAGAACCAGAAGACCTTTGAGGACAACGGCAACATCGAAGAGGGAACCCGTACGCATCTTGTCGGAGTTGTCCTTGAAACGATATTTCCAATCTGCGTGGTTCTCACACTTTCCATCGTTGAGGAAGTCTAAAATCTTCTGCACCTCGCCGTTGCGGACCACTTTTCTCAGTCCGACGCTGCCCACGTTATGGAACGGCACCATGACTTTAAGGCTGCTGGCTTTTATCTTTAGCAGGTAGAATCTTTCGACTTGTGAGCCGATCGTCCGGCTGCTGATCTGCTCGATCACGCCCACCCCGTGGTTAGGGTAAACGACCTTATCCCCGATGTTGAAACTAAGGTTATTCATGAGGGCCGAACTATCACACCCAGAGACTGTACCTGGGATACTACGAGGGGAAACGGCTCAAACGCTGTGGATATTATACCGCTGTTGCCCGGAACGGGTCAATTGACGGGCTGTACAGGTGCTAGGTTCCGTTCATGGGGACTTCGCTTGCGAGCCCTGTCATTGACAATGGCGGCGGCCATAGTTTAATCTTGAATCTTTCGTAGTCCTGCGTTTGCCCGCCAGCAAGTTCCCTGCGCGTCCAGCGCCAGAACTCAGCGGCTCTTTCGCGGTTTTTTTCAAATATTCTGGGAGACTCAAGAGATGTCAACCTATTTCCCCAAGGGGGAAATTGCGCGCAAGTGGTTTGTCGTTGATGCCGACGGCCAAACTCTGGGCCGGCTGGCTAGTCGTATCGCGCGCATCCTCTCTGGCAAGGACAGCCCCAAATACACGCCCTTCATGGACTGTGGGGACCATGTCATCGTGATCAATGCCGAGAAGGTCCGTATTACGGGACTAAAGGCGGACAACAAGGTTTATTACCATTACTCCGGCTTCCCCGGCGGCATGAAGGCCGAGGAATACAAGAAGCGTTTTCAGCGCAAGCCCGAGCAGATTGTGGAAGAAGCCATTACCGGCATGCTGCCGCACACCAAACTGGGGAGTGCGATGGCCAGCAAACTGAAGGTTTACCGAGGCGACAAGCACCCGCATGCGGCGCAGAAGCCCGAAGCGATGGCTGCCGCAGCCGCCAAGCGCGCTTAACGCGATAAAGGTGAGGCTGGGCTTCGCCGATCAATTCTATTTGGAAGGATCAAGGGGAGCACGTGTCTCCCGACGGACAAACGATGGCAGATCAGGTTCAGTATTACGGAACGGGACGGCGCAAATCGAGCGTGGCCCGCGTGTTTCTTCGTCCCGGTAGCGGTGAGTTCACCGTCAACGGAAAACCGTTTGACGCTTACTTCGTGACCGCGGCCCAGCGCATTATGGCCAAGTCCGCGCTGGTGCTTACCGAGACTGCGGTCACCTTCAACGTCGCTTGCACGGTTGACGGCGGTGGCGTGAACGGCCAAGCCGGTGCGGTACGAATGGGAACGGCGCGCGCGCTACAGGAATTTAACCCCGAGCTGAGGCCTAAGCTGAAGGCCGAAGGTTTTCTGCGTCGCGACGCGCGTGGTAAAGAGCGCAAGAAGTACGGACAGAAGGGCGCCCGCAAGCGGTTCCAGTTCAGCAAGCGGTAAAAGACAGTTGTCAGTGACCAGTTGTCAGCAGTCAGAATTGGCAATGTAGGGCTGGTGCTGACAGCCGATTTGATAACGGTAGTTCATTCTTCTCGCACCCGCGTTTACAAATGGGGCGGGGTACGGGAAAGCAATCCAGAGCGATCCGGGTAGGCGCACAGCGTCGAGTCCACCGCAAAGGATGCAAGCCAACCTAGGAGGTAGCTTGGCAAATATCACGATGAAGGAGTTGCTCGAAGCCGGCGTTCACTTCGGGCACCAGACGAAGCGTTGGAACCCGAAGATGAAGGAATATATCTTCGGCGAGCGCAATGGAATTTACATCATTGACCTGCAGAAGACGCTGAAGATGTTCAAAGAAGCGTCCAAGTTCGTCCAAGACATGGCCGCCGAAGGCAAGCTGGTGCTGTTCGTAGGCACCAAGCGCCAGGCGCAGGACGCGATCGCCGAGGAAGCGACCCGCTGCGGTATGTTCTACGTCAACCAGCGCTGGCTGGGCGGCCTGCTCACCAACTGGGTGACGGTGCAGAAATCGGTCAAGCGGCTGAAAGAGCTCGACGAGATGGCCACGGATGGTCGCTACGAGCTACTGCCGAAAAAAGAAGTTGTGAAGCTGGAGCGCGAGCGCAAGCACCTGCAGGCCAACCTCGCCGGCATCAAGAACCTGAGTCGCCTGCCGGACACGCTGTTCGTGATCGACTCGAACAAAGAGCAGATCGCGGTGAAAGAAGCGCGCAAGCTGGGTATTCCGGTAGTCGCGGTGGTAGACACCAACTGCGATCCCACTGAGGTGGATTACATAATTCCCGGCAACGATGACGCGTTGCGTGCTATTCGGCTATTCGCTTCCAAGATTGCCGATTCGGTAGTTGAGGGTTCGCAGGCTGCCACCGACAAGCAGATGGCCGATGTTGCCTCCGGCGTGCAGTACAGCCAGGACGCTGAAGCCGCTGCCGCCAGTCCGGAAGAAGGCGAGACTGCGGTGGCTCCCGAGGAGCCCACCGAGACTGAAGAAGTCAGCATGGAAGAGGTCTTGGGCAAGGGCGGCCGGCGCGCTGCGGCTGAGAATACAAGCGCCTAGTTCAAGTTTGAGACGACGAGTGGTTCCATGGCCCGCGCGTCATTGCAGCGCGGGCTGGTTTTTAGCTGTCAGCTTTCGGCCGTCAGCTCTCAGCTAAAGCAGTACTGATGCTACTAATATCCGCTGACGGGACTGGAGTATCGGTTTCACAGCGATAACCCAAGTTTTAGCTGATGGCCGACGGCTGACAGCTGATAGCTTCCTAAGGATTTGCGAAAGATGAGCACTACAACCGTGAACATTACTGCCGCACAAGTGAAAGAGCTTCGGGAGAAGACCAATGCTCCCATGATGGATTGCAAGCAAGCGCTGACTGAGTCGAAGGGCGATATGGAAGGTGCGATCATCATCCTGCGTAAGAAGGGTGTTGCTACCGCTGCCAAGAAGGCGACTCGCGCTACCAGCGAGGGCTCAGTGACCAGCTACATCCACGCTGGAGGCAAGATCGGCGTTCTGCTCGAAGTGAACTGCGAAAGCGATTTCGTGGCTCGCACGGATGACTTCAAGACGCTGGTGCACGACATCGCCATGCACATCGCGGCCACCGATCCGCGGTACATCCGCAAGGAAGACGTGACCCCCGATGCCTTCGAAAAAGAGAAGGACATCTACCGCGCGCAGGCGGCCCAGACCGGCAAGCCCGCGCCGGTGATCGAGAAGATCGTCGAAGGCAAGATGGGCAAGTTCTATGAGGAGGTCTGCCTCTACGAGCAGCCCTTCATCAAGGACCAGACCATGACCGTACACCAGCTCATCGCCACCGTGGTGGGCAAGCTGGGTGAGAATATCTCGGTGCGGCGCTTCGCGCGCTTCAAGGTGGGCGACGTCGGCGAAACGATTGCCATCAGCAAAGCCGGCGAACAGGCAAGCGAATAGTTACATTCCGGTAGGATGGAACCAGGGCGGGACATGTTCCCGTCCTGCTTTTTTTTGGTCGTTCGACTGGCCCTCTACAGCGGGCCGTTGCTAGTGGTCCGGCGAGTGATCTCGGGAGACTTCAGTGCCCCGGGGCCGTCGCTATTTCGGGGTCGTTTGATCGGTGGAGCTGCTGTCGTTCTGCTGCTGTTGCAACTCACGCTGGCGTTGTTTTTGTTTGCTGACCGGGGTTTTCTCTGTGGGGACTTGGCAATGCTGCGAGAGCACCTCAATTGCCGTCACCTGAAACCGTCGCGTTTCCTTTGCATTCGCTTGCAGTTGTTGCGGCGAGCTCGCTTCCCATGAGCCCGTCAGTTTGACCTTGGTGCCAGCATCCTTCTTCAAGTCATCAGGGCCAAGAATCTGGATCCCAGTGCGGTGTTGCATGCTGGTCAAGACATACTGGCCTTCCGTGCTGGGTCCCTTGAGGCAACCGATGAGGGTGGTACCTTTAGCGCCGGCTGGCTTCGTCACTTGGTCGCCACTGATGCCACTGTTGTCTTGGGTCGCGCTGTCTGCATTCCTTTGCTTTTCGGCAGGCGTGTTACCGGGAGCGGGCGAAGCTTGCTGGGTCGTGGCAGGTTCCTGGGACAATGCGGAAGTGCTAATAGCGATCACGAGCATGAGGAGATAGAGCGAGGACTTCATTTGCGAACCTCAGATCAGTACCGAGGATACCTGAGGGTTCGACGCAGCGTCGTGGGGAGAAGTTGCAACGGGGAAAGGAGTGACCACCACAGAGGTACAGAGCACAGAGAAAGTCATTTAGGAATCGAGAAGTCCCATTCTGAACGAAAGTACTTGCGCGTAGTTGCTTTCGTCCGTTTGACATCAGAACTCTCTGTGCCGCTGTGTCTCTGTGGCGATCAGAATCCGCGGCGGCAGGGCTGACAGTCGGCGCCACGGGATAATTATGTCTACTTGGTGCCGGCGCTATTCGACCACACGGACGCGTTCAGACAGGCAACCACGCCGTCGATGACCTTGCCCAGTCCATCCTGAAACTTGTTGGGATCAACGATATTCTTGCCGGCAACAGCATCTGTCGCACCCACGGCTGACTCTACAAATGAGAGAGCCGCAGCCTTTTTGTCGGCGCCCGACTTGTTGCCAAACAATCCTTCGACACCATGAACGATGGTGGGAACAAACGAAATACCTTGCAACAACTTGGAAAGAAAAACCATATGAATCTCCTTTGTTTTTTTGAGTGAAATTGAGTTGAGCTGAAGCAGTTTGCAGAGGAGTCGAAGAGCGGATCCCCTCAGGGCGTAACGGCTGGACGTGATTACAAAGGTAAGAGACCTATAACCGCCTACCGTTGCCGATAAGTCTTCCACGGCCGAGCTTCCGTCTGCGAGTTGCCTCTGAAAGTTCGCGCGTTAAGTTCGCGCATTCAAAGCATCCGCGTTCGAGTTTTGCGGCACTTCCAAGTCACGTTTTTCAACCTCACAGAGGATAGTCCACATACAGTAGGGCCGAGTCGCGCGAGTATTTGGGCGGCGATGACGCATCGTATTGCCGGAGGTAATAGCCCTGCACTCGCGAAAGACGTGGCAGATTGAAGGTCTGGGTGTTGAAACGTCCAGCAAGGTTGCCATCGCTACCGGCGCCCCAACCACCGTTCGAGCGACGTACCTCGATGCCGCCACCAGCAGGGGGAGCGATGCCGGCATCAACGGTGATTTCCGTCGCGATGACGTTCGTGACCTGTGCCGCAGTCAAAGACGGAAGGTATAAAGATGACGACGGAACTGTGGTGGAGAAGATTGCCGTGAGTGGCTCGGGCAACGTCATGATTTCGAACTTGAAGGCGAGGAGGTCGGCGGCATCGTTCGAAAACCGAATCAAATACTCGCAGCGATCGTCGCGGAGCGAGACGACTTGCAGGTCAACCTGATGAACGATGGCCGTGAAGGCTGCTCCGCGTAACGGCGCTGAAACTTGGACGGCATTCGTCGGGATGACGTCGCTCACAGGCAGGAAATCGCTAACCACACTGTATTCGCCAGCCCAGGCGGGTTGCACGGTGTCGTCGAGCAAAGCCAGTGCCGCATTTTCACAGTCGATAGAGGTGGGAGCGAGTGGCAACTTCAATCGCCGGACGTAGCTACGGCGTCCACTGTCACTACCATTATGGTGGGCAGCGATGCTATTCGGATCCTGCACTCGGGCCATGGCGCGAGCGCTACTGCGATAAGCGACAACGACCTGCTCGTTTTGCTGTGGCGGATACGGCGGATAAAACCGCAGCTCCGAGGAAGAGGTAACGTAACACTCGCCGCCATCGGCAAGCTGATTGGCGAGCCGAGTGCGAAACTGCCCACCTGGAATCATGCTTCGCACTTCGGCATCGACGACGTGCTGCAGACGAGTGAACGACACACTAACGCATAAGTCTGGTCCGTTCGCCAATGCATAGGTGGCGAATCCCGGAGGAGTGGGCAAAACATTGTCGTACAGAACCGTCGCGGGTGCAGCCAGCGTGCCGGGATTGTTGGGATCGACAACGTGAACCGCGAGCACAACCCGCAACGCGGCAGATATGGAGTCGCCGCCACGGCCGTTTCCCGCGGGGTGAGTCGAAGACAAGTACGTCTGATGAATGCGATGGGCTTCATTGCAAAATAGTTGAGTGGAGAACTCGTACAAATGTCCTGGTACGGTTGCCAGTGCAGTGCCGGCGAGCGCGCCATTGATGAGTGCCTGAATCGAGCAGTTGGCGCCGCTGGGCCAAATTGCGAAGCCCGCGATGCAGTTGGGATCGCCGACCGAGCCATTGTAGATGGCGCCAAAGGTGCCGCTGGACGGGGCATTAAACACAACTTGGCCGTGCTGCATCATGAGTCCACCGGCCAGTTCCAACTGTTCAACAAAACTGATGGTTGCCGGGCCTCCGTTGATTTGCAGGGCGCCTCCGCTGACTGAGACTTTACTGTTGGGATCGGTGACGCTCCACAACGTGGGCTCCAACGAAGTCGCAGTGTAATCTTCTTCGAAGACGGTGACCGCAGTCTTGCTGAACGGAGTATCCGAAAGGTAAAAGCCCAACGTGGTTCCGTCGCCGAGGAAGTAGTCGCGAACGTAAACCAGCGGTTCGAGCTCGCCGATGATGGTTACGTCATTGCGCAACTGATCGGATTGCAGGAGCGCCAACCCTTCGGGCACGAAGTGTGCATCCTGCTCGCTAATGGTAAATCTTTGCTGGCCAACCTCTTCAAAATACAGTTTGCCGTCGTGCGCGCGGTAGCTCGCTCGCGTCATGGTGGCGAGTTCCTGCACGTGTTCAGTCCACGTTTTCTGGGGAACGATAACAAACTGGTTGATCGGACTGACATCCTGCACTCCGGAGAGATCGAGCCCGTTAGGCAGAACGTCATTGGCGAGCGTGCGCACTGCGTCCCCTGCGGTGCGAAAGGCGAAGGGAGTCCTGAGCGGCAACGCGTTGTGATCGAGCAGGCAGGAATCGTCGATGGCCTGCAAGCTGTAGCGCCACGCGGCGCCCTCTTGGCCGTAGCCAAGATATAACTGCTCGGGCGCCGTCGCCAGGTAGCCGGTGAACAGACGAAATCCATCGCCGCGTTGTAAGAGTATGCGCGCTCCGCTCGCGGGTGGATGAAAGCTGGGATCGGCGGCGACGAGCCAAGCCGTCATGGTGGCGGCCTGATTCAAGCGCCGTATGATCTTCGGCAGGTGTTCGACGTCAACCCAAGCGAGTGTAATCCTGTTGTCCCAAACCGTCGTTATTGTCGATTAGAAGGTTCATGAGATGTCCATTGCGAGGTAGATCACCCACCGACTAAGAGTGGGTGAGGGGTAACAAAAGTGAAGAGCTGACAACGGCGCACCTGAGGTGTGCCCCTTCAAAAGCGTATTCAGAACACTGCTGCATCGGCTGCGGGGAAATAGCTGCGGTAGCAGAGCACAGTTTCACCATCGTTGATGTCAACGGTGGGCAGAGCGTGCAAACTCGCGTGCAGCATGTGGCCGAACAGCGGAGAGGCGAATGCCTGGCGGGTCTCGGTACCGCTGGCCGCCACCTGGAGGCGGGGATAGTAGAAGCAGGCGCGACCACCGGTCTCGCCAACGATGACGAATAGTCCTGACCACTCCTGGAAAAAGCTGCTGCCCTCGCGATCTGCGAATGCCACGACTCGCTGCACTCCCATTCCTGTGGTGGGAGCTCCGATCAAGGGCTGGGCGAGGAGCAATGAGGTCGATGTTTTCGACGAAACCCGCGAGACGTTGAAGGTCACGCGACGGATGAAGTCCGACTGAGTGCTCGGGTTCAACGGTGACGAAAGGTAGGCTGCCGGTGCACCCGCACCTACATAACCGGTTGTGCCGGTGTAATCCGAATCAACGGCAACTATGTCGCCGACGTTGTAATTAGCAAGCTGGTCGGCCGTGAGTATGAGCTCGGTTGCGGTGGACCCAGATTGCAAGGGAGACGGCGGAACCGCCGTGCCTCCCGAACCCTGGGGCGGAGTAAGTGGCAGGGTGGCGAGTACATTCATCTGCTGGGAGCCGCCGGCGATTGCCATTTGCAGCTTGCCCCAGGAGGGCAAGTCGAAATCCACGCGTGCTTCGGGCTGCGAGCGATATTGCACGGTGATAGTGGCATTGGGACCGCTGCGCAAGGCGTCGTACTTGGTGGCGGCAGTGCGCTGAAAGCTTTCGATCCATCCCAGGTCGAACCAAGGAAGCGGCGGCGAGTCCAGATCGAACTGTCCTTGTACGGCGGGATCAAAAGGAAAGATGATACCGCCGACGCGGTTTACCGGTGCAAGGTAGGCGCGCACAGCCCGCCCCACGGGCGCCATCTGCGAACGCCGGGCAAGAGGATTGATGTTCATGCCTGGTTCACCTCGGGATAAAAGAACAGGGTGATGGCGATTTCGCGACCAAGATACGGAGGCGTCGTTTTGGAGGCGGAGAGCACGGGCTGGGTCCAGAAGATGGTGGAACCTAATGCCACCGGCGATCCGGAACTGTAGTCGCACTTGGCCGTATGTGCTGGTGCGCAGATTGCGAGCAGATCGTTGTCGAGGCTGGCCAGGTCGCGTCCGCGATCGAGCCAGCCGCTCGGTTCTGTGCCGGCAGTACAGTACGAGATCGTGCAGTCGAGCGCCATCATAGTTCCGATGGATGGCTGCACCGGATGCGCGCTGCCCCAATGCAGGTAGAAGGCGTCGCAGAGCGGTGGGGCGGCGGCGGGCGGTTCGTTCTCGGCCACGGCAATGGCTGGCCGCGTGGCTCCGTCAATCGTGATGGTGCGCTGTGGATCGACCGCTATCAGGCGGTTGCGCAGTTCCACGTAGACACTATCTTTGGCTGGTTGCATGATTTTGCTACTCCGTCGCCATGATGTGGTAGAGGTAGTCCATTCCGCCGAGGTGATCGCTGATCACCGTGTCTATATGCATGAGCTTGCCTCGAAACAGCACACCTTCCGCAGTGAGCAGCCAGGTGGGAATGTCGTCCACACCATACTGGTCAGCCAGCGGCTTTACGGTTTTCGCGCTCAGCGTGACCTCAATGCGCTTGCTCCCGCTTGCGGAGGCGGCAATGGTTCGCACCAGCGCGGGAGAAATCTGTACGTCCTCCGATGTGGGAGGTGTCAGTCCCAACTGACTGTTGGTGTCGCCGGTGGAGGGATCGGCGATGCGCAGAGTAATCTGTGAGCCACCCAGGGCCCGGACCATGGCGTCGGCGGCGCGCCGCACGCCCAAGCAGGTGTGAATACTGCCGAGTGGAATTTCGGTTTCAGACATTTCAACCCACTTTCTGCGCCATGTAGGGCGCAAGCATGCCTTGTACGGTGGAGTCGAGGAGGGTGTCGGAGAAATACTCGAGGTGCATGGCGTTTAAGGTGCCAGCGCGGACATTGAGCGCCGGGGTAGCCTGAGCATTCTTCACCAACTGGGCACAAGCAAACTTTACCGGGTCAGGCATCTGGGTAAAGCCTGCGGTGTAAGTGATCTCGATCTCGTCAAAAGCCAGGCCCAGCGGGCTGCCCAGCCATGACACTTCACCGGTGTCGGCAAAATAGTCGAAGGTGGTGACGTCGAGCGTGACCCAAGTACCAGGCAGAGAATAGACCAGGGCGATTTGGGCAAGCTCCCACATTGTGGTATCTTCGCCACGCCTCGGAGGAGCATAACGACCGCGGGCCGATACCAACGGCGAGGTTGCATCGCCCAAGTCGGCGAGCGGGAGATTGGTGAGCCGAACGTTATTGCGGCCCGGCATCACTCGAATCCGCTCCGTGAACGTAGCGATGGCGAGCGTCGGCCGCCGGCAATACATGTTGATCAGTGAAGAAGCCGCCGCCACAAACGATTCCGGCGTGGCAGACTCCAGACCATAGGTTTCGTATTCCGAATCAGACAAATAGTTCATGACATTCCATTCGTGGGTGGGCGATACGATGGCCAGGGGACAGAGGTTTCCATCCCCTGGGTTACACATCGGCGACATGTAGTGGAAACGGGGGCAACGTCTGAGCCGGCGGAAACAGGGATCGATTAGCAACCTGGGCCGCGGAGCTGCTTTACGTCGATTTCGCGATCCCAGCTACCGGTCGACGATGACCTTGTAGTGCGCATAGCTGGCGCCTTTGACGACGATGCCGCCAAATTTCACGACGACCATCTGCGAGGCCAGCGAACTCGGTGTTCCGAGCTGGAAGACCCGGGGATCGGTGCCGGTAAGCCAGTGATACTCGATCATGTCTTCGCTGACGATGTAGCAGGGAAGGACGGCGGTCCCGCTGCCGGGGACTCCGGTGTATGCGATTGACCAATCGGGAATCAGCGGCAGTTCTCCGGCCTGAGTGGAAAGGGTCTTGACGGTCAGGCCGCCTGCAACCGTCGTGCTGGAAAGCACTACGTTGAACTCCTGCTTCATCTCGCGATCAATCAGGTCGAGCAGCACAGGGTTGCTGTAGATGGCGGTAGGCCGCACTTCATAGTTGCTGTTGGCGACCATTTGCGCCACGGTAGACTTCAGGCCATCAACGATGCTCGCGGTGGTCGCAATGGTGGTTACGTTGCCACCGTCGGTGATCTGCCCGGCCGCGCCGTAATATTGAGGAGTGGTAGGATTGGTCAAGGATGTGTCGTTACCATTCCACAGGGCGACGTCATGAGTGCGCAACAGGCCTTCGACGGAGTCGGCCAGATCCTTGGCCTGCAAATAAGCGAACTGACTTTGCTGTGCACCTACTTCCATATCAAAGACGTTGTAGTTGATTTGCGAGACCAGGCACTTCAAGGGAACGCTGCGCTCGACGCGAGTGGGAGTCACCAGCGTGGGCGTGATGTTGCGGGGATCGACGAAGGCGTTGGCGGCAGTAGGCGAAGGAATGCCGGTCTCTTCGAAGAAGCGCGACGGATGGCCGGTGGCCGGGACTTGCTTGATGCGCTGGCCGAACGGACCACGGCGGCGAACGATGTCGGTGATTTCGGTCTGGTAGCGATCGACTTCGACCGCGCCCGGGCCCATGTAATCGGCGGCAGCTTGCAGGTTGACGAATTGAGCTTTCATGGTGTCCTTTCGAAGACAGTGACTAGGGGCTAGGGGTTAGTGGCTAGGAATTTCCCGGTCTCGGTGCGGTGTTGATGGACCCGGCTAGACGAGGATTCCGGCACGTGCGAGTTCGGCTTTTACGGCAATGCGCTGCTCGATGCTGAGACCGGCCAAGGCCTTCTCAATCACCGGCTTCTCGATGAGTGCCTCGCCTTCGACGCCTTCCTTGGCAAGCAGGGTGCTAACCATGGGGGAGAGAGTCTTGCGTCGAGCCGTATCGGCCTGCGCCTTGAGATTGCGATTGGTTGTTTCCAAGTCGGCCAGCTTGGTGCGCAGGTTTTTGTCCTGGCTGGCGCTAGCCTGCAAGTCACCGTCATCCACCGCGGCTACGATGCGGTCGATTTTGGCGTGCAACGAGGCAAATTGCCCGTCCAGGTTCTTGAGCGCGTCGGCCAGTGATTGGGTGGCTTGCGCCATCTGGCCGGCGAGAGTTGGCATGTCAGTGGTGGCGTTGGGGGCAGTTGTATCCTGATTCATAGTGTGTCCTCTTACTCTGTGGGATATGGAAAGAAGCAGCTAGCAACTAGCAATTAGCAAAACCTTCAGCTAGAGCGGGTGGTCGCAGAAGATTTGTGGTTCGAGAGTGCGATCCAAGTTTGCGGATAGGCGGCTTTGTCACGGCGCAACACCGCAGCGCCAGTGAAGGTGAAACCAGTAACGGTCCAAATGAACGCGTCCTGGTTGGGTACGCTGGCGTCGGCAATCTCGTAAGACATGCCGAGAGCGTTGCCGTGTTGAGCCCTGATCTCGCGGACGATGTCGGGAAAATCATGCGCGAACAGATAACCGCCGACGGCAATCTGGCCGGTTGCGTTCAGCTGGCTGCCTGGACGCAGGGGCACAATGTTGGCTTCAGTGATGATGCCGATCTTGCGACGGGCGTCGTGCGCGTCGAGCGATGGAGCATAGTCGAGGGCCATGCCTAACAGAGATGGCAGGGCCGCCTCTGTAGCGGGGCGGGTGAGCATCACGCGGTGGCCGCGGGCGCCGCTGGGTGAGCGTTGCGAGGTGACTCCGACCAGAGTGAGAACGCCCTGGAAGGGCAACCGGTTAGGATGGGCAGGGACATTGGGCAAGGTAAGCGCCATGGCTTCCAGTTGCAGGTTCATGGTTGATCCTCGTGAGTCTGACAGTGTGGGAGGAGATGGCAACTAGCGACTAGCAATTAGCAAACTCCTGAAGTCAGCGGTTGGTCGCCAGGTTGTCTACGCAAGCGTGGGCGAGTCGCTGGTATGGGCTGTATGAGCTATTCATTGCATCAGCGGGGCATCGGAGACGCCGGCCTGTTTTTCGGGGAGAGGCGGAAGACCGCGCATGCGACGCACCTCATTAACCGTCAAGACGCCGCAGCCAATCAGGGTTTGCTGGATTTGAGCCTGTTCCAGTTCGTTGGGTGCGTCCACATCGGTGAAGACGAACTCCAGGTCGTCCCAGCCGAGGCGTTTGCTGATAGCGTCGCGAGTTAGATGTTCGGAGATTAGGCGCGCGACGGGCACGACCGCGGTGCGGAAGGCGTCGTCGTACTGAGTGGAGGCGGTGTTGCGATTGACGTCGCGCTCCAGACCAAGCAGCATCGGCGGCAGATCGAAGGCATCAGCGATTATGCGGATAAGGAACTCCTGCCACTGCAGCCGCAGATCGGCATCGGTTCCACCACTGAACCGCAGGACTTCAGGCTTGGTCTCGACGGAGAGGATGGGCACTTTACCGGTGCCTTCAATTTCGTCCTGCCACCAGCGAATGAGCCGTTCGTGATGTTGCGGACTGAGGTTCTGCAGCCACAGGGCATACTGCACGACGGTATTGCTGGCCAGGCGCGCGGCGAAGCGGTGCGAGCACAGAAACTCATGGATGGTCTCGAATGCAACCTCCAATTTACCCAGGCCGAACGGGGTGTGCGTGCGGGGGTTCAGCCGGATGTAAGCGAGCTCTTCATCGGTGAGCGTGACTTCCTGCTGAGGGGTGAAGAGACCCGTGGCTTGCACATAACGCGGTGACGAAGGATTGCCGTCCCAGTCGCTGCGAATACGAATACTGGCGCCGTCGACTGGCCATAGAATCAGCGGCTGCGCAGGATCGCCGCTGAGATCGAGCTCGAGGGCGCCAAAACCGCCGACTAGCACGTCTTCCAGGACTTGCTCAATCATGGAGCGGAAAGAGTCCTGGGGATTCGGTTGCTCGAAGGTCAGGGTGAGCGCAGCGATACGTTCAGCGGCGCCAGGCAGATCATCGAGCGTGCGGCCGCGCCGCGGCTGAATACGCCATTGCATTCCAGCAATGCGGTCCTTGATGGTATTGATTGCCTTGCGCGCGATCGGCATCTCGGCGAAGCGACGCAGGTTGATGGGTGAAGGTTTGGGCATCACTCCGGCACGCACCAGCGTGGGCGCCCCCGGAGTGAATATGGTGGGCAGAGGCCCCGTTCTGCGGGCGGATGAGGCGCTGGTGGCGGCCAACGCGGCGGGAGCGGACTGGCGAACCGGCCAGTGCTGGTTGAGGAAAGCGGAGCCGGTCGAGCGTGCACCGGCAATGCGGCGCAGCGCGCCGCGAAACGTGTCTCGCATGTTCATAGTGTGTTTTCCCTGAAATGGAAAAGGGCTCCGTTAGGAGCGTGGAAGGGCTGGCGTAAGTACAGGCCATTCATACATGCCGGAGCGGCCGAACGTGAAGTACCTTAGCTGCTAAAGCCCAATTTGTAGATGGCAATTTACGGCAGGGTTGAAGAAGCTGCCAAAAATTGGAAAAGCAGATCCCTCGCGGGCTGAAGCCCACTCGTGATGACTGTAGAGCGCAACAGCACGGCTGAAGCCGTGCCCTGATACAAAGCCGGCGATGGCAAAACGCTACAATTTCAGTTCCACACGCGCACGCTCGGCGATGGCGGGCATCTGGCCGACGGTGGCGACGTCGATCCCGTAGCGGTCGAGAGCTTCCAGCGCGAAAGCCACGCTGGGATCCTTCCAGTCGAGCCCGTCCTCAGTCACCGCGTACAGGTTCGGATCGGCGGTCTCGGCAAGAGCCATTTGGTCACGAAAGTTCTGATAGCTGAAGGCCAGGACCTTGGCGGCATTGACGTCGGTTGCGAGCGAAACCGCGTGGAACATCTGAATCACATTCTCTGGCCGATACGCACAATCGATTTGGAGCGGATCGCCGTTGGCTGAATATTTCGCGACCTCTATGTTCTTCCACATAAGGTTCCAGACGCCGGCGTGCTCGAAGGCGCCGCGCATGACGTTGTAAATGGCGCGCCGACCGGCGGCTTCGCGCTGCGGCGGACGGCGTTCGGACTCGAGGTAGGCGCGCGCCAGGATACCGAGCTCAGCTTGTGGCGATTCCGTCAGCACGCCCTGCATGGGAGCGAGCTGCAGCGTGCCGGAAAACGATTGCTGCATGAGGTCGAGCAGCCATTGGCGACGCGACATGGGCAGCTTATAGTTGATGACCTCGGTGGCGCGCGATTGCAGCAGGCGGCGCAGCTCATCTTCGTAGGATTGCAACAGCTGGATGTCCACTTCCGGATCCATGCAGCGCGCGCGACGCCAGTCGCGGGTAAAGCGCAAATCGGTAAAGCCATCGTTGCCTTCTTCCAGCATGACCACGCCGATATTGACGAACTCCTGCTTCACCACGTCGGGGACGTAGCGGAGGAGGAAGAAGTCGCAATGTTTGAAAGGAGCCATTAGCAACTAGCAATTAGCAACTAGCAATCAACAAACCCTCCTTAGGAGACCAATTGCTTGCCAGCACGGGCGTTCTCGACTGTTCGAATAAGTGCGCCAAGCATTCGCTGGACTTCTACAATCTGATCCTTCACGTTTTCATAAGATTCGCCAGAGATAAGCGCTAGGTCCCGAGCAAGCAGTAGGAAATACTCCAGCTCAACTGCAGATCCCATCGCGATGTTCAGAAAGCGGTGAAACTCGCCATTCCCTGAGCGTCCGCAACCCTCCGCTATGTTAGCGGCAATTGATGAGCCGATCGTCGCATCTGGCTTGTAATACCATAGAGTTCATCCTTAGGAAATCCATGGGTGAGCCAGTAGACGGACAATACGAGCGAGTGCGCTCGCTCCCAAACCTTCAACGTTCTAAAGTCTTTCACATTGGTCATCCATTCATACGCTAGCACCAATTTGCTAGTTGCTAGCCGCTAGTTGCTCATTCAATTCACCGCCTCGCGCCAGTTGGGGAAGGGGTTTCGAGATGAATTCTTAAAATCCTGAATCAATTCGCGCACTCGCAAGCGCCGG
This sequence comes from uncultured Acidobacteriaceae bacterium, assembly GCA_963748225.1. Lineage (GTDB taxonomy): Bacteria > Acidobacteriota > Terriglobia > Terriglobales > Acidobacteriaceae > Bog-257. Next base: position 184,425 of record CAVVHW010000010.1, read on the forward strand.
GCCAGGAGGCGCTCGAGTAAACGTTCCAACTCGTCTCCTTCCGAGTTGTACCACTCCGGAGGAATCTCTTCGGCGAGCGGCCAAAGCGAACTCTCAGGAAAAGTCTCGATGCGGCTGAGCCATGGCTCGAAGCTATCCCACGATGTGATACACGTGTAAACGTCATTGCGACCAAAGACGCCCCGCAGAGGAGCGTCAGGGAAATTCCACTCGCCAGCATTAAAGCAATAACCCTGATCAATAAAGCTGGCGGTAAATTTGCGTTCGCGCGCCCGCTTCCAGAAGGCCGCCTGACGACCGTTGGCGTTGCAGGTCCATTTGTCGAGGGCAAGGATGCCGGCAAAGTCGCGCAGATTGCGAACGCGGGTGATCATGCTCTCAGGCAGGTAGTCGTAAACCTGGCCCTCGACGGGCGAGACTACATAGCGCGAGCCAAATGACAGCCCGGCAGTGAACATGGTGCGATGCCCGCAAAGTTCGATGCGGAGGTCGGGCGTGTGCTCGAGCAGCCAGGGCTGCACATTGACGACGGCGGCCACCGGCACCGGTAGGCCGACCATCTCAGCCAGGCGCGTGCCAAGCCAATCGTTGACCAACACGCGCGCGTGCTGCGGGTTGTTCTGAAACTTGACGACGTAGTAGAAGCCGTCGGCGCAGCGCATGAGGTGACTCTGAGCGCCGCCGCGCATCCTGCGTACGTGTTGGACTGCCTGAACGAACAAGAGGCCGAAACCACTTACCCCGGCGGGAGCGACAGGGCGGTCTCTACCACAGCGTGTCGTGGAAACCGCCCGCAACGGCCATTGCGGCCGTACATCACGGCCATCACCTCCGCGTCGCCGGGCGAATCGCGCCTACGAGGCGGCGCGAGTAGCCAAACCATCGCGGCAGTTTCCGCGTTTTATGCTAACGCGGACGGACTGCCATTGCGCCGTCACACGTCACAGAGGCGTGTGCGGTGAGAAGACAGGGGTCAGGGGTTAGGGGTTAGGGGTCGGGGACTAGGGGTTAGGGTTCCTTCGACTCCTCGGTCGGTTGTCGGTGGTTAGTGAGCCTCTTAATTAAGCCATTTCGAAGTCCCGCAGGGGCTAAAGCCCTGTGGCATTTTAGGCACTTACGGACGGCCTGAAGCCGCCCCCTTCAAAACTACTACTTAATCGGAGCTTCCTTCGTACTCAGTAGTTAGCAGCCTGGCTGGCTATGCAGTTTGCAGGGTGGCGAAGTTGCATTCGTGCAAGGACTGGGGCGGTCGCACGACGACTTCCGCACGGACGGCCAAGGCAATGGCCATGGCCATGACGGTGTCGTCGTGGGCGCCGCCGGCGGCCGCTGAACTTCCGTCCTGATGGCGAATGAAGGTGCGGCATTCCTGCAGCAGCCGCGGGCTGAGGAAGAGGAACGATGCGCTCGACAACACCGCAGCAAAGTTCTCTAACATGCGCGGACGCGAAGCTGCGGTAGTGAGCCATCCCGGCGGGCCTCCACCAGGATATAAGTTCTGATAGCCAGCAGTCATGGTGAGGTGCGCGATGACGGCGTGTCCATGATTGTTGCGCTCGACGGCGACCATTGCGTTGTTGTATCTACGGCCCAGGACGGCGACGCGGGCCGCCAACTCTTGCGGTGTGAAATGTCCCCGCAGCTCGGCGCACTGCAGACCGGTGGACCGCTCGATGACTTGAGCGCACGCGTAATCGCCATCGCAGCCGCCGCCGGCGGGATCGACGCCGATGATGTATTCCTTCGGAGTGATGCCGCGGCCGCCCACGACGGGCGGAAAGAAGGTAAGCAGCTTGCCGTTGTCGCTTGATTCCGACACCACGGGAGCCTGTTTCAGGCGCTCATCGAGGACGTCGCAATCGAAGACACAGTCGCCGGAGGCGAGGAAGCAGCTCTCGGGATCTTCGGCATACTCTTCAGGAGCGCGATTGCCGAAGTTGGCGCGCATCTCGCGACGGAAGGCGATTTGTCCAGCGTCGAGATTGTGCTTGTGCATGAGCTCACGCTCCTGCTCGGTGAAGTCAATGATTTCGAGCTTGCGGCGATAGTGTGGATCCCACCACCAGGGATAGAAGTGGCGGACGTAGCCAGTTTGCAAGGCGCGCTGCCATTCGTCGTAGAAGGTGCCACCCGCGCCGTTGGGAGTGGACTCCAGAAAGATCTCGCCGTCGGGCGGAACGGCGGCGCGAAGCGAAGCCAGGGTTTCAGATACATCACGCGGCCAGCGGGCGACCTCTGAACAGTGCAGATTATGGATGGTCAACCCGCGGCCAGCGTTGGGGTCCGCCGCGGTCTCCACACGATACTCGCTATCAAGCATGGGAAACACGATCTGGCGGACATTGGCGCGCGAGGTCACCAGCGCGCCCTGACGCAACGACTTTGGCAGGTTCTCCAGAAGCCGGTGCACGATGCGAAAGATTTCTTCGGCGGAGCGCTGATCGTGCGCGACCTGCACGCTCAGGGTGCCTTCGCGAGTGATGCAGCTGACGAAGAAGCGCGCGGCAACATAGGTGGTGACGCCCAACTGACGCGCCTTGAGGACGATGTTGCGCTTACCACTGGTCTTCTCCAGATCGTGTTGGGCGCGATTCAGACGCAATGGGAGCAGACGCCCGCGCTTGTCACGGATCTTCAACATGGTGGACATGACAAGCTCACGAACCGACTCGATCCCGCGGGGGATCGGGAAGCTCCAGTTGGTCAGCATCTGCGGATGTTGATCGAGGTGCTCGCCGCATTGCTTTAGCACGGCGAGGGTGGCGTTGGGAGAAGGGTCAGGAGTTTCGGACGCAGATCGGTCAAGCGATGTGGTGTGCGTCTGTTCTTTGGATGTAGTCGCGTTCTTTGTCAGTTTCTTGCTACCCATGGAAGTACTCCTGGGAACAGATGTGTCAGTGGTCAGTGGTTAGTTGTCAGTGACAAACTGCCAACTGCCGAGTGCCAGGTGCCAGTTGCCGATTGCTACGGACCATCTCATAAGTGCCGATGCGGTCCAAAGTGTGGGCCTCACGGGCTAAAGCCCAGTTCCTAAAGGGCCGTTTACGGCACGGCTGGAGAGGCTGCTGAAAAGTCGCAAAAGCAGATCCCTCGCGGGCTGAAGCCCGCTCGGGATGACAAGAATAAGGGGCTTCTACGGCGCACCAAAAGGTGCGCCCCTTCAAAATGCATTCTCAAAGCGACTTTTTCAACAGCCTCTGAAGCCGGGCCCTTTCAAAACCGGTTTATGAGATAGCTGATAGGGTCTAGTAGCTGGTTGCTGGTCATTGCACGGTCTGGCAATAGAAGGTGGCGCCCTTGACTTGGTCGGACGAGCCGGCGTTGAAGGTGAGCTTGATAGTGTCGGCGTTGGCGAGGTTCTCGGCGCCGGTATTACCGTAGCTACCGCCGATGCCGATAGCGGTGCCAGCAATTACAGGGCTGAGGTTTACCGACTGCGATGCCAGCGAAGTAATAGTGAGTATCTCGATATCAGACGAGAGGTTCTGGCTGGCTGAAGTGTAGGAGCTATAGGCCCACGTTGTGGTACCTAGCGTCCACTTGTAGGTGACGGCCCCTGACGATGTGGGATGTGTCCACTTGGCGTAGCAGTGCGTGCCACCGCCGAGGGTGAAGGTACCGGCCGGCAAGGTTGCGGTAAAGATGGTTTGATCGGCGCTATTGCCGGTGAGGGTTGAAGTAGCCCCCTGCATGCTGCCGGGGACCAAGCGGGTACCGGTTCCGCAACCGTTGCAGGTGGTGACGTTGAGAGTACCAACGGTGGCCGTCGTGGTGTTGACATCCGCGGCATACGCCTCGTCCCAGCGATAACTGGGATCGCCGAGCCAGCGTGTGCTGTTGTCGCCGGCCGCCTTGGCCGGAATAAATTCCCACTGTTGATTGTTAGGAACTCCGCCAGGGAAAGCGTAGGTCATCTTGGCGAAAAGCTCGGGCGATTGGCCAAAGGTGGTCCGATTAGGCATACGGAAGCCGATGCCACCGGTGCTGACGCTGGTGGAAGTGCCGCTGGCAGCGACGACGGTTTCATTCGAACTGGTGGTGCCGAAGACTTCCGTGAGGATGCCGTTGCCGGAGTGGGGCGACTGAATGAAGGTATTCAGATCGAGAGTGAAGGCCTGTCCGGAGAGAAATCCGCCGGTGGGACCGTAGTAGAACGGGACCTTGTTCATGTTGGTGGCCGCGGTGGTGCGGCTGTTGACAACGTCGTTGACCGCGTTGATGTAGTTCTGCACGTAGAAATTGTTGACGCTGATGAATGGGGTTGTCCCGGCCGTCCCATTCACATACTTGATGACATCGTTAACGCCGGTGCGGCCGAAGGTGTAGCCACCGACGATGTACAGGCTGGGCTGGGCGCCGTTCTGGCCGGTCTGGTCGATGGTGATCAGCGGGTCCTGACCACTGATTTCCTCCTCCGTCTTGAATCCGAGAATGGTCAGGGTTCCGGACTGGCCACCATTGAGGCGGACCAGCGAGGTAGTGTTGGAATCGCCGCTCAAGCCGTGCACTACTGCCACGCCGCTGAGGTTGTTGAAGTTGAATCCGTACCGGCCTGCACTGTTGGTGGTGATGTTGGCGATGTCTGACGGTGTGGCAGAGGCTCCGGTGAAGAGAATGTTGTCGAGGAAGCAGCCGCTGACTTCGATGGTGCGAAGGAATGCGACCTCGCCCATGTTCTCAATGTTGAAGCAATTGCCGGCGGTTTGATTGGCGCCGTTGCCGGTGACGCGCAGGTTCTCGAAGCCTCCCCAATGCCACCACTGGGCTGTGGAACCGATTCCGGTGCCGACGGTAGAGGTAGCGATGAGATCGGAGTTGAGGCCATTGGCGGCGGTGATGATCGTTCCATGATTGGAGGAGGTGCTGGCTCCGATCAGGCGCGCCCCGGGCAGAGCAATGATTCCAGCAGTGACCACGTTGTTACCGTTGTTGTAGGTGACTGCGCCATTGATGGTGTAGGTGGTTGCGGCTAGCTTCAAGGTCACGGAGTCATAGAGGATGAAGCCTGGGCCGCTGTAGGGCGAAGTGCGATCGTCGATCACGGTGCCCTGCACGGCGCCGCTGTTGTAGGCGGCGCTGATAGCAGCCTGGATGGTGGCGTAACGGCTGACCAGGAATTCCACTCCCGGAATGTTCTGGAAGCTGAGCGCGGTGGCGTTGACGGTGTTGGGCGTGGTATTGCCGATCGGCGGAGGCGAACTGAGGTTAGCGGTGCTGCATGGACCCCAGGTCATCGGAGTCGTTCCACCGCCGCCAGAGACCAGGCATTGTCCCGAGGTTCCGGGCGCAGTTGGCAGCGTCATGGAATAGGCAGTAAAGGGAGTGGAAGGCGCTGCCAGGGTGACGCTGTTGTTTCCGTCGGTGGGAGAAAACCACTGCACGCCGTATTGACTGAAGCCGACGACAGCTACCTGATTCACGCTCCATTGATAGCCTGCTGGTGTAGGGACGTTATAAAACAGGGTGCCGTTGGCGGCGATTGCCTCGTCCACGTAATGGTTGCCGGAGTCGAGCGAGGAAAGGCCGATATATTTTCTATTCTTAACGACCAGGTTGGCAGACACCGCCGCGTTGGATATTCCGCTCTGATAGGGGGTGCTACGGTCGTCGTCAACCAGCATGCTGTCGATGACTGTATAGCCGGAATTGATATCCATAGCGAGAGCGTAGGTGGTGGGATCGCCACTGACGCCACCGTCCTGAGCTACAAGATTGTTGATGGTGGTCTCAGCAGAGCTAACGAGAGACAAGCAGTTGCCATAGGAGTGCAAGCAATTCAGAAAGCCGAGTTCTGTGAAGTATGCGTTTTGCAGCTCGACGCCGCCCAACTCTACTTGCGGAGACGCGGTATAGGCCCCGCCTTCCCACTGCGTATCCTTAATGGAATTGACGGAGGCGTACTTGAGATGGATGCCGTGGGCGGGAGTTGAGGGCACTTCCGACTGGCGTACCTTGGCGCCCAGAATTGAACTTCCAATGGAATATCGCGAGGGTGAACCTTCAATCAGGATATTGTCCCAGTCTCCGGCGTGATTACCATAATTGCTCTGCGAGATGTTGGGCGAATTAATATTGGTGCCGCCCTGGGCGAAGACTTCCGCCAGACCAAAACCGTAGGCATTGAGAGTGCCAACATTAACCCAGCGCACCGAACCATCGGTGGTCACTACACAACCAATGGTCTGACAGAATGACGGGCGGCTGGTGCCGCTGGTTCCAACCTGCTGGGTATAGAAAGCATAATTGCCAGGATTGTTGGAGGTGGGAATGACAATTTTAGGCTCGACATAGGTAGCAGAAGCAACCCAGGCTCCACCCTGATTGCCGTCAAGGTGCATACCGTGAAGTCCGTTGCGGTAACCGGTGGGGCCATCGAAGGCGAAGCCTCCTGCCATCATATGCCAGCCATCTGCGCCATTGCCGTTGGCTTGCGACATGCCGGAGACGTGGCCGTCATAGCCTAGAACGAAACCGTCACCAGCACTCTGGTCGGCGATGGTGTTCTGGATGTCGTCCTGTCCGGCCAGCGCAAGGATGTCGGCTGCGGTGAAGTTGGTGGCATGGACGCCGTGAATCTTCATGGTGTAGCTGGTGGGGGCAAAGATTCCGAAGGTACCTTGAGCGTTTCCGTTAAGCTCGCAGCCGATGACGCTGGTGCCATCGGCGGGGTGCAGAGTGCCAGAGGTAACGGGGTCCCTCGTGTTGGAAATCAGCGGGTACGCACCGCCCGACTTTAAGATGGTTGCCGATGTCTGAAGAACGCTGGAGGTGGAACATTCAATCACGACATTAGGAGCAGTAACATTGATTCCGGGATTTCCGCCGAGGGTCCAAGTGCCGGGGCCAAACAGGAGCTTGACCGGAACGCTGGCATTGATAGTTGCGGTACAGACCTGTCCGGGCGCGAAGCCGCGCGCATCAATGGTGCCACCTCCAGCGAGAGTGGCGATGGCGGCGTTGATCTTGGCGCAAGCATCAGCGCCGGGAAAAGCAGCCGCGTTGGGGATGCCGTTCAAGGTGGTAAAGGTGGCGGAGTTGGGAGTTACGTTGCCGATGGGCGGCGGCGAAGCCAGATTCCCAGCGCCGGCGTTGGCGTCAACGTAAGCCTTGTTGGCTGCGTCGGTAGGATTCTGCGGCGTCGGGACCGCGGGAGAAGTGGTAAAGGTCTTCCCCCCGGTGATGGTCTGAGTGGAAGCCAAGGCGACGTAGGTGGAGTCGGCAAAATCGCGAGTGAGAAATTGTGCCGCCTGATTGGCGGGTACGAGCTTACTGCGAATGGCGCCAATAGTGGTGGTGGGAGCGTTGGGCACAACCCAGTACTCGGAGTCGGTGGTGCCGTCATTGAGCTTGAAAACGGCGCGATAGTAGGTGCCCGTAGGACTGGCGCCGGTGTTGGGGGCGAGATTGGCGTTGAAGCCGCCGCCGGCGTCCAGAGTGACGGTGAACGAGCCGGGAGCCACGGCTTGTCCGGCAGCGGTGGTGAAAGCCGGCCAGGTAATCAGCACGGTACCTTGTGCCGGCGAGCCGTCGGCCCGATAGACGGTGTCGCTGATCTGACACAATGTGGGAGTCGGATCGGCTAGAGTTTTGCTTGATGCGCCGTTGGCGGCGGGCAGGGCCAGGGCAAGAGTCAGGGAAATGAGGACAGTAAAAAACCGCCCGATCAGGCGGTTGATGGTCGGCATAAGGAATGCCTCTCTGCTGCCGGCAAAGCCGGCGGAAATTAGTAAAATGTTGTATCCCACAGAGTGGGAGTCAGTTACCTCGTTGCAGGAAAGGACGCGAAATATCAATAGGCTCAGAGGGTTCTTCACGGCGCGACTCCGAGGCCTGGTAGCTACCCATAAAGTTTTCGACGCTTTGCACGTAGACATCGGCGAAGTCAACGACCTTGCGGCGAGCCTGAATCATGTCCATAGCATCGTCAAGTCCGAAGCCGAGGGCCCGCAGCACCGCGAGTGTCATCATGGGAGCGCGGTGCACGCCGGCGGCACAATGGATGAACACCTTGTTTTCGGCGTCGTCGAGAGCCTCCAGAGCAAAATCCACGCCGCGCTGCAGCAGCGCCGGAGGCTTGGGTTTAAAGTCGTCGTCGGTGGGATTCCACAAGACCTTGACGCCGTAAGGCTTGGCCAGCGCCGTGTCATCCCACTCGATCTGCATGTCCACGATGTGAGTGACGCCGGCGCGCACCACTTCGATCATCTTGTCATCGGTCCAGATGCCTCCGCCGACAGCAATGCGGTCGGTCACCCACGTCATATCCATGCGTCAGTCTGCTCCTCTGCGGAGCCAGCCGCCGCAGCGGGAACTCCACTTGCCATTCTACAAGGTGTGATGAGAATGATCCCGCGGGGGCCTAACCCCTGCCGTCCCTACGGGACTCGGTCTCATTTCCGATTTCACCCGGCGCTGAAGCGCTGGGCTAAGATTTTCCGCCCCATTCGGGGCTGGATTTTGGTCTCGTAATTCCATTGTTGCAAACCAATACCTGTCACGACCCAGTCTCTGACGCCCGCTCGAGATGCCAAAAATAAAGAGCCTAAGGGCACGCTAAAGGTGTGCCCCTTCAAAACCCCTCTCCAAACCGGCATTTCAGCAGCCTCTAAGGGCGATTCGTGATGACAAAAAGAGATGTTCGGTATCTTTACGCGGCGACGTCTGGCTCGGGCTCTTCGTCGGACAAAGGGTCGAGCCCGAGGGTCTGAAGAAAGGCCTCAATCCTATTGACTGGAGGCGCCGTCTTCTCCGGCGACCCGGCAGGCGCGGCGTCATCTGCGGGCGGCGCAGCCAGAAGGCCGGGAGTGATGGTGTTTTCCTCAAGCGGAGGCACAGCGTAGATGCCGGCAAAGTCGAAGAGAGCGCGGGCCGCAAGATAGCTGCCCGATTCCGCCAGGCGGATGATGGCAGCGTTGATTTCGGGCAGGTGACGCCAGATCTGCAACTTGGCACGTTCCACCGCCTGTTGGCGGGCCTTCAGGGTGGCGAAGCGCCCCGCCGTGGTGACGGGCCTTTTTAAATGCACTCTTCGACGATAAGGGGCTGGCGTTCTTTTTGCGGAGGCTGGGCTTCGCAGACGGGCGCTTGCGATTAGCGACGGCGCTCCGCGGTACTGCTGCCGGCTTTTTGCCGGACGGTGGCACACTGAGTTTGAGTGGCATGTGAAATCTCCTTCCGGGAGAGTTAGAGTAGCGGCAATTAAGTAGTAAGGCGTGAGAATGTATCGTTCAATGCTGGTACGCGACGTACATCTGGCGGGTGGAGCAGGACATTCAAGCCTTGCAACTGAGAAACGCCGAGTAAGAACTCTTCAGGCGGCGAGATACATGCTTTCCGCTGGTCGAATCATATGAAGTTTCATACCGGGGATGAAGTATCGCAAACGACCGAGGTCCTCGCGGGTGACTCAAGTTGGAGACGCACAGGCCTCCTCCACCCAAACTGGCCCCAAGAACACGAAAACCCAGCCTAAGCCGGGTGTTATGAAGCGAAGGCCTCCGGGCATTCCAAAAGGAAACGGTCCAGAAGCACAAAACCCAGCTTTTGGCTGGGCGGTGGGAAGACCTACGTGATCAATTCCCAATCTTCAATTCTAGTTTTACTATAGCACATTTTAGATGGGTTTGGACACGATTTTGGCAATTTCCAGGAATATTCACTTTACACAAACGTAAGAAAGGCGTAAATTAGGGTTCATGACAGCCCGCAAGAACCCCAAACCCGTTAGCATCCGCGAAGTTACAGCCAAGTTCGGCACCGATGAGCAGTGTTTTTCCTACATCGAGCAGATGCGCTGGCCGGACGGCATTGTCCGCTGTCCTACCTGTGGCGATAAGAACGTCAGCAAGGTAGTTCGGAAGGCCGATTCCAAGAACCGCCGTCTGTGGTTCTACACCTGCCTGAATCCGGGATTGCCTACAGCAGTTCTCGCCCACGTCCGGCACTCTGTTCGCTGACACCCACCTGCCGCTCATAGTGTGGTTCCACGCGATTGCGCTCATGCTGAACGCGAAGAAGGGCATCTCCGCGAAGCAGCTACAGCGTGACCTGGGGATTCGGCGGATACAAGACTGCGTGGTATCTGAATCACCGAATCCGGGAAGCGATGCGCGAGAATGACGGCAACCTGCTGGGCGGGACGGTGGAAATCGACGAGACCTACATCGGCGGGAAGCAGATCGGCAAAGGCGTAGGATTCGGCAAGAAACAGAAGCAGACCGTCATGGGCGCTATCCAGCGCGGCGGGGAATTGCGCTTGCGTCACGTCCCCGATGGGAAGTCCAAGACAGTTCGCGGATTCATCGAAGAGAACGTCAGTCCCGATGCTGAGAACGTGTACACCGATCAGGCCGCTGCGTATCCGTTCGCTTTGGCCCCTGAGTTCAGCAGACCGCCATCAGACTGTGAATCACATAATCGGGGAGTACGCTCGCGGCGACGTTTACACGAACTCGATTGAGAGCGCATTTTCACTGCTCAAGCGCGGCATCATAGGCCAGTTCCACAAGGTCTCGATAAAGCACCTGCATCGCTATTGTTCGGAGTTTGAATACAGGTTCAACCGTCGTCAGTCGCCGGACCCGTTCATAGACACCGTGCGGCGGTTGTGCGGTATCAAGCCGCTCACATTCGCGGAGCTTACTGCTGTGCCCAGAAGAAGGCTTAGGCCGCTTGGTCTGGGCCTTTGGCTTTGCTCTTATCTCGGATTGATTTCCTTCTTGGGAGGGGATTTGAGTATTCGCGAGAGAACGGCGTCGAATTGGGCCTTATCGGTTTGCACGTTCTAAGCCTACCACGTATTCCCGGCGAAATCGGATAATGTTGGACTTGGGCCAAATATGGGTTGACAAGCCCTGGCCCAACTGTTAGCCTAAGGCCATAAGTTGACCTTGGGCCTAAGAGGAGTCTTTTTAGATGGCAGAAGACAAAAAGAGGCTGTTCACTTACAAGGGGCCAATCCATGACGGAAAACACAAAGCTACTCCTGAATCCGCGCCGACTCCGGAAAGCGCGCTGGAGATCATTCGAGCCGCGTTGTTCGTCGGACGCAGCGAAGTCTCTGTGCATTTCAAGAGGCAAGGTCAAGAGCGCAACTTCGACATGATGGACGCGCAGAACGCAATCGTGACGGGTAGTCTGCGCGGCTGTCCTGAGTATTGTCCTGAATATGGCAACTGGAAATATCGAATCGTCGCGGAGATAGAAGACCGGAAATTCGAAGTTGTTGTTGCTCTCGACCCGGCGGAGGATTATCAGGGCTCCCCGCTTATTGTCCTCATAACCGGGTACTGGAGAGACTAGCCAATGTTCGTCAACTAAGGAGCGCACCAGCGGAAATATACCGTTTCTGCGAGACGGGAGAACGGAAATGCAAAAGGAGATGATATTGGAAAGGCGTTGTTACGACTGTGGCAAGACGATGGCCGGGAAACGCAGAATTATCCCTATCAGGAGGTGGGGCTTAAGTCTGTCGTACTCCTGAACATCCTCGTCTACCACTGCCGCTGCGGTGCGATTGTGCCAGAGATTCCTTATGCCGGAGTGCTGCACCATTGCATCGCTATGAGTGTCCTGAAAAAGAAGGCACTCTTGTCTGGGGAAGAAATTCGGTTTGTACGTAAAACCGCCGGGTACTCCGGTACGGAGCTTGCCCGCGTGATGGGCGTAGACAAGGGTACCGTTTCCAAGTGGGAAAACGAAAAGAAGAAGATCGGCAAGGAAACCGACCGCCTGCTTCGTCTTGCCTGCTTTGCAAAAGTGGTCGAGAGAATCGTAGGAATCGAGAACCAAGCCAAAGGGGATGACCTTGTTACAAGGTTGAAGCGGCTCGGAAGGATGGTCGAAAATCTGAACCTGACAACTGTATTGGAAAATATCGAGGACAAACGAGAAGGCTCCAAGCCAGTGAGAATCGACCCCGACACACTCGCCGCAATGGATAGTACGAGTCAACTTGTCAACACTGAATCGAGAGTTCAGTAGGTAAGTCGAAATGCAAGGGCTCACATTAGCAGCCTCTAATGTGAGCCCTTTTCTTGTGGCGGGTAACTGTCAGGTGACAGAACCGATCTTATAAATCGGAATCGTCTGCCCAGGCGATGGGGTTCAAGTCCCCTGCCCGCCGCGTCTTTAATACTACAGCAAGTTGTCAAGGTGCGTGCCACTTGGTTGAGGCTATACATCCTCGGATATTGTTGCACGAACTGCGCGATATGCTCCATTGGTATGAAGAGCAAATCTGTAGCGCAACGTTCGTCGATCCTCGTGGTCATCGAGTTCAATTCAGGCCCGAACAGTTTCCTCACCTAATAAAACTTCTTCAAAAGGGATCGCAGCGAGAGGTAAACAATCCGCAGCAACATATTCTAGACATCAAGAACGGCCGGAAGGCTAATGCGGATTATGGCGGCTATCAGCCCTATCGATTTCAGCGATTAACGTCCATACACGCTATTATTGCTCGACCTGATGAGATTCTAGAGTTGATTGCACGACCCATCGTGGGAAAGAAGCGAAGCGGAGATACGCTATACATTAAGGAATTTCGTTGCGTGCCTCCTGGATGTCGATTCGAGGTGTTGGTATGCAGGAGGGTGACAGAAAATAGGCTGGAGGCCATAACCTGTCACCCGCAAAACCACGGTAATTTCTCTCGGTCACAATACAAGCGGATCTACCCATAAACGGCAAAGGCCGCCGTTTTTCGGCGACCTTCTCGCTCCCTCATTAAGCCCAGGAACTGCGGGCAGAGCCGGTTGCGAACCGGCGGTAGTTCTGTTTTCTAACGGTCTACAGACGACCGACGGCCCACAGCTAGGCCACCGGCTTCTTATATGATGCACTGGTCGTGATCGCGATGCAAGCATGAAATCTAATATTTTTCAACTCTTTATTTCCCAAACAGATACACCACCATTTTGTTGCTCACTGAGCACAAATTTTCCACCCCGTGACCGCCGTCACAGACAGCGATCCGCAGCTCCGTCCGACACCAGACAGACAGCCGTATGACGGTGCTGCTATGCTGCCGTGCAAGACGAAGTGGCTCACCCCCCAGTGAATACTCGGCCAGAGGTTTGCTGGGGCCACAAAGGACCGCAGCGCGCCCACGCCAGCGGTCCTTTGCAATTTCCCTTCCAACCTAGTTTGCCCAATTTCTAGTGCAACGTTGCCAAGGTGATGCTATTCTTACACTTATTGGCGTGTATGTGTAAAGTGAATATTCTTGTTTATTTCTACTTTGTTTTCAGCATCTTATGTTAGGTTGTTGTGTTTCGCAATATTGACATGTAAAAACTGCCCTCTTAAATGCAATCGTAGTATAACGACGACTATAAGATGGACCAATTCGGGAATACAGGCCTAAATTAGGAGACTAGCTCTTCGAAAGTAAATAGAAGGACGGAGGCTTCCGGATGCCCTTCCACGCCGGTCAGAAACTATCCGCCCGGCCTGTGTTTAGCCATGGGCGTCAGAGACGGTGTCCCAATCCCTGCCGCCCCCACGGGACTCGGTCATTTCCTACTCCATCCAGCGCTGAAGAGTCTGTGTGAGAACCGTGCCGTCCCCAAAGGGACTCAGATCTATTTTCCACTTTCCCCAGCACTCCGCCTGCGGCTCCGTGCTGGGCTAGACTTTTTCGCCCCTGCGGGGCTCGTTTCTGCGCGGCTCGTTCCACCGAGCTAACTCAAAACGAGTACCCACTCAGCCTCCGAGGCGGAGGGCTAAGATCTTTGACTCCATTCGGGCTGATTCTGCGGAGCTCGTTCCACCGAGCTAACTCAAAACGAGTACCCACTCAGCCTCGGAGGCGGTGGGCTAAGATCTTTGACTCCATTCGGGGCTGATTCTGCGAGCTCGTTCCACCGAGCTAACTCAAAACGAGTACCCACTCAGCCTCGGAGGCGGTGGGCTAAGATCTTTGACTCCATTCGGGGCTGATTCTGCGGAGCTCGTTCCACCGAGCTAACTCAAAACGAGTACCCACTCAGCCTCGGAGGCGGTGGGCTAAGATCTTTCGCGCCATTAGGGGCCGACTCCTGCCCGCTTCATTCCAGTGCCGCAAACCAAGCCGAGTTCGCGACACAGTCTCGTCAGCCCGAGCGGTGCAGATGCAGAAAACATTTGAGCCGCAGAGCGCGACACCCGACTTTATTATTCGCTTTCGTCGGCGTGAGCACGGAGGCTCCGTACCGGACCGTGCAGCTTCAGGCAGCTACTCCTGCTCGTCAGTACGTCCGACCTGAAAGATAATTACTCGTTCAGCCTGCTGCCAGCAGCCCCATAGAATTGCTTCCCTCTGCGGCGGAATCCACGCCAAGTAACAGGTGGAATCATATTTAACTTCAATATCGCCAAAATAGTTCAGAGGCAGCTTGGTCCCGTATGGCATCGCCACCACTGCCGGCCCAGAAATCCCTACTTCCGCCCGAGGCTTGACCGCAATGCTGAACATCGCGGCCTGCTCATCCTCAAAGAGCTGCTCAAGGTTCGTCTCGTCAAAGAGCTGGGCGACTTCCGCCTGTTGTGCGATGAGCTTGGGATCAGGGCCACGCAGCAGGCTGCCACTCCCAGGCAGCAATTCCACGACAATGTTCCGAAACGGCGTGTCGCTGAGATTCTCGACCACGTGCACCATCCCCGCCTCCAGCAACTCGCACTCTCCGTCGCGATAGCCGAGCTGCTTCGGCTCTTCGTCACGCGCCGCGCTAACGATCTCTCCATCACCCACCACGTAGAGTAAGTAGTCGTGGGGATGATGATGGCAGAGGGTGCGATCGTGAGGCGCGATCTCGACTGCGAACGCGCGTACGAACTCATTCTCGATTACGAGATGATGCCGCGGCTCTTGCTCGATGGGAACGACGTGCTCACACGAGTAACGCTTCTGGTCCACAGCTAGTCCTTCGTGGGCGCAGATGCGAGCTTGAACTCCATCACGATCAGGCGCATGTCTTGATCGCCGATGTTGGTGAGCCCGTGATTGGCGTGTCCGCCGTGAAACATCATGTCGCCAGCCTTCTGGTTGAACTCCATGCCGCCGCTCCCTTGCGGTCCGCTGTGCGCGTGCATGTCGGTCAGCAGGATGACGAGATGGGGAAAGGCTTCCTCGTTAGATACTGTCTGCTGCGGTTTGATGGTCGCCTCCGAAATGCGGAAGGTGTCGCCGTAGCCGATTAACTTCGATTCGGGGGTCAGCGGCGGCCAATCTTTGGCCCGCGGATCATCGGCGCACTTGTTCACACACACCGGCCCATGGTTCTGCAGCAGTTCGATCGTCGCATTGTGAAACTGCGCGTCCGCCATGTTCGTAACCGCGTGGACCACTCCGGCCGGCGTGTAGCGGACATCGCCATTCTCCAGAACAACATGCTTGGCGGTGCCATCGAGCGCATAAACGTCGATCACGGTATGTCCGAGCGCAACCGCGATGTAGTCGTAGCCGTGATGGTGCATCAGCGTGGACTTTTGCGGTGCGATCGTAACGTAGTACGCGCGAAAATATTCGTTCTCAATTTTTAGTTGATGGGTGGCGTCGGCTGGAATCTCAACCGTGGGCCCGAACTTACCCGGAGCGGTTGGCTTCGCATCCTGAGCTAGCGCAAAACTGGCGAGCGTACAAAGCAGTAATAAGCAGGACGGAATCTTCATGTCCGAAAGCGTAGCGATGCGGCTGCGCCAGCGCAAGGGAGAAGTGCAGGCCTCGGGTGACTGACTTCGCAGGGATTGCGTGCGGCATCCGCAGTTCTTGCCCTGGCGACAATTCCCCACTTAGCAAACTGGTACGGATCTCGCGAACCAGGAAAACCAGTCTAGTGGCGAGCACTGAGGTGGTAACGCTAGAACACTTTATGGCCCTATAGGTGGCCAGACGGTGTCAGCACTATTTTGCAATTGTTTTCGGCCGCAACTGCGAACATAATGCACGAGCTAATTCCTGACACAATGTGGCGAGACTTCTGGTTGGAAAACGCACCTGCCCTGCGGGATAGGGTCAGGCTTTTGGTCTCGGCCATTCTCTACAGCACTCCTAAGATTCTTATCGCGGTCAGAGGTCAGCAGTAAGGGCAACGGCTGAACAAATGGATTAGTGTGCGTTAACAAGTCACAGCATTTTTGGGATACAAGGACGGACTTAAATAAAATTAGCGGAGGAGAATACTGATGAGCAGGAAGCTGTGGAGAGTTTTTGCAGGGGTGTGCATGATTGCGATGGTTGCGGTTTTAACCATGCCGGCAAGTGCGCAGATGGCAGAGGTGAAAGAGAAACCGCCGATGTACTCGTACGTTGGATTTTGGAACATTCCCCGCGCGCAGTGGGCAGAGATGGACAAATCAAGAGCCGCCGACCAGCCGGTACTAGACAAAGCCATGTCGAGCGGGACGATTGTGGCGTACGGCGACGACATGAATCTAGTTCACCAGCCCGACGGGCCGACCCACGACGCCTGGTGGTCGGCGATGTCCATGGCCGGGTTGCTCAACGTGTTGGATCAATTTTATAAGAACGGCAGTTCCACTTCTACCGTGCTGGAGAGTGCCACGAAGCATTGGGACGGCATTTTCGTCAGCCGGTATTACAACTGGCATGCCGGGACGTGGAAGGGCGCGTACACCCACGGGTCTTACTACAAATTAAAGGCAGACGCGCCGGACGACGCGGTGGCGATGCTCAGCAAGAACCTGATTGTGCCGTTGCTGGAAAAAATGCTCGCCGACGGGACTATTCATGAGTACGAAGTCGACACCGAAGCAATTCACACGGAAGCACCTGACAGTTTTTGGGTCTTTTACATCGCGGCCAATGCAGATGGCTTGGACAAGGTAAATGCGGCGCTGCGGGAGAGAATGAAGTCGAACCCGCTGGGCGGTCCGGCATTTGGTTCCATGACGGACTTCAGCGCACATCGTGACTATCTAAGTCTCGCCAACGCTACCTACAAATAGTTGTTTCCCTGTTTTGCTGGCTCGTGAGCGGCGTGGGTGCGTTGCGCCTCTCACGAGCCGTTCTTTTTCTTCAGTTCGCCGTTGCGACGAGCGATTATCGACAGTGATCGCTCGATCGTCTCAATCTGCGAGGTTCTGCTAATGTCGACTGCATCCGTGACCGTCCAACGCGTCTCCTGGATGAAACCAAAGTATCTGGTGTTTGCCTTGGTCGGCCTGATGGTGGCCTATGTGCTCCGTCATAACGAAAGCTTTCTGGTAAACCCGAAGGACCCGGTGTGGCAGCACTACCAGTCGTTCAAGTGGTGGCTGTTGCCGCATGGCGTGGCCGGAGCGTGCGCGCTGTTGCTGGGCCCCATGCAGTTCTCTGACGCTCTCCGCCGGCGCTATGCCAAGCTGCATCGCGTCGCGGGAAGGATTTACGTGGCAGGTGCATTGATCGCCGCTCCTCTCGGAATCTACATCCAGCACTTTCAAGAGCGGTTCGGAGCTCCGCGATCGTTCAGCATGGCGGCCGCGTCGCACGGGACACTGTGGATGGTAACTACCGCAATCGCGTTTGCGTTCATCCTGAGGGGAAAGGTTCAGCAGCACCGGCAGTGGATGACTCGCAGTTTTGTCGTGGGCCCCATGGTGTTCTTGGGAGTACGGGTGATTCTGGGCGTAACCGGGTTGGAAAATAACGGTCCCGCGGCGATCGAAACCGTAGTGTGGGTCTGCCTTGCCGCTTCGGTGCTGGTAGCAGACATCGTGCTGCAGTGGCAGGAATTATTGCGTACCCGTCCCGTGAGAGCGAAGGCGGCGACAGCGCAGTGATACACTATCGTTGACCTCGAAACCCTTCCGGTTCGCGCGAATCGGACTCACCGCCCAGTCGGGACGTGGCTCAGCCTGGTAGAGCACTCGCTTGGGGTGCGAGGGGTCGGCAGTTCAAATCTGCCCGTCCCGACCAATTCTTAGCTCTCAGCCGTCAGCTTTCAGCTACTACAGATCCGCCCACTCTGTCCGCAAGGGCGGCGGACAAGGGGAGCTTTTTGCCCAGACAGCGTTGATCCCCCTTTAGTAAAAAAAGAACCGCGCTCCTACTTTTGAGCTATGGTCTGTGGAACGAGTCTCTCCAACCGCGACAGGCGCTGCTCTAACTCGTCAATCTTCTGCTCTTGGGTCATGATTAGCTGTGCCTCCGCCTCAGCGCGGTGATACTGCTTCTGCACTTCGTTGAGCAACATGGTGGCCAGATGCTGATAGCGCACAGAATAGGGCCGACCGTCATTGTCGTAGGCGACTAGTTCGGGATAGACCTTCGCCACCTCTTCGGCAATCAACCCGTATTGCAAGGTGCGCTCGCCCTTGTCGAACTCTGGTTTGTAGAGGAAGGTCACCGGGCGCAGCTTCATCATGGCATTGGTAGCGTCGCCCATATCGCGCACCTGCTCCTTGAAGCGCAACGAAGAAGGGGAAGTTCCGAGTTGGCCGTCGGGGTTGATGTACACAGGGATACCAGAGGAGGAGGTAGAACCGTAGACGCCGGCGATGTAGGCTGCTGTTTGGGGACCGTAGCCACCTCCGCCGTTACCTCCTATTCGGATAGTACTGGATTCCATGGTCGTACTCGAACCGAGGTTTCCGATGTAAATATTGTTATTTCCCAGGGTATTATATTCACCAGCGCCGAGGCCAACGAAGATATTCTGACTTCCGGTTAGATTGTCCACACCTGCACCATCACCAATAAAGGTATTGCCGCTACCGTTGGAGCCGTACACCCCGATATCAGCACCCACGAAGGTATTGTAGCCACCCGTTGTATTTTGCGACCCAGCGGAAGAGCCCACGAAGGTATTGTTGAATCCAGTTGTGGTTGCGTTTCCAGCGTAATATCCAAAGAAGGAATTCTCGCTCGATTGGAGGTTCGCACCTGCCCCAATCCCAACGAAAGTATTCAGGTTATCGGACACGCCGAGCACCCTGTTGCCGCCAATCTCATAATACAAACTCGTATTGGTAGCCCCGGTAACATCGAGCGCAGCTATTGGGTTGGGGTTCAGGATACCGATAGGCCCGGAACCATATGGCAGAGCCTCATAAATTCCGGAGTTGCAGACGACGATGTTCGGTGGCCGCGAATTTCCAAAGACGACGAGTTGGCCGGGCTGGGCGTTCAGGCAGTTGGCGATGATGTCGGGCCCACCACCCGGGCTAGTGGTTGCTGGGTTCTGGGCTGAGGCTGGGGTCTGTTGGGATGTGGTTGCCTTTTGCTGCGCTGCGCAGATGGAAGCGAGCAACAGGCTGGAGAGAGCGAGAACGATTCTAACGAGTCTGATGTTGCTCATGTGGCGCTCCTTTTTGCAATGATAGGGACGGTTCCCTAAAAGCGATGCTGCGAATTCTGCTCTCGCATGCAGCCTTCGTCAATCCATTTCATAAATAGTAAATAGCGGGAATCTCCTGACTGAGTTCTCTGCCCTCAAGTTCCAAATTTCAATCCTGAGTTCGGGGTAACGAGTGCATGTCGAACCCTCATACCCCATGACGGAAGCCGAAAGTTCGGGGGAAAAATTTAGGTCGTCCTGTCGGCACTTTGTGACGTTTTTGTGCCAGGACACGGTTTTCCTCGGATTGATTCTCAAGGCTTTGTTGGGTGCTCTTCCTCATGTTTCTCGCTTGGGGTGCGAGGGGTCGGCAGTTCAAATCTGCCCGTGCCGACCAAGCCATCGGTCATCAGCTTTCAGCTACTACGGATCCGCCCTCTCCGCAATGGCGGGGGACAAGCGAGGCGCCCATGATCTGGATGTGGACTGCAATTCCGGCGGGAAAGGACCAGTCACCCGCCAGCATTGTGTTCTCCCACACATTCGAAATCTGCGAATGTGTGGGGTTACCCACAATCAGGGGCAGGACTGCTTTGACTTGCGCCACATTTCCTAAACCAGTGACGTAGCGGAACTTCTCTGCACTCTTCCGTGTCTCGAACACGGCGAGCAAAGGCGCCCACCGGTTTGTTGAAGTTACGGTGTCAACTTGAACACTACGCCGTTATTTGACGCGCCACCGTAGGCCGTTGTGCCATACAGGTTCCCCACGGTGTCGAAAACCAGGCCGCCAACGGGGAATGATCCGTCGCTTCCAGAAAAGCTATGCAGCACGGTTTCTGTGCCGCCGCCGGTCATCTTGTACGCCACTCCATCTCCGAACGAGCCGCCAGAAAAAGTGGTGCCGTAGAGATTACCAGCCGCATCCATGATCAGCCCTGAGCGTGGGCTGAACCCATCCGGTCCCGAGAATGTATGGAGCACAGTAAAGACGCCCTGCGGTGTAACCTTGAACACGGTGCCATGAGTGCTGCGGGGAATGGCAGGCGTGGTGCCATAGAGATTCCCCTGGGCGTCTGCAATGAGGTCGCCATTGGGGTGTCCTCCGTCGCTCCCCCCTGTGAAACTGTGTACCACCGTCTCGACACCGGAGGAGGTCAGCTTGAAGACGACTCCGAAACTGAGCTGGAGGCCACCGTCGAGGTAAGTTGTCCCATAAAAGTTGCCTTGGCTGTCGCGCAGCAGCCTGCCCCATGGTTCTCCGCCATCAGATCCTCCCGTGAAGCTGTAGAGCACCGTCTCTACACCAGCCGGGGTGATCTTGAACACCACGCCTTGGCCGAAGGCGCCGCCCATGCCCGTCGTGCCATAAAGGTTGCCTTCGTCATCGGACACCAAACCGCCATTCGGATACTTCCCGTCTGCACCTCCCGTGAAGGTGTAGAGCGCAATCGGCACGATTCCCAACGGCGATATCTTATAGACAGCACCGTTGCCAAAACTCCCACCGATAGCATCACTGACGTAGAGATTACCCTGACTGTCGCGGAGCAAGTTGTCGACGCAGAAGTCGCAGATTCCCGTCGGCGTCCGCCTGAGAAATACTCTGACGTTGCCGATTCGGGTCAGCTGAAACACGGATCCAAAGGTGGGAGGCAATGTCCCTCCGGTTGTTCCATAGAGGTTTCCTTGACTATCGATCGTCAACCGAGAAAACGGGTAAGCACCGTCGTTCCCGTTAAAGCTGTGCAGCACGGTCTCCGTTTGAGCAACTGCCGGACAGGTTGCTGCCCACGAGACGACAAGGAGCACAAGGGTCGCGAATAGCGGGCGGTGCAGCTTGCGTGAGGGCCCGTCGCCGCTGGCGAAAATAACGGAGGAGGTAATGGGGTCAGTGGTTGGATTTCTAGAACGCACGTTTCCCTCTTCTCCTTGCAGAATTGCTGCCCGGAGGCGACTCAGGAAGTGAAAGCCCGCGTGTGGGCTCGTCTCTAGGCCGGCGTGGACAATGTACCGCCAGTTCTCTCACGGATTGTCAAGGTAGTGTCAAGAATTTGTAAACTTAGCTGTGGATTTTGTAGTGGTCGCTCCTCCATACGTTAGCCGCATTTCACTAGAATTGGACAAGCTGCCAGCCACTAGCACAACCGGAGGTCGCCAGGCGCCCCACTCATTCCCGACGTTGGAATGAGTGGGGATGAATCGTCGTAACGGCATGATCCATGGCCTCCCACACATTCGAAACCCGCGAATGCGTGGGGCACCGGGCCGCCTCTGCTCGTCGAGATCACGAGCAAAGGGTAGCATCAGCGCTCGGCAGCTCAACGCCTTTACGAACACCGCTGTTAGTACATTTCGCGGCCTATTGTGCCAACCTCGTTAGCGCACTGAGTAATAGCGAAGCTATTGTTAAAGTTCGTACATTTGCTTGTTGCCGCCTCGACCCTCGACTTGTGAATACCCGTAGCATCTTCCCCAATTGCCTCAATCTGCCGCAGCACGTCCAACGTCGGTCCTTGATAGGCTGCCTTTGCCTTAGGTCGCATCTCGTTGTCAAGGACAATGTGTTTTCCTGTCCAAGCCTCAACGCGAGGAGGCGTTCCAGGAGGTGCGAATGTTGCTTCCTCTTTATTGATAGCTTGGCTCTTAGATTCCCAGTCCACCGTGAAACTAAGGAGGTCGGTTGACAGACCAATAGCCTTTCGCTTCAGTCTCACCTCTTCGGTCTGCTTACGGTGCTCGTTGATAATCTCATTATCTAGACTAATCTGCGCTTTGTTATTCAGATCTATATTATGGACGAGAAGCATTGTGGCGCTGAACTGGGCAGTACCTTGGGAAGTTAATTGCTGCTTTAACCCCGCAATGTCTTGATTAAGCTCATTAATGGTTGTCGTATATAACCGGCCAACCTTCTCTGTCACCCTAGCTGCAGTGTCAGTCGCTACTCGCTCTGAGGTTTCTGTGATGGCGCTTTCGCGACCTTTGGCAGAAGCCTTAACTGCTCGCGATTGTTGCCACCAGGCAAGGATGCTAAATGCCACACCAAAACCGACGAGAATATACCGCCATCTCCGGTGCGATGTCTCATTCTCTGCTTTGGCGGGAACAAAGATAGGGACGATGGACAGTGCGAAGGGTACAAAAACAACCATCCAGGAGAGGAACTGATCAAGCATCGAACACACCTCCGCATCGTCGAACTGTCCGACAAACGGATTCTGCACGCATCACCCGGCTGAGTCCAGAGGAGAATCGAGAGGACGGCGGGAGGGTTTGCCAGAACTAAGGAGAGCACACATGCGCAGTCGTAGAGGGCTGGCCGGGTGCCGGGTGGCTGTAGATGATCAAGACGTTGTTCCGGGATCGGAGCGGCTGATGGGCGGCCTGTAGTTGAGGCTACCATGGGGGCGTACACGGTTGTAGTAGTCGGTCCAGGGCTGCAGATGAGCGTCCCTTTGCTCGGAGTCGGACCAGTGCTGTGAGTAAGCCCACTCGCGCAGGGCGGTCTGGATGAAGCGCTCGGCCTTGCCATTGGTTCTGGGAGTGTAGGGCCTAGTGCGGTGATGTTTGATGTGCATGGTCTGACAAGCCTGACGGAACTGAGCGGAGCGGTAGCTGGAGCCGTTGTCGGTGAGCAGAGCGCGCACGCCGATACCGTGAGTGGCGAAGAAGTCGGTGGCGGCGGCGAGGAAAGCGACAGTGGTTTCGGCCTTTTGATCGGGCAGCATCTGGGTAAAGGCCAGGCGCGAGTGATCGTCCACGGCGACATGCAGCGCCCGGAAACCAGGATGTTTCCGCTTGCCCCGCAGGCGTCCATCGCCGCGTCGGCTAACTTCAGAAAAGCGAGTCATGCCTTTGATATCCAGGTGCAGCAGGTCGCCGGGCCGGGGATGCTCGTAGCGCTGCACGGGAGGGGGTGGGTTCAGATCGCGCCAGCGACTGAGTCGGGCGCGGCGCAGGATGCGGCTGACCGAGGCCGGACTGAGACCAGTGCGGCGCGCAATCTCGTAACCGGGCAGGTGTTCGCGCCGAAAAGCAACAACCCTTTCCCCTAATGAGGAATGGATCTGTCGCGGGCTGGAGTGTGGCCGCGAGCTGCGGTCGACCATGCCGGCAGCTCCCAACTGGCGATACCGGCCCACCCATTTGGCCGCCGTCTTGGCACTCACACTGAACCGTAAAGCCGCGGCACTTACCCGCAAGCCGTCGTCGATCACCATACGGGCAAGACGCCCTCGACTCATCGCCGTCCATGGGGCATTCTTGTGATAGTCCATTCGGTCTCCAGAGTTACTAGTTGCTCGTCACAACCAGCTTCTCCGGTTCCAACCGAATGGACAACCTCTTGAAAGATCACAGGTGGCCCACCCTTTCCACTACAATCGTCCGTCGCTTCAAAACTTCGGGTGCCCCATCCTTCTCGCCCGCTGTTGGCGAGAGGGTGGGCGCAACGTAGTGCCGGCCATCACAACCTGACCTTGGGAATACGAAGGTAGCGTGCGCTCATCCCGGCAAGGTCTGGAACGCTGGTACGGCGGGCACGATCTCCATGTCATAACTTGTAGCTGCTACAAGCTGCCGCCCAGCATTCTAGACCGTACGTGGCGTCGCGCTGGCGAGCGCGAGAATCGCTCCGGCAAACAGCAGCGTGTCCGCAAAGTAGTTGATCCCCTCAACCTTGACTGCCGTGCTCGGGTCGGCGAGCTGCGCAATCAGGATCGGCCCATAGACGACCAAGACCAGCAGCAGAATCCAGCTACCGAGATACGTTGCCGCCATCCTCGTCTTCTTGCCCAGCAGAATGCTTGCCCCGGCGACCAGCAGAATTGCGCCCGTCAGATAGCCAATGAGCAAGCGTCCCGGAATCCACACCGGCATCAGTTTTTCCAGCGGGACTCCGGGGCATCCCGCTGGATGCAGAAAATGCTCAACCCCAAAAAATATGGCGGCGATCGCGATCAAAACGCGGCCCACGGTAATGAGCTTGTTCTTACCTGGCCCGCGCATTGCGGTTGCCGCCAGAAGCCAGCCGCCGCTCGCGAATGACATTTCGCGGAAGACAATCACCCATGCGATCCGGTCTCTGGGGCTGGCGACAACTCGCGGGATATGTATCATCGCCACAAATAGAAACATCATGATCCCGAACAGCAGGCCGGACCAGCGCACCTGAATTTTTGTGGCAATGCTCAAGGACGCGGCCAGCAACGCAATGCCCACGAAATACGCCCAGAACAAACGCCATGGCATGTACGCGGGCACGGCGAGCACGATGAAATTTGCGCCCGAGAGATGCTCGGCACCGAAGACCGCCAGGGGGATGGCGAAACACAAATTGCTCAAGGTTACGATCTTGTCCAGGCCGCGGGCCCGCGCGATATCGCTCTTCGCCGCCCACAGCGCAACCAGGAAAAGTAGGACGCCGGCGCTGCACATCGAAACTGCCGTGCGAGAGATCTCAAAGAATGTGGCGAGAATGGTTGTGTGCATGTGGATGCAAGCGTAAGTGCGCGTGCTCTATCTGGGCACCCGGCAAGCGAGGACAACGACCGCAGCGAGAGCCGGCCGTGAAATCATCGCCGCACCTTTCCAGACGATGGTTCGACGTGAGACGACTTCCGAGCGTCAACCAGTTCAGGACAGAATTGTAAGCCGCCGGGTGCCCGACCCTTGTCCGCTTCCGCGTCCAAGAATCGAAGAGATCGACTTGTCAGTGTCCCTCCGCGTGATCAGCCGTTCCGTCCGACCATTTGGCGACGGGAACCATGAATATCGTCAAACGGTCCTGCGGGAAGTCAGACGCCAAAATCGGCGAGCCGGGCAGGTTTGCGCCCCAAGTTGCAGCGTCCGCTTGCGGAACAAAAAACATCAGGTGAGGATGCCAGGGCCCGGCGCGATCGTCCAGATACCCTTGCCGTGACAGCATGTAGCACATCGCGCCCGGTTCCAGCGTCGGCAATTCCTTCTTGTCGAAAGCCGCTTTGATACCGTCGACCATTTCAGCTTTGGATTGTCCAGCCAATATCAACTCGGTCTTCTTGATAGTGATTGGAAGATAGGATCGTGCAGCTTGCGGGTTGAGGCAGAGGGGACCACGCAGCTTGGGGTTCCAAAAGTTTGGATCGTCGGTTGGGGCGGTCCATGATCGTTCCACAATACATACGAAACCGTTCTTGCCTTTGACCGCGGTTTCGTAGCCATGCCGTCCCAGCACCAGGACCTCGGCATCGCGTGAGATGGATTCCGGGCCCGCGCTCCGCGCCAGAGCTATCTCGGCATTCTGATCCGCAATCAGATATTGCTCAAGCGGCGCCATGTTCGGATAAGGTGTTTTGGCGTCCTGTGCGTGCGCTTGCCATGCCACGCCCAGCAAAACAAGCAGTGCGAAGCTTCGTACTGCCATCATCCTGAAAATCTGCCACTTCATTGATTTCTCCTGCGATATGTCCACCCACATCGATGGCAAAGCGCAAATGTGTTTTGGGTTCATTGCCGCCTCCGTGGATTGGACTCCCAGGCTGGAAAGGCGTTAGGTGCAATTTTGCAGAGGTCGGTGGCCCGCCGCATTTTCTGATCTGATCGCCGGCTTTCATCCCGGCGGGTGCCCCAGGTCTCGCGCTTTTCGAGACCTGGGCAAGTGGCGAGGGTCCGAAAGACCGTGACGCTCCCCATCCAAGGTTCCTGTCTCCTTGGATGGGGACTTCGGTCACGCTCTAAATCGAGCCACTCCTGTCAGTTCCCGCACTTGGGCGGACCGCCGAGCGGATTGTAGTCAAACATATTGTGCGGCTCCATATCGAAGCCCGCCCAATGGATCAGGGTGACGCCGGTCCGGGCGCCGGAGCCGATCTGGTTGTCGGCATCGGTGGGCTCGTGGTGCACCGAGGAGATGTACCACAGCACGATTCCATCGCCCGTCCCGCCAATGGGTTCACCGTTGAGGTAGTTCAGCAGATAGCTGTCAGGTCCGTACCACGTGTAACGCCAATTGTTGAAGCCAGAGCCGCTACCGTCTTCGCCAGGGTTATCGTTGGTCAGATATTCGTCGTGGTGCGTCCACATCTCGCTGTCCTGAGGACGCTGCGAAAACCTCCCTGTCCCCGTGCGATCACCGGGCGCGAACTCATAGCCCATCAGGTGGCCATAGTCGTTGGTCTGGGTTGCACTCTGGATCATCACGTTGCTGAATTTCAGCGGGTCCCAGTCTACGCTCTGCTCGGTTAGAATCGGCAGCTCGGAGTCGGTAGCGATGTATCCCTGCGAATCCTCGACGTGAACAAACTCAAACGCCTGGTTGTCCGTCCGATCGAAGAGCTTGGTACTCACCCTCCAGAACGGGTTGTGAACGTGAGGCTCAGACGTATCGCCGGGAAGGTTGTAGCCGGTTGCGCCATCACGGAAGCTGATGCTGCCGTCCTCGTGGAAGGTGTATTGGATGATGTAGTCGTAGTTGAAGGCGTCGAAAACCCCCCACACCACAACGTCGTGGATGCGCCGGCGCACGTGGCTACCGGGCTCCTTGCACAACCATCCCAGTCCCACTTCGCGGCATTCCACCGCGACCTTGGGCACGCTATCGCGCACGTAGTGTGTACCCATTTGTTTCCGCAGATAAACCAGCGCCGCATTCTGCGCCGGCAGATCGGCGGCATCGATTTGGTCCATGCGGTTGTCACCGAACGACATGTCGTAGTACACGTGGCTGCGATCGTCGTAGGGAACAAACATGTCAGCCAGCCCCGCGTGCTTGATGATGTACTGCTTCGAGCTGAACTGTGCCGCCTGTATCCCGACATCGACCAGGCTGAGGCCCTTCAGGCCGTCGTTGCGCAGACCGAAGCGCCAATGGGAATCGGGGAAGTCGATGCGTAGATAAAGATTGTTGTTCAAGAGGATGCCACCGTCAAACGCGTCCTCTTCCGTTACCTGGCAGCCGTCGCCATTGATGATCACCCGGTCCGATGCCTGCGCGGCCGAGAGCGCCACAATAAAGATCATTAACGTTAAGCTGCTGCAGACGACCAGGCGCGCATACCGTTTCCATAGCTGCGGAACAGCCAGCAAGATCGCGGTCAGCCATAGGCCGGAAATCGTCAATAAGAAAAAGGTGGACAACGTGGGAGCAAGGGAGATAGATAGGAGACTCATATTCTTAACTCCTTGTTGTGGGAAGTGAAGGCAAGCGCGGAACCCTGAGGTGCGCCGTGCTAAACCAGACTCGGAATTCCGGTGACAGGGATAGTAATACGATTTTGTAATTTGGCAAGCTAATTACGGTGTCAAAGTCCACTCTCCCGCCGGGCTTGTGCTCTTTTCGCTTGTATCTGGCGACCGGGGCGGAATTCCTCGGAGCAAACCCAGCGCCCTCCCGCACGCTCTAAGCACAAGTGCCGGAATTGAATAGGCACGACCGATTCTCGGGAGGGAATTTATGAAGAACAGAATTGCACTATGGGCGATCGCGGCTGGACTGCTTTTAACCGCTGCCGGAATCGCGAGGGCGCAAGACACGACTACTACGCAGACAACACTACCACGCAGACTGACCAGGCCGGCGGTGCTAACGACACGCATTCCGATGTACGCACACTGACCGGCTGTCTTCGCTCGGGTGAAAACGCCCACGAGTACGAACTGATGGGCCAGGATGGCAGCACTTGGGAATTGAGGAGCGACGCCGTCGATCTCGCTTCTCATGTTGGCCACACCGTAACCATTACGGGAGCGGTCGCACATCCCACGATGCATGGCATGAAAGAAGACACCAAGAAAGAAGCGCAGGAGCACGGCATGGACAAATCAGCTACCGAGCACGGCCACCTCACGGTGACCAACCTCAGCATGGTCAGCAGCAGCTGCTCGCGATAGTCTGGATTGCCTAATCCCCACCCAGGCAACGACGCTTGGGTGGGTAGCCTCACAAGTATCACTTGGCTGTGTGATCCCTTACTGGCACATTTGGGTGCACATCTTCTCAGGCGTACCAGCTCATTTGCCCCTTCTTCGGGGCGCTACCGCGAATGCGCGGCGACGACGGCTGACAGCTAACAGCTGACAGCTTCTTGCTTCTTCCCACTCCCCAGTTGCTATATGCTAGTAGCTCCCCATGACTGAGAAGCGCAAAGTACTCGGCCGCGGTTTGGAGACCCTGCTCCCTCCACGCCAGGTGCCTCATGCTCCCGCCACGGATACGGCTGCGGCGCCCAGTCCGGCCTCGCACGATCAACCCGGCGAGACCCTGCGCCACATTCCGATCGACCAGATCGATCGCAATCCTTATCAGACGCGCATCGTCTCCATCGACCCCGCCGCGCTGAGAGAACTCACTGCTTCCATCGTGGCGGTGGGAGTGCTACAGCCCATCGTGGTGCGGCCGGTTGCCGGTGGCCGCTATCAGGTCATCGCCGGTGAGCGCCGCTGGGAGGCCGCTCGCGCCGCTCGCCTGCAAACCATTCCTGCCGTGGTGCGTTCTGTCTCCAATCAGCAGGCCATGGAGATGACCATCATCGAAAACCTGCAACGCCTCGATCTGACCCCGATGGAGGAGGCCCGCGGTTACGACCGGCTGTCGCGCGAGTTCGGCCTCACTCAGGAACAGATGGCGCAGCGCACGGGCAAGGATCGCTCCTCGGTGGCCAACTTTCTGCGTTTACTGAAGCTGCCCCCCGCTGTGCAGAACCTGATCGACATCGGCTACCTCAGCTTCGGCCACGCCAAGGTGCTGATGGCGCTGGAATCGCCCCAAGCCCTCGAGGAGCTAGCCGACCGCATCGTCAAGCATTCGCTCACCGTTCGCCAGACCGAGCAGGCAGTTACTAATTTGATTCACCCCCCCCAAACCGTCGAAAAGGTCCGCATAATCGACCCAAACGTCAAAGAAGCCGAGCAAGAGCTGCAACGCGCGCTGGGTGTGCGCGTTACCATTACCGATCGCCATGGCCGAGGCAGAATTCTCCTCGAGTACTCGTCCCTTGAGGATTTCGACCGCATTCTTGAGGTCATGAAGGCGAAGTAAGGCCTTCGTCTTAGCATTCCCGTATTAGAACTCCCGCTCTAACACTACCCATTTTGTTGTTGGCCCCCGCCCCGGTTGGTGCCAAGATTCTCAGTAGCGCCCCGCACCACAAAAACAAACAAGTGCGCACAAATCAGGTGGAAAATCTATTGCTCTCCTTATCAAAAATCGGCACACTCGTTTCGACTGCAATCTTTAAGGGAGATAATCTTGTGCGCTCCCAAGACAAACGAAGTTCCTACATTGGAGTTGCCGAGCCCCATCAGGCTCGGCGCGTATTTTGGAGAGGATGGACGCCGATGTTCCCCCGTTTTGTCCCATGGATTCTCGCATTAGTATTAGCAACGACGGCTGGTCCCGTTGGTGCACAACAATTGCCCGGCAGGTCAACCTTTGAGACACCTCAAGTCCATGGGCGATTCGGCTCATCGGGTCAGGTGCCCCTCCAATTCACACCTGCCGTGCAGTTTGGTACTGGTGGAAATACACCAGTGGGAGTTGCGGTAGGTGATTTCAACGGTGATGGCAAGCCAGACTTGGTCGTCGTGAACGCACAACAAAACAACGTTGCCGTGTTGTTGGGCAACGGGGATGGAACGTTTCGTACCCCCATCGTCCATAGCCTACCCACCATCGGGGTCCCCTTCGGGGTCGCGGTTGCGGATTTTAACGGCGACGGCAAGCCCGACGTCGCGGTGATTCACGGCTCGATCGATTACCTCATCAGCGACGTGGAAATCCTGCTCGGCAATGGCGATGGCACGCTTGGCACTCCCATGGCATTTCCCTCGGGAACCAATGCGGTCACCATTGTCACCGCCGACCTCGATGGCGATGGCAGGCCGGATGTTATTGTTGGCGGCGCTGGTGGCGGCGCCGGGGGCAGGACCGGAAATCTCAGCGTGCTGTTCGGCAATGGCGATGGCACTCTGCAACCTGCTATTTCGCTCGGCGTTCCCGAATATACCGGCGGCCTGTGGTCGGCCGCAGTCGGTAACTTCAGTGGCCACACTGATGGACTGCTCGATATCGTTGCCGCCCAAGTGAGCCCGATGGCCGGCATTGCGGTCTTCCTGCAAAACCCTGACCGTACCTTCACCCTGGGCGCAACTTATCAGACCCTGTACGTCCAAGGCGTGGGTGTAGCCGCCGCCGATCTCAACAATGATGGCAAGCTCGATGTCGTTCTCACCTCCAACATGGGTACGGCGTCGGCATTTCTGGGCAATGGGGACGGGACCTTCCAATCGCCCATCCCGACTTTCTCCGGAAACGCAACTGAGCTTCTGGCTTTGGCCGATTTCAACCGCGACGGGTTTATTGATGTTGCCTTTGCCGACTATTCTGCTGCTGCCGGTCCGGGCGTATTGGCTGCCGCGGGCCTTGGCAACGGACATTTCAGTAACTCAAATACTGTCACCCTTAACACTGCCGGAGGTACCAAAGTCGTCGCTGTGGCCGATTTCAACGGCGACGGATGGCCCGATATTGTCACCGCCGATGCCGCCGGGAACAAAGTGTCGGTATTTCTAAATGTCGCCGGCGGTTTGCAATTCGTTCCTGTTGCTCCTTGCCGTCTGGTGGATACACGCCTCAGCGGTGGTCCCCTTCAGGGCGGAATGCCGCAGGATTTTAATATTCCCCTGCTCGGCGGCTGTGACATTCCCGTTACTGCCGCAGCTTACTCCTTGAACGTGACCCTGGTTCCTCCGCCGGGCGGGACCGTCGGATTTCTGACCGTCTGGCCGACCGGTGAAACCATGCCCAACGCTTCTCTCATGAACTCCTGGGACGGCCGCTACAAAGCGAATGCCGCGATTGTGCCTGCCGGAGCCAGCGAGCAAATCAGCGTTTACTCCAGTAACACGACCAACTTGGTGCTCGACATCGACGGCTACTTTGAGACCCCGGGCAGCTCGGGACTCGCTTTCTATCCCTTGGCCCCATGCCGTGTGGCCGACACTCGCGGGCCAACCGGCGACCTCGGCGGTCCCTATCTGCACGCCGGGGTGGAACGTACAATGCCGGTACAGAGTGAGAGCGATTGCGGAATCCCCCCGACTGCGCAGGCCTACTCCTTCAACTTCACCACGATACCCCGAAGCGGTCCCATGTGGGTGTTTAGCGCCTGGCCCGACGGTCAGTCGCGACCCACTACCTCCACCTTGAACGCGCCCACGGGCACCGTCGTGGCGAATGCAGCTATTGTGCCTGCAGGCGGTCCGGGCACTCAGGGCGCTATCGATGTGTGGGCCAGCAACGACGCTGATCTGGTGATCGACGTCAACGGCTACTTCGCTCCCGCGGGCACAGGCGGACTGTCGTTGTACACCATCCCCACTTGTCGCGTCCGGGACACGCGCCGAGATGGTTCTGGACCCTTCAACGGCCTGCTCTCGCCTCCGGTGGACCCCAATACCAGCCCCTGTGCGGTGCCCATCACAGCACAGGCATTCGTCTTCAACGCGACCATCGTGCCACAGGGGTTGCCGGTGTGGCTGTTGACCCTATGGCCCGACGACGGCTCCCAAGCGCCGAACACTTCCACGCTGAATGCCTATGACGCAGCAGTCACGTCGAATATGGCCATCGTGCCCACCACGAACGGCTCCATCAACGCCGACGCCGCGGGGCTCACACAACTCATCCTCGACATCTCCAGTTACTTCGCCCCGTAGGGCGCGTGTTCTGCGGAGATGACCTTTGTCCGTTTGATCGGGTGCCCTCGACATAGGGCACCCATTCTTATTCTTAGTGATCGCTTTCAGATGGCCTGATAAGCTCCGGGCCGCACCCCAGCCATCCGCCAAGCTCTGGGTCTGGTTCCCAGCTTTGGCTCATCGCTACGTCGCCGTTCGACTTCGGTTTCCCGAGTGAACAGGTCGTAGCCATCATCTTCCGGAAGGTCGCACTCATCTCTGACGTTCAACATGGGTCGTCTCGTAGCACCCCGCTGCTATTATGGTCGGCCTTGTCATCGGCCTCGCGCTGTGATGCAGCGCACGTCAGAGGTGGTTGGCGTTCCCGAATTTGGACTGGTGTGCCCAGACGACAGGAGCATTAATACGCTAGCCATCCAGAACGGTAAAGTGGACTAAAACTGCAGAAACAGGCTGATATTGTGAGCCGAACTTGGCATTACTACCGAAAAATACGAAAAAAGTGGTAAAAACGTGCGCTATTCATTCCTCTGGAGCCACATATCCTTGCTTGTAGTGGACCTGCAGCGGCGTGGCCGACCGCGTCAGCCTCACCTGCACCCGGCGCCACTTGCCATCATGTGCGACATTGCTGGGCCGATATCCTAGCACATACTGATTGCGCAATTCCCGGCTGATCAGTGCGGCGATCTGGGGAATTTGCCGGCGGTCATCGGCCGCCAGGGTTCGTCCGCCCGTGGCGTCGGTGATTTCGCTCAGCCACTTCCGGCCCCAGCGCTCTTCCAGCGTCTTAAACAATGGTACCGGCACACCATCGAAAACGCCGATCCCATACGCCAGCACATCGGCCTCCTCCACCACGCTCTTGATCTCCTTCAAGTTGTACCGGCTTCGGTTGTCGCCGCCATCGGAGATGATGACCAGCGCCTTCCGCTGATAGCGCGCCGTACTCATCCGCGAGATCCCCAGGTACACCGCGTCATACAGGGCTGTCCCTCCCCGCGGCTCGGTAGTTCCCAGCTTGTCTTGGATAGTACCGATCGACTGGTCGGAAGTGGCGATTACCTCCGGGTGGCTCGACACCGTAATGGCGAAATAATCGTCCTGTGGGTTTGCGTACTTGAAGAATTCGGCCACCGCTTCGCGCTCATATTCAATCTTGTTCTTCATGCTCCCGCTGTAGTCCAGGATCAGTCCCACAGATATCGGAGCATCCTCCGTAGAAAAATACTGGATTGGCTGAGCGACGCCGCCCTCGTACAAGGTGAAGTCCTGCTTGGGAAGATCGATCACCGGACGATCCCGCGCATCGGTGACGGTGACCGGCACCAGCACCAGGTTGACGTCAACACGCATGGGCTTGGTTCGCGACCCTAACGGAGGTGCACCAATGGATGCCGCGGACTCAACCGCGTCAGACTTGGCGCGCGGCGCCAGGTGTGGCTGGTCGAGCGAGTCAGACTGCGCCCATGCCGTGCCAGCCGGGAGCACGGACAAACACACCGTGAAAGAAAGCAGAACGAGCTTGGCGTCCATCAATCTCGGGTGCCCCGCTCTAGCCCTCTTTTGGTTGGGGCGGGACACTGCGCCACTGTCAACGGCACATGGAATTGCAGTTCGCGTGATCATGCCGGGCCTCCGCTAGAGTCCTGCATCCGGTGCATGGCCGGGGAGCTTGCGGTCAGAGAGCGAAGGTCGACGTCAGCCAGAGAGGGTGCGTCGCGATATGCAGAAAAGGATTGCCTAGTCGCGAGTGCCAGACCTCAAACGAAGCCCGTGCTGGTGGCCCAAATCCAGAGTTCCCCACAACCGAACGCAGATTGCCTGCGTTGATGCAGGGAACTATAGACCCAGTTGCCGCGTCTGGCTAGAAAATTCTCCCGGCAAAGTTTGAGAGGCTGTTCGAAACTCCAATTGAACAAATGCCAGTGCGACGAGAGAGGCTGAGTACGCCGAAAAAAGAGCCCGCAGGGGCGAAAAAGTCTAGCCCAGCACGGAGCCGCAGGCGGAGTGCTGGGTAAAGTGGAAAATAGATCTGAGTCCCTTTAGGGACGGCACGGTACTCACACAGACTCGTAAGCCCTGGGTGCTGTGGGGAATAGATGCGAGTCCCGGAGGGACGGCACGAGTTTCGTGGCAGGCTCTTGAACAGAGCACCGCCCTTATTTGGCAGCTTGAATTGTTTCCAGGACAATGGCGTGCGACCCACCGCGAACGTAGGCCTTCCCGGTCGCAGTCACGCGTTCGCCAGCAAATTTCAGCAGCCGATCGTTTTGTCCGGATGAAGGAGTTTTGTCGGAGATTGGCCAGTAGATGTTTCCATCATCGGCCAGGATCACCAGCGGCGATCCCGCCTTCGCGCACTTGAGCGCGCAGTCGCGGCTGATCGGCTTATCCAGCCCCTTTGTGATCGCGCAAGCCGAATCCAGCACCCAGCCGTTCACCGAAACCTGCTCGGACTTGGTATCCAACGCCCACGACAAACTTACGATCGCAAGAATTGTCACTAGCAACGTAGCATAACGGAACTTCATTGTGATTTCCCTTCGTACCCAGCAACGGGCACTATCAAAACGAATCGTTCTTGAGCATTCAATCCGCGTTCATCCGCGCAATCCGCGCTTAACGAAGCACTGATTAAGCCGTAGTTTTGAAGGGGACGGCCTTCAGGCCGTCCTTCAGTGCCTAGAATGCCACAGGGCTTTAGCCCCTGCGGGACTTCGAAATGACTTAATCAGAGCCTACTTAAGTCTTTTCGCACTTTCCCGTTCCATGGCACGCGCGAACCTTTGACGAGCAATTTCCCGGCTCCGCCAATTCACCGTCTGGCCCGATGCAGGTCTGGGTGTGCATGCACCAGAACAGTCCATCGTTCGAAGGAGGCACGCTCGCATCGCGCTCGGCGGCGATGAATTGTCCTTTCCAGCGCAGTGCCGGGCAAAGGTCTTCGCGATTCGTATTGAAACGCTCGGCATCGAGATTCAGCATCACGCAGCACCTCCGGAGCCTGGACCTGCGGCGCTCAGAATGGCGCGTTTGACGGCCACCTTCGCCAGGGTGATTTTGTACTTGTTGTGACTGAGCGGCTTGGCTTGTGCGACTGCAGCATTCGCGGCAGCCATCGCAGTGTCGGGCGAGACGCTCTTCCCGACCAGTGCCTGGGCCGCTTCGGGCGAAATCCACGGGATGGGCGCAACGTGTCCGAGCACCACACGCGCGGTCTTGACCGTACTGCCTTCCATCTCGAGTGCTACGCTCGCCTGCGCCAGTGGCCAATCGAATGCCGCCCGTTGCCGTACCTCGTAGCTGGCGGCCTTCAGGTTCTGCGACGCCGGAGGCACAACGATTTCAATCACCATCTCGCCGGGCTTTAGATCGTGTTCGAGTTCGTTCTCCAACTTCGGAATGACGAAGAACTTTTCCAGCGGCAACTCGCGGACTCCGCTGCCCGCGGCCTTCGCCGAGTACAATCGAATCTTCGCGCCCAAAGCGATGAGCACCGGAGCCAGCGTCGATGGGCTCACAAAGTACGCGGGCCCGCTATTGCCAAGGATCGCGGCATATCGATTGTCGCCCGCGACCACCATGGACTTGCCGTCCGGTGTTTTCGCCATCAGTCCCATGCCGTTGCGAAAATACCAGCAGCGCGGCCGCTGACACATGTTTCCGCCGAGGGTTGCGACGTTGCGAATCTGCGGGCTGGCGGCCTCGTTGGCGGCATCGGCAAGGACCGGATAGTAACGCTGTACATTTGCGTCGTCAGCAAATTCGGCGATCGTAACCAGCGCGCCGATGCGTAATCCGTTGCCCGGTTGGTAGCTTATGCCGCGCAACTGGTCGATCTGCTTGATGTTCACCAGACGGGGCGGCGCGACCACGTCGTCCTTCATCAGCCCCAGCAGATCAGTGCCGCCGGCGAGAATCGAGCCCTGCTCGCCGAGCAGGGTCGCGACCTGTTCCTTATTTGTCGGGATAACGTACTCAAACGCTCGCATGCGTACCTCCGTTCTCCAGCGCCTCCAGCACACGGGCGGGCGAGAGCGGCAGAAACGGCACTCGCACGCCGATTGCATTCGCCACCGCATTCGAGATGGCCGCTCCGGGCGAGACCACCGGCGGCTCGGCCAATCCGATAACGCCGCGCTCGTCGTAACCTTTGCCGGTCATCATGTGGACCTTCAGCTCGCCAACATCGGAGATGCCAGCGAGGCGATAGAACTCCATGTTCGGGTTCAGCATGCGCCCGCTCACGGGATCGAGAATCTTCTCCTCATACAGCGCGTAGCTAATGCCCATAATGAGCGCGCCCAGCACCTGGCTCTCGGCCGTCTTCACATCCACCACCAAGCCGCAATCCTGCACCGCAACCATCTTGTTAACGCGCACGATGCCGGTCTCCGTGTCCACCGACACATCGGCCATCTGCACGCCGCCAACGCCGCTGTTGGTCAGGTCGGGCGGTTTGGATTTATCGGGATTCTTGCCGCGAATCGTCATCGGCATGGCGCCGATCTTCGCGCACGCTTCCTTCCATCCGAGGCTGCGGCTAGGATCGCTCTTCACCCGCACCGTTGCATTCACGGCTTCCAATTCCTCCGGCTGTGCTTTCAACGCGGGAGCCACCTTGGCGAAGAGCTGATCGCGAGCATCCACGGCAGCGCGTCGCGTGGACGACGTCACGCCACCCGAAGTGGTGCTGCCGCCGCTGCCGCCGGAGACCGGATATCGGCTGTCCCCGATCAACAGCTTGACATTGTCGAGCGGAATGCCCAGCGTGTCGGCCGCGACGATCATGATGATGGTGCGGCATCCGGTGCCGAGGTCCTGGGTGGCCATCTTGATTTCGACCGAGCCATCGGGGTTGATGGTGAGATCGCAGTCGCTATTGTGTCCGCGGCCTCCCCAGGTGTGCATCGAGAGTCCGAGACCGCGCTTGATCGGCCCGGTGGACTTATCGCCGCGGGGATGCCAATTCTTCTTCCATTCCATCAGCTCCACCGCGATGGGAAACTCGTCGCGATAAATCTTTTCCCGTGGACCTGTCAGCTCCAGATTGCGAGTAATGAAGTCCACCGGATCCATGTTCATCTTAGCTGCGAGATCTTCGATCGCTGTCATGGTGATGACCGCAGCCTGCGGATGGTTGGGCGCTCGCCACGCGCGGGCGCTTCCCTGGTTGGTGGAAATGGCGATGTGCTCCTTGCGCTGGTTGGGAATTTCAAAGATGTACGGCAGTGGAGGCGAGCCGCCTCCACCAACTCCGCCTGTTCCCCACGAGCGTGATTCCCATGCCACCAGTTTGCCGTCGTGGTCGGCAGCAATCTTTACGCGTCCGAAGCCGGATGGACGCATGCCCGCGACTTCCTGTTCCGAATCGCGCTCCAGCATGATCTTCACCGCTTTGCCGCCCGCAGCTTTCGAGAGTTGCGCACTGGCGATTCCCCAGCGGTCGGGGCTGAACTTGCTGCCGAATCCGCCGCCAATGTACTGCTGCAGCACTTGAATATTTCCCGCTGGGACGCCGAGTGGCTCTGAGACTTGCGCGGCAATGCCGGAGAGGTTTTGCGTGGAAACATGCACCACAATGTCCTTGTCGGTAGGCCATTCCGACGCCATGCCGTGAGTTTCCAGACAACAGTGCGTGATGCATGAAGCTCCGTAGAGGCCTTCGGAAACCATTGCCGCCGAAGTGAAGGCCTTGTCGGGATCGCCCTGGGTCTTCTTCTCAGTCTGCTTGTAAGGCGAGCGCGAAGTTTTTGCCTCCGCGTACTTGGCAGTCCGCAGCGCCTCCACCACCTTGGGATCGACGCCCGAGGCCTGCGCATCCTTCAGATATTTTTCATCGGGTTTGAAGCTGATGCCATTTTTCTTAATGGTCGCTATCACTTGGTCGTCCGGGACCTGGTTATCTTCCATGTCCTCAAAGTCGTCGCGACTGATTGGTCCGTTGTTAACCGCGATGTTCTTAGGCGGTTCCGCATCGGAGACAAAATGCGGCAGCACCTCATACTGCACCTTGATGGCGCGGACTGCATCCTCCGCGGTTGACTCATCGACCGCAGCGACGGCGACCACCTCGTCACCCGCCCAGAAAATTTCCGTCCCCGGCTGCTGCACAACTTTGACTGCCTTTACGCCGGACATCTTCTCGGCGGTACTGGTGTCGATGCTGGTGATGCGCGCGTGCGCGTACGGGCAGCGAAGAATCTTGCCGGCCAGCAAACCTTCGGGGTTGTAGTCATAGGTGTATTTCGCTTGGCCGGAAACTTTTACCGGACCATCAACTCGCGAAATGCGCTTGCCCAGCAGCGGACGGCTTGCGGGGTCGGGCCACGTGTACTGGCTCATGACGCTCTCCCTTCCGGTTTGGCCAACGCGACGGCGCGAATGCCGTTGTAAGTCCCACAGCGGCAGTAATTGCCACTCAGTCCGCGACGGATGTCTTCCTGGTTCGGATTCGGATGTTGTTCGAGGAAATGAGTGGTGGCGACAATGAATCCCGGCGTACAGAAACCGCACTGCTGAGCATCATGTGCCACGAAGGCCTGCATGACTGGAGTAAGCGCATCACCCTCCGCCAGACCTTCGATGGTGGTGATGTTTTTCCCTTGCGCATCGATTGCCAGAATGGAGCATGCGTACGCGGTTTTGCCATCGATCAAGACCGTGCAGGCCCCGCAGACACCGCGGTCGCAGACGCGCTTTGCGCCAGTCAAATCGAAGTTGTCGCGCAGCGCATCCAGCAGGGTGACCCGTGGCTCCAACTGCGCGGTCAACTTCTTGCCGTTGACGGTGAGCGCGATCGGGACCTTGCCGGGTCCATAAACGGCCACTTCCTCGCCAGCGGCTTCGACCACCTTCGGGCCTAACACCAGGGGAAGGGCAACACCCACGCCGGAAATCTTCATGAAATCGCGACGCGAAACACCTGACGGGTTTTCGGGCTTATGCTTAGGGTCGTCTTTCATCGGACCTCCATCGTTTGGTCACGACGCTGAGCAGGTCAATTTGCTCGCAGTTTGCGAGTATAACTCTGCGATAGACAATGATGCAGCAGCGGCGGTCGGGGATTTTTCGGGGGCACGTGGAGTGCGTGGTGTGGGCCCTCAGAGAGGGCATGGACTGATGCATCGCAAGCTTGCGCGCGCTGCTTCTCACCCAACACCACATGAGTGCTGGGGTGGGATTATTGAATGAGATAAGTCCGGTAGCCCGTGGGGCGACACAATCGTAGCCCAGGACGTGAGTCCTAGGTTAGCGCCCATAAGTCTCTCCGAGTCCCTTCAGGGCGGCTCTGTATCCATTCCCGCTAAAAAAAAATCGGCGACTCCCCACGGAGCCGCCGCCAAGTCTGTCGTTAAGGAGGGTGAAATTACTTTTTCAAATTGCGGATATACGAAACCAGATCGCTGATCTGGGCGTCGGTCAACTTGCCCTTGTAAGCGGGCATCTTGCCTTTGCCGTTAGTGATAGCGGCGGTCAGATCGGCATCCGACATGCCTTGGATAGCCGGGCTGCCCAAATCCTTCAATCCCATCGACTTTCCCATGGGCGTTGCGCCGCTGCCGTCGGCGCCGTGACACATCGCGCACTTGCCTTTGAAAGTATCCTGGCCCTTCGCCTGGGCCGAGGCTAGGGAAGGCAGAGCCAGGGCGGTAATCAGGCTGAACAGAGCGACACGTTGCAAGAGTCTCATCTTCATATTCTTCTTCGTCTCCTTCACCGACCACCCCGCGAGGGGATCGTTAGAACGTAAAAAATGCCGCTGAATGACGGCGAAAGTACTGTACTCCGCGAAGCTGGGTTTCGCCATACCCTTTCGGTGGGAGCAGGAGGGAAAAAACGCTTTGAGAGCGTGATATGCCGCAAAACCGCCTCTTGCAGTCTGGCGTGGCAGGCCCTCCGCAGGACTACAAGCTAATGAATTTTAAGGGTCTTGATCACCTCTCGACCGGCTGGCTGGGTTTGGCACCCGTTGTGCCTTTACCAAAGGTAATCCGCTTTGGAAAGAGGTCTTCCGTGGAACCGACGCTGGCAGTGATTGGCCTGAACTACCGAACCTCACCGGTCGCCGTTCGCGAGCGTTTCTGGATCAGCGAAGCACGTCGCTACGACGCGCTTCATCAACTGGTCCGCTCGGAAGGCATCGAAGAGGTAATCGTCGTAACCACCTGCAATCGCACCGAATTCATCCTGTGGGCCAGCGACGTTCCCACCGCCGCCAACTCCGTGCTACGGTTCCTGACCCAGGAATACCAAATCAAGCTTTGTGAGTGGTCGCACTTTTATCGCCTCATGGATGACGTAGCCCTTACTCATATCTTCCGGGTGACTTCCAGCCTGGATTCCATGGTGCTGGGCGAACCGGAAATCACCGGCCAGGTGAAGCAAGCTTGGGCGCTGGCGCAAGAGGCGGGCACCACCGGGCGATTCCTCGACGCAGTCATGCAGAAGGCACTCACCGTTTCCAAGCGGGCCCGGACCGAAACAGCGATCGGCTCATCGGCAGTTTCGGTGCCCTACGCCACCGTTGAACTTTCAAGGAGCGTCCTCGGAGAACTGGCTGGGCGCGAAGTCTTACTGATCGGCGCGGGCAAGATGAGTGAACTGGCCGCGCATTACCTTATGAAAGCCGGCGCCAGCCGAGTGAAGGTGATGAACCGCACCCAGGCCCACGGCGAGGAGTTGGCGCGGAAGATGGGCGCCACACCGGTTTCGTTCGACGAGCGCCTGCAGCATCTGAAGACGGCCGACATTGTTGTTAGCTCGACGGCTTGCCCGCACTTCATCCTCAGCCGCGAGGTGGCCGAGCAAATCGCCCGGCAACGGCAGCACGCGCCCATGGTGATGATCGACATCGCGGTCCCTCGCGACATCGATCCTGCGGTGCGCCAAGTAGAGGGCATACATCTCTTCGACATGGACGACCTGGAGCATGTGGTGAAACGCAATGCCGTGGGACGACAAGACGCTGCCGAAGCTGCGGAAAAGATTGTGCAGGCGGAAGTGCAGGGCTTTCGTCGCAAACTGATGGCGGAACGTGTAGTCCCGACTATTGTGGCCCTGCGTCAACGTCTCGATGAACTTTGCCGGCAGGAATTGGAAACCCTTCGCCAGGAATTTGGACCCTTCACGGAAGATCAGGACCAGACACTCACAACGCTTACAATTCATATAACGCAACGAATTGCCGGCTCCCTCGCCCGTGAACTGAAGGAACTTCCAGAAAGGAATGAGCAGGACGTGCTGACCGCAGCGGTGGGCCGCCTGTTTCACCTTGAACAACCCTTACAGGTTGGCGCCGGCACCAAGAACTAGCATTTAGCACTTAGCATTTAGCACTTAGCAAAAGCGCTCGTTAAAAAGGAAAACCCTTCGTGAAGGACTTTCGGGACTTGCAGGTTTGGCAGCGCGCTCACGATATAACCCTAGCGGTGTATCGGTGCACAAAAGATTTTCCGCGCGAAGAAAACTATGGGATGGTCAGCCAGTTACGCCGCTGTAGTTCGTCGGTCGCGGCAAATATCGCTGAGGGGTGCGGACGGTGTGGCAATCCCGAGTTCGGCCGGTTTCTGGGCATCGCTATGGGGTCTGCGAGTGAACTGGAGTACTTTCTCCTGCTCTCCCGGGACTTAGACTACCTTTGCCGCGAAACCCACGAGTCGATCGCTAATAGTGTGGCGGAAATGAGACGCATGCTGAACCGACTGATGTTGAAGGTGCAAACAGAGGCACGGGAAGAGCCACGCAAGGTGGGCAAAGCCCATGCTGTGTGACCAACACTTATGATTCATGGAAGCCGAAGCGCCAAGTGCTACTAAATGCTAATTGCTAATGCTAAATGCCAATTGCTAAATGCTAAATGCTAAATGCTAAATGCTGACTGCTAATCGCCAAGGAGTACGCAACATGTCTCAAGCTGTACAAAACGACAACGGCAAAACCAACCTGGCCTTCAGCAACGTGCAAGCTTACACGTTGGCGGTGATCACGCTGGCCATCGGAATTGCAGTAGGCTACTTTGCCCGCGGATCGGCTCCGGTTTCAACCGCCGGCGAAACTGCGCAGTCTGCATCCGCTCCTGCTCCCGCCGGAATGGGCAACGCTCCCATGGGTTCAGCGCAATTGCCCGGGATCGGGAGTGCCCAACAACAGCAGGCTCCGTCGCCAGAAATGGTGGCCAAAGCTGCCGAGCCGTTACTAGCGCAACTGAAGACCAATCCGAGCGACTTTGACACGGTGGTGAAGCTGGGCAATCTGTACTACGACAGTCAGGCTTATCCGCAAGCGATCGAGTACTACGAAAAAGCCATCGGCCTTCAACCTGACAATGCCGACGTCCGCACTGATCTCGGCACCGCGTATTGGTACACCGGCAATGCCGACAAAGCCATCGCAAGCTTCGACAAAGCGCTTACCATCCGGCCAAACCATGCGGCCACGCTGTTTAATCTGGGCATCGTCAAATGGCAGGGCAAGAAGGATCCCAAAGGCGCAATCGTAGCTTGGGAAAAACTCTTGCAGACCAACCCTGATTATCCACAGAAGGACCAGGTGCAGATGTTGATTGATCGCGCCAAAATGCACGGCGCTACCGGAAACAAAGGTTAGGGGAGGTCTGATTAAGTCGTAGTTTGGAAGGGGACGGCCTTCAGTGTCTACGTGAGAACTCATTTCAAGGTAGCTTGGGGGAAGCGGCAAATTAATCCGAGTACCGTAGGGACGACAGATGTTTCTCACGCACAGTCTTCTGACGTCCAACGCGGACTTCAACACCGCACATCATCCCTGACCTGGAATGATGCCGACGCAAGGTTCGTTCCGGGTTTTAGTTTGGCTCGAAGCCATCGACCATAGCAGCCGCGCGCCATTGCCGGCCCGACGCAAAGTCCCCTCATAGGCTCCCGTATAATCCCAGTAAAACTAAAGAAGCTATCTCGTAAATCGGTTTTGAAGGGCACGGCTTTAGCCGTGCGGTAAACAGTTCTTTAAGGACCGGGCTTTAGCACCTGACGCCTATGTTGATTCCCGACTACAAAAG
Source organism: uncultured Acidobacteriaceae bacterium (assembly GCA_963748225.1). Lineage (GTDB taxonomy): Bacteria > Acidobacteriota > Terriglobia > Terriglobales > Acidobacteriaceae > Bog-257. The sequence continues at coordinate 227,403 of CAVVHW010000010.1, forward strand.
CTTTTTGCAGCTCAGCCGCGACACCTCGCTTATCCCCGTTACGAAGACGCTGAGCGCAGATTTGCTGACGCCGGTCGGAGCTTTCCTAAGCCTGGCAGCGAAGCAGAAGTACGCATTCCTCCTGGAGTCCGTCGAAGGTGGCGAGAAGATTGGCCGCTACACTTTTCTGGGCGCCCAGCCTCGAATGGTCGTCACCGCACGCGGGGGTTCTCTGCAGATTCGGCGCGGCTCCTCGGTGGAGCTTCGTCAGGGCAACGTGATTGAACTGTTGCGCACCTGCCTCGGGCAATATCGTCCGGCGACGCTGCCCAACTTGCCGCCATTCACCTCCGGTTGTGTCGGATACTTTGCCTACGACATGGTACGGCAGTTCGAGCGCCTGCCCGAACACGCCAAGGACGATGTTGGATTGCCGGATTGCGTGTTCACTTTTTACGACCGTCTGCTGGCCTTCGATCATCTGCGGCACCAATTGCACATCATCGCCGCCGCCGACGTTAGCAGGGAATCGCCGCGAAAGGCCTATGATCGTGCCCTCGCCGACATTGCCGCCATCGAAAGTAAACTTGCCCGCGGAGTGCGCGCTCACAATTTTGACTGGTCATCCAACGACCGGAAGAAGACGATCAAGGTCCACAACTCCACCTCGCACGACAAGTTCGTCGCCAGCGTTCGCCGTGCCAAGGAATACATTGCCGCCGGTGATGTGTTTCAGGTCGTGTTGTCGCAGCGCCTCGACTTCAAGCCGCCCGCCGAGCCGTTTCAGATCTATCGCGCTTTGCGAACGGTGAATCCGTCGCCGTACATGTTCTACCTGAAGCTGGACGACATGCAGGTGGTGGGCGCGTCCCCCGAAATGCTGGTGCGCGTGTCGGGACGCAAACTGGATTATCGTCCCATCGCCGGCACTCACAAGCGCGGAGCCACCCCCGCTGAAGACGAACAACTGATTGCGAAGTTACGTAGCGATGAAAAAGAACGCGCGGAGCACGTAATGCTGGTCGATCTGGGACGCAACGATTTGGGTCGAGTGAGCGAATACGGCAGCGTGAAGGTCCGCGACTTGATGTACGTGGAGAAATACTCGCACGTCATGCACCTGGTCTCGGCGCTCGAGGGAGAGTTGCGTGGCGATCTCGATGCCCTGGACGCATTGGCCGCCTGCTTCCCCGCAGGCACGTTGAGCGGCGCGCCCAAAATTCGGGCCATGGAGATCATCGAGGAGTTGGAGCCGGTGCGCCGCGGCGTCTATGGAGGCTCGGTTCTCTACGCCGATTATGCGGGCAATCTGGATTCCTGCATCGCCATTCGGACCATGGTTCTGCATCGCAATCGCGCCTACCTTCAGGCTGGCGCGGGCATCGTCGCCGACTCCGATCCCGAAAGCGAATACCAGGAGTGCATGAATAAGGCCAGTGCGTTGTTGCGCGCCTGTGAGAGCGCGGGCGGCTGAGGGTAGTGTCGAGTTCAAGTTTCGAGAAAAAGAGTGTCTCATTCCTACCAAGATCTGATTGATGAATTCACTCGCTTGCTGAGGGGGGATATGGGTCTAAAAAGCGTCTTTGCTTGAAACTCGAAACTAGAAACTCGAAACTGACTTATGATTTTCGTCCTCGACAACTACGATTCCTTCACCTACAACCTCGTGCAATACATCGGGGAATTAGGGCTTCAGGTGGTTGTGCGCCGCAACGACCAGATTACTGTCGACGAAATCGACCGCCTTCATCCCGATCGCATCGTGATCTCTCCCGGCCCGTGCACGCCACAAGATGCCGGAATCAGTATCGAGCTCATCCGCCACTTCGCAGGACGCGTGCCTCTGCTCGGGGTATGCCTTGGCCATCAAGCGATTGGGGCAGCCTTCGGCGGCAAAGTCGTTCGCGCCGCCAACCTTATGCATGGCAAGACCAGCTCGGTCGAACACGATGGCAAATCGATCTTCCACGGCATCCCTTCGCCCATGACGGCCACTCGCTATCACTCGCTGATAGTTCAGGAGAAGGACTTGCCCGCCGACTTGGAAATTTCAGCCACCTGCACGGACCGGGACGGTCAACGCGTGATCATGGGACTGCGCCACCGCCAATTCCCGGTGGAAGGCGTGCAATTTCATCCGGAGAGCGTGCTTACCGAGCACGGCCGGGAGATCGTTCGCAATTTCATGGATCTCTGAGCTTCACGGAAGGTCCCCTCGGCCTATTCCTCGGCTTCGCGCCACTGGTAGCCGCACGACAGGCATCTCCAGCGATGCGTCTCCTGTGTTGGAGATTCGGGGAACGGAATAGCCGCTGACCAAAGCGCGATCTGGCGCGGGTTCGCGCTGGCTATCTCGCGAATCTCCAATGACTCGCATTCCGGGCAGCAGGCGACCTCTTCCATGTCTTCGTCGCCGTCCTCCGTAGTTTCCATTTCGGCGGATTCGTCCAGCTCGAAATCGTCCAGGACTTCCAGCGCGCGCACTACCTGGCTATCAGGCACTTGTAAACGAATGCCCCCCAGGGCCATGCCCATGTGCCAATTCATGGCATGCATGTTCTCGTCGCACACGAACGCTGAGATTCCGGCAGAGATCAGCTTACCTTGCGCCAGTTTGGCTTCGCCAAGGGTGAGGAACTTCGCAATGGTGACCGGTTCATCCGACATCGGGGATTCGAAAAGCGTAGGCTAGCTCGGCGTGCGAGTCAACTCCGCTAGATTCGCGCGGAGGCTGTGTTCCGCAATGGCGTCCACGATCCGCATGGCTAACGCGAGCGCTCTGCGGCCATCTTCCAGGGTCACCTCGGGCTGGGTGCGATTGCGCACCGCGCGCAGGAAGCTGCTCAACTCCGCCCGCAGCGGCTCTTGCTGCTCCACGGCCGGCCTGAACGGTGTGATGCCGGGAAGGGCACTGGCGGCTACACTCGCGGGATTAAACGGATCCATGCCGGCTGGGTCGAGCTGTAAGTCATCCACCGTGAGCACCAGTACATCCTGCCGCGAGTAGTCGAGCGAAACGTATTGCCGGGGCTGAAAGAAGCGCAGCTTGCGCACCCGCTCGGTGCTGACCCGGCTGGCGGTGAAGTTGGCCACGCAGCCAGATTCGAATTCCATGCGCACGTTGGCGATGTCCACCTTCTGCGAGAGGATCGGCAAACCGACCGCGCGGACCTCCTTGACCGGCGACTGCACGAACGCCAGCACGATATCGAGATCGTGGATCATCAGGTCGAGGATCACATCCACGTCGAGCGAGCGCGGACTGAAGACACTGAGGCGGTGCACCTCAAAAAACATGGGCTGCGTGAGCAAAGGGAATGTTGCCCTCACCGCAGGATTGAAGCGCTCGAGATGTCCGACCTGCGCAATTCGTTTATGGCGCTCCGCGATAGCGATCAGTTTATCCGCCTCGGCCACCGTGGCCGCCAGTGGCTTTTCAATCAGAACTTCCACACCGTGTTCCATCAGATACCCGGCAACCTCTAAGTGAGCGGCGGTGGGCACCGCGACCGAGCAGGCGTCAACGTCGGAAGCGATCAGCACGTCGAGCGAGCCACACTCGGTGACGCCGAATTCATCGGCTACTTCGCCGGCGCGGATGGAGTCTTTGTCATAGATTCCGACCAATTCGACCTTATGCCAGGGATCCGACTCCAGCTCGCGATAAACGCGCGCGTGATTGCGGCCGAAGGCCCCGGCGCCAACCACTCCGACGCGCAGGGGGCGGGTATGTGCCATCCTGCGATTGTCGCCCAAAGTTGTGCGAGAGGCAAAAAGTTAACCGCGGATAACTCGGATGAAAAAGGTCTCTTGAAATGTTGGATTGAGGGGACTAGATCTAGAAGCCTGCATTATTTCATCTGTTTCGATAGCTTTGAAGGGGCACGGCTTCAGCCGTGCCGTTAAGTGGGCGTGGACAGTCGGGCTTCAGCTCCTGAGGGAATTCGCAGTTCGCGTAAGCACCGAAGTCCCCCAGCGGCTAAAAGCCACAGCATTATCATAGCGGCTTACGGCACGGCTGAAGCCGTGCCCTTCAAAGCGTGAGATTCCTCATGAATAATCCAGGCTAGGGTATCCGCGAAATTCGCGTCGATCCGCGGTTAACACCGGCGATTCTTTGCCCTCAAGCTACGGCGCACTGTGGTGAGGTATATGGGCTAACCGGTGTCTCCGCAATGACACAAACTCCGGCATCATTGGCCGCCGACAGCAGCGCTTCACGATCCAGCAACAGGCATCGTCCGGCATCGAGCGCCAGACAGGTTGCGCCCGCCTGCTTCATGGTCTCGATGGTGTGCAGACCGACGACCGGGACATCGAAGCGCATGTCCTGGTTTGGCTTGGCAACCTTCACCACGGTCAGAGCGCGGCTGAGCGTCGATGGCTCTTTACCCAATGACGGCGACTGCATGATCTCGCCTGCGCGGAGGATGGTGGCGTCCGTGCCTTCCATGGCTTCCACCGCAACGCACGCGGCTTCGGCGATGACCACGGTCTGGCCAATGTCGAAGCGCGAGAGGTGGTCAGCAACCGCGCGTCCATAAGTAATGTTGGTTCGCTCCGAGTCGGTTGGCCCGCGCCGGGTCAAGACTCCCTCGCTGGCGAGCATGGGTTCCAGCAGCTCGGTGGAATTCATCAGCGTGATGCCTTCGTCCGCGAGAACTTTGCTGACTGCGCCGATCAGCGAATCGGTATTGCGCGTGGCCAGCGAAAGCAAGAGCTTGGCAAGCCTCCAGTCAGGCTTGATGCTGCTGAAGATCTGCTTATGCTTCACCTGGCCGGCCATGATTACGCGCGTCACGCCTTCTTGTTTGAAGGTATCGATCAGCCGCGATAGCTCGCCTAGCGACAGCCAATAAACGGCCGCCGCACCGCGATGCTCAATTTCGGGCGACGCCTCTTCCTTGATGGCCGCGACTACGACCTGCATGCCCCGAGAGCGCGCAGCATCCAGCACCAGCAACGGAAATTTGCCGTTGCCTGCGATGAGACCAATGCGTTCTTGCGATGGTTCAGACATAGGGTGGAAGTTGCCAGTGGCCAGTTGTCAGTAGCCGGTAGCCAGTAGCCAGTTTTTCTACTTCAAAGTGTCCGGCCTGCTTAACATTTTTGAGTTGTCATCACGAACGGGCTTCAGCCCGTGAGGGATCTGCTGTTCTTTCTTTCCTCCGTCGCGTCCAAACGCCTAATCACAGCCGATTCCCCGCTGCATCTCGGGCGAAAAACAGCCAGGGGAATGAATGAGCAGTATAGGGTCCTTCGATTCGCTGTGCTCGCTCAGATGACATACTGGCTACTAACTACCCCCTACTGGCCACTGCCAACTGACTACTACTTAATAATTCCCCGCTCCGAGCTTCGATAAATCGCAGCAGTGCCTCCACATCCTCGCCCTGCGCGCCTTCCGAGCGCAGCTTCTCCAGCGCTTGCGACGTATTCAGCTTGGATGCCAGCAGAACCTTGAACGCATGATGCAATTTGCCAATGCGTTCGCGTGAAAATCCGCGACGCTGCAACCCCACTTTGTTCAACATGTAGGCGTGGGTGTCGCGTTCAGCGCTGGTCATGGAGTAAGGCAGCACATCTTGCGTGAGCGTCGTGCCGCCGCCAACGTAGGCGTGAGCGCCGATTCGCACATACTGATGCACCGGGCACAGCGCGCCAACAACGGCCCACTCTTCCACGGTAACGTGACCTGCCAACGTCGCAGCGTTGACCAGCATGGCATGATCGCCGATCGAGCAATCGTGCCCGATGTGCGTGTAGGCCATGACCCATACATGGCTGCCGATGCGGGTCACGCCTCCGCCTTTCGCGGTGCCGCGCGTGATCGTGACGTACTCGCGGATGACGTTATGGTCGCCCACTTCCAGCCGCGTTGGCTCTCCCGCATAGGTGGTGTCCTGCGGATCCATGCCGAGCGCTGCGAACGGATAAATTTTGTTGTTGCTGCCGAATCGGCTGGGACCGCCCAGTACCACGTGCGAAACCAGTTCGCAGTTCTCGCCCAGCTCCACGCCTGCATGCACCGTGCAATACGGCCCAATGCTGCACGATGCAGGGATTTTCGCAGCGGGATCGACGATGGCCGTCGGGTGAATGTTCATCGGGAAATTAGGACTGTTCGATTGCGGGAGCCAGCTCCGGGGCGGCTTCCGCCGGTTTCGGACGATTCAGCAGACGGCACGTGACGATGGCTTCGCAGGCCAGCTTGTTGCCGACGTAAGCTTTGCCTTGCATGCGGCCTGCGGTCCCGCGCCACACCAATACGTCCACCTCAATGCGCAGCTGGTCTCCGGGTATCACCGGCCGGCGGAAACGCGCGCGCTCAATGCCGGTGAACAGCAACAGCTTTTCGTTCCGGTCGGGAAATTCGGTCAACAACAGAACGCCACCGGCCTGCGCCATGGCTTCGACAACCAGCACGCCGGGCATAATCGGATGATCGGGGAAGTGTCCGGCAAAAAATGGTTCGTTGATGGTAACGTTCTTGATTGCCACGATACGCTTTGTCCGCGTGAGGTGAGTTATGCGGTCGACCAGCAGCAGCGGAAAGCGGTGCGGCAGGATGCGCAGTATGTCCTGGATGTCGAGCGTGACATTGTCGCCGCCGTCGGGCGCAAGGTTTTCCGGATCACTCATCACTGGTCCTGTAAAAGCTCAGATTATACATTCCGCAACAGCGAGTCTGGAGCGAGCGTATCCCAGCGCATAGGAGCAATAGAACATGGCCAATCCGAACATACCATCCCTAAGCGGAAATCACCGCGACCTCCTGCGCTGGTTGACCGGGCGCCAACCCGAAATGATCGCGAGCGTGCGCGAGATGGTCGTGCGCGAATCGCCGACCGGGAACAAGCCCGCCTGTGACGATCTGTGCTCCTACTTGGCACGCGAATTTGAGCGCCTGGGTGGTCGCGTCAAGATTCATCGCCAAGGTTCGGCCGGAAACCACTTGCAAGTGGATTTCTCCGGCGGCAAAGGCCGCAAGCCAGTTCTGCTGCTCGGCCACTTCGATACCGTCTACGACGTGGGAACACTTCGCACCATGCCATGGCGCGAGCAGAACGGCCGGCTCTACGGGCCCGGCGTTTTCGATATGAAGAGCGGTATCGCGCAAATGATGTTTGCACTCTGGGCATCGCGCGAAATCCGGGGTGGCCTGCCGCGCCCGGTAACGGTGCTGTTGGTTTCCGACGAAGAAGGAGGCAGCGCCAGCTCGCGCGCGCTGACCGAGAAGCTTGCGCGAAAATGTGCGGCGGTTCTGGTCTGCGAACCTTCCGGCCCCGGAGGTGCGCTGAAAACTGCGCGCAAAGGTGTGGGGTCGTTTGTCATAAAGATCACGGGACAAGCAGCGCACTCGGGACTCGACTTTGAAAAAGGGCATAGCGCGATTCTTGAGCTGGCGCATCAGATTCAAGCCATCTCGCGGCTGACTGATCTGAAACGCGGCATTACGCTCAACGTTGGAGTCGTTCGAGGTGGTACGCGCACGAACGTTATCGCCGCGGAAGCCTTGGCTGAGGTTGACCTTCGCATCGCCAACAAAGCGGATGGCGCGGTGATGGAACGCAAGGTGCGCCGACTAAGGCCGGTCGATCCGAAATGTAGGATTGAGATCGAGGGCGGCATCAATCGCCCGCCGATGGAGCGGACGAAACAAGTGGTCGCACTCTTCGAGACGGCGCGGAAGATTGCTCGCGAGCTGGGTTTCCCTTTGAAGGAGATTGCGGTCGGCGGCGGCTCCGATGGCAACTTCACCGGCGGAATCGGGATTCCGACGCTCGACGGGTTAGGCGCGGTGGGTGAGGGCGCGCACGCCAGCCACGAATCGATTGTCGCCGCCGAACTGCCGCGCCGGGCCGCGCTGCTGGCGGGGTTGATCGGGGCCATCGAGTAGCGGCATCCCCGCCTTAAGATTCTTTGACGCGACCTACCCAAAAGCCTAGAATCTGGGCAGAAGCCCGCTATCCCTTGCTAGCCGCAAAACGGGCTGACCGGAGGTCTCATGTTTGGTGGAAAGCTTGGCTTGCCCGAACTGCTGGTCATCGTAGCGATTGCCCTGCTCATCTTCGGTCCGAAAAAGTTGGGAGAACTGGGCAAAGGCTTAGGCGAAGGCATTCGCAACTTCAAGTCGTCGATGAACGAGAGTAATCCGACAACGACCCCGCCTCCAAATCCGACCGAAGACAAGAAGTCATAGTAACGAGATTACGCAGGGTTCCTCGCGACATGCGGGGAACTTTGAATTCTCCTCGTCCCGGATTCTGTATCTCTCCCCAAGATTGAGACACAAGCCTTGAAGGGGCACGGCTTCAGCCGTGCCGATACGTGTGCGTAGAGAATTGGGCTTCAGCCCCTGAGGGAATACGCCGTTCGCTTGGACCCTGAAAATCCCAAATCAACAACAGGCATATACCTCGCGGCCTTAAGTCGGTTTCTTATCAGGGGCGCTGAGACGCCGCACCACCCTAAGCTCCTTTCAGAAGATTCTTCCCACCAGCGGCCTCCGCGGCGCGCAACATGCGATACACCCGTGGCACCGGAAGTCCTACCACATTGAAGTAGCAACCCTCGATGCGTTCCACCCAGCGCGAGGCCATCCCTTGGATGGCGTACGCCCCGGCTTTGTCCATCGGCTCGCCGCTTGCGACATAGGCAACAACCTCCGCCTCCGACAGCCCACTGAACACCACCTGCGTAATTTCGGCTTCGGTTCGCTCGAAGTCTGGTGCTAGCAGGCACACGCCCGTGATCACCTGATGAACTCGTCCCGAGAGAAGCCGCAACATGCGCGCAGCGTCGGCTTTGTCGTTCGGCTTCTCCAGCAGATGCTGATCAACGACCACGACTGTGTCGGCGCCCAGCACCGCACTTTCGGGATGACGCGCGAACACGGCACGCGCCTTGTCGCCGGCCAGCCGTCGCGCGTAGTCCACCGGCGTCTCGTGAGGGGCGGGCTGTTCTGGCACATGGGCTGGGTCAACCGTGAACGGAATTGCCGCGTTGCGCAACAGCTCAGCGCGGCGCGGTGAAGCGGAAGCCAGAATCAGAGGCATGCATCCTGATTCTATCCAGCGGGTGCGATCAAAAGCATCCCATCACCTGCTGTGCACGTCTGATGTTGGGTGAACGCCACAAGTCAAACTCTTCCCTACGGCGCGACGCTGCGCGGCAAGGAATCCGACTTCCGTGTGTGGGCGCCAGTCCCGAAGCAAATTACGCTTCGCGTGACGCGCGCGGGCGCTGGCCCACAAGACATTCCGATGCGCCGCGGTGGTGAAGATTTTTTCGCTGCCGCCGCAGCGGACGCTGGTGACCGCTACGCCTACATTCTCGACGGTAGGTCGCCAATTCCTGATCCCGTCTCGCGCTTTCTTCCCGATGGCGTGCATGGTCCATCCGAGATCGTCGATCCTGCGGCATTTCACTGGAGCGACCATGCCTGGCGTGGGCTCACTCTCCGCGAGTACGTCATTTGCGAACTGCACGTTGGCACCTTCACGTCCGAAGGTACATTCAACAGCGCCATTGCGCAGCTGGAATACCTGAAGCAGTTGGGGATCACGGTCGTCGAGGTGATGCCAGTCTCGGCGTTTCCCGGCGAGCGCAATTGGGGATACGACGGCGTGTCACCCTATGCCGTGCAGGCAAGCTATGGCGGTCCCGACGGCTTCAAGCGCTTCGTCGATGCCGCCCATCGCTCCGGTCTGGCGGTCATTCTCGACGTGGTGTACAACCACCTCGGTCCCGAGGGCAACTACCTCCGCGACTTCGGTCCTTACTTCACCACGCATCACAAAACGCCGTGGGGAGACGCGGTGAACTACGACGCCGCTGGATGTGAACACGTGCGTCGCTTCGTAGTAGAGAATGCGCTGTACTGGATTCGTGAGTATCATCTCGACGGCCTGCGGCTGGATGCGGTCCAGACTATCAAAGACGATTCGCCAAAACATATCCTTGCCGAAGTCCAGGAACAGGTGCAGGGACTCGCGCGCGAGTTGAAACGCACCGTCAATGTGATTGCCGAGACAGACGAAAACGATTCCCGCTACACGCAAGCGGCGAAAGATGGTGGCTATGGATTGAATGCTGTTTGGAGTGACGACTTTCATCATGCTGTGCACGCATATTTCACCTGTGAGCGGCGAGGGTATTATCAAGGCTTCGGCGAGCCCGAGCAGATCGCTCGCGCACTACGCGAAGGATATGTTTACCAGGGCCAGCACTATCCTTTCTGGAACGCTCCGCGCGGTAGCAGCGCGAAGGATGTGCCGCTGCCGGCAAATGTCATCAGCTTGCAAAACCACGACCAGGTCGGCAATCGCGCGAAGGGCGAGCGGCTCAGCACACTCATTCCACGCGGCGCGCGAAAGCTGGCAACTGCACTGTTGCTGCTGGCGCCGCATACGCCTCTGCTGTTTATGGGCGAGGAGTATGACGAGACCGCGCCCTTCCAGTTCTTTGCCGATTTTCAGGATCCCAAACTGAGAAAAGCGGTCAGCGAAGGCCGGCGCAGCGAGTTCAAGGATTTCGACTTCAGCGAAGTGCCCGACCAGGAAGATCCCGAGACCTTTCGCCGCTCGAAGTTGACATGGGATGCTGGGCCGCAGCATCGCGACATGCTGGAGTGGTATCGGCAACTGCTGCACCTGCGCAAGCAGTACGTCACCGATGGCGAACGCACGGCTGATGCGCGGTACGCCGACGGCGTGCTGACCATGCAGGTCCCAGCGACGAATCCGATCATCATGGTGCAAGCGGCGCTGGAGCGCGGCGGATCATTGCCCGAAGTTGAAGATGGTTGGCGGGAAGTGTTGCAGTCGGACGAAGATGGCTACGCAGTGCGGGTAGAGGTTCGGTCGCAGTGAAGTCGGTGTCGCCCCAGAAGGGGCTCGGAGTTATTGTTTCGGCTAACCCACTCCGACTGCGGCTGCGTGTTGGGCTAGATTAAGCCGCGCCTGACGGCGCTGGATTCTCGTATGGCCTATTCAGCCCCATCTCCCGCGCACCGTGTGCCCTCGCTTTTCTCCTGTAGAATCAAGCTAGCGCCCAGCTATCTCGCATGGATCCATCACTCATCCGAAACTTCGCCATCATCGCCCATATTGATCATGGGAAGAGCACGCTTGCCGACCGCCTGCTCGAGCTTACCGGCTCGCTGACCGCGCGTGAGATGCAGGCGCAGGTGCTTGACGCGATGGACCTGGAGCGCGAGCGTGGCATTACCATCAAGGCGCATTCGGTCCGCATGATGTATCCCGCTGCCGACGGCAAGACCTATCAGCTCAACCTGATCGACACTCCCGGCCACGTGGACTTCAGTTACGAAGTCTCGCGCTCGCTCGCCTCGTGCGAAGGCGCGCTGCTGGTAGTGGATGCGTCGCAGGGTGTCGAGGCGCAAACGCTCGCCAACGCTTACATCGCCATCAACAACGGGCTGGAGATCATTCCCGTCATCAACAAAATTGATTTGCCCAGCGCCGACATCGAGCGCACCAAGGAGATGATCGAGGGCGCAGTGGGGCTGGATGCTTCTCATGCGCTGGCCATCAGCGCCAAGACGGGCGTGGGAGTCGCCGAGGTGCTGGAGGCGGTGGTGCAGCGTATTCCTCCACCCAAGGGACGGGCCAGTAATCAATTGCAGGCGCTCATCTTCGATTCCTGGTTCGATTCCTATCGCGGCGTGGTTGTCCTGGCGCGCGTTATCCAAGGCATACTGTACAAGGGCCAGCGCATTCGACTGATGTCGAACGGCCGCACCTTCGACGTGGAGACGCTCGGTGTGCTAACGCCCAAGCCCATCGAGATCGAGCAGTTGAGTGCCGGCGAGGTGGGCTTCCTGACCGCCACTATCAAGACCGTGGCAGACTGCAAGATCGGCGACACCATCACCGACGATCATCATCCCGCGATCGAACCGCTTCCAGGCTTCGAAGAGCTGAAGCCTATGGTCTTCGCCGGCCTCTATACGGTTGACGCACACGAGCACACCTTGCTGCGCGAGGCGCTGGAAAAATTGCGGCTCAACGATTCGTCGTTCTTCTTCGAGCCGGAAAGTTCGGTGGCGCTGGGCTTCGGCTTTCGCTGTGGATTTCTCGGTCTGCTGCACATGGAGATTATCCAGGAGAGGCTGGAGCGCGAATACAATCTTGACCTCATCACCACGGCTCCAGGCGTGCGCTACAAGATCACGCTCACCGATGGCAGCGTGATCGAGGTGGATAATCCCTCGCGTTGGCCCGACCCCAGCGAAATCGCCAAGATCGAGGAGCCCGTGATCCTGGCCACCATTCTTACCAACGAGGAATACGTGGGCGGAATTCTGAAGTTGGTGGAAGACAAGCGCGGCAAGCAGAAAGGCTTCGAATACGTAAGCTCCACGCGTGTGATGTTGAACTACGAGTTGCCGCTGAACGAGATTGTGCTCGACTTCTACGACAAGCTGAAGACCATTTCGCGCGGCTACGCTTCGCTCGACTATCATCTCGCTGGAACGTGGGAGTCCCCGATGGTGAAGCTCGACATCCTGGTTTCGGGCGATCCCGTGGATGCGCTCTCCATCATCGTGCACCGCGACTTTGCCTATGAGCGCGGCAAGGCCCTGGTCTCCAAGATGAGACAGCTGATACCGCGGCAGATGTTCGAAGTCGCCATCCAGGCGGCCATTGGCGCCAAGATCATTTCTCGCGAGACTGTCGCCGCCCTGCGCAAGAACGTCATCGCTAAGTGTTACGGCGGCGATATCAGCCGCAAGCGCAAGCTGCTGGAAAAACAGAAGGAAGGCAAGAAGCGCATGAAACGCATCGGCCGCGTCGATATCCCGCAAGAGGCTTTTCTGGCGGTCCTTCGAGTAGGGGAAGACTAGGACCGCTGCGCGGGAAGTATCCGGGCCGCCCCGAGAAAAATTCGCCGCCCTCACCGGCAAACCCTTCAACTTGATAACTCTTGTGAGCAATAGCAAAGCCCCTCACTTTCGCGAGGGGCTTGGTAACGGCTCCGGTCACCTAGTGCTGCTATTGTGGAGGATTGGTGTTTGCCGGAGCCGAGTTCATGCTGTTCGATTGCGGCTGGGTTGGAGTGGACTGGTTGTTCGAGGGTGCGGAATAGCTGCGCGGTGCCTGCGTGTTCGGATTCATCTCACCGCCCGGCTGCGTGGCCGAGGCGAGCTGATCGACATCATTCTTCAGCAGGCTAATTTCCACACGATTGCGGTGAGAGGCCGTGGTCGTTCCGCTGTCATTAGTCGAGGCGACGGTCGCATTTCCCATCCCCAGGACGTAAACGCGGTACACCGGGACGTCGTTCTTTGTAACCAGGTAACGCACTACGGAGTTCGCCATCGCCTGCGAGCTCTGGATGCCCGCTTGCCCGCGGCTGGTGGAGAATCCCTGCACCTGGATGACGTAGCCCTTCTCATCCTTTAAATTCGAGGTCATGCTGTCCAGAGCTTCCTTCGCTTTCGGGCTCAGCGTCGTCTGTCCGGGCTTGTAGCGGATCTCGGTTTGCGTGGTGAGCTGATACTGATCAATGTTGCCGACTACCTGCTCCACGGTATTCAGACGATTGCTGGCCTGCAGTGCAGTCTGGTTGGCCTGCTGAGCGCGGTTTCCGGCATCGGTGGCGTGCTGGTCGGCTTCCGAAGCCTTCGCGGACGCCTGGCGAATGCCTTCCTGCGCGCGGGCATCGACATCTTTAATGTCCTTGGCGTTGGCCGCGGTAAGATCGTCAAGCTCATTTACCCGGTTGCGAATCGGACTGAGCTGACGCTGCACGTATTTCTTGCGAGCGAAAGGATTCAGCTTGCCCCAGAAGCCCTGACGCATGTCGGGTTCGAGCGGCTGGCGCGCCGTCATGTTCTGATCGGAGTTTACATTCTGGCTCGCAGCAGTTGAGCTCGAAGAAGCCGAGGCTTGTGGATTGCTCGACGATGTAGCAGCGGGCTGCTGCTGATCGTCAGCCGGCGCTTGCTGAGCCATTGCCGGCAATATCAGGCAAGCCGCCAACGGCAAGGTAAACAGCATACGAGACTTCATTAGACAGTTCCTCCCGGATCCTTTGGCACAAGGTGCCACACATGCTGACCGCGCCGTTCTGCAAAGAAAGCCTGTCCGCCGTTGCGACCTTTGCAACTCGACACGATGGCTCGGCGCGCCAACCCTATCTGTATTACAACTCGGCTGCCAAACCCAGGCGCTAAGGGACAGGCAGTAAGCCTTTTATTTTCATCGTTTCAAAATCTACAACGGTTTATGGCTTCAATACGGGTCGCGTAGGAAGGGGAGGCAATAGGTAATTGTTACAGCAGCTGTATAACGCTAACGCAATTGAACCCGCAAAATACCTTAGCAGGACAACACCCGCTTCACAGCCTGCCCTCTAACCGAACGAAAGAACCTAAATGATCTGAAAGGTTTTTGAGGAGATCTCCATGCAAGTGGATCCCAAGATAATTGGTCTCATAGTGGTGGTCATTCTGGTGATTGTAGTTGTGATTGCCGTGGCCATGGCGCAACGGAGAAAAGCTGCTCTCCGCCAGCGCTTCGGAGGGGAATACGAACGAGCGGTGCAGGAACGGGGATCGGAGCGGGAAGCACAGGCCTTGCTCCACGAGCGGGAGAAACGTGTAGAGAAGTTTCACATTCGCGAACTCGATGACGCTGAAAGGCAAAGGTACGCCAATCGCTGGCGGGTCGTGCAATCGCGGTTTGTGGATGATCCCAGACTAGCTGTGATTGACGCCGATGACACCGTTGCCTCGCTGATGGGTGTTCGCGGATATCCCATGGCGGATTTCGAGCAGCGGGCAGCCGATCTTTCGGTTGACCACGCCCACGTTGTCGACAACTACCGCGCTGCCCATGAAATCGCAGTGCGGCATCGCCAGGGTCAGGCCACCACCGAAGACCTGCGGCAAGCAATGATTTATTATCGGTCGCTTTTTGAGGACCTCTTGGATGGGCGCAGACTCGAGACAAGGAGAGAGGTTGCATAATGAAAGAGCTCAGGAAAGACGAAGAACTCACGACCGCCGATCTGGCTCGAAGAAGTCAGAGGTCGCGTGAGACCGAAGGCGGTCCGCAGTTGGTGCACAATCAGCCACGCGAGCGATCGGAGTATCCTCCTGCTTCTGCGCCACTGAGGCAAAGCGATGAGATCGATCTTCGCACTGCAAACCAGCGTTCCACGTTAGCCAACGAGACAGGGAAGCCTCCCACAGGCACGGGCGCGACCCAACCGGCTGCCACTGCCGCGGACAATCAACCCACACCCCTTTTCGTCGAGTCCGAGGTGGGCGACCTTCGTTCCCGGTGGAGCAACATTCAGGCGGGCTTTGTTGACGAACCGCGCCGCGCCGTGGAGGATGCCGACAACCTGGTGGCTTCGCTCATGAAAAAGCTGGCGGAAGGTTTCGCCAATGAGCGCTCTCGTCTGGAAAAGCAGTGGGACCGGGGAGACAACGTCTCCACCGAGGACTTGCGGGTCGCGCTGCAGCGCTATCGTTCGTTCTTCGATCGTTTGTTGAAAGTGTAATCTTCAAACCTTGCTCCCTGGGGCTGTGCCACGGTCCCAGAGGGCTTGCCGCGCCGACAATGCGTGAATCCATGGCATAATCGCTGAAGCGGTTTTGCCGTATGAAAAAAGTGGTCCACGCCGCGTGTCCGCACGATTGTCCCGACGGTTGCGCCGTACTCATCACGGTGGAGGACGGTCGCGCTACCAGGATCCAGGGCAATCCCGAGCATCCCATCACGCGCGGTTTCCTGTGCGCAAAAGTTGCAAAATATCTTGACCGGGTCTATTCGCCAGACCGCTTGCTCTATCCCATGCGGAGGACGGCGCCGAAGGGCACCCACGGCGACGGCTCTTTTCGCCGCATAAGTTGGGACGATGCCTACAGCGAGATCGTCACCCGCCTAAAGAAGATCAGCGCGGAAGATGGCCCCGAAGCGATCCTGCCTTACTCCTACGGCGGCAACATTGGCGTGCTGAACGGCGGATCGATGGACCGCCGCTTCTTTCACCGGCTGGGTGCATCGCAACTGCATCGCAGTATCTGTTCAAAGGCCGGCGAAGACGCCATCATCTCGATCTACGGCCGCAAGGTTGGCACCGAGCCCGAACAGTTCCGTCATTCGAAATACATTATCGCGTGGGCCGCAAACATTCATGGCAACAATGTGCACCTTTGGCCGTTCATCGACGAGGCACGGCGCAATGGCGCCAAGCTGGTGGTGATCGATCCCTATCGCACACGCACGGCTCGGCTTGCCGATTGGCACATCGCGATTAATCCCGGTACCGATGTTGCTCTCGCTCTGGGCTTGATGCATATCATTGTTCGCGATGGTTTGCATGATCGCGATTACATCGCGCGCTACGCCGACGGTTTCGACGAACTGGAGAAGCGACTCCCCGAATACACTCCCGAGCGCGTCGCACAATGGACAGGCATTTCTCGCAATGACATTGAACGCCTGGCTCGGGAGTACGCTGTCACGCGGCCGGCGGCCATCCGCCTGAACTACGGCATCCAGCGCTCGCAGAATGGAGGCGCCGCGGTTCGTGCAGTGTGCATGCTGCCTGTAATCACTGGTTCGTGGAAGGAAGTTGGCGGCGGCCTGCAGCTATCCACCAGCGGCGGCTTTGGGCTCGATCGTGTCGCGATGGAGCAGCCTGACCTGATGCAGGGGAGTCCACTGGGCCGCGCAGCGCGCACCGTAAACATGGTGCAACTCGGCAAGGTGTTGACCGAACTCGACAATCCTCCGATCAAGGCTCTGGTGGTTTACAACTCGAACCCCGCTGCAGTCTGCCCCGATCAAAATCTGGTCAGACGCGGTCTAAGGCGTGACGATCTCTTCACTGTGGTTCACGAGCAGTTCTTCACCGACACCACCGATTTTGCCGATCTGGTTCTGCCGGCCACGACTTTCTTCGAGCACAAAGATCTCGTTCAGGCCTACGGTCACTACTACCTGCAAGTCTCACAACCGGCGATTGAACCGCTGGGCGAGTGCAAGTCCAACGTGGAGTTCTTCCGCGAACTTGCGTTGCGCATGGGATTCGAGAACGAGTGTTTTCGCCAGCCGGTCGACGCCATGATCGACGCAGCTTTGCAATCAGGCGCGCCGCAACTGAAGGGAATCACGCGGCATCGCCTGGAGAGCGATGCACACGTGCGTCTGAACCTTAACGGAGACGAAAGCGACCGTCCGTGGCTGCCGTTCGCAAGCGGATTCGACACGCCAAACCATAAGGCGCGACTCTTCGACGCGTCATTGATTGCGTACGGCATGGACCCGGTGGCTTCCTTTATCCCGCCAGAGGAGTCGCGACATCGTCACGGGACAGAAACCTTTCCGTTAGAGCTGCTGGCTCGCAAGGGCGACAATTTTCTGAACTCCACCTTCGTCAACCTGCCCAGCCTGCAGAAGATGGAGCGCCAGCAGGAGCTGGAGATTAGCCGCGCGGATGCTGAGCTCCGCGGCATCGCCGATGGCGATCGCATTCGTGTGTACAACCACCGTGGCGAGATCTTCTTGCGTGCCCGGGTCGATGGAGCTGTGCCTCCGGGCGTGGTTGGCGCCCAACTGGGATGGGCAAAGTTGTCCGCTGCTGGGCTCAACATCAACGTATTGACGTCGGACAGACTTACCGATCTCGGAGGTGGTGCTACGTTCTATTCCACCTTGGTTGAGGTCGAGCGTGTTCCCGAAACTTCCTGCCAGAGCGAGGGTTAGGGTTGCCATCTGCCGCAGATAAACGAGGCAATCGGTTTCCGAACCAGAGTATGCGTACCGTATAATTGCGCTTTCACTAACCTGTACTGAGGTTTCGTCATTTCTTGCCATCTTCAGGTAAGACCCGCGGTCTTGTTAGCCTGCGGGACGCGTTATTGTGCCGCGGCGATTGGTCTTTTTTTCGCTTTCATCCTTCTTGCAGGTACGTGCGCGGCGCAGCAGGACGTGATCCAAAGCATCGTTATCCAAGGCAATCGCCGGATTCCAGCCGAAACCATCAGGGCACGCATGTTCACCAAGCCGGGTGATATCTATGACCAGGCCGCGCTGGAACGCGACTTCAACTCGCTGTGGAACACGGGCTATTTTGACGACTTACGCATCGAGCGCGAGGCGTCGGCTAAAGGCTGGATCATTCACGTCTATGTGAAGGAAAAGCCAACCATCCGCGAGATCAAGTACGTTGGCTTGAGTTCGGTCTCCCAGAGCGACGTGCTCGACAAATTCAAGGAACGCAAGGTCGGACTTACACAGGAAAGCCAATACGATCCGACGAAAGTAAAGCGTGCGGAAGTGGTCATCAAGGAATTGCTGGCCGCGCACGGCCATCAGTTCGCAACTGTCCGTTCCGAGGTGCGTCCCATTCCTCCCGCCGCAGTCTCCCTGACCTTCGTAGTGAAAGAGGGTCCCAAGGTGAAGGTGGGAAAGATTACCTTCGAGGGCAATAAGGCGCTCAGCTCGCGCGAGCTGCGCAGCGCCATGAAGAACCTGAAGCCCATCGGTATTCCGCACTCCATCTTCTTGGAAAATCTTTTTGCGCGCACCTACGACTCCACCAAGTTGAGCGAGGATGCCGAACGCGTCCGTTACTACTACCAGACCAAGGGCTACTTTAAGGCCCTGGTCGCAGACCCCAAGACGCAAATTCACGATACCAGCGGCGTCAAGTGGTATTGGCCGTTCAAGTCTTCACCCGGCAAGGCCGTCGATATCACTCTGCCTGTCGAAGAAGGTCAACGCTACCGTTTGAAAAACATCACGTTCAGCGGCAACAAGGCGGTCACCAACACCGCCGGATTGCGCGCTCTCTTCAAGATTAAGGATGGCGATGTTTTCGACACCGAAGCCATCCGCAAGGGGTTGGAAGCTTTGCGAAAAGCCTACGCGGCCCTGGGCTACATCAATTTCACGCCGGTTCCCAACACCGAAGCAGACGACGATAAGAGACTCATCAGCCTGCGCATCGACCTTGACGAAGGTAAGCAGTTCTTTGTTCGCCGGATCGAGTTTCAAGGCAATACCACCACGCGCGACAAGGTCATCCGCCGCGAACTGGCGCTGGAGGAAGGCCAGGTTTACAACGGCAATTTGTGGGAGCTGAGTTTGTTGCGCTTGAACCAGTTGCAATATTTCGAACCGCTCAAGCCCGAGCAGGATTCCGAAATCAAGCAGAACGTTCAGGACTCCACGGTTGACATCACGTTGAAGGTCAGGGAAAAAGGCAAGAACAGCATCGGCCTCACCGGCGGCGTTAGCGGGCTGGCGGGTGGATTCATCGGTCTCAACTACACCACCAACAATCTGTTCGGCAAAGGCGAAAGCCTATCGCTTCAGTTCCAGATCGGCCAGTACCAGCGCAACGAAACCATCTCGTTCACCCAGCCTTACCTGTTTGACCGTCCATTGCAATTCGGCTGGTCGGTGTACCACAGCAGCTACAACTACAACCAGGCGGCGCTCACCTCCATTCAGCTTAACCAGGCGGTCTCCCTGCCGGCCAGTTACCAGGCCTTGCTGCAGAATTTTACTCAGACGAGCACCGGCGCGACCACTTCCCTGACCTATCCCATCAAGCGCTCATTTAAGCGGGTGGGCATCACCTATTCGCTCGACGATTCATCGGTTACGACCTATAGCGCCGCGTCGGCGGATTATTTTGAGACCCTGGCCTTCCGCGGCATTTCCGGCCCCAACGCCCTGAACGGCATCATCACCAGCAAAATTGTGCCCAATTTTTCCTACAACAAGATCGACAATCCGCAGCGCCCGCACTCAGGACAGAGTTTGTATCTGGCTACGGAATTTGCCGGTCTTGGCGGCAATGTGAATTACGTCAAACCAGTGGGTGAGTATAAGAAATTTATTCCGGTCAACAAGGGTCGCAATACCCTTGGCTTCCGGGTTCTGGGTTCTTGGATTTCAGGATATGGCGGCCAGGTGGCTCCGCCTTTCGACCGCTTTTATATGGGCGGCGATACCGACATTCGCGGCTTTGACATTCGAGCCATATCGCCGGTGGCCTTCTTCCCAACCGCCGTGACCATTCCGCTGCAGAATCCCGATGGCAGCGTGGTTCCTCTGGACCCGTCGAATCCCCGGCGCGGGGCTTACAACGTCACCATTCCGGTTCAACAGATCATCTTTCCCGGAGGCGACACCAACCTGGTCAACAATGTGGAGTACCGTGTTCCCATCGTTGGCCCCGTCACCGTTGCCGTCTTTGTGGATACGGGATTCGACTTCATCTCCAATGACTCGCAACTGCGAATTGCCGGACCTCAAGTCTCGACCCTGCAAACCACAATTTTTGGCTGTCCTTCTTTGACCGCCAGTTTCACCTGTGCTGGCGGCTCCACGATCCCATTCAATGCGGAACTGAAGCCCGTCTCGGGGACCAATTACCAGCCGCGCATGTCAACTGGACTGGAGTTGCAAGTAATCATGCCGGTGGTGAATGCGCCATTCCGCGTTTACTACGCCTATAACCCGCTGCGCATTGACGAAACCGTCAACTCGCCCACCCCCATCACTCGCAGCATGTTCCCCGCTGGAGCCGCCGGCGATTACACCTTTGCGCAGGCAACTTCGATCTACCAGCCGAGCTACCTGTTACGCGAGCCGCGTAAGACATTTCGCTTCACCGTGGCGACCACGTTCTAGACGTCTGAGGAAGTCGTTTGACGCTGACACGCGCGCTTCCCTATAATCTAGCTTATCCGCACCGCCGAATCTTCCGGCCGGGGAGTGGGCGCGGCTGTGTCTAAGCAGCCAGCTTAACTCCGGCTGTCCAGGGCAGTTCGCAGCTTGATCGCGTTCGCGGCTGGAACATCTGAGGAATTCCCGGAGCAGTTCAAGGAGTTACACGAAACTAATGAAGCGCACGTTCGCAGGCATTGCCGTGCTTGCTGTTGTTCTTACGATATCGGCATCAGCTCAAACCGGGGCGGCTACGCCGGGTGGGGCTGCCGCCACTCCCTCCGCTCCCTCAGTCGCCGCATCCGCGGCCCCTTCCGCTGGTGTCAAGGTCGGCATTGTCGACATTCAGCAAGCCATCGTAGCCACCAACGAGGGAGCGCGCGATTTTGAAGCTCTGCAGAAGAAGTTCGAACCGCGCCGCACCGAGTTGCAGAATCTCAACACCGAAGTTGAGAACCTGAAGAAGCAGCTCAACACCCAGGGCGACAAGATGAACGAGGATGCCCGCGCCACCCTCGTGAAGTCCATCGAGACCAAGCAGAAGAGTCTGCAGCGCTCGGCGGAAGACGCCCAGAATGAGTTTCAGGCACAGCAGAACGAGATTGCCCAGCGCATCCTGCAGAAGATGGCGCCCGTAATCGACAAGTTTGCCAAGTCCGGTGGCTATGGTTTGCTTCTCGATTCCTCCAACCCGTGGCCACAGGGACCGCTTCTTTGGGCAACGGCCTCGGTGGACTTGACCAAAACCATCGTGGACGCCTACAACGCGCAATCGGGTGTGGCTCCTCCGACGTCAGCGGCGAGGCCAGCGGGCACCGCTTCAGCTAAGCCGGCTCCTACGACTCCGGCTGCCACCAAGCCAGCTACAACCGCGACCAAGCCTCAATAGTCTTTTCGGTATATGGCAAGGCCGCTCCGTGTCAATAGGAGCGGCCTTTTGCTTTTTGCTGAACTCGATACGCGGGATGCTTCCAGCTCAAGCAGTGGCGATTCAGCTTTCGCTTTTGGTAGCTGGGCACCTGACAGCGGTTACCCGGACCGGCTTATCACGTCAATAAGTGGGGAGACAGGGACCGTCGTAGGCTTCGCCCAGAATTCCTCTGAGCTGTGGAAAACTTTGTGGAAGACGTAGTCGCAATAATCGGAGACCACGTTCTTTCAGTCAGTTACCTGTTTTGCCCACCTTCTGATGCACATTCAACCAACATAAAAATCAAGGGGTTAGCAGATATATAAATGTTCTGTGAGTAAATCTGGCAAGTGGGCTTGAATTCCCATGTGTCCGAGGTTTTGCACAATCTTAGAGCTTTCCAGCAGGTAAGTAATCGACTTTTGGTTACTGTTCGGCAAGATCCAGGCCAGCAGCGTCTCGCAACAGAAAGCAAGTTCAGTTGTCGATAATGCCGACTTCATGAGGCGTCCACGCCGGGTGCAAGGCGCGTCAACGTCCCGCAAACGTGATTATCAGTTGGTCCAGCGGCATTGCTCGGGTTACGTTTTCGGGCGGCGACACTGGCGTGACGGCCAGCGGAGTCCCCTTTGATTCTGCGTCGTCAAAAGCTTCGGTGCCGGGAGTTCTCCCGGTTATCTCGAAGTTCCGTATCTCGTAAGGAAGTCCGTTGGACGAAAAAGACGATGGCCCGTTGGTCACCTGAAAATGCAGGTGCGGGACGATCGAGTTGCCAGAATCTCCGACCAGCCCGATCACTTGACCCGGCTTGACCCTGTCGCCAACCCGAACCTTGATGCTTCCCGGCTGCATATGCGCGTACATGGCATAACGCTGATAGCCAAGGTCGAGTGTAACGGAGTTTCCGTCCGCCTCCGCCAGCGGAATGTTCGTTGGGAACTGGCCGGGCGTCTGCTCGGGCAACCCATCGGTCACAGAGACGACGCGCGCGTCCGCGACGGCAAGAGCCTGCTTTCCAAAGATTGCGTAGCTCTCCAGCTTTTCTCGCGGGCCTGCATAAATGCGCCCGCTGGCATCAAGCTGCTCCCAGTCAACGGCGTAGCGTTGTGAAACCCACACCCGGCCGTTTACCGGCAGGGCAGCCCGCGTATGACGGCTGGCGTCGCAGCAGGAATCTGCCGAGATGTATCGCTCGCCACTCAGCGGCGGACCGATCACGACCACCGATTGACGGTCTATCGTGATCTCCCCGCCGTCTTCGGTGAACTGCTGATGTCCGGGCGGGGCTGCGCCCACTCGAATCGCTACACGATGCGAAAGCTTCTGGGGAATCACGCTACCAGGCGCCAGCACCACGTTAAGAAAAAGCAACGCCTGTGTACCCTTGTCCAGAGTTCCCACAGGCTCGCGCTGGCCGGCCGGTTGCAGCCGCGCGGCAACGGCTGTCGGGTCAAGAGTCTGGAACACCGACCCGTCGCCCAGCACTTCTACTTTCTCCACGGAAACATTGGCACTGGAAAAATTCGTCATCCACAGCTCATAGACCAGGTGTTCCTGGCCGTCCGATCCCATGAAGGGCACCGGTGCATCATGCACCGCGAGCAAGAGAGGGCTCATATTGTCGGAGGCGTCCGCCCGGAGAGCCGAACCAACGACCACAAGAAGCACAATCGCGAACATGATTGACATTACGAACGAACGACCACCCATCGGCATAAGATTACGTTTCCTTGTTTTGCTTTCTCCCCGCAATTTCATTCGATCGTCTGGTGTAGATTCTAGGCCAGCTCTGGGTTACTTGGCGACAAAAGCGGGTCTGGCTGGGAATCGGCACATTGGCAGCCATCGTTTCTGCAACCTGCTAAAGGTGATAGCCTGTCAACGGAGACGGCGCATGGAAACGCTTTACTATTCCCGCATGCAATCACCGGTGGGGCCGCTGCTGATCGGGGTTTCGGAAGAGGCTTTAGTCGCGTTGGAGTTCGATCGTGGTCTTCCGGAGAAAATCGGCGGCTCGCCAGTTCACTGGCAGCTAGCGGAAGCTCGCACCCGTCCGGTTCGTCAACAACTGCAAGAGTACTTCGCCGGCAAGCGCCGCAACTTCGATCTCGCGTTCGACCTTCGCGGCACTGAATTTTACCAGCGCTGCTGGCAGCAACTGCTGCGGATTCCCTACGGCGAAACCTGCTCGTATGCCGACATCGCGCGCGCGGTGGGCAGTCCCAAGAGCTTTCGCGCCGTTGGACAGGCGAACCATCACAACCCGGTCGCTATCATCGTGCCCTGCCACCGCGTCCTCGCGGCTGGCTGCTATCTCGGCGGATACGGTGGTGGCCTTCCCGTGAAAGCCTTTCTGCTGCGGCTGGAAGGCGCATCGTTCCGCGACCGTTCCGACGCTCTGGATGAGACGAAGCAACTCGCCTTCAGCGCGAGCTGAATTCGATCTCCGGTGTGGCCGCCAACAGGCTCCGCGTGTAGGGATGCTGCGGCGCCGTTGTAATCTGCTCGGTGTCTCCCACCTCGACCAACTCTCCACATTGCATAACCGCGATGCGGTTTGCCAGATAACGCACGATAGGCATGGAGTGCGAAATAAAGAGATAAGTCAGCGAGAACTCGCGCTGGAGTTGCTTTAGCAGGTTCACGATCTGCGAGCCCACGCTCACATCTAGCGCCGACACCGGCTCGTCGGCGACGATAAATCGCGGCCGCAAGACCAGCGCCCGCGCAATTCCTACTCGTTGACGTTGGCCTCCGCTGAACTCATGCGGATGGCGCTGCAGGGCTGAGCTGTCCATTCCTACGGCCCGCATCACCTCGGCTGCGCGTTGCCGGCGCTCCGCCCCGTTGTCGGTTCCATGGATTGCCATGGGCTCGCACACAACCTGCTCGACCGTCATGCGCGGGTCGAGGGAGCCGAACGGATCCTGGAAGATAATCTGCATGTCGCGGCGCAAGCGGCGCAATTGAGCCCCACCCGCGCGCAGCACATCGTGACTATCAAAGAACACCTCACCTGAATCCGGCTCAATCAGCCGCAGCACCAGACGCCCTAATGTGCTCTTACCGGAGCCGGACTCGCCTACCAATCCGAGGGTTTCACCGGCCTCAATCGACAGTGATACTTCGCTCACAGCGCGCACCTGTCCCGAGGTTCCAGTGCCGAACACGTTTTGACCGGAGCTGAAGGTCTTGCTCAGGTGGCGGGCTTCCAGCAAGGGCATGCTGGCGATGGTAACAAATGGCGGCAAGACTGGTGTCATGCTGAAATCTGGATTGCCCGAATCCAGCACTGGACGCCATTCTTACCAGATTTTTCACAATCTGTTGACATGCCGCCACAGCTGTCGTTGAAGTTTAGGCTCGGCGACGTCTGCGAAATTGGCGCCGCAAGAGGCACCTTTGTGAAAAGGGTTTTCACAGTTGCACAAAATTTCGGCAGGCCGCTGTGGATGGGCTGCACTCGATTGAAAACACGAAAGATAAAGTTGCGACATTTTTATTGACTTCTGCCGTGGCAGGAGTAAAACCACATTCGTTCTTTGACAGGTTTCGCGGTTGTTCCACTCGGCAGAGACTACGGGCTGAAGCGAGTTCACTGCGTCTGCGCCTTAAAGTGCAGACGCAGCAGAACCACCTCAGCACTTGGCAACCTGCTGGCTGATGGCACCACGAAGCAGTCAAGGGCAAGACGGGAATCCCGAGGCGTTGAGCGGTCATCCCGGCTGGTGACGAGCCCAAATTCAGCTGAACATGCCCTGTGTACGCTAGTACCAGTCGCACAGTCCAGCGGGAACTTAATGCAAATCACCGGTCGCGAAACACGGCCCAACATAGTCCTCGGGATTCTTTTTTGATTCACAGCCCTCCCCTGGCCGTGAATTACATCCCTAACCATCCTCCCACGGTCAATCGCCAAGCGATTGGCCGTTTCTATCTGAATTGCCTCTTTGCGAACATAGACCTCGCCTGTACTCGACTAGTCGCGGGAGCCATGAAGACGTGTCCTCCCGTTATGCATTGCGTTGTCTCGCCGGAGTGACATTGTCGGCTGTCTCTTTCCCATGAGAACGGCTTTGCTTTCAGTACAATCGTGGCATGGCAGCCACCAATCAAGCTTCTGCCGCCTCCTTGCTCAAGAAGGTGCCGATTTTTTCCAGCCTGTCCGATCAGGAGTTCGCTTTCATGACGGCCCACATGCTGCAGCGAAGGTTCGCCGCTGGTGAGCTCATCTTCGGCGAAGCCGAACCTTGTGCCGGACTCTACGTCATCGAAACCGGAAATGTTCGCATCTTCAAGAGTTCTGTTGGTGGCCGTGAGCAGGTACTGGCAATTGACGGACCAGGCAACTCGATTGCCGAGCTTCCGGTCTTCGACGGAGGCAATTATCCCGCCTCCGCGCAGGCCATCACCGACTGCAGCTTGTTTTTCTTCAGCAAGCAGGATTTCCAGGCTCTGTGCCTGCAACATCCACAGGTGGCCCTGAAGGTCTTGCGCGTAGTGGGCGCGCGTTTGCGCCGGCTCGTGGGAATCATTGAAGAGCTCTCGTTCACCACGGTACGTCATCGACTGGTGGCTTTGTTGGTCCGGCTGGCAAAGAGCCAAGGCCAGCCCGACGGCGACGCCGTGACCATCGAACTGCCGGCAAACAACACTGAATTGGCCGCTCAAATCGGAACGGTTCGGGAACTGGTCTCGCGCAACCTAAGCCGTCTGCAGGCGGAGAACCTCATCCAAAGCGACAATCGCACCATCGTCATACCCTCCCTGCGAAGGCTGGAAGCCGAACTGGAGACCACCCCATCTAGCTAATCATCTGAACCGGACGTTATCTTTTGATGACTGTGACATAAGTCACTCTCGTAGGCCCCGTTGGGATGATCAGATGACAGAGTGGAATCTGTGACGCACATGCTCGGCCGCATATCGAAATCATAGGGGCATCTCAGTGGCGAATCAGTCTTCTTCCAAACTTCAACTCACGCTGGGCACGGGAGCGTTCGCCCTGTGCTTCGCCGTCTTTGGTTCTATGTCGGCGATGATGCCGATCATCAGCCGGCACATGGCACTGACTCCAGTGCAGAAAAGTATCGCAATTGCGATTCCCGTATTGCTGGGTTCGCTCGGACGTCTTCCTCTGGGCATTCTTACCGACCGCTTTGGCGGACGCATCGTATTCAGCCTGGTGATGGTGTTCTCCATCATTCCGGCCTTTCTCATGGGAGGCGTTAGCAGTTACTCGCAATTGCTCGCATACGGATTTTTGATCGGCATTGCGCTGGCGAGCTTCTCGGTTGGAGTGTCCTTCGTCAATGGGTGGTACCCACCGGAGCGTCAAGGTTTCGCGCTGGGTGTCTATGGCGCGGGCAACATCGGGCAATCGCTGGCAGCTTATGGATCGCCGGTGCTGGCCGCCGCCGCCGGATTCAAATGGGGCTTCTGGACCTTTGGTGTGCTGCTCTTCATCTGGCTTATCATCTTTGCCGCTTTCGCACGAAATGCCCCTAATCGTGGTCCTGCAAAGTCATTCGCCGAGATCGTTCGCCCGCTGAACGACAAACGCAGTTGGGTGCTGAGCCTGTACTACTTCCTCACCTTCGGCGGCTTCGTCGCCATGGCCGTTTATCTACCGACGCTTCTCACGGAAGTGTTCAAGCTCACCCCGCAAGATGCCGGCTTTCGCACCGCCGGTTTCGTCGTGCTGGCCACCGCGCTGCGGCCGGTAGGGGGCTTGCTGGCCGACAAGGTTGGCGGACGCACCATCCTGAAGTGGGTCTTTCCTGCGACTGCAGGGTTCGCCATCTTTCTCGCTTGTCCCCTGATGTCCACCTTTACCATCGGCGCCCTCGGCATGGCGGCGGCGATCGGGTTGGGTAATGGTGCGGTTTTCAAGCTTGTACCGGAATATTTCCCCAAGTCGGTTGGAGGGGTGACCGGTCTGGTTGGCGCGGCTGGGGGACTCGGCGGATTCTTCCCGCCTCTTGTGCTTGGCGTTATCAAGCAGCAGTCGGGAACTTTCACTCTCGGCTTCATTCTGCTGAGTTGCTTTGCTCTCATCTGCCTCTTCGTTCTGCTGCGTGGAGCGGGGACGCGTAAAATTACAGAAGCGGCCACCGTCTGACTTATGCGCAGTCTTAAACCTGTCAATCTTTCGGCGCGCGGCTCCGACACCGCTCACGCCCTCGCATGGGGCCTGATAGCTGCCGGCCTGTTGATTGTCGGCATTCTTGTGGGTAGCCGGGGACTGAAAGACTTCGATCCCGCGCTGGTTTCCTATGCCGGCGCCACGGTGTTTGCGGCCTTCGGTTTAGGCTACCGCTACGCTATGTGGTTGCGGCGCCCACCCACGCGGCTCTATTGGTTTCGTGGATGGCAAATCTTCTTTGCACCAAAGCGGCTGCCTGCTAACCTGGCACACCTCGCCGGCATTTTCTGGAACAACGTGGTGCTGCAGCGCTTCATTGAGCGCCGTTCCAGGAGCCGCTGGACGGCACACTGGTTCCTGGCCTGGGGATGCCTGATCGCTGCCGCGGTCACGTTCCCGTTATCGTTTGGCTGGATCCGCTTCGAGACTGCACCCGATAATCAGCAGATCTATCGTGCGTTCGTCTTTGGCATTCACGTCGGCAGCTTTCCGCTGGATTCTATCGTCGCCCCGCTGGCGTTCAACATCCTCGACATTTGCGCGGTGATGGTGCTGATAGGAGTCTTCGTCGCCATGTGGCGGCGCGGCCGGGACCGGGGCGCCATGAGCGTGCAGCAATTTTCCAACGACTTGTTGCCGCTCATCCTGCTGTTCGCCATCTCGATTACGGGCCTGTTCCTCACCGCCTCGACCCATCTTATGCACGGCTTGCATTATGTCTTCCTGTCGCAACTGCACGCCGTAACTGTCATCTTCACACTGTTGTATCTGCCCTTCGGAAAATTCTTCCACATCTTTCAACGCCCGGCGCAGATGGGCATCGACTTCTACAAGCGCGCCGGAGAAGAAGGCGGACAGGCGCAGTGTGTCCGCTGCGGACAACCCTTCGCCACCCAGCTGCAGATCGACGACTTGAAAGCAGTGCAGCGTGCGCTTTGCATTCAATATCGGATGCAAGATGGGACGCACTACCAGGATGTCTGTCCCACATGCCGGCGCAAGAACCTGGCGCTTACGCAAGATACGCTCTGGCGTACTCAAGGCGCAGAATTTGAGCGCTTGGAACGGTTCTAATTTATGGCAAAGCTTCCTGTTGATGTTCCGGAATTAGTTCAGCAGTTCGGCCCCACGCTCAACCGTGTTCCCGCAGGCGGATGGGTCGGCTCGGAGGAAGAAGATCGAATGGTGAAGACCCATTGCTGCTTCTGCGGGCAACAGTGCGGTATTCAGTTGCGAGTGCGTAACAACAAGGTCGTCGGTTGGGAGCCGTGGGAGGACTTTCCCTTCAACCTGGGCAAGCTTTGTCCTAAGGGTGTAAAGCGCTACATGCAAGACGAGCACCCTGACCGGCTCAAGCATCCGCTACAGCGTGTCGCCGGCAAAGGCTTCGAGCCGATCGCCTGGGACAGCGCTCTCAGCCGCGTCGTCAGCGAGATTCAGCGCATTCAGCAAACTTACGGCAACGATGCATTCGCTTTGTTGACCGGCGCTTCTCTTACCAACGAAAAAGCCTACTTGATGGGCAAGTTCGCGCGCGTTGCTCTGCGTACCGCCAACATTGATTACAACGGACGCCTTTGCATGGTGTCCGCCGGAGCCGCGTCGAAGAAGGTCTTCGGCATGGATCGGAGTGCTAATCCCTGGTCCGACATCCCCAAAGCGAAGGTCATCCTGGTCGCGGGCGCGAACATTGCCGAGTGCGCTCCCATCACCACCGACTACCTTTGGCAAGCGCGAGAGAACGGCGGCAAACTCATCATCCTCGATCCGCGGATGACACCGATCGCACGCAACGCCGATCTCTTCATCCCGGTGCGCCCCGGCGGTGACATCGGCATCTTCAACGGCATGCTGCATATCATGATCGAGCGCGGCTGGATAGACCGCGACTTCATCGCGCAGCACACCACTGGCTTCGAGCAAGTAACCGAGGCGGTAAAGAAGTACACACCAGAGTACTCCGCCAGAATTGCCGGCGTGCCGGCCGAGATGATCGTGCGCGCTGCTGAAATGTGGGGCCCAGCGCCGACCAGTTTCCTGCTACATGCCCGCGGCATTGAGCACCACTCCAAGGGCGTCGATAACTGTATCGCCGCGATCAACTTGGTCGTGGCCAGTGGACGCATCGGCCGCGAAGGATGCGGTTACGCGATGATCACCGGCCAGGGAAATGGCCAAGGCGCGCGCGAGCAGGGACAAAAGTGCGATCAGCTTCCCGGCAGTCGCGACATCGCCAATGCCGAACATCGCAAGTACATCGCAGGGGTATGGGGCGTGCCGGAAGAATCTCTTCCCGGCAAAGGTCTTTCGGCTGTGCCTCTGGTGGAGGCCATCCACGAAGGGAAAATTAAAGGCCTGATTTCTATCTGCTTCAACCCCACGGTCTCCTTGCCTGACGCGAATTACGTCCGCGCCGCCCTGGAGAAGCTGGAGTTCTACGTCAACATCGAGTTCTTCCTCTCCGAAACCGCGCGCTATGCCGACGTTGTGCTGGCGGGCTCGCTGATGGAAGAAGACGAAGGCACCACCACCAGCGTCGAAGGCCGCGTCATCCACCATCGCAAAGTTGTGAGCCCTCCCGGCGAGGCGCGCGAGGACTGGAAAATCATCTGCGAAATCGCGCAGCGTCTTGGCTACGGCGATAAATTTAACTACAGCTCTCCCCACGACATCTTCGAGGAGTTGCGCGTTGCTTCAAAGGGCGGTGTCTCCGACTATTACGGAATTACCTGGGAAGGTATCGACAAAAACAACGGAATGTTCTGGCCCTGTCCGGAGGTCGGACATCCCGGAACGCCGCGCCTGTATGAAGGCGGGAAATTCGGACATCCCGACGGCAAAGCGCACTTCATCCCCATCGAGTGGCGGCCCTCGGCTGAGATGCCGGACGACGAGTATCCCATCATCCTCACTACCGGGCGCGTGGTGTCGCACTTCCTCTCGGGCACGCAGACCCGCCGCATTGGCGGATTGATGGACCAGTATCCGCAACCGCTGTGCGAAATGCATCCCCGGCTCGCCGAAAAGCTCGGCGTGCAGGATGGCGACTTCGTGAAGGTGGAGAGCCGCCGCGGAAGCGTGGTGGTGCATGCGCAGGTAGTAAAGACAATCCGTCCTGATACTGTGTTCATTCCCTACCACTGGCCACTTGACCGCTCGGCTAACAACCTGACGATTCGCGCCATCGATCCCGTGTCGAACATTCCTGAGTTCAAGATCTGCGCGGTACGGGTAAGCAAGACGGAGCAGCCAACCGATGCCATCGCGCAGCTCGAGATGCAAGCCGGAGGTATTCGTTGAGCGAGCGCGCCTTCTACATTGACTACTCGCGCTGCATTGGGTGCCAGTCGTGCGTGCAGGCCTGTGCCGAATGCGACACCCACCGCGGTGTCTCCTTGATCCACTTGGAAACTATCCAGCGACGTGAGAGCGTGCAGACTGCGCCGCAAGTCTGCATGCATTGCGAAGACCCGATCTGTGCCCGCGTCTGCCCCGCCGATGCCATCAAGAAAACACCCGATGGCGTGGTTCAAAGCTCGCTGAAGCCGCGCTGCATTGGCTGTTCCAACTGTGTGCTTGCCTGCCCGTTCGGCGTGCCCAGATACCAGGTTGAGATCGATCAGATGATGAAGTGCGACATGTGCTACGACCGTACAAGTGTCGATAAGAAGCCCATGTGCGCCACCGTCTGTCCTTCGGGAGCACTTACTTTTGCGACAGCGGAAGAGATTCAGCGCACCCGGCGCGGCATCGCCATTAACAGCTGGAAGTTCGGCAATGAGGAAGTGAAGACCAAGGTATTTGTGATTGTGCCACGCGAGGTCGAGCGCGTAGATGTCGAGTTGGTGCAGATTTCACCGACGCCAGCCGCGCTGCCCGATGATCCCTACGATGTGGCGTTGATGTTGGAGGGCGTGGAATGAATTCCGATCTCGAAGACGAGGGTTGTGCAGGCTGCAAGCCGACTCCCAAGTGGCAGCAGGATTTTCCCATGGAGTGGGAAGCTGATCATTACGTGAGCCGTCGCGAGATGGTGAAGTTTCTCACCTTGGGCTCACTGTTGCTGGCTCTGGCGAACTGGGCGACGGCGCTGGCCAGCAAGTTTTTGCATCGCGGCTCGCATGCTGAGCGTTACGTCGGGTCCATCGCTTCGCTGGAGTCAGCCGGCTCCATGTTATTCCGCTATCCCACAAACGAGGACCCCTGCATTGCGGTACGCACTCCAGAAGGCAAGCTGGTAGCGTATTCCCAAGTATGTACCCATCTTTCGTGCGCGGTGGTGTACGACAAACCCGAAAATGCTCTATTTTGCCCCTGTCATCGCGGGTTATTCAATCTCGAAGGCCAGCCCGTTGCCGGACCACCGACGCGTCCGCTGCCGCGCGTACAACTGGAACAGCGCGGGGACAAACTTTACGCTGTTGGACTGGAGGCGTGATGAGCTTGCGGCGACAAGGGACGACCCTGTTTGCAGCGATGCTGGCATTCGTGGGCGCTGCGGTCGTGCTGCAGCTATGGCTGTTGACGGTCTCCGTCGAAGCGCTGCTCGGCGGAGAATACAAAACCTTAGTTCCCGCTGCCCTTGGATCAACCGTGTTGCTGGCCATCAATGCCGGCCTGTTGCGTTACGTGTTTCGCTTCGACCACGATGCCCATAGAGAGTGATGCAAGCGGCGCGTCACACCGAACCGGGAACGGTTGACAGTTCACTACGCATCTCCCTGGGTTATGCTTTAGCTATGCAGGTTCGCGTTTTGTATCTGGGGATGCTGAAAGACGTTGCTGGACGCGAGCGCGAGGTGGTCCAGCTCTCCGACGGGGCCCGTTTGTCTGAGCTGTATGTCGAGCTGCAGCAGCGCCTGCCCCAGCTGGAGGATTTTCGCAACGCCATCGCTCTCTCCATCAACTATGAATATGCCGACGGGACGACCGTCTTGCAAGACAACGATGAGGTGGCGTTGATTCCGCCGGTAAGCGGCGGCAAGGTTGAGGAAGAATCGACGGCTGAAACCCCTTTGCCGCTGATTTCCGAGCACACCAGACTTGTCGGCGAGCAAATCAAGACGGCGGCCATCCTCGCCGCGATCAAGAGGCCGGAAGATGGAGCAGTCGCCGTCTTCGACGGAATTGTGCGCGATAATTCGCGCGGACGCCGAACTCTCTACCTCGACTACACTGCTTATGCGCCCATGGCGCTGCGGCAGATGGAACAGTTGGCCCAGGAGGCGTTAGCCAGCTACGACGTGCGTGATGTCCGCATCGTGCATCGCCTGGGACGCTTACAGATTGGCGAAAGCAGCGTCTATATTGTGGTTGCCTCCGCCCACCGCTCCGCGGCTTTCGACGCGTGCCGCTGGTTGATCGATACGCTAAAAAAGACGGTGCCCATCTGGAAGAAAGAGTACTTTGAAGATGGCGCTGTTTGGGCGGATGGTGAGCCCTTTCCACCAGATGTTCCGCTGGCCGGCGCTGGCGCGTCAAAGTAGTTGAACTGGGGTTTAAGCTAACAAATGTTCTCAACCTGTCGGATCTTCGCCCGGGCGGTCCTCCGGGTGCGCGAGCTAGCGGTGATTTCTGCTTTGAGCTGCGCCTGGGTCGTGCTTTGCGTCAGCCCGCAAGCGGTCGCGCAGAGCACCGTACCGCATCCCCCCGACTCGCAGAAACAGCAGGCGCAGAGCGTTCCCCATCCCCCCGACACGCCAAAGCACCCGGCAACCGACAGCGGCGACGACCAACCCAACACTACCTTCAAAGTGAATGTGAAGCTGGTCAACGTGTTCACCACGGTTACTAACAGTGGAGGAGCGCCGGTGTCAGACTTGAAGGAAGAAGATTTCCAGGTCTTCGAGGACGGCAAGCTGCAGAAGATCGCGGTGTTTCATCGGGAGTCGGAGTTGCCGCTCTCGATCGTGGTGGCGGTGGACACCAGCCTCAGCACGCGCGGCGATCAAAAACTCGAACTAGAATCTGCTCGACGTTTCGCGCACGCTATCCTGCGGCCCATTGATGGCCTGTCCCTGTTTCAGTTCAGCGAGGTGGTTGACCAGATAACGCCCTTCACTGCCGACGTGCGAGTGATTGACCGCGCCATCAACCACATCCGGCCCGGCGCCGCCACTGCGCTCTACGACACTCTTTATCTGGGGGCAGAGGCGCTACAACAACGCCGCGGCCGCAAGGTCATGGTCGTCATCACTGATGGTGGCGACACCGTTAGTCAGACTAGCTACCAACAGGCAGTTCGTGCCGCGCAGGAAGCGGAAGTTATTCTCTACAGCATCATTATTGTGCCCATTGAAAGCAGCGCTGGACGCGACATTGGTGGTGAACACGCACTCATCCAGCTTTCACGTGACACCGGCGGGAAATATTTTTACGCCAGCGGCCTGGCGCAGTTGGACGCGGCCTTTCAGCAGATCAGCGACGAACTGCGTACGCAATATCTAATCGCCTACTATCCCAGCACGCGACTCTCCGACTCGGATTATCGCCGCATAGAGATCAAAATCGACCCGGAGACCAAGGACTATCCCGATCCCTCCGAGTTGCAGGTGCGCCACCGGACCGGCTACTACACCATGCCTGCGAAATAGACTGCGAAACTGGTCTCGCGACCGGGTGACCGGCACTTCTTCCGAGTCCTGGCCCACAAGAAAATAGTGCGTTCGACTCCTTCTCGGGGTATATAGCGCGGGGCTATCGGAGGTAAAGCGCCGGGACCCACCGGAGTTTTGGCTTAAGGATTTTGAATGAGCGCCGCTGTAACTAGCAGCCTTTGGGTTGAAGGAGAGGCCTCCACAAAAGCACTCCGTAGAAGTCGGCGTTCACGAGAAGGGCTTTCCTATTTTTCACTCCGCCGTAATTCGTGCCAAATCTGTTCCACCTGCTGCTCCGCATCTTCGGTCGACCCAGAGTTGTCGATGACATAGTCCGAGTGCCGCACCTTCTCTTCGTCGGAAAACTGTGCGGCAGTACGACGTTCGACTTCGGTGCGCGCAGCCTCCAAAGGCAGATTTGTTCGCCGGGCAAAACGCTCGACTTTCTGCTCGAAGCTACAGGTCACGACAATGACTTTGTCGAAGTCTTTGTCCGCTCCGGCCTCGATAAGCAGTGCGGCCTCGACTACCGCAATGCCATGGGGATCACTCTGCTCGACCTCCGACATCCAGCGATTCTGACGCCTCATAACCTCGGGGTGCACAATAGCGTTTAGTTCTCCAATGCGAGCAGGGAAAACCAAGTCCGCCAGCTTGCTCCGATTGATGGTGCCATCTTCATTGAGAATTTCGCGGCCGAAGGTGCGAACTACCTTGCCGTAGGTGACAGTGCCAGGTTCGTAAACTTGATGGGCGAGTCCGTCAGCCTGAAGGAAATGAGCGCCACGCTTCACTAGCATGGCGGCAATGGACGATTTGCCACAGGCGATGCCGCCGGTAAGCCCTACGCGCAGCATGGGTGTATATACATCATCGAGAAGTCGCTAGCGCACCCACCGCGTGTCCCCGCCGCAGCTTGGCCGCTTTCACGGTATTGCTCATCAGCATGGCAATCGTGAGCGGGCCTACGCCTCCGGGTACAGGTGTCATCGCTCCCGCAACCTCCGCGACTTTGGGATGAACATCGCCTATCAGGGTCGATCCTTTCGCTGCGAAATCGCGTTCGCGCTTCTCATTTCCGGCGAAGAATTGTTTGAACTCGGCAGGATCGGTAACGGTGTTCATGCCAACATCGATTACCGTTGCACCCGGCTTCACGAAGTCGGGTGTAATCATCCCGGCCTTGCCGATGGCAGCCACCAGAATGTCGGCGCGCCGGCACACCCCCGGCAGGTCGCGCGTCTTGGAATGGCAGACCGTGACTGTGGCGTTGCCGTTGAGGAGCAGCATCGCGACCGGCTTACCAACGATATCGCTGCGGCCTACCACAACAGCTTCAGCGCCAGCGATGGCAATCCCGCTGCGTTTCAGAATTTCGATGATACCCGACGGCGTGCACGGTACCAGCCCCGGACGCTGCGTCGAGAGATAGCCCACGTTCATGGGATGAAATCCATCGACATCCTTCTCCGGCGATACAGCAAGCAATATTTTCTTAGCGTCAACGTGCGGAGGCAGCGGCAATTGCACCAGGATGCCGTCGATCTCGTCGCGATGGTTCAGGTCTTCGACCAGCGCTAACAACTCCTCGGTAGTGACATCGTCGGTAGGGGTGTGTTTCTCGCTATAGATACCCAGTTGCTCGCAGCTCTTCACCTTGTTGCGAACATAAATTTCCGACGCTGGATTGTGGCCAGCAAGCACGACCGCCAACCCCGGACGAAGTCTGGCAGCAGTCAGCTCTTTCACCTCTTCGCCGACTTCGCTTTTGATCTGTGCCGCAATTCTCGTCCCATCCAGAATGATGGCCAACATTCGATCCTCCCTGAGATGAAGGTTTATCTTATCGCTTTGTCAGTGAAAGAGCGTCGCGAAGAACGCGCCCACCTTGCTAAAGAATCCGTGCCGCGGTTCCTTCTGGGCAACCACTGTCGGGGACTGCTGCTCCGGCTGAATTTTCTTAGACCCCGAAGGCGGCAGCACCACCGGATTAAGCTGCAACACTTCGTTGTGCTCCAACTTCAGGGTCGCGACCATCTCGGTGATGTCCGGCGCGGAATCGTCCGCACGGAAGATTAGCGGCGCACTGACTGCCAGGTGTAGGTTCTGGTCCGTGGAAGCCGGCGGGGGAGCGGGTTGCGTTAGCTTGGGTTCCGCGGCGGGCGGTGGAGGCGCTGCTTTCGCTACCTGAGTCGGTGGAATTGGCTGCGAAATAGGACATCCGCAATTTTGCTTTGTGCGGGTTGCTTCACTGAGATGCCCGCCCTTGAACAAGACGGCTTCATCCGGCTTAACCTGGTAGGTTGCATCGCCCATAGTCTCGGAGACCACGATGGACGCTACGTTCCACGGAAGCGACTGCACACAGGTATCACCCTGGGGAGTCACCTTGACTGCAATGTGTATCGTCCCGGGCCCGGGTAGCAACAGCCGCAAATCGGGGGTCAGCAGGGTATCAGCAGCGGCACCCAACGGATAATTCATCTCCAGATTACCGCTGTTCAAGCTGAACATCAGCTCGCGTCCGTTCTGCGACGCGTTCACAGACAGGTTCGTCCCAGAACAGACCAGCAGGTTGCCGCCCCGCTCCAGCTTTAGTGTCGCGGTTTGTGCTCCAGCGGCAATCGAAGAACCGCTTAGGACGCTAGTGCCGGAGCCGGCCAGAATGACTGCTCCTTTTACCCGCGCATCAGTCGCGTAGAGCTCGCCCAGCGGTTGCTGTGCCGCAACTCCGCAGCACATTTCCAGGACAAGCACAACTGGCAGGAGAAATCGATGGAAAAACGACAGCATGATTTACTAAACGCCAGAAAAATGGGGTAACACTGACGATAGCACTTTGACGGACGATCAACAATCCGGGCAACTGCCGCCTCCTGAACGGTCGCTGGTACCGAGCGCCTTCATTTGAAGCACCGCCTATGAACATTTACTCTTGAAGCATTGGCATGGCAACCGGCGGCAATAACGGGCGTCCTTATCCGAAGCTGGTTCTCGGCGAGACCCTCAGCGTCGCGGTGCAGACCTTCCGCACCAATAAGCTCCGATTCATCCTGACCGCGTTGGGCATGGTCATCGGGACGGCATCGCTCATCCTGGTGGTCACCGTCGGGTTGACGGGCAAGCAATACATAATCCAGCAAATTCAGAATATCGGCTCGAACATGATGGCGGCCGAATATCAGGGCGGCGACAAATATGGGAGCTCGAGCTCAAGTGATTTACTTGCGCTGAGTGACTGGGATGCGGTGCGTGAGAGGGTACCGGGCATTAGTGCGTCCTCACCGATGATCGAGTTTCACGACCGTGTTCTGGTTCCTGGCGGGATAGAACGCGACATCCTGGTTCTGGGCGTCTCGTGGCAGTACCGTTATGTGCGGAACTTGAACGTCCTCGCGGGCCGCTTTTTTGATGACGGAGACACGCGGGCACGCAACAAAGTTGGAGTCATAACTCAGACCCTTGCCAACACACTTTACGGTTCACAGGATGCAGCCATCGGACAGCAGATCAAGCTCAGCGGCCTGCCCTTCACAGTGATTGGGACCTTTCGGGAACAGGTTGACACCTTTGGCGAATCAGAGATTTCGGACAACACCGTCCTCATTCCTTACACCGTTGCGCAGTTCTTTACCGGCACCGACAAGGTGAAGCAATTGTTCTTTTCCGTGTCGGACTCGGCGGAGGTACCCCGGGCCACAGAAGAGATTCACGATGTGCTGCAGTCGCGGCATCGTCCCGAATCTGTGTATAAGGTTTACAACCTGACCCAGCTTCTCTCCGTCGCTGCCAAGACCGCAAACACCCTAACCACGGTGCTGCTGCTCATTTCCGTATTCACGTTGCTGGTCAGTGGCGTCGGCATTATGAACATCATGCTGGCCACAGTAAATTCCCGCATTCGCGAAATTGGTGTCCGCAAGGCAGTAGGCGCCACCAACTCAGAAATTCGTGCGCAATTCTTGACTGAGGCCGTCCTGATATCGCTGGCCGGCGGATTCATCGGGACCTTCATCGGTCTGGCGTTGCCGTTTTCGATACGATTCATCACCAACTACCGTGTGCCGATCTCGGGTTGGTCGGTCATCATCGCCGTGCTGGTTTCCAGCTTGGTTGGCGTGATTTTTGGTACCGCACCTGCTGCTCGGGCCGCCAATTTGGATCCGGTCGAAAGCCTACGCTACGAATAGTTGGTCCAGATATTCAGGCCGCTCTCCTCAATCACGGTGCGAAGTAGGAGAAGATGTCGAGGACCAGTTGGGTGAGTCCGGACACGTAGGCGTCGATCGATCCATTTGTCGTGGGCACAATAGCCATGTTGGAGGTGACTGCTCCGTCCCAGGCGTTGAGCGTGGAAAAGTTCGGTACCGGGGCGCCGTCGGGCCATAGGGTCAGCAACCACACCGGAACGGATTGCGGCACGATGGTCGCGTTGAACACGAACGCATGCGCTGTATTGGGCGTCGCGCACACGGTACGTGCAGGGTTCAGCGGAGGTGTGAGCTGACCATTGAACGGTGTTCCACTCCCCACTCTGCGCGTATCCAGGACGCGACAAGGACTAACAGGGTACAACGATAGCCCTCCCACACTG
The DNA here is from genome assembly GCA_963748225.1 of uncultured Acidobacteriaceae bacterium. GTDB lineage: Bacteria > Acidobacteriota > Terriglobia > Terriglobales > Acidobacteriaceae > Bog-257. The sequence continues at coordinate 266,350 of CAVVHW010000010.1, forward strand.
GCGGGAGCGAAATAGCCGTTGACGTCAATTACCAGATCAGCGTCATTGCTGGCCCACACAGCGATATCGCCATTCGTTCCGGCGGGCACAATGGCCGCATTTGCTACGACCGTGCCCGTGGACGCGTTCAAGGTTGAGGTACTAGGTTGCGCTTCTCCAGTGGGCCACGCGCTAAACACCCACAAGGGACCGCTTCGAGGTATGGTGGTGAAGTTGAAGGAGTAGGCTTGGGCCGTGGAAGGAATTCCGCAAGCGCTCTCTAGCACCGGTACTGTCCGTTGCTGCGCCGCGTGTAGATAAGGACCACCCAAGTCACCCGTTTGCCACCGAGTGTCAGCTATCCGGCACGGGGACAAGGGATAGAAGGCGAGCGTCGAGCTGCTTCGCGGTTCGAAATAGCCATTGATGTCCAGTACCACATCAGTCGTACCGCTGGAGTAAACACTGACTGCTCCTCTGGCTCCAGCTGGCACGATGGCTGCGTTGGCTTTGAAACGACCATCCCAAGAATTCACTATCGAAGCTGCCGGTTGATCTTCCCCACTCGGCCAGATGCTCAGGAGCCCGACGATTCCGTGCGGTGGAGGAACGAGCGTTACATTTAAGGCGTAGGCTGCTGCTGTCGCGGGGATGCTGCAAGTCACGTTTTGGGGAATGATAAAGTCGCGCGAGGTTCCGCCACTTATCGACGGACCACCGAAGGGCCCGTTGGACAAACGCGTATCCACCAAACGGCATGGACTGACGGGAACGAATTGCAGCGCGAGGGACGACTGGGCTCCTGCAATCACGGAGACGGTGTTGCTGTACAGATTGGCAACGTAAACTCTGTTCATCGTTGAATCCATAGCTAAGGCATAGGGATTTCGCCCTACCGCCACCGCCTGGGTGGAATCAGACGTGCCGTCAATGGCGATTACGGTGCCACTCCAAATATCGTTGCTCAGGTACGTCATGTTGGTTACGAGGTCAACAGCTAACTGCCCTGGGGTCCCGCCCACAGGGATTGCCGTTGTGGACTTGGTGGCGCCGTCAATGACAGTCACCGTGCCATCGCCGGCATTGGCGACGTAGATTTCATTAGTCACCTGGTTAATCGCCACGGCATTGGGGTACAGCCCGGCAGCTACCACGGCGGTGGAATCGGTTGCGCCGTCGATTACGGTCACCGTTCCCATGCCGGCATAGGTGCCATTGGCGACATAGATTTTATTGGTCAGCGCATTTATGGCCACAGCCCTCGGATTGCTGCCCACCTTAACGGACGTGGTCGCGCTGGTCGCGCCGTCGATCACCGTTACCGTGCTGCTGCTCAAGTTGGTGACATAGATCTTGTTCGTGACCGAGTTGACCGCCACCGCGCCAGGATAGATTCCCACCGCGACCGTCGAGGTTGCATTATTTGCCCCGTTTATCACCGTCATACTGTTGCTGCCGTAGTTAGCTACGTAAATCTTGTTAGTGACAGGGTTAATACCTAGACTTACGGGCGACCTTCCGGTCGCAACGATTGCCGTCGAATTCGATGCGCCGTCAATCACGGTTACGCTGTTGCTGCTTTGGTTCGTCACGTAAATCTTATTGGTCGTGGCATTCACGGCTACCGCAGTCGGATACGACCCCACCGGCACCGTGGCGGTAGCTCTCGTCGTTTCGTCGATCACGGTTACGCTGTTGCTGTATTGGTTGACGACGTAAACCTTACTGGTCTGCGAATTAATTGCCAGCGCTACCGGTTGAGACCCAGTTGGGACGGTATAGAGTACGGTCTGGGAAAAGCAAGGGAATGCTGTCAGGCCGGTGCACGCAACTAGGAGCAGCAGAGCACAGCGTGCCATTTGCATACGCCTCCTTTCGCGGGTCTTTTGCGATTGGCGCGTCTGCGGCTTCCACCATTGATAAAGCGCGCCAACAGCCTGGGAGGAAAATCTGGCTGGATCGCAGCCGGTTAGTGGGGGTCTCGACCTACCTTCGAAGTGCTACCTCACACCATAGCACTGTGCGGTTTCCGGAAAAAGTCTTTCCGATCCCGTAGCGGCACAAAATGTTTGGCCAGATTCAATTTGGGAATCACGGGGTGTAGCCACTTGAGAGCTGTGAGTCCTCGCTTCTGCCCGCAAGAGCTCTCATCGACCCGCCGTGCGGCAATTTTCAAGCACTGGTAAACTGTCGAAAACACTCCCGCGGAGGGATGTGTGAGCGGTTGAAACAGGCGGTCTTGAAAACCGCTGTACTCGAAAGGGTACCGGGGGTTCGAATCCCTCTCCCTCCGCCATTATTTCTTATTTGTTTTCAATGATTTATATGATTTAAACTGCGTGCGCGTGAAATACGTGTGGTAGGCTATGCCATGCTCACGCTGTTCCGCCGCCACTTGTCGTCCTGCAAATTCCGCTCGAAGGGCAGGAAACACAAGTCTTGCGCCTGCCCTATTGCCGTTGAAGGTACCCTCCACGGCAAGAAGATCAGAAAGTCTCTAGACTTGCGGAACATGGAGGCGGCAATCCGCCTTACTCGCGAGTGGGAGATCCACGGCGAGGCAGAGACGGTTACGGTCCGCCAGGCATGTGAGAAGTTTCTGGCTGATTCCGAAGCACGACTCAAGTCGCAGAGCGTGAAGAAATACCGGCATCTTGTCGAGGAATTGAAGCGAGAGTGGCGCGAATTGCCGGTACGGTCGATCAGTGTCGATGATGTGCGAACCCTCCGGAATTCTTGGAAAATGGCGGCGAGTACGACACGGAAGCGACTGGAATCGTTACGTGGATTTTTCCGCTTTTGCCAAGATTCGGGATGGATTCAAACAAATCCTGCCAAAGCCGTGAAGCCGCCCCAAGTCCGGCAACCGCCGACGCTGCCGTACTCGGAGTCTGAATGGGAGAAAATCGTTTGGGCACTCGACGCATACGGCGAGATTCATCCGCAAAGCCCGGAGAAAGTGCGGAAGCAGCTTCGTGCGCTCGTGCTCTTACTGCGCTATTCGGGACTTCGGATTTCAGACGCGGTTTCGTTGAAGGCTGACCGGATCACCAAAGGAAAACTACTTCTGTATCAGGCAAAGACGGGGCATCCGGTTTGGATTCCGCTGCCGGCCGATGTGTTGACCGCACTGAAATCGTGCGAGGATGGCGACTCGTATTACTTTTGGTCAGGCGTGGGGAAATTGAAAACGGCGCTGACGGAATGGCAGGAGCGGCTGAAGAAGGTCTTTGTGATCGCCGGAATCCCGAAGCGGGCATGGGCACCGGCTGAGAGACAGTTTTGCGGTTTCACTTCTTGAAAAGGGCGTACCCTTGCAGACGGTTTCAATCCTGCTCGGGCATTCGTCGGTGAGGACGACCGAATTGCATTATTCTCCCTGGGTAAAGTCCCGGCAGGATGCGCTTGAAAAAGCGGTGAAGGGAACGTGGTAGGAGGGGGTTTATGGAATGGCTGTGCAGAAGCATTTTTGATCCTTCTGTCTTCTGGACTATGTTCACGGGTATTGCAACAGCTATCCTTGTGGCTGTCGCCTGGAAGCAATTATCTGCTCTCTCAAAAACCAGTCGAGCCGATTTCATATTCCGGCTGAAGAGCGATTTCTTCACAGAAAAGGCACGGCGGTTGATATGCCTGATCGACGCTGACCTCCTTGAGTTTGTGAATGATGGGTATGGGTACTTTAAGATTAAGGATTTTGAAAGCGACGCGACGCAAAACCAGATCGGCTACTACGGGTTTCAGAGCGCGTACATTCCTTCTCAAGAAATCGATGACTTGCTCCTGGGTATTTTCGAGGATGTCGGGATGTTCCAGCGGAAACATGCGATTGACATCGAGGATGTCTACGTCATTTTTGACACGTATGTTATGGATTGTCTGAACAACCGGACCATCAAGGAATATCTAGCTCTGTCCAGAAGAGGCAAAGAGAACCTCGATGTCTATGCGGAATTCCGACTTCTCGCGCGGCGACTTAAGAATATCGAGCCGGAGATGAGAAAAAAATATGCGCATCTGCTCAAAACGCAAAAGCCTCTTTCGTCTTGACTGGGTTAGTAAAGCAAGCTCTTAATCGGTGTCTGTTTGCACCGTGAGCAGATTTTCGTCTGGCTGTTCGCGCCGCATTTGCAACGAAATGGGAATTTTGTGTTGTTGAACGGCCGGCGCTTCACGTCATTTTCCGGCTCTGCGTGGACGGGGAATTGAACCGACTCACCGGCAATCCAGCGGCGTTGTAATTCGATTCGTGCGGCGATTTTCTCTTCAATCATCATTCTTCTGTTTCTGAGTTCAATTCCCGCTTCCTCGATCTGCAGTTTCAAGGTGATGAGGTATTCTACTTGGTCAATCGCCTCTGCAATTGCCGGCTCAATGATGGCTCTTTTTCTTCCACGAATCCCTGCCGTGCTTGGTTTGCCTTCGACGATCTTTGTAATCAGCAAACCGGAGAAGTGGACCTCGATATCGTTCCGAAATGTAAGCTCCTGCTCGCTCTTCATGCTATGCGCTTTTTCGCCGCACCCATCGTTTTGAAAATGGGTCTGTCCTTCGGGTAAATCTGTGAACATGTTTTTTAGTTTTGTGGCTTATAAATCCCGCTGCTCCTCACGCCGGTAAGGGAAAGAGGGGGGTAAAAGCCGAAGTGAATTCGTCTTTGTTTTTTATCGGCGGATTCCGTTTTTCCATTCGCTCTCTGAGTGATGTAAGGTTTGGACTCGCAGACAAAGTCTGTTTTTATTCCTTGCGCCGGTGAACACTCCTTTCGGTTGAGTTCGGCGTTTAGGAATTGCTAGCCCTTCTTATCGCTAGCTGGGATAGCCCCGTCGCTACCTGTCCTTACATCATTCAAAGAACGAAATTGTCGGGCCGATTCACTCACCACTCTCCGCTTGCAACCCGTGAATGGGACAAGGGGTTCGCCTCATAACGCTGGGGAGGGACGTTGTGAGGGCCGCGCTACTCCGTCTAAGGGTTTTCGGGAGTCTCGTAGCCACATTTACTTCGGCATCCAACGGGAGGCTGTGTGCCGGGGCGATGGAGTTGTTCTGGAAGTTGGCAGTACCATCGGGAAGGTAGAATGTACTTGTCGTGGCTCCGCCTCCGCCGCCCGATCCGCAGTCCGAACCAGTACCTGACACTACACCTGATACCGCGTGCAAGCACTGTGTTCCCGTAACACTCGTTATCGTTAGGTTGGTAGTCGTTGCATTTCCATTAATCGTCGTCGATGCAAGGGAAACAACGCCGCCTGTTTGGGTAATCGTACTCGAAACTCCCAATGCTCCTGAAACATTCAAACTGGTCGCAGTTACCGAATTCCCAGAAACGGTGAGTGGAGTGGAAGATTGGTAAAGGGTATATTTTGCGACGAGCGTGGTTCCTGTGGCAGCTGCTCCTGGAACCGTCGAGGAATTTTCGAACATTCCTGCCACGAGCCATTCCTGGCCTGGCGCGAGGGAGGTTGGAGTGCCTGGAGAATAGATCTGCGTTTCATTTGAACCGTTGGTCGCGGAGAGTACCGTATTCGTCGAATCGTTAATGACATACTGTTGCACCCACTGGCCACCAAGGATAGTCGAAGCGCATGGCGTGAGAGTAGACGATGCCAGCGTCGCAATGCTCGGAAGTTGAAGTGTGATGGTTCCTGTTGTGTTCTGTACCCAGTTCGTCCCTCCCATGCAGAAATTTGCGCCGGTCAATGTGGTTGTCGTATTGAAGTCTTGGATACCGCCATTTTGGATGAGGGTGCCGACCGATGTCGTACCCGTCGCGTTTTGGGCAATCACGCTGTTGCCTGAAAGAAAGATGTTCGGCCCGATAAAATCTCCGCCGCCATCGAGGAAGGGGACGCTATTGACCGCTGTAACGCCGCCGCCTGGCTGTGAAATGGTTGAATCTCCAATCGCAGAAGCGGAAGTCCACATAGGCAGCGTGTTTGCAACTCCCGCTGAGGAAGTGGTAACAGTTCCTTGTCCATAGCCAGCATTGTTCGTAAATTGTGAAACGTTAAGCGAATGGAGGACGCCTGTGATGTTCGAGCCCGTGGAAGCGGAAAAATCGATTCCACCGGCAGAAGAATTATTTGCGGTGGAGACAACGCCATTATTTGTAACCGTGATGGTCTGCGATGAGCTTGAAACCCCGATACCCGTGCCGGCGGCGATAATCGTTGCGCCCGTAATCGAGTTGAGGGAATCGACTTTAGTGCCAGTGAGGAATGCCGCGCACGTCGTCCCTCCGACGGTGGAGATTGCGGTCACGGCATTACCTCCAGAACACGCCGACGCCCCTCCATATGCACCCCATGTGCCGTTCGATGCAGCGAGAATGAGTGCAGAAGATTCTGTGCTTGATACTGAACCTGTAAGGATTGTTGATGAGTTGAACGTGGATGTCGAATTGAATGTTGCGCCACCAGTAAAGGTATGTAGCCCAGTCCACGTTGGAGCGATTGATTGAGAAAGTGCAGGAGCAGCATCGGAGCGCATAAATGTGTTTGCGGAGCCGTTTACTGCAGCGAGCCCGACGCTTGCCGTAGGATTCGCGCCGGTAGACGTGGAATATCCAGCTAGCGATGTGATACAGGTCGGACAGGAAAGCGTGAGAGTTGTTCCCGACATTGAACCTTGAATAGGAGAAGTCGTGGCAATCGTCACCGTTCCTGTCGCGCCATTTAAGGAGCCAACTCCTACGACAGTTCCTGTGGCTCCATTGAACGTCGATACCCAGTTTCCCGTGAATTGAGTAATGGCTAGAGAATGGAGGACGCCTGTGATGTTCGAGCCCGTGGAAGCGGAAAAGTCTATGCCTCCGGCAGAAGAATTATTTGAAAGCGAAGCAACATAGGTCGTTGATGAAGCTAAGAAGTCGGAAGTTTTGAATCCATTGGTTGAAATAGCCGTACCGCTTACGACGACGATCTGCCCTGATGTAAACGGTGTCGTTGAAGCAACACCGCCGCCACCTGATCCGCAATCTGAACCCGTGCCACCAACTACTCCGCTCACTTCATGGAGACATTGGGTTCCTGAAAGACTGCTAATTGTTAAATTCGTTGTCGTCGCATTACCGTCAATCAAAGTGCTCGACGCATGGACATTGAGGTTTGTTTTGATGGATGAACTAGAAATAGAAACCGAATCGGCACTATTGACTCCAAGAGTGATGAATCCATTTGCGGTATTTTGGTGGAGATAAACGGTATCAGCCGTTGCAAGCGTCGTTTCGATGCCTAAATCTCCTTGTAGCCCCTGGTTTGTGTCGCCTAAATCAATGAGATTTCCGACGCCATTCCCTTGCCGATAAAACGTTGAAATGCTATCACCACTATTGTTTGGTGCACCAATTCCCAGCGTGCCAAATTGTGCAGTCGCGGCTGTATTGAGATTTTGTGGTGTTGAGAAGGTGAATGTTCCTGAAGGGGCTTGCGTGATCGTAATTTGGTTTGTAGTCCCGTTGAGCTGGTAGGTGGAGGTCGTATAGCCGTTGATGGTGACTGAACCACCGCCTCCCCCGCCGCCGCTATCAGGAAGGGCTTTAATGATGTATTGAAGAACGATATAGGGTGGCAGTGTCGTGATAGGGGTCGAGCTGCCTCCGATTTGGTTGAAACTTATTGACGAACCGCCATTCGAACCGACACCAGCAAAACCCTGCGCACCTCCTGACCCTGCAATGATTTGCGCCGGACTTGAAATGCTCGGAATGAGCGACGGAAGATTGGTCTGCAGGATGCTTATTGTGGTTGTCCCTCCCTTTGTACCAAGCGTTGTCGAAATGCTTGATGAGGGACCGGCAACAAACCTGCCGTTCAGGTTGGGGACTGCAAACGTTGAGGTCGAACCCCCATATTGGTACCCGATGAGCGCAAAGAGGTCGGGGTAGCTCGAAGTGGCATATTGCGTGCCATCGGCAAGAAGCCAGTTGGTGGGTGCCGTTGAGGACGTGTACGGGACAATCGTTCCAACGGGAAATCCCGAGCCGCCTCCGCAGTCAGAGCCGGTACCGCTGATTACGCCATTGATCGCGTGAAGGCATTGGGTTGATGTGACATTTGTGATTGCAAGTGCCGGAACACTAAGGAGGCTTGATGTGGAGAATGTAAATGACGAACTCCCGGTTATCGTGGAAGACGTATTGAAATAAGCGACGTAGGTCGAGGTCGAAGGGCCGACAGTGCCGCTTCCCCCAGAACATGAATTGGTCGAAGCGGCTGTTACAATACCCGACGAAGATACCGTAATCGAAGCGCAGGTGTAGGAACCGGCGGAAACTCCTGATGTTTTAAGATAGAACGTCGTTGAACCGTTCGAAACGGTTGAGGTAACGTCCCCTGTTCCAAGAAGGTCAAAAATGGATGCTTTGTACCCATTGATGGTCGTCGTCGCAGGTGCAACAGTAATAAATCCTAATGGATTCGAATACGGATAATAAGTTCCTGACGTTGCATTGATCCACGTTCCCGCCCAGTTGCCGGTATTGGTCGCGATACACGTTGCACACGCAAGATTGAGCGTAGTTCCGTTTACCAAACTTCCTCCTCCCGTCAATGGCCCTGCGGTATTGATGGTGGTCGAAATATTTGAGATATAGCCGCTTGGATTTGACGCGAGGTAAAACGTGGTCGAGTTCACGCCCTGCCATGTGCCGGTCCAATTCCCTGCGGTTGACGTGACGCCGTTGTTCACGATCACATACCCGTTGGTTCCTGATGCGTTTACGAGGATTCCTTGTCCCGCATAGATGAGAGTGGAGGAACCACCTACGCCGCCTGATGCGGCAATCGTGATTGAAGGGACGCCGCCGACCGTACTCGTCGTGATCGTGATATTTGTTCCGGGTGTTATGTAGACCGGCGTGTAGGTCCCGGACGCATTCCCCAAAAGGACTTCGCCCGTGAGCGGAATAGATCCCGTTCCCGTGCATCCTTGGATTGGCTGGCAGACGGTTGCTGCCGCATATGACAGTCCCGCGAAGATGCTTGCGGCGGCGACTGCTATTAAAATGACGTATTTGAGGGATTTCATTTAAACAGGTGAGACGGTGTAATTGGCAAGGATTTCATCGGTTGAAACTGGCTTGATCGCAATGAAAGTAATTGTGTTTCCCGAAAGTGAAAAATCGACGCCTCCTGCTTTTTGGAGCTGGCCGTTGTATGAAAGCTGAAGGGATGCGACGGGTTTGGGTGTTTTCGCAAGCGTGAACGTCTGGTTGGAACCGTTCATAGTTCCGCCTGGCGTTTCGTTGAAAATGAAATACTGGCCGTTCGTGATCGACTGAATGACCAGTTCCTCATTGGCGCTCAAAGCCCCAGCAATGCTCGTGAGCAACGCGCCTGGGGTTGTTGGATTAAGGAATCTACTGGACATGTTGTGGGTGGATACGTTTGGGGATGTTGAATTCTTTGAGAACGTCGATCTGGATGCCGCTCTGGTCGTAGTACCGCTGAAGCCGCTTTACATATAATTCGAGCTTGCCGAGGTCGTTCGTGATCTGCGTCGCAACCTGTTCTTCGCGGACGACGAGTTCCTGAAGGTCGTCGCGACGGGCTTGAAGAGATTTCGCTTCATCGGCTGCGAGTTCGCGCTCGGTGCGGATTGTTTCCCGGAGGGTCACAAGCTCGTTATTGAGGGTTTCAGCCTGCTCGGTGAGCTGTATCAACTCGTTTTTCCTCGAAGAGAGAAGATTCGAGATTTCGAGAAGATTCGATTCAGCGAGGGCAATTTGGCCGCGAATTCCTGATGTTTCTATGCGGAGGCTTTCGAGTTCCTTCGCGGCTTCATTTGCTTCTGTCTGGGTTCCAATAATGCGATTGCTCCAACTTGCGTGAACGTCCTTGTGGTCATCAATCGCTTTGCTCGTCTGACCGAGTAAACGATTCAAGTCTTCAAGGTGCTTCTCTTTGATCCCGATTTCAGAATTGATTTCAGCAATGCGGGATTCTTTCGCGTTCAGCTCTTTTGCTTTTGTCGCGTTCAGTTCGATGAACTCGACACTTTTCTTTTCGGCCTCCTTGATGCGCTTCTGAAGCTCGCGGAGTTCGCGGGTCATCTGCGCTTCAAGGTCTCTTCGGTTCATGGATTAGACCATTCCTGCTGCCCTTCTCACGCCGACATACGCGAGATCGAAGTTATCAGCGTTTCCATTGTGAATGTAGATTGGTGCGGGGTCTCCTGGAAGCGACGGTGAGGTGCTTTCCTCGAATGTTGCCACAACAACGCCGTTGATAAGGAACTGGATCTGCGAAGGCTCGCTGTGGATGCGGAAGAGCGTTTGAGTAGCCGTATAACCGGCTGACCACGTGAGCGCTTTCGTCACCGTGTTGCCGTACGTATCCACAACCACTGCTTGAAATGTGCTACCGGTGATTTGGAAGTAGTACGCGCCCCAATTTACTGTTGAAGGCGAGAAACAGCCCCAGATTTTATCTTGGCCTCCCGTCGGTGCTACGGCGTTCGTGATTGCAAATTCAATATCCGGAAATTCCATGAGAATGTATGACGCTATCGTCGCGGAGCTGTTGCGGAGCTTATTCGAGGCAACGGTCGTCGTCCCGGCAAGCTGCGCCCAAAACGAGGTATCAAATTGTCTGATCGTCACGTCATAGATCACACCGTCCCGTCTGTCTTTTCGTTAAGCCACATAGGTTTGGTTTTTGGTTAATTGTTCGACGTTTTAGTTGGTATTGGTTTGGCTACACGTTTGAAGCCGAAGCCCTGGCATTGAGGATGGGGAGTTGGTTGGGCCTGACGCTGTCGCCGGCAAATTCTGGCTTGAGGTGCTGTTCGTTATCGTTTGGGTCCAGCCGACCACTTGGGTCTGGTTCGCATTGCGCTGATACTGCGTTGAGGTTGATTGGAACTGAATCGCAAGGTAATACAACCCGGGATTGATCCTCGTGGTTGGCAAGGTGATGATCTGTCCAGTATTTACCGCTGCGTTGTTCTGCTCTGTAGCTGTCGCCTGAACGAGGAGTGGCGCTCCGGATACGGTGTCGAGGGTGGGAACCGGCCCGTAGATGCCCGCAATCATGACACCGGCGTCCGTTGCAGCGCCGGTCACGAATGATATGCCACAGGCAAAATCAGAATTCGTCACATTTGTTTCTTCGGCGAAGACGGTTGTCGAGGCGGCGCTCGTCGCGTTGGCGGTCGTAATGCCCGTGAAGTAAGGGATGATCCATCGGTTGTCAGGGGTGTTCGGGGCGTCTTCGCAATGGTTGAAATTCGCGTATTGGACGTTCATGTTGTAGAAGCAATACGTCCCGCCAAGATTGTTAATGTTCTCGGAGGTGCTGTCGCCGTCGAACCCTCCCACGAATGACAGGGCATACGTGTTGGAGGCAATCTGGATGCCGATGGCATTAGCTTCGGAATAAAAGTTGCTGGCCGTGATGTCGTGCGTCCCATTGCCGATGTCGAGCCCAACAGCCGCGCCTGTTTCACAGTCGTCCGAAATAAGATTCTCGGCGTGAGTACCAGCGCCGTAAATGCCAATGCAGGTCGTTGATCCGTTTGCGATCGTGCGCGCTCCCATGATCGTTGTGTCATTGACGAGTGAGCCGATGAAATATCCGTAGGTTCCCGTCCCGATAGGGGAATCGCGGTTGTCAATAAACTTGTCATAGAGCGTGCCCGACGATGAAGCGTTGAAACTCTTTTGAAAATTGCTGACGTAGAGGTTTTGGAATGTGCTGATGGCAAAGTGATCGAAATCGATTCCGGTGAGGCTCGACCCTCCTGACAAATTGTTAATGCGCAGGTTGCTGATCGTGATCCAGCTACGCTGGTTCGAATCGCACATGGAAATTGCAGAACCCGTGGCGTTATCGTCCTCAAGGACGGTTGCCCGGCCATTGCCGAAAATGGTGAGGTTGCTGGAACATATCTGCCAGCCGCCCGGGGGGGCAATGAAGGTTCCCGAACCGAGGTAGATTGATGTATTGCCTTGGGTCGATGATGCCTGCGCAAGAGCAGCTTCGAGTGTCGGGAAATTGTTTGGCCCCGGGTTCGATGAAACGCTGTATGTATAGGTAGGAATATTTTGGATTGGTGTAAGAACTGTCCCGCCGCCTGGCGTGAGAAGCGAACCCAAAACAATTGCGGGCACAAGAACGATTGCCGCAATCGCCAGTCCGATGATAATTTGTTGGTTCTTCGTCATGAATGTTTAGCTTGATGTTTTTCGCGATATTGCCATTCGGCGTCGATCATGATTCGCAATGAAGCTCTCTCTGGATCAGGGATTCCCCGGAATTGGTAGCCGCCCCACAATAGGCACCGGTAGAAATCGACCTCGTCGAGAGAAAGTTTCTTGAGATCGACCTGTGAAAAGAACTGGATGAATACTTGCTTGAGGTCACGGATTTTGAAAAGAAACGGAATAACTTTCACGAATGATTGGAATTTGTCGGCGGTTCCTATGCCACGATCTCGCATGATGGTGAGGACGCGGACAATTTCTTTTGCGGGATCTCGTTTGAGCGCTTCTCGGTCGATGAGGCCGAATCCGTCCTGCAAGCGGTACCTGTACGCATCATCGAATTCGAGGATCATGCACATGGCTTCGACTAAACGCTGGTTCGGGATGCGTTCTCCGGCCATCTGCATTCCCACGCGCCGGATTTCCCTCACCATGTCGCAATAGAATTGCGGCTTCCACACGACGCCCTGCAGGCCGAACTCTGCCCCGTCTTCATCTTGGAGTGGCAGGATGCGTCCCCACACGTCAAAGACTTTTTCCGTGTAATCCGTAAACTGTTCGATGGCGTTATTGATGGCCTTCCGTTTCAAGGATTTCGGCAAGAGTACGAAAAGTGCGAGGAGATAGCGGACGGGAGATGAGATGGCGAACTTTATGCCATTAATGATTGCCCGTTTGATTGTGTCGCAGGCATAGGTCGCTTCCTTGAAGGGCCATCCTTTCACGGGATAGAGATCGCCCTGGTGGTACACGAGGACGCCACCATGCTTCGGAAATTGAATATCAATGATCGGGGTACTTAAGAGTCCGGTGAGTGAATGGCGCGGTATCACCTCTTCCCCATCCCCCCGAAACATGTTCTTCGGGGGGATGGCCCTGATTAACTCTTGGTTATCTTTGGTATGCGATGACATGTAAGAGATGTATTGCGTACAAAGCGATTACAATTCCCACGATCCCAAGTGCGATCTTGCTCCGCTGTATCCAACGCTCCTCGCGGGGAGTCATTAGATCAACGGTGCAATGAACACGCCCGGATCAATCGCCTTATAGCGCAAACGCCACTTCGAATTGCCGGCCGTCGTAGCTGACGTGATGAGCTGCAACGTACCAGCGGAAAGGATAAGGCCTGTTGCCTGTTTAATGAAGGCTCCCTGGACGGTCGTCACCATGGCGTTTGCCAAGGTGCCCGTGATTGTCATCTGGCCACCTACTGCGAGGGACGCCGTCGAAGCGGTTGCACACAAGTCCGTTGCTGTTCCAACGGTCGGGGTGAGCGTGAGTTTCTTCGTCTGCGCCGTAGCCGAGGTCGTTACGACTTCACCCATAATGTCGATGAGTTCCACGCGGCCGTTCACTGAAAACAAATTGTTTGTGGTCGTCGCGGCTTCTGACAATGCGGTGATGGTTGCGGAAAGGTACGATCCATCCGGCAAGAGCGAACCTGCCTGAATGCACGTGGCATTCGCGGCGTCGAGCTGCTGTTGCTGCGCCTTCGTCGGCGGGGTGGTAAAGAGCGGGGAAACGATGATTACGTCCGCATCGGTGTTCAATTGAGCCTGAGCGATGACAGCGGCCCATGTCGTAAAGACGCGGGAATTGCCGCTGCTATCGGATGGATATGTCTTGAGCACTTCAGCTGCGGCATATTCACTCGAACTGATTAAGAAGTAGATCTGGCCGGTCGTCAAAGGGTATGACTTTGAGATTGCGCCATATCTGCTGAGTTGTCCGTACTGATTCATAGATTTATGTTTGACTTATGTTTTTCTTCCCGTCTTACAGGGAATGGAGGGCGGTTTTCGATTCCGCCCTCCTGGATAGCTGTTTACGGAGTTGCATCACCCGATGAGAACTTGACCCACGTGCCGTTCACGACACAGATGCCGTAACCTGCGCGTACGCCGAAGTTCCAATCGTCGGTTGAGAATTCCTCCGCATTCGACATTGCGGTCGGGACTTTGATTCGGGGCGGTTCCCACAATCCAAGGTGAGCGGTGCTGCCGGTCGTCGATACCAAGCCCCAATACTTTGCCTTGGTCGAATCAACGAAGCCGTTTACATCGGTCGGGATGCGAGGGAGAACGACGTGGCGATATTTCGCCTGGTAGACGTTCACGACGCCTGCGTTCGTCGCTTCAACAGATGCGGTTGACTTCAGATACTCAGCAACGGTGTTGCATGAGTTCGGGTCATCAGTCGTCCACAAAATGTCGAAGTTCATGGTCTGCTTCTCGCCGAATTGGTTGATCGTCTGTTCGACGATGAGTTTTTCCATTCCTTCGAGCGCGCCACGGGAAACCTGCGGGTTATTCGCCAACCGGTTGCGGTAGGTGGAGGATGAGCCCTTGACCAAGTGCGCCGTGTTGAAGAGCGAAAGCGCATCACCCGTCGTGATGTCCACGCTCACACCATCCATATCGGTGTAGGCCGTTGACGTTCCGAAGGTGAACCGGTGTGAGAGGTCGAGCTCCAAGCGGTTGACAGCCGTGTCAGCCAAATTGGTAAGCCGTGCAACCACATCCGGATATTTATTCTGCGTCCGCATTTCGTACGTGATACCGATGTCCTCGGCAATGCGGTATGCCTGGATGATCTTCGTGTAACCTTCTTGGACCTTGCCGCGCTTCGCCTGATCGCCTTCGTTCTTACGCTTCGCATACTCGTTGCGGTCAATCTCGGTGTATTGCCGGGTATTGCCTGAGTTTTGCGGAATTGCCTCTTCGATCCAGATTCCGGACCGGCGCATTTCCTGCGCTAATGAGTCCTTCCGTTTCTCGAAGATGAACGGGGCCAATGTGACGAAATCGCTCAAGGTGACTATGTTTAGTTCCATGTTGTTATTTTTTTAGCGATTTGTTTATTTCGACTATGCTGAATTGAACGAGTCGTACCCCGCGTTCAGAAAACCATCGACAGTGCTGGCCGCCGTGTTGACGGAAATGACCGTCAAAATGCTGTGGGCCGAGCTGCTGCCGTTGATCGTATTGCCATCGGAGAGCGGGTACGCCACGCCAACGACCGGGGTTGTACCCGTGTACGCGGCGGTCACGATGTTGTATCTCTCTAAGGGGACACGGATCGGGATGAGGGTATTCGACGCGTAGTCTGCATCGGTCGAAGCCGCAGCCTTATTCGTAAGCCCAAGGACTTTAGTCGAGCTCGAAGTTGCCGGGGTCACATTGCCTGAACCATCGAACGCCATCAGCGTTCCGACGGTGAATGTAACGGAGGCCGCCTTCGGGAACCACATTTCCTTTGTTAAACCTTGCTTTACTTGCATGTTTGTTGTTTTTTTTATTTTCTCCAGCTATCGACAAATGAGCTGTGATTTCCCGACGAACCATTCCTCAATGACGTGACGCTTCGTTTGTTGCGGGCCTTGCGGCAGGGATGGGTTTTTATTTTGACGCAGTGATGTCCTTCACTTCGCCTGGTTGCACATCGCGGAATCGAACCGCGTCGGCAATCTGATGGGGATCGCTTACCGCCTGGATGTGCGAACAAAAACCGGCTCGTGAGCCGGTCTTTGGTTTGATGCTTTGGACGCTTGAACCAAAGAGCGAACTCTTGTGATTCTTAACGCGATCAAGCGCAAATTGTGTTGCCTCTTCACTATAGCGAAGGTATGCGTTTGATGTAAATACCCCCACTTATCCACAGGGCTTAATCTTCCTCCGGTGCGGGCGATTCAAGAGGTTTTTCGGAGGCGGCTTGCTCATCTTCGATAGATGGGATGCCTTTTTCCTTCAAAACACGATGGACAAATGTGATACTTTCTGCCCTGCGTAATGATCTTCTCGAAGTCGGGAGTCTGGAAGTCCTGGAACTCGTCGCAATACAGGCAATAGGGTTTTCGCTTTGATTCATCTATATCCCTACGGCGGAAAACGGTTTGTTTTATCTTGGAAACAAGGAGTTGGCCTAAGAGCTTTCCAGCGTCGGAGTCATCGAGGTCAGCCAGGAGAATTTTGTCTGACTCAACAACATCTGAGATGTTAAGTTCAGCGTTTGGGGTCCCGAAGATAGTGCGGAGTGTAGGAATAAGTTCATAAATTTCTATGCGTGCGAGTAGTCCTTCGACGTAATCGGATTTTGGTGGATGTTTTTTCCAGTAATCTCGGTTGTCCTGAGTGGTGTTTTCTAAGAGTATTTGCTGCCGCTTAGGCCGTTCAAAGAAATAATAGATGTCGAGAAAAGTGCGGTCGGGCGAATCAAGAATGGTGTAAATAAGCCTTCGGAGGAGCGGCACCATGCGTTTCGTGTTTTCGGGATTCTTTTCGAGAATATAAATCAGGTCGCTGACGAGCCGGTCCTTCGCGATAAGGTCAGTCTTATCATATGCCATGAAGTCAATGGGGATCGGGCGGCGCGGGGAAAGTTCGATCGTATCTGCAAAGCGTGAAGGGGGAATCCAGTGCGTGAGCTTCCTGATGGCATCGCCGGAGGGGTCGATAAATGCCACACCGCGATTCTTCCTGATGTCTTGCATGGCAAGCGCCATCATCTCGGTTGTCTTGCCTTGGCCGGAAATTCCAGGAAGGTAGATATGCTTATTGCGGAGAGCGTCAGGGATTTTTACGCGCCCCATGAGAATCCTTCATCGGTTTCTTTGAGTTGCTGGATTTGCTGGATGTCTATGCCAAGCGGCTTTTGGAGAAGCATAAGGTCAACTTTGGGATTGGCGCGAAGGATACGTTCTAGTTCAGATTCAATGTATGTTGCGCTGCGAGCAATTGTGGAAACTGGATCGAGGATAATTCGATAGGTGACTATGATGTCGTTGCCTTTGAAAATGTGAATGAGCGACTCAAATTCGAGTTTGTATTTTTGTTGTTTTTTATTTTCGTTTTCAATAATCGCTGCTCTAATGAGGGTGGCGAGAAAGAAACACCAGAGCACAATCCAGGTGGCAAAGAGATCGAGAGCGATATTGTTGAATGGATAAAGTAAAACAAGAATAGCAGCAACGAGCAGTATAACTACGAGTACGTCGAGGGGTTGTAAATTCTCTTTCAGTGCTCGCCTGAAAGTAGGGTCTTCTAGTAGCTCTTGTATTGGGTTCACGAGTGCCGCCCAGACCTCGAGTGATAACGAAACCCGCTAGGGCAAGCGAAGCGACGGGCAATCTTCTGCGCTAGCCCGATAGCGGTATTTGGAAGAGGACGGATACGGACGAGGACAAATACAGAAGATTGCCCGTCGCTAGATGGGGGTCTGGGCGGCTTACCAGTAACACCCGTAAATACCAGAAAACACAGGGCTGACCGTGTTCTCGCGTCGTTCTTGCGCGATGTTTTTTCAGTATGAGAAGGGTACATGACGCCATACCACAAAAACAGTGGCGTTTTTCAATCAAAAGCGGGAACATACTAGCATGAACCCTACCCGAAAGGGTGGGGGGATTCCACGATTCCGGCCGCTTCCAGAGATGGTCGGATACGCGGCTTCTCACGGCTTCCCTTGTAATGAGGGATTGGGGTCGAGGAGAGCAGCGATGCTTCTTTTAGATTCTGTACAGCCTGAGAAATGGTATAAGGTGCGCGAGGTCGCGGAGATTCTTGGCTGGGCGCATGACACGATTGAGAAGTGGATTGACGATGAGGTTTTGCAGGCCTTTGTAATCGACTTGCGGAGCAGTCGTCGTCCGAGGATTTATCGTGGCAAGCGCGTCCAGGGATGCGAGATTATCCGTTTTGCCAAAGAGCACCTGACGCCTTTGAAGCCTGGGAAGTTTCCCAAGTTTCGAGCGGCGTGATACCGGGGCGGCCTGGCAACAGCTGGGCCGCTTTTCTAACGTGGTATTTTTGAGAGCGATAGGAGATCAGCGATGGCCGACGAGCGTCCCGTTCCGAATTGTGTGCGTTACGGTTTTGGTCAGGAAGTAGGGTATGTTGAATTGAATTCTGATGGAACAGTGGAATTTTATCTAGGGAACGCCGATCCAGTTATGGGCAATGGCGCAAAAATGACTCAGGAACATCTGGGAGTTCTTCGTGCAGTGGTGGCTCACTTGGAGCGGGGCGGTTTCGAGGAATAAGGTGTGCGTGTAATACGTGTGTGGATAGGCCGAAATCGCCGTTTTTGCAGTTTGTTGCGTTGGTTAGTTTTCAATAACTTACGTATTATCAACATCGTCTTGGAATCCGAATCCCTCTCCCTCCGCCAGCAAGTCTCAACCGCAGAGAAATTATGCCCAGTTGCTCCTGCAATAAGCGAAGAAGGCCGACTTTTCGCGGTATTTCCTCAACAAACCGGACCAGAAAATATGGCCACTGAGCGGCGTTGCTCCCGTCGCAGCGGTTTTTCTCCAGCGCCTCTATAAGTAGTCCGGTTCCAAGAACCCACCGGGCGAATGCTTGGCGATCACAAACCGAACATCGCGCGAATCTCACTTGACTTCTTTGTTTAGTCAGGCACGAGGAGATTCGAGTCTCTGACCTTTATCGTGTCAAAAAATCTTCCAGACGTAGTGAGCTAAAAAAATCAGAAGCAGTAAACATCCTACGCACATCCAAATGACAAAATGCACGGTCAGTTTTGTGGAATTGATCTCTTTCTTGTCCATGACATTAGCGTACTCCCAACAACCGCGGTCTTGGCCTCCCTTGCCCTTATAATGAACAAGAAGTTGGGCGCGGATCACTTTAAGATTTTCGGCGCCGTCCCACCCTCGAGGAGTTCATGGCCGCATTAATTGATGCTATCAATATCAAACGTAAGACGTTCTTTGAGTTTGAAAACACGCCATTCCATTGCCTTGAAGCCGAGGTGACCACTCCCTCCGCCCGTGGGGCTCAGACCTTGGTACGCCTGAAGATGCGCAATCTTCTCACCAGCGCGGTCTTTGAAAAGACCTTCAAGGCGAGTGACAAGTTCAAAGAGCCCGACCTCCAGATAGGCCCTGCCTCGTACTTGTATAGCGACAAGAATGGTTCTCACTTCCTGGACCAGGAAACCTATGAGACGCTCACCCTTAACGACGAGATGATTGGGAATGCCCTGGACTTCCTGGTGGAGGGTAGCTTGATCCAGTTGCACAAGTACAACGGCAATCCCATTGGCTTACAGCTGCCCGCACAGGTTGAGTTGAAGGTCACCTACGCGGAGCCTGGAGCGCGTAGCGACTCGGCCAGCGGCAGTGTGACCAAGCCAGTCAAGCTGGAGACCGGCCTGGAAATCCGCGTCCCTCTCTTCATCAAAGAAGGGGAGAAGGTCAAGGTGTCAACTGAGACCAGGGAGTTTGCCGGACGCGCATAAGTTCAGCAGTAGACCGGCAAGTGGTCGGGTTAGCGGGCAGACCCCACTTTACTTTTCAGCCAGGCTGATGGGTTCGATCGTCTTATCAGCTCCGCACGAAGCCGTGATTCACATTGTTCCCGTCCACGAGGATCCGGTGATTGCCCTGCGCAAGATCGGGCACTAGGCGGTTAATTGCTGGGCGTGACACGCGTCACAGACGGACGTGGCCGTGCCTGAGAAACTTTCAGTTCCCGCAAGATCGCATCGCTCGGGCCATGGCGCCAGAGCACCAGGAAGCAAGATGGCGAGTTGGACGGACCCCATCGAAAGGCTCAGGCAGGCCTTTTCTAAGCCAAGAACAAGGTTTGCGCAGAGATATTTGGATCCGACAGACCGACTGGAAGAAATTCTGTGTGGCCTGATCATGGTGCTCGACTTCACGCTGATCGGAGGGCTGACGGCGGGCGTAGGAAAACAGGGAGTACGCCATTTATTGATTGCCGCTCTCGGCTGTAACGTCGCCTGGGGCATTATCGAGTGCGTTGTACGTGGTGGGCAGCCTGACCGCCCGCCGCCAGCGTCTGCGTTTCCTTAACGACGTCAGAAACGCTGCCGACGAGAGCGTTGCATTCTCAGCCATTAGCGGACGTCTCGATCCACTGCTGGAACCGGCGACGAGCGCGGACGAACGCGCACGCATCTGCCGCGCGATGCTGCCGCTCGTGTCGCGGATCGAATTGCCTGAGGCCGGTATTATCAAAGATGATGTCTATGGGATGGTCGCCATCTTCTGGATCGATTTTGCGTCGGTAATCCCAGCGGTGATCCCGTTCCTGATCTTTCACTCCGATCCCCACTTCGCACTTCGGGTGTCGAATAGCCTGCTGATCGCGTCGTTGTTCGCAGCGGGGTTCATGTGGGGAAAATTCACAGGCTTCAACCGCTATCTGGCGGGATGCTGCGCAATGCTGATTGGTTTGGGGCTCGTCGGTGTTGCCATTGCGCTGGGCGGATGAGCGGCGACATCGGTCACGATTACATTCGGAAAGCCCTGCAACAACTCGCAGTGCTGTCGGTGGTTGTTCTCCTGGGCGGCCACGCGGTGGGTCAGGGAACCGCTGGCGCTACCCCGGCCAAGCCTGCCGATACCGGCAACAACCCTTGGGCCTACAACCTCACGGTTGATGGTTACATCGTTCCGAACGATCAGTCCTACGTGGATCCAATTTTCACGGCGGACCACAATTGGCTGCATCTGGAAGCGCGCTATAACTACGAGAACCTGCGCACGGGGTCGTTGTGGGCAGGCTATAACTTCAGTGCGGGCAAGAAGCTGGTGTTGAACGTCACGCCGATGATCGGCGGCGTTTTCGGAAGGAGCACCGGTATTGCTCCCGGGTGCGAGGCGTCGCTGACGTACAAAAAGGTCCAGCTTTCGATCTCGAATGAGTATGTATTCGACACAACACATAAGTCCGGGAACTTTTATTACAGTTGGCCGGAGCTGACCTACTCGCCCTTGGACTGGTTTCGTGTCGGCCTGGTCGCGGAGCATACGAAGGCTTTCCAGACCAGCGTCGATGTGCAGCGCGGGTTCCTGATCGGCGTGTCCCATAAGCAGTGGGAATTCACGACATACATCTTTAATGCGGGCTTTACCGATCCCACAGTTGTTCTTGAGGCTGGGTTCAGTTTTTGAGCGCTCTCGGTTTTCCATCGAGTCGCAAAAGACGTGACAGGGTTTGGAGCACCTAGCTGAATCCTGCCTCACAGTTTTCCCAAAATAGGAATAAATAAGGCGCTACTAGAAGGGAAACGACAGAAAGTCGCTGACTTTTGCGCACAAGCAGCACACAATCGATTCGACTGGGCCAAAACGGAAAATCCCAGGTTGCGCAGTCTGACAACATCGACAAATATTCGCTGACGACTCACGTTGTCAAACCGTGCATGGCCCTCGCGCTTGCGCCCAGAATCTCGGACCAGTCCAGTTGACCCAAATTTGACCTGGGAGTGATCGAGATGAAAATTGCGCTACGCTTAGTCGTGTTTTCCGTGGCCTTGCAGGTCGCGGGTTACGCGACCTCATACTATTTTTCCCAAAGCCTGGGTTCAGACTCTAACAATTGCAGTTCTGGGTCGCCGTGTAGGACGTTGGCGAAAGCCAATGGCCTTATCCTGGCCTCGGGTGACAGCATTCTCCTGATGTGTGGTGACACCTGGATGGAGACACTAACTCCCCAGCAGTCAAACATGAACTACGATCACTGGGGTTCGTGCAATACCACGGCTGGGGGCAATCAGCCGCCCGTAGTGATGGGCGATACGGTGGCGTGCGGATATCCAACCTTGATTCCCAGCCGATGCACGATGAACATCAACAGCAAGTCTAATATCACCGTCAAGCACATCGACTTCAATGGTTCCAATCAAGGCGGTGTGGGTGGACAGATTTATGTTCAGGGCACATCGTCCGGAATTCTTTTCGACTACCTAAAAATCCATTTCTCTTACGAGAATGAGGGAATTGCGTGTGTAACAAGTAACAACGTTCCGCACACGCTGACGGTGGCCAACTCTCAAATCTCTGGCAACAGCTTTGAGGCCGCCTATGTGCGCGGCTGGGGTAATGGATTCTGTAACATCGATCTCATTAACAACATCATCGTGGGAAACACGGTTCGCTATGACCACGATCTTCCCAACGACCATAGCTATGGACTGACTTGCTTTACCGGCTCCATTTGCACACTCCAAAACAATTTGATTGGAGGAAACGGCAGAATGATCGAGTTAGAGAAGAGCCCCAACTGGATTGATCTGGGAGGCAATCTTCTCGATACCTATGTTCCATCGGTGGTCAACACAGGATTTAACGAATGGTACTTCATGGGCACCAACGATGGAGACACGGCCGATACCGGAGACAACGAGCGTGGCATGCTAAGTTACGCTATCGCTCTAAGCGACGCCTTCGGAGGTGCGGCAAAGCTAACCTATCAGCTGGTTGTAGGACACTCAATTTATGCCAGCATATGGCAATCCTGGACCCAGGCGGTATCTGACATTCACCTCGGAGTTAATACTTATGGTGTGGACATCACCGACCACACCTTTAGTCATGGATCCATGATCTCGGTGAACGGTTTGGCGTTCAACCCGGGAAGTAATACTGGTGCCTACTATAACAACAACGTCTCCACCAGAACGCTCACCTTCGGAGACGCGAATGGGAATACCTTCACGGTTACCTGGTCCGCCCCCTCGCAAAGGAAATTCTTTTGGGACGCTCGCAAACAAGTCTGTGGCAGCAATCTAGGTTACAACGCAGGCACAACGGGCCCCGGTGTTTGGGATGTGTGCACGGGTCCGAGTGGGTGGACAATAGCGTCAGCTGCAATCAATGGTTTTGGCCTTGACGATCTTACCGATATGCGCGTCCTACCAGATTCTGGCGGTCCGGTTTCTATACCCTCGAATACTTGGACGCTCACTGGTTTAGATAAGAACGAATATTTTCAGGTAGAGCTGGCCGAAACCAAGAGCTTGATCGAGAATCCTGGCACCGACATGTGGGGCAACCAGCAACTCGGCTTAGGACAGTTGAAACGGGTTACCTTCGGTGGCGGGACAACCGATACAACCGCGTGCGCAGCAGCCCAATCCATCGGATTCTATTCGATGATGACCGGAAGTTCGGGCGGAGCAACGGATCTACTGCACTTCTACAACTACTATGGAACTGAGGCTCCCGCAGTAGAAGAGTTACTTCGCTTCGGTGGGGATGAAGCCAGCGTACGGGCGGCAATGCGGTTCTACGTGATGGCCATTCCTTTCTCCGGTTCAATCTACGGCATCTACTGGCACACCCCGGCCGACTTTCAACAGCAGATCGTCTGGGCGGAGGATGAGTTTCACAAATGGACGGGACGGTATTGGGATACTTACAACGGGGCCTATTCCGCTTTGGAAACCACTCACAATTGCTATGGTGTAGTCCCATACGCCTATTGCGATCCGAAAACTCAAGTTGTGGACACCAGTGATTTTCACCCGGTTGTGGGTGGAGTCCAAATCGACACTGGACTCAATCTCGGCGCCGGCTACGACGTGGATATGGATGGCAATTTACAGCCAGCAACTGGCATGTGGACAATTGGGCCCTACGCGGTCCCTTCAAGCGGCGCGCAAATCATGATCTCCCCCACCAGCCTCGATTTCGGTCCCCAAGGCAGCAATCGTCCCAGCACTCCGCAGGCAATCACCCTGACTAGCACTGGAACCGCGGCGTTGAGCATCACCGGCATCAGCATCACGGGAGTAAACGGCCAGGATTTTTATCAGTGGAACAACTGTCCGTTAAGTCCCAACGCAATAAACCCGGGAGCCTATTGCACGATTAACGCCCTGTTTGCGCCGTCCGACATCGGAGTATTGAATGCAAACGTCAGCATTACCGACGACGCTCCAGGTGGCCGGCAGCTGGTTCCCATGACTGGAATCGGCGTAGGGGGCAAGGTGGGTCCGAAATGAACGATTCACCTTAGGTTTATGGGAGTTCGCTAACCGTCCGCGCAAGGCAGCGGTGGACCAGACTGGTTATGCCGGAATTATGCCCCGGTTTTATGGGTGTTGCGGTCCAGCTCTGCCAGCAGGTTGTCCACCCGCGCCTCCAGGATGTTGCGGATGGAGCATATCCCCAGAACTTTTCCGTGGTCGTCCACGATCGGCATATGGCGGTAGTGCCGCTCTAGCATCACCTGAAGCGCCTCGCTGGGAGTGGTCTCTTCGGTGGCCATCTCGACCATCGGGCTCATGAGCTCGTGTACCGGCGTGCGTTTGGGATCGCGCCCGCTGAGGGCGAACTTTGCCAGCACATCGCGTTCGGTAAACATACCCGCCACTACGCTCTGCTCGTCGATCACGGCCACCGCGCCCACCTGCTTTTCCAGCATCGTGTGGATCGCGTCTTCCACGGTCGCCTGCAGCGACACCGTCGCCGGCCCTTCGTCACACCATTTTAAGAGACTCATGATTCCCTTCTGGCTGTCAGCCATCAGCTGTCAGCTACATCAAATCGCTGACGATATAGCAGCACAGCCCTTGCCTATTTTCGGCTCGTTGCGCTCGGAATAAAAGCTGCATTGGCTGAAAGCTGAAGGCTGACGGCCGACGGCTGTTTTCCTACGCATTAATCGCCATGCCAAACACCGCGTTCGACGCATCCAGCATCGCCTCTGACAATGTCGGATGCGCGTGAATAATATTTGCCAGCTCCTCCGCGGTGCATTCCATCTCCAGTGCCAGGACCGATTCGGCGATCAACTCGGTCGCATTCGGCCCGATGATGTGTACGCCCAGAATCTCACCATACTTGGTGTCAGTGACGATCTTGATGAAGCCCTCATGCTGTCCCACGATGCTGGCGCGTGAGTTCGCGGTGAAGGGGAACTTACCGATCTTTACAGTATGACCCCTTTCTTTCGCCTTGGCTTCGGTGAGGCCCACGCTTCCGATCTCCGGGTAAGTATAGGTCGCATTGGGAATGCGCAGGGGGTCGATGTTCTTCGTCGGTTTGCCCGCGATGTGCGTGACCGCCACAATGCCTTCCATGGCGCCGGCATGCGCCAGTTGAGGGAAGCCCACGACAATGTCGCCGATGGCGTAGATCCCAGGCTCGGCTGTGCGCATGAATTGATCAATCTTTACGAAACCACGGTCCAGTTCGATCTTCGTCTTCTCGATGCCGACGTTTTCGGTCATGGGCGCGCGACCCACCGCAACCAGCACCTTCTCGGCTTCCAGCTTCTGCTGTTTGCCATCGACGGTAAAGGTGACGGCGACTCCCGCCTTAGTTTTTTCCACCTTCTCAACCTTGGCATTTACAAAACCATTGATCCCGCGTTTCCGATACACGCGCATTAGTTCCTTCGACACTTCCTCGTCTTCGACCGGCACATACCGCGGCAGCATTTCGAGAATGGTTACGTCGGAGCCGAACGACTTGTAGATGCTGGCGAACTCGACGCCTACCGCGCCTGAGCCGATCACGATCAGGGACTTGGGAATCTGATCCAGACTGAGTACCTCGATGTTGGTCAGTACCTGCATGTCCGCTTGCAGACCGGGCAACATGCGCGCCGAAGAACCGGTGGAGAGTATGACGTTCTTCGCCTTGATCGACTTCTGGTCACCCCCTTCGAGCGCGATCGTGTGGATGCCATCCTTTGCGGGCCCCGTCAGTTTGCCCCATCCGCGAATGACGTCCACTTTGTTTTTCTTCATCAGGAACTGCAGCCCCTTGGCGTGCTTGTCCACGATGCCCTGCTTGCGCTTCTGGATCGCGCCCCAGTTCAAAGAGACGCCGGCGGTATTTTCCAGCCCCAACTCCATGCCTTCCTTGACGTGGTCGAAGACCTCCGCGTTGAAGAGTAGCGCCTTGGTTGGAATGCAACCGACATGCAAACAGGTGCCACCCAGGTATGGATCTTTCTCGATGAGGGCAGCCTTCAATCCAAGCTGGCCGGCGCGAATGGCGGCGGTGTACCCCGCAGGTCCGCTGCCGATAATGGCGACGTCATAAATTGTCTCTGGCAAATTCGTGCTCCGTTCTAGAAGGGTTATGAGTGCCGAGGATCACCCGGCTTGTCGGAATAATGGCGACAGGCGAATAGATGATTGTAAATCACGGGAAGAAGCAGGTCGGTGCGGGGCACTCTAATCCTGTCCGGCAAGGCCAGTCAGACCACGGATTTACACGGATGAACACGGATCAAATTGCAACCGAGGCTTCAAGGGATTTGGGCGGCAGCTGCTCCAATTCCGTCGCCCAGAGATCATTACGCACCAGATGCACAATTCAAACCGCATAGCATGAACCTCAGGAAAATCCGTGTTCATGCATGTCAATCCGTGGTCAAAGACCTTTGAGTCTTTTTCTCCCCCTGCCTCGTATATCCCGTTAGTATGGTCGCCACCGCTTTCAGTTCGCTGGTTCCGATGGAAACCGAAGAGTCCCAAATCGCAAGTGGGCTTCGACGTCGCGATCCTGACCTGCTCGACGCTCTGATCGAGCAGTATCAGCACCGCCTGCTGCGCTACCTGCTGCACTTGACCGGCAATCGCGCTGTCGCCGAGGACCTGTTCCAGGAAACCTGGTTGCGCGTGCTGGAAAAAGGGCATCAGTATGACGGTCGCAACCGCTTCGTAGCGTGGCTGATGTCCATCGGTCACAACGTCGCTATCGACTATCTGCGCAAGAAAAGCCCCAGCAGCCTGGACGAATTGAAGGACCCGGAAGATGGCGCACCATTTGAACCGGCGGCGGACGGCCCATCCCCCTTCGACCTTGCCTTGGCGCAGCAGCAGCATGAAATGTTTGACGAGGCGCTAGGCCGCGTCCCGGCAATATTCCGCGAAGTCCTGGTACTTCGCTTTCAGGAACAGATGAAGCTTGAGGAGATCGCGCAATTGATCCACATTCCCCTTGCCACCGTAAAAACCAGAATTTATCGCGGCGTGATGGCCTTGCGTCCCGCATTGAAGGGAGGCGCCCAATGACCAACCGAAACCATGATCGGGCCATAGATCTCATCACTCGCCGCAGCGTGGAGGATATCGCTGCCCCGGATACGGAATGGTTGCAGTCGCACCTGTCCAGCTGCGCCGAATGTGCCGAATACGCAACGCTATCCGAGAGCACTGGCCGGCTTCTGCGGTCGGTTGCGATTACCGCCAGCCCGGCGCTGGTGATGAAGACGCAGGCTCGGGTGCGCGCCCAAGCGACCTATTTGCAGGAGCAGCGCTCTCGCATGGTTCTAATCGCGATTTCGTTTTGTATCGGAGCTATGTCTTCGGCGCTTTCAGCATGGTTGTGGTGGAGATTCGGCGGCTGGGTGGCGCGACACGTGGGACTCTCAACCGCAATCGTCGAACCGGGAATCCTGCTGTTTCTACTGTTGCCGGTAATTGTGATCGCTGGCTTGCTGCTGGCGTTTCCTCATCCCGTATTTGAAGGCTCACTCATGCTGGCGTTGGCGAGGGAGCATGAAGGAGAAAAGCGATGAATCAACCAAGGTCCCAGTTTCGCAGCGAAGTCGCGATTATTCCGACGGTGGCATGGATTATTGCAGTGGTGGCGTTCATCATTATGCAGATCTGTCTGCTGGGGCTCGTGCCTCAATATGTAAGGCATTCAGAGATACCCCCGATGCCGTTTTTGGTGCTGATCAGCCTGGGCGGCGGTATTCTCCTGGCCGTCATCATCCTGATGATCGGTTACGTGAACGCCGACTCCAAGCGTCGCGGCATGAATTCGCTGCTGTGGACGCTATTGGTGATTTTTATTCCCAAGGCGCTCGGTTTTCTCGCGTACTTCCTGCTGCGCAAGCCCCTGCTGGCGCCTTGTCCCAAATGCCAGTGGCCGGTGGGATCGGATTTCACCTACTGCCCGAAATGTGGCTATGTGCTTGCTCCAGCTTGCGCCAACTGCGGCCGGCCGATTCAGCGCGACTATATGTGTTGCCCGTTCTGTGGAAAGCCGGTGGCAGTTCCGGCGTCGAGTTCCTAACCAGGCCTCCGGTTAAAAGAGATTGTTATGCAGTTAGGAAAAACCGATTCCATGCGGAACCTGCTTTTTGCGGGCACCCTGGTGGTGTTGGCACATTTCGTTGCTGTGGTCTGGCATGTGGTACTGCTGATAAGAGTTCAGCCCGGCTTTCCCGCGATCGCAATCGTATCGCTGATCGTGGTCAATCTGGTCCCCATTGCCGGACTGGTCGCCTTCGCGAAGGGATTTCACAAATCCGCTGGGTGCATGATCCTTGTTCCGCTCGGGGTCGCGCTGTTCATCGGCGGCTATACTCATTTTCTGAGCTCGGGTTCGGACAATGTCTTGCATATATTGCCTGGTCCATTGCGACTGCCTTACCAACTCAGTGCCATTTTGCTCGTACTTCTGGAGGCCGCCGGGTGTTTCATCGCCGTTCGAATGTTCGTCTGCGGGCGATCGGCAACGGGGGTAAGCCAAGCTCCGTCTTAGTTGTCCTCATGAAAGCAGTGACTTATCTGAAAGGGATTCGCCATGGCATCTGGGGAAAAATGGAGCGCGACCCCGCCATCTTCCGCATCGACAAAGACATCGGCACTCTACGGCGGCGCGTTTAAGGTCACCGAAGGTCTGATCGACCGCTTTGGCCCTGAGCGCGTGGTGATAAACACACCGATCCTATCGTTAACGCTAGCTTCGGCGCGGGCCTGAAGGTCCGGCTCTACCAACCGGCGTCCAAGCCCAGTGCAAACTGCGCCACCACCAGACCCACAAGCGGCTTGACCTTATACTATATTTCTGCAACCATAGAAATATTTCAAGTGCTGCGCAACTGCTGCAAGTGCACAGCTAAAGGACCAGGATGCCGCAACATTACAACGTATTGTTCTTGTGCACGGGTAATTCGGCGCGGTCGATCATGGCGGAGGCAATTCTGAACTTCAAAGGCCTGCCGACCTTTACCGCCTTTAGTGCCGGGAGTCATCCGACCGGGGCAGTACGACCGGAAGCACTAGACCAGTTGCGACTGGCGCGCGTTCCGACGCAGGGTCTGCGCAGCAAATCCTGGGAGGAGTTCTCGCGGCCGGGCGCTCCCCACCTGGACTTTGTCATCACGGTCTGCGACAACGCGGCGAAGGAAGTCTGCCCGGTGTGGCCGGGACAGCCAATATCCGCTCATTGGGGAGTGGCTGATCCGGCAGCAGTTCAGGGTAGCTCGCCGGAGGTGGAACGCGCCTTCCGGGATGCATTCTTCATGCTCGAGCGAAGAATCAGTTTGTTTCTTTGCCTCCCATTGGCGAGCCTGGACAAAATGTCACTTAAGAAAGAACTAGACAATATAGGGCAAACGTC
This sequence comes from uncultured Acidobacteriaceae bacterium, assembly GCA_963748225.1. Classification (GTDB taxonomy): domain Bacteria; phylum Acidobacteriota; class Terriglobia; order Terriglobales; family Acidobacteriaceae; genus Bog-257. Next base: position 295,676 of record CAVVHW010000010.1, read on the forward strand.
CACAGCTCTGACTCCGTAATAGCCGTCTCTCTCGACGAGTTGCGGCCACAGCAATACGGACAGCTTTCAGCGGTTCACAAGGTTGACCATGCAGGACAGACATCGTCTCAGTTTTCTGGATCGTTATCTCACCGCATGGATTTTCGCGGCGATGGTGTTCGGCGTAGTGCTTGGATGGCTGGTGCCGACGGTGGTGCCGTTTCTCAATCGCTTCAGCATTGGCACCACCTCAATTCCGATTGCGGCTGGCCTGATCGTAATGATGTATCCGCCATTCACCAAAGTGCGATACGAGGAATTGCCGGAGGTCTTTCGCAACAAGAGGGTCCTTGGCCTGTCACTGCTGCAGAATTGGGTGGTCGGGCCGATCTTAATGTTTGTGTTGGCCGTGGTGTTTCTGCGAGGCTATCCGGAGTACATGGCCGGCCTGATCATGATCGGGTTGGCACGATGTATTGCGATGGTTATCGTGTGGAATGAACTGGCCAAGGGCGACACCGAGTATGCCGCCGGGCTGGTTGCCTTCAATTCGCTGTTTCAGGTGTTCTTTTACTCGCTCTACGCATGGGTCTTCATCACAGTGTTGCCCTCGCATTTGGGACTGAGAGCAGCCGTGGTGAAGGTCTCAATAGGGCAGATTGCGGAAAGCGTCTTCATTTATCTGGGCGTTCCTTTCCTGGCGGGTTTTCTTACCCGCACGCTGCTGATGCGGGCGAAGGGAAGGGACTGGTATGAGCGTAACTTCGTGCCGCGGGCCAGCCCGCTGACTCTGATTGCACTGCTATTCACCATCGTGATCATGTTTTCGCTGAAGGGACAGTACATCGTCAGGTTGCCGCTGGACGTGCTGCGAATCGCAGTGCCGTTGCTGGCCTATTTCGTGATCATGTTCCTGGTGTCGTTTTACATGGGACGCAAGTTGGGCGCCGACTACTCGAAAACCACAACCCTCGCGTTCACCGCCGCTTCCAATAACTTTGAACTGGCCATAGCGGTTGCAGTTTCGGTCTTCGGCATTAACTCTGGAGCTGCGTTTGCCGCGGTGATAGGACCGCTGGTCGAAGTGCCGGTGATGATTGCTCTGGTGAGCGTCGCCTTCTATTTCCGGAGGAAGTACTTTCGAGATCCGCGGCCAGCGCAGGTTTGCGTGTAAGGGCAGGCGCCAGAGACTTGCCCCAATCCGGCTCGACCTCTAGAATCTCCTAGAGTCTCAGGTAAGCGTGAGGATCCAATGGCAACCTTGAACGTTGGCGATGAAGTACCGGATTTCGAACTCCCGGCGGTCGTAGGAAACATCAAGCAGCAATTCAAGCTGAGCGATTACCGGGGAAAGAAGCACGTGGTTCTGGCTTTCTATCCGGCCGACTGGACCCCCGTCTGCGCCTCGCAGTTGCCTTCCCTGAGTGCTGAGACCGAGAAACTCGCCGGCTACGATGCCCAGGTGGTGGCTATCAGCGCAGACTCCATCCCCAGCCACACTGCATGGCAAAAAAAAGAGATTGGCACCCTCAGCTTTCCCCTAGCCAGCGATTTTTATCCACATGGGGCAGTTGCCAAGATGTTCGGAATTCAGCGCGAGGGCGACCCTCTCCCCGGTGTCAACGAACGGGCTGTATTCATCGTGGACAAAAAGGGAAAGCTGGCGTTTGCGAAGATTTATCCCCTCGGCCAGGTACCCAGCAACGAGGACATATTTGACGTGCTGCGGAAGCTTTAGATTGTCACCCAAGGCAGTTTGTGCGGTGCTCGTTCGGCAGCGTCTGGCCCCCTACTCGTTCACTAGCCTCAGGGACTCGGTCTGCTCCCCGCGCAAGGCCGGGACCAATATTTCCAGAACTTTTCTTATGTCATCAAAATTGTAATTGGCGACAAACCCCGAGCGTTGGGCCACCACTTGATCGCGCAACAGTCCCTCCGTTAGCCCCAGGAAGGCCGCACGAACCGCCTGCAGGTTGACATCTGAGCGGACTTGGCCTCGGTCCCTCATCTCGCTGAGGATTCCATCCACCGCATCGGAAAACCGCTGGAATCCGGGGCTGAGGAGCACATCCCGGTTGTCCTTGCGTACGCGCCAGGCCTCGAGCAGCATGATTTCCTTCAGATCAGAATCACTGTTCATTTCGATTGCTAAGGCCTCTAACACACCGATAAGCCGTTCCGCGGGCGAAGCGCTCGTCGGAGATATTTGCATACGCGCGCCGATAGTCGCCCAGCCGTGGTCAAAAATAGCCACCAGCAATCCCTGTTTACTGCCAAAATGCTTCATCATCTGCGATTCGCTGGTGCCGGCTTCGCGGGAAATCGCGACCGTGCTGGTATTTTCGTATCCGTTGCGGGCGAACAGGCGCTTGCCTGCCATCAGGATACGGTCGTGGGAGGAGAGTGGCGACATCGGTTGTACGGCGGCTTTGTCGGGCATATCGATTCGCTGATAGCAACCCGACGACACACCGAAAGTTTCGAGGGAATAGGCGGAATAGGCGGGATATTCAATTCAAGGAAAAAGCCCGCCACGGTGGCGAGCTTCCGGTAAAACGCTCCGCTTCTTTATTGGGATTGGGCATGCGCTGGTTTATGGGCGCTCGCCGTCTTGCTTGCCGACGGGGTACTGGCCGTCTCCTTCATCACTTCCTCGATCAACTGGTAGAGTTTGGACCGATCGACCACCTCGATGAAGGGTTGGCCGCGCAACGTATCGCTAACCACGTAAATTGTGGGGGTGTGATCTAGAGGAATACGCTGGCCAAGCTGGTAGTCAGCCTTGACCTTGGCCGCGAGGTCCCCATTGGGATCGACCACAAACGGCAGTGCTACCTTGTGCTCCTCGGCAAATCGCTCCGTCATACCGCGAAGATTCTGCTTGGTAATCTCCGGTTGGTTCTTAAAGATGTAGAGACGATACTCGTCACCCAGTTTCAGCGATTTGGTGTCAAAATAGCGGGCATTAACAGCCGCTTCGAACGACCAGGGGTGCATGGGCAAAGGAAAATCATGTTGCACCAGCGGGATGTTGTATTGTCTAGCCGCATCGTGCAGCAGCGGCGCCGCCCGCGCGCAGTCAGGACATTCGAGATCTTCAAACACGATGATCGCGACCTTCGATCCCTTAGGAGGCCGTAGCATTGAGGTATCGGAGCCCCACACTGCCATGCTGCCAAATAGAACAGTTGCAACCAGGGCGAGTTGCCAAATCAAAGTACGTTTCATTCCAGGTTTTTCCTTGTGTGCGCCGAAGCGGCGGCAGCTTTTAGACGAAATACCATAAATATAGTAACGGATAGAAGGCTCGCGAGTCTCTCTCGTCCAGCCGCACGCGCAACCAAATCGTCCTATCGCGCGACCGGCTTCCACTTATTCAGAAATTGCAAAACATCTTCCGGACTGAGGGCGCGGGCTTTCTCGAACTCGCCGCCCTTCTGGCTATACAGCAGCTTGCCATCGCTATCCAAGACGGCGATTGCTGGAATACCGCGCTTCATCGGGACCTGGTACTGCGCCATGAGGTCCTGATTTTTGTCGCCTTCCCCGACATCCACGTGGACCACCTCAAAGCTGTGCTGCAGCACGCTGGCGATGTCAGGACGTTGAAAGGCTAGGTCGAGCACGTGGCAGTCATAACACCAGTTCGCACCGAAGACCACCAGCACCCGCTTGTGTCCTTTGCCGGCAAGTACTACAGCGTGACTGATCTCGGCATGAGCGTCCACGCCGGGAGCATAGATAACTTTGCTGGTGGAAAGCGGCTGTTGCAGCTTCGTCGCATCGGAGCGCTTCGTGCCGGCCACTCGCCAGGTCTCGCCCTGCTTCTGCCATAGCTGACCTTCGATTACGTAGAGGGTTTGCCCCGTACTGGTATGGACCTCGGCCTGAAAGACCACCTGCTGCACCCCAGCCTGCGGCGATTCGGACTGAATGACATTCAGCTTCATACGACGCGCTCTTAACCCCGCCCAGAACGCGACTTCCGACGTCACTGTGGACGCGGCGGTCGCCTGTGGCGACCTGGGCGGGAGGGTTGATGCTGTAAAGCGCCTGCAGCGCCGCCGCGTTCCCGCTGATCACTGCCGCCTTCCATTGCTCTAAAGGAGGGAATGCCGCAGCCGGCTTAGACGGCTCCTGTCCCCCGCAGTACAAGGCGAAAATCGTGGTCGCAAGTATCAGAGTCGTGCAGGCGACAAGCCGCCGCTGAAAGCCCATGTCTCTCCTTCTAATGCCCCCCATGGTACGGATGACCCTTCAAGATAGTGAATCCCCGGTAGAGCTGCTCTAACAGCACAACCCGCGCCAACTCATGCGGCAGAGTTACCTTTCCGAAGGACAAAACATTGGACGCGACGGCGCGCGTAGCGTCACTCCAGCCGTCGGCAGGGCCGACCGCAAATAACAATTCCTGGGTGTCATGCGATTGGTGATAGGCCAGGAAATTGGCGATTTCTTCGGAAGTAAGCTGACGCCCGCGCGAATCTAGCAGCACCAACATCGGGGGTTTACGGCTTGTGCTTTTCTCCACCAGCTTGAGCAGTGCCGCTTCCGACGTCAGCTCGTGCGCATCACAGGCGGCATAGCGAGAGAGGCGCTTCAGGTATTCCGCAGTCAACGATTGAATGGGCGAACTGCGAGTCCTGCCAATCCATACGATGCGAAGCTTCACGGCTCAGGAACTCTTGCGCGGACGTCCGCTGGGACTCCGCTTCCGGGTAACGGACTTGGCTGCAGACTTCGCTGCCGATTTTGCTGCCTTGGTGCGTTTGACACTGGCAGCAGTCTTCTTGACCGCGGGCTTACGAGCAGGCTTCTCCAGGTCGGCGAGTTGCAGCCGTGTTGCCGTCTTCCATAAGCGCTCCAGGTCATAGAACTTCCTCGCGCTCTCGGAGAAAATGTGTACCACGAAATCCACATAGTCCAGCAGCACCCAATCGGCCTGGGTGTAGCCTTCGCGGTGCGAAGGTTCCACTCCTGTCCCGCTGAGTTTCTCGTCCACCTCATCGGCGATGGCTTGCACCTGCCGGGGATTGGCGCCGGAGCAGACCACGAAATAGTCCGTGAAACCGCTGGCATGCTCGTCGAGGCGCAAGATGCTGATGTCCCCCGCTTTTTTCTCTTGGCACGCGCGCACCGCAATAGCGACCTGCGCCCGCAATTCATTTCCCTTCATAGGTTCGGCTCGGTTTTGATTTCTATGTCTTCTTGCTGGTTGGATTTCGATACAACCTCTCCTTATGAATGTATTCCGCTACCGTGTCGGGAACGAGACGGTTCAGCGCGCTGCCGCGACCCACTGCCGCACGAATTTGGGTTGCTGAAACATTTTCGTGGGTCTCGGGCAGCATGTGCAACGTAGCGCCCGCCAACACCAGCGGTCCCTCCATCTTCTGCTTGCGAAACAATTTTGTCACTGGCGCTGCCGGCCGCAATCTCACTGGCAACGACGATGCAACATCTGCCAGGGAGTATCCGGGGCGCGCAGCCACGATGAAATCGCATTCGCCCAGCAGGGTTTCGGCTTGGTGCCACTTGGCTATATCTTTGAACGCGTCCATCCCTATCAGGAAGTATAGGTGGTCGCTCTTGCCGAGCATAGTTTTCACGCGACGTACCGTGTCAATCGAGTAGCTCGGATTGCGGCGACTGGCGGCGATTGCTGGATCAGGAGCTTCCAATAGGGAAGGCACGAACGGCTTCTCTCCAGCGAGCGCGAGGGCAACCATGGTGTAACGATGATAGAACGACGTTAGCGGCGTCTTCTGTTTGTGTGGAGGTATGTCAGCGGGTGTGAACCATACTTGTTTCAACGCAAACTTCGTGGCGGCCGCATGCGCCACAATGATGTGTCCGCGATGAATGGGGTCGAAGGTTCCGCCAAACAGTGCGATGTTCATTTAGTAGGGGCAGTCAACCAGGAGCCGCTGGGATAGCAAGAACTTAATGCTGCTGCTTGGAGTTGTCCATAGGCTGCATGCTGCGGCTGCGAATTGTCTTTCATCTGGTTCGAGTTCTTGATGAAGAGGACCGTCTTCCAGATGTCATCGTCGGACAGCACACCGTCCCAACCCGGCATTGCGGTATAGCGAATCCCATATTTGACGACATAGAAAAGATTGCCATCAGGGTCGTCTGGGGTTCGAGTCATGAGTTGAGGTACCGAGGGATAAAAATTGTCACGCAGAGCCGAAGCAGGCTGCTTGATACTACCGTGACACAAGGCGCAATTCTTGTCATAAGTCATGGAACCGTCCATGACGTTGTCCATTGTGGGCTGAAAAGGATTGGCTTGCTTGGGAGCGTGACCATCTACCCACTCGTCAACCGACTTCATGGCTGTCCGTCGCTCAAAGGTACTGGGTGTGTTGCCCACGGCACGGGTATCGAAGTGTCCCGTGGTCGCGTAATAGTAGCCCCCACAGAGAGCGACGAGCAGTGTAATGATGACTCCCAGAATGAATCCGCGCATGATTCTCCTCTGAGCTTGCAGTACCGGCCCCACGCCGGAGAAGTCACTATCGTACTATGATTCGCCCACGCTTCCGCTGCCCAGGTGGAACATCACAGAACTGTCATCCAGTGTGTAATCTGTGTCCGATTTCAGCCATCCGTAGTGAATCTGCGGCGTTCAGTAACGGAGCAGCCTTTGTGCTTCGCGCACCACATCTTCCACTTTGGGTAAGAATGCATCTTCCAACGGCGGGGAAAACGGCACAGGACTGTCGGCCGAGGCGATGCGAACAATGGGAGCATCCAGTGCGTCGAAACATTCTTCATTGATAATGGCTGCGACCTCGCCGGCAATGCCGCCGGTTTTAGTGTCTTCGTGCAGCACGATTACGCGATTGGTCTTTTCCACCGTCTGGCGAATAGCCTCGCGGTCCAGCGGTAACACTGTGCGCAAATCCACCACTTCCAGTTCGATGCCTTCCTTCGCGAGGATCTCCGCGGCTTCCAGCGCCACATAGACCATGGCGGCGTAGGTGATAACGCTGACGTCGCGACCTTCGCGTACCACCCGTGCTTTGCCAATTGGCACGGTGTAGTCGCCGGCCGGCAGTTGTTCCTTGATGCGGCGATAGAGAAACTTGTGTTCGAAGAAAAGCACTGGGTTGTTGTCACGTATTGCCGACTTAATCAGCCCCTTGGCGTCATAGGCGCTGGCTGGGCATATGACTTTCAATCCAGGCGTGTGTGCGAAATAGGTTTCCGGATTCTGCGAGTGAAACGGGCCACCATGGACGCCTCCGCCCGACGGCCCACGCAGCACTACCGGAACCGGCGCTCCCCAGCGGAAGTGGGCTTTAGCCAACATGTTGGTAATCTGATTGAAGGCGCAGCTAATGAAGTCCATGAACTGGAATTCAGCCACCGGCCGCATGCCGGTCAGGGCCGCGCCGAAGCTGGCGTTGACAATAGCCATCTCCGAGATCGGTGTGTCCACCACACGTTCGGGGCCAAAGCGGTCGATCAGCCCCTCGGTAACCTTGAACGCTCCGCCGTAAATACCAATGTCTTCGCCGATGCAGAAGACCGCGGGATCGCGCTCCATCTCTTCCCAGATACCTTGGCGAATTGCTTCCAGATAGGTAACTGCTGGCATGGGAACAAATTCTAAACTAACTGGCAGACATGCTGCCCAACGCGCAGCAGTGAGAGTTGGTTGCTGATGGCTAGATGCCGTGCTTACTGGTAGGTGACTCGCTTCTCGCCTTTCACGATGCGGCCGATCGTGTAGCCTTTTTCGCCGCACCGCTCCAGGATGGTTTGCACCTTCTTGAACTTCTTCGCGGGCACAATGAGGATCATGCCGATACCCATGTTGAAGGTGCGCAGCATCTCATCCTGGGGAACGTTGCCGATTTTTTGCAGATGTTCGAAGATCGGCGGCACAGGCCAGGAGTTGATCTCGACAATCGCTCCCACCCCTTTGGGCAAAGGTCGCGGTAGGTTTTCCGTAATGCCGCCACCGGTGATGTGCGCCATCCCGGAAACCGCATCGGCCTCGATCATGCGCCGCATGATCGGCCAGTAGCTTTTGTGCGTCTTCATCAGCTCGGTGCCCACTTTGCCCTTGATCTCATTGACATACGAATCGGGCGTGTAATGTGCGATGTCGAAGAAAAGTCTCCGGGCCAGCGAATAGCCATTGGTATGCAGCCCCGTGGACGACAGGCCGATGAGTACATCCCCAGCTTGCACTTCCTTACCGGTAATGAGTTTGCTGCGGTCCGCGACGCCGACGATGAATCCCGCCAAATCGTATTCGCCATTGCCGTAAAAACCGGGCATTTCGGCGGTCTCGCCGCCGATAAGGGCACATCCATTCTGCTTACACGCGTCGGCAATGCCTGCCACAACCTTTTCGGCGATCTCGGGCTGAAGCTTGCCGGTGGCAAAATAATCCATAAAGAACATGGGTGCGGCGCCTTGGACTGCGATGTCGTTGACGCAGTGGTTCACCAGGTCGGCGCCGACCGTGTGGTGCAGGTTCATTTCGAAGGCAATCTTCAGCTTGGTTCCGACGCCGTCCACGCTGGAGACCAGCACTGGATCCAGGTACTTTTTCTTGTCGATAGCAAAGAGCCCACCGAAGCCGCCGATCTCACTCAATACCCCGCGATTGAAAGTCTTGTGCGCAAGATACTTAATGCGCTGCTTGGTGCGATTGGAGCGCTCAATATCCACGCCAGCGTCGGCGTAAGTGATGATTCGGGGCTCAGTCGTTTGTTGTGCCAAGAGTCGGGGTTCCAGTTCAGAGGGCGCGTCGCCGGAGATTTTTACGGGAAAAGGCATTGTATCATTCCGTGTTTCCGGTGGCTTGCATTGCGCATTTTCTGCCGGAATGACAAGCGGATGAGGTAGTTAGAAGCAACGGTGAAGACTCCTTACCGCCACCGTGGATATCGCGGCTGGAGCAGACGAATCCGACCGGGAAGCCGATGTGAGGTGTGACGAACCCGGAAGCGGAAATTTCGTGATCTGAATCACGAAATTCTGTGATGCGAGAACTCTGAAGCAATCCCTCAGGGCTTAAACTGGAGTTTCATACCATGAGGAAAAAATGACCTCGACTGCTACCAAACCTGCCAATACCAGTGTCCTTAAGGCCGATCCTTCGTCTGACGTTTACCGTTCGGAAACGCACCCCCTCGACCCTTTGTTTCTGCCCCGCAGCGTCGCCGTAATCGGCGCGTCGGAAAGAGCCGGGAGTGTGGGCCGCTCCGTGCTTTGGAATCTGCTGAGCAGTCCGTTCGGCGGTACGGTGTTCCCGGTGAATGCCAAGCGTCCCAACGTGCTCGGAATTAAGGCCTATCCCAGTGTCAAAGACCTCCCAGACAAGGTGGACCTGGTGGTGGTAACGACCCCAGCTGACACCGTTCCTGAGCTGATCGGCGAGTCGGTGGAACTGGGAATTCCGGCAGCCATCGTGATCTCGGCCGGCTTCAAGGAGCATGGCGAGCACGGAAAAGAGCTGGAGCGGCAGATCTCGGAGATTATTCGCGGCAAGATGCGTCTTATTGGCCCGAACTGCCTGGGGGTGATGAATCCGGTTCGCGGCTTCAATGCGACCTTTGCCCACACCGTCGCGCGGCCGGGAAACGTGGCTTTCATCAGCCAGAGCGGTGCGCTTTGCACGGCGGTGCTGGATTGGAGCCTACGCGAGAATGTCGGCTTCAGTGCGTTCGTGTCCATTGGTTCCATGCTCGACGTGAATTGGGGCGACTTAGTTGATTACTTCGGCAATGATCCGCGCACCCATAGCATCGTGATCTACATGGAATCCATCGGTGACGCTCGGTCATTCCTTTCGGCCGCGCGAGAAGTTTCGCTTACCAAGCCAGTCATTGTGATCAAGGCTGGACGCACCGCCGCAGCTGCCAAAGCGGCCGCTTCCCATACGGGAGCGCTCACCGGCAGCGACGAAGTGCTGGATGCCGCGTTCCGGCGCACTGGCGTGCTGCGGGTGAACAGCATCGCGGACATTTTCTTCATGTCCGACGTGTTGGCCAAGCAGCCGCGGCCCCGCGGCAAACGGTTGTGCATCCTGACCAATGCAGGTGGTCCCGGTGTGCTGGCGACTGACGCGTTGGTCGCCGGTGGGGGCGAACTAGCTGAATTGTCCGCCGAAACCATGAAGGCCTTTGATGAGATTCTCCCGGCGCAATGGAGTCACAACAACCCGGTAGATATCCTCGGCGACGCCGAACCTGAGCGTTACGCGAAATCGTTGGAAATTGCCGCGAAAGATCCCAGCATTGACGGCATGCTGGTAGTACTGACCCCGCAGGACATGACCAACCCGACCCAGATCGCGGAGAAGCTGAAGCCATACGCGAAGGGCCTTGGCAAGCCGGTGCTGGCAAGTTGGATGGGCGGCGCGGAGGTCGCAGCAGGCGAGCAAATCCTGAACCAGGCGGGCATTCCGACATTCCAGTTTCCCGATAGCGCAGTTCGCGCCTTCAACTACATGTGGCGGTATGCCTACAACCTGAAGGGGCTCTATGAAACTCCAGCATTGCCGCAACATCAGGACGCGGCTGTGCAACGCGGCAAAGCCGAGCACATCATCCAGCAGGCCCGGCAGTCGGGCCGTACTATTCTAACGGAGTATGAATCGAAGCAGTTGCTCAAGGCCTACGACATTCCAACGGTTGAGACCCGGATAGCGATAAGCGAACAGGAAGCGCTGCAGGCTGCCGAAGAGATTGGCTATCCAATCGTGTTGAAACTGTATTCGCTGACCATCACACACAAGACCGATGTGGGCGGGGTGCAGTTAAACCTGCGCGATGCGAGCGCGGTGAAGCAGGCGTTCCAAGCGATCAAACAGGCAGTCACCGAAAAGGTCGGTGCAGAGCACTTCCAGGGCGTCACGGTCCAGCCTATGGTGAAGCTCGACGGCTACGAATTGATCGTTGGTAGCAGTCTCGATGCACAGTTTGGTCCGGTCATTCTGTTCGGAACCGGAGGACAGTTGGTCGAGGTCTTCAGAGACCGTGCTCTGGCCCTCCCGCCTTTGAATTCCACGCTCGCCCTTCGCATGATGGAACAGACCAACATTCTCAAAGCGCTAAAAGGTGTGCGCGGACGCAAGCCGGTCGATCTCGGAGCGCTGGAGGATCTGCTGGTGCGGTTCAGTCAACTTGTGGTCGAGCAGCGCTGGATCAAGGAGATTGATATCAACCCGCTCCTGGCTTCACCGGAACGCATCCTCGCCCTGGATGCCCGCGTGGTCGTTCACGGTCTGGATATGACGGAAGACAGGCTGCCTACCACTGCCATCCGTCCCTATCCGATTCAGTTGGTGGGTCCCTGGAGAATGAAGGACGGGAAGGATGTGATGATCAGGCCAATCCGTCCGGAAGACGAGCCCATGATGATTGAGTTCCACAAGAAGCTCTCGGAGAGAAGTGTGTATTTGCGATATTTCCAGCCGTTGAAGCTGACCCAGCGCACCGCCCACGAGCGCTTAACCCGCACCTGTTTCATCGATTACAACCGCGAGATGGCGCTGGTGGCCGAACGCAAGGACGAGGCTGGTGCAACTGAGATCCTGGCAGTCGGCCGGCTTAGCAAGTTGCATGGGCGCGAGGAAGCTGAACTCGCTGCGGTGGCGACCGACGCCGCCCAGCATAAAGGCCTAGGGACGGAGTTGTACCGCCGCCTGATCGACTTTGCGCGCAGCGAAAAGCTTAAGCTGGTCGTCTCCAACATGCTTCCCGAGAACCGCGAGATGAGGGCGCTGTGCGTCAAGCATGGCTTTAAGATGTTCTCCAACCTGGAGGACAACATGATCCGGGCGGAATTGGAGCTGTGAGAGCTGATTCACGGAGCGCGCGACAGCGAAAACCTGCTGGATGCCGAAACTGGCAACCAGGTCCTGCGCGACCCTCGGGCGATGGCCGCTCGCGGCCGTCGTGTTATGATCGGGAGCTTGCAGGAGTGCAATCGGCAGCGGTTGCCGTGGTCACCGGGTCCCCAACGAACGCGGACTTTGCGTTTGTGGGGCGGTTGGCGGCACGCGTGTCTAAGGGGCGATCGGTAGAACGTGCCAAGCGAAAAGCAGGTGAAATGGTCACAGCTCCGGGTTGGATTGACCGTGCTTGTTGCGCTCATAACCCTCGCCGTCCTTATCTTCGTCATGACCGGCACTACTGGCCTCTTCACTAAGAAAATCCTGATTCGTGCTTACGTGGACAACGCCGGGGGCCTGCGGGTTGGCGCTCCTGTGCGCCTGGAAGGCGTCGACATTGGCAATGTCACCGGAATCCGCGTAGTTGCTGATCCCAAGCGCGTCCTGGCCCCGGTGGAAGTCACGATGAAAATCACCACCAAGTACAAAGACACCATGAACACGGGCTGCCAGGTGCAGCTGACCACGGCCGGCGTACTGGGTGAAGTTTTTGTGGACATGGATTGTCGTGGAGTCAAAGGCGGCCCCATCCAAGCCGGCGACGAACTACCCACGAAAGACGTGCCGCAACTGCAGGATGTGGTGCGAGCCAGCCAGGGAACCCTGGAAAACGTTGACACGCTGGTGAAACGGCTGGACAGCATTCTCTCTTACATTCAGAGCGGCCAAGGCTCCATCGGCAAGGTCATCTACGATCCTTCGCTATTCAATCGAGCTAACGACATGCTGAACCAGTTGCAACAGGTCGTGGGCCAAGTCAACTCGCCTAACGGGACGATCGGCAAGCTCATCAACAGCGACGAACTCTATAACAAGGCCAACGCTGCCATCGACAACGTTAATAAGATCATCGATGAAGTCAACAACGGGCAGGGAACGATCGGTAAGTTCCTGAAAGATCCTACCCTTTACAACAATGCCAACAAAGCTGTTGCCCAATCTAACGAGTTGATCGGCGGTATCAACGCCGGAAAGGGCACGCTTGGCAGGCTCGCGAAGGACGAAGCGCTGGCGAACAAGATCGACAGCACCATCACTCGCCTGAATAGCATCGCTGACCGGCTCGACAAGGGCGAGGGCACCGCTGGCAAATTCCTGAAGGATCCTGCTCTATACAACAACGCTAACGACCTGCTGGTGGAGACGCGCAGCCTCATCAAAGCGGTTCGACAGGATCCAAAGAAATACTTGACGATCCACCTGAAGCTCTTCTGAGACTGTGGCCACTTTATTCCGGCTCACCTGGCACTAATTTCCCACTCTAACCGCCGTTGTAGTAGTGTTTGTTTGGAGACCGCGTCCTTCTAGTCTCCCCGGGATGCACCTCGTCCCAGCCTCTCATTGCTACGCCTTGTACTCCTGACGTGCAGCGAGGCGACACTTCATTTTCGAGGCCATCATGCGCATTCGCGATCTTTGTATTTTTCCGCTCCTGCTGGCGTCGGTGTTTTCCGTGGCCCAGACGGCAGCGACGTCTCCTTCTCCCGAATTTCCCAAGCAAATTCCCAACTTCGATCTGACAGCTATCGACAAGACCGTCGATCCCTGCGTGGATTTCTACCAATACTCGTGCGGAAACTGGATGAAGAATAATCCCATTCCGGCGGACAAGACGAGATGGGGTCGCTTCAATGAACTGGACGAGCACAATCTCTACATCCTGCGCGACATCGTCGACCAGGCCCAAGTGCCCGGGAAGCACAGCGCCATCCAGCAGAAAGTTGGTGACTATTACGCCGCGTGCATGGACGAGAGCGCCATCGAGAAAAAAGGCACAGCACCGTTGCAGCCTGAGATGGAACGTATTGACTCGATCAAGACAAAACAGGAGATCATTCCGCAGGTCGCCTACATGCATCGCAATGGCATTACGGCGCTGTTCAGCTTCTACCCGATGCCCGACATGCACGATTCCAGTGTGACGATCCCGAACCTGGACCAGGGCGGAATCACCCTGCCTGACCGCGACTACTACCTCAAAGACGATGCCAAGTCGGTTGAGACCCGGCAAAAATACCAGGAACACGTGCAGAAGATGTTCGAGCTGGCAGGCGATAAGCCGGATGTTGCCGCTGCTGAAGCCAAGACGGTGCTAGGGGTCGAGACCGGACTGGCAAAGGCCGCGATGGACCGCACTGAACGCCGGGATCCGAAGAAGCGCGACCACATGATGCAGACCACGGAGATCGTCGCTCTAGCCCCGAACTTCGACCTGACGCAGTACTTCGCGGATAACGGATCGCCTAAGTTCACCAGCCTCAATGTTGGCAATCCTGAGTTCTTCAAAGATGTGAACGAGCAGCTCAATGCGGTCGCGCTCGACGAGTGGAAGACCTACCTGCGCTGGCGCACCTTGGATGTCTACGCTCCACTGCTCACCGTGGCATTCGTAGATGAGGACTTCCAGTTCAACCGTAAATACATGGCCGGGCAGAAAGAGATTGAGCCGCGCTGGAAGCGCTGCATCCGTTCCACCGACCGCAATCTAGGCATGGCCCTAGGCCAGCTTTATGTGGACAAAGTATTTGGGCCAGACAACAAGGCGCGTACCGTCAAAATGGTGCAGGCCATCGAACAGGCAATGCATGCCGACATCGGGCAGTTGCCCTGGATGTCCGACACAACCAAGCAGCAGGCGTACCTGAAACTGGCGGCGATCGTCAACAACATCGGCTATCCCGACACGTGGCGGGATTACAGCACGGTAATCGTCAAGCGCGACGATTATGCCGGCAACGCGACGCGCGCCGCCGCCTTCGAGACGCATCGCCAGTACAACAAGATGGAGAAGCCCACCGACCGCAAAGACTGGAGCATGACTCCGCCGACGGTCAACGCCTATTACCGTCCGCCGATGAACGACATCAACTTTCCGGCCGGCATTCTGCAGCCGCCCTTTTATGGAATGGACATGGATGACGCGGTGAATTTTGGTGGCATTGGAGTCGTGATCGGCCACGAACTGACGCACGGCTTCGACGATCAGGGCCGCAAGTACGATGCGCAGGGAAACCTCAAGGACTGGTGGACTCCGGCGGACGCCAAGGCCTTCGAAGAACGCGCGAGCTGTACTGCCGATGAATATTCCAGCTTTGTTGCGGTTAAAGACGACAAGGGCGAAGTACATCTCAATGGCAAGCTCACCCTCGGCGAAAACACCGCTGATAACGGCGGGCTCAAGCTGGCCTACATGGCGCTGACCAATATCATCGGCAACACGCCGGTAAAGCCTATCGATGGTTATACCCCGCAGCAGCGCTTCTTTCTGGCCTATGGCCAGATCTGGTGCCAGAACGTGACCGACCAGCAGGCGCGAGTGCTGGCGATCACCGATCCGCATTCGCCGGGACGCTGGCGGGTGAATGGAGCGGTGCAAAACTCGGCTGCGTTCCAAGAGGCGTTTGGTTGCAAGGCGGGTCAGCCGATGGTGAGCGAGAAGGCCTGCAGGGTCTGGTAGCACAGGTTTCTGTTCATACTTCAAGACGAGGTCATACATGCGATATCTCTATTTCATAGCTTGCCTCTTGCTGCTCGCTGGAACCGCGGCACAGGCGCAGGCGCAGGCTCAAAAATCCTCTTCGTCGGCTGAGCAAATTGAGAATGTCCCCAGCTTCGACATGAATGCGATGGACAAGTCCGTCGACCCTTGTGTCGATTTCTACCAGTACGCCTGTGGCAACTGGATCAAGAACAACCCCATCCCTGCCGACCAACCTGCCTGGGGCCGCTTCAACGAGCTGCACGAACGCAATCAATTGATCCTGCACAACATCCTGGAGAAGACGTCGGCCGACAATGCCAACCGTTCGTCCAGCGATCAGAAGATCGGTGACTATTACTCCTCCTGCATGGATGAGACAGGCATCGATGCTAAGGGCACCGCCCCACTGAAGCCGTTGATGGACCGCATTGCCGCACTCCAGGACAAGTCACAGCTGCCGGGGTTGATCGGCGAGTTGCACAACAACGGTGTACGAGTGTTGTTTGATTTTGGCTCCGAGCCCGATGCGAAAGACTCGATGATGGAGATTGCCGGAACCGATCAGGGTGGCCTGGGCCTTCCCGACCGCGACTACTACCTGAAGACAGATGCAAAGTCAGTCGAGCTGCGAAACCAGTATGTCCAGCACATAACCAACATGTTCCAGCTGCTGGGCGAGTCGCCGGAGAAGGCGGCAGCTGATGCTAAAACAGTGTTGAGCATCGAAACCGCACTGGCGAATGCCGCGATGGATCGAGTGGAGCGGCGCGATCCCAACAAGGTCTATCACAAGATGACCACCGCTCACCTTCAACAGCTAAGCCCCGCCTTCATCTGGAAAGACTATTTCGTAGCAGTCGCCAGTCCCAGCTTCGATAGCCTCGACGTTTCCGTGCCTGACTTCGTTAAAGGCATGAATCAAGTGGTTGCGACCAGCAATCTCGATGACATCAAGACTTACCTCCGCTGGCAGACGGTACATCACGCCGCGCAACTGCTGCCAACGGCGTTTGTGAACGAGAACTTCGCCTTCTATGGAAAAACTCTAACCGGAGCGAAAGAGATTCGTCCCCGCTGGAAACGTTGCGTGCAGTTCACCAACTCGGACTTGGGAGAAGCGCTGGGCAAGGATCATGTCGCCGAAGTATTTCCTCCCGAGAGCAAGGCTGCGACTCTGAAGATGGTCCACGAGCTGGAGGCTGCGCTCAAAACCGACATCACTGAGCTCTCATGGATGACCGAGGATACCAAAAAGCAAGCGCTCGACAAGCTGTCGCACATTGAGAATAAGATCGGCTACCCCGACAAATGGCGCGATTACAGTACGCTAACCGTCGTCCGCGGCGACGCTCTCGGCAATGGGCTGCGTGCCAATCAATTCGAGTTCAAACGGCAGCTGAATAAGATTGGCAAACCCGTGGACCGCAGTGAATGGGGCATGACACCGCCCACGGTCAACGCTTATTACAATCCGCAGGAAAACAACATTAACTTTCCGGCCGGCATTTTACAGCCGCCGTTCTACGATCCGAAGGTCGATGACGCGGTGAACTTCGGCGCTATCGGCGCTGTCATTGGCCACGAACTTACGCATGGCTTCGACGACCAGGGCAGCCAGTTTGATGCCCAGGGAAACCTCCGTAACTGGTGGACTCCCAAAGACCGCGAGCAGTTCGATAAATTGGAGGGATGCTTCGTTCAGGAATATGACAGCTTCGTTGCGGTGGATGACGTTCACGTTCGCGGACAGCTGACGCTGGGCGAAAATACCGCCGACAACGGTGGACTGCGCATTGCCGACATGGCCTTGTTGGATGTGCTGAGCAATGCGCCGCAAAAGTCGATTGACGGCTTCACGCCCGAACAGCGTCTGTTCGTTGGCTGGGGCCAGATCTGGTGCGAGAATGAGCGTCCTGAGTACGCTCGCATGATGGCGGGAGTCAATGAGCACTCGCCGGGAAAATTCCGCGTCAATGGCGTGGTCGGGAACATGCCCGAATTTCAGAGGGCATACAGCTGCAAGCCCGACGCGCCCATGATCCGCAAGCCGGCTTGCCGGGTCTGGTAGCGTTGGATCGCAGGCTGCACCACGAGCGCACGGAGAAGGCAGTTAACTCTCCGTGCGCTCCGTGGCCTCTGTGTTAAATTCCTGCGCATCAGGCTTGCAACTAGCCTCTGGCCGCCCGCCCGTGGCCATTGGTTTATAGTGGTCTGTGCTGCCGGTGAAATCTCTCCCTTCTCATTACACTCGCATTTCACTGTTTGCTCTTGCACTTTTTTTGGTTGCCCTCAGCTCCACCTGCAAGCGCGGAGCCCTCGCCAAGCATGAGTACATGTACGTCTCGGCGCAGGAAACGAGCCTGCGCGACCGCGTAGCCACCATGTATAACAAGATCGGCACAGTACATAGCGGGGATCGCGTGGAAGTGCTGGAGAAGCAGAGACGTTTCCTACGGGTCCGAACCGACAGCGGACAGGAAGGTTGGATCGAGGCGCGCAGCCTGGTTCCCCAGGATGTTTACGATGCCTTCCAGAAGCTGGCCAGTGACAATGCCACCCAGGAAGTGCAAGCCCACGGAACGACGCGTGCTGAACTCAACATGCACGTGACTCCCTCGCGCGAAGCGGAGCACCTGTATCAACTCAAGGACGGAGAAAAGGTTGACATCCTGAAGCGCGCCACGGCGGAGAAGAATCCTCCCAAGGCCACGGTCGCAAGCGCAACGTCAACTCCGAAGAACTCTGCGACGACCCTACCGCAACCCAAGGCCGCGTCGGCGCCCGTGAAATCGTCTGCATCCGCCAAGTCCGCGCCGCCAGCCGGCGCGTCCGGCAAGCCTCCCGAGACTCCAAAGCCCGTGATGGAAGACTGGTATCTGGTGCGCAACGCGGCCGGACACGTTGGCTGGGTACTGCTGCGCATGGTTGACCTCGACATCCCCTTGGACGTTGCGCAATACGCCGAAGGCCAGCGCATTATGGGCTACTTCGTGGTGAACACGGTACCCGAGGAAGACAAGGACACCAAAGAAGTCAAACAGGTGCCGCAGTACCTGGTGCTGTTAAACGAGCCCAAAGATGGCCTGTCCTGGGACTTTAATCAGATTCGCATTTTCACCAGGAACCGGGCGAAGCATCGCTATGAGACCGCTTATCGGGAGCGCAATCTTGAAGGCTACTTCCCAGTAAAGACGAGTCATCAGAATTTCGGCAAAGAGGGCGACCTGCCGACCTTTACCATCCGTAAGAAAAATGACGACGGGCAGATGGTTGACGTTACCTACAAATTGAACGGTCCTATTGTGCGACGTGTGTTGACCCCGGAAGAAGAGGCTGCGGAGAAGGCCAAACATGAAGCCGCGTTGGCTGCTTATTATGCAGAGCGCAAGAAGCAAGGGGTTGTGCACCCCTCAGCGCATCCGCATCACAAGCACAAGTGAGCGTCAGTTGGTTCTATCGGCTATAGAACTCGGCGATAGCGGCCACCACGCGTTCCTGCTCGTCCTCCCGCAACTCGGGGAACATGGGTAGCGCCAGTACTTCTTTCGACGCGCGCTCCGACTCTGGAAGATCACCCGCTTTGTACCCGAGGTACGTGAAGCAATCCTGTAAGTGCAGCGGGACAGGATAGTAGATTTCCGTGCCGATGCCTTGCTGGGTTAGGAAAGCTCGCAGCTCATCCCGTCGAAAAGCGCGAACCACGTACTGGTGATAAATGTGATAGGCCTCAGGCATGGTGGCCAGCAGTGCAATGGGCGATTTCGCGTTGACCGATTGCGCGCCGCTCTGCACCAGACCAGAGCCGCCGAACAGGCCGTGATAGCGACAAGCCAGCATCCGACGCGTCTGGTTCCACTCGTCAATATGCTTCAGCTTTACCCGCAGCACCGCAGCCTGCATGGCATCCAACCGACTGTTCCAACCGATCTCTTCGTGATAGTAGCGCTGGCGGCTTCCGTGATTACGTAAGCGCCGAACGTGGTCCGCCAAGTCCTCGTCGTCGGTGGTGACGCATCCGCCATCGCCATAGGCACTCAGGTTCTTGGTGGGATAAAAGCTGAACGCCGCCACCTTCCCCAGGGCGCCTGCTTTGGTGTCGCGCCACTTCGCGCCAGAAGCCTGCGCGGCATCTTCGATGAGGATGGCGTCGTACTGGTCGACGATGCGGTCAAACTTGTCCATGTTGGCGCACTGCCCGTAGAGGTGTACCGGCATCACTGCGCGGAGCTTGTGCGAACGCCCGCGCTGCAGCGCCCTCTCCGTCGCGTCGGGGTCAAGATTCAGTGTAGCCGGATCGATGTCCGCCATCACCGGCGTGGCGCCACAGCGCACAATCGAACTCACCGAAGCGAAGAAGCTGAATGGAGTGGTGATCACACACGCCTCGGGTCCGACACCGGCAGCTTGCAACGCCAGCCACAAGGCGTCAGTACCAGATGCACAGCCAACGCTTGCGCTCACTCCGAGGTAGCTTGCGGACTCGCGTTCGAAGCCGTCGACTTCCGGACCTCCGATGAAGTGTTGGCTCGTTAACACGCGCTCTAGAGCCGCTTGCACGTCGTCCTTGATGGTCTCGTACTGACGAGTGAGGTCAAGTATGGGGACAGGATCGCGCCGGGCGGCGGAAACTGGACTAACAAACGATTGCGGCGAAGTCGATGGCATAGCGAAACTTTAATTCTATAGCGGATTGCCGGTTGGTGTCGGCAGGATGAAGTGACGAGGGTTGCCAGATTTATGGATTGGTAACTAGGAGCCGGAGCCAGAAAAGAAGCAGAGATCGGCAAACAAGTTCGAGCTGTACCTATCGAGAGAAGCGCAGAAGCGTTCCTCAAAATTCAATTATGACTATTGAACACAGCGAACGCCCCATGAATGTCGACGTAGAGCGGAACCAGAATCGATACCAGGTTCTGTGTAAGAGTGATCACGTCCGCGGGCCGTGGAGGAAGCGGGGAGCCAAAGTACTTTTGAATTTCTTGGCGTAGCCTCGCGGCCGCCTCCTGAACGTCAGGCGCTGGACTGAAAGCATTTCCGCCGATCTCAGCAGCTAACGCCTGCAACATCAGGGCCACATCCTTTTGGAAGGCTAGTTCTGCTTCTGCAATCGGCTGCGGTAGTGTGACTAACCGGGTCTCGATCAGGTATTGCGCATACGTAATTTGCACCTGCACTAGAGTGCCCAGCGTGGGCTGCCAGCGACGGAAATCGTCGCGAACCTCTAGCTTGCGCGCGCGCGTCGGGCCAAACTCGAAGAGAACCGCATCCGATTGCGCCTTCACCGTATTGAATCCATTGTTAATCTGATCGCGAAACTGAAGGAGTCGCACGGTCGCAGTCTTGGGGTCGTCTTTCCACGGCTCCTCCACGAGCTCAGACATCAATTGCAAATTATGGCCGAACGCTTCTTCCATTTCCTGCAGGGCATCCTTTACCCACAGGCGATCGAAGATCAGCCACATGCACATCAGTCCGAGCAGCACCCCAACCACTCGGTCGCGGGCAACCGCCAGCGAGGTCTGGATGGCAAATTCCTGCAAATTGATCAGATAAAAAGCCAGCGCCATCTGCACGCCCAGGTACGAGAGGCGCGGCGTGGCCGTTGAGATCCAGGCGGAAATCGCGGTGACAATGGCAAACAGCACCGTGAACCCGGCGATGGAATTGAGGTACGGAAGCACAAAGACCTGCGCGCCCATTCCAAAACCAAAGCCGCCAATCATAGCCCCTGCCAGCCGAAGAAACTGCTTTTGCCGTGAGGCGCCAATCGTCGACATAGCCGTAATTACGCAGGTTGCAACCGCAGTACTCAGTCCCGGCCAATTGATCGACGTATAGACGAGATAGGCCGCTGTGGAGGCTGCCATTCCCCGCAAGGCGAACTTGAGGTGCCGAGGGCTGCTGAATGCATCCGGCACTAACAGGGGCTGCCTGTCATCTTTTAGGGTAACCGCGCCCGGCAAGTCGCTCGAACCATCCGAACTGGAGAATGCATGCGGTATCAGCGCGACCGTTCTCTCCATTTCCGGCAGAAGTGGCAGTCCCGAAGGCTGTGTTTGCGTGGGAATCTCGACCAGTCGCGGGGTGCGGCGTTCTTTGAGATCATCGCGAAGCCCGGAGATCTTATCAGCGAGAACAAGACAGCGCTCGCGATCTCTTTCGCCGGCCACAGAAAATTGGGCGGAGCGGGCAATTTGCAAGCTGGCGGCAAGGTCGATCACTCGGCCCAGCAGGGCGATAGCTGCGTTCATCTGGGCTACGAACTGTGGCGGGTACCCCGAGCGCACCAACATTCGCCGCAATCGCGAAGTGCCTACACTCGAATAAAGCGCGATCTCTTTCTTGAACTTAAATGACTGCTGGCCGGCGGCGATTTGTCGCAATAGATCTTCCACCGCTTGGAGCCTAGTCTCGATACCGAGGCTGAGATCGGTCGTGGGACGTACCCGGCGAAAAATGTATTCCACGACGACCGTAACCGCGGTTCCAATCACCACCGAAAAACCGATCCACAGCGTATTCTCGGTGCGCATATTGACGGTGAGCGTTGTCTGGTCCCACAGGGGAATCGCGCCCGCAACCGTGAAGCCGAAGCCGATAGCGGTGAAATAATCCGGAAGAATACTGATCACGTAAAAGGCGATAAAAAGCGAAACCGTGATCCACAGAAAATGAGTCAACGGATCATCGATCATGGTCATGACGCCGACGATGGTATAAACCGCGGCGAGGCAATAGACAATGGTGGTCCGGATCCCGGCGATCAAGGTTACGTTGGGGTTTTCGCGGCTCAGAAAGAGTGTGTAGATTGCCCCCAGAAAGCCATTGGGGATTTGAAAGGTCATGACCAGCAGCATCACGATGCTGGCAGAGATGACCATGCGCCCCACGACCCAGGCGCGGCCCGGATAAGGAGAGAGTTCGCTCTTGAGAAAATTCCAGAACCAAGTCCAGGCGTTGTCGAGCGTGCGCGAGTGAACGACCGCCGGCAGCGCTTCATCTCGCGCCGACATCGCTATTGTGTCCTGCCGGACGGACCGCGCCGGATAACGACCACCGCCGATTCACTCAGCCGGAAGGGTTCTGTCTCGAGTGCCTCAATGCGCACCCGCACCGGATAGCGGGTAGCCAGGTGCACCCAGTTAAGGGAGCGTTGCACATCGGGCAGGCCGGGGCCGAAGGTGCCCACCAGGGTTGCGTCCGGCTGCACTCCGAATCCAACGCTGTCCACCACTCCGTCGTAGTGCACCCCGGGACGCGAAAGCACGTACACATCAGCGTGCATTCCCGGCTTCACACGCCTCAGTTGAGTTTCGCGAAAGTTTGCCACGGCCCACCACACTCGGGTGTCGATCAGCGTAAACACCTGCTGACCGGTGTGGGCGTAAGCGCCCTGCGAGATCGTGAGGTTGGTAACCCGGGCATCGAAAGGAGCGTAAACGCGACAATTGTTCAGGTTGTACTCGGCATCGCGAATGATGGCGGCTTTGCCCTCGCGCTGTGCGGTTAGCGGCTCGAGCGTCAGGACGCTGTGCTGTGATTGCGCCAACTGCGAATGGCTTTGCAGCATTACGGCTTTCGCCTGTTCGTACTGTGCTTTGGCGGATAGCACCTGCGCCTCTGCCAGCGCCACCTGCGAGCGTGCTTGATCGACGGCCTGCTGTCGCGCCGTCACTGCCGTGCGCGCTTCGTCTACCTGGTCGACGGTTACAAACTGTTTGGCCAGCAGTGGCTCAATGCGATGAAAATTGTTCGACGTGTACTGGTATTCCGCCTGCGCCCGATCCAGCGCGGCTTTGGCGCTGGAGACATTGGCCTGGGCTTCGTTGACCGTCGATGCCGCGCGATTGACATTCGCGGCGGCACTGTCCGTGTATGCCTTGGCGGCACCTACCGCACTTTGTTGCGATGCGATGGTCCTAGTCTCGTCAACGATCTGGCCTTCCAGGGTGCTCAGGTCGGAGCGCGCTTTCTGCAAAGCGTATTCGTAGGGTCTGGGATCGATCTCGAAGAGCAGACCGCCCTGCTTAACGAAGGCATTGTCCTGCACTGCCAGCGTAGTAATGGGCCCGTCGACCTGGGGAGCGATGCCAATGAAATTGGCGAACACCTCGGCGTCGTCCGTGCGGGGATACAAGGTAGTTTCAGTAACCACCAGCGCACCGGTTATCAGCGCGGCGACTACAATTGCCACGCTCACAATTTTCCCCAGAAGTTTGCGCTGAACTGGAGCGTCGCTATCGGGCATGGCATTTCCTCCCAATTCAGCTAAAGAACAACAACCATATCGAAAACGTGAAGAACAAAGCCAAGCACGGATAAACGAGAATCAGAGGGGAAAGCTCCTTCTCGAAGTTTGCGCGCACAAACAGCGCCCGCACCATTACGGTGAGCATTATCCCGATAACTCCGCAAAGTATCCAAGCCGGGAAAAACGAACCTAGAATGTTGAAGGTCGGCGCCCGGGAGCATCCCGCCGTCGACAGGACCGCCGCGGCACACCCGACAACGGCCAGTAACCGAACCTTGTCAGAATCCGTAATTGGTTTCAATCCCATGCTCGTTTTAAGGTGTTTTCGCATAGAGTAGATCGCCAGTTTCATAGGACAAAGCTGCCAGTCCTACCAGTAGTTGTGTGCGTGCGGTCACGTCCGCGGTGCGCGCGTCCGCCAAAACACGTTGCGCCGAGACCACGTCGATCTGACTTCGCACGCCGTAATTGTACGATTCCAGGGCAGAGTTGTAGGACTCCGTGGCCGCTTCCAGAAGCGCCGCCGCCGCTCTCTGCTGACGAAGCGCGGTGCGTGCTGTCGAATAAGCCGACCAGACCTGGTTCTCCACCTGATCACGGATTGAGTCCAGCGTGGCGGCGGCTTGCTTTTGATTCGCTTGTGCACCCTGCAGGCGCTTTTCTCTCGCCAGTCCATCAAACAATGTCCACGACAACGTGAGCTGTGCGTTCCAGGGATTTACCGTGGGAGAATACACTCCCGCCATTTGTCCCTGTTGTCCATAGGATCGGGCGATGCCAGCGTTGCCGTCTATGCTCAACGTGGGGAAGAAATCCCGCTGCGCCTCTTTCACTTCGGCACTCGTAGCCCGCAGGTCGGCCACGCGTTGCAACAGATCGGGACGCTGCGCCAGCGCCTTGTCGATGGAAGTCTCTACGGTGTCGCCGATGCTCTCCGGCATTTTGATGGTCTGGATACTCTCCACCTGAAACTCCACAGTCGGCGAGATGCCCAGCGCAGTTGCCAGATCGCCATGTGCAATCTCGGTCGCGCCAATGGCGGCCTGCAGATTGTAGTCGGCTTGCGCGGCCGCACTGCGGGCTTCCAGAACGTCGGGCAAGGTCGCCAGACCCAAGTGCAGCCGGGCCTCGGCGGCCTGGTCCACGGTCTGGGCGTTTTTCAGGTTCGCTTCGGCAGCTTCCTGCAGTCCTTTGGTATCGAGCAGGTGGTAGTAAGCCTGCATTACGCCAAAGATGACCCTACGATGAGTGTCATTGAATTGGAAGTTGGCAGCCAGAAGGTTGTTCCGGCTGATCGATATCTCCTCCGAGCGCCGGCCAAAATCAAAAATAATGTAATCGAGAGCTAAGACCGGCGAAAACGTTTCCACCGTCTGCCGCTGAAAGGAGTTGCCAAAGAAAATTGATTCTCGCGTCGTGCCCGCCAACACCTCAGCTGCCAAAGTAGGATACAGAGTGGACTTAGCGATACCCAGATCGGCAGCTCGTGCCTTCGCGTTCTGCCAGGCCACTCGCGTATCCGGATTGTTCTCTTCGGCGATGTTCACTAACTCGGACAGCGTGTACACCTTGGCTGGATCCAAAATGGCGGTCGATGCGGGTCGCGGAGGTACCGTTAGCTGCTGTTTCGCCAGCGAACTATCCCACGGACGGTCGGGAGCGGAGGGCGGCCTTTGCGCGCAAGCGAGCCCTTCCGCAGCCAGCACGCAGAGTATGAGGATGGTTCGTCCACGAAGACCAGACATTCTTTAGTTCGGATGCCCTACTTGCGGCTCTTATTGAAAACAAGGGGATCATAACACGCAACACTTTGCGAGCAACTATTGGTATCCGGTCGTTCTAAATTCTGCCTGTTAGCGCAATGATCTCGCCTGACTGACGGTTCCGCCTTACAATCGGACTTCCGCGGAAGCGGGTGCGACTCGTTCCGATCCCATGACCACACCGCCGTCCACAGATATGGTTCTCCGTTTGCCTGTGCCCAATGATTCTCCCAAGGGGCGGCTAGGCAGGTTCTTCGCGCACGACGATCTGTCGAGATCGTCGCGTGGGCCGGAGCGTACCTATCCGTGGTACCAGGTGCTCTGGCTAACTGGCGTCGACTACTTCTCCACCTTGGGTTATCAACCGGGCATCGCATTGCTGGCCGCCGGGGCGCTGGCCCTGCCCGCGACCGCGGTGCTGGTTGTGGTGACCCTGTTCGGCGCGGTGCCCATTTATGCGGCCGTAGCCAAACGATCCTACGCTGGACAGGGATCCATCGCATTGCTGGAGAATTTACTTCCCGGGTGGACCGGCAAGATCATGGTTCTGGTTCTGCTGGGATTTGCCGCAACCGATTTTGTCATCACCATGACGTTATCTGCCGCGGATGCAGCGCGTCACGCTATCGCGAATCCCTATCTGCATCCTTTTGCCGGCGATTCCCGGATGCGGGTAACACTGATCCTGTTGTTGCTGCTGGCAGTCGTGTTCATGATGGGGTTTCGCGAAGCTATCCGGCTCGCCGATTTTGTTGCTGTGCCTTACCTGGCGCTGAACGCGATTGTGTTGCTGTGGTGCGGCTCGAAGATCGCGCAGCATCCAGAATTACTTTCTCACTGGCGTGCTGGGCTCAGCATGCACGGCGATTGGACTGCAGTTTTCATCGCCTCGGCGCTGGTATTCCCGAAACTGGCATTAGGGCTGAGCGGATTCGAGACCGGGGTTTCAGTAATGCCTTTGGTCTCGGGCACCGAACCGGGAAAGACCGAGGACACAATTCCGGGTCGCATCCTGGCGACGCGGAAGCTGCTGGTGACAGCGGCTCTCCTTATGAGCGTTATGCTCCTGCTCTCCAGCTTCATAACCGGCGCGTTGATTCCCGAGAGCGCTTACAAGATCGGAGGACCCGCGGACGGACGGGCAATCGCCTATCTTGCCCACCTCTATCTGGGAAATGTTTTCGGTACGGTCTATGACCTGTCAACTATTCTGATCTTGTGGTTTGCTGGCGCATCCGCCATGGCTGGTCTCCTTAACTTGATACCACGGTACTTGCCTCGCTTCGGAATGGCCCCCGACTGGGTGGCCTACCAACGCCCCCTGGTGCTGGTGCTGTTGGCAATCGACATCGTGGTCACGTTAGTTTTCCGAGCTTCGGTTTCGGCACAGGGAGGCGCCTACGCCACTGGCGTCTTGGTGTTGATGTTGTCGGCGGCGGTGGCGGTCACGATTTCTCTGTGGCGAGAGTCGAGCCTGCGAAGACCCGTGACATTCTTACCTCCGTTCTACTTCCTGGTGGTGACAGCGGTGTTCGTATACACGGTTGTCGCCAATGTGTTTGAACGACCCGATGGCGCCATCATTGCCAGCGTCTTCATCTTCTTGCTGCTGACCGTAAGCGCTTTAAGCCGTCTCATGCGGTCCACAGAGATGCGGGTCTCAAGGGCAGTCTTCCTCGATCATGAGTCGGCCGAAATATGGAAGGTCATTAGCGGCAAGAAGGTTAATCTTGTTCCGCACCATATCGCGACGCCAGAACGCCGGGCGTCACTGACGCAGAAGATGCGGAAGCGCTACCGCGTTGAAGGCCGGCTTGCCTTTTTGCACGTCAACCTTCTAGACAATCGCAGCGAGTTCCTGGCTCCTTTACGGCTGCAGGTCTTTGAGGAGGGCGATCACGTTGTGATTGAGGCGTTCGGGGCGGTGGCAATTGCCAACTCGATCGCTTACCTCAGTGAACTCCTGGATCCCATCAGCTTGGTGCTTGGGCTGACGCGACGCACACTGATGAAGCAGTCACTGGAATACTTGCTCTTCGGAGAAGGCGAGACCGGATTGCTGGTGTACTCCATCCTGGTGCGGTACTGGGAGGCGACCAGACAAATCACCGGGCAGCCACTAATTCTGCTGGTGAGCGAATCGGATTATCTCGGTCCACTCTGAGCTGCGAGGCGGCCGGTGCCATTTCTGGATCTCATGTCGTTGATATCAAGAACGACGATTGAGAAGCTATTTACCGTCCCCCAAACATGATGTAGTGGCTGGACGCGCCCATGAAGAACAGCATGGGGAACGATATCCAGAAATTGAGGCGTGTACAAAGCAGAGAGATTCTCGCCAGCTTGGCCGCTTCGGGCGGCATTGCCGTTCCCTGGGTGGCGTTGGCTTCAGTCCAGCGAATCAGCTTCTTTTGCATACGCCACACCACGCCCCAAACGTTCAGCAGCATGAACCAGCCCAGCCCGCCGCCAATGCCGATGGACAGGGCTTGGTTGCTCTCCCAGCCGTGCTGGTTCAAGCTCACAAAAATGTAGGCTGCCACAACTACTGCGATCGCAACGATGACACCCAGTACAGGCCCCTTTCTGAATATCTCCGCCGGGGACATCAGAGCGCCCGTCTCCACGACGAACGCCAACGTCCAAAGTCCGAAGAAGGCTCCGAATATCATCCCGGTAGAAGCCGGTTCCCCTTGGGCCACCGCGTTGCGAGCGTCGTTCGCTACGATGTGCATCCAGTAGGCAATACCGGCTAAAACGGTTACCACGGCGCTCCACCGAAACCACCACAGCGCCCGCGGCATAAGCTTGGGAACGACAGTTCCTCGGGATTTGGCGTCGAGCTCCTGCAGAAATGGCATGCCCACCAGGTTGAAGAAGTACAACAGGCCAATCCAAGTAATTCCGGCGACAAAATGGATCCAGCGAACGACGATCAAGGCGGTCTGCGCGCCGCCAGGGAAGTGTAGTCTAGGCGTCAAAAGTAGCGCCACTATCGAAACGGTCATCTGGGCCACCTATGCTTCGAAGGGATAACCTGCCCACCCTTCCAATTGTGAGCAGTGCGCGAATTCTACATCACACGGTCTTGTGCTTGTTGTAGTTGAAATCGCGTCGCCGCCGCCTTATCGTAAAGTGGCTTATGATTGCTTCCGCAGCCTGGTTAACGTATAGGTGAACAGCTGCGGACAATTTCTACAGGTCCGGAATCGTGAGGGGCCGACGAATCTGGGGCTGTGCTGTTTTTTGCATTGTTGCCAGGGAGGGACACATGGAAAACAAGGCAGCACAGAACATACAAGACGGGTTTCTCAACACTGCCCGCAAAGATAAGTTTGTAGTTACCATCTATCTGATCAGCGGAGTCAAGCTGACCGGGAGAATTCGCTCCTTTGACAAATACTCTGTAGTGTTGGACACCAACAACCAGGAGCAGTTGATTTTCAAGCACGCCATTTCTACTGTGGCAATGTCGCGTTCCGCTCATTCCGCGCATTCCGAACGTCACTTTGAACACCGTGCGACAGCGGAACCAGCCGGTCCACCGGATACAGACACCGCGGACACAACCACAACCTCTGAGGGCTAATCTATTTCTCGCGCGGGTGGAATGAACTTCAGAGCGAATGGCCGCTCTTGGCAAACCGGACAGAGCCGGCCGGAGCGAGCCTTCCTCGTGGGAGTGGAATTCTCGTCTCGGGCAGGCGAGCGCAACCCGAAAACTGATTCGCCGAAAGGCCGTCAATCGGCGACTGATGAACCCCCCGCTTCTCGCTCCCGGCAGGAACCTACCGGAATGGTCCCGCCAAGCGCGCGTGAGGCGCGCAACGCCGCTACCGCCCACCTGGACACGGATGCATCGGAAGTTCGTCGATTTTCGGCGGACGAGTCGCTGGCGGAGTTATGCGAGTTGGCCGCCAGCGCGGGGGCAGCCGTCATCGGCGAATTCTTGCAGCGGCGGCAGAAGCCGGATTCCGCCACCCTGATCGGCAGCGGGAAACTAGAGGAGCTGCAAGGCGCCGTCACCTCCAGTTCGCCCGATCTGGTCATCTTCGATCACGAACTGAGCCCATCGCAGCAGCGCAACCTTGAGCGCGCGCTTGATCTGCGGGTGATCGATCGCACCCAACTCATCCTCGACATCTTTGCCCGTCACGCCCGCACCCGTGAAGGACAACTCCAGGTGGAGCTCGCACAGCTGCAGTACTTGCTGCCGCGCCTGGCAGGACGCGGCGTGCAGATGTCGCAGCTTGGCGGCGGCATCGGAACCCGTGGGCCGGGCGAAACCCAGCTGGAGACGGACCGGCGCAAAATCTACCGGCGTATTCGCCACGTAAAAGAGCAATTGGAGAACGTTCGCCGCATCCGGGGACAACAGCGGCAGCGGCGTGAGTCTGTTCCCATCGCGACCGTCGCGCTAGTTGGCTACACCAACGCGGGAAAGTCGAGCCTCTTCAACGCGCTCACGAGCGCTGGAGTGTTAGAGAGCGGGCGTATGTTCGCCACGCTTGATCCCACCCTGCGAAGCGTAACTCTGCCTTCACGGCGGCAGGTCTTGTTGTCCGACACTGTGGGGTTCATCCGAAACCTGCCACACACACTCGTTTCGGCGTTTCGCGCGACCTTGGAAGAAGTGCAGCGGGCGTCTTTGCTACTGCACGTGTCCGATGTGACCAGCCCCACGGCGGCGGAGCAGCAGGAGCAGGTTGAAAAAGTGCTGCGCGAGCTGGAATCGCAGGACAAGCCGCGAATTTACGTGATGAACAAAGTGGATTTGCTGCCGGAGAAGAAACAAGAGAGCCTGCGTGACACGGAGAGCGTGATCCACGTCTCAGCCACAAAAGGACTTGGGCTGGAAAGATTACTCCAGCGCATCGACGAACTCGTTGCCGACGATCCGGTGCGGCGGGTCCACATGCGCGTGCCTCAGTCGGAAGGCAAAGCCCTGGCTGCGCTTGACGCCAAGGCGGTTATAGTTGCGCGTGAGTATCGCGACGGAAACGTTGAACTTGATGTGCAAGCGCCGGAGTCGCTGCTGCGCAAGATGAAGAGTTTTGTCGTGGGGTAAGAGACCTTGCTTTGGCCGATTCGGACTTATATGACTCGCGTACCGGCGTCGGCCTGCTCGTCGGCGTGATAGCTGGAACGCACCAGCGGACCGGATTCCACATGCCGAAAACCCATCTTCAGCGATTCTTCCTTGAGGAAGCGGAACTCGTCGGGCGTGTACAACCGCGCCACCGGAAGGTGGTCCTTCGAGGGCCGCAGATACTGGCCTATGGTGAGGATGTCCACGTTGTGGGCCGCGAGATCGCGGAAGACCTCGAGCAATTCGCCGGTGCTCTCGCCCAGACCAACCATCACGCCACTCTTGGTCGGAATCGCGGCATTCATTTCCTTGGCACGCCGCAGCAGACGCAAGGTGCGCTCATAGCGCGCCCCGGAGCGGGCTACACGATACAGGCGAGGCACGGTCTCGGTGTTGTGATTCAGGATATCCGGCTTGGCATCCATCACGATGCGCAGAGGCTCTTCCAATCCTTGAAAGTCGGGAATCAACACCTCCACGCGGCATCCGGGAACGCGCCGCCGAATCTCCGTGATGGTGTCGGCGAAGACGCGCGCTCCGCCGACATTGTCGTCATCGCGATTGACGCTCGTAACCACCGCGAACTTCAGGCCTAGTTTCTCAACTGCTTCGGCGACACGGCCAGGCTCTTCGTAGTCAATCGGCTGCGGACGCCCTTTCGGGACCGCGCAGAAACCACAGCGACGGGTGCACAAATTGCCCAGCAACATGAACGTCGCGGTGCGGTGGTTCCAGCACTCGCCGATGTTGGGGCAGTGCGCCGACTCGCAGACGGTGTTCAGTTCCAGGTTGCGCGCCAGGGCCTTAAGGTTGTGGTAATTCTCGCCCATGGGCGCACGCGCCTTCAGCCACTCTGGCTTGGCAGCCGGGCGGCGGGGGCCAATCTCGATCTGGATCA
Organism: uncultured Acidobacteriaceae bacterium; assembly: GCA_963748225.1. GTDB lineage: Bacteria > Acidobacteriota > Terriglobia > Terriglobales > Acidobacteriaceae > Bog-257. The sequence goes on from CAVVHW010000010.1 coordinate 327,057, forward strand.
GTTCAGGAGCGGTAGCCATACGACATAACTATTGTACCGCGTGGAGATGACGCTACTCGCTCTTCGCTCTTCGCCTTTGGCCATTCGTATTTTCTGCCCGCGTTAGCTTTTTAGCCTTCAGCGGTCAGAGCCGTAAGACTTGCACTGTGCCAAAAGCCAAGAATCTGAAGCGAACGGCGAATAGCGAATAGCGCGACCGGCGGCTCTCACAACGTATGCAGGTAGGCCATCAGGTCGTCCAGTTGCTGCTGCGTGAGCTTCTGCTGGAAGGCGGGCATCTTGGCGCGGCCCATGAGGATGATGTCTGTAACTCTGTCGTCATTGGCAGGGATTCCACTCTTCATGAACGGCTTTTTGAACAGTCCATTCAAGCTTGGCCCACGCAGGCCATGTGTACTGTAGGCGTAATGACATTCGGCGCAGCGCGCATCGTAAACGCGGCGGCCTAGCGCCTGCTGCGGAGTCAGTCCCAGTTCAGCGTCGGTCTTGCGAGGCTCGGAATCGCAGGCTAGAAAGGTCGTAACAATGATCAGAACGATTGCAGAGAGGAAGGCGAGAGGCGCGCGTTTTGGTATCGACATTCTTCCAGGTTTCCGGGCGATCTGTACTCGCGTGAGCCTGCACGGAGGCTCCAGCAGAGTTAGAATACACCTCGCATGACAGTTGCTCTCAAGCGCGTTTACGCTGAGCCGTTGCCGCAAGATGGCGCTCGTGTGCTGGTAGACCGCTTATGGCCGCGCGGATTGAAGAAGTCAGACGTCGCGCTGGACGCCTGGCTGAAAGAGGTGGCACCCTCCAACGAGTTGCGCAAATGGTTTCACGCACATCCACTGCAATGGAGCAAGTTTCGCGAGAAGTATCTCAAAGAGCTAACTTGCGAAGCGGCGAACAACGAGCTACAGCAACTTTACGAGTTGCATGGGAAACATCGTCGCCTGACCTTGTTGTTCGCGTCCCGAAATGAAGAGCAGAACAACGCCCTGGTACTAAAGCAACTGCTTGATGGCGGACGCAAGCCCCCCACTGGAACCGGCCCTGTCCGAGCTGCGGCAAGCAAGCGCGGGCGCGCTGCGCGACCGAGATAAGCTCGATGATCCTCAGGACCGAAGCCAAACCTCAGCCCGATAATGGCAGGCTTGTCCCAGCGTGGGAGGCCGTGGTCCGCACTCAGAAGGCAAGGTCAGCAGAATATCAACTAGTACGGCAGCCTGATCACGCATGGGTTTCGGGCGAAATCGCGCGGCACCTCGCCATCCCCGGTGCGCCTCCAATGGACGATGACATCGTGCGCGGCATCAGTCTGCACGATGAGGGCTGGAAGGAATTCGACAACGGCTGCGAACGGCTCAGCGCAACTCCTGCGATATATTCCAGAGACAACATCGCTCTGAACGCACAAGGCCGGCCGCTGTCGTTCCTGGATATCAAGGCAGGTGATTTCCTGCGCGCCTGGCAAGGGTCGATTGATGCAGCCGAAGCGGTCGCATCTATCGCTGCGCTGATCGTCAGTGGGCACTTCGTACGTCTGGGCAAGTTTGGGATGGAGATGGGCGTCTACTCGGGCGACGATTCGCGAAGTGTACACGAATTCCTGGCATCCGAAGGGCAACGACAGGAGCGTTTGCTGCACCTGCAAAATCGCAGTGAAGGGGAGGTGCAGTACTGGACCGACGTGCTCCAATTCTGCGATCTGCTTTCGTTGTACTTGTGTTGTGGCTCGGAAGAGAGTGTCGAATTTCCTCAACGCATTGGGCCACGCCGCCAGACAATCAGGTTGCAGTTAAAGGATCGGATGTTCGTGTTGTCTCCGTCTCCGTTTGCGAAGGAAGTTGAGTTCTCGGTGAGAGCGCATCCTTATCCTGCGGATGCGGAAGTGACGTACATCACGCTAGGTTGGATCCTACGTTAGTTTCTGCGTCAGCATTGGACAAAGCTGATCTCTAGTTTTCCGCCTCTTGCTGACGCCGCAAACGCCGGGTCTCCGCCAGGAGGGCCATGCTGTGCATCAGGTTTTGCATGGTTACAATGCCGATCAGCCGTTGCTGATCGACCACAGGAATCATGCTGAGGCCTCGCCCGCCGAGCTTGCGGAAAGCCGACGCCAGCGAATCGCCAGCCTGCGCGATTTCGAAGGCCCGCACCATAGCCGATTGCACATATCCATTGCCTCCAACGCGTAGCGCCTGCACAATACGCTGTTTACTTATGACTCCGATCATGTCGCCGCCGCGAACAACTGGGAAGTCGTCCTGCAACGTATGCACTGCCTTCTGCAGCGCATCCTCCAGGGTGTCAGCGGGGGAAAGCGTTGAGAAACCCGTAAGCATTACATCTTCCATGTGAACGCTCTCCAGCACCGACTGGAAGACGACCGAGCGGTCCTCGAGTTGCGCGCCAACAAAAAGGAAGAATCCAATCAGCATCAGCCAGGTGTTCCACACGCCGAGAAAGATCAATACCATGGCGAACGCTTGCCCGATGGCGACTGCGCGTCGAGTTGCGCGCACGTAATCCATGCGCTCGACGAGAAGCGCGCGCAGTATGCGGCCGCCGTCCATGGGATAGGCGGGCAGAAGGTTGAAGCCACCGAGGAAAACGTTTGCCCAGAACAAACTGCGCGGCAGGTTATTGGCATGTACGAAGGGCTGCGCCCATAGATTCACCTGCGGCAAAAATGCCAGGATGAATGCGCCCGAAAGAGCGGCGATGACCAGGTTGACCACGGGACCCACGCCAGAAATGCGGATATCACGAGCAGGATCGGCATTGTGTGCGCCCATGTCTTCCATCAGAGTGACGCCGCCAATCGGGAGCAGAATGATGGAGCGTACGGCCACGCCGTTGCGTCGTGCCACCACTGCGTGTCCCAACTCATGCAATACCACGGAGCCGAAGATAATTCCAACCAGCGCCAAGCCGCGCATTGCGCCCGCCGTCCCCATCGTTACTGATTGGGTGAACCATACAAATGCCAGCAAAAAGACAAACGTGAGATGGATGCGGATGTCCACTCCGAACAATCGTCCCGCAGGAATTGACCAACTTCTCATCGCTCCGCGTCAGCCTCCAGTTTCATTCTATACACTCTAGGACATGCGCATCATCGCCGGTCAGTTCAGGAGCCGTCCCCTGCGCTCGCTACCGGGCCTCGATCTGCGGCCCACCAGCGACCGGCTGCGTGAGACACTATTCAATGTGCTTGGTGCCGCAGGCAACCTGCGGGACAGCGTGTGGCTCGATCTTTACGCAGGGACCGGAGCTGTCGGCATCGAGGCACTGAGTCGCGGCGCGCGCCAGGTGTATTTTGTGGAATCGGCGAAAGGGCACGCAAGGCTGTTGCGTGAAAATCTTGATTCGCTTGCAATCTCCGATGGGTTTGAATTGCACGAGCGCGAGGCCGCGCAAGCGCTTCTACTGCTGGAGAGTACGGGCGTAGTATGCGATTACTGTTTTCTGGATCCTCCTTACCGACTGCGCAGTAGCTACGTGCGCACGCTCGGATACTTGGCGCAATCTCGGTTGCTACAGCCGGCAAGTGTGGTCATCGCAGAGCATGAAAAGAAATTTGACCCGGGTGAGCGCTTCGGCGCGCTTGTGCGCTTTCGGCGACTGGATCAGGGCGACGCATCGCTTAGCTTCTACAGACTGGCGTGACCGGAAGTGTTAAAGACTGTGCCGTCCCTGAAGGGATCTCATTAACCTTCTCCACTCTATCTAGGGCTTCCGCCCTGGGCTAACATCAATTCCGCCCCCTTGGGGCTGAAGTCCTTGCTGTTATTCTGACGTCCAGATTCAAAAGAAGTTCTCACGTACCCATCTAAATTCAGGGGTTACTCGATGTATCGCCGGGGTACGCGTTTGGTAAGATTGCACAGCGTCTCGTAGACCACAGTACCCTCCCACCGCGCCAGGTCGGATGCCGTAATTTTCTGAGTGCCGCTGCGACCGATGAGGGTTACCTCGTCGCCAATCGCCACGGCAGGAATGTGGGTGACATCGACAAGAGTCAGGTCCATCGAGATGCGCCCACGCATTGGAGCGCGCTGTTCTCTAAGAAGCACTTCGCCGTTTCCGAAGAGTCTGCGCGATAGTCCGTCACCATAACCGACGGAAACCGTGGCGATGCGTGCCGGCGCCGGAGTTACATAGGCGCCGTTATATCCCAGCGCCTGGCCAGTCGGAACGTCGCGAATTGCGATCACATGTGTCTTCCATGCGAGAACCGGTCGAAGCGACAATGGGGAAGTTATCGCCGGCGAACCGTCGTGATAGCACGGTTGCTGCTCATATCCATAGAGCCCCAGGCCGGGCCGCACGAAGTTGTGCCGGGTATCGGGACGTTCGATGGCTGCGCTGGTGTTGGCAAGATGGCGCAACCGGGGACGCAAACCCCGCGCGGCAAGCATCCGCAATGCCGACGAGAAGCGCCCGATTTGCCCCTGCGTGGCTTCGTCGTCAAGCACCTCCGAAGAGGCGAGATGGCTGAATACGCCTTCCAATTCGATCTGCGGCAGGCGCTGGACGCCCTCGGCGAACGACTCCAGGTCGGCCAAAGGTAATCCCAGGCGCGCCATACCTGTATCGATTTTTAGATGTATTGGCACCGGTGAAGTGAGACGCTGGCGAATGGCCGCCTGGGCCAAAGCCTCCGCATCCTGCAAACGGAACACCGCAGGAGTAAGCCCGAGCCGCACGGCGTCGTCTTCCTCTCCCCGGTACACCCCACACATGACCAACACGCGCCCAGCCACGCCGGCATTGCGCAGGATGGCACCTTCGTCGGTAGAGGTCACTCCGAACCAGGTCGCGCCTTCCTGCTCAAGCGCCAACGCGCATTCCTGCGCACCGTGGCCGTACGCGTCGCACTTCACCACGGCACAGATGTTAACGTCGTCGCCCAGATGCTCTCGCAGCACGCGGAAATTGTGACGCAAGGCGGGAAGAGAGACTTCAGCCCAGTTAGGTCGCGTCTCGATGCGTGAGAATGTAAGAGTTGAGGCCACCGGCTACCTGACTTCGATCATACAAGCCATCATCGGCGACTTGCCAGCGCAGGGTAGTTACTTAAATAGTTCCATGGCGATCAAGTGTTGTCTTGGTCTGAACACAGGTGCGAAGCCGCCGATGCCGGGTATATGTGTCGTCGAGTTAACGCGACTGTTATACCACCTTGGTGTTACATACTTGTCATCGATAGTGACTAAAAACCTATCTTTGGCCGTACATTCGTGGTATAAACCTGAGTCTGGCCGGTCTCTGTCCGAAAGAGGCTTAGCTGTCCCTCTCGAGGGTTGCATTCGGGCTCACGCTGGAAAAGTAGCACGCTCAATCTATGATCAACGTTATCATCGCTGACCATCAAGCAATCTTTCGCGCCGGGATAGCCAAAGTTTTGGCGGTGGAGGAAGACATTCGCATTGTGGGTCAGCCGCAGTTGCCGGAGCAATTACTAAACGCGCTGGAAAAGCTTCGATCACACGTCCTTATCCTTTCGACAACTTTCCTCTCGTCACTCCCGGAGATTCGAGAGGTTGCTTCGGCACACCGTACGGCGGTGCTTATCCTTGCCGAAAATGCGGAGAACGCATCCGACTTCATGCGCATGGGAGTGCAGGGCGTCATCTACCGTTCAGCCTGTGGCAACATTGCCGTCGAAGCTGTGCGGCGGCTCTCGCGAGGCCAGTCATTTCTGCAGAGCCCGAATCCTGAGGACGCCGAAGTCAGCGAGGACCTGGTCGGTGCACGCGTACGAGACCGCCTATCCGATCGAGAGCTGCGTATCGTTGCCGCTGTGGTACAGGGATATAAGAATCGTGAAATCGCGTTACAGCTCTACACCAGCGAGCAGATGATCAAAAACGCGCTACGAAATATCTTCGACAAAATCGGGGTCTCCGATCGCTTGGAGTTAGCCTTGTTTGTGGTGCATCATCGGATTCTGGCTCAGGCCACGGCATCCGTCGCCGTGGTGCCCGCCCGCCCGCGGCTATCGCAGAGTGGCAGTGAGCATACCGCAGTGCCACCCAGTCGGAGCTCCGCCGTCCACTGAAGACGTCTTGTCCAGTTCCTAGGCGGCGCGATCTTTCCGCCTATCATGCTCGTTAGCTATCGGCAGCGAAACGAGAAACCTCGTTCCCTTTCCCGGCGAACTTTCGAAGCGTATCTCGCCACCTTGCGCCCGAATCGCCTTGCGCGCTCCCGATAGTCCCAGTCCTGTACCCTTCGCTTTGGTGGTGAAATAAGGCGAGAAGATCATCCCCTGGCTTTCGATCGGGATGCCAATTCCGGTATCTTCCACACTTACGATCGTTCGGCCTTCGTTGCGGAAGCAATGGACGGTCAGCAATCCGCCTTGTGGCATCGCATCAAGCGCATTGAGAACCAAATTGGTGAAGACGCGGCGCAGCTCTGGAACGCTGGCATAAACCTCGCAGGCGTCCTGGATGTCCCGAGTCACTTTAATCTCGGGGTGCATTTCGAGCACTGGTTCCACCATCTGCAGGACTTCGACGAGAAGCCGGCGCATGTCCACGCGCGTGCGCATCTCGCGAGTTCCACGCAGGTATCCGCGGATATTGTTGACAATTTCAGCTCCCCGGCGCACCGCGTTGTTGATGATGGTCAACATGGTACGGTCGGCCTCGGAGCGCTCCGGATCCATCTCCAAGACGTAAACTGCTTGCGAGATTGTCCCCAGAACGTTGTTAAAGTCGTGCGCCAGACCGGCAGTCATCTGGCCGACCTCGAAGTGCCTTTCGCTACTGGCAACTTGCTGTTGCAACGCAGAAAGCTCGCTAATATCTTCGATAACAATCAGCGCACCTAAAGGCCGCTGAGATGGGTGGTAGATTGGGTTACCGGAGACTCGGGCTTCAATCACCCGCCGGTTCGGACCGCCATGGATAGTCTGTGTCTGGTGGCGAACGTATTCGCCCTTCAGGGTGCGGGCTATGATTGATTCCAGGCTGAAAGCCGTTTCTGCGCTCAGGAGCCGGTTGGACAAGGCGGCTGCATCCATTCCCAGAAGTTTGTCCCAGTTCTGCCCAGTCAATTCTTCCGCCACTTTATTCACGTCAATGATGCGCGATTGATCGTCGAATAAAAAAACCGCTTCAGGTAAGCTCTGCAGGACCGATTGCAACTCGATCCTCTTTAGCGGAGTTGCATGTCTTCGCCTCTGGCCGCCGTCGATGACGCTCAATAGTGTGCCACCCACCAACGCTGCGCTCTGCCAGGAAAGAATTATCCAGTTTCGCCCGATTTCTGGTGTCAGCCACATGATCCCACCTTGGTCCCCGTGTTAACCCACTGCAGCTCAAACGCTCGGGCTGGCAGGTAACCAGCTTGGTACGGGTTGGATGAGCCCATCTGGGCCACGGGATGTGTGGGAAACCCTATTTCAACAGTATTTATAACGGGTTAACGGGGCTTCGAGCCGACGACTTCCCGGAGAGATGAGCGGCATCTATTGCGGATGGGTACCGGTCTTCAGGAGTTCATTCACGATGGTAACCAGCTCCTCCGGATTGACCGGCTTTTCCAGGTAGAGATCGGCCAGTGGTTCAGCCGCTTGGAAGGCCTCGGCGACGTAGCCCGACACGACGACCACCGGCATGGTGGAATTCATTTTGGCGGCCTGAACAATGGCGCGACCATTGGAGTCCCCGAGGCGCCAATCGGTCACCACGGCATCATAGCTATTGAGTTCGAGCTTTTCAATCGCCTCGCGGGCCGAGGTGGCGGGCGTCACCTGGTGCCCGGCGGCCTCCAGAATCGCACACTTCAATGTGACAATGTTCGGTTCGTCATCGACGCAGAGTATCTTGGCCATTGGATTGTCTCTAGATATTCGGCGTTGGGGGGTGCCATCGCCAAGCTGGCAGGCCTGTGCCACTGCCCAACTACTAACGTGCCCGCTATTGTTGAGCATGGCTGTCCCGATTGTCAAATGCTCAAAATCGGCGGGACCATTTACGCCTCCGTCCAAGCCATTCAGTCGCGCGATACAATCACTTGTCTCTTTGCAACTCCCGGTACGCGGCGCTCTTGGATAGCCCGAACTCCCTGGCCGCCTGCTTCAGCGCGGCCTTCTCATCGAGCTGCTCAGCCGCCATCAGCTCCCGAATCCGTTTTGCAACATTGTGGGTTGACGGTTGCGCGGCAACCTTGTCGTCCGCTTTGCCGATCAGCAGAGTGATCTCACCTCGGATGTCCCCGCGCTCTTCTAGTTGCATTAGGACCTGCCCGGCATGTCCCCGAAGGAACTCTTCGTGCAGCTTAGTTACCTCGCGCGCGATCACAACGTGGCGCTCTGGTCCCAGAATACCCACCACATCACGCAATGTCGCGACAATGCGGTGAGGCGCTTCGTAAAAGATCTGAATGCAAGCTGCGAAGCGAATGGCCTCCAACAAAGTGCGGCGTGCGCCTTCCTTCGCGGGTAGAAAGCCCCCGAAGTGGAATGAGTCAGTGGGTAAGCCGCTGGCGACCAGGGCCGACAAAAATGCCGATGCCCCGGGTATGGGTACGACGCGTATGTGATGTCGTACGGCCAGCGCTACCAGCCGATATCCGGGATCGCTTACGCCGGGCGTGCCGGCGTCGCTCACTATGGCAATGTTGTCACCGCGTTCTAGATGCACGACCAACTCAGCCGCGCGCGTAAGCTCGTTGTGCTCGTGGTAGCTGACGGTGGGCCTCTCGATGCCGTAGTGGTTCAGCAGCTTCATCGTTTGCCGGGTATCTTCGCAGGCGATGAGGTCAACTTCCTTCAGAGTTCGCACCGCGCGCAGGGTGATGTCTTCCAGATTGCCGATCGGAGTGCCGACGAGGTAAAGCGTGCCCGGCGTGACCGCATCGTCATCAGTGGCAACTACCGAACTTTGCAGTTCTTTGGTCACTGCGCGAAGTGTAGCACCGGAAGGCGGGTGAGTTGTCAGAGGACGGGCAGTCCATCCATTGCCGCGAGTGGTCGTGATTTGCCGTAAATCGGCTCAGTCAGGTATCATAGGTGTTTACCCAGCCAGTTCGGCAATTTTCTGGAGTTACTCATGGCACAAGTTTGTGAAATCTGCGGCAAAGGCCCGCAATTCGGTAACAACATCAGTCACGCGCATAACGTCACCCGGAGGCGCTGGAACGTCAATCTGCGCCCGGTGCATGCCAAGACGAAGACCGGCAACAAGCGCATGCGGGTCTGTGCCAGCTGCCTGCGCAGCGGCAAAGTGACCAAGGCCTAGCTTTCGAAGTAATTCGCACTTTCACCCTCTCGGATTCGAGAGGGTTATTTTTTGCCTGCGCATTTCCATCTGGCGCCGCTCTTATGTGCGCCCATATGATCTGCGCGTCGCATGGCCTGCGAACGTCACACCAACCACGATTCCCAGCAGGGCGCCAGCGATCACGTCGCTGGAGTAGTGATATCCGTCGTAAACCGCGCCCACACACATTAGCAGAATCGGGAACAGCAGCCATGGAGCGAGGCGCGGCAAGAAACGGTAGGCAAACATCAGAACGACGAATGCCAGCATGATGTGTGCGCTGGGGAACGCATTCCCATGCACGCCAGCATGGTTTTGGATTAGTCCAACCAGGTTGTGGAACAGGCCCTTGGACGCGCCGCCGCTGAACTGTTGCACTCCCACGCTGTTGGCCGGACTGCGAACGGGCAAGAGCAAGTACGTCATGTAACAAATGAGGTATCCTACGCTGGCCGCGTCGGTCAGCCGGCGGAATGCGTTCGCGAATGGCGGCCTTTCACGCCAAACCCAGAAGATACCTCCTACAACCGGATACAACGGATAAAACGCGAAGTAGCCAAATTCCAGGAACTGCACCAGCCATGCAGCGGCCCGACCGTGCATCCACAAAGCCGGTGGCAGGGCGAACAACAGCGCTTCCCATTCATTGACATGAACGTTCTGCCAGCCGCTCCTAAGTGAGAGCGACAGAAACGATACCTCTTCAAATACGGTGATGAAGACGAATGCGGCCAGCCAATCGTGGGCAAACTCCCAGGTAATGCCGTCGCGACGCTCATGAGCTAAAAGCAGGATGATAACTATGACGCAAAAATTCCAGCCCACATATAAAGGCCAGTCGTGTACGTGTTGATAGCGTGCGCAGACCAGCGCGGTCAGGGCAACGTGCACCGCGACGTAAATGCGGTCGGTGAGATTCATTCGCTCGGACGAGCATATAGCACCGCACTGGAAACTTCAGAAAGCCTGGAAGACAGGTACTCCGCCCAGCCCGGTATCAGCTGCCGGGTCGCGACGGAAACAGTATTTCCAAGAGATGGGTTTTGGCTTGAACCAACTGGGCACGTTGCTTGGTATATCCCCCCGGGTAACTTGCAACGACCGAAGTACCATCAGGTTCAGCGCCTCGCGAACGGTAATGTTGTGATAGATCGGTTCGCGCCGATGGCCGGCAGGCGAACAGTCGCCCATGAAATCCCCCACAATTCCCGGTACTACTTTGCCGCGAGCGTGATACCACGCTTCCTTCGCGTGCCATAAGTAAGCACCTACCTCGGGCGTGTAAGAAAAACGAACTAAGGGATGATCCATGGCATTGTCGATCTGTTGCAGTACGCAATCGTCGGGCGGTAAGAAGAACTCGTGCAACCGGATATCGAGCAGCCCCGGGGGATCCGCTGATCGATGCGCTGGGTGGACGTAAACCAGCCCGCCCTTCAGCAGTTCTACCTTGTATTTCGGGTCAACACGCCGGATACGAGCCAAGACTGCTTCCAGGGTGGCATCGCTGGGACCAAGATGAATGTGCGGTTCCAACTCAGGACGCGGCTCGAAGAGTTCTTCGAAGCCAATCACGATCTGGTTCGGAAATCGCTTCCGTAGTTCATCCAGGGCCGCGTCCATCGGCGTCGATGGGAGATGCCATGCCTCGGTAGCGACAGCCGCAGGCTCGCCAGCTAACACAAGCAGCTCAGTAGTTGCAGAGGTAATATACAGCGCCGCAAGGATGACAATTGCGAGTGCCGCAATCGTGAGTGCTCTCCTCATGTTCGACCGATGATGAACAGACACCGCCGGAAAGCAGATGGTTCCCGTGAGCCTGAGTTACCTGTGATCTTTCAAGAGGTTGTCCATTCGGTTGGAACCGGAGAAGCTGGTTGTGACGAGCAACTAGTAACTCTGGAGACCGAATGGACTATCACAAGAATGCCCCATGGACGGCGATGAGTCGAGGGCGTCTTGCCCGTATGGTGATCGACGACGGCTTGCGGGTAAGTGCCGCGGCTTTACGGTTCAGTGTGAGTGCCAAGACGGCGGCCAAATGGGTGGGCCGGTATCGCCAGTTGGGAGCTGCCGGCATGGTCGACCGCAGCTCGCGGCCACACTCCAGCCCGCGACAGATCCATTCCTCATTAGGGGAAAGGGTTGTTGCTTTTCGGCGCGAACACCTGCCCGGTTACGAGATTGCGCGCCGCACTGGTCTCAGTCCGGCCTCGGTCAGCCGCATCCTGCGCCGCGCCCGACTCAGTCGCTGGCGCGATCTGAACCCACCCCCTCCCGTGCAGCGCTACGAGCATCCCCGGCCCGGCGACCTGCTGCACCTGGATATCAAAGGCATGACTCGCTTTTCTGAAGTTAGCCGACGCGGCGATGGACGCCTGCGGGGCAAGCGGAAACATCCTGGTTTCCGGGCGCTGCATGTCGCCGTGGACGATCACTCGCGCCTGGCCTTTACCCAGATGCTGCCCGATCAAAAGGCCGAAACCACTGTCGCTTTCCTCGCCGCCGCCACCGACTTCTTCGCCACTCACGGTATCGGCGTGCGCGCTCTGCTCACCGACAACGGCTCCAGCTACGGCTCCGCTCAGTTCCGTCAGGCTTGTCAGACCATGCACATCAAACATCACCGCACTAGGCCCTACACTCCCAGAACCAATGGCAAGGCCGAGCGCTTCATCCAGACCGCCCTGCGCGAGTGGGCTTACTCACAGCACTGGTCCGACTCCGAGCAAAGGGACGCTCATCTGCAGCCTTGGACCGACTACTACAACCGTGTACGCCCCCATGGTAGCCTCAACTACAGGCCGCCCATCAGCCGCTCCGATCCCGGAACAACGTCTTGATCATCTACAGTTACCCCACCGCGATGACGTCGATCTCCACGAGCACATCTTTGGGCAGACGTGCTACCTCGACGGTGGAACGCGCGGGAGGAGCTTCGGTGAAGTAGCGGCCATAGACTTCGTTCATGGCGGCGAATTCCGACATGTTCTTGAGGAAGACAGTAGTCTTTACGACCTGTTGCAGCGAGCTACCGGCGGCTTTTAGGACACCCGCGAGATTTTGCAATACACGCTCGGTCTGCGCCGCCACGTCACCGGCGATGAGTTGCTGGGTTGACGGGTCGAGCGGGATCTGTCCCGAGAGAAAAATCAAACCATTCGCCTTGATGGCTTGGGAGTAAGGCCCAATCGCTTTGGGCCCGTCGTCGGTCGCGATCACTTCTCGCATGCGTCCTCCTGATTTGCGTTACGGATGAGTGCGCTTTGATTCTCGCACAGCGGATAGGTCATAGGTTCCGACACCTGAACTGTTGGAAGGCACATCGCAGATGCCGATTGGGAAGTCGAATTTCTGCTTTCAAAACAAAACCCCAGCCTCGAGCTGGGGGCGTAATTAATGCATTCAGAGGGATCACCCTTGCGGCTCAGGCATGCCTTCGGTAGTGGCTTGAACGCGCGGATGCTGTTCCACGTAGCTGTTGACCATGTCCTTCAACTCTTTGCTGGGCTTGAAGAAGGGAATCTTCTTAGCGGGAACTTCAACGCGGTCTCCGGTCTTGGGATTGCGGCCTACCCGGGATTTACGTTGGCGTGTACGGAAGCTTCCGAAGCCTCGGATCTCGATCTTGTCGCCAGCGCGCAATGAGCGCACCACGCTCTCGAAGATCGTCTCGACAATGACTTCGCTGTCTTTTCGAGTGAGTTCGGCCAACCGCGAAACTTCATCGATCAAGTCTGCCTTGGTCATCTCGCACGCTCCCTATCGCGAAACCAATCGCCTGCTCACCCGCACATCGGATACTCTCAAATTTGTTACAGGGTTGGCAAGCCTAAGTTTTCGTTGGACTTCCGTGGCTCGGCCCACCAAGGCCACTATTTCCAAAGGTAATAGAAACCGACGTTCGTTTCCATCAATTTTGCCCGGGTCGGCAGATAGTCGGAGACATCGCCAAAAAGTAGGTCAAGCACGCTCTTGCGGTCTTTTTCAGGCCTCACGAGGGTGGGCTCGCCCTTGATGCCCACCGACTTTGCGGTATCCGATATCGCCGTCTGGAAGTCGCCAATCTGGTCGATCAGTTTCAGTGGTATAGCCTGTTCTCCCGTCCAAACCTTGCCGTTTGCCAGCACCCGGACATCATCGTCCTTCATGTGCCGACCCGTGGCTACGTTGTGGATGAACTGGGTGTGCATGTCGTCGACAAGCCCTTGCATATAAGCACGCTCGACCGGAGTCATGTCGCGAGTCGGCGATCCTGTGTCTTTGAAGTCCCCGGCTTTCAGGGTTATGGCCTTCAGCTTGGCCCACTTAATCAGTTCCTCGTAGTTGTACCATTCGGCTATCACCCCGATGGATCCCACGATACTGGCATCATCCGCAAAAATCTTATTGGTGGCTGACGACACGTAATAGGCGCCGCTGGCTCCCACAGTCTCAATAGATGCCACAATCGGCTTCTTCTTTTCGTTGCGAATACGCAACACCTCGCGATAAATCTCTTCCGAAGCCGCTGCTCCTCCGCCAGGAGAATTCACGTGCAAAACGATGGCCTTAATGGAGCTGTCGTCGGCAAACTTCTTGAGCTGGTCGACGGTATCCTTTGGACTGATGATGACGCCCTCTAGATCGACTATAGCAATCTTGTTGCCGAAGCCGCTGAAGGTTGATTTCTGCTGCGACCGCACGCTGAAATAAACCAAAGCGAAGATAGCAACCAGGAATAGGAAGAATGCCCCGCCGCCCAGGAGAACCCAAAGAAACATGCGGGAGCGCGGTTGTTCTGTCATACGGGAAGAGTAAGTTTAGCAGAGTCGAGCCCCCGGACATCCGGAGGATCAGTCCCGGACGTTGAAGGCGGCCGATTCCGAAAGAGTCAGCTGCTAGAATTGACCATCATGATCAGCCCAGAACTCTTGGAAGTGATTGCATGTCCGGTCTGCCGCAAGCCACTTGTGCCACGAGGTGAGGACGGCCTGAAATGTAATGAGTGCAAGCGGGTTTATCCCATTCGCAATGGCATCCCGATCTTGCTAGAGCCGGAAGCCACCATCGAGCAAGTTTGAGGTCGAGAGCCTAAGGGACCTGAGACAGCCGTGATGGGTTTGCGCCGTTCAAAGGGCGGCTGCAAGCCTTTCCCATTGGTGGAAATCGCCCAGTTTTCCCGAAATAACACGCACCGGCGAAGGGCCAAAGAGCATTTACCCTCCGAATCTGCGCAAATTCTTGCGGCCTCCGGACTCCGGGCACCTCGCTTTTGTCACAGAAAAGCCACACCGGCTCCCTTTTGGCGCCGCTAGCCTGCAACTATTGCGGCATCAAGGGGTTGGATTTATACAAAAAGCTGCTGAGACGGCGGGCCGGGTATCAAGTTCGGAACATGAATTGCCTGCAACTTAATAGCTGTCTGATCCGTCTAACTAGCAAAGCCCGTAAGGGTCGGAGGTGAGGTGAATGATGGCAGAAAAGTTTTCCGTCCCCGAATTAACGGCGCTGAGGAGTGAGTTGCTCCAAGGGTTCGACTCGAAGGATGCAGTCGAGTTAATCCAGATGTTTCTTGCTGGCCACGGTTACGGTGTATCGGCCGAAGAAGCCCGCGACGCGGTGAGTCGAGCGGGAATTCTGGGTGGATCTCTGGAGTCCTTCCAGCGAGAGCTGGAGAGCATCGCTCTCGTGATGTAGCGGCGGATTGACGGTGACAAGATTCGCTCGACCTTAACTGGAAGGGAACGCCAGCCACGCCAGAAACAGGACGTTGGCAGGTGAACCCAAGCGAAAAAATGAAGGGCCCAGGCTAAACGGTCTGGGCCCTCCTGTTTTGATCGCGGCTACAGCGCTCTGGACGGCCGAAAGTGTCAAGAATCCGACCGTATAGGTGAAAACCCCGATTAGAATGTCGTCAGCGCCGTTCCTGGCTCACGCCAGGTGTACGAGCCGAGCATCTTGAGGTAATTGCCTCGGAGAAATGCCGAGGGACTCTCGATGTTTACCAGGCTCATGCTGCCCCGCATCTGCTTCACCGAAACATACTCGTGCTCCTCCATCCAACGCTCCATGCCTGCGAGCACCACGCCGATGTGTTCGATCCCGTACTTCAGCAGCGCCGATGTCATCATGGCTACGTGCGCGCCAGCCATCATCGACTTCAGGACGTCGCTGGAGTCGTGCACGCCGCCGGTGATAGCGATGTAGGTTTCGACTTGATGATACAGAATGGCAGCCCAGTGGAGACGGAGACGCAGTTCATGTGGACTGCTCAGTACCAGGTTCGGTATGACCTCCATCTCCTCCAGGTCGAAGTCGGGCTGATAGAAGCGATTGAAGATCACGATGCCGTCGGCACCTGCTTCGGACAGACGCTTGGCGAAATTGGCGCACGAAGTGAAATACGGCCCCAGCTTTACCGAAATCGGGATGCGAATGTTCTTGCGAATGGCGCGCACAAGGTCACAATAGCGGTCTTCCAGCGCGGTCGCTGTTACCAACGGATCGCTTGGGACATCGAAGATGTTGAGCTCAAGTGCGTCGGCGCCCGCCTGCTCCATGTACTCGGAGTAGCGCACCCATCCGCCCGGCGAGCTGCCATTCAGACTGGCAATGACCGGAATGCTCACTGCGGACTTCCCCTTGCGCAGTAGTTCCAGGTAACGATCCGGCCCGACATGATACTTCTCCATGTCGGGCAGGTAGGAGGTGGCTTCGGCATAGCTATTGGCCCCATACTCCAGCGCGCTGTCTATGTTCTCGCTCTCGGCTTCAATCTGCTCTTCGAACAGCGAGTACATCACGATGGCCGAGGCCCCGGCGTCTTCAAGCCGGTTAAAGTTTTCCAGCTTCTCGGTTAGCGGCGAAGCCGATACTACGACCGGGTTCTTCAGCTTCAGTCCCAGATAATTTGTTGAAAGGTCGATCACAGTCTTATCTCCTCGTGCTTAAGCTTTCTCAACGCTCATGGCGGCCATGTGCTGGTACAGCTTCCAGCGCTCGTTGACGTTTTCTTGCGCTTGCTTCAGCAGCTTCTTAGCTTCGTCAGGATCGCTGTTCACCAGCATGGTGTAGCGCGTCTCGTTGTAAATGTACTTCTCTAGCGGGATGCTGGGAGCTCGCGAATCCAGTACGAAGGGGTTCTTGCCATCCTTGGCGAGCGCGGGGTTGTAGCGGAAGAGCGGCCAGTGTCCGGAGTTCACCGCAGCCTTCTGCTGGTCGATGCCGTATACCATGTCATATCCGTGCGCAATGCAGTGGCTGTAGGCAATGATGATCGACGGCCCATCGTGCGCCTCAGCTTCCATGAACGCCTTCATGGTCTGGGTGTCACTGCCGCCCATGGCGATGTGCGCCACATAGGCGCGGCCATAATTCATGGCCATCATGGCGATGTCTTTCTTCGGAGTACGCTTGCCTCCGGCGGCAAACTTGGCCACCGCGCCCAGTGGCGTGGACTTCGACATCTGCCCGCCGGTGTTGGAATACACCTCGGTATCGAGCAGCAGGATGTTCACGTTCGCGCTGGAGGCCAGCACATGGTCGAGACCGCCAAATCCAATGTCGTAGCCCCATCCATCGCCGCCGATGATCCAAACGCTCTTCTTCACTAGCTCGTCGGCAACCGCCAGCAAATCGCGCGCTTCGGGAGCGGTGTTCTTCGCCAGCTTCTCCTTCAATGCTTTCACTCGCTCTCGCTGCGCGAAGATGCCTTCCTCGGTGGATTGATCGGCGGTCGAGAATCTCAACCGCGAGCTTTTCGCCGATGGCGGATGCCATGCGCTCAACCAGTTCCTTGCCGTACTCGTTCTGCTTGTCGATGGCGAGACGCATGCCCATTCCGAACTCGGCGTTGTCTTCAAATAGCGAGTTCGACCAGGCCGGGCCGCGGCCTTCAGAGTTGACGGTGTACGGTGTGGTCGGCAGGTTGCCGCCGTAGATTGACGAGCATCCGGTGGCGTTCGCGATCAGTGCGCGATCGCCAAACAACTGCGTCATCACCTTGATGTAGGGAGTTTCACCGCAACCGGAGCAGGCGCCCGAGAACTCGAACAGAGGCTCCAGCAGTTGCACATCCTTAACCTGGCCGTGGGCCACCTTGTCGCGCGACAACTCAGGGATGGAGAGGAAGTAATCCCAGTACTGGTTGTATTTCTCGCGCAGCGGCGGCTGCGGCTCCATATTGATAGCGCGGTGTTTGGCTTCGCTCTTGCTCTTCGCCGGACAAACCGCCACGCACAGTCCGCAACCGGTGCAATCTTCCGGCGCGACTTGCAGGGTGTATTTCAGATCAGAGAATTCACGCCACTTGGGAACTGCCGTCTGGAAGCCTTCGGGAGCATGATTGGTGACGTTGCCGTCGTAAACCTTGGCGCGAATAACGGCGTGCGGGCAAACCATGACGCACTTGCCGCACTGAATGCAGAGCTCCTCGTCCCACACCGGAATTTCCAGCGCAATATTCCTCTTCTCCCACTTTGTGGTACCAGTGGGGAAGGTGCCGTCGATTGGCATGGCGCTGACCGGGATCAGGTCGCCGTCGCCGGAAATCATCAGGCTTTCGACGTTGCGGACAAACTCAGGCGCGTTGGCCGGCACTACCGGCCGCATCTCGAACTTCGAGGAAGCGCTGGTGGGCAGTTTCACTTCATGCAGGTTCTCCAGCGAGGAATCCACGGCCGCAAAGTTCTTGCGGACGATTGACTCTCCGCGCTTGCCGTAGGTCTTCTCGATCGAGTGTTTGATGGCGGCGATAGCTTCGTCGCGCGGCAACACGCCGCTGATGGCGAAGAAGCAGGTCTGCATGACGGTGTTGATGCGCCCGCCCATGCCGGCCGCGCGCGCCACTTCCACCGCGTCAATCACGTAGAAGCGCAGCTTCTTCTGCAAGATCGTTTGCTGCGCGGAGCGTGGAAGATTGTCCCAAACCTCGTCGGGACCGAAAGGACTGTTGAGCAGGAAGACCGCTCCGGGCTCGGCCGTCTTCAGAACGTCGAGGCGCTCCATGAAGCTGAACTGGTGGCAGGCTACGAAATTCGCTCGCGAAATGAGATAGGTCGAATGAATCGGCTGCTTGCTGAAACGCAGATGCGACGTAGTTACCGCGCCCGACTTCTTGGAGTCGTACACGAAATAGCCTTGTACGTTCAGGTTCGGTTTCTTCGCCGATGATCTTGATGGTGTTCTTGTTTGCGCCCACTGTGCCGTCAGCGCCCAGCCCGAAGAACATGGCGCGTACCGTCTCGGCTGGCTCCGTTGAGAACGTCGCATCATAGTCGAGACTGGTGTGGGTGACGTCGTCGAGGATGCCGATCGTGAAGTGGTTCTGTGGAGTTGACTTTTGCAGTTCCTCATAAATCCGCGCCACCATCGCTGGAGTGAATTCCTTGGATGACAGCCCATAGCGTCCGCCTACAACCTTCGGGAACGCGGCCATCGGAGCCTTGCCCGCGGTGAAGCCTTCTGTCAGGGCCGTAATCACGTCTTGATACAGTGGCTCGCCGATGCTGCCCGGCTCCTTGGTGCGATCGAGTACGGCAATGCTTTTCACCGTGGCGGGGAGAGCTTGCAGGAAGTGCTCGACGGAGAACGGACGCATCAGGCGCACCTTCAGCACGCCAACCTTGCGGCCTTTGGCGGTGAGGTAGTCCACAGTCTCCTGCACAGCCTCTGCGCCCGAGCCCATGACGATGATCACGTTCTCGGCATCCGGCGCACCGTCGTATTGGAAAAGCCGGTATTCGCGGCCAACGATCCGGGCGAATTTGTCCATCGTGTTCTGGACGATAGTGGGACAGGCCAGGTAGTACGGATTCACTGATTCGCGCCCCTGGAAATAAACGTCAGGGTTTTGCGCCGAACCACGCAGCACCGGATGATCGGGCGAGAGGGCGCGCTCGCGGAAAGCGCGCACCAGATCGTCATCGATCATGGCGCGCATGTCATCCAGGCTGAGTTGTTCGATCTTGGAAACTTCATGCGATGTACGGAAGCCGTCAAAGAAATGCAGGAAGGGAATGCGCGACTCCAGCGTCGCGGCATGCGCGATCAGCGCCAGGTCCATCGCCTCTTGCACCGAGTTCGACGAAAGCAGCGCGAAGCCCGTTTGGCGTGTGGCCATGGCATCCTGGTGATCACCAAAAATGGACAGCGCCTGCGCTGCGATGGCGCGTGCGGCTACGTGAATCACCGTCGGGGTCAACTCGCCGGCGATCTTGTACATGTTGGGGATCATCAGCAGCAGGCCCTGTGACGAGGTAAATGTTGTGCCGAGAGCGCCTGCTTGTAACGCGCCATGTAACGCGCCGGCTGCGCCGCCTTCGCTCTGCATTTCGATGACATTGGGGATTGTGCCCCAGATGTTCTTTTCGCCGAGTGACGACCACGCGTCCGACGATTCGCCCATAGGCGAGGAAGGTGTAATGGGATAAATCGCGGCGATCTCGCTGACGTGGTAGGCCACGTAAGCGACAGCCTCGTTACCATCGAGGGTGACTTTTTGTCTCGGCATCGTATCTCCAGCGGGTTCCTCCTTCTCGGGCGAGGTCCGCAACAAATCTTCGTGCACCGCCGATGAAGTTGCAGGAATGGTGGCGGCCGAAGCAGAGCATTCAGTTGTTTTCACGTCTTTTTCGTTCCCCCAGACCGGCGAACGCGCGCGATCTGTATTTGCTTATGAATCGCTACTGTTCAAGATAGTGGGCGAAGGGCGAGCGGGCTGTGATGGGGCCACTAACAAGTCTGTGACCGGCGTCACATACACATGTTTGTCGCTGTGGATGAAGGGGAGCGATTTCGACCGCTAGTCACACTCCCATGGCCCTGGCGTCACAGAAGCGCCGGCCATGCCTGCCTAGAATCGAGATTGCACGAAGGTGAGCCGTCTTGGGAGGGCATTGTGAAACCTAGCAGACTATTTGTGATGCTGGAGGGAGTTCTTGTCGTCCTCATGCTCTGTGGCGGCGTGCTCGCCCAGACCGCTCCGACTGCCCCCATCGTTCTCAAGGGTGGTCCCATGGGGCCGGTTAAATTCGACCACTCGGCTCACCTGAAGGTAGCTGGCAAATGCGAAGTTTGCCATCACCCTTCGAAGCCACAGAAGCCGCTGAGGGCCCCGCAAGAGGCTTGTACCGATTGCCATACCAATCCGGCAACTCCGCCGGTCAGCATCAAGTTGCAGACGGCGTTCCACAACACCAGCGCCACCGCCGGACTGTGTATTGATTGTCATAAGGCGGAGGACGAGAATGGCAAGGCTGCTCCGCTGAAATGCGCGGATTGCCACAAAAAGACAACTACGTAATTCCTGGCAGCAATGAAGCTGAGAGCTGAGACCGGGCACCCTGGGTTAGCCGTTAGCGCGGAATAGCGCCCAGACGCTACTTGCGCGGCGGAAACAGGAACTGGAGCATGGGCGCGACCCGCTGCGCCCATGCGACCTCGTTGTGCTGTCCGTCCTCGGTTTCCGCGTAGCAGAGATCTTCGCCGAGCTTCCATCCTTTGTTGATCAAGGTCTTATTCAAATCACGGACATCCTGAAGCGCGCGAAGGCCCTCATTGGTCCCAATGTCGAGCCAAATGCGCAAATCAGGCTTTCTCTTGATCTGGGCTACGGTTCTCAGGATCGCCCGCTTCCTCCACCAGACGGATGGTGACATGGCAGTCAGCTTGCCGAACACCCAGGTGTACTTGAGGGCGAGGTAAAGGGTGACCAATCCGCCTAGAGATGATCCGCCAATACCGCAATTCTCAATGCCGGGAAGCGTACGGTAGTTGTGATCTATAAATGGCTTTAGCTCTTCCACCAGCATCTGGCCATAAGCGTCGGCCTGGCCGCCACCGAGTCGCTTGTCCCCGACCGGCGTGTACTCGTTGATGCGATGCACTCCAGTGTTGTAGACGCCGACGATGACGAGCGGCTCAATCGCGCCGGCGATGATTAACTCGTCCGCGGTTTCACCCACGCGCCAATAGTTGCCTGGGATGAAGGACGTGTCGGGATCGAACAGATTTTGGCCGTCCTGGAGATACAGCACGGGGTAGCGCCGGTCAGGCTCAGCGTCGTACAGGGGAGGAAGGTAAACGATGAAGTCGTGCTTCTCGTCCATCAGTTCGGACGCGAACTGTTGATGCAAGCGCAGACGCGACTTCAGGTCGCTGGGTGCCTGCGCGGGCGCGATTGGCTGGTCAGTTATGATCGGATCGGTGCTCATTCTGTAGAATTGTGGTTCCTTAGATTACCAAATGCAGTTTTGATCCAACCCTATCTCAGACGGAAGAGGCCGAAAACATCGTGAATCGTGAATATCATCGTTGGTGGTCACACGACTTGCAACGCAATATGGAGCTGCTCGTCTTTGGGCACGCTGGCACCAAAGTCTTGGTCTTCCCCACTTCGATGGGAAGATACTTTGAGTACGAAGACAACAAGATGGTTGCCGCCGTGGCCGACCGCCTGGAGGCCGGACAACTACAGATCTATTGCGTTGATAGCGTGGACGGCGAAAGCTGGTACAACAAACAGGCGCATCCCTACTGGCGCCTGCAGCGGCATCTGCAATACGAACGCTACATTCTGAATGATGTGATTCCGCTGATGTGGAACAAGAACTGGACGCCGCGCACCATCGTGACCGGTTGCAGCTTCGGCGCCTACCACGCCGTGAATTTCGCGTTCCGCAATCCTGACAAGGTCACCGGCTGCGTCACCATGGGCGGGTCGTTCGACATCAAGAGCTTCCTCGACGGCTGGTATAGCGAGGACGTGTACTTCAACAACCCACCCGATTACCTGGCGAACTGCACCGACGGCTGGCGCTACAACCATATCCGCACCGTGCTGGCTACGGGTGAATGGGACATGTGCTGGAACAAGAATGAAGAGTTTGCGGCAATCCTGCGGGGACGCGGCATCCGGCACGAACTGAACGTATGGGGCGACCAGAGCTATCACGATTGGCCGTGGTGGCGCCCGATGGCGCGAACGTATCTGGAGTAAGCGATCAGAAGTTCGCAGAACAGGTATCGATATTCTTTGAAGGGGCGCGGCTTCAGAGGCTGCTGAAAAAGTCATTGCAAGAGAGAGATAGCAGATCCCTCGCGGGCTGAAGCCCGCTCGGAATGACGAAAATAAAAGGGATTAGTGCGGCGTCGCCTGAAGGCGCGCTCCTTCAACGGCGTGCGCATTCTAGTTTTTCAGCGGCTATTTCGTTATTTCGTCGCCGCCGCCGATCGAACCTGCGACCGGTGCCTGTGGGCCTCCACAGCCTCGCGTGCCAAGCGAATGTAATCCGGCATCCGGCGGGTGGCGATTTGTGACATCTTCTGGCCGAGATCGAAGGACCATCCCGCCAAGGTGATGCTCATCGCAAACGGCGCGTCGCCGTAAAGCTGTTCGGCAGCGGTCAGAAGAGACGATGGAGTGAGCTGATGGCTGAAACCGCATGGCCCCGGCTCCGGCGAGACGGTGGTTCGCGTGATGGTTCCGGGCGTGTCGCCGAACGAGGCATCCAGAAACAGCACGAAGTCCCGGTGCGATAAGTCGTCGGCCATTTCCGGGCTGAGCTGCTGGGCGGCGATCACTTCCACGTCCGCATCGTTCCAGAAATGCTGCTCCAAGGCGCGCGCGGCGTGACAGCCGATGGCGTCATCTTCGCGCATGGGATTTCCATAGCCAATAATCAGGGTTCCGGGCACTTCGTCCTCTGCGAGGGTGGCACGTGACCTTAACTACTAATAGGAATAATCCCTTCTTGCCGGGAAGGATGTGAGACGCCTCACCTTGCGGCGTGATACGGCCCGCCCGGCGCGCATTTAGCTGGTTGCATAAATCAAAAAAGACAACCGCGGATTTCGCGGATGAACACGGATAAAGCATTTCGAGTTTCGGAGGTAGCCGTCGGCTGAACGGCTTTCGGCACTCATTTCTTCTTCCCCGGCAGGCCCACCGGGTTCTCGTGTGTGCGTTCGCGGAAGCGCGCCTTCATACCCGTGGCCATGGAGACGGCGTTCTCCCCAAACTTCTCGCGCATGCGGTCGGCGGCGGAGAGCGCCTGGTTCCACTTCTGATGGGTGGTCCTGCCTTCCAGGCTGAGCTGTTCGCTCTCGGCATCAAAATGCGACGCGCATACCCCAAGCAGGCGTACTGCGCCGCCATTCCAGTTTGTCCGAAAGAGTTCGCGGATCGTGGCCAGCACCTCGGCATCCACAGAACTCGGCTGCTCCATGGTGTGCGCGCGGGTTAGCGTGCGGAAATCGGAATAGCGCAGCTTCAACTGCCATGTACGCGCGTGGAGCTTCTGTTCGCGCAGACGGCGGCAGACCATCTCCGATAACCGTGCCAGCGTCGCCTCCAGAGCTTGAGCCTCGTTAGTGTCGACCGAGTACGTGTGCTCGTGGCTGATCGAGCGTGGCCCGTCATCCTCCCCAATTTCAGTGTCGAACCATGCACCGGCGTCGAGGCCGCGGGACTTGCCCGCGAGCGCCACTCCGAGCGCGCCAAAATTCGTCGCCAGCCAACGCTCGTCATGACGCGCCAGATCGCCAACTTTCTGGATGCCTTGTTCGTGCAGGCGCTTCTCCATCACCTTGCCGACGCCCGGAACCTTGCGCACATCCAACGGCGCCAGAAACTCCACCTCGCAGCCGGGCACGACCCACAGCACACCGTTCGGCTTGGCCTGGTCGGAGCAGATCTTGGCCACGAGGCGCGACGTCCCAACTCCGATGGAGCAATTCAGTTGGGTTTCCGCCTTCATGGTTGCGTGCAGCGCATGAGCGGCGCGCATGGGCGGACCATGCAGGCGTTGGGTGCCGGTCATGTCCACGTAGGCCTCGTCGATGGAAACCATCTCCAGCTTGGGGGAAAACCGGCCCAGCACCTGGTAAACCTTGGCGGAGTAGTCGCGATAGCGCTCGGGATGTCCGTCCACGAAGACGGCGTGCGGACATAATTTGGCGGCGGTGCGCAGAGGCATGGCGGAATGCACCCCGAACTTACGCGCCTCGTAGGACGCGGCCGATACCACGCCGCGCTCGTTGCGTTGACCACCAACCACCACCGCTTTCCCCTTCAACGTAGGGTCGAACAGCTCTTCCACCGAGACGAAGAAGGCGTCCATATCGACGTGAAAGATGGTGCGGAGGGCGGGGGACATGCTGTGGGCGATTTTATTCCACCCGGTTCCTAACCGCACAGCGCTTCCCTGGGCCTCCTCAGCTCTTCGCGGCAGGCGTGCCCGGGTTTCGCTTGACATGAGGACGGGCGGAGGCCGTACAATTCGGTGGCGTCTTTCAGCCACAGAACCCCTGCACAACCAACGAGGAGACTAGCCAGATGTCGTTACGCATTAATGACGAGGCGCCGAATTTCACTGCCCAAACCACGCAAGGCGAGATCAACTTTCATGAATGGATTGACGACGGCTGGGCCATCCTGTTTTCGCATCCGAAAGATTTCACCCCGGTTTGCACTACGGAACTGGGCTATATGGCCAAGCTCGAACCGGACTTTGCCGCGCGCAACTGTAAGATCGTCGGACTGAGTGTCGATCCGGCGAGCAGCCATGGCAAATGGGCCCTGGACATCGAAGAAACCCAAGGCCACAAGGTCAACTATCCGATGATTGGCGACCCCGAACTCAAAGTGGCCAAGCTTTACAACATGCTGCCGGCGGACGCCGGCGATACCTCCGACGGCCGCACCGCCGCCACCAATGCTACGGTGCGTACCGTCTTTATCATCGGCCCGGACAAAAAGATCAAGCTGATGCTGAGTTACCCGATGACCACCGGTCGCAATTTCGATGAGATACTGCGGGTGCTGGATTCGATGCAACTTACCGCCAGGCACAAGGTGGCGACGCCGGTGAATTGGAAGAACGGCGAGGATGTCATCATCGTTTCCGCGGTGTCGGACGAGGAGGCAAAGCAGAAATATCCCGGCGGCTGGAAGACGCTTAAGCCTTACCTGCGCATGGTTGCCCAACCTGACTAGCCTCCGTCCGGCGTCTCCCCGATAAGCGGAACTAAGGCCTGGTATTGGTCTCTTCACGACCCAATCACCGGGCAGCTTCCTCCTCCCAGCGCGGCATCCAGTCCGTTACAATCTTTGGCAACAGTCTCGTGCCGGAGGTATCGAACATGAGCCAGACGGAAACTCCCACTCGCAGCTTCGGATTTTTTCTGAATGGAAATTGGAGCGCTCACGGGCGTGAAGTCGTGGTGACGTCACCCTACGATCACAGTGTGCTGGCAGTGGTGTCGGAGGCGGAGCGCGAAGACGTTGAGGTAGCCATCGAGTCGGCGGTGCGGGCTTTCGACGTCACACGCAAGATGACGTCGCACCAGCGGGCGGCCACTTTGCATAAGGTCGCCGATGGCATCACGACGCGCCGGGAAGAATTTGCACGCACCATCTGCCAGGAAGCCGGCAAGCCGATCAAGACCTCGCGCATTGAAGTAGAGCGGGCCATTAATACGTTCCAGATTGCCGCCGAGGAAAGCACACGCATCTACGGCGAGTACATCCCGCTGGACACGTTGGAATCGACCCGTGGACGGTGGGGCCTGGTGCGGCGCTTTCCGCTGGGGCCGGTCTTCGCCATCACCCCGTTCAACTTTCCGCTGAACCTGGTGGCGCACAAGGTGGCTCCGGCCATGGCCGCCGGATGTCCCCTAATCCTGAAACCCGCGCCGCAGACGCCCATTTCGTCCTTTCTGCTAGCCGAAATCGTGCAGGAGTCAGGATGGCCGGAGGGAGCGCTCGCAGTCATGCCGCTCTCCAACGACAACGCGGGGTTGCTGGTGGCCGACGACCGCATCAAGCTGCTCACTTTCACCGGCAGCGCCGCAGTGGGATGGCAACTGAAGTCCCGCGCCGGCAAAAAGCGGGTCACCCTGGAGCTGGGCGGCAATGCCGGGGTCATCGTGCATAGTGACGCCGATCTGGAGCACGCGGCGCAACGCTGTATTGCCGGCGGGTTCTCGTACGCGGGACAGACGTGCATCTCGGTGCAGCGCATCCTGGTGCATCAACCGGTGTATCAGAAATTCACCGAGTTGCTGGTACATGGCGTCCGCAAACTCAAGCTGGGCGATCCCATGCAGGAGGGTACCGATGTGCCTCCGTTGATCCGCGAGCAGGATGCGGTGCGCGCCGCGGGATGGGTTGCCGAGGCTGTGAAGGGCGGAGCCCGTCTGTTGTGCGGCGGCAAGCGCAACGGCGCCATGCTTGAGCCCACGGTGCTCACGGGGACGAGTCCCGCAATGCGGGTCAATTGCTCCGAGATTTTCGCGCCCGTGGTCACGGTCGAGCCTTACGAGTTTTTCCCCGAGGCGCTGCGCCAGATCAACGACTCGGTCTATGGGCTGCAGGCCGGGGTGTTCACACGCGATGCCGGACTTATCCAGTTGGCATTTGAAGAGCTCGAGGTGGGAGGCGTGATCGCGGGCGATGTTCCCAGCTTCCGCGTCGACCAGATGCCCTATGGAGGAGTAAAGGATTCAGGCCTGGGCAGGGAAGGCCTGCGTTATTCGATTGAGGACATGACCGAGCGCAGGCTGCTGGTGATGGCCGTGCGGTAGCAGTAATTAACCACAGAGACACAGAGGGCACAGAGAAGATTCAGCACGGAGAACACGGAGGACGCGGAGAGAAGAAATAACCGCAGAAAATCTGTGACTCTGTGCCATCGGTGTGCAAAAAGAAGCTTTTCCGTAAGTCAATGTAAATTAACCACAGAGGCACAAGAGGCGCGGAGAAGATTTACTGCGGAGAACACGGAGTCACCATGGGGAACCTATGGAAACTTCGTGATCTCCATGTCCTCAGTGTTGAAAAAAGGGTTCGTCTCCTTCTCTGTGTCTCTGTGGTGAATAGTCTTCAACGGCCTAGAAGACGTGCAGCCGGGAGCGCATCTTCTCGGCCATGTCCTGCACCATACGAATCTTGGTCACTACATCATCGGGGATGGCCGGCTGCCGCAAGGCCAGCTCCGAGGTGAGCAGAATGCCGGTAACCTCGCCGCGCAACTGATTGCGCAACACGCGCTCCGCCATGCTCATGGCCCATTGCTTTTCTTTCTCGGCCCGCCGCAGTGCAACCTGCACCTCGCGCACCACCCGGTCGGTATGATGCAGCGCCAGGTTAACGTAAATCGGCTGGGCCGTGCCCGCATGATTCAGCAGGGTATCCAGGGCGCGGAAATCAGCCTCCAACAGGGATTGATCAATCGCCAGAGCGTCGTATTCGGTGGTCTGCAGCCGCCTGACCGCCTGCGGCACCGAGTTGGCAACCTGAGTGGGATGCCCGCAGCCCTGTTCCAGGGCTGCGGCGCATTCCGTGGCGCGAGAAGATATGCTCACCAACAGGATCATACTTTCCTCCTGCCGCTCTGCGGGCACACTTCAACAGTGGCGCCGGCGGCGGCGTTTATCAGTACAAAGGTCTTCCCGGGGCTTCTTGGAGCTACCCGATTCGCAGCGCGTTGCGCGGACGCGATGAGACTCAGAGCGCCGAGCCGTATTCCTTCAATTTGCGGTAAAGCGTAGTTTTGCCGATGCCCAGCTGGCGCGCGGCTTCCAGCTTGTCGCCCTGCAATACCTCGATCGCATGCAGGATGGCTTGCTTCTCCAATTCGGCGATGGTTGTGATGCTTTCCTGATCAGAGACTTGACCAGCAGTCTTGACTGGGACGTGGAAGTTGCGCAACTGCGTCGGCAGATCGGTAATGTGGATGGTGGGAAGCGAGCAGGTGGTGCAGGCGCGCTCCACGCAATTCTCCAGCTCCCGCACGTTGCCCGGCCAGTCATAGTTGAGCATCAGCCGCAGAGCATCGTCTCCGATGCCATGCTGCACTTCGGTTGCACTGTTGACCCGTTCCAGTACGTTACCGATCAGCAGGGGGATGTCCTGCTTGCGCTCGCGCAGCGGAGGGATACGTAAGGTGAGGACGTTGAGCCGGAAGTACAAGTCGCGGCGGAAGGTACCCTGCTGCACCGCCATGTCCAGATCGCGGTTGGTGGCCGCCAGGATACGCACGTTGATAGGTATGGAACGGGTGCCGCCTACCGGGCGCACCTCCTTTTCCTGAATGGCGCGCAATAGTTTGGCCTGAAGATCCACGGGTAGCTCGCCCACTTCATCGAGGAAGACCGTTCCTCCTTCGGCGGTGGCCAGTAGTCCATCTTTGGCCCGTACCGCGCCGGTGAAGGCACCGCGCACATAGCCGAACAACTCGCTCTCGATTAGCGTGGGCACCAGCGAACCGCAATCCACTGGAATAAACGGGCGATCACGTAAGGGACCGGAATAGTGAATGGAACGCGCTACCAACTCTTTGCCGGTTCCACTCTCTCCCAAGATCAGGACAGGGTGGGTGCTGTGCGCAGCCTTGGCGATGATGCGATACAGCTTCTCCATCTCCGGCGCATGTCCCACCAGCGAGCCGAAACCATGTTTCGTCTTGATCTGCTCCCGCAACAGCCGGTTCTCGGCGGTGAGCTTCAAATGGGCTGACGCGCGCTCCAGCATCAAGCGCAGCTCTTCGAAGTTGAACGGTTTGGTGACGTAGTCGTAGGCACCCAACTTCATCGCCTGCACCGCCGACTGCACCGTGGCAAAGCCGGTCATCACAATCACCAGAACCTCGGGACGGCGCTGCTTGATCTCACGCAGAACCTCCAAACCGCTATTGCCGGGCAGTCGAAGATCGAGCAGCACCAGATCGGCGCTGGTGGTTTCCAGAATCTGATAGGCGTGTTCGGCGGTTTCGGACACCTGGCTGTGAAAACCGAGTGCATGGGCGACCTCACGACACGAATCGCGCATCGAGCGCTCATCGTCGATGATCAGTAGGTTCAGTCCATTGGTTGCGCAACCCGGTTCGCTGACTACATCCGGCGCAATAGCATGCACGTGGGACATCCCTTCTCCGGCGAGCTCGCAGCTAAACGGCGCCGCCGCGTTGATTTGGGCTCTTGTACTCATTACCATCATCCCTTTTTGGGAAACGTGCTAGTGCAACCATCACACGGCGCTGTGAGTTCACCTTCGCGATCGGAGGAAAAAACAGGAGCCGGGTGGGGTTTTGTCGGGAGAGGCAGATTCGCCGCACTCCCGGAGCAGGCCTCCGGCTCCTGGGCCGTCACCGTATGCGATCTGGAACGTTGTTGAGATGATGCCGGGTCAGGTAAATCTGTGCTCAGCTGGATCAACAGCCTTTTCATCAATTCCCCGCCTCGCTGAGCATTGCGTTCAATTTCGCGCAGCGGCCGTTTCAAGCGGCTGGGGGCAGGCAGCTTCCACCCCAGCACCTGGACATTCACCAAGACCGCGGTAGTGGTGTTCGCCAGATCATGTACCAGTTCCGCGCAGTCGCGGCTGAAGGCACGCGAGGAGCGCTGGTTTCCCTGATCGCACTCCTCGCATGCTTGCCCGGCGGAGGATATCTCGCTAGTTTCTTCATCGCGTGGGATCGAAAAGCAGTCTGGCTGGGCGGCCGAGGGATTCGGTTGTCTTGCGCTGCCGATCGGGCTGTGACTGGCAAAATTCATAATCCAGAGCCGCCTTATTTTCGAATTGCCGACGCATTCTGTAAGGCACGACCGGTGCCAAACTCGCATGAGGCTTAAATTACTGATTCATTGGAGAATTTTCTGATCGCGATCAGGCCTGGGTTACATCTGCAATCACCTAAGTTTCAGAATGGAACTTAATCGGAGATGCGCGAATCCCAAATGTCTGTGAAGTAAGTGTTTTAGCGGTTTCCTGGTTTGGGGCCAAGAAATTGTGTGGGGATCGAATCGGGAAAGGGATTTAGCAACTAGCAATTAGCCGTTAGCACCTAGCGCGGAGCCTTTGCTAATTGCTAATTGCTAATTGCTGCCTCTACTGCTGGCTTGCCGCCGGACTACGCTCGCCGCTATGGACCGCACCTGACGCCGACTCCACTGCAGTGCTTTGTTCCAGCAACAGGCCGTTGTACGACGAGGCGGCAAGGAGCCGGCCTTGATAATTCACGGCGCTGCGAATGGAAACTCCTGCCTGCGGAGTCTGTTGCCAGCTGCGTCCACCGTCCTTGCTCTCGAAGACCCCGTGAGCAAAAAGCGCGGTCGCCAGCAGACGTTGTCCGGCTGGGTCATACCACACGGCGAATACGTTGCGCGGAGGCAGGCCACCGAGCAGGTGCTCCCAACTCTTGCCGCCATCGGTAGAGTGCAGAGCCCCTTCGCGGGTTCCCAGCCACAGCGAACTATCGGGACCAACCGTCAGGTTATACAGTCCGGTGACGTACTGAGGATAGGAGATCTCGGCCCAGGATTCGCCTTCGTCCTTGGAGAGGAAAATATGCTTCGGGTTGACCAGCGTGACACTGCCGTCGGCAAAATGGTTCACCACGATGAAATCGCTCTCGCCATTCACCGGACCGCCGTACCACTTGCTTCCCTGATCGACGCTGGTAAACAGGCCCTGATCGGTGGCCGCATACCACACCTTATCGGCGATCACGAGCGAGCGTACCCGCGGCGCTTTGGCAGTGGGGATCGCCTCTGCCAGCAGAGCCTTGGGCAAAGCGTGAGTCACAGACTTGTGTTTTGCGCTGGCAGTCGAATGGGCAATTTTGGTGCGGCTGGTCGAAGGTGTCGTGCTCTTCTCGACTTCCGGTGGCCGCTTGCCCATGATCATCGCCGCCGGCAGCCAGGTTCCCTTCAAGGAAGGCAGATAGAAGACTCCATGATTCGTGCCGGCGAAGATTACCCCGCTGTCCGACTGTTGCAGACTCAGAATGTCGCGCTCGTCCAGGCCGCGCTCTGCCTGGTGCCAGTTCTGTCCGCCATCTTCGGAGAAGAAGAATCCACCGTAGTCTTTGTCGTTGACCACTCCCGCGTAGATTCGGTTAGGGTCCTTATTGTCTACAACGACGCCGCCGATCACGCGGTGGGAAAAGCCCCGGTTTGAACTGGTGTAATGGTCAAAGCCATCGTCACTGGCCAGCACACCGCCGCGGTCGGTGGCTAACAATACCCGATCGGGCTGACGCGGATCGATAAGAATGTCGTTGACAATTACGTTCGGCGCCGAGTACAGCTCCCAGGTAGTCCCACCATTAAAGGTCTTCCAAAGGCCGCCGGTGGTGCCAGCATATACAATCTCAGGCCGCTTCGGGTCCTGCTTCAAGACGCGGGTACGGATCGCCGAATGCGGTATGCCCCGAATGCGAGAGAACAGGATACCGGCATTCATACTCTTGTAGATCCCCGAACAGGCGCTGAGGAAGACTGTGGAGGGAGCTTTCGGATCGATAATAATGCTGAACACGTCCGAATCCAGAAGCATTCCCTCCTGGATGCTGTGCCAGCTCTTGCCGCCGTCTTCGGTCTTCCAGGGCAGGTGAAAGGTGCCGGCATAAATGATGTCGGGGTTTACGGGATCAATCGCCACCGACTCAATGTTCTTAATCTCGGCGTGATTCTCCGGCGAAATGCGCTCCCAGGTGGTGCCGCCGTCGCGCGAACGGAAGACCCCGTCAAGAGCGCCGAGCACCAGGGTATTGTGATCGCTGGGCGCGATGGCCAGGGCGCGGACGGACTTGCCGTGCACAGCCGGCAGAGTGCGCCAAGTGTGCCCGCCATCGTCGGAGCGGAAGATGTCGCCCGCATCGTTGTTGTACAGGCTCCAGCCCGCGACGTAGACCGTTGCCGGGTGGGTGGGATCGAAGATGATGTGGTCTAGAACATAATCATCGCCGACGCCCAGGTGGACGAAGGGTGCCCAGGAATTCCCCCCATCCTGGGAGACAAATAATTGGCCCGCGCTGGTGCCCAGAAAAATGCGATTGGGATCACCCGGATCGTAGGACAAACTGCGCACGTCGCCACCTTCGGGGCCAATCAGGCGCCAATCGGACGCATAAGAGCCGAGGGTGAATAGCACCGCGACGCAAAGGAGGAGCTTTACGATAGACGAAATGGCTTTATGCATGACAGGAGCAGACAAAGAAACAAGCATTGGCTTTCGTTAAATCATAACGCGGACTGGCCAGTATAGGTAGATGCCATCGATACCCGGTATCCGGGAGGTAAAGTGTGCGGTCGAAAGTTCGGCCACAGGGTGCAGTTCCAGCCCCTCGGCCTTTTATTTAGATGCGGTCCGATGCGAGTCTGAAAGGCGAGTTGACCACGGATAAACACTGATTGATTCAGGAATGGATAAGATGCCGCTTAATCCTGGCGATCCAGAGAATGATCCGTGAAAATCCGTGACGATCCGTGGTCAATTCTTTCTATACCCGCCCGCCAAAGCAGGATCGCCGGCATGAGCGAGGCATGCTCCTCCGCTTTGCGCTCGCCAGCTTCATCTCCACAAAAAACCGGTGAGAGCATGGTGCTCTCACCGGTGTGGAGTATAACTGAGTTTACCGGCTTATTGAGCCGGCGGCGATGCTGCAGCCTTCTTGTGATGATGGACTGGCGCCTCGGTCTTAGGTTTCGGATAGGCATTCTCGCTAGGCGTCACCACCGACTCGTCAACTGGCGTCGTGCCCTGCAGTAGAGAAGCGGTGGCGGTATCCGCGCCCTGCGGTACCCAGAAGATATCTGCAACGTGGTCCTTGCCCGTGCCCTTGCGTACCTCGATACGGCTGGGGTCGATGCCCTGTTGCTGTACCAGGTAGGCTTTGGCATTGACCGCACGCTGTGCTGCCAGATCCATCGCGTGCCTGCTCTTGCCCTTGCCGATCATGGGCTGTGGTTCGCCATCGGCGTAGCCAACGATGATCAGCTTGGCAGTCGGTTCGTTCTTCAGCGCGGTGGCGTCGTCGTCCAGTATGGCCTTGGCTTCGTTATCCACGCGCCATGGGATGTACTTCTGTTTCGGACGCTGTATGAACTGAATTGGCGTACGCGGACTCACCTGCGGAGCCGGAGGCGGAGCCTCGACCGTGACCGTGGTGGCGCCGCTACCCGTCAGTCCACGCGAATCGGTGGCCGTGACGTTGACATTGATCGTCCCCGGTTGTGTGCCGGCGGTGTCAAGTGTTGCGGTGGGACCCGTTCCGCTAATCACACCGGCCGAAGCCGTGTATGCGTAGGTGGAGATGGTGACACCGGGATCCGGGCTGGTCGCGTTGGCGGTGATAGTGGACGGAGTACCCGCCTGCACCGTGGCCGGATTGGCCGTTGGGTTCACCTGTGGCGGATTCATCGGCTTGGCCTTCACCGTGAATGGCGCGCTGCACGTTGCCGAGTTCATCTTCTTCATCTTGGCATCGGTGAGCGTGGCGTTGGCGGTGTGCGGACCCGCGGAGGCGCCGGTGGTGTCAATATGCGCCGACTGTGCATTGGCGGTATCGATCTTGCCACCGTCGGTCGTCCAGGCATAGGTGATTGGGTGCTTCGGATTAAAATTGCTACCCGTCGCGGTGACCGTCACCGGCTCGCCTTCGGTTACTTCCGTAGGCTGGACCGAGCAGGTTGCAGCCAACGCGGGGGCGTAGTAGTTGCCCAGGTTCACAACCACGCCTGCCGCCAGGCGAACACTGTTCCATTGAGTCGGGTGGGTGCTCGGGAATACGTGACTGTAATTTGAATAAATGTAGTCCGCCTGCACCAGGCGAATCGAGAACCGCGGCTTCACGCTCCAGTCGAGTCCGCCACCGCCGCCAGCTGCGAAACTCCACTCCGTATCATGGGCATGGCAGCAATCAGGAGACAGATTGGCCGTTCCCACGAAGCCACGGACAAACGGCGACAAGGAGTTCGTATGGTACTTGTACTGAACGCCGCCCAGTACATAGCCGACGCCAGTTTTGTCATTTGCCGTAAAAGGATTCGGAGGGGTGGTGCCTCCATTAAAATGGCCGCTGCCATCCACCAGGAGGCCAAGATTGCGCATGCCAGAAAAGTAATAGGTGTTAGAAGCGTCAAAGGCATTTGGGATGTTGTTGATCTTATAGTTGAGATCGCCCCATCCATTCGGCGCTAGCCAGGCATATCCGCCAAAGATCTCGTCTTTGGGTTGAATGTCAGTTTGCGCGGAAGCATACCCCCCCAACAGGCACGCTGCGAATGCCAGCGCTATCGATGTCGCAAAAAGGCGCGTCGGGATTCCAATACGAGAAGACATTCGTAATCCTCCAGAGCTCTGGCGGCAGCGAGTAAGGTGCCGGTATCGATTCAATTTCCACCGTCACATTCAGGCCAGGCAATCAGCCTGGTTCACAACCGCAACCATCGGCAATTTCTCGCAGAACGAGAATAGACACGATCATAACTCCGTGCATGCGGCCTGTGTAGTAGTTGTCAAGGATACCCCAGTATCCGAGAGAAAAGTGCGGGTGGAAAGTCAAAGCGCGTTTGCGCTCGGACGCAACCCGGTGGCGATCCAGAAAACCGAATGCACAGAGCGGCACACTTTTTGTGGATCTCTGTTCTCGTTTCCGGGGAAGCCACTTAGCCTCCGCGAGGTCAGTGTGGTTCAGATTCTCACTGCGCGTCTAGTTCGTCAAGTTCCTGAATCAGTCCGCGGTGATGAGTCTTGAATCGGCAGGCAGGACTTGCCGACCGCGCGCGAGGTGCAATGCCGCTTGAGATGTTCCCGTCGGCGCCCGCACAAGAAAAAACCGGTGAGAGCATGGTGCTCTCACCGGTGTGGAGTGTAACTGAGTTACCGGCTTACTGGGCCGGCGGCGGCTCTGCCGCCTTCTTGTGATGATGCATAGGAGCCGCCGTCTTCGGTTTCGGATAGGCGTTCTCGCTCGGCGTCACCACCGACTCGTCAACCGGCGTGGTGCCTTGCAGTACAGAAGCGGTGGCGGTGTCCGCGCCCTGCGGTACCCAGAAGATATCCGCAACGTGGTCCTTGCCCGTGCCCTTGCGTACCTCGACACGGCTGGGGTCGATACCCTGCTGCTGTACCAGGTAGGCTTTGGCATTGACCGCACGCTGTGCTGCCAGATCCATCGCGTGCCTGCTCTTGCCCTTGCCGATCATGGGCTGCGGTTCGCCATCGGCGTAACCGACGATGACCAGCTTGGCATTGGGATCGTTCTTCAATGCAGAGGCGTCGTCGTCCAGTATGGCCTTGGCTTCGTTATCCACGCGCCACGGAATGTACTTCTGTTTCGGACGCTGTATGAACTGAATTGGCGTACGCGCACTCACCTGCGGGGCCGGAGGCGGAGCCTCGACCGTGACCGTGGCAGTGCAGTTTCCAGTCAGCCCACGCGAATCCGTTGCCGTGACGTTGACATTGATCGGCCCACCAGGTGCGCCGGTTGTGTCAAGGGTTGCGCTGGTACCGGTTCCGCTAACCGTCCCGGCCGAAGCCTGATACGAGTAGCTGGAGATGGTCACGCCAGGATCCGGGCTGGTCGCGTTCGCAGTGATGGTGGACGGAGTACCCGCCTGTACCGTCGCCGGATTGGCCGAGCACGTAACCTGTGGCGGATTCATCGGCTTGGCCTTCACCGTGAACGGCGCGCTGCACGTTGCCGAGTTCATCTTCTTCATCTTGGCATCGGTGAGCGTGGCGTTGGCGGTGTGCGAACCTGCAGATGCACCGGTGGTGTCAATATGCGCCGACTGTGCATTGGCGGTATCGATCTTGCCACCATCGGTCGTCCAGGCATAGGTGATGGTGTGTTTTGGATTGAAGTTCGTGCCGGTAGCCGTAACCGTGACCGGCTCGCCTTCCGTCACTTCGGTAGGCTGGGCCGAGCAGGTTGCCGCCAACGCTGGAGCATAGTAGTTGCCCAGGTTGACCACTACACCCGCGGCGAGACGGATGCTGTTCCACTGGCTGGTATTGCCGAGAACGTGCGGCTTGTAGTTGGAGTAAATGTAATCCACCTGCGCCAGGCGAAGAGCGAAGCGATGGGTGATGTTCAAATCGAAACCACCGCCACCGCCGACGGCGGCGTTCCATTCAGCTGCCGTAAGTGGCGGATCAATTCGGGAGACGCCGACAAAAACCCGCACAAACGGGGAGAACGTGTCGGTATGAAACTTGTACTGCAATCCTCCCAACATGTAGCCTACCTGGGCATTGCTGCTGGCACCGAAATGGCCGCTGCCATCGGCAAGGATACCCAGATTGTGCACGGCGGGAAGATAGTAGACGTTTGAGAAGTCAAAACCCTTGGTTATGTCTTTGACTTTGTAACCAAAGTCTACGCTGCCATTAGGGTGTAACCACGAATAACCGCCAAAGACTTCGTCTTTGGGCTGAATATCAGTTTGCGCTGAAGCAAAAACGCCTAGCATACAAAGCGCGAACGTCAGCGCAATCGTTGTTGAAATAAGGCGTGTCGGGACTACTCCAATACGAGAAGACATTACTAATCCTCCGGAACTCTAGCACTACCGTAAGCAAAGTGGCGCCAGCCTGGGCAGAGTTTTCAGGGTTAATTGTTTTAGTGCAAGTGCGGTGCCAGTTAGGAAGCGATCAACCGACCCGCAACCGCAAGCTGAAAGAAGCCACTTTTCGAATCATAACTCGAACTGAGCAACCTGCGCAGCCACTCAAGTAGCCAGTATCTGCCGGGTTAAGCCTCTCGTCAACAACGCGGCCGAGCTACCGTCGAAACGATTTGCGAATAGTCCCGCTGGGTATTACTACTGCTGACTTGCGGATGGAGCTCGCTTGCCCGCATGCGCCGAATCGGACGCTGACTCGACCACACTGCTTTGCTGCAGCAGCAGACCGTTGTAGAACGATGCGACCAACAGGTGTCCCTGGTAGTTCAGGGCTGCGCGAATGGGAACGCCCGCATCCGAGGTGCTCTGCCAACTCTTTCCGTCATCCTTGCTCTCGAATACACCATCAGAGTGAAGTGCGGTGGCCAGCAGACGATGGCCTTCGGCATCATACCGGATCGCCAATACTTCATTCTTGGGAAGTCCCACTGCCCCCAGATAACGCCAGCTCTGGCCCCCGTCCGTTGAGCGCAACGCACCCTGCCGAGTGCCCAGCCAGAGCGACGAATCGGGTGTAAGGGTCAAGTTGTAGACATGGGTGGCCCACTTGGGAAGGACGAGCGAATTCCAAGTCTTGCCGTCATCGCGGGAGATGTAGACGCCCTTCGGGCCGGCCAGGGTCACGGTACCATCCTCGTAGCTGTTCACTGCGCTGAAGTTGTCCTCTCCCCCTACCGGCTGACCGTACCATTTCTTTCCATCATCTACGCTGATGAACAATCCTTCATCAGTGGCCGCATACCAGGCTTTTTCTCCAATCCGAACCGAACGCACTCGCGGCGCGGTGTCCGCTGGAATCACCGCCTCAGCCGGAACTTTTGGCTTGGAGGTGCGAGCCTTACCTTTGGAGGCCGCGGTCGCTTTTGAGGTTTTGGCTTTGGGTTTGACCACTACCGGCTCCGGCGTTTCAACCTTCGGCTGCCATTCCGGCACAGGACCCCTAATCATCGCCGCGGACGTCCAGGAGCCGCTCACCGACGCCAGCGAGAAGATGCCGTGATTGGTTCCTGCAAAGAGGACTCCGTTCTCCGCCTGCTGCAGGCTTAGTATGTCGCGCTCGGCTAGGCCGCGGCTGGACTGTCTCCAGCTTTTTCCCGCGTCATCCGAGACGAACAAGCCTCCCATGTCCTTGTCGTTAACCACCCCTACGTAAAGCTTACTGGGATCCTTGCGGTCGGCGATCACATCTCCGACGACACGATGAGAGAAACCGCGGTTGGAAGCCGTGTAGTGCGCAAAACCGTCGTTGCTGACCAGCACTCCGCGCATATCGGTTGCCACCAGCACACGATCAGGATGACGAGGATCGATCAGCACATCATTCACGATAACGTTAGGCGCGGTCATCAACTTCCACCGGACGCCGTTGTCCTCCGTCTTCCAGAGCCCCCCGGTGGTGCCCGCATAAACAATTGAAGGACGCTGCGGGTCTTGATGCAAAACCCGGGTGCGAATTGCCGAATGCGGAAGTCCCTGAACACGGTGGAAGAGTTCTGCTCCGTTCTCGCTTAGATAAATCCCCGAACACGCACTGGCATAGACTCGGGAAGGCTTCTTAGGATCAACAATGATGCTAAAGACATCGGAATCGTCGAGGATTCCTTCCTTGAGATTGTGCCAGTTCGCTCCTCCGTCGGTGGTCTTCCACGGGAGATGTCTGGTACCTGCGTAGATGATGTCGGGATTCTGCGGATCGATGGCGACGGAGACAAAGTTTCTCAGGGAAGAGTGGTTCTCAATCGCCACAGAGCTTTCCGGCGTGATGCGCTCCCACGTAGCGCCCCCATCCCGAGAGCGGAACACTCCGTCCAGCGCGCCAATCACCAGCGTGTTGTGATCGCTCGGCGCCATGGCCAGGGCGCGGATTGATTTGCCATGTGCGCCCATCAACTCACGCCAAGTGCGGCCGCCGTCGTCGGAACGAAAAACACCACCGTCGTTGTCATCGAACAGGCCCCAGGCCGCCGCGTAAACCGTTGCCGGATTCGTGGGGTCGAAGACGATGTGGTCGAAAACATAATCATCGCCCTGGCCCAGGTGGGCGAACAAGCTCCACGAATTGCCTCCGTCCTGGGAAACAAACAGCTGACCTGCACTTGTTCCCAGAAGGATGCGATTGGGATCGCCGGGATCGTAGGCGAGACTACGCACATTGCCGCCCTCCGGCCCAATCAACTGCCAATCGGATGCAAAGCTACCAACGGTGAAGATCAGCGTGACGCAGAAAACCAGCGTGGCCAGAAAAATAGATTGCTTACCCACAGTAGACAACACTCCCGCCTTTTGATATTGCGTGCGCGCAGTGCGCACATCAGAAACAGACATCTCTTTATGGAATGATAACTCGGAGTTGTCGGCGATGCACTCTTCAAAGCATCCCGGTACCGGCACGGTAAATCCCGGCCCCTTAGTCTGCGTCCAGTCTCGGGTCCGCAACCCCAGGCAGAAAAAGCCGGTGAGAGACGAATCTCTCACCGGCCAGAGTTCAGCTATGGCACCTATTGAGCGGGAGGAGCCGCCGGCTTAGCCTTGCGCCTCATCTTCTTCTTAGCAGGCGCATTACGCGACTGCGGCTGGACTGCGGTTTCGTCAACTACGCTACCCTCTTCGGTCTGTCCGGGCTGTAGGCATCCCTCAGGTACGTAGTAGAAGTGAGTGGCCTGGCCCTTGACGCCGCCGTCACGAGGCTGGACGCGGCTGGCGTCAACCTTGTTCGGACCGTCCGTGGTCAGGTAGTACTTGACGTTCACCGCGCGCTGCGCACCCAACGTCTTTTCGGTTACGACTTCCTTCTCGTTGGTGTAGCCAATGATGTCCACCTTGCCGGAAGGCATCTGCTGCAACCGCAGAGAAAGTTTGTCGAGCGTGTCCTTGCAATCGTTGTCAACACGCCAGGGCTTCTTGGGGTTCTTCTCGAAGGTACACTCGCCCCAATCCTGGATGACTCCGCATGTCACAACCTTTGCCACGGTAACCGACGCCGTGCAAGTGCCGCTCAAAGTAGCCGGGTTCCCGCCGGTGCGATTAGTCGTCGCCGTGCCGGTCACCGTAATGGTAGTATCCCCGTCCGCATTGGTTGTCGTCAGTTTGGCAGTCGTATCGGTACCGCTGATCTGGCCACCGGTGGCCGACCAGCTATAGGTCATTGGCCATCCCTGCGGGTCGGTAGCGGTCATCGTGATATCGGAAGTGTCACCGGCATTAATCGTGCTCGGATTAGCCGAGCAGCTCACCACCGGAGGTAGCGGCTGCTTGATGGTAAAGGCCGCCGCGCACATCGCCGGCTTGACTGGGTCCGGCTTGCCCAGCCAGGAATGGCTGCCGGAGTCCATATGGTTCAACTTGAGGTCGGTGAGCGTCGCATTCGCCGTATAGCTTCCTGCCGCCACATCGGTGGTGTCAATCGTGGCAGTCTGGGAGTTGGCACCGTCCAGCTTGCCACCACCGTTGGCTAACCAAGAGTAGGTGATCGTGTGCTTCGGGTTGAAACCGCTGCCCGTGGCGGTCACCTTCACCGGATCTGGCGCAAAAACCTCGGTCGGCGAGGCCGACGCGGTGCAGGAAAGTGGCGGTTGGTAATAGGTACCCAGGTTCACCACAACTCCAGCCGCCAGACGGATGCTGTTCCACTGGCTGGTATTGCCGAGAACGTGCGGTTTGTAGTTGGAGTAAATGTAATCCACCTGCGCCAGGCGAATGGCGAACCGGTGGGTGATGTTCAAATCGAAACCACCGCCACCGCCGACGGCGGCGTTCCATTCAGCAGCCGTTATCGGTGGATTAATTCGGGAAGCGCCGACAAAGACCCGCACAAATGGGGAGAAGGTGTCGGTATGATACTTGTACTGAAACCCCCCCAATATATAGCCCACTTGAGCATTGTCGCTGGCACCGAAATGGCCGCTGCCATCGAGAAGTACGCCCACATTGTGCAACTCGGGAAGATAGTAGACATTTGAGAAGTCAAAACCCTTGGTTATGTCTTTGACTTTGTAACCAAAGTCTACACTGCCATTGGGATGTAACCATGAATAACCGCCAAAGACTTCGTCTTTGGGCTGAATTTCAACCTGCGCTGAAGCAAAAACGCCTAGCATACAAAGCGCGAACGTCAGCGCAATCGTTGTTGCAATAAGGCGTATCGGGACTACTCCAATACGAGAAGACATTCGTAATCCTCCGGAACTCTAGCAGTACCGTAAGCAACGTGGCCCAGCTCGAATTCAATTCAATTGTCTAGTACAAGTGCAGGTAATGGTCCTGCTCGCAACCGCAAATGATTGTACCGCAATGGCCAAGATTAACAAAGTTATGCGGTTTGTCTCCAGTTTATTTCAGCATCAGATGTTTACTGATTTTGTGCCTTGGGTACCGTTTTCTTGCCACCCCATTGCCCAATTTGGCCGCCGGAAACAGTCAAGCCAACCAGCTTCGGCCGACGTCATTGCTTCACCCCGTGATCGGGAAGGGAGCCACGAACAGCGGATCCGATTTGGGAATCGATAACTAAAGAGTAACTATAAAACAATACTTTCCAGTTAATAAATGCTAACCGTCCTACTTAGGCTCGGAGGAATCCGCGCCAGCACTGGCCTGCACTTAGGCGCGATGGTCTCAGTCCCTCGCTAGACCGTGGAATGCCGGCTACAAACACCGGTTTCAGGCGAAAGCCCTTAAAAAGTGGTAGGTTAATGGCAGCTTGTCGTCACGCGCTATTTTCCGGATAACCAGGACCGCTCGCATTTTCGACCCAGAGGTCTTGCTTCGCATCTAAGCTGGTCGTCGGTATAGCGAGAAGCTGCAGGCTTTTGTCACGGGAGTAGTAAGAGGCCTTTTTCTTCATGCTGCGAGAAAAAATCCTGATCGTCGAGGACGAGGAGAACGAACGCACCGGTATGGCAGAACTACTGCGCAACTGGGGCTACGATACGGAAACAGCTGAGGATGGGGTGCAAGGACTGGAGAAGATTGAGTCGTGGAACCCGGGAATCGTGATCACCGACCTGAAAATGCCCGGGATGGATGGCATGGAGCTGCTGCAGCACATCGCGGCCCAGCCGCAGGCTGTCGCGGTCATCCTGCTCACGGCTCAAGGCAGCGTCGATGCTGCTGTCAGCGCGATGAAGATCGGCGCGTTCGACTTCATCGAAAAGCCGGTGAATCCCACTCGCCTGCGCAACATTCTGCAGAACGCTTCGCGCATCCGCGGCACGGAGCGCGAATTGGAAGCCAGCCGTCGCAAGTTGCGCGATGTTGGCGTACTAGGCTCGCTGGTTGGTCCCTCGAAGAAGATGCAGGAAGTGTTCCGGTTGATCGAGATGGTGGCTCCGAGCACCGCGTCGGTGCTTATCACGGGAGAGAGTGGTACCGGCAAGGAACTCGTGGCTCGCACCATCCATTCACTCAGCAATCGCAAAGTTAAGCCATTCGTGGCCATCAACTGTGCGGCTATTCCAGAAACCCTTATTGAGAGCGAAGTTTTTGGACATGAGAAGGGCGCCTTTACGGGCGCGTTGGAACGGCGCACCGGCTGCTTCGAATTAGCGGAGGGCGGTTCACTGTTGCTCGACGAAATCGGCGAGATGCCGATTGGTACCCAGGCCAAGCTTCTGCGTGTGCTGGAGGACCGCAAACTGCGCCGCCTGGGCAGCAAAACCGAGACCTCGGTGGATGTGCGCGTCCTGGCGGCCACCAACAAGCCTCCTGAAGAAGCAGTGGCGCGCGGGCAGTTGCGCAACGATCTGTTTTATCGTTTGAACGTTTTCAACATTCATCTGCCGCCGCTACGCGAGCACAAGGACGACCTTCCCGACTTGGTGCAGTCGTTGCTGGCCGACATGAACGAAAAGCATAATCGCACGGTTGCCGGTATCAGCGATCACGTGGCCAACGCATTCCATGCGCATGCCTGGCCCGGCAATGTTCGCGAATTGCGCAACACACTCGAACGGGCCGTCATTGTGTGCGATGGCGCATTGATTGAACCGAGGCACTTGCCCCCAGGATTCGGCCACGTCGCGCCGCGCGCTCCCGTGCAGGAAGCCAATGCGGTGCGTCTTGGTGTCGGCACCACCGTAGGCGAGGCTGAGCGTCTGCTCATCTTGAAGACTCTGGAATCGACCAACAATAATAAGACGCGGGCCGCGGAGATACTCGGCATCAGCCTGAAAACCTTGCACAACAAGCTAAAGGAATACGGAGCTCAGGGCGCCAGCGAGGCCGCCGAGGCAGCGAGCTGAGAAGGCGCGGCTACTCGCTATTCGTTCTTCGTATCCCGTTGAGTGCCGTCTACGCCGGAATCAAGCATCAGAGTAGGAACGGCCGATAGAGTAGGAACGGCCGATCCTTGGCCCTGGCGAAGAGCGCGAGGCGAAGAGCGACTGGCGGGGCTGCTAGTTGCTAGTTGCCAATCCCGCCTTTACAATAATCATGCTTCCCGATCGCGAGTTGCAATTCTCACTCGCATCCACTCGCCGAAGTGGCGGAATTGGCAGACGCGCATGGTTCAGGTCCATGTACCCGCAAGGGTGTGGGGGTTCGAGTCCCTTCTTCGGCACCAACATTTCCTCGTCAGTAAAACTCTTCTGGCTCTCTTAGCGGCAATTTTTCTGTGCTCGCCTGCAGTTGCACAATCCCGGGGAAACATCTCGGCTACTTCCCGGTGCGGCGTGGCCAGCGTCCATCAGACCGTTGCGATCGCGGACGAAGGCCAACATTCCATCACCCTGGACCAGCGTGTCTGCAATTGGGAGAAGCCCATCAACCTGGATGGGATGTCGGCCACAGAATACACAGCCACAGGTGTCGATGATGTTCAGTTCGACAAATCTCGCGACCATGGCTACGCAGTCGGCACGGTCTCCAATGGCGATCGCTACTTTCTACGCTATGAGGGCACTGCAACCCTGAAGGCCGGCGTGCCTCTACTGGCTGGCGCTTGGAACTATACCGGCGGGACAGGCAAGCTGCGCGGTCTCACAGGCGGCGGCACTTACACCGCCAAGCCAACGGCCGATGGAGGCATGGTATTCGTGATTGAGGGAACCTACGAACTCTCGCCAGCTCATTAAAGATGCACATCTATACCACTGATCCAAGCGAGCGTGCTTCCGATTTCAGGGAGCCCGCCATTGCCGGCGCATATTGGATCGCCAGCAAGGTCTCATCGTCGGCTTGTTCCGCCCCTCCACGAAACGCGGCCACGCGCTGCTTGCAGGCCTTTACCAGCGCGGCCGGGTAAAAGGATGGCGGCTGTTCTGCAATGAGCTTACGCAGGGCTTCCACCCCATATTCCTCGCCATTGCTGTTGGCCGCCTCGCTGACTCCGTCGGTGTAGAGGACAACGGTATCGCCAGGCGACATCACGGTCGTCACCACATCCACCTTGTCGTCGG
The DNA here is from genome assembly GCA_963748225.1 of uncultured Acidobacteriaceae bacterium. GTDB lineage: Bacteria > Acidobacteriota > Terriglobia > Terriglobales > Acidobacteriaceae > Bog-257. The sequence goes on from CAVVHW010000010.1 coordinate 371,167, forward strand.
AGAAAAAGCCCAGAGGCTTGCAGTTACTCTCGAACATCTTCACGCCATGTTTGCCCGCCAGCAACACCGGCAGGTGTCCGGCATTGGCTATCTCCAACTCGCCCCGGTTCGAAGTGCGGCCAAACGCCAGGGTGGCGTATTGATGGGGAAGCGCGCTCTCGCGGAACAGACGATTGGCACGCACCATCAGCTCTGCAACCGGCAGGCGCAGCGGTATCAGCGAGCGAAAGACTGCGCGCAGATTCGAGGCCAGCATGGCAGCCGCGACACCCTTGCCGGAAACGTCGGCCATGATGAAATTGAGATGGCCGTCATCCTTAATCACGTCGCAGTAATCGCCGCTCACCATGCCCGCGGGCTGATAGTGATAAGAAATCTCCCAGCCGGAGATGGCGATATCCGCGGGCGGCAATAAACCTTTTTGGATCTGCGCCGCCAGTTCCAGGTCGTACTCCAGCGCCCGTTGCTGCTTCGGAGTGAGGCACTCCAGGCAAACCCGCGCCAGTGGATTTGTGAGCAGCTCTTCTTCTGGAACACTGCCTTGGCATATTTCGCATACGCCGAAGGCACCATGGTCAATGCGGTGCAGCGTGCTGTCCACTTCCTCCAGCAGGCGAAGGACATGTTCGTTCTCGTTGTCAGCCAGCACGTGACTCAGCCGCTCGCGTCCTGCCAGCAACTGCTCCCGGACATTATTCGCGTAAATGGTTTCACCAATCGCCATGACTAACCACCTTATATCGTTTAGAGGGTTATGAGGAGCCGGCGGATGCAGTCTTTTTCGCGTCGCCGGGCTCTTCGTTCGCGCCGACGGGCCCACCAAATGGTTATAACTTTACTGTCGTCAAGCCGAAGGTGTCACTCCGGTTCTTGCGGCCAAACAGGTTGCTGAAAGAGCCGCAACAGCATCCCTCGTGAGGCTGAACCTTACCCCCTGTTAGAGAGTGTGTCGCAACCTCTCCCGTCCCTACGGGTCCCTGTTAGCCCGCTCGTGATCACGAATAGATCTAGAAGATTTATGACGGCGTGCGCTTCAGGACGGACTCTGAAGATGGGCCCCTTCAAAGGCCGCCGAAAACCGAGTTTTTTAACAAACCGCGAAGCCGCCCGAGCGCCAAGAAATATGGGCGCAGCAATAGCCTGCTACGGAGGCCGTCATCGCGCCCTGTGGATGCCTGTTAGCGGCTGACAACTGTCACTTGCTGGTGCATGTGTCCGCTATATGCTTAATGGTCTTCACTCCAATCGCCGGCACGACGTGGGCCGTGGATGCAGTGCCCTCCTGCGTGGTGCTCGAAGTCCTCGTTCTCGGCGTGCCGGTGATTTCAACTTCGTGGCCGATGTGTTTGCTGAGCTTGGTGGCGGCGCCTGTCAATTGATGAACATCGCCATTGCTTTCGGTGAGGCTGTATCGACCGTTAGAAACCTGTAAGCAGCCTTGGACGGTCATCATGTCGGACTTGCCCATAGTCTGGCCGGCATCTTGCGCCTGCAACCAAATGGCAGAGATTAGCAGCACTAGAGTGAGCATCAATGTCTTTCGCACAATCAGTCTCCTTTGGATTTACGGCTTGGGTTCGAGTTGTAATCGACGCGACGGCGCATCGCCAATATTTAAATCCGGACCTACATCCGCACTAGAACCAGCACCGACCGCTCAAAGCAAATCAGCCCGTCAGTTCCCAGCTGATTTGCAGGTGGCTGCTATGTCCTTCACGCCTTTCACTTCAAAAATCGGCTGCGATACCGCAGCGGATGCACCGCCCGCAGGGGTGGCATCCACGGTCCGCACTCCAGGCTTGCCGGTGATTTCGACCTCGTGGCCAACAAGGGGCTTGAGCTTGGAGGCGGCACCGACGAGGTGATGAATCGTTTCAGTGTCGTCGATAAGACTATATTGACTGTCGGAGCTATGCAGGCAGCCTGAAATCGTCCCCAGGTCAGACGCTTTGCTTGCGGCATTGGCATGCAGTCCACTGGCGCAGAGCAGCAGCACGAGAGCAAGCATCGATGGTTTGGTCTGGCGCAAGAAATCTCCTTGGCTGCTGCTTGCGGCCTATTCTACGGCAATAGGCGCTCTACTACGTTATAACTTTCGGCCAGAGCAGAATCGAGCGCGGCCGGGTCTTTGCCGCCAGCCTCGGCCATGTCGGGACGCCCGCCCCCGGAGCCGCCCACTTTCTTCGCGACTTCCGCAATGATCTTTCCGGCTTGCACGCGCGAGGTCAGGTCTTTGGTTACGCCAACGATGAGCGCCACCTTGCCGTCGGCGACCGAGCCAAGCACGACCACGCCCGACCCGAGCTTGTTGCGCAGATTGTCGATCAGCACGCGCAGTTGAGCGCGCTCCAGGTTGTCGGCGCGCGTTGCCAGCACCTTCACGCCCTTCACTTCGCGCACATTCTCTGCCGCTGATTGGACTGAGGTGGAAGCCGACTTCATGCGCACCTGCTCCAGTTCCTTGCGGAGCCTCTTCAGCTCTTCTTCGCGGCGTTCGAGCTCCTGCTTCAGAGCGTCGGCGGGAGACTGATCGTCGCCGCCTCGCACCAACGTCGAGACGACATTTTCCAGCTGATGATCTTTGCGGAAGTGGCGCAACGAGCCTTCGCCGGTCACGGCTTCCAACCGCCGGACGCCGCTGGAGACGCTGCCTTCTTTTAGGACTTTTATCAGGCCGATTTCGCCGGTTGCGGCGGTGTGCGTGCCACCGCACAACTCCGTGGAGAAGTCGCCAATGCGAATGACGCGCACCCGATCGCCGTACTTTTCGCCAAAGAGCGCCATCGCGTGGTACTCATTGACGGCAACGTCGATAGGCACGTCCTCAATGACCTCGACGCGGTCGTTGCGTAGGACCTCCCGGTTAGCGAGGTCTTCAATGTCCTGCAACTCTTCGTCATCGAGTGATGCGAAGTGCGAAAAGTCGAAGCGCAAATGTGCGGGATCGACCAGTGAGCCAGCCTGTTTGACATGCTTGCCCAGCACCTCGCGCAGCGCGGCGTGCAAGAGATGCGTGCCAGTGTGGTTGCGCATGATTTCGATCCGACGTTCACGGTCAACTACAGCGACCACATTCTTGCCGGCTTCAATAGGCTGAGTCGGCTGCACAGTGAGAACTCGTAATCCAGCAACCGGCATCTCGCTCGCGACTACCTTTCCGACAAGTTCGTTCCCATCCTCCGAATACAACCAGCCGGTATCACCTACTTGCCCTCCCGCCGTTGCGTAGAACGGCGTCTCTTCGAGCACGATGTGCCAGTTGTGTCCGGGTATTGCTGCGCTACGCGGGAGATCAACTCCCGTTTCAGGGTCCGCCCAGAAGACAGCAAGAACCCGCGTGGTATGACGAGGCAGCTTGTAGCCGACAAAAATATGACGATAGGGCTCATGAGCGGATGGCAGCACACCCCCTTGACCCGCGTAAGGATCTTTCCCTTCCGCTAGAGCTTGATAAGCGGGGGATGCCGTTTGTTTTGATCCACCCCTCCATGATGCCCGTGCACGGCGGCGCTGCTCGTCCATGGCGGCGTCGAAGCCAGCGGCATCGAACTGAATTCCAGCGTCGCGGCAAGCATCTTCAATGAAGTCGCGCGGCAAGCCAAAAGTGTCGTACAGCTTGAAAGCCTCCACGCCGGCGAGTTCCGGTGGTCCGAAGCGACTTTCCACTGCCCTCCAAGACTCACCATAGATTGCAACTGCCTGGTCATCATCTTCGCTTCGAAGAGCAGTGCCGTAGAGTGGATTCTGATTTGCATGATCGAAGGCGGCAGCGCCGACCCTCTGTTTGTGGTCGCCTCTAGCCAAGCTAATCAAGTAGTGCAGCCTCTGTAATCCTACGTCCAGCGTGTGTGCAAATCTCGTCTCTTCTCCCTTTATCGTCTCCGATACGCGATTCACCGTTTCAATCAACTCTGGGTATGCATCCTTCATCAGATCCCGCACGGCGAACACCATCTCGAAAAGAAACGGTTTGTCCTGCCCCAGCAGCCGTCCATGCCGAATCGCGCGACGAATGATCTTGCGCAGCACGTAGCCGCGGCCTTCGTTCGCTGGTACCACACCGTCAGATATGAGGAAGGTTGACGCGCGAGCGTGATCGGCAATCACCCGCAGCGATGCCGCCTGATGATGCCGCTCTTCTTCATCTTCTTTCTTTAGCTCGGTCTCCAGCGGAGCGCCGGTCAACTCGGCGGCACGTTTAATCAGCGGCACAAACAAATCCGTGTCGTAGTTCGAGATCACGCCCTGCATCACCGCCGTAACGCGTTCCAGGCCTGCGCCGGTATCAATCGACGGCTTGGGCAGCGGTCGCATCTCCCCGTCAGGCTGCTTGTCGAACTGCATGAACACCAGGTTCCAGATCTCGACGTAGCGCCCGCACTCGCAGCCGAACTCGCAGTCAGTGTGCCCGGCATCGCTGGCCTCGGGGCCCATATCGTAATGGAGTTCGCTGCAGGGACCGCAGGGGCCGGTATCGCCCATCATCCAGAAGTTGTCCTTCATGCCCATCTCGAAGACGCGCTCAGGCGCAACACCGGTGGCGATCCACTGCTCGTAGGCCTCATCGTCGCGCGCAATGCCCTGTTCGCCCTTGAATATGGTGGCGAACAGCTTGTCCTTGGGAATGCCGTACCACTCGGGCGAGGTGACCAGCTCCCACGCGAAGGCGATGGCGTCCTTCTTGAAGTAGTCGCCGAAACTGAAATTGCCCAGCATCTCGAAGAAGGTGTGGTGGCGATTGGTGAAGCCCACGTTCTCCAGGTCGTTGTGCTTGCCGCCGGCGCGCACGCATTTCTGCGACGTGGTGGCGCGCGCGTAGTCGCGCTTCTCGATGCCGAGAAAGACGTCCTTGAACTGGTTCATGCCGGCGTTGGTGAACAGTAGAGTGGGATCGTTAGTCGGAACCAGCGACGAGGAGCGCACGATCTTGTGTCCATGCTGCTCAAAATAGCGCAGGAACATGGAGCGAACTTCGGAACCGGACAGCTTGCGAATGGGCATAGGGGCTAGAGAAATTCTAGCAGCAGTAGTAAGGCAGTAGTCGGTTGCCAGTAGTCAGTAATCGGTTGTCAGTTGTTCGCAGTCGGTTGTCAGCATTCCAGAGCATGAAAGAAGAAGCAGATCCCTCGCGGGCTGAAGCCCGCTCGTAACGAATAAACGACTCATCGGCACGACTGAAAGGCGTGCCCTGACACAAACCGCTGGCTAAGGAAATTCTGATTAAGTCCGTCGGCAGCCCCTCAGGGGCTAAAGCCCGGCCTAATATCGTATGTTTCCGGACGGCCTGAAGGCCGTCCCCTTCAAAAACCATACTTGATCAGAGTTTCCCTAATCGAGTTTTTCCGTAGCCTGTAGAGTCGGCTCGTGGTGACAAAAATAAAAAGGCTTCCAAAATGAAAAGCTTACAACGGCGGACCTTTCGGTAGCCTCAGCGCGAGTTTTACCGAAAGGCGCTTAGGTGCCATTGACTTCCGAAACCGGCCGATGTAACGTCTCTGCACTCAACAACTTCTTACGAGTCCTCGCTCCCCCAGATGTTGGTCCGTCGCTGTCTTCCTGGCCCACAGCGAAAACGTCTAACCCACTTGGTCGAACAACGAAGCGATCGCGGGGTGACAGGAGTTGTCATGCCCAAGGCAATAGGGGTATCCAATCCAGCGCAGAATCATCTTTTGTGCGCGCTACAGTCCGCGGCGTGTGAACGTCTACTACTGCACCTGCAGCCAGTGACCTTTTCGCTGGGCCAGATCATCTATGAACCGGGTGAACGCATCGCATACTGTTACTTTCCAACCAGCTCTGTGGTTTCGCTGCTGTATACCACGCAAGGTGGCTCAACTGCGGAGATGGGTTTGGTGGGAAATGAAGGCGTGCTCGGTGTCGCGCTCTTTCTGGGAGGAGAATCAACTTGCAGCAGAGCCGTCGTCCCAATAGCTGGGGATGCATTCCGGTTGCCGGCAAAGCTGTTGCGGGAAGAATTCGCTCATCGCGGGCCGCTTCAAGATTTGCTGTTGCGATACACGCAGGCGCTCATCACGCAGATTTCACAAACCGCGGTCTGCAACCGTCTGCATTCGGTGGAACAGCGGCTGTGCCGTTGGCTGCTGCTATGTCACGACCGGAAAGATCGTTCGGAGTTGCTCATGACGCAGGAGCTCATCGCTAATATGCTTGGTGGACGCCGCGAGAGCGTGACGGTAGCGGCAGGGCGTCTGCAAGACGCCGGGCTGATCCACTATTGCCGCGGTCGCATCAGCATTCTGGACCGCGAGGGCCTAGAGGCGAACGTGTGCGAGTGCTATCGCATCGTGGAAGACGAATTCGACCGGTTATTCGGCAGGAAGCGGAAACCTCCAATCAGCACGCCTGGGGCAGCTTTCGAACAAGCCGGCTGAGCAGGGCCCTCAGCTGATCAAAGTTGTCAGGCCGAGTCATGTAGACGTTATACCCGGCGGCCACTTCGTCCCCCTCATTCAGGCTTGCAACGCAGAACACCACGACGGGGACTTCTTCGAGCCCGGCGCGCTCGCGTATTCGCCTGGCGATGGGAAGTACCCGAACCGCATCAAGACCCATACTGATGAGAATCAAATCAGGGTGGTGAAGTCTGGCCTTCTGAATCGCTTCCTCTTCATCCTTTGCGGTACTCACCTGATAGCCGCTGGCCGTGAGAAGTCGTTCTATCCCATAGCGTGTCTCTTCCACATCCTCAACTATGAGGATGACCGAACGCCGCTCTTGATCCGATGTCACGGTTTGCTCTACCAGCGAACGTCATTTTCCTATCAGAGCTAAGTTCGGTTGTCTGTGCGTTGGGCCACAAACCGATTCAGTCTTTCCTCCCAGAGACGTTTTGACCTGATGCGTCGAATCGGATATCGGAGTTGTCCACCAAAGCTCTCCCTCAATGCAAACCCAGGGATTAAAACCATCGCGTTAGTGGCTGGGCATGCTTGGTGCGTTAGTGGCGGGCAATCGTTTACGTGTCGCATACCAGTGAATTCCTCGTGCTATGTGCGTTAGCGCACCGACGGCACTCTGCATCGGTGGCATAACACTGGCAACGCACGAGAAAAGTGCCTCTTCCAAAAATGTTCTGAGATGTCGCGGAGTCTGAGACGGCCGTTCTGTCGTTCTCCGCTGCGCTCGGCATAGAAGAGCACAGTCCCATTGCTTGAGCATTGGCACGACACTTGGCCGTGAAGCACTAAGGAGAAGAAATGGCAGACAAAGACAAACCCCAGTCGCCGCAGGGAGACACTGCAGCGCCGGCTGCCCCTGAATTGAACAATCCAGATTTTCAGGTTGTATTGAAAGCCTTGCTGGCAGCCTATCAACCGATCCTGGAGCAGCAACTTAGCTTAGCCAAGAACCCGGAGGCTCTGCAGAAGGAAGCGCAAAGCCATCCTCCGAACTGCGCCGACGAATTCGCTCAGGCGGATGCCCTGTTTCGAAAGTTCTTCAACGAAGACGTCGCCCTCCGCATGATCCCGCCGGAAGGCCGAAAGCAACTGGGACCAATCGAAAACTGGCGCTGGTGCTGGGAACATATTTTCTGCTGCTTCGTCTTCGGCTGGCTGGTTTGCCGCGGCCCACGCACCTTCCGAGCATGGGCTTACTACGTCCACGAGTATTGGCTGTGTGTTCGGCGGGTCCTGGGCACTCCCGTCGCAAATCCGCCCACCGAAGAGCAGAATAACGATTTCAGGATTTTGATTGACGCTCTGGCCAAAGCTTACAAGCCATACCTGACAGACCAGTTGGCAACCGTGGAGTATCCAGCGGGGATACCCGAGGAAGTACTGAACGGAAGCATCGATTGCCGTGAGGACAGAACCGACACCTGTGCGATCTTTGAGCGCCTGCTGACGACTGAAGCTGCCCAGGCTTTGTTGGGGAAAAAGGCCTTTGCTGAACATAGCCGGGACCAGAATTTCTGGTTCTGCCGCTGCTGGTGTCTGTGTGCCATCTGTTTTGGTTGTTGTCTGGCCCGGGCGCGAACTTTCATCGACGTGCTTTGGTGCCTGGTCTATTACTTCCGCTGCCTGGCCGATTGCTTCCAGCCGATACGCTGCGACCTGACGGGTCCCACGGGTTGTACTCAGGAGCAGCCAGGCCTGGTGCCGGATGCGGTTGCGGTGGTGATCGACGGAACGGCCGCGGGGGCGTTTTTTGACCACTACACGCTGGAGTGGCGACAATCAGCTGGACAAACTTGTGCCGACGACACCGACTTTTCATCGCTTGGTATCAGTTATCCGGGCGGAACTGCGACTGGCTCCATTCCTGTGGTTGGCGGCACGCTAGGATGGCTCGATACCACGGAGCTCGCTGGAGGTGCATATGACATCCGGCTTAAAGTGTTCTCGACCACTGGGCAGCTCGCGTGCGAACGGTGCCTAACGTTCACACTTTTCAAAGTGTTGGTGTGGATCGATCGCGTGGCTGAACTGCCCGGCGCACCCGTCCAGACGCCTCCCGGGTGGTTTGACCAGACTGCTCCGCCGCAGGCGCCGATTGTGAACACAAATCCGGGTGGAATAATAGTTCCGGTCGGTGGGTGTGTCAGCGTCGTCGGAACCGCCTGGGTTGGCGGCTGCCCGAATCGGGAAATCCAATGCGTGGATCTGCGTGCGGCGGTGGGCTGGCAACCCGGCACCGCGGAACCGGGCTTCATCGCCAGTTTGCCGCTTTATACCATCGGAATGCTTCCAACACCGATCTGCTATACCGATCCCGACCCGACGGTGGAGGCCAAGAAAAGAGCACCGTGGAACCAGCTTTTTGAGACCAACCTCATCCGCGGAGCCTGGGTCCCGACCAGTGTCCCTCCGTTCGACACGCAGTATTGCCTGCCGAAGATCTGTTTCGATAGCGCAAGTATTCTGCCCCCTTGTCCCGATACGCAGCACGGCTGCCGCAGCGGCAAGTACACAATTCTCTTGGATGTTACCGACACGACGACGCCAACTCCGATCCATTACTACGACACCCAGCAAGTGTGGTTTGATAACAAACCCATCCATGTTGAGTTTGATGGATTGGAAGGGGTAGGCGCATGCCAGGACGTTTGCCTGAGCAAGTTTGTGCCCCCGGGCGCACCATGCAACGTCTGCTGGCCTCTGAATCTGCTCGGCATCGCCTTTGATGAATTAATCGACCCGCTGGACAACACCTATCCCAGCAACAACTTCGACTATTACAACTTGTCACTCACGCGTCAGGGTGGCCCCAGTTACATAATCCCGATCACGCCGACCCTGTGCCCTCCGACGTTCGGCGCAGACCCGCTAAAGGGTATTCAGATGGTTCCTGAGCCGGGAACGCGCTGCGAGGAGGCGTTCGGTTGTCCAGCTCCGGCGCACGGAGCCAAGTCCCCCGGACTGCTCACTAAGCTGGATCTGCGCATCTTCGACGCGATTTGTTCGGCGGACCCGAGCCTGACGTCACCATTCATACCGCCGGTCGGCTTCCCTCTCAACCGTGGCGACTGCTGTACCTACACGTTCGTGCTCTACGCGCAGGATAAGACTTGGAGCAACGCCTTCGCAGGCGGTTTCCATTATGCCTACTCGTTGCCCTGGGCGGTGGAAATCTGTAACGACTTAGGCGGGAATGTTCAGATTCCTCAATGCCCGTGAGGGAGGCGCTGACGGGAACAGTGTTTTGGGCGAGATTTGTCGTAGCCGTCCTTGCCACCTGGCGGGTGACACACTTGTTGGCGAGCGAGGACGGCCCAGCCGACATCATCGTGCGATTTCGCGCGTTGTTGGGCCAGAGCATCATCGGGAAGCTGATGGACTGCTTCAACTGTCTTAGCCTGTGGATAGCGGCCCTGGCTGCTCTTTTTGTTTCTCGAGGGCCGGTGGAGTGGTTATTCTGCTGGCTAGCGCTTTCTGGTGGCGCTTGTCTGCTGGAGCGCGTAGGACACGAGCCGGTCGTGATTCAACCCATCTCGCAGCCGGCGGAAGGAGATGTTAACGATGTGTTGCGGCCAGAAACGCTCGGAGCTGCGGAACAGGCAGGCGCAGAGAACGGTGCGGAGCATCCCCCAATACGCCTCCAACCCTAGCCATGCTCAGGTCGTCCAGATCCCGGCAACGGTGCCACCGGCCAGGCATACAGCCTCGCCCTACCCGCACGCAAACACGCAGGCTCGAAGTGTACAGCCCCAGCCTCCAGTAGCGATCTCCACACCGCAGCCTGCGGTGAAGGTGCGCTATCTGGAGAACTCGCCCATCCGGGTGCGCGGACTCGTCAGCGGCATGTCTTACGAGTTTTCCGGTTCGCAACCTGTGCAAACCGTCGACGCCCGAGACGCCTCATCTCTATTGAACACGCGTTTCTTTCGCCGTGCCTGATCCTCGTCTACGAGGCGATTGCCGCGCCGCGCCGCGCTCACGTCAACTTTTCGTACTCGGCTTTGGCTTCGTGCAGCAACGGATTGTCGGCGTCCGCCTCCTTCCATAAGGCCAGGAAGTCGCGATAGGCTTCGCGGGCGCCATCCTTGTCTCCTGCCATGGCTTTGGCACGGGCCAACTGGAGATGAGCCAATGCGGCGGTGGGAAAGTTCAGGATGATGCCACGATGGTCGAGGATCTTTTGAAATTCGACGGCGGCCAACTTGCCTTCACCGGCTTGCAAATACGCCAGTCCGCGCAGGTATACCGGATAAAGAAAAGCTATACCCGGAAGAGGCGAGGCCAGGTCATAGGGTGCTGCCGGTTGCAAGGCTTCAAGAGCAGCGCCGGGATTCTTCTCATCCAAGGCAATCGCTGCTCGCACCGAGGGTATCCAGTAATTGTTGACTAAGGTATCCGAGGGATATTGCTTGCTTAGGTCATCGGCCAGCAACTCCGCGCGTTTACGGTCGCCGCTGCGCGCCAGGACGAGTGCCGCCACACTTTGGGTGTTCTTGCTGGAACCAGAGGCCAGAGCTTCCAAAGCCTGTTGTCGTCCGCGCTGGGGATCACCCAATTCAGTGTCGTGGAGGGCACCGTCCAGCTGCCATAGCGCCGCCGCCTCCTGAGATCCCGCTCGCAACGCGGACGCCCGCGCCAAACGCGTGGACTCGCGTGCTTTCTGCAAACGGCCAAAGTAGGCGTCGGTGTCTGACTGCAGCGCGAGCATTTGATCCTCCATGCCCGGCTTGCCCATGGACGCCGCCAACTGACGCGCCATCTCCTCCGAATCACCGCGCAGGAAAGCTAGGGCGTAGAAGTCCCAGATCATCGCCTGGTTCTCCAGATGGCGGGCCTGGGCCTGTTCCAACACCGCCTTCATTTCATCGAAGCGATTCAGGTTGAGATAACTGGCGGCGAGGTTGGTGTAGTTGATGACGTCGCTGGGGTCCACCTGCAATGCGCTTTGCGCTTCTACAAGAGCCTGGTCGTACCGTCCGATCGAGGTATAGGCGGAATTCAAATTGGTGTAAGAAGACTCTTCATGGGGATAGGTCTGGCGCAGCAGAAGATAGGCGGCGATCGTCTGGTCCACGTCTCCGGTGACCAGATCGTGATAGTGGCAGGTAATATATAGCTTTTCTTTCGCGCTGGTGTGGTCGCGCAGGTCATACGCCTTGGTTGTATTCTCGGCTGCCAGGGTAGGCTGATTGAGATTGAAATAAGCCACACCCAGGCGGGCGTAGGCCATCGCGAAGTTCGGGTCCAGCTCGATAGCGCGCTTGAAGAACGGGACAGCGGATGCATCTCCCGTGGTGTTCTGCATTTTGAGGCCGAGACTATAGGCCTGCAGCGCCTCCAGCGAGGGAGTAGTCGCTTGTTCGACAGGGGTGTCGTACTTCTGCAGCGAAGCGAGCGACTCGCCAAGCTTTCCGCGCAGACGTGTGGCCGCTTTTCCCAGCGCGCTCAATACTTGTTCGCGACTGGCGGCTTCGGCCTGTTCATCGCCGAGCGAGTCGCCAGTGCGACAATTGATGGCCTTGAGGCCAATCGCATAATGGCTGCCCAGCGATGAGATGGAGCCCACCAGCATGGCTTTGCTGCCGGTCCTTTGGCAGACTTGGCGCGCGAGGTCTTCGGTAAGGCGCGTGTCGGGGGAGTGTCCCATGAAGCGCAACTGATCGTCGACCTTCTGATCAGAAAGCACATTGAGGAACGGCGACTGTTCCAAATCCACGGTCAAAGCTTGCTTCAGAGCGGCGTCGAAGACAGGCTCGCCGGTAGTGTTGTTGAAATCGGCCAGGACGATGGTGTCTTTTTCGGTGAGCACCGGAGTTTGCCGCGAATGCCAGTACCAAACACCAGCCGCAGTGATAATCACCAACAGCAGCGGCACCAACCAAATCATCTTGCTGCGACGCGGCGGCTCTACATCCGTGGCGCGCCTGTGTGGCGTGGAGGCCGCGCTGGCCGATCGCGCTTTGGCAACGCCGGCGGAGCTTCCGTCGCTACGGCTGTGTACCGTTTCCCCATCGAGGGCGGCCGCGATGGAGACTGTGGGATCGTTTTCGATACGTTTGTCCCGCTCCAGGCGTTTTAGGTCAGAACGCATGTCGGAGGCGTGCTGATAGCGCAGTTCACGGTCCTTGTCCAACGATTTGTGGATGATCCGTTCCAGCTCGACCGGCAACTCTTCGTTGAAGCGAACGGGCCCTATCGGCGCTTTGTGCAGAATGGCATCGAAGACAGCGGCGGTGGTGTCGCCCTTGAACGGTAGAACACCGGTAGCCATTTCGTACAACACCGCTCCGAAGGAAAATAGGTCGGTACGTTCGTCCAAAGGCTTGCCTAGCGCCTGCTCGGGCGACATATAGGCGACGGTGCCGATGGTGGTGCCGGGATCGGTCAGGTGCGCATGGGCATGGTCCATGGTGTCTTGAGCGTCCACCAGTGCCGTAGTCTTGAGCGGTACCGCCGTGGCGAGGCCGAAATCCATAATCTTGGCATGGCCGCGCTTGGTCACGAAGAGGTTTGCGGGTTTGATGTCGCGATGAATAATGCCTTGCGCATGTGCGGCGTCGAGAGCGTCCGCGATATCGAGAGCGATCTCCAACAGGCGATGCAGCTCCATCGACTCGCCGCCGATGAGATGCTTCAGGGTGACGCCATCCAGGAACTCCATGACGATGAAGGCCTGATTGTCATAGTCGTCAATCTCATGGATGGTGCAGATGTTGGGATGGTTCAAAGCCGAAGCTGCGCGCGCCTCACGGCGAAAGCGCGCCAGTACAAGCGGATCGTGAGCGACCTCGGGCGGCAGAAACTTGATGGCCACGAAGCGTCCCAGCTTGAGGTCCTCGGCCTTATAGACCACTCCCATGCCGCCGCCGCCGAGTTTTTCCACAATGCGGTAGTGGGAAATGGTTTGGCCAATCATCGTAGGCGGAAAACACCCTTGGCAGGCCATGTTAGGGATAGGCGCCAGGCAAGTCAATGTTTACGGGCATCCGCCATGAATCCGCCTGCGTTGGCCGCGACCCAACGCAGGTTTTGGCTCCCCTTGGTCGCGGCTTCATGCCGGCATTTGCCCACGCCCATCCGCGACAGGCTGGGATGCATTGGAAGGCGGCTTGCGTCCCAGCGATCCTGCCAAAGAAATGTCAGGTGGAAGCGACCGCGATGTCACCTGCATCTGCCGGCGATCGGGGCGATCTTCGCGGAGCAAGCGGGCCTGCAGGAAGACTTCACTGAGCGCATCCAGAGCTTCGGCGACCCGATTGCTCACCCAGCTTTTGCTACAGCGCAGCATCTCCGCCACTTCGTCGCGAGAGAAGGAATAGAGTCCGACCAGGGTGATCATCTCGGCGTGGGCCTCGCTGAGCCGGGCAAAGCAGAGCTCGACGTCGCGCACGAAGACCGCCTGGTCCTCAAAGCTGGGAATGGCGTGATGGGAGACGCGCGCACGAAAGAACTCCCTGCCCAGCAATGAAGGGAGCCTGCCAACCTGCGAAGAGATCTCGAAGAAATGGCGCACGATGGCCATTGTCTGCCCGCGGTAGCACGAAATTTCCGGCCGCGGATCGATCTCGTCGTCGGCTTCGATGGAGTTGCTGGCGTCGAACAGCGGTAACTGTGGTTGCGATCGGGTGCCGCGCTTCATTGCAGCCTCCCCAGCGGCAGGTCAACCTGGGCCGCATCGATCGTTGCGGGAACTATGGCCGATTGGGCTGCAGGTTTGCGCAGAAGCACGCGTGCCTTTTCCGCGTGACTGGGAAGCGAGTAGTTGATCAGAATTCGTCCGCATGGTTCGCAATAAGCGTCCGCGGAGGTGGCCCGGCGCAATTTCAGCGAGCCGCACCGTTCACAGTATTTGAGTTCGTAAGTGGCGAGTTGCATGGAGTGTCCCCTAAGTTTGTCTAGTTTTATAAAAGCGGAGCCCTGCGACAGGCCCGAGTAACCTCCGGGGCTGTACGCAGGGCTCGTTTCAGTTACGATGACCTGCTTGGTTATTTAATTAGGTGCAAAACGGGATGCTGGCGAGCACACGGTCCCTGACATCTATAAAAAAGGCGAACCCAAGTGTTGTCTCCGCGCGGTTGCCATTTGGTTTCAAGGTATCATCCGGTCCTCTTGCCGCCGGCTGAAATAGCCCTCCTCGTACCCGGATTTTAGAATGCATCCGTTTTTCACGACCACACTGAGCCTTCCCGAGAAGCGCAGAGAACGCAGGAGTTTTTGCGTAGCTGCCGAAAGCAGATCGGCCTCCCGCACCTTGCGCCGTAACTCAGCAAATATTCTTTCCTCACCTTTTGGTTCAGTCTCCATCATCGGTTCATTACCTCGGCCAGAACCGCAGAACCTGGCGACACTTCGACTGTGGCATGGGGGAATCTCAAGAGTCAATAAAATTATTGCTTTGGGCTTATTACTAAAGTACATGTATAGCTTCAAGAAATAACCCACCAACATGACCCTTCAAGACTTGCAGGACAAACTGCGCGCGCACATCCGGGCCCGAATTGATCGAGGAGAGTTGACCGGAAGCGGCTTGTCCCGCGAAGCCGGATTTCAGCAAGCTCACCTCTCCAATTTCCTCAATGCCCGCCGTGGGCTCAGCCTGGAATCAATGGACCGGCTGCTGGAAACACTCAACCTCGACGTACTTGACTTGGCGGATGTGGCGGAGATTCAGCGCCGGGCCTCATTCCCGGCGGGGCTGAGGGGATTCGAGACTGTGGCCATGGTCAACGGAGAGCAAGCCGTTCGCCTGCCGCGATTCACGCCGGAGCAAGTGCGCGAAAGCCGCCACTTCAGCAAGTCATTTCTGCGCAAGCTGAGGCCGAACGACGCCGGCAATCGCGGCGAGTGGCTGCGCTTTGTGCTGATCAGGCTCGACGCCAAGGCGGTCGGAGGGATGTTTCCGCGGATGGCGGCCGGCGCCACTTTGCTGTTGGATCGCCATTACAACTCCTTGCAACCGTACCGCCGGCTACAGCCCAACATCTACGCAGTGCAGGCCGAAGCGCGCTGTCTCGTTGGCTATGTATCGGTTTCCGGCGATCAGCTGGTGTTGCGGCCACGCAATCCGCAGTATGCGGTGGAACTGGTGCGCATCGCTCACGGCAGGAGTTATCACGATTACATCGTAGGTCGAGTTTGTCATGTTGAGCTTGAGGTTTGAATCCAGCCTCTCTGCTATGATTCTTGCCCGTAGCCGGTAGAGGACGGCGAACGGGAGGTCAGCACTTATGGAAGAACATGGCGTCAACAATCTGATCATGCGCCGCAACGAAGATATTGCGCTCGACATGATGAAATTTATCGCCGTTACCACGGGGTATGGAAAGGCCGGAGCGCCGGAAGCCGGGTTTAAGGGGGGCACGGTGTCGAAGGCGGAAGACTATGCCCAGCATTTACTGGACTTGTTTGGCCAATGCCTGGCGGCGGTGCAAGGCAAGAAATAGGGCGAGACACAAGGAGCACGCAGCGAACCGGAGCTTGTCAGCTCCGGTTTTTTTCTTGGTCGCGAAAGAGCTCCCGACGTCACGCCGACAGGTGACATCAGTCACTGCCGAGATGGGTGCACAGGCCGACCATCAAGCTGGCGAGGTGCGACATGGCAAGCTTGGATCCAAAATTCCACGAAGAGACGATGAGCATCCACAAAGAGCACGAGGAACTCCTGGCGCAGTTGGACCAACTCGACGCCGCCGTGGAGCAGATGGCCTGCTACGCAGAGGTCTTCACCGATCTCGCTACCGCCAATCAGGCAATGAGCCAGGGCAAGTGGATAGCCGAGTGGCTTCCACGGCACTACGCTCACGAAGAGACCACGGTACTGGAAACCATAGCGAGGATGAGTCCAGAGCTGGCATCGTTTGCTCGCGAGATGAAGCGGCAGCACAACGAAATGCGGCTGCGGCTGGAGGGCTTTCGCGATCGGCTCGCGCATCTGAGCGAGACCAGCGACCTGGAAAACGCCGTCAACCAACTGAAAAAAGATGGCAAGGACTTCACGCGCATAATGCGGCTGCACATGGCGGCGGAGGAGAAGAAGTTCGCCAGCGTGGAGAATTAGGGACGAAGTCGAGGTACGAAGAAGAAATGCCTCACGCTGCCGCAAGTTTTTTTGTCGTCAGCCGAAAGACTACTGATTTCCCGTAGTATCATGAAATTGGAATTTAAGTGGCACGACGCCAAAGCCGAGGCCAATTCGGAAGCCCACGGGGTGAGCTTCGATTTGGCGACGACGGTGTTCAAAGATCCGTTCGCCGTTGAGCGCCAAGATGATCGCGAAGACTACGGCGAGCAGCGCTTTGTAATTATCGGCATGGCGGAGGGTCACGTTGTGCTGTTCGTAGCCTATACAGAACGTGAGGAGCGGATTCGCATTATCTCAGCTCGGAGAGCAACGCAATATGAGCAAGACGACTACTTCCGGCAAAACGCCTAAGCCTCCCCGGCCGATGACCGCCGAGGCGATTGAGCGCAGCGCGCGTGCTGACCGCGACGCACAGCCGCTTACCGAGACTGACCTCAAGCGGATGAAGCGAACCCCACAGACGAAGATCATCCGCCGGGCCTTGGAACTGACGCAAGAGGAATTCGCCGCCCGCTATCACATTCCTCTGGGCACGCTACGGGACTGGGAACAGGGACGCGCCGAGCCGGATCAGCCTACGCGCGCCTACTTAACACTCATTGCACGCGACCCCGACCATGTGAACCAGACGTTGAATCCTAAGCCAAGCTAGATCAGTAACATGTTTATCGGCGGAGAACCCCAGTCGGAGGGATTCGTCGCCCAATGGGTCATGAATGGCCGCCGACCCAAGACGTCGAGCTAGAGTGGATCCTCAAAAAGTTCTTTCTGCGACTCAGTGCGGTTGGCCGGGTCAAACACAACGCGCGTCATGCGACCTTCTTGAAACTGGCGGGAAGTTGTCGGGCAGGGAACTATTTCGCGACGCACTCGGGATATTTGCCGATTTCATCACGGAGCTTGCTGAGGTCGAAAACGCTGGTAGTGGGAACACCTGTAAGGAAGGGCTTGAACTCGATAGAAACCATTCCGGAGTTGAGCAGCGACTGAATGAATTGCAAACGATCAGCGTCAGTCTTGGCGAGGTAGGCGAAGGTCACAGTGTCGCCATAGGGAGCCCACGGCGTCCCTTCCTTGGTCCCGGCGATGGTCATGTTGAAAGTCATCTGTCCCGGTTTGGCATCGACTTCGAAATTGTCTTCGGTCAGGGAACCGCCTGGCGAGAACTTCAGGAGGTGTCCGCTCTTCTTGCCCTTGTGGATACACTCCACACTCAACACGGGCATTTTGCCCTCACCCGAGAGCAGTTGGTAGGGCTGTTGGGCGACAACGCTCAGGGAGACACTGTCCTTACCTCGCGAGACATGCACTTCTTGCCCCACGCACAGTGCCGACAACATCACTATCGCGACAAGTCCTGACCGGTTCATTGCGAACATTCTCAGCAAACTAGACCTCACTGACTCCGCTGGTGTCGTAGGTACCAGCACAGTCTTGCCGGTCAGGTCCTCCATTCTTGGAGATGAGCTTGTTGTTAGCCTTCAGGGTCTAGGCCACTTCGTGGTCGCCCGCGCAGTTCGGATCAGCCGTTCGAGCGCCGAACGCGGGCTGGCCGGCTGGAAGCAGATGTCAGGCGCGACACCCTTGAACCCACTTCAATGAGCGAATGCAGCGCCTCGTTGACCGCCGCTGAATTTCGAAACACTGCGGCAACTTCGGGGTCGAGCACCACGACGTTCGAACTTTCCTTGACGCGCTCGTAGTACTTGCCGCGCTCCAGTTTCTTAAAGTCCGAGAGCTTGTACTCGGGGCGGAGTTCATCAGATCGAGACTTAGTCTTCTTCATAAATACGCCTCTCGGACCGCGTCGCGCGACGGGCGCTAATGATGCGAACCCCTTCTCCTCGCTCCGTATGAGAGACGGCGAGCAGCCTACCAGCCGAGGACATCCCGAACGTCACAAACCTCTTTTCATCCTCCGAATGGTCGGGGTCGGCGCCTGTTGTCGCCAACGGATCGTAGAAGACGCTCACGGCCTCCCGGAACGAAACCCGGTGCTTGCGAAGATTCTGAGCAGCCTTGACGGAGTCCCATTCGAATCGCATGCCATCAGGGCGACAATATCACACATTCGCGGATCACTCGGCACCTAAAGGCCGCGAAGGGATGACAAAATCTGAAGAGCCCTGGACGTTGGCCTTTAGGCCAGCTCAACCGCCCCTAGTGAATGTCGAAGTTTTCCTGGTGCAGCAGCGGATCGCTCTTTACCAGAACCGTCTTGCCGGTTAGGTCTTCCATCTCGGAGATCAGCTTGCCGTTGCTGGCCTTCAGAGCTTTCGCAACTTCCGGATGCACACGCACGGTGATATCGGTCTTGTCGTGCAACTTCGCCATCTTGCGCATCTCGATGTAAAGCTCGTTGCAAACCGTGGGCACCGACTTCACGAATCCCGCACCGTCGCAGTATGGGCAAGTTTCTCCCAAGGTGCGCTCCAGCGATTGCTTCACGCGTTTGCGGGTAATCGCGACCAATCCGAAATCGTTGAACTGCAGCACCTTTGACGGAGCGCGATCGTTGCGGAGAGCCTCTTCGAGGGCCTGCATCACCTTCTGGCGATTCTTGCGCTCGTCCATGTCGATGAAGTCGATGACGATGATGCCGCCCAGGTCGCGCAGCCGGATCTGTCGCACGATCTCCTTGACCGCATCCACGTTCGTCTTGGCGATGGTGTCTTCCAGCCGCTGCGTCTTGCCAACGTACTTGCCGGTGTTGATGTCGATGGCGACCAGCGCTTCGGTCTGGTTGATGACGATATGTCCGCCGCTCTTCAACCAAACCTTGGACTTCAGCGAGCGATTGATCTCGTCCTGAATGCCGAACTGCTCGAACAACGGTGTGTCTTTGGTGTACAGCTTGATGCGCCGCACCAGCGACGGCTGGAAGCGGCTGGCGAAGCGCACGACGCGCTCGTACTCGTCTTCGGTGTCGACCCAGATTTGTGAGAAGTCGGCATTGACCTGGTCGCGTAACACGCGTTCCACCAGGTTGAGGTCGTGATAGATCAGTGCCGGAGATTTGCTGTTTTCAGCGCGGCTCTTGATCTCGGCCCACAGATGCTTGAGGAAGCGAATGTCGGCGCGGAGATCTTCTTCCTTGATGTTGGCGGCAGCGGTACGGACAATAAAGCCGCCCAATCCGTTTTCACGCTCGCTGGTGACGATGCGCTTCAACCGTTGGCGCTCTTCGTCGGAAGCGATCTTGCGCGAAACTCCCACGTGATTGACCGTGGGCATGTACACCAGGAAGCGGCCCGGCAAAGCGATGTGGCTGGTGATGCGCGCACCCTTCTTGCCGATCGGCTCCTTGGCAATCTGGATCAGCACCTCCTGCCCTTCCTTCAGCAGGTCGGTGATGAGCGGCTGATTGCGGTTGGTGTTGGGACGAGCCCGGAAGTTACGGCGCGGGCCGCCGCGGCGATAGCGATCGCGATTACCACGGCGATCGTAGCCCGGACGCTCAGTCTGGCGCTGCTGATAGCCCGCGGTAGGAGACGCCGCCCGCACCTCGGCGCGACCGTTGGTTTCTTCTTCTTCGCCGGCCTCTTCTTCTTCCTCGTCGGTATCGGGGCCGTAGATCTGTTCGCCACGCTCTTCGGCGGCGACGACTTCGTCTTCGTCGACGTCGGCAATCTTGGGAATCCAGCGGTCTGAGTCGCCATTGTCGGCGTCGAGAGTCTCTTCCTCGAGAACCAACTCCTCATCGCCTTCCACTTCACTCAACGCGTTGATGTCGTCGGGAACGGGATGGAACTCCATCTCCTCGTCTTCCAGAACTTCATGCTCAAGCGTGCGACCCGCGGGAGCGACGGAAGGTGCTTCATGCGACGCGGGAACCGGCGCTTCTACGGTTGCAGCTTCATTGTGACCTTGTTCACGTTCTTCGGCGACGGCTGGAAATTCGGTGCTCGGCGCTTCGATTGGCAGTTCGTCAACCAGAGTTTGATTCTGCGCCGCCGCGTGCTCGACCTCGGCGGCCGTTGTATGAGAAGTCTCAAGTGACGGCGATTCCGGCTGCGCGAACTCGTCGTCATGCCGCGCGGCTTCGGTGTGCTCGGTTTCCTCATGCTCGATGACTGCAGACGTCTCGGCGGAAGGCCACTCCGCATGACCGACCTGATCGGGTTCGGACACAGCCTTTCCGAGTTCGAGATCGGCTTGCGACTCGACTTCTTCAACCGCAGCACCATGGCGCGAGTCGAAGTCAGAAGATCGATTGAAGTCTTCAACCGGAGCGAAGGAAACCTGCTCGGCTGCGTCTTCGTTCTTGGGCTCGACGTTTTTGGGTTCAGCGGTGGGCCGCTGCGGTAAATTTCGATACTTCGAAATCGATTCTCCCGGCAGAACAATCGGGGTATAGCCTGCGGGTGGGCCATAGTCGGCGCGAGGACGCGCGGGCGGCCGCGTTTCGGGATGGTAGGCTGGCGCTTCTTCAATCGGCGCCGGCTTCGCGATTTCGTTTTTCGGCTCCGGCCGGTCGTTGCGCTCGTCTCCCTGGCCGCGACGTCCGCCGCGACGGCGACGGCGTCCCCGCCAAGGCCGTGTTCCTTCCGCCGAATCCTGGTCTGAGCTGGACGAAGTCTCGACATCCTCACCGACAGGCGGCCCGTCAGCAGGACCAAAATCTTCGGCGACAGCTTCGGACTCCTCGGCCATTTCAGGCTCAGCGACGGCGGACTCGGCCTTGAGTTGTGCCTCCTGGGCAGCGTACGCTTTGCTCACGTCGATGGCGTTGCGCGGGACGGGAATGCTGCCAAACTCTTCGTCTTCCTCATCGCCCCCGACCTCGAGGAAGTCAGAAACGTAGAGGAAGGCGTCGCGTTCCAGTCCGATATCCACGAAAGCGGACTGCATGCCGGGAAGCACGCGGGTGACCCGGCCTTTGTAGATGGATCCTGCGAGGGTGTATTCGTTTTCCCGCTCGAAAAACACTTCGGCGAGCTGATCGTCCTCCACCAATGCCACCTTGGTTTCGTGGGGCGTGGAGGACACATAAAGTTCCTTGTTCATGGAATGCTCCGGTTCAGCCGGCGCGGGTTGATCGGAAGGACAGGAAAAACTCTACAGGTGACTAGGCCGGGGCACTCCTGGGCTTATGCCGGGATGCGAACCAGACCTGATTCGTGCAGCGTCAATTTGTGGAATCTTTAGCACCGTATAGAGCACGTGCTCGAAGGTTGTGGCCTCACGCTCAGCTTCAGCCAGGGGGCCGTTTCCCGCCTCGATCAACGTGCTTTGCAATCCTGTCCGGCCCGTTCTCCTGGCGGCCGGTATGCCCTCGTACGTGAGGGCCGTCGTAATCTTGTTGTCATTCTTCAGAAGCCGGACGGTTACAGTCTGAAATGGCTTCCCCGGCGAATGAGGCCGGTCTCCTCTGAAGCGCGCCGATAAGCGCTATGAAAATCCAATGGCAAAAGCTTGCAACTCAGTTCACAAACCGGCGCATACGAATATTCATGACAATTCCCAGCGCCAGAAACATGAACAGTACCGATGATCCGCCGTAACTCATTAACGGCAATGGAATACCCGTGACCGGCATGAATCCCACCACCATGCCTACGTTAACCAGGACATGGAACGCGAGCACCGCAACCACACCCATGACCACGAAGGTCCCAGCTCGATCCGGGGCCGTCTGAGCGTTCTGGATCAGACGCATCAGCACTATGAAGTATAACAGCAGCAAGCCCATAGCGCCTAGAAAGCCGTGTTCCTCGGCAAAGGCTGCGAAGATGAAGTCGGTATGAGGCACTGGCAGAAATTGCCCCTGGGTCTGGCTCCCATGTGCGGTTCCCTTGCCAAAAATACCGCCTGAACCCACCGCGACCAGTGACTGAAGCACCTGATAGCCACGGCCTTGGGAGTCGGCCTCCGGCTGCATGAAGCTGGTAAGACGGTCTCGCTGGTAGGGCTTCAGGACGTGCCATGCTACCGGAGCCAGGAGTGCGCCCAGCACCAGGATGACCAGGGCATGCCGGGCCTTCATTCCTCCCAGAAACAAGCCCATCACTGCAATCGGGATGTAAGTGAGTGCCGTACCCAGGTCTGGCTGGACCAGCACCATCAGCATGGGAACACCAACCAACGCTCCCGCCTTGACGATGTCCTGCGCGGTGCATTCGGACTTGGTGTCGGCAAAATATTTAGCCATGGCGAGAATGAGCACCAGCTTCACCCACTCCGATGGTTGGAAGTGAAACGA
Organism: uncultured Acidobacteriaceae bacterium; assembly: GCA_963748225.1. GTDB lineage: Bacteria > Acidobacteriota > Terriglobia > Terriglobales > Acidobacteriaceae > Bog-257. The sequence continues at coordinate 393,872 of CAVVHW010000010.1, forward strand.
CCCCAACTGCACCCAGCGGCGCGCACCCAGATACTTCTTGCCGAATACTTCAACCGCAATCAGCGACGCGATGGAAATCAAGTACATCAGCGGCACACGTTCCAGCAGCGCCTGGTAGTTGAAGAAGCTGATCACGAACATCAGCCCCACGCCGCCCAGGATCCAATACACCTGCTTGAGATGTACGCCCGCGAACTTGGTACTGAGGGTGGCGCTGTAAATCTCGACCACGCCCAAGGCGCAGATCAGCAGCACGAGCACTAACAGGACCCAATCGAAATCGCGGAACGAGATGTAACGGCTCATTGCTGCCTCTGGGGAACAACGGCGGCGGCAGGGGCAATTGTTGGCTCAGGAGCAGACTTCTTTGGCGACGAAGGCTCTTGTGAACCAGCGGGAGTTGTCGCCGGAGCCGTCGGTTGATCCTCCGCGGGCGGCGCAGTTTCAGGATGAGCCATCTCAACGTGCGACTCGCTCGTTTCGAGACTGGCCGGAGGAATCGGTTTGTCGGCCTCGCCGACTCCCGGCGCCGCTGCTACTGATTTGGTCTTGCCATCGGCCGTAACCGTGAAATGTCCGGCTTGCATCTTGTCGGGAGTTTTGGCGTCGCCCTCGTGCCACACCGCGGCAACCTCCGCCTGCTTAGATCCGGCAGCGGCTCCGCTGGCCTTGGCCACCTGCGTTTGGAGGCTACGCTGTTTCTCAACGTAGGCCTTGATCACTTGCGAGGCGGCACGAGCGGCAAAGTAGCCGTGCTCGCCTTCTTCGAGCAGTACAGCTACAACGATTTCGGGATTCCGGCGGGGCGTGACGCCAACGAACCAGCCGTTGTCTTTGAACTTACTCTTTTCGCCGTTACCCATCTTGGCCTTCAGCTGGTTGGAGATGGTCTGCGCGCTACCCGTCTTTCCCGCAAAGTCAATTCCTGGCAAGCGGGCGCTGGGTGCGGTCCCTACAGGTGACACCACCTGCGCCAGGGCGTCGGTGATGGTCATCCAGTTCTCCTGGTCAATGGGAATCTGCACCTGGTCGGTGTAGTTTGCCACCTGCTTAAACCCGGGTGGAAACTGGTCCGGAAAGGCCACATGGGGACGGACTAGTCGTCCATCGCTGGTAACCGCACCGACAGCCCGCGCAAGTTGAATCGGCGTAGTCGCCACTGCTCCCTGTCCGATACCGACCGAGATGGTTTCGCCGGCATACCACTTCTGCTTGAAGTTCTTGATCTTCCACTCTTCGGAAGGCATGACGCCGGAGACTTCCTGTGGCAAATCGATACCCGTTTTCTGTCCCAGCCCGAGCATGGTGGCGTACTTGGCGATGCGGCTGATGCCCAGCTTCTCGGCTAGCGTGTAGAAATACGAATCGCACGACTGGTAAATAGCTTTGCTGATGCCCACGGTGCCGTGGCTGCCGTGTCCAGCGATCCAACACTTGAAGAAGCGGCCATAGAATGTCTTGCCGCCGCCGCAGTTGACGATAAGGTTTTGGGCGATCCCTTCCTGCAGTCCCGCGGTGGCCATGATGACCTTGAACACCGAGCCGGGAGCGAGCTGCGCCTGGATGGCTTTGTTAAGCAGCGGCTTGCCAGGATCGGTGACCAGTTGGTTCCATTCATCGCGGGTGATGCGCACCGCGAATTCATTAGGATCAAATGCGGGACGGCTGACCATCGCCAGAATTTCGCCATTGCGCGGATCCATGGCGACGATGGCGCCAGGTCTGCCCTCTAGCGCCTCTTCGGCCGCGATCTGCATATCGAGATCGATGGTGAGCTTGAGCTGCTTGCCCGGAACTGCCTGCACGTCGCTGAGGGTGCCTACTTCCTTGCCGCGACTATTGACCAGCACCTGACGCGAGCCGTTCTTACCCATCAAAATATCGTTGTAGTACTGCTCGACGCCCGACATGCCTACGATGTCGCCGGGGTTGTACAACTCCCATTGCGGCTGAGTCAGCATGTCCTCGCTCACCTGGCCGACGTACCCGATGATGTGCGCCATGAATCCGTTTTTGGGATAAAGGCGACGGTGAACCGTGATGGTGTCCAGTTCGGGCAACTCGGCTTTGTGCGATTCGATGAAGGCCAACTCGTCCGGCGTGATGTCGTCCTTCAGGAAGAGTGGCTGGTATCCCGGCACCGCAGCCATGCGCTTCAGGCGAGCGCGCAATTCGTCAGGAGGAATGTGCAGCCCGGCGGCGATTTTATCGGCATCGGCCTGCAGATTGCGGTTTTGATCGCGCAGCAGCAGGACGGAGAAGGAAGGATAGTTGTCAACGATGATGCGGCCTTCGCGGTCAAGGATTTTGCCGCGCGGCGCCAGTATGGGGACCTGCTTGATGCGATTTTGTTCGGCCAGGGAGCTGTAGTAGTCGTTGCGCGCAACTTGCAGGCGCCACAGCCCGAACGCGAGAATCAAAAAAATTCCCAGCAGGATGTACTGCACTGCGGTGAGGCGGAGCTGAGAGACCTTTTCGTCGCGACCGAACATCAAGAACTACAACTTTCGCAAGGGCTTATGGTTGCAAAGTTTCGAAACCGTGGATCAGCGCGCACTTGGAGTCACGCCAGCCGCTCGGCTCCGAGGCAAGATTCCCCGTGGGGACCATACTCGTTTTGCAGCTGGTAAGTGGCGATGAACTCTGGGCTCATTGTAGCCCGAATAGGGGCCGGAGCGCAGGGGAAAAACGGCCCGGCTCATGAACATGAGAGCACTGTCACATCTCGAAAGTGGAACTTTTACCGCTGTAACGCTTGCGAGAGCCAACTCTTGCCTCAGGTTGTTACTTCGCAATTTGCGAAGTATAATTGAGCGAAGCTCGACGGAACGTCAGGGTAGATGCGAGTCATCAGCAAGAGCGCATGGCGCGATGTGGTTGCGGTTGACCCGTCGGTCGAAGAACCAATCTCAGAGTGGTACAAGATTGCTAAACACGGAACTTGGAGAAGTCTTGTGGATGTGAGGAAAGTCTACCCTCATGCCGATTTCATGGACCCGTACACCGTCTTCAACATCAAAGGCAACAACTACCGACTGCTTGTCAAGATTGAATACCGATGGCAGATTGTCTTCGTCAAACAACTTTTGACGCACGCTGAATACGACCGAGGTAAATGGAAGATATGAACACACTGGCTGCCAACTACGCCGCTTTGCTTTCCGAGACGAGACCCGAAGTCATCCGAGATGAAAAGCAGAACCAAGCGTACGTTCATTTGCTGGAAAGGTTGACCAGCAAGAAATCAGTAACGCGCGCGGAAGAGAAGCTCATCGAACTGCTAGCGGTGTTGATCGAGGACTTCGAAGCGAAACACTTTCCTGTCCCCGAGGCAACGCCCGTAGCAATCGTTCGGCACTTGATGGAGGCGCAGGGGTTGCGGCAGAAGGACCTGATGGATGTCTTTGGTACGGAGAGCATCGCGTCCGAAGTTCTGCACGGCAAACGAGAACTCACCAAGGAACATATCAAGCGGCTGAGCGCCAGGTTCGGCGTGTCTCCTGCGGTATTCTTCTAACCCCTGCCCTTCACCGATCCTTGAACCTGTCCAGAAATTTGAACACAAAGATGCCGATCACGGCGTTCGCCAGAGCGGAAACGGCCACGTGGCTCCAACTCCACACTTGCACCTGCCGCAGCAAACCATGCGCCACGCCGTAATAGATCCCCTGATGCGCCACGAAGAAGAGGTAGGTGATGATGAAGCGCGAGCCGGGATTCTCGACGTCAATCTTAAGACCCAGTGATGAGGCCATGTATCCGATGAGGGTCAAAACGATGCCATACATGCCCAGCGGATGGCTGGGCCCGGCGAACAGGTCTTGCATCAGGCCGATCACGCAGCCGGTGAGGCAGCCGCTGATCGGGTTGCGCCGCGCGACCGCGAAGAAGATGGTCACCATGAACGGCAGATCAATGATCGGCAGAAACCGGACCCGGACTGGAATGAAAATCTGGATCAGCACTGCCACAAGCGGGATGAAGATAATCGCAGGCCAACTGAATTCGTAGACCGCAACCTGGTCGCGCGAGGTCAGGCTTCCCCGGAATGGCATGACGCGGCTGCTCATTGCGGTGGCTGCTCCCCGGCTGGCGGCGTTGCAGGCTGCGGCGGATTCGCGTTGGGTGTCTGCTCCGGTGCAGGCTTCGCTTGCTTCGGCGCAGGCGTCGTGTCTTCATTCGTGGCGCCGCTCGCCGACGGTGAAGTTGTCAGCGGCGCACTGGGGTTAGCATTAGGCGCGGTGGCTGTGCCGGCGTCATTCGACGGTTTTGCAGTTGTTCCGGCAGGACGGCCTGCATTCGCCGTCGCGGGTTTCGGCGGCTTCGACAGCGCTGGGCTTCCAGTTGTGCCCGACACCATGCCGTGCGTCGTGGTAGCCGCACCGTTTGGCTTGGGAGCAGCCGTGGTTGAACCGACGGTTCCCGGCTTCGTCGTGGCTGGGGCTCCCGTCGCACCGGGGTGAGCAGTGGTTGCAGCGGCCCCCGTCGCCGGAGTTGCGCCCGCCGTAGCCGGATTCGCAGCGCCGGGCTTCGCATTGCCAGCGGCATCAACCGCGGGCTTGTTGGGGACGGTCGGTAATCGTTCGGCCAAAATATCCGATGCACGCAGTGGCCCCAAGTCCTTCGTGTCGGGCATCTTCTCCGTGATCTTCGTGACCACGAGCACTTCCTCGACTTGGTCGAGGCGGGCGGCGGGAACCACACGAATGTTGAGGAACAAATCTTTGCCCGGTTCAACCGAGACGACTTTGCCGACCGGCAAGCCTTTGGGGAAGATACGGTCTCCGCCGCTGGTGATCACTTCTTCGCCGGGTTCGACCTTCTCGTCACTCATGACGTATTGCAACGTGGTAGTGCCGTCGGGCGAGCCTTTCAAGATGCCCTGCAAGCGCGACGACTTGAGCGCAGCTCCTACGCCGCTGAATTGATCGTTGATGGGCAACACTTGCGAGGAGTCGGGGAAGACTTGCACGATCTTGCCCACGATACCGGTCGGGGTGATGACCGCCATGTCCGGTTTAATGCCATCCGCTGATCCTTTGTCGAGGTACAGGATGCGCGATTGCTCGCTGCCGCTGGTGCCGATGACCTGTGCCGCAACTGTGGTGTCCACATACTGCTCTTTGAATGCGAGCAAGGCTTGGATGCGATGCGCCATGAGCGCATCTTCTCGCAGGCGGGCATCCTGAACCGTCATGTTCTCGATCTGCGCGCGCAGCTCGCGATTTTCCCGGCGAACCCCGCGAAGATACGCGTAGGTCCTCCAGGCGTCATAAACCCACTGCTGCGAATGCACCACTGCTTTCTCGATGGGAGTTACCGCCGAGATTGCCCATAGCCGCAGCAGGCGTGTGTCTCCGCTTTGCGTTGGGCGGCGAACTTGCACAGCCAGGGCAATAATCTGGGCAAAAAGAATGGCCACCAGCACAATCAGGTTCTTATAGCGGCCGAGGAATGTATCCATACTGTTGCCGGCCCCGCCGGACTTATCTGCCAGTCGATCGTCGTGCCATCAGAGCGATGGGAAGTCCGACAAACACGGTGTGCGAAAACAACTGGTCCACAATTTCAAACAAGGTGACTGGAACCGTTCTTTTGGGCAATGCCGATAATGGAATCACCACATAATGCATGAAGAGGTAAACCAGCACTCCGAACGTTGGCCCATAAATCCAAGGCTTCCGCCAGAGAGCTGGGATCACGAGACTCGCCCTATAAAAAACAGCGGCGGCTCCGATAGCAATCGAAAAATGACACGCGACGCCCAGTAGAACGGTGTACCAGCCCCGTGAAACGTTCTACGTCCCAATAAACCACCGGCGATGTTCTGGAAGAGCAAGGTAGGGGCGACGCCAAATGCCAAACCATAAAAAACTACTGCGTCGAGCCCATCCAGAACGCCAGCGATCAGGCCGCCCAACAAAATCGTGTCGAGGGCCTTGGGGCGAGCGGTTGCGCCGATGGTTGCAGCAGACATGATGCCAATGTGTTCTCGATGCGCCCACAGCGTCTGAACCTGCTGCCCGTGCCGAAAGGACGGATGCAAAAAATCGCGACCTTCGGGCAGTCCGACGCTTCAGCGCCGCGTCAAAGAGTCCACAGGAGAGTGGGCCTGTAGAGATTGTCCTCTGCCGTCCCTACGGGACTCGGCGTAATTCCCACTCCACCCAGCCCTGAAGCGCTGGGCTAAGATCTTTCGCTCCTGTGGGGCTGGTTTTTGCGCGCTTCACAGTCTCTGAAGGCTCGCACCACCCGGGCAACGTTCGCAATTTTCCGCGGCCTGCACAGCCATACCCCGTCTAACCTAACCGGTCATCGAGGCCGATCTAGTCAATCGATATTTTCCGCAGCAGCTTGAAGTCGCTCAACATTTTTCCGGTGCCCAGAACCACGCTGCACAATGGATCGTCGGCAATCGAGACCGGCAGGCCGGTCTCTTCGCGAATGCGTTTGTCGAGGTTCTTCACCAGCGCGCCACCGCCGGTCAGCACGATGCCGCGATCGCTGATGTCGGCCGACAACTCAGGCGGCGTGCGCTCCAGCGCGACGCGAATCGCGTTCATGATGGTGGAGACACACTCGCTCAGCGACTCACGGATTTCGCTGTCGTCAATCGTAATGGTCTTGGGCACGCCCTCGATCAGGTTGCGGCCCTTGATCTCCATGGTCAGCGGCTTGTCCAGCGGATAGGCGGAGCCAATCTCAATCTTGATTTGCTCGGCGGTGCGCTCGCCGATCAGCAGGTTGTACTTGCGTTTCAGGTAATTCATGATGGACTCGTCCATCTGATTGCCGGCCATGCGCACCGAGCGCGAATACACGATGCCGCTGAGCGAAATCACCGCGATGTCGGTAGTGCCGCCGCCAATATCGACCACCATGTTGCCGCTGGGCTCAGTGATGGGCAGGCCCGCGCCGATCGCGGCCACCATCGCCTGCTCCACCAGGTGCACTTCGCTGGCCTTGGCGCGATAAGCCGAGTCCATGACCGCGCGCTTTTCCACTTGCGTGATTTCGGAAGGCACACCGATGACGATGCGCGGATGCACCAGCATCTTGCGGTTGTGCGCCTTCTGGATGAAGTAGTTCAACATCTTCTCGGTGACTTTGAAGTCGGCGATGACGCCGTCTTTCATCGGCTTAATGGCGACGATGTTGCCGGGTGTGCGGCCAAGCATCTCCTTGGCCTCTTTGCCCACGGCTTCGACTTCACCGGTATTTTTGTTGATGGCGACGATGGAAGGCTCGTTGACTACGATGCCTTTGCCGCGCGCGTAAACCAGCGTGTTCGCCGTTCCCAGGTCGATGGCAAGATCGCTGGAGAACATGCTGAACAGCGAACGCATGTTGCTGAATCGCGAGGCGCTACTATGAAAGCCGTTAGATGACATTACGAGCTAGTTCTTTCTAAATATGATCGGTGCCTACAGTTTATGACAGAAGTGGCCTGCACGCGCAGTCAAACCAATGCATTAGTCCGGCAGATAACTAGTTTGTGTTCCGAGGTCACTGCCGGATGGAATTCCTGTCGCACACGCCACTTTTTCGCGAAGCGAAAGAGTAGGGCTTCTGCGCGCCGTTTGCAACTTAGCGTACCACAGAGAGTAACACGGGTGAATGTTACTTTCGCGTCGGTAGCGCCGTGGGTAGTGGGCTACTTTGATTTTTGGCGTTTTAAGAGAACATGACTGTGGACTAAGAATTCCGATTCCGACCATACCGATACAGCCTCCCATCCTTCGCTGCCCATTTTGTTTAAGGTCGAGAGGGAATCAGAACCCGACTCCTTGCCAGCGTCTACAGTGATGTCCGCAATCGTATACTCCCAAGAGGTCATTGTTTTACGCCGCTCTTTCCGCCCTCCGCTCGTGCTGCTCCCACGGGGCAACGAGGTCTGACTTGTCCCACAGCCGATCTGTGACGCCAGCGGCCATTGCAAGTGTCATGCGCAGTGTACGGTGAATCTTGATAACGTTATAAGCAAAGTAACCGGGAGCGACGGCTGCCGCGTGGTTCTCCAGTTTGCGCGAGAATCCGTTGCTGAGTCGCGTATAGCGTCGGTTGTTCGTGCGAACCGAACTGTGGCACGAATCGAGCAGCCCTCAATAAGGCAGCTTATGACTTGGCAACGAGAACTGGCGTCTAGCTTTCTCATGCCCCTATTATGCTAAAGCAGGTTTAGCATGTCAGAAGAAAGTGCCTACCTATTGTCTGGACGAGCGGGGGCTGGCTTCTTCTTTGTGATGTCGTTCTCTTGTTTCTGCTCTGGTTTTTGATTCTCTCCGGACGGGCTACGCACCTGCGAAGGCATCGGAGATGACACGTCGGTTGGGAAGGTACCCCAAGGGGCCGTTGCGAATGACATAGTGTTCATGATGTCTTTTCCTCCGCGGGAGTTGGCTTGTCTAGCCTCTCCCAATGTCGCGATGACGTTAGCACGTTTGTCTGAATCCGCAGGTCAGGCGTCCTACACGAGAGGATTTTGCCTTTCGTGACGAGAGCATACCCTAGCCTCATGGAATCAACAATAACCCCCGTAACCTCAAAGTCAACAGGCTCTACTTTGACGGTTACCTTGTTTGTAACGTCATCCATTGTCGTCGAAAAATTTGAGCCAGCAGTCGCTGACATCGGTATATCCAACTGCGGAACTGGAGCCAGCAGCTTTGTCGCCTCGCCACTATTCAACAACTCGCATATAGCGTCAAATGGCTCGTTTTCTTTTAACTCCTGCTCCAAGTCCAACCAAGCCTCCCACATAAACGCTTCGAGCTGCTCGTCTGGATCGCTAACCGGAAGACCGATGGCCAGAGCTTCAGTCCGGCTCACCGGATAGGCATGTGATTGGAATTTCCTGCTCATATTTTCGACGATGGAGTGTATCTTGATTTTGCTTTCCTCGTCGGTCATATGCAGCGCCAATAATCGCTCGCCCATATCAGTTGCTAGCTTTGAACTTCGCGCAGAGAATCCAATCCCCAAACTGCCAACTTCCTTGCAGGTAACCTCGAACAACGCCCGGAGGTGTTCTTGATCGGTTATCCGCAGGGTGTCCCGGACGAAATCCAAGAACGCACTTATATCCTCTGTCGAAAATCGCTTTGGTGGAACGCCCTCGCCCCCTGCCGTTGTTATTTGCATATCCACCGGCCCTAAATGACCGTTCGGATGCATGACAATTTTGTTAGCTCCAAGCGCAATGAGTGTTGCTGCGCTATACGCGCTCTGCGGAATCAGGACGGCGACATGTTTGACTCTCTGCCGAAGAACGCTAATCAACCGCCAGGCAACCATGGGGTCGCCTCCAAAGCTGGCTATCAGTAGGTCTACGCCCTCCGTATTCTTCGGCAACGCATCAATCTGTTCAATTAAGAGGGGCATGGCGTCCGTTGCCATGTAATGAGGAAATCCAATCCGCTTGCTCGTAACATATGTGACCAAGGGGCGCTTTCGGTGACCCTCGATCTTCTTGTACAGCTCGGTTCTCTCACTCCAGCTCATTCTCGTGGTGCCTTTCCCACCGCGCCTTGGCAGCCTTTTGCGCGACCTCGTGCCGCTCTGCCGCGGACATGGTGTTGAGGCGCTGCTTGCCACCGATTTGGCCGCCCTTGCGACCGATCTGCGCCATGTATTGCGAGACAGATCTTGGAATACTGGTATTTTTGGAGCCACCATTGTCGGTCTCGCGAGTGGAAAGGTCAACGAGTTTATGGGTGATCTCTTTGACATCGTCCGTGCGACGAGGCGAGGTGCGATTCTGCTTAACCCGCTTTGGCATATGCCTAGTATGCCATAGAATCTCCGCCTGTGTTCTCCGCAGCGCACTTATTTCCGCCTATGTCTCATTCTGGGACTTTGCAATTAGACGTCCATAGTCAGTTAGAAATCACCAAGCAAATGCGTGGCGCGTTCAAAGTAGCCCACTACCGCGCCGTGACCTGAGACCTGATTCCAATCGCGCGCGGACCCTACTTCACCACCGCCACAATGATCATCTCGTAAGGCAGTTTGCGGGTGAGCGTTTGGCCGCCGCTGGCATTGATGAAGGTGCTGATCGCGTTCAGGTTGATGCGCGGAATTCCGATCACATGCATGGTGTCGCCGTCGCCCAGCTTCTGGTCCAGGAGCTGCTGCAGCGGCGGAGTGCCGGGCACGAAGATCATGCGAATGTTGGTGGCTACCGATTCGTCGGCCTTGCCATTGACGTTGGCCAGGACCGCGTAGCCGCCATCGGCCAGCTCTTTCGGACTGCCCGCCAGCGTCATCTCGAACTCGGTGTAGTTGTAGGCCGCCTTGCTGGCGGAGATGGTTACCGCCGACGCTGTCGCCGAGACGACGATTTGCAGCTTTTCATAACCTCCGAATGCGGTCGCGGCGTCATAGGGTTCAAAGCCGTCAACCGGGCCGAACGAGCCCGACACATCGTTCTTGTCGAACTTGAGGATGGGGTGAATCTCGAAGGAATGGTTGGGATTGGTGTTCATGGGGACCGGGACCGGAGCAAATTGGATCTGTTGCTTGTCGGGATGTTCAAACCAGAAACGCCACACTCCGGTGATGGGAAGCGGCTGGTTCTTTCCTTCCACGGCATGGATTTCGGTGACCGCGGCGGCTTCTCCGGGCTGCGCTGAATTCACCACCTCCGCCACCATGGGCAAGCCAACTTCTTTTTGCGCTCGTCCTGCCACGTGCATGTCGCCGTCGTTAGCCGGTGGATTGGGATGCTTGTGCGCGTGGTCAACGATAAAGGTTGCATCAATGGTGGCGCGGTCTTTGTATTGCTCCACAAAGGCGCGCTTCAGCACCACCGTGTTATTCTGCGCAGCCAGCGGAAGCGCTGACAGTAGCAGCCCAATCAGACAGAGCGTTTTCTGGTATCGCATCGTGCAGTGACCTCAACCCTTCAGGTGGTAGCTGGTGTCGTAGTTGGGGCAGCCGTACTCTGTGGCGGTTGGGCTGGCTCGGGAGGTTTCCCTGAGTTACGCACGTTCATGAATTTGCTGAGCGTGTCGAACCAGAAGGGCGCGCCGAGAGATACCGCCAGCATCGTGATCAGCCATCCGCCCAATCGCTCCTTCAGCAGATACCAGATCCAGGACCAGAATCCAGCGGTCGTATGGTCAGGCCAGTCGTTGTACCAGTCGCCCTGCCAGCCGGTCACCTGACCTAAGAGCTGTTTTTCTTGCGAGGTGATGGCATCCCTTTCCGGAATTTCCGTCGGGGTACTGGCGGTGGGATCGTTGGGATTGTCGTAGGTCACCATGGGCTGGGATTCAGCGTCTGGCCGCCCCTTCTGCAGGCGTTCCTTGGCGTTCTCCACCAGCACCGCGCTCATGGTGGGATTGTCCCACAGAGTTCTGAGGATCTTCAGGCTATCCGCATTCATGAAGATGGTGACCGCTGCCGCCAGCACATAGATTCGTATCTGGCTGGTCCGCTTGTACCATCCCGAGACGCGGTTCATATTTTGTTCGTACCAGGCTTCAAGTCGCTGCTGGTCCGTTTTGTATTGCGGATTTTGCAGCACCGCCGTCAATGCGGCTTTCGCCGCGGAGTGTTCCAGGCTGTCGACACCATTACGTAGCGCCTGCGGATCATTGGCTGGCGCGTTGGGCCCAGTCAAGACATCCATGAGCGCGAGCGCGAACTTATTGGAGGCGATGTACGATGGCAAGCGGTCGTGGACTTCCGGCACGCCCTGGATCAGCGGATTGGCATAAAACTTTGCCTTGAGATCCGGATCGTGCAGCATGAAGGCAATTCCCTTTTCCAGCGTCTTGCCGCGGGAATTGAAGACGCCGGCAAGGCTCTCATTCAGGGTGGAGCAAATCAGCGCCATCAGAAGGTAGATAAAGCAGATGCCAATCGCGATATCGAGGTAAGGAAACGAGGCCATACGCACACTCCAGGCGGAAAGCGTTGGACTGCATCAAGACAGGGGAGAAGCGCGAGTATGGAACGTTTATGGCCACGAGACAATAGAAAAATGGGTACCTGGTCGTTGTAGTGGCTCCTGTCGGGCGGGCCCCCGGGCCGTCTTTCCCAGGAGGCAAGTTAGCTTCCGGTAGCCAGGCAAGGGTTCTGTACCTCGGCACGTGACCGGGTAGTGTGATTGACCCCGCTTTGTCCGGCATGTTACAAAAGCCTCGCCTTTTGTGCTGTGCCTGTGGTGCATCAAGATGCACACGGACAGGTGCAAGTGTTCCCGACGCGGCCAAACCTCAACACTTCTGTCTTGAAGTGGAAGCGCGTTTCCGGGATTCCAGCAGGTCCATGCATGGTTGTTTCTGGCGATCTGCGAAGACGCGAGCTAGAACCTTGTACGCCTGATCTGTTGGGCGTTAATCGATCTCATGGAAACGCTGCCTGCGATTTATCGCGGGAGAGCAGAACAAAGCTAACGTCATTTTAGGGGTGCGCCCCGGCAAAACGGGCGGCGCCCATCGGAGGAATTATATGCACACCTGGCTCGCTGCCCTGCGGCGGCTGTCACCTGCAAACATCCCCTTCAGAAGCCCGATCAAGCTGCTGACCGCGACGCTGACGGTCTTAATGCTGAGCGCCACGGCCGCCTTCGCCCAACCCGAGGCTGCCGGAGAAGCCAGCCTGAAGCTGCCTGATCTGTCGTCGGTCAACTTCCTCGGCATGGATGGCCACAAGATACTCCTGGTCGGCATACTCTTCTGCTTTTTCGGACTAATGTTCGGGCTGGCGATCTACATGCAGCTGAAAAACCTGCCAGTCCACCGCTCTATGCGTGAGATCTCGGAGCTTATTTACGAGACCTGCAAAACCTACCTGATTACCCAGGGCAAGTTCATCCTCATCCTGGAAGCTTTCATAGCGGTGGTCATCATCCTGTACTTTGGCGTGCTGCTGAAGTTCGACATCGCCCGGGTGATCATCATCCTCTGCTTCAGTCTTATCGGCATCGCAGGCAGCTACGGAGTGGCATGGTTCGGCATCCGGGTCAATACATTTGCTAATTCGCGCACGGCCTTCGCCGGATTGCGCGGCAAGCCGTTTCCCATTTATGCCATTCCGCTCAAGGCCGGAATGAGCATCGGCATGATGCTGATCTCGGTCGAGCTGCTCATCATGCTCTGCATTCTGCTGTTCGTTCCCGGCGATTATGCCGGCCAGTGCTTCATAGGTTTCGCCATTGGTGAATCGCTGGGCGCCGCTGCTCTACGTATCGCCGGCGGCATCTTCACCAAGATCGCCGACATCGGCTCTGACCTGATGAAGATCGTCTTCAAGATTAAGGAAGACGACGCTCGCAATCCTGGCGTGATCGCCGACTGCACCGGCGACAACGCGGGCGATTCAGTTGGTCCCAGCGCTGACGGCTTCGAAACTTACGGCGTCACCGGCGTGGCGCTGATCACGTTCATCCTGTTGGGCGTTCGCAATCCTACCGTGCAGGTGCAACTGCTGGTATGGATCTTCATCATGCGCATCATGATGCTGGTCTCCAGCACGGTGGCGTATTTCTTGAACGAGACGGTCGCTAAAGCACGTTACGGAAACTCCGACGACATGAACTTCGAAGCGCCTCTTACGTCGCTGGTATGGCTGACTTCGATCATCTCCATCGTTCTGACCTACATCGTGTCGTATCTGATCGTGCCGGTATTGGGCGGCGATTCCACACAGTGGTGGAAGCTGGGAACCATCATTTCGTGCGGCACCCTGGCCGGTGCTGTAATTCCGGAGCTGGTGAAGGTGTTCACCTCGACCGAGTCTCGCCACGTGAGAGAGGTGGTGACCTCAGCCGATGAGGGTGGTGCGTCGCTAGGCATCCTGTCGGGCTTCGTGGCCGGCAATTTCTCCTGCTACTATCTCGGCTTCACCATAGTCAGCCTGATGGCGATAGGGTCTTACGTCAGCCAATTCGGCCTCGGAGAGTTGATGCTGGCTCCCGCCGTGTTTGCCTTCGGCCTGGTCGCCTTCGGATTCCTCGGCATGGGGCCGGTCACGATCGCCGTGGATTCCTACGGCCCGGTTACGGACAATGCGCAATCGGTCTACGAGCTCTCCTTGATTGAGACAATTCCGAACATCAAGGGCGAGTTGCAAAAAGACTACAACATGACTGTGAACTTCGAACGGGCCAAGCACCTTCTGGAGGAGAACGACGGTGCGGGCAACACGTTCAAGGCGACGGCAAAGCCTGTGCTCATTGGTACCGCAGTCGTGGGTGCGACCACGATGATCTTCTCCATCATCATGGCCCTGACCCATGGCTTGACGGAGAATGTGGGCAAGCTATCGCTGCTGCACGCGCCGTTCGTGCTCGGCCTGATCAGCGGCGGCGCCATTATCTACTGGTTCACCGGCGCCTCCACCCAGGCGGTCACCACCGGCGCTTATCGCGCGGTGGAGTTCATCAAGGCCAACATCAAGCTGGAAGGGGTGGAGAAGGCCTCGGTGAGCGACAGCAAGAAGGTGGTCGAGATCTGCACCAAGTATGCACAGCGGGGCATGTTCAACATCTTCATCGCAGTGTTCTTCGTGACCCTGTCGTTTGCGTTCATCGAGCCGTTCTTCTTCATCGGCTACCTCATTTCCATCGCGGCATTTGGCTTGTATCAGGCGATGTTCATGGCCAATGCGGGCGCGGCGTGGGACAACGCCAAGAAAATTGTGGAAGTGGAATTGAAGCAGAAGGGCACTGCGCTACACGATGCCACCGTGATCGGCGATACCGTGGGCGATCCGTTCAAGGACACGTCGTCGGTCGCCATGAACCCGATCATCAAGTTCACCACGCTGTTCGGGTTACTGGCGGTGGAGCTTGCCGTGCAATTGACTGCGACGCAGGGAGCGGGACTAAGCCACATACTCGCGATTGCCTTCTTCGCGGTGTCGTTCTTCTTCGTGTGGAAATCGTTCTACGGCATGCGGATCGTCAAGACCGCGGCCTGATTTCAGCTTCGTCAACCGCAAACGCCATCCTACGGGATGGCGTTTTGCATTGTCGGTAATGCGCACTAAAGGGCTGGCGCGGCAAGTAAACTTCGCACTTGCGAGCCGAGCCCTCTAGCGAAAACTCAGCCCCGCAGGGGCGAAAAAGTCTAGCCCAGCACGCAGCCGCAGGCGGAGTGCTGGGTAAAGTGGAAAATAGACCTGAGTCCCTTTAGAACGGCACGGTACTCACACAGACTCGTAAGCTTTGGATAGCGTCCAAGAAAAAAATCGAAGTCCCTTCAGGGACGACACCTTTCTGATCCACTCGCTGGAGCGGGCGGCAGGTAACAGTTATACTGCCCGCGATGCACGAACTTCAGCGCCAGATCGAGTCTCTGTATGCGATGGGAGCCGAGGCAGCGACGTTCCCGGGCGCCGGCGAGACCTTCACGCGCTTTCGGGATGCCCTGAGCGCTGGCACTATTCGCGCCGCCGAAAAGGTCGACGGCCGCTGGCGCACGAACGAATGGGTGAAGCAAGGGATCCTGCTGGGCTTTCGCATTGGCAAACTGACAGCGAGCGGAGACCCGCGCGTGTTGTCCTTCGTTGACAAAGACACTTATCCCATTCGCCACTTCACCACAGACGATCTGGTGCGCGTGGTTCCAGGAGGCTCGTCGGTGCGCGCCGGAGCTTATGTTGCGCCATCTGTCATTTGCATGCCGCCGATGTTCATCAATACGGGCGCCTATGTTGACGAGGGCGCGATGATTGATTCGCACGCGCTGGTCGGTTCCTGTGCTCAGGTTGGTAAGCGCGTCCACATCAGCGCGGCGGCGCAGGTTGGAGGCGTGCTGGAGCCGATCAACGCATCGCCAGTGATCATCGAAGATGACGTGCTGATCGGCGGAAATTGCGGCGTCTACGAAGGTACGCAAGTTGGGGCGCGTGCCGTGCTGGGTGCCGGCGTCATTCTGACGCGGTCCACGCCTGTCTTTGATACCGTGCATGGCGAGGTTTATCGCGCGACCGCCACGTCACCGCTGCGCGTCCCGGAGGGCGCAGTGGTCGTGCCCGGTTCGCGCGCCATCACGAAAGGCAAAGCCGCTGAGTGGGGGTTGTCGCTCTACACTCCGGTGATTGTGAAGTATCGCGATGAACGAACCAATCGCGGGGTGGAGTTGGAGGACATTCTGCGGTAGGGCGGTTGCACACATTTGTTCGGTTTGAAGGGGCACAGCTTTAGCTGTGCCGTTGAAGTTAGAAGAGAAGCGGGCTTTAGCCCCGGTTAAGCTTGAGACAACCCGGAGGACTCAGCAGGAGAGTTCCCTCAGCGGCTGAAGCCGGGACTTTGAGATCAGCCTACGGCACACCTAAAGGTGTGCCCCTTCAAAGCGGAAAATACATCTTCATCAAACATTCTAACTAACCGGGTAACCGGATGACCTTAACCGCAAGTCATCGCCGTCTGAACGGTCCACTGCTGATCGCAGCCCTCCTTGGCTTAGCTGCACTGTTGTGCTGGCGCTTCGCTGGACAAGCGACGATCCTCGTTGCCGTATTGCGCTGGAGCGCGCTGGCCGCTCTCGTGGTTTATGGCTGCTTCAAGCGCACGCTGACTGCGTGGATCTTCATCGCCATGGTGTTGGGTGCGGCGATCGGACACGACTTCCCCAATGTCGCCACGCACCTGCGCGTGCTCGCGCTCATCTTTCTTCGCTTGATCAAGACCATCATCGCGCCGCTGCTGTTCGCGACGCTGGTTGTCGGCATCGCCGGCCACTCCAATTTGCGCCAGGTGGGACGGCTGGGACTGCGTTCCATAATTTTCTTTGAGATCGTCACCACCGTTGCAATTTTTCTTGGACTGGGCGCCATCAATCTGAGCAAAGCAGGAGTGGGAGTTCAGTTGCCGGCCGCTAGCGCCTCGGACACGTCGTCGGTTAATAAGCTCAGCGGCGAAGACACCATCCTGCACATCTTTCCGGAAAACATCGCCAAAGCCGTGGCCGACGGCGCGGTATTGCAGGTGGTGGTCTTCAGCCTGATCTTCGCCGTTGCGCTGGCCATGTTGAGCGAGCAAAAGCGTCGCCCCATGTTGGTCTTCTGCGAGAGCTTGAGCGAGGTGATGTTCAAGTTCACCAACCTGGTGATGTACATGGCGCCGCTCGGTGTCGGCGCCGCCGTGGCCTACACTGTGGGACATACCGGAATCGCCGTGCTGGGCAGCCTGCTCAAGCTGCTGCTCACTCTGTATGCAGCCCTGATTGTGTTTATTCTCGGTGTTCTCCTGCCGATTGCATTGCTGTTCCGCGTACCCATGCGCACCTTTCTTAAGGCAGTGGCCGAGCCGGTCTCAATTGCGTTCGGCACCGCCAGCTCGGAGGCGGCTTTACCACGTGCCATGGAAGCCATGGAGGCGATCGGCGTGCCGCGGCAGATCGTCGCGTTCGTCATTCCGACGGGATACAGCTTCAACCTCACCGGCAGCTCGCTTTATCTCAGCGTCGCGGCCATCTTCGTGGCGCAAGTCTCCGGCATGCATCTGTCGCTCGGTCAGCAATTGATGATCATGTTGACGCTGATGGTCACCAGCAAAGGGGTTGCGGGGGTGTCGCGGGCGGCGCTGGTCATTTTGCTGGCGACTGCGAGCTCCACGGGACTGCCCACCGAGCCTGTGTTTCTGCTGCTCGGAGTTGATCAGCTACTCGACATGGGCCGCACTGCGGTTAATGTTCTGGGAAATTGCCTGGCCGCGGTGGTGATGGCCAAGTGGGAAGGCGACTTCGCGACGGAGACCCCGTCGCCGGTGGTGAAGGAAGCGGTATTGCGTTAGCAGGCGCCGCCGTATGAGCCGGAAAAATGATTCCCTAGAACCAATCGCGCTTTAGGGGTGAGGTAGCGTCTTGTTACCGCAGTGACTGAAAGCCGTCTCAGCTCGCCCAACTTGCACCGCTTCAGATGGGTTACTCATGAAGTTCCGCGCTTGGAAGGGGCACGGCTTCAGCCGTGCCGTAAGGTACTGCCTTTTATAAAGGCTTTAGCCACTGAGGGAGCTTGCGGGGGATAGCGAAGTGCGACTTCCCTCAGGGGCTGAAGCCGGCTCTCATCCACCCGTAACGGTACGGCTGAAGCCGTACCCCTGCAAAACGTCTTGCCTTCAGCTACCAAATCAGAGGAGCAATTCAGGTGAAGCGGTATTCCACCCCATATATCCAAGGCGACCTTGCCCTAGCAATCCGAACGCTTCATTCCTGCTTCAGTCGCGTTGTATCCATAGGGGCAATTTCTGCACCCTGATTCGCAACAATATCCCCGCTGTCGCAGATAGAGCGCAGTGAAGACCATGAAGCCGTCTTCCATGTAATAGTGAACGCCCTCGACCAGTTCGTCGGGGGTCATTGTGCAGCCGCCTCAAGTAATGCGCTGGAGCGTTCCGCTTCTTCGACGGGAACTCCGTCGCGGAAGGTGACGTACTTGCCCGAAATCGCGGCCACACGCTCGCCGGGCACGATGAATCCCACCAGGTTTAACGGGTCGGCCGCAGAGACGGTGACAACTTCACCGCTGGCCGGAAGGTTGCGCATCGCGCGCAGGGACTCCACCGCTTCAGGCAAGGCGAACTGCTCGCCGAGGAACCCGTTGACGAAGCGTCCGCCACGCACTTCGCCGCGGTCCTCCAGGCGGCGGAACGCGATCAACAACTCGCGCCACTTCGGCAGGTTCGACTCGCGTGCCAGAGTCTCGCGGAAGACCACACCGTAGCGTCGCAGCAACATCCAGCAAGTGGCCTCAACGACTTTTGTGCGGTCGGCGCCCTCGCCAGGATATAGCAGCGACCAGCGCCCCCCAGTGTGACGAGGCCGCGTCAACTTTGGCGTGCCCGTGGCATTGCGGCGGCGCGGATTGATCAACGAGCGCAGATTTTCGAAGCCATCAGCGGTCACCATGCCGGCGGCCACAAGTTCCCAGAGCGCGGTCTCGACTTCCGCCTTGAGCCGTTCCGTTCCGCGGACGATGTCGGCAAAGAATGATGCGCCACGCCGCTTCAGAAATTCCAGCACGCTGCGCGCGCTCTCGCTGAGCACGCGGTCGAAGTTTTGCTCGTCATCACCGTGTCGCGGCTGCATCCAGTCAGAATCGTCGCGGACAAAGAATGTGATGGGCGCAACACTGGTTGGCACGACGCGGCGGCGGCCTTCGCCTGAGTCCTCCAGCGTCGCCGGATGCGGCGAAAGGCGTCCCCAACCAACCGCTCCGGTAAGGCAAAGCTGATCGAGCGCAGCCGGATCGTAGCTATTCACCCGCGCTGCCAGGATGTGCTTCTCCCAGGCGTTCGCTGGAATCTCGAAACCCTGCAACTGGCGGACGGCCTCCAGCAGCCCGCGTTCGCCCACTAAGTGGGATTGCGGAGTCACGTGCTGCCAGCGCAACAGCCAGCGCATATACTGCGCCGCAGTGACTGGCTCGACTTGCTTGCGCAGGGTCGCGACGGTTAGGTGGTGAATGCGCGCCAGCAGCCGCCGGTCGCACCACTCGACATCTCGCAGTTCGCTCGGGACTATCGCAGGACCATCTTGGGTGCCCCGTCCTTGTCGCCCGTCGTTGGCGACAGGGCGGGGTTGGAGTCCAGTGAAATTGCCGCGCAGGATAGAGCCTGACGCCTCCATTCGGAGAAACGCTTGATCTACTTCCGTGACTGGCAGTCCCAGCCAATAAGCCAACGCGCCGGATGTGAGGGGGCCGCAGTACATTATCCAGCCAGTCACCATGGCGAGCAGGGCGTCGTCGTGAGAGGCCGTGTTCGATGGCAAGTTCGGCGGCGTGACTTCGAATTGTGCGTCGGGAAAAATTAGCGCGAAATCTTTGGCTCGTTCGGAAGGGACGAGGTATCGTCGGGTTCCGCCGGCTAAAGCCGGCTCAGAGGAAGAAACATGAGCGTCTGACGGCGCAGCTAAAGCTGCGCCCCTTCCGCCAGCCGAGGACTGCTCCCCAGCTTCTTTTGCTTGGGTGGGGACGTTCGCGCGTACTACGCGCCAGCCTTCCATCAGCTCGGCGAGAAAGGGCTGCCAACTCGAGATCGCAGCTTGCCATTCGCCGTCGGCGATTTCTTCTGGCACCGCGACGAGGGTCTGCAGCACGTCGTGCAACTCGTCGCTGTCGCGAACATCGGGCCGGGCCTCTTCGCGCACCTGCGCAATCGCCGCTTGGTCGAGCCGTCCGACTTCCTGCAGAACCGCTTCGGGCAGTACTCGCCGCATCTGCACCGCGCGGGCGCGCCGCTCTTCCAGCGGAGCATCGTCGAGGTAGGCGTAGGGGTTCGCATTCAGGATTTCGTGCGAGAACTGCGACGGAACGGGTGTGTCGATCGCCAGAGTGCGAATGGCGTCGCTGCGAATTCCGTCGAGCACCCGCCGCAGGCCGTCGATGTCCATGGCCTCCGTGAGGACATCCTTCATCACTTCCTGAATGAGCGGATGATCCGGAATCTGGATGTCGCCGACGATGTTCTCTTGGCATGCGGCCACGTCGGGGAAGACCGACGCCATCAAGTCGTCGCTGCGGATGCGCTGAATCTGCGGCGGGACCTTCTTGCCGCCTTGAAAGCGCAGCAGCGCCAGCGAGCGGTTGGCGTCCCAGCGCCAGCGCGTGGCGAAGATGGGCGATGCACAGGCAGCTTGCACCAGGATTTCCTGCACCGTCTCGCTTTGCAGGTAATGAAAGACGTCGCTGAGGGGAAAGCTGTGCTGCTCGGCCAGAGCGATGTTGAGGCCGTTGTCCGTGGCCGCGGCCTGCAACTCAAAGTTGAACGAGCGGCAGAAGCGCTTGCGCAGCGCCAGTCCCCAGGCCTTGTTGATGCGGCCGCCGAAGGGCGCGTGGATGATGAGCTGCATCCCGCCGCCTTCATCGAAGAAGCGCTCGGCGATGATGCAGTCCTGGGTCGGGACCTCGGTCAGCACTGCGCGGCCGGTGACGATGTATTCGATGAGCTGTTCGGCGCCGGAATCGTCGAGTCCGCACTCGTCCTTCAGCCAGGCGACGGCGTTTTGAACTTCGGGACTGGAAGCGATGCCGCGCAGATGGGCCCGTGGCCGAGGCGAAGAAGTGTCGCCGGCTGAAGCCGGCTCGGCTTGAGTGAAAGAACTTTGTGACGGCGCACCTAAAGGTGCGCCCCTTTGAAGCTGCTCCGTCATCTCCGGATTCGCGGGCACCGCAACTGGTGCGGTATTCGGCAGCATGGCGCTGACCCGCTCGCGCAGCTCGGCCACGTGATGCGAAAGCTCGTCGGTGCGCGCCGGCGCCTCGCCGCGCCAAAAAGGAATGCTCGGCGGGGCGCCGTGAGCATCCTCTACCAACACACGTCCAGAGTTGGACTCGACGCGACGAATGCGCCATGAGGTGTTGCCCAGCAGCATGATGTCGCCCGCGTTACTTTCGACGGCGAAGTCTTCGTCGAGCGTGCCGACGACAATCTCATCCGGCTGCGCAACCACGGTGAACAGCGCCGTGTCTGGAATCGCGCCACCACTGGTGATGGCCGCCAGACGCGCGCCGCGCCGTCCCCGGAGACGGCGATTGACCATGTCGCGAAACAGATAAGCACCATAGCGCCCGCGCTTGGCGGTGATCCCTTGAGACAGCATTTCCAGAACGCGGTCGTACTCTTCGCGCTTCAGGTTGCCGTAGGGGTAAGCACGGCTTACACACTCGAACAGCGCGCCCTCGTCCCAGTCTTCGCAACTGCACATGGCGACGATCTGCTGCGCGAGAATGTCGAGCGGGGCGGTCGGAATCTGAATGCGGTCGAGATCGCCTTGCTTGATGGCCCGGACTGCAGCCGCACATTCCACCAAATCGTCGCGGGTGGTAGCGAAGAGGCGGCCTTTGGGCACGGCTCCGCGCCAGTGACCCGCGCGCCCCACTCGCTGCAGGGCCACAGCGATCGCACGCGGCGAATTGATCTGGCAAACCAGGTCAACGTTGCCGATGTCGATTCCCAGTTCCAGCGAAGCTGTTGCTACCAGCAGGCGAATCTCGCCATTCTTCAACTTGCGCTCGGCGGCAAGACGCAGCTTGCGCGCCAGGCTCCCGTGGTGTGCTGCCACCAGTTCTTCGCCAATCCGCTCGCCAAGATGGAGAGCGACGCGCTCGGCCAGCCGCCGCGTGTTGACGAATACCAGCGTCGAGCGATGTTGCAGCGCCAGCTCGGCAATGCGGTCGTAAATCTCGCCCCACATTTCATTGCTGGCGATGGGGCCAAGCTCCGACGGCGGTACCTCGACCGCCAAATCGAGCTTGCGACGATGGCCAATGTTGACCACGGCAGGGGCAGGGCGTCCCGCGCCAGTCAGGAAATGCGCGATCTCCTCAATCGGCTTCTGCGTGGCCGACAGGCCGATGCGCGTCGGCCGATTCGCCAGCAGGTCCAGCCGCTCGAGCGAGAGCGTCAGGTGCGCGCCACGCTTGTCATCGGCGACAGCATGGATCTCGTCCACGATTACAGTCTCAACGTGACTCAGGATTGCGCGGCTGCCATCGGCGGTGAGCAGAATGTACAGCGACTCGGGCGTGGTAACCAGGATGTGCGGCGGACGCTTGAGCATGTCGCGCCGCTCTTTCATCAGCGTGTCGCCGGTACGCACCGCGGTGCGAATCTCGGGCATCAGCAGGCCGCGCTCAGCGGCAAGCGCCAGAATCTCGCTCAGCGGCCCGTCGAGGTTCTTCTGAATGTCATTGCCGAGGGCCTTGAGCGGCGAGACGTACACGACCTCGGTGCGGTCGTGTAAATCGCCATCGAGCGCTTTGCGAACCAGGCGGTCGATGCAGATGAGAAATGCGGCGAGCGTTTTGCCGGAACCAGTAGGGGCGGAAATGAGGGTGGTACGACCGGCAAGAATCTCCGGCCAACCTTGCTCCTGGGGCTCGGTCGGCGAGCCGAAACGTCCGAGGAACCACTCCGCAACCAGCGGATGCGCCCAGGCCAGTGCGACCAGAATTTCGCCTAAAGGCATCCGGCTATTTTAACAGAGTTTCGCTGTTTGTTCGCTGGTGCTGCGACCGGAAATCTTGTTCACCACGGAGACACAGAGAGCACAGAGGAAGAACGAAGCAGTCAAAGAACAAAAGAGTCAAGGAGAGAGAGTCAAGTAAAGAAGAGAATCAAAGAAACAAAAGAGTTTCAACAGATTTTCAAAGGACAGCGTAAAACCTCTTGGTGAATGCACAAGAATTTTTCTGTGTCCTCCGTGCCTCTGTGGTGAAAGGGTTTCTCCGAATCCACCCTGCTAAACTTTCCCCATGCCCGACGAGCGCGCGAAGAAGATCAAGATGATGCTATTTGACGTGGATGGCGTGATGACCGATGGCACGATTTTTCTGTTTCCGGCGCCCGGCGGCGGCTCGGAACAGGGCACCCATGAGCATCGGGAGCAGATGGCCGACAAGGGCGGCTTCGGCTTTGCCAGCCGGGAGATGATCGAGGCCAAGGGATTCGACGCACACGATGGCACTGGGTTCTCGCTGGCCCGTGCCGGCGGCCTGAAGACGGGCATCATCACCAAGCGCATTTCTGAAACGGTGGCGCTGCGGGCGCGCGATCTGAAGATCGAGCATGTCTATCAAGGGCAGCAGGACAAAGCGTCCGCGTTTTACGAGATCCTGGCGAAGGAAAACCTGAAGCCCGAGCAGGTCTGTTACGTTGGCGACGACGTCATCGATCTGCCGGTAATGCGGCTATGCGGGCTGGCCATTGCCGTCAAGAACGCGCGGCCGGAGGTGCTGCATGAGTCCCACTACGTGACGCCGCATGAAGGCGGCCATGGCGCGGTGCGCGATGCAATTGAATACGTTCTGCGGGAGCAGGGTGTGCTCGAACGGGTGATCGAGGAGTACATCCGGTCGCGAGCCGCCGATCCGGCCTAACGAAGACCGCTGAATGCATAGCGAAGACTGGCATGTCCAACGCCTGACCAAAAAATCCCCTCCGAAGGACAGGGGCGAATTGCACTTCGGAGGGGTAGCCGCTTTTACACGACCATTCTCAGGGTTGTTAATGGGAGAAACCCTCCACTTTTGGGGAAGTTGCGCTGGTCAGGAAAAAGCTATCGAAATTCGACAAGGGGCGAATTCCGGCGCGCCAAGGGAGTCTACGTCGTAGCTCGTGGCGCCACTCCGCGGCTCGCGTTCGCTCGAGCACCGGCTTACCAGTTTGCTGAAAAACTCACGACAGCCGATCCCTCGCGGGCTGAAGTCCGCCCGTGATGACAAATGTAAAGGACCTTGTGACGGCGTTCCCTTCGGCAAGATCAGGGCAGGCTCTTAAGGTACGCCCCTTCAAATGCCGCCGAGATCGAGTTTTCAGCAAACTGTTACGCTGCCGCTAATACAAATGCGTAGCGCATTCGCTCCAAATTTCGCAGTATTTGCCACTCTCCGCCGACCTTCCTCCAAAGTGGAACGAATATTTGTCCAACCCAAGACCGCACTAATCTGACGGGGAATCAGCCTTGCTACGGTTCCAGGGGAGGCGAAATGTGATAAGTAATCAAGTAGGAACTAGTGGCGGCCGAGTGATTGTCACATTCGCCAAGTCGCCGGATTTTCGCAACTCCGGCCTAAGTGCTGGCATCTGTTTTGTTTGGGTGGGGTTGTTTTATTTGTGCGAAGAGCAGTTTTGAGTTGAATCCGGAATCCAAAATACCTACTATGGAAAATCCGCGACCCAAAATGGTCGTTGGGGCAAGAATTCTTTATGCGGGAAATGTGAGTGAGTCCGGGGAAGTAAAAGGTTATCCATGCTAAAGCGGTCCGCCATTGTCGTTATGAATACTTTGTTGGCACTGTTTGTATGTGCCAAGGCTCCGGCTGCCACCATCGCCACCCACAAAGCGCACAGCAAGACCCATCACATTACCGAGACCACGTCAGCGCAAAAGAAGATGGCGCGGATGCGCAGCAGCAGCAAGACCGTCGCCAGCCGCAATCGTTCCACCCATGTGGTTGCTTCCGTGCACCCCGCCGTTTACAAGAGGCACCATTATTACGAGCGCTTCTACGCCAGTTCTTTTGCCGACAATCAAGTGGAAGGCGACATCACGGCGGGCGAAGATCCTATCGTGCGCGCGGCGGCGGTGGAAGCACTGGGCAACATGAACGGCACCATTGTCGCGGTTGATCCCGACAGCGGGCGCATCCTGGCAATGGTGAACCAGAAGCTGGCGCTGTCGGCTGGAGCGCAACCGTGCTCGACCATCAAGGTTGCGGTGGCGTTGGCGGCACTAAGCGAAAACGTCATCACCAAAGACACGCAAGTTCCACTGGGCAAGTACTGGCGCGTGGACCTGACTACCGCGCTGGCGCACTCCAACAACGCTTACTTTGAGGCGGTAGGCCGCAAGCTAGGCTTCGAGCGGGTCAGCTATTACGCTCACCAGTTCGGGCTGGGCGAACTTGCTGGCTGGCAAATCGCGGGCGAAAACCTGGGCACATTCCCTTCGACCGAACTGGATGCGAAGCTTGGCGGTGTCGGCAAGATGTGTTCCTTCGGCGAGAGCATCTCTCTCACACCGCTGCAACTGGCCGCGCTGATGAGCTCAATCGCCAACGGCGGTACCCTGTACTACCTGCAGCATCCAACCACCCCTGAGGAAGTGACCAGTTTCACGCCGAAGGTCAAGCGCAAGCTGGACATCGGCCCGTTGATTCCTGAGATTTCCGACGGCATGTCGGGCGCGGTGGAGTACGGAACGGCGCGGTTGCTGCGAACCAACTTCATCGAGGAGCCGGTGCTGGGCAAGACGGGCACCTGTTCCAAAGATGGCACGCGCTTTGGCTGGTTCGGTTCCTATGCCAATACGCAGTATGGGCGGATTGTGACGGTCGTGTTCCTGGAAGGCGGACGGCCGACCTTCGGGCCCAAGGCGGCAGAGTTGGCCGGTCGCTTGTACCGCAATCTCTATGACCACGAATTCTTCGCCGCGAGGCCTGCGGCTACGCCGGTGCGGACAGCGGGCTCCGAGGTAACGCCCGCGGTGGTTACACCGCAATAGATGATAGAGGCCTCCCAGGCGCGGGAGGCCTTTGTTCTATCGGGTGCGACACAGGCAAGCTTTAGCTCAGTGGGTGGGCGGAGGTGCAGAGGGCGCTTGCAGCTGACGCAGCGCTTCCTCATAACTATTCTTCGCCGATGCGTCCTGAGTAGTGCTGATCTGCGCCGTGAGCCACTTCACCATGGCGGCCTGCGAGGGATGGGGGAAATTTGGCTCGGCATCGTCGATGCGCCATTCGTCCTTGACCGCCGTGACGGTGTACTCCACGTCCTCAGTGGGACTTGTCATTACGCGCGAATATCCTATGCCCGGCTCGTATCGTCCCAGCCGCCGGTAATGAACGGTGACGGTGTACTTGCCGTTAGTCAAGACTGGCTCGGTTTCTACGGTAAAGCGCGAAATGACGTCAATCTGTTGATAATCGGGGTTGGTCTTCCACCACACCAGGGGCTCGAGTTTCGTCCATCCTTGCTGGTCCAGACGGGCCCCACTGTAATCCAGCCGGCAATATTGGGAGACCAGCGCGCGGACCTGCTCCGCCCTGGTGTCTTGTTCTGCATGGCCCACGGGGAAAGGCATCTCTTGAGCCCAACAGCCTACGGCCAATAAGAAAACCATAAGAATTGCAAAACGGCGAAACCACAGCGATGGCATTCGACCCTCTGAATCAGGACGGTTGGTATGCGCTTCTTTCAAGCCTACACCGATTAGCGAGCACGAAAAAGCGCCCGGCAAACGTGGGCGCACGATTTCGAAATTTAGTCGGACTTACGCTCTTGCCGTTTTCTGGTCGCTGAAGACCTGCCCGTCGCGAATGTGGATGACGCGGTGGGCGTACTCGGCGATGTCGTGCTCGTGAGTGACCAGGACGATGGTGTTGCCCTGCTCATGCAGACGGTCAAAGAGCGCCATGATTTCCACGCCGGTTTGCGAATCCAGGTTGCCGGTGGGTTCGTCAGCCAGAATGATCGACGGCTTGTTGACCAGTGCGCGAGCAATGGCTACGCGCTGGCGCTGTCCGCCTGACAGTTCGTTGGGCTTATGGTTCATTCTGGATTCCATTCCCACCGAAGCCAGCGTCTGGCGGGCGCGTTCGATGCGCTCTTCCGCCGGAACGCCAGCATAAATGAGCGGAAGTTCGACGTTGTGCAGCGAGGTGGCACGGGCCAGCAGGTTGAAGGTCTGAAAAACGAAACCGATCTCTTTGTTGCGAATGCGCGCCAGTTCGTCATCGTCGAGTTCGCTGACCAGTTGCCCGTTCAGCCAATAGTTACCCTTGCTGGGCGAATCCAGGCAGCCGATGAGGTTCATCAAGGTGGACTTGCCGGAACCCGAGGGCCCCATGATGGCCACGTACTCATTGGGTTGAATGCGGACGTTTACGCCGCGCAGGGCATGCACCTGCTGCTCCGATCCCATGTCGTAGGTCTTCCAAAGGTCTTCGGTACAGATGATGCACTGCTCTGGCGTGGTCGATGTCTGCGATTCCGCCAGGCTCGCCAATTGGGTTGCCATCCTCTTCTCCTCGTTGGGTAACTGGTTCGGGTTGCTCACGGACTGTCGCCCTCCTGCCCTGCGGCCCGTTCCTTGTACGGTTAGGACTCTTCCTTCTTGCTGGCCGTCGAGTTATCAACCTTCACGCCAGTGCCATTTCGCAGGGTCCGGAGCACCTTGTAACTTCCGGTGACGATCTCGTCCCCCTCTTTCAGTCCGCTGGTCACTTCAATGTCCGTGGTTCCACTGATACCCGTGACTACAGGTACGAAGACGGCGTCCTTTTTGTTCTTGAGAACGAACACGCCCTGCAATTCTTCCTTAGGATCCTTCCCATCCGCAGGGGCTGCGGCCTCCGCCGTCGCCGGTTTTCCTTTGCTGTCGGTCGCAAGATCGGCGCGTTGGCGAATGGTCAGTGCCTGGATCGGAATGGCTAACGCCTTAGCGCGGGTAGAGGTGGTGATGCGCGCCGTCGCCGACAATCCCGGCAGCAGGTTCGGCGGTGGATCCTGGAGCGCCACCACCACCTTGAAGTCTTTGGCTTCCTGGCTGCTGGAGGTGGTCTGCGCGGTCGAAACTCCGGTGGAGCGAAGTACCGCATTTCTGCCGATCTCGGTGACCGTTCCTTTGAACTTCTGCTTGGGAATCGCGTCGATGGTCACCTCTGCCGGCTGTCCCAGTTGCACGTTCACGATGTCGGTCTCATCGACCTTCACCTCTGCAGTAATTACCGACATATCGGCAATCGTCATCAAGGTACTGCCCGGGGAGTTCTGGATGCCGGGGACGACGGTTTCGCCTTCGCGCACCGGGACGTTAGTGATGACCCCGTCAAAGGGCGCTGGGTATTCAGTCTTGCTCAGGACATCGTCAGCATGGCGAAGCATGGCGGCGTTTTGGCTGATATGGCCCTGGGCGGAATCCAGTTGGGCCTTGGCCTGCGCGAGTTTAGCCTTGTCCATTCCCAACTGTGCCGTCGCCGTATCCAGCGCTGCTTTCTTGGTATCGTAGTCGGACTTGGCAATCAGCTGGGCATCGTACAAAGACTTGTTTCGATCGTAATCGAGCTTGGCGTGTTCGTACTCGGCCTCGGCGGAATTCAGGTCGGCCGCCGCGGTATTGACGGCGGCGCGTGCCGCCACTGCGTCGGTGCGAGCGGCGTTGAGGGCTGAATCATTCATGGAGACGTCGGCCGCGGGCTGAACGTTGTCCAGCACGGCCAGCATCTGCCCCTTCTTGACCTTGTCGCCTTCCTTCACATACAAGTGTGTGATTTTCGCGAAGGCGTTGGACCCGATATTGACCTGCACCTTGGGTTTGATCTCACCCGAGGCGGTCACCACCGACACCAAATCTTCGCGAACAACTTTACCGGTCTGCACCGTCACCACACCCTTGCGGCTTCGCTCGACCGTGAAGCCGACAATAGCGAGCAATACGACGACGCCCCCGGCAATGAGAGCGAGTTTCTTCCAGTTTTTCATCGGTCCTCGATGGAGAAACCGTCACGCAGGCGCACGTTCACTCCACAACGTAGTACGAAGTCAGACGGGCCAAGGTTCCTTTAGAGAGCAAAGACTTTCGGCGCTTCTTAGCTGCCGGGCTGACACACCGGGAACCAGCCAGTTCGCGGGGCAAACGGTGTCCGAATCTCTCCGATCATTTCATTATGCCATAGCCGCTAACACGGCAACCTTGGCGGGTAATTTTTGATGGCGGGAACTGGAACCTGCTGGTTGACCTCGGCCGGACGGCTGACTGGCGTTCGTCACATTGGCTGCGACTTTTGACCGCAGCGAGGGTTGCTGACAATGGAGTAGTGTATGCGTTTCCCGCCACGAATCCTCCGCCGGCAACCTTGCTTTCGCCCGTACAAGAACATACAATTTAAACACCCAAAGTGTTTCTTCAGGAGTCCGTTGGTACACATGAAGTTGCGTTTTTTTCGTCCGTTCTTTTTATCGTTTTTGGTCGTAGCTCTGGCCTGCAGTTTGGCCGTGGCGCAAAGCTCCACTCCTGCCAGCGGTGACCAGTCCGCTACGCCCCCAGCTCAGGCGGCGAACGGCACGGACACCTCCGCTTCGGGCCAGACCGGTAGCCAGGCACAAACCTCCACTCCCCTCAGTGGAGACAAGTCAGCTACGCCGGTGCAGGGAACGAAAACCACGGACACTTCCGCTGCGGGGCAGAGCGGCAGCCAGCAAACTGATCCACTGAAGCGTCCTCTGACCGAGAAGCAAAAGAAAGCCAGTTCCAAAGCTTTAAAGCAGGAGTTGAGTTCCACCTACAAGAAGTGGCTGAACGAGGACGTGCGTTACATCATCACTCCAGAAGAAATGTCCGCCTTCAAACAGCTTTCCAACGACGAAGAGCGTGACCAGTTTATCGAACAGTTCTGGTTGCGCCGCGATCCCACTCCCGACACGCCGGAGAATGAGTTCAAGGAAGAGCACTACCGCCGCATCGCCTATGCCAACGAACACTTCGCCGCCGGAATTCCGGGCTGGCGAACCGACCGCGGCCGCATCTACATCGTGTGGGGTCCGCCCGATGAGATCGACGCTCATCCGTCAGGCGGCAGCTACGAACGTCCCATCGAAGAAGGCGGCGGCGAGACTTCGACGTATCCTTTCGAGGATTGGCGGTACCGCTATCTCGAGGGGGTCGGCCAGGAAGTCAACCTGGAATTTGTCGATACCTGCAGTTGCGGTGACTATCACCTGACGATCGATCCCAACGAGAAGGACGCGCTGCTGCACACTCCGGGCGCCGGCCTGACCCTCTATGAGCAAATGGGCATGGCAAACAAAGGTGACCGCATTAACAACGGGGGCTTTGGCGCCAATGCCGGTCCGGAACAGCAGATACAGAACAACAATGAGTTCACCAAACTTGAAACCCTGGCCAAGGTCAACGCGCCGCCCAAGGTCAAATTCAAGGACCTGGAAGAGGTCGTAAGCCACAAGATCAACGTTAACCTGATGCCGTTTGAAATCCGCACCGACTTTGTGAAGGTCACCGACGATACGGTGCTGGTTCCCGTAACGTTGCAGATCAAGAACAAGGACGTTACCTTTGCCGCCAAGGACGGCATAGAACGCGGCACAGTGAATATCTTCGGACGCGTGACTGGCATAACCGGGAAGATTGCCCAAACTTTCGAAGACACCGTGCAGGTCGACGTACCGACCGAGCTGCTGGAAAAGACCATGGAGCATTCCTCGCTCTACTGGAAGGCGATTCCGCTGCGTCCCGGCCGTTACCGCTTTGATGTGGTGGTGAAGGACGTAAATGGCGACCGCGTGGGAACCTGGAGCCACGGTGTTCTGGTTCCCGAATTCGCCGAAGACAAACTGGCATCTTCGTCCCTGATTCTGGCTGATCATTTGGACAAGGTCGCCACCAAGAGTGTCGGCTCCGGCAGTTTCGTCATTGGGGAAACCAAGCTTGCTTACCCGCATCTGGATGCGCCCGACGGAAAGCCCGCCAGTTTTAAGCGCGATCAGCGCATGAATCTGTGGATGCAGGTCTATAATCTTCAGGCAGACGAGAAGACCAAGAAGCCTTCCGCCAATATTGAATATGACATCGTGAATATGGCCAACAACCAGTCGGTGCTGCACTCCTCGGAGTCCACGGAAACTATGGGCAACGTGGGTGACCAGATCACCCTGGAGAAGGGCCTGGCTTTGAGCACCTTTCAACCGGGCATTTATAAGCTGACCGTAAAGGTTGACGACAACATTTCCAAACAACAGATCGCTCCATCGGTGCGATTTGCGGTTGAATAGGATTAGGATGATGGCAGTACGGGCCCGCGGACGGCAGTTTCCGCCCGCAGTATTTGTGATCCCGGGGACCTCTGACAGGAGGTTTAAGTGATGACGCGAATACTGGGTTGGTTGACGGTGATGATCGCGCTGTGTGTTGCAGCAGCGGGGTCCACTCCGGCTTCAATAACCGGATACGTCAAGAACTCGGCCGGTGTGGCGCAAATGGGCGCTACCGTCGAACTGCTCGGCACGGCTGGGCAGAACCAGGTGGTTTATACCGATGCCAAGGGTTTCTTCACCTTGAGCGGACTGCTGCCCGGCAGCTATGACCTGCGCGTATCCGCGCCGTCGTTTCTTCCCGCTGTAAGGGAGGACGTCGCGCTGGTCGCAGGCGCCAGCAAGGTCATTAACATCACGTTGAACACTTTGTTCGAAGCCGTGCACATGCTTCCGCCGCTCAAACAGGGCAACAATGAGGACGATAGTTGGAAGTGGACCCTGCGCTCGAACTCCAATCGGCCAATTCTGCGCTTTGACGATGGAACGCCCGTGGTGGTGGAAACCGCTGGGCAGGACAAGTCGGGCGGTGGCACGCTGGCGTTTATGGCTGGCGGTACCAGCCAGGGGTATGGTAGCGCGTCAGATTTAGGTACGGCCTTCATGGTCGAGCATTCGGTCTTTCGTACCTCGACAGTTGGCTTGGAAGGAAATCTGGGATACGCCACGGGCACACCTGATGGCGTCATTCGCGCCTCCTTCAGCCGGCCCGCCAATGAAGGTTGGACGCCCACGATTGCGCTGATTGTCCGACGCTTCTCCACTCCCGACGCCGTGCCGCATCGCGGATCTTTGGACGCGGTCGCGATGTCTTACTCCGACGGTTTCTCGATTGGCGATTCTCTCGACATTCAATTTGGCGGGGAGGCGCAGAACATTCAATTTCTGGGCCACGGAGCGACTGCGTTTCGTCCTTCGATGATCGCCGATTGGCACCTGGCGTCCAATACCATCCTCGAGTATCGTTACGCCACCAGCGAACCCGATAGCGACGTCGCCAGAGGTTTCGACTCGACTCCGGCAGAACTCAGCGAAGCCAATCCTCGCATGACCATGATCGATGGCGAGCCCCTGCTGGAGAATGCGCATCACCATGAGGTTTCGCTTTCGCAACGCGCTGGCAACAACAAAGTGCAAGTTGCCTATTTCAACGATCGGGTCAAGGATCCCGCCCTGCTCGGCGTGGGCGACGTTGGCTTTAATCCCGGCGACATTTTGCCCGACGTCTATTCCGGAACCTTCAGCTACAACGGCGGCGCGCTTGAGGCGCAGGGTGTCCGCTTTGTGTTTCAGCGCCGCCTGTCGGACACGCTTACGGCGACAATGGATTATGCCTATGGAGGCGTCCTCGATCTGGAGCAGCCCAACGTGGATTGGAGCGTGGTGCGCAGCAGCCTGCAACACGGCTGGCGGCACTCCGCGGCTCTCCAGTTGAATGGTCGCGTATCACGCTGTAAGACACGTTGGATCGCGTCCTATCGCTGGACGAGTGGCGACAATACCTTGACCCCGGTTGATCTGTTCAACGCCTCGGCAGGACAGAACGATGCCTTTTTCAACCTCTTCATCCGCCAACCGCTGCCGCGCATGCATTTCATGCCAGGCAACATGGAGGCGCTGGTGGATCTGCGCAACCTGCTGGCCCAGGGCTACGTGCCGGTGGTCGGCCCCGACGGCAAGACCGTGTACCTGATGCAGTCGGCCCGCAGCGTTCGCGGCGGAGTGGCGTTCACGTTCTAGGAAATTTTCCCGCTTGGACAGGGTGGAGTACCGCTTCAGCGGTGCAAATTATGCGTCGGCTGAGTCGGCTTCAGCCGCTGCGGTAATCAACCGTTACTCTGATTATTCTCCCATCACTTTAATGATCAGCCGCTTCTTGCGCTGCCCATCGAACTCCGCATAGAACACGCGCTGCCACGGCCCTAAATCCAATTTGCCCCCAGTCACCGGCACAATGACCTCGTGATGAACGAGCATCGACTTCAAGTGCGAGTCACCGTTGCTCTCTCCGGTCTGGTGATGCTCGTAGTCCTCACGAAACGGAGCCAGTTGCTCCAGCCACTTATCAATGTCGTGAATGAGGCCGCTTTCGTCGTCATTGACGTACACGCCCGCCGTGATGTGCATGGCCGAAACCAGCACCATGCCCTCCTGGATGCCACTCTTGCGCAGGGCCTCCTCTACTTGCGGCGTGATGTGAATATACTCGCGATGTTTACGAGTGTTGAAGGTCAGATATTCAGTATGAAATTTCATGCCACCTCTCCACTGCTTTGCCTGGCTTTTGGCTTTCGCGCATTGTAAGCCCAGTCATCGGTGCCGCAGCGGTGGGATTCCAAGCAATCCGCAGAACTCCAACGACTAAGACAGCAAGTAGCGGAGCTTACGCGACGAGTTTTTCGCCTGGAGCAGTTGCTGCGCATCGACGGTACCGCCAGTCGGACTGAAGAAGTAGCCAGGCCGTCGTCCGCAAGATCCGCAGAGCCCGAACCGTTGCCTGCCGCGCCTCAGGCGCCGCCCACCCCAATCGACTCGCGCCAACCGGCGATCCCGCCTGGGCGCCGTGAACCACAACTCGTTCCGTCCACTCCCTCGCCGAAAACCGAAGTCTCACTGGAGACGCGCATTGGCGGCCAATGGCTGAACCGCGTGGGGATCGTCGCTGTGCTGGTTGGCCTGTCGTACTTCCTCAAGCTCGCCATCGAAAACAATTGGATCGGCGCGAGCACCCGCGTGGCGTTTGGCATCGTCACCGGTGTCGCGCTCATCGTGTGGAGCGAACGCTTTCGCCGGCGCAGCTTCACTGCATTCGCGTATTCCATGAAGGCCATCGGCTTCGGCGCGTTGTACCTTTCTCTGGGGGCGGCCTTTCAGTTCTATGACCTGTTGCCGGCCGCAGCGGCCTTCGTCGCAATGCTGCTGGTCACCGCGACTTTGGCGGCCATGTCGCTGCGTCAGGATTCCGGGCTGCTCGCTGCCTTTGCGCTGGTTGGCGGGTTCATGACCCCCGGTGCTAGCCTCCACCCATCAAAATCACCAGATCGCACTGCTTAGTTACGTGGCATTGAGGTGCGTGGGGGTGACAAGCCCGAATGGCTGGGCAAGCTGGACAGCGGCGGGGTAAAGGTCAAAGTCGCCGTTTCCATCACCCTGATTGCGGCCGTCAATCTGTTGCGCGATTTCATGAAAGAGCAATCACCGCGCGAACTCATCTTTTCCGGCGCTGTTCTGCTGTGCTTCTCTATCATGTCGTTCGTGATCGCCAGGACCGGAAGTCAACACTCTCCCGTCCCCGAGCCATCCTCGTCTGAAGAGAAGCATTGAAATTCGTCCCGAAACGGACGGGCACCCCACATCTCGCACGTTTCGAGACCTGGGTGAATATGACAGATGATCGCCAGGGTGGCCCACACATTCGCGGTTTTCGAATGTGTGGGAAATCGACAGTCAATTCTTACGAGACGCGTGCTGTAGGCGGCATCGATTCCCACTCATTCCAAATGCAGGAATGAGTGGGGCACTCGGCGGCACTCGGCTTACCCGCGCGACTCGCCCAACGTGCGGCGCGCAGCGAGGTCTTCGGCTTCATCTGCCATTCTCGTAAGCAATAGCACTACATCTTTCTCTTTGCATTTTGCTCCTTCGTCGATTGCCCTATAAACTGCCCCCACGGCTTCAGGACTTTGAGCTGCTAATTCTTCGCGCGCTAGGTGAATGCAGGCAAGGGCAAGGTACTTTTGCAGAGAGCAGTCGCGAGCCCTCGTAATTGCCTCTTCGTAGAGGAGTCGTCCCGCATTTGGTTCGCCCTTCCTAAACATCACAAGCCCCTGAGTTGCGCGAACAGTTATGCGATTGCCGTTCTCCAATGTAGATATATCTAGCGACGAAAGGAGTGTTTGTGCTTCGTCGACTCTTGCTGCTTTGGCAAGAGCGAAAGCAAGATTGTTTATTATTCCCGGATGGCCTACGTTCTTGACGAGCGCTGCCTTAAGCAGCCGAATAGAGCGTTCATACTTTTCAAGTAGGCTAGAACTTATGTACGATGCGAGCATCGCTGGCCGACTTGAAAAAGGCTGGTCTTGGAGCCAGCATAGGGCTGCATCCATTGCCTTGTCCCAGTCACCGCCGGATAGGGATTGCCAGGCCTCCGCCTCAAATTTCCTCGGAACATCAAAATCATCAACATTAACTTGAAAACTCGGAATGAGCTCAGATGCCCATTCGACCTGAGCCAGGCTGTTTTCTGTAGGCGATTCAAGCGATTGCCGAAACAACTTCCTTGCCCTGCTAATTTTCCCGGATTCCAACTCTAGACTACCAAGGGCGCTTGCTAATTCGGTCAGCGAGAGCGCGGGATGCGTACCGGAATATATCAGACTCTTAGCTGGCTTGGCAGACATAGAACCGATTCCAGCCGACGATGCGACTCCAACCTCTGCGGCCATCAACCAAGGATCGTGTCGCGTTGCCGTCGAGCGAGTTAGAATGCGGTGTGCCCCAAGGGCGTCGCCTTGGTGCACAAGAAGTCGCGCAGCCGAACGAAGCACGAAACGATTATCCGGACTAAGACTACAGGCCACCCGCATCTGTCGACGAGCAAGCTCTCCCTGTCCTGCGAGTGTGTAGGCGCGCGCCAAGTCGACCCAGAGAATCGCATTCCGAGGCTCTTCGGAGGCGCGAGACTTCAGCCTATGTATCTCCCTGTGCAGCAGCTCGCCTTCGAGATAATTTACTTCAGGTACTACGACGTGTTCTGACCGGTTCTCGAGGATTTTTCGTGCCAATTCTAGGAGCGGAACCGGAAGCTCGCGCTGTGAAGCCAAAAGCTTCGCTGCATCAACAGCAAGCTGCGGGTGGCCCAGTACGAACGAAGCGGCAAGAAAATCTGCTGCGTGCCAAGGTGTGTGATTTTCCACCCAGTCTGATTGTTTTTCCGCCAGTGAGTCCAGCCACTCAGGACGGCCATAGTGCTCCTTCGCCTCTTTGTCCAGTTCACCCAAGGACGCTGTTGTGGCAAAGTCGCGCCAACGCGGCAACATTTTTCGATTCTTATTATCAACAAACAATAGTGGCCTACTGCTTAAACTTCCCCAGCCTCGCCTTGCTAGCAAGCAGATCGAATTGGGTAACGTATCGCCCCAACCCGAACGGCGAGGACACGCCGATCCTGTTCCGTGGATGGCCGCGGAGAGATGGGTCAGGGTGACACAATTGATGCGTTACAGTCCGCAGTTCTCGCGCCAGAGTGGGATATGGAATCTGCTGTTCAAATGCACTGAGCGCTTGATCAAAGGCATTGACTACGTATGGCAGCACATCGCGGTAGGTACCCGACCAGACTCTAGGCCGATGAGAGGGCGAAACATAATTTAACAGTAAGCTACTCATGCTTAGTCCGGTGAATAGGAAAACAGTCATACTTCCCAACAAATACAAATCGCAGCCCAAGCGGCGAGTCGACCATTCAGGATCGCAGTATTCGTAAAGCAACTCCGGGGGTGCATAGGCGTGGTCTCCAGCTATATTTAGGCCGTCGCGCGGGCAAACCGTCCCCTTGCGAGATGCGCACCCGACATCTGCTACCTTTGAAGAAGTACCACCGAACACCAATACGTTTGAGGGTTTCAGGTCCTGATGAGCGGTCGTAGCGCTATGTAACTGGCGTAGTCCAGTGGCCATGTGATGCAGGCATCTTAACTTCCAGGCAACGTCTACTACTGCCATGTTGCTAAGCTGTGTCCGCAGGTCGCAATCGGCGGCTTCAAAGATCAAGTACGGAACTACACCAGCAGCTGTATTGTCAACCTGAACTTTCCCATCCTCAATGGCCCCTACAACGCGATCCATCCTCCGCAATTTACAGTCGAACAGTAGAGTACGCTCGAAGTCATAAGCCTCGGTCAAGAGGCGGAGTACTGTAACGGGATCGGGAGCCTGAAGTGCGCGCGAGAAATCTAGCGCCTTCAAATATCCCTTAACGCCGTCTTTGCGAGTGACTGGATAGCAACAGGAAAAATTGCCTCCAGTCGCCCCGAGCGGGCGGCGGGCCGGAGGGCCCACAACCCACTCTCCAAGCTGCTTGCCTTCAAGAAGAAAAGCTGGAGAACTCATAAGGATCCCTCGTTAGCTACACCCACTCGTACTCCCGCAGCTCATGCAGCGGTAGCAGCTTCCATTCCTCGTCATGATGGCGCCGCAGACTTGGCAGCTGGGTGAGTCTCCCATCTCGATCATGTCCTTAAGCGCGTCGGAGGCGTGGACAAATCGGTTGTCAGTTGTCAGTGGTCGGTTGTCAGCAAAAGCAGGTCCCTCCGCTCCGGCGGCAGAACCAGCCGCCTCCGGTCGGGATGACAGACTGGAAGGACTACCTTCGTTGAAGTCCCCGAACGACTTCTGCCCACTATCGCCTTCCTCCGGCGTTCCCGGCGGCGGAGCGTTGATGTACTTCGGCCGCAGGCCGTCGAACAGCGCCTGTTGCTGGCCGGTCAGGAACCGCAACTGCAGCCAGCGGAAGATGTAATCCATGATCGACTTGGCGTAGCCGATGTCCTGGTTATGGCTCCAGCCGCTGGGCTCAAAGCGGGTGTGCGCGAACTTCTCGCACATCAGCTTCAGAGGCACGCCGTGCTGCAACGCCAACGATGTGGCGCAGGCGAAGCTGTCCATCAGGCCGCTGACGGTCGAGCCTTCCTTGGCCATGGTGATGAACAACTCACCCGGCATGCCATCTTTGTAAAGTCCCACAGTGAGGTAGCCTTCGTGTCCGCCCACGCTGAACTTGTGGGTGATCGACAGGCGCTCGTCGGGCAGACGATGCCGCATGGCACGCGGCGGCGCAGCGGCCTCGTCCACCACTTCATCTTTCCCACCCTGTCCTGCGGACAAGGTTGGGGCACCCTGCGTGTCACCCTTCTTCGACTTCGCCGTGGCCGATCCCATGGAGCTGAGCGGCTGCGCCTTCTTCGAGCCATCGCGATAGACGGCGACCGCCTTCAGCCCCAGCTTCCACGCCTGGATGTAGGCTTCGGTGATGTCGTCCACGGTCGCGTTCTCGGGCATGTTGATGGTCTTGGAAATCGCGCCTGAAATGAACGGCTGGGTGGCGGCCATCATGCGCAGATGTCCGAGATAGTGAATGGTGCGCGTGCCCTTCGACGGCTTGAACGAGCAGTCGAAAACCGGCAGGTGCTCTTCCTTGACCGAAGGCGCGCCCTCAATGGTGCCGGTGGCGTCGATGTAGCTGACGATGGCGTTAGTCTGGTCGGCCGTGTAGCCCAGCTTAAACAGCGCGGCCGGCACAGTGTTGTTCACGATCTTGATCATGCCGCCGCCGACCAGCTTCTTGTACTTCACCAGCGCCAAGTCGGGCTCGATGCCGGTGGTGTCGCAGTCCATCATGAAGCCGATGGTGCCCGTGGGCGCCAGCACCGTGACTTGCGCGTTGCGATAGCCGAACTTCTCGCCGTGCTTCAGGGCTTCGTCCCAGGTGTTCTTGCTGGCTTCGAATAGCGATGCCGGGACGTGGGTCTTGTCGATGTTGTTCACCGATGCGCGGTGCATGCGGATGACATCGAGGAAGGGCTCGCGATTGATGTACCAGCCGGGACAGGCGGCTCCAGGGGTTAGGGGATAGGGGTCGGGGGCTAGAGCAGCAGGTCCCTCGACTCCGCTGCGCTCCGTTCGGGATGACAATTCTCCTCTTGCGCTCTTCGGTTCGGCGCCCGCTTGTTCCGTGGCAGGCACGAGCGGCTGGCAAAGTTCGGCAATCTTCGACGATTGCAGGTAAGCCTCGCCGCACATGATGGCCGTCACGCAGGCGGCGTAGTCGCGCCCCGCATCGGAGTCATAGGGCAGGCCCGCAGCCATCAGCAGCGCGCCCAGGTTGGCGTAGCCGAGTCCCAGCGGACGGTAGTCATGCGAGTTCTTCCCGATGGCTTCCGTCGGGTAGCCGCTGTTGTCCACCAGAATTTCCTGCGCGGTGATCATGACGGCGCACGCGTGACGGTAAGCCTCCACGTCGAAGACGCCGTTGGGCGCGAACTTCATCAGGTTCAGACTGGCCAGGTTGCAGGCCGAGTCATCGAGGAACATGTACTCGCTGCAAGGGTTCGAAGCGTTGATGCGCGCCGTGTTCTTCGAGGTGTGCCAGCGATTGACCGTGGTGTCGTACTGCATGCCGGGATCTCCGCAATGCCAGGTAGCATCGGAAATCTTGCGCAGCATCTCGCGCGCCTTGAAGGTCTGCACGGGATGGCCGTCCTTGACCGAGCGCGTGCTGAACTCGCCGTCACGCAACACCGCGTACATGAAGTCGTCGGTCACGCGCACCGAGTTGTTGGCGTTCTGAAAGAAGATGGACGAGTAGGCCTCGCTGTCGGGACCGCTGCCGTCGTATCCGGCTTCGACCAGCGCCCAGGCCTTGGCTTCTTCCTTCTGCTTGCACTCGATGAAGTCAACCACGTCAGGATGATCGATATTGAGGATGACCATCTTGGCGGCACGACGCGTCTTGCCACCCGATTTGATGACGCCGGCAAAGGCGTCGAAACCCTTCATGAAGCTGAGCGGACCGCTGGCCGTGCCACCGCCGGAGAGCGACTCGGCGGACGAACGCAGCGGCGACAGATTGGTGCCCGTGCCCGATCCCCACTTGAACAGCATGCCTTCGGTCTTGGCGAGGGTGAGGATGCTGTCGAGCGAATCGTGCACCGAGTTGATGAAGCACGCGGAGCATTGCGGATTTCTGTAGCCAACGGCGCCGTATTCCACGCGCTGGGTCTGCGGATTCCAGTGCCAGTTTTGCGCGTCGGAGTTGGGTTCGATGCGATCGCAGCCCACGTTGAACCATACCGGCGAGTTGAAGGCCGCCTTCTGCTGCAGAAGAAGGTGCGCGAGCTCATCGTGGAAGATGGCTGCGTCGTCGTCGCTGCGGAAGTATCCACCCTTGATGCCCCAGTCGCGAATGGTTTCGGCGACGCGAGTAACCAGCGCGCGCACGCCACTCTCGCGTTCGGGCGTGTCGAGCGGACCATGCAGATACTTGCTGGCGACAATGTTGGTCGCCGTCATCGACCAGTCCTTGGGGACCTCGACGTCTTTCTGCTCGAAGATGATGCCGCCGTGCGAGTCGGTGATCTGCGCCAGACGCAGCTCCCACTCCAGTTCGTCGTAAGGCGAAACGCCGGCCTTGGTGAAGAAGCGTTTGAAGGTCAGGCCGGGCGCGCGCTTCTTGGAGGCGAGGGAGGCAGTGGTGGTGGACTCACCGGTCGCGATGGACAGCGGATTCGCGGTGGTTGGGTTGGTGGTGACTTCAGCCATGGAGAGTGCTCCTCGATCGTCTTAATTATTATTGCGCGAGATTGGTTTAATACTTTGTGCGGGTCTGACGTCCCCGCCCTTCTTTATTTCTGCCCACAAGGTTGTGGGGGCCTCTTCGCCTGCCTGCGTATCGTCGAGCAGGAAAGAAGCCCCCGGGGTGAATTTTATCCGGCGCCACCGCAAAATAGCTTGCCGCCCAGGAGAAAACCCCTGTGGCGGGTTCCGGACCGGCAGCTCATGCGCGTAATATTGCACGCCCGAGTGCCGCATTGACTTGGAAAGGAACAGCGCTGAGGTCATCGTCTTGGCGATGACTTCGTTGGCCCCTACTGCCACCCTTCGCCCGCAACGTTGCGAGCGAAGCAAACTGCCGAGAAGCGTCTCTCCGCTTTGATTCACGGAAGAGCCCTGCTCTAACTCACTGCTGCCTGCCGAAACCTGCCCCGAAAAAGAGGAATCGTCAACGAACCTAGGCCCAATTGCAACACCCAAGGTGGTCACCTCTGCCGCCTTGGATCTAGGGGAAGGAAGCTTCCTAACACCTGCTTCGACGAACCACTTTCGCGAA
This sequence comes from uncultured Acidobacteriaceae bacterium, assembly GCA_963748225.1. GTDB lineage: Bacteria > Acidobacteriota > Terriglobia > Terriglobales > Acidobacteriaceae > Bog-257. The sequence continues at coordinate 435,040 of CAVVHW010000010.1, forward strand.
CAGTAATCCCGACATCTTGTGGATGTCAAGTGGATAACACAATATCTTGTATTATTTTACACTTTTTCTCGGCCCGAATCAGCGAAGTAACCGGAATCCCGTTTCTCGCTCTCCCCGAGCAACCATCCACAGATTTCGGCGTTTGGAGGCGAACCGTGTGGCAACACATTTTCCGCGCTCGCATTTTCGCGTCGACATTACCAGCGCCAAACGAACCGCCGCTTTGTTTCCCGCCCGAACTCAAATCTCGCCTGCCGCATTCTTTGGACTGTAGTCCTGCGATGCAAGTGCTTCAACGCCCGATCTCGGTGCAGCTATGTGGACGGCTGTGGATTGTGAGGAAAAGCAGGATCAATACAGCCTGCGATCTCCTCCAGCAAAGAATATAGTTGCTTCGGATCGGCAAAGGGCGCATGATCGTCGGCCTTCGGCGCCAAATGGAGATCTCGTGGATCCTTTCAACACATTGCTAGAGACAGTGATCCATCATGGACATGGGTCTGGAAGTGTTGATCTCGACTTGTCAACCATTGTGCCTGCGGGTCAGCAACTAGTCGTCGAGTTTGTCTCCTGCCGTGCGGAAGTGCCAACCGGCCAGAAACCAGATCTCACCATCGTCATTCTCAACACTGTTGGTAGCGCGGTTGTGCAGCATTATTTGGTGCCGCGCTTTCTTCATACCTCCGCCAGTCAAGATATCTATGTGTCCGCCGACCCGGCACGGATGCATCTTTCTTCCGACCTGACCTTCAGAATTGTTCTCCAACGGGACGCAACCAATGGAACGGCCAGCTGTTTTTTCGGCATCAGCGGCTACTTGACTACACCGTAGCTCGACGACGAGGCCGTCCGCACGGAATCAGAACCATACGCATGGGGTGCCGCATCCTGCGCGTCTTACTTTCTGACGCAAAGGGTGGGATGGACTGTTTGGATCGCGGCGGCCCCTCTTCCTTGCACTCGAAACTTGGATCTACCCGACCCAGAGGAACTTTTCTCCACTCGCTCTCGTTTAACTTTAGTGTAATTCTCTTCGTTCGTGGGAGGATCATCTGGTGAATTGTCTTTGCCGCTCTGCAGTTTGTCTCGTACTTCTTGCTCTTACGCCGCTCGTCCTGTGCTCGCAGGCGACCACCGCTTCCGCTGACACCGGTCGCTTTCGCCTGCACAAGTTCGAGCAACCAATCGGCGAGGAAACCTACACTATCACCCACGACGGCGACAATCTCACGCTGAAGTCCGACTTCGAGTTCACCGATCGCGGCACCAAGGTTCCGCTCACCGCCACTCTGCGGGCGGCCGCCAACTACACGCCGCAGAGCTTCGTGATCAAGGGCAGCACCTCGCGTATGTCAACCATCTCCACTGACGTGGAGATCAACGGCACGCAGGCGACCATCCGTCAGGGCACCGACACGCGCACCGTCGCTGCGCCGCAGAATTTCTTCACCATCGCGGGATATGCGCCGGTTGCCATGCAGATGGCGCTTCTCCGCTACTGGCGCGCGCACGGATCACCAGCGCAACTGGCGACGCTTCCCACGGGCGAAGTTCAAATCCAGGACCGCGGCGCGGAAACCATCGCCCTCGATGGCCGCAGCCTGCAAGTCGAGCGCTACAGCATCCGCGGTTTGATCTGGGGTCTGGAAACACTATGGATGGACAGCGACAACAACCTCGCCGCGCTGGTCTCCACCGACGCTGAGTTCGATCACTTCGAAGCGGTGCGCGCGGAGTACGAACCCGCCCTGGCGAAATTTGTGGTCAGCGCCGCGCGCGACGAAATGGCAGCGCTCACCGAATTGAGCAAACAAATGCCCGGACGCCGCACCGGAACCTTTGCCTTCACGGGCGCGACTCTGATTGACGGAACCGGCGCCGCACCCATCGCCAACGCAACTGTCGTCACTCGCGACGGAAAGATTCTCGCCGCCGGGCCCGCCGGCAAAGTGAAAGTGCCTGCCGATGCACAGCGCATCGACGTTAGCGGTAAGTACATCATTCCCGGCTTGTGGGACATGCACGCGCACTACGAACAGGTAGAGTGGGGTCCCATCTACCTTGCCGCCGGCGTCACCACGGTGCGCGATGTAGGCAATGAGTTCGACTTCATCACCGCGGTGCGCGATGCGGTCAACAGCGGGACGGCGCTAGGTCCGCACATGCTGCTGGCCGGCATTGTTGACGGGGACGGGCCGCATGCCATCGGCATTGACCGCGTCAACTCGCCGGCCGACGCCGCGATGTGGGTCAAGCGTTATCACGATGCCGGCTTTCAGCAGATCAAGATTTACAGCTCCATGAAGTCTGACAATGTCAGAGCTGTCTGCTACGATGCCCACCAACTCGGCATGACCGTCACCGGTCACATTCCCAACGGCATGACCGCCTATGACGGGGTCAACGATGGCATGGACCAGATCAACCATATTCACTACGTCCTCGACATGCTTATTCCCCCGAGCGTCGATCCCATGAAGTTAAAGTGGCCTGAGCGTCTCAAAATGATTGCTTCGCTCGACGTTAATTCCCAGGCAGGCAAAAAGGCAGTTGCGTTTCTGAAGCAACACAATACGGTAATCGATCCCACGATGGCGTTGATGGAATTTGAGAACCGTCCCGCCGACGTCCCTGCCGACAAAGTAGAGCCCGGCATCGACAACGTTGCGCCCGAGCTTCGCGAGCAACTGGTGAACGGTGGCATGCCGCCGGACCTTGCTGCTGACGCTCGAAAGCTCACGCAAGAAGATTTGGCGCTCATCGGCGCGCTGCATCGCGCTGGAGTGCGCATCGTCGCCGGAACCGACCAGACGGTGCCGGGATATTCGCTCTATCGGGAGCTCGAACTGTACGTGGAAGCGGGCTTCACTCCAATGGAAGCGCTTCAGGCGGCAACCATCGTCCCCGCTCGCGCCATGAAAGTTGACCGCGACAGCGGCAGCATCGAGGCAGGCAAGCGTGCCGACCTCGACATCCTCGACGCCAACCCGCTGGAGAACATTCACAACATCCGCAGCGTTCGCTCTGTGGTCGCCAACGGTGTGCTGTATGAGAGCGCTCCCCTGTGGCAAAGCGTGGGCTTCAAACCCTAGCCGTTATCGCCTGAGCTCACCCCGGAAGATACTGAGACCCATAAAAATGAAATTTCACCACGGAGGACACGGAGATCACGGCGAAAACGAAACAAATAAGAAGCTCCGTGCACTCCGTGTTCTCCCGTGGCGACTGATTTTCGACGGCGCGACTCAAACATCGCCGGTAGCAGTCCCTGCTATCCTGAACTAGCCACGCAAAGGACGCTGCACACTTGCCGCCGATTCTCAACGCACAGGGTATTTCCAAAAGCTACGGAGCCAAGCCGCTTTTTCGGAATATCGCGTTCACCATTGCCGAAGGCGACCGTATCGGGCTGATCGGGCCCAACGGCTCGGGCAAATCCACGTTGCTGCAAATTCTCTACGGCGAGGTCCGAGCCCGACGGCGGAGAGGTGGCGTTGCGCAAGCGCGCCCGCCTCAGCCACGTGCAACAGGAATCGCAGTTCGCCGCCGGTCAGACCGTACGCAACGTGATCGAGGCCGCACTGCAACGCTCGGCGGTCCCGGTTGATGAGTGGCAAGCCCGCTTGGCCGAAACGCTGGGGCGCGCCGGCTTCGAAGATCTCAACGCTGAAGCGGAATCGCTCTCCGGCGGTTGGCGCAAGCGGCTCGCCATTGCCGAAGCCCTGGTGCAACAGCCCGATATTCTCTTGCTGGACGAGCCCACCAATCACCTCGACTTGGCTGCCATCGAATGGCTCGAGGAGTTGCTGCAATCCGGGTCTTTCGCGTCGGTCGTGGTCAGCCACGACCGGTACTTTCTGGAGAACGTTGCCACTGCGATGGTGGAGTTGAATCGCGCTTATCCCGACGGATTACTGCGCGTCGCAGGCAACTACAGCAAGCTTCTCGAAGAGAAAGAAGCCTTCCTCCATGCCCAGGCCAAGGACCAGGACGCCCTGGAGAATCGCGTTCATCGCGAGATTGAATGGTTGCGGCGCGGGCCCAAGGCGCGCACATCCAAGTCAAAGGCTCGCATCGACAAGGCGCATCAACTTATTGGCGAACTGGCTGACTTGAATGCGCGCACTCGCACGGCCAGCGCCGGAATCGATTTCTCTGCCACCGAGCGGAAGACCAGACGGCTGATCGAGTTGGAAAATGTCAGTTTCGATATTGGCGGACGCACGCTGTTTCGCGATCTCGACTTCATTCTCACCGCCGGTATGCGGGTCGGACTGGTCGGTCCCAATGGCAGCGGCAAGACGACGCTGCTGCGGCTACTGTCGCGAGAACTCTCGCCGACCGCCGGCGACATTCGCACCGCCGATTCGTTGCAGATCGTCTACTTCGATCAGAACCGCGTGCTCGAGCCAGAGGTGACGCTGCGTCGCGCTCTGGCGCCTGATAGCGATTCCGTCATCTACCAGGATTCCGTGATTCACGTCGCCTCGTGGGCCGCGCGCTTCCTCTTTACGAGCGAGCAACTCAATCAACCGGTGGGCCGCCTGTCGGGAGGAGAACGCGCCCGCGTGCTGATTGCCCGGCTCATGCTGCAGCCAGCCGATGTGTTGCTGCTGGATGAGCCCACCAATGACCTCGACATCCCCACGCTCGAGGTGCTGGAAGAGAGTCTGCTCGAGTTTCGCGGCGCGCTGGTGCTGGTCACCCATGATCGCTATCTGCTGGATCGCGTTTCAACGACCGTCATCGGACTCGACGGCCTGGGCGCCGCCGGACGCTTCGCCGATTACTCGCAGTGGGAGGCCTGGCAAGTTGAGCGTGAACGCTGGTCAAAGACACTTGCAAAGTCGCTCGATCGTGAAGCTAACAGCCCCAGCCTGCCGGCATCGAACCCGATTGCGAAAAAGAAGCTTTCCTACCTCGAAGCTCGCGAGTACGCCACGCTGGAGCAGCGCATAGCCGAAGCCGAAGACCAGCTGAAGGCCTCGCGTGCCGCCTTCGAGGATCCCGCCATCGCCAGCGACGGTGGTCGCCTGATAGCGGCGCAGACTAAGCTTCACATTGCGCAGCAACTCGTCGACCAACTCTACGCGCGCTGGCACGAGCTTGAGACCAAGATCAGCTGAACCGCGCCTGATTTCTTTCCAATGTCGGGTCAGCAAAACCCCTCAGTTCTTATCGCCGCCAGCCTAATTTTGCGGCGATTCCCGCTTCCCAACCGCCTACAATACGCGCAGGAGTGATCGTGAAAGGAAAGCTAACAGGCTGGGCAATCTTCCTGGCGGTCCTGCTGCTTCTCAGCTTCGCCGCTACTCCCAGCTTCAAGTACTCCAGAACTGCCGATCTTGGTCTGATGGCTGTGCGCTTTTCGCTTGTGATCTTGCTGTCCATTCTTATAGTGCGAGAAAAATGGAAACACCGGGACGATACCGATCACTCGCCAGCCAGATCCCCCACCAACGAAACCATCCTGCAACGCATCCGCCGCTGGTACTACGATGAGCAGAGAAGTTCTGGCCGAGATGAGGCGCGCGACGACATGCGGCGTCCATCTCTTCCTCCTTCCCTCCGCATATCTTCAACCTGTTATGAGGATTCTGTGTCCTCGATTCTTGCGGCCCAATTGACGCTTCCCGGCTCTTGCCGCTTCATTGACATCGAGGCGCGAGCTCTGTTAGTTTCAATAGTTCCAGTTGTCGCCTTAGCGCCCTCAGTGCGTCTTCAGCAGTAGGCACTCACGAACAAGAATGGATCAGACTCTCAAACAGGTAGGGGAATTACTGCTCGGAGCCATCCCGACCATAGTAATTCTGCTGTCGTTGTACGCCATCTACAGTGTGCTGCTGCACCGGCCGCTGAAGCGGGTCCTCGAGGAGCGCCGCGAGCGCACCGAGGGCGCCTTCGTGAGAGCTCGCGCCGACATTGCCGCTGCCGAAGCCAAGGCCCAGGAATACGAGCAAAGCCTGCGAGAAGCGCGCCTGGCGATCTTCAAGACGCAGGAAGCACGCCGCCAACGAGCACAACAAGCTCGCGCCGAAGCAATTGTTGAGGCACGCACTCGGGCCCAACAACAAGTTCGCGAAGCGCGCGCCGCCATTGAGCAGGACATGGCCGCTGCCCAGGCGGGATTGCAGGGGGAAACCGACAGACTCGCGGCGGAGATCATTCGCACCATTCTGCGGCCTGCAAATGTGGCTCCCGCGATTGGCGGTCAACCGTGAACAAGCAACCGATCCTCTGCGCAGCCCTGACTTTGCTTTTTGTGGTTCTGGCATTCGGCGTGCTCGCCGCGCAGCAGCCTGCAGGAGCCTCTGCGTCGCCCTCTTCGGCTTCCCAGCAGCAATCTTCCTCCGCGCAGCCGCAGCCACCACAGAATCCGGACACCGCGACCGGTGAGGAATTGACTGGCGCCGCTAACGGCGAGGCAGGCGAAGAGAACGCGCAATTCAAGTACTCGAAATCGGTAGTGTGGATGGGACATCTCGTGGGACTCAGTCCCCACGCTAGCTACTTGGTCTATTGGTTTATCAACTTTGTCCTGGTGGTCTTGTTCTTTGTTCTTCTGTTTCGCTCATCTGTGCCCAAGATGTTTCGCGATCGCACCCAAGCCATTCAAAAGGGAATACGCGAGGCACAGGTCGCAAGTGCTGACGCGGCGCGGCGCTTGAGCGATATCGAAGCCCGCCTGGCGAAGTTAGACACAGAGGTCGCTGAGATTCGGGCGTCGGCCGAGAGCGAGGCAGCCGCCGAGGAAGCGCGAATCCGCCAAGCCACGGAGGAAGACAAGCGCAAAGTTTTGGAATCGGTTGAGACCGAGGTCAGCGCCATCGCCCGCAATGCTCGCCGCGAATTAAAGACCTACGCTGCCACGCTGGCGGTCGATCTGGCATCGCGCAACATCAAAGTGGACGATACGACCGATCAGGCGTTGTTGCATGAGTTCGTGGGGCAACTGGGAAAGGATGGCAAGTAAGTTATGGCCGCCATTGCCAGCCGATACGCCCGCGCCCTGGTAGAAGTCGTCCTCGAGCAGAAGACCGATCCCGACATCGCCCGCCAGCAACTGAATGCCATTGTGCAAGCGGTGCACGATAGCACCGAATTGCGTCGCGTGTGGGAATCGCCCGCAGTATCAGCTGAACAGAAACGCGCCGTGCTGGATGCCGTCGTTGGGCAGATGGGCATAACCAAGACAATCCGAAATTTTGTCGCGATACTTATCGATCATCGCCGCATTGGGATGTTGGATGATGTGGCAAAACAGTTTGACAGCGAACTGAACGCCCAGCTGGGATTGGCTGAGGCGGAAATCTCCAGTGCCCGGCCGTTGTCGGGAGACGGAAAGCGCGAGCTGGAATCGCAGTTGGAGCGCTTGACCGGCAAGAAAGTTCGCGCGACCTACTCCTCCGATCCCGAGCTTCTAGGTGGAGTCGTGGTTCGCGTAGGCAGCACGATTTATGACGGCTCTGTCCGCGGCCAGTTGGAGAAGATGAAGCAGGAACTGAGTACCGCATAGGCCCGTGGAAGCTTGAGCGGGTAGGCCTTCAAAGGCTGGCGGAAAGAGCCGGAAAGCAGATCCCTCGCGGGCTGAAGCCCGTTCGGGATGACAAGAAATAAAGGCTATCGGCGCACCTGAAGGTGCGCCCCTTCAAAAACGAGCGACGGGCACATTTTTGCAGGCTCGTATAAGCATTCGGAGAAATCTCTTTTGGGCAGTTCCGCAGGATGATTCGGCAAACTCCAGCCCCGCAGGGGCGGAATTGGTTTTAGCCCAGGGCGTAAGCCCTGGGTAGAGTGAAAAAAATAAGAGTCCCTTTAGGGACGGCACATTTTTAGCTTCGTAATACTGGAATTTAATTCTATGGCGCAGATCAAAGCAGACGAGATCACGAAACTCATCCGCGAGCAGATCGACAACTACGAAACCAAGATCGCCGTCGATGAAGTCGGCACCGTAATGTCCATCGGTGATGGCATCGCCCGCGTTTATGGGCTCGACAAGGTTATGGCGGGCGAACTGCTTTCCTTCCCGCACAACGTTGCCGGCCTCGCCATGAACCTGGAAGAAGACCAGGTTGGTGTGGTGCTGCTGGGCGAATACACCGAAGTGGAAGAGGGTGACGAGGTAAAGCGCACGGGCCGCATCATGAGCGTGCCGGTGGGCGATGCCATGATCGGTCGCGTGGTCAACGGGCTCGGCGTGCCCATCGACGACAAAGGTCCGGTCAACACCGACAAGTACATTCCGGTTGAACGTCTGGCACCCGGTGTTATCGACCGCCAGCCAGTGAAAGAGCCCATGGCCACCGGACTGAAGGCCATCGACTCGATGATTCCCATCGGGCGCGGTCAGCGCGAACTTATCATCGGCGACCGTCAGACGGGCAAGACTGCCGTCGCGCTCGACACCATCATCAACAGCAAGGGCCGCGACCTTATCTGTATCTACTGCGCTATCGGCCAGAAGCGCTCCTCGGTCGCTCAGGTGGTGAAGACGCTGGAAGATTTCGGCGCCATGGAATACACCATCGTGGTTTCGGCGTCGGCCTCCGATCCAGCTCCGATGCAATACATCTCTCCTTATGCCGCGTGCGCCATGGGCGAATACTTCCGCGACAACGGAAAGCACGCGCTTTGCATTTACGACGATCTATCAAAACACGCCGTCGCCTATCGCGAAATCTCGCTGCTGTTGCGCCGTCCACCCGGACGCGAGGCCTATCCGGGCGACGTTTTCTATCTCCACTCGCGTCTGCTGGAGCGCGCCGCGAAGCTAAACAACGAACTCGGCGGCGGTTCACTGACTGCGTTGCCCATCATTGAAACCCAGGCGGGCGATGTTTCGGCCTACATTCCGACCAACGTCATCTCCATCACCGACGGCCAGATTTATCTCGAGACCGACCTCTTCAACTCCGGCGTGCGTCCGGCTGTGAATGTCGGCCTGTCGGTCAGCCGCGTCGGCGGCAGCGCACAGATCAAAGCCATGCGGCAGGTTGCCGGAACGTTGCGATTGGACCTGGCGCAGTACCGCGAACTGGCGGCGTTCTCGCAGTTCGGCAGCGATCTCGACAAAGCGACACAGGCGCAGCTTGCTCGTGGCGGTCGCCTAACCGAGATCCTGAAGCAGGGACAGTATCAGCCGCTGCCGTTCTCCAAGCAGATTCTCATCATCTATGCCGGAACCCAGGGCCTACTCGACGACATGCAGGTCGATCAATTGGGCGAGTTCGAAAAGGGCCTGTACAACTACGTCGATACGACGAACCCAGGCGTGCTGAAGGCAATCGAGGAAAAGAAGATTCTCGACGACGATTTGCGTGGGGCCCTGACAAAAGTTATCAAGGAATTTAAGGAGCGTTTTGCCAGCGAGCGTCAGGCTCTAGCGACGGCGAGCGCCTAAGATCACATGGCGAACATACGCGACATCCGGCGGCGCATTCGCAGCGTGAAGAACACGCGGCAGATCACAAAAGCCATGAAAATGGTATCGGCGGCCAAGCTGCGTCGTGCCCAGGAGCGCGCGCTGGCCTCGCGTCCTATGGCGCAGATGCTGCTGAACGTGCTCACCTCGGTCATGAAGCGGGCCGACCTGATCGACCCCGTGACCGGGCTACCGAGGCACCCGCTTTTGGCAGTGCGTCCCGAGCACAATATCCTGGTCGTCCTGGTGACGGGCGATCGTGGCTTGGCAGGCGCGTTCAACTCCAACGTGCTGAAGGTAACGACGAAGTTCCTGCAAGTCTTTCCCGACCAGAACATCGACATTCTGGCTGTGGGCCGAAAAGGACGCGATTTTATGCGCCGCCGGTATCCCATCGGCAAGCCCGAAGAGCCACGAGTCGGGCGGGTACAAGTTGTCGGCGAACATCTGAACTTGCTCGCCAAGGTGGAATTCGAAGCGGTAAACGAGATCGCGGAACGTATCATAAAGGCCTACACGGAGGAAGAGATTGACTCCGTGTATGTCATTTTCAACGAGTTCAAGTCCGTGATCTCGCAGCGTCTGATCGCCCAGCGAGTATTGCCGGTACAGGAAATCGGGCGGCGCGAAGTTGCCCTGACGGAAGAGTTTACGGTTGAGCAACGCGAGCGCATGGGAGAGGCGGCCCGTGCTGCAGGAATCAGCTTGCAAGAGCCCAGTCCAACGGAGGCCGAGCAGGAAGCCGCGACCTTCGGTACGGCTCCGGTGGACTACATTTACGAGCAACCGCCGGAAGAGTTGTTTGCCGCAATCCTGCCCCGCTACGTGACCATTGAACTTTTCCAGGGACTACTGGAATCGGTTGCGGCGGAGAATGCGGCCCGTATGACCGCGATGGATTCGGCGACCAACAATGCCAATGACGTGATCGACTCCTTGACGCTGACCATGAACCGGGCGCGCCAGGCTGCGATCACCAAAGAGATTATCGAGATTGTGAGCGGCGCAGCAGCGTTGTAAGGCAGGGGCCACGGACTAGGGGTTAGTGGCTAGTTCAAGACTGGTCTCTGCGGTCAAACATTTTGCTAAGAGCTTGTGGCTAGGAGCTAAAGGCCAAAAGCGAATCGCGAAGAGCGGGATTCATATGTCAGAAAATATCGGACGCATTATTCAAATCGCGGGCCCTGCGGTGGACGTGCAGTTCTCTGAGAAGGCCTTGCCGCCCATCTATTCGGCGCTGCGCGTCACCAGTGACGGCTTTAAGGTTCCGCAGCCCATCAACGTCATCCTCGAAGTGGAGCAGCAACTCGGCGAAGGCCGAGTCCGTTGCGTTGCCATGGAACCTACCGAAGGCATGGTGCGCGGCATGAAGGCGCTCGACCTTGGCGGTCCTATCACCGTCCCGGTCGGCCGTGGAACGCTTGGCCGCGTGCTCAACGTCATCGGCGAGCCCGTGGACAAGCTGGGGCCAGTGCCGTGCGACAAACGCATGCCCATCCATCGCGAGGCGCCTGCGTTCGACGAGCAGTCCACCTCAATGGAGATGTTTGAGACCGGCGTGAAGGTCATTGACCTGATCCAGCCATTCTTGAAGGGCGGAAAGATCGGGCTCTTCGGTGGCGCCGGTGTGGGCAAAACCGTCGTCATCATGGAACTCATCAACAACGTGGCCCTCAAACACGGCGGTTTCTCGGTGTTCGCCGGCGTTGGCGAACGCACCCGCGAGGGCAACGATCTCTGGCTCGAAATGCAGGAGTCGGGCGTCGTCAACATTAAGGACCCCTCCAAGTCGAAGGCCGCATTAATTTATGGTCAGATGACCGAGCCGCCCGGAGCACGCCTGCGTGTCGCGTTGACCGCGCTGACCGTTGCGGAATATTTCCGCGACGAAGAAGGTTCTGACACGCTGCTGTTCATCGACAACATCTTCCGGTTCACGCAGGCAGGATCGGAAGTATCCACGCTGCTGGGCCGCATGCCCTCCGCCGTGGGATACCAGCCCAATCTGGCCACCGAAATGGGCGAGTTGCAGGAGCGCATCACCTCGACCAAGAAGGGCTCGGTGACGTCGGTACAGGCCATCTACGTTCCGGCTGACGACTTGACCGATCCTGCGCCGGCCACGACCTTTGCCCACCTGGATGCGACCACGGTGCTTTCACGCCAGATATCCGAGCTGGGCATCTACCCTGCCGTCGATCCGCTGGCTTCCACCTCGCGCATTCTCGATCCGCGCGTCGTCGGCGAGCAGCACTACAACACAGCGCAGGCCGTCAAGCGCGTGCTGCAGAGCTATAAGGACCTGCAGGACATCATCGCGATTCTGGGTATCGACGAGCTCAGCGAAGACCAGAAGCTGACGGTATCGCGAGCCCGCAAGGTGCAGAAGTTCCTCTCGCAGCCGTTCTTCGTGGCCGAACAGTTCACCGGTCTAAAGGGACGCTACGTAAAGATTGACGACACGGTGCGCAGCTTCCAGGAAATTGTCGATGGCAAGCACGACGATGTTCCGGAACAGGCGTTTTACATGAAGGGCGACATCAACGAGGTGCTGGAAGAGGCCGAGAAGATGAAGGCGCAAGCGTAATCTGCCATGCCTGACACGCTGCACTTACAAATCGTGACTCCCGACCGGCTTCTTGTCCGCGAGGACACCGAGCAGGTCCAGATACCCGGCAAGAACGGGGAGCTCGGTATTTTGCCGGGACACGCCCCGCTCATTACCGAATTGCAGATTGGCGAGATCAGCTATCGGACGGGGGGCACGATGCAGCACCTCGCGGTTGCGTGGGGCTTCGCCGAAGTTTTGCCGGAAAAGGTGACCATCCTGGCCGCTGCCGCCGAGCGCGCCGAAGACATTGACGTCAAGCGCGCACAGGAGGCGAAGGCCCGGGCCGAGGAAGCATTGCGCCAGGGCGCCGCCGACCTTGACTATGATGCAACACTGTTGGCGTTGCGCCGCGCCGAAGTTCGGCTGGCGGTTGCGACTCGCGCGGGGCAGACGGTTGCTACCCACTAGCCCTTACCGAAAGAAGAAAGAAATCGCCGCACCGGATCAGCATCCGGCGCGGCATTGTTTTGCAATCACAACTCAGCAGCTACGCCGAAACCGCTTTCGGTAGCGGCGCGACGAAGCGAACCGATTTGGCGAGCAGGACGGTCTCGATATTGCGCAAGGCGTCGAGCACCTTATCGCTGATCTCGCCGTCCACCTGCACCACCGCAACTGCCGATGATTCTTGCCCCTTGCTGCTGCGGCCGAGCGAGAAGTTGGCAATATTAATGTTGTGCTGTCCCAGCACCGTCCCCACGCGTCCCACAACACCGGGCACATCGAGATTGCGCAGATAGATGAAGGTGCCTTCCAACGGCGCCTCCACGTCAATACCGTCGATCTCCAGCAGCCTTGGCACACCGCCCGCTTGAACGCAACCAGCCACCGTGTTTTCCTGCTGACCAGTCTTAAAGGTCATGCGAAGCACGTTGGCCGCGCCACCCGCGTCGCGCGTCTTCTTGCGCTCAGTAAGGCGGATGCCGCGCTCTTCGGCGATCGATGCAGCATTTACCAGGTTCGCCCGCTCGTGAGCGTGAGCAATCTGGTTCAATGCGCCGGCCACTGCGGCGTTGCGGATGAGCGCTGTCTTCCATTCCGCGATCTCGCCGCTGTAGGTGAGGCCCATCTCTTCCACACCACCCTCGCCCGATTGCGCGAGGAAGGCACCCAAACGCTCGCCGAGCACGATGTATGGCAACATCTGCTGGTACTCCTCTTCGCTAATCGAAGGCACGTTGACTGCATTCTGGATCACGCCCTTCAGCAGGTACTCGCGAACCTGCAGCGCGATCTGCACGCCCACAGCCTCGGATGCCTCGTGGGTGGAACCCGCAATGTGCGGCGTCAGGATGACGTTGGGCAGTGTAGCCAACGGGGAGTCCTTAAGCGGCTCATTGCTGTAAACATCCAGCGCAGCGCCACCCAGTTGTCCAGACTGCAGGGCTTCGATGACAGCGGGTTCATTCAGCAACTCGCCTCGTGCGCAATTGACCAGACGCACGCCCTTCTTCATCTTGCGGATGGTATCGGCGTTGATCATGCCCTGGGTCTGTGGCGTCAGGCCGACATGCAGTGTGATGTAGTCAGACTGGGCGAAGACCTCATCGAGCGATCCCAAGGTAATGTTCAACTGCTGGGCCAGGCTGGGCGCCACGTATGGATCGTGTGCGACAACCTTCATGCCGAAAGCAATGGCCCGTCGAGAGACTTCCACTCCGACGCGGCCTAGTCCCACGATACCGAGAGTCTTGCCACGAAGCTCGCTGCCTTGCAGAGTCTTCTTTTCCCACTTGCCGGCATGCATGGTTGAGTCGGCGCGCACGACGTGACGAGCCAGGGCCAGCATGAGAGCGAAAGTGTGCTCGGCAACCGCAACAGCATTGCCGCCCGGCGTATTCATCACCACGATGCCACGCTTGGTGGCGGCGTCGAGATCGACGTTATCGACGCCGACGCCGGCTCGCCCGATGACTCGCAGCTTCGGGGCCTTGTCCATCATGGCGGCGTCAACGAACGTAGCAGAGCGGACCAGAATCGCATCCGCCGTGGCCAGTTCACCGGGAAGCGTCTCTTTGTCAGTAGTTACCACTTTCCAGTCTTTGTGTTCGCCAAAGATGGCAGATGCGGAAGATGAGATCTTGTCAGCGATGACGATCTTCATACAGTAGCCGCCTCGGCGAATTGTCCGGCAAGGACTTCTTGCACGGCGCGCACGCCTGCGCCCAGTTCGATGTGATGAGACGGCGCGACTTTCAGTAGTACATGCTCCAAGGCGCCGATGACGCCGATAGCGTCGAGGTAGTCGTAGTAGCCGAGGTGGGCGATGCGGAAAAGCTTACCCTTCATTTCGCCCTGGCCATTGGCAAGCACCATAGCAAAGCGCTCACGGAACTCTTTCACGATGGCACTGGAATCCACGCCTGCCGGCGCCAACACGGCAGTGACAGCAGCGGCAGGGCACGTGGGTGCGAACAGCTTCAGACCAAGAGCCTGCACTCCGGCGCGAACCATCGCGGCCGAAGTTTCCGCATTGTGGATGAGTGCTTCGCGCCCGTCGGCGAGATTGCCACCGCCGGACTTGCGGATGTAGTCCAGCGCTGCGGCCAGTCCACAGATCAGCGCGACGGCAGGCGTAAATGCTGACTCACCTTTGGTCTGCGATTTGCGTTCTTTGCGCAGGTCGAAGTAGAAGCGCGGCTGCTTGGCAGTCTCCATGCGTTGCCACGCCCGCTCGCTCACGCTGAGGTAGGCGAGTCCTGGCGGAATCATGACGGCCTTCTGCGAGCCGCCGATGAGGATGTCAATGCCCCAATCGTCCACTTCGAAATGGGTGGTGCCCAGTCCGGTGATGGCATCGACCACCAGCAAGGTGTCGGTACCTTTCAGCAGAGCGGCGATGGCTTTCACGTCGTGACGCGCGCCGGTCGAGGTTTCAGTGGCCTGCATATAAACCACGCGCGCGCCGTCGAGCTTGGATTTGATTTCACGAAGGTCGAAGGTCTGCCCATACGGGACTTCGACCAGTTCGATCTGGCAGGCGAATGCCTTGGCAAGATCGCGCCACCGCTCGCCAAACTTTCCGGCGGTGAGTACTACGACTTTTTCGCCGGGAGAAGTAAGGTTTGACACTGCGGCTTCCATCGCGCCGCTACCTGAGGAGGCGAGAATGAGAACGTCGTTCTTGGTGTCGATGAAAGTCTTGAGATCAGCAAGGGTACGGGTGAAAATTTCGCGGAATTCAGCCGTGCGGTGATGCATGTCCGCGGCAGCAATTGCATTTTGAGCGGCCGGAAGAAGAGGGGTCGGGCCGGGAGTAAACAGCCGTGTCTTACGTAGCATGGCAAGTACCTCGACAGGTTGATTGCCGGCGCACACGAGCGCCGACACTATAAATATAGGCTTTCGCGGCTGGGCAAGCCACTCCAAGTAGGTGGTGGCCACGTGTTCCCAATCACCTACCAATGTGACCGGCTACCCTATAATTAGGTGATGACCTTGACTCAGCAAGTCCAAAAAGACATGGTTGACGCCATGCGCAAGAAGGAAGAGTTGCGCCTATTAACCCTGCGCATGATGAAAGCCGCATTGCAGAACAAGCGGATCGAGAAACGCGCCGACCTCGAGGAAAAAGAAGAGCTGCAGGTCTTCACCACCATGATCAAGCAGCGCAAGGACTCGATCGAGCAGTTCACAAACGGCAACCGTCCCGAGCTGGCGGCCAAGGAAGCCCAGGAGATCGCGATCATCGAAGGCTACATGCCGAAGGCGATTGGCCAAGAGGAGATTGTTGCCACAGTCCTTGCCACCATCGCAGAGATGGGGTCGCCGACTATGAAAGACATGGGCGCAGTGATGAAGAACGCCAAAGCCAAATTCGGTGACGCGCGTGTGGACGGCAAGCTTCTGAGTGAAGAGGTGAAGAAGCAACTGGCGCCAGGCAACTAGAATTTCTGGGGCAGGCGTTCTAGCAGTCACCAGGTTCGAGAGGAAGGGATACAATTCTCACGATGAGCGAAGAAGCCATCGCATTGCTGAAGAAGGCCCTGACGCTTCCGGTGAAGGAACGTGCCGAACTGGCGAGCTCGCTAATCGACAGCCTCGATTCAAGCACTGACGAGAACGTCGAGGCAGCCTGGCAGGAAGAGATCGCCCGGCGAATCGAAACCCTGCGGTCGGGGGGGCGAGAACGATTCCCTGGGAAGAAGTTCGCGAGAAGGCGCACGCGATCCTTCATGGGGAAACCCATTGGTATCTCAATATGATACGTAGGTTCGTACCCCGCGTTTCATCGTAGAGTACCAACCTCCCTGCTTTTTCAAGCGGACCTTTTTCCTTTTGGAGGAACCTCGGGTTCTTGCTTTAGTCCGCCCAACTTCGTCGACAGGTATGTGCGCTGTGCCGTCTGACGCCGTTCCAACTCTGTGAGCGTAGACTTGTGCGACGCCGCGCTCCGGTCGTCGATTCCGATTTTCCGAGTGCGCGTGGCATCCGCGCTCTCGTTGTGACCGAAACGGAAGGCTTTTGCACTAGCTTGCCTACCTTCGCCGACAGGTGAGTGCCCTGTGGCTTTTGTAATTCCGCAAGTTGCCGCTCCAACTCTGCGATCCGCCGCTCCAACTCTGTGACCGTAGGCTCTCCGCGGCTGTTCCCTTCGAGTCGCCGACGCGGACCTTCTGAGTATGCACGGCCCTGACGGATGGCGTGCCGATCCCGAGCCTCCGTCTCCACTCGACGCCAATTCATTTTCGCCAATGATAACCTTTGCGCCGTGGTGACCACGGCAATGCGATTGTCTTTTTGGCACTCTAACTCATGCGGACACGGAACCGCAGTGACAAGCCGCACGTCATGCGGTGACTTGTCTTGCTCACTAACCTTGGACGTGAAGACCCGAGAGGTTGGACTGCCGCGCGCCCTTATTCCGGCTGCGTCGACGGTCCCTTTTTCACGTCGGCGAATACGCGGTTTGCGATGCGGTCCATAATCTGCGAAACTACTGCCGCCTCCGGCATTGCCTCCTGGGTGGAGAAAGGCGCACCCGCAATCGCTGCACCGTCCGCGCCGCGATACAGCTTGTACTCCACTGTGGCACGATATTCGGGATCCACGGCCTGTCCGCGGGGTTGGCTCCAAACGCCATTAGGGTTGGTTTCGATGGTGCCCGGGCGAGGCATCGCGGGATCGGTCGAGCCCCGCAACTCGACCAGCGTGGTGTACACCACGTAGTCGCACTTCTTGTCCTGTGGCTTCCGCGCCGACCTCATCGGGCGTCATTCCATCCAGAGGGACGCCTTGAACCTTGATGTGCAGTTTTTTGTCGGGCTTCAGTTGGTTCAGTGACGTAACCAGTCGATCGCGCTCCAAGGTACCCGGAACCGAAAGGGTAGCAGCGTTTTTCATCGTCGCCACCCCAACGATGACGATGCGACTTTCCTGGGCGAATGCACCCACCGACAGCAAACAAAACATGAGGGCCAATGGCGGAGTCGTGAAACGATGCATGAAGCGATACCTCCTGATGGAGGTATTTAACACTGTGACCGGGCGTACGATGCGGCTATTTTCGTGACTTTACATACTCCACCGGAGAGGGTAGCTCCTCGAGCCCGCGCCCAGCAAAGATCTCTTCGAAGTTTGTGATCAGCTCTTGATGAACGAGTCCATTGGTCGCCAGCACTTCGCGGCTATCGAGGCGAAAGGCTGAGCCGTCAAACCGAGTCACGCATCCCCCAGCTTCTTGAACGAGAAGTACCCCTGCGGCAGTATCCCACGGATTCAGATTGAACTCCCAGAACCCGTCATAACGTCCGCAGGCGATATTGGCCAGGTCGAGTGCCGCCGATCCGGCGCGCCGTACCCCATGCGAACGCAATGTGATCTGGTGATAGAAGTGGATATTGGGATTCTTATGCCGTTTGTGGCTGGGGAAGCCAGTGCCGAGGATCGATTCCGCCAAACGCCGTGTCTTGGATACCTGAATCGGCGTTTGCCATTCAGAGTTGCGCCATGGCCGCGCTCCGCGGAAAACATCTCGTCACGTGTCGGGTCGTAGAGAATGCCGACTTCAATCTGCTCCTCCTTTCCAGCGCCTTCGGCGGTGGTGTTGCGTACCAACGCGATGGAAATGCAAAATACCGGATAGCCATGTGCGAAGTTAGTAGTGCCGTCCAGGGGATCGACGTACCAGCGATAGTCCGCTTCAGCACCGCTGCGGGCCCCTTCTTCGCCGACGATGCCGTGTTCCGGCCAGCGGGTGCGCAAGCGCTCGACGATCATCTTCTCCGAGGCACGGTCAGCCTCGGTCACTAGATCAACGTCGCCTTTGTACTCGATAGTGACATGGCTGGCGAAGTAACCCATGAGGAGCGCACCCGCCTCTCGGGCGATCGCCTCTACCTCGGGCAAGTACTGAGTCATTCCGAACCACTTGCGGAGTTGCCGCTCCTCGCTTGAGCAGAGCCGTCGGGACGCGGCTTGCGTGCAGTGTCCTCGGCGATGTACGCAATCTCGTGCTTGAAGATGAAAAGGTTGGGGGCTCCCTCGCGGGTCAGACGCACCATACGGCGGTCATAATACTCAATCCAGCCGCGGACGGTATCACCGTCCATCAACTTAATACGGACCGGACGCTGCTTCTCGCCTAGCATTTTGAGATAAGCCGCCTCCTGGTGAGTGTCGTCGGGCGGTGGAGACTTTCCCTTCCGCGAGTTGGCATCGTTGCTCGATCCTCGAAAGCCCATGCCTCGATTCTACACGCAGACGCCCCCCTGCCAGCCGCGACGTCAATGCGGCTAGAGATGGAAGATGTGGATTAAGAGAGCATCGAGATTTAATTGTGGTATTTGAACCACGGTCACCAATTCCAGATTACCCGCGGGAAATGAAGTTGGGATTTAATGGAAGAGAAACATTTCTTAACAATTTTCCCCAGGTAAAAGCTTCAAGATGAAGCTGCCGCGGTGGTTTGACAAATGTTGCCGCGTGCATCATTGATATCACCACGAGCATCTTATCGGGAACGTGCCGCGAATTGGGAATGTGCCCGCACATGTCACCACTTTGATTCCAGTCCGGTGTTAGGAAGCTAAGCGCTAATTGCAAGGGTTATGCATCTGCATTCTTTAGCAGTGTTGGAAACGCCGGTCGTCGCGTTGCTGCTGTGTCTCGGCTTCGGTCTGGCGGCTTACTTTGGATTGCGCAACTTTTCCCGAGTGCTGTTCGCTCTGTCGCAAAGTCGCTCACAGCTATTCTCGGTGGGAGCGGGCATCACGCTGCTTTTGGTCGTCTTCCAGGTACACAACTGGAGCCGTTCGCAGCCCGCTGATACGGCTGGCCAGGATTTAATGCTGGCGTCCGCCCCGATCTCTGCAGGCCAGGCGGACAGCATTGAGCCTGACGCCTTAACCGCAGTCACCACCTACCATAACGACAACGCGCGCACCGGCCAGTACATGAAGGAAAGTGTACTGACGCCCGCGAACGTGAATCCTGCGCGATTCGGGAAGCTCTATTCCTACCCGGTGGATGGTTACGTTTACGCGCAGCCGCTTTACATGCCAGGGGTCGCAATTCCCGGTAACGGCGTTCACAACGTCGTGATTGTGGCAACGCAACACGACAGCGTTTATGCGTTCGATGCGGACTCAAGTTCCGTCACTCCGCTTTGGCGAGTCAATTTCCTCAATCCAGATGCTGGTATTGACAGCTTATCGCCTGCGGATGTGAACGCGAGCGATATCGTGCCGGAGATAGGAATCACCAGCACTCCCGTCATTGATGTAACCAGCAACACGATCTATGTAGTAGCCGCTACCAAGGAGAATGGCGCTTTTTATCACCGGTTGCATGCACTGGACCTGGCTTCAGGTACGGAAAAATTCGGGGGACCGCAGCCTATCCAGGCGACGTATCCCGGCAAGGCGCGAGAGAGCTCGGACGGCGTACTGGCTTTTGACTCCCGTTTCCATCTGCAACGGGCCGCGCTGCTGCTCGACAAAGGCCACTTGTACGTTGCATTTGCGTCCTACGGTGACTTTGGCGCGTACCACGGTTGGGTCATCGCCTACGATCCGGCGACGCTGAAGCAAACTGGAAGCTGGGTTACCACTCCCAACGGCTATCAGGGAGGCATCTGGATGAGTGGCTGCGGAGTCTCCGCCGATGCCGATGGCAATCTTTATCTCTCGGTTGCGAATGGTCCGTTCGATGCGTTTGGCGAGCAACCGGGTGCGAACTTCAGCGACAGCGTCGTGAAGTTGAAGCCTGGGTCTGGCGGTTTAACCCTGCTGGATTACTTCACTCCTTTCAATCAGGCGAAGATGGCGCGCGATGACTTAGATCTGGGGTCGGCAGGGGTCGTTCTATTGCCTGACCAGTCCGGACCTTATCCGCACCTGGCGGTGACCAGCGGCAAGAACGGTCATATCTACCTGCTCAATCGCGATGCTCTAGGAGGTTACCGGGCGGATGGCAATCGCAACACGCAGGTCATCCAGGAAATTTCTGGTCTGCGCCAGCAAATGGGTACGCCGGCTTATTGGAATGGCTATGTTTATTTTGGATCGGGAGTCAGCCCATCCAAGGATTCGATACGCGCCTTCAGTATCCGTAATGGAATGTTGTCACATCCCGCGGCCTCGCAAACCCAGGCCGTGTACTCCTTAACCCGCAATACGGTCAGCGTTTCCGCGAACGGCACCAAGAATGGCATCGTGTGGGCGGTGCAGACCGATGGGTACTACGCACCCAAGCCCGGCCCCGCAATCTTGCATGCTTATGACGCCCGAAATCTAGGACGCGAGTTGTACAACTCGAACCAGCGCGTGGCTCGCGATAACCCTGGTCCGGCGTCGAAGTTTACGGTTCCCACGATTGCGAATGGCAAGGTATTCGTCGGAACAGCGAATCAGCTGAGCGTTTACGGATTGCTATCTGGCGCGGGCAACTAGCCGCGCCCACTATCCCGTAACAAAAACTTCGGGGTGATCATTTCCCGCTCGCGGGCTTCGGGCCTGCTGCCTTCACTTCAGGTGGCGCATCAAACTGTTCGAAGTTTTTGGCAAAGCGCGCGGAAAGGTCGGCCGCCATCTTGTCATAGGCGGCTTTGTCCTTCCAGGAGTTGCGCGGTTTCAGCAGTTCCGGCGGAACTCCCGGACACGACTTCGGAATGCTAAATCCGAACGCAGGCTCAGTCTCGAACTCCACATTCGCCAACACCCCTTCGACCAGCGCGTTGACCATGGCGCGTGTGTAAGACAAACTCATGCGTTTTCCGACGCCATATCCCCCGCCTTGCCAACCCGTGTTCACCAGCCAGCATTGTGCTTGGTGCTCGCGTAGCCTGCGGCCAAGCATCTCGGCATAGACCTTCGGTGGCAGAGGCATGAACGGCGCACCGAAGCAGGTAGAGAAAGTCGCCTGCGGCTCGGTCACGCCAGCTTCCGTTCCTGCAACCTTGGCGGTATAGCCCGACATGAAGTGATACATGGCCTGCTCGGGCGTGAGCTTAGAAACCGGAGGCAGCACTCCGAAGGCGTCCGCGGTGAGAAAGACGACGTTCTTCGGATGCCCGCCAAAGCCAGGAATGACGGCGTTGTCGATGTGCTCCACCGGGTAGGCGGCACGAGTATTTTCGGTCCTGCTGTCGTCATCATAATCGGGGACATGCGTAATCGGATTGAGCACTACGTTTTCCAACACTGAACCGAAGCCGAGTGCGTTGTAGATTTGCGGCTCATTCTCCGGCGAGAGTCTTATGCACTTCGCGTAGCATCCGCCTTCAAAGTTGAAGACGCCGGTCGCACTCCATCCATGTTCATCATCGCCGATCAGCCTTCGGCTGGGGTCAGCCGACAGCGTCGTCTTGCCGGTGCCCGATAATCCAAAGAACAGCGCGGTCACCCCATCCGCTCCGATGTTCGCCGAACAATGCATAGGGAAGACGTTGCGGTCCGGCAATAGAAAATTCATGATGCCGAAGATGGACTTCTTCATTTCACCGGCATATTCGGTGCCCCCGATGAGCACCAGTTGCTTGCTGAAGTTGACCAGAATAAACACTTCGGAGTTCGTGCCGTCGCGCTTGGGATCGGCCTTGAAGCCAGGCGCGCTCAGGATGGTGAACTCGGGTTTATGCGTCTTGAGCTCTTCCTGAGTGGGCCGAATAAATAGCTGCCGCACGAAGAGATTGTGCCAGGCATATTGGTTGATCACCTGAATGGGCAGCCGATATTTCGGATCGGCGCCGCAATACAGGTCCTGGACGAAGAGCTCCTGGCCCTTCAAATAGTCGAGCACACGCTCATACAGGGCATCGAACTTATCGGGCGAAATCGGCTTATTGGCTGAACCCCACGCAATTTTGTTCTTGGTGACTGCGTCTTCCACGGTGAACTTATCTTTGGGAGAACGGCCGGTGCGCTTGCCGGTTTCGGCCACCAGCGAGCCACGCGCCGCCAATTCCGCCTCACCGCGGCGAAGTGCGGCTTCCACCAAAAGTGCCGGGTACAAGTTGCGGTGAACCTTGTCTCCTCCCAGCAGTTGCGATACTTCCGGAGTTTGTAAGACGGAGGACATAAGAGTGCTCCTAACCCTGATCGAAATAGAAACCAGCTTACCGAAACAAGATGACGTCCCACCTTCAATTCGCTCGCAGGAGTTTTCCGGAGACTCTGCGGAGTGAAAATACGACAGACCCTCTAACTAAGATGTCAGCGGGTTACAAATTGTTGGGCTTCATCCACAATTGCCTGCAGATGATCGAGCGTTTCCTGTACGGTCAAGCTATACATCTCGCGACCATTGTCTTCGCCTGATTCGATTGCCCATTTCAAATAATGTCCTGCGATCTGGACCGCCATGGGATCAGTGATGACTTTCCCTGTCTGCCGGTGATGTTCGACCCATGCGGGATGCGGGAGGGCAATCCAGACTGGGCGATCATCCACCAGAAACTTGATATCGACCGCATCCGCGTGTCGTGTGGCAATGGCAACAATCAGCGCCTGATATCTGCAGTGCACGGGTTTACCCGTCCAGCGGTCACCAGCATGGAAGTCGTCGTACATACCGTTAGAACTATAGCCGACCCGCACTGGCTGGGGCAATCAGCGGCTAGCCGGCTGTGGCATGTTGGCGTAGTCGGCCGGAAGGCGACAATCAGGCGCGGTCTCTCGCCTCACCCAGCACGACCTTCACGTTCATCTTGCGTTTGTTTCGGTAAATGGTCACGGTGACGGTGTCGCCAGCCCGATGTTTATTCATAGCGTTCGCCAGGTCCTGCTGATCGCCAATGGAGTCGCCGTCGATGGCCACGATCAAGTCGCCGCCAATCATGATGGGCGTGTTGCCCAGATACGCGCGCTCGTTCCCTCCGCGCAAGCCGGCCTGGTCAGCGGCCCCACCCGGAATGGTACGAACGATCAGAATGCCATAATCGGCAGGCAGTCCCATCTCCTGCGCCAGTTCAGGACCGATCGACAATACAGATATGCCGAGTGTAGGCCGCCGCACCGTACCCAAAGTGATCAGATCATTGAGAACAGCCTTTGCAGTATTGATGGGAATTGCAAAGCCGATGCCTGCGCTCTGGTTCGAACCACCGGTGGCGATCATGCTGTTGATGCCGATTACTTCGCCATGCGAGTTCAAAAGCGGCCCGCCGGAGTTTCCGGGGTTGATCGCCGCATCGGTCTGGATAGCCTCCTCGATGTTGGCACCTTCCGGGCTGCGAATGGGGCGAAGCGAACTAATGATGCCGCGGGTCATGGTTCCCGCCAAGCCAAACGGGTTTCCGATGGCAAAAGTCTTCTGACCGACTTGAAGGTTCTTGGAATCACCTAATACCGCGGGAACGACACCCGGCGCGTCAATTTTGACGACCGCAAGATCATGTGCCCGGTCACGTCCGATCACCGCGGCCTTATAGGTCTTTTTGTTGTGCAACGTTACTTCCACCTGAGTAGCATTGCCGACGACGTGATAGTTGGTGAGGATGTGCCCTTCCTTGTCGATGATGAAGCCGGAACCCTGGCCTTCCTCCGGCACCGGTCCGAAGAAATAGTCGTAAGCCACCGTCTTCGAGGTGATGTTGACTACCGAGGGAATGGCCTTGTGATAGACCTCAATGTTATTTTGCTCATCAGCATCGAGGGTCTCAGGGCCTGCTGCTTCGCTGAGTTCGACGTGCGTGGGACGTGAAATCCAGTTTGGCGCCGTCACCCCGCTGTGATGGGTTGTGTACCAATAAAAGGCTCCTGCCAGAATGATTCCGAGAAGAAAGGGACGAACAAATTTCATAGTGTTGTGGGGATACTCATTGGTTCAGAGTTGCCGCGAGGAATTAGACGGCCAACCAATAAGAGTGTACCGAATATGAGGTGGATTGCGCGAATATAAGCCCCGGGTTCGTTCTTGGTAAGCGGTGCAAGCTCGGGCGTCATCCGCAGAGAGTTCGCGACCCGCTTGCGACCGGTGCAAAAGCTCGCAACAATGGATCGTCTTGAGCAAGGGACATTCATGGCGCTTTCCCCGATTCACTCGGTGATGTGTCACTATAATTTGCGTCTCGAGAGAGCAGGTCTCGATAGCTGGCTTCCTGAGGAAAACAGGACTTATGGAATACACACGATTGGGCAGAACTGGGATGGAGGTATCGCGCATATGTCTGGGATGCATGACGTACGGCGATCCTAATCGTGGCGCGCATACCTGGACGCTGCCCGAGGAGCAGGCGCGCCCGCTCATACGCCGCGCGCTCGAGCTGGGCATCAACTTCTTCGATACGGCTAACACGTATTCTAATGGAACCAGCGAAGAGTTTCTGGGCCGGGCAATTCGCGACTTTGCCAATCGTGACGAGGTCGTCATCGCCACCAAGGTTTACTTCCCGCTTCGTAAAGGCGTCAATGCGCGTGGCCTTTCGCGCAAGGCGATCATGGCGAACATTGACGCCAGCCTGCGGCGATTGGGCATGGACTATGTTGATCTCTACCAGATACACCGCTGGGACTACGACACGCCTATCGAAGTGACGTTGGAGGCCCTGCATGACGTTGTCAAGGCCGGCAAGGCACGCTACACCGGAGCGTCGTCCATGTTTGCGTGGCAGTTCTGCAAGGCGCTCTACGTTGCCAATCAGCACGGCTGGACGCGCTTCGCCACCATGCAAGACCACTACAACCTGCTGCACCGTGAAGAAGAGCGGGAGATGTTGCCACTTTGTGCGGAGGAGAAGATTGCCGTGCTCCCATGGAGTCCGCTAGCGCGCGGGCGGTTGGCACGCGCCTGGAATGAAAGCACCAACCGAGTGGAAACCGACGAGTACGGGAAAAAGCTTTACGTCGCCGCGCAAGATGCGGACCGTCGCGTGGTTGGGCGCGTTGGCGAGATCGCAAACAACCGCGGCGTTCCGCGAGCGCAGATCGCGCTTGCCTGGCTGCTGCATAAGCCGGTAGTCACTGCGCCGATTGTGGGCGCATCCAAGCAGCAGCATCTCGACGACGCTGTCGCCGCGCTCTCGTTGCACCTAACTCCGGAGGAAATTTCTGCCTTGGAAGAACCCTACGTTCCGCATCCGGTCGTGGGATTCGTGTGATTCAACTGGCGGTGGTTACGGTGCCATGCCGTCATCCATCCACTGCTTGAACCTGGCGATTTGCTCTTTAGGCCAGGGCTCGTCGCAGGGCATGCTGCCGTCTTCAAGACGGGAGTAAATGGCTTCGGCGTGCTTCTTGACATCATCGTAGGCCGAAAGATCCATGCCGAATTCTTTCATAGTGTCCACATCAGGAGTGTCACGAAACAGCGGGCGAATGTCCTTGGCGAAGCTGAGAGCCATGCAGTACCTCCGAGAAGGGATTTTGTCACAAACCGGGGAGAAGTTCCCCTCGCGTTGATGAATTATCTGTGAGTTTCGCGTGGCCGCGCCATCCTGCGTCCTCTTTCTCTATCACCCCCGCGCGTGACTGCTGTCACCGTATTTTCGGCTTGATTAGGGCAGGGTATTGGGTTACTCTCTTCCGATTTCATTCCCAGATCGATCTCAGGGACGGGCAATTGCTTTACGATGCGAGAGTTTGCCGGGGTGAAGGTCATGCGCTGTTTCTTTGCTGATTTTCCCTTGCTTCGGTCCACAGTCAGCCGTGCCATCAGATTACTGTTTGCTCTGCTGGCCACCTGCTGCCCCTGTATATCAACTTACTCCGTAGCGCAGCAGGTAGCTTCCCTTCAGCAGACGCCGCTCGCCGTGAAGAACGGCACTGCCCAGCTCATTGGGCATTACGATTCCCAGCAGATGTTGCGCCTCGTCTTCGCCCTGAAGCCGCCCCACTTGGAGGAAGAAGAGCAGTTCCTGAACCAATTGCAGGACAGAGATTCGCCGCTGTTCCACAAGTACTTGAGCGAGCAGGAGTGGAACGAACGCTTCGCACCGTCGGCCCAGGATGAACAAGCGGTCGTGGCATGGGCGCAGAGCCAAGGCCTGACTATCACGCAGCGTTTCCCCAACCGGCTTCTGGTGGATGTCGAAGCGCCAGTAGCCATCATCGAGCAGGCGCTCAACGTCACCATCAACCGATACCAACTCGGAAGCGCCTCGTACTATTCGAATGATCGCGACCCGGCTATTCCCGCGCAGCTTTCGGGTACGGTTCATGCCGTGCTGGGGCTGAACAACCTGGAGGCAATGCATGCGGCCTCGAAGAGTTCGCCGAATTTCACCGGCCCAGAGTATTCGCCAGGGCCGGCATATGCCGTGGGGTCGCACTTACAGCGCGATGGAGACCGAAGCAAGCTGGATACTAAAATCAAGGCCCGTAAGCGAGGTGCTGGTCCGGAGTATAGTTTTGGTGGGTACGATCCAACCGACCTCTACAGTCCGACTGCCTACGACTACGCGGCGCTACAGAAACTAGGCCACTGCTGCAATCCACTAAACAACCCCGGTAACTCGCCTCCGGAAGCTTCCATTGCTATCGCCATCTGGGGTGACTTCAGCGCCGCCGACTTGAATGGATTCCTGACCTTTTATCCATACCTGGCGCAAAACATCCAAACCTATCACGTGGACGGAACGCCGCCCTGTTGCAATGATGAGACGACGCTAGACGTGGAATGGGCGACGGCGATGGCCAACAGTTTCTCTTCATCGGCAAGTACCGCCGAGATCCACGTATATGAGGGCGCCAACGATCAGGGTTCGACTCTCTTGGACGTGGTCAATCAAATACTGACCGATGGTCACGCGCGCGTACTCAGCATGAGTTGGGGAAACGCTGAGGTCGTAGTGGGTGGTCCGGGGATGGATTCCTACCACGCCGTTTTCAACCAAATGATTGGACAGGGCTGGACGCTGGTGGCTGCTTCTGGGGATGGTGGGGCTACGGACGACTGTGCTGATCACCTGTCGGTGAGTTATCCCGCATCGGATCCTGACGTGACCGCTGCGGGGGGTACGGAACTCTCCACAAATCAGTATTATTACAACTTCGAGAATGCATGGACCGGCGGCCCGTATGGTTGCGCGAATAACGATGGCGGTAGCGGTGGAGGCTGCAGCGCTTATTTCGCGACGCCTGGTTACCAGAGCAGTCCTGCCTGCGCTGGGAGCCGCAGCGTCCCCGACCTGGCGCTCAATGCTGATGGGGTAAATTCCCCGCAGAACTTCTTCTACAACGGGTCTGTGCAGGGGACCGGAGGTACCAGCATTGTCGCGCCAGAAATTGCGGGCTTCTATGCCCAGGAGAATGCCTACCTTCTGTACATACAAAGCCTGGTGGGCCACACTTGCGGTCCTTCGCTATCGTCACCCTGTGCGCCCCTGGGCAATGCGAATTGGTATCTCTACTACGAAGGACTCCATGCGCCAGTGGCCCCCCACTACCCCTTCTATGACATAACCTCCTGGTGCAATAATAATGACATCACCCAGAAGTACGGACTGACTCCGTTCTGTGCCGGTCCAGGCTACGATCTGGTTACGGGATGGGGCTCGGCAAATATGCTGCAACTGGCATGGGTGATGAATGCCTTCGTCGCCGGCGACGCTGGCGGCCCCAGCATCAGCTTCACGGGTCCGCTGCTTAACCATTGGTACACCACCGACCAGACTATTGCGTGGACTGTCGCCGACACCAGCGGGGGCGGTCATCCGCCCAACGGCGTTGCCGGGTTCAGTTCAGTGTGGGATTTCGACCCGGGTGATCCCTACAGCGAACCGACACCGAGTACTTTCTGGTGGGACAATACCTCCTCCTACTATAGTGGCCCGCAGACTCCCAATGCCACTGACGGCTCCGTGACCTTATCGAGCAATCCCAATGGTCAAGGTTGTCACACCCTCAACGTGCGGGCATGGGACAATGCCGGCCAGCCGTCTGAGAACTCCACCTACGGACCGGTCTGCTATGACACTTATCCGCCGCAAACATACGCTAGTCTCTCCGGGTATTCGGAGGGCGAGGACTTCGCGGGTCCAGTACTGGTAACACTTACCGCGTATGACTACAGCAGCGGGGTTGGCAGCACCGTCTATCAAATCAATGGAGGAGGCTGGCAGAGTTATTCAGGCCCGTTCTATGTCACGGTGCCCGGAACCTACATGGTTTCTTTTTATAGTACGGATGTCGCTGGCAATGTCGAAAACACCCAACAAGTGGACTTCATCATCGTGGGCAACTGGCAATACCTGGTCTCGGTTTCCAAGTCGGGTACTGGCAGCGGTACGGTGACCAGCGCCGATGGATATATCAATTGCGGAACCACCTGTTCCTACAACTACTACGATGAAACTCAGGTCACCCTGACGGCTACGCCTGCCGCCGGCTCGGTGTTTGCCGGATGGACTAGCTGCGACTTGAGTTTGGGCCCCTCTTGCACGCTTTCTGTTACCGCCGCGCGTAACGTTACAGCCGTGTTCAACATTCCGGTCGCGCTGCAGTATATTCCCGTGACTCCCTGCCGTCTTGTTGATACCCGTCTGGTGGTTGGTGGCAGTGGTCCGATTCCGGGGATGACTTCCCGAGATTTTCCCGTACCCCAAGAAGGCAATTGCAACATTCCCACCACGGCAGCAGCATATTCCCTCAATGTCACAGTTGTTCCACAAGGACCTCTGGGGTTTCTGACCGCTTGGCCCACCGGACAGACGCGACCCAGCGCCTCCACCCTAAACTCCTACGACGGCCGCGTGAAGGCCACCGCAGCCATCTTGCCGGCGGGCGCCAACGGTGCTGTCAGTGTGTACGTTACCAATACCACGGATGTCGTGTTAGACATCAACGGCTACTTCGTGCCTGTCACCGATAACACACTCGCGTTTTATCCATTGACCCCCTGCCGCTTGGCGGATACAAGGCCGCAGGTTGGTGGCGACGGCCCGATTCCAGGAGGGACTTCCCACGATTTCCCCATACTCAACGTCCCTGGCTGCAGCGTGCCGCCGACGGCACAGGCCTATTCCTTAAACGTCACCGCCGTCCCCACTCGGGCCTTGTATGTTTTGACGGCGTGGCCGACCGGCGATCCGATGCCGAATGTTTCGACGCTCAACGACTACACCGGGACGGTCGTCGCCAATGCCGCGATTGTGGGCGCGGGCACAAACGGCAAAGTATCTATTTACGCCTCTAACGATACCAACGTAGTGATTGATATCGACGGCTATTTCGCGCCGCCCGGCGCGGGAGGCTTATCGCTCTATACAATGCCACCGTGCCGGGTGATCGACACCCGAAAGATCGGGGATAGACAGCCCTTTAGCGGAACGTTGGTTCCTCCTGTGGATGTGGAGCATAGCCTCTGTGCTCCCACTTCTGAGGCCCAGGCCTACGTGCTGAATGCAACCGTAGTACCAGTAGGACCGTTGGGATTTCTCACTCTTTGGCCGCACAATGAACAGCAACCGCTGGCGTCGACTCTGAATGCCTGGGACGGAATCGTCGCCAGTAACATGGCGATCGTGCCTACCAACGACGGGACCATCAACGCTGACGCATCAAATCTCACCCAACTGATTCTGGACCTTGCCGCATATTTCGCACCATGAGTCAGTCTGCGAGGTGACAAATACCCTGCTTCCGTAGCATCCTTGACTAAGCACTCATGACACCGCAGTACACACTGGTCCGTGGTTGGATGATCCGGGCGATCTTCCTGGCGCTCTTTTTTGGCACCTGGAGCGCTCCATTACAGGCGCAATCGATTCCGCTGATCTCGGGGCCGGTCTTGCCGCTATATCGCGCGCTACGCGACGTCGGCCTCGATCCCCAACGCGTATTCCAGATCCGCGAGGCGGAGATCGATCGCGAAGACATTCACATGTGGCTAAATGACGGCACCATCGCATTTACGCAGTCTGTGGATGGCAAAGTGACAGGCGCATTTTTTCAAGGGGACGGCGAAGTGCTGGTGCGTCCTCCTGATCGCATGGAGCGCGCCTCCCTGGGTCGCTTCATCGGCGCCGGAGTGCTGGAAGAAAAATTTTCATCGGCGTATCTGCGCTTCAACGATGATACTGCGAGCGAACTGCAGCCGTATTTGCGCCCTCCAGTGGATGCCGCGGCTTTCCTTATCAAGGTTGATGCCACCGCACGCGCACTCGCGCAGACCGACGCCATGCGGCTTTGCATTTCATTCACTAGTACGCCGCCCGCACCCACGAATGGCGAAGCGGCCCCCGTAAAGGACCGTTTACTGCATGCTCGGATCGCCGGCGAACACTATGGTGTGTTCGACGTCTATTTCGATACCCTCGGTCCAGAGCAAATCGTAGTAGGCAATACGACCACCGAGAACCAGCAGATCTATTACGACCTGTGGATGAGTTTTCCCATGCGCTCGCAACGGAAAACTCCTCTCTCCAATACTCGCTTTGAAGGACCCAACGGCCCGGCGTGGACGCGGGATGCTCTGACCGTGAAGAAGTACACCATCACCGGCAAGCTCGACCCTCCTCGAGAGCTGGCAGCGGACGCCATGCTCGACGTGCAGGTGAAACAGGGCGGGACGCGCATGGTGCTATTCGAATTGTCCCGCTACCTGCAACTGAAGCAGGTCGATGCGGATGGCCAGCCGCTGGAATACATTCAGAATGAAGCCGTCGAAGGCAGCGAGATGTCGCGGCGTGGTAACGATATTGTCGCGGTGGTTTTTCCTCAGCCGTTGCAGACCGGAGCGCATTTTTCCCTGCGCTTCAGCTACGCCGGCTCAGTGCTATCGGATGCGGGCGGCGGACTGCTCTACGCGGGTGCACGCGGAACCTGGTATCCCAACCGCGGCATCGCCATGACGAACTACGATGTCACGTTCCGCTTTCCAGAACCTTGGACGGTAGTGTCTACTGGAAAACTGGCTTCGCTGCAGCGACAGGGCGGAGACTTCGTGGCCCATTGGATTACCGAGAAACCCATCCCGATCGCCGGATTCAACCTGGGCGTGTACGTGCGTAGCTCCGCCAAGTCCGGCGACGTCGAGGTGGATGCCTACTCTGCCCGCGGCGGCATAATCAAAGTCGTGCCTCCCGGCGTGATTGCTACTTCGTCCGGACCTGAATCTCTGCTTGCCTCAGGGACTTCGGGCATGAAGCCTGAGCCGTTCCCCAGCGCGGCGAGCCGAGGCCAATTGCTTGCTGACAGCGCGGCGGAAACGTTGACCACACTGTCCCAGATGCTTGGACCTTATCCTTTCAGTACGCTATCCCTGGCGGAGAATCCCAGTACCGACAGCCAGGGGTGGCCGGGACTCGTCTTCCTGTCTAGTTACGTGTATCTCAGCCCCGAGCAGCGGGCCGCCATAAAGCTCCCGTCTCCCGACCAGATCATTTACGGTGACATCATGATGCCGCATGAACTTGCCCATCAGTGGTTCGGCGATACCGTATCGTGGGCCAGTTACCACGAGCAGTGGTTGATGGAAGGATTGGCGAATTACTGCTCGCTTCTGCTTCTGGAACGGGCTCGTCCCGCGGACGCGAAGTTAATGCTGGAAGCCTACCGAACCTGGCTGGCGTCTCCGTCGAAAGAAGGGCGCCCCAACGTGGAGGCTGGCCCTGTAACGCTCGGCGTGCGCCTGTCTTCATCACACTTTCCCGATGGGTACGAAGTGATCACCTATAGCCGAGGAACGTGGCTCATTCACATGCTGCGCTGCATGTTGCGCGATGCCTCGCGGACCCCGGAAAATCCTGATGGTGACGACACGGCGTTCCTCGGCCTGCTGCGTAACCTGGTGGAACGTTTCCAGGAAAAGGAGATTACCAATACCGACTTTCAGGAAGCGATCGAAGCCGTGTTACCGCCCTCGTTGTCGTTTGAGGGCCGCAAATCGCTCGACTGGTTTTTCGATGGATGGGTCAACGGTACCGCATTTCCACAGCTCGAACTCGCCGAAGTGAAGATGGGACGGGGCGCAGGGCCGGTGAATGTTACTGGAGTTATCCGGCAAAAATTGGCTCCTCCGGACCTGGTGACTAGCGTTCCGGTGTATGGTGTGGCAGGAGAGCAAAAGATTTATCTCGGCCGGGTTTTCGCCGAAGGAGACGAGACGCGATTTACTATCTCGGCTCCCACGGGGGTGCAACAATTGGTTCTCGACCCATACCAGACAGTGCTGACTGCGCCACGGTGACCATTCTCTAAACCTTTATATAGAACTGGTTAGGTCGATTCTGGGTAGGTCTTCTCGGCCGCCAAGCGTGCTCATTCAGACACCTGCTGTGGTAGAAATACAACAACCGCAACCTTCTCACAGATTGTAATCTTAAGGTCTGCGCTGCTGCTAGTCTTTCTCTTTGGTTTACGAAAGAACAACTCGGAATCCCGTAGAGTGTAGCGGGATTGGCCTCCATAGCGGAGCGCCTGTCCATCTGCGGATCCTGCCGGCTCCCACCGGCACGGGGATCGTTTTTCGCCGTACCGACCTCGATGGCTTTGAAGTAGAGGCCGTGAGTCGTAATGTAGCGAAAGTCAGTTACGCCACCAGCTTGATGAAAAAAGGCGTGCTCATCTCCACCACCGAGCACTTGCTGTCGGCGTTTATTGGGATGGGCGTAGATAATGCGATTGTCGAGCTGGATAACCTTGAACTGCCTATCCTGGATGGCAGCTCGCTTCCCTTCGTAGAGATGCTTACCCAGGCGGGCTTGCGGCAGCAACGGCGCAAACGCGTATACCTTAAGGTTCTGCGCCCTTACGAAATGCAGGAAGGTGACAAATTCATCGGCGTATATCCGGCCGAACGCTACTCTGTCAGCTACGCAATTAATTTCCCCCATCCATTGATCGGCAGCGAAAGATTTCAAGTCGAGCTTTCCAATGGCAGCTATGTGAAGCAGATCGCATCGGCGCGAACATTTGGTTTTTTCGAGCAGCAGCGCGCCATGTTGAATATGGGCCTCATCCGCGGTGCCTCGCGCGAGAATTGCATCGTGCTCACCTCTGACGGAATCGACAACCCGCCACTGCGCTACCCGGATGAGTTCGTACGACACAAGGTGTTGGACCTCATCGGCGACCTCGCTTTGTTCGGCAAGCAGATTCTTGGCTACGTCAAAGCCGATCGCGCCGGACATGCCATGCATACTGCCATCGTCTCCCGCATTCTGCGCGATCCCACGTATGCGGAAGAAGTTACCTTGGATGAAACGGCGGTTGCCGATTGGCCGGCTGACCCCGTTGCCGCTGCAGACTAGCTATCGACCGCGTGTGAGCGAGGTTGACGTGAATCGCCTACTCATCCGCCCTGTTTTCAGGCAGTTAAAGGGCAATCCCAAATATGCGCAACTGCAAGAAAAAACAGCAAGTTATGTGGATTTCTGCTTGACATTTCCACAGCCTGGCGTAGCATTGATTTATCACCTCCGATCCATTTCAGGATCGAATAGGCCCGAGGCCAAGGAAATGTCACCGCTCTTTGGCAGCGGGCCCATTTATTTTCGCCGGTTTTCCATCTCGCGCGCCCTCGGGTCTGATGCCAAAGTACAATTAGACTTTTGGTAAATCTGACATTTTTCTCAATTGATGAATTCAAAGCTTCTGTTTGCCTTGGGGCTCTTTTTTTGTCTGACGCCGTGGGCCTCACCGCCGCTGGCTTTGCTCGCCGGTCTCATCTTCGGCGCAATCGCTACTCATCCCTATAAGAACGAATCCAGAACACTCTCCAAAGTCCTGTTACAGTCGGCTGTTGTGGGGCTGGGCTTTGGGATGAACCTGCACGAGGTGGTGCACGCCGGACGGAGCGGATTCCTCTATACCGCCGTGAGTATCACCTTCGCAATGGCGTTGGGAACATTGCTTGGCAAGTGGTTTGGAGTACAGGGCCGGCCTGCGTTCCTCATCTCCACTGGAACGGCAATTTGCGGTGGTAGTGCTATTGCGGCGGTAGGTCCAATCACAGGAGCAACCGAAGACGAGATGTCGGTTTCGCTGGGAACAATCTTCGTGTTGAACTCCGTCGCCCTGCTCACTTTTCCCACGATCGGCCTGTGGTTGAAGCTTTCGCAGACCCAGTTTGGATTGTGGGCGGCCCTGGCAATTCACGACACCAGTTCCGTCGTGGGGGCAGCAGCCAAGTATGGCGCGGTAGCCTTGGCGGTAGGAACGACAGTAAAGCTGGCGCGTGCACTCTGGATCGTACCCTTATCGATTGGAACAGCCGCGGTCAAAGGCAGCAAGACGCGCATTCAATGGCCTTGGTTCATCTTGTTTTTTTGCCTGGCAGCGGTGGCGAACACTTACTTCTATCCGGGTGCTCTGGCATACAGGTTTCTGAGTGGTGCCGGCAAGCTGATGCTGATCATCACGCTGTTTCTGATCGGTGCCAGCCTGTCGCCAGCCGCTTTGCGCAAGGTTGGTCCACGTCCGCTGCTGCAAGGCGTGATGCTGTGGATTGTAGTTGCCGTGACAAGCTTGCTGGCGATTCGCGCCGGCTGGATTCGGATTTAGAGCAGCTCCAGCGGCGGAAGAAGAAGCTGGCCACGCTTAGTTTTTCCGAGAAAATCCAAATGCTGGAAAAACTTCGTCGTCGCCGCAGCCTCGCAATCGCAGCCAGCGGTTTGCGACCCAGCAAAACCGATCCCCACCCAAAATAAAACGGCAAGGCTCAACACCCTGCCGTTGTCTTTAGCTGAGGGCTGAAAGCTGATGGCTGACGGCCAACGGCTGACGGGGCTCCCTACAACAGCTCTTCGTTCCAGTTCTCCAGGAACTTCTTCACCTCCGCCATGAACTGGTCGGCCACGGCGCCGTCAATGATGCGATGGTCATAGCCGATGCTGAGGTGCATCATGGAACGGATTGCAATGGAGTCATTGCCGTCCTTGTCGGTTACCACGACCGGCTTCTTAACGATTCCGCCGACGCCCATGATGGCGACCTGCGGCTGATTGATGATGGGCATCCCGAACTTCGCGCCGAAGATGCCGGGGTTAGTGATGGTGAATGTCCCCCCCTGCACTTCCTCCGGCTTCAACTTCTTGCTGCGGGCACGCTCGCCCAGGTCGGTGATCGCGCGCTGCAGACCCACGAAGCTGCGCTCCTCGGCGCTCTTCACGACGGGCACGATGAGTCCCCAGTCCAACGCGACCGCAATGCCGAGATTAATAGAGGCGTGATAGCGAATGTTCTCGCCCTCCACCGACGAATTGATGATGGGCCACTTGCGAATGCCGTGTACCACCGCCCGCGCAAAAAACGGCGTGAAGGTGAGCTTGTTTCCCGTAGCCTGCTCGAACTTTCCTTTCATCTTCTCGCGCAATTTCACGATGCGGGTCATGTCCACTTCGAAGACGCCATGCACGTGCGCGCTGGTGCGCTTCGACATCACCATGTGCTCGGCAATCTTCTTCCGCATCACCGACATGGGAACCACCTCGCCAGGAGTAACGCCGCCGACGGGCTGCAGAGGCGCCACCACTGCAGGCGCGGACGGTGCAGTAGACGGTGCGGGAGCGGAGGGCGCGGAAACCGCCGCCGGTCGCGCAGGTGTGGAAGGCTGAGATCCGCCGGCGCCATGTTTGGCGATGAACGACTCAATGTCGTCCTTGGTGATACGTCCGCCAAGCCCCGTTCCCGGAACCTGAGTCAAGTCAACCTTGTTCTCTTTGGCAATGCGGCGCACCAGCGGGCTGGAGCGAAGGCGGTCTTGCTCGCCAGCTTCGGGATATTCGAGCACGGTGCCCTGTTGCTCCCGTTCCAGTCCGACCTTTTCGTCCGCGGAAAGCTGGGCCGACTGTTTGCCGGTCGGGGGCGTAGCAGGCTTCTGCGGCTCTTCGCCGCTGGGGGACTGGGCGACGTCGGTCTGGGAAGCACGGCTGCCGTCTCCTCCGGCGGGGGCTGGCTGCGCGGCTGCTGGAGCTGGGGTAGACGGCTTGCTCGCCGTCGCCTCGCCTTCAGCGGCGATGGTTCCAACGACGGTGTTCACCTGGACGGTAGCCCCGGCTTGAACTTTAATGTCCTGCAGCGTGCCGGAAGCAGGGGCCGGAATCTCCGCGTCAACTTTATCGGTGGAGATCTCAAACAGCGGCTCGTCGCGTTGAACCTTCTCACCCGGCTGTTTCAGCCACTTGGTGATGGTTCCTTCAAAAATCGATTCCCCCATCTGGGGCATGATCACATCTGTAGGCATGTTGTCCTTCCGCGGGATATATAACTGGAACTAATCTGGTGCAGCAAACTTAATATTATATCGCCGAAAAGCAGCGTCCGCCGTTTAGCACAGGACCTTGCACAAGAGAATCGCGCCGAAATCCATTGGACGAGGCACGAAGCTGAAACGACACAGCGTAGATCGGACAATGCGGGACTTTACACAAAACTAAGCGTGTGTGTCTTTGGTGGCAGCCCTGCACTTACGCGGGGAAGGCACTCTGGGTTTGTCTTAGAGTCCAGCGGAACCGGAAATGAATACCTGCCGCCCCGGGATGTCGATCGAAAACGCCTTGCCCGCCCAGAAATCAAGGCCGATTACGCAGTCGTAAATGATGTCGGAAAAACCTACCCGGGGGTGGGCCAAGCTGATCTGTGGAGCGGCAGCAATTGAGATTTGGGACAAAGTGGTGTCGTAGCGAATCTGAGTTGCTCCGGCGACGGTGCGTCTTTCGATCCTTCGAACATCCTTGCAATCTTTTTCTATCCCAAGAGGCTGCATGTAACGCGTGCTCACCGTAGCACTGGGGCTACCAGTGTCGATTTCACACAGATCTGTCTGATCGCCAACCAGGAATTCGGCAAAGAGATCGAGTGTGATTCCCCGTTGGTCATCGAACTTCACGGGTACCGATGTCTCTGTGGCACGTCGCTGTGCCAGCGACTCCGGTGTCTCGAAGACCACGACTTTCTTGACGAAATCGAAAGTGACGGGCTGCTGGCGGAAGTCGTTGAGTGAGACGATGCCATCGAGGTGGAGCTTGTCAAGCACGTCCCAACTTCCGACCACGGCATCTCTTTTCTTTACCGGCCCCACGGACAGCTCGGGAACGACGAACAATGGAATATCCAAGCGCTCGCCGGTCATGCGGAAGCCGGTAAACTGGCCAGCCGGTTTACCGTGCACCTTTTCGATCACACTGGGGGCCAGGACGTCAAGACCGGCTCCCGTGTCGAAGATGACGTGAACGGAGATGTTGCCGCCAACTGTCGCAGGCAGGATGACCATTCCGTCGGAATTGGTGGTGAATGGAATGGAAACCGGCTTGGGTTTCCCTAGCAGGGGCGAGACAAACAGAAAGAAGAAGAGCGCTGTAGTAACTGGTCGCATCGATGCCTTCCCGGAAACGAGCAGTGCATCCACAATCGGATCGGAAGAATC
Organism: uncultured Acidobacteriaceae bacterium; assembly: GCA_963748225.1. Taxonomy (GTDB): domain Bacteria; phylum Acidobacteriota; class Terriglobia; order Terriglobales; family Acidobacteriaceae; genus Bog-257. Next base: position 472,818 of record CAVVHW010000010.1, read on the forward strand.
GTTACCGCACCAGTCCTGTTACGGGACCGAATTCCCTTTTGTTCCCGTCGCAGCACAGCCCAGCGGGCGAAATGGTTGACTCGCTTGGAACCGTCGGCTACTCTCGAACCGTGTAAGCAATAAGTATCACTGCGTCCCGTGCATTGGGCCCGGGCTCGCGTTCGAGTCTTCCCACCACGTTCCAATCAGTACAATGAGCGCTATCTTCGAAAACGGAATACGGCCCTTGGTTTTACTGTCGGCACTGGTCTGGACGCCGACTCAGATCTTCTGTTTCACGGTCTTCGTCCTCGCTGTTGCCGTCATCCTTTATGGAATTGTCGGTTACCCGTTGCTGCTGGGATTCATCGCCAGGCACACGAACAACCCGGTTCACAAGGATGACAACCTGCGCTCGGTATCGTTCGTCATCGCGGTTCGCAACGGAGAAAAGTTCATCGAGGGTAAACTGCGCTCGATATTCGCGCTGAATTATCCCCGCGAGCTGGTCGAAATCCTGGTCGTCTCCGACGGCTCGGACGATCGCACCGATGAAATCACGGCGAGCCTGGCATACGAGGGCGTGAAACTGCTGCGCGTTCCGCACGGCGGCAAGCCTGAAGCATTGAACATCGCTGTTCCGCAGACCTCGGGTGAAATCATCGTGCTTACCGACGTGCGCCAGACGCTGGATCGCGACTGTCTGCGCAATCTCATCGCAAACTTCGGAGATCCCAAGGTGGGAGCGGTTAGCGCAGAGTTAAGCGTAGTAACCGAGCAGACCCACGAGGAGTTTTATACCGATCTGTACTGGCGCTACGAACTCTGGATGCGCAAGCAGATGACTCGCATCGACTCCAGCTTTGGTTGCACCGGCGCTTTCTACGGATTGCGGCGCCACCTGTGGACGCCGTTTCCGCCAAACCTGCTTCTCGACGATGCTTATCTGCCGCTGACGGCCTTCTTCAAAGGCTACCGGATTGTCTATGAGCCAACCGCTAAGATTTATGACTTTCCGACCAGCCTGGATTCCGAGTTCGAAAGAAAAGTGCGGCGCCAAGCGGGTTTGTATCAGCTGTTGAAGTTGATGCCCGAACTGTTCAGCTCAAAGAATCGCATGCGTCTGCACTTTCTTTCCGGCAAATACGGACGCGTGGTGGTGCCGTATTGCCTGATCCTGATGGCGCTGCTAACCGCAGGCTTGCCGCCCTACTGGCGCGCCGTGGCAATCATCGGTCAGCTGTCCTTCTATGGACTGGCCGCCCTGGACGTAATCATGCCGGCAAACTTCCCGCTGAAACGATTGACTTCGCCCTTCCGGACATTCGTCGTTCTAATGGCCTGCGCGTTGTTCGGCGTGAAGGTATTCTTCGTCCCGCCTAAGAGCCTGTGGAAGGAAACTACGGTGCGGCTGACCGAGAGCTAGGAAGCAATTAGCAATTAGCAATTGGCACTTAGCGATTGGCACTTAGCGATTGGCACTTAGCTCTTAGCATTCAACCCTCAGCAATTCCGTGCACTCCGAGTTCTCCGTGGTGAATAACCCTTACGGCTGAACCTGCGGCGCCAGATTGGCCTGCGATGCGGCGAGGTTGGCACATGGGACGATGTCACCATCCACCAACTGGTACTCATCGTAGGTATCGATGGTGGCGAGCACGTCCGCTACCGTTCCGAACTTGTAAGTCTTGAGCAGCGTACGCAGCTTCTCTTCCGCGGTGTCGATGTTGACGTAGTATTTGAAGCTCTTGATCCGCGGCAACTCTAAGCGTGGCTGCTGCGGATTAATTTCTCGGGGATGGATATATGTCATCACCGGCCTGCCCTCGCGATGGTTCTGCCGGAAGCCGTATCGGATCATCGGCATGGTGAACAGCCGCAGATAGCCGCCACCGGAGAACGGTACCCGCCTGCCGAATGCGCTCATGATGGAGACAGGAAACACTTTTAGCGAACCCGCTTCCGTATGCAGTATGAGGGGATCGCGGCTGAAGCCGTCAATGCCGCCGTGGTCGCGATGAGCGGGAACGACCGACACGTCAACCGTGATCCCGTGTTTGCGTAGGATGGGGTACGCCCAGAAACATTCGCGCTTCATCGAGAATCCGGGAGCGCGGAAGGTGGTGACCGGTTGTCCGCTGGTCTCGCGAAGAACCTTGACCGAGCGTTCGATGTCGCGATCGAACTCGTCTGGCGGCAGGGTGTACACCAAGCGGTGAAAATAGCTATGGCAGCCGATTTCATGTCCCGCGTCGCTGAGCCGCTTGATGAGTTCAGGATGGTGTTCGGCCACCCAGCCCACGGTCAGAAAGGTCGCTCTTGACTTGGCTTCATCGAGCAGCCGCATGATGACCTCGGTGTCCTTCACCACCTGGCTTGGCGCCGAGCTCCAGGTGGCCGGATTGTCATACGGCGTGCTGACCTCGCAGACGTGGAACCACTCCTCGAGATCGATGCAAAATGCGTTGAGAATGCCGTTTGTGCGATCGGGCCGCATCTACATTTCCTCCTGGCGCTGAGGGAAAGTCTTGACGACCTTGGCGGGATTGCCCGCAACCATAGTGTACGGCGGAACGTTGGTGAGCACTACGGCGCCGCTGGCCACCACGGACGCTTTGCCGACCGTCACGCCCGGCATGATAACCGAATTCACTCCAATGAAAGAATGGTCTTCCAGCACAACCGGCTTCAGAACTAAGGGCATGATGCCGCTTTCGCGCAGGTAATGCGGCGCCTTGATGTGCGTCATAATGATGGCGCGGGCCGTCACGCGCACATCGTTGCCGATGGTGATGTTCTCGGGATAAGCGGTCTCGATGATGGCGTTGGGATCGATGTAGCAGTCCTTCCCGATCTTCACTCCGCGCAGACGGTGCAGCGGCAGAATCACGCCGCGGGGCGCCCAACGAACAAGGTTTCCCAGGAACCAGTTGCGCCACAGGTAATTGAAGGCGAGAGCGAAGAGTCCTTTGCCACCCCGGTCAGCCGCTGACACTCGCGCATCGTGCAGAAAGCCATGCTTCTCCGCCGGAACGGTCGGGCCGCCCGGCTTCGTACGCGCCAATTGCTGGTCAGGCTGAGGCTCTGATTGCGGCGGTTCGAGCACCGCCGTTCCCACTGACGGTTCTGCCTTCCGACGCTCCACATAAGCCAGCACGTCCGCCTCGCGCACCAAATCACTGCCGGCAAACACCGTGGGATCGATGCTGTGCTGCTCGATCAGGACCTGGGCCTTCTTCGAAATTCGCAATCCGCCGGCGGCGGCGCCATGCGCACCGTTTCCACTAGAAGAGACGCTCTCGGTCGCCCCCGAAACCGGCTTCTGCACCTTGGCAGCAAGCGGCTGCGACTGAATCCGTCCAATTAGTTCGCCTACCGGAAGCTCCGCCCCCTTGGGATGCAGAATCTCAAGATAGCCCTCTGCTTCAGCTTCGAGGTCGATCACCGCCTTTGAGGTTTCAATCGAGACCACGACCTGCTTGGCCTGGACCTTCGCGCCATCCGCCACCTCCCACGCGGCAATCTTCACCACGTCGTCGTTGACAATCTCGCGAGGAATGCGTATTTCAGCGGATGGATTCACGTACCAACTCACTGGCCATGCGTACGATGGCATCGGTATTCGGCAGGCATTGTTCTTCCAGCGGCCGCGCCGACGGGATAGGACACGCGCTGGCAGTGAGCCGGCGGCATTGCACATGCAAATGACTGAATCGCTCCGTCACCTGCGCCAGGATCTCGCTGCTCATCGAGACAAAACCTTGCCCCTCTTCAATCACAAGCAGTTTGCGCGTCTGGGAAAGGCTTTGTTCCAGGATGCCAACGTCGAACGGGAAAAGCTGGCTGGGCAGGAACAGGTCGCCCAGCAATTCTTCCTCTTCGAAGAGGCGCAACATCGCATCTTCCGCCTCGACGGACATGCCGCCGATGGCGACCATGGTCAGATCAGGTGTTTGCTTTGGCATCAGCCGCGCTGTGGGGAATGCCTCCGCCGTGAACACCAGCGAGTAGCCTGTCGGCGGATCGGGATTCACATAGCGCGTGTACAGAATTTTGTTCTCCACCACCAGCGTAGGAGTGGTGATGGTCGCAAACAAATCGCGGTAAAGCTGCGCGGGGCTGTAGCGATGATGCAGGCACAAAACTCCTGTCCCAGGAACACCGAGGAAGTGCTTCTCGATACTCTGGCTGTGCGTCGGCCCGTAGCCGCGCTTGCCGCCCATTGGCGTGCGCAGGATCATGGGAACATCGATCTTGCCGTTGTACATCCAGTGAAACTTGGCGGCACTGTTGATCCACTGGTCGGCAGCGAGAGCCATGAAGTCGCCGAACATAATCTCCGCCACCGGCTTCAGCTTGGATAAGGCCATGCCGTTGGCGACTCCGGCGATGGCGCCTTCGCTGATCGGCGTATTGCGCACTCGTCCAGGGAAGCGTGCGCTCAAGCCCATGGTGCACTTGAACGCGCCGCCGTAAGGCGACTCGATGTCTTCCCCGAGCAGCACCACGTTGTCGTGGTCGGCCAGGCCTTCTTCCAGGCCGCGACGCACGGAATCCACAACGCGCTCCTTAGCAAACGAGCGCGGCTCCCAACGGTTGGCATCGGGAACAGCACATGCGCACAATAGAGTTTCGTCCGAGAACGGCGCCGCCTCCGCCTCGGCTACCGCCTGGTCGATTAATTGGTCAATCTCGCTGCTCATCTGCTGATAGCGCGGGTCGGAGGTGTACTGCTCGTTCAGCAGGAATAAGGGATCGCGGTCCCAATAAGGCGCAACCTCAGCCTCAGGACGGTTATCGTCGCCCTTGGAATGCGCCATCAGACGATAAGTGTCAACTTGATGGAAGCGTGGCTTCGACGTGCTCCTCACCTGCTGGGCGCTCTCCGCGATGGAATCCAGTAGCTCCGGCCAATGCCAAGTGTCGCTGTGTGCAGTCTCGATGCCGAATGCTTCCGCGCGCCCGCGAATGCTGCCCGCCAGCGTCTGCGACTGGTTGGTGGATTGCGCATACAAATTGTTCTCGCACACCAGCAGCAACGGCACTTCCCACTTCGAGGCAATGTTCATAGCCTCGTACAGAGCGCCCTCACCTAGCGTACCGTCTCCTACGTAAACCACCGTGATCCCGTCGGTAGCGCGCATCTTCTGGCCGTAGGCGAGGCCGGTCGAGACCGGAACGATCGAACCCTGCACGCCGTTGGAAAAGAAATTGTCCTGATGCAGATGCTGGCTGCCGCCTCGCCCACCGCATACGCCGACCGACTTGCCCATGATCTCGCCGATAAGTCCCACCAGATTCTGGCGATAAGCCAGAAAGTGCCCGTGGCAGCGATGGTTGGAGAAGATATTGTCCTGGGGCTGCAAGGTGCGCGCCACGGCAATGCCGACAAATTCCTGGCCAATGCACGTATGAATGGTTCCGAATAGCTTTCCTTGTTTGAAAAGCTCGAGCAGGCGTTGCTCGGTTTTGCGGATAAGCAGCGCCAGGCGAACGACTTCCCCATACTGCCGTAGCAAATCGGTGGTTGCTGCATGGGTTGTGGCTGTCATGGGAAAGTTCGAAAGTTCATCGAGTTTAACCGATTGTAATATGCGCCGCAATCGGATGGGCAGGTTCCGCGCAGTTTCGACCAGGGGAATCAACGCGCCAAGGTCTATATTGGCCCTTTTCCCAATTTGCGATCAAGCGCAGTATGCACTTGCAAATTCGACCCTACTAGAAACCCTGTATCCTCCTATAGATGAGCGCATCTGTGATAGGGACGATTAGTCTGGCAATTGCCGACCGGGGTATTATGAGGAGTGCATGGGTGCAGGTTGCATAGCGCTCTTGATGACGGCTGCGTTGCTGATGCAAGCGCCACAGGGGTCGCTTGCTGCCGTCCCAGTTGGTGACCTCTCTATTCCGGTGGAACTCACGAAGACGGTGCGTGCCGAGAAAGCTCATCGTGGCGATCCAGTCGAATTCAGAACGGTGGAAGCCGTACTCGTCAGTCCAAAGCTGGTAATGCCGCCTCAAACCAAGCTGTTTGGTCGCGTCGTGGGTGCTGCCTCACGCCAGGGAGACAAGCCATCGTGGATCGTATTGCTGGTGGAGCGAGCCGAATGGAAACAGCATACTGTTCCTCTGCACGCCTTCATAGCCTCGCAGATCAACTTGGTGCCCCCGTCGAGCCAAGCCAGCAACTCTGGCAATTCCACCGATACGACGGTGGCGACCGGCGGTTCGCGCCGGGCCGGCCGCCTGAGCGGCCGGGTAGCGGCTCAATCCGACGCAGACCTGTCGTCATTGACTAAGCCTCCGCAAGATGCGACTGAGCAGCCGCAAGACGTCCAGCCGGCAAGACAAGGAACGCTTAGGGATGTCCGTATCGTTCGCGACAAGGATGGAACGTCGTACTTGTTCTCAGCCAAATCAAATGTGAACTCTTCCCAGCGGCACGCTCTTCATGCTGCAAAATCACACTCCTACGGTGTCGGACTCATCTTCGGGGGCACAGCCCCACTAGCAGCGGGTATCAACGGATTCTTCTCGCTCTTCAGTTTCCCAGCAAGAATTCGTTCATATCGGGCGCCGTGGCTGAGGCCCCCGGAAAAACACTAACTCCCGCCAGTTTGAGCATGAACCGGCATGTGCTCTGGTGTTGGTAGACGGTCACAGGGATAAAGGATCCAACCGGCGGATATCCAGGGTTGACGTTGGGGCCAACAGCGATCCAAGCAACCTGCCCACCGCCAAACTCAGTATCACTATCCTCCGACTCGTCGAAGGTGATGATCAACAAACCGCCTCCGGAAGTGTTGAAATCGGGACTGGCGAGTAAGGGCGCAATGTTGTTTTGCAGCCATGTATCGGCTTGGGCCAGCGTGCCGTCGTGCGCGTCATTCAGCAGGTCGGGCACAATAAAGCCATAGTTTGGCAATGCGTGATTGGCGATGTCAGTAGCCAGTTGCGTGAATGGCACCAGGTTCTGTTGTTGCGTGGGGTTATTGCGAACATCCGACATATACGAGAGCGGATTGTGGCGCTCGGCATACTCGCCGGTATCCCCGCCGTCGTAACCTTGAAAAGGTATCGCTTCCGAATATTCCTTCCAGGTTTTCCCCGCCGCGAGCAGTTCGCGAACTACATTATCCACGGTCACGGTTTGGGTATAGCCGTCGTCATTGGTGATAATCTGCCCCGTCGTAAGCATGAAGTAGTTGCCGATAGAAGGGTGCGTGTTCGCATAGTATCCGTGGGCGCTCGAATAGGCGGCGGCCAGACTATTCAGATAAGGCATCGCCGGATTGCCGATGACGTCACTGTAACTGTGGTTCTCTTCCATAACGATGAATACGTGGCTAACCTGTACATTCGGACGCGTCACTGCCGGAGCGGCGGTGATGTTTCCAGACGCGCTGTCCTGAAGTTGGGCCGATAGGGGCGCCGCCGTGAACAGCAGTGCAATGCTTAGCGCAAGAAGCGTGAAAAATCTGGTGAACACATTTCCTCCTCCGCCCCTGATGAGGAATGACGGTACTATACCCGCCCCGCGCGGAGCAATGCGAAAATGGATCCTAGATTTCTTACTTTCCGATGCAGAACGAACTGAAGATCAAGTTCAGGATGTCATCCGCGGTGGTGGCGCCAGTGATGTCATCCAAAGGACGCAGCGCGCTATAGAGGTCCAGTAGAACCATTTCGTGTGGCGTTTTCAACGGAAGGGCCGCGACAGCTCTATCAAGTGCGGCAAGGGAATCCTCCACCAGTTTTCGTTGGCGGACATTGGTGAGAAAGCCACTCTCCTGTCGTTCGCCGGAGTGGCCGCCAACCTTCTCAAGGATCATCGCGCGCAGTTGCTCGATTCCCTCTCCCGTGATCGCAGAGGTAAAGATTCCCAGCGGACTTTGCTCGTCGATCGAGAGCTTCCTGATGAATGCGCGACGGTCTTCCGAGTGCAAGTCGCATTTATTACAGATCAGAATACGCGGTCGCAGGCGCGATTTCTCCAGGAGTTGCATATCGGTTTCCAGGTCGGCTTCGGAATACTCCGTCAGGTCGAGTACTACCAATACGAGGTCCGCCTCCGCCAGCGCCTCCATTGATTTGCGCACACCGATGCTCTCGGCTTCGTCGAGCGAGCTGCGAATACCTGCGGTATCCACCAGCCGCACCGGAATGCCTCCAACAGCAACTGTCTCGCTTACCAGGTCGCGTGTGGTACCCGGCGTCGCGGTGACAATGGCGCGTTCGCGCTCTACCAGGCGGTTAAACAAGCTCGACTTGCCAACATTGGGCCGGCCAACGATGGCCAAGGTCAGGCCTTCGTGTACCACCTTTCCAAATGCGAAGCTGGCCAGCAGTTCTGCCAATGGCATGCGAATCGCGGCGATGCGTGAGAGAACCTCTGCATCAGGAATCACCGCGACATCGTCTTCGGCAAAATCCACACCCGCTTCCATAGTCGCAATCAATTCCACCAATTTCTGCTTCGTCGGCTGTAATCGCTTCGACAAGGCGCCTTCAAGTTGACGAGCAGCAACCTGCGCCTGATACAGCGTTTGCGACTCGATCAGATCACGCACCGCTTCGGCCTGGGTAAGGTCGATGCGGCCGTTGAGAAAGGCCCGCATGGTGAACTCGCCGGGTTCGGCCAGCCGCGCACCGTGCGCCATCGCCATCTCGACGACATGGCGCAGGACTACTGGCGAACCATGGCAAGAAATTTCGATAACATCATCGGTGGTGTAGGAGTGGGGCTTGGCAAAGAAGGTGACGACGACTTCGTCAATGCGCTCGCCCGTAGCTGGCTCGATCAGTTCACCGAAATGGGCGCGGCCAGCTTCGAGATCGTGCCCATGCGCCAACCGCAGCATGGGACGTGCGATGGCGCACGCCTCGGCGCCCGAGAGACGTACCACGCCGATGCCGCCACGTCCCGGAGGTGTAGCAATGGCAACGATGGTGTCGTCTAGGTGCATGGAGGACATTATTCACCACGGAGGCACAGCGGCGGTTCGCTTTTCGCTCTTGGCTCTTCGCTTTTCGCCAATTGCCGCCGCCCTTGCACAGGACTAGAGAGTGTTCGTTCGACCCAACAATGCAATACACCGCCGGCAGCCTCAGGTGGAACATCATAGTTTGTTCGCGAAGAGCGAAAAGCGAGAGGCGAATGGCGAATGGCATCGCTATCTTCGCCGCGAGACCGGCGGTGCTGGCGGTTTTCCCTGGTAGTCCTTGGGATAAACCACGACGTGCCGCTCCAGGGCCTCGCCGTCGCTGTCGGTGCGCAGGTCGTCGAAGTCGCGCAGCGCCAAGTGAACGATACGGCGCTCGCGCGAAGACATGGGCGCGAAGGCATACGGCACGCCAGTCTTGCGGACCCGCTCCGCCGCTACATCGGCGGCCAGGCGAAGCTCTTGCAAGCGGGCAGAGCGGAAATTTTGGCAGTCAAAGCTGACTTTTTCGTGCTCGTTGGGGGCTAGTCGAAGCATTTCGAGAGCCACATGCTCGAAGGCACGCAGCAACTCGGCACCGTTCTCCAGCACCAGCGGGCTGTCGGCGCCGGAAATCTCCACCAGAATTTCGGGGCGCTCCCACTCGCGGTCGCTGCCGACCTGGGGGTCCACCGTGATCTTGTAGCGCAGGTGGAAATCGCCATTGGCGAAGGTGGTGGTTAGCAGCTCGCTGATCTTTTTGGCGGCCGCGATCTTGTCATGTATCGGCATAGGAAGCTACGGGACTCGGGTCCCTCTGCGCATGTGTCGTCCCTGCAGGGACTCGGGTATATTTTCTGCCTTACCCAGCACTCTGCCTATGGCTCCGTGCTGGGCTAAGGTTTTTCGCGCCTACGGCGCTCGATTTTCGTCAAATGCGCACCACTGCAGTTACTTGCTCGCCTTCTTGCGGGCGCGCTTCTCCATCTCTTCGCGCATCTCCCGGCCCAGGCCGGTGCGGTTCATGATGTACTGCTGCCCGATCGCAATGAAGTTTCCCACCGTCCAGTACACGCTCAAGCCAGACGCCAGGGAATAGCTGAAGAAGCCGATCATCAGCGGCATCATCAGCGTCATCATCTGCTGCTGTTTCGGGTCCATACCGGCGTTGGGCGTCATCTTCTGCACCAGATAGGTCGTGATCACGATCAACACCGGAAGAATGAACAGCTTGTCGGGCGACGACAGATCGTGCAGCCAGAGGAACGGCGCCTGCCTCAGTTCGATACCCACTCCTAGCATGGCGTAGAACGCGAACAAGAAGGGCATCTGGATGACTAGCGGCAAGCATCCACCCGCCGGGTTGGCGCCTTCGCGCTTGTACAACTCGCCGATCTCGACGTTCATGTCCTTGCGCCGTGGATCGCGCATTGGATACTTCTTGTACTTTTCCTGAATCGCTTTCATCTGGGGCTGCAGCTTCTGCATCTTCAGCGCCGATTTCATGCTGGTAATACGCAACGGCAACAGTACCACGTTGATGATGACGGTCAGGATAATGATGGCCACACCCCAATTGCTGGCCATGTGTTTCTGGGTCCAAAGCAGCCACAGGAAAAGCGGGCGGGCGATCAGCCTGAAGAAGCCGAAGTCCACAACGTTGCGGAGATCGGGGCCGTCCATTTGCCCCGGCGCGGTGTTGGAGCGGATCGACTCCAAAACGGGGAGCGCTTTCGGCCCCACGAATAGTCGTTCTCGCGTAATGCCGCTGACGTCGCCGACGGCCGCGCCCAGCACGTCGTAGCGGTTCACGCTGTTCGAGTCTGGGTTCTTGGGATCTTTAGGTACGCTGATCGCATTGTGCAGCGTGACCATGGTCGCGGCATCGGGATTGTCCGGCAAAAAAATGGCCGCAAAATACTGGTCTTGTGGGCCAGCCCAGTTAAAGGGGCCGCGCAAGGTATTGCCGTTGCTCACTTTTTTGGCGGCCAGGCGCTCCACCGTGTCGTTGGCCATGTAATCAATGCGCGCGGAGGCATAAAGGGGCCCAGTGCTTTGATCGCCGAAGGCGGCCGGCCACATTGGAAGCGCTTGCACGGGCTTGCCATTCTGCGTGAGTTCGGTTTCGACCGAAATTACATACTTGTCGCCAAACTGAAAGGTCTTGCGTACGGAGACGTCGCCTTGCGCATACTCGTAGGTCAGCGAACCGGGGGCTGTGATGGACCCGGTAGCGCTGCCTGTGTAGAGCGCCGAATTGATCTGGTTGCGCAGGTTCTCGTCATAGGTGTAGAGACCGAGTGGAAGGCCGAACTTCACGGCCAGCGGGTTCACCAGGTCAAGTGGATGTCCGTCTTCGTCTTTGTACTTCTTTAGCACCCACGACTTAACCTGCGCTCCTCGGTTGGTGAACACAATGCGATAAAGCGGGTTCTCGACAACGGTCTGGACTTCGCTGCTGGCAGACTTCGTAATTATGGAATTGGCAGCCGGCTTGGTGGCGGCATGAGCCTTCCCTTTGGAGACGGCCTCTGGCGGTGCTCCCGCAACTTCGGCCTGAGACTGTGCTGCAGGCACGGAGGCATTCGACTGCGAGGTTTCGACAGGATTCGGCTTTGGCGCCTGCTTACCCTTGTCCTTAAACAGAAAAATCTGGCTGATGATGATCAGCGCAAAGGTAACGGCGAACACCATCAACATGCGGCGATCGCCGCCGGGTTCTTGCTGGGGATTTTTATACTCGGCCAAGTTTAAGTTCCGTTCAAGGGGCAAGAATTTCGGCGCAATTCATCCGGTGACCCGTATCCTGGTTTCGCGATCGCGAGTGGAACCGGATCGCATCCCGCGCGCGCGAAAGGATGGCAGCGCAACAGTCTCGCGGCGGCCAACAGACCCCCACGAGCCACGCCGTGGCACTCGACGGCCTCAATCGCATACTGCGAGCAGGTCGGAACGAAGCGGCAGGAGTGCGGCAGCATGGGCGAGATAACCCGCTGGTAGCATCGCAACACAAATTGGACCGCCTGCTTCATTTTGGTTCCCCAGTCCGGGCGCGTTGAGCGGCCAGCCGCAGGGCGCGGGTTACTTCGTTTACCAGTTCCGCAAAGGGCAGCTTGCCGACGCTCTTTCGCGGGTTAAACACAATGTCGATAGGGCCTTCGCAGGCCTGGGCCGCCAGCCGTACCGCTTCGCGCATCCGCCGCTTGATACGGTTGCGCTCGACGGCTCCTCCCAGCACCTTTCCCACGGTGAATCCCACACGGGGCGTGTTGTCCGTCCCCATAGCTTGCGGGCCATCACAGCGCCGCAGAAAGAATACCGTCATGTTTCCCGTGAACTGCCGGCGGCCGCCTTGGTACACCCGCTGAAAATCCGCGTGTTTCAGCAGACGCCTCGATTTTGGAAACTTGCTGCTGGCGGCGGAAGTCACATTAAGCGCTCGGCGCTGACCCGCCGGTTTCTGTCTTTGCTGCGGCCGAGTCTTGCGACGACTCCCGTTACTTCATCTGGAAAGGTCGCGATAACGCAGATTTCGGGTCCTCGCGATTAATCGCGGAAGCCAGGGCTAACCGAGACGCGTTTGCGCCCCTTGGCCCGGCGGCGCGACAGCACCGCCCTGCCGCTGCTGGTCTTCATGCGAGAACGAAATCCGTGCGTCTTTGAGCGGTGACGACGGTTGGGTTGGAATGTGCGCTTGGGCATTCGAAAACTGCGCTCCTAACTAGCTAAAAATTGAACAGAGCAAACTCAAAGTATAACGGTGAGCGTGCCTTGCTGGCAAACGGAGGTAGTCGTCGGCAGACCACGTTGTCAGGCGGAGGCTTTCGATTGCTTTCCCAGCTTCCGGCAGAGATTACCAAGGCGCTCCTGCTCTTCTGGATTAAGGACGGTCAGGAATTCAGCAATGGCGGCGGCATGTTTGGGGAAGACATCGCGCAACAGCGTCTTACCCTTGGCGGTCAACACCACAGTCAAAACGCGCCTGTCCTCGGGACAGCGCTGCCGCTTTGCCAGACCGAGCTTCTCCAGATTCCCGACCACCATCGTCAAATTCCCTCCGGTAGTCAAGACTTTGCGCGCGACGTCCGACAACGACATTGGCCCCAAATGGTAAAGGGCTTCCAGAACAGCGAATTGGGTCAATGTAAGGTGCGTGCCACTTAGGCTTCGGGCAGCATAGCTGCGAGCCGAATTGGCGGCGCGCATCAACTTGACATAGGTGCTTAGCGCCAGTCGTTCCTGCGTTTGATTGGGTTGAGATCGCGTCAAGACTGCCCCTATTGGGATACTACAACATTGAAGCAATCTGCCTGTGGCGAACCGGCTGCGTCGTCACTTCAGGCCGGCATTTTCCGCCGCCAGCTTGGCCGTCGAACTCCAGTCCATCTCCTCCATGCCGCGGCCGATGGCGGTCAGCATGTGGTCTCGCATTAAACTGGCGAAAGGCAGCGGAGTATCTACCGACTCCGCCGCAGCCAAGGCGAGCCGTACATCTTTCAATCCCAGCCGCAGCTTAAAGCCGGCAGGTTTATATTTCTCGTCGGCAATGATGGCACCATAGGTTTTGTACACGGGCGCGGCAAACAGGGAATTGATCAGGAACTCCACATAGTCATGCGGATCGATGCCGTACTTTCGGATGAGGGCAATCGCTTCTCCCAGCGACTCGATCACGGAGGCGATGAGGAAATTACCGCTCAGCTTCACCACGTTCGCCATCTCCGGCTTGTCGCCCATCACGAACACGCGCTGCCCCAACACATCAAGTAGCGGCTTGCAGCGTTCTACGGCCTCTGGTTCGCCGGCTGCCACCACGAACAACTTGCCCGCCTCCGCCGCTTCCGGACGTCCAAACACGGGAGCAGCAATGTATTGCTGCCCGTGCTTGCTGTGTTCTTCGGCCAGCTTCCGGGACAGGGCGACGCTAATGGTGCTCATCGAGATATGTACTGCGCCTCGTGGAAGGTGGTCCATTACCCCTCCTGAATGCAATACGGCCGACTCAACGGCATGGTCGTCGGCCAGCATGGTGATGACGGCTTCGGCGTCCGTCACCGTCTCGCCTGTCGACTTGCCGACCTTGGCGCCGTGCGTGCGCAACTCGTCAGCTTTCGAGCTAGTGCGATTCCACACCGTCACGTCATGGCCGGCGCGAAGCAGGTGGCGAGCCATGTGGCTTCCCATATTGCCTAGTCCAATAAATGCGATTTTCATTGCGAACCTTTCTTGTGTACGTGCAGGTTGCACAGATGCTGGAAACGCGCTGTTAGCTGCGCGGAAAAGTCACAGCCGTCAGATCCCGTATTCCATGGCGACGTTGTAGCGTCTTGTCACATTACTTGGTGTTAGCGTGCGCCTTTCTATACAATTTGCGGTTCCCACCGCATTGGAGGCAAGTTGATGTTCTCGATGAGAAACGCAATCATCACTCTCCTGCTCCTACTTACATTGACTACGATTAGTGTCACGCAAGCAATTCCCGAAGGCCGCCTGATGCGCTTTCCGGATGTGTACAAAGATAAAATCGCCTTTAGCTATGGAGGCGATATTTGGCTGGTTGCGAAAGAGGGTGGAGTTGCCCGCCGGGTCACCAGCCATCCGGGACAGGAGCTGTTTGCGAAATTCTCTCCTGACGGCAAGTGGATCGCTTTTACCGCTCAATATGACGGCAATTTCAACGTTTATGTAATGCCCTCCGAAGGCGGCCAGCCCAAACAATTGACCTTTAATCCCGGAGGCGGGCACCTCAACGAACGCATGGGCTTTCATAACCAGGTCATCACCTGGACGCCGGATAGCAAGCACATTGTCTTTCTTACCCGCCGCGACACCTTCAACGACTGGTTTGGACGGCTGTACAGCGTCAGCGTTGATGGCGGACTTCCTGAGCCGCTGCCGCTCGACAAGGGCGGCCTGACCTCGTACTCACCCGACGGTAATCGAATCGCCTACAACCGCATCTTTCGAAATTTTCGCACCTGGAAGCGTTACCAGGGAGGTATGGCTCAGGACATCACCATTTATGACCTGAACAGCCATGCTATGGATGTCGTTCCGCATGAGGATTGGACCGACACGTTTCCCATGTGGCACGGCGACACTATTTACTTCGATTCCGATCGTGGACCCGAACATCGCCTGAACTTGTACAGCTACGACCTGAACACCCGTGAGATCAAACAACTGACGCACTTCACGGAGTTCGACGTGAACTGGCCCAGCCTGGGTCAGGACGAAATCGTATTCGAGAACGGCGGGTTCCTATACCTCTTTGACCTCAACACACAAAAGGAGCGCAAGCTTACAATTTATCTGCCGGGGGACCGCGAACAGGCCCGCCCGCATTGGACGAATGTCAGCAAGCTGATTGGCGAGTTCGATATCGCGCCCGACGGCAAGCGAGCGGTGTTCAGCGCGCGCGGCGACGTCTTTACCGTTCCTGCTAAGGAAGGCAGTATCCGCAACCTGACGCGGACTCCGGGAATTCGTGAGAGATATGCAGTCTGGTCACCGGATGGGCATTGGGTAGCTTACGTCTCCGACCGCACTGGCGAAGACGAGCTTTACATGACGCCGCAAGACGGCCTTGGTCAGGAGGTCAGGATTACGTTTGACGGCAAGATGTTTCGTTTGCCGCCCGTGTGGTCGCCCGACAGCCAAAAGCTGGTGTTCTCCGACAAAGAAGCGCGGCTCTTTTATGTAGACGTGCATGAGAAGAAACCCGTCCTCATTGATAAGGGTCTTTACGATGACATAACCGATTATCAGTGGTCTCCAGACAGTCATTGGGTTACATACGCGAAATCGTCGGACAACCGAAATCATGTCGTCTATCTTTACAGCCTGGATGATCGGAAGAGCACCCCGGTTACCACCAGCGCGAGCGACAGTACTGCGCCCTATTTCGATCCCGAAGGTAAGTATCTTTACTTTTTGTCGAACCGCGACTTCAATGAAGTGCTCGGTGTCTACGACCTGGAGTTTGCCAACCCAAAGGCAGGGCGGGTTTACATCGTCACCTTGCGCGCCGATGAGCCGTCGCCGCTCCCGGTGTTGAGCGACGAGGTCACAACCACACAGGCGCCCGATGTCCTATTAACGCCGACCCCCGGCAATCAAAAGCCGCCACAGCCCCCGCCGACGCCCAATCCGAAGACGAAGACGAAGCCGGCAACTTCGCAGCCGCAGAACAAAACCAGCGAAGAGAAGACCAAAACCGAAATCGCGGCTGCGGAGCAGAAGCCTGGAACGCGCCCGCCGCTGAAGAGCTTTCGCATCGATTTGGAGGGCATTCAGAGCCGTATCGTAGCGCTGCCGATTCCTCCCGGTAATCTACAAAACCTCACAGCCGCCAAGGGAGTCATCTTTTATGTCGTGTCTCCCATCCAAGGGCTCTCGGGTCCGTTGCCGGGAGAACCACCCGCGCTTCACGCTTTCGACTTGAAGGAGCGCAAAGACCACGTGTTGCTGGAAGGCGCAGATCAGTACGCGTTGTCGTTCGATGGGAAGAAGATCCTTTATGCCGCGCCGAAGTCTGGAGGGGAGGAGTCGTCGGAAGAGGGGGGCGAAGGCGGCCCTCACATGTACGGCATCATCGATGCCAAGGTACCTTCAGGTGGATCGGATGGGCCTGGAGGTGGCGATATGAAGTCGCTGGCGAAAGTCGGCGATGGCGCCCTCAAACTCGACACCATGACCATGGAAGTGGATCCGCCCGCCGAATGGAAGCAGATTTTCAACGAAGTCTGGCGGCAGGAACGAGACTATTTCTTCGAGGCCTCGATGAATGGAGTCAACTGGGAGCAACAGCGCGAGAAATACGCGCAGTTGCTGCCGTACGTGGCCGATCGCTTGAGCCTGACGTACATTCTGGGCGAAATGATTGGTGAGCTTTCCAACTCCCATACCTACGTGGGTGGAGGCGACTCTCCCGACATCGACGGCGTGAATGTCGGATTACTGGGTGCCGACTTTGCTGCCGATACCAGCAGCGGAATGTACCGGATCGCCAAGATTTATCCGGGCGAGAATTGGAACGGCAATCTCCGTTCGCCGCTGACCGAGCCCGGTGTATTGGTCAAAGAAGGCGACTATCTACTGGCTGTCAACGGCCGTCAGTTACGCATCCCGCAGAATCCTGACGAGTTATTCATCAACACCGTCAATCAGGCGGTGACGCTGACCGTCAACAGCAAACCAACCATCGAGGGATTCCACAATGTGGTAGTAAGGCCGATTCCGAACGAGATTGGTTTGCGTGAACTGAACTGGACTGAGACCAACCGGCGCAAGGTAGATCAAGCGACCGGCGGCCGCATTGGCTACGTTTACCTCCCCGATATGAGTGCGGCCGGGTTGAACGCCTTCGTCAAGCAATATTTCCCGCAGGTGCGCAAAGAGGGAATAATTTTCGACGTTCGCTACAACGGTGGCGGCTTTGTCGACCAGATTATCTTCGAGCGCCTGCGCCGCGTGCTTGCCGGCATGGACTCGGCGCGTAACTGGCAATCCGACACTATTCCGCCGAACGTCTTCTATGGACACATGGCTTGCATCACCAACCACTATGCGGCATCCGATGGCGATTTCTTCAGCTATTACTTCAAGGTCTACAAGCTGGGTCCGCTTATCGGTGAGCGCACGTGGGGTGGTGTGCGTGGAATTCGCGGCGAGATCACGCTGATGGACGGGGGATACATCACGCGTCCGGAGTTTGCGCTCTACGGCCTGGATAGCAAATGGCTCATCGAGAACCGCGGCGTAGAACCTGACATTGTGATCGACAATCGGCCCGACCTGGTGATGGCGGGCCGCGATCCCCAACTGGAAAAGGCGATCGATGTGGTGATGCAGGAAATCAATGCGCATCCAATGAAGCTGCCACCGCGGCCACCAGATCTGCCCGCGTATCCGGAGGGACCAGGCTTCTAAAAGTCACGGGAAAATCGGAAATCAGATCCGTCGAGATAAGGGCTCGGGACGGACGATTTGTCGAAAATGGCGGCCGTATTTTGGCCGCCAATTACGGCTATGGTAGTAGTTAGAATCCGCGGCTACCATGATCGCGTGGTTGAAGTAGGCAGGGCCGCTCCCGCTGGTGAAGGGGGCGCTAGGGCGATTCCAGGTTGGTATAGATCCGCTTCCGCCATCCAAGGCAAACCGGCCTGGAAACGCTCTCAAAATTCGTCTATCCATGCCAATGCAGCACTTTGGGCCGGTATCCTCGGGGGAGGGTTTCGGCCCTTTTTTGTGGCGTGCAGAACGCCGGCATGACCGAGTGTGAAATTCCATAAAATTTCTTGAACCAGATTCTCCTGGCGGACCATAAATGTTAAGGTGGTTTTTCGCCCAAATGTTGGCGGCGGTGTACTGCCTCTCTTTGCGAAACCAACGAACCGGAGGTATGCATGTCATTGAAGAAAAAAGTCGCCATTGTCACTGGCGGAAACAGCGGTATTGGCAAAGCGATTGCGCTCGAGCTGGCCAGCCAGGATGCAAATATCGTGATCGACTATATCTCGCATCCCGAAGCCACCGAGGAGCTCGAAAAGCAAATCTGCGCGCTCGGGGACCGGGCGATCGGGGTGGAGGCCGACGTCAGCAAGGTCGCAGACTTGCAGAAGCTGATTGACACTGCTGTTACCCAGTTCGGACGCATTGACATCATGGTGAACAACGCCGGCATCGAGACCCGCACCTCGGTTCTTGACACCACCGAAGCGCAATACGACAAAGTGCTCGACATAAATCTAAAAAGCGCCTTCTTCGGAACGCAGATCGCAGCGAGGCAGATGATCAAACAAGGCGGCGGCGGCGGCCGAATCATCAACATCACCTCCGTGCACGAGGACTGGCCAATGCCAGGCAACACAGCCTATTGCCTTTCCAAGGGCGGCGTGCGCATGTTGACCCGCACCGCTGGAGTCGAGCTCGCTCCCCACAACATCCTCGTCGTAGGGGTCGGTCCCGGCGCGGTCGCGACGCCGATTAATTTGTCGACGATGAAAGATCCCACATTATTGGCCAAATTGGATGCCTCCATTCCATTGGGCCGCTTGGCCAAACCGGAGGAAATCGCAACCGTAGTCGCCTTCCTCGCGGGGGACGGCGCCAGTTACATTACGGCGACTACCATCTTTGCCGACGGTGGCATCATGCAGAGCAGTCCAGGCTTGTAACAAGACCAAGGAGAAACAAAAACCAGGTATGAGTTCGCAAGCTACCACGCAAAATCTTCGCGTTCGTCTCGTCATCGCCGATGTCGACGGCACGCTCGTCACGCAAGACAAGATCCTCACTGCTCGCGCCGTCGAATCGGTCAAGAAGCTGCATGACGCCGGCATTCTCTTTGGGATCACCAGCGGCCGGCCGCCGCGCGGTATGAAGATGCTGATCGAGCCGCTGGAAATCACCGAGCCGATCGCTGGATTTAACGGCGGTGTGGTTGTCAGTCCCGACCTCACGCCGATATCGAAGCAGCTGATCCCCCCCGATGTCGCCGCCCAGGTTATGCAAGCCATCGTCAAGCATAAGCTGGACATCTTTCTCTACACAGACCGTGACTGGTTCGTACGCGATGCCAAAGGGCCGCACGTCGATCGCGAGGCTTGGACGGTCAAGTTCCAGCCCACGGTAGTCAAGGATTTCGATTCGTTGACCGATAACGTTGTGAAGGTGACGGGGGTCAGCGACGATCTGGCAGCGGTTGCGCGTTGCGAGAAAGATTTGCAGGACTGGAGCGCAGGACGGGTGTCAGCCGCCCGATCGCAACCGTACTATCTCGATGTGACAAACCCAAAGGCGAACAAGGGGGAAGTCGTAGGCATGTTTTCGCAGATTTGCAACATCCCGCCCAGCGATATTGCCACCATCGGCGACATGCCGAACGATGTCCTTATGTTCAAGAAGAGCGGTGTCAGCATCGCGATGGGCAATGCCAGCGCGGACGTGCAAAAATCCGCGACCTTCGTTACGGCGTCGAACGAGGATGAAGGTTTTGCCAAGGCGATGGAGCGGTTGCTGCAAGCGGCGGCTGCGAGTAAGGGGTAAAGGAAAAATCCTCTAGGTTCTTGCCGCTTCCAACAAGGTCTTGAGCTCATACTTCAGCAAGTCTCCGACGCGTTCGACGGTCACGTCCGCTGGCGGGTATTTAGCGAGCTCTTTCGCGTCGTGGGCGTACTTACCCTGGCGCGGGAACACGGTAGTAACGCGATCGCCCCAAATCTGCTTTATCGCGCCCAATATGCGAGGCTTGTCATCCACCATGACGTAATGCTCCGCCGGATACCGTCGCTCGACATCATCCAGCGCGGCCTCTTTGTGGATATAGATGAGCACGTGACCCTTAACCGCCTCGGCAATGCCGGAGCGTTCGACCTTTCGCGGCTGGAAGACCACATCGCCATCGGACAGAATTGCCGTTTTTCCCCACGAGCGAAATCGCTCCAACACATCGAGCGATCCAGGATACAGACGATTGGCGAAGGGATAGTCCACCAGGTACGACGACATCGACAACAGATGAATGTCTCGGGGATGCTCGGCCCGGTAACGCTGCAGAGCGCCGAGGTAATCGCGGTAGCCTAACTCGATCATTAGATCTTCGAGGATCGTCCAGTAGCGGTCGCGGCAGGCAGCGCCGAACACCCGCTCGAGGTGCTCTCGCAGGTCTGCTTGAACATGGTCGTTGTCCAGCAAAGTATTATCGACGTCCACCAGGAAAACAATTGGATCCGGCAAGCTCACCCTGTCTCCTGACGCTGGAAGCTATCGCCCGTGCTCGAGCTTCAGCGCCCTGAAAAGGCCCCCAGTCGCGTGCCCAGCAAAATCTCGGCAACCGCTCCGGTCCAGCCGGTCTGATGGCTGGCGCCGCAGCCCCGGCCAGTGTCGCCGTGAAAGTATTCATGGAAGGGAATCAGATCGCGCCAGTGGGGATCGTTGTTAAATAACTCGCAGTCACCAAAAACCGCGCGCTTGCCTTGTTCATTTCGCAAGAAGATATGGGCCAAGCGCCGCGCCAGTTCCGCTCCCACCTCTTGCAGGTTTTTCATTTGTCCAGAGCCGGTGGGGCATTCGACCTGGAACGTATCGCCATAGTGTAAGTAATATTCCTGAAGCGAAAGCAGGATCAATACATTGACCGGCATCCAGATCGGGCCGCGCCAGTTCGAGTTTCCGCCGAACAGGTCAGTGGTGGACTCGCCAGGCTCATAGTCCAGGCGGTACTCTTTGCCGGCTATGTGTAGTACCAATGGGTGGTCAAGATGATAGCGGGACACCGCCCGCACACCGTAAGGCGAAAGAAATTCGTTCTCGTCCAGCATGTAACCCAACATGCGCTTCAACTGGTCCGGCCGCACCAATCCCAGGATCACTCGATTGGTAGGTCCGGGAACCACCATCGGCTCGACGCTCTCCACAAGGTCGGGCCGGTGTTTGATGAACCACTCGCGCCGCCGCTGAAACGCCGGGTAGCGATCGAAGGTATCGACAGGTACAGTGGACGCACCAAACATTGGCACAAATCCGACCATGGTTCGGGCGCGGACCGGTATGGGCTCATGATCGGGTGAGATCAGTTGGTCGTAAAAGAATCCGTCCTGCTCATCCCATAGGGACTTGTCGGGATCGTGCAGGCTGTTCATGGCGTTCGCAATGAAGATGTAGTGCTCCCAGAACTTGCTGGCAACATCTTCGTAGTCGGGATTCCTTTCGGCCAGAAGCAAAGCGGTTGACAACATGCTCTTCGCAAAAGCGGCCATCCAGCTTGTCCCATCCGCCTGCCCCAGCAAGTATCCCGATGGAAGATTGTCGCGATCGAAGACGCCAATGTTGTCCATGCCCAGGAAACCGCCCTGGAAAATATTGTTGCCCAGCGCGTCCTTGCGGTTTACCCACCAGGTAAAGTTGATCAGCATCTTTTGAAAGACGCGTTCGAGGAAAGCGTAGTCCGCAACCCCCGTTTTCCAGCGTTCGATTTCAAAGACAGACCTGGCCGCCAGAGGCAAGACCGGCGGATTGACGTCGTCGAAATCCCATTCGTAAGCCGGGATCTGGCCGTTGGGATGCATGTACCACTCACGCAGCATCAGGATGATCTGGTCCTTAGCGAACTGTGGATCGACATGCGCCAGGCAAGCGCAGTGAAAACCAAGGTCCCAGGTAGCGAACCATGGGAACTCCCATTTGTCCGGCATCGAAATCACGTCGCGGGAAAACAGATGCGTCCAGTCATGGTTGCGTCCCGACCAACGTTCTGGGGGCGGGGGGGCTGGGCAGGATCGCCATTCAGCCAGTCTGTGACCACGTAATGGTAATACTGCTTCGACCACAACATTCCCGCAAAGGCTTGGCGCGCAACCAGCTTTTCGTCTGCCGAGAGCTCTTTAGGCAGAACGGCATCGTAGAATTCGTCAGCTTCTTCTTTGCAGTTGGTGAGCGAAGCGTCGAAGTCGGCGAACGGGTCTTCCAGCAGATGCTGGTCGGTTGCGACCGCCAGCCGCAATTCGAGAGTGATGGTTTGCCCGGCAGCGATGGTCCGGACATAACGCGCCGCAGCTTTTGTGCCAGTGGCGGCGGGGTTTACCGCCTCGCGCTTGCCATGCACCACGTACTCGTGGAACGCATCTTTGACGTACGGTGAAGGTGATGGCGCGCCGTAGAGGCGCTCATTATTGGTCTGGTTCTCGGTGAAAAGCAATTCGTCGGCGTCGGCGCAATACAAAACGTACTCGCCTAGCGCCGAATGCCGGGCAATGGCTTGCCTCACTTTGCTTTTGGGCGGATCGTTCGCGGCGATGATCGAGGGACGGCTGTCATCGCGCCCCCAACTCCACGTATTGCGAAACCAAAGAGTCGGCAACACTTGGATGGCAGCAGCCTCAGGACCGCGATTGCTAATGCTGATTCGGACGAGCAAGTCTTCTGCATCAACCTTTCCGTACTCCACTTGGACATCGAAATATCGGCCCCGGTCAAAAATTCCGGTGTCCACCAGTTCGTATTCCCGCTCCAGTCGATTCCGCCGCCGGTTCTCTTGAAGCAGTTGTTCGTATGGGTATGCTGCCTGGGGATACTTGTACAAATATTTCATGTACGAGTGGCTCGGGATGTTGTCTAGGTAAAAGTAATACTCCTTGACATCCTCACCGTGGTTCCCCTCAGTGCCTGTCAGACCAAACATGCGCTCCTTGAGGAACGGGTCATGACCGTTCCACAGCGCCAGCGCGAAACACATGTATTGGTGCCGGTCGCATATTCCGGCCAGTCCATCCTCATTCCATCGGTACGCTCTGGATCGAGCGTGATCGTGAGGAAAGTAATTCCAGGCGTCGCCATCAGCACTATAGTCCTCACGTACCGTACCCCAGGCACGCTCCGCCAAAAATGGTCCCCAGCGATTCCAGTGGCCTTTTTTCTGCTGGATCATGACCAGCCGAACGCCCTCTCGGGTGTCGTAAATGCTCATGCGCGATTCCTCAATTCAGCACCTCGCTGATCACTTTTTCCCCAATAGTCCCTTGGCGACTTCCACTACATGTTCCGGCTCGAAGCCAAACTTCTTGTCCAGTTCCTTCAGCGGGGCCGAGGCCCCGAACGTCTTCATGCCAATGACATGCCCGGCCTCGCCGACATAGCGGTCCCATCCGAATGTCGAGGCCTGCTCAATAGCGACGCGCGCTTTCACGCTGGGCGGGAGAACACTATCGCGGTATTCCTGGGTCTGGTGCTCAAAGATGTCCCACGACGGCATCGAGACCACGCGCGAGTTGATACCTTGCGCGATCAACATCTCGTGGGCCTGCGCCGCCAAACTGACTTCGCTACCGGTCGCAATCAGGATCACTTCGGGCTTTCCCCCCGGCGCATCGGCAAGCACGTACGCACCCTTGGCAACTCCCGATGCCGCCGCATACTTGCTGCGATCCAAGATCGGCAACGCTTGGCGCGACAATACCAATATCGCGGGCTGATGACGCAGTTGCATAACATAGCGATACGCCTCGACCACCTCATTGGCATCGCACGGACGCAGCAGGACCATCCATGGCATGGCGCGTAGCGATGCGAGCTGTTCAATCGGCTGATGGGTTGGCCCGTCTTCTCCGTCACCCATGGCATCATGCGTGAAGAGGAAGATGGAAGGAATTTCCATCAGGGCGGAGAGTCGGATGGATCCCCGGGCATAGTCGCTGAAGATGAAGAAGGTGGCGCCGAACGCTCGTATCTTCGAGAGCGACAGTCCGTTCACGACGGCGCACATGGCGTGCTCGCGAATGCCGAAGTGCATGTTCTTGCCTCCGAAGTTGTCGGGTTGCAAATCGCCTGCGCCAGGGAAGGTTAGGGATGTTTTGTTGGATGGCGCGAGATCGCCCGAGCCTCCCAGGAACCAGGGAATGTTCTGCGCCAGCACATTCAGCACTTTGTTCGAGGCATCGCGTCCGGCGATACCCTGGGCGTCGGCGGCGAAGACCGGCAGATTGCGGTCCCAACCTACGGGCAGTTCGCGGCGCTGCATCTGGTCAACCTCGGTCGCCAGGTCAGGATACTGAGCTTTGTATTTAGCAAAAAGCTGATTCCATTCTTTGTGGGTCTGGGCGCCGCGCGCGCCAATCCCTTCCGCAAAATGTTCATACACGCCGTCTGGAACCAGGAACTGCGCATCTTCCGGCCATCCATAAGCGCGCTTGGTGAGGCGCACTTCCTCCACGCCCAGCGGTTCGCCGTGCGCGGCAGAAGTGTCTTGTTTGTGCGGCGATCCGTAACCGATGTGGGTGTCCAGTACGATAAAAGTAGGCCGACCCTTGGTGTCGCGGAAGGTTGTGAGCGCCTCCCCGATCTTCTCTAGGTCGTTGGCGTCTCCGACACGCAACACGTTCCATCCATAAGCGAGGAAGCGGACAGCTACATCTTCGGTGAAGGTGATGCGGGTGTTGCCTTCGATGGTGATGTGGTTGTTGTCATAGATCCAGCAAAGATTGTCGAGCTGCAAGTGACCCGCCAGCGACGCGGCTTCGGAGCCGATGCCTTCCATCAGGCAACCATCGCCGCAGATGGTGTAAATGTTGTAGTCGAAAACGTCGAAGCCGGGCTTGTTAAAACGATTCGCCAACCACTTCTGCCCAACGGCCATGCCCACGCTGGTCGCAATGCCCTGTCCGAGCGGACCGGTGGTGGTTTCGACGCCCGATACCAGGTGGTATTCGGGATGGCCCGGCGCCTTGCTGCCAATCTGGCGGAAGCGACGAATGTCGTCCAGCGTCACCGATGGCTGTCCCACGAGCTCATAGTCAGCGTTAACAGCCATCACCTTCGTCAGGTGCAGCACCGACCACAGCAGCATGGAGGCGTGGCCGTTGGAGAGCACGAAGCGGTCGCGATTGGGCCAGATCGGATCCTTAGGATCGAATCGCATGACCCGGTTCCAGATGGTGTAGGCCAGCGGCGCCAGCGCCATTGGAGTGCCGGGATGTCCTGAGTTTGCCGCCTGCACGGCGTCGATGGAAAGCGTGCGGATGGTATTGATGCAAAGTAGGTCAAGTTGTGCGTCGGTCAGTTTTTTGGCGACCTGCGTGGTACTCATTGGTGCTTCTCCTTGAAACGTTTGCGATCTCTTGTGATCGCGAGAATTCGCTGTGTGTAATCGCAGCGAGTTCCCGGCGGATCGGAAAGAACCTGGGTTGATCGGTTCAACTCTTGGGCGTTGTAGCTGCGGCCGCTCGCGTCGCAGCTTCGTATGCGGCTACCTTGCCTAACCGCCGCAGATGGCGCGGCGCCTGGCTGAATTGGGCTGCTAAGAATGTCTGCACCAGGTCCCATGCCACTGCCGGTCCCACGGTGCGGCCGCCCATGCAGATAATGTTCATGTGATCGTCCTCGACGCCCTGCTTGGCCGAATAATGGTCGTGGACCAGCCCGGCGCGAATACCTGGAACCTTGTTGGCGCAGACGGAAGCGCCCACGCCGCTGCCGCAGATGGCCACGCCGCGTTCCACTTTTCCGGCCGCAACCGCCTCGGCAAGTGGGAGAACGAAGTCAGGATAGTCGTCGCCGGGGTTCAGGGCGTGCGCGCCGAAATCCACAACCTCATGGCCGGCTGCCTTCAATTCGCCGACGAACTCCTCCTTTAATCCATATCCGCCATGATCGGTCGCGATTCCAATCCTCATATTCCTCCTTAAAACGGACAACCTTGCCCGGTACGTGCACAAGTTTACCGCGTTGGAAACCTATCAGTCCCGACCCAAACCTACAACTGGTAATTTGGCCGGTTGTCCATGGAAAGCGCTGATGATAAAGTCGCGAATCATTACTACGAAGACGAGCGCTATCGGAAACCTGCCTGTTGCCTGGGAGAAAGAGTAACCTGTGTCGGAATCTGAGTCGCCGGCGAATATGTATTCGCTCCACGAGGCGCGTGAACTAAGCTTGCGCGTTTACTATCCGAATGTTTGCGATCAGCTAGTGCTGCGCACTGACCTGGACTGGGAGAAGGATGTTCTTCCGGCTGCCATCGACCGCAAGGCTTCATTCGCCGAGTTCAAATTGGAAACCACGCATCCCTTTCTTTATCTGAAGCCCTGTCTTCTGACGGCATCCGGACTCGCATGGGCTACAGGCGCCAATGTTCTGGTCGTGTCCACAAGGCAAGAGGCCCTCGACCTCTACCCATCCTTTCATTGCTCAGATCAGGGCAGGATTCTCGACATCATTACGCTGGAGTCAAAGATTCTAAGTCGTGAGCATAGGCTGCGCGTGTATCTGCCCGCCGGATACGACGAAAATACCTGCCGCAAATTTCCGGTTATGTACATGCAAGATGGACGCAACCTTTTCTTTCCACAGGAGGCCTTTCTTGGCCACGATTGGGGTGTTGAAGACAAACTGGCCTTGCTGGATGGGATGAACGCGATCGAACAAATGATTGTTGTCGGCATCTTCTCGGCCGACCGGATGCAGGAATATACCAGTCCGGGATATGAGTCTTATGGACGCTCGGTGGTGGAGGAGATCAAGCCCTATATCGATTCTCACTTCCGGACGCGCCCGGGGCGGCGAGCTACAGGTGTAATGGGCTCTTCGCTCGGTGGCGTAGTCTCGTTTTATATGGGTTGGCAATGGCCAGAGGTATTCGGCGGGGTTGGCTGCCTGTCGAGTACGTTCACCCATAAGGACAACCTGGTGGAACGAGTCCTCTTGGAGCAGCATCGCGATGTGCGCTTCTATATCGACACCGGCTGGCCGGGCGATAACTACGAGGTTGGGCTTGCGATGGCGGTGGCGCTGGCCGAGCGCGGCTACCGGTATGGGCATGACTTCCTCTACTTCGCGTTTCCAAATGCCGGGCATTCAGAGCGAGACTGGGGACAGCGCTTGCATCTCCCCTTCCAGTTTTTCGCAGGCCGGCCGGCGGTGATTTCGCGGTTCAAGGAAGCCGGCATCAAGGGGATGGGAATCAAATAAGGGAGCAGTTGCTGGCAGGTGAGCTGTCATCGAATTTTTGCGCGTGCTCGCCACTTCGCGAAGGCTGCTTCACGGGCGACTGCTTGAAAATTTTCCCGTTGCAAATCTTGCCGATCAATCTTACTGTCCTTACACTTGGGACAAGAGCCGTCCAATGGGAGCGAACCTGTGAAACATGTAGTGATCGTCGGCGGTGGATTCGCCGGACTGAACTGTGCGCGTAAGCTGGCCGTGCGGCCTGACATTCGGGTCACGCTGATCGATAAGAATAATTATCAGCAGTTTCAGCCCTTGCTCTACCAGGTCGCCACGGCTGGGTTGTCTGCAACCAACGCGGCTTTCAGTTTGAGGAGTGTGCTGCGAGGGCATCCAAACGTTGACGTGAAGCTGGGCACCGTGGTTTCTGTTGATCTTAGGACGCGCACCGTTGAAAGTGCGGAAGGCCAGCATTATCAGGGCGATTTCCTGGTTCTGGCGGCGGGGTCGCAGGCGAACTTTTTTGGCACGCCAGGAGCTGCCCAACACGCATTTCCGCTGTATTCAATTCGTGACGCCGAATTGCTGCGCTCACGGATTCTCGCGGTGCTCGAATCGGCCGATCGTGATCCCTCGCTGGTCGCCAAAGGAGCTCTGAATTTCGTTATCGTGGGATGCGGCCCTACCGGTACGGAAATGGCCGGCGCATTTGGCGACATGGCTCGCGCCGGGACGAAGAAAGTGTACGAGGATCTGGCTGGGGTCAAACCCAATATTTTCCTGGTGGATAGAGGCCATGCAGTGCTGGGCGCATTTTCCCAGAAGGCCCAGACCTACGCTGCCAAAGTATTAGAGGAACGGGGAGTGCAACTGCGCCTGGGCACCAGCGTAAAAGAGGTGTGCGACGGCCACGTGATTCTTTCTGATGATACGAAAATCCTGACTCACACCGTGATTTGGGCCGGTGGCCTGAAGGCATCGGCATTGTCCGCCAATGTGGGAGTCCCGACCGGCCACGGTGGACGGCTGGATGTACAACCTGATCTCACTGTAGCTGGCTTCGACGGCGTCTATGCTTTGGGCGATTTTGCCAACATTGCGGGCAAGGATGGAAAGCCGTTGCCGCAACTTGCGTCGGTAGCGGAGCAATCGGGTAAGTGGTGCGCCAAGAATATCGAGTTAGACGTAGCTGGCGAGCCGAGGAAACCTTTCCGATACTTTGACAAGGGCATTATGGCGATGATTGGGCGCGACGCAGCGGTAGCCGAAGTCGGAGAGCGTCGCCACGAACTTGAGGGCCCCGTCGCTTTCGCTGCCTGGCTCGGGGTACACGCTGCCCTGCTGACAACCAACCAGGCGAAAATTGGGGCGTTTGTGGAATGGGCCTGGGACTATCTGGGTAATGTTCGCAGCGACCCAGTTCTCGACCGCAGCGAAGAAGCTCAGATCAACTGGAATGACGACGACGAACCGATGCAAACGGCAGTCGCAACGGCAAAGACCTAGGCAGTTTGACTGCTTCATGCAAACGCAGATTGCTTTCGTCACCGTTTCCATCGAGGCGTAGGATCTTGCTGTCCCAGTGAGATTCGCTGTCTTCTCTGACGACAAATCTCGTAATCGACCAAGCTATTTCATGGACATTCTCAGGAAGCTCTTTGAGCAGCATTTCCACTCACCGGCAGAGCGCGTGCAGCCCTTGCAGAACCCACTCGGCGGCTCGGGACGCAACATCTTCCGGCTAGCCAGCAAAGAAAACAGCGCGATCGGTATTCAGTATGGTGTGCGCGAAGAGAATGTCGCCTTCCTCGAATTTTCTCGGCATTTTCGCCGGTACGGGCTACCGGTACCAGAGATCTATGCCGACGATCTAAGCCACGGTGCGTATCTGGAAGAAGACTTGGGAAACACAACCCTGTTTGAATTTCTCTCCAGCAATCGCGCTGGCGACGACATCGCGCCCCACGCGGTAGAAGCCTATCGCAAGGTTGTCGGGATGCTACCACGCTTTCAGATCGAGGCCGGCCGCGATTTGAATTACAAAGTATGCTATCCACGCGCCAACTTTGATCGCCAGTCAATCG
The DNA here is from genome assembly GCA_963748225.1 of uncultured Acidobacteriaceae bacterium. Taxonomy (GTDB): domain Bacteria; phylum Acidobacteriota; class Terriglobia; order Terriglobales; family Acidobacteriaceae; genus Bog-257. The sequence goes on from CAVVHW010000010.1 coordinate 502,240, forward strand.
CCTGGGACTTGAATTATTTCAAATACTATTTCCTCAGGCTGGCCAACATCCCATTCAACGAACAAGCGCTGGAAGTTGATTTCGGCCGCTTGATTAAGTTTCTGTTGAGCGTCGATCGAGACTACTTTCTTTATCGCGATTTCCAATCGCGCAACGTCATGTTGCTCAATGGCAATCCATATTTCCTGGATTACCAAGGCGGCCGTCGAGGCGCGCTGCAATACGATATCGCCTCTCTTCTTTTCGATGCGAAGGCCGATCTGCCGCCGTCGCTGCGCCAGCAATTGCTCGATCATTATCTCGACACGCTTGGCGGTTTTATCCAGTTTGAGCGCGAAGCGTTCATGCGACATTATTACGCCTACGTTTATGTGCGCATCATGCAGGCGCTGGGTGCTTATGGCTTTCGCGGATTTTATGAGCGCAAAGCTCATTTTTTGCAGAGCGTGCCCTACGCTCTGAACAATGTGCGCTGGCTACTGCACAATGTCGAACTGCCCATCATGCTACCCAGCCTGATGGACGCGTTCCAAAGCATTCTAGGATCTGACAAACTGCAGGGCCTGGCTCCGGCGACCGGAAATGTGACGGTGCGAATTTTCAGCTTTTCATTCCACCGCGGTCCGCTCAAAGACGAAACTGGCCACGGCGGTGGGTTTGTTTTCGACGCGCGGAGTCTTCCCAACCCTGGACGCGAGGAACGCTTTAAAGCTCTCACCGGCAAGGATGAGCCGGTGGCCAGTTATCTCAATCAGCAAGAGAGCGTGCATCAATTCCTCGCCAGCGCGGTGGCGCTGGTGGATGCTAGTGTGAGCGATTATCAGCGTCGCGGCTTTCGGAACTTAATGGTCTCGTTTGGATGCACTGGCGGCCAGCATCGCTCGGTCTTTCTGGCCGAGCAACTGGCTAAGCATCTGCGTGGCAGGGCTGGAGTGGAAGTAATCGTGCGACATCATGAGTTAGAGAGCTTCGGCGCATGAAAGCCATGATCCTGGCCGCCGGCCTGGGTACGCGATTGCGGCCACTCACCGATGATCGTCCCAAGGCGCTGGTGCAGGTCTCTGGACGCACGATGTTGGAGATCACGCTTACCCGGTTGCGCTCTTTCGCGATTCGCGAGGTGATTATCAATGTGCATCACCTTGCCGACAGGGTTGTCGAGTATCTCAAAGCCAACGACAACTTCGGCATGCGCATTGAAGTTTCGCGTGAGGAGATCTTGCTCGATACCGGCGGCGGCCTGAAGAAGGCTGCACATTTCTTTCTCGAGAATGTTCGTGGTCCTGATGAGCCGCTCATTTTGCACAATGTCGATGTCATCAGCACGGTTGATCTCGGGCGCTTGGTGCAATTCCATCTTGAGAATCGGGCCCTGGCGACGCTCGCCGTGCAAGATCGCGAAAGTGCTCGATATCTGATGTTCGACCAGCAGTTGCAGGTTTGCGGACGGCGATGGGGAGACGACGGTGAAGTGGAATTGGTGCGGCCTGCGGAGGCGGTGCAAGCCCTGGCTTTTTCCGGCATCCACGTTATTTCTCCCCGTATTTTTGCCATGATGACGGAAGAAGGTCCGTTCTCTATCATTGACTGCTATCTGCGTCTCGCCGGCCTGGGGGAAACAATTCTCGCCTTTCGCGCCAATGAATACTATTGGCGCGATCTCGGCACGCCGGATAACCTTACGCAAGCTGTTGAGGATATAAAGGGAGGGATCCTGGCGTGATCGTTCACGCAGGAAGATGCGATTGGGAAAATCAAGCTGCAGTGGGGAATTATCTTGCGACTTGAAGCAGCCACTGAAGGAATTAAAGCAATGTCAGAATCGGTGTCGGCCGGCGAGTACAGGTAGAGCCTGAAGGCCGGCTCTACCCGTTTGCACGCCAACTTTAACTGTCCTACGCACCTTGAGTTGAGTGGAGCACCCGGAAGGTACTTCCGCCATTAGCCCAGATGAGCACCAGGGCATCCTGCCCCTTGGGCACACTCGCGAGGGCCTTTTGCACGTCGGATGCGCTCTTAGTCTCGTGACGATTCACACCCATGATTACCTGCCCGGGACGTAATCCGGCATCGTCTGACGGGCTCCCCGGAAGCACGCGCTGAATTACTGCGCCGTTTAGGTCATCCGGCGCCTGCAATTGTTCACGCAGGCCGGGAGTGATGTCAGCGATTCCCAGTCCCCAGCGAGGTTTGTCGCTGTTGTTCTCCCCGCTGACCTTCTCACTGCGGTCGCCGTCCATCTCTTCCAGCGTAAGGGGCACCGAGACGCTCTTACCATCGCGCATGACCTGCAGGGTGATTTGGGTTCCGGGACGTTTCTCGCCGACTTCCATCTGCAACTGTCCGGCATCGGTGACTTTCTTGCCATCCAGTTCAGTGATCACGTCGCCCACACGCAGACCAGCTTTGGCGCCGGGAGAATCCGGCTCAACCTGCGTCACGACAGCGCCATTGTTGTCCTTCATGTCGAAGAACTTCGCGTTTTCCGGCGTCACATCGGTGATGCCAACGCCCATGTGTGCGTGGCTCACCTTGCCGTAGCGGACCAAAGAGTCAACCACGGGAGTGACAATCTGCGTTGGGATAGCAAATCCCATCCCGGAGAACGAACCCGATGGCGAGATCAGAAAGGTGTTGATGCCGACTACCTCGCCATGCGCATTTACCAGCGGTCCGCCTGAGTTGCCGGGATTGATAGCAGCATCCGTCTGGATGAATTGTCCGGGCTTGTGGGGATCGTCGGCGTAGGGATTCGGCCGGTTCAGCGCACTCACGATACCGCGGGTGACGGTGAAACGGAAGCCGAAGGGATTGCCGAAGGCAAGCACCGTCTGTCCCGGACGAAGCGCAGAGGAATCACCAATCGGGATGTTGGGAAGGTTTGTGCCCTCGATCTTGATGACCGCCAGATCGGTGAGCGGATCCGTACCTACTAGCTTCGCGGTAAGAATGCGACGGTCGCTCAGCGTGACCCTGATCTCGGTAGCACCATCCACTACGTGATTATTGGTAACGATATAACCATCTGGCGAGATGATGACGCCGCTGCCGATGCCATGTTCAATCCGCGGCTCGGTCTGCATGTGTTGGCCGAACTGCTGACCGAAGAAACGCTGCATCTCATCGGGCACGCCCTCTGCCACAGGCTGCGATTTCACACGGGAGGTGACGGCAACGTTCACAATGGCAGGCGTAACCCGGGCCGCCACGGCTTCCATCGCCTGGTCAAGCGAAAGCAGCGCTTCAATCTTGTCGTCAGCAAGCGGCGCGGCATTGGACGAAACTCCAGCGCGCACAGGTGCGAATGAGGTGTAAGCAAAGAAGGAAGCTGTCAGTGCAAGCGTGAGCACAAACACCGCGCGCTGCTTGCCACAGGCTTTCCATCCGCGAGCAATCCAAGCTTTCATGTTTCTTTGTCTCCTACCGAGTTAAGTATTGCGAGCACAGGTATGCCATGCTGCTCAGGCTGAAGCGCGTGGCTTCCTACCTCAGCGGCGATCGTTATGAACTGCCATCGGCCCGGAGTTCCGGCGGCGATCCTAAATTTGTAGGCTGGGGAGCTTACTACAACAAATTCGACGGAGCAGTCTGGGAAAGGTGAGCAGGGCGGGCATCCCGCGCGAACTCTAAGCAGGCCCACTCATCTGGTTTGTCCAGTAATCACGCGTACACGCGAGGCCGTGAGCGATCTTCGAGATACTTGCAAGAGGGCCCGCCGCCGGCAATCCGCCGCTACTTCGCGGCTACAACAGGCTTGACTTGCCTGAATTCCGGATTCTTCCAGAGCTCGCCACCATACTCCATGTAGTCGGCGGTCACCTGCGCGACCTCTCGCCCGTAATACCGCTCGACAATGTGCAAGGCAAGGTCAATGCCCGAGGTCAGTCCGCCGGCCGTGGCGACCTTGCCGCTCTCCACGAATCGAGTTCCGCTGACGAAGTGCACAGCTGGATACTGTTTTTGCATGCCTGCCGCGTAGAGGTGGTGGGTGGTAGCGGTCTGGCCATCGAGCAGGCCGTACTTGGCGAGCATCGAGGCGCCCGTGCAAACCGACATGGTTACGTCGGCTGTCGCCGAATTCGCCAACAACCATGCTTTTTGGGCGTCGCTGCGTCCTCGCTGTGCGGGAATCACGATGACCTGCGGTTTGGGCGCAGTCTCAAAGGTATAGTTGGGTACGATGGTGAGGCCGTTGGCATTCACGGGTTTCAGCGAATCGGAGACTGTGTAGGTGTTGAAGGGCATAGCCATATCATCGCCGTCTGTCTCATGCCAGGGATTTCCTTTGGAAGTAAGCATCGTGTCACCGAAGACCTCCCATGCGCCTGCGATGTCCATGACGTTGGCACTGTCGGAAATGACGAACGCGACGTTGATCTGCCCGCTGGCCGGAGGTTTCAGCGCGGTCTGTACTGTCGAGGTTTTCTCTGATGCTTTTGCAGCACGGCTAACATAGACGACGGAGTCCAGCAATGCAATCATGGCCACCACCATCCAGAGCAGCGTCTTGGTTCTTGTCATGACGGTTCTCCTCTGCAAAGTACTTGCGATAGGACCAGGGTAAGCGCAAAATGAAAAGTCTGAAATGACATTGATCCGGCAATTTAAGACATTTCGGCCGACCGACCGCTTGATGTCTTGAATTGCCGGACGAATGTCATATCGGACATTCCGACTGACCCATTATTCTTCGCTGGTAACCTATGACTCCCAAGCATATCGTGATCGTCGGATACGACAACATCACATCGCTCGACCTGGCCGGACCATTGGAAGCGTTCAGCAGCGCTTACCTGGAAGACTCGCGGGGCAAGCGTCATCTTTGCTACAAGGTGACGATCGCGGCCCTGGGCGCCAAGACGTTCCGCTCGGAATCGGGCCTGGGCATGACGGCCGCGTGCTTCTTGAGCTCATTGCGGCACCTGGACACGTTGCTCATTCCGGGTGGCAGCGGCATGCGCACCTCATCAGCCAGCCTGAAGCTCGCGAGCTGGATAAGTAAGCACGAACGCCACATTCGCCGGATTGCCTCGGTATGTACGGGTATTTATGGAGTAGCGCCGACCGGGCTGCTTGACGGGCGCAAGGTCACAACACATTGGAAGTTCTCCGCCGACCTGGCCGCACGCTATCCCAAGTTGAAGGTCGATGCCAATCCTCTGTACGTTCGCGATGGAAAGTTCTACACCTCGGCGGGGATTACCGCAGGAATCGATCTGGCGCTAGCTCTTATCGAGGAGGATTTCGGCGCGCAAGTGGCCCTCTCCGTCGCGCGCGAACTGGTGATGTACGTCAAACGGCCCGGTGGGCAGGAGCAGTATTCCGAACCGTTGAAGTTTCAAGTCGAGTCCAGCAGCCGGTTTGCTGATCTCGCAGGCTGGATGGTGGGACATCTGGACAGGGATCTTTCGGTTGAAGCCTTGGCGGATCGCATCAATCTCTGCCCACGACAATTTACGCGCCGCTTTAAGGACGAATTCAAGAGTACGCCGGCGGCGTTTGTACAGCGGTTACGCCTGGACGAAGCGCGCACCAGGTTGGCCGTCGCGGGTTGCACGGTTGAAAGTGTTGCCGACTCCGTTGGCTTTCGAGATCCGGACAGCTTCCGCCGCGCCTTTGTGCAGCGCTTTGGGGTCGCTCCCAAGCAGTATCGTAGCCGCTTCATCCCCGAGAACCGAACCTAGGATTTAGTGGAAGCAAAACTCCCCACCCAAGCCGATGCTTCAGTGGGGAGTTGGTCATTCGGCCAAAAGCTACACCGCGCCTACCGTAACCTTAGTGGACGCCGATAGGCTGGCGCATGAATGGAAACAGTAGCTGGCTACCTGACGTAGGATTGCAGGTACTGTTCACGCAAACGCCTTGCAAGTACGACACCCGGCGAGCGATGTCACCGAATGGGGTCAGCGGTTGGGTGGGAGGAGCATTTGGATTGGGATCTTGTATCTGCTCAATGCAAGCGCCTCCCACGCCTTGCCCCAAGTTTTCTGTATTTAGCGTGCATTGCTGGGGACTGTTAACGCCGCAGGTGTTGTTGCCGGTGGTGCAGCCCAGCAAGAAGCTGGCGAGATTGGACGGAACATTAATCGGACGGGTAAAGACCTGCTGAAAAGTTGTCGCCGTCTCGCCCCCGTGACAGGCATTACAGGTATTGACGGAAAAGTCGATCCTGACAATCTCAGGAACGATCGCAGTAGTATCCAGCCAGAAGGCCCTGGCATTATTCAAGGCTGAGCCGCCGCGGAAGGGGATGGTGACGGCGGGTGGCCAATCCAATGGAACAATAGGCAAGGCACCGCCAGTCTGCTGGATCTCCTGATTATTGGCTGGATTGTTGCCGTAATTGGCAAGAGTCCCCGGCGTGCACGGCCCTGGAGTCCCATTTATGGAACTACAGATCGGTTGCCCAGCAGTGTTGAACCTCGGATCCGGCGTCATCGCAATGGTTCCTTCCGAGAGCACTGGAGTACCGCCTGCATTGCTGAAGTGGAACTCCCTCTGCTCCCACAGTCCTGCATTTATCCCCGAATTCGGCGCGAGTTCAACCTCGTTGCTGCGTACCTGTGATATGCAACTGGAGCCACCGCAGGCGCCCGCGGTTACCACTTGATCGGTTATCGCTTGCAGAGCCGCCAGGTAGCGCGGGCTGAACGTACCGTTGGTGTTCAAGTCTGGGAGGTTGTTCCACTGTTGTGCCCACGTCAGCGCGTTAATGCTGCTGGGTACGTTGTACTCAAGAATAATGTTGAAGGGCGCTTGTGCCGAGCATGGCGCCGGTTGTTGCGACGTTTGCGTTCCCGCGGTCACGGTGAAAACGAACCTAAGCTCGCCAGCGGGCGGGAACGGGGGAGAAAACTGCCCGAGATCCAGGCGGTTTACGATCGCGTTCAATCGTACTGGGGACAGCAGAAGCGAGGGACAGGCCTGCGGACCGTTGAGCCCGGTGCAAATGTTATTCGGATTAGGGTCAACCGGCCAGTTGCTCAAGAGGTTGGAAGTACCCAAACTGCCCATCTTGGGACGCGCGAACACGGTGAAGCCGTTGATGGTCTGGTTCTGATTCCAACTGTTCAGCATCCCGAGCAACATATTTTCTGCTGGTTGAATGTTGGCAGGAGTAACGTTCGCCATTGCCATCATGAGTGTGGCAAACGTCCACGCACCAGTCTGGTTGCCGGGGGGCTGCGGAGGATTCGCCAGTGCCAGGCACTGATCGAAAGTGCGGGCCGGACTGCCGGCAGCGGATGATACGTTGTCCTCCACGATTGGCGTATCGACCATCATCAACTCATGATCGGGAAAAACATTCACGGTGGATGAGGCCAGCAAGACGTCACCCGAGAATTGAATGGGTTGATGTGACTGCAACGCTCCCTCGATCTGCGCCGGATCGACGAATTGCATTCTCTCAGTGTGCAGGAGACGACGCCCTTGAAATACGGGAACCATTCTTCCTTCATTTGCGGCTTGCTTGCGCTGCTCCTGTTCCTGGGCGAAGGTCTGCCAGTTGAAATCGAGCCACGTAGAAAATAGGCTTGGGTCGTCGGCAGAGCGTTGCAGAACAACATTCTGGCTGCCCAGCATGATAGGTATCTGCGAGGCTAGTTTCTCAGCCGCCAGTTCGGGGAAGCGCACCGATAAGAAGGACTTGTAGATTCCGTGTGCGGCATTGGGCGGCGTCAACGTGAACTCTTCGACTTGTGGCAATACGGGGAGATTCCTTTGCTGATGTGCAGCGACACGCATTGAACCCGCGTCGTCATCCAACATCATGGCGCTGCGAACCTCGGCGACGCGAAGCGAGGCATTTGCCAGATGAGTGACCGGTTGGGCTGACATAGCTCGGCTTGCATGAACTGGCGTGCTGGCAGCTTGTACGCTCGCCACTCGGGTTCTGAAGCCAAGGGTGATCACGGTTGCTAACAGTAGACATAGTGTTGCAATCCAAACTAGCTTTCGAGATTTCATTGGCGCTCCTTCGGAAACTACAGGTAGACGAGTGTTTGGAATGCGCGTGGGCGGACGGATCGAAAATCAGGGATGCGGAAACGATGCGTCCGCTTCGCGAAGGCGAATGCAGGGACCCCACTGATCGGCGGATTATCCGCCAACTAATGGTGGCAAGCAAGAGTTTTTTGTGTGAATTTAAGTGTTGGCAATGTGAAGCATTTTAGTGCTATTACTTACGAGAGGCAGGAGTTGCTTACTGACGACGCGACACGAGCGTCCCCAATAATAGTGCGACTAAAATATGATTTCGCGGATCTTTCTCACATCGTGCCAACCTGAGGCCATGCGTACCACGAGAAGCATCGAATGTTCTCCGGCCGAACCACTTCCTTACAACGCGTTAGCACTAAGGTGGTATCCTTTTTAAGGATTCCGAGTAGAGCGGAAGCTCATTCCGGCGGAGACTACAACACCAAAGAAAGCACCTGAAGCCCTGAGCTCGCCCCCGTTTTCTCCAACCTTCGCAGCTTTAGGTGATGCAAACCAGCGTCTCTCGCCGGCATCTATGCAAAGCGTTGCACCGATTTTAGAAACCAGGAGATCACAAACTTGATTAGGAAAACTTCCTTCGTTCCACGTGTGTGGCTCGCTCCCCTCGCAGCCATTTTCGTCAGTATTTTCGTGCTTGTGGGCTGCAACAAGCCGGCCCAGCACCCCGACGTCAAAGATGCAGTGAATAGCGCCATGACTCAGAACGGTCTAGGCGTTGTCAACGTCTCGCAAGACCGCGACAAGGGCGTCATTACCCTCAGCGGCGACGTGGAGACGCCCGACAAGAAAGCGGAGGCCGAAACTCTGGCCCGCCAGGCCGCGCCTGGTTATACCATTGCCGACGAGATCGGCATTCGGCCCATCGGCCAGGAGAGCCAGGCCAAGTCGGTGGATAAGAGCCTGGACAGCGCCATCGAAGACAACTTCAAGGCGGAGCTCAAGGCGCATAAGAACCTTGACGATCAGAGCATCCATTACACTGCCAAGAACGGCACCCTGATGCTGGATGGCAGCGTGAAGACGGCCGCCCAACGCAGCGAGGCCAATAAGCTCGCGAAGGCCGTTCCCAACGTGAAGGAAGTTGTGAACGAGCTTAAGGTGGAACCCAATAAGCACTCCACCACAGCCAGCGCGGACTGATTCTCAGCAGCTTGGGCTTGACGCGTGTTATTGCGTGCCCCATCCAATTGGGGCACGCGCCACTGGTGGGCCAAATTTTCATTTTCGACTTGCGAGAGCTCCTGATTCTTACTTGTTCCGCAAAGGAGGTAGCAGCGGTGCCAAGAAACTTAAGAGTGGTGCCGGGAGGGGGAATCGAACCCCCAAGGGCCGAAGCCCGGCGGATTTTGAGTCCGCTGCGTCTGCCAGTTCCGCCATCCCGGCTTAAGAGCTCACGGCTGAAGAGAAGACTAGCTTAATTTACGGTCTGCGCCTTTGCAATAGTGGGACAACTCGCGTGCCACCCGATACAAACAAACATATCGGTGAACATTCGCGTTCTCGCGTCTGCTCCCGTATTTCTCTGCACACTTAGCTCACGCACCAGCGTGTAGTGAGTCAATTTGGTCAGGGTGCCCCTTACCCAATACTCGCAATTTAAACTCTATTACTACCGATACCAGGGTTGTCTCTATGGAGACGGTATTCGAACACTGTCAATGACCTAAGAGATCCTGGAACTTCGAGATTCGTTTTGTGGGTTGCTGTGTCCCGTCACCGTTCTCTGTAACGCGACCGACATTCTGGTCGAACCGCGCTACAATTGCGAACCGGGAGGCTCCCTATGGAACCGGCGCCCGTTGCAACGCAAGAGAACAATCCTAAGGCTCTGCTCGACCGTGCATCCGATCTGCTCGATACCGACCCCCAACAGGCGCTGGTTGTGCTTTCTTCCTTCGAGAACCTGAACCCCAACCATTCTTTGCTGGCGAACGCATATTTCCTTCGCGGATGCGCCCTGCAAGAGTTGGGCGAACATCGGAAGGCGGTGGACGCCTTCGAACAGGCGCAAGCCGATTTTCCGCCGGAGCTAAATGGTCCAGGCTTTTTCCTGCGCGAGGCGATATCGCTAAACGAACTGGTGGAACCGCAAAAGGCGCTTGATGCCCTGGCACACGTCGAGCAAACCCCGGAGCCGTTTCCCCAGGGAAGTGTCGCGCGGGGAATCTTTTTCCTGCAAAAAGGAATCGCGCTGTTGGGGGTGGGCAAGCCGAAGCTGGCGCTGGAGGCGTTGCACACGGCCGCGCCCATTGTCCAGCCAGGTATGACCGCCAGCAGTTGCTGGCTGCACACCGGACTCGCGCTCAGTACCCTCGGTGAGTTTGACGAGGCCTTGAAAGCCTTTGACCGTTCGCGCGAGGAGGCTCCCGGCGAAGGTGCGGCTACAGTTCGGATCCTTGCTGCCTACCAAAAAGCCAACGTGTTGAACCGGCTGCAGCAAAACGACAAAGCCCTGGAAGCCCTGGAAAGCGCGCTCGAGGAACTGCAGAAGACGCATCCTCCGGGGTTGCCGCCTACCTTTGAGACCAATCTGCTGATCAGCAAAGCGAATCTGCTCATCCTGCTTCGCCGATACGATGAGGCTGCTGCCCCACTTGAGGAGGCGGAAAAACGCCGTCCAGAGCTGCGAACCGAGGTCTCGTTCTGGATCCAGAAGGCCAATGCATACTACTACGCGCTGCGCTACAAGGAGGCATTGTTGCCTCCGCCACCGGAAATCGCCAATCACCCGATGGTTCTGGCGCTTCGGGGCGCCATCCTGAATTCGGCCGGTGATTTAGACAACGGCCGAGCGGAGTTGCAACGGGCGGCTGCTGCCACGGCGAATTGCGGAAACGATCCCCTGGCTTGGACCGGCGTCGGTCTTGCCCAGGCGGGTCTATTGAACTATCAGGCCGCGGTTGAGGCCCTGCAGAAATCGCGCAGCCTGAACCCGGCCCTGGCTACTTCCGATCCCTTGTCCAGCTATGTACTCGGCACATCTTTCGTTGCCTTGCAGCGCTACGCCGAAGCCTGGGACGTGCTGAAGGACCTGCCAGACACCGACGATATGCTCCTGGCAAAAGCCTTGGCACTACAAGGCCTGAACCAGGCTCCTGAAGCATTGCGGATGATGCAGCGGATTGCTCCGCCGCTGCCTACGACTCCGCTGCTGTCGGCGCTTTCCTATTGGATTGTTTTGGGCGCTTTGTTAGGAGCGGTTGAGCGTCCCGCCGAGTCGCTCAAGGCCTTCGAGACCGCCAGCACTCTGGCCCAACAACCTCCAGGTGCGCCTCTTCGACTGTCGGTGGCCGTGGGCCGGGCCAGTGCGCTGATCAAGCTCGAGCGGCGCGATGAAGCCCAAGATTTGCTTACCAAGGCCACGGCCGAACCACCTGTCGTCGGAACGCCCCGGCCGGGCGCAGGCTGGTGGCTTTTGGCCGGGTTGCTGGCCGAAGACGAGAAGTTTGAAGCAGCGCTGCGGGCGGTCAACCGCGCCCAAAGTCTGGAGCCCGACAATATCGACATCCGGTTGAGCAAGGGAAAAACCCTGTTGAATCTGGAGGACTATCGCCAGGCGGAAGAGGTTTATAAACAGGCGCTGGCAATGGCGCAGACCGAGCAGGAGCGGTTCGAAGCCTTTATTGGTGAAGGCATCGCGTTACACAGCCTTGATCGCCACGAAAAGGCCATCGACATTTTCCGGGAGGCACTCAGTATCGCGCCGGACGATATCTCGCGTGCCGATTCCCGGCTGTGGGTCGGCTTGGGCAAAGCCTACAGCTCGCTCTACCGGCTGCCGACCGCGCTTCGCACCTTCCAGGAGGGTTGGCGAATAAACCTTGGTCCGAAGAAATCCAGCGATCTTGCTTTGGGTGTGTCGTCAATCCTTCTTATGCAGAAGCGGGATCGGGAGGCTGCGGATTTCTTGCAGGAGGCGCAGCAACGAGCTATTCCCCATTCTGACCTGGACTTGAACCTTGGCATTGCGCTTTACCGTCTGAAGCAAAGCACGGCCGCCAAACAGGCATGGCAGAAGGCGGCCGACGCTGGATCGCAAAAGGCAAAAGAGTATCTCGAAGATATACCGAAGGCGGCTCCCGAAGCCGACGATCTGATGGGGTATTGGTTCGGCGACGGCACGCCGCAATGGCGCAGGATCTTCGGTGGCGTGCTGGTGTTCCTGATTATGTTCGTAGCGGCATTGCCGGTCATCAGCAAGGATGCAATTCATTGGCTGCGATGGCTCAATACCGGCGACAACTATAAATTAGGCTGGATCTGCCTGATCCCACTGGTGCTCATCTTTTTGGCTCCGGTGCTCAAGAAGATCAGTTTGGGCATCGGACCAGTGAAGCTTGAGGCCGCAACCCCAGAGGTCAGCGCCAAGCCCAACATGGATGCGCTTCTGGAAAAGCTGCAATCTGGTGGCGGCTTACCGTTATCATCCAGTCCCGGCGGAAGCGTAAGCCACTGGCCAGCGCCGTAGCGATTGGCGCTCGCGAACGCGGCACATTGTTCCAGCAGCGCGCTGCACAGAGACTGTGAATATTCAATGAACAGTTAGCGAATGCCGGGTTTGGCCGAGCAATCCGGTATTCAACTGCGGCTCGCACCATTACAATTGAATATCTATCGTATTCCCGACCATTTATGAGTACACCCGCGAAGGCCGCGCCATCGAAGGCAAGACAAACTCGTGCTCGCAGATCTCCTCGTGCGGAGGCACATGTTCCGCCGTCACCACCGCGACGGCTCGACGATCCCGAATTGTTCATCAACCGCGAACTTAGCCTGCTGGACTTCCAGAGACGCGTTTTGGAAGAGGCACAAGACAGCAGCAATCCGCTGCTGGAGCGCCTGATGTTCCTGTCTTTCGTCGGATCCAATGTCGACGAATTCTTCATGGTGCGGGTCGCTGGACTAAAGCGCCAGATCGAAAAAAGCGTAATGGATACCGGACCCGACGGAATGAGCGCCGCCGAGCAACTGCGGGCCATTCGGGCCTCGGTGATCCGTCTGTATCGCGGCGCACACGAATGCTGGAGCAAGGAGTTGGTGCCCGCGCTGGAGAGCGCGGGAATCCGCATCCTGAGTTACGCCAACCTCACGGACGAGCAGCGCGCTGTCGCAGATGCATACTTTCAAGAGGCCGTTTTTCCTACATTGACTCCGCTGGCCTTCGACCCCGGCCGACCGTTTCCGCACATCTCAAATCTTAGTTTGAATCTGGCGGTGCTTTTGCGAGCCGGTGAAGCGGAGCAGCACTTTGCACGAGTGAAGATTCCCGATACGCTACCCCAGTTGGTACCTGTGAGCGTCGCGCCCAAAGCGAAGAGCCGGGCGAAAGCAGTTCAAAAGGAACAGTCTTTCGTCTGGCTGGAACAGCTTGTCACCGCGAACCTGGCAGCGCTTTTTCCGGGCATGGAAATCCTCGATGCCCATCCGTTTCATGTCACCCGCGATGCCGACAGTGAGATCCAAAACCTGGAGGCTGGCGATTTGCTGGAGTCAGTAGAGGAGGGAGTGTGGCAGCGCCGCTTCGCCGACGTGGTGCGGGTGGAGATCAATGAGGCGATGCCGGCTACCGTCCTCGACATTCTGGTCGAGAACATGGAATTGGAGCGGGATGATATTTATAAGCTGACTGGCCCGTTGTCGCTGGTTCGCGTACGGCACCTTTGCAAACTTGACCGGCCAGACTTGAAGTTTTCGCCCTTCGTCCCCGCACTGCCTGTCGCTTTGATGAAAGACGCCGAAGAGGACGATATCTTCGCTACCATTCGCCGGGGAGACATCCTGTTCCACCATCCGTTCGACTCATTCCAGCCCATTCTTGGTCTTCTACAGAAAGCAGCGCGTGACCCGAACGTGCTGGCGATCAAGATCACGCTCTACCGGATCGGACGAAACGCTCCTGTCGTCGATGCCTTGCTCGAAGCCGTCGAGAATGGAAAGCAAGTGGCCGTGTTGCTGGAATTGAAGGCGCGATTCGACGAGGAAAGTAATATTGGCTGGGCCCGCAAACTGGAAGAATATGGCGTTCACGTGGTGTACGGTTTGCTGGGGCTTAAAGTGCATTGCAAGGCCGCGCTGATCGTGCGCAAAGAGGGCGACGTTATCCGGCGGTACGCCCACCTTTCCACCGGCAATTACAACAGCGTTACCGCTCAGCTTTATACCGACATCGGCATGCTGACTTGCGATCCGGCGATCGGCGCCGACTGTACCGACCTGTTCAACTTTCTCACCGGCTATTCCGCTAAGACCTCGTATCGCAAGCTGCTGGTTGCACCCGTGACCCTGCGCGAACGCATGCAAGGCATGATCGAGCGCGAAATTGAGCATCAACGCAATGGCCGCGGAGGCCATCTGATCATGAAGATGAATGCGCTGGTGGACCGGAAGATGATCGAGTTGCTGTATCAGGCGTCGCAGGCTGGGGTCAAAGTTGACCTGCTGGTGCGGGGTATCTGTTGTTTGCGGCCGGGAGTTCGCGGAGTTAGCGAGAACATTCGCGTCATCAGCATCGTGGGGCGTTTTCTGGAGCACAGCCGGGTGTTCTATTTCCGTAACGGCGGGCGCGAGGAAGTGTACCTGGGCAGCGCCGATCTGATGCCTCGCAATTTAAATCGCAGGGTGGAAGTGGACTTTCCCGTTCAGGACAAGAACCTGATTGCCGTGCTTCGGGACGAGATTCTCGGTACCTATCTCAAGGACAAAGCCAAGGCTCGACATATGAGTGCCGACGGCAAGTACGTGCGCGACCCGGATTTTCAGAAGAAGGGCGCGTTGAACAGCCAGGAAGCATTGATTGAACGAGCGACCAAGCGGCAAATGCTACCTCCGGCTTCGCGAACGAGATCAACTACGAGCGCGACTGCATCGAACTGAGGATTGCCATTAAACCGGGCATGAGGTGTTTGGATGCCGCTGAATTCCCAAGAATTGAGTCGCCGGCTGCAGAAGCTGCGCAAGACTCTCAAAAGTGTCCCCCGCAATCCAACTGTTGACGAAGTGCATGACCTGCGCACCCGTTCGCGCCGCGTAGAGCTGATTCTGGAAGCCCTGGAAATGGGCTCATCGGGGAATGAAAAGAAAATTCTGCGCCATTTAGAGTCCATGCGGAGCCACGCTGGCAAAGTTCGCGACCTGGACGTTTTTACCTCCCACGTTGTGGGACTTGGAATCGAGGATGATCCTGGATGTATTATCAGGCTCCTCCAATACCTCGGAGTAGAGCGGCACCGCCATGCCGGCAAGTTGCACTCGCTGGTGCAGCGGGATGCGAAGGAACTGCGCCGGCGTTTGCGGCACTCGCAGCAGAAGGTGGAATTGCTGGTCCAACAGTTTGCTAAGACGAAGGCGGGCCTGAAGCTGAAGCTCGAATCGAAGTCCGAAGATGCTCCGTTGCATGCCATGAGTGTGGCACTGGGCCTGGTCCGGGAGCTGACCACCGTAACCCACCTGGGGCCGAAGAATCTGCACGCCTACCGCATCGAGGTAAAACGGCTCCGCTATGTATTGGAAATGGCGGAAGAGGAGACTGGCGAACAACACCGGCTCATAGCGGAATTGAAAAAAGTGCAGGACGCTATCGGCGAGTGGCACGATTGGTTAGAACTGCACGACATTGCACAGCAAGCGTTACAGCACGAGAAGAACTGCCGCGTCATTAAGAAAATCACCAAGGCTACACACAACAAATACAGCCAGGCATTGCGAATCACGGAGGAGATGAGGCGGCATTATTTACGTGCGGTTTCGGCTGACCGCGGTAAAGCCGGCAAGGGCTCCGCTGCAAGACAGGAGACCAAGTTCCCGGATCGCGTGCTGATGGCGGCGTCTGAAATTGTGGCGTGATTTCCTGATCTACGAGCGACTTCCTGTAGGTCTGTCATCCCGCCCGAAGACTCAGTCCGAGCAAAGGGAACCGCTGTTTCGGTTCGCGCCGCAAGGCCTTTTTCACCAATCTCTGAACCTCGCTGCGCTTCAAAGTGTAAGATCTTCGGCGCCGGGCTTGGCGATTCTCCCAATGCGAGTCATGATGCGGTCCGCCGGGTTTATGATGACAACATTAGCCTAACTTCGTTAAGTGATCGACGATCCATCGTGTCTGATCAACGGCAATCATTTGTTCGCTGCTTCGCGAGACGGTACTTCCCGCCTCCTCCCTTGCTCTGCGCGAAACTGTTGCGGCGCCTGCTGGCTTTAGGCTTGTGGTCCATTTTGGCCGCAACTACCGTTGCGCAGATGTCTCCCTCACATAAAAACGATTCCTCCTTCACACTGAGCGGCTCAGTGGTGAACTCGGTCACCGGGGAGGCGGTTGGCCATGCGCTCGTCCGCATAAATGGTTCCTCACAACATACGGTTTTTGCCGACGGCGAGGGGCATTTTCAAGTTGAGGGAATGCTGGACGGCATGTTCAGCGTTACCGCCCAGAAGCCAGGGTATTACAGCCCGCAAGAGCTAGGCGCCGGTAACAGGTTGATGAGCATCGGCCCAACGACGAACTCGTTAGTGGTGAAGCTCATCCCGCAAAGTGCGATCTCGGGCCGAGTCACGGACAGCACTGGCCAGCTGATCGAGCGTGTGCCCGTACGATTGACAGCCAAGCCATTGCGCGAGGGACGCAAACATTGGGAGCCGCGCGGTCAGCAGCAGACGGACGAAGATGGCCGGTACCGTTTCGCGAACCTGATGCCTGGCACGTATTACGTCGCTGCCGGACCCAGTTCCGATGACACGCGGCTTCTGCCCGGAAGCGAAAAGCCCAAGACTGGTTATCCAAGCATGTACTATCCCGGTGTACCCGAATTGGCGTCAGCGTCGCCAATTCAACTCAGTCCGGGCCAGCAAGCGGAAGCGGATTTTTCCATGACTGCCGGCCCGGTTTACCGCGTCACTGGCAGTGTGGCTGGGGCTGCTCCGCAGCAGGGCGTAGGCTTCCAGTTCTTGAGCCAGTCGGGCGATGATTTGTCGCTGCCGGTCACCTTCCATAGCGACACCGGCAGCTTCGAGGTGGACAGTGTGCCGGCGGGCAATTACGTGGTGAAGGTATTTTCCCGCTCGGAGGCGACGGGGGCGCTAAGCGGCCAGGCGCGGGTGAATGTGGCTGCCAATGTTGAGAATCTGCACTTGATGCTGGGGCCGGCGATATCCATTCCCGTGGTCGTGCGAACGGATTCGCGAGCCACTTCGAGCCAAAGTACAGGCCCCGGGGGAATCCAAGGGCCGCCGATCTCCGTGCGCTTAATTCCGTCTGACCCGACGACCGCCGAATCGTACTCGATCACACATCGAAGCAGTTCGGGGGCTTACTCTGGAACGTTGCAAAACGTGGACCCGGGAAAGTATTCGGTTGATCTGATACCGCAGGGCGGGTGGTACGTGCAGTCGGCACAGTACGGACAGACAAATCTGCTTTCAGATGACCTCTCAATTGCATCGGCGGGACAAAGTTATCCGATGGAGATTGTTCTGCGCGACGACAGCGCTGCCTTGACGGGAACCGTGAAATCGCCCGATGGAACGCCGGCAGAAGCCACCGTGGTGGCGGTCCCACAACCTGCTTCCAGGGTTGCCGCCAAGGTTTCACGCTCGTTATCGTCAAACGGATTCACGTTCAGCGGGCTAGCCCCCGGCGAGTACATGGTGTACGCGTTCGACTCGGCCGATGGGCTGGAGTATTCCAATCCGGATGCTCTGCAACCGTATGCCTCACAAGCCGCGCAGGTCACGCTCTCGCCGAATCAGAAGGCCCAGGTCAGCCTCGATCTTATCCGCACCGGGAGTGGGGATTGACCGCAATGCTCGCGCGGCTCGCCTTCATTATGCTGTTCGCCATGGGATTGCCGTCGCAATCGAGCCAGCCGGTGCAATCGCCAGCGCCGCAGCAGGGCTACCACATTGTGGGAGTTGTGGTGAATTGGGTGACAGGTCAGCCGGTGGCGGGAGCGTCGGTTGCGATTGCTCCAACCGCGCAAGGCACCGAGCGCGGAATATCGCGCTCCATGATTACCGGTGCTGACGGTCGCTTTGCCTTTGCGGGTTTGATTCGCGGGAAGTATTCGCTCATGGCAGAGGCCCGCGGATTCATGCTGCAGTACTTCGAGCGTCACGGTATGTATGCCACGGCAATTGCCGTTGGCCCAGATCTGGACTCGGAGCACCTGGTTTTCCGGCTGCAACCGGATGCTTCCGTTGAAGGCGTTGTTAGCGACGAGAACAATGAGCCGGTGCAGAATGGAATGGTGCGTCTGTTTCAACAATCGATGGAAGATGGACGACAGAGAACTGTTCCCATGGAGCAGGGACAGACCAATGATCAGGGTCGCTTTCACATCGGCCATCTGGCACCTGGAACCTATTACCTCGCAGTCTCGGCGCATCCCTGGTACGCACAAAATAGCCGGATGAGCTTCCGCCGAAAGACGAACAATCCTGACGCTGATGCCCGAGCTGCGCAAGAGACTACTGCGCTCGACGTAACTTATCCGCTTACCTTCTATCCGGACTCGCCGGACTCGGCAGGCGCGAGTCCCATCGTCTTACATCCTGGTGAGCGAGATACGGCGGACGTGGTAATGCGCGCTGTGCCGTCGCTGCATCTCAGGATCCGCACCAACAACGCTGGCAGCGGACCAGGAATGAACTCGTTTCCGCGAGTCTCGCAACGTATCTTCGATGGCTATCTCGATCCCGTGTTCAACGCTCCTACTTCATCGATCGAACCTGGTGTAGTTGAAATCGCCGGTTTAGCACCGGGTCATTACGTTATCGAGATGGCAGCGTCGAGGCCCGCCAATGAGAAGGAAGCTTACCGAAGCGGATATCGCGAAGTGGATCTAACCGGCGATCTCGAACTGAATGCGTATGACAGCTCAGGGTTCGCGGTTGTCAGCGGAGCTGTGCTGTTTGACGGTGCGCCGCGGATACCGAAGGGCTCGGCGATGCAGCTCTTGAATGACGAGACGGGCGAGAACTTCGGGAGCGAAATCTCGGACAAAGGTCAGTTCGAGTTCGATGGAGTGAAGCCAGGACGTTACACGGTAGTGCTGCGCGGCGGCAGCGGATATTTCCTGAGAAAGATGTCGGCGACTGGCGCGAAGCTAACGGGTCGCACTCTGGACATTGCCAGCAGCAGTAACGTGCACATTGCTGCCATCGCGGGACGAGGCTTGGCTCAGGTGGAAGGAGTCGCTCGGCGCGACGGCAAGCCACTTTCTGGCGCCATGATCGTGCTGGTTCCGCAGGATGCTGCCAACAACTCGCCGTTGTTCCGTCGCGACCAGAGCGATAGCGATGGTACCTTCACTCTGCCGAATGTTGTGCCCGGACAATACACAGTAATCGCTGTGGCCAATGGTTGGGATTTGGAGTGGGGAAACCCGGCGGTGTTGCAGCCCTTCCTGAAGGGCGGAGAAACCGTCGAGATTACTGGCGACGGCAAGGTACAGGTCGAAGTGCGCGTGCAGTGATCTAGAAGCCCGCGAGCTTGCGACCGTAGCTTTCTACCGCGCCAACAATACCACTTCGTGTCCCTTGTAGAGTGTGCGGTGGTACTCTCGATAGCCGCACTTCGTCGCCACGCGAATCGATGCGAGATTGTCTGGATGGATGATGCACGCGGTACGCATCGCGCCGAAATGCTGTTCTCCCCACGCAATGGCCGCGCGGACTGCCTCGGTCGCATAGCCTTTGCCGTGGAATCGCGAGGCCAGCGCCCAGCCCAACTCCGGCGATGTCGCCAAGCGAAGGTTCGATGTCGCGCTTCAAATCAGCGAAGCCCAGTTCGACCGGCAAAATTTCCGCTAGCTCTCTCTTCCACCGCCCAATAACCGTATCCCAGCAGAGACCATAGACCAGCATAACGGAGCATCTTGCCCCAAGCCTCCTCGGGCGCGAGCGGTTTGCCACCGATGTAGCGAGTAACGATGGGATCGGCCCACATAGCCGCGGCGGCAGCAAAATCGTCCACGCCTATGTCCGCGCAGCTTGAGGCGTTCGGTTTCGAGGATGGGAACTTCAGCGGCAAAACGAACGGTCTCGGACAACGCTCACCTCACTGAGGGACATAGAGAAAATAGAAAAGACCCGCAGCGCCCTGCGCCAGCGGGTCCTTCCGGTTAGCTGTTGGGATTGGCCTGAGGCTGTCCACTCTACGTGGCCCCAGCGGCAGACTTCACAGCTATGCGAGTCTTGCGAGGATTTAGAGCGGAAGCCCTAAGCCTCAGCCACCTCACTTGGGATACAACTATGACTGTCAGATTTCATATATTTTGGATCACCCTCCTTTCCAGTGTAGAAGCAAATTAACACTGATCGAAGGCGTCCGTCAAACACACATTCGCGGGAAGTCTTCGGGTTGCCAACTCTCGCCCAACCACTTCACGAATTCGTTGTCGCGGTTCAGCACAATCTGTTTCGCGGGCACCGGACCGTTGGCCAGCTCGAAGCCCATGATGATGATCTCTTCGCCCTTCTTGATCAGGTGCGCAGCCGCTCCGTTCATACAGATCACGCCGGAGCCGCGCGGCCCCGGAATCGCGTAAGTTTCCAGTCGCGCGCCGCTGGTATTGCTGACCACCATCACCTTCTCGCCGGGCAGCAGTTCCACCATCTCCATCAATTCCTCGTCGATCGTGATGCTGCCTACGTATCGCAGATCGGCTTCGGTAACTGTGGCCTGGTGAATTTTCGAACGTAACATCCACCTCATATTGTTTTGTCCTTTCGGTGTCCCGCGCCGCATGGCGGCTACAGGCACGCAGTAATATCCTAGCAGCTTCGAGGCCACGGGGGCGTGTGAGCTGCGTCACAGTCCCCCACTTCTCGCTGTTCGCTCTTCGCAAATGGCTGTCCTAGCTCTCAGCTCTCAGCTTTCAGCCGTCAGCCAATGCACGAACCGCTAGCCACTTTCCTGTCATCCCGACTGCGGACATCAGTCCGAGCGTGGTGAAGGAGCGAGCCCGCAGGGCGAAACAATCGTAGCCCTGGGTAAGCTGAGATTAAAACTCGGAGCCGGCTTCAGCCAGCGGCACACGATCCATCTTTTCCCGTCCTGCCCGCCCATGGCAGGGTACAAGGATGGGTACTCAAGGTGGCAGACGCCACAAACCCAGACCCGTCTTCCCGTTGCCACCACGATACCGATCCTGAAAGGACCACAGCAAGGGTACGGCATGAGCCCCGTTACCTTTGTCTCGCCTGCGCTGGGAGCAACACGCGCGACAATTATTGTATCTATTGGCGATGCTCCACTCTTCGCCACGCAATTGAGAGCTTTTGTTGCTTAATAGTAGGTCGGCAACGGATGCCGGCGACGTGAACGGGATAGGTTTGGCAGTAAATAGTTCGTATCTCTACGCCGGATTCACCACTTCCAACACCATAGGTACGTTCGCCATCCAGTCGGGATGCCAGCTGTCTTTCTTGGGTGACATATCCGTGTCCGGGCTTAGCGGCGGAGCCGTAGCCGGGATGGCGTTACATGGAAATATGTTGATCGTTACCTATGCAGACGGCTCAATTGAGTCATTCGATATCTCTAATGGAATGCCGATTTCTAATGGCGATGAGCAGAACGCAGCCGGCTACGCGACCGCTTACTTTCCGGATGATATCGATATAACGCAGGATGGCCATTTTGCAATTTTCGGCGACAGCGCCGTTTTTACCACGGTAGAAGTCTCGGATATTTCGTCGGGTAGGTTGTCACCTACTGTCGAATATACCGTACCCGGCCTGGGACCGCCGGCCGTTGCCGTAGGTACGGGGGTGAACTCCGGAAATATCCGGCTTAGTCCCGACGAGACTCTTCTGTACATCTCCAACAGCCAAGGCGGCACAGTAACCGCAGCCTTTTTCGACAAGAACACCGGAAGAGTTTTCGGAGGTTGTGTTTCCCCTACGCTAAGCGGATTTTTCAACCCATGGGCCTATGCAGGTTCGATTGCTACACGGGATGCTTCAGGTACCGGGGGAGTGCTTTATGTTGCAGAATGGGGGGTTCCTAACTCTTCGATCGGGATCCTCAAGGTGGATTCCAATGGTTCGACATGCACACTGACGGAGTCTCCGTCTTCTCCAGCGACGGACCTACTAAGCAGTGGACTATTGTCGATTGGGGTTTTTCCACCGCGGCCGTTCTAGAGCACATGTGATTCCTGGTCAAGTCCTGGGATTTCGCTAATTCGGCTCCGGAAAAGGCAAGTGCTGCTTGCCGGTACGTACAACAAGATTGGGCGGTCAACGCTTGAAGGTTGGGGAAAATGAATATGCGCACATTGGTTAAGTCTGTGTTGTTTGTCCTGTTAGTTGGTTTTGCTCTACAGAATCTGTCGGCGCAGGCGCCGATCTGTCCGGACCGTCCGGCTCCAGGCAGCCAAGTTCAAAATCCTCTGGATCTTTACAGCCAGAACGGTGTTCTGACTGTGGACCTCACTCTGCAAAACCAACTATTTCTCGACGGGTTCATGCACTACTGTTACGTCTACATGTACCAAGGTCAGCCGATCGAGGCCCCCACTCTGCGCCTCAACCCTGGCGATCAGCTGGTGTTGAACCTGACCGACAATATTCAGGCCCCATTTGACCGGCCGACTAAACACCCGGTGAAACATATGGCAATGACCATGGGGCATATGCATGACGCCGCCAGCCCGCATCGTGCCCCGAGCCCTGATGATCCGTGCAACGGCGGGCCAATTCTGCCGTCCTCGACCAACATGCACTTTCATGGTCTGAATGTTCCACCGGTCTGCCATCAGGATGATGTGATTAACACCATCCTTCAATCCGGTGATCCCAGTTTCCAATATTCGATCCAGATACCTCCGAATGAGCCGGCAGGATTGTACTGGTACCATCCACACGCGCATGGCTACACTTCCGTCCAGGTGGGAGGTGGGGCCTCAGGCGCCATTATCGTCGAAGGAACCAATCCCCTGGTGCAGGGACTTACGGAGCGGGTTCTAATCGCGCGTCAGCAGTTCAAGGCCGCCGGCAGCTCGCAGGACCCGGATGCCGGTGCTCAACTCACGTTGAACTTCCAGCCAGCAGTCTTTCCCGAGGGCGGTCCCGCTCCCGTCATCAACGTTCAAGCGGGCAAACAGGAGTACTGGCGGTTCCTGAATTCAGCGACCGACGATTTTCTTACCTTGCAGATTCAATTCAACTCCGTTCCACAGGAATTTGAAGTGCTCGCGATTGATGGTGTTACTTTGGCGACGCCGATTTTCGAAACCACAATCGTCGTGCCGCCGGCAGGCCGGGTGGAATTCATCACGCCGGCTGTTCCAATGGGTACATCAGCCATCTTCATGAACACCGGCTTTAACACCGGGCCGGTCGGCGACTCCAACCCTCCGCAGCGTCTGGCAAATATCGTACCGAGCCAGAATTTGCAAATGCCTCGGGTGCCCCCGCACACCGTGAAGCCCGCGGCCCAGCCGCAGCGCTTTGCCGGGCTGAAAACCCAGATACCCACGGCAGTTAGAAATCTGTACTTTTCCGAGCAAGTGGTGGGCAGCAATCCTCCACTCCAATTCTTCCTTACGGTGCAGGGGCAAAAACCGAAGGTCTTCGCCATGGACGATCCTCCTGCCATTGTCACGAACACAGGCGCAGTGGAGGACTGGACAATTGAAAATCATTCCGGCGAAGTCCACGCCTTTCACATTCACCAAATCCACTTTCTGGTGATGAAGATCAACGGAGTACCAGTTTCGAATCCTGACCTTCAAGACACCATTCAGGTTCCGAATTGGTCGGGCACTGGTCCTTATCCGAGTGTGACTTTACGGATGGATTTTCGCGATCCCAATATTGCCGGTACGTTTGTGTACCACTGCCATATCCTGGATCACGAAGACGGCGGCATGATGGCCAAGATTCAGGTAAATCCGGCCCCATAGTCCCGGCTTGACAATTCGCGACGATCGTCGAAGGACGTTCGCATGGCTCTCCAAACTCGGTCGCCGCGGCGACCGAGCGGAGAGCCTGCCCTGTATGGAGTCCGAGCAACGAACGACTTGTAGCCTTGTCCTGAGGTCGTCGTTAACAAGTAGTAAACAAGGGATAAGAAAGTGGTTTTTCCAGACCCGTTGTCGCCGTAAAGGATCAGTAACCGGGAGGAATCCGCTTGATTTGTAAGACCCAAGTCGTAGTTGTAACGGCCAAACAAGCCCTCCACGAGAATTCGGCGGGTGAAAGGCCTTTCAGAATTCCTCGACTTCGCTGACATGATTGCCTCCGAAGGCACATATCGTACAGACATACCCGTTTTCCACGCGCCGGAAAAGGCGTAGGCATAGGTTACGCAATCGACCTACGGCCCTCTTCAGCGAGTTGCTGGGTTGGGGTGCCCCATCGCTGTCCGGTGCCTCTAGCGGACAGGATGCGAAAAGATGGATCGCATGTCGCCGGCTGAAGCCGGCTCGAGATTTTATTCTCAGCCTACCCAGGACTCACAGCCTGCCCTGAGCGGAGTCGAAGGGTCCTGGGCTAATCTTGTGCCGCCCTACGGGCTGGGGCTTTGTCGTAACGAGGCCAATACAGCCCGAAGGGCGACACAACCGTAGCCCAGCGCCTAAGCGCTGGGAAGGCATCATGAATTGATCCGAGTCCCCTCAGGGGCGGCACACGTTTGCGCGTTGACTGGCTGCGTGCTGTCGCATAGAGTGTGGCCTTCGAACCACCCCAGCCACCGCAAACTCGGCGCCCGTTGGGGACCCCGGTAAGCTCATCCATGGCATCCCAGAAGCAAGCGAGGTCACGCGGCAATGGCGAACCCTGAACACCTCGAAATCCTCAAGCAATGGGTCAAGCAGTGGAACAAGTGGAGGGAGGAACAGGATGTGAATAATTGGATGAGGGAGATAGATCTTGCTCCTCGCGGCTCAACCCAGCCTGATGTTGTTTTCGCCGATGATCTCCAACACCGACAAAAGGTGGGTGATGCCAAGAAGGTGTCGAATCGGTCTGCCAACGTTCTTGAGTTCTAGTGCGCAGCCTGCCGACTTAGCAGAAACGTACGCACGAACCAATGTGCCGAGGCCCGTGCTGTCCATGTGGGTGAGCTCTGCCAAGTCCAACACGATTCGTCCCGAGCTGGAAATCAACTTCTTGACCGCGAGGTAGAGGCCGTCGTCCACCCCCGCCACCAACCTGCCGCTACAGCGCACCACCACGGCGTTGACGTAACGTTCAACGGCCAGGGTCAGGCCTTTCGCGGATGGTTGGTCAGACATGAGTACCTTGTTTGTCGAAGTAGCTGGAACAACTGCGAAATTCTGTCGCCCAACTGTTGCAGACTAAAGCCGCGTGCTCCAGGGTTCACTTTTCTTTTTGGGCGGGTGCCCCGCCCTTGTCGCCCGTCTTTAGCGACAGGGTGGGAGCCAAATTCCGAGCGATTACTCCGTCCTCAGCGCCTGCACCGGATTCACCTTCACCGCCGTCCGCGCGGGCCAATAACACGCGACCGCGGCAATCAACGTCAATCCCACGCAAACCGCAAGGTAGATGAGCGGATTGGTAGGACTCACGCCGAAGAGCAGGCTGGCCAGCAGACGCGTCAAGAGAAAGCCGAGGACTAGGCCCAGCGCCATGCCCGCCAGCGCCAGCTTGATCCCATATCCCATGACCATGCGCACCACATCACCGGGCAGAGCGCCCAGCGCCATGCGAATGCCAATCTCATGAGTGCGCTGCTGCACTGTCGAAGTCAGCACGCCGTAGATTCCCACCGCGGCCAGCAACAGGGCCAACGCCCCGAAGATCGCCATCAGGAACGAGTCAAAGCGGCGCTGCCCCAGGTTATCTTCCACCACCTGGTCCATGGTCTCGATTTGATAGACCGGGAGATCTTTGTCGAGCAGCCACACCTGGTGCTTGATGGCCGAGGTCAGCGAAGCCGGATCGGCGGCGGTGCGCACCGCCAGCGTCAGGTAGGTGTAGTCCACCATGGGCCGCAGTACCTCGGGACGCGTACCACTCTCCAGCGAAACCTGGTGGGTATTGCCGGCGACCCCGATCACGGTGAGGTCCATCGGTTCTATCCCGGGCCGCGCCACCGAGCGAATGTGCTTGCCGACCGCGTCTTCGTTGGGCCACAGCTTCTTCGCCAGCGTTTGATTCACAATGATCACCGGCAAATTGTTGTTGATCTCGTCGGCGGTGAAGTTTCGTCCTGCGTAAATCGGTATGCCCAACGTCGGCAGGTAGGCTGGCGAACTGATGCCGCGCATGTCTGCAGTAGGCTCGCTGCCACGCTTGGGCAACGGCTGGCCGTCCACGGTGAACTTCATCATGCGGATGCGCGTCATAGGCAGCCCGTCGGAGAAACTCGCTGATTTCACTCCCGGCAGCGCCGAAACCCGCTCCAGCACCTGGCGGCAGAAGTTGGCGAATTGCGCGTTCGTCGCGTAGCGCGACGGCGGCATGCTGAAGTTCATGGTGAGCAGGTGATCGGCGCGGAAGCCGGGATCCACGCGCAACACCGACACCAGACTGCCGATCATGAATACCGCTCCGATGAGCAGGACGAACGCCAGCGTCACTTCGCCAATCACCAGAGCGGCGCGTACTCTGCCGGGATGGCGCTGGTTGGAGGTCGAATCTTTCAGCACGGTGTTGACGTCGGTGTTGGAAGCGTAGATCGCAGGTATCGCTGCGAAGGCAACGCCCGCGATAATGCCGATCGCCATGGTGAACAGCAAGACGCCGATGCTCAGGTGGATTTGCTCGGGGCGTTGCAGGTCCGCCGGCTTCAAGGCCAGCAGCAGCTTGATTCCAAAGTGTGCTACCACGATGGCCAGCAGACCTCCGAAGAAGCTGAGCAGCAGCCCTTCTACGATCATCTGCACGATCAGGCGGGCACGGCTCGCGCCCAAAGCCTTGCGAATAGCGAGTTCGCGTTGCCGCGCTGTCGCGCGAGTCAGCATCAGGTTCGCCAGGTTGGCGCACGCCAGCAGCAGGATCAGCCCGACCGCCGACAGCAGGACTATCAGATTGCGCCGCAGCTCTTTGCCCACATCCTCCACGTAAACCGGGAAGACATTAGCGCCGAATCCGGCATTCAGCGCAGGGTTCTGCTCTTCCAGCCGCCGGCTGATGACGTCCATCTCCTGGCGGGCCTGGTCCAACGTAACGCCGGGACGCAGCCGCGCAAACACCTGCATCTTGAGCCGGTTCAGCTCCGCTTCGTTACGTTGGGCTGGCGGTTCGTACGGAATCCAGATATCGGGCTTGCGTTGTTCCGAACCTTCGCGCGTCGCAGGAAGGTGAAAGTTCACCGGAAGCGCGCCTACCACAACGTAGGACACATCATTCAGCGTCAGGGTTTGCCCAATCACGCTGGGGCTACCGCCGTAGTGGGTTTGCCAATATCCGTTGCTCAGCACTGCCGCGTGACTGTGCGAGGGATCGCGTTCCACATAATCGAAGCTGCTGCCCGCTTGCGGAGTAACGCCCAGGACGCCGAAAAAGTTTGGCGACACCCGCGCGCCCGCAATGCGTTCGGGTTCTCCCGTACCGGTGCGGTTCAGGCTGACATCCTCGAATCCAGCTATCCCGTCAAACGAGTTGGCCTGCCGCACCCATTCCATGAAGTTCGTGTAATTTGTAGGAACGCGGTCGCCCACCATTGCGCCCAGCGTAGGATTCTTCTCCCAGACCATCACCAGCTGGTCGGGATCGCGGAAGGGAAGCTTGCGCAGCAGGACGGCATCGACCACGCTGAAAACCGCAGTATTAGCGCCGATTCCCAGCGCCAGAACCACGATGACGGTAAGGTAAAAGATTGGCGACTTGCGAATCAGCCGCAAGCCAAAAATCACATGCTGCAGAAAGCCGGTCATAAGGAAGCGTTAATCGCTTGTGACTATTATCTAACGAACTCTGCATAACATTCGAGAAAATGCTACCAGCGCGTTCTAAACTGGCCTAATGCAGCCCAAGCACGATCACCTCTGCGTGGTGTTGGTCGAGCCGCGGAATCCGCTCAACATCGGTGCGGCTGCGCGCGCCATGAGCAATTTCGGCTTTCTCCATTTGCGGGTGGTGAACCCCTACGAGGTGGCTTTTCGCGAAGCGCGCTCCGCGGTCGGCGCGTCGGAGGTGCTGGCCAACGCCGAAGAATACAAAACGCTGGCCGACGCTGTTGCGGACTGCACGCTGGTCGTCGGTACTACTGCGGTGAGGCATCGCGAAGTGCAACATCCGCTCAAGCGGCTTGAGTATGGAGCACGCGCTATCCGCAAACACCTTGCTTCCGGTCGCGCAGCGCTTCTGTTTGGCAGCGAAAAGTTTGGCCTGGCGACGAAAGATCTCAGCCATTGCCACTGGCTCATGCGCATTCCGACGCGCGAAGAACACATCTCGATGAATCTGGGTCAGGCGGTCGCGGTTTGCCTCTATGAACTAATCCGCGATTCCAGGGCCGCACCATCACCGGAGAAGTTGCAGCGCGCTACTGCTGGCGAAGTCGAGCGTATTAGCGAGGTCCTGTTGGAGACATTGCGCGCCAGCGGCTACGTGAATCCCCGCACGAAAGCCTCCACCGAGGACAAGGTACGCCGTCTATTGCGCCGCCTCAATTTACAGGCTGCCGACGCCGAACTCTGGCTGGGCATGCTGCGACAAATACTGTGGAGGATTCGCTCTGGCGAGAAATAGTGGCGTCCGCTGCTGGCACCAAAAAAAGAGCGTACCTGCGCGGCACGCCCTTTGCTCACTCTTGAACTGGAGCTAGCGCCCGAAATACTTGGCGTTGCGCTCGGTATACTCTTTCCACTTCTCGGGCAGATCGTCGAGCGCGAAAATTGCCGAAACCGGGCAGACCGGCACACAGGCGCCGCAATCGATGCACTCGACCGGATCAATGTACAGCATCTCCTCGGACGCGAACTTGTCGCTGTCCTTCTTGGGATGGATGCAGTCCACCGGACAGGCATCGACGCAGGCAGTGTCCTTGGTATTGATGCACGGTTCAGCGATCACATAAGCCATAAAACTGATATCTCCTGAAATGTCCCTATTGGAGAATCCCACTTTGAATGGTTATATCGATACTATCAAAAATGGGCGATCAGGTGGTGCGTCGCCCTGTCCCCTGACAAGTGGGACATTGTCCTGAGCCGGAGCAGTTTCTGCATTTGGGCTCGTCTTCATCCAGGTGAACGTTTACGCCGCTGCCGAAGCACTCTCGGCACTTACCGTCCCCGCCGCATTCTACACAACGATTTCTTCCAAGAAACATTCCAAGCGGTTCTCTGCTGCCGCCATACGGCGGTGGACCGTCTTCATGCGCGAAGCGCTACCCTACCTGCGCAGGCTCCCGTTCGCTCGTCGGTTCGTACTCTACGATGTAGCCGGCGATGGCGCTGGCCGCGACGGTCAACGGACTGGCCAAGTACATTTGCCCCGGACCGCTACGGCCTGGAAAGTTACGGTTCTGCGCGCTGATTACCACCTGGTCGGGACGGGTGGAAACCCCAGGTCCGGCGTTAATGCAAGCGCCGCAACTCGGCTCAATCACCTGCGCGCCCGCCTTCTGGAAAATGTCGAGATAGCCCTTTCGCACGCAGTATTCGCGCGTCTCCTGCGATCCAAACTGAAGATAAAACTTGCAGTTCTCCGCAACCCGCTTCCCCTGCCGCAAGGCATCGTTGAGCACCCGCGCGTACATGTCCATGTCTTCATTCTTGCCGGCAGTGCAAGTGCCTCCGTAGGCGATCTCTACCGGGACCGGCGTGTTCAGTTCGCGCACAAACTTGCCATTGCCGGGATCTCCGGGCGTCGCCACCATGGGATAGATTTCCGCAGCGTCCAGCTCGATTAAATGTGCGTAGTGCGCGTCGGGATCGCTGTACAAACCCTCCACCAGCGTCTGTGCTTCATTCTCGCTCATGCCGCGACGCTGCATCAGGAACTCGATCACCTTCTGATCGGGCGCCACGATGCCGGTAAATCCGCCGATCTCCGCGGCCATGTTGGTCATGGTGGCGCGCTCATCCACCCCCAGCGCCTCAATGGATTCGCCGGAATATTCGATAACCTTGGCCAGCGCCTTCCCGCTCCGGATGTATTCCAGCGATAGCAGCTTCAGGATGAAGTCCTTCGCGGTAACGTTCTCGCGTTTCCGGCCACGAACGATCACCTTCACCGACTCCGGCACCTTCACGCGCACATCCTTGGTGAACCACGAATTGAAGACATCCGTGGTGCCGATGCCGAAGGCCACGCATCCCATCGCGCCAACGTGTGGGGTGTGTGAATCGGAACCCACGTTGAGTTGCCCCGGAAGAGCATACGTTTCCGTCACTATGGAGTGACAGATTCCTTCCGAGCCCTTACGGTCTTTCAACTCGCCGTGCAACTTGATGCCGCGCGATTTGGCGAAGTCTTCCTGCTTCAACTTCAGCTGGGTAGCAAGATCCAGCAAGCCCATCTTGCGCTTTTCTTCGGAGAGCACTTCATCCAAAAACGTGAGGTGGTCGCGAAAGAACATCACGGTGCTGGCGTCGGTTACGGGCGCGTCCTTCCCCAGAAAATGCTCGAAGAAGATGGCCGCCATCGGCGTTACATATTCATGGCTAAAGCGCAGATCGGTTCGCGCAAACCCCGTATCGCCCGGCTTCACCGCTTCAACGCCAACCTGATTGGCGCCGTGCAGCATGTGGTGCGCGAAAATCTTCTCCGCGATGGTCATGGGCCGAGGTTTGGTGTCGATCGGAGGCAGAAAAACCTTGCCCTGCAAGCGGGCGACATTAAACGGGAACAACCCGCCATACTCGATTACCTGCCGGGTAATCTCATCTTCCCCTTG
Organism: uncultured Acidobacteriaceae bacterium; assembly: GCA_963748225.1. Classification (GTDB taxonomy): domain Bacteria; phylum Acidobacteriota; class Terriglobia; order Terriglobales; family Acidobacteriaceae; genus Bog-257. The sequence goes on from CAVVHW010000010.1 coordinate 533,051, forward strand.
CGTGAACTCGGTCAGCGGAATTTCTTCGCCGCGGCGAACCTTGTCGATCAGGCTGAAGTCGGTTGCGGTCAGCACGCCGAGGTTTTGGCAGTTCTGCTTGTAAATCCGCTCGATGTTTTCCGCGATCACCAACTTGATGCCCGCCGACATTTCGGCGTAAGGCGACTGTTCGCGGCTCGAGCCCTTTCCTCGGCGCTTGCCGCTGACTGCGCACACGAAACCACCGCGCTTTACATCGCCGCGTTTGATTGGTGTTTCGTTGCCGCACTTCAAACCGGTATAGGGAAATTCGCCCAGTGTCTCGTCGAAGAAAAAGCAGATGTGCGCCGGCGTGATTTCGTCGGTGGAGATGTCGTCGCGCAGCTTGGGATTACGTTCGGAATGTTGCGTGTCCCACGGTAGATCTTCGCCTGCAAGCTGCCGCTTGATAAGTTCAGGATCTTCCGTGAGGAACAGAATGCGCCCCTGGAGACGAACCATGTCAGGGCGCTTGGTAACGGTGCGATTCAACAGCGAATTGTTCACTGCACAATTTTACCGCAGAAATCAGGCGGATAGGTTGGCTCCAAGATGTCGCGACCGGTATCCATGGGCCGACTGCTCAACGCTGATTGCTGGCCGTCAAATGTTGTAATCTGAAGCTGCCCGCATGAGCTACCAAAGCACCGTGGAGCAGCTCTACGCGCTGGGACACGAGCTCGCCAGCACGCCCACGCATAAGTTCGACTTGGCCTATGTGCGCGAGATGCTGGAGGCGCTCGGCCATCCCGAACGCCGTTTCGCCAGCGTGCTGATTGCGGGAACCAACGGCAAAGGTTCCACCGCAGCAACCCTCTCGTCGATCTTGCGTGCCGCTGGATTCCGAACTGCGTTCTACAGTTCGCCGCACCTCATTCGCATCAACGAGCGCATTCGCGTCAACGGCGAAGCGATTTCCGACGCGGAGTTTGGCGAAATGCACAATCGCGTCGAACGCACTGCGCAAGAGTTGCTCCACTCCGGCAAGTTGCCGTGGCATCCCAGCTTCTTCGAGATGCTGACGGTGATGGCGTTCGAATATTTCGCCAGTGTCGGCGTCGAGATCGCGGTGCTTGAAGTGGGCATGGGCGGGCGATTGGACGCGACTAATGTCGTCGAACCGCTGATCTCAGTCATCGCGGATATCGCGCTCGATCATCAGAAATATCTCGGCAACACGATTGCCGAAATCGCACGCGAAAAGGCGGGCATCATCCGGCCGAATGGCATTGTGGTCACACTGCCGCAGCATCCTCAAGCCAACGATGTAATCGGCCACGCCATCCTGGACAAGAATGCGCGAGGCGTAAGCGCCGTCAAGTACGTCCCGCCGGTGTCGCCAGGTGCTGAGGCCTATCTCGGAGGCCGCTTCCAAACTGTTCCCGGACGCAGCCGCTACCCGCTCATGGTCATGGGCGAAGAGATTGCCGTGGACTCGCCCCTCGCCGGACGACATCAACTTCGCAACCTCGCATTGGCGATCACTACTGCCGAAGAGTTGGCGCAGTTCGGATTCAAAGTGACACCAAAGCAAATCGAGCGCGGGATTCGCGAGACCCACTGGCCGGGCCGTTTCCAGGTGGTGCCACCGTCGGCGGCGAACTATCAGCGTGAGATGGTGCTTGATGTCGCGCACAATCCGGCCGGGGCCTGGGCGTTGCGCTCGGCGCTCTCGGAAAGTTTCTCCGGCCGCGAGTTGACGCTGATCTTCGCCGCCATGCGCGACAAGGCTGTGCAGGAGATGGCCGAGATACTGTTTCCCATCGCCGAGCAGGTCGTCCTCACCAAAGTTAATAATCCGCGAGCTGCCACTACCAGCGAACTGCTGCACGCCGCCTCGCGCACCGGCGCGACGCTCTCTGAAGAGCAGAACGTTTCTGCAGCGCTGGTTCGGGCACGCGATCTCAGCCAAGCGCAGGGTCTGATCGTGATAACGGGATCGATCTTCCTGGTCGGCGAAGCGATGTCCGCGATGGGCATTCCGGCATGACGCGATGATGAGCGCTGAACCACAAGTCGCAGGCCGCGAATCGGGGCGAGGCTCCATGCTAAGCCGGCTGCGCTCGTACTTGTTTTTTGCGCCCATGATTTATCTGTACACCGGTGTGATGGGAACACTTTCGTTGCTCTCGTCGCTGTCTGACCGCGAAGGGCGCACACAGCACTGGTTTGCGCGCACCTGGGCGCGCATGATCCTGAAGACGGTCATGATTCGCGTGCAGGTCGAAGGACTCGACCACATCGACCCGGCGCGGACGGCCATCTATGCCGCCAACCATCTCTCAGCGCTCGATATTCCCGTGCTCTATGCCTGGCTCGCGGTGCAGTTCCGCATCATGGCGAAGAAAGAGTTGTTCCGGTATCCGTTTCTTGGTTGGCATCTGAAACGGTCCGGGCAGATCCCGATTGATCCGGGCAATGCACGCGCTTCACTGCGTAGCCTGACCCATGCGAGCGAGTCCTTGCGTCACGGCACGCCTCTGGTCGTGTTTCCCGAAGGTGGGCGCTCCATGACTGGCCAACTGCAGGAATTTATGGGCGGGGCATCGTATGTTGCGATAAGGGCGCAAGCGCCGATCGTGCCCATCGCAATTGTGGGAACCGACCGGGCGCTGCCTATGAACAGTTTTCATCTCTTGCCGGGCGTTGTGGAGCTGATCATCGGAGAACCGATTCCCACCGCCGGATTGCGCGTGCGAGACATGGACAAGCTCACCATGCAGGTGCGACAAGCGATCGCGGACATGTACTACTCGCACTCCAAGGCCTCGCGTTCAGCGGGAACAACCGGGGACGCGAAGCCCAAAGCTCTGCTGACGCCGAACTCCGAGTTCCGGGAAGACCAACCGATATGAAACCGCGCATCGCCATTCCAACCCCTAACTCGACGCGGCCGGACTACGTCTCACGCGCGCTGCCTCAGTATGAGTGGGCAATTCGCTCTGCCGGAGGAGAGCCCGTCATCATTGCGCCGACGGCCACCAACGCAGAGATCGCGCAGGCCGTTAAGCGCTGTGATGGCGTGCTACTGCCCGGCAGTCCCGCCGATGTCGATCCTGAGAAATATGGCGAGGAACGGCATCCCGAAACTGCGCCCGCCGACGCCTTTCGCGATAACGCCGACGAGCTGCTGTTACAGGATGCCTACAACATGCGCAAGCCTGTCTTCGGCATCTGCTACGGGCTGCAATCTCTTAACGTCTGGCGGACTGGCACCCTCGATCAGGACTTACCCGCTGGAATCAAGCACGACGCCGGTAGCCGTGTCGCTGAGGCGCACCGCGTGCAGCTTAATCCGCAATCGAAGCTGGCCGCAATCCTGCGTGACGCGCACGCTCTTCTCGCCGACAGCGAACTTGTCATGCCGGTAAATTCCAGCCATCACCAGGCACCGAATGTCATCGGCGATGGCTTGCGGCTGGTGGCGTGGTGCCCCGAGGACTCGGTCAAAGAGGCGGTGGAAGGGACAGCGCCCGATCACTTCGTGGTGGCGGTGCAGTGGCACCCGGAACGCACTTATGAAAACGACGCCGCCTCGCGCGCCATCTTCCGCGCGTTTGTTCAGGCTTCTGCCGAATGGCACAAGAAGTTGGCCAACAAGCAGCAGGACTTCGAATCGGTGAGAAAGAGTTGATCCCCTCACAGAAACACATTCCTGCGTGAAGATGTGTGTCGCGCCTTTCGTTCTTGGTTCTTCGCTTCGGTCAAACCAACGATAGATGAAACTCATTTTGCTAAGAGCTAAAAGCTAACAGCTAAGGGCCTGGGCACTGGGTTGAAGAGTCTGGCTTGGTGATGCCCCCTGTCTTCGAGTACTCTGATCTCTTATGCTCGATCTAGGCTTCGTACGCGATCATCTACCGCTTGTCGAAGAAAAGCTGCGCCAGCGCGGCATGAATTCTGCCGCCGTTCTCAACGACTTTCACACCATCGATCTCGAACGCCGCGCCGCCATTACCGAAGCTGAAACGCTGAAAGCTCAGCGCAACAAGGCTTCGGAAGAAATCGCGACACTTAAGAAGAACAAGCAGGACGCAACCGCTCTGATTAACGAGACGAAAGAGCTGCGCGAGAAGATTTCCGCAGCCGAGAAGGTCGCCGAAGAAGCCGACGCGCGACTGCGCAACATCTTAATCGAAATTCCCAACCTGCCCGACGACAGCGTTCCCGTCGGCAAGAGCGAAGCCGACAACGTTGAGGTGCGCCGCTGGGGAACGCCTCCTGAGTTTGACTTCACGCCGAAACCGCACTGGGAGCTAGGCGAGGAACTAGGCGTGCTTGACCTTGAGCGCGCGGCCAAGCTCACCGGAGCGCGCTTTGCCGTGTACTGGGACATGGGCGCAAAGCTGGAGCGGGCGCTGATGAACTTCATGCTCGACCTGCATACCCGCGAACATGGCTACATCGAAGTGCTGCCACCGTTCATGGTCAACGCGGAATCCATGTATGGCACCGGCAATTTGCCGAAGTTCGAGGCCGATCTGTTCAAGGTGCCCCATGGCGACAGAAACCTTTACCTGATTCCCACCGCCGAAGTTCCCGTGACCAACCTCTATCGCGACGAGACCCTCGACGGCGCACGCCTGCCGATTTCGCTTACGGCTTATACCCCATGCTTCCGCAGCGAGGCAGGCTCCTATGGCAAGGATGTGCGCGGCATTATTCGGCAGCACCAGTTTCAGAAGGTCGAGTTGGTGAAGTTCGCCAAGCCGGAACAGTCGCGGGACGAGCACGAGAAGCTGACCCGGAACGCGGAAACTGTGCTTCAGAGACTCGGCCTGCACTATCGCACCATGGCGCTCTGCACTGCGGACATGGGCTTCTCGGCGGCCAAGACCTACGACATCGAAGTGTGGCTGCCGGGACAAGGGCTCTTCCGCGAAATATCCTCTTGCTCGAACTTCACGGATTACCAGGCACGACGCGCGAACATTCGCTTTCGCCCTGAAGGCGGCAAGAAGACAGAGCTGGTGCACACGCTCAACGGCAGCGGGCTGGCGATTGGGCGTACGTGGGTAGCCATCGTCGAGAACTACCAGCAGGCCGACGGCAGCGTGCTGATCCCTGAAGTACTGCAGCCATACATTGGCACGGATCGCATCACGGCAAAAAAGTTTTAGGGATTTACTTGCGGCTAATTCTCTGGTCGCAGCTTGGTCCAAACCGCGATAAAGAGCGCCAGCCAGACTAGGTCGAACAGGGATGCAGCGAGCATCTGGGCGCGGACGCGGCCTTGCGTGTAGAGCATCAACAGCGCGGCCGGATAGAGAAGTTTCTCCAGGAACACCGCTGGCATTAGCGGTCGATAGCGCACCGGATCGCGCGAAATAATCAGGAATGCTATCTGCCATGCCAGCGCAATACCGACAAAGCCATAATAAAAATCTGGATGAGTAATCGGCGGAGGCTGCGTGCGGTTCAGCTTCGCCTCGTAAAAATACAGTGGCACGGTGCCCGTGGGCATCTACACGATGCCGGCGACAACAGCGGCGATTTGGCTTCGGAGATCGCAAACCTGGTAGATGAAGTGCTACGGTTTTAGGGCGCCATGGGCGCCGCTGCAGAACATCACCTGTATTAGCTGGGAAAGCGCTCTGCAGTCGGTCACAATCCGTCTGTTGGGAGATCATTCGGTGCGGGTGCCCGTCCCCGAAGAATTGCGCAGCGAAGCCGAGCAATTTGCTCGGTATGGACTGCCTGCCAACCGGGATCATACCGCTAACCTCGGTGATTACAACAGTGCGTTACGGCACCAGTGAGCGAGTGGTGCTTGACTATGGAGGACACCGGTTGCGCAGCGAGACTTCGTTGGCCGAACTCCCGGAATACGTAACCGAGAAAAGCAATCCAGGAAACTGTAGACGCATTCGATCAGCCGAAATCCAGTTGCCAGCAGAGAAGAGTTACGGACGAGGAACAGGCTCGGCACGAGTCGCGGGCGCCGGCCGAGGGGCGGGCTGCGCGTGGGCCACGGCCACCGGATGAGGAGCAGGCTGCGCATGAGCCACAGGCGCTGGATGAGGAGCCGGCTGGGCATGAGCCACAGGTGCCGGACGAGGAGCGGGCTGCGCGTGGCCCAGGCCAGGTGCAACCGGACGAGAAGCGGGCTGCGCGTGGGCCACGGGCACCGGATGAGAAGCGGGCTGCGCACGAACTGCAGTCGTGGGATGAGGAGCGGGCTGCGCATGGGTGGGAGGCGCGGGGCGAGCCGCAGTCGCCTTACTTGACTCAGTGGATGGACGAGGCACGTTGTTAGGGCGCGCTGCGGGAGTGGCCCGGGCTGTCTGCGGACTGGCCGCGCTCTTCTCCGGCGCTGGGACCGCTTTGTTTGCCGCTGACGGTGCAGCGACATGACCTTCAGGAGCCTTGTAAGGTGCTCCCGCCTGCCTGGCTGCTACCACGCCATGACCGCTAAACTCCGCGGGCTTCGCAGTTGCGGCGATCGCCGGCCGGCCCTGGTTCACGGACGCCAGGAGTGCGTGGTTGGTACTGGCAGCCTGTATATGCTGGGTTTGCAGAGCCGTTGGCGGTCTGTGTTGCTGGTGTGCCGCGGTCTCTTCTGCTGCAGTCGGGCGGGCGTTAACTCCACCGGTTCCGCCGTTATAGCTTACATAGTTCACCGTAGTGTTGTTGATTACGGTCTTGTTGTAAACATTGTGAATGTTTGTGACGTTCACATTATTCACCGAGCGGTTGTAATTAAAGGCCCCGTTATTCCAATATCCGCCCTGATAGCCGGAGCCGCCATAACCGTAGCCATAGTTGATGCCACCGTAGAAGCCGACTTGCGGACCCCAGTAGCCGCCATTCCAGGCATAGGCATTTCCGCCCCAACCCCAATAACCAGGAGTCCAAAGCAGACCAACCGCGGGAGCCATCACCCAAGTACCCGGCACCCAGAAGTAGCCTTCATTACCATACGCCCAGTAGCCGGGCGTCCATAAATAACCGGCAGCAGGGGCCATGGGTTGCGCGTAGATGGGCAGTGCGGGCGGGGCAATCGCGACAGAGACTACGAATTGCGCAAACGCAGCAGCTGGTATGGCCAAGATCAGAAGTGCAAGCAACAGCAAACGGATGGTACGCATTTGTAATCCTCTTGCCAGGTCATCCTTCGCTTGCCCGCGCTGTCACGTGTGCTGCGGGCTTGCGTGGAGTGAGCGGCGTACTGTATATGAGGATTCCACGGATACGCTTGCGAGTCTGAGCACTAAGGCTCACCTTTCACGAATGTCACAATTAATGCCGAATTGGTATCTTGATCTCGCCGGCGGAGTCTTCCCTGTAGTCGCTGTTATCTCGTAAATGCACTTTAAGAATCCAGCAAAAAAGGGTCCAGCGCACTGGACCCTTAATTATTCGGTATTAGTGTGAAAGCTATCTTCGCTTCATCATCCAGCCGATCGCGATTCCAGCCGAAACTCCTATTGCAAACGCCACAACAATTGTCTCAATGGGATGTCGCTGCAGGCGCTTAGTCGTCTCATCGAGAAGCTCTTCAGCAGCATCGCCACCCTGTTTTGCGACCCCTCTCGCTGCTTCCACCCCATCCTCGATTGCATCTGCAATGGCAGATGTCGCCCGAGAAGCCTTACGTGCTGACTCGGCAACTTGTTCACCCGTTCGTTCCAATACTGATTGCGTCATTTGACCTCTCTTGTTCCCGGACTCGATGTTAATTCATCTATTCTCCGACAGCCTTTTCAACTTTGCCGATCCAGTTTTGAGCCTTGCCGGTATTCTTTTCAGCTTTGCCTTCAGCTTCCAGGTCCCGGTTCTTGGTAAGCTGGCCGACGGTCTCCTTGATTGTCCCTTTGACTTCGTGCAGCTTGCCCGTTGTTTTGTCGTCTGTACTCGGTTTCATCATGATTTTCTCCTCTGTTCGGTAATGGGTTTCCATTGTGCGCGTGTTGTTGGAGAGTCGCAGACCCTATCTGCTACGCCACCCTCTTGTCGCCGACTGTCTGCACCTGCACCAGTTCGTCGAAGAGTGAGCGATAGTGAATCATGGCGGTTCGCAGCTCTTCTGTACTGGCTTCGCCCCTGCCAAGCCGCAAGGCAATGTCGTGCGCCGAGCGGTAGTTCTCCACCACTAAGGGATGGTCGACGGAAATGTCCGCCGCCCGCTGATCGAAATCGGTGACAGGATAGCCACGCGTCTTCATCAGCGAACACACCAGCTCATCGGCCTCCGTCACTGCATCCTTCGGGTAATCGACAAAGCGAGATTGCACTGCCTGCCACTGGGCCAGGTAGCGTTCACGCTCGGCAACATCGAGATCGCGGATCTTGAGCATTTCAACTCGCGTTTCACGATCCGCCAACTTCGCTTCGGCCTTACGTTCGGATCCATGTTGTAGAACAGCTCGATCGTATTCAGGACCGAAATGTTCACGTAGCTCCGCCGTGGTGTTCTTGCGTTTTCGCATGTACAGCGCAACAGCAACCACAATTATCAGAACCACTGCCACCGCAAGAGCAATCAGTTTGGGATCCATCAGATTGAGATTCATCGAAAACTCCTTTACGCCTTGAGGGTCTGCGAACAGGCAGGCTGAATTCGAAAGGTCTCCTTGCCTGCCCTAGACCCCTCTACCTCGGCTAGTATCCAACGACCAGTCGGCCGAAAGCTGGTCAGAATTGCTCGCGTCAGTTCATGAAGAGGCTGGATTGACACTCGAAATTTGGGCGCCACTGCGAGCAATTGTGCACAGATTAAGTGGTAGCGGGCGCCATACGATAGTGTTTGACCAAGGTCATGAAGGAGAATCGAATGATATCTAAGAAGCTACTTGCTGCTGTCCTGGGCTCGCTCGTCGTGCTCGCCCTGTCTCTGCCGGTAATGGCACAGAGCACCACACAATCCAACACCACCACCACGACGCAGAATCCATCCGGTGCTCCGACGCAGAGCACCACCACCAGGACCTCACAGGACCAGGCAGCAATGCCGGCCCAGGTCACTCAGAGCACTGATACGACCGTTACGCCAGCCGGCCCAGAGGTGAAGCAGACCGACTCGACCACCACCACAACCACGCCTCAGCCGCAGGTGACCGACACTACAACCACCACAAGCGCGCCGCCGCCCGCGGTGAAGAAGGACACTACCTCGACCACCACAGTCACACCCCAGCCCCAGCAATAGTTGTGGCCAATTGGTGCGTGGGCCCACTCAAGCTTCTTGCTTGGGTGGGGTTTTTTCGGTCCGGGTCGAGGTGCCCTTCAGGCTATCGGCCGCCCTCGAGTTCCCTTAGTTCGGTCTGCGCCTGGCTCCAATCCTCGTCGGCGCGATTGTGGACGCTGCCGCGAGACTCGTAGATTTCGTAAGCGCGGGTTCGTACCTCGTCGTCTGAAACATTGCTCGCTGAATTGTTCTTGGAGATTTCCTGCTGTTTGGAACGGTCAGACTTCTGGCCAATTTGAACTTTGGGATTAGACACTTTAACTCCTATAACGGTCACAACTAAGGGGAGAATGCTCCAGAACGGCTGACCTAGTTCAGGGGATCTGAATGAGAGGTAGAAAAACTCTCTCATCTTGGATGGTACGCTGATTGGATGGCATTGTCCAAACTTCCATTTTCACTGTAACGCTCGACATAATACTTCCTTCTCGCTATAGTTACACTTGCTCCTGGCTATAGTTACTAAGTCCATTGCAATGAGCCAACAAGGCTACGATCATGGGCTCTCGATTGACAGTCCTCGTGCGATCAGCTATAGTTTTCATTGAGGATAGTTTCCACGCCTCTCCTCTTTCAGGTTCCCTGAATATAAGTCAGCCCATCTGAAGTCCCCTTCTTCTTATATGCGACGCGACCTTTAGGAGGTTGAATATGTACGCACGCAATATCTCTTTTCGCTTGAAATCCAATATGCATTCTGATTACACGCGCACATTCGAGAACCAGATTCTTCCTTTACTGCGCAAGCAGAAGGGCTTCAAGGATGAAATTACGCTATGCAACCCGGGCAGCCAGGATGCGGTTTCCGTTAGTTTGTGGGAGCACAAGAACAATGCGAACGATTACAACACCAACACCTACCCAGAGGTGTTGAAGACCTTGGCGAAGGTAATCGATGGAACCCCGAGAGTCCAGACGTTTGAGACGGTCATCTCGACCTTCCACAACGTCGCCGTAGCCGTGTAACACCTGTAAACACAAAGTAATGGGAAGGCGGCTAGGTCGCCTTCCCACATCACACCTTTTCAGAAGAACCCTCCACCGCCGGCGGGCAATCCCGGCCTGACGCAACTTGGTTGTAAGAGCGTGATTGGATCCATGTTATGCCATCAATCACGTATGAAGGATGACAACTATGCATCTATTCCAAAACGCAGAAACTATCGATCGCCTAGTAAAGCAGGGCGGACTCCTTTTGAAGACTTACCATACTGAGTACGACCCGGCAAGCTTCCATGCTGAGTTCCTCCGCGGGGACTTCGCAGGCTGGCGCAGCACAGTACAGACGTTATACGGCGATTGCGCGAAAGAGATTATCGATCGTGTTTTAATCGAGACACGCTTAGCCAACCCGGGGGACGAAATGCGATACGGTGTTGCCCATGGCCTTTGAAGCCATTTGTGGCTGAAGCTGAGCAGCTTTATAACGTCGTTACATCTGTCGCTTCTTCGGTGGGAAGAAGAACAGAAATCGTGGTTCCGTGCCATTGAGTGGATTGACGGGTCCTGATTCCGATCTTCCCCCTATGGTTCCTGACGACGCCTTGCGACACCCACAGACCTAGACCAGTCCCTTTCTCACGTTTCGTAGTAAAGAAAGGTTCAAACGCTCGCTGGACAGTTTCCGGTGACATTCCGCCTCCGCTGTCTGAGATCGAGATACGGACGGCTCTTGTAGTCAAGTCGCGGGTGCGAATGCGAATATGTCCGTCTAAGCCGACAGCGTCGATCGCATTTTCAACCAGGTTTAAGAATAATTGTCTAAGCTCCCCTGCGATTCCCCACGTCCGGCTATCGCCTTCACACTCCACCCGGACCCTGACATTTTTTGCTTTTATCTTGGCCTTCTTGCTGCTCAGAACGCCTGCGAACAGGGCCGGCAGATAGACTTCTGCGGCTGTGCTGGTTCCCCGGTAGAACGATAACGTCTGGCGCGTAATTTCACTGGCACGGCTTACCTGCTCGAGCAGCGTTTCGGCATATGCCCTACCTGACGCCGAAAGCGAGGTGTCTTTCTCCAGTAAGAATCCGAGATTCATGATCGCTTCCAAGGGATTGTTGACCTCATGGGCAAGCGTCGCCGCCATTCGTCCGGCGACGGCAAGCTTCTCGCTCTCCACGAGTGCCCGCTCGATGCGTTTCCTTTCCGTAATGTCACGTACGATCTTGGAAGCTCCGATGAATTTCCCGGACGGGTCTTTGATGGGAGAGATGGTAAGCGACACGTCGATGAGTTGACCATCTTTACGCAGTCTTCGAGATTCGAAGTGTTTAAGTCGGCCACTGGCCTTCAACCGGGAAAGGATCATCGGTTCTTCGGAGTGCAGTTCGCGGGGTATCAGCCGCAAGACCGAGTGCCCAACAATCTCTTCGGGCTCGTAGCCGAAGATCTGTGTCGCAGCAGCATTCCAACTCGTGATGATACCGTTAAGATCCTTTCCAATGATCGCGTCCTCGGATGATTCAACAATAGCGGCAAGCCTCAAGCTTGTATGCAAAGCTCTCAGTCGGTCGGAAATATCGCGGACGATCTTCGAAGCGCCCACAAGCTTTCCAGTTGCGTCCCGAATCGGTGAAATCGTTAGAGAGACGTCGACCCGCTGCCCATCCTTCGCCCAGCGATAGGTTTCGAAGTGCTCGATCCGTTCGCCATTCCGCAGGCGCTTCATGATATCCACTTCTTCATGCTGCAGTTCTGGAGGGATTATGGCCATGATCGAGCGCCCTATCATTTCAGGAGCCGTATAGCCAAACATTCTCTCGGCAGCCGGATTCCAAGCCGTCACGAGGCCATCCAGGTCCCTGCCGACGATGGCGTCCTCAGAGGAATCGACGATCGCAGCAAGCAAGCCGATCGCCCTGTCGGCTGTCCGACGCAGAACTGGCAACTCGTCCAACAGCGATTCAGTAAGACTGTCAGACCTGGCTTCCGGATCGTTGAGAATACAGTCTGCCAGTTCTTCATGCGTCGCAAGGAGCTGTTTAATGTCATCCTCAAGAGCGATTTCGGGATGAACCTTGGTCCAGTAATGGGCGGCCCTGACGAAGGCCAAGAACAACAGCAAGTACTGCAGTTGCACCGTGCCGAACAGGCGTTCTAAAGCGTCGAGACAGGCAGCAGCATTAGGAGTCTGCAAGAAGACATGACTCGCGAGTGCAAAAACTGCGACTTCAATTTGCGAGCCCGGACTCGGTATTTCGACAAGAGGTGCGGGGAAACTCGCGCAATGCGAAAGGCACAACTGTAGTTCGTGTCCGCGTGGGAAAGGGTCCCGGAGTAGCTTAACGACTTCTGCAACACTTTGAGCGCGAGTATGCGCATCGCCGGCAGGACGACCAATTCCGACCAGAAAGCCAACATGCCGTGCAATGCAATATCGCACTGCACAAAATCGAGAGAGATGAACAAACAGGCGTTCTTTGAAAAGGGACGGAAGCGGATTGTCGAGATAGGCTGCGTCGGCAAAACCCCAAAGTTTCTCATTGATCTCGGGAGTTTCGGGCGACAGACGAAAAAAGTTTGGAAGAACGCCGAACCTATCCTCCACGCGCTTTTCCAGCTTCAACATACCTTACGCAACCCTTCCTATTGCTGGCGACATCAGGCGATCATGTGCGTACGCCGGACGCGAATATACAAGGCAAGGCGCCTATGTAGTTCCTCAATCAGTTTGAGTGTACCCGGAGTTTCTGACCTAACTGTCGCAAAGCAGTAGTGCAGATGCTCTCAACTCCAGAGCGGGACGCGAATTCAGGCGATTCATAGGCTTTCGCGGTCAGAGAAGACCTCCGTGTCATCTAGCACAGATTCTTGATTGAAAAGCTGCGGTTTGGGAAAGCGAACGCTAGAGACTCAGGACAGATGTGGAGGTTCTCCACTAAATCCAACAGCTCCGGGCGGGGCGTGATGGCTATCAAATGTCCACACGCTGGGCAATGCGTCTCTGTTATGTGCGCTTTAGGATTAAGCTCACGCGCGATACGCTGGAACGGCTTTCGGTTACTTGGCAGCATGACCCATCTCTTCCGGAAGCGCAAAAGAGCCGCGGAATTGCGGTTGGGATGCGTTACCTGAGGCAATTCCGATGATAGAGAGCTTCCGATTCGCAGTCTGAGCAATATTGACCAGATCCGCCAGCCGGCAGGTTTTTCATTGGGGTTTGGGGTTGTCTCTTTTCGAGAGCCTGACGAGCTGGTGCGGTAGCCCCGTGAACTGAGAATTGGCTGACTATGGTCAGTGAGTGAAACGGCGATGTCTCATCAGCAATCATATGCTCAGCGGTAGGGCGCAAGTTCGATCTGGAGGGCACCTTGGCCGCCCGAAAGACCATTTCCAGGGCACCGGCGGTTCGGGATGCGTGGGCGTGCAAATATCCCAATCCCGACGACTGGATATTTGCGAGCCCTCGCGTCCGCAGGAAACAACCGTTCTGGCCAGACGTCGTGATGCAAAAGATCATTTGCCCGGCGGCATTGCGCGCTGGAATCCGCAAAAGAATCGGGTGGCACACGTTTCGCCACACGTATTCAACCCTACTGATCGCAAATGGAGAGAACGTAACGGTAGTGCAGGAACTCATGCGCCATGCCAGCACCCGCTTTACGATCGAGATCTACGCACAGGTGCGTATCGAAGCAAAGCGGCAGGCACAGCAGGCTCGTGCAGGCAATTCTCACCAAAGAGAATGATGCAGTAGCGCCGCAGACCCTGGGTCGCTCCGATGTCCCGGGAGCATGAGCGCGACTGCCATGGGCGATCTGGGTGACGGGCTTCGCCATTGCTATAGGTTTGAGGCCGATAGCGGAGCATTTGGAGCAATCTGGAGCAACGCAGAAGGCCAAGATGCACTGTAAGTGCTTGTTTCAATGGTGGGCGCTACAGGATTCGAACCTGTGACTTCCACCGTGTGAAGATGGCACTCTACCGCTGAGTTAAGCGCCCATACTTGCGGTATCTCGATTGTAGCAAACCCAGCCGAGAGCCAGCGCCGGCGCGGCTTTGGCTAGTCGCCCAATCTCAGTTCCCGAAATCGAAGCAATGCCGCGACATCCTTACCAATAAACCTTGCAGCACGACGCTCGAATATGTTCATCTAAGTGGCTTATGGCGCTCGAAGAGTACAAGCGTAAACGAGACTTCAAGCAGACACCCGAACCTCCCGCGAAGGTGGAACGCGGCGAACGCCGCCGCTTCGTGGTGCAGAAGCATCGCGCCACGCGTTTGCACTATGACTTCCGGCTTGAAATGGAAGGAGTGCTGAAATCGTGGGCCGTTCCCAAGGGGCCGTCACTCGATCCTGCTGACAAGCGCCTGGCCATGCAGGTGGAAGATCATCCCGTTTCCTACTTCGATTTTGAGGGCATCATTCCGTCTGGCAACTATGGGGCAGGCACGGTCATGGTGTGGGACATGGGCACATGGGAGCCGCAGGGCGATGCCGTAGAGATGCTGCGCAAAGGAGACCTGAAGTTTCGCCTCAACGGCAAGAAGCTGAAAGGCGATTTCGCGCTGGTGCACATGAAGTCACGGCGCCCAGGAAGCAAGGGGACCGAGTGGCTGCTGATCAAGCACCGCGATGCCTACGTGGAGGAAGGCTACGACATCGACAAGTACGACTACTCCGTGCTGACCAAGCGCACCATGGATGAGATTGCGGGCGATCAGGGTTCGGCGGAGTGGAAGAGTAGTCGTAAGGCATCGGTCGGTGGCGCTTCGAAGAAGAATGACTGGCTCGCGGAATCGATTGCGAAAGCCGATGCTATAAGAGCGAAAGCCCAGAAGAAGTCGGCATCTTCGAAATCGCCTCCGGCTGCGGCGAAACCGCTAGCGAAACACGTAGCGAAGAATTCCACGCAAGCAAAGCAACCTTCGCGGCTCCCATCAAAGGGCGAGCGCACAACCGCCGCTAGCAGCGTAAAAAAAAAATCTCGCATGGCGCGACAGACAGTAAAGCCCTAAACCCCGACCCGGCGCGCATCGGCCATAAAGCGCCGATGCCCCACTCTATCCATCCCATGCTTGCGACCCTCGTTGATAAGCCGTTCGACGGCCAAGAATGGCTCTATGAGGTGAAGTGGGATGGCTATCGCGCAATTGCTTTTGTGGAGAGGGGTTCGGTGCGCCTGATGTCGCGTAACCAAAACGATTTGACTGCCGCGTATCCTGAGCTTCGCTCGATCCCAGATTCCGTTAGGGCGCGGACCGCGATTCTGGATGGCGAGATCGTAGCGCTCGATGCGCAGGGTCGGCCTTCCTTCAGTCTGATGCAGCAGCGGACCGGAGTTGGCGAAGGCGGCCATCGCATTCGACGCACTCGCGACGATATTCCCGTGATGTATTACGTCTTCGATCTGCTCTATCTTGATGGCTACAACCTGATGCAAGCTGAACTGGAACAGCGAAAGGAGGTACTCGCGTCTATCCTGGCAGCTGGCGATGTCGTCCGTTTTTCCGACCATTACGTCGGGAACGGCAAAGCGCTATTCGAAGCGGCAGAACAGCGCAGTCTGGAAGGCATTGTCGCCAAACTCCGCAGCAGTCCTTATGTGCAAAAGCGCAGCCGCGATTGGCTCAAGATCAAAATCGTCAAGCGGCAGGAGTGCGTGATTGGGGGTTACACCGATCCGCGTGGCTCGCGCGAAAATTTCGGCTCCGTCGTGCTCGGACTTTATGACGGTCAGGACCGTCTGGTCCCCATTGGCCAGGCGGGCAGTGGCTTTACCGAAGACTCGCACGCGGCGATGTGGAAGCGTCTGCACTCGCTGGAGACCAATCACAATCCATTCTTCGGGAAAGTGGAAAGCACAAGACGGGTCCATTTTGTGAAGCCCGAACTAGTGGCTGAGATTAAGTTCACCGAGTGGACACACGAGGGCCAAAACGGCGGAATTAAAATGCGCGCTCCGGTATTTCAGGGACTGCGCTTCGACAAGAAGCCCAGGGAGTGCAGGTTTGAGCGGCCGGCCAGTGCGTCCGCCGAGGTGAAGAAGGCCGAGGCGGGCAATGCAGGATAAGCGGAATGAATCTTTTTCTCGGAAGAATGTCTTTACTGCCGACGAGACAGGAAGCTGGGACCGCGAACAAACGGGTTGATCACGATGACACCATCTAAATCCTGGTCTGCCTGCAAATTTTCCGTCAGCAGGTAACGGGAAGAGGATTCCTTCGCCGCCGCAACGATGGCTGCGTCCCAGAACGAGAGCTTATAACGGTCTTGGATCTTCCAGCTTTGCTCCAGAAGAGCACTATCCATAGCTATGGGGATCCATGCCATCAGGTTTCTCACCTCCGCCTGGGCCTCTTCACGGGCGTGTGGCCATTTGCGGGCGACCTTTACGTAGAACTCCTGCAAAACCTGAAAGCTGATCCGGCCTCGGCCGCTCTCCCAGAGTTCTACTCGCCACAGCGCCGCAGCCTGTTGCTTTTTTGCGTTGGCACTATCGAAGGCGTAAATGAGAACATTGGTGTCAACGAAGACGAGAGCGGTCATGGGCCTCCTCGCGCGACAGATATTGACCATCCGTCTTCAAGAAGGGCTTCCGCGCAAGGGCCTGGCGCATAGAGCGCTCATAGCTGTCCTTGGTCAGCATGCGCTCCTTCAATATCTCCCCCAGGAGCCGTCGTCTCTTTTCGAGCGGCTTCCAAGCGTGCCCAGCGGGCGACATTTTTCCTCTACGCTGACGGGAATGTTTCGAAGGTTAGATCTCACTACACGAATATAGTGTGTCACGAACTTCGTGTCAGCGGCGACTTGCTCTACTTAACGTCCTTCATCGGCAGCACGGAACCGTACTCATGCCCGCTGGCGTCCACGGCGCGCGCAATCACCGCAGCGAAAGCCTCGCGAAGTTCCGGATACTTGCCGACGACCGCTTTGCTGACGGCCATGTTGTCCTGAAAGGCTACGCCGGAATCTGACGCTTGCGGATTTCCATAGCGAATGCGTAGGTCCAGATTGTCTTCCACAGGCACGGCCACCATCTCGGTGACCTTGAATGTCTTGCCATTGGCAGCAAGATTTAGCGGCGAAGCGTCGCTTGGCATGTCGCTCGGCCGCGCGCCCTGCATCTCTTCGGCGATCTTGTCGAGTTGTGGCGTACTCATGAAGTTCACCGGCGCCATCAAGTCCCACGCTGTCAGATAGTAGAACCAGGCATTGTGTAACTGCCCCTTGGACTTGTACTCGCGTGCTTTGGTCAGATACCACTGCCCATCATGGCCGCCGATGGAGTCCAATCGCGGGTAATATCCCGCCAGCTTCCACGCGCCATTCACATTCTGCAGAATCAGGGAAAGCGTGATTGGGTCCTTGCCTGCGACCTTTTGCATCACCAACGCGTAACGTCCGGCCGGCAGGTTAGAGATCGAGAAAACCAGGCGGTCGGGCGAGTTGTAGATGCCACAATAGAAGTCTGCTCTCGGAATCGTTCCTTTGGCTTGTGAAGCGTCCAGTACGTACGCGCCGCTGACCGTTGCTGGACCTTGCGCGAAATATGGTTTGTTGGTTACCACGGCCTGCTCGATACTGCCAAAATCTCCCGCAATTGCCGGAATGGCGTTGGCCTTGAGGCCAGCCACATCTCCGTGCGCTGACATGTCGAGAAATTGGCGCGCCGCTACTTCGACTGCGTTCTTGGTCGGGACGTCCAAATCGGCGCCACTGCTGCAAGTCTGTGCCGTCACTACGGACGCAGTGATCGTCACCGCAAGCAACAATAGGACGGTTCGAAGGAAGAAACGGTCGTTCAAGCGACAAGCGAACGATATTCGGATCATGTTCGTAGCCTTAGCGCCATCTGAATGCCATGTGGCTTGCAGAATATATGGATGATTGGTTGCTCTCTAAAATCCTTAAGATGCTATTGTTCCTGGGGCAGATGTTTAGCCGCGTTTGTTCATGATTCCGCGGCGAATCGCAACCGACGCGCCACGGCCGGGTTTAAAATGAGCGTGGCAGCGGGAATCGAAAAACGACGAACCCGCTCAGCCGTCTAAATAATTATGGTACGCCTCTGGCACAATTTGGGATCGTCTTTGTTGTTGGCATGCGGACTCTGCCTTGCTCTGGCTGAATCGCCAGCACAGACACCCGCTCCGGCGAACCCCACTCCGGTAGCCGGCGCGCATCCGCAACCGACCCATCATCATGTCAAGAAAGCCGCACCGGTTGCAGAGACGCCTGCTCCTGCGCCCGTACCGCTGACGCCAGAGCAAATGGCTCCGACCCCGCCGCACGTCACCTATCAGAATGGGCTGCTCACTATCGATGCCAAGAACTCGACACTGTCGCAAGTGTTGCGTTCAATTCAGGCTCAGACGGGTGCATCTATGGAGATGCCGTCCAGCGCTTCGAACGATCGGGTCAGCATGCAGTTAGGTCCGGGACAGCCACGGGATATCTTGAATACGCTATTAAACGGGTCCAAGTTTAACTACATCATTTTGGGGGTGACTGACGATCCCGGGCGCGTGCAGAAAGTAATTTTGACAACTCGGCAGAATGCGCCGGCAGCGGTGAACACTGCCCAAAACAATGGTCCGGGACCACAACCACAAGCTGAAGAGCCGCAAGACGAAGATATGCCACCGGAACCGGAGGCCGAGAACCCGCCAGAAAATCAGCCGGTCGCCCCCATTCCAGGACGATTTCGGCCGGGGCAAGTTCCCGTGCGTTCGCCCGATACGAATGAGCCACCCCAACAAAGTGGAGATCAGTTGAACGGTGGTAAGACTCCGGAACAGTTGCTCCAGGAACTGCAGAATATGCAGGAACAACAACAGCGATATCAGCAGCAGTTGAATCCTGCCAACGTCGAGGGACAGCCGCCGCAACCGCAATAGCCATAAGGGCGGTTTGATTAAAGCGGAGGAGACAGTTCCGCGAGGCTCGTGGGCTTAGACCTTTGCCTCTCGACCTTCCTAGTTCCTTCCGAGTCCACTTATCCGTGCGACAAGGCGCCTAAGGCCGCGCGGAACATGGCATCGAAGTTCTCCCGCCCGGCGGATTGCACCGCCCGTTCCACGGCCTTCTCTGCGACCGCTCGCTGGTACCCTAGATTGGACAGCGCCGAGATGACGTCTTCTTCCACGGCAGAATGGGACACTGCGGGTTGTGCTTCGCCGAATCCTTCCAGCTTGTCCCGCAACTCCACACACATGCGTTCGGCCGTCTTCTTCCCGATGCCGGGGATTCGCGTAAGCCGGGCGAAATCGTTACCGCGAATCGCGCCGACCATGTCCGCCGCAGGCATCCCACTAAGAATAGTAATCGCCAGCTTGGGTCCGATACCGCTCACCGTGATGAGCTTCTCGAACAGCTGCTTCTCTTCCCGCCGCAGAAAGCCAAAGAGGGCCAGGGCGTCTTCGCGAACGTGAGTGTGAATGTGCAGCGCGACCTCACCGCCTAGCGCCGGCAAATCGGAAAATGTAGGGACAGTGATGGTAACGTCGTAGCCGACGCCGGCGGTCTCGACAATGGCCTGATTCGGATGCTTGGAGATGAGTCGTCCGCGAAGGTGCGCAATCATGCAGGATGATTGTAAATTGATCGCGAACATCGCATGCTACTTGCAATGAAGAATCGACTCCCAGTCACGGAGAAGTTTGCTCCACGGACCGAGCCGCATGCCAGCCGCTTCCCGGCTGCGAAGTTGCGGGATGCTCGAATTCTTCCGCGCGAATTCTTCAACCATGATCCGGTGACCGTAGGACGCGAATTGCTGGGCAAGTTGCTAATTCGCCGCGAAGGACGAGCACTTCTCGCTGGCCGTATCGTCGAAGACGAAGCCTACCTTGGAGTCGACGATCCGGCGGCGCACTCTTATTCCGGTCGAACTCCGCGCAACGCTGTACTCTTCGGGCCGCCTGGACACGCGTACGTGTACTTCATTTATGGCAATCACTACTGCCTCAATGTTTCCTGCTTGCCCGATGGAGAGGCTGGCGGCGTGCTGTTCCGTGCCATGGAGCCAGTGTACGGACAGGACGCGATGTCTCGGGCTCGCGGCCTGGCGCTCCCTGATGCGCCGCGACCCGCACAATTGCGGATGATCTCCAGTGGCCCGGGACGTATGGCGCAAGCGCTTGGTATCACCCGTCTTCGCGACAACGACAAGGACCTTACTGCGCCGTCGTCAGACCTTTGGTTTGCGGACGACGGCTATCGTCCCGAGCGCATCGCGGCCACGCCGCGCGTCGGGATTACCAAAGCCGTCGAACGGCCGCTGCGATTTGTCATTGCCGGGAACCCGTTCGTGTCAGCAACGCGGGCGCTATGATCGAGAATCCGGATGTCGATCCGCGAAGTTCCCTTATCCCGGTGTTGGGTGTGGACGCCTTTCAGGCGTGCAAACCGAGGGTACAAGAAGGGAGCCGAACCCAGGCGCAACTCTCAAAGGCACCGCTCAAGCGGCTGTTACGAAACTCGTGCCGTCCCTCCGGGACTCGCATCTATCTCCCACCCCACCCAGGGCTTACGCCCTGGGCTATGATTATTACGCCCTGCGGGCTCTTTTTTCGACGTACTCAACTACTCTCGTCCGACTGGCATTTGTTCAATTGGAGTTTCGTAATAGCCTCTCAAGCGGCGCTCCATCCGGATACAACAACTCAGAGTCTGCTCTAATTCGAGATAACTCCCCATCCACAAAAACTCCGTGTCCTCTGTGCCTCTATGGTGAAGGATTTTCGTGGGAGCGTGACTATTCCGGATCGTGCCAGCCGCCAATGTCGGCGGCCAGTTCGCGCGAGTCGGGCGGACCCCAGGTGCCCGGCTCATAGACCTCGGTCGGGCAGCAGTCGCCAAGGATAGGATCGACGATCGCCCAAGCCGCCTCAACTGCATCCTGCCGCACAAACAGCAACTGGTCGCCTTTCATGGCGTCGGTAAGCAAACGTTCGTAGGCATCCATCTCGTCGCTGGTGGTGTATTTTACCGCCGACAACTCCACTGGCATGGGCACCATCAAAGGCCCGGGCCGCTTAACGCGCCCCCCCAAACTCAGCTCGATATCGGGGCCGAGGCGAAAGCGAAAGTAGTTGCGACCATCAACGCCAATTTTGGCGAGCGGTGGCTTGCGCAACTTCACAAACACTTCTGTCGCCGTGGTAGGCAGTCGCTTGCCGGCACGAATCAGGAACGGGACTCCCGCCCAGCGCCATGAATCGACCTCCAGGCGCAATGCGGCAAAGGTCTCCACGTCGGACTTGGGCGACACGCCCGGCTCGTCGCGATAGCCTCGAAACTGCCCGCGAACGATGTTGGCGGGACTGAGCGGCGGAATGGTGCGGAAGATTTTGACCTGCTCGTCACGCACCGAATCTACGTACATCATCGTGGGCGGCTCCATGGCGAGGAATGCGACCACCTGTAGCATGTGGTTCTGCACCACATCCCGAATGGCGCCCGCCTCTTCGTAGAACTTTCCCCGGCCCTCAACGCCGAACGACTCGGCCATGGTGATCTGCACGCTATGTACATAGTTGCGGTTCCAGATGGGCTCCAGAAAACTGTTGGCGAAGCGGAAGATCAACAGGTTCTCGACCGCCTCCTTGCCAAGATAGTGATCGATGCGGAAGATGCGCTCTTCGGGAAAAGCGATGTGCAGCGTGTCGTTCAACTTGCGGGCCGAAACCAGGTCGCGTCCGAAGGGCTTCTCCAGAATGACCCGCGCGTTCTGCGCACAGCCTGACTTCGCCAGTCCCTGTACCACCACCGGAAACATGCTGGGCGGAATTGCCAGGTAATGGGTAGGCGATTGCGCGTTGCCAAGCGTGGCACGAAGGGTCGCGTAAGTCTTATTGTCCTTGTAGTCGCCATCGATGTAGCTCATCAGCTCGCAGAGTTTTTGGAAGGCCTCGTCGTCCACTCCTCCACCAAACTTGACTAAGCTATCGCGGGCCCGCTCGCGCAATTGCTCGACGGTCCAGCCGGACTTGGCCACGCCGATCACCGGCACATTGAGCGTGCCATGCTTCACCATGCTTTGAAGCGCAGGAAAGATCTTCTTGTGGGCCAAGTCGCCGGTTGCGCCGAAGAAAACGAACGCGTCGGAAGTTAGCGGTGCCATGAGCTCCTCTCGCTTGGGAGAAACAAATCGGATGAACCGGGTGTGCCCTCGAACTTTAAATGGACGCAGCGATTCGCCCGCAACAGTTTATCTGGCGGGCGGGAAGAACGGTAGTTGGCCATATCTGGTGAGGGTGAATAAACGGTGAAGACCGCCATCAATCGAGGCTGCCCTGCTCAATCACAACATTCTCACGAACGATGAGTCGATGGGCGGCCATCTCCCGTAGTTTGGGAAGAACGCGAGTGACGTGTTCGTCGGTATCGACAAAAGTAATTACCACTGGCAGCTCGCCTCCCGCCTCGACAAGATGGGCGGTATGAACGCTGCTGCGGCCTTGGAAGCCCGCAACCGAATGCAAGGCCACGGCGCCGGCAACGTTTTCCTGGCGCAGGTACTTTAGTACCTCCGTATGCAGTGGGCGGTGATGCCACGAGTCGCCCTGTGTAAGGTACATGGTTACTTGAACAGCCATGGAGGATGCCATTCTACAACCCCCGCGCAATGGCTGCGCCCGTTATTATCGCGGCCAGGCAGAGCGCGTTGCTGGCCACCATGTTCACCGCCATCAGCATCCACTGGCCCTGCTCAAGGTAGGCGAACGATTCGAAGGCGTAGCTGGAAAATGTTGTGTAGGAGCCGCAGAATCCGATGGCAATCAGTAGCCGCCAACGAGGGTCGAGCAGCATCCGTTCTCCGGCGAGAACCAAAAAGAAGCCCAGCACCAGGCTGCCTGTGATATTGATGAGGAGCGTACCGTAGGGAAAGGTGGTTGAGAAAACGCGGGCAATATATCCGCTTAAGAAGTAGCGCGCGCTGGCACCGGCAACCGCGCCTAAGGCGATCCACAGATAATTCACGATGGAGTTCTCCTGCTTGCTTGGTAGGAGTTATCAGCCCGCGGGGCGGTTAACGGCGAACTCCATCGCCACGGGTTAGTTTAACCTGAGGCCTGAATTCAACTCAAGAGAGTCTTAGCGATGGCGGCGAGTCGCCGCTTTGGCTGCTGTACCATAGAGCCAGCCCTGATGAGTTCTCCCAGTCCCATCCAATACTCCAGCGAGCGCGTGCTTGAATTCGATCAGCTGCGCCAACTGCTCGCCATTTATACCGGCTCGCCGCTCGGACATGAACGCGTGATGGAGCTCACGCCCTCGCGTGACCGCGAGTGGATCGGACGCCAGCAGCAATTGACCGCAGAGCTGCGCGGATACCTGCGCGCCGGCGGGCGTTTTGATTTTCTTGGCCTGCTCGACCCCACGACGCTGGTGGACAAGTCGCGCATCCGCGGCGCTGCATTGGAGATCATCGAGATCCGCGACCTGCTGCTGGTCGCCGACCGCGCTGCCGAGTGGCGGGAGATCGCGCTGCATCCTCCCGTCGAAGTGCAGGAAAAGTGGCAGGCAATTCTCGACCTTTCGCAGACCCTGGCCGATTTCACACTCTTGCTGCGTTACTTCCGCAACAAGATCCTCCCCGACGGCACGCTCGACGATAAGGCCTCGCCTGAGCTGGCGCGGGTTCGCCGCGAAATGGAGAAGCAGAAACGCGCCATCCAGGAGTCGCTGCGCTCTTACCTGCGACGTCTTTCTGAGGATGGCGCAGTACAGGATGAGCTGGTCACCATTCGTGGCGAGCGCTTCGTAATTCCGGTGAAGGTGGAGCAGCGCCGGCGGGTACAAGGCGTGGCACACGGCGCCTCTTCGAGCGGACAAACTGTATTCATCGAGCCGCTGGAGACGATCGAACAGAACAACGACCTGGTGCGGCTGCTGGAAGATGAGCAGGCGGAGATCCATCGCATTCTGCTGGAGATGACCGCACGGCTGGGCGAACATGCCGACGCGCTCGGCAACGCGGTGCAGGTTCTTTCCGAGCTCGAGTTGCAGTTCGCCAAGGCTCGCTTTGCAGAGGACTATGACTGCGTCGCTGTAAAGCTGCTGGGGAACAGTGATACTGCAGACGAGCCGGGATCATCACAAGCTGATGTGTCTCCGGTCACCCTGGCACCGGTCAATGGGTCATCGCTGACGGACTCGTGTGATGCGCTCGTACTGCGCAATGCACGGCATCCGCTGTTGGAGCGGACCTTGAAGGCGCGGAAGGTTGCCGTGGTTCCGCTCACTGTCGAACTTGATGCCGAGCATCGTCAGCTCATCATTAGCGGTCCCAATACCGGTGGAAAAACTGTAGCTCTTAAGACCGTCGGGCTGCTGGCGCTGATGGCGCAGTCTGGCATTCCCGTCCCGGCCGAACGCGCCGAACTGCCCATCTTCGATGCGGTGTTCGCCGATATCGGCGACTACCAATCGATTGAGCAGAATCTCTCGACATTTTCGGCGCACGTCACCAACATCGATCTCATCTCTCACCAGGCGACAGCGCATTCGCTGGTTCTGCTCGACGAACTGGGGTCGGCTACCGATCCGGAAGAGGGTGCTGCGCTGGCGGTGGCCATCGCCGACTACTTTCGGCAGGCAACATGTATCAGTATCGTCTCCACGCATCACACCGCGCTAAAAGTTTACGCGGCTAACACGCCGGGCGTGCTCAACGCCGCAGTCGGTTTCGATGAGAACACATTTGCGCCCACGTTCGAGCTGCGCATTGGCGTGCCGGGAGCCTCCGCTGGAATCAACATTGCGCAAAAGCTGGGGCTGAATCCAGAGATCGTTGCACAGTCGCGGCAGCGTATGACCTCGCAGGCGCAAGACGTTGCGCGCTTTCTTGACCGCCTGCACTCGGAATTGCGACACATCGACATCGAGCGGGCCGCGCTTAGCGCCCGCGAACAGGACGTCGCGCGCGAGCGTCAGCACCTCGCCCTCGAAGGCCGCAAGGAACAGCGTGAAAAGCTGCGCGAGATGGAGAAGAAGCTGGATAGCGTGTTGCGCGACTTCGAGTACCGCGCGCGCGAAACCGTCAATGCCGTGCAGGACCGTGCCCAGGCGTTGAAGTTGTCGAAAGACGCGGAGCGCCGCATCGCTAAGATGCGCCGCGAATTTCGGGAGCAGTTCGATTCCACCGTGGTAGCGCACACCACGGGCGCTGACAGCGGCGATCCGCACGCGCAGCAGCATGTCGTCAAGCAGGTCGGCATTGGCGATACGGTGCGGCTGAAATCGTTGGGTCGCGACGCCAAGGTGTTGCGCTATTTCGACGATGACAGCTTCGAGGTTGCGGTTGGGCCCATGAAGATGAAGGTGGCGCGCGATGATTTTGCCAGCGTGATCGCGCGGGCCGGGATCAACCCAGTGGAATCGGCGCGTGCCCGCGGCATCAACATTTCTCTGGCTCGTGAGGATGATAGTGTCGCAACCGAGATCAACGTAATCGGCCAGACCGTGGACGAAGCCACTCGGGCGGTAGAGAAGTTCGTCGATCGCGCGTTCCTGGCGGGTGCGGTGCGGGTCCGCGTGGTGCATGGGAGCGGAATGGGAATTCTGCGCAAAGCGCTTCGCCAGTTCCTGCAAAGCCATCCACATGTCGCCAGTGTGAGCGAACCTCCGCAGAACGAGGGTGGCGGCGGCGCGACGGTGGTGGAGCTGAGGACGTGAGGCAGGGGCTAGGGGTTAGGAAGGGGTGCCATTCGCTCTTCGCCATTCGCTTTTTGCTTTTCGTTGTTCGCCCCTGGCTTTTAGCTTTTCGCTCTTGGCGATTCGCCAGCGCTGAAGTCTATTGATCGGAGTCGATTTCGCCGCGATTTGCCATCTCGCAGCCCCAACTACAGCGATTTGCCACAGACTAAGGCGAATCGCGAAAGGCGAAGAGGCGAAAGGCGAATAACGACATAGCGAACAGCGAAAAGCGACTTTCTTGCACTCCGTCCCGCGGGTCTCTAGACTAAGCCCAGCGATGAGCAAGTTGGGCCAAACCTTGAAAGGTTACATCTGGTGGACCTCGCCGCGCGGCAGCGTCCGTTACGATGTCATGGTCACGCTCATCCTGGCGTTCATCTTCCTGACGCCGCACTGGGTCAATTTCCGCGACAAACCGCAGGAACGTCCGCCGCATCAAACCGAGGTCGTTGTACAACAGGAGGGAGACGGCTTCCTCTACAAGGTGGACGCGGCGGCGGTCAAGGGTGACAGCGACGCCGATATCCGAGATTCCCTGGCCCACATCATCGAGCCGGTCGTTGGCTACGTGACCATCGATCGATACGAAGCCGTACGCGATAGTAAGCACAATGTGGTTGCGTATAAAGTTTGGGGGCATCGCTAACCAAGGTTTCGAAAGTCTCGGCAGGAGACTGCGTACCCGAAAACTTTGACCTTTTGTCTCGGGGCAAGTCTATAGCAAGAGCCGATATGAAAATCCTGAAAACAATTGCTCTCCTGCTTTGGGTTTCATGTTGCGCCACGGCGGGGGTACAAGCGCAAAACCTGGAAGCCACATTGAACTCCATGGACCAGGCGGCGGCGAACTTTCGCACTGCCCAGTGCGACTTCGTATGGGACCAGTATCAGAAGGTGGTTGACGAGCACGATTACCAGAAGGGCACCATGTACTTCCGCCGCGAGGGCACCGACGTGCAAATGGCGGCCAACATTACATCGCCTGACAAGAAGTTCGTGCTGTTTACCGGAAGCCTGGTCAGCGTGTATCAGCCGTCTATCGATCAGGTCACCGAATACAACCCCGGCAAGAACAAGGCTGATTTCGAAAGCTTCCTGGTGCTGGGATTCGGCGGTCGGGGACACGATTTGGAGAAATCGTTCGACGTAAGCTATGCCGGCGTGGAGCAGGTGCAAGGAGTAAATGCCGCGAAACTCGAGCTGACGCCGAAGTCGCAAAGGGTAAAGAGCATGTTTCAGACAATTACGCTGTGGATCGACCCGGCGCGAGGGGTGAGCGTGCAACAAGAATTTTCCGAACCTTCAGGCGACTATCGAGTGGCCAAGTACAACAACATTGAAATCAACCACAAAATCCCTGGCGACGTTTTCAAGTTGAAGACTACCGGCCATACCAAAGTGATCAAGCCGAATGGGTAGGAGATCCGGCGCCAGAATCAACTGACAGGCAAGAAGATCCTTCCGAAACCCTGACCACGCGCTTCTCATCTAAGATACTCAGTACCGGGGATGAGGAGTTCACGCCATGCGTAAAACCATTTTGCTGCTTACTGTTTTTCTAGTTGGTGCCGCTACGCTTGAGGCCCAACAAATTCGCGGCGTTTATATCGAGTCCCGCTCAACCGACGTGTATGTCGCGCAATGCTTTGCCAACGGCGAGACTGGTCTTACCGGCAATCAGGCCTTGCTGGCGTGGCACGTACAGGAAGGTTCGTGGGCCGGCGTGAAGCTTGACGGTTTGACCGTCGCCGCCGCGGTTCGTGCGCGGGCCACGCTGGGCGATCCCTACGGACAGCCTTATCCCGCCGAGTCGGTGTTGATGGTGGACGATGCGGCCAATGCTGCGCAGCGCCAGGCGCTGATCGCGCTCGCTAAGCACGAGGGCGGAAAGCTACTGGACAACGTCGCTCGCGTGGAGTACGTGCCAGTTATTCTCGACGTGCCCGCCGACCCGCAAAGTGGCCATGCCATACTGCATGCTGGACGGCTAGCGACCATCGTGACGCGCCCGCTCAACCATCACGACCATATCTGCGGTAACGAGACCAACTACTATCCCCCGCTGACCAAGGTTGAACATGCCACTTCGGCCGTCGCTTTGACGGATGAGTTTGAAGGTGATGGACTGGGCTCGCAGTGGAGCACACATGGACGGCGCAGCGCCTACATTGGCAGCTTCAGCGAAGGCGTCGCAATAACCGCGGCAGCGGAAGAACCAGCCATGCACCACGGCGGAGAATAAGAGGGCAAGCGGGACGCGCGGATTGCCGCTTCACCGTATCTGCGGATGCGAAATCCCGCGCCCCCGCAGTGCTTAGGCAAACAATGCTGAGAACCCCGCTCCTACCAGCACCACCACAATCCACCACCCGAAAACCACCGCCATACAGGTACCACGTTTGACTTTCGATACACAGGAATAGCCAATTCCGGTCAGAATGAGCGTCCAAATGTTGAACAAGTCAAGCGACGAGGCGATGGAATAAAGGAATGGTGAGCTGGGATCGAACAGCGGCCCCAGATTACTGGCAAGCTGGTGTTCGAAAGTAAAGCTCTCCCCACCGCCAATCATGATGGTCAGTATCACAAGCAGCGCTTTGATGATCCCGGGAAGAAAAGCGTACATACTGATCGCGATGCACTGCATGAACTTGAGCTGAGCGCCAAAGCCGAGGTTGAAGGTGCCTAGAAGGACGGCAGCGATGATGCCCACAACGATTATGGTCAAGACCGGCGACCCATAAGCGAAGATCCGAGTCATCTTGTCTGCTACCTCCATCTGGGAGGCGCGTTGGTCGGGCGGAAGTTGCTCGAGCTTGGCCGCCCGCTTGGGTGACTGTTGTATCGAGTTCTCGGCGACCTTCTCCATACCGACCTTCTTGTCGACCGTAAAAACCAGCGCCAGCCCCGCGATCGAAATCAATACCCACGGTACCCACCAACTGGTATTGCGGCGGATGTCCGTGAATGTCTTGCTGGGAGCGACGAAGGTGTCCACGACACGTTCGGCTTGGGAAAGCGCTGGTTGCTCCACGGGCGCGATTGAGCTGGCAGAACTCATGGGTCTCCTTTTGGTGCAAACGAAAGTCAGTATCCCTGCTCTCCGGAGCAGGCTACAACCAAAGAGAGTGGCATCGGATCGTAAATCGGCGAGATTGTATCACTGAGGGGCAGGCAGCTCCGCCCAAAAAGAAAGCGGCAGCATTGGCCCTTCTCTCCAGCAGTCCAGGAATTAAGAGAGAACGCTATCGCTTCGGCGGATTCGCTTGATTGTTCGTCCTCGTGCCGTCTTGGCTAGTGGTTGGATTCTGCGCATTTCCGGTTCCGCCATTGTTCATCGCGGAGTGATCGGGTGCCAAGTCGGAATGCCCATGTCCAGTGATCATCAAGTTATCATTCAGCTTTCGATTGCCATCGAACGACTGGGCGATGCGCTCTACAGTCTGTTTATCTTTGCTGGAACCTACGGTGCCACCCAAATCGATGCTTTCAATCGAAACATTTACCAGAATGTGGCTGCCGCCGAGCGTGGGCTCGTTACGCAGGGCATTTTCAATTTGCGATTGCAAGGCTCCATTGTTCTGATCTCCCGTTACCGAGGGAGGCGCAGCATTATCTTTGGAGTGGTTGGTCACACTATCGGAACTCGGCGAAGCCGCCGATTGACCTCCAGTGGCGGCTGTGGGAACTTGCGCCACGGCCAATCCAACAGCCAAGAGCAAGAATGCAATCAAAGCTGGATGCGCCTTCATGCGTAACCTCCAATGGTTGGATGTGGGTTTGCGCGTCTCTGGGCATTGATCTCAGATACAAAATTAAGTCTGCTTACCCAATCCCTCGCTTGGCGGCTTTGGCGCGGCCTCTGAGGATTTGGAACGAGGGACCGGCCAGATCGAAGTCGTGAGTCATGTGAGTGACAGGCTGGGTCGGAAAGAAGGTTACATTAGTTCGGCAGACACGGCACGGGGGAAACTCTTCACCCCGAATCGCGACCACTTCGTGGTCCGGCCGATGACCAATGTGTACGACCGTGTAAATCCCAGAAATCGGGACCATTTGTCCCGGTTTATAGGCATGAGCGTCGCGCCTTAGTCCGGTCGCCATCAGGTCGCCTTCAACGGGGGCTTAGTCACTTGCAACTATTTTCCCGCGGCGTCAAGGAAACCGCTGGAAACAGGTCTTCGGGGCGCAGCTCGCGCACACTTCCTAGCATGTTCTGATGATCGCGAGCCTCACCGGGTTGTCACCAATGCTGCCAACTGCCCGACTTGGGTGCAATGGCTGGCATTTTGACCATCTTGGTGAGATGGGGACTAGCTGTGGGTGGTTTGCCGTGTAACGCAACATAGTGCGAAAGGGCTGCATCGAATAGTGAAGTCAGAGAGACATGTGATGAAAAAAGAAGACACTCCCAGAATGATAATGCCATTACTGAATCACTATGTGCAGTCGTTGTGTGGGCTCTACAGCCGGGTTGCAACTCGACTTGGAGTTGACCGCTCCTATGTCAGCCGAGTTGCGCGCGGGGAGCGGCATTCGGAGCAAGTTGAGCAACTACTGAGCACGGAATTCAATCGAATTACAAGCGAACGCCCGTAGAACATCTAATCCATTACGATGTTGTTCGACGACGTGGGCGCCGCCGGCATGGTCCGCTGGCCGCACGGAAAGTGTAGCCGTCTAGGCCTTTGCGGAAGCGGACGAAACTCCCGTGTTGAACATAGTGCAATCCCGCTCTTAAACTGGATGTATGCACGTGCATTCCAGCGGCCCAACCAATGCCACGACTTCGCGTGTCCTGCGGGTTTCGCTGGTCGTCACGCTGGCCTACATCGTGCTGTTGGTTCTCGCCGGCATACGCGCGCATAGCCTGGCGCTACTCTCGGAGGCCGGGCACAATCTCTCCGATTTTGTAGCTTTGTTGATGTCGTGGGGCGCGGTCTATCTACAAGGCAAACCGCCCAGCGCGCGCAAGACCTTTGGCTATAACCGCGCGGGAGTGCTGGTGGCCTTCGTCAACGGCCTCTCACTGGTACTAATTGCCTTCTACATTCTCTACGAGGCCTTCCGCCGTTTGCAGACGCCGGTGGACGTCCACGCGGGCATCATGATCTGGGTTGCCGCTGCAGGAGTGGTAATGAACGGCGCAATCGCGCTCCTGCTGATGCGCGGCCATCGCGACATTAATCTGCGCAGTGCGCTACTGCACGAAATTGGTGACACTCTGTCCACGGCGGCCGTAATCGCAGGCGGAATTATGATTGCCCTGACCGGCGAGCGGTGGATCGACCCAGCTCTTTCGGTGGGCATCGGCGTCATGATCCTCTGGTCTTCCATCGGAATCATTCGCGAGAGCCTCAACATCCTGCTGGAAGGCACCCCCAGTGGCATGGAAGTGCAGCGCATCGAGGATGTGATCCGCGCGATTCCAGGGGTAAATGATGTCCATGATCTGCACGTGTGGAGCATCGGCAGCGATACCCACTCGCTCTCCTGCCACGTCGCCATCGCCGACATGCCCGCGTCCGAGAGCGAGGGAATTCTGCGGCTGATTCGCGAACAGATGGGCGAACGCTTCCACATTCACCACACCACGATCCAGTTTGAATTGGCCGTCTGTGAGGTGGCGGACGGTTGCGTTATCCCCATTAGCCCGGCACACGAGCACGGTCACTCGCATTGAGGACGGAGCGGAGAATCAGTTTGTCTGTTCTCGTACGACACACGGCGTACGCGGTTCTCGTTGCAGGTCTCGCGTTCACTCTCGCCTGCAACCAGAAAGCGAATGCGCCGGAACAGCAGCAACAAGTTGCGTCGCCTGTCTCCAGCGAAACAGGCCCATGGCACCTGGCGTTGAAGGTTTCCCCTGAACGTCCCAGCATGGCGAAACCGCTCACCTTCACGCTGCACATCGCCGATGAACACGGGCAGCCGGTCAATGCCGCCGAAGTGAACGGCGTGCTTACGATGAAATCGATGGATATGGGCGCCACCCAGGTAAAGTTCGCGCCCAAAGGAAACGGCGACTACGAGGGTTCACTGAAAGACATGGACATGTCTGGCACGTGGAGCCTGGCCGTGGAAGCCGCGCAGGGCAGCACACATGTGAAGCAGAGCTTCGAAGTGATGGTGAATGACTAGCAGCCTCGGCTTGTTCGGCTGTTCGAGGGGGGTACCTGTGGCCGCAGCCCAAATTGGAACCGGTGGTTTGATTCCCAAAAGAAGAAATCGCGTTTAAACGCGATTCTAGCCCTGCCATTTGTTCGGAGGCACTTTGACTCCTCCCCGCCATCAAACTCTCGCCTACGGGCACGCCAGGCTGGTTTATTCGGCATTCTACTCCGCCCTAGAGATGGCAAAATGGTGGTTTGTAGATATAGCATCTTGGTAATAGAAGAAAAGAAGATTTGTCGACACTTAAGTGTCGGTTTGTGTTGGAGGTTTGCAAACTGCCATGCGCTCGTGGGCCGCTCGTCCACTAAACGATCCTATAAGGGCAGACCGACAGCGTACTTCACAACCTTCAACTCCCGAGGTGTGAGGTTGCTATAGCGACCTGAGTCGATTTGTCGCTGCCGGGCGTTCGGCGGCATGGCACGCAGAGCACGAATGGTGTTCTGCACCCCCGGACGCATCGTCGAAAGCTCGCGCTCAGCCCAGGCCGAACCGGAAGGACTCGCGGGAGCCGAGGCGGTCCTGTAGCTTACAGCCGCCGGACGGTATGTCGCGTCGCGCAGAGTCAAGCCATTCGACGAGGGAGCCGGCTGCGGAGCGAAAGCGCCAGCGTGCTCCACTTGAGTGTAGTTCTGAGGATCGCTGCTCGCCTGACTTTGAGGCGCAGGACTCGAGTAGCCCGGCGAGCCGCCAACTGGAGCATAGTAATAGGGGTAGGCAGAGTAGGGGTAAGACGGATAATAGGGATAGTACGGATAGTACGGAGCGTACGCATAGACATACGGGTATCCGTAGTATCCCCAAGAAGGCGCGAAGTTGAAGCTTAGGCCAAATCCCCAGCCGCAACAGTAGCCGCCATAACCCCATCCTCCACCCCAGCC
Source organism: uncultured Acidobacteriaceae bacterium (assembly GCA_963748225.1). Taxonomy (GTDB): domain Bacteria; phylum Acidobacteriota; class Terriglobia; order Terriglobales; family Acidobacteriaceae; genus Bog-257. The sequence continues at coordinate 565,957 of CAVVHW010000010.1, forward strand.
GCCATAGCCGCCGCGATATCCGCCCCATCCACCGCGGTAGCCACCGCCGTGATATCCGCCCCAACCGCCGCCGTGCCAACCGCCATAGCCACCGCCGTGATATCCGCCCCAACCGCCGCCTCCATGGAACCCACCACCTCCGCCATGGAATCCGCCGCCTCCGCCATGACCACCCGCAAAGACAGACCCGGTCGACCATCCGAGCGTGACCAACATTACGCTGAGAAAAAGAACTCGCAGGATGCTAGGACGATTCATTTGGATACCTCCCAATGGCGCGCGCCGACGGTACCAAGACGTCATTATTTTAGTCCCGATTTTTTCTTTTTGATCCCGGAAAAGTGCCGCCTTACTACTGTTCGGGATATTTTTCTGTCGGTCAGAGTGTCACGCCTGAATATGAATTGCGTTCACCACAACTGTCGCCAGATCAGCGATCGGTTCACCGTCCATGCTGAGTGGCATAAATCCTCTCCACCGTCTCGACGGTGTCGATGTCCTTGGGCAACTTGTCCTGACGCACGCGCACGATCCTCGGAAAGCGCAGCGCGAATCCGCTGTCGTGACGATCGGAACGCATGATGGCGTTGAACGCCACCTCCAGCACAATCGTTGGTTCGACCTCGCGCACGTGACCGTGATCGGCCGTAGTGTGCGCCAGAAACCATTCGGTCAGCTCAGCAATCTCTTTGTCGGTAAGTCCTGAATAGGCTTTGCCGATGTTGACCAGCTCCTCGCCCTTGCGCACGGCGAAGGTGTAATCGCTGAGCACGTGGATGCGTTTGCCATGGCCGAACTCGGCAGCGGTCACCACGACGTCGAGGGTGGCCAGTTCGCGCTTCAGCTTGAGCCACCAGCGGCCGCGGCGTCCCGGCATGTAGGACGATTGCAGGTCTTTGATCATCAGCCCCTCGTTGCCCCTCGCCATGGCTTCGTCGAAGTACTGTTCGAGCTGCTGGGGAGAGTCGGCGCGCAGGGAGGGAGCACGCAGGATCCATCCTGAGACCGCGCCCTCCTCCTCGATCTCGGGCTCAAAGAGCAGGCTGCCTTGGGCGTTCATCACCGGACGCGGCGTGACTCGCCTCGCGCCCGCAAACACGCGCTCCAGAATCTGCGTGCGCTCGGACAGTGGCTTGTCGAGCGTCAGCTCACCCTCGGCGTAGATCACGTCGAAGACCACGTACGCCACCGGGACTTCGGCCATCATCTTCTGGGTAACTTGTTTACGGCCCAGGCGCTTCTGAATCTCCGAGAAGGGCCTGGCGTGCCCGCCGTCTTCATGGTTGCGCCAAGCGACGATTTCTCCGTCGAGAATGACTTCGCTGGCGAACTCCGTCAGCGGGCCAACCAGTTCTGGAAACGACGGCGTCACCTCATCGAGGGTGCGCGAAAACAGACGCACCTGGCCGCCTCCACAATGCGCCTGCGCGCGAATGCCGTCGTACTTGTCCTCCACCTGCGCGTGTTCGAAGTATTGGAAGGCCTCCTCGGCATCGCTCGCCGGGCTGGCGAGCATGAAGCCGATGGGATGGAATAGCCGCATTCGCGCTTGGTCGAGATGGTGTTCCGCGGCGAGTTGCAAGGTCGCGCCAATATCGCCCAGCAGCATGTTGGCGCGTTGCACGTGCGGCAGCGGTTCATCGTAGGCCTTAGCAATCGCTTCCTCGACCAGGCTCTCTTTCAGACCGATACGAAGTTCGCCAGTGATGATCTTCAGGATGTACTTGGCTTCGAGGGCGGTGGCGCGTTCCAGCAGGGACTTCAGGATCGAAGCCTTGGCCGTGGCAGTACGAGTATCGGCAATTTGGTCGAAGGTCAAGCGGACATCTTGCAATGTGATTCTTGAGGAAGTCGGCGCTTTCGCGAGCAGTACGTCGTAGGCCGCCGAGCCGAGATCGCCTCGCTTGCGATAGGCGGAGGTTAACGCAGACTCCGCGCTACGACGATTCGCGGCTGTCACCTCCTTCGCATGACGGTTTTGAAGGGGCACGCCTTCAGGCGTGCCGTTCAGCTCGCGTTTTTTATTTTTGTCATCCCGAGCGGACTTTAGTCCGCGAGGGATCTGCTGTTCATTTGAATCTCCCGACCCTCCCGGTTTCGCAGCTAGCTCGACCACCAACTTCCATAGCAACGATCCGCCAATCTGCAACGTGCGCTCGTCGAACGCCCGGAAGGCACGTCCGGAGAGGAAGACCGCCGAGATCGCGGCGTCCGGCAACTCGCGCGAGCGGAGATAGTCGGCTACAATGGCGGTCTTCTCCAGCTTCTTGGTGGTGGCGGCGATGCATTCGCAGGTTTCAGCGAGTCGTAGCATAAGAGTAACTGCTTTGGATGCGGCAAGTTACAGGAACGCAGCAGAAGAAACCGTAGCCACGGATTTCCCATGTTCATCGGGGGGTAAAACAAGTTCTGCAATAGACCCACGAATATCCGTGTGAACCCGCGGTTAATGGTTTTAGCTTGTCCCAGATTGACACACCACGGTAGCTTGCTTACTCTAAACTCTGCGATTTCCGGTTCCTTCGGAATCGAGGAACATCCAATCACCATGCAATCTTTGCGTCAGCGCCTACGTTTTTTAGCAGCCGTCCAACTTTTGCCCGCGTTGGAGAGCGGTGAGGAGACCCTGGTCGGCGGCCAAGCCGTGCTGGAAGGCGTCATGATGCGCTCGCCCCACGCCTGGGGTATCTGCATCCGCCGCCCCGATGGCACCGTCGCGACACATTCGGAGCCGCTTGACCGCCCCTCGGAAAAGCACAAATGGATGGGCTGGCCGGTGGTCCGCGGCGTTATGACGCTCGGCCAGGCGATGGCGCTGGGCTTTCGCGCTCTGCGCTATTCCGCCAACGTCGCAATGGGCGGGCTGACTGCCGAAGACGAGAAGAAAACCGAGGTGTCGAACTGGGCGCTTGCTCTCAATGTGGTGTTGTCGATTGGATTCTTCATCTTCATGTATAAGTTTCTGCCGTTGCTGGCGGCCACCAAGCTGAAGAATGCATATCCGGCTTTTGGCAATCAGATCGCCTTCAACACGGTGGACGGCGTCATCCGCATCGCGCTTTTTCTGCTCTTCATTTGGGGCATCTCGCGCATGCCCGACATTCGCCGCGTTTTCCAATATCACGGGGCCGAGCATAAGACGGTGTTCGCCTTTGAGTCGCACGATCCGCTGACCATCCAGAACGCGCAGTCGTATTCGACGTTTCATCCGCGATGCGGCACCAGCTTTCTGATGACTGTGATGCTGATCGCGATGGTCATTTACATGATGGTGCCGGCAACGACGTTCTGGATGCGCTTCGCGGTCCGCATTGCGCTGCTGCCAGTTATCGCGGGCGTGTCGTATGAGCTGATTCGCTTCGCCGCCAAACATGGCTCATCGTTGTTCGCCGTGCTTACCAAGCCCGGACTGTGGCTGCAGCGCATCACCACCCAGCCTCCTGCAGATGACCAAGTCGAGACCGCCATCGCCGCCCTGAACGAGGCCATGGAGTTGGAGAAACAGCGCGGCGGCGAACTGGTGATTGCCTAGCGGCGCCCGCCGCGAACGATCCTCACTTTTTCGCTTTGAAGGGGCACGGCTTCAGCCGTGCCGCTAGATGAAATTCGAAAGCGGGCTTTAGCCCCTGAGGGAACTCGCTTTCAAAGGCACAGCAAAGTTCCCGTACAATAATCTTTTCCGCCGTTCTGAACACGGCCTTTGTTGGTACCCATGTTTGAACGCTTAGACCAAACCGAACTGAAATACGAAGAGCTCAACAAAGCTCTGTCTTCGCCGGATATCGTCTCCGACTCAGCGCGCTTCCAGAAGACCGCCAAAGCCCACAGCGAACTGCAGCCCATCGTGGAGAAGTATCGCGAGTACAAAGACCTGACCCGCGGCATCCAGGAGAGCAAGGCCATGCTGGCCGACGAGAGCGATCCCGAGATGCGCGCCTACGCGCAAGATGAACTGACCCAACTCGAGGAACGGGTTCTGCAGGTGGAAGCAGACCTGAAGGTGCTGCTGTTGCCCAAGGACCCGAATGACGAGAAGAACGTCATTCTCGAAATCCGCGCCGGCACTGGCGGCGACGAGGCCACATTATTTGCAGCGGAGATCTTCCGCATGTACACGCGCTACGCCGAGAGTCAGCGCTGGAAGGTGGAGGTGCTCTCCACGTCGGAATCCACCGTCGGCGGCCTGAAGGAAGTGATCGCCATCATTGAAGGCCAGGGCGTTTACTCGCGCATGAAGTACGAGAGCGGCGTGCATCGCGTGCAGCGAGTTCCCCAGACTGAGACGCAGGGCCGCGTGCACACTTCCGCGGTGACCGTTGCCGTGCTGCCCGAAGCTGAAGACGTGGACATCAAGATCGAAGCCAAGGACATCCGCATCGATACCTTCTGCTCCTCCGGCCCCGGCGGACAGTCGGTCAACACCACATACTCGGCCGTCCGCATTACGCACTTGCCGACCAACACAGTGGTAAGCTGCCAGGACGAGAAGTCGCAGATCAAGAATCGCGAGAAGGGCATGCGTGTGCTACGCGCCCGCCTTTACGAAATGGAGCAGCAGAAGCAGCAGGACGCGCTGGCCAAGGAACGCAGGGCGATGGTGGGCAGCGGCGATCGCAGCGAAAAGATCCGCACCTACAACTTCCCCCAGAATCGCGTTACCGATCACCGCATCGGCTTTACTGCGCACCAGTTGCCGGAGTTCATGGACGGCCGCATTCAGCCCATGATCGATGCGCTTATCACCCACTTCCAGGCCGAGAAGATGAAGCAGGAGATGGAGGTCACGGCCTGATCCCGTGCAACTGAAGCAAGCGCTCGCGTCTGCAGTCGAACGTCTCGACGCCGCTGACGTGGGCTCCCCGCGTATGAACGCCGAGGTACTGCTGATGTTTGTCCTTGGCGCCGATCGTTCCTATCTTTACGCGCATCCCGAGCGCGAACTTACTTCCGAAGAAGCCACGCGATATGAGGAAGCACTTGCGCAGCGTGCGACCGGCATGCCATCGCAGTACATTACCGGTCACCAGGAATTCTGGGGTCTGGATTTCGTGGTGTCGCAGGCGGTCTTGATTCCGCGACCCGAGACTGAGCATCTGGTTGAGGCCGTGCTGGAGTTGTCGCGAGAAGTTCAGCGGCCCAAACTAGTGGACGTGGGAACCGGCTCCGGATGTGTCGCGCTGGCCCTGGCGCACGAGTTGCCCGAGGCCGAAGTCTATGCGGTCGATCTTTCGGCTGACGCGCTGGAAATTGCGCGCGCCAACGCGGTGAGGTTGCAACTGGACAAGCGGGTGCGGTTTCTGCAATGCGATGTGCTCGAGCCCATTCCAAACGAAAACTCCGCTGCTATTCCGAACCCCTCAGCTGTCATCCTGAGCGAGGACTATAGTCCGAGTCGAAGGACCCCTACTCTAGCACCATCTTTCCTGCGAGACTTCGACTTCGTGGTCAGCAATCCCCCGTACGTAGGCTTCAACGAGGCGGACAAGGTACAGCGCTCGGTCTTCGAATTTGAGCCGCGGATGGCGGTATTCGCAGGAGAAAACGGATTGGATGTGATTCGCCCTCTGGTCGGGCAGGCCCACGTCGCGCTCAAGCCGGGCGGCTGGCTGGCGCTAGAAATCGGCTACACGATGCGCGAAATGGTGGTGAATTTACTGAGTCCCACAATGTGGGATGACGTTCATGTGGTGCCCGACCTGCAGGGCATTCCGCGGGTTGTGGCGGCGAAGAAAAACCCCAGTCAGCGATGGCTGCAGAAAGAGCCTCACCAGCAGATCCCTGGCGGGCTAAAGCCCGCTCGTGATGACAAGAAACAAAGGCCCTAACGGCGCACCTAAAGGTGTGTCCCTTCAAGCAAGGTGCTGTCTACTTTACCCCAGCTAGAATGAGACGCTCACGTTCTATGCATTCTAAGCCTTGAAGTCTTTCGACAGCGGATGGCGTCGGAGATCAGCCAACCATTCCCTTACGTTTGCGTTCTTGATCCGGCTTCGGCTTCTTCGCCAGCCAAACATCATGCCAAACAGAAATCCTCCGGCGACAGCGATGCCTATCCGCTTGCGATCGGCAAACGCAATGAACCGGGTTCCCGCCGGACTGATCTCTAGCACACCCTTTGGAGTCGCAATAATGCCGCCGCCACCGCCGCCCGCGCTCTTCCCGCTCGGCACGTCGGGTCCCGACGAGCTTTCGTGCGAGATTCCCCCACCACCTGCGCCCAGTCCATAGCGGATTTTGGCAACCGGGACCACCGTCTTGTCTCCCACCGTGATGGGATCGCCAAAGACGCTTTTCACGCTCGCGCTACTCTGAAACCGGTCTCCCAGCGTACGCAGAATTTCTACTGGACCATTCATAAATCACCGCCTGACTTCAATACCGTTTGGATGCCGGTCTAATGCCGGAAGTGTCGTACTCCCGTAAGCACCATCGCTAATCCCAACTTGTTTGCAGTGTCTATCACTTCCTCATCACGCACCGAGCCGCCGGGTTGAATGATGGCGGTCGCTCCTGCCTTGGCAATCTCTTCGACGCCATCGGGAAAGGGGAAGAACGCGTCGGATGCAGCTACCGATCCCTTGATCCCGAGCACGGACTTCATGGCGCCAATCTTGGCCGAGTCGACCCGGCTCATCTGGCCCGCGCCAACGCCGGTGGTTTGCCCATTGCGCGCATAGAGAATCGCGTTGGACTTCACGTGCTTGCAGACTTTCCAGGCAAACAACAGGTCCCGCATCTCCTGCTCGGTGGGTTGGCGGTCGCTGACTACCTTGAGGTCCGCGTCGGTCAGCGGGCGCACGTCATTGTCTTGCAGCAAAATGCCGCCAGAGACGTTCTTGAGTACCCACTTCTGCTCCATCGGAACCACTTCGACTAAGCGGAGATTCTTCTTCGCGGCAAAGATCTCACGCGCCGCAGGGTCGAATCGTTCCGCGGCGATCGCTTCCACGAACAGCTTCGCCATTTCCGTTGCCGTCTCGCGATCAATCGGGCGGTTTACGCCGATCACGCCGCCAAACGCAGATACCGGATCGCACTCCAGCGCGCGCTTGTAGGCCTCGGCCAGTGTGGCGCCTACCGCGGTTCCGCAGGGATTGGTGTGCTTGATGATGGCGCACACCGGTTCGTCGAATTCCTGGGCCAGGTCCCACGCCGCCTGCAAGTCAACGATGTTGTTGTAACTGAGTTCCTTGCCTTGCAGCTGCTTGCCGTTTGCAATGCCTTTACCCGAGCCGTCGGAGTACAGCGCCGCCTTCTGATGCGGATTTTCGCCATACCGCAGATCAAGCGCTTTGTGGAAGGTGAGTCGCAGAGTTTCTGGAAATCTTTCCGGAAAGCCCTGCGCCTTACGAACTTCGAAGCCTTCGTGGGATTCAGCCGCTGCGGCAATTTTTTCTAAGGTCGTAGCTATGGCTGAGTCGTAAGCAGCCGTCATGGCAAAAGCCTTCCGCGCCAGGCGCCATTTTGTTTTGCCCGACAGCGATCCCCCGGAGTCCTCCATTTCTTTCGCAATAGCTTCGTACTCGGAGGGCGAGGTCACGATGGCGACATCCTGAAAGTTCTTGGCTGCCGAGCGCACCATCGACGGGCCCCCGATGTCGATGTTCTCGATGATCTTGTCGAAATCGACGCCCGGCTCGGCAAAGGTCTTCTCGAAGGCGTAGAGATTCACCACCACCATATCGATAGGCTGAATCCCATGCTCGTCCACGGCCGCCACGTGCTTCTCATTCTTGCGGACATGAAGGATGCCGCCGTGCACCTTCGGATGAAGCGTCTTGACGCGGCCGTCGAGCATTTCGGGAAAGCCGGTAAGCTCGGAGATGTCCTTCACCGCGATACCGGAATCGCGAAGCAGTTTGGCGGTGCCTCCGGTGGAGATCAGCTCCACCTCCATCGCCGATAGTTTTCGTGCAAAGTCCACCAGGCCTGTTTTGTCGGTGACGCTTAGGATTGCTCGTTGAATTCTTGCCATGAAAGCCTCTTCATTTATCCCTCCGAACCCGTCTCGGCGGAATACAATTGAAAAATAAGGGATAATGCCTCTCGCGGTGCGGTCTATATAGCATGTCCGAGAACCGGGGGAACTCGCTAACGCCGGAAGGCGAACCGCGCGATTTATCCTGCAGATTCGCCGACACCCAATATTGGCGCCGCCCATCCAGAATAGCGCAACCCCGTCCTGGTCGCGATTGCATCTAAGTTATGGAAGTATGCACGATTCAATCGCTATCGTAATTGCCGACGACCATGCTGTCCTGCGCGAATCACTGGCGGCGTTGTTACAATCGCAGCCCGACTTTGAGGTGGTAGGACTCGCTGCCAATGGGGAGCAGGCCCTGCAATTAGTGCAGGAACACCGTCCCAATGTCCTCGTGCTGGATCTCTTCATGCCCCAGAGCGATGGCTTTGAAGTGCTGCGCACGTTAGACCGCGCAGGCAATCGCGTAGCTTCTGTGGTGCTGACTGGGTCGGATAGCCATAACGATTACGTACGGGTCGTGCGGTTGGGCGCCCGCGGTTTGGTCTTGAAGGGCGATGATCCGCAGAAGTTATTTACCGCAATTCGAACGGTCGCCGAAGGCGAACTGGCTTTCTCCAATGAGGTGGCGGAGAGTGTGATAAACGCCATGGCCACAGATAAGCCTGCCAGCCCCAACTCAATGAGCCGCTTGTCTGAACGCGAGCGCCAAATCTCTTACCTGGTGGCGCGCGGCATGAAAAATCGCGGTATTGCGACCGATCTGGAAATCAGTGAAAACACGGTGAAACGGCACTTGCAGAGTATCTTTCTGAAGACCGGCACTCGAGACCGTTTGGAATTGGCGATTCTCGCCCTTGGCGATCTCGACCAGGCTGCGTAGGGGAAAATGGTCTAGGCGTGCGTCTGGATAGCCGTCACTTACCAGCGCCCGACGCCATCTTTTTGACCATCGCGATCACCAGCTTGCGATCACTGTCATTCAGGTTGGGTGAGTAACGGCGAATCTGGGTCAGGAAACGGACCTCATCCTCAGCCAACTGAGGTGAACTCTTGTTGCCATTCTCGCCGGAGCCACCGCTGAAGAAATGGGCCAGCGGGATTTCCATTGCCGTCGCAATCTTAGCCAGCGTCTCCAGTGAAGGAATGGTGTGGCCGTTCTCGACCCGCGACAGATAGCAGCGCAATAAACCCGTGCGCTTCTCGATGTCGCCCTGAGACATACTTTTCTGCAGCCGGAAATTGCGGATGGTTTCGCCGATATTCATGTGGGATTCGTTCCTAGGAGAAAGCGGCCATGGGGTTGACTGCATAGTAATCATGGGGCAAGCGGCTGGCAAGTGAAATCTTACGCGGTGACACGATTCCAGAGCGAAAGATCGATCTACGGGACGGTAATGCGTTCAAAATGGGTAAAGTGCATCTGTTTCGGAGCTGAAACCGGGCTGACAGCACAAAAGCGCACTAAGGCGCGCATTAGAGGGGATCCTCGCAGAAATGGCTGAGACTAATCTCTTAATCAACCGCTATACCGTTATAACGCGAGTTCCATATATAAGAGCCCGGCGACCGCATTCTCGGAAGAGATCTCCTTAAAACCCAGGTTGCGGTACATCCTGAGCGCGGCGTGCATGGTCGGGGGATGAGTATCGAGCCGAAGCCATCGATAACCGAGAGCCCGAGCCTCCTGCAGGACACGTTCCGCCGACTCCTGCCCCAATTTTTCGCCCCGGAAAAGAGGCCTAACATAGAGCCGCTTCATTTCGCATGTGGCCGGCCGTGGGAACGGACGAATACCGACACAGCCTACTGGCTGGCCCGAGACCATCGCCAGCAGCAGCTTGCCGCCAGGAGGACCATATACTCCCGGCAGCGCCGACAATTCCGAGTCAAAGGAACGGAGGTGGACAGGCAATTCAGCCTGATACTGCCGAAACAGTTGGCGGACTTGCTCTATTTGCTCTGCAGTGGTCGCCTCGACAATCTCGCTCACAACACACCCGATAACTTTGTCACCGCTACAATTCATCCCATCAGAATGCCGCCGTTGACTTTCAACACCTCACCGGTGATATATCCGGCTTCCTCCGAGGCCAGAAACTTCACGGCATGGGCCACGTCGAGATCGGTTCCCCCATGTCCCAGCGGAATGTTCTTCAGGATGTTCTCCTTCAATTCGGGGGAAAGTCCGGCGGTCATGGCGGTTTCGATGAATCCCGGCGCGACGGCGTTGACGGTGATGTTGCGCGAACCCACCTCGCGCGCGACCGACATCGTCAGTCCAATCAGACCCGCCTTCGAGGAGGAATAGTTGGCCTGCCCCACCTGGCCAATCTGGCCAAAGATGCTCGTGACGTTGATGATGCGTCCCCAGCGCTGCTTCAGCATGGAGCCAATCACCGCCTGGATCAACAGGAACGGCCCAGTCAGGTTGGTGTTGATGACGTCGTCCCAGTCGGCGCGCTTCATCCGCATAATCAACTGATCGCGCGTGACCCCGGCATTGTTCACCAGGATGTCGATCTTGCCGAAGCGCGCAATAGCGGCCTTCACTCCGGCCTTGATCTCGTCTTCCTTGCCGACGTCCATCTTAAAGACTGCAGCATCGCCACCTTTGCCGGCGATCTCGACCGCCAGTTGTTCCAGCTTTTCCTGATTGCGCGCGCACAGCGCAACCTGAGCGCCCGCCTCCGCAAGAACCAGCGCGCAGGCACGCCCGATCCCTTGTGACGCTCCGGTGACCAGCGCGACCCGGCCTTCCACTCCTGCCATGAAGCCTCCCCTGTTAAGGCAAAGCAGGATTATAACCACCGGCGCCGAACGGAGAGGATTTCGAGCTCGTGCATGGCAATCCGCGCTTTCGCTCGGTTGAACCAATGCTTTCAGCAAGAAGCTGGACAATCACAAGGCCGCTTGCGCTCTGCACTTCGCGTATGACAATTTTCGCCGGATACACAAAAACCTTCGGTAACGCCCGCAATGGAAGCGGGGATTACCGATCATGTTTGGACGATTGCGGAACTGTTAGCAGCCGAGTAGGATCACATTCCATGGAAACAAAGTGTTATATGGCACGATTCCCCGAATTCAGACGTGCCAATCTGCGGATTGCATCAAAGAGATCCGCTGATTGAACAGAGGTTCCCGACCGCCGATCAGGAGCCTCAGGACCTAGGTAAAGGTGTATTGCGATGCCGCCTTACTGTGCTTGTTTGCCCAGTAACTGAGGAAATTGTAAGGCGATCGTGACTGCTCTGCTCGTCTTTGCCTTTGTTTTCTGCCAGCGACATTAGAGCCCGCTGCCCCCCGCAAGCGAGCCGGCCAACGCAACTTTAGGACATTATCGTTTTTTATCGCTGATGTCGTGGTAGCCTCAAAACAGCAGATTCCTCACTTCGCTCGTAATGACAATTTCAGAGATCTGATTCCAAACGGCCATCACCGCAGTCCCTCCGGCGCCCAGAATAAAACCTTCAGCTCACGCGCAAAATGGACAAGCTCCGGCTGCGGAGGAAGGTCGATACCCGCCGGCTGGGCCATGGTGTTCTGCTGTACTTCGAACGTAGCTTGCTGCAGGTCCCACGGCAGACGGTGAATGTCGCCACGGTAGAACCGTTTGCGGCTGAACGCATACAGGCAATAACGCTCCGTAAGGAAGTGCTCAATCGATCCCGGCCGTGCGTGAAACATCTCCGACGCCGGGCCATACGAGCAGCGGAGTTCCGCCGGCTTGGGTCCGTGCTCGCGCTTAGAAACGTAGTCGAGCTTTGAGCCGCCCCGGCCTTTGACCTTCATCGAGGCTCTCCAATATGGCAGACGGTAGAAGACGCGCGCACCCCAGACTGCCGACAAGTTGCTGGCATCGAGGCTGAAGAAATACACACCGGGCTTGCCGTCATAAGTAACGTAGGTCCGCACGTTGATTTCGGAAAAATGTGAGAACCACGGCAGCGACGGAACCCCCGGCGGGCGCAGATGATTGATCCAGAAAGGCGTAACCGTGACCCACGCGCGTTGCTTGTAGGTGTCGAGCGTCAGGACATCGGGAACCAGCGGACGGAGCGCTTCCGGCGCCACCGGGTAATGCAGAAAAAGCAAGTCATTCCAGCGCTGCGTCATGATCCACGGTGCCATGGGAGCAGGCCATGGGCGATGCGCGGTGGCAAACAGAATGGAATCCGCGCCGACCCACTGCGTACGGCTTTCCTCATGTCCGGCGCGGCCACGGACGGTGGGCGAAGCAGCCTTTGCCGGCATACCCTCACGAGCGATCATCGGTCGCTCCGGAATTTCTGCGATTCCCACAGCTATACCGGTTGCTCACAAATTCCATACCGCATATGATTCACGGCAATGTCCTCAAGTTCCCAACCGACCGAAAATACCAGCCAGTCTGCCGGCCATCACGAGCCCAGCACCCAGGTCTATGCAGTTCACGGGGCCGATCCCGAAGTGCTCGCCTACGGTATGGCGAAGTATTCTCGCTCAGCGCTCTCCATGCGGGAATCGCTCGCCGAACTGAATGAGCAAAAAGCCGAAAAGTTCCTGAACACCTTCTACTTTCAGTACGGCCATCGCAGCATAGCCGACTTGGCCCACGTGGCTTTCGCCATTGAACGCTTGTCGATTCTTGCCGCGACCATAGCCGTTGACGAGCCCCGCTGGGACGGACAGGAACGTTCCACCCGCTATCAGGATTTCCAGAAGAGTGGATACTTTGTTCCTGATTTTGGCGGGGATGTTCCTGCCCGCGCCCTGTACCGCGAGACCGTAGATTTGCTCTTCGCCGAATATCGTCACTTCTCCGACGAGATGTTTCGATACCTGCTGATGCTTACGCCTAAGCCTGAAGAAATGAAGCAGGACGCTTACGAGCGCACTCTACGCGCCCGCGCTTTCGATATTTCGCGATATCTGTTGCCGCTGGCGACGAACACCTCGCTCGGACAGATTGTCAGTGCTCGTACCTTGGAGACGCAGGTGGCGCGATTGTTGTCGGACACGCACGCCGAGGTCCGGCGGCTGGGTGAACTGCTGAAGCAGGCGGCGCGCGATGCTTCTTACAACGTGAGCCATGCCAGCGCGCGCGAACTGGCGCAGGAGATTCAGCGCGAGTGTCCAGCGCTTGCCGAGCGGGCCAGCGAATTTCTTCTACGCGATGTCAGGGTAGCGCCGACGTTGATGAAGTACGCCGAGCCCAGTCCATACGAGATCGAAACTCGTCGCGATTTGACTGCTGCGGCGACGGAGCTGCTTGCATCGAGTGAAATCCAGCCAGCACCTTTGGTCGATCTGCTGGAGGACGATCCGCTGGAGGTCGAACTTGCTGCGACCCTGCTCTATCAATATTCGCACTATTCCTATCGGCAGATTCGCAACCTGGTGGAAGGCCTTCCCGAATCGCAGCGCCGCGAGGTAATCGACCTGGGTCTGCGCCATCGCGGGCGCTACGACGAGGTTTCGCGCAGCTACTGTGCCGGTCAGCAACTCCGCTTCGACATCCTGATGGATATTGGCGGCTTCCGCGACATGCACCGTCACCGCCGCTGCGTACAGATCGTTCAGGATTACACGACAGCCCACGGATACGACGAGCCGATTGAGATCGAATCCGCGGGGCTGGGTGCGCGATATGAGGCCGCGATGGAGCGTTCGCACGATGCTGTGGCGGAGCTTGCCGCTCGCGAGGTAGGCGAGGCGGAAGAGCAATCGCAATACGTCATCCCATTGGCGTTTCGCAAGCGCGCGCTCTTCAAAATGGACCTTGCCGAAGCGATCTACATCAGCGAGCTGCGAACCGTCGCAGCCGGCCATTTCTCCTATAGGAATGTCGCCTATGCGATGTACGAGGCGGTGGCTCAACGCTATCCGGCCCTAGCGAAGTACTTCCGCGTCACCGACGTGCGCCAGCCGGTGGATTTGTTGAAACGTTAGCAGCGCGCGTGCCTGGCGAATCAGGGCGGTGGCTACTCAGAAGATCCTTGACCCGGCGAGCTCGGCCACCGGCGGGACTCCCGCGAGCACGCGACTCCGCAGTCTGTCAGCCAGAACGTCGGGTGGCAAGGGTTGGCTGAAGTAATAGCCTTGAATCTCGTCGCAATGGTGCGCCCGCAGGAATGCCAGCTGGGCTTCGTTCTCGACACCTTCGGCAAGGACCTTCAGTCCCAGGCTTTTTGCCATGCTGATGATGGTTCCGGTGATCGCGGCATCGTCCGGATCGGACGCGACGTCGGTGACGAATGACCGGTCGATTTTCAGCTTGTACACTGGGAAGTACCGCAAGTAGCTAAGGCTGGAATATCCGGTCCCGAAATCGTCAATCGACAGCTTCAATCCCATCGCTTTCAATTCTTTCAACATGGTTAGCATGACATCTGCGTTGCTCAACAAAAGGCTTTCGGTCAGCTCCAATTCGAGGTATTGCGGAGCAAGGCCAGTTTCGCGCAGCACCGTCTGAATCAATCGCAGGAAGCCCTTCTGGCCGAACTGAACGGTCGATACGTTTACCGCAACCGGCACTGCAGGAAGTCCCTGGTCCTGCCATTGGCGAGCCTGGGCGCACGCTGTTCTAAGCACCCACTCGCCAATCGGCCCGATCAGTCCACTGTTCTCGGCAATGGGAATGAATTTATTGGGCGATACCAATCCCAGCTCCGGATGTCTCCACCGCACCAGGGCCTCGCATCCGGTGATCTCACCGGTGGCCAAGTCCTCTTGGGGCTGATATTCCAGAGAGAGCTCTTTCCGCTCAATTGCCATTCGCAAGCTGCTCTCCAGGGTCATTCGCTCCATCGCCTGAACATTCATCGCTTGGGTGAATAATTGAAAATTGTTGCGTCCATCCTCTTTGGCCCTGTACATGGCCAGATCGGCATTCTTGAACAGGGCCTCCACTTGCTCACCGTTGTCCGGAAAAATGCTGATTCCCAAACTGCAGGTCACGTTGAGAATATGACCCTGGATGACGAACTCGCCGGCCATCGAGTTGACGATGCGCTCTGCGGCGGCGAGGGCGTCATCGGTTTCCTTTATGGCAGTGACGAGTACAAGAAACTCGTCGCCTCCCAGGCGAGCCACGGTGTCTTGATCGCGCGTCCATCGTTTCAGACGCTCTGCCACCTCTTGCAGCAGCAGATCGCCAATCGAGTGCCCCAACGAGTCATTGATGGTCTTAAAGTGATCGAGGTCAAGGAACAGCAGAGCAACTTTTTCGCCACGTCGTCGGGCATTGGGCAGAGCCACCAGGACTCGATCGCGAAGAAGCGTTCGGTTAGGCAGGCCGGTAAGGGCATCGTAGTATGCCAGGAATTGGACGCGTGCTTCGGCCGCTTTGCGCTCGGTAATGTCTTCCACTGTTCCTTCATGAAGGACAACCTTGCCACTGGCGTCACTCACGGCCCGCACGTTCGCCGACAGCCATTTCTTGGCGCCATCCTTGCTGACGGCCTCTACCTCTACATTGTGCAGCGCCCGGTCTTTTTCGAGCATGCGTGCAAACTCTGGCATCGAATTAGGATCGGCAAAGAGCTGGATTCCTACATTGGCGACGTCCGCCAGTAGCTTTTCGGCAGAATCGTAGCCATGCATCCGTGCCAGCGCACGGTTGATGCTCACAGGCCGGCCATCGGGAGTCGTCTGGAAAATTCCAACTACAGCGTCCTCAAATATCGAGCGATACTTTTCCTCAGCTCGTCGCAGGGCATCTTCGGCCAGCTTTCGGGCAGTTACGTCGTGCGGCGCCACTAACTCAGCCTGGATCCCGTGAAAGTCCAAGGCATGGCTGACAATCTCGACATCGATGATGGTGCCGTCCTTCTTGCGATGCCTCCAGCGCGTTGCTCCCTCAAGTCCCTGAGTCGGTGGGGCGGTGGCTTTCAACAGGGCCGGGATATCCTCCTTGGGTCGAATGTCCGCGATGGTCATTGCCAGGAACTCCTGCCTCGAAAACCCGTACTGTCGAATAGCCGCTTCGTTCACCGCCAGAAAACTGAGAGTTTTGCAGTCGAAAACCCACATAGGGAGTGGGTTGCTATCGAACAGGAGTCGATATTGCTCCTCGGCTTCACGCAGGGCATTTTCGGCAATCTTTCGCGCGGTGACATCCTGTTTGATCGCAATGTAGTGGGTGATTTCGCGCCCACCAATACGCACCGGCGTGATCGTCATCTCCTCGGTGTAAACACTTCCATCTTTTCGCCGATTAATCAGCTCCCCATGCCAGGTCTTGCCTGACGTGATCGCCGCCTACATCTCCGCATAAAAGCCATCTTCCATCTCACCTGATTTCAGGACGCGTGGATTGTTGCCTAGCACCTCTTCTGGACCGTACCCGGTGAGTTGTGAAAAAGCCTGATTGGTCCAGATGATTGCGCCGGTGATGTCGGTAATTACGATGGCATTGGCCGCTGCCTGCAATGCCGCAACCTGAAGTTGCAGCCGATCGTCGGCACGCTTAGTGTCATCAAGATCCATGCCGACTCCCAACATGCGCACCGGCCGTCCAGTTTTGTCGTAAAAGACCCGGCCAATTACAGACCGGAAGTGGACGCTACCATCTGGCCAGACCCTACGATAGGAAACGTAGGGGTCTTTCTTCTTGCCATGGATAGCCGCCTCGATCGCCTTTTGGATGGACAGTCGATCATCGGGATGTACCGAGTTCATGAATGTTTCAAAGCTCGCCGGAGAATCTTCCGGCAGCCCCATTTGTTCGCTAGCGGTGGCCGACCACACCATCTCGCCAGTTTCCAGGTTCCAGTCCCAACAGCCAATCTTGGCGGCCTCGCAGGCCAGACGCATTCGTTCTTCTCGGCGCTGAATCTCCGACTCCATTTCTTCCTGGCGCGCTTGAGACTCCAGCAGCTTCCGTTCACTTTCTTTCTGCTCGCTGATGTCCTCGAGGATGGCCGTGATGCCGGTGATCTCGCCGTGCTCGCTGTGAATCGGCGCGGCCCAAAGTCTGGCGTAAAATCGACCGCCATCTTTGCGTTGGCGACGCACCTCTTTTCCCCGGATCGTGCCGCCGGCCAAGAGTTGGCGGAGCCTATCTTCGAACTCGGTCCGGTCTTCTGCCGGAACACCGAGGTATGGCCGTCCCAATACCTCAGCCTCTGTCCAGCCGAACATCCGCTCCGCAGCAGGGTTCCAAAGCTTGACCAGCCCGTCTAAGCCGAACTCTGCGACGGCAAGGGGAGAGAACTGGACAAATGCTTTTAGTGAACGCTCGGGACTGCCGAACATGTAGGCGGCTCTCCTGACGCATGGACGTTGTTCGCTCAGGACAGATTGAGCTATGGCGCACGAACTCAAAGGTCCTCGCATAATAGATCGACAAAATTTGCGATCGCAATACATGTTCATCTATCGCCGTCATGGCAAAGTGCGCGACATCGAAGGTAGCAAGTTACCCCGAAGCGCGGCGGGTACGAAAGTGTGGTAACCCCCATTGCACCTTCGTTACTTGACAAAATATCCCCCCAGCCTAGGCTGCTAGGTGGAGCTCCTGTTGCGTCATACCCGCCCAGAAGGCAAAGGGCCCACAACGAGTCGCACTCTGAAAGTACTCGCGCACGATTCGCTTTTTATTCGCTTCTATTCGTAGATTGGATGTATAATTCACCGTCGGGACCATGCGCCTTTTACCACGAAATTCTTATTACTTCATGGCGCCTGCCTCGCTGGCCCAATGCACTTTATCTCAATCGGCCCTCCCGGATTTTTGCGCCGGAATGGAGCTGACAAGGAGCGACATTCATGGCAGACGAACGAACTGAAAAAGGCCGGGCCATCGACCTGGCTATGTCTCAAATCGAAAAACAATTCGGTAAAGGCTCCATCATGAAGTTAGGGAGCAAGGGCGCGGTCGTCCCCATCTCCGTGATCTCCACCGGTGCGATCTCGTTCGACGCGGCGCTGGGTATAGGCGGCTTTCCGCGCGGCCGTGTGGTCGAGATTTTCGGGCCGGAATCGTCAGGCAAGACCACCATCGCCCTACAGGTCATTGGCGAAGCGCAGAAGCAAGGTGGCATGGCGGCTTTCGTCGATGCTGAGCACGCGCTCGACCCTATCTATGCCGCTAAGTTGGGTGTCGACGTTGACAACCTGCTGGTCTCCCAGCCGGACTACGGCGAGCAGGCGCTGGAAATCGCCGAGGCCTTAGTGCGCTCAGGCGCTATCGATGTGTTGGTGGTGGACTCCGTCGCCGCACTGGTTCCCAAGGCCGAACTCGACGGCGAAATGGGCGACAGTCATGTTGGCTTGCAAGCCCGCTTGATGTCGCAGGCATTGCGGAAACTCACTGCCATCGTCGCCAAATCCCATACCTGCCTGGTATTCATCAACCAGATCCGCGAGAAGATTGGCGTGATGTTCGGCAATCCGGAAACCACAACCGGTGGCCGCGCTCTGAAGTTTTACTCTTCGGTGCGCATCGATATCCGACGTATTGCCGCGATCAAGGACGGCGACCAGGTCGTCGGCTCGCGCACCCGGGTCAAGATCGTGAAGAACAAGACGGCTGCCCCGTTCCGCGAAGCTGAGTTCGACATGATGTACGGCGAAGGTATCTCGCGCGAAGGCGACTTGCTCGACTTGGCCGTCAATGGAAACCTGGTGGAGAAGTCGGGCTCGTGGTTCAGCTATAAGGGCGAACGCATCGGCCAGGGCCGCGAAAACGCCAAGCAGTTCTTGAAGGAAAACAAGGACATCACCGCGAAGATCGAGACTGATGTACGCAAGTCACTTGGACTGATTTCGGTGGAGGACAAGGCACAAGCGGCGGCAGCCAATGCAGAAGCCGCACCCAGCGCTACGCCCAAGGGGCCGGCCGGACGAAAGTAAGGCGACGCGCAAGCGAGGGATGTCGCTCTCAGGCCGTATGGGATCGATCGCGCCGATTCGTGATTTGGATAGAGTCGCCACACACTGGCCGGGGAGTGGCAGCCCGTAGTCTAGCCGGGGCGTGAGCGCATGTGCGCGAACTCGTTCTGAGTTTGAAACGATGGAACGATTGTGCAATTAAAGCCCCGCAGGGGCGACATAATATTAGCCCAGGGCGTGAGCCCTGGGGTTGAGTGGGAAAAATTGACGAGTCCCTTCAGGGACGACACAGCTCTCACATACCCTTGTAAGCCCGGAGTCTAGCGGAGAATCTCTCTAAGCCGCTAAGCGCTGGCGCCAGTTTCGTAACACCGTTTCTCAAGGCCGCCGCGCATCGTTTTTCTCCGATTGCCTCTGGACGCAACCCAGAATAAAATCATCCCGCAGAAACTCCCGCCTCTCGAGGTCTCTTGAAGGACATCGTCGCCATTTATCCCGGATCGTTCGACCCGGTTACGAACGGCCACTTGGACCTGATCCACCGTGGCAGCAAGCTTTTCGATCGCCTCATAGTGGCGATTGCGCGTAACCTCGACAAAGGCGAGGCGCTGTTCGAAATGAATGAGCGTAAAGAGATGCTGGAGGCAATGACCTCCGAGCTCGATAATGTGACCGTCGATACTTTTGAGGGACTGCTGGTCGCCTACTGTATCCAGAAGAACGCCAATGCTGTGCTGCGTGGAATTCGCGCCGTAAGCGACTACGAGTTCGAGCTGCAGATGGCGCTGATGAACCGCAAGATGGAGCCGCGCGTGGAAACCGTATTCATGATGCCCGCCGAGAAATATTCTTATCTCAGCTCGCGCATCGTGCGCGAGATCGCCAAATTTGGCGGTCCGTTGACTGGGCTCGTGCCGGAGTTAGTTGAGGAACGGGTCCGCCACAAAATTGCCGAGAAGCATTCGTTCGCTACGGGATCCCATATCTTATGAAGGGCCAAACCATGACCGCTGCCGGAACCCAGCTCTCGTCATTTCTGACCAACCGGATTCAACGCATCGAAGTTTCCGCCACCATGGCTGTGGTTGCCGAAGCTGAGAAGCTGCGTGCTCAGGGCGTCGACCTGGTGGACTTCGGCGCCGGGGAACCGCATTTCGCCACGCCCGCACACATCAAGCAGGCGGCAATCGATGCGATCCATAATAACTTCACCAAGTACACCGCCGTCGGTGGTACAGCCGAGTTGCGCGATGCGATCGTGCAGCGCCATGCGGCTGATTTTGGCTCCGACTACAAGCGCGAGGATTGCATTGCCTCGGTCGGCGGCAAGCACGCGCTCTTCAATGCCATCCAGGTTTTGGTGGACCACGGTGACGAAGTCATCATGCCGGTCCCGTACTGGGTCTCGTTCAAAGATATTGTCCGTTACGCCGGCGGCGAGCCGGTGTACATCGCCACCGATGAGAAACACGATTTCGCGCTTACGGCGGATATGGTCGAGCGCGCGATCACGCCGCGCACCAAAGTCATCCTTCTGAACTCTCCCTGCAATCCCTCGGGCGCGGTGATGAAGCCTGAGCACATGACCTCGGTGCTGAGGCTGGCGCATGATCGCGGCATCTACGTCGTGTCAGACGAGTGCTACGTGTACTTAAACTTCACCGGACAATTGTTCTCGGCCGGTTGTGTTCACGAAGTGAAGGAGCGGCTCATCATCGTCGGCTCCCTATCAAAAACTTATGCTATGACCGGCTGGCGTTTGGGTTATGCGCTGGGACCGGCGCCCATCATCAGCGCGATGCAGAAGCTGCAAAGTCAAAGTACCTCGAATCCAACTTCAATCGTGCAGAAGGCTGCGGTTGCGGCATTGACCGACTCGCAGGACTGCGTGCAGGAGATGCTTACCGGATACATCTCGCTTCGCGACAAAGTAGTCGTTGGTCTGCGCGCAATCCCCGGCCTCACTTGCGCTTCGCCCAATGGCGCGTTCTACGCTTATCCGAACGTCAGCCATTACTTTGAGCGCGGCGGATTGAATTCGGCGTCTGATGTTGCGCGAAAGCTCCTGCATGAAGCGCACGTGGTGGTGGTTCCGGGCGAAGGCTTCGGCACGCAGGACCACATCCGGATTTCGTACGCGGTCTCAGCTGAGAACCTGGAGCGCGGACTCGGGCGCATGCGCGAGTTTTTCGCCAAGGTCTAAGGCTGATGGCTGAACTTTACCCACTCTTGTTGATGCCCATCTTCGACGAGCGGCCCTGGGGTGTTCGCGACCTTCGTCCCATTTACACCAAAGTTGTGAAGCAGCCGATCGGTGAGAGTTGGCTGACTTGGGAAGACAACCGGGTGGCCAACGGACCGTTGGCCGGGCGCACACTTGGCGAGCTCTCCAAGCAATATGGCCGCGATCTGGTTGGACAGGCCGCATGTTTCGATGATCGTTTTCCGTTGCTGGTGAAGTTTCTCTTTCCTGGTGACAAGCTGTCGGTGCAGGTTCATCCCGATGATGAGCAGGCGCACAAAATGGGCCAGCCCTGCGGAAAAACTGAATGCTGGTACGCCTTAAGCGCACAGCCCGGCGCTCAAGTCGCACTGGGCTTGAAGTCCGGCGTGACTCTGGAGCAATTCAGGGAGGCAATCCAAGATACGCGCGCCGAAGAATTGCTGAACTGGGTGGATGTTCATCCAGGCGACATGCTCTACGTGGCCGCTGGAACCGTACATACCATCGGCGGCGGAATGGTTCTCGTCGAGACGCAGCAGACCTCCGACATCACGTATCGCCTCTACGATTACGGGCGCGGTCGTGAACTTCACATCGCCGAAGGACTGGCGGCGACGAAGCTTCAAACGACGGCAGGCAAGGTGATTCCTCGCCCAACTGACAGCCCCAATGTTTTGGTGCGTTCGCCATTCTTTGTAGTCGAGAAGATCAAACTACGCGAAACAATGGAAGCGGAGACCACAATGGCTTCTCCTCATATCGTGGTCGCGGTGGATGGAGCGGGAATCGTAGAATCGCGAGGGATGGAGCCCATCAGTTTCGCAACCGGCGAAGCCGTAGTGATTCCGGCCGCGGTGCGCGACTACAGAGTCCGTCCGCAGTGGGAGCTGGAAGTCATGCGAATGTCTCTACCCACCGACGCCGTGGCCCAGCCGGAGACCATGCTGGGGCAATCAATTACCACGCCGTAATACACTTACAAGAGCGCTCGTCTTTATGGGCGCGAGGAATCGAATTTCGGTGGCCACTTCAGGCAAGTTTTCCTTTTATCCCGTCATTCTCGCCGGTGGACGCGGCACGCGGTTTTGGCCCCTGAGCCGCAAGCGGAGGGCCAAGCAACTGCTCCCCCTGAACAGCAAGAAAAGCATGATTCAGGAAACGGTGGAACGGCTGTCTCCGCTGGCAAAGCCGAAACAATTCTGGATTATCACCAATCAAGACTTGCGGCCCGCGATCGTACGACAGCTCAAGGGTCTTCCAAAACAGCAGATTCTTGCCGAGCCCGTCGGACGAAACACCGCTCCGGCGATTGGCCTGGCGGCGTTTCTGTTGGAGAGGAGCGACCCCACCGCCGTCATTGGGATGTTTCCCTCCGATCATGTAATTGTGGACGAGAAAAGCTTCCGCGAAGACATTCCTCATGCCGCTCGGATTGCAGCTTCTGGTGAAAACATTGTCGTGATCGGAATCTCACCGACCCGCGCGGAAACCGGATACGGCTATATCGAGGTTGGCGAGCAGACGAGGGAGGGCGTGCTACAGGTTCGACGTTTCACCGAAAAGCCCTTGCCCGACGTCGCCGAGCAATTCGTTAAAGCGGGAAATTTCTTCTGGAACAGCGGAATGTTCATTTGGAGCGCGCGCACCCTGGCCAATGCGCTCCGCGAACATCTGCCGAACACAGCACCGCTACTGGAGCAGATCGCCGTCAGCTATGGCACCCCGAGTTTCGAGAAGACCTTCGCGAAACTCTATCCCCGATGTGAAAACATCAGCATTGATTACGCCGTACTCGAACCGCGCTCCAAAAAGGGAGAAAACAAGTCCGGCATTTACTGCATTCCAGCGAGCTTCGGGTGGAATGATCTTGGCTCGTGGACCGCGCTCTATGAACATCGCAGTGCAGGCATGGACGATGGAAGCAACGTCATCAACGCCGAGCAAAGCTTTACCTTGAATGCCGAAGGGAACTTTATTCACTCCAAGCGGAAGTTCGTCGCCGTCGTGGGAGTGAAAAACCTGGTTGTCGTCGAAACCGACGACGCGTTGCTGATCACTACGCGCGAGCATGCACAAGACGTCGGCAAAGTGGTGAAGCATCTTGACGAGAAGAAGCTCAAGCGGCTGGTGTAGGAGATGTGCGGCCGTCATCCCGCCGCCCATTGAAGCGGATCTATTTGCTATATTGATATAGCGAGGAGTTTTATGCTTGCAATCCGCCTTCCGCAATCCATTGAAAAACGGCTTGAACGTCTGGCCCAGCGCAGCGGCCGCACCAAGACTTATTATGCGCGCGAAGCAATCTTGAAGCATATCGAGGACTTGGAAGATGCCTACGAAGCCGAGCGTATTCTAGAGCGAGTGCGAGCAGGTAGAGAGCGCACCTACACCTTGGATGAGGTCGCAAGGCGCCTTGGCTTGGACGATTGAGTTTACGGACACCGCCGTGCGACAGCTCCAACAGCTCGACCGAAGCGTTGGTCGACGCATCCGCAAGTTCTTACAGGAACGGGTCGCTCCGATGGAGGACCCCCGCGCCATCGGTCAAGCGTTAAGCGGTCAGCGTTTCGGAGAATTTTGGAAATATCGAGTAGGTGACTATCGGGTGGTCACCCGGATCGAAGACAATGGGTTACTGATTTTGGTGATTCGAATCGGACACCGGCGTGAAGTGTATCGTTAGCGGCTGCGTTGAAAAACCACCATTATGGCAATACAGATCAAGTTCGGCACCGATGGATGGCGCGGCATCATTGCCGACGATTTTACGTTCGACAATGTTCGTCGTGTCGGTAACGCGATCGCAACGTACGTCCACAAGAACGAGGACGCCAGCAAGGGGCTGGTCGTCGGCTATGACACCCGCTTCGCCTCACCGCGCGCCGCGGAGATTGTCTCCGAAGTTCTGGCTGCTTCTGGCATCGCCGTGCGCCTGTCGAACGACTACACGCCCACCCCAGCGCTGTCGTATGCGGTCAAGAATTTGGGCGCTGCGGGCGGAGTAATGATCACCTCCAGCCACAACCCTTTCAACTGGAATGGCGTGAAGTACAAGGCTGGCTATGGCGGATCGGGCACTCCCGCTATTATGAAGTCGATCGAAAACGAACTGGATTCGCCTCGCCTGGAGCACAGCGGGGGCAGCGTGACCCTCACGGACTTCAAAACCCCATACATTTCCGCCATCAAGAACTTCGTTGATTTGAAGTTGATCCAGAAGGCCGGCTTCAAGTTTGCGATTGACGTGATGTACGGCGCGGGACGAGGCGTTTTGAAGGGAATCCTCGCCGACAGTGGCATCGATCACTTGGAGATTCGCGGCGAACTCAATCCGCTGTTTCCGGGAATCAATCCCGAGCCCATCCCACCCCACATTGCCATGCTGCAAGAAACAGTCGTTCGCGGTCACTACCAGGCGGGCTTGGCAACGGACGGCGACGCCGACAGACTCGGCGCAGTTGCGGAAGATGGCAGCTTCGTGGATGCGCACAAGTGCTTCAGCGTGATTCTGGAGTGGCTGCTCAAGCGCAAGCAGTGGCCGGGCGAAGTTGTACGCGCGTTCAACACCACGCGCATGATCGACCGCATTGCCGCTAAGTATGGCCGCAAGCTGAACGAAGTCGGTATCGGCTTCAAGTACATTTGCGATCTTATGATGACGCGCGACATCCTGATTGGCGGCGAAGAGTCAGGCGGGATCGGCATCACCCGCCATCTGCCAGAGCGTGACGGCATTCTGAATTCGCTGCTGCTGGCCAACATCATGGCGGAAGAGGGCAAGCCGCTTGGCCAACTCGTGCGCGATCTGCAACAGGAATACGGCCAGCATCACTATGGCCGCCTCGATCTGCACCTCACCGACGAAGTGAAAGATGAAGCCATGCGCCGCGTCAGCGCCAAGCCTGCCAAGCTCGGAAGTTTCAAAGTGCTGAAAGTTGAAACGCTCGACGGCGTGAAGTTTTTCCTCGATGCTCCAACTTACGGCAACGGCGCCGAAGCCTGGGTGCTGGTGCGTGCCTCCGGAACCGAGCCGCTGCTGCGCATCTATTCCGAGGCTGCATCGCCCGAGTTGGTGGCGCAGATCTTGAAGGAAACAGCGAACTTCGTTGGGGCAGACGCGGAAGCCGGCGTGCCAGCGCTATCAGAGACGGGCGCGAAGTAGTCGCGGACGAAGCCGGGCCCGCGCTTGCGGTACGTTTCGCTGAGCATTTCTGGCATACTTGAATCAAGCATCGGGAGACGATCGCGTGAGCTTTCAGACCTCCTAACTCCGATTGGATGGCAACCACTTCAAATCCGCAACCGGCCGATTCGCCGGAGGTACGCCGCTATAACCGTATTCATCGCTGGCTGAGCATGGCCGACGCGATCATCGGCTTTGCTTTGCTGGTGGTGTTGCTGGTCACAGGATGGACCGGCAAACTTCGCGACTGGTCTTACCTGGGCGCGCATCAGTATTACTTTCTTGCTGTCTTTCTGTATGTGCTGATGTTTTCGGTCATCGCCAAGGTTTTGAGCTCGCCCTTCGACTTCGTCGGCTTCCGGCTTGAACACCAATACCATCTTTCCAACCAAAAGCTGCGGAGCTGGCTGTGGGACGAATGCAAGGGATGGCTGGTCGGGCTGGTGCTGGGCGCTGTGATGGTGGAAATCGTTTACGCGATTATCCGGATCGCGCCGCAGCGCTGGTGGATCATAGCCTGGGCTGTCTTCGTCGGCCTGTTCTTGTTGATGGCACAGCTTGCGCCGGTTGTGCTGTTGCCAATCTTCTATAAGTTCCAACCGCTTGAAAACGATGGCTTGCGCGAGCGGTTGACCAAACTCGGCGAACGCGCCGGCACGCGCGTGCGCGGCGTCTACGAATGGAAGCTGTCGGAGAAGTCGGAAAAAGCGAATGCCGCGCTCACCGGAATGGGTTCGACGCGCCGCATCATTCTGTCCGACACCCTGCTGCAGCACTACAGCGACGACGAGATCGAGGCGGTACTCGCCCACGAACTCGGGCACCACGTACGTTGCCACATTCTGAAGGGCATCTTGGTGCAGGTGGGAATCACGTTTTTCGGATTCTGGCTGGTCAACCAGGTGCTACGTTTCGTAATCGCAAAGGACTGGTTCCCGGCGCTCGGCTCCCGGCTCTACGATTTCGCCAACTTGCCTCTCATCGTGCTGGTTGCGACGGTCCTGGGATTTCTCCTGATGCCCGCGTTGAATGCCATCTCGCGCCGCCATGAGCGCGAAGCGGACCGTTATGCTTGGGAGAGTATTCCAGCCGTCGGGCCTTTCATCACCTCGATGCAGAAGCTCGCCGATCAAAACCTGGCGGAGCGCGAACCCTCGAAGGTCATCGAGTGGTTCTTCCATTCGCATCCCTCGATCGGCAAACGAATCGCTGCAGCTGAGTCGTGGGCGAGCAAGCAGCCGCAAACCGAAGTCACCCGCTAACGCACTCTCGGCATAACCTTCAGAGGTTTGCGGAACAACCTAATTCATCATGGTGTCTACGGAATCTGTGACACGCATCTCCCATGCTTTCCTTCGGACGCTATTTCTGATGGTTGCGGTCTTGGCCTTGGGAACGCTCTTGGGCCTCAGCTACCGCTTCTACCTCGAGCACACTGCAGAAGCCCTGCTGACAGACGTGAAAGCATTAAGGATCGGACAATCCGATTTTGCGGATGCGATGCGGATTGCGCAGAAATATCAGAGATTTCGGGTTGAGGGCAACGCTTCGGTACCAGCTTCGCCCAATCCTGCTGAAAACGCGTTCCCTGCAAATACATGCACTTCGGAGCGCTGCTTCTTCGAATTCATCATTGACAATCGACCGTTGTCGACTCTGCACCTTGCGCATGGAGCGAGCTTCACGGCAGTGTTCGCTGTCTTGAATGGAAAAGTGGAATATGTCCAGATTCAGCTGATCGGAGGCCCCAATCCGGGCGTCAGCGGCGGCGTCGTGGAGGAGATCAACCCCAGGATCGATCAACAGCCGACATATGAGTTTCGCACTCCGATCGGCAAACCGTACCTCCGGATAGTTCTGACACCTTCTGCGCCAACACCTGTGCGAGAACATGCGTTCGCTGTGAATATGAACTGCCTGGTAGCGTCCACAAACTGTGACAAGCCATGTGAGTACTTGCCTCTCGCCTGGGGCGACTGGAAAGCAGAAATGGAAAGGGAGGGCTGGCTGGACAGCCTGCGAACTGCGTATCCAAAATGCCCTTACTGATGTTGGCGCTTGCCTAGTATCGCCTCCACCCGCCGCAGGTCCTCTTCCGTATCCACCCCCACTGTGTCGAACGGCGTCTCAGCCACGTGGATGGCAATGCCATGATCCAGAAAACGTAGCTGCTCAAGGCGTTCGCTGCGCTCCAGTTCCGACTCTGGCCACGCGCAGAAAGCATCCAGCGCTGCCTTGCGATAAGCGTAGAAGCCGAGATGTTTGAAGTAGCGCACTTCTCCGCTGCGGTCGCGATCAAATGGAATAGTCGCTCGCGAAAAATACAGCGCTCTGCCGTCCAGTGCGGTAACCACCTTCACGGCATTCGGGTTGTTCATGTCCTCTGGCGAGCACGGAGTCTTGAGCGTACCTACCTCGACGCCGTCTCTCTGCATCAACCCGAGTAGCGTGTCCAGGTGTTCGCGCCGTGCCAGCGGCTCATCGCCTTGCACGTTCACGTAAACATCGGCCTCGACGGTCTGTGCCACTTCGTGGACGCGGTCGGTTCCGCTACGATGTTGCGGCGATGTCAGGCGACACGACCAGCCATGTTGCCGGCACACTGAGGCGATCTCTTCCGAGTCGGTTGCGACGATGACGTCCTGCAACCGGGAGCAGGCTCGGGCAGCCTCATAGACATAGGCGAGCATCGGGCGGCCGTTGATTTCGCGGAGCACTTTACGCGACAGCCGAGTGGACGCCAGCCGCGCGGGAATGATCGCAATTGCTTTCACCCGGCTAGTTTCAAGGCAGCAAGCGCAGGATGCAAGCGCCAGTTATAAAAACCGCGAATTGACCGCAACCATTAGCGAAAAATAGAATCAATAATGCAGACAGATCGTGGGGACCTCGAATTGCCTCTTTACGAATACCAGTGCAAAAAGTGTCATAGCCTGACGGAGCGGATCCAGAAGTTTTCCGATTCGCCGTTGACCGTCTGCCCCCATTGCGGAGGCGAGCTGGAACAGGTGCTCTCGGCGCCCGCTATTCAGTTCAAGGGTTCCGGTTGGTACGTCAGCGACTACGCTAAGAAGTCGTCTGGTGGCGGCTCTGCGAAGGGCAACGGGTCCGCTGGTTCCTCTACCTCCTCCACCTCGGAAAGCAAGGCCGAGAGCAAGAGTGAGGGCTCCAAGAGCGAAAGCACCTCCGCCAAAGAGACGTCCGCTCCCGGTAAAGACAGAACCTCCGGGAAAAAATAGATCTGGCTTGCGTCTTTCCCTGCCGTCGGACATCACAGACGTATGTGATCTCCGTCTCAATCCGGTGTTTTAATCGTAGTTTCGCCGGGTTGCTCGCGTTAAAATGTGGCAGCGGACGAACACTCGTTCGCGAGTATCGCTCTCTAAATCTCATACGCTTGTTAGTAACAGGAGGTACCCGGTCATGCCGAAGGATATAGTGACCCTGACGGACCAACGCACCGATAAAACTTATGAAGCACCGGTCGAGCACGGAACCATCCGCGCTATGGACCTGCGGAAGATCAAGACTGATCCCGAAGACTTCGGTCTCATGACCTATGATCCCGCATTCATGAACACGGCTTCATGCAAGAGCAACATCACCTTTATTGATGGCGACAAAGGTATCCTGCGGTACCGCGGCTACGATATCGAAACCCTCGCCGAGCATTGCACCTATCTGCAAGTGGCTTACATGCTGCTGTACGGCGAGTTGCCGACGCCCCAACAGGACAAAGACTGGGTCTGGGAAATCACCCACCACACCATGCTGCACGAGACCACCAAGCATTTCATCGATGGCTTTCGCTATGATGCCCATCCGATGGGAATGCTGGTGAGCACCCTGGCGGGATTGTCAACCGTATATCCCGAGGCCAAGAATGTTCACGACCCAGAGATCCGTCAGAAACAGATTGTGCGGCTGATCGCCAAGATGCCCACGTTGGCGGCGTACTCCTACCGTCATTCCGTTGGCCATCCCTACGTCTATCCCGACAACGATCTCACCTACACCGAAAATTTCATGAACATGTTGTGGAAGATGACCGAACCGAAGTACATGGCCAGCCCGGTCATCGCGCGCGCGCTGGATGTGCTGTTTATCCTGCACGCCGATCACGAGCAGAATTGCAGTTCGACCACCATGCGGGTGGTCGGTAGCTCGCAGGCTGATCCCTATCTCTCGATGGCAGGAGCGGCCTCGGCACTCTCCGGACCGCTGCACGGCGGCGCCAACGAAGAAGTGCTTCGTATGCTGGACGAGATCGGCACGGTGAAAAACATTCCTGCGTACATCAAGCGCGTAAAAGAAGGCGAACTAAAGCTGATGGGCTTCGGGCATCGGGTTTACAAAAACTACGATCCCCGGGCGCGCATCATTAAGGCCGTTGCCGACGAAGTGTTCCAAGTGACCGGACGCAACACGCGGCTGGACATTGCATTGGAGCTCGAGCGTATCGCCCTGGCTGACGACTACTTCGTAACCCGCAAGCTCTATCCCAATGTCGATTTCTACTCGGGAATCATTTATCAGGCCATGGGCTTTAAGCCGGAAATGTTTACCGTGCTGTTCGCAATTCCGCGAGCGGCCGGTTGGCTGGCGCAGTGGAACGAAATGATCCAGGACCCGGAGCAGAAGATTGCGCGTCCGCGGCAGATCTACACTGGAGTGGAGCATCGTAAGTTTCAAGCCACTCGGGATGAGAAGTCAGCCGTGAAAGTGGGTTAGTCGCTCACAACGAAAGATGTAGATTTGAAAGATATGGGGGCGAGCAATCCGCCCCCGTCTTTGTTGGGCAGTGGAAGTCTTCAAGCGGTATCGTGATTCGCACATTCGCTGATCCAGCTGCGCAAATCCTCGCGCAGTTGCTGATATTGCCTGACGGCACGCGCACCAGGTTCGGGGCTTCACACCGGCTTGTCGATACCTGTATTTAGCGTGACACTTGAAACAAGCCTGCCAGGTCGCGTACCTTGACTTATTCGCTTTTTCGGGAGGACGCATATGTTTAAGGGATTTCGCGATTTTGTGTTGCGTGGCAACGTAGTTGATCTGGCAGTGGGCGTCGTTATCGGCGTGGCCTTCGGGACCGTCGTCACCGCATTCGTGAAAGACCTGCTGACTCCCGTTATCGCCGCTATCGTTAAAAAGCCAGATTTCTCGGGCTTCTTTTTTGAAGTGAATGGCGCCAAGTTCCTCTACGGCGATTTTCTGAATGCCATCATCTCATTCCTGCTGATTGCCTTGGCTGTCTACTACTTTGTGGTTCTACCGGTAAATTTGTTGATGAAGCGATTCGAGAAGCAAGCCCTGCCTGACAAGAAGAAATGTCCTGAGTGTGAAAGTGATATCCCGGTCACCGCTCGCCGCTGCGCCTTCTGTACCTCGCAGGTTGCTTAGCAGCCAACACAGCATATGCTTTGTGCTCGTCTGTTTTGAGTGCTCTTGAGAGTGCAGAATTCTCAAACTGTCGCTGTGAGCAAACACACAAACGCTCGCGAGGATCTGCTGGAATTACCCTCAGAAACAGTACCTTCAGGCTCAAAATCCAGCCTCTGTGCCTTGCCTACTGAAGCCTGTCATTGACCCCCTGCAAACACTTGAAAATACGATGTTTACGGTTAACAAAGAGGGTCGTGAATGACGTAATTCTATGTTAAAATCAATACACGCAACCGAATACTTAAGTTACTGAATTTTCTATTAGATGCGGGGTTGTCCAGAAGGTGACGGCCCCTCTGTGGTTCGGGTGTGAGCACGGAAACGCACGCTCGATGTGTTGCCGTTGGAATGGAGCAGGATGTCCCCGAAAGATTCCGAGTCAGCCGCAGCTGCGGCTCCAGAGAACAACAAGCCTCTTACAGCTTCAGACCAAAAG
Source organism: uncultured Acidobacteriaceae bacterium (assembly GCA_963748225.1). Taxonomy (GTDB): domain Bacteria; phylum Acidobacteriota; class Terriglobia; order Terriglobales; family Acidobacteriaceae; genus Bog-257. The sequence continues at coordinate 597,044 of CAVVHW010000010.1, forward strand.
TCTCCCCAAAAAAATGGGAAGAATGGCAACGGAAAATCGGATGGAGAGTACACCGCCGATTCCATTAAGGTTCTTGGCGGCATGGAGGCGGTACGCAAGCGCCCGGCCATGTACATCGGTTCAACGGGCGAGTTAGGTCTGCACCACCTGGTTTACGAAGTGGTGGACAACTCCGTGGACGAAGCTCTCGCCGGATTCGCCGACCATATCGATGTCACCATTCATATCGACAATTCCATCACCGTTGTAGATAACGGCCGCGGCATTCCGACCGAGGAAATGGACGTGGATGGGGAGCGCCTTCCCGCAGCGCAAGTGGTAATGACGGTGCTGCACGCGGGCGGAAAGTTCGATACCTCGACCTACAAGGTTTCCGGGGGATTGCACGGAGTAGGCGTATCGTGCGTCAACGCGCTCAGTCATCTGCTGGAGCTTGAGATCTGGCGCGACGGATCGGTCTGGGAGCAGAGTTACTCGAAGGGCGAGCCCACCACGAAGCTGAAGAAGACCGGCACCACCAAGAAGCGTGGTACCAAGGTCCACTTCGTGCCCGACAAGGAGATCTTTACTGCCACGGAATACAACTACGACACATTGGCTCAGCGCTTACGCGAAATGGCATTCCTGAACAAGGGGCTGCTGATTACGTTGACTGACGAGCGCACTACCGACCAGAAGACCGGGCAGCCTAAGCGTGCAGAGTTCAAATACAACGGCGGCATTGCGGAATTTATCAAGCACTTGAATCGTGGGAAAAGCGTGCTGCACGACAAGCCGATCTACATGGAAGCGGAGCGCGACAATGTGGCGATGGAAATCGCGCTGCAATACAACGATGGCTACTCCGAAACGGTGTTCAGCTTTGCCAATAACATCAATACCGTCGATGGTGGCAGTCATCTGTCGGGCTTTCGCACCTCGCTCACCCGCACCATCAACTACGCCGGACAGCAGCTTGGTCTGTTCAAGGACGTAAAGGAAAACCTCGCCGGCGACGATGTTCGCGAAGGGCTGGTGGCGGTGGTGAGCGTAAAGCTGCCCCAACCGCAGTTCGAAGGACAGACCAAAGGCAAGCTGAATTCCGATATCGCGGGCACCGTGCAGGCGTTCGTAAACGAGCGTCTGGGAGCTTTTTTCGAGCAGAACCCTTCGGTCGCGAAGAAAATCATCAACAAAGCTGTCGAAGCTGCTCGTGCTCGTGAGGCCGCGCGCAAGGCGCGTGATCTGACCCGCCGCAAAGGAGCTCTCGATGGTGGAGGCTTGCCCGGCAAGCTGGCCGACTGCTCAGAGCGCAATCCCGAGCGCTGCGAGGTCTATCTGGTCGAGGGCGAAAGCGCCGGCGGCACCGCCAAGCAGGGACGCGACCGCCGCTTCCAGGCCATTCTTCCGCTCAAAGGCAAGATCTTGAACGTGGAAAAAGCGCGTTACGACAAGATGCTGGGCCACGAAGAGATTCGCGCGATGATTACGGCGATGGGAACGGGTATCGGCAAGGATGATTTCGACATTGCGAAACTGCGCTACGGAAAAGTCATCTTGATGACCGATGCTGACGTGGACGGTTCGCACATTCGTACGCTGCTGCTGACGTTTTTCTTCCGGCACATGCAGGAGCTGATTAAGCGGGGCCATATTTACATCGCGCAGCCACCTCTGTATCGCATCAAGAAGGGCAAGTTCGAACAGTACATCAAGAATGACGCGGAGTTCGTGAAGGTGATGGTGAAGCGCGCGGCCGACGGCATCGTGGTGCGCTACGGCGAAGGTGCCGCGGCCCTGGAAGGCGCTCCGCTGACGAAATTCATGACTACGCTGAACGACTTCCTTGCCTTCTTCGACAAGGTGGACAAGCGCATTCGCGACGAGAAGATCACCGGGCTATTGCCGAAGGCTGACTTGTTGAAGCGCGTTGATTTCGAGGGGGACAGCAAGAATCCTTCGAAAAAGATTGTTGCGTTGGAGAAGGCCCTGAAGGGGATCGCCAAGGAACGCGATATCAAATCGGTGTCGCAGCGCTTTGAAGAAGAGCACAGCCTCTGGGAGTGCGTGTTTGTGAACTCGCAGGGCGCCGAGCACGTCATCAATTGGGAACTGGCGTCCACGCCTGAATTCCGGCAGATGATGTCGAAGTACAAGCAGATCGAGCCTTACATGCAGCCGCCGTACTACATTGAGGCAGTGAAGAAAGAGGCTGGCTCCAACGGCAAGGAAGAACTGAGCGACGCCGAAAAGGCCGATCAGGAAAAAGTTGAGCAGAAGAGCCCCAAATCTTCGAAGCGAAAGACCGAGGCAGAAACTGTGGAGAAGGCCTCGGCGCGTGAACTCTTCGACTATGTGCTCAACGAGGGTCGCAAGGACTACACCATGCAGCGCTACAAGGGCCTGGGAGAGATGAGTTCGCAGCAGCTTTGGGAGACGACCATGGATCCCGAGCGCCGTACTCTGCTGTCCGTAAAGCTGGAGGACCTGACCGAGACCGAAACCATCTTCACCACGCTGATGGGCGAAGACGTCGAGGCCCGCCGCAAATTCATCGAAGACAATGCGCTGGAAGTGAAGAACCTGGACATCTAACGTCCGTCCCTCAAAGAGGCCGGGCCCTCGCCGGCCTCTCGAGGGGCCGTGGCGGGACCTTCCATTCCGTGGGAACCCAATTCACCAAGTTTTGATCCCTAATTTTGCCCGAATACTTTGTCCACAAACCCCGGCGTTTGTAGCACAATAGAGCTTCGCATTATCCAATCCTTTTCGGGGGCACCATGGCATTCGCGCAAAATCGCGGCACTCATCAACCGTCTTTGGAGCTTCGGGCTGTTGACCGCTTAACGCTTGGCTTGATTGGAATGGGAGTCATCTTTGCTTCCTTAGGCGCTGGGGAAGCCGTCTACCGACTCGCCTTCTTCGATTTCGATGGAGCGACCGACCGTCTCCCCATTGAAATGTTGTTCGGGCTGGCGTTCGCCTGGTTAACCACGAAGCTGGTCAGAAAAATCTATCAGCACCGCATGGAGACCTCTGCGCGGATCAATTTGATCTGGGACCGGAACCACAAGATTCGCCATGCGGTAGAAGCCATCACGCCTGTACCGCATCCGGCCAATCATCAAGCGATCCGGGTAATTCGCGAAGAAGTGGATCGCATCGAAGGAGCTCTGACCGACTTGCTGCCGCGTTAGTCCATGCGCTGAAGCCGTCTCGGGCCATCGCCATAACGCCCCAATTGGTTTCGTCTGGGGTGAAATGCGGCACAGGCACGATATCGCCGATACATAAATGCGCGAGAATGAGTAATCGTATAACGATTTCTACGCCTTGAATCCTGTTAAACCCAGTCCGGCCGGCGACCGCACTTCCCCACGCGAACCAACTACGCGTATGGGCAATCCTGTCGTCTTGCAACGGAAGCCCATGTCCATCTCGCGAATTCGCAGGCGCATTGGTACGCCGCAAATAGCGGCGTTGCTTTTGTTACTGGTTTTCGCCACGCAATGTCTCTGGTTTCTGGCGCACGTACCGGTGTCCGTGATGGAGGGCAACTACGTAGAGGCTGGACTGCTTCATCTTGAGCGTTACTCAAGTGCCGCTAGCAGCGAGCGCTCCCCGCTGGTTCCATTGCTGGCCGGTATGGCGGCCAGGATTAGCGGCGCCGAGAGGCATTATTCCCGGCTGGGCGACTACCGCTTCTGGATCCGGTTGCCATTCCTCCTCGCAGGGCTATTACTGGGCGCTTCTCTGTGGTACGTTGCGCGCCGTCTATACGGCAATGTTGGCGGATATATTGCCCTGGGACTTTATTGCTTTTCGCCATTGACGGTGGCATGGACGAGCCAGGCGGGAGCCGAAATCATCGGTGCGTGGGGAGGCTTTGGCCTTATTTTCACATCCATAGCGGTAGCGCATACCCTCTACGCGCCGCGCGAAGTCGTGCTTTGGAATTGGCGGAGGATTCTGCTGATGGGGCTTTCCATGGCGATCTGCGTCGGCGCGCAGTTCTCCCTGTGGATTTTACTGATTCCCGCCTTATGTTTCATGCTGTGGGTTGGTCACACGCGGCGCGGGGCGGTCCTCGCAATCTTCACAGCGGCATGCGTCGTTGGGTGCATCTTGTTGTGGGCCCTCTATGGCTTCCGTCCCATGGTTTTCGGCCGATCTCTGATGAACGCAGACTGGCTGGAGGTTTCTTTGCAGAGCTTTTCATGGAACGCAGTTGCTCCGCTGCTGGCAAGCTTTTTCCTGCAGAACGGTGTCGGCCTGGTCCTTTTGTTGATGGTCACGCTGGTCACCTTCGTCGTTTGGAAGCGGGCGCGATTCTTTGGCACCGCTGCACCATTGCTGACGGGACTCTTGCTGGTAGGTCTCGCATTGCGACTGCACATTGCAGGCTTCATTTTCCTGTTCGTCGCACTGCCCTTCCTGATTTTGTTTATGGCCGGAGTGTCGGCGGACTTGCTGCAAAGCCGCTATGCATTGGCAGCCAACGCGGTAATTGTTGGCGTGTTGATTGCCAACGCGATGATCGATATTTACAGCCTGCTCCATTTAACATCGCGAAGCCATTAGAAACTTCCCCGCATCTAACGGGTTGGATTACACTGAGGGGCAGTGAGAGAGGCTAGCCAATTCGAGCGACTGACGGGTTGCATATCGTCGAGGCGTCGAGTAATTGTGCTAACGCTTGTGTTAGCTGGTTGCGTGTTGCTTGCCCTGCCCTGCTTCGGACAGGCGCGCGGATACCCTCTTCCGTCGGTGAGTTCGATAGGAGCCCATTATCTGCCGTTTCCGCGTCCCAGCGTTTCGTCAATGGGACCTGTCGGCAATACATATGCCTTTCGTCACCATCAGGCCTATTCCAATCAGCTATACCGTGGCCATGGATTCTCGGGCACTGGTTGGGCTTATGCCGCCCCGTACTACTACATCCCGCTAGGTGATTATGGCTACGGCTATGACTACGATTATGTCGGCGGGCCTGACATGTATTCTGGGCCACCCCTCGGTCCGAACGATCCAGCGCTTCACATGATCGTGGAGCAACCCCCAACGCAAACGTACCGGCCCGCACCGCCAGAGGACGTGCAGGCGGAAGTAACCCCGCCGCCACAGATCACGCCGGAGCAACCACCCACAGCGCGGGAAGCGACGCCACTTGAGCCCACGGTCCTGGTTTTTCGCGATGGCCACCAACAAGAAGTGAGCAATTACGCCATCATGGGTCAAACGGTTTACGTTTTCGATGACCGGACCCAGAAGATTCCACTGACCAACCTCGACGTCTCCGCCACAGTGAAAGCAAATGATGATCGCGGCATGGAGTTCAAGATTCCTGCCACCCCGAATCCAGCGCAGAAGAAAAACTCAGACCTGCAGCCGAATGGCACTCCCCAGCAGAGTCCAAATCCCGGGACTAGCGTGGCCTCCGTATTGCCTTAATCGCCTCAGTCGATTACAGCGAACACCTTCCCCAACCCCCAGCTTTCGAATGCCATGCGACTATCGCTTAATCAGCTGAAAGCAAATGGGTTAACTAGGCGCAAAAGTGTCGTAGCGGTGATATAATTGAAGGGCTCTCCGAAGCGAACAATCTCCTGAAATCGCAGTGACTTACTACCGATTCGGACGACCGGTCGCTCAGCGTAGGAAGACAATGCGTCCTGCGTTTAATGGCGAAGCCGCTATATCCTCGTGTGGTGCCGATCACGCGAAGGTTCAGGAATCAACAAGCTAAGTTGCCGCCAAATCGGCGGATGAAAGTCAGACATGGCAGACGATCCAAATCAGCAATTACCGCTCGACAATACCGGCCCTGGGGCCGCCAATGTGCAGCCCGTCAACATTGAAGAGGAGATGCAGAGGTCGTATCTCGATTACTCGATGTCGGTCATCATCGGACGCGCCTTGCCTGATATTCGCGACGGGCTGAAGCCGGTGCATCGCCGCATCCTCTACGCAATGCACGATATGGGTGTGCTGCACAACCGCAAGCACATGAAGTGCGCCGGCGTGGTCGGCGAGTGCTTGAAAAAGTATCATCCGCACGGCGACACCGCGGTTTACGACGCGATGGTTCGTCTGGCCCAGCCTTGGAGCCTGCGCTATCCGCTGATTGATGGCCAAGGTAACTTTGGCTCGGTCGATGGCGATCCCCCAGCCGCTTACCGGTATACCGAATCGCGTCTCACCGAAATTGCTGAAGAGTTGCTGGCTGACATCGACAAGGACACCGTCGACTTCGTCGCCAACTTCGACGACACCACGGTCGAGCCCATGGTGTTGCCGACGAGGATTCCCAACCTGCTGGTCAATGGATCAAACGGTATCGCCGTCGGCATGGCAACCAACATTCCACCGCACAATCTCACCGAGATCGTGGACGCCTGCATCACGCTGGTGAACAATCCGCACGCCACGCTCGCTGACTTGCTGAAGCACGTGCAAGGCCCGGATTTCCCGACAGCCGGCTTCATCTACGGACGCAGCGGAATTACCGAAGCCTATCGCACCGGGCGCGGGCGCTTCATGATGCGCGCCAAGGCCGCGATCGAACACCTCACGAAAGACAAGGACGCGATCATCGTCACCGAGATTCCCTATCAGGTCAACAAGGCAAAGCTGGTGGAGCGCATTGCCGAACTGGTGAACAACAAGGTGATCGACGAGATCAGCGACATCCGCGACGAGAGCGATCGCGATGGCATGCGCATTGTGATCGAACTGAAGCGCAGCGCCGAGCCGCAGATCGTGCTGAACCAGCTCTTCAAGCACACCTCGATGCAGGAGAGCTTCAGCATGATCTTCCTGGCCGTGGTGAACGGCCAGCCCAAGGAAATGGGCTTGGTGCGGGCCATCCAGCACTTCGTCGATCATCGCATCGACGTGGTACGGCGGCGTACGGCCTACCTGCTGATGAAGGCGCGCGAGCGCGAGCATGTGCTCGAAGGCTATCAAGTCGCGCTGGATCGCGTGGATGACGTCATCCGTATCATTCGTGGTAGCGAGAACCGTGCCGAGGCCAGAAGTAACCTGGTGGACTATTTCACGGGCAAGACGGTCAACGTCTCGGAAGGCAAATCGAATAAGACGGCCGCGTTGAAGGGACTGATTCCAACACAACTCACGCGTCCCTTTGATGCCGTGCAAGCCGACGCCATTCTGGAATTGCAGTTGCATCGTTTGACGCGGTTGTCGATTGACGAAATCTTAAAGGAATTGGGAGAGGTCCGCGGCCGTATCGCAGAGTACGAATCGATTCTCGGCAGCGAAAAGAAGCTGCGTGGCGTCATCGTCAAGGAACTCGAGGAGATCAAGAAGAAGTACGGTGATGCACGCCGCACGGTTATTCAGGACGAAGCCGTCGAGATCAGCCTGGAAGACCTGATTGCAGATGAGCAGGTTGCGGTCACCGTGAGCCATTCCGGCTACATGAAGCGCACCCCGATTTCCACCTATCGTCAGCAGCGTCGCGGCGGCACCGGACGCAAGGGCATGAGCACCCGCGAGGAGGACTTCGTCGAATATCTGTTCGTGGCGTCCACTCACGACTACATCCTGGTGTTTACCAACAAAGGCCGCGTTTATTGTCTGAAGGTGTATGAGGTTCCTGAACTAAGTGCGGCGGGCAAAGGCAAAGCGATCGCCAACCTGGTGGCGCTGCAACCCGGCGAAAGCGTGCGGGCGTTGCTTACGGTGCGCGATCTCGAGGAAGCGGGCAGAGACGTCTTCTTCGCCACTCGCAACGGGACCGTGAAGAAGATGGAGCTGAACGAGTTCAGCGCGATTAGGTCGAATGGCTTTAACGCCATTCCCATTGAAGCTGAGGATGAGCTCGTCGCCGCCAGTTGTACCGATGGAAACCAGATCATTTTCCTGGCGACGCATGATGGTAGAGCGATTCGTTTCGACGAGAGCAAGGTAAGGACCATGGGACGGGCGGCCCATGGCGTGCGCGGCATGCAACTTGGTCGCGGCGATTACATTGTCGGTATGGCGGTCACCCCGAAGGGTCGCAAGCAAGCCAAGAATGGCGAGGAACAGGAGTCCAACCTCATCTTGTCGGTTACCGAAAACGGTTATGGCAAACGCACCGGCGTGGATGAGTACCGCCTCACCTCACGCGGAGGTAAGGGAATCATCAACGTTAAAACGACCGCGCGCAATGGCAAGGTTGTTTCCATCATGCTGGTGAACGAGCAATCGGAGGTCATGGTGATCAGCCAGTTCGGCAAGATCATACGCATCGGCACCAAGACAATCCGCGAATCCGGGCGGTCGGCCCAGGGCGTGCGCCTCCTGCATCTGGAAGAGGGAGATCGTGTGGCCGCCACTTCGATCATTCCGCCAGAAGAGGTCGTGGAGAACGGCAACGGCGAGAGCGGATTACTGTTGCAGTGAGCTAGAGCCATTACAGAGGCTGCCCCACCCCAGCTTCTTCTGCTTGGGTGGGGATTCTTATCGGATCACGTGGATGCGGGTGTTCAACTTGAGCCCTCCCCAGGTTTTGTCGGCGGTGTAGATTGGGGCGTTGAGCGCCATGCCTAGCGCGAGGCACGCGCGATCTCCGAGTGACAAGCCGAGGTGCTGCGTCAGCGAAACCAGGCTACCGGCAATCTTGGCATGTTGTTCATTGAAAGGTATGGCTTCTCGAATGGGGCTAGTGGTATCTTCCCACGCTTCGACGGGACTCCACCCACGACATACCAACTTGGCTTGTACCTCAGCGAGATTCACCGTACTGGCGACTGCGCCGGCTAGCAGCTCAGGAGTGAGTTTCTGGGCCTCTCCGTGAATTACCGCGAGAATCGCGGAAGCATCAAGCACGATCCTATTCATTCTTCGCTGCCTCGCGGCGGTCGGCGAGCAGTTCATCAACCAGCGACGTGCCAGATTTTACATATTGCCGGGCCCGCCGCCGGGCGCGCTGAATGCGGAGCTGTTGCGTCGTGATTCGCAATTCGTCGTCTTGGATCCTTAGAACAACTTCATCCCCGGTCTCAATGCCAAGTGCCTTGCGGAATGCCGCAGGAATGACTACCCGGCCGTTTTCGTTGACCCGTACGCGAGTTTCCTCGTCCATGTCACACTCCAGAAGAAGTGACATAAGTCTAGCATATTGTCATAAAAGCAAATTATTCCCGCTTTGAATACAATCTGGCGTAGGATACGAACCCTTCTGGTCGGAGGCGCAGCATGGAAAAAGTCAATCTCGCGCAGAAGCTGTCACTGTTCACCGATCACTACAGCCCCAAGATTGTGGGCGAGGTGAACGATGCTTATGTGAAACTGGTAAAGTTGCAAGGCGACTTCATGTGGCATCACCATGACCACGAAGACGAATTGTTCTTCGTGGTGAAAGGTGTCCTGCGCATGAAGGTGCGTGAGAACGACGGCGAGCGCGAGTTCCGTATAAATCCTGGCGAATTTATCATCATTCCGCGTGGCGTTGAGCATTTCCCCTCGGCCGACGAGGAAACCCATATCATGTTGCTGGAACCGAAAACCACGCTTAATACCGGCAATATCGACAACGCGCGCACACTGCACGAATTGCAGCGAATCTAAGATTGCGCTTGTTTTTTTACTTGTCCTACATTGTGGGGGAGCGCCTGCAGCATCTCCCGCACCGTGCGCTTAAAGACCGGATGCCGTACCTCAGGTGCGATCTCGGCCAACGGTTCGAGTACGAACCGCCGTTCATGCATCGCCACGTGGGGCACATCTAACTGCGGCGTGTGGATGACGGAATTCCCGAACAGCAGAATATCGATATCGATGGTGCGGGGCCCCTTCGGCTGGCCGCGGCGACGGCCCATCTGCTGTTCGATGGCCAGCGTCTTCGACAGAAAAAGCTTCGGCATCAATTCGGTGCGCAGCGCCACCGCGCAATTAAGGAACCATGGTTGCGCGATGAACTCCACCGGCTCGGTCTCGTAGAACGAGGATACCGCAATCACTTTCCCAAACTCTGCAAGCTTCGCGAGCGCTGTACGAAGATTGGCATCGCGGTCCCCCACGTTGGAGCCCAGCGAAAGATAGACGGTCTTCTCCACGCTTGTATGTTAGCGCGATTGAAACGGCTGAATAGTCCCTGAGAAGATACTCGGCAGCGCAAGAGAATGTTTGAATGTGCCGTCCCTGAAGAGGCTCGTGGCATGCGGACGCAGCTACACTTGTTTGCCCGGCATCGCCCGCTAGTGCTACACTCCGCCTCTTCCAAAGTCGTCAAGGAGGACTCATGACTTCGCGGCGGCATTGTGCCTTGCTGGTTCTGGCTCTGCTTCCCGGACTGGCGGTTTTCGCGCTTGGCGCCGCATCGCCGTCACCGCACCTACAGACCGTTGCCGCCGCTGACTCATCGCATCCGCTGCTGCAATACACCCTTCCGCCAGACAAACTGGAGAAAGCTTATGCACTTTACCTGCTGAACGGCACGCTCTATTTCGTGACCACGGTATGGGGCTTTCTGGTGCTGTACCTCATGCTACGGGCCAAGTTCGGTGTCTGGCTGCGCAACCTGGCAGCCACAGCATCTCGATTTCGAGTGCTGCAGGCTGCAATTGTCATGTCGGTATTTGTGCTCGTATTGGAATTGACTCAGCTTCCATTCGACGGTTACGAGCACCATGTCAGCCTGAAGTACGGCCTCTCCGTGCAGTTGTGGGGCTCGTGGTTTTGGGACTGGGGAAAAGGCCTGCTGCTGGGGTGTTTATTCGCCAGTGTCCTGGGGTGGATACTCTATGCCGTGCTGCGCCGCAGCCCGCGCCGCTGGTGGTTCTATTTCTGGTTGGCGATGATCCCCATCGTCCTTTTTGTCATTTTCATCGAGCCCATTTGGATTGAGCCGCTATTCAACAAATTCGAACCGCTCACGGATCATCACCCAGACCTGGTCGAACAGATCGAGCGCGTCGTCCATCGTGGCGGAATGGACATTCCCCCCGAGCGCATGTTCGAGATGAAGGCCAGCGAGAAGACTACCGAACTCAACGCTTATGTCACTGGCTTTGGAGCTACCAAGCGGGTCGTGGTGTGGGACACCACGATGGAGCACATGACTACACCGCAGACGTTGTTTGTCTTCGGGCACGAGATGGGGCACTACGTCCTCTACCACATTCCCAAGGAGATGACGATCATCCTGCTACAACTATTGGTGCTGTTTTATATAGGCTATCGGCTGGCGAACTGGATGGTGACGCGTTATGGTGCGCGATGGGGTATACCTACCTTGAGCGACTGGGCTTCGCTTCCGCTGCTGATGCTTATTATCTCCGTGCTCACCTTCCTGGCCACTCCCGCTTTCAATGCCGTATCGCGACATTACGAGCACCAGGCCGACCAATACGGTCTGGAAGTTATCCACGGACTGGTGCCGGACGCGCAGCTGTCGGCGGCTCAGGCGTTTCAAATCTTGGGCGAGCGTTCGCTCGACTATCCCTACGTCGGCAAGCTGGCCGAGTTCTGGGCGTGGAGCCATCCAACGATTCGCGATCGCATGATCTTTGTGCAGACGTATGATCCATGGGGCGCGGGCAAGCAACCGGAATTCGTGAAGGATAATCCGTAGCTGAAGTTTCTTACCAGTAGCCTTTGAACAACAGGTAGCAAGGCAGCGCCGACTTTCCTCGCACCGACGACTGCACCGCACAAACGAATGTGCGGCAATCGTGGAAGATGGGAATGTAGGGAAAAATAAACTTGCGGTGGCGTTCTTTTTCGACCAGAGCATCGGCTTGCGCGATGGTTAAGCGGATGGGCTGGCCGATTGGATAACCCACATCCGGAGGTTTGGCATAGTTGAAGCCCGTCGAAATCAGACGAATTGCGCCTCGCCTTTCAACCTTGCCGTCGGCAAACCAAATTGATATCTGACCGGCATCAATGAAAGGCAGGGTCGCAGGTCCGAAGCCGATCGTCACGGGTCCGCTCGAGCTTTCGACCTCCATCCAGTGGTGAGCTAGCGGGCCGCCATGCAGCGTGCGCACATACATGTTCACCACGCGCGACGGCGAGCGCATCATGGGCATCGACTCGGAGCTATCCGGAGATGCCACAGGCGCGCTATCGCCAGCCAACAAGCAGTTCGCCATACCGCTGGTACAGGGCGCGGCATTAGCTCTCTGCGCCTTTGCCGGCACAGCCAATAGCAAACACGCCATTGCCAGGATTGTCCTTGTCTGACCTCTCGGCCGTAGCCTGTCACTCTCCCCCCGCATCCGATCGTTCCTGCCTGATAACGAATACAAATATCGATGCGCGAGTTCCCGACCGGGTTACTTTGCAGCTGCTCTATCCACTTGCCACCTTGGCGGTTTAAGATAATTAGTTTCGCTTTCTAAAAAGCCGCAGCCAGTCATAGCTCCTCTATATGGAAGGGACTCATCCATGAATAGCTTTAGCAGTCGTTCCGGCCTCCGCGTGGGTAAGCGGGAGTTTGAAATCTACCGTCTTGACGCTCTAGAAAAGCAAGGTTGCGCAGTCGCGCATCTGCCCTACTCGCTCCGCATTCTGCTGGAGAACCTGCTCCGCCGCGAAGACGGCAAATCGGTGAAGGCCGACGACGTGCGCGCGCTCGCGTCGTGGACGGGCAAGACCGTCCCGGTGCAGGAGATTGCGTTCATGCCTAGCCGCGTGCTGTTGCAGGATTTCACCGGCGTGCCTGCGGTGGTCGATCTGGCCGCGATGCGTGATGCCATGAAGGCGTTGGGCGGGGATCCCAAGCTGATCAATCCGCTGCAACCGGCGGAGTTGGTGATCGATCACTCCGTGCAGGTGGATGAGTACGGCACGCCGCAGGCGTTCCAGCTCAACGCCGAATTGGAATTCCAGCGCAACAAAGAGCGCTACGCATTTCTGCGCTGGGGACAAACCGCGTTCAAGAACTTCGCCATCGTGCCTCCCGACACCGGTATCGTGCACCAGATCAATCTTGAATATCTGGCGCGCGTCGTGTTTGTTGGAGCAAACGGGGAATCAGGTAAGCCCCTGGCATATCCTGACACGCTGGTCGGTACCGACTCGCACACCACCATGATCAACGGTCTTGGCGTTCTCGGATGGGGTGTTGGGGGCATCGAGGCCGAGGCCGCAATGCTGGGGCAGTCCGTCTCCATGCTGATCCCGCAAGTTGTCGGCGTGCGTCTGAAGAACCAGTTGCGCGAAGGCTCGACGGCGACTGACCTCGTCCTCACCGTGACCGAGGCGTTGCGCAAGAAAGGTGTCGTCGGCAAATTCGTGGAGTTTTTTGGTTCCGGTCTGCACAACCTGCCGCTCGCCGACCGCGCCACCATCGCCAACATGGCGCCCGAATACGGCGCGACCTGCGGCATCTTCCCGGTGGACGACGAGACCCTGCGCTACCTTCGTCTTAGCGGACGCACGGCAGAAAACATCAACATCGTCGAGGCCTACTTCAAGGAGCAGGGACTGTTCCATACCAAGAGCACGCCAGAGGCAGAATACACCGATGTGCTGGAACTCGACTTGGCGACAGTCGAACCGAGCATCGCAGGCCCGAAGCGTCCGCAGGACCGCGTGGCTCTGTCGGCGGCGGCGCAATCGTTTGAGCAGGCATTGCCCAGTTTGCTTAAGCCCGGCCAGCGGGTTCAGCCGAAGCAGGAAGCGCGCTGGGAAGGGGAAGGCGGACACTCAGCCGGTGTGGACTCGCAGACCGACACCGTCGAGGAGCACGTCGTCCTGACCCAAGCGCTAACCCACGGCAGCGTGGTGATCGCTGCCATCACCAGTTGCACCAACACCTCGAATCCGTCGGTGCTGGTCGCAGCGGGATTGCTGGCCAAGAAGGCCGTCGAGAAGGGGCTGTCAGTGCCGTCGTGGGTGAAGACCTCGCTTGCGCCAGGATCGATGGTGGTCACCGACTACCTCACGCGCTCCGGGCTAATGCCATATCTCGAGAAGCTGAAGTTCAACCTCGTCGGCTACGGATGCACGACTTGCATAGGCAACTCGGGGCCGCTGCCGCAGGAGGTATCGAACGTCATCACGGAGAAAGACCTGGTGGTGGCTTCGGTGCTCAGTGGCAACCGCAACTTCGAAGGGCGCATTAACTCCGAAGTTCGCGCGAACTATTTGATGTCGCCTCCGCTCGTAGTTGCCTTCGCGCTCGCCGGCCGGGCCGACATCGATATGTACAACGAGCCGCTTGGCTACAGCACCAACGGCAAGCGCACGGCGGTGTACCTGAAGGACATCTGGCCCACCTCGAAGGAAGTGAACGATGTGCTCGCCAAATACGTGACCGGCGACATGTTCCAAAAAGCTTACAGCAAAGTTTTTGAGGGAGATGAACGCTGGCGCAGTCTTCACGTGCCCGAGGGCGAGACCTTCGCATGGCAGGAGAGCTCGACCTACGTTAAGAATCCTCCTTACTTCGACAACATGCCGAAGAATCCTGCGCCGGTGAAAGACATCTCCGGGGCGCGCGTGCTCTGTTATCTCGGCAACAGTGTCACCACCGACCATATCTCGCCCGCCGGCTCCATCAAGCACAATAGCCCGGCGGGGCAGTACCTCATTGCGCATGGTGTCGCGGTGGGCGACTTCAACTCCTACGGATCGCGCCGTGGCAATCACGAAGTCATGATGCGCGGCACGTTCGCCAACGTGCGTCTGCGCAACAAGCTCGTCCCCGAGCGCGAGGGTCCACACACTCGCCACCTGCCTGACGGCGAAGAGATGTTCATCTTCGAGGCGTCGGAGAAGTACCGCGCCGAGGGTATTCCGCTGATGGTGCTGGCGGGCAAGGAGTACGGTTCGGGTTCGTCGCGCGATTGGGCGGCGAAGGGGCCGCTGTTGCTCGGGGTGCGCGCGGTGCTGGCCGAGAGCTTCGAACGCATCCATCGCTCGAACCTGGTAGGGATGGGAATCCTGCCGCTGCAGTATCTCGATGATGAGACCGCCGAAACCAACGGCCTCACTGGCGAAGAGTCGTTCGACATCGTTGGCTTGACCGATGTGTTGAAGAACTTCGCGCCGGGCAAGACGGTGAAGGTGCGGGCGAAGAGAGCCGACGGCACCGCGACGGAATTCGATGCCACGGTGCGCATCGATACCCCCCAGGAAGTGCAGTACTACCAGCACGGCGGGATTCTGCAGTACGTGCTGAGAGGGTTGATACAGTAGCGCGCTATTAGCTGTCGGGCGTCAGCCGTCAATTGCGTGCCCCACCCGAGCTAAGCCTAGGTGGGGCTTTTCCTACACAAGGTCGTGGCAAGCCGTTAGAAGGACAATATCGTGGAGTAAACACATCTATTCCTGCATAATTAGTTGTTTCTCCTATCACATTTGGTTCCGAGATTGATATGGCCATTCCAGACTACCAGTCGTTTTTCATTCCCGTGTTGCGGCTGGCTGCTGACGGCAAAGAGCACTCTACAGCTGAGCTGCGGGACCGCATTGCAACGGACCTAAAGCTTACTCCGGAAGACCTTGCCCAAAAGCTGCCGAGTGGAGTTCAAACGGTTTTCACAAACCGGGTCGCCTGGAGTGTGGTTTACCTCGCAAAAGCTGGGGCCCTTGAGAGAATCAAGCGTGGACTTTTCAGAATCACGGATCGTGGTAAGGAGCTTTTAGGACTTAATGTTCCGAAGCTCACGATAAAGCATTTGTCGGCCTACCCTGAATTCGTCGCTCTCCAAAAGGGCTCGAAAAACGATGGCCACGACGAACCAGGCGAACATGAAAAAACGCAAACTCCAGAGGAACAACTTGCGAACGCATACAAAGTGCTCAGAGACGCTTTGGCGACCGATGTTCTGGAAGCGGTAAAGAAGGCATCCCCGTCTTTTTTCGAGGAGGTCGTAATTGAACTTCTAGTGGCTATGGGGTACGGCGGTTCGGTTCAGGATGCTGGTAAAGCGATAGGGGGGCCGGGTGATGGCGGAATTGACGGGATCATCAAGGAAGACAAACTTGGATTGGACTTCGTATATGTGCAAGCTAAACGCTGGGCTGCTTCGGTGGGACGGCCTGTTGTTCAAGCCTTTGCGGGCAGTCTCGAAGGGGTCAGAGCTAAGAAGGGCGTATTCATTACGACGTCATCTTTCACACAAGATGCGTTTGAGTATGTGCGGAAGATCGAAAAGCGAATCGTTCTTATTGATGGTGAGCGGCTAGCCGAGCTGATGATCGAGCACAACATTGGAGTTAACGTTTCCCAAACATACGAAATAAAGCGGCTAGATTCCGATTACTTTGAGGGATGACGGTGCGGGGCAGTACACTGGCTCACTCCGGTAACCGGAAATCTATGCCCCGGTCCTCATTGGCCTCTGGTGGTGGCGGGCACATCCAGCTCTGCGATGGGAATTTTGCGGGAGCGCTGTTCGGTGAAGACCCAGAGGGTTTTGCCCACAATGGCGTAATTCTCGATTTCCTCGGTGTGTCGATCGCGGAAGACCAGCACAGTCTCGGCGTGGACCTGCGCTTTGAGCGGCGATGGCGCTGGGTACGACGGCGGCTGCGATTGCCGTTCGTCCCGCAAGCGCGCCACTTCCTGATTCAGACGATCAATTTCATCCTGCTGAATCTGGCCGTTCTGATCGTACGCGTCTGAGTTATCGGGCGCAGCGTAAACGTAGGACGGATAGCTTTGGGTCGGATACGAGTAGCTGTCGTCGTACCATCCGACTCCTCCGTACCAACCCCACCAAGGATACGAATAGCCATATCCATAGAAGCCCGGATAGCCTGGGCCCCAATACCGGTAGGGGTAGCCGTAGGGGCGTCGCCAGCCCCAGCCCCCGTTAGCAGGATGACCCCAACCCCCGCCGCGAAAGCCTCCTCCCCACGCCCCGCCATGCGGAGCGCCACCATAAACTGCACCTCCGCTGAACCCGCCTCCGCCATGCGAGACGAATCCGCCATGACCCCCGCCGCCCATGGACATTCCACCGCGACCGCCTCTTTGCCCCCACATCGGAGTGGTCAGCATAGCCGCGCTCAAGGCCGCCATGAAAATCCAGCGCCGCATACCAATATTATCTCTCCAAAGCGGGCGCTTGCAGCGAGGGAATTTTCACGACGAAAAAGCGCATTTCGAAGTGGCAAGGGTGAGTGGCAGAAGCCAAGCGGTTTCGACTTGTGACCCACCTCACTGACCCAGGTCAACCATTCCTCCTATCGTTATTGGTTATACCTTCGACTTTCATACGATTGAGAGGCACTCATACGATGTCTTCCGCCACCGTTTCCGCGAGTTCCCGAGTTCTAAACCCCATGCTCGCCAGCCGCATTATGAGCGCTGAAGAGGCCGCCGCACTCATCCACTCGGGCGACCAGATTGGTATGAGCGGATTCACTGGCTCCGGGTATCCCAAGGCTGTGCCGCTGGCCTTAGCCCGCCGGATTTCCGACGCCAATCTGCGCGGCCAGAAGTTTCAGGTCAGCATCTTTACCGGCGCCTCGACTGGCCCAGAACTGGATGGCGCGCTCGCCATGGCTGGCGGCATTCATCTGCGGCTTCCGTATCAATCCGATCCCGAGACGCGCAAGCGCATCAATGCCGGCGAGATGGAGTACATGGACATCCACCTCAGCCACGTGGCGCAGTTTGTGGAATACGGCTTCCTCGGCAAGCTCGATATGGCGCTGATCGAAGTCACCGCCGTGCTCGAGGATGGCCGCCTGGTGCCGAGTTCATCGCTGGGCAACAACAAGACGTGGATCGAGCAGGCCGAACATGTGATCATCGAAGTCAATTCGTGGCAGCCCGAAGCTCTGGAAGGAATGCACGACATCTACTACGGCTTGCAGCCGCCGCCCAACCGCGGGCCGATTCCCTTGACGCATACCGGTCAGCGCATTGGGAGCAAGTATCTCGAGGTCCCACCGGAGAAGGTTGTGGCAGTGGTGCTCACCGACTCACCCGACCGCAACAGCGCGTTCAAGGCGCCCGACGAGGCCTCACGCCGCATCGCGGGACACATTCTGGAATTTCTTAGCTGGGAAGTCAAGAAAGGACGCATGCCTGAGACGTTGCTGCCGTTGCAGTCGGGTGTTGGCAACATCGCTAACGCCGTGCTCTTCGGTCTCGAAGAGGGGCCGTTTGAGGGGCTTACCTCGTATACCGAAGTCATTCAGGACGGCATGATTCGATTGCTGAAGTCGGGCAAGCTGACGGCGGCGTCTGCGACAGCGTTCTCGCTGAGCCCGGAGATGCTGACCGAGGTTAACGCCGACATGGCCAGCTATCGCAAGCAGATCGTGCTGCGGTCGCAGGAAATCTCCAACCATCCGGAAATCATCCGGCGGCTTGGCGTGATCGCGATGAACGGCATGATCGAAGCCGACATTTACGGCAACGTGAACTCGACACACGTGATGGGATCACGCATCCAGAACGGCATCGGCGGCTCCGGCGATTTCGCGCGCAATGGGTACCTGTCGATTTTTATGGCGCCATCGACGGCGCAGAAGGGGACCATCTCGACGATCGTGCCTATGGCCTCGCATGTGGACCACACCGAGCACGATGTGCAGGTGGTGGTGACGGAGCAGGGCTTGGCCGATTTGCGCGGCCTTTCACCACGTCAGCGCGCGCACCTCATCATCGAGAAGTGCGCCTCGGCTGATTACAAACCGCTACTGCTCGACTACCTCAGCCGGGCCGAGCGGCTGTCCTACGGACGCCATACTCCGCACCTGCTGACCGAGTCGCTAGGCTGGCATAATCGATATTTGCGCACCGGAAGAATGAGACCGAGCGGTGAGGACTAGTCGCGCCTGGCAAGTGTGTTTCAGAAGTAAACATTTTGCTTGCCGAAAATCCAGTGCCGAAGACGCGGAATATTCTAGCCCAGCACGGAGCTATCGGCGGAGTGCTGGGTTAGGAGCAATCAATCCGAGTCCCGTAGAGACGACAGACGCATTCACAGGCGCCCTAAGTCAGTTGCGAATGGTGGCCTCCAATCAGGAGGCCCGAAGATCGCGGCGCACCAGCGTCGAATCGAGAAAGAAGCCGAGTCCGATTGCGAACGGGATTACACCGAAGGCGGCAGCGACCCACGCGTCAGGCTCGGCGCGCGCGATTAGCGCGAATGCAATGGTGTAGCCGATCGACGCGCTGATCAGCAAGATGCCAGCCCGTCGAGAACGAGCGGCCTGAGAAAGCTCAGGCTCCATGGGAACGCTTAGCCCGCGTGCCAGCGCGGCCAGGCGCTCTTCGGAGCGCAGCCTGCGCACACGGTAATAGGTGTACATCCCCGCAATCGGAATCCCGAAAATCATGATTACCGCTACTAGACCAACGATTTGTCCATCCATTGCCTGCCTCATTTCTTGTCGCGCTGCTCGCGCGTACCGAAAATCGCTTACGGTTTGAGGTACGGGGATCGAACGGGGAAAGTTCCGCAGTTTTGAGGCAGGGTTCAGGATGACGTGCCGGACATCGGCATCAACTGCGGCGGCGGGTAAAAGCAGGTCCCCGGGGTGACAAACTATCACCGATAACACCTTCACGGCAGATGAGATTCGCCAGCGAAGAGCAAACGGCGAAAAGCGAATAGCGTCGTCCCCTACTCCTCCACCTCGACCTCTTCGCCGCGCTCGGCCTTGGCTGCCGCGATAATCTTTTCCTGCTGCAATGCGGGGACGAAGTCGTAGTGGTGCATTTCCATGGAAAAGCTGCCGCGACCCTGGGTCATCGAGGTCAGGTCAGTGCCATAGGTCAGCATCTCTGCCATAGGAACTTCGGCCTTGACCACGGTTTTGCCGGCCTTATTGTCCATGCCCTGGATGCGCCCGCGTCGGCTGTTCAAGTCGCCCATGATGGCGCCGGCAAACTCGTCAGGAATGGTGATCTCGACGTTCATGATGGGCTCCAGCAGCGTGGGCTTGGCCTGCTCCATGGCTTTGCGGAAGGCGATGCGGCCTGCGGTCTTGAACGACAATTCGTTCGAGTCCACGTCGTGATAGGAACCGTCATAGAGGATGACCCTGAAATCCACGACCGGAAAACCTGCAAGAAAGCCTCTTTGTGCGGCTTCAACAATGCCCTTTTCGACTGCGGGAATGTAATTCTTGGGAATCGCGCCACCAAAGATCTCGTTGACGAACTCGAAGTTACCTCCTCGCGGCATCGGTTCCATCTTGATCTTGCAATCGCCAAACTGGCCGTGACCACCGCTCTGCTTCTTGTGGCGTCCCTGCACATCGGCTTTGCCGCGAATGGTTTCGCGATAGGGAACTTTCGGAGCTTTGAGGTTCACCTCGGTGTGATAACGGTTCTTCAACTTCGAGACGATGACTTCGATATGCTGCTGGCCGGTGCCCGCGATGAGGAACTCCTTAGTCTGGGCATCACGGAAGAAGCGCAGCATGGCATCCTCTTCCATTAACTTATGAATGCCATTGCTTAACTTGTCTTCGTCGGCGCGGGTCTTGGGCTCAATGGCAAACGTGATGGCCGGCTCGGCAAATGTGACCTGCGGATACTGGATTGGAGAGCCCTTATCGCCCAAGGTATCGCCAGTTAAGGTGTCTTTCAACTTCGCAACTGCGCCAATGTCGCCAGCGTGCAGTTCGTTGACCGGGACTGCTGTCTTGCCCTGCATTATCGAAAGGTGGGCGAATTTTTCCGAACTGCCACGGTTGAAGTTCTGTAAGGCTGCGTCGTTCTTCAGCACACCAGAATAGATCTTGAAAAAGGAGATGCGTCCCGAGAACGGATCGCTGATGGTCTTGAATACGAACAGCGAGAGCGGTTCCGAGTCGCTGATCTTGCGGGTTGCCGGCTCGCCATTATTCGCGGTCGCGGCGGCATTCACTTCTCCACGCTCGACCGCCGTCGGCATGTAATCAACGAGGAAATCGAGCACCTCGTCAGTGCCAATGTTGCCCAGGCCGGAGGCGAACAGCACCGGGAAGATCTTGTCTTCGCGAATCGCATTGTGCAGCCCGGCGATGATGTGCTCTTCGGCGATCGTGCCCTTGTCGAAAAACTCCTCCATCAACCCGTCGTCGCCTTCAGCAACCAGTTCCACCAGTCGCTCGTGCGCGGCTTTAGCCTGCTCCTCTAGCGCGGACGGAATCGGGCCGACCGTTGACTTGCCGTTCCCACCCATCTCGTATGTGTAAGCCTGCATCTTTACCAAATCGACGACGCCCGTAAAGCTTTTTTCGGAGCCGATTGGCAATTGCACTGGAACAACGGTCCGTCCAAAGGCTGAAGTGAGCGATTCCATCACGCGGTTGAAGTCGGCGCGCTCGCGGTCCGTCCGAGTGCACACAATGACGCGCGGCAACGCAAACTTGTCGTAGTAATTCCAAATGCGCTCGGTCACCACTTCCACGCCACTGACGGCGTCCACCACGACCAGGGCGGCCTCCACCGCGGGGATGATCATCTCGGCTTCATGGATGAACATGTTGAAGCCGGGAGTGTCGATCAGGTTGATCTTGGTCTTACCCCACTCCACGAAAGCAGTGGCGGCGGCAATGGACATCGCCCGCGAGACCTCTTCTTCGTCGTAATCGGTGACGGTGGTGCCTTCATCGACCCGACCGAAGCGCTGAGTGGCGCCGGCCGTGAAAAGCATCGCCGAGGCGAGAGAGGTCTTGCCCGAATGTGAGTGCCCCACCAGGGCGACGTTGCGGATGTTGGCGCCTTCGTAATTCTTCACCTAGGACTCCTTCGAGTGAGCCGTAGCAACTCGATTTGACTATTGTCGCTCCGCCTGACGCTCACAGGCATTGTTCCCCGGTAGCACGCGTACTTTCGTGCTGGTACAACCTCCGAGGTTGCCGCTGAAGCAAAAAGGCGGGCCACCATGCTGGCCTGCACATGGTGTAACTGAATAAACTTAAAATCCTAGCACAATGGGTTCCCCGCTTCCACCTCACCGTTTGCATAGCGGTCATCCAAATTTCCCGTTTTGAAATAGCCAGCCGGAGTCAGGGCTTGCAGGGAAAACAGTCGCAGTTGAGACAGACCGAAACCGTCGCTCTGACCTGCAACATTTATTTCGCCCGGACAAGAAGAACGGGCACGCTGATACTGTGCTGCACCCGGCTGGCGGTGGTGCCAAGGAATATGTCGGCCAGTAAACGGTGCCCATGGGTACTCATCGCCACCAAGTCGCAACGCTTCCGTTGGACCCACTTGACGATTTCGTTCGCCGGCTCGCCGTAGGCCAGCTCCGCCTCCGCGGGAATACCAATGGACTGAAACTCCGCTCGAACCTTCTCCAGGTACGCCGTATCTTCCGATATTTCGGCACTGATCGCGTCCGGGCCATAAGTTCTAGCTGCCCAGCCATCGGCCACGTGAAGCAACACCAATCGGCTCTGCGCAAGTTTTGCGAGCTGCTTGATGTGTTCGATGATCGCCCGATCGGTCGGAGTGCCGTCCAGCGTAACGAGTATGGTGTCATACATGGTTGTGCCTAGCTATTCACTCTTCAACTGCGGATTTTCACGGATAAACGCGGATTTTTTTGAGCAGAATTAATTTTCGATCCGTGTACATCTGCGTAAATCCGTGGTTGATTCCCCCTTCTTCACCCCCCGACAATCACCTGCCACGCAGCTTTGAGCGACTCTGGCAGACCATAGACGTCCATCACGGTGATCAAGATGGCGCTGGCCCATCCAGTCATCAATAGAAACCATCCGTTCTTCCATCTCCCCATTCGCTTACTGGAGCTCGTAAACTGCAGCAGCGGAAACATCGCGAACGGAAGCTGCAACGCCAGGACTACTTGGCTCAGGATCAGCAGATCGGTGACGCTGCTTTCGCCTCGCAGGCCGATGACGAAGACCGCAGGCAAAATGGCCAGTGTGCGGGTGATCAGCCGTCGTACCCACGGTTTGATTCGCCAATGCATGAAACCTTCCATCACCACTTGCCCGGCGAGGGTGCCGGTAATGGTACTGCTCTGGCCGCTCGCCAGCAGCGCCACCGCAAACAGCGTGCCGGCAACCGCAGTCCCCAATAACGGCGCAAGCGTCAGGTACGCAACTCGAATCCAATCGCTGTCAGGCTTGAACGTCACCACCTGGCCGCCGGTCACGGTCACGCTGTCCTTCCCGAAGAACACCATTGCGGCCAGCACCATGATCGCCGCATTGACGAAGAAGGCGATGGTGAGGGCGACGGTGGAGTCGATTGTATTGAAGCGTACTGCGCGCCGCATGGACGCTTCGTCCTTCTGCAATTTGCGGCTTTGCACCAGGGCCGAGTGCAGGTACAGGTTGTGCGGCATTACGGTTGCGCCAATGATGCCGACCGCAATGTATAACATCCCTGCCTGCCGAAGGTGCGGCGACACTAGCGCCCGTCCCATCTCCAGAAAGCTGGGTTGGGTTGCCGGAAGAACAAAAATCTCGATGAAGTAGCACACTCCGATGGTGGCAATCAACAGGACGACGATGGCCTCGATGGTGCGCATCCCAAACTGCTGCAAAGCCAACAACAGCAATACATCCAATCCTGTAATGATGACAGCCCAGAGCAGCGGAATATGGAACAGCAGGTTGAGAGCCACGGCGCTCCCCAGCACTTCTGCCAGGTCGCAGGCGCCAATCGCCACTTCACTCATCAGCCAGTTGGGCCAGCGGGTCCACTTGGGATACCAATCGCGACAGCATTGGGCAAGGTCCTTCCCGGTCACCACTCCCAGTCGGGCGGAGATTACCTGCATGAAGATGGCCATCAGGCTGGCCAATCCGACTACCCACAAGAGCCCATACTTGAACTGGGCGCCGCCCTGCAGGTCCGTCCCCCAGTTGCCGGGATCCATATAGCCGACGCTGACCAGAATCGCCGGCCCAACAAAAGCCCGCCACTGCTGCCAGAATCCCGCCTCATAGTGCGGCACCCCGACAGAGCTGTGCATCCCCTCCAACGACACGTGGCCGAGGTCAGCAGCTCCGGTTCCATGCGGAGTCAGGTCTTGCGGGCCGAGCGGTCTTTGGGGTCGCGTGTTCAAAATTTACCCAGGAGGGAATGAGACGGCGGAATGTATCCTCGCCGTGGATTCCACATCCTAACGCTAAAGTATAGCGGCCCATGCCCCATCCGGCCCGGCAAGTTTGACATCGGACGCACCGCACCCCTACTCTTTCTTTTCACTCCGCTATCCGTCTTATCAATCGATACGGTAGTCGCGGAGTCGTCTCCCATGAAGGTCCTCGTCCTCGGTAGCGGTGGTCGCGAACACGCGGTCGTATGGAAGCTGCGGCAGTCACCGCGGATCAAGAAGTTGTACTGCGCTCCGGGGAACGGTGGTATTGCCAATGACGCCGAATGTGTCGCCGCAGACCTCAAGAGCCTGGATTCCCTGGTTCAACTTGCGAGCAGGCTCAATCCCGACGTCACCGTGGTCGGTCCGGAACTTCCACTCACGCTCGGTGTGGTGGACGAATTCCAACGGCGCGGCTGGCCTGTCTTCGGGCCGACCAAAGCTGCGGCCCAATTGGAATCCAGCAAGAGCTTCGCCAAGGAGTTCATGCAGCGGCACCATATTCCGACGGCGAAATACTCGGTCTGCGCCAACAAGGAAGAAGTTCGCGAGGCCCTCAAGTTATTTCATGCTCCGATCGTGGTGAAGGCCGATGGCCTTGCAGCCGGCAAAGGCGTCGTCATCGCACAAACCAAAGACGAGGCGCAGCGTACCGCCGAAGAGATGCTCAGCGGTAAGATGCTGGGCGAGGCCGGAGCGCGCGTGGTACTGGAGGAATGTCTGACTGGCGAAGAGCTGTCGTTCCTGGTGATGAGCGACGGGGAGCGGGTGGTTCCGCTGGTGGCTGCGCAAGATCACAAACGCATCGCCGACGATGATCAGGGGGCAAATACGGGCGGCATGGGCGCCTATTCGAGCGACCAGATGGTCGATGCCCAGATGCGCGACTGGCTGGTGACTCACATTGCGCGCCCGGTCATCGCCGGGATGCGGGCCGAAGGCACGGAGTACAGAGGCATTCTCTATTGCGGCATTATGATGACGGCGCGCGGGCCCATGGTGTTGGAGTTCAACTGCCGCTTTGGCGATCCGGAGACCCAGCCGATCATGATGCGCATGGAAAGCGACCTGCTCGAAGCGATTGAAGCCTCCATCGAAGGCCGCGTCAGCGACGGCGACTTTCGCTGGACGCATGATCCTGCAGTCTGCGTCGTAATGGCCTCCGGCGGCTATCCTGGTGCGTTCGAGGTGGGCAAACTCATTAGCGGGCTGGATGAAGCCGAACGCATTTATGGTGTAAAAGTTTTCCATGCCGGCACCAACCGCCGAGATGGCAACTACTACACCTCCGGCGGCCGCGTTCTGGGTGTGACCGCGCGCGGTAAAGACCTGCCCGACGCAGTGGAGCGAGCTTACGACGCAGTCATGAAGATTCGCTTCGACGGCATGCACTACCGTAAAGACATCGCTGCGCGGGGATTGAAACATCTGCGGGCAGGCAAATAATTGCGCGAACCCGCGTTGTGCAAGTCGCGCTTGTGCTTAAGGGTCGAAACCGAGTCCCGCTTGCGGGACGGAAGAGCCTAGCCCAGCACGCAGCCGAAGGCGTAGTGCTGGGTACACTGTGATATAGATCTGAGTCCTGTAGGGACGACAGAGTTCTCTCACACTCGCTTCAGCCGTGTGTAAGCTTCAAATCAAATCCGAGTCCCTTCGGGGACGGCAGAAAGGTCATCACAAAAAATTTCGAAAATGGCTAATCCTCTCGTCTCCATCGTTATGGGCAGCGACTCCGACCTCGACATCATGAATGAGGCCGCGAAGGCGCTCGCCGAATTTGGTATCCCGTACGAAATCGACATCACCTCGGCACACCGCTCGCCTGCGCGCACCAGCGAGTATTCGCGCGGGCTAAAGGCACGCGGCGTGAAGGTAGTCATCGCCGGAGCAGGCGGGGCCGCGCATCTCGCCGGCGTCATCGCCGCCGAAACGACGCTGCCCGTGATTGCGGTGCCGATCCCTTCGACTGCACTGTTGGGGTTGGATTCGCTGCTGGCGATGGTACAGATGCCGGCGGGAATTCCCGTGGCGACAGTCGCCATCGGCAAACCTGGGGCTACTAACGCAGGAATTCTCGCAGCCCAGATGATCGGCTTATATGATGATGCGGTTGCGAAGAAGCTGGAAGCCCACAAGAGGAAGCTGGCCGACGGCGTGGAAGCGAAGTCGCGCAGGCTAAAGGAGAGCCGGGATAGCTGAGCCCGGCTTCTAACTTGTGATGAGGCCTGTTATCGCCAAGGGTCTTGGTTTTGGGGCACGAGACGGCGCATACTGTTCCTGAGTGAGAGTTTGGATGGTCGAGTAAATGGCCGGACGGGATCGAATTAACTGGTGGATTCCGCTGTATGCGGTAATTAGCGCGATCGCCGTCATGCTCTTGCTATTCGCATACGATTCAGCCCCTGCCCTGTCATTCATTCTTTTGATTGTTCCCATCGTTGGGCTGGCGTTCATCACCTTGCTTCTGTTGATCGCTCTCCGCAAGCAACAACGCCAAAGTTTGTCTATGCTGTTGGCACTTGCCGCGTTCCTGGTCACGTCAGGGGCTTTACTCAAGACGCAGGACGTGCTCCGTCCTTCGCTGAGATGGCTCTTATGGTCGCATCGCCTGAAGGCTCAAGTTTTGGCGCAATCGACCCGGAGCGATGGGGAGTTGAAGCACATCGAGTGGGACGGTTGGGGCGGCACGCCAGTAGGCGACTGGACGGCCTACGTCGTTTATGACCCGACGGATTCGCTTTCAGCCCCGACCCAGAGCAGTGTTCCCGCTGATTACAAGGGTATTCCGTGCAAGGTCATATCGGTACGGCGTTTGGAAAAACAGTGGTACTCCGTAGTGTTGGACATGAATCAGTTTTGGGACAAAATGCATCCGGACTGCTGACCTGGAGATTAGTTCCGACATTACTGTTGATAAATCGCGATTACACAAGGAACGCATACCTTGAGCCATGGTTCGGATTGAAAGACCCGCCCTTTAGAGTTTCAACGTCTTCAGATATTCCCGGAATTCCCCACCCAGATCGTCGCGCTTAAGCGCAAACTCCACCGTGGCCTTCAGGAAGCCCAGCTTGTCGCCGGTATCGTGGCGCTTGCCTTCGAAGGTGAATCCGTAGATTTTTTCCTTCTTGAGCAGCTGTTTTAGACCATCGGTGAGTTGTAACTCGCCACCCGCGCCCAACTCGGTGGAATCCAGCATCTCGAAAATTGCGGGCGTCAGAATGTACCGGCCAATGATCGCCAGGTTCGAAGGCGCATCCTCCGGCTTCGGCTTTTCAACCAAGTTCTGAACTTCGAAGAGCCGGCCATTCCATTTCCCGGGAACTGGCTTGGCATCGAGCACACCGTACGAAGAAATCGCTTTACCTTCGACTACCTGAGTCGCCAACACTGAGCAACCCGTTTCGTTGTAAACCTCAATCATCTGCTTCAGACAAGGGACTTCGGCGTCGATGATGTCGTCGGCCAGGATCACAGCGAACGGTTCATCTCCCACCAGTTCGCGCGCCATCAAGACCGCGTGACCCAGGCCCAGGGCTTCTTTCTGGCGGACGTAAGCAATGTGGATCATCTCCGAAATCTGGCGGACGATAGCCAGCAGATCGGTCTTGCCGCGCTCCTCGAGCATCTTCTCCAGTTCATAGCTCACATCGAAGTGGTCTTCGATGGCGCTTTTGCCACGGCCGGTCACTATGATGATCTGGTCGCAACCCGAGACCAGCGCCTCTTCCACCCCGTATTGAATGATGGGCTTGTCCACCAGGGGCATCATCTCCTTGGGCTGGGCTTTGGTGGCCGGCAGAAATCGTGTACCCAATCCCGCCGCCGGAAACACTGCCTTGCAAACCTTTTTCTTCATGGGTCCCCTTGGATGGAATAAGACGCTGAAACGCTAACCTATCATGCGACGGGCTGTTGCTCTCCTGCCAGTTGTTCCAGTAACGACTTCAGTCGCGCCAGCACTTGTTCAGGCTGCTTCTCTTTCAGCGTGAACTTCAGCACGCCCGCGGGCGTAAATTGACTTCCGGGTTCGCCAGCCACGAAACGCGCGAGACGTTCTGGATCGACCGCGGCGCTCTCAGTAAAACGAATGCTTACGGCCTCGCGACGACGCTCGATCTGTGCTACCCCGACCCGCTGTGACAGTAATTTTAAAGTCGCGTACTCCAGCAGGCTTCGAACCGGCGGAGGCGGCTCGCCGTAACGATCGCCCAACTCTCCCGCAACATCCTCCAGTTGCGCCTCCGTCTCTACGCCGGCGACACGTTTGTACATTCGCAGCCGTTGGTTCTCTTCTGGGATGTAGTCAGAAGGAATACGGATGTTCAAGCCCAGATTCAATTGTGTTTCCGCAATTTCCTTTTCCACCTCGCCCTTCAATTCGCGCACCGTGCGCTCCAGCATGGTGGTATAGAGCTCGAAGCCGACGGCTTCGATGTGACCACTCTGTTGGCCGCCCAGCAGATTCCCGGCGCCGCGCAGCTCCAGGTCGAGTGCTGCGATCTTGAATCCCGCACCTAGGTCGCTGAATTCTTTTAGCGCGGCCAGCCTTCTTCTTGCCAGATCGCTGAGCTCGCGGTCGGGTGGAATCAGTAGGTATGCATAGGCCCGGCGCTCCGAGCGGCCAACGCGTCCGCGCAACTGGTACAACTCCGACAGTCCATGGCGATCGGCGCGATTGATGATGATGGTGTTGCACAGCGGAATGTCGAGGCCATTCTCGATGATCGTGGTTGCCACTAGGATGTCGGCCTCATGCCGCATGAAGGCCAGCATAACCCGCTCCAACTCGCTCTCCGGCATCTGGCCGTGACCGATCAAGATACGCGCGTTGGGCGCCATCTCGCGGAGCTTGTCCGCGATCTCGTAAATGCTCTCCACGCGATTGTGTACAAAGTACACCTGCCCGCCGCGCTCCAACTCTTTTTCGATCGCCGAACGTAGCAGCTTCTCGTCCCATGCTGCCACTACCGTCTGAATTGCCATGCGGTCTTTGGGCGGCGTCTCGATCACGCTCATGTCGCGCAGCCCGAGCAGGGACATGTGCAAAGTGCGCGGAATGGGCGTAGCCGACATGGTGAGTACGTCCACCTCCTTGCGAAGCTGCTTCAGTCGCTCCTTGTGGCGGACGCCAAAGCGTTGTTCTTCGTCCACAATGACCAGCCCGAGATCACTGAACTTTATGTCCTTGGACAGCACGCGATGAGTGCCGATGACGACGTCCACCTCGCCTGCTTCGATTTTGGCGATGGTTTCCTTCTGCTGCTTCGCGGTGCGGAAGCGGCTCAGCATCTCGATCTTGATAGGAAAGGCCGCGAAGCGCTGGCGGAAGGTGTTGAAGTGCTGAAAGGTAAGCACCGTAGTCGGCGCCAGCACCGCAACCTGGCGATTGTCGTTGACCGCCTTGAACGCCGCACGCATCGCGACTTCCGTCTTGCCGTAACCCACGTCGCCACACAGCAGGCGATCCATGGGCGTTGCGGATTCCATGTCGCGCTTGACGTCAACAATGGCGTTCATCTGGTCTTCGGTTTCGTTGAACTCAAACGTGTCTTCGAACTCGTGTTGCCATTCGGTGTCGGCGGCAAAAGCGTGTCCCTCGGCGGTCTTGCGCATCGCGTAGAGTTTCAGCAACTCTTCGGCCATGTCTTGCATGGCCTTCTTCACGCGCGCTTTGGTCTTCTGCCACTGCTGGGTTCCCAGCCGATTCAGTACCGGCTTAACCCCTTCGGAAGAACGATATTTTTGAACTAGGTCCAGCCGGGTAAGTGGGACGTACAGGCGCGCACCTTCCGCGTACTGCAGGATCATGAACTCGGCCGTTCCGCCGTCTTCCTGTGGTATCTCCTTGAGCCCCTGGTACTGACCGATGCCATGCTCAACATGCACTACGTAATCGCCAATGGCGAGATCGCGGAAGTCGGATAGGAAGGCCGAAACTTTGGACTTCTGCCGTTGCGGATGGGCAAGCGAAACTTCCGGCTCGTCGAACAGATCGCGAGCCCCGAAGAGGACCAGGTTCGCTTCCGGAAGGACGACCCCCTCGGGAACATAAGCCTTCACAATGGTTGTGGCTTCTATGTCCTCCGCGAAGTACGAGGATTCGTCGACATACACTTCGCTGCCCGGCTTGGGCGTCCGGCTGCCGATGCGAAAGGACAAGTTGTATTCGTTGAAGACATCGGCCAGCCGCTCGACTTCACCGGTGCTCGAGACGGCAAAGACGACGCGTTTGCCTTCCCGCGCGAGTCGTCCAACTTCTTCGGTCATCGCGGCAACCGAGCCATGAAAGCGCGTCGTAGGCTGCGTTTGTAGCGTGAGGTGTTCTTCGTCGCCCGTACTCTCGATTCCCAGTTGCTCGACGGCGAGGACCGCTGCGTACTGCAATCGCTCGTGCCATTGTTCCGCAGTGAGATACAGGTCTTCCGGGCGAACCAGATTGCCCACGAGGCTGCGCTCGTGGGCCTCGTTCACTTTTGACCACCAAGTATCATGGGCGGCATTCAGAGCATCGGGCTCGTCTAGGATGATGGTCGCGCCCGGCAGCAGATCGTCGAAGAAATTCTCTTTCTTCGCGACGGCCGGCGCGTAGAGTTCCCAACCAGGAAACACCGCAACGCCGGACGCGCGAACAGCTTCCTCGATCATTTCTTCGTTTCCCGCCAGCCGGCCACCAGTAAGGCGCGCATTGATCGCGGCCAACGTTTCTTCTTCCACCGGTGTTTCGGTCAACGGAAGCAGAATCGCTTCGTCGGTAACCGCCGCCGAGCGCTGGGTGCCGGGATCGAATTTGCGGATAGACTCGACTTCATCGCCGAAGAGCTCAATGCGGATCGGGCGATCCATCTCCGGCGAATACACGTCGAGCAGCCCCCCGCGATGAGCAAACTCACCCGGCATCTCAACCACGTCCACCTGGTTGTAACCGACAATTCGTAAATGCTCGACCAGAGCCTCCGGTTCGATCATCTCGCCTCGTCGCACGACTTTCGCCAAACCCGCATAGAACTCCGCATCACGCAAGCGCATGACAGTCGCGGCCAGCGGTGTAATAACCAGGCTGGCGGCCCCGGTAGCGATCTTCCATAAGGCGGTAGCGCGAGCTTCCTGGATCTCGGGATGGGGCGATAGATTATCGAAGGGCAGCACGTCATAAGCGGGCAAGCCGATGACGGCATCCGGGGCAACAGCGCCCGATAGATCGCTTAGAGAGCGGACGACGGGCAGCAATTCATCCATGGCGCGGTTGTCATTGACGACCACGATCACCGGCCGCGAGGTGGAGCGATGCAGCAGTGCGTAGAAGAGAGCTTTGCCGGTTGGGGTAAGTCCAGAGATACGAGTCCGCCCCGCGCCACCCTTTACCCGGGTTACGGCACGCACAAAGGCAGAAGACTTTTCCACGTCCGCGAAGAGCTCGCGAACGAACGGGAGGATCATTGCCTATTCAGTTTACCAGCGAAAACGGTTGCCAGTTGCCAGTTGTCGGTAGCCAATTTATTCGCAAAAGCTGCCCGTTGAAAATACGTGGCTAATATATAAGTGTCGTTTGAACCGCTGCGCTCTCGCAGTATGACAAATCTTGTTTTAGCCTTACTGACGACTGACAACTGTTCCTTCAGAATTCCAGATGCAGTCGTAATCCTGGTACGGTTACGGGACCGCGGACCTGGTTATATCCGGGATTATTGATGTGCTGCAGATCGAAGGCGAAGAAA
Source organism: uncultured Acidobacteriaceae bacterium (assembly GCA_963748225.1). Taxonomy (GTDB): domain Bacteria; phylum Acidobacteriota; class Terriglobia; order Terriglobales; family Acidobacteriaceae; genus Bog-257. The sequence goes on from CAVVHW010000010.1 coordinate 628,734, forward strand.
ATGCCGCGCCAGATGTGCGCGGTGTAGAACACTTCCTCGATAGTTTCGCGGCCATAGGTGAGTCCTCCGTCGCCGAGCAGAAATCCAAGGCCGCCGTCGGCCAGATATAGCTGATGCGCTTTCGAGATTCCACTCGAGACGAATGCCGCGCCAGCGCGGTCGAGGCTACGCCGCCATCGCGTACCCTTTACGTACACACCCAGCTCCACACCCTCGTTATCTTCCGTATAAGCGAACGACTCGTGTTGTCCTTCGTTCCATCCCCACCGCCCGAAGGCCCAGATGTCGCTGGAAACCTCCTGCTCGAAATTAAACCCAAAGCCGTACTTGATGGTCCCCTGCTTGCGGGTGGCTGTGACATCGGGCGTGGGCGTAACATGGTCCAGATAAAGCCGCACGGCCTGTTCGTAGTCGCCCATATTAGCGTGATTGATGTAGTTCAGAAAGCGTAACGTCGTGTCCTTATTCTTAAACAGCTTGGGGCGTAGCTCTAGTTCCATGTTTTCAGCACGAGCCCGGGCAACATCCGCATCGAGAGCCGGACCGTTGGCGACCTTCGGCATCAGGACTTCTGCAAAGCGCAGGCCCCAATTGCGGTCCTCATAATCGAAGATCGCTCCAATGGTGTAGCCGCGGGTGTCAGCGGCATAATCATAGGCGCCATTGTTGGCGATCACCCAATTCAGAAACTGATAGTGGCTATCGGAGCCCCCGACATTGACGTCGAAGAAGTCGGCCAGGGAGAACTTTCCGATGCGCATTTCCAATCGTCGTACGGGAACCTGGGTGGCAAGCGACAACGCCGACCGCTCTACTTCGATCTTCTCCTTCGACAACGGAATGATCTGCTGGATCATCAGGCGCGCGATGTACGGCGCGGTCCCAATGGATGGATTGCGGACCACGTCTAGATTCGTGAAGCCGGCCAGCCCCAGGGCGGTGCTCAGTCCACTACCGCCGGCTTCCTCGACATCGAGATAAGCCATGGTGTTGGGACTGAACTCGTACCCGCTGAAGAAAGTGAGCACGCGCGAGGTCGCGTGCTCGGCCGGATTCGTAAAACTGTTGCTTCCACTGTACTGAGCGTAGAAATCGCCGTGCGCCTGAAAGACAAAATTGGCCTGCCCGGAAAACCACCACTTCGAGGTCGGCGAGTGTTCGAAGAAGGTGGCCTTCGGATCGGGCGCAGGCGGCTGGGTGTCGGTAGCCGGCGGACCGTCCTGCGCGAACGCGGAGACGACTAGCATCGCGAGCGTTATCCAAACCGTCAGCAGGGTCCAACGGAAATCCCGCGGGAGCCAACCTGCCCGCATGGTCGAGTTGGATCGTCGAGCTGGAAGGCGACGGTGCATGACTATCCTATTTGCCGCAGACGGTCAGGACTTGTCCCGCCTCTCTTCTCGCGCGACCCACTGAAGTTTCACACGTCCCTATTACAGTTTCGTTACAAACGTTGGACAGGTCGCGGAGCCTGTTTACAGAAATCCCATCCGACAAATCAAGCGACCAACTCGAGCGCAGTGGTCTTTCCTTATCACCCGTCGCGATCCAGTTGAGTCGTAACACGCGATCGCAATTGTATGAGTGGTTGTAGCACATGGCGTCCCTCCCTTCGGACTTGATACTTGGGCAGGAGCGTCCGGGGAGGCCGCTCTCGCACTTCACGGTTGTGATCGCGTGAGGCGTGCGGAAGCGGAGATCATTTGCTTTGCTGGCGGCACTACTCGCTACGATCGAAAGTTTGCAGGCTACTTGGAGGCTCTTGGCGATTCATATTCCTCATGGTCAAAAACGATTCGTTGTGCGACACTTTATTTATAACATACTGGGGTAGGGTATATGTCAAACAAAAAGGAGCTCAACCTTGGAAAAAGCCGACCACGGGCGCGCGAAGCTGCTAAACCGGGTGAAGAGGATCAAAGGCCAGGTGGAAGCCGTGGAGCGCGCCTTGTCTGACGATCAGGAAGAATGTGCTGATACCCTCCAACTACTGGCGGCCTGCCGTGGCGCCATCAACGGCCTCATGGGCGAAGTCCTGGAAGGACACATTAAAGATCACATCGCCGGCGGTAAACCTTCCCGCGAGGTTACGGACGACTTGATCGAGATAGTCCGGGCGTACTTGAAATAACGCTGTCATGGCGCGTGAGCATTTGCGCTCCGCAGAGCGCTGTTTGACAGCCCGCAGAGCCGCTTCTAGAATCAGATTTGGGCTGGGCGCGGTCACGTCCGGCCTTTCGTGTGAGCGCGATAAACGATTTCCGCGCTCCTCTGCGCAGCAGCTTCTCTGCTTGCACCCTCTGCGGCCCGGCGCGATGGGCAGCTTCTGTCGATTTGGCGGTGTAGCTCAGGTGGTTAGAGCGACGGTCTCATAATCCGTAGGTCGCTGGTTCGAGTCCAGCCGCCGCCACCAATCTTAATTCCAAGCAGGAAAACAAGTTACTCGATCGTAACAGGTATAGGCGGTCCCACGTCCATTGCCCATTCATTGTCCATTATCTCGTCTTCGAGCTTCGCCATGGCCGCTTGCGTATCAGCCGGAGCGGTTTCGATGTAGTACATGCTCGTAGTCGAAACGTTTGCGTGTCGTAGGATCGCCTGTATTGTTTTCTCAGGCCGCCAAGGCGATACAGATTCGTTCCCAAGTACTACGATGAACATTTGGCCGAGTTGTACCAGGCGGCAAGGATGGATCCTGGGAGCAGCTCTGGCACTCCAAGGATTTCTCTGGCGTTTTGTCCCTCGCAGCGGACTACCCTATTATCATGGAATAGTGATGTAACCTATGCCCCTTCGGGTAAGCCGGACTACCGTGAATGCGCCCAATGTGAGCCAGCCCTGAAAAGGCTGGGAGCGGCTCGATTCCGTCCCTAGCCACCGTATTTTCCGGTCATTTGCACACGCTTCATGACCTGCAATCGCGCTCAATGGCTCTATGGTGTGGCCAACTGAGAGGTAAGGCTCCGCTCTTCATCTTCCAGCTTAATGATCTGCTCGGCCAAGTCCACTGACTGAACCGTGTCGTCAATCTTTTGGCGGCGGGCCTGAATCCGATCCAGCTCAGCCTGCCGACTACGCTGCAGGCGTCGCAACTCCACATCCGGGTCAAAGTTCTCACTGTCGGGCGTTGGCCGCTGACGTTCCGGAGGAGTAACACCTAACGTACTAAGGACGATCGAAGCCTCTCCTTCCCAAAGACGCACTTGGCCGGTCTGGCGGGCAACATCTTGGGCCGTGATCGCTCCCTCGCGTCGCTTCCGCTCGAGAACCACAGGGTCGATGAGACCGAGCAGGTCAGGACGATTGGCAGGATCGGGACGGCCAACCGACATTTTTTCCTTGCTCTTCTTTGTTTTTTCCTGGGTTATATAGGTGTCCAGGAATCCAAAGACATGTGCAAGTTCGTGCGCAACGACGATGACGCGATTGCCCTGCAGATGTGCCTCCGCGAGACTGATTGTGCCGTCGACGGAAAAACCGGCAGACGGGTCCTTGTCGGGCCCTCGGACCTGGATGAGAAAAGCATTGGTCGCTCGCGGTGTGTCCTTGGGCAAATACGTTACAGACGGGATGAGGCGGAAAGTCACTCCTGCATAGTCGCCCTGAGTGATGTTCACTTGCCACACGCTGCGAATCGTCTCCTCGATTCGAGGTATGTCTTTCGCGGCACGAGCTCGTCCGTCGCTTTCCGACAGCGCCAGGTAGGAGATTTGGAGTCTCGCACGTAAGACGTCGGTATTACCGCTGCTGGCAACCGTAACCGCACGGCGGATCGAGGCAGCCGCGACAACGCCTCCCCATAGCGCTCGGCTCGCTGCTGCTTCAGAGCGCGCCTGCCTCTCCAAATCTCGCCGGCCTTTCTGCACGGACTCTTTCTCGTGCTCACCTAATACGGAGCCGGCGAATTCATCGCTCGACTTTTGATATTGCGCGCGTAACACCGTCAGCTCCGCCTGGACGCGCGCCAGGCGTGCGCCTAGCATGTCGCGATCAATTTCCTTCAGATTGGGTACCCGGAAAAATTGCGAGGAAAGGACCCCCGCCAGCCGTGCGTACTTAAGGCTGTCGGCAGCAGAATTGCCAAGAGCCTCATAGGCGGCAGCGAGGAGCGCTTCGATGCGGCGATACTCTTGTGGCTCGGCCTTCCAAGCTGGACACACGTGGATCCTAGGCCCATGCGCTGTGATGGCACCAACGATTAGCCCGGCGAAGAAACCGATTGCCGCGCCGGCTGCGAGGCCTCCCAAAACCGACCCAGCGAGGAGGCCAATAACGGCCCCCACTGCACCGCCAATGGCAGTGCCAATGCCCATGTCGCGCACGGTGTGGTCCGCGGCGGTCTCGCCCTTCGCCAGTTTTCCGCCGCACTCGCTGTCGCATTTGAAATCGAAAGCCTGGCCCAAGGTGTCCTGGGCGCGGTGATAGAAGTCATAGGCCGCCTGGCGGGTTTGCGGCGTGTCGGCGCCCAGAAGCTGCTGAAGCATCCCGCTGTTTGCCTGGAATATTCGCTGCTCACCGGCCCGGTTCCAACGCTGCCCTCGAGCGATCGCAACTTGCAGCAGGGGGGTTATCTCCTTGCAACTCTTGGCGAAGGAATCTTCGGCGGCGTTGCTGGTCGGAACCCGGCCTGTTCCAAGTTCCTGTACCAGCAGCCCGAAGGAATCAGCATTGGTCAGGGCCTCGGTTGTGCTCAGAATAGGACGCGCAAGTATGCGGTCACTGCGATAGCCACGATCTTTTATGTCTTGAAGAATCGTGTGGGCCATTTCGTGAACGATGGATTCTGCGCGAGACTCTAAAGGCCACGTGAAGAATATCGGACAAAACGTGAACGTGCTCCGATCAGCCGAGACATACGCATTGCCACTCTGGCATTGCTGGTCATCATTGGTGTGACACACGGTTTTGAACTCCCGGCCCTCGCGCAGCGCCGCATCCTCGACCTTTGGGTCCTCGCGCGCAATATCCTCAAACTCCTTGCCCTCGCGCGCAGAATCAATGTCATGCCGGATCATTACGAGACGCTCGAGGACCCTTCGGGCGATAGCTGGATCTTTGGAACGAAATTGGCTTTGCAAAGCCTCGCCAGTTGCCTGGTTGGCCTTGTCTCCGGGATTGGATACGAAACGGGAAATGCGGTCGATGCTGCGGTCCAGCCACTGAATGGCGAGCCGGACTGCGGGTTCAATCTTCTGGTGCTGCTCCAGACTGCATGCCCCCGGCTTGTTGGCAACGGTAACCGTCGGCTGGTTATCGTCATCGCGCCGGGCGAGTCGAGAAGGTTGCGCAGAAAAGCTCAGAGGCTTGCCGGAGTGGATCAGGCGTTCGTTGGTTAGAGCTTCCTGCTCCGCTTGGTCGGCGGCGCTACCGGTTTCCGCCCGGAAACCGTTCTGCTGCTGCACAGTGTGTGTCAGCTCGTGAGCGATGAGGCTACGCCCGGCTTCGGTGCCCGGCATGTAACGCCCGGCGGCGAACACGACATGCTCTCCGACGGTGTATGCGTGCGCATGGAGCGACCGGGCTGATTTGTCGGCCGCGGTACCCAGGTGGACTTGAATACGGCTGAAGTCGTGACCGAACCTCGCCTCCATAAACTGGCGCGTGCCGGTGTCGAGCTGATCACCAGGCGATCTAAGCGCCTCGTTGACAGTTGGCTGTACTTTCGCGGGATTGCCACCCGTTGGTTTTCGCTGCAGGTGCAGTTTCTCCTCCTCTTCTTCACAGGAGGCGCACTTGCGCTGTGGGAGCAGATCTCCCAGCTTGGACTTGGCCTCGTTCTCACACTCAGCACACTTACATTGAATAGGTAAATCGAAGGGCACTTCTTCGCGAGCAACTTCGGTGGCGACGGGTGAGGATGTGGCCGATGTGTCGGCGGCGATGCGCTTAGGTCTTTGCTGAGAATTGGCTGCAGGTGCGACGGAACGATGGTTTTTCACGGTCCCTGACGATGATCTCAGCAACCTGCCCATGGCTTGATTTCCCACGCTCTGAAAGAATGGGCGCATGACTGATGCCGATGGCAGAGCGCGCGCCGTGGAGGCGCTTAATGCTGGAGCGCGCACCGCCTCGGATCGTTTCTCTCCCATGGCCTCTCCTTTAGCGTGTTGGAATGAATTCCGTTCCGGCGGCCTGGCCGGAAGCCGCGCCGGCAGCGCGCCGCACGATGGCGAGCTTGTAGTGTTCGGCGCGAGCGCCAGAGCCGTTGTAGGCCTTGATCGCGTCAGGCCAGCTCATTCCGGATTTCTTCTTTTCGAAGAGCCACAATACGGCCACATGGATCCAGAACTCATAGTCAAGGTTCTTCGGCGTTCCACCGCCGGACGCAAACAACTCGGCGACCGCGTCGGCGAAGCCTTTGGTTTCGCCGGTCGGCACGTACTGCCATAGGAAGATCTCCCAGTTGCGGTGAGCCTTCTGCTGCAGGCTGTTCAGCGTTGCTTCCTCGGCCGCAGTTCGATGGTGTTTCGTCTCAAGAGTGTGCTTCTCGGTTTGGGCGGCGGAGAGGTCCGCGCGAATGTTGCCCAGCTTGTATTTGGTGATGAGAGCCACCTGCTCGCGCTCCATCAGGGTCAACAGCGCAATCGCGGAAGAGTCGATCACCTGGCCAAGATTGAACCGCGACATCACCGGTGTGGTGGGTGGCACGGACATGAACTCGCCGGCGGTACCTATCTCGCTTTCCTCAAACAACTGCGCCTTAAAAAGATTCGGGTCTAGCGCGTCAGCGCCCTTCAACCCGTGCGATGTATTGGCCGCGGAGACTTCCCTGGCGATGACTGCGTCGAAGCGGTTGAACATCTCTTCCTGAATCTCTTTACGATTCAGCACGTCCCGTCGCCTGGCAAGTAAGCCTTCCTGACGAGTCTCCTCTTTAGCGAACCTTTCCTTGGCCTTCTTGGTCTTGAAGCTGGCCTTGGTGGCTTGGAAGGCAGCGAGATCGTCCTCGCCTTTCTTGACCACCTTTGCCTGCGAAGCAACACCCGCACCATAAGGAGCGACACCGGCGACCGGGGTGGCGGCAGGTTTCAGAATTCGCTGCGGAACTACAAGGCTCTGTCCGGCCGCCTTCCCGGTGAGCACCGTGACGCGAACCGAGTGAATGGCGTCAGCGTCCCATGCATCGACCCTCACCTGGTCGCCGGTTGCGAGGGTGATGCTGCCAGACGTATGGGCGGCGATGACTTCGAAGGTGTGGCCGACCATTTCGCTGGCGACATCCTCCGGCTCGATGCGGAATTGCAGGGTTGGCGTCGAGGTGGCCGAGACGAAAGGCCGTGTGCCGGCGATCGCGGCATCGGCGGCACGGTCGGCCTGCCGTTCCAGATGGCCGCCCGAAGTGCTACGGGAGGAAGATCGCGACTGCTGCACGACATGAGCCAGCTCGTGAGCGATGAGGCGGCGGCCGCGCTCTGAGTGAGGCGCATATTGTCCGCGCCCAAAGACGAGGTGCTGTCCGGTGGTGGCGGCTTGAACGGCACGCGGTACTGATTCCGGTGTATGAACGCGAACCGAGCTGAAGTCCTCGCCAAAGGCAGTCTCCATCTTCTTCTGCACGCCCTTTTCAAGCGGGCGGCCACGATTCGAAGATGCCGATTCCAGTAACGCGCCGATGGTTCGATTGCCAACCTGCGCTTCGATGCCTGCGACCGGATGGGAAATGGCTGGACGAGGCTGCTTCGTCGAAGCTGATTCCGACTCCTTCCTCGCCGACTTAGACGCCTTGTTCACTCATCCCCCCGGTCGGTCCAAGCGATACCGATTCCAGCCAACGATGCACAACGCCACGGCCACAGCCACGAAGGGCGCAATGATGCCGGCGATATGCAAATGAAGACTGAACCAGAGAATGGCACCTGCAATTGCACCGAGCAAGCCGGCCGCTCCGATCAACCAAAATCGCCAGCGCCACCATGCGGGTTCCACGGGCTCTGACTCTTCGATCCGATAGCGATTCTCCAGCAGGCGCTGAACGGCGCGATTGCCGACCGTAGTCTGCAGGCGCAGAATCAGTTCCGGGGAGAGCGGCGCTCGTCGTGGTTTCATCATGGCGCACTATCCTATGACGGGCGGATTACCTCCGGCCGGCGCTGGGGTGGGCGGATTTCCTCCCGTCGGTGCGGGCGCAGGCTGAACGCTGTTGTTGTTGCTCGGCTGGGTGGACGTATCGGTACTGCAGGACCACCAGTACGAGCCGAAGCTCAGTACTTGCCGCCGGCAATCGCATTCCTGAATCGTGACCACGCCATTGGCGTCCACGGTGAAGGAGGCGAGCGCCACCCAAGGTTCTGCCGGACACGGAGGACAGTCTGGCGCCGGGCCTTCTCCAACATTCAGTTGCGGCCGGGTGGAAGGATTTGGACAGTGGTCGAGAATACAGATCTGATAGCTGTCGCAGAAGCGTGAATACTCACAGGCGCTATCCTCGCAGCCGCATCCGCCCAGTGGAACGCGAATGAGCCGCGTTTGGTTTTCCTGATACTGGACCGCGACATACTGCGTCGCGTTGGAGGGCGGTGCAGGCTGCGGCTCCTGGCAGTCGTTCGTAGCCGGCGGCGCGGGAGTACACGGGACGCGTACATCAACGCACTGGTCGCTTTCAATGTAGATATCGTCGCCGTAGGGTCCCAGTATGTATCCGCTCTTGACGATGACTTTCCAGGGCTGATTGGATTGCACCACACGCGCGCCGCACACCACTCCCCAGCCATGCAGGAAACGGTTATGACGGCGCAGTTTCGCGCGGAAGTAATCCTGCTCAAGCGTCATGTCGTCGGGCGTGACCAGCTGACGTGCGTAATAGCGCGGACGCTCATTGACGGACGCCTTCGAGGACTGGCCGGCGCAGGTGCAGGGCTGGGTGGTAGTCGCAGACATGGATTCCTCCTAAGTGAATTACTGCTTTCCGCCGCGAATGCGCGCGGGCAGGTCGCCGGACAACGCCAGCATGACGTCGAGCAGCATGTCGTTCGAATAGACGATGGGTCGGGCGGTGATGTCGATATCCGAAATCTGTACCGGGTCGTCCCCATTGGGCAGATGAATATTGGCCAGTGGAATACAGCAGTCGACGGGAATGTCGGGACAACCGCGCGTGACGCACTCCACCAATGCCGTATAGTTGAGCCGGCCGTTGAGAACGAAGTCGGGCACCGCAGAGGTGAGGTCGGGTTCCTGCACCTTGCCATCCGCGACCTCAAGCGTGTAGCGCTCCTGAATGGCGGATGCAGAGCAGGTCGTGGCCAAACCGCAATCGTCCACCATCACCGGCACGGGATCGCTGTCGCACTGCCGGTAGCAGATGGAGATATTCACGTAATCCTGCTTGTCGCAATCCGTCATGGGCGCCGGCTTGGTTGGATCGGGGGCAGGCTTGGAGCGGATGGGCTGGGGGTCGCTGTTCCGGGGCACGACAATCTCACGGCCACAGCGATCGATAGCCGCTCCGGGCGTGACGATCACCGCCCGTCCCTGCGGCGCCGGACGCACGTCAAGACCGCACAGGACGCCGTATCCCGTCACCATGCGATTCAACATCCAACGTTTTCCGTTGAAGTAATTCTGCTCCAGCTCAAAGTGGAAGACGTCGAGAAGCTTTCCATAGAAATAGCGGTTGCGGACAAAACTATGGATGCTTGCGGGCGATTGTTTCTCTTGCGTCACTGAGTTCATACACTCCCTCACTGTTCGAGTTTCAAGTCCTGCCCAAGACGGCTGGCACCGATCCGCGGCGACGGATCGCCGGCCAACCTCAAGCCGCCGGCGCCATCGGCGACCCCCAGTCCCGCGGGCCCAGGCGTCCCGCCCACGATGCTGTCGATTCCAACACTGGCCTGGAAGCCGGCGCGCATCGAGGCCTCCAGAATCGAGAGCCGCCACATGGTATGAGCCGGCTTCTCGCGTTCCACGATTTCCTGGACCAGAGCCATCCGCGCCGGGGAATCTACTTCACTGCGATACACTTCGACGACAAACTGATACGCGGAACCTTCAAACAGCGGCTCACCAAACTGCGCATCGGTAATCAGATAAGAGTGGTCGAGCTCGGCTGTGCTGCCCAGCACCGCGCCGCCGGGCTGCATGTTGGGAAGATTGGTCGTGGCCCCCAATCGCACTCCGGTTGGTGTGGATGGGACCCCCGAGCAGCTGGTATCGCCCGCAAAGGCCCAGAACGATGCGTTGGCGATTGGCTGAACGATGTTGGCGTGCACGCCCGCGTCCTCCAGCAGTGCCAGCTTCAGGCCCTCGACGGTGCCTCGCCACTGATAGCGATGAAAGGCGCGTGCAATGGCCGCGCGCATGCGATCGACAGGCTCGTGTTGATCAAGATCGACGGCGAGCCAACTGGCAAGCCACGGCAGCGTGGCGGTCGGCGCGGATTGCGGATTGAAGTAACGTGGCAGCGCCTCGATCTCGCCTTCGATGTCGTCGAAGATCCCCTGAAAGAGCGCAAGCAGACGGCGCACAAAGTCCGCGTCGGAAGCAGGCTGGCGATAGATCACCGGTAGATATGGCAGGTAACCTGCGTTGTCGAAGTCGGCGCGCATCTGAGTGAGGCGCGCAGTGGCGGACTGATCGCTGCGAAAAATGGCACCTACGAACAGGAATGGTGCCTTGTTGCCGTCAAGCAGAAAATCCTCGACGTCGTTTGGCAGTTCAATCCAGCGGGAATGGCTGAACGGATCGGCAGAGGAAGGATCTACTGCAGGCGGCGTCGAGGAAGTGGAAACGGAATAGTAGAACTCGATGTGCGATCCCGGCGCATTTTGCACGTCCGCGCGCAGGCGGTTCCACACCGCCGGTAATGGACCACTCGAGATCGCATCGCTCCACAGGACGCCTAAAGGAAGATAGGCGCCACTGGTACTCATTTGTAATGGCTGAGAATTCCCGCTCGGCAACACCACAAGCGCTCCCGAAGGGTCGATGGCCATGCCAGCGATTGGCCCGTCGAAGCCCGCGGCTTCGCCGGAGAATGGAAACCCTGGGGAACGCGAGAACGCGAGCACCCGGCGGAGATTGTTGTCGCCAGCATAGAGAGCATCAGCATTCGCGCAGAGCGCGATGACCTGGTTCATGCCGTCGTGCCGAATGGCGATGGGCTCACCCTCCGAATCGCGAATGGGTGCGCCTGTCGAGTCAAAAACATAGATCGCGCCACCATCAATGTCGAAGATAAAGACATTGACGTTCGCACCGCCTCCCACAACCGCTAGCGCGCCGGGATGAGGGACGAGGCCGCTCTGCAGAGTGCGACTGGCAAATTGCAGGTCAGGCTCGTCGGTATTGCGAAATTTCTGGATGCGCCGATTGCCGTAATCGAGTACATAGATGTTACCATCGCCGTCAGCAGCTACGGTCCATGGAGAATCAAACTGGCCAGGCGCGCTACCGGGCGTTGCATTTGCTGCCACGTCGTCCGGACCCCACACTTCGCGCAATTCGAAATCGACAGTGCCGAAAAACAGAATTCGATGATTTCCGCTGTCCACTACCACCAGGCGTTGGGGAGCGTCGAGGACCAATAGGCCGCGGGGATGATTAAACGATCCGAGCCCGGAGGCTTCGATGAGGCACTTGAACTGGGTAAGATCGGAAGAGCAACCGCCGATGGCGAAGATCTGGTTCTGATCGGGTACGCTGTAGAAGATCCGTCCAGATCTGTCGACTGCGATACCTGATGGGCCAGTGGGAGCGGCGACCTTGGACAGGTCGGGTGCTGAAGCAATTACCCTGGGCGACGATAGCAGCTGCAACGCGCCGTCGCTGGCTAGTCCGAGTCCGCTCCAATGAAAATCGAGCCAGCGATTTTCGCGGTTAAGGTAGCGGAAATTGTCCGGTAGCGGAAGCATGCAGTTATCCTTCGACTCCCATCCACACCACGTACCAATTCGTAAGCACCGCAGGCAGCGCGAGGGCAACCGCCGCAAGATCGAGCGAGTGATCGATCAGAATTGACGGGATCAATAGCGAAAACTTGAATCCGGTCATGGAAGGCGCATCGACTCGGACGAAACCGTCGATGATCAGCGTCTGCGGCTTGCCGCCGATCGTGACCTGCACCGAGCGATCGCCGACGACGTTAGCAAAGTAACGTGGCACCGATCGGAATTGGGCGGCAGAAGTGTCGACGGGCAGCGTAATCGTAATTCCCAGCGACGACGGCGTTGCCGTCCATATGTTGGTGAGAGCCGCCGTGTTTCCCGCGGAGATGAACGGCTGCGTGGCCGGACGCGCATTAAGCCGTTCCGCGACCGACAGCGGCTGGTTGAGTTGGCAGTTGAGGACCTCGGCCCGCGCCAGCCGAATGCGATTTCCGCTTTCAATGTCCTGATTGAGCGCCGCCAACTTCGCTTGCCGGTCGGCGTTGATTGCTGCGGAACTGCCGGTGGGATCGCTGGTGGGGACCAGTTCCGCCCAGCAGAAGGTAGGCGCCTCCCGCAGACGGACGGCACTGCGAGAAACGCATACACCATCGCGAGTTTCGGCCTCCGTTAAGGCCGAGTCATCGGGATAGGAGACCACCAGGTCGTAATAGACGGCATTACCTTGTCCGTCGTTGGCGACGGGCGGAACTTGGAGCGTGATGGTTGTGGTCAGAACAATCTCACGGCCTTGCGAGTCGATCGCATATCCCGGCTGAACCGTGATCTGGCTGTCGCCTTTGTTTCCCGCGACTGCATAACCGCTGGCCACGCCCGGCGCATGCAGGGTCTCGTTGTGCATCCATCGCATCAGGCGATTGAATTGCTCCAAGTCCTGGAGATCGCTGGCGAACAGTCGCTGGCCGTTGAAAAACTGAATGCGTTCGATCGGTCTGGTGGATGCGGCTACGGACATACATTCCTCATGACTGGCTGTTGTTGCCACACGGGTCATCCGACGTATTCGGATCGGTACACGGGCGCGGCATGGGATCGGGATCCTGGCATGCAAGCCAGCTCACATAGAGATTTTGGTTTTGTACCAGCGCGAGCGGCGAGCCGCGAACAAACAAAATGGACGCCGTCAGGTCCTCAGGCCGGATGGCGAATGTCCCAGGCGTTCCTTCAAGTCCTAAGAACACCAGCTTCGCGGTTGGGATGACCCACTCCACCCTGGCGAACATCGATGTCGTTACACCTTGCAGGCGATCCAACCCAACCAGCAGAGCCTCGTCGCCTGGGGTCAGGTCGTCGGGAACGCTCTGGAGCCGCAGTTGCATCCACGATCCGCCAGACACGAGACTGGCAAAGCCGATGTTGTCGTGAACCATGAGGCCGTCAAGCTGGGCGGACAAGGTGATGTCAGTTCCCTTGGCATTCACCACGAAGGCAATCGAACGAGCCGGTCCGGGCTCGCGCCAACCGTCGATATCAGCGAGAAAGTCGTTGACGCGAACCCGATTGTTCGCCTCGAGGATGACCGTGTTGTTTTGTTGGCCCGCGGTAACGTCGAGGGTCCCGCTGACGGTCACGATCGACAACACATCGTTCGCGGTAAGTCCAGGAATCGGTGCCGCGAGCTGCACCGAAGATCCGCTGGCGGCGGCGACAATTGCGATTTCCGGATGCGCTGGTATGGAGGCCACTACATCGCCAGCTTTGATCAGCCCTGCCGGATTTACCTGAATGATCCCCTGGGAGTCGATGGATTCGACGGTTACCGAGACGGGGAAAGAACACAGCGCGATGATGTCACCGGCCGCAAGGCTGTCAAGGGCAGCATCGAGAGTGATCGTTCCGCCTGAAGAAGAAGTTACGTGGGCGCTGCCCGTAGGTGTATAGGAATCGTCGAGACCGACGACGAGCGAGTTCACCGGAAACAGGCTGGCGTTAGCCACGGTCACGGTGGTGCCGGCAACGCCGAGAACGGTGGCCCGTACGCGAAAATCAGCCGCTCCGATCTGATCCTGCAGACCCAGTCCGGCGATGGTCTTGCTGAGAGTGAGAGTCTTCGAAGTCGACTGAACAGCCTGTACTCGCACCGATTCGCTAAATGCCCCGCTGGAAACAATCTTCGCCACTATGTCTCCGGCGCGGAAAAGCTTCGGCTGGTCAACCGAGATTTTGACCGCGGTTGGCTCGGTATCAACCGTTTGCACCGTGCCACCCAGTTGCACCGAGGCAATCTGTTTTCCATTGAGGCCATTCACAACAGGCGTGAGCGTCAGGATCTCGTTGGAGGCGCCGCTGATCTTGGTGATTTGGGATGAAATAATATCGCCGTCAACGCAGACAACGATGTCGTTCAGGTTAAAAACGTTCGGATTCTGCACTGTGACGGTAGTGGCAGTCACGTTTGTTACCAGGGACGGAGTCTGCGCGATGCCAAGCTGATCGCCGGAGGCGAGTGTGATCTGGTCGGCGAGTTCGAGTTCGCCCTGGTCATCGATGGAGGCGACAGTGGTGGGATGTGCGTTCGTCACCAGCTTTACCACGGTTGCGCCCGCCTGGAAATTCGCGGGCGTGTCGACGGTGACTTGCAGGCTGGCCGCGGCCGTGGGCACCTTGGTCACGACTCCGATGCGCGGAGGATTTCCAAAGGCGACCTGCTCGGAGCCGGTGAAGGAGGCCAGAGGATTGTCGAGCGTAGCCGTCATTCCCGAGATCTTAGTGACGACGGACGCGCTGGAAACCACGGGCAGCAGCCGCGAGACCCAATCCCATTGCACGAAGACATTTCCGGACTCCAGGCTGACGGCTCCGCCCACCGGGGGTGTCTCGGCGACCTGGGTCTTCGGATCGACAATGTCGAAAGCCTCGCGCGTGATGCGCCGCATAAAGAGACGCAGAGTAAAACTGTCAGGTGCGGGATCGGCGATGCTGGTAAACCAGGCGGGCACAAAATCCGCCGTGGGATTATCGGAGACAGCTTCGGCGAAATAGTTTGGGGTGGTGGTGAAGCCGGCGGCCGAAGTGTCAACTACGGACTCCACCCCTACGGTGATTTCGTTTTCTTCCCAGGTTTCCCATGCGGTATCGCCAGGAACGGTCTGGCCACTGGCAAGTTGCGGGCGGGCCATGGGACGGGCGACAACAGGTCGAAAGGTAGTATCGAGCTGCGGATCGGGAGTGCCCGGCAGAATTCGTGCGATAGCGACGCCATTGGTGGAGACTGGCGCACCCTGGGGCCGCCAGGTCAGACTCACATCGCCGAGGTTCGCGTCATAGGCAAGTAACAACAGATACGGAGTGGTGATGGCAGGCACTGGCAGTGGAACCGCGCGGCCCACCGGGACCACGAGTTCGCGGCCAGAGCAATCGTACGCAAGGCCACACGAGAGTGGGAGGGCGCTGTCGGAAATATCTCCGAGCGTGAGCCCCATGGCAATTCCGTAGGCGCTGTGTACGGCCCGATTGTGTTGGCGGCGAAGCTCGGCGACGACAGCCATCTGCTTCTGCAGGTCGCCTGAGGAAAGGAGCTGTCCCTGCCAGTAGCGGATGCGTTCGAGTTGAATGGCGCTACTCATAACGTCAATTCACCTGAATTTGGTGCCCTCCCGAGACCGCCACCGCAACCGGGTTGAGGCAGATGTCGCCACATTGCGGACCGCAACCAGCAGCTTCGAGCTGAAGCGAGACCACGTGATCGACTCCGGGAACCTGGCTGATGGTTTCCAGAATCTCTGAAATGTAAACGCCGCGCCCGGCAGGCCAGCCGGTCCTGTCGGGGCCACCGCCCAGCGGGTCGAGGAACGTATCTAGGGCGGCGACGATTGCGTCGTGCACCGTGGTTTTGTTTTGGCCCGTAACCGCCTTCACCGAAGCGTTAACGGTGACTTCGAGGTAGTCCGGACCGGTCACTTCAATGCGCGTGCCAATGACGCGACGCCGTGCGAGATAGGACGACACCGCGCTGATTAGTCCAGCGGAAGGCACTGGACGGCCAACGGGAAGGTAGGGCAAGATGACCACGGTGATGAATCCGGGCGCCGAGTAGCACTGCAGTCCGGGGCAGTAGTCGGCGATAGCGGCGGCGCGAGCGATGCTGACTCCCGGCGTTTCGAGCGCCAGCGTCTCGCAGTCTGAGAGGGTGACGGCCCGTTCTGGTTGATCGAGCAATAGGGCGGCGCGTCCTTCGGCGTGATCGATGGTTTCCTGTTCGGCGCCACCAGTGGCCGGATCGACATTCTTTATGACTTGCAGCTTGCCGCCAGCAGCGGCGACGTCAAGCAGCGCGGCATTGTGCGGGCCGGTGTCGAGCGCATTGATTGTCCCAGCGGCAACATTGCCTGCGGCGCCGTTGGTGACATGGGTAATTGCGATGATTGCGGCACCGGCGGGCGGAACGCGCCCGTTCTGACCGTCGCCGAAGAGAATCTGGGCATCTCCCGCTGCGACCACATATTGCGTGTCAGCCGGGCCCGCGGCAACGAAGCTTTCGGCAGGAGACCACAATTTCAGCGTGCCGCTTTCAAGGGTATAGATTGCCAGGCTCGCGGCGCACAGTTCGGGTCCCTTCAATTGGTACAACTGGTTCGGCGCGCCCGTGGCGGTCGCGACGCGCGCCGCTTCGATCGTCAGCAAACCGGGCTGCATCGCGGTGGCAGGTTTATAGGCGAGCATCACAATCTGAATCGCCTCGCTTTCAACCGGGCTGAAATCGAGATTAGAGATGCGTCCGCTCGCGTCGAAAGCAAAGCGCAACCAGGAAGATTGGCCGGGCGCGGGCGGAGTCCCCATCGCCACCACGCCAGGAGCGATTATCCACTGCTCCCACACGGAGGAGGATTGTTCCGCCTCCACGGTGTTCTCCATAATTCGCAGAGCGACAGGGGCTGCGTCCAACGAACCCGAGGCGAAGCGGCAGCGGATGTAGCCCAGCGGAGCTGCTACTGCTCCAGTTCGCAGGACGATGGGGGGCGTCGCGACGGTAAGCGCAACCGATCCACTCAAGGTCATCGAACGCGTATCGTCCGCGGCCTCGAGCGGTTGCCAGATGCCGGGTTGAGCTTGCGCTTCCCAAACGACCGTGGCGGAGTAGTGCGGCGGCAACTCCGGAACCGGCGAACTGGAGGCAGTTGATCCGCAGGTTTGCCAGGACGGGCAAGCCTGCATGCGGGATTGCAACTCGTCGAGGATGCGCTGGCGTTCCGCAGCAGTCGCTTGTTCGCCCTGCAAGCCGAAGTACAGGCTAAGTACGTCGCCCGAAGTAAACGTTCCCTCGAGACCGAGATACAGCGCATCGCCGGGCTGCGGATTCGATCCGAAGATGGCGATTGGTTTCCCATGATTCCAATCGCCGGTGGCATCGCGAAATGCTCCGCCGCTCTGCACTTGCACAGCGGAGATGGCCGCAGGCAGTACCGAGATCTGGCTGGTTAGGTGGAACTTGCCGGGCTTGGCATCGAGCATGGCGGCATCAAGTTCGACGGTGGCGGGCAAACGCAGCGGAGCCGCACCGCTCTTGAGTACGAACTGTACCGGCGCCGTTGCGGGGACCGGCGGCGTCGGCACGATACCAATTAATGCCAGGAAGGCCAGCAAGTGCGCATCGGGAATGCGGTTGGCGCGGTAGATGTCGCCTTCCACGATCCATGCCAACATCTCCATGAGGGTGATGCCGGGATCGCTCTCATTGTGATCGGTCCAGCCGGAAGAATAGACGGGAATGAGCGCGCGGGCTTCGTCCACCAAGTCCGTCCAGCGCCGATCGTCGAGATTAGGTAGAGGCACGAACATGAGATCAATTCCCCGGGCTCTTCACTTTGAGCCGGATGGTGCCGGCGAGCACGATTTGGTCCAACGGCACGGCGGCAGAATCGCCCTGCACCTGGTTGTTGACCAGGAGCTGTATGGATTCCGCGTGGTCCATGCCGGCAACTGATTCCAGCACCACAGCAATGTCGGAGAGGTAAACACCGCGCCCAAAATCCCAACCATCGCCGGTCGGGCCACCGTGCAGGGGATGTAGAAAATCGGAGAGTGCCTGCACCGCCGCCGTTTCGACTGGCCCGGCTTCGGATTCAACAATGGGCACGATTACCGCCGACACATCCACTGGAAAATAAGTTGGGCCGGTGATGTTGATGCGACCACTGGCAACCAGGCCGGCAGGTGCACGGTCAGAGATATAAGCAAGCACCTCGTCACGTAAGCCGCGAGTGGGATAGGGACGCGGCGCCTTGCTCTCGGGAATGATGAAGATGGTGAGCCACCCCGGCAGAGTCCGACCCACCGGATTGCGATTCGGAATTGCTTTCGCCACAGCAACCGCCGAGGAGGCTTCACGAACCATGGCCTCATAGTCACCGGCGGTCAAGGCACGGCCACGGGAGCGGACGCTGGCGGGAGCGCGATCACGGAAATACTGCAGGGTTTCGCCATCGGAGCCGCCCTCTGCCGCGTGGGGATTGAAAACGCTTTGCACACCGGAAACGGCGCCCAGCAGTTGCGTAATCGTGTTGGCGTCGACGTTGCCATCGCTTCCACCACCCGACTGGAATTCCTGAAGGCTGACCTGTGCGTCCTGCGGAACCACCCGGCCGTTGACGCCATCTCCGAAGAAGACCAAGCCCCGCGCGCGATCAATCGCATAGTGACGGTCCGTCGGAGAAGAAAGAAATAAGTTCGGCTGTGCGTACCAGCGGACCCAGACTTCAGCAACCAACTTCTGCTTGTCGCGCTTCAGACGAAGGTCACCATTGACGATGTCGGTCGCTGGGCCTTCCTTGCCAAGCTGATCTTCGAGCGCGCGCACAAAAGCGTTATCGCCGCCTGAGAGATCGAGAGCGATTAAGCGCCATTCAACGTTCGCCCGCGCCCCGGACAATTCCTGCACCTCCAGACGCTCGCCGGGAATCACGGGAATCTGCAACACCTGGAAGACTTCGCCGGGCTGGCCGGTAGCCGTGCCGAGCGCCACACTGTTGTAAGTCCGCTGCTGCAGCGCCCAGACGGCATTGGGAAAAATTCCGTTCACCGTCGTTTCCGTCGGCGGGCCGTCTTCCTTCAGGCGCCCTCGCAACCAATACAGGGGTGTGCCGAATCGCGCGAGAAGAGCACTGTCGCTCTCAGCAACATAAGCAAGAATTCCCGGGGTACTGAGATCGCCAGTTCCGTCGTCCACCGGCACCGCGCTCCACTCGAACCCGTCCCAGTATTCCCACAGCATCGCCGGCGGAGCGGAGGCGGAAGGGTCTTCGACGATATCGAAGAAAATCCCGATGTCAGCGGTTGGCGGTGGCTGATCAAAGCCGAGGTAGACAGCCGGGGTCACGTCGGTGGTGCGCTGAAAAGGCAAAAATGAGGAACCGGGCCAGGTCGATTCATAGGTGTGGTCCTGGTACTGGAAGTCGTTGTAGGTGAGAACAGTTTCCGGATGGAATGGACCATACTGCCAGGCATAGCTGACGGCGACGCCAGCCAGCATGGGCGGTTGTATCACCAGGATGGTGAAGTTATTGGCGTTGAATGACATGGTCTGAGTGAAACCGAAGCCGCCGCTGACCAGGCGTGCGCGCATCCACAAATCTTGATCGTTGTTGACCGCTACCGGCACCATGTCCATGGGGACCCGGAAATCCAGAACTTCGGTGACCGTGAAATTGGCGAGAACAGTTTGGGTGCTGCTGGCACTCAGGCCCGCCCACTCGCGTCCGTTCCAGTATTCCCAGGCCACTATATGATCAAGTGGGTGGATCGACGAATCAACCGCACCCGACGGATCCGTTGCCTTTAGTTTGTCGGATGGCGCCGACGTCTTTGGCAGGTACAGACGAAAGCGGGCCCCGGGCTTGGAAAATGTTTCAGCATTATTGAAGTAGAATGCCGTGCCCGGCTGCGGTTGCGCGCCAAACGGAAAGAAAGGCTTCGAGGTATCGAGCTTAGTTCCGTCGTTATAGGCTTTGTCGAGCGTCAGCCCGCTGATCTTGAACGTCAGGTTCACGAGGGCCTGGTTCGATGGCACCGCAAGCTGCAGCGATCCGGTGGCGGCAAAGAAGGTCACGTCGAATTGCGCGACATTGGTTGCGAAAACGTCGAGGACGATGGAGAAACTTCCATCTGCTCCGGTGGTGGTAGTTCGTTCGCCGTAATTCACATTAGCGGGATCGGAGATCACCACCGTCGCCCCGGCCAGCGGTTGTCCGGCTTCGTTGATTACGGTTCCCGTCATAGGCGCAGGCTGGGGCGTCCCAATGCCGCTGACCATGGCGGAGCCAAAGGAAGGAACGAACAAAGACGTGAACTCCTCGAACAACACGGGCTGGCTCGCGACGCCGGTCAAGCGCACCATAAACGGCTTGCTCACCAGGCTGCTGATGCGAATGCTTTCAACTTCCGGCAGCGGCTTCTTCGGGTCAGGCGGCAAGGTCTGATCAAGGCGGCCGCGAATCCAGTAGGCCGTTATGGCATTGACCGGGGTTTGACTGCCCTTGGTCGAATCCGCCATCAGCCGAATAGATCCGCTCGAGGTGAGACCGTGGGTGCCGTCATTGGTGTCGCTGCTCTGCGCACAAGCTGGATCGAGTTGCGCAAAGCCGCGCCATATCTTGCCGTCCCAGTACTCCCACGCGATGTCGAGGGGATCGGAAGAAGGATGCGTCAACTGAAATTCGACGGACAACGTGATGTTGCCGCTGAGATTCAACAGCGTGTGGTGCGCGAGGTACAGTACGTGTGGGGCGCCGATAAGTTCGTCCGGATCGAACAGGTCGATGGCGGTGCCGGCGAGGAAGTCGGCGCTGTGATCAATGTATTCGTCGCGTCCGGGCCACAGGCTGAATAGCTGCGTCAGCTTTCCCGCGCTGATGCCCACATCGCTTTCGGTTTCGAAGACTATCTGCTGATTGGAACCAGGCGGCGGAGGTGCGGCGATTTCGGTTCCGGCAGGCGCACTTCCGCTGGCGACTCCGGAGGCAAGCTGAAAAACGATGGGCGCCATCGAGGCGCGGGCAGGCGAAGGCTGCTCGCCGAGCATATCGAGGAAGGCGAGCTTATTTTTGTCGGGCGCCTGATTGAGGCGTTGCACGATGGCTTGCGCGAACCGGGCTGCGATACGCGACAGCGCGTAGCCGGCGTCATTCGTGCTGGGCTGCCAATTGCGGATATATCCGGGAAGGCGCGATTGGAGATCCGCCAGCAGCGCGTCGGCATCGCGAGGATCGATGGTGATGGATGGCCTGACGATCATTGCGCCGTGCCCTCCGCGAGATAGAACGGGTACACCAGATTGGCGACGTTGTTGGTGGCGCGCACCCGATAGACAATGTCGATGAGCAGCATGGCGTTGTTGGTAGTGTCGGGCGTCACGGCAACGGAGATTACGTCGATGCGTGGCTCCCAATCGATGAGCGAATCCTCTACCCGCTGCGCCAACTCCGAGGTGGTGGTGGAATTGATCGGCTCGAAGAGAAAATCATTCAAGCCGGCGCCGAACGTCGGACGCATCACGCGCTCGCCCGGGTTGGTGAGCAGGACAATAAGGACCGCCTGGCGAACGTCCTCCTCGTATTGCGCCATTTCAGTCTGGCCCGCTGCCGACGCCACGGGGAAATTCCAGCCGATACCGAGAAAGCTCTTATTGGAGAGGGCCGCCATATTGCTTCATCAGCCTCCGATGTCCACCAGCAGGCAGCCCATAATGATGGGAGCGCCGCATCCGGAAATGTCTCCGACCCGCGCCGCAGGGCGGCCGCCGATCAGCACCGTAAAACTCCCCAGGGCGATAGGCGACGGCGGATGAGGTCCTGCCAGCGGCGGCATAGCGCATACATGCATGTCGCCGACTACGGCAGCGGGCATCCCGCCGATCAGAACCGTTGCCACTCCCGGACCGGAAATCATTCCCGGATGTCCGCTGGGGTCTCCGACTCGCGCGGCAAATGGCATCGTCATCCCTCCTCAGTTCAGTTGAATCGGCAGGCCTTGCACGGTGCAGGGCCCGGCTGACGTGATGGATACTTTCGTTCCCGACATGTCGATGGTGGTCGCGGTCATCGAAATCTCGAGCGCGCTCAATTCAATCTTGTTGACCGCCGTAAGGGAGATCTTTTGTTCGTCGTTATCGAGCGTGATGCTGACAGTTCCGGCCAGATTGGTCAGCTGAATGGTTTGCGGATCCATGCTGATTTTTTGATCGGTGCTGGTAGTGATGGTGATGGATTGCTCGGCATCGTCGAACTCGATCTTGTGGCCCAGGGCCTCGGTCAAACCGGTCTTTATGACGCGCTTGGTGAGCGTGTCATCTGGCAGCGAGATCGGGGGCGAATTGAGCGAACTCCACAAGCCGCCGAGGATGTAGGCGCTGCTGGTGTCGTTGTCGGCGAACGCGACCAGCACTTCGTCGTTGATCTGTGGGACCCACATGAATCCTCTTCCGCTCGATCCGCCAATAGAAGGCAGCCGGGCCCAGGGTTCAAATGAGGGCCGGGCCGGAATCTTCACCTGGACGCGGCCTTCTCCGATACCGTCGATGTTGTTGGTAACCACTCCCGGAGCGATAGCAAAGCCCCCGGTGGGCTGTCCGGTTTCCGAATCCGAAAGTTTGTCGAGCAACGCGTCAGCCATGCATCAGGTCCTCAGGCGCTGAATTCTCCCTGCAGTTTCACCACGCGGCCAGCCTTCGGCAGCGGGATCGATCCGAACCAAACCTCTTTTCGTACCTGGAAATTCGTGCGGTAGCCGCCGGCATCGAAGGTATGAGTCGCCGAGGTGATGCGGTAGAGACCGCTGAATTCGTCGCCCAACCCGTCCAGGCGGATTACGCGGCTGGCCTTGATTCGCGGATCGCCAATGGTACTGCCCGATCCGGTGAGGCGATTGTTCAGCCGCGGCAATAGTTCGGTCAGAATTCCCCGCGCTGCAGCTGCGTAGCCGGTGGGTTTGATTGACAGCACTTTTCCTTCAGCTTCGGGCCCCAGGATGTCGTCGATTTCACCGATCAGGCTGGGATAAACCGTAAGATTCAAAGAAGCGCGATCGTAATCCCACGACACTACCAGCACGAATTCCGTCTGCAGGCTATCGACCCAAACCCGTGCGGCAACGCCGAACAAGTCGCCGACGGTGGTCAGCCGCGGAGTGAAATCCAGCAGCGATAAACCGTAGGTTAGCGTCAAGCTGGGCGTGTACTGCTGGATCAGGAACTGGAACTTGAGTACGCGCCCCTTGGGACTTTGGGTGTGGTCAATAAACACCTCCCATCCGTTGTCGTGGGCAATGCTGGTGAGGAAGTCAAAGTCGCTCATGCTTTCCTGGCGCCGCACAGCCAGCTGCGCAAACTGCGGGAAAGCCAGGAAGGTGGCCACGGTCAAGAGCACGGAAAGCGCGCCGCCGAGCGGATCGAGATCGGGGAGCAGCAGGTTGGTAGCGCTGACGATACCGGCGACCACGGCATCGGGCAAGGGAAAATTTCCGACACTCGGAATGTTGACACGGAAGGCGCGGTCTTTCGTACCTTTGCTGAGCCGATTGAGCAAATCCTGCGCCGTCACCCGAATTGTCGGCATGCCGCCGGACGGGAAAGTCGGCTCCACGCCGGTGATTTCGCCCACGAACACTTCTTCCAGCGGATCGGGAGCGTAACCGATGGAGAGAGAGAACGGCGTGTCCACCGTCAGCAAGGGATGATCGAGCCAGCGCAGCGATGGGTTGGCGAAGGTCACCTCAACACGATCGGCGCCCTGCATGCCATCTTCATAACTGACGCTGGAGATGGAGCCCCTGAGCGCTACAGGCAGCGGTTGCCCGTTCAGCTTGATGGTGTACTCGGGTGCGTAGGTGGCGTACTGAGCCATGCTATTGGACCACCTCGCCGGTTGTGGGGTCGGTATAGGGCAGCGCGGGAATGGTCAATTGCTGTCCCGCAAACAAAGCGCGGGGATTATCGATGGCGTTGGAGACCGCTAGCGGACGCCACATGGTGGGATCCGAATAGTACTGGTAGGCAATGGCGGAGAGCGTTTCTCCCTGCAACACAGTGTGCATCTTGGTCCAGTCCGCCGTCTGCCGCTTTATCTGCAGCGCCTCATGTTCGGGATCAATGAATTCGCTGAAGCTGGCCGTAATGCGGGCGCGGACCGGCCGGCCATCGTTGAGAAACAAGATGAATTTCTGGCTGGCTTTGGTCAGCACGCAGCGGAACTGCAGTGACGCCCACGACACGATGAGAATTGGCGGCGCGTGCAGTTGGGGATCGATTTCCATCAGGTGAACGAACTTGTCGGTTTCGGTGCGCACATCGGCAAGTTGTTCGTAGGTATCGAAGATGAGCTCCATGTCGAGGGTTCGCAAGTTGCCGTGCGCGAACTGGATCAACGGAGAACTGAGACCGGGAATCGC
Organism: uncultured Acidobacteriaceae bacterium; assembly: GCA_963748225.1. Taxonomy (GTDB): domain Bacteria; phylum Acidobacteriota; class Terriglobia; order Terriglobales; family Acidobacteriaceae; genus Bog-257. The sequence goes on from CAVVHW010000010.1 coordinate 652,997, forward strand.
CTGCGACGCAAAATTGTTATCTTGATTCAGGCTGTACTCTTCCGGGTTGAACATCACGTTGAGGGAGATTCCGGAGTACTCAACGGTAATTTTTGCCTTGGTCAGTCCCATGAAAGTCCCTTAAGTTCTTCCCATACGTTCGCGGCGGGCGATGACCCGGCGGTCAATCTGGCGGATTACCTGGTCCGTCAGTTCATTCACATTGATATTCGGCATCACCGGTGGCGGCGGGGCTGGCAAATATGCTGCCCGATCGTCCGGCATCCTCACGCCGGGATGAGACGCCACTTCAGCGGACGCACTGGCCGTGGCTTTGGGCTGACGGTGCAGAGTCATCGCTCTCTGTTGTACTGCCGTCCGTTCGACACGATCGCAACGATGGACCAGACGTTCCGAAGTCCGGAGTAAAACCGTATCCCGGCGCTCCACAAATCGCCGCTCAAAATGGATTGCAAATTCGCGCTGTGAGCGGTCCACGATTCTCATGAGAGCGTGCGTCCGCTCGGAAACAGTGCTCGGGTAAACAAGGTTTTGAACGGGAATTGCTTCCTGCTTGGCGGAGGGCTGCGTCATCATCTGCGCGCGCGTCAGGAAATTCAACTGGCTCAGGAACACCCGGTTCGCGCTGGAGAACGACGATTCCGTCATCCACCAATGAAGTTGCGGACGGAAATCGATAATCGGGCGCAGCCAGCGCTGCTCAATCTTCAGGGCGGTACGACTGCTGCGCAGATAAAGCAACAGAGCCATGCGGAATACATCCGCGTGCCGGTCATAGCGCGACTTAAGCAGAGCAGTCCACCTGTTCCATCTCGCTAGCCGCCGGATTATTGCGCCTGGCTTCATTGCAGCATCCCGTTGTCTGGTTGTTCGTTCAAGCGACCGTTAATGTTGGATATCTCCTGCACCCATCTCCGGCGCTCGACATGTTCGAGCGAGAGCACCTGATCGTGGGGCCAGTGGAAGTGATAAGTGACGAAGGCTACCTCCTCGTACAGCGGATCGAGAGGGTAGCCCACTACCCCCCACGGCCACCGCCTCCGGCGCAAACTCGTGCTGGCACTTGGGGCAAGTCACAGGGCCACCGCCATCCAGCCGGTTCACCTCGTTGTAGAGCGATTGCAAATGCGCGAGGTCGGCAGAGTACAGCCCTTCGATCACCTTTGGTGTCACCTGCGAGATCGCGCCCAGGCGAGTCACCACCCGGGAAAGCAGTATGACGATGAGATAGGCGGCGTTCTGCTGCACGCGCGAGTCCTTGAGCGGCAGGATTTCGTCGGCAGCAGTCGCCAAACGCATGGTGCCCTCGCGATGAAGCGTGCCCTCCGAATCGAGATAGCCCAGCGGCAGCGTGAATTCCACTTCGGTGCGGAACATTATTGCCTCTCAATCCTTTCGTAGGCGACCTCGAGCGTCTCGATCGACAGATCGTTGCCCTTGGCGTTGTACGCAGGCGCGGTGTACTTCACGGGAAACGCCTGGTAGAGGTTCCAGCGAAAAACCTCGACACCCGACATGTCGGTCTGGACCACCGAAATGTTGCGCCGAATATTCTCGGTGCGGCCGGTCATCACGTCTGAGTACCAGGTGTACAGAGTCTCGTCGTCGGTGTAACCGCGCTTGAGCGAGAGGTTGCTGTGCTTGGTCTGGCCGGGGAATTTCCGAGTGCCAAGCAGATCGCCTCCCTCCCGGTACTCAGTTACGTCGGTGGTGGCATCAACCCCACCCACTTCCTGGAAGCGCGCGTTGGTGATGCCGTCAATCTCAACGAGAAATTGAAAGGAACGGTAGTAAACCGGTTGTTGTCCTGGTTGCGGCATATTGAATTCTCCCTCTCAACTGGTAGTGCGATTACGCTGTGCTCGCGCTCTGCAGAAGCAGGCCGATGCGGATGATGATGAACTCAGCCGGATAGCTGACACGTATGCCGATTTCGACGGTCAACTTGCCGGCGGCGCGGTCCTCATCACGGTTGAATATGTCGGGGAAACGAACGTAATAGGCGTCATCGGCGGTAGCGCCAAACAACGCGCCATCGCGCCACACGCCGTCAAGAAATCCGCGAACACTGCGCGTGATCTGTTGCCGCAAGGGCAGATTGTTCGGCTCAAAAACCGCCCACCGCAGCCCCACCTTCAGCGACTGCTCGATGTAAGTGGTCAAACGGCGAACGTTCACGTACAGGAACGTTTTGTCCGCGGCATCGTGCACCAGAAGCGTGCGTGCTCCGAACACGGTCGGGCCGGAAGAGAACAGGCGGATTGCGTCCACGCCGTCGGCGTTAAGCGCATTCTGATCGGAATCGGTCAGCACGTGTTCCAGCGCCAACGCTCCCAGCACGACTTCATTGGCGGGAGCTTTGTGGACCCCTTTGGCGCCGTCTACACGGGCGTAGACGCCGGCGATGTGGCCGCTGGGCGCCACCCAGATGGGCTTGTTGACGGTGTCTGTCGGATCGTCCTTCAACACCGGGCCTACCTGGATTCGCGGATAATAGAACGCGGCCCATATGGAATCCTGGGGACGGTTGGCGCCGCCTTCGAGCAGCTTTCCCAGGTCATCCACCTTCGCAGGTGAGTCCAGGATCGCAAAGCGGTCGGCCTGGCGCTGCGCCTGGGCCTCTAATTCGTCGTACACCGTCTTGTCGGTACTCCCGGGAGCGGCGATGATTTCTACGTCGCTTTGCTTCTCGAGCACCTGAAGCCCTTTTACGACGTCGGCTGGAGCGATCGAGTCGGTGTTGACGACGTAACACTCGGCGCCGCCATTCTGGAAAAATCCCAGCACCGCGAGGGAGAGGTCCGTGCTCTTGGTTGCATTCTTGGTGGGATCCCCGCCGGGATCGTTGATGTAGTCGTTGGTGAACTGGTCCGCGCTGGTGACCAGGCGTGCAATCGAGGTGTACTGCCCCTTTCAAGGGCGCAGCCCCCACGAAGCCCGCAGTACTGGTTCCAACCCCGGTGATAGGCGGCCCGGCTAGTTGAATTTCTTGAATCCTGACGCCCGGCAGATTGACTAGTGTAGTTGCCATATCGGCTCCGACCCTCCTTTAAGGCGCAAGCTGAAAAATGTGTGTGGCCGGCGGATCCGCCGGAATGTCGATGTTGCGGTTGATGGGCGTCATGCCCGGTGCGGACGCGGTAAAGCTATGCACACCCGGCTGTATGCCCGTGAACACATACCGTCCCTGCGAATCCGTGGTGACATCTTGACCTTCATCTACCCAGCTCACGGTAGCGCCGGGAATGGGGCTGCCGTCGGCGGCTTTCACCACAAAACCGCCGATGTCGATGAATTGTTCCAGGCCAGTGGTCCCGATGAGCGCATAGCGTTGAATCAAAGTTGTGACGATGGGTGAAGGCGCCGAGTCCAGCAGCAGGTCGAGCGGCGCGGTGACTACCAGCATCACGGCCGGCCGCCAGGGCAATTGCATGGTGCTCCAGAAATCGTTGAGCACCCGTGGCGGCTCCGGAGGCGCTACGGTGAGGTACACATGCGCATTCTGAAAAACAACTCCGCCTCCCAAGCCCAGAGCACGGGGAACAACGTCGGGATTTCTCAGCAAGACTCGCATAGCTTCCGCCAACGTCTGGTGCTCGTCGAGGACGGGACTGGTCATCTCGCTGTCCTCGCTCGAGCTCCATGCCGAGATCAGGTAGTGGCAATCCACGTACACCGGCGGCTGCGAAAGCACCACGGTGCGATCAGGAAGACTGATGGGATCCCATTCGGCCCGCCGAAAATTCCGGTTCTCGCGAATCTCGTATAGATAAATGTTGAGGCGCATGCCCATCCCGGCTTTTACCTTGGTGCGCCAATCCTGGTCCGGGATGGTGAAGAAGAATCCCGGCTTCGAGGGTGGCGGCGTGTTGGTCCATCCGGTATCGAGCATTTGTTGAATCAGCGTATCGACCAGGTTCAACACGGCGGTTGACCCTCGCTAGTCGAAGCAAAGCGCACGGAAACGAGGTGCGCGGACCTTGTGGTGACGACTTTGTATGTGGCGGCCGGCCTCATCAGTGGATCACCGCCTCCATTTCGGCCGCGGAGAGTACTTTGCCAACTTTTTCGTACTCCCGGCGGGTTGCATGCAGGATGTCGCCCATCCGTACCGGACGTGATTCGGCGGCCGCCAGAAACGCCGTGGCCAGCGCGATGTTCTTTATGTTTCCGCCGCTCAGCTTGAAATGTTTGGCCAGCGTCGCAAAGTCAAGATCGGGTTCGAGGGGCGTTTCCTCGGGCCAGATCTGCTGCCAGATGCGCAAGCGGTCGCTTTCTTCCGGGAAGGGAAAGTGCACCGTAAAGGCCAGGCGACGAACGAAGGCTTCGTCAACATTCCCGCGCAGATTGGTGGTGAGGATGGTGATGCCCTCGTATTGCTCCATCTTCTGCAGCAGGTAGCTGATTTCGATGTTCGCGTAGCGATCATGCGCGTCGCGCACTTCGCTGCGCTTGCCACATAGGGCATCGGCTTCGTCGAACAGCAGAACGCAATTGCTGTGGGTCGCGGCGGTGAAAATTCTTTCCAGATTTTTCTCGGTCTCTCCGATATATTTGCTGACCACCATGGACAGGTCGATGCGGTACAGATCGAGACCAAGCTCGTTAGCAACCACTTCGGCCGCCATGGTTTTTCCGGTGCCGGAAGGTCCGGCAAAGAGCGCGGCCACGCCCATACCGGTGGAGAGCTTCTTGCCAAAGCCGCCACGTTCCAGCACCGCATGACTATGAGCGACCCTCTGGCAGATTTCCCGGAGCTGGTCCACCGAATCCTGCGGCAACACAATGTCTTGCCAGCGATAAATTGGCCGCAACTTCTGGGTGAGTGACTCCAGTTCGGCCCCGGTTTGCGCCCGCACAGCTTTCATCAGCTCTTGCGTGACATCGTCCGGACAAGGCACGTGGTTTCCCGGCCATTGCCATTCAATGCTTTGCCGTGCTGTATCTACCGCGGCTTCAATCTGGGCCGCGGTCCGCGTGAAATGATTCGCCAGAGTTGCCGTGGTGGAGTCGTCGGCGATCAGGCCCGCGGCCGCAATTTTCTTTTCCCAACAGGCGCGCCGTTCTTCGTATGCTGGAAGCGGACAGGCGAGCGTCACGAATCCCTCACTCGCCAGCAGGGCCGCCACCGCAGGCGAGACGGATGCAACTGTCACCATTCCGCTGTACTGAAGAATTCCCTCAAGGAAGGCGCGCAGTATCGCCGGATCGGAAATTTCATCCAAGCCGTCAACGTGGAGAACTGCGTCCATGCGACTGGCCTCTCGCGTCAACAGCAAAGCCACGGCCGCGGGATCTGTCTTGCAGATAGAGGTGCGCGCGAGATCAGCCGCCAGCAGCGGCGTTCCGAGCGAACCGGCAACCGCCTGGATGACGCCTGACTTCAATGAGGCAGCTGGGCCTGAGAAGTGCAGCCGCACAGCATGGCCGTCGCTGTGAGCTCCCATCGACGGGAGGAGGGTCGGCAACATCTCTGGTTGCAAACCCGAATCTGCCATCCCAGAGAGGACTTCGCAGAAGGACGCCAGACGATCGTCGAGTCTGCCGTCGCCTAGCAACAGCCATACTACCGATTCGTCAAGCCGGAGATAGTGAGCCAGCAGCGGAGGTTCGGCGTGGCTCGCATCGGGCAACAGGCGCAACATGCCTGATCGCACCAGCGGAGCGCTCGCGGAAAAGCGGGCTCGATTAGCAATCTTTTCGCTTGGATCCCTGGAGAGCAGATTCAAAGCGAGATCAACCGTCGGCCTGCGGCGGGTCACGTCGTCTTGAAGGTAAGCACAGATTCTCTCGTACCTGAGATCGACTTCGGGAGCCAGTGCGACCAGCAAGACCGCATGGTCAAACGCGGAAAGTTGCCACGATGCCGATAGGCCCTCGATTCCGGACAACGTCTTGCAATCTTCCAGGAACTCCGTAGCTGATTCGGCGGATACGATCGCTTCCCGCTGGCCGGTTAGGGCCTCAATTTCTTGTTCGCTGATGTAAAGGCCGTGGAACTGCTCTTCCTCCGCTCCGGTGTGGTAAATGTCACGGGCACGCATCACTGCATTTCTCAGCAGCTTATCGAGACCAGAAAAATACCAGGGGATTCCGCTAGGCGTTATCTGCGGCTCGGCCACGGCGCATGAAATCGTTGGTTGTCCCCGTTCAACTGGTCGCGGGATGGTTCACCTCGACAGACGGCCCGGCACAGAATTTTTTCCGCAAACGTTGGAATCACGCGGCGCTTATGGCCGCGAACCTCATCTCCAACCATTCGCTAAAACGATGAGTTGAACGATTGCATTTGCGATGCCACGGAACTATGTCCAAGCAAAGATTGAGCGAGGCTGCGAGTGGCGGGCTCGGACGTGATCGTCTTGTGACATGGATCTGTCACCGACGCTGCACGCAGGTGTCACAACCGGAAGAAACTGTGACAACCATGGCGGAATAGACGGGTCCGAGAAATCGATCGAGCGTGAGCGAAGGCTACGCTGTTGTGGCCAATCGGGAGGCGGTTGCACAGGACTTCGAGACTCGGTACTGAGCCATTTTGCGATAGACAGTCATGCGTGAGCATTGCAGTTCGTCAGCCGCGCGGCTGATGTTCCAGTTGGTCGCAAGCAACGCTTGCACCAGTTCCTCGCGGCTACCTTTACTCAACTGGCTCTCAAAAGCGCGCCTGAGACGCTGGGGAAGATCGAGCACCTCGATCCGGTTGGAGGCGGCATTCACAAACGAGGCTTCGACAACATTTCGCAGTTCGCGAATATTGCCCGGCCAATCGTAGGACTGCAACAGATTCACCGCATCGGCGTGGAAGGCTTCGACGCTACGATTGAACTGGCGGTTGAAGGTCTGAATGAAGTGCTGGAGCAGCCGCGGAATGTCTTGCTTGCGTTCGCGCAGCGGCGGCAGCTCAATCCGAACGACGTTGAGGCGATAGAACAGGTCCTGGCGGAAGCTGCCCGAGTGGGTGATGGCCTCAACATCGCGATTGGTCGCCGCGATCATTCGAAAGTCGACGCTCACGGCTCGCCATCCCCCCAAAGGATGGACTTCATGAGTTTCAAGCGCACGCAAAATCTTGGCCTGGGCAGCCAGGCTCAAATCTCCGATCTCATCGAGAAACACGGTCCCACCATGCGCCATGCGCAGTTTTCCTTGATACCTGGCGTGCGCACCCGTGAACGCACCTTTCTCGAAGCCAAACAGTTCGCTTTCGAGCAGCGTGTCGGGCAAGGCGGCGGAATTCACGCACACGAAGGGCCGGTCGCGCCGGACTCCACTCTTGTGAATCAACTCGGCGACAAGCTCTTTGCCGGTCCCGGTCTCTCCGGTGATGAGGACAGTGGAATCAGTCATGGCTACACGCGCCACGTACTTTCGCAGGCTTACAATCTGCGGGGCGTCGCCCAGCAAGACATTCTGCTGACGAGAGTTCTTCAGCGGAGGCTCGCTTCCGCTCAACAGGGCCACGGCTGCATCCTGAAACTCTGGTGATTCCTCAGGCAACCGAAAATAATCGCTGACCCCCAGGCGAACCGCCTGTTTCGTGATGGCCGCGCCGTCGGTACCGGAAATAGCTATGACCGGAATGCCAGGCTGGACTGAGCGCAGTTGGCGAACCGCCGCCTCACCGATGCAGCCGGACTGCCCTGTTAGTCCAACGATCATGAGCTGTGGGCATTCCGTTCCCTGCGGAGAACGGTAATCGAGGAGATTTCGCACCATCTGCTTTAGAGCAGCATCTGCGATCACCACTTTCACAAGGGTTACCATTTCATCCTCAAATTGGCGTCGCGCGTTCCAGACATGCCGGCCGTCACAGCCGAGCTTGTGCGAGCTTGCACGAACCAGCAGGCAAACGCGGATAGCTCATCCAACTCCAGGCCAGGTAGGACGTCCCCTGTCACAACGCAGCGGCTCTGGTGCTAAAAAATGCATGGTCCGACTTACACAGTCATCGCGTCTGCCGGCCAGCCGGCATGACCATGGCACGAAGCTCGGATTAGGCAAAGCGCGATCGGAAGATGCGATGGAACACACGTCGTCACGCCCCTGATGCGTGCCGACGTTCATGCTTCAAACCTGACCGCACATCTGAATGTAGGTACGTCGATGGTCAGCCATCTTATCGCTTGCAGCCCGCAAGTCAATGGTCCATAGGTGCCACGGATAGGAATATTCGGAGGGTTGGATGACGTCCTTGTAGTTCCTTTACATGAACGCTGGGTTAATTTGCATTGACTAGAAAATCGGCTTGTGTCGGGGCACGGCTTCAAGCCGTGCCGCAACGGATCCGACAAGCGCTCGGCTTCAGCCGCTGAGGGCTTGTTTTGGCAGGGGCTGAAGCCCAGCCGTTTTCTGCGTCTCGTTTGGCACGACTGAAAGTCGTGCCCTGACACAACCCAGAACCATTTACGAAATGAGTCCTAGTTGATTTTTGTATTGATTGCCGTTGGCTGGTCCACTTGCCTGGTGCCAGCGCGACGGGGGACGCAGGTGAGTCCGCTGATCGCATCGCGCTATGAATGAGGGTGTTATGTGAGAACTCCTATGGGTTGGAAAGGGCGGAGTCAGGCAGAATCCAGCCCCGCAGGGGCGGAATAATACCCTGAACGCCAATCGGCGGTCTGCTTGCCTCAATCGCCCGCCAAGGTGAACGGAAGAAGCGGACGGTTGTCTGATTCACCCCGGTTCGACTTGAGGACTAAGAGCTAACAGCGAAGAGCGAAAGGCGAACCGCGTCCAGCCCTTGCGATACACTGCCTGCAGACGCTTTCTTCATGTCTGATACGCAACAACTCGGGCTGGCTTTCCAGGCGCCATCGCGCAGGGTCTATCCGGTGCGCGAATTGATCGCCGCCGTGCGTACTCAGGTGGAACGTACCTTCACCGATATTTACGTGGAAGGCGAGATATCCAACTACCGGCCAGCCGAGTCAGGACATCTTTACTTCACGCTGAAGGATGGCTCGGCGCAACTGCGGGTAGTGATGTGGCGAACCCAAGCGCGACTGTTGCGCTTTCGGCCGGAGAACGGCCTGCAGATCATCGCTCGTGGGCGCGTCACCATTTACGACGAGCGCGGCGACTTGCAACTTCAAGCCGAGTACCTCGAACCAAAAGGCGCGGGTGCGCTCCAGATCGCCTTTGAGCAGTTGAAGGCCAAGCTGGCTGCTGAGGGTTTGTTCGATTCCCGCCGTAAGCGGCCTATCCCAGTGCTGCCCCGGCGCATTGGAGTCGTGACCTCGGCCCGCGGCGCTGCTATCCAGGACATTCTGAACATTCTGCGACGGCGGCATCAGGCTGTGAGTGTGCTCATCTATCCCGCACAGGTACAGGGCGAGAGTGCCGCCGCCGAAGTAAGTGCGGGCGTTCGCTACTTCAATCGCCATGGCAAGGTGGATGTGATCGTCGTGGCGCGTGGCGGAGGTTCGTTCGAAGACCTCTTTGCCTTCAATGATGAAGGCCTGGCGCGCACGATTGCCGGGGCCACGCTTCCGGTGATCTCGGCCGTCGGCCACGAGACTGACTTCACGATCTGCGATTTCGTCGCCGATTTGCGCGCACCAACTCCGTCGGCGGCGGCGGAACTGGTCATCGGACCGCAGCAGGAAATGGCGGAGAAGGTCGTTTCTCTCCGTCGGCGATTGGCGCAAGCGGTGAACTACAAGCTGTTGCGGGCCCACAATGCGCTTTCGCGTCTAACCCAGCACGCCGCCTTCGCGCGCATGCGTGACAGTATTGCGCGGCGTCAACAGCGCTTGGACGACCTGCTATTCCGCATGGCGCAGTCGCAAGCCGAGGTATTGAAGAACCTATCGCGCCGTCTTGGCGATGCAGAGACGCATCTCCGCGGCCATGATCCTCGGGTGCGGTTGGGCATGATGCGCCGTCAACTCGATGGACAAACTGCGGCACTGCATGCCTCGGTCATGCGGGGGCTGGTTGGGCGACGCAACCAACTCGCCGGGCTGACGATCGCTTTGGGCCGCGCCGGTGAGACCACACTGTTACGACGGCGGGCCCACTGGCAGCAGCTGCACAGCAGTTTGGAGGCGCTCTCGCCCAAGGCAATTCTGGCCCGCGGGTATGCGCTAGTCTTTGACGATGAGGGTCGCCTGGTGAAGCAAGCTATTCAACTCAAGCCGGGCAGCCGGGTCCGGACCCAACTCGGTCGGGGTGAGTTCACCGCGAAAGTTGACCAAGTGAGGGCTGAAGCAGCAGTGGTCAATCCGGATAAGAAGTAGTCCTGGAACGCCGAATCGCCGAGCTAGTAAGCAGCCCATCAAAAATCTTTTGCACGTCGTACAATTATGAAAGCCATCGGTCTTTAAGGTCTTAACGTATTTAGCTAGCCACTATCCTCTGACGACTTCCTTTTGCCCTGCATTAGAATGAGGGCACTCAGCGCGGGATTGGGCCGCGTAACGGAACTGCGAAGATGCCAAGTCTGAACTACATTCCGCCGATGTCGGTGACTGCGGCCTTCGATATTCTGGTGGTGGCATTTCTCGTCTACGAGTTCCTCAAGCTCATTAAAGGCACGCGCGCGATTCCGATGCTGGTGGCGGTTGTGATTCTGGGAGTGGCTTTCTGGATCGCGCACCTGGAAGCCCTGAAAACTGTGGATTGGCTGATTACCACTCTGCTGCCCTATGCCATCTTTGCGCTCATCGTCGTATTCGGCGCAGAAATCCGGCACGCCCTGGCGCGTCTGGGACGAAGATTTTCAGCGGCCCGCGGTGGTATGTTCAACGGCGCCGATAGTTACGAAGACATTGTGCTCGCGGCCAATCATTTTTCCCAGACCCTTACCGGCGCGCTGATCGTCATTGAGCGCGAGATAGGATTGCGGACCTTTATCGAAAGTGGCGTGCCGCTCGACGCCAATCTTTCATTTGATCTGCTGGTCACAATTTTCCGTCCCAGCGCGCCTTTGCACGATGGAGCTGTCATTGTGCAGAAGGGACGCATCGCCGCCGCAGCCTGTTTTCTGCCGCTGTCGATGAATCCGGTGCTTTCCACGCAATTCGGCACTCGCCACCGCGCAGCCATCGGAATTACGGAAGAGACTGACGCCATCTCGGTGGTAGTGTCGGAGGAGAGCGGTTCCATCAGTATCGCGGTAGGCGGCCAAATCGAGCGCGACGTCACCGTTGAGTACTTGCGCGAACGTCTGAGCGAAGTGCTGCGGCGGTATGTGCCCGCGGCTACGTTGCCGACTTCCATTACGGATCACGAGCTGTCTTCCAACGGACGCGAGATGGAGCGTTTACGCCCCAATCAAGACCTTGCCGACGGAGCGGAGCGATAAGCGAATGCTGAACTCGCTGCGCAGCTTTTTCCGCAAATACGTCTTTAAGAATCTTCCTCTCAAGCTGGTTTCGCTCGCGGTCGCAGTGTTGTTGTGGTGGGTGGTCGGACGCGATCCTATCATTGAGATTCCTATGACTGTTCCCCTGGAGTTTCACCACGCCCCGGATAACCTGGACATGAACTCGGATTACCCTTTGCAGGCACAGATCACGCTGCGTGGGCCTGAGCGTTTGCTGCGCCAGATCAACCCTTCCGAGGTGCATGCTGTCATCGACCTCGAGGGCGCAGTTCCCGGCGATCGAACCTTCGATCTCACGCCGAGACAAATCCGCGTTCCTCGCAATGTGGACGTCATGCAGGTGGCGCCGGCGCAGTTTCATATCAGCTTCGATCACACTGCAACCCGCTCGGTGGATGTTGAGCCGCGCATTATAGGCACATTGTTGAGCGGCTACAGCATAGCCGATGTGGAGTCTGATCCCTCACAAGTCATGATCACCGGTCCCGCGAAGCGAGTGGACGCCGTGGAAAATGCTCTTACCGATCCGGTGGATGCAACCGGAGTTGTGGGTAGGGCTACCTTCACGACCCATGCCTACGTAACTGATCCGTTGGTACGGGTGCAAAAGCCGAGGCCGATCCATGTGACGGTCACGACCGGCAAGTCGACCAAGGGAGAGCGCCGACCTTGAACCCTGCGCAGCCGAACATGCGACAACTATTCGGAACGGACGGAATTCGTGGCGTGGCCGGGGAGTATCCACTGGATCGGCAGACGGTATACGCCATGGGACGTGCATTAGGACAGCGGCTCGCCGAGCGCGACTCGTCGGCCCGCGTCGTCATTGGACAGGACACACGTGAGTCGAGCGCTTTGATCGACGCAGTCCTGGCGGCTGGACTGGAGTCGGCACGGGTGCAGGTAGTGAGCGCGGGCGTCATTACCACCCCAGGGGTGGCGTACCTGACGCGTAAGAACCGTTTCTCGGCCGGCATTGTCATTTCCGCCTCGCACAATCCCTGGCAGGACAATGGCATTAAGGTGTTCGGCGCCGACGGGTACAAACTCTCTGACCAGCTGGAGCACGAGATTGAAGCCGACATCTTCGCCTACCTGGAACAGTTGAGTGCCGGAGCCGGCGATGCGGTGGTGTCGGCGTCCGACATGTTGCCGGGTGAGCAAGAACTGCGTGACCAGTACGTCGAGTGGCTGGCGGATTTAGTTTGCGCAACCGACTTCAGCCGGCTGCGCGTCCTGGTGGATTGCGCCAACGGAGCGGCCAGTTCGTTGGCTCCCGTGGTCTTTCGCGGCGTCGGTCTCAGCGCCGACTTCGTCCACATCGAACCGAATGGGCGGAATATCAACGCCGGATGCGGGGCATTGCATCCGGACAATGTGGCCATGGCGATCGCCGTTGCGAAAGATAAGTACGATTTGGGCATCACCTTCGACGGCGATGCCGACCGCGCAATGTTCTCCGACGCGTCTGGGAGAGTTGTCAATGGCGACGGCGTCCTCCTGCTGACGGCGCGCGATATGAAGACGCACGTTCGCTTGCACAACGACACGGTCGTCGCGACCACCATGTCGAACATGGGGTTGGAAGCGGCGCTCAAGCGCAGCGGCATTCGCATGCTACGCGCTCCGGTGGGCGACAAGTATGTGCTGGAAGAAATGCTAAAGACTGGCGCGACGCTGGGTGGAGAGCAGTCGGGACACATTTTGTTCCGCGATATGGATACCACGACGGGCGATGGCATCCTGACGGCGCTGCGCGTGCTGGAAGTGATCGCGCGCACAGGACAGCCATTGTCAGAGTTGGTCGCCGATATGAAGGTCTTCCCGCAAGAAATTAAAAATATCCCCGTCCGCGAGAAGTTGCCGCTAGATCAGGTTCCGGAAGTGATGGTTGCTATTCGCGCCGCCGAGCGCGACCTGGACGGCAATGGCCGGGTGGTGGTTCGCTACTCAGGTACCGAGAAGCTGGCGCGGGTGATGATAGAAGCAGAAACAGAAGAAGTAATGCGCCGTCACACGGATGCTATTGCTGGCGCGATCCAACAGACGATCGGAATTTGACTTACCACGGAAATAGGAGGATGAATCTACCAGCTTGCCAGCCCCTGGCCCCTAAAGCCTAAAACCTTTTTCCATCAATCCACGCTTTGACTTCGGCTTCCACATCGAAGCCGGACCCGCCCATGATGAACCTTCCATCAAGTTGGTAAGCGCACATTTCCAGGGGAGTGCCATCATAACCACCGTGCAAATACCCTCGCACATAGAGCCGGGCGAATTCCTCAATCCCCAGCAGACGGTACTGGATTACGTGCACCAGTTCATGAAAGATGAGTTGGGGAGTCAGTGGCTCATGAAAAACCACGACATCATCGAACGTGATGGCTCCCATGGAAGTAAAGTTGGGCAGCTCCGCGAACCCCAACTGCTCAAGATCGGCGTAGAAGGGAGGATTGTCGACGCGCTCCCGGCCCGGCTCCAGAATGCGAACGCGCTTCAGATCGACCGCGGGGAAATACCGCGACCAGGTGTCGCCAAACGCAAGCCGCTTTCCCTTCTCGTAATACTTGTCGCGCTGCGCATGAATGTATTGGGCGACCGCGTGCGAGAACAAGGTGATCTGCAACGGCGAGAGGGTCGCGCGTGGCGGCCGTCCTTCTCCCTTATTCGCAAAATTCGCAAATAACACAGGTCACTCCAGGTCTCGCCAATTAGGTCCGATGCCGATCTCCACTTTCAGTGGCACCTTGAGAGAGTACACATTCTCCATGCGGTCGCTGATCAGTCGCCTCATCGTGTCCACTTCATCGCCGGGAACTTCAAACACCAGTTCGTCGTGGACTTGAAGCAGCATTCTGGAGCGCAGCTTGCGCTCGCGCAGTTCGTCGTCAATGCGAATCATGGCAATCTTGATCAGGTCCGCCGCGGTACCCTGCAGCGGAGTATTTACGGCGGTGCGTTCCGCAAATCCGCGCAGGTTGAAGTTCTTACTATGAATGTCGGGAATGGGCCGCACGCGCCCGAACAGCGTCGAGACTTTCTGGTCGCGCCGCGCCTGTTCCAGGGTTGCGTCGATGAACTCGCGCACTCCGCTGTACTTCTCGAAGTACGCATCGATAAAGTGTTTGGCTTCCTTGGTATCGATTCCGAGCTGCTGCGAGAGTCCAAACGCCGACAGACCATACACGATACCGAAGTTTACCGCCTTGGCGCGGCGGCGATGTTCGGCATTGACCATCAGCGGCGGCACACCGAACACCTGCGCGGCGGTGAGGGTGTGAATATCCTGACCGGTGCGGTAAGCCTCGACCAGCAGCTTGTCGCCGGAGAAGTGCGCCAGCAGACGCAACTCGATTTGCGAGTAGTCGGCGGCCAGCAGCACATGTCCGGGCTCGGCGATAAAGGCGGCGCGGATCTCGCGTCCCAGCTCGGTACGAATCGGAATGTTCTGCAGGTTGGGATTCACGGACGAGAGTCGCCCAGTCGCAGAGCCGGCCATGTTAAACGTGGTATGCAGCCGACGAGTGCATGAGTTCAGCAGCGCTGGCAGTGCGTCAACATAGGTGGACTTGAGCTTCGAGAGCTGCCGGTAATCAAGCACCATGCGCGGGACTTCGTGCTCGCTTGCAAGCCCCTCCAGCACGTCCACCGCGGTAGAAATCGTCTTGCCCTTGCCGTACTTGAACGGCTTGGGCAGGTTCAGCTTGTTGAACAGTACTTCTCCCAGTTGCTTGGGAGAATTGACGTTGAACTCGACGCCACACTTGTCGTAAATCTCGCGTGCCTTTGCCTTAATGTCGAGCTCCAGACGCTGAGACATTGCGGTCAGCACATCGCAGTCGAGCTTGACGCCGGCATCCTCCATGCGCGCCAGTACCGATACTAGTGGCAGATCAATCTCGTTATAGACCTTGCGCAGATCGGTCTTCTCAATCTCGCCGCGCAGCTTGTCAGTAAGTCGCAGCGTGATGTCGGCTGCCTCGGCCGGCGACGAGCTCATTTTCAAGTTGAACAGGCGGAAGGCAGTCTCGCGCAAGCCGTAGGTGGAGTAGGTAGGATCGAGCAAGTAGCCGTACAACAGTGGATCGTGCTGCACACCGGCAAGCTGCAGGCCATGCTGGCCAAAGACGTGTATCGCCGACTTGTAGTCGTGTACTGTTTTAGGTATTACTTCATCGGCGAGCGCGCGCTTCAGAGGTTGCGCAACTTCGGGGTCGTCCAGAGCCAGCGTTAGTGCGTTTCCAGCTGCGGCGGAAATCGCCAATCGCAGACTCGCAGGGGTCGGCGGAATTTGAGGCGGAGCCGCCGACAAGGAGAGCTGCTCGCTGTTTTCCTCTTCTACCGCTTCTGCTTCGATGGCAGCGGCTGGCTGCGCCGCGGATTCCAGCGCTATGGCCAGCACAGCGTCAGGTTTGGACGCCAGCGCAACGACTGCCTCAACCTCGGCGGTGGATTTTGCGTCGCGATAATCGGTCTCGCCCAGTTCGACGCTTTCATGCAGGAAGTCTTGGACCAACGTGTTGAATTCCAGTTCGGTAAACAGCACGCGCGCCGCAGTGGGATCGGGCTCTTGCGCGCGCATGGCCTCCGGTTCGAACTCGACACCGACATCGGTCTTGATGGTCACGAGCTGTTTGCTCAGCAAGATGGCGTCGCGATTGTTCTGCAGGGACTCGCGGTAGGCTTTGCGCTCCACATCTGCTGCGTGCTCCAGCGCGTTCTCCACGCTGCCGAAGCGCTGGATCAGCTCCACCGAACCCTTGTCGCCGATGCCCGGTGCGCCGGGAATGTTGTCAATGGCATCGCCACGGAGGGCCATCACGTCAACCACTTTGTCCGGGGTCACGCCTAGGATCTCCTGCACCTTGGCGGCGTCGCAGATGAGATTGTCCTTGGGCGGGTTGAGCACGCAGATGCGCTCGCTCACCAACTGCATCATGTCCTTGTCGCTGGAGACAACAAACACCGAGTAGCCTGCGTCCACCGCTTGTCGCGCCAGGGTGCCTATGACATCGTCGGCTTCGAAGCCGGAAGCCTCGATCATGGGAATGCGATACGCCTCAAGCGCGCGCCGAATGTAGGGAATCTGCTGCGCGAGATCAGCCGGCATCTCGGCGCGATTGGCCTTGTAGCCGTCGTAGGCCACGTCAACGTAGGTCTGGGTCTTGCTGTCAAACTTGCGAAGGCTGGGCATGGCGGTGGCTTGCTCATCGCGAAAGGTAGGAGCGGCGACGTCGAAGACGGCGGCCAGGTATTGCGGTTCGAAGTCGGCACGCAATTTGCGCAGCATGTTGACAAAGACGAAGGTTGCACTCGTCGGGATGCCCGTCTTGGTGGACATGGGCCGCTGCCGCGCCATGGCGTGGTAGGCGCGGAAGATGAACGACATGGTGTCGATCAGGTAGATGCGGCCCTTCGAGCCGGAAGGCTCAGGCGGCGCTGTGACCGCCGACTTGGTGGCAGTGCTCTTTGCTGCGCTTGCCGGCTTGGCGGCGCTGGAGACGGTTGCGGATTTTGCGGTTTTGCGCGTGGAAGGCAAGAGAAAATTCTAACAAGTCGGGGTGAACCCTGCCACCGAGCGCAACAAACAGCAGCCGAGATGGTGCGACAGCAATTTTGCAACTACCGCGCAACCGCTACAACAGCGCGATGCACCCGCCAAGTCTAGCAATCGCGGAAAGGGGTTTGGTATCTGATAGCAAGATTCCTACTGCGTGAGGGACGAAGTTGGCTATGCTCATCCTTCAAAAGGGGGGCGGGTCGGCGCAAGCCTACTCCACAAACATGCAATCTCCATACGAGTAGAAACGATACCGTTGGCGGACGGCGTGTTCGTAAGCTTGCAAGGTTCGCTCGCGTCCAGCGAAGGCCGAAACCAACATCAGTAGTGTCGATTTCGGCAGGTGGAAGTTAGTCAGCATGGCCCCCACCACGCGGAATTCAAAGCCAGGATAAATAAAGATGTCAGCCTCGCCGCTCTGAGCAGTAATGCACCCATGGGAGCTGTCTTGTAAATGTTCCGCCCCAGCCAAAGGCGGGCTAGAACGGGGCACCCAGCCGGGAGACGACGTCCTCGACTCGAATATGCTTTGTTTGAGCGGGCCATTTCGTACGGCGTATTCCAGCGTACGCACGGTTGTCGTTCCCACCGCCACAATTCGCCGCCCGGCATCGCGCGCGCGCTGGATTTGTCGGGCAGCATCCTCTGAGATTTCGTACCACTCGCGATGCAGTGTGTGTTCCTCGACGACCTCTTCGCGCACGGGTTGAAATGTCCCGAGGCCGACGTGCAGCGTGATCTCGGTGGTTTCGATTCCGCGCTGGTGTATGCGCTCAAGAATTTCCGGAGTGAAGTGCAGCCCAGCGGTTGGTGCGGCGACCGAACCGAGCGACTTGGCGTAGATCGTCTGGTACGTGTCGCGATCGGAGGGCGTGTCAGGGCGATCAATGTACGGCGGCAAGGGAATGTGGCCTATGCGATTGAGCACACCGAAGAAATCGTCCACCGGATCGAAGCGCAGACGGCGCTCCCCGAAGGTTCCACGGCCGACGATCTGAGCCGCGAGCTCATGCGAGGATTCGTTGGCCTGCCCACCGAAATAGATCCGCTCACCCAAGCCGAGCTTGCGGCCGGGGTGGACCAGTGCTTCCCACTCCATCGGCGTCGCTGCGAGTTGTTTGGTGAGCAGCACTTCAACCCGGCCACGAAGGAAGTCATTTGCCGCAGGATTCTGGGGTGAGAGCCGTTGCGCGCGCGAACCGCCGCGGTGTCCAAACAGGCGCGCGGGCAATACCTTGGTGTTGTTGAAGACCAGAAGGTCGTCGGGGCGCAGTAGCCGGGGAAAATCGCGAAACGTAAGGTCGCCGAGGTGGTCGCCACCGCGTCGAAGGTGCAACAGCCGCGAACCCGCCCGGTCCGACAACGGTTCCTGGGCGATCAGTTCCTCTGGCAGGCGATAATCGAAGTCAGAGACCAGCACAAAGCGATTATGCCTGAGGGGACGGATCCGAGGTTCCTATCTCTTGCCTTCCCCTTTTGCGGAAGCCGTCACCTGCGGTAGGATAGCAATCTAAGCCTTTCCAGCGCGTCCGGGCCCCAGATTGATGAAGACCGAGAAACAACACAGGGACGAGATTGTCCGCTTCGGCAAGATGCTTCACCAGAGCGGTCTGGTGGCGGCAACCGATGGCAACCTGTCCGTGCGCCTGGAGGACGGAAATGTCCTGTGCACGCCGACCCTCATGAGCAAGGGGCTGATGGAGCCTGAGGATCTGGTGATTGTGAACCCCGGCGGCGTCAAGGTCAATGGCGCGCGGGGCGTGTCCAGCGAAATCGCCATGCATCTGCTAATTTACCGCCTTCGCCCGGATGTCGGAGCGGTGGTGCATGCTCATCCTCCCACCGCAACCGGCTATGCGGCTGCGGGCATCGCGCTTGATCGTGCTCTATGCTCGGAGATCATCGTAACCCTGGGCTCGGTGCCGCTGGCGAGCTATGAAACTCCTGGCACGCAGGAGTTGGCGGAAGCTCTAGCGCCCCTGGTTGCCGAGCACGATGCCATCCTGATGGCGAACCACGGCGTCGTCACATGTGGAGCAGACCTGCTTACCGCCTACATGAACATGGAGACGGTGGAGCACTTTGCCAAGATCGCGCTGGTGACACATTTACTGGGTAAACAGCAGCCACTGAGCGACCAGCACGTGGACAAGCTACGGGAGATGCGGGTGAAATATCGCAACCACCTGGCTGTGGGGCAGGGGAAAGAATAGGCCGTCCGCAAGAGATCGGTGTCGTGCCTAAGGGAATCGCAGCTTTTTCCACTTTACCCAAGACCTACAAGACTGTGGCGGCCTCTGTCGTCCCCAAGGGACTCGGTCTGATTTCCCACTGCACCCGGCGCCTAAGAGTCTGTGCGAGTACCGTGCCGTCCCTAAAGGGACTCAGATCTATTTTCCACTTTGCGCGACTCGTTCCACCGTGCCAACTCAGAGCGAGTTCTCACACAGAGTCTGAAGCGCTGGGCTAAGCTCTTTCGCCTCGGTTAGCTAGGGCTTTTCCTAGTGGGCAGGGCTAACGCGGTCAGATAAAACATCGGAATGTACTAGTTTAAGGTAGTCGATTGTTGTCTACCTTAAACTAGGACATTACGTAAAACACTAAGGTGGCACGGGTGAACACAAAGAGATTGCTTCCCAAGGGGCGGGCAGCTCCCGGGCTGGATAGGCCATGTTCCAACGCGGATCCAAGGAGGAAAGCAATGGCACATAGGACACTAGAGAGACAGACACTATCCGTTCTCCTGTGTATGGCTCTCATTCTCGCCACGATGGGTTCAGAGGCGAATGCTGCAATGCCATTTCAGGCCGCTGAAGCGCCGTCTGCGCCAGCATCCCCCTCCGCGTATCCGGGCCAAGGCGCGCCTGAGACCGCTGAAGAACTGCAGGCATTAGTTGCGCCCATTGCACTGTACCCCGACGCTTTGGTAGCCCAGATACTGGGAGCGGCGACATTTCCGGATCAGATTGCCGTGGCCAACTACTGGCTCCAGCAAAATAAGAATTTCACCGGTACGGCGCTCGGTCAGGCCGTGGACAAACAAACCTGGGACCCCAGCGTCAAGGCTCTTACGGAGTTTCCATCTGTGCTGAATAATATGGCCCAGAACCTGTCGTGGACATCGCAGTTGGGAGAGGCCTATCACAACCAGCAGGCGGATGTGATGACGGCGATTCAAACTTTGCGCGCAAAAGCTAAGGCTGACGGCAATCTGAAATCCGGATCCCAGATAACCGTGGTGCAGCAATCGCCGCAGACGATTGTTATTCAGCCGACGAATCCTCAGATTGTGTATGTTCCGGTGTACAACCCTACGGTGGTTTATGGCACACCCTACGTCGTACCCGGATATAGTACGGCTGACTTAGTGGCTACCGGCCTGCTGTCTTTTGGGGCCGGGATGGCGGTCGGCGCAATGATGAGCGGCGGTTGTTGCGGTTGGGGTTACAGCAGTTGGAACTGCAACTGGTATCACGGTGGCAGCGTGTACTACCACGGCGGAGCCTATTACGGTAACAATGCCTGGCACGGCGGCTACTACGGCAGTGGCTACAACAATTACGGCTATCACCCCTACAACAATGGTTACAACAGCAGCGGCTACCACGCCAATAATTACAACGGCGGCTACAACAGCAGCGGTTACCACGCCAACAATTACAACAGCGGTTACAACCGCACTGGCTCCAACAGTTACACCCGCAACACCAACGTAAGCGGCAACACCGTCAACGTAAACCGTGGCGATAGCGGCGCCTCGAATTCCTGGGACAAGTCGGGGTGGGAAAGTTCGGACGCAGCCCGGGGCTGGGGTTCTCGCGACAGCGGCGGCGAAACTTCGGCTTTCAGCGGCTGGGGCAATCACTCAGGTTCATCCAGCTTTGGAAGTGGAGGCTGGGGAGACAGGTCGGCCAGTTCGCGCGGCTGGGCTAGCCGTGGCGGAGGAGGAGGCTGGGGCGGTGGTGGCGGCTTCCGCGGCGGCGGGCGGCGGTGAGGTCGGCTCGCAGGCCAGAATCGAAGAGACAGGAAGTACCAAGCTGGAGGAAGCGAATGTCGAACCTGATGCGATGCCGAACTAATTCATACCTGTTGCTGTTGGTCTTATCGATCTTTCTTGCATCCTGTAGCAAGCCAGAAAAGCCGGCCGCCACGGAGGCTTCCCAGAAAACCTTTGCCTCGCCGGAGGACGCGGGAAAAGCGCTGATGGAAGCCGCCAAATCACAGAATCAGGAGACCATGCTGGCGATCTTTGGGCCGGGCTCGAAAGAGGTCATCTACTCGGGAGATACCGCGCAAGACAAGGCATCGTTCGAGGGATTCGTCACAGCGTATGACGTGATGCATCGCTGGCGCAAATTGGATGACGGCAGCCAGGTGCTTCTTGGTTGGCGCTGACAACCACGCCTTTCCCATCGTTCTGAAGAAGAATGGCGCCGGACAATGGTACTTCGATACTGCCGCCGGAAAGGCGGAGATCCTTGCCCGGCGCATCGGCCGCGATGAGTTGGCCGCGATCGATGTGAGCGCCGCACTGGCGGATGCGCAGGCGGAGTACCTCTCGCAACGGCACGATGGCGTTAAACAGTATGCTCAAAAGTTCATCAGCGATCAGGGTAAACAGAACGGGCTGTATTGGAACTCTGCCGAAGGCCAGCCCAAGAGTCCTCTGGGGCCTCTGGTAGCGTTTGCCAGCGACGAGGGATATGCCTTTAAGCAAGGCTCGTACCAGCCTTTTCACGGCTACTACTTCCGCATGCTGACCGGCCAGGGTGCTGACGCGAAGGGCGGCGCCAAAGCTTTTGTAGTGAATGGAAAGATGACCGGAGGCTTCGCTTTTGTGGCGTATCCGGCCCAATACGATGATTCGGGGGTAATGACATTCATCGTCAATCAGGACCGCGTCGTGTACCAGAAGAACCTCGGGAAGGATACAGCCACGCTGGCAAAAGCGATGACGGAGTTCAACCCCGACAAGGGCTGGACTCCGGTCCAATAACGCGGTGATGTGACCACAACAGTGGGGAAGTTTTCGTTCGGCGTCGCGGCGACCGTTGCCCGCAGAGCAGTGAAATCACTTGCGGGCGCAGCTAAGGAAGGCCGCGCCTGCAAGTCTTGAAGTCAACCTCGATTCCAACTCCTCGTCACCAACTACCGGCACCTTGAACAAAACGCCCTGTCTCGCTTTAGGGCCGCTGCGCTTGCTATCTGCTCAGTGACTCTCAATCACTGCGATGACTATAGGTGCGAGGGAGGTTGGGCGAAACCGTAAAACTAGGGGCGCACGCCGCAAAAATTGCGGGATTATGAAGCCAACCAATCCTGCAGGTCAGCCAGTACGCGAAGGACCTCGCCAGGATCGCGGCTGACGTTTAGGTCGGTTACGTAAACAAACCGGATCACCCTGTGCGGATCGACAATAAAGGTTGCGCGCTGCGCGACGCCTTCGCGTTCGTCGAGAATACCCAACTCTCCGGATAGCTCGCGCTTCAGGTCTGACAGCATTGGTAAGGCGAGTTCTCTCAGATACTCTTCCTGCGTTCGCCAGGCAAGATGTGCCAGTTCGGATTCGACGCTGCAGCCCAGAAGTTGTGTATGGCGTTGGCTGAATTCAGATTCCAAGGCGCCAAAATCAACAATTTCCGCCAGAGCGAGAGGAGTGAAATCCTTCGGCCAAAAGAAGTACACCTTCCACAAGCCTTCGTAATCCTGGTCTGTGATGACGCGGAAGGCACGGTACCGTTCGGGGCTGAGGTTCGCGATCAGCGAGAAGCGAGGAAATTTTTCTCCGACACCGAGCATGCAAGTTTCCTCCGTTTCCCGCCTCACGTTTTCAGGCTCTGCGAATACGGCGAAGGCAAACCCTCCTTCAACCGCCATAAATATGGAGCTTTGTCGGCGCAGCTAAATAGCTTGCGGAAAAACTCCAAAAGCAGATCCCTCGCTGACTAAAGTAATTCAGAATAGCTGTTGGTACGCTGACTGAAGTACCCTCGCGAGGATACAGCACTTACCTGGCAGAGCTAAAGCTACTCGCCCTCCCATGCGCGCGAGAGCCAATGCAATCTACGGTCGGCCTTCAAAGCTATGAAGTTTTCTGCGACACGAAACCGCCGAAAAGTGTTCTCTTTAGTTTCTGTTCTAGGACTCTTTTCAGAGTGGTATTACGACTCGCCCATAAAACACAGCCAATTACTACTACCAATGGTAGTAGATACGCCACCAGAGTAGCCTTGGGACGCTTGATTACCTGCCAAGCAAAATCTCGCCGGAACGAATTCTCCGCGCAGTTATAGGAAGCCCAACGATGCTGCCGAAATTGAATGGACAGTTACTCAGGAGCGCTCTGCTCGCAATCTGTGTTCTCACTCTGCTTCCCCTCACTCTGCACGCGCAGAATGCGACCGGTTCGCTGCTGGGCGAAGTGCAGGACGCCAGCGGAGCACGAATTAAGTCGGCCCAGGTTACGGCCACCGACACCGGCTCCGGCGTTGCCCGTACCGTAACCACCGACAATCGCGGACAGTTCCGGTTTCCCGACCTGCTCCCCGGCAAATATCATATGGCGGTCAACGCGACAGGGTTTGCCGATGCCAGCTCGGATGTCACCGTGCAAGTAAGTAATGTCCGCGATGTTCTGGTGACGTTGCGACCGCAGTCTGTGCAGCAGACGGTCAACGTGAAGGCTGAACCTTCTTCCATCACTACCGAACAGCTCGATACAACCGACGCTGTGAATGGGGGTGTCGTTACCAGCAAAGACTTGGAGACCATTCCTTTAGCCGCTCGCAGCTTTGCCAATATCGCCTACATGGTTCCAGGCACCGAACCAGTTGAGCCCTCCGATCCGACTAAGGCGCGCATCACGGCGGTATCCACCGGTGGAAGCTCGGGACTGAATAACCAGCTCACGGTCGATGGCGCCGACAACTCCGACGACTACATTGGCGGCTTTTTGCAGAACTTCTCTCCCGACGTGATTCGCGAATTTGCGGTGCAGACTTCGCAGCAAAATGCCGACATCGGGCGAACTACGGCGGGTTCCGTGGTCATCAGCACCAAGAGCGGCACCAACGACTGGCACGGCGACTTCGCGGTGTATGAACGTGCGGCGGCACTGAATGCACGCTTCCCCATCGATAACCCGCCGCCTCAGCCCAAGCAGCCGTTCTCGCGGCAGAACTATGTGGGAACAATTGGCGGACCGATCGTTAAGGACAAGCTGTGGTTCTATTCCGGCTTCGAGATGGTCAATGAGCATGCCAGCATTAACTACAGTCCTACGAGCATCACCCAGTTCAATGCCCTGTCACAACTGGCGCAAGAAGGATTGATTCCCAACACAACCTCGATTAATGTTCCTCCGTACGTTCGCGTACCGTTTCAGTCCTACCTGGGGTTGATGCGCATTGACTGGTCGCAATCGCAGCATTCACAGTGGTTCATTCGTTGGGCGCTCGACAACAACACCACCAACAATGCTCTAGTTCAGCAGGGTACGTTGCCGTCTACCGGTGCGACGACACACGCCAATTATCAGAACGGCGTCATCAGCAATACCTATTCCTTCAGCCCTAACTGGGTTGGAAACTTCACCTTCGGGACGAGTTATTTGCACGGCACCGCCGATCGCAATGGATACCTGGGCTTTGCTCTGGCTTTTCCGTTCAGCTCCACCTCCAAGACCATCTCGGGTTTCGAGACCTACGGTGACAATCAGTTTGTAACTCCGATTACTGCATTTCCCGTTATTCGCAATCAGGAGAAGTATCAGTTCCGTTACGACGTCAGCGCCTCTGTTGGCCGGCACGCTCCTAAGTTTGGCGTCGACTTCATCGATGAACCAGTACTCAGCGGCGCATTCCCCGGTCAGGCGGAAACTCTGTACGTTCTTACCCAGAACCCAACCTTCTATCTGACGAATCCTGGACAGCTCACCGCGGAATTGAACTGCCTGCCGCCCTTCGACGGCGCAAATTGTCAAACCACGTCTACGCCAGCTGGGAACGGCAATTTCTCCCAGAATGTGCGGCGTCTGGGTTTGTACGTCATGGACCAGTGGCGCATGACGAAGGAGGTGACGGTCAACTACGGACTCCGCTACGACACGACTTGGGGATTGTTCCAGGCTTCGGGGGTCAGCCAGATACTGAATCCCGCTGTACAGACGATCCAGGGACTGCAGCTGCCATTGCCCACGGGTGTGCCTCATGATTACCATGGCGCGTTCGCGCCGCGCCTGGGCATCGCCTACTCGCCCGACCAGGTTGAGGACCTGGTGATCCGCGCGGGCATCGGCATCTACGACAACGACCTGGCGCAAAACGGCTGGGCGACTGCGTTTCAGGCGGTCAACACGCCCCAGCTCTTCCAGCCATGCACCAAGCCGGGCGATCCCGGATGCCTGCCGGGTGCGGCCAACGGTGGGGCCGGAGTTGTAATCGATCCGAACTATCACACGCCATATTCGGTTACCGTCAGCGGCGGCGTGCAGTACCTATGGCATAAGAACTGGACGATGAGCGGCGATTTCGTGCACGAACAAGGTGTCCATGGCTACAGGCGGTATGAGTACACGGCGGGGTATACCTTATTCTCTCCACTGTTCGCGCAGGACCCGGCCACCCAGATGGCCAATGTGCCGAACCTGTCCGTCTTCAAGGCCGACAACCGGTCCAGTTACAGCGCGATGATGTTGCACCTGCAGGGCAACGTCAGCAAACGCTTCAATCTCACCGCCAACTACGTGCTGTCCCGCGCCAACACCTGGGGCTGCGTGCTGGGCGAGCTCTGGGACTATGTCAACGGCGTTTGCAATCCGCTGAACCCCTTTGCGCCGGGCGACTACGGTCCGTCGGGAGAAGACGTCACCAGCCGCTTCACCCTGGCCGGTGTGGTGTATGTACCGGGAGGCTTCGAACTGTCAACCTTGTTCCAGGCAGAGACGGGCCGTCCCATTACGCTAACCACGCCGGTCGATGTCAACGGTTTTGGCGATCCGACCAATGACCGCGCCGTGGTCAACGGAGTGCAAACGACCCTCGACCAGTTCCGCGGAACGCCTTATATCCAGCTTGACCTTCGCGTCACGCGTCCGTTCAAGGTTGGGGAGCGCTGGCAGATCCTGCCGTTCATTGAGTTCTTCAATCTGCTCAACCGCAACAATCCGGGCGCGAACTACGTCACCGATATCTCGGCCCTGCCAACACCGGTAAACAATCTGTTCAATGCCACAGCATTGTGCCCGACCCCGGCGTGCAGTGTGCCGATCACCAACCCGAAACAGTTACTGGTGCCCGCCGGCGCGCTGGGCGACTTCTTTGGTCCTGGAACTACGGTGGGTATTCCGTTTGCAGCGCAGTTGGGAGTACGGGTAACGTTCTAGCGCAAACGTAACGCTTCTGTACTTAGCGCTGGGGTGGAAACAACGAAGAAGCCGGCCGAGGTGGCCGGCTTCTATGCGTGCGCTACGCTGCCGATTACTTCTTCAAGGTCCCTACGTACGTAGCAATTTCCCCCGCCTGAGCGGCTGTCAGGCCCGAAACTGCTTTAGTATGCGGCGCTTTCTTGCCGGCCGCGCCGTTGGTCAGCAGGTCAGTGATTTGCTGCGGACTCAACGCTGTCTTCTGCAGGGACGGTCCAACTTTCCCTTCGCCCATCGCGCCATGACACATGGCACACTTCGATTTGTAAAGAGCGGCTCCGTCCTGGGCCCAAGCCATGCTCGATACGAGAGCTACCGCCGCCAACATCATGAAATAACGCTTCATAGAAAAATGATCTCCTTAGTTTGGGGATAAACAAAATTCCGAAGCCGAACCAGCCTTCGGCCATGTGCACTACTCGTGCTGCTGTAACCGTAATGTGAGGATGGGCGCATTTCTCACACGGCTCGTATTGTAGAGGGAATTAGACCGCTTGCCATCACCTAATTGCGGTAGAACAGCATAGAGTGACGCAGGTCATAGTCAAATTCCTTCGAATTAAGTATGGCTTCATGCCGGTTGAGGCACCGAATACCTTGGCCGCCTCCGCTCGCTTCGTGCTAACCTGCTTACCCTCAGGACCTTTTCCCCATGACTCGACGTTCTCTCGCCGCTGTAGTTGTTTCGGCAGTGCTATGGCTCCCGATCCAGGCTTTCACAACGGGCGCGGGGCCAATACAGCAGAATGCCGACCTGAACAGCGCCAACATGCTCTACCGTTCAGGCAAATTCGCAGAGGCGGCGACCAAGTTTCAAGCCATTGTGAAAGCCGACCCCATGGACTTGCTGGCGCAGCTTGGGTTGATCCACTCTTTGTTGCGCGCGCAAGAGCTTGATCAGGCCCAGTCTGCCGCCATCGCCGCAGTCACCGCGCAGCCAAATTCTTCTCAACTGGTGACAGCCCTGGGCGATGTTCAATTTCGCCGGGGAGAGATGCCGGAAGCGGAAAGGTCGTATCTGAAGGCAGAGGGTCTGGATTCCAAAAACCCGGCTCCCTATATCGGTGCAGCCCGCGTGTATCGTGCGTACTCTCTCTACCGCCGCGCCTATGATCAATTGAACCATGCACGGCAGATTGCGCCCAACGATCCCGGCGTGCAACTGATGTGGCTGAGCACCCTGCCGGTTCCTGACCGGATTACCGCCATTCAAACCTATTTGGCAAGCGACAATTCCGAGGACCAGGAAGACAGTGCTGTTCTGCGCCGCTATCTCGAGTTCCTCAACGCTACCGCGAACAAACCGAGTCACCCCTGCCGCCTGGTCAGCAAGGTCGAGCAGACCAATACCAAGCTGCTGGCGATGAAGTCCAACACGTCCCATCTTGCCGCCACCGGTCTGGAAGTGAAACTCAACGGTCACGTCAGTCGCCTGGCGCTGGATACGGGCGCCAGCGGAATCATGGTCCGCAGCGACTCGGCGGAAAAAGCGGGACTTACCCGCATCGCCGAACAACGCATTGGCGGACTGGGCGACACGGGCAAGCAGACAGGTTATGTCGCCGTCGCCGGTCATATTCGCATCGGCGACCTCGATTTTGAAGACTGCGCGGTGCGCGTAATTGACTCAGCGGGCCCCAGCGAGAACGACGGTTTGATTGGTACCGATGTCTTTGGCGCGTATTTGATCAACATCGATATTCCCGCAGCGAAACTCAGACTCTCGCCGCTGCCGAAACGTCCCGATGAGGCTACTGTCCCCACGTCGCTGAACAGTGCCGGCGAAATCAGCGCTGCCCCAGAGGACAATGTGGAGAACGGAGGCGAACAGAGGACGGCGCCAGCGAATCAGGGGAAAAGCGCAAACGCTGCCGCTGGGTTTATCTTGCCGAAGGACGCCTACGTTGCTCCGGATATGGCCCGCTGGACCAAAGTCTTCCGCTTCGGTCACATACTCTTGATTCCGACATTGGTGGACCAGTCTAATTCGATGCTGTTCATGATCGATACCGGCGCGTTTACCAACGTTCTCTCTACCAGGGCGGCACGCGAAGTAACCCAGGTCAGGTCGGATCCGCGAATGCAGATCAAAGGCCTGAGCGGCAATGTGAAGAACGTGTATCGCGCCGACAAAGCTACGCTGCAGTTCGGCCACTACTACCAGGAGAACCAGGACATCGTGACCTTGGATCTGTCGGCGGTCAGCAAATCAACCGGTACCGAAGTGTCGGGCATTCTCGGCTTCGCGCTGTTGCGAATTCTGCAGGTCAAGATCGATTATCGCGACGGCCTCGTGGACTTTGTCTACGACCCCAAGCACCTGCCCAAAGGGATCAGCGTCCGTTAGGGGCGGTCCCCGCTTGTTCTGCCCGGCCCAGCTTGCATTCCTTCCTGCACCCCATACAATAGTTGCGGAATCCAATCGTCAGTATTTGCTCGGATATCAGTTTCGAAAATGCAAGGAGATAAAGCATGTCCGCTTCGATTCCCGAAAATTATCTCGACCTTTTCAAGAAAAAAGCATTCGGCAGCCTGAGCACCCTAATGCCGGACGGCAGCCCGCAAACCAATCCGGTATGGGTTGACTACCAGAATGGGGAAGTCTGGGTGAATTCCGCCGCGGGCCGTTTGAAAGACAAGAACATGAAACGTGATCCTCGCGTTTCCGTTGCCGTGATCGATCCCGAGAATCCGTACCGCTTCGTGGAAGTGCGTGGAAAGGTACGCGAGATTACGCAAGAGGGTGCACCGCAGCACATCGACAAGATGGCCAAGAAATATCTCGACAAGGACAAGTATCCGTTCGCGCAGCCCGGAGAACAGCGCGTGCTCTACAAGATCACGCCCGAGCACGTACACGTCATGGGATAGGGGGATTGGAGCAATGGGGAGCGGCGTTTCCAGACGGAGCACCGCTTCAGCGATGCACTTGAGAGTTACCTCTCGGTCCGGCTGGCAGGCAACGGAATGGCATTTTTCGCGTGACGAATTTCCAGGTGTCTCTGCCGGAAGTGTCCGAGAGCGCGCTCGCCCCAGACCTTTACGAAGTAATGGTTCAAGCCGGCCCCGATCACCGAACTGAGCAGCGGGATGAGTCGGGCCGTCCACTTCTCCACGATCTCCGCGCTCGCGCTTACCGCGATGCGCTGAATCACGCGGGGCACGAACTTGGACACAAACTGCTTCTCCAGTAGCTCGCGGCTGATGTCCACCCCTGCGGCGCTGGCTGCGGCCACCCATAGTTCGGCCTCTTCTTCCTCAGTGTTGTACGGGAAGCCGTAAACCAGGCTGAGCTTCTGGATCATGCGCAAGGTGATGGCCGCCAGGATGCCGAGATCGGGCACCATGGTGAACATGCCGCCCAGACCCAGACCGGCGCCTTCCACCGTGGCCATCCGCATGTGAGCGCGAATCGTCTGTGCCGCGATGTGGTCCAGGATGTCGGGATCGACGGAATATACGCCTTGATAGGTCAACGCAGGCAGGTCATACGCCATGCGCAGATGTTCGAGATATTTCTCGGGATTAACTTTGACGGTGGAGTATGCCTTCATGAAGGCATTGCGCACGGCGCTCTCCACGCCGCGCCTCATCCACGATTTGCTCGTCTGGTCGGCCATACTCGTATTCAAGTATAAGCGCTGCGCGCCGGGGTTCGCGGCTCTTTGGCACGTTGAAACTTACCCGGCGCTCCTGTGCTAGCATCGAAAGCTGCAGATGCCAACAGGAAAACTTCAGGTTGTACCTCTCGGTGGACTCGGCGAATTCGGCATGAATTGCATGGCCATTCGCTGGGGCGACGACATTATCGTAATTGACGCCGGACTCATGTTCCCCGAAGCCGAACTGCTGGGCGTCGACATCGTTGTCCCCGATATTGCCTACCTGATCGAGAATCGCGCCCACGTGCGCGCTATTGTTCTCACCCACGGCCACGAAGACCATATCGGCGCTTTGCCATGGATACTCTCGGAGCTCAACGTTCCCGTCTATGGCACAGAGTTCACCCTGGCCTACGTCGAAGGCAAACTGGAAGAGCATGCCCTGCTGGACGATGCGGTGCTCAACGAAATCAGGCCGGGAGAGCGCTTCAAGATCGGGCCGTTCACGATCAATCCCATCCAGGTTACGCATAGTTTGGTGGACTGTGTCGCGCTGGCCATTCACACACCGCTCGGTACCATCATTCACACCGGCGACTTCAAAGTCGATCCCACGCCCACCGACAATCGCCTCTTCGATTTGCATTCCTTCGCGGAGTACGGCAAGGACGGCGTGCTGGCGCTCTTTCAGGATTCAACTAACGTGGAGCGCCGCGGTTATACGCCCAGCGAACGCGCCGTGCGAGCGCGCTTTCAAGAGATCTTCTCCCGCGCCGAACGGCGACTGTTCATCTCCTGTTTCTCGTCTTCCATCCATCGCATCAAGCTGACCATGGAGCAGGCCTTCGAAAATGGCCGAAAGGTTTCGCTGGTCGGCCGCTCGATGATGGAGTCGGCGGAGATTGCGCAGGATCTCGGCTACATTGACGCGCCCGAAGGGTTGCTGATTCATCCCGCGCAGATTCGCGATTTCCCGCCGGAGAAAGTTTGTGTGCTGATCAGTGGCACGCAGGGCGAGCCCATGTCGGCCTTGTCGCGGGCCGCTGTGGACAATCACAAGCACGCGCGCATTCAGCCGGGCGACACGGTGGTGCTGTCGTCGCGCATCATCCCCGGCAACGAGAAAGCAATCTACCGGGTGGTGGACCATCTTTTCCGCCGCGATGCCCACGTCATTTACGACGATGGTTCGACGCCGCCGGTGCACGTCAGCGGACACGCCAGCCAGGAAGAACTCAAGCTGATCATCAACTTGGTAAAGCCGCAATATTTCATTCCCATCCACGGCGAGTATCGCCAGCTCAAGTTGCACGCCGAAATGGCCGGCGCCATGCACAACTCGGTGGGTAAGGTCATTATGATCGAGAGCGGCGACATTCTGGAATTCGACGAGTTGGGCGCGCGCAAAGCGGGACGCATTGCCGTGGGCCGCGTCTGCATCGATTCCAATTCCATGGGCGACGTGGTGGAAGATCTGGTTATTCGCGATCGCCGCCACCTTAGCGAGGACGGGATCGTGCTGCCGATCATCGCCATCAACAAGCTGACCGGCAAGGTCGAAACATTGCCCGAAATCGTGATGCGTGGCTTCTCTGCCAATACCAACGAGGACGGATTCATGGACCAAGCGAGGCAGACAGTGATGAATACCCTCGAGTCGTCAAGCGACGAAGAAAAGGGCGACTACGGCATGATCAAGGAAAAAATCCGCCAGGACCTGAAACGCTTCATCGTGAAGAATACTTCGCGGCGGCCGTTGATTATGCCGGTGATACTGGAGATTTAGGGAGCGCCGCGAAAAATTCGGCTGGCTCGGCTTTGAAGGGGCATGGCTTCAGCCGTGCCGCGACAGACCCAAAGGGACACCAGGCTTCAGCCACTGAGGAGATTCGGTTTTCGGAAGCACTCGAACCGACGAGCGGGCTTTGACGGGCTTGACAGGCGAGGTTCCTCAGCGGCTAAAGCCTCTTAGTAAAAACCAGCTAAGCGGCACGGCTGAAAGCGTGCCCTTTCAAAGCAGTGCCAACGTAACCATTTTAGGCAAGAATCCGCGCTCACCATGTCCTCCTCATGACCACCGTCCCCTGGCAAGGTCGCAGTCCATCGCATAAGGCGCGCCTGCTGGCCTGGATTCTGCTGCTGCTTCCCATCGCCGTGGTACTCCTGTATCCGCTCGCGCAAGACTATTTGCAGGCGGCTTCCCTACTGCAGCGCATCTCCGATCCGCATGCCAGCGGCTGGCTGGCGAATTATGGAGTTCATCCGGTTGACGTGCGCGACACCACCTTCAACTTCCAGGGCAACGCGGTTTCGGCGCGTTTGTACATGCCGCGCGGAATCGGCTTCGCACCCGGCATCGTCGTCGTCCACGGGATGCACCGACTGGGAATCGACGAGCCCAGGCTGGTAAGCTTCGCGCGTGCAGTGGCGTCGAGCGGCTTCTTCGTGATGACGCCGCTGGTTCCCGGTATTGCTGATTACCGCGTAGAACGGGAGTCCGCCGATCTGATCGGGACGTCAGCGCAAAGTTTCGCGCATGACCTCAAAGTACCGAAGGTCGGTATCTTGGCCATCAGTTTTTCCGGAGGCCTGTCGTTGCTGGCCGCCAGCGACCCGCAATACTCGCCGTCAATCGCTTGGGTAGCTTCAGTGGGCGGATACTACGATCTTGCGCATGTGTTGCGGTTCTTCGCGACGGGCGAGGCGGCTCGTCCCGATGGATCGATCGAGCCCATGCAGCCACATGAGTACGGCCCGCTGATCGTAATGTATGACGAACCGCAGGATTTCTTCGCCCCGGAGGATGTCCAGACGGGACACGACGCCCTCAAGCTGCTGCTCGCCGAACAGGGCAAAGCTTCCGAAGCGCTGACCAGGACAATGACGCCGACGGATCAGCAGATCATGCAGCACATCTACCACAAGCAACGTGCCAGCTTCGCACCTGAGATTCTGGCCGAAGTCGACAAGCGCCACGACGAGCTGGCGGCCGCCTCTCCGGCCGGTCACCTGCAGTCGCTGCATGTTCCCGTGCTGCTGTTGCACGGCTCCGACGACACCATCATTCCGCCGACGGAAATGTTGTGGTTGCAGCGTGACATTCCGAAGAGGTATTTGCTGGACGCGCTGATCAGCCCGGCGATTGGTCACGTTAACTTCGACACCAAAGTCAGCTTGCGCGATCGGCTGGCACTTGTACACTGGATGGCATTGATGATCCACGAGGCGCGAACCGCGGGCAGCGGCCAGGGCTCAATGCAGCTGCCTGCCGGGTTGTGGCGTGTGCCTTTGGCGACAGCGAATTGAACCGGCCATGGTGACTCTCGAACAGATCCAACTTGCACAGCAGCGAATACGCGGGGTCGCGGCCCGCACGCCGCTCATTCTCTACTTTCCGCCAGCGCGCAAGCAGGGTTCGTCTGCCAACGCCGACTCTGCCGACGAATCAGCACGCGGACAGTTGTGGCTGAAGGCCGAGAGTCTGCAGCCCATGGGCGCATTCAAGCTGCGTGGCGCTTACAACAAGATCGCGTCATTCACGGAACAAGAACGGCAGCGCGGGGTTATCTCGTATTCCAGCGGCAATCACGCGCAGGGAGTCGCCTATGCAGCGCGGGCCCTCGGCGTGAAGGCGGTCATCGTGATGCCGCGCAATGCGCCCAGGATCAAAGTTGAGAGCACCGCAGCGCTGGGGGCGGAGATTGTCACCGTCGGTCCGGCCAGCGCCGAGCGGCTGCAGAAGGCGGAAGAGCTGGCGCGCCAACATGGCTACATGATCGTGCCTCCGTACAACGACGAGCAGATCATCGCCGGCCAGGGTACGGTTGGCCTCGAGATATTGGAAGACTGTCCTGACGTGGACCTGTTGCTGGCGCCAGTCGGCGGCGGCGGGCTGATCAGCGGCATTTCGGCGGCGATCAAGCTGAGCGGCTCCAAAGCGAAGGTGATTGGCGTGGAGCCCGAGCTGGCCAATGATGCGCAGCAAAGCTTTCGCAAGGGCGAGATCGTGGAGCTATCGGCCGAGCGCGTTTCCAGCACGCTGGCTGATGGCCTGCGCACGCAATCGGTTGGGCGATTGAATTTCGAGCACATGCGGCAATTCGTCGATGACGTAATCAGCGTGACGGAGGATGAAATCCGCACGGCGATGCGGCGAATCATCCTGAACGGACGTATCGTCGCAGAACCGAGTGGGGCGGTCACATTTGCGGCCTGGGTGTTCCATGGTCACGAGCTGCCCGAGTCGAAGAAGGCAGTCGCCGTCGTCAGCGGAGGAAATGTGGAACCGCAGTTGTTGGCGCAGGTTTTGATGGAAGAGGGATGAGAGCAGTTAGCGACTAGCAATAAGCAACTAGCAGTTAGCAGCTAGCAACCAGCAACTAGGGAAGGTCCAATTAAGCCAGAACGGATTCCCGCAGGGGCTAAAAACCCCTGCCTTACATCGGCATTTACGGACGGCCTGAAGGCCGTACCCTTCGAAGAAGAGCTTAGTCAGAGATCCCTTAGTAATTGGGCATGGCAGGCAGGAGTGATAACGTGCTTCACAAACATTCAAGGTGTTGGTTTTTCGCGCTAGGTTTCCTGATAGTTTCCTCTACCGCGCTCTTCGCTACAGAGCGCGGCGTGATGCTGCGCGAAGGCGTCATCTACATTTCGCCCGACACATCCTCGCAAAAGTTATCGAACATTGGCCGTGGCCGTGAGGTTGCCGTCCTCGAACGTACACCGGGCTGGGTCCAAGTCGTGGGCACCGTAGATGTCACCACCACGATCGAACTCGGCGACGAGGAGCAGAACGACCGCAATATTACCGGCTGGATTCTGGATCGGGGAGTCATCACCACCACTACACCCGATGCCGACAAAATTCTATTCGGTGAAGCTTTCGACTGCGAGATGGAAGCCAGCAAGCGCGGCGGCCGTCGCGGAGCGGCGCAGGATGCGATGCGGATTTACGCGCGCATCGCCGAATATTTCCCAACGTCGCCATTGGCCGCCGAGTCGCTTTATCGCAGCGCCGACATCCGCTGGCAACTCGAGGCGGCAGATCAGGCCACTCGTCCTTCGGCAAAATTGCGCGATCCTTCGCTGCGCCTTCCCATCGACGAAGAGCACATGAAGCGGGTGATCAAGAAATTTCCGGGCACCAAGTGGGCCGATCTGGCCGCCTACCACCTGATTGACAACAAACTCTGTGGCGAGTGGGAGGCACAGGCGCAGTGTCCGGAGAAGGAAGCCGCCATCTATCTGAAGTACGCTGACGACCACCCAAAATCGCCGAAGGCTGCCGAGGCGCTCTACAAGGCCGCGTGGCGTTATTCGGCGCTGATCGTGATCTACACCACCGACAACCAAGCCAAGAAGGCCGACGACTCCAACGCCCGCGCCCTCAGCGTCGCCAAGAAACTAATTTCGCAATACCCCAGCGACGAAGATTGGTCCGACCGCGCCCAGCGTCTGGTATACATGGTGCAGAACAAAATCCCCACATTTGGGAACATGGTGGAATAGTTTGCCTATTCTTGAAGCGATTGTCCTGGGCATCGTCCAGGGCCTCACCGAATTCCTGCCTGTCTCCAGCACCGCACATCTGGCACTGATTCCCTGGCTGGTCACCCGGCTGGGACTGGCGAACTGGAGCGATCCCGGGCTCACCTTTGATGTGGCGCTGCACGCCGGCACACTGTTCGCTATCCTGTTTTATTTCTGGCGCACCTGGATACAGATTCTACGCGCCGCCTTCGGCGGGAAGGTCGTGCGCTTCTCGGAGACCAGCGACAACCTGCGCGACTTGACGCCGGAGGAGCAGCGCCGCGAACGGCAACTGCTTTGGTACCTGATTGCGGCAACCATCCCCGCCGCAATCGCCGGTGCGTTGTTGGAGAAGCGTATTGAAACCACGTTCCGCGCGCCGGCGCTGGTGGCTTCCATGCTCATCATCGTGGCTATCCTCATGTGGCTGGCCGAGCGCGCCAGCCGCTTCCAGAAGCCTCTGCCGCAAATCACCCTGGGCGATGCGATGACGGTAGGTGTCTTGCAAGCCTTCGCCGTCATTCCCGGCGTCTCGCGCTCGGGTATCACAATTACCGGCGGATTATTTCGCAACTTCACGCGCGAAGCCGCGGCCCGTTTCAGCTTCCTGCTTTCCACTCCCATCATCGCGGGAGCAGCCTTGCTAAAGCTGCACCACGTGATGAAGGAAGGGCTGCCGCCGGGTATGGCCACCGGCTTCGCTGTCGGCATGATCGTCTCGGCGCTGGTGGGCTATGCAACCATTGCGTGGTTCATCCGATACCTGCAAACTAAAACACTGACGGTTTTTGTTGTGTACCGTATTCTCTTCGGCGTCGCGATCCTGTTGCTGGGATATTTCGGAGGGTTTGCGGGATAGATAATCTCGCCAACATTAGGGCAGTTTGGGTTTGTTGTGGTCGGACTGCGGGCGCTGGAATTCTCCTCTTCCCCTCTGGATAGTTCTTGCGATCGGTTGGATGGCACCTCCGACTGGGTAAGCTTGCACAGGGATGACGTTGAAGGCGTCAGTGGTGAGAAGGCTATTTTCGCCAGTTAGCGCAAAAGGGCAGCGACGGAAGCGATGCAGACGAGTGTCAGCAGCGCCACCGTAAAGATTTGCGACTCCCGGCGCATCCTCGGGGTGACGGGCGGAAAAATATCAATGGGTCCGAGCTCTACCCCTAGCTTCCAAGCCCGAAACCAGTTGAATGTTTGACCGTTGAAAAGCTGCCAAAGAAGGACGATGAATCCAACGCCCCAAGCACCAAAGAATATGAGGCCCATGAGTACCCAAAGGCCCTCCGAGACAGCATTCAGAGAACGAAGTTTGAGTGCTGATCCGACCGAGGCCGTGAGAATGCCGCTCCCGAACAAACAAATCAATGCCCCCAAGACTCGAAGTTGATTGCGCGTGGATGTATCGAGCACCATGCGCTGATAGTATCCTTCCGCACCTGGATAGAAAGGAAACAGGTTCAGACGCATAGGATTTCTCATTGCGACGAACCCGTATGCCGCAAGCAGCAGACCTACCAGCGTTCCCAGAAAAGCGCCCACCCAAAAGCCTCTATTTTCGTTCGTGATGCGCGACTGACAACTAGCATAGAACGGCGTCGCCGTTGATAACAGCACAATTGCACTCGGATCACCTGGTTTGTAATGAACCCATCAATCACCGCGAACACCGCCTTGTCCGGGGGGACACTACTTCGCCAACTCTCAGCCCTCCATTTCTCGCCCCGCCGCCCTGCTTTCTTGGGATAATTATTGGGCTCTGGCGTATCGGCGCCCCAGGCGGCTCAAGAAGGCTCATTGGGGAGCCCGCATCGGTCGATTCCCGGCATCACGCTTTTTCGTTTGCGGCGGGTTAGACGTAAATGTGTGCCCGCGCTGGACGGAGTGGTCAGCATGAGTCCTCGCAATCGAGGTGGTTCCGTGGCGCGTCCGAACGCCTACATGACAATCGCTTCGCGCGCCTTTACTCCGACGGCCAACCGGCGGCTCAATGAGCTGATCGGCTTCTTGATGTTGGTCTTCGCGGTCCTCCTGGTCCTCGCGCTGGTATCGTACTCGCCACTCGATCCTTCGCTGAACACCGCGTCCACTCCTCCCGCCGGCAGGCCGGCGCACAACTGGATTGGAGTGGTTGGGGCGGTGGTCAGCGATCTTGGCCTGCAACTTTTCGGCGCCGCGGTATTTCTGATTCCGTTTTTCCTGATGCTGTACTCGCTGCGCTGGTTCCGCTCGCGACCCATCAGCGCGCCTTACGCCAAGACTCTGGGCGCAGTTGCGCTGGTCACGTTTCTCTCCGGGTTTATTGGCCTGCTGCCTTGGAGCATTCGCTGGAAGGGAGCCATTCCTTCCGAAGGCCTCCTCGGACGGATTGTGGCAGACGCACTGATCCACTACCTCAACCTGGTGGGCGCTTATCTGGTCTGCCTGGCGGTGATCGCGGTGGCTCTCTATCTTTCGACGGCGTTTTCATTTGGAGCCCTGCAGATCTGGTCGCAGACGCGGTTCACGTTTGTCTATGCGGCGCTCGACCGGTTTGCTGACTGGCGGATGGAACGCGCTCGCAAGAAGGCGGCGAAGGATCTGGAGAAGAAGCGTGCTGCCGCTGCGAATGCCAAGCCGGTGGTTACTGCGCAACTGATTCCGAAGCGCGTCGCGACGCTGGACGTCGAAGCTCCAGCGTTGTCAACTCCGTCGGCCGAGATGGTTCCTCCCGTGCCGCAGCAAGCGCGTCCGGCGAACGGAGTGAAGAGTGGCATTGAGCGCACCTTTGGCGGCGAAATGCCTCAGCAGGACGCCGACGACCGGGAAGCTCCCGAGGCGACTTTAGCCGAAGGCATTGCGGTCACCTCGCGCGCCGACAGCACCCAGCACGGCAAGACCACCATGCCGCGCGTGGCCGGTAGCTACAAACTGCCTTCGACCGCACTGCTACACCGTCCTGATGAGCACAGCGCCATCAACGAACTTGAGTTGAAAAATCTGGCCCAGGTGCTGGCGGAGAAATGCGGCGAATTCGATGTTCGCGGGCAGGTGGTGCAGATCAATCCCGGCCCGGTGGTTACGACGTTTGAGTTCAAGCCCGAGGCCGGCATCAAGTACAGCCGCGTCACCGGATTATGCGATGACCTCTGCCTGGCGCTGCGGGCAGAGAGCATTCTGATTGAACGCATGGCGGGAAAATCGACGGTGGGCATCCAGGTGCCGAACCACGAACGCGAAACCATCTGGCTGCGCGAGGTGGTCGAAGCGCAGGAGTTTCTAGGGTCGAAGTCGAAGATCACGCTGGCGATGGGCAAGGACATCAACGGCCGCATCGTCACCGCCGAGTTGAACACCATGCCGCACTTGCTCATCGCTGGCTCGACCGGTTCGGGCAAGAGCGTGGCGATCAACGCGTTCATCATGTCCATCCTTTACAAGGCCACGCCCGAGCAGGTGCGGCTGATCCTGGTAGACCCGAAGCGGCTGGAGCTGGGCAATTATGAAGGCGTGCCGCACCTGCACACGCCCATCATCACCGAACCTAAGCTGGCGTCGAACGCGCTGCGTAACGCTGTCCGCGAAATGGAGCGGCGGCTGAAGGTGTTGGCCGAGAAGGGCGTCCGCAACATCGATCAGTACAACCGGCTCTTCGACAACAGCACCCCCAACTTGTTCGA
The DNA here is from genome assembly GCA_963748225.1 of uncultured Acidobacteriaceae bacterium. Lineage (GTDB taxonomy): Bacteria > Acidobacteriota > Terriglobia > Terriglobales > Acidobacteriaceae > Bog-257. The sequence continues at coordinate 692,097 of CAVVHW010000010.1, forward strand.
AGATGGCAGTGAGGCGCGTCCGCTGCCATACATTGTGATTATCATCGACGAGTTGGCTGACCTGATGATGCTCGACGGGCAAAATGTCGAGGCGTCCATCACCCGCTTGGCGCAAATGGCTCGCGCGGTCGGCATTCACCTGGTGCTGGCCACGCAGCGACCTTCGGTGGATGTCATTACCGGCTTGATCAAAGCCAATTTTCCTGCCCGCATGTCGTTCCGAGTGGCCACCAAGATTGACTCGCGTACGATTCTCGACGCGAATGGCGCCGAAGCCCTGCTGGGCCGCGGCGACATGCTCTATCTGCCCAACGGGTCGGCCCGAGTGCATCGCTTGCACGCACCTTTCGTCACGGAGAAGGAGATTGCCGCGGTGGTCGAGTTCTGGCGGGCGCAGGGTGAGGCGCAGTATCAGGAGCACTTCCTGCAAGCGCCGCGCGAAGATGGCGAATCTGGAAGCGGGGCCGCGGGAGTTGAAGGCGCCGCGGAGGACGACAACGACGAGCTCTTCCAGGATGCGGTGCGTATCGTGCTGGAATATGGCAAGGCGTCCACTTCCTTGCTGCAACGCCGTCTGCGTATTGGCTACGGACGTGCCGCCCATCTGATCGACTTGATGGAGCGGGATGGAATCGTGGGCGCAGCGGACGGTCCCAAGCCCCGCGAAGTGCTGAAGCGTCCTGACTGGCTGAACGAAGTGGAAGACGCGATGCGCTAGCGCAGTCCCTCTGCCTGGACCATCTTCTAGGAGACAGCCGCGAACCGGCGGGCCTGGCAAACCTCATCGGTTCGGTAGATCGTGATCGCAGACTACTAGTACCCTCCAAAAATCGCCGCGCGATATCCAGTAATTAGATATTGCCGCTCCCTAAGCGGACGGCTCGCCGCCAGCGAAAGACCCGCAGACCCCTCGCAACTCCTTCAGACTGCAATTCTCCAGCTTGGCCACCGACGTGCCTTATGAAGGCCATCTGGGTTTCGCGATGTGCGAACTCGGAAGCGTGCTTCCCAACACATCGTCGTGTCAGAGACTCAGCCGTATTGCATGCAGAAAGGAAAAACACCGTGAGATATCCCCGCCTCTCCGAACCCCAACCTGTAGCGCTGGAGCCAAGTGCTCCGGCCGTCAACCGGTGGTTCGGGCTTCATCGCCTGCTTTCCACCAGTAGCCACCTACACGTAAAGCGAATCGTGGCTGTTCTTCTCATGACCTGCGTGACGTTCGGCCTCAGCTTCGCGCAAGAAACAGATTTTCGGGGCGTGAAGGTGGCCGATGCGAAAGGAAAACAGGCAGACGCCAGCCTGATCTTAAGTGACAGCAGCAAGACTATAGTCGTGCGGGTCGCCGACCGTGACTTCGTCACCATCCCCTACGACCAAGTCGACAAGTTCTCCTATGAGTACACCAAGAAACACCGCGTGACCCAGGGTGCGATTGTGATGGTGGCGTCGATCGGGGCGGGCGCGGTGGTGATGCTCACGAAATCGAAGAGTCACTGGCTCTACATCGACTATCACGACCAAGCCGCGCCGAAAACCCTCGTGCTGCGTATGGACAAGAAAGAGTACAAGAAAATCCTTGCGTCGGTAACCGCCCACACCGGCAAGGAAGTGCACTACGACGGCGACGCCAACAAGAAGGCATGACATTGTTGGGTTGTGAGCTGGCCGTCACACTGCCGCTTGGTAACTGGTGGCGGGTGCCCCAGGTTCGCCCTTATGTTGGGCCAACCTGGGATCCCTGCACTCGATAGCGAAAGCAGATAGGTTAGAGATTGTGAGCGGAAGTTATTGGGGGTGCCCCCCGGACCTTCCTCAGCCCCAGGCACCCGACCCTCCCCATTGAACAATACACAAGAATATGAGATGTTTACACATCAGGAGTGTGGATTATGCGAACCAATATCGAGATTGATGATGATTTGATGCGGCAAGCGATGCGCCGCAGCGGAGCCCCGACCAAAAAAGCGGCAGTGGAAGAGGCCCTTCGTCTCCTAGTGAAGACCCGTGAACAAACGGCGATTCGCAGATGGCGTGGCAAGGTGCAATGGGAAGGCAACTTGAAGGAACTGCGTCGTAGCCGAGTTCCGCAATAGCAACGCCAATGGTTATCGTTGACACGACCGTCTGGATCGACTACCTGGGCAACGTAAACAACCGCCAAACGAATTGGCTGATTCGTGAATTGGGGCGGCAACCGCTTGGGTTGACTGACATCATTCTGTGTGAAGTCTTACAGGGAATTCGGAGCGATGCAGCCTTCGTCGGAGTTCGGCATGACCTGGAAAAGTTCCATATTTTTGACACCGGAGGAAGCGAGTTGGCGGTGGCCGCTGCCCGGAACTATCGTCGCTTACGGCGGGCAGGGCATACGGTGCGTACAACCATCGATTGCCTGATTGCAACGTTCTGCCTGCAGGCCGGGCACTCGCTGCTCCACCGTGACCGCGACTTCGACCCCTTCGAGAAATACCTCGGGTTGCGCGTGGTGCACCCGTAAGACGAGGCGCCACAAATTTCAATCCCCGCGCAGACGAGGCTACGAGCACACCAGACCCCGGCTGTGTACCCTCTGCTCTGACCTCTCCTGATGGACCGTCAGCGTTCTTAGCTGGTAGGCGATCCCGAGTGCTTCGTACACCGATGCCAGCAGATCCGATATTTCATGCAGGTTCGTCTCCGCCAGCGCCACGATTGACGGCCCCGATCCGCTAAGACAGACGCCCAGCAGGTCCTCATGCTCAAGGTGCAAAGCCTGTTCCAACCCTGGCACAATTTTTTGACGGAATGGCTGGTGCAAGCGATCTCCCAGCGCCTGCTTCAACAAGGAGAAGTTACCACTCTGCAGCAACTGCAGCAGCAGCGTAATTCTCTGCAGGTTGAAGACAACATCGCTGCGCGAAAAAGAGTTGGGAAGAACCTTGCGCGATTCCGCGGTCGGCAACGGAACATCAGGAGTCAAGACGATAAACGCCAGTGACTCGGGCCAGCGAAACGTGGTGGCATAGACTGAGCCGTCCGGTAGCTGGCAACTTGCCGTGAGTCCGCCCAGGACCGCCGCGGCGGCGTTGTCGGGATGGGCCTCAAGCGCGCATGCCGCATTGATGATCGCCTGCAACGGCAGCGGACCCGCCAATGCTTCGTACAGGCGCAGGCCCGCGACCGTGGCGGCCGCGCTGCTGCCAAGTCCGGCGCGCATCGGGATATCGCTGTGAACTTCCACCGAGAGAGATGGGAAGCTCCGACTGTTCTGGCGCGCCAGAAAGCGGAAGGCCCGCTCGACATAGTTCTCGCCGCAAAGCTCCTGGCCCACGAAACGAAATTCCAGCTTGCCGCGTCCCGGGATGGTTCGCACGCAAAGGCGCAGATACAACTGCACCGCGACGGCGAGAGTGTCAAAGCCCGGCCCCAGGTTGGCGATCGATGCCGGAACCTGAATTTCAAATGGCTCTTGCGATTCAGTCCATGCGGCGCTCATGCTTGCAGCTCTCCCTGCAGGACACGTTCAACCTGCTGTGACTTGATGATGAAATCGGTGTCCTTGAGGGCGTGGCCGGTCAGGATAGCCACGACCACGGCGTCGCGATCGATCTTGCCGCGCGCCGTAAGTTTGCGTAACGCCGCGAGCGTAGTGGCCGACGCCGGCTCGCACCCGATGCCGTCGCGCCCAATCATTGCCTTGGCTTCGGCAATCTCTTCGTCGGTGACATCCATGACGAAGCCGCCGCTATGTTTCACGGCGCGCAGCGCTTTCTTCCACGAACGCGGATTGCCGATGCGTATTGCCGTCGCTGCCGTTTCAGGTTGTTCCACCGGTGTAAGTTCGGCAGCACCCGAGCTCCACATTTGCGCCAGCGGGTTGGCTCCTTCAGCCTGAACCACGACGAGGCGTGGAACTTTGTCGAGCAACCCAGCGGCTTGCAGTTCGACAAACGCCTTGCCAAATGCCGAACTGTTGCCGAGATTGCCGCCGGGAACAATGACGTAATCGGGCGTCTGCCAGCCTAGCTGCTCCATCATTTCGAACATCGCCATCTTCTGCCCTTCCAGGCGAAAGGGATTGATCGAGTTCAGGAAGTAGAGATCGCGGGTCGGCGTTTGCAGCATCCTTTCGAGCGCAAGGTCGAAGCTTCCATCCACCTGCACCACTTCCGCTCCAAAGTCGAGGGCCTGCGCCAGCTTGTTTTGCGAAACCTGTCCCGCAGGAAGGTAAACCTTGGCGGTAAGTCCGGCGCGCGCTGCGTAGGCGGCCAGCGAAGATGCCGTGTTTCCGGTAGAAGCGCAGCCGACCGAGTTTGCGCCAACATATACTGCCTCGGTCATGCCAACCGTCATGCCGAGATCTTTGAAGCATGCGGTGGGATTCCACCCCAGATGCTTGAAGCTGAGATTACGCACGCCACACCATTGCGCGGTCCTCTGGCCTCGTACCAGAGGATTGTTGCCCTCCGCCATGGTCACGACTTCGGAATAGCAGCCCGGCAGAAACTCGCGAAAGCGCCAGACCCCACTCGCATCCAACGGCGCGTAAGAGCTTCGCCGCCCAAGCCAGATGCGCTTGAGTTCGGCAGGTGTATTCGCGACGTGGTCAACCACCACTTCCAGCAGATCAGCACAGACGGGGCACGCTAGCGCGCGATCGTGAAGATCCAAGATCGCCGCACAATCCGGGTTGCTACAACGCAGATGCATCAAGATGACTCCTATTTCAGTATTGGCATTCTCACTGGCGTCTCGGCCAGGAAATCGAAGTTGACGACCTCGGCAAGCGCCGCCATTATTCTGCTTTCCTTGCAGGCTTCGAGGGTGATCACAAACGGCAGTGCTGACTTTGCATGGCCCGGTCTCTGGAACACCGCATCGATATTGATATGGTGGCGGCAAAATACGCTCGCCAGCGCTGCGATGATTCCTGGCCGGTCGCGAACGACGAATCGCACATATTGCGGCAGCTCCCGGTCGTTGGTTATCGCGGGCGAAGTGGCGGCTGGACGACGTGACATCGCTAATCCGGTCGGGCGATGTTGTGCCACGTGAAGAAGGTCGGAGATTACTGCAACTGCGGTAGGATTTCCTCCGGCTCCGGCGCCGGAGAAAGCGATATCGCCTCCAAATTCTCCGCTGCTCACAACCAGATTCTGGTTGCCCGAAACCTGTGCCAGCGGAGATTCCTTCGACACCAGCGACGGTTCTACCACAGCGTAGGATTTCCCATCGCTTATGGTAGCCGTGGAAATCTGCCTGATGGTGCAGCCCAGATCGTGCGCGTAACTGAAGTCGAGGGCCGCGACATCCCTGATAGAACGGCACACCACCTGTTCGGGCCGGAGTTCGAGATTCAGGCCCACTCGCGCCAGGATGACCAGCTTGGCGCCTGCGTCCAAGCCGTCGATATCATCGGTGGGGTCGGCTTCCGCGAATCCCGCACGCTGCGCCTCGGCTAGTGCTTCCGCAAACGAGGTACCCGCCTGCTCGATCCTGCGTCAGAATGTAATTGCAGGTTCCGTTGAGAATGCCGCAAACTTTGGTCAGGCGATCTCCGGCGAGTCCATCGCGCAGTCCAGAGAGCACCGGAACGCCACCAGCCACACATGCTCCGAAGCTCAGGGACTGTCCGTGGCGCGCTGCTATGCGCAACAGCTCCGACCCAAAATGCGCAATTAATTGCTTGTTGGCGGTCACCACCGATTTGCCCGATCGCAGCGCTCGCCGCACCCAGTCATGCGCCGGCTCCAGACCGCCCATCAGCTCGACAACAACGTCCACATCCGAGGCGAGTACATCTTCAATGTTCTCGGTCCACGTCACGTCAGACGGAATCCAGTCCACCTTCTTGTGGGCGACGCGGCGGTTGCAGATATGAGTCAGCTGCAGCGAATGTTCTTCACCTCGCGCGTAGAGCAGACGCGCCACGGAACTGCCTACCGTTCCGAATCCCACCAGCGCAATCTTGCAGGTTTCGTCGGCCAGATATCCGGGTCGTTCGAGATAGGGAAGCAAAGTAGTCATGACTGCGCAGCCTCCCGGGACGTATTTGCGGGCACAGGAAAGGTCAAGACCTGCGATGCCATCCGCGGCGCTTTTTGCCGGCCCGTTTCCGCCGCTTCGAAAAATCGCTGATGAAGTCGTTGCACCGCGCGTGGGACATCTTGCTCTTCGACCACGAAGCTAATGTTGATCTCCGACGCTCCCTGGGAAATCATGTGCACATTGACGTTGGCGGCTGCCACCGTGCTGAACACGCTCGCGGCTATACCGGCCCGCCCACGAATGTGCTTACCCACCAGGCAAATCACGGCCTTGCCATTCTCGACGTCAACGTCGCCCAGCTTCTTCAAGTCGTGCACTAGCGCATTCACGTCGCGCGAGGAATCAAGCGCAACCGACACGCTAACCTCGGAGGTCGAGACCAGGTCGGCAGCGCAGGCGTGGCGATCGAAAGCTTCGAACACGGCACGCAGAAAGCCGTGCGCCATCAACATGCGTGGAGACTTTATGTTGACGACCCGCATGCCGCTCTTGGCGGCGATGGCCCGAAACACCGTTCGGCTGCGCGGAGCGCGGGCGCGAATACAAGTGCCCCGGCTTTCCGGCCGGCGCGAATTCAGCACATGGACGGGAATATTCTTTTCCACCGCCGGTATCAGCGTTGCCGGGTGCAGTACCTTGGCGCCGAAGAATGCCAGCTCCGACGCCTCGTCGAATCCGATGACGTCGATGCGCTGCGCTTGCGGACATAGCCGCGGGTCGGTGGTCATCATCCCTTCGACATCGGTCCAGATCTCGATTTTGCGCGCATTCAGCGCTGCGCCGATGATGGCTGCGGAAAAATCTGAACCACCGCGGCCGAGGGTGGTGGGTACACCCTCGGCGGTGGCTCCGATGAAACCACCCATCACCGGAATCTGGCCAGCCTGCAGAACAGGCTTGAGGTGATGGCGTAGTCGCTCACTGCTTTCATCGAATAATGGAATGGCTCGGGTATGGTTGGCGTCGGTTACGATGCAACTGCGGGAATCGACCAGCACTGAGTCGATCCCGCGGGCTTGCAAAGCGGCGGTGACGATTCGACTCGACAGCAATTCGCCCACGGCAAGAATGTTGTCGGTACTGCGAGGCGTGAGTTCACCCAACGCGGAGATGCCGCGCAATAGGTCCTGCGTCGAATCGAGTAGGGCCTGCACTTCCTGGCGCACGGCGGTTTCGCGCGACCCGCTGACCAGCGCGGACAACACAGCCAGGTGCCGCTGGCGAATTTTTCGAAGCAGCTTCAACGCCTCGGGCAAAGATCCGGAGGCGGCCGCGCCTGACATCGCCACCAGCGAGTCGGTCACACCGGCCATGGCGCTGACCACGACCACCGGTCGCTCCTCAAGGCGAGCGCTCACGATGCCGACCACCCGGTTGATTGCTGCGTCGTTTTCTACAGACGTCCCACCAAACTTCATTACGATCATGCTTGCTCCCCAATCCTTTGAGCCTGAAAATGCAAAACCCACCAGCCTTTCGGGCGGTGGGTCATTTGATCTTGTCCTTGAAGTTGCTCTAGGAACTATTGCTGATCTCCCCGCCCGTGCTTGTCTGCACACTTGTCCCCGATGTTGTTGTGTTCAGCACGCGGGACGTGAGGCGGAAAGGTGACATGAGATTGAGACACAGTAGAGCAAGTCCGCGAATGAGTCAACGGAAATCGGGCATCGATGATTACACGAGTTCTCGAAATGGAACGTACCCGACGCGCTGTCACGGTGACTGGCCTGAAGGCTGAGGGCCGTCTTGGCAAGCCAAAATCAGGCTCCGTTCTTACGCATTCGAAGAGTGGCCTATTAGTGCTATATACATATAACTCACAAGTGCCTATTCAGCCATTCCGTAGAATACCTCTTGCGGGCGTTATAAGGCCCATAGCGCGACGAGAGATACATCTGACAGGGGAAAACTACGTCTGCCTCTCCCGACGCGCTTAAATCGAAGATTGGCGTCCCATTTTGGAACAGACGGCTCTCCGCTGACTGCCTATCTCACACCGTCACACTCACCCCACTGCTAACTGCCGGCACGAGACTTCCGCTGGTGCCGGATCCCTGCGTCTGCTGCCAACCTTGCTGCATGGCGGAGAAGGCTTGTTGAGCCGCCGTCAGGTTCCCCGATTGCAACGCCTGCCCCAGGGTGCTCAACTCCTGCGCAAACGAGCTCTGCGCCGAGGCGGACATTTGGGTTGGCGGGGTGTGGTGATGATGATGGACGCTCTGAGCACCAGTCCCGCCCGGCGAGATGGCGGCAAAAGCCTGTTGCGCGCCCGTCAGATCGCCAGACTGCAGTGCTTGTCCCACCGCGTTGAATGCCGTCGCAAAGGGGCTGTTGCTGCCGCTGATCTGGCTGGTGACCGATTGCGACAGGGTAACGAAATCGGTCTGCGCCTGGGTCAGGTTGCCCGCCTGCAGGTCCTGCCCCAGCGTCTTGAATTCACTTTGTACCCCTTGGAACTTCGATTGGATGTTGCCGAGCTGCGATAACGCAGTGCTCGCAATACCAAGAACCGACATGATGACCTCCTCAAGCGCAACCCTGGCGTCTGCCATTTCGCAGCACGCAGCGCGGCGCCGTTATTTCGTCGCGACGCAATGGTCGCATCGATAACACAAGCAATGCGGGGGCCATTAAAAGCAGAAAGTTCTAATGGTTCGGACAGGAAGCTACTTCTGGTCTTCGACCATCTTCTCCACAATCTGGTCAATGGTGTCGAGGGCTTTCTTGGCAGGCATAGTGTCATTGTTGGTCATGATGGAGAAGGCGATGTGTTCGCCGCGCTGCGTGGTGGCATAGCCCGCCAGCGAGTACACATGCGCCAGCGACCCCGTTTTGGCATGGACCAGGCCCATGACCGGCGTGTTACGAAAACGTTCAGACAGCGATCCATCCACCCCGGCGATCGGCAACGTATCTTCGTAAAGCTGTCCCCAGGGTTGCTGGTGACAGTAAAGCAAAATCGCGACCACGGCATCGGGCGTGACCAGGTTCTCGCGTGAGAGCCCCGAGCCGTCGAGAAAGACGAACTGTTCCGGCTTGATCCCGGCGCGAATCAGAAAGCCGCGCAGAACTTCCAGGCCTCCCTGAATCGAGCCTGACGTGCCCTTCTCTTTGCCCAGCAGGCGCAGCATCAGCTCGGCGTGCAGGTTCTGGCTCACCTTATTGATCACCCGCAAATCTTGCGAGACCGGCTGCGACTGGTAGCTGGCCAGCACCAGCGGCGCCGGATTGGGTGGCCGCGTGGTATCGCCCCCTCCCGAAGCCATCGAGGTGACGCTGAATGTCTGCGTCGACGCCAGCTCGGTGTGGTGAGTGCGCGCGCGTCCGTAGATAGTGACGCCGCGCTCTTCCAGCAGCTCGCGGAAAAGTCGCGCCGTGAAGTCGGCAGGGTCTTCGATGGCCAGCGCCTCGCCGAAGCCGGGATCGTCCTGCGGGATGTTGCCCCAGAAGGTGAGCTGGTTCGAGCCCGGTTCGCGATTGATCGATACGGTGCGCGGACCGGCTCCTTGCGGCGTCGTCATCACCCGGTTATCAATCTTGTAATACTCGGGAAACGGGGTGATGTTAAGAAACGCGCGCTCGCCCGGACGGTCGGCCGGCATGATGTTCACGAAGATGACGTTGTCGTTAATGGTCAGCGCCGAAACCGGAGCGCCCCATTCCCGCACCAGATCATCCTGCGACCAGCCTTCACCATAGCGCTCGAAGACGAAATACGAATCGTCGGCCACTACGTCGCCGTCAATGTATTTCAATCCCTGCTGTACCAGTTGATCGGCGAGATTCTGCAACACCTGGATCGGCGGCGCCTTGCGTTCGGTGTGCATATTGTAAGGCAGGGTGCGTCCGGAGAGGTTGGGATCGCCACGTCCTACGACCACCAGATCGGAGTTGAGGCGTCCGTACTTGTCGAGCGTGCCCGTAGTTTCCACCGTGGTCTTGAAACGATAGTCCGGACCGATCAGTCCAAAGACCGCCGCCGTGGTGAAAAGCTTAGTGTTCGACGCCGGAGTAAAAAGTTTGTTCTGGTTAAGGGCATAAATCGGCTTGCCTGTATCGACGGAGACTTCATTGATACCCCAGAAACCACGCGCGGCTTCGGGATCGCTGAGGATCTTCTCGATCTCGGCGGCGAGCTTCTTTTCCTCAGTTTGTTTTTTGTCGGCCTTGGTGTTGGCTGCGACCAGAGCAGGCGCGAGGAAGGTTAACAGCACAACGAAGGCGACGAGATTGCGGACCCGGTACATGGGACTACTGTTGTCCAAATTCTAGCACCCGGCAGGAAAACTGCTATCTTCGATTTTGCCGGTGATTATGTGGGAACATCTGCGCAGACCCACCCCCCGCAGACCGGAATTGCTTTTAGCGGTGGGACCATGAGCTGTGAGAGAACGTGTTTCCGGTCGGGACCGTCCGAGTATTGCACAAAATACAGCCCCGAAGGGGCGGAAGAGCTTAGCCCAGTGCTTTAGCACTGGGTAGTGTCGACATAAAGATCGAGTCCCTTCAGGGACGGCACAGCTCCAGGAGAAACGTTTGAGACGATACGCGATGTTGATTGCCGTTCTACTGACCGCGTCGGCAATTGGAAACTGTAACTCCTCCAAGCTGGTGGCCAGCGTGAAGAATCCCAGCTATTCCGGACAGCGCTTCAAGAAAGTGCTGGTGATCGGCATGAGCGACGATCCCGCGATTCGCTCCGACTTCGAGGATGCCCTGGCCACTAAACTTGGGCGCGACGGCGTTGAGGCCATTCCCGGTCATTCCATCCTGCTGCGGCCCGACTCGGCCAACATGGACATGGACTATCTGAAGGCGCAGATCCGCGAGCACCACATCGAAGCTGTCCTGCTGACGCGACTGATTAAGGTGGAGAACAAAGTCACCTACATTCCCGGACACAGCTACACGGTTCCTTATCCGTACTACAACTCGTTCTACGGCTATTACCCCATGGCGTACCGGCAGGTCTATTCTCCCGACTATCTGCGCGAAGACAAGACGGTGCGCGTCGAAACCAATCTCTACGCCACCGCAACGCCGGAGGGAGAACTCGTCTGGACAGGCATCAGCGACAGCTTCAATCCCAACTCAGCGAAGAAGGCGATCAATGGCGTGGTTAAAGTTGTGGTGAACGATTTGGAGAAAGAGGGGATTTTCTGAGCGGCGGGGTGTTTTGATCCTGACACACGTACCAAGCTGGTGCCCCAGGTTCGCCCTTCTTTTGGGCTAACCTGGGATCAGAGAAGCCTACTTCGTTCTGGCAAAAACGTTACTATGATCGCAACGTAAGAGATGCGCGGGAGTTCGGAGTTGTGTTGCTGTGCTTACACCGGAATCCAGTGAAACGCGGACTGGTGAAGGGAGCAGGAGACTAGAAGTGGAGGAGTACGGGGTCCCCAGCGGGCGCCGGGTTTGCGCTTGCTGGGGTGTAAGGTTCCGACACGATGCTTTCCGCGAGAACGGAGTGGACGGCCCGAGATCGTGAGTTGAAAATGTTCGGTGGGCGCGCCCGGATATTTCTCAGCCCAGGTTAGCCCAAAGGAGGGGCGAACCTGGGGCACCAAACTAACTTCTGTGATTATCTTGCCGAAGAGATGGATGATTTCTAATACTGGATAATGTGGCCAAAATCGTTGGGTTTCCCCACGCCAAGGCGAGGACAGTAAAATTAGTACTGTCATCCCGACCGAGGACTTTAGTCCGAGCGGAGGGACCTGCTGTCACCCGCCAGGAGCAAGTGCCTATGCTCGGCGGGAATCACGGATGAGCAGAAATGGAAACTGTACTCGGCTCGCAGCGAAGAAAACAGCAGGTCCCTCGACTCCTCGCTGTGCTCGTCGCTCGGGATGACAGGCTTGAGCCGGGAAATCGCTCGGCCTGAGTAACGTACCAGGAGTGGCGCTCCCGAAAAAAGCCGCCTTGCAAACCGCCGCCTGAAGAGATAGTCTCCTAGTCATTTCACGCAGGGTACGAAGTGAAATAAACCAACCTGCTGTCAGTGCGCATCATCGCACCTTGGGCCCAGTACAAACTTGAACTAGCGGAGGAAGTATGTTCATTCTTTGGTGGATCATCGTAGGTCTGATCGCTGGCTGGATCACAGGCAAAATCATGAAAGGCACCGGCTACGGAGCAATAATGGACATCGTGGTGGGCATCGTCGGTGCCATCATCGGCGGTTTCATCATGCGGGCGCTCGGTTTTGCCGGGCAAGGCGGCATGATTTACACCATCATCGTCGCGGTAATCGGCGCGGTGATTTTGACGTTGATCGTCAGGCTGGTGACCGGGCGAAAATGAGTTTGTCTTGAACTTTGGATAAAGCACCGGCGCGCCGCCCGGTGCTTTTTCTTCATGGGAAGCGCAACCGTCACTATGCGGCCGTCCGCACCCGGCTGCGCTGATAGAAGAACGACACGGCCAGCGGAATCGCGCCGAGGACGATAAAGGCAGCGATGCGATAGCCGCGCTCCAGTGTGCTGATGTCGATCACAAACACCTTGAACACGGGGGTTCACTGTTTGTGAAAGCAGGTCGCTCGACGCGGACTGAAGTCCCCGCTGGGGATGACAGAGAGCAGTTGTTAGTGGCCGGTTGTCCGTTGTCAGTGAAGACAACGAAAATCCCCGCCCTAGCCGGGTGCCCCACTCATTCCTGCCTTTGAATGAGTGGGAATCGATACCGCCTACAGCACCCGTGTCGTAAGAATCGAGTGTCGACTTCCCACGCATTCGAAAACCGCGAATGTGTGGGGCACCGAATCTAGCGACGAAAATCCCACACTAGACGGAACAGCAGGTCCCTCGACTTCGCTTCGCGCCGCTCGGGATGACAAGAACGCACCGCCGACAGGCTCATCTCCCGAGCTTAGGAATAGACGTTGGTACGCCGTACAATGGGCGAATGCGTAGCCTTCTTTCAGTCGCCCTGTTCTTGTTCGCCGTGACCGCGTTACTGGCCCAGACACCGCCGGCACAGATTCCCGCCCCCGCGGATGTGGCAGCGCCGCCAGCTAATTCCGTAAAAGCCCCGTCCGGACTGGTAACCATGGTGGAAAAGCCTGGCACCGGCAAGGACCATCCCGCCAAAGACGAGGTGGTCACGGTCGATTTCACTGGCTGGACCAGCGACGGGAAGATGCTTGCCAGCACGGTAGCCCGCGGTAAGCCAGCGACGCTGCCGGTCAACCGGGTGATTCCCGGCCTGGGCGAAGGTATTCAGATGATGGTGATCGGCGAAACGCGCCGACTGTGGATTCCCCAGTCACTGGCCTACAAGGGCCAGCAAGGGAAACCGGCGGGAACACTGGTATTTGATGTGACGCTGCTCGACCTGCCAACCCGCGCGCCGGCCGATGTGAAAGCGCCTCCAGCCGACGCCAAGCGAACGTCCAGCGGCCTGGCTTACAAGGTGCTGACGCCGGGAACGGGCACGCGCCACCCTACGAAGGTTGACGAAGTCACGGTGCACTACACGGGTTGGACGACCGACGGCAAGATGTTCGACAGCTCGGTGGCGCGAGGGCAGCCGTCAACTTTCCCACTCGACCACGTGATTCCCGGATGGACCGAAGGCGTGCAACTGATGGTGGAAGGCGAGACCATGCGTTTCTGGATTCCTGAGAGGCTCGCGTATCAGGGCAAGCAGCCGCCGTTTGGCACGCTTGTGTTCGACGTGCAACTAATCCATATCCAGTAGCTAGCCAGTTGCCAGTTGCAAACAGCAGGTCCCTCGACTGCGCTTCGCTCCGCTCGGGATGACAAACTAGGGGGAGAGATCCGCTTGGGATGACAAAACAACAGTTGTCAGTGGCCGGTTGTCAGTTGCCAGTAAAGGTACAAGAGCTTGTCAATGCCGCTTCCGCTATCGCATTAGCATGTCGTACACAACGCGGAAGGCTTCGGGGGTCACGCCAATGGCGCCGCGATAGGGATTGTTCATGAGGAGTAGGAGGTGGATCTCCATGCCCAGCAGGGCGGCGAAAAAAGCTGTCATCCACACATGCATGGCGAAGCTTTTGAGTTGAAAGAACCAGCTTACGGCGAAGCTCAGCACTGCCCCAAGCATGACGAAGCGCCACAGCGGTCCCGGCAAATGCGTAGTGATGGTATCCAGCCGCAGGCTGCGTTTCTCGATCAGGTTGTTGAAGGCGCGCAGGGTCTCGAGGTGTAGCGCTTCCTGTCCCTGGGTCCGCGGTTCGAAGGTTTGCAGCCGGTCCTGAAAATGCCACAGGCGCGCGATCCCTCCCTGGGTAATGACCCCCTGGCGGTGGGCCTGCCATGCTACATCGATTTCATAGCGGGTATATTCCCGCAGGTCAGCCTGGAGCGCGCTGCGCTCGGGTTCGGGATAGCCGCTGACATCACGGTACAGTGCCGCCAGAGCGCCGGCCTCCATTCCCACCGCGCTGCGGGCACCGTCGTAGCCTTCCCAGACGCCGACGGCAATCAACCCCAGCATGATGCCGTAGAAGATGGCAACCGTGCTGAGATAGTAGCTGACCGCTTCGTTGTGCGAGGTGCTGGCATGCAGCCGACCTATCGATCTGCGCGTAGCCAGCAGACCGCCCGCTCCGACCAACACGCAAAACAGAACGAATAGGATGCCAACCAGCCAGTCCGGCAAATTAACGAACCATTCCATGGAACTCCCCATGAAGCTGCATTGTTCGGATTGTTACTTCGGGTTTATATCAGACACGACGGGCGGGCAACTAATGAATGTGGACAGAGAGCCGGTGGATAAACCTAGATGACCGCTCCAGGACAAAGTTGGCGCGTTGCTCTCCGTGATATCTCAATTGCAACCCGGCGTGGTCCACTTCCGTCTATTCACGACCTCTCGAGAGAGTGCCCTATCGCGACTGCCGGCGGCAAGCCTACTCGCGCCAGAGGTATGCCAACCAAACCCACACAACCCGCACTCGAAGCCAGCGTAGTCCCGAACGATTTGGTTGTATAGCTCGTCGGATACGGCGGCGAAGTCGCAAGCGTACCCGCAAAGTCACGACGCATGCGAAGAAATGCTTGCGCCGGATCGAAAAGTGCGTTATGAACTCGCATCACATCTATATGTGAGATGGGCAATCGGAGGGACGAACCCAAGGCTATGATTCCAGAATCGCATGCGCTGCAGCAGTTATTCACCGAGTTGATCGACCAGCACTTCGACCGCGACATCGGACTGCGCGATCCCGAAGTGAAGGATTACGTCGTCAATGTTCTGGCGGAGTTCTGCGATTGCCAGCAGCTGTACAAGATTTGTGATGCCGGCGGGCGTCCACTGCACGACGTGGGCGAGATGTTGTTGGAGGCCGACCCCATCTACGGACCCGCGCCGTCGTTTGACCGTGAGCGCCAGGTCCGCAAGCATATCGGCGATTACACCTTGTTCTTCTCCGGAATGTTTCCCGAGAGCGTCAACCACTACCGCTTACGCCGGCAGCGGCTGGAAAACTTTATCGATTTCATCCGCGCGGGGAAGGAGAGCTATTACATCGTCTCCAAGTTCGACCAGTTCGAATACGCCCGGCTGTCACCGCTTTTCGCCAAACTGGCGCGCGAGTTCGAATCGTGCGTCTACGGGCTGAATTTGGTGAAGGGCGACCTGGAAGAGATGCAGCATCCCATCACCCGGCAGGTGAAAGAGATCGTGATGTAGCAGGAAAAGTTCACCACAGCGTCGTAAAGGGCACGGAAGTGATTCGTGCCCTTTGTTTCAGTCGGAGGAATTGGTACTGTCATGGTTCAGCGGGCCGGGTTGGACAATCTTGCTTAAGCTTCCCTTCAGTTTTCTGCGCACATTTTTCCACCTCGCTGTGTAAATCACGCGACTTTCTGAAAATTGTTCCTGTGCTCTGTGAAGAAGAGTGAACCCAAGCATCATTCATGAACTTTCTCACGCACTCCGTGTTTGCAACTATGAATACGAATTGCAGTACGCGATTCGAAAATGAAGGGACACGGAGGCTACGAATGAAAAAGCAACTGAATTACGTGCTACTCGTGGCCCTGAGCGCAGGAACTTTTGCGACGACCTCAGCGGCACAAACTCCCACCGCGGTCAACGATCGAGACAACGCGAGGATCACTTACGCGACCTACGATCCGAGCCAAACCAGCCTGCTCCGCCTGGCCGACTGGGACGACCATCGTCGCTGTGACGGAGATCGTGACCGCGATGACCACAACTGCCGCGATCGCGATGACGACAGATACCGCAATCAGTATTACGGCGGCAGTGCCTATTACGGCAGCGGATACTACGCAACTCCGGATCGCGGGCGGACCGATGGATGGTATGACCGCAACGGCTACTGGCACGCTTATGACAGAGATCGCGACAGCGACCGCCGTCGTCACGATGATGACGATCGCCGGTGAGTCCCGTCTCTCGCGTAAGCACCATTAGAGTGCTGGCAAAACTGCCAGGATCAACGGAGGTGATGCACAAGGCCCGGAAAACAATCCGGGCCTTGTTGCGTGCGCTTTTTCTGCGATACTAGAAAGTGCTCGCAGCCGCGAGCCCGACATCATCATGGACCTAGTCGCGGATCCGAAATCGGTCAAAGTCAACGTCACCACCGGCACCGGCATGGACATCGAGTGGAAGGACGGCCATCGCAGCGTCTACAGCTTTCCCTTCCTGCGCGATGCCTGCCCGTGTGCGCTGTGCAGCGAAGAGAGAGAGAAGGATGGCCGCCAGCCCGGCGATCCGCTAAAGCCTATCGCCGGGGCGTTGCCCATGTTCAAGGCGGCGGCGCGGCCCACCGAGGTTGAGCCGGTCGGCAAGTATGCCATTCGTTTCTCATGGAACGATGGCCACCAGCACGGCATCTATTCATGGCAGTACCTGCGCGAGCATTGTCCCTGCGCCGAGTGCAAGGCGCGACGCGCCATGGATGCTGCGGTTACCAGCAGCAAACCCAATTGAAGCAACTACAGAGGCACAGAGAAAGCCCTATAATCACCGTGTCTCGGCGCCTCTGTGGTTAAGTAATCCCTATCGAGTATCCTAAAGTTTGCCGTCGTATCTCAACAATTTGAATCCGCAACAGCGCGAGGCCGTCGAGGCCGTGAGCGGGCCGGTGCTGATCCTCGCCGGAGCGGGCAGCGGCAAGACGCGCGTCATCACCTATCGCATCGCCCATCTGATTGACGGCATCGGTGTGGCGCCCGACTCCATCCTGGCCGTCACCTTTACCAATAAAGCTGCCTCAGAAATGGCCAGCCGTGTGGAGTCACTTGTAGGCGCCCGTTCCTTGGCCAAGCCGCTGATCTCCACCTTCCATTCCTTTTGCGTGCGCCTGCTGCGTCGCGACATTGACACGCTGCAGATCGGCGGCAAAGGCTATCGCAAAGATTTTGTCATCTACGACGAGGCCGACCAGCAAAACGTGGTGAAGGCCGCCATGCGACGGATTGGCATCGACGACAAGCAGTTGACGCCGCGCAACGTACTGTCGCAGATATCGTGGGCCAAGAACCACATGCTCGATCCGCAGGAGGTTTACCTGCAGTCGGGCGATCCAAAGACCGAGCGTGTGGCCCATATTTATGAGGTGTATAAGCAGGAACTGGCGAAGTCGAATGCTCTCGATTTCGACGACCTGCTACTGTATGCCGTGCGCGTGCTGAAAGCGTCGGGCGAGACCCGCGAGCGCTACAACCGCCGCTATCGCTACATCCAGGTGGACGAATACCAGGACACCAACCGCCCGCAATACGAACTGATGCGCATGCTTGCCGGCAGCGAGCACAATGTCTGCGCCGTCGGGGACGAAGACCAGAGCATCTACTCCTGGCGCGGCGCCGACATTCGCAACATCCTGGAGTTCGAGCAGGACTTTCCCGAGGCCCGCATCATTCGTTTGGAGCAGAATTATCGCTCGACCCAGAACATTCTCGAGGCGGCCTCGGTCGTGGTATCCCACAACGTGAGACGGAAGGGAAAGAACCTGTGGACCGACCGCAGCGGCGGGTCGCAGATCGGATACTACGAGGCCCCGGACGGCGAGAACGAAGCGCTTTTTGCGGCGGATTATATTTCCAAGTATCTGCGTCAGGCGGGAAGCGAGGGCCAAGAGACGCCGCGAGCGGCGGTTCTGTATCGCACGAACTCCCAGTCGCGGCTGGTGGAAGAGGCAATGCGTCGCTACCAGCTCAAGTACCACGTTGTGGGAGGATTTAGCTTTTACGAGCGCGCCGAGATCAAGGACATGATCTCGTACCTCAAAGTTCTGCAAAACCCCGACGATTCAATAGCGGTGCAACGCGTCATCAACACACCGACCCGCGGCATCGGCAAAAACACTCTCGAGACCATCGAGAGCATTGCGCTGGAGACTGGCACCTCCATGTGGGGCGCCATCAACGAGGTGTTGCGGCGAAGGCTGCTTCCCCTGCGGGCCTTGACGGCACTCAGAAGTTTTAAAGATCTGATCGAGGACGCCCGGGCCATGCACCTCGGCACCTTCCGCGAGCGAGTGAGTGAAACCGCCGAAGAACCTGCCGAGATTCTTCCCGACGCGAACGAGGAGGACTTGCAGCACGCCATTGACTTCTCTCCCGCCGAATTCGAAAACTCAACAGAGTCCACGGAGTTTGCACCCGAGACGTTCGCAGATGGGGATGCCGACGAAAGCCCAATTGCTAAGAAAGAAGACGAGCGGGTCGAAGGCTTCCGCGTGCCCGGCGATCCGGCATCTACGGCCGAGCTGTTGAAGTTCTTGATTGATCGCACGGGCTACATCAAGCAGCTTGAGCAGGAGGACACGCCCGAGGCGCTGGCCCGCATCGAGAACTTGCACGAGCTGGTGAACGCGGCCATGGACTCTCGCGATCGTGGCGAGACGCTGAACGAGTTTCTCGACCACGCCGCTCTGGTCAGCGATGCCGACGACTACGACGAGAACTCGCGTGTCACGCTGATGACTTTGCATTCAGCCAAAGGACTGGAGTTCCCGCTGGTCTTTTTGATTGGTCTGGAGGAGGGACTGTTCCCCCATTCGCGCACGCTGCTCGCCCCTGACGATATCGAGGAAGAGCGGCGACTCTGTTACGTCGGGATGACCCGTGCCATGGACACGCTTATCCTCTCTCGCGCGCGCTATCGGCGCCGTTACGGTACCGACATGCCCGAGCCCAGCGTGGCATCTCGCTTCCTGGAGGAAATTCCGCAGACGCTGTTGCAGGACCTGGGATCGCCGCGACGGCCCGCTTACGCGGCGCGCGGCGACTACTCAACCGGCAGGCACTACGCTTACGAGGACGAAGATCAACGCCCAGAGCACGACCGTCGCGATACGCCGCAGCGCAGCCAATATAGCGGTCCAACGTACAACTCCATCGATAACATCGCAGAGTTTTTCGCTTCGCGCGGCAAGAAGTTTTCCCGGCCCAAAGTCGAGATTCCAACGTCGGCCGGGCGCACAGGGTTCCGCCCCGGACAGCGCGTCCGTCACCCAAAATACGGCGAGGGGACGGTGTACAAACGCGAGGGAGACGGGGAAGATGCGAAGATTACGGTACAATTTCCTAGATTCGGTTTGAAAAAGCTGGTCGAGAAATACGCCCAATTGGAAAAGGCGTAAGCCCGTCACTTAAAGGAACGCAGAATTCATGGCAAATACCAAAAGCATTACCGACAAAGTTGAACGCAAGAAAGCCAAGCGCACCGCGCGCAAGAAGGCCGCGCCTAAAGCGTCCCGCACTTACGCCCGCGGCTCGGCGAAGCGCAAAGTTAAGAAGCTGGCACGCGGTCAGTCGAAACGCTAGTTGCCCGCCGCTGCCATCAGAAATGCAAGCTCCAGTCCGATCGCCGGGCTGGAGCTTGTTTTTGCCCGACAGAATGGGAATCGACCTGCGCAATACGAAAGGAACCTCCATACCTGCCGGGAATGGCGGTTCCTCCGGCGACATATTCACCCTCCCCCATACCTCAGGGCGATACATCGCACTTGTGTTATCGGCATTTCTTAAGGGATCTTCAGACCGCTGGCTGGAACTCGCACGCAAAATGCACTTTCCAAATTGCGCAGCCAAGAAATCTCTGCCTATAGGAGCCAGTCAACAGCTTCCCATATCATGCCCCCTCCGCATGCTAGTCTTTCCCGAATAGGAGATGAATCTACGTGACTCTGCGCCGTCGTAAACCGTGCATGCGATTTTTTCTACTGCTGATGTCTGCCCTCACCATCTTGCCGGTCGCGGTCGCCCGTGCACAGGAAATCGACACCAAGCAATTTTCCGCCATGCAGTGGCGCCTGATCGGTCCCTTTCGAGGCGGTCGAGTCACAGCCGTCGCGGGTGTACCAGGCCATCCCGATACCTACTACTTCGGCACACCCGGTGGCGGAATATGGAAGACCACCAATAGCGGACAGGTTTGGCGTCCTATTTTCGATCAGGAGCAAGTCCCGTCCATCGGAGCTCTCGCCGTGGCGCCGTCTGAGCCCAATGTGATTTATGCGGGAACCGGTGAGCAGACAGCCGGGAATGGACTGTATAGGTCAGCCGACGGTGGCGAAACATGGAAGAACGTGGGCTTGCAGGATGTTCGTTTTATTCAAGCGGTAGTTGTTGATCCGCAAAATCCGGACGTCGTCGTGGTGGGCACAAACTCCATTGGATTCGGAATCCTCTGGCAGCCGTTACCAGCATCGGCACGCACCGCCGCCCGTGGAATTTTCAAGACCACCGATGGCGGAAAAACCTGGACAAAGGTGCTTTCCAACCACGATACGCTGGGTGTCATCGATCTCTGCTCCGATCCCAGCGATCCGCGCACGCTTTATGCAGTTCTCTACCGGCCGGCTTCGGGGTCAGGTGAATCCGAAGTGCCAGCGACGTCCGAGATTGTTAAGTCGGAGGACGGCGGATCAACGTGGAATCCGCTTGCTGCCAAAGGACTGCCCGAGAAAGGCCGGGGAAGGCTGGGCATTGCCGTCGCCCCGGGAACCAATGGCCGCCTGTACGCGATTATGGAGCAAGGATTCTTCCGTTCCGACGATGGCGGAGCTACCTGGCAGCAATCCACCAAAGACCCGCGAATACTCGGCAGCGCATATTTCAGCCGGGTCTTCGTTGACCCGAAGAACCCCGACGTTCTCTACGTGGCGCAGACTTCGCTTTATCGCTCCACTGATGGCGGGCACACCTTCGAGGCGTACGTCGGAGCTCCCAGTGGCGACGACTTCCACGTCCTCTGGATCGATCCACAAAACTCGGCGCGCATGATTCTTGGCGTAGATCAAGGCGCCATCATCAGCGTGGATGGCGGCAAGAGCTGGAGCTCCTGGTATAACCAGCCAACCGGCCAGTTCTATCATGTCTCTACCGACAACGCCTTCCCATATCGCGTGTATGGGGCACAGCAGGACAGCGGGACCGCCGGTGTTCTAAGTCGCAGCGATTATGGCGAGATCCTGGCTCAGGATTGGTTCTCCATCGGCGGTTTCGAATACGCCTTCATCACTCCTGACCCGCTCAACCCAAACTGGGTTTACAGCAACGGATGGTACGGCTCCGTAGTTCGATTCGATAAGGTCACCGGCCAAATTGCTACCGTGTTTGAGCACGGCGAAAAATACAGAACCGCGTCAATGCCGCCGTTGGTGTTTTCACCGCAGGACCCATCCACGCTTTATCTGGGAACCCAGTTTGTGCTTAAGACTTCCAACGGCGGACTGAGCTGGCAGGAAATTAGCCCCGATCTGACGGGTTACAAAGAGGCAGAAGAAAAGGAAGCTAAGCCGGATCCTGGCAAGCCGCATCCACCTGCCATCACGACGCTGGCGCCATCCGAAGTGCAATCGGGAGTGATCTGGGCCGGCACTAGCAACCGAATCGTGCAACTCTCTCGCGACACGGGGGCGAACTGGCAAAACGTCTCGCCACCCGGATTGACTGAGCCCACTCAGATCCTTGCGATCGAGGCTTCGCACTATGACGCCGCCACCGCGTACGTCGCGGTCGGCGCCACTCGCGAGTCCACTCCGCCGTACGTCGTCCGCACTCAAGATTACGGCCGCACTTGGCAGAAGATCGTCAACGGATTCCACGAACGCGAGATGGTCCGTGTCGTACGCGAGGATCCCAAGCGCAAGGGGCTGCTTTATGCGGGAACCGATACCGGCGTCTTCGTTTCATGGGATGACGGCGGCCACTGGCAATCGCTGCAACTCAATCTACCGCCGACACCGGTGACCGATCTCCAGATACATGCAACTGACGTGGCCATTTCAACCTTCGGACGCGCGTTGTGGATCCTGGACGACGTGACGCCGCTTCGTGAGATGAGCCCGCAAATCACTGCAACCGAGGCTTATCTGTTTCGTCCCGCCATCGGGATGCGCGTTCGTTGGGACAACTATCAGGACACGCCTTATCCGGTCGAAACTCCCGCAGGACAGAACCCACCCGACGGAGCCATCCTCGACTATTTCCTGAAAGCCGCGCCGCCGGGAGAAGTCACACTGACCATTTATGATGACAACGGCAACGAGGTTAATCAGTACTCGAGTGACGCAAAGCCTCCGGACCTGTTGCCTGCTAACGCTCCCAACTACTGGTTTGCGCCCGCCGTAGCTCTGCCGAAGGCGGTAGGAGTAAATCGTTTTGCCTGGAATCTTCGCTATCCGCCGCCGCTCTCGCTTCCTTATGGCTACAATGGCGACCTGCTGGGCTACACCGAATACACCACGGCCGATCACGCAATCCCCGGGCAAACTCCGCGGGTGCAGCCCCAGGGACCTTTGGTTGTGCCGGGTAACTACAAATTGGAGCTGCGCGCCGCCGGACAAACGCTCCGGCAGCCATTGACGATTGAGCTCGATCCTCGCGTCCATGCTTCGCAGTCGGATCTAGTGGAACAGCTCGATCTGGCGCAACAGATCAGCAGAGGCATGCAGGCGAGCTACGATGCTTATCTGCAGGTCGCGGCACTGCGCAAGGCTTTGGACGACCGGCAAAAGGCGTTGAACGGCGACGAGGTAAAGCAGGCGAAAGACGCGGCCGCTTCACTCGACAAGAAGATCGATGCCGTTCAGAACGGCACCCGCACCGCTCCCGGCTTCGGACTCGTCAACCGCGATCTGACCAGACTGATTTACAGCGTGGAGAGCGCCGACGTGCGTCCCGCGGATGCAGTCCGATCAGCAACGCAACAGAGCTGCGATGCACTCGACAAGGACTTGTCGAGTTGGCGACAACTGACAGAGCATGACGTGGCATCGTTCAATACCATGCTGACTGCGGCAAAATTGGCGCCCCTGCCACCGGTCACCGCGGTTCCCAGCGCCGGATGTAGGAAGTAGCCCTGGTCGCCGAGGTCTCGATCATCCGCGGGTAGCAATCCCGGGGCTCCCAGCCCGTTACAATCGTTTCATGCGGCCTTATTTTCGCTGGCAGCTACGGTCCCGGACGCTGGAGTTGGGCCGGCGAACCCTCATTATGGGAGTGCTCAACATCACTCCCGATTCGTTCTCCGACGGAGGAGAGTTTCTTCAGCCCGAACGAGCGCTGCAACACGCGCTTCGGATGCTGGACGAAGGTGCAGATATTCTGGACCTCGGCGGTGAGTCTACCCGTCCGGGGGCACCGGTTGCCGGCGAGCAGCCGCCCACTAAATCGGACTCGAAGCTAAAACCGGCGGTCACTGAGGAGGAGGAACTGCGGCGGGTAATGCCGGTATTGCAAGGTATTCTGCAGGCCCGGCCGGGAACAGTCATTTCGGTGGACACCTACAAGTCAGCTGTCGCCCGTGCCGGCGTGCACGCCGGAGCGGAGATCGTTAACGACGTCAGCGGCTTTCAATGGGATCCGGAAATGGCGCGAACGTGCTCCGAATTGCAATGCGGAGTGGTGCTGATGCACACCCGCGGACAACCAGAAGAGTGGCGCGCTCTTCCGCGCGAGGCGGCCATCACTGCCGTGGTGGAGCACGACCTTGCCAACCAACTACTGGTTGCCTTGCAGAGTGGCGTGCAGCGACCGCGCATCGTGCTCGATCCCGGCTTTGGCTTCGGCAAGAACTTTGAGGAGAACTATCCGCTGCTGGCCCATCTCGATCAACTGCACCGGTTCGGGTTCCCGCTGCTGGCGGGGACTTCGCGCAAGTCATTCGTGGGACGCACCGTCGGCAAGCGAGCCGGCAAGGATGCGCCGCCGTCGGAACGGCTGTATGGGTCGCTGGCTGCGATGGTTGCCAGCATCCTGCGCGGAGCGCACATCGTACGAGTGCATGATGTGAAGCCGGCGGTCGAAGCCGCTGCGGTGGCTGATGAAGTATTAGCGGCCGGCGGAGAGAGCTGATCAACCCTGTTCCATGGCATTGCGAATGACTGCCCTGAATCAGCTGCACTCTGATCCACGCGTCAAGGTCCGCCGTCCCGGAGCGCCCGGGCCATCTGGACGTTGCGTGGTGTACTGGATGCAGCGGGCTCAGCGCGCGCACGCCAACCCTGCGCTCGACGTCGCGGTCGAAGCCGCAAACGCTCTGCATCAGCCGGTCGTAATCTTCTTTGCGCCGGTGCCGTTTTACCCGCACGCCAACCTGCGTCACTACGCGTTTCTCGCGCAAGCCATTCCCGATACTGCCGAACGCGCACGCAAGCGTGGCATCGGATACGTGCTGCGGTGCTATCCCGACCATTCCTTGCTACAGTTCTGCGAAGAAGTCAAAGCATCGTTAGTTATCGGCGACGAGAATCCAATGCGCGAGCCCAACCATTGGCGTGGGCTGGCGGCAAAGAGGCTGACTGTGCCGCTGTGGACAGTAGACGCCGATGTGATCGTTCCGTCGAAGCTGCTGGAAAAGGAGCAATACGCAGCTCGCATCATCCGGCCACGACTTAAGCTGCGACTGGAACAGTTCCTCGCCGCGCCCACCAATCCGAAGGCGAAGGTCGAATGGCAGAAGCCGCGCGGGTTGCGCGCGTTGCATGATGACGGCTCATTCGACATCACCGAAGGCTGGAAGGGCCTCGATCGCTCGGTTGCGCCAGTGAATTCTTTTCGCGGTGGGACCGACGAGGCACTTCGCCTGTTGCACGATTTCGTAGCCCATAAACTGGCCCATTATCCTGAGCGCCATGGCAAGCCGGAATTAGACGGTACCAGCCGGCTGTCACCTTATCTGCACTTCGGACATATTGGGCCGCACACGGTCGTGCAAGCTGTCGAAAAATCTAAGGCACCGCGCACGGCGAAAGACGATTTCCTCGATCAGCTCATCACCTGGCGCGAGCTGTCCATTAACTTCGTGCATTTCAATCCGCTCTATGACTCGATTGAGAGCGCACCCGACTGGGCGCACCGCACTCTCGGCAAGCATGCGCATGACCGGCGTCCGGTGACCTACTCGCGCGCGCAACTTGAGTCCGCCCAGACCCACGACGAACTGTGGAACGCCGCGCAGCGTCAAATGCTCCATGCCGGCTGGATGCATAACTACATGCGGATGTACTGGGCGAAGAAAATTCTGGAATGGAGTCCGTCCCCGGCGATGGCGTATCAAACCGCTGTGCGTCTGAACGATAAGTATTTCCTGGACGGTCGCGATCCCAATGGTTACGCAGGAATAGCATGGTCCATCGCCGGCAAGTTCGATCGTCCATGGTTTGAGCGCCCCATCTTTGGGACCATTCGCTACATGTCAGGAAATGCCGCCGCCAAGAAATTTGACACCCAACAATACATCGCGCAGATGGCCGAGTTGGCGGGCGCGAGCGGACAGGCCGAACTGTTCCGACGTTGAGGAACTACGGCGCGATCGTCAGGCTGCACACGAAGGCGCTGACCCAGACTAAAAAGCCACCGGCCCCGACGCAGATATACAGGCGCCGTTCGAAAGGGTTATGGATCGTGGGCAGAGGCAAGGGAGTTCCCAGGGCGCGGTGAAATGAAGCTGCCAGTAGGCCGCCAAATCCGATAAGGGTCGTGGCGCCGCCAAAAGCGAGGCCCGCGATGACGAGGATAAAACTTAGGCTGAACACGACTGATCCCACTACTTGCCCAACAGCCTAGACCTCTTACCGAGGTTCTGCAACTGGCTTCTCGATGGATAGTTTACTGTCCGTAGCCAGAAAGCCGCCCCGTTTTGCTATATACGCGGCTTTGTCCGGTTCATCTAATTTTGATAGGTGCGCGGCCGGCGCAGGTAAGCGTTTTCTCGCGCACTCGGCAATTACTAATGCTGGAGCGGCTCGAGAACCGATGAAGAAAGCTCGTTATGCATGTGCATTTGCAGTTCTTGCCCTAATCTCAAGTTCCGCGTGTGCCCAGAACGGCAAGAATGCGCAATCGGCGGCTGCCCCGTTAGCGCCGTTCACCGACTACCGCTACGAAAAGCCGGGCACGGTCCACAAAATCACCGCCAGGGATCTGCCTGCGCCCTATGCAACCCATTCCGCGATGAACTGGGCCCGCGTTGTTGACCGCCCAAGAAACGCGTGGCCGCAGGCGCCACCGGGATTCAAGGTCGAATTGTTTGCCAGCGGCCTTGATGAACCACGCAACATTGTCACCGCACCTAACGGCGACATCTTTCTCGCCGAAAGTCACGGCGAAGATATCAAGGTTTTCCGCGGCATTACCGCCGATGGAAAACCGCAACAAACAGAGACCTTCGCGACCGGCCTCGATCGCCCGTACGGCATCGCCTTTTATCCTCCGGGACCAAACCCGCAGTACGTCTATGTTGGCGAAACCGGCGCAGTGCTGCGCTTCCCTTATCACGACGGGGACATGAAGGCGACAGGGAAAGCGGAACACATCGCCAAGCTGCCCAGTGGCGGCGGGCACTGGACCCGCGACATCGTTTTCTCGGCCGACGGCAAGCAAATGTTCGTCGGCGTGGGATCTGACTCCAATCTTGATGATCCCGATACGCATCCCGAGGAGAAGAATCGCGCTGACATTCTGGTCATGAACCCCGATGGTTCCAATCTGCGGGTTTACGCCTATGGCATCCGCAACGCCGGAGGCGGATTGGCGATCGATCCAAAAACCGGCGAACTGTGGTGTTCGGTAAACGAGCGTGACGGCCTAGGTGACAACCTGGTGCCCGATTACATCACTCACGTGCAGGCTGGCGGCTTCTATGGATGGCCTTATTACTACATCGGCGGCAATCAGGATCCGCGGTTGCAGGGCAAGCATCCCGAACTGAAAGACAAGACGATTGTGCCCGACGTGCTATTGCAGCCTCATAACGCGTCGCTGGAAATGACGTTCTACGAGGGCAAGCAATTCCCGGGTGAATATCAAGGTGATATCTTCGCCGCGCAGCATGGGTCATGGAACAAGAGTGTGCGCGTGGGATATGAAGTGATCCGAGTTCCTCTGCACCAGACCGGAAAAGCCAGCGGCGAATACGAGGATTTCCTTGCCGGCTTCGTGCTTCCCAACGGACAGGTATGGGGACGTCCCGTCGGAGTAACGGTGGCCCCGGGCGGATCATTGCTGGTAACCGACGATGGGTCGAATTCGATCTGGCGAGTAAGTTATACGGGAAAATAGGGAATCTGAGCCGTTGCGACGCAGGGTTTTCGCCGAATATAATCAAGACGTGGGAACGATCGACGACATTCGCAAGCTGTTGCAGGATCTGGTAACTCCTGATCTGAAGGCCTTGGGCATGCGCGTCGAGGCGCTGGAGAAAAGAGTCGATACCGGCTTCGCCGACGTTAAGGAGAAGTTTGCCGACGTTAAGCAGATTATCGCCGATGTAGACGCGAGAGCTGAGCGCCGGCACACGGCTTTGCTCGTAGCCCTTCATCTGGAAGAACGGGTGAAGCGGCTGGAGGAACGCGCCGCCCCCCACGAACAACGAACGTAGACACCCGTTAGTTGCAGGTACGACGACGATCGCCAGATACCGACGCGAATCCGTACCTTAGGGCTTCTCTCGTACTGCTTCCCCGCCTTCGGGTCCGTAGAAGAATACCCACGTGGCGAAATCGTCGGTAAACTCAATGAAGCGGTGCTGCTCCCCAGCCGCGACGAACAAAACATCTCCAGGCGCAACGGCCATTTCTTTTCCTTCCCGTTCGAAGCGTCCGGTACCGCCTGCGATTACGTAAATCTCGTCGCGGCTATGCGGGTGCTGTTTATCTGTGCCACGTGGCGCATACAGCTTTATCGTAAGCGTGCCGTGCCGAAACAGTTCCACGGAGCGCTCGCCGTTGGGACCGGGAAGTTGCTCCAGTCCGCTCAGGGCCTTCAGATAACCCGGAACGATTTTGCCTTCGATTTTCATCATGACACCTGCATCGAACTCAACTCAGGCTTGCTTGGGTTTCCACGCACCCACGATCGCTCCCATCAGAATGCACCCCAGCAGCGGGTAGGCGGCAGAGATCAGGATGAAGGAAGGGGCGCGAAGTTCAAATACCATTTCCGTCAACATCGCCAGCGCGGCCGCCAATCCGATCAGAATCCCGATGCCGATGCCATGTATTAACGTGAATGACCAGCTACTTAGCACGCGGGCGATGACATAGGCGATTACGATGCTGCAAACCAGCGAGACAATATACGGCCAGTAATTCGGGTGGGCCATATAAACCTTCATCTCCTCTGGCGGTATGCGCGTACCCGCCTGCCAGGGAGTCTTGAAGGCCGTGAACCACACCGCGCCCAATATCCAGTCCGCCACGCCCGCCAATACCACGGCGCCCCAATTCAATCGCATCGTTTCATCCTCCGGAAGGTGCGCGGAGACAATATCCTGTTCTGTGCTTTGACGCAACTGGAGGATTACGGTTACCGTAGCGCGCACCGGTCTAGCATCTGTTGCGGCGTATGACCCTGCTCGCGCAGGTGACGCAGGCTGAGCGAGTCGTGGCGCTTGGCCAAACGAACTCCCGCGCCGTCGCGCACCAGATCGCAATGGTAGTAGGCGGGAGACGCTAGACCGAGAGCGCGCAGCAGCAACAACTGCCGGGCCGTGGACTTCAACAGGTCTGCGCCCCGCACGACTTCGCTGATCGCCATGGCAGCATCGTCGGCCACAACCGCCAGCTGATAGGCCGGGACGTCGTCGCGCCGCCAAATCACGAAGTCGCCGAAATCACTGCCTGCCAGGAAACGTTGCGGTCCCTGTCGCAGATCGTCAAAGTTCACTCCTTCGCCATCGGGCACTCTAAATCGCCAGTTCACGCCTGCGGGATTTTCATAGTTGCCGGCGGAGACGATCTTGTCCCGGCAGCGTCCGGGATAGAGCGGCTCGTCATCGCCTTCATTCGGCGCTGCGACAGATTGGGCCAGGTCTTTGCGTGAGCAGTCGCATGGATAAATGAACCCGCCGTCGCGAAGCTTGCGCCATGCAGTCAGATAGAATTCGCGACGCCGGCTCTGCTCATACGGTGCGAATGGGCCGCCGACGTCTGGCCCTTCCTGCCAACGAATGCCCAGCCACCGCAGGTCTTCAATCATCGCGCGCGAAAACTCTGGCTTGGAGCGCTGCGAATCGAGGTCTTCGTTGCGGAAGATCAGGATCCCGTCGCGTTCGACAGAGCGACGGTATGCCATCCAGAACGTGCAGGCATGACCGAGGTGCAGCAGTCCGGTAGGGGAAGGCGCCAGGCGTCCGCGGTACGGCGTGCTAAGCACATTGGGGTCTTCAATCATGCACCGATTCTAGTGCCACGGAACCTAATGAAAAGCATGGCGCTCGGCTGGGCACGCCGGTTCTGAAGTTGGCTAATGCCCGACCGCCACCAGTTCCTCCTCCGGCTCGACTGTTGCTACAACCGATCTATGTTGCCCAACTGGACTCGGCGTCTTACGACTGTGCGGATGTAATGAGCGCGCATTGCGCAGCAGGAACAGCAGCGGCAGCATACCAAGGAAAATCACGCCCATGACCCAGAACGCCTCCACAAACGACAGCATTGCGGCCTGCTGTTGCACCATGCCATACACGGCGGCGAGCGATTTCCTCGTCGCGTCCGCCGAGCTGTATCCGTGCAGATGGAACCAGCCCTGGAGTCCGCGCATTAGGTTGCGCATGCTCGGGTCGTACGCGGAGACATGACTGACTAGCTGGTCCTGATGTACCTGGTTACGGCGTGCCAGGAAGGTTGTCATAGTGGCGATGCCGAAGCTGCCGCCGATATTGCGCATCAGGTTGTAGATGCTGGTGGCGTTGCCCATCTTTTCTTTCGCAATGCCCGACATGCTGGTCGCCATCAGCGGGATGAAGAGAAACGCCATGGCACCGCCCTGGATCACCTGCGGCCAGAAGATGTCCCAGTAGCCGGCATTGAGGTTCAGATGCGAGAGGCTGAACATGGTGTAGGCGCCAACCAGTAGTCCCAGGCCGAGCAGCTTGCGCGGATCGTAGCGGTTGGTCAGTTGGCCGACAATCGGCATCATGACCAGCGATCCCAACCCTCGCGGCGACAGCGCCAGACCGGCTTGTAACGCGGGGTAGCCGAGCAGCGTCTGCAGGAAGATTGGCAGCAGCATGAGGCTGGCGTACAGGACGAACCCGAGCATGGTCATCAGGAAGGTGCCGGCGCTGAAGGTGATGTCTTTCAGCACGCGCAGGTCGACAATCGGATGCTTCGCCTTCAACTCGCGTATCACCATGGCGACCAGTCCGAAGATGCACAGCGCGGTCCACAGGCGAATTTGATTGCTGCCGAACCAGTCTTTGCGCTGGCCGGTGTCAAGAACGACTTGCAGCATTCCAAAGCCGAGTGCCAAGAAGCCGATGCCCCACAGGTCAACGCCGCCGGTTTTGTGTTTGCCGATGTAGTGCGGATCGCGAACGAACGCGCTGATCATCACCATCGAGAACGCGCCCACCGGCAAGTTGAGATAGAAGATCCAGCGCCAGGTGTAGTTGTCGGTGATCCAG
This sequence comes from uncultured Acidobacteriaceae bacterium, assembly GCA_963748225.1. Lineage (GTDB taxonomy): Bacteria > Acidobacteriota > Terriglobia > Terriglobales > Acidobacteriaceae > Bog-257. The sequence goes on from CAVVHW010000010.1 coordinate 722,994, forward strand.
CCGCCGAGCGTGGGGCCGAGAATGGGCGCGAGAATGATGCCCAGTCCGAACGCCGCCATGGCCGTGCCGTGCTTCTTGGGAGGGAAGGTCTCCAGCAGCACGGCCTGCGCCAGTGGCTGCAACCCGCCACCCGTCAGGCCCTGCAGCACGCGGAAGAAGATGAGCCAATCCAGGCTGGTAGCCATCCCGCAGAGCAGCGAGGTGATGGTGAAGCCTCCGACGCAAGTGAGCAGAATCCGACGACGCCCAAAGCGGTTGGCCAGCCATCCAGCCATCGGCAGAATGATGGCGTTCGAGACCAGGTACGAGGTCACCACCCACGTACCTTCTTCGACGGTGGCGCCCAAATTCCCTGCCATGTGTGGGATGGAAACATTGACCACCGTGGTGTCGAGGATCTCCATGAACGTCGCCAGCATCACGGCGATGGTCACGATCCAGGGGTTCACCGGGCTTGGCGCGGAGTTGGACATGGGCAGTAAGGCCAGTGTAGGAAAGGCACGGCACAGGCGTCGGTGACGGCGGACACAGGGCGGAGTTTCAGGAATACTCGCGATCAATGTGGGTGCCTGTCTTCCCGCTCTTGGCGAGAGAGATAACAATCCGAGCGGATGTCACTCTGGCCTGTGGCAGACATCACCGCTTCGCACCGCTGCTAATGCTAAAAGTTGACTCGGTCGTCTCCCAGTGTGACGGTCAGCCCTTCTCCGGGAGTACTCATGAGTGGGTCAATCCTTCCTTTCCTAAGGCCCGGTTACCGCCATCATCGAGGTGTTGAATGAACGCTCGGCTGATAAGTGAATTTCGTTCCATCGTTGGGGATGCTGGCCTGGTTTGTGGGCCCGAGCAACTCCGGACTTACGAGTGCGACGGCTTGACAGCAATAATTGCGGCACCGCTCCTCGATACAACTGACGGCAGCGACGGGCACCGATGAGAAGCCATTTCATTTGTAACCGGTCGTGCCCATTACGGCTCGAATCCATTGTTGTGATTATGCTCGAAGGCTTCAGAGCGGAGGCATGTGGCACCAATCAAGGCCACTGTACGAAAGACTGGCAACGGCCGTCGGCGGTACGGCAGGGAGGACTAGTCCTGCCAGTTTCAAACCCACAAACTATTTGTTTGAGGTTAAAGTAAAAGGAGAAGGGCCGCCAGGATCTACGGAATCATCCGGTAGGGGCGACAGCACCCACGCTCCTTTTGCCACAAATGCAATTTTGTTCAAGATTTGTTCTACCGTGGCATTTCGCTCCGCAATTTGAAATGTAGGGTCATCAGGGTTTCCCAATATGCTCCCGACAGAGCCTTGGCTTGGGTTCAGAGCTGCCCTAGCAAACATCCACAACCATATGCCTAACCCTTGAATACCCAGTCTGGGTGGCGAAAAGCGTGGGATAGTCAGGTTAAGGAATCGGTCAGTAATTGGCCGAGGCGAAATTGGTACGATCAGAATGACAGAATTTGGTTGGGAGGAGTACTCCCGGCGATAGCCCCGAACTTCTCGCAATAGGCGATCAAGTATCTCGGGCAGAGTTGCATTCTTTGTAGAGATGCTAACGGAGGTGGAGGACAGCGCAGTGTCGTCTTGGACTATCCCGATGGGGGTTCTTGTCACTTGAGCAAGCCGAAGCAAAGCTTGCAAAGCAGATATTCCTTCTGCCTGAAAATCCGTAACCTCAGCTCTGGGTTCTGCGCTTACTGACTGCTGCAGCTCGCGACCGCCGCACAGGGATGGCGCCGACAAGGCGAGGATAAGAATAGTGGCTCGTATCATATATTATGTACTCACTACACGTTCACTGACCATTGACAGTTATGCCCGTGCATTTATAGGCAAGAGCGTTCGGAGTGAGAGCGTAGGGACCTGCTCCACTTGGGAGCGTATCATTTATCGTCTGTGTTGCGTCAGTTTCCCCCGTTCCTGGACAAAGCGCGCTGCAGAAGAAGAAAGTGTCTCCAAAAAATCCTGAGCTATTGGTGGTTGCATGATCAGTCTGGGGGGATGGCAGATTTAGACCGTTATGGGTAATAGTTACTGTCTCGGTGAGAAATTGTCCACCCAACACGATATCCAAACCATTCTGATCGGTGACAATTTTTTGCACTTGTCGATCCCATCCATTCTGGCCGGTTGGGCAACCAGCGCCACTAGTTAATTGGATATTGAGCAGGACACTCTGGATACGTGACGCAGTCGGTACCCGCACAGTTCCAGACGAGAGCCCATAAACTCCGTCAGGAACGACTGGGCAATCCATCCGCTCACCGTAACAGCCGTATGAGTAATTTGGCTCACTGTCATCTGCCGCACTAATATTGACAGAGCCGGGACCAGCTCCGTGCACTGAGCCGGTGCCACTCACGGTAGCCACATTGTTATTTGAGCTGTTCCAAATGCTGTAACCCGTCAAGTTATACTGGGTCCCGCTATGCCATTGGTCCCAGAAATTCAACTGGTGATTGTCACCTACTAAGACTACGAACGGGTTATCGACGATCCATTCATCAACGGCTCCCTGACAAGTTTGGCACCACTGCCCACATGTTGCCTTTTGAACGTTATAGGTGCCGGCATCGATGCCGATCAGTATATGTTCATTTTCGCCCTGGGTGCCGGCAATTTCGGCGCTGCCTTCGTGTATAGAGGACGGAATCAGGTTTCCTTCGGAATCGGGTATCTGATTGTGAATAACTTCAGAGATATTGAAAGTGCGTGTCATCCTTGGCCCCAAATTAATCGGCAATAGGTAGTGACCGCCGGAGAAAAAGAGCGTGAATACCAAGTTCTGGACTTCGTCAGCCGGATTCCAGGCGGTAACCATCGTATCGTCCCCATTGCCGGTGCTCCAATACGAGATAGATTTCGCGGCGCTCTCCGACACAGCCTGGGGACGGACGCCAAAGACGTACGTATTTCGCTGATCAACGCTTCCCGCCGCCAGCAATACGGCCCGCGGTCTTCCCTGAATCTCCAAGACCAAATTGATACTGCCGTTGAAATTCCGTAGTCCGGCGAGTTTGATTAGCGATTGCACATCTATGCCTTGGCTGTGATATGGCAATAGTCTGAACTGTTGAAGGCGTGCAGAATGAGAGGCAGCTCCCTCCATCCAATAGATGCTTGGGACTATGGTGACGGATTGATCCGATATGTTGCGCAGCACCGAGTACGGAGTGAACGTTGTCCCGTCAGGAAACGACATCATTGGGTCGGCCGCGCCTACCATTAATCCCAGTTCCGCATATTGGTATTGTGATGGCGCACTCGACGAACTGGGTGACGAGTCAAATGCAAGGTTGGCGGAATAGCCACTCGTGGCATCCTCCAAACCGCCATAGATCATTAGCCCGTCTCTTGGGCCTTGGTAGCTAATGCGGATTCCCCCATTAAGGGCGCCTATGGCCTGTAGCTCCGAGAGCTGGATGAGCTTGGTGCCACGCGGAGAAACGACAACGGTGTGCTCAGCTGCCACGTTGTTAGAGCTGTCAGTGGTTTGTATTGTCGCAGCTAGAGGCTGAGACGTGATGTTGATCAACGAAATGAAACCTGTGACGTTCTTCTCTTCTTTCCACCAAAGCCCCTCGCTCACTTGGGATCGGGTGGTGGCGGAGGTTGAGGGCTGTGATTGCAGGTTGGCCAGGTTGGCCAGGCCACTGGGTTGAAGGCCGGACATGAATATAAGGCTGTGTGTCACATCGATGTTCCGAACCGTCGCACAGATGGCATCCCAAGGCCATGCGTATTGGACTTCAACAGAGCCCACGAGGGTCGCCCACGGAGCAATCCCCTTGATTCGAAGAGCTTCGTTGATGTCGATGATTGCAGTTCCCGAGGGCTCCAAATTCACGTCCTGAAGCGTTAACTTCAAACCGTTGCTGAGATAGAGGATCGGTGTGACTGTTACGGGCGAAGTCTCTACGTCGTTCTTAAGGTAGAGCGATGACTTAAGATCGACATCGGTCATCCACAACCCACCGACCACCGAACGCAAGACTGCAGGCTTGTGCCATTTCTGGGGTTGCGGCAGTCGTGGCGGGACCGGTTTATGGGGCGCCGGAACGTATTGCTGCTGAGCACAAACCGTTAAGCCGCTTGCAACTATGGAGCACGCTAATAGGATGTCGGCTAGAGCTGCAGAGAGATGCTGAGAGCGCATAAGGGTTCTCTCCTCTTAAAACTAAGTCCGAGACCCACCCAATCCGCGAGAGGAGTAGCACGGTAGCTTAACTGCAAGTCGAATGCAGTAGCAGCACGTGATTATTGCGCATCTGAAGTTTTCTGAGTTAAGGTCGCACTCCATGCTGCTCGACAGAACCGAGTACTTTATCGTGGCCTGGCGCATAATCCCGGCTTACGAAGAATTCAGATAGCGGCAATTTGTATCACTGGTTGCTATTGCCAGCGCTCTCTGCTTCTCCACAAGAAAACGCGGTCATTGAGTGGAACAATGCGGCCTTGCAAGGAATACGCGATTCAAAACTTTCCGCACCGATGGTCGCCCGTGCGCTGGCGATCGTACATACCTGCATATACGACGCTTGGTCGGCATACGATGCGCGCGCAGTTGGAACGCAGTTGCATGGTGCTTTGCGGCGTCCCAGTTCTGAATGGACTTTAGCGAACAAAGAAGAAGCAATTAGCTATGCAGCTTTTCGCGACCTCACCGACGTTTTGCCAGCAGATTCCGTTTCCGTGTACACGCCACTCATGAAGCAGTTAGGCTATGATCCCAGGGACCGCTCAACCGATATCGAAACCGCAGCGGGAATTGGAAATGTTGCTTGCGCGGCAGTTCTCGAATTCCGGCACCACGACAAGTCCAATCAGCTCGGCGATCTTGCGACAGGACCCTATAACGACTGGAGTGGTTACCGTCCAGTGAATTCGCCGGGCACCGTTCCGGCACGCTCTTCCTTTACAAAACCTTTGAATCCTGAACGTTGGCAACCGCTCACCTATACGGACTCCACAGGCGCTCTGGTGGTCCAGATGTTTGCGGGTGCACAATGGTGTTACGTTACACCTTTTGCAATAACTCAAGGCGACGAGTTTCGCGCAGTCGTAGAACCCGGTCCCGCTAAATATGGTTCACCTGAGTATCAGAAACAGGCTGAAGAGCTGATCGAGATCAGTGCTAGCCTTACCGACCGCGAAAAAATGATCTCCGAGTATTGGTCCGATGGCCCGAATTCTGGACAGCCACCCGGGCATTGGTCGCAATTGGCTCAATACGTTTCTGTGAGGGATCACCACAGTGTTGACGCGGATGTGAAAATATTCTTCGCTCTTACGAACGCGATGTTCGACGCGGGAATTGCCGCGTGGGATGCGAAACGCGCCTATGACTCGGTTCGGCCGGTTACCGCGATCCCGCTGCTGTTTCGAGGTAAGACAATTAAGGCCTGGGGCGGTCCCGGGCGTGGCACGGTCGAAATGGACGGCTCCCAATGGATTCCGTATCAGCCGACAACGTTCCCCACCCCTCCTTCCCCCGACTTTGTCTCAGGCCACAGCACGTACAGTGCAGCGGCAGCGAGGATACTGACGCTTTCGACCGGCAGCGACCACTTTGATTTTGCCGTGACCCTGCGGGCGGGAAGCTCAAAAATCGAGCCTAGAATCACACCGGCGCATGACACTCTCTTGAAATGGGCGAAATTTCAGGATGCAGCGGATGAGGCTGGTTTATCGGGGCGCTACGGCGGGATTCATTTCCGCCGCGCTGATCTGGCAGGGCGAGTTCTGGGGCGACTTGTGGCGTTCGAGGTTTGGGCGAAAGCCCAGAGTTATTTTGAGGGAAGTGCTGACCGAGTTGAAGCCGCGTGCACCGCGACATCCCGTGGCCTTGCGGGTCGCCTTCCATGATCCTTGTCACCTGCAGCACGCCCAGGGTCTGCGGGAACAGCCGCGTGCGATGCTGCGCACCATCCCCGGAGTGGAGCTGTTGGAGCTTCCGGAGTCTGCACTGTGCTGTGGCTCGGCGGGTCTCTACGGTCTAGTTCAGTCGGAGACAGCCCACCAACTCGGCGAGCGTAAGGCCGCGAACATTGTTGTGACGCCCGCTCAGGCGGTTGCTACAGGCAATCCCGGCTGCCAGTTGCAAATCAAGGCGCTGTTGAATGAGAAGGGCCACCCCTTGCCGGTGGTCCACTACATTGAATTGCTCGACGCCTCGATCTCCGGCACCACACGCTTGTGAATGTGGGAGGCGGTTTCGCCACGACTTTTCACAAACGGCGAGAAGTCAGCACCATTTTCGTGATACAACTCTCACGTTATGGTGCATAAACTGGTAATTCGCACTCTCGCCGTTGCGACAGCGCTTACTCTCTGCGTTGGCGCTGGATTCGCCCAATCCAAACCTGTTAACAAGAAGACGGTCGAACTCAAAGACGCGAAGGGTAATGATGTCGGGACCGCAACCATCATTTCCAAGGGAACCGGCGTCGAAGTAAAGCTTGCGCTCAAGAATTTGCCACCAGGCGAGCACGCAGTGCATTTTCATCAGAACGCTAAGTGCGATCCGCCGGACTTCAAATCGGCTGGGCCGCACTTCAATCCCACGGACAAACAGCATGGTCTCCAAAACCCGCAGGGCCACCACGCCGGTGACATGCCGAACTTTACCGTCAGGGAGAACGGGACGGCGAAGGCGACTGTGAAGGATGCTGACGTCGTACTGGGGACAGGCAGCGAGTCGAACTCTCTTTTTGCAAATGGAGGGACGGCGATCATGATCCACGCCAAGGCCGACGACATGAAGACTGATCCCGCGGGCAACGCCGGCGACCGCATCGCGTGCGGGGCGATCACGCCTTAAGGCTCTGCGGCAAGGCTAACGCAGTTGCTGAAACACTCCTGAAAAGTTTGGTCGCTGATCATGAGAGGGAGCATAATGCTCGAAGGAAAGTGTTTCTCATGTCGAGCACAACTCTAGTCTCGGTGCAGGAATATCTGGCTACCAGCTACCGCCCGGACTGCGACTTCGTCGACGGCGAGCTGCAGGAGAGAAACTGGGGAGAGCTGGAGCACGCCCTTTTGCAGACTGCCATCGCTGCTTGGTTCTGGAACAGGCAAAAAGAGTGGAACGTGTTGCCGATCGTGGAACAGCGGGTGCAGGTTGCCGCGACTCGCTTCCGCATACCAGATGTTAGCGTCCTGACAGCCGATCAGCCTCGCGAGCCGGTTGTCACTACACCTCCGCTGATCCTGATCGAAGTTCTTTCAAAGGACGACACCCTCCGTAGCATGAGGGAACGAGTTGATGACTATCTGAACTTTGGCGTGCAGCATGTCTGGATTCTCGATCCCGCCACCCGGCGAGCTTACGTCTGTAGCCGGACTGGTTTTCAGGAGCCGGAAAGCGGCGTTTTGACCGTTCCCGGCACGCCCATCCGTCTAGTTTTGAGCGAACTCTTTAAGCAAATCGAACAGTCGTCAGAAACATCCAACTGAAAGCGGCGCGCAGCGGTTGTGTCCGACCTGCCCTCTGCTATTCCACTGTAACCTGATTTAATCTAGTGCCATGGGCGATCTTGGCCGCATGCTGATTTTTGTTGGTGGGCTGCTGCTCGTCTTTGGGCTCATCCTCGTCTTCGCCGGCAAAATGAACCTGCCCATTGGACGCTTGCCGGGTGACATCACCTATCGCGGCAAGAACACCACCTTCTACTTTCCCCTGGTCACTTCCATCCTGCTGAGCGTGATCTTGTCGCTAGTGTTGTACGTCGTGAACCGGATGAGGAGGTAGCCGCTGTTCGCTCTTCGCTTCTCGCTCTCAGGTCGGTTTCACAATTAGTGTATCCGGTGAGTTTGGGTAGAGCGGTGCTTTAGCGCCGCGTAAATGTGGTCTGTTTCAAACTGACCCGGCTTCAGCCGGCGACCCCGGTCTGTCGTCGGCTGAAAGCGGATTCGGCGAGGATATGGCAGCCCCCAGCACGGGCCTTCAGGCCCGCGCTACCCGGACACAGCAAAAACAAAACCGTTCTAGCCCAAGGCGTAAGCCCTGGGTGGAGTTAGGAATGGAGCCCAAGTCCCTTCAGGGACGGCACAGGAGTAAAGAAGCTCTAACCGCGATCGGTTCGTTATCGACGGTTGTTAGCGGCTCACACGCCCACGCTCACCTTCACCATTTTCTTTCCCGCTCGTAGCGTGAACTCTGTCTCCGTCTTTACGGCAACGACCAACTCGGTCTTGAGTTCGCCATCGACTCTTACTGCGTTCTGCTTCACCTTGCGCAAGCCGTCGGTCACGCTGGTTGCAAGCCCGGTCCGCGCCAGCAGTTTGTCGAGCTTCACCTGAACCCGACCGTCCGTGGTTGCCGCATTGGGCGCTGCGACCTCGTCGAATCGCACCGAAATGATCGGCAAATCCTCGGGCACCTCGTCCTTCTGAAACATGCGCGACCAGTCGTGGGCCGCCTGCTCCGCGGCCTCCCGCGAGTGAAAGTCGGCAACAATGCGCTTGCCAAGCTCCTGCTTCAGCTTCATGGGATGTGCCTGCCCGCTCGCCGCCTGTTGTTTCATGTGCTCGATCTCAGCCAGGCTCACATCGGTGACCAGTTCGTAATAACGCCACATTAACTCGTCTGAGATGGACATGACCTTGCCAAACATTTCCTGCGGCGCCTCGGTGATGCCGATGTAATTGCCGTACGACTTCGACATCTTCTGCACGCCGTCGGTGCCCTCCAGCAACGGCGTGGTCAGCACGATCTGCGGCGGCTGTCCGTAATGGCGTTGCAGTTCGCGGCCCATCAGCAGATTGAACTTCTGGTCAGTGCCGCCGAGTTCAACGTCCGCCTCCAACGCCACTGAGTCGTACCCTTGCGCAATGGGATACAGCAGTTCGTGCATGGCGATCGGCTTCTCCTCCTCGAAACGCTTGTGAAAGTCTTCGCGCTCGAGCATCTGCGAGACTGTAAACTTGGCCGCCAGCCGAATGAAGCCTTCGAAGCCGAGTTTGCTTAGCCACTCACTGTTGAAGCGCACCTCGGTCTTGTCGCGGTCGAGGATCTTGAAGACTTGCGCCTTGTAGGTTTCGGCGTTCTGGTCGATCTGCTCGTGGGTAAGCGGCGGACGCGTGGCCGAACGTCCCGTGGGATCGCCGATGAGTCCGGTGAAGTCGCCGATGAGGAAGATAACGGTGTGCCCCATGTCCTGAAAGTGCTTCAGTTTGCGCATAAGCACGGTGTGGCCCAGGTGCAGGTCAGGCGCAGTGGGATCGAAGCCGGCTTTCACGCGCATAGGCTTGCCGCTGGCGAGAGACTTTTCGAGCCGCTCGCGAAGGTCGCTCTCGCGGATGATCTCCGCCGCACCCTTGCGCAAGTAGGCGAGTTGCTCGTCAACCGGAGGAAATGATGGCATAAGAGGTGATTATAGAAGTTTAAGAGCAGTTTCGAGTTCCAGTTGCCAGTTTCGAGTTCAAATGAATCGTCATTATGAGCACCGGAGGCTGGCGCGAGGACTCTGCTTTTGCTCCGTCAACCTACGAGCAGATCCCTCGCTACGCTCGTGATGAAAAATCCGAGGCAACGCCTGAGGGTGTTTTTGACTCGAAGCTTGAAACTTCGAAACTGAAAAACCGTTTTCGCGACTTGAAACTTGAAACCAGAAACTTGAAACTGTTTCCATGTTCTCGCGCAAGATCCGAGTTGAATACGAAGAAGCCGGACAGCGGCAGCCGTGTCCGCTGAAGTGGCTGGATAGCTTTAGCATGCGCAACTTCACCAACGATCAGGTGTTCGACGATACAATCCCGGTGGGCGACGGCGAAATAGAAATCGGCGCGCGCGTCCCGCTAGAGCGCCTGCGAACTGCGATGCAGGACTGGTTCCAGCGCAAGAGCTATCTGCGCAAAGACGCATCATTGTGGGTGACAGAGGAGTGAAAGCAGTGGCCAGTCACCGCTGGCAACTGGTAACCGGCTACTGACAACTGAAACACCGTGGGAACTCGCATATTCTTTTTCGTAATCGCCATCGGCTTCGTGGTGGCCGGAGTGTGGGCCTATCACCACGACGAACAGTTGCGCAAGAATGTTACGCAGGTCAGTCTGGGCGATCCCAACGAACTTGTGCGGGAGTTGCTGGGCGATCCCAGCAGCGAAGGGCCGTGTGGCTCTCTTACCGCAGTACCTGCCAGTTGCACCGATGAGTATGTTTACAAATATTACTACTCAATCTTCAATCCGCAATATGAGGTGGTTTGGTTCGACCATGCAGGCAAGGTCTTGGGCGAGCAGCATGTTCAACGGCCGTGAACAACAGCGCCGCTGGTCAAAGGCAGATAGTGATCAGAGGCTCCTATGCGGATCATGATGTGGAATCCGACTGTCATGATGAAGGCATCTCAATTGGGTTGGAGCTCTGTGATGGTTTCCAGGCGCCTCGCCGCATTCATTTCATTCTTGCTATTTATCTCTGTGCTCGCGTCGACACCGGTTGTGTGGGCGCAAGGATCTGCCGCGCAGCCGGCACCGCAGCGCAAGACCAGCACACCCTACACTGGCGATCTCTCCATCTTCGATTCCCCGGGACGAGAAGAACGACTTCACATCGATCGTGTAATGGACATTCTGTCGATCGCGCCGGGAAAGACGGTCGTTGATATCGGAGCTGGTTCAGGATGGTTCACGGTGCGAGCTGCGAAGAGGGTAACGGAAACCGGAACCGTCTATGCAGTTGACATTAATCCCGAAGCAGTCCGTCATATCGCTGATCGGGCTCAGCAACAACATCTGAGCAATGTGAAGACGGTTCTGAGCAAACCTGACAATCCGGAACTGCCCGCCAACTCCATCGATGCCGTACTCTTGCTCAAGACCTACCACGAGATTGCGAATCCGGTTGCGTTGTTGCGCAATCTGCGAACTTCGCTGAGACCGAATGCACGCGTGGGTGTCATCGATCGCACCGGCAACGGCGAAGACCATGGCGTACAGAAAGAAGTGGTGATTCGCGAAGCTCAAAGGGCGGGCTATGGTTTGCTGGAAGAGCATGATGATCTGGTGAAGGCGGACAAGATGGATTACTTCCTGGTGTTTGAGGCGAAGTAGAGTCTCGGGGAATTATTCGTGCGTAAAGTGGTCTCCGCATCAGCGCACGAAAGCTGCGGCGTTCCAGAACTTCCCTAAATCCAAGACAAAGGGACAAGACCGAGTACAGCGAGCCCCGCCAGAAGGCAGATGCTCTGCGTGCCTGTCTTGCGATCGGCAAAAGCATAAGCATAGATACCTTTGACGAAATTATTGCTGGCGGCGGCAATCAAGACTGCTTCTGCTCCGATTTTTAAAGGGGTGCTAGTGCCTGCGGTTTGGGTGATGCCCAAAATAAATGGATCGACGTCAGTAACGCCCATGACGGCCGCCAAGGTATTTATTCCGGCCCTACCAAGGTAGGTCACCGCCAGCTGGGTGCACGTGACCATCGCTAAAAAAAGAAATGCAAACAGGAAAGCTGCCCGCAATTCAAGAGGATTCTTGGCTACAAACTCCCGTTTCACTTCCGCGATGCTCGCGTCGGCCCTACGAGACCAAATCCACCCGAGGGCGATCGCCAAGCCTGCCAATGCAAAAAAATCAGGCATCAAAATAACCATCAGCTTGGGATTAAACAATCCCAGGAGCGCGACAAGGCGAAGATACATGACGCCGGATGCCATCAGGATGCCACCGGAGAACAAATGCGGATGCTCCTCATGCGCGGCCCTGCGGGACATTACCACAGTTGTAACGGTCGACGAGTATGCCCCTCCCAGTACCGCGGCAAGCAGTACTCCTCCCCGGCCCTTTGTCACTTTCTGCAGTACATAGCTGCCGTAGGAAATCGCACTTACAGCAACAACCACGAGCCAGGTTTTGAAGGGGTTGATGTGAAAGGAACTAAATTGACGATTGGGCAGAATAGGCAGAATGACGGCGGACAAAAGCAGGAACTTGGCAAAGGTGAGAATCTCTTCCGCCGGGATACGGCCGGCGAGTTCCTCCAGAACGACCTTGAGCTCCAGCAGCAGCAAACTCGCTACGCTGAGCGCGGTTGCAATCCAAAAGTGGCCATAGTAGACAAGCGCGCCGACCAGATAAGTTGCCAGCCCGGACATCTCCGAAGTCATGCCGGAAGTGTTGGAACCGGAAAGCTTATGCCAGTAGGAAAGCAAAAGGAACGCGGCGACTACCAGGAATCCGAGCGTGACCGGTACCAGTTGCGTCCCGGAAAGCAAGGCCATCGCATAGCCGATCAGTCCTATAAGCGGAAATGTGCGCACTCCTCCAAAGCTGTAATGCCCGACTGCGGCTTTATGCTCTTCACGCTCCAATCCAATGAGGAAAGACAAGAAGAGCACCAATAGGATTTGCACAGCTTCGGGCGGCAACGACCGATAGAATTCCACTAAGGTGGCTTCTCCAAACGGCTCTTAAATGCGCGAGACGCGTTGTAAAGAAAACTGCATTCCAGTGCTTGGTGGGGAATGCGAAAAAACTCCGAGCCGTACAGTTTCAAAAACACTTGATACGGGCGGGCTTAGCGGCACTTAGCGGGCGGCGCCAAGAACGACCCATCACGTAGTCAAGAAAACGCATCATATCTTATGCTCCGTGATCCGTGGTTGCTGGCCCGCCTCGGCTACCGAGCTACGCGCCCAATTCAAAAGGAGAATTGAATCAAATGACGAGCAAGAAGAAGCTGGTTGTCATGAGCCTAACGGCACTTTTCGTGCTAGTCCTATCGCTGCCCGTAATGGCCCAGGACAACACGCAATCCACTACCACGACTACCCAAAGTGTGCCGTCCACGCAGACCCAGAGCACAACAACCACAACTTCGCCAGATCAGCCAGCGACACAAAGCCAGACTACGCAAACCACCCACACGACCACGAAGTCCAAGCACCACCACCAGAAGGTAAATCAGCAAACCGATACGACCACCACCACTAGCACACCGCCAACACAGAGTCAGAGTCAGACAACGACCACCACGACGAATCCGCCACAAAACCAGTCTCAGACGACGACTACCACTACGTCGCCGCCGCAGCTGTAATCAGGGTAGGAGGCGTAGAGATGCGATACGGCATGTCGGGTCAGAGTTCATTATGACGACCTGACTGCCGTCCGTCGAGGGATAAGGCGGAATGAACAGAAATACAAATTAAGACAAATACCATTTCGGGATCGGGCTTCGGCCCAATGTTCAAGGGAGGCAATTAGTGAGCACTACAACGGAAAGGTGGATGAAAGGAATCAATACGTGTGCAGAGACGCTGGCGTTAGCAAGCCAGCTGGTCAACACAGTCCGCCAGCGAGCAAAGTCCGTGAGCCATGAAGCCGAACGAATTGCCCAGGACTTCCGCAATGACGCTGCCTGGCGGGCCGAAAGCCTGGGTAAAACTGCTGCGAAGCACCTGCGTACCAAACCGTCGTCGGGTAAGAGGGCCCTTCAATTCTTCGCCGGAGCGGGAGTTGGCCTGGCCGCTGGGTTGTTACTCGCGCCATCGACTGGCAAGGAAATAAGAGGAAGAATATTCACGAAGGCAACGCGCCTTGTGAACAAGGAACCAAGAGCCTCCAACTTCTAAGTAGGCTCTCGCTTAGAATCGCTCCCCCGTAATCGGGGATGGTACGGTAATGCGGCGTTCTGGCGCCGCGTTCGCCGTTCCAACCGCGGATTCAGCCGCAAAATCGACGACCTATGCGGCTCACGCGGTTTTTCGTCCT
>CAVVHW010000011.1:0-9496 GCA_963748225.1 uncultured Acidobacteriaceae bacterium
TTCTGTTATGTACTTGGTTCGGTTAAGTTATTTGTCCTTCAGCGGGCTTCGATCGCCAGGTGGCCGTAGAAATAGCTCAGGAACCCAATAGCTAGCGGACTTTTTGATGGACGCACCAGAAAAGCGGAGCTGAGCAAGGCTACCGCTCAAACCCTGGGGCGGTTGTGCACAGCCACTCCTTAAGGGCTTTATGGGACTCAAACTCCGCTATCTGGATCATTCCATATCCACCAGTCCTTGTGGATACAGAGGTATTCCAACACTAGAAAGTAGGAAACACGGCCGGTTAGTTACACAGTGATTTACACATAGAGAATAGTCATGTACTATTGCTCCTATACATCAATGGCTTAAAGCAGACCCAATCCGAACCTAAATCGGGTAACCAAAAAACCGGAAAGTACAAATATTAGGTATTAACAGAGTGTTATCAGTTGACTCCTCAATGAACAACTGTTACACATAAGTTACACACTTGTTGGCGTAGGAGCACGAAATATTCCAGGATCAGATCATGGGTGGAAAACTCCACCTGTACCGCAGAGAACAGTCTGAACTGGCAATGCTCAACCTTTCTCGCCGGAAAGAACTGGCGCAAATCCACGAAAGTGGACAGCTTTAGTCTCGCCAGGACAATCGCTGAGGACTGGTACTTGGAACTGAAGGGCAGAATGATTTTATCGAAGCTTAAGTTTGGGAAAGTCCTAAGGATGCAGCAGAAAAGTTCTTGCCCGAGTACACGGTCATAACCTATGGCGAAAAATGCAAAATATCTGGAGAAAATGTGAGACTAATAATTCGGTTCACCTCCTTCCCTTCTTCGGTGATAAGTTCCTGTCGGAGATCAGTCCCGGCCTAGTTCAAGATTATCGCATACACCGCATGACATCTCGCGTGGATAAAAAAACTGGGAAACCTAGGCGTCCAGCTCGTTCAACACTTCAGCAAGAAATCGTAGCCTTGCGGCTGGTTTTGAAAACCGCAAACCGTCAAGGTTGGCTGCCCTACGTGCCAGACCTATCGGCACCATACAAAAGCTCAGGCAAAATTGGACATCGCACTCGTTATCTCCCTGAAGAATACAAGGCGCTTATACGAAGCAACTCGCGAAAGAGCTAAAAACCCGAAGAACCAACGCTGGAAAGGGGCGTGAGAACTTGCACGACTACGTTTGGGACCGAGCAAGAATTGAGCTCCAGTTTTGCGCATTAATGCGGCGCTGTACTTGTAACGGGTGTGGGGCTGGGCGCATACAACAGCGCCGCTCGGCACGCTGCGAAAAACGCGGAGTCAGATCGAGCCAGGAATATGGCGTGGCCAAGCTTGGCACGGACGGGCCAGCCAGGCGTTCGAGCTTGTTGAGTCCGGCGTGGTGGACAGGGCCACCGCCAATTCCTCGCCGCGGACCGCCACGGGCCACAAACAGGATGACCAGACCGCCAAGACGAAGCCCCCCGCAGGAAGCTGCTCGCGGATTCTGGATCAGAGCCTGGGGTCAACGCGAGCCCGCTCATCAAGGAACCGGCCGCTCGAACGACCCGGCACAATGGCCGGGGTCGCTCGAGGGTGGGCTGGACGTTCCCTGCCCCTCACGCCAAATGCAACTCACTTCGCATCGAACACCCGATCCGGACGTTGACGCACTGCGCTTGGTCACTCACCGGTCGAATCGGGACCTTTGTCTTTCATGCGAAAACTCGTTCCTTCAATAACGATCCCCTCCCCGTGATGCATCAGCCGGTCGATCAAGGCCGTTGCCAGGGTGTTGTCCTCATCAAATAGGGTGCCCCACTCCTTGAAGGTTCGATTCGTGGTGATCACGATCGATCCAATTTCATAACGGGCGGCGACAACCTGGAACAACAAATCGGCCCCGCGCTTGTCGATGGGCAGATAGCCCAGCTCATCGAGGAGGAGAAGACTGGGACGGACATAACTTCTGAGCGTTTTGCCTAACTGCCCACTGATCTGGGCCGCAGTGAGATGATTGATCATGTCCACGACACGCGTATGGCGAACCGAAAAGCCACGCTCAGCCGCTTTGTACCCAAGTGCTGTGAGAAGATGCGACTTTCCAGTTCCTGTCGGTCCGATCAGCACGGCACATTCGTGCTTCTCGATGAAGTCGCAGTCGAACAACCGCAAGATCGCGGTCTTGGGGATTCGCTTGGGGAACTTGAAGTCGTATTCAGCCAGGGTCTTTTGCTTGGGAAGCCGGGCTTCACGCATCCGCCGCTCGAGAGCTCGTTGCTCACGGGCCGCCTGTTCCATTCCAATCAGTATCGCCAGGACCTCCAAATGGGAGCTGCCTTTGCGAGCTGCTTCATCCAGAACCTCACGATAGCTCTTGGCGATCACCGGAAGCTTCAACTCAGCCAGGTCACGGTCGAGCCGTGCCTGGAGATTGTCATCTCGTCGTGCCATGAGAACCCTCGTCAGTGGTGTTGCAGAAACGGTCGTAAACGGAAGGATCAGCGGGCTCCAGATCGATCTCGTCAATCAATTCACGCCGCTTGGGAGTGGGGAGAGTCGGTGTGGGAAGCTGTCGTCGCCGGCGTTCTGCCAATAAGAGGTTCTCGACATAAGCGGCGTCGTAGGTCGCCAGCTCCAAAGCCCGAGAGATGGCGCCGAGCAGCTCGGCCGTGCCATAAAGCCGCGCCAGACCGAGCAGGCGACGCAGGTGGACGCCGGTCTTCACCGGCTGCTTCCTGAGATGGAGGTGGAATTGACGTGCCTCGGGGCCCAGAGCGTCAAACGTCTGCTCCAGCGCAGAGCTCCGAGACCGCCGCGAAAGTGCAAGCGCCGCCAGCCGATGGTCCGGCAGCACGATCAATTGTCCTCGCTGGTAGCAACGAACGTGCTGAGCCGCCAGATGGCCGTCGTGCAGGATGCGAATTTCGTCACGGTTGGCGCGAATGCTGACCGGCCGGCGTGCCAAGGTTGGTGGTACCGAATAACGGTTGCCGTCGAACTCGATCCGCGCATGAGGGGTAACCACTGCCGGCACGATCTCATCGGTGTCGTAGGGAATCAGCGGCAGTGCGCTGCAGCAGCGACCGCTCCTGCTGGAAGCGGTCAACAGGCCGCTCGCGGGTTGTTTCATGTATCCGCACATTGGCGACCTGGTCGCGCCACATTGGTGCAAATGCCAGGTAGTCCTCAAAGCGGATGAGCTCATCGGCGCGTCCGGCGAGGGCATTGTGCTTGATGTAGCGCACGCTTCCTTCGACGATTCCTTTTGACTCTGGATCGCGCCGTTCGCAGGCGATCGGCTGCAAGCAGAAGTAACCGCACAGCGCCAGGAACTCGGGATGGAAACAGGCAGACCGGCCCGAGCCATTGATCACGCCTGCCTTCAAGTTGTCGAAGATGATGGCGCGGGGACTGCCACCAAAGAAGTTGAGAGCATTCACGATTCCGCGGTAGAACTCGGCCTTGCGCTGCGAGAGCGTGAATTCGATGTAGATCAACCGGCTGTAGCAGAGCACGGCCACGAAGACCGAGACTTTGCGGGTCGTGGCGCCGACTTGCACGCGGCCACATGATCCCCAATCGACCTGCATCGCCTGGCCCGGCTCGTACTCGACTTCCTGATAGACACGACCGCGAGCGGGGCGGACCGTTCGCACGATAGCGGCGGACGGTGCAGGCACTGCCGGTATAGCCATCGGGACCGCGAGCGATTTCTTCACGGATGCGGACCGCCGAGAGTTCAGGATACTTGGCCAGCAGGGCGTCGATCTTGGACCGGTGGGCATTCAGGAGGCTAGCGCGGTGCACGACTTGGCGCGTGGGGGGCTGGTCCAGCTTGAGCGCCGCAGCGACCGTGTGCCGTGAGCAGCGGAGTCGTCGTGAGATAGCCCAGCCGGAGAGCTTCTCGATCTCGGCCAAGCGGCGGATTTCGGCCCATAAGGCGACCTTCATGGCAGGCTCCTTCCTGGTTTGAATGCGTCGATGCGATGGCCTGGCGCAAGATCTCGCCCAGTTGCATCAGCCCTTGGCCAGGCTCGTCGCGACGGTGCTGACCGGGCGGTGGCATGGAGAGGACCTGGGTGAAGCGAACCTCATGGGCGATCAGATCGTGGGCCAGCAGTTCTTCGCGGGCGTGGACCAAGGCTGGCACCGTCATGCGCAGCAGAGCAGGCCAGCGTGCCGTCACCGTAGAACGAAACCCCGTGGCGGTCGGCCACCGCAGAGAGGAAGAAATACAACAGCACCGCCTCGCGAGAGAGGTGGGCCATGTGCTCACGTACAAAGCGGCGGTCCACCCACGACCAACCTGTTTCGGGAGGATGCCGCAGTCGCGCGGGCACCAGAATCGTTTTTGAATCATGCTTGGGCTCCTGAAAGTGGGTCAGGATGCCCAAGCTAAATCAGCCTCCAGACGCTCACGCGATAATTGACGACCTGCGTGCCCTGGTGAAATCGTCACTCCGGAGGGGCTCGCAGCGGTAACGATTGGCAGACTATTGGATTGCGAGCAACCGGCGCTCGCGAGCGGCTCGGTATTCGTGAGCTCGCTTCGTACGGCCATCGTCAGGTCCAGCGAAAGAGCCACTTGCGTTCACGATCATGGACATTGCCAACAGCTTGACGACAGGCGGGGCAACAATAGCGTGCTTGGTTACGGATCGAGGTCACAGGCGGTTCGTAGCAGCCTGGCCGATCGCAGAGCGGGAGCGGAAAAAAAGTTTGGCTGCCCCATCTGCGTGACCACGCGCCGGCGTAACCTCTGGCTTCTGATCAACGACTGAGACGCGAGCTTCGCCCGCTGACGGCGCTATTTCTCTGCCTGGGCATGCCGGGCTTTGACGCAGAGGCATTCAGGCGGTACTTCGCCTGCCGCCGGGCCGCTTGCCAGCGGTGGACCTGCCGCTGGCATTCCGGACTCCTGGCAGTAGCGCTGGTTCCAGCACCGCGGCAGGTACTTACGCCCGCACTCTTTGCGCAGGCAGACTCCGCGGACGCGGTCGGCGCCCTCTGGCCTTGAACGACGGCGTTTTCGCGTACCTTGGTGGGCGCCCACGGGAGGAACTGCTCCCAAGGGAAAGCTCGGGGAGAATGCGTCAACATTCTCTCCGAGCGCTATCAAATCACGAACCACACGGTTGCTTGCCAGTCTACCGTGTTCTTGGGAACAAGACAGATAACTAAACGGCTTTAGAGATGCGCTTCCAAGGAGAAGCCAGGATCGAAGCCGTATTCGATGGCGCTCTCCAGATGGTCAGGAATGGCGCTGATTCTTTGCTCGGTCCCAACGTTCTGTTCATGGCCAACACCGGCTTAGGCCGGACGAAGCTGCCCGCCTCGAATTTCGAGACGTCGCCATCGTTACCGATGAAGCGACGGGCGAACGCATCCTCGAAATCGAAGTTCGCGGCAAGCGCGGGGTTGGATATTGCAAAAGCATGAGCGGTGCAGTAAGGCCCTTTCAACGGCTGACTGAAGCGCAATACGACGAAGCCAACGGATCGGATTTTGGGAAATCAAAAAGCCAGCGTGAATTGCTCAACACGATCCTGGACGAACTTGAATTGAAATTCGACCGTGACGGCAATCGCCGGACGGCTTACAGCCTCAGGCACACCTACATCTGCATGCGGCTGATGGAAGGGGCCGATATTTACCAGATCGCGAAGAACTGCCGTACCAGCGTTGAAATGATCGAGAAATTTTACGCATCGCACATCAAGAATACGCTGGACGCGGCAGCCATTAACGTGCGGAGGCCCAAAACATCTTCCAAACGACAGGTTCAAGTCAGTCAACCAACTGGTAAGAATGATGATTAGTTAGTCACAATAATTGTTGGCGAAGAGGTTTTGAAGCGCTATAGATCCCGCTATGCGGGTGTGGCGGAATTGGTAGACGCGCGGGCCTTAGGAGTCCGTTCTCGAATGGAGTATCGGTTCAAGTCCGATCACCCGCACCATCACTCTGCCTGTGGGCTAGTGATCTCGCCTCCTCGCCTTCCCTTGCAGGGTGGTTTTTCTCTTTGCTAGACCTCCGGTCTGATCTTACCGATCCTGCGATTGTGGTCAGACTTCCGTAAGCCTAAGCCAGCAAAGAAACCTACCAGCAATCACGATGATCAGGCGTAAATGCTGCTGTTTCCGAAGGGGGACGCTGGTCATCGGCTACTAACGTGGAGTGCCAAGCCGGCTTCTGCCAGACGCGACAGGCTTTCGATGATCTCGTCATAATTATCCCCCAAAACGCATGGCTCGGCGATAACGACGTGCCCGACGTTATCGGCCCTCGCTTTCGCGCAAAAGCCGAATGAAATCCGCGTACTTGCTTTCATAACCTGGCGGAATGGTACGGGGCATGACTGATCCTTGTTCGTGGTGCGACACCTAGACGTTTGTAAGTCTGCCGTGACCGGCCCACTGAGTCAATTCGTTTTTTGAATACACGTGTTCTGCATTGCCTTGTACCTGCCATCTCGGCCGGCCAACTGGATTCCTTGCCACTCAACGCACGCGAGACGACCCGCGAGCCTCTTGGCATCTAGCCGACGATGTTCTGTGGGTTGGTAGCCACGGGTAAACGACCGCAGCCGTCCAGATCAGGCGATGACGACGATCAACTGTAATGTCCCTTGTTTCCAAAGGGCGACGCAGGTCACCCGCAAACTTCAAGAGCCGTTCAGCGGATCGCCAACCGGGGGCGTGCCCCCCAACTATCGCCGAAGGGCATATCTGCTCCCATCCCGTTGAGCGTTTTCATTTTGTTTCTGTTCTTTCGGGACGAGCCGCCGCTATCCATCGGCACCCTAGGCATTGTCTTGCCGGCATGGCATCGCATGCTACTCCCGAATCGAGCCTTCCATCCGTCGCCGGTATTCACCAGGCAGGCACATCCTGAGCGGATCAAGAGGGCCATTCGTGGTCCGGTATGGATCGGCTGTTCTCCCAAGTTTTGCCAGCACTCCCCACGACCTTTCTGATGGGCACGCTAAATCCGCCACCGGCTCGCGAGCTTGCCAAGACGGTTTCCGCGGTGCGGACCCTCCGTCTTTCGCTTGTCGCGATGCGCAAGTGCACGGCATTCGGCGGCTTTATTCGCTGTGCAATCAGGTCGCGATGGGCGTGGCTTGAAATACAAAGAAGGAGACCAACCATGTCTGACACCAAACCAACCGAAGGCACCACCTCGAAATCCCCAACCACATCGCCTACCAGGTACGCGACCGCGACGGTCAGAAGGGCTTCTGGACGCGAATGGAAGCGTATGGCCACACGCCGACGGCAAGGGATTCAACATCCAGCTCGACTGTGTGCCGCTCGATGGCCGGATCACCCTCCGCGTCGCCAGTGAAAAGAAGGACTAACGCAACGGGGCGGGTGCTGCGGTGCTCGCCCCACCACCTGAAAGGATTCAGATCATGCAAACGATCACCGATTACGACGCCATCACGTCCCGCTTTCATCAATTGTCCGACGAACTTTCCGCAGGCTGCGACTCAGACTTCGACGTGGCCTACGACGACCTCGATCGCGAGTTTCAGGAACTCCGCCTCCTCGTCACAGCTTATGACGGGAGGTAGGCCATGACCAAATCGACCATCGCCGATTTAGCCAACGAAGCACTGGACGCATTCTGGCAAGTCATCGTGCGGCACAACCCGCAGGCCAAGACTGGCGACCTATCGCCCTGGACCACCATCAACCTCACGATTGCGGCAGAAAACGCCATCGAAGGAGTGGAGTCTCGGCCAATGTTCCGTCATCAGATGCGGACATCCAATCATCGGGAGACGACCATGAGTAATAACGAAATCCCAGGCACAGCGTTCGACAAAGCAATCGCCCTCTATGGCGACCGCGATCCCGATCCGGCAACGCAACTTATCGACCTGTTGGCCGACATCCGTCACTGGTGCGACCGGCACGGCGAAGACTTCGCTAGGCTGGATCGCCTCGCCTCGACCACTACCTCACTGAACTCCATGATGAAAGGACAAAGCCATGAACCACGCCACCCACACCGCCAATCCCTTTATGCCAGCCGCCTGAAACGGGTCTGCCTCGGATAGAGGAGCGTGACCAACCCATCTATGCTCGGCTGCCACTGGCACCGCGGAACGCATCACCGGTGCCACACCTGACCAGCCTCTATCACTTCCACCGGGCCGGTGAGTGCGGCGATCGAAAGTGGCCGGGCAACTGCGGCGGCAACCTCATCAGAGATTTGCTACCTACTTTCGGCCAAACCTCCTCATGAACCCAATGGCGGGCAGCGGCATTGTCGCGATGTCTGCGACGAACTCGGCATCGCCTGCATGCACTTCGACATTCATGAGGGTTTCGACGCCTGCGACCCGAAAGACTCTCCCCACGGAGACCTTTGACTTCATCTGGGCACACCCGCCGTACTGGCGGCAGAAGCTATACGCTCATCGATGAACGCGAACTTTCCAGGGCACCGACGCTGGATGACTTCCTGCGGCGATACAGCCAGTTCATCCGTAATTTCTCCGTGCCCTGAAATCGGGCGGCAAGCTGGCAATTCTAATGGGTGACTTCTGCGACCGCGATGAAGGCTTCGTCCCACTCACTTGGCATACGTTCTCAGCCGGAGGTTATCCACATAAGCTCCTAATGTTGTGCAGTTGGTTATGTGGCCTATGCGTTGTAACTCTACTATTCCACTCACAATTTTATTTCCAACACTACATAATCGCACAACCTTTCAGAATCCCGCTTGCTATTTATCCATCCGTTCGGAGGCGTGACCATGTTCGAGAAATCTTACAAAGCCCTCACGCCTTTGGCCCGGCATCGCCAGAGTCCCCTAGCGGAACAACGGCAGCGCTATCTGAGCATGCGCTGAACTTGGTATGGCTCTCGACGTGCAGCGCTCCGCGGAGCTATACCTCCTTGCCATTACCAAATACTTCGTCTCGGTAGCGACCAGATCGACATGATCACCACCGCTGAGATTGAAGCAGCGGCCGACCGCTGGGCCACCCGATCGAGCAAACGCAAGCAGACCGCAGGAGGACGCGAACCCGCAAACGTTTCATTATCTATGCCATCGATTGGCTGAAGTTCATGGAACGTTTGAACTACTCCGGTGAAAGCGCCACGGCCCTATGTTGACAAAGTCGCCGCCTTCGTCGACTACATGCCGCGAACGCGGCTTGTCGAGAAAACGGTGGATCTTCCGTTCTCGGGTCGTTCAACAATTCCTGGGATTACTTACCTTTTCGCATTCCCCGAGGTCTCGACGAGATTACACCGACGCACGTGGATAACGCATTGCTTCGAGAAACTTCATAAAAGCAAGCATAGCCGCACCTCGGTGAGCATCTACGCTGACTCCCTGCGGGCATTTTTTCGCTATGCTCAAAGCCAGCATTGGTGTCAATCCGGCTGGCCGAAACGATTCAGCCCCCTCGGGTGTTCTCCATGATACGCTCCCATCTGGCCCATCTTGGGACGACGTGCAACGGTTACTTGCTACCACTGAAGGAGACAAGCCAGCCACAATT
>CAVVHW010000012.1:0-893682 GCA_963748225.1 uncultured Acidobacteriaceae bacterium
TTCGATCCCGACTAGCTCCACCACAATCTGACGATGCTGCGGGTCGGAGCCAAGCGCAGTAGAACACCCCAACTCAACCTGGATGTCCCACCTGGCCTTTCTCAGCTGGAGCGGGGGCGGTTGATAGATAAGCAGCTTTCTTTTGGTGACTTGCGGCGCCCGCAGGCTTATTCCACCGGCCGCCAGGTGCTGTCAGGGTCAAACTCGGACATGGCCGCGGCCAATTTGCCTGTATCCTGGCCAAGGTCTTTTTCATACACCACGCCGTCCTGATTGACGATGAAGGTCATAACGCCGGAGTTGCGATACTCGGCTGGGTAGGCGACAAATGCGAAGCCGCGCGTGGCCTGGCCGTTCACCATGTAATCGCGTGCGCCGCCCTTGGCCGCGGCCCCCTGCTTGGTGAGGATGCGGCAGTAGTAACCATGGAAGGGCGCCTGCTGGCCCTGCTTCATGGCATAACCTTCACCCGTGGCGGCCACCAGCAGTGGCCCGATTGGACTCGGGCTTTCGTTGTCATTGGTCTTCCAATAGAGCCCGTCCTGCTTGCCTTCGCTGCTCACGAACTTCATGGCGTAATGCTTTGTCTCTTCACCGTCATGGGTCGCTGAAGCGTAGTCGTGCTGGGCGTCAACCAAGGTATGCAGAACGTCGATTGCGTCGTTCTCGTTTCGGCCGACACGACGGTAAAGGATTTCCTGCTTCCCGGTTTCCGTGTCGAAGTACCAGGCGCCATTGTTGTTCTTGACGATAGGAATTGGCATCGGCCAGTTGTCCGCACCGACATAGAGGGTAACCGTCTGGTTCGGCTCCATCACCACGCGATGCATCTGGTCGTAACGGCGAATGAAGTCCGTTCCCATTTTCTTGTCGGCAACTTCGTCTCCCGTGTGGAGGATCGGGCCGGAGTTGGAACCGAGGATGGCGCTCAGTGCCTGCCCATCGTTGGACTTGACGGCGTTGTATAGGGCCAACACCGCGTCACCTGGGGAGTTGAAGGTCTTCTCGTTGCCCTCTTGCGCCAACAAGCCTGGGGCACTCAACAGGAACAGCAGACTTACGGCGAGCATCGCCAGCGACCGCCGGAGGGTAAGTACTCGCAAAGATTGCGCGATGAATTTCACAGTGCGTGTTCTCCTTAGATTTCGGTCCCGCGATACAAGGTCGGCCATTCGCCTCAACTAACGGCGCCGGCCTCCTCCGCCACCGCCAGCGCGTGCACCACCGCCGCCACTGCGCTCGGCGCCCCCGCCACGGTTTCCAGCGAGGCTTTGCTGGCCGCGCGCGCTGTTGGTTCGAGCGTTGCCGCCCTTACTGTAATCACCAAATGCGCTAGTGCCGGCGCCGCGGGTGCCTTGCTCACCATAGCCGCGTTGTGGCTGCCGCTGGTTCTGATTGAAGTTGTTGGCGCGGCCCTGGTTCTGATTGCCGCCGCGGTTCTGCTGCTGATTCAGGCCGGCGCGGTTCTGGTTGAAATTGGGCTGATTGCCGCCTCGCTGTCCCAGGTTGCCGCCGCCTTGCCCCACGTTGCCACCGCGTTGCCCCGTCAGGTTCTGTGCGTTTTCATTTCTGAACTGCTTCTGGTTCAGATTCTGATTGAAGTGCGGCTCGTTACCGCTGTTGAAATTGTTGGCACGGTTATTGACGTTATTGCGATTGATGTTGTTCGCGTTCACGTTGTTGCGGTTAATGTTGTTGGTGTTGATGTTATTGCGGTTAACGTTGTTGAAGTTCGCATTGTTGCGATTGTAGTAATTGTTACGGTTGACGAACGTATTGGAGTTGGAAATATAGGTGTTGTGGTTGTAGACGACAGTGGAGTTGTGCCAGCCACACCCCCACGAGTTCCAGCCCCATCCGCAGCATCCCCCGCCACCGCTGATAGCCGCGCCGACTGCAATTCCCACTCCAAAAGAAAGCAGGCTGGTGGCAACCATGGCACCGGTAGAGTAGCCGGGATAGACAGCCACCGGAGCCCCATAGACCACCGTCGGGTTATAAGTGGGCACATACACCACGTCCGGCTGCGCCGGCTGAATGATGATGGTTTGCGGCGGAGGCTGCACGATCGTGGTCTGCGGTTCGCCGGACGAGGCTTCCGGAGGCGGAGCGGTTCCGGGCGCCTGGTTCTGCACGGTGACGTTCTGCTGCTGGGTGGTTTTGAGATTGCCGGCCTGGTAGGCGCGCTGTCGCATTACCTGTACGGCATTCATCACGCTCTGGGGAATGTTGTAGTAAGCGTCACCCAAAGCGGACGTCCACGACAGGTTCGTCGCCATCTGGCTCAGCACGTCAGAGAACTGGGTCAATCCCTTGATACTGGCGTCCCACGGCTGCTGATTGACGGCTTCCAACAGCTGCTGGCCCTTAAGGCTCGAATTCTGTTGGAGCCACTGGTAGGCAGCGCTAACTTGGTCTGGGTAGGTCGAAGCCGCTAGGACCTGCGCCACCAGGTTATCGGGAAACAGCGCAATGGGAGCGACCAACTGGTAGAGCTGGTCCGGAGTGGGCGTAGCATAGGTAGTCGCCGGCGCTTGTTCCTGTTGCTGCTCCGGCTGTCCAGACTGGGCCGGCTCCGACTTCTTGCTGCACCCATCGAGGCCGACAACACCAATGATCAGAGTAGTGCTGAGAAAAGTAGAAAGACCTTGTCGAAAATATGACATGAGGGACTCGCTCGTCGCGCACAAGACTAAATCGCGCAGTTAGGCTTCCGAAATGAGTAATATATACATCGATGTCGGTGCAGGCAACCTAGATGTGTAGTCGGAACATCGGGTTCGTTCCTTATTGGGAAATGTTCAACCTTTCTTCGGTTTCCGCGTACTATGCCCGCTTGAATCTGTGATTACCTCGTGAAGCGGTCGAGCAGCAGACCATGCCGCAGTCCGCAATCGCTGACCGACAGCTTTTCCTCACGAAGCTTGTCCATCACGGTCGCAACTATGCATGCGCCTGCGAGAATCACATCAGCGCGCCTCGGCTGCAGGCCGACGATTCTGCGCCGATCCTCCAGCGAACGGGTACGGTAGAGCTCGATCTGGCGTTCGATCTCTCTGCTCTCGATCACTGATCCTTGAATGACATTGGGATCGTATTTCGCTAGCCCATGCTTCACCGCGGCGATGTTGGTGACGGCGCCACCCATCCCAACCAGCACGTCAGGCGACGACTTGTTCTCGATGCGGGCGAATTCAGCGGCGATCGCTGCGCGAGCGGCGCGAAGTTCTTCAGCCGACACCACTCCGTCCAGACCAAACTGCTCGGTCAATCGAACCGCGCCGATGTTCAGGCTAAACCGTTCTTGCACCGTAGGACCGCGACCGAATGTGAATTGTGTACTTCCGCCTCCACTGTCGAAGATCGCCAGTGAGCCTTGTGCCAGACCAAGATCGGATTTGACGGCAAGATAGGCCAGTCGCCCTTCTTCTTCACCGGAGATGACTTCGATGGTGATGCCAGATCGCTTTCGGACCGCATCAATAAACTCTTGGCTATTGCGAGCCGTTCGCAATCCCATGGTGCCGACGGCCGCGATCGCCGTCACTCCATACTGATGAGCTTCCGAAATCATCCGGGCCACTGCATCCACCGTGCAGGCGAACGCCTCACTACTGATCTCGTTGGTTTTCTCCAGACCTTCGCCGAGCCGTGTAATTTCAGCGCGATCAACGATCGTATGCCATGTCCCATCGTCGTGACGTTCGCTGATATTGAATTTCACCGAATTTGTGCCAACATCGACAACCGCATAGCTGGGCATAGCAAAGCCTCCTCAGTTCGTCATCCCGACAAGCCGTTTCAGGCCTCGCGGGTAGCTAATGTTTTGAAACTGGCCCAGTCCAAGTTGGCGCACGGCGGCAATCACAAGAGCCGGATCTTCCGATTCCAGCGCCACCGTGCGTATCTTTCTGCCGTCCGCCTGCACCTCGGTCATCTCAGCCATGCAGTCTTCAATCTTGTAACGGGCGCGCTTCTTGTGAACATTCACGACACGCAGCTGTCCGCTTGACCCCGCCAGGTCGGTAATAAATTGCTCGAGCGTATAGTCTGAGCGGGCCAACCCGGGGGACTCGAGTTCAAGGGCAGCAAGGACTCTCTTGACTTCCGCGGCAGGCAATGGGAAACCGGCTTTCATGACGGGTTTCCATTGTTCGAGACCATCGGCGTTGACCTGCTCAAGTGTCTTTATGTCCATCAACTGATCGCGAACTTTGACATTTTGATCGCTGACGGACGAGAGCAGGTAAACCTCATCACTTTCCTGCACGTCGCCAGGTTTAAGAGTGGCGAAGCGGCGATCAGCGTCGCCAAAATTCTCTCCGAAAGTCCTCCATTCCCAGCGAGGAATTACCTTCTCCATGATGACACTCCTGTCACTTGCCATAGTATTAGCCGGACTGCCTGGTGCTGACGAGCAGTCGAGTGCAAGGCCAGCACCGTCCGACATTTCAGACGGTATAGTGAATACAACTTTGCTTGATTCCTATCTGCCAGTGTAGGGAGAGATGAGCCACCCGGGCAACTCGTGGCTCCACTGATCTATTTGGTTCCAGACCGTATTAGCCGCTGCGAACCGCAGCCCTCGTGTTGTTTTCATTTCACACGTGCGCGTGATGGATCGGACGAATTCGCGGTGTCGACATCAACGTGTACCCCGGTGGTGGTCGACATGTTTGGGGGATAGCAGTTGCCATCTGGCGCATAGGTCTGACGGCAAGCAGCAGTCATTTCCGGACGCCGAGGCGATTGCGCGAATTGCCATGCTTCGGCGAAGGCCACTCCGCTCGCGGCGGGAGCCGGCGCCGGTTTGGGAAAAACGCAGCCCGGCGAAGGTCCGCACTGATCGTTGCTCACAAAGAAATGGATGTTGCGGCCACCGGCATGATCGCGAATGTCATTGGCTGTCACCACGGAGACCGTACCTGATTCGCGAAAGGCAATGCCCGAACAATAGATACCGGCACGATAGCCTCCCTGCACTACTCCATCGACCCAGGCATGAATATAGGCGCGCTGCTCGGGCAGCATGCGGCCGCCCTGCTCCTGATCGAGAAACAGAATGGAGTTCTTAGGAAAACCGTCACCAACGGCCGCCTTCACAGCAGCCGCGGCGTCGCGGCTCCCCAGTTGAGCTGCATTGCCCGAAGCTTTGAGCTGTCGATACTCCCGGCCGTTAAACAGGAGCAGGAAGCCGTAGCCCATGGATTGGAGCGTATTGCGCTTGCCTTGCCAGGGGTTGGCGTTCGCGCCGGGCGGGTTGTTCAGCCAATAGCCCGTGAAGGCAAATGTCTTGCGCAGCGTGGCCATGTTGGCATTGCCGGGATAATCGTTGCGGTCGATGCCAAGGTAAGTCGCTTGTGATTGGGCTGACATCCCTGCAGGGCAGATCGTAATCAACACAAGAACGAGCAACACGAGACAAGTTATGAGCCGTACCTTCACGCCGTCGAATATCGCATATTTTGAATGTGCCATGACACTACGAAGTTCCGATCAGGATACCGGTGGCGAATACCAGCGCGCCTCCGAACGCCACCTGAATCGCCGCTGACAGCGGGGGAGTATCCATGAAACGATTGCGAACCCAGGTAATGGCCGCCAGCTCGAACAGCACCACGATAATCGCAATGGTCGTGGCTATGCGGAAGTCGTGAATGAGATACGGCAGAGTGTGGCCGATGCCGCCCAACGCCGTCATTGCGCCACATACCAAGCCGCGCAACCACGGGGTGCCGCGTCCCGTCAGGCTGCCGTCGTCGGACAGTGCCTCGGCAAACCCCATACTGATGCCAGCCCCTAGCGAAGCGGCGAGTCCTACGGCAAAAGCGTCCCATGTGTTCTTGGTGGCAAACGCGGCGGCAAATACCGGTGCGAGAGTTGATACCGACCCGTCCATCAGACCAGCAAGTCCGGGTTGCACGATCTGCAAGACAAAGAGACGACGTTGCGCTTTTTCTTCTTCCTCCCGAACCTCTGGCTTAAGTTCGGTCTTCTCCAACTGCTCGGCTCGTTCGACATGCGAAGCCTCTTCGACGGCCAGATCGTCGAGTAACTGGCGAATGCCGGCATCTTCGGCACGCGCAGCCGCATGCTCATAGAAGCGGCGCGTCTCCACTTCCATGGCGCCCACTTGGCGGCGAATCTGTTCCAGACGAAGCGGGGTATTCAGCCAAATGGGCCTGCGCTGCACAAAGCCACGAATGTCTTGCCTGCGGATCAGTGGAATGTGCTCGCCGAATTTCTGCTGGTAAAGCTCGATCAGGCGACGGCGATGGCCGATCTCTTCCTGGCGCATTTCTTCGAACATCTGCGCCGTACCGGGAAAGTCTTCCCGCAGATTTTCGCCGAAGTCCGAATAGATTCGTTCGTCTTCCTCCTCCAGCGAAATGGCCAGGGCCAGGATTTCCTTTTGCGACAAACTATTGAAGTCTCGCACGAGCGGCATCACCTCCGCAGAGGATGATAAATCAGGGTTGGAGGCCCGGCGATGGTTCCGTACTCGGCTAGTTCACGGTGGCCGCGCGTGCAGCGGGCTGAATGACAATCACTTCCGTAGCTGGACAAAGGTTCCGATAGGAGCAAAAACGGCAATGCCGGCCTGGCTTAGGATCGAAGTTGCCCTCAGCAATATTGGCTGCGGCGTTGCTCACTCGGGCTGCCTCGCTGTCGAGCTGCTTTTCTGAACGCCGCGACTCAACTGCGCTGCAATCGGCTAGATTGACGATCACGAGCGACTCGGCGATAAAACCCATGCTCCTCGCCGCAAGTGCATAGATAGAGAGTTGCAGGCTCTCGTCGGCATCGTCCTGTGTCTTGGGCTTTCCCGTCTTGTAGTCGACAATCTTGACACGGTCTCCATCGATCTTTTCCAGGCGATCCATTCTTCCCTTCACCACCGTCCCGCCAATGGTCGCGCGAAAGAAGCGTTCGTTGTTCAGAATCTCGCCGGTGTGTGTTGCCAGCTCGGAACGCAAGAACTGCCGTAGTTGCTCGCAACCATCCTTGTCGTAAAGCTCGCGCTGCGCATCCTCGTCGATCTTCGCCTTGCCGAACCCGTCGCGGAAACAGGCGATGACCGCATCTTCATTAGATGGATGCCCGGCCCGCACACCATCGAAGTACGCTTTGAGGGCAAGATGCATAGCCGAGCCGAACTGCATCATGGCCGCGGGTTCTTCGGGGATACACCAGTCGCGGCTGAGCTTGAATGCCAGCGGACAGCGCTCATACTGCTCGATGGCGCTGGCGCTCAACTCCCCGAGGGGCGCGTCGCAGCGGGCAGGAAGCTGGACCCACTGCGCGATCACCGGCTGTGGCTCTGCCGCGGCATGTAACTTTGGAATAACTTCGGATGCCGGCAACACACGGCACTCGATGGCGCCCTTGAGCACAAACTGTCCAGCAGCCACCAACTCCCGCATGTACTTTGTAGGAGCGGGATTATTTTTCGCCTTACTGACCTTTGCGCAAAGGTAGAGCTCATCCTTAGCGCGTGTCATGGCGACGTAGAACAGCCGACGCTCTTCTTCCTCGTGAAGAATTTTGGGCGGGCTCTCAGCCGCATTATCCTTGCTGCGCAGTTGCTGCGGAAACTCAACCAGCGGCTCGGTGTAGTTGTGCGGAAAGGAGTGTGAAGCGACGCGCAAAACGAAGACGCGGGGAAACTCCAACCCCTTAGCAGCGTGTACCGTCATCAATTGCACCGCATCTTCCAGAGGCCGCTTGCTGAAGTCGGTGGGCGCCAGCGCCGCTACGGGATCGTCCTCTCCGCCATCTTCGGAAAGGCATCCGCCTGCCTCGCGAAATAGCTCGACGTACTCTAGAAATTCGCGCAGGATTCCCTGCCCCACCAGTGGCCTGGGTTTCTTGCACCATTGATCTGCCAATTCCTGCAGTCGCCGCAGCGGAAGTGAATCTGCCAGTTGAAATACTTGTTGCGCAATCTTCATCGCCGGCTCCAGCGCATCGCTGGCGTTGGCGAGATCGTGTCGCGCCTCACGCACCGATTCCATTACCGCGAAGCCGCCGGGAACTTTTTCCAGCAATGGCTCAATCGACGCTTTCTTGCCAGCGAGTGCGAGGGCAGCTCGAAACTCTTCCGCATCCACGTTGAACTGGGGAAATGCCGACACCCGAACCAGCGCAATGGGATTGGCGGACTCCATGACCTGCAACGCCGCCATGGCATCGCGGATTTCTGGCGTATCGAAAAGATCGACACCCTGGACGTGCACAGCAATGTCGCGCCGGCGAAGTTCCGCCAGCACCTCTTGTCGATGGGTGTGCGTGCGGTACAACACAGCGATGTCGGAAAGCTTCATCGCAGGTCGCTGCTGGCGCATTGCCTCGATCGTATCGGCGATGAACTCGGCTTCCTGCTCGAAGCGATTGTGCACCACCGCCTGTACCGGCAAAGCGTGCGCCAGAGCCGGATTGTCTTTCAGACGGGCGCAGCCGAGGGGTTCGCGCGGCCAACCGCCATCCCGCAGTTCGATGCTGGCGATTGACGGATTGCATGCAATTGCCTGATAGGCACAACGCAAGATATGCGGCGTAGAGCGCCGATTCTCCGATAGCGTGACGCCCTTGACACGTCCCGGGCCGAAGGTCCGGAGAAATTGATCGAATGCGCCACTGGTAGCGCCACGAAAGCGGTAAATTGCCTGATCGGGATCGCCCACCGCAAATACATTTGCCTCTTCGCCAGCGAGCAAGCGGGCAAGCTGAATCTGCGCGACGTTGGAGTCCTGGAACTCGTCAATCAGAATGAAGCGGGCATGTTTTTGGGCGCGTTGCAGCACCGATTGGCGACGGCTGAGCAAATCGACAGCGCGCGTGATGATGTGGCCGAAAGTCCCCAGACCCTCCTGCTTCAGCAGGTCTTCGACGTAACGAAACACTTGCGCGATTTCGTGACAACGCTCCAGCACTTCGTCGTGGACCATGGTCTCGGCGTCTTTCGACTTCCCCACCCGCGGCAGCGGAATCTCGCCGCGCTCCAGGCGCGTGATGTAGGCGTCGTAATCGTTGGGAGTGCGCAGCTCGTCATGGCAACTGCGGAAGAATTCCAACAAATCCTTGAGGAACTGTCCCGGGTCTGACGCTTTGATGAAGCGCTTAAGCGGCAGATCTTGAATGCGGCGCCGCAACAGTATTTGCAGGTCCTTCTCATCGAGAAGCGCGAATCGGATGTTGGCGTCGTGCAGCAATCCGTAGCAATAGGAATGAAAGGTGTGAGGACGCAGTCCACTGGCCATCAGTTTGCCAGCCGCGCTCGCCTGATCGAGATGCGGATAGAGGATCTCCCCAACTCGAGAAATCAACTGGGCCGCGCCATTGCGGGTGTAGGTGACAGCCAGAATCTCTTTCGGCTTGGCTGCCTCGCTCTCGATGAGATGGGCGATACGGCGCGACAGCACAGTAGTTTTGCCGGTGCCTGCACCAGCCACCACCATCATAGGACCGTGCAGGTGCTCGATGGCACGGCGCTGTTCGTCGGTGGGCTCGAAATCGAATGGTAGATAGCTCTGCACCGGGTGTCCTTTGTAGCGCGAAGAAAAAGCGAATATGCTATTATGCTCGGTCAGCGGGCAGCTGACAAGAGGATTCTGTTTGCCCGTCAAGTATCGCTTATCCCAAGTGTGGAAAACATGAAGAACATGACGACCCGACTACGGAGTGCACCCATATTTGTGGCGCTTACCTTTTTTGCCGCTAGCGTCTACGCACAATCGAAACCTGCCACCCCTGCGGCAGCTGCTGAGCCGCTTACGCCGGTCGCCTGGCTGGTCGGTGAAACCTGGGTGTCAGACGTAAAGGACCCATCGGACGGAACCATGACCCACGTCGAGAACCGCATTCGCTGGGCGCCGAACCATCAGGCTATACAGTTCAATACCGATTTCAACGGCAAGCCGCATTACTACGGCTTCTATGCGTACAACCCCGCGACCAAGACCATCGGGTTCTACTACACGAATTCCGAAGGTGAGCTAACCATCGGCACTGCGACACCCGATCCCGATGGCAAGACACTGCACCAGGATTTTGACCTTATGCACACCGACGGCAAGGTCGGGCATATCCGCTCTACCATTGTGCGCGATGGCAACGATGCCTATTGGTTCACCTTGTTCATGCAGAAGGATGGCGAGTGGGCGCAGGTGTTCAAGATTCGTTACGAGCGGAAGTGAGTCGGTCTCGCGAAGGTATCGGGTGAGCTGTCCACTTTCGCAGCGTATAATCATGGTTTGCGCAATTCATTCCCGTCACCGCAGGAACACACGTGAGTCATCAGCATACGCATATGCCCGGCCAGCCGCAGGCTGGGCCACAGCCGCTTCCTGGAGTCAACAGCATCATCGCCGTGGGCTCTGGTAAAGGCGGCGTCGGCAAAACCACTCTCGCCGTGAACTTGGCCATTGCGCTGGCGCGTTTGGGCCACAAGGTCGGGCTGTTGGATGCCGACGTGTACGGCCCCAACGTTCCGCTGATGCTAGGGACGACGATGGCTCCCAGCGTTGTCGGCGAAGATCGCATTCTGCCGCCGGAACGCTACGGCCTGAAGGTGATGTCGGTCGGCTTCCTCAGCCCCGGCGACAAACCGCTGGTATGGCGCGGCCCTATGTTGCACTCCATCGTCAAACAGTTTCTAGGACAAGTGGAGTGGGGACAGCTCGATTACCTCGTCGTTGATCTGCCGCCGGGCACAGGCGATGTCGTGATATCGCTGGTGCAAACCGTGCCGCTGACGGGCGCGGTGGTAGTCACCACGCCGAGCGACGTGTCGCTGCAGGACGCGCGCAAAGCCATTGAGATGTTCAAGCAAGTGAAGGTGGACATTCTCGGCATCGTCGAAAACATGAGCTACTTCGTGTGCCCGCACTGCCATCAGGAGATCGACATCTTTTCCAAAGGGGGCGGCGCTCGCACCGCGCAGCAGTTCGGAGTGCCATTTCTCGGCAGCATCGAACTTGACCCAGACATTCGCAAGGGCGGCGACAGCGGGCAGCCCATAGTGCTCGAAGGCGACCAATCTCCCCATGCCAAATCGCTGTTCGCGTTCACCCAGCGGGTGATCGAGCGTACCAAGGAATTGCAGGAAGCCGATAGCGGCAGCGTGATTGAGATTCAGTAGGTAACTGCTGGCATCTGGTGGAAATATGAAAAACGAATCCCTTGGGACGGTTTTTGCGACCCGGAACTACTTCAAACTAGGCGACGAGAGCAGAAGCCCAGTGGTCAAGGTCGAACTGGCGAAGCCTAGGCCGGCTCCGGATGCTCCAGATGAGCTTGAGATTGTATGCCCATATCGGATCTCATCGGGCGGATCCACTCAGGTCGACTCGGCGACTGGCATTGATGAGCTACAAGCCCTTTTCCTTGCGCTGGCATCAATCAACTCGACGCTTCACAGGCTGAGCAAGTCGCTGGGATTTCCGCTCGCATGGGTCGGTGACGAGCATGGGGATCTAGGCCTTCGTATTCCGGACTTCGTTAAATAGGATTAGGTGCACGGTTCCCCACCCAAGCACAAGAAGCCTGGGTGGGAGTGAACCGCTCCGGATTAGGTCAGCCACGTGCGGGGCGTGAACGGAACGGCGATCCCGTACCCTTAGGCAGGGTCACCTTCCCTCGTTAGTGGGCAGACTGCACCGCATTCAACAGATCGAGCAATCCCCACCCGTAGACATCATTGGGAAGGAAACCCATTCCGCAGAATTGTAAAGGTATCAGACGGTGAGCTGACTGGGTAAAGGCTGCTTCCGTGGCGGTGATGTTGCCGATCAAGTCGGGATGTGCCTGCCACAAGAGAGCAACTCCGCCCGCCAAATGCGGTGCCGCCATCGAGGTTCCCGACCAGTACCCTTGGTACAACGTAGCCCACGGAACAGCCGCGCGAATATTGACACCGGGGGCAGTCAGGTCTGGCTTCATGCGGCCACTGCCATCGACGGTCACGGGTCCTCGGCTGCTGAATAAGGCGATATTGTTGTACGTATCAGTTGCCCCAACGCTGACCGAGCTTGCGTAAAATTCGGGAGGATCGGAAACGGTGGAACAACCGGGGCCGGAATTACCAACTGCCATGGCAGGAAAGATTCCGGCCGCACGCACAGCGTCAACGACACTCTGTAGGGTGGTAACCGTGCAGCCCTCGCTGGCCGGGCAGGCCCAGGAATTGTTGATGGCATCCGGAGCTTTCGAAGGATCACCCTGGCTTGGGCTCCCATTCACCGGATAGGGCGCCATCAAGAACTGGAAGCACTCGATATACTGCGACGGAGATCCGGTTCCATGTAGATCCATATTGCGACAGGCAATCCACTTTGCTCCCGGGGCCACTCCAACCTGGTTTCCCAGCCCGTCATCTCCAACCATCTCACTGAGGGTAAATGTGCCATGCGCGTTGGGATCAAGGGGAACCGGAGAGTGCTGGCTGGTAGCGTCGTGCCAGTTGTAGTCGTGATTCACCGTGCTACCATTCCAGCCGCGATACTTCGATTTCAAGGCAGGATGAGTCCAGAGTACGCCGGTGTCGTTGCCCGCCACCACCAAACCCTCGCCGCGATAGCCTAATGCCCACACCTGCGGGGCATTGACTCGCTGCACGTTCCACTCCGGTCCAGATCCCGGTGAATCCGTACCTGTGCCAGGCGTCCCCAGTATAGAGCTCCGAACCTGGGGGTTGGCGTCGATATGTGCTACGTCAGTGCGCGCCGCCAATTCGTCTAACAAGGCACGGTCTCCGGTCACTTTGATCATGTTGACGATATAAAACGACTGAAAAGGAATGCCGCGCTGTTCCAGCAACATGCGGAGGGGAGCTTGTGTGCGCTCAGCGACAGCTTGTAGCGATTGAAAAACGTAGCGTCCCTTTTCCAGCTTGGTGTGCAAGGTTGAGGCTGCACTCAGATCAGCCTGTTCGGACAACACTATCAGCGCTTCCGAGCGTGCTCCATTAGCCGTCTCGGAGAGCAACCGTGCGGAAATCTTTCCCCTAGCTGAATCCTCGAATGCAGATACCGGAAGAACCAAAAATACAAAAATCGTTACGAATAGCGCGATGATAAGTAGCCGGCGACTAAGGCTTGTCCGATTACTGAAAAGAGTGGGTTTGGCAGGCAAAAGGCAGGAGGTGGGGAGATCCAAAATTTGCATCTATCTTATCCTCTTTTCTTCGCGATCTTCTGTTCGCGAATAGTCTCCAAGGATCGACTACTAGGCGACCCATGGCTGGCATGTTTTGAGAACGCTTAATCCTACAGAACTAAGGTCGGGTTGGCTAGCACTTTTCGACGATATCGTTGGTACTTTGGTAACCGCCGGTACTCGCGCTTTAAGACCAGGCGTAACAATTGATTAGCGGAAACAAGTGGTGAGCTGTCTACCGGGCCGGTTCTGAAGTCCCAGCCTGATTTCAGCGTCGGGGAGAAGCTGAATACCACGGACCGGAAGGACGCGGCGCACCGCTGTTCCATGCCCTTAAGTGCTAGCCCCACATTCGGCGTGATAAATGAGTCGCACGATTGAAGGTCATAGCGGGATGGCGTTGGACGGCGGCCTAAGGACACCAAGTGAAGGCTCAAGCATCAAACTGTCTGGGCGGCTGGCGAAGGGTCGACAATCTCATCCGGATTAACCCAAGTAAGGGCAGGTTTTCATCGTACCGCAACTTGTGTCGCCTCGGGAAGGAATCAAATGCAGAATAAACACGACGGATGGTAGAAGCAGCCCGCTCGGTCGACCAACTCATCGACGACGAAGTCGATTCTGGGCAAGCTGAAGGACACCCGTCCGAACTGCTAAGAAACATCTCGAACCCCCTCAATAGCTGACAAGGTTGCCAGCTATTGAGGAGACACAGCCCAAAGCTTTACCCGCGTACACCCGAGCGCAGTTTACGCCAGAACCCTCCAACGACCATCAGCCCGCTTCCGAGCAAGCCAAGGGAGGATGGCTCGGGAGTGGTGGTAGGGGCATTAGCTGGTTCATAGGCGGAGGCATAACCCGCAGTGCCATCCTGGGCGCTTAGGAAACCATTGAAATCATAGTGATGCGCATTCGTTTCGATCACCAGAAGAGGGGTTGTCTCCCCGGGGAGAATTTCATCTCCGGGATTGTAGTTGAAGCCAACCACGCTACCCGACATGCTGCGATCAATATTGGTTGGATCATGGAGCCCGAACGGGTCGGTACCAACATCAAGACTCCAATTCGTCCCATTACTGAAGTTGTACATCGTATATCGGGCGTTGATGTCAGGGCCATTATTCGTGAACTGGTAGACGAAGTCCAAACATCCTGAACACCAGGTATTGTTTGGATCCGAATACACCCACTGGGTGAAAGTGGCCATAAAGGTTGCAGTTGTAATGGTACCCGACGTTGTCGCCTCTAAAACTCCTCCTGGAAAGAGCGGGCTCGGCGCAACCGACCCGCCGTCGCTGAGGGTAGAAGCGTGAAGCAGAGGTATCGCAAGGCTGAATGCCAGCACAAGCACGAGGTTTCGGGCAGATTGCATTTTGCAAAACTGGGTAGTCACGTCCATGCCTCCGAATTTGGGTCCCAAAATGCTGAAGCGTCCGAACGGCGACAATCGAAAGTCTCCGGCCATAGACTGTCGCAGCACAACCCAAGCTTGTATATGCAATCGTGAGACCATTCGACGATATGCCATATGCCCCAGTAAATACTGTCTGTTAAGAGGCTTACCCGTTCAAATCGAGCGCACTGGACTGCAATGTCTTGCAACATAAGTCTGGAGTTTTTCCGAGTCTGGAGGGAGGCATGTTACATAATCTACAAGCGGTAGGACCGCTATCGTGATCCACTTCAGGGGAGTTCAGGTAGCCGAAACATGCCAGACAATACCGCGAACCTGGACCTCTGAAATTTCAATACAGAGGAAATGGTTATCCCAATATCGCAAAGGCTTGCAGTTCAGCGATTAGGACCGTAACCTACCATGTTACTTAGACACAACTTAACGCGAACTATGTTGGAGGCCAAATTGCACCATGCTTCTACGGACATTGTTTGCTGCGCCACTTTTTCCTGAGGAGAATTTCGCAGCCAGCAGTGACAAGTAACTGGAAATGGGCTTGGGAGGATGACAAGTATGCTTAGAAAATGGTCGCCACTGTTGCTGCTCGTGTGTCTGGTTTCGCTGACGCCACTGGGTTTCGGTACGCCGACCACAGTGATCTTGGGCGATAGCAGCCCCGGGCAGGTGCTGATTACCAATACAGGTTCCAATACGACCCTATCCTTCACGGGTTCGTGCGGCGGACCGGATTGCCTGACTGGCCTCGGGTACTTCGGAACGAACGTCGGTACCTACTCGATGTGGTTCGCCAGTGGAGGAAACGGCAATCTCGTGCTCGGTTCCCCTACCGGTGATGTATTTCCGATTAACATGAACGGCAACACCATTGACTTTACCTTCGATTACGGTTCGACGTTTCTCGATGGAACCGTAATTCTGAACAACGTCACCGACGGAACCAATGCTCCGCGGTTCATCGGTGGCCTGTTCGTCACCAGTACCAATCTGGCAGGGTTCCGCGATGGCACCTACGCGGATTTGGATTTCAACATCTTCCTGGGAACCAACCCGACCATCGATCAGGTCTTCTCAGGGCAGTTTCATTCCACTCAAGGTCCTATATCGTCTGGGGAAATCGTGCCCTCGACACCAGAACCCAGCAGCATCGCGCTCTTCGGCTCTGGAGTGTTAGGCCTTGCCGGACTGCTGCGCCGCAAGCTGAACCGCTAATTCCAACTTGTCCCCCTGGGTCCTCAGAGCCGGAGCCAAGCGCTCCGGCTTTTTGCTGCGTATCTCGGCCCGATTCGACAGCTTTGGAAAACCGCAGGATCCTTGGAGCAATTTCTGATTTGCTGCAACCGCCTTGAAAGGGTGGGGCTCCAGATGCTGCTGAAGAACCCTTGCGAATGCTCTCGGTGGGAGCCCACCTGCGTCAGCAGGGGGAGGCCCGACTTCAGTCCGGCGGAAAAGCGTTCGTCTCACACGGTGGCGCGCACGTGTTTTACGGAAGATTGTTCAGCGTTAATCCCAGCAGGCTTTCTGGATCGATATACGCACCCTCCCAGCGAACGCCCATGTGGAGGTGCGGTCCGGTCGCTCTGCCGGTCGCCCCGCTCAGACCAATCTCCTGACCTTTAGCCACTTTCTGTCCCGCCACCACTTCGAATCGAGACAGGTGCATGTACAAGGTCATGAACCCTTCTCCGTGATCGATGATCACGCAGTTACCTTCATAAAACATTTTGCGAGCCAGCACTACCTCGCCGGAATTCGCTGCCAGCACCGGCGATCCTGGCTTCG
Source organism: uncultured Acidobacteriaceae bacterium (assembly GCA_963748225.1). Lineage (GTDB taxonomy): Bacteria > Acidobacteriota > Terriglobia > Terriglobales > Acidobacteriaceae > Bog-257. The sequence continues at coordinate 16,352 of CAVVHW010000012.1, forward strand.
CCTTGAAATCCAATCCACGATGCACGCTCACCAGCTCGCCATTGAAAACCCGCCGCGTGCCAAACGAATCGGACACGACGGAAGCGATCGGCGGAAAGAAATCTCCCGACCATTCCGGGATCGGAATCTCGTGCGAGAAAGCAAGTTTTTTGGCTTGTCTGTCGGATTCGATCTGACGCAACGTCGCTGCGTTTGGCTTCACAAAACGGTCAGGTACCCGGAGCGATACGGTCTGATAATTCGACGGGCCAACTGGAATTTCACGTACCAGGTGAATGATTTCGCCATCGGGCATTGTGGCCACCACATCGAGCGGATAGACGCCAGGCGAAGCTTCCACATCGACTCCCGCTAAGCCATACCACTTGTGGCTATTCCGTCCCTGGAAAAATGAGATGTCATGATCCATCCACTTCCCGCTCAACCTCGCAGGCGCGCCTTCGAATTGGACCTCGAACAGACACGCTGACCCGGTTTGCAGCGCTTGCGGTTTCCAAGTGACATTCTCGGAAGACGTGGCTTTCGTCGCCGCAATTAGCGGCCACGCCGAGACCAACAGCAGCAGCAGAGCAAAGTGAATGCGGTAGCGCATGATGGCGTCTAACAGTGCGTCGCTCTAACTTTTGGGAATGGTGACGCAGTCGGAATGAAAGGGAGTGTGTACCGGAACCGAAAGTTATGCAAGCAAAAAACTGAGCGTGAACCGCGACCTACAACAAGAACGGTCTGGAGGTGCTTGCGAAAAGTCTACAGTTCTTTCCTCACCTGCTCGCAGGACAAAACAATCGTGAAGATCGCACGAATCCGCGACCGAACGATCGACGATTCCTCCTTTACTTCATCGAGACGATCGGCTGCACTTCCCTGCCCTTATGCCAGATCGCGACCATGTTCCTGGTATTACGAATGTCATCCAGCGGATTGCCATCCAGCACGATCAAGTCTGCCTGCTTCCCGACCGTGAGCGTTCCCGTTATCTTCGCGATGCCGAGAAGCTCGGCATTGGTCTTGGTCGCGCACATGATGGCCTGCATCGGCGTTAGTCCCGCAGCGACCATCATCTCGAGTTCATGGTGTTCGGCGAAGCCCGGAATGCGCGACGGAATGGCGCCAGAATCCGTACCAAAGCCGACCTTCACACCGGCATCGTAAGCCAGCTTCAGGTTCTTTTGATCGTTGGCGAAATCGCGCTTGTGAAGCGCCAATGCAGGATCATGCTCGACTTTCTGCCGTTGCGCCTCGCTGGTAAGCATGTTGAGCAACTCGGGACTCATACCAGCCTGTAAGAACGCGTCGTTCTTCCATTCCGGATGCTCGGCATACGCAAAGAAGGATTCGTCTACTGTGAGGGTAGGAATGTAAAACACTCCGCGCTGCTTCATGGCAGCCAGCAGTTCCTGATCAATCGTCTGGTCGCGAACACTGTGCGCCAGAACATCCACACCATCGTTAACCAGCGCCTTGGCATCGGCGAGGTAATAGACGTGGGCGGCCACATGCAGCCTGTCATGATGAGCTTGGTCGATGACGGCACGATAAATAGCTGGATCCATCGAAGGCTTTGTACCATGCAGGTTGTCCACCCAAATCTTGACGAAGTCGGCATGACGTGACGCCATCGCATCAATGTCGGCACGCGCCTCCTCGGGCGTCTTCGGCGTGTAAAGCTGGTCGGAGGCATGGGGCAACGGCGGCGCGGCATCCGGCACTCCAATGCCGCGGTCCGCGCTGTAAACGGTCGCACCATCCAGTTTGCCGGCCCGCTGCTGGTCGCGAACCTCATAGATCAGGTCGCGATTGACGCCCAGCGACAACATGCTGGTCACTCCATAACGTTCGTACTGGCGCAACTCGGCGACGACATTTTCCTTCGTGTAACAGGTCGCTGAATTCTGTAGCCCGCATACCAGAGCCAGATGTCCGTGAGCGTTGATCAGCCCAGGAATGATGGTCTTGCCGGAGTACTCGATGACGCGTGCCGACGCCGGAGCGTCTGACGCAGCTTTTGTGATGGCTACAATCTTGCCGTCGCGGATGGTGACGAAAACGTTCTCTCTCGGCGGCGCACCCGTACCGTCGATGAGCCGCACATGGGACAACACGATGGTCCGTGAGCTGCTCGCGCCAGCCTGGGAAATACCATGCTGCGTCAGACCCAGGACCAAGAAAGGAAGGGCAATTAACAAAATACGCACGCGAAAACCCCCGGAAACAATCTACTGCCTACAATCTTATTAGACGACAGGCGCTCTGTTGCAGTCTTAGTCTGTCGCGCAATTTCGCCAGCCCGCTGCCGATTACACTCGCTCCTCGGCGCTGGTTTGATACAATGTCGCCACGAGCGCAGCATGGGGATAAGGGCGCTCGCCGCAACTTTAAACCGCATCTCCTACTGAACTCGATATGAACCTTGGCCGGCAAGCGATTTTATCGCTCGCTTGGCGCGGCCATAACGTTTAACAGGAGCTTGTTCTGACCTCGCGACCTGGCCTTATCAGTTACAATCCGGCGCACCATCGTTTCGCAGTATTTCTGGCCTGGGCCACTTTCCTATTAATCGTTGCTGGCGCACTAGTCACCAGCAATGATGCCGGTTTATCGGTGCCAGATTGGCCAACCTCCTTCGGTTCGCTTTACAAACTTCCGCCTATGGTCGGCGGCGTGCAGTACGAACACACGCATCGCATGATTGCCGAGTTCATCGGCCTGCTCATCATTGTCATGGCGGTGTGGACGCAGCGGGTCGAAACCCGGAAATGGATGCGCGTGCTGGGCTGGACTTCGCTGGCGGCCGTCATAGGCCAGGGGATCCTTGGCGGTATCACGGTCCTGAACTTGCTGCCGTGGTCCATCTCCACAGCGCATGCCACGCTGGGACAGATGATCTTCTGCATCGTGATTGCGATGGCCCTCTTCACCAGCCGCAGTTGGTTGCAGGACGAACATCCGCTTCCCGAGCGCGATCTCACACCCAGCACTCCAACTCTGGCTGTATTCGCGGCGGCTTGCGTGTGGGTGCAGTTGATTCTTGGCGCAGCCTTCCGTCACTCCGGCATAAAACTTTTGCCGCACCTTATCGGTGCGTGTGTCGTGACTGCAGTCGTGTGCTGGACAATCGTTCGCGTGCTGACGCATTACGGCAACGTCGATCACTTACGCAAGCCTGCACAATTGCTGTTGGCGCTGCTGATGGTCCAACTTGGCCTCGGCTTCGCATCTTATCTGACTCGGCTGCAGTGGATGATGAACGCACCTCAGCCGACCACCGGTATTGTGATCAGCACCGTTTCGCACGTCGCTGGTGGCGCGCTGGTATTGGCCACCTGCGTGGTGCTGGCAATCCAGACCCGGCACATGATCAACGTTCATACTGAGCAAGCAGCCGTTCACTCCGCACCACGAAAGGCCGTCACTGCATGAGCAGCGCCACGCAGCCGCTGGCTGTGCCACGCGAAGGATTTTCCGCGCTCGCACGCGACTACTCCGTCCTCATCAAAGCGCGGGTCACTACGCTCATCGTAATGACCGCGTGGGCAGGCGCGTATTTCGCAGCTGCCAAGTCGGGCGTGTCGTCGCTCTCGTGGACACTGCTGCACGCGCTGATCGGTATCGGTCTGGTTAGCGGAGGCACCGCTGCCATCAACGAAGTCGTCGAGCGCGATCTCGATGCGCTCATGCGCCGCACCTCTTGCCGTCCGCTGGTCACGGGCAGCATGAGCCTGATGCACGCGTCAATGGTCGCCTTTGGCATGACCATCGGCGGCGTGCTCTACCTGTGGGCGACGACGAACGGCCTCACCGCCACGCTGGCCGCGCTTACCTCCATCAGCTATCTGGCGGTGTACACGCCGATGAAGCGCGTCCACCCGATCTGCACCTTTCTCGGCGCGTTTCCCGGAGCCATGCCTCCCGTGCTGGGATGGACGGCGATTCGCGGCCGCCTCGATAGCGAAGCCTTCGTCTTGTTCGCGATTTTGTTTTTCTGGCAGTTCCCGCACTTTCATTCCATAGCGTGGCTCTACCGCGAGGACTACGAGAACGCGCGCATCCGCATGTTGCCCGTCGTGGAGAGCGATGGCCGCTCCACCGCGTTCGCCATCGTGATGTACGCCCTGGCGCTGGTTCCGGTATCGCTCGCGCCCACCCTGATGGGCATGGCGGGCTGGACGTATTTCGCCGGTGCGCTCTTGCTCGGTGGCGGCATGTTGTGGTTCAGCCTGCGCATGTGGACGATGAAACTCGCGCCGGCCGCTCCCGATTCGAAGCTGCGTGCGCGTCACGTGCTGCAGGCGTCGGTGATCTATCTCCCGCTGCTGTTCGCGCTGATGATGCTCAACCGCGCGTAAGTGAGAGCTGTCGGCTATCAGCCGTCAGCTAAATCTTGCCAGCCAACTAGACCCTAACCCCCAGCCCCTGCCTTCAAGTCCTTCACCAGCCGCTGAAAGGCCGTCTGATAGGAATCGTGGTCTTTCCAGTTGCTGAAGGCGGGGATGAAGTACTCGCGGATCTCGCGGGCCGAGTCCATGCCGGTGTCGGCATCGAACAATTTCCATGGCTTGATCGCCTCAAATTGTCAGTTGGACAGAACGCAAGGAACCGAGATGATAGAGCTGATCAGACGAGAACCGCAGATCCCTCCGCTCCGCTTCGCTCCGGTCGGGATGACAACATCAGGGAAGGTTAGAGTCGGGATGAGAAGCTCGAATGTCTTCGATTGGCAAGATCCTCAGGCAGCCGTTCGCCCCGCTCCTCCCCGCGTAATACAATCATCTATGGCTCCCTAAATGGCAACTTCTGAAACGATCGATCATGCAATCGCGACAAACTCTGGCGAAACCGCGACGGCTGTAATCCAACTCCAGGACCTCCGCCACCAATACGGAGATCGAATCGCCCTGGCTGGTGTTTCGTTCGATGTGCGTCCAGCTGAAATTTTCGGCCTGCTGGGCCCTAATGGCAGCGGCAAGACCACGACCTTCCGCATTCTCTCGACGCTAATGGTGCCCTCGGGCGGACGAGCCCTGATCATGGGACACGACGTGGCGCGCGAGCCTGCCCTGGTACGGCGCAACATCGGCGTCGTCTTCCAGGAGAAGAGCATCGACATCAAGCTGTCGGCGGAAGAGAACTTGATGCTGATCGGCCACGTTTACGGCCTGCGCGGCGCGGCGCTGAAGAAGCGCGTCAGGGAAATGCTGGGCCGCGTCGGTCTCGCCGACCGCGCCACGGAAAAAGCGGAGACGTTTTCCGGCGGCATGCAGCGGCGGCTCGAACTTGCCAAGGGACTGCTGCATCATCCTTCGGTGTTGCTGCTCGACGAGCCCACAACGGGCCTCGATCCGGGCGTACGCCGCGATTTGTGGCAGTACCTGCACATCCTGCGCGACGAAGAGCGCGTGACCGTACTGGTCACTACGCATTTGATGGAAGAAGCTGAGCGCTGCGATCGTCTGGCGATCTATGCAAATGGCAGCTTGGTCGCGTTTGGCACGCCCGCCGAATTAAAGAGCGAAATTGGCGGCGACGTCATTCTGCTTGACTCGGATGAGCCCGACTTGCTGGCGCAACGCATTGAGCAGCGCTTCGAGTTGCATCCCACCGTGCTAGATCATCGCGTGCGGCTGGAGATCGAGAATGGTCACCGCTTCGTCACCGAAGTGGTCGAGGCATTCCCTGGCGAGATCGAGGGCGTCTCAGTGCATAAGCCCAGTCTGGAAGACGTGTTCATCCGCCGCACCGGTCACCGCTTCTGGACCGCAGACAATACTGAAGACGGCGAAGCGGAAGGAAAGTAGGTTCATGGCAACTCGCGAAATTACGGCTTTTCCCGCGACGACCGCGCCCCTCAATGTGGGTTGGGTGCTGCCATCGTGGTCGCTATGGTGGCGCGAAATTGTGCGCTTCTACCGGCAGCGCGCCCGGGTGGTCGGCGTCATCGCTTCGCCGCTGCTGTTCTGGGTAGTGATTGGCTCTGGCTTCGGCACCTCCTTTCGCTCCAATGGAGCGGCCGGCGGCCAGCACTATCTCGATTATTTTTTCCCTGGCGCTCTCATCATGATTGTGCTGTTCACGGCCATCTTCACCATGATGTCGGTGATTGAGGACCGCAAGGAAGGTTTTCTGCTCTCCGTATTGGTCGCCCCTGTAAGCCGTTCGGTCATCGTGCTGGGCAAGGTGCTCGGGGGCGCGACACTGGCGACCGCGCAAGGACTGATTTTTCTAGTCTTCGCTCCGGCATTAGGAGTACATTTCACGCTCGTCAGTTTCGGACTAATCGTGCTGGCGATCTTTCTGGTGGCGTTTTCGCTGACTGCGCTGGGCTTCATCATTGCGTGGCCAATGGATTCGACCGCAGGCTTTCACGCGGTGATCAATCTGTTTCTCATCCCACTGTGGTTGCTGTCAGGATCGTTGTTTCCGCTGTCAGGTGCGTCCATCTGGATTCGTTTGCTGATGCGCATCAACCCGTTGACCTACGGAACCGAGGCATTGCGGAGTCTGCTCTTCCCTGGGTCGGCTTCAACTGGGCTATCGCTCAGTGCTAATTTCGCCGTGCTGGCTCTGTTCACTCTGATCATGTTTGCCCTATCGTTTCTGGTGGCCAACCGCCGCAGCACGAAGCCTGCAGCCTGATGCAAGTCAGCCTAACGTTCTATCCGGCGCTGAACGCCGTCCTAAACGGCAGCAGTGCCATTTTGATTGGCTCTGGGCTCTATCTCATCAAGCGCCGCCGCATCAACGCTCACAAACGGGTGATGATCGCAGCGTTCATCACCTCAGTGCTGTTTCTCATTTCGTATCTCTACTACCATTTAGTTCTGCGAGCAGGCATTACGCACTTCCAGGGTCAAGGGCTGTCTCGCCCGGCGTATTTCACCATTCTGATCTCGCACACAATTCTGGCGGTAGTAGTCGTGCCGTTCATCCTTGTGACTCTGGCGCGCGCACTCAAGGGCAATTTCGCGCGACACAAAGCCATCGCCCCGTACACGTTTGCAATCTGGATGTACGTGTCGGTAACGGGTGTCGTTATCTACCTGATGCTGTATAAGATTTTTGTGCGCTAGAAAGATGTCAGAAGTGGTTTTGTATGGAGAGTCAGCCGGTTTCCATGGCGCCGACGGATGCCGCGGCCAGTTCGACGAGCCACGCAGCATGATCGAACGCTCTCGTGTCGGTGGTTGTTGCGTACTCCCCGGATTGGCGGCGAACTGCCGGCCGCGCTACGCTGCGGTCGCAGACTTTTGCTGGGCGGCCTCATTCTGGCCCTGTGCCGCGTTATCGATCGATGCATTAACCTGATGCATCTCGCGATAGCGCTTGGGCGTAACCGCCGACAGCCGCCGAAAAACGCTGGTAAAGTGACTTTGGGTTTCGAACCCTACGTGAGTGGCAACCTCGGCCAGCGGTGTGCGCGCTTCGCGCAATATTTCCTGCGCGCGCTCTACCCTCTGCCGCATAACGTACTGGTGAGGCGTGGTGCCAGTGCTCAACTTGAACAGCTTGGAAAAGTAATACTGGCTCATCCCCACTACTTGCGCCAGCTCGGCTACCGTTAGTCCCTGGGCAATATTCTCACGCACATGAGCAAATACCCGCTGTAACCGGCGGGGCGGCAAGCCTCCTACGACTTCCACGGGCGCGAGGGTCGACTCCAGATATGCATTCACCACCTCTTGGGCATGGTCTTGTGCCAACGAATGCAGAGACAGCACCAGCACGTTCATCCCTTCGGCTTTGGCTCCAATGGACGCCGAATAAGCGTCGTGACACGCGGCCGCTCGAATGCCGGGGACTCGGTTTGCCGCCACCGACGCTCCCACTACTCGGCTCGTGACAATAATGCCGCGCTCCGCATTGTGACGCAGCACCAACATGGCCACCTGCTCCGCGTAATCGGCGGCGCCATGCGGCTGCACGGCCGCAGTTGCATCCGTCACTTGATGTCCAGCTTCGATTAACTTAGCGGCAATTTGCTCTTTCGCCGCGCGGCCTGTGTGATCGGATCCGATTGCAATGTGCACTTTTACTCTCCTTCGTTTATCAAAGCGGTCTAAGTTCTACGTACCGGCGGAAGCGGGGGATTGATCGTTCGCAACTACGGGCTCTTCCAACAAAGATTCACACCAGCTTGGGAAAAGGTTCCGACAATATGCATGGAAATTACGACCTACATAAACGAGTCTTGCACCGATATATACCCTTGTGTAGGTTCCTATCATCGCAGCACAACGCCGACCGATTGCACGGTCCCATTGATCAATTGGATGCGCCGGAACTGGCGCAGGCGTCCAGTAACTAATTCCAACGGCAAAACTTTCAGAATCGTTCTACCCCAACAAGGCACTTGGAAAGCGCCCCCTTGGTTTGTAATGATAGCAAGCACGCGCCGCCGCGAGGCTATCTAGAAGCATCATTCATTCCATATTTACAATTATTTACAATCGGAGATCCTGCAGCAGACCATCGACGCTCGCGATACACTGCGAAAGCTTGAGACTAAAACGATGTCAAGTAATCGAGAACTGCTAAACACCATGATCGGCAGCAATCTAGCACCTGGCGGACCGGGCATATTGCCTCGTTGGACGCGCGGCGCCAAAGACGCTGTGGGAACTGCCTACGCCGTCTCCAGTCGTGTGTGGTACACCATGGCCAGCGGGGTGGTCACCGAGGTTTACTATCCCACCATCGACACGCCGCAAATCCGCGACCTGCAATTTCTGGTGACCGATGGCGAAACCTTCTTCCACGATGAACGCCGGCACATGGCCACTCACATGGACTGCTTCGGCGCCTTCGGTCTGGGTTTCAAGGTCACCAACTCGGACCCGGAAGGGCGCTACTCCATTGAGAAGGTGATCATCGGCGATCCCCACCTGAGCTGTCTGCTGCTGCATACAAAATTTAATGTCGCGCCCGCATGGCAGGGACGGCTGCAACTCTACGTCATCTGTGCCCCTCACCTGCAGATCGGTGGTTATCACAACAACGCGCTAGTGGTGAAGGCACGCGGTCGAAAATTCCTGATGGCGTATCGCGAGGACGCTTTCCTGGCAATGGCAGGTACCGCCCACTTCTCCAGGACGTCGTGCGGATACGTGGGCGTGAATGATGGCTGGACGGATCTGGCGCACAACTTCGAAATGAATTGGGAATATGAGGCTGCGTTGGATGGCAATGTCGCGCTAACCGGTGAAATCGATCTCTCGCGCGGCACCGAGTTTACCCTGGGTGTCGGATTCGGCCACACCGGCCATAACGCTGCCGCTATCTTATTTCAGTCCCTCAGCATCCCCTTCGATACTGCGCAGAAGAGCTTCCTCGATCAGTGGCAGCGTACCAGCAAGCGCCTGGGCTTGATGGACAAGCTTGACCACCGCGATTCGTCTCTGTTTGCCCGCAGTGTAAATCTGCTTCTCGCCCACGAAGACAAGGTCTATCCGGGAGCCATGATCGCCAGCTTGAGCATCCCCTGGGGCGAAGACAGGGGCGACGACGATCTCGGCGGCTATCACCTGGTATGGACGCGTGACATGGTAAATGCCGCGACCGCACTGCTTGCTGTGGGAGACACCGCAACTCCGCTGCGAGCCATGATTTACCTCGCCATAACCCAGCGTGAAGATGGCGGCTTCTATCAGAATTTTTGGATTGATGGCCGTCCTTTCTGGACCGGTGTGCAGCTCGACGAAGTCTCCCTGCCGATCATTCTGGCGTGGAGGCTATGGAAAGCCAACGCCCTCGGCAACTTCGATCCCTACGTAACCGTAGTGCGCGCCTGCGGCTATCTTATCCGCGAAGGACCCGCAACATCCGAGGAGCGTTGGGAAGAAGCTGCGGGCTATTCTCCCTCCACACTAGCCAGCAACATCGCGGCCCTGATCTGCGCCGCGGAATTTCTCGAGGCGCGCGGCGACAAGTGTACTGCCGAATTTGTTCGCACCCATGCCGACTTCCTGGAATCCCACGTGGAGAAGTGGACGGTCACGGAGAAAGGGACGCTGGTTCCCGGCATCACCCGGCACTATATTCGCATCAATCCTGCTTATAGCTCGCAGAACGACCCTGGCGATGAAGATCCTGACACCGGCGAACTCGTGCTGGCCAATCAGCGTCCGGGAGATCGTTATCACTATCCAGCCAACCAAATCGTCGATGCGGGGTTCCTCGAATTAGTGCGCTTCGGCATCCGTGAAGCCGGCGATCCTCTCATCGAAGATTCCCTGAAAGTCGTGGATGCTGTGTTGAAGGTGAATACTCCGAAGGGTCCGTGCTGGAAGCGCTACAACCATGATGGATATGGGCAGCGCGATGATGGCGGCCCGTTTAACAAATGGGGCGTGGGACGTCCCTGGCCGCTGTTGACCGGCGAGCGTGCAACTTACGATCTTGCAGCGGGACGCAACGTGGATGTTTACTTGCGCGCCATTGAGAATTTCACGACTGGTATTGGACTTATCCCAGAGCAGATTTGGGATGGGCCGGATATGCCCGATAACCTCTTGACCTTTGGTGGCGCGACGGGGTCGGCTATTCCCCTGATGTGGGCGCACTCCGAATATGTAAAATTGTTGCGCTCGGTCGTGGACAACCGAGTATTTGATTTAATTGACGCGGTGGCCCAGCGATATCGCAACGATAAGCCGCGCCCGGTAATCGAAGTGTGGAAGATGAATCGGCAGGTCCGCAACATTCCCGCTGGAGGTTTACTGCGTGTCCAGGCTGCTTCTCCGTTCACGCTGCATTGGAGTGACGATGAATGGAAGACGGTGAAGGATACGGATTCCACCCCCACAACCGTGGGAACGGATTACGCAGATATCGAGGTCGCTCCGTCACAAACGGCTCCATTGCGCTTTACTTTTTTCTGGCGGCAACAGAACGAGTGGCAGGGAAGCAATTATCAGGTTAACGTTCAACCACCAACAATAACGGTCGTGGGTAGCAGAAAGGCGGCAACGGGTGAGTAGCCAAGTCGAAGTCACCACACAGGAAAAGAAACAACTGAACATCAAGGGCCTGGCGGCGTCGATCGCAGTGGGTCCTAAAGACGGATTCGGCGACGAGACGAAGGAGCAGCGTCAGCTCAATTGTCTCTGCATTAATACGATTCGTACGCTCTCGATGGACGCTGTGCAGAAGGCCAACAGCGGACATCCGGGAACTCCGATGGCGCTGGCTCCGCTGGCTTTCACCCTGTGGACCCGCCATCTGCGGCATAATCCCAAGAATCCACATTGGCCGGGCCGCGATCGCTTCATTCTTTCTAATGGCCATGCCTGCATGCTGCTGTACTCCATGCTCTACCTCACCGGCTACGATCTTTCGCTCGACGACATCAAGCAGTTTCGGCAGTGGGGCTCTAAAACTCCAGGCCACCCTGAATACGGACTGGTGCCGGGTGCGGAGGCCACCACCGGCCCGCTGGGTCAGGGCGTCAGCAATTCGGTCGGTATGGCGATCGCGCAGCGCTGGCTGGCTTCGCAGTTCAACAAGGACGGACATAGTCTTTTCGACTACCGGGTTTACGCGTTTTGCGGTGATGGCGACTTGATGGAAGGGGTAAGCAATGAGGCTGCGTCAATCGCTGGGCATCTTGGACTCGCAAACCTGATCTGGCTCTACGACAACAATCACATCACCATTGAAGGCAGTACGTCGCTGGCATTCAGCGATAACGTTGCCCTGCGTTTCGAGGCTTGGCATTGGAATGTCCTGCACATCAGTGATGTGAACGATCTCGACATGGTTGACGTGACCATTCAGGCCGCGCAACGGGAGCCGAGTCGTCCTACGCTTATTGTTGTCGATACCCACATAGGCTACGGTGCGCCTCATCGGCAAGACACCAAGGAGGCCCATGGCGAAGCCCTGGGAGTAGACGAGGTCCGCCTTACCAAGATCGCCTACGGCTGGCCCCCTGACGCCCATTTCCTGGTGCCCGACGAAGTGAAGGCTTACATGGGCAAAGCCGTCGAGCGTGGCGCCCAATGGGAGAAAGACTGGAACGGCCGGTATGACGTCTGGGCTCAAGCATTTCCTGATCTTGCGAAGACATTCCTGCAAATGGTTAAGCGAGAATTGCCAGACGGTTGGGACAAAGACATTCCATCGTTTCCCGCCGACGCGAAGGGTCTCGCGACTCGCGACTCGGGCGGCAAGGTAATGAATGCAATTGCGAAGAACGTGCCGTCGCTACTGGGGGGCGCAGCTGATCTGGATCCGTCAACCAAGACGAAACTCAGCGGCACAACCAGCTTCGAAAAGAACAGCTATTCAGGCCGCAACTTCCACTTTGGCATCCGCGAGCACGCCATGGGAGCCATCCTCAACGGCATGGCGCTATCCGGGCTGCGTCCTTTTGGAGCCACCTTCTTTATCTTTTCCGATTACATGCGCCCGGTGCTTCGCCTCGCGGCGATGATGGACCAACCGGTGATATGGATATACACGCATGATTCCTTCTGTCTGGGGGAGGACGGCCCCACCCACCAGCCCATCGAACACCTGATGGCTGTGCGTGCCATCCCGCGGTTGCTGCTGATCCGGCCGGCGGATGCCAATGAGGTCGCCGAAGCCTGGCGCTACATCATGCCGCTAAAAACGGTGCCGGTTGCGCTCGTGCTTACACGTCAAGCAGTTCCTACCTTCGACCGCGTCAAGTATGCATCGGCGGCAGGTCTTGCCAAAGGCGCATATATCATGGCTGATTCAGGAGGCACTCCGGACATTATCTTGATGGGAACCGGCTCCGAAGTGCAGCTTTGCATCGGCGCCTATGAAAAGCTGACCGCCCAGGGCGTCAAGGCGCGCGTAGTGTCCATGCCCTGCTGGAGACTGTTCGAAGAGCAGCCGGACGATTACAAGCGCCAGGTTCTTCCACCCGAGGTGCGAGCCCGCGTGGCAGTGGAAGCCGGGACCGCTTTTGGGTGGAAGGAATACATTGGCAATGATGGGTATGTTGTGGCTAGAAATGACTTTGGCGCATCTGCTCCCTACAAGGAGCTGCTCAAACATTTCGGCTTCACCGTGGATGACGTCGTGGCCAGAGCCAACGACGTCATGAAAAAGATCAAAGGCTAGCTAATAGTGCAGGCGTACCATGAACATGAAGATAGCCGTAGGCGCTGACCACGCCGGAGTTCCACTCAACGAAACTGTTATTGCCGAGTTAAAAAAGCTAGGGCACGAAGTGGTGGACTGCGGTACCCACGACCCCAGCAAGCCAGATGACTATCCTGATTACGCCGAGGCCGTCGGCCGCGCCGTACTCGCAGGCAAAGCGGAACGCGCTGTACTTATCTGCGGCAGCGGAGTCGGAGCATCCGTGGCAGCGAACAAGCTGCCCGGCATTCGCGCAGCGATTTGCCACGATTGCTATTCGGCGCATCAGGGCGTTGAACATGACAACATGAATATTCTTTGCCTGGGCTCCCGCATTATCGGACCGGAGCTGGCGTTGGATTTGGTACGAACGTTTCTGGGTGCGAATTTCACTGGAGAAGAACGCCACCGCCGCCGGCTGGCGAAGATCACCGCTCTCGAACAGCATGATCTGCGAGGACTGAAATGAGCAGCAACCCGTTACTACAGCTTCATAAACTGGGCCAGAGTATTTGGCTTGATCAGTTGAGCCGGTCTCTTTTGACAACTGGGGGGCTGAAGCGCCTCATCGACGAAGATGGCCTCCGCGGCGTGACGTCGAACCCGACTATTTTTCAGAAGGCCATCAGCGGCAGCCAGGACTATGCCCAGCAATTGGAAGAGCTGGCGCGCGGCGGCAGCGACCTCCCGCAGATCTACCAGGAGATCGTGCTCCAAGACATTGGTAACGCGGCCGACGTGCTACGCGGTGTTTACGACACCAACGACGGCGCCGACGGATTCATCAGCCTGGAAGTTTCTCCCCTTCTCGCCAACGACACCAAGGCCACGATCGAAGAAGCGAAGAAGCTGTTTGCTCACCTGAATCGGCCCAACGTGATGATCAAGGTGCCGGCCACGCCAGCCGGCCTTCCTGCCATTGAGGAACTGCTCTTCTCCGGGCTGAACATCAACATCACCCTGATCTTCGCCGTCGATGTGTATGAGCAGGTTGCCCAGGCCTACATCAAAGGACTCGAGCGCCGTGTTGCCGCCGGCCTCCCGATTGACCGCATCGCTTCAGTCGCAAGCTTCTTCGTCAGCCGCATTGACAGCATGGTGGACAAGCAGCTTGGACAGCTAGCCGAGAAAGCCGCCGATGATCAGCAAAAGCAACGCATCAGCGCCCTGATGGGCAAGACTGCGATCGCCAATGCGAAGCTCGCCTACGAATCGTTCAAGCGCATCTTCGGCAGCGAGCGTTTTGCCAAGCTGCGGGAAAAAGGCGCCAAGGTGCAGCGTCCGCTCTGGGCTTCGACCAGCACCAAGAATCCGGCGTATCGCGACACAATGTATCTGGATACCTTGATCGGTCCCGACACGGTCAATACCGTCCCTCCCGCGACCCTGGACGCCTTCCGCGATCATGGCACCGCACAGCCGACTCTGGATACTGGAATCGAAGAAGCCCGTCACGCCTTCGACGAGCTGAAGGCAGTGGGCATTGATATGGGGGCGGTCACCACCAAGCTCACCGAAGAGGGTGTGGCTTCCTTTTCGGAATCGTTTGACGAGCTGTTCGAAGTGATCGAAGCCCGGCGCGTCGAGGTGATGCGCTCCATCATCGCGCGTCACAGCGCAGCCCTCGGCAGTTATCAGGGCGATTTCGAAACCACCCTCAAGAATATCGACAAGCAGAAGGTCGTCAGCCGCATGTGGAAGAAGGACCCCACAGTGTGGAAGAACGAGCCTGATCATGCGGCGATTATTGGCAGCTCCTTGGGCTGGCTCAAGGTTGCCGAGGCCATGCAGCCGCATATTGCTGAGCTGGTCGCCTTTGCCGAGGACATTCGCAAGGCAGAGTTTGAATATGCCGTCGTGCTCGGGGTGGGTGGATCGAGTTTCTGTCCTGAAGTGATCGGCCGCACCTTCGGCAAGAAGGACGACTACCCGCAGCTGTATGTTCTCGACTCTACCGTGCCGACGGCCATACGCCACCTGGAGCAGAAGATCGATGTCGGCAAGACCCTGTTCATCGTATCGTCGAAATCGGGCGACACCACCGAGCCGCAGATGTTTCAGCGCTATTTCCATGACCGGGTAAAGCGGGTGAAGGGTGACGGGGCGGGTGGAAACTTTGTAGCCGTAACCGATCCTGGAACTCAGCTTGCCAAGGATGCAGTGCACTATCACTTCCGCCGCGTATTTATGAACATGCCCGATATTGGTGGTCGCTACTCGGCGCTGTCGTACTCGGGCATGGTGCCATTTGCCGTTATAGGCGGCGACGTGAAGACGTTCCTCGAACGCGCTCTGCAAGCTCAGCATGCCTGCGTGGGACCTGTCGGCATCAACGAAAATCCCGGTGCGCGACTGGGCGCGGTTCTCGGCTCGCTCACGCAAGCGGGACGTAACAAGCTGACATTAGTCACGCCGGCGCCACTCGACTCGCTGGGCCTCTGGATCGAACAGCTCATAGCCGAGAGCACCGGCAAAGATGGGAAAGGCATTGTGCCCGTTGCCGGCGAGCCACTGGGTTCACCTGACGATTACGGCGACGATCGCGTCTTTGCGTTCATTCACACTGAGTCGTCCAAGACCGGTGACATTGATGCCAAGCTGGCAGCGCTTGAGACGGCCGGCCATCCCGTGCTGCGTCATGTGCTGAACGATACGCTCGATCTGGGCGAGGAATTTCTCCTGTGGGAATTTGCCACCGCGGTCGCGGCTGCGCTGCTGGCTGTCGATCCATTCGACCAACCCAACGTGCAGGAATCGAAAGACAACACCAAACGCCTCCTCGGCGAATATGTGCAGAACGGTTCGCTTGCCCAGCAGAAGCTGATCATCGCCGAGGAATCGATACGCGTCTTTGGTGACGAAGCTACTCGCGATTTATTGCGGCGCGGTGGTTCGTCCATGCAGGAGATCATCACCGCCCATCTTTCACGTATCAAGCCAGGAGATTATTTTGCGGTCACGCAATACATCGAGGAGTTGAACAACTACGAAAGCTTGCTCCAGCAAGTTCGTATCGCCGTGCGTGACGAAAAAAAAGTCGCTACTACTAGCGGCTATGGACCTCGCTTTCTCCATTCCACCGGCCAGTTGCACAAGGGTGGTCCCGATAGCGGTGTGTTTCTCCAGATCACCTCCGAGGACATCAACGACATCGAAATCCCCGCCGAGAAATTCACCTTTGCCGTGCTCAAACAGGCACAAGCCCTGGGCGATTTCGAGTCGCTGGTGGCACGCGGTCGTCGCGCGATTCGCGTTGACCTCGGACGCGACATTGAGAAGGGCCTCCGCCGTCTGCTTGCATTGATAAAGCAAGCGGTGTCGCAAGCTCCCGCGGCGGAAGCCGCCGTTCGGCAATAAGGAGCGATTCATGTGTGCGACGAATTCCATCCCCGACTCGAGCGGCCAGACGAATATGAGTACTCTCGTCCAACCCAAGCCACATAAAGTTGCGCAACCTACGTTGCCGCAAGCCGACTCATGCCTGCTGGTTATTTTCGGCGCGACCGGCGACCTCACCCATCGCAAGCTGATTCCTGCGCTCTACGATCTGGCCTGTGTGGGTTGCACCAGCCGCAACTTCGACTTGCTCGGCATCGGTCGTACCAAGCTCACTGATGACGAGCTCCGCGAGCGGCTGCGCGATGGCGCTGCAAACTCGAAAGATGCACACAACTTCACCGACGACGGCTGGAATAATTTTGCCAAGCGCCTGCATTACCTGATCGGCGACGCCAATCAGCCGGACTTTTACCCTCGGCTGAAGGCGAAGCTGGAAGAGATGCAGAAGAACGGCGCTAGCAAGAATGTGTTGTTTTATATCTCGACTTCGGCTTCGCTGGCGCCACCAATTGTTGAAGGCCTCGGGGCAGCAGGACTGGCGCGCAATACTGAAGGCTGGACGCGAATCATACTGGAAAAACCGTTCGGACGCGATCTTAAAAGCGCGCATGAGTTGAACGAAATCGTTTCGCGCGTCTTCGATGAGCCAGCGGTTTACCGCATCGATCACTACCTTGGCAAAGAAACCGTGCAGAACATCATGATGTTCCGCTTCGGTAACTCGATGTTCGAGCCGGTGTGGAACCGAAATTATATTGAGTACATCGAGATCACCGCCGCCGAGACCCTGGGGGTCGAGAGTCGCGCGGCGTTTTATGAAGAGACCGGCGCGCTACGCGACATGGTCGCGAACCATCTCCTCCAATGCCTGACGTTGACCGCGATGGAACCGCCGGTCGCCTTCGACGCCGAGGCCGTACGCGGACACAAAGTCGAAGTGCTGCGCGCCATCTCTCCCATGTCGAAGGACGAGGTGGCTAAGCGTACGGTTCGCGGACAGTACGGCCCTGGGCAGATCGATGGCAAACCGGTGCCCGGTTATCGCCAGGAGAAAGGCGTCGATCCGAATTCACGTACTGAGACCTATGTTGCCGTCGAGTTCCGGGTCGATAACTGGCGCTGGGCAGGAGTTCCCTTCTACGTACGGGCCGGCAAACGGTTGGCCAACCAGTTGACGGAGATTGCGGTCCACTTCAAGCGTACGCCGCAAGCCCTGTTCTCTCGCAGTCCCAAAGACGTCCACCACAATGTCATCACCATGCGCATTCAGCCGAATGAAGGTATCTCGGTGAGCTTTGGCGCCAAACAGCCGGGGCCACAGATGCGCGCCAGTCGCGTGGACATGGACTTTTCCTATCGTGATGCTTTCGGCGGCGAGAGCCCCGCAGCTTATGAGACGCTCTTGCTTGATGCTATGCGGGGTGATGCCACGCTGTTCACCCGTCGTGATGAGGTGGAGGCCGAGTGGCGCATCATTACGCCGATTGAAGAGGCTTGGGCCGAACTGCCTCCACCCCAATTCCCCAACTACGCCGCTGGCAGCGAAGGTCCGGAGGCTGCCGACGGGCTGATTCAATACGATCGGCATCGCTGGCGCCGACTGAAGCGGGATGGCTCTGAGGACCTGTAATGGCTGGGACAGACACCCAGCCTAAAGTGAGATTGGTCGTCTCGGATGTTGACGGCACGCTGCTCGATCCTGGGAAGAACCTCAGCCCCGGTGCCCCGGCGGCGGTGAAACGCCTCAGGCAGGCGGGCATACGCTTTACCGTTGCTAGTGCAAGGCCGCCACGGCTGACCCAGTCACTGCTACGCGATCTCCATATCTCCGAGCCATCCGCGTGTTTCAACGGAGGGTTGCTGATTAGTCCGGACTGCAACGTCCTGCACCAGTTGCCAATGGCTCCATCGGATGCGCAGGCCGTCGCCGATCATATTCGCAAGAGCCCGCTCGACCTTTGGGTTTACACCAGAACGGATTGGTACGTCAGCAATCCATCGGGTGCGCACGTAGTGCATCAGGAAGAGCTGATGCAGTGCAAAGCCACGGCGCTGCAAACCTACGATATGTCCCAAATTCACGTCCTTAAGCTAGTCGGCGTCAGCGATGATTACGATGCCGTGAGGCGCACGCAATCCGATCTGGGCAGTTTGTGTTGCTTGGCGATTTCGGCGACTCGTTCGTCCGACTACTACATCGACGTCACCCATGCCGACGCTAACAAAGGCATGGTCATCATCGCCTTGTCGAAGATGTTGAACATCCCACGGGAACACATTGCGACCATGGGCGATATGCCGACCGATGTGCTGATGTTTCACAACAGCGGGGTAAGCATAGCCATGGGCAACGCGACGGACGACGTCAAGGCGCAGGCTACCTATGTTACAAAGAGCAATACTGAAGATGGTTTCGCATATGCGATCGAACAATTTATCCTTGGCTGCAAGCAGAAGAAGGCTGCCGAGTAGGGCCGACTTGGCGTCGGTCGCCAACATCACAACATGATCATCATTCTCATGGGCGTTAGTGGCGTGGGCAAGACCACCATCGGCAAGGCCTTCGCCCAGGACCTTCACTGGCGCTTCGCCGAGGGAGACGACTTTCATTCTGCTGCCAACATCGCGAAGATGAACGCTGGTATTCCGTTGACTGACGAAGACCGAGCCCCGTGGCTTCAATCTCTGCGCACTGCTATCACTGGGTGGCTGGCATCTGGCGAGAACGTGGTGTTGGCGTGCTCGGCCCTAAGGGCCTCCTACCGCGAGACCTTGCAGGTCAGCCCCGCAGTCAAATTTGTGTACTTGCGTGGCAGCTACGAATTGATTGCCCAACGACTGGCTTCGCGCCATGGACACTACATGAATCCTCAGCTGCTGCGCAGCCAGTTCGACACCCTCGAGGAACCAAAAGATACCGTCACCATCGACGTTGGGCCGCCGGTGGCGCAAATCGTGAAGGAGATTCGCGCCGCACTAGGAGTGTAGGCAGGTCAAATATGCATCCAATTCAGCATTGCTCCTGGGCACTCGAACGTTAATACTAACCATCCGCTCTTCCACGGACAAATCGTTGAGGTAGGTCATGCCTGACAACATCCAACATATTGTCGTCCTTATGATGGAGAACCGCTCCTTCGATCAGATGCTGGGTTGGATGCATACGATCAACCCGCAGATCGACGGCATTGATCCCAACCATCCTCGTCAAAATAACTTCCAAATGCCCGGTACGCCACCCCCTGCGCCGGTTCCGTTCACCCAAAAGCCCGGCTCCGACGATACCAAGCTTGGTGGCGACGATCCCAAGCACGACAACGGCGACGTGCTCAACCAGATGGACGGTAACAATTCGGGTTTCGTGAACAGCTTCGGTCGCGCCTACCCTCAGGCCACAGCGGACGCGCTGCAGCAGATCATGAATTATTTCTCCTTGGACAGCTTGAATTCGCTGCACACGCTGGCTAAGAATTTTATGGTCTGTGATCGATGGTTCTCTTCGCTACCTGGCCCTACCTGGCCCAACCGCTTATTTGTGCATAGTGGCACGTCCAAGGGCCATGTAGACATGAGCTTTCTGCCGGCGCTGTTCCACGCTTACGACCAGACTACGGTGTACGACTTGCTGTCGACGGCCAATGTAAGTTGGAGAATTTATTATGGCGACATCGCTCAGAGTCTGCTGCTCACCCATCAATTACAGCATCCAGGCCACTACCATCGTTTCGACGACGATTTCTTGCGCGACGCGGCCAAGCCAGCCAGCCAGTTTCCCGCCTACACTTTCATCGAACCGCGTTACTTTGCCCCCAGCGAGAGCGATCAACATCCTGTTCATGGCGTGCAAAACGGCGAGGTCCTGATCGCGAAGGTCTACAACGCCATACGGAGTAACGCCGAGCTTTGGACCAGCACATTACTAATCGTCCTCTACGACGAGCATGGCGGATTCTACGACCACGTTTGGCCCGACCCGAAAGACCCGGCATTAGGCGCGACCGTGCCGCCGGATGGAAATACCAGCAAATTCGCCTTCAACCAACTTGGGATTCGCGTTCCTGCGATCCTGGTCTCGCCTTGGGTCGCCGCGGGCGTAACGCATACCAAGTACGACCACACCAGCATCCTTCATTACACTGGAGCCAAGTTCAAGCTCGACCTGAGCGCGCTCGGCATCCGGGTGCCACAAGCCAACAGTTTCGACAATGAGTTTCTTGCCCAGCCTCGGGACGACACACCGGCGCCGTTTTCACAGATCGCGCCCCTGACCGTCACACCACAGACAACACCGCTCACCGAGCACCAGCAGGCATTGCTGTCGCTGAGCCAGTTCCTTGAGACCCAGATGGCCGCGTCGCAGCCTGCGGAGGCAGTAAAGGATCGGCTGCTACGTGCCGCAACACTGAACCCCGCTGACGTAGCCAGTGTCGTGCGGGAGCGCATGGAGGCATTCCTGATCCATCAGCGAAATGCGTTGGGCAAGGTGCTGAAGTAGAGACCCGGTCACGCGTCGCTTGATGCGACATGAAAGCAAAATTCACGTCTACGCAAAACCCGCCTGGATGGCGTAATCCGAGACCTTCACCATCAATCTGTATCGTCCTCAGCTCAGATCCGTTCCAACACCGCCTTGAGGTACTCCCAGAAGCTCTCGACGGAAGAGATCTGGACGCGCTCGTTGGGGCTGTGCGGATCGACGATGGTTGGACCGAACGACACCATCTGCATGCCAGGATATTTCTCGCCGATTACGCCGCACTCGAGGCCGGCGTGCATGGCAATCAGCTTCGCGGGCTCACCAAACACGTCTTCATGTACTGCTTGAAGTTTGCGCACGATCTCGCTGGTAGGCTCCGGCTTCCATCCTGGATAACTGCCGCGATGTTCGACCTCGAAACCCGCCAGTCGACACGAAGCCGCCACCATGCGCGCAGCCGCCTGCTTGCTACTCTCGATCGCGCTGCGCTGGCTGGTGACAATCTCGATCGTGTCGCCCTTGATAGCGATGATCGCCAGATTGGTCGAGTTCTGCACCAACCCGGGAACGTCGGGACTCATCGCCAGAACGCCGTGCGGCATAGTAACTAGTAAAGCAACCGCAGCCTTTGCGTCAGCAGCGTCGAGAACCTTTTCCGGGCGGTCGGCTTTCTCGACCGTGATCTGCAAATCGGGATCGAAGCTGCCTAAGTCGGCTTTGTATTCGGCCTCCACCGCCGCAACCAGCGACTTCAGCTCTTTTTCTTTCGAGGCATCCAGCGCGATGATTGAAGACGCCTCACGAGGGATTGCATTTTGCGCACTCCCACCTTTGATGTCCACGACTCCAATCGGCAGAGTATCGAGCGCTTTATGAAGCACGGCGCCCAGGACCCGCAAAGCATTCCCGCGGCCTTGATGGATATCAACACCAGAGTGTCCGCCTTTGAGACCAGACACTTTGATACGCCAACCTGCGCCAGCACCTGCCGGGCGAAGCGTGACCTTGCGGCGGGCCGTGGTGGTCATGCCACCCGAGCAGCCGATGCAGAGAGTTCCCTTCTCTTCGTTATCGAGGTTCAGAAAATAACTGGACTTAAGCACGCCGCCCCGGAATTCCGCGGCGCCGGTGAGACCGGTTTCTTCGTCGATGGTGAAGACGAACTCCAACGGACCGTGCGCAATGTCGGTGCTCTCCATCACCGCCAGCGCCGCCGCCACACCTACGCCGTTGTCGGAGCCGAGGGTAGTTCCGTCAGCCTTCAGCCAGTCGCCATCGCGCATCACCTTGATGGGATCGGTATCAAAGTTGTGGGACGTCCCTTCGTTCTTTTCGCACACCATGTCGAGGTGACCTTGCAACAGCGCCATGGTCGCACCCTCGCGGCCTTTATGCGCGGGCTTGCGGACAACAATGTTGCCGGCCTGGTCTTGGACCACCTCGAGACCCAGGCGAGACGCTTGCGCCAACACGTATTCGCGTGCGGCGGCTTCTTTGGTCGAGGCGCGCGGGATCGCGGCCAGCGCGTCGAAATGCTTCCAGACCGGTTTGGGTTCCAACTCTGCAAGTGCAGGTACCATGACGTCCTCCGTATTAATTCTGTGCAATGACATGGTACAGGGATGGCAGAAAAGTGGCGAGGAGCGGGGACTTTTTGGCAAGTGCACAGTTGACGCTCCCATCCCTTCGCAAAGGCAGCGAAAGGATGGGCAGTCCGCGGATATCAGCGCGATTGGTCCGGCGGATTATCAATCAAGCGCGCAGGCCGGGTGCTTGCAGTCGCACTGGATTTCGGTTTCCCTTTCGGTGTGGGCGTCGTGACAATATTCACTGCAATACTTTTCGTTTTGTGGAACTATACATTGGCACTGCGTGTGTGCGCACTTCTTGTCATCAGCCATCTGGATTTTCCTTTCTTACGTTGATGTTAATCTGCAAATTGGACGCCGGCCAGATCACCTCTACCGAGCAGAATCAAGTCCTCAACTGTTCTCTTTTGCTCCCTTCGCCTTCTTCCCGTTGAGCGCCAGGTCTTCAACGAGATTATCATCGTGCTCTTCGAGTTCGGCCATCAGACCCTCGTCGGTAAGGTCGAGCGGGTGTGAGTTTGCCCAGTCTTGATGCACAACCTCATGAAGGCGGCAGACGATTTCTTCATCCCGCACCTCGATGGCTAGTTCACGCCGGCTGTCGAAGCTACCGGGGGCAATATTAATAGAACCAATAATCGCTCGCACCCCGTCCGCGAAGAGCAGCTTGGCGTGAAGCTTCAGGCCTTTGAGCTTGTGCACCTTGACGCCCACGTCATCAAGGATGCGCAGGCCACCGACGCCCTCGATTAATTTCTCCTTCTTCAACTTGTGCGGCGGCCGTGCCATCAGATGAATCTTCACGCCGCGGTGGTTGGCCCGGACGAGCCGCTCGATAATGACCGGGTCTTGATAGCGCTCGTTCTGCAACCACAGGGAATGCTTGGCTTCGTCGATAAACTGGCCGATCCGCTGCCGTCCGTTGCCGACACACCAAATCAGATGCGAATGCTCTCCGGGCTCGAACGGCTGACGGTTCCAATCCGCTTCAAAGCACTCGCAGATTTCTTTGACTTCATGGCTATGCGCGGTAATCACGGCATAGTCGCGAGTTTCCGTGAGGTTCTTGGTCTGCCAATTCAGCGACTTCACGAAGGCCATCTCATCGTCAACGATCATCGACTTTTCGTGGGTTAGATCGAAGGCAGGATTGCTATCGATGACCTCGATTCCCGCAGCTGTCAGCTGTTTCCTGGAGTCCTGGTTTTCGGCCTCTCCGCTGCGGCGAGCGGGATTGAGCATGATGCGCACCTTCACTCCGCGCTGGTGCGCGGCGATGACAGCTTGCAAAAGGCCGGGATCGGAGAAGACGAACATCTTGATACACAGCGATTTCGACGCGTTGTTGATCGCATCCAGAATTGGCTTGGCAGTATCGTCAGGTAATACGATTAAGGACCGGGACATTAGGGGTTACCTTTCATCATGGCTGGCGGAAGCGTTTGCGCCGATCCGCAAAAAAGCATTTCACCACAAAAATTGTTTCACCACAGAGACACAGAAGACACAGAGTTTTGGTTTCTACAGACTGAGTTGTCATCACGAACGGCCTTCAGGTCGTGAACGATCTGCCGTTTCCCCAGCCATGACTCCAGGTGCACACAAAAATAGATTCCTCGCATCGCTCGTAATGACAATTCCTAACGATGAACGGTGAAGCCCGACAGCTCACACGGAACATCACTTATGCTGTCATCCTACAGCAGCACTTACACCCCGGCCTTCGCCGAGGTTGTGTCTTCGAACTGGGTACGATGAAGGTCGGCGTAGATTCCGTCGCGGGCCATCAGTTCGTCGTGGTTGCCTGATTCGGCTACCACTCCGCCGCTCACCACAATGATCAGGTCGGCATCGCGAATGGTGCTCAGGCGGTGCGCGATAGTCACTACAGTACGGCCTTTCATCAATCTTTCAAGCGCTTCAATCACGCTCCGCTCCGATTCGCTGTCGAGAGCGGCGGTCGGCTCGTCGAGCAAAAGGATCGGGCTGTTGCGCACCATCACGCGGGCAATCCCGATGCGCTGGCGTTGACCGCCGGAGAGAGTCAGGCCGCGGTCACCAACCATGGTGTCGTAGCCCTTGGGCATGCGCGCGATGAACTCATCGGCGTTGGCCAACTTCGCTGCCTGTTCAATTTCCTCTTTGGTTGCTTTGGGACTACCAAAAGCGATGTTGTCGCGGATGGTCCCACGAAATAACACTGTGTCCTGTAAGACGTAGCCGATCTGATCTCGTAACGGCTGAATCTTGTAGTTACGAACATCTTGGCCGTCGATCTTCACGATACCTGCCGTGGGGTCGTAGAAGCGCGGAATCAGGCTCACTACCGTGGATTTTCCGCTTCCGGTCGGTCCTACGACGCCGACCATCTGCCCCGGCTTGATGGTAAAGCTGACATCTTTGAGCACCGGAGCATCGGCGGCATAGGCAAAGGCAACATGTTCAAAGACGATCTCGCCCTTAATGGTTGCTGGTTCGATCGCGTCAGAGCGTTCGGGAATAACGTCGTCAGTATCGAGAATTGCTCGGATGCGGTCGACACCCACTGCGGCTTGGGCAATTGCGTTGGTGGTGGTCGCCAGATCTTTTACCGGCTTGAAGAATTTATTTAGGTACGACAGGTAAACGGTGAGCGCACCGACCGTCATAGCGCTGATGAGAATGAGGTGCGCGCCGCGCCACAACACCACCCCAGTACAGAGGGCCACAGTAACCGCCACGATAGGCGAGAGCATTGACTTCACGCGCCGCGCGGCTAAAGCGGCATTCACGGTTGCATGACTCACCTCGGCGAGGTTCTGTTCCTCTAGATCCTGACGCCCAAAAGCCTTGACCACCTGCATCGACTCCAGACCTTGCTGCACCACGGCAACGATCTGGCTTTGCTCCTTCCGGACCTCGTGCGTGGCCTTCTTCACCGCCTTCTTGAAACGCGATACGAAGAACAGCAGAAACGGCGTCACGCCTACGGCGATCATGGTGAAATCCCAGTTGAGCCAGAACATGAGGCCGAGCATGCTGACGATCGTCAACAGATCGACGAAGATGTTGAGGGTGGACGATGACGCAAAACCCTGGATCGTCTGAATGTCGGTGGTGATGGTGCTGAGAAGAGTGCCGGTCTGATGGGTATCGTAGTAGCCCAGCGAGAGGCGCTGCAGGTGATGGTAAGTGCGCAGGCGAAGGTCATTGGCCACCCATTGCCCTACGCTCTCGGTGCAGTAGTTGTCTACATAAGAGGCGAGCGCGCCTAGCAGGGCGATGATGACCACAGCCAGCGCCGCCAGACCGGCAACCTGTAACTTGCCACCGCCCTCCAGCATGGGCCGCACCATCTGGTCGAGCCAATGCGGCAGCTTGTGGCTGCCCACCACGTTATCGATAATTACTTTAAGCGGCCACGGCGCAGCCAGGCTCATGGCCGTTTCGATCATCATCGCGAACAGGATGATCAGCAGCGTGCCGCGATAGGGTCGGATCAGTTCGCGGATCAGGCGAATCATGAGGGGCCTCGCGCTCAAAGATACAACAGCTGTAGCCTGAAGCGATATGCAAAATCCACCCTAGACGAACCCTTATCCCAGCCGTATCTGGTCTGTGCAGCGCTATGAGATAGCGATAGCATCATCCATGGCCGTCAGTCCCGCCGCTCTTATTGCGCGGCGCCGGGTCACTGCTGCATCAAACTCGCTGGCGGCGGAGGGATCGTAATATCCACGTCCTGCACCGGGCCAAGCGTGTTGAGCCCTTTGCCGAATTCCGTGTCATTGCCCACTACCAACACGGCCATGCGGTCTTTGTGAACGTACTTGCGTGCAACCCGTGAGACGTCATCCGCAGTTACCTTTTCAACCTCACTGCGATAGCGCTCTAGAAAATCGGGTGGATAATGGTAGAACTCGTAGGCCATCCTCTCGCGCAACACCTTTTCCGGCGTGTCGAACTGGAAGATGAAGGAGTTGAGGATGTCATCTTTGGCGCGCTTTAGTTCCTCCGGGGTTGCCGCATTCTTATGCAGGTCGTCAATCTCACCATTAAGGCCCTCAATGCCTTCCACGGTACTGGCACTCTTGGTTTGCATGTCAATATTGGTCACGCCTGGATGGTCCCAGCTATAGCCGACACCTCCGCCCACTGCGTAGGCCAGTCCTTTTCCTGACCGCAGATGGTTGAACAGACGCGAGGAAAAACTGCCTCCAAACATTTCGTTCATTACCGTGACGGCGAAGTAGTCGGGATTGCTGCGCTCGATGCCAAGCTCGAGCATGTCGATGCTGCTCTGGTTCACGTCGGTCTTGCGGACGAAATACAAGCCCGGCTTCGGCCCAACAAACTTAATGTCGGGCTGCTTCGCCTCCGGTCCCTTCGGCCACGCAGCGTACGCCTGGCGCAGCTTGGCTTCCATCGCCTTCGCGTCGAAGTCACCAGTGATTCCGAAGATGATGTTGTTGGGATAAACATACTGCTGGTGCCAGCTCAGCAGGTCCTCACGGGTCACAGCGGCGACAGTCGCATATTCGGGAACGCGAGCATAAGGGTTGTCTTTTCCATAGGCGATGATGCGGCTTTCGCGATGCACAATGGAATCGACATTGTCGTTGCGACGCGAGATCTCCGTGTACATCTGCTCCTTCGCTAGTTCCAGCTTGTCCGGACGGAACTCGGGATTGTGCAGCAGATCGAGAAACATCTCGAACACGGCATCAAAATCGCCCTTCAGACAATTCAGTGAAATGGTTGTCGAGTCTGACTGGTTGTCGGTTTCAATCTTGGCGGCGCGCGCTTCCAGAAAATCGTCCATCTCGTCGCCAGTCTTTGTCTTGGTTCCTCCAGTGCGCCAAACCTCACCATAGAGATCGGTGAGTCCAGTCTTAGTCGGAGCCTCCGAAATGGAACCGCCGCGAATGCGAGCTGTCGCATCGATCAGAGGCAGTTCATGATCTTCCTGGAGAAAGATCACCATACCGTTTGGCAACTGAATCCGAACTGGCTCTTGAGGCTTAAACGCGGGCAGCGGTGGAGGCTGGATCTTGTTCCAAGGCGTGACCTGCGCGCTGCCGAAGGCGGTCCAGAGAACCACAAAGCAAAACAGGGCAAACGAGAAATGACACAAAGTCAGAACAGCAGATCCTTCGACTCCGGGGGCGCAGCGCCGCCGCTCAGGGTGACAACAGAGAACGGGGTTCTTGAACACGCTCATTGCTGTTCCGCTCCTTTGCTGGCCGATGGAGCTGCTTGGTTACTCGCGGTCTGTGTCTGGATGACGCCGACCGTACGGTTGGTGTCGGTGAAGACCTGGTTTGAGACGCGCCGGATGTCGGCCTTGGTAACCTTATCCACGCGCTCCAGATAGCGGAACAGTTCGCGCCAATCGCCGTACCGCGTCTGGTAGGTGGCAAGCTGTTGCGCCAGTCCCTCGTTACTGGCGAGCCCGCGAATCAGGTCAGCCTTGGTGCGCGTCTTGAACATCTGCAACTCTTCGTCGGAAACGTCTTGCGTCTTCAACTTGTCGATCTCCTCATGCACCGCTTTTTGCAACTCTTCGTTCGTGTGGCCGGGCAACGGAACACCATAAAAGGCAAACAGGTGGCCGTATTTAATTCCAGGAAAGCCGGTGAATCCCGCGGCGAAGGCGGCAATCTTCTTGTCGCGAACCATTGACCGGAACAAACGTGAAGTGCGCCCGTTCGACAGAATATCGCTGATCGCGTCGTACACTGCATCATCCGGCGCAAGATAGCTCGGTCGGTGGTAGCCCTCAAGATAGAACGGCTGCGAGGGATCGTGCAGCGTGACCTCGCGCACCGAATTCTGCGCGGGCTCGTCGGTGAACAACTCCACCGGCTTGGGCGTGGTGGGAAGCTGGCCGAAGTATTTCTCCACAATCGGAAAAACCTGTGCCGGATCGAGGTCGCCAACCAGGCCAATCACCATATTGCTGGGAACATAATGTCGCTTGAAGAACTCGGCCGCATCGGTGGCAGAAAAACTTTGCAGGTCTGAGGCGTAACCGATGGTCGGCCGGTGGTAGGGATTGGCCATAAACGCCGTGCCCAGGAACTGCTCGACCAAGCGCCCCGTCGGACGGCTGTCGGTACGCATGCGGCGCTCTTCCATCACCACATTGCGCTCCTTGTAGAACTCGCGCATCACCGGATGCGCCAACCGGTCCGACTCCAGTGCCGCCCATAGCTCGATCATGTTCGACGGCATGGAATACATGTAGCCGGTCTCGTCGTAGTTGGTGAAGGCGTTGACGCCCACGCCGCCGTGGCTTTCCACGATCTCGCCGAACTGGTTCTGCACTACGTACTTGTCGGCGTCCTTGATCGCTTGCTCCCAGGCGCTTTTCAGTTGCGCCAGCTTCTGCGGGTCCTGGCCTACACGCTTGATGCGCTCGGCTTCATAGGCCGCATAGGTCTGCTCAACTTTTTCCAGCGCCGGCTTCTCGGCGGCATAGTCGGTGGTACCGATGTCGGGTGTCCCCTTGAAGGCCATGTGCTCCATCATGTGCGCCAGGCCAGTTTCGTGGAGAGGATCCTGGGCCGAGCCGGCGTCGACCAAAGTGAAGAACGAAAACACTGGTGCTTCGGGACGTCGCCACAACACGACCGTTAAGCCGTTAGGCAGGGTCTTCACCGAGACGCGTTTTTCGTACGATGCCAGGTCCTGCGCCGCCATGGGCAAAGCGGCCAGCAGCAGGAGCAGACAAGTCAAATTGGCAAACCAGCGCTTCATCGTGCCTCCAGAGGGCAAGACCTGATCATGCATAGGTTAAAAAGTTACAGATAAGGACGCGCAAGTCAAACCGAGGAGAGCAGCGCTGGCTTCCTTGGAGGTCTTCCGAAAGCGTTCCAGGCGGTTCACCGTGCACGGGAAACCAAGAGATAAAACGTGGCTTCAGGGCTAGACTGCGCCGTGCCTTCGGTACTGAGTCTGCACGCATTTGCACGCACAAGCACACAGCCGCAGGCGGAGTGCTGGGTACGGTGGAAAATCGATCCGAGTCGCTTCAGGGATGGCACCATCCTACCTTCCTGATTTGTTGTGCGGATTCAAGCGGGGGGTTGTCATAATCATGCACGGCAGCGGGAGCGACACAGAGGTCGCATATCCGAAATGAAATCTAGCGGCGACCGGTTGCATACTTGCGTCCTCAACCTGCATCATTTCTGTGCAGCAGCGAGGAGACGATGGGCAAAGAGACCGTGGTTGATATCGGGGGACGCCACCTGAAACTTTCGAACCTCGACAAGGTTCTGTATCCGGCATCAGGATTCACAAAGGGGCAGGTGATCGACTATTACGTGCGCATCGCGCCGGTGCTGCTGCCGCATTTGCGCGGACGGCCGCTAACCATGAAGCGCTATCCCAACGGCGTGAGTGGCCCATTTTTCTACGAGAAGAATTGTCCCGAGCATCGTCCCGAGTGGGTACAAACGGCGCGAGTTTGGAGCGAGGGCAATAACCGATGGATGAACTACTGCCTTGCCGAGGACCTTCCGACACTGGTCTGGGCGGCGAATCTCGCCGACTTGGAGCTGCATACCAGTTTGTCGCTTGGGAAAGACATTCTGCGACCCACTTTTCTCGTCTTCGATCTCGACCCCGGTCCGCCCGCCAACATCGTGCAGTGTTGCCAGGTCGGACTATGGGTACGCGACATTTTCGCAGACCTCGAGCTGCAGAGTTTCGCGAAGACTTCGGGATCGAAGGGTTTGCAGATTTACATTCCGCTGAACACCGCCGTTACCTATGACCAGACCAAGACGTTTGCTCATGAGTTGGCACGTCTGTTGGAGCGGCAGCATCCGGACCTGGTCGTTTCCGATATGAAGAAAGCGCTGCGCACCGGCAAGGTTCTGGTGGACTGGAGCCAGAACGACGACCACAAGACGACGGTTTGTGTGTACTCGCTGCGCGCCAAAGAACGGCCAACCGCGTCCACCCCGGTAGATTGGAAGGAGGTCGAGAGCTGCCGCAAGAAAGGGGACGAGAACTCGTTGGTGTTCACCTCGGACCAGGTACTGGAACGAGCGAAGAAGTACGGAGATTTGTTCCAGCCGGTGCTGAAGTTGAAGCAGAAGATGCCGCAATTGGAGGCTTTGCCGCAGGCAAAGGGCGCCGTCGCCCCGGGGCCAAAACCGACGACGAAGCACGTAGTCGCGGCCAGTAACTCAAGGAAGAAGGCAGGAAGCAGGAAAACTACTACGCTCGGAAAGTCCACTTCCAGTACGCGCAAGCATCGCTCCAGCAAGTGAATTTAGCCATTGGTCTTAGCTCTTTCACCGCGCACGACCGTAGACAACCGCGGCGCTCTCCTTGGAGTTCTAAACCAGTGGAGCTGGCGACGGTCCTTGCAATTCAGCAGGAATCGTAACCGCTCCGCAGGAGTTAAGAAAATGAAGACGGCGGTTTTGTTGCTGTCGATGCTGACATTCGCGGCGACCATAGCAGTGGCGCAAACAACGACCCATTCGAACTACGCCTCCTCCTCCGGGAATCAAGCGGCGACGGCTGACCAATCGGCTGACCTCCGAGGATGTCTCAGTGGCGGCAAAGGCAACTACACACTCCTGGATCACCAGGGGAAGAGTCACAAGGTAGTCGGCGATAATCGTGAGCTCGGGGATGATGTGGGTCACGAGGTTGACTTGACGGGCAGGCCGAATTCGGGCAACGCATTTCAGGAGACGGAGATAACCGACATCGCCTCGCGCTGTTGGAATTTCAAGTTGAAGTAAGTTTTGGCCGGACCTCTCAGGTGTTATTCGGCCACTCAATGCCGCTGGAACAAGTGTAGGCGGGAATTCTACGCGCTTTTACTCGTTTGTTAGATCTGCGAATAAAATGCAAACGGGGCCACTGCGCTGATTTTGGCAGGCGGCCGCTAGCTGCTAAACGTAGAGAGGCTCGGCCTATGATCCGCGAACGAACTGGCGCTGAATCGGAGGAAATTCCACTCTTTGTAGGCACCTCGGGCTGGGCGTACACAGTCTGGAAGCCCGACTTCTACCCCAAGGAAGTTTCGTCGAAAAACTTCTTGAAGTATTATGCGACGCAGCTCACAGCCGTCGAGGTGAACTACACCTTCCGCCGTCATTTGACGGAGAAGGCCGCCACCTCATGGATGGCGGATGTCAGCCCGAATTTCCGTTTCGCCCTGAAAGCCAACCAGTACATCACGCATATTCGCCGGCTGCAAAATGTCGAAGAAGCAATACAGCGATTCCTGCCCACGCTGCAACCATTGGCCACGCAACTAGGGCCGGTGCTGTTCCAGTTGCCGCCAACCGCCAAGGCAGACGTGGCTGTGCTGCGCGATTTCCTCGCGCTGCTGCCCATCAATTTCAAGGCTGCATTCGAGTTCCGCCATCAGTCGTGGTTCAGTGATGACATTTATCAGGCCCTGCATGACCGCAATGCGACGTTGTGCGTCGCCGAGACGGAGAAACTCAACACGCCCGAGGTTCGCACCGCAAGCTACATTTATTTTCGCTTTCGTCAGCCCAGCTATTCGGCTGAAGATCTGAAGAAGCTAATAGATCGCGTGGGGCGTTGCGTTGCCGATGGCTTGGAGACTTATGCATTCTTCAAGCACGAGGAAGATCCTCGCAGTCCGCATAATGCGGCGGAAGTGTTGAGGAGCGTACGACAAAAGACTAGAAGTGGCAGGTTATGACGATAGCGGCCTTTGACGATCCCGCCGCTTTCGCTGCCCCGTGAAACCGCCGTCCTTTCATAAGAGGAATGACAACACGATTTGGCACTCGGTCGCCCAACAGTTGTGGAGCGGGTTTTGGCGTGATCCAACGCTACCACCCAATTCAACATCTAACTTTCTTGCTCGAATCTTGGGTAAATCTCGCATCCAACGTCGCAATCATGTTCGATGGAAAAATGAATCTGCGCTGGCCATTACTGACGGCGCTTATAGTCGGATTGTTGACGGCCGTGGGCTGCCAGCACGCCGCAGTGCGTTCAAGTCTGGCAGCTAACCATTTTGTCGGCGGATCAAGCAATCCCATCATGTTAGCTGCCTACCAGCCTTGGTTTGGCCGCCCTGGACACATCAACCCCGGCTACTCCTCGCAGGACCGCGTGGAGATCGAGAAGCAGATCGACCAGGCCAAACAGTTGGGCATCACGGGCTTCGTGGTGAACTGGTACGGCGCGCATCATGATTTTGAAGACAAGGCGTACTCGCTGATGCAAGAAGTTGCCGCCGAGAAGGGCTTCAGGGTTGCTCTGATGTATGACGAGGACGACAGCGATCCCGCTGGCGCCACCGACGCCGTGCTCGCTGACCTGCAATATGCTCACGACCGTTATCTGGGCCCGCAGGCCGTGGTTCCGCGCGATTCGTACCTGCGCTACGATGATCGCCCCATGATTTTCATCTTCCCCAAGGGCGGACATACCGATTGGAATCGGGTACGCCAGGCGGTCAACTCTTGGGAAGAGCCGCCACTGCTGATCATGAAAGACATCCACCCGCAGTATGCGAGTGCCTTCGATGGTTTCTATGCCTGGGTTTCACCGGGCGCGGAAGGGTGGAAGCCCGACGGCAGCAATTGGGGCCAGCAATATCTCGATAACTTCTACCACACCATGATCGCCAGCTATCCCAACAAAATTGCAGTGGGAGCGGCATGGCCCGGCTTCAACGACTCCAAAGCCAGCTGGAGCCAGAACCGCAAGATGAATTCACGCTGTGGCAAGACCTTCGAGGATACGCTGCGCATGTTCCGGCGCTATTACAACGAGCAGCACCCGCTTCCCTTCCTCATGATCGAAACCTGGAACGATTACGAAGAAGGCACCGCCATCGAGAATGGCGTGGCATCGTGCAAGTGAGGCCGTCTTAATACACCTCGTACCCCGGTGGCGGTGAGTGGAAGGCTGGTTTGCGTGCCATCAGCAGCAGCGCGCCAATGCGCTTGAACTCGCGCAACTCCTCAGCGTTCTTGAACCATTTTCCGCTGTACTCCTCCGGCGTCGGAGTCAGATCGGGCACGCGCACGGCTCGCACATTTTCGAAGGTATGCGCTCTCAGCAACTGGATGTACTCCAACTCCGAGCGCGCCTGCACCGGCACCTTCAGCTCATCGACCCATCGCAGTGAATAGTGATTGTCACTTATAAAGATTGATAAGGATAAACATCTCGCCGTGCGGCGCCAGCACGCGAAAAAGTTCGGCAAGAGCGCGGTCCTGATCGGCATAATAATAAAAACTTTCCACGGACAGTACCTTGTCGAAGAAGTTTTCCTCCCACGGAATCTGCTGTGCCGACCCGACGACGAACATCAAATTGTCATACGATGTTGAGCCGGCACGCGCCCGCCGAATCATCTCGTCCGACACGTCGAGCCCGATCACCTGTCCTGGCTTCTCCCCGTTGGCGACGGCATCGGCCATCAGGCGACTGGCCCATCCGGCACCGCAGCCTAGGTCGAGCACGCGGTCGCCCGGCTTGAGTTCCATCCGCGCTAGCGTTTGCTGAGTGATGCTGATGTGGTGGTTCTCCATCTCCTCGCCGCGGCCCTGCTCGGCCCACTGGTTGAACTCCTGGCGCAAACGCTCGTCCGCGGCAATGGTTTTCTTGTCCAACATGATGTCCTCGGAAATGTCGTGTCCATCTAAACTATTTTTCGGCCAACCTATCTATGCTACAGTCTCCGGAACAGATGGCTCAAACTCCCGAACAGCCGACGAACGGCTCGGCGCATTCGCCGGAACTGTATTGTCCCAACTGCGCACGCGAGGTGGACGATCCGCTCACCTGCGGCGACTGCTCGGCCGTAATCTGCCGGACGTGCGGCACTCCGCTCGAAATGCCCGAGGACCTCGGAATCGGCTGATCCATGGCGCAGCCCACCACAGCGAAGCCCGCCGTCGCGGTCCATCACGAGCCCTCACTGGTACGGGGCCTCTCGCTGACCGATTCCGTGATGTTGCTGGCTGGCGGCATCATTGGCTCCGGCATCTTTCTTACCGCTGGGCCGATTGCCTCCGCTGTGCGCACGCCGCTGTTCTTCCTTGGGGTATGGTTTGCGGGCGGCCTGATTTCGCTGCTGGCGTGCTTCGCCTTTGCCGAGATGGGAGCGATGTTCCCCGAGGCGGGCGGGCAATATATTTATCTACGCGAGGCCTATGGCGAGCTCCCGGCGTTTCTCTACGGATGGATGATCTTCACTGTCGGCCAGAGTGGCACCATTGCCGCGCTCGCTGTTGGCTTCGCCGAGTATTTCGGCGCGGTGCTGCCCTTCGCGGCCGCTCATGTTCCGGTCGCAACGATCTTCGGATGGACACTTACGCGCGGACACCTGGTTTCCATCTGTTCGATCATTCTGCTGACTGCGATCAACGTACTCGGACTGAAACGCGGCTCTACGCTGATCAATGTTGCAACCTGGGCGAAGTTTGCGGCCATCGGGCTCTTCATCGTGCTCGGCCTCGCCATTGGCCACGGTCATTGGTCGAACTACGCGGTCAGCATCCCGGTTGACCACCCGCCGTCGCTGGGGTCCATGATCTCGGCATTTGGCGTCGCACTGATTGGCGTGTTCTGGGCATTCGACGGCTGGGTCTACGTCACGTGGGTGGCGGGTGAAATCAAGAACCCGCAACGCGTGCTGCCGCGCGCCATGGTGATGGGCGTTTTGCTGGTGGGTGTCATCTATTTGGCGGTGACC
This sequence comes from uncultured Acidobacteriaceae bacterium, assembly GCA_963748225.1. Taxonomy (GTDB): domain Bacteria; phylum Acidobacteriota; class Terriglobia; order Terriglobales; family Acidobacteriaceae; genus Bog-257. The sequence goes on from CAVVHW010000012.1 coordinate 51,561, forward strand.
GCGGTTTATCTTTACGCGCTGCCGATCACAACTGTAGCGAAGGAAGAGACCATCGCCCACGCTGCGGCGACCAGCCTGTTCGGGGGCACCGCTGCGCGGTGGCTCAGCGCCGTTATCGCACTATCGTGCTTCGGGGCAATGTCGTGCGCCATCCTTAGCAGCGCGCGGGTTTCGTTTGCCATGGCCCGCGACGGCGTCTTCTTTCATACCATGGGACGCGTGCATCCGCGTTATCGCACGCCGGCGTTCAGCCTGATCTCGCTGAGCACCTGGGCCGCAGTCCTGGCTCTCAGCGGCACATTCGACCAGCTCTACACTTACGTCATGTTTATGATGGTGCTGTCGTACACGGCAGCAGTGGCAGGATTGTTCGTGCTGCGGCGCACCCGCCCCGACCTGCCGCGTCCGTATCGGTGTACGGGATATCCCTACTTGCCAGCACTATACGTGCTGGTGGCGGGAGCCTGGGCGCTGAACTCCGTGGTCACCCGCCCCAAGGAAACCCTGATCGGTATTGCCATCGTCTTCCTCGGCGCGCCGTTCTATTTCTTCTGGCGCCGGCAGTTGAAGCGCAATCCGCGAGAGCTAGACGAGTTCAGGTAGACGAATCCTATGCTCACCCTCACCGAAGCCGCACAGCAGATTCGCACCCGCGACCTTTCTCCCTTGGAGCTCACACGCACGTGCCTCGCGCGCATTGAGCAACGGAATCCGACCCTGAATGCCTTTGTCACCATTACTGCGGAGACTGCGCTGGAGCAGGCGCGTCAGGCTGAAGGAGAAATTATGGCCGGCCACTGGCGAGGGCCGCTGCACGGCATTCCGATTGGCCTGAAGGACTTGCTCGACACTGCGGGTGTTCTTACCACGGCTGCCAGCAATCAGTATCGCGATCGGGTTCCGACCGAAGATGCTGATCTGGTTCACCAATTGAAGCAAGCCGGTGCCGTCATCGTCGGCAAGCTGAACCTGCACGAGTTTGCGTTTGGCGTGAGCGGCATTGTGAGCGCGTTTGGCCCGGTGAAAAACCCTTGGGATCAAGCATGCATCACCGGAGGATCTTCGTCGGGTTCAGCCGCAGCAGTGGCGGCGGGACTCTGCGTTGCGGCGATTGGAACTGATACGGCAGGCTCGATAAGGTGTCCGTCAGCGCTGTGCGGGATTGTCGGTCTTCGTCCGAGCGCGGACTTGCTGAGTTGCAAGGGAGTTGTTCCGCTCTCCACATCGTTCGATACGGTTGGACCGATGACGCATACGGTGCAAGATGCAGCGCTTCTACTCGGCGCGCTGGTGACCGATGCTGGGTCTAGCACGCCCAACGACTGGGCCGCACTCGATGACAGCGTCGCTGGACTCAAGGTCGGAGTTCCCCGCAAGGGTTTCTATGATGATCTCCAGCCCGAGTTGGCCGCCTGCCTGGAAAATGCTCTCGCCGTTATCAGAACTTTGGTCGCGCAGGTTAAGGATGTTGAACTGGAGGCCGGTGCACACCGCACCATTTTCAACGCCGAGATCTACGAATACCACGCAGCAATGGTGACGAAGCATCCGGAGCTTTACCAGCCCCAGACATTGCCTCGAATTCTGAAGTGTGCCGGCATCAGTGCCACCGATTACATTCGCGACTGGCGTAGCCTCCGGGGAGAGCGCAATAAGGCCGAAGAATTGTTCCACAGTGTGGACGTCGTTATCACGCCAACCGTGCCGGTGGCAGCGCCGTTAATTTCGGAACTTCAGGCGCTGGGAATCAATGATCTGCGACCATTCGAAACGAAGTATTTGCTGCGGAACACCTCACCCTTCAGCGTGCTCTTTTGGCCGAGCGTATCGGTCCCCTGCGGCTTTACGCGAGAAGGACTGCCGGTGGGATTGCAGATTTCTGGCAAGCCCGGCGCCGATGCGATCGTCCTGCGAGTCGCTCATGCGTACGAGCGGATAACCGAATGGCACAAACGCGTGCCGAGGGAGTGAAAACAGCGATCCGTCGAAAATTGTTCACCACGGAGACAATTTGATTCCACGAAGCTCGTGCCTCCGTGGTGAGGCTCTTCTTTCTCGCTAGGCCGGGTCAGTCGAATCCTACAAACACCGGCTCAGGTTGCAGCTCAATTCCAAACTGATTTAGCACGCGTGACTGGATTTCGTCCTTCAGCGCAACGATGTCGGCGGCGGTTGCGCCTCCGCGATTGACGATCGCCAGGGCGTGTTTTCGCGAGATCGCCGCCGCGCCGTTACTGTAGCCCTTGGCGAATCCGGCTTGCTCGACCAGCCATGCCGCAGGCAGTTTATGAAAACCGTCGCCAGCGGCGGGATAGCTGGGCAGGTGCAATCCGCGTGATTGCATCCTCGCCGACAGCTCTTCGAAGAAAGGCTGCGGCACGATGGGATTCTTGAAGAACGAACCAGCGCTGCGCGCATCCTCGTCCCCGGGAACGATGAGCATGGCCTTGCGGTGACGAATTTCGCGGACCGCCGCTCTCACTTCTGAGAGAGTCGCCTCGCCTGAACGCTGAGCAAAGAACTTTTGCAGGTCGGCGTATCGAACGTTCGGCCTGCCACCCTGACGCAACGCGAAAGATACTCGCAGGATGATGTACCGATCACGCTCCGTAGTATTGAAGATGCTGGAGCGGTAGGTGAACGCGCACTCTGAGTTGGAGAAGGTCCGCAACTGAAGGGACTCTCGGTCTAGAGCCTGCACCTCGCGAATCGTCTCGGCGACCTCCTGTCCATATGCCCCAACGTTCTGCACTGGTGTGCCACCAACTGTGCCGGGGATTCCGCTCAGGCATTCCAGGCCCGCACAGTTTGCGTCGATCGTGTGGGCAACCAGGTTGTCCCATTCCACGCCCGCACCCGAGATGAAAATTGTCTCGTCCTCCGACGTACTGACCCTCGACCAATCCGTGATGCCGACCTTGAGAACCAAGCCAGCGAAGCCCGAATCGGCGACAACCAGGTTGCTGCCGCCGCCTAAAACAAACATGGGCAACCGACGCGAGCGAGCGAATGCCGCCGCTTCGATCACCTCGGTTTCACTCCTGGCCTCGGCGAAATAGCGGGCCAGCCCACCGACGCCGAGCGTGGTCAAAGGGGCCAGAGCAACGTGTTCACGAATCAGCATGGAGGATGACAGCGCCTTTAGGGAAGTCGTAAGGCCGTGCCCCTTCAAAGCTCGCCAACAAAAACCAAATCGGTCTCGAAACTTAACTTCACTTTGCCACTTGGAACGCCTTAATCACAATGTCGTTGGGTTGATTGCCGACCGGAATGAGCGTGACCAGCGCGCGGTCAGCGCTGATTTTGGAATTGTCGCGGGTCTTTACCGTGCGCACGACTGCGACATCTCCGGAGCGCGAATTCACTACTAGCAAATGCTCTTCCTCCGGGCTCAGCGCCAGTCCATCGGGATGGCTACCGACCTGGACCGTGCCAATGACGCGGCCTTCGTCAATCGCATAGACGCTGACCGTGTCGGCGCCGAAGTTGCTTACATAGAGCAGACTGTTGTCGGAGGTGACGATTCCCCGCACGGGTTTGTCCCCGGTCAAGTAGCTACCGCCCACCTCGTTGTTTCCGGTCTCGACAATGGAAAAATTATTGCTGCCGAAGTTGCTCACGAACAGCTCACCACCGTCGGGCTTCAGTGCAAGCTGCACCGGCATTTTGCCGACGTCCAGCAGAGTCAGCAAACGGTCCGACGTGAGATCGACAGCGGCTACCTGGTTCGACCCGGGGCAAGCCACGAATGCCTTGCTCGAGTCGGGCAGGATGACGAGATCCTGTGGCTGCTGGCAGACCGGCACGGTACTGCGCACTGTGAGCTTCTGTGTATCGATGATGGAAACCGTGTTGTCGGCGCGATTGCTAGCCACCGCCAGCTTCCCGTCAGGCGAGACTTTCGCCAAGCCCGGCCCGCCACCGACCGGTATGGTTGCGATCACCGCCCGCTTGCCGAGATCGATGACTGAGACATTGGCTGAGCCGGAGTTGGCCACGTAAGCACGCTTGCCATCCGACGAAACAGAGACAAAGTAAGGAGCGCGATGAACGCCGATAGTTGCCGCGACTAGATTGCGTTCCGCGTCAATGATGCTGATGTTATTGGATTCGGCATTGGCGACGTAGATTTCGTTGCGCGCCGGATTGGCAGCGACGCCGGTTGGACTCGCACCCACTGGGATTGTCTTGACATTACGAAGCTGCAGCAGGTCGAGAACGCTGACGGAGTTGCTTTGGCCATTGGTGACGTAAGCGTATTCGTGGTAGCCAGGCTCGACGGTTTGGCGCTGATGGCAGGCGGTCGAGCCGAGCGCCACGATGATTACGCAAAGACCAGCCTGACATTGCCGCGTCGAGAATTGCCGCAGCCGTAATGAAACGATGCGCATTAGCGAATGGTGGCCGATCCAGTGGTTGACTTGGCGCTGCGTACCGAATTGGCAGCAGGCTCGGCGACAAAGCGACCGAGCACGTTCGCGATCTGGCGAACCTCAACCATGAGGTCGTCAAACTGCTGCGGAAACAGCGACTGATTGCCATCGCTAAGCGCGCGGTCGGGGTCGGGATGAACTTCGATGATCAGCCCATCCGCGCCGACGGCGACTGCGGCGCGCGACAGAGGTGTCACCTTGTTGCGCTTGCCCGTGCCGTGGCTGGGATCGACGATGATCGGGAGGTGGCTCAGCCGCTGCACCGCGGGCACGATGCTGAGATCGAGGGTGTTGCGAGTGTGGTCGGCGAAAGTTCGCACGCCACGCTCACACAGGATGACGTTGTAGTTGCCCTCGCTCATTATGTATTCGGCAGCCATCAGCAATTCTTCCAGGGTCGCTGACATGCCGCGCTTAAGAAGCACCGGCTTATGCGCCCTGCCCGCCCGCTTTAACAGTGAATAGTTCTGCATGTTGCGGGCGCCGATCTGGATGATATCGGCGTATTTCTCCACCAGTTCGAGCGATTCATTATCGACGGCCTCAGTAACGATCAGCAGGCCGAAGCGATCGCGGATCTCCGCCAGGATCTTCAGGCCTTCCTCCGCCAAGCCTTGAAAGGTGTAGGGAGAGGTGCGCGGCTTGTAGGCGCCTCCACGGAAGAAGCGGGCGCCGGCGCGGACCACACACTCGGCGGTCGCGAACGCCTGCTCGCGGGATTCGACGGCACAGGGGCCGGCGATAACTGCGACCTCGTCGCCGCCAAAGGACGCGTCGGAATTGGCGAAGCGCACCACCGTGTCTTCTTCCTTCAAGTCACGGCTCACAAGCTTGTACGGCTTAGTGACGCGGATGACCTCCTGCACCCCTTCCATCTCGTCGAAGGTGCCGGTCTCAACCTCCGTCTGGTTACCGGTGACGCCGATGGCGGTGCGCGATGCTCCCGGCATGGCGTGCGCGCGAAAGCCCAGTGATTCAATCTTTTCGCATACGCGCTCCACTTGCTCCTCGGAGGCGTGCGCCTTCATGACGATAAGCATGGGGACCCCTTATTCAGTGCTCCATAGTGTATCGCGGATGTTGCGCCGCTGCGAATGAACCGGGCGGGCAAACACTCGCCCGGCATCCCGATTTAGAATCGAAACGTTTATGGCACACCATTCGGAGAAGAAAGAAAAAGACATTCTGAAGCTGCTGCCTGCGCCTGAGCGGCCACCCAAGCTGACTGCCCGGAGGATCGGCATCCATACGTCAACTGCAGGCGGAGCGGAAAATGCCGCGGAGCGTGCCTATCGCCTGGGCTGTAACGCGTTCCAGATTTTTTCTTCCAGTCCGCGGCAATGGAAGCCATATGACCTAACGCGCTCGCAGTGCAGCGAAATGACCCGCTTGCGCGAGCAGTACGGACTGAAGCCGCTGGTTATCCACGCCAATTATCTGGTCAACTTGGCGGGAGGGAATCCGGAGTTTCATGCCAAGTCCATCGCTGCCTTTCGCGGCGAGGTGGAACGGGCGCTGGCTCTCTGCGCCGAGTTCCTGGTGCTGCATCCCGGCTCGTTCCGTGGAAGCAGCCGTGAAGAAGGACTGCAGCGAGTAGCGCTGGCCATTGAGCAGGCAGTGGATGGGCTGGACCTGGCGGCGGGCAACTTGCGCATCCTGATCGAAAACACTGCTGTATCAGAGTTCTCCCTGGGCGGCAACTTCGAACAGGTTGCAGAGTTGCTCTATTTGTTAAGCGACTTTGTGCCCGCGGGGGCTTGCATCGACACTTGCCACACGCATGTGGCAGGTTATGACATCGTGAGCCAGGGCGGTTTTGCGGAGACTCTCGATCAACTGGAACGAACGATCGGATTGAAGAACGTATACGTCTGGCATTGCAATGATGCCAAGGCCGCGCGCGGATCGAAGCTCGATCGGCATCAGCATATCGGCAAGGGAGCAATTGGGCTGGAGCCGTTCCGGCGGCTCTTGAACGATGCGCGGTTGGCGCACGCCGCCTTCATCGCCGAGACGCCGATTGATGAGCCGCTCGACGACCTCACAAACGTGAATGCGTTGAAGGCGCTGGTTGGCGAGGCGAAGTCATTGCCAAGACGCAAACAGAAACCACGCGGCTCCTCATTGTAAAATCAAGGTTTACCCCAATCGCATCTAAAGAACCCTTATGGCCGACTCCAAAACTCAAGAGCCGAATACAGAATCCCAAGCCCAGGTTGCCGCGCGTTCCGAGCGCTACGAACCGCAGACGATCGAGCAGAAGTGGTTCGACCGCTGGGCGCAAAATCCTGATCTCTATCGCGCCGAGCCCCCGACCAGTACACGCAAGAAGTACTACGTACTGGAGATGCTGCCGTATCCCTCGGGCAAGCTACATATGGGACACGTGCGTAACTACGCCATCGGCGACGCGCTGGCTCGCTACATGTGGATGCAGGGCTACAACGTGCTCCATCCCATGGGCTGGGATGCGTTCGGCCTGCCCGCCGAGAACGCGGCCATCCAAAACCAGACTCCGCCACGCGACTGGACGCTGCACAACATTGCCAGCATGAAGGTGCAGATGAAGCGCCTGGGCTTTGCCTACGACTGGTCGAAGGAAATCACCACTTGCCTGCCCGAGTACTACCGCTGGAACCAGTGGTTCTTCCTGAAGTTTTTTGAGCAAGGGCTGGCGTATCGCAAGAACAGCAAAGTCAACTGGTGTCCGAAGTGCGCCACCGTACTGGCCAATGAACAGGTGCTGCCCAATGGCTGCTGCTGGCGGCACGAAGACACGCTGGTTGAGCAGCGCGAGTTGGAGCAGTGGTTCCTGCGCACCACCAAATACGCCGATGAACTGTTGCGAGGTTTAGACACTCTGCAAGGCTGGCCGGAGAAGGTGCGCACCATGCAGCGCAACTGGATCGGCCGCAGCGAAGGAACGCTGATCGACTTCAAACTCGACGGCATCGCCGGACCGGCTGGCGACAAGATTTCGGTCTTCACCACGCGCGTGGATACGATTTACGGCGCAACCTCGTTGCAGTTGGCGCCTGAGCATCCCGTGGTGACCAACCTGATCGCCAACGATCCCAACCTGCTGGCCCAGGTGGAAGACCTGATCGCCGAGCAACGCAAGGCGAAAGAAGTCGGCGATATCGGCGCCATCGAGAAGCACGGCGTGTCGACCGAGCGCTATGCGCTGAATCCCTTCAACGGCGAAAAGGTGCCGATCTGGGTAGCAAACTATGTCCTGCTCGACTACGGCACCGGCGCCATCATGTCGGTTCCGGCGCACGACGAGCGCGACTACGAGTTCGCCAAGAAGTATGGTATCGACATCCGCATCGTGATCTTGCCACGCCGTGAGGGAGACGCGCCCGATGGCGACCCCAACGAGCCGGTCTTGCCGTTCACTGAGATGAACAGCCTGGTAATCAACTCCGGGGAGTACACCGGAATGCCTTGCCAGGATGCAATTGTGAAGATGTCAAAGTACGCGGAAGAGCATGGCTTTGGCAAGACAACCGTAACGTATCGCTTGAAGGATTGGGGAGTCAGCCGCCAACGCTATTGGGGCACCCCGATACCGATAATCTACTGTGCGGCGTGCGGCATGGTGCCCGTGCCTGAGAAGGACTTGCCAGTGTTGTTGCCGGACAACGTGGACATCACGTTGGCTGGCGGATCACCCTTGGGCAAGGTGCCCGAGTTCGTCAATGTGAACTGTCCGAAGTGCGGCTCTCCGGGCCGCCGTGAAACCGACACCATGGACACATTCGTCGATTCCTCCTGGTACTTTTATCGCTACCCCAATCCCGATCTCGACACCAAGCCGCTCGATACCGGCACTGTGGCGTACTGGTTTCCGATCGACCAGTACATCGGCGGAGTCGAGCATGCCATCTTGCACCTCATCTACTCGCGCTTCTGGACCAAGGTGATGCGCGACATGGGGCTAGTGAGGAATTCCGAACCCGCGGAGCGCCTATTCACCCAGGGCATGGTGATCAAGGGCGGGGCCAAGATGTCGAAGAGCCTAGGCAACGTGGTGTCGCCCGACGACATGGTCGCGCGCTATGGCGCGGACTCGACGCGCATGTATACGCTGTTTGCCGCCCCGCCCGACCGCGATCTCGATTGGCAGGATGCGGGCGTGGAAGGCATCAGCCGATTTCTGTCGCGGGTGTACCGTTTCGTCGCGCGCAATGCCAAGCCAAACGGGACGACGTCAGCCAGTCGCGATGGTGGACAGTTGTCGCCGGCGGCGCGCCAGATGCAGCGGAAGCTGCACCAAACGATCCGGCGGGTAACCGAGGATTTCGGCGGACGCTGGCACTTCAACACGTCGATCGCGGCCATCATGGAATTGCTGAACGAGATGCACTCGTACGAAGACAGCGTTCAACGGGGCGAGCCCGAGGCCCCACCAGCGTTGGTCGCCGATGCGCAGCACAAGCTGGTACTAATGCTGGCGCCGTTCGCCCCCTATCTCGCCCATGAATTGTGGGAGATGTTGGGCGAGACTTCTGACCTGCTGCGCGCGCCGTGGCCGCAGTATGATCCCGCGCTGGCGAAGGAAGAGGAAGTGGAGATCGCGATCCAGGTGAATGGCAAGATTCGCAGCCGTATCGTAGTTCCCGCCGACGCCGAGGAGGCGCAGGTGCGCGAACTCGCTCTCGCCGACGCGAAAGTCAAAGCCGCCATCGCCGACAAAGAGGTTGTCAAGGTGCTGGTGGTGAAGGGCAGGCTGGTGAATATAGCGGTGAAGTAGAAACAATTCCTGCTTCTTCTGTTATCTTTTCCCTTCACACCACCCGAGGCCGCCTGCATGTCTGTTTCACCAACGCTGGTCGATACCCGCCCGCAGCCGAGCAAATCGTATCGCTGGTTAGTGCTGATTTTCGTCAGCTTGGCCATGTTCGGCAATTACTACGTTTACGACAGCATCAATCCCCTGGAGCGAATATTTCTCGAAGCAGCTGAACTATTCTGCGTCCATGTTCGGCTGGTTGAATGCCAGCTATAGCGTGGCGGCAGTAGCGACGCTGTTGATCGGCGGCATTCTGATCGACCGCTTCGGGATTAAGAAGTCTCTATTGTTTTTCTCGGCCCTCATTCTATTGGGCGCTCTGCTAACGTCTCTCAAGGGCGACTTCTATCTCATGGTGGCTGGTCGTGCAGTCGTCGGACTGGGCGCTGAATCGCAGATCGTGGCAGTTACGACTGCTCTGGCACGCTGGTTCAAAGGCAAGGAACTTAGCTTCGCTTTTGGCATCAATCTCACCATCGCGCGAATCGCTTCCATCGCTGCTGACAACTCGCCGACCTGGGCCAAGTTCGCGTTCTTCCCGAATGGAGTCAATGCCCAACCGAGCTGGCATCGTCCGCTGGTGCTCGCCGTGGTGGTCGGGTCTTTGGCCATAGTTGGGGCGTTGATCTACTGGGCACTCGAAACCTATGCCGAGACGCGCTACCACCTCGGGAAGTCGGGCGAGCCGGACAAGTTTAGTTTCCGTCAGGGGCTGAAATTCAATCTTTCGTATTGGTATGTAGTCGCGCTCTGTTTCACGTTCTATTCTGGAATCTTTCCCTTCCGTACGTTTGCCATTGACTTGTTCACCAGCAAATTCCTCTCCCAAATGGGCGCGGCCGCGACTTCGACCGCTGCCTTCGCTTCGGCGCAGCAACAGGCTGGCTGGTTGAATAGCCTGCTTCCTTTTTCCGCGATGATCGCCACGCCTCTATTCGGACTGCTCGCCGACCGGATCGGCAAGCGCGCCACTCTTATGGTCCTAGGATCGTTCCTGATGATGCCGGTGTATCTGATGATCGCCTACAGCAGCATCTCCCTGCTGGTTCCCGATGCCATGATGGGAATTGCTTTCTCCCTGATCCCGGCGGTGATGTGGCCCTGCGGTGGCCTACATTGTGGATCGAGCGGCGAGCTGGGCACAGCCTACGCGATTGATGAGCCTGTTGCAGCAGATCGGTTTCTTTATCTTTAACCTCGCCATCGGCAAGGCCAACGACATAAGCCATGCTGGGCCCACCAATTTCCGCATGGCTACGCATTGGGAATGCGGATCTTCTCGATTCTGGGTTTCCTGGCGTTGCTGTTCGCGCTCCTGCTGCGTCAGCGCGAGACCGGCCCAAATGCGCACGGACTGGAGACCATCACCACCCATTCGCAAGCGTGAAGATCACCGCGAAACGAAGGTGCGAGCGTGGGGCGTCAAGGTTGGATAACATGCGAGCCGGGCAGTCCGCTTTGATCGGGATGCTTAAGGCATCGGCTGGAGCCAATGTCCAACAAGTAAATCGCTATTTGCCGGCATCTCTTGCCCCCAAATCTCGACACTCGACAGTGCTCTAATACTTGTCACCGTGGATGCCAAGGCAACGAAATGCCGCCGTTCTTGCATCGAAGGTGCCAGTAGCTTGAGTACACCAATTTGACGACTGCCAAGAAAATCCTAGCTAATGGCATCTCTGAGCACGAAGCCATTGACCGCGCCAAACAGGGCGATGCGGAATGCTTCGAGGCTTTATATGGTCTGCACAAGCGACGCGTGTATTCGCTTTGCTTGCGGATGGTAGGCAATACGGCGGAAGCGGAAGATCTGACGCAAGAAGCTTTTCTTCAGCTCTACCGCAAGATCGCAACGTTCCGTGGCGAGTCAGCCTTCTCTACCTGGCTGCATCGTTTGGCGGTGAATGTGGTGCTTATGCACTTGCGCAAGAAAGGGCTTCCTGAAGTTTCGCTCGACGAAACCTTGGAGCCGCAGCAGGAAGATGGTCCCAGGAGAGACATCGGCGCCCGGGACAATGTTCTGGCGGGTTCGATTGACCGCGTTAATCTGGAGCGCTCGATCGAGAGTTTGCCGCCTGGATACCGCATCATCTTTGTGTTGCATGATGTGGAGGGTTACGAACACAATGAGATCGCCGAGATGATGGGCTGCTCCATCGGGAATAGCAAATCGCAGCTTCACAAAGCACGGATGAAGCTCCGTGATCTTCTGAAGTTGAGTCAGGCAGAGAGAAAAGCAAGGCGCTAGACCGCCGGCCAGCGAGAACGGATCGCAAGGGCGAGAGCGAGGAATCCTAAACCGGAAGTTCTCAGGGTAGTGTTGGCAGCGCTCCCCGGAAAGACGACGGTCGAAAGGGAGTACATCCCCTCGGGATTCCCAAGGGGAGGAAACTAATGACGTGCGCGGAGTTTCAAAAAGTTCTGCCATATATCATTGACGGGGGCGGAAGCGTCGAGGAGCAGCAGCATCTTGCGAGCTGTCACGTCTGTTCCGATCTGGTGGCCGACCTGCGCTACATCGCGGAGGCGGCAAAGCTACTGGTTCCGATGGAGGATCCGAGCCCGCAGGTGTGGAATAACATCCAGGATTCGTTGGAGCGCGAGGGCTTGGTGAAACGAGCCCGCAAACACTTTTAACCCTTACAACAGAATTGGATGTTATGGTTTCCTCAGTGGAACTTGAACGGCCAAGAGCCCATAGATTTCCCCCCCCTGAATTCTTCCCGCAAACATGGGTTGTCCATGCGACAACCATGGTTAGACTTTTCAGTAAGTGCGCAATTTTCACTGCCGCGATCTGGCTGCCAGTGTTAGTATTGCACTCACGTCAGCTCATTGCGATGAGTCTTGTTGCTCGAGGCAGAAGTCTCAACAGTAACCCCGTCGCTCGGCGAACGCTTTGTAATTCCTGTTAGCAAACTGATCTACGCCGGAACGGCTAGTTGTCCTCGCCACGACTTCGCTCATCTAAGTAAACGGCTACGTCTTGATCCCGCGGGTTGTTACGGTATGGATGGAGGATACTGTGACCCTGAATAACGCGTCCTGGATCGATCGCTCTCTGCTGAAGGCGGTTCGCAGAGCCGTGGGCACCGCCCCCATATCGCTGGCTCTTCCACACATTGAAGACCGGCCCGGCACAACTTCGTCATCTATCGGTACTATCCGGATTGCCGATCGAGCTACTCTGGCCGGGCTGGTGATGAATCCTGAAGTCGTCTTTGGGGATGCCTATTCCGATGGGCGAGTTGAAGTCGAGGGTGACCTGGTCCGCGTCCTCGAGTCTCTGTATCCATCAGTCCGCATTGTACGGAACTTACGCTGGCGGCTGATGTCGAAGTGGCTGGCCTGGGTCCAGACGAACACTCGTTATGGCTCCGCGCGAAACGTCCATCACCACTACGATCTCCCCACCGAGTTTTACAAGCTATGGCTGGACGAGCTTATGGTGTACACCTGCGCTTACTTTCCCAACGAAGACACTTCCTTGGAGGAGGCTCAGCAAGCCAAGTTCGACCTGATCTGCCGGAAGTTATGGCTCCAGCCCGGCGAGACAGTGGTCGAAGCCGGCTGCGGTTGGGGTACACTCGCCATGTACATGGCCGAGCACTACGGCGTGAAGGTGAAGGCCTTCAATATTTCGCATGAGCAGATTCGAGTGGCCCGCGAAATGGCAAAGGAGAAAGGCCTCTCCTCGGTGGTGGAGTTTGTGGAGGACGATTACCGTAACATCACCGGCCGCTACGATGCCTTTGTTTCCGTCGGAATGTTGGAGCATGTGGGACGGGAGCATTATGCCGAGTTAGGCGAGGTGATTCAGCGGACGATCGGTGATCGGGGGCGTGGGCTGTTGCACTTCATTGGCCGCTGCCGCAGTATGCCGTTCAGTGTCTGGATACGCAAGCGCATATTCCCCGGAGCCTATGCACCCAGCCTCCGCGAGTCGATGGAGGTTTTGGAACCGCAGCGCTTCTATGTGCTCGATGTCGAGGACCTGCGTCCTCACTACGCCAGAACCATCGAACACTGGCTGAGCCGATTTGACCGCGCTTACGACCGTGTCGTCCAACTACAAGGGAAGACCTTCGCGCGCATGTGGCGGCTCTATCTTGCCGGATCCATCGCCGCCTTTCGGGTGGGCACCTTGCAGTTGTTCCAGGTAGTGTTCACCGGAGCACAGTGTCAGTGCGTTCCAGAGACGCGCATCCGTCTGTACAGCAGCATCAGCCGGGATCAAAATAAGGCCGACGACGAGTTATGGACTCCTGCGATGTCTTAATTGTCGGCGGCGGCCCGGCGGGCTCCTCTTGTGCTTGGGGGCTGCGACAATCGGGACTCGACGTTCTGCTGATCGACCGTAGCGCCTTCCCCCGCAACAAACTTTGCGGTGGATGGATCACTCCGCTGGTGCTCCAGTCGCTGGAGATCGATCCTGAAGCGTATGCTCGCAATCGAGTTCTGCAAGCCATCAGTGGCTTTCGCATGAGCGCCATCGCAGAGCCGCAAGTTGATGTCTCCTACGGTCGAACTATCAGCTACGGCATCTTGCGCAGCGAGTTTGACGAATATCTTCTGCGCCGTTGCGGAGCACGGATCCGTGAGGGTGTTCCGTTCGACTCCATCGAGCGCACCGAGGATGGCTGGCTCGTTAATGGCAGCCTCAAGGCAAGACTTGTGGTGGGCGCCGGCGGACACTTTTGTCCGGTCTCCCGCTTTCTGGGCAATAAAGCCTCGGCTCCATCGGTTGTCGCGCGCGAGATTGAGTTCGAGATGCCACCGTCCCAGGCGGCCACGTGCAGCGTTGCGGGCGAACTGCCAGAACTTTACTTTTGCCGCGACATGCGCGGCTATGGATGGGTCTTTCGCAAGCAGAATGTGCTGACGGTCGGAATCGGCCGCGTGGATAATCACGGTCTCTCCCAGCATTGCAGCCAATTCCTTGGCTTTCTAAAGCGAAGCAGAAATATCGAAGTGCCCGACAAAGGTATCTTGGGGCACGCTTACTGGCTTTTCGGGCATTCCGAGCGGACAATCTTCGACGACTCTATTCTGCTGGTTGGTGACGCCGCTGGCCTGGCATACCCGGAGAGTGGTGAAGGCATACGTCCGGCCATCGAATCCGGATTGATTGCAGCCCACAGCATCCTGTCGGCGCAGGGCGATTACAGTGCCGCGCAATTGCAAGTCTATCGTGATCTGTTGTATGCCAGGCTGCGTCCGAAGCCGAACGCGTTTGAATCGGTGGCGCACTTTATTCCCCAGTCCTTACGCGAAATTTGCGGTCGGACTCTGCTAAGGAACCGCTCTTTTTGCCGCAATATTGTTATGGAGCGCTGGTTCCTCCGCATGGATGAGAAACCGCTGGCCTTCGCATCGGAGATGGCGCCGAAGCAATTAGCAATTAGCGAATTAGCAATCGGCAATCGGTGGCTAGCGTCCAAAAACAACAAGAAACGAAAATCTTACGCTGCGGCTCGGCGGATACGGCCCACGATAGCCAATCTGGTGCGAGATGCGCCGGGCTGCATCCTTCACCGTCTCCGCCAGCCGAGGCACAGCGTCACGGGGCACGGCATTGATGGTCCCGGTGGAAGCGACGCTGGCTTCGACAAGTCCTTGGCTGTTAAAAATGGGGGCTCCGACGCAGCGCGCGCCCAGACTATTCTCCTCGTCATCCACTGCGTACCCTAACTGGCGAACACGGTCGAACTCCTTCATCAGCTTGGCAACGCTGGTGATGGTGTGCGGTGTCAGTTTCTTCAGTCCGCGTTGGCGGATGATTGCCTCCCGTTTGCTCGGAATCAAGGTAGGCGAGAAGCGCCTTGCCCACAGCCGTGGAATGTACTTCCATGCGCCGTCCAATCCAGGTGTCCATCTTGATGAAGCTGGGCGCCTCGACCTTCTCCACGTACACCGCTTCGCCGTGATCAAGGATGGCAAGATGGGTTGTGATGTGAATTTGGTCAACCAGGTGCTTCATAACAGGTAAAGCCACGTCGCGCACGTCCACCCCGCTCAGGGCGGCGCGCGACAGGCTTAGCACCTTCATACCCAAGCCGATATTTGCCATCTTCATGGTCGCGGCGCAGGTAGCCGTGCTGCTCCAAGGTCCGCAAAATATAGCTGGCCGAACTCTTGGGGATTTTAAGCTTGCGGCTGAAATCGGCGTTCGACAGACCACTTTCGCGCTGCCCGGCTGCTTCCAGGATCAGCAGCGTCCGCTCCACCGCAATCGAGGGATTCTCAATTTGACGTGCCATGACCCCAGTCTAACAGCGCGAGCGATGTTCGACATAATGAATTTGCGTTCACAATCCCGGCCACCGGAGTCCAAACCAGGAAGATCGTCAAAACCCTGAAAGTGAGCTTTACGTCACAGACAACGCCCGACGGCGAGCTTAGCTTTAAGCTCAGGTTGACGAAGATAGACCGCAGCCCCGGGCAACCCGCGTTCCAATATGGGAAGTCCAATGTCAGGGTGCCAAATAACGAATTTGTGTTCAGTATTCTGAACAACGCTATTGCCTAGACTTCGGACGGCAGCTAGTCTGTACATCCTGTGGAATGAGTGTTCGGAATACTGAACAGCATAACCCAGAGACCCGTAGTCGGCACTTAACTGTGGTCGTTAGACCCTACTCATTGTCCGAACCCGAGAGGAGATCACGAATATGGCGGCGCATCAAACTGCTGCTGAACTTGCAAAGTCCTGGAAGACTGATCCGCGCTGGAAGGGGGTCACCCGGCCCTATTCGGCGGAAGATGTTGTGCGCCTGCGTGGCACGCTTCCCATCGAATACACGCTTGCCCGAGTGGGTGCCCAACGCCTGTGGGAGATGCTGAATAGCGAGAAGTACGTCAACGCCCTCGGTGCCATGAGTGGCAACCAAGCGGTACAGATGGTTTCGGCCGGACTGAAAGCCATTTACGTGAGCGGTTGGCAGGTCGCTGCCGACGCTAACAATGCCGGCCAGATGTACCCTGACCAGAGCCTCTACCCTGCCGACTCAGTTCCAAACCTTTGCCGTCGCCTCAACAATGCACTCACCCGCGCCGATCAGATCCACCATTCCGAGGGGAAAAATGGTATCAACTGGTTTGCGCCGCTCATCGCCGATGCTGAGGCCGGTTTCGGCGGAACGCTGAACGCATTCGAACTGATGAAGTCGATGATCGAAGCCGGCGCTGCGTGCGTGCACTTCGAAGATCAGTTGTCGTCAGCTAAGAAGTGCGGGCACCTCGGCGGCAAAGTGCTGGTCCCGACGAGCGAGGCTGTACAAAAGCTTGTTGCAGCCCGTCTGGCGGCCGATGTACTGGGCGTACCTACTCTGGTCCTGGCTCGCACCGATGCCAACAGTGCGCATCTGTTGACCAGCGACATCGATCCTTACGACCGCATCTTCCTCAATGGCGAGCGCACATCGGAAGGCTTCTTCGGAATTCATGGCGGTCTCGACTCGGCCATCGCTCGCGGACTGGCCTATGCGCCGTACTCTGACTTGATCTGGTGCGAGACTTCGGAGCCGAACTTAAAGGAAGCCGAGTTGTTCGCTGACTCTATCCATGCCAAGTATCCAGGCAAGCTGCTGGCCTATAACTGCTCGCCTTCGTTCAACTGGAAGAAGAAACTGGACGATGCCACCATCGCGCGGTTCCAGCCGGCACTGGCCGAGATGGGCTACAAGTTCCAATTCATAACGCTGGCCGGCTTCCATGTGCTGAACCTTGCGATGTTCGAGTTGGCGCGCGCCTACAAAGACACCGGCATGACCGCCTATTCGCGCGTCCAGGAGAAGGAATTCGCCCGCGAGTACAGTCACGGTTACTCGGCGGTGAAGCACCAGCGCTTCGTCGGCACTGGTTACTTCGACGAAGTCACGCAGGTAATCGCGAGCGGCAAGTCATCGTTGTCGGCGCTGAAACACTCGACCGAAGAGGAACAGTTCGCCGAGGTCAAGGTGCCGGCACAGATGATTGAGGTGGGGCAGGACCCCTCCTGCCGTCCGATCCTAGGCGAATGTCCACTGACGTGCGAGCACGAACACGAGCATGTGCGCGGCGGCACCGTCTCAGCAAACGACTAAAGTTCACTTGGCAGGGAGCATAGAACCCTACAGGCACGGGATTAACCGATCTCGTGCCTGATTTTTTTGCGCTCGTCCCGCATTTTGGCCATGAACATCTGCCGCCTCCGATCCAAAGCCCGTAACGGCTTTCGGCTACCTTACCACTGCTATTGACTTCAAATCCCGCCAGGTTTACCCTTTGATTAAGCGAACAAAAAGCGAATACTGTTTCTCATGAACCCGTATTTGATCGGTACCGAGGAAAGCAAGCCAGCTCCACTGGTCGGCATCGCCAAGCTGGCGGCACAGGGGGGATCCATTCGCCAGGGTCACCTCGTGGAGTACTTCACGCTTCCCTCGCGGGGCCTGCTGAACCGCTGCACCTCGCGGAGGGTACCGTTCGCCTGGACGATCAATCCATATCGCGGCTGTGAGTTCGCCTGCAAGTATTGCTATGCGCGCTATACCCATGAGTTTATGGAGATGCGAGACGGAGTGGACTTCGAACGGAAGATCTACGTCAAGCAGCAGGCGGCGTGGCTGTTGCGGCAAGAGCTAAAGAAGGTAAAGCGTGGTGAACAAATCGCCATCGGCACCGCGACTGATCCCTACCAGCCGGCGGAAAAGCGGTTCCAAGTCACTCTAGGGATTCTCGAAGAGCTGGCCCTGCACCATGGGCTTGAAATCGGTATTGTCACCAAGTCAGACCTCATCGTGCGCGATATTGAACTGCTACGCCAGATCGCAGAGCATAACGCTCTTTTCGTCAACGTCACTATCACAACCATGAGCGTGCAACTGGCGCGAATTCTTGAGCCGCGCGCACCGCGTCCGGACTTGCGGATGCGAACAGTACGAGAACTGAACAGGGCCGGCCTCAACACCGGCGTCATCTGCGCGCCGGTGCTGCCCGGCATTACCGATTCGCCTTCGGCGCTTGATGCTCTCGTACGCGCAACCAAGCTAGCCGGCGGAAAATACATTTACGCCAACCCGTTGTTCCTGAAGCCATGCTCGGCCAGCGTCTTTCTGCCGTTTCTGGAGAAGGAATTTCCGGAATTGGTTGAGGACTACCGCAAGCGTTTCGGCGACCGCGCCTTTGTGAGCAAGGCCTACAGTAAGCGCGTCTCGGAGCTGATGGCTACCCTGCGCAAGAAACACGGATTCGGCTTGGAGTTCAGCTCGCGCAGCCAAAGGACGCATCCGGAGCAGCCCGAGGCGGAGCAGATGAGCCTCTTCCAATGACGCGCGCGGAGTCCGGTCGAGGTTACCCGCTGCTAGTGTCGAACGTCACAGACAGGGGGGTGAAACCGGCGCTAACTTGGTCTGTAATGGGGAGGTGTGTATGGCAGCGCCTTGGGCACATCGATACGCGCAACGCACAAAGACAGCCAAAAGCTCCATCATCCGTGAACTACTGAAGCTAACGCAGCGTCCGGAAGTCATCTCGTTTGCCGGCGGACTGCCTGCCCCGGAAATTTTTCCGGTGGAACGTTTCCGTGAGGCTTGCGAAACAGTTCTCTCGACGAATCCCTCGATCGCGCTGCAATACGGACCCACCGAGGGCTATCGTCCCCTGCGCGAACTAATTGTGGCGCACATGGCGCGGTACGGTATCCTCGCCACCGTCGATAACATTCTCATTACGTCGGGTTCGCAGCAGGCACTGGACCTGATCGCCAAGCTGCTGATCAATCGCGGCGATCGCATCCTGGTCGAATCGCCAACGTACCTGGGTGCGTTGCAAGCCTTCGATCTGATGGGGGCTGAGTACGTGACGGTGCCCATCGACGACGACGGATTGCAGACCAGCGAGATGGAGCGCGCTCTCCGCTCCGGTCCGAAGTTCATGTATATTCTGCCGAACTTCCAGAATCCGGGCGGGACTACGCTTTCGCGGGAGCGGCGTGATGAACTGGTGTTGCTCTCCGATAAGTACGGCATTCCAATTATTGAAGACGACCCTTATGGGCAGCTGCGTTACGAGGGCGAACACATTTCTCCGCTCGTCGTGCTGGACCGCACCAACCTGCTGCGCGACAACGGATACCTGCTGGGGAACGTGATTTACCTGAGCACGTTTTCCAAGGTGTTAGCGCCGGGATTGCGACTGGGCTGGATCGTCGCACCGCCAGACGTGATCACGCGGCTGGTTCAGTTGAAACAGAGCACCGATCTACATACCAGTAGCTTCACGCAAATGGTGGCTTACGAGGTCGCACGCGATGGCTTCATGGAAGAACATGTAAAGCTGATTCGCAGGGTCTATAAAGAACGTCGCGATGCCATGCTCGAGGCCTTGCACGACTATTTCCCATCAGAGGTTTCGTGGACGCACCCGCGTGGCGGTCTGTTCCTCTGGGTAACGCTGCCTCCCGGCATTGACACCATGAAGTTGCTCGACACGGCACTGCGTCAGGACGTAGCCTTCGTACCGGGCGATCCGTTCTATCCGTCAGGCGATAGCGGCTCGCATATGCGTCTGAATTTCTCGAACGCGCAGCCAGAACAGATCCGGGAGGGTATTCGCCGTTTGTCCATAGCGGTGGCGCACGAATTGGAGCACTGCGTGGCCGCTACGGTGGCGTGAACGCACGGTCCGGTTGGTCACGGCGGCGTGTAGCACCGATCACTGCTAAATTGCCCGATTGAGTTCAAACTGATGTCAGCGGCGGGATCTGAAACTGCTTACCATTCGATTCGAAGGTCAGGAGGCAGCTTATGTTCGCCATCAGGCTAGTACAGCTCATCGAAACACATGCCGACAAGCTTTCTGAGGTCTTGATCCACAGACTACAGGAGACGGATGAGTGCAAGGAACTCCTGAGCGAAGTCCCGGCTCATGAACTCAAGCACCGAAGCTACGAAATCTATTGCCATCTCGGCGACTGGCTCCTGTCTAAGGCGCCATCCGAGATTGAAGAGCGATACATTGGTCTCGGGGCAAGACGTGCCCGCCAGGGAGTGCCATTCAGTCAGGTGATGTTTGCCGTCCAGATGACTAAGCACGTTCTTTGGGATTATCTGTTGCTGGAGGGGCTACTCGAACCGGAAGATCTCATCGGTGAAATGGAACTGGTTCGCTCCCTGGGGCAGTTCTTCGATCGTGCGCTTTACTGCGCTGCGATCGGTTATGAACAAGGATGGAAGCAGGAATTGGCGTCCGCAGAGCATGCCGCGACGCGGCGGTGAACAACAGTTGCGCTGCAGGATTCGAGTGAGTCAGTCGGCTCTTGGCTCTTAGCAGACAGACCTTCCGGTGACAGCTGCTGGCTAAAACTAATGGCTAAGAGCTAGGCGCTCAAGCCACTATCCACAATCCCCTGTTTTCAAAACGAAAACAGCATCTGCAGATCAATTCGACGGTTGGCCGATCCTGAGGAGAAGGGTGCGCCCGCCAAGGCGTTCGAGGTTCCAAACAACGGCGAGTCCAAGTTGCCGATAGGCGGCGCGTAGTTCACATTGTTCAGCAGGTTACGTGCGCTGACACTGAACGTCAGGCTGTACTTGCGGCTGGTCTCGCCGTTAAAGATAAACGGTCCGCCGCCCGGGCCAGCGAGTCCGCGGCCCCCAAGGCCGCCACCACTACGGCCACCGCCGCCACCTCCCCGTGGTCCTCCTGAAGCCGTATGGCTTTCCACTTTGGGCCCCAACCCAAAGGTCTTGCTGAGGCGAAGATTCAAAGTGAAGACGCTCGGCCCGGCTCCGTAGTTTATGGGAGTGATCGGCTGGCCAGGAATTGGCACGGTATTGAAGGTGCCGTAGGGTGTCACTTTGACCGTTCCACCTGGCCCGGCGGTGCCGGCAAGCGCAGGGCGATCGTTGAAGATCGAGTCGCCGTTGAGGTCCTGCCCGACAATGATGTTGAACGGTGTTCCAGAGTCGGCGAGGATAAACGGACTCAGGCGGAGGGCGTACGGCAGCGAGATCGTGCCGCCAATAAACATACGATTGCGGACGTCGAATGCCGCCCGACCGTAGTCTTCCATGGGATCATACGAATTCGTGAGGAACTGAGGCGAGCTGCCACCCCCGCCGCCAAATGCCCCGCCGAAACCCCCTCCGCCTGCGGCGATCGAGACGGCACCACCGGAACCGAGGTCACTATTGGCATATCCCAGAGAGTAAAAGCCAAACAGCGATAGCTTCTTACCTACGCTTACCCTTCCGTTCACGATCAACTGGTTCTGCTCGAAAACCCCACCGGAGTTGTACTGGTAAATGTTGGTATTCCCACCGAGCGGCCGAACAATCGGATTGTCGGGAGGATAAGTTCCCGGCAGAGGCGCGTTGGCATTGCGCAGAAAGAGCTGATGCACTCCACGGGAGTTGAGATAGGTGACCGAAAGTGTTGCATTCTTCGTGACCTGGCGCTCCACGCTGAAAGCTGCCTCCATAGTATAGGGAACACGCAGATTCGATTGCACCTGATAAACCGTCGGCGAAGTCGTGGGCGGAAGTTGGCTCGGGGCTGGGATTTGGGGATAGAAATTGGGATTAGCAACGATGTATTGCTGCTGCGTGACCCCATTGTAGCGTTCAGCTTGGAGCAGGTAATCGTATGAGAAACGGTCGTAGAAGATACCATAGCCCCCACGCAGGACGGTCTTCGGTTGCGCCTTGCTGTGTCCGAGGCCCCAGGCAAGGCTAACGCGCGGCGCCCAATTGCCTTCATACGGAATGCCAGTCTGGGTTTCGTAGCGGAGGCCGTAACTCAGCGAGATGTTGGGGCGAATCCTCCACTCGTCCTCCGCATACAGACCGACGTCGATCATGGAGACATCAGAAAGCGGCTGGCCAGCGACCAGGGAAAACTGGCTGGCCCCGCCACCCATGGCACGAATCTCGGCGGGCGGCAGACCTTCCTGTATTCCGACCTCGGTGATTTGGTATGCGGTCAGCGATGAGAAGTTATAGGACCCGTTGAAGCCTGAGTTCTGCGTGCTGGAGAACACGGTACCTCGCAACCTTCCGCCAAACTTGATGAAGTGTTTGCCATGCGCGATCGACGTGTAATTCTGCAGCTCGTAGTGGTCCTGATTGCTGACGACCGTACCTTGTGAACTTCCGCCGCCGGTGAACGCTCCCTGCACGACGAGTTCTGGGTCGGTACTCAGCGGGACTTGATTGTCGCTGTCGCGGATGTATTGGAAACGCGTCTCGTTTACCATTGTCGGACTGATCACCTGAGTATCGCTCATCTGCAATGTCTGTTCGGTGCTATGAGAGTTGAAACCAACCGAGGGCAGCGAGAACTCGCCAATGCCTTCATTGTCCTCAATATTGCGTACGTACTGATATCGGACCGTCAGTGTGTTCTTCTGGGACAGTTGGAAATCGAGGCGCGGGCTGATGTTCAGCCGTTTCGCTGGACTCGGCACAGTGCCGTTGAAAGGAACGATGGTGTTACCCGGCCCCAGCACTTGCGCGACGATGACGCTCACATTGTCGATGTCGCGCTGTTGCGCGGTGAGGAAGAACGACGCATTCTTGCCCAGTGGCCCGCTAATGTTTCCATTGAAGATTTCAGAGTAGTACCCCGGTGTTTCAGTTACGAACGGATTGAGCGCATTGAAGGCCGAGGAGTTTCCATTCAGCATGAACTGACCGTGGTATTTGTCGGTGCCAGGCTTGGTGAATATTTCGATGCGACCGTAGCCGAGCTTGTCATACTCGGCGGAGAAGGGATTCTGGTTGATGCGAATTTCGCGGATCGCGGATTTCGGCGGCAGCTGACCGGCGGTAAATCCATCGACGTAAATCTGTCCCCCGTTCGGCCCGGCCGATGGCCCGGCGAGCGCCTGCAGCTCTGACGACAACTCGTCAGGGTCATCCGAGAGAGCATCGAGGTCTTTGCCTTTTAGTATCAGCGTGCCCGCGCTATTTTCCGGGCTCACGTCAACTGTAGGTGATTCCTCCTGAACTTCCACATTTTCTTTTTCCACTGCGATGGAGAGCGCGATATCGAACTGCTCGACCTGGCCCGCGGTAACCTTCACCGCGTCTTCCTGATCAACCGCGAAACCCTTTGCGGTCACGGTAACGTTGTAATCTCCCGGAGCCAGGCCCTTGAATTCGTAAACTCCTTGAGCGTTGGTGACTGTCGTTGCCGTTTTTCCGTCGGCAGTGGTGGCCGCGATCGTCGCCTGAGGAATCACTGCTCCGGATGGATCAGTGATCCGGCCACGCAGCGCGCCTGATGCAGTTTGAGCCCGCACAGCGGGCGTGAGAGCCGCAAACAAAAGGACAACGAAGATGGCACACTTGCGCATAAAAATGTTCGTACTCTCGCGAAAGCGGGGTTAGGGCGTATCTCCCATAGCGGCTGCCGCGCCGCCCGCCGAGAGATTCCACGGAGAAAGAATCGTCCCCGCCTGGTTAGGCGCAGCGGTGAGAATCGGATCGACACCGCTCAACAAAATAATTGCCGTCGAGGGAGAATCGGCTCTGCCCTCGGTGGCTACAATCATCAGGGCATCGCCTTTGTGTAAGTCGGCGAGCGTGACTGCAGGCATGCGATTCAGCATTTGCTGAAAGTCAGGGGTGCCGCCAGGGCGCTGTCCTGGGACGCTTCCGTTTGATGACGCTGCGGCGCCAGTCCCCCGCGGCGCTCCAGCACCAGTTGCGCCACCGCCTGGGCCGCCAGGAGCGACGCCCTTCAGTCGCATGGCAATGCGTTGCGCCACCATGGGCGGCAGGCTATGCAGTTGCGAATCGGCCGTTATTTTCAGGGTTACCGGACGTTTGCTCACCAGGTCCATCACTGTAACTGAGTCGTTGCCTTGATCGGTGGCGACTACTGTACCCGCGATATTGCGGAAGGTGCCAGAAACAATTTCGTCGGCCGTTAGGTCGCTGCCGTCGGCACTGCGCGTGCCGCGGGCGCGAAGCTGGTCGCCGGGCTTGATTTGGTCGAGCGTGCCCGGCTTGGCGTCATCAAACTTCACCGAATCCGGCGCATAGCGGCGGATGATAGTGCTCTTCGAGAGGTGAATGGTGAGGCTGTTTGCCGCCAGCGTGCCGGTGGAAATCGTGATGGTTTCCGTTCCCGCGTCTACTGTTTTTACCACGCCTCCAACACCATGTTTCTGCCACTCCTCGCGATCCTGTTGTTGCTTCTCAGCGATGTCGGTCTTCTTCATAACAATCGCGGTTGTGGCCAGAACGGACTTGCCATCCTCTGAAGTGGTTCCACCAGCCAACAGACGGTCGCCCACTTGCAAATCCTGCAGTTGGATTGGAGACGCACTCTTCAGGTCAGTTTGACCGGGAACGCTTCGCACTAAGCGTGTTGACGATTGGATGATGACGTTGACCTCTGCTCCCGTGTCGCTTGTGATCGTAATGGCATCGCCACTGATCAACTTGATGGTCCCCACTGCCCTAACTCTGGATTTCGGTGCTGGAGTCTGTGGGGTTCCCTCTTTTTGCGCGGCGACGAAGAGAGCAACAGACAGTACGACTGCGAACACCTTCAGAATCGCAGTAGGTCTATGCATTGGAATTAGGGATGGCATCTGTAGTCAATAACAACCTAAACACACCCGTGATAGCCAGGTTGTTAAGAAAACATAAGTTTTGTAAACCGCTTACTGGCCAGCAAAATTGAGATGTGGTTTCGCGATCCAGTTCACTGGAGTGGTTCAGGCAGCTACAGGCTGCGAGCGCATGTGGGCGCAGGTGAGTTGAATCTGGAATCGGCGGAGTGAGGAGGTGCGCCACCTGCGCGAACCACATGATCCGCAGATATCGTTTTGAGAATGGCGGTCAGCGATTACTTTGCGTCGACTAACTGCTGCGACAGATACGACCCAATGCCCATCTCTTTGATGGAGTGCAGTTGGGCCTCCAGGAAGTCGGCATGGCCTTCTTCATCCTGAATCATCCGCTCGAACAGGTCTTTGGTTCCGGCGTCACCTACCTCGCGGCAAATCTTCGCCGCTGCGTTGTACTGACGTACGGCGTCGGCTTCATCGGCGTAATCGAATTCCAGTTGCTGCTCGACGGTGGTGCCAACCTTGGGCGTTAAGGGGACATTGATCGCTGGGGTTCCGTCGAGGAAAATGATGCGCTCGATCAAGCCTTCGGCATGATGCATTTCCTTGATCGCCCGCGTCTTTGTGATGCCCGCCAGTCGCTGATAGCCCCAACTGTCACACATTTCTGCCTGCACCATGTACTGCGCGATGGCTGTCAACTCTGCGCTAAGGGCCGCATTCAACTGCTCGATAACTCTATCGTCGCCTCGCATTTACACGCTCCTATTCACGCTTAAGGGTCGCCCAATTGTACGGGAAACGCTGCGAGATCGATCACAGCCGCGAGTGACGAAGCCCTGGTCTTACTGCGACACCGGGTGTTCCGCCTCGTGCTCGATTTCGGAGATCTGGATTGGCTGTACGCCCGCCTTTTGCAACGCGTTATTGAGTCGAGGTAGCTCGGTGCTTTTCAGCTTCGTCCACTCGGCAATGCGTGCTTTGGCTGCCTCATCCGACTGCCGAAACAGCTCGATCGCTTGTGAAGGCGTTGTGCGGTCGCCGCCTTCGACGACGCGAAGCGCCGACGCCAAGCCACTGTTTGCCGATTCAAGTCCTATCGTCGCCAGCGCTGGCGACGAACTTCCCTTCTCGATTTTCGTGATCGCCGTCTGCAACTCTGTCAACTGTTTGAGCAGTTCGGGATGGCGGCCGGCAAGCGTCTGCGGCACTTGGTCGAGATGTTTTTTGACCGCACTGATTTCAGCAACTGCCCTGCGCCTGCGACGCACCTCGCCAAAAATCTCCAGTCCGAGACGAAGCTGTTCATCCAACTGGGCTGAAGTGGCAGAAGATCGGGGATCCATTTCTATCTTCAAGTTCTGCGTGAAGCTATCATCGTCAACTGTAAGTTTAAGTAGGTAGATACCAGGCGTGACACGCGGTCCGCGGGGAGCTCCGTAACCGTCTTCTTCCTCGATCTCTTCAGGGCTTCCAGAATTACTCCACCTGAGGTCCCAAACAAAACGGTGCATGCCAGCGGTGTTTTCCAGCACCGCGGGCTTAGGCAGCCAGCGCGGGGCAATCGGCAGCGGAGGATAGATTGGTTCCTTCGCGCCGCTCACGTAGCGCCTTACTAATTTTCCGCTGGGATCGTAAATCTCGAGCGTCACATGTTTCGCGGGTGCCTTCAGGTAGTAATCGACCACGGCCCCGTCAGGCGGGTTCTTCGCGGCAGGCTCTTCTGGAGGAAGGGGCGATCCGAGAAAAACATCGTTGTCAATGCGAACAGCCGTGGCCGGCTGATACAGACTTACGTTTGCGCCTTGGGGCAGGCTCGCGATCTGTCGCAACGGGGTGATGTTGTCGAGAATCCAGAAAGCTCGACCGTGTGTAGCAACGAGCAAGTCATCGCCATGAACGGCGATGTCGCGGACAGAGGCGACAGGCAGATTCAACTGCAATGGCTGCCAGTGATCGCCGTCGTCGAAGGAAACGTAGATGCCCAGCTCCGTCCCCGCAAATAGCAGTCCCTTCTGCGTCGTGTCTTCACGAATTGCATTAACGAAAGATTGTTCACCAATGCCAACCATAATCGGCTGCCAGGTTTTGCCGTAATCGCGAGTGCGATAGATGTGCGGAGCGCGGTCGTCGAGCCGATGCCGATCCACCGCAACGTAGGCGACGGCGGGACCGAAATGCGACGCCTCGATCATGGCAATCTTGCTCCAGTCGCCAACGCCGTTGGGCGTAACGTTTTGCCACGTCTTGCCACCGTCGACGGTGAGATAGAGCAGCCCGGTGTCGCTGCCAGCCCACACCTGATCAGCCTTGAGCGGTGAAGGCGCAATGCTGAACACCACGCCAAAACCACGCTCCTCGGCGTTCTGCGCCGTAGTAGCACCTGCGGGCTTTTCGCTTGCGAGGTTCGCGGCAGTACCTGTGAGGTCAGGGCTGATCTTCTCCCAGTGCAGGCCGCCGTCGGTGGTCTTCATCACATATTGCGTTCCCAGATAGAGCGTGTTCTTGTCGGCTGGAGAGAAGACGAGCATTGGGGTCCACGGGTCACGATACTTGCGTTCGTTGATTTCGCTGCCGAAGTTTTGCGCCGGCCAGGGAGTGATGTCCTGACTCAACGAGGTTCGGCGGTCCCAACGAACCACACTGCCGTACACGCCGCTGGCGTAAAGAATGTTTGCATCGTTGGGATCGGGCGCGAGCCATCCACTTTCCCCTCCACCAACCATGTACCAGTCGCGGGCCGTGATCTGCCCATGATCGGTTCGGCTCAAGACCGCGGCGCTCCCGCTGTCCTGCTGCGCGCCGTAAACGTGATAGGGAAACTCGTTGTCGGTGATCACGTGATAGAACTGTCCAATCGGCTGATTGAACCAGGAGGACCATGTCTTGCCGCCATTGAGGCTGATGCTTGTTCCCTGGTCAACGCCGAGAATCATTCGCGCAGAGTTCTTGGGATCTATCCAGAGCTGATGATAATCATCGCCGCCGGGCGCGCCGCGCACGATGGAGATGGTCTTGCCGCCATCTTCGGAGCGATAGAGCGCGACGTTTGGAATGTAGATGACGTCCGGATTGTTGGGATCAACCGTGATATCGCTGAAGTACCAGGCACGGCTGGTGAGGCGCGGATCGTTGTTGGCGAGAATCCAGGTGTCGCCGCCGTCGTCGGAGCGATAGAGTCCCGATTTCTTCCCCGCGTCCAGCGACGCATAAACGCGCTTGCCGTCCGGAGATACAGCAACGCCGACGCGACCCCAATCTCCATCTGGCAATCCATGACCGGTCAGCTGTGTCCAGCTCGCTCCGCTGTCCATTGATCGGTACAGACCGCCTCCCGGCCCTTGCAGAGGTGCGTAGGTACTCCAAGGCGGACGATGCGCATTCCATGTGCCGGCAAATAGAATGTTCGGCGCAGCTGTCGCGATGGCCAAGGCAGAGGCCCCGGTGTTTGGCCCTTTATCGAGCACGTGACTCCAGGTGTTGCCTCCGTCGGTTGACTTGTAAACCCCGCGCTCGTCATTGGGGCCATAGGCGTGACCAAGCACTCCGACGTAAACAATATCTGCGTTGTGAGGATCGACCACGATGCGACTGATCTGACGGGAGTCGCGCAGACCGATGTTTTTCCAGGTTGCGCCGCTGTCCAGCGATTTGTACACCCCATCGCCGGACGAGAGATCGGCGCGAATGTCCGATTCACCGGTGCCCGCGTAGATGACATTAGGATTTGAAGGCGCCGCCACCAGTGCGCCGATGGAAGCGATGGGCTGGCCGTCGAAGATCGGCGTCCAGGTCACGCCAGCGTCGATTGTCTTCCAGATGCCGCCACCGACGGAGCCGAAATAGAAAGTAGCTCCATCACCCGGCACACCGGCGACGGCAACCACCCGGCCGCCGCGGAACGGACCAATCATTCGCCACTGCAGGCCGTCGAACAGATTAGGAGAGACAGATTGTGCAGTGGAGAAAAGACCAAAGGAACAAATGATCAGAAGCCAGAGCAGAACCTGACAAATGCGTCTTACGCGATGTTTCAAGCGGTATGTCCTCTACCCCTGCAAAGATGTGTGCGAATAGATTACACTTTCGCGGTGCATGAGGAGAACGGAGCGGCAGACTGGAAAGCCAACCACTCGAGGTCAACAAGCATGGTGACTCATTGATGACGCGAAATTCCCCCGCAATCTTTTGTCTTCTTCTGGTTTCAGCCCTCACTCTTGCCCCCTTAGCGCGGACTCAACAAGTCGATGCCCGGCTTCTCGGAGAGATGCGCTGGCGAAACGTTGGGCCTTTTCGAGGTGGCCGGACGCGGGCGGTCTCGGGTGTGCCGAGCCAGCCGAATGTCTTCTACGTTGGCGCGGTGAATGGCGGAGTATGGAAGACCACCGACTTCGGCCGGACATGGACACCAATCTTCGATCATGAACCCACGGGCTCGATCGGGGCCGTCGAGGTGGCGCCTTCTGATCCCAACATCATCTATGTCGCCAGCGGTGAAGGATTGCATCGTCCCGATCTGTCGGTTGGTGACGGGATGTATAAATCCACCAATGGCGGCACCACCTGGACCCATCTTGGATTGCGTGACGGCCAGCAAATTTCGCAGATGGCGATCGATCCCCGTGATCCTAATCGGATCTTCGTGGCTGTCGCGGGCCACCCATATGGGCCTAATCCCGAGCGCGGGGTGTTTCGTTCGACCGATGGCGGCCAGAGCTTTGAGAAGGTCCTCTACAAAGACGAAAACGTCGGCGCCGGCGATGTAAAGATCGATCCATCGGATCCGAATATCGTTTATGCCACACTGTGGGAGGCGCGGGAAGGGCCATGGGAGAATGGGGAATTTAGCGGCACGAACGGCGGAGTGTTCAAGTCGACCGACGGCGGACAAACCTGGCATTCGCTCGCCGGGGGTCTGCCGGACGGTATTGTGCAGGCCTATGTTGCCATTGCGCGCAGCGATCCCAAACGCCTGTTCGCTTCCGTTGCGACCAAGGACAAGGTTGATCTCTATCGTTCCGCCGACGGCGGCGAAACTTGGACAATCGCTACGACCGACTCACGTCCCAGGGGCCGCATCGGCGGGGGCGATTTGCCGGTGCCAACGATCGATCCGAGAAACCCAGATGTGGTTTATATGACGAGCACAGTCACCTGGAAATCCACCGACGGTGGCAAGACTTGGACGGGCTTTCGCGGCGCCCCGGGCGGCGACGATTACCAGAACATATGGATCAATCCTAACGATTCCAACACGATCATTCTGACGAGCGACCAAGGCGCCATCGTGACCGTGAATGGCGGAGAGAGCTGGAGCTCGTGGTACAACCAGCCGACGGCGCAGATGTATCACGTGAATGCCGACAATGCGTTTCCCTATCGGCTATGCAGCGGACAACAGGAGAGCGGTTCGGTGTGCATTTCCAGCCGCGGCAATGATGGCGAGATTACATTTCGCGATTGGCATCCGGTGGCGGCGGAAGAGTACGGCTATGTTGTGCCCGATCCGCTGGATCCTGACATCGTCTTCGGAGGAAAGCTGACACGCTATGACCGACGGACTACGCAGGGCCAGAACGTAATGCCGGTAGCGATACCTGGGCCGGACTTCCGCGTGATCAGAACTGAGCCAATCGTATTCTCACCGATCGATCCGCACCTTTTGTACTTCGCTTCGAATACGTTGTGGGCCACGCGCGACGGCGGCCAGAATTGGAAGCAGATCAGTCCCGACCTCACCCGTAAAAACTGGGAGGTCCCGGCCACGGTCGGAATTTTTAGCAAGGAGCCTGCGGCCCAACCCAAGCAGCGCGGGTGTGATCTATGCGGTCGCTCCTTCGCCGCTCGACATCAATCGCATCTGGGCGGGCACGGATGACGGTTTGATTTGGCTGACCACCGATGCCGGAGCCCACTGGAACAACATTACGCCGCCACAGTTGTTGGCCTGGCAGAAAGTTTCAGTCCTCGAAGCCAGCCACTTCGATTCGGGAACCGCATACGCAGCGATCAACACCTTACGGCTCGACGATCTGCGGCCGCACATCTATCGCACCCGCGATAGCGGAACAACATGGACGGAGATTACTAGCGGCATTCCGGAGAACGAAAATGTGAATTCTGTGCGCGAAGACCCCAAACGCAAAGGCCTGCTGTTTGCGGGCACTGAACGCGCCGCGTACGTCTCATTCGACGATGGCGATCATTGGCAATCGCTGCGGCTGAACATGCCGGCAACGTCGGTCCGCGACCTGACGATCAAGGACAACGATCTCGCGGTGGGAACGCACGGCCGCGGCTTCTGGATTCTGGACGACATTACGCCGCTCCGCCAGATGGACGACAAGGTTGTCGCCAGTAATGTATTCCTTTTCGCTCCTGAGCTGGCCTATCGCGTTCGTTGGGACACCAATTCCGATACGCCTCTGCCACCCGACGAGCCTGCGGGCCAGAATCCGCCAGATGGAGCAATCTTCAACTATTACTTGAAGTCAGCCGCTACTGGCCCGGTTACGCTTGAAATTCTCGACAGTTCTGGTGGGCTGGTGCGGCGGTACTCGAGCGCTGATCCTGTTCCGGCCCCCGATCCCGAGTTGCCCATTCCCTCATATTGGCTGCGACCGCCGCAAACGCTGTCGAGCGCAGCAGGGCTGCATCGTTTTGTCTGGGACATGCACTACGCGCCGGTGCCCGGCATGAAGCCCGAATATCCCATTGCCGCCGTGCCGGAGAATACGGCCCCTGCGCCGACCTCGCCATGGGTCATGCCGGGCAAATACAGCGTAATTCTCACTGTGAACGGACAGCGATACACGCAGCCGCTGACCATCGAAATGGATCCTCGCGTAAAGACCTCGATCCCTGATTTACAAAAGCAGTTTGAGCTGTCGAAACAGATCTACGACGACTTGTTGGCCTTGCAGCCGGCGGTGGACAAGGCTGGTGCTGCTTTGACCAAGCTGAAGTCCATGCGCGAAAAGTCGAGCGGACCGGAGGCGGCCAAGATTGACGCCGCCATTCAGGAATTGCAGTCGCTGGAGGGAACGGGTGGACGACGGCGCCGACGCGGGGCGCAAACCGACACGCTTTCGGGTGTACGTGGATCGCTGATGGAAATGTTGTCGACGCTGCAGGACGTGGATGCGCCGCCGACGACGCAGGCCACGCAAGCCGTACCCCAGTTGAACCAGTCAACGACCTTTCTAGTGCAAGGCTGGCAGGAATTCGCGAGCAAGCAACTGGCACCGCTGCAGGTACGACCGTGACTGCTACTCTGCCAGCAGCGCCTTGGCGATTTCGCGCCACTCATGCTCCAGCGAGCTTTGCGAAGGGTCC
The DNA here is from genome assembly GCA_963748225.1 of uncultured Acidobacteriaceae bacterium. Lineage (GTDB taxonomy): Bacteria > Acidobacteriota > Terriglobia > Terriglobales > Acidobacteriaceae > Bog-257. Next base: position 83,686 of record CAVVHW010000012.1, read on the forward strand.
TTACCGGCGCGATGATACCAGTAGCCCGCATTCGAGATGTCGCCTTCTTTGCGATGGAGATAGGCGTGGACCCAGGCGGCACGGGGACTTTCATCTTGCTGCGCAGATTCGTGGGCCGTCTTCCAGTCGCCCTTCGCGTCCCACCACAACGCTGTCAGAGCATGGTCTAGCGCTCGTGGCGGACCATCACCCAATAAAGATTCGCGGAAGTCGTCGAAATTCATGTCCACAGCATTAGGTTATCGCAGATCGCCAAAGGAAAGTTTGCTTTCACGACATCCTGTGAATTGCGAATGGCAGGTTAGCAGAAACCCCTCGCGCCTCTTTGCCATCCAATGGAAAGCAAGAGATCACAGGAGATGTAAGTATGGCAGATCAAAAATATGTTGTCGACGCACTGGAAGATTTGATTGAAGTTGCCCACGATGGACAGAACGGTTACCGCGACGGTGCCGAACATACGAAGGACCCACATCTAAAGAAATTCCTGGATTCGGTAAGTCTGGCACGTGCCAAATTCGCGGGAGATTTGGAGAGCTACGCAGTTCGACTGGGCAAAGCAGACGTTGACCGCTCCGGCAGCGCGAAGGGCGCCATCCATCGGGGTTGGACCGAGTTAAAGGCTAACCTCGGCGGCGGGGATGATTCCATTTTGTCGTCGATGGAGACAGGCGACAAGTACGCCCAAGACCATTACCAGAAGTACATCAACGACAACAAGCTTCCAGACGATATTCTGGAGACCATACGGATTCAGGCGCAGACAATTGCTGCAACGCTGGAGCGTCTTCATGCCATGCGTCAGGAGCACAAAGCAGCGTAAGGAAAATCCTGCGAGGAAGCAGTAAAGAAGGACGGGTTTAGCCGCTGAGGTAAGACGATGATTACCTCGGCGGCTGAATAGTTTGCTGAAACACTCAAAAAGCAGATCCCGAGTCGAATACAGAGGCTGCCGAAAAAATCACTGCAAGGGAAAGAAACAGCAGGTTCCTCGGGGCTAAAGCCCCCTGGGAATGACAAAAATGAAGCGTTTACAACGGCGCACCTAAAGGTGCGCCCCTTCCAAGCGAACAGAGTCGAGTTTTTCAGCTGCCTGTACAGACACGAGCTTCTCCAAGTTGAATTTACAGCTTGTTCAGTCCGTCCAGTGCGGCAACCTTGAAGGCTTCTGCCAAGGTTGGATAGTTGAAGACGGTGTCGCGGAAATACTCAATGGTTCCACCCAGCGATAGGACCGCCTGTCCGATATGAACGATCTCCGTGGCGCGATCGCCAATGATATGAACGCCAAGCAGTTTCAGCGTAGCAGGATCGAAGATGAGTTTTAGAAATCCCTGATCGTCCCCCAGCATTTGTCCCTTAGCGAGTTCCGCGTAACGGGCGATGCCGGTTTCGTAAGGCACGCGATCGCGCGTCAGCTCCTGTTCCGTTGCCCCCACCATGGAGATTTCTGGAATGGTATAGACGCCATAGGGAATCAGGTTGGGCGCGACTGTGCCAGAGATGCCAAAGATGTGGCAACTGGCGAGCCTTCCCTGCTCCATCGAGGTGCTGGCCAACGCGGGAAAACCAATGACGTCGCCCGCCGCGTAAATGTGCGGAATAGCAGTGCAAAAGTTGTCATCCACGGTCAGCTTGCCGCGATCGCCGGGGATCAGACCGATGGACTCGAGATTAAGCTGATCGCTGTTCGCCTTCCGGCCAACGGAATATAGGAGAGCTGCTCCGTGGATGGTCTTGCCGCTTTCCAATTTGGCAAAGACGCGATCGCGTTCCGAATTAAAGCCAACCGCAACAACTTTTTCGCCTAGACGAAATACGGTGCCCAGTTGGCGCAACTGGAAGCACAGGCTCTCAACAATTTCGCGATCGGCAAAATCGAGAACGGTGGGCCGTTGATCGAGCAGCGTCACCTTAACGCCCAACGCCGCGAACATGGAGGCGTACTCCAGTCCGATGATTCCTGCGCCCACCACGATCAACTCTCGTGGCAACTCCTGCAACTCATGGACCTGATCGGAATCGAAGATGCGCTTGCCATCGATCGGAATATCGGCGTCATGCGCCGGGCGGGTACCGCAGGCAATGACAAAATTGTCTCCGCGCAACATGGTAAAACCGTCATCGCTGGCAACTTCCATGGTGTGCGCATCCACGAAACGCGCATTGCCTTCGAAGACGGTCACGCGATTGCGGCGCAGTTGCGCCTTGATGACCTCGATCTCGCGCGCCATGACGGCATCAGCACGGAATACGAGGTCTTGCATGGAGATGTTTTCCTTCAGCGCGTAACCGCGCCCATAGAAGGTACGTTGCCGCAGGCCGCTGAGGTACAAGATGGCTTCGCGAAAGGTCTTGCTGGGGATGGTCCCGGTGTGCACGCACACGCCGCCGATGGTGCGCTTACGCTCGATGACTGCGACCTTCTTGCGCAGCTTGGCGGCGCAGATGGCAGCTTTCTGTCCGGCTGGACCGCTGCCGACCACGATCAAGTCGTACGCATTGTTGCTGCCAGATTCGATCGAGGGCAACGCAGTAATCTCCTATTGAATATTAGCGCGGCTCATCTAATTTGAAAGCGAAGCAACGAAGCTATCACCGATCCCGCCCGTATGGAAGGTGCAGAGGAGCTGGCCCGGTGCCGCCGCAACAGAATTCATCGCCGATTAACATTTCGACCCAGTATGAAGGGCTTTCCAGCCGCGCGCCGATCATGCGCCCGTTGCTGGCGCCTTTTCCCGGACCGTCAGCGACTTCACAATCACGTACAGCACCGGGATGAAAAACAGGTTCAGTATGGTGGAAACAATCATGCCGCCGAAGACCGTGGTGCCCACAGAGTGCCGGCTTTCCGCCCCGGCGCCCGAGGCGAACACCAGCGGCAACACGCCCAGGATGAAGGCGAACGACGTCATGAGAATCGGGCGCAGACGGATTCGGGCAGCCTCCACCGCCGCCTCGTGAATCGACAGTCCTTTGTCGCGCAGTTGTTCGGCAAATTCAACAATAAGAATGGCATTTTTGCTGGAGAGGCCAATCAACATCACCAGACCAATCTGGCAATACACATCGTTCAATTGCCCGCGCAGCGACTGCGCAAGCAACGCTCCCAGCATAGCCATGGGCACGCTGAGCAGAATGATGAACGGCAATATAAAGCTTTCGTATTGCGCCGACAGAGTGAGATAGACCAAGAGCAAGCCCAACCCGAACAACAACGCGGACTGGCTGCCCGACTTGATTTCTTCCAGCGAAAGACCTGACCACGCATAACTGAATCCCAAAGGCAGATCCTTCTTCCCCATCGCATCCATTGTTGTAATCGCCTGGCCTGAGCTGAATCCGGGCGCTGCGGCGCCGTCGATTTCCGCTGAACGGAAAAGGTTGTAGTGGGTAATCACCTGTGGCGCGGTGCCCTCGGTGATATTCACCACATTGTCGAGAGGAATCATCGCTCCAGTGTCAGAGCGAACGTACAGGTTGCGAATGTCGCGCGGCGCACGGCGGAACGGCTGGTCGGCCTGTACGTACACGCGATAGGCGCGATTGTTAAAGTCGAAATCATTTACGTAAGAGGACCCCATGTACACCTGTAGAGCGTCGCTGACCTGCTGAATGGGGATCTGTAAGCTGCGCGCCTTCTCGCGATCGATTTTCACCACAAACTGAGGATCGTTGGCGGTGAACGGACTGAACAAGCCACTCAGCTCTCGGTTCGAATTTCCATCCTGAACCAGCTTCTGGGTCACGGAATACAACCGCTGTAGAGTGTTACCGCCTTCATCCTGCACTTCGAAGGTGAACCCGCCGAGACTGCTGACGCCGGCAATGGCCGGCGGCAGGAAGGGAAAAGCCTGCACGTCGGTGAGTTGCGAGAGCGGCCCACGTATGCGGTTTACGATACCCGCAGCGGACTGCTGCTTGGTCTTACGTTTATTGATGTCGGTAAGAGTGAGGAAGACCATTGCCTTGTTGGGGCCATTGCCCGTAAAGCTAAACCCGATTACCGTAAAGGCCCCGATAATGTCCTTGTCGCGACCGGTAATAGCTTCGATTTCCCGAACCGCGTTGGCGGTGTATTCGAGCGAGGCACCCTGTGGAGCCTGCACTGTCACCATGAACCATCCCTGGTCTTCATCCGGCACAAAACCGGTTGGCACGGTCTTGTAAACAAGGTAAGTCGCGGCCAGTCCGGCAAAGAAAATGACAAGGATCAAATATCGCAGCCGCAAGGCTTTCTTGGCAGACACGACATAATACGCGGTGGCGCGATGAATGATATGTTCGACGCCGCGGAAGAACACATTCTTGCGCTTCCCGGTTTCGCCCCTCAGCAACAAGGCGGAGAGCGAGGGGGTGAACGTCAAAGAGTTGAAGGCTGAGATTGCGATGGCGAACGCGATGGTCAGCGCAAACTGTTTGTAGAGCAATCCGGTAGTGCCGGGGAAAAATGCCACTGGAACAAACACCGAAACCAGCACCAGGGAGGTTGCAACTACCGCCCCGGTCACTTCGCTCATGGCCACGGAGGCGGCGATGTGGGAGTCACTGTGCTCCTCGCTCATGTGCCGCTGAATGTTTTCGATCACGACAATCGCGTCGTCCACCACCAGTCCGGTCGCCAATACGATTCCGAAGAGCGTCAAGGTGTTGATGGAGAACCCGGCAAGCTGGATGAAGGCAAACGCTCCGATCAATGACACCGGAATCGCTACCGCGGGAATCAGCGTGCTGCGCCATTCCTGCAGGAAGATCAACATCACCACCATCACGAAGAAAATTGCTTCCAGCAGAGTTATCAGTACTTCGTGTATGGAGTCACCCACAAATGTCGTGGTATCGAACGCAATCTTGTATTGCAGCCCGGGAGGGAACCGTTTTGACAGTCTTTCCAGTTCGTCGCGGCACGCCTTATCAACATCCAGAGCGTTGGCAGTAGGCAACTGCGTAATGCCGATGCCGACCCCATCGTAGCCATTGAAGCGAAGCTTGACGCTATAGTCCTCCGCCCCGAGCTCTGCACGTCCCACATCGATGATGCGTACCAACGAACCGTTACTACCCGATTTAAGAATGATGTTGTTGAACTGTTCCGGGTCGGTGAGACGCCCCAGGGCACGCACGCTGATCTGGAACATCTGCTTGGACGATGAAGGAGCGGCTCCCACCTGGCCGGAAGCGATCTGAACGTTCTGTTGCGAGAGTGCCGAAACCACGTCTGAAGCGGTGAGGCCGCGCGCTGCCAGCCGGGCGGGGTCGAGCCACAGTCGCATCGCGTACTTCCGTTCGCCAAAAATCTGCACATCAGCAACACCGTGCACGCGCTTTAGCGCGTCCTTCACATAAATGTCGATGTAGTTGCTGATGAACTCATTGTCGTAGCGATTGTCCAGACTATAAAAGCCGGTACCCATGATGAACGAGGTCGACACCTTGTTGACGGTGACGCCGGTGTTCTTGACCTCGTTGGGGAGGCGTCCGAGGACTCCCGACACCCGGTTCTGCACGTCCACCGCCGCGATGTCAAGCGGACGGGTCAACTCAAAGACGACGTTGATTGAGCTGCTGCCGTCGTTGCCGCTGGTAGAGGTCATGTAACGCATGCCTTCCACGCCATTGATGGCCTGCTCCAGCAAGGTGGTGACCGAAGACTCCACCGCCTGAGCATTTGCACCGGTGTAGAAGGAAGTTACTGAGATCTGTGGTGGCGCTAGTTCAGGAAATTGCGCGATGGGCAGGAGCGGAATACACACAGCCCCAGCGATCACAATGAAGAGAGAGGTTACGGTCGAGAATACCGGGCGCTTAATGAAAAAATCAGCAAACAAGCGAAGCCTCGTTTGATTCGGCTGACGAGCTATTGTTCAATTCTGATTGGGGCGCCCTCGGCGAGGTTTTGGCCGCCCGACGTGACCACCTGGTCTCCAGCTTTCAGCCCGCTCAGGACAACGTAATCGTTGCCCGTGATAGGCCCCAACTGCAGCGGCCGCTGGCGGGCCACCATTTTCCCGTCCTGTTGCTCGGCCACGAAGGCGAAGAATTGTCCACTGACGCGCGAGACCGCCACGACCGGGATAGTGAGGCCGGGATGCGTGCTCCACCCTATCCGGGCGCGGACCAGTTGCATGGAACGAAGCGTGTTCTCGGCTTGGTCGGCGGGCGCCTTCACCAGCAGCGCCTGCGTGTTGGGATCAATCTGGGGCGAAATAAAATCGACCCGGGTCCGCAGCAAAACATCTCCCGCGTTGTCGAGGACTTCCACGGGAGCACCCATCTTGACTTCGTGGGCCCGCTCCGACGGAACGGTGAGGTAAACTTCCAACCCGCTCCGTTCGTCGATCGTGGTCAGCATCGTGGTGTTGGTCACGCGATCACCCACATGTACCGGAATGTCGCCCACCTGCCCATCCGTAACAGCGAACACACTGTAGTACTTCAGTTGGACCTTCTGCTGCGTGATCTGCGCATCCATGGACTTTACGTCGGCCAGCGCAGAATCGTAGTTTGCTTGCGCCTGCTGCATGTCTTGTTGGCTTACTACTCCGGATTTGGAGAGAGCCACGGCCCGGTCCAACTGTAGTTTCGCCCACTGCAAGGTCGCTTCTTTGGAGGCGCGTTGGGAGTTGAAATTCGAAACTGCAGCCTGCTGGCGCCGCGGATCGATCTCCATCAGGGTGTCGCCTTTGTGGACGAACTGCCCCGAATGGACACGAATGTTGAAGATCCAGCCTTCAACGTCAGACATGACGGTGGCAGAATGTCGCGACTTGATGGTGGCAACGTATTCCGAGGTGTCACCGACTTCGTGCGGCTGCAGAGCCTGCACTTTGACCGGCATAACAGGAGGGCCCTGCGGGGCCTCCGCCTTACTACGGTCGCATCCCCCAAGTAACAGCACCCCCGCCGCCACGCAAACCATAGAGATGCTCAACCCCAATCTAAGGCAGACATTCGCCCGTTCACTTCCGTAACAACAGATCATAGATATCCCGATCCACTTCAAATCAACAATCCTGACATTTAAATGGAATTACGGCTTGTTGATCTTAGATTCTAACCTGAGCCGAGCGATTCATCGTACGCCACTCGTATGAAATGCTTGCGCTTCGGGACGAGACGAGAGACACCGCCAGATCCGCATTCGCCTTTGGGGGACGAATAGCAGGCTGCGTGTGGAAAGGGGGCGCAGCCCACCTAGTGCGCCCCGTGAAAATATCTCTGGCAGCTTCGCCGATTGGCGACCTAAGCAGCTTTTGTCGCCAGTCGGCGGAAGGCCATAGCGATCATCAGCCGAGTTACGCCCGACATGATAATGCTGATACCGAACAACGTCCCTACGACCCACTCGGTATTGAGCGGCCAGTGGGCCCAGATCAATATCCCCAAAAGAATGGTGACGATGGCATCCACCAGGATCCAGCCCCATCCCCGCAGCGGACGCATGTGGAACGCAAGGACCAGCGCCACGATGCCATACACCAGCAGGAAACAAGCGAGCAGCAACGTCAGAGCCAGCAAGCCTCCGGCCGGATGCATCAGCAGATAAATGCCAGCCACGATGTAGATCAAACCGAGAATCGCTTCCAGAATTGCGCGGCCACCGCTGTGCGCACGGAAAGCAAAAATCAGTTGCGCGACCCCGTTGAAGATAGCCGCCCAACCCACCACCAAAACAATCAGGAGGCCAAATTCCCAAGGCGCCAGGATCGCGATGATGCCTAGAATGATCATCAGCACACCCAGCGCGATGGACCAGCCAGAGGCCCGTTTGACGCCGGCGACGATTGCTTCAGTCATGATTCCTCCATGGAGCGCGGTTTTGAGTTTCGAGTTTCCAGTTTGGAGTTTCTAGTTCCAACGGTTTTGGCGAATTGCCATCAGGAACGAAGCAAGCTCCCTCGAAGTTGTCATCACGAGCGCCGGATTCTGGGCGCGAGGGATCCGCCTTTCTGGAACACCCAAAAACAGATCTCTCGCTTGGCTCGTGATGACAGACTCAGAGAAACCCTCCGAAGCCGTCGACTAAAACTTCACACGCGAGACCAGGAACTTGAAACTAGAGACTTGAAACTAGAGACTTGAGACTCGAAACTGAATTTCAGACCGCACCATTGTGCCCGCGCCGACGGGGAATAATCAACGATTTAATGCACGGTTGACATTCTCCACTCTGTCGACCCTCTCAACTTTGTCGAAGAGGCGCATGTCCACCGCGACCTTCTTGCGCTTACCCGCGCCGTCGGCAAACTTCTGCGCGGCATCCAGCATGAAGGCATTGGCGAAGCGGGCGCCGCAGATGAGCTCGTCGGGCGTGTAGGAGGTGCGCGTCTGGACGATGGTTGAAAATATCTCGTCGAAAGCACTAAGCAGGACGAGAAATTCGGTCTGCGAGCTGCGCATCGACTCCTTGTTCTCCCCATGCAGGGGGCTAGCTTCGTCAATCGGATGCACGACTGTCCAGGTAAGAGGGAGAAATACAACCTTCTCTCGCTCCAGTGGCAGTGGGTAGTATTGGCGGGTACGAACGCCGTCAACTTCCTCAAAGCGGCTGAGCAGCACGATGGCCGAAACCTGGATCAACTCGTTGGAACGGGCATTGGCCACGCGAAACTCGAACGCTGTGATGTCGCGGTAGGGGGCGATGACGGCTTGACTGCTGAACAACACCTTTGCCGTGGGCCGGGAAAGCCGGGCAAACAAGAGTCCAGTCACAATCGCGAAGCCGGCTAATCCAGTCAACGCCTCCAGGGTAACCACCACATTGACGGCCACGCCTGTGGGCACGATGTTCCCGTAGCCGATGGTGGAGATGGTTTCCACGCTGAAGAAGAATGCGCGCAAAAACGAATTCTGCTCAATACCTGGCGTGGTACTCGCCAGGGCAGCAGGACCGCAAGCCACATAAGCCAGCGCGAACAGGGTGTTGGCCAGCACATACCAGCTCACCACCAGAAGCGAAAACTGCCACCAGGGCATGGTCAGCAACGCGTGATATAGGCTGAAGGATGACCAGAAGTGCAGGCCGCGGCGCTCTACATTGAAGCTGCCGTCGCGATTAAGCAGGCGCTGACTGCTTTCCCGAGAAACTACGGAGCCAAAACCAAGGTCTCGCAGGTCCTGTTCGTTCAGAGATTGTGTCCGGCTCGCCATGCAAGTTCGATGCGAAAGCGATCGCCTCGTTGCAGAAGTATAACGGCATTGCCCGGTATTGGCTGGTTTCCGCAACTGGGCTTTGATATCTTCGTGGCATGGCGATGTCCCCCAGTATCTGCGGAGTGGTCCTGGCGGCCGGTTTTTCCACCCGCATGGGCCGTGACAAAGCGCTTCTGCCATGGCCGCCCGTGGCCGAAGGAACGCCGGTTGCCAACACTTTTCTCGGAGCCACCATTGATCTGTTGCAGCCCATGACCGATCTGGTAATTGTGGTTGCCGGGAAGAACGCGGCTTCGATTGGTCCGGTTACCTACGCCCATGGGGCATTTCTGGTGGTGAATCCCAGCCCTGAACTGGGGCAGTTCAGCTCTCTCCGGTTGGGCATGCGGGAGGTCCTGAACCACGGACGCGATGCCGCTTTCCTGGCGCTGACCGATCGTCCGCCGGTATTGCCCATTACGCTGCAAAAACTCCACGACGCTTTCCTGAACGCCGCGCCGGACATTTGGGCCGTCATACCGGAAGTCCAACGCGGCCCGGAGCTCGCGCACGGACATCCCATCCTGGTCGGCCGTGAAATGATCGAGACCTTCCTGCGTGCTCCGCTGGATGCGACGGCGCGCGATTTGGAACACCAGCATCAACAGCACATCCTGTACCTGCCGGTGGATGATCCGCGAGCCGTAGCCAACATCGATACGCCCGAAGATTACGAACGCTTGTCTCGACTCGACATGATCTCTTCGGAGAAGCAGTTTTGAGCGAAACGGACTCCCCCAGCGCAGCACTGCAGTTCATTGCGTGGGTGCTGGCGCTGAGGCCGGCCACCGCCGTGTTCGATTGCGACGGAACGCTGTGGAGCGGTGACGCCGGCGCCGACTTCTTCTATTGGGAGATTGAGCGCGGCATTGTTAGCCGCGAGGTCGCCGAGTGGGCTCGGGCGAGCTACAGGCAGTACAAAGCGGGGAAAGTCAGCGAAGAACGCATGTGCGGCGAGATGGTCACTATGAACCATGGCGTCCCTTGCAAACTGTTGCGGCGCGCGGCGAGGGAATTTTTCTCAGAGGTCATCAGCCGGCGTGTCTTTCCCGAGATGCAGGAGTTAACCCGTAGGCTGGCTGCGCAGGACTGCGATCTGTGGGCGGTTTCTTCAACCAACAGCTGGCTGGTGGAATACGGCGCCCGGCAATTCGGCATCACTCGCCAGCACGTGCTGGCAGCATGTGTTGAAGTCGAGCGGGGATGCGCCAGCGATCGCCTGGTGCGGGTTCCGACCGATGAATTAAAGGCGGTGGCGATCCGCGATCACATTCACAAGCCGGTGGATGTGGCACTGGGCAATTCGATACACGATCAGGCCATGTTGGAAATCGCGAAACATCCGGTCTGTGTCAATCCCAGCCCCGATCTGGAGCAGATTGCACAAGAGCGTGGATGGAAGGTCTATTGGCCAGCGGGAACCAAGCATCAGGCCGACGTCGAGATCTAAGGAAGGTCTTATTAACTCAGTTGGGAGCCTCAGGGGCTAAAGCCCAGCCGCCATACCAGACATTTACGGACGGCCTGAAGGTCGTCCCCTTCAAAGCACCAGACTCAATCGGCATCCACGTGCAATCGCCTGAAAACGGGCGGTTTTGGGTACAATGTGCTTTGAGACGGGCCATCGGGAGCCCGTGCGGGAAGTTCCGGACAGGAATGGGGTCCCGGTGGAATCGGCTCGGATGGCAGATCACGTGATGAGAACTCAAAATGGCGATTCCCGCTGAAATGCGCAGACAGGTAGCTGTCGTGCTTTACGTGGTGGCAATGGCAGCCATCATAGTCGGTGTGGATTTCGTGTTCTTCAGAAACCGATTCTGGGAACGGCTGACAGTGAACATTGGCATTGTCTTGGTGTTCGCAGCTTTTTACTTTAGATTCCTCAGGCGTCCATGAACGAGGCGCGATAGCGTTTAACGGTTTACTTCTTCAGTCTGGCAAAGGCTTCCAATCAGGGTGTGGGGAAGCGTTAAAGTAGGCTCAATCAAAGCTTCCCTGAGTTATTCGTGCGGCGAAAAGCTGTAGAGGTTGTCCTCCAGTTCTTCCTGCGGAGCCGCGAAAAGATCGATCCAGCCCTCCAACGGTAAAGAGTCCACCGGCAAGCGATCGCGCCAGATGGCGAAGCGCAAACGAATGCGGCTTCCCACCTGCGCATTCAGCAGGGCGAACGGAATGCGGAATTCCAAAACCTCTGCGAGCGCCACCTCAACATTGTTCGCGTTGGAATTGCCGTCGTCAGAGGAGAAGCTCGCAAGCCTGCGGTGTTCTTCGCCGTTACTCAACAGCCACCTTTGCAAAGTTGATCCCTGCGCGTCCACCGCCAGCCGATACGATTCCACCGCCGACTTGCGGTCATGCTCATCACGGCGAACCTCGAAGTTCACCACCAGGCGGTAGGCGCCTTCGGGTACTCCATGCTGAAAGTCCAGGCGCCCCGACACCGAATCGCCGTCCAGTCCGGCAAAGACGGCGTCGAGGAGAAACTGTCTGCCGTGCATGGCGCTGGTGCGCTGGTCTGAGGTGTAACTGGCAGCACCCATCCACTCGAAGTATCCGCTGACGAGACCGTCGACGTGGGCGCGCACATAAGCGGTCTGCGGAGTATAGCTGGAGCGCACTACCCCACTGATGATCGGCGTGTTCAACTCTTCCGGCGGAACGCCTTCGAGGGCGTGGTACACGTTGGAAAGATGCTTACGATAAAGTTCGTCGAAGTCCTGATCGTTGGCCGAGTGATGTTCGGGGCCGTACCACCAGTTCCAGTCACTGCCTTCGGCAATGAGTAGCTCTTCCCACGCCAGATTACGTTGCGGCTCGGTAACCTTTTGCGCGTGGCGCTCGTAATAGTCGCGCGCTTCCGACAGCAAATCCCATGCCCGGTTGTCTTCCGGGGCGCCAACCCAGACATTGAAGTTGGCATTGATCCACGAACCTGGAACCAGCCGCTGCAGCGATCCAAAATCGTCGGGCTTGTGCCGGGCGATGGCCTCCGCGATGGTCACCGCTTCAATCTGCGGGTCACTTTGCACGGCGTCGTAGAAGCGACGCAGAAAATCGCGGCCCGATCCTGGATAATACTCCCACGCATTTTCTCCGTCGAGGATGATCGAAACGACGGCGTCTTTTCCCTGCTCCAGAACAGGCCGCGCAGAATTCCTGATGTTCTCGATCAGGTGTTTCGCAGCTTCAAGAGCGGGCATTCCCGAGTACACAAACCCGATTAGATCGGACAGGCGATGGTCGCGGAAGAGCATATGCATCCGCGTGTCGCCCTTCTCGTAGCGGTAGATGGTGTACAAGCGTCCGGCGCCGTCGGCGGAAAGGTAGTTGCCGTCGTCTCGCGAAAAATTGAAGTCGAGCGATCGTCCCAGCACGCCTTCGTCGGTCGCCATCCATTCAATTCCCTGCCGGGCCGCGAGCATGACGGCCTCTTCCGAGACACTACCCTCCGAAGGCCAAAGTCCCTGGGGACGAACTCCGAACAACGCCTCGTGAGATTGCAGAGCCCGCTGGATCTGGAGGCTGGCGTCTTCGGGACGGCGGAAGCGGCGGGTGGGAAGGCCCAGGCCGGGACTAGACTGCGCGCCAACGTTAGTGTCGCACAGCAATGGCAGAATCGGATGATAGTACGGAGTGGCGGAAAGCTCTATCGATCCGCGCTTGGCTGCGTCGGCGTACGCGGGTAGCACCTTGGCAAGAGCTTCCCGCTGCTTGGCCATCACCAACTGCTGGTCATCGCGACTGAAGTCTTCGCCCTTTTGAATCAAGGCGGCGATATCCGGCTCCTCCAGGAAGTACTCGTCGAACCAGGCGAGCTGCGACAGGACTTGCAGATCTGCGTAATCGCGGGTGACGAAGTAGGTTTCCGCCCCTTCCGGACGGTCATAGGTCGCGCGATAGCGCTCCCACAATTCGCGATACCGCGGATAGCGGCCAATCATGTTCACCGGGTTCGCCTGGAAAAGATAGCGCAAGGCGAAGTGCCGGTCGGCTGGACTCAGCTCCTCGGGAGGCTTGGCCACCAGATCGAGAAATGGATCGTGCGCCTGTCCGGAGACGTAATCCTGAATTTGGGCCACCAACGACGGGACAAGGTTGAAGTTCTGATGGACTTGCGGGAATTCGTCCAGCAGCTTCACCATCCCGTAGTAGTCCTTGAGCGCGTGGAGACGCACCCAGGGAAGGCGATACTCGCCAGTGACCATGTCTTTGTAAAAAGGCTGGTGCATGTGCCAGAGAAGCACCAACCGAATCTTCGGGGAAGTATTAGGACTCATTGGGGAGGTTTAGCCGGACAAGTGTATCAGGGCGGCGGCGGGGGTGGGAACTCGCGCGAAACAAGGAGATGGTCGTGGGTCAGCATTAGGGCAGCACCTCTCGTCTCGCGGGCGGAAGAGACTTCTGCGCAACCTGTCCCGCTGCTCTGCGGCTTCGTCAAACTTACGACTCCACCCGGCGCTTAACCACCCCAATCCACGCAAAGGCGGCGTGGCTCGGGGACCCGGTGCGCGCCGGGCTAACTTCATCTCGCCGCTTCGCGGCTGGTATTTCGCAAGTCCGCACCACCTCGAACCGCGCTGCGATTGCTACACAGTCTCGAAAAACCGCCCGTGATGAGAAGAATAAGGAAGCCTCAACGGCGAGCCATGCCCTTGCTATTCGCTAACGCCCGCTCTTCCGATAAACTAGAGCTTTGTGCGCATACTGACCCGCTACATTCTGAAGGAAGTGATCTCGCACGCCTTACTGGGCGTAGCGTTGTTCACCTTCATCATCTTCATGCGGGACTTGGGACGGCTGCTGGAACTGATCGTCCGCAACAGTGCTCCCTTGCCCAGTGTCGGGGAGATTTTTCTCTTTACCCTGCCGACGACATTCACCCTGACGTTGCCCATGGGGGTATTGGTGGGCATCCTCGTCGGACTCAGCCGGTTGGCGGCCGACAGTGAAGTTACCGCGATTCGGGCCAGTGGCATGGGCGTGGGCATGTTCGTCCGCGCAATTTCAATTTTTGCTATTGGCGCCTGGATGCTGGGCATGTTCAACACGATCTACGTGGCGCCCCGGTCGGCCGCAGCACTGGATCACTTGCAGGAGAAGCTGAAATCGTCGCAGGCGTCGTTTGAAATTCAACCCCACGTTTTCTACGAAGACTTCAAAAACATTGTTCTTTATGTGCAGGATGCGGTGCCGTCCGGCGGGCGCTCGTTGTGGCGAGGCATTTTCTTGGCTGACGTCAGCGACCCGGCCTCTCCCAAGGTGACCCTGGCAAAGCGCGGCGCTTTGTTGAGCGACTCGCCCGATGAAGTTCGTTTGCATTTAGAGGACGGCACTCAGCAGGAGATCGTCCCACAGGCTAAGGACCAGTACTCCATCACGACATTCGACAGCACTGAGATCCCGATCCAGTTGCCCAGCAACGCGGAGAAAATGCACGATTTGCTGCCGGTCCCTGAATTGGGACTGCACGAACTGCTGCGCAATGCCGCACGCGAACGCCGCGCCGCCATACCGCTGAAAAACATCGATCCGGGAACCTGGAACTATGACCTGAGTAAGGCGCGCTACTACGAAATCGAGTTTCAGCGCAGATTTGCGCTTCCGGCGGCTTGTCTGGTGCTGGCGATGGTCGGCATCCCACTGGGACTCTCGGCCCGAAAGGGCGGCAAGAGCACAGGCTTCGTGCTGACTATTCTGCTGGTGTTTGTGTATTACTTTTTCTCGCTGACTGGCGTGTCTTTGGCGCGCCAGGGGAAGATGCCTCCATGGGAAGGCGTCTGGATGGCGAATGCCTTCTTCTTCCTGTGTGGATTGGTCCTGCTGTGGCGGGTGGATCGAATGCCAATTGAGCTGGGCAGCGTGAGCGCGGGCTGGAAAGCAATACGCGATAAGGTCCAGGAATTTGCCATGCGCCGGCGTTATGCTCGCGCCGGCGCGCAGGCTTTGCAAGATTCGGTGCCTCACCGGAAACGCTTCAGCGCAAGGTTCCCACTCATTCTCGATGACATGATCCTGCGCGACTTCGCCATGTATCTGGTGATGGTGCTGGCAACCTTCCTGATTCTGGCGCTGGTCTTCACCTTCTTCGAACTGTTGACCGACATCGTCCGCAACAAAGTGCCGGTGATCATGCTGGCGGAATACCTGCTGAACCTGAGCCCATCACTGCTTTACCTGATGGCGCCGGTCGCGGTGCTGCTGGCCGTCCTCATCACCTTTGGACTGCTGGAGAAATCGAGTGAGTTGACGGCGATGAAGGCCACCGGCATCAGCATCTATCGGGCGGCACTTCCGGTCATCGTCCTATGCGGCATGTTCGCGGCGGCCATGTTCGTGTTCGACCAGCTTTACATCCCGCACACTAACAAAGAGCAGGAGATTCTGCGCAACCAGATCAAGGGGAAGCCTCCACAGACGTATCTGCAGGCTGATCGCAAGTGGATTTTCGGAGAAAACAACGACATCTACTACTATCAGGTCTTCGATCCCGACACCAACCAACTCGGAGGAGTCTCCATCTTCGAGTTCGACCCGAATACCTTCCAGCTTAACCGCCGCATTTATGCCGCCCATGCACATTGGGAAGCAAGTCTCAACAAGTGGGTCTTCGAGCAGGGCTGGGTGCGGACTTTGTCCGGCACTTCCATCTTGGATTATCGTACCTTCGATGTGGCAACCTTCAACGAACTGCACGAGGACCCCGGCTACTTCAAGAAAGAAGTCAAGCAGTCGTCGGAGATGAATTACGAAGAGCTGCAGCGCTACATCAGCGACTTGGAGCAGAGTGGGTTTGACACTGTACGCCTGAAAGTGCAACTGGAGAAGAAACTCGCCTTCCCCTTGATTACCCTGGTGATGGCTGTACTGGCGGTCCCCTTCGCAGCTTCCGGCCGTAAAGGCGGAGCGTTGGGCGGAGTGGTGATTGCTATCGCCATTGCGGTGGTGTATTGGGTGACCGCAGGATTGTTCGAGGCGATGGGCAACGCAAATCAACTGCCGGCCATGCTGGCGGCGTGGGCGCCGGACTTTATCTTTGCCCTGGCTGGAGGGTACTTTCTGTTGCGAGTGCCGACGTAAGGCCGAGGAGACGGAGTCGGCCACCGCGATCAGAACTAAACGGCCTGGAACAGCAGGTCCCCCACTCGGACTGAGGTCCTCGGTCGGGATGACAAGATAAAGAAGTTTGCAACGCGAATCTAAGGGCGCCCTTCGGCCGACAAGCTTAGACCTAAAGCTCGGTCAACAGCTGATGGCTGACATCTGTAGCTACTCATGTTCAAGAACCTAAGGCCGCTGTTTCCCTATCTGCGCAAGTACCGGGTAACTTTCTGGATCGGCGCAGTGTGCGTGCTGTGCAACAACGGAGTCTGGATTCTCTTCCCGCTGGTCATCCGCCGGGCCATCGACGACCTCAACATCGGGGTCAACCGCCACAAACTGTTCACCTATTCCGCTCTGCTGTTGGCGGTGGCCGGCACTAAGGCGATTTTTCAGTTTCTCACGCGCTGGATCTTGATTGGCGTTTCGCGGGAGATTGAATTCGATCTGCGCAACGATCTGTTCACACATCTGGAGCGGTTGTCTTACAGCTTCTATCAACGCACTCGCACCGGGGACATCATGGCCCGGGCAACCAACGATCTCAATGCCGTACGCATGTTGGCCGGCCCGGGCATCATGTACACCGCCAACACCGTGGTGTTCACCGCCGGAGCACTGGTGTTCATGCTGAGCATCAGCCCCCGGCTCACTCTGTTCGCCTTTTTACCCTTGCCCGTGGTCAGCATCGTAGTGCAGTACTTCGGACGCAAGATTCACGAACGCTTCGAGCGTATCCAGGCCATGTTCTCCGACATCTCGGCCAAGGCGCAGGAGAACTTTTCCGGAGCGCGACTGATTCGCGCTTACGTCCAGGAGCAAGCGGAGATCGAGAGCTTCGAAAGCGAAAATTCCGAATACATCGCCCGTAGTCTGAAGCTGGTTCGGCTGATGGGCATGCTGTGGCCGACGCTGGAAACATTGCTGGGCGTCGCCATTGTGATTGTGCTGTGGGTCGGTGGCCGCGAAGTTTTGCTGCATCGTATTTCGGTCGGCAGCTTTGTGGCCTTTAATACCTACATGGTGCAACTCACCTGGCCGATCATTTCGTTGGGATGGGTCATCAATATCTTTCAGCGCGGCACTGCGTCCATGGGGCGCATTCAAAACATGCTGGCGGAGCAGCCCGAGGTGACGGACGCGGCCGTGGCCTCAACCGGCGCTCCCACCGACGTTCGCGGTGAGATTGAGTTTCGCAACCTCAGCTTCCACTATGGACACACACTGATCGCAGCCGAGCGAGGCATGGGCAATGTCCATGGCGACGAAGCGGTACTGAAAAATATCAACCTGCGGGTGCCCGAAGGCACCAGCCTGGCGATAGTAGGCCCGACCGGATCGGGCAAGTCAACGCTGGTGTCGCTGATTCCGCGTATCTACGACGCGGCGGAAGGCTCGGTGCTGATCGATGGGCGATCGATTCGCGAGATTCCTCTGGAAGTTCTGCGCCGTCATATCGGATTCGTCCCGCAGGAGACATTCCTGTTCAGCGACAGCATTCGGGAAAACATCGCCTTCGGAGCGGAGCACGCAACGGATGCCGATATTCGTCGTGCCGCCGAGGCCGCCAGCATCGCCGAGGAGATCGAAAGCTTTCCGCATGGCTATGACACCCTGGTCGGCGAACGCGGCCTCACGCTTTCCGGTGGACAAAAACAACGAACGGCAATTGCGCGTGCCTTGATCCGCAGCCCGCGGATCCTCGTACTCGATGACGCGCTTGCCAGCGTGGATACCCAGACGGAGGATCGCATCCTGAATCATCTGCGCGAGATCATGCAGGGGCGCACCACCATCTTCATCTCGCACAGAGTTTCCACGGTGCGCAACGCCGATCGCATTGCCGTGCTGCATGACGGCCAGATCGTGGAGTATGGCACTCACGAGGAGCTGATTGAGCGCAACGGCTACTACACCGAGCTGTACAACAAGCAGTTGCTGGAAGAAGAGCTGGAGATGGAAGCGGTGTAGAGTAGTTCAGCCGAGCTTCTGTAGCGCGGCTCGCAGAGCATCAATCGCCAAATGCGCGGCGTGTCCGGATGCCGGAGGCACTCCCCCAACCGCCTCCACCACCTCTGTTTTGCTGATCGCTCTCGCCTCTTGCGGCGACTTCCCTTTCACTAATTCCGTCATCGCGGAGGCGCACGCCATCGCGGGCACGCAGCCCTTGGCACGAAAACGAATCTCGCCGATCCTCCCCGCGTTCATCTTGATCGCGAGCTCCAGGATGTCGCCACAGGCGGGATTCTCGATGCGCACTTGAGCATCGGCATCGGGCAGCTCACCAGAGTTGCGAGGTCGCTCGAAGTGGTCGAGAAGCCGAGGAGAGTACATGGAGCACAGACCCTATAGCACTTTCACATGTCGTGTGGAGGCGATTGGGGGAGCACGCCTTCACAGGTTGCTGAACAATTCACAAAAGCAGATCTCTCGCGGGCTGAAGCCCGCTCGAGATAAAAAAATAAATAACCTTAAAGGCACACCTAAAGGTGTGCCCCTTCAAAACGTGGCTCAGCGACTAGCCGGCTTATTTCCGAATCTTACTTCACCGCTGCGGTGCTCCACCCTATGCAACAAAAAGTTCCCGACTGGTAGCTTACCGCGCCCGATCCCGCTCGCCATAAGGCCGCTCTCCGTATAATCAAACAGCCTTGAACGCCAATTACACTCCGCAGCGCGTGGTCTCGCTCCAGCCCAGCGCCACGGTGACGCTACGCGATCTTGGTCTGCTCGACCGGCTGGTTGCTTGCACCAAGTACTGCGCGGACGTGTGCCCTGAAGTTGCCGACGGCTCACGCCTGATCGTCTCCGACTCGTGGACGGCCCAGACGGAGCAGATTCTCGCCGCTCGTCCGGACCTGGTGCTGGCGTCGGTTCCCTATCAACTGGAGGCGGTCGCTGCGATCCTAAAAGCGGGCGTACGATTTCTCGGCTTGGCGCCGCGAAGGCTGGCCGACATCTACACCGACATGGCCGCGATCGCAGGAGTAATGGGGGCATGGGACACCGGTCAATGCGTAATCACGACCATGCAAAACGACATCGAAGCCGTTCGCGAACGCGCCGCGGGAGCATCCAAGCCAAAGGTCTTTTGCGAAGAGTGGGGGAAACCGATCATCGCGTCGCAACCGTGGGTCGCCGAACTGGTGGAAGCCGCAGGCGGCGAGTTCGTCGGTGCGCCTGGCAAGACGACCACGGCAGCGGACGTTGCATCGGCGCAACCTGAGGCAATTGTAGCGGCCTGGTGCGGGGCGGGAGATCGCGTTCCGCTGGAAAAGATCGTGGAGCAGCGCGGCTGGGCGGAGCTGCCGGCGGTCCGACAAAGACAAGTGTTCTGCATCAATGATGAACTGCTGAACACGCCGGCGACGAGCCTGCTGGGCGGACTGCGCGCTCTGGCGTGGGCGTTGCATCCGGAGCTGTTTCCCCAGCCAGCCGGGATTCGCCAGCTCCACCGCCTGTGATATGAATGGAGGACGATGGAGACGAACTATCAGCAACTCACCGAGGAACTGACGACATTGGCAAACGCCGCCGGCAGCGTTGAGGACTTAATGAGCGTCGTGGTGGGGCGGCTGCAGGAACGGCTGCGCCACTTCGATTGGGTTGGCTTCTACATGATCGAAAAGGGACTGCCGGGTGAAGACCCGGTTTTGGTGCTCGGTCCTTACGTTGGGGCAGAGACGCCCCACAAGCGCATTCCGCTTAATCAGGGTATTTGCGGAGCGGCGGCCTCGTCGGGAAAAACCCTGGTGGTGGATGACGTCAAGTCCGATCCACGCTACCTGGCTTGCTCCATCGAAACTCGCTCGGAGATTGTGGTGCCGGTGGTGGTGAAGGGCAAAGTCGTGGGCGAGCTTGATATTGACAGCCATACGCCGGCCGCCTTCGGCGAAGCGGACCGCAAGCTGGTAGAGCACTGCGCAGATCTGGTCGGCAAATACCTGGAGACGGCCTCGTGAGCGCGGTCAGAGTGAGGTCTGCGCCTTGATCAAGCAAGTGGTTGCCGCTTTGCTCGTGCGCGGCCCAGAGATCTTGTGCTGCCAGCGGACCGAGTATCAAGCGCTGCCGCTCAAATGGGAATTTCCCGGTGGAAAGATCGAAGCCGGCGAGGAGCCGGTCGGCGCCTTGGAACGCGAATTGGAGGAAGAGCTAGGCATCCGCGCGCAGATCGGTAGCAAGGTTGCGCAACTGCAGCACACGTACCTGAACGGCAATGCCGTGGAACTGCATTTCTTCAAGGTTGAACAGTACGAGGGCGAGCTGCAGAATCGCATCTTCCGCGAGATTCGCTGGGTGCATCGGCGCGATTTGCCCACACTGGATTTCCTGGATGCCGACCGAACATTGGTGCAGCAGGTTGCAGAGGGAAAAATCCTCTAGACCGGGTCCAAAATTGGCGTACGTGCCGGTACGGGGAGTGCGGGCCTCTAGAGACTGCGTCGCAACCCGTGCAGTCCCTACGGGACTCGGCATCACTTCCCACTCTACCCAGCGCTGAAGCGCTGGGCTAAGATCTTTTGCCCCTCTCGGGGCTGGTTCTGATGCGCTTCCCTCCACTGTGGCAAACCAGTGCGAGCTCGCGCCGCATTCTCTCGAGGCCGGCGTAATAGGCCTACAAGTAAATCGCTCCACGCCCATGAGGTCATCAGCCTCAGCGGCTTGAGCATACGTTTGGGTGGGGCGGATGATGCGCTCAAACGCCGCACCACCCGTGCACGCGGGATAAGTCCATAGCGAGACCGATTTAGCTTCCGGCTTGGCCGGTGACGAACCAGGCGATCGTCAGCCCGATCATGATGATGGTGGTGGCCCACGCAATCAAGTTAAACCAAGTGCCGTTGACGTACTTACCCATCAGCTCGCTTTTGTTCACCAGCAACAGCATGAAGATGAGCACGAACGGCAAAACGACGCCGTTCACCATCTGCGACAAAATGCTGATCTTCACCAGGGGAATATTTGGCAGCAGAATGACTCCGCCACCGGCGATAAGGAGCAGGGTGTACAGCCAGTAGAAAACCTTGGCTTCGCTGAACTTGTGCCCTACGCCGGACTCGAAGCCCAGTCCTTCGCACACCGTATAGGCGGTCGAGATCGGCAGGATGGAGGCGGCGAAGAGCGAGGCATTGAACAGGCCCGCAGCGAAGAGAATGTACGCGTACTCTCCCGCTAATGGACGCAACGCCTGGGCGGCATCGGCGCCATCGCGGATCTGCCGCACTCCATGCGCGTAGAGTGTGGCAGCACACGCGACGACGATGAACCACGCAACCAGGTCGGTGAACAGGCATCCCAGAATCACGTCCCAGCGCGACGCGCGGTATTCTCGCGGCCCGATTCCCTTCTCTACGATCGACGATTGCAGGTAGAACTGCATCCACGGAGCGATCGTGGTTCCAACCACGGCGATCACCATGTAGATGTAAGCCGACTGGTGGAAAGCCCCGGCATGCGGCGGTTTGAAAGTCGCGACGAAAGCTTCCTTCCAACTCGGTCCCGCCAGCACCCCGGCAATGATGTACGCGAAGTAGAAGAAGGATGCCGCCAGGAAGACTTTCTCCACGCTCTTGTAGGTACCCTTCACCACCAGCAACCACACCACCACTGCGGCGACAGGCACGCTGATGTAGCGCGAGATGTGAAACAATTCCAGGCTGCTGGCGACTCCGGCAAATTCCGCGACCACGTTGCCGAAGTTGGTGATGACCAGCCCCAACATCATGAAAAACGTGATCCGCAGGCCATATTCCTCGCGGATGAGATCGCTAAGCCCTTTGCCGGTGGCCGCGCCCATGCGGGCTGACATTTCCTGCACCACAACGAGGGCGACGGTCATGGGAATCATGACCCAGAGCAAGAGGTATCCGAATTGCGCTCCGGCGGCGGAGTAGGTATAGATTCCGCCAGCGTCGTTATCGACATTGGCCGTGATGAACCCGGGACCGATGACGGCCAGGAACATCAGCAGGCGGATTCTCCAGACTCTAAGACGCCGGGTGTCGGACATGATGTTAAGGGCTTACGGTGAGACGGTAGAGAACTGACAGGATAAACGCCCAGCGAGAAAGTAGCCAGTAGTCAGTTGTCAGACTATTACTGGCTACTGATTACAACTTGGCCCGCAGCATGTTGATCACGTCGTCAGCGGTGATGACGCCGGTCAATTTGCCATCTTCATCCAGCACCGGCAGGGTGAGCAGATTGTACTTATCGAAGAGTTCGGCCACGGTCTTTTCGTCGGCGCCGGGATGGACAGTGGTAAGGTGTCCAGTGCTCAGCATCATCAAAAGCGTACCCGGAGGCGCCAACACAATCTTGGCCAGGGGAACGGCGCCCAGCAGTTTGTTTTTGTCATCGACAATGTACACGGTGCTGACGCTCTCGACGCCTCCCTCGAAGTTACGCAGCATCTCGATCGAGTCTTCCACCTTGGCGTTCGGTCCGAGGGCCATATAGTCGGTGGTCATGCGACCGGCTGCCGTGTCTTCCTCGAAGTTCATCAGCTCGGTAACTTCGGCCCGCTCCGCGGGCTCCATCTCGGTCAGGATTTCCTGCGAGGCATCGGGATGCATGTCGCCCAGCAAGTCGGCAGCAGCATCGGGATCCATCTCTTCCACGATGTCGGCGGCGCGGTCCGAGTCGAGCGAGGCCAGAATCGACACCTGCATCTTGGGGTCGATTTCTTCCAGGGTTTCGGCGGCGACCTCATCGTCCAACGTCTCGAAGATGGCTTCGCGCTCGGCAGGAGCAAGGTCTTCCACAATGTCGGCAATGTCGGCAGGGTGCAGTTTGGCCAGGCGATCCAGCGAAATCTTCAACTTGACCCGACGTGCAGGATCAATCTCAATGAGGTCAACAAATTCCCACGGGATCATCCGCGGCGGAATTTTAGCGAGCAGTAATTGCAACGCCGCGCCTGGAACCACGCCCTTGAGTAAGCGACGGATCGCTCCGCGCGCGCCCACGTCCACCGCGCCAACTTTCAACACAATGTGGTCGTGTCCGAGCTCCTCGTGGATGTCAACGTCGTTGACCCGGACTACCTTGCGGCCATGGACGTCGATGATCTGCTGGTCGAGGAGGTCGCGCTCCAGCAGCAGCATGCCTTCGCCGCCGCCGTATGGGCTCCATTCCGAGGCGGGAGTGGCAATCCGCAGGCCGCCGTTGATCAAGCTGAGCGAGTCGGTGGGTAGCAGACGGTCGCCGTGACGCGTTTTCACCACGAAGCCCGCGATTTGGCTGGAATTCTCCTGCGGCACCAGCGTGACTTCGCGCACCTTGCCGGCGGTCGCCCCGGTGTTGTCGATGACCGGAGCGCCAATCAGGTCGGAAAGTGCGAGTGAAGGCATCGTTGTCAATATATTCGATGCCTTCGAAAATGTTCAGCGAATTCGCACTCCCTGTGACAATGGGCTCGACCACCGGTCCGTTCTGGGACGCCCATACGTTTTGCTTGCCGGGATGTCGTCTGCGAAACTGAATCATGCCCTCATTCGCCTGCCAAGCGATCTTGTTCGATCTGGACGGAGTATTAGTTGACTCCACTCCCTGCGTCACGCGCGTATGGCGGGCCTGGGCGCACGAGCATGGACTCGATGCCGATTACGTCGTCCACGTAGCCCATGGACAGCGCACCATTGAGACGGTCCGCAAGGTCGGGCCGCAACTGGACGCACAGCGGGAAACTGATCTGATGGAGCAGCGAGAGCTGAACGACACCGATGGACTCCGCGTCCTGCCGGGAGCCAAAGAGCTGCTGGAGGCGCTTCCGCCGGAGCGCTACACCATCGTGACCTCGGGCACCCGGCAACTGGCGACGAAACGGCTGCAGGTGGCCGGCCTGCCGGTGCCTGAGAAAATGATTACTGCCGACAACGTTACCCGCGGAAAGCCTGATCCCGAGCCTTACCTCGCCGGCGCGGCTGCGCTGGGATTCGAGCCCACGGCGTGCATCGTTTTCGAAGACGCTCCCTCGGGCATTCGCTCGGCCAAGTCAGGCGGCATGATGGCGATCGCAGTGACGACGACCTATCGAGCGGAAGAGCTATCGGAGGCAGACATGATCATTCCTTCTCTAGACTCGGTGCGCGTTGCCATCGCGCCGTCAGGGGAACTCGAGGTAACGGTGGGCTAGCAGAGTTGCACGCGATCACCTTAGGCTCGTAAATCCAGGCGTCCCAAGGTATTCAAAACAAAATTGCCAAATTAGACATCTACCTGACTACCTGGGGAATCCAACCAGCTGCACCGCCATTCTGGCGGGAGTCCCCTCCGAGGTAAGCCCTAATGCCAAGTTTTGTGACTGATGTGGAAGAGATACGCAAGCGCGCTGCGCAAAAAATTGAAGACGGCGCGGTAACGGACACCTATCAAGGTGATGTCGAGCAAACCATCTCTATTCTCAACGAAGCGCTGGCCACGGAGATTGTCTGCGTGCTGCGCTATATGCATCACTACTTCATGGCCACCGGCGTTCATGCCATGGCCGTGCGCGATGAGTTCAAGGAGCATGCCGACGCTGAACGCGAACATGCCGACAAGATTGCGGAGCGCATTCAGCAGCTTGGTGGCAAGCCGGATTTCAACCCTGCCTCGCTGGTGCAGCGTTCGGCTTCGCAGTATGCCGAGGGCAAGTCGCTTTCTGACATGATCAAGGAAGACCTGATCGCCGAGCGCATCGTGATCGAGGTTTACCAGCAGATGATTCGTCATTTCGCCGATCACGATCCCACCACGCGCGTCATGATTGAGGGAATCCTCAGCGACGAAGAGGAACACGCCAGCGATCTGTCGGACCTGCTCTTCATCACCGATCCCCGCAGCGGCGAAACCGAAGGTGAAGACCCGGGCACGCACCCTCTTGATATGCACCAGGATGAGCAATCGCGCCAGCAGCGCGGAGCCCAGCAGTCGCAGTCCCAAGAAAAGAGCCGTAACGGTGAAAATGCGAAGCGGCAGAAGAGCTCTCATCACCGCGAGCTTGATGTGCCGGCTACGCCCCGGAAGGACGGTGGCGTGAAACAGCCCGAACAGCCCAATCTTAGTGGGGAGCGTAATCGCGAAGGGGTCGGCAATCTGATTAGCGGCGACAAGACGCTTCTGGACAACCCGGAGCGGAGTAAGGAACGCGGCATGAGCGGTCGCCCGCGTTCGCTGAAGGGAAACAATCGGGATCGCAAGAAGCGCGTGGCGTAGATTCACACAAAAGCTGCTGCCCGTTAGTCGATTAAATTGGCAAGGCCCTGGTGACCTCGTCCGCACCCCGGTACGGAACAGGACCTTGCTATCCCCGCCGCGCAGTAACCGGTCTGCGAAGACGGGGCGTGCTGCCATTGCCCTTTATTTCAGTTTTCAAAAATCACGTGTCAGGCGGGGGCACTCGAGCCAGCCTGTTTTGTTATTGCCGCCGGTGCACGCTATGAGTTTCTCAACGGCAAAACAAAAGGCACCGAAAAAGGTACGTCTACCTTGTTTCGGTGCCAGCTTCAAACTAGCACATTGGAGCGGGCGCGAGTAACACTTTCGAGAGATATTTTGCAGGCTAGTTCCAAAATGGAACTCTCAGTCTTCGTGTCAGTTGACGGTAGTCCTCACGTAGTAATGCGGGGTTTGGAAGCTATAGGGGTCCTTCGACTCGGCCGCGTCCGACGTAACGGACGCGGCCTCCCTCAGGATGACAACAAACGTAAAAGAGGTGAGCACAGCTGAGGACTCAACTGACTTTATAGTTGTGTCATCCTGAGCGCAGCGAAGGACCCCTATTGCCGCTCCCACCTGTCTTCGAAACGTCAGTTCCAGTTCAGTTCCTAATGTTCTCCAACAAGTGTTCCACTTCAGCCTTTTTCTCCGCTGTAAGCGGAAGCAAGGGCAGACGCGGCACTCCGCCGAAGCACCCGTTGAAGTCCATCGCGTACTTTACGCCAGGAATGCTCAGGCCGCCGACGATACGCTCGGCGGCTTTAGCGATGCGCTCCTGCTTCTCGCGCGCGAGGGCTGCGTCACCCTCTTTCCACGCAGCGTAAATCTCGTAGCAGGCAGTGGGAGCGCAATCGGCGAAAGCGAGAATCGCGCCGACAGCACCGGCATCGAGCGACGGATGCAACTTCTGCGCTGCGCCCACCAGCACCTGGAAGCCGACTTCCTTCTTCCGCGTCTTCAGGCCGCTGACAACCGTGACGGCCGCGGACGACGGTTTCGGCGAGGCCGTTCCGGCCAGGGCGCCAACGCTTACCAGTGCGCCTCCGTCGGCGGAGGCCGAAGCGGCGTTTGCTGCGTTCACCATTCGACCGGTGACGGCAGCAAATGTCTCCGTTACGGTCGCGCTGTGCTTGATGTGGCGCGTGCCCTCAACCATCTTCTGCACCTTCTCGATTGAGCCGGACGACTCCTTGATGCCGATCAGGTTGGGGTGCTCGGCGAGTTCGATCACAATTTCAGCCGGAATGTCGTATCCGGTTGCCTGAGGAAAGTTGTAGATGATCACCGGCAGCGGCGAGCGATCGCACACGAAGCGGTAAAACGCCAACATGTTTGCGGGATTCGCCATCTGGCCTTTGTAGTAATGCGGGGTGCGGACCATTGCAATGTCGTAGCCCAACTCGGCGGCGTACTCGGTAAGGCGCAAGGTCTCGATGGCCGACTCAATACCGGTGCCGGCGATCAGGACTTTTTCGTTCGCAGCCGCTTCGCGAGCACACTTCAAAACCTCGCGTCGCTCTTCATCGCTGAGCAGGATGGCTTCGCCAGTCGAGCCAAGCACGACAATGCCAACCACCGGCGTGCGCGAGTAGTGCTCGACATTCTGTTCGAGTTTGCGGAAGTAGATTTTTCCGTCAGGATAGAACGGGGTGGTAATGGGAGGAAAGATTCCGTGTAGAAACATGATGTGCCTCAGAGGTGATTATAGGGTGGGGAGAGGAGCGGGCTAGCTGCACGCGCGATAGCGATGATATGGCGATCTCGCGACAGCAACATCCTTTCGAATCGGGTCATCATCTCAATTTGTCATTGGGCACAAGGATCAACTCGCCCGGATACGATTGCAGTATTTTGAGAACGCCCATCGTGTGGAACGATCGAAGGTCCTCCCGTTCAGGTTCCAACCATTGGCGACCGTCCCCTACCGAGAACACAAGCCCACCGCGGGAAGCAAGGGGATCAGTGCTGAAATCCGGTACATCTATTTTGAAGGTCCCATCAGTGGCAATGGGGGCGCTGGCTATTTTAGCGATGGTCGGAAAGTTATCAGCACAGCTAATCGGACATCCGTTATCGCATGTGTGCAAGAGAAAACAGGTTGCCATCGCGGCATAATATCCGACCCATAATGTCGCAGCCTTCCCTGCTAAATCGATTCCGCGGACTTTCCCTGTCAGCGTCAACTCGTTTAGCGCGGAACAGATGAGATGTTCCTCCACATTGCCCGTTACGTGTGGAACGTCGAAGAACGTCATCTTGCATCCCCGTGCCCAGACCAAGGCTTGAAATCGCTCGATTGCCTTTCCATTTACAACCCCGTTAATTTCGTAGAAAGGCGGATAATTCTTTCGGGTTACAAGGTGCCCTTGGCCGTCGCGGGGAGGAATCGGAAGAAGGTCAGTTTTTGCGCTAGGCCCCTGCAAGCCAATGTAGTTGCTTATGAGACCGGGAGTATATAGGCCGTATGCCAACCAAACATTCTCCGTGGAAACTCCTTCAGCAAACAGAATTCTGAGTGATGGGGGCTGAACTGCAGGACCTGGAGCCTGAGCGGTTTGCCCCGCCGCGGCGACGGCGAATGACATCGCAAGAGCGATTCCAGCGACGGCGGTTCTGAAGGAAGCGTACTGTCTGGAGTACGTCATGGCCAACAGGATAGCCCATCGCGACATGCGAGTCTGTGATTACTGGCCGTACCAGCCCACTTCACAACGAATCGCAAATTACAGCGAAGCCACGGAGCTTACCAGTTCTGCTGCAGGTTGTGGCGATCGTCGTAGTTTCCATTCAAGATTGTCATCACGAGTCGACTTCAGTCGGCGAGGGATCTGTCTTTCTAGTGAGCAGTTCGACCGGCTTTCCCCATTCTTCGGACAAATCGTCCCAAGTGGGATTTAAGCCTTCTATCAAAGCGATTCGTCTTTTCCGATCCAGAACCTTGATCTGTTTTTCCCTATTGATCGCATTGCCGACGTAACGATATTTTTCAAAGTACACGAGTCGATTGATATTGTATTTCTGTGTGAACCCTTCTATGTGGCCGCTTTTGTGCTCTGCGATTCGGCGGGCGATATTGTTTGTCATCCCGGTGTAAATATGCCGCGACTTGCTCGCCACAATATAGACCCAGAAGTGCCACTCACGCTTCATGGTGCTCTGTACGCCCCGACTTTAAGCCCTATCCAAATTGTCATGACGAGCGCAAACGAGCCATCTGGCTTTTGTCCCTAATCAAGCGAAAAGCAGATCCCTCGCGGGCTGAAGCCCATTCGTGATGACAATTTCGAAGAGTGCGGGTTTGCTAATCCTCAGTCGCTAATTGCCAACCGCTAATTCTAATTGCCCGTTGCTAATTGCTGATCGCCAATTGCTAGTTGCTAGCCGCTACTTCGCCGCCCCCACTCGCTCCGCATGCAGTTGCTGCAGTGCGTACACCTTGGCTTCGCCGCGTTGCAGGGCGGCGATTCCCTCGCAAGCGGCGCGCGCGGCTGACAGCGTTGTGATGGTGGGAATGCGAGCGGTGACGGCGGCGCGGCGAATGGCTTTCTCGTCGAACCACGGCTCCACGCCGTGCGGGGTATTGATGATCAGCTGAATGCGCTCGCCTTTGATCAGATCAACTACGTTGGGCCGGCCTTCTTTCACCTTGTACACACGCTCGACGCGCAGTCCGGCATCTTCGAATATGCGGGCCGTCCCGTGGGTGGCAACCAAGCTGAAGCCCAGTTCGACGAAACGTTTTCCCAGGTCGGCCATGAAGGGCTTGTCGCGATCGTTGGCGCTGATGAACACCGTGCCCGTCGTCGGCAGCATTTGTCCGGCGGCAGTTTGCGCTTTGGCGAAGGCCTCGCCGAAGTTGTCGGCCACGCCCATCACCTCGCCCGTGGACTTCATCTCCGGACCCAGCACCGTGTCCACACCGGGGAATTTTCCCCAGGGAAAGACTGGTGACTTCACAAAGTAGAAGTTGCCGGTATCCAGATCGCTGGCGCGCTCAATGTTCTCCGGCAAGAACTCACGCAGCTTGCGGCCGGTCATAAGGCGAGCGGCAATTTTGGCCAGCGGAACTCCCGTGGCCTTCGACACGTACGGCACCGTGCGCGAGGCGCGAGGATTCACCTCGATGACGAACACCTTGTCGCGCTGAATGGCGTACTGCACGTTCATCAGGCCGATCACTTTCAGCGCGCGCGCCAGGCGGAAGGTGTAATCGCGGATCGTCGCCAGTTGCGGCGCGGGGATATCGACCGCGGGGAGCACGCACGACGAATCGCCAGAGTGAATGCCAGCCTCTTCGATGTGCTGCATGATGCCGCCGATGACCACGTCCTCGCCGTCGGACAGCGCGTCCACGTCGATCTCGGTGGCCGATTCGAGGAAGTGATCGATCAGCACCGGCCGCTCCTGCGAATATTCGACCGCCTCTTTCATGTAGTGGATGACCGACTCGTTGTCGTAAGCGATGACCATGGCGCGTCCACCGAGCACGTAGGAGGGACGCACCAGTACTGGATAGCCCACGCGATTGGCGTTAGCGAGCGCTTCCTCGACGCTTGCGGCCGTCGCTCCCGGAGGCTGAGGAATGTCCAACTCCTCCAGCAGCTTGCCGAAGCGCTTGCGATCTTCGGCGAGATCAATGCTCTCGGGCGAGGTACCGATGATGGGCACGCCGGCGGCCTTCAACGGCAGCGCGAGGTTGAGCGGCGTCTGTCCACCGAACTGCACGATGAGGCCGATCGGCGCGCCTCCGGCGGCTTCGTGTTCGTACACCGCCATCACGTCTTCGTAGGTCAGCGGCTCGAAATAGAGCCGGTCGCTGGTGTCGTAGTCGGTGGAGACGGTCTCGGGATTGCAGTTGATCATGATCGTCTCGAAACCGTCGTCGCGCAGCGCGAACGCGGCGTGGCAGCAGCAGTAGTCGAACTCAATTCCCTGCCCGATGCGGTTAGGCCCGCTGCCCAGGATGATGACTTTCTTGCGCTCGGTCGGCGCCGCTTCGTCCTCGTCTTCGTACGTCGAGTAGAGGTAGGGCGTGTAGCTTTCGAACTCGGCAGCGCAGGTGTCCACGCGCTTGTAGACCGGTTGCACATTATGCTGCTTGCGCAACTGATGAATCGTCTCGCCCGCAGCCCGGCCCTCCTTCATCTTTCTGCTGTCCGCGATGCGCGCATCGGAGAATCCCATGCGCTTGATATCGCGCAAGCGTTCGGCATCGATGTCGCCCGAGCCCAGCTTCGCCTGCTCGTCAGAGATTTCTTTGAGTTGGTGCAGGAACCAGGGATCGATGTTGGTCATCTGCGCGATCTCGCGCACCGACATTCCCTGCGAAAATCCATAGCGAATGTAAGCCAGCCGCTCGGGATGCGGTGTCACCAGGCGCTTGGTGAGAATGCGTGGTTCGATGTCGTCAGCCGTGGCCCGTCGCCCAGTCTCCAGCGAGCGGACGGCCTTCAGCAGTGCCTGCTTGAAGGTGCGGCCGATGGCCATGACCTCGCCCACCGACTTCATCTGCGGACCGAGCGACTCGTCCGCGCCAGGAAATTTTTCGAACTGCCATTTGGGAATCTTAACCACAACATAGTCGAGCGTCGGCTCGAAGCACGCCGGTGTTTTGCGCGTGATGTCGTTGGTAATCTCGTCGAGGGTGTAACCGACGGCCAGCTTGGCGGCAATCTTCGCGATGGGAAATCCGGTGGCCTTCGACGCCAGCGCCGAGGAGCGCGAGACGCGCGGGTTCATCTCGATGACCACCATGCGGCCGTTGTGCGGATCGACGGCAAACTGGATGTTCGAGCCGCCGGTCTCGACGCCGATCTCGCGAATGACAGCGATGGCCGCATCGCGCATGCGCTGGTATTCGCGGTCGGTGAGCGTCTGCGCCGGAGCGACAGTAATGGAGTCGCCAGTATGCGTGCCCATGGGATCGAAGTTTTCGATGGAGCAGATGACGATGACGTTGTCGGCGAGATCGCGCATCAACTCCAGCTCGTATTCCTTCCAACCGAGCACCGACTCTTCCAGCAGCACTTCGTGGACAGGCGACAGATCGAGTCCGCGGGCGAGCAGTTCCAAAAGCTCTTCGCGGTTGTAGGCGATGCCGCCGCCGGTGCCGCCCAGCGTGAACGAGGGACGCAGAATGACCGGGAAACCAATCTTGCTGCTGAAGTCGATGCCGTCTTTCAGATTGTTGACCAGCGATGACTTCGGCACGTCGAGGCCGATGGCCGTCATCGCGTCTTTGAACAGCAGGCGGTCTTCGGCTTTCTTGATGGCGCCAAGCTGCGCGCCGATGAGCTGCACGCCGTATTTTTCCAGCACGCCGCCGTCGGCAAGCTCGACCGCCAGGTTCAGAGCGGTCTGTCCGCCGACGGTTGGCAAGAGGGCGAAGATGCCGTGCCTGCCCTCAGCCCTAAGCATCTCGGTTTCAATTCGAATGATCTCTTCGAGATAAGTTCGGGTGAGCGGCTCGATGTAGGTGCGGTCGGCCATCTCCGGGTCGGTCATGATGGTGGCCGGGTTGGAGTTGGCCAGCACCACCTCGTAGCCTTCGGACTTAAGCGCCTTGCAGGCCTGCGCGCCGGAGTAGTCGAACTCGGCCGACTGGCCAATGACGATGGGCCCCGAGCCGATGATGAGCACTTTCGCGATGTCGTTGCGGCGTGGCATGTGGTTATGAAATTTCTTAGATAGCTATGGCCCTTGCCATTAAGGAGGTGATGAAATTATCGAAGCTAAGAATCTGGGTGGCTCAGGTTGAAGGGGCGCCCGCCGTAAGGCTTGACAGTGAGACAAGCAGAGCTGAATCGTAAAGGCGCTCTCGAACCAGTTTGGTGAGTAAGATTTCGTATCGCTTGGCATACGAAGCGCTCCTGAATTCTTCGAAGACTTTGAAATGGGGCTCTTAGGCACGGACTGGGCGAATAGAGTCTGGCGCTTCTTCCAGCAGCATGAGATATCCAAGCCAAGGTCTCGGCTGAGGGACTTGAAGGCGCCTTCCCTGTAGGCCGCCCAAATGTCCGTAGCGCTACCTAAGGCTTCTTCAGTTCTGTTGTTGTAATTGTTACCAAACGATCCAACCTGTGACTTGAACTCAATCGCGGCAATCAAGCAATTATCAACTACAACGAGGAGGTCCCATTTCTTCTCGGCCTGAACCACCCGGGAAGCTCAACAGAACGCTCTGTAAAAATCAACCGGCTTTCCAATGCCACTTTCTTCGAGCAGACTCGGATCTCTGTAATGAACCCGTTCATGCTGTGCACGCCGGTAATCAGTCCGGAACCCGGCGTCGCGAACTCCACTCGTTGCGCCCTGTTTGCTCGCTTGTGATTCACGGGTGGTCCAAAAGGCTTCGATTGCCGCTCGATAGCCGTTGATCCAAGTTTGGGCTAAACTCCATTTCCCACGTCCTCACTAAACTCAATCTTGACCTGTGAAACAGAGACGTACTCTCTTGCCTAATTCGTGCTACCGCCTCATGGAGATAGTGCGAATCAATCTCAATTCCGATACTGTTGCGCCCTGCCAGGGCCGCCGCGACAATGGTTGTCCCCGTCCCGACGAACGGATCGAGCACCGTGTCTCCAACGAAACTGAACATTCTTACTGAGTCGATCGGCCAGTTCTAGAGGGTATGGGGCAGGATGGTGGCGGGTAGAGGCGCCCGTCAGTCCTGTCCAGATCTGTTGAAACCAAAGTCTGTGGTCTTCGGACTGATCACGTGAGAGCAAGTTGCAGTTCGTGTTCTTCCTTCAACTCGCGACACGAGATGAACTCTACCACTTGATCACTGAATTGGTCGTAGGTTTTCCGCAGAAAACTCGCTCCACAAGACCACATGAAAGGATTCGAATTTGTGCCAGATGATTGTGCGAAATGCTCAAGGGCAATCTGCACATATTCTGAAGATGCAGCAAGGAATAACGTGGTCGACCTCGATACGACTGGATAGAGTCTACATCAACAAACGCATATTAACGTCCCCCCTCTCATCGCGACGAAAAGCGCTCCGCCAGCTGCCAGGTCTGTGAGAAGTGCACATAAGTATGTCATGTGGCCCATTGGCTGTCGTCTCTTTCGGGTCTCTCTTCAAATTCAGTATGTGCCGTCAGGGCCAAATGCCCGGTTCTTTCAGAATCCACCTCACGGCGTCGCCAAGAAATTGTGCCTGGCGGAATCTTTCTCCCTGATCTTGCAAACCAGAACCAGCTGCTTTCTCTTGCTCGTGAATCGATTTCAAGACGTCAAGTGGGTCAGTTCGGCAGGCAGGAATCAACAAAAAGCTCCAAGCTAGCTATACTAACCACGCTTAACTTCACTCCTTCCACTCCTCCATCATCTGCACAAAATCCTTAAACAGGTAATGCGAGTCGTGCGGGCCGGGAGCGGCCTCGGGATGATACTGCACGCTGAACAGCGGCAACGAACGATGGCGGAGGCCTTCTAGAGTGTTGTCGTTCAGGTCGATATGCGTCAGGTCCACCTCGCTTTCCTTTAGCGAATCGGGATCGACGGCGAAGTTGTGGTTGTGCGCGGTGATTTCGATCTTGCCGGTCTTCATCTGCTTCACCGGATGATTGCCGCCGTGGTGCCCAAAGCGTAGCTTGTAGGTCTTTCCGCCCAGCGCGATGCCGATCAATTGATGTCCGAGGCAGATGCCGAAGATGGGCACGCGCCCCATCAAGTTACGAATGCTCTCCTGCGCGTAAGTCACCGGCTCGGGATCGCCCGGGCCATTCGACAGGAAGACGCCATCGGGCTTGAGCGCGAGTACATCCTCGGCGCTGGTGGTGGCGGGGACTACGGTCACGCTGCAGCACTCGCCAACCAGCCGGCGCATGATGTTGTGCTTGATCCCATAATCGTAAGCGACCACATGATGCTTCGGCGGCTCGTTCTTTACTCCTACTACTTCGGTCGGCTCGTGCGAGCGCACACCTTCATCCCACTGATATACGTTGCGAGTGGTGACCTCTTTCGCCAGATCGGTACCATCCATCTTAGGGATCGAGCGCGCCTTGGCGACGAGTTTATCGGTATCGGTCTCCAGCGTGGAGATAACGCCGCGCATGACACCGTTGTCGCGCAAGTGGCGAACGAGGGCGCGCGTATCGATGTCGCCGAGCACGGGAATCTTGTAGCGCTCGAGATAGCCTTCCGCGACCTCCTGCGAACGCCAGTTGGAGCTGACGCGCGAGAACTCGCGCACGATCAGTCCTTCGATGTACGGACGCGTGGCTTCGGCATCGTCAGAGTTGGTGCCGTAGTTACCGATCTCGGGGTTGGTGAGAACTACAATCTGCCCGGCGTAGGAGGGATCGGTGAAGATTTCCTGGTAGCCGGTGATGGAGGTATTAAAAACAACTTCCCCGTAACATTCGCCTTTTGCGCCGTAGCCTTTGCCGTGGAAGATCCGTCCATCTTCCAACGCAAGGATTGCCTGCATTGCATCTCCGGGGTTTGGATTTTATTGATTTTATCAGGGAATGCGCGGGAGCATAAGAGGGAGAGCGGAGGAAATTGTTCTGCACAGAACATGGGGCATACGCATCAAGATGCATGCAGCAGGGATAGGGGTCTCCCCTCGGCTTCGCTCGGGGCAGGTCCTTCGACTTTGGCGGCGAGGCGCCGCCTGCGCTCAGGATGACAAGCGCTAAACAGGCGGCGATCAACAATCTTTCTCTAGCGACGAATCCCTACCGCAGCTTGCCCAGTTTGGCCATTGGCCAATATCCAAAGACAGCTTTGCCGTAGATGAAGTCCGCATCCACCGGGCCGAAGTCGCGACTGTCATTGGAAAGATTGCGATGATCGCCTAGCACAAAGTAGCAGTGTGGGGGCACGACGGTCTCAGGATAGGAGCGGACGTCTTCATAGGCATCGGGGACGTAGGGCTCACGCAAGCGATGCCCGTTGACGAACACTACGCCGTCTTCGATCTTCACTCGGTCTCCGGCAACGGCCACCACACGCTTGATATAGCTCTTGGCAGTATCGCGAGGATAGCGAAACACAACTACATCGCCGCGCTCGATGGGCTCCAGCTTGTAAACAAATTTGTTGATGAAGACGCGTTCCTGATCGTCGAGTGTGGGCATCATGCTGGTGCCCTCCACCTTGACCGGCTGGTACAGGAAGATGATGAAGAAAGCCGAGACCGCCAGCGAGATCACCATGTCGCGCAGCCAGCCTGAGATTACCGGCTTCAGTTTTTTCGGCGCGGCAGAGGGAGGACCGTCTGGTGGTAAGACCGTGGAATTGTCTTCGTCGGGCACAGACTTCATCTTAAGGGTTTAGACGGCTGGCCGTCAGTATAGTTTCGGTGGCGCGACCTCGCGACCTCGTTGTCATCAGAAACGGCCTGCAGGACGTTAAGGATCTGCTGTTTTATCAGCCGTCGTTGCAGCTGCAAATAAGAGCAGATTCCTCGCTGCGCTCGTAATGACAACTTCCCTCAGGCTAGCCCGCTACCTGCGCCCCAGGAACCCTTCCAGCTTGCTGATCTCGGCGTTGGCTTGGTCGAGGTAACGCCGGGCGCGCTCGGTATCTGAGTTGTCCAGCGCCTGCTTCGCTTTCGCCATATCGGTGCGCATACTGGCGCGGGCCGACACCATGTCTCCGCGCAAGCCCAGACCGCTTTGATGCATCTGCGCCTCCAGGGTCTCGAGGCTACTCTCGACCGCCGCAGCCCGGCTTTCCAGGTGATCGTTCTCCATCTCCATCGCGTCGAGAAGTTTTTTCTGTTGTTCCAGAGCGGCTTGTTGCTGATGCGCATCCGCATCCGCGTTCGCTGCAGGCGCTGGCGCTGACGAAGCAGCGTTCATCCTGGCATGATTTGCCTTGGTGTCGGGGGCAGGCGGTTGCGCCGATGCAGCTTCGGCGGCGGGCTGGCTAGCAGGTGGAGCAGCCTGTGGCTGCGCGGTTGCGGGAGCGGCCGGCATAGGCTTTGGCGTTGTCGGAGGAGGATTGCCTTCGTTCATCGCCACCATTGCGGCCGCGGCGGCGGCATTCTGCTGGTGGATGCGATAGGCGCGGGCTCCGGCCAACGTAGCCACTAACAGCACGATGGCGATGGCCAGAATCAAGAATGGATGTCGCGATCCGGCATCGCGTTTGAGGCGGGGATCCGTCTGCGTGGCGGCATTGGCAGGTGAGACGCCAGCGCTCGCTACGGATTGACCGACTGGCACAGCCTGGCTCACCGGGGTTGGCCTGATCGCAGCCGCAGTCGCAGGTACAGCTTGGGCACCGGTGATCGTAGTCGCATCTCCCGCCGCACTTTTCTCTGGACCAAGTGAGCCACACGACTCCCTGATCTGCGACAGAGCATTGCGGAAGGCGTCGGCTGTCTGAAAGCGCTCTGCCGCATTCTTCGCTACCGCCATGACAATCAGGTCGCTCAGCGGCTTCGGCAAAGATGCCTGCACTTCAATGGGCGGCCGCGGCGTTTCTTTGATGTGCGCCTCCATAATGGAGTAGCTGCTGGTGGCGCTGAACATTCGCTTGCCGGTCACCATTTCGTAGAGCGAAACCCCCACCGAGTACAAATCCGAGCGCGCATCGGTCGGTTGCGACTGCACCTGCTCGGGCGACATGTAGTCCAGCGACCCCAGGGTTGTGCCAGTCACGGTAAGCCCCAGGTCGTTGCCCGAGCGCGCAATGCCGAAGTCCATCAGCTTCAGGACGCCGCGCGGCGTCAGCATCATGTTGGCAGGCTTGATGTCGCGATGAATGACGCCCTGGGCATGCGCGTAGCTCAACGCAGCCAGCACCTGGTCGATGTAGTTCAACGCTTCGGCCGGCGGGAACGGCCCGCGCTCCAGGCGATGGGCCAAGGTATCGCCTTCGACGTACTCCATGATCATGATGAGCTGATTGTTGGCGGAGAACGCAGTCCGCAGCGCTGCGATGTTGGGATGGTCGAGGCTGGCCAGCAACTTTATCTCGCGCATGAAACGAGCGCCGAGGTCGCCCTGGTTGGCCAGGTCGGGAAGCAAGACCTTCATCGCCTCAATGCGATCGGAAATGAGGTTGCGCACCAGGAAGACCTGGCCCATGCCTCCGTGGCCGAGTTCGCGGATGACCTCGTAGTCGCCGATCTGTTTGCGTACGGGTTCGGTCATAGTAAACCTCAAGCTCCGAAGAGAGCAGCCCGCAAAACTCAGGATTGCATGCGGATTTGCAATCGGGCCGGGACGGAGTAGCTACGTCGAGGGACACCGCATGCAAGGTTCGCTTGCGTGGGAGCGGCGTAATTATGCGCTGGTCTCAGATCAGGGTCAAGCCGACAGTGCGGCTTTCGCCGGGACGGCGATTTGGGCAAAATCGTATTGCTCCACTAGAATGAGTCAGAATCCTGGCGAGGGCTGTTCCATGAGAAAATTTGCGCTGCTTGTTCTGACTGCCGCGTTCACCGTTGTTTGCTTCGCGCAGGGCGACCACGTGCCCGCTTATCATGACCATGCATTGCAGGCCGGAGACACCATGCCGATCCTGCCTAAGGACCAGCTTTGGGGAGAGTCCTTCCAGTATCCGTACCAAGTGAAGAGCTATCAGCTGGCTGCCAAAATTCCCAGCGTGTTGTACCAGATGCCGTGTTACTGCTATTGCGAGCGCATCGGGCACGGAAGCCTGCACAGCTGCTTCGAAACCACCCATGGGGCGCACTGCGGAATTTGCATGAAGGAAATGTTTTATGCGTACGAGCAGACGAAGCTGAAGAAGACGCCGGCCGAGATTCGCGCCGGCATTATCAAGGGCGACTGGAAGTCGGTTGATCTTGAGGCAGCGGCCAAGACCGACTGATTTTGCCATAGTTGCACGCCTGACTTTCCTGAGTTGACGACATCACAACTTGCGGGTATAACTCAGCACAACCAGCCCACGTTGTGATTGGGTTTTGCGCAGCCCTGAGCCAATTCCCATCGCGATCAGCCCGAGGAAGCCAACGGATGAAGAAAAAGACCGCGGGAAAACCTAAGCAAACGACCGCTAAGCCTAGGGGCAATAATGACTTACGGTCATCCGCGGCAGCCGCAGAGATACGAGCCCGGGGAAGTAAACCGATGAAGTTGACCGACGATCCTCGTTTTGCCCAAGCGGTACAAAACTATGAAGCTGGACTGAAGGCGCTGCAAGCGCACAAGTACGATCGCGCCAAGGCTTGCTTCGAGAAAGTAGTGGGTGGTCCTAGTCCCGAGCTCGCCGATCGTGCTTCGGTCCATCTGAATAGCTGTAACCAGCAACTGACCCGGGCTGTCACCAACTTCAAGACGCCGGAAGAGCACTATGACTATGCCGTGTCGCTGATGAACATGGGCGACTACATGGGCGCCCGCGAGCATTTTGAAGCTCTCACCAAGAATGCGCCGAAGCTGGACTTCGTGTGGTACGGGCTGGCTACGCTGAACTGCTTGACCGGCCACTTCCCTGAAGCCATCTCCAGCTTGCATCAGGCGATTCGGTTGAACCCGGCCAATCGGTATCAGGCTCGCAACGATGGCGACTTCAAGAACCTGGCCGACGATCCCCGGTTTACCGAACTGCTTTATCCTGATACCAGTGCCGGCACTCCATCTGCGCCAGACCAGTGGAATTACTGACCGCATAAGGTCTGGCCAACAACCATGCAGAACCGCTCCAATTCCGCTGCGCCGCAGGCCCTACGAGTTGTCGCCATGGGCGGCGGCACAGGACTGTCCACGCTACTTCATGGCTTGAAAGAATATGTCGCCGCAACGGGAGAAGCTTCACCTTCGGGCCTGCTGCCGCGCATAGACGACCTGTCGGCTATTGTCACGGTGAGCGACGATGGCGGTTCCAGCGGCCGTCTGCGCAAAGAGTTGAACCTCCCGGCTCCGGGCGACGTGCGCAACTGCATTGTGGCGCTCTCCGAGGATGAGGCCCTGCTGTCACGGCTCTTCCAATATCGCTTCCCTGCCGGCGAGGGCCTGGGCGGACACAACTTTGGCAATCTTTTTCTGTCGGCAATGACGGCGATCGCCGGAGATTTCAGCCAGGCAGTGAAGCACTCGTCGGCGATTCTGGCGACTCGGGGACATATCTATCCTGCCACCACGAGCAATGCGCAACTCTACGCCATCATGGACGACGGCTCGGTGGTCCGCGGGGAAACCAACATCACGGCGAGCCAGCGGCGGATTGTCGAGTTACGCATGGCGCCGGCGAATGCCAAGCCTTTGCCGATGGCGCTGGAGGCCATCGAAGGCGCCGACCTCATCACCATCGGTCCGGGTTCGCTGTTCACCAGCCTGGTGCCGAATTTGCTGGTGCGGGATGTGTCGAAGGCAATTGCCAACAGCCGCGCTGTGAAGGTCTTTGTGTGCAACCTGATGACCCAGGCTAATGAGAGCCTGGGGCTGACCGCCTCAGACCACATTCGCGCGCTCTATAAACATGCGCGTCATCAGTTCTTCGATTACGCAATCGTCAACCGCACTCCAGCCTCACCCGCGCTCGCGCTGAAATACGCGGAGCAGCAGCAGTCGCAGATCGAGACCGACGTTGACGCCATTGAGGCGCTCGGCGTGAAGCCAATCCTGGGCGAGTATCTGCTAGAAGAAATGAATGCGCGCGAGGGATTGGTTGCCCGTCACGATACGCATCAGGTAGCACGTGACCTGTTGCAGCTGATGATGGAATTAAGCGAGACGCCAGTGA
This sequence comes from uncultured Acidobacteriaceae bacterium, assembly GCA_963748225.1. GTDB lineage: Bacteria > Acidobacteriota > Terriglobia > Terriglobales > Acidobacteriaceae > Bog-257. The sequence goes on from CAVVHW010000012.1 coordinate 123,856, forward strand.
CGACTGCGCAGCAGAACCGGTGAGAGTGTTTGAGGATGAGATCCCCGGTTGGAATAGTCATTACGAGCGAAGCGAGGAATGTGCTGTTTGAGGGGGCACGGCTTCAGGCTGTGGGAAAAGCTGCCTTCCGCCGGGTTTGTCTCAGGGCACGACTTTAGTCGTGCCGTTAGCTACTGTCCTTGCTGTGGCTCTAGCCACTGAGGGACTTCGTGTTTGTAACGAAGGGTGAGTTCCCTCAGGGACTGGAGCCCGCCAAAAAAGATAAAGAGCTTAACGGCACACCCTTCGGCAAGCTCAGGGCAGGCTCTAAAGGTGTGCCCCTTCAAAACGCTCTACAAACCGGCTTTTCCCGCGACCCGTGAAGCCGTGCCTCTTCAAAGCCCGGGTTGCCGGAGATGAATACCAGACTCGCAGCTTCCTGCTACTGCGATGCTGGAATGAAGGGTCTGCTGTTCGCTACTTTCTGGGCCGCGCGAAACACCCTCCTGCTATTCTCTTAATCGAAATGGCAAAGCCGACCTCCAAGTCCATTAGCAAATCCCGTCCCTTCGCGATCGCCATCCTTGCGGCAGGCAAAGGTACGCGGCTGAAGTCGCGCCGCCCCAAGGTCCTGCACGAGATCGCGGGAAAGCCCCTGCTGGCGCATGTGGTGGCTGCTGCAAGCCAGGTTGTTCCGCCCGGGAATATCTTCGCCATCATCGGCCACGAGGCCGAGCGTGTACAGGAAGCACTGGCATCCACCGGCATCAACTTCGTCCTGCAACGCGAGCAGCGTGGCACCGGCCACGCCATGATGGAGGCGCGCGATGCCTTGCAAAGTTTCGAGACGGTGTTGGTGCTCTCGGGCGATGTCCCGCTGATCCGCGCGGAAACCATCAAGCGAGTTTGGGATTTCCATATCGCTCACCATGCCGCGATGACCATGCTGACCGCCGAGCCGGCTGACCCCACCGGATACGGGCGGGTATTTCGCAAGCTGGTCAAAGGCAAGCGTAGTGACGAGGTCGAGCGCATCGTCGAACAGAAATCACTGCGCGGCAAAGAGGCGGAGCAGCGCGAGATCAACTCCGGCATCTACGCCTTCGCGACCAAACCGCTTTACGCCAACATCGGCAAGCTCAAGACAGACAATGCCCATCATGAGTACTACCTGACCGACATGGTGACGCTGCTCGGCAAGGCCGGGGAGAAGGTGCTGGCGTTGCCTGCTGCAGACTCCAGCGAGGTACTCGGGGTCAACACGCGGATCGAGTTGGCGGAGCTGGACGCCAAGCTTCGCGACCAGAAGGCGCGCGAGTTAATGCTGGCGGGCACAACCATCTTTCGTCCCGGGACGCTGCGACATCGATGCCGACGTCGAGATCGGCCCGGACACCGTGATCGAGCCTTTCGTGCAACTGATTGGCAAGACGAAGATCGGCGCCGACTGCCGCATTCGGTCGTACTCGGTGATCACCAACTGCGAGATCGGCGATCGTGTTCTCATTCGGCCGGGCTGCATCATGGAAGATTCCGTGGTTCGCAACGGCGCGCAACTTGGACCCTACTCGCATCTGCGGCCGGGCAGTGATATTGGCGAAGGCGCGCACGTGGGGAATTTTGTAGAGACCAAGAAGACGAAGCTAGGCAAAGGTTCGAAGGCCAACCACCTCACCTATCTGGGCGACTCCGAAATTGGTGAAGGCGTGAACATCGGGGCGGGCACCATCACCTGCAATTACGATGGCGTCAACAAGCACGCTACGACGATTGAAGACGGAGCCTTCATCGGCAGCGATGCCACGCTGGTGGCGCCTATCCGAATTGGCAAGGGCGCATACGTCGGCGCGGGATCGTGCATTACCGAAGACGTACCTGCCGATGCCCTGGCTGTAGGACGTGGGCGACAGGTCACAAAAGAGGGCTGGGCGGCGGAGCGGCGCCGAAACTGAAACAAGCAGGCAAACAGGGTTAGCAAAAAAGGAGGCCCGCAGGCCTCCCTTACACTTCCGATGTAAAACACTTACTGGGTGGGAGCCATCTGGTCCTGCGAAGCTTCTTCTCGCTGGCCGCTGCACCGTGATCGAGTTGGCCAGCTTGAAGGTGACCGCCGACTCCGCCGGAATGGTTAGCTCCTTGTTGCCGGTGAACGCTGCGCCTGCAGTACCTGCGCCTGCACCCACGAGACCGCCGATCAGCGCGCCTTTGCCGCCGCCGGCAAGACCGCCAATCAACGCGCCGGCACCCGTTCCTCCACCGGCCATCACCGCCGTCCGCTTGCCCTTACCCTTTACGGTCTGGGTGTAAGTAGAGGTCTGGATCGGTACTGAGCCTCCTCCAACGTTGACGGCCGTCAAGGCAATCGAGAGGATACCCTCGCCCTTGAACCTGCCGGGCGACTTAGCATCGACGACGGTTCCGCTGACTCCGGCTCCCGCCCGAATTGCGACTACGCCGTCCACCGTAACCCCATGCGCCAGCGATCCAGTAAACGTGTCGCCTGCATTCGCGGTCTTCGATGTGATGCTATTTCCCATGCGCACCACCAGGCTGGTTCCGGCCGGGACCACCAACGGCGGAGGCGGAGGAGGCGGCTCCGGAGCCTGTGCCTGCTGGGTTGGTGCGGGCGCCATCGGCTGGCTCTGCGCTGGCTGTTGCGCCGGCTGCTGCGCCATCTGGCTCTGCGCGGGCTGGCTGGGAGCTGCAGCTTGATTGGACTGGGCCGCAGTCGAGGTGTCGGTCGCCGGCGCTGCCGTGTTCTGGCTTTGATCTTTCTTGCTACAGCCCGCGAAGCTCATCGCCAAAATCGCGGCGAGCATAAGCGTAAGTAATCGAGAACGCATAACATTATCCTTTCTTTGTGACGCCGGACGAGAATGCATCCAGCCGACTACGGTGGACCAAAATAATTCGATCCTGCGCTGCCGAAAAGGTCAGCAAGCTAATGTCAGACGAATGCGCTACCGCTCTGCGAGAACTAGCCTGACGCGGTTGACTTTCCTATAAATTGTATCGCGTTCTCCATAATTTAACTCTCACGGATGGGTGGTCCGGTTTCCTCTGCCGTGTGATTTAGCCGCCCGCCGTCACGCAACGCAAGATATCCCAGCACTCCTGCCAACAGTGATGCCGCCAGCACTGCAGTCTTCGCTTCCAGCAGATGAGACGGATCGCCAAACGCCAGCGAGCTGATGAAAATGGAGACCGTGAAGCCGATGCCGGCAAGAATTCCGACCGCGCTCAACTGACGCCATGTGACCCCGTTAGGGATTTGGGCCAGTCCCGTGCGCACTGCGAGGTTGGCGAATCCTATGATGCCCAGCGGCTTGCCGACGACAAGACCGAGAAGGATTCCCCAGGCAATTCGGCTGGTCAGCAATCCGCCCCACGCGCCGGCGGAAAATGTCACTCCGGCGTTAGCCAGGGCGAACAACGGCAACACTAGGAACGAGACCCAGTCGTTCAATTTGCGAGTCAACAGCTCGGAGGGCGATTCCGTCTCCTGCGCCAACTGCTCAAAGGCGCCAAGTAGGTTCTTCGCCGTCTTCTCGTCGCCGCTGGCCAGCGCCGCGCGGAACTTCTCCACGATTCCGGCACCGAGCTCTTGAAACTCGCGTAGCGACAAAGTCGCCGTGGTGGGAACCATGAATCCCAGAATTACACCCGCGATGGTCGCGTGAATGCCCGAGCGCAAAATCGCTACCCAGAAACTCAAGCCCAGCACAAAGTACAAGACGGGTTGCGAGATCCCCACTTTGCGTAACAGGAAGATAACGACGAGCAGCAGGAGACCTATCACCAGGGACTCAAATCGCAACGAGCTGGTATAGAAAATCGCAATGACGGCGATGGCGCCAATGTCGTCGGCAATGGCCAGCGTCAGGAGAAAGATCTTCAGGTCTTGCGGGATGCCTTTGACCATTCCCAGCACGCCCAGTGAAAACGCGATGTCGGTTGCCATGGGAACACCCCAGCCATGCTGCCCGGAGTGCCCGATATTCAAGGCCATGAACAACAATGCGGGAACAATCATGCCGCCGAGGGCGCCGAAGATAGGCAGCGCCGCGCGACGCATGTCGGCGAGTTCACCATGAACGATTTCGTGCTTGATCTCCATGCCGACCAGGAAAAAAAAGATGGCCATCAGGGCATCGTTGATCCAGGCATGCACCGGCAGGTTCAAGCGCGAAAGGGAAAGCTCCATCTCCCAAACATGGTGATAAGACTCCTGCCACGGCGAATTGGCCCAAACCAGGGCGATGATCGCCGCGCCCAGCAACAGCACGCTGCTGATGCCTTGAATGTGAATGAATTGCTGGATGGGCAGGACCAGGGCGCGCGTCACCAGCGATTCACGCAGCCTGACCTGGAGCGCACCGTATGTGCGAGGCGGAATTCCCATAAGCGACGAGTGTACGCGAACGTCGGGCGCGCATGAAGAAACTCTTGATTAAGTCCGCTGATTGAGTCCGCTGATTAGGTCCGGTTCAATTGAAGGGGACGGCCTTCAGGTCGTCCGAAGACGCCTGATATTAGGCCGGGCTTCAGCCCCTGAGGGGTCCGGCTGACTCAATCAGAGTTCCCTGAATATTCAACCTGCAAAACGCCATGGGGTCAATGCCGACCAGCGGCGGGCGATGCCGGTGGGTTATGCTGTCTGTCGCGCATGAATGCCATCGTCAAGAATGTGCTGCTGGTCTTTGCCGCGCTGCTTCCCATTGTTAATCCGCTCGGCATGGCACCCATCTTTGCGGAGATGACGCTGGGCTATGACACCAGCACGCGCCGCACCGTGGCCATGCGGGTTGCCGTCAACGGCCTGGTGCTGCTGGTGGCATCGCTGTTCATCGGTTCGTACATCCTGCAATTTTTTGGAATCAGCCTGGCAGCGGTACAACTGGGAGGCGGCCTCGTCGTAACCGTGGCGGGATGGCAGATTCTGAATCGCCGGGACGACTTGAAGGACAGACAACTGGACGCAACTCCCAGCCGCGAACGAATCCTGTCGCAGGCGTTTTATCCGCTGACCATGCCGCTGACCGTGGGACCGGGATCGATAGCAGTCGCCCTCACTCTGGGCAGCAACATCCATGAGGAAACTCACCTCCAACTGATCGTGAGCGCGCTGGCGGCGGTGCTAGGAATCTTGCTGATCGGGATAACCATCTTCTTGTGCTATCGCTTCTCGGATGAATTGGAACGATTGTTTGGGCCTTCGGGTACCGGCATTGTCATCCGCTTGTCGGCGTTCATCCTGGTCTGCATCGGGATACAGATCATGTTCAACGGCCTGAAAGACTTTTACGATGTGCTGCATGCGGTGGCGAAGTAGTGGCGACGCTAAAGAGCGCAGATTCGCAGGTGGATGACAAACTCGATTGGCCCTTGGTTTGTGTCAGGGCACGACTTTAGTCGTGCCGATAAGTCTCTATTTTGGTCATCACGAGCCGGCTTCAGCCCGCGAGGGATCTGCTGTTCCGACTTCCGCAAAGTGTAAAAGCAGCAGCTTGCGGAATGTCTTCCGGCACGCCCGAGCCGCGCCCCTCGATCGCGGGCTTCCGTACAATGAAGTAGGTATGAATGTCCGCCTACTCTCCCGTTCTCTCGCTTGCTTGGTTATCCTACTTTTGCTGCTTACCCTGGCCGCCTGCTCCAATGCCCCTGCTCCTAAGCGCTACGAGCTGGAAGGCCGCGTGGTTGCGGTCGATCGCAACACCCGCCAGTTGACCATCGCTCACCAGGACATCCCCGGCCTGATGAAAGGCATGACCATGCCATTCACTGTGGGCAAATCGAGCAACTGGATCTTCCAGTCCATTGCGCCCGGCGATGAGGTCCACGCGACCCTGGTCCTCGGCACTCAAGCCGAAGTGCAGGACGTCAGCTTTACGCGGACCAGCGACAGCGGAAAGGAAAACAGCGGCATTTCGGAACCGCGGATTCCGCAACCCGGTGATGACGTGCCCGACTTCACGCTGGTCAACCAGAGTGGCAAGACCATTCATCTGCAGCAATTCCGCGGCAAGCCGCTATTGCTGACGTTCATCTATACCCGTTGTCCCTTTCCCGACTATTGCGTGCGCATGAGCAACAACTTCGGCCAGGTCATACAGCAATTGCGGAAAGATCCGAAGGCATTCAACCAGGCGCAGTTGCTTAGCATCAGCATCGATCCGGAAAACGACAAGCCCGCTGTGCTACGCAGCTATGGCGAACGTTACGTAGGACGTGTCGATCCCGACTTCAGCCACTGGGAGTTCGCTTCGGGCTCGCCGCAACAAGTGCGCCAGGCCGCCAACTTCTTTGGCCTGAGTTACAACCAGAAGGACGGACAGATCGTCCATGGGCTGCGCACCGTCCTGATCGGTAAGGACGGAAAGGTGGTCAAGGTATACTCTGGAAACGATTGGAAGCCCGACGACGTGGCCGCTGATTTCATTGCGGCCGCAGGAGCGTAGGATGATGACCGCCCGTTGTGTGCTTTGAAGGGGCACGGCTTTCAGAGTCTCTGCGAGAACTCATTTCAAGTTAGCTCGGTGGAACGAATTACTCGCGAACAAGCCCCGCAGCCGGAGTCCCCCAAAGAGCGCCGGTTTTGCCCTTGTTGGGGTGGAGGAGGGGCGAAGGAGTCTAGCCCAGCATGCAGCCGCAGCCGTGCCCCTTCAAATCTGATGAAGGTCGCAAATAGCCCGGTTGAAGCGCCGCCCCACTAATGCTGGAAGGAGTGCACAATTATTAAACCGCTGCAGAACATCAAGGAGCTTACATGGTGCAGACGTACGACCCGGTCGCAAAGCTAAACGAATTGATCAAAGGCATCGATTTTGCGATGCTGACAACCATTCGCAGCAACGGCAATCTGCATAGCTGTCCGATGGCAACGCAAGAGGTGGATGCCGACGGCACAGTCTGGTTTTTTAGCGATACCAACACTGAGAAGGTGGAAGCGATTCGAACCGAGCAGCACGTCAATCTTGCCTATTCCGATGCCGCCAGCCAGCGGTATGTTTCGATCACGGGACGTTGTGAACTGGTGCGCGATCGCGTCAAAGCTAAACAGTTGTGGAAGCCGCTTTACTCGACCTGGTTTCCCCAGGGACTCGATGATCCCAATCTAATGCTGCTGAAAGTACACGTACAGGTGGCAGAGTACTGGGACGCCCCGGCGGGGCGGATGGTCCAGTTGCCTGGTTTCGCGAAGGCGAGCATCTAGCGCCTAGCGGTCAGCGGAGAAAGTGCAGGGCACGCGAGCAGGCACTCCGTCACCCCATTGCAGCCCTGTAGGTTCTGAATTAACGCATCCCGGAACCTTTCCGGGTTATTCGCATCCAACCAAGTCTGGATCGCTTCGTCTGTTTTTTCCCAGGACCACATGACTGATGTTCTCGAATTCGTAGTTCATTACGGCTATGCCCTGCTCTTCGTGTGGGTCCTGATCGAGCAGGCCGGCCTACCTATCCCGGCTGTGCCACTCTTATTGGCGGCGGGTGCGTTGGCCGGGCAAGGCCGTATGCATCTCGCGCTGGCCATGCTGATTCCGGCATTGGCTTCGCTGTGCAGCGATACCTTCTGGTACTACTTCGGCAAACGACGCGGCGCAGTCGTGCTGAACCTGCTCTGCCGCATCGCACTCGAACCGGACTCTTGCGTCCGCAAGACGGAAACCACTTTCACCAAGTTTGGTCCGCGAACTCTGCTGATTTGCAAGTTCATTCCTGGTCTCAATACCGCGGCGCCGGCACTGTCTGGAATGGTGGGCGTGGATTTTCCGCGCTTCGTCCTCTTCGATTTTCTGGGAGCCCTGATGTGGACCGGCGCGTGCGCCGGACTCGGCTTCCTGTTCAGCAAACAGCTTGACCGGGTTGCCGCCGATGCCTCGCGCTTCGGAGGATCGCTGCTCCTGCTGTTCATCGCCGCTGTGATCGCCTATGTGTTCTACCGGTGGAACGAGCGCCGGCGGTTCATCGAGGAGGTCAAGGGAGACCGCATCACCCCCGATGAACTGAAGCACAAGCTGGAAGCGGGCGAACCGGTCACCATCATTGATTTGCGGCACCCGCTCGACCGGCTCACCGATCCCAGGACATTGCCCCATGCTCTGCAGATATCGCCCGAAGAATTGGAGGCGCGGCACGGCGAAATCGTTCGCAATGGCGAGATCGTGCTGTTCTGTACTTGACCCAACGAAGCGACCAGCGCCCGGGTGGCGCTGCAATTACGCAAGCACGGCATTCGTCCCGTCCGCCCGCTACTGGGTGGCTTTTATGAGTGGAAACGGTTGGGATTCCCGCTCACAAACCCCGATGGCGACGAAGACGAAATTGTTCCCAAAGCAGGTCCCTCGTGGGCGGAAGCGCAGGGATAAAGAGAACAGCGGATCTCTACGGGAGGAACAGCCGTGAAAAATACTGGAATGCTTGCTGTAACGGCGCCGCTGAAGAGACTGCGGAAAAAATCACTACGGGGGAGAGAGACAGCAGATTCCTCGGGGTTAAAGCCCCTCGGAATGACAAAAATAAAGAGCCTATCGGCACGACTAAAGTCGTGTCCTGCCACAAAACACTCCTAAGCTTAGTTTTTCAGCAACCTGTAAAGCCGCGCCCGTTCCAGCTGCTAATCAGCCACTTGTTGCTTGATTTCGGCTTCCGGAGTGGCTGGATCGACGGCGACAGCCTCGCCGTTGGGTTTTGCCGCCGAAACCGCAGCTCGAACCACCGGCTTAGCCGGCCGACTGGATTTTTCAAACGGGCCAATGTGCCAGATATCGCGCGCGTACTCCGTGACTGTGCGGTCGCTGGAGAACTTTCCGATACGCGCCACGTTGAGGACGGCCTTGCGCCACCAGATTTCTTCCTGGCGATATTCGCCGCTGATGAGTTGCTGGGTCTGGATGTAACTGGCGAAATCGGCGAGGTGGTAGTAGCGGTCGCCGCGGTGCACCAGTTCGTCGAAGATCCAACGAAACAGCCCGTGTTCATTAGGACAGAAGCGGTCCGAGGCCAGCGCGTCCATGACCTCGCGGATGTCGGCGTCATTATCGTAAAGCTCCTTCGGATTGTATGAGCCCTTCTTCTGCATCTCCTGAATTTCTTCCGAGCGCAAACCGAAGATGTAGATGTTGTCCTCGCCAACTTCCTCCGCAATCTCAATATTGGCTCCGTCGTAGGTTCCGATGGTGAGGGCGCCATTCATCGCCAACTTCATATTGCCCGTTCCCGAGGCTTCCATGCCCGCCATCGAGATCTGTTCGCTCAAGTCGGCCGCGGGCATGATCAGTTTGGCCAAGGACACACGGTAGTCAGGCAGGAAGGCGATCTTAATGCAATCCTTCACCTTCTCGTCGTGATTCACCACATCGGCGACGCTGTGGATGAGCTTGATGATCTGTTTGGCGGCCCAATATCCGGGCGCCGCCTTGCCCGCAAAAATGTAAGTACGTGAGACCTCCGGCATCTCGCCGCGCTCCAGGATACCCAGGTAGTCGTGGATGATGGCCATCAGGTTCAGCAGTTGCCGTTTGTACTCGTGGATGCGCTTGATCTGCACATCGAACATGGAGTCCGGGTCCACCAGAACGCCGGTCTGGTCCTGAATCACTCCCGCCAGCTTCAGCTTGTTCTGGCGCTTGACCTCCTTGAAGGCGTCGCGGAAATTCGCGTCCTCGGCAGATTTTTCCAGCTCCCGCAGCCGGTTCAGATCGGTAATCCACTTGTGCTCGTCGAGCGTGTGGCTGATCAAGTCGGTGAGGCCGGGATTGGCTTCCATCAGCCAGCGGCGGGGTGCGACCCCATTCGTCTTATTGTTGAACTTCTCCGGCCAAATCTTTGCAAACTCAGGCACTAACGAATTTACGATCAGATCACTGTGCAGCTTGGAAACGCCGTTCACCGAGTGGCTGCCAACTATGCAGAGGTGGGCCATGCGCACCTGCTTCTCATACCCCTCCTCAATGATCGACATCTTGCGCAATTTCTCATCGTCCAGGAAGGAATACTGCTGCATGTCGCGCAGGAATTCATGGTTAATGTTGAAGATGATCAGCACGTGCCGGGGTAGCACTTTTTCCAGCAGCGGCACCGACCATTTTTCCAGCGCCTCGGGCAGTAACGTGTGATTGGTGTAGGCCAGCGTGCGTCGGGTAATGTCCCAGGCATGGTCCCATTCCAACTTATAGTCGTCCAGCAAAATGCGCATCAGTTCGGCGACGGCCAAGCTGGGGTGGGTGTCGTTCATCTGAATCGCGACCTTGGAGGGCAGCAACTCGATGTCCGTGTGCTGCTGCCGGAAACGGCGCATCAGATCGCCTAAAGCACAGGCGACCAGAAAATACTCTTGCACCAGGCGCAGCTCCTTGCCGCTCATCACCGAGTCCGACGGATAAAGCACGCTGGAAATGTTTTCCGAAGCGATCTTCTGCTCGACGGCACGAATGTAATCGCCGCGATTAAAGATCTCGATGTCGAAATCTTCCGAGGCACGCGCGGTAAACAGCCGCAACCAGTTGACCGTCTGTCCCAGATAACCGACGACTGGCATGTCCGCCGGAATACCCACGACAATCTTGGGATTAAGCCAGCTCTGCTTCAGGTTCTCGGCGGTATCTCCGCCGCCCTCGACGCGGCCGTAGAGCGGAATGCTGACCGCCTCTTCGGGATGCTCGATCTCGAACGGCGTGCCGTTTGCTTTCCAGCGGTCCGGCTTCTCACGCTGAAAGCCGTTGAAGATCTCCTGCTTGAACATGCCGTATTCGTAGTCGATACCGTAGCCGTAGCCGGGCATGCCCAGGGTGGCCAGCGACTCCAGGAAGCACGCCGCCAACCGGCCCAAGCCTCCGTTGCCCAGTCCAGCATCGGCTTCGCTGTCGAGCACTTCGTCGAGGCTGACGCCAAAACTGGCCAGCACCTCGCGGCACAGTTCCTCCAGCCGAAGGTTCGACAGGTTATCGGCCAGCGACCTTCCCATCAGGAACTCCATGGAAAGGTAATACAGCCGCTTGCTGTCCTTGTGGCGATAGCGCGACTCGGTCTCCAGCATGCGATCCACAATCCGGTCGCGAATGGCAAGAGACACCGGCTTCAGGTAATCGGAGGCCTTCAGATCAGAGGTGGGGCGGACCAGGGTGTAACGTACATGCCGCAGAATGGCTTCGCGCAAAAAATCACTGGGCTGGCCCTGCGTAAAGAACTCGGGGGATGACATAGAAAGTCGCGGCCTGTCCACTCTACCGTAAACCGTCTCCCGGACAACAATTGCGCTGGGTTCTAGTCAGATCAGGCTGCAGCGTGCTTGTATTCGGGGGCACGCCATAGCTGACGACTCTGGCCGGGCTTGCTTCCTCGGCGAGCGCCGCCTGACCTGACGCACTCTCTTCCTGAACATTCTAATGCATGATTCAGTCACCCGAACATCAGAGTTCTCCAATCAGCCTCGACCGGCATAACCCTGGCCGGTACATCTCTCCACGCGCAATCTCGGCAAGGGACAGCAGGCGTCGCGCTCCTATAAGTAAATCGGCAAAGTTGGGATAATCTTCTGCCCAACCCAGGGAAGCTCTCGGGAGAACCAGGCGGTGGAACCATGCGAAGTCGTCCATGATGGGGCTGCCTATCTTAATTCGTCACGCTAGGCGAGTCGAGCCAAGGCACGTGGCGCTAGGTGTCACGCTGCCCTTTTTAAACCACGGCGACGCACACGCGACAGAATATCGGTCGCCCGGCACGCGGTAACAGCAAAGTTGTGAGGACTAATGACTGAACGAGCGGAAGTTCGTTGCGGTCGACTGGCTGTAACTTATTGAAATTATGGCGGAGAGACAGGGATTCGAACCCTGGGTACCCTTTCGAGTACACACGCTTTCCAAGCGTGCGCCTTCAGCCACTCGGCCATCTCTCCGTCGGGAAAAGCGTCTTGAGGGGACGCCGGAATTACGGCGTCGCTCTATTGTAACGTATCGCAACCAAGCACGACCTGCGGCGCCAGAAGTATGTGGGCTTGTCTTCTCAAGATGGCATCGGACACCGAGTGCGTGGCTCTTACGCACTCCAGCGGTCACCGAGTTTCAACCAGACAAGAAAAATGCCGAGCACCGAAGTGCCCGGCATGTTCGAGTTCCTCTAACAATGGTTTTCTGCTTTGATCTAGTGGCACTGGCCGGTTGAACTGCCATCGTCGGCGAAGAAGCCCCCTGGTCCCTCTCCGTAAACGAAAGTTTGGGAGGTACATGGATGCCCAGCGTTAAGCGTGTTGGTATTGGGCCAACTGTACACGCCAGGCCCCGGCCCCACCGGCGGACCTTCCGGGTTGCGCGTGAACCACTGCAGGATCGCTTCGTTCTGCGTGTGGAAGGTGTACGCGCCGCCGCTGGTCGTCAAGGGCACATGGTAGTCGGAATCTACGTCGTTCATGCCCTCAATGACATCGCCGGTTTCAAGGTTAGCTTGAGCGAACGATGCGCTTCCGTCAATCCACGGAGACACCAGAGTATCGACGAAGGGATCGTGGTACAGCTCGCTCACCTCGTGGCTCAAGACGAACGAGTCGTAACCGAAAGGCGCGAACGGGTTCCCGAGAGGACCAGTCTGCGAAATGAAGGTCCCCCACGTCCACACTAGGACCGAATTTCCTCCCTCGTTGCCGGGTTGAGCGCTGTGGAATCCAAGAACACAGCACCCACCCCCCTCACTTGGCGGGATGAACGCGGTGACGAAGTCAGTGAGGATGATGGGTACTTCAGTGCTCGGAACATCCTCGTGCGCAGGACCGAGAATCTGTCCAAAAATGTTGGAGATCGAGTCAATGTTAACCACCGGGAAGTCCCCGGATGAGTTGCAGGGCGGCAGCAGCCCGCTGATGCACGCCCAGTCGCCGTTGTTGAAGAACAACTGCCCGACGTAGTGAGTCACCGAAAACGTAGGCGTGTTTAGCGGGGTGTGCCAGTTTGCCGCCTTGACGCCATTGAACGAGGCGCGGATGGTGGTGTCCACGAACTGACCGGTATCGGCCGGCAAATTGGCATCACCTGGATAAGTGGTTGTCGCGTTCCATAGCGGACCTTGGGTCACCAGGTCAGCGTCACTTAGCCCAAGATCCTGGGGTGTGCTGGGATTGAAATCGTACACCACCGTCGACCCATCTGGGCCAATCAGCTCAAACTCCAACGGAATAACCTCGTTGGGAATTCCGGTGGTTCCGCCCGCCGTCGGGGAATGTCCAACCATCGAGTAGGAGTACACGCTGCTCCGGTAGCCGGTAATAAACCAGCTGTTGAAACAGGGAATACTGACGAAGCCCGCGCAGTTGTGGTACGAAGGGCCTCTCTGCTGCGTTCGGATCAGACTGTTGAGCCCGGGGGTGAGGTGGTTCTGCGCCTTGAACGACGCAAAGGCATGGTTATCTGGCCCTTTCATCGGGATTCGCGCCCGTATCGGCACGCCGTGGGTGGTTGATCTGAGGATGACGACTCTGGGGGCGGCAAAGCTCGCCACCGCTCCAAGGGTCAACACCAGTAGTGTTAGCAATCCTGAAATCTTTCGCATATTTTGATTCTTCCTCTCTCCGAAATTAGGAGTGGGCGCAATGCGCCGGAAGCGCATGGCGCAATATTGAAGGCAATCTCCTTGTGCCTTTGCCATCTGCGATTGCTCAGTCGACGTGCCGGTTCAAGCCGGCCTTCCAGGCTTGGCCCGGAAACGCGCTACAGCCTCAGCTTGCGGCGAGCCAACCCCGCAGCGCCAAGCAGTCCTGTCCCCAGAAGCACCATCGAGCTAGGCTCAGGAGTTGTCGATGAGCTAATGCCGATGCTGAGCGCATTGATGGCGAAGTCATTCGGATCACCTGCGCCTTGATCGCTGATGACGATCTTGGTGATGTTCGGACCCGTCAGGTCGCCAAGGCCCATAAAGATGGCCGAACCATCGGTCTGTTGATTACTGACGCCTTGCATTACCAGGGTGTCCAGCAGAGTGGAACCGTTGTAAGCCTGAAGAGTAGCGGTGAAAGGCCCAATGAAGGCGTCCTCGATTTGGAACCCCACGGACGAAACTCCCGAGGCGAAAGCGATGGTCATCGGACCGGGACCACCTCCGGCTAGGTTGCCGGTGTACAGAAGGTTTTCGCCGATCTCGAAGTTGCCCGTCCAGTTGCCGAGACCGCAACTAGGGTTGCAGTCTTCGACGGCTGTAAGCATGGTGCTGCCGGCGATGGAGACCGTCGCGCCCAGACCATTGAACGACATTGCCGCGGCTGGGCTGGAGACGGGAGTGCCGAAAGGCCCGAACTGTCCCCAATCGTAGATGTCGCTTGGGTTCTGTTGGGCACGGGTGGCATAGGTGGTAAACGTATCAGCGTAGGCTAGTGTGCCGAGGCTGAAAGCAAGAGCAACCAGTAGTATCTTCTTCAAATCATCCTCCTTGATACGAATTGGTCAACTGCACACGTGAGGGGCCCCAGGAGCGTTGGCTCCTGATTCAAACCGGTGGCTAGAGAAGCCTGAAGAAATTTATGTCGGGGAGCAAAATTAGCTTGTTGGAAACATGCTGCATGTTTAATTCCAAAACGGAACTAAATGGAATGAACGACTTGGCATTTGCCAGGAGGGCCGTATATGCAGATGTTTGCAGCCAAAGACGAACCAATTACCAAGATCAAGGCGACAAGTGGGGGTGCATCTTGCGTCGATGGGCGGTCACAAGGCCCCCCTTCACGGCCGCTAGCTTATTCGCCTTCCTTCAGTTGCTGGGCCAGGTAGTTGGCGATGCCCATCTCGCTGATGGCGTGCAGTTGGCCTTCGAGCCAGTCGATGTGGTGCTCTTCGTCGCCGAGAATCTTTTCGGCCAGCTCGCGTGAGCCTCCGTCGTTAGCGGCGGTACAGAGCTTGATCCCATCGTTCAGGCGCTTCACGGCGTCGTACTCGAGCTGGAGATCGTTCTTAAACTGGGTCTCGACCGTGGCTCCAATATTAATCTTGAAGTAATCAGTCATGTTGGGTGTGCCGTCGAGGTACAGTATTCGCTCCATGCACTTTTCGGCATGCACCATCTCTTCAATCGATTCTTTCTTCGCCAGCTTGGCCAGCCGCTTGTAGCCCCAGTTCTCGCACATTTCAGCGTGCAGGAAGTACTGATTGATGGCCGTCAACTCCGCCTTCAAAACTTGGTTTAAGAAAGCAATAACTTTGGGATCGCCTTTCATATAGCCTCACGCAACTTAAAGGTGAACACAATTCGCCGCAGTCACACGGAACGCAATTGTGTTTGCTGGAACGCTCTATTGTAGTCTGCCGCTATCGATACCGCCATGAGGAATCCACGGATTTCCTTGCCCAGACTCACCTTTCGGCAATCATGTATTGCTCAAATTTGCCATCAGGCATTTCGTAAATGATGATCACCAGACTTTTGGTCGGATACTTCACTTCATAAATTCGCGCCGTCATTCCTCCCCTGCTGGAGGAATTGCTTTGCGCGAAGCTCTGGGGAGCGCCCAACGGACCCAGGCTACCGGCGTAATCCTTTAGCGCCTGCTCGGTGAAATATGCGTTGGCATTGTCGGTGAACAGAGAGCGGTCGATCTTGCCCTGTTGCAGTCCGTCGTACACTTTGCGGATGAGCGCATCCTGCTTCGGGTCCTGTGGGTTCTCGGCCTGAAGCATCGCCGTCCTCACCTGGCTTCCAATCTCTGACTCCGCTTCGGCTGCGTCTTGATTCGTCAGCACCACCACCGCAATCTTGTCGTCCGGCAAAACGATGTTCTCGGCGGTGAATCCCGACACTTCGCCGTTATGCTCCAGCATCCGGTGCCCGCCAATGCTCACGACCCCAACGCCCAACCCGTAGCGCGTGCCAACTCCGTTCCTCAGCAAAACCTCGGTCTCCATTTCATGATAAGAAGCCGGTTTGAGCACCGTCTGATCAATCATCGAGATGTCCCATTTGGCGAGGTCTTCCGCAGTCATTGCCAGTTCGCCGGCAGCGAACATCCAACCTTTGCCCTCTTTGGGAGCGGGATGCAGCGGCCCCAGCGCGAAGCGAAAATATCCCGTGGGATCGGTCGGAGGCAGTTTGTTCAGGTTGGTGTCAGCCACGCTCTTCATGCCTAAGGGAGTGAAGACGCGTTGGCTGAGGAGCTGCAATAGCGGCATGCCCGCGACCTTCTCCACGATCACACCAGCGATCACATAGTTGGTGTTGCTGTACTGCCACTTCGTTCCCGGCTCAAAGTCCAGCGGCTTGCGCGCCCAGCGATCCATGATCCCGTCGGCGGTGATGGGCTGCAGCATCAATGGCGGAACGTAATCTTGCGGCCAGAAGTCCTGGTAGCCGGAGGTGTGCGACAGGAGCTCACGAATCGTAACTTCATTTCCCTGAGTCAAACCGGAAACATACTTCGACACCGGATCGTCGAGCGACAACTTGCCTTCCTCGGCCAGCATGAGGATGGCCGCAGCGGTGAACTGTTTGCTGATCGAGCCAATGCTGTAGCGCATCTGCGGCTGCGCGGGCGTAGGCGGATCCAGCCGCGCGTCGCCATAGGCCTGCACGTAGGCAATCTTGCCATCTTTGACGACCGCCAGCGAAGCACTGGGCACCCCGGTTGACTGCAACACCTTGTGCGCAATGTCATCGATCTTGCCGCGTAAATCCGCAGAAAGCTGCGGCGCTGTCTGCGCGAACGTTAATGGACAAAGGGCAACAACAAGGAGAACGACAAACGCTATCGAGCGTTTTCGGAAGATGAAGTTCAAATGGTTCATCATTGCCTCGGCGTAAGAATGTCAACCAAATACCCTATCGCAACGCCCCGACGGCCACAAATCTGCCAGGCTATCGTTCTGCCGGGCTGTTGGAAATGTTGAGGCGCATTCGAAGGCCGGCACTAGGCAGCGAATCCGGCACCTTACCCTCGGGGAAATCACTCTATTGGCTGTTTATTTTGGAATCGCGCTTGAGCTGGTGCGGCTGAGCAGCTGAGATCTGATGCTCTCCGGAGACGGTGGCAATCGCCGACCGGAATGTCGCGTCCGCTTCCGGCGTCGCCTCGCGAGTGTGCCGCGTTTCCCGCGGGGGACGCGGGACATAGCCGTCTAACAAACGATGATGCATGCTATAGAGCGCCAATTCCAGGCGGTCGGTTACGTGCAACTTGTCGTATATCTTCCGCAAGTAGTTCTTCACGACCTGTTCCGTGGTTCCCACTTCCCGAGCGATGTCTTTGTTCTTTAGCCCTTGGGTTACACCGCTGATGATCAACATTTCTTTTTCGCTGAGGCGCAACTGCTGTTTAGGCGCGCTTCCCTGAAGCGCTTGCGAACGATAAGCTTCGATCACCCAGTTCACGCCCTGCTTGTCGAGCCAGGTTTCGCCGGCCGCCACCTTGCGCACACAACGCACCAGCAGATCGGGTGAGACCGCGCGCGTCAGAATGCCTCGAACTCCGCGCCGCAGGTAATCCACGGTTTCCTGTTCGCCGGCACGTTGCGTAACCAGAATGAGTTTTGCTCCGGGAAGCGCCCGCCGAGCCACCTCGCTGATGGCTTCCGCGGGAGTAGGAGACAATCCGGCCTCGAAGAGCAGTACGTCCGCAGGCGTTTCCGCCGCCACCTTGATGGTTTGCGGCAGATTGTCCGTCTGCGCCACCACCTCCAAATCGCTCTCCACCGAGAAAATCCTGGCCATGCCTACCCGAAAGATCGCTTCCGAGTCAGCAAGAATAATCCGGATGGGATGCTTTTCCTCTTCCACAGGATGTTGCCGGGACGCAGAGGAAGACGGAACATCTTCGTTATCGTGGTCGTGAGCCATCCGTCCACGCTCCTCAATTCGCTGTTTAGTTACGTTCGAACTCGTATTCATCGATCACCACGGCTACGCTTTTTCCTACGGCTTCTCCGGAATATCGCACCACCCGGCCCTGACACTTCACTAATACGGGACGGTCTGTCCCTAGGACATCACCCGGCATTTCGATGGTGAACTCCACCGGAGAGCCCACAATGATGTCTGATTCGGTACGAAAGAGAATGCCGCCAGCTGAAATATCGATGGTTTTCGCGTGGTATTCCGCAGTCGGAGTCTTCAGCGTGACCTGAAGATGGAGAGGAAAGCGAATCGAATTACGCAGTTCAGACTCGTGGCCAGTACTCATAACAGGTTACCGATGGCGCTAATCGGGTAACGATTAATCCGTTACCTATTACATTACCACTAAGGGAGTCTGCCTAGACAAGAAAATCGTCAGAATCCGCAAAAAGTCCAATTAGCGGAGGACGGCCAACTCTGCGAGGAGGCCCGTCACGTTACCGTGAATTTTGCCGGAGGGAACCTCGCTACCGCTCTCCTGACGAAACCGTTCCGTCCAACAAGCGATAGCTAAGTTATATGAAATTAAGGGGTTACCAGGGCTGTACGTCAACGGCCCTACCCGTAACTCTAGAATTTCGTAGTCTCGGTGAAGTTGAAGTCGCGGACCTTCATGGCCGGAACAACCATATCGAACGATTCTTCGCCGCAGGAGCGAACCGGCGTCCCCATTACCTCCACGCTTTGCAGCATGTGTAACAGGCTCTCGTTGAAACGAAAGTTCCGGATGCCGCCAGTCACCTTGCCGTTCTCGACCAGGAATGTGCCGTCGCGGGTCATGCCCGTCAGGATTTTCTCGTAGGGATCAACTTCGCGGATGTACCACAAGCGTGTTACTAAAATGCCCCGCCCAGTCGAGTCGATCATCTGCTCCACGGTCCGCGCTTGGCTGTGCGGAGGAGCGTCAAACACGATATTCAGCGGCGCCTCGCCGATCTCGCTGGGTAGCGCGAAGCCATGGCCCGTGGGCTGCACGGGACCAACCTTGCTGGCCGTCTCCGACCCGAGCATTCTCTTTGCACTGGAGCGCGAGTATGCCACCCGTTGAACCACGCCGTTCTCAACCAGTTTTAGCCGCTGTCTTCGCATGCCTTCGCCGTCGAATGGCACTCCAGCCTGTAGAGGATGGTACACATCATCCCAGATCGTAATGTTCTCGCCGAAGAGCTGGGTCCCGATCCGGTCGTTCAGAAACGATCGCTGTTCCAGCAGCGCCGAGCCGCCGAAATCCCAGAACATGAATCCCACAATGTCAAGTACTGCGGCCGGCTCCAGGATGACCGTGTACTTTCCAGGAGGCAAGTCCAGTGGATTCCTCGACTCGATTGCTTTCGCCGCAGCAACTTCCGCCATCCGCACTGGCTCGAGCTGTGTGGCGTCGGGCGCGTTTGCCTTTTGCCATCCTGAAGACGAGCTGTCGAGCATGCTGATGGAAACTTCCGCCAAAGTCTGCTCGTACCAGCCGTTCACGCCTTTCGAATTGAAGATGCCCTCGACCACCTCCGCAGAGGAGAAGATGCCTGCAGAGGTCAGCCCGTGCCGCTTGGCAACATCCACCATCTGAGCGACAGCGTGGGCGCGGTCCTGCGGAGTAATCCGCGCCGTAGTCTCGAAGTAGCGGCTCACCGCATCTCCGCAATCCACCGCAGCGGCGGACACTTCTTGCTGCGTCGGCATCGGCAACAAATCCGGATCGGGATGCTGCACCTTGGCCAGCGCTTCCGACGACTGCACCACGCGACGCAGGCTCTCATCGTCGTGTTTGTTGGTGCTGGCGCGGGCGGTGCGGTTCCCAAAGGCAGAGCGCACCGAAATGTGGTACTGCTCTTCGTCAACATTCTGATGAATCGTATTGTTGGCGAAGCGAGTCAGCGCGCTGCGGCCGCCAGAGATGAGCAACTCAATCTCGTCTGCCTGCGATAGCCGTCGCAGTTTGTCGAAGATGTCATTTGCCTGGTCGCGGTCCAGCATCGCTATTCGCTTCCCTTATACGCCGTGCCGACCATGATGTTGCGGAACCGCGCCGGAGCCGCACCGTGTCCGGTCCCCATCACCTGTTGCGGCTGTCCCTTGCCACAGTTCGGAGTGCCCCACAACGTCCATTCATCGCGTGAGCAGATCGCGTCCATCGCGTTCCAGAACTCCGTCGTGATGCCCGAGTAAGACGGGTTCTTCAGCATGCGCCCGCGCTTGCCTCCGACGATCTCCCAGCCGATCTCACACCCAAACTGAAAGTTGTAACGCTTGTCGTCGATGGACCACGAGCGATTGGTTTCCATCAGGATGCCGTGGTCCGTGGATGCAATGAGTTGCTCCAGCGTCAGCGGTGATTCGCCGGGCAAAATGCTGACGTTGGTCATGCGCACAATCGGAAGGCGGCTCCAGCCTTCGGCGCGCAGGCATCCTCCGCTACGAGTGGCGCCAATCGCAGCCGCAGTGTCGCGCGACGTCAGATATCCCGTGAACAGGCCGTTCGTAATGATCGGAGTACACTGCGCGGCCACACCTTCGTCATCGTATGCAAATGTGCCCAATCCCGGCCCGTGCGCTGGAGTGGCGTCGGCCACAGCGTTTACCAGCTCGCTCCCGTATTGCAAGGTGCGCAGTTTGTCGAGTGTGAGAAACGATGTCCCGGCGAAGTTGGCCTCCATGCCCAACACGCGATCGAGTTCGATAGGATGTCCGATGGACTCGTGAATCTGCAGCGCGAGCTGCGACGAGTCGAGAATCACGTTGAACGCGCCCTCCGGACATTGCGCAGCCGAATGCAAAGCCACCGCCTGCTCCGCAATTTCGGTCGCGTGCTCCAGCAGCCTCAACTCCTCGATAAGCTCATACCCTCGGCCTTGGAACTGTCCGCCATAAGAGTTGGGGTAGGAACGCTTCTGGATCTCCGTGCCCTCAAACGAGTAGGCTGCATAACCCGCTCCAGTGGTGATGGTCGTCTGATGTATCTCGGAGCCCTCCGACGAATAGAACCACTGCTCATAGCGCCGGAAGTTCATGTTGGTCTCGGCCAGGGTCACGCCCTTCACCGCAAGCAAGGCTGCGTCGATGGCGAACAGCAAGTCCAGATTCTTCTCGATCGCAATGCTGAACGGATCGATCTTGCAGGGTGAAGCCCAGTCAGCTTTAGCGGGAGGCTCGGGTACCAGATGCAACTCCTGCGACTTAACGCTCGCCGATGCTTTGGCAATTTCAACCGCTCGGGCCGCGCAGCCTTGGACCCCTTCGCGCGACAGGTCATCAGTGGCGGCAAAGCCGAACCCTCCGTTGACGATGACGCGAATGCCGATGCCCAGCGATTCGGAGTCGGAGGCGCCGCTGATTCTGCCGTTCTTGGTAGCCAGGGCGCGGTTGCGTTCATCGACGATGCGCGCCTCCGCCAGCGAGGCGCCTCGTAGCTTAGCGGTTTCCAGTGCCCATGCAGCAATGTCTTTCATCGCAGATCACCGAATCCAAGATGGTAAAGATGATATCGTGTTCTTCCGGAATGCTGCTTAGGTTCCCGGAACGAGATTTGAGGGACTGGCAAACGACTTGGCGCGGTGCACTATCCGTTTTGATGGATGAAAGCTCTTGGCTTTGAAGGGGCTCGGCTTCACAGTTTGCTGAAAAGCTCAACCTCGGCGGCATTTGAAGGGGCACGGCTTCAGCCGTGCCGTTACTTGTGCATGGAGAGTCGGGCTTTAGCCCCTGAGGGAACCCGCGCTTCGTCTTGACACCGAAGTCCCGGTGGTTAAAGCCACTATAAATGACGGCGCGTTACCGCACGGCTAAAGAGGCTGCTGAAAAAAGCTAGCTTGCCGAGGCGTTTTGAAGCGGCACACCTTTAGAGCCTGCCCTGAGCTTGCCGAAGGGTGTGCCGTTAAGCTCTTTTTTGTCATCACGAGCGGGCTTGAGCCCGCGAGGGATCTGCTTTTTCGGTGGAAATGCTATTGGCAGGCACCATCAAGACCGTGAACCTTGAACTTGGAATGCCAAGTATTCCGCAGGCACGCTCGCGTCTGAGTTCTGAGATTCGCCTCGCGCAGCAGAGTGGCATCCGGGTGCTGAAAGTTGTACACGGCTACGGCTCCAGTGGCATCGGCGGAGACTTGCGTTATCGCTTTGCAATCCACACTCCGGCAAATGGCCCAGGCAAAGGAAATCCGCGATTGCATCTGGGGCGAAAACTGGCGCACCAGCGACGAACGCAGTTGGGAGCTTCTCAAGCGCACGCCGGAACTGAAAGCTGACAGCGATCTGGGCAGGGGAAACAAGGGGATCTCTCTGGTGGTGTTGTAAGCATCGCATTCCCCAGTTGCCGCTTCCCCTATAATTCTCCGTTGGACTGTTCCCTACTCGAGGATGACGTCCATCAGACACGCGTATCTCGCGTCCTCACACGATGGATGTCACCGCACCCAATTCAGTATCCGGCGTAGAAGTCGCTCCACCGCGCGCCGCCATCGTCGCCTGCATGCTGGCGGGCATGTGCACATTCCTTAACGTCTATGACACGCAACCGTTGCTCCCCTATCTGCAGCAAGTCTTCAACGCATCGGCGATTGCGGTTTCGCTGACGGTGAGCGCGACTATCCTGGCAATGGCGTTGACCGCGCCGTTCATCGGGCTGCTGGCGGAATCCGTGGGCCGCAAGAAGGTGATCGTCCCGTCGCTGTACGCATTGACGGCGCCGACCCTGCTGGCGGCCACCTCGCAGAACCTGCATCAGCTCATCTTCTGGCGATTCATGCAGGGAGTCTTCGTGCCCGGCGTGATCGTCGTCATCATGGCCTACGTCAATGAAGAATTCCCCCGGCAACTCGTCGGCCGGGCGATGGCGGCCTACATTTCGGGAACCGTACTCGGCGGCTTTTTGGGCCGTTACATCTCCGGAGTTGTGTCGCATCATTTTTCGTGGCGAGACGCATTCCTCGTCATCGGAATCGTCAACCTGGCCGGCGCCATCATCGTGCAGCAATCGCTGCCGCGAGCGAAGCGCTTTGTGCGCGCGGCCAGTATCGCGCATTCCATCTCCGAGGGCTGGCAGCACCTGCAGAAATCCGCGTCTGCTCGCGGTCTACGGGATGGGGTTTGCGGCGCTGTTTTCGCTAGTTGGAACCTTCACCTACGCCAACTTCTATCTTGCCGCTCCGCCGTATCGGCTGAACTCGGAACAACTGGGCAGCATCTTCTTCGTGTATCTGTTGGGACTCATCATTACGCCGCTGTCGGGCCGCTGCCTCGATCACTACGGAATACGGCTAACCTCGGTCGTTGCCGTTTGCTTCACGTCAGCGGGATTACTGTTGACTCTTGCTGCACTCGCTGCCCATCATCGTCGCAGGTCTGGCACTGGCTTCGTCGGGCGTCTTCATCTATCAGGCCGTAGGTACGGTGCAAACGGGGATTGTCGCCGACAGATCGCGGTCATCGGCCGCGGGCTTGTACGTGACCTTCTATTACATCGGCGGGAGCCTGGGAGCGATCGTCACGGGCTGGACCTGGATCGCGGGAGGCTGGCCCGCCTGCGTGTTTCTGCTGATGGGGGTTGCCGGGCTGGCGATGGTGTTGGCGTTCGTGAGCAGCAGGAGGGATAGCTGTCAGCTCTCAGCCATCAGCTATCAGCTAATGCGAGAAGGGATACAAGAAGACCGGTGATTGTGTTGAACTGTCATCGCGAGCGGTATATGGGCCTGCAGGCCACCCATAGAAATGAAAAGCTTTTTTGCTTGTCATCCTGAGCGACGAACGCAGTGAGGAGTGAAGGACCCCTATAGCTGCCAATAATCCCAAATTTCTTGCCCTCCCGCGCGGCCATAGTGATGCTTAGAAATAGGGGGCCCTCGCCTCGGTCGCCGCGGCGACCTCGGTCAGGGTGAAATTAAAAGGGCGGCATCGCTGCCGCCCTACTAACCACTAGCCCCCTAATCCCTAGCCCCTGCCCTACGTTCCTTCGTTCCAGCTCGCCAGGTACTCTTCCTGCTCTGAAGTCAGGCGGTCGATCTTGATGCCCATCGACTCCAGCTTCAGTTTCGCCACCCGCCTGTCGAGCTCTTCCGGAACCGCGTAAACCTTCTTCTCCAGCGACGAGTGGTTTTTTATCAAGTATTCCACCGACAGCGCTTGATCGGCAAAGCTCATGTCCATCACCGACGCGGGATGGCCTTCCGCCGACGCCAGATTGATCAGGCGGCCTTCGCCCAGCAAGTTGATCTTGCGACCGTCCTTCAGAGAATACTCTTCCACGAAATTGCGCGTGGTACGCTTCGACGACGACATCTTCTCCAGCGCGGGAATGTCGATCTCTACATTGAAGTGGCCGGAGTTGGAAACAATGGCTCCGTCCTTCATCGCGTCGAAATGCTCCTTGCGGAGAACGCTCTTGTTGCCGGTGACGGTGCAGAACACGTCGCCGATCTTGGCGGCTTCGTCCATGCTCATTACGCGGTAGCCATCCATCACGGCTTCGATGGCTTTCGTGGGATCGATTTCGGTAACGATGACCTCAGCGCCGAGTCCGCGTGCGCGGCTGGCCAGCCCGCGACCGCACCAGCCATAGCCGGCGACTACGAATTTCGAACCGGCAAGCAGGAAGTTGGTCGCGCGCACGATGCCGTCGATGGTGGACTGCCCAGTGCCGTAACGGTTATCGAACAGATGCTTGGTGTCCGCATCGTTCACCGCGATGATGGGATAGCGCAACACACCCTGCTTCGCCATGGCACGCAGCCGAATGATGCCGGTCGTGGTCTCTTCCGTTCCGGCAATTACGCCATCCAGCACATCGGTCCGCTTAGTGAGCGCAATGGTCACCAGATCGGCGCCGTCGTCCATAGTGATGTTCGGCTTGTGGTCCAGCGCCGACATGATGTGCGAGTAGTAGGTGTCATTGTCCTCGCCTTTGATGGCATAGACCGGAACGTTGTAGTCGCGCACCAGGCAGGCGGCAACATCATCTTGCGTGGACAGCGGATTGGAGGCGCACAGGACGACCTCGGCGCCGCCATCGCGCAGCGTGATTGCCAGGTTGGCGGTTTCCGCGGTGACGTGCAGGCAGGCGGAGATCCGAATACCCTCCAGCGGCTGGTTCTTGATGAATTCCTTGCGAATGATCTGCAAGACCTTCATGGACTGGTTGGCCCAATCAATGCGCTTCTTGCCAAGATCGGCAAGTGCGAGGTTGGCGACATCGCCGGCGACGCGAGTGGTTGTAGTGGACATAATCTCCTGTTGAAGTTTCGAGTTTCAGGTTTCAAGTTTCAAGTAGTCGTCCGATCGCAGTTCTAGACTACAACGTCACGACGTTGTCTCTCCACCGGCGAGACGCCATTTGAGCAACTTCTTCCTTATGCTGAATGTTCCACGTCAGGGCTCTACGGGCCTTCGTACGACATCTCTCCGGAAATAGGTGTTCCGGGGAGAGGTACCGTCGACGCTTTCCCTCCAGCACTAAGTACCGTGGGTATCCAACACTCAAGCACTTTGCACATTATCAATACTTTATATGTGAACTCCCTCGGGCCCTTCATACCTTTGACTTTCTGGGTACCAGAAGGGAACACGCGCACGGTTCCCCACATCGGATGCCCGCTGTTATCACGGCGATCGAGAGCCCACAGAGTGCTAAGTTTAACATCTAGACCATCGATGCTTGCCTCGTATGACCCCGTTTGCAGCTCCAATGGCGCGAGCAAATGCCGCTGCGATTGAGGCTCGATGACGTACGAAATGTTGGTCTCCGCAACGTATACCCTTTGGCACCACGAAAAATTGAAGTTATACGTGGGAATCCCAGACTTCTGCTTTATCGTGCAAGGCCCAGCCTTCCCATTCACTTTCAATATCGGAGCCGCAAAGGGATCCCGAGGAACGTCTGGCGGTCGAGGAGGATGAGGACTAGTTGAACAGTAGCCGCCATACCCGGTGGAGACCCAGATTTCTCTCCCAGGACAATCCTGCGCCGCCGTCTGTAATGAGACTCCGAGAATCGTGACAACGATTAGAACTCGCACGTTGCCTCCAGTAGTCTCGGTAACCCTGGGTACCCCGCTCCAGCATCAGTTGCCGGGGTGGGATTTCCAAAGTCTCTACTACTTCGCCGCCGTCTTCTCCGCCTTCGCATCCGTCAACCCGGCTTGCTCGCGAAGGGCGGCAGCCTTGTCGGTTTTTTCCCAGGTGAAGTCCGGATCGGTACGGCCAAAGTGTCCGTAAGCTGCCGTCTTGCGGTAAATCGGACGACGCAAGTTCAGCGACTCGATAATGCCCTTCGGAGTCAACTTGAAATTGGCGCGCACCAGATCGGCAATCTTGCCTTCGTCAATCTTCGCCGTGCCGAAGGTATCGACCAGCACGCTCACCGGCTCGGCTACCCCAATGGCGTAGGCAAGCTGCACTTCGCAGCGATCAGCCAGGCCGGCAGCAACAATGTTCTTGGCGATGTGGCGCGCCATGTAGCACGCCGAGCGATCGACCTTCGTCGGATCTTTGCCGCTGAACGCCCCGCCGCCGTGACGCCCCATCCCGCCGTAGCTGTCCACGATGATCTTGCGGCCGGTCAGTCCAGTGTCGCCCATCGGCCCACCGATTACGAAGCGACCGGTCGGGTTGATGTGGTACTTGGTGTCTTCGTCGAGCATCTCAGCCGGCAGTGCGGCCTGAATCACGTGCTTCAGGATGTCAGCGCGCAACTCTTCGGTTGAAATCGTCTCCGAGTGCTGGCTGGAGATGACCACCGCATCGATGCGGACCGGCTTGTGGTTCTCGTCATACTCGACTGTAACTTGAGATTTGCCGTCGGGCCGGAGATAAGGAAGGGTGCCATTCTTGCGGACTGTGGTGAGCTGCTGGCACAGCTTATGAGCTAACGAAATTGGCGTCGGCATGTAGTCTGCGTTTTCGTTGGTCGCGTAGCCGAACATCATGCCCTGGTCGCCCGCGCCACCGGTGTCCACACCCATGGCAATGTCACCCGACTGCTTATTGATACTCGAGATGACCGCGCAGGTGTTGGAATCGAAGCCGTAGAGGGCGTTGTCATAGCCGATGGAGGCGACCACGCCGCGCACCAGCGACTGAAAATCCACATAAGCCTTGGTGGTGATTTCGCCGGCGATGACCACCAGGCCGGTGGCCGTCAGGGTCTCGCACGCCACGCGGCTGTAGGGATCTTCCTTCAGGCAGGCATCGAGAATTGCGTCAGAAATTTGATCAGCAATTTTGTCCGGGTGACCTTCGGTCACCGATTCGGACGTGAACAGATAAGTCTTCTTGGACAAAGCGAACTCCTTCTTTTGCCCGCATTGCGGGCCACTCAGAGTACTTCGACTCGGCAGACCAATGCCTATGGTCTTTGGGGTCTATCAATGAGGATAGCAACCAGCCGGGAAACTCCCAATATTTTAAAGCCGAAGGGCTGGTTTGGGCTAGCTAAAGGTGCAAAATCGGCATCGAGCACGTTGCCCAAAAAAGCAACGTTCTCTATCGGCCACCCGAAGCCGACGACCACCGCGAGGTCATCTGTCCTGCACCACATCCGCACTTGGTACGGATTCATCGCTTCTTGGCCTTTCTACCGGTCAGGTAGTGGCAAACCAATGCAATCACTACCAGCGCCATAAGGGCAATAACGATCTGCTCTTGCCGACCCATTCCAAAATATTAGGCCAGACGAATGGGAGAGCCAAGAGATTTTTCGGCCTTTCCAAGCTGACAAGTCAAAACTGCCCACAGAACCTCGGGTGAGCTACTTATGGCGTAATCGCAGCTCGAATGGCAATGAGCTGATCCAGGAAGTCCGGCAACAGCTTCAGATCGAGCGCATTGGCGCCGTCGGATTTCGCCTGCGCGGGATTGTCGTGTACTTCGACGAATATGCCATCTACACCAGCCGCGACGGCCGCGCGCGCCAGAAGCGGAATGAACTCGGGCTGCCCTCCGCTTTGTACCCCGCCCTCGCCGTTGGCCGAGCCTGCCGACGGAAGCTGCACCGAGTGTGTCGCGTCGAAGACCACCGGCGCGAACTTACGCATAATCGCCAGCGACCGCATATCGACCACCAGATTGTTGTAGCCGAAGCTGGCCCCGCGCTCCGTGAGAAAAACACGTTCGCCGCCCGCCTCGCGCACTTTTTCTACCGCGTGCCGCATGTCCCACGGCGAAACGAATTGTCCCTTCTTTACATTTACCGCGCATCGGCTCTTCCCTGCCGCGATCAGCAGGTCGGTCTGGCGGCATAGAAACGCGGGAATCTGCAATACATCGACGGCTTCGGCTACGCGCGGTACGTCGGCGGCTTCATGCACGTCGGTGAGTACCGGAACCTTCACCGTCTCACCAACTTTGCGGAGAATGCGCAGACCTTGTTCAAGACCCGGTCCGCGAAAGCTGCGAATCGAGGTGCGGTTGGCTTTGTCGTACGAAGCTTTGAAGATGTAGGGAAGTTTTTTCTGCCGGCACACATCTGCGATGGCTTCGGCCATCTTCAGCGCATGCGCTTCGCTCTCGATAACACACGGCCCCGCAATGAGGAACAGTTGTCCTCCGCCGATCGTGACCTCGCCGACTTGGAAAGAATGAGTCAATTTTCCCCTGGTGGACAGCAAAGCT
Organism: uncultured Acidobacteriaceae bacterium; assembly: GCA_963748225.1. Classification (GTDB taxonomy): domain Bacteria; phylum Acidobacteriota; class Terriglobia; order Terriglobales; family Acidobacteriaceae; genus Bog-257. Next base: position 152,283 of record CAVVHW010000012.1, read on the forward strand.
TTTCTACTTGAACGATACGGCGCCATACAGGCAGCGCGCCAGTACCAGGCCCCCAATAAGGGCAATGCTGATACTTAAGAAAGTCCCGATCAGGAAATATTCGGCAAAGCTTGCTTGCTTCAGTTCGGGGTATCGGGCAATCGACTTTCCGGTCAGGATAAGGCCAATCATGGTCGGTGATTGCACCAGAATCGCCGTTACTACCAGAAACCTCTCCAGCCAACCAATGTATAGGCCCGCATTACGCAATTCTTCGGGTGTCTCTGCAGCAATCAAAGACGGGCCGGATAAGGATCGGGTGCAATAGCGGACCAAGTATCCTCCTCCGAACAATACCCCGACGTAAACTACCGCGATCGTCAAAAAATGCAGCTTTGCCGCGGGCGACCAGTTCTCCGCAATCCACAGTTGCACCCACGCCGCCGGCGACAGCATCCATGTCAACCCCAATATGGTGAGCAAGTGAGCAGCTTGGTCGGCGAGGAATAACCACGTGCCATCCGGAAACGAGTTTCTTGAAAGCAGCAGTTGTTTGCCGGCATCGATCCCCAGATGCACGACCACATACAGGATTAGCAGCCCCTGCGTCCGCGCAGAAGCGCAGGGCTGTGAGGTGAATACCAACAGGCACGCTAGGGCAGCGAGGTAATGAACGAGCCCATGCTTGACGTAGGCCGTCCATCCCGTCTTCTTGCCCAGGACCATGGCGCCGGACTGCAATGGGAAGTCGGCCAGCAAATGGGCCAGCAACAGGGCCAGAAAGGTCGGCAGTGTGTTTTGCATAATATTGTGCAACTACCAGAAGTTGCACGAAAACGTGCAACTCAAAAATAGCTCTCGATCACCTTTTCCAGCGCTGTGCGCGTCTCTTCCAGCTGCCAATAGTGGGCGCGGCGCAAGGTCCGGGAGATCGTGCTGACATTGACGCCCAATTTTCGGGCCGTTTTTTCCTGGCTGCCGGTGCCGGCCTGGACCACAATCGTCTGCCACTGTTTCAGCGAGATGTCCTGCAGCAGAGTATCGTGCAAATGGTACATCGTGTTACCAATCACATCGAAAATTGCATTGCCCGACTCAATCGCCGTTAAGCTGCGAAACTTTCTGCCCCGGGACTCTCGGAGACGGTCGGCGGCCTGGCGCGCCCGCTCGAACGCTTCTCCGCCCGCAAACACATTCACCGGTTTCCTATGAGGTTCACTGACCTTGCCCAGCCCGACGGCAACGCGGAGCTGCCAGGGATAAAAATGTCTTCGGAGATCAAGAATTACTCGTGGAAGGAAAGCGGGGCGCTGCAGAATGGCCTGGAATTCGTCCCAAGCGGTAACCGCATAGCCGGACAGAATGAGCTTTTCCCGCTGGTGACGTGCCGACAGCGGGCGCAGTTTTTCGTCCCGCTTCTTGCGAAAGCCTTGGACTTGCCGCGAACCGACAATGTCCGCGGTAATCACGGCATAAACTTTTGCTGAGCTCATGTTTTGCGATCTTGCACGTTTTTGTGCAATATATCGTATTTGTACGAAATCGTGCAACTCCTATTTTTTGGGCTCAGTGCTTTACCTTCTCTGGCCGGTGAAACATCTCCACGGCAGCCACCTCGTGTTCGGTCTGCCGGCGCAAACGGTTCTCGTACGACGCCTTCACAAAAGCCAGGAAGATGGGATGCGGCTCCAGCGGCTTCGACTTGAACTCAGGATGGAACTGACATCCGAGGAAAAATGGGTGATCGGCAATCTCGACGATCTCGACATAGGTTCCGTCGGGAGTAGCGCCGCTGATGCGCAGGCCGCCCGCGGTCAGCGTGCTTTCGTACTCGCGGTTGAATTCGTAGCGGTGACGATGCCGCTCGCTGATCTCATTCTGGCCGTACGCTTTGTGCGCCAGCGTGCCCGGTTCGAGCTTGCACGTCCACGCTCCCAGACGCATGGTGCCGCCCAACTCTTCCACGCCGCGCAACTCGCGCAGTTTATAAATGACGCGATGCGGCGTTGCCGGATCGAACTCGCTAGAGTTTGCCTGCTCCAGTCCACAGACATTGCGCGCAAATTCAATGCATGCGGTTTGCATGCCCAGGCAAATCCCGAAGAACGGAACCCTGTTTTCACGTGCGTGCTGAATGCCCTTCAGCATGCCTTCAATACCGCGCTTGCCGAAGCCGCCCGGCACCAGGATTCCATCCACGTGCTCAAGCTGGGCCTGTACACTCTGGTCTTTTTGTTCCAGCCCTTCGGCCTCGATCCAGTTCACGTTCAGCTTTAGATTGAAGGCAAGCGCGCCGTGCACCAGCGCCTCTTTCAGTGACTTGTAGGAATCTTCGTACTCGACGTACTTGCCGACAATACCGATCGTGACCTCGTCCTTGGGGTTGTACACGCGGTGGACCAAATCTTCCCAGCGGGTCAAGTCAGGCTCTTTGGCGTCGACGCGCAGATATCGCAACGCCAGCCGGTCAACGCCTTCATGCGCAAACACCAGCGGGACTTCGTAGATGGAGGCTACGTCCTTGGCTGTAATCACTGCCTCGTCTTCCACGTTGCAGAAGAGCGCGATCTTCCCCTTAATGTCTTTGGAGAGGAAGCGGTCGGTGCGGCACAAGAGGATGTCCGGCTGAATTCCCACGCTCAGCAGTTCTTTGACCGAGTGCTGCGTGGGCTTGGTTTTCAGCTCACCAGCAGCGGCGATGTAAGGCACAAGCGTGACGTGGACGAACAGCGTGTTCTCGCGCCCCAGCTCCTGGCGCATCTGGCGGATGGCTTCAATAAAGGGCAGCGACTCAATGTCGCCGACGGTACCGCCGATCTCGATGATGGCGAGGTCCACGTCTTGCGCGACCTTCTTCATCGCGCTCTTGATCTCGTTGGTGACGTGAGGAATGACCTGCACCGTCTTGCCCAGATAGTCGCCGCGCCGTTCCTTGGCGATGATGGTTTCGTAAATGCGACCGGTGGTCCAGTTATTGTCGCGGGTCAGCTTGCTGTGAGTGAAGCGCTCGTAGTGTCCAAGGTCCAGGTCGGTTTCAGCGCCATCATCGGTGACGAAGACTTCGCCGTGCTGGAACGGCGACATGGTACCGGGATCGACGTTCAGGTAGGGATCGAATTTTTGTAATGTGACTTTCAGGCCGCGGCTCTCCATCAGGCAGCCAATCGAAGCTGCGGCCAAACCCTTGCCAAGCGAAGACACCACACCACCAGTCACAAAGATGTACTTTGCCGACATCGGTCCCTCTGTTTTTTGAGAATTATGTACCCGGTGAGATCGCTCCCCGCGTCCGCCATTTTTAGGGGGAGCCCCGTCCGCCAGCGTAATAGCGCGGTCAGGGTGGAGCGCGTAGGGGTGCACGATCAATTATGGCCGGAATCGCTTCCACTGGCAAGAATAGAGTTGCAGGAGGGTCACCGCAGTCATAAAAAGCGGTAATAAAAAAGGCCACTCTTTCGAATGGCCTGGTGAGGTTTGAAACCGAAGGAGGAGTTCCCGGGTCTGCGGCCTAACTCAGCCGCTTGCGCTTCCACAGCCCAAGCAGTCCTGTACCCAGCAGCAGTAAGGTGCCGGGCTCAGGCGTAGTCGAAACTCTCGGATCAATCGTCAAAAATTCCTGCATGCCACCTGGGTTTGGATTGTACTGGTCAACTGGAGTGATGATGGAGACCTTATCAAAGGGTACTCCAGGGAAACCCAACCGGGCTTCTGCCTCGGCGTCGTCCAGCCAAACCATGGCTCCCGAATCCAGCGGCGCGGCCGGATCGAAGATGTGCCACACCGCGTAGTTCATGTCCGCGTACTGGCTCGACGGAGTAATGGGAGTCTGCAACAGAATCCAACCCGCCTCTTTGTATAAAGTGAGGGCGTCCGGCAACAAATTGAAGCGTGCCGAGCCAATACCCTGCGTTCCCAGATTTGAAATGTTGGCTAGCCACGTTATCCCAGGCCCGCCGCCGTGTGCGTAGTCATCGCACATCACGTCCACGATGCCGGGAATCCCCTTGATATTGACGTAGTAGGGGTAGCCGTTCTGCCACAAGCCACCGTTGAAGCCGACGAAATTGAGAGTTGCAGGATTGGTGAGCCCGTCATCACTGCTTGGAGTTGCATAGGCACAGGAAATCGCGGCGAGCAGCATTCCCACAAGTACCACGAACTTCTTCATAATTCCTCCGGCCGCCCCCGCACAATCGTCACAATATCGAGAACGCTTGCGCCGTACATTTGACCAGGTGAGGCCTCCTCCGTCCGGCGCCATCGATCCCGTTGAAATGAAAAACACCCCCCAAGAGCTCAGATCCTGAGAATGTTCCGCCGCGTGGAACAGCGATTCGGGGGAAACCTCTCCCTATAAAGGGGACGGCTACCTCCACTGAGTACATTGCAATTGGCCCTCCATGCATTTGCGTTGCAAATGGTCAAGTTCACGCTTGTCTAGTGCAAGAGTTTGCGACAATGTGCTCAGAACTTTCCACTCCGTCTGTAATCTTACTGGTGCTAAAGTGCTGTGACGAAAGTGGTGGTACGGTAGCCGATCAAGCGCCGTTATCTGCCATTCTCTTGGCTTCAACAAATACGGCTTCGAACATCGCGGCGGTCAGCTTTCCGGTTGCAGTGTTCTGGTTCGAAGGATGGTATGACGCCAGCAAGGTCACACCGGTGGGAAAGGAATACCGCGCGGCGTGAGCGAAGACATAGGCCGCCTTGCTGCGCAGAATGTTATTCCGCTTCAGGTAATTGAGATAGGCATCGAAGCCGATCTTGCCCAACGCCACGACTACTCGAACGTTCTTTAGTATTCGCAGCTCGCGGTCAAGGAATGGCGCGCAATTAGTCAGCTCAGACGGCAATGGCTTGTTGTCGGGCGGCGCGCAGCGCACGGCGGCCGTGATGTAGCAGTCAATCAGCTTCAATCCGTCGTCGCACTGTTCGGCATTCGGCTGCGAGGCGAATCCGACCTTGTAAAGAACGGGATACATAAATTTTCCCGAAGCATCGCCGGTAAACGGACGGCCAGTGCGGTTGGAACCATGAGCTCCAGGGGCCAGGCCCAGTATCAAAACGCGCGCATGGGGATCGCCGAATCCCGGCACCGGTCGCGCCCAATAGTCGCAGTCGCGATACGCGCGCCGCTTCTCCCGCCCAATCTGCTCGCGATATGCCACCAGACGAGGACACAGCGTACATGCCACAACTTCTCTGTTCAGGATAGCGAGAGAGGAAGGCATTGTCCTCCATTGTAGCGACAAGATAAAGAGCCGAGCGATCCGCTTGTTTTCCGCGATGTAAATCTTCGCATCGGCAGTCAAGGCATCCTTCAGGACTACAACTGGCTTCTAAGTAGGAGCTTCTGCCTTGCTGAAAGTCGTGGCAAGTCGTGGCAAATGGCGAAGCCAAGGAGAAACTCTGCATGCTGATTATCTTGCTGGTCATTCTGTTGCTGTTGTCAGTCGGGGCTTTCCCGTCTTGGCCGTACAGCCGCGGGTGGGGCTATTACCCTTCCGGTGGTCTGGGTTTGATCGTGCTCATTCTCGTCATTCTGCTGCTGCTCGGCCGTATCTGAAGCTTCGCAGTTCCATGAGACAGCGTTTGCGCCCAGCGATGTTCTGCATCAGGCTGCTGATTTGCCTGGCTGCACTCGCTCCGCTTTGCGCCGGCTACTCGGTGCTGACGCACGAAGAGATCATTGACCTGCTCTGGAAACAGCAGATCCAGCCATTGCTGCTGGCACGCTTCCCCAATTCCACTCCTGAGGACCTGAAGACCGCCCATGCCTACGCGTATGGCGGCAGCGTAATCCAGGATATTGGCTACTATCCGTTTGGCAGCCACACCTTCAGCGACCTGACACATTACGTTCGGACCGGCGATTTTGTGCAGGCGATGCTGAATGATGCGCAGGACCTGAACGAGTATGCCTTCGCGCTAGGAGCGCTCTCGCACTACATTTCCGACATCAACGGACATCCTTACATCAATCTGTCAGTAGGCATGGAATACCCCGAACTGGCGAGAGAGTACGGGGCGGCGGTTCCCTACGACGTCGATCACAAAGCCCACCTGCGCACCGAGTTCGGCTTCGATGTGTTACAGGTCGCGAAAGGCCGTTATGCGCCCGAGAACTATCACGACTTCATCGGATTTCAGGTTTCCACCTCTCTGCTGGAGCGGGCCTTTTACGACACCTACGGATTAAAGCTGACCGACGTAATGCCCAAAGAACAACTCGCCATCGGCACCTATCGCCGAAGCGTCAGCCAGATTCTCCCCGAAATGACCAAGGTGGCCCTATTAGTCAAAGGCAAGGAACTGCAACACGAAATTCCGAACTTCAATCGCGAGCACTTCCTGTATCACCTGTCGAAGGCCGATTACCAAAAGTCGTGGGGCTCCGGTTACAAGGAACCGGGACCGGGCGCGTATATGCTGGCCGGAATTTTCAAAGTGTTACCCAAGGTAGGGCCGCTCCACGCCATCGACTTCAAGGAACCTACGCCCAAAACCGAGAACCTCTATTTCAAGAGCGTGGACCAGACCATCGATCAATTCGGCAAAGCCTTGGGCGAGGTGAAGAACAATGATTTGCAGACGCCCAACATCGATCTTGACACCGGTAAACCGACCCAGCGTGGCGAGTATCCCTTGGCTGACGCGACCTACCGGGAGCTGCTCGACGATCTGGCCGCGGACCACTTCAATCACATGAGCGATGCCCTGCGGAATAACATCCTGGAGTTTTATGAGGGATTCAGTTTTCCCAAGCCGGGCACGCGTATCGACAACTGTGTCGCGCAGCGGTGGCAGAAGACCTGGATCGAGCTGACCCAGCTGCGGGCCTCAGAGTTGTTCGGCCCGTTGGATCAGCCGCAGTCAGCTACAGCCGTTCAGGCGTTAGCTCTGCCGCCAGAATTGGCCACCGCGTCCTGCATGGAATGATGAGGCTGTCGATCGGCCTTCAATTTCACAAACAACATTTGGCGGTCGCCTGTAATCCAACTCTTCATGCTGCAATTTGTCTGTGACTACTGCGGAAACGTAAAGGGCGTGAACGAAACCTGGATTAACGGCCTGGCCGTGGAAAACGTCGGCACCCAAGCGGCGCGCCGTGAAGTCGTGATCGATCCCAGTTGGCGCTACGAGCGCGTGGTGCTGCCTCTGGCAGTCCACTTCTGCTGCGTCGATTGCAAGGACCGATATCTCGCGGAGCTTTTCCAGAAACCAGTTCCCCTGATCGAGGTTGAAGCCGTCGAAGTAAGCCCCGTGACCGGCCGTCGCGTCCTTGTTGCCAAACGGAAACCTGCTGCGGAAACAACCCAGAAGCGGACCACCAGGAAGGCTCGCCGCCGCTAAACCTCGCGCTTCCTCGGTTGTCGGCGTCTGCTGACCAGAAAACAGAAACTGCACCGCCAGCTCTTGTCGTTTGACCACCCCGCACAGCTCTCATACACTTAAGCTTAGGGGCGACCGCTATATAGCATGGGTTGTCGCCCACGCGGAGGCACTCACGCCGCAGGTACGGAATCAGGTTCCACACGTTTATCATCGGTTGCACTCCTCGGCCGAGCAACGCCACATCAACTGCTGAAGGCAATTCCTTTGACGATTGAATCCAACACGACAGATACCACCACGCCGGACGCCATTTCTCCCGAACAACCCAATCCTTGCAAACGCGAACTCACCATCGAGATTCCTGCGGATGTAGTCCATGCCGAAACCGAGAGCGTGGTGGGCCGCTATCAAAAGCTGGCGAGAATTCCCGGCTTCCGTAAAGGCAAAGTTCCCGCGTCTATCGTGCGCCAGCGTTTCGCCGACGACATCAAGAACGAAATCGTCGAGGCCCTGGTGCCTCGTTATTTCCGCGAAGAAACTCAGAAGCAGAACTTGCTGCCGGTTTCGCAACCGCGAGTCACTGATCTTCAGCTGCATGAGGGCGAGCCGCTGAAGTTTACGGCGTCCTTCGAAGTGCTACCCGATTTCAAAATTGCGGCCTACGATGACGTCAAAATCTCCAGGCTCGACACCAACGTAATTGATGCGGATGTGGAAAACGCTCTTAATAACTTGCGGCAGCAGCACGCTGCCTACAATGCCGTCGAAGAGGAGCGCCCGTTAGCCGACGGCGACTTCGCCGTGGTTAGCTTCAAGGGCACGCCTAAGGAAAGCGAGCAAAACGCCGATTCCAAGCCTGTCGAAGTGGACGAGGTGATGGTGGAGATTGGCGGTGAAGGCACTATCCCAGAGTTCACCGAGAACCTGCGCGGCGCCAAAGCAGGGGAGCAGCGAAATTTCGAAGTGAAGTATGCCGACGATTTTTCCGATAAACGACTCGCCGGCAAGACCATGATCTATGAAGTGGACGTAAAGGGCATCAAGACTCGAAGCGTACCCGATCTGAACGACGACTACGCGAAGGAGTTGAGTGCCGACTTCAATTCTCTGGACCAGCTTCGTGAGCGGCTTCGCGAGAACATGAAAGCGGAGAAGCTGCATGAAGCTGAACATCAGGGCAAGGACCAGATCGTAGAGGAACTGGTGAAGCGCAACGATTTTCCGGTTCCAGAGTCCATGTTGGATCAGCAGATCGACCTTCGACTGGAGCGTGGATTGCGAGCCCTGGCGGCACAGGGTATGCGCACCGAAGATATGAAGCGCATGGACTTTGCCCGCCTGCGCGCCGGACAGCGCGAAGCCGCCCTGCGCGAGGTAAAAGCATCGTTGATCCTGGAGCAGATTGCGGACGCGGAAAAGATCGAAGTCAGTGACGAGGAATTCAATCACGAATTAGAAGGGCTGGCCGCCCAGTCGAAGCAGACCCTCGAACAGGTGCGCGCTCGTTTGACGCAAGACGGAGGGCTGGATAGAATTCGGCATCGCATCCGCAACGAGAAGACCTTGGATTCTTTGTACCGCAGGTCCGCATAGGGCGGGCTGCATTCCACCTCCCACCTTTGACCCTTGGGAAGAAGTGTGGCCGGTAGCGTGAAGGGAGCCGCAAACAATGCTTGTGCCCATGGTGATTGAGCAGACCAGCAGGGGCGAGCGGGCTTACGACATTTATTCCCGCCTGTTACGGGACAATATTGTTTTTCTCGGCACTCCTATTGATGACAATGTCGCAAACTTAATCATCGCCCAAATGCTGTTTCTCGAGGCCGAAGATCCGGAGAAAGACATTTCGCTCTACGTTAATTCGCCCGGCGGTTCCATCACCGCCGGCATGGCGATCTACGACACCATGCAGTTCATCCGTCCCGATGTAACGACAATCTGCATTGGTCAGGCGGCCAGCATGGCCGCGCTGCTGCTGGCGGCAGGCGCTCCGAAGAAGCGCTTTGCTTTGCCGACCTCGCGCATACTGATCCATCAGCCGCTCATGTCGGGCCTATCCGGTCAGGCCACCGACATTGACATTCACGCGCGCGAAATTCTGCGCATGCGCGAGATCACCAGTCAATTGCTGTCGAAGCATACCGGCCAGCGCCTGGAAAAAGTGGAGCGCGACGTGGAGCGCGATTTCATCATGAACGCACAGCAGTCGAAGGAGTACGGCTTAATCGACGACATCATTTTTAAGCACAAGTAAGGTGCGCAACTTAATACTTGCTTAGTACGGAGAATTTGCCCACACTGCTTCAAAAGTTGTATCCGTTCTGACACCAACGGTGCCTTACAGGGCGGCGAGTTATGGTTGAATATGCGTAGTGCGAAAGCACTGAAGGGAACCAAGAGAAGGCTGCCATTGGCCGATCGCGGCGGACTTCTTTCAGGGGCATCACGGCTCCTGCCCGTTTCGGACGACGGGGAATGCAGCACGGAATCCCAGAAGGCCCGGCTGACAACGTGTGAGCTGAAGGAGTTTTTTTTGTGAGAACCAGGACCGGTTCCGACGAAGTGCTGCGCTGTTCGTTTTGCCACAAGTCTCAAGACGCCGTCGCCAAGCTGATTTCGTCTCCCACTGACTATCCGCGCGCCTACATTTGCGATGAGTGTGTCGCCGTTTGCAATTCCATTCTCGAAGACGACCGCTCCGAAGCCCAGCCCTCAGCCACGCCTAACCAACTCCCCAAACCGGTCGAGGTGAAGGCCTTCCTTGACGAGTACGTCATCGGGCAACAGCAAACCAAGAAGAAGCTCGCCGTCGCGGTTTACAACCATTACAAACGGGTTTACATGAATCGCCAGCGCGGCGGTGAGGTGGAACTCGCCAAGTCGAACATCATGCTTATCGGGCCCACCGGAACGGGTAAGACGCTGCTGGCGCAAACCCTGGCCAAGATGCTCGACGTTCCGTTCGCCATTGTGGATGCCACCACGCTGACCGAAGCGGGTTATGTTGGCGAGGATGTGGAGAACATCATCCTGAAGCTGCTGCAGGCCGCCGACGGTGATGTGGCGCGCGCCCAGACTGGCATCATCTACATCGATGAAGTCGACAAGATCGGGCGCAAGGACGAAAATCCCTCGATCACCCGCGACGTCTCCGGCGAGGGTGTGCAGCAAGCGCTGTTGAAGATCCTGGAAGGTACGGTGGCCAATGTTCCCCCGCAAGGTGGGCGCAAGCACCCGCACCAGGAATTCACCCCCGTGGACACGACCAACATATTGTTCATCTGCGGCGGAGCATTTGTCGGACTCGAGCGCACTATCGGAAGGCGGCTGGGCAAGCGTTCCATGGGATTCCGCACCGACGAGGCCAAGGAAGCAGCATTCACCGAGAGCAATAAACGCGACACCGAATTGTTGGCCCAGGTCGAACCGCAAGACCTTATCAAATTTGGCCTGATCCCCGAGTTTGTCGGTCGCCTGCCGGTGGTTGGCGTATTGAGCGATCTCGACGAAGATGCTCTGGTGGAAATTCTTACCAAGCCAAAGAATGCCATCGTGAAGCAATATCAGCGGCTGTTCGAGTTTGAGAACGTCAAGCTGCGCTTCACCGATGAGGCCCTGCGTTGCATTTCCAAAGAGGCCATGCTGCGCAAAGTGGGCGCCCGCGGACTCCGCATGATTCTAGAAGAACTGATGCTCGACCTGATGTATAACCTGCCCGGGCAAAAGCGGGTTAAGGAGTTTGAGGTGACCGCCGAGATGGTTTTGAAGCGCAATGTGAACCTGCCGCTCATGGAGAAGGCGGGATAGATCGGCCACATAATTTCAGCGCATGTTCGGCGCGGCTTCGGTCGCGCCGCTTCATTTTGCGCCATACGTAGCGCGATTCTGCGGTGGGTGCAGCCTCGCCGATCGCGCCCATCGCCCTCAGCGGCGAATCCCATTCGCAAACTGGGGCATCCAAAAGGCATAACGCTTAATTGGCAACAATTCCCAATAGCCCCTTGATTTCCGGCACAGGGTACGGCAAGTTACTCATCCTGCAACGAGTTTGCTTCTGCGGCCTTCCCTTGCATGATATTCTTGAGGAAATATGGCTCTGCCACGGGGCGGCCGGCGCGCAGCACGCGGCGCATTGACATTCATTTTTTTCTTCCCAGAGCGGCGACTCCGCTCTGCATGACAAGGTGGTACTAGTGACCCAGCGCGAGAAATTCGAAACCAAAAAACTCCCCATGATGCCGATTCGCGATGTCGTCATCTTCCCTTACATGATGACGCCATTCGTGGTTGGCCGGGAGTCCAGCGTGCGCGCATTGGAAGAAGCGCTGGCCGGAGACAAGAAGATCTTTCTCGCCACCCAACACGACGCCAGCATCGACGAGCCCAAGCCCAACGAGATTTTCCAGGTTGGCACCCTCGTCAACATCGTGCAGAGTCTGAAGCTTCCTGACGGCAACATCAAAGTCTTGGTGGAGGGCCTGGAGCGCGGCAAGATCCTCCAGGTAGTTGACACCGATGGCTATTTTGAGGCCACGGTGCGTACCGCGAAATATTCGGCTGAACCGACCCCGCAGATTGAAACTAGCATGACCCGCGTGACGGGTCTGTTCGAACAGTACGTCAAGCTTTGTCAGTCATTGAACTACGAAACCATGATCGCCGCTGTCCGCAACGACGATCCAGCCAAGCTGACCGATACCATCGCCGCCAACCTGCAGCTCTCCATCGAAGAGAAGCAAGAGCTGCTGGAAATCTTCGATCCCGCCGAGCGCCTGAACCGCATCGGGGACGTACTTGACGTCGAGATCGAGAAACTCAACATGGACCGCACCATCCAGTCGCGCGTCAAGCGCCAGATGGAACGTGCCCAGAAAGAGTATTACCTCAACGAGAAGATCAAGGCCATCCAGAAGGAGTTGGGCCGCGGCGAAAAGAGCGAATTCGACGAACTGAAGAAGAAGATTGACGCCGCCGGTATGCCGCGTGAAACCCACGAGAAGGCCCTGCAGGAGTTGAAGAAGTTGGAAGCCATGCCGCCCATGTCGGCGGAGTCCACCGTCTCGCGCAACTATCTCGATTGGCTGCTGGCGGTGCCGTGGAAGAAGCGCTCCAAGGAAATTCGCAATATCGATATTGCCGAGAAAACGCTCAACGAAGATCACTATGGTCTGGAGAAAATCAAGGAGCGCATTCTCGAGTTTCTCGCCGTCCGGCAGCTCGTAAAGAATCCCAAAGGCTCCATCCTGTGTTTCGTCGGACCTCCGGGCGTAGGCAAGACTTCGCTCGGAATGAGCATCGCCAAGGCAACTGGCCGCAAGTTCGTCCGCATGTCGCTCGGCGGAGTACGCGATGAAGCCGAAGTCCGCGGGCATCGCCGTACATACATTGGCGCCCTGCCCGGCCAGATTATCCAGATGATGAAAAAAGCCGGCACCAAAAATCCGGTCTTCATGCTAGATGAAGTGGACAAGATGTCGATGGACTTCCGCGGCGATCCCTCAGCGGCGCTGCTGGAAGTGCTTGATCCCGAGCAGAACTTCATGTTCGTCGATCATTACCTCGACGTGGAGTACGACCTGTCGCAGGTGTTCTTCATCGCCACCGCGAACGTGCTGCACACCATACCTCCCGCCTTGCAGGACCGCATGGAAGTGCTGCGGCTGCATGGTTACACCGAGCCGGAAAAAGTCGAGATCGCCAAGCAGTACCTGGTCCGAAAGCAGCGCCTGCAAACCGGATTGACCGAACAGAACATTGTCTTCACCGACGGCGCGCTCACCACTATTATTCGCAACTACACGCGCGAAGCCGGCGTCCGCAATCTGGAGCGCGAGATCGGTAACATCTGCCGCAAGGTTGCGCGCAAGGTGGTAAAGGAAGGCGACAAGTATACGGTGGAACTCACCGCGCAAAATGTTGGCGAATACCTCGGCGTGATGAAGTTCCGCGATAGCGAGGTCCACGAGCGCAGCGAAGTCGGCCTGGTCACGGGTCTGGCTTGGACCGAGGTTGGCGGCTCCATTCTCACAACCGAGGTCGCCACCGTTGACGGCAAGGGCAAGCTCACGCTCACCGGCAAGTTGGGCGACGTGATGCAGGAGTCGGCGCAGGCTGCCATGTCTTACGTGCGCTCACGTGCGCATCGGCTGGGACTTCCACGCGATTTCTACCGCAATCTTGATATTCACGTGCACGTGCCCGAGGGTGCGATTCCGAAAGATGGTCCGTCCGCCGGCATCACCATGGCGACGGCCATCGCCAGCGCACTCAGCCACATTCCGGTTCGGCGCGACATCGCCATGACCGGCGAGATAACGCTTCGTGGCAAGGTACTGCCGATCGGCGGGCTTAAAGAGAAGCTGCTGGCGGCGCATCGTGCGGGAATCATGGAGGTCCTCCTTCCCGCCGATAATGAAAAGGACCTGGCCGATGTGCCGGAAAACTTACGCAATGTGATGAAGCTGCGCTTCGTCAATACCATGGATGACGTGCTGGGATATGCGTTGGAGCGGCCACTGCCCGAGGTGCCCGATGAGGCTTCTCCGGGAATCGCCGCGCTGCCCCCTGATGCGGAGCCGGCGCCGGCGCACCAGTAATTGCAAGCCGAACCCTTGGGAAGCGCACAGCCCGCCCCTGCGGATGCTGTTCCTTTCTCGCTTCCCCACAACGCCCGCCACAGGACGGCCATGTCGATTGCATGAAGGTATTGACTCGCTTTGTGACCTCCGCCGCTGCCCCTCAGCAGTTCCCGCCTGCGGGTGCGCCTGAGATCGCCTTCCTTGGGCGCTCCAATGTCGGCAAGTCCAGCCTGATCAACTCGCTTGTCGGTAGCAAGATCGCCAAGACCAGCAACACGCCCGGCCGCACCCAGACCATTAACTTCTTCCAGATACGCCGCCCCGGCAAGCCGAATCCTGACTTCGTTTTTGCCGACCTGCCCGGTTACGGTTATGCGCGCGCGCCTAAAGAAGTTACGGACAAGTGGGCCGGGTTCATCAATCCCTACCTGGAGAATCGCGAGTCGCTGGTGTTGTGCCTGTCACTGGTCGACGTCACCATTCCTCCGCAGGAGATCGATTTGCAATTGATGGACTGGATGCGTCACATGGACCGAGAGTTCATTGTAGTGGCAACCAAGGCCGACCGTATTTCGAACAACCAATTGCGCGCGGCGCTGCCTAAACTCTGCGAACGCCTGCAGATCCTCTCCTCGCAGATCATTCCATTTTCAGCGAAGTCGCGCGTGGGATACGAGGAGCTTTGGGCGGCAATCAAGGCCGCGGCGAAAGTTGAAGATCAGGGCGTCAGCGACATCTCTAAAACGGGCTCTTAGTCGAAGGCCATCGAGGCAGTGAACATCTAGACTCTACCGCGGCAAGTTACGCGTCTCTTTATTACCGCTAGCCATTAGAGCAGTTTCAGATTTGGCGTATCCGACTTGATCGGGTAGAGCACGTCTTTAGGATCTGTGTCTGTGTGAGAACTCATTTCAAGTTAGCTCGGTGGAACCAGCGCGCCGAATCCAGCCCCGCAGGGGCGGAAGAGTCTAGCCCAGCATGGAGCCGCAGGCGGAATGCTCGGTAAAGGCGGAAATTAATCCGAGTCCCGTAGGTACGGCACGCTTATCGGACCCTTTCGTGAAGCCACCCGGACACCTGCTGATCGCTTCTTAAGGGGGCCAGATCTCCAGCGCCGTGCTGCTGAGTATCTGTTCCTTCGCTCCCGCGCTGAGCGGTAACGCGCGAAACTCGGCCAGGTTTTTCTCGATCTCAGGAACACCCGGCCCCGGCCAATCGGTGCCAAACAGCGTCTTGTGCGCGATCTCTTCCAGCCTGGGGAAATATTTCAAGAGCGTTTTGGGCGGGATACCGCTGATGTCCAGATAGACGTTGCGGTGTCGTCGCACCAGGAAGAAGGCTGAGTCCATCCACAACGGACGCCCGCCGTGCGCCAGGAGAATCTTCAGCCGGGGAAAATCGACGGCCACGTCGTCCACGTACATGGGATCGCCGTACTTGTTACGCGCTCCCGGAAAAATCGACGTGCCCGTGTGCACCATGATGGGAATACCGTTGGCTTCGGCCGCGCGATAAATGATCTCCAACTCTTTGACGCCGTTAACGTAATCGTTGGGATAAAGCAGCTGGTGCGGCGGATGGATCTTGATGAGTTTGATCCCGAGCCGCACAATGTGTTCCATGTCGGCCAAAACATTCTGCGTGTGCCGCGGATGCACACTCCCACAGGGAATCAGCCGCTTCGGATCTTCCTTCACGTAGTTGGCTATGAACTCGTTGACCGCCGGCGTAAAACCGATGACCTCGGGCGCAACGTAGTTGATGAGCACAGCCCGATCAATACCAATTTTGTCGAGATGCTTGAGAAACGCCTTGGGCGAGCCGCAGTATTCAGCAACCCGGTCGAAATCCTTGCGCGACTTCTTCATAAGCGCCAAGGCCTCAGGCTTGAACAACTCGATGGGCTGGATGTGGATATGGCAGTCGGTAATGAGCATCGGGAGTCAGTAGTCGGTTAGTCGGTAGTCAGTAGTCAGTAGTCAGTAGTCAGTAGTCAGTAGTCAGTAGTCAGTAGTCAGTAGTCAGTAGTCAGTAGCCAGTAGTCAGTAGTCAGTAGTCAGTAGTCAGTAGCCAGTAGCCGGGGGTCAGACGCCGCAGCGGTCGATTCGCACCAATTCTCGGCGACGTCGCATATCTCTTACGGTGTCATCCTGAGCGGAGCGAGGCGAAGCCGAGCGAAGTCGAAGGACCCCTATGCGATGACAAAACTTCTCCTCTCAATTCGCCGCCGCCATCACTGCTCTTTTGGCAAATACCCGCACCATCTCGCGTCGATACTCTGGTGTCAGCGCCGAGGTGGTCAGCGGCTTAGCGGTGCTGGCTGCCAGGTCGCCGATTCGCTCTGCCATCTCTTCGGTCGGAGCCATTCCTAACAGATGCGCATCTGCGTCTTTGATGAGGAATGGCGCAGGATTGACAGCGGTGATGGCAACACGCGCATCTTCGACGCGACCAGAGCGCATTTTGAGCGCCACGGCGACGCCGGCCAAGGGATAATCAATGCTTCCACGGACCCGCAGCTTCTGATAACTGCCGCGCCATCCTGCCGACGATTCCGGCAAGTATACGCGAGTGACGATCTCGTCGGGCGCAAGATGCAGCCGCACAATGCCGTCATTGACGTAGAAGTCTGACAATGGGGTACGCCGCGCACCGGCCGAACCAGCAATCTCAATCTCCGCCCCTAGACACATGAGTGCCGGCGGTGTATCGCCTGAAAAAGCCGCCCAGCAGAACTTTCCCCCAGGTGCAACGTGGCACAGGTCGCCATCCTTTTTCAAGCAGAATCCGCAACTCTTACGCCACAGGAGCGATTGGTTGTACCAGAGGCAACGGGTATCAAGACAGAGGTTGCCGCCAATCGTGCCCATGTTACGTAACACCGGCGACGCGACCGTTTTCACCGCTTCGTAGAGAACAGCATAATCTTTACGAATGAGCGGCGAATGTTCCACGGCACTAAGCGTTGTCAGAGCGCCAATTTCCACACCGTCGCCGGCGCGATGACGAATGCCCCGCAGTTCGGCAACGCCGCGCAGATCCAGAACGTAAGGTGGTGTGAAGAGTTTCTGCTTCATCGAAGGCAGTAGATCGGTACCGCCCGCAACCACTTTAACCTGGCCCTCGTACCTCGCCATCAGTGCTGTGGCTTCATCCAGGGTCTTAGGACGCAGCAGTTGGAAGCTCGGGAGACTCACTTTCCACCTCCAACCGGCGTCCCGGCATTCGTACCCTGTCGCGACGGATCAAGCGCATGTCGCACCGGGCCTTTGCCGCAGAACCATAGCGAGCCGCCATGTTCGCGAAGCTTATGGGGAGCAGTCGGGTCCACCGACTCGGTCATTTCGATTCGCTTCATTCCCTTCTTGGCGCGCAAGGCCGCCAGCACCCGCTCCTGCGTAAATGGCGCCTCGCGCAAGCGGACTCCCACAGCGTCGTAGATCGCATTTGAGATCGCCGGGATCGTCGCCGCCAGCGACCCTTCGCCAGCCTCCTTCGCGCCGAATGGCCCCTCGGGGTCGATACTCTCGACGATGATGCACTCAATCTCGGGTGACTCCGTGGATGACGGACTCCGGTATTCCAGCATGCCAGGATTCATCAGCAGCCCGTCTTTCCAAACCATCTCTTCCTCCAGCGCCTGCCCAAGTCCCATCCAGACCGAGCCGATCACTTGACCTTCGACAGCCACCGGATTTAGCGCGCGTCCGCAGTCGTGCGCAGCCCATATTTTGTGTACCGTTACTTCGCCCGTATCTTCATCCACACTGACGTCGGCAACCTGCGCCGAATATGAGTACGCCGGCGAGGGTCCCACGCCGCCGCCTTTGTGTTTTCCGCCGCGCGCTGCGACAGGAGGTGCATACGAGCCAGTGCCGGTCAATGCACCATGGAAGTCGATCGCCGCAACAATTGCTTCCTCAAAGCTGATGTGATCCTTTGGTCCGTCTTCCTTGCGCGTTTGTAAGACCGACCCCCGAAGAATCTGGCCATCCACATGTCCCCGCGCAGCTTCCGGTTCTACCAGGCTATCTGACGCAGTGGGATCGTAGTCTGACAGCATGGTACCCTTGTTCCACACGCGGTCGTTGCGCATAACAATGTCTTCAGGCGCACACTCCATCCGCTTGGCCGCCGCGCTTACGATGTTCTTCTTCACATCTTCGGCGGCGCGCAGAGCGGCATTGCCAGCCATGAAGGTCACGCGACTGGAGTAGGAGCCGAGGTCGATCGGGGTCAGGTCCGTGTCGGCAGCGATGACTTTGACGCGTGAAATGTCACAGCCCAGCACCTCCGCGACCACCTGCGCGGTCATGGTGTCGGAACCTTGTCCGATCTCTGAGGCCCCGGTATAAACCACTACGCCACCGTCGCGATCGATCTTGATGTTCACGGTCGAGTGCGGCATATCGGAACGGATAATGCTGTTGGCCGCGCCGCTCACATAGTGACTGCAAGCCACTCCAAGGCCGCGGCCCTTAGGCAGCTTGCCTTTGCGCTCCCTCCAACCCGACCGCGCAACCACCTGGTCGATGCACTCCGGAAGCCCGTAGCTCAGCACCCGCAGCCCGTTGACGGTTACCGTCGGCGGCTTCAAGAGGTTGATGCGTCGCATCTCCGCCGGGTCGAGATTGAGCTTGGCGGCGATCTCGTCCATCTGGGATTCGAAGGCGAAGCGCACGTTCACCGTGCCGTGCCCTCGCATTGCTCCGCAAGCGGGCTTGTTGGTCAGCACGCGATAGCCGTCGAAACGAATGTTGGGAATGTCGTACAGCGCGCCCAGCAGCGCACCCGAATAGAGGATAGTCACCACACCGTAGGAGCAGTAAGCACCACCGTCCTGGATGACCTTGCAAGCAACGGCGGTCATGCGGCCATCGTTGTTCACACCGGTCTTCAGGTCGATGATGGTGCGGGGACGGCCACGGTGCGCCCAGAAAACTTCCTCGCGCGTGTAGGTGATTTTCACCGGGGCCCGGGCCGCGCGCGCCGCCACCGCCGCGATGATCTCCAGCGGAATGATTTCGCTTTTGCCTCCGAAACCGCCGCCTACCAGGGGTTTGATCACTCGAATCTGCGACATCGGCATCTCCAGCACAAGCGAAAGTTTGTGCTGCAGATAGTACGGAACCTGCGTCGAGGACCACACGGTAAGCCGTCCCAGCTTGCCGGTGTGGGGATCAAGTTCGAAGTTGGCCAGCGTGCTGTGCGGCTCCATCGCGGCATGTGTCACTTCGTTGGCGATGTAGCGGCCCTCGGCAATGTAGTCGGCTTCGGCAAATCCCTGGTCCAGATCGCCGAAAACGTGGTGATAATCTTTTTCGAGATTATGCGGACGGTTCTCGTGGATGAGATCGCTCTCGGCTTTCATCGACTCTTCCGGATCGAAGTAGGCTGGAAGAGGCTCGTATTCCACGTCGATCAGCTCGATCGCGTTCTCCGCAATCTCTTCGCTGATCGCGGCAACGCAGGCAACATGATCGCCTATGTAGCGGACCTTCTCCACCGCCAGCGCGGTCTCGTCGTGCCCCACGGGAAGAATACCGTATGGATTAGGCGCGTCGGCTCCGGTGACCACAGCTACAACGCCGTCCAGAGCTTTCGCCCGCGAAGTATCGATACGTTTGATTCGAGCGTGGGGATATGCCGAATGGAGAATCTTACCCACTAGCATGCCGGGAAGGCTGAGGTCGTCCGTGTATTTGCCCGCCCCAGTGGTTTTGCCCGCAGCATCCACCATGGCGATCGATTTACCGATTATAGAAAAATCAGACATTGAAATGCAGCCTTTAGCAATTAGCCTTTAGCAATTAGCCTTTAGCAATTAGCCTTTAGCAATTAGAAGCTATCAAGCTATCTCACAAATCGTTTTTGAAAGGGCACGGCTTCAGCCGTGCCGTAAAACCACCCATTTAGGACGGGGCTTTAGTCCCGGAGGGACCACCTTCAGTCCAACCAGGATTACGGAGAGCGAAGAATTCATCTTCTACTTTGCGCCCACCAACTCTTCTTTCTTACCCTTCTGTTCGGCCTGAATCACGGCCCGTATGGCCTCATACATTTGCGAGTAGCCGGTGCAGCGACAAAGATTGCTGCTGAGCGCAGCACGAATCTCGTCCTCGCTTGGATCGGGGTTGTTGGCCACCAGCGACCTCACGGTCATCATGAATCCTGGCGTACAGAAGCCGCATTGCGCACCGCCAAAATCGCCATAAGCCTTCTGCAACGCAGCCAAACCGCCATGATCGGCAAGGCCCTCGACGGTGGTGATCTCCTGCCCTTCGCAACTAGCCGCCAGCATGGTGCACGACAGCATGGGGATGCCATCGACCTGCACGGTGCAGGAGCCGCACGAGGAATCATCGCAGGCGCGCTTGGAGCCGGTGAGTGCCAAGTCCTGGCGCAGCACGTCGAGGAGAAGCTTATTGGGCTCAATCGCCAGCTCGTGAGTACGTCTGTTAATGCGTAGTTCAATGAGTTCTTTTTTCATTAGAAATCTGCTCTTCGCTTTTAAGCTCTTCGCTCTTAGTAAGCCAATGCGTCAGATGCTGACAGGAAGCGTATTGCTAGCCTGACTCAACTTCCGCAACAAATCTCGCTCGCCAAAAGCGAAGCGCTAAGAGCGAATAGCCGCCTTTAGTACACCGGCACCGTCGGATCAATCTGCCGCGACCAGCGGTCGATGCCTCCGCGCAACGATTGCGCTTTTTCGAAGCCTTGCTGCCGCAGCCACGCGGTCACGTTCATCGATCGCACACCATGATGGCAAATGACGACAATGTGGTCTTCAGGATCAAGCTCCTGATTAAAGCGCGCCGGAATATCGCCCATCGGAATCAATTTGCTGTTCACAATCTTCGCAACCTCGAACTCCCACGGCTCGCGGACATCGAGCAGCACGACATCTGCTCCCGCCTCTTGTTGGGCTTTCAGCTCTTCCGGTGCGATCTCGTAATCCAGGGCGCTGCTCACTTCCCTACCCACTTTGGCCGGCGCCGCTCGATGAATGCTGCGATACCTTCCTGCGCATCGTCAGTCTTCATGAGTTCGTCGAAATAAATCTGCTCGGCCCGCGCCAAGCCCTTGTCGAAGTGAATCGAGTCCCACGCGTAGAACGCCTTCTTGGCCAGGGCAAGCGCCACCGGACTCAACTGCGACACCCGCTGCACACATTCCGTGACCAGTGTTTCCGGATCATCAGCGAGTCCATTCACCAAACCAGCCTCCAGCGCTTCCTGGCCATTTAGAGTTCGACCGGTAAGGACGAGCTCCGCGGCCACCTTTTGTCCCACGATGGCGGACAACGCTACGCTGGCTACCGGTGGATAGCATGCCAGCTTGATCTCGGGAAATCCCCAAACCGAATCCGGCGAAGCGTACACCATGTCGCACATCATCGCCAGCTCTGCACCGCCGCCGAGGCAATGCCGGCGAACACTGGCAATTGTAAGCTTGCTGTTGTCCACCACCGAGCGAATCACGCTGTGAAACGCGGTCAACATCTCGCGCACCTTGTCGGGCGTGTGCGCCGCTACGTCCACACCGCTGGAAAAAGCACGTTCCGTACCCGCGAAGACGATGATGCTGATTTCCGGCCGGGCTTCAATCTGTTCCAGCGCCGCGCGCAGTTCGTCCATCATGGGGATGTCGATGACGTTCAGCGGCGGATTATTCAGCACAACGCGAGCTGCTGGTGGTTCAACAGTAACGGCGATGCGGCTGAAAGTTGTAGTACTGATGGTCATAATCGTTATCTATAGGGGTCCTTCGACTCCTCGTCCTGTTGCCGCGGCACAAGGGACTCGTCGCGCAGGATGACAATAATGCTGGTTCGTCATTTCCCCGTGAACTTTGCCGGCCTCTTCTCCAGGTATGCGGCCAGACCTTCCTTCGCGTCCTCGCTCTCAAAAAGCAGTTGCTGATTCTCGCGCTCCAACGCCAGTCCGGCTTCCATCGGAATCTCCCACCCCGTCTGTACCGCGCGCTTAATGCGTCCGACAGCCTTGGCAGCTTTGTTCGGAGGACAGAACTGGCGCGCGTATTCCAAGACCCGTTCCATAAACTTTTCGCTCTCGAAGATTTCATTCACCAAGCCCAGTTGCTTCGCATCCTCGAAGGCAAAGGTCTTGCCCGTCACCATTAGCTCGATGGCTTTCGATTTCCCTATAATCCGCGACAGGCGCTGGGTTCCACCGGTTCCCGGCAGCACACCCAGGTTGACCTCGGGCAATCCGATCTTGCCGCCATCCTTGCGCGCAAGCCGCAGGTCCGCGGCCATGGCAACCTCCAGGCCTCCGCCTACGCAGTGGCCGTTCAGCGCAGCGATTACCAGCTTGGGAGTATTCTCCAGGCGCAGCAACATCTCATTGGCGTGAAGGCAGAAGTAGTACTTGAAGGTCGGATCAACCTCGGTCAGCATCTGGATGTTCGCGCCCGCGCAGAAGAACTTTTCGCCCGCACCAGTCAGCACGATCACGTAAATGTCGTTGTCCATCCGCGCCCGCAGAATGGCATCGTCGAGCTGACGGTTCATCTCGTAGCTGTAGGTGTTGGCAGGCGGGTCGCTCATGGTAACGATGGCGATTCCCGGCTCGACACGGTATTGAACGAGCTCCTTCACCTCGCTCGACGCGGATGGGGTTCTGCTACCCATCGACAAAACTCCTGACTTGGCATTGCTGCAACGCGGTCATCAACGCCTCCGGCTGATCGTGAGTGGCGGAGCGGGCTTACGCTTGTGATTTATTGTCTTCGTTTTGGGACGGCCGTTCGGCTCCAGCTTGCCGCTGCGATTCCCGTCGCGACGTGGCTGCCAGTCGCCGGACTTCTCGGCCCGCACTCCGCGCAGAAAAATATCGCTCATCTCGCGGGCAATGGTTTCCGCATCGGGATCGACGCGCGGCTTGTACCAGGTGTACAGCCAGTTCATCATTCCGAAGAGTCCCATGACCGCCGTGCGCGTGCTGATTCCGCCGATCGCAGCGGCACGCGGCCCGATATATTTCAATCCTTCTGCTTTGGCCAAGTCCTCTACCAGGCCGACACAAATGCGATAGTACTCACGCTTGATGGCCGCCAGCTCGGTGCCATAGCCGTTCTTCAGAATATCGTCTTCATGCGCAAGCACCTTCATCGCTTTTTGTTTGGCCACCGAATAGCCAACATGGTTCTGAACAAACATGCGAATGCGGGTCTCGGGGTCGTCGCTCTCGGCCAGCCGCTCGCGCAATCGTTCGATGATGGTGCTGAAAGTGTGCTGCTGAATGAAATACAGCAGCTTTTCTTTGGATTCGAAATAGTAATAAAGGCCGGCCAGCGAGATGCCGCTCAAGCGCGAAAGATCGCGCATGGAGGCGCCCTCATAGCCTTTTTCGGCAAAGATCTCAGTAGCGTAGTCCAGGATCTCGCTTAAGCGGCGATCGAAGCGGCTATCCGCGGAGGAAGGCCGTTCCAGGAACCGGGTTGTGGAGGAAGAGGACATGTGGTGGTCGTCGATCACGGGCAACGTCTGAAAAGCAAAAAAGTGGTTTTCGAACGTTCGTTCTAATTTTATTCTGACCCGGCCGATTCGGCAACTGGGCACAAGCGGTGAACTGTGTGACCGCTCCCTACTGCAATCCCGCCTGGCTCAGCATCTCCAGGAATTGCTTCTGGGTGCGCATGTCGATGGACTGGGCGACCAGTTTGCCGTCGCGATCGTAAACAAAGCTCTTCGGAATGCCCTGGACTTGGAACAGGTCATTTACCTTCCGTCCCGGGTCGAGCATGACCGGGTAGCTGATATTCCGCTCCGCAATAAAGGGCTTCACTTTGTCGGCCTCTTCGTCGGAGATTGCCAGGATCACGAAACCCTGATCGTTGAATCGCTGGTAGAGGGTGTTGAGGTCGGGCATTTCTTTGCGGCACGGCGGACACCAGGTCGCCCAGAAATTCACCAGCACAACTTTTCCCTTCAGGTCCTTCAATGTCCAGGTTTTGCCTTGAAGGTCGGTGAGGGTGAAGTCAACTTTCTGGCGCTGCTGGTCAGCAGCTTCCAGCTTCGCCATGGCAGCCTTGAACTGCGGCGTGTCCAAAGTTGTCTGCACATGCTCGTAGCGCACCAGTTGCGCGAGCTCGTCGTAGGCATCGGTCGAAACGGTTGGCTTCGCCTCCGGTGGCGCCTGCTGTAAGGCCCCCGCCAACGTGGTAGCGACCTCCTGCAGCGTGTCGTGCCCGAAGTCGCCTTCGGTCGCGCGGTTCGCCAGATAATTCGCAAGCTGGAGTTTGTTCTCGCTCGGCGGCAAAGCGCGAATCTCCAGCGCAATGTCTTTGGTGGTGCGCGCCCGGACATCGTCGGGCAAGCTGCGCAAAGTCTTGATCTGGTCGTAGATCGGCTTCTCTTGAGCGGTCCAGACGATCTCTTGTTTCTGTGCCCAAGCGGTAAGCGGACTCACAACCAACACCTGAACTGCAACCGCACACAGAAAAGCCACAAGCGCCATGCTTCGGGCTATACTCCTGGACGAATAACGCCAAACCGTGTTCATCGGCTCACCACCTCTGCGGTAATCTTACCTCTTTGCAGTAGCGTTCGGATGCAGGTTACCGCGCAACAAAAAGGACGGCGCTGTTCGCGTCGTCCTTCGCCAGACCTGGTTAGTTTCCAGGCTACGCGCCCACCAGTTCTTCTTGCGGTTGCATCGCAGGCTCATGCTCCACTACCGGCTTGATGCGCGATGAACCCAACTTAGGCAGCTTGACGTCCCAGATGAGTCCGAGCGCTTCCAGCGTCTTAATGCCGTACCAGTTCATATCGAACTCGTACCAGGCCAGGCCGTGACGCGCCGATTGTGGATGCGCATGGTGATTGTTGTGCCAGCCCTCGCCAAAAGCGAGAAAAGCCACCCACCAAAGATTGCGCGAGTCGTCATCGGTGGCGAAACGCTTGGAACCCCACATGTGAGTCGCCGAGTTCACAAACCAGGTGGAGTGCAACAGGACCACAGTGCGCAGGAAGACCGCCCAGAACATGACTCCCCAGCCACCGAAGACCAGAAGAAGTATGCCCAGCGTGGTCAACGGAACCCAGTGATATTTGCTGATCCAGAGATGAAACTTATCTCTGCGAAGGTCAGGGACATACGCCAGAAGATCGCTATTGTTGTTGTGAAAGGTTTGCCCGGTGAGAATCCAACCCATGTGCGCCCAGAAGCCGCCATCGCGGGGAGAGTGCGGGTCGCCCGGCTTGTCGGTGAGCTGATGATGGACCCGATGCGTGGCCACCCAAAAGATGGGACCGCCCTCCAAGGTCAGGGTGGCGCAAACTGTAAGAACATACTCCAGCCACTTCGGACATTTGTAGCCGCGATGCGTCAGCAGCCGGTGATAGCCCATGCCAATACCGAGGCTACCCGCAACCCAGTACACAATCAGGCCAACAACGAGTGCCTTCCAACTGAACATGAATAAAGCCGCGATCGCGCCGATATGAAATGCGAGCATGAAGCCCGTAGTTAGCCAATTGATCTTCTTGCTTTCTTTCTCTCCAGTCATTTCTCCTCTGGGTTATTGCCTGTGGATCCTTGTGATGTATGGTGCAGGAGCCAATTCCAGACTAACAACGGAAGAGCGTTCTGTTTGTAATACTTTTGTCACATCGGATTGTGACGTGGGATGAAAGGCAGGATGATGTAGATTCTTCGGGCACAGCGATCTATTTTGGCCGGTTGCTCCCCAGCCCATACAAGAATGTTACGGAGACGAGCCTTCTAGTTGCCGCTCTTCCCTGCCGACGGCGGCAATGACATGCCGAAGAGCAATGTCTGCCGCGCTCGCTCCGCAAACTTGTCGTCATAGCCTTCGAGGATCAGCACATCGTTGCCCTGGACTTCCAGTGTGGCTTTGCCCTCGTTGGTCTCGAACGTAATCAGCGGTGGAGAAGCAGTTGCGCTGGTTCCGTTTGCCGGTGCGGGTTGCTGCAAGACAGCCTTCTTGTAACGCTTGGGAAGATAGCCGGCATAGAGCTTGGCGAAATCCCGCGCTGCGCCCGGCGAATCCCAGCGCGAAAAATACAGCATCGCGATCTGGTCCTTGGGCGCCGACTTGGCGTGGGTTGCGAAATAGTAGCCGCCTCGCCAATGCGGATAGTAGTTCGGCGGGGCCTCGCCGTACTGCTTGGCGAGCAAATAAATATCGAACTCACCCATGCCGCCAAAGTCGAAGCGCTGATAGTCGGGCCCGACCAGTTTGTCGAGATCGGGGATAATCAGCGGCGCCACATCCTGCTTCATCAGGTAGGTCTCGGGCTGCATGATCTGGCGCGTGTCAATGGGCGGATGCTCCAGCATGCCGGCGTAGGCCGCCTCCTTGCCTTTGTTGGCGAGCACCGTGCGCACAAACTCCAGTCCAAAGGTGTACGGCATCAGGAGCGACTCCTTCAAGAACATGGGAGCCGCGGCGAAGACCGGGGAGTCCTTGTTGTCGGCCATGCTGGCCCGCATGGCATCGACGATCTCGGGCGCAGTCAGAATGTTCTTACCGCTGGGCGCCAAGGTGTAGTCGAGCAGAACGACCATCGCCTGCCCTTCGGTAACGCACTGGCGCGCAGCCTGGGCTTCTTCCACAACCTGTTCCTGCTGATCGGGCTCTGGCGCATCGTCCTTGCCGCCGGCCAACTCCCATTTTTCCAGACCGACCATCTGGTCCTGCAACGCGTGGGTGAGCTCGTGCGCCAG
Organism: uncultured Acidobacteriaceae bacterium; assembly: GCA_963748225.1. Lineage (GTDB taxonomy): Bacteria > Acidobacteriota > Terriglobia > Terriglobales > Acidobacteriaceae > Bog-257. The sequence continues at coordinate 178,888 of CAVVHW010000012.1, forward strand.
CACCGGCTTCTGAATGTCGGGCTGCACCCAGTCGAGCAGATTGACGCTCTTCGACTTGGGATCGTAGTAGGCCGCAACCTGCTCGCCCAGCAGGCGAAGGAATTCGGAGTGCAGGTCATAGCCCGGCGGAAGCAGGCCGAATTTCTCCAGCACCAGCCGCGATTGCTCCAGCCGCTGGGCGTCTTTGTCGTCCTTCATGCGCTTGTCAACATACTTTTCCATCGACTCACGCGTGATGAGGTGCCGCTTGACCTTGTGCTCGATCGGCAAACCGGTGTCATGGCTGGCGAATTCGAGAATTTCATCCACCGAGCGGAACAGTTCCTTGGCCTGCGCCTTGGTAATGCGAGTCTGCGGCTCCGGCTGCCCGGCGGACTGCGGTGGCGGCGCACTACCCTGCTGTTGATCCTGGACGTCGACCCCGGCTCCTGGGACCTGCGTCGTTCCCGAAGGATTAGCCGGCTGCGCGGGAGTTTGTGGAGCGGCAGGCTGCGACGGCGTCGGCGCCTGATTCGGCGATTGAGTTGGCGGAGGCGACTGCGGCTGGCTGGGAGTATCCTGCGCCCACGACGAGCCGAACAAGAGAACCAGAAGAAGGATGACGGAGAAAAGCCGTGCCAAAAGTTGCGATGATTTAGAGAGCGGTAACCGATTTGCGCGCATGCAGAATCTTCAAGCATAACAGGACATTGCTGTGGAAGTAGCGTGTGATGAGCAAATCCGAAGGGATTCTAAATGCGCTGGCGCAGACGATGGCAGCCGCGGTGGTTCTTAACGAGGTGGAACCTGGATCAAACATGCGGCGACCGGCAACTGTCCAGATAGCGGCTTACAGAAGTTGGGGCGCACGGGATGAAGACAAGAAAAATCTCATTATGAAGCGCCTCAGCAGAGGAGTATTCCCGTGTGGTCGCGGAAGTGAGGTCCGCTCATGCAGAGGTTAGAAACTGCGGCTCATGCGAGCAAGTCTTCAATCCTCACCGGCAGTTCCCGCACACGGACACCGGTTGCATGGTGCACTGCATCGGTAATTGCTGCGGCGATACCCGCCAACCCGATCTCGCCAATGCCACGCGCTCCTACTTCGTTGATCTCCTTGTCGGGATAGTCGAGGAAGTGCACCTCAACTGAGGGTGCGTCGGCATTCACGGCAACGAGGTAGTCAGCCAGACTGCTGTTGATCGGAGCGCCGTTCTGGGGATCGTATTCCGTACACTCCAGCAGCGCCATGCCGACCCCCATCACAACTGCGCCCTGAATCTGATTGCGGCCAGCCAACGTGTTGATGATCTTGCCGGCATCGATCACGGTTACTACTCGACTGACGCGTAAACGCGCGACCTCCGGTTGCCAGGTGACCTCGACGAAGTGACTCCCGAACGATTGGGTCGAGAACTTTGCCTCCGGGTCTCCGAACGTGCCCGCAGATTGGCCGTTGCCTGTAACCTGGCGAAGGTTGGCGCGTCGAAGCAGGTCGACGAAAGGCGTGCCTTTCGTAGGTCCTTCCGCCTTAAAGAACAGTGCGCCATTTTCGAAACCCACATCATCGGTCTTGTGATCCACGAAGGGTGATCCCGGCGAGGAAACCGCAACCGTTTTGAGCAACTCAATCGCCTGGTCAGCCGCGGCAAATACGGCGTTCACTACTGAGGGCGTGGCCATCGAGCCGCCCGAGATGGGTCCTTCCGGAAGCAAAGTATCGCCGAGTTCAACTTCCACTTTTTCCAGCGGAACTCCGGTTCGTTCCGACGCGAGCTGTCCGAGGATTGTATAGGTGCCGGTGCCAATATCCTGAGTGGCGCTTGCCACGCGGCAAGAGCCGTCGTCGCGAAGCTGAATGTTGACCGCGGCGGGGAAGCGAGCAGCGACCCACGAGCACCCGGCCATTCCCCAGCCAAGAGTCAAGCCATCGCGTTTCATCGAGCCGACAGCAGGATTGCGCTTCGACCAACCGAATTTTTCCGCCCCCAATTGAAAACATTCAACCAAGTGCCGCGATGAAAATGGGAGTCCCTGGCCCTCATCGATCTTGGGCTCGTTGATGACGCGAAGTTTGACGGGGTCCATGTTCAGCTGAAGGGCCAGTTCGTTCATTGCGGATTCGATGGCATAGAGGCCTGGTACTCGGCCAGGGCCGCGCATATCGGCCCCGCCGCCGATATTTCGCTTCGCGCGGCCAAAGGTTACGCGCAGATTGGGCACACTGTACTGGAATGGCGTGCCTTCGCCGCAGCCTTCATGATGGGCCTCCAGTATCGATCGTGTGTACACATAATCGTGCTGCAGCGAAACCAGCTTTCCTTCCGTGTTTGCGCCGAGACGAACGCGCTGCTGCGTGCGCGGCCGATGCCCGACGGCGTGGAACATCATTTTGCGAGCAAGCACCAGCCTCACCGGCGCCCCCACTTGCCGCGCAGCGGCGGCAGCCAGCGGACACAGAGTCCACGGCCACAGCTTGCTTCCGAAGCCTGAGCCTACGAACTTTGTAATCACTCGGACGTTCTCGATCGGCAGGCCGAACATCTGCGCAAGGACGCTTCGCAGATTAACAACCCCTTGCGAGGATTCGTACAACGTCAAGGTTGAGCCCTCCCAAACCGCCATGGTTGAATGCGGCTCGAGGGGGTTGTGGGTCTCGAATGGCGTGATGTAAGTGTGATCGACTTTGACCGGCGCGCTGTCGAAAGCAGCGTCGGGATCACCACGCTGACTTTCTAAACGCTTCAGCGGTCCGAAGGTCGTCATGACTTCATCTGGCTCGTCGTCAGCTACGAGCTGCAGTTCGACGTTCGGCTGCTCGGCGGCGTAGGTTGCGAGGATCGCATCGGCAGCGGCTTTGGCGGTTTCAAATGTCTCCGCCACAGCAAGCGCAATGTACTGGCCGTAGTAGCGAATGACATCGTCTTCAAAAGGCGGACGCCGCTCTTCGCAGACCCTGAGAATCCCGGTCCCGGAATCGAACGATAGATCTTGCCGATATTGCCACGGTGCAAGATCGCAACTACGCCGGGCATCTTCTCTGCCGCACCGGTATCGAGCTTTGTGATCGTGCCCTTCGCGATGGTCGCCCCGACCGGCACCGCATACAGCATCCCGGGAAAATGGAAATCTGAGGTGTACTGGGCAACTCCGGTGACTTTTCGTGCCCCTTCGACCCGAACGGTGTCGCGCCCGATAGGCGAGGCGGTCGCTGGTGCTTGCAGTTGTATCGGCATGGTCTCTCTCCTTAGACCGGATCAGGCGTTGGCCGCCGTTTGCAGCGCGTGCACAAGGCATCGCTTCGCCAGTTCAATCTTGAATTTGTTTTCGCTCTGCGGTTTGGCATTGCGCAGAGCGGCTTCGGCAGCCCGGCGGAAATTTTCGGTATTGGCGGCCTTGCCGCTCAGCGCTGCTTCCGCTTCGGGCAAGCACCATGGTTTGGTTCCAACTCCGCCCAACGCGATTCGGATGTAGCTGATATTTTCACCATCGACATTCATCACCACCGCTGCTGAGGCGAGAGCGAATTCATACGAGGCCCGATCGCGTAATTTCAAATAAACCTGTTTGCTTCCCGATCGAGGCGGCGGCAGCGTGACGTGTGTGATAAGGTCGCCGGGTTCTAGCACCGTCTCACAATGGGGTGTGTCGCCGGGCAGAAGGTGGAAATCGCCAATGGGAATGAAGCGTGTTCCCTTGGGGCCCTGCACCTGGATGACTGCCTCCAGCGCTGCCATCGCCACGCACATATCCGATGGGTTGGTGGCTATGCACTGCTCGCTGGTTCCGAGAATTGCGAGTGTACGATTGCTGCCGGTGATAGCGGGGCAACCGGTCCCTGGTTGGCGTTTGTTGCAGGGCATTGCCGTGTCGCGGAAATAGACACACCGCGTTCTCTGCATCAGGTTCCCGGCGGTTGTGGCCATGTTGCGGATCTGCGCCGACGCGCCGGAGAGAATCGCCTGCGACAGCACAGAATAGTCGCGCTGCACTCTTGCGTGATTCGCCAGATCTGAATTGCGCACCGTTGCGCCGATCTCCAGGCCGCCGTCGGAAGTGTCTTCGATCTTGTCGAGCGGAAGACGATTGATATCGAGAACGCGTGTAGGAATCTCAACGTTCAGCTTCATCAGATCGATGAGCGTAGTGCCGCCTCCCAGGAAGCGCACATCTGCGCCCTGCTGCGCCGTTTTCGCATGCGCAGCGGCGTTGATCGCGGCTGCGGGATCTGCCGGCCGGGTGAATCCGAAGATATGCATCGAGAACCTCCGCTCGCGTTATGCGTGTTTTCGAACGTGTTGGATCGCGGCCACGATGTTGGCGTAGGCACCGCACCGGCAGATGTTGCCACTCATCAGTTCCTTGACGGCCGCGTCGTCTGGACCGCATGGCTCCTTGAGCAGCGCCACCGCCGACATGATCTGTCCGGACGTGCAATATCCGCATTGATAAGCGTCGCAGGCGAGAAATGCTGCCTGCATGGGGTGCATCGCTTCCGGTGTGCCCAGGCCTTCGACCGTTGTGATCTCTTCCCCGTCATGTATCAGGGCGAGACTGAGACAGGAGAGCACCCGTCTGCCATTTACGTGCACCGTGCACGCGCCGCACTGCCCGTGATCGCAGCCTTTTTTCGTTCCAGTCAGTGCAACTGTTTCGCGAAAACAATCCAGCAGTGTGGTACGGGGATCGATCCGCAACGAATGTTCCTTACCGTTAATGCGCAGCGTGATCGGGACTGCGACTTCGTTGGCGGAATTCTCCGCCGGTTTCGTCATGGGTGCTGTCGAATCGAGGGTAGTTGCCATAACTCCTCCGTGGCCGGGATTCCGACCGTTAGGTCTTCATAACGCTCTCATTCTCTAGCCTGTCCTTCCCGACGACCATGTAGTCGCGAATGAAGTCAGGATTGGGGTCGACTCCTAGACCTGGGCCCTGTGGCACAAAGATCCGACCATTCGCTGGGGCGAGCGCGCCACCATAGAGTTGTGCCTCACGAAGTAGCGCCACCGATCTTGACAGTAATCATCATCGACCTCAAATGCGTTCGGAGTTCTCATTCCGCGGATCGTCTTTCAGGTTCAGGTACTCAAGGCCCAGGGGTCCTATGGCAGTCACCTGCGTGATGTAGTCACCGGACTTGGCCCAATGGAAATGGGCCGTATCGCCGGGCAGAACGACTACGTCTCCGGGGGCATAGGCTTGCAACTTATCGGCATCGAACTGATCACCCAGTCCAATGTAGAAGACGCCGGAAATGACCGTGTAAACCCTGTCTTCGGGGTGCTTGTGCGGCATCAGCTTCACACCGCGAGGCACGTGCACCCTGATGGTGTAAGGACCTTCCTCCGAAGGTTGACCTACAACGACGGCGAGGCGCACCGACGGTGGGAACGAAGCAAACGGCTTCCACTCAATGTCCTCAGACAAGATTGCCTTGAAAACGGCTTCTCCTGGCTGATGGGATCGGACTTTCTCTTTCGTTGCTTCCGTTCGCTTGAGCGCCGGTTGGTTATGTGACATAAAAACCTTCCTCTTTCAAATTCATTTTGAAGAAGAATCAAAGCTCCTTCTTAGGTGGGAGCTTCGTGATGTCCAGTCGGTCGGTGAGTTGGAACCCACTTTGCTGTCGCGTTCATCTGAGTCCTCCTGCCATCAATATGCTCAAATCGGCGCCTCTGAGCTTTCGACGCGGGAGTCCACTTCGAGTTTCATTTTTTTCACTTGCCTGTAGCTTAGAAGAGCTTTGTGCTTCTGCGGATGTTAGAACGACCCAGAACTCTGCCTAGTCGCTACCGGATGAGTCTCGATGCCCGGAGTTTATGTACTCAAACAAGGTGGCACTCACGGAAAAACGACCTGTTAGAGGTTGCCGTTCGGGGGTAAGCCACCTTCTGCGGCCATCCGGCTTCCCTCAACGTCGATTGACTTCTGACTTGTACCTCCTTACCTCTGCGGGAGAGTATGAGCTGGGCCGGGCGACAGTTACTCATTTTGTAGGGCCCACTTACGGCACGTGCTCTCCGATGTGCGCCTTGTGCGTCTGTAGTACATTGGCGGTCGAGGCCACCACTACCCGCATGAGCATTTTGCTCCAAGACGTCCGTCACGCTTTTCGTGTGCTGGCCGCTGCCCCTGCCTTCACCTTGGCGGCGGTACTTTCGTTAGCCGTCGGAATCGGCGCCAATACCACAATCTTCAGCATCGTGGATAGCCTGTTGCTTCGTCCACTTCCGTACAAAGACGCTGAAAGGTTAGTCATACTCTGGAACCGCTCTCCTGGGCTGAACATTGCGGAAGACTGGTTTTCTACGGCGCAGTACTTCGACATCAAGAACGGTCATCATGGCTTTGAAGAGGTCGCAATCGCTATCGGCGGCAACTACAACCTCACGGGCTGGGGCGAACCGGAGGGCGTTGGGACGATCCGGGTTTCGTCGAATTTGCTATCCATGCTGGGACAGCGGGCTGCGCTGGGGCGATTGTTTGTTGCCGACGAGGACCTGCCAGACCGCACGGCCACAGCGGTGCTCAGTTACGGAACCTGGGCGCGGCGTTTCGGCTCCGATCCCGCCGTTCTCGGCAAGAAGCTCATGCTGAACGGGGTGCCGTACGAAATTGTCGGAGTAATGCCGCGCTCGTTTTCGTTACCCCGCGAGGTGATGCCGACGCTGGATGGCGCGGAGCAGGCCGAGATATTGCTGCCACTTCCTCTTCCTGCCGATGCCCCCCAGAATCGCGACCATGAAGACTACAACATACTGGGCAAGTTGAAGCCAGGGGTTTCCGTACAACAGGCACAAGCCGAAATGGATACCATTACGGCGCGCCTACGGCATGACTTCCCCGAAGTGTATCCGCCCAACGGCGGCCTGACGTTCGGCATCGTACCGCTGCTCGAGCAGGTGGTAGGCAACGTTCGGCGCACGCTGTATCTGCTGCTCGGAGCGGTTGGCTTTGTCCTGCTGATCGGGTGTGTGAACGTAGCGAATTTGCAACTGTCACGCGCTGTGGCACGTCAGAAGGAAATTGCAGTCCGCACTGCGCTAGGCGCCACGCGGATGCGTATCATTCGGCAGTTGCTGACCGAGAGCGCGTTGCTGGCATTTGGAGGAGGCGTATTGGGCATCCTTCTGGCATTTCTTGCGCTGCACTGCGTACGCCTGCTCGGTCCGCAAAGCGTGCCGAGAGTAGATGATGTCGGAATTGGCGTTGCCGCCCTCGGGTTCACCTTCATGGTTTCCATACTGTCGGCAATCCTATTTGGACTGGCGCCGGCGTTGCGGGTTTCGCGGCTTGACGTGCAGACCGCTCTGCAGGACACCAGTCGCACCTCCGCTGGCGTTAGTGCGATTTGGGGAAGAGGAAACCATCTGCGCCGCTCGCTGGTGATCGCCGAGATTGCGCTTTGTGCGATGCTGTTGAGTGGCGCCGGGCTGCTGATTCGCAGCTTTCTTCGTGTACGCGACGTAAATCCCGGTTTCAATCCTCGCAATGTTCTCACCCTTGAGCTGACCATGACGGGCGAACGATACAAAGACAAACAGGCGGTTCTGGCTGCCTATCATGAGCTATGGCAGCGGCTGGAAAACTTGCCGGGTGTCACCTCGGCAGGGGCCGTCACCTCGCTGCCGCTGAGCCAGATGTTTGCCTGGGGACCTATCACCGTTGAGGGACGCGTGCCGCCGCCGGGTGAGAAGTTCATCAATGCCGACGAACGTATGGTCAGCGGGCATTATTTCCAGGCCATGCAAATAATGCTTCGCGAGGGCCGGTTATTCAACGATGATGATGTCGCCAACAAGCTTCGTGTGGCGATTGTCGACGACTACATGGCGCAACAGCTCTGGCCAAACCAGGACCCAATTGGCAAGCGCTTGCACATCGGTGGAATCAGCGAGACAGACTCCCCCTGGATCACCGTGGTCGGCGTGGTTGACCGGGTGAAGCAATATACCCTGGACTCGGACTCACGCATAGCGTTTTACCTTCCGCAAACCCAATACGTGACGCGCGCCATGAACGTCGTTATGCGCAGTCGCAACGATCCGGTTGCTCTGGCCGGCGCTGTAAAACAGCAGATTCACGAACTTAATCCTGATCTTCCGCTCTACAACGTGAGCACCATGCAGGGGCGCCTGGACAAGTCTCTGGCCAGCCGTCGTTTCATCATGCTGGTTCTGGGAACATTTGGGGCCATTTCACTGGGGCTCGCGGTGGTAGGAATTTATGGGCTCATCGCCTATCTGGTTGGCCAAGGCGGCCGCGAGGTGGGCATCCGGCTGGCGCTGGGGGCGACACCGATGAACATCTTGAAACTTATCGTTGGCGGAGGAATGAACTTGGCCTTCTGGGGAGTTGGTATCGGCATCGCAGGCGCGCTGGTAGTCAGCCGCTTGATGCGGTCGCTGCTTTTCGGGGTCGGAGTCACCGATGTGGCGACATTTGTCGCGGTTCCCATTCTTCTAGCTTGTATCGCCTTGGTCGCCAGCTATATCCCAGCGCGACGCGCTTCCCGCATTGATCCGAACACGTCGTTGCGATGCGAATAGGGACTTGCTGAAGGCGTCGCTTTACAAGAGATTCCCTCGAACCTAGGTTCGGGACCGCGAGACAAGCGGCTGTTTCGCAGATCGCTTCATCTGGGCCGGATCGGTTGCGAGTTGGCCTGTTGCAGCCAGTTATTAGTTTGCCTGCCACTGGAAGCAGAGTTCGAAACCGTCTGGGTCATTGGACGAGAAGCTGCTTCATGCCGTATGGCGCTATCGTCGGCTCGTCTATGTCGATTCCCTCACCGGGCAGGTGAGCGTACACAGCGTCAACGTCGGGAGTTCCAAAGAAGAGTGCCACGCCACGGTGGGCCGCAACTCGGCGAGGGTCGGGTGCAGGCGGCCGCTTGTCGTACTCGTAAGCGGTATTCAGCCACGCGCACCCAGTGTTACGCCAATCGTCATTGCACGGGTGAAAGCGCAGGACCCGTGACTTGTCCCCAAAATCGATGGATTGATCCCCATCACCAAACTCAACGCTAACGACTGATTGTCAAGGCTGTCTACACACCGGTTGGAACTCGTATCTGAAATTGCCGATAGGCGACGACAACCAGAAGCAACTGGGCTTGGGCAATGTTTTCGGCACGCGGGTCTGGCTGCTTCCTGAGAACCAGAGGAGCTTTCCGTGTTACGTCGTTGTACCAGAGACCGACACCGGATGGGTTCACTACGATCTTTCGCAGGCGGCACAGGGAGTAATAGGTTTGCTCCCCGGCTTAGGCGCCGGAGCGCGGCTGGCGTTGGGAATTATAGATGCGTTATGCCGCGAGTTCGCAATTGACGAGCGCCGGATTTACTTGACCGGGCAATCGATGGGCGGCGCCGGGACCTGGCACCTGACCGCGCAACGGCCAAAGTTTTTCGCTGTGGCGGTGGCATGCTGTGCAGCGCAAACTGCTGAGGATCCCACCGCGTCGCTGAGCACTCCCTTATGGAACTTTCACGGCGCTGCCGATAAGAGCGTTCCTGTGGCTTTGTCACGCGATCGCATCGCGGCGATGCGGAAAGCGGGCGGACACCCTCTGTATACCGAATACCTTGCTGTCGACCATAACGTATGGGAGTGGGCTTACACCGAACCCGAGCTTGTGAACTGGGTTTTCGCTCAACGTCGGGCGAGTTAGAAGCAGGAGGATCAAGACCTACATGTGCAGGCAAGCCATGCTTCGACATCTCGCTCTTTGTGCTGTTGCTCTTCTCTTCTGGTCGGCGGCCCATTCCCAGACGTCCCCGCAGACGCTGTCCTTTCCAGCAAACTCCCCACGTTGGGATCTGCAAGGGCAAGCCAAAGCGGTTGAGTATCAAGGCCGCGAGTGCCTCTTGCTCGATGGTGGAGCGGCGGTTGTGAAGGATTTTGAAATGCGCGACGGCGTCATCGATGTGGACGTCGCAACCCCGGCCAAGCGCGGGTTTTTCGGCGTTCAGTTTCGGCTCGCCGACGACGGCGCCAACGGCGAATGGGTTTATCTCCGTCAGCACAAGTCCGGCCTTCCCGACGCCATGCAGTACACGCCGGTTCTCAACACCGGCGCTAACTGGCAAATCTACAATGGACCAGGTTTTACCGGAGCGGTCGATATCCCGAAAGATGTCTGGTTCCACCTGCGCCTGGAGGTAGTGGGAGCGCAAGCAAAGCTCTATGTTAAGGACATGGACAAGCCCGTGCTGGTGATGAGCGATCTGAAAAGCGGCGTTCGAAAAGGCCAGGTGGCCCTGTATGTCCTGACCGGCGCGACCTATTTCTCGAATTTTGAGATACGGACAACGCCCGATGCCCCCTGGGAACGGCATCTGCCGCCCATGCCGCCGGGCACGCTGACCAAGTGGAGCTTGTCGCCTTCGTACGATGCGTTGGCGCGTAATCTGGAGCGTCCGCTTACGCCTGCTGAGAGCGATGCCATACGTTGGCAGCATGTGGAAGCAGAGCCGCCCGGGTTTGTGGTCATCTATCGTTATCGTGAGGCCCCGCATCCGAAGGTCTCGTTTCAGGGCGACTTTTCCAAGCGTCTGGAACCCCAGCCGGGAATGAAGGTAGTGTATGCACGGGCCAACATCGATTCCGACCGCGATCAGGTGAAAAAGCTCTACATCGGCTATAGCGACGACGTCAGCGTATTCCTGAATGGCAAGATTCTTTTCCGTGGTCGAAGCGCCCAGGGTTTCCGCGACCCGGGGTTCCTCGGCATCGTTAATCCGGAAAACGATGCTGTCTATCTTCGATTGAAGAGGGGCAGCAACGAACTAATGCTGGCGGTCAGCGAACTCGGCGGTGGTTGGGGATTCATTTGCCGCTTAGCCGACCTGGAAAACTGAATTTAGGCGGTTCACCGTCCACGATGGGATGGGCCTGCGTTCATCACTTTACTGGACGCCGGTCAGCTCGTCACTCGCTCCCCAATCGACGGCACGGGGCATTAATATTGGTAAAGCCTGCGCCGATAGACCCCGAGCGCGGCGAATTCTGATCCTATACGGATTTTATCGGTGCATGTGCACGACAGGATACCGGTGAATCTTGAAAGCCGCTGATTGTGAGTCGTGACTCGATCCTGCATTCAGAAATCGTAGCTCAATCATCCGATCACGAGCGTTTGCCAAAGCGCAAAACGGCAGAAAGCATCGGACATTCTGACCCCGGAGATCATGGCATTTCTCACAGAATGCCAGATCCACTTCGGACGATGATCGAACTGGATGCTTTCACCGGACTGCGTCGCGGAAAACTGATAGGGCTTCGGTGGATGGATGTGGACTTCGAAAATCTCATCTTGCACGTCCACCGCTCACGGGTCGCAATGGTGGAGGGAGCTCCGAAGACCGAGGCTCACTGAAGGACGTTCCCTTGGACGCCCTAAACCGTCGAATCGCTGTGGGCATGGAAACAGCGCTCTCCCCACGGGGCTCAAACCGACTGGGTGTTGCCTCTCCGCGAAGGTCAAGCCGGGCTAAGTGGGATCAAATTGGATCCTGAAGTAAAACGGCGATTTCTCGGAAGTTCTTTATTTTGTTGGCGTCCCCGACGGTTCCCACTTTGAACCGATTGTCGCAGTCTTGCGTCAAGCCAAGCCTCTGTACAAGGAATGCCGCTTAATACTCAGCGGCTTAGATCGGCAGACGACTCCGCCTGTTCCGCAAGGCACGTTGTACCTCAAGGTGTTAAACCGCTCCCGGACAATGAAAGCGCCCCATAGTATCCCACTCAGTACTTGAACTGAGTTGAATACGGAGGCGGCACAGTGTGCGCCCGCTGCGCAAAGCATTCGCGTGCAACCCGGCAAACACCCCAAAGACAGGAGAAACACATTGGAACCGGTGACAGCACCTTCTAGGCTCCCCATCGCATCGTCGGGTCGAGTATTGACCGTGACGGCAGCGCGTGCCCGTCTTTACAAGTCACTTTGGGCTTTGCGTTGCATATCACTAACAGCACGTCATGCATTTGCGCTTCTTGGTTGTGTATCGTCAGAACTTTGTAAGACCTTTCACAACCTTGTTCCCCGCATCCAATGGTCGTTTGATAGACATAGGGATGATGCACTGTCGTACTGCTCTCATTGCCTTCCTGATGAACGTCGAGGACTTCGCTTCGAGCGTAGTGGTGCGGCACGGTGCAGTGTGGACATACGAGATATATCGGCCAACCATCCGTGGGCAGGGATTCACGAGCAACATCTGATGAGTCGAGCTTGGTATTTAGGAGCACAATGGGCTTCCCGCAAGCCGACTCCCACACAGAAGTCGATGACTCAAATTCATATTGCACAGTCTAACAGCGCCTATCTGTTGTCAGCGACGTACTCCCATGCACAACGCGAAGTTTGCCTTGTGCGCTTCGTGATGGACGAAAAAAAAAAAAAAAAAAAATACGAGGCGCATCTATTCGCGAAACTCGGCGATACGATATAAAAAAAAAAAAAAAAAAAAAAAAAAAAGGGGGGGAAAAGGTACTTCACGTTACCGATGGGCGTGTCCGTGTTGTTCTTGAAGGTGATGTGCGATATGGCAATCGTGTTGAATCCACCGAGTTCCCAATGCGGATGGATTATGGACAGTTCCTTGCTCTTGTGCCCTACCGCCGTAATGCGCTTAGGGTTTCGTTCGTCATCTCTGCCGGTGTAGTTCTCAACGGGATTGGTCGAAGCTGTCGAAGCTGGAGCGGAAGAAGATTTGGAGTTTGAGTTATTCAAGCCGTCAATCACTCTTAGCAGGAACAAGAGTCCTACGATTATCAGGCAGAGGGCAATGGGCTTCATTGAGTGACGCTCCTAGTGTTGTTCGGCCCGCTAACGTGCAGAACATGGTCGCCGCGCGGTAAAGGACTCCGGCCACGTCCTGCACGCTGTAACAGCGTTGCTCCCCTCAGACAGTCGTTCCGTATCCGCAGACGGGACAGATAGAGGGCAGTGATACTTCGTATGTGAGTCGTGCCAGACGTGTGAAGCGTTCGTTGGCCGCTTTCAGTGTTGTCGCCCTGCGTGCAGCTACCGCAGCACGAACAGCCGGGTCATCCGGTGGGCAGGTTGCACAGTAGAGAGCGCCGCATTGCAGGCACCCGCCTTCGGTGAGGTTGATTCCATCATCGTTAAGATCGCACAAACAGTAACAGCAGTGTGTGGCGAGCAGTGCTTCTACGGGGTTGATTTTCGGACGTGATGTTGTCACAATTGGAGTAGCTTCGGAATGTGCCATAACCACCTTTCGGAGTTAGGGACTTTGTGAGCACTTCGAATACTCACAGAGTCCCACAACTTTTTTGAGTTGCAGGGCCATCCTAGTCATCCCGACAAAACTTGTCTAAAGGATTATTTTCCCGTAAGATACACAAACTGTGTGTGTTACGTGGTTCGTCGAGCGCCATCGTTCTGACGAAGTGCTTCCCCTTTGGGGGTGGGCAGCCATGCAGGTTTATACTCTGGCATCTTGGAGGTAAAATGCCCACTCTTCGTCCGACATGGTTCGACTGGATAACCGTAGCAGCCATTATCGTTGGCCCCGTGCTCGCACTGTTTGCTCAACGAGTTCTCGATTTACTTCGTGAACGGAAGAAAGAGCGCAAGCAGTTGTTCTACACTTTGATGAACACACGACATCAGTTTCTCTCTCCCACGCATCTTCAGGCGTTGAACTCTATTGACATAGTGTTCAAGAACAACGAGAAAATCCGAAATACTTGGAAAGCGGTACTCGATCAGGCGTCCACTAACTTTGACGCGACTGACGCGAATGCCGTTGCTGCTTGGAATGCGAGACTAATCGACCGGCGTGTCGATCTGTACCAAATCATCGGGCAGGATTTGGGCTATCAATACACTACTGACTACATTCAGCGAGGCATCTACTCACCACGGTTTGTTGACGAGATTGAACAAGAGTGGCACGAGGTTCGTAGGGGTTTGGTTCGAGTGCTGCACGAAAACTATCTACCCGTGAAGATCGTCGCGGATGAACCGTAGCCTTAAAACTCCGCACCCTCACGTAGCATTTCTGCTGTTTTTTCATATCTACGTCTTGAATCAGCGCGTGGACGCGGACAGTTTGGCACCGACTTTCACTGAGATGAGTACGAGGGTCGGTTCGTAGTCGGAAACGCAGTCCAGCACGATGCCTCACCGGTGTTTTGCCTTCATGGCAGTGCCGAAGTGCGACGGCGAAGGCACGCTTTCTGTGAGGCGAACAAAAAGCGAACTAACACGCATTGCAAAATAAATATGATTGGCCGCTATGTATCTATACATAAATGGTTTAAGTTGATGAAGTGGCCGCTTTTCCCGTGAAAATCTGATTTGATGATTTTCAATAATTTATGCGAGTGAGAATCGCCAGTGTTTACAGGGCTATTTCTCATTGTACGTCACTAATTCGCCCTATGCTATGGCGCGATCATCACACCGCGTTGCGCTGGCAAACTGCTGTAATTAAGTAGCTTAGCTATCGGTCGAACGGGTGATGATAAAGCGGCAATTCACTTGACAGGTATTGTATTCTGAGAGCATAGGGAAAGAGTTCGTCCTCTCTGTGACGTTGCTGTTCCACCACATGCAGTGACGCCCTCTTACAAATCCAGAAAAATCACTCAACACAACGTTGTGTTGTTAGGCACTTCGCCAACGGGATGACGCCCGTCCGGTCTCCATTTACCGTTTCCTGAGTCGAAAGGCTTTTCAACCTTTCGATTTGGACTGGCGTCGGTTACCGTTGTGCGCCCCTGCGTTTCACTCCGTGGGTGAGCACTGCTCACGCGAAGTGCCTAACATCAGGATGTTGTGTTGAAACACAATTCGCACGTTGTACCGGACGCGGCCTAACTAGCCGCGTTTTTCATTTTGTGCCGTGTTTGCATTGCTCCCCCCGAACTGACTCGCTGAGTGTCTCTTGATTTTTCTCCGTCAAGCATATTCGCGTCAGCCTTTGTGGGGAGCATTGCAAAGACTGCATAAGAAACAGTCCATGCGCCTCACGGCGTACAAACTAATATTTTAGGAGAAACACCTTTTATGAGCACTACACCGGCAGTACCGACAGTATCGGCAGATGACTTTGAGTCGAAACTAAGTCCTGAACAACGTGTGCAACTGGAGCTTGCTCGCGCACAGACGGCGCAGGCCAATGCGGAAAAGGCGAAGGCAGAAGCGCAGAGTTCAGCCAATCAAGTAGAGATGCGAAGGCTGAAGGAACGTGACGCTTTCGCCCTCGCGGTTGACGCCTCCGGCTTGAAGTTTCATTCAAAGATTGACGACACTCGACAGCTTGTCGGAATGCTGTACGACCTCACGGTAGACAGCGAGGGAAACGTAGTCGCACGAGACAGGCAAGACGGGAAAAATGTTCCATTGCTAGATGCAGTTAACAATTCTGTGCTGGCTCACCCAGAGTGGGTAGACGGTCGTTCGATGAAGAAGCTACGCGGCGAGCTTGAAGAGGACGGAAGCAATAAAATCACTTCCAAGGCTGACCTCAAAACCAATGCTGAACGCAGCGCGTACATCGACAAGTACGGCATTGACAAATTTGAGTACCTTCCTCTAAAGCCTGTTTCAACCTCGGTTCCAAAAACTCTAGAGGAATACTGGGCGCTTCCGAACAAACGCAAAAGTGCCCTAATTTCCGAACAGGGTGAAAAGTGGTTACGCAACCTTCCAAAGGCAGAAACTCAAGAAACTCGTAACCGAAGGGCCGGAATTCGGACGAACAAAACAGGCCGGTAGAACAAGTTTCCTCGGAGCTCCAAACGGGAAGAAGACGAAGTGCGGGACGTTGTTAAAACCAGCGCGTCCCGACTTCGTCAAGATCGTAGGATGGCCCGCCGTGAGGCCACAACGGCTCTCAGCGGGCCTTACCGAGTCGCAACAGGGGAAAGTATCACCGAACTGCCAGCGGCGTTCCTAGGGCTGCACAGTGGGCAAAATCCTAGGCGCTTGCTGCTTTGACGATGTTGTACGCTGTCGCCTTTGAGAAGCCAAACTCAGCCGCGATCTGACTGAGACTTTGCCCTTGGGAGTGCAGTCGCACAACTTTGTCACGGTTGGCGATGACTTTGGGTCTGCCACCCACGCGCCCGGCTTTCCTAGCCCTAGCAAGGCCCGCAAGGGTACGTTCGGAGATCCGGATTTGTTCTTGCTTGGCTATTGTCGCCAGAATGCCGATAACCGCATCGCGGAAGATGCCGACGCTATCAAGATATTGCTCGGTAAACGACTTGTAGTCTACGCCATAGGATGTTAACCGCTGTAGGTACTGGAGCGTCTGCATCACCCCTTCGCGGGACAGACGGTCAAGACTCCAGAACAGCAAGCAATCAAAGTCACGTCGGTTTGCAGCCTCAAACATTGTAAGAAATGCCGCTCGGTCGGAGCGCTTTCCGCTGGCATGGTCAACGTACTCATGCACTATTGCCCATCGTTGACGCTGGCAGTACTCGCGTAGCTGGACTAGTTGGTTCTCAACGTCCTGTTTTCCACACTTCGTGGAAACTCGGCTGTACAACGCAACTCGTAACGGCGATTTGTTTGTCATGGCAAGAACGCTTATAGGCAGTGTGCGTTTCAATGTCAAGTACAATCGTACAATTAACGTTCTTTATTTGTACTTTCTTTAGACTGTCGGTAAGTATCTTTCCGCCGGTCACTAATAAAGGACAAATCGGGTACCCTTTTTTGAACGCTGCTAAGTTCCTAGCATGGGCCTTACGCAGTTTGCGACAGGCTGAATCTACCGTGTCCCGCGCCTGTGTCGGGATTCGATGGTAGGGCGGTCTAGGGACGCTCGCTCTGGCGTCGGTAGCCCGGACTTTTTGCCAACCGGGGAGCATGTCTACGGATTGCTTTGTATTCTGAACTCTGAAAACAATGTCTACGGATTTATTGACTCTGTACAACAACAACGAAACACCAATCGAAAGGATTCACCCATGTCAAAGAAAATGACCGTTGGCGTACAGCGTCCACAACGCCGACCGCCTAATTGGAAACCGCTGCAACGTGCAGCGGCGAAGCTCGTTAAGAGTGGAATCAAGAAATAGTCCCTTTTTCTCTTAACGCACACCGTGCGGGGCGCTTGTTCAAAGTCCCCGCTATTCTTTTGCCCTACCCATTGTCGAAAGGACTCATAGAAATGAAAACTCAAGTTGTCCCTGTTGAAAAGTTGTTGCTTTCCCGCAAAGAGGCAGCCGCCGTACTGAACCTTTGCCAGCGTTCAATCGACCTGCTCATAGAGTCAGGCTCGTTGTCAGCCGTCCATGTTGGCTCCCGCGTGCTCGTACACCGTGACACCGTTGCCGCGTTCGCTGCGACTGGACACCCGAAGGGGGTACGCGGATAAATGTCAAAGCATCCTCCGGGCAAGGGAGATGCCGCCGCTCTCCCCCAACTGGTAACGAAGAACCCAGCGGCGGAAGAACACGAAGACAGCAACGAATCGGCACAAACGGATAATCTAGCGCGTTTGATTTATTCGCTGTATAGGAACTCGCAACAAAAGGCCCCCACGAAGCTAGCGGCATAGTTTATATTCTGGATTCCGCAACTCTGAGCAAGCTGCGGAACAAGACAAAAGGGTAACGGCATGAATCAAGCATTGGCGGTAATTTACTCGCGCGTCTCCACGAAGGAGCAGGCAAAAGAAAACCTCTCTATTCCCAACCAAGAAAGAGCTTGCGCTGAGTTCATACATCGAAACGGATGGGCGTTGGCTGAAACGTTCGTTGATGCTGGGAAATCTGCTTGGGCAGATAAGGAACGTCCCGGTTTTGTGGCAATGCTAGAGTATGTGCGCCAAAACAAGTCAGTTGCATACGTCGTAGTTTACGACTTGTCCCGCCTTACTCGAAGAGTACGCACACACGCGAACTTCGAGTACGATCTGTCCCAGCTTGGGGCAGAGATACGAAGCGTCTCCGAACCGAACATTGACAGAACTGCGTTTGGGAAATACGTCGCGCACTCTGTCGGCAATAGCAACCAATTTTTTAGCGACCAGTTGAGTGAAAAGAGCGCAGCGCGAACCGCTGCGTCCGCGAAAGCTGGGCGCTATCCGTGGGCTGCTCCCGTGGGTTACATCAATGTTGACGAAAAGCGGCCCGGACACCCCAACATCGTTCCTGACGAGATGGCTGCGCACTTTGTAACACGCGCTTTCGAACTGCTGTCAACCGGGCAACATAAACTGCAAGAGGTGTTGCGAATGGTCACATCGTTGGGACTGCGAAACAAGAAGGGAAAGCCCGTGAGCAAGCAGAGGTTTTCTGCCATGATGCGCTCTGAGCTTTATACGGGCTACGTTTCCGTACCGAAACAGAAGCTCAGAGTCCGAGGCTTGCACACACCGCTCATTGGCGAGGGGATATTTGCGCGCTGCCAAGACTTTCTGAATGGAAGGAAAATAAGCCCAATTACTCACAGGAGAGACCGCGATGATCTCCCTTTGAAGGGAGTCGTGCTCTGCTCCGAGTGTGGCGGCAAGTTGACGGGCGGAAACCCTAAATCCAAGCTGTACACCCGGTACTGGTGCTGGAAATGTAACGGGACGGCAGTCAGTAAGGAGCAGCTTGAGTCCGAATTTGTAGAGTTGCTTAGTCGCTTGCAGGTTAAACCGGCAGTCGCGAAGGCAATGCCAGCCGCACTGAAGCGCATCTGGAAAGAAAATAATGCGGACGCAATCACTATTCGACGTGGGGCTGAGACTGAACTCAGGGACTATCAGCAACTCAGGCAAGAATTGATAAAGGCCAAACTGCGTAAAGAACTCTTGCAGGACGTGTTCGAAGAGACGATGAAGGAATATAGCGGCAAGATCGCGGAGCTTCAGAATCGCATCGCGGCAGCTTCCACGCAGGACGATGATATTAACGCGCTAATCGAGTATGGCGACTTCGTTACTACAAACATCTCCGCTGCGTGGCAACAAGCAGCCCTTCAGCAGCGGCGGCAAGTTCAAAGTTTGCTGTTTCCAGAGGGGATTTTGTACTCAAATAAGAACGGCTATTTGAACGACGCTAAAACGTCCCTTTTCAATGATTTAAGTAGGGTGATAGCACCCGACAGTCAATTTGGCGTCCCCGACGGGATTTGAACCCGTGTTACCGCCGTGAAAGGGCGATGTCCTAGGCCAGGCTAGACGACGGGGACGCTTGCTTGGAGGGAACTTGGCGTCTAAACAACTGATACTAGCAGCCGCTTAGAAGCAGTGTCAAAATCAGTCCATCCCTGTTTCGCTTAATAGGTCAGCTTGATTTACGCCGGGTACCTGTCTAACTATCTACGCACAGTCTTGCAGACTCATAATCGGCGAACTTCTTGATCGCGCCCGCCATATCTTCGATTTCGGGCCCAGGTATGCTTTTCTTCGCAGATTGCCTGCCTACTATGCTTTTATCAAGTGCTACCATGTGCTCCCTGGTGAGATGCGCAATTTTTTTGCGAGACAGCTACGAAGAGCCACTCGACTTGCCGCCCTCTCGGCGGCAGCCGCGTATGGACTCTGGGAACATCGCAAACTGCGACGTGACGCCTCTCGCGCAGAATGCGCCGAGTGGCTACACGCAAGTTGTGTGCGCGGGCTGTCGGCTGTCAACGTTCAACTGTCGAAAATTGGACCGTCGCCTACCCAAGGATTACTCGTAAGCAACCATCTAAGCTATCTCGATATTCTGGTCTTAAGCGGCGCATTGCCATGCATCTTCGTGTCTAAAGCCGAGGTGGAAAGCTGGCCCATCTTCGGCCGTTATGCGCGCTGGGCGGGAAGCGTATTCGTGCGGCGCCACGACCGGGCCGATATCGCACGTGCAAACGTCAGTGTCGCCGATAGCTTGCAGAACGGCGTTCCCGTGTTGCTCTTTCCCGAAGGCACCACGACCGATGGAGAAAGCGTGCTGCCCTTTCACTCAACCATGTTGCAGCCCGCCATTGACGCAGGTTCCCAGGCAACCCCGTGCTGCGTCAGTTATGAACTCGACGATGGTGTCGTGGAGCGTGAAATCTGCTGGTGGGGCGATATGCCTTTGCTTCCTCACGTTCTGAATCTGCTGGGCAAGAAGGCCATCCGCGCAACCGTTGCTTTCGGTGAACCCGTCATCGCGACCGGCGAGCGTAAACAGCTTGCCCAGGCTATGCGCTTTGAAGTTCTTCGGCTGCGCGAACAGTTCCGCTCGGATAGAAAAAACGGACCGGCCGATTCCGCAGCCCCTCCGCCGCATTCATCATGACAGCGGCAACTTCGAATGCTCACACCTTCGCGCGGTCTGCCGCCTCGTTACTGGGAAACGGCAGGTCAGGTTCTTCTTCTTCGCCTTCCTGCCAGTCCGGCGATTGCAGCTGAAATGGAGTCTTGTCCAGTTGCTCGATCTCGGAGAGGGCCGCCGACGCCAACGAGCGATCAAGGTCAGGAAATCTTCGCGCCAGCGGAAAAACGCGGCTTTCCACCGAGCGCAACATCTCGTTATAAGCTGTCACCGTCCCCCCAAGCTTCTTGCCCATCTCCTGCATGTAGCTGGTCATGGTGCACAGACGCTTGTACAGGTCCCTTCCTGCCGCGCTAATCTTGCGTGCGCTCTCGGCCAGGTTCTTCTGGTTCCAGCCATAGGCCACGGCCTTCAACAGCGCAATCAGGGTAGTGGGTGAAGCGACGATGACCTTCCGGATGACACCGTACTCGATCAACTCGGGGTCCGAGTCCATCGCCGCGCGGAAGAAGACTTCACCCGGCAGAAACAGCACGACGAATTCGGGTGTGCAAGTCAGTTGCGCCCAGTAGGACTTGCTTCCCAGGGCATCGATATGTTGCCTGATCTGACGCGCGTGGTCGGCGAGGCGGGCGTTGCGTGTAGCCTCGTCCGGCGCTTCGAGGGCCGCCAGGTAAGCCACCAGAGGCGCTTTGGAATCGACCACGATTTGCTTGTCGCCGGGAAGGTTCACAATGACGTCAGGACGAAATCGCCGCTCGTCGTTGCTGATGGACTTCTGTTCACTGAAGTCACAGTGTTCCAACATGCCCGCCAACTCAAGCACGCGGTGCAATTGCAACTCGCCCCAACGGCCGCGCGCTTGAGGCTCGCGGAGAGCTTTCACCAGGTTGCCAGTCTCAGCTTGCAAAGCCTTCTGGGTGTCGAGCAATGAAGCCACCTGGGCGGTAAGTGTGCCGTAGGCCTGGCTGCGCGCCTGTTCCAGCCCCAGTATCTGCTGACTCATCTCCGTGAGCGATTGCGCAATCGGATCGACCAGGTTCTTGACCGCCAGCTCCTTTTGGGCGAATTCGCCGGAGGCCTGGATCTGATAATTTTGCAGAGTCGTTCTTGCCAGCTGAAGAAAATTGGAGTTGTTGCTCTCCAAGGCTGCTGCCGCCAGTACCTTAAACTGCGCTTTCAACTCCTCACTGGCTTCGGCAAGGAGCCTGAGCTTTTCCTCAGCGCCGCGGCGTTCACTGGCCAAGGTCGCGTCCAAGGCAGCCTTAGCGGTCGCCAGTTCCCGCAGTTCGGCTGCCTGGTTCTCGATGGTCGCTCTCACACCAGCAAGTTCCTGCGTCTGCGCTTTTGTGCGCTCAGCTAGCGTGGCAGTCTTTGACCTGGCCGCCAACGCAGTAACGACGGAGCCCAGAAGCGCGCCTGCAATGGTAAGGAAAATCACAACTGAAATGGTCATCACTTGGCCCCAGGGGATGCTGTATTGTATGTTGACGGCGCTGTAAACGAAAGCCCGCGATCCCCAGCCGATACTAGACAGAATGCGCCTCTATCAGGATCTCGCTTTGCCCAGCGTCTTGGCCTTCGCGCTATTCATCACTTCCCTGCTAATACATCCTTCCGTGGCCCAGGCTCAGCTCGATGAAGCGGGCGAGCAGCAACTGGTTCAGTTGATAAATCAGGAGCGCGCCAGCCAGGGCGTACCGGCGCTTGTTGTAGATCAGCGCCTTGCCCAAGCTGCTCGCAAACACACCTCGCTGATGGTGGAGCATAAGGCTCTGTCGCACCAATTCGATGGAGAGTCCACGATGGAGATTCGCTTCGCCGATGAGAATCTTCGCTCAGACCAGCAAGCAGAGAACGTGGACGTTAGCAAGGATGTGCCCGCGGCTCACCGAGGATTCATGCATTCGCCACCTCATCGTGCCAACATACTGAATCCCAATTACAACGTGGTCGGGGTCGCGGTCATACGAAGCAGTGAGCATGTCTATGTGACCGAGGACTTCGCGCACCGGATAACTGCGTATTCCGAACCCGAAGCGGATGCTGTGCTGCAACAGGCGGTTGAGACGTACGCCACTGCGGAGGGAATGTCACCGCCGGTGCGCAAATCGGAGCCGCAACTGCGGCACATGGCTTGTGACATGTCCCTCAACGACTCCTTACAGAGCCAGAAGGCGGCTGATCTGCCTGGAGTTCAGGAGGTTGCGACATGGACGGCGGCTGTCCCGAGTGACCTTCCCGTCAGCGCCAAAGAATTGCTGTCGCATCCGATGCCCTCGGGGTATTCGCTGGGAGCTTGTTTCGCTCCCAGCGTGAGCCAGCCTGGAGGAGTGTATTGGGTAATAATGGTCACTTACTGATATGAAAGGACGTCGGCTCCGCCGTCCTGGACTTTGCTTTGAGGCCGCTACTGCACCAGACCCGTGTGTGATGTGGTTTGCTTTATGCTACGAATATCCACCGAGTTCGCTTCCAGGCTCGACTTGATGTACTCCTCGCCGGCCTGCATCATGTGCGTCCAGACGCCTTGCGCCCGGCCGTTCTGGTTAAGGAACGCCGCTACTTCGGCGGCGGTCATGTTGGTGCCCAGTTCTCTCGCAAACTGAAGCATATGGGCCACGGTAATCTCCGCGGTTACTTTCTCACGCCAGCACTTCTTTTTAAGGTCAATCATTTCTGCTTCCCGACAGAATGAATTTGGATTACAAGAATGAAAATACCGCGAGCGCGAACCTGCAGCGATGGCGACTGTCACCGGACCATGTGATGGGAGTCACACCCCATTGTGACGTCGAGATTCTTGTTATTCCAAAGCGACTTTCGTGGTGAGATCTGCTTTTGGCGTTTTCGGCAACCCGTTAGCAACTCAATCCCTGCCGAGTCGCTGTGTGCTAATCTCGGCTTCGAGGATGGACGGAGAACCGAAGATCTATGTCGGGACCGCAGGCTGGTCGTACAAAGACTGGGAGGGCATTGTTTATCCCGCACAGATCAAGAAATCGCTGCATCCGGTGGAATACCTGGCGCGCTTCCTCGATGTAATCGAGATCAACACCTCGTTCTACGGCCATATCAAACCGGAGTGGGGCAAACTGTGGTGCCGCAAATCGCGCGCAGTAAATCCCGAGTTCATGTTCACTGCCAAGCTGAACAAAGCCTTCACTCATTCTCCGCTCGCCGTTTTGGAGAGTACATCCTCGGAGACCATTATCGCCAACGCCGAGGACGAACGTCTCGCCAAGGATGGCCTTGATTCCATCGCCGCCGAGAATATGCTGGGCGCCGTACTCGCGCAGTTTCCCATTTCATTCAAGAACACCAATGCGAACCGCGACTACCTGGAGACCGTGGTCGAGAAGTTCAAGCAGTATCCTCTCGTGGTTGAAGTGCGGCACAACAGTTGGACCAATGAGGGGACCCTGCGATACTTCGCCGAAAAAGGCGTAGCCTTCTGCAATATCGACCAGCCACGTTTGGGCAAGGCGATCGCTCCCAGCGAACACGTGACCGCGGCGTTTGCCTACGTGCGCCTGCACGGACGCAACTACGATCAATGGTTCGATAGCGACTCACGCAATGATCGCTACAACTATCTCTATACCGACCCCGAGCTGCAAGGATGGAAAACGCGCATCGACACGATTGCGACCAAGGCGAAGAAAACTTTCGTCATCGCAAACAATCACTTCGAAGGCAAAGCGGCAGTAAACGCACTGCAATTGAAACATATGCTGACCGGCCACGCAGTCAACGTGCCGGACACCCTGCTGAAGAGGTATTGGGAACTGGGAGAGATCGCGGCACAGGGCGAGAAGCAAGATGAATAAACCAGTGAGGCATGGAAATAACGGAAAGGAATCTTTCAGACTGACAATTCCGTGCCCTCTGTGTCCCCATATCTCCGTGTTGAATAATTGCAAAGCCAACCGGGGCATCGCGCCGCCGACTCTTCACACCACCTCAACCTGCCTTTGCCACTGGATTCTGCGACTGGCGAGTATTCACTGAATCGTAACGGAACCTTTCTGGAGTTCGCCCGTATATAGCTGCAGAACATGATCCGGTGACGCCGCAGGGCACGCCGGGCGCAACCTCCGGGGTCCCCGATGGCGCAGTTGCGATGGTCGAAGTGGAACCCGTTTCAAGGAGACACTATGGACGCGAAATACAACTGGCTGATCGACAATGGTCCGATTCGCCTCACTCTCAATACGGTGGCGTTTGCGCTCTGGATTGCCATGACCGTGGGTTTGATGGAACTGGCGACAAAGGTCTAGCTGCAACACCCCCCTACCTGACTACCCGCAAAGAATCGCGTACGTAGATCGCGACCTGAAACCCCGCATCTGGCGGGGTTTCGCCCTGTAGACGCCCGCCCATGCGAATTGACAACGTTCGCGATCTGAACCATGATTCTCGAACGAATCGGAGGCTCAATGGGATCTGAACTTCTGTGCAAGCTTCGTTCTGGCGGCAAAGAAGCAACAGGCAGGGCGCTACTTGAAACCGATGAGATTATCTTTCGCGGCGACGTGCGCCTGAAAATTCCTCTTGCGTCACTGAAATCTGTCATCGCTCGCGATGGCGAGCTGCATCTCCAATGGCCAGAAGGATCGGCGGTTCTCGAGGTTGGTGACTACGCCGAAAAATGGGCGCACAAGATTCTGCATCCGAAAAGCAGGACGGAAAAGCTCGGGATCAAGCCTGGCCTCGTGATTTCGCTGTTAGGCATCGCCGACGACAATTTCGCGAAAGAGCTTCGAGGGTCGGCAGCATCATTCTCCGATACGAAAGCGCTGAAAGACTCCGACCTTATCTTCTTCGGTACCGAGGAGGTTGCCGACCTCGCTCGTGCCGGGAAGCTCGTTACCTCGCTGGCTAGCGCGGGCGCTCTCTGGATCGTCTATGCCAAAGGCAAACAGGAGATCACCGAACTGCAGGTGCTCAACGCGGGTCGGCGAGCGGATTTGGTGGATGTGAAAGTCGTGAGCTTTTCGATCACCCACACGGCGTTGAAGTTTGTGCGGCCGAAAGCGAAGCGATAAACATCACCCAGAAGCCGTGCTTCACCTCTGAAAAAGAAAACGCTCTGAAAAACAACGCCCACCGCATCGAGAGACACAGCGGGCATGACTGCGACTGCTAGTACTTCGTGAGGCTAGGCGCGCTTGGTATCTACTTCGCGCAGACGGGCGGCTTTGCCACGCAGCGCGCGCAGATAATACAGCTTGGCGCGACGCACGTGCGCTGAACGCAGCACTTCGATCTTGTCGATGACCTTAGAGTGCGTGGGGAAGATACGCTCGACGCCCTGTCCAAAGCTCATCTTGCGCACCGTAAAACTCGGCTGATCTCCGTGGCTTTTGGAAATGACGACCCCCTCGAACGCCTGCAAGCGCTCCTTGTCGCCTTCCTTGATCTTCACGTGGACCCGTACGGTGTCGCCGGGCTTAAAGTCGGGCAGGTCGGTGCGCCGCGTCTTGGCGAGTAGCCGGTCAATGATAGGTGAGTTGTTCGACATTGTTCTTTTCCTTCCGTGTCGCACGCCTCGCGGCGGCAGAAAATAGCAGCTAGCAATTAGCCACCGCTAGCCTTTACAACCCTGGACTTTACAGCCAATGATTAGCTCTGTCATCCTGAGCGGAGCGAAGGCCCCCTTATCGCCAACAAAATGCCTATTCGCTCTAACTACACGTTCATTGCTGCTCTGCCTTGATCTCGGCCAGCAGCTTGCGATCTTCTTTGCTTAACTCGGCATTCCGCAACAAATCGGGACGATTGCGCAACGTCTTTTGCAGTGCACTGCGACGCCGCCATTTTCGAATCTCGTCGTGGTCCCCGTTCACCAGGACCTCGGGGACCTGCATCCCGCGAAATTCCGCGGGACGCGTGTAGTGCGGATAATCCAGCAATCCGCCCGAACCACACGTTGAGCTGGGCGCCTCACCCGACCCCTTCCGACGATCGTCGCCGACCGTCGCGGTAAACGATTCCTGTTCCTTCGAGGCCGCATTGCCAAGCGCGCCGGGAAGCAGTCGCGTCGTCGTATCCACCATAATGGCTGCGCCCAGTTCCCCGCCACTCAACACGAAATCTCCAACCGATATCTCACGATCAGCGAGGTGCTGGCTCACGCGCTCATCCACGCCTTCGTAACGTCCGCAGATGAGCAACACGCGTTCGTGCCTGGTCAACTGCTGCGCAACCGCCTGCGTAAACAGCTCGCCCTGCGGCGAAAGCAGCACCACAGTTTCGCGTGCGTCATCATGCATTCGTTCTTCGCGCGGCGAAACCCCCAGCGATTCAAGGCATTCGAAGATGGGCTCGGGTCTCAGCACCATGCCTTCTCCGCCGCCGAACGGCCGGTCGTCCACCGTGCGGTGTCGATCGTGCGTGAACGCCCGCAGATCGTGGATGCCAATTTTAATGAGCCCGGCTTCGCGCGCCTTGCGCACAATGCCATAATCCAGTGGCCCACGAAAAAAGTCCGGAAAAATCGTCAGAATCTCGAACTTCATTCGGGCCTCCCCGATACGCGCCTGGGCGCGTGGGGATTTGTTCTCACTTCCTTCGCTTGCGGCGAGCCCCCGCCGATCGCGCCTCATCGGCTTCGGTCTTCTGCCGCTGCTTCTCTTCCCCACTCAACGGCGAGTCCAGCGCCAGCAGTCCGTCGGGCAGCTCCATCTCGATCCGCCGGTGCTCCAGGTCTGCCGACTTCAAAAACTCTTCAGCATAGGGAACCAGAAGTTCCTGCTCAGCGCCAGCCTTGGTTCGCACCACCAGCAGAGGAGCTTCGCCCGCCCCGAACTGAACTTCGCTCACAGTCCCAAGCAGTCGCTGACCATTTGTATCTTCTATCCAAACCTCGCAGCCGACGACGTCGCTTACGTATGACGTTCCAGCTTCCAAGTCGGCACGCTGCTTCAATGGAACCTGCAACTCCAGCCCCGCAAGCTGCTCAGCATCGCTAATACTATCGACGCCGACAAACTTCAGCACCACGCCGCCCTTGTGAAACCAGTGCTCTTCAACTTGCAGCTCGCGGCGAGTACCGTTGAGCGCCAAGCCTGACAACTGGCGCCGCTCTTCAAATCGCTCCGGAAAATCAGTGTGAAGTTCGGCCATGACTTCACCACGCCGCCCTTGCGGGCCCAGCACACGAGCGATCGTAATGAAGTCGCCGGCTATTCCACAATCTCCAACTGGTAACGCTTGCGGGTGCGTAAGCTGGCTGCGTTCACGATGGTGCGCAGACTGCGGGCCATGCGTCCCTGGCGGCCAATCACCCGTCCCAAATCGCTCTCGGCCACAATCAGCTCTAACACCGTTTGGCCGCCCTCTTCGAACGCTTCCACGGTTACCTCGTCAGGCGCTTCCACCACGGCCTTGGCAAGATGTTCCACCAACGCAAGCATGTTCACGGCGCTGTCCGTCATCGCTGAGGCGCTCCTCACTTCAGAAGACTGCTCAAACTTTAGGCTTCGGCAGCAGCCGGGGCTGGGGCGCTGGTGGCCGCTTTGTCCACCAGCTTCTTTACGCGGTCAGACAACTGCGCTCCCTTGCTGGTCCAATAGTCGATACGCTCGCGCTTCAATTCCACGCTGGCGGGATTGGTACGCGGATTGTAAGTGCCGACCACTTCTACCGAGCGGCCATCGCGCGCACGGTCCTTCTCAATTACCACAATGCGGTAGTAGGGTTGTTTACGCGCACCGCGGCGCGAAAGACGAATCATCAACACAGAAGCAGTTCCTTTCCGCTCGTCAATGTCCACACATGTAGTGCATTCCCTGCCCAATCTAGAACAACGAATTTAGTTGGGAGCGCGGGGAAGCGCCGGTGGCACAAATTCCCTCAGGCGAGATAATCGGAGTCGCCGACCGCGCAGTAGTCGCGCTTTCGGGCGGGTGCTCCAGCGAACTATGGCTTCGCTCCACACCCCAATAAACGCAGCAAGGCGTTCGTTGGACCCCCACGATCTAAACTCCATCAAGCTTGCGCTTGCCAGAGCCACGACTGGAGGCGAAGATCTATTATTGCTTACCGTTACCTCTTTGGCAAGCACGACTCTTCTTCGCGACGTGAGCCAAACCAAAGCGCGAACACGCGGGCAGACGCTCCATCCAGTTTACTTGGAACTGCCGCCGCCCGGCTCCAAACCGCGATACTTCAGCATCGGTTGAATGCTGGGCTTTGCTCCACGCCATGCAACATACAACGTCTCAAGGTCTTCAGTGTTGCCCCGCGACAGCACCATATTGCGAAACCGGTCACCATTGGCCCGGGAGAGGCCGCCGTGTTCCTCGAACCATTGAAATGCATCGTCGTCCAACATCTGAGTCCAAAGATAGGCGTAGTATCCAGCCGCGTATCCGCTGCCCCAGATGTGGCTGAAATAGCTGGAACGGTAACGTGGAGGCACATAGCTGATTGAGAGATGGGTTTGCTCCAACGCTTCGGTTTCAAAGGCATCCGGCTTCTGTAGTGGAGCGCTTGCCGGAAGGGTGTGCCACTTCATATCAAGTTCAGCCGCGGCCAGGAGTTCGGTGGTGTCATAGCCCTTGTTGAAGGTGGCCGCCTTCTTGATCTTCTCCATCAGCTCCGCCGGCATGGGAGCACCAGTCTTGTAATGTTTTGCGTAATGCTGGAAAACTGCAGGGTAAGTTGCCCAATGTTCATTAAACTGCGAAGGAAATTCTACGAAGTCGCGCGCCGTTGATGTACCCGAAAGGCTGGGATATTCCGTGTTGGCGAACATGCCGTGCAGAGCATGACCGAATTCATGGAACATGGTCCTGACGTCGTCTGAAGTAAGCAGTGCCGGCTCTCCGGCGGCGGGCATGGCGAAATTCGCAACGTTCTGCACGACCGGTTTTGTGCCGAGCAGTTTGGACTGTTCAACAAAGTTGTCCATCCAGGCGCCGCCTTGCTTGTTGTCTCGCTTGAAGTAATCGCAATAGAACAATGCCAGCGAACTGCCGTCGGCGTTAAACACTTCGAAGACGCGCATGCTCGGGTCATATACCGGAAGGTCTTTACGCTCCTTGAAAGTGATGCCATAGAGCTGGTTGGCGGCGTAGAAGACTCCATTCTGGAGCACATTGTTCAACTCGAAATAGGGTTTCACCTGCTCTTCATCCAGATCGTACTTGGCCTTCCGGACCTGTTCGGCATAGAACTCCCAGTCCCACGGCTGAAGCTTAAACCCGCTATTTTGCTGGTCAATCACCGTCTGGATGTCCTGGGCTTCGCTGGCGGCCCGCGCGGTTGCGGCGGGCACGAGCGCGTCCATAAACTTTAAGGCGGCTTCCGGAGTTTTGGCCATCTGGTCTTCAATCTTCCAGGCTGCGAAGTTTGGATAGCCAAGCAACTTGCCCTTTTGGGCGCGAAGCTGCGCAATCTTTGCGATAGTGTCACGAGTATCGTTGGCATCACCCCGCTCGGCGCGGTTCCAGGAGTTCGAAAACAGCGCCTGACGAGTTGCTCGATCGCTCAGGGCGACGAGATCGGGCTGCTGCGTGGTGTTCTGTAAAGGAAAAACGAATCCTTCCACCTTACGACTTTTCGCTGCTTCGGCCGCGGCGCTGATTTGCCCCTCGGTCAAGCCTGCCAGGGCCGCTTTGTCGGTCGTCACAAAAGCCGCATCCTTTGTGGCGGCCAGCAACTTAGTTTCGAAGACATTGGAGAGAGTCGCGATCTCTTCATTGAGTTTCTTTAGCTCCGTTTTGTCCGAGTCGCTAAGTTTTGCGCCAGCATGTACGAACTGGTCGTAGTCCCATTCCACCAGACGTAAAGACTCCGCATCCAGTTTGAGCGAGTTGCGCTGTTGGTAGACCGCTGCTACGCGCTCGAACAACTTCGGATCGAGAAAGATTGCGTCTCGGTGCGCCGAGAGTTTCGGCGCCTCGATCGCTCTGACTTTCAGCAATACTGGATCGCTGTTTGCGCCGACCACCGCGAAGAAGGTCGCCTCAACCCGCTGCAACAACTGCCCACTCTTCTCCAGAGCGACCATGGTATTTTCAAAGGTAGGGGGTGAGGGATTGGCCGCAATCGCCTGAACTTCCTGGAGTTGCTTCGCCATCCCGGCTTCAAGCGCAGGCTGATAATCGTCATCCTTGATCTTGTCAAACGGAGGCGCTTGAAACGGCAATGAGCTGGGAGCGAAGAAAGGATTGTCGGGACCAAATTCGGCACCAGAGGCAGCCGCCGGAACCGTGACTATGCCAATAACGAAGATTGCAGCAAGAATTAGGATCTGCATGATTCACAGTGTAATCGGTCGGGCCCAAGCGGTGATCAACAATTTTGCGAGGAACCGCTAGACCCACCACATATTGCGCGAACCGTAAGCTGAATGAGAGGCTGCCCTTCTTCTACGGTCCGACGCCTCCGCTGTGGCAATCGGAGCAGTTCAACGTTTTCAGGTCGCCGACGTCAACCGGGTGCTTGAAGGTTTGGGCTGGCAACGAGGCGATTTGCGTGCCACTTTCCTGCTGCTCCAACACGGTATGGCATGAGTTGCAGTCTTTGCTGATGACCTTGCCATCCTTGCTCACGTGGTTGCCATCGTGGCAACGGAAGCAGCCCTGATAGTAGAAATGTCCGATGTTGTTAAGGGTGGGTCTTCCAGTTCACCCTCATGTACGGAAAGAACGTGGTGTTATAGATGCGCTGCAGTTCGACTACCGCACCCTTGATGCTGTCTGCCTTGGTCGACGCGATCTGCGGATACTTTTCTTGATAAAACTTATTGATCTTTTCGGCAATCGCCTGCTGCGCCTCGTCTGCCGTTTTGTAGTCGGCCGTCAGCACCTCGACCCCTTGTTGCTTGATAAAGGGCAGCGTGGAATCGATAGAGCGCCCTGTAATTCCTCTATCTACGGAAAGATCGGGCGGAGTAAAAGTATGGGACGGGCGGCTGTGGCAGTCAATGCAATCCATGCGGCGCTTAGCCGCTTTCTCAATCTGTTCCTGGGTGGGGGCTCCATCCTTCATAATGTACTCGGTCACCTTGCCGTCCCTGCTCTCCATGCGCACCCAGGGAATTACCTGCCGCTGCTCGTCAGTGGCAAAGTAGGTGACCTTGTTGTTGATGTTCATGTGCCAGTGAATACCCTCACCGGCTTGGCCAAGCGAGGGGTCTCCTCCGCCGGTCTTGATCAGCATGCTAATCACCCGTGGCGTGTTCTGCTCGTCTGAGCCGTAATGGGTGAATGTCTTAAGTTGTGCACCCCAGAACTTCTTTGGCCAGTGGCACTGTTCGCAGGTCTCGGCCGCCGGGCGCAGATTGTGAACTGGCGTGGGAATCGGCCGCGGATAAGTGCCCCGGGCATTGTAGTAAACCTGACGGATGCCGGACAGCTTGGACTTCACATACCAACCGGCGCCCGATCCAACGTGGCAATCGACACACGCCACGCGTGCATGTGGGGAAGCCTGGTAAGCCACGAACTCGGGGTGCATCACGGTGTGACACAGTTGGCCGCAAAAATCCACCGAATCGGTGAACTCGTAGGCCTTGTAACTTCCGACCGAGCTGACCAGAGCGAAAATCACCACAAAGCTTAAGACAAAGGCGACGGTGCTGCGTTGTGCCGGATTGTTGAGATCGAGCTTTGGGAAATGATGCGGCGCACCTACGGCGCGAAGTCGGCGGCGGCGCTCAATCACGATTCCGATGGGGACCAGAATGAGTCCGAGAACCAGGAACCCCGGCGCCACCATATAGGCGAGAATGCCGATATAGGGTGATGGATGGCTAGAGAGAACATCAATCAATACCAGGAAGACAATGTTGGCCAGGGCGACTGCGGCCAGCGCCAGACCGATCAGGCTGATCGGATTCCTAATCAGGTTTCGCGAAATAGGCGGATGATCGCCATGAGGATCCACTTGCTGCGTGTCCTCAGTCATTTATTTAATTGTCCCTTCTTCGCCTCACCCCAGTGCCAATCGCGCACATCCGGTGTTGCAGAACTTACCATAATAAGTCGCATTGCAATCAAGAAAACCCGAAGATAGCGTTTACTCTGCGCAGCTTATATGACTTTCCCTACTCCAGCTAATTCTTGCTTGCGACCGTCTCTCCCTCTTCCTTCGGGGATTCAGCCGCTTCTGGTTGCTCTTCTTCCGCGCCCGTAGCATTCTCAATGGCAAGCAGATCAAGGGGATGTTCATGCTCGTAATGCTCAATGGACATCTTGCCGTCGTACCAAGCCCAATTCATGGGATACGCATCGGGATCGAACATGACTCCGTACAGATGCCACACGATGATGGCCAAGGTCGCTAATACCGCTTCATACCAGTGAATGGTGATGGCAACATCGATCCACCACCCCGGCACTCTCTCACCGACCCCAACCTTAAACCACGCCATCAGCCCATGCTGGCCATTACGAACATACCCCAAACCAACGCCCAGTATTCAGCCTTCTCCGCGTAGGTGAATCGGCGAAACAGCGGGCGCTGATCGCTATAACCCAGGTAATAGCGGAATGCGTCACGTGCGTCTGTGACGTCCTTCCAGTCGGGCAGCATGTCTTTGATCAGGCGGCGACCATCGGGGTTCTTGATGACGTACCACAGATGGAACAAGCTGATGGCGATCAATACAACCCCAGCGATACGATGGACGATGCTGCGGACTGCTTCCTTGACAAACAACATGGCCAGCCAGGATGACGGATACCGCAAGGCGAAGCCCGTCAGCACCAGGATGAAGAAGCTGGAGAGCAGGACAATATGCTGCACCCGCTGGCCCCGGGTCATGCGGAACAGAATCCGAGGTTGTCCTATACGGTGCAAGATCAGCTTCTTGCGGAAGACGATCAAGTTGTGCAACACCATGCCGCCGATCACGCCGACGATCATCCAGATATAAAACTTGCTGACGTATCCGATCACTTTGCTGCCAAAGTCGGCCTTCGCCAGGCCATCGGAGTGCACCTTGAAACTGATGAATTTCTCGTTGGCGCCCGGATGGCATTGCCCGCAGGTCTTCGCCAGGTTGGCGTGATTGATGGTGGAACGCGAATCGGTGGAGGGCAGTATGTTATGCACACCGTGACAACTGGCGCAATTCGCCACCGTCGTCGAGCCCATCTTCGATGCCATGCCGTGGTAGCTGGACAGGTAAGTATTCACCTGCCCCGAAGGCATGCCAAACTCATTGGAAAGGCGCACGCTGCCATGGCACTGGGCGCACGCATTGCCCACATTCGCCGCCGCCACTGACGAATTCGGATCGCTGGGCGCTTTGATGGTGTGAATGCCGTGGCAGTCCCGTGCACACGGGCGCTTGCCAGTTGCCGCGCGCAATCGCCTGCCCGTGGATGCTTTGTACATATTCCTGCTTGACGTTGTCGTGACACTTGGCGCAAGTTACTGGGACGTTGAACTTATTGATTGGCGACTTCGGATCAGTGGCTGCCAGAATGTCGTGCTGACCATGGCAATCGGTGCAGACGGCGGCCTTGTCGGAACCCGCAGCCACAGCTTTGCCATGAACACTTTGCTGGTAGGAGATGAAGGGTGCGGAGCTGATTCCGCTCGATGCCATGACGAATTTTTGCCCGTGACAGGTGCCGCAGGTTTGCGGAATGTTGCCCCGAGCAACTTTTGACTTGGGATCGCTTGCCGGCAGAATTTCGTGGACGCTGCCGTGGCAGTCCTGGCATTTCGCAACGTTGGTGTTGCCGGCCGCAGCCGCCTTGGCATGGACGCCGTGATCGTAGGCAGTTTGCTCTCCGCTGTGGCAGGTGGCACATACTGGCTTGGCTGGCGTGGGATCGTGGGGAAACGCCTTGATATCTTTATGACAATCGGTACAACTGAAAACGCTATGAATTGAGGCTTTGAACTTCGCGTCATCCACGTGCAGGCTGACCTGTTTGCCATTTTCATCTTTGCTGAGAGTGGCATCGTTATGGCAAGCCAGGCAATCCTCATTGCTCAACTTGGGAGTGGACTTGGCCAGCGCTCCCGTACCAAGCAGCAAGGCAGCAAAGAAAACCAAACCGCAACGCTTCACCACAACCCTCGCTTTCCCCGGACGCGGCGTTGCTGCCGTGTCCCTTATTAACATCGCCGATGAGGTCGCAGAGGGGCAGTGAGTGTACTCACGTGCGCATGTGATTGAGGTCACATCTCGTAGTGCTTCTCACGGCGCCATGTGAGCGTTGTCACTAAGAGGCGGGATGAGGTGGCGCCGGCGGATCGCCAATGTTCATCAATGCTCGCAGGCCGGACTCGCGCCATCGAAGCAACCCCAGAAGCGGTATGCGGCGCCTGGTTACAGGCTTTTAGGGGGCAATTCCGAACGTTCGTTCGAACCGGCGCGGAGGACCGTGCTCGAGCTTCACCGCCTTGCGGACGCCAGCCTCGATGGCGTGCAGCCCAGGAAAAAGCCCGCGAAGCATCGCGGGCTGAGCAGGAAGCTCGGGGGGTTAAACCAGCAAAGCGCTGGAGCGGTATACCATGCGCGGACGGCGCGTGCGTATCATGCCAATGGTACGGACCCGCTCATAGGCTCCATGCAGGTCCTGGCTCAACATGCGCACCACTTCCATACAAACCTGGCGATGTTCCCGCAGGAACTTCATCAGGTCTTTTCTACGGACGAACACTACTTGCGAGTTGTCCAACAGTTCTGCCGTGATCTCGTAGGGGGTATTCGAGAGCGCCGCGCCAAGGCCCAGGACTTCTCCAGGGCCTGCGATCCGCAAGGTAAGCCGTTTTCCGGTATCGGAGCAAATGGACAACTTGGCCCGTCCATCGCACAAAATATAAATGCCGCGGACCGGTCGCCCTTCGGCGAATAGGATCGCAGTTCTGGGGTAAGAGGTGAGCGATTTGATTTCGTCGAAAGATTTCAACGAATCCGCGGGCATATCGCAAAAGAGCCGGTCGGGGCGGAAATCGCAGGTCAAGCAACTCGACGACTGAATCATGCTCTCCATGATCGAGGTAATACGTCTTCGCCGGTCGCAACGCAGTGATTGCAGTCACCGATTTCCGTGACCTTGTTCACACCGTGCGCGCAGATCTCCCTTTCGCAACAGCAAAAAGAGCAGTGAATCTGGGTCCGAACGCGGCGGTGCGAAAGCCCTAATCGCTAGCAATCACAAGTCTTTAGCTCACGCCGTGATGGCGATCGCCTTCAGTGCCGCTTTGTTGCGAATCAGCAGCGTAGAACCCTTTGCCTGTACAATCTGACGCCGTTTCAAATCGGCAAACAAGCGGGTTACCGTCTCGCGAGAGGTGCCGATCATCTGCGCAATCTCTTCGTGGGTCAAGGCTAGCTTCACCCGCGGCTCAGCTTTGGTGGCCTCGCCGTTCTTGGCACTCCACTCCAACAACAGCTTCGCTAATTTCTCGCCTGCAGAATGCGAAAGGCCGAGGGAGCGAATCTCGCGGCACGCGCTGTTGTACTTGTCGCTCAGTTGCTCCGCCACTCGTAAACAGGCGTCACTGTGCTCCTTGAGAAAACGCAGGAAATCTTCACGTTTGACGAAGTTCACCTGGCAAGGATCAACGGTTTCCGCGGTCAGCTCGTAGGGCTTTCCGCTGACCGTGGCACTGAGGCCCAACACTTCCCCTGGTTCAGCAATCTTCAAGATCAAGGTCTTGCCATCGGTTGAGCAGATGGAGAGTTTGACGCGGCCTTTGCATAGCACAAAAATGCCGCGCGGCGTCTGTCCCTCAACGAAAAGAACAGCACCCTTCGGGTAAGCAGTAGCGTATTTAACGGATTCAAATGTCTGTAATGCAGCCGGCGGAAGATCGCAAAATATGTGCTCAGCTCGCATCTTGCAAGCCAGGCAACTTTCTATGATGTCCAAGCCATATGGTGTAAGCACGACGACCCCCTGAAAAATCGTATCCCCGCGTCACACGGTCCGGGTTGCGCTGTTAACAACGCCTCCGGTGGAAACCTGTTCCTGTCACCGTATTCCCAGCCTGCACTCGCGTGAGTGTCGGCGGTCACCTGGTAAAGTGATCTGCTAAGCTGCGAAGAAAGCTGATGTTTAGCTGCTTCGCGCCTTCTGGGATGGCTGTGGCAGTCACGGCTTATACTCCAGATACACTCCAGCGGAACACTCCTACCGCACATGCAACAAGTACAGGGATCACAATCGCTTGTGACGGGTCACGGTCGCCGACGGGCCAAGCGGGCCTTTTCGGGCTAACTTTCGAGGTTCGTGCTGGGGTCAAAACAGGGCAGAGGTTTGGATTTCCGAACTACGGGAAGC
The DNA here is from genome assembly GCA_963748225.1 of uncultured Acidobacteriaceae bacterium. GTDB lineage: Bacteria > Acidobacteriota > Terriglobia > Terriglobales > Acidobacteriaceae > Bog-257. The sequence goes on from CAVVHW010000012.1 coordinate 215,349, forward strand.
CGCGGAATGCGGCCTCCAGCCATCAAGTTAACAAACGGAAGATCTTCACACCGCTGCGGCTGGGGAGGCGGTGACGCTTTCTGTATCGAGCACAACTGCGATGGCGTGGGTCACAGACGCGATGCGGACCGCAGCCAGGATCTTTTCTTCGCTGATCCCTTTGTCCCGCAGTATCTTCTCATGCGAGTCCACGCACGCACCGCAACCATTGATCGCGGAGACGGCGAGCGACCACAACTCGAAATCGAGCGGATCGATGCCGTGGGTGCGGATAACGTTCATGCGCAAACCTGCCCGCATAGCACGGTACTTCTCATTCGAAGAGAGGTGCAGGAAGCGATAAAAAATATTGTTCATGCCCATAATGGCCACCGCCCCCTTGGCTGCATCGAGCGCTTCCGGAGAAAGGTGTGTGGCAGCTTCGTCGAGGACAGCCGTTATCAATTCCTGGTTACGCGAGGTGATGGCCGAGGCAACCACGGTTCCCCAGGCTTGCTGCTCATTCAAGTCAGTCTGTTGGCGCATCACGCTAGAAAAGTTGAGTTTCAGGTCCTTGGCGTATGACGGGATGGCTTCAATCAAGGTATCGAGATTCATGATATTTCTCTTTCGAGCAATTAACGGAAACAAATAGGAAGAGTGGCCCCGCCAAGAAAGGCGAAGCCACAGGAATATCAACTTAGACCTGCAGGGTCTCCTGCCCCTTCTGCCAGTTGCAGGGGCAAAGCTCGTCGGTCTGCAGTGCGTCGAGAACGCGCAGAACTTCCTGCGGGTTGCGACCGACGGAAAGGTCTGTTACATAAACGAAGCGGATGACATTCTCCGGATCGACGATGAAGGTGGCTCGCTCCGCGACACCCGCCTTCTCATCAAGAATACCCAGAGTGGAACACAGGTCGCGCTTGATGTCGGAAAGCATGGGATACGGCAGGTCCTTCAGGTCTGGGTGATTGTTGCGCCACGCCAGATGGACAAATTCTGAATCAATGCTGCCGCCCAGAATCTGCGCATCGCGGTCCTGGAATTCCTTGTTGAGCTTTCCGAATGCGGCGATTTCAGTGGGACACACAAATGTGAAATCCTTTGGCCAGAAGAAAAATACCTTCCACTTGCCCTTGTAGTCCTGGTTGGTAATGGTTTTGAATGCGTTATCTTTATTGGTACTGACGGTTGCAGTAAGACTGAAATCAGGGAACTGCTCTCCTACACTTAACATTTTTGTATCCTCTCGCTTGGAATGAAATAAAAAATTAATGCTTCGTTTCCGCGGCGCAAGCCCTGCAGACGCCTTGCACCTCAATAGTAAACTTCTCCAGCCGGAAACCCGAAGGAAGTTTGCCTCGCAGTTTCACGGGCCCCAGCGAATCGAAGTCCAAGTCGGTAATGGAGCGGCATCGCGTGCAAACTAAGTGGTGGTGGGGGCGGTGATTGGCGTCGATGCGCCACGAGCCATGGTGCGGACTGACTTCGCGCAGCATACCAACGTGCACGAAGGTTTTGAGGCTCTTATAAACCGTCGCGAGCGAGATCGACGGCAAGTCTTGTTTTACCTGATCGTAGATCTCCTCCGGCGAATAATGCCCGGGTCGTGACACCAGCACCTCGTAGATTTTTTGCCTCTGGTGTGTCGCCGCCAGCTTGTGCTCCTGGCACAAACGGCGAAACTCGTTGTAAGTCTCCCGGCGCATACTTATCAGATGATAAAAACTATTAAACGATTCAGATTCTCTGCCGGGGCAGGGGCCATGCCAGGCGCGCTGGTGAGTCTACCCTGCGGTCAGCATCTAAGAAGCAAGAAGGCCAAATCGCGAGCAGGATAAGAGGAGCAGTCCTCCGCTGGAAATCCTTGCGTCGCATGCCCTCGCTGGTAGTGTACTGCGGCTTTACTGACCAGCGGACGAACAGATTGCCGGAACCGCCAGCCTCTGCCCCAGAGGTCCGTTGGTGTAGGCCGAACTCGATTGCGCAAAGCCTTCCCGGATCTGGCAACCCTGCTTCAATGCCCTTTCTGCCCTGGCAGAATCGTTGAGTGTTCGATACATTGAGGCGGCAGAGAAGCAGCTCGAGGCGACGCCGCCTTTGCAACCTTTGTCGAACTCTTCGACCGCGCGAGTATTGCTAACTGCGGTACCGACTCCAGCGCGATAACATTCAGCCAGCCCGGCGCATCCGCGCGACCAACCCAATGAGCAGGAGCGCTGGAGCAATCCGAAAGCGCGGCCGGGGTCTTTGGGAACGCCGCTTCCGGCGTAGACCAGCGATCCCAACAGGAAGCAACTCTCGCCATCGCCTCGGTCACAGGCATTCTGGAAGGCGCTGCCGCCGTTCTCAGCCCCTATCCGGAGGACACCAGCGCAGCCATTCGACAATCCCAGCTCGCAGGCGTGAGCAAAGTTTTTTCCTGCCGCTGCCGCGTCGCGCGAAATCATCTGGCCCTCATTCTGCGCGAGACCCAGCATTAAGCACGCCTGTCCGCCGCCGTGAGAGCAGGAGATATCCATCGAGCGAACCCATGTCTCGCAAGCGGTGTGGTTCCCTGTCACGCACTTGTTACGCCAGAATTCTGTGTCGGCACCGGGCTGATGGCCGCCCAGAAATCCGGTCGCGGACATGACACCGAAGAGGCAAATCCACACCCCCATAAAAGCAAAATTTGCCTGTCTAGGAGTCCATGTGAGTTTAGGAAGACGTGACTCCAGGGCCGCACTTGCCCGGTCGAGGGCCCGGACGGTCAAGTTGAGCGGCGGAACGCAGAGCAGCTTGTCATAAAAACTCGGTACTCCCAGCCATGTCAGCAACCAATAGAGAACGAATACTCCCGCGCCGTAGAGGCCTCCGAATATTACTTTGCCGATATTTTTCTTGGGTGAAGTGGCTGGGTCAGTAATAAGAAGGTGCAGGCCAAGAAATACCGCCGCCGGAATATTAGTGTCGACAAAAAAGTACAAGCCGGTTGCGTGGGTATAGATCAGATTCAGCGCGTAAAGCGCAGCTGCCGCTGAAAGTGTAACCAGGGTGACCGAGAACAAACCTTGAACCACCAGACCCAAGGCAAAGATTTCGAGGTAGATGTATGGCGGCAGCTGTTGACTGACGGCAATTTCGTCTCCCCAGCTAACATGCGTGCCATGCGTGACGATCAGGCCCACGGAAAACACGAAGAGCGCAATCGCGGAGGGATTGAATATGTGCGCCCGCCTTCCGTCCTTCTGCCAGGTTATGAATTCCTTGCAAAGGACGCCCGTAGCAATCATCAGGAACTGCAGAAAGAACCAGTCTGGCTTGAACCACAGAAACAGGTTGGCGCTCAGCACTATGGGAAAGGGGCCGAAGCCTAAGATCCACTTATCGCGACGCGACCAACACACCAACATATCCAGCACGTACACGAAGACGATTTGAGCGATGATCAGCGGGACCTCGTGGTAGACCTCGCGCCAGTACCATCCCCAATACACATAAATGGAGGAGTGCATGGTGAGCTGCACGTAGTGGACGGGCCTGGCGAGGAAGTCATAACTCAAGCGGCGTCCCGTCCTGATAACTTGTCGGCGCCGAAAGAACAGAAACACCAACAGCCCGCCCGTTGCTGCCAGGAAAGACCACATGAGGCGGACATTGGCGTTCACGGCCGGAAGAAAAACAAAGCAGCCGAGCAGCACGCTAAGCGCGAATGCCAGCCATAACGGCGAGATTCGATTCGGAGAAAGCTTTTCAGCCTGCCGCCGTTTCGGCGTTCGCAATTGTTGACTCACACTCACGGCGAGGTATCCCTTAGCCGGTATTAGGAGAATTCCAGGATATCCAGCGATTACGGTTGTCAGCGATTATGCTTGAGTTCGCTTCGCAAAACAACCTGCGTGCGGTTCTGGTGTTGGGCGTCGGCGGGGCGACGTCGCGAGGGCGACCCGAATGAAGGTGCTTACGCCGGAGAGTTGTGCCGTGTGCATCAGATATCTCAGTCAACTGAAGCGCGATTGCAGGGGGAAGTCTTAGTAAGGTAGGCAGAGATAACCCTTATCTCGCGGACAGCGATCCGCACCACTGCCGCCGCTTCTCGGCGTCGGCTTTATTGAATACACCCGCGATACGCGTGCCGCAATTGGTGCAGCAACCATTCTTCAGCCGGTTCGCCATCACCGAGTGCCAGGAGCGCGTGATGACGATCTGCTTGCATCCCGGACAGATCGTATTGCCTCCGTCTGAGAAGATATTGCCCTCATAGACGTACTTGAGCCCCATCCGCATGGCCAACCGGCGCGCGCGATGCAGCGTTTCCGGCGGAGTGGCAGGCTTGTCCTGCAACTTGAAGTCGGGGTGGAATGCAGTAAAGTGCAGCGGCACATCGTCGCCCAAGTTCTCCAGCACCCAATCGCAGAGCTCCTGAAACTCCGCGTCACCGTCGTTCAGCGTTGGGATGATGAGATTGGTGATCTCAAACCACACGCCGGTTTCGTGGCGTAGCCACTTCAGCGTGTCCAGCACCGGCTGCAAGTGCGTCAGCGTGATCTTGCCGTAGAACTCTTCCGTGAACGCCTTCAGGTCAATGTTGGCTGCGTCGACGTAGCGATAGATGTCGAAGAACGCTTGGCGCGTGATGTAGCCGTTCGACACCATCACGGTGTTCAAGCCAGCATCATGAGCTTCGCGCGCAATGTCGATGACGTACTCGCCCCAGATGGTCGGCTCGTTGTAGGTAAACGCAATGTGGGGCGCGTGATGCTCCAGCGCTACGTCAACCACGTTCGCCGGAGTAAGCGCGAGCGCGTTGACCTGATCGGACTTAGCCTTGGATATATCCCAGTTCTGGCAGAAGGAGCAGCCCATGTTGCAGCCGGCGGTGCCCATGGAAAGAATTTTTGTTCCGGGAAAGAAGTGGTTGAGTGGCTTCTTTTCCACGGGATCCATCGCGATGGCGGCAGGGCGCCCATAGCCGAGTTGCAGCAGGCGTCCACCTTCATTTTTGCGAATGAAGCAGAAGCCGCTTTGGCCATCTCCGATGTGACAATGCCGCGGGCAGAGGTAGCAGTGGAGACGGCCATCGGCCATGGTCTCCCACCAGCGCGCTTCGTGGACTTGGGGCTGTAATACTGTTAACTGCATGGTAACTGCTTCTTCTTTATTGTAACGCCGGAAGGAGCAGTCAGGGTCAGTCGCTCTTCGCCTTTCGCTATTCGCTCTTCGCCAGTGTTGGACCCTGTTGGCGATCGCGGCGATGAGCGAGATGGTCTGGCGAAAAGCGATCAAGGAAGCTGATAGCTGTTGCATTCCCTCCCGCTCTCGACTAATGTGGCGCGGTAATTCACGCGGTGCGGCGGGGGACAGGCGATGGCGAATGAAGAGCATCTGGGAATCCTGAAAGAGGGAGTTGCAATGAGTGGAGAGAGCAGCATCCGGACATAAGGCCGAACCTTCACGAGGCGAAGCTCAGCGGGGCGAACCTCATTGGCGCGAACCTCATTGGGGCGGACCTCAGCGGCGTGCCGGACGACCTCATCGGATACATCAAGTCGATCACAGGTGCGATACAGTTCTACTCCTGCTTCATTAGCAATTCCGGCAAAGACCAGGAGTTTGCCGACCGTTTGTACGAAGGCTTGCAAAATAACGGCGTGCGCTGCTGGTTCGCCCCTCACGACGTTAAAGCCGGCGAGAAGCTCCACGAGCAGATTGACGCGGCCATCCGCCTGCATGACAAGCTGCTCCTGGTCTTGTCGGAGAACAGCATGAACAGCGAGTGGGTAAAGACGGAAATTTTCAACGCCCGCGAGGGTGAGGTTGCAGACAAGAAGAGGAAGTTGTTTCCCGTTCGGCTTGTTCCGTATGAAACTCTCTATGACTGGAAATGCTTTGATGCAAAAACAGTAAGGACTCGGCGCGCGAGATACGCCGAGTACTTCATCCCGGACTTTGCAAACTGGAAGGACCACGATTCGTTTCAGAATGGGTTCGAGCGGTTGCTGAAGGATTTGAAGTCGCCAGATGCGGGAGCGAAATCCGTGGCAACGGTTTAGGGACTGATGGCTGAACAGCGAAGAATTGGACGGTGGGCGCCATTTGTATTTCCTGTTGGGTTAAGGCGCCCACCATTTCGGATTTGGGTTACTGGTGGTATAGACGGATGACGGGCAGAAAAGTTCGCCTCACGCTCGACAATATCGGTGTCTTAACATTTCTTCACACTCGTCGTCATTGAACGCGTCTTCGCTACTTCCCTGCCCCGCCTTCCGGCAGAATGATCTTCTCCAGATACTCAATCGGCAATGGCCCCTGGTCGAGGGCGCGGTTGTGGAACTCTTCCAACGTGAAGCTGCTACCTTTGGCAGCCTGATATTTCTTGCGTAAGGACCACCACTGGCGGGTCCCGACGAAATACGTCGGGAGTTGGGTTGAGCTGAGTTTGGCGCGCACCAGTTTGCCATCGGCTTCGGCTTGGGTCTGGAAGCATTCCTTCGTCATCAGATCGAGCGCCTGCTGGTCGGTCATGTTCATGGTTTGCAGACGAATGTCGAGAATAGTATTGGCGGTCGCGCGTAGCCAGATCTTCAGCCGCACCAGTTTGAACTTCGGACTGAAATCGAGATAGCCTTCCTGAGTCATGACGTCTGCGCCATACTCGGCCCACCCTTCGACGTACGGCCCATTGCCAAACAGGTTGCGCAATACGCGCCGCGTCGGCGGCTCAACGTCGTCGGCATGCTCGGCCTGGACGTAGTGTCCCGGCAATGCCTCGTGAATGGTGAGCCACTTCAGCGCGTAGTTGTTATACTCGCGCAGCTTGCTCTCGGCCTTCGCCTCTGACATCTTGGGATCGATGGGCGTGACCCAGTATTGCGCTTCGGCAGTGGGCTCTAAGGGCGGTGCAGAGTGAAATCCTGCTACCGAATAGATGCCGCGCTCGAATTCCGGAGTGGGGATGACTTTCAGATTGTCGCGGCTGCCGAGCGAGACAATCTTTTTCTCGCGGATGAACTGCTTGATACCCTCCAGGTCGGCCTTCACCGCCTCGATTAACTGATCGCGTTGCGGATGTTCGTCGCTGATCTCGTTCAGCACTGCGGGAATAATTTTGTTCTCTCGCTCCTGGGCCGGCAGGCTGCTGTAGTCGTCCTGGCCGGGATACATTTGCTTATAAAGTGGCAACGCCAGTTGCAGCATTTCGGCGCGAGTCGAGGTCAGCCCGGCCTCGGCTTCGGCCAGCAACTGCGCCGGTTCGATGGAAGTCTCCATCACGTAGCGGAATTTGGGAGCGTACCATTCTTTGCCCAGCCGCCAGGTGCGGCCATTGGTTGGACGCCTTGCCAGATCGTTTTGCATCCACGCGCTGAAGTCGGTCAGGGCCTTCTTGGCGGCTGGCGCTACTTTGTCGTACTGCGCCTTGAGTGCCGAACCGGTCGGGATATCGGCGGCCACCGAGTCAACCAGATTTATGTTGCCCTCGTTCTCTTCTACCGCAGTCGAGATGAAGATGGGATCGGAGTCCGTGAGTTGCGATTTAGTCTGATCGAGGAAGCGTGGAATCTGGCTGATGCGCGAAATCACGTCACCCACGCGCACTTCCTTGGACGCGTACTCCTGCGTCAACGGCAGAAACAGCCCATTGCCGATCAGCTCCACGTAGCCCGTGGGATTGTGCTTATAACTTCTGGATCTGGTCGAACTCGAGCAGGTTAAGCGCAATCTGGTCGTCGATCAAACGGTAGTCGGCGGCGTCTTGCGCGTTCAAGCCTGCGACCGGCGTTTCCGTCTGAAAGCGCTGCCGCCACTCACGATAGAACTTCTCCTGCGCGGCCATTCCCTGCGCACTCACGTCGTCGAGTTGCGCGTCAAGATCGATCGTCTTGCCGGTCTTAGGGTCGAGATGCTTGTGATAACCGGCCTGCGACGCGTTCACCGGAGAGAGCGCCAGCGAGTCCTTCACGAACTGGTCGGTCATCTTCGCGAATTGTGCGTTGACTTGGTTGACTTGATGAGGATGACTCATGTTGTTGGTGGATTGTGCTGCGCTGAATGTGGAGATGAGCGAGAGGAGCAAAAGAATGCGCAAAACGTATTTCATAGCGCCTCGGAAGAGGAAGAGTATGAGCGGGCCAGTATAAACCCGCGGTAGGACGTTTTCAGAATTGGCGAACTCAGGGTATCCGCGGCGCAAAGTTAACGAACTCACGTACTACCTTCTGCGGCAGATCTTCGCGATTCGACTTCTGCAGCAAGCTATGTCCCGCGTCCTTCGATTGGCAGTAACTTCGTGGGGGCAGGTATCAGCTTGATTGCAACTTCAAGCTCTGGAATCGCTCCAAACGGGTCGCGCGTGCCGCTGACAAAGAGAGTCGGGATGCGCAGGTTGGGGAAATGAGCGGTCCTCAATTGCGCTGGTCGTCCTGGAGGATGCAGCGGATACGACAGCAGGAGTAGCCCATCAACCAGTCCGGGCTCGGCAGCAATCAGCATGCTAGCCTGACGTCCACCGTAGGACACACCGCCGAGAAAGGCCTTTCCCACGAATTGCTGCTTCATTAGCTCGACGGCTCGCCGCAGACCGGCTTGATCATGCTTCGCGTCGGAGGGGGACGGCGGCCCCTTCGGACGCCGCTGGCGAAACGGCAGATCGCAGCGCAGGGTGCTGAGGCCCGAAGCCGCGAATTTGTCCGCCAGAGCGACCAGCAACGGCGCATTGCAGTTGCCGCCGGCTCCGTGGGTGAGCACGAGAGAAGCCAGTGCTGGCATCGTTAGCACGGTGCAGAAATCCCCGCACCGGAGCTTCGCCGGGCGTTTCATCGGTAAATGTTTCGGCAGAATGATCGAGCACAATGAAACACTCCCTACGACGAGTCGCACCTTTTCGCCCGCTGCTGACGAGGAAGCTGAGGCAAACCTTACCGCCCCAATTTTCTCGCCTCACACGCCACCACGACCTTCGTCGGGTCGATGGCCTCCGAGTCCAACTGCATCTCGATTACCTTGCCGTCTTTGTCGATCAGGTAATTCACCCGCCGCGCAGCTTTGTATTTCGGATTGTAGAGGCCGTACTCCTTGGTGGTGTCGCCACCCCAGTCGCTGAGCAACGGGAAGGTGACGCCAATTTTTTCTGCCCACGCTTTGTTCGAGAAGGGAGAATCCATACTTATACCCAGCACCTGGGTATCGGCAGCTTCCAGCTTGGCGAGGTCCGCCTGGAAAGCCTGCATCTGCTTGGTTCAACCACCGGTGAAGGCGAAGATGTAGAACGCCAGAGCGACGTTCTTCTTCCCCTTGAAGTCGTGCAGGGAAACTTTGTTTCCGTTCTGGTCTTGCAAAGTGAAGTCGGGCGCCATGTCGCCTACCTTGATTTTGGGCGGCGGCGTTTCGCTCGGCTTGTCGGCGGCCTGGCTCGCGGGCAAAAATGACGCGACGAGCAACAGCGCCAGAAAAACTCTTTTCATAGATACTCTCCTCTTCGTTCGACGCCAATCACGAAAATTGACGATCCGAGGCATTGTGACATTAAAGGGTTGCAATGCGCCACACGTGTTGCACACTTCTACAACTGGACTGCGCCGTTTGCCGAACGCTCCTGATAATTCCCAGGCCTGCGCCAACATTAATACGCGGCTGTCTAATTCGCGGGACGGATGGTGCGCTTCGCGATGGGCCAATTTTGCTTTTGATTGCGCAAATTCGCCAGTGGCTATAAATTACAACTGAATGAACATTCATTCGGCGAGGTTGGAGTTCCGCTTCGCGCGGATGAATTCCGGAATCGTGCGTGCGCCAGGCGTGGCACATTCCCGTTCCTTCACAGGCCCTCGATGAAGCCAGATTCCCAACCTCCCGTCGCTGTTACGGGAAACGCCAGTGGCGGCACGAACCGCAACGCTGAGAAATACCAGCGCATCCTCGATGCCGCGGTTGCCGTATTCGCCGACAAAGGGTTCTTTAACTCGCGAATCGCCGACATTGCCGATCGCGCCGACGTGGCTGACGGCACCGTCTACCTTTATTTCAAGAACAAAGAAGAAATCCTGATGACGGCCATTAACACAGCCTTCGACGCGTTCATGAAACACGCACGCACGGAAGTGGAGAAGTTGCCCAGCCCTGCCGAGCGATTGCGGCGGCTGGCCTTCCTTCATCTGGACGCACTGGGATCAAACCGCAATCTGGCGGTGGTCTTTCAAATGGAGTTGCGCCAGAGCACGCGCTTCCTGTCTGAGTTCTCACATGATCACATGGTCGAATACCTCAGCCTGGTGCGTGCCGCCATCGCTGAAGGGCAGGCGGAGGGCATTTTCCGGCGCGACATGTCAGACAAAATCGCGGCCAACTGTTTCTTTGGAGCGCTGGACGAGATGGTGACCTCCTGGGTGTTGAGCGGGCATGAATATCGGTTGTCCAACGTGGCGGATACAGTGGTGGACATTTTGCTTAACGGTATGCAAAGAAGCGGAGATCAGGAGGCAGACGCCACCGGGGTTCCATAAGCGCTACGGAGCGGGATGGCGTCCCCGGTTGTAGCACAGCGATACATGTCATAGATCACAGCTTCTTTAGACTGTGAAAAGCTAACATTTTCATTCTGAGAGCCGCCCACCTCAGAACCAGTCGCTCGCAATGACTCGCACGCAATGAATATTAAGACCCTCAACGAAGTTTTCTTCACGGTGGTCGAGCGCAACAGCGATCGCGTGATGCTGACGCGCGAATCCGGCGCCTGGACACCGATCTCCTCGGCGCAACTGCAGGCGCAGGTGTTTGCGACCGCGCGCCAATTGCAAGCCTGGGGCATTGGCAAAGGCGACCGCGTCGCCATCCTGAGCGAGAACCGGCCGGAGTGGGCGATCGCCGATTTCGCTACATTGCTACTGGGTGCCGTGGACGTTCCCATCTACGCGACCCAGATCGCCGAGCAGTGCGTGTACCTGTTGCAACATTCAGAGGCAAGCATCGTCTTCGTCTCCACTCGCAAGCAGTACGAGAAGATCGCCTCCATCCAACACCAGACCAGCGTTACGCGCATCGTCATGATGGACGACGCTCCCGACCTCATCGGCGCCATCCCCATGCAGAGCTTTATGGGGCAGGCCAAGCCCGGCCCGGATGCAGAGCTCGAAGAGTTGGCGCGTGCGGTCAAGCCCGACGATCTTGCAACGCTTATCTATACCTCGGGAACCACGGGTACGCCCAAGGGCGTCATGCTGACCCACGGCAATCTGGCGGCGAACCTGAGCGTCTCGCTCGACATGTTTGACGTGGGCAAGAGTGACCTGTGCGTTTCGTTTCTGCCGTTGTCGCACGTCACCGCCCGGCATCTGGATTACGCCATGATGCACTGGGGTGTTCCCATCGCCTACTGCCCCAACCTTGACGACCTGCCGCGCACTTTGGCCGAAGTGCATCCTACGATCTTTGTTGCCGTGCCTCGGCTGTACGAAAAGATCTACAACTCGGTTCAGCACAAGACGCAGGGCGTGAAGCGCAAACTCCTCGACTGGGCTGTCTCCGTCGGGAGCGCCAACCGCGAAGTGATTCTTCGCGGGGAGACGCCGACTTCACTCTCATGGAAGCTGGCTAATAAGCTCGTGTTCGCAAAGGTGCGCCACGGAATGGGAGGGCGGGCGCGTATCTTCGTTTCCGGAGGCGCGCCGCTCGGTCGCGAGATTGCCACCTGGTTCGCCGATATCGGCATTCGCATTCACGAAGGCTATGGCCTGACCGAGACTTCTCCGGTCATCGCGCTGAACGATCCGATCAATCACCGGATCGGCACGGTCGGCAAGCCCTTATCCAACGTGGAAGTCAAGATCGCAGATGACGGCGAGCTGCTGGTGCGAGGTCCATCGGTATTCAAGGGTTACTGGAAGATGCCCGAGGAAAGTGCTGCAGCCTTTGAGGATGGGTGGTTCAAGACTGGGGACATTGCGAGCCTCGATGCAGACGGGTACCTCGCCATCACCGACCGCAAGAAAGACCTGATTAAGACTTCTGGCGGAAAATTCATCGCTCCGCAGCCGATCGAAAATTCGCTGAAGGCGAACATGTTCGTGGGTGAGGCGGCATTGCTCGGCGATAGGCGGCGCTTCCCTGCCGTGCTGATCGTTCCCAACTTCCCCATCCTGGAAGAATGGGCGCAAGCCACGGAGTCAAGTTCACTACGCACCGGCAGCTGGTGAAGTCACTACAGGTACAATCGCTTTACGAAGGCATCGTCGAAGAGCTGAATCAGAATCTCGCCCAGTACGAAAAGCTGAAGCGAGTGCTGGTAATTCACGCCGAGCTCAGCATCGAAGACGGAACACTCACCCCGAGCATGAAGCTCCGTCGCCGCCATCTGGAGCAACTCTACAAAAAAGAGATTGACTCGCTGTACGCCGACGCGGAACCACATGCGCGCACGCCGGCCCAGGCGAAGCGGTAAGTGACATTCAATTTTGGGTGGTCGTTAGCCCTCGGCGATCTCCCGGCAAGAGCAGCTGATACCGGGTCATTCGATCGGTTCAACCGCAATCAGGGGCTCGCTGCGGTCCTGGCGCTCCGGCCTCTGCACCAGGATAGTGGCCACAAGCACCACCACGATTCCAAGCACCTGCATGGCTGACACCAATTCGCCGAGAATGACCGCCGTCAGCAGAATCGCCCACACTGGTTCGAGGCATGCGGTCACGATAGCGCGCGTGGCATCGAGATGCTGCAATCCCGTAAAGTAGAGTGAGAACGGAACCAGCATGGACGTGATGGAGAAGATGGCCATGAACAACCACTGCCCGCCGCTGTAATGCTGCGCGATGACCTTCCAAGGCGGGTTCACCAGTTGCCAGAAAACCGCCGCACCTAGCAGCGAGTACACCAGCACCGTCCAGCGCTGATAAACCTGCAACAGGTGTTGACCGTAAACGTTGTAGAAGGCGAACGAGATCGCCGCCAGCTCCGCTGCCACGACGCCCACCGTATTAAAGCGAACACCCGAGATCACCAGCCAGGGGAATCCGCGCTGCGCCGCCAACTCTCCTACAGACAACCCGCAACCGAGTACCGCCAGCACCACACCGCTTATGCGCCGCATGGTCGGGCGCTGTAGCCGGCGCGCCAGCATGTACAGCAGCACCCATACTGGAGCGACATATTGCAGAACAATCGCCGTCGCGACGCTGGTCTTCTGGATGGCGAAATAGTAGAAGAAGTTGGAGGCTGCGAGTCCCAGAATTCCCAGCAGAAAGAACTGCGCGAGGTGGTTCCTCCGCACGCGCAGCGACGACCTTCCCTTCAGCAGCAAAATCGGCAGGAGGATCAATAATGCAATTGTGGTTCGGCTCTGGGCGAGAATGAGAGGGTCGATGGGGCGCAATGCCTGGCTTCCGGCGAAGAGCCTGCCGGTAAAGACCGCCCGGCCCAGGGTAGCGGAAAACCCCCAGAAGAACGTAGCTGCGGCGATAAAGAGATGACCGCGGGCGGGGTGGGGCTTGGTTGGCAAGCTAGTGGATAGTGGATGGCTGATAGTTAAAGGGCCATCTATCGAACCGAATTTCTCACGCACTTACGCTTTCTATCCACTGACGACTATTGGCTGGCTTCAGTCGGCCAACGCTGATTGACTGTGCGATGAGCGCAAGACGCGATCCACGGTGTATGGGGCACGCTTGGCCGGCTCATGGAAGTGCCGTACCTGCAATTCGCCCAGCAATCCCAGTGCGATCAGTTGCACACCTGCAACGATCAGCACGGCAGCGAACACCAGCAGGGGGCCATGTTCGTCCATTACGTTGATTCCACGCACGAACTTCTCGAACAGCATCCACACCGCGATGACGAAGCCCACCAGCGAACCCAGCGCTCCGACGGTGCCGAAGAAATGTAGCGGCCGCGCCATGTACTTCAGCAGAAAACGAATGGTAATGAGATCGAAGAACACCCGGAAGGTGCGGGAAATACCGTAGTGCGACTCGCCGCGTTCGCGGTTCACATTGCGGATGGGGACCTCGCAGATGGTGGCGCCATAAGCTGAGGCCAGCGCGGGAATAAAACGATGCAGCTCTCCATAGAGCGGAATTTCCTGCACTACTCCCCGGCGATAGGCTTTGAACGTGGTACCAAAATCGTGCAGATCAACCCCACTCAGCTTGGCCATCAGCCAGTTGGCGATCTTGGAGGGAACGCGCCGCATCACGAAATTGTCAATGCGCTGCTTGCGCCATCCGCTGACAATGTCGTACCCCTCGCGCAGCTTCTGTAGAAACAATGGAATGTCTTGCGGATCGTGCTGCAGATCGCCGTCCATGGCAATTACGTACTCGCCTTCAGCATGATCGAAGCCGGCGGCCAACGCCGAGGTCTGTCCGAAGTTGCGCCGCAGCTTCACCACCACCACGCGGCGATCCACGGCTGCAATCTGCTGCAGCATCCAGAAGGTATGATCGCGGCTGCCATCGTCCACGAATACCAGCTCGAAGGGCTCGGCGGTGGCTTCCATTACCACCTTCAGCCGATCGTAGAGCTCGGTTACGTTCTCTTCTTCGTTATGAAATGGGACGACAATCGAGTACTTGAGCACAGTTTAGTAATTATAACTTCTCGCCCTCCCAAAATGGGCGGCTGTTTTTCGGGAATTGTTCTCCCGACGCAATCAGGCCGAAGTGCGCAAGTCATTGCAGTAGCACTGCCAGAATGCACTTAAGCTGGCACATTCTTGCCTCAGGGAAAGCCCGGTGGTAACCCGAGTGCCAAACGGAAAGATCTTACGAATGGAGGTGACCAACGAATCTCAGCAAGCGTTGGAGTCCTTCCGCGAACTCCTTAGTCGGAGTAATCAGGCTAATCACGAGATACCCGTCTGACGCGAAGTCGTAGAAATGGCCCGGCTGCACCAGCACACCCGTCCGGCGCAGTAAGGCAATGGCCAGTTCCTCGTCCGAGCCTGCCACCGGAACCCGTACTACGGCATACCAACCACCGTCGACCTCCAACCGGCGACAGAGTTTCTGCGAGGCGAGTTGCGAATCCAGTAGCGCGAGATTTGTAAGGATGCGCTCCATCAACTGGCGCTGTATGCTTCGCCCCTCCTCCAGCATGAACGGAACGGCCCATTGCAGCGGGGCGTTCATTGAGAGATATGTATCGGCAATGACATCGAGGCGGTTCATCGCATCGGTCAGCAACGGCTGCGGCCCATTCGCGGCAATCCATGCAATCTTCATTTGCGGCAGGCCGGAAATTTTCGACAACCCACTGAGGGTGAAGGTCAACACAGTATTGTTCGATGAAAAGGTGAGTGGGGGATCTTTCACACGCGGGTAATCGAGGAACACCTCGTCGGCGATGATCGCCATATCGTCCATCGCACAAATGCGGTTCAACTCGTCAGCTTCGGGCGGCTTGACGAATGAACCAGTCGGGTTGTTCGGGTGCACGACCAGCACAGCACGGCAACGCGAACCGGAGTGATTCGCCCGCTCGATGGCAGTGTTCATCGAATAAAAATCAATTTGCCATCCTTGGTCATATACCAGTTCGTACGGTTCGAGCTTTACATCCTGAAGATCAGCCAGGAAATCGAAAAGCGGATAGCTTGGTGTCGGGACTAGCACTGTGTCTCCCGGATCACACAGCAGCCGGAAAAGGAACGAATAAGCCTCGCTGGTACTGGTGGTCAGGATCAGGTCAGCGGGCGATACATGACTTCCATGCGCGGCGTAATAAGCGGAGACGGCCTCACGTGCTGTCAGCAGACCCTTCGCCTGCGGCTGGTAGATGAGCGCTTCACGGTTCATCAGTGACGTCAGTAGTTCATCTTCGCGATAGCGC
Source organism: uncultured Acidobacteriaceae bacterium (assembly GCA_963748225.1). Classification (GTDB taxonomy): domain Bacteria; phylum Acidobacteriota; class Terriglobia; order Terriglobales; family Acidobacteriaceae; genus Bog-257. The sequence goes on from CAVVHW010000012.1 coordinate 231,123, forward strand.
AGGCCGATCGTGGTAGGGTTTGAAGCCGTTAAATCGAGAACTTCCCTACCCGCTAGTCGATGCGCCTCCAGCGCCTCGGTATAGCGGTTGATGGTCAGGTTCCAGGAGGTGCGTCGCGCGAAGAAGTTGCGCATGAGAGGAAGGATTATACAGAAGTGCCAATAGTCGCTGACAAAATCGACTAGGCTTGCCAATGGTGCTATTCCCCAGTGCGCACGGATGACACAGAGGCGCGCACTTCTGATGGCACATTTGGCGAACCTCGCCAAAATGCGGAGAACGCTTATCCCTTTCTCCCAGCCTCCGCTATAATCCCAGCCGCGGTTTAAGTCAACGGAGGATACGCGATGAAGAAACTACTTTTCATAGGAATGGCGATTGTGTTGCTGATGCCGGTAGTAGTCGCAGCGCAGAGCGCCTTCGACGGAACGTGGAAGATCGATCTGAACAAAGCCGATCTTTCCAAAAAGCCTGACGTTTTCCTGCTGCAGGATGGCATGTATCAATGCAAAACATGTGTCCCGCCAGTCGAGGTCAAAGCCGATGGCGAGGACCATCCGGTTAGCGGACATCCGTATTACGACAGCGTAGCGGTCAAGGTGATAAGCGACCACGAGATCGAAGAGACTGACAAAAAGAACGGGAAGACGGTTACCGTGACAAAGGTTAAAGTCTCTCCGGACGGAGACACGGCGACGTTCAGTTTTACTGACAGCAGCAATACCAACGGTGAGCCGGTGACTGGCAAAGGTGAATCGACACGGGTCGCCAAAGGCCCGGCCGGATCCAACGCGATATCCGGCTCCTGGCGGACCACCAAGTTGGAGGGCTTCTCCGACAACGGCCTGATGTGGACCTACAAAGTGAGCGGCGATGAGTTGAGCATGACCACTCCTACCGGCCAGTCGTACATGGCGAAACTGAACGGTCCGCAGGCGCCCATGAAAGGTGATCCGGGCACCACTAGCGTCTCGGTCAAGATGATGGGCAAGAACACGCTGGAGGAGACTGACTATCGTGACGGCAAGGCCATCAGTGTGGCAAAAATGGTGGTTAGTCCTGATGGCAAGGCGATGAAGCTCATGGTGGACGACAAGATGCGCAACACCAAGAGTGAATTTACCGCAATGAAACAGTAATGTGTGGGGTTTAGCAAATCCACCCTCCGCGCGGAGGGTGGGTGTTGCTGCACTCTGCGGAAAATGATTTGAATGAGTCGGAGGCCGAAGCATCGTGTCACCCGCGCCCCATCCACAACCCTCGCCTGAGTTGTTTTTCTCTACCCTGAACGCTTATCACCACACGGAAGCGTTGAAGGCCGCAATCGAGTTAGATGTCTTCACGGCCATCGGTGAAGGCAATGAGACCGCTGAAGCTGTCGCCAGTCGTTGCAAGGCTTCCGAGCGAGGCATCCGCGCTCTCTGCGATTTCCTGGTCGTCATGGGATTTCTGACGAAGGACTCGAACCGCTACAGTCTGACGCCAGATTCCGCGGTCTTCCTCGACGTCCGCTCACCGGCCTATCTGGGCGGCGCCATCGGCTTCCTGCTCTCGCCCATGACTACTGAACGATGGAAGGACCTGGCTGAGGTCGTGCGCAAAGGCGGCACGATGGAGGCCAACTCCGGGACGGTAGCGCCTGAGCATCCGATCTGGGTTGAGTTCGCGCGCAGTATGGCGCCGATTATGGCAATGCCGGCCGAACTGCTGGCGAAATATCTAAACGCCAACGAAAACTACGCGTCCAAAATTTTGGACCTTGCCGCGGGGCATGGCCTGTATGGAATTGCGATCGCCCGCCACAATCCCAACTGTGAAGTTTGGGCAGTGGACTGGCCCAACGTTTTGCAGGTCGCGGAGGAAAACGCAGGCAGGGCTGGCGTCAAAGAACGCTTTCACATCCTGCCCGGCAGCGCATTTAAGGTAGAGTACGGCAGCGGCTACGATCTGGTGCTCATGCCGAATTTTCTGAGCCACTTCGACCGGGCACATGCGAAAAGTTGCTTCGCAGGGTACACGCCGCGTTGAAGCCAAATGGCCGCGCGCTGATCATGGCTATGATACCCAACGAAGACCGCATTTCTCCTCCACGCCCGGCGGGGTTTGCGTTGATCATGTTGGCGACCACTCCCTCAGGCGATGCCTACACGTACGCTGAGTATCAACAAATGCTGCGAAATACCGGCTTTCGCTTCAGCGAGAAACACGTGCTAATCCCTGATTTTTTCACTGTGGTGATGGGAAATAAGTAGCGTAATAACGCACCAAATCCTCTGAACTTTCTGTCACATAGGTAATGTGACGGCTGTGCTTGCGCGCCGCCAAGAGCGGATTACACTGAGGCTACACGAGGGTCAACCCACCGCAAGGAGGTAGCCCGAATGGTCAATTCTTCTCACGCCATCGCGACCAACATCGCGGAATCCAGCAAATCAATCGCGCAGCTTAGCCACCTGCACAGGGTTGGCAAACGACGCCCTTGACCAGCTTCATCAACCATCTTCCGGGCCGCGGGCCCGCAGAATGTTGCGAGGAGTTCGATATGCCCTTCACCAAAGTCAAAGCCTTCCTTGATGGCCACGAAGTGAGATATGTCGTCATCTCTCACTCCAAGGCTTACACCGCCCAGGGGATTGCGGCAGTGTCGCATATCTCGGGCAGATTTTTGGCCAAGACCGTGATCGTGAAACTCGATGGAGCCCTCGCCATGGCGGTGCTGCCGGCGTCGTACCAGGTGGACCTGCTCGCGCTGAAGCGAGCGGTGGGCGTGCGTGATGCGGAACTAGCCAGTGAACGCGAGTTTAAACAACATTTTCCGGACTGCGAGACGGGAGCCATGCCTCCCTTCGGCAACTTGTACGGGATCCCGGTATATGTCGATGAGACGCTAACGGAGGACGAGGAAATCGCCTTCAATGCCGGTTCACACCATGAGTTGATCAGGATGACCTATGCGGACTTCGACAGGTTGGTGCGGCCCGAGGTGATGAACTTTTCCTCCGCGCGAGCCGCCGAACTCGTATTGGTTTGATTCGGCTTTGATCGAGCGGGGCGGCGCAAAATCCAAGCATCGCCCGCTGGTATGTGCCGATGTTGCGGCGCTCCGCCGATCAGGTGAGCAATTTTCTGAAAATGCAAAAGGCCGCCGAAGCGGCCTTTGCGGGTGCTCTGGGTTCTGTTCCGCGATTAACGCTTCACCGATTGCGCCGCTGGAGTGTCGCTCTGTTGCGCCGTCAGCCTGGCATTATTGCGCTGCGCGATCGTTCGCTTGGCGTTGTCAGCCAACTGCTTTGCCTGGGGAAGCAGTTCCAGCGCCTGAGCTATAGCCGGGTCGCTCTCGGCGTGTGCCTTCATGCCTTCCTGCTGACCAAATTCGTTGATAAACAATTCAGCCTTGATGTTGGATTTAATCCAATCGCCGTTCTCTGCCAGGTCCGCTTCGGTGAAGGGCGTCTTCTGTTCATCCAGGAACTTGCGAAACTCCTGCATCACCGCATCGTCAACTTCAAATTGCTTGGTGACCTTGTGGTTGATGACGTAATGCTTGGCGAAATTGAAGAACGTGTATTTCTCCAGTAGCTGGTCCTGGAACTTATTGGTTTTCACCGGCGGGATCTTCACGTCGGGAGTGATGCCTCCGCCACCGTAAACAGTGCGGCCACTGTCGGTCATCTTGACTTCGTGGTTGGCGTTATTGGCATCGTTATCGCGATCGTTGTAGTAGTAGTCGTAAAGCGAGATGTTGCTGTAGTCACGCTGGATCAGGCGGCCACTCGGGGTGTAGTACTTGGCTGTGGTCAGCGCCAGTCCGGTGTTCTCCGACAGCGGATACACGGTCTGCACCAAGCCCTTGCCGAATGTGGTTTCGCCGACGATCAGACCGCGATCATGGTCTTGAATCGCGCCGGCAACGATCTCCGCCGCCGAAGCAGTTCCACGGTTCACTAGTACGACCAGCGGATAGTCCTTGCCACCATTGCCGTGGCTGGCTTTGTAAACCTTCTCCGCCGAAGCCCGTCCGTGATGGGAAACGATAACTTGTCCCTTCTTCAGGAACTGGTCAGCCACACCCACGCCCTCGCTCAACAGTCCACCAGGATTCTGACGAAGATCAAGGATCAGCCCGTGAATATCGCCGAGCTCATCCAGCGCATCGCGCACCTCTTTCTCGGTGGTCTCCTGAAACCCCGAGACGTGGATGTAACCGATACCCGGGCGAATCATGAAATGCACATCAACGCTGTAGCGGGGAATCTCATCGCGCACCACGGTAAAGTCGAGCGGCCGCTCGGACCCTTCCCGCAGCACGGTGATTTTGACTGCCGTACCCTTGGGGCCCTTTAGCAAGTCGGCAACGTCGCTGGTGGTCATGTTATCGGTAGGCTTACCATCCACCGCGATAATGACGTCGCCCGGCCGAATGCCGGCGCGATACGCAGGCGCTCCCGTAAAGGGCGCAATCACAATGACTTTATTGTTGCGGGGACCGACCTGCATGCCCACGCCGTAATACTTCCCGCGCTGCTCCTCACGCAAGGCGGCATACGATTTGGGATCGAAGAAGTTGGAGTGCGGATCGAGCACCCGAAGCATGCCCGGGATCGCCCCGTTATAGATGGCCTTGTCGGGGTTGACCGGCTCGGCGTAGTTCTGCTGGACGACTTCGTAAACCTGGGTAAAGCTGCGGAGGCTATCGCGAATGTCGCTGTCGCTGGTGGTTGTAGTGGATGAAGTGAGGTGCTGGCCAAAAAGCATGCCCACACAACCACAAGCCAGAATGATGCTGAGGACGAGAACTGCGGAGCGACGCGAACTACTTGCCATGTAGGTTCCTTCGGCTGGCCGGGGACGAATCTTCAAGATAAGCGCACCGGAGCAAGACTTGCACGCAGTATACCATGCACTTTGACCCGCCCCGGCCTGCCAGATCAGCCGCTATTTTGGATGCTGCTTCGGAAAAGGAAGGTGCGAAATCCGTTTGGTCCCCCGCTTTCGTAACAGACGATAGAGCGGGCAGATAGTGAGCAAGGAAGGAGTCGGGGAGTTACCGGTTAGCGGCTGGGATCTTGCATATCGGCGCGGTGGCGCCGGCCGGGTTGCAGGATGCGTCAGGTTTCACAGGGCAGGCGGACAGCAGGTCCCTCCGCTCGCCCGCTGAAGCGGGCTCGGACGGGATGACAACCTTATCTCGGACGGCTGAGAGCTGTCTTTGTGGTGAAAACAGGCCCCCCGCATTATGATGAACCTATGAACCTTGGCATGCCAGAGATGATCTTCATTTTTCTGCTGGCACTGGTCGTCGTCGGCCCCAAACGTCTACCCGGGCTGGCCCGGCAGTTGGGGAAATACATGGCCGAGTTCAAGCGCGCCAGTAACGAGTTCAAGAACCAGCTCGAAACCGAGATGATGAATATTGAACTGGATGAGCGCGTCAGGAAGGACACCGAGGCGGCCAAGGCTTTACCGCCGCAGACGTCGTTGGAGCCCGCCATCCTGCCCCCGGTTGGGATCGTAAGCCGAGGTAGCTCCGATGCGATCGCGGCGCCTGAGGCTGAGTCCGCGGACGAACTCCCGCCTGCACCACCGCTGAGCCCGGCGCCCGCGCCTGCCAGGTCAAGTCCCGATGCCTAACCCCGTCCTGGAAACCGCCCAGAAGCGCGCCTCCGAGGAAATGACCGGCATGAGCTTCCTCGAACACCTGGAGGAGCTGCGGCGGCGCATCATCTATAGCTTTCTGTATGTGGTGGCTGGCTTCTGCGTCTGCTGGTGGTTCCACGAGCAGATCTTCGCCATCATGCAGAAGCCCATCATGGCGGCCCTGGCCAATCATCAGATGGAGCAGAAGCTCGTCTATCTGAACCCCACCGACCCGTTTAACATGTACCTGAAGATCGCGTTCCTGGCGGGAATTTTCGTGGCGTCGCCGTTCGTGCTCTACCAGGTGTGGGCATTCATCGCGCCGGGCCTTTACCGCAATGAGCGCCGCTACGTGTTGCCGTTCATGTTCAGCACGGTGGGACTATTTCTGGCGGGCGGCTGGTTCGGCTACAAGATGGTCTATCCGGCGGCGCTGGACTTCCTGATTGGCTGGAGCGCCCAGTTCAAGCCGATGATCACTGTCGGCGAATACACCGACCTATTCCTCACCATTATCGCCGGGTTGGGCATCGTCTTCGAGATGCCGATCCTCGTGTTCTTCCTGTCACTGATGGGAATCTTGACCGCGGGCTGGATGTGGCGCAACTTCCGCTACTCCATTCTGGTGATCTTCATCATCGCGGCCATCATCACGCCAACCACCGACATCATGAACATGTGCATCTTCGCCGCGCCCATGATTGTGTTGTACCTGGTGAGTATTGCGATCGCGTGGTTTGTCCACCCGACGCAACGCAAGAAGAGAGCGGCGAAATCGGCAGCCAGCAGCTAGAGCAACGAACCTGGGCGGACGGACAACAAACCGTTTGAATTGCCCCGACAAACGCGCTTGCCAAATCCCCGTCCGCCCGTGGCGCTCTGTCGAAAAGATTACCGCTGTATATTTTCGAGGTTGTCAACAGGATGTAAACATTGCGTAGCTTCTCTCCAAGCCCGGTGCAGCGAATTACTGCTACGCATATCTCCGATAGCTGGCCCTTAATTCAGCAACAATATCCTTCGCTGCCTGGCGCGCCTCTTCCAGCATCCCCGGTGGAAACGAGATCGCTCCCACGCGGGCGTGTCCGCCGCCGCCATAGCGCTCGCAAATCTTGGCAAGGTTCTCCACCGGCTCAATCTTTGACCACGGATTGGAGCCGACCGATACTTTCGTGCGGAAGCTACTCTTGCTGAGCCCCACGCTGTAAACGCAATCGGGGTGCAGGTAATAGGGCACAAACTTGTTGTAGCCCTCCAGTTCATGATCGGTTACGTCGAAGAAGACGGTGCCATCTTTGCATTGTGTACGCTCGCGCAAAATTTCGATTGAGCGCAGGTGCCGTTGCGTGAGTTCGGGAAGGCGCCCGGCGATCATTGGCTCAGCGATGATGTCCGCCAGAGACTTGTACGCCAGCTTCGGAATCAAGGTGGGGATAAACTGCGGGTCCTGATTGGACTCGATCACCATGGTCAGTTTCATCGCCGGCTCTTTCATTTCGACTGCTGACTGAGGATCACTGTAGAGTGCTCCATCGATGATGTCGGCCCACTCAATCAGCTCCGCTACCGGCGCTGGATTGAAGCCGAATCGTCGCTGGGTTACGGAAGCGATGAACTTTGTGCACGAGCGAAAATCGGGATCGTAGAACTTGGTGTTGCTCAGCTCCTGCTCGAAATGGGAGGCGTCTTCCGGCGTCAGGAAGGCACTCTGATGATGGTCGAACCACCAGGTAATGCGCGGTGACGACGAGTATTTGAAATCGACGATGGCATTCTCGTCGCCGGTGAAATCGTCCTCGTTGAAGAGTGCCCCGGCGCGATGCACCAGACCCATATACTCGAATTCGGCGTCGCGAATGCGCTCCCGGTAGAAACGCGAAAACAGCGCCGCCGAACAAGCGCCGTCGAAACACTTATCGTGGTAAAAAACTCGTACCCTCACAGACCCTTTCGCCTACGTGGGATTCTTGGTTTGAAACAAGCCCCACAGAATATCGCGTCCGCGAAACAAAAAGTAGGTAGAAATAACATTTTGGAAGAAGCGAAGCAAGCGGCTTCCGAAGATGGGCCTTTTTGTCGTGACTACGGGAAGCCAGGTTGCGCGGGCCGGTAGTACTCAAGCGGTTTTTTAGAGTTGGTGTATCCAGGATTTGAAAGGGCACAGCTTTAGTCTTGCGGCATGGCGGAAGCCACGCCCTTTCAAACCAACCGCTGGGATATACCAACCATGAAACTGCACTCAGTTAAAAAGCGGGGCTGAGCCGCCCCGCCAATGTTCCGGACGCGGGCTGTTAGGCGTTGGCTTGTTTCTCGGCCAAGTCTCCGACAACGGGTAGCTTGAACATCTCGTGCTGATACGCCTTGATTACCAGCAGCAGCCACAGCGCAAGTTCGGCGAGCCCCAGCAGCCCCCAGATGGGAAACATCATCAGCGGCAAAATGTAACTGAAGATAGACAGGCAAATGTGCAGCACAATCAGCGCGGCACAGGTAAATAGGCACTGAAACGAGTGGAAGCGGACGAAACGATTACGATTATAGGGCTCAATCACGAGAAAGATGATCGCTGGAATAATGGTGAAATACGCGAGCATGCCGGCTATGTTTTCCGCCATCGGCGCAGCGGACGCGCCACTAGTGCCATGATCAATCGCCGGTGCGGGCGCGGCAGATGCCGCTGTCCCGCCTGCCTGACCCGCGGCCTTCCCGCAGTTGGGACAGAATGCCGCGTTGTCCGCCATTTGAGTACCGCAGGACACACAAAATGCCATAATGACCTCCCTGAGTTGTCGAACGACTGAACCTGTTGCCGCGCATAAGTCACGACTCAAGGCAGCATCAGCGCGCCTCTATGGGTTATATTCGGGCGGACATTAACAGAGTCCCGCACGGAACGCAAAGCAATAATGGCCTTACTGCCGTTGTGGGAAGCCGAAACAGGAAATAGCCGTGATCACTCGTTGTAGGGATTACCGAGTGTCAAGCGAAGAGCGAACAGCACCGCCTCTACGCCCCGCAACACTTCTTGTACTTCTTTCCGCTGCCGCAAGGACAAGGATCGTTGCGGCCCACCTTGTCGCCACGAACCACTTGCTGCACGGTTCCGGCCTCGCCTGCGCCCGCCATGCGCGCCTGTTCCAACTCGCGGCGCTTGCGACGCTGGAAGGCCTCTTCCATGTCGTCCATCGACGTAGTCGCGCGGTTTCGTCTGCCGCCGGTGCTGAACGCCGAGGCGTCTTGACCGTTGCTGGCGTCAAAGTCTCCCGAGGAAATCGCATGCTGCGCAACCGGGCGAGAGGGCGCTTCGATTACCTGCATCAGGTACAGGTACCGGACGGTCTCTTCTTCGAAGCGCTCCATCATGGCTTCGAACATGTCGAACGACTCGCGCTTGTATTCGACCAGCGGATCGTGCTGGCCATAGCCGCGCAGTCCAATGCCTTCGCGCAGATGGTCCATGCTGAGCAGGTGGTCCTTCCACTGCTGGTCGATTACGCTCAACATAATGATGCGCTCGTGATGGCGCATGGCATCAGGGCCGATCAGCTTTTCCTTAGCCTCGTAACGTTCTTTCAGCTTGTCGAAAATGGTGTCGCCGAGTTCCTGGCGGTTCAGCGTTTCGGCCTGGATTCCTTCGGCCGCGATGTCCACCCCAAAGCGCGTGAAGAGCTGGTTCTTCAGACTCTTGATGTCCCAGTCTTCGGCGTGCGTGTCTTTTGCGGCATACTTATCAAGCAGGCCGCCAAGAATGTCGCGAACGTAGTCCTCAAGGATGAGTTCTTTCTGATCGATGCCTTCGAGAAGCTGCCGGCGCAATCCGTAGACTGCCTGGCGCTGCTTGTTCATCACATCGTCGTATTCGAGCAGGTGCTTACGGGCTTCGAAGTTCTGGCCCTCAACCGCCTTCTGCGCAGCCTCAATACGCCGCGTGATCAGCTTCGATTCGATCGGCACGCCTTCTTCCATGCCTAACCGCTGAAGCAGGTTTGACACCCACTCCTTGGCGAAGATGCGCATCAGGTCATCTTCGAGCGACAGATAGAAGCGCGATGCGCCAGGATCGCCCTGGCGGCCAGCGCGTCCACGCAACTGATTGTCGATGCGACGCGCCTCATGGCGCTCGGTGCCGAAGATAAACAGGCCGCCAAGCGCGATAACTTCCTCGTGCTCGGCGTCGGTGACTTCCTTGTAGCGAGCGTTGATCTCGGTCCACTGCGCGGTCGGGACCTGATATTCGTTACCGCCGTAGTAAAAGTATGAGAGGTTCGGATCGTCGGGCTTGGCGGTGACTTCGCCCGCCACCACTTTCAGCGGCTGCGCCAGGCCTTTCTTGATGCACTCCTGCTTGGCCATGAACTCGGAATTGCCGCCCAGCAGAATGTCGGTACCGCGGCCGGCCATGTTGGTGGCAATGGTGATTGCGCCCTTGCGGCCCGCCTGGGCGACGATCTCGGCTTCCTTCTCGTGGTATTTGGCATTCAGCACCACGTGCTTGATGCCCTTCTTCTTCAGCAGCTCCGACAGACGCTCTGATTTTTCAACCGAGGTTGTGCCCACCAGAATGGGCTGTCCTTTGTCGGCGATCTTCTGAATCTCGTCGGCCGAGGCGAAGAATTTTTCCTTCTCGGTGCGATACACAACGTCAGAATTCTCAATGCGTAACAGCACCTTGTTGGTGGGAATGACCACAACTTCAAGTTTGTAAATGTTGTCGAATTCAGCCGCTTCCGTTTCCGCCGTGCCGGTCATGCCCGCCAGCTTCTTGTACATGCGGAAGTAATTCTGGAAGGTAACGGTCGCGAGCGTTTGATTCTCACGCTCGATCTTTACGCCTTCCTTGGCTTCCACCGCTTGATGCAACCCGTCGGACCAGCGGCGGCCCGGCATCAGGCGTCCGGTGAACTCATCCACGATGAGCACTTCCCCATCTTTCACCACGTACTCGACGTCGCGGCGATACAGGGCGTGCGCCTTGATTGCCGTGTCAACGTGATGCTTGAGGTCCCAGTTTTCGGGATCGGCGATGTTCCCAATGCCCAGCAGGCGCTCCACCTTCTCCCAGCCCACGTCGGTAACGGTGATGGTGCGGTGCTTTTCGTCCACCACGTAATCGCCGGTGAGTATTTTGTCCTCTCCAAGCCCGCGGTCGATCTCCTCGCCGAGCTCCAGCTGAGGAATGATGCGGTTCACGCGGTAATACTTGTCAGTGGATTCCTCGCTCTGGCCGCTGATGATGAGCGGCGTACGGGCTTCGTCGATCAGGATCGAGTCCACTTCGTCAACGATGGAGTAGTTGTGGCCGCGCTGCACGCAGTCGTTAAGGTCAAACTTCATGTTGTCGCGCAGGTAGTCGAAGCCGAACTCGTTGTTGGTGCCGTAGGTTACGTCGGCGCCGTAAGCTTCGCGCCGCTCGCGGTCATCGAGGTCGTGTACGATAACGCCAACTGTCAGACCGAGGAAGGTGTAGAGCTTACCCATCCACTCCGAGTCGCGCTTGGCCAGGTAGTCGTTGACCGTGATCACGTGTACGCCACGTCCGGAAAGCGCATTGAGGTAAACCGGCAGGGTCGCGACCAGCGTTTTACCTTCGCCGGTCTTCATTTCGGCAATCTTGCCCTGGTGCAGCACGGCACCGCCGACCAGTTGTACATCAAAGTGCCGCATCTTCAGCACACGCCAACCCGCCTCGCGTGCGACGGCGAACGCCTCGGGAAGAATCTCGTCCAGCGCTGCTTTTAGCTCACGATCCTTTTCATCAGCGTCCTCGACTGCATCCACGCGCTCCCGGATGCGCTGGCGGAACTCGTCCGTCTTGGCCCGCAGCTGCTCGTCGCTGAGCTGCTTCATCGCCGGCTCGAGCCCATTAATCTGCTCCACCAGCGGCATAATCCGCTTGATTTCGCGTTCGTTACTAGTGCCAAAAATCTTGGCGATAAACTTATTGATCAATGCTGTTTACCTTGACAGGAACCTGCGTGTGATTTTGCTTCGCCGGGCTCGCAAACGCCCACTAAGCACACCTCAACCAATTAAAAGGCTAACACATTCGATGTTCGGCACCGGCCATGGTCGCAGGATTGGAGGGATGAGCTGCGACAGAGGAGGCCGGGGTCACAACAGGGAAAGCGCGACCTTCGCCGCGCCCCTTCCTGCTTATGATGCGCCAGGTTATTGCTGCTTGGCGACTGGTTTCCGCATCTTGTTCTGCGGATTTGGTTTCATGGCCGCAGGTTGCGTGCCCGTCAACTCGTTGGCCAAAGCGTCAGCGTGGTAGATATCGCGCAGTGACTCGATGATCGCCCTCGAATCCACCTCGATGGAACGCCCCACCTTGTCGCTGTACATAAAGTTCCACGGCAACGACTCAATGTTTCCATCGAAAATAATCCCCACCACTTCGGCGTTTTTATTGATGACCGGGCTACCCGAGTTGCCGCCGATGATGTCGGGGGTAGAAACAGTATCAAACGGTGTGTTGAGGTCAATCGATGACTTGGCTTTCAGCCAACTGTCGGGAAGCTGATACGGCGGCTTGCTGCCGTGGTCGGCGGCGTGTTTGTAGGCTCCGCCCATGGTGGTAAACCACGGCACGTTCTTGCCGTTCAGCTTGTAGCCTTCCACGGCGCCGTAGCTGAGGCGCAAGGTGAAGGTGGCATCCGGTGGAACGCTGAGCCCATCTTTTGCGAACAGGGCTTTGCCAATATAACCGCCATCGCGGCGCAGTACTGCCTGCACTTCGTCCTCGTCGCGCTGGTGGATGGCGAGAGCGTCTGGCTCGATTTGGCGCATCAGGACGATCAAGGGGTCGGTGCTGGCCTCGACCGCGGCTTCGCCGCCTTCGTAGAGTTGCTTGCGGACCGCTACGTCCTCGAGCTTGGTTCCGTCGATCAGCTCTTTAGCGCGCTCGTCCGGAGTCTTGCCAGCCAACGCCTTCTTTACGTCGGCATTGTCGGCGCCGAGGACATCCTGCATTTCGGCCAGGCTCTCCGCCAGCAGCGCCTGCTCCAGGGACTTGTAGATGGGAGCGGTCGAGAACAAGCGCTGCTCCAGCGTGGGCAACGCTGAGTCCTGGAAGCCGCGAATACGCTGGTTGCTCGGCTTCTGTTTTTGCCCGGCTGCGCGCACGATATCGCGGGCATAGCGGGCCAGGTCGCCGCGGAAGCCACCCAGGTTATCGACATATCCCAGGGGCTTGTAGATCTGTTTCTGAACATCAACGGCCTTACCGATCTCGGCCCACGGGTCGCCGAATTCAGCTTTGAGCTTGGGATCGGAATTAATGAAGGCTTGCAGTGCCTTCTCGTCGGCCGTCTTCTTCGCCATCAAGTCTTTGTCGAGTAGTCCGCCTTGATAGCCGGTAATCGCCTTAAAGCCGTTTTGCAGACCAAAGACGTCGCTTTGGGCTTCGCGCGCATTCTCCTCCGACGTGGCACTGAACTTTTGCAACATGGCAATGCGACGCGAGAGGGAGCTGAGTTGCATGGGATATTGGTAATCACGCAGGAAAGTAAGCTGGTCCACCGTGAGTAAACGCCCAGTGCGTCCGGGGTGACCTGACACGAAGACCAAATCGCCTTCCTTCACCCCAACGGGCGACCACTTCAGGTAATCGTGAATCTTGGCAGGCTCACCGTTTTCATACGCGCGGAAGAACGAGATATCGAGATCGTAGCGCGGATATTCAAAGTTGTCGGGGTCGCCGCCGAAAAACGCGATGTCGAACTCGGGCGCAAAGACCAGGCGGATGTCGTCATACTTCTTGTACTTGTAAAGGTTGTACATAGCGCCCGAATACAACGTGACCACGTCACACCGTATGTTGCCGGTAGAACACTCCTTCTCCAGCGACGACATTTCTTCGCGCTGCGCCTTGCCCGCATCGGCAGTTGACATGCCGGGCGTGACCACGGCATTCACCTTGGCAGTAACGTCCTGAATATCTTCCAGGACGATGAATTCGACGCCAGGACACTTCGGCTCTTCAGCCCTGGTCGCAGCATAGAAGCCGTTCTTCATGTAGTCCTTACCGTTGGTCGAGAGGTCGTGAACACACTCCTGCGCGATGTGATGGTTGGTGAAGATAAGGCCATCCGCAGAAACGAAAGACGATGATCCGTTCGGAGCACGGGCAGAGGAAAGGCGCACGTGATCAAGCCAGGCTTGATCGGGAGCAAAGCCGTATTTGGCCTGGACTTTGTCCTTTGGGAAGGCGTTGAACAACCACATGCCTTCGTCGGCGGACGCAAAGGTGCCGAGGCCGAGCGTCAGAACGCACAGCAGCAGAGCGAAACGTTTAGACATGATTACTCCGGATGCGGACCGCCGTAGCGGGCGCGTAAATTGTCGTTCGGACGGAGAGTCCCGGACGAGGTAAGCAAACCCTTAACTATAGCTCGGGAGAGAGCGGGACACAATCAGAAGCGGGCCAGATGGGGAGTCTGGCCCGCCCTTATCACGCTCCGATGTGACAAAGATCGACAGCGCCGCGCAAGGCCGCGAAACGCCGTCCAGGTTTACTTGTTAATGTCCTCTTTCGCCTCCAGGCGTTTGATTAGGCCCTCCACGCTGGACTTCCCCACGTCCGGAGCTGTCGACAGCGCCAGCTTCATGTCGTCGGTGGCCTTGGTGTAATCGCCCTGACTGCAAGCAATGCGGCCCATACCGGCATAGGTCAGCCAGTTGCCCGGATACTTCTTCTCCATTGTGCGGAATACAGCGAACGCTTCATCCTGCTGCTTCTGACGCTGCAACTGGCGGGCATATCCATACAACTGCTGCGCATTGCCCATGGCCAGAGCTTTATTGCGCACGGTCGCAGCCTGGTCCTTCTGGCCCATCGCATCCAGAATGCGCGACTTGGTCATCAGGTTTTCGAAACGCTCCTCGTTCTGGATGGATTTGTCTTCAAACTTGAGCGCCTCGTTCAGGTCCCCTTTGTTGTCTACCAAATAGGTCGCCGCATCATCCCAGGCATCCCACGTGTACTGCGACAATCCGCGTAGCTGGTTGTGCAGGCTGGCTTCGACGGCCTGGTTCACGTTGACTGCGACCTTGAAAGGCACGGCAACTTTGTCCCAGCTCATGGTGATTACGGCGGAGTCAGGCTGAAGCTGGTCAAAGTCATAGGCCAGGGCATTGTGCAGTTCAGGCGTTGTTTGCGGCTTCACCGTGACCCGCAATGCGTCTTCTTTCTGGTCGTAGCTGAAGCTTCCCCAGGCGGTGTGCATTTTAGAAAAGATGATGGTCCACTGATCTTCGTTGGGGATCATATGCAACCCATAGGTGCCCGCGTCCAAAGGCTGCCCTTCAATGGTGACCGGACCGGCAAAGGTGATGGTCGTATTTTCATTGGCGCCGGCACGCCACACCTGACCGTAAGGCACGAGTCCTCCCCAAACTTTGCGATCATTCGCTAGTGGACGATGGTAGTTAATGGTGATATCGGTGACACCGATACGTTGAGTTACCACGGCGTGCTGGCTCTGACGCGGCAGATCAAGCTGAGTGGACTGCGCATTGCAAAACACCGCAGCCAACATTACGACAGCGAGTGACAAGACCAAACGAAGCTTGTACATGGAACAACCCTCCTTTTACGATGGCGGATTCTGCAAGGAGAATCGAGCCTGCAGACATGACAATCCCGCCCCACGGATGTGACGCCCCCTTGGACGTAGAATCGGCCTTAGAGTTAGCGGCTTGGGGACGAATACTCTGCACTGGGCCGCCGACGCCGAGATGGATGGGGCGAGACCCTGAACGCCATTCGAAGACGGCCGCGTGAATGGACGAGCCCGGAAGCTGCGGAGTATAAAAGTAAGTTGCACTCCCGCGCGGCTTTCCCCCCTGTCAACCGCGCAATCCCTTTGTGTTTCTTACGGCGGTGTAGCAAGCCGCAAGAGGTATTCATGTCTACGACGGCGCACAGCGGCAAAGGCCTGGAAGGCATTACCGCAGCGAATTCCAGCATTTGCTTCATCGATGGCGATCAAGGTGTCCTGGCTTATCGTGGCATCGACATTCACGAACTGGCCGATCATTCGAATTTTGAAGAAGTTTGCTATCTGCTCTGGTTTGGTCGCCTACCGAATCGCGCCGAGTTGCAGGAGTTGAAGCTGAGCCTGGCGCGCGAGCGCAAATTGGATGCCTCAATCATCAGTCTTTTGCGGCAAGCTCCCAAACACGCGCTGCCCATGGACGTGCTCCGCACCATCGTTTCGGCGCTGTCGTATTACGATCCCGAAGAGAAAGTAAACGACCACGAAGCCAATGTGCGCAAGGCGGTTCGCCTGACGGCGCAACTGGCTTACGTGGTGGCCGCTTACGATCGCATCCGCAAAGGCAAGACGCTGATCGAACCTGACCGCTCGTTGTCCCACGCGGGCAATTTCCTCTACATGCTGAACGGCGAGATTCCGAGCGCGACGGCAGAGCGCGCCTTCGACATCGCACTCATCCTGCACGCCGACCACGAACTGAACGCTTCGACCTTCGCGGCGCGAGTAGTCGCAGCGACGCTCAGTGACATGCACTCAGCTATCACGGCGGCCATTGGGGCACTGAAAGGGCCGCTGCACGGGGGCGCCAACGAGGCGGTGTTCCGCATCCTGGAAGCCATCGACGCATCAGGTGCGGACCCAGTTGATTACGTGAAAGGCATGCTGGCGCAGAAGAAGAAGGTCCCCGGATTCGGGCATCGCGTCTATCACACGGAAGATCCGCGAGCCACGCATTTGCGGACGATGTCGCGCGATCTCGGAGAGTCGAGCGGCAACACCAAGTGGTTCGAAATCTCCCACAAGATTGAAGAGTTCATCGTCGCCGATCGCAAGCTTAACGCGAACGTGGACTTCTATTCGGCTTCTACCTATCACACGTTGGGCATCGATATTGATTTGTTCACGCCGGTGTTTGCCGTGTCGCGAGTTGCAGGATGGACTGCGCACGTTATCGAGCAGCTCCACGACAACCGGCTGATTCGCCCGCGCGCGGACTATCAGGGGCCGCTGTATCCGAACAAGTACGTGCCGATGGAAAAGCGGTAGAAGGCGCTTTTCGCTTTTTGCCAACCCGGCTCTGCGAGGAGCGAATGGCACTCCCGAATCGCTCTTCCCTCGCTTGAATCCAATAAGTAGCTACAATAGTAAACAAGCCATTCGCATTTCGCTTGGTGTCTTTTGCGGAAAGCGAACGGCGAAAAGGGACTATGCATCGCGTCTACCTCGACAACAACGCCACCACGCCGCTTCTTCCCGAAGTGTTTGAGGCCATGCGTCCCTACTTCTTCGAGAAGTTCGGCAACGCGTCGTCCATTCATCAGCAGGGACAGCAAGCGCGATCTGCGGTGGAACACGCGCGCGAGCAAGTTGCCGAGTTGCTGAACTGCCGCCCGGCGGAAATCGTCTTCACCAGCGGCGGCACCGAGGGCGACAACCTTGCGCTGTTTGGTCTGGTACAGCCCGGCGATCACATCATCACCTCGGCGGTAGAACATCACGCGGTGCTGAATGCTTGCAAGCGGCTCGAAGCGATGGGCTGCCTCGTGACCTACTTGCCGGTGGACGGACGAGCGCTGGTCGATCCCGATGATGTGCGGCGCGCGCTGCGCCCCGAGACCAAGCTGATCAGCATCATCCTGGCAAACAACGAAACTGGCGTGCTGCAGCCGGTGAGCGAGATCGGCAAGATTGCGACCGAAGCCGACGTATATTTCCACACCGATGCCGTACAGTCGGCCGGCAAGGTGCCGCTCGACGTGAAGGAGATTGGCTGCGACCTGCTGACCATTACCGGCCACAAGATGCACGGCCCACAAGGCGCTGGGGCGCTGTTCGTACGCAAGAGTACCTTGCTGCAGCCCATGATCTATGGCGGGCGGCACGAACGTTCGCGGCGAGCGGGAACGGAGAATCTGCCGGGCATCGTCGGACTGGGCAAAGCAGCAGAGATTGCTCGCGACGGATTTGTGGATGGCAGTGCCAAACGGATGGCCGGGCTGCGCGATCGCCTCGAGCATGGAATTGTCGAGTCGGTCGAGCAAATCGGCGTCAACAGCGGCGATGCTCCGCGCGTGCCCAACACGACCAACATCTACTTCGATTGCATCGAAGGCGAAGCCATGGTGATTGCGCTCGACCTGAAGGGACTATCAGTTTCTACTGGAGCCGCGTGTTCGTCTGGAGCGATCGAGCCGTCGCATGTGCTGACCGCGATGGGGCTCTCGCCTGACCGTGCGCGCGCCAGCATCCGCTTCAGCCTGGGCAAGCAGAACACGGCTGAGGATGTGGAGTTCGCGCTGTCGTTGGTCCCGGAAGTAGTTACGCGGCTGCGAGAGATCAGCCCAGTGTGGAAGAAAGCCGTCAGCGCTTAGCTAAGATCGCTGTTCGCCTTTAGCCGGAGAATAGCGGACACTGGCATAGGAAATTTCTGGAAAACACATCGTGAGCAATATGCAGCACCAGACTATCGCCGTTGCCATGTCCGGAGGAGTGGACTCCTCTGCCGTCGCAGCCTTGCTGTGCGAGCAGGGACACAAGGTGGTCGGGCTCACGCTTCAGCTCTGGAACCAGCGCCGACTCGCAGGTCACAACGGCATGCCTGAGTCTGTGCAGGGGCGCTGCTGCTCCATCGACGACGTTTATGACGCGCGCCGCGTAGCCGAGACGCTTGGCATCCCGTATTACGTCGTCAATCAGGAACAGCGATTTGAGAATGACGTGGTGCGTCCCTTCGTCGCGGAGTATCTTTCCGGGCGCACGCCGATCCCGTGCAGCCTGTGCAATAACCATCTGAAGTTTGATCAGCTCTTGACCACCGCGCGGCAGATCGGAGCCGAGCGGCTGGCCACCGGACATTACGCGCGCAACCAATTCGACGAGCGTACTGAGCGCTGGGTGTTGGAGCGTCCCGCAGACCGCGCCAAGGACCAAACGTATTTCCTCTTCGGTCTGACGCAGGAACAGTTGAGCCGCACCCTGTTTCCGCTGGGTGAGATGCGCAAGCCGGAAGTGCGCGAAGAGGCCAAGCGCGCGGGTTTGCGTCTGTTCGAGAAGCCCGACTCGCAGGAGATCTGCTTTATTCCCGGTGGGGATTACAAGATATTTCTCGATGCCTATCTTGCTGAGCAGGGCGAGGAGTTTCCCGATACCGCGGGAGAACTGGTCACCACTGCCGGCGAGGTAGTCGGCACGCACCATGGAATTCACAACTTCACCGTGGGCCAGCGCAAGGGTCTCGGCGTGGCCACGGGCGCGCCGCTGTATGTCTTGCAGATTCGCGGAGAGAAGCATGAAGTCGTGGTGGGCAGCGGCGACGAGCTGTTCTCACACACGTTGCGGGCGCGGCGCTTGAACTGGATCGCCGTTGACGATCTGCGCGAGCCCACGCGCGTGCGTGCTAAGATTCGTCACCGGCACGAAGCTGCGAATGCGATCCTCGAGAAGACTGGCGACGACGAAGTCCTGGCGACCTTCGACGAACCCCAGCGCGCTATCACTCCTGGTCAAGCTGTTGTGTTTTACGACGGGGACGTTGTAGTCGGCGGCGGTTGGATAACCTAGGACGGTCGTTCCTCTCTTCACTGTTACAATCAAGGTGCAGGTCTTCTGCCTGCATCTTCTCTCAATCATGAAGTGTCCATTCTGCGGCTTTGAAAACGACAAAGTGGTGGATTCGCGCGAAAGCAAGGAAGGCGAATCCATTCGCCGTCGCCGCGAGTGTCTGAAATGCGAGAGGCGTTTTACGACCTATGAGCGGATCGACGAGATCCCCTACATGGTGGTGAAGAAAGATGGGCGTCGCGAGAAGTTTGAACGCCAAAAAGTTCTGAACGGACTGCTGCGAGCGTGTGAGAAGCGGCCCGTCTCCATGAGCAAGCTGGAGCAGATCGTCAACGATGCCGAAGGTTTCGTGGTGGACTCCGCCGACCGCGAGCGCAAGACCAGCGAGGTCGGAGAGCTGATCATGAACCGCCTGAAGCGCATCGATAAAGTCGCTTATGTCCGGTTCGCCTCCGTTTATCTGGATTTCAAAGACGTGCGCGAGTTCATGGCTGAGTTGAAAGACTTGCTCGATACCAAGGAAAACACCTCTGCCAAAGTCAAGACCGGAGACTGACTCCGGTAGTCAGATGAGAACGAATGTCATATAAAGTCACGTTAATACCCGGCGATGGCATAGGCCCCGAGGTCGTGAACGCCAGCGTCCGCATCCTCGAAGCTACCGGTGTAAAGTTCGAGTGGGAAAGTTTCGCCGCGGGTGCCGAAGCCTTCGAAAAGTACAAAGAGTACATTCCCAAAGAGCTCACCGAGTCCATAGAGCGCACCCATATCGGCCTGAAGGGCCCAGTGACTACGCCCATCGGCGGCGGCTTCTCCAGCATCAACGTCGCGTTGCGCAAGCAATTTGAGCTGTTCGCCAACTTTCGGCCCATCCGTAACCTGCCCGCAGTTCCCACGCGTTATCCCGGCGTCGATCTGGTTATCGTTCGCGAAAATACGGAAGGCTTGTACTCAGGCATTGAGCATGAAGTCGTACCCGGCGTAGTCGAAAGCCTGAAGATCATCACCGAAAAAGCTTCCACGCGCATCTCCCGGTTTGCCTTCGAGTACGCGCGACGGATGCATCGCAAAAAAATCCACGCCATCCACAAAGCCAACATCATGAAGCTGTCGGATGGTCTGTTCATCCGCTGTTCGCGCAACATCTCGAAGGAGTATCCCGAGATCACTTACGGCGAGCACATTGTAGACAACACCTGCATGCAGCTGGTCATGAATCCCTACCAGTACGACATGTTGCTGCTGGAAAATCTTTACGGCGATATTATTTCCGACTTATGCGCAGCCTTTGTCGGCGGACTCGGCCTGGTTCCTGGCGCAAACTTCGGACACGAGTGCGCCATCTTTGAAGCCGTACACGGCTCCGCGCCGGACATCGCGGGCAAAGACATTGCTAACCCGACAGCGGTGTTACGTTCCGGCATTCTGATGCTGCGCCATCTCGGTGAAGAGAACGCCGCCAACCATATCCGCCTGGCGTTGGAGAAGGTTTACACCGAGAAGAAGCACCTCACGCGTGATGTGGGCGGCACCGCCGGAACCAGCGAGTTTGCCGACGCGATGGTGGACGCGCTGCACACTATCCCGCAGCCCAAACCCGAGCTGCAGGAAGTGGAGATGTAGTCGAAAACGAGCCGCCGAACACTGCCAAAAGCAAAACATTGGCGTCGGCTGCGACTTTCACGGTTGCTCTACTTCCAGAGTCGAATGGATCATAGGTTAGGAGCGCGTGATAGGCTTTGCTCAGGAACTACCCTCGCCGGTCTCGGCGGTGACGATATATTTCACGTCTGCATCCGGAGATTACACATGCGAACCTGGATCGTGCTTCCCTCTCTTCTGCTGTTTTCGGTGGCGGTCCTCGCCCAACAACCGTCGCCGAGTCAGAGTTCTGCAAACGCTGCTCCCGCCGGCGGTACTGGTGCCATGACGGTGGTGGGTTGCGTGAACTCCGTCAACGGCGACTTCATCCTCGGAACTCCCCAGGGCCAGGTCTACCGCCTTAAGGGCGACCACGATTCCTTGCTTGGTTATAACGGCAGGAAAGTCGCCATCAGCGGAACCATGACCTCTTCCGAGAAGGGCCGAACCTTGCAAATCTCGAAGATCAAGAAGCTGTCCGACACCTGCGGTTACTAGGCCTTTCCTAGGGGCGGCACCGCTGAGATGCCTTTCCCCTGCGAAACTCGATTTGCGCGTCTGGCACTCGACTGGGTTGAGTGCTAATCTTGACATCAAGCCGCTTGCTTCCTAGAATAAAAGTGCGGAATTGTTGGCTGGCTAAACGCGTAAATAATTGTAAGACAGTAGTTTAGCTTCCGCCAAAGATTGTCCATGGATACCCCTCCCAACATCGGGCGTCGCGAGCGCGAAATACTCACGGCCGTAGTCGAGTCCTACATCTCGACCGGCGAACCAGTGGGTTCGCGTACTTTGGCACGCGGCAATCCCGAGAATCTGAGCGCGGCTTCCATTCGCAACGTGATGGCCGACCTCGCCGACGCGGGCTTCCTCGAGCAGCCGCATACTTCGGCCGGACGGGTTCCCACCACCAAGGCCTATCGCTTCTACGTGAAGCAGTTGACCGGAGAGGCGCGACTGTCGCCCGCCGACGAAAGCCTCATCCAGGGAAGCCTGCAAGGCCTGCAGGACGTACCTGAATTCATGGAGCGCACCTCGCATGTGCTGTCGCTGATTTCGCACAGCGTGGGGGTTACGGTCAGCTCGAAGACCGGCCAGCGCAACGCACTGGAGCATGTTTACTTCCAGCGCATGGCCGCCAAAAAGGTTTTGGCCGTCGTGGTTATGCGCAATGGTTTTGTGCGCGACCGGGTGCTGCGGCTCAGTCAGGATTTGTCGGTGGGCGATCTGGAAACAGCCGCAGCGTATATCAACCAGAACTTCCGTGGCTGGGAGATGGAGCTGCTGCACAACGAAATCAGCAAGCGCATTCAACAAGAGCGCAGCGAATATGATCGCCTAATGCAATCGGTGGAGCAGCTATACGCGCAGGGCGCGCTGGCCACCGAAGGCGTGGCCCAGTCGGTTTATGTGGAAGGCGCATCGAATCTGGTGATCACTGAGCAGGACCAGGAACGCCTCCGCCAGTTGCTGGCCACCCTGGAAGAAAAGCAGCGCGTCGTGGATTTGCTTTCCGCCTACCTCGACGTCCGCCAGGAGGCCGTACGCGTGGTTGTGGGTCTTGAAGATGCCATGCCGCATCTAAGTAATTTCGTACTGATCGGAATGCCGGCGCGTGTAGGCGATGAGGTTATGGGTTCCCTCGCCGTGATCGGTCCCACCCGCATGGATTACGAGCACACTATGACTGCGGTGTCGTACATCGCGCGACTGTTCGATCAACTTTGGAACGAATCGAAATAGAAACTTATGCCAGTAAAGAAACACAATGGAAGCTCCGCTGAGGCGGAGTTGAGTCTTGAGCACGAACTGCCGCCCGCGGAAGACGAAGAGCAGCCCGTTTCTTCAGGGAGCGCTACAGCGACCGAAGATGCACAATCGGAGTTAGAGCGGGTTCGTGCGGAGCGTGCAGCTTATCTTGATCGCGCGGCGCGTATCCAGGCTGAGTTCGAAAACTTTCGCAAGCGTAGCGACAAGCAGCAGCAGGAATTCAAGGATTACGCGCTTGCCGGGGCGATGACCACATTGCTTCCCATTCTCGACAGTCTGGATCGCGCCTTACAGACCAAGGCGGCCTCGCTGGAAGATTTTCATGCCGGCATCGAACTCATCGACAAGCAGTTTCACGATGCGCTAGCAAAGTTGGGAGTGCAACCCATCCCCGCCGAGGGTGAGCTGTTCGATCCCAATTTGCATCAGGCCATCCAGATGGTGGACACCGATGAAGTCGAAGACAACCATGTGCTCGATGAATTGCAGCGCGGCTACAAGTTGAAGGACCGGCTGCTGCGCCCGGCAATGGTGCGCGTGGCCCGCCACCCGAAAACTGGGTAGCGCATGGCCCCGAGTGGGCCTGGCTCCTTGAAGGGGATTGGTCTTCACGACGTGAAGGGGACGGCCTTGGGGATTTGAACGGAATCGGCCGTCAGGCCGTAAAGCAGACGGCCGCCACGACATGAAGGGGACGGCCTTCAGGCCGTCCGTAAACGCTAATATGAGACCGGGGCTTTAGCCCCCGCGAAGGTAAACAGCTCTGGCTACCAACGTAAAACGCGATTACTACGAAGTGCTGGGCGTCAGCCGCACAGCCAACGACCAGGAAATTAAGAGCGCCTACCGCAAGCTCGCGCTGCAACACCATCCTGATCGCAATCCGGACAATCCGGACGCGGAGGAGCGCTTCAAGGAGTGCAGTGAAGCTTACGCGATCCTCGCCGACAGTGAGAAGCGCGCACGCTACGATCGCTTTGGTCACGCCGGAGTTTCCAGTGGTCCAGGCGGCAACGGCGGATTTGACACCACCGTGTTCACTGATTTCCACGACATCTTCGGCGACCTGTTCAACTTTGGCGACGTGTTCGGCGGTCAGGGCGGACGCACTCGTACTCGCGCGCAGCGTGGCGGCGACCTGCGCGAAGATCTCACCTTGGAGTTCGAGGAAGCCGTCTTTGGCGTCACCAAACAAGTGCAGGTCAGGCGCCTAGAAGAGTGCGACCAGTGCAAAGGAAGTGGTGTGGCTCCCGGCAAGGCGCCCATCAACTGCACCACCTGCGGAGGGCGCGGACAAGTACGTTATCAGCAGGGATTCTTTTCCATATCACGCACCTGTAGCGCCTGCCACGGTTCGGGCAAACTGATTGTCGACCCATGCACCCAGTGCAGGGGTCAGGGTCGCATCACGCGGCAGCGCACGGTCACTGTAAAAGTCCCCGCTGGCGTCGAGGAAGGGGCGCGCATGCTCTACTCGGGTGAGGGCGAGGCCGGTCTTTACGGCGGACCTTCTGGCGACCTCTACGTTGTGCTGCATACCAAGGAGCATGCCTTCTTCGAACGCGAAGGCAAACACCTATTTTGCGGAGTTCCCATTTCTTTCGCACAGGCGGCGCTAGGTACCGAGATTTCTGTCCCCACGCTCGACGGCGAGCACACCTTGAAAATTCCCGAAGGGACGCAACCGGGGACGATCTTTCGGATAAAGAACAAGGGCGTGCCGGTGCTCAATGGGCACGGACGCGGTGATTTGCATGTCGAAGTGAAGGTGCAGACGCCGTCGAAGCTCACCAAGCGGCAGCGCGAGCTCTTGCAGGAACTGCAGACCACCACCTCGGTCGAGAACAAGCCCGTCAATCGTTCGCTGTTGAATAAGGTGAAGGACATCTTTCAGTAGTGCGCTGTTCGCTTTTGGCTCTTCGCTTTTGGAACAGAGCAAAGCGCGGAGCGGCGACACGCCTTGGTCAAAGATTGCCGCCAGCATGTTGTCTGAGCTTCGCCCTCAACTTGCTAGCTAAAAGCGAAAGGCGAAAAGCTAAAAGCGACTCCCCTTTGGACAAAGCCCTCCGCATCTACGCGTGGTTCCTGCTAGTGGTGACCGCATTGCCGGCCGCCGCGCGCCTGGCTCGGCCGCGCGAGTTGGCGCGCATCGTGCTAATGCGCTATCAGGATCCTAAGCGTCGCAAACGCGCCCGCCTCGGCGGACTCATCTATTTAGGATTGTCGCTGCTTGCCATCCCTTTTTTGTTGCGCGCCCAGATGCATCAGGAGCGCTGGCTGGTAATGGCTGTCCTGGTCGGAATGGTCTCGGCGCTCGAGTTCCTCTTGAACAGCCGCCTGTTCAATGAAGATGATCTTGCCCGCGAGAACCGCGTGTTCGGCGGAGTTTACGCCTCCATGGCCATTGCCACCATCTTATTGCTAATGACCCGATGACACGACGCCGCTGGATTGCCGACGAATTCTCCGCCGACCGCGCTGCCCTGACGGGCGCGCACGCCACACATCTGTCACGCATCTTGCGTGCACGCGTCGGCCAGCAGTTCGAGGTAGCCTGTCGCCATCAAGTCCGGCTGGCCACGGTTTCGAGCGTGCAGGACGACCGCGTAGAGTTCACTCTAGGCGAAGAAGTTGCGGCCCACGCGGCCGTACCTGTCACCCTGCTACTTGCCATCTTCAAGTTCGATCGTATGGAGTGGGCGATCGAGAAATGCACGGAACTGAACGTCACCACCATCATCCCGGTGATCGCTCGGCGCACCGAAAAGCACCTTGCGCTCGCGGCCGGTAAGCGTGTCGAGCGCTGGCGACGCATTGCGCGCGAAGCCGCCGAGCAGTCACGGCGAACCGCGCCTCCGGAGATTGCACATCCAGTGGAGCTGAAGGAAGCGCTCGCTGGGCCCGGCGGTCCTAATATCCCCAGTGTCGTGCCGAGCGAGGACTCTAGTCCGAGTCGAGGGATCTGCGGTCATCCAAGTTGCGATTTGCAAATCGTGCTCGCCGAAAGTGAACGTGAGGTATCGCTTATCGATGCTCTCCGCGCGGCCGTCGAAGTAAAGTCGCTGGCTCTAGCCATTGGCCCCGAAGGTGGCTGGACAGAAGAAGAGTTGCGGAGTTTCGCAACTTTGCGCTGGACCGCCACGTCACTTGGGGAAACTATTCTTCGCGCCGAGACCGCCGCAATCTCGGCGGTGGCGATCGCCTGCGCGGAGCTTGCGTAGCGTAGGGCCGACGAGCCCACGCTTTGCTGCCCAAAATTTTGAATCCGCGACTGCAGCTTTTGCACCCAACGGTGGGAAGCTAAGCTCTGTTATGTTGCGTAAGCAGATAGACACCCGTTCTCGCCTCGAGGTTGGCGCCAGCCAGGAAACCTCGTGTTGTTGTTGTCTTTAGCCTGATTCTTTGCTCGCCTCCGTCGAATCAAACCGTATATAACTTACCGGTCAAATTTTAGGGAGATCGCTATGAAGATTGCGAATGACGTCACGGAATTAATTGGAAATACCCCACTAGTGCGTCTCAACAAGGTCACGGCGGGCGCAAAGGCCACGATTGTCGCCAAGCTGGAAAGTCAAAATCCGGTCGGCAGCGTGAAAGACCGCATTGGTGTCAGCATGATCAACGAGGCCGAGCGCGCGGGGAAAATCCAACCCGGCAAGACTGTACTCATCGAGCCAACCAGCGGCAACACCGGCATCGCGCTGGCCTTTGTGGCCGCGGTCAAAGGGTACAAGTTGATTCTTACCATGCCCGACACCATGAGCATGGAGCGTCGCGTGCTCCTCAAGGCTTTCGGAGCGGACATCGTGCTAACGCCCGGCCCCAAGGGGATGAAGGCTGCCATCGCAAAAGCCGAGGAGCTTGTCGCCAAAACGCCTGGTGCGTATATGCTCCAGCAATTCGACAACCCGGCAAATCCTAAGATCCATTTGGAAACCACTGGACCCGAAATTTGGAACGATACGGACGGAAAGGTGGACATCCTGGTCTCGGGCATTGGCACGGGTGGCACTCTGACCGGCGTTTGCGAGTACATCAAACCGAGGAAGCCGTCGTTCAAGGCGATCGCCGTCGAGCCCGTAGAAAGCGCTGTCCTCTCCGGCGGACAACCCAGTCCGCACAAGATTCAAGGCCTCGGTGCAGGTTTCATTCCCAGCATTCTGCGCACCGATTACATCGATGAAGTCATCCAGGTTTCCAGTGAGGACGCGCTCGTTATGGCACGACGCCTGCCCAGGGAAGAAGGTCTCTTGGTTGGCATTTCGTCCGGAGCGGCGGTCGTTGCTGCGCTGCGAGTTGCCCAGCGCCAGGAGAATGCAGGCAAGCTGATCGTCGTCGTCCTGCCGTCGTTCGGTGAACGTTACCTCAGTAGCTTGCTGTTCGAACAGCTTCGCCACGAGTCGCTTGCGATGGTAGCGGAAGGCGTCTAGATATGTTTGCATCCATGCGTGAAGACATTGCCGCGGTCAAAGACCGTGATCCCGCGGCGAAGTCCTCCTGGGAAATCGTACTGCTCTACTCGGGACTGCACGCCCTGTGGGGTTTCCGCTTCCATCACTGGCTGTGGGTTCACGGTTGGCAATTCCCTGCCCGGGCGCTTTCACAACTCGCCCGGCTGATCACTGGAATCGAAATCCACCCCGGCGCACAAATTGGCCGCCGTCTTTTCATCGACCACGGAATGGGCGTGGTCATCGGCGAGACGACGATCGTGGGCGACGACGTGACCCTATATCAGGGCGTGACGTTAGGTGGCACCGGCAAGGAACACGGTAAACGGCATCCCACAGTCGGCAGTAATGTCGTGGTGGGTGCTGGCGCGAAGATACTCGGCAACATCACGGTCGGCGAAAATTGTCGCATCGGAGCGGGCTCGGTGGTGCTGCGCGATGTGCCTGATAACTCGACTGTAGTCGGCGTGCCTGCCCACATTGTCTTCCGCGAAGGCAAGCGCGTCGTGATTATCGATCCTAAGCAGATCAATGATCCGCTGTCGGAGGCGCTGTCAGCGGTAGCCAACGAGGTCAAGATGCTGAAGGACGAAGTGTGCCGCCTGCAAGGCCGCCAGCCGGCTCCGACTCCAACCAACGGCACCGACAAGCTGCAACAGGCGATTGAGATGGATTACCAGATCTAGAAGGTCGCTTTTTGTTCTTAGCTTTTCATCTCACTTCGCCGGCGCGGCCGACTGGATCAACTCCACATCGATGATGATGGGAATGTCGTCGCCCACCATTCCTTTATCTGCGCTGACCCCGAAATCCTGACGATTGATCTTGGTCGTGGCAGACGTTCCCAAATGCCAGTTCCCACGGGCATCCTTCACTGGCCCTGACGGAGCATCGACATCCAATACAACCTCCTTGGTCACTCCGTGGATGGTGAGATCGCCAGTGACCTTCAGCTTCCCCGAGCCGTTTGCCTCAGCGTATTTCGACTTGAAGGTCAGCGTAGGAAACTTCGCCGCATCAAAAAAGCGAGGACTGCGCAGGTCGTTATCGCGCCTTTCCACGCGCGTGTCCACGGAACTGGCATCGATGGTAACGTCGATCGCTGTGTTGCCGGGATTGGCGGGATCGTAGGTCACACTGCCGCTCACTTTGGTGAATGCGCCGCGAACCGTCGATATCCCCAGGTGGCGCACAGCAAATTGCGCCGCGGTATGGTTCGGATCGATCTGCCAGGTTGTGGTTTGAGCCGCTGCGGAAACGGCAAGCGCCAAAGCTGCAGTAAGGATCAGCAGTAAACGAGACATCTGCCGAGTATAACAATCCGCCCTTGCCGCGCTTACTCCACCCAATCCGCAATGAAAATGTTAGTCTCATGCGGCACTTTGCCGTTGCGGTTTGAGGCCCACACCAGCCGCTTACCGTCGGAGGTAAACATGGGGAATGCATCGAAGTCAGGATAGAAGGTAATGCGCTGCTGCCTGCTTCCATCGAGGTTGATCATGTAGAGATCGAAGTCGCGACCACTCTTAGGGTTCGCCTGGTTGGAAGCAAAGATGATTCGCTTACCATCCGGAAAAAAGAAGGGTGCGAAGTTGGCCGCGCCATTGTGCGTGACCTGCTGCTTATGTCTTCCGTCGGCGTCCATCACCCAGATCTCGAGGTTGCCTGGACGAATGAGTCCTTTGGCGTATAGCGCCTTGTAGTCGGCGATTTCCTGAGGCGTCTTGGGATGTTCGGCGCGATACACAATCTTCTTTCCGTCATACGACCAGAACGGCCCGCCATCGTAACCAAGTTCGTGCGTCAACTGTTTAACGTGACTGCCATCGGCGTTCATGGTGTAGATATCGAGGTCGCCGTTGCGCGTCGAAGTAAAAACGATGTGTTTACCATCACGGCTGATCGTCGACTCGGCGTTGTATCCGGGCGCGTCGGACAATAGTTTGACGTCGCTGCCATCGAGCTTCGCGGTGTAAACCTTGTAGCTGTCGTAAATGGGCCAGACATATCCCTTCGAGTAGTCGGGCTTGGGCGGACACTCCGGACTAGCGGCTTGGGTGGAAGAGTACAGAATGCGATCGCCGGAAGGGAAAATGTAACTGCAGGTGGTGCGGCCTTTGCCACTGCTCACCAGCGTCGGAGTCGCCGGCTTTCCGTCGGGCGTGTCCACCGGCATGGTGTAGATCTGGTCGCACGGCACGCCGTCGCCCTGATGCTGAAAGCTCAACATGCGATCGTCGGCGGAGAAATAGGCCTCGGCATTCTGCCCTCCGAAGGTGAGCTGGCGTGCGTTGCGCAAGTGCTTCTCCTCGCCGGGAACCAGCAATGACGTGGAAGAGTCGCTCGTCGTGGTGGCCTGTTGCGAAAAGGCCGGCACAACGATCGTCGCCGCACAGAGGACAACTCCGATGAAAGCCTTACGCACAAATTGAAATTGACTCAATCTTGATTTCCTCGCAACAAAAAACCTCATAGCTGGGTCCCCGGCCGACTTGACCTTCTCAATCAGCCTTCACTTTCTCTGCTCCAACTTAACGTCGGCGATAATTGGTTTACCATCGCACAAAACTTTCACCTCCACCACCTCGCCCACCTTACTGCGGCGCAGTGCGTCGATGAAGTCGTATAAGTTGTGGATTGGCTTATCGCCGAATTGCACCCAGGGATAGCGCCCGAATCGCACTCACCGAAGGAGGAGCCTGCCGATCTCACTCGGGGTTAGGCGCGATACATCGGAGAGAAGGATCTGGGGGCCATCCTTCGAATCAGGTTGGCAGAAGCGGGCCACGGCAGCGTTATGCAGGCATCCCCGTCGTCCCCAACAATAACGCCTGAGCCGCTCCGGTCATTCTCCATGGCCGTAGCGACTCAAGCGGTTTCTCTATTCGCGATGGCGACGAAAAAGTGTCGCCCCAATCTCTCATCGCGGCTACGCTAGTTGTTGGAACCTCCCGCAGTTCATTTGGCCGGCGTGTTGACTGGCTTTGTCGGAAGTTCGTTGTCACGATCTTCCGGTCTCCTCGCCGGATGATCAGACTTGGCTCCCGGTATGGGCTTGTCGTCTTTCGAGCTCACCCGTTGCTCCGTCATCTCATCTGCAATAAAGCCGAGAGCTTGGGTGTAGATCGCCTGATGGAACATACTACCGGTTGGCGCAAATGCCATGGCCCAGATCGGCAAAGCTCTCGCGACAGTGGTAGTCCCCGCCGGATACACGGTGGCGACATAATCGGCCACCATTCTGCCGGAGAAGGTATTGGGTAGCCAGCTTAACTGCATGGGCCCTGAAAGCTGGCGCCCTGCAGTCCAGGTTTGTCCTCCATCGTTCGACAACGTGAACCCGGCATACAGGCGACACGTGCTTCCGCAAGCCGAGACCGGATAGTAATAGTAAGTGATCCCCATGTGGGCCGCGGTTCCTGAGGTCTCAACATCAATTCCGAGGCCGTGAATGAAGTGGTCCACTCCACTGTTAACGGGATCGATTGGCACCCGCACAACGGCAGTCCAATGCACTCCATCGGTAGAGGTGCTGTACACAATGTCATTCGCGGCACAACCGCTCTCGAAGCGACAATCGGGCCACGATACGTAAACCTTGCCTGCTCCGTCGATGGCCGTAGAAGGAAGACCGGCGCTGCGCAGATCGCCGTCCTCAAGATGGCTGGGAGCGTTCGAGATGCTCACCGCTGCGTTCCAGCTCTGGCCGCCATTGGTGGAGGTAAACGCTGACATGCCACCATTAAAATCAGCGAACCCAACTACCACCGTGCCATTTGGTTGCACTACGGGATTTACCCCGATGCCAAAATCGCCGGCCGCCGTGGCCTTTGCCGGGCCCCAGGTCAGGCCTCCGTCACTGGAGGTTGTCATCTGTATCTGGGAGTTGTCCCAACCCACGTAGCAATTTCCATAGTAGGGGCTGGTCGGCGTGTTATCACAGTTGATCCAGTTCTTGTCGGCATCACCTGCCCGCGAGACGTAGATCGGGTTGTCCCAATGTATGCCGTCGGTCGAGCGGCTCACCGCCACGTCTACACCGGCTCCAATTGGCAGCGTGTTGATCAGCCATACGCCGTGTTTGGCATCGTACGCCACCGACGCGTCACTCGCGGCGCTATTGGTTCCGCCACCGCCGAAAGTGGTAAGACCTGGCAGGTACCCATTGGTCCATGTAGCCCCTGCATTCAGCGAGGTAGCAAACCCAATGTCATCTCCGCCACCGCTGGAGATGCGGGCTACTTGAAACGCAGCCACGATAGTGCTTCCATACGAGAATGCGCCGGGTTCAACTTCCGTCATGTGTTGCGCGGCTGGATCGGTGAAGCTGTCCTGGCTGATCTGCCGGAAAACACCTTGGGCGGAGGCCGGGATCGCGGCTAAACCAACCGCGAGTCCGAAAGCATAGGTCAGCATTGCCCGGCGAATGCGAGGGCAGGAGTACAAATGCGAAAGTGTCATCAGAATTTTCCTTCTTTGTGGTTGAGTCAGACTGGTGTCTCGTGTAGGCACGAGGGATATTGCACTGGACAGGAGGGCATGCCGAACCACCGGTCGAGGCGACCAAACTGTAACGTGCGGGCTGCCTGCCTGTCAATCAAACTCGAGATGATGGTGTTCTAAAGCAGGACATTACTCGCAATAGGACTTAACCGGGACTGTTGACACCGCTCAGAAATCCCCCAAGATGAGCCGTCATGGCAATCACCATCGCAGCCACGCCCTCAAGGGGCAGACGGTAGAGCGGTAATCGACTCGGCGGATTTCGGTGGGCCCTGAAGTGGAGACCCCATACTAGCCAGATCAGCGCGCTGGAGATTAGTCCCATTGCCAAATGGAGAAGCAGCATTCCGTTAAGCCGTTGACCTTGCAGCTGCCAATGCCAGGCGAGAAGTCCCGTTGCGATGACTGGCACTGATGAAATAGCTGCCACCAGCAAGTCGTAATACGCCACGGCGGCGAGCCTGCGGCTCTTCCTCCAAGAACTGAGGAAATCGAAGCCTACCCCGGCGAGAAATAACCCAATCGGAAAGTGGACCAGCACCACGTGTTGAGCGTGCCTTGCGAAGAGCGCCGACTTGAGGTCGAATGGATGCATGTGTCCTCCGGTTACTGCACCACAACTTTGCCCACCATCTTGGGATGGATGGAGCAAAAGTAGCTGTAGGTGCCTGCTTTCGTGAATGTGTAGGTAAAGTCGCCGTCGCTGTCCAGAACCTGCGACTTGAAGGCCTTGTCCTCGCTGACCACGGTGTGCGGAATATCGTCATGGTTCGTCCAGCGGACCGTCGTACCCACGGGAACCGTGATTGTTGCAGGCGAAAAACTGAAATTGTCAATTTTGATCGCGATTTCCGGGGAGGCATTAGCGGGCGCAGCGGCAGCAATAGTGATCGAACCGATACCACTAGCGACTGCCACTAGCAGAATTCCAATGCTTAACATCGATGTCCTGACTTTTGTCATGATCTCTCCTTTATCTCGTTACCGTATGCGCGCAATTTCCGTGGCTCACACCAAACTTGAGTCCACCACGGCGAGTGAGTGTTTCCCGCGAACGTAATTGACATCCGTCACGCCGAGCAGAGCGCGCAATTGCTCCGCTGGAACTTTCATCGGTCCGGGAGAAGGTCCCTCTCCTGGCTTCGCCTGGGGAAATGCCGTAGATGCAGCGGTGTGGAATGTAATGTTGCCCTCGATTTTCTGCATGGTCTGATGGATGTGTCCGTTCAATACGGTGACCGAGCCGAAACGTTTCAAGTACGACAATGCCTGCGCGCTGTCGTCGGTTCCCCAACCCCATTCGGGATAGACACTCCACAGCGGAATATGGGCGAAAACCACGATGGGCGCGCTTTTCGAAAGGTGCTTCACGTCTTTTTCCAGCCACTCCAGTTGTTCTGCGCCCAGGCTGCCCAAGCCTCCAGCCTTCAGGTTCAGGACATTCACCAGTCCGACGAAGTGCACGCCGCTCTTGTCAAAGCTGTACCAGCCCGAACCTTGAGTACCTTTCCCGTATCTCTCCAAATACTGTTTGCCGTCGTCGTTCAGGACGTCGTGCTCTCCGGGCACAAAGAAGACGTCTTTAGCACTGGCGCTCTTTAATACTTGATCCACCGTGTCGAACTCTTCCGCTTTCGAGAGATGGCTGATGTCACCGGTGTGCAACATGAAGGCAGGCGCGACCGGGAGAACATTGATCTTGTCGATGGCTGCTTTCAAAGTTCCAACCACATCGGGATTCGCCGCTTTGTCGAAACCCATATGGCTGTCGCTGATTTGGACAAAGCTAAGTTCTCCCTGCAGTTCGCGGCTACTCATTGCGGCTACTCGCCCCAAGCTGTAAGAGTTCAGCACTCCGCCTTTGATCACGCATAACGCACCGGTACCAGCCCACGCCATGCACTTCAGGAAGCCTCTGCGGTCGATTCCGTCGTGGTTGTGGTCGTACGCGATCTCGTCGTCTTTCATTTTTCCGGTCATTGCTTCCCCTCCCGATCGTTGTGGCGAGCCAATTCTGGTGACGCTCAATCCAGCTAACTCGGCCTGGAATATTCCCCGAGATAACGGTTGGGCACTTACCCACCGTTGTAGGTCGAAGCATCAACGGTCGAGGGATTTTGTGTGTCCGCCACGACCCAGAGGCCTTCGCGATCCAGAACGTAGAGATAGTTGCGATCATCGTGAATGACCCGTGCTACGCCCGAGAACTCCTGCACCATTCGCGGATTGTCCGGTAGCGAAATATCCCAGAGAACGAGTTGATCTTGAGCTTGAGCTTGAGCCTGCGTCTGCGTCGAGACCGAGGGATAGCTTGTATCGCCGGCGACCAGTGCCACATTACCGTCGATGCTCACATAGCTTGCTGCCATCCTTCCCGGCGGCAACATCGAGGTGATGGTTTTGAGCTTGGCGGGTTGGGTAATGTCCAGCACCACGACTCCGTCGGGTTGCGAAAGCTGTACATATAAGTACGACTTCCCGTTGGCTTGGTGTATTGCCATATCGCTGGCCACCTGGCCGCCGAACGACATCTTCCCAACCACCTGCACCGCTGCCTGCTGTGATTTGCGCTCTTTGCCCCACATTGTGGATGAGGCACCCAACATCAGCCCGACGATCGCCAAAGATGCGAGGCAGCTTCGCAAATTTCGGATAACTGTAGGTTTTTGTTTCATGTTTTTCGAATTCATATTTCCTCTCCTGTGATTCGCTTCACCTACGCAAACTGGCCTAGGAGAGATTTATTCCAGGCAAGAATTCCGATGAATTAGAAAAAGCTTTAGAATCGCTGGAATAAAACTCACGGCCGACAGTTAGCGAGATTAAGCATTGAAAGCCCAGAGCGTCAGTCACGAGGAATTCGAGCGGCTGGCAATGCCGCTCTTCGATTCGCTCTACAACTTTGCGCGCTGGCTTGCCCAAGATGCTGCGGAGGCCGAAGATCTGGTGCAGGAAACCTTCAGGAAGGCACTGCAGGGATTTTCGTCGTTCGTGCCAGGTACCGATTTCCGGGCTTGGATGTTTCGAATTTTGCGCAACACTTTTCTGACGTCGCGCACCGGATTACGCGCCAAGCTGACCGTGGAACTGGATCTGGAAGATGACGAGACACTCCCGGTGACGTGGGAAACGCCAGAGTCGTTCGCGCTTGCTTCGGCCACACGCGAAGCGCTGCAAACCGCGCTCAGCAAACTTCCCGCGGTGTATCGCGAAGTCGTCCTGCTTTGCGACGTGGAGGAAATGAAATATCAGGAGATCTCACAAGTGCTGTCGGTTCCGCTTGGCACAGTGATGTCGAGAATTGCCCGTGGCCGCAGGCTGCTACGACAGATGCTCGCCGCGGAACGCACCGCGAAGTCTGGTTCGGGCCAGATGTAATGGAATGATGAACTGTTCAGAATGGCAGGGCCAAGTCGCAAGCTACGTTGATGCGGAATTAGCTCCTTCCGACATGGCCGCCTTTCGTGCGCACTTGGCCACTTGCACCAAGTGCGCCGCGACCGCCCTGGCTCTGATGGAAGAAAAAATGGCCGTCCGCCGCGCTGGAAATCGCTACGTCGCGCCACCGGAGTTGCGAAGCAAAGTTCTCAATTTGACACGGGGCGAATCAGAACTAACGCGTACTTTTCCAACTAGCGCGCCACCGAGAATTAGATCTTGGACAGGTTGGGCACTGGCGACTGCAGCCCTTGTGCTACTTGCCGCTGGGCTGTTCCTCGCGGCGAGTCTCCGGCAGAGTGCAAAAGTGGTTGCCGAGTTTGCCGATCTCCATGTGACGGCGCTCGCCAGCGCTAACCCAGTTGAAGTCGTCTCTACGGATCGCCACACGGTCAAGCCGTGGTTTCAGGGCCGCATTCCATTTACCTTCGACCTGCCGGAACTCCAGGGCACGCCGTTCACACTGCTGGGTGGCCGGGTCGCCTATTTCCACCAGGAACCAGGTGCGCACTTGTTATTCGGGTATCAGCGCCACTTCATTTCCGTCTTCATCTTCCGCGATACTCCTCAACTGGCAATGCCGGCCTCTTTTCTGGCGGACAAGAGCTCCTCGTTCACTGTAAGAACGTGGACCCAGCAGGGGCTGCGGTATGTCGTCATAGGCGACGCTAGTGCGGCGACAATAGACTTGGCGACGCTAATCCAGCACGCTCGTTAGTCAAAGGCAAGCTAGCCCGACTAGGTCCCTATTACCACTCCCCCATCCACGGAAATCACGGCTCCATGAATGAAAGCTGCCTGGTCCGAAGCGAGCCAATAGTAAGTGTTGGCCACGTCTTCGGGCGTTCCCATGCGTCCCAGTGGGGTGCGGGCCACCATCGCGTCAAGTATCTTCTCAGGCATGGACTTCACCATGTCGGTTGCGATGAATCCTGGGGCAACTGCGTTCACTCGAATTTTGTGCTTGCCCAGTTCGCGCGCCCAGGTATGGGTCATCCCGATCACGCCAGCTTTGGAAGCCACGTAGTTCGTCTGTCCAAAGTTACCGTGCAACCCGACTACCGAGGCCGCGCACAGAATTATGCCCCCGCCGCCTTTGATCAGGTGCGGGGCCACGGCGCGGGTACACAGAAATACGCCCTTCAAATTGACATCGATCACGGAGTCCCACACTTCTTCGCTCATGATCGACGCCGGGCTGCCGCCATTCCACTTCACCAACTGTGCATCGCGGACAATGCCTGCGTTGTTGATGAGCACGTCAATCCGGCCCCAACGATCCACGACCGAAGCCGCTGCCGCCTCGACAGCATCGCCATTAGCGACGTCTACAGCGTGGAAACTGCATTCTCCGCCTGCCCATTTGATGGCCGATGCCAACTGCGGCGCCGTCTTATCTGATACATCCCAGGCTGCGATGCGTGCTCCCTCTTCGGCAAATCGAAGGGCCGTCGCGCGCCCAATGCCGGCCACTGCACCGGTGATAACCACTACTCTTTTCGGCAACCCAGTTCCTTTCATGGTGAAGCCTGCCTCGTTACCGCCAATATGGTTCCGCATCAATGGATGTCATGCGACCGACCTGCAGCAGTTGTGGTGACACCGTGTTGCCAGGCGGTATTCGGCATCGTCATAAGGTTCACGTTCTGTCGGGAGTTGGTCTCGCGATGTTGTGGGCGGCGACATCTCACGCGGCGACTGTGTTCTGCAATTGCGAACCAACCGTCCGTTAGCCTAGTCCGTTTGCCGCACTGCGTCAAGATTTGCGGCGTAACTTCGCTCTTTCCTTTCCGCTTTTCTTCTTTTGCCGGGGGGGCGATGCGGATTCCAGTTCTGCAATGCGCCGCTTCAATTCGTCCACCTCAGTTGCCTTACCCCCAATTTCCCCTTCTTTCCTCCGGTCTTTATGCGGCATCTCTTCGCTTCCTTCGGCTCCAACCGGGGCAGAAGTCTCCATGGTTGCGGGGGCTTGGGGCCAGCGCATAAACTCCAGAGGGTTCATAGCCGGCGGCATGGCGCGATAGGCGTTCTGATACAGGTCCAGCATCGCCTTCATGTAGTGCAAAGCGCTTTCCTGCGTAGCGCGGCCAGAGGCGACAATCATCTGGCGCAATACGTCAAGGGGAAACACCGAGTCCGGCGCTTTGGCGTCCTCCACTACAATCTGCGCCAGGATCAGCCGGGTCAGGTCTTCCCCGCTGGCGGCGTCCACCACCCGGACATCGTGTCCTTCCCGCACCAATTGGGCAACCTGGTCCTGGTTGATATATTGGCTGGTGGCCGTATTGTAGAGCCGCCGGTTCTCGTACTTCTTAATAATCAGTGTTTTAGCGGCCATTCAGGATTGCTCATTTTTGCCTTGACAGGCAGCAGCAGGGGCGTATGATTGCCTTATGTTGCAGTGCAGCATAGTTTGCAACATAGAAATCCACAAGGAGCACATCATGCCTACTACTTCCAAGTCCAGCAAGAAGACTACTCCGGCCGCCGCCGCAGGTAAACCGGAATTCGCCGATGCCTTTACCCCGCTTTACGTGAATGGCGTCGAGCGTTTGGCCGAACTGCAGAAGAAGTCTCTGGACATCGCCGCCGAGCAGAGCACCGAATTCCTGAACACCTGGAAGAAAGCCTTCAGTTTCTTCCCGCTTACCCCGGCGACGTTTGTATTTGACATTGCCGAACAGGCCGTCGAAACCTTCGTCGAAACTCAAAAATCCGCTATCGACTTTGCGGTCGAACAGAGCCACACGGTTGCTGGCATTAACAACACTCGAGTCAAGGCTTATGGCGACATCGCCAACCGCGTGACGGGTGCATTCCAGCAGTCGGTGGAGCGCTCAGTGGAAGCCCAGAAGAAGGTGTTGGACTTTGCTTCCGCACAAAACAAGACGGTTTTCGAAGCCACTAAGAAACAACTGGCTCCCGCCGGAGCTCCGGTTACGGCCGTTGTAGATTCGTTCCAGCGTGGAACGGAAGCCTTCATCGAGACCCAGAAGGCAGCTCTCGAAATCGCGGCGAAGCCCTTCAAGTCGGCTGCTGCGCGGTAATGTCAGTTAGTTGTATTGCCGGTTCCTAGGCGGCCTCGAAAACTTCCAGCTCCTTGCCTCAGGAGAACCATGGGAGTGTTTTCGGGGCTGTCGCTGGGTATATAGTCGTGAAAGGGGTGGCAATGGCAGACGAAAAAGCGCAGAATGGCAAGCCGTTCGATCCAATGGATCCTTGGCGAGGCATGCGTGACGCCTACCTCGATGTCTGGGCAAAAAGCATGGTTGAGGCGGTGAATAGCGAGGCCTATGCTCAGGCCAGTGGCGCGATCCTCGATTCCTACCTCACCACATCTTCTCCGTTTCGCGAAGCGGTCGAGAAGACGATGCTCAAGGTGCTGGAGCAAATGAGCATGCCCTCGCGCGCCGATGTGGTTTCGCTCGCCGAGCGCATGACCAATGTTGAGATGCGGCTCGACGACATGGATGCCAAGCTCGATCGCATCCTGCAGCAGGTCTCGCCGGCGGCGCAGAGCAGGCCCGCCAGTACACCTCGTCAGCGTACTAGACCGGCCAAGGTCGCATCCAAGAAGAAGAAAGGGACCAAGTAGGATGGCAGGCGCACCGGTACTCACCGATCCGTTTACACTTGCGGTGAACAGACTCAAGACGCTCTCCAAGGTAATGACCACAAAGGCGGCCATTGCCCAGACACCGAAAGAACTCATCTGGACATTGAACAAGGCCAAGCTGTATCGCTACATTCCTGTTGTCCCTAAGGAAAAGCGTCACCCGGTCCCGCTCTTATTGGTCTTCGCGCTGATGAACCGGCCGTATATCCTCGATCTTCGGCCTGGACACAGCTTCGTCGAGTACATGGTCAACCATGGCTATGACGTGTACCTGCTCGATTGGGGAGCGCCAGGGCCGGAAGACAAGAATCTCAAGTTCGACGATTACACCCTGGAATACATGCCGCGCGCGATCCGCAAGCTCAAGGCGGTCTCGGGGTCAGAGGAATTCAGCCTCCTGGGCTGGTGCATCGGCGCCATCCTCACAACTATCTATGCGGCACTGCGCGGCGACGACGGTCTGCGCAACCTGATTCTGCTGACAGCTCCGCTGTCCTTTTCCGACAAAGAAAATCTCACCTTCGCTCGCTGGACCGACGAGCGGTATTTTGACATCGACAAGGTTCTCGGCGCCTTCGGCAATATGCCGGGTGAGATGATTGATTACGGCGCCAAGGCCCTGAGACCGGTCGAGAACTATGTCAGCAACTATGTAAAGCTCTGGGACAACCTCGATGATCCCAAGGTGGTGGAATCCTGGCACGCGATGAACACCTGGGTTACGGACAACGTAAACCTGGCGGGAGGCGCCTTCCGGCAACTCATCGTCGATCTCTACCGCAACGATAAGCTGATGCGGGGAGAGCTTGTGATCCGCGGCGAACATGTGGATTTAGGCCGCATTCAAGCTAATCTCCTGACTGTCATCGCCGAAGGGGACCACATCACGCCCTCTTGTCAGTCAGAGCCGATCATGGCGAAGGTCGGCAGCAAAGACAAGGAACTGTTCCGCGTTGCCGGCGGTCACATCGGAATTATGGCGGGCAGCGGCGCCAGCAAACACACTTGGCCACACATTAATGGATGGCTGGGACCTCGCTCGAGGTAAGTACCGGTTAGTCGATTTTGAGTTGTCATCACGAACGGCTTCAGGCCGAGAGGAATCTCCTTTTTCTTCAGCGTCATTGCGAAGCTAGTAAGAGCAGATTCCTCGCTTCGCCCATAGTGACAAGTCTCAGAACTTGCGGTCGCTTACATGTGGTACCCACCGTTGACATTCAACTCTTGCCCAGTGATGTAGTCCCCATCTGCCGCCAGGAAGCTGGCGGCCTTGGCTATCTCTTCAGGCGAGGCAAACCTCCCCAAAGGTATCTTGGCCTTAATCTGCGCGGCGATTTCTTCGGGGATCGCGTCCACCATCTCGGTAGAAGTGAATCCGGGCGCAATGACATTGGCAGTGATGTTAAACTTCGCCATCTCAAGGGCAAGCGTTTTGGTGAAGGCGATGATGCCGCCCTTACTGGCTGAATAGTTGGCCTGTCCAAACGCTCCCATCTGGCCGACGACGGAGCCGATGTTGATGATACGGCCAAACCTCTGGTTAATCATGGCCGGAACGGCTGCGCTGGTGCAGTAGAACGTGCCGTTCAGGTTGACGTTGATTACGGCAGCCCAGTCGTCGTCAGTCATCTTGCGCATCGATCGATCGCGAGTAATTCCGGCGTTATTCACCAGAATGTCGAGCCGCTGCCATTTATCGAGCACTTCCTTGACGATGCGGGCGGCCTCACCTTTTTCCGCTACATCGCCCTGAATGATCATGCAATCGATGCCCAGTTCGCGAATTTCTGCAGCCGCACTTTCCGCATTCACGGCGTCGGATCGGAAGTTCAGAGCGATGTTCGCGCCGCGACGCGCCAGTTCCAGCGCGATTGCGCGCCCAATGCCGCGACCCGCCCCAGTTATCAACGCGACCCTGCCGGTAAGCGAAGTCGGATGATAATTTTCATTTCCATCTGCAACGTTTGCCATTTCTAAACTCCTGCCTTCCGAATTAACGCAGACAATTGCGGGATCGACCCGCATAACCACATAGCCGCCAACCGCGCCTGCCCCAAAGCCCGGCGCGAAAATCCGCATGGGACGGTCAATCCTGCCTTCGCGCACGGCGTCATGGACCGCGATGAGAATACTGGCGGACGAGGTATTGCCAACCCGTTCGATGTTGAAGAAGATATGGTCACCCGGGATCCCGGCGGCCTCGGCCAGTGTGAGCACCATGTTCTTGTTGGCCTGGTGAGGGACTACCAACTCGATCGCGTCGATGAGCGACCCTCCGCCTCCATTGGGGTTCGGGAGGTGGGCCAACTCGCCCATCATCTCTTTCAGATAACGGGTCACCAGGGCCTTCACCTCGGGTCCGTAAACAGTAATGTTGTTGTCGAACTCCGGGTTGGGCCAGATGATGGAGTTCACCTCCGACCACGGCCCGCTGGCATAGGTTTGAAAGAAGTCGATATCGGACGGTATTCCTTCCGGCGCGGGAGCGACTATCACCGCCGCAGCTCCATCTCCAAAAATCATGCGCGACGTGCGTACGGTTCCTATCTTGTCGGAGAATTTTTCTGCGCAGACCAGCAGCACCGGCCGGTCAATTTCCTGCAGCAAGCGTACGGCCTCGGCTAGACCATATGACATTCCAGCGCAGGCGGCGACGATGTCGCACGAACTGTGGGTCTGCATGAGGCCGAGCTCACCCGAAAGCCAGGTGGCGACCGATGGAATGAGTTTAGTGCTGGTGCACGTGCAGAACAGAACGGCACCGATCTCGGCGGGCCGCCGGCCAGACTTCGCCAATGCTTTCTTGGCGGCCAGCAGGGCCATGTCCTCCAAGGGCAACTGGGTGTAACGCCTCTCCTCGATGCCAGTCTTCGCACTGATTTCCGCGGCGCTCATGCGCGACCAGCAGTAAGCGTGGTTGCGGATGAGGTCTGCATTGGTACAGGTGATCTCGCCTTCGTAGACGGCGATCCCCTCAAATCTGGGAAGAATCTTGAATCGCTGGTTTACATTCACCGGGGGATACGGCTTGATGGGCTGACTGAGCGCAAGGGTATCGGGCCGGATCATCCGATTCGGACGGATTCGTGGTCCCCAATTTTCGTCCTGCTTTACCCGCTGAATGAAACGCAGCACGTCTTCATTTCGCGGATGAAACGCAACCACGTAATCGTCATCTTTCAGTTTGCCAATTTCTGTTCGCGTGCTGGTCGAAGGGTCCCAGGCGTACTGGTTGTGAAGGATCATGCATTGCCGCATCAATGCCTCGAGCTCAGGCACAGGATGCAGGCAGTCGACAACATCGTCGAATGTGTAGCTCAGATAATCGGGGTCGTAAACCCGCAGCTGCCGCGTCCGGTTTGCCGGATCAGCCAGGGCCTCGGCAACGGTTGGACGGACGGGGCGAAGCTCGCCGCCAGCGCTCAGGCTGTTGCGAAAGACATTCAGCAGGATGGCGAAACTCCGGTCTTCCAGTTCCTCGTCCCACGATGGCGGCAGGTCCTGATACCCAGCCTCGATTGCGGTTGCGACCGCGGAGGAATCCCGTGGCTTGTACACGGGAAGGAAAATGTCGTCCCGCTGCCGCGGCAGATCTCCCCAGCGGGTGGGTCGCTTCTCGTACATTGTCAAGGTATAGCGATTCACCCAAAACCGGTTCAAGACCAGATCGCGACAAAGTTCATACCGTGTTTTGTACTCGCCCGCCTGAACGCGCGCCACAATTTCCACCTCAGTGGGTGCCTTCTCTCCGAAGTCTCTCCGGATGACTGCGGCGAACTGCTTAAGACTCTTGAATACTCTGAAGTCCAGCTCGGGGAAAAAGTTCCCCGGAAAGACAATTCGACCGTGGGAGTTGATAACGAAAGGCTTCAGAAACATTTACTTTCTTCTTCCTGCCCCTGGGTTCCGAGTGGTACACCCGCCGATTCGCCAGACTGCGATTCAGGGTTCCCCGTCATCATGTAAGAACTGAAAATGTGCTTCGCGGTTCAGGGGTCCCCTTCCGCGCGATTGAGGCCCGGCCTCGTTCGTGCCAAGCGTTATGGATAACCCATGAAAAGTTTAAATCATCGTGCTGTGACTGTAACCGTTACGCACAGTGACACAGGTCACAGACCCAATGTACGCTAGAGTGAGAGCGTTACGGTAGGAGCATATCTTGTGAAAG
The DNA here is from genome assembly GCA_963748225.1 of uncultured Acidobacteriaceae bacterium. Lineage (GTDB taxonomy): Bacteria > Acidobacteriota > Terriglobia > Terriglobales > Acidobacteriaceae > Bog-257. The sequence goes on from CAVVHW010000012.1 coordinate 273,906, forward strand.
AAAAATCCTTGAAAGCGAATCTTCATTACGCCCGGGCGCTGGCGCATTCGGGGATGTCGGGACTACGCCGAGGGCGAGACTCGCAACTTGAAGGGCACTGCCTTTCTGAAATCTTGGTTCGATCAGCACTTGCATCCTTGACTGTGGCTGCGATCGGCGCATGTGCCGGTTTGTTCTCCTTCAGCAGGTTCAATCGCCGCAGTGTTTCACGGACCGTTGCCTTCGGAGTGGCCGGAGGCACTCTCGGTTTCGCGGCCGGTTTCACGTGGAAGACTCGCAGTCTCACCTCCAGTATGGCACGTGGAGCTTTGAAGGAAATGGGCACGGTCCGCGATGAACGGTGGATTGCAAAACATCCGATTGACTATGCCTAAGAAGCGGGAAAGCATTCGCCGGTTGCAGCGCAGTAGAGCAATTCCGGCGCGCCTGTAGCGTAAGATAAGTAACCTTACTCGAATTCAACCAGAATCTGGTTCATCTTCACTGCGTCTCGTGACGACACATTGACCGACTTAACCTTTCCTGCGATTGGCGCCGTCACGTTGGTTTCCATCTTCATAGCCTCGAGCACGACCATCGGGTCATTGGCCTTCAGTTGCTGACCCGCCTCGATATCGATCCGCACAACGATTCCCGCCACTGGGCTGCGGCATAGCTTGGATTCGTCAATGTTAGGATCCGACGAGACCCCCGGAGTAGGGGGAGTGCGCAACACGGTGGACTGAATGGTAGCTGTCGCCGGAGCGGGGCGGTTGTCCTGCGCCCGTGGGGAGTCGTCGTCCTCGGCGACCTCGACTTCGACTTCATACCTCTGCCCATCAACCGATATTTCTAATTTCATGGTCGGTTCCTCTCAAGGAGCGCTCTCCGCGAACTGGTTCATCGTCTTGGCTGGCCAAGGTTGTGCGATGTCTGGACCATCAACCGGCCCTGCCGCGCCCAAGGCTCGACCGCGTAGGGCGTTTGCAGCGTCCGGGCGGACCGAATTCGCACCTTCTTGCCGAGGAATGCTGTAACGCTGGCGGCGATCACCGCCAAAGTCTCGGGCGTAATCGTTGTGGCAGTCTGCATGACGCCTGCGCCTCTATGTCTCAGAGTGGAATCAAGCCGTGCTTCTTCGCGGGGCGAAGCTCGCGCTTGGTGTGTAAAGCTTCCAGTGCCCGTGCGAGATATCTCCTGGTTTCAGCGGGCTCGATTACGTCATCGACGAGCCGTCGGCCCGCAGATATGTATGGGGTTGCAAACGTGCGACGATACAGTTCGATCAGTTCATCTCGCTTCTGCACTTTGTCTTCCGCTGAGTCGATCTCATGCCGAAAGACAATTTCTGCGGCTCCTTCGGCTCCCATCACCGCGATCTCTGCGGTCGGCCATGCTACCACCCGGTCCGCTCCGAGGTCCTTGCAGCACATCCCGATGTAAGCACCGCCGTACGCTTTACGAATCACGAGCGTTATTTTGGGAACGGTTGCGGCCGAATATGCGAAGAGCACCTTGGCCCCGTGCCGGATGATGCCTCCGTACTCCTGCTCGACGCCGGGCAGAAATCCCGGCACGTCGACGAAGGTGAGCAGCGGAATATTGAACGCATTACAGAACCGTACGAAGCGGGCTATCTTGTCGGACGCGTTGATGTCCAGCGCCCCGGCCAGTACGCAGGGCTGGTTCGCAACAATTCCCACCGAGCGTCCCTGGAGTCGCCCGAACCCGATCACAACGTTGGCTGCGAACCCCGGCTGTATCTCGAAGAAATCCTGCTGGTCCAGTACTCGCGCGATCACCGTCCGCATGTCGTAGCCAACTTTAGATTCCGCCGGCACTATGTCGTTCAACTGAGGATCGACTTCCACCTCATCGGTGTACGCCAGGCGAGGAGGATCTTCCAAGTTATTCGACGGCAGGAAGCTCAACAGTCTCTGGCACAGAGACAACGCTCCATCGTCATCTTCCGCAATCAGGTGAACCACGCCGGATCGGTTCATCTGTGCTGCAGGACCGCCTAATTGGTCGGCGGTTACTGTCTCTCCTGTCACTTGCTTGATCACCTGTGGGCCGGTGATGAACATTTGAGCACGTTTAGTTTGGATGATGAAATCCGTCAGCGCTGGGCTGTAGGCTGCGCCGCCGGCACAAGGACCACAGATGATGGAAATCTGCGGTACCGTACCAGAAAGCATGACGTTGTTGTAGAACACGCTGGCATAGCCTGCCAGGCTGTCGATACCTTCCTGCACGCGCGCGCCACCGGAGTCGTTGATGAAGACGAATGGGCTTCCCGTCTTCATCGAGAGCTGCATCATCTCTTTGATTTTCGCGCAATGCACCTCGCCTGCTGCTCCGCCCGCAACCGTGAAATCCTGGCTGGCAAGGTGGATCAAGCGGCCATCAACCGTGGCACATCCCGTCACCACTCCATCTGCCGGCAGGTCCTTATCCGCCATACCAAATAAGGCGGCGCGATGTTTTGCATAAAGACCGATCTCCTGGAAGCTGTCGAGATCCACGAGCTTTGCTATACGCTCCCGGGCGGTCAGTTTGCCCAACTCATGCTGTTTTTGGATTCGTTGTTTGCCGCCGCCCTGCTGAAGTTTCTGGCGCTTCTCGCTAAGCTCACTGATCCGCTCGGCCATGGTGGTTGCGGCCGGTTTAAGTGTGGGTGTAGCCATCTGTGCCTCCCTGGCGCGTTTCAATAGCCTGAAACGCGCTGTCACGCTGTCGCTATTTCGCCGCCGGTGCCACGGTGACTTTGTGTTCCTTGCCGTTAAGGGTTACTACGTAGGTCACTGGCGATGTCGATGCGTCGCTGTGGCGATTCGCATCGGGCGGTTCTGGATCCACGGTTGTGAGCTCGTCGCCAAGTTGGTTCGGGCCTTCCGTGCGGGTTTTAAAAAATTGTGCTGCAATTTTGGGGAACATGGCGTAGGTCAATACGTCTTCGTCGGTACCTCCGAAGCCAGGCAGGGCCGCAGCTGCCGCACGCCTCAGTTCCCACTCCGGCTGAAGTAAGTCAGCCGGACGGCAACTGATCGCCGGTTTGCCGGCACGCGCCGACGCCATCGCCAGCACTTCGGCATTCTTCTCTCCCAATGCGGTGCCGTAATAGCCGAGCATCAAATCGGAAAATTCACTGGTAAGTACCGTATACCTTCCCTGCAGATGGTTGAACACCGCCTGGGTGCCGATAATCTGGTCGGCTGGGGGATCCAAGGCAGGATAGCCGGCGTCCCGGCGGACCTTCTGGATTTCTGCCAGCACATCCTGCAGCGCATGACCCGAGTCTTGCCCTTTGAGCTGCACTTCGGTGCTCGAAATCATTGACGCCGGAATCCGGCTCTCAAATATTTCGGTCTCAACTCCAACATGTTGATCAAGGAATGCGCGGTAGCGTGGGCGCACCGTGGCGATATGCCGTTTCACTCGAAGAATCCGCTCCATGTCCAAGCGGCATTGGTAGCCCGTCCCCTCGAGCATCTCGACAAGGCTCTCGGTCGGATTGTGTCCTCGGCCAAATGCCAGCGAACTAATCGCCGTGTCCACTATGTCGCAGCCCGCCTCCACCGCCTTCATCAGTGACACCATGGTCACCCCGGTAGTTGAGTGGGTATGAACGCTGACCAGCGTGTCCTTGCCGCACTTCTCCTTGATGCCCTTGACCAAGTCGTACGCGGCCTGCGGTTTAAGCAGACCGCTCACGTCCCGAACGCAGATAGAGTCGCAGCCCAGTTCCTTTATCTGCTGCGCCATCTCTATAAACGCCGCCACCGTGTGCACGGGACTCGGGACATAGCAGATTGACCCTTGCGCGTGCTTTGCAATCCTCCTGACCGCTTCCAGGCTGGCTTTTAAATTCCGAACGTCATTGAATGCGTCGTACACCCGGAATACGTCAATGCCGTTCAGGGCTGCTCGCTCTACAAACCGGTTGACGATGGAATCATCAAAGTTGCGATAGGCCAGCAGATTCTGTCCTCGCAAAAGCATTTGAAGTCGGCTCTTGGGTAGCAGTGTGCGATAAGTCCGCAGCCGCACCCATGGATCTTCGTTGAGCAAGCGTATGCAAGAATCGAACGAGGCGCCGCCCCAGACCTCCAGAGACCAGTAGCCCGCGTTGTCGAGGTCTTCGCAGATCGGAATGACGTCCTCAAGAGCCATGCTGGTTTCCAGAAGGCTCTGCTGCGCATCTCGCAAAATCAAATCGGTCACTTCAATCGTGCGTGCCATGGTAGGCATTCCTTCCCAATGTTCTTGGCTTGGTCTAGCAAGCGGCATCGTGGGTCCGCCGATGAAAGACTCGGTTTGGACAGGTTGGCTTTAACTCGAGAGCAAATCGCGAACTCACGGCTCAAGGACTCGGTAAAATCATTGTGTTTACCCTATCAGGCTACTCGGCGGTCGTTCAGAAATTCCTGGATACCCACTATGGTGGCACTATCAGCGACGTGATAACTGTGATCGCGGTCACAAGTCCCGGTCTCACGGTCACAGAATCATTAGAACGCAGCGGCAGCCCTTAGTTCCCAAGCCAGCCCAGTCCAATTCACGATGGCACAATCGGTGGCGATGACGCGTTGGTCTGTTTATTGCGTACCTGCAACAGCGCCAGGGCGCAAGAAGCTAGACGCTCCAACGCGCTGCCGCTACGACTGGTTGGGATGATGGGCACACGAGCACCAATCACAAGACCCGCCACCTGTGCGTCAGAGGTGTATTCGAGTTGCTTCACCAAAATGGCACCTGCTTCAAGGTCGGGAACCACCAGGATGTCGGCACCACCCGCGACCTGCGACTCAACACATTTGGCCTTCGCCGCGACCTCGGAGATTGCCACGTCGAATCCAAGCGGCCCGTCCAGCAGACCTCCGGTTATCTGTCCACGGTCGGCCATCTTGCACAGGACAGCAGCGTCAAATGACGACGGCAGTCTTGACGACACTTCCTCGCGTGCGGACAGGATCGCAACTTTGGGAAGCGACATTCCCAGAGAATGCGCAAAATCGATCGCATTCTGCACGATATCGCGCTTCTGCTCAATCGTCGGCGTGATGTTCACCGCTGCGTCAGTGATAAATAACGGACGTGGAAAGCTGGGTAGCTCCAAGGCTGCGATATGACTTATACATCGCCCCGTGCGCAGCCCTCGTGGGCAGTCCACAAATTCCAGTAGCTCGTCGGCATGAAGACTGCCTTTCATCAGCGCCTCAACCTTATGCTCCCGCGCCATGGCGACGGCGCGCTCTGCCGACTCGTGGCTGTGCTCCGTGGACTCTATTTCAAACTGCGAGATGTCGAGCTTCCCCTTTTCGGCAGCCGCGCGAATCTTCGCTTCGGGTCCCACCAGCACTGGAACGATCAGGTCGGCCTCCGCCGCCTCAATAGCAGCCAGTAGAGGTGCCGTCTGCACTGGATGCACAACCGCCGTGCAGATTGGGTACATGCCCTTGGTGTGCTCAATCAACTTTCGATATTGCCGGCCCTTTTCCAGGAGCTTGACCTCGGGTAGAGTGACGCGTTCGCGTGATATTTTTTCCGTTGGTGCAATGACCTCCGCGGTCCCCGTGATCACGATCTCGCCCCGCTGATTGCTGGCCTGGCACTCCAACGTTACCCGGTGCTTGTTCGCGTCCATCTCCGCGACTTTGACAGTCACCGTTATCGTGTCGCCCACGGTAACCGGACGGCGAAAGCGTAACGACTGGCTAAGATAGATTGCTCCCGGACCGGGAAGCTGGGTACCTAATACGGTCGAGATGAGCGCACCGCCCCACATGCCATGGGCAATGATCTTGTGGAACATGTCGCTCTTGGCGAATTCTTCATCCACGTGCGCGGGGTTCACGTCGCCAGACATGATCGCGAACAGTTCGATGTCCTTCAACGTGAGGGTACGGGATATGCTGGCAGAGTCGCCGACCTTCAGTTCCGAGAACGTCCGGTTCTCGATGTGATCGATAGTGGCAGCAAGATTCATATTCTCCTCGCGATCACGCTCGGTTGGTCTGTCCTAGTACTGATAAAACCCACGGCCCGACTTGCGGCCGAGCCAGCCGGCATCCACCATCTTGATGAGCAACGGGCAGGGGCGGTACTTAGGATCGCCAAGGCCGGACTGCATCACCCGCATGATGTCGAGACAAACGTCGAGTCCGATGAAGTCCGCCAGGGTCAGCGGGCCCATCGGGTGCGCCATGCCAAGCTTGAAGACTTCATCCACTGCGTCGGGAGTGGCCACGCCTTCCATCACGGTGTACATGGCTTCGTTCAGCAGGGGCATCAGTACGCGATTGGAGACAAAGCCTGGCGCGTCATTTACCTCGACCGGCGTTTTTTCCAATTTCTCGGCAAGCTCCTTGACCGTGGCAAAGGTCTCATTGGAGGTCGCCAGTCCACGAATCACCTCCACCAGTTTCATCATCGGCACAGGATTAAAAAAGTGCATTCCGATGACTTTATCGGGCCGCTTGGTGACGGCAGCCAGCTTAGTTATCGAAATGGACGAAGTATTCGAAGAGAGCAAGACCTCCGGACGACAGATCGTATCGAGATCGCGAAAAAGTTCGCTCTTGATCTCAAAGCGCTCGCTGGCTGCCTCTACCACAAAATCGCAGTCGGCAAGCTTTTTGCGCTCAACTGTGCCTGTGATGCGCTTTAGCGCCGCGTCGCGCTGCTCGGCTGTCAATTTGTTTTTCGCAACCTCGCGTTCGAGGTTCTTGCTGATAGCTTGCTGACCCCGATCGATAAAGCGCTGCTCTACATCAACCAGCACGACGCTGTATCCGCTCTTGGCGAAGACGTGAGCGATGCCGTTGCCCATCGTGCCCGCGCCGATGACTCCCACCGTTCTGATTTCCATAATTGCCTCACATGAAGTTCACTAGCGCTTCAAAAACGCACCGCAAAACATTCGAGTGTAGCAGAGGAGGAACAAACTGCGGGGACACGGATAGGTCAGCCGTCTCGGGTGCAACTTGAGCTCGTCAGCCTGAAATCGCGTGATTGCCAGCGGCCGCTGACCAGGTGCTTCCGCGCCTGGGCACTTTGCCAAAAGTATGCTCGTCAATCCACAATAGATATTGTGAGGTGAAGAAGAAATATGGCACAACGAACTGCACTCGTTACCGGTGGTATGGGTGGACTTGGTGAAACGATCAGCACAAAAATGCATGACGCCGGCTACAAGGTGGTGGTGACGCACTCGCCCGGCAATACGACTGCCGAGAGTTGGCTCTCTGGCATGAAAGAGCGTGGATACCAGTTCTTGTCAACTCCTATCGATGTGGCCGACTACGATTCGTGCGAACTGGGTGTGTCGAAACTTCAGAATGAGGTCGGCCCCGTCGATATTCTGGTTAACAACGCCGGCATCACCCGCGACCACACTTTCAAGAAGATGACCAAAGCGCACTGGGACGAGGTCATCCACACCAATCTCGATTCGGTATTCAATATGACCAAGCAGGTTTTGGATGGCATGGTCACGCGAGGATGGGGCCGCGTCGTCAATGTCTCGTCAGTCAATGGCCAGAAGGGCGCCTTCGGCCAGACAAACTACGCAGCGGCCAAGGCGGGAATGCATGGATTCACCAAGGCCTTGGCTCTTGAAGTCGCGAGGAAGGGCGTGACCGTGAACACCATCTCGCCCGGCTACATCGGAACGAAGATGGTGATGGCGATACCCACCGACATCCTCGACGGCAAAATCATTCCGCAGATTCCCATCAACCGGCTCGGCAGGCCGGACGAGGTCGCCGGCTTGATCATTTATCTCTGCTCGGACGAAGCCGCTTTTGTTACTGGCGCCAATATCTCCATCAATGGTGGCCAGCACATGCAATGAGCAAGGCGCCGAGACCGAGCCGATGAATTGCCGAAAGCAGAAATGAATTACTGCCGCTAATACACGAGTTGCGAGTCACGGTTGTCGCTTGCATTAGCGCACTGCGTAGATCGCTTCCGTAGTTGGCGGCAGAGACACCCGCAACGTCTTGTTCTTATAGAGGATTTGCCCTGCTCCAAAAAGGTTTTCAAACTGATGCGCATCTTCCAGGCTCGTCCCCTCGGTCGGGATGGTAATGTCTCGTGGTTTCGGCGAGCTATTGAACACGACGAGCAGTTTTTCTTCAGCGGTTTCGCGCACAAACGCATAGTAGGAATCATCCCAGGCAATGTGCCATTGGCGTCCTTGCCTTAAGGCAGGATGTTCCCGCCGAAGACGAAGTAACGACTGCACGTGGGAGAAAACCTCCTGCTCTTCTGGTGAGCGGCCGCTGGCCAGGAAAGCATCGTGAGTATCGGCGGGAAAACCGCCCGGAAAATCATGACGGTTGTCCGGATCATCCCCACCTGACATACCGATCTCGTCGCCGTAATAAAGCTGCGGGATGCCGCGCAGCGTCGCCAACAAAGAAAACGCCAGCTTCAATTTTTCAACTGAACCACCGGCATCAGTAAGGAACCGCTTCATGTCGTGGTTGCCGATGAACGTCACCAGCAGCTCTGGGTGGGGATACAGCCGGTCCTGCCGCAGCACATCAACAATCTTCTTTGCCGCGGCTCCATGAGCAACCACCTCGCGAATCGCGGAGTTCATGGGAAAATCGAACGGAGTGGTTAGGCCGGTATCAACGCCGTCAAAACCAGTCCGCCCCCCGGCCCAGTAGGAGGTCACGGTCGGGCCGGTGTTGTAGATCTCGCCGACGGTGAAGAAGTGCGGGTAGGTCGAGAATAGGCCTTTGTTGTAATACGCCCAAAAGGTGCGAGGAACGTATGGAAAGGTGTCAATGCGAAAGCCATCGATACCGCCGCTCTCTGCCCACCACAAAGCATTCTGCAATAGATATTCGGCGACTAGAGGGTTCTCCTGCGCCAGGTCGGGCAAGACATTCGCGAACCATCCTTCGAGCGCGCTCACATAGTTCGCCTTCACAGCGTGCGGATCGGCAATTGGCGGATAGTCGTAGTCGGTGTTGAGGTGATGCTTAACCGTGCCGTGCAGCCAGTTCGGAGTGGGTTGCGATGTCGCCCATGGATGCTTAGGGCCTACATGGTTCGGCACCATATCCAGCAGTACCTTCAAGCCAAGCTGATGGGCCGCAGCTACCAATTCCTGATAGTCCTTCATCGTGCCGAAGTGATCTTCAACGGCGTACTCGTCAACCGCGCCGTAGCCGTGATAGTCGGAGGTGGAATCGTCATTGTCATACAGAGGCGTGAGCCACAGTGTTGTCACCCCGAGTTCCTTCAGGTACGGCAAGTGGTCCTGGATACCCTTCAAGTCTCCGCCGTGATAGGTCTTCGGACGAGTCCGGTCGTAGGTTCCCGGTGCGGCTTCTTTCGGTTGATTGTTCGTGGGATCGCCGTCGGCGAAGCGGTCAGGCATGATCAGGTAAATCACGTCGTCGGGCGTGATTCCCTGGAACTTGCCCTGCTGGGATGAGCGTTGTAATAGAGGTAGTGTCGCTCGCGTCGCCCCCGAGGGAGTCTTTACGTCGATGCGTAGGTCTCCGGGCCGCGTCTCGTGATCTAACTTTAGCCACACGAAAGCATGTTTACCGTCAGGTTGAGTTTGTATTTTCGCGACCGAGACTCCGGGATAATCTATTGAGAAATCCGCTCCAGCCAGGTTGTCGCCGTAAAGTAAGACCATAACCGTCGGCTGTAAACCGGCCCACCAATTTGGAGGCTCGACCTTAGAAACCTTGGGCTGGCCTCCGGCTTGGGCCGATGCTGCCAACGAAAATACCAGCATTACCGCGAGAGCAAGAAGGTGAAAACGGACGGCGCGATTCATTCGGCTATCCCTGCGATCCGGTAGAGTTGCCGGCGTCGTGATACTCATGGCGGCATTCTCTCATGGTCAAAACCGATCTCACCGGAAGGTCTTATTGACAATCATGTTGGGCGGCGCTTAGTCTCCGGTTCATTCGCGAATTGGATATCGCCGAACACGTACTAGAATCACCGGCCTGATAACTGGAAAAGTATGCAGAAGCCAAGCAAAACCTTCTGGCAGATCTGGAACATGAGCTTCGGCTTTCTTGGCATCCAGTTTGGTTGGGGGCTGCAGATGGCCAACATGAGCGCCATCTACGAGTATCTCGGGGCGCGGGCTGATCAGATTCCGATTCTCTGGCTGGCGGCTCCGCTTACTGGCTTGATTGTTCAGCCGATCATTGGCCACGCCAGCGATCACACCTGGACGCGCTTGGGACGGCGTCGTCCGTATTTTCTGGCGGGAGCGATCCTCAGTTCCTGCGCCCTCATCCTGATGCCGCGCTGTTCCGCTTTGTGGATGGCAGCCGGCCTCCTCTGGATCCTGGACACTTCCATCAATATCAGCATGGAGCCGTTTCGCGCGTTCGTTGCCGACCTTCTGCCGGAAGAGCAACGGACGGCCGGTTTCGCAATGCAGAGTTTGTTCATCGGGCTTGGGGCAGTCGTCGCGTCGGCGCTGCCCTGGCTTCTGACCAACGTGTTTCACCTCGCAGCAGAAAGCTCAAGACATGCCATCCCCCTGACCGTGCGGTTGTCGTTTTACATTGGCGCCGCTGCGTTCTTTGGAGCGGTATTATGGACCATTGTTTCCACTCCGGAATATCCGCCGCAGGATATGACGGAGTTCCAGCAGCGAAAAGCCGAGAAGCGCGGAGTAGGCGTTCACGCTCGCGAGATCTTTGCCGCTATTCGTGAAATGCCGCTGACCATGCGTCAGTTAGCTCCGGTGCAACTCTTGACCTGGCTTGGGCTCTTCTGCATGTGGCTATACTTCCCGGTCGCAGTGGCGCGCAACGTATTTGGCGCGGCTGACCAGACCTCGCCGCTTTACACCACGGGCGTGGAGTGGGCCGGCATCTGTTTTGGGATGTACTCGGCGGTATGTTTTGGATTTTCCTTCTTGCTGCCGACGCTGGCCAAGTTTGTCGGACGCAAGTGGGCACATAGCCTGTCATTGTTCTGCGGTGCGCTTGGCTTGGTTTCGGTAGCCTTCATTCACGACAAGAACTTTCTGCTGCTCTCGATGGTTGGGGTAGGAATCGCATGGGCAAGCACACTGTCTATGCCCTATTCCGTGCTTGCCGGATCCTTGCCTGAGAATCGCATCGGCGTCTACATGGGTATCTTCAATTTCTTCATTGTCCTTCCCGAAATCATTGCTTCGCTCGGTTTCGGCTGGGTCATGAACCACTTGCTGCACAATAATCGGCTGGCTGCAGTAATCGCGGGCGGAGTTTTCATGGCAATCGCCGCGGTGCTGATGCAGCGCGTGGTCGATCCCGGGTCGCAGCGTGTTGTGCTGGAGCCGCTACCCGCAAACGAGGTTGCGATCTAGGCTCGCATCGTGTCCGGGGCTCAGCCGCTTCCCTATTCGCCGGTTAGAGCTTTGTACTGCGCCGGTGTCAACGGCACAACGGAAAGCCTTCCCTGACGCACTAGAGGCGAGTCCGCAAAAAGCCGGTTAGCTTTGATCTGCTGCAGAGAGATCGCCTCAGCCAATGGCTTGCCAACTTTGATCTTCACCACTGGAGTCTTGGGATCACTGGCGTCAACCGAAACCACCGACGCCGTGCCCACCGCGCTCTTGCGATCTCCGGTCTCGTAGATGATCAATCTCACTCCGGGTGTCATCTCGCGAAGGTGCTTGACGGCGACCGGGTTCGTTACTCCATCCCAAACGGTCACCTTCTCTCGCTGCAGATCGGCAAACGAGTACACCGAAGGTTCCGTCTTCAGCAGATAATCCATAGACATGAGATTGCCTTTCCCTTACATAAGGTCGATACTTCAGGACAAACAAAAATAGCCAATCGACGTCGTATATGGTATGTCACGAAGAAAGTTCACGCTACCGTTCGTCGCCCTGCTATTGCTGCTCTGCCCGGTAATCAGTCTGGCCGTCGCCCAAGTGGACCTCAAGGTTCATCCGGCACCCGACTTCGGAGAAGGGGTCGTGTGGTTCGACCAAGGCGCGCCCGTGCCGCACCATATCTCGGGATATAAAGGCCAGGTGGTGCTCATCGATTTCTGGGAATATACCTGCATCAACTGCATTCGTGACTTCGGCGTGGTGAAACGCTGGTACCGCAAATATCATCCCTACGGTCTCGAGGTCGTTGGGGTGCACTACGGCGAATTCAACATCGGTTTCGACGTGGATAACGTGCGCAAGGCGGCGCAACAGTTTCAACTGCCTTGGCCGGTGGTTGCCGACCAGAAGGGAACAACCTGGAAAGCTTATAACGCTCAAGGTTGGCCTGACCGCTTTCTCGTGGATCCGCAGGGCAACATTGTGATGGAAGTATTCGGCGAAGGCAACAACCATGCGATGGAAGCGAAGATTCGTGACCTGTTAGCGGTGGCACATCCCGAGGTCGCCAAGATCGCGCTCGATCCCGACGAAAACGAATTCACACCTGAATGCGGCGTCACCACTCAGGAAACGTATGTCGGCGCACTCTATGGACGTAGCGCAGTTGCGGACATGGGAGACCACCATGAGGGCGAGGTGGTCGATTTTCTGCCGCCGCATTCGCCGGCAGATGGCAGTGTCATGCTCGTGGGCCGTTGGCGTGTCGAACACGATGGGGTGACCTCAGAGGATCATGGCGCGGCGGCTGAAGTCCGCTATCACGCGCGCTCGCTCTACGCTGTGCTCAGCCTCTCGGGTGCGAAACAGGTTCGCGTCAACTTATTCCAGGATGGCAGTCCCTTGCCGAAAGAGAGCGCCGGCACGGACATAAAATTCGACGCCAAAGGCGCTTACGTTGATGTGACGGGCGGCCGCATGTACTACCTGGTGCGCAGCCCCAGTTTCAGCGCACACCTCATCGCGCTGCAACCGGAAGGCACGGGACTGTCGCTGCATTCGTTCACCTACGGCAACAACTGCCAGTTGGCGGACAAGCCGTAGCCTGATCAGGCCGGGTGCCGCTCTTGGCCTGATCTCCAAAACGATGTTGTCGGCCTGAGCTTTATTGCGGCTGAATACCCATCTCCTTGCCGAGATTCATCTGGTCGGACTGAAACTCAGTAAGGGCTTTTTCCAGATTCGCTGCGGCTTTCACGAGCCGCTCCGCGGCAAGCGTGCGCTCGTCCAATTCCTGTGTTATCGCTTTCGCTCCTTTGCTGACAGCGGAGTCGGATTTGGTCAGCTTCTTAGTGAGGTTCTTCAATCCGGCTTCTTGTGAATCTGAGAACGAGCGTCGAAAATCTCGATTTTCGCTCTGCGCTTCTTCTATGGAGTCCTGCAGGCTGGTCGCCTTACTGGTTAGACCCTCTGAGTCATTTTCGCCCGCCGACACGTTGCGAAGATCGTGTGCCTGCCGCTCCGCAGTTTGGGTGCTCTTGATCATCCGGTGAAACTGCGCGATCTGTTCCTCGCTGGCTTGCACAGCGACGGCGTGCTTAAAGGTTGCCAGGTCGGGATCTTCAGCTGGCGTCGTTGTCCCGCCGCTGCTGCCTGTAGAGCCGCGGTGGCCTCCGTGTTGTCCCACAACGAAGAGCGGGCACAACAACAGCATGGCAACGACGGATACACGAGCGGGCATCGCAACTCCACTCCCTTAGAGATTTTAGGATGAAAATCGGGTTGCGTGGCCTTGTTGGGCAACCAGCTACCCGGGCCGCCGCCGGGAACGCAGAAATCGAGAAGTCACGCACAGCACCGGTGGCCTGCGCGCGACTCTTGTGTAAGACACAACTCTCAGCCAACTTGCCGCCAATTTCCGATAGTCGGCTACGTATCTACCCCAAGCTACTGCGGAGGCGGGGAAGTCTCCCCTTGCGGCTGATTCTGCCCGGGTCCACCGCGGCCGTGACCCTGCCGGCTCATCATCTGCTCATACTTTTGCTGTTGATCGGAATTCAAAATCGGCTTGATCTGGCTCGACGTATCCTGCCGAATCTGCATCATCTTGCTCATGCGATCCTGTTGTGAAAGTGAGGAGTCCGCGTGCAGGGTATCCATCTGCTTCGCCTCGTTCTCCAAAATAGGCTTGATCTGTTGCTGCTGTGCATCACTCAGGTTTAGCTGCTTGGTCATGTGCTGCAGCCGCTGATCCACCGTCATGGGCTGGTGCGGGCCATGGCCCCATTGTCCGCCACTCTGCTCCGGGGCCATCTGCGCGTAAATCGCGGTACTACCCATCAGCACCGCGAAGATCACGACCACATGTAAGAGATTCATCTTCATCTTCATCTTCATCGTCCAACGCTCCTGGACACTCGTTGCATGATCAATGCCGCCACGTACGCCGTGGCAACAGTAAACGGCGCGTTCGACGTTACCATCATCGTCCACAAATCCGCGAGCTTTCGTAAAAGGCGCGCCATGGCTTGCTTCCGTGCAATCGAGAGTCAATTTATCTACGAGCTATGAAACCCAATTTACTCTTATAAGTTGCCCGCTTTATGGGTCGCAGAATTAATGGAACTCGCATACGCATAACGCCGAATACACTAGTTGGCTACGTGTGGCGGTCGAATCTCTATTGCGTATGCTGACTCCCTGCGCTTGGGCTTCGGCGAAGAGTTGCCGCCTTTGAATCTTGCAGCCATCTATTTCCTTCCTTTTCCTGGTTCGACCTCACAGAAGCCTGATATCGGCTGCGATATAATCGCCGCCAAATCCCCAACCCAGGCGGGCCTCATGATATCGCCACTCACTCCCTTGGAATTTCTCTCTCGCAATGCAATTGCGTATGGCAACTGCACAGCCGAAGTCGACGGCGATCGGAGCTTCACCTATTCCGAAATGCAACATCGCGTAGACGCTTTCGGCGCCGCTTTGCAGCAGGCCGGCATTGCACCCGGAGATCGCGTGGCCGTACTGGCGCGTAACGGAGTTCTGCCACTGGAAGCACACTTCGCAGTCCCGCTCATCGGTGCGGTATTGGTCACGCTCAACATTCGGCTACAAGCGGGCGAGCTGGCCATGATTCTGAACCATAGCGGCGCCAGAATTCTGCTGGGCGATGCTGATCTGCTCGCACCGCTGCAAGCGGTTCGAACGCAGATTCCACAGCTGGAGCGGACAATCTCCGATTACGAGGCTTTTCTTAACGAGAGCAACAAGCCTGTGGCGCCGCACCCGCCAAGCGAGGAAGATGTCATTTCCATCAACTACACCAGTGGCACGACCGGGGTGCCTAAAGGCGTGATGTACACCCATCGCGGCGCGTACCTCAATGCCATCGGAGAAGTGGTTGAACACGGACTCTCGTACCGCTCGGTCTACCTGTGGACGCTGCCCATGTTTCATTGCAACGGCTGGTGCTTCCCTTGGGCGGTCGCGGCGGTCGGAGGGCGGCAGATATGTCTACCGGACGTGAATGCCGAGAGAGCCGTCAAGCTGATCCAGGATAAAGGCGTCACTCATCTCTGCGGCGCGCCGGTCGTAGTGCGCACGCTTACCGAGTACTGCTCGCGTGAGGGGCTTCGTTTCCACCCTCAAATAAGGATGGCAGTCGCCGCAGCGCCGCCGCCGCCGGCCGTGCTCCGCGCGGCCGAAGCGATTGGCATCGAGATGACGCATGTTTATGGACTCACCGAAACCTATGGACCGCACTCGGTATGTGCCTGGCACTGCGATTGGGACGATGCGCCGCTGGAGAATCGTGCGCTGCTGAAGGCGCGGCAGGGCGTGCCTTACGTGGTTTTCGGCACGGACATGAGAGTGGTGGATGAAAACATGCATGACGTCCCCAATGACGCGCTTACCGTGGGAGAAGTGGTTATGCGCGGCAACAACGTGATGCTCGGCTACTATCGCGAACCTGAGGCCACCGCGACCGCATTTCGCGGCGGGTGGTTTCACTCCGGCGATTTGGCGGTAATGCATCCCGATGGTTATGTCGAGCTGCGCGACCGTGCCAAGGACATTATCATCTCCGGAGGAGAGAATATTTCTTCGATGGAAGTGGAGCGCGTGCTGTATGACCATCCGGCGGTGCTGGAGGCCGCAATTGTCGCCTGGCACGATGAGAAGTGGGGCGAGGTGCCCCATGCCTACGTGCTGTTGAAGGAAGACGCCACGGCCAGCGAGCAGGAACTGATCGACTTCTGCCGCGCGCGCCTGGCACACTTCAAATGCCCGAAGGCGGTACACTTTGGTGCATTGCCCAAAACCTCGACCGGCAAGATACGCAAGAACGTGCTGCGCCAGCAGGCGCGTGCTGTAGAAGGAGCATCGTGATGTCTGAATCGCAAACTACCACTGTTACCAAATACCAGAACATCCTGTTCGACGCCGACGGGGAGATTGCGGTCGTTACGCTGAACCGGCCGCAGCGACGCAATGCGCTGTCGTTGGAGTTGATGACCGAGCTGATTGAGTGTCTAAACGAAATTGGGTGCGATCGCGCACTGCGAGTAGTGCTGTTGCGGGCGGCGGGCAAAGTCTTTTCCTCAGGCCACGACTTGAGTGAGATGGTGGGACGCGACATCAACGAATATCGCCAGGTGTTCGATGTCTGTACGGAATTGATGACGCGCGTGCAATCGATTCCGCAGCCGGTAATCGCGGAGGTGCAAGGCATAGCGACAGCGGCCGGATGCCAACTGGTGGCGACCTGCGATTTGGCGGTGGCCTCCGACCAGGCGGCGTTTGCGACTCCTGGGGTAAAGATTGGACTGTTCTGCACCACACCCATGGTCGCGTTGAGCCGGGCGGTCGGGCGCAAACGCGCACTGCAGATGCTGCTGACCGGCGAGATGATTGACGCCGTGACGGCTGCGGAGTGGGGACTTATCAACATGGTCGTTCCCGCCGCAGGACTGGCGGAGCAGAGCCGCAAACTGGCCGCGCGCATTGCCGAAGCCAGCTCGCTGACGGTCGCGCTGGGTAAGCAGGCATTCTACACACAGATCGATCTTGACCAGCCAAAAGCCTATGCCTATGCGAAAGAAGTGATGAGCATGAATTCACTCGCCGCCGATGCGCAGGAGGGAATCTCGGCGTTTCTGGAGAAACGACCTGCGTGCTGGACGGGAAAGTAGAGGGCCTCGGACTGCAGGCTTGGAGAGGCTGATGAAAATCACAGATTTCTCGCGGGCTGAAGCCCGCTCGTGGATGAAAACCCGTTAGCCAACGGCGTACCTAAGGTACGCCCCTTCAAACATCTGCCGAAAGCCACTTTTTCAGCGGCCTTTTAATCCGGTAGCACTTTGCCACGGGTCTCCACCGCGAAGGGGATGACCAGCAGTCCGATTCCAAAGGCGATCGCGGTGAACGCAACCGGCTTCCCCAGAGATCCCATGTTTCGGACGAGTGCGCCAACCCCGAAGTTTGCTGCCGCGGCAATGAAGCGTCCGAACGAAGTAGTAAACGCGAACGCGGTGGCACGCTCGGTAGTTCCATACTGCTCCGGCAACCAGAGACTAAAGACGGCAAAGTTGCCGCCAAAAAAGCCAAGGAAGAACAGCACCGCGATGAACGGATGGAGTCCTTGAGGCAGGTAGAAGGCCCATCCAAAGCTAAGAAGGATGGAGATCGCCATCCCGAGAAAATAGAATGCCAAGGTGCGCTTGCGGCCGAAGCGTTCACCCAGCACCGGCACGGCGAGGCAGCCCAGGATAGTTCCCAAAGACAGCAATCCCATGCCAAAGGACGACATGCGCACGGCCTGCGGCTGCAACATTCCGGCCTTCTTCGCCAGAGCAATGATTGCGCTCGGCGCATACACCGCGCCCGCCCATAAGCCGCAGATAGCCGCAGCCAGCAGCACTGTATTCACAACCGTACGCTGCGTGTAAGGAGCACTGAAGATTCTGCCCAAAGAAGAAAGCCCACCCGTGGCTTTCGCCTTGGCTTTTTGCTCCCAACGCTGCGGCTCTTTCACCCGCAGCAGAACCATGACGGCCACCACCACCGGTGTCATTCCGCACCAGAACATGGCGCGCCAGCCAAAGTGCGCTCCCACAGTGTAGTTGAGGGCCGATGCCAGAAAGAAGCCGGCGTAGTAACCGGTCTGCAGATATCCCGCGCCCATCTTGCGGCGGTCTTCCGGCCACGCTTCGGCGACGTACGTTCCCGCCAGCGCCCATTCGCCGCCAATTCCAATGCCCGCCAGCAGTCGGAATAATCCCAGCTGCCATACGGTTTTCGACATCGCAGCGGCACCAGTGAAGATTGCGTAAACAAAGATGGTGGCGGCCAGTACTCGCGTGCGGCCGAACTTGTCGGCGATGGGACCCCAAATCAACGACAGTCCCCATCCCACCAGGAAGAGCGCGAACAGCACGGAGCCAGCGTACCCGACGGTTGCAGGTGTGGCCTTGATTCCCGACTTCGGAAGCAGTTCGGTCAACGCTGGACTCAAAACCAGCGCGTAGATGACGGAATCCATGCCGTCCAGTGTCCAGCCTGCCCATGCCCCCCAAAACCCAGTAATTTGCTGACGGTTAAGTTTGGTGAAAGTTATTGTTCTCGGAACAGCCACTGCGTCGTTCGCCATGGTGTTCTCCCTGCTACGAGGAGTAAGCACTCGCTTTCGATTGTCGACTATTGCTCGAGTTTTGCCATGTAGGCGCTCGCCTCAGCATGAGGCAGCGCATCGGCCGCAAAAGTAAACGTGCCTTTGTCTTTCACCTCGCGCGCCGCTCGCACGAAGGCTCCAAGGGCGGCGCGGGCAAAAGCACCACCCACGCTGATCCGCTTTACTCCAACAGCGGCCAGTTCTTCGACCGAGAAGGTGGCGCCTTTCAATCCCATGACGACATTGACTGGCTTGGAAACTGACGCACAAACCTCGCGGATTGCTTCGAGGCTCGGCAGTCCCGGCGCATACACTACATCAGCGCCAGCTTCAGCAAAGGATTGCAATCGCTTGATGGTGTCGTCGAGATTGGGACGGCCATGAAGGAAGTTCTCAGCCCTTGCAGTCAGCATGAACTGACAACCGTGAGCAGCCCTTGCCGCCGCAGCGACGCGCTCCACCGCCAGTTGAAACTCATAGATAGGATCGTTCGGATCGCCGGTGGCATCCTCGATGGATCCCCCTGCCAAGCCAACATCGGAAGCGAGTCGAATAGTTTCCGCGCACATTTCTGGTGAACGACCGAAGCCGTCCTGCAAATCAGCCGAGACGGGCAAATGCGTTGCTTCGACGATCTCCTTCGCATTCTCCAAAATTCCATCGCGCGTCAGCTCTGCCGTGGAATCAGGGCGCCCGATAGAAAAAGCGTAACCGGCGCTCGTCGTCGCGAGAGCTTCGAAACCCAACGCTGTAAGGATCCTGGCGGTTCCTGCATTCCACGGATTCGGGATCACAAACGCGCCAAGTCGTCTATGCAGCGCCCGAAAAGCCTCGTATTTCTGGTCGTGTGTCACCAATCGTCGTTCTCCCTTCAAGGTCTCGTATCGTTGCTGGTCGCAGTCAGAAACATCTTCGCGATCGCGGGCTTGGTCACCTTTCCCATGGCATTACGTGGAAGTGCGTCCACCACCAGAAGCCGCGACGGAAGTTTGTGCGCCGCGAGAAATTCTTTGGCCCAGGCGCGAAGCGATGGCAGATCAAGTGTGTCACCATCCTTTAGCACCACCGCCGCGGCGACACGTTCGCCCCACTCCACATCCGGCACGCCTACCACCGCGCACTCGGCAACAGATGGATGCTCGCGCAGCGCTTCTTCAATCTCCAGCGCGGATACTTTGTGCCCGCCCGTCTTAAGAATGTCAATGTTGGTCCGGCCGAGAATGCGGTAGACACCGTTCTCGATGACGGCAGTGTCGCCAGTGCGAAACCAGCCATCGCGGAAGGCATCGTGCGTGGCCTCAGGCTTGCCCCAATACTCCGCAAAAACGCTTGGACCACGAACTTCGATCTCGCCCGCTGTTCCCGGCGCGACTGGCTGGCCGCTCTCGCCGACAAGCTGCACCTCGACGCTAGGCAGTGGTGTCCCCACGCTGCCTGGCACGCGCTTGCCTCGCAACGGATTCGAGAGTGCCATGCCAATCTCGGTCATGCCGTAACGCTCCAGCAGTGTGTGGCCGCTGATTTCTTTCCAGCGTTCGAGCGTGCTCACCGGTAGCGCTGCCGAACCAGATACCATCAAGCGCAGGTTGGAGCATGCCTGGCTGAGTTGGGCGCGACGTTGTGCGGGTGCAGCGTCCCAAGCAGTGATGAGCTTCACGTAAATCGTCGGTACCGCCATGAACAGGGTCATGCGGCCGTCGGCGATGCACTCCCACACCGCATTTGCATCGAAGCGCGGCAGCATCTCGCAAGTCGCCCCAGAGAACAGCGCACAAGAAACAACGTTGATAATCCCGTGCACGTGATGCAGTGGTAAGCACAGTGCGATGCGATCGTCGGCCGACCACTCCCACGCCTCCACCAGGCATCTGATTTGCGCGGTAATGTTCGCGTGAGTTGTGACCACGCCCTTTGGCCGGCTGGTGGTGCCGCTGGTGTAGAGAATCATGGCGCGCCGGTCACTAGCGATGTCCGGCAATTGTCCCGTTTGGCATGCCATAGCTTGGCCATAAGACGTGCCGCGAATGCCACGATCCGCGGCAATGGGCGCCAGCAGTGGCTCCGCCAGAGCGTCGAAGACCAATGTTGACGCTTTGGTGTCGTCGATGAAATATTCCAGCTCAGACTTAGGAGCGTTGAGTGGTAACGGGACCGCAACGCCACCGGCCCGCCAGATGCCCCACTGCACCGCAACCCAGGGAAATCCCGGCGTCGCAAGGAACGTCACGCGCTCTTCCTGGAGGTCCTTGCGGCCAGCGAGTAGAGCGCTCGCTACGCGAGCCGAGGCATCGAGCAAATCGCGGTAAGTGTAGGACCCTTGCGAATCGACAACAGCCGCGCGTCCGCCATGCTCTTCGGCCCGAGCAATCAGCGGAAGACGACTGCTGTGGTTTATCACACGCAGACTCTAAATGCTCGGTGCCCCGGTGTCCACTGACGGTTTGGCAGGCGTCAAGCGTTCACTGGAAGGACGAAGGCCTGCCTTGTTTTAAGGCTTCTGCATCGCCGCGGGCTTGGCCATGGGTTTCAAGGCCTGGTCGGGGGGAATCTCTTTGCCTTGGCTGTCCACGTAGTGAATGTCGAACGCGCCCCCGATCGCGTCAAAGAGTACGCAACTACTGGTGCAGGTGAACTGATGTACCTGCTTTCCCGCTAAGAAAATGTAGTCGCCCATCGCCATCGGGTGAGAGCCACCTGACTTCATCTCCGCCTTGCCTTTGCCGGATACAATCATGAGATTCTCGTCGTAGGTGTGCCAATGCCACGGCACAACGCAGCCGCTCTTGAACTTTATCAGCAGGATGGCCGCGCCCTTCATCGGGTCTCCGTGTTGTGCGGAGAGAGTCATGCACGACGGAAGCATGGGCAAATTCATGAACTTGCTGGATGCCATGGGAGCGTAAGGCATCTGATCCTGACTCTGCGCCGCCAGCGGCGCAAGGAGAGCAACTGCGAACAGGAAACGCAACGCAAGTCGCATAGTAATACTCCTCTCGTGATGAAAGTCGCCAAAGTCTAATCCAGCCGTGCCCGCCAATTCAATCGGAAAATAGTGGAGCATACGTGGCATTTTTAGGACTGCCGTATCTGGTCGCTTGGTCTGCCTGAAGTCGGAGCCCAAAAAAAGAGAGGGCATTTGCCCTCCCTTCCCGAACCAGATCGATTTGCGACTGCCGAATCCTACCGCCGTGGTCCGCCGCGGCCGCCACCCGGTCCACCACGTCCGCCGCGCCCGCCACCTGGTCCGCCACGGCCTCCGCGGCTGCTGCCGCCGCCATGGCGTCCGCCGTCGTGCCGGCTGCCGACATGCTCGCGACGCTCGCCGTCGCGATTGAAGTTGTGCTCGGAGCTCGGCTCGTCCGCTTTCTCGTGCCCGCCTTCGAAGGTCACCGCGCCTTCGGCACCATCGGGCGCAGGCTCGCCGCCCTCGGCGGCCATCTTGGCGCGTTGCTCTTTCAGAATGGCCTTCCGCGACAGCTTAATGCGGTTGCCTTCGACCGCCAGGACTTTCACCAGCACCTGGTCGCCTTCCTTCAGTTCGTCGCGAACATCATTGATGCGATGCTCCGCAACTTCGCTGATGTGCAGCAGACCATCGGTGCCCGGAATGATCTCAACAAACGCTCCGAAATCGGCCAGGCGTGTAACCTTGCCAAGATAAGTCTTCCCTACCTCGGCGGTCGCGGTGATGTCGCCGATCATCTGCAGGGCCTTGGCCGCCGCGGCCTGATCGCTTGACGAAACATTCACTTTGCCGGTGTCTTCTACGTCGATCTTGACGCCGGTCTGTTCGATGATTCCGCGAATCACCTTGCCACCTGGCCCGATGAGGTCGCGGATCTTGTCGGTCGGAATCTGCAGCGTGTAGAAGCGAGGCGCAAATTCGCTGACGGTGGTGCGCGGCTCGCCGATGATTTCGTTCATCTTGTCGAGGATGAACAAACGTCCGTGGCGCGCTTGCTCCAGCGCTTCACGCATGATCTGCGGCGTGATGCCCATCACCTTGATATCCATCTGCAACGCCGTGATTCCCTCGCGAGTGCCGGCCACCTTGAAGTCCATGTCGCCGTAGTGATCTTCAGCGCCCGCGATGTCGGTGAGGATCGCGTAATCCGCGTCCTCCTTCACCAGGCCCATCGCCACGCCAGCAACCGAGGCCTTCAGCGGAACGCCAGCGTCCATCAAGCTCAGTGAGGCTCCGCAGACCGTCGCCATTGACGACGAGCCGTTCGACTCCAGAATGTCGGAGACCACGCGCATCGCGTACGGCCAATCGGTCTCCGCCGGCAGAACTGCCGAGATCGCGCGCTCGGCCAAGGCACCGTGACCAATCTCACGACGACCTGCTCCGCGCAAGAATGCAACTTCGCCGACCGAGAACGGCGGGAAATTGTAATGCAGCATGAAGCGCTTCTTGGCTTCACCTTCAAAAGCTTCCAGGCGCTGCATGTCCTCGCCGGTGCCCAGTGTGGTTGTAACCAGTGCCTGGGTCTCGCCACGGGTGAAGATTGACGAGCCGTGAGTGCGGGGCAGAACCCCGACTTCAATCCAGATATCGCGAATCTGGTCGAACTTGCGGCCGTCGGGACGGCGGCGATCTTTGATCACCTGCTCACGGAAGATCTGTTCGCGCAGCAGATCAAAGTACTTGCTCGCCTTCTTGCGTCCAGCTTCGTCCTCTTCAGGAATCGCGCTCTTGATTTCGTCCTTGAGCTGCTTAATGAGCGAATAGCTCTCGTTCTTGGGATGCTTCTCGGTGTTCACGGCATCCAGCAGGCGCTCGCCAAACTTGGAGCGCAGCTCGCCGAGATAGGCCTCGTCGGTCACGACTGGCTCGACCGTCCGCTTCGGCTTACCGACTTTCTTCGCCAGGTCGCTGATCGCGGCGCAGATTTTCTTGATCTGCTCATGGCCGAACTCAATGCCCTGCACTACAGTTTCTTCCGAAACTTCTTTGGCTCCGGACTCGATCATCACGATGCCGTCCGCCGTGCCGACTACCATCAGGTTCAGCTTGCCACCACGCTGCTCATCGTAGGTGGGATTGATGACGAAATTTCCGTCCACCTGACCGACGCGAACTGCGCCGATGGGGCCGTGAAATGGAATGTCGGAAACGCTCAGCGCAACCGACGCGCCGTTGATGCCGGCGACATCGGGATCATTGGTCGTATCGGCGGAGAGAACCATGGCGATGACTTGCGTCTCGCATCGGAACCCTTCGGGGAACAGCGGCCGGATAGGCCGGTCAATTTGGCGGCTGGTCAGAATCTCGCGCTCGCTGGGCCGCCCTTCACGTTTGATGAAGCCGCCTGGAATGCGTCCGGCGGCGTAGGTGTACTCGCGGTAATCGACGGTGAGGGGGAAAAAATCGATGCCCTCACGGGGGTCGGGGTTGGCGCAGGCGGTGGCGAGAACAACGTTGTCGCCGATGCGCACAATGCAGGAACCGTGGGCCTGCTTGGCTAATTTTCCGGTTTCAAAGTGAATGGACTTGCCGCCGTGCAGCTCGACCGTAACTTCGTGTTTCATTTGTTAAGTTCCTTCCGTTCCGAACGCAACTGATAAGGGCCTTGATCGCCGTCGTAATGTAATCCAAATACACCTCGGCCCGCGCGTTTTCAGGCACGAGGGGAGAGAGTGACAACGACGGGAGATGGAGTGGAGAAGTCGTCCGCCAAAAGAGATTGGACAGACCCGCAAGCGCGCCTAAGCGCCACGAGGGCCCGTACAGATGGACGCATGGTACGACGCACAATACGCCAGAAACGTTGTTGTTCAGTGGCTGGCAAACCGCTGGCTTCGTTACTTTCGGATGCCGAGTTTCTGAATGACAGTCTTATACCGTTCGGTATCTGACTTTCTGAGGTAATCGAGCAGGCCACGACGCCGGCTCACCATCATGAGAAGACCGCGCCGGGAGGCATGGTCTTTCTTGTGCGTCTTAAAATGCTCCGTCAACTCACCAATCCGTGTACTCAGGATCGCGATCTGCACCTCGGGCGAACCGGTGTCGGTCGCGTGAGTGCGGTGTTGGTCAATCAAAGCGGCTTTTTTCTCTGGGGCTAACACTGAATCAGCTGCGCTCCTACTCTTTAATCGTATGTTGTTACGTTGTTTAGGATAACATGCCTTTGCGCGAACAGCAAAAAAGGGCCGGAAAGTGGCGGAAGATTGGCTTTGTACATATTCTCCGCTGTTTTCATGTGCAGTACAATTCTGCGAAACCCAAACCATGCCAAGCGTACTCAGGTCCGGCCCTTATCGTTTTTACTTCTACAGCCACGAACCCAATGAACCCCGACATGTGCATGTAGACCGCGACAACCTCTCCGCGAAGTTCTGGCTCGACCCGGTCGCTTTGGCCAGAAACCTCGGTTTCAGCGCCCACGAGGTGAACACGTTACAATCAATCGTGCAGGCGTATCAGCAACACCTCATGGAGGCCTGGCATGGGTATTTTGGCAGTAGCGGCAGATGAGCGAGTGGCCGACGTAAGTTTCGACGAAGACGCGTTAAGCGTTCGCTTGAAGGATGGCCGCACCATCTCGGTCCCGCTCGCATGGTATCCGCGACTCTTCCATGCTACCGCCGAGCAGCGCCGCAATTGGAAAATTGCCGGCGGCGGCTACGGCATCCATTGGCCCGAAATCGACGAGGACATCAGCACCGAGGGCCTGCTGCGCGGAGCGCCAGCTCCTGTGTCCACTCAAGTAAAAGAGGCATGAGTGGGCCGCCCGATTCTTCTTCGTGTCCTATGCGCGGGCCTGAAGGCCCGTACTTAATACACCTGCTACCTCATCCCACCAACCGCGCCACCACCGCCTGCACGTGGATGTTCGTCGTATCCAGCAACGGAATTCCGCAAGCGTGATCGCCGTGCAGAAGCAACGGCAGTTCGGTTCCCGCGAGAATCGCTGCCTCGATCTGATGCCGCTGTTTCATGCTCTCGATGATACCTAGCAGCCTTTCGCGCGTCTCCGGCAGAAACACACTGTTTAGCAACTCACCGACGTATTTGTCGTGGATGTAGTTCTGTTCCTCCTCGGGAGGCACGACCAGCGTAATTCCCTTTCTCGAAAACACGTCCGGATAGAAGCGTGCCTGCATAGTGAAGCGTGTGCCAAGCAAGGCCACTTTACTGATTCCACGCCGCTCAGCTTCGGCGCAGGTCGCTTCGACGATGCTGACCAAAGGGATGGGCGAGCGTTGCTGAACTTCATCGAAAACAATATGCGGAGTATTGGCGGCAATTAAGGCGAAGTCGGCTCCCGCCCTCACCAGCTTTTGCAGTCCGTCAACCAGGTACTCGGTGATTTCACCCAATTGATTCGCATTCATCCACGCCAGCAGCTTCGTCACATCCAGACTGTTCAGGATGATCGAGGGATAACTTCCGTCCGGCTTCGATTGGCGATAGCCGGCAATCAACCCCCGGTAGTACTCCACGGTTGATTCCGGGCCAATTCCGCCAAGGATGCCGACGGTTGTCATGTTTCGAGCGCCTACCAGATGCGCACGCGGTCTGCGGGTGCAAGGTAAAGCGTCTCTCCTGGCTTGATATCGAAGGCCGCATACCAGGCGTCGATATTGCGAACTGTGTCTGCCCGGAACTCGCCCGGGGAATGCGAATCCACCGCTACCTGTTGGCGAAGCGCGGCTTCCCGCGTCTTCGAAGCATAGTTCTGGCCGAAGGCAATAAAGAACTGCTGGCCACCGGAGAAACCATCTTGTGCTGGCCCTTCCTTGCCTCCCAGCGAAGCACGGTACCCGTCATAGGATGCAGAGATACCCGCGACGTCGGCAATGTTCTCGGCCAGCGTCTGCTTGCCATTGAGCGAGAGATCAGGGAAGGGTTTGTAGGTGTCATACTGCGCGGCGAGTTTGGCGGTGGCTGCCTCGAAGTGTTCGAGATCGGCAGGCGTCCACCAATTGCGCACCCGGCCTTTGGAGTCGAAAGCGCTACCTTCCGTGTCAAAGGTGTGGCTGATTTCATGCCCGATCACGGAGCCGATTGCTCCATAGTTGGCGGCAGCAGGAGCTAGCGGATCGAAAAATGGCGGTTGGAGAATGGCAGCCGGAAAGTTGAGCGCATTCTGCAGCGGTAGATTCACGGCGTTGACCGTTTGGGGATCCATGGACCATTCTTTGCGGTTGACCGGCGCGCCCAGGCGCGTGACGTCGCGGTGATACTGAAAAAGATTGCCACGCCAAATGTTGCCGAAGGCGTCGTCGGGCTTTACCTCGTAGGCTGAGTAATCAATCCAAGTTTCCGGGTAGCCGACTCCGACATACAGAGTGTTCAGCTTGGCTTGGGCTTCGGCTTTGGTGGAAGCAGCCATCCACGAGAGCGCATCGATTCGCTTCCGAAATGCCGCGATGATGTTGGCGACCATCGCTTGCGCCTGGGCTTTTGCTTCTGGAGAGAAGTAGCGCTGTGCATAGATCTGTCCTACGTCATCGCCGAGGTACCGGTTGACGACCACCACGCCGCGCTGCCAACGCGGACGCTGTTGCGGCGCACCCTGCAAAACCTTGCCGAAGAAGGCATAGCGCTCGTCAGCCAGAGCTTTTGGCAGTACGCCGCCGTACTCTTCGATGAGGTGATAAGCAAGCCAGTCTTTCCAAGTGTCCAGCGGGGTTGACGCCACAAGAGCCGACTCACCGGCGAAGGCGGTAGGCTGCCAAACGATAAAGCTGGCTTGTTTACTGAGGCCTGCGCCGCGAAAGTATTCGGGCCAATCGAGCCCCGGAGCCTTCGCGGAAAAGTCGGCCTGCTTCCAGGTGTTGTTGGCCTTATGGATGTCGTCGTTCTCCGCCAGTGTCAGATGTTTTTCCGCGATGGCATGCTCCAGCGCGACGATGCGCTCGGCACGCGCGTCAGTATCGGTGAATCCCGCCAGCTTGAGCATGCCTGAGACGTGCGCCTGATACTTGCTGCGGATGTCTTTCATATGCTCGCTGTCGGAGAGGTAGTATTCGCGGTCAGGCAGCTGCACGCCGCCTTGCATCAGGTATGCCGTATAATGATCGGAATCGTTGAAGCCGGGAGCAACCCACAGTCCAAACAGGTGGGGAGTATGAAAGTTGGTATTGTTCAGCGCATCGACGTCAGCGCGCAGGGTCTCTCCCAAAGCAAAGGCCAGTTCCTTCTGGTTGCTGATGCCGGCGATGGCTTTGAGATGAGACTGCAACGGCGCAAGACCTTTAGCTTCGATGCCGGCTTCGTCCATATACGAGTTGTAAAGGTCAGCGATCTTGCGCGCGCTGGACCCGGCAGCGCCACCGCCTTTGGCGGCGTCCTCAATCAAGGCGGAAGTGCGCTTGTCGCTCAAGTCGGCAAGGGTTGTAAAGACCCCTAAGCGTGAACGGTCCGGCGGAATTTCGGTGCGCCTGATCCAGTCGCCGTTGCAGTATTCGTACCAGTTATCGCCCGGCTTGGCCGAGCGGTCCATATTGGCAACATTGATGCCGTGCGATTCTTGCTTGGGGGCGTCCTGCGCGAAAGCGGCGAGGGCAGTAAAAGCGATAATTCCAGCAAGGCCAAGAAAAAAATGGAAGGACATCCGGATGCATCTCATTCACAGGGCTCCAAAGGGCATCTGCCTGGAAATGCAGGCCCTTACTCTAGACGATTGGCGAAGCAAGAGGGTAGCACAACGATGAAGGTCGGCGCGGTAAAGCGATCAACGGTGAGTCGCTCTGGACCGGTTCTGGGATTATCGCGACAAGAGGGGCCTCAGATTTATGAGCTATGTTTCTGGCCTTAACGGTCGGCCCTAGAAACTGGCTGCTACCGACCACCTATCGCGTCGCCTTTTCCAGCAGATACATGTACGAACGGTAGATCTGTCCCGTGGAGCGGCTCATGCCGATCTCGCAGGTGCGGCTGCTGGAGTAGCATTCATCCGGCTGCTTCCCTTTTACTTCGTCTGCTTCGCGCCGGGTCGCCGCCTGGGTTAGTTCTGGGAACAGAAAGCCGCGGTCGCCAGCGAATCCGCAACAACCTGCGTCTAGTGGAATCGTGACCTGCTCGCTACAGGCGCGCGCAATCCCTTCCAGCTTTGCAGTAATTCCCATCTTGGTGACCGAGCACACCGGATGCAGGGCCACGGAGCGCGACTTGGTTTTGACCGGCAACTTCGGCAGCAGGCGGTCGTGAACGAACTCGATGGCATCGACAAACTTCATTTGGTCGAAGCGTTCCTGGTTCTCTGAGGTTAGATACGGACGAGCAGTCTTGAATCCATAAGTACAGGGACTGGTGTCGATCACAATGGGCAGTCTTCCCTGCTCCGACCATTTCCAGAAGCGCTCCACCGCTGCATTGATGGTAATGGCGTGCGCGCTGCTGAATCCCTTCGACGAGAACGGCGTGCCACAGCAAGTGCCGGCGACATCTGCCGGGATGTGAAGCGGAACTCCGGCGCGACGTCCCAACTCGACCGTCAGATCCATGAGGGAGCGATCTTTCGGTTCGCCGGGCAAACGACCCATCACGCGCGAGATGCACGCGGGAAAATAAATGGCCTGCGCTCCGGCGCGCCTGGTTTTCGGAACCGGCCCAGCAGCGTGAGGAGTGTCGGGCATCCATTCCGCCAAGTTGTCTCCGGCAAAACGTTTCAGTATCTGAGTCAAGCGGCGCATTCCGGCTACTCCAATTACCGCCTCAGCCGCGTGTCCCAGCCGGAGGGCCGAGCGGAGCGAGAACTCAGTCAGCTTGAAGTGCTTGCTGATGCGCACTGCCCACCGCTCCGCCGCGGCCGACGAGCGAATCCCACGGAAGCGCTTGACCAGTTGCCCGGTGTCAATGCTTACCGGACACGCAGTGGCGCACAGGCCATCGGTAGCGCAGGTATCGAGCACCATGTAGGGAAACTCGCGGTCGAGAGCTGTGTACAGTTCATCGGCTCCCACCCTGTCGCCAAAAGCCGGCGACAAGGATGAGGCACCCTGCGAACGATCTCCGCTCTCCTGCAAACGCGCCATTTCGCGACGCACCACGATGCGTTGACGGGGCGTCAACGTCAGCTCGCGGCTGGGACACTTGGGCTCGCAGTAACCGCACTCAATGCACTTATCAATCTCAGGTTCCACGGACGGCAACTGTTTCAGATTGCTGAGGTGCGCTTGCCGGTCGGGATTGATGATCACACCCGGGTTCAGCAGATTGTCGGGATCGACCAGTTCTTTGAGCCGGCACATGATGGCGTAGCCGTCGCTTCCCCACTCAGTCTTGACGAACGGGGCCATGTTGCGTCCAGTACCGTGCTCGGCCTTGAGAGCGCCGTCATAGCGCCCGACCACCAACTCGACCACGTCGCCGATAAAACGCGCATACTGATCAACCACGGCCTGATTGTTGAAGCTTTGCGTAATGACAAAGTGCAGGTTTCCGTCCTTGGCGTGGCCAAAGATGATGGCATTCTCATACTCATGTTTATGAAAGAGCCGATTGAGGTCGTGGGCTGCGTCAGCCAGGCTTTCGATGGGAAACGCGACATCTTCGATGATGACGGTGGTGCCGCTTTTGCGAACCGAGCCCACCGACGGGAACATGCCGGCTCGTATCTTCCACAGCAAAGCCTGCTCCGCAGCGACATGCGTGAACTGGGCCGGCTCAAACAGTTTCAATCCGCCGACGGCGTCGGCAGCAACTCTCTCTAGTTCTGTGCGCTGCTTCTCGTCTGCCGATTGAAACTCAACCAGCAGACCGGCTGCGCTTTCCGGCAAGGTCCGCAGCGAGGCCGGCACGCCAGCTTGATTTTCAACGGAGCGCAGCGAGGCGCGGTCCATGATCTCCAGCGCTTTGGCGCCAGCCTGCCGCAAGGGCACGATGGAATCGGCGGCGGCGTATAAATCCGAGTAGAGCAGCAGTCCGGTGTACTTCACGGGAAGATCGGGAACGGTGTTGAGCACAGCCTCAGCGATGAAGGCCAGCGTGCCCTCCGAGCCGATCATCACGTGCTGAAAAATATCTACGGCGGTATCGAAGTCGAGAAAAGCATTCAGGGAGTAGCCGGTGGTGTTCTTCATCTGGTACTTGTTGCGTACCCGCTCGCGCAAGCCCGGGTTGGTCATTAACTGCGATTTCAGGGCGAGGATTCCGCGCGCCAGCTCCGGTTCACGCGCATGGAATTCTTCATCCGCGCCGGAGAGAGCCGTATCGATAATGGTCCCGGAAGGCAACATGAACTTCATGGAATGAAGAGTGTGATAGGCGTTCTGCTCAACCCCGCAACACATACCACTGGAGTTGTTGGAGAGTATGCCGCCCAAGGTGCAAGTCGCGATGGACGCGGGATCGGGGCCGATCTTGGCACCATACGGCACTAACATCTGATTGGCACGTGCGCCAATGACGCCCGGCTGCACTCGGATTTTCCTGCCACTTTCCTCGACTCGTACTTCACGCCAGTGGCGCGCCACGTCCACCAGCATTCCATCGGAGATCGACTGGCCCGACAGACTGGTGCCGGCGGCTCGAAATGTCATGGGTAGCTGGATTCGCCGACTGAAGGCAAACAACGCTTGGATCTCGTCTAAGCTTTGTGCTTGCACGACCGCCTTGGGGATCAGGCGATAGAAGCTGGCGTCGGAGGCGCAGGCAATCAAGTCGATCGGTCGAGTGAGAATGCGATTGGCAGCAATGATTCCGGCAAGCGACGACTTGATTTCTTCCGATGAAAGCATTGGGGGACCAAGGACGGAGACAGCCATTTTTCTTCCCTTCGAGTGTTGGCCCAGCTATTAAGTTGAATGCCAGGCGGCTACGGAGAACAGTTCCTCCGCAGAATTTCCCTTGGCAAGAATTTAGAGCAGCCGGTCATAGAGGGACGCGGAAGTAGGTCACAAGAGGTTGTGATGCCTGACCCACGGACATAGCAACTGGGCTTGCAAATGCATTTTCCGCAGACGAAAAACCGGGGCGGCACGCTAGTGCGTCCGCCCCGAGGGAAATATACAACTGCTGCTTAGAAGGTAAAGACAGGTCCAAACTCCGAACGCCAATCCGTCGATGTACAGGTTGGCAACCCGGCGACCTTGGTAGTGCAAAGACCTCTGGTATTGGGAACAGCGTAGCCGGTGTAGTCGCTTTCTTCAAAGCCAAACTGGACCCAGGGATTCATCTTGTAGAACATTGTGAAGGCCTTGATCGTGCCCTTGATTGGGCCGGCACCAGCCTCGGCGCTAACGTCCTTGGCGTACCTGAAGTCATTGGCGTTAGCCGCATCTATACCGTACTCGAAATAGGCTTGCCATCCCGCATTACGGCCCTTTGGATCGGCATTAAACCAACGCGAGACGGGGAAACCTGCCTGGACAAATCCGCCGTAGCCTCGCACTGCCTCTTGCGGGGCAACGACCGCTTGACCGGCCGCATTCGTCCCGAAGAACACGGTTGAAGAGCCATCCACCGACAGTCCGCTTGCTAATTTGGTAAGGCCCGCCGTCTGGTTGTAGTTGGACAAGGTCTGGCCGCCGAAGAAGAATCTCAAATCGGCGCCCATGTAACCGCTGGCCACCACTGTCAACCAACGGGTGGGGAGGGAAATTGCGATTTGATTGCCGTACCCATTGCTGTTGTTGTCAACCCCTCTGGCGAAGTCAGCTTTGTAGGCGGCAGGAACCGCGGATGCAAGCACGGTAGCCTGGCGTCCAGAGTAGAAGCCGCTCCAGAGGATCTGCGCCGGGACGACGCCCGGAGCCTTGTCGAGCTGGAACTGGAGCACGACTCTGGATTCAACCTCGGGCTTCGCATTGTCAGCGCCCTGGCGTTCGCCATATCCCAGCTGATTGCCGGTTCCGTCGAGGACAGTGCAGGTGGTGGCCGTGTTCAGGGTTTTGATCGTGCAAGTGGTGACATCGGCCGGAAGGTTGCCTTCAGACGGCGTCATGATTGCAAATTCAGGCGAGATCTTCCAGTTCCGCGAGCCGCCCAGCTTTTGGATGAAGCCGATACGCATCTGCGGATCACGTTCGTAAAGGTTGCCCCAGTAGGCTCCAAAGAACGTAGTCTCGAACAAGTTCATCATTGCGCTCGAGCCGAAAATGGTCCAGTCCTGTCCAGCTTCGAAGAAGATGTCGGTGTTCGGTTTCGCGTTCCAGTCGATACGTCCATAGGCCAAG
Organism: uncultured Acidobacteriaceae bacterium; assembly: GCA_963748225.1. Lineage (GTDB taxonomy): Bacteria > Acidobacteriota > Terriglobia > Terriglobales > Acidobacteriaceae > Bog-257. The sequence goes on from CAVVHW010000012.1 coordinate 306,503, forward strand.
CGCAGTGAAAGTGCATTGCTGCGGATCGACGAAACGTTGCGGTTGTCCGCACGGCTGAAGTTACCTTCATAGTCCGCTTCGATTTGGCCAGTGACCGTCACGTTTTTCGAGATGTCGGGCCATTCGAACTTGGAACCCATACGGGTGGCACGCGCCTTGAGATGGAATTCCGGATTGTTGTTCGGGCCGGTGTCGGCCGCGGTGAAGCCTGGTCTCGGAAAATCATCGCCCGTGGGATCAAGGGAGTCGTAAGCTGCGGTGGCCTTGATGAAGCCGTAAGGCGTCATCCTGACTGCACCTAACTTCAAGGCGGGAGCAAGTCCTTCCTTGATCGGCGCATCGATTGGCAGTACGCGGAGAGGCGCGATGGCAGGTATGACTACTGGACCTGCGACCTCTTTCGGGGCAGCAGCCTGACCCGAGCCCGGAGTTGTGAGACTGGCGGACTGAGTGGGACCTGATTCTGTATCAACCAGCGAGTGCAAGGTGTCGGCGTCGGCGGCACTCTTCAGCTCCGCTGCCTCCGAATCATTGACAACACCTTTGGCCTTCAGCAAGAGCAGTAACTGCTGCATTCCTGCCGAACCTGAGGTGTTGCGCAGGCTGTTGGCTTCCGATGTGGTCAGGATCCCTTTTTTTACCAAGAGATCGACCAAGGTTGGACTGATAGCGGCTCCCGTTCCTACACTGGCGCCGCTATTCGTAGGTGCGGCGCTGGTAGCCGCGTTGGTGGGATCCGCCGTGGTCGCGGCACTTGAATCAGCAGCAACCAACGCCACTGGGATCAAGAGACATGCGATCGCGAGCAGCAACAGTACCGATAACCGGAAAGAATCTCGCATCTTCGCCTCCAAGCAAGTGGGCGCAATTCAATACCGACGAGGAACGTCTGGCGTGTGGGAATTCCTGATCGCTAAATCCCATCCATGAATTGGCCTTGGAGGGGAACTGTAAGGGACAGCATAGGCAAGGCTGGCGGACACCGCTCACGAGTAGATGTGATACCGATCACATCAAGGATGTGAGTTAAGTTGTGGGCTTCCCTTGCTTTCCAGTTTGTAAATACCAGATTTAACATCGGTTACCGAACAATGAGAATTCTTCTCCGGAGCAGCAAGTATCGGATTGCCACTTTCGTGGGAGCGCTCGCTGACTGATCGTCGCTGTCTCGCGTCGCCTCGTCTGCGACTCTGAGTTCACACTCCGTTACTTACACCGCCATGTTTATTCGTCACAATCACCCGTGACGCCCGTCGCTAAATTTCGCCAGCTTGGCGTGCTAAATCTGATCCGCATTGCGGCCCATTCTCTTCGGTAGGAGTTCTTATGGCGGAACAGCAATTATCCAAACAAACGAAGATGGCGATGGCCTCCCAGTTTCTGGGATTCATGCTGGACGCGTATGACATGGCACTGGTGCTGGTCATGGCGCCGATCCTGGTGAAGGTGTTCGTTTCACCCAAGGGCAGCGCGGCCTGGCAGTACATTGTCATCGTATTCACCTATTCCATCACCATGGCCGCAAGGCCAATCGGTTCGGCGATCTTTGGACGCTATGCCGACAAAATCGGGAGACGGTACCTTCTGATCCTGACCATCGGCGGCGTGGGAGTGATGTCGCTCCTGGGAGGTTTTCTTCCCACCTACGCGCAAATCGGCGTCTGGTCGTATGTCATTTTTTGCGTGCTGCGGTTGTGCATGGGCGTCTTCTTCGGTGGCGAGTATGCAGTCGGCCACACCTTTGCCATTGAATACGCTCCTCAAAAGAGACGCGGCGCCATCGGCGGCTTCATCCAATCGGGCTTCCCCTTGGGTTATGTATTTGCCTCGCTCGTGTTCGCGCTGATTTCGTTCCTGACTACGAAGGAAGCGATGGCAGCCTATGGCTGGCGCATCGCTTTTATGACCGGCGTCATTCCGGTTTTCCTGGCGCTCTATATCCGGAACAACCTCCAGGAGTCGCCTGAATTTGAAAAGACCAAGGCAGAGGGAAGGATCGAGAAGTCCCCGTTCTTGAACCTGTTCAAGCCTCCCCAGCTTTGGGAATTCCTGCAGGTATTTTTCTTCATGACTGGCTTGTTCCTTACCGATTATTCGGTTTACGGATTTCTTCCTAATATCCTCACCTTGAAAGGGCGTGGATTTAATACCACGACCTATAGCCTGATTTACGGCTTTGCTCTTTTCATGGCGTTCCTCGGATACAACTTCTACGGCTGGCTGTCGGACAGAACCGGAAGAAAGATTCTCACCCAGTGGTACTGTGTATTTCTCGTGGTATTTGGAATTCCTGTGTTCTATGTGCTCTATCACGCTGCAATTGAGCGCAACCTATGGATGGCTGTCCTGGGGACCGTGATGGCGGCAATGCTCAAGCTGGCGTGGGGAGTGGTTCCTGCTTACCTGTGCGAACGTTTCCCGACCAAGCGGCGCGCGGCAGGTGTCGGCTTCGGTTACTCCTCGGGGGCGCTGTTGGGAGCATGGTTCAGCGCTTACGTATGGTGGGCCCACAAGATCCCGTTTATTTCTGCGATCGAAAAACAGGACATGTGGTTGTCGCCAGCAGTAGTGCTGACGGTCGGCGCAATAATGACCTTTGTCAGCTTGTGGTTCTCGCCAGAAACGAAGGACCTGCAGTTGCATGAAGTCGGCGAGAGAGAACGGGCGAGCGATCGCGCGAAGGAGCTAGCTGCTTTTCCCGACGTTGTGCCGGCAGACTGATCTTCACCGACATTCACATCTGATTTCATCACTTGACGCCGCGGCAGCTACCGCGGCGCTTTTTATGTTTTGCCGAGCCCACCGCGGCGGCCAAGCTTGCCGAATGTTGTCAATTGCTTCCAAAGCAGAAACTAAACCTGGCTCCCGCCGGAAATTGAGGAACCTTTCGGTCTCGATCAGGTAATACTCAATAGGTTTACGCTTTCGTAGCATGGCGGTTCGGCGACGACCGCAACACAAAACTTAACACTTGTGTTACTAGACTTTACCGTCAAGATCGACTTGCTAGGGTTTCAATACATGACAGAGGAACTGTCGAGGAGGAGTTAAAAAGATTATGAAAACCAAGTTTTGGAGCGTGGCGGTGGCGTTGTTGGCGCTGGTCCTATGCGGCACAGCGTTGCTAAGCTACGCCCAAGAAACGGCAACAGCGCCTGCGCAGGGCTGGCATGGGCATGGGGCACATCACATGGGTTGGATGGCCAAGCAGCTGAATCTGACCGATGCCCAGAAAGCGCAGATCAAGACCATGATGCAGTCGCAGCGCGCGACCACGCGTCCCTTAATGCAGCAACTTGCTGAAAACCGGCAGGCCTTGCTGACCGCTACTGCCAATGGCGCCTTCGATCAGGCCAAGGTAACCGCCATTGCGAACCAGCAGTCGCAACTGATGGCCCAGTTGATGGTTCAGAGACAGAGCATGCAACACCAGATCTACACTCAGGTTTTGACAGCGGACCAGCGGACCACGGCTGACCAGATGCGCCAGAAGCAATTGGCCCGCATTGCCGAGCATCTGCAGAAGCTCTCGGAACCAGCAACCGAAGCAACCCCGCAGTAGCGTCGACGTAGGAGAAGAAAGTTAATCACGTCGCCACGGAGTTCACTAAGGTTAAGAACTCCGTGGCTTTCGTTGCTCCGTGTTAATAATTCTTGCCGGCGCAAGGCCGCCTCAGTGCATCATCGCCGCCCCGGCTTTCCCCGGCTTCGGCTTCCTCAGCAGGAACAAGAATGGCAACATGGCGAGAAACATAAACGCCATGAAGAGAAACGTGTCGTTGTAGGACAGCATTGCCGCCTGCCGCTGCACCATTCCCCAAATCGCCAGATAAGCTTGCTGGGTGGCGGTCGCGGCGCTGAACCCTTGGCTCATGAACAACGCTTTCATACTTTCGAACATCTGCTGAGTGGCGGCGCTTTGCGAATATACATGCTCACCCAGGATGTTGATGTGCTTCTGCTGATTGCGGAACTGTACAGTCTCGACCATGGCAATTCCAATGCTTGCGCCAATGTTTCGCATCAGGTTGAACAAGCTGGTGGCATTGCCCATGCGCTCGTTTGGGATAGGGCTGTTGGTAATCGTGGTTAGCGGCACGAACACAAAACCCAAAGCCGCGCCTTGAATCGCGAGTGGCCACCAGAAATTAACCGAGGCGACATTCAAACTGAAGCGGGAAAGCTCCCACATGGCATAGGCCGATGCCAGCACCCCGATTCCGAGCAACTTCCGATGGTCGAACTTTCCAGTCAGGCGGCCGACAATCGGCATGATCAGAAACGATGCCAGACCGCGCGGCAAGTTGGTAATGCCGGCATGCGTCGCCGTGTAGCCGAGCAGCACTTGCATCAAGAGCGGTAGTAAGACTGTGCTGCCGTAAAGCACGAACCCAATCACAGTCATCAGGAATGTACCGATGGCAAACGACCGATACTTGAACACTCCAAGATCTAATACCGGGTGCTTAGCTTTCAATTCGCGAATGATCAGCGCGGTCAGTCCTCCCACCGCCAGGATGGCGAGCGTTACGATGAAGTGCGAACCGAACCAGTCGTCCTCCTGCCCCTTGTCGAGCATGATCTGAAGGCTTCCTATACCTACTGCCAGCAGACCGATTCCCCAGTAGTCGATGCCAGTTTTCTGGCGCCGCAGATAAGGCGGATCAAAGATGAATATTTCAGTCAGAATGAGGGCAACGACGCCGATCGGGATGTTGATGTAGAACACCCAGCGCCAACTGTAGTTGTCGGTGAGCCAACCTCCCGCCACTGGACCGAGCATGGGCGCCACTACGATGCCGAGGGCCCAGAAAGCCATTGCCTGGCCGCGCTTTTCGGGCGGAAACGATTCCAACAGGATGGCCTGCGAGAGGGGCTGCAGTCCGCCGCCGCACGCGCCTTGAATCACGCGACACAAAATGAGGAACGGCAACGAGGGCGCCAGTCCGCACAGAAACGATGCGACGGTGAATCCACTCACCGACAGCATCAGCAAACGTTTTCGGCCGAAGCGCCCGGCCAACCATCCGGTCATAGGAAGGATGATGGCGTTGGCAACCAGGTACGAGGTGAGCGTCCATGTGGCTTCGTCGTTGGTCGCCGACAAGCTACCGGCGATATGCGGCAGCGAAACGTTGACCACAGTCGTGTCCAGCACTTCCATGAATGTGCTTGACATGACCGCGATGGCAATCAGCCACGGATTGATTTCCCGATGTTCCCTGCTTCCGATCAGCGCCATTCCGCGTATGGTTCTCGTTTTCCCAAGATGATCACCAATGTAATAGTTCTGTCATTTCAACCAGAGGGCGGCAGATATCACAGAATCGATATGTGCACTTCCCTACCATGAACTCATGGTTTCGACATCAAACTTTGATTTGATTACTCCACATCCTAAAGCGACTCAGGCGCGGGTCCTGCTGAGCTCAGTGTTTGGTCCGTATGCGCAGGACGACGAGTTCGGAAGCCGCTCCATCAATCCCATGGAGCTGTATCACAACCAGGTCACGCGCGAACAAGGCAGCTTCTCTCTACGCATGTTCCACCGCTCTTGGGGATTGATGATGATCCAGCGGAACATCTCCGCGCCCAGCACCCTGCTCGACTTCCCAACCCTCAAAGACTTTCAACGCGAACTGACCTCCTGCGCATACGACATTGTTGGGATTTCTGGAATCATTCCGAATTTCGGCAAAGTGCGCGAGATGTGCCGCCAAGTCCGCCTTCTGTCGCCCAACTCGATTATTGTGGTGGGCGGACATGTAGCGGCCATCGCCGGACTTGATAAGTTAATGGATGCGGATTATATCGTTCGCGGCGAGGGCATATCCTGGATGCGTCGTTATCTCGGCGAAGACGCCGAAGCCCCGATCGCACATCCGGAAATAGTCTCGGGCTTCGGCTTTCGCGTTCTGGGGATCCGGGTTCCTGACAGCAAATGCGACACCGCGGCCACTATCATTCCATCGGTCGGATGCCCACTGGGTTGCAATTTCTGTACTACATCCTCCTTCTTCGGCGGCAAGGGCAAGAGCATCCACTTCTACGAAACTGGAGACCAACTTTTCGAAGTCATGCAGCAGATGGAGACTTCGCTCGGCGTGAGTTCGTTCTTCATGATGGACGAGAATTTTCTTTTGAACCGTCCGCGCGCCATGCAGCTTCTGGCCCGCATGAAGGAAGCCGACAAGAGCTGGGCGCTCTATGCTTTCTCGTCGGTGAACGCTATCCGCAAGTACACCATGGAAGAACTGGTGCAACTGGGCGTTTCATGGATCTGGGTGGGCCTGGAGTCGCCCAACTCCAGCTATGCCAAGCTGAAGAATTCTGATACACGGGCGCTTGCGGCGGAGCTGCGCCAGCACGGCATCAAACTCCTCGGTTCAACCATCATGGGACTCGAGCACCATACACCAGAGAACATCCACGAAGAGATCGAGTACGCGGTCTCACACGGCACGGACTTCCACCAGTTCATGCTGTACACTCCGGTACCGGGGACTCCGCTGTTCCGCAGATGCAGCAAGAGGGCCGGCATGCTTGATGACGTTGACCTCGCTGACATTCATGGGCAGTACAAGTTCAACTACAAACACGCCGCCATCTCGCGTGACCAGTCGAAAGTATTTCTCGATTGGGCCTTCCGGCGTGACTTCGAGCGCAACGGTCCCAGCTTGTTTCGCATCTGCGAAACCATTTTCCAGGGATGGAAGCGCTATCACGACAATCCCGACCTCCGAGTGCGGCGCCGGTTCGCTCAGGAAGCGGTGAAGCTGCGCACCACCTACAATGCGGCGCTCTGGGCCATGGAGAAGCGGCTTAGAATGACTAACCCGGAAGTATCCAAGCGGATTCGAGAACTACGGCGCGAGGTTGAATCGGCTTTCGGAACATTGACCCGGATAGTGCGCACCATGGTCGGCCCGATCTTGCTGTGGACTTCGAAGCGCGAAGACCGGCGCCTGGCCAACGGCGTGACCTATGAGCCGCAGACATTTGTCGAGCGGCGGAATTGGGTTGCCGACAAACTACGGCATACCGCGGACGTCATAACTATGCATCCACGCGATACCGAGCAACCGTTAACAAATATCGCGGTAGCGCGCGTCGCGGTCGAGAGCCTTAGCGGGTTGACCAGCGGCGATTAGGGTGTGTTTCCGCTAGCCAAAACATGGAATGCTTTGAAGGGGTACGGCTTCAGCCGTGCCGTAAATTTGTGCCATGATGACGGCTTTAGCCGCTGAGGGACTTCGATTCTTAAGGCGCAGTGCGAGTTCCCTCAGGGGCTGAAGCCCAACTTCCAACGCAGACCGGACGGCACGGCTGAAGCCGTGCCCCTTCAAAGCTCATCCTTTCAGGTTACAGGAAAAGCCTTCGTCGCTGCGTGCCCCACCCATTCGTGACTTTCGAATGTGTGGAGACAGAAGCGTTGACGCAATCGAAAACTCGTATGTCGAAGTAATCCGTTCCCACTCATTCCAAAAGCAGGAATGACTGGCGCACCCGGCATCATCTCGCTTCCTCCCATTTCGGGAACCAACCGCAATATTTTTCGCGAAAGTGTTACCCGCTTCAACCCCAATGTGCTAGTTTGAAGCTGGCACCGAAACAAGGTAGACGTACCTGTTTCGGTGCCTTTTGTTTTGCCGTTGAGAAACTCAGAGTGTGCACCGGCGGCAAAACAAAACAGGCAGGCCCAGTGCCCTTGCCTGACGAAACGATTTTTGACAATCGAAATACTCGGGCAGTGATTGCCCGCCCGTCTGTGCAGGTTGGCTGTTTGCGCGGCGGGCATAGCAAGGTCCTGCTCCGTGTCATCACGGACGAGCTCACAGGACCTTGCCTTTTTAACGGCCAGGAAATGACTGGTGATAAGGGTTCTTCCGCCAGCGGAGAGAGAATGCTTTGAAGGGGCACGGCTTCAGCCGTGCCGTAAATCTGCGTCATTATGCTGGCTTTAGCCACCGAGGGACCTCGATTTTTGAGGCGCAGTGCGAGTTCCCTCAGGGCTGAAGCCCCACTTCCTCCCGATACAAAAGGCACGGCTGAAAGCCGTGCCCCTTCAAAGCTCATCGCTTTCAAATTGCCGCACCAATCAATGCAGCTCTCGCGCCGCGTTCGCTGCGAGCCAAAACACTTCGCCGCTGCGCTCATTAAAATGATCACAGCGGCGAAAGTCCAAGTCGACCCTCCTCACCTAAATCGCGGCGCAGACCGCTTTGACCTCGGTGTACATCTCCAAGACTTCATGACCCATCTCGCGGCCCCAGCCGGACTGTTTATATCCGCCGAAGGGCAAGGCCGCATCGAACACGTTGTAGCAGTTGATCCACACCGTGCCGGCGCGCAGCTTCTCGGCGATGCGATGGGCCTTGCTGATGTCACGAGTCCACACCGCTGCCGCCAGGCCGTACTCGCTCTGGTTGGCTTCGGCAATCAGTTTGTCCACATCACGAAATGGCATGGCGCAAACCACCGGCCCGAAGATTTCCTCGCGAACAACTTTCATCTCAGGTTTGGTCTTCACCATCACCGTCGGCTCGACAAAATATCCCGAGCCCGGCCGCTTATGTCCGCCCACCACCGCTTCGGCGCCTTCACTGAGTCCGATTTCCAAGTAACTGCAAACGCGGTGCAGTTGCTCCTCCGAGACCAGCGGCCCCATTGCGGTTTCAGGATCGAAGCCCGGCCCGACTTTGATCTTCTTGGCCTGCTCCGCCACTCCCTGCACGACGTGGTCGAAGATACTCTGCTCAACGTACAGCCGCGATCCAGCGCAGCAGCACTGACCGTGGTTGAAGAAAATGGCCCCTGCCGCTCCAGGGATGGTCGCCTTCATGTCGGCATCGGCGAAAACGAGGTTGGGCGACTTGCCACCCAACTCGAGCGATACCTTCTTCAGGTTGCCAGCAGCCGCTTGCAAAATAAGCTTGCCAACTTCGGTGGAACCAGTGAAGGCGACCTTGTCCACGTCAGGATGCGACGCCAGCGCCGCTCCTGCGGTTTCGCCATAACCCGGCACCACGTTTACAACGCCTTCGGGGAAGCCCGCTTCGGCAACTAATTCTGCCAATAGCAGAGCGCTCAACGGAGTCTGCTCGGCTGGCTTCAACACCACGGTGCAACCTGTCGCCAGGGCCGGACCCAGCTTCCACGCCGCCATCAACAAGGGAAAATTCCAAGGGATGATCTGGCCTACTACACCGACGGGCTCGCGCCGGGTGTAAGCCAGATACTTTGGTGAAAAAGGAATGGTGTTGCCTTCAATCTTGGTTGCCCACCCAGCCATGTACCGGAACAGATCGACCGCCAGCGGCACGTCGGCGACGCGTGCGACCGATAGCGGCTTGCCATTATCGAGACTTTCGAGCTGAGCAAATTCTTCCAGGTGCTCTTCGATCAAGTCACCGAGCTTCCAGATAAGGCGGCCGCGCTGCGAGGCGGGCATCTCAGACCAGGCATCGCTTTCGAAAGCTTTGCGCGCCGCCTTCACCGCGCGATCGATGTCTTCGCGATCGCCTTCGGCAACCTGCGCCAGGACCTCTCCGGTGGCCGGGTTATACGTGGGAAATGTTTTACCTGAGGCCGCCGCCACCCACTTTCCATCGATGAACATCTTGCGTGGCCGGCTGACAAATTCCTGAACGCGATTGTGCATCTGCGCCGTACTCACTGCCGTAGACATAAATAACCTCCCCATATGGCGCCGCCCGCCTGAATCGTGTCCGATCCATCGTCTTAGGAATGCTCGCCACTGAACGGCGAACACCGGCCCCACATGCCGGGCAGAAGTTTATCAGAGCTTGGGAATGGATGCTTCGAATGCTGGTGCGAACGGCGGAAAATTCTGGCAACTAAGCTTCGCTAGATGGCGTTGCGGGCCTGTTCCACGGTGGGAGCAAAGGTAAAGAGTTGGTCCACCTTGGTAACTTTCAGCGAGGTCAGCAGCCGATCATTGGCGCCTACGATGATTAACTTACGGCCCGAGTGCTCTCTTGAAACCTGGGCCCCCACCAGGCAGCCGATGCCCGCGGAATCGATGTAGGGCATGTCGGACACGTCAATGATTAACAAATTGGACGAGTCAGCCCTCACGGCGGTTTGAAGCGGAAAAAAATTTCCCAACAAAAGTGGCCCGTGGATCCGGAGCACCACATCGCTCCCATTTGGCTCCCCGATCATCTCTATTTGCAGCGGCTTATCTTGCATAGCCGTTGATTTTATAACGGCAAGGCAGGGGTCTAATGTTAATTTCCGGTTACTTGAAAAGGCTGCTGCGGCCAAGACAAATTCGCGTGAAGGGCATGGACCAATTCCCGGGCTTGGCGAGCCTGGTCTTGGCAAGCGGAAGATGCTTGCGAAGCATCTTATGTAGTCTTTAGACACGAAGAAGGATCAGCATCAATGTCAGAAATTACTTCGCAGTACATCGAGCTACCTGTTGAAGACGAAACCACCATGCGCGCCTGGTTTGCCTTACCAAAAGACAAAGCGCCCAAAGCCGGCCTAATGGTTTTTCAGGAGGCGTTCGGTGTGAACTCTCACATCCGTGATGTGACGGAGAGGTTCGCCAAGCTTGGTTATGCTGCCCTGGCTCCGGAGCTGTATCACCGCATCGCACCCGGCTTCGAAGGCAGGTACGACGATTTCGCCAGTGTGATGCCGATTGCAAGACAAACAACTGCGCCGGGACTGCAAAGTGACATACGCGCTTCATATCGGTTCCTACTCGAGCGCTGCGGCGACCGCATTGCCTGCGTCGGCTATTGCATGGGTGGACGGGTTTCGTTTCTCGCAAACAACACCGTGCCCCTGCGCGCGGCCATCTCCTATTACGGCGCCGCGAGTGCCGAGATGTTGACTGCCGCCGGAAAAACGTCTGCACCCATGCTTTTCTATTGGGGCGGACGAGACAAGCACATCGGGGCTAAGCAGCGGCATCAGGTCTCCGAGGCAATGCGCGCGTCTCCCCACTCTTGGATTGAGGTCCTCTTTTCCGATGCGGAGCACGGGTTCTTCTGCGATCAGCGGCCCAGTTACAATCCGCGCGCGGCAGAACTATCGTGGACCTTGAGCCTGTCGTTTCTCGATCAACATCTCTCGCAATAGGACGACCCGAAAGATTGCATGCCCAGCAAGTCCCTACGGTCCGCACACGACACTTCCGGTTCCGATTGGAAGTTCGCTATTCGCGCTCTGCGACATCGCAACTATCTGTTATTTTTCTCCGGGCAAACGGTGTCATTGATTGGCACCTGGATGACGCGCATCGCCACCGCGTGGCTGGTGTACCGGCTGACTCATTCGGCTTTTCTGCTCGGCCTGGTCGGATTTTCCGGGCAGATACCGGTGCTATTTCTGGGACCATTTGCCGGAGTCTGGGTCGATCGCTGGAACCGTCATCGCGTCCTGGTGGTCACGCAAACGCTTTCCATGTTGCAGTCTTTTGGACTGGCGGTGCTGGCCCTGAGCCATCACATCACCGTGACTGACATCATTCTCCTTAGTTTGTTTCAAGGCGCCATCAACGCATTCGACATGCCGGCCCGGCAGGCCTTCGTCATACAAATGGTCGAGGACCGGCAGGACCTATCCAACGCCATCGCACTCAATTCGTCGATGGTAAATGCGTCGCGGTTGCTGGGGCCTACGATCGCCGGCGCGGTAATCGCCATAGCGGGCGAGGGTTACTGTTTTCTGATCGATGGGTTCAGTTATCTGGCGGTAATCGCTTCCCTGCTGGCCATGGTAATCACCCGCCGGCAAGAGATGAAACCACGGCAGGATATTTGGCAGGAGTTCAAAGAAGGTTGGCGCTACGTGGCAGGCTTCGTGCCGATCCGTTCGATTCTCTTGCTGCTCGGCCTCGTCAGCCTGGTAGGCATGCCTTACACGGTGTTGATGCCGCTGTTTGCCGGGCGGGTGCTGCACGGCGGAGCGCACACCTTGGGCTTCCTCATGGGAGCTTCCGGCTTCGGAGCATTGATCAGCGCGGGCTGGTTGGCGGCGCGCAAGTCCGTACTCGGCCTGGGACGCGTTATCCCGACGATGGCGTGTCTCTTCGGTGGGGCGCTTGTCGCCTTCTCTTTCTCTCACGTGCTTTGGCTGTCGCTGTTACTTATGGTGGTGACCGGCTTCGGGATGATGCAACAGATGGCCGCCAGTAACACGGTCTTGCAAACCATCGCGGACGAGGACAAGCGCGGCCGGGTGATGAGCTTTTATTCCATGGCCTTCCAGGGGATGGCCCCTTTCGGAAGCCTGTTCGCCGGCATTGTAGCTTCGCGCATCGGGGCGCCTTACACTCTGGCCATTGGAGGCGTCTGTTGTATCGTCGGAGGCTTCTGGTTTACTGGCAAGCTTCGTCAGATTCGTGCTTTCATACGTCCCATCTACCGCAAGCTCGGAATCCTGCCTGAGATTGCGGACGGAATCCAGGCGGCTACCGCGCTGCAGGTCCCGCCGGAAAACTGATGTGAACCTCATCCTGCCGGCGTATCAACACAGGGGCTGCATGAACTTGCTGCCGGTAGTAGTCTGATACGTTCGCCTACACCTATATGAGCCGAAAACTTTCGACGTGCGCCATCGGCCTGCTTGGCTGTCTCTTTCTTTGTTCTGCACCGTCACTGTCACAAGCACCCAAGGTCCTACCGCATGCCAATCAAGAGAAGGCTGCGCCCCCCTCTGTCCAAACGCCGCAAACAACCCCGCAGCTTACCAAGCAGGATGTGGAGGCGTTCTTCGACGGTTTCGTCCCTATTGAGCTGCAACGTGACGACATTGCGGGTGCGGTTGTTCTAGTGGTGAAGGACGGCGGTGTGCTCTTCGCCAAGGGCTACGGTTACGCGGACGTGAAGAGCAAGAAGCCGGTCACCGTGGATGCGACGCTATTCCGTCCGGGTTCCATCTCTAAGACGTTCACGTGGACGGCGGTCATGCAACTGGTCGAAGACGGCAAAATCGACTTGAACCGCGACGTGAATGACTACCTGGACTTCAAGATTCCCGCGACCTTCGGCAAGCCGATCACTATGAAGAACCTGATGACGCATACGCCCGGGTTCGAGGAGACGCTGCGCGACCTGTTTGTCAGCAACGCTTCTGACATGCGGCCGCTGCGAGATTATGTGACGACACATCTGCCGGCGCAGATTTTCCCTCCGGGAACTACACCTGCCTATTCGAATTACGGTGCGGCGCTCGCGGGCTACATTGTGCAGCGCGTGTCGGGCATGCCTTTCGACGACTACGTTGACCAAAACATTCTGCAGCCACTTGGCATGCATCGCACCACGTTTCGTCAGCCGCTACCTGCCGACCTGCAACCACTGATGTCCGATGGCTACGACCGGGGATCGCAACCGCCAAAGAGTTTTGAATTTGTGCAAGCATGGCCGGCGGGCAGCATGTCCACCACTGCGGAAGACATGTCACATTTCATGATCGCGCACTTGCAAAACGGCGAGTACAACGGCGCTCGCATTCTGAAGCCCGAAACCGCCCACCTCATGCATTCGCGTGCCTTCGAGCTGTTACCGGCGCTGAACGGCATGGCCTACGGCTTCTACGAGGAGTCGCGCAATGGACACCGCATAATCGGACATGGCGGCGACAGCCAATGGTTTCATAGCGACATGCACTTAATGTTGGAGGACCACATTGGCTTCTTCGTCTCGTACAACAGCGCCGGGAAGCCAGGGTTCTCGGGACGCTCCGCGCTGTGGCAGGGGTTTCTAAACCGGTACTTTCCCTACCAACCTCCAGCCGAGGCACCGGTGCCCAACTCCGCCCAGGACGCGAAATCAGTTGCCGGCACTTACTGGTTGAGCCGCCGCTCGCAGACGAATATTGTCGCGGTGACCTCGGCCGTTGACCAAGGCCAGGTGACCATCAATTCGGATGGCACCATCAGCCTGAACGCAGCCAAGGATTTCGCCGGCAATCCCAAACACTTCAAAGAAATTGCGCCCCTGTTGTTCCGGGATGTTGATGGCCAAAGCCATCTGGGCTTCACCAAGGATTATGCCGGACAGCAAATCATGGTTACGGATGTCCCGGTATTCGTCTATCAGCCGGTACCGCCGCTGAAGAACGGGAAGCTCAGTATCGCCATCTTGATCTTCGCAGTTGTGATTTTTGCGCTCACGTTGCTGTCCTGGCCAGTCAATGCAATGCTGCGCACTCACTATGGCTATCGCGCCGAGCTCACTCCTCAATACCGCAGGCTGCGGTGGCTGCTGCGGTTGGTGAGCTTTTTGAATCTGGTATTCGCCGCATGTTACGCGGCATGGCTGACCTCGGTCGATAAGGACATCGCGCTACTGGGCAGTCAGTTCGATGGACGTTTGCACTTATTGCAAGGGGTTGGCGTCCTGTGCGCGATCGGAGCGTTGGTTGCTGTCCGATACTGCTGGCGCTCGTGGGGCAACCCATCCCTTTGGTTTTGGACCAAGGTCTGGAACACGCTGCTGATGCTGGCGTGTGTTGGCTATGTCTGGTTCCTGCTGAACTGGCACATGCTCAATTTCCGCTTGAACTATTAGGTGATATCTAGTGTGGATGAACTGGATACGGACTGGATGAGATCGGTGCATGGGACGGGTCATTGTGCGATGCGTTCAGGTTTGGGTCATGGCCGCGAGTCGTAGATGAATTCCCAGCGGACGACATTCGCGTTTGCATCGTGTTGCCCGTGGACGCCACACCCTGGCGCTTAGCCGGAGCCGGTGGATGGAAAACGTGATGGTCATGCTCCGGATAGCGTTGGGCAACGAGGGGCATCGCCACGAGAAGGGTGATGGCGCCGACTGAGATTTTGATTTGGGCCCAAGTACTCATAGAACTCGTAGCGGTAACATAAACCTGTCACTAATTTAAGGCAGCCGACACGCAATGTCCACCCTTATGGCTGTGGCCTAATGCTACTTTCGCGGTATCCGCTGATTTTTAGAGGCCGACGGTTTGCGGCTGGTTTTCCCGAAGCGATGCTCAAAATTCCTCATGTCCACTCGCCGACCGTGAAAGCGCACCCCTTCCGATTCCAGCAGGAAACGCTGTTCCATGGCGGACTCGCCGCGTAGGGAAATCCGCCCACCCGATCCCAAAACTCGCTGCCAGGGCAGACCGCCAATCTCGTTCAAGACTCGCCCAACGTGGCGCGCACAGCGCGGATAACCAGCGGCCTTGGCGATTGCGCCGTAGGTGCTCACCCGTCCGCGTGGAACCTTACGAATGGCGTCGGAGATGGCCTTGACCAGGGGTGATTTCGCGGAGCGCTCAAGTTTCATGGTCACGTTAAGATACACCTATGACAGAAGCGATTCACGACCCCAAAGCGCGTTTCTCCGACCGGGTGGACGATTACGTAAAGTATCGTCCGCATTATTCGCAAAGTGTGGTGCAGGCTCTGCAGCGGGCCTGCGGACTTCGTGCCGAGCACACGATCGCCGACATTGGATGCGGCACCGGGTTGCTCGCAAAGATATTCCTCGAGAATGGCAATCGCGTGGTCGGCCTGGAACCCAATCGCGAAATGCGCATTGCCGGCGAAAACTATCTGGCAGCATATCCCAATTTCACGATGGTCGATGGCAGCGCTGAAGCCACCAGCCTGGCTGACGAAAGCGCTGACTTCGTCATTGCCGGGCAGGCATTTCACTGGTTCCGCCCCGACGATACGCGCAAGGAGTTTGCACGTATTGTGAAGCCCGAAGGATGGGTGGTCTTGATTTGGCATGATCGCGACACGACCACCAAACCGTTCCTGCGGGCCTACGAAGATTTCGTGCGCCGCCATTCCACCGATTACGAACAGGTGGCCCACAAGTACCTGGCCAGCTATGAAGCGCTGCAACGATTCTTTGCTCCCGATGAAGTGCGGCTGATCGAACAGCACAACCAACAGGAGCTTGACTTCGACGGCCTGCGCGGCCGACTTCTGTCATCGTCGTATGTACCGAAGGCTGGCGAGCAACACAAAGCGATGATGGACGAACTGCCGCGTCTCTTTTCATCGCACGCCGAGAACGGCCACGTCACTCTCGAGTACGACACTAAAATTTATCACGGACATCTGCAACGATGAGGGTCGGCGCAAGCGGAAAGGCGCGCCATTACTCTTCGTACACTTAGCGCCATTCTTGTTGCTTCGCGATCTCCCTCACGGTTAGTGCGCGGGCCAACTCCACTGGCGTATCCACCAACACGTCGGGAGGGACCTGCTGTAGGGTTTGCGGAGCAAATCCGTAGGTCACGCCGACGCTCCACAGTCCCGCATTGCGAGCCGTAAGCACGTCCACCCCGGAATCGCCAACCATTACGGTTTCGTCCGGGGCCGCGCCCGCCTCGCGCATCAGAGTGTTGGCGCCCAACGGATCGGGCTTCTTGGTTTCAAAACTGTTGCCGCCATAAACCTGCACGAAGCGGTCAGCCAGTCCCAGCCCCACGAGGATGTCGCGTGACACCCGCACCGGCTTGTTGGTAAGCACCGCCAACTTGCGCGGTACGCCGTCGACCTGACTCGCTTGCTGTAGCGCCTCGGCTATCCCGTCATAGGCGCGCGTGTTGTCAAGCTTGTGTTCGCGGTAGTAAAGCAGAAAATAGTTGAGCGCTTCCTGCAGGAACTCGCTGTGGGCAGGATCGCCGAGCGCACGGCGAATCAGCATGGACGCGCCATCGCCGATATAGGTACCGATTACCTCGAGGGGCAGTTCCTTGCGGCCATATTTGCGCAGCATCGCGTTGACCGCAGCCGCCAGGTCGTGCTCGGAGTCGATCAGCGTACCGTCAAGGTCAAAGATAACGAGTTTGATTTTCTTGAGCGGAATAGGGCGAAGGGTGCGTATCATTCCCTTTCAGTATAGCGATGGCAGCTGTGTCCGACCGTTCGAGGCAGACCATCCAAGGGACTTAGAGCTCTACGAATACAACAAACCCCGCCGACCATTTACAATGATGGAACGTTCGTCGCGGTGTCTGGGTTCGCATATCACTCCTGAGGTAATGGATGGCCACCACAAAAACAGAACCTAAGCCTGCGGTAGCACAGGCTGCTCCCAGTGATAAATACGAAGGCCTGAGCCGGCAACAACTGATCGACATCTACCGGCTGATGTACACTTCGCGGCGCCTCGACGATCGCGAAATCCTGCTCAAGCGGCAACAAAAGATCTTTTTCCAGATCTCGGGAGCGGGACACGAAGCGCTGCTGGTTGCCGCCGGAATGGTGTTGCGTCCAAGCTACGACTGGTTCTATCCCTATTATCGCGACCGCGCGCTGTGCCTAACCCTTGGCATGACCCCTTACGAGCAACTACTGGAAGCTGTCGGCGCGGCCGACGATCCCAACTCCGGCGGGCGCCAGATGCCCTCGCACTGGGGACACAAAAAGCTGAACATTGTTACCCAATCTTCGCCGACGGGAACGCAGTTCCTGCAAGCCGTGGGCTGCGCCGAAGCTGGACGGTATTTCGCCCGTTACCCGAAGGCTGCGGAAAAAGCCAGCGGCGATTATCGTCAGTTCAAGGATGTACAGTTTCACGGTGACGAGGTGGTGTACGCATCGTGCGGCGATGGCACCACCAGCGAAGGCGAGTTCTGGGAGTCGTTGAATACTGCGTCGAACCTGAAGCTACCGGTGTTATATCTGATCGAAGACAATGAGTACGCCATTTCGGTGCCGGTGGAAGTCGGCACCGCCGGCGGCAACATCAGCAAGCTGGTCACGGGATTTCCCAACTTCCACTTTGCGGAAATCGACGGCACCGATCCGCTCGTTAGCTATGCCGCTCTCAAGACCGCCGTCGATTACATTCGCGCCGGCAAAGGTCCGGCATTCGTTCACGGCCATGTAATCCGTCCGTACTCGCACTCGCTGTCGGACGATGAGAAACTCTATCGGCCCGAGTCGGAGCGCAAGCAGGAAGTCGAACGCGATCCGATCACGCGTTTCCAACTCTTCCTGGTCCGCGAAGGCATTCTCGACGAGCAAGCTATCGACAATCTCGAGAAGGATGCGGAGGCCGAGATCCAGGAAGCGGCGGATCGAGCCGTCGCGGCGGCGTTGCCCGCCCCCGATTCATACAAACAGTTCGTGTACTCGCCTGACCTCGATCCGACCTCGGCAACGTTTCAGACCGAGGCGGTCCATCCTTTGCCCGCGGAAAAGGGAGCGCCGGCTGCTCCCGAAAAGACGATGGCAGACCTCATCAATGCGTGTCTGCGCGATGAGATGACTCGCGATCAGCGCATCGTGATGTTCGGCGAAGACGTGGCCGACTGCAGCCGTGTGGAATATCTAAAAGACAAGCAGGTAAAGGGTAAGGGCGGCGTTTTCAAGTTGACGGGCGGCCTCCAGACCGAGTTCGGCCACGACCGCGTTTTCAACTCTCCGCTGGCGGAGGCCAACATCGTTGGCCGGGCCGTAGGCATGGCAACTCGCGGATTGAAGCCGGTGGTGGAGATCCAGTTCTTTGACTACATCTGGCCCGCCATGCAGCAGCTTCGCAACGAACTTCCGCTGATGCGCTGGCGCTCCAACAACGCCTTCTCCTCGCCGGCGGTCGTGCGGGTTGCCATCGGTGGCTATCTTACCGGCGGTTCCATCTATCACTCACAATGCGGCGAAAGCATCTTTACCCACACGCCGGGAATGCGCGTGGTCTTCCCGTCGAATGCGCTCGACGCCAACGGGTTGCTGCGTACCTCGATCCGTTGCGACGACCCGGTGCTCTTCCTGGAGCACAAGCGCCTCTATCGCGAAACGTTTGGCCGTGCGCCGTATCCTGGGCCGGATTACATGATTCCCTTCGGTAAGGCGAAGGTTGTTCGTGCCGGGCACGACCTCACCGTAGTCACCTACGGGGCCGTGGTTCCGCGCGCGCTGCAAGCGGCACAACGCATCGAACGCGAACATGGCGTTAGCGTGGAGCTAATCGATCTGCGCACGCTCAACCCATACGACTGGGAAGCGATTGCAACGTCGGTGGTGAAGACCAGTCGCGTGCTCGTCGCGCACGAAGATATGTTGAGTTGGGGCTACGGTGCGGAGATTGCCGCCCGCATCGCCGACGAACTCTTCGACCATCTCGATGCTCCTGTGAAGCGCGTGGCGGCCAAAGACACCTTTGTCGCCTACCAGCCGATTCTGGAGGACGAGATTCTGCCGCAGGCGGAAGACGTCTTCAAGGCGATGGTGGAGTTGGCGAATTACTGAGATAAACCCGCCCTGATAACGACAAAAACTAAGCGGCGCACCTGAAAAGTGCGCCGCTTCAGAGCGTCAGTCAGGCTAACGATGAGGCTCAGGTTGCTCCTGACCAGGAGCTGGCGGTGTCGTGTTCTCGGGTTGCGCACTGGGTGGATTCGGGGCAACACCACTTCCTTGTGGTGGCACATAGGGCGGTACCGGCGAGGTCAACTCCTGCACATTCGCCGGAACCACGCCCTTCACCGTCGGCACGCGCTTCACCTGTCCGGATTCAGCATCCGCTATATCAATGCCGAGCTTGGTGAGCGTTTCCGCAGTGGACTGATCCAGTTGCACCTTCGATTTTTCGTAGTTGGCGGCGGCGTTGAGGACGTTCGATTCCGCCTGGGTTAAATTGCTCGACGCCTGTAACACCAGAGTAGGGGTCGAAGCGCCATATCCAAATTTCTTCTGCTCCGCAGACAAGCTTTCCTTGGCAAAGTCGCGGGCCGCGATTGCCGCCTGTAGCGCCGCGTAATTCTGCTGCACCGAAAATTGAGCCTGCCGCACCTGGATGGTGATGGTGTTCTCAATCTGTTGCAAGCCGACCTGGGACTGTCGGTATTCCAACTCGGAGCGTACCTGCTCGGACTGCGCCGCCCGGTTGCGAAGGACAATGTTGAGGTTTACCCCGATACCTTTGTCTGGCCCCGAACTGTTGAAGAGGTCATGAAACGCGTTGGGGTAGCCCGACCGCGGAATTGTGCCCGGATCCAAACAAGTTTCCCCCGGGATCCCTCCGCTGGGGGGGCATGGAGGAAGTAAGGGAGTTTGCTCACCCGCCAGTGCTGAGGCGCCATAAAAAGCGTACACGTCCAGTGTAGGACGCAAGGCATTCTTAAGCGATTTACGCGAGATCTCGGCATTCGTAAGATTGATGCGGGCCGTGGCAATCTCGGGCCGGGCCTGCAAAGCTTCCTGAATCAGGTCCTGTACCGGCCGGATCTCTTGCTGCTCGTTGAATTGGAGCGTATTGGTGGGAACTACTTCTGCGGCTGCCAGGATCGGATCGCCCATGTTCTTGGTGATGGCGTTCTTCATCAACAGTTGCTGAAGCTGAAGCTGGGTTTGCGAGGTGATCAGGTTCTGGTTGGCAGTGGCAACCCCGCTCTTGGCTTGCACCAGGGTGATAGGGGCGAGCGTGCCGATGCGGATTTCCTCTTCATCGTCAGACTGCGTCTTCTGGGCCAGTTGCAGGGCTCGCTCGTTCACTCTCACCGCTTCGTACGCGGTCACCAGGTCCCAATAAATATTTTCGACTTGCGAGACCGTCGCGATAATTTGCTGCCGGAAGACGACATCGCCATTCTCGCGAGTGTTGCGGGCAATCCGGATCCAACGCAGGTTGGGATCGAATCCGAAACCTTGCAGCAGGTGCTGGGTCAATTGAAACCGGAAGCTGGGCGTTATCTGTGGGTTGTACAAGTCAAAAGGTACATTGGTCGTGATGCGGCTGTTGTTAAAGGTAACCGAGGCGAGCGTGCCGGTTGCAAACGCCTGCGAGTAGCCGAAGTTATAGGTATTCGTATTTTGTATCGCGGTCGGCTCACCACCGGAGAAAAAAATGTTCGCCTGAGGGGTCTGTGCGCGCTCGCCCGAGATCGTACCCGTAAGAACCGGGTCATAGCTCTGAAGTGTGGGACCTGCGCCAAGCGTGGATCCGACAAGGCCCCCCACGCCCGCTCCAGCTCCCCCGACGCCGGTTTGCGTGCCGCCCGCGCCAGTGCCGGTCGCTCCAGTGGAGGAACTACCCGTTCCCCCGGCAGAGGTAGAACCGCTCGTACCGCCAAGTGTGCCCTGCACCACCCCCTGATTAACACCAAGGGCGAACACGCCAGATTTTGTGCGCAGCAAGTCTGTGTCCGCAATGGATAGGCTGTAGCGCTGCAGCACGATGTCGAGGTTATTTTCCAACGCCATGGCCACGGCATCGTTGATGGACAGGTACATCTTGCCGTCGCGAAACAGTTGATCGGTCCGCGCGGAGTTGCTTAGATTCGGCGGCGGCACGCTGCGCGACCTGTATGGCGCGATCACGTTGGGGAACGCAGCTGCTGGCTTCGAGTAATCCTTGTCTGAATACAGATGAGCGTTATGTTGTGGCGCCGGCGCCTGCGGCATTGGCGTCATCGTAGACGCGCTCGACTGGCTGCTCGGTGCAGTTGCATCCTGGGCAAAAACCGCTGTTACAAACAGAACCGCGATCCCCAGGACGAAAATCTTGCGGACCGCGCACTCAACGAATCTGGCAAGGCACATTTTCCTTATCTCCTGAAACTGACAACTGCGTCGGTTTGTGTTCCCTGTGTTGTTAAAGAGTATGGCCTCAGTGTAATACGCACCAAAGCGCCCAAAGGTTCACATTGGGGCACGGTAGAGGGAGCGGGCCGGTCTCGATGGGCCTCTGGGCCGGCACTTGCTCAAGACCCGACCTCCATGGACTCGCAGATGGGCTCATGTCAACGCGAGAAAACGAGGAAAAACTACAGTAGCACTTGTGGGGCGGGCGCGCTGTGTGGAAGAAATCGACGCCGCACTCTTCCAAGCAAACGAATGCAGAGAAAGAGTCGCCGCAGTCATTCAAAGTGGAGCGCAACCACCGGGTCGACCCGCATCGCCCGTCGTGCCGGCGCATAACAGGCGACCATGGCGATCAGCAGGAACAGAAGAGACACACCCAGGAAGGTAACGGGATCGGTGGCACTGACGCCATAGAGCATCCGCGTCATCCACCGCGTCAGCACCAAGGCGCATACAAGGCCAACGCCTACACCCACGAATGCCAGCCGCATTCCATCCCGCAAAACGAGGCGCATCACATCGATTCGATTGGCTCCGAGCGCCATCCGAACCCCAATCTCCTGAGTGCGCCGCGCCACCAAGTAAGAAATCACCCCGTAAATGCCGATACTGGCGAGCACAAGTGCCAAGGCTGCGAAGGTGCCGAGCAGAACCATCGAAAATCGCCGCTCCATGAGCGAGTCCGAAATGATCTCGTCCATGGTCTGCGCACCGTAGATGACCTGCTCGCTGCTCATCTGCGCACTGGTCTGTCGCAGCGCATCGAAAACTGCTGACATGGGAACGGTTCCGTCGGTGCGTACCAACACACCAGTGCCCGAGCGCGTACTGGCGAGAAAGCCATTCGACATTTGCATGCAAGGGAGGTAAAACTGGGCGCGAAGCGAGTGCGCATCATCCAGATCGAGCCCCCACTGCTTGACGTGCCCCACGACACCGACGATCTCTGCTCGAGCGGCGCCGCCATTCAAGTTGATCCGCTTCCCGATAGGATCCTGGCTGGGAAAATACTTGCGCGCAAACACATCATCGATTACGACGACCGGCGTCGACTGCTCATTGTCTTCCGCGGAAAGGAAGCGACCTCGTTCCAGCGGGATTCTCATCACCTGCAGGTAATCCGGCCCGACGACATAGTCGATTGCCCAATTCATGTCGTTCTCGGTGGCCGGTTTCGGTTGCCCGTCGACCCAGAACAGCTGCTCGTCATCGCCGCTCATAGGGACCGCTCCCCAGGTCAGCGAAATAGCCTGTACGCCCGGGGTTGCCGCTAACTTGCGATCAAGTTCGCGAAAGGCAGCGCGCGTCGCTTCCGGCGTGGCCGTCATCATCGACGGTGGTAACGAAATCCCAAAGCTCAGAACATTCCGGGGATTGAAGCCGGGATCGACGTTCCATAGCCGGCTCAAGCTGCGGATCATCAATCCCGCGCCTATTAGGAGCACCAGGGCCAGCGCCATCTCAGTCACCACAAAGACACTCTGAGTCTGATGACGCGCTCCGCTTGCGCCACGAGCACCGTCCTTGAGCGATGCCTGCAGGTTGGCCTGCGCAGCTCTGAACGACGGCGCCAGGCCGAAGAGAACTCCCACAGCAAGGGAGAGCGCCATGGTAAATATCAAGACGCGAGTATCGACGCCGATTTCTTCCGCGCGAGGAAGGGCCATGGGCAGCACTCCCAGTGCAGCGCGTGTGCCCCAGTGCGCCACCAGCAGGCCCAGCGAGCCACCAGCCAGAGCAAGAAGAATGCTTTCGGTCAGAAGCTGACGCACCAGCCTTCCCTGCCCCGCACCCATCGCAACACGAATGGCAAATTCGCGGGTTCGCGCCGTGGCGCGCGCAAGCAGCAGGTTGGCAACGTTCACGCAAGCAATCAGCAGTACAAAACCGACCGCAGCAAACAACACCAGTAGAAATGGCCGTACGTAACCCACCATTTGCATTTTTAGCGGGCTCACCTTCGCAGTTATCCCTTTGTCGGTGTCGGGATAAGCCGCGGCCAGGTTTCGCGTAACTCTGTCCATATCGGCGCGTGCTTGCTCGACGGTGACTCCGGGCTTGAGCCGACCAATTCCATGAATGCCAAGCCCCGCGCCGCGATTCGTCAACAGGTTATTGCTCCACTGACCGATCGGTACATACAGAGGCTGGTCCTGAAAACCAGGAATGAGGAGATGGAAGCTCGCGGGAATCACGCCCACGATGCTGTAGCTTCTGCCATCGAGTCTGATGCTTTTGCCAATGACATCTGGGGCGGAGCCGAGCTTGCGCTTCCAAAAGCCTTCATTCACCAGCGCGACCGGTGCCCCGCTAATTTCGTCCTCACCCGGCGCGAAGGTACGTCCCAGCAGTGGCTTTACGCCCAGAATTGTGAAGAAATCCGAGGAAACGAACTCGCCGTTTACCTGCTCCGCTTCGCCCGTACCGGTGAGACTGAAGGCATACGCCCGCGCAACCGCCATGGCGGAAAAGGTGCGATTGTCTTTCTGCCAGTCGCGAAAGTTTGGATAAGAGATTGAGCCCCCTTCAAAGTTCGGCTTGTTTTCGTGAAGCGCGACCAGTTGATCGGGCTGGGGAAATGGCAGCGGATTGAGCAGGACGCCGTTTATCACGGAAAACAGAGCGGTGTTTGCGCCGATGCCGAGGGCCAAAGTCAAAACCGCCACCACCGTGAACTTCGGCGACTTTCTCAGTTGCCGCACAGCGTACCGCATGTCCTGCCAAAATGAGTACATGTCGATCTCCACGATTCAGGAGTTGGATATGCAATCGCCAGTCCAGACCGCCTCGGAGCTATGTAACTGTGCCTCAATCCGATGCAGGGGTGCGAACAATCGGGCTTTCGCTTCGCGTGTCCGCCTGCAGGCCATGCCGTCCGCGAGTGAACACACTGTTCCAGCCAATGACCGCGTAACCCTGGTTCGGGAGTCAGTCCGAGCTGACAAGTTCGGTAGTGGTGAAGTTTCAATTGAACAGGTGAGCAGAGATTCCGGAATGACTAACGCAAAACGGGTACGATCCTGGCGTCCAGAGTGTGTGTACTACGTAGGACCTAGTTGACAGCGCCTCGTCCCGGGGTCACACTACGCTACGCATTAGCGATCCAGGATCCAATCGCTCCCTGGGCCGTCCTGCCATTCAGAAGGAGCCCTTATGAATCGCCTCTCTGGACTATTTGTCATCTCAGCCTTGACGTTGGTGGGCGTTGTTTCAGTTGGAACACTTCCGGCGCAGGCGCAGACGTTCACGGTAATTCATGCCTTCACTGGCCAAGACGACGGATCCCAACCTTTGGCTGGTCTCACTCTCGACCGAGGGGGCAACTTCTATGGGACGACCCAAGGCCCGACGAGCCAAGGCTTTGCGGGGACGGTCTTTCACCTGAAGCGCACGAGTGGGAATTGGGTCTTTAATACCATTTATGGCTTCCTGGATGGCCTCGATGACGGGACCTTCCCACAGGCTAGAGCCGTGTTCGGGCCAGACGGATCGCTGTACGGCACCACCCCCAGCGGAGGGTCCAGTGGGTTTGGCACCGTTTACAATCTCCAACCCTCGGCGATCGCTGTCAGACCTCATTTGCCACCCTGGACGGAAACCGTGCTGCATTCCTTCACCGGAGGTGCGGATGGACTAAGCCCCAACCACGTCGATCCGGTGTTCGACCAAGCGGGTAACCTCTATGGAACTACGTACGCAGGCGGCACTGGCAATTACGGAGTTGTATTCAAACTGACGCCCTCCGGCGACCGATGGACAGAGTCCGTCATTCACTACTTTACCGGCGGCGACGACGGGTGGGCACCCGCGAGCGGAATGATCTTCGACAGCGCCGGGAACCTCTATGGGACAACCCAGGGAGGCATCTACGGTCAGGGCACCGTCTTCCGTTTAACCTACTCCGGATCGGGCTGGGTGCTGAACACCCTCTACACTTTTCAAGGACGGGCCGACGGATCGCTTCCTGGTCCGCTTATCTTTGATCGATCGGGCAATCTCTATGGCGCAACCATAGGCGGAGGCTCGGGTGGTGGGGGGACGGTGTTCGAGCTGATGCCGTCGGGAGGAAGTTGGACCTTCGCCCTGCTGTACGATTTGGGTCCAGGGATCGGATCCGAGGGCAATCTCGCCATGGATGCCGCCGGCGATCTCTACGGTGCCACCGTGGGTGAGGGGGCCTTTGCACTCGGCTCGGTTTTCAAGTTGACACCAACGGGCGGCAGCTGGACCTATACCGATCTCCACGATTTCACCGGCCTCGAGGACGGGGCCAATCCGATCGGCGGCTTGACCTTGGACGCCGATGGCAACCTGTACGGCACAGCGCTTCACGGCGGGTCGCAGGAGGGCGAGATTTGCATGCTTTACGGCGGTTGCGGTGTTGTCTGGGAAATCACGCCATAGTGTTCAACAAACCCCTGTTTTCGAAGCCGAGTTGGCAGATTTTGTTCTGACGAGAACCTCCAAGCGAGGCATGTAGGGAGGCGTTGGGCTTCGCATGCTGTTCCGATTTTTCAAACTGCACGACTACCACAAGATCGAGCTAGTTGACTGTTCTCAGATTTGTGTCATGCTGTCGGGATGAAAAAGAAGAAAGTTGACCCCATCGCGAATGCGGCCAAGGTGCGTAAGGAGGCAGAAAAGATGCAAGCGATGAGTGAGGCATTCGGTTCGCACCCGAAAACGTCCCCCGAGATTACCAGCCGAAGAGTGCGCAAATCCCGGCAAACCTAGCCGACTGGCGCGCTGATTTTCTCCCATCCGTGCGCCCGCTTGCCATTCCCGCCATTGCTTCCACTAACTTTTCGCGCCGTTGTGAGCGGTCCGTTCTTGGAGGCGCCATTGAACACCATGCGGCAGACATCCGCGATATATGCTTCGCTCAATTCGTCGTGACGAATGAGGAATCGCATGTAAATTGCGCCGTAGAGGATATCGAGTAGGAGATCAAGATCGAGGTTACGAGGCAGTTCACCGCGGTCGATTCCGCGCCGCAGGGTCTGATAGGCTTCCTGCCGCCGCGGTCTCAGAAACCGATCGCGAAATGCTTGAATGAGATGAGAGTCGGACTGGCCGCCGGCGATCACCGCCGACACAATACGCCCGCGGCGCGAGCGAAGTATCGCCAGGAATTGGTTCATTTGCAGGCTCATGTCCTTGAACACTGAACCACTGTCCGGGAAATGCAATTCGTCTTCTGAGCTGGAAGCAAAAGCGTCCACCACCAGCGCTCCCTTGTCGGGCCACCAGCGATAAACGGTCGCCTTGCCTACACCAGCGTGGGCCGCGATGGCCTCAATCGAGAGTTCCGCAAAACCCGTGCGCTGCAATAACCGGCTGGTGCTGCGTAGAATGGCTTGCCGAGCCTGTTCGCTGCGCGGTCGTCCCGGCAATCGTTTGGCTTTGTCGGTTCCGGGTAGCTGCTTCTGAGCAGCAGGCATTTGCGGCATGACTCACAGTAGCATATATTTGAATCCAATACGTACCGTATCGAATCGTATTTTTTTAGGCCATTGCCTTGCTGACCAGCTGACGAAACGCCGCCGGCCCTGATAGGAGTCATACCTTACCGATGTGGATTGTTGCCCTCGCGCTGCGGCGTCCTTATACCTTCGTCGTCATGGCGATCATCATCATCCTGATGATGCCGCTAGCCATCGTGCGAACTCCGGTCGACATTTTCCCCGACATCAATATTCCCGTCATTAGCGTGGTGTGGAACTTCACCGGCTTCGCCCCCAGCGACATGGCCGATCGCATCATCACCAACTCCGAACGCGGCATGACGGTGACGGTCAACAACATTGAGCACATCGAATCGCAGTCGGTGAACGGCGTCGGCGTCATCAAGATCTTCTTTCAGCCGGATGCCAACATTCAGACTGCCCTGGCGCAGGTGACAGCAATCGTGCAGACCACGGTCCGCAGCCTGCCGCCGGGCACAACTCCGCCGTTGGTCATCCAATACACCGCGTCCACTACGCCCATCGTGCAGCTCGGCCTCAGCAGCAAAACGCTGCCCGATCAGGTGTTGTTCGACCTCGGCCAGAATTTCCTGCGTAACCAGCTGGCGACCGTCGCGGGCGCGGCAACGCCCTACCCCTATGGCGGCAAGATTCGCCAGGTGCAGGTCGATCTCGATATGCCGCGGCTGGAGGCCAACGGCCTTTCCCCGAACGACATCGTCAGTGCGATTAACACGCAAAACGTCATCACGCCTTCCGGGACTGCCAAGATAGGTTCGTTGGAATACCAGGTGGAGATGAACAGCGCTCCGCGCAATATCGCCGATCTGAACGACCTTCCGGTGAAGACGGTGAACGGGGCGACTATCTACTTGCGCGATGTGGCCCATGTGCGCGACGGCTTCTCCCCGCAGACCAACATCGTCCGCCAGGACGGCGTGCACGGCGTGCTGATGGCCATCTACAAGGTTGGTAAGGGCTCCACGCTCACCATTGTGGCGGCCATCAAAGGGATTGTTCCCATCGCACTGCAGTCGTTGCCGCAGGGAGTTACCGTCAAGCCGCTGTTCGACCAGTCGCTGTTTGTGCGCGCCTCCATTAGCGGAGTACTGCGCGAGGGCTTGATTGCGGCCGCCCTGACCGCGTGCATGATTCTGCTCTTCCTGGGCGATTGGCGCCCGACCATCGTCATCTCGATTTCTATTCCGCTGTCGATCTTTGTTTCCGTGCTGCTACTCAGCGCCCTGGGCGAGACCATCAACATCATGACGTTGGGAGGTCTGGCGCTCGCGGTGGGAATTCTGGTGGACGACGCCACGGTGGAGATCGAGAACATCGAGCGCAATCTCGCTCAGGGCAAAGAGATGAAGCAGGCGATTCTCGACGGTGCATCGCAGATCGCGGTGCCGGCCTTCGTCTCCACGCTGTCGATCTGCATCGTGTTTGTGCCGATGTTCTTCCTGGCCGGTGTAGCTAGATTCCTGTTCGTGCCGCTGGCGGAAGCAGTGTGTTTTGCCATGCTCGCCTCGTACTTCCTGTCGCGAACGCTGATCCCGACGCTGGTGATGTACATCATGCGCGGCCACGAGCACCGCGAGGAAAGCGCAAAGACGTTCTTCGGACGGTACCAGCGTCGCTTTGAGCGCGGCTTCGAGAAGTTTCGCTGCGGCTATTACCAACTGCTGGAGACCACGCTGGAACACCGCAAGCTGTTCGCGGTTTGCTTTATCGCTTTCTGCGCACTGTCCCTGCTGTTGGTGTTTACCCTGGGCGAGGATTTCTTCCCCAGCGTCGATGCCGGCCAGATGCGGCTCCACGTTCGCGGTCGGGCCGGGCTGCGGGTGGAAGAAACCGCACGACTATGCGATGAAGTCGAGCAATATCTGCGGCAACAGATTCCCAAAGACGAGTTGGTCACCATCCTCGACAACATCGGGCTGCCGAACTCAGGTATCAATCTTTCCTACAGCAACTCCGGCGTGATCGGCACCAGCGACGCGGAAATTCTGGTGGGCCTGAATCAAGAGCACCATCATCCTACGGCGGGCTACATCCGCAAGCTGCGCCAGGGTTTGCCGCGGCAATTTCCGGGGGTGGAGTTCTTCTTCCAGCCCGCCGACATAGTCACCCAAATCCTGAACTTTGGCTTGCCGGCGCCCATTGACATTCAACTGATTGGCGCCGATATGGCAACCAACTACACCATCGCGCAGCAGATTTCCAATCGGCTGCGGCGTATTCCCGGTACGGCCGACGTACACGTGCAACAGTTGCTCGACCTGCCAACCCTGCACCTGAACATTGAGCGCAACCGCGTTGCCCAGGTTGGCATGAACGCGCGCGACGTGGCGCAAAGTGTCCTGGTCTCACTTAGCGGCAGCTTCCAGACAGCGCCCAACTTCTGGCTGAATCCCAATAACGGCGTCAGCTACCAGGTCGCGGTACAGTCGCCGCAATATCGCATGACCTCCCTACAGGACCTGATGAATACACCAGTCAACGATCCTGCTGTGCCCACTTCGCAGGTACTGAGCAACCTGGTGCAGTTAACACCGGTGGCGAGACCCGCGGTAGTTTCGCACTACAACGTGCAGCCGGTGATCGACGTTTACGCCAGCACACAGGGCCGCGACCTGGGCAGTGTCATACGCGATGTAGACCGGGAGCTGAAACCTTTCCGGCAACACTTGCCGCGTGGGACGCAGCTGATCGTTCGCGGGCAGGTAGTGACGATGGTGAGTTCATTCATCGGTCTGGGTGTGGGATTGCTGGCGGCGATCGTGCTCGTGTACTTCCTGATCGTGGTGAACTTCCAGTCCTGGCTCGATCCGTTCATTATCATCACGGCATTGCCGGGAGCGCTGGCCGGAATCTGCTGGATTCTGCTGCTCACCCACACCACGCTTAACGTGCCGTCCTTGACCGGCGCGGTGATGTGCATGGGCGTGGCAACGGCGAATTCGATCTTGATGATCTCCTTCTCGCGCGACCGCATGCGGGCCGGCGTTCCCGCTGCCCAAGCCGCCCTGGAAGCTGGTTACACACGTATCCGACCGGTGCTGATGACCGCGCTGGCCATGATCATCGGCATGCTGCCCATGTCGCTGGGCTTGGGCGAAGGCGGCGAGCAGAATGCGCCCCTGGGACGAGCGGTCATCGGCGGGTTACTGTTCGCCACAGTGGCTACGCTGTTCTTTGTGCCGACCGTGTTTGCGATGATTCACGGGCACAGGGAAGCCAGACAGGCGGAGAAGCAGTCGTAGAATATTGGAGACTTAAACGACCAAGATGGAAGCGCATCACAATCCGGGCCAATTAGAAGCTCCTGCGGAGCCGGGCCGTTCCGGCTCGGACGGGAGCGACCCGCAACACCACGAGACCCATGTCCCCAATGGCGGCCCGGTTGCGGCCGAGATCACGCCTCCACCAAAACTTCCACCTGCAACACCGCGCAAAGCTCTGTTATTTATTGGTATCGTGCTTTTGGCGCTCGTCTTGGCTGGCGTTGTCGTCATGGTCCTGCGAATCCATGACAGCCGTGTACTGGCGGACGAAACCCAGCAAAGTGCCGCTCCAACCGTCGCTGTGATCCATCCGACAGCCGAGAAGCCCGACGAAGAACTGGTGTTGCCCGGCACTTTGCAGGCTTACATCGAGTCTCCCATCTACGCCCGCACCAATGGGTATCTGCTGCGGTGGTACAAGGACATTGGCAGCCACATAAAGAAAGGCGAGCTGCTGGCCGATATTGACACTCCCGAAGTCGATCAGGAGTTGATGCAAGCGCGCGCGGCGCGCCAGCAGGTTGTTGCCGCCATGGACCTGGCGAAGATCAATGCCAATCGTTATCAGGCACTGCGCAAGACCGATTCGGTTTCGCAGGAGGAAGCCGACACCCAGAGCAGCGGCTTTGAGCAAGCCACGGCGAATCTGGCCGCCGCCGATGCCAACGTCAAGCGCCTGGAAGAGCTGGAAGGATTCAAGCACATCTACGCCCCGTTCGACGGCGTGCTGACCAAGCGCACTGTCGATCCAGGCGCGCTGATTAATGTAGGGAATGCTGGAGCTGCCGGCAAGGAACTGTTTGACGTTGCCCGCACCGATCCCTTGCGCGTGTATGTTTCGGTCCCTCAGGCCTATGCTCCAGCTATCAAAGTCGGGATGAATGCTGTGGTTACGTTGCAGGAATTTCCCGGACAGAAGTTCATCGGCACAGTGGTGCGCACGGCCGACGCAATCGACACCACATCGAGGACCTTGCTCACTGAGGTGGATGTGCCGAACCATGATGGAAAGTTGCTGCCGGGCTCCTTCGGCGAAGTGCACTTTAAACCGAACATCGACGTGAATAAAGTCACGATCCCGGTGAACGCCATGTTGTTTCGACGGGAAGGGGCGCAGGTCGCGGTGGTGGGCAGCGACAACAAAGTAGAACTGCGGCGAATTTCGATTGGTCGCGATTACGGAACCACCTTGGAGATCGTAGGTGGTGTGGATGTAAACGATCGCGTGATCGTCAACCCATCGGACTCGATTGAAGACGGTCAGCAGGTGAAGGTGGCTCCCCAACCGCAGGGAGAAAAACCGTCATGAAGTGGTGGGCCCTGGCCGCTGGCCTAGGTGCCAGCGCTTTGTTCGTAGGATGCGTGGTAGGACCAAAGTATCAGCGTCCTCCCGTTCAGGCCCCGACAGCCTACAAGACGGAAGGCCCTTGGCGTGTTGCCGCTCCGAAGGACTCGCTTCCCAAAGGTGCGTGGTGGGAAATCTACAAAGATTCCGAACTGAACGACTATGAGCAGCAACTGCTGAAGGCCAATCAGTCGCTGGCCGCAGCACAGGATCGCCTGAACCAGGCGCGCGCTCTGGCTCGCGTGGCTTCGGCTGGACTATTCCCTCAAGCCAGCACGGATCCTAATGCGTCGCGCAACAGGTATTCGGGAACCCGGCCGGAGGTCGTCACTCTAGGGCGTCCGCTTACCCAGAGCACTTACGAAATCCCCTTTCTTCTCAGTTACGAACCCGACCTGTTTGGAAAATACCGCCGAACTCTGCAGGCCGCAAATGCCTCTCTGCAAGGCACAGCTGCGGACATGTATAACGTCAATCTGGTGCTGACCGCGGAGCTCGCCGCCGACTACTTCAGCTTGCGTGAACTGGATGCCGAAACCCAGGTGGTCCAGGAATCGGTTGACATTCAGCAAAAGGGTTTGCAGTTGGTAGAAAACCGTCATGCCGGCGGAGTCGCTTCAGGGCTGGACTTGGCGCAGCAGCAGACGCTGCTCGATTCCACGGTCACGCAACTGTACCTGGTGCAGCAGCAGCGCGCGCAGTACGAACACGCCATCGCGGTGCTGACCGGAAATCCGGCTTCCACCTTCAACGTTCCGGTCGTACCGCTGCACGCGACGCCTCCGCCGGTTCCGCTGGGAGTACCTTCCGACTTGTTGGAGCGGCGTCCCGACGTCGCCACAGCTGAACGCAACATGGCGTACGAAAACGCCGAGGTTGGCGTTGCCACGGCAGCGTTTTATCCCCAACTCACCCTCTCAGGTGTCGGCGGATTCCAGAGCACTGATATCACCAACTTGATCAGCGCTCCCAGCGCAATCTGGTCTCTGGGAGGCGATCTTTTGCAGCCTATCTTTCAAGGCGGACGCAACCGCGCCAACCTGGCGGCCACCAAGGCTGCTTATGACGAATCCGTTGCCAACTATCGAGAGGCGGTGCTGACCGCATTCCAACAGGTGGAGGATGGCCTGTCGGGGTTGAATGAACTTTCGCAGGCGACGACGAGCCAAGACGCGGCCGTTTCTGACGCACGACGTGCGCTGGAAATCGCCAACAATCGTTACGTCGGCGGCGTGACCTCTTACCTCGACGTGATCACTGCGCAGTCGGCGCTGCTGACTAACGAACGTCTGGCCACGCAGCTATTGGGGCAGGAGATGGTGACATCAGTCTATTTGGTGAAGGCGGTCGGCGGAGGTTGGGACGCCTCGCAAATTCAGAACGAACAAGTGCATCCCAAGGCAATCCAGGCAATACAGCAGTAGAAGCCTTTCGTTCAATCGACGAATGCCCTCTCGTCCGGCAGGAGCGAAAGGGCATTGTTGTCGCGCCGATCTTCGGCCGAAACAGCCTACTCTTTGTCATAGACCGCGACGCTAGTGACCTTTGCGCCCTTAGCATTCGTCGTAGTCGAGGTAACGGTACGGCTCTTGCCGTCGGGCGCCACGACGACACGAGTGGTACTCACTTCCTTGCCGTCCTTCTTGCTGATGACCTCCACTGTGCGCCCATTAACCTGCTTGTACGAGCGCTCGTCCACGTTCGGATCGCCGGTGACAGGATAGAATTTGCCGTCGTACTTACCCGTCCACTCGATGTGCACAGACTTACCGTCAGCGGCAGTGCCGTCGAGTGTGACTTTCACCTGGTCACCCTCCGCTTGGTAGGTAACCGTCTGGTTTTTCGTCGCTCCGGTGGGGAAGCTCGATTTGGCCTCGTTCAGCTTCCAGGTGCCCAGGTTGACGTCGCTGGCGAGGCATACCGCGGTTGCGATAAAGCACAGCGCCATGGTTAGTGCAATCGTTCTGGTTTTCATGTTTCTCCTTGTTAGCAATTAGCAACTAGCAATGAGTACTAAGCAGCGATCACTAGCCCTGCGGCTTTAGCTAACGCTAGTTGCTTCTTCATTACTTGCCCGGCAAATAGCTCAATTCCGGATGAAATTGGATAATCTCGGTGGTTTCACTCTGCACCGAGTTGTCGATTCGATCAACGATGGAATCGGCCTCAGACTGCCCAAAAGCATCTTTCAGCATGTCGCGGAAGGGTTTCACGTCAGGCTTGTCCTCGAAGTCGGCCCAACTGCTGCGCGGCAGGACGAGCACATACGTTCCCGTGTCGCCGCCGCTCGCCAAGGCATACCACTCGAAATTGATCGGCCACTTGGTCTTCTGGGCAGCGTCGTAAATCCGGGTGACTGCGCTCCGGAAATCCGAATTCTTGCCGTAGCGCAATTGAAAAGTGATAATCTCGTCGAATTTGGGAGGAGCAGCCATGTTAGCCGGCATGTTACTGACCTTCGGCAAGGCCTCATAGTAGCGAGCCACGATGGAGTCCACGTAGTTACCCACCACCTTCTGATATTCCTCAAGGTCGGACTGATCGGGAATCGCGGGCTTGTCAAAATCGGACCAGTGTTGATTCAAACGGCCCACAATGTAGGTTCCGGTGTCCGGTCCGGTGAGTGTCTCCCAGACCAATAGCGGTTGGGGATCGTTTTGTTGCTTGTGCCACGCTGCCTTTTGCTTTCGCCCATTCTCATATTGCGTGACCATGCCGTTCTTGGGCTTTTGAAATTCCAGCGCGGCGACGGTTCCTGGTTTCTCCTGCGCGGCAACCGAGAATGCAAACAACATCACAGCAAAAGCTAATAGCGGCTTTCTCGTTCTCATCTGTCCTCCGTTTTTTTAAGATTGAAATTTAAAGCCGAATTAGAAAATGCGTGCCGCACCCAATTGCACCGGAAGATCCGGAACCACCAGCACCACAAAGGTTTTCCGTTCAACTATCTAGGAAGCTGGCAATCTGCAACTTTTATTTTATATTGAGATACGGATCTTACACCGACTGGCGGCGCTCCGTGACCGTAAAAGTAACGGCTTTCATCCATGGAGTGCAGCTTCGGTGCTCTATGATGGCGGCGTATGCCAAACACCGCGGATGTTCTGGTAGTCGGCTTGGGAGCCGTCGGCAGCGCAGCGCTGTATCAATCAGCCAGGCTCGGCGCGCGCGCTATTGGTATCGATCGCTTCACTCCGCCGCATGATCGAGGCTCATCGCACGGCGATACCCGCATCACACGCGAAGCTATAGGCGAGGGACGCGCATTCGTCCCCCTCGTGCAGCGTTCCAATCAGATTTGGGAGGAACTTGAGGCCGCGACGGGCCGCAGTCTGCTTACGCGCAACGGAGGACTGGTGCTTGCCTCGCCCAGCATACCGGGCGATCATCACGGCTCGACGTCGTTCATCCGGGACACTATCGCCGCGGCCACGGAGTCGGGTATCGCGCATGAAATCCTGAGCACGGAGGAGCTGCGCCATCGCTATCCGCAATTCCGTTTGCGCGGCGACGAAATTGGCTACTTTGAACCTGGCGCGGGATTTCTGCGCCCCGAGGCTTGCATTGAAACCCAGCTCGCTCTGGCTGGGCAGCTCGGCGCGAAAGTCGCCACCTCGGAAACCGTTGTCGATTGCAAGGCAATGCCGGACGACACGATCGAGGTGACAACTAATGCCCGTACTTATTCTGCCGCCATGGTCATCATCACGGCTGGCCCGTGGATACAGAAGTTGCTCGGCGACAGCTACGCCCAGTACTTCAAGATCTACCGGCAGGTGATGTACTGGTTTGCGCTGGCGAGGCATGTCGAGCAGTACACACCGGAACGGTTTCCGGTCTTCATCTGGATCGCCGGCAACAGGCCACGCGACATGATGTACGGCTTCCCTGCCGTGGATGGACCAGAAAGCGGGGTGAAGATCGCAGCTGAACAATACGACACAACCGTCGATCCGGATGCAGTCCCGCGGGAGGTCAGCGACTCGGAAATCTCCGCCATGTACACCGAGTACATCGCGCCGCACTTTCCCGATGTATCCGCCAGATGCCTGCGCACCGCGACCTGTCTATACACAGTCACCCCCGACGCGAAGTTCATTGTCGATAAGTTTCGCGACTGTCAGAATATCGTTTTTGCGTCGGCGTGCTCCGGCCATGGATTCAAGCATTCCGCGGCCCTAGGCGAAGCGCTGGCCCTCCAGGCGCTGGGTCGGCCTTCGCGCATCGACTTATCAGGATTTGGCCTGAAACGGTTCGTGGCAAAAGCGTGATGCGGCTGGGCCTCCGGCGCTTTTTTCATCGCGACCCGCGGAGTAAAATTCATTTCCTGTTCTTGAAGCTTCCAACTCGCCAACGGATTTGTTCGGCTGGCTTGATCGCGATCACCTCGGTCGCCTTCGGTGCGGCACTGGGCCAGAGTTCTATGCATCCGAAAATCGTCAAACTCGATGGCTTTGAAGTAGTCGGGATCGCCGTTCGAACTAATAACGCTAAAGAGGCGGGGCCAGACGGAGCCATCCCGAAGCTGTGGCAACGCGTGATGCAGGAACATGTGCTTGATCACGTCCCGAGCAAAACCGATCCGAACCTGTACGCCGTTTACACCGACTATGCGAGCGATGCCAATGGGGACTACACGCTGGTGCTCGGCGCAAAGGTTGGGACCGCGGGCGATTCGCAAGTCCCAAGCGGAATGGTCAGGAAGGAAATCCCTGCCGGCCAATACGCGGTCTTCACCAGCGAGCGTGGACCGGTGGCAAAGGTCGTGGTCGAAACGTGGAAGCGCATTTGGTCTTATTATCAATCGCCCGCTAACGGCCAGCGAGCTTATCGTGCTGACTTCGAAGTGTACGATCAACGCGCCGCCGACCCGGCCCACGCACAGGTGGACATCTACATCGGGGTGAAATAGCAGTGGCTCGACTGGTTCCGCCAATAGTGTGTCGGCTTGTACGGGCGGTGTGGGCCTTACCTGGGATTATTTCATCAGGATCTTACGCTTTGAAGGGGCGCGGCTTCAGCCGCGCCGTTACCTGCTGTCATTCATACTGGCTTTAGCCACTGAGGGACTTCGATGTTGTGGCGAAGCGCCACCTCCCTCAGGGGCTGAAGCCCAACTTTCGCGCTCACAAAGGCACGGCTGAAGCCGTGCCCCTTCAAAGCTACCGAACCACTCACTGCCGTGCATTCACCAGCCGAATCGTCTCCAGCACTACATCGCCGCTGATCGCCAGCGATTGCGGACTCAACTTGTCGATCGTGTCCTGCACCGTGTGGTGAAAGACGTTGTTGTAGCCATAGTCCAGATCAATGATGTCCACCGAGGGAACGCCAATCTTCAAGAAGGGCAGATGGTCGTCCTCAATGCCCGCCTTGTACTGGTAGAAATGCGACTGATAGCCCAGGTTAGTAGCCGCCTGGTAGACGAGTGCCCTCAACCAAGGCGTTGAAGCAGTTTCTTCCAGAACGTCGAGGTCGGCGTCACCGAGCATGTCCACCAGAATGAATGCCTTGATCTTCTTCGCTGTACCATCCTGCTGCCATTTCTGCGCCAACTGCCGCGTACCGTAGAGACTATCGGTGTCGCTCCACTTCACGAAAGCCTCTTCCCCGTCGGTCCAAACCAGCCACACACTGTAGCCGTCCAATTCTTTGCCACGGAACTGGTCGGCCAGCGCCAGTAACAACGCGGTCGACGAGCCGCCATCGTTCGCGCCTACGTAAGCCTTTGGTAGCGGATAATTCGTATCGTAGTGTCCGGCGACGACGATGATTCCGTCTTTGCGGCCCGGGAACTTCGCAATGATGTTGTTGATGGGAAACTTACCCACCGGCGTCTGCGCCGTGAATTTATCCTGCTCGACATTCACGCCTTTGAGCTTCGACAGAATGAGCTGTTCCAGCTTGGCATGTCCAGCGCTACCGACCGGCCGCGAACCAATCGCAACGACCTCCTTCACGTACTGCATCACGTGGTTGCCGTTGATGTCGGGCATGGGCCCAGCAGGCTCGGCAGCCTGAGGAATCGTGCCCGCTGGCGGCGCACTGGCTGCCACTGTAGCCGCCGCTGGCTGCGCCTCGGTTGGCGACGCCGAGGCAGTCTGTTCCGGCTTGTTGCATGCGATGGTAAAAATCGCGAGTGAGATCAGCAAAGAGAGCGCGACGCGGGACGAGACATTTCCGGGCAACTTCATTGTGTAGCTATTGTAAATGGCGCCGTGAATCCACCACAGAGACACAGAGGCACAGAGGAAGATTGAAGCTCGAAAACTATGGAGGCGGATGAGCCAGTTGGCCGTCGATCTAATGTTTTCGGGTCGGCCTTTGACCAGAACATGAGGTGTGTGACTAGACGCTAATTGTGTTCCTTGAATTCGAATTCTCCGTGCTCTCCGTGTTCTCCGTGGTGAAATGGCTTTTCGGTGTCTCTCGTGTCTCTGTGGTCAAAATAAATCGGGCCGCCCCGAAGAGCGGCCCTGATGTCTTAGCTAATGGCTAGTTGCTCGTGGCTTACCTACCCCGCCACTTCCTCCAACTGTTTCTGATCGATATCGAAGTTGGAGTACACGTGCTCCACGTCGTCCTGGTCTTCCAGCGCTTCCAGCAAACGAATCATAGTGCTTGCCTGATGGCCTTCCAGCTTGGTGTAAGTCTGCGGGACCATGCCGATCTCAGCCACTTCAGGCGTGATGCCAGCCTTCTTCACCGCTTCCAGCACCGCTTCATAAATCGACGGGTCGGTCAGGATTTCCCAATTATCACCATCGTCCTTCAAATCGTCTGCCCCGGCCTCCAGGACGATATTCAGCAAGTCGTCTTCCTTCGCCGCCGATTTCGCAATCACGATGTCGCCCTTCTTGTGGAACATCCAAGACACCGAGCCAGCTTCGCCCATGTTGCCGCCGTTCTTAGAGAAGGCGTGCCGCATCTCGCTGACCGTGCGGTTACGATTGTCGGTGGAAACCTCCACCAGTATGGCGACGCCGCCCGGGCCGTAACCTTCGAAGGTGATTTCTTCGTACGAGACGCCGGGCAATTCGCCGGTGCCGCGCTGGATGGCGCGCTTGATGTTGTCGGCCGGCATGTTCTCGGCCTTGGCCGCCGCCACCGCGCCGCGCAGACGGGGGTTCTTCTCAGGATCGCCACCGCTCTTGGCCGCGATAGTGATTTCCTTTATCAAGCGAGTGAAAATCTTGCCGCGCTTGGCATCCAGCGCGCCCTTCTTGTGTTTGATGGTTGCCCATTTGGAATGGCCGGACATGAGAGACCTCAGATTTTGGATAAGTTCAGATGAAAATCTTTGGATGCCTCGCCCGTCCCGCTAACCGAGCGACGATTCCGCTTCGGATCGAGCGGAGAAAGAGCAGGCAAACTGAGATTATAGCACCGCCAACAAGGCGGTTTTCAAGGAGATACCGGGCCTGTAATGCCTGACTTTGGATCTCGACGGGTGCCCATCCTTTCGCTGCTTTTGCGAAAGGGTGAGAGACTAGGTACTGGGCACCGTCATGATCTCGTCTGATCATGACACGAACTGGTCTTGGTGTCTCCAACCACTCGGACAAAAACGGCACGACTTTTACTGGCTTGTCACGGTGACTACGCTCGTTGCCGATCCTTCGGACTTGATAGCAGACGACGACGTGTCGACGTAGAACTTTACATCCGCCCTGACATGAGCGGTTGTGGGTGCGCTCGGCGCAAAGTAACTCCCGTATGCGGGCGAATACCCCGTCTGCGGATTCACGAGTGCCAGCCATCCAAACGGACAATTTGGAATCGGTGGAGCATCCGACGGCAAGCCGACAGCGACTTCCCTGCAACTAGTGCTCGAGCCATATTCCTGAATGTTCCAGTCAACCAACGATGTGTATTTGGGCAGATCAGCGGGACTTTGTAGGCTGATGTCGACGGAGGAATTCACGGCAATACTAGCCGATGGCGGCGAGAGGGTCACGACCAAAGCAGTTGGTCCGCTCGAGCCACCGCAACCCGCCAAGCCAAAAGCTATTGCGCACTCAAGAATTGCAATCCCAACTGTTCTGACTCCCATCGGCCCTCCTCATGAAAGCTAATTCGATTAAGCACGAACTTCTTCCCGTTGCCGCACCAAACTGCAGCTTGAGTTCACTTCTGAGTTCCCTGCAGAAGAACCTCTGTATCACTTAAATTTTACGGCTGCCCCACGAGATAACTGTTGGAGAATCGGCATTTCGCAATTGATTCGCGCCACTATTCCCGTTTTGGCGTTGACGGTCTGACGCACCGTGTCATTCTGAGCGGAGCGAGCGTCGCGCAGCGACTGAGCGCAGACGAAGAATCCCTATTCCCGCCGAGAATCCGCACCCATAGGGGTCCTTCGACTCGTCGGTCGCTACAGCGGCCTCCTCGCTCAGGATGACAATGCGTTATTCATGAACGCTGACTCCGGTCAGGTACGCTCGTGCGAAGATAGAGTCCTGACGCCAAAGATACGCGGAGCACATCCAAACCCCAATGTTGCGCAGGGTCTTCAAAGCATTTCATTATCGCGATTTCCGTTTGATGTGGTTCGGCGCCTGCACCTCCAGCATTGGCACCTGGATGCAGATCGTGGCGCAGGGCTGGCTCATTTATCGCCTGAGCCATTCCGCGTTCTTGCTCGCGCTCGACCAGTTTCTCGGCGGCATCCCGATCTTTCTCTTCTCGCTGATCGGCGGCGTGGTGGCCGACCGGATCGAGCGCCGCAAAGTCCTGCTCGCCTCTCAGTACGTGCAGATGGCCAGCGCCACGATCCTCACTCTGCTGGTCGCCAACGGACTGACTCATGTCTGGCCCATCCTCTGCCTGTCGTTTATGTCCGGCTTCGCGCAAGCCTTTGGCGGGCCAGCGTACTCGGCACTGATTCCCACGTTGGTAGACCGCGAGGACATGCCAAACGCCATTGCGTTGAATTCGATTCAGTTCAACCTGGCGGTCACGATCGGCCCGGCGCTCGCAGGCATCGCTCTGGGAAGGTTGGGGGAGAAGTGGTGCTTCGGCTTGAACGCGTTGTCGTTCCTTGCGCCCATCATTTCGCTGTTGATGATCACCACCCGCTTCTTGCCAGTCAGTACCACCGAGTCGATGTTCACCAGCCTCAAGGAGGGCATCAAGTTTGTTCGCCGGCAGGCATCCATGGAGGCCCTGGTCGTGCTCGCCTTTTGCATGACCGCGTTGGCCATGCCGATGCGAACCTATATTCCGGTGTTCGTCAAAGACATCTTCCATCGCGGGCCGGAAACTTACGGCAATCTGCTCTCGCTTATGGGAGTAGGTTCCATCTGCGGCTCGCTGGGGGTTGCCGCCATGGGGAACATTCGCCGTAAAGGACGGTTCGCCATTCTGGGGCTCATCTGCCTGGGCGCCGCGATCGCGGCGTTTTCCCTCTCGAAATCGTTGCCATTCAGCTATTCCGCGCTGGTGATCGTGGGTGCGTCCATGATGGCAGTATTCGCGACTGTGACTTCCCTAGTGCAGTTGATTACCACTCACGAAATGCGCGGACGCGTGATGAGCGTCTATAACTGCGCGTTCCGGGGAGGCATGCCCATGGGGAACCTGCTGTCAGGCTGGCTGGTACCGGTATTTAGCGCGCCCCTGGTGCTGAGCGTGAATGGAATGCTGCTGATTCTAATGGCGCTGTTCTTTCTGCTGGTGCAACGGCGGGTGGCCGCGTTGTGATGGTGGACGGCATGTCCAAATGGTTACGGTCGGTATTTACTCGCGTACGCATAAAAGTGCATTCCGGTCATGTCCGCCCAGACTTTCCGGATGCCTACAGCGCTTCCCTGCAACTCGCCGCTGCGAAACATCTCCGTTGGCTCATCGATAGCGCCGAAACCCAAGGTTCCGAGTTGGTAGTTCGCGGATGGTGCCTAAGCTTTCCGCAAGATCCTGCTGATATCAGATTTCTGCTGAACGGGGAACCCTTCGCTTCCATGGAATGGCCCCTGCCGAGTGCGGACCTTGCCGAATTTTTTGGCTATATACCGGGAGCGACTCAAGCCAGATTCGTCTGTCGGCAACCGATAACAAACCCACGCGACATTTATCCCGATGGCTACGCGCGCTTCAGTGTGGTGAACCGCTTCGGTGAGCATCCACGTTCCTACCGTACCTGCTGGTACTACCCCGACCCGCATAATGACTTACCGCTGCCCAGTAAAGCCCGGATGGATCGTGTGGCATCCACCGAGAACCCGCAACTATTCCTCCTGGGTGGGGCAACAATCGCCAAGCGGCTCGACATGCTCCTGCGGGAGCGTTTCGACCGCCCTATCACTTCGTTTTCGAACGTTCTCGACTGGGGATGTGGTTGTGGCCGCATTACCCGGCACCTTATTCGCATGGGGTGCCTTGCGATTACGGGCGCGGATATCGATCCCGACAACACTCAATGGTGCCAGGAGAATTTATGGGGGGGGCGGAATTTCACCAGCTTCAGCTACATCCTCCGACGCCGTTCGCAGATGGTCAGTTCGACCTCGTGATCGGTATTTCCGTGGTGACACACCTGAGAGAGGCGGATCAATTTCTTTGGCTCGCCGAACTGCAAAGAGTGACTAAACGCGGCGGCCTGCTGTTGCTTTCCGTTCGCGGCCCGGTTCATTGGTCGCTCCAGAAGCTGCCATCGGAGAGCTATGTAAGCTTGGAAAGAGAGGGATTTATCGATGTTGGGCGTAACCCCCAACTACGCGAAGTAATCGGTGATCGGAGCTTTTACCGAGACGTCCAGCACTCTCGCGACTACATCTTTGCCAACTGGCGTAAGTACTTCGATGTGTTGGATATAGTCGATGGAATTGCAACTCATCACGATATTGTCGTTTTGCGCCGCCGCTAGGAATGCTTTTCAAGCAAAATCTCGACGCTTAATACAAACGCATCAAATGTATTCGATATAATACATTGTATGGAAAAGTCCAATATTCTCACGCTCAGAATTGACAGCGGTCTTAAGAAGAAACTCGACAAGCTGGCCAAATCCACCCAGCGCAGCCGCTCCTTCCTCGCGGCGGAAGCGATCCGGGAATTCGTTTCGCTAAACGAGTGGCAGATTCAAGAAATCGAAAAAGGCATTCGAGAAGCTGACGCGGGAAACTTCGCAACCGAAGAAGAAGTAATGGCTATGCGTAAAAAGTGGAAACGCCGTGCTAGTTGAATGGCTGAGCATTGCTCTGGACGATGTAGACGCCGAAGCGGCGTATATCGCCCGCGATAACCCTATCGCGGCGGAACACGCCGTGGACAACATCTTTGCCGCAGCAGATCGTTTGGCAGCTTTCCCGGCATCAGGCAGGCCTGGTCGGGTCTTAGGAACTCGTGAGTTGGTTGTTCCAGGCACCCCATACATTCTTCCTTACCGGATACGTGGACACACCGTAGAGGTTATCTGCGTACTCCACGGTTCACGCAAATGGCCAAAGGACTTCAAATGACCTTCCGCCGAACCACAATCTAATCAGCTCATCATGTTC
The DNA here is from genome assembly GCA_963748225.1 of uncultured Acidobacteriaceae bacterium. Classification (GTDB taxonomy): domain Bacteria; phylum Acidobacteriota; class Terriglobia; order Terriglobales; family Acidobacteriaceae; genus Bog-257. The sequence goes on from CAVVHW010000012.1 coordinate 349,648, forward strand.
TCCCTGCCAGCCCCAACTCCCCAGCAATCCGCTTCATCGCCTCGATGCAAAACGTGATGTGCTCGTCCAGGTCGACACCCAGGCCGGCGGCGCCGTTGATGATGTCTTCCCTGCTCACGGACCGCGCAAAGGCTTTGTCCTTCATGCGCTTCCGCACCGACTTTGCGTCCACCTCGGCAAGCGATTTATTCGGCTTGATCAGGGCCGTAGCAGTAATGAAGCCTGCCAGTTCATCGCAAGCGAACAGCGCTTTCTCCAGATTTGAGTCGCGACTGACGCCGGTGTAGTCGGCGTGCGACATGATGGCGCGGCGGACGTCGTCCGGATAACCCCGCTCCTTCAAGATTTCATTTCCCTTACAGGGATGCTCTTCCGCGGTGGGATACCTTTCGTAATCGAAATCGTGAATCAGGCCGACGATACCCCATCGCTCCTCGTCCTCGCCGAACTTCCGGGCATACGCACGCATGCACGCTTCCACCGCCAGGGCATGTTTTCGCAAACTTTCTGACTGGGTGAACTCAATTAGTAAACACCACGCGTCGGTGCGAGTCATTCCGTGTTTCTCCCGTGTTTCTCCCGTGTTTCATGGGCTTTTCTTCCGCCTCGTTGGCGTGCGATTGACGGATTTACACAGCTTTTTCGGTTTTCATCCGACAATACACTTGACTCTAGCAGAGGAATGCCGCAAAGTACCTCTACGTTTTACGTTGTGCCTGCTCTGGCACTCTCACAACCTGAATGGCCACGACTCTCGCGCCCGTAGATTCCCGGGAAGTGGTGAGATGCGACCAGTGTCATCTCGTCCAGTTCAAAACCTTCAACAACCTTTGTCGCCGTTGCCACACATCGCTGGATGAGGATGAACCTGAGCCTATCCTCGTGCCATCTCTGCAGGTCGCAGTTCCGGCAACCTCCACTCGTTCCGAGGTGCGAGTAGCGCAGGCAATTCGCAGCTTGCGCTTGCGCGGCGGGTTGAGCCAACGCCAGCTCGCTCTGCGGATGGGTGTGCCTCGTACGTACGTCTCCAAGATCGAGAACGAAAAGGCAACTCCGACACTTTCCTCGCTCAATCGCCTGGCAGTAGCGCTAGAGGTAAGCGTGCCCGAACTGCTGCGCGCTTGCGGTCCGTCGCGCGACGACGAAATCAAGGAACTGATGACCGATCCGTTCGTCGCCGAGTTGCTGGAGTTCACCTCTAAGCTGAACGCCATGCAGTTGTCGAGTGTGCTCGCGCAGGTTCGAGACATGGTGCTGCATCCTCGGCGTGGGGCGTAAGGCAGCGTAGCTCTTGACGAGATCTGTCCCGCGCGACGACAGTTAAGTTGATGTCTGTAAATCGGCGTCCGTGGAGACGCTGCAAGCCGCTAGAAATAGGCACTGACCTGAAGATGCCGAGGCTCGCTGCCTCGGCATTTTCTTGGTTGGCGGAGACACCCAAATGACCGAATGGGACGCGACTGATTACGCCCGGATATCCGGCTTGCAGGAGGCCATGGCCGACGAGGTACTCGCCCTACTGAACCTCAAAGGATCGGAATGGGTTCTCGATGTCGGATGCGGCAATGGGAAGATCACGGCAGAGATCGCTGCTCGGGTCCCGCAAGGAGCAGTCGTAGGTGTTGACCCGTCGCAGGAGATGATCGCCTTTGCGTCCAGCCACTTCGGCGCCGCGGTCCGGCCCAATCTTCGATTCCAAGTGGCCAACGCTCGCCACCTACCGTTCCGCGAAGAGTTCGATCTCATCGTCTCCTTCAATGCCCTGCACTGGATACCTCAGCAAGACGAGGCGCTCCGGTCAATACGCTCTGCCATGAAACCCAATGGGCTGGCCCAACTGCGCCTGGTTCCGGCAGGTGAACGCAAGAGTCTGGAAAATGTACTTGAAGATACGCGCTTGTCATCAAGGTGGGCCCATTACTTCCGGCAGTTCCATGATCCTTATCTGCATCTGACGCCCGAGCAATACGCAAGATTGGCGGAGCAGAATGGCTTGCATGTTCTTCGTATTCATACCGAAGCCAAGGCGTGGGACTTCAAGTCTCGCTCCGCATTCTTCGCTTTCGGCTCGGTGACCTTCGTGGAATGGACAAAGTGCTTACCCGAGGCTGAAAGGCCGGCGTTCATTACCGATGTCCTTGATCGCTACCGTCCGGTCGTGGCCGATCGACCGGATGAGGAGAACACCTTCAAGTTTTATCAGATGGATGTGACCTTGACGCACGGCTAGGACGAAAGCGATTTGACATGCGGCGGCGGCCGATGTCTTTCACGCGTGGCGAGGCCGCCGCTTCCCTTACCGTCAGAATTGAGGAGGCATGGCTGGCAGGGCTGCCGAATCGATACCTTCGCACATTGAGTTGTTCACCGTCAGGTTGCCGTGAGCGTCAAGCGTCACCGTCCAGATGGAATCGTAATCGGTGTCTGGCCAATCTGGCACCGTTTTTCCGTTAGCATGATAGCTAGCAAGAAGCGCACTGACTGTCGGTTGTATGTATTGGTAAGCCCACGCCAGCAGCACAGTGTGCTTGGAGAACTGGCCGCCGTTGAAGAAAAAAGTGCTGGTTTGCTGGGGAGCGTTCTGATCAGACATCAGAAAGCTCGTGACCAGATTATAGGGCAAGTTATTGGCGATGGCGTATGGTTCGGCGGTCAGCGAGGGCGCAACATTTGACCACGTGGAATCACCCGAGGCGCTACTAACGGAGCCCTGGCTAAATTGACCAGGGTCCATCGAATATACCTGATCGGGATTGATTTTGCCGCGCAGTGCATTGGGAAGATCCAGCGCACGCCACTGCCCTGCACCGACATAGTTGTTATCGGACCAGTAGGCTTGGGGATGCGCCTCCGCGTGCCGAATGATGTAAAGGGTTTCGTCGATGTTGGTGCCCGCCGGGACGACCGCGCCTCCTTCACCGCCGTTCACCTTGACCGTGAAATTCGGCTGCGCGTTGCACGCAACGCCGACTAGCGGAGGCCCGGGCAGCACGGGATAGCTCGAAGGCGGGGTCAGATTGCTGTTGTAGGTGATCAGGCTGGCAGCACCTGATGGCGCGATCGAAATCGCATAGACATAGTTAGGACCTGCGTAGCTCACTGGGAGAGCCAAGTTGTAACCTTCGAGCTTATTGATATTCCCCAGCAGGGCGCTGGTGGTCTTCCATGGCGCGGAGAAAACATAAAAGCCCGGCGCCTTCGCCTTGATAATTCCGGTCACCAGATTCTCGTTGTCGCCACCCTGATCGTTGAAATCGAGCCCTTGGCAATTTGGGCAGAGTTGCGGCGGCATAACAACTCCGTCTGGTATGCGCATCGAAGCATAGGATGCGTTAAGCGGGTAGTTCTGGCCGGCGTATGGTGTCCCGCCTGCCGGGTCACTGGATAGAGTGATCTGGTTGAGCATGGAGAACTGCTGCACGGTCTCTAGCGCTACCATGTCCGGATAATTGTTTGTGGTTTGCAAATGAGTCATCGGTGTCAACGCGTAGAGGCCGGTTACATTTTTCGCCCCCAATACCTGTTGTTTTAAGAATGTGGCCATGAGGAGCGAGCGCTGCAAACCGCGATTGGTAAGGTTTGCCGTGCTTGGGTTAACGTCTCCCGTCGCCTGATAAGCCAAGTCTTCGCTCACCACGAAAATCAGATTGACGTTGGCAGCGCTCAGCGGAGCGGGAGTTGGTGGAACGGGCGTCGGCGGATTAGGACCGGAAGAATTTCCGCATCCGGCGAGCAGCGTCAAGCTAAGAACCGACAACAGCAGCGGTACAACGATAGTTTTATTCCGAGGGACCACGAGTCTTCTCCCACGACCATTGCATGCTTGCGGCCATCGCTTAGCAGTGATATCGGCTACGGCGGGCGAGGAGATAAACCTGGCGAATCTAGAAAGAGGAAAACTCCCAATTCAGGAAGTCACGGGGGAACGTTCAGCGGACCCGCCGTGGGGTGATAAAGGGCGTTTCAGCCAATCCCGGCAGGAAGGGCCTTGGTCGGACAACTCAGTGATAACGGTTGATCAATAGTCACGGATGGCGACCGAGGTCCTTCGCCTCCCGTGCTGCCAGTTCTGTAGACATTCTCAAAATTGAGGAGGCGCGACCGGCAGTGCCACAGAATCGATGCCTTCGCACTTGGAACTGTCCACCATCAGGTTGCCCACCGCGTCAAGTTTCACCGTCCAGATAGTGTCATAGTCGGAGTCCGGCCAATTTGGCGCCGTTTTGATCTTGCCGTGATAGCTGGCAAGCAGCGCATTGACCGTCGGCGGAATGTGATCGTGTTCCCACGCAACCAGTACTGTCTGATTGGAGAACTTGCCGCCGTTGAAGAAAAAAGCACTGGCAACGGTGGATAGTTCGGGCGGATTCTGGGCAATCATGTCAAAGCTCGCGGCCAAATTGAAGGGCAAACCGTTGGCGATTGCGTATGGTTCTACGGTCAAGGAAGGTCTGACATACGACCAGGCGGAATTACCCCCGGTGCTGTCGCTGCTTGGGATAACCTGGGCTGGATCGATCGAATAAACCTGGTTAGGGCTGATTTTCCTGCGCAGCGCATTGGGAAGATCGAGAGCGCGCCACTGCCCTGCACCAACATAGTTGCCCTCTTCCCACCAGCTCGTGGGATGGGCCTCCGCGTGTCGAATCAGGTAAACCGTTTCGTTGGTGTTGACGCCGGCCGGAACTACGGCGCCGTCCTGACCGCCGATGACTGTGATGGTGAAATCCGGCTGTGCGCTGCTACACGGAGCGCCGACTAACGGGGGCCCTGGAAGTACAGGGTAGCCGGAGGGCGGATTTAGATTGCTGTTGTAGGTAATCAGGCTGGCGGCTCCGGACGGCGCGATCGAAATCGCATAGACATAGTTGGGACCGGCATAGGTCACCGGGAGAGCCAGGTTATAACCTTCAGCCTTATTGATACTTGCCAACAGAGCGCTGGTAGTCTCCCACGGCGCCGAAAAGACATAAAAGCCCGCGACATTTGCCTTCACGATACTGGTTACCAAGTTTTCGTTGTCGCCTGCTTGGTCCTCGAAATCGAGCCCTTGACAACTCCCGCAGGGGATCAATGGCGGAGCAACTCCACTCGGTACTGGTCCGGACGCATACGACGCATTGAGCGGGTAGCTGTTGCCGGTGTATTGGGCGCCCCCATCACCGGACATAGTGATCTGGTTGAGCATGGCGAACTGCTGCACGGTTTCCAGTGCCACCATGTCGGGATAATTGTTCGTGGTTTGCAAATGGGTCATCGGTTCTAGCGCGTAAATGCCGGTTACATCCTTTGCCCCTAGTACCTGCAGTTTGAGGAATGTGGCCATGAGAAGCGAGCGCTGCAAGCCTTGATTGGTGAGGTTCGCGGTCTTTGGATTCATATCCCCGGCAGCTTGATAAGCCAAGTCTTCGCTCACTACGAAGATCAAGTTGACGTTGGCATCGCTCAGCGGAGCCGGAGCTGGTGGAACGGGCGGCGTTGGCGGATTAGGAGCGGAAGAACTGCCGCATCCTGCCAGCAGCGTCACCCCAAGAACCGACAACAGCAGGAGTACAACAATAGTTTTATTCCGAGGGATCACGAGCCTTCTCCTACGACCATTCCAGGCATGCGGCAGTCGCCTAGCAGTGATATCGGCCACTGTGGGCGAGGAGATAAACCTGGCGAATCTAAAAAGAGGAAAGTCCCAATTCAGGAGGTCGCAGCAATGCCGTTCCCGCGAAGGCTGTGCGTGGGAAGAACAGGCATCTGACCTCTCATTCCGGTGCGAAACCCTGTGGTCAGGAAGGGCTGCCGAAAACACTCCCGCTTCATTGCACCCGCTGTATGCCCTGTGCTACTTTCAAAGACGATTAGAGGTACGCTTTGCGCGCACAAGTGCCCGCTGGGCTGAACCGCAAAGAGGCCGAGATTTACTCCCGCCTCGATCCGGAGCGGCTGCCCCACCACATCGCCATCATCATGGACGGAAATGGCCGTTGGGCCAAACGTCGCCATTTGCCGCGCATCGCTGGACACCGGTCGGGCGTGGCGGCTGTGCGCTCGACGGTCGAAACGGCTGCGCGTATTGGAGTTCCCGCCCTCACGCTGTACTCGTTCTCGGCTGAGAATTGGAAGCGGCCCAAGGGCGAAGTCAGTTACCTGATGAATCTGCTGCGCCGTTACCTCAAGATGGAATTGCCCACCTTGATGGAGAACAACATTCGGCTACAGTACATCGGCCGTCAGCAGGAGTTGCCGCAGGAAGTTCAAGAGCGCATGGCGTGGGCGCGCGAGATGACCGAGAAGAATAGTGGCATGGTGCTCACCCTCGCGCTCAATTACAGTTCGCGGACCGAGTTGGTTGACTCCTTCAATGCGCTGGTGCGTGAGGCTTCGCGCAACGGCGGTGTCGAGCACTTGAAGATCGATGAGAAATCGATCGCTTCCCATCTTTACACCAATGGCTTGCCGGAGTTGGACCTGGTGATCCGCACCAGTGGCGAGATGCGGCTCAGCAATTTCCTGCTGTGGCAGGTGGCCTACGCCGAAATCTACGTGACCGAAACGCTGTGGCCAGATTTTCGCGGCATGCAATTGCTGGAAGCCATCGAGGCTTTTCAGAAGCGCGAGCGCCGCTTCGGAGGGCTGGTCAACGACAACGGACATTCCTCGTGAAGCGCGTCCTGACTGCGGTCATCCTGATTCCAATTGTCATCCTGGCTTTGTTCAAGGCACCGTTGTGGCTATTCACGCTGTTGGTGATGGGCATGGCGTTGCTGGCGGCGAAAGAATACCTGGATATTGTCAAGGCGCAAGGCTTCCGTCCGATGGTGGTCACCAGCTATATCCTTCTGGTGTTGCTACTCGCGATTTCCTACTGCACTACTTGGCTGTTGACGAGTTCAGCTGCAGGCGCTGCGATTGCATGGTTCGCATTCCCACTTTTTGCTGTTTGCTCACCGCTGATGTTTCTGCTCTTTAGCTTGGGACGTGATCCGATTTCGCAAGCATTACCGGATGCGGCGATGTCTTACTTGCTGTTGCCCTATGTGGGTTTCACACTCGGCCTGCTTCCAATTATAAAAGGATTGTCGAGTGGGCCGCTGTACCTGCTTTACGTGATGCTCCTCGTCTGGTGTGGCGACATCGCAGCTTACTATGTGGGACAAGCAATTGGCAGACATAAGCTAGCCCCACGCATTAGTCCAGGCAAGACATGGGAAGGTGCACTCGCTTCGATCATCGGGGCGGTCATCGTTGGTGTGCTGCTGTTTCACTACGCCAACCCAATCGCCGCCGGATTTCGCAGCGCACATTTGCTGAAGCCACCTACGGTTGAGTTTGGCCCTCCCAATTCGGATTCTTCTTTTGAGTTTTTGCCGGCCCCGTTGTGGTTTGTGGCTGTGTTCGCCGTGTGCGTCAATGTTGCGGCTCAGCTCGGAGATTTGGCGGAATCCGCGCTCAAGAGAGGCGCGGGACTGAAGGACTCGGGAACTCTGTTGCCGGGGCACGGTGGTGTACTCGACCGTATCGACGCCCTCCTGTTTGCGCTTCCGGTCGGGCTTTTGTTCTATGTCTTTGGGATGTACAGGTACATCTAGCCGCATACAATACGATAGTGATTACGGCCGACGGGCAGCAGGTTCCCTCCGCTTGGGCTGAAGCCCTCGGTCGGAATGACAAATCGGACATCGGCCACCCGCTAGCTTCTTCCGTATACACAACGTATACTTACTTAAGAGGCCCTAATGTCCACCAGCATGGTCCACATTCGCGTTGACGAAAAGGTAAAGGCCAGAGCTGCGAAGACACTGGCTGCGATGGGCCTGACCGTGTCCGACGCGGTGCGGCTTTTGCTGATGCGCATTGCGTCGGAGAAGGCGCTTCCCTTTGAGGTGCGCGTGCCCAATCGTGAGACCCGAGCGGCTATGGAAGCAGGGGAGCGCGGTGAGGTATCCAAAGCACGCAGAGTGGCCGAGATGATGGCCGATCTCAATGCGAACGATTGAGTGGACTACCGCATTCAGGCGCGATTATAAACGGACCACGGCAACGCCCCGATACAAAGACATCGAGAGGCTGCTTCCTGAGATCGTCGGCTTGCTTGCCAATGATCGGCCGCTCCACGAAAAGTGCCGCGATCACGGGTTGGGCGGAAACTGGAAGCATCACCGCGAATGCCACTTGAAGCCGGACCTCCTACTCATTTACAAACGACCCGATCGCCAAACCCTACGGTTGGTGCGTATGGGTTCTCACAGCGAACTATTTGCAAAATAAGTGTGGGTCGGCTTTCGCATTCATGAAACGCATCGCCATCCTCGGCTCCACTGGTTCCATCGGCAAGAGCACCCTCAGCATCGTCGAGAGCTTTCCCGACCGCTTCTCCGTGGTCAGCATGGCGGCCGGCAACAACGTCGAACTCGCTTTTGAGCAGGCACGACGCTGGCGCCCACAAATCTTGTCGATGGCGACCGCCGATGCCGCCAATCAACTCCGCGACAGGCTGAACCAAGCCGGATTGGGCAGCGCCGTTGACGTCGTGCACGGATCGGCTGGATCGGTAAGGGTCGCGACCCATCCCGACGCCGATTTCGTGGTCAGCGCCATCGTAGGTGTCGCCGGATTGAAAGCCACTTACGAAGCGGTCAAAGCCGGCAAGACCGTCGGACTGGCGAACAAGGAATGTCTCGTAGCCGCAGGCGACCTGATCACCGCCGAAGCCCGCAGGCAAGGCAAACCGCTGCTGCCCATCGACAGCGAACACAACGCGATTCACCAATGCCATGCGCGGTGGTCGTCGCAGCGAAGTTCAGCGGGTTTGGCTGACCGCCTCTGGCGGGCCCTTTCTACACACACCGGCCAGCGAGTTTGCCAACATTACGGTGGAGCAGGCGCTCAATCATCCGACCTGGAAGATGGGCAAGCGCATCACCATCGACTCGGCAACCCTCATGAATAAAGGCTTCGAGGTGATCGAAGCGTGCCGGCTGTTCGACATGCCACCCAGCCAGGTCAGCGTTCTGGTGCATCCACAGAGCACGATTCACTCCATGGTTGAGTTCGTGGATGGCAGCCTGCTGGCGCAGCTCTCGGTAACCGACATGCGATTACCCATCCTGTATGCCCTATGTTATCCCGATCGCATCGAGTCCGATCTGCGCTTTCCGGTGGAAGAGCTAAGGCGACTGGATTTTCAGCCTCCCGACTTGGAGAAGTTTCCTTGCTTACGTTTGGCTTATCAGGCAGTCGAAGCAGGAGGCGCAAAGACGATTGCGCTCAATGCGGCGGACGAGGTGGCGGTGGCGGCATTCCTCGAAGGTAGTATTGGATTTCGAGATATTCCGGCTACAATAGAGCAGGTTGTCAGGGAAACATCGACAAAGATACCGGAATCTGTAGAAGAAGTTCTGGGTGTGGATGAAGAGGCGCGTCTCCGGGCCCGTGACCGCATCAAATATGTGGGCTCCAGAACATAAAGTCCCCCCACCAAGCCACAGAACGGCTGGAACGGGCAATCCCGGATTGAGTTTCCCGTAGCAATTGATTTTCCCGTAGCAGAAGAGGTTTATGGAATCGTTTCTAATTGCAGTGGCTTCCATGGCGGTGGTACTCGGCATCATGATTCTGGTGCACGAGTTCGGCCACTACGCTGCTGCTAAATGGTTTGGTGTCAGGGTTGATGTTTTTTCCATCGGCTTTGGAAAGCGTCTCACCGGCTTCCGGCGCGGTGGCACTGACTACCGCATCAGCGCGCTTCCGCTGGGCGGCTACGTGAAAATGGCTGGCGAGAATCCGCTGGAATCGCGCAGCGGTGCGCCTGACGAGTTCATGTCACACCCGCGGTGGCAGCGCTTCGTCATCGCCATTGCCGGTCCGGCCATGAACATCATTCTGGCCGTCGTGCTTCTGACCGGCGTGTTCATGGTGCACTACGAGCTTCCTGTCTATCTCGATCAACCCGCGGTGGTCGGGTGGGTGTTGGAGAACTCGCCAGCTGCCAAAGCTGGCGTTGAGCAGGGCGACCGCATCGTGCGCATCGACGGCACGCAAAATCCCACCTGGGAAGATGTCCTGCTGAAGGTTGCCATCACTTCCAAGGGGTCAGTTGACGTCGCCATTCAGCGTGGCAACGAAATCCTGGAGAAGCAGATCCAGCCGGAGATGGAAGGATCGGACCAATACAGCACCGTGGGCTGGTTGCCGGACGAGCCGATTACCATTACCTATCTCGAACCGGACATGCCGGCAGCAAAAGCTGGGTTGAAGCTGGGCGACGAGATTGTCGCAGTGAACGGCACCGCCATGCGGTCGATGTACTCGGTAAAACACTACGTGCAGGCCAATCGCGACAAGCCCATGGACGTCACCGCTGTCCGCAATGGACAAAGCTTGAACTTCGTAGTGACTCCGGTCCAAACGGAAAGCAACGGGCAAAAGGTTTACCGCTTAGGATTTGGTTCGGAACTGGTCCATGTCGACAAGTTGCCGTTCGCGAAGGCGCTCAATCGTTCACTCGAGGAAAATAAACGGTATTCGCTGCTGATCGTGGATTTAGTCGGCAAATTGGTTCAGCACAAAGCGTCGATCAAGCAGATGGAAGGGCCTATCGGTATCGCGCGCGCTTCCGGCGATGCGGCGCGTCAACCAGGCTGGACGCCGCTGCTGAGCCTGATGGCCATGATCAGCCTCAACCTCGGTATCTTTAACCTGCTGCCGATTCCGATCCTCGACGGCGGCATCATCCTGTTGCTGGTCATTGAAGGCCTGCTGCGACGAGAGATCAGCATTCGCATCAAAGAGCGCATCTATCAAACCGCGTTTGTCTTCCTGATACTGTTCGCAGTCGTCGTGATCTACAACGACCTGATGAAGGCACTTCCCGGACTGGCGCAGCGGCTTCCCTGACGCCGGACCTCCTAGTAATGCAATTGGGGCGCATGATGCGCCCCGTTCTTTTTGGCGGAAGCGTCCGCCTTTCACACAGTCCACCTTTCCTTTCCAAAAAGGAAAGGCCCCCATCTCGGAGGGCCTTTCAGTTCAGCGGGTAATAAATAACGTTGCTTACGACTGCGAGCCGTCGTTGCGCTTCAGCGTCGGACGATCGTCGTCGGTCGAACTGCCATTGCCATTGGTCGTGCCGTTTCCGGTATCGGTGGAAGGATTGTCGGCAGTAGCACGCCGTAAGGTTGGGCGGTCCTTGTTGTCCTTGTCGTTCTGCACCTTATGCCGGTTCTCGATCGAGGCCAGCCGCCCTTTGACCTGGTCGAATTCCGAGGTATTCACGATGTACTCATCGCGTGGAGGCAGGACGGTCTTCATCTCCTTCTGCGCCGCCTCGACGCGGTCAGGGGTCATCGGGTGAGACGAAAAGGCTTTCGCCAAAGTCCCGGGCTTCTTCTTCTCCTGCGCCTCGATCTTCTCGAAGAAAGAGATAAACGACTGCGGATCGTATCCCGCCTTGTACATGTATTCCATGCCCAGGAAGTCGGCTTCCGCCTCAAAATTGCGCGAGAACTTCATGAAGGTCAGCGGCACGCCGATGCTTAAGGCCGCCTGCGTTCCTTCATACACTGCCCAGCCTCCCGGCACGAAAATCAGGGGAATGCTGGCCAGGTTGACGATGTTGCCGCGTGTCTGCTCCCGAGCCACGTGGCATGCCGCGACGTGGGCGATCTCATGGGCCATGACTCCGGCCAACTCCGCTTCGTTGTCTGCCGCCAAAATGAGGCCCGAGTTCACGTAGAAGAATCCGCCTGGTAGCGCGAAGGCATTGATTTCATCCGTGTCAATCACTTTGATCGTGAATGGCACCTTTGCGTCCGAGTTGCGCACCAAATTCTGCCCGATGCGGTTCACATACTCGGTGACGACCGGATCGTTGATCATCTTGGCGCCGTGCTCTACCTGCTGCGAGTAGGCGCGCCCCATCGCGACCTGCTTGTCGAGCGAGTACCAGTTGCCCATACCCTTGTTGCAGCCAACGTTACGGTTGCCGATGGCGTCAATGTTGTCCATCGTGCTGGGGCTAGGTGCGTTCTTGTCCGGCTTTTCCTGCTTTTCGGGTGCCGGAGGATTCGATTCCTGAGCGGGCGGATTAGACGCGGCGTTCGGATCCTGAGATGAAGAGCTCGAGCTCTGAGCAACCCCGAACGGAACCAGCATGAGTGCAAGCGCACAACCACCTATGTAACGGAATAGGCAACGCATGATAAACACCTTTTTAGGGCTGGATCGCAGGCCGGATGGACTCCCGCCTTTGATACCCCTAAGCCCTGTTATAAACCCAAATCGAGCGGTTTTGTCGTCCGGTGGACCTTTTATTTTCATGAGGTTTACCGGTAAAATCCAATCGCACACTCGGGCAGCTTATTAGTCAGATGAGCCTCTCTTATAAAGGGTTCCATTTATTGGACGACCGAGTTCCGGAATTCGTTTCGGTTTGCGCGATCTCCTGCCCCAATCCCCAAAGCGCCAAGGGGTTCGAACCAACCGTGTTAAACTTTTAGGTAGTCCTGTATGGCTCAAATTCAGCGCAGAAAAACTTACACAGCTTCGGTGGGTGGGGTTCGCGTAGGCAGCGATGCACCAATTGTGGTGCAGTCCATGACCAATACCGACACTGCCGATATCGACGGCACCATCCGCCAGTGTGCAGCTCTGGCCCGCGCCGGTTCTGAACTGGTCCGCGTCACCGTTAACAATGACGCCGCCGCGGCCGCCGTGCCCCACATTGTGGATGGCCTCGACCGCCTCGGCATTCCGGTGCCGATCATCGGTGACTTCCATTACAACGGGCATATCCTGCTGAAGAAGTATCCCGAGTGCGCGCGTACGCTGGCCAAATATCGCATCAATCCCGGAAATTGCTCGATTGGCAAGAAAGACGACGACAACTTCCGCACCATGATCGAGGTCGCCATCGAGTACAACAAGCCGGTGCGCATCGGCGTCAACTGGGGTTCGCTGGACCAGGCCCTGCTGACCCGCTTGATGGACCAAAACTCCAAGCTGGACGATCCGAAGGATGCCCGCGATGTGACCATGGAAGCGATGGTGCAGAGTGCGCTGCGCTCGGCCGAACTCGCGGTGAGCTACGGTTTGCGGCCAGACCAGATCATTCTCAGTGCAAAAGTCAGCGGCGTGCAGGACCTGATCGACGTTTACCGCGAACTGGGACGCCGTTGCGAATACCCGCTGCATCTCGGTCTCACCGAAGCCGGCATGGGAGCCAAAGGCATTGTCAGCAGCACCGCTGCGCTGGCCGTGCTGATGCAGGAAGGCCTCGGCGACACGATTCGTGTATCGCTCACACCCGCACCCAATGGCGACCGCACCGAGGAGGTCACGGTCGCACAACAGATTCTGCAATCCATCGGCATTCGCAGCTTCACTCCGCAGGTCACCGCATGCCCTGGTTGCGGGCGCACCACCAGCACCTTCTTCCAGGAGATGGCCGAGCAAATCCAAAGCTACCTGCGCGAGCAGATGCCAGTCTGGAAGACGCGCTACTCCGGCGTCGAAGACATGAAGCTTGCGGTAATGGGCTGCGTCGTCAACGGCCCAGGAGAGTCCAAGCATTCCAATATCGGGATTTCGCTGCCGGGCACCTTCGAGGAGCCGAAAGCGCCGGTGTACGTTGATGGCCGCCTGATGCTCACGCTCAAGGGCGATCACATCGTCGAAGAGTTCATAAAGATTCTCGACGAGTATGTGGACTCGCACTACGCGGCCAAAGACAAGCAACTGGTGACGATCAGCGGCAACTAGCGGTCAGCAAATTGCCCGGGTACTCCCTCTTTTCATCCCCCTGGTGTGGGAGCCAGAACGTCACGGAACCAGCCCATCTCACAATTGCTTGGTATCAGGGCATGGCTTCGGCCCTGCCGCAAGGTGCTCCCAAAAAATACTTGGGCTTTGACCCCGGCAATGGGTGTATATTGTCGGAATTCGCGTTGCCATATCGAAAAACCGGTTGTGGGCCCTTTTTCATACGCACTAACTCAGGGCTGAACGAAGGGAGGTTTTCGATGAGGCAATCGCTGCTTCTGGCTCTCGTTTTGGTATCTCTGCTGTTGCTTGCCGGATTAGGCGGATGTGAAAAGAAGTCGCCCGCTGTACCGCCGGCTCCGAGCAACGTAACCAGGGGCGAGTTTATCAACGACCAGCAATTGGCCGAGGCGCGACACACCGCGCAGGTGAACCAGGAAGCCTGCGCCAAGTGGTGCGGCGGTCCTATCTCAGAGGCCACCAACAATCCCAACAAGATCGGTTGTTCGGCAGAACGCTGCAAAGAACTGTACCCCGTCGGGAGCAAACGGTACCGTCGTTGCGAAGGAACGGATTGCAACGATTGCAACCGCTACAAAGACACCTACTATTCGGTGAATTGCGATGAAACTCTCGACGGCTGCCTGATCATGCTTTCCAGTATCGGCAAGTGCCAGTGAGCCGGGGGACAAGAGCTGGGGTGTAAGGACACACTCGGCGCCGCTTCACTTCGGTCGGGATGGCGGATCGCGCAGGGCACTGGGGCACCATCGGCGCCGATTCGTGTTGTAATATCTCCATGACCTCCGTGTCTCAGTGGTGATTCTGCTTTGCCGTCTCCCAGAAAACGAACCGAGAACGCCGACAAACCTGTCTCCGCGGCCACTCTGAAGCTTCGTCTACTGAAAAAGCTGAAGTGCACGCTGAAGTACGAAAAGCTGGCGTGGGACTCCGGCGCGAAGCTGGTTGCCGGCGTGGACGAGGTCGGACGTGGTTCGCTGTTCGGACCCGTAGTGGCAGCGGCGGTGATCCTCGATCCGAGCTATCGCATTCGCGGGCTGCGCGATTCCAAGTTGCTGGACCGCGAGACGCGCGAGAAGCTGGCGCCCCGAATTCGCGAGCACGCATTGGCGTGGGCAATCGCGGCAGTGGACGTCGCCACCATCGATCAGATCAATATTTACTGGGCCTCGAAACGCGCTATGGAGGTGGCCGTTGCCAAGCTCACGCTGCCCCCAGACCACCTGTTGATTGACGCCATGCGCATCAACTTCGAATGTGCTCAGACGCCAATCATCCACGGAGACGCCCTCTCGGCATCGATTGCCGCGGCCTCGATCATCGCCAAGGTCGAGCGCGACGCCATGATCACCGCTTGGGACCCTGTCTTTCCTGAGTACCGGCTTGCCTCCAACAAGGGTTACAGCACGCCGCACCATCTGAAGACGCTGCGCGAAAAAGGTCCAAGCCCGCTGCACCGTTTGTCGTTCGCGCCGGTATGGACCTCATCGGCACCGCAGGAGGTGCTGGAATTCATGCTGGAAGGGGAGGAAAGCAACTAGCAATAGCAACTAGCAACTAGCAACTAGCAACTAGCAATTAGCAATTAGCAGCTGGCGCCCAGTCGTCGGCGGTCAAGGCGATCGCGGTCGACTGGCATAAATTGCATCATGTGAACCCCTGTCCGCCCGTGTCCACCGTTTTTCTAATTGCTAGCTGCTAGTCTAGTTGCTAGCTGCTAATTGCCCACTTGCAACAACTCGCCTGTTCGCGCATCCTATCCAACATGGCTCATACAGAAACAGCAGTTCTCGGCGGCGGATGCTTCTGGTGCGTGGAAGCTACGTTTCAGCAGTTGGAAGGTGTCCTGTCGGTGGTGTCGGGCTATATGGGTGGACGCGTTCCGAACCCGACCTACGAACAGGTTTGCGGCGGGCGCAGCGGCCACGTCGAGGTTGCGCAGATCACCTTCGATCCGGCCATCATCAGTTACGAAGATCTGCTGGAGGTATTCTTCACGGTTCACGATCCGACGACGCTGAACCGGCAGGGCAACGATGTCGGCGAACAATATCGCTCGGTCATCTTCTACCGCGACGAAGCACAGCGCGCGACCGCGCAGGCCGTGATCGATGAGCTGACCACGGAACATGCGTTCGCTAATCCTATTGTGACGGCGATTGAACCGGCTTCGACGTTTTATGCGGCCGAGAATTATCACCAGGATTATTTCAAGAACCACCCCAATCAGCCTTACTGCATGTTCGTGGTCTCGCCCAAGGTGAAGAAGATCCGGGAGAAGTTTGCAGCCAGACTCAAGGCCGGGGTGTAGAGTTCAGTCCTCAAGCGCTATGCTTATGCCGCTCAGGCAGGCCGAGACTACGGACTGTGTCGCCCTCGAAGTCGAATTCGATCAGCACGGCCGGCTCATTCCCCACCACCCAGCCGTCGTGACCGGGATCGATCACCACGACCTGAGGTGCGGCGAACTCCATGATGCAGCCATCCTCATACTCAATGTGAATCTGGCCCGAAGCCAGAAAACCGGCGTGCGCGTGCATGCACAGATCGGTACCGGTGACCGGCTTCATGTGCGTTGACCAGCGGAATCCCGGCGGGTAGATGAGACGTTTGACGCGAGCCGCGCCAGCGGCGGCGATGTCGAGTTGCACCCCGCCCACTTCGCGGTGCTGTGTTCCCTTCATGGGTGCGAGGAGAGGATTGGCATCACTCATAACGATGGCCTCCAAAGTGTCTGCGCAAGCTTGCTGCAGTCTTGGTGTTAGATAGCCCGAACAAAGCAGGCAGTGCCGCCGACAGCCCGCTCGTCGTCAAAACATTCGCTGCCACGCGGCGCTAAAGTGCGGTCTCTCTGAACGAATTCAAAAACCGGTCCTTACCCTGGGCGCGTCTGGCGTGTCACTGAGGATACCGCACCCAGTCACAGTCCGCCAGAAACACAGCAGAGAAAAACTGGCTCTTCACCACGGAGGATACCGAGATCACGGAGTTTCTATATTTGATTTTTTCCTGTGTCCTCTGTGTCCCTGTCGTGGGTACCGGTTTTCGTGCCACTCGCCAAACTCCCTGATTCCAAGGCAAATTCAGTTCTTGACATTGCAAATTGCAATGCTAGAATTGCAAATTGTAATATGAAGCTGGGCGAGAAAATCCGTTACCTGCGGTTGGTCGAAGGCACCCTGCGCGGCATGGGTCGCGAAATGACCCAGCAGGACCTGGTCGTCGCGTTAAAGAAGGAAATGGGCAGCGGGCTAAGCCAGTCCTACTTATCGCAGATTGAGAGTGGTGCCCGCCCGCATCTGACCAATGCGTCACGCATGTTGCTGGCACGCTTCTTCAAGGTGCATCCGGGATACCTGGTGGACGATCCTGAGGGTTATCACACCGAGCTGACCAGCGATCTGCGGGCGATGGAAGACCGACTCGACCTATGGCTCATCAATGGGGCCGAGCAGTTTGCGCGCGATCCTGAACTGAGTCAGGCGCTGCTACAGGTGGCGAAGCATAAGGACTCGCGCAAATGCGTGGTGCTGCTGGGCGCGATTCTGGAGGCGCCGGAACTGGTGGACCGTCTGACCGAGGTGTTAAAGCCAGACTTGGCTGCAGCGCATGGTGGTAGCCGAAGAAGGAAGTCGGCGGGAGCAACCTTATGACGTGGGAAATATTTTATCTGGTGTGCTTTCTGTTCGGCGTAACGATGATTGGGCTGTCGTTTCTGGGTGGAACCCTGCACCTGCCACACATTCACATGCACTTGCCCCACGGAGGCCCGCACGTCGCAGGCGGAGCTCACGGCGGAGCCGCAAACGGCCCTGAGATGTCGTTCTTCAATTTTGGAACGGTGATGGCATTTCTGGCATGGTTTGGCGGGACAGGCTACTTGCTGACGCGCTACTCCTCGCTGGTGGTCGCGGGAGTATTGACACTCGCTGTGGTTGCCGGACTCGCCGGAGCAACGATCGTCTTCTGGTTCGTGGCCAAGGTGCTGCTGAAATACGATCGCGATCTTGATCCGGCCGACTACGAGCGCGTGGGTGTGCTAGGACGAGTCAGTAGTCCGATCCGCGCCGGAGGAACCGGCGAAATCATCTTCTCGCAAGAGGGTACACGGAACACCTGCGGCGCCCGCAGTGAGAACGGCGAAGCCTTGCCGCGCGGCAGCGAAGTCATTGTTACTCGATATGAACATGGCATTGCCTACGTAAGACGATGGGAAGAATTGGCGAAAGAGGAAGAAGTAATTAGTAAGTAGCAACTAGCAATTAGCCATTAGCTTTTAGTAATGGGTGCGTGATATTCGATCATCAACGAATAGGTGAACGGCGAAAGCTAAGCAACTAAGACCAATCTCGAGTACCGACTCTAAGAGCTAATTGCTAGTTGCTATCGGCTAGTTGCTTTAAGGAGGCGTATGGGATTCCACATTCCAACTGAAGTATTAATCATTGCCTGGACAGCAGTCGCAGCCGTGGTGCTGCTCATCAGCGTGTTTGCCAGGCTCTATCGCAAAGCCGGGCCCAACGAGGTCCTGGTAGTGTACGGATTTCGCGGCACCCGCGTGGTGAAAGGACACGGAACGGTCATCTTCCCCATGGTGGAGACCTTCCGCGAGCTATCGCTTGAACTAATGTCCTTCGATGTCGCCCCGCAACAGGACCTCTATACCAAGCAGGGCGTTGCCGTGACCGTCGAGGCGGTCGCGCAGATCAAGGTGAAGTCCGATCCGGAATCGGTGTTGACCGCGTCCGAGCAGTTCCTCACCAAGGCGCCGCAGGACCGCGAAGCCCTGATCCGGCTGGTGATGGAAGGTCACCTGCGCGGCATCATCGGACAGCTAACAGTGGAAGAGATTGTGAAGCAGCCTGAGATGGTGGCTGACCGGATGCGTTCCACGTGCGCCGATGACATGAACAAGATGGGGCTGGAGGTAATCTCGTTCACCATCAAAGAAGTTCGCGACAAGAACGAATACATCTCCAACATGGGGCGTCCGGACGTGGCGCGCATTAAGCGCGACGCCGACGTCGCCACAGCCGAAGCGGAACGCGACACGGCCATCAGACGCGCCATTGCGCTGCGGGAATCGGCGATCGCCAAGGCGCAAGCCGACCAGGAGCGCGTCGCGGCCGAAACTGCTTCCCTGGCGCGGCAAGCGGAGGCACAACGCGATCTCGAGGTAAAGAAGGCAACGTATAACGAATTGGTAAAACGCCAGCAGGCACAGGCCGACAAGGCATACGAAATTCAGACCAACATTATGCAGCAGCAGGTAACCGCCGAAGCCGTGAAGGTGCAGCAAGTCGAAAAAGAACAGCAGGTCAAGGTGCAAGAGGCGGAAATCATGCGTCGCGAGAAAGAGCTGATTGCCACCGTGCTGAAGGCGGCCGAGATCGAGCGTCAACGGATCGAGACTTTGGCCGGCGCCGAAAAGCAGCGACTGACGGTCGAAGCCGAAGGCCATGCCAGCGCGATTCGTGCGCAGGGCGAGGCGGAAGCCGAGATCATCTTCAAGAAGGGCGACGCCGAAGCGCGGGCGATGAACGTGAAGGCCGAGGCCTACCAGGAGTACAACCAGGCCGCGGTCGTGGACAAGCTCTTCACCAACCTGCCGGAGATTGTGAAGGCGCTGGCCAGCCCGCTGGCCAATGTCGACAAGATCACCATTGTCTCCACCGGCAACGGTCATTCGGCTGGGATGAACAAGATCACAGGCGACATCACCGAAATGGCGGCGCAAGTGCCGGCACTGTTCGAAGCGCTATCGGGCATGAAAATGTCTGACCTGCTGAGCAAGGTGAGGACACTTGGCGAGAAACGTCCGGATGAGTTGCCGCCAGGCGACGACGATGGCAAGTCGAAGGCAGCAGGGGCGGGCAAGTAAAGCGGTAAGGTCTCCCACCCTGTCGCAAAACCGACGACAAGGGTGGGGCACCCAGTGAGGCTGGTCTCTCGACAGGATTGATATGAATTCGAAAAACGATACCTCGCAGATAGTAGTGAATCTTGGATTGATCGGCACATTGCTGGGTGTGGTAGTTCGGTTAATCACGCACTCAAGTGTGGCGGTTCCTGTAGGAGCCATGGGAGGCTTGCTCGTCGCCTTCTTGTTGGCAGCGGTTCGCGGCGAGCAGTTCTGAGTCGGATAGGGATCCTGCGACTCCGGATCACAAAGGAAGTGATTCTCCGCTGAGGATGACAGATATGTACCTTCTGGCTAGGAGCGAAAGGCGAATAGCGAAGTATGCAGTCAAGGCTGAAAGCTGACAGCTGACAGCTCAAGAAAAGGGGGGTTAATTATGGCATTACTCGATCGTGTAGCAACGCTAGTGCGGGCCAATCTCAACGACCTCGTTGACCGTGCCGAGAATCCCGAGAAGATGTTGAAGCAGGTCATCCTCGACATGGAAAATCAATTCATGCAGGTGAAGACGCAAGTGGCCATCGCGCTTGCCGACCTTCATCTGTTGGAGAAACGTAAGAAGGAAAACGCCGACAAGCACGCCGAATGGATGCGCAAGGCTGAGCTCGCGGTCGACAAGAAAGATGACGAGCTTGCCCGCGCGGCGCTGGAGCGGGCGATGAGTTTCCAGCACCTTAGCGAGAGCTTCGAGCAGCAGATCGCGGACCAGCAGGTCCAGGTGGAGGCGCTTAAGTCGGCGCTGAAGAAGTTGGAGCTGAAGCTTTCCGAAGCTCGCGGCAAAGCTGATCTGCTGATCGCGCAGCATCGCCGATCGCGCGCCGTTCACCGCGCCGCCGACGCGCAAGTCACCCCCACGGGAGAGAACCGCACCTTCGAGCGCATGCGAACCAAAGTCGCCCGCGACGAGGCCCTGGGCCGAGCCAAAGGCGAGATTCTGGGTGATGACATTGATGGCCGCCTGGATGCGCTGGAACGCGAACAGAAAATCGACGCGCTCTTGGACGAGATTAAGGCAAAAAAGCGCCTGAGCGCGTAGTAGTTCGACGAGCGACGCCCGCCTAACGTGCCGATAACGGGTCTTTCCCTACTGCGATCCTGGCACATCCACCCCAAGGGGCTGCATGTTTCCTAACATGTAAGCCCCTTTTTAATCTGCACTTACACAGCGCACCTCCCAGATCACACCTAAATCACCGCTGGATCACCCACAAATCACCGCTGGTGCATTGATGCTGCGAGCGAAGCGGCGCATTGTGCGTTCACGAGAGCGGAAATCGCGAAAGCAACCCGCTCTCAAAGGGGGACGCTCCGGAGGTGCGACGACCATCCCGCCTCCGGAAGCGGTGTGAAGCCCCGAACGACAATCCGGCGCCGCTCGACTTCGACCGCCGCCCACAACCGATGACCACAAGGAGGTCACAATGAAAACGCAAAGCAACCAAAACCTTTCGAAGCCACTCAATGTTCGCTCGGTACAAACCCCGAAAAATAAACGCCGGTTCACCACCCGGTCCGCAAAACAAGGTTCGGCATTACCCGGACGCCTGCCGCTGCTCGCTGGCATGGCGCTATTACTATGCGCGCTGGCGTCGGCGGTTCCGGCATCTGCTGGGACTGTTATTTCCGACAGCGTATTCAACGATAGCAATTGGACGCACAGCATCCTTTGGTACAACCCGATGGTTACTCTCGGACCTGTCTCCCAGAACCTTGCGCTCCAAGATGCCGGAGGCAATAACGGATTTGAGATGGGCCGGCATACGTCCGACGGCCCATTTGCCGGGCTATACGACGGTCACTTGGACGTGGGCGGTGGCACTTACAATCCCAGCACACAGGGAGCTATCCAGAGCCTAAACGTAAGTTATGACCTGAAGACGTTTGCAGGTCCCGGGATACAAGATGGGCTTCTGCTGGAGCAGAGTGGCCGGACGTTTCTCTATTTCGTGGACTCCGCCGGGCCTTACGCCAATTGGACGCATCTCGGCGTCACCGGAATTACTGACACGTGGAATCCCGCGTGGGTAGAGATTGATACCGCCAATAACCAGATCATCAATTTCACCACGCCCGATTTTTCATCTTCAGGCGGCCCGATTGAGTTCGGCTACTACACATTCAACTGGTCGCTTCCTCAAGGCGGTCTTGTAGACAGCACTTGGGGCATTGACAACTTCTCCGTCCAGATCAATACAGCCACTCCCGAACCGAGCAGCCTGATGCTGTTGGGCTCTGGAATTCTAGGCATTAGCGGACTGCTACGAAAGCGCTTCCTTGGATGATGGGGGCGCTACTCGATGGAACATCTTCGATCTAGGTGAGGAGCGCCTACGCGGTGAAGTTGCTCCTCACTTTTCACAAACCGCCGCCACAACCGATGACCACCAGGAGGTCACTATGAAAAGCCGAATTGCAAATATCGAAACAACCGCCCCTACCGCCGTCGCGGCCCCTTCGTGGGCAGCCAACACTGTGAAGAAACTCGCCGCCACAGCGTTACTTACTCTGACGACGCTCTCGTTCGCGCACGCCCAAGTCGCGGATTGTGCTCCCGGCAAGCTCTCCGATTACGAAAAGCTCGGCGCCCAGGGCTGCATGATCGGCGACAAGAAGTTCTCGAACTTTCAATATCACCAGGGAGCGGCCGGACTGCCCAGCGACGCCATATCGCTGACGCCGGGAACCACGCCCGACACTGACGACCCTGGGTTGTTGTTTGAGGCCAAGTGGACTTCGGCCTCCGAGGAATCATTTGTCTCCTACGACATTGAAGCCCAGCCCAACGGGAAGCCCATTACCGGCGCCAGCCTGCAAATGCAATTCGGGACGATCACCGGCACAGGAAGCGCGACGGTCCTAGCTCATCTATGCGCGTTGGGCAACACAACAGATAGCTGTGCGGCCCTGGCTCATCTGTGCCCGGTGGATGACGCGACAGGAGCCTGCGGCTCTCAAAAGGTCGAGCTCAAGGTGGTCCTGAGTGCCCGTGGGCCAAAGACCCCCGCGGCCAATGGTCAGTTCAATGAGCCTCAGAGAGCAATCCGCGTGGTGATTCCCATTGACATGGCTCCGGGGAGCGGAGGCACCGCAGACCTGGATGGCTTCATGGCGGTATTTCGATAGCACGGGACGTTCTTCGGCCAATGGGCAGAACGAAGAACCTTTCGGGATGAGAGCAGCCAAGATGGTGAGTCGCTCCCTCCCCTTTATCACCACCAACAACAACCCATGACCACAAGGAGGTCACCGTGAAAACCCAGATTACCAACCAGCACAGCAACACAGTCGCAGCTCAACCCTCAACCACGTTCCACAAGGAGGATCGTATGAAAAACCAGAGTTCAATGAGTCTGCTGAAGAAGAGCCCGTTGGCCGTGATCATTATGGTTTGTGCCATTTTGTCCGCCACAATGTCCGCGGGTCAGGGACCGAGTCCCGCCAAAGACGCGGGACAAGCCGGCAGTGGTCAGCTACGTGGGGCCATCAGCGTGGAGTTGGCGAAGTCGCTCGATTCGAAAAAGCTCAAGGAGGGCGATGAAGTTGACGCCAAGCTTGCGGCAGATATTCAGACTGGCGATGGAACAATTCCTCGCGGTACGAAGTTAATTGGTCATGTAACCGAGGCGAAGGCCCGCTCGAAAGGCGATTCGGAATCAACGCTGGGAATTGTCTTTGACAAAATGAGCCGGCCGGGAAGCGGAGACACGCCCATCAAGAGCGTCATTCAGGCGGCGGCCCCGAATCCAAAGGCGGACGCTCCTGCCGGTGGCGTCATGTACGGCGGGCTGAGCGAAGCGACCGAGAAATCCACCTTTTCGCCGACGGCGGGAGCGACCGGTAAACCCATCCTCAATCAGCAATCCAGAGGCGTTCTCGGGATCAAGAACCTGCAGCTCGGACCCAATGGAGTCTTCATCTCGAGTGGGAAAGAAGTAAAGCTCGACAGCGGGATGCAGATCCTGCTCGACGTGACGATGCAAACATCGGCGCAGACGGACGCCGGTAATTAGCAATTTTGACGCTGAACGATGATTTCTCAGACGCGATGACGTATTTCGGAACGCTTCAGGGGATTGGATAACCATCCACCTCTGGGAAGCGAAATGGGGGCCCAAAACCACAACCCGGCGCCGTTCCACTTCGATCGACGCCATAACGTATGCCCACAAGGAGGTCGATATGTTACCGGCATTCAGGCTCATTTGGTACGGGATGAGTGCAACGCTAATTCTCACCGCAGGTCTGGCCGCCCAATCCGCCTCCAGCGGCTCTCAAAACGCGGCGCCCGCTGAGGCAAGCCTGTGCGACTCGCTTGACCCGAACATGCCCCATTCTGACGCACTGAGCAAGGTCTGCCAATACGCCGTGACCGTCCCGGAGCGAATGCCAAATTTCACTTGCCAGCAGGAGACTTCACGCCACCTCAGCGGAGCGCTCCGAGAGGCCGACACCATCACCGGAGTCGTGACCTACGAGGACGGAAGGGAATCGTACCGCGACCTGAAGCAGAATGGCCGGCCCGTGGACAGCACCGCAGCTCTGCCGGGTGCATGGTCAGCCGGACAGTTCGGAAATCACCTTCCGGCGATCTTTGATGGACGCAACAAAGTCGAATTCCAATTTGTCGGTGAAAACAAGACTGGAGGCCGTGAAGCGTGGGAGTTTACCTACCGCATCGCACACCAGGACGTTCCGTTATGGCGCCTGGAAGTTCCAGGCCAGAAGGTCGCGCCACCCTACTACGGAAAACTCTGGATCGACCAGCAGTCGGGGGTGATTCTGCGTTTACAAGTGGAAGCTAATGACCTTCCGCGGAGCTTCCCAATACGCAAAGCCAAACTGGAAATCGATTACGAGAACGTTCCGTTGGGCGATGGCACGCGTTTCGTTTTGCCGGTCAAGTCGGTGCTCAATTCCACCGGGTCGGAAGGGATTGGGGCCCGCAATACGCAGCGTTTCCAGAACTGCCAGAAATTTCGAGCTACCAGCCGCATAGTGCCGCAATGACGGATAGGTCAGATTGCGAAAGAAATTGCTTAGTTTTATGAGGTGATGATCCGTCGCAAGTCACAGGCTTGCAGTGCGCTGGTATGCCTTCTCGACGGTGCCGTTTTGTACGTTAGTAGTACTGCTTTTCTCCCAATATGTAGCCTCTTTTGAATCTGCTAGGTAGGTCGCAGGATTTCCCAGATCACCCAGAAATCACCGCAGATCACCCACAAATCACCGCTGGTGCATTGAGCCTGCCAGCGAACGGGCGCATTGTGCGTTCACGAGAGCGGGAAATTGAGCAAACGCTTACCTGCTCTGAAAGAGGAACGCTTCCGGAGGCGCGACAACCATCCCGCCTCCCGGAAGCCAGTGGGGTCCCAAATTACAACCCGGCGCCGCTCGACTTCGACCGCTCGCCACAACCCATGACCACAAGGAGGTCAATATGAAAACGCAAGGCATCACACCGAGCACCCAGACAGCTAACCTTCAACACTCAACCTGCAACTCAAAGGAGAATGGAATCTCAAAACGCCACATCATCGAAACCATGCTCCTCCTCTATGTCTTTGCACTGCTGCTCATTGCCAGGTGTGCCAACGCACAGGAGCTGTCACCGCTAAACATTGGCGATGAGAACCACGTAGCGCACATCCTTCCGCCACCCGGCGAGGCGCTCCTGCGACAAAGTCAACCGCAAGGGCAGTTGATCTTCAAAGGTGGACCGGTAATGGGCGTGACAGGCGAGGTTGACACCTATGCCATCTTTTGGAATCCACCGACCTTGCAAAACGGGCAGTCCACTGGCATGTCCTCCACCTATGCCAGCGTGCTGACAAATATGCTGGGAACGTACCCAGGGCACGGCATCGACAACAACAACACTCAGTACGCCAGCGACTGCTCCTCTTGGGTGCTGACTTTCCCGGCAGGTGGGTTGGTTGAGAATGACTACGGTTGCGGCTTGATCCCGGCGAATTGGGCTTACTACAGCCCCAATGCGGGCGGCTTGAAAGGAGTGTACACGGACACTAATCCCTATCCACCGAGCGGGTGCAATGATCCGGCTCCGGGGATCGGCACCAACTGTATTTCGGACGCTCAGATCCAAGCTGAGATCCGCAGGGTAATGGCGCTGCCTGGGAACCAGTGGACCGGAGGGCTGAACAAGGTGTTCCTGCTGTTCACTTCCAAAGGCGAGGGGTCGTGCCTGGGCCCGTACTGCGCATACAGTTACTACTGCGCCTACCACAGTGACATCCATGTTGGCAACAAGGCGATCATCTACGGGAACGAACCCTATGGCGAACCGGCTTATTGTCAGACCGCTGGTACCCCGTCCCCGAACAATGACCCCGCTGCCGACACCGCCGCCACCGCCGCGAGTCATGAACTAACGGAGGCAATCACCGATCCGCTGCCATCAGCCCTGCCAGCATGGCAAACCTCGGGCGGCTCTGAGATCGGCGATTTGTGTGCCTACAACTATGGAACCAACACGTGGGACAGCGGCCAAGCAAACCAGATGTGGAATGGCTTGTACTTCGAGTTGCAGACGGAATACGACAACCACACCGCTAGCTGCGTGCAGGTCGGACCTTGAATTTTGGCGAATCGAGCTCGGAACTGCTGCCTACAATAACCCCCACCCTTTAGATGAAGCAAAGGGTGGGTTTTTTCATGCTAGAAACCGCGGCTCGGCCAGACCTGTCATCTCCATCCGCGCTAAAATATCGCGATGGCGGACTCGCTCTATCTCAGCATCTGGTTTCCCAGCTTCCGCGAAGGCGAGATGATGCCGCGCGCGGTGAGCGTTCTGCGGCAATTCCCTTTCTCGGCGGTGCGCGAAGGCATCACGTACTTGTCTGTGCATCCGGTGGCGTGGTCGGAGCCGACGGTGCTGGAGCGCCGCTTCACTCCGGGGATCTCGCCCGAGGAAGCCGCGGAGATAGCCGGCGAATTCGTGCATGACGACTTCGCCTTCGTCTTCGAGGCATTTTGGGACCTTTGGGTGCCGAACGAAGACGAACAGGGCGACACCTGGGTACAACGTCCGGTGGCAGTGCGCTTTCTGGTGCACGGAGTTCAATTTGACGAAGGCATCTACAGCGAAGACGGCCATGTCGAGGTGGACTTTGGGCTCGATACGTCCTTCGTCTACGAGGGGCTGACGCTTTCGCCCTTCATCGAAAAATATCTGCGGGCCAACATTGCTAAGCTGGTCGCGTTTTCGGCGGCAGTGGAAAAGAATTGCGTGCTGAGTGGACGGGTGCTGTGGTCGGAGTCGGAAGAGAACTTGGCGCAAAAGCTGATCGCCAAATTACAGCAGACGCAATAGAGGCGGATAATTTGAAGGGGCACGGCTTCAGCCGTGTCGTAATCTGCTCTTAATTAAGCTGGCTTTAGCCACTGAGGGAGCTCGGTGCTGGAACAAAGTGCGAGTCTCGTCAGGCGCTGAACCGTTTGCTGAAAAACACAGAAGCAACTCCTTCGACTCCGCGCCCGCTCGACTCACAAAATCAGTGGGTCTGAAGTTCTTTGCGGGCGCTCCGCTCAGGATGACAAGAACAAAAGGCGGGCACGGAATTGAACGACGGCGATTTCTGGAACGGAGTCCGGGATTCCCGAAGCGATAGCGGTTCTTCGCTTCGCTCAGAATGACAGCAAGAAAAGAACCGACTCTGCTGACTAACGAATCCGAAACCGTTAGCACTTGGCATCGACTTCCCCCGCTGACAGCACTCTGCGCAACTGCAACAGCGTCCACGCCAGCGCTGCTAGTCCCGCACCCCAAACAACTAGAATCACATTGACTACCCAACGCGGAGCTACTCCGACCCTGCGCAGCAAGAAGGGCAGGAAGTTCCAAGTGTCGATGTGCACGTAGTCCCACGGGTCATACGTCATCGAATCGTTACTGAGACCCCACGCCTGCATCTTTCCCAAGAGCGAAGGCTGACGATGTTCTTGAAGCGCAGGAAGACGACGAACGTCGGATGCCCGAGCGTGTCCTCCTGGTAGATTTCCAGCGGCAACCAGAAGGCGAGCGACCCCAACTGGATGGCGGTGCTGAATACGATCAGTGCGATTCCCATGCACCACACCAACTTTCCCAGCGACGCCCGCCACGCGCAACAGCAGCGGCACCGAGATGAACGCGGCCAATTCCACCGCGGTGGAGACATAACGGTCACCCCAGGCGAAGTCGCCGCTCCACACCGTGTATCGCGCGTAGAAGCTGATGTAGGCCAGAAGCAGAAGGAACGCCGTAATCAGGTATGCTCGTAACTCGGGACCGAAACGCTTCCACGCGATCACTGTCAGAAGAATCGTGAGCACCAGCAGCGGGTCGAAGAGGAAGATCGACTTCTCCGGCATGAGCAATGGCCCGAGAAAGCCCACGTGAAACGGGACTTCCCACGGATAGTTCGCCGGGAGCGAGGGATTCAGCCGCTTCTGTTCCTGTCCGGCAATGGTGATGTAGTTACTGAACAGCGAGCCGAAACGGTAGAACTGGTACAGACGATCGATCACTCCGAAGATCACGTAAATAGGCAACGCCGTCTCGATGTAGGCCAGGAAGCGCTGCCACAGCGCATGGCCACGCACGGTTTCCATCCACAGGACGAGAAGCAGGAACACTCCTCCGGCGATCAGGTCGAGGCCAGTGGTAAGCCTGGTAAGCAGGTTGAGGCCGAAGGCCAGCGAACCGATAAGTAGTGCGCGTCGGCTGCCGGTTCGAAGCCACTCATATTGAAACGAGAAGCCGGTCAGGGTCAGCAGCATGATGTAGTTGTTCTCCATCATGTTCTGCGCGTAGTGCAGATGCGTGGTGCAGAACAACAACGCCAAGACACCTGCGACGGACTGTTTGATGCTGAAACCCAACTGGCACAGAAAACGGAAGCAGATCAGCGCGGTCAGAACGTTGACCAGAATGTTGGTGGTGTAGCTGACAAAGATCGCGCGGACGGTGGGATCGGTGTCGTTGTAGTTGGCAAAGATCGGCAGGTGCGAGAGACCGGTGCCCACCACGTCCGCCGGAAACATCAGCAGCGACTGGCCCATCCCATACCAGCTATAGAGCTTGCCGCCGCGGCCGTGAATGCCAAACTCGGGATACTCATAGGGGCGAACCGGCGGCTCCGAGGTCCACCACGAGTGCGTGGTCTGCAGACGGTGAGAGGTGTCGGAGGTGCCAAGTTCGCCCGACTGGATAACGAACGCGCTGAGCGCGGCAACCAGCAGAACCAGAGTTAGAGGATTGCGGTACCAGCGTCGGGGGGCAGAAACCATGTAGGAGCAATAGTAATGGAGGGGTGGGGCAGGGCAAAATCGGACGATTCAGAACCGATAGAAGGAAGGGTAGTCTGCTGCTTGGGCTTGCCTTCATCTCTTTTCGGAGCTGAAGGCAGCAAGGTTTGAAGGGGCACGGCTGAAGCCGTGCCCCTTCAAAGACTCAACTCGCTACGCTCGCTCAGAATGACAATCGCGTTTTTCGCCACCGCTACTTCGTTCGCCCACCTTCGATCTTCAGTTCGGCGCTTGCGCCCGCCTGCGCCGCTGCCAGTCGCGCGGTCAGCACACGGAAGGGTGAGCACGAAACGTAGTTGAAGCCGAGCTGCGCGCAGAACTCCACCGACGAAGGTTCGCCGCCGTGTTCGCCGCAGATCCCGATCTTGATGGTTGGACGCGTCTTGCGGCCTTTCTCCACGGCCATCTTCAGCAACTGCCCAACACCTTCGCGATCAAGCACCGCGAATGGATCCTGCTTCAGAATTCCTTCCGCAAGATAGGTCGGCAGAAACTTGTTGATGTCGTCACGCGAGAAGCCGAAGGTGGTCTGCGTGAGATCGTTGGTGCCGAAGCTGAAGAACTCGGCTTCTTTGGCGATCTCGTCGGCCATCAGCGCCGCGCGCGGCAACTCAATCATGGTCCCTACCAGGTACTCAACGGTATGTTCCTTCTCGGCAAATACTTCTTCCGCCACCCGGCGCACAATGACCGCCTGGTGCGCCATCTCTTTGAGACCTCCGGTGAGCGGAATCATAACTTCAGGCTTCACCTTCACGCCTTCCTTGGCGACCTTGACGGCGGCTTCGAAAATAGCGCGGGCCTGCATCTCTGTGATCTCGGGATAGGTGATGCCCAGACGGCAGCCGCGATGGCCAAGCATGGGATTGACCTCGTGCAACTGCTCCACCCGGTTCAGTAGCGTGCGCAGCTCTTTCAGCTTGGGCGATTTCGGCTTGGTGACTTCCAGCTTGCCGATCTCGACCATCAGATCTTCGCGTCGCGGCAGGAACTCATGCAGCGGCGGGTCGATGGTGCGAATGGTGACCGGAAATCCATCCATCGCACGAAAGACACCGACAAAATCGTTGCGCTGCATAGGAAGCAGCTTGCGTAATGCGGTGCGGCGGTCTTTTTCGCTGTTGGCGAGAATCATGGTCCGCATGTGCGGCAGACGGTCCTCGGCGAAGAACATGTGCTCGGTGCGGCAAAGGCCGATACCTTCTGCGCCGAACGCCCGCGCCTGGAGCGCGTCGCGAGGAATGTCGGCGTTGGCACGCACACCCATGCGGCGGAAGGGCTCGGCCCAACTCATGAGCTTTTGCAGCTCGGGATCATCGGGCCGCGCCGCAACCGTGTTGAGCTTACCGTTGATGACGCGGCCGGTAGTGCCGTCGAGCGAAATCCAATCGCCCTCCTTCAGCACCTTGCCGTGGGCGCGCATCTCGCCGGCTTTCTCATCCACGTCGATGTCACCAGCACCCGCCACACAACACTTGCCCATGCCGCGGGTCACAACGGCGGCATGACTGGTCATGCCACCGCGCGAAGTCAGAATGCCGGCAGCGACTTCCATTCCGCCAATGTCTTCGGGCGTGGTTTCGCTGCGCACGAGAATCAGCTTAGCCTTGCTGTCCTTATTAAACTTCTCCACGGCTTCGTCGGCGGTGAAGACGATCTGGCCGACCGCCGCGCCCGGTGAAGCCGGCAGTCCGGTCGCGAGCACATCGATGTCCTTGCCCTTTTCGTCGAGACTCGGGACGAGGAAGTCGTAAAGCTGGTTCGGTTCGACGCGGAAAATCGCCTCTTCCTTCGAGATCAGTCCTTCCTCCACCATCTGGATGGCGACCCGCACGGCCGCACGCCCGGTGCGCTTACCGTTGCGCGTCTGCAGCATGTAGAGGCGGCCGTCCTGGATGGTGAACTCGAAGTCCTGCATGTCACGATAATGTTTTTCCAGCCGCGTGGTGATTTCGCGCAACTGGTTGTAAACATCGGGCTGGATTTTCTCCAATTCGGAGATGTGGACCGGGGTGCGAATGCCGGCGACCACGTCCTCGCCCTGCGCGTTCATCAGAAACTCGCCATAGAACTCCTTCGCGCCAGTCGCAGGATTGCGAGTAAAGCCGACGCCCGTGCCGCTGGTCTCGCCGAGATTGCCGAAGACCATGGCCTGCACATTGACTGCGGTGCCCGAGCATGTCATCGATGTTGTTGATGCGGCGATAGGTCCTGGCGCGATCATTCAGCCAGGAACGGAACACGGCGTCACGAGCCATCACAAGTTGCTCGTGCGGGTCCTGCGGAAACTCGCGCTTGGTATGCTTCAGCACAACCTTTTTGTAGTCGGTAATAACTTCCTGCAGCGCCTTGGCGTCCAGGTCGGTGTCGAGCTTGGCTTTCTTCTGTTTCTTCTTGCCGTCGAAGACTTCCTCGAAGGCATGCTTGGGAATATCGAGCACGACGGAGCCGAACATCTGAATGAGTCGGCGATAGGAGTCGTAAGCGAAGCGGGGATTATTGCTGCGCTTGGCCAGCCCTTCGACTGACTTGTCGTTCAGGCCGAGGTTGAGGATGGTGTCCATCATGCCGGGCATGGAGAACTTGGCACCCGACCGCACGCTCACCAGCAGCGGATTGTCTGCGCCACCCAGTTTCTGACCTTGCAATTCTTCCAGACGGCGAAGCGCCTGATCCATCTGGTGATCGATTTCTTTGGAGACGGAATTGTTCCGCATGTACTCGCGGCAGGCCTCGGTCTGGATGGTGAAGCCGGGAGGCACGGGCAGTCCGGCATTGGTCATCTCGGCCAGGCCGGCGCCTTTGCCGCCTAACTCGTCCTTCATTTTGCCGTGGCCTTCGGCGTGTCCGTCGCCGAAGAAGTAAACGTATTTGGCGGCTTTCGCGTTGGCGGCTGCTGTGCTTTCCATTTCGGTGGTAGGAGTGCTCATGATGGTGTCCTTTACTGATGAACGTCTGTCGTCCCTGAAGGGACTCGGATTGTTTTTATGACGCCTACCCAGGGCTTCCGCCCTGGGCTAATCTCTTTCACCACTCTCGGGGCCGGATTCCCGCAAGTAAATTCCGTTTGGCACATGCCAACATTTGATTGCCACCGCGAGGCAACCACTCGGTGTTACACTCTGCTTTGTAACAGCGCCCGACTTCTAGTTGTGCCGCCAACTCCATTCAACAGAACGGCCTTAGCCTTCATAAGGGTTTTCGCGCTTTGAAGGGGCACGGCTTCAGCCGTGCCGCCAGCTGCTGTCATCATGTTGGCTTTAGCCGCTGAGGACTTCGAAGTTGCAACCAAGTGCGAGTTCCCTCAGGGGCTGAAGCCCACTCTCCATGCCCACCTAACGGCACGGCTGAAGCCGTGCCCCTTCGAAGCTTGCTGCTTTCAGCCCTCCAAATAGAAGTACATCCCTCAAGCGCTGGGCTACGCTCTTTCGTTCCTTTCAGGACGGCATAGTTCTCACTTGCCTTCGGTAACGATCTCGCTGAAATCGGCGATGGTGGAGAATTCGTTTAGCAAATCACGTAGTAGCGCAAGACGATTGGCACGCACCGCCTCATCGTCAACCATAACCATGACCTTGTCGAAGAATAGATCCACCGGTTGCCGCAAGCGACTGATCTGCGCTAAAGCCTGTCTGTAATTTCCTTGCTCGCGCAGTTCGCGGACTTGCGCCGCGATCCCCGGCATCTCCGTCGCCAACTTCTTCTCGGCATCTTCGCTGAGGGCGGCGTTGTCCAGCCTTGCGGCCACCGTCTTGTTAGTCTCGCGCGCCTGTCGAAGGATGTTCTTAATGCGCTTGAACGCGACCGAGATGGAGGCGAAGTCCTCCGAACCGCGAACTTCGCTCAGCGCTTCGGCACGCGCGATTGCGTCCACGATGTCGTCGCTTCCGGCTGCGAGCACCGCATTCACCACGTCATAAGCAAAGCCGCGCGCGTCGCGCAGGTAGAACTCCAAGCGCTCGCGCATGAAACTCGCAATCGCTTCGTCGAAGTTAACGCCTTTGGCGAACCGGAGCTCCGCCTCGGAACCGACATACTCCGCCCGAGCATCGGAAAACAGCTTCCCGATCGGCAACGGCAGTCTGTGTTCGGCGATAATCTTCACGATGCCATTCGCCGCGCGACGCAGCGCGAACGGATCTTTCGATCCGGTCGGCTGCAGACCAAGCGCAAACATTCCGGCGATACTGTCCGCCTTATCGGCAAGTGCGAGCACGGCCGCCTCGACGGAACGCGGAACGCTGTCGTCCATCGACTCCGGCTTGTACTGATCGTAGATGGCGTCGCCGATCGCCTCCGCCGTGGCCGACGGAAGAATGGGATCGAGTTGCTGCACCTTGGCGTACAGGCCGCCGACGATTCCCTGCAACTCGGTAAACTCCTTCACCAACTCGGTGGTGAGGTCGGTCTTCGACAGAAGCGCGGCTTTGAAGACGATGCCCGATCTCACTGGCGTGCCCGCATTGCGTATCGCCTCGGAGATCAGGCTGCCCAGCTTCTGCACGCGCATCGTCTTGTCGAAGTAGCTGCCAAGATCCTTCTGGAAGGTCACGGCCTTCAGCATCTCCACGCGCTGGCGCAGCGGGATCTTCTGGTCGGTTTCCCAAAAGAAACGCGCGTCGTTGAAGCGGGCACGAAGAACGCGCTCGTTACCGTGGCGAATCAGTCCGTCCGGATCGCCGTCGGTGTTGAGAACCGCCAGAAAGTGAGGCAGCAGTTTGCCGCTGCCATCTTCCAAGGCGAAATACTTCTGGTGGTCACGCATCACCGTGACTAGAACCTCGTCGGCGAGCGCGAGAAACTCAGGATCGAAGTTGCCGAGAACCACGGAGGGAAACTCGGTAAGATTCACGACCGTGTCGAGTAGAGATTTGTCTTCGCGCCAGCGCGCGCCGGGAATGGTTCGCGTTGCGGCGTCGAGCGCCTTACGGATTCGCTGTTCGCGTTCGGCGGCGGATACTACCACCGAAGCCTTCGCCAGGGTAGAAGCATAATCCGCGAGCCGATCGATCGGCAGCGGTCCCGTCGACAGAATGCGATGGCCTTCGCTGGTGTGACCGGCGCGAATGCCGGCGAACTCCAGCGGCACGACTTCGCCATCGAGCAATGAAACCAGCCAACGCACCGGACGCACGAAACGCTCCGCCGACTTGCCCCGCCAATACATGCTCTTCGCCCAGTAAATGCCGGCGATTTCCTTGGGCAGTGACTCGGCCAAGATCTCCGCCGCCGGACGGCCTTTCTTCTGCACCGTGGCGCCCAGATATTCTCCCTTAGGAGTCGTGACCTTTTGCAGGGCATCGACCGAGATGTTGAGCTTGCGCGCAAATGCCTCGGCAGCAGGAGTTGGCACTCCATCCTTGTAGGCAACCTTGAGCGAGGGTCCGGTAACTTGCTCGGTGACATCTGGTTGTGCGGACGACACTCCGGTTGCGAGCACGGCGAGTCGGCGAGGGGTGGAATATGTCTCCAGCGTTGGAGTATCGACGAGCCTCTCGCGCTGCAAGAGGTCGCTGACACGGCGAGCCAGTTCGTCGCGAGCGCTATCGATCATCCGCGCTGGGATTTCTTCGGTACCGATTTCGAGTAGAAAGTCAGGCATAGGAAGCAATTAGCAATTAGCATTGGCAATTAGCTGTCAGCTGTCAGCTATCAGTCAAAGAAACGTGTGGAACAACCATTCTGACGAACCACCGAATATTCCGATGTGATTCGAGTCACAACAGGAAGACGTTACTGGGTCCCCCAATCCTTTCAGGGCAGGACAGTTATGAAACCAACTACGACCTTGCCACCGACAATTGTTCCGCTTTCAGTGAACCATTCTCCTCCCCGGCAGGGGTGCTGTCTTTCTCCGCCTTCTGCTGGTCGACGTACGCCTTCGCAACGCCGACGGCCAGCGCCCGAATCCGCGCAATTACGCCAACCCGCTCGGTAACGCTGATTGCTCCCCGCGCATCGAGAATGTTGAACAAGTGCGAGCACTTCAGGCACAAATCAAACGCGCCGAGCACAGGAAAACGGCGAAGGTCAAAAACCCGCTCTTCGCTGTTCGCGGTTCGCGGTTCGCCAGAATCTCCATCCGCTGGGTACCCCATCCCTTCGCCTGTCTTTGGCGAAAGGGTGGGAGTCGCTTCCTTCCCGCGCTTCCCCTTCGCCGTCCCAGCGGCGTACTCGTCGAGCAGCCCCTGGCACTCGGCCTCGTAGAGTTCCAGATGCTTCCACGCCTTCTCCACATCGGCGCGCTCGAAGTTGTAAACCGAGAACTGCAATTCGTCCTGTAACCGGATCTCGCCGTACTTCACCGGCCGGCCGTCGGGACCGACGACCCACGTGATGTCGTAAATGCTGTCCACGTCCTGCAGAAATGCCGCGATGCGCTCCAGCCCGTAGGTTAGCTCGGCAGAGATAGGGTCGAGATCGATGCCGCCGCACTGCTGGAAGTAGGTGAACTGGGTGATCTCGAGGCCGTCGAGCATCACCTGCCAACCGATGCCCCATGCGCCTAAAGTGGGCGACTCCCAGTTGTCTTCTTCGAACTTGATGTCGTGCTTGCGCAGGTCGATGCCGATCGCGGTCAGCGATTCGAGATAAAGTTCCTGCACATTGACCGGCGGCGGCTTCAGGATGACCTGAAACTGCATGTGCTTAAACAGACGGTTCGGGTTCTCTCCGTAGCGGCCATCGGCAGGACGGCGGGACGGCTGCACGTAACCTACGCGATAGGGCTTGGGACCGAGCACGCGCAGAAAGGTCTCGGGTGCCATAGTTCCGGCGCCCACTTCGACGTCGTACGGTTGCTGCAGCACACAGCCGTTTTCAGCCCAGAAATTCTGCAGTCGCAGGATCAGTTGCTGAAAGGTCAGCGGATTTTTCGAGGAAGGCAAGAGGTTTGTCCTGATTAAAACGATGTTCGGACGCGTCGCCCGAACATCTCGCTTTGAAGGGGCACGGCTTCAGCCGTGCCGTGACTAATACCTTATCACCGGGCTTTAGCCCTGAGGGACGTCGGTTTTCTCGAATACTGAAGTCCAACCGCGGCTAGAGATTTCGCGAAACGATTGCAACCGCAGATCCCTCACCGACTAAAGTCGGTTCGGGATGACAAAACTAGGAACTCATATCGGCGCACCTTAAAGGTGCGCCCCTTCGTACTCGCGAGCCACTACTCTCCTCACAGCTTCGCCAGCATGCCGGCCGTCATCAGCTTCTTCTCAAGGTGGCGTTGCATAATCTGCACCAGAAACTTTCGCAGATCGGCGCCCTGACTAGCCGCCCAAGGTTCCTCCGCAAACGCATCCAACGGTGCGCGAAACATTTGCGCGGCAAGTGCCCGGGATTCCGCCGACAATTCCGACGACGCCAAGCGCTTGTGCTGAACGCACATCAAACCATCGGCAAGCGCATGATAGAAGGCCCAGCTGCCGTTAAGTACCTCGCCGCACGCGCTGCACTCGCTGAGTTCCGGCAAGAATCCAACCAGCCGAACCAGCCACAACTGAAAATAAGTCAGCGGCATCCAGATCGAGCCCGAGCGCAACTGGTGCAACGCCGAAACCGTCAGCCGGAAAATCGCGTCGTTCGCTTCCCGATCCGGCAGCAACTCATCCAGCGTCTCGGCCACATGCTCCAACGCGACGACGCGTGGGTAATCCACCGGGGCCGACAGCGGAGACTCCAGTATGTCGCACGAATCGAGACGCGCCAACTCTTGGCCTTCGCGATCGTCGTAGTAGGCCCGGACCCACGTCAGCGGCTCCAGCGCTCCACCAAAGCGGCGTTTCGATTTCTTGGCCGCGCGGGCGATGCCCTTGACTTTACCCTCGGCCCGAGTGAACAGCGTCACCAGCAGATCAGCCTCGCGCAGCGGATAAGTTCGCAACACGATCGCTTCCGACTGCTTCAGTGACATGGAGTTTCAAAACGCCGTCAACCTTCGATTCTACTGGCAGGGATTGCGATGTGCAAAGCGAAGCCAAGAGGTTGGGCCTTGGATCAACCTCAACATGTCCGTCTCACGACGAAGTTATCGCTTCCGGATTTGCCCGTCATGTGACCGAAGTCGGCTTAGTAGGACAGCTAACTTCCCTGAAGTTGACTTTGGGCCCGCGTCGTGGAGAGTACGTCCTGGCCCGGCGCATTCAGAGTCGCCCGTAATTCGGAGATAATGGACTGGAAGACTCAAGATGCCCTCTGCATCTCAATTAGATCAGTTCACGAGGCAATTCTTAGCCAAGTTCGCCTCTGCATGGTTTTGGTGGGAGTTAAGCTGAGGGTGTTTTAGATCGTTCGGCCACGAAGGAGTCTTGTGTCTGTATCCTCATGCGCAGCCATAGCGGGAGTTACCGGCTACATTGGGGGGCGTCTGGCCCCTCGTTTGCTCGAGCATGGCTATTCAATTCGGTGTCTGGTCCGCTCACCCGCCAAGGTGCAGAATCGGCAGTGGGCGACAGATCCCAACGTCGAGATTCGGCAAGTTAACCTGGAAGACGAGGCGTCTCTGACGCGCGATCTGGAAGGATGTGAGGCGGCGTTTTATCTGGTCCACTCCATGATGTCTGCGGGATCGGATTACGCGGAGCACGATCTTCAACTGGCAGCGACATTCGCGCGCGCCGCCCGGAATGCCGGGGTCAAACGGATCATCTATCTTGGCGGACTCGGCGAGACCGGTCCGGATTTGAGTGAGCATCTTGCGTCGCGGCGCGAAGTCGAAGAAGCGCTTGCCTCAACTGGCGTACCAGTTACGGTACTGCGCGCGGCCATGATCATCGGCTCGGGTTCCGCCTCCTTCGAAATTCTCCGCTACCTGGTGGAGCGTTTGCCGGTCATGGTCACCCCGAAATGGGTGAGCACGCCGTGCCAGCCGATCGCGGTGAGAAATGTAATCGGGTACCTAGTCGGGGTCCTTGCGGTGCCGGAAACCGCGGGCGGCATATTCGATATTGGCGGCCCGGACGTGTTCTGTTATCGCGACATCATGAGCATCATGGCGGAGGAGCTAGGATTGCGGCGCCGCCTGGTGATTCCTGTTCCCGTATTAACTCCGCGGTTGAGTTCGTACTGGATTCAGTTGATCACGCCCCTGAGCAATACCATCGCCAGTCCTCTGGCGGAGGGGCTGAAGAATCCGGTGGTATGCCGGGAGAATCGGATTATCGGTCTTGTCCCCCAGGAACTGCTCGGCGTCCGCGAAGCCATACACGCGGCTCTCAACCAGATGGCAGAACACACCGTTGAGACTACTTGGTCAATGGCTGGGCCCATTCCAGGCGATCCCGACTGGGCAGGGGGGACCCTATTCCGTGACGTTCGCGAGATCACCGTGGAGGCACCTGACTGGGCCGTTTTTCGCGCCGTCTGCCGTGTCGGTGGCGGGAACGGGTGGTATGCTGCGGACATTCTCTGGAAAGTCCGTGGATGGATGGATCGATTGGCTGGCGGCCCAGGCCTGCGACGTGGACGGAGAAATCCAGAAACTGTTGGATACGGGGAAGCGCTGGACTTTTGGCGGGTGGTTGGTTTCGAGCGTGACCGCCGCCTCGCGCTACGCGCCGAGATGAAGCTGCCCGGGGCAGCGCTGCTGGAGTTCCGGGTGGAGGCGCTCAACGACCGCCAATCTCTTTTGCACCAGGCGGCACTATTCCGCCCGCGAGGCCTGCTCGGCCTGGCCTACTGGTACAGCGTGCTGCCGTTCCACGCCATTGTGTTTCGCGGCATGTTACGCGGTATCGGACGGGAAGCGATCAAGATTGCAGCCAGCCCTCAGGAGATTGCTGCAGAAACCTCAAAGCGACTCTAACTCTCCCCGCCGATCAGGCAGAGTCTTCCTGGGATTGTTCTCGGATACCAGGCGACTCAGAAGTAGAGCCTCAGTTGACGACAACAGGAACTCGCTTAAGTTGGCCGTTGGTCGTTAGGTGAAGGGGACTTCTGGAAACCCATCAGTGATTGTAGGTATCTGGTCGGCCGACAGTAAGCTGTCCAGAAACCGGCTCCTGGGAAGAGTAGAAATAGGGTTTAGTCCGGATGGTCGGCTACCGGAAACGGAATAAAGAGGGTTCGCCCGTGGCCCTCTCGTACACAACAAAAAGACGCGGAAGCCGTCAGGCTTCCGCGCCCCTCACCTCGATCCAAATTATTGTTGAAAGATTGTTGTCGAAGCGCCCCGCAGCGTCAGCTCATGACTGACAGCTGACGGCTGACAGCTCCTACAACGCGCTCATATTCGACAGGAACTCGCTATTGGAGCGCGTCTTGCCCAGCTTGTCGATCAGTAGCTCCATGGCTTCCACCGGCGAGAGCGGGTTCAACACCTTGCGCAACACCCACACGCGCGCCAGATCTTCCTTGGGGATCAGCAACTCTTCCTTACGTGTGCCCGAGCGCTGAATGTCGATGGCCGGGAAGGTACGCTTGTCGACCAGCTTGCGGTCGAGAATGATTTCCATGTTGCCGGTGCCCTTGAACTCTTCGAAGATGACATCGTCCATGCGCGAGCCGGTTTCGATGAGGGCCGTCGCAATGATCGTGAGCGAACCGCCTTCTTCGATGTTGCGGGCCGCGCCGAAGAAGCGTTTCGGACGCTGCAGCGCGTTGGAATCCACGCCGCCGGAGAGCACTTTGCCCGAGGGCGGAACGATAGTGTTGTAAGCACGCGCCAGGCGGGTAATGGAGTCAAGCAGGATGACGACATCGCGCTTGTGCTCGACCAGGCGTTTGGCCTTCTCGATGACCATCTCGGCCACCTGGACGTGGCGAGCAGCCGGCTCGTCGAAGGTAGACGAGATGACCTCGCCCTTCACCGAACGCTGCATATCCGTAACTTCTTCCGGGCGCTCGTCGATCAGCAGCACAATCAGCACTACCTCAGGATGATTGGTGGTGATGGAGTTTGCCAAGTTTTGCAGCAGCATGGTCTTGCCGGTTCGCGGAGGCGCGACGATCAAACCACGCTGCCCTTTGCCCACGGGCGTAAGCAGGTCCATGACGCGGGCGCTGATGTTTTCGCGCACCGTCTCCAACTTGATGCGCTCCTGCGGATACAGCGGCGTCAGATTGTCGAAGAGGATCTTGTTGCGCGCCTCTTCGGGCGATTCGAAGTTGACGGCCTCGATCTTGACCAGCGCGAAATACTTCTCGCCCTCATGGGGAGGCCGCACCTGGCCGCTGATTGTGTCGCCGGTTTTCAGATCGAACTTGCGGATCTGCGAAGGGGAAACGTAAATGTCATCCGGTCCGGGCAGGTAGTTGTAGTCGGGTGAGCGCAAAAAGCCGTAGCCATCGGGCAGGATCTCGAGCACGCCTTCGGCAAAGATGTGACCTTCTTTTTCGCTCTGGGCCTGAAGGATCTTGAAGATGAGGTCCTGCTTGCGCAGGCCGCTGGCGCCGGGCAGCTCGAGGGTCCGAGCAATTTTGGTCAGCTCGGTTATGTTTTTTTCTTTTAACTCTGAGATTGTCATGTTCACCTACGGGGAATGTGCAGAAAGGCGGGTCGGAGGAACTGCGGGAAGCGCCGAAGGCGCGGCGCGTTATGCAGCGCGCCGCTGTGCTTCGGTAGCGGTCTCCGGTTCGATAATTACGTCCTGCCGTTCGGAATCGGCAATGAGATTCAACACGTCGTTGGTCGTGTCCTGAATCCGGGTGTTGGGTTTATGGAACTTGCGTGTTGCCTTCGACGCAAGCTGACACAGCGTGTAGCGGTTGCGCAGTGTGTGGACAGCTTCAAATACTAGTTCGGACCGCATCAATTTGTTCTCCTCGTTTCTATGAATGAATGTTCCCGGAGCCCAGCTGAATAGAACCACTGCTCCTGCATATGAAAATGGGCGGTAAGGGTCACCGATTGCGACGGCCCGTGACAGGAGCTAAACCTTTGATGCCCCGGTCGCCCATTCGGTTACTCATTTTTTCCTTTTCCGCACCCAGTCCTTTCTGGAACGGTAAAGCTCTGTGAAACAATCACTTACGTAAGTGGCGTTACATTTCAGCACAATGCTCTCGCCGGGATTGACTTCCTGATTGCCGGATGATGGCGTTCAGTGTGTGGCCGTTTTCGGGGCAGGACGCCTTGGACTGGTACTTACGGGATTGCGCCTTACGTGAAAACTGTAAGGTAGTCGCCCGAACCGCATCCGTCAAGTAAAATCTTGCCCTCGATTGTAACTGTAGTAATCTCCGACCTGCCCCTTAGACGTGTCATTGCGGCAAACGTTCGCAACATTTTCGTAACCCGCTGGAGATCAATAAGTTGCTGTGGATTGAACATTCCCGGCTGTCCAAACCGGTGGCTTAGAGCCGACGCTCGTGCGTGGAAGTTATTGCAAACAAACCGATTACTGTTCTGATACCGGCCCGAGGCCAGAGACGGCAAATCCCCTTGAGCAACTGCTTGGGGGTGCCGACCTTCCAAATGGAGGTCCTGGCTCAAGGTTGATTTCTACTTTGGTGTTTTCCTGCCGACAATATTCATTTCCACGATTTGACCGTTGGAGTTTTTCACCAGCAATACCTTGCCTTTTGGGTCGTTCAATTTGGCAGGAAATTCCTTGCCGATGGTCCAGTCCATAAAAGTCGCGGCGGGAGCGCTGGCGTGGCAAGCATAAATCGTGTCCTCCAGACGCATGGAAATCTTGTAGTTATCCTCGTTCTCCATGTGTTGGGCGTTGGCGGCAACTCTTTCGATGGAGACAACTCTGGCCATCTGATAGCCTTCGTCGGCGTTTTGCGCATAGGCGAGCGTCGCAGCCACGGCGATGCAGCAGGATAGAGCAACCAAACATGTCTTCATTAGTAGTCCTCTCGGAATTGGTGTCCTCTCGGATGGTCGCCTAGGTAGCATTGACGGCGGCGTATGCCCCACCCTCTCATCGCAGAACTATACATCAGGAACTAATGCAGGCACCCAGTCGTTCTCGGCCGCCTGGCGAGCGAGAAGAAATGGCTTGCTTCTCAAAACCAACGAGCACACAATTGTCAGCCACTGGACACTCCAAGGCGTGAATTCCGAACCGCTAGAGGGGGTTGGTAGTGAAATCGGCTCAAGCGCTACTTGCTGTCGTACTTACTTCCACGCTGACTTTTTCCGAAGACATGCAACTGCGGCAGGAAGCGGTTCGCCTGATGGAGAAAGCGGATGCCGTGACCACGTCGCTCCATCTTCCCAACCTCGAACGCACCAGCACGTTCCGTGTATTTGGCACGGAATCGTCCGTCATGGAAGGGGTGTTCACCCGGGTCGTCATTCAGGGCATCGGTCGCCGCGAAGAGACGACGTTCGGGAACTACCACTCGGTCGAGGTCTGGACGGAGAACGGCACCACATCTACCGAGACAAGTGAAGTTGAGCCTCGGGAAGTGCGGCTGATCAAAGGGCTGACTCCCATCTGGCGTGGGCATTTCGACCACGAAGACGTGATCCACGCGATCAACCCACAGACCGTAAATGGACGGTCAGCTCGCTGCATCGAGTTCGACACCATCGCCGGACAGAGGACCGACAACAACGAGATTTGTGTGGACGTAGCCAACGGTACTCTTCTACGAGCGAAAGTCGGCCCAGTGCTTGTCGAGAATAGCGAGTTCTTTGCATTCGCGGGCGCACTATTGCCGGCGAAAATCAGCTATTCGCGGGCGGGCGTTCTGCGGATGACGATCTCGCAGTCCATGACGGAGCTGACCGAGGCAACCGCCAATGTGCTGGCCGCCCCGCCCGGCGCGCAGACGCACAACTATTGCAAAACCTACCGTCGTCCCTTCGGGACACAGATGCCTCAGCCCAAGGCGGGCACCGGCGGCACGGACACCGACATCATTGTCCGGGGAATCATTGGCGAGGATGGGCGCATCCACGATGCCGTGGTCCAGAGTTCTGACCGGCGTGACCTGGACCAGGAGGCGCTCAACCTGATCCAACAGTGGGTGTTCACCCCCGCCCTTTGCGACGGGCAGCTCAACTGGACTGAGGCCAGCTTCGCACTGCACTTCCAAGGACGGTGAGGGCAGCGCGGCCTCTAGTGAGAGCGACCCGATCGCATGGTGCTCCGTCCTTAGCAGGGACTTGGCGCAAAGGATGGGAATGCGCCCCAGATCAGCGTCCTCAATCGGTCATGGCCACCGCGCAGTTCTTCGTCCCCACCCTTTCACGAAAGAGGCTACGTACCTTGCGATACAGCATTCCTTTCCCATTAAGCCCTGCTGCAGGAGGGTCAGTTGCGCGCCGGCAAGACGCGGGCCACCGGTATGCTAAGCGCGCCGACCGACATAGAGGCGGCGTCGCGCACGACCACTCGAATTGACGCCGTACCGGGAACAATTTCCAAGTGATTTCTCAACACCAATCCTTCCTTTAAAAGCTTTTCGTAATTCGGTTGTTTCAGGTTCAAGGACCAGTTCTGGGAAATGCTCTTGAGGTTGTGGCCGTCGACACTAAGTTCTGCGAACAGGACGTCAACTTCTCCGATCCAAGAATCGCCGCGAGGCTGGACAGTCACATCACTGGCATCGGCCTCGATTTCAATATTTACTGCATCGGTGGATACCGGATTAGCGGGCAAAGCGTGTACTATCAGGCGCACGCCGGTTGCGTCCAAGGGACTCGATACAGCCGCATCTAGCTGGGCCTGTCGCTCTTCAACGCTCGGATTGTCCTGCGGCAGCGCGAAATAGCCAGAGCGGTAGCGAACATGGACTTCAGGCCGCGCAACTTGCAGGTTGATCTTGTGGAATTTTCCATCCCACTTGCTGTGCACCGGGTAATAGCCGATCATGTAGGTGACCCGCGCGTCCTCAAGCGCCTTCTCTATGGCCTCGGCAAGCCCATTGCTGTTAGCGTATGCTTGGCCACCCGTACGCTGGGCGATCTCAACCATTGTTCCAATCTCGGATTGGCCTTCGGCGACGCCCGCCGGACTGCGTCGCACCACAACCTCATCGGCTGAGAACGTGCTTCCTGGCATCAGGCCCCGCGCGTCGACCGGATAGATAGCCAGGTTGGCATTGTTCAGCGCTCGTGCGGTGTTTTCGATTTCCGCGACAATCAAGGCCTGGTCTCGATGGAATTTTCCCGGCAGCGCGTCATAGCCAAGAGAAAAAGGAAAGCTTCCTGAGACCCAGATCAGATTCTTCCGACCCGGGAGGCGAGCGAGAAAGTTCGCAATCGCCTCCGTGGCCTCCAAGGTCTTGGCTGCGCGCCGCAGCGTAAAAAAATCGAGATCCGATTCGATCCTTGGGTTCAGAATATTCGTCCTTGGGCTCCCAGAGGTAGAATTGCTGGTGTTTTGGGTGCGCGCGGTCAAATCGCCCGGAGAACGGTTCAGCGCTCTAGCCACTGCTGCGTTACCCACATTAAGCTCGTAGGGAACTTCACCCTTATAGGCAGCCACCGCTGCCGCCAACGAATTGCCATCATTGCTGAAGTCATGGAGCAGCGTCAGGGTTTTCCCCAGTGTGTAAATCGCCACTCGATCCTGGGGCTTAACTTGTTTGAGAAAGCGTTCAGCCTCTTCGCGGCTATATGCCTGGTCTTCAAGCTTAGTGTTAACCGCATCCAGCAGAATGACGGTCACGCTGGCGGGAATATCGGGATGGTATTCCCAGCGGTTCGAGAAGGTGTTAGGTGGGAGTGCGCGCACTGCGCCAGCCTGAGATTCGCTCTTCTGTAGAGA
Organism: uncultured Acidobacteriaceae bacterium; assembly: GCA_963748225.1. Classification (GTDB taxonomy): domain Bacteria; phylum Acidobacteriota; class Terriglobia; order Terriglobales; family Acidobacteriaceae; genus Bog-257. Next base: position 394,312 of record CAVVHW010000012.1, read on the forward strand.
AAAAAAGCTGATTTTTTGCCTGGTTCCTTCGTCAGTCAGGACGAAGTCATTAACCGCCAAGTCCGAAACGGGCTGATTGTACTTATCCAGAGCGATTGCATTCACCTGCACCAGATGCGTGGTGGTGCGCAGGACGGTTACTGATTGAGGGGGTGTCGCAGGAGGTGTCCCAGATTGTTGCTGGGCGAAACCAGAGACCGTCATCACAATGCAGGCGATCAGCTTCGGCAACATCGTTTTCATGGGGTGAATCATACATCCGGTCTACTGTCGATGACAGACCATTTCGTCACCGATCCTTGTCTCACGCCCAGAACGTCCGATCCAATGTCCGGTATTGAATGGCTTCGGCAATGTGCCCGGGCTCGATGGTCTCGGCGGCGGCGAGATCGGCCACGGTGCGTGCAACTTTGAGAATGCGATCATGCGCGCGGGCGCTGAGGCCCTGCTTCATCATGGCTCGCTCCAGCAGGTGCTCGGAGTCCGTACCCAGCTCGCATTACTTCCTGATCTCGCGCGAGCCCATCTGGGCGTTGGCGTAAATGCGTTCGCCCTCGGTGCCGAAGCGCAACAGTTGGGTCTCGCGGGCGCGAATCACACGGGCACGGATGTCGGCGGAACTCTCCGGCACCACGCCGCTCCGCAACTCGCGATAGTTCACCGACGGCACGTCAATGTGGATGTCTATGCGGTCGAGCAGCGGGCCGGAAATCTTCGACACGTAGCGTTGGATGATCATCGGCGTGCAGTGACACTCGCGCGAGCGATCATTGAAATAGCCGCACGGGCAGGGATTCATGGCCGCCACCAGCATGAAACGCGCCGGAAAACTAAGCGACATGGACGCGCGCGCGATGGTCACGGTGCCATCTTCGCACGGCTGTCAGTGTTACAACCAAGTCCGTCAACACTCCACATCGCCAATCTACAGATCTTGTACCCGCTCACGGAAACTTCAACGCCTAAATTTCTCATCAGTAAACGCTTATCGTCTCTTTGCAGAAAAGGCAACTCAGCGAATGCGGAAAACAGGTCGGCCAAGTCTCCGCTGGATGCGACAGGTTCACCGACTCGCGCGGTCGCCATTATGGCTCGATACGCCGTCAGATCCGCATCTACCCTGCCCAGATGTTCATCACGCTGCCTGCGGTCAATGGTTCCTTCAAAGAACGCTTCCAGTATCCGGTTGCGCTTCGCAGTCAAGCTTTCGATCTGCCTCTGGACGGTCGTCGCGTCAGGGACACCAATCACTTCGGACTGCTGCTCAAAGTGGGTTTCCGCGATCTCGGTCAGGAAGCCCTGGTCCTGAAGACGGACGGAAAGCAGTTCTTCGATTTTCGGCTCGATGACTGCGGTGCGGATGTAGGGCGTTGGACACACTCTGTCCGGGTTGCACTTCCTCGCCCTAGTGCCGTTCAGCTTGCAGTAGTAATGGGTGTCTCTCTGGTTTGTGTGGCTGTACATCGGCGAATCGCACACTCCGCAATAAAGAAACCCGTTGAAAAGATACTTCGGCGTGTTCCTCGTTCTGACAGCCTGCTCTCGCGTAGCCCTGGATTTTAGTATCTGCTGCACGGCTTGAAACACTTCTTGGCTCACCAGTCCGTTCATTACTTTGACCCTGATCACCTCTTCTGGGGTTCGCGCAATTTTACGGCGGTGACCTTGGCGTCCGTTGTTTCCTGGCGTGTAGCCCGCGGGAGTCGGGTCCCGGCGCTGGTCGTATTGCCTGATACCCGTGTAGATCGGATTCTGCAGCATGAACCGAAGGTTCGTTCTGGGAATGTTTAGCCTGCGGGCGATGTCGGAGTAGGAAAGTGAAGTACTGTGCACTAAATCAAAGGCTGCGCGAACCTTCTCCGCTTCGGAGGTGTAAAACCAACCTCGGGTCTCCGAGTAGTCAACACCGAATGGCAGAGTCGACCGCCCCAGTGTTCCGGCCGGCGAGCCGCATTGCTTCTTTTGCGTCATTCATGCGCGCCAGAATTTCCCGGCGCTCGATCCTGGCCATCCCGGCACGGATCAGCCCCATGAAGCCACCCATTGAAGAAGAAAAATCAATTGGACCGTCCGGCAAATACAGCATCGTCCGACTGTCCACGAAAGCCTGTAGAAGCTCGTAATCTTTGAAGTTTTCAGGGCGCATCAGCCGAGAAAACTCTTTTGCGATCACGCCGTGGATATCCGAACTTTCAATGAGGTGCAAGAGTTCTTGCATTTCGGGTGCGCGCAGTACTGCAGTGCCGCTGACGTCAGACATCTCAATCGTCTTGACGACCTCCAGGCCATAGGTCGCCGCCGTGCGCTGATTGATGGCTCGTTGTGCCGCCAAGCCAGCCTTGTCGTCGGCCGCCTGGCGCTCAGTAGAAACGCGAAGGAGTTGAATGACTTTCTTGCTCATTGTCCAGTCCACAATAAACGCGCATGAGTTTCACAGCCGTAGCATTGTCGTCTGATTCCAGCGCCGCCCTGATGCGGCCAAGAGTCTGCGCTCTCCGCCGAGCAATTTCAAGTGCGGAGTCGACCGCCGCAGCTACATTTGGCTTGTGAGTCATTGATGCCACTGAATACTGAACGCAAGAATTTCCCTTGGTCTCGCGACAGGGCTATGCCTTTCCGCCCACCGTTCCAAGTCGGGGCTACTCCAGCTAAAGCGGACATACTTGCCGAACCGCACATGCGGGAGTGGGTCTGCGCACCGAGCTCGAACTCGCTCCCGAATCCACGTCTCCGGCACGGCCCAGCGGGCAGCCAGTTCACGCGAATCGATGAAGTCGTATTCCGGGCGATTCGGTCTGTCAGGACCGCTGTGCAATGTTCCTCCTCTCACCCTCACCTGCACACGTCACAATTACGTGGCTAGGCGCTTGCCTTGCCACTTGGTGAGCAATTCTTCTGCACGCTGCCTCCATCTTTCTTCGCCGCCACGGCCAACTTTCAACGGCTGGGTTCTTGCGTCCACTGCGTCCACACCGTCCACACCGTCCAAGTCCTTACCTAATTTCTGTGTCTTGCCCCGCTTGACAGCATCACGGTGCGACTCGTCGGACGCACTGGACGATGCGGACGCACAAGTGCTGATGGTGATTGAACGGCCGCGTTTTCGATTGGGCTCTCGTGAAAAGGAAACTTCGACTCCGCAGCTACGCAGATTCGGCGCTATACGCCGTAACTTGTTCGACAGGACTTGTCCATTCGCTGGCCAAGATTTCTGCGTCGTGGCAGACGCATCAGCGTGAGCTGTGAGAGTCTTCAGTAGCTCTGTTGCCGTACCTTCAAAGCCCTGCTCTCTCGCCAGTGCCTGAACGGCCTCAGCTATTGGTGAAGCCTCCAGCGCGAGGGAGTGCGCTGAGGACCGATTCTGTTCATACGCGTCGAGAAATGAACCGCGAGGCCACCCTAGATGCGCTTCAGCAGCGGTCATCCAGACGGCAAAATCCGCCATCCTCGGCTTTTTTTTCAACTTGACGCTTGGCAAACTGCGCAATGCGGCAGATACCACATCCAGCAAACTGCCGAGTAGGGCTGGGCGAGCCAGCTCGAACTCAGACCACAGCTTGCTTTCCGATTGGCGTTTCTCTTCTGGCAGTGCGGGGAGGTACAGAATCAGTGCGCGATCAAGCAAATCCCCCCGAGTGGCCAGCTCTTCAATCCCATTGAGAATGACTGGTCGCTGTGCGTGAAAGAGTGCTTCTTCTGAATCCGTGTACAATTCGCGGGTCGCGAATCCGCCGCCTGTTGCCAACCGACATAGGGCATCAGACAGCCAAGGCGCGATGCGCGACATGTTATCCAAAGAGATGACCCACGCATTTGAGGCGGCAATCATTACGTCCCGCAGGTCACGTGGTTCACCGCGCAGCGAAGCAGCATTTGGATCGACGAGCGACCGCAATACGCGGGAGGTGGTACTTTTGGCGCTCCCCTGCTCGCCATGCAGAACTAGGATAGGAAACGGTCCACGTGGACGGACCGTAGCCAGTAGCCATGCAACCAGCAACATCCAGTCTTGCTGATTCGCGACGTTCACGAACCGTTTGAGTTCATTGACGTCTCCGCCGTGGGCTGGATGTGGCAGCGGAGACATGCCCCGTGCCCTTCGAAAGCGAACCGGGACATCCGAAACTACATGCCATCCGTCAGCATCAATCTCGACAGCTTCCCAAGCCTCATTGGTGAGGTCGAGGTAGATGCTGCTGCCCTTCTCCGCGAGGCGCACGAAAACCGGGCGCTCAGAGCCCGCGAAGTTGGCCCTGCTCTCCAAGACTCCGATGGCTTCTTGAACGGCTTGATTCTTGGGAGCGCCTTGGGTCTCATCGTGATAACGCCGAAGCAGCCACTGACGGAACCGCTTGCTCTTCAGGGGCCAGTTCTCGACGTGCCCGTTAACTGGAACGGTGGCGTAAGGCTCCACGTCCGGTGTATGAAAAAGTTCTGCATCCGCTGCCAATGACAGCAGCCGTGTTACCTGAGTTAAGCTACGATTCTCCTGACCGGTGGGATGGTACCGCTCCATGCCAGAAGCAATCTGCTTGATTTCAGCTTCCGACAACGGCGGATTACAGCGCAGCCGATTTATTTCATAAAGTGCTGCTTCAATGTCCGTTCCGCGACATCCCTGTCTGCGCATGCTGCCAGCGACCGATGTAAGTCGATTGTTGCGCTCCCCTTCGTTCCAGACCTCGGCTTCGGTTGTGGCAACAGTTGTGTGCGGTTGACCCAATGACCTCATGGCGCTGAGTAGCCAATCGGGCACTTTCGCAGGTTTAAGGAGTAACTCCGCGCCACTTTCCTCGGCCCAACGATAGCGTTCACCGCTGGGATGAACAGACGGCGCGACGATGACGTAGCCGCTTTCGCCCTTCACATCAAGTCCGGGATGCCAGCGTCCCACATCGAATGTCGCCGGGGTTCCGAAAGAAAAATGCTGTCCGCCACCACCGGTCCACTGCTTCGCGGTCTTCGGGATTTTGCGGCCCGCAAGGAGCGCGGTCAGTGACTCATCTCCCCCGTTTCGCGGGTCCTCGTCCAGCGCTATAAGCCCCGAGCGGCTCCCTGTCGGAATCCCAATGTTGGCGTCGAGCCATTGGGTCCACCATTGTTGGATTTGCTTCGGATCAGTGGTGGCCTCTTTGAACCCGTGTGGCGTAAGCGGTTTCTTGCTGCCGGGTTGGCATGGAAACACTGGAAAACCCTGCTCAGCGTACGAAAGCGCCCACGCTATTCTGCTCGAATGTCTCCTTGCTTTCATCTAGCATCACACCTCATCGTCCGGTATGCGGCACGTCGCCGCTGGCCGTCGATCAACTCGCTTTTGGTGATAAGAAAAAGGGTCCATATTTCCTTCCGTTCTACCCCAGCGGGCGTCGTACTAGGGTTGTCGCTCCATTCCCGAGCGTGCAGGTCAGCACTGGTCGGTCATGGTGAAATCCTATGTGGCTGGCACTTGTTTTCACTGGGGCAGTGGTGAGAAAGTTTTGCGATGGCAGTGACCAAGCAACAGTTCATCGATCGCTGGATGGCAGAGAAGAAGCGTGCAAAAGACCGCACATCCTATTGGGAGGGAGAACAAGCGCTGAAGGAACTCGACGACAAATACCCTCGCCGTTTCACGACTCACTCATTGCGCAGGGCGCAGTACATCGAGGACCTAATCAGAGAAGCAACAAGATACCAGGCAGTGCGGGCCCAGGTAGCCGACTCCAACCAAGCATTCAAAAAAGCTTTTAAACTGCTCTCGACGGTTAGTACCAAGATTCAGCAACAAACAACGGCTATGCAGAAGGAATCTGGACTTGCATTTCTGCACGTTGCAGATTCTCTCGATAGTCTCCAGAAAGAGGTTGAGCGGCGCACCACAGAGCTTCGTGCCTGGCGTTCCGTATTTTGGCACAGGACACTGGCCGCGTACCCGAGTACGAAGGCTGACTTAAAGGAGGTGTCGATTCCGGTGCCATCTGAGGGCGAATGGGGCCTGCCACATGAGCAACACTATACGGGGGCAGTGGCACAGGGAGTTGAGCGGAGTTCGAAGCTGCCTGACCAAAAGCCTGAGCCGAAGAGAACAATTGACTTGGACATTCGTTTCCAGCTACGCGTTGCCGGTATCTTCGAACGCGAATTTCGTCAGGTCAGCATGGAAACGCGTGCCCGGTTGGTCGTGCTCGTGTACATATGTTTTGGTCTGGCGGTAGAAGACAAAGGCACAGGAGAGCTTAAAATTCAGTCGAAACAAAACCTGACGGTAGGCGCAGTGTATGAGAAGCTTAAGCGACAAAAGCGTGCCACCGCTAAAGAGCTAAGTTCAGCCGCAGCTGGACGTCACGACTGCTGATCCGATTCAATTTTCAAACCTATTCTGAATCGGCGTTGGCATGACTTTCCGTGTCGCGCGAAGCGTCACAGCCGACAGGGTAGTATCGGCAATGGGGAAATCCTTTCTGCAAGGCAGAAGGGCGCTCGGCCGCTGTCATTTACGGTCACCGTTCTCTCCCAGGCTGAGTAGGTAGTCAACGTTTGATTCAAGAAACTCATCGCCGCCGTCACCGGCGTCTAAGGCGAGTTCGTCGATGACTCTGAGGATTTCGTCATACCACGCGCCTAAGATAAGAGGCGCCATCGTTAGCCGAGGCGAGATGAAATCGATGATGCGGTCGCATGACGCACGACTTCTTAGGACGCCGACCGACAGACAATATCTGCCGCGCAGCCTGTGGACGCCGGGGTTGGAGAACTGCGGTATATCAAAACCTCCAGGAGGTTTCATTCAGACCTCCCGCGTCAGTGACAAGCAATAGTCTCTGTTTTAATCAAATTCTTTCCCTTGAATTGCAGCTTTGTAAACTGCGCATTGCAGAGTTTTTGAGGCTCACGTCGTATCGTCTGCGATAGGTGCTGAATCGCGTACGCGCGAAGCTGTGGATTGTCGAAAAAGCGTTCAGAAACGATCACCAGAATCGTGCCTTCCACATGACAATGCACAGATCCTGAACCATCCGGATCATCACAGATTCTAGAAAATTCTTCCCGGGCTCCCTCAGTTTCAGCAATGCGCGCCGCTTTCGCGGCTGCGCAGCCCATTGAAGCAGACTTCATCACATCGCTCGACAAGAATCCTTTGCTATAGCCAACTCTCACATACCAGATTCCGAGACCCACACATGGTCTTGGCATCTCTTGTCAGCTCTCTAACTACCGCTTCTCTTGTCCCAGAGTCCCGAAACTCATCTGCTCGCAGAGCCAGAGTATTCTCCTCCTTGTGGAAGGTGACCGCAACATCGTAACCATTGCGCTGATACATTCGTTGCAACTGAAGGGCGTATTCTTCACCCGTTTTTATTTGTTGGGCCGCTGCCGATATCACGACCATGAACAGCATCAATACCACGATCGCTGCTGACTCAGATCGGCGGTCCCGGCAATCGCTATTCGCACAGTGGCGCATCGTGTCCTCCAATCTCTCTTGGACACTAGACTCCCGAAAGGGGTTCTCGTTCAGGTGGATTCTAGGCTTTAAACAATCGCTGTCAATATCCGATTTTGGGATAGCCGCCATGAGCGCATTACACAGAAGGGTGTTCCGTTGCATTTTGAGGAGCAGCCCTGAATCGAAAGCAATATCGCCGGGAATATCAGCAGTTCTTAGTACGGCTCCGCGCTGCCCGAAGGAGCGCAGGGCTGACGCAAATGGAGGTTGCGAAGCATTTGGGAGTTCCGCAATCATTCATTTCCAAGTGCGAATCAGGAGAAAGACGAGTGGACGTCGTGGAACTTCAGGTGCTGGCTGCGCTGTACAAAAAAACGCTGCCATATTTTATTGGACCGAGAGAGGGCTAAAGGTCTCGGCATGTCCAATGTGGCGCTGGCGCCAATGAGGATAGACTTGCAGCTCGAAATCGCCGATTTCGGTCCGTCCGACCGCGGTCTAGAGCGCCCGGAAAACGCGCTACGTTGCCCCACGTTGCGCCCGGAGGCGCGGAAACGCGGTTTGGCATCGACCACAGCCTGTTTTTGCACCATTCTGGGCTCCCTGCCGCACGCCTATCAATTGTCAGAGACTTTGTATGAGCGATTGAGGTATGTGGTCTAATTCACCTAAAGCACCGTCGGAGCCAACTCATGCGCACGCTCATCTACAAGCGAACCCGTCCGGCGATCCTGATGCCAAGGGGCGTTTCGGCATTCACGACTGCATGGGCCAAGTCCGGAAGTGGCACTTCGAAGCTGTCATTGGAGTGGGTGGCATCGGCGCTGAAACCAAGTGCCGCACGGGTTGGACGCAAGGTGAACTGGATTGGTATCAGACCGCGCAAGAGGACGGCGGCTGGCAAACGCGGGCCCGTTGTCACCTTTGACCATTTTCACCTATTCGAGTCCGACGGGCCGAGCTTCCAAGAGCTAGCCCCGCAGCTCGCCCACAGGATGTACTCGAAGAATGTGCGCGTGGTCATGGTCGACACTAGACGGAGGAATCGGGAGAACTAAAGAAGCTCCTCGACCTAGCGATCCACGCTCCCGCCTCTTCCGCCGATAGCGATCACCGAGTAACAACTGCGAAGAGGTGCGTGCCTCGCACTTCGTCGGCGAAGTCGATTAAAGGTTGTTCGAACTGACCAGCTCCGCCCCCTGCCGTTCGAACCAACCGATGAATCGCCGTGGGTCGAGAAAGCTGGGTGGGACGGCGCTACGTTGGAGGTAGCCATCGAGCGAGTCCTCCCCAGGCCTCCAGGATCTGGCGGGTTACTCGGTACGCTCAATCGCGAAACTGACCGATCGGAATGCAGCGCCTTAACCGGCCAGAGCCGGGTTCGGCCCGGACGATCACGTCGGCTGCCCGCATGATTCACACAGCGTGTGTGGGCATTCTCCGACCACTGAGTTGCGGCGACTGACCGGAGGCGCACCACCTCGCTGACCCGGTACAGGCCGACGAGCGCGTAGACGAGTCGGTGCTCGCAGGCGGCCACTGGCCTTAGGCTAGCGTAAAAGACGACGAAATCGCCCCGACTGAGATCGGCGAGCCGTTTGCCGCGCCGTACGCCACTGTCGCCGTAGGTGAGGTGTCCGAAATCCGGGTCGAGGTGCATGTTCGCCGAGATCAAGTTCCACGGAAGTTGAACGAACCGAGACGGCACATGAGGGTGTGCGACCGCGAACCGAGCTAGGGCAGGCCGACAAGCTGTACGGGGTCGCGAGCGAGGCTCGCATGGCCCTGCTCTCGGGGATGGGAACATACACGAACTCGTTGGTCTCGGGGTCCAGCGGCGAGTTCAAACGTCCAAACGCTTGGTCAACTCCGACTCGCACGAGGTAAGCGTGCACGACTGTTCCGTCTCCGTTTACCGTTGAGGATAGAGAGTCTGACTCTCGACCGCAACCCTGCACCTAAGCTGCTGCTCACCGATCACTGGAGGGAGGGTTACGCACGAAGGTACTGATACAGCGTCCCCAGGGACCAAACTCCCCCGCGGTTATGACGGCCTTCTTTTCCCCAGATGCTGCGCGCTTGTGCTTGAGAGACGCGGTGTTTGAAACCCTCGCTAAAACGCCGCTGGTAAGCTGATGTAAACAAAAAGGATGAAATTGAGGAATTCTGCTGTTTGAAACCTAATGTTTCCTAACGCGCCCTGAGCCTGAAATTTAATTCGGTGACACTGGACCAGCATATTAAGGGTGTGAATCCCAAGGGGGCAGCCAGTGAAGTCAGGGGGTTCAAGCAGTAGCACCCAAATAAAGACAATCTCTTGTGGAGCACACGGATGACCAGTAATTCGTGCTCGGGTGTTCGATTGTTCATTTGGATTGGTTAGGGACCGGCACTGCCTCAATAATTTCCAAGATATGCGGATACTGCGGGTTGTCGTTGAATCGGACTCGGTATCCGTTTTGCCTGTGGAGTTCGGCGGCCATCGCGGGCGTGGCATACGCATAGGAGCTCTCCACGAAGCTCTCCGTCGCTTCAGAGAACACGTTGAAACGAACCTTGTTTTCTCCGTTAGCCCGCCTCATCACGTCCTTTCGGTACGGCCTAATAACTGCTGCCTGGCCTCTCGCCGGGAACCTTCCTGCGGCTGTATCTTTCACCATCGACCGAGAAATCGCCCCTCGGACATACCCGCGGTCTACGTTGGGACCGCCCCGTAAAGCAGCAGATTTCGCCGCTTTGTCTATTTCTTTCAGGACCGTCGATTTTTTCCCATGCGTCCATCCGATGTGAACCGTCATGCCGACTTTGTCGAATGCGGCGAAAAAACTCTCTCCACAGGTCGGGATTCTGCATCGGCTCGTCATAGCGGTTGCGCCATCCATTCTTGCGCCACCCGCGCGCACGCGAAATATTGTCTGTCACGTACGTCGAATCCGAGATGATCTGGACTCGCGTCACTCCACCCCAAGGCCGGTTCTCGCGAACCCACCGAAGTGCCCGAATAACCGCAAGCAGTTCCATTCGAGCGACGTTACTCTCCGCACAGCCAAAATCAACGATTTGTTCCCGATCACGTCCCAGATGGTCAGGGTATTCAACGATTGCGGCGCACCCCGAGATCATCCGCTGCTTCCGATAACAGGAGCCGTCGGTGCGAATGTGGAGTGCGCGAGGATCGAGTTGCATGGCTTTCTATGGTTTCGAAGTCGAGGTCGCCCCGTCATTATAGGACCTTGTAGCCGACCAGAGGAAACCACTCGAAATCGGTAAGGGCTGAGACAGGTCCGTTTGGGCTGAAACAATTTGTCAAGAGGGCCTTGCAATTGATTGCAACGGCAAGCGGATGCAGACGCGCGGTAAGACAAATAGCTGCGCAAAGCGCTGACGCTCAGGCACGCCGAGCAAGTACGCAGCGCCGCCATGCGCTTGCCAAATCAGCTTGGTTGCCGTCCAGTCTGCCCGCTTGACTCAATGAGGAGACCTATCTAGGGAAGATTCAGCCGCTACTCGCCGGACTCAGAAACAAGGCAGTCGCGTCGGCGCTCGACAGCTCAATCCCGTACGCATCCGCGATCCGCGCCGGCCGATGCGTTCCGCATCCCCGGCATTGGCAGGCGCTGGCGCAGCTCGCGGTTGTCCCCCCGGAGGTACACTAAACAGGAGCAGTTCAAGGCCCCAGGATCAACTGACTCTTAATCTCATCCGCGATGTGGGTCGGCAGTTTGAGGTTTGGACGACTGTAATCTGACGCGTTATCATCCTGCCACAAACGAAAAGCATGCAGGAAGCCCTTAAGCTCGCCAGCCATATCACGCATCCCGTGACCGTTGCGGCTTTCGCATTGGTCTTTGCAGCGTTTGCTCTCGGTGTGGCGCTTAAGGCCAAAAAGCCTCGCCTGGCCGTGATTCTAACCATAGCTATTGTTGTCCTTGGTTTGGCGCCTCTGGCCACATCCACTTATCTGCAAAGCCGAGGAATCTATCAGCGTCCGCGTGATCGTGCTCGGGCTAGACAAACAGCCCGTCCATGATGCCGAAGTGACAAGCATGGGCGGAGAGATCAAGAAAGCGGATAGGAGCTGGGAGCTTGACGTTCCGCCGCAGACCCGACCGGCAGACGGCAAGATCTCGTTGTTCGCGTCCGACAAGAATGCCTTTCTAGCTGGCAGCTCTACTCTAGTGCTGGGTGACGATTACTATCCAACGATAACCATCCAGCTCTCGCCTTTGCCCGAGGTTGTTTTTCGGGGAATTGTGACGGATGAAGACTTGGGAGGTCAGTCGCTGGCGCGCATGTCTCAATTTTGGGCTACAAAGACATAGCTACAACTAACCAGATGGGAAACTTTGAGTTGCCTGCGCATGCGGCGGATGGGCAAATGGTGAGCGTGCATGCGGAAAAGGGGAATTTGGTAGCAAACCTAACTGTTCCGGTTGGTGCCCCCGCCGAGGTGGTGCTGAGAAAGCGATGACAAAAGGCACCTCTAGGTTCGTTTTGCTTTTGGTTGTCTGCTTGCTTGGTGGCGTCGCGTTGGTTTGGAGTGAGACAGGAAAGCTGCTGGTTCTGGTACAGGATGCGCAGAAGCGACCTGTGAAGGGCGTGCAAATCGGGGTCGAAGGTCTCGGCGGATCAAAGGTTACAGGCGGCGACGGGAAAGCGCTCCTTCCACTAACGAAAGACACCAACGAGGAATGCACTGGGTCTCTCTGCAGATTCTGCATTCTCCGCCCGGCAAGGACCTGGTGATCGTCTCGCCCTACGACGACCGCACACTGGTGCCACCGTTTAAGAACACTGCCGAAAACTTTGTCAGGGTCGTGGTCATCGAGCGAGGCAATTTCGCGGTGTTGCAAGACCCCAGCGTCCTGAGGGCATTTGCAGAAAGGATCAACAAAGCGAACGCTCCCAAGACAGCCGACAAGCAGGCCGCGGAAGATCCTAAGGCCAACGCGGATGATCCTAAGGCCAACCTCGACGCTGTTGCCAAACGATACGGCCTCAGTTCCGAGAATCTGGACAGAGCGATAAGGGCTTGGGGGAGCGAAAACTACCGATCCGTACGAGGCTGGACTGGCCGCTTTGTACGCCCGGAATTACGCCAAGGCAACGACCGATCTGAAAACCTCTCTCGACCAACGCGAGAAAAAATTAGCTTCGGATCAGAAAACTTTGGCTGGGGACCGGGAACAAGTGGCTGACGCTGCGTACTTTTTGGGTTCATCACTGCTAGCACAGGAGAAATTCGATGACTCGGCAGGCGCTTTTCGAGAGGCGCTGAGCTACCGTCCAGCCGATCCGTCAATACTCAACTCTCTAGGGGTTGCTCTCATCTATTCAGCAAACTACGCGGAAGCAGACGATATGTTACAGCGTGCGCGTAGACATCAACGAAAGGCTCTATGGTGTGGAGAGCCCGCAAGTGGCGGAGAACCTCCTTAATTTAGGCCAGCTCCAAGGTGACTTAAGCAGGCCGGTTGAAGCGGAGAAGCTTCTGCGCTTGGCGCTTAAAGACTTCCAGCAGGCGCCAGGTAACAACTCTATTCCGATAGCGAAGGCTCAAAATGCGGTGGCGATTGTTCTAATAGCGGAGTCTCTTCAAAGCTCTAAACTGATAGCCTACTGGAAGTTAGTAGAAGCTGAGGAGTTGTGCTGGGAGGCGATTCTGGACTGCAGCATACCTCGGCCCTGACCATCCAATGCTGTCGTCAATCTACAATAATCTAGGAAACGTCTACTTACACCAAAGGCGATTGCCTGCCGCTGAGTTCGCATACGAGAAGGCCTTAGAGATCCGAAAGGACGCAGTACCGCCGGATGAGCTTGGCATATCACTATGTCTCGACAACCTGGGTCGAGTGCAAATGCTCATAGGGCACCCGCAACAAGCCGCCGCCCTTTTTGAGGAAGCGTACGAAATCCGCGTCAAAGTCTTTCCGACCAGGAAGCACCCGAAAATTGCAAAGACATTGAGCTATTGGGGCTGGGCACTTGCAGGAATGGGCCAATGCGAGCTGGCAAAGCAAAAATTTTCCCAGGCGATGGAAATTGATTCGTCAATGCTCCCCCCTGATAGCGCAGATACGATCGAGATACGAAATGCTCTGCAACAGGCAGAAACGAACTGTTCTGCGGCCAATGCACCGGTACTCCGTTAGGGCCGCTTCCGCCTGACTTTTGCTGGAGAGGTTGTGCGTGACTGAACTTCTAAAGACCGCGGCGAATGTAAACACGGTGTGGGGAGCGGTAGCAGTTATTACCTTGACGCTCGTGAGCGACACCCTCGCGCAATAACACCAAGACGGCGGTCACCCGCGCCTGCCGCTACGATCCAGAACTGAATCCCACCTATCAAGAGTTCGCGGTGCATTACGGGATGGGAGTCGTGCCCGCACGTCCGTACAAACCACGGGACAAGGCCAAGGCCGAAAGCGGAGTGCAAGTATGCGAACGCTGGATCGTGGCAGCGCTGCGAAACCGGAAGTTCTTCAGCCTGCCGGCACTCAACCAGGCGATCCGCGAGCTGCTGGTGCGATTGAACGAGCGTCCTTTCCGCAAGCGGGATGGATCGCGGTCGAGTCTGTTTCAGAGCCTTGAGAAACCTGCTCTGGCAGCGTTACCGGCCGAGCGCTTCGACATGAGCCAGTGGTCGCGTGCCACCGTCAACATCGATTACCACATTGCCTTCGATGGGAACTTTTACAGTGTGCCGTACACTTTGGTCCAACAAGTCGTGGAAGTCCGCTCCACGCCGACCACGGTGGAGATCTTCCACAAGGGCAACCGGATCGCTTCCCACCTGCGCAGTCGCAGGCGCGGCCAAGCCATCGCCCAGAACGAGCACCGCCCCAAGAGTCATCAAGCCCATCTGGAATGGCCGCCATCGCGGATGGTGAACTGGGCGCGCAGCATTGGTCCCCACACCGCCCAGTTGTTCGAGCGAATCATGAACGAGAAGCCGCACCCGGAAATGGGCTACCGCTCCTGTCTCGGCATCATTCGCCTGGCGCAGCAGTATTCGACGCAACGCATGGAAGCCGCGGCGGAACGGGCACTCCTCGCGCAGGCGTGTCGCTATCAGAGCGTGAAGTCGATCTTGAAGAACTCGCTCGACGTGGTTCCCTTATCTCCACCACAACCCGGCTCACCACCTCTGACCCATGACAATGTCCGTGGCGCCGAGTACTTCGACCAAGGAGGCCCGACCTCATGCTGAACCAACCGATGATGGAAAAACTGGTGGCCATGCGGCTGCAGGGCATGGTCGAGGGTCTGAAGGCGCAGGAGCAAGATCGAGCGATCAACGAGCTGAGTTTCCTCGAACGACTCGCGCTGCTGGTCGATCAGCAATGGACTTGGCGCGAGAACCAGGCACTGGCTCGCAGGTTGAAAGCGGCCAAGCTGCGAGGATCGGCCTGCGTGGAGGACATCGACTATCGCACGGCGCGTAACCTGGACAAGACGGTAGTGCGTGCTCTGGCAAAAGACTCGTCCTGGGTTCGCAACCACGAAAACATTTTCGTGTTGGGTCCGACCGGCGTGGGCAAGAGCTTCATCGCATCGGCCCTGGCACAGAAAGCCTGTCGCGACGGCTACTCTGCTTTCTATTTGCGGGCCGCCGCCTTGCTGCGCGAACTGGCCCTGGCGCGAGCTGATGGAAGCCTGCGTCACTTCCTGGCAAGACTGGGCCGCATCGACGTTCTGGTCATTGATGACTGGGCCATGGCGCCGCTGAATGAAAACGAGCGCCGCGAAGTCTGGGAGATCTGCGAAGATCGCTACCAGACTCGTTCCACCATCCTCACTTCCCAGTTGCCAATCTCGCGCTGGCACGAGCAGATCGGCGATCCCACCATCGCTGACGGCATCCTCGACCGTCTCGTTCACAACGCTCATCGCATCGAGATGCGCGGAGAGTCCATGCGCAAGAAACGCAATCCGCCACAGGACGAGAAGAAGGAATGAACCAAAGTCAACATCGTTGAGTGCGAGTTGGCGATGTCGCGACACCTATCTGAATTGCATGACTGCCCTCGATTGCCAGCACGACTATTTTGCGGTTCGGCACTCTGACGGAAAGTCCTTTTGTCTCGCTAGATCGTCGACGGTAAATACAGCCGAAAGTACCGTTGGCGAGGAAAGGCCCCTAACTTGAATTTCCAGAATGAATCGATAGCAAGCAGGTTTGTTATCCGTCAACGGAGATGGGGTGCTGCACACGGATACCGACTCTCCAGCCTTCAATTCGAGCATATGGATATCGGGCGAGTCGGAGCTAGCAACGGGTGAACGTAAGTAGGCCCACGTTTGTGACAATCGATCCCAGCGTTCTATATAGCACGCCGAAAACCTACCGTTACCGCGCTGTCTATGCAACATCGGCATGATCTGAAGAGTAACGGCTTTGCTGCTTCGGTTCTTGAAGTCGACCCACTAAACTCGACACGGCGCCGTGCCCACAATGACCTGATCGATATCAGGAGGCCCGTGCTCGACTGCCAGCGAAAGTGCAGATTTGTCTTTTGCCACTGCACCAGGTTCCAGCAGCAAGAATGCAATTACAATCAGTGCCCCGATTACTCTTGCGGCGTTTGTAAATTGAACCATGTGTGTGTCCCACCGGGAGAATTTAGCAGAAGTGATACGCCACGCCAGCCAAATCCGATCTCGTAGGGGACTCAAGTATAGACGCCGCTGTGAACAAAACAGTGCCCATATCCGATAGCGAGCGATAACAGGCCAGACTCGTCACCCAATCCGTTCAGGACAGAATTATCGGCGAAACCGACTCGTCTCTTCTACAACGAGGAGGCAGGGGCAAAGGGGCTGCCGCCCCTTTCCCCTGCACCCCCAATCCCCGCCGGACCTCTTCCGCTTCGCTTCGGACCACCTCTCCCGGACCATCCGGCTTGACGAAGCCGAACACTTCTTGCACAATCATCACGCCAGCGTCGCTTCGCTCCGACTGCTGTTCACCTTCACTCCGGAACGCCGTTCGGCTTGCCTCCGGAATCGATGTTCACCTTCACCGGAATACCCACCTATCTGCAGCCTATAGAAACCGTGCTTGGCATGAGGGTTGATTACGCCCAATTGGTGAAGGTGTTTGCTACTCCCAAGAACACCGGCCCCGACTGGTACGGCACGGGCAAGATTCGGGACTTGATCCCAAACGACGTTATTGGGAGTCCTGACCCTGAACACATCAGCACCAGTTTTGTCGAACGCTCGAATTTGACGATTCGTATGCAATTGCGCCGTTTCACCCGTTTAACCAACGGTTTCAGCAAAAAGCTGGATAACCTGAAAGCCGCCGTATCTCTGTACATGGCGTGGTATAACTTTTGCCGCGTCCACAGCTCGCTAAAAGTCACTCCCGCAATGGAAGCGGGCCTGACTGACCACGTTTGGAATCTTGAGGAACTGCTAACAACCGCATAGAGGAGGCGAGAACCAATGCATCTGACGATCTTTTCCTTAGACGAGCCAGATAAGCAGCTCGGCCAGAAATACCAGCCCGACTATATCCAGGTTCAAGATAAGCAATTCCAGGGTGAACGGCTGGTGGTTGACAATCATCAATTCGCTCGCTGCTCGTTTGCGCGTTGTACGTTGATACATTCGGGTGGGCCTTTCGGCTTTCTCGAATGCGATTTTGACGCGAGTACCATTCCCGTTTTAACAGGCTCAGCGCATCGGGGATTGATTCTGTACTCAGCGCTCGTGCTAAACAACGAAGAACGATCTTTTCCAACCGGATGACACTAACCCGCACAAACGACCTGCGGCTTTACTTCAAGCCGCTGGCACAAAATGGCAAACCGCTGCGGTTCGTTGCGGAAACAGCGAATTAGGACAGTACCCGTTTTTGCCCAAGACTCCGGTTAGCTGGGAACTGACAACCTGTTGGGGCCTTGCGGTTTGAGACCAGGAACATCTTGCCGGGTGGCACGGACACCTCCGTCCCCCGATTGTCGGACACCATGGCACACAGCATAGAGTCCGGGCTATTACACGCAAAAGGCGGCGTCCGCGCGGCAGGCAGAATGCGCTGTCCAGAGTGTTACGCCATACGCGTCGGCCAGCTTGCGGAGACTCTTGCCATTCAGATGTTCCTTTCGCAGACGCATCCGCTCTTCAGGGGTGAGCGCCCGGATTGGTGGGCGACCGATTCGCTTTCCGTTTCGACGTGCTTCCCCAAGTCCAGCTCTGACGCGTTCTCCGATCAGTGCCCGCTCGAACTGCGCGATTGCACCGAATATTTGGAACACCAACTCGCCAGAAGGAAGTGATGTGTCTATTGCCTCTGTCGCCGAGACGAAATCGATGCCGAATTTCCGGAACAGTTCGAGCGCTGAGACGAGTTGCCGCAATGACCTAGCGAACCGGTCGAACTTCCACACGAGCACAACGTCAAACTTCCTCTTCCGCGTGTCACGCAGCAGTTCGTCAAGCGCTGGTCGTTTCTCAGATGCGCCGGAGAAGCCGTGGTCGGTGTAGACCCGCTGCAACGTCCAGCCCCGATGCTTCGCGTACTGCCTGAGTTCGTGCTCTTGCGTCTTGGTCGACTGATCATCGGTGGAAACCCGTGTGTAAATCGCTACTCGTGTTTGTTTCACGCTTTACCTACCTCCTCAAGCAGCTGCTGTTCCAACTTCCATCTCACAAACCCCAGGGCCAGCGACACACTTCGCCGCGCTTGTAGACCGCCATCATTTGCCTCTCTTCTTCGCTTGCTTCTTGCCGCTGCCCTTCGGACGCCCGCCCAATTTTGCCCACTCGCTTAACTGCTTTTTCGAGTGGTTCTTGGCGCGCGCCTTTCCCCCATCGCCCCCGTCTTGCGGAAGTATGCCATCACGTCGTCGGGGATTCGGAGCTTGCTCACACAACCATTATAAACTTAGGCCTAAGATTGTGCGAACTGCACTCTGCTGTCTCAAGAACGAAAGCCCTCTGGAGTCCCTGCTTTCTCGCTTCTGCCTGCCTCCGAGCGCAGCTGAGAATCGGTACGCGGTATAGCGAAAGTGCACAACCTTGCAGCAGAATCTCAGTTCCGGCCCAAGAGCGCGTTAATTTCGCGCCTCATAGCCGCGTAGAACGCGTGGAAATCGCGCTAGGATGCGCCAGGTTGCGCCCAAAGGCGCGCAACGTGGTTTTCATCGATCAGGGCGCATTTCTGCACCATTTGCAGCACTTTCAGTCGTTCTCCAGGTGCTCCAGCAGCCTCACCCTAGCCGAGGAGCGCCGTAGGACGCGTCGTGGAGCGCTTGGCGTGCGATTTGGAGCGCTCCAAGCAGCTTTTGCTAGGCAGAGTGCATGGAATGCAGCCAAACCCCTTGGAACGCATATGGCCTGTGCTTTGTTTTAAGTGGAATCGGTTGGATTATTGGACGGAAAGCCGCTACGGCATGAAATCATGAAACAGGGATCGGCAGAGCAGCTAGCAGAAAATGAAGGGCGTTGTAAGTGGAGTGCCACGCTCGCCACGCTCGCGCGAGTCCGCGTGGGCGCGACTATAGAGTTTCCCCACATTGCACTGAGCAAAACGAACCGGCTGCGCAGCATTCTCCCACGAGCGGTTGGACGAGTTGCTTTCGATGGCGCGTCTCCACGAAAACAGGAGTCATCCGCGTAAGCAAGCTTAGGCATTGGACTGGCGTAACGGTTGGCAGGTCGCCCGCAGCGAGATGAGTCCGGCCAGACCCGGTCTGACTGCGGGTTTGTGTGTCTCTTTGAACACTCCGTTCGCCAGCCAACCAGCGCAGCGCACGCGCGATGGTTACCGTTGCCGACGAGCAGTTTGCCGTCTGACTGCCTGAAGACGCCACCACCAACGGCTGCCATGCAACTGCGGCGTCTCAATCTGCTATGAATGCTCGATGTACACGTATTGCTGGCGCGTCGTCAGCTTCGCGACTTCAACTCTTCAACTTGCACGTCCTCATCGACGATTGCAGTGGGCCAACGCTTGCATCTCGGTTGCGGTCTTCGAGTCTTATGCCGGAAACCCGTGCCTTTGTCGTGGTTCGACTGCTCTTTGCTAGGTTGTTCAGAGGCGGCGAATTTTGCTCTATGGCGAAGCTCAGGCACTGGAAGCCGTTCGTCAGCACTCTCGCTTTTTTCACTAACTGGATGCACGAATCCCCGCACAGACACAAGCCGAGATGGCGCTTTTAGAAGAAGTTCAGACGGTGCTAACTATGGTCGGCTGAATCATTTTCTTTCGCGCCTCCTCCTCCTGATGATTGCGGCGTGCCCCGCGCCGGTAACCCCATCACATTGAGGGTCAGCTCGAAGCTGGAGCGCTCCTCATCACCAGTTGATTGGCAGGCGGATTTTGGTAGGCGTAGCGATTGTTACATTGACCGCCATCTTCCAGCGGTTGCCGCATCACCTCCAGGACATTGCGCGGAAACTCGGGCAGCTCATCGAGGAACAGCACCCCGTTGTGGGCCAGCGACACCTCGCCGGGGCGCGGGATCATGCCGCCGCCGATCAGCCCCGCGTCGGAGATGGTGTGATGTGGCGAGCGGAAGGGACGCGTGCCAACCAACCCGCTGGTTGAGTCGAGGACGCCGGCCACGCTGTGAATCTTGGTGGTCTCCAAAGCTTCGTCGAATGTGAGCGGCGGCAAGATAGTCGCCATGCGTTTGGCGAGCATGGTCTTGCCTGAGCCCGGCGGACCAATCATTAGCAGGTTGTGGCCGCCTGCGGCTGCGATCTCGATGGCACGCTTGGCGGTCTGCTGCCCGCGCACGTCGCCGAAGTCCACCCCGAATTGCTGCGAAGTTTCCAGCAAGGCATGGGTATCAACCTTGACCGGCTGGATGCCATTGCCAGTATTCAGGAGTTGGACGACCTCGATCAGCGAGCGCACCGGGTAAACGTCGACGCCATCGACGAGTGCGGCCTCGCGCGCGTTGATCTCGGGAACAATCAGCCTGCGGATTTTGTTGGCCCGCGCGGTCACAGCGATCGGCAGTGCTCCGCGGACGCCTCGCAGGCCGCCGTCGAGCGACAACTCGCCCACAAAGAGCGCATCGTCGGGCGGTTTGTTGTTCAGGCCGCCGTAGGCGCCGAGGATTCCCAACGCCATGGGAAGATCGAAACCCGATCCTTCTTTGCGAATGTCGGCCGGAGCCAGGTTGATGGTGGTCGTGGTGGAGGGAACGTCGTAACCGCTGTTTTTGAGCGCGGCGCGGATGCGTTCACGGCTTTCCCGCACCGTGGTGTCGGGCAGCCCGACGGTCATGAACGTGTCATGGTCGCCCTTCACGGGGGCGATGTCGACTTCAACCTCGATGAGGCTGGCATCGATGCCGTACACGGCGGCGCTAAGTGTTTTATAGAGCATGCGTGGGAGCGCACGCCTACCACGTTGCTACAGATACCAGATTATGGACGGGAAAGGTGTGACGGCACGCACGCGGCAAGGTGACTAGACCTTCGGTGGCACAAAAAAAGGGCGGAATTCTGACCGGAAGCGCAGCGCCCAGTTGCACATCCGAAGACCTTGACGGCCCAGAATTCCGCCAACTCATGAAGGAGACGAGCCCGGAGGAAGGTGTCGTCAATCCTTCGAAATGTAATCGCCTTCCCTGCCCGCTGCTCTCTCAGCGGTCGATCCGATGGAGCGATTGTGGCATTAGAATACGTCGGGGCAAATCCCCCGTATGCGGTACAGGCGTACAACTTCCGTTGTACGGCGCTGCCCTAAAGCGGCAAGGAACTGTGTAGGCGTGCAGCAGGCTGCGGAGGCGCCGGAACAGCAGATCCCTCGCGGGATGAACTTTACCCCAACAAGCGCAAAAACCGCGCTCGTTGGGGACCCCTGTTCGCCCGATTGTGATGACAAAAATGAAGGCTTGCTTACGGCGCGTCTAAAGACGCGCCCCTTCAAACCACGTCCCCGATTTCAAACCGATCCATAACAAAGGCGCGCCATCGCTGACGCGCCTCAGAGATTAGTTCCGCGAGAACCAATCGCAGAGCCAACTATCCGACCGCTGCCACTGCCCGGGCAATACGAGCGCCCGTCGGTTCGCCGCTGTCTTGAGCATCGACCACCGCGATGGTTGTCATGTTGACGATCTCTTCCACCTCAGCACCGCGCGCCAGTAGATGCACCGGCTTCGCCATGCCGAGCAGGATCGGACCGACCGCTTCCGCCCCGCCGACACTGATCAGCAGCTTGCAAGCGATATTGCTGGCTTCCAGATTGGGGAAGATCAGCACATTCGCTCCGCCCTGCAATGGCGAGAAGGGGAATGCCGCTTCCATCTTCTTGGCACTGACCGCGATGTTGCCCTGCACCTCGCCATCGATGATGAGCGTGGGATCGGCATAACGCGCCAGCTCCGTCGCCCGCTGTATCTTGTCGCACAGCGGATGTTTGGTGCTGCCGAAGCTGGAGAAGGAGAGCATGGCCACGCGCGGCTCAATGTCGAACCGGCGCGCTTCCTGGGCTGCACAGAGAGCGATCTCTGCCAGGTCCTCGGCCGTGGGTTCAATGTTGACCGTGGCATCAGCCAGGAAGTACAGATCGCCCTTGCGGGAGATGATGAGATAGACGCCCGAGACCTTGTGGATCCCTTCGCGAACCCCGATCACCTGTAATGCCGGACGAATCGTGTCGGGATAATTCTGGGTTACACCGGAGACGATGGCGTCGGCGTCACCCATGCGAACCATCATGGAGCCGAAGATGTTGTGATCGTTCATCAACTCGTCGGCCGAGCCCAGAGTCACGCCACGACGCTGCCGCAAGCGATACAGCTCGCGGACATATTCTTGACGGCGCGGAGCGGTCTTCGGGTCGATGATGGTGATACCGTCGAGTGGCACTCCCAATCCAGCTGCGGTCACTCGGATGTCGTCAGCGCGACCCAACAGAATTGGAACCGCAATCTTCTCTTCGATCAGCACATGGCAGGCGCGCAGGATCTTCTGGTGCGAGCCTTCGGGAAAAACGACGCGCTTGGGATTCGACTGGGCCTTGTGAATCATGAAGCGCATCAGCTCGTGCGCTTTGCCCAAACGGTTCTCGAGCTGCTCGCGGTAGTCGGCGAGGTTAACCGGATTTTGCGCGACGCCGGTATCCATCGCCGCCTTGGCAACCGCAGCCGCTTCCCACACCAGTACGCGCGGATCGAAGGGCTTGGGGATGATGTAGTCGACGCCAAACTTCAGCGCGTCCACGCCGTACGCACGGCAAACCGAATCAGGAACATCTTCTTTCGCCAGCGCCGCCAGGGCGTGCGTGGCCGCCAGCTTCATTTCTTCATTGATGGTAGTGGCATGCACGTCGAGAGCACCGCGGAAGATGAATGGGAAGCCCAGCACATTATTGACCTGGTTGGGATAGTCGGACCGGCCCGTCGCCATGATGATGTCGTCACGCACGGCGCGCGCCTCGTCGTAGGTAATCTCGGGATCGGGATTCGCCATCGCGAAGACCACTGGCTTCGGAGCGAGGGAGGCGATCATTGCAGGCGTGAATGCGCCTTTCTTGGAGAGGCCCAGCAGTACGTCGGCGCCCTTCGCGGCGTCGGCGAGAGTTCGCATTGTCGTCTCTTTGGCGAAGCGCTCCTTGTAAGGATTCATTCCCTCTTTACGGCCCTTGTAGATGACGCCCTTGGTGTCAACAAGAGTGATGTTCTCGCGCTTTACGCCCATGCAGACGTAATGCTCAGCGCAAGCGATGCCGGAAGCTCCAGCGCCGTTGACGACCACTTTGATCTGCTCCATGCGCTTGCCGGTCAATTCCACCGCGTTCACCAACGCTGCGCCGGAGATAATCGCGGTGCCATGCTGGTCGTCGTGGAAGACCGGAATCTTCATCGTCTTCTTCAGGGTCTCTTCGATGTAGAAGCACTCCGGCGCTTTGATGTCTTCGAGGTTGATGCCGCCGAAGGTGGGCTCCAGAAGTTGGCAGGTCTTGATGATCTCATCGGGATCATGGGTGCCGAGCTCGATGTCGAACACGTCGATGTCCGCGAACCTTTTGAACAGGACACCTTTGCCTTCCATGACCGGCTTGCCGGCCAACGCGCCGATGTCGCCCAGACCCAGCACTGCCGTCCCGTTGGTGACAACCGCGACCAGGTTGCCTTTGGCGGTGTACTTGAATGCGTCCTGCGGATTTTTCTCGATCTCGAGGCAGGGATCGGCAACACCCGGCGTGTAGGCGAGACTAAGATCGCGTTGTGTAAGACAAGGCTTGGTGGAGACGACCTCTATTTTTCCTGGCCGTGACCCAAAGTGATAGTCAAGAGCATCCTGCTTGGTAATTGCCATGGTGGCCTCCGAACGAATCTGCGTAGTTTGTGCGAGTGGGAACAACAGCTCCGGCGCGGTTACGGCCATAACAGCTTGTCAACGGAGCGACCGGCAAGAAATTAAGTTGGCTTTGAACATGCGCCTTCGACATGAACCCACACGAGTTCTCAAGAGCCGGAAGAGGCTCTCTGGTGTAAAGCATGGGCTTGTTCCCGAAGAGGAACTAGTGCGAAGGTCACACCGGATTGTGAGGAAAGGCACAAAACAGGGCCTAGGGGCCAGGGGCTAGGAGTTAGGTCAGTACCCAGTCATAAGTGGCTGTGCGGGCAAGAACAAATAAATCCGCCATGCCTCACCCCTTGCTCCTACACCTTGTCTATGCCCGCAACAACAGCCCCACAATACTTGCCGACATTAGGTTGGCCAGCGTGCCTGCGATCATGGCCCTGAAACCGAGTTGTGCCAGGTCGCTTCGCCGATTCGGCGCCAGGCTGCTGAGGCCGCCGATTATGATGCCGATGGAGCCCAAGTTCGCGAATCCGCAGAGGGCGAAGGTCGCGATGGTGAACGACCGCGGATCGAGCGCGGCCTTCTGAGCGCTCAACATGGTGAAGGCGACCAACTCGTTCAGCACCATGCGTGTGCCCAGCAGATTCCCAATGGCGAGACAGTCATGCCACGGCACACCAATCAGCCACGCGACCGGCGCGAAGATTACTCCGAAGATCGACTCCAGCTTCGACGGGAACCAGGGGAATCCGTGCAGCGCGAGGAAGTTGTGAGTACCGCCGAGAACGCCGTCGAATAATGCAATCAGGGCCAAGAATGAAATCAGCATTGCCGCCACGTTCAACGCGAGATACAGACCGTCAGTCGTACCTTTCGCGGCCGCGTCCAGAACATTGCTTGCGCGCTCGCCAAACTCGACGGTATCGATCTTCGCTTTGCCGGCGGTCAGCGGCTTTTCGGTCTCGGGCACCAGCATCTTGGCGATCAGGATGGTTCCCGGCGCCGTCATGATCACCGCCCCCAGCAGGTGCCGCGCCTCGATACCAAGCAAAATATATGCGCCTAACATTGCTCCCGAGACGTGCGCCATGCCACTGGTCATAATCGTCATCAGCTCGGAGCGCGTGACCTTGGGCAGGAAAGGGCGGATGGTCAGCGGCGCTTCCGTGATTCCCATGAAGATGCTGGCCGCCACATCCAGCGACTCGACGCCGCTTGCGCCCATAAAGCGCATCATGACTTTTGCCAGTTGCCGAATGATGAACTGCATAACACCGTAGTAATAAAGGATGGAGAAAAATGCGGCGATGAAAATGATGATGGGCAGTACCTGGAAGGCGAAGACCACCCCGAAGCGGGAGAGTTTGGCTCCGAACTCGCCAAAGACGAACTGCGATCCGGCAAAGGAATAACTGAGAAGCCGCTCGACCGCGTCGCCTGCGATGGTCATGACGCGCACCCCGAAACTCACGCGCAACACAAGAATCGCGAAGATAAATTGCAGCGCCAGTCCGACCAATACGGTGCGATAGCGGATGGCCTTCCGGTCAGTCGAGAAGAGGTAGGCAAAAAGCAGAATCGCGAGGATGCCGAGCACGCCGGTCAGACGCGCCATGCGGACTCCGGCAAAGGTGGCGAATTAAATGGGCGAACAAGTCGGCAACGGAGAGAACCAGCGGATTTCTCAGGGCTGAAGCCCTTCGAAATGACAAGAATAAATGGCTCATATCGGCGCACCTGAAGGTGCGCCCCTTCAAAACAATGTCTAACGGTTTCCATTGGATCGATCGTCGGCCGGCGCGCCCAGTTCGTGCACGATCTCGACGCTGGCGCTAGTACCGATGCGGTTCGCGCCGGCATCGATCATGTCGATGAACTGCGCCGCGGTCCGAATGCCGCCCGCCGCCTTCACGCCGACTTTGTGCCCAACCACGCCGCGCATTAACACCACGTCAAAGGCGGTCGCGCCCGAATCGGCGAAGCCGGTGGAGGTCTTCACGAAATCCACGCCCGCTTCCAGTGCCAGTGAGCAAGCCAATATTTTCTCCACCTGGTTCAACAGGCAATTCTCCAGTATCACCTTCAGGATCGCCCCGCGACCATGCACCAGCCGAACCATACTCCGCATTTCGTGTTGCACCAACACTCGGTCGCCCGACTTCAGCGCGCCAATGTTGAGCACCATGTCCAGCTCATGCGCGCCATTGCGCAAGGCGGCCTCGGCTTCGGTCAGTTTGGTAAGCGTAAGGTTCGCACCCAAGGGAAAGCCGGCCACCGTACCAACTTTTACCGGCGAGCCTCGCAATCGAGCAGCAGCCACGGCAACGTTGGCCGGATTCACCATGACCGCATGAAAGCCGTAACGAACGGCCTCATCGCACAACGCGATCACCTGGTCGCGAGTGACATCGGGCTTAAGCAGCGTGTGATCGATGAGGTTGGCTGCGCTATGCCAATCGCTCACAAGACTGGCGGCTGCGCCGAGTACGACAGGAGAGTTCACGGACATGAGCACCAGAGATTCTATCCCGATTCCGCGCCGGACTCCAGCACACAAATATCCGACAGACTACGATAATGCTCGGCAAAGTCCAGACCGTATCCGACCACAAATTCGTCGGGAATCTCGAAACCAACGTAATCCCCGTGGATGGGCTCGGTGCGCCGCGACACCTTGTCCAACAGCGCCGCAATCTTCAGCGACTTCGGCCGGTGCGCGCGCAACATGTTTTGGATGTAGGTCAAGGTCACGCCGGTATCCAGAATATCTTCCACCAGGATAATGTTGCGGCCCTCCATCGAGCGGTCCACATCTTTCACCAGCTTGACCTCGCCGCTCTGCTGCTTGGCGTTGCCATAGCTCGACACCGCGATGAAATCGAAGCTGACGTCGAGCGTGATCTGCCGCGCCAGGTCGGCTAGAAAAATGGTCGCCCCCTTCAGCACCCCGATCAAGACAACCGGCTCACCGGCAAAATCCTGGCTGATGCGCTGCCCCATCTCGGCCACCTTCGCCGCGATGCGTTCGCGCGTGATCAGCACTCGGAGCTTGTCCACTGGCATTCCGCCGGAGTGAAGGATGGAGAACTCTGGATGGTAGAGAAATGCGGAGGGAAACTCAACTCACATAAAGAAGGTTGAACTTTAACCGCGGATTTCACGGATCACGCGGATTCATTAAACGCATGAGAAGCCGTAACGCCTATGAAACCCGTGGTTGGATTTCATCGAACTTCGGGTGTCCCATCCTTCTCGCCTGCCGTTGGCGAGGGGATGGGCACCGGTGAACCTAGCGTCATCAGCTTCGCCACTTGATCTCGATGGAGCCTGTTCTTAGTCTTTGGGTTTGGCCTTCCAATCGATGATGTTCGTCAGTTGCCAAGGATTTTTGCGCAGGTTGATTGATACCTGCCCGTCGGAATCGACGCCCAACTGGGCCGCCGGGTACAACACTCCCGCGCTCTTGCCCTTATCCTGATCGTTGATCTCGATCTCGCCTGCGGTCAGGTCGTACGCCTGTGACTGGGTGTCGCGGTAGGCTTCGCGGAAAGCGATGCGGCGGTTGGTGACGAAACGGATTTTGCGACCGGTTGGGGTTGGGATTGCAATCGCGTAGGCGAGATCATAGCCCACGGTACCCGGTATCTGGATGCGGCCGGCAGGCTTCATCTTCGACAGCGCCTTCACCAACGCTTCGTTGCCGCCCGTATTGAAGGCCTGTTTCAAGACCGCTTGGTCTTCCGGCGTCGAGAACTGGTTAATGATCACTTTGATGCTGCCAATATTGCCCATCTGCGTGCTGGTCCCGCGGGCCGTAGCATCAATGGTTTCGACTTGGGCAGCCGCAAAACTAGAAAGCGCCACCGCGACCGCCGCAACACACAAGGCGCTTCTGAGGAGTTTCCGTTCCTTATCCATGTTCGTTTCCTTTTCATCCTGCAGTGTTTCGTTTGCCGGCGCGTCCCGAGTAGAAACAATTCCGCAAGCTATTCCCACCGGCTCATTTTTGGGGAGCACTCAACCGATAGTAGCTCACCACTGGCAATCTCGTTCCCGCCGTTCAAAGTCTTCCTTTCAGGGCCGGGCTTCGTAAACTATGTTGAATGGCGTTTCTGTCGCTCGCCGGAAGCGGCTGAAGCCCGCCGATGTCACCACTTCCCGGATTCGCAGCTCGCCCGATTGCGCACCCAAGCATAGACCAACTTCTTGCGATCGTGAACAGGGCGTGCACAGCAGTGTCGAGAACGAGTAATAGACCCGTCCTACCGGATTCAGATTGTCCTTCAAGTCGTTATTCGCGAATGGCTCAACGATCATCCACGTACCGTCATCGCGCAGCGAGCGGCGAACGTGGGCGGCGGCGCCGACGGGATCGCCCATGTCGTGCAGGCAATCGAAAACCGCGACAAAGTCGTAGTCTTTCCCCGGATACTCCTTGGCCTTTGCCACCTCGAATGTAACCCGATCGGCGATCCCCGCCCGTTTCGCAGAATCACGCGCCGCTTCGATCGATTTATCGTGGTAATCGAATCCGAAGAACTGGGATTTGGGAAATGCCTTTGCCATCAGGACCGTCGATGATCCTTTCCCGCAGCCCACGTCGGCCACCCGCGCACCGCGCTCGAGTTTTTCCTTCACATCGTGGAGCGCAGGGATCCAGGAGCTGGTTAAGTTAGCGGCGTAACCCGGCCGAAAGAATTTCTCGCATCCGTGAAACACGCCGTCATCGTGTTCGTGCCAGCCCATTCCTGCTCCGGTGCGAAACGAATCGGCAATTCGCGGGACCGCTGCGAGTGACCCGAGGGCCAATTCAAAGGCGCCCGGCAAATAGGCTGGGCTGTCTTCGTTGGCCAAGGCAAACGCCTGCTCCTCGGTGAGACTGAACTGGTTTGCCTTTTCATCGTAGGTGACATAGCCACCCGCCGCCTGGGAGGCGAGCCATTCCCGCACGTAGCGTTCATCGGTTCCGGTTTTGGCGGCAAGTTCGGCGGAGGTCATTGGGCGCTCCGCCAGCGCTTTGTAAAGTCCAAGCCGCTCACCGATTACGACCATCCCGGTGGCGACCGCCGCGCCAAGGTCTCCGACAAATCGCCCTATAAACTCATTGAGCTTGTCCATGTCGATTGCCATAGTTGGCCTCCTTTCCTGAGGGTCAAGATTTTAGCTCAGATTGGCGTCGGTTTGCTTGCCGGCCAAGCCGCGGAAGCTCATGGGTTGGACCACGTTGGGCGCTGCGGCAAGGCTGCACGGCGTTCGCCAGTAATCGCACCGATCGGATTATCATAGATCGCAGCTTCTGTAGGGATGAATCTTGATTACTGAACGAGGCTGGCTTGAAAACACTCCTCATTACCGTCGCTGTCGGTTCTGCATTCTTCGCGCTCACAACAATCACGGCTCAAACTCCGCCGCCAGAGGCGGGTCTGACGGCGAATCCCGTCTTTCAGAAAAATTGCGAGAAGTGCCATGGTAAGACCGCTGAGGGTCGCCACTTCGGCGGGCCTTCGCTGGTCACCGAAAAGACCACCTCGGCGTCTGCGGACGATCTGCGCAAAATCATTACCGATGGCAAAGGCCACATGCCCAAGTACGGCGGTAAGCTCACGCCGGAAGAGATTGATACGTTGGTCCAGCAGATCAAAGCCATGGAGAAGAAATAGCCTGGCGGTAGTTGTTCCTGGCGCTGCCTTGCAATCGGACTAAGAAGCGCTGAATAAACTATTTCGAAATCCCGCACGGGCTAAAGAGGTTGCTGATAAAGTGAGAAAATCAGATCTCTCGCGGGCTGAAGCCCGCTCGTGATGACAAAAATAAACGGCTTATCGGCACGACTGAAGTCGCGCCCTGACACAAACCAAGTGCCAATCGCGTTTTTCAGCAAACTTAAAGCCCTGCGGCTTTTTTAAGACCCTTACGGACGGCCTGAAGGCCGGCCCGTTCAAAATTTCGGCTTAATCAGAGCTTCCTTGACGATAAGCCTCTCGGCAAGAAACTCTTATGAGTGACTGCTGCCGCCGCTGTTATCATGCCGTTTCCTGAGACTTTGATTTGACCCAGTTCTAAGGAGTCTGCATGAAGCACCGCTGCCGGTTTCTCTGGCCGTCACTCGCTTTAGCCCTCGCGCTGATTGGACCACCTACTACAACTGCAGCCACCCGCCCTGCAGTTTCCAATTCAAACGAAGCCCGCACCGAGCGCTACTTCAAAAGCATTCGCAATAATCCCAACTTGCTGTTGCCCTTCCTGCGAGAGATGCCCAAGGGAGGCGACCTGCACAATCATCTGTCGGGCGCCATTTATGCGGAGTCGCTCATCCAGTGGGGTGCAGACAGCAATGACTGCGTGGATCCCAAGACCTTGACGATCATTGCCGGTCCGTGCGGTTCCACTATTCCAGTCAGCACGGCGTTCGGCGATCCCGGCCTCTATGCTGGTATGATCGACGCCTTTTCCATGCGCAACTGGCAGCTATCTGGCCAATCCGGCCACGACCATTTCTTCGACACCTTTGGAAAGTTTGGACAAGCTACCGTCGGCGCCGAAGACAAAATGCTGGCCGAGACCGCCGCGCGCGCGGCATCGCAACACGAGGTGTACCAGGAGCTGATGATTACACCGACCGGCAAGGACTTGGACAAGCTTGCCGAATCCGTTGGCTGGGATGATGACTTCGCCCGGCTGCAGCAAAAGTTGCTCGACGGGGGGCTGGCACAGATTTTGGCGGCCGCAAGCCAGCAGGTGCAGGCGGCTGAGATGGCTCGCGACAAGCTCCTGAACTGTGGCGTACCTAAAGCCGATCCGGGATGCCAGATCACGCAACGTTTCTTGTTCCAGGTCGCTCGAGGCAAGCCAAAGGAGATCGTCTTCGCAGAGATTCTTTCGGGGTTCCTGATGGCGGGCGCCGACCCGAAGCTGGTCACTCCTAATCCTCACTTCGTTAGCCTGAACCTGGTAATGCCGGAAGACTGGTACGTTCCCATGCGCGACTTCCCGTTGCAGATGCGCATGCTCAATTACTTGCACGAACGCTATCCTCACGTGCACATCACCTTGCACGCGGGTGAGCTGGCCGCGGGGCTTGTTCCTCCTGAAGGTCTGCAGTTTCACATTCGCGATTCAATCGAAACGGGCCACGCCGAACGCATCGGACACGGCGTTGACGTAATGAACGAAAGCCGTCCCTTCGAACTTCTGCAGGAGATGGCCAACCGCAACGTGATGGTGGAGATCTGCCTGACCAGCAACGACGTCATCCTCGGCATACGTGGGCCGCAGCATCCGCTGAGTGAATACATTCGCGCCGGCGTGCCGGTGGCACTCGCAACCGATGATGAAGGAGTCGCCCGCTCCGACATGACCCACGAATATCTGCGGGGTGCGGAGGACCAGAATCTCAGTTACCTGCAGCTGAAGAAGATGGCGCGCACCAGCCTGGAACATGCATTCATCGGTGGGCCAAGCTTGTGGCGGGACGGTAAAGCGTTCATCGTGGTCAAAGAATGCGCAAGCGACAAAGTAGCGGCGACGCAACCATCGGCAGTATGTCAGAAGTTTCTCGATGGCAGCGAGAAGGCACGTCTGCAATGGAAGCTGGAAACCGAGTTTCGCCAGTTCGAGGCGAACCCATGGACAGTTCCCCAGAATCGCAATTCCGTTGCAGGAAAATCAACATCATCTACCGCGGCGATCGACCGTAGATAACGGGTCCAGATAATTAAGACGTAAGTGCTATAAAATAGAGTAATAATTCCAAAACTTAAGTGACAACACGAAAACCACTATATGGCCACCGAGCAGGATGGCCTGTCCGCACGTTTGAAGGCCCGTAGGCGATCTTTAATCGTGCTAGACAGGGAAAAGGTCGTCCGAGCCAACAGCGACGCTCCAGTGGCCGTTTAAACGCAAAATCCGACAGTGAAGCCATCGCGGCGTTCTTCCCGAATTGGGACGAACCGGAAAAGCTTGGGCAGGACAGTTCAAGGATTGGCTCTCCCTGGAAATAAGCCGCAAAATCTGACCGCCGAGATTGATGCCATTTCCGCGACGCGTACTGAAGTTGCCCCCAGGTCGGCGCCCAAAAGATGGGCGCGAACCTGGGACTGGTCGAATCTCTGCTGGCAGCCTCCTACAACACGACCGTCACGTAGATATGACTGGCTGTACCGGTTGCCGGGACCGGCATCGTAGCGGACTGCGAGTCCTGACGGTATGGGAGACCCGTTGCCGCGGCGACCACGGTGTACGAGAGGCTAACGATATCGCTGCCCGGATTGTTCAGCATCCAGGAGTAATTCATGGGCACTGTGCAAACCACGTGATTACCGTTTGGGGGGGCGGCGGTCACGGACATTGAGTCCTCAAAGAGGCCTTGTTCTCCCTCCACTGACACCGTCAGTGTGCAGCTAATCGGCGTGTTCGCAGGAACAGACTCGACGGTTATTTCGAAATAGATGTCAAACTTTCCTGTGATTGGGCCCGCAGCGTTGGCAGCCAGGCAAAATGTCATCACACAAATACACACGAAGAGGATTCTCACCGTAGCACGATGCATTGGATGCTCCTTTCAAATTGGAATGGAAACCGCCCTGGGGTTGCGACGAAGTGGCGCAAGAGTGCCGCGAAGTGTAGCAAACTTTTGCCGCCCGCGCAGCAGAAATCAGCAGTAGAAATCAATAGTTAATACATGATGGGCGCTAAGCCGAGAGTGGCCCACGCAGCTATCACCAAGGTGCCAGACGCGCCACTGATTCGAGGGTTTGGGAGTGCGACGGATCAGCGGAGAACACAGACCCGCATCACCCAGTCCTATCTAGCCGTTCGCGGAAATACTCTTTCCAACTCTCTGGCAATGCGGCCACGCGCAGAGCACGGGCCGCCGAATTCACTTCCTCATCTCCATATCTCTTGGCGATGTACAAGCGGGTAATCTCCGAAACAGAAACAGTATTTGGGTCTCGATCAATCACGTTGATCTCGTCGCCTGCGCCGACCTCGCCCTCGTGTGTCACGGCAAGGTAAAAGCCGGTTCGCCCGCTCGCAAGAAATCGTTTGACTATGTCATCGGACTGAAACCTCACGCCCAGTTTGTAGCAAGGAAGGCGTGGTTGAGTCACGATGACTTCCGCGGAACCGATGGAGAATCGGTCGCCGATATGGACCGAGTCTTCGTGCAAGCCGTCGGTGGTAAAGTTTTCTCCGAAGATGGCCGTCGGCAACTCCCGGCCCGGCAATTCCCTTCTCCAATAGTCATAGTGTGCGACCGGGTAGCAGTAAACCGCCTTATACTCTCCCCCGTGGACGGTGAGGTCTGCCTGGCGGTCGCCGTCTAAATTAAGCTTGTGCAAAGCAACGCGGCCTTCGACCGGGTACTTGAAGATCCCTGTGGTTACGATTCTTCCGTGCCACGTAACTTCTTGCGGGAGCCCTGTACTCACCGAGATCAGCTTCATCTGTGCTCGTCCTTTCTATCGTGCTTTCTGCCAAGTCTCCCACGATAGTCTCCATAGACTAGGAGGCGAACCGCCGCCATCTAAGTGCTAACTATAAAAGAATTGTTTCAATTCTGTTAAAAACTTCTTGACATACAGAAGAAGTACCTAGACTATGGCGTCACCTTTGGCCGAGAAATTCCGCTATTCGGCCCATTAACGTAGGACACCTCGTGACTCCTTTTCGAGGCGTGGGCGACTAATCACTCAACTTTGTAAGAATTCATGCAGGCTCCTGTATGAAGCCGCCGACTATTTGCGGAATTAGCAGGGCAAGGATGCTGGGTTTTACTCGCACGGGCGCGAATAGTCAGAGGGCCAGAAGAAGTCAGAGTGCGGAATTTTCTGGAGGAGAAGAACGAAATGAATAGACGGCTCGTAACTATGTATACCGTTCTTATGCTGGCGACCATGCTGTATGCATCGCCCATCTCCGCTCAAAACCTGATCCAGGACGGAAGTTTCGAAGACCCAGTCGTCCAACCCCCGCAATTGTATGATGAGTACTTCGTCGGGCCCCTAGATAATTCCCCTTGGACGGTCGTCGGAATGCCCGGGGCCAATGTCTTGATTGTCATAAGCTACTGCGACCTTCCTAGTGGCGTTTGTTATCACGCCGAGGATCTAAATCAATGGTTAGACTTGACGGGCGCCCAAGACAATAACGATACCACGGGTGTTGAGCAGACGGTGCCAACTATACCTGCCCATATCTATCAGTTGTCTTATTGGGTGGGAACCGTAACGACTCCAACCTCTGGCACGCAAAGCGCTGTCAACGTTTCAATAAACGGTGTTCACAGTACGCCCTGTTCAGGGGTGAATGCCATGCAAGATACTCATAATCTAGTGTGGAAGCAAATTACCTGCACTTTCACCGCGGCGGGACCGACGACGCTAACCTTTTTCAATGGCGATGGGCCGAGGGACAATATCAATGGGTTGGATAACGTGCAGGTGATCGACCTCCAGACAGGTTATATCGAGATTTGCAAGCATCGGATCCCGCTTATCCGGTCACGGGGGTGTTCAACTTCACAGCGACGACACCCGCCTTCAACAGCGGTCCGATTAGGGTTCCGGTTGGACAGTGCTCAGGATCTATCCAGGTGCCCTCTGGCGGGGTTACCGTTACCGAAACACCGGTGCTGGGAGTCGCGGTGTCAAATGTCACCGCCATCGCATATGACGAACAGGGATTCCACCATAATGAATTGGATTCATGGACCCTGCCGGACCTGCAGGCTATCGTTAATGTCATGGCAGGCGATGAGGATGAGGAAACCCTTACGACCTTCACGAACTATGCAGCACCGCCGGGTCTGTTGAAACTCTGCAAGGTTGCGGGTGACCATTCACACTTGGTCACGTATTCCAGTTTACGGTAATCAGCGGCAGCCAAAGAAATGTTTACTACGTAACAGCGGGTTCGCCCCAGCAGGGCGGCAACTGCGTCTTGGCTGGCAACTTCCCGGTTAACACGCAGGTGATGATCGAAGAAACGCCTCAAGTCTTCTATTTCCCGTCGAACATCACAATAAATGAGGGTCAGCTTATGCCGTGCCAGCCCCCTTCTAATTACTGCAGGGTCGCTACTACCATTCCAGGCATCACCGAAGTGACCTTTACGAATAAATTCGGTTTCGGAAGAGGAGTGCACTGAAAGGATTGGGGCACCCGGGCTGGGTGCCCCAATTCAAGCTTCCTCTCGCCGAGTGACCCCGGGTTCCACCTTCTGTTGAGTTAACGTGGGGCGCCGCACACGACGTACCGAAAGGTATGCGTTAGAGATTCGAAACCGCGTCGACGGCCAGAGATCCTGAGTTCGGTGAGCTGGCACCCATCTTCCTTTGCCGAGGTAACGTGCAGAAGACGCACAGCCAACCCGGGGCAATGCCAGAGTCCCGCTTGCGGGACGAAAACTCTTAGCCCAGTGCTTCGGCGCTGGGTGAGCGCAAAAAAGGAGCCCGAGTCCCGTAGGGACGGCACAGCAAACGTCTCGATGTGCCGACGGTCACCGTGACCGCCGCCATTCTTCATTACCATTTCTGCATGTCGCACACCCACGCTTCCAACCTGGTGCATTGCATCTTCAGCACCAAGGATCGCGCTAACCTCATTGAGCATCCGGACGTGCTCTGCCGTTACATCTCTGGAACTGCCAAAGCCAAGCACATTACTTTGCTTGCGGCGGGAGGAACCGCGAACCACATTCATCTGCTCATCTCGTTGCCACCCGCCATGCCGCTGGCGCAGGCGATGCGGGACCTCAAAGGCAACTCGTCGCGCATGCTCGGCGAGATGGGGCGGCGCTTCTCTTGGCAGGAAGGCTATGGAGCGTTCAGCGTCAGCCATTCCCAAAGACAGGTCGTGGCCGATTACATTGCAAACCAGGAGGCGCATCATCAGAAGTGGAGTTTTGAGCAGGAGTTTTTGGCATTGTTGCGCAAGGCGGGCGTGGAATACGATTCGCGATACGTGTTTGGATGATTCCTGTGCCGTCCCTACGGGACTCGATCCATACCTTACGCCTACCCCGCCCTGAAGGGCGGGGCTAAGATTTTCTGCGCCTGCGGCGCTCGCGCTCTCGCGGTTCCAACGGCCATGCCTACACGCACATTACAAGTTAGCGAAAGAATGACGAGTCAGTGGCTGGCACAGGACGGCAGTTCGGATTCAATCGTGCCAAGTCCCGCTTGCGGGACGAAAAATCTTAGCCCAGTGCTTCAGCACTGGGTAAGCATGAAAGACACCCGAGTCCCATAGGGACGACACATCAAACTCCCGATGTGCCGACGATCAATACAGGGGTTCGTTTCCAGTACATCCCCTACACCCGCGCCAAATGCACCCCGAACCATTTCTTCCGATCGCACCAGGTGTGCTCCAGGCTGAAGCCGCCCTCGCGCAGAATCGATTCAATCATGTCCTCGGTGTATTTGTAGCTGTTCTCGGTATGGATGCGTTCTCCCGGGGCGAACGACAGGTCCAAGTCGAGCGCCGGGATGAAAACGTTTTGCGCGGTGGTGCTCTCCAGGTAGGCCTCGATGCGCGACAGCCGTTTATTCCACATCGGGATATGGCGGAACTGATCGACCTCGAAGTCAGCATCGAGCTCGCGATTCAGGCGCGCCAGAATGTTTTTGTTAAACCTCGCCGTGACTCCCTGCGAATCGTCGTACGCGGGCAGAATGATCTTCGGACTCTTGGCAAAATCGGCGCCCAGCAGCAATGCGTCGCCCGGGCGAAGCGTCCTGCGGATGCGACGCAAAATCCGTATCGCCTCATCCGGCTCAAAGTTCCCAATGCTCGATCCGATGTACAACACCAACTTGCGTCCGCTGATGCGACTCAGCGCCGGCACGCCTCCGGTGTAATCGGCGACGATGGGATTGACTCGCAACTCCGGAAATTGCAGCCCGAGTTGGGTCACGGCTTCCTGCAATGCCGAAGGCGAAACGTCGATGGGATAAAACAACGCGCGGCTCTGCCGGGCCAGCAGCTCCGCAATCAGGATGCACGTCTTGGTCGCGGTTCCGGCCCCGAGTTCGACCAGGGTCAATGCGCTTCCCGCCTGCTCCAGAATCTCGCTCGCATAAGTTTCGAGGATCGACCGCTCGGTGCGTGTGAGGTAGTACTCCGGCAACTCGGTGATCTGCTCGAAAAGATCGGAGCCGGCCTCGTCATAAAACAGTTTCGATGGAAGCCACTTGGGGACCGCACTCAGACCCTCGAGCACTTCCACCGCAATTGCATCATTCGCCAGGAACTGAAGTTGTTGCTTGCTAGTTGCCATTGGCCAACCGTATGCCCATAAATTGCCAGCGCGCATGGGGCGGAAAGAAATTGCGATAGGTCGCTCGAATATGTGACTGCGGCGTCGCGCAGGATCCGCCGCGTAACACCATCTGATTGCACATGAACTTGCCGTTGTACTCGCCGACCGCGCCCGCCGCCGGACTGAAGCCGGGATAAGGCACATAGGCGCTGGCCGTCCACTCCCAAACATCGCCGAACATTTGCGACAACGGCTCCGCCGCATCGTCTTTCACGACACGCGGATGCAGGTGCCCACTCTCCAGGAAGTTTCCCTCGATGCCGCAGGAGTTCGCCGCAACTTCCCACTCGAATTCGGTTGGCAGCCGCGCGCCCGCCCAGCGGGCAAAAGCGTCGGCCTCGTAATAACTGATGTGACAAACCGGCTCGCTCATGTCGACAGGCTTCATGCCTTCGACGGTGTAGTGCCACCAGTCGCCGTCTCGCTGCTCCCAGTACAGCGGAGCGTTCCACTGATTGTTGCGCACGCAATCCCAACCATCGGAAAACCACAGGTTGGCTGTGCCGTACCCGTTGTCGCGCATGAATTCGAGATACTCGCCATTAGTTACCAATCGTGAGGCCAGGCGAAATGGTTCCAGGTAAACCTTGTGCCGCGGACTCTCGTTATCGAATGCGAAGCCCTCGCCGGCAAAACCTACGCTGAAGGTGCCTTCCTCGAAGCCGCGCCACTCCAACGGAGCCACAGAGGAGTCGTGTGCCTCGTGACTCTCTTGCGCCGGGCGAAATGCCGGTCGAAGCGGATTCGTCCACAGCCCATTCTTTACGTCGGTGACAATCAGTTCCTGGTGCTGTTGCTCATGGTTGATCCCGAGGGTCACCAGCGCGGCCAACTCGGGCGCAGGGTCCGATGTAAGCAAATGCACCATGGCATCATCCACGTGGGCGCGATAAGCATGCACCTCATCCAGGCCGGGACGCGATAAGATGTGCCGCAAAGCCCGCAACGGCCGGTCCCCCACTGCGTTGTAGTACGAATTGAACAGATTGCGAAATGTGGGATTAAACGGATAGTAGGCATTTTGCGTGCTGAGGAGAAAGGTCTCGAAAAACCATGTCGTGTGTGCCAGGTGCCACTTCGCCGGACTGGCATCCGGCATCGGCTGCAGGCTGTGATCTTCAACGCTCAGGGGGGCACAAATCTGCAGGGAGGTCTCGCGCACGGTCAGATAGTTCTGCGCCAACGGCGCTTCAGTTTGGGTGGCCATCGACATTGGCAGATCGCGAGTTGGAATTGTGCCTGGCATATGCGCTGCAACCGTAAATCGGCAGTAAGATGCAGAAATCGAAAACTGCGGCTAGTCCCATTGCGCAGGAGCAAGCCAAGACCTTTGTCGCCTCAAGAGCAGATGCGTGGATCGGCAGAAGGCTACAAAATTTAGCAATGTTAATTCTTTTGTTTATTTTGCGATTTCGGCCGGAGCCACCGGCTGAATCAGCGGCTCCTCGACGGCCATTGAAGGATGCTCATACAGCCGGCGGAGATCGTTCACCCGGATATCCAGCATCTCCACACCCATTTTCATGCCGTCGCGCAGAGGATTGATCTTGGAGCGGTGATCGTGCGCCCACTCGACTGGAACCTCAACCGTGCGCAACTTGAATTTGTCGGCGAGGAACAGCAGCTCCGGATCGAACCCCCAGCGCTCAATCCGTTGTCGCGAGAAAATGGTCTGGGCCGCTGCTCGCGTAAATGCTTTAAACCCACATTGCGTGTCGCGATATTTCAAACCCAGGACGATCCGCAGTCCGAGATTAAAAAGACGGCCATACAACTGGCGATACCAGGGCTGGCGTTCGGTTTGCAATGCGGCCTTTAGCCAGCGCGAGCCGATAGCGACCTCGCTGCCCTGCTCCAAGGCCGCGAATAATTTGGTCGCTTCGTAAATCGGCGAGGACAGGTCCGCGTCGGTAAACAGCAGAACGTCGCCATTAGCATGCAACATGCCGTTACGTACGCTGTAACCTTTGCCGCGATTGCCGGGGTTCCCCAGCAACCGAAGCCCAGGATACTGGCTGGAAAAGCTGCGAGTCACCGCGTCAGTGTCGTCGGTCGAACCGTCGTTTACCACGATGACCTCAGCCTGCATCTGCCGTTCACGAATGTAGGCAAACACTTTGGGAAGCGAAGTAGCGAGCCTCTCGCTTTCGTTGTACGCCGGAATGATGAAGCTGTAATACAAGGCCGTCATCAGCACTTAGACGCTTGCTTATTGTATTCCAGTTGTCACCAAGCAAACGTTTGTTTCCTGGGCCCGGGATGCCCTAACGCGTCGCCGCTGGATGAGGGGTGCGCTCACGCAAAGGATAGTCCACAACGATCGCCTTCCCTGGTGAGACCGCCTTTACGGCATGGAGCGTATCCGGTGGAACGATTCCGACATAGCCAGGACCTGCGCGCTCGGTAACGCCGCCGATCGTTATTTCCAGCTCTCCTTCGAGTATTTGCCAGACCTCTTCCTGAGGATGGGAATGCTCGTGGATCGAGGTCCCAGCGTCAAACTCATAATGCCCAAAGGTCATGTTGGCCGAATCGAAATAGCGCCCTCTCCAGCCCGGCAAGCGTTCGATCGTCGGCAGTTTGTTGGTATCGATGAAGGTCATGTCCACCCCGGCTGCTCTTTGGTGAATCTTACCCCAGTCGATCGCATAGCGTGGCTGCCTCCTTGCCGATAAGACTTGCAGCCGCCGCAGGCCCGGATTAGCCTTTCAAGTAGTCACATGCGCACTCTTCGTGTTCTCGCTGCGCTAGCGCTGCTTAGTATTGGCGCCGGCGCTGCGTCCAAGCCCCATGTGGTAATCCTGGGGAAACCGCTGCCGGCAAAGCTTTTTGTCGGCCCTGACGAATCTCACAGCATGGACATCTCGGTCCGTCCGCTTGATGTGGACGCGAAGTTGAAAGAGTTTACGACTGGCAAGTCGCACGACGTCACCGACCGGCAGTTCGTGGTGCGCCGGGCTTTTCGCATCAACGATGCGCTGCCCGACGATACGCGCCAGTCTCCCAAGTGGCTTTGGCAGCTTGGGGGATGGCTGCTGGTGGACCGCGTCTCAGGGAAGATCACGGCGATTCGGTTGCCCGACTTCGACCCGTATTATTCCGAGGTGAGTTGGTATCGCGACTATGGGGCTTATTGCGGCGTCACCGGAAATGGAGAGAAGCTGGATGCCCTGGTCGTGCAAATTGGCGTAAAGAAGCCGCTGTATCGCAAAGAACTGGGGAAGGCGAACGGCGGAGATCAGCCTGACTCCGAGTGCGCCGCTCCGCACTGGGACCGTCAACCGGCTCGGGTAACCTTTCTTCCGAAAGCTGGTGACAAACTTAGCGTGACCGTAAGGGGACGCTTCGTAGACGAAGTGGCCGACGACGATTCCGACGAACCATAAAAAGGGATGCAAGTCGAGGTTGAGAATTACTATATTCAGGAGGATCCGCGCTTTGAAGGGGCACGGCTTCCAGCCGTGCCGTAAACTGCTGTTATTACGGTGGCTTTAGCCCTTGAGGGGATTCGGTGTTGACACGAAGTGCGAGTTCCCTCGGCGGCTAAAGCCCAACTTTCCACGCACGCAACGGCGCGGCTGAAGCCGCGCCTCTTCAAGGCCTGCTGTCATTCAGCGGCCGGAGCGGGTGAATAATCCTGTTGAAGACCTTCGACGAACTGCTGCGCGACGCGGAAGTGGCACATGGACATCTGTGCGCAGGGCAGGTGCTGGGGGTCCGTCTGGCTATGCTCGGACTGAAATTGTTGGGCATCGACGACCCGCACGGGAAAGACCGCAAACGTCTCATTACTTTTGTGGAGATCGACCGCTGCGCCACTGACGCGGTTGCCGTCGTAACCGGCTGCCGCCTGGGCAAGCGCGCACTCAAGTTTCGCGACTGGGGTAAAGTGGCCGCGACGTTTGTCGATCTCGACTCGGAACGGGCGGTGCGAGTCTGCGCCCGGGAAAGCTCGAAAACATTGGCGCGACAAATGCATCCCGAGATCGCAGACAAGAACCGGCAACAAATGCTGGCTTATCGCGAGATATCGAACGATGACCTGTTTACCGTGCAGTGGGTGAAAGTATTGCTTCCGCCGGAAGAACTGCCGGGCTACAAAGGCGAGCGCATCGTGTGCGAGCAATGCGGAGAAGGCATCAACTTTCAGCGCGGAGTGCGGCGCGACAGGAAAATCCTGTGCCGCGCTTGCGCCGGAGAAAGATACTACGAGGAAATCTCGTAGGCGAGGTG
The DNA here is from genome assembly GCA_963748225.1 of uncultured Acidobacteriaceae bacterium. Lineage (GTDB taxonomy): Bacteria > Acidobacteriota > Terriglobia > Terriglobales > Acidobacteriaceae > Bog-257. The sequence goes on from CAVVHW010000012.1 coordinate 435,581, forward strand.
GAAAGCCGCCCTACCCCGACACCCTCGCTGCCAATGCGTGTTCCGCTACATGCCCCACGCGCAACACCATGGGTTCGTCGAAGTATTTTCCTAAGATCTGCATCCCGATCGGCAACCCTTCCTTTGTCTTGCCGCACGGAATGGAAATTCCCGGAATACCGGCCAGGTTCGCCGTCACCGTGTAAATGTCAGCCAGATACATAGCGAGAGGATCATCGATCTTCTCCCCGAGTTTGAACGCCGGTGTCGGCGTCGTAGGCGTAACGATAGCATCCACCTTGGCGAATGCCTTGTCGAAATCGCTCGCCAGCAACCGTCGCACGCGTTGCGCTTTCAGATAGTAGGCATCGTAGTAACCGGCGCTAAGAACGTAGGTGCCCAGCATGATGCGCCGTTTGACCTCCGCCCCAAAGCCGGCGTCACGCGTGCGCCAGTACATTTCGGCGAGGGTCTTGCCGTCATTTGCGCGAACTCCATAACGCACGCCGTCGTAACGCGCCAGGTTCGACGAGGCTTCAGCGGTGGCGACAACGTAGTACGTCGGAATGGCATACTTCGTATTGGGCAGCGATATCGGTACGATTTCGCACCCGGCCTTAGCTAACTCCTCGATGCCCGCTTCTACCGCCCGGTCGACCTCCGGATCCAGCCCCTCCCCGAAATATTCTTTCGGCATCCCAATTCGCAGGCCTTGCACCGGCTTCTCAATCTGCTCAAGATAGTCAGGCACAGCCAGCTCCGCCGATGTCGAATCGAGGGGATCGCGCCCTGCCATGTACTGCAGCATCAGGGCAGCATCTTTCACACTCTTGCAAAACGGCCCTACGTGATCGAGCGACGACGCGAACGCAATCAACCCGTAGCGTGACACTCGTCCGTAGGTGGGCTTCAGACCGACCACGCCGCAGAACGCCGCCGGCTGCCGAATCGAGCCGCCAGTGTCGGAACCGATCGAGGCCACCGCGGTTCCAGCAGCGACCGCAGCTGCCGATCCGCCCGACGAACCTCCAGGCACGCGGGAGTGGTCGTGAGGATTGTGAACAGGATGGAAGCCTGAGTTCTCGTTCGACGAACCCATGGCGAACTCGTCACAGTTCGTCTTACCCAGAATGATGGCGCCAGCTTCTTCCAGCCGCTCCACCACGGTAGCGTCGTATGGAGAGATAAAGTTCGCCAGGATCTTCGAGCCCGCGGTGGTGCGCACTCCTTTTGTCGCGAAGACATCCTTCACCGCGATCGGAACGCCCGCCAGTGGCGGCAAAGGGTCGCCTTTGTCGGCTAGGGAGTCAATGCGGGCAGCCTGCTGATACGCACGCTCCCTGCCCAAGGTGAGATACGCACCGATGGCAGCATCTTCGGCGTCGATCTTCTCGTAAAAAGCGTCAACCAGTTCGGTGGCTGTGTTCTGCTTTTCCAGCACCGCCGTTCGCGCCGAATCAACTGTTAAGCAATCAATGTTCATGAAGAGGCTATCTTACAAACCGCTTTGAAGGGGCCGGCTTCAGCCGTGCCGCAACGGACGTTCACCGACTGGGCTTTAGCCCCTGAGGTACCTCGGTTTGACCCACACCGGTATTCGTCACCTCGCCTATCGCTCGATCACCTTGGGCACTTTAAAGAACACACCGTCGGAAGCTGGCGCGTTGCGCAGCGCTTCCTCGCGGGATAAGCAAAGACGCGGTTCATCCGCTCGCATGGCGTAACCGAATCCCTTGGCACCGCTCGTCTTATCGGCTCCGTCCGAACGACTGGCAACCTGCGCCATCGGCTCAACGTTGCTCGTGTCCAACTCGTTCAGGTTGTCGATGTAGCCGAGGATGGAGTTAAGATCCTTCAGCATGCGCGTGCGCTCATCCGCGGTCAGTTCGAGATGCGCGAGCTCTGCGACGTAAGAGACGTCCTTGTCAGTGACCATGTGTGCTTCCTCACGAGACTCTACTTAAGTCTGGATCCTCAAAGCTAAGTCTGATTCTTTGAAGGGGACGGCCTCCAGGCCGTCCGCAATTACTCGACATTAACCGGGCTTTAGCCCGTGAGGGACATCCGATTAACCTCAGTCAAGGCTCCCCTAGCGATCTGCTTTCTAACGCGACCGCCGTTCGGTCTAGATCCTCACTACAAACTCAATCGTATTCACCGGCTGCCCGCTGACCTGATTCAGAGCCGCAAGATATTGCCGCTCGAAACTCTGCAGTTGTTGCCGCCACGTCGCGTCGGCAACTTCGACCGTTAGCACTCCATCTCTGTAGCAAATTGCGCTTGTCTTCTCCGCCACCTTCGCTCCGCAGGCCAGCGGCCAAGCCAACAGAGGCGCGTCGTCTCCACCCCCTCGCCGCAGAGTGTCGGCAAATATCTTCTTCAAGGTTATGCGGGCGTGCAGCATAATGAATCGTGGAATGCCGATTCTAGCACTGCCCTGCCGTGTTAGGTCTTAGGTTCTGTTTCTTCGAAGCGGAGGAAGTAGATGCGACCACCATAGTCGCCGGCGATCAGATCGCGATCGTTCACGAATGCACAGCAGAATGCCATATCGTCGCAGGTGAACGTGGCAAGGGCTATGCCTGTTTCCAAATTCCACACCTTTAACGTCTGGTCATAAGAGGAGGAAATCGCCAGTCGTCCGCTCCCACTCAACGCTACGCCACGGACATAACCTGTATGGCCGCTGAGCGTGCGCAGCTCCTGCCCGCTCCCCAGCTCCCACACCTTCAGCGTTTGGTCCTCCGAAGCGGAGATTGCCAGTCGGCCGTCCCGAGTCACCGCCACGCCATAGACCCAAGTCGTGTTGGTAAGGGTGCGCAGCTCTCGCCCAGTGGCCAACTCCCACACCTTCAGCGTACGATCCAGGGAAGCGGAGACTGCCAGTCGGCCGTCCCGAGTCACCGCCACGCCCGTGACGGACGTAGAGTGTCCGCTGAGGGTATGGAGCTCACGCCCGGTGGCCACCTCCCACACCTTCAGCGTATCGTCCCTAGAGGCGGAGACCGCCAGCCGCCCATCCCCACTCAGCGCCACGCCAACGACAGAAGAAGCGTGACCCTTTAGGTTGCGGAGTGCACGCCCGCTTTCCACATCCCACACTTTTAGCGTCTTGTCATCAGATGCGGAGACCGCCACCCGCCCGTTCCCGCTCAACGCCACGCCCAAGACAGCACCTGTGTGGCCCGCGAGGGTTCGTAGCTCAAGGCCGCTCGCCACCTCCCACACCTTCAGCATATGGTCCTCCGAAGCGGAGACTGCCAGCCGCTCATCCTCACTCACGGCCACCGCATGGACAGCATATGTATGACTTTTCAAAGTGCGGAGCGGACGAATCGTGTTGACGTTCGGCGACGTAGCCGCATTAGGTAAGAGACCCTTCTTGGCGAATGCTTTGAGGATTCGAAGGTACCCGCGTTCTTCAAACAGATCCACCCATTGCCATTTGTTTAGGCGGTGGGGCACTTCACATTCTTCCAGGCGCACTGGGACCATGAAAATCGCGCCCTCCGGCTGCTCCGCGGCACGATCGAGTGCGAACGTAATCTCCTTTTGTACAAATCCTGCTTTGGTGACGGCATTTCGCGACAGACAAACCAGAACCACTGCACTCGATCGAACAGCCTCGGTTATTTCCCGCTCCCAGTTCACCCCCGGTACGAGATCCTCCTCATCCAGCCACGGATTGAAGCCATCCGCAATCAAGTGTCGATGGAGTTCGCGAACGGCGGCCTTATCGCCGGACGAATGGCACAGAAAGATTCTTCTCGAATCTGTCCGGTGCATCCCAACTTCATTTGCCATCGTGTGATCCCACCAGCAGCTACTATGCATTGGATGGGCCCTAAAATCCAAGCGCAAAACTGCAAAGGAGGGCGATGTTTCGCGGCCCGGCGTCAATTTGAGGGTTGAAGCTGGCTATTTACGCTATCGGCGGAAACTCCCGCGCCACAAACTCCAGCGCCTCTTCCCTGTTCTTGAGCTTCCCCTCCAACTGCCCGTCTTCGATGGCTGAGAGAATCTCGCGAAATCGCGGACCAGGCTCGTACCCGAGCGCAATCAGGTCCTGTCCGGTTAGCAACGGCTCTGGCCTGATCTCCTCTGCCGAAGTGTGGTGTAAACGCTCACGGACAAAGTTGTATAGCGTCAAATCGCCGTGACTACTCAGGCAATCCATGCGATGCAATTCCAGGTGCTCGTCGAACTTTGGCAATCGCAGGAAGCGCTTCAGGGTCGATTCCTTCATACGCTCCGCATCGGCAAAACGCATATGGTTGGCCACCAGCGCGGCTATCTGCCGGGTGTCTTCGTTGGAGAAATGCAGGCGCCGGCAAATCTCCTCCGCCATACGTACGCCCACCTCGACATGTCCATCGAAGTGGATGCGGTCCGGTGCCACGCGAAAGGTCGGCGGCTTGCCAACATCGTGCAACAACGTGCCCCAGGCCAGCGTGCGCGAACACCTTGGCGGCAGTTTCTCCAGCAAGAGCAAGGTGTGAATCCACACATCGCCCTCGGGATGAAATTGCGGCGGCTGCTCGACTCCGTGCATCCTGTCCACCTCGGGCAGCACCTCCTTCAACAGGCCCGTGCTGTCGAGCAACTCGAACGCCCGCCGCGCGCTGCCTTCGGTAAGCATCTTGGTCAGCTCGTCGCGCACGCGTTCGCGGCTCACCTGTTGAATACCCGGCGCAAGGCGCTGAATGGCCGAGAGCGTCTCCGGTTCGATGACGTAATGAAAGCGGGCGGCAAAGCGTACCGCCCGCAACATTCGCAGCTTGTCTTCCCTGAAGCGCAGCTCCGCATCGCCGATAGCGCGAATGATTCCCGCTCGCAGGTCATCGCGCCCCCCGACAAAATCAAGCACTCGGTTGGCGTCGAGCGGATCCATCAGCAGGCCGTTGATGGTGAAGTCCCGCCGCTGCACATCTTCCCGTGGTTCCTGGGCGTAGCTCACGTGGTCGGGATGGCGCCCGTCGGAGTACGTTCCGTCGTTGCGAAAAGTGGCAACTTCGACGTAATTCGGATGTTCGGAAAAAGCAGACTCCGGGTGCCCCACCTCAGCCGGGCCCCCCGCCTCAACGTCTTCTGCCTGGGCGGGAGCTCTCATCGGCACCAGCACCACCCCAAACTGCGCTCCAACGGCGTAGGTCTCTGGAAAGATGCGCATCACCTCCGGGGGGGTGGCGTCGGTGGCGACGTCATAATCAGTGGGCGCGAGTCCCAACAGCATGTCGCGCACGCAGCCTCCGGCGAAATAGGCCTGGAAGCCGCGATTGCGCAGCTCGCGAACGATGTTGGTGGCATGCTGCTTCATCGCAGTTTGATTGTAGCTTGGAGGAAGCCATCAGCCATCAGCTGTCAGCTAGAACCGCTGCGCGAGCGCAAGCGAACATAGGCTTGTCATCCTGAGCGGAGCACGAGTCCGCAACGCGGAGTCGTGCGCAGCCGAAGGACCCCTATAACCACGGGCAATCTCAGAGTTATTACGGTTGCGGGCGGCGGCACTGTTATTCCTTGCGGGTATAGAGGTCCTTCGACTCCCTTCGGTCGCTCAAGATGACAGACATAATGCTGGGTGCTGGGTGCTGGATGCTGAGTACTCACACCTGACAGCTGATAGCTGACAGCTGAAGGCTTCCTCTACAATAGTCTCGTGCCTGGCGCTTACATCCTCGGCATCGAAAGTTCCTGCGACGAAACCGCCGCCGCCGTGGTGCGCTCGGGTGAAGAGCTGATCTCCAACGTCGTCTATTCGCAGTACGTCACCCACCGTCCCTACGGCGGGGTAGTACCCGAACTGGCTTCGCGCGAGCATCTGCGCGCCATCGTTCCTGTCGTACGCAAAGCGCTTGACGATGCCGGCAAGTCTTACGCGACGATCGATGCCATCGCGGTCACCAAGGGGCCTGGGCTTGCCGGATCGCTGTTGGTCGGCGTGAGTTATGCGAAGGCGCTCGCCTACGCCGTCGAGAAGCCGCTCATCGGAGTCAATCATCTCGAAGGACACATCCATGCCGTTCTGCTGGAAGAGCGCCAAAAGGGCAATCGCGACCTGCAATTCCCAGTGCTCGCTCTGGTGGTGAGCGGAGGTCACACTCACCTTTTTCTGGTCGAAGGAAGATTAGGCGCCTGGCGGTACCACGATGTGGGACACACGCGCGATGATGCCGCCGGCGAGGCTTTCGACAAGGTTGCCAAGCTCCTCGAACTGGGATATCCGGGCGGTCCAGCCGTCGACTTCCTGGCCAAGCATGGCAATCCTCAGGCGGTGAAGTTCCCGTTTGCACAGATCAAGCACCACGACCGCAATCCGCAGAATCGCCACGCCGATGACGGATCGCGCGTGGACTTCTCCTACAGCGGAATCAAGACCGCCGTTCTGCGCTACGTCGAGACCCATGACATGCGCGCGGAAATCACGCGACGCCACCAAGCTCTGGCGCACCTATCAAGTCCGTCGCGAGAAGATTACCTTGCCGCTTGCGAGCAGTCGACGCTCGATCTGGTCGCGTCGTTCCAGCGCGCCGTGGTAAACGACCTGGTCAGCAAGACGCTGCTGGCTGCGCGCCAGCATGACGTGGCCACCTTGCTCGTAACCGGCGGCGTCGCCGCCAATAGCGAGCTGCGAACGTCATTCGAACAACGCGCTCCCGAAGAGGGCTTGGCGGTCTACTTCCCTTCCCGCAAACTTTCCACCGACAACGCGGCCATGATTGCCGCTGCCGCCTATCCACGATTCCTGGCCGGAGAGTTCGCCGCGCCAGAATTATCCGCCGACGCAGCATTGCGGTTGCGGTAAGACACACCTCTGCACTCTCGCGCACGTCGACCGTCGTTCGACCTTCTCGCTTATTCGTCTTGGGGAGGGATTTTCGACTCGATGTCCATGTCGCGGAATTCACTCGATTCGAAGACCTCGCGGCATTCCATGCACTCGACGTATTCCGCGTCTTCGTCTCGAGAGACAACCTGGACATGAGCGTGCCGACACGGCTGTTCCATGGGTTTGCTCTGCGGGAAATTTGAAGTTCTATTTGCTGGCTGGCTAACGTTCATAACTTGCGCCCTAGCTACAAGGGCGGTAATGAAATTTCCCGGTATTTTAGACTGGAACCATCAGTTGTCAAAGCTTTTCCGGCACTCTGAGTGTTAAATCTCGTTACCCTCCGTCCACCGGGAATGACGTTGTCGTCCTGACCAGTGCGCCGCAAAGACTTCCCAACGGCCTCGTTTCGGCTCCCACGAGCTTAGCCGAGACGATTTGGGTTTCCTGCTTGCCATTCCAGGCAATCGAGGTCAGTCGAAGGTCCTTGCAGCCGGAAAATCTCAGTTCGTAGCCACCCGCCAAGGCCATCAAGGAGCCAAGGGATCCTGACGGCCGCAAATGGTCCCAGACTTTGGATTTGCCGCCGGAATGACTCTTGAGCAAACTAGGACACTGAATATGCGACCCTTTCGATCGGCATTCCTTAACCCATTCCCTGGCCGCCAGTTACCGATAAATGCGGAAGCTTGCCCTTCGCTGTCATAGCTTGCGTTTTTCCTTCCGCCCAGCGTATTATTGAATTGCGACTTAATTGGTCGCATATTAGTCTGACTGGGTACACTGCCGGCATGCTGAAGCTGACCAAGAAAGCTGACTACGGACTAATTGCCATGCGGCATCTGGCCGAGCACGCTGACTTGGGGGCCTGTAGCGCCAAGGACCTGGCCGAGATGTACAGCATGCCGCAGGAAGCGCTGGCGAAAATCCTCCAGAAGCTGACTAAGGCTGGCCTGCTGGTTTCGCAGTATGGCACGAATGGCGGTTACACTCTGGCGCGCAATCCGCGACAGATCAGCGCGTTTGAGGTGATACAGGTGATTGATGGACCTTTATTCATCACCTCGTGCAGCTCGGCGACGGAAGATTGCGAACAAAGTGACCGCTGCACCGTTCGTGGGCCGCTGCGCAAGGTGAGCCGCAGCATTGAAGAGGTTTTGAACCGCCTTACGATTTGGGAGATGACCGAACCGGAGCACGAATCTGCACCGGAGCTGATCACCCTGGGCTGGACGCCAAACAAGATTGAACACGTTTAGGAGACGCCACAAGCAATGAGCACGAATGTGATTTCGGGTAATGGGAACAAGGACGTGAAGCTGCCGATCTACATGGACAACCATGCCACGACGCGCACCGATCCGCGGGTGGTGGAAGAGATGCTGCCGTACTTCACCGAGAAATTTGGCAACGCTGCCAGTCGCAACCACGAATTCGGCTGGGTGGCTGAACAGGCCGTCGAGCAGGCGCGTGAGCGCATCGCCAAGCTAATTGGCGCGACCTCCAAGGAAATCATTTTTACGTCCGGCGCAACCGAGAGCAACAACCTTGCCATCAAGGGCGTTGCCGAAATGTACAAGGAAAAGGGTAATCACATCATTACCCAGGCCATCGAGCACAAGGCGGTGCTCGACACCTGCAAGCGCCTGGAGAAGTACGGATTCCGCGTCACCTATCTGCCGGTGCAGAAGGACGGTCGCATCGATCTCGACGATCTGAAGCGGGCCATGGATGACAAGACCATCCTGGTCACGATCATGACCGCCAACAACGAGATTGGCGCGTTGCAGCCGATCCGCGAAATTGGCGCGCTTTGTCACGAGCGTGGCGTATTGTTCCACACCGATGCGGTGCAGGCGATCGGGAAAGTCCCGTTCAACGTGATTCAGGACAACGTGGACCTCGCGTCGCTGACGGCCCACAAGCTTTATGGCCCAAAGGGCGTTGGCGCTTTGTATGTTCGACGCAAGAATCCGCGCGTTCAACTGGTGGCGCAGATCGATGGCGGCGGCCATGAACGTGGCATGCGATCGGGCACGCTGAATGTTCCGGGCATCGTCGGTTTCGGCAAGGCGTGCGCGCTGGCAAGCGAAGGCATGGCCGAAGAAGCGGTAAAATTGGCGGCTTTGCGCGATCGTCTGAAAGACGCCATCATGACCCAACTCGACGAGGTTTACATCAACGGTTCCGTCGAGCACCGTTTGCCGGGCAATTTGAACATTAGCTTCGCGTATGTGGAAGGTGAGTCGCTGCTGATGGGCATTAACGATATTGCAGTTTCCAGCGGTTCGGCATGCACCTCCGCGACGCTTGAGCCATCTTATGTATTGAAGGCTTTGGGCGCCGGTGATGACCTGGCGCACAGCTCGATCCGGTTCGGAATTGGACGCTTCAATACCCAGGCCGAGATCGATTACGTGGCCGAGCGGGTGATCGATACGGTGAAGCGTTTGCGTGAATTGTCGCCTCTATATGAGATGGCGAAAGAAGGAATTGATTTGACGAAGGTGCAATGGGCAGCCGAGCCGACACACTAATACGGTTCGAGCCGGCGTTTAGGCCGGCGTCTAGCAGGAAAGGTTATTTTGAGCCGGCTTCAACCGGCGGCGGAGTTTGAAAGGGCACGGCTTTTAGCCGTGCCGTAGAAGGCGTTAAGAAATGGGCTTTAGCCCCTGAGGTAATTTGCACATGGATGGAAACCGAAATCCCTCAGTGGCTAAAGCCGTCATCAAGGAAGCAGCGTATGGCACGGCTGAAGCCGTGCCCCTTCAAGACAGAGTTTCGCAATTTAGGAGATAACAGCATGGCTTACAGCGATAAGGTTTTGGATCATTACAACCATCCCCGCAACGTCGGCTCTTTCGACAAGAACAGCGCTGAGGTGGGTACCGGTCTCGTGGGCGCACCGGAGTGCGGCGACGTCATGAAGCTGCAGATCAAGGTAAACCCCACGACCAACATCATCGAAGACGCCAAGTTCAAGACGTTCGGGTGCGGCTCGGCGATTGCCTCGTCTTCCCTGGCCACTGAGTGGGTGAAGGGCAAGACCGTCGATGAAGCGCTCACCATTCGCAACACCGATATCGTGAAGGAGCTGTCTCTGCCTCCGGTGAAGATCCACTGTTCGGTGCTGGCGGAGGACGCGATTCGCGCCGCCATCGGCGACTGGAAGAAGAAGAACGGCCAGCAGAGCCATGCGCAGCCGGTTCCGGTTGAGCAGCGGGCGTAAGCTATTTTTGAGGCCGGTGTGCCGCGTCGTCTCGCGACGAGGAACACGGGAACACAACCATGAGCACGGTCAACATTGAAAATCCGGCCCAGGCGCCCGCCCCCGCCGCCAAAGGCATTCAGGTGACGGACAAGGCGCTGGCCCGCATTCGTTTGGCGATGGCAAAGGAAAACATTTCGCCGACCGAGGGCGGACTCCGTCTGGGCGTGCAGGGTGGTGGTTGTTCGGGACTGAGTTACAACATCCGTTTCGACACGCAGCCGCGCGAGCGCGATCGCGTCTTTCAGTTCGACGATGTTCGCGTCTTTGTCGATCCCAAGTCCTTCATCTATCTGCACGGCATGGTTCTTGACTACGAAGAGAGCCTGATGCATCAGGGCTTCTCCTTCCAGAACCCGAATGCTAAGAAGGCTTGCGGCTGCGGTACTTCGTTCTCCTAAGAATGACATTTGCTGCGGGAAGATCCAGCGCCGTAAGCGCGGAATAGTCTAGCCCAGCACGGAGCCGCAGGCGGAGTGCTGGGTTGGACGAAATATAGGTTGAGTCCCTTCAGGGACGGCACAAAAACCGAGAGTTCAATGGCCCTGACTGACCACAAGAAATCCGACAGCGGCATCCTGGTCGCCGCCCAAAACCGGCCAACCAAGACGAATTGCTGGTCATGCGGAGCCATGCGCGCAGCGCATTTTTGTCAGGAGTGCGGCAAGGTACAGCCGCCAGCGCCGGTGGACTATTTCACCTTCTTCGGGCTTCCCTTCCGGCTGAACCTGGAGCCCCACAAATTGGAGCGCGAGTTTTACGCCCTGAGCCGGCATCTGCACCCCGATATCAACGCCATCAACAGCGATCAGGAACAACAGTGGAGCCTGGAGAAGAGTTCCCAACTTAACGACGCGTATCGCACGCTTAAAGATCCCATCACGCGGACCGAATACTTGCTCCGCTTGAATGGCGTGCAACTGGAAGAGCAGTCCAAGGCCGCCACGGACGAGGCGCGCCGCACCGGCAATGCCAAGAAACAGGTTGTTCCTCCCGATCTACTGGAGCAGGTTTTCGAGCTGAATATGCAGCTCGAAGAGATGCGGATGAACAAGAAAATGGGCGAGCCCGACCGCACTCTCGAGCGTGACCTTCAGGATTCCAAAAAGCAGATGCAGGCGAGATACAAAGCGCTGCTGGAAGAGTTGCACGCGGCGTGGAACGAGTGGGATGCCCTAATCGATCGCGCCGAGCAGGGCGGCAGTGTTCTAGATGAAGATCGTACAGCCGTGCGCGACAAGATGGTGGATGTGCTGAATCGCCGTAACTACTTGCGCAATCTGCTGCGGGATATTGATGAGGTGCTGGAAACCTGAGAGGGGATCGCTATTCGCCTTTCGCTTTTCGCGAGGACGCCCCTCGAGCGCAGCTTGGTTTGGCGAAGAGCGAAAGGCGAAAAGCGAAGAACGCAGGATAGGGCTCCTTCGACTCCTCGCTTCGCTCGTCGCTCAGGATGACACATTGGAAGGAGCAGTTCGGCTAAAAGCTAATTGCTAATTGCTACTCATGTCTAACGAACGCATCGTCGGAATCGATCTCGGCACCACCAACTCTCTGGTGGCGTACATGGAAGGCGACCGCCCCGTCGTCATTCCCGGCGAAGACGGACTGAACCTGGTGCCGTCGGTCGTCGCGCTGGACGAGAAGGACCAAATCGTCGTTGGCAGCGCCGCGCGCAAGTACCTGATCGAGACCCCGGAGCGCGCCGTCTACAGCGTGAAGCGTCTCATGGGCCGCGACGTTGACGATGTGCGCGACGAGCTAAAGCTCTTTCCTTTCCGCCTGGCCGACGATCTTGCGCCCGGCGAAGTGCTGCGCATCAGGCTCGGCGACAAGACATTTACTCCACCGGAAATTTCAGCTTTCATACTGCGCCAACTGAAGCGCAATGCTGAGCGTTACTTCGCGGCGCCGGTCACCAAGGCTGTCGTAACCGTGCCTGCGTATTTCAACGATGCCCAGCGGCAGGCCACCAAAGACGCCGGTCGCATCGCGGGCCTCGAAGTTCTGCGCCTGGTGAATGAACCTACCGCCGCCTCGCTCGCCTATGGTCTCGACAAGAAGAACGCCGAAACCGTTGCGGTTTACGACTTGGGCGGCGGCACGTTCGACATCTCGATACTCAAGTTGCACGAGGGCATCTTCGAGGTAATCGCCACCAATGGCGACACTCATCTTGGCGGCGACGATATCGACAACCTGCTGATCACCATCGCGCTGCACGACATCCAGGGCGACCTGGCGATTGATGTCCGCCGCAATGCCGAGATCGTGCAGGCCATTCGCAAGGCGGTCATCGAGGCGAAAATTGCTTTGTCGTCCGACGACAAAACGGCGCTGGACGTCGCGCTTCCCGGCGGTAAACGTTATCAGCGCGAAATCACGCGAACGCAGTTTGAGCAGTTGATCCAACCTGTGATCGATCGCACGGTTGCGCCCGTCCGCCAGGCGATGAAGGATGCCGGCCTGACAAATAAGCAGATCAACGAAGCTGTACTGGTAGGCGGCTCGACTCGAATCCCGCGCGTCCGCCAGCTCGTCGAAGAGATGTTCGAGCGTACACCCCATAGCGACTTGAATCCCGACGAAGTGGTTGCACTGGGTGCGGCCATCCAGGCGCACATTCTTGCGGGAGGCTCGGAAGCGACGAAGGAAATGCTGCTGCTCGATGTGACGCCGCTGTCGCTCGGCATCGAATCGTTAGGCGGAGGCGTGGTCAAGATCATTCATCGCAACTCGACCATTCCGGCATCGGCCACCGAGCACTTCACCACCGGCGTAGAGGGGCAAACCAACGTCGCCGTCCACGTTCTGCAAGGCGAGCGCGAACTGGCAAGCGATTGCCGCTCTCTGGCGCGCTTCGATCTGAAGGGCATTCCGCCCATGCCTGCCGGCTTGCCGCGCATCGAAGTGAAGTTCCTGATCGATGCGAATGGAATTCTGCACGTCTCCGCACGCGAACTGCGCAGCGGCAAAGAATCCGAAATTCAGGTGCAGCCCAGCTACGGTCTTACCGATGAGCAAGTCGAGAACATGATCCTCGACTCGTTCGATAACGCGGAAGAAGATTTCCGCCGTCGCCAGGTCATCGAAGCCCGCAACGAAGCCGAGACCATGCTCGCGGCGCTGGAGAAGGGCCGCAAGAGTCCGGCGTGGGAGCAGTTGACGTCGCAGGAACGCACCAACGTTGGCAAGCTGGAAACGGCGCTGCGTGCGGTCGTGAACGAAGACGACTACCAGGCGATTCGAACGGCCATCGATGCCCTGAACCAGGGCACGATGCATCTTGCCGAGCTGATGATGGAATCTGCGGTGGGTACGGCCTTGAAGGGACAAAATATGGATACCGCCGACGTGGGCGAGGGACCCGCATCTTCTCATCCGATTGCGCAGGCGGAGATTAAGTCAGGGACCAGGGGCTAGGTGTTTGGGACTAGGGGTTAGTGCAAAATGAACCACCTCTACCGATAGCGGCTAGCTGCATTTCGCTGCCAGCGAGGGTTTTGAAAGTCGGTAACCCCTGATTCTCATTCGCAGAGCGGCCGGAGCCATGAGAGGTTAGCCGCTAAGCGGCGGGATGAAGTTAGCCCAGGGCGGAAGCCCTGGGTAGGTGCCGAAGTCGATGTGAGTCCCTTCAGGGACGGCACAATGGTATTGATTGGGCGGTACAGCGATCCTTCGATCCCTCGCTGCGCTCGCCGCCCGGATGACAAGCTGAGCGGTCTCGATTGTGAATGCGCCAAAGCACGACGGGCTCTAGCCCCGAAAGTAACGTAAATTTATGCCAGACGAAAAAACGCAAGGCGGCGGAGCCGCAACGGTGGAAGCTCCCGGACCGAACACCGTCCGGGTTACCTTCCTCCCCGACAACAAAACGTTTGAGTTTGAACACGGCAAGCTTCCCTACCAGGACCACGGCAAGCCTGAGTCGATCCTCGATGTGGCCATGAATTTTGGGCTGCACTTGGAGCACGCGTGCGGCGGCAACTGCGCCTGCACGACCTGCCACGTCGTAGTGAAAAAGGGCAAGGAGTTGCTCAACGAAATGGACGATGACGAGGCCGATCGGCTCGACATGGCCGCCGACCTGCAGCTCAACTCTCGCCTGGGATGCCAGACCGTGATCGAGAAGCCCGGCGAGGTCGTGGTGGAGATACCGTCGTGGAACCGCAACTATGTCTCGGAGGCGGCGACTCACCACGATTAAATACTAGTGCGGGCCTTCCGAACTGGTCGCAGCGTTTGGTTTAGCCACGCTGAAGGAACTACTCCAACCCCAGCTCCCGAATAGCGCGAAAGATCTTAGCCCAGCGCATTAACGCTGGATAAATAGGGAAACGATACCGAGTCCCGTAGGGACGGTAGAGACTTTGACGCAGTTCACTAGTTAAATAATCGAGAGACCTATGGCTATTGAGTTGAGATGGGATGACGCCGAAGACATCGGCATTGCACTCGCCGACAAGTTCCCGGACATGAATCCGCTGGAGGTCCGCTTTACGGACCTTCACCGCTATGTGACCGAGTTGCCGACCTTCGTCGACGACCCAAAGTTGTCCAATGAAGGCAAACTCGAAGCCATCCAGATGGCCTGGTACGAGGAGCACCAAGACCGCGCGCTGTGAACCACTATTCCCGCTGGCGTTTCCGCAGCGACACGCCACAGAATGCCTTATGATCGAAGCCTTAAATCAGCGGCGCGAAAAGATACCGGCCGCACTGTAGCCCATAATCAACCCGATCAGGGAAACCGTTGCTGCTGCCGGCCAGAAATACTTGCGCAGGCGGCCTCTTATGTCGAGTTGCTCGCGTACGGTTTCGCGGACGCTCGACTTCAGTTCGCTGACCGAGTTGTGCAGCTTGCGCCGTTGTTCTTCGGCGCGCTCCTCCAGCACCTCAACCGGCATGTTTGCAGGGCTCATCATTGCGTCTTGACCTCCGTTTGTAGCCAGATCTGGTCATCTTTTAGAACCCGGATTGTGTGCTCCGGCTTCACCCGTGTTTGCTTGATCTGCTGCCAGGCGAAAGTAATCGCAATGAACCCGCCTATCGAATAGAGGGCCGCTACAATCAAGAAGGCAATCGGGTATCTCCACATCACGCTCGCGAAGGCGCTAGCGATGGCGCATACCAGGAAGGCAGTGAACAGCAGCCAACCCGTAGCAACCAGCACCAATCCGGCAATCAATCCCGGAGCCGCCAATTTGATGGACGCCAGTTTGTCGCGTATTTCCGCGCGCAACATTGCCAATCGCGTAGCGGCGTAGTCTTTCAGTTCATCCTTCACTTCTGCTATCAACTCGGGCAGTGTCTTGCTGGATTCACTAGTCACTTGCGGACCTCCAAATTCTGAGCATCATGCCAACGGCAACTGCCACTCCGGCTATGGCCCAAATAGTTTGGGCGGGATATTCGTGCTGCCAATACCGGGTTCGACGGCGGAGGTCGTGCCAGCGGCTTCTCGCCCGGTCGCGTGCAACCGTCAGCCAGCCCGATGCTGAGTGTTCCGGCAAGTAATGCCGGACTTCCGGTGGGACCCGGGGCAACAGGTCGGAATTTTGCGGCGATGGTTCGCCGGCGCGAGGCAGCGCCGAAATCTCTGAACTCTGGAAATTGATTTCCCGTGAGCTATCGGCGCCTATAGTTTCGGACATCTCTCACCCTTCCTGCAGCGCTGTCTAGAAAGCGCTCCTGTTGGTGTGATGCCCAGTGCAGGCGCGATGTTTGATGCTTTCAGGTCCAATTATGGCGAAAGATCGATCAGGCAGCGCGGCTCACGGCTCGGGTAGAACCGGCAGTGCCACCTTATTCACCGCCTTGGGGTCATCGCGCAGCTTGACATAGAGCAGTGTGCCGTTGGGACGCGGCACTTTAAGCGTCGAGTCCGCAAATCCCTCCGGCACCGGGACCTCGATCTTGAATTCCGGGTCGGAGGCGACCGAGTCGATGAGGTAGAGATTGGCCCCGCTCAACGTGCACTGCTTGTCTGGACTGTCGGGGCAACGGATTTCTTTCAGCGTCGGCAACCGGACCAGGCTAATCAGCGGCTGCCAGTCGCCCTTGGCGTCATTGGCGCCCACCGGGCGGAAGCGCAGTTGTCCGAACGCCGCCGCACCCAAAGTCTTCAACGGATCGAGCACCCCCATCACCGTCGTTGAATCCTGAAAGTTGAGAGTTCCGTCGGCGACACTGAGCAGTGCGTGCGCGGAATTGTCTTCCGTCGCAATCTCGATCTTTTCATCCCTCGGGAACGTCTCCGGTATTTCGCTCTTCAGGAAGAAAGTCAGTTTGGCGTTTTGTGGGAGCACGTCCTGACTCGCCATTCGAATGCCGGAAGAATCTCCATCCGCTGCCTGGATACTCTTGCTGATCAGTACAACCTTGGGACGCGGCGGCTCGACAGTAGTTTGCAATGCCAGGTCGCGGCCGTCCTTAAGTGCGACATGGGCAGTGATTTTCTCCTGCGGCTGGAACACTGAGGTGGGGGGGCCCGCGGCCAGCAGCAACTGGTCCTCGTCTCCCTTCCGCGTCAGCGTCGATGGGGCGAAATGCACCCCGTTCATCTCGACGCCGGCCACTTCGTCCAGGCGCGTACCTTTCAGCAGTCCCTGCCGGTCGCCAGAGCTAATGACCAAGCCGTCGAGGTGTCCGGCTTCGGCGTAAGTTTGCAGAGGTACCCGGTCTGCCTCCGCCAGGCCAGCTTGCTTCACGTCCATGGTGGCGGCACCCGGCGGCGCATCTTTCAGAGAAACCTTTACTTCGATTTCCTCCGGCTTGGTAAGTTTCCAGCTGCTGTCGAGTTTCTTGCCGGCGCCGTCGCGCACCGTAATTTCATCTACGCAAGTGGCGGCGTTGGATTCCAGATGCAGAGTGTCTTCTCGGCCCACGATGAGCGCAGTCCGGTCGGCAGACACGACCGTCCATTTCACCGGGTGTGAGCTCTGCAGGTGGAAGGTCGGGCCGTCAAAGGGATCGAACCCCCAATAGCCGCGCAGCGTTCCAGACATTTCCGAATCCAGATCAGCCTTCTTCAGGCCGCGCGTATCCACGACGAATCCGCCACGCGACGCGTCAGCATGGGCGGGCAGATCGAATGTTTTGCCGGACTTGCTCCAGGTATGCAATACGAAGTCGTGACCAAGAGTGGTGGAAAAAACCAACGGCGCGCCTTCCACGGGCAGGACTAGCGAAGATTTCTCCACACATGAGACTTGCTTCGCATCGACTGGCCGCAACGGGGGCAACTGCGCCGATTCCACCGCGGGCAGGCCGATAACCAACACAGACTTCGGATTGCGAAATGATGGCGGCGTATTGAGTTTCAAGTTCAACTCGTCATCATCCAGGGGAAGCGTCAATGCTGGAATGTACTGATAGACCGCGGTGTGCAGTCCCGTCAGGATTTTGGCGACATCGACGACCGTCCCAACGTAAGCGCTGTAGTAACCGCCGCCTCCCAGGCGGGTGGCGCTGAGTTGTCCGATAAGATCAGCGGACGGCCCCGAAGTAAGCGCCGCCACCATGGACTGGGTGTGCGGGTCGTCCAGCACCAGTTCGTCCGTGTGCTGCATCAGACAAGGCGCCTGCTGCTCGGTGGGCTTATCGAAACACTGCGAATCGACCTTGATATTCAAGCTCCGTGCCAGCAGTACAGACTCCTCATGAAGCTCTTTAGGATCCTCGTTGGAGGTCTGCTTCACGGCCGCGAGATAGGCATCAAGACGAGAGCGATCGAGACTGGCCTGATTCAGGTCCTGCGATGCGCGGACGAACGAACCCGGCCTGCCTCGTACTGCAGAACGCAAAGTGCTGAAATCCCCGCCCGTCTCCGGAGCCAGGAAAAGCAGGGCTTGCTGGGCTTCCTTTGGCACCGTCACCAGGATTCCCTCCTGGCGAATCTTCTTGTTCCAGGTCTCCACCCGGATGAACCAATCCTCCGGTGGCGGGTTCGTCGAGCCGCGTAAGAACGCGACGATCAGCAGGTAGTGTGCAGTTTGGCTCTCAGGAAAGTTGGGATGCACCCACAGGCGGTCACCGACCTGCAGGTTGGGTACTTTTGCGATGGGCAGTTCCTTGCCTGCGCGATCCACTCGCACTTCCACCCGGGGGCCCGGCAGATCAAAGGCCGCGCTATCGGCACGAGCTGAGCATGTAGAGATAAGAACGAAAAGAACTGTTTGAACCAACAGAAAACTCGAACGCATACCTCTATTTTAGAGGTTTGGCGCCCGTAAGAAGAGGCCTCGGCAGTACGTCAAATGACTGTTTCTTGCAAACCAGACGACAGGGTGGGCGCGGGCTGATCCCGCATCTCGTCGCGAAATCCATCTGGAGGAGGAACTCAGTCTGGATTATTCATTTGAAAGGGCACGCCTTCAGCCGTGCCGCTAAACTGCTGTGAGCATGATGGCTTTAGCCACTGAGGGTATTCGAAGTGCGAATTCCTTAGCGGCTGAAGTCCAACGCTCCATCACAGGTAACGGCACGGCCCAAAGCGGTGCCCCTTCAAAAATCATTGGCTTCAGGGTACGACACTGGTGAATACGTCAGCTCAACTGCCGCCCTCCTTCCCGACACTATTTCGCCTTCCCGCCAAAGGCCAGTCCTAATCCCGTGGTCAGCAGCACGTCGTTGTTCTTCTTGCCTGCCACCGGCTTGCTGTTGTAACGGTCACCGAAATTCAAGTTCCACGTGAAGGCACGATAAAACTTGCTGGCGACGCCGAAGTCGAAGACGCCGCGATAGCCTCCGCCATCGTTCAGATAGGGGAAGAAATAGAGGTCCTGATTCACCGTGGTGTTGGCCGTGAACTTGTGCATGAATTCGTCACCGATGGTGGCATTCATCAGGTTGTTGGTTAGGGGAGTGTCATAGTGCTCATAGGTGTAACCGAAACCACCCAGCAGGTCGAGCGTCGTTAACGGATTCGCGATCACGTGATATCCGAGACCGCCGCTGGGACTGATGCGCACGTCGAGGTCCTGGGCATGATCATACGATCCGGCAAACAAGCCAAAGGCAAAGAGCTTCTTGGTAAGGTTGTGATCGTAGCGAATGAAGCCCCCTAAGGCATTTGCGCTCGTGGAATTGATTCCGTTAGTGGTGCTGGTCGAATACAGCGAGGCGGCCTGGATGGTCCACTTATCGGTGGTAGTCGGACGCTCAGCGTTGAAGCCTAGTGCCACGTTGGTCGTGTCGGAGTTCCCTCGTGCCAGTGCGAGCCCGAAGTTGCCGCCGCCGTCCCATCCTTCCAGGATTCCGGGATGCAGCGACTTCTCGTAGGCCGCCTGGTCAGCGGGCGAGCGCATCACCGCGACATCGGCCATCGGAATCTGCTGCGTTCCCATGGGTGTAGTCACGGCGACTTGCGAATCCTCCGACTTTACCGGACCGGTGACAACCTGCTTGTCGGTTCGGGTCACGACCAGCGGCTGCTCGGAAGAAAACTGAGAAATCGCGTCAAAATCGATGGTAATAGTGCCGGCGTGTTCGGTCTTCAAGACCAGCTTCTTGTTGCTCATACTCACGATGGAGCCCGTTAACCGGTCGCCATTCTTCAGCGTCACTTGTTCGGCCCATAGACTGCCAACGCAACACAACACCAGGACAGCAAAGACACCACTTCTCAACATAAAGCCGGGCCCTCTCTTTCTATCTGTTCAAGGTTCTGGTTTAGACTGCCAGCTTGTTGTATTTTCTGCGGTTGAAAGAGACTACGGGTTGAGCGCGCACAATGCAAGCCCCCAACGACGGGAGGCATGGACTTCCGCAGTCAGCGGCGGCGAGTTCCACGGATTTGAGGCCACGCCCTTTTCAGTCGAAATCGACGAATATTGATACCTAGTCCAAACATGCAGTACTGTTATGACCGAGGAGAGTTATGGCGCCACAACTGACCATGGAACACCGCCGTTTACTGGAAGCCCGTGACAGCAATGTACCTTGGCGCAAGTGGGGTCCGTATCTCAGCGAGCGGCAATGGGGTACCGTGCGCGAGGACTACAGCGCTGACGGGAATGCCTGGGATTATTTCACCCACGACCAGGCCAGGTCGCGCGCGTATCACTGGGGTGAGGACGGGATTGCCGGATTCAGCGACGATCAGCAGTTGTTGTGCTTCAGCGTGGCCCTGTGGAATGGCAAAGACCCCATCCTAAAAGAGCGAATGTTCGGCTTGACGAACAGTGAAGCCAATCACGGCGAAGATGTCAAAGAATATTACTTCTATCTGGACAGCACGCCGACGCACTCGTACATGAAGTATTTGTACAAATATCCGCAGGCAGAATATCCCTACACCAATCTGATCGAGACCAATAAGCGGCGCACCCGGAACGAAATGGAGTATGAACTGCTCGATACTGGAGTGTTCAACGAGGAGCGCTACTTCGATGTCTTCGTGGAATATGCCAAGCAGTCTCCAGAAGACCTCCTCATCCAGATCAGCGTGAGTAATCGCGGACCTGAGGCGGCCACCCTGCATGTCCTGCCGACCTTATGGTTTCGCAACACCTGGACATGGTGGCCAGGTACACCCAAACCGTCTTTGAAGCAGGTTGCCGGACAGAAAGGCGCTCAGATTGTTGCAACGTCGCACGCCGATCTGGGTGAGCGATACCTGTACTGCGAGGGAGATGTCCCGCTGCTCTTCACGGAGAACGAGACCAATAACGAACGGCTGTTCGGCACGCCCAATCCCACTCCCTACGTGAAAGATGGGATCAACAACTACATGGTCCAGGGAAATCACAACTCGGTCAATCCAGAGAAAACGGGAACTAAGTCTGCGGCGCACTATCAGTTGAACGTGGGTGCTGGAAAGACCGCCACCATCCGTCTGCGGCTGAGCAACGCCGCGCCTGCGAACATGGGCGATCCCTTTAAGGGCTTCGCTGAAACCATGCGGGGTCGCCAGCGCGAGGCAGATGAGTTCTATGAGGCTGTCACTCCGAAGACCGTTGACAAGGACCGGGCTCTGGTTATGCGCCAAGCACTGGCCGGGATGCTCTGGACCAAACAGTTTTTCTACTTCGACGTGGACAAATGGCTCGAAGAGCACGGTGTCGATCCGATGAAGCCGGGCGGCCGCTTCATGCGGAACCGCGAGTGGTTCCACATGATCAACCAACACGTCATCTCGATGCCCGACAAATGGGAGTACCCATGGTATGCGGCCTGGGACCTCGCTTTCCACACCATCGCCCTCTCCACCGTCGATCCTGATTTCGCCAAAGGACAGCTCGACCTGATGCTGCAGGAGTTTTTCATCCATCCGACTGGCCAGATTCCGGCCTACGAGTGGAACTTCAGCGACGTCAATCCGCCAGTGCACGCTTGGGCGACGATCTTCCTGTATCGAACAGAGCAGGCCTTTACAGGGAAAGGAGACCTCGAGTTCCTCAAGCGCTCATTTGCCAAGCTGATGCTGAACTTCAGTTGGTGGGTTAACCGCAAAGACCGCCTTGGCAAGAACCTTTTTGAAGGTGGCTTCCTCGGGCTGGACAACATAGGCGTCTTCGACCGCAGCGCGCCGTTACCGACTGGTGGCAGCCTGGAGCAGGCGGACGGCACCGCATGGGTGTCTGTGTTCGCTCAGAACATGGCGGAGATCGCCGTCGAGTTGGCGGCTCACGATCCCTCTTACGAAGACATGGCCCTGAAGTTTACTGAGCATTTCATTTGGATCGCGGTCGCCATGAATCAGACGGGCCCTGAAGGTATGTGGGATGAGGAGGATGGTTTTTACTACGACGTGCTGCGCCTGCCAGACGGTAGCGCCAGGCGGCTCAAGGTGCGCTCCATGGTGGGGTTGCTGCCCTTGTGTGCCACCACGGTGATCGAGCCATGGCAGCGCGAACGTGTCCCGCGAGCGGGGAAGATCCTACAAGAGCGCTGGGAACGTATGCCCACACTGCGCAAAAGCATTCATGTGACTGGGCCGGGCCATCGCGGCTACGCCGACCGCGGTATTGCTGCGCTGGTAAACGAGGACAGGTTACGCCGGATTCTGACCCGCATGCTCGACGAGAACGAATTCCTCAGCCCTTACGGCATCCGGGCATTGTCCAAGTACCACGAAGACCATCCCTTCGTCGTCAACGTGGAGGGCCAGGAATACCGGGTGAATTATCTGCCCGCAGAGTCGGACACAGGTATGTTCGGCGGGAACTCCAACTGGCGTGGGCCGATCTGGATGCCGGTAAACGCGTTACTGATTCGCGCCCTGCTGTCCTTCTATCTTTATTACGGCGACAACTTCAAGATCGAGTGTCCCACCGGCTCGGGCAAGTTGATGAACCTGTTCGAAGTGGCCCATGAAATAGCCAATCGTCTGGAAGGCATTTTCCTGCGGGATAAATCGGGCCGGCGGCCGGTATATGGAGGCACGGAAAAATTCCAGACCGATCCCCAATGGAAGGATTACATCCTGTTCTACGAGTACTTCCACGGCGATAACGGAGCGGGCTTGGGCGCCAGCCATCAGACGGGATGGACCGGAGTGGTCGCAAAACTGATCGAGCTGTTCGGTCGCCTTGACCCGCAGCAGCTTCTGGATGCCGGCAAAGCGGGCGGTTTTATGAAGGGGGAATCCAAGAAGTAGCGACCTAACCGGGCACTTGGATTGCCGACGAAGTTGCGGAGCGGTTGCTATGTATTTCGTGCGCTCCTACTTGCTTTCCGCCGCCACCGCCTGTGGCATTTCAATTCTCGCTTCGCGCAGATACTTGGCGGCTTCTTCGGGAGGCGTTGGGTTCTGGTAGAAGCCTGTTCCCCACTCGAAACCTGCGGTCTTGGTAAGCCGCGGCATGAATTCGACGTGCCAGTGGTAATGGTCCATGGCGGCTTCCTGCACCGGGGCAGTGTGAATCACCAGGTTATAGGCAGGATTGTCGAGCACCTGATCGGCGCGGACTAACAGGTTTTTCAAGGCCTTCGCCAGTCCCTCATAAACCTGTGAGGACGAATTTTCGAAGGCCGATTCGTGCCGCTTGGGCAGGATCCATGTCTCAAACGGAAAGCGCGGCGCATACGGAGCAACGGTAAGAAAGCCAGGATCGTCGGCCACCACGCGCACTCCCGATTCGGTTTCCTGGCGAACGATGTCGCAATACACGCAGCGCTCTTTGTAAATGTAATATTGCTTCGAGCCTTCGAGTTCCTCAACCACGTGCTTGGGAACGATGGGCAGTGCAATCAGTTGTCCGTGCGAATGCTCCAGCGTTGCCCCCGCCGCGATCCCGCGATTCTTGAAGATCAGGATGTACTTGAAGCGCCGGTCCTTCTTCAGATCGACGATGCGGTCCCGGTACGCCCACAAAACATCTTCAATCCGCTTCTCGGGAATGGTGGCCAGGGTGGCGCCGTGTTCGGGCGTCTCGATAATGACCTCGTGCGCCCCGATGCCATTCATCTTGTCGAACATGCCTTCGGCCTGCCGGTTCAAGCTCCCTTCGATTCCGAGGGCCGGAAATTTGTTAGGCACCACACGGACGGTCCAATCCGATGTGTCGCGCGCCGCGCCATTCGGGCGATACGCCAGCACCTCGGGCGGAGTCTTGCTTTCATTGCCATAGCAGAACGGGCAAAAGCCGCCCTTCATTTTCACCGGCTCTCGGGTGAAGTCGGTGGGACGTTTGGCGCGATCGGTCGAAATGATTACCCATCTACCTATGATTGGGTCTTTGCGTAACTCAGGCACGGCTAACCTCGATAAAACAACTTTTTATCTTACGCCAAGAGAAGCGGCGCGCAAGGCAGTGTAGTTCTCCGGCGAAGAGAATCGCAAGCCGCGATAGGGCATGCTTACGCGGGTCATGCGACCTTTTCATCAGGATTCCACGCCTTGAAGGGGCCCGGCTTTCAGCCGTGCCTTAACGTGCTGTCATTGTTCGGTGGCTTTAGCCACTGAGGGATTCCGCTGTTTAGACGAAGTGCGAGTTCCCTCAGGGGCTGAAGGCCAACACTCCACACTCACAACGACACGGCTGAAAGCCGTGCCCCTTCAAAGCTGGCTATCCAAGGCTACAACGACCCGCGAATCGCCTACGCCCGCCGCTCTTTGCCTACGACTGTGATGCACTCTTCCAGAACATCCATCGCGATGTCAGCTTGCTCACTGGTCACGATAAGCGGAGGCGCTATGCGAATGCTGTTCGGACCGCATCCCAGCAGCAGGACGCCGCGTTCGAAGGCCAGCTCGACAATGCGATCGCGTTCCGCGCCGCCTTGTGTTTTGGCCTTCTTGTCAGTGACAATCTCGACGCCGATCATTAAACCGCGTCCACGAACATCACCCACCAGATCGAGCCGCTGCGGCCAATCGGCAATGCGTTTCATGATGTGTTTCCCCACGACGTCGGCGTTCTTGATGCCTTCGCGTTCGAGCACATCCATGGTCGCCAGCGCTGCTGCGATTGAGACCGGATTTCCGCCAAAGGTCGAAGCGTGCGAACCTGGCACCCAATCCATAATCTCTGCCTTCGCCATCATGATGCCGAGCGGCATGCCGCTGGCGATTCCCTTGGCGCTGCAGAAGATGTCAGGCTCAACCCCAGTATGCTGGATGGCCCACCACTTCCCGGTGCGGCCCGCGCCCGACTGCACTTCGTCTGCGACCAACAGAATGCCATGGCGATCGCAGATTCGGCGCAGCTCCTGCATGAACACCGTTGGCGCGACAACATAGCCGCCCTCGCCCTGAATGGGCTCGACAAAAATCGCAGCCACTTCCTCGGGAGCCAGGGTCGTCTTGAACAGTTTCTCTTCGATGAATCGCGCGCAACCTAGCGCGAACGCCTCGGCTTCCTGACCTCCACCGACGCATCCGCGGTACACGTCGGGATAGCGGACGTGGGTCACGCCCGGGACCATCGGCGAGAAGCGGCGCTTCTGTTGTGGCTTGGACGCCGTCAGCGATAAAGCACCCATGGTGCGTCCGTGAAATGCGCCGTAGAACGCAATGATGTTCTGCCGCTTGGTGTGATAGCGCGCCAGCTTCAGTGCTGCTTCGATGGCCTCCGCTCCGGAATTGCCGTAGTAAATCTTGTGCGGCCCTTTCATCGGCGCCACCTTCGACAGCCGCTCGCCCAGCGTCACCATGCTCTCGTAGTAGAAGTCCGTGCCCGACATGTGAATCAGTTCGGCAGCCTGTTTCTGGATGGCGGCTACTACCTCCGGATGGCAATGCCCGGTGGAGGTCACCGCGATGCCGGCGGAAAAATCGAGGAACTCGTTGCCGTCAACGTCCTCAACAATGACACCGCGCCCGCGCTTGGCGACCATGGGATAGGAACGAGTGTAGGACGGCGAAATGTAGCGCTGATCGCCTTCCAGAATGCGCCGCGCATTGGGGCCGGGCAGGCTGGTCTTCAGGTTTGGACCGGCAACTTGAGTGAGTGTAGTGGTGGTCATGATGTTTCTCCTTCAAATGGCTTGCGGCATGAGTTGATGCCAGAGCTTCTGTCAGCCCGCGGACGCAGTCTGGTTAAACTGGAATGGCGCGGGACACCGAGGGAAAGAAGCGAAACCAGCTAGTCGCCGGAGAAAAGATTGGGACGGGCCATGCAGGGAGACAACTTCGACTCCGCACGGCTGGAGAGCCGGGGTGACCAGGGCTCGCGCACACCAACGCCGCACACCTCCTGTAAGGTGCCGCCCGAGCTGTTCGGCTTGTTCGCGCGATTGGTCAAAACCATGCTCCCAATATCGATTATAGGCGCGTCCGGACCCTGGCGTAACCCCCAAAATCAGCCCGCCGAAGCCGGGTTGGCGCCTGCCCTCTCGTCGCCAGACAACTTTTTGTCATCTACTACCGTCGATAGTAGTATGGCGGTAGAGGGCCCCTTTCTCCCTGGAAGTACACATCTAATAGAAGGTCAACCAACGCTCTCGCGAGCGTTGTGAAGTTGAGTTGAAAAGGAGCACTAACGATGTCGACGTTAAAGAAAGCGCTTTTGTGTTTAGCTCCCCTTGTATTCTTTAGCCTGTTACCGACCTTACTCAGTGCGCAAGACAACATGAGCATGGGCGGCAAGCAGTCGATGTCCGTCACCGGTTGCCTGAAACAAGGCAGCGATACCGGCGGATATTACATCATGGGGGAAGACGGCAAGATGTACGAACTGATGGGTTCTGGTCTAGCTGCCCACGTCAATCACAAAGTGGAAGTTACCGGCCACGAGATGAAGCTCTCGCATTCAGAGGAAGCGAAGAAGGAGGCAAGCGAGAAAACGGAGGCTGGCGCCAGTTCCTATGTAGACATGAAGGTTACCCACTTGAAAATGGTGAGCGAGAGCTGCCAATAAACGCGATCCAAACACGTTGTCCCATCGAGCGAAGCGACAAACGGGCACAGTTCTCAAGGGGGACTGTGCTCGTAGTTTTTGGCCGACGCGGTCAGAAGTGCTGCGCGAGTTAAGGGAAGATCAATGCGACTCGTAAACGTTACCGCGTGAAAACCGCGCTGTCATCAACCTAAGCTACTCGTCTGCACCCATCGACAACCATCGCGACAGCGGACTTCCAAGAGCGTTTTTCCCCAGTTTGCTCAGCCTGCTTTTCAAATGCTACCCGCTTTCCGTGAGCTGGCGCCCTAACTCTTGGCGGCTTCTTTCGCCGCCTTCATAACGGTTTTGGTCATGCGATTTTCGCCCGCCCAGTAGAGGCTAATCTCGTGGCCATCGGGATCGTTGAGGTAAGCGTGCCGCCAACCCCAAGGCATCATGCGCGGCAGTTGGGTTATGTAGAAGTTCTTTTTCTGGAGCTTGCGGCAGAAATCATCGAGATCACGGACTTCAAAGTACAAGCGCACCCCATCGCTGGCTACGGAAACCCCTGGTCCCGCCTGATGAAGCGCGATGGTTCCATCCCCGCCCGGCGCCCGCAGGCGCGCATACACCGCTCTACCCTCATAGCGGAAATCTTCGATCAGTTTGAATCCCATTAGATCGCGATAGAAGGTCATCCCGCGCTCCACGTCTTTGACATAGATCATGGCATGGTTGAAGGTAAGCTTCCCGCCATTCTCGGGAGGCGCGGGTTCCTCGGTCCGCGCGGATTTGGCCGGCTTTACTACTGCACGTCTGGCGGGCTTGCCGGCCCTACGTTTCGCTCTCGTCGAAGCAACAGTCTTTTTCGCGGAAGCTTTTTTCTTAGCTGCCTTCTTCTTCATGGCGTTCTCAGGCGACATCACCTCGAGCGGGCGCAAGTATGGTCGGGTCTACAGCAATTGTCAAGCTTAGTGATAACGTGGGTGCGAGCATCCTATCGATCGGAAGTGAAAAAGCGGCGGGGATTAGGAGGTTTTCGTGTCACACGGAAGATTTTGGCGCTGGGCTTGGCCTTTGAGCATTGCAGCTGCAGGAGTAGGCACAGCCGCGGTGGTCCTCCTCCGTGGGTGCTGGCACAGCCACATGGGTTGGCCGACACGGCACGATGATCACTATTCCTATCGAGTTTGTACCGACTGCGGCATCAAGCGACTGTTTGATCCCAAATCGTTTCGCGGCTATGGCCCCTACAGCTACGACTTGCGAGAACTCATCGCCCGCGACCGCGCCCGCCGCATGCGGCACCAGAAGACCCCCGCCTGAAGCGGACGATCAGTCGCCCAGAAATTTCACCACCGCCCAGGGGGCGAGGGGCTCCCCACATTCGTGCAGTTGCGAATGTGTGGGACGAAAAAGCCGTTTGTAACAGCCTCGAACTTTGAACCTGGCACTCGCAAAGACAATAGTCAAGGCCAAACAAGAATGGTAGGCACGAGGAGACTCGAACTCCTGACCTCTACCGTGTCAATCTGGACTGAATAGGCTTTACAACGACTTACAAGGCCGCGGGAACTGCCTAAGAACACGCTGGTCGCACAAGACACCAAATTTTGTTGGTTGAGTTGCTAGTTGAAAGTTACACCGCTCCATTCTGTACAAGACCCTTGGTTGCACGGTTCCTACACGCGTGCCACCCGATACAAACAAACATGTCAGTAAACATTCGTGTTCTCACGCCTACTCACTTATTTCTCTGCACATTTAGCACACGCACCAGCGTCACATGGTCCGGCGCTCAACTATTCGGCTCAACGGCAATCATTTAGTGCGCTGATGTGCTGGGAATCCGTGGGTTTTTAGGTGTTCACAGCTTGATTGAGACTAAGAATCTCGGCGATTACGTTCTCGACCCCAATCGCGGTATTGAGCATGGCGTGATACAGAGATCGATTGGGCCATTCCATTGTGATGGGTGTCGAGGTCTTTAGTAATCGACATGGAAATTGCTGTTTCGAGTTGTTACTGGTGGCGCTTCAAGTGGCTTTTCCCGGGTTCTGGGGAGATTCCTCCGTGAAGTCCGTGTCATGTCAACTTGACGGGTAACGCCCTACGCGGAGATTTGAGCGTCTCACAATTCACCTGTCCAACATGCCGACTTCTCACTCGCGTGGACTGGTGGTGAGACTGCCAACGACGCGCGCAGAACCTCCCTCTTTCGTTCTGACGACCTTTAGTACGGCTAGTTGCCCCGGCGTCTCCCTAGGGTTAGACTTGCTGTCTCACCGACACGGGTAGCAATCAAATGTCTCTGTGAGCTTTTGTTTTCGCAACATCCACATGAAGCGGAAAGGAGTCCTTCATGCCTTATTCTTCTCTTGGCGGGAGAAAACAGGTGCACACCGGAGCCCGATCTGGGTTCGCTGGAAAACTGCCTTTGTTTCTCGCCTTACTGGCATGGGCTCCGTTCGTCCGCCCGCAAGTTCCAGGGAAGATCCCCGCACCAAACCGCCCGTTGAACATCATCCTGGTCATACGCGACCAAACGCGGTACGACCTGCCGATCGGGGCGGGTTATAACATGCCAGCCCTTGATCGTCTCGCGCAACAAGGAGTGGTCTTTCGCAACCACTATGTTGCGTCGGCAATGTGCACGCCCTCGCGGGCGGCGCTGTTTAGCGGGCAGCCGCCACAGGTCAATGGGGTCTTCGACCAGATGGAGGCGGGCTACGTGCCGAATTTGCCCAGGGACCGGCCCAACATGGGTTCCTTGATGAAGAAGCTCGGTTACCAGACGGCATTTTTCGGCAAATGGGAAATGGAGTCCGAGCTTATTCCTCCCAAGCCGACCGTCAACTACAGCGAAGCCCTGCAGCCCTACGGTTTCGACATCTACCAGCCCGACGGCGACAAAACCGGCGCGCCCAACCAGGGCTACAAGACCGACGTTTACACCGCGTCCGAAAGCGTTCGCTGGCTGCGGGGCAATGTGCCCAAGCTGAGGCAGTCCGGGCAACCGTTCTTCATGATCGTGAGCTTCGTCAACCCGCATGACATCATGTATGCGGATGCCAATGTAGCGGGAACCGTCCAGGCGCAAAAGGCCGACCTGAACGGTGTGCTCACCGCGCCGCCGAAAAATTCGCTGTATGCCATGCAATGGAACAGCGCCCTCTCGCCGACCATGCAGGAATCGCTGTCAGCGGCGGGAATGCCGGGGGCGCTGACTGAATACAACACGGGCTGGTCCGGGGTCCTCGGTTACATCCCGGTGGACCGCCCGGACATGTGGCAGGTGTTCAATAACTACTATCTGAATATGATCCGCGACACCGATGCCAGCCTGCAATTGCTCGAGGATGGTTTGGACGAACTGAATCTCTGGCAGAACACGGTGGTGATCTTCACTGCAGACCACGGTGAGATGGATGGCGACCATGGCGGTTTGCGGGGCAAGGGACCCTTCTGCTATGAAGGCAACGCCCATGTGCCGTTGATCATCGATCACCCCAACTATCCCCGCGGCCTGTCTACCTTTGCGCTAACCAGCCATCTGGACCTGTTGCCGACCCTGCCCGGGCTGGCCGGAGTGCCCGACGCGCAACGCCGCGAGGCGGTGAAGGGTTTGCCAGGCCACGATTTTTCTAGTGTCCTGGCAGACCCCGAGACTGCCTCCCCAGAAGCGGTGCGCCCCGGCGTCCTCTTCAATTACGTCAGCCCCATGACCATCGATTCAGGTTATCTGCTCGCGGCGATGAACCAATTGATGCAGAATAAACCGGCGCCATCATTGACGGAACTTCAGCCCAACCTCAACAAACGCGGCTTCTTGAGCTTCGCTTTCGACGGGCAGTACAAGTTCGCGCGTTACTACGCTCCCGACGACTTCAATACGCCGGTAACGCTCGAGCAAATCCTCCACAATAATGATGTCCAGCTCTTTGACCTTAGGAGCGATCCGCTCGAGACACGCAATCTCGCTCTTGATCCACAAAGGAACAAGGAATTGATCCTGCGCATGAATGCTTTGCTGAACGAACTCATAGCCAAGGAAGTGGGCAAGAACGATGGAAGTTTTCTACCCGTCGGCATCCGCCCCAAGCAACAATGAGCAAGGCAAGCGGTGAAGGAGTGCCGGCCGCAGCGGCGCCCCAGCCCTGGACGCAGCAGGCTGCGAGGAAGTTGGCTACCCGCTTCTGATTCGACGGGTCAATCATTGAATGAATGACCGTACTATCCTTGACGAATAATGGGCAACACGGACGTTCGGCTGTTCGGAGGCTGTTTGATGTAACGCCCAACCCATTGTCTTGGACGACCCGGGCACAAGGACGGAACGGCGACTATACGTCCAAACCAGAGATCCGCGCACGTTTTTCGCGTGCCAAACCACGTTCTTGCCTGTTTGCCCGAAGCAGGCCGGCGCTCAATCTGCCACGGCCGCACTGGAGCAGTTTTCCTTAACCTCCGTGCTGCAACATATGCTTCAGCAGTTCCTGCGACGGCCTGCCCGTTACTAGCAAACTATACTTGACTTCATATTCCTTAATTGCTTCGACCGTTTGAGGGTTGAGCCGATTGTCTATTGGCCCGGGATCGTATCCCATGCGAACCAGCGACTTCTTCGTTTCGAGAACAATCAACGTGTCGGCCGAGGGGGCGGCGTTGGTCGATGTGGGAGTAATCGCGCCTGGCTTCCGCGCACAGCATTCCTGTTTGGCAGCAAGAGCCGCCATCTCCTGTTGTCGGCGGCGCTGATCTTCGCGTTCCCAAGCGGCCCGCTCCTGTTGTTGCCGCCTGAACGCAGCTTGAGCCTCGTTCTGACGATCGCGCTCATTTGCACCTTCAATCATTCCAACGCCTCCGCCGATTGCAGCGCCCCAGGCCGCACCCGACCTGCCGCCGACAAGCGAACCCAGCATTGCTCCGGACAACGCCCCCGCAAACCCCCCTTCGAAGATCTGCGCCTCCAGTGGAAGACCGAAAACACACAAACCGATCAACAGTACTAGAGCTGACTTTTTCATTTCGCGACCTGCTTTCCATTACTCCAGTACTGATCAAATGTGGAACCATCTTTGCGCGTGAAGGCGAGCTTGCCTTCCGGGTAACCGTTCACGAATTGACCGCGCCCAGTATCGCCGTCCGGAGTAAGAACTTTTCCTTCTCCTGCGGGAAGCCCGTTGACAAAAGGACCTTCGTATACGATTCCACTTGCCAGTTGGAGCTTTCCTGTTCCGCTGGGTTGGTCATTGCGAAAGCTGCCTGTGAAAATGTCGCCGTTGGGCAAAAGTAGGACACCTTCACCCTCTCTCTTGCCCTGGCGGAACTGTCCGTAATACTCCTCCCTGTCGGGCAGAATCTGGTGACCTTGGCCATCGGGTGCTTCGTTCTTGACCTCGCCTGCATAGCTCGATCCGTTCGCAGCCGTGTACTGTACAAAGCCGCTGGGAGCGTCATCCTTGAATCCGCCTTCGAGGTGACTGCCGTCAGGCCAGCGGACGCTACCCCAGCCATCAAGCCTGCTGTTGAGGAAGCTGCCGTCATAGTGGAGGTACTGATTGTCTAGCCAGAACTCGATGGTGCCGAGACCTTGCGCTTTCCCGTCCACCATCGGGCCCGAGTACCGTCCGGCAAGTTTGCCGTCATTAATCCAACTCAACACTCCCGTACCGTTCGCCTTGCCATCGCGGCAATCGCCTGACCAGCTGATGAGATTGTCGCCACTGAGATCGCTTCCCCAGACCGCGCAGTTCGTGATCGGATCTTTCAACCACGAACCCGCTCCAGAATTCACAATCTGTCCCGAATGAGCCGCTTCTTGCGCCCAGACTCGGATACAGATCGCGCTGCATAAGACCACCAGAATTGGGGCATACACCTTCCATTTCATATTTCTCTCTCCCAATGATTGAAAAATGCCTGAATCGCGCGGCTACTCTGCGCGATAGGTCACGTTGCCGTTCATCATCGTCAGTTTCACCTTCGTGGTGCTGATGTCGGCCGGAGGAATTTTGTACAGGTCTTTCTCCAGCACAACGATGTCGGCCAGTTTTCCAACTTCGAGAGAGCCAATCTGCTTCTCCAGGTCCAATACGTATGCCGAGTCGAGCGTGTAAGCCTTGAGGGCTTGATCCAGGGTGATGCGCTCGTCGGCCGGCGGCAGCACCGGCATGATCTGCTTGTTCCCATATTGCGGCAGAATGGAGCGCGTCATCGCCACCTGGATCGCTTCCAAGGGACGATATGTCGAAACGTATCCGGCAGCGGGCCAGTCCGTTCCTAACGCCACGCGGCCTCCGGCTCTTAGGACAGAGTTCATGCGGCCGTATTCGGTGAAGACAACGTCCTTGCCAAGTATGTCAATCATCAGCACCATGGTTGGATTGGGATCAAGCCACTGTGCCGACGTCTGCATGGTGACGTTCAGTTTTGCCATGCGGGTCACTTCTTCGTCCGTGAGGAACAAAGCGTGCGCCGCTGTGTGGCGCGAGGGGCTGTCGGGATAAGCCTTTTGCGCCGCTTCGACCGCGTCGAGATAAGCGCGGGTTGCGCCGTCACCGTAGCAATGACAATGCGTGTCGAGTCCGTTCGCCTGCGCTTTTAGAACTGCCGCGTTGACGAGTTTGGGATCCAGCAGGAAATCGCCGTGAAATCCTGCGCGGTCAGCATAAGGCTTGAGCATCACCGCCGTGTGCTGAGATTCTCCGCCGTCGAAGACCAGCTTCAAGGTTCTCGCCTGAACCAGTTCGGAATGGTAAGTGTCGCGAAGAGCCAGCACCTTCGAAACTGGGTCTTGCGTTTTGGGATCCATCCAAATGTAGCTGCCCACCACTCTCACCGGCAGCTTGTTCTCTCTCTCCAGTTTCTGATAACCGTCATAGCCGCTCTCGGTCGGCATTGTCGCGATTCCGGCATCAAACACGGCCGTAATGCCCGCAGCCGAAAAGTTTGCCATCTGCTCCCGCATGGCGTCGATGGCTGCCTCATCGGAAGGCGGCGCCAGCTTGAAAAACACCTGCTGTTCCGCCACGCCTTCTACCAGCCAACCGGTGGGCTCATTCGTCTTGGGATCGCGCTGGAAGAAACTGAATCCGGGAACAGGGTCCGGCGTTTTGGCGCTCACACCGGCCATTTCCAGAGCTTTGCTGTTCACCCATCCGCTGTGCAGGTCGATGGCAAACAGAAACACCGGCTTGTCCGGAAACAGCTTGTCCAGATCGGCTTTGTTCGGGCCAACTCCAGGAAACAACGTATAACGCCACCCGAAGCCGCGAATGACCTTGGCTTCAGGGTGGGCCTCGGCCCACTTCTTCACCGAAGCTAACACCTGCTCCTCTGAATCGAATTGCAGGTCGGCGCCGTTCGCCAGCAGCGCAGTAGTTGGATGGATGTGGGATTCAACGAAGCCCGGCAGCAGCATCTGCCGCTTGAGATCGATGACCTGCGTCTTGTCGCCGACGAATGCGTCCACGCCGTCGTTGGTTCCGACGTAGGAAATATGTTTGCCCGTAATGGCAATCGCCTGGGCTGTGGGATTCTTGCTGTCAATCGTGTAGATCGCACCGTTCTTGAAGACGTAATCTGCTTCGTCTCCCGCGACAGCGCTTGCTGCGAACATCGCTACGGCCATGAGCAGGCACAAAATTATTGCTGGATTCTTAACTTGCATGTCAGTCTTCCTCTTTCATAAGCGAGCACGGAAATCAAATTAGGAAATATGGTGTGTTCCTTGAGCTAATGCCCTTGAGGGAACAGCAAAGTCATCTGTAAATTCATCTGCCAGGTTGGCAGCCCCGTCGGAGTCACGGCGTTGCCATAGAACGTTGCTGCGAAATCGACGGGCCTGGCGCCGAAGGTGACCAGTTTGCCCACGCCTCCTCCAACAGGAACAAGCCATCTGTTGTCAGCCTTCGCGCGCCAAGGGACGTCGTGATTACGGTCACTTTAGTATGTGATAAACGGAGCCCGTGGGCCTCTTTAGTGCTATTGTCGGAGGGTGAGTACTGCTTGCTCGTGGGTGACGGGAGCCACGGCGCTCTGGGGCACGTCTCGGTGCAGACAACTGAACGCTATCTCGGCTGCAAGCAGCGGATTCGCGAAGCCGTGAACGACCACATCGACATCGAGCCGTAGCCGGCGGCGCGCGTTTCATCCGAGAGAGTCGCCGACTTCTCGTCGAAGTGATTAACTAGGCCGATAGAACTAACACGCCATGTCTCTTCGCCTCGATCACTCGGGGATACTCAATTGACTTTCAGTGGTTTACCAATCGCGATGCAGCGGCAGATGTCCTGCGCATCGTGGTCGATGTGTTGCCAGAATTTCTTCAGCCCGCTGAGGGGAAAGGCCAATTACAGTTGGCGGCACTAATTCACGGGGGACGTGGTCGTTTCCTAAACGGGAAGTCGAATCGACATGGGAATCTGCTGATGTGCATAAGGTTGCTAGCCGGAAGACTCCCTGCAGGTGATGGGCAATCACTCCCCGCGAATCGGCGTGTTTACGAATGCGTTCCTTTCATCTGGCTGTATAACGCCCTAATCGCGGAAGTGGATTCCGGCGGTTGCCGGGAAGTTCAGTCCATTGCTTCGAGGAAGTGTGGAACATCCTCCCCTCCCGGTTCGTCGCGCTTGATGGAGCCATTTGGAGCCTCGCGGAAGGACGTGAGAGGACCTAACGGATTGAAGAAATGGTAGGCACGAGGAGACTCGAACTCCTGACCTCTACCGTGTCAAGGTAGCGCTCTAACCAACTGAGCTACGCGCCTATGGTTTAAAGTCTATCATTTGCGCGCCATCCGAAAACACCCACCGTACCAAAGCGTACCAAATTTATGCGACTGCTACCAGCTTCGGCCCCGCCGTCAACTCCGCATAGATCGCGTCCAGCGTCTGCTTCACGCCCTCCTCGATCGGCTGCATGTAGACATTGACGGTGGTGTCGGCCTTGGTGTGTCCCAGGATGCCTTGCACGTCCTTCACGTTGCCCTTGGTTTGGGCGAGCGTCGCAGTCGTGCGCCTTAACACCTGGAAGTTCAGCTTCCTGAGCCCCAGCTCCGCGGCCAGCTTCTTCAGCACACGGGCGCGATAATTGTCCGTGCGGATAAAGCCGTTCTTCATCGCCCCCTTGCGCTTGCGCGAATTGGGGAAGATGAAGGCATCGGGCGAAGCATCCGGGCACTCCTGCTTCCACAGCCACAGCTCGTTCGCCAACCCATCCGGTAGGTGTACGGTCCGCAGCGACTTCCTGGTCTTGCCATAGTCGCGCAGCCTGCCCCTGAAGGCGGTCTGGCTGACGGTAATGGTCCGGTTGTCGATGTCGAAGCCACTCCAGCGGAGCGCAAACAACTCGCTCGGCCGGAATGTCTCGGTCATGTCCAGCGTAAGCAGGATGCGATCCCTGAGCGGCACCGAGGCCAGTACCAGCCGCAGTTGGTCCCACGTCAGGGTTGTCTTGTCCACCGGCCGCAGTTGCATCGGCAGGATTAGCTTGCGAGCAGGGTTCTTCTCCACGAAATCCTGGTCGATCGCCTCCTCGAAGATCGCCTTCATGTAGAACCGCGCGTGCTGGACGCGCCCCGCCGACAACTTTCTCGCCAAACCGTTCAGGTGCGTCTGCAACATTACCTTGTCGATCTGCGCCAAGGCCAGCTTGCCAAATGCCGCGAGAATGTCCTGCTCGATTTCGATCTTGCGAATCGCTGCCGTCTGCTCTTTCCACGTGCTGACCTCGCGCAGCGTGAAGAAGCGGTTGCGGGTGAACCACCCCAGAGTGGCGATTTGCTCGTCGGCCCTCGGCTGGGTCGTGCCCCCGGTCTTCTGCGCGATAATCACGTCCAGCGAGTCCTGTGCCTGGTGCTTGGTCATCTTTGACTTCAGTCCCAGCACACCGACGCGCTGCTTCTTCCACTTCGACTCTCCAGTGTTGGGGTCGAGTACTTTGAGATTCATGTACCCGACCCAGGAATGGTGTTCGAGGCGGACTGTGCCTCGTTGATGCGATCTCGCCATAGCTTCCTCTCGTCGGAATCTGTGGCGGGGTGTGTGCATTATATCCTCCGGGAGTTGCGAGTGCTGAGCCGTTCCATTTCCTCGATAAACTTTTCAATCTGGCTGGCGCGGTAGCGCAGCAGACCGGCGCGCCCGGGTCCGCCGCCGAGACGTATCACCGGCAGTCTCGGCTCCTTGCGGGAGGAGTGATCCCTGACCCAATCAGGCGACACGTTCAATCGTCGTGCCACCTGTTCAGGTGTCCACAAGGGATCTACGCGGGATCCTCCGGCTGCAAATGCCATCGACGAGTCGGCGCTCCTATCCCTGGGCAGCAGGTCGCTCTCCTCGTGACCCGCTTCACCTGACGAGTTCCGCCACTGTCCCTTCTCACTCATATATCGTTGCTCTTCCTCACGCCTCATGCGCACCGACAGCCCCGATGCACGCGGCGAGGGAACACGTTGGAACAGGCAAGTTCGGGGGTATGACTCTTCCACACACGCGCACACGCAGGACACACCCCCGTGCACATGCGTGTTCCATGTGTTCCAGGAAATGAAGTCAACGACTTAGTCCTTGTTCCAATGTGTGTTCCAAACGTGTTCCAACTCATCGTTCTGACCTTACGTAAAACCATTTGCCGCGATTGGAACCGCCGCGGTCCTGCTTCGGCAGCCTGCCATCGTGGGTTAGGCAGCGGGCGACCTGGTTTCTGTCGGCCTGGGTGAGGCGGTCCTTGTCTTTACCGATGGCGTGGATGAGAATGTCGCTGATCGTGACCTTGTTAGGCTCGGAGCCGTACCAGGGGGTTATGGGAATCGTGACGCCGCTGGAGAGATCTGCACGCTGATGGGGATCCTCCACCCACTCCAAGATGATGTCGTCCCAGACACCCGGTTCATAACGCTCCTCCTGCTCCTGACGTGCCAACAGGTTGAGCTCTGGGGTATCCAGCCACCAAGCTTCTCCCTGTCTATAACGTTGATAAGCCTCGGCCCAGAGCTGACCACGATCGCGCTCGATGCTGGCTACATCAACGTCTCCGCAGCGTACCGGCCAAAATCGCCGGTTGCCGGTTGCGTCACCGAACGGTTGTCCGTCGTTCGTGGAGGCGGCGAATACGTTCTGCCTGGGCACATCCACGGCTCGGCGACCATATGGCGGCCGGAAGTGGTCGGCGCGAGCGGTCAGAAATGCCTTGACCCGTTCGATCTCTCCCCGGCGCATGGAAACCAATTCGGACATCTCGATAACCCACTTGCCGAGCAGATCGAGGCGAGAGTCTTTGGATCCCAGATCGGCAATGTGATCGGCGAACATCTCGTCGCCCACCAGTGCCCGCAATGCTGATGACTTCCTGATGCCTTGGGGCCCCTCCAACAGCAGCACGTGATCAGCCTGACATCCAGGTCGGAAGATGCGGGCAACGGCCGAGATTAGCCAACGTGAGCCGGCGGTACGGATGAACTGGGAATCGGTGCAGCCCAGGTAGTCCATCAGCCAGGTGTCGATGCGGGGCACCTCGTCCCACACCAAGCTCTTGAGGTAGTCCCGCACTGGATGAAAACCATTTTCGCGAGCTACGGTCTGCACCGCCTCCGCCACCGTGTTTGAGCTTACGAAGATGCCCCCCTCGCGCTGCAGCCACTCCGTCGCGAGCGAATCATCTACATCGATCCACCTGCTGCTCACTTGCTTTCCCCAAGGCGTCGGCCGGCGAGTCACGACCTGCAGGGAGAACTCATTAAAGCCCAACACTCCTTTCCACTCGGGGGCTTGCCGGAAGGCAGTGATCGCGTTCGCGAGCAAGGGCAAAGGTTGCGGGGCACCACCTTTGTTCTGGCGACAGATCAGCAGCGTCCGCCAGTCGATCTGTGGTTCAGCGGCCTTTATCTGCTTCTTTTCGGACGCGTCACCAGCAGTGCTTCTCGCTCGCTGGATCTCCGGCTCATAGCTTTCCCGCAGCGATTTCCAATTGAGACCGCAGGTCGTGTGCAGACAACCGGCCGCGATAGCGCCGCTGGGAAACTGCACCAGGTAGGCTTCGCCGCGGTTGTGGTCGGGATTGTTGGGGCAGACGCGCAGGATGTAGCAGGTGCCGCCTTGCCAAGGCTTCTGCTGAGCGAAGTCGATGCCATGCTTGGCGAGCCATCCAGCCACATCGAGTGCTTGCCCATTGCGGCGCGGCGATTGCAACGGAGCCTCGGGGATGGCCAGCGCTGACAACTGCTGCAGGGTGACCATCTGTAGAGTTGCCGGGCGTGACAGAATCTGGGCCAGGCGGTGCGGTCGCTCGCCGGTGTTATCGCCTTTGGCGGCGAGAGTTCCATAGACTTTCCAAACCCGGCCCGCGTTGTAGGTTTTCAGGTCAACCTCAACTGTCACGTCACTGAACCGCAGGGCAACGGCCTCCAGCACGCGCTTGATCAGGTTGCTGCTGGCGGCATCGTTGAGTAGCTCAATGCGATACAGCAGGTGGCCACCATTGCCCGAGTCAGCCATGATCGGGTCAGGCCAACCCATATGCGACAACCATTCGCGGCACTTAATGGCACGCTCTAGCGCCAGGCGGTGCTCTTCGTCCGTCGAACTGACACCGGCCGGTCGTTTGGGGTCAAAGTCCAGCGGGAGCCAGCGCCGGCGCAGAATGTCGGCATCGTTGGTAGTGTGCTTGGCATAGGGCTTCACGCGGTTGTCCGCTCGTGCGAGTAACGCGGGATTGACCGGGTTCAGGGTGAAGTAAACACCCTCCGCCTTGCCACTAATCGCCGTGGCAGCCCTAGCCATTTCGTCCGGGTTGGTGAAGTAGCCAGACACCGTGCGTCGTGCCGTACCCAGCGCTCGCAACTCGGTTACTGCGCCGAGTTCGAGCAGGAGGTCAAGAGCAGCTTTAGAAGTCGCGGCTGTTCCCGGCTGGCCCCTATCGCTGGATAGGCCCCCGCCCCTGTCTTTTGCCTCGTGACCCGAATTGCTGCTGGTTAGTTCTCGCACCGAAGTTTGTCGCCTAGTTCAATCGCCCGCCGACGCCTGGCCAATAGGCTTCGAACTTTCCTGCGCCATGAGAAGACGGGCGCATCGAAAGCAGGTTGTCCGAATACGCATACACTGCCGTTCTTCGCTCCAAGTCACAGCTCTGCCCAAAATTGAAGCCCACTGAATAGCACCGTAGTTCGCAGGGCCTCCCAGGCTTCGTGCTTCAGCATGCACTCGGGCAATTCATCCCAGGTTGAGTGCCAGCTTTTGATTACGTTTGGATTTTCCGGCTGCTTGTAGCGGATGGCGTTCGGCAGCCATACGAGACGGGCGCCGAAATCGGCTTTAACTAACCCTTCCCGCAATAGCTCCCCAAAGGCTTTCCGGAACCCTTTCAGGTCCCAGCGCAATGCCTCGGCGAGCATCGCTTTGCCAGCTGAATAAAGTCCCGGAATAGGCTCTACAAATGGATTGGTTAGGAGGTACAGGAAAAGGGTCTGACCACACGGCTGTGAAGCGGACAAGTGCCGAAACTTCTCATCACTCCAGATGCGCCGGTCGACCTTGGAGAATCTAGCCAAGATGTCGCTCCTCGACCGCAAAAAGCGGAATTTGCCTCAGCAACCTTTTCTCAGCTTCAATTACCCCGCAAGCTGGCGAAGATCACCCGGCCGTATCAACACCCGTCTGCCAATCCGTACCGCTTGCAATTCGCCGTCTCGGATTAATTGTTCGAGCTTGCGTACCGAGATAGAGAGAGCGCGGGCGGCGTCATTTCGCGAATAGAGTATCTTGTCAGTTGCAGGCTGCTTCGGCATCGCAACACCCACCTTTCGTCGAACTGCCGCAAGGATACTCAGGTGCGCGCACCGGTGTTTTGAAGTTGTGAGGAAGCAAACGGACTAAGGTTTGTAGTTTCTAAGAGTTGGAGCGAATAACAAGTCAAAAACGCACACTTCGGGCTTAAAACCGTGCCTTTGCCCTAAGCTCCGACCGAACCCTCGTGACTAGACGCGCGGACACGTGGTGCCTCTCAGCTGCCAACTCAAGAACGACGCGATAAGGGGTGACCGGGACAGCGGTTTTGACCACCGCCTCGTAGGCGGCTGCTATCTCCACCAGGAAGGCGGGCGAAAGCTGGAAACGAGGGCGCGCTGTGAGAAATTGCTCCACTGCGAGCTTACACAAAGTGGTGCCTGTCTTTCGGCCGGCCAACTCCTCCCAATTGTCATTTCGTAACCACCGAACGAACTTGGCAAGGTGAGCATAATTCCCATTTGCTTGGAGTAAGTCAATGTCCAAAACGGCATCCGCCGCGGAGGACCTATTCCCGCTGAGGTCAGTCGCAAGTTTCCGCTCTGCTTTCCTCTCATCGTTCCAGTAGCGAGTGAACCAGGATCTGGCGACCACCTCACCGTCCTCGACATAGCCATTGTGCGTGCATCCGAGCACCACGTTTGAGATTGCGTCGTTCTTCCAGCCGCAGCATTCCCATTCGACCGGGTGCTCGCGATGAAGTTCTAGGAGTAACTTGGAAATTAGGTGAAGGGAGTCTACCTCACCCTCAGCCGATTTATAGTGGTCGAAATATTCGCGGCAGACCTTCAAGTTCGGGAGCGGCACTCTAAACGGAGCACAACGGTTTGCCCATGGGTACATTCGTAGCCGCAGTCCTGGAGTCCGGTGGTTCATCTTCCGAATAGCATGTGCGATCAACTCCGGAAGCAATTCGCCACAGGAGTGGTGAACCTGGCGGGATTTTCCTGGCCAAAGATCGGGCAGCCCCAGTGCAGCATCAATATCGCCTTGCCATTCAGGTTCTGCAGCCATTGCTCGACCGCACAAGGCACACTTGCCGTCGCTTCGACTTGACCGCACAACTTTCGAGACTTGTGCAGACCGCGCCCTTGTTCTTCGTTTCCGTGATGGGCCGGGCTTTTTCACATGCCCTCCGCTCGGTTGTGCGCGCATCTGCCGATTCTTTGCGTTCTGCGAACGTGCCGCTGCTGCTGAATTTTCGCACAACGGGCTGGGCGAAAAATTCGATACCGTGAACGACGGCGCTTTCCGCACCGTGCTCCGCGACCGGCGCATCTCCGGCCCTCTGCTCATCACACATACCAAGAACGACAGGGGGGTGGAATCGCCGCTCGCATCCCGCATCGCCAAAGACACCGCCCCGGCCGTGGGAAGTGAAGGCAGGCGGCCCGATTCCAGGACTGCGGGCCTCGACTCCAAGAATGGCCGTGCAACCTTCCGGTTCAACAGTAGGAAACATCGGACTTCTGCCAATTGCTGTCATCGACTTTTGACGTTTGGGAATCGCGGTTCTTGCGGCGTTTCGATGCGTGGTGACTTCTCTCGCTTGCTACGACTGTCTGCTGAGGGTCCCCGGTATTTCCCCCGGGCACGTGGCACTCCGCATGTACGGCTGGCTGTCGACATAAGAAAAGCCGCAGCCACCGGGGTGCGGCTTGATATTCGGTAGCCTGTAACTGCTTACTTTCTCGCTTGAACCTTTTCACCAACCTCCGGCTTGGGAGAAACATAGTTGCCCATGCTTTCAGGCAGGCCATGTTCAACCGGACTGAGGTAGAAACCTCGTTCCGCTTCTGGCTTCTCCTGTTCCGCTTCAAAAGGATGCGCCTTCGCATACGCGTCCTGGCGGATTGGTTCTTCGGCGAGCCTGTCCAGAACAACTGCCTTGATTCGGCTCTTCATTGTTCCTGCTGTACTTGGCGTCATGTGAAGTTGCATGTCGGACCCTGGGATCGGCGGAATCGCGAAAGCAAATTGGTAGGAGTCAAACTTCGAGACCCTGACCTGACCATGAATGAACCTGGCCCACTCCCAAGTCGGTCTCGCAAAGGGCAAGTTTTGAGACGAAACACGGGGCCAGTGAAATCAATCGCTTGCGCATCTTATAAGGCCGTCGCAAAATGTGAGGCATGAAATACCGCTCTCCGCGGTTGTCTACCGACGACCAATCTCCGGCCGTGCAACCTGCCGCCTTG
The DNA here is from genome assembly GCA_963748225.1 of uncultured Acidobacteriaceae bacterium. Lineage (GTDB taxonomy): Bacteria > Acidobacteriota > Terriglobia > Terriglobales > Acidobacteriaceae > Bog-257. The sequence continues at coordinate 477,901 of CAVVHW010000012.1, forward strand.
AAGCGGATCGGGTGCAAAAACATCTTCTTCTCCACAATTCCCCGCCGAGTCACGCTAGTCGCGCTGCTCGCGCTGGTTTGGAGCAGCCTCGCCTTCTGCGGCGAGATTCATGAAGCCGCCCAGAGTGGCGACCTGGAAAAGGTCAAGGCTCTGCTCAAAGGCAATCCTCATTTGGTTTTCAGCAAGGACAACATGGGCTATACCCCTTTGCACTGGGCCGCGTTCGCTGGCCACAAGGAGGTGGCCGAATTGCTGCTGGCCAGCGAAGCCAAGGTCGATGACGAGAACGAGAGAAACGCCACACCTTTGCTCTTAGCGGCGCGCGCTGGCCACAAAGACGTGGCGGAATTGCTGGTGGCGAACAAGGCCGAGGTCAATGCCAAAGACGACAACGGCGATACGCCTTTGCACTGGGCGGCGATGATGGGCCATAAGGACGTGGCGGAATTGCTGCTGATCAACAACGCCGAGGTCAACACCAAGGACAACTACGGCTATACGCCTTTGCGTTGGGCGGCGTTCGCGCGCCATAAGGACGTGGCCGAATTGCTGCTGGCCAACAAGGCCGAGCCGGTGTGGAAGGGCCCGTTTGGTTTGCCGATGGGGTGCCTTAATGCATCTTCAGCACTTTGCCCGGTCAACTCCTACGTATGGGTGGGACAAAATGTGAACGACGCGATCACGAGGTTGGGGCAACCGACGCAGACGGTTCCACTAAACAACCACGGTCCGTACGCGACGATCTACACCTTCACCACCAAACACCTGACGGACTATTACAATCTACCAATTGTCTGGTCCCAAACGACAGTTAGGTACTACGGGACTGTGCAGGTACGGGATTCCCAGACACTCCACCAGAGTTTTTGGGTAGACAGTGCAGGAATCATCCGCCAATGGAAGTGGAAACAGATCAACGACTATAGAGTCGGAAACTACCCCACCGGAGTATCTTACGCATCGTCCAAAAATGAGGGCGGAACCTCGCTCAATCCCGAAGAGATTCGAGTATACAAGGGCCTAACCCCCGAGGGGCGATGACGAGTTTTTGGCAGGAGTTCCTAGTGAGGTCTGGGGTTTAGTTGGGCATCGCTTATGCTCTCCGTGAGCGTTCACACAATTGAGAACTTAATTGCCAACGGCATTGGGGATGCGGTGAACCTAGCGTGGAAGTTGGCGGCCGTCTTGCAAGAAAAAGCTAAAGCCGAGGTGCTGGACAGCTATGAATTGGAACGTATCGCCTTTGCACGGCGGTTGGTCGCCACGACAGATCGAGCGTTCACCACTGTAACAAGTACAAGCCCGTTTGCCCGGCTGATGCGATTGCGCGTAATTCCGCTGGTGGCCCCTTTGCTCTTCTCGTCAAGAGCGCTTCGCCGCCTCTTGTTCCGCACGATCTCACAAGTCAACGTGAACTACCGCCATAGCAATCTCAGCCGCGGACGCGTGGGATCGGTACATGCCGGCGATCGATTGCCCTGGGTGAATGGGGCCGCGAATGGTGGCAATGAGGACAATTTCGCACCACTCCGATCGCTCAATTGGCAACTTCACGTGTATGGCGACGTTGCGCCCCAATTTGCGTGCGCTCAGCGCGCAATGGAACTTGCCGATTCATGTCTTTGCGTGGAACAGCGAGATGAAGCGAAAGGGGCTCGAGCGAGATGCTCTCTATCTGCTCAGGCCCGATGGTTACATAGCCGTTGCGACAAATCAGAATAGGTCAGAGGCTGTGGGAGCGTACCTCGCAGAAATGGGCTTCTCGTTGCTCCAAAAAAAAGATAAGTAACCGGCAGTCGGCCAGTGTTTACGAATGCTTTCCTTTCATCTGGCCGTAGAACGCCCTTTCCGCCGTACTGGACCGGCGTCAGCTCAGCGACTGGCATTGGGAACGATAGCCGACAAACCAGCCAAGTGGATTTGGTTCGGATTGGCGGCGATCCACTCGGAACCACGGTGCAGCTGCCAATGGTTGGTCGTCTCCCTCAGCAGGTACATCAGGAAGTGTTAGAGCAGTCCCTCAGAGGCTGATGTTCTTAGCAGCTTTAGACCTACAGCGATGTACCAAACGCTTAGGAGGAGCACCGGCTGGATGAATCCGAATACCGCGCCAGAGATGCCTACGATGCCGAGGATCATTCCCACCTTTGGTACGATCCGGCCGAATTGCTCGGCTGGCATTGGGCGGCTAAGGAGGACCACGGCAATTGAAAGCAGCCCCACGATAAATGGCGTCTCAACGCGCCACACATACCGGAAAACGAACTCCGCAGTTGGTAGGTATGCGTCGCGTGCGGAAGGCGTCGCCAGCGCGAAGGCATCTGCAAATCCACGGAACGCAATCACGATTAGACCCGAGATGATATCCAGGATCATTCCCAGCGACGCGATCACGGCGGCGATCCAGAGCGATGGGCGGCGCATGCCGCCCAGCTGCGCGGCAAGGATCGGAAAAGCGACCAGGATGCAAGCGTCTTTAACGATGAAAGCGACCATCGCAATCTGCACCAGGAGGCCATGGAGAACGACATAATCGAGCAACTCCTGGCCGCTTTGCGGAAGATGACCGCGAGAGATGATGGCGAGTATCAGGAGCAGCGTGATGTACAATGCGCCTGCAACGAGCAAGGCTGCCGCTGCGACCCGCGACAACGCAGTAGGATGATTTGATCCAGGATGATTCAAGGTCATATCGCCATTATGCAGTGGCCTGGGTGAGCGAGCCGGGGGTTGGGTTGTTCCGCGCCAAGTTTACGAGAAACGCCCATCCCGGTGCTCTTGAGCCATAAGAACGGAACGGCGACTTCTCGGTCATCTGGATTGGTTCTGGATGGACGACCATACATTTAAAGCTGCCACTAGTCACGGGCGGCAAACGTGTTTCGACTACTTCTTACGGCTCGGGTCGTCCTCAGGATTGACGTAGTTGAATTGTAACGGAGACATGCCGTGTACTTGCACCACACTCCTCTTGATGTGTCTTCTTGTGGGTCCACGCGTATCGTGAGAATGGCGGCCAGGCAAAGCAACGACTTACTCTAATCGAGACCTGATGAGGTGAGAATCGTGGACCTCGTAAGGTGAGAATATCGCCACGATTTGACGCATAAGATGAGGATATCACCACGAGGCGGGAAAGGGTTTTGGCTGCAAATGTCTCCGCTTCCGACGATTCCGTGGGCCACGTTTTTCAGGGTTCCAGCCCCATTACGCAACATGCGTAACGCAACTTGCGTAATTCAACTATGGTCACCGCGTCCCAATAAAGCTGAATTTCACTTTCGGCTCGTGCCGGCGACATATCCATCTTCCCAATGGTCCCGGTTTAACTCATAGCGGTTGATCCGAAAACCTTCCGGTGCGACCACGAATCCGGCCTTTGACTTAAGGCGATCAACGGCGGGTCTCCGCGTCCACGTCGGTACGGTAAACGCCAATCAACAAATCAGCATCATTGCCGTCTCGTTCTCGAACGTACCAAAGCAGGAAAACTGACTCTCCGTCCATGCGACTACTCCGAGCGATTCAGTAAATTGACTTGTGGACGGTACGACCGGTTCGATGCTGCAAGGACAGTCGCGCGACTCCCTTTCATGTAGGGACCGCAGGGCGGACTGTAGCGCCCCCGATTGCCGGAGCCGAACACTGGTCTACTTACGAGTTCTCTGTCACCCTAGCGGCACTTCCCAAGCGAACGGGGGCATCAGTTGCCGCTACTTCTTGCCGCGCGGATCGCTGGGGGTTGAGACCGGCGCGAGTAGCTGCTTGATCTTCGCCAAAAGCACCGCGGGAACTTCTCCTTTACTTATGAAACTATCGATGCAGCCCAGAGACCGTTCCTCAACAACGGGACTCGCTGAAACAATGACGACAGGCACGCGCGGGTTGTCATTCTTGATTTTCTGGGCGACCACTCCGCCGTTCATTCCAGGCATTACATAATCAAGGAGGACGAGGTCCACGGGCTGTTCGGCAAACATCTGCAAAGCCTGCTCGCCATCGGCTGCGCTCAGCACCTCGTAGCCTGCGCTTTCTAGAATTAGTTGCCGCGAGACAAGAATTCCGAGCTCATCATCGACCGACAGAATGAGTCTGGTGCCGTTCTTCGCAACGTGCACAGGCGAGGAGTTCATGTTGATTCACCATACGCCCCTGGATTCGTTGACGCTAGTGCGGCAAGGCTGCTGCCCGTTTGTCTACTATCAGACTTAAAGCAGAGAAAGCCGCTGAAACTCAAATCGCCCACGGAGCGATGGATCGGTTCCGAAGTCCCGTAGGTCCACAGGACACCAACGTACCGAGGCTGCTGGGCTCGGTAGTCGATTTTTACACGTTGCGACTCGACTTCCAGGGTATCCAGGTCGAGACTCGCTACTGTTCGGGTGAAGACCTTCCGGTCGATCCCGGTTCCTTGCGTCAGGTGTTTTCCAACCTCCTGCTCAATGCTGCTCATGCGATGCCTGGAGGAGGGAAAATGCATGTCAGAGTGTCTAGGGCGCTAGAGTGGACAGGACTCGGGAGGCGTGGATTACGGGTGACCTTTGCGGACAATGGGTGTGGGATAGCGGCGGCGGACCTGTCCAGAATAACTGAGCCATTCTTTACAACCAAAGGAACTGCCGGCACAGGCTTGGGACTGGCACTCGTGAAAGACACGGTGGAGAAACATCATGGCGTCCTGCGAGTGAGAAGTAGCACGAAACAAGGCCGAAGTGGCAGCGTTTTTGCGATATTTCTTCCCGCTTAGAGAACCCAGCGTGTTTCCTTGCACCGTTGACGAGGCGTTGGACGGTTCTTTCTGCCGGAATGGAAGGCTGTCGCTTACCGGTGGGAATGGCTGATGAAACAAGAAGTCAAGAGCGGAACAGGCTCACGACGGTCGCAAGTCCTTAACCTAATCACGATTCGTTGTTTTCTCTGACGATCCGCGCAGCAGCTTGGTTCATGTCCCCGCTCGTTTGACCGGGCTTGTGGGCCCGGCTCAGATGATCCGCGAACGCCACGCTCATAGACGGTTTTTCGTCTGACTGGAACGGGTATCCGCAAACCGAGCAGCGTTCGAGGCTACCATCGGCGATCAAGTGCGGTTCGGACGCTGCTTCTTTCCATCCGCAATCCTCTGCTCTCTGACCTCGCGGGCATGATCAATAGCGTGCTGAGCCTTGTCGTGCGCGTCTTGGGCGAACGAGTCAAACGGTTTCATGTGTTCCATTGCGCTATGCTGCGCCAATTATCGGGGTGGCACAAGGGGCGAAGCCCAATTCAAACTGTAGCCCTACCGACGATTGCATTTCGGATTCGCACACTTTGCCTCCATCTCAGCCTGCCAATCCCTTACTTGTATTAAGCCGATTCGGGGTCCTGGTTCTTCGCATAGCAGCAATCGGCGGACGACGTCGCCTCTGTAAGGTGGTAAGTAGCCGGGCAATCTCGTCCAAGAGCACCCTGGGGCTTTGTCCTTTGTTAATGCGACCATCCACGCAGGTAAGTGTCGCTTGCTCAGTCGCAGTTGCCGACACAAGGATGATGGGCACACTTGGCTTGCATCGCTTCATCTCTTCAGCAACGCCGCCGCCGTCACTTCCCGCGAGTGAATAGTCCACCAGCACGAGGTCGATGCAGTCGGAATACGAAGCGAACATGTGCAGAGCCTGCTCACCATCGACTGCATTCAGCACTTCGTATCCAGCGTCTTTCAAGATGGCTTGACGTGTGTAGAGGACTGCTGCCTCATCGTCGACTGACAGAATGAGGCTAGTACCTCTTGAACGCTGCCGAGAGGAAACCTCACCGTGCCACCTTTGGGAGTTCATGGCGTTACCACCACTGGCCTAGATGTAGGAAGCTTCTATGAAGCCGCGTGATGTTGTCGGTCTGCTATCAGACGCAACCTCTTGAATATTCAACCCTAGTCTCGCCCGGGATCTCAAACTGAGACACTGCCCGCTCCCGCCTAGAACTTGACTAACGACTCTTGTTGGTAGGCTCGAACCGAAACTTCAAGCATGGACGCCAGACTTTCTCCGATCTCGACCAGGTCGGCGATAAGCGTGCTCAGTTCCACTCCCAGAAGATTGGCTTGTACGGTTGACGTGATCGTGTGCTGAAGTATTCGAGCCTCCAACACGATCTGCGGAATCGAGTAACCCTGCCTGTTGCGAGCTTTGCCGTGTTCCTCAGCTGCGGATACTGCCATTTGGCTTGTGTCCTCGGAAGTCGCTTCCACTCGCCTAATCAACTCTTCAAGGACGGCCGGAACGTGATCGATTCGGTCTGCTGTTGCAAGAGGGATTGCCGCCAACTCTGGATTCTCAGTTACCTCCTGTAGCCACTGGCTGCAGATTGAGCGAGCATTCTCGCGAAGAATATCCGAAACTCGCTTGAGTGGAATCTGGTGCGTCCTTGGCTTCCCACCAGCGAGACGTCTGGTGATTACGCCAATCAGAGTGTTTATATTTGTCGGCTTGGTAAGGTAGTCATCCACCTGATTGCGGATGGCCAGAAGAGCAGATTCAAAGTCCGGATATCCGGTCAGAATGAAGGTTGCAGCCTCGGGCTGTACCCGCCTCATTGCACTCACTACGGTGAACCCGTCCCCCGGTTCTCCGATATTGAGGTCAGAAATCAAAACGTCAAACTTCTCCGAGTTGATGAGACCCAGCGCCTCAGGAACGGATGCGGCAGTGCTCACGTCAAAATCTTTCTGCGTGAGGATCGCAGAAAGCGTCACCCGTATTGTGGGCTCGTCGTCAACAAACAGGAGGCGAATCTTAGACATAAGGGACTTCCCCACGGGTCTTAATCGGCCGCACCGCGGCCCTATGTCATACTTGGATGCGAGCACCCGGCTTGTGCACCACTGGACTATGCACGTCGGGGGGTGGACAAGACGCGCTAACGTGCAAGGGGATCCTCTGGCACTTTAGGTCCATAGCCAACCTCGACTCTCAAAACAAACGATGCGCCATTGTTCTGCCTATCGCGACGCTGGCGCTAGCCATTCCGCGTGAACGCTCTCGAGGAGCGGTACCGCTAACGCTGCACCTGCACGTTCCACAACCCGCAATATCTCGAGCAGCAATTCCTGTTGAATTCCAAGGAATACCTCATAGTCAGCCGTGCTAACGTAGGCGAATACCTCAACAGCGAGTAAGTGCAGCAATTCCTGTTGAATTCCAAGGAATACCTCATAGTCAGCCGTGCTAACGTAGGCGAATACCTCAACAGCGAGTAAGTGCCGATTCCGATAAAGCGAACCGGGATATCGCCAGGTTCCACTTTCGGGTGTTCGCTTAGAATCTCCCGAACTGACGAGAGCACTTGGAGCAACTGATCTGAAGTTGTGTCCCGGCGGAGGTTTAGCGTCTCGTGAAACTAAATCTTGTCGCGGGCGCTGAAGTTCTCGAGTTCTATAGCCGAGAACTGGCCGTTGGGCACGCTGACGATCGTTCGATCGAGCGTCCGGATGCTGGCTGTCGCCACAATGGGAAGTAAACTTCCGGGCGCGCTCAAATGAACGCCTGATTCGTTCTATTCCGAGCACCGCGCCTGTGGTCCTCATTCTCATCTCATGGGGTCTCCAGTTTCATCTTATGGGGTCCCCAGTTTCACCTGAACGAACATCAGTTTCATTTCAAACGTTCGCCCACAATATCTTTGTGCGTTGACGCATAATGTGAGAATGGCAGAGCAGCAAAAACAATGACTTAGATTAACCGCGTCTCAACAAAAGTGAGAATCGGAGACCGCATGAGATGAAAACATCGCCAAGAAGGAACGCATAAGATGGTCATGCCGCGTGTTGACGAACGACTCCGGCGGCAGGTTGTTGCATCACGGTCGCCGAATGGCCAAAAGCCTGGCCGTCGTAGTGGAGGAGCCTGGAAACAAATGGCGCTCAAATTACGCATGTTGCGTTACGCAAGATGCGTAATGCAAGTTGAGGCAGAGAGTCCATGAGATGGTACGCGGGCATCTTACGCGACCACCCACTTGCGGCGTGGCAGATTATTGGCACAGTCCCTGGTCTGGTAAAAAGCCAGTTGGGGTCAGGCAAGTCGCGACGCGTCGCGTAAAATTCGACTCGCTCGCCGAAGGGAAGGATAATGACGGCATGGGGGTACCCGGGTATGACGATCCAGATCGAACTTAACCCGGAAATGATGGAGCGGCTTGCTGCAGAAGCCGAAGCGCAGGGCATTGCGCTGGAAGAGTATGCGGAGCGCCTATTGCGGGAGGCCGTTGCCGCCCACGCCGAGCCCCAGGGGCAGCTTTCCGTTGCAGAACTTCACGCGATGCTCGACGGAATCGCCGAGGGCTCGGAGAAGTTGCCGAAGGTGCCCACCGCGGCATTCACCCGTGAAAGCTTCTACTAGGAGCGCCGCTGAGCGGAATCGTGGAAATCAAATCGGTATGGACACCGCCTGCCCCAAGTCTCGCGGTTTTTGCTCTTACCCGCGTTGACGCCGCTGGTTCTACTGCCCGAGCAGCCCCTTCTTCAAACCTGCATTTGGCGGCTTCGGCCCGAGCCACACCGAGAAGAGCACTGGGCCGAAGGCAGGGCTCGCAATGGTCAGCTTATCCTCGCCATTGATCGCGAAGGTCGTGCCCGTAACAGCCGAATGCCTGGGCGCGTCTTCGCGTCTGGAGGATTGAGATAGATTTCTCGGACGAGCTGATCGATCTGGTCAGTGAAGATGTACTTGCGTCTGCCGCTGGTCCTGGCGTGGGACATATCGCAGTCTTTCTCAAACGTCACGCGGACGCTGGGCGAACAGTGGTTTTTCACTTGATGCGAGTCATGGAGTTTGGCGTACAGGAGTTGGGCGTGAAACTGGGCGTGGCGCTAGCGAACGAAAAGAATTGGCAGAACATATTGGATGAGGTAAATAAAGGGCTAAAGTCTCTGCCGCCGAAAGACCCGACTACTATGGAACTGTCGCAAGCTGCTGCCAATCTTTATGCGGTCAAATTGAAATGGCGCAACCCGACGATGCATCCGACCAGTAAGTACACACTGGAGGAAGCTAAGAGTCTAATTACGCAAGCGGGAATCTTTATGGAACAACTTGCGAAAATTCTCTAGCTGTTGAGTCGGAGGATTAAATGCAACGGTACGCTTACGGTGACACCGGACATCGCAAGTTCTTCTTCCGTGTCGGACGTCTTTTTTAGAGGAATGGTAGGGTGGGCAGTTCAAGCTGAATTTCATCCTCAAAAGCCCACCCGGCCCACTCGAATCAGCGCAGAAAAATCAGGGGGGTTGTCGGCAGCCCTGGCCGCGGCATTGATGTGCTCGCGTTCCTTCAACTCTGGAAACGGGAGTCCGCCGGTGACCAGGCGCCCTCGGTCGTAGAGCAACTCGTCCAAGGTTCCGTTCAAAAGGAGCTGATAGTTCCAAGGTTGAGGATTTTTCATGTCGGCGGCGATCTTGGTATCGAGCGTTGTCGTGCAGTTTCGGGTCAACGCGTTATACCACTCCGGGTGATCTCTCAACTTGTTCAGGTAATCGGCGTAGATGAGGAATATTTCTCTTGCCCTCCTCGGAGACACGGTCGTGCGATACAGAAAAACTTCCTCGGTTTTGCGGTAGTTGGTGCGCAATCGAATGACGTCGCGCTCGTCAGCAGTGATAAAAATCAGCTCGTACTGCCGGAAGAATCCCAGAACCGCAGAGTACGACTGGCCGGCTTTGTAGCGTGCCTCGATTGAGAACGCAATATGGTCGTTGTCCCCGAATTGGAAGCTGACAATCGGGTGGCCGATATATTTCGGCCCCCAAGTGGTGAAGAAAAGATCTGCGTAGCGGAGTTGCGATAGATAGACCGTCCGGTCGCCCCAACAGTTCGAGTAGTCGGTCTCGGTGCGGTATTCGCAGTTGCGCAGGTTGTGGATCGTGACACGATCTCCGTTGATCTCGACCCAGGCTGCGGAGAATCCAACGTGGGGAGCACCACGCATTCATGGCGAGTTACTCAAGCTCGGCTTTGATCTATCGGAGCCAACGGTTTCGCGATGGGTGCGGCGAGCGCCGAGGCCTCCAGACCCCATGAAGCACTGGTTGACCTTTTTGCGGAACCATCGCGAGGCTGTTGCGGCGATGGACTTCTTCACTGTGCCGACACTGACCTTCGGCATTCTGTACTGCCTTTTTGTGATCAGCCACGACCGTCGTCGAATCCTTCACCACAATGTGGCTCGTAACCCCAACGCGCTTTGGGTTGCGCTGCAGTTGCACGAAACCTGGGAATACGGCGAACAGCCCCATCGATTCCTGATCTTCGATCGGGACGCAAAGTTCAGCGCCGATGTCGTTTCGACTGTGAAGGCGATGGGCAGCCAAGCCATTCGCACCGCATTCCGAAGTCCTTGGCAAAACGGAGTGGCGGAACGCTGGATTGGCAGTGTACGTCGAGACCTCCTGGATCATGTGATCGTGCTGAATCGGGGACATCTGAGACGGTTGCTGAATGAGTGTGTCCGCTATTACCACGAGGACCGGACTCATCTCGGACTTGGGAAGGACACTCCCGACGGTCGTGTTCCAGCGTCGCCGCGTGGGATTGGCGCCAAGGTTGTCTCCCGATCCCGACTCGGTGGGTTGCATCATCGCTACACAGTCGCCGCCTAACTATCTGCAGCTGTGGACTAGACTCCTGCGCCATCAGGCTTTCGACTTCGGCGCCTTGAACTTGCCCCAAACGTAGGCACGTCTGGCATTAATCACCTGATCCACGAAGTCCAGATCGAGCCACATCAGGCCAAGAATCTCGGACACCCGCAGAGCGGTCGCCGCATCGGTCACTACCAGAGTGCGTCTCGGCTCCGGAATGTTCAGCAGAATCTCAAAGGCCTGCCGTGGGGAGATAGGGATTCGGGGGCCCCTCCCACCGCGCCCGTGTCACCGGTTGGGACTCCAAGGCTGCAGACCGATATCAGGTGGGCGCTACGAGGGACGGACCGATTGCAGGAAGGCCGCCGGTCTAGGACGAGTTTTCCTCGTTCTCGGCATCATGCGCGTCTTGCCGTAGGCTGCCCGGCCAACGTACCAGGATTCTGAAGAATGTGCCGAACCGCCTGCTTGGACCAAACGCGCCTTCCAGATGCCGTCAATTGTTGGCCGCAAGCTTTCAATGTGACCTTCCTCCTCTTTCGTGACTGGATCGAACCGTGAGCGTGCTGTAGGAAAATGTCGGAACATTCAGCGTAAATTGGCCAATCCGTTTGAGTAGCTCGTCCACAGTACATCCGCACATTTAATCTTCAAGGCCGCCGTTTTCGGCACGCATAACTTGGCAGAATTGTCATGTATGGCGGCGCGTTCGGCTGGGTTATCCCCACTCGTCTCGGGTCTATTCGAAAATCTTCAATGGATTCTATCCCTGCGAATGGAGATATGATCGGAGGCGAGCGAGAAGGTATCGCCTTCGGCCAGCCAGGGGCATTACGCAAAACCCTGCTCATCCTGGATCGAATCCTTGTCGCGCCACAGCGAAACCTCCGGTGCTGCAAAGGCGCTTCTACGGCAAGGTCCTTAACCAATCGGATAATGTTTAACCACTTGGGTGGTCCATCATCCCATGCTCCGAGTTTTCTACCGCTGCTAAAAGATTGATTCGATTGCGAAACCCGAGCGGCCTCGCAGATGGCTCGCCAATTGCCTAACAGAGAACAGCCGGGCCCGGCTCCTATTCCAAGGCGCAAGCCACTTCGGAGGAAACACGTGAAAACACTTTCCCTGCTATTCGTGGTGTGCATGGTTTCCATGCTCGCTTTCGCTCAAGCACAATCCTCAACCAATTCAACTGATGAGGTCGAGGCCCAGCCTCCAATGCTCGGCATTACCTGGGCCAAGGGAACCCACCAGGACTTGGCACCTAGCGGTTCTCCCGACATGACCTACCACGGTGGCAAGATTCTGCCGCAGACGAATGTCACCGCGATTTTTTGGGGAACCACTTGGGCGCACTACACGGGCCTGAATATTTCCGGCATGGATAGCTGGTATCAGGGGTTTAGCGGCTCCAACTATGCCAAAACGAGCGATGAATACACGGGAACGAATGGCCGCGTGGGCGCAACCCTACACTATGCTGGACACTATGTCGATACCAGCCGCGCCGGGGACGGCAATAACCCTTCGACAATTCTGGCTGAAGTGTGCAAGGAAATTACAAATCCGGATCATTCCGGTGATGGCTACTATCCGGTATATGTGGATCTGCCGCGTGGCAGCAACGGTTACTGCGGCTATCATAGCTACGGTACCTGCCACGGCACTCGAGTCCAATTCGCATTCTTTTTCAAGCTGGATGGCGATGCGGGTTGCAACCCCAGCGACTCTTCCGGACTGCACCCCGAGGGACTGGCCGCGCTTGCCAACGTCAGCGGACATGAACTTTCCGAGGCCCGCACCGATCCCCAACTCAATGCATGGTATGACCCCATGGGGCAAGAGAACGGCGACAAGTGCGCATGGAGCTACGGAGTACCGCTGGTGACGCTTTCCAACGGCACTGAGTGGAAGATCCAAGGCGAGTGGTCGAACAGCGCATACAACGGTGGTAGCGGCTCCTGCAACCTCTCTGGTCAGAAGGGCTGCCTCTCCGGCGGAACTGGCAGTACTGGCGGCAGCGGCGCGGTGACATTAAACCCCAACTGCCACGACTTCGGTAACGTACCGATCGATGAGCGGGAACGTCATAAAGCGGTCATCCTGACCAATAACCAGTCCGTGAGACTCTCCATTACCAATATCAGTATAACGGGGGACGGGCACTACCGCGACGAATACTCGGAGACCAATAATTGCCCAAGCTCGCTCGGGCCGCATGCGAGTTGCACCATTACCGTAACCTTTGACGCCGGGGAGCTTGGCAGGATCAATGGCTGGCTGACCGTCACCGACAATGCTCCCACGAGTCCCCAAACTGCTACTTTTACAGCCGTGGGCATTCCAGGTAGAGGAAGGTGAGGGTGTCTTCGTTGGAGCTGCAGCGCTTACTTCTTAGGCGTGTTTGGCGCGAATGAAAACATGTGGTGACTAAGTTGCGCCATCGGGGACTGCGAATAGAGCGACGTGCAGTCCCGTTCGCGTCGCAACTCCGAGCGTTTCTCTACCTTAGTGCCAAACCAATCGGATAGCGTTTAAACCATTTGGTTGCTCCTGCACTGCGTACTCCGAGACGCCGACGCCGCTAGACCGATGATTCAATTGTGAAATCCAAGGGATGATGCGGATGGCGTGCCGATTGCCTTACAAGATTCAGACGTTGGCTTCTATTCCAAGACGCAAACCACTTCGGAGGAAACACGTGAAAAAACTTTTCCTGCCGCTTATGGTGTGCATGGTTTCCATGCCCTCTTTTGCTCAAACCTAATCCTCAACCAATTCAGCATGAATCGGCACAGGAATCACCGTCCGGCTGGGCAAGTCCTGGTTTCAAGATTTCAACACCTGAAATTGGTAGCTGCCGTGTATAGCCCTTCGCGTGACTGCAGTGGATTCCTAAAGCTGGAAACCGACGAAAATTCACGGCAGCTCAATTCCACGAACAAGGCCAAGAGGAGAGTTTATGAAGAAGACGAGGTCTTTCGTACTTGCAGTGCTTCTGTCATTTGCTTTAGGTGCGTGGGCACAACAAACAACAATTCCTAACCTCATCCGGTACGGCGGGACTCTGAAAGATGGACAGGGCGCGCCCATCACTTCCACAACGGTTGGGGTCACTTTCGCCGTCTACAAGCAGCAAGACGGCGGCGCGCCAGTTTGGATGGAGACGCAAAACGTCACGCCCGATGCCAAAGGTCAATACAGTGTATTGCTGGGCAACACCACCACCACTGGCCTGCCGAGTGACCTCTTCTCGCAGCAGGAGGAGCGCTGGCTGGGACTCCAAATTCAAGGGCAGCGCGAGTCGGCGCGCGTGTTGCTGGTGAGCGTCCCTTATGCGTTCCAGGCCCATGATGCGGAAACGCTGGGCGGATTGCCCGCCTCGGCTTTCGTCAAAGCTCTGCCGGCGGATGGTAGCGGGACCACATCCATCGGCGCGCCCGGCACTACATCTCAAAACACAGGAGTCGCGGGCAAACCGGCCAACAAGCTTCAGTTGGGCGGACTAGACAATGTCACTAACTGCACGGGCGCTCAGATTGGTCAGGTCGCCATCTTTTCGGGGTTGGCCCCGCCAGACGTCACCATCTGTAACTCCGGGATTTATGAGGCCGCGCCCTACGGGACCGGGGCCATAGGTATCCTGAACCCGAACCCGGTAGCGGCGCTCGACGTAACCGGGAACATCAATACGAGCCAGAATTACCAGCTCGGAGAAAGCACGGTCTTGAGCATTGGGAGCTCCGCCGACTACAACCTGTTTCTAGGCGTGGGAGCAGGTTCCAAAAATGTTGCAGGCTCGGGAATTAAGAATGTCTTCTCCGGCTTCAACGCTGGTTACTACAATACTACTGGCCAGAAGAACACATTTTCCGGTTTCGGGGCAGGCGCTTACAATACTACTGGCTACTACAACACCTTCTCCGGCTACCTGGCTGGCTGGCTTAACACCACTGGCTACTGGAACGCCTTTTCCGGCTACCAAGCTGGCGGCAGTAACACAACGGGCAACTACAACACCTTTTCTGGTCTCAATGCAGGTTACAACAACATAACTGGCAGCTTCAACACTTCGCTAGGCGTTAACGCCGGACCTACCTCTGGAACGTTAACGAATGCGACCGCCATCGGAGCATATGCTGCGGTCGCAAGCAGTAACGCCCTAGTGCTCGGGGGAACGGGTACTCATGCCGTCAATGTCGGTGTAGGAACAACTAGTCCAGCTTATAGCTTGGATGTAGTTGGCAGTCTGAGACTGCAAGGCTCCGGCCACGCAGTCGTTTTCCCGGACGGAACCCACCAGACCACCGCTGAAATACAGGGACCTCCCGGACCGCCGGGACCTCCCGGGCCTCCTGTAAGGACGGTCGCGGCGTGCACCAGTTTCTCCAACGGACCAGGTTGCGGTTCCTCGTGCACGGGTAGATTGCTTCAGGACATTACCGTGGTAGTCGGACAGTGTAATGTCACGTCGGACACGGGTAGCTGTCAAGGTACCGGTGACGGATACGGTTCCGGAGGATCGTGCTGCGTGTGCGAACCCACTTCTTAAGGCGGGCGGCCATTCTAACGCATCGGCGTACACGGCCCGAGCTGGTTTGGGCTGGGATTTTGTCTTCTACCTATGAAAATCCCGCCCTCGAGAAAAGAAGGCTAGCAACTCCCCCGGGGTTCCACTATGCGCAGCCTGAGCGTGCGGTGGAGCGGTGAAGCGCCGGCATCCTCCCATTCGGATGCTGGCGTTCCCCCAACCTGATGGGACGGCCTCCTACAACAACCCTAACTCTCGAAAGGAGAATCGCTATGGCAAGTTCAAGGCAACACCGCATTCAGGTTTTCGATTTTGGTTTGCCGGCGGCACCTTCCGCTCCGCCGCCCCAACAAGCGCAGCATCAACGCTGGCTGGGGACCGCAACCGCGTTGGCGTTCGTGTTCATACTGACGGTTGTCGCAATCCCAGCCTCACAGGGACAGACCTTCAGGGTGATTCACGCCTTTTCTGGCGGGCAGGACGGTGCAAATCCCTTCGCAGGCTTAACGATGGATAGCGCGGGAAGTCTTTACGGTACGACTTACAACGGAGGCGCTGGTTACGGCGTAGCTTTCGAGCTTACACACCTAGGTTCAGTGTAGGTCCTTAACCCGCTCTACACCTTTCAGGGGGGAAATGACGGAGCCAATCCGGAGGCGAGAGTGGTTTTTGGACCAGATGGCAGTCTTTACGGCACGACGATTACCGGCGGTAGCAACTTTAGCGGTACGGTGTTCAAGCTTACAGCTGCGCCGTCAGTTTCCAAGGCTGTACTCTCTCCCTGGTCGGAGACGGTCCTTTACCGATTTACAGGGGGCGATGATGGAGGTAACCCTCAATTATGGTGATCTGGTGTTCGACCAGGCAGGCAAAATCTACGGTACTACCGTCAATGGCGGTTCCTACGGGGGCGGGACGGTATATGAGTTGACGCCTTTTGGTGGAGGATGGGTGGAAAGCGTCATTCACAGTTTCAACGGTTACGACGGGGCCCTCCCGTTCAGCGGCGTAATCTTCGATAGAGGTGGCAATCTTTATGGCACGACCGAGTCAGGCGGCCGTAGTAGCTTTGGCACTGTGTTCCAATTGACGCCCTCAGGATCCGACTGGGCAGAGAATATTCTCTATGCTTTTCAAGGTGAAGAGGACGGCATGACCCCGGAGGGGGGCCTTATCTTCGACGGCACGGGGAACCTCTACGGCACAACCGCCGCGGGGGGATTTGGCGGAGGTGCCGGTACGGTTTTTGAGCTGACGCCTTCGGGTGGGGGCTGGAACTTCTCCGTACTTCACAGCTTTGCTGGGGTCGCTGGATCGCTCGGCAGCCTGTCTATGGATACGGCCGGCAATATATATGGCACAACTATCAGCAGCGGTGCTTATGGCTATGGCTCAGTTTTCAAGCTGACCTACTCAAGTGGTCTCTGGACCTATACCAGCCTCCATGACTTCACTGGGGGTGCGGACGGGGGAAACCCGATCGGCAACGTGATCGTCGACAGGGATGGGACTGTCTATGGTACGGCCTCTTCAGAGGCGTCGGGCGGCTACGGGGTCGTCTTCGAGATCACGCCATAGCCGAAACCTCCTCCGGGGTTCCACCCCACGCAGCCCTTGCGTGCGATGGAGCGGTGAAGCGCCGGCATCTTTTCCCATTCTGATGCCGGCGTTTCACCAACCTTTTGGATTGGATGGGCCGCTATGACACAAACAATCTTCGCTCTCGAAAGGAGAATCGTTATGGCAAGCACAAGGCAACACCGGAGTTGGATCTGCGATAACAGTTGGCGAGTGATGGCCGCGAGGCTGGCAATCGTGGTTGTGTGTGCGCTAGCGGTCGTCGTGACCCCAGCCGCAGAGGCACAGAACTTCCAGGTAATTCACACCTTCACGGGCGGCGTAGACGGTGGTGGATCCGAAGGGGGGTTGACCATGGACCAGGCAGGAAACCTATACGGAACGGCTACTACCGGAGCGCTCGGCTATGGTACTGCATTTAAGCTGGTGCACAGAAGTTTCGGCTGGACCTTCGCTCCACTACACGCTTTCGCTGCCGGAACCGACGGAGCCTATCCTGTCTCGCCACTATTCATAGCTGCGGATGGCAGTCTCTACGGAACCACACAGGAGGGAGGAGGGGTCGGCAATTGCTACTATGACGGCTGTGGCACCATTTTCCGCTTGGCACCCTCCCGGAACACTTGTCCGGCCGTGCTGTGCCCGTGGACGGAAACGGTCCTTTACCGCTTTTCTGACTTCGGCGGGGTTTTTCCTGACTCCGGTCTCATCGCGGACTTGGCTGGCAACCTTTACGGTGAAACGCTAGGTGGAGGCGTTTATGGTTACGGCGCTATCTACAAAATGAACCCGTCAGGTAGGGTGAGCGTTATTTATAGCTTTACCGGTGAGGATGATGGATCAGGACCCGGTGGGGGCTTGACCTTTGATGCTGCTGGAAATCTATATGGTACGACTAACTCAGGGGGTGCGTACACCTACGGAACGGTTTATGAATTGACGCCTGCCGGCTCAGGTTGGACGGAAACCACACTTCATGCCTTCTCGGACGGATATTCGGAGGCTGGCGTGATCTTCGATCAGTCCGGTAACTTATATGGCGATACCGTGTACGGTGGTTGCTGCTTTTCTGGAACCGTCTTCCAGCTATCGCCTTCAGACGGCAACTGGACTTACACGGTGCTCCACGACTTCTCAGGGGAATTCCAAGGGCCAGCCGCCACCCTAGCGATGGATGCAGAAGGCAATCTGTACGGTACAACATACGAAATTGGTGCTTACGACTACGGTAACGTGTTCAAGCTTTCCCACTCCGGTAGCGGCTGGACTTACGCGGACCTGCACGACTTCACGGGAGGCAATGACGGAGGATACCCACTTGGTAGTTTAATACTCGACGCCCAGGATAACCTCTATGGCACAACTTCTGGAGGAGGGGAACATGGATGCGGACTGGGCTGCGGCGTCATCTTCGAGATTACACCGTGACCGGGCTCCGCTGAGTCCCACCACGCGTGGGCCTCTGCGCGCGGTGGGGCGGTGAAGTGCCGGCATCCTCCCATTCGGATACCGGCGTTTCCCCAAACCTTCGGATTGGAGGGGACGCCATCCTACTTTAAGGTTCGGTGCTCGCGTGCTTGCGGCGACCAATAGGGATTTGGATCGGGCCGTCGACACACATCAGTTTAGGCAAGATCTTTTTTATCGCCTGAACGTCATTCCTGTTTTGGTGCCTCCTCTGCGTGAGCACCGCCAGGACATTCCGTTGCTCGCCATCCACTTTGCACGGAAATATTCGCAGCGCCTAGCGCGACCGTTTAAGGGCATCTCGCCGGAGGCACGGGCAGTGTTAATCAACTATAGCTGGCCTGGAAATGTTCTCAGCTGGAAAATGCCATTGAACACGCTCTTGTCATGGGTTCTTCCGATTCCATCCTTCCTACCGACTTGCCAGTTAAGCTACTTAACGAAGACTATGCCGAGCATAAGGGTGGCTCCTATGTTGAAGCCGTCTGCAGTTCAAGGGTGGCTTGGTACGGGAGGCCATACGCAAGAGCAGAGCGAACCGGGCGGAGGCGGCCCGAATTCTGGGGGTTCATCCTAACTATCTTCATCGATTGATGCATAAGCTAGGTGTAAAGCTAGATTCGCTATAGATGATCACTCCGGGGGACAGCATTATTGCGTGTGTCGTTGTTGTTTGCCAGATAGCTCATATCAGTGTCGAGCCGCAAATATAGGTCTGTTACTGGATGGGCCGCATCTACTGTGCGCTCAGGATGCCAAATGGAAATCCTGAGTAATCATCTTTGGAAATGCGTGCCTTGAGCGAACGCAGAATCTGTTTGACCTTCGACCAGGCCTGCTCGATCGGATTCAAGTCCGGCGAGTAGCGCGGTAGATACATCAGCCGGGCGCCGGTGGCCTCGATCCGTTGGCGCACGCCCGCCTTTATGAGCGTACAGGTTGTCCATGATCACCACCTGACCGGGCCGCTCCGCCTTTTAAATCCAGCAAACCCAATCACCTGTTTCACTACTGCACTCCGAAACACTGCACGGCATCGAGGCTGTTTGATATCCCATTGATGAACGACGACGGTTCAATGTCGCATGAGCCGTGCGGGGCAAGCAAATCATCGGCGCAACAGGAGGGCTTATTTCGAGGACTCTATGTTCGCGAGGATGTCCCTCATGGCCCTATGGCTCCGGCTGGATAGCCCTCCAGTTGGAAGTTGCAGGCGCCGTTCGTTGGCTGGTTAGGTAAGGGCGGCACGAGCAACAGGTGTGGCGAACTGAAGTCAAAGAAGCCGTTTGTCGCCGTCATATCGCCCGTAGTGGCGTCGCGCTGGGTCAATGCCGGAATGTTGTAGCGGGTCTCAATCAGCTTGAGAATGGAAGTGTAGTCCGTTTCAAGATGCGAGACCGTGTGCGGCTTGACCCAGGGCGACACCACGATGACTGGCACGCGGAAACCGGTGACATTGAACAGCCCTTGCGTGTGTCCCTGCAGATCGGTGGGCAAGATATCGTCCGGTGGTGTCGCCAGGATTGGCCCCTGCTGGTCATACAAGCCGCCGCCTTCGTCATAGGTGAGGATGAAGACCGAATCGTGCCAGGCCGTGCTCCTTAGTAGCGCATTCAGGATCTGCTGTACACGAGCTGCACCTGTCTGCACATTGTTGCCTGGATGTTCATCGTAGCCAGTGGCGCTGGCGCGCTCGATGAACACAACTTGCGGCAGGTCTTGGTCGGCGGTAGGGCTGGCCAGAATGTTGTACCATTCCGAAATGTTGCGCACGTTCCCCTGAATCTGGGGATCGTTCCAGTCTGCCCAGTTCGCCAGGAATACGCTGTTGTCCTGGTAGTAATAACGCCAGGTGATGCCCGCCTGTTGCAGGGCGCGGAAGATCGTCGGCCGCGACCACATTGGATCGTTAGGAGGCGGTGGGTAAGCAGCGCCATACGAGGTAGCTGCGAACAGATAGGCGCGGTTCGGAATCGTGTTCGCCGGCACCGGCGAGTACCAGGTATCACTGGTGGCGAACCGCGCTGCCAACTCGTAGTAAAAAGGCAGGTCCGTCCAAGTGTAGTAGCCCAAGGGCCGACTATGCGTGGGATCGTACTGATCTCCCGTGCCTCCCGACAACGTGGTGAACAGGAACTTGTCCATCAGGTACTGCGAGCTTCGCGTCAAGTGCAGCCAGTCGCCACCCACCAGGTCCATGTCAAAGTGGGTTTCATCCCACGAAGGAGACAGGTTCTCGATGCACTCCGTGTGCTGGTGGAACGGCGGGAAGGGCTGCCCTTGCGGGTTTTGCAAGGTATAGCCCGGCGGCAAGTTGTGCAGGTCGTTCACATCGCTCAATTGTGCTCCCGGGATGTGATCGTGGTTGACGCGATAGGTTGCCAATTCTCCGAAGTAGTTATCGAAGGCGCGGTTCTCCTGCACCAGGAAAATGATGTGATTCAGGTTCGTGACCCCGCCGGTGCTAATGGTCACGGTGACGGACTGTTGTGTTTGGTTGTTGAAACGGTCCTTGGCGGTTGCTGTGTACGTGGTGGTTTGCTGTGGATGAACGACGTAAGTTCCATTGGGCGAACAGGGATCGCATACGCTCTGATTAATGCTGAGTGACACTGCATTCGTAGCCTGCCAGGAAAGCGTGGAGGAACCGCCCGGTTCGGTGACTGGATTGGCTATGAAGTTCAAAGTCATGCCGCCGTTCACCACGATGTTCACCTGTGGAGAGCTGGCCGATCCTCCGACCGGGCCGTTCGCAGTCACCAGGAAGCCTGTGTTTACACCCAAGGGGCCAGTGTTGGCAGTACCGGTGCAACTCGTGGCGCTGCAGGACGGACTCAGCAGAGTCACGTGATTGGAGGGCAGTGACACGAGCATATAACTGCTACCGTTATTCGGTCCGGAATAGGTAAGGGTCACGGATTGACCTGCCGGGGTCGTGCTCGCAGAAGCGGCCAGCATCATGGGAACGATGGTCAGCGTGGCGCTAGCCGGCGCTGACGTTGCGGAGCCCGATGCTGCCATTGCGGTCCAGGTGCTTGTGGTCCGTGGTGCACCGAGATAGGGGTAGTTGGTGCCGTTCAGAGGGAGACTGCGCTGGTTCTCCTGCAGCAGGGTGGGCGTGACCGTGAAAGAAGTCGCGTTTACCGTGCTCCAGGAGAAGTTGAGCCACTGGTTGGGCGCAGCAATGGCGGGTGTCACCGCAAAGCTCATCACTGCTGGGGCCGATGAACCACCACCGGCGCCGTTGCTCCCGCCGAAGGCCCGGGACTCACCGGAGCTACCCGGTTTGTGGGCACCTGCGCTGCTGACTGTGGCAAACAGCAGCAATAATCCGCTCGCAACACAGAAAGCTTGAAAGAGCCGTGACATGATCTTAATCAGGATTTTCATTTTAGCTCCCAACAACCCGACACTATATATCCCCTTCAGGAACTCCAGCGCACAAGTATTTCTCTGGCCGGAGGCGGGAATCCCGCACGCGGGGCCGGAAATGGTGAAGTCCTTGCACGTACCTCACTGAATTGGACCGCCGCCTCGGCGGGTATCAACCACCCGGCACGGAGTGACAGGAACCAACTCGACTTGCACGACGGCACAGAGCGACATCACTGCGAAGCCAAATGCAAACAGGCACAACTCACCCTACGCATGCCTTGCATCTTTACCTCAGGACCTTCTTTCGATGCATCACCCTATCAATCGCCACTTTCGACTGCGTTAATACCTAGCTTGCGGACCAACCGGTGCAGATAATTGGGATGGACTCCCAGCACGCGAGCGGCTTCCGTGCAATTCCCGCCAGCCTTCTTCAGCGCATTCTGGAGGAGTCGCCGCTTGAATCGCATCACCGCCCCCTGGTACTCACCGGTTCCGTAGCCGGCGCCATCTTCGTTCGACAACGACTCTGGCAAGTCGCCGGGTAAGATGGAATCGGAAGAACCCATGACCAGGGCGTGTTCAATCGCATTTTCCAGTTCGCGCACATTTCCTGGCCAGCTATAGCTCATCAGCAGGGCACGCGCTTGTGCCGAAATCCCTTTGAACGGACGAGATAACCGCTGCGCATACTTTCTGGCGAAGTGAATGGCCAGCAGCGGAATGTCCTCGCGATGTTCGCGCAGGGCAGGAACGGAAACCGATACTACATTCAGACGGTAGAAAAGGTCTTGGCGGAACTCACGAGCATTAATGGCCTGTTGCAGGTCTTTGTTGGTCGCGGCCAGCACCCGCGCATTGAAACGCAGGGTGGATGTGCCTCCGACCCGTTCGAACTCCTTCTGCTGCAAAACGCGGAGCAGTTTCGCCTGTAGCTTAGTATCGAGTTCGCCAATCTCGTCGAGGAAGAGTGTACCCCCCGCCGCGAGCTCGAGCCTTCCTCGCTTGGTGGCCATAGCCCCGGTGAAGGCGCCCTTTTCATAGCCGAATAGCTCGCTTTCGATCAGGTTTTCGGGAATCGCCGCACAATTGATGGCGATGAACGGTTGCGCCGAGCGTGAACTCTTCTGGTGGATGGCGCGAGCTACCATCTCCTTGCCTACTCCACTTTCGC
Source organism: uncultured Acidobacteriaceae bacterium (assembly GCA_963748225.1). Lineage (GTDB taxonomy): Bacteria > Acidobacteriota > Terriglobia > Terriglobales > Acidobacteriaceae > Bog-257. The sequence goes on from CAVVHW010000012.1 coordinate 500,638, forward strand.
CCAGGATCAAAACGGCGGAATCGACATTGGCCACCTTCTCCACGATTTCGGCGAGCTGTTGCATCTGCAGGCTTTCGCCGACCATGGGTTCGTCGGTCGCCAATTGCTGTCGGAGTTGCCGGTTCTCAGCTCGCAGCGACTCCATCGCCAGAACGCTTTCCAGAGTCACAGCCGCAATTGCAGCAACGGAGGTCACAAAGTTTATGTGGTCACGCCCGAAACTCTCGGAAGGAGAAAAGCAAACCAGGTAGATGACGCCTATGGTTTTTTGCAAGGCTACCAGCGGAACGCAAAGTACCTTCTCTGTTCGCCGGGATGTAGCAGAAAGGTCCGCTGCAACCGTGGAGTGCTCCCAAAAGGTTCGAAGCACTATCTCGTGCCGGACGGCCAGGTCTGGCGCGAGATGGTCCTCGCGCTTCCAGCTCACGGTGGAAGTGGGCGTGCGATCGACGTTGTCAATAATCTGGATGGCGCCGGCGTCGGCCGGTACGACCTCGAACAGTAACTGCAAAATTCCCTTTTGCAGAGATTCAAGATCGCGGTGCGAATTGATGGCGCTGGCGACCTTGAATAGCGCGTTCAAGTCGCGGGCCATGCGGCCAACGTCGGTCACCTGGGGTGGCGGCAAAGAGGGCTGATGTAGAAGCGGCGCGGGGAGCACTTCAATCACGTCATGCCTTTCTGCGTTCAAGTTTGCATTCTTACGTGCAATCCGGCTGCCATCCCGATAAACCAGCTCGCAATCTCCAATTCGAAGCGTATCGCCATTCTCCAGCGCGCTCTCCTTGATGGCGATCCCGTTGAGGAATGTACCCTGCGAGGTGCCGAGGTCGGTGACGATAACTACCCCTCCACGGCGGGTAATCAGGCAGTGGCGCTCGGCGATCGAAGCGTCGTAAATCGCTAATTCATTAGAAGGATCGCTACCAATCGAAGTACTGTCGCGAGCCAGCGGAAAGACTTTGCCTTTGAGCAGGCCAGTAACGGATTCGAGTCGACATTGATCGCCGAACTTCCGTACGCTCTTCATCTCAGAATCGCCGCTTGCATTCCGCATCCCATTTTCGCGGGCTGGCGAAAGTGCTGTTCGGCACATCGAATCTACACCTTAGTGCCAAACCAATCGGATAGGGGTTTAAACCATTTGGTTGCCCCGGCACAGCGGCGCCGCGGGACGCCCACGCCCGTCAGCGCGATGATTCGCTGTGAAATCCAATGGATAATGCGGATGGCGGGCCGATTGCATTACGACGGTCTGACACCCGCTCCTATCTAAGATGCCAACTACTTCGGAGGGAACACGTGAGGAAACTTTTCCCTGCTGCTTACGCTGTGCATGGTTTCCATGCTCGCTTTTGGTCAAACAGTCCTTATGCGTGACTTGTCGCATATTTTTATCGATAAGGAGCATGGAACGGGACACTTATGTCCACGGCATGGCATTGATTACTGATACTGATTCTGGTCTTTCTCTATTCAAGTACATCGAGATCGGAGTGGACTACTAAATTGCTCGGGAATCGCAGAATGAAGCTGGTTCTCCTTGTCGAGGATGATGAGCAACGCGCGGCAGAACTTCAAGCGTGCATGCCCAACCAGATTCGCTGCGTGCGGGCTCGGTCTGCCGGCGTGGCGCTAGGCATCCTCCGGCGGGACCGATTCGCAGCAATTCTCCTCGATTTTGATTTATATCGTTCCGCCCATGGCGACTCGCAATTCACAGGAGAGACTGTGGCCGCAGAAATTTGCGAAACTCAAGACAAGGATCAGGATGACTTCGAGTTCGGGACGGGCGAACCACGCTTCGGCTATGGGCAGGAAGACTTCATGCCCGTTGAAGATACTGTACGTGGAAATCCAGAGCGATTGGCGCGCTTCGGACAAAAGTTGCCGCACCACGACGCTCGTATCACGGACATGCGGGCCCTGTTCGTCGGGGCTGGTCCAGACCAGTTGGATCTGGTCGATTGCCCGCTGCCGAACGGCGGCGTCCTCGGCGAGAGCTTCGAGAGTTATGGCTAGAGTGGCGGGAGTGAAGCCGTACATCTGAAGGGACGACAACTCGGATGCGAGCGATTCGCGTATGGCTGGAGGCACCCATTCGGCAACAGTGAATGCGGTGTACGGGGGATTGAGGCGACCGGCCTTAAGGGCTTGGGATATGGATTCGAGTGTGTTCGCGGGCAACGACCGGATCAGCTTCATGGAAGCGCTATGTCCTGATCGGTGAAAAACTCTGCTCCAGTCGCACCTACGGTAGCAACGATCAGGGAGCGATCAAGGTATTGGTTGAAGCGCTCGCACGAAGTTTCCGAAATCAGCAGACAGCCATGGCACGCTGCACCGAGAAGGAAACGCTCTTCGAGTGGCTGCTTTGCCGAGTGCTGCGCACACACCGGGTCGTTAGAGCAGAGACGACCGAGCTCGATTGCGTTGCGGAGATGCTGATCGATCTTGCGACCGATCTCGACGAGGCCGCCCAATGTCCCCTCAGAATCCGGCGAGCCCGTGTAAAGCAGGATGCCGTAGCCAGAGTCGCCGGCGTAGACTCGCTCACGTACCGCGGACGAGGAGTAGCCGCACTCCAGCGAAACTTGCGTGATGAGCAAGTGCGCGAGCGAGTGCAGCATCATGTAGGGCGCCCCGACGAACTGTACCTTTGAACTTGGGTACTGCTTCTTCCACAATTTGAAGCCTTCGAAGAGCTCTAGCTCCCGTCGCGAGACTGCACTTCGTTGACGCCATGCGCGAATCTGTTCGGGCTTGAAGGAAATGAAGACGCCCTCGCCGCGATTTTCCACAGCGGGAACCCAGCGGACCTCATCAGCCAGCGCAGCGCGATTCACTCCAATCGCGAGCTCGCCGTCTATATCATTGGTGGCAGGCTCGAAGCGTGTGAAGCCGACCAGCGAAACGACTTCACGCAGGCGATGGATCAGAACGACGCGATCAAACTTGTTCCAGATGGCGTCGAGTGGCGGTTCCGGCCGCCAGCGGCGAGCATAGAAGTCACCTTCAATTTTGTCCTCACCGATGGCATCCGGGCTGGCGAGCAAGGTCTCAATTTCCGCCTGCTTAATGGTCTTAGTGGAAGCAGCTGAAGCCCCCCGCGGCGGCGCTCGATCTCGGCCCATACGGCTTCATCGGAGTAACCTTCCAGAGCCGCCGAAACCTTTGCTCGCTTGCGCTCGCCGGGCAGGTCGTCGAAGGAAATGACGTACTGCAGGTGGTCTTCCCATATCTTTTCGACCGATCCGCGCAGCTTCTCGTCTTCGTCCGGGATGGAGATGACGCTCAAAACCTGAGGGAACCACGCATTTGAGGCCGAACGGTTGAGTAGCCTGTTGAAGGTAGGCTGTCCCTTTGGGTCACGGCAATTGGGTTCGAGGTTGCTGCCGCCTAACCATGGCCTTCGTCCTCGGCACCAACTGAGGGCGCTCTTGTCTTCCAGAGCAATGATAAGTTTCTTGCTCTTGCCACAGTCGCAGCGAATCTCAACTTCGCTGAGGTCTCCGCTGGTGCCCCACTCATCCACGAAAAGATCGCGTCGGCAGGGATCGGTGCCCTCGACGGCCACGCCGTGCACAAAGGCATACCAATCGACATCCGAGATATGGCCATTCGGACATGCCTGAACAAATCGGATGGGAACAATGTCGTACTTCTTGCGGTCAGGCCCCTGCCATTTCGTCTGGGTGACGAGGTTGCGGCGGTGAACGAGAGGACGGGTCCGCTGGCCCTGCGGCCCTTTCATTGGATACTGGGCGGTGAACCATTCGGGGAAGCGGTAAACGGCGATGCCGCTCGGCGGCGCGTCAGGATCCTGACTGTCGGCGGGCGGCTCATACATCGCTAGACCCTGCCGTTCCAACGCTGCTTCAATCTTGCTCAGGAGGCGGGGTTCGATGATCTTCCGTTTGCGGTCGTCGCCTCCCCAGTTCCACGTATCCAGGCCGCCGACAATCGCGGCGTGGTGAGGAAGGTCCATGAGAGCGCCAGGGCCGAAAACGTTGATGATCTGGCCGCGGCGAATCTGTCCATTTGGGCGGGACATCAGTCGAGATCCTCCTCGGGTTCGATTGCATTCCCGTTCAGTTCGATCAGCCGGAGGTTGCATGCAGGTTCAACGTCGCGGAGCGAGCGATGAGCCTTGAACTGTGCCGCCTTGCTTTCGAGCCGCTCCAAATCCGGATCAAGCGGATAGCGTAGAAGGTAAGGCCCGTTGCCGTCATCGTATTGCTGGTAACGAAGGGAGGCTCCAGAGTCCTTCTGTTGTTTGGAAATCTTTGCCCAATCATCGAGAAGATCTTCCACTTTGCCTCGGACGCCGTCGCGGCGTTGCTGCATCTCTTTGCTGTCCAATGTCGCGTATTGCTCGACTCTGCGGCCAAATGTATCCACGACGGGCGATAGGCTTGACCGCAATTCCATGGCACGAAGCGCGTTGGGACCTTTGGTCATTCCGGGCCAGCCCTGGCGGCCGAGTGCGACTGTGACTTCGGCAAGGCCGCGATCCAGAGCGCGCGGAGAAAAAGGCGTCACGCTGGTCGCTTCCACCGAGCGATAGAACGATGCGTGCCAGGCCTCGAAGCGCTCGTAGTGCGAACGATCTCGTGGCTTATGAACATTGAGCATTGTTATGATGAGGCCGGGCTTGCCTTCCTCGCGACCCACGCGGGATGTAGCCTGTATATATTCCGCCGTGGTCTTAGGCTGGCCAAAGACGGCCATCAGGCCGAGACGCGAAATATCGAGACCAACTGAAATCATGTTCGTGGCGAGGGCGATATCGAGGCAATCGGCTTTCGGCAAGAAAGCCTTGGCCAGACGATCCTTCGCCTTTGAAACCCCGGCAGTTGAAATGCGCGAGGTCAGTTCGACCACTTCCCTCAGATCGCGCTTCGCAAATAGGCCCGTCGTTTCACCCACACGCAGGCGGTTGCCATAGCCTTTCAACCGGGATGTTACTTCGTCCTCCGCGATGCGGCGGCAACCGCCGAGCTCGCGAAGACTGTTGAAGTATCCGACGAGGGTCATATAAGGGTCAGCGGGATTCTGCGCGTTGTTCACGCCGCCATTGGCGAGGAAGGCCTTTTGGGCTGCACCCAACAGCGCCAGATAAGTGCGCAGGAAGATCACCTTCGGAGAGCGCCCCTGCGCGGCTACGCCCGCGTACAAACGGCCCGGCTTCTCTTCTGCCGGAACTGTTATTGCGAAGTACGAATCGCGGCGGTCGGGACCAGGGCACGGGAAGATCTCGACACCACTTCGGCAAAACAGCGCCCGTATCTGTGATTCGGCGCGGCGGACTGTAGCGGTCGAGGCGACCACCTTGGGCCGAATGATTTTCTTCTGCCCATCTGGTTTCGTAATCTCTCGGCTGCAAAGGGCGTCGATAGCAGTTTCGTACAACCCGACCATGGTGCCGAGAGGGCCAGAAATGAGATGCAATTCGTCCTGGATGATTAGGTCCGGCGGGAGGAGCGGTTCGAGCAGGGGCTGCCCGGCGGAGTTTGGGTCGCACGGGCCGTAGAAGCCGCCATTTTGGGGATTGCCGTCGGCGCGCTCCACCTTACCGAACAGCTTGCCGGTCTGGCCTTCCCACGGAAGGCTAGCGAACTTATCGACCGTCGCGATCAGGAAGGCGGGCAGGCGACGGTAGATGGGCTCGTCGACCGCCACGATTGGCAATGGCGTCTCACCCGAGAAGTCGCAATCCCGGTTGACGCAGTAAATGCGTAGATCGAGAGGCTCCTTTTCGTTCGGGCCAAGCTTGAAGGAATTGGGTGAAAACTTCGTTCCGCACCACGGGCAGATTTCGAGAGGAATGGGAGAGGTCTTCTGATCCTGCTTGAATTTCCGGGTGCGCACGTAGGCCGTATTCTCGTCCCTTTCGCCCGACTTGCCCATGCGGTTGGGTGTGGCTGCCTGGCCTACCCAAAGCCCGATCTCGAACGGCCATGTGCCGACCTTCTTAACGTCCTTCGTGCGCTCCAATTCCATGGCGCAGATCAGGGCCGCGCCGCGGCCCAACTGGTCGAGCGTTAGAAGGCGCAGCGTGTAGCGCATGATGACGGCGACCCCGCAGCCTCGGAGCGAGCTGGGGCTCCGCAAGCGGCGGAGGAACATCGTGAAGGCCGCAAGGCCGAGGTAGGCTTCAGTTTTGCCGCCGCCGGTGGGGAAGAAGAGCAGGTCCACCAGTTCGCGCTCGGCGGTCTCGGGCTCCGCCATCGATGTCAGGTTCAGCAGCAGGAAAGCCAACTGGAACGGACGCCATTTCGGCGGCTCCGTAATATCCTTCCGTCGCTGGCGCCCCACTGCGGCCATCACCCTGTTGGCGAGACGAAAGGCTTCGAGCACGTCCGGGTCGCCCAGTTCCTTCAGGCCCTGCTCGATCCTGCCCGCGACTACACCTGCTCTCGATAGAATCTTGGCGGCGACATCAGCTCGCCGTTTTTCCACGGAACTACTTCCGACAGGGACAGGCTGCTTCGTAATCCATTCCCGGTAGGCCTGGATCAGCGGCTCAATCAGGGATTTGGCTTCGGCGGCGTCCTTGATATTCGCCAGCTTCTCCATGTCGAGCGTTGCATTGGCAGGCGGGGGCCGGTGTTCGATGCGCTCTACCTCAGCTCGCGGCATCCATGCCGTTTCGACGGACCGGCATCCGCCATTCTTGACCGGAAGGGCGCGAGCGGAAACTCCGTGGCCCACAGCGTATTCGAAGGCGTCGCGGTACTGGAGGTCGGCCACGCGCTCGTCGGGATCGGACGAGATGACGCCGCGAAGGTCGGGGCGGGCGACAAAGGGAACTTCGGATTCGAGTTGCAGGGTGACCTGAAAGACATAGGCTTCATCACGACGGATGCCCAGGATCGGATTACGGTTGTTGACCAGAAAGACGGACACAGCGCGTGTGCCCGGAGCAACCAGGTCGAGGCCATTGTGGGGCGGGATGGTTCGCACGGAAAGAACCAGGTCCAGACCGCTGGAGTCCTTGAGCCGGATCGCGCCGCGGGTGCTGTCCTTTTCTGGAATGGGCAGTGTCGCTTGCGACGAACGGGAGGTGCGCTGCCACGCGTTGACCGCCTCGTCCTTCATAACAGACTCATAATCGCCCCACGTGACGGTAGCCTTGATTGACCGGCACTCCCGTGGGATCAGAACACTCAGCCCCATAGAGGAGGGGAATGGCGTTTTTCGGGAAGAGGCCGACTCAGGGGCGGCTTCATCGTCGAGGCCGGTCTTTGGCGGGATCAGGTCGATCTGCTCACCGCTGTCTTCGTCGGTTTTTTCCTCGGGCTTGGCGGCGAAGGGCGCGAGGAACCCGGTGAGGTACCAGCGCAGCGGCGCGGTTGATCCGGGCAGAATCTCCTGTTGGAGGTAGTTGCCGGCTTTCAGGGTGGCGACGGGGCCAACGAGATCGAGGATGAGGGAGTCGAGGATCTGTTCACGAACCTCTGCAGAATTCATTCAGTTGACTCCTGAACATCGAAAAGATTGTGGTTCGCAACCGGCGCGGGCTTGGTCGATTTCCTGCCGCGTTTGCCCGCAGTCTTTGCCGCGGGCTTGGCAGTAGCAGACTGCGCTTCTTCTTCGGCACGGATGCGGTTCAGTTCCAGCAGACGCGCGAGAACCTCGTCGCGGTCTTCATCGACCCAGCGGTAGCGCCAGGGTTTCTTGCGGTCACGTCCGGTGGGGTTGTCTTCCTCCTCAACGTCTTCATAGTCGAGGATGAAATCGAGTCGCGGATGCAGGTCGGTCCAGCCGTAGGCGTCCAAGATGGAGCAATCCATCTTGGCGTGCAGTTGTCGGAGTTCCAATATTGCTGGATCGGTTTCCGACTTGTTGTGAAAGCGATTGTAAGTATCGGTAAGGCCCTGGCCGTTCCAGATCATCAGATCGGCGCGATACCTGTAATATTCCTCGCCGATATGTTCGAGAGTCTGATTCGACCGCCAGTTCGGCGGAAAGGGGAAAGTCTCAAAGCAGTCAGTGGGGTTATACAGCGGATCGTCTTTCATTGATGATCCAAAAGAACGTGCCCAGATTTCATGCGCCCGACACTGCAGGACTGCGAAGCTCGCGTAGGTTTGCAGCGCAAAAACGTTCAGGCGATCCGAAAAGATCCAGTTGCGCGGAAGAAACACGAAGGAAATCTGGGTGGCAAGCCTGGAGCAGACTAAGACTCGATCTAGCCCTGCGATGGCCGCGGTCAAGCCTGGCCTCGTTTCGCCGTACAACCACCACCGTGCCTTCTGCGCAGGACGCCCCTTTTGCTCCCTTTCTGGCCTGACTAGCCTTTCCGCGATTCTAAGTAGATCCGGCCAACGAGCAGCCTCCTCTTGCGTCATTGTCTCGAAGTTTATTGCGTACCGACAAACCTCCAGAGTTGAGCTAGCCAATGCCTCCTCCCCACCCACGTAAGGGAGGATGCGCTCCTGATTTGAAGGATCTTTCAGGATGAGCTTTCTCATTAAACTGACGGGGCTCGCTTTGACATCGTCATCATCGAATAAGAATCCTTGACCACGAATTAAATATCCTTGGAAGCTCAGAGAAGAATTCGCTGCAAGAGTCTTGGGGTTGTCATCTCCTCCCTTATCGATGAGGTAGGCAGTGATTCGATCTGCGGGCTTTCCATCCAGTATCGGTATGGGAGCCGAGGGACCTCGCCAAATGTGAACCACACACACGATAACGGCAGCGCTGCCTGGCCACTTCACGCGTTTGCGGACGTTATAGATTGAGCCTCCGGCATTGCGAATGAATCTGAGACCCGTGGATCGCGTGTCGCCCTGAGAGATCGTGTTAGACGCAATGAGCCCAAGAGCTGCTCCCGTTGGGCGTAGAGCATCGAATGATCGCCGGAAGAAAAAGGACGCCAAGTCACTGTTTGAATTTGACTCTTCGAAAGCAACAGCTAACCAATCGCGGTAGGCTTCACCGAGATTGGTCGTGATCCGCCGCCCTCCCAGAAATGGGGGATTTCCAACAATGGCGTCGAACCCAGACCCGCGCTTGCCGTTTTCATGCAGCTTAAATACTTCGGAAAACTCTAGCTCCCAATGAAAGGGCACCATATGCAGCGGCTCTGTCCTCAAAACGCGAACCGCGCGGTGCAATTCATCGTCAAGTTCCAGATCGGCGACCCGTTCGTGGGAGCGGCGGAACTTTTCGGCCAGTTCCTTGCGCCGGGTCTCCCGTTCCTTCGGCTTGTCGGCCGCGAAGAAGGCGGCGACGGTGAGATCACCAGCGAGGCGAAGGTCGATCATCTGTTCTTCTGTCACCGCGAGTTTCTGAGCGAGCGTTTCGTATGGCGTTTCGTCAGCGGCATCCAGAATCTGAGCGCGCGAGTTCAGGATATGGCGCAACCGTGAAGGGAGATCGCGAAGAAGCGCGCCTTCTTCTTTAGGCTGCCAGTGGAATGCCTCGATCTGATGGGCCGTGAGTCCGACGAGTGAATCGCCGCAGCGGAGCGTGTGGTCGACGAATGTAAACGAGTGATCTTTGGCGAACGTCGCGAGCCAAAGTGAGAGCTTGGCCAAGTTGACGGCGAAGGGATTCTTGTCCACGCCGTAAAGACATCGTTGAGCCACGATGCGGCGGGCATGCAGCAGCGGGTCCTGGTCCGCTGGGATCGACGGCATCAAGTGATGCGCGTTCCATGCCTTTTCAAGCTTTTCACCAAGGTAGCGGCAAGCTTCCACGAGAAACGCCCCGGAGCCCATAGCGGGGTCGCAGACCTTTAGCGCGAGGATTTTCTCCGGCGTCGGGTTGTCTCCGAGTTGGGCCAGTACAGGGTCGAGAGTGGTCTTGACAATAGGTTGAGTTAGCGAGCGCGGCGTGTAGTGCGAGCCGGAACGGCGTCGTTCCTCGGTGGGCTGGAGAAAGATGCCGTCCGTGGGAACCGTGACCGGGTTGGAGTTCTGGTCGAGATAGAGCTTCGAGATGCGTCGGCGGAGCGCGGCGAGGAGTTCATCTACGGAGGCCGCCGACTTCAATTGTTCAATTGCCTTGCCGGTGACTTCGCAGTCGGCGTTTTCTTTAAGCCACTTTGGGCGGTCGGCGGGTTTTTTGGTTAGAAAATCTTCGAGGTTGACTACGAGGTGGTCGGAGCCAAGACCAATGGAGATGCCGTGCGCGATTTCGACGGTGAAACCCATCATGGCTTCGTACACGGAGCCGATCTGTTCGACATCGAGGGCGCGGTAAGAGATGCGCTCACCTTCAAGGTAAAGAAGATCCTGAAGGATTCGGAAGAGGATGCCGTCGGAAACGAGCGGCGGTTCGATTAGCACCGTTGGGGCCCGTTTCGATTCCCATGGGCGGCCTTCGAGAAAGGGGAAAGCGTCCGGATCGAAAAGGCCTCCATGCCGCGGGGGCAGGCGCCACGATCCGTGACCGCCACCATCGTAAAGCAGCCGGGTGAGGGTAATGATCTGTGCCCATGCGCCGTAGCGGCTGTCCATGGTGTCTGGATACTGTCCTGCATCCGCGCGGAGGCGTTCGTACAAACCGGAAATTGAATAGTTCTGCAGCCAGGTTTCGTCGGAGCCCATCAGGCTGCGATCTTCGGCCTAGAGAACGAAGACCATGCGCATGAGCGTGGTGAGCATGCCGCCATAGATGTGGTTGGGGTCATGCCGCAGAGCTTCGCTGAGTATCCTGCCGTGAGCGGCGCGGTCGGCCTCCTGAAAGCCACGAACCAGTTCGTTCAACGCGCGCAGCACTTGACCGGCGAGCCGAATGGAAACCTCGTTCTGATAGCGGCGCGAGGCTTCAAGGATGGCGGGAAGGCGCTGGTTTTCGGGGCCGATGAAGAGGCGGTCGCTGTGGAGAAGAAGGTGCAGCGCGGCCAGCATGGGCCAGTTCGCCGCCATCGTCATCTGGTGGATCGGGAAGGTAATGTGGCCGGAGGACTCGCCTTTCGGCGCATAGAGGAGGCGGGTTTGTCCGGGGGAGACGAGCAAGCCGATGGAGACACCGGTCTCCCGGAGGAGGCGTTCGAAGCGGGCCTGCGGAGAGGCGTGCCAACGGTGTTCTTCAGAGTGCTGGACGGCCTTGTCGAAGTCGGTGCCCCAGGGAAGTTCTTCCATGAGGATTAGGTGCTCAGGCTGACCTTTGCCTCCACGAACGACCCACGTGGGCCGCAGGGTTTCGCCGTACTCGGGAAGGCGTGCGGAAAGGTCGTCGGGTGGAGTGGCGAGGTCGGACTCGCGCCATCCCCAGAATTCCCGGGTGAAGGCTGGGAAGTTTTTCAGGCGCAGGTTGCCGTCGAAATCCGGGACAGCGTGGCGACGGAGAACTTCCTGCTGAACGCCAACATTGTGGCTGAGAACCGCCTGCGCGTTCTTCAGTGCGTGCGGGGAGACAACGAGGCCTTCCGGTTGGACGAACCCGATCCAGAGCTGGTGGTCCTTGATGATGGGGTCGATTGCCATGGCGGTTTATCCGGAGATCGGCCAGAGGTACACAACGCCGATAGGCTCCAGGCGATGGGCCTGGACTTCGTACGATTTCAGGATTCGCGCGGGCTCCTCATCCACTTCGCGACCAATTGCCGTGAGTCGCTTGTCCCAATCTTTGCGTTCTTCCTCCAACTGCAGAAGTTCCATTTTGTCGAAGCCGAGCGTCAACTGGGCCTCATTCTTCTTCGCGAGAATACGCTTGCGCTGGTCTTCAATAATCCGGCGCATTGCCTCAGCTTCCTGACGGCCGCGGTTGCCTAGGATTTCCTTGGCGGCGGCAGTAACGGTGCTGGAACGCGTCCGAAGGTGGGGGAGCAAGTCGGCCACATCCTGCGGCGCGGCGGATTGCAACTTTCTTTCGACCGCTTCGCCCACGCGGCGAGCACGTGCCGATTCAAATGCTTTCTCCAACGTAGCGAGCGTCAGTTTTTCGGTGTCTTCGGCGTAAGGGACGAGCGGGCCTTTGCGGGCAATAGGATCAATCCAGCGCGCGGTAACAGCGATTATTTCGTCGTGAAGTCGAGATGCGCCCGGGCCGTAGAGGGAAATACGACCGAGGAGGGCGACGCGGCGAATGGCGTCATCGGTCTGGCCGACACAGGCGCGGGCGAGATCGTTGTGTACGAAGCCCTGCGCCCGAAGACGACCGAGCAGGCGTTGAACGACGCGGTGTTCAAGGTGAAGATGAACCACATCCTCATCTATGTGGGTGGGGGACTGGAAGACAATCGGGCGGATGGGGCTCGATGCCCGCCATTGGTAGAAATCCTGATCCTTTCGCTTCGGGGCGCGAAGAGAGTCCATCGCGCGGAACCATACGCGGCCATGAATCTCGGGGAATTGCCAGCGGTCAGGGCCGCCCTTCAACGGCGGGCAGTCGTTCAGTTCCAGGGCGGTGGATATTGCGTTGATGAAATCCGGCGGGGTGAGGCCGACATAATCCTTGGATTCTTCGAGGCAATCGTCCAGCGACTCCAGTTCACGCGAAAGTTCCACCTTGCGTTTGCGGACACTTTCGAGTTCTTCCTCAATGACTTTGCGGCCGGAAGCATCGGCGTCGAGCATTTCGAGCTTGGCGGTGAGCGATGGTTTGAGGCCTTCCGCAAACAGGTCTTCGATGCGCCGTTCTAGCACGGGTGAGAGGCTGCCAAGCTCTTTGCGGATGTTGTCGGTCTTGCGCACGAGGGTGCGAATGACGTGGTCTTCGGGGCGCTGAATGAAGACGAAGTAATGGCAACGTACGACCTCTTCGCGCTGGAGCTTGCGGTCAATGCGGCCGTTGCGCTGCTCCATGCGGGAAGGGTTCCAGGGGACATCGAAATGGAAGAGGTCAGCGCAGTAGTTCTGGAAGTTCACGCCTTCGCGGGCCGCGTCCGTAGCGATAAGAATCCGCAGGGGGTGGAGATCCGGGGAGGCGTTGAAGGCCTTCTTGATCTCGTCGAGGCGTCCGCCGCCGGGTCCGCCCTGATACGTGGCGATGCGCTCCTCGGCGCGGTCGGTATTGGCGAAGGCGGCTTCGAATTGCTGGCGCAGGTATGTCTTGGTTTCCGTGAACTCCGTGAATATGAGCACGCGACGGTTGTTCCACGTGCCGTCTGGATTAAGGAGATTCTTTCGAATCCAAGGGATAAGTCCCCACTTGGCATCGGTTAGACGCGGGTCGGCCAGGCGGCGCGATTGGCTGGCGATTTCGGCCATGCGGTCGAGGAGGGCACTCTCTTCCGGCGAGATGTTTTGTGAACCTCTGGAGCGGTCGGTTACAAGGGCGACGGCCTGTTCGACGCCTTGAGCGACTTCCTCTTCGGGGCGCTCGGCGCGTTCGTCATCGGCGTCCGGGGCGTTGAGTTCGGTAAGGAGTGTCGCAGAAACCTCGGGTTCTGCTTCGGCTTCACCAGCAAGTTTCTCCATGCTCTTCCGATGAACCGGCAGAGTGGCGTTGAAGGCCTCGATGGATGAAAAGAGGCGTTTTTGGAGAGTCGTGATGACCAGATTGGCGGCGGTCTGCTGCGAGCGACGGCCGCCTTCGAGGCGCTTTTCCCGTAAGGCGCGGTATTGAGTCAGGAGCCGCATCAGGGCGAGGTCTGGTGCGTCTTCGGGCAACCCTGCAATATCGTGCTGCATAACCTCGCGCTTCGGCAGGCCGAGGTCCGGGACGAGTTCACGGAGTTCGTCTTTGAGGCGACGCACCATGACCTGGTCGAGTAAGCGCGGGTCCTTGATCTGCTCGCCGCGGATGAAGCGTTGGGGATCAAGCATGGCGAGGAGCGCGGAAAAGCTGTTTGAGTGGCCGTTGTGTGGAGTGGCCGAAAGGAAAAGGCGGTGCTCAAACAGCGGCGTGAGTTCGCGCATTCCTTTCGTGAACTGGGAGTCGATCGCCCACGCCGACGAAGTGGCCGGGGCGGCATGGTGCGCTTCGTCGAGAACCAGCATGGAGCCGGAGCGGTGCTGGTTGAGCCAATCGCGAAGCGGCGCGGCATATTGCTCATCGCGCAGAAGGGAGTGAGAGACGACGAACTGCGAATGAGTGGTCCAGGGATTGATTGCGTACCCGCGTTCGCGCCGGCAATTGAAAAGATAGTCCCTGTCGAAAATGACGAAGCTCAGTCCGAAGCGAGCTTCCATTTCGCCCTGCCACTGCGTAACGAGAGAAGCCGGGCATGCGATGACGATGCGCTTGACCTTCTGGCGCATGATCATTTCACGGAGAATTAGCCCGGCTTCAATCGTTTTGCCGAGTCCTACATCGTCGGCGATGAAGAGGTTGACCCGCGGCATCTGGAGCGCTTTCTTCAGTGGCTCCAGCTGGTAGGACATGATCTGGATGCCAGCGCGGTGTGGAGACTGGAACAGTCGCGGGTTCGTGGACGTTACAAGGTTCCAGCGAAGTGCGTGGAGGTAAGCGGAGAAAACGTGCGGCGCGTCGAACCCCTTGCGGGCAAGGTGCCCCCAGTCAGGTTGCTCCAGGATCTGGGCGTCCACCTCGCGTTCCCAGAGGACTGAGAGCTGCTCGCCCTGAGCGTCATCCTCCAGGCATGAAAGATCAACCAGCGTCTGTTCCCAGCCGGGTTCGCGAGCGGGCTCGACGGCCTCTACCAGGTATCGCCGGCTGCGAACCTTAACGACTTGGCCAAGTGATAACAGGAATTTGCCCTTCCGGCTTCTTGTCGTCCTGGTGGTGGCTGCGCTTCGGGTGATCGCCGTCGTATCCAAAGCACCTCAAGCGCACTAGCGCCGTTGCCGAGGAACAATCCCTCCGCGCGTAGGCCATCCGCTGCAGCCAGAGTTACGGGGCGCGGTTCACGACCAACCAGGAAGTTCACGGACGAGTAGCCAGTTAGCATAGCCCACGAGCGTGGGAATTGCTATGAGCGAATGCCCCAACGGGTGTGATTGAGGGGTAGTGACCTTGTCGCGCTTTCGGTCCGATTTGCCTTCGGTGATGCATCCGTGTGCAGCCTGCCCGAAATCTTGTGGTTGTGGGCAGGTGAACCGCGCAATCTGTCGGGTCACAATATCAAGCACTTGGCGGGCGCAGCTTCGCGGGGTATTTGGGCAAGCCGTAGAGAATATCGTAATGGTTTGTCCCATGTCCGCCGCCGACCAATGGTGCGGATTCTCGGTCGCACGGCTCACTACCCTGATGACCGGAGAGCCTCGCAATGATCCTTGCACTTCCGCAGAAAGTCTCGGAGCAGCTTCGCCTTTTCCTTAGCCTTTTGAGACCGGAAGCCATGTTTCCAGTTTGCCTGCGCTGAACGAGCCCGCCCGGCCGGCGTGAGCGGTCCAGTGCTGCCTCCTCCGTGCATCCGACAGCGTCCATTGCGCATAGCGGGGCCATTGCATGGCGTTCCCTTTCGCGTCTTAGCACCGCAGCGCGGGGCGACGCTTAAGTCGCCCACTGGATTGCCGTTTTTGAGCCACCCTCTCCGCTGCGCATGGGGTTCGTTGCTATTTCTTGTCGGCATCCCCACCACCCCCGCTATGGCTCACAGCCCCGACGATGGCTTGGCCGCCGCGGTTGACATGAACGTGCTTGACCTCCACTTTTTGCTCCCCCTTCGTGCGATATGTCTTCAGTGTCTCCATTTGGGCCGTGAATGTCCGCAACAGCCGGTCGGCAAAATTGGAAAACATCTGTACTCCGAGTACGGTCTGACCCTTGCCTCCCGCACGCTCCAGGTATGTGAGCGCCAGATTATGAGTGCGCACCATCTGGACGGCAAGCAGTGCCTCCAGAGCATCACGCGGACCAATCGAACGCAAAGCTGCCTGCATGAATCTGTCATTCAGATCGCGATGCGAGTCCGTGAACGGGAGAGCAGTTGTGGTCGCCTGTAGCACAAGAAAGGCGGCGAACTCCGGCTCCGCATTGGCCATCGTCAGGAGTCTCGGGGGTAGACGGCTCGTGGCATCCTTCGGAATTGGCGGGCAGGAAAGCTTTGTTTTTTTCGTAGCTAGTGCCGTGGACGACTGCGAACTAGTTGTTTTGTCAACTCTGGTCATGGCATTTCTGAGGGCGTGCCTCTCCTACTAAATTGAGCGTAGCATTAAGTGCAAAAGCCGGATAGCTGCCGACGAACTGGTTGTTTTGTCAACTCTGGTCATGGCATTTCTAAGGGCGTGTCTCAGTCGAGAGTCTTGCAGCGTTGACGCGCTTGCGGACTACGATGACTGTGGCTCGACCGCGCGAGTTGCTTGGATCTGGTACAACGCCGAAGCGCCAATGCGAAGGACCGCGCCCTTCAATGCGGCGGTATATGTGTTCACATCAACGTTCTTATTGCATCCTCCGAGCGACCTCTTCAGTGATACTTCTCAGCTTGCGAGTCGGGCACTCGTAATCGCCGATGTTGTTTGCTCGGTGTGTTCTAAGGGGGAAACAGTTCTTACCGGAGAGAGCTGAATGGGTGCACGCCATTGTGGCAAACGAAACTCTCGTCCAGATCGGTGCTGTGGAGAGTTGTTTGCCTTGCCGCGGACCAATCGAACGCAAAGCTGCCTGCATGAATCTGTCATTCAGATCGCGATGCGAGTCCGTGAACGGGAGAGCAGTTGTGGTCGCCTGTAGCACAAGAAAGCCGGCGAACTCCGGCTCCGCATTGGCCATCGTCAGGAGTCTCGGGGGTAGACGGCTCGTGGCATCCTTCGGAATTGACGGGCAGGAAAGCTTTGTTTTTTTCGTAGCTAGTGCCGTGGACGTCCGACGAACTGGTTGTTTTGTCAACTCTGGTCATGGCATTTCTAAGGGCGTGTCTCAGTCGAGAGTGTTGCAGCGTTGATGCGCTTGCGGACTACGATGACTGTGGCTCGACCGCGCGAGTTGCTTGGATCTGGTACAACGCCGAAGCGCCAATGCGAAGGACCGCGCCCTCCAACGCGTAGAGCCGTCAGTTTGCCGAAGGGGTATTACCGTGCAGGCACCTCGTGAAATCCACAGGTTGTCCCTGAATGAAGTGGTAGTGATCTAGCGCCGACTCTTGTGAAAAGGGGTACGAGAAGCGGCGTCGAATCGACGCGGGGCTAATTGCTGCCAAGCGCCGCGCCTGGATCTAGCGGTATCTGACAATGTAGGAGTAGGAGATCTCTTCGTGTGCGCCGGCATGGAGTGGAGTACGTCCATGCCTATTCTGAATCAGTCATCGTTGCCCCCGGCGGTTGGCTATGGCGCCTTTTTCTATAATGCGGCGTCCTAAATGCCGAATCGTGATTCTCGACCTGTACGACCGCGCAAAACGTTGGACGGAGATCTCTAATCCGGTACTGCGTTTCAAAGGCGGATTCTGCATTTTGGTGACCGGGCAGGGTGCGCCCATGCCGATTCGTGGAGTCACGGCCTATCGTCAGTGAGACTACAACCATAAGTTGGCCGGAACGGCCGTTTTATGGTTGTAGTCAGCAGGGCCAGCTTGTCGTTTACAAATTCTTGATCCATTATTTCATTGCCTTACCAGAGGCCGAGCCGCCGGCAAGGGCGATGGTTAGCGTTGACGAACGACTGGCGGGAATTTCGCCGGCCTCCGGATTCTCGAGATTATCTTGCGATCAATCCGCTGGCAGATGCGGGAACAAGCCCAAGTGCCGTACCGGCGGATACTGGAGTTAGAGAGCCGTCCAGGGCAATGGCGAACCCTTGGACATTGCGAGTCCCAGGGGCCAAGACGTACAGGAACCTGGAGTCGTTGCTAACCGCGGCGTCAACCGGAGAACTGCTGGCCCCGGTATTTGCGCTTATGCCGCCCTGCAGCAGTTGCAACGTGCCATCAAACCTTACGCCATAACCGGAGACATTGCCGCTACCGGTGTTCGTGGTGTAGGCAAAGCGGCCATCACTTGTGAGCACTACCCAGCACGGTGCAGTTTGATGGTCGGGTGCCGCGTTTGTAATCACCTGCAACGTGCCGTCACGCGCGAGGGCGTAGGAGGACATGGCGCCGGCATTTGCGGCTCCGCCGAACGCATCGGAAACCAATACCTGATCGCGTTTGCCGAAAGCAAAACCATACGGAGATTGTCCTGCCGAGGTGAAGACCATCGGACCCGATGCCACCCCATTGTTATCCACCGTGAACACGTCGATCTTGTTAGTGGCCTTTTCCGTAACCACCAGAAGGTCGCCGTCGGTGTTGAAGGCAATTTCCTCCGGTGCCACCGACGAGGCGCTCAGGGGCAGGCCGCTGACAATCGATTGCAGAGTGCCGTCTCCATTGACAGCAAAACCTGCAATCGTGTCACTGCCGCCTACCGCTCCCCCATCGTTGAGAACATATAAAACGTTACGGCTGACACTGAGACTAATCGGATTTCTGCCTCCAGAAGCGACACGTGTGACCAGGCTGAGCCCATTCTCCAGGATGCGGAACACCGAAATGTCGTTACTCCCGGCGTTTACAGCAAACAGAAAGTTGTTGGCGGCATCGATGGCCAGTGCACCCTGACTACCCAATCCGCTTCCGGTGCCCAGGCCACCGGTGGGAAATGTGCCTTGCGGGCTAATACGGCCATCCGCCGAGCGATTGAATAGCATCACTGCATTCCCGCTGCTCGAATTTGTAAGAGTATAGACAGCTCCTGCCTGGGCGTACGCCGGCAAACAACTCAATGCCAGCGCGCCCACTAACAGCAAGAAGAAACCTAGACGCAACTTCATGGTGTCCATCCTTTCACTGATGTGTTGCGGAAGCTCTGCCCAAGTCGGCGGTTCTCGTTACCACAGCTAAAATCCTCGGTTTGACAACACCCTTTGGAAACTAGGCCGAAGACCAGCTCCACTCGAAGACGACTTCTCAGACTTCCATAGGTTCAAAAGTTGGGAATTGAAGAGGTCGGCCACACGCACGATGCGAGCTGACGCGGCCTTGATTCAGCTGCTGATTAATATGTCGCGAAACGATGGAAAATCCCCCGTGATGCTCTAGATCGATTAGTTATCTTGGGGGGTTTGCAGCAAGAATATGCAACGCAGTGCTTTGAGCCTAGTCCAAGACCTCAACGGCAATCTGGTGCAGCGTCGTCGTTACGTGCCAGAACAGCGGCGGTTCCTGACGAGCAGCCGCTGTTCGTACGAAGCACATAAGAATTAAGCAGCGACGCCTAATCTTGCGGCCCTGCGATTCTGGGTTTGCCGCCGACGCCCGTCCCGGTGAGGGGCACGTTCTCTGGACTACCAGGTGCATTGTCGGTGACTGTAAGCGCAGCGCGCAGCGTGCCCGGCTGTTGTGGCGAGAAAACCACGGTGATCGCACAATTATCTCCTGCCGCAAGCGTGTTCGGACTCATCGGGCAATCGTTCCACTGCTCGAAGCTGCTGGGATTCAGCCCGGTAATCGCGACGCTGGCGATCAGCAGCCCCCCAGTTCCAGTGTTGGTCAGCGTGACCACCTGCGGAGTGTTCGGGATATCCATCCCCTGCGGAGGGAAGACCAGGCTGGTCGGAGATATGTTGACCGTAGGCCCTCCCGACGCCGGGGATATCTCGACCACAAAAGCGACCTCCGAGCCATGGCCGCAGGATCCGTTGCACGCACCCGGAATTTGGTTCACCGTAGGGAAATTGGATGCATCGGTCCAGCCGGTCACATACACATTGGCCTGAGAATCGGTGGCAATCGAAAACCCCCAATCCCCCTGGACGCTGCCGTTGCCGCCGAGCAAAGTGGAGTAAGGCAGGGCACTGCCGTCGGCGCTGACTTCGGTCACAAACACGCTATAACTGTACCCGGAATTGCATCCCGGCGGGCACCCGCCGGGGATCTGATTGACGATGGGAAAATCGGTGGAAACGGTGTAGCCGGTGATATAGGCATTGCCCGAGCTGTCTGTGGCGATAGCGGCTGGGTCCTCGTCGGAGCTTCCTCCAAAGACGCTCGAGTAAGCCAGCGCATTGCCGGCTGCATTGATCTTGGTCACGAAGCCGTCCAGGGTGGCCCCGGTACCGCAGCTTCCCTGGCATGCACCTGGAATCTGCCCGACGCGTGGGAAGTCCGGCGAGGCGGTGATGCCCGTCAGATAAACATTGCCCGAGCTGTCAATCGCCAGGCCATTGGCCGAGCTCCCGGTACCCGCAGTCCCGGCGCTGCCCCCGATCAGGCTCGAATAGATTAGGGCGCTGCCCGCGGCATTGATCTTGGTCGCGAAAGCCGCGACGTAGTGCTCGCCCCCTTGGCCGCAGGTGCCAACGCAGGCGCCTGGAATCTGATTCACGACGGGAAAATCGCTCGAAAACGTTAGCCCGGCCACATACACGTTTCCGGAACTGTCCACCGCGACGGCGCTGGCCTCATCGTCATCGCTGCCGCCGAGCAAACTGGAGTAAACCAGCGCCGCTCCCGCGGCATTGACCTTCATTACGTAGGCCTTGTCCCTGCCACATGAGCCGTTGCAGGCGCCCGGAATTTGGTTCACCACGGGAAAGTTCGTCGAGTCGGTTGCGCCGGTCAAGTAGGCATTACCTCCCCTATCAACCGTGACGAAGTAGCCGTAATCGAAGCCATCTCCACCCACCAAGCTGGAGTAAACCAGCGCATCACCGGCGGCATTGATCTTCATGATGAAGGTCGCGTAGGTGCCCGGCGCCAAGCAGCCGTTACAGGCACCGGGAATCTGGTTCACTACAGGGAAATCGAACGAAGTGGCAATTCCGGTCAGATAGACGCTGCCAGAGCCATCCACGGCGACGCTCAATCCATCGTCGGGATCATTGGCACCGCTGCCACCAAAAAAACTGGAGTAAACCAGCGCCGTTCCCGCGGCGTTTATCTTGGTGATGAAGCCAAGCCCGTAATAGGGATCACACTCCCCATTACACGCGCCAGGAATCTGATTCACGATAGGAAACTCATCCGAACCGGTGAGACCCGTCAGGTAAGCATTGCCCGCGCCGTCAATGGCGATGGCGTTCCCCGAAGTACTGAAATAACCCTCGGTGCCGCCGATCAGGCTCGAATAGGTGAACGCCGGGTCGATGATTAAAGACCTGGTGCGGTCGTACTTCGCAATCTCAAAGCCGACCTGATTGCCCTTCAAAACATACTTCGCATTTACG
Organism: uncultured Acidobacteriaceae bacterium; assembly: GCA_963748225.1. GTDB lineage: Bacteria > Acidobacteriota > Terriglobia > Terriglobales > Acidobacteriaceae > Bog-257. The sequence continues at coordinate 521,650 of CAVVHW010000012.1, forward strand.
AGATTCTTTGTGATTGGACCGCTGGTCTTCGGCGATCGATCGCCGGTAACGGACAAAGCAGGCTGGTAGACCACCGGCTTGTGGAAGCGAATCTCGCTGTCAGCAACCTGCACCACCAGATCGCCATTTGAGTCGATCGCTAGCTGTGCTGGCCTGGTCGTCTTGCTCGCCCCGGCCTTCACGGCGGTAGGTGCCGGACTGGAGCCCGCTGCGGCGACCGATGCTCCCGTGTTGGCCACGGCCCCGATGGCGAGCCTGATTGCGCTCGGCTGGGCGCCGGGCGCCACCACGAAGTCATATTCCAGTTGCTGGTGATTGCCGTAATACACCAGATCAATGCCAGGATAGACGTTTTGGTATTTCACCTTGGCGTAATTGGGCACATCGGTCCGCCACTTCTTGGGATCGTTGCCGATGAAGTAGTTGCTCTTTCCAGGAAGCTCGTCCAGGCCGCTTGCCTCGGCCGATGGGTTCGCGCCCAGCAGCCTCATGTGGACCACCGATTCTAGCGTATCTCGCGACGTAGGCCCGACGGGTGTCCGGCGGGCGGGATTCGTGATCGGGTTTCTGATTGCGGCCCGGGCATCGGCGCGCTGCTCTCCGGCAGCCGCCTGTCGAAACGCGAAAGCGGCCCCGTCTCCGGTCAGGAACATAGTGTATCCAGCGCCCCGCGCCAGGAACTTTACGCGCGAGTCAGTTTGTCCCCGATTAGCTTCGAAGGCCAGTGGCAGCTTGCCATAAGCCGCCAGCAGACTGGAATGAGCGGTCGAACCAGGCGCAAGGGATTGGTTTGAGTTATGAATCACCTTGGAGGTCTGCGCTTGCGCCGATTGCGCGACCATGATCAGCGCAAATGCGGTCGCAACCGCCAGGACGACAACCTGAATCCGGGACCCAAAAGCGTTTTTCATGGCCCATCTCCTTTTCAGCCAGAAAGCGTTCGGTCGGAGTTGGTGGACAGGCGATGCCTTGCCTGCACGTTGTCAGCACTTTGGGGACTCTCATTACAAAACGCAACTTGAACACTTTGAATGCCAAGCGCCCCCGCCTAATCTTGGGGCCCTTTAGGGCCCGGCTTGCCACTGACGCCGATCCCAGTCAGGGGCACGTTCTCCGGACTACCAGGCGCATTGTCGGTCACAGTAACCGCAGCGTTCAGCGTGCCCGCCTGTTGCGGTGAGAAAACCACTGTGATCGCGCAATGATCGCCCGGCGCAAGAGGGTTCGGACTTATTGGGCAATCGTTCCACTGCGAGAAGCTGCTCTGGTCGGTTCCGGTGATCGCGATGCTGGAAATGAGCAGCCCCGCACTTCCCGTGTTGGTTAGAGTGACCACCTGGGGGGTATTGGGAACCTGCATTCCCTGGGGGCCGAAGTTCAAGCTTGTCGGGGACAGGCTGACCGCAGGACCACCGGATCCGGATATCTTCACGGCAAAGACGGCAGGGTCATACAGCTGGTTGCAACTGCCATTGCATGCGCCGGGAATCTGGTTGACCCGGGGAAAATCGCTTGACCCGGCCCACCCCGTTACATAGGCAGCGCCGGAACTATCCGCCGCGATGCCAAGGCCAATATCAAAAAAGTCGCCGGCGCTGCCACCCAGATAGCTGGAATACACCAGAGCGCTGCCGGCGGCATTGACCTCGGTGACGAAAATCCCGCATCCGTATCCAGCGCCAGGGCACGCCCCGGGGACGGGGTTCACCCGCGGGAAATCGATAGAGGAATTGGTTTCACCCGTCAGGTAAGCGTTGCCAGACGTATCCACGGCAATGCTATAACCCACTTCGTAGCCGCTGCCGCCCAAAAGAGTGGAATACGCCAACGCGCTACCCGCTGGGTTGACCTTCAACACGTAAACATCGCTCTGATTCTGCCCACTGTAATTGCCACAACTCCCATTGCAGGCGCCGGGAATTTGATTCACGATGGGGAAGTCGGGCGAAGAGGTGACGCCGGTCAGAATAGCGCTGTCCGAGCTGTCCACCGCGATGGCTCTGGCTTGGTCTCCGAAACTCCCCCCGGTGCCGCCGATCAGGCTGGAATACGTGATCGCAGTGCCCGCCGCATTGATCTTGGCGAGGTAAGCCACGTAAACCGTGCCATTGCCGCAGCCCCCATTGCACGCCCCGGGGATCTGGTTCACCCGCGGGAAGTCGGTTGATTGGGTGTCTCCTGCCAGGTACGCGTTGCCGGAACTGTCCACCGCGATTCCCCATGCAAGGTCCTCATGACTCCCGCCCACGTAGGTGGAGTAAACCAGCGCGGTTCCTGTCGCATTAACCTTGGTTACGAAAGTGTCGTAGTCGTCCTCAAAACCGAAACCCGTGCCTGTGCCACACGTGCCGTTGCAGGCGCCGAAAATCTGGAACACGAGGGGAAAGTCGGGCGAGGAAGTGAATCCTGCCACGTAGGCATTGCCCGAGCGGTCCACGCCAATTCCATAGGCGCCATCCCCGTCTGATCCCCCGCTCCCGCCGCTTCCGCCAAGCAAACTACAGTAGACAAGGGCATTCCCCGCTGCATTGATCTTTGCCACGAAAGCAGCAGTGTGGTACCCGTCATTGCAGCTCCCATTGCAGGCCGCTGGAATCTGGTTCACGCGAGGGAAGTCGGGCGAACTCGCGACTCCCGCCAGATATACGTTACCTGAGCTATCGATAGCGATCCCATAGCCCCCATCGTCACTGCCCGCCCCCCCGCCGCTGCCCCCAATGAAGCTGGAGAAAACCAGCGCGCTGCCGGCGGCGTTAATCTTGGTCAGATAGACGACGCCGTTGCCCCCATTTGGGCAGTTTCCGTTACAGGCGCCAGGAATCTGGTTCACAATGGGGAAGTTCGGAGAATTGCTTACACCAGTAAGGTAGGCGTTGCCCGAAGCGTCGACGGTAATGGCTAAACCGTCATCGATATAGCTGCCACCGATCAGGCTGGAGTAGGTCAGCAGCGGGTCAATAATCAGCGACTTGGTTTTGTCGTATGCGCCGACGTGAAAACGAACCTGGTCGTTCGCCGTTAGCACATAGCTGCCATCGAGGTATTTGCGATTTTGCGTTGGCGAGTTTCCAGCAGAGCCGGCTACGTCTTGGTAGACCACCGGCTTGTGGAAACGAATCTCGCTGCCAGCGACCTGAACCACCAGATCACCATCTGCCTCGATCCGTAGCGGCGCCGGGTGAGCGTCCTTCAAGATCGCAGGTGACCGGCTGGAGCCCGCTGCGACGGCGGTTGCTTCCGCGTTTGCCACGGCTGAGATGGCGAGCTTGATTTTGCTCGGCTGGGCGCCGGGCGCCACTATAAAGTCATACTCCAGTTGCTGGTGGTTACCGTAATACACCAGGTCAATGCCGGGATAGACGCTTTGGTATTCCACCTTGGCATAATTGGGCACATCGGTGCGCCATTTCTTCGGGTCGTTACCGATGAAGTAGTTAGTCTTTCCGGGAAGTTCGTCCAAGGCGGTTGCCTGCGCCGCTGGGCTTGCACCGATCAGCTTCATGCGGACCACCGACGCTACCTCCTCCCGCGAGTGACTTGTGCCCAGCGCCAAGCGACCCGTCTTCATGACCTGTCTTCGCGCAGCATCAGGGCCTTCCGCCTTCTGCTTTTCGCCGACCGTCTGTCGAAACTCCAGCGCGGCTTCGCCACCCGTCAGGAACATGGTGTAGCCCGTACCCCGCGCCAGAAACTTCACTCGCGAGTCGGTCTGTCCCTGATTGGACTCGAAGGCCAGCGGCACCTTGCCATAAGCTGCCAGCAGCCTGGAATGCGATGCTCGATCAGGCACAGTCAACGGATTGGAGTTATCAATCTCGTTAAACGTCTGGGCCTGCGCCAATTGCGTGCTCATGATCAGCATGAACGCGGCCGCAACGGCCAGGACGACAATCTGAATCTGGGCCCGGCTATGCTTTCTCATTGAGCATCTCCTTCTCCGCCAGAGGGCGTTCGGTCAGAGTAGTGAGCAAGCCGTTTCGTTGCCTGCAGGCTGTCAAATTTGTGAAAACTCTGGTTTCAGTGCGGCAAAATCGCGCCGACGATAGATATGTCGGGGGTGAGCGAAAAATCCCCCTTGCACTTGCAACCGGGGGCGGTTATGCTCGCCGGTTTCTCATTGTGGGAGGGATATGCAGCCCAAGACCCTGCTGATCGCTGTGGTTCTTTTCCTCTGCTACTCGGCTGTGATCGCACAAGCACAGTTTTATGCGGGCGTGCTGGGCGGCCTCGCAACCCTCTCTGGCGACTCACGCTCCTTGCTCACTCCCAGCTCAAGCGCTTTCTCCTCGTACAGTCCGCAGACCGGCCCTGCTGTCGAGGTTGTGTTCGGCAGGCATTTGTCCGATTACTTCTCACTCCAGGGGGACTACATCTGGAACCACAACGGGCTAATGCTGACCTCCGTCGCCACCACAGACGGGTCGCAACAGGGCTATCAGGAAACGAGAAGCAGTTCGCAGCAAAGTGTGATTGCGGACTTACTGGTGTACTTTCGCCGGCGGAACAGTCGGCTGAGGCCGTACTTGTCGGTAGGAACGGGCCTGGTGCATCTTTCCAGTTCCCAGCAACAGATCACCCAGTTGATAGGTGCGCCAGTTCTACCGCCACGAAGCTTGAGCGCCAATGTGATTGCGCTGCATGTTCCAGTTGGGATTGACGTGAAATTGGGAAAGGGCTGGTCTTTCCGCTACACCTTCAGCGAGACCCTCAGCCAGAACCCGATCAGCCAGCGCCTGTCACCTGAAGGGCAGAGCAACCTGAAGAACTTCCAGAACCTCTTCGGATTTGTCTTGCGATTTTAATCCGGTATTCGTGCCTTCAGAATTTCTTCAGCTCCACATAAGGACAGCCGCCCCAGTAAATGGGCGCGTTTTCAAAGTGCTCGGCTAGCAGGCGCGCGTGGCATACGCGACAGATATTGCTCGACTGGGCCCTTTCACTGAGGGGAGCAATACGCACCAGTTCCTCGAAAACGCACAGCTCGTGCCCGCCGGCCTTGGTCGCAGTAAAGCTCATCAGAGGGCCGGTTTTCGCCTGCTCTCGCACTAAAGCTGAGTACACTTTCGCCTTAAGGCGTGCGGGCGCCCGCTCTGATCGGCTTAGGTCGACACGGCCAGCCATTAGCTCCATGAATCTGTCGTCAGAAAGGTTGGCCATAGTTCCACCTTTTGCGAAATTCCGCTCTGGCGCGGGCCAGCAGTCGTTCGATCGCTTTTTCCGTCTTGCCAGTTTTTAGCGCCATTTCGCTGGTTGACACCTTTTCCCAGTACCGCCATATCAGGGCTAAACGGTATTGCTCAGGAAGACTTTTCAGGACTCGACAGGCATTCTCCCGCAGTTGCTCTTGCTCGATCAACTCGGGAAACTCTAACACCTGCGCGCCTGCGGCGGGGTCCTGCTCCGCGTCGTCAATCGGTCCGGGGGCGCGCAAGCATTGGCGATAATAGTCCTCGACCTTGTGCCTCGCGATTCCCATGACCCAAGCCTGCAACGGACCGCTGCCGCGATAGTGGCTTAGTCCTTGCCATGCGGCCAGGAAGACCTCCTGCACCAAGTCGTCCACCTGGTCGTAGTGTGGCGCCAGACGAGAACGAACGTAGCCATAGATGCCGTCAGCGTAACGCGCAACGAATTCTGCGGTTGCCTTCCGGTCCTTGTTCAGGATGGCCGCAACCAATTGTGCGTCCAAGCTGATCGGCGGTCCGTGCTGCGGTGGCTGGCTCGGCTCGGGCTGCCCTAAACTTTTCACATTTGCCTTTGAAGAGTTAGTCGCGGGATTCTTCGCGGCCCCCCTAAATAATAGAGGGCGAATGCGTTGGAGCCCAGTTGTATCAAGCCAAGAAAAGCGTTTTTCGGCGTGCAATATGGGTTCCTGGTTGGGCGGGCTGATTTCTCGGCTAATGATCCGGGCCCGGACAGCTGCGGGTCGACGCCTCCGCGGAGTTCGTTTCACTCTCCAAATGGCATGAATACCTGCCACTGGGCCTAGCGCACGACGGTCTCCTAAACCATCAGATACGCCCACCGTATAGCCCTAACACCCCTGTTTGACTGCACTTGACACGGCACCGCGCGCACGAATACCCGGTAGCCGCGACTAGCCTCTATCTGACGGTTTTATAAACCATCAGACGTATTTCACCGAAGCAGATAACATTATTTATTTAAGCAATTTATCTCCAGACCCTCGAGTCCTAGGTGCAGATTAGGTGCAGTCTCAGAGGGCGCTTGCATGGCCGGGTTGTCTCGAATGGTCCGACAACTATCTCATCGCCGGCTGGACCTCCTGGTTCGCCGTCTCCTGAGCCAAATTGGTTCCATGTATGTCATCACTTGTCAGTCCATTCGTTGACAATCGTCGTTCGGATGCCATACGCCACGTACTCCCGGTTAGGTGGAAGCTCGCTACCCCTGTTCTCCGGCCAATACCCGTGCAGCGCAAAAAATTGCATCTCGTCCTCGGAGCGACCGTCAAACTCTGCCTTGCTTTCAAGAAACTCTTCAAATGCCTTTCGCTCCTCCAGTCTGTCCAGTCGCCTCCCAAACATCCTCATAAGCGGCCCTCCAAGTAGTCGTAAGTCGCGGCCATTGCGCGCCGGTACTGCAGGCTGTGATTGCTCCAGCCATCCTCACGGTCGTTTCCCCGCCACGCGGCCCTGTACGTGCTAAACACTCCCGCCGGAATGCGTTGTCCGTGAAGCGGACAGCTTAGTTCTTCGGCAGCCCTGCCTTCCTCGGAGTTGAAGGACAGGTCTTCGTCTGCGGGAAAGCAGATGCAGCTCTCTTCGCGCTGCGCTGTTGTGCTCGGCTCAGTCACGGCTTGTTCCAACTTCTTGAGTCGGCTTCTTAAGTCCATGTTCCAGTTTCTCCAATCGCGCCTCGATGTCGCTGGTTTCGATCGCCTTCAGTAGCGAGGTTCCGAGATACCCCAGCGTGATTCCAAGTCTCGGGCCCATCCTGCCCGCGCGTATCTCAGCCATGGCATCGGCCAGCATCCGCTTCACATCTCCGGCCGATTCAGGGGCTGAGAGATGCATCGGCGTTTTCTCGGCTCAGTCACGGCTTGTTCCAACTTCTTGAGTCGGCTTCTTAAGTCCATGTTCCAGTTTCTCCAATCGCGCCTCGATGTCGCTGGTTTCGATCGCCTTCAGTAGCGAGGTTCCGAGATACCCCAGCGTGGTTCCAAGTCTCGGGTCCATCCTGCCCGCGCGTATCTCAGCCATGGCATCGGCCAGCATCCGCTTCACATCTCCGGCCGATTCAGGGGCTGAGAGATGCATCGGCGTTTCGTAGTTGTGCCGATTGCCTCTGCCTCCCTTTCGGCCAAGCTCTGCTGCTTTCTTGGGTCCGAATGAAAAAAACAAAGCCCGTTCTTGTGTGGCTTAGCCTTGCACCGCTCACCGCTTGAGGTTGTGGCTTTGCACTGCACTAGCGTAGTCTCTGAACGCTTAAGCGGCATGGGTGATACTCCCTCTGTCTAGCTGACCCCACTGGGCTCGGCCGCTTTTGTGCGGTGGGGGCCGCACCCCGCCATTGTCTTGCAAGCGGCCACACCGACCGAGCGTACCAAAAGCGTACCAAATACCGGCAAATATACCGGCATCTCCCGTTAATAACCCTATCTAACCTCTTTAGAGTCAATAGCCGGTGGGTGGATGGCTATCGTGTCAAGGTAGCGCTCTAACCAACTGAGCTACGCGCCTACGCAGGTGGGACGACCCTTATTCTAGCGGGCTGCGGTCATGTGGGCAAGCTTTGCAATCGTGACGCTCCGCGAGCTGCCACAGACCGGGAAAACCTGATCGATCACGCCGTTCTCCGGTTCTCTCAGCCGGGGATCAGAGAAAGTTGCTTCAAAGTGCTCGCTGTACCTCGGGTCTCGCAGTCCCGCACTGCTGCTCGACCTTTGCCTTCTCAGCCCACCCAAACCAGCCTCGCCCGCATTCACGATTGAATAGCTTTCGGAAACGCGAAGCGAAGACCGAGCATCGTTCACCTTCTTCGCTGCCAGAAGTGTGCAGTGCGGAACTTCCGATGCCAGTAGTTTCGCGGTCTATCCGTGTCCCAGGAGAACGCGCCCTTGTGCAATGTGATCTGAGGTGGTTTGCTGCCATCCCCGTCGACAATGATGCTGACGACGTCGAAGCGGCACGGCGGCGGCCGTTCGCTGGGAATGCGACGCACATATCTGCGAGCGACCGATAAGATATGCCGCCGCTTACTTCGATCGACTGCCGTCCCCGGCGGAGCAAATCCCTCACCGGTTCGGGTTTTGACCTCGATGAAGCACAGAATGCCTTCGTCCCACCCAATCAGGTCAATTTCACCGCGGTCATAGGGAACTCGAAGATTTGCGGCAACAATTGTGTATCCCAGACTCCGCAGGTGCAGGTACGCTTCGAGTTCACCGCGCTTGCCGGTCAGCAGATGTTTCGGCTGGCGCACCGGTAAGTGCCGGTTGGCGAATTCCAGACTGCGGATGACGAACTTGGTCAGCCATACCATGAGGCGAGTCACACGTCCGACGAAGTTGACTCTAACGGTTTCCGGATTTTGCGGTTGTGATGAGCATCACCGCGAGCCGTGCTTTGGGAGGCCACAATGCATCCATCGCGAGAATTTGGGTTACGTGGTTGCCAGCCGGAGACAAAGCCGTCAGAATCGATATGACGCTGGCCTGACTCTTATTTACATGCCCGGCCGTGGTGTTGATTCGCCAGCGATGTCGAGATAGTTCACCGGAGAGGTTCACGTGGAATATCGTGGAATGGCAGACTTCGTCTTCGGGGCAGGCGCTTGAAGAGTCAATTCTGGACTGCGCCAAACCAGATCACGCTGCTGCGCCTCATCTTCATCCCGTTTGTCATTCTTACGGTGTTTGATGGGCAGTGGATTTGGGCGCTCGGTCTTCTGGTAGCGGCGGCCCTGAGCGACGCCCTTGACGGACTGCTGGCTCGAGCCTTGCACCAACAAACCATGCTTGGGCAGTACCTCGACCCCATCGCCGACAAACTATTGCTGAGCTCACTGTTTCTAGTGCTTTCGTTTGTCAAGAAGATCCCGTGGAAGTACACCATCCTGGTGTTCAGCCGCGACCTTTGCATTGTAGCGACTGCCGTCGTTTTATATGCCACCGTCGGATTTCGCGACTTCCGGCCTAGTATTTACGGCAAGGTGAACACAGCCTGTCAGATCGCCGCCGTTTTCTTCGTGGTTCTGGCACAAGTACTACGGATTCCTTTGGTGCTGTATCTGGAAACGTTCTTTCTCTACGCGACCTTTACGTTCACGACCATCTCCGGCGTGCACTATGTTTTGCTGATGGGTCATCGCTTGCGCAAACAGGACCAAAAATCAGCCGCCTTGAAGGGACACGGCTTCAGTGAATAATCGAACTGCAGCACCGTTCCAGTGGATACAACCCGCTTAACATAAGGCCACCCGCTCTGCGGCCATTTAGGATCATGGCAAGCAATCGCAATCACCGTCTGCAAGTGATCGTCGCATTTGCCTTGGTGTACCTCTTCTGGGGCTCGACCTACCTGGCGATTGGAATTGCCGACAACGAGCATCTTCCTCCCGCGGTAATGTGCGCTCTGCGATTCTTGATTGCAGGTCCGCTGATGCTGGCCGCATGTGCCGTGATGGGCCGCACCGTTCGTATCACCTTGAATGAAGCCGTCCGGCTGGCGACGATCGGTTGCCTGTTACTGGTGGCTGCCAATGGAGGCCTGGCTTGGGCCGAGCAGTGGGTCCCGACCGGACTGGCTGCACTGATCGTTGCGGTTACACCGATCTGGTTCATGGTGCTGGAGACCTTTGTCTTCCGGGGAGACCGGCTTTCACGCCGCGGCTTGATCGGACTGGTGCTCGGTATCGCGGGCATTGCCATTCTCTTCTGGCCCGAGTTTGCCCACCGCAACACGCTCGCCACCATGCAACTGGTGGGCTCTTGCACACTCTTGTTCTCGTCGATGAGCTGGGCCATCGGCTCGGTGCTTTCGCGCAAATGGCAAATGAAGGTTGACCCGCTTACCGCAACCGGCTGGGAAATGTGTTTTGCGGCAATCGGCAATGCCCTGGTCGCATTGGTTACAGGTCAGACGCATCGCATTGTGCTGACTTCTCGAGCGCTAATGGCCGTGCTTTACCTGGTGGTTTTCGGTTCGTGGGTCGGTTACACCGCGTACATCTGGCTGCTAAAGCATGTGTCCACGCAGAAGGTGGCGACATACGCGTATGTAAATCCCATCGTCGCAGTTTTCCTGGGCTGGCTGGTGCTGCACGAGCGCTTCGATGGATACATATTCGCTGGAAGCGTCGTCATCATCGCTGCCGTTGCGTTGGTCACCACGGCAAAAGTTCACAGCCGCGAGCCCGGCGAGCAATCCGTGGGAGGATTGCCGGAATTGGAGTCGGAGGTCTAGGCCAACTCCTACTTCCTCTCTCCACCGTACCCCATCCTTTGTGTTTTCCAGGATGACTCCGTTGTCCGCTAACTGCGCCCGTATAGCGTCCGAGCGTGCGAAATCACGGGTCTTGCGTGCTTGTGAATGCTCGGTGACAAGTTGCTCGACCTCAGCGTCAGAAAGTACCGCTGCTTTGGCCAGTTCGGCTGTCGCGGGGCTGATCTTGTCCTCCAAGCCTTCTGACTTTGCCCACTCGACCGTCGCGCGCACCTTGGCGGCATCGTCGTCTTTCAGCACGGCAAAAATCTCATCAAATTCCTCGAGGACCCTCAGCAGTTGAGGCACATTGTTTTTCCTAACTTCCCCGGCGTCGGCAGCGGCGTTCACATCGCGCACCATATCGAAGACAGCGCCCAGGGCGCGCGCCGTATTTAAGTCATCATCGAGTCCGGCGCGCATCTCGGCTGAAGTCCTCTCCGCTATCTCAGCAATGATCACATTGCCGTCATCGGCGAACTGTGAAGTTTCCAACCGAAGCTTGAAGTTGCGCAGCCGTTCCACGGAGTTCGCCGCCTGCGTCAGCCCGTCGAACGTGAAGTTGAGCTGTTTGCGATAGGGTACCGACATCAGCAGAAAACGAATCGACGATGGCTTGTGGCCCATCAGGATGAGATCGCGGACGGTGAAGAAGTTCCCGGCGCTCTTGGCCATCTTCTCGCCTTCCACCAGTAGAAAGCGGGCATGCACCCAGACGTGGACGAACGGTTTGCCAGTCATGGCTTCTGACTGTGCAATCTCGTTTTCATGGTGAGGGAAGATGAGATCTTCGCCGCCGGCATGAATGTCGAAGGTGTCGCCAAGATACTTCATCGACATTTGCGAGCACTCGATATGCCAGCCGGGACGCCCGGGACCGATCTCGGTTTCCCACATCGCCTCGCCCGGCTTCGGCGCCTTCCACAGAGCAAAATCGCGGGCGTTGTCCTTGTCATATTCGTCCACGTCCACGCGCGCACCGTCATTCATGCCGGCGAAGTCTTTCTTCGAGAGCTTGCCGTACTCCGGAAACTTTGCGATTCGAAAATAGTAGGAGCCGTCGTCAGTTCGATATGCGAATCCCTTCTCCTCCAGTCCTTTGATGAAGTGGGCCATCTCCTGAATGTGGTCGGTGGCATTAACCACGAACTCAGGATGCTGGATGTTAAGCGCGTCGGCATCTTCGAGAAAAGCCTGCTTGTACTTTTTTGTATATTCCTGGACGCTGACGCCGAGCGCGGCCGCATTGCGGATGATCTTGTCGTCCACGTCCGTGATATTCATCACGTGCTTCAGCTTGTAGCCGCTCTGCTTCAGGAAGCGGCGCAGCGTGTCCACCACAATGAAGGTGCGGAAATTGCCAATGTGGCCGTAGTCGTAAACCGTGGGCCCGCAAGCGTACATGCGAACCAGGTTGTCTTCCAGCGGGTGAAACTCCTCGACTTTTCCTGAGAGGGTGTTAAAGAGCTGCAGCGGCATGAACCTTCCCTGTGGAGGTGAGAATCCTTGATTGTAGGGGGCTGCCAGAGAGAGGGTCAACCTACGGGCGCCATACCGTAGTTACAACCAGAAAATGTCGTATTAAGTGCGAGGAGATCATGTCCACCTCCCTTGTCGATTAAGTAATGGCGGCTAAAGCAGGAGGCTGGACAGGTGGTAGATGCGAGGCATCGGGGTTTGTCTTTTCTGCGCGGTGTACGAAGCGCAGGGCGACGATCCGAATATTCTTGCAGCGACAGCGGCTGGAGACGGTGCGCTCGCTGCCGACCACTACTTGGTGCCGCCCTGATCGGTTACCGCTGCGCGTTGCTGGCCCGCATAGTAACCGCTACGCGTGCGGACTTGTAGCTTCTTGTAGCCCTTGGCATTGGCCTCTACCTTCACGGTACGATAGCCGCCGGCACTCTGTGGCGTACTGGGTTTGTACACGATGGTGTACTGATTGCGGATGTCGTGAGCGATCTGCGAGGTGATTGCTTGCACCTCGCTTAGGTCTTTGGGAAAGAACGCGACGCCACCGGTGTCCTCCGCCATTTCGCGGAGCGCTCGGCGCGCCCGCTTGGCATGTTCATCGCCGAGCAATCCAATGGTGTAGATGGTTGGGCCATTCTTTTCTTCCAGCCGCCGCAAGGCCTGCTCCAGCGACTCGCGGCTAGCATTGTCCTCGCCGTCGGTAACGACCAAAAGCACTTTCTTCTCGAGCGCGCCACTTTTCTTCAAGTGGTCAGCTGAGGCGACCACCGCATCATAAAGCGCGGTGCCGCCGCGCGATTCAATGCGTTCCAACGCATCCTTTAGCTTCGGAATCTTAGCGGTGTAATCCTGGTCGAGGAAATACTCTTCGTTGAAGTTCACGATGAAGACTTGGTCCTGAGGATTGCTGGATTGCACCAGGTTAATGGCAGCGGCATTGACCGCCGGCCGCTTTTCACGCATGGATCCCGAATTGTCGATGACGATTCCCATCGCGACGGGAATGTCCTCGCTGCGAAATGACGTGATTTTCTGGGCCTTTCCGTCCTCGAAGACCGTGAATTCGTTCTTCGCCAGGTTCGTGATCAGGCGGTTGTGATCGTCAACCACCGTGGCGTGCAGCGTGACTTCATCAACCTCTTTCTTGAAAACAAAGACGTCGCCTTGCTGTTCTTGAGGAGCTTCGCCTTTCGGGACCTGCACGGTGTCCCCGGGCTGGTTGGGCGCCGGGGGAATGGGAGCAGCCTCCTGCTCGCTATTCTGGGCTGGATTCTGGGCTGGAGAGTTTGTGGCTGGTGCTTGTGCTGGCGGATTCTGCGCCGAGGGAGCCGTTTGCTGGGTGGTTGCGCTACCCGCCGGAGGCGACTGCGCCGGGGGAGTGGAATTCTGAGCGACCGCCCACGATCCCAACCATAGAACTAGTCCAATCAGCATTCCGAACGAATGACAGCGTCTATTCCGTTGGTGCATAGTATCCCGTTTTAGCGTATACGTGCAGAGGCGGCAGGCCTTTCGGAGGATTGAGCTTCACTTTGATCTTTCGCCACTTCCCATCGCGTACAGGATTGGTTGGACGGTATCCGAGCACATATTGGTTGCGCAGCTCGATGCCAATCTTTGTAGCCACATCCGCTAGTTCGTTCGGAGAACTGATGGTAAATGTCCGTCCTCCAGTCACTTCGGTCACATCGGTAAGCAAAGCGGGACCTTCGCGTTCCTCTGGCGTCTTGAAACTCAGGTCAAACAGGCCGATACCGTAGATCTGAACGTCAGCTTCCCTCACCATCGACTTAATTTCGCCCTCGGTGTACCGGCTATGGTTGTCGCCACCGTCCGAGATGATTAGGAGAGCCTTGCGCTCGTAGTGCGCCTTCTGCATCCGATTCATACCCAGGTAGATGGCATCGAGCAAGGCAGTCCGGCCCTTGGGCATAGCGTAAACCAGCTTGCTTTGGATGTCTTCCACCGAGGAGGTGAAATCGACCAGCACCTCCGGTTTTTCCGAGAACGTGATCAGAAAAAACTCATCTTGCGGATTAGCCGTGCGGAAGAACTCAACCACTGCCTCGCGCGACTTGTCGATCTTGTCGGCCATCGAGCCGCTTATATCGAAGATAACGCCCAAGGAGATAGGCGCGTCCTCGCTGGAGAAGTGCTTGATCTCTTGCGGCTTTCCGCTATCGGTAAGCTGGAAATTCTCTTTCTCCAACCCGGTTACCAGCCGGTTCATCGGATCTGTGACGGTCACCGTCACCAGCACCAGGTCGACATCTTTGCGAAGTGGCTTGGTGTGCGTTTTCAGGCTGGGGTCAACAATAATGCCCGGCGGCACCGCAATTCCTGCGTTCGGAACCACGTCTGGTTTCTTGGCCTCATGAGGAACGAGGTGCACGTTTTGATCTTCGTCCTGGGCGTAGGCAGGAACGATCAACCAGGCAGCAAGGCAAGACAGCGCCACCAACAGGACGAGATTCTTGACAAGACGCACGTAAGATTGGACGGGCCGCCTGGAAAAACGTCCCGACCGTTGGAGATGAAACGGGCGCTGAATCGTCGAACGATTTGACCCGAACCCAAAACTGCGACCGCGGGCCATAGGATCCTCTGGTGGACTGTGGGCTGAATGTTATCACAGCTGATGGGAGTCCGACTGGTCTCAACGCCCCCAAGAGCCAAAGGCTGCCGAGCTTTTGCTTGTTTGATGTTCGCGGCGCGTTTCGGGTTTCCTTTTATTGAACTGCTACAATCGTGGTGCCTCCCGATTACTTTTTTCTATTACTAAAATTCAAATTTTTGGGGAGGCGGAGCTCTCATGGCAGACATTTTCCCCTTTCAAGCCCTGCGGTATGACCCTTCCAAGGTGTCACCCGCCCAAGTTGTAACCCAACCGTACGACAAGATCACCCCGGCCATGCAAGACCAGTATTACGCCGCCAGTCCGTACAACCTGGTGCGTGTGATTCTCGGCAAGGCGCAGGCCGGCGATAATGACCGTGAGAATGTATACAGCCGAGCCTCTGCATCGTTGCAGCAGTGGCGGGCAGAAGGTGTTCTGGTTCCCGACCCGAAACCTAGCCTTTACCTCTACACTCAAACCTTCAAGGTTCCCGGCGACGCTTCGGGGGCAACTGCCGAGCGCCGCGGGTTTATCGCTTTGGGTCGCGTAGAGGACTACGACAACAAGGTCGTCTACCGTCACGAGCAGACGCTCAGCAAGCCCAAAGCCGACCGCCTCAACTTATTACGCGCCACGCAAGCGCATTGCGGGCAGATTTTCATGCTCTACAGCGACCCGGCAGGAGAGGTTGACAGTGCATTGCGGCAGAATGGCCCTCCGACCGTAGAGGTGCGCGACCAGTACGATGTACTGCACCGGCTGTGGAAGATCTCCGACCCCACCACCATAAAAACGGTGCAGACGAAGATGGCCGACAAGAAGCTGATCATTGCCGACGGCCACCATCGCTACGAGACCGCCCTGACCTATCGCAACGAAATGCGGAACCAAGGCAAGCCAGACCTGGGGGCGCCCTCCGAACGGGTGATGATGAGCTTCGTCAACATGGATGCTCCCGGCCTGGTCGTTCTGCCGACCCACCGGGTGGTATTCGGAATGGAAGGATTTGACATCGCCAAAATAGCGGCAAAGCTTCAGGAGAATTTCGAGGTCGAGAACCTGGGACCCGTAACCGATGCCGCCGCCGCAGTGGAGCGGTTGCACCAGGCGGGCAAAGACACGACTGCTCTGCTGGCGATTACCTCATACGGCGGCTTCCTACTGCGTTCACGCCCCAAACAGAACTCGAAGAGTTTTGAGGGATTGTCGGAGCAGCAGCGTGGGCTGGATGTCGTACAACTGCATAAACTGGTACTGGAAGACGCCTTGGGGATGTCGGAGGCAGACACTCGCGAGCAGAAGCACCTGAAATATGTGCGTGATGCCAACGAGGCGATCGACGAGGTGCGAAATGGCGCCAATGTCGCCTTCATCATCAATCCAATCAATATGAAGCAAATGCGCGACGTCGCCTTTGCCGGTGAAGTATTGCCGCAGAAGTCCACGGATTTTTATCCCAAGATGCTTAGCGGCCTGACCATTTATTCCCTGAAGGAGGCCGCGCAAGGGTCGGCATCGGGAGGTCACTAGGTTGGCGCTTTCCGGCCGCGGATCGCGGTTGGCCGTGGCGACCACCATCGCCGCGGCTCTGCTTTCCGCGGCTCTTCTAACCCGCTACGCCAGCGTTCACGCGCAATCGCCCGAACCGAATCAGCTTACCGTCTATTCTCCCCGCACCAGCTATTCGGTGCCATTGCTGGAGGTTAACGGCCAGCCGTATGCCGGGCTGGTCGAGTTGTTTGAGCCGCTGGGCTCGGTGGACGCCCGCGCCGACGGCAAGAAATACAAGCTGCACTTCACGCCTCCAGGCGGCCGTCCTTTGGAGTTGCAATTCACCGAGGGCAAAGAGAAAGGTAAAGTCCGCGGAAACGGCTATAACTTGCCGGCGAATTTCGTAGTGCAGAATGGCCGGGGCTACGTTCCGCTGTCCGTCGTCAGCGATCTAGCTTCGAAGCTACTGACCACCGATACCGAACTACACCCGGCACCGCGACGTCTGTTCATCGGAAATGTTCAGGTGCGCTACACCCAGGAACTGCACAAGGACAACCCTTCGCGCTTGCTGTTTGGCTTCTCCTCCCCGGTTAATCCATCGATCGCCACGGAGCCGGGACGAGTACGCCTCACCTTTCGCCATGAACCCTTGGTTTCCACTGGCCCAGAGAATGTCCCTTACAACGACCCATTAATCACGGGAGTAGCGTTTTCGGAGCACGATGGCCTGGCCGAACTCGACGTAACCGGAACCGCCGCCATGATGGCTAACTTCGCCGACGGAGGCAAGACCATCATCATAACCGGCGCTCCTGCTCCCCCGCCTGTCGCCCAGCTAGCTCCTCCGCCACCGCCGCCGGCCCCGACGCAAAACGCCGCACCCCCGCCGCGTCAGCCGGCTGCGCCACGCTTTCTGGTGCTGATCGATCCAGCGCACGGCGGCAACGACATCGGAGCGGCCATCACTCCTTCGCTCCCCGAGAAGGATGTGGTGCTGGCGCTGGCGAGGCGGGTCCAGCATGAGCTGCAGAATCGGGGCATTGCTGCTGGCTTGCTGCGCAACTCTGACGTTGTCATTACACTCAACCAGCGCGCGATATCGACGAACGCAGCGCGTCCCGCACTCTACATTGCATTACATGCTGCGAATACAGGACAGGGCGTCCACGTCTTCACCTCGCTGCTGCCGGCGACCAACTTGTCGCCGCAGGGGTTTCTGCCGTGGGACACCGCGCAAACCGCCTTCCTGGATTTAAGCGGTTCGGTCGCGGGGTCGGTGGCGGCGGAGCTTGAGTCCCGAAATTTGCCCAATACCACGCTACTGGCGCCGCTTCGTCCCATGAACAACATCGCCGCTCCCGCCATTGCGGTCGAAATCGCGCCGCCAGCGGGAAACGTGGACGAAATCGCCAGTGCCACCTATCAAGAGCAAGTTGCGCAAGCCATTGCCGCCGGTGTTGCCGCGGTGCGTAGTAAGCTGCCGCAGGTGCGACCATGACCCGACGCGTATTGGCGATGTTTGCGATTTTGGCGGTGATCGCTCTCGGTCTCGCCTTCTACGCTCTGCACCTGAAGCGAAAGGTGGCGCGCGATGAGCAACTCGCGGCCGAGCAACAACAAGCGCTCGCTCCGCCGTCAAATGGACCGCCGACTCCGGTCACGCTTTACATCGCGTCCGACAGCGCTGGCACATTGCGCCGGTCGCAAATGAATGTGACCTTACCGCCGGAACGCACCGAGCGGGACCGCGCGGTGCTGCGCGCTCTCTTCGGACAGTACTTGCAATCCTCGTCGCCACATCCCATCGGCGCTGGCGCCGATGTCCGCGACGTTTATTTGCTGGGAGACGACACCGCCATCGTGGACACGAACACCGCCTTCGCTGAGGCGCATCCCTCGGGCGTGCTCGCCGAAGAGCTGACCGTCGCCTCCATCGTGGTTACACTCAACGCCAACGACAGCAAAATCCAACGCGTCAAGATCCTGGTCAATGGACAAGAGCGTGAAACACTCGCAGGACACGCTGACTTGCGCAGATTCTACGAAGTCAGCAATATTGGCCAAGTCGTGAAGGATTTGCAGTGACCTTACCGCGCATTGGCGTTTTCGATTCCGGCGTCGGTGGCCTCACCGTGCTGAAGGCCATGGCGGAACAGTTGCCCGCGCATTATTTCTACTTTGGCGATACAGCTCGCCTGCCTTACGGCACCAAGTCGGCAGAAACCGTTGCGCGTTACGCCATCGGAGCAACGCGTTTTCTCGAAGCACAGAATATCGATCTGCTGGTGATTGCCTGCAACACCGCGACTGCACTTGCGTTTCCGCTCATTCAGGAAGCCGCTCACGTGCCGGTCGTGGGAGTGGTCGAGCCGGGCGCAGCCATGGCAGCTGCGGTGAGCAAGAGCCGCGCGGCTATCGTGATCGCGACTGAAGCCACCGTCAGCAGCCACGCTTATCGCGACGCGCTGCAACGACAGGGAGTGGCAGCCTACGAAAAAGCCTGCCCTCTTTTCGTGCCATTGGTTGAGGAAGGGTGGATCGAGCATCCCGTGACCGAGCAGGTTGCGAAGATCTATCTCGGCGAGGCTCTGCAGCAAGCGCCGGAGCAGGCTGATGTTCTGGTCCTCGCTTGCACGCACTATCCGCTCATCGCGCCGCTTTTAAGGCGTATCGCGCCCGCCCACATGCAGATTGTGGACTCTGCCGAATCAACCGCGCGGGTGGTGAAGAAGATGATTGAGGAGAAGCCCACCCTTTCGCCAAAAACGGGCGAGAAGGGTGGGGCACCCTGCGACCAGGGTGCGGCTCCGGCACAAGTATCTGTCATCCTGAGCGAAGCCGGCTCGCCGCTGGCGGCGAGCCAGCGTAGTCGAAGGACCCCTATAACTGTAAGTATCTCTCCCGTTGAGCATCGCACCTTCCGCTTCTATGTCACCGACTCCACCGACAAGTTCAAACGGCTGGCAGCGCGCTTTCTTGGGCGTCAAGTGGACAACGTCGAGCACGTGGATCTGGGGGGATAGCGCTCTTCGCTTCTCGCTCTTCGCTTCTCGCTCTTCGCTTCTCGCTCTTAGCTTTAGTAACCAGCCGACCGAGGAATCGCCTCAGCGTTTTCAGGGCATGCGAGACGAAGTAGTCACGCGGCTCTCTGGCGTCGTTTTGCCAAAAGCTAAGAGCTAAAAGCCAAGAGCGAAGAGCGAAAGGCGAAGAGCGAACTGCCGAGGCTATACAATCGCCCCTTATGATCTTTCGCTCCGACAATCGTTCTCTCGATCAGATGCGGCCGGTCAGCATCGTCCCCGACTTCATCTCCACCGCCGAAGGTTCATGCCTCATCGAAGTTGGCAACACGCGCGTCATCTGCACCGCAACCATTGAAGATTCGGTGCCGCAATTTCTGCGCAACCGTGGCAAAGGCTGGGTGACCAGCGAGTACGGCATGTTGCCGCGCTCCACTCTGACTCGCACCCCGCGCGAAGCCGCCAGGGGCGGACAGAAGGGACGCACCCACGAGATTCAGCGGCTGATCGGCCGCTCGCTGCGCGCCGTGACCGACATGGAGAAGCTGGGCGAACGCACCATCTTTCTCGACTGCGATGTCATTCAAGCTGACGGCGGCACGCGCACGGCGTCCATCACTGGCGCATTTATTGCCATGGGGCTGGCCATGCGCCGCATGATTGAGTCGGGCGCGCTGACCGTCGCGCCTATCCGCGACTACATTGCCGCCACCAGCGTTGGTATTGTCGATGGCGAGATCATCCTCGATCTCTGCTACGAAGAGGACGCCCGCGCCGACGTGGACATGAATCTGGTGATCACCGGCAGCAAGAAGATTGTCGAGGTGCAGGCCACCGCCGAACATCGTCCCTTCGACGACGCCCAACTGGCCAAGATGATGGCGTTGGCCAGAAGCGGAATCGAGTCGCTGATCGTGCGTCAGCAGGCAGTGCTGACGGGTCTGCCGCTGAGGCAGTGATTAAGGCTGGACTTTCGCGCGATGTATATACATAATTGTTATGGCAAGGAGCCTGCTTGCGGTTCAGTTGGGACGAACGAAAAAATCGAAGCAACAGGCAAAAGCACCGCGTCAGCTTTGAAACCGCAGCATTAGTTTTCGACGATCCTTACCATATCTCCCAGCTTGAGCGCGAGGTCGAGGGAGAATCGCGATGGCAAACCATTGGCATGGTGAAAGGTATTCACGTGCTCCTGGTCGTGCACGCAAGTCCGGAGTCCGAGGATGAAAAAGAAGAGAATATCCGCATCATCTCAGCGCGAAAGGCAACACCGCAGGAGCGGCGCGTCTATGCGCACGGCGAGTAGTCCGGCAAGCAAAAACCCTGGAAACGGGCAACGACTTACCACGAAACAGAAGCAGGACTTGGCCGCCTTGGCTGCCCTGCCAGATGATCGAATCGACACATCGGACATTCCCGAATTACCTCTTCGTGCCTGGAAGGATGCGGTGCGGGGCAGGTTCTATCGTCCAGTGAAGCAGGCCGTCTCCCTGCGTCTCGATGCCGACGTTGTAGCCTGGCTAAAAAAACCCGGCAAGGGCTACCAGACTCGCGCGAATCACCTGCTGCGTCAGCAAATGCTAGCGGACATGCGAAGGCCCTGAGTTGGCGCCCGCCGGATCTTCCTCAGCCCAGGGCAGCGTCCAAAAGAGGGATGCGAATCTGGGGACCTCAGACAACGAGTCCATATCTGCTTTCAAGAAGGAGTGCACATGGCGAGCCTCTCTCTGACGGTTAGAATTGCTGACCGCCTCTGTCGCTCCGAAATTAATGAAATGCGCGATTTCTACCTCCATGCTGGAGGGTATTTCGACCGGCGGATTAAACAATTGCAGCAAAAGGTCGTCCGAAAGCCGTCCAATAGAGAGTACGAAGATTTTGTCGCCAACGAATCGCTCGAACTGAAAGAACACAAGAATCTTGCCGGATATTTTGCCGTCTTAATGATGTTTTCGGCCTTCGAACGATTCTTGCAAGGCCTCTATGATCACACCATTTTTTTGTCAGCAGTTCCTGAACTTAGAGATGTAGTTCTGCAAGCGACGCAGGGTAGGGTTTCACTGGAGAGTTTCAAGTTGTTTTTCAAGAGATTAGGGATTGACTTAGGCAAACCGACGTATAACTGGGATGCTTTGATTCGGCTTCAGCGATACCGCAACACAGTTGCCCACCAAGGTGGTTGGGTTACCGAAAGCAATTTCAAAAGTCTTGCGCCCTATGGTCACAAACTAGGAGAAAAGCTTGAAGTCGATATAGATTATGTCACCGTAACAGGAAAACTAATTGATGGAACCACGGATCAATTTTCCAAGGATTACTTGGAAGTGATGGACCGCCGAAGGGAGAGCCCTGCTGCCAAACCAGCGCCTCGGTGACTGTGTCCATTAGGCCGCCAGTGATTTAGAATTGCCTGTCCTGCGACTTGCGGCCCAGCCGGTATTCCGTGGGACGCGAATTCAAATTCCGTTCATACCGGGCGCGTCGCGCCTGAGGAAGGTTTTTGCCATGAAACTTACTCCCGGAAAACTTGCGGGCATCAAAGCCGTTTCGAACCAGCGCGGCGTCATCGCCGCGGCCGCCATGGACCAGCGTGGTTCACTGAAGAAAGCGCTCGGCACCTACGCCACCGACGAGGGGCTGAAAGAGTTCAAGATCAATGTCTCCGAGGTGCTGACCCAGCACGCCAGCGCCATCCTGCTCGATCCCGAGTGGGGATTGCCTGCCGCCAAGCGCCGCGCCAAGGGTTCGGGTCTGCTGCTCGCCTATGAGAAGACCGGTTACGACAAGACCCTGCCCGGCCGCTTGCCTGACCTGCTCGACCTGTGGTCGGTCAAGCGCCTGAAGGAAGCGGGTGCCGATTGCATCAAGATTTTGCTCTATTACTCGATCTACGACGACCAGAAGGTCAACGATCTGAAGCACGCCTGGACCGAACGCATCGGCGACGAGTGCAAGGCCAACGACATCCCGTTCTTCCTCGAACTAGTGGGTTACAAAGAGGGCGTGGACGAAAAAGGCGCCGAGTACGCGAAGCTGAAGCCTGAAGTTGTAGCCAAGTCGATGGAGGAGTTCACCAAGGACCGCTACGGCGTAGATGTGTTGAAGGTCGAGATTCCGGTGAACCTGCAGTTCGTTGAAGGCGCAAAGTCGTTCAAGGGAACCAAGGCTTACACCAAGAAGGAAGCGCTCGATCATTTCCGTGCTGCCGCCGGTGCAACTGGCAAGCCGTTCATCTATCTGTCGGCTGGCGTGAGCAATCCGGAGTTCATCGAGGACCTAGAATTCGCCGCCGAATCAGGCGTGAAGTTCAACGGCGTGCTCTGTGGACGCGCCACCTGGAAAGACGGCATCCCCATCTTCGCCGAGAAGGGCGCCGCCGCTTTCCGCGCCTGGCTGGAAGACGAAGGCGTAAAGAACATCACCAACGTGAACAACGCCCTCAAGGCTGCTACTCCGTGGTACAGCATCTACGAGGTGCCGGAGGCGGCGGCCGCGAGATAGACTTTTCGTCCCGGATGAGCAGCGTTGGCAGGAATTCAGGGGAGCACTCCTCTCATGAAGAAAATGGTCTCGGGCGGCAGGGGCTCGGCAGCGAAAGCCAAGGCCGCTCCCAGGACGGTTGACGAGTACCTCGCGCGCGTTCCGGAACCCGCCCGCACGACCCTGAGCAGAATTCGTGCGGTGCTTCGGTCGGTTGTGCCAACAGAGGCGACGGAGGTCATCAGCTATCGCATTCCAATGTTCAAGTACAAAGGAATGCTGATGGGGTTCGCCGCGTTTTCCGACCATTGCAGTTTGTTTCCGGGCAGCTTGTCGGTAATGGAGACACTCAAGAAGGAACTGAGTAACTATGAGACATCCAAGGGAACCATACGGTTTCCGGTGGACAAACCTCCGCCCGCGGCGCTGGTGAAGAAGCTGGTGAAGATACGGGTCGAGCAGAATGAACGGAAGAGTAAGGGTTGATCGGGAAAACTAGATGAAGTTCTGCGGGCGCGTGGAGACGATCTGCGCGCCACTGTTGTTAATCTTCGTCGGGCCAGCGGAGACCATATCGCGGCCTTCGACATCTACAAATTCACAAAAAATGGGGTTCGTTTGAGATCACGAGTACATATTCCTGCAATCTCGTTCGCATTTATGATCGCCGGAATGGCGCTTTGTTTGGCGCCCGCTTCTGACGCGCAGAGTTCCAGCTTTCGCAACGCGCCTCCGTCGGCTGCGGAGATGAAGAATCCATATTCAAGCACCTCAGCCGCCGCTGCCGGCAAGAAATTGTACGCGCAGAATTGCGCGCAGTGTCACGGCGCCAATCTGCGCGGGATGGGACCAGCGCCTGCCCTCGACAGTTCCTCCGTCAAGAGCGCAAAGCCGGGAGAGTTGTTCTGGTTCATCACCAAGGGAAAGTTGGAGTCGGGCATGCCCTCGTGGGCGAACCTGCCGCAACCAGAGCGCTGGCAGATCATAACCTTCCTGCAGTCGCCGGGCAGCAGCAAGGCTGCAGCGAAGTAGCGTTTTTCACCACGGAGACACAGAGGACACAGAGTATTGGTTTCAATCGAGTGGTCTCCGTGGTGAATTCTTATTGTGTGCAGGTTAGGGTTCGCCCTCTTTGTCACTGCTGCTATGACGCGAAATCCGCTATAACAGAATGGTGAGTGCAAGCAATCCTTTTTTCGCTCCCAAGACGGTCTTGATTACGGGCGCATCCAGCGGCATCGGACTGGAACTAGCGCATTTGTTCGCGCACGATGGCTATCGTTTGGTATTGGTGGCGCGCAATCGCGGCGCGCTGCGTGAACTCGCCGACGACCTACAGTCGCGCTACAGCGTAACGGTGCGGGTCTCGCCGAAGGACTTGGCGCATCCGGCAGCGCCGACTGAGCTCTACCAGGAGTTGCAGGAGGCCGGTATCGTCCTCGACGTGTTGGTGAACAATGCCGGCTTCGGCGGGGGCGGGCCCTTTCTCACCACGAACTGGACCAACGAAGCCGAGATGATGCAGGTGAACATGGTGGCGCTGACCCACCTCACCAAGTTGTTTCTGCCGCAGATCCGCGCGCGCGAGGGCAAGCTCCTTAATGTCGCCAGCACCGCCGCATTTCAGCCCGGGCCATTCATGGCTGTGTACTACGCCAGCAAAGCCTACGTGCTGCACTTCACCGAAGCGCTGGCTGAGGAGTTGCGCGACAGCGGCGTTACGGTGACCTGCCTGTGTCCGGGACCGGTGAAGACCAACTTCCAGAAGCGCGCTCATCTCGGCGACACAAAGTTAGCGACAAGCCCGTTGCTGGTGGACGTGCGCGAGGTAGCGCGCGTGGCCTATGAAGGGATGAAACAGGGCAAACGCGTGGTCATTCCGGGATGGAAGAACCGGTTTGGCGTGCAAATGCTACGGCTGTCGCCGCGCGAGATGGTGACCAAGGTCGTTCGGAGAGTTCAGGAGAGCAAGTGAAGCCGCAATTAGCAGTTAGCCTTTACCATTCATCATCCGGGCACGCCCTGTACTTCGAAGAACTGCGCCATGTTGCGAAACTTCTTGTAGCGCGCATCCAGTAACGCCGGGATTGGCATTTTTTCCAACTCTGCCAAGTGCTTTTCGAGAGCATCCGCCAGAGTATTCGCCGCAGCGTCGTAGTCGTGATGCGCGCCACCCGACGGCTCAGTTATTACTTCATCGCAGAAACCCATTTCCAAATTGTCTTTGGCGGTAATGCGAAGGGCTTGCGCAGCTATATCCTTCTTATTGGAGTCGCGCCACATGATGGAGGCGCAGCCCTCGGGCGAGATGACAGAGTAGATGCTGTTCTCCAGCATCAGCACACGATCGGCAACCGCAATAGCGAGTGCGCCGCCGCTGCCGCCCTCGCCGGTTATCGCGGCGATGAATGGAACTTTCAGGCGCGCCATCTCGCGCAGATTGTGGGCGATGGCTTCGGCCTGGCCGCGTTCCTCCGCGCCCAGTCCGGGATAAGCTCCCACGACGTCGATCAGGGCAATGACGGGATGTTGCCATTTCTCGGCGAAGCGCATCGCGCGCAACGCCTTGCGATAGCCTTCAGGATTGGGCTGACCAAAGTTGCGATAGATGCGCTGCTTGGTGTCGCGTCCTTTTTGAGTACCGAGGACCAGCACTTGCCGTCCGCGAAAGGTCGCCATGCCGCAAACCATCGCCGCATCGTCGCCAAAACCGCGGTCGCCGTGAATCTCGCTGAAGTCGGAAAAGATACGCTCGATGTAGTCCAGCGGATAAGGACGCATGGGATGGCGCGCCAGTTCGGTGCGCTCCCAGGGCGTGAGCTGACCAGCCATCTGACGCCGCAGCGCGTCCACACGGCCATGCATTTCCTGCAATTGGCGACGAGCTTCCTGGTTGTCGCCGGCGGCGGTCTCCAGTTGCTCAATTTGTTTCTCGATACGTTCGAGTTCGTCTTGCGCTTTCGAAGCAGCTTCCATATTGGTTTCTTGTCGTTTCTTTGACGCGCGGTAAACCGCTTCCACCGCGGAGATCCAGTAATCGACGGCCGGCAGAATTCCCGAGCGAAGAAGGGAAAGTTCGTCGTGCCGGGTTTCAGCAACAGGTTGCGTTGGATCCGATGTCATCGCAACTCAATCGACAACTCGAACGCTGCCGCGTCCGCAGAGCTCTTCCACACGGTGGATGAATTGCCGGTCTGGCAACACATTATAGCCTTCAGCTTCCATCACCACGGTGAAGTCGCCCTTGCGTTCGAGGTCGAACAACACCCTCGCCGCACCTTTGCGCTCCAGGCAAAGCGTGTGCAGCTCGTCGATCATGGCCGGGGAGACACCCTCAATCGGTATCTTGATCCGCAGGTGATTGGGCAGTTTGGGCTGGGCGTCCTCCAACGGGGTGATGTCGCTGATCATCAGCTTGGAGTTGGCTCCGTCTTCGACGCGCACTCCACCCCGCGCCAGCACGGGAACCGTGAGCTTCAGCTTGTCTGCAAGGCGCTTGTAGGAATCCGCGAAGCATAGGACGTCCACCGAGCCGTTCATGTCTTCAAGCTGACCTTGCGCGTAGAGGTCACCCTTCTTCGACTTAGCCACGCGGATATTTTTCAGGATGCCGCCGATCAACACCTCATCTCTTCCCGTGGAAGACTTCAAGTCGGCAACATCGGTAGTCGACAGGGCGCTGAAGTCAAGCAGCTTCTCGCGAATACTTTTCCAGCGGGTGGCCGGTTATAAAGAAGCCGAGAATCTCCTTCTCGTGGCCCAGGCGCTGGTGCTCATCCCAGTCGGGAATGTTGGGCAATGGCTTCTCG
This sequence comes from uncultured Acidobacteriaceae bacterium, assembly GCA_963748225.1. GTDB lineage: Bacteria > Acidobacteriota > Terriglobia > Terriglobales > Acidobacteriaceae > Bog-257. The sequence goes on from CAVVHW010000012.1 coordinate 547,988, forward strand.
GTTTGTGGAGCATCATCTTGCTGGAACACGCCGAACAATCCGTGTTGGCCGAGGGCAGCATCTTTTTGCGTTTTCTGAGCGTGGTCCATCGCGCTGTCGATTACTGCCATCAACTGAGCGCGACGTCCGAGCCGGTCCATCGCACCGCTCTTGATCAAGGACTCGACGACGCGCTTGTTGAGCAGGTGCAGATCAACTTTTTCGCAGAACTGAAAGATCGATTTAAACTCGCCGGTCTCTTTGCGGGCCGCCACAATGGATTCAATGGCGTTGTGACCGACGTTCTTCACCGCCGCCAGTCCGAAGCGGATCGCCTCGCCGTGCGGCGTGAAGTATGCATCGCTGACATTCACGTCGGGTGGTTCGACCGCGATCCCCATTTCCCGGCACTCATTGATGTACTTCACCACGTCGTCGGTACTACCAGAGACCGAGGTCAGCAACGCAGCCATGAACTCGACCGGATAGTGCGTCTTGAGATATGCGGTCTGATAGGCGAGCAGCGCGTACGCGGCCGAGTGCGATTTATTGAAGCCATATCCGGCGAACTGCTCCATCAAGTCGAACAGCTTTTCGATCTTCTTCGGCGGGAAGCCCCGCTCGGTAGCGCCTCGAACAAACCGCTCGCGTTGCTTGGCCATCGCCTCGGGATCTTTCTTGCCCATGGCGCGACGCAGCAGGTCAGCTTCACCGAGCGAGTAGCCGGCCAGGCGATTGGCGATCTGCATGACCTGTTCCTGATAAACGATGACCCCGAAGGTTTCTTTCAGCAGTGGTTCCAGCTCGGCTAGATCGTATTCGACTTTCTTGCGTCCCCACTTGCGCTCGACGAAGTCTTCGATCATGCCGCCCTGAATCGGTCCGGGACGATACAGCGAGTTCAACGCCGTCAGATCTTCAACGGCGGTTGGCTTGTAGCGGCGCAACACGTCGCGCATGCCATGCGATTCAAACTGGAATACCCCAGACGTCAGCCCGGTATGGAAGACCCGCTCATACGTCACCTTATCGTCGAGCGCGAGCTTCTGCAGATCGAGCCGCTCGCCGCGCGTCTGCTCGATGAGGCGCAAGGCGTCGTCGATGATGGTGAGTGTGGTGAGCCCGAGGAAATCCATCTTCAGCAGGCCTAGCTTTTCGACCGCCTTCATGTCGTAAGCGGTGACGATTTCGTCGTTCTTGGTGCGATGCAGTGGCACCAGATCGGTGAGCGGAATCGGCGAAATCACCACTCCGGCAGCATGTACTCCCGCGTTCCGCACCAGACCTTCGAGACGCTTGGCGGTGTCGATCAGCTCCTTGGTTTGTGGTTCGTTCTGATATGCCGCAGCCAGCGGAGGCGAATCTTTCAACGCCTGATCAATGGTGATGTTGAGGGTGGTGGGAATCATCTTCCCGATGCGATCGACCTCGGCGTAGGGGATATCCATGGCGCGGCCAGAGTCTTTGATCGCCGCCTTGGCCGCCATGGTTCCGAAGGTAATGATCTGCGCCACCTGATCGCGTCCGTACTTCTGGGTGACGTAATCGATCACCTCGCCGCGGCGGTTCATGCAGAAGTCAATGTCGATGTCGGGCAGGCTGATGCGCTCGGGGTTGAGGAAGCGCTCGAACAGCAACTCGTTCTGCAGCGGGTCAATATCGGTGATGCCGAGTGCGTAGGCCACGCACGATCCTGCGGCCGATCCCCTGCCCGGCCCGACCGGAATGTTGCGCTCCTTGGCGTAACGGATGAAGTCCCACACGATGAGGAAGTAGCCGGCAAACTGCATCTGCCGGATCATGCCGATCTCGCGCGACAAGCGCTGCTCGTAGTCTTCCAATGAATGTTTCAGGCGGCCTGCGCTCTGGAGCTCGCGAAGAACCTTGAGGCGCGTGGCAAAACCCTCGCGCGTGATGTGCTCGAAATAGTCGGGAAGCGAGTAGCCTGAGGGTACTTCGAATTTGGGGAACGGATCGTGAACCTTCTCCAGCCGGACATTGCAGCGCTCTGCGATTTCCAGTGTGCGCGCCAGAACGTTTTCGTATCCCAGGAACACCTTCGCCATTTCGGTGGCGCTCTTCACAAAAAACTGGTTACCCTGGAACTTCAGCCGGTTGGTGTCGTGGATAGACTTCCCCGTCTGGATGCACAGCATCACGTCCTGCGCGTGAGAGTCATCCTCGCAAAGATAGTGGCTGTCATTCGTCGCCACCAGCGGGATCTCAAGCTCCTTCTCCAGCTTCAGCAGGTTGGTCTGGATGCGCGCCTCTTCCGGCAGTCCCTGGTCCTGAATTTCGAGATAGAAATTACCTTTGCCAAAGATGTCGCGGAAGGTAACGGCCGCCTCACGCGCCGCGTCGTACTTCCCTTCCGTGAGGCGCTCGGCGACTTCACCCTTGAGACAAGCGGACAAACCGACGAGTCCTCGCGAATGCTCAGCCAGGAACTTCTTGCTGACTCGCGGCTTGTAGTAGAAGCCGTGCAGCGACGCCTCGGAGACAATCTTGACCAGGTTGCGATAGCCTTCGTCATTCTCGGCGAGTACGACCAGGTGGTTGTAACTGTCGCCTTCCTTGTCAGTGCGGTGGTCTTCTTTTTTGCAGATGTAAAGCTCGCAGCCCAGGATGGGTTTCACGCCCGCTTCCTTCGCAGCATTGACGAATGCCACTGCGCCGAAGATGTTGCCGTGGTCCGTCATAGCCACGGCGGGCATGTCGAGTTCTTTGACGCGCTTGACCAAGCGCTCGATGTTGCAAGCGCCGTCAAGCATCGAGTAATCGGTGTGAAGATGAAGATGTACGAATTGCGACTGGGACATTCGGGACCTGAATCTATTTTATGCGTGGCCAGCACTGCTGTATGCAGGGCACGCTGTGGAAAACCCGGAACAATTGTAGTTTGCGTGCGAAATCATTCTGGCTCTGGATTTTGCTTCATCCAGTTCATAGCGAATGCGACTATTGCGCACTGCCGGGGGGTGTGCCTCCTGGAGAGATCAGCCGGCCGCCAGTTATTGGCTGGCCTGGAGGAGTTTGCCGCGGTATCGTCGGTTCCGCTCGCTTCCCGTGGGCGCGGTAAGCGTAAATAACAGCCAATAGCGGCGCGGCCAGCAACAATCCCCAAAACCCAAATATCAAGCTGAGCAAGATCGGAACGATCAACGACGCCCAGACGGGCACCCGGGCGGTGCGGCGCATGATTACCGGCTGCAAGACCAATCCGTCAATCACAATGATTATGCCGTAGAGAATGAGGACGTAGAGAAACTGCTCGAAGCCGCCAGCGAACAACGCGACTAGCGCCGGCCCAAAAAAAGCCAGCACTGGTCCGAAGTGCGGAATGAACTGCAGGCCAGCCGCAAGAATTGCCCAGAATGGCGCCCACGGTACGTGCAGATACTCCAACCCGGCCCACCACAGCGCGCCCACCGCCGCGGAGTTGTAGCACTGCGCGATGAACCAGCGGCGCAGGGCGCCTCCGGTGATGTTCATATGCCGGGAAAATTGCATAACTGGTTTGATGCCCGTCCCATGGGAGCGGTCTCGCACCCATGCTACACTCAAATTTATCCCGCCTTGGGGAGTTTGCCGCAATGAAATTCGGCGTTATCGTCTTCCCCGGTTCCAATTGCGACCACGATGCCTATTGGGTAATTTCGGAGGTGGCCAAGCAGCCGGTGACTTTCCTCTGGCACGACTCGCACGATCTGCAGGGCTGCGACGCCGTCGTCGTACCTGGCGGCTTCGCGTACGGCGACTATCTCCGCACCGGCGCTATCGCCAAGTTTTCGCCGGTCATGGAGTCGGTGCGCAAGTTCGCCGCCGAGGGCGGGCTGGTGTTGGGCATCTGCAATGGATTCCAGATCCTGTGTGAAGCCGGATTGTTACCCGGCGCGCTCTTGCGCAATGCTGGATTGAAGTATGTCTGCAAGCCCGTGCACATTCGCGTTGAGAGCACGAACACGCCTTACACGCAGCAACTGATGAAGGGCGAGGTGCTGGAGATTCCCATCGGCCATATGGAAGGCAACTACTTCTGCGACGAAGCCACTCTGGCCGAATTGAAGGACCAAGACCGCATCATCTTCCGCTACACGACCGCCAGTGGCGAAGTCACGGCTGAGGCCAATCCAAACGGATCGCTGGAGAACATCGCGGGCATTTGCAATGAAGGCCGCAATGTTCTAGGCATGATGCCGCATCCGGAGCGCGCCAGCGAGCCGGAGCTCGGCATGACTGATGGAGCCAAGGTCTTCCAGTCGCTGGTGGCAGCGATGGCAACGAAGTAGGGCAGAAGTTCTTAGATTAAGTCTCTGTGAGATCGAATGCGCGTCATGTTTTGAAACCTACGCCTTCGAGCGCTGGTGCACGGTTCACACGAGCCTATCATGGGAATGGCCATGATAGAGGAGTTGGCGCTCACGGATACCGCATTGAGCCCGAAAATCCGTGCCCGCCTTGCATGGCTCTTGCCGGAGTGCTGGGATGTCGCAACGGATAAACAGCGAACGCTGGCGGCCGCTGTTGTGCTTTCTGCTCGTCCTTGCCGCGCCGAAACTATGGGCGCAGGGCCCACCGTATCAAACCGACGATCCGGTTCCGGTAGACCTGCACCATTACGAGTTCTACATTTTCGGCAGCACGGACGGAACTCCGGTGGAAATCGATTCCACGGGTCCGGCTTTCGAGTTCAACTGGGGCGCCATCCCCAGGGTGCAGCTGCACGCCATTTTGCCTTGGGGTTCCATCAATCCGTCGAACAATCCTGTATATCTGCCCGGTGGCACCGGCCCCAGCGCCTTTGGTCTCACCGATATGGAATTGGGGGCCAAGATCGCCTTTATAAAGGAATCGAAGTACTTTCCCCAGGTCGGCACCTTTGCGATGTTTGAAATCCCGACCGGTAGCTACGATAAGGGACTCGGCGTGGGAAAGGTTTGGTACAAACTTCCCCTCTGGTTCCAGAAGAATATTGGACACTGGCTCCTAGACGGCGGTGCTGGCGAAACGATCGTCCCGCAAACCCAGTACCGCAACTTCACGTATGGCGGATTCTTGCTGAAGTATGCCTTTGGCGAGCGGCTGGAGTTAGGCGGCGAGGTCTTTGCCCACGGTCGCGAGGGCTTTGCCACCCCGCAAACGGAAGCTTCGACGATGATCGACGTGGGTGGCTATTACCACTTCAAGCACCACCCAGGCGAACAGTTTCTGTTTTGCTACGGCCACTCTGTTGCCGGACAAACGGAAAACTACGCCTACGTCGGCATGTACTGGACATGGGGGAAAGATAAGAAGAAACCGGACCCGGGCAGCGCCTGGTTATCAGCGCCGCCGCACGCAACAGGATTGCCATGACCTGCGGCTTGAGAGCGGCTTCACGCGGCTCCGCGCTCGAAGCACTCCTTTTGCGAGCCTGGCACTCTACTGGACCTGGGGAGGATCTAAACACAAGGGCGGCGCGAACGACTTCTACTCCCTCTTGCGTCACGCGTGAGAGCCAACCGAAAACGCCCGCTCTGCCAACTACAAATTCTTCTTGGTCCACTGGTCGATGCGATTCAGCGCTTCCTGCAGATTCACAATCGAATTCGCAGTGCTGAACCGCAGATAGCCTTCGCCGTATGAGCCGAAGGCCGTTCCCGAAAGTGCTGCCACTCCCACGTCGTCGAGTAGAGCATCCGCCAGTTTCTTCGACGGCCAGCCTGTCTGCTTGATATTCGGGAAGGTGTAGAACGCGCCCTTGGGCATCCGGCAGGAGAATCCCTTGATCTGGTTCAACCCGTTGACGAACACATCACGGCGGCGATGAAATTCCTGGCGCATCTTCTCCGGCTCACTCTGGTCGCCGCGCACCGCTTCGATGCCCGCCATCTGCGTGAAGGTCGCGGTGCACGACGTGGAATTTGTCGCCAGCCGCGCAAACTGTGCCGCCAGGTCAGGCCGCATCACGCCATAACCGAGACGCCAGCCAGTCATGGAATAAGTCTTCGAGAAGCCCGTCAAAATGATGGTGCGGTCCTTGAAGCCATCCACCGATGCAATGCTGTACGGCTCGCCTTCAAAGAGCAGGCGGCTGTAGATTTCATCGCTCAGGACCATGATGTCGCGGTCGCCGATAGCGCGCGCAATGTCTTCCACATCGCTCTTGGTGATGAGGCCGCCGGTGGGATTCTGCGGCGAATTCAGAATGATGAGTTTGGTGCGGTCGGTGATGAGGCCAGCCAGTTCATTCACATCGAGCCGGAAATCACGCTCCTCGCGCAGCGGAATAGGTACCGCCTTCCCGCTGAGGAAGTTAATCATCGACTCATAAATGGGGAAGCCAGGATTGGGATAGATGACCTCATCGCCCTCGTCCACCAGTGCCAGCATGGTGAAGAAGATAATCGGCTTGCCGCCGGGAACGATGACCACCTCATCGGGGCTGACCTTGATGCCTCGCGAAGTGGCAACTTCAGCCGCGATGGTCTCACGTAACTCGGGCAGTCCAGCCGCCGGGCCGTAATGGGTAAAGCCCTTACGCAGGGCGTCCACGCCAGCCTCGACGACGTTAGTGGGCGTGTCCATGTCGGGCTCGCCGATTTCGAGATGGATGATGTTTTTTCCTTGACGTTCCAAGGCGCGGGCGCGCACCAGAACTTCGAAGGCGGTTTCGGTTCCCAGGCGCGACATCCGCTGGGCCAGGCGCAGTTCAGTCTGAGTAGTAGTCATAGGCAAACGGATGATTATACCCTTCCCGAAACCCGTGCAAGCAGCAACCGCTGTTTCGTTTCGGCGAATGCCTTATCGCCGGTGCTGCAACGCCGACCGTGCCAAGAACAGGATAACCAGGCTGGCGGCGATCAGGACCAGCATAATGCCATGGTAGAGATCGTTGCTGGCGGTGCGCGGACCCGCGCCCAGCGCGAGCGCGACGACTCCTAACAGGACACCCGCTAGTGCAATGAAGTTGGCAATGAGTCCCGTGCGCCAGAAGGTCGCGGCATGTGCAAGAACCGCGGCCCCTCCCCATCCAAGCGCCATCGCGCATATCGTTTCCACAATTGCCGCGGGAATGATACGCGGCTCGTGAAAGGGCCCGACGGCAACGCCGATATGTTGAACAGCGCCAAAGATGAACAGAACCGCGTTCGCGATCATTATCAATCCAAGTGCAGTCTTCATGCTGCAACCTCCGCCGAGCGCAATGGACGAGCAATGGCGCGCGGCAGCAGGAATCCAGTGGCGATCAGCCAGACGAAGCCTGGGAACCGCACCAACGGAATCAGGAACACCGCGCCTGGCAGCACCAGGTTGAGCCAGCTTAGTTCGCCGCAAACTGCCAGCGCCAGCCCAAATATCACAAGCCACTTCGGCAAGAGCTTCCGGAATGCGGCGGGGACGCAAACACCGGCCAAGAGCAGTCCCATCGGTATGGAAAAACCTGGGCCACCGAAAGCGTACGAGAGGTAATATAAGGCGCGTACAAGCGTGGCATCCTGCGCGATGCCAGGATGCACCAGCACCCACAGAATCGAGCCCGCGGCGAGGCCGTTAACCACCGTCAGAAAGCCGCCGAACAGCGCGATGTAAGGCCCCGCGGCCCGCACCCCGAGAAATTGCAACCGGCTCACTACCGTCGCCGTGAAAATCCCGAGCGCTATCATTGCCCCGATCTGCAGGAAGGCGCAAGTCAGCGCCGCCGCGGCGTGGGTCTGAAAATAAGCCACGATGACATCGCCGGACTCCCACGGTCCGGGAAAGTGAATCTTGTCGGCGAAAATCGTGACCGGATAAAGGCCAGCGTTGAAGAGCAGCGTATAGACAATCGCGACGGCTCCCAAATGAGGGCCCGCGTGGCGCAGCATCGTCGTAGCAGGGTTCGAATTACGTTTTTGGTCGAGCACGGTCCTAAATGCCTCCCAGAATTTAGTTCATCTATAAAATGATTTATATAATAAATCATTTATAAATGCTATTATTCTGCCGTGACCTCAAATAAGCAAGTTTGTACCACTTCCGATCGACGCCCGACCGGTGTCGCGTTCCTCCTAGCGCAGCTGGGCGCTCACGCAGCGCGCCGCTTTGGCGAGCGCATTGCCGTTCTCGGGTTGACCCCTCCCGATGCCGGAATGCTGCGAAAAATCTCCTCCGACCCAGGCATCAGTCAACAGGATTTGGCCGAGCATCTAGGGATCATGCCCAGCCGCATGGTGGCCCTCATCGATGAACTGGAACGCAAGCGAATCGTAAAACGTTCGCGAAACACCGAAGACCGGCGCAATTACGCGCTGGCGCTCACTGAGAACGGGCGTCAGGTTCTGCGCGAGCTCTCACACGTTGCCGCGGTTCACGAAGTAGCGCTCTGCGCTGCGCTGAGCGAAGAAGAAAAGCTACAACTGGGGGACTTGTTGCGGCGCATCGCCGAGGAGCAAGGGCTGAAGCCGGGAGTTCACCCGGGATATCGGCAGCTGGGGAGCAAGCAATGACAGGAGACTCAGTACAGAGATAGACCTGAGGAACCGTTATGGTGCGTACTCGATCTCGAAGTCGATCTTGGCGGTCTTTTCCAGCATCGCCGACACCGAGCAATATTTTTCCTTCGACAAGCGCACAGCGTCTTCCATCGCTTTATGAGTGACGTTTCCACCCACGCGATAAATCAGGCGGATGCTGGTAAACACCTTCGGGAAGGTTTCGGCGCGCTCGGCCGTAGCACGAACTTCCAGGCTGGTGAAAGGTTCGCGCTTCTTGCGCAGAATGCCCACGACGTCGCTGGCGGTGCAGGCGCACAAGGCAATCAGAACAAGTTCAATCGGGCTACTGGCCGACTTCTCGGCGCCGGCATCCACGATCAATGCGTGACCACTGCTCGCCTGGCCAACAAAGCGGTCGTTGTCTGTCCAGAGTATCTTGGCCTCGATCATCCTCATCTTCCGCTCTTCGCTCTTCGCTCTCCGCATTTGCCCTCAGTCGTCAGCTCTTAGCAACTCTTCAGTCGCGTCATCTAAAAGCTAAAGGCTAATCGCTAAAAGCTAAGAGCAAGGAGCGAAAAGCGAACAGCGGGGCGCGCTGCTTCACTTGTCTTTCGGTGGGCTGCCACTGCTGTCCGTGTGATTATCGTAGATCGAATACTGGCCCTGCGGCCGCTTCAGGCGGATGGTAATTTCCTTCTGGGGCTGGTCAATACTGTAGTCTTGGCCGTACGTCTGAAAACCTGGGGCGATGACCTGAACGCGCAGCATTCCATACGGGATGCCATCGCTCTCGGTCTCGCCCTCTGAATTCGTTTTCAATTCAAATCCGCCGCGTGATTGCTTGCCGTGCTGAGCCACCGGATGCAGAATCACCGCAGCATTGCGCACCGGCTTACCGTTATCGTCCTTAAGAACAGCAAACTTAAGGGAGGAAACTTGCCCTGACTCGTTTTTCTTGTCCCCCGCCACCAGCCACACTGAACTGAGTAGCACGCACACCATTAACACAAGCAAACGCCGCACCTTCATAACGATCATTCTAGCCGTTTTGCAAATGTTTAGTTCGGCAATGTCCAAATACTAATATTGGGTATATTGTCGTCGACCGCGGCGAAGCGGGAACTTGAAGGCCCAAACGCGACATTCAAGCCGAATGATCCGCCCGGCGCCGGATCCACCGAGAGCTGCTTCACGAAGTGGCCGGTTTTGGTGAATTCTACGATTTCACTAGGCTGATTGGGATCGGGGTTGATCGCGTCGTTGTTGCTGACCAGCAAATCGCCATTGGGCGCCGCCGCCATCCCCAGCGGACCGTGCAGATGGGTTTGATCCTGGTAAATGATCTGGCCTCTCCCAGCATCACTGCTTCTGGTGGTGGCATGCGCGACCGCGAAGACCGTGTTGTCCACGGTTGACGCCACGTAGAGCAGGTCGCTGCTGACGTTGTACACCAGCCCGGTAGGGGCATCTACGAAGGTGACCGGATCGCATTGGAAGCCGTAGCCGGAAGCAATCGTGGTCTTGCTTTGCACGTTCAGTACTCCGCCGCTGAGCATCATGTTAAGGCGCGTGACTGTGCCGCTGAGACCGTTGGTGATGAACGCATAAACCCTTCCGCCACCAGCGTCATAGACGGCCATGTCCCATGGACCATTTATGAAGTTTTGGTCAGCGATGGTTTGTACTTGCTGGCCACGGCTGTTGATGACCAGCAGCGAACCGGCCCCCGCAGTGGCGCAAGTGCCATCGACCGAGGGGAAGCTGCCGACGATAACCAAGCCTTCCTGCAAAACTGCCAGGGCGGTTGACAAGCCCGGCTGGCTGGGGCTGGCGGTAAAGAAAACCGAGAGCGGTCCGTGCTGTGGCACACGTACGATGGTTGTACCCGTACCTTGCAGGTTTTGGCTATTGTTGAAGTTCGAGACCAGAACATCTCCCGGGGTCAGCACACCTCCCAGGAAGCCAACGGGCACAAAGGCAACACCGTATGGGTTGACATCCCCGTTGGGTGGAACTGTGGATACCACATGGACGGGGTCGGGAAGAAATCCGAAGGGTGCAATCTGCGCCATAAGCGCTGGCGCCGCGATCAGCAGCAATACCGCGATGCCGATCGCCATTCTGGTACCGGTGCATTCACAACTGGGGGTGGTGGACTGGTTGCGCATCTGGAGGTTGGCGATGTACTTTTTCACAACTTTCTCCTTGTTCTTTTCTGGCTTTTTGGCCGAGGCCGCTGCACAATCGTGGTCGATCACGACACGCAGTGCGCCACCCCGGGATCCATCGCCGTCGCAGCCTTTCCGGCAAAACCGAAAAACCAAACTCGACTGTCTCGAACCTACTGCGCAAAACAATGCAACGCGGTGAAATCATCCGGAATGGCTGGGATCGTTCGCATAGTGAATGCAACTTGATCCTCCACGCTCGTTGTAACTATTAGCTACCCAGGAAAACCGCGGGTCAACGGGATGTTTACAAATCTGTGACAAATACGCAGGAATTGTTGAGCTGTCAATGTTGAGCGGTCCACAGAGTGCCAAGTCCGCCTCGCCGCTTGCTCAACTGGACGCCCTAAGGCGTGCTCCACCCAATATCAAATCGACCCATTATCCCTCCTTTTGATTGTCAGCTTCCCTCAAGTCTGCGAAACTAGCCGGTTCTCTGGCAACGCTCATGGTGCGCGAGTTTTCGGCGGGAGGTGTCGTGCTACGCAAGATGCGAGGCCGCTGGTTTCTGGCGGTCATTGAGCCTCACATGACGCGTCCCAAGAAGTTGCCCAAGCGTTCGAACCGGCCGCCAAAGACCTCGCCCTTGGTCGCCCTGCCCAAGGGCGCCATCGACGAGGGCGAGAAGCCCGATCAGACGGCGCTACGCGAGGTCAGCGAAGAAACCGGAGTGCAGGCAAGTCTGGTAGCCAAGCTGGCCGACATTAAATACTTCTACGTGCGCAATTGGGGCGACCACGCCAGGGTCTTCAAGATCGTCAGCTTCTACCTGCTGCTTTACCGCTCTGGGCGGCTGGGAAACATTGCGCCCGAGATGCGAATCGAAGTCCAGAATGCCTATTGGCTCCCGCTGGACGAGGCGCCCACCCTATTGAGCTATTCCGGTGAGCGCGAAGTGGCCCAGCGCGCGTTGCAATATCTGAAAATCCATCCGGACCTGGGAGATCATGCCACAGACGCCGCACATTGAACGCCATTTCACTGCGGGCGAAGTTGTCCGCGACGTTGTCATCGGCATGTCGGACGGACTCACCGTGCCCTTCGCGCTGGCTGCCGGCCTCTCCGGTGCAGTTGACAACAGCCACATCGTGGTCGTCGCCGGACTGGCTGAGATCGCCGCGGGATCTATCGCCATGGGACTGGGCGGCTATCTGGCTGCTAAAAGCGATGCCGAACACTACGAAAGCGAACGGCTACGCGAGACGCGTGAAGTGCAGGAGATTCCCGACGAGGAAGCGCGCGAAGTGCAGAAGGTTTTCGCCGATTACGGTTTGTCGCACGACGAAAGCGTGCCGGTGGTGCAGGCATTGACGCGAAAACCCAAGGAGTGGGTGGACTTCATGATGCGCTTTGAGTTGGGCTTGGAAGAGCCTGATCCTAAGCGTGCGGTGCAGAGCGCATTGACCATTGCCGCCTCGTACGTTTGTGGCGGTTTCATTCCCCTGGCTCCCTATATGGCGTTGCACAGTGCGCGCATGGCTTTGGTCTGGTCGGTCGTCGTGACCTTGATCGCTCTCGGAGTTTTCGGCTACATCAAGGGACGCTTCACGGGATCGCGCCCAGGCCGTTCCGCAACCCAAACCATTGTGATTGGTGGACTTGCAGCCGGGGCGGCCTTCTTATTGGCCAAGCTAATTTCCTAACCCAATATGGGAAAATAATTTACGCAGATTTCCCTTGACTGAATGAGTATTCATTCATTACGATCGATTTAACTTAATACGCGCGCGCCGTTGCCATCCTCACCCCACATCTTACGGCGCGCGCTGCTTGTATTTTGGGGCCGTCATATGTGTTTTGCCGTTGAGGAGAGCCGTGCCGACGATTCCGTTGCTTTCTTCGTATCATTCGAACCAGCCAACTTCTTACACAATTCAGCAGCCGTTCTTCAAGAATCGCAATCGAAGTTAGTAGTTCCTTGATCGCGTCCTGTAGGACGCGGCTTTGCTCGTGCAAGCTTTCAACCTGATGGTAGGTTCCAGCGCTGGAGTCATTCATACATCCCATGACGAAACGAATTGAGAAGGTCGCTGTTCTAGGCGCGGGCACCATGGGTGCTCGCATCTCCGCGCACCTGGCTAACGCTGGTGTTCCTTCGTACTTGCTGGATATCGTCCCTCCCGATGCCGACGGTCCCACGCGCAACCGCTTCGCTGCGGCCGGACTCGAAGCGGCGCTGAAATCCAAGCCCGCCGCGTTCTTCGAGCCTTCCCTTGCCCGGCTGGTCACCATCGGCAATTTCGAAGACGATCTAAACAAGCTCGCTGAGGTGGACTGGATCATCGAGGCCGTGGTCGAAGACCTCGAACTCAAGCGCAGCCTGTTACGCAAGGTGGCCGCGGTTCGCAAACCCGGCACCATTATCACCACCAATACCAGCGGCTTGCCGGTAGCAAAGATCGTCGAAGGCTTTCCGGACGAGTTCCGCCACCACTGGTTTGGGACGCACTTCTTCAATCCCCCGCGTTACATGCGGCTGCTGGAACTCATCCCCACGCCCGACGCCGATCCGGCCGCGATGGACGTCATCGCGCACTTCTGCGATCTGCATCTCGGCAAGGGCGTGGTCCACGCCAAGGACACACCGAATTTCATTGCCAATCGCATCGGCACTTTTTCCGCGCTCAACGTCATGCGCCTGATGCAGGAGATGGACCTCAGCATCGAGGAAGTCGATGCGCTGACCGGACAAGCTGTCGGCTGGCCCAAGATGGCGACCTTCCGCCTCACCGACATGGTCGGGCTCGACGTGCTCGGCCACGTCGTACGGAACGCCAGTGCAAATATTCACGACGAGCGCGACGACCTGAAGCTGCCAGATTTCTTTAAGGTCATGCTTGAGCGTAAATGGCTGGGCGACAAAACCAAGGGTGGCTTCTACAAGAAGCAGAAAGGCACCGAGGGCGAACAGCGGCTGGCGCTTGACTGGAAGACGCTCGAATATCGCCCGCAGCAGAGGCCCAAGTTTGCCTCGCTCGAAATGGCGAAGACCGTGGACAGCCTGCCTGAGCGGCTCAACATGTTGCTGGCGGCGTCGAAGGACAAGGCTGGGACCTTTCTCTGGTCGGCGTTGTCGGAGTTGTGGACCTACGCCGCCAATCGCATCGGCGAAATCGCCGACACCGTGGTCGAGATCGATCGCGCCATGAAGATGGGCTTCAACTGGGAGATGGGACCATTTGAACTTTGGGATGCCGCCGGTGTCGCCAAGACTGTGAAGCGAATGGAGGTCGAGGACAAGCCGGTTTCGCCCAACGTCGAGAAGTTGCTCGCCTCGGGCCATGAAAGCTGGTATGCCGACGATCCCAAGGGCGCCAGTGGGCGCGTTTACTTTGATCTGCGCAGCGACAACTATCGCCCGGAAGTAGTACCAGCGGGAGTCTGGTCGGTTACAGTTGCGAAGAAGTCGCACTTTGTGGTGAAGAAGAATGCGGGCGCCTCTCTGATCGACCTCGGCGATGGTGTCGGCTGCATCGAGTTCCACTCCAAGATGAACGCACTCGGGGGCGACATCGTGCAGATGATCACCCAGACGCTGAAGCCCGGCGGCGCAGGCGACAACTTCGACGCCTTCGTCATAACCAACGACGCCGGCAACTTCTCCGTCGGCGCCAACATCATGATGCTGCTCATGGCGGTCCAGGAAGAGGAGTGGGACGACGTTGACCTTGCCGTCCGCCAGTTCCAGAACATGACGCAGGCGATCAAGTTCTCCTCCAAGCCAGTGGTGGTCGCGCCCTTCGGCATGACGCTAGGTGGAGGGTGCGAGGTGACGTTGCATGCCGTAGCTCGTCAGCCGCATGCTGAGCTTTACTGCGGCCTCGTCGAGGTCGGCGTGGGCTTGCTTCCCGGCGGCGGTGGCTGCAAGGAGATGACGCTTCGCGCAGTCGATAAGGCCTACCACATCCGCCCTCACGGTCGGGGCGAGAGCGTCGAACTGATGGAAGCCATGAAGCAGGCGTTCGAAACGGTTGCCATGGCGAAAGTCTCTATGTCGGCGTTTGAGGCGCGGAATCTCGGATTCCTTTCCACCGGCGACGACATCACTATGAATCGGGAGCGTGTGCTCACCGACGCCAAAGAGCGGGCGCTGGAGTTGGCGCGTGAAGGCTTCCGCGCCCCGATGCCGCGCACGGACATCCCCGCGCCAGGTGAGAGCATTCTCGCCACGTTGAAACTGGGCGTGCACATCATGCATGAGGGGCAATTCATTACCGACCACGAAGTGAAGATCGGCAACAAGGTGGCCGAGGTACTGTGCGGCGGCGCAGTGAATCCAGGCACTCCGGTGAGTGAGCAGTACCTGCTCGACCTAGAGCGCGAGGCGTTCAAGTCGCTCTGTGGCGAGAAGAAGACGCAGGAACGTATTCAGTACACGCTGAAGACGGGAAAGACGTTGAGGAACTAGGTGAAGCTGCTTACATTTTCAATCATGATTTTCTTGGTTGCCGCTTGTGCTGGACAGACGCAGTCCGCCTGCAATCCGGAAATGCCCAGATACGCCGAGTGGTCCGCTGCCCAACATTTCCCTTACCTGTTATCACGCCAGAAACAGGAAGCGCGGGCGTCGAGTTTGTCGAAATTGAAGCTTGGTCTGACGAAACAGCAAGTCCAGGCAGTCGCGGGATCTCCTGATTATGTTGCGGACGGTGCATTGCAGCCCAACGCCGTCGCCTGTATATGGGTTTACGCCTTCGAGGATAAGGCTCCTTCCGAGGACCCGAAGGACAAGGGGCTTGTGGTTATAGGCTTCACAGCCGACGGCAAGCTGGCTGCACTCCAGCCCCATAAGGTGAACGGCATTTTACCGATGCAAGTGAAGGATAAAAGCTGCGAAGCCGGCGCAGAAACTCTAGGAACGTTGCATACTGACGACCTTGCCAAAGGCCATCCCTATGAAGCGGTCAGTCAGCGTCAGGCTCAGATTCGCACGGCATATCCGAGACTCTCGCTAGGAATGTCCATCGGCAAAGTCGTAGGGTTGGTCGGCAAGCCCGATCTTGTCTCGGTGCAACCGCACGGGCATCTGGGAAATGTCTGGATTGTAGGCGAACCATGCCAACAGCAACTTGTGTATGTTCTTCGTCAGAGCAGCAATAATCCGATCGATCCGAATACGGTGGCCATTTATTTTTCATTTGATGAATACGGACGTTTGTTCTGGGCAGCACCACAGAACGTTCAGGGGTTAAAGGAGATCGGCTCTGCGGTCCAATAGAACCGTCTGCCGCTGTCGGAGCCATAGTGTCCCTCCGCTCGGGCTGACATTGGGATTGGGCTAACGAAATTGTTTTGGCTGACGGCTGATAGCTGACGGCCGACAGCTACTGGAGCTTTTCATGCGTGAAGTTGTAATCGTTAGTGCCGTGCGCACGCCGGTCGGTAAGGCTTACAAAGGAACCCTGCGGGCGACGCGTCCCGATGATCTGGCCGCGGTGGCCATCAAGGGCGCGCTCGAACGCGTGCCGCAACTCGACCCCAAAGAAATCGAAGACGTCATCCTCGGCTGTGCGATGCCCGAGGCCGAACAGGGCATGAACGTCGCGCGCATCGCGTCTTTGCGCGCCGGCCTGCCCGTTGAAATTTCTGCCATGACCATCAATCGCTTCTGTTCCTCCGGCCTGCAGGCGATTGCCATGGCCGCCGAGCGCATTATGGCTGGCGGGGCCGAGACCATCGTCGCTGGCGGAGTTGAGTCGATGACCATGATTCCGATGGGCGGCCACAAAGTTTCGGCGAACCCTTGGCTGGTGTCGAATTATCCCGACGCCTATCTCTCCATGGGCCTCACCGCCGAACGGCTGGCGCAGCGTTATCACATCACGCGCGAGCAGTCGGACCAGTTCTCCGTCGATAGCCACAAGAAAGCCATCGCGGCCATTCAGGCGGGCAAGTTCGACGAAGAGATCGTTCCCGTGCCGGTCAGCTTCACCACACCGAACGGCAGTAAGCCGAAGCGCACCGACATCGTGTTCAAAATGGACGAAGGCCCGCGCGCCGACACTTCTCTCGAAGCTCTGCTCGCCCTGAAGCCGGCGTTCCATGCGAAGGGCACAGTCACGGCCGGCAACTCTTCGCAGATGTCCGACGGCGGCGCCGCCGCGATCGTCATGTCCGCCGAACGTGCCAAGGCCCTCGGATTAAAACCGCTGGCGCGCTACGTCGCCTTCGCGACCGCGGGGTACCTGCCGGAGGAGATGGGTGTCGGCCCGGTGTATGCGATCCCAAAAGCGCTGAAGATGGCTGGCCTGAAGCTGAGTGACATCGACGTGATCGAATTGAACGAGGCATTTGCCGCGCAGTCGCTGGCGGTCATCCAGGAAGGCAAGCTGGATCCGGCACGGATCAACGTCAACGGCGGCGCAATCGCGCTCGGGCATCCTTTGGGCTGCACTGGCGCCAAGCTGACCGCAACTATCATCCGCGAACTCAAACGCCGCAAAGGACGCTACGGTATGGTGACCATGTGCGTCGGCGGCGGCATGGGTGCAGCAGGCATCTTTGAGAATTTGCAGTAGAGCCGCTATTCGCCGTTCGCTTTTCGCTATTCGCCAAAAGCAAGCGGTGAGCACATTTTGAAGAATGCCTTTAGCGAAGAGCGAAAGGCGAAGAGCAAAAAGCGAGGACTTCATGGCAACCACGGTATCGGCAGCTCCCAAGACCAAAACCACGGGCGGAAGCTTTCTGCTCGAAGATCACAACCTGGAAAACGTCTTCACTCCGGAAGACTTTAACGAAGATCAGCTAATGGTCGCTAAACTCGCGGAGGAGTTTGCCACCAACGAAATCCTGCCTAACGCCGAGAAGATGGAGCACAAGGACTGGTCGGTCTCGCGTCAACTGCTGCAGAAGGCTGCTGAAATGGGGCTGACCAACGCCGACGTTCCCGCCGAGTACGGCGGGTCGGAGATGGACAAGACTTCGTCCGCGATCATCGCCGACTACATGGCCAAGTACGGCAGCTTCATGGTGAGCATGGGTGCCCACAGTGGTATCGGCACATTGCCTATCGTTTTCTTCGGCACCGAAGCCCAAAAGAAAAAATACCTGCCGCGCCTGGCCACGGGCGAAATCATCGGCGCGTACGCGCTCTCGGAAAGCACCAGTGGCTCCGACGCGATGAACAGCCGCACGCGCGCTGTCTTGTCGCCCGACGGTAAACACTACCTCCTGAGCGGCGAGAAAATGTGGATCACCAACGCCCACTTTGCTGACCTGTTCACCATCTTCGCCAAGATCGATGGCGAAAAGTTCACGGCCTTCCTGGTTGAGAAAGATTTCCCCGGCTTCTCCGTCGGCAATGAAGAAAAGAAGATGGGCATCCGCGGATCGTCCACTGCGCCGCTCATCCTGAACGAGTGCAAGGTGCCGGTGGAGAACGTGCTCGGCGAAATCGGCAAAGGGCACATCATCGCGTTCAATATTCTCAACGTCGGCCGCTTCAAGCTGGGCGCCAGCTGCGTTGGCGGGGCGCGCACTTCCCTGCAGCACGCCGTCGCCTATGCCAAAGAGCGCAAGGCCTTCGGGAAGAGCATCGCGGAGTTCGGACTGATTCGCGAGAAGCTGGCGCAGATGGCCGCATGGCTGTACGCTTGCGAATCCATGGTGTATCGCACCGTCGGCATGATGGACACCGCACTCTCCGCCATCGAGCACAATCCCGAGACCGTGCGTAAAGCAATTGAAGAGTACGCAGTCGAATGTTCCATCATCAAGGTTTCGGCGTCCGAGATGCTCGACTTTGCGGTGGACGAGACCGTGCAGGTTTACGGCGGGTACGGCTTTGTCGAGGAGTATCCGGCCGAGCGTGCTTATCGCGACTCGCGCGTCAACCGCATCTTCGAGGGCACCAACGAAATCAACCGCCTCATCATTACCGGATGGCTGCTGAAGCGGGCCATGAGCGGACAACTCGCCTTGCTGCCGGCCATCAAGAAAACCATGGACGAAGTCATGGCTGGTCCGTCTGGCGAGGAACTCGAGGGCACGCTAGCTGCCGAGCGCAAACTGGTCGAGAACGGCAAGAAGCTGGCTATGCTGGTGGCCGGTGCGGCTTCGCAGAAGTACATGCAGAAGCTCGCCGATCAGCAGGAAATCATGGGGGCGATCGCCGACATGGTGATCGAGGCATTTGCCATGGACTCCAGCCTGCTGCGTGCGCGCAAATATGTCGAGACCAATGGTGAAGCCAAAGGCGCGCTGGTTGTGGCCATGACCCAGGTCTATCTGGAGGGCGCATTCGCGAAGCTGGAAGGTGCGGCCAAGAAAGTGATCGCCGCCGTGGCGGAAGGTGACATGCTGCGTACCCAGATGGCGATTGTGCGCCGCCTGGCGAAGCATGACCTGCTGAATGTGATCGCGCTACAAGAGCAGATCGCCAGCCGCGTGCTGGAAACTGGAAAGTACGTGACCGCGTAGGACATTTCACCACGGAGGCACGGAGGGCACGGAGAATCCGAAATGATTTCTCTGTGACCCCGTGTCTCTCTGCCCGGCGATGCTTTGAGGGGAGTACGGGCGACACTGTTGCTTGCGTAATGGCCTGGTTACAACAGTTGTCCAAGGTGTTGCAAAACTCAGGTCACAATGGGGTATGGGCGCGCACTGTGCGGATGGAAGACCGTGGAGGATTGTTCGCGATGAAAAATCGTCCCACAGTGTCGCGAACTGGCGAGACGGGTGTACCATTGCTGCCATTCTCAAAGCCAAAAAGGAACTTCCCGCGTGTGCGACCTATGTGGCTTGCGCTCTTGCTTCTGGTGTCACTGCCAGCTTCTGCCCAGACTGCTAATTCTTCCCAGGCCGATGGCACTATCACCGGTACTGTGCTTGATGCGAATGGGCAGCCATTCAAAGGCGTACAAGTGTGCACCTACATGCGGGACGCACCGTCAGGATCCAATGAATCGCGCGGTGACTGCTCTGCCACAACCGATGGAGCGGGTCAATTCCGTATTGATCACGTAGAGATGGGAGTGATCAGCGTCGAAGCAATCAAGCCGGAGGATGGCTACGTCGCTTTCGCCGGCACCAGCGTAACCAAAGAGGTCACTCTAACACCGAACCAGTTGTCGGCGACAGTTGTATTGAACCTTGGCCCTAAAGCGGGCACACTACTTCCCAGCGTGAAGGACAAATTCACAGGAGAGCCCATAAAAGTTTTTGAGGTAAGCTGGACCATCTTTGATTCCGACGAAGCGAATGGCAGCTACTCAGGCGGGCAGCAAGTCAACCAGGGGATTAGGCGGGCAATAGTTCCGCCGGAAAAATATCTGGTTCTGACAATCTCCGCCCGCGGCTACAAGAAATGGTTCTATCACGATCCGTCTGATCCTTCTCGACCGGTGTTCCTTCGTTTGCAATCAGGTGAAGAAAAGGAACTGCACGTAGAACTCGAGCCGCAAGCGCCTGCGGCCCGTTAGTTCTGGAAAAGCCGTCCTCCTTGTTGATGGTCTCTTTCGCGTCCAGCCGCTTGGTTAGGCTCTCGACTCTGGGCTTGCCCATTTGTACGCGTTGATTCTTCAACGCGCCTCTTGGACAACATTATTTGCTGGCGATAGATCGCCATTATCGCAGGCAATCGGGCCTTGTTTAGTCGCATTTCGTGCGTTCACTGCGCCTCTTTCGCTTTTCTGATCTCCTCCATCACCGACGAGATTAGCTCCTTCGCGTCCGTTATGCCTTTCATCACAATCTGGATATCCATCGCCGGCATCCCCGGCTGGCGAGCGCTCTGGCAATAGACGCCTGCTCTAGCCAATATCTTGACTTTGTTCTCCAACATACTCGAACAGCACGAATGCGTGAGGCGTAGCTATGGGATCCATTCACCGGCCACGCGTCGAGGACAACAGATCTTCTCAGTACGCGATTACTTGAATAGCTCCACCGTGGCGAACGGCTCTGCCGACCCTGGGCGGAAGCGATGCAGCGTGAATTGCGTCGGCTGTCCGGGTTGCACCTCAACATGCACAAGGTTGTAGTCTTCCTCGGGAGCCTCGCCTTTCCAATACAGATCGGCGGGATAGTCCGCCGGGAGATGAACCTTGGTAGAATCAGGCAGAATCGGTTCCTGCTCCGCGCCGCCTCCGCCCAGCACAAAGTACTTCACGCCGTCCACCTGAAAAATCTCCGTGGTGTGTACATGGCCATTAAACACGACGATATCTAAGTCCTTCGCATAGCTTGCGATGACCTGGTGAGGGTTGTCTGGCTCGGGAATGCCACCAAAGCCGAAACGGCAAAAGGTTGGGTAATGAAATGAGATAAATACCTTCTTGATTCCTTTGGACTTGGCCTCATCGAGCCAGGTTTTTAGTTGGTTCATTTGGGCCAGGTAGGTTGGACGTGTAGCATCCCAAGCGCTCGGCACCCGAAGATCATATTTCCCGGTCCACAGAAAGATGAAGCGCACGCCCTCGAAATCGAACATGTACAGAAGACGCTTATCGGTGACGCCAAACTTCTTCAGGTACGGGAAGGCGGCTAACAATCCCTCCACATCCGAGTCGTCCCAAACTTCATGATTGCCGACAGCCGGGAAAACGCGACCCTCTAAGCCAGCGTCCTTCATCTGCTGGTCGGCGGGGGTCAACTGCCGCAAAACGTTTTCGTTGACCAGCTTCCAGTAGGGGTTTTCCGAGGGTTTGCCAGCCTGCTTGCCCCAAAAAACCAAATCACCGGTGTTCAAAATGAACCGGGCACGTCCATCTTTGACCTCCCTCACGGCTTCTCTGGCGACCCAATCGCCGCCTGCCAGCCGGAAGAAGGTGCGGCGCACGCCGGGCAGATGTCGCGGATCTTCCAACGAGGCCTCCGTGATCCACCCTTTGTCGAAGGTCAAGGTAACGTGCTTATCATGAAGTGGCGCATCGATCTGCAGCAGCTCATGGGTGGCCTGGTCGTAAATGAATTTCGTGTCCTTGCTTACCACCTCGGTCGCCGCTTTTTCGGAGAGCGCGAGGTCGTAGATATCCGCCATATACCGGCGCGCCTCGTCTTCCTGGTCTTGCCGGTAAGGAAGGAACAACATCGACCGCGAGTCGCCGTACACGTCAAACGAAAAGCCGGGACTGGCGGCGAGGTTCGTAGTCTGCGCCACGGCCAACTCCGTCATCAGCACCGCGGCGAGCACATTCGCAAACCACAGTTTTCTCATGAAGCCCTCAGTGTCTTAATCGGTGATCAGCTACCGCTATGAAAAGCGTATTTTTCGATAAGTGGCAGGTTAGGAGTAAGCCGGCCCTCAAGACCACAAACAGGTCCAATCCCTGTCTTGGCAAATACTCGGAGCGGAAGCGGTGTCAGTGGCAGTATAGTCGGCCGCTCGGAAATTGAGGCCTAGCTCATGGTTGGGGGTTAGATCGCCATATCACGAAAAATCGGGAGATTGTTTAATCGCATTTCGAGGGTTCACTGCCCCTCCTTCGCTTTTCTAATCTCCTCCATCACCGACGAAATCAATTCCTTCGCGTCGGTAATCCCCTTCATCACGATCTGGATGTCCATCGCCGGCATCCCCGGCTGGCGCGCGCTCTGGCAATAGACGCCGTGCTGGCCCACCATAGTCAGCGCGTCCGTCAAGACATCGAGCGCTACCGCCAGTCGCCCTCGCGGCACACCCATCATGAACTCGTATTTGTCTAACTCTTCACGCTTTTCATCCAGAATACCCATAGGTTTGATTGTATCGTTCTGCCGTAGTGTGAATAATAGAACGGCAATGTCGGACCAATAGTTCAAGTCCAGGAGAATGCAATGAAGAGCCGTTCCGCAGTCCTCGCCATGTTGGCGCCAATCATCCTCACCGCCCTGTCGTGCGCGCAGCAGAAGCCCCTCAGCCCTCCCGGCGAAGCGTCGGTCAAGTTCGATGACGGGAAAACTGTCACCATCCAGTACAGCCGTCCGTCCATGCGCGGCCGTAAAATCTTTGGCGGGCTAGTGCCTTATGATCAAGTCTGGCGCACCGGAGCGAATGCGGCCACCAGCCTCAAGACCGACGTTGATCTGACTATCGGCGACGCCAACGTGCCTGCCGGTAGCTACACCCTCTACTCTCTGCCCGGCATGAACACCTGGAAGCTGATCATCAACAAGCAGACCGGCCAATGGGGTACGGAATACAGTCAAGGCCAGGACTTGGCGCGAGTGGACATGAAGGTTAGCCAGGCGCCGTCCGGCATGGAGACGTTCACCATTTCGCTGGACAAGACGAGCGCGACCTCAGCTATGTTGAAGCTCGATTGGGAAAACACCATCGCCAGCGTGGAGATAAAAGAGAAGAAGTAGGAAGGAAACTGCATATCCCTTGCGAGTGTAGATGGGCGGAGCACGCCTTCAGGCGTGCACGGCTGCCGTCCGTACCTGAATCGCGCTTCAGTGTCTGAGGTAATGTTTTCGTCGTGTCGGTGGCTAGAGCCAGCTCATTTCCGAATCTCAACTGCTCCGCTGAAGGGCCTGTTGCGAAACTCACGGTGGAGTCAAGGGTGGTGAGACGTCAGCCGCCTCGCGGCGAAAGGTGAGAGCCCACACCTTCAGGTGTGGGCAGGCGTACGTGGGAAATTAGGAGTCCGCTTCAGCGGACGACAGGCGTTTCGTAACAGCCGCTGAAGCGGTACTCCACCCATACAACGAAGCGGAAACTGCTGGCTAGCTTTTTGAAGGGCCTTCGAGCCTCGACAAGTCCACTGATCCATCGAGCGCAATGCTGAAGTGATCACACAAGCATTGCCAAACCTCCTCGTCAGTGCCAAGCTCACTCTCCTCGCGACGGTCCCCTGCGGTAATGATCAATCGCCGGTTGGTTATCGTGATGCGGCCATCCGGTGTTGCCTTACTGCAGATCCAGCGCTTGGTGAAGCCGGACTCAGGTGACGTCTGATGAAATTTCGACATCTCCTGATAGTCGCCAATCTGCCGCGGTACATCGCAAAAAATGTACAGGGGCACGTTGCCGTTGTCATCTTCGCGCAGCAACTGCCACCGGTCTTCAAAAGGCGACACCTGATAGCGATGCCCATTGACCTGGTCGGCACCACCGGCGCGAAACACGATCGGATCGACAAACGAGTCTCCAAAGCCGACGTCCACTAGCCATGGCTCTTCCAGGTCAACCCGCAGCAACATGTGATCAAACTCCGGGCCAAAGCCGCCATCGTCGCGGCGCACACGGGCTGAGAGCATTTGAACCCGAAATCCCAAGGCAATCAGCAGTTCGGAGAAAAGTCCATTCAATTCGTAGCAGAAGCCTCCGCGATGACGCCGCACGACCTTGTCGTACAGCAAAGTAAGGTCAAGAGAGATAGGCGTCTGCAGGGCGATATCGAGGTTTTCGAAGGGAACGGTAAACAGATGTTGACGATGCAAGCCGCGCAAGGCAACGGAAGAGGGCTGGCGCGGGCCGTCATATTCGATGCGGCGCAAATACTGTTCGACATCCACCACTACACCGGCAGCTCGCCTTGCAACCATCCAGCCTCCTGCAACTTCGGCTCGGCGGTCAAGTCCAGCACGAGGTTTTCCAGGATAAGTCGCTTGCTGGGCGGATTGGAGCGCAGCGCGAGGTCGGCACGCGCCACGCGGCGGATCGCACCGGTCAATTCGCGACGCGATTTGTAGCGCCTCGCTTGCCGGATAATATCCTCCGCGGCAAAGGGAGGAATGCGGAATCCCTGCCACAGTACCTGCCACAACGCGCGCGAGTCGCGCACATTCCTCTCCAGGATGACCAGCATCTGGCGGAAGGTGCGCGCCAGCATGTATAGATGACCGATGGCCGCCTCGTCGCCGTCTCCGGTGCTGAGGATGGCGTCGAGTACACCCAAGGCACGAGCGCGATCGCGCGACGAGATGGCGTCCGTTAATTCATAAAATGACCGCTGCTTGGCGGCGAGCACCAGGGTCTCAACGTCGCCCAGCGCAATTCGCTTCTTGTCGCCGACATAGAGAATCAGCTTCTCCAGTTCGTTGGCAACCATCATCATGTCACCACCCAGAGAATCCACCAACTCGCGCGCCGCGTCGGTATCAAGCTTCACGTCTTCGGCGCTGGCGGTCTCCACCGCCCACTTCACCGCGTCGCTTTCGTCGACACGGGCAAACTCGAGCACCGTGCAATACTCGCCCAAAGTTTCGCGAATGCGCTCGTAGCGGTCCTTGTCGGTCAGGTCCATGCGGCGCACGTCCGTCGGGATGTTGATGTGGTCGGCCACGAAGATGAGCAATGCATCTGGATTGGGATCTTTGAAGTAGCTTTCGATCGCGCTGAATTCTTCGTCGTGCTTGCCGCGACCATACAAATTCTTAACGCCGCGAATGAAGAAAACCTGGAACGGCGACATCAGCGAAGGAGTGCGCGCTTGATCGAGAATGTGCTGCAGTTCCACCTCACTCAGGTCCATGTCATACACGCTCAGTTCCCGCACGTCGGCCGGCACCAGGTGTTGCAGGATCGCGTCACGGCAACGCTTGCGGAAAAATGTCTCATCGCCGATGAAGACATACCCCGACGCCATTTTGCGCGCCTCCACATCGGCGACAAATCGGTCTGTGGCCGCAAAACTGCGCATTCAGTAGGACTCCAGCATGTCGCTGACCAGCGTCTGTGCAAAATTATTCGCAATGCGGCCCAGGGCAGGCTCCTCTTCCTCGAAGAAACTGGGAGCATCCCGGGAAACCTGGTACTGCTCGCGATAAAGATAATTGGGATTGTCCCAAAGCACCTTGCCTTTCTTTGTCACCAGCGACGCCTTCATGGTGACCGTCACCATACCTGACGAGATGCGCCCGGTAGTTGGGTCGTAGGTCATGGGACTTATGATGGCTGAGGTGACGGCTCCTGTGAGGGTGGCATCGGCGTCGCCATCCTGGTTCGTGGTCACAATCCGGTAATGAGTCCGGTCGCGCAATTCGCGAATCACGTCTTCCGTGATGGTTTGCTCGATACGGTAGATTGACGTCCCATTGACGAAAGTCGGTACATAGAGCGTATGAAGATCGGTCGGCAAACGGACCGCCTGCCCCGCAGTGTGGTACCCGCAGCCGGCGGAGGCAAGCAGCAGTCCCACGATGCCGGCGAGCATCATGCGGCGGGTGATTTGACCTGAGGTACTCATGAGCATTTCACGCTTTCAAGGGGGACGGTCACTGAACAGTTCCTCGCGGACGCGCGGCGCTCATGCTCTCGGCGCATTCCAGAGCATTAATTGCCGCAATCCGCAGGTTGTCCGATGCTGCCCACAGCCAGAAACCCTTGGGCTGTTGCGCGTCGTTACGCACAAACACCTGGATCTGCTCCTGTCCCGCTGCGTTGACGTTGCTTGGCGATTCCTCTGCGGTTTGCAGCACTTCGACATGCTCGCCCGAAATTGCCGCTGTCAATTCTTCCGTCTGGGCGGCTTGCTCCAACTCAAGGTACAGCGAGAAGGCATGACCGTGGAAGATGGGCGCCTGCAGAAGCATCAAGGAAGGCACGACCACCTGATCGGACACTAGGCCGCGGAAGTGTCTCTGGATGCGGCTCTCTATGACATTTAGCGGGTACAGCGCCTTTTCACCGTAGCGATCAATCAGGTTGAAAGCTACTTGCGCATCGAACACCGCCTTGGGTAGCTGCTGGAAAGAAAGCAGGTTTACGGTCTGCTCGTGCAATTCATCCATGCCTCGCTTGCCGTACTCTGAAATCGGCTGGAAGACCGTAGCCACTGCGCGTTCTATGCGGCCCACCTTCTGCGCCCGTAGCATCAACACTGCCAGCACCACGGCCGCCGGATGAGCAATGGTGACCGGAACCGGGGTGAGGTCCACGCTTGCACCAAAACCCAACTCGCGCTCCACCCATGGCGCGCGTAGCCGAACACCTTTTTCGCCCTCCAGCCCATAGGAAAGATCAATGATGTCACTGCCCGCCTTTCGGGCCATTGGCCAGGTATTCCGGGTAAAAGCCTCGTCGGATGCGAAGAATGTGAAGTCCACATTTTCCAGATGCTCCGGAAGAACGCTCTGGATGAAGGTCGGTTCTTCACCCACTGCCTCGAGTTGGCCAAGTGACTCGTCATCATCAAGCAGACGGATGTCCTGCACCGGAAAATTGCGGTCACTGAGGATATCCTTCAGCTCGCGGCCCTTGAGTGTGCCGGCGCCTATGATCGCTACGCGAAACATGGTGCCTCAATGTCTTCCGCTGGAGCGCACACCAGCGGTACGGTTTGGCTCATTCTTATCAAGCGTGTGATGCCTCGTCTTGAGGTGGAGGAGGCGGCAGCGTAGGCCGACGGAATACGAAGGAAAGCCTGGCCAGCACGCCCGAGAGGATATAGACCAGCGCCAGCAGGAACAGTACATATTGGGAAGAAAACCAGATCAATGCGATGACCCCGCCCATCACGATCAACCAGCGGAAATTCTGCGGCTGCCGAAAGTTGATCCCCTTCAGACTGAAGAATCGCCAGGTGCTCACCATGAGGAAAGCCAGAGCGAAGACAAAGACGCCCCATCCGATGGAAAGCCACCAGTATTGCAACGGATCACCTTGCACCAGGTGGACAACAGCGGCCACCGCTCCCGCGCCCGCCGGAATCGGCATGCCCACGAAATACTTGCGTCCGGGGCGGCCCGGATTCGATGGCTGAGGATTTACCTGAATGTTGAAACGCGCCAAGCGCGAAGCGCCGGCCAGCAGAAACACAAAGGTCGCAATCGCTCCCAACTGAATTACACGATTGCGAAGATCGGGATCGACGGCCAGCGGCAGCATGTGGAAGCCCCACATCCACGCCAGCACCGCAGGTGCCACGCCAAATGCAATGACGTCGGCCATCGAATCCAGTTCGCGGCCAAAGGCGCTGGTGGTGTTGGTGAGCCGCGCTATTCCGCCGTCGAAGAAATCGAACACGATAGCAAAGCCGATGGCTTTGGCGGCATGATCGAAGTGCCAAGGATCAGATGCGGTCCCTTGAATAGCCTGCGAGATAGCGTAGTAACCCGCTGCTATGTTGCCGGCGGTAAACACAGAAGGAAGAAGGTATAGACCCTTGCGTCTTCGGCGCGGTTCAGGCGAATCACTCCCCGTCAGCATGGACTGCTCGCTCATCGCACCTCCGCCACGTTCTGCAATGAAGATCGCACCGCGCGAGGCTGGGTCATGGCTAAAATGCTGGAGCCACCTTTCACGTGGTCACCCACTTTCACTTTCATCTCGGCATCGCTGGCGAAGATAACGTCGGTGCGCGAGCCGAACTTGATCAGCCCCACCCGCTCGCCGCGCTCCACGTGATCGCCGATCTTCTTGGTGAAGACAATTCGGCGGGCCAGCAAACCGGCAATCTGTTTAAACACTACGGCGCCGGTTTCCCCCTCGACAGTAACTACGTTCTGCTCGTTTTCTTCGGCCGAAATTGCTCCCATGGCATTTCCGAACTTGCCCTTCCGATACTCCACGCTGGTGATGACGCCAGCGACCGGAGAGCGGTTGACGTGAACGTTGAATACATTCAGAAAAATGCTGATCCGAGTCCGTTGCTCACCGTTTTCCTCGATCTTGGAAATCTCCGTGACCTTTCCATCGGCGGGAGAAACGATGACGCCTACGCCGCCGGGAATCGCGCGTTCGGGATCGCGGAAAAACCACAGGAAGAATGCAGCCAGCAACAACGGAATGACCGCCAAGGCAGGGAGGGTGAACCATCCCACCACCGCAGCCACAACAATAAAGGCCAGACCGTAATAGATCCCGTCGCGAACCATGGGCTCTTTAGATTATAGAGCCTGGCCTAAGGCCGTGCCTTAGTCGTGGGTTCCAGAATTTGCCGCGTCAGCTCGTCCATTCGCCGTTGAACTTCCTGATATTTATCACCGGTAGACGGCCCCTCAAAACCGGCATGAATAGCGTGCACTCGTCCATCACGATCGAGGAAGATCGTTGTGGGGTAAGCGCCAAAATTCACCAGCTGCGGGAGTGTCTTTTCAATCTCCCCTTCGTCGGTTGTGCCGGCCAGCAGCAGCGGGAACGTGATTCCATATTTGTCGCGATAAATTCCAATCTGTCGCAGGTTGCGCGCGTTGTCGTCGCTGTACTCATAGGCGAGCCCAACAATCTCCAGTCCCTGCGAATGATACCTGCGGTAGAGCTGCTCCAGAATCGGAGCCTCGTCGTGGCAATTCGGGCACCAGGTGCCAAAGATGTCCACGATGACTGCTTTGCCTTTGAATTGAGCGCTTCCCTGATCGACGGCTTTTCCCGACTGGTCCATTCCGCCGAAGCGAAATGGTTGGTGCGGGTCTTTGACTCTGGTCAGGTCTCCGGCCTGCACATTGGGATCGGCAGTGACGACATCCTTGCTGCGTTTTGCCATGAATGGCACAGACGACGCGGTCCCCGCAAGCTGTCCTTTCAAACTGCCATCCGGCTGAAAGTCGCCGTCAAGCGCGAGCACATGAATGCCATCGAATCGGCTCAGATGAAAATGAGTGTGGCCACTGGCGTCGATGTAAACCACGCCGTGCAATAAACCCGTGTCGCCGCTGACTGGCTCGAGAATGCCGGTCGCAGGAACCCTGTCGTCAGCCGTCGCAGCCTTCTCCTGCTGGAAGGTTGCCAGCGTGACTTTGTCTTCGGCCGCCGCACCCCCTGGCCGCACAAACAACCAGTCACCCGCCAAGGTAGCACCTGTCCACGCTTTGCTAAGTGTACCTTCCTGGCGCGGAACGAGGGTGACCGGAATGTGGACCATGCCTTTGCTCGTCAGACGCGAGTACTCGCCTTCCATTTTCTGCGGAGAGATCAAATGAGCTGTCAGTGTGCCGTCGTAATAGTCGAGCCGCATGGTTAGCACGGCTCCGTCCCAGGTGGCACTGCTGAACGGTTGGCGATCGGTGTCGTTCACCAGCACCGCACTGATGCCGTTTCTCTCGGCCTTCAGTTCGATGCCGAAGTTCACTTCACCGGCAGAAGTTTGAATGGAGCCGTCCCACACTCCCTTGGGAGCTTGGGCCTTCGTGTCGCCTGCTCTCGCAGGTGGAGCGCACCCGAGGCCAAGCAGAATCAGGGCGAAGAATAGGATACCGCAAAGCTGGCGAAGGTGAATCAAGAGACCTCTCCCCTCACGTTAGCTTTGATTATCGCTTAAGGAATGCCTTCAACGCAGTGCGGAGCAGAGAAAGAAGATACAACTCGAGCGGGGCGGGAAAGAATCGGTCCTCGACCGCCGCGAGAAAGGGCTTGACGTTGACTAAACGACCTGGTGGCCGGTCCGGAACTTCTGTTCCAAACTCTCCATCTGGTCCTTCAGGCGGAGCTTCAGCTTCTTCAGTCGCACTTCCTCGAGCTTCTCATCTTCAGAAAGGTATTTTTTCTGGATCAAATTTTCGAGGCGCTGCGAGTATTGCGAGTGCTCGTCCGCCAGTCGGCGGAATTCATCATTACTTGCTAGAAGCTGATCGCGTACCTGAGTTGCCATTCAGTGAACCTCCGGAGAGATGCAAAATGCAAACGCTAGCATAAGGTCTATTCTGCTTCAAGGTTAAATTGTCTCAGATTCGTAACCGAGAAAGACAGTAATAGTGCGTCTTCCTCAGGATTTTTGTAATAGTTACTGCGTCGACCTTGCTGACTAAATCCAAGCTTTTCATAGAGTCGGCGTGCCGCCAGATTCGATTCCCGAACCTCCAATAGCACGGAAGTGGCTGCTGCGGCTTGGGCCTTAAGCAGCACCTTCCGAATTAATTTGATGCCGACACCATGCCTGCGTTTTTCTCGCGCGACCACCACATTTTCAATTTCCCATTCGTCAGTTGCACAACGCGCGATTGCAAAACCGATCACCCGATCTGATTCTTCTTCAGCGATCGCGGCCAACGCGAGTCGCGGGGGAGCGTCGGCTGCAAACAATGCGTGGTATTCGCGCGCAGCCCAGTGTGCCGCGGTTTCGCTCTGCTGTTCGAGTGCGCGGATCGAAGGCACATCGTCGGGAGTAGCAGGGCGGATCAGCACTACGTCTTCTGCGGCGTCGAAAAGATCTCGGCGTCCGATCGGCGGATGTAGTTGACGTCGATGGTGGCGGGGTCGGCGGTTTCGCCCGATAGCAACTTGCGAATCCCAATGCGACCAATCCCGCCGGCATCGACCGGCGCGACCAATACAACGTTGCAATTCGTAACTTGCAACGCTTCAGCAATTTTCACGTCGACCGCTAGAAGATTTTCTCCAACGGCAGATGACTGCGCCACAAATTCGTCCAGCTTCGCAATGTACTCGCGAACCAGCGCGGCGTGGCCTGTAGCCACCTTGTATTCGCCAACGTAAATCTCGCCCCGGCCTGCGTCCAGCACGGAAATTGCGTTTTCGCCCTCTCGTCCATGCTTGAGCACCAGTGCCTCCAGCATCGAGACTGTTGCCAGCGGCTTTTGCAGCACTTCGCAAAGACCTTTCACCGTGGACAGACCAACCCGCAGCCCGGTAAATGAGCCCGGGCCGGAAACCACAACGAAGCCATCGACCTCAGTTTTGTTGAAACCGTTCTGCTGAAGCGTTTCTGCGATTCGCGGCAGCAATTGCGCCGAGTATGTTCCACCTTCGAGTGAAGTCAGTTGCAGAACTTCGAAACTGTCACCGTTGCCACGACACAGGGCGACGCTTCCCTTGCGGCCCGAAGTATCGACCGAGACGATCAGCACTTCAGACGCCCAGGGGAGCGTCTTCCACCAGCTCCAGCAGCACGCCTCCAGAGCTGGAAGGGTGAACGAAAACGTAGAGATGGCCGCCCGCGCCGATCTTGATCTCGTCCGAGATCAGCCGTGTTCCCGACGCTTTCAACCGCTCGACAGTTCCGGCCAAATCGCTGATGTGCAGCGCGACGTGGTGAAGACCCTCGCCGCGTTTAGCGAGAAACTTCCCTATAGGCGAGTCGGGCGAAGTCGGCTCCAGCAACTCCAGGCGGCTTTCGCCGATCGGCACCATGGCCAGCCGCACCTTTTCTACTTCCACAGTTTCTTCGGGCATCACTTGCAGGCCAAGCTTCTCGTAGAACTTCTTGGCTTCCGCCAGTGACTTCACCGCAATACCAAGATGGTCAATTTGATTCATTCTGGTTTCCCCAAATTTTCGATGATCTTCTCCACCAGAGAATACGGGTCGCGCTTATGTTCGGCAACTTCCGCCGCATAGCGGGCGGCCTCGCCTTCGCTGAGGTAATACGCCAGTACACGCTGAAATAGCGCGTCCCGCAACATCTCTGCGATTCGTTCGCGCCAATTCTCGATACGTCGTGTGCGTGCGCGGCCGTCCTGCTCGAGATAAGCGCGATACTTTTCGATCGCTCCTAGCAACTCAGCTACACCGGTCCCCTGGCTTGCGACCGTCTTCACAATCAGAGGCGTCCAATTGTCCTTGCGCACGGCCAGCGTCTGCATGGCTCGAATTTCACGCTCCACCCGCTCTGCGCCATCACGGTCTGATTTGTTGATCACGAAAATGTCGGCGATCTCCATGATACCGGCCTTGATGGTCTGCACATCGTCGCCCATGCCGGGTACCAGCACGACAATGGTCACGTCCGCCAGCCGGACAATGTCCACCTCGTCCTGTCCCACGCCGACAGTCTCGATCATGACAATGTCGCGGCCACTGGCATCCATCACCGTTGCGACGTCAGCGGTCGTGCTGGCCAATCCGCCCAGCGATCCGCGCGTGGCCATGCTGCGTATGTAGATTCCCGGATCGGCATGGTGTGATTGCATACGGATGCGATCGCCCAGAATGGCGCCGCCACTGAACGGGCTGGTGGGATCGACAGCGACGATACCAATGGTCTTCCCTTGCGCGCGATAGGCGTGCGCGACCTGGTCCACCAGCGTGCTCTTACCCGCCCCGGGAGACCCCGTCATACCTAGCAGCATGGCTTTGCCGCTGTAGGGAAACAGCGCCTTCAGCACCTCGGTCGATTGCGCACTGTGGTCTTCGACGATGGAAATGGCACGCGCCAATGCACGCGGCTCCCCCGCGCGGATTCGCTGAACAAGCTCCTGGATATGACTGTCTGAGGTCAAGAATTAGGTTACCAATAGACAAGCTTACCAGCAGTTGAAGAGGTCACAAGCCCGTGTGACGATCGCGAGCATGCTCAAAGTGGGCCCCAGTCCTTGTGTCCAATTGATTCAATCCTTCAGGATTTGCCGCGCAATGACCAGACGCTGAATCTCGCTGGTGCCTTCGCCGATGGTGCACAGCTTGACGTCGCGGTAAAACTTCTCCGCGGGATAGTCCTTGATGAACCCGTACCCGCCGTGAATCTGCACTGATTCGTTGGCGCACTTCACCGCAACCTCGCTGGTATAGAGCTTCGCCATCGAAGACTCCAGCGTGGTCTTCATGCCGGCATCTTTCATCGCAGCCGCCCGATGAGTGAGCAGGCGGGCAGCATCGATTTCCGTCGCCAGATCCGCAAGCTTGAATGCAATTGCCTGAAACTCACTGATCGCCTTACCAAACTGCTTCCGTTGCTTAGAGTAGTTCAGCGCGGCTTCATAGGCGCCTTGCGCCATACCCAGTCCCAATGCGGCGATGGAGATGCGGCCTCCATCTAGAACTTTCATCGCGTCGATGAATCCTTCGCCTTCGTGGCCCAGCAGATTCTCGGCGGGAATTTCGCAGTCTTCAAAGATCAATTCGGATGTATCGCTGGCCCGCAGACCCAGCTTGTTTTCCTTCTTCCCTGCCCGGAATCCCTTTGTCCCTTTCTCCACCACGAACGCCGACAGGCCATGCGTGTGCGCTGTTTTGTCTGTAACCGCAACCACCACTGCCACGTCAGCGTACCCGCCGTTCGTGATAAACGTCTTGGTGCCGTTCAGCAACCACTTGTTACCTCGACGCACGGCGGAGCAGCGCGCCCCGCCCGCATCCGAACCCGCGCCCGGCTCCGTCAGTCCCCACGCGCCGATGAACTCACCGGTGGCCAGCTTGGGAATGTATTGCCGCTTCTGCTCTTCGTTGCCGGCAACAAAGATGTGATTCGAGCACAGCGAAGTGTGCGCCGCTACGATGATGCCCACGGAACCGTCCACGCGCGAGAGTTCTTCGACCGCGGTGACGTATTCGACGTAGCCCATGCCGGCGCCCCCGTACTCGGCGGAAAAGATAGTCCCCATCAGCCCCAGCTTGCCAAGTTCCTTTATCGTCTCCAGCGGGAAGGTTCCGGGTTCGTCCCACTTCATAACGTTGGGTGCGATCTCGCGTTCCGCGAAGTCGCGCACCATCTTCTTCAGCTGCAGCTGTTCGTCCGAAAGCTGGAAATCCAAGTGATCCCTCCGAGTAATGGGAACGCGGCTACGGTTTTGAAGTGAGTGCATCCGGCGGTGGCCGGGCACAAAGTGGAAACAGGCGGTTATAACACACCGGATAGAGCGAGGCGAAATCGCTCCAGCGCGATCAACGTGCTGCGCAGCTATTTCTCTCCAAACACCCGGTTAAAGATCTTATCCACATTGCGCAGTGGTCGCCGCAGATCGAAGGCGTGCTCCAGCGTCTCGCGTTTCACCTTCGACGTGATCTCCGGATCGCTCATAATCAGATCGCGAAAATTCAAGTCTTCTTTCCATGCCTTCATGGCGTTCGCTTGCACCAGTCGATAGGCGTCCTCGCGCAGCACCCCGGCCTCCACCAAGTCCAACAGCAACTGGCCGCTGAACACCAGTCCGCCGGTCGACTCCAGGTTCTTCAACATGCGCTTGGGATAGACCAGCAGCGTATCGATGAGATTAGTTGTCTTGCTCAGCAAATAATCGATCAGGATCGTCGAGTCAGGAAGAATAATGCGTTCAACCGACGAGTGTGAGATGTCACGCTCGTGCCACAGCGCAACATTTTCCAGCGCGGCCTGGGCGTTGGAACGCACTACGCGCGCCAGCCCGCTGATCTGTTCGCAGGTGACCGGGTTGCGCTTGTGCGGCATGGCCGACGAGCCTTTTTGCTTCTCGCTGAAATATTCTTCCGCTTCACGCACCTCGGTGCGCTGCAGATGGCGAATCTCGGTGGCGATCTTGTCCAGAGTCGAGGCAATCACCGCCAAGGTTGCAAGGTAGAATGCATGACGGTCGCGCTGGATCACCTGCGACGAAACGGCCGCAACCTTTAGTCCTAGCCGCTCGCAAATCTTCTCTTCGTACTCTGGTTCGAGATGTGCAGCATTTCCCACCGCACCGGATAGCTTGCCCACCCGCATCTGCTCGGCCGCCATGTCGAAGCGTTCGATGTTGCGTTGCATCTCCGAATACCAGTTGGCCAGCTTCAGTCCGAAGGTCACGGGCTCGGCGTGAATACCATGGGTGCGACCGATCGCGGGTGTGTCCTTGAACTCCCAGGCTCGGCGCTTCAGCACCTCGCGCAATTTCTGCAGGTCTTCGTGGATAATGCCCGACGCCTGCTTCACCAGAAGCGCCTGGGCGGTATCCACCACATCGTTCGAGGTCAGCCCGTAGTGCAGCCAACGCGATTCCGGCCCGACTTTCTCCGCGACGGCTGTGGTGAACGCGATGACGTCATGCTTCACTTCGGCTTCAATCTGATTAATGCGCGCGAGGTCGAATCCGCCCTTCTCGCGGATGGCCTTGGCGGCCGCCTGCGGAACGATTCCGGCCTCGGCCAGCGTTTCTGTGGCGGCAATTTCCACCTCAAGCCACGTGTGAAACCTGTTTTCGTCACTCCAGATGCGACCCATCTCGGGACGCGTATAGCGAGCAATCAAGAGAACTCCTTAGCAATTACGATTTTGCTGAAAAGGAAACTCTTCATTGTACCTGCTTGCGCACGCATATTTGCCTTCCGGCGACGATGCGCCAGTGGGCGCTGCAAACTTACGGCGTACGGCTCTACACGAAAGTAAACCCAAGCCGCCAAGCACTTGGGTCAGCCTGCGGGCCTTGCAATAACTTTTTGTGACTCATGCGGTTACAGATCAATAGGTCGGGGCGCCCCGGGGGTTTTGAGGCATATGCATCGTAATACGATATACATGCATCCAGCTTAATTAGAAAGGAAGAATCCAGCAAAAGGAGTGCTGATTTTATGGAGGATACACCACTACGAACACAATCAATTTATCCGGAGACGCTACTGCGCCGGAACACCGACTGGAGCGCAATCTGGGGCGGCGTCTTCGTCTTCGCAGCCATTTGGATGGTCTTTGAAGTGTTGGGGTTTGCGATTTTCGCCGGCCCTCACAGTCTGGGCAATCCGCAATCAGGTTTGGGTGCCGGGATGGCCATCTGGACCATCGTTCTGACAATTATTGCAATGTACATTGCCGGACGTGAAACTGGGCGAATGGCTGGGGCCGTCACCCGACACGACGGCCTTGTGCACGGGATGATGATGTTCGGCCTGTCCGTCGTAAGCACCATAGTATTGACCTGGCTGGCCAACGCAGTTCTTACGCCGGGCAATGCCGCAACCCTCGGCACCACCTCGGTCCACGTGATGAGCGTGGGGAGGGAATGGACTGGCTTTATCACGTTGCTCCTGGGATGGCTCGCTGCCATGGGCGGCGCGTCCACGGGAGCAAAGCGAGAGGTCGCCGACACCCGGCAGCCGATCCAAATGCGGCCTGCAGCCTAAACAAAATGCCGTTCCAGTCGGTTTGCCACGCTCTACGACATCCCGGCTGGAGCTGGCACAACTAACGTAACAAGGAGGACACGGTGGGTCACTTTCGTCGTTTACTGGTCCTGGCGGTGTCATTGCTGTTCGGCTCGTCCTTGTTCGGTCAAGGCACGACCTCCGGGGCCACCGCCACCTGCAACTTCGATGCCGACAAACAGATCGTGGTCGAATACCAAAGGTTGTCGGTTAACGCTAAGAAGCCAGTCTTCGGTCAGCAGATCCCCTACAACAAACCCTGGGCGCCGGGGGGCAAGCCCTTGACTCTTTTTCTGAACTCGCCCGTTACCGTGGATGGAAAAGAAATACCGTTGGGTGCGTACACTATGTTCACCATTCCATCCGAAAACAAATGGACGTTGGTTATATCCAAGAGCACGGACACGAGCGGCAAGTACGACGAAAAGGACGATCTCATTCGTGTGCCCATGGAGTATGGAGAACTGCCGGCTCCAGAGAATGAGTTCAGCATCTATTTCGCGCATGTCGCACCCGACCAATGCAGCATGCGCCTGGACCTGGCGACATCGCGTGCCTGGGTCATTTTTCGGGAAAGGAAGTAAGCTCATGCAGACTGGCTGGCGATTGCTGACGGGAGAGTACCCTCCGGCGGCGTTGGATCGCTATGCAGTTTGCAAAATACATCGTGACACGATAGTATCGTGCTTTCCCTGTTATGATCGACCATCACGATCTAAAACTCTCTGACTATCAGGCCCTGGCTGAGTTTCGCTATCAGCTTCGCCGCTTCCTGCGCTTTAGCGAACAGGCCGCCCGCCAAGCCGGACTGGAGCCACGCCATCATCAACTCATGCTGGCGGTCAAGGGTACGCCCGAGGCCGCCGGCCCGCGCATTGCTTATTTAGCCGAGCAACTCCAGATTCAGCATCACAGCGCGGTTGAATTGGTTGATCGCCTCGCCAAGAGGGGATTGATCACCCGCAGCCGTAATGGGCCAGACCGGCGCGAAGTGCACGTGCGGCTCACTGCTCGCGGCGAACGGGTGCTGGGAGACTTGACACGACACACCCGGGCGGAATTGCGCTCAGCGGCGCCGGCCCTGGTTGCAACTCTCCGCCGCCTCACCAGCCGCGGGAGTTCCCGCGTTCCTTCGCTTCAACGTGACCGGCTGGTGATACAGGGGAGGGGCCGATCATGAGGGAGTTCACCGAAACCCTCGGTACCGACGGCGTCAATCCCATGCATCCCGAGCAAACGCCTGCGGACACTTCCATCCCGCAGGAAGCAAAGTTCCGCACTGGACTGGTTTCGCTGCTGGCGGCATTAATCGGGCTGTTGGCGGGGGTAATCGCCTATCTGCTCTACAACCTTATTGGCCTGTTCACCAACGTCTTTTTCTATCACCGTGTGTCCTTCGCTTTTATCAGCGCGCGCAATAATCATCTTGGGCTGATGGTTATTTTGACACCGGTCATTGGGGGCATCGTTGTCGGCATTATGGCGCGCTACGGCTCCGACAAGATACGCGGCCATGGCATTCCTGAAGCCATGGAGGCGGTTTTGGTTAACCGCAGCCGCATCGAACCCAAGGTCGCTATCCTGAAGCCGATCTCGGCTGCGATTGCCATCGGCACCGGCGGACCATTCGGTGCCGAAGGTCCCATCATTCAGACTGGGGGTGCGGTCGGTTCGCTCTTTGGTCAGGTACTGCACATGACCGCGGCTGAGCGCAAAGTGTTGCTGGCATGTGGAGCGGCGGCCGGCATGGCCGCAACCTTCAGCACCCCCATCGCCGGAGTGATTCTTGCCATCGAGCTATTGCTGTTCGAGTTCAAGTCGCGTTCGTTCATCCCGCTGGTAGTAGCTAGCACACTGGCTACGAGCGTGCATTTCCAACTCATGGGTCCCGGCCCCATGTTCAAGGTGGGCACGCTCGATTTTGGTCTCCCGCGCGCCTTGCCGTTTTACCTGATACTTGGAGTGCTGTGCGGGGTCGCGGCGCTCGGGTTCAGCAAAGCCCTGTATTGGGTGGAAGATCAGTTTGAGAAGTTGCCCATCCATTACATGTGGTGGCCGGCGATTGGAGCGCTCGGGCTGGGCATCATCGGCTATTTTGTTCCGCGGGTTCTGGGTGTCGGTTACGACACCATCTCCGATATTTTGAACGCTCGTATGCTCCTAGGGGCGCTGCTTGCTGTCATGGTGTTCAAGTCCGCGGCGCTGGTTATTTCGCTGGGATCCGGGACCTCCGGTGGTCTGCTGGCGCCTATGTTCATGGCTAGCGCCGCCATGGGCTCGGTATTCGCCATTGTCGTAGACAAACTGTGGCCGGCCGCAGGACTGTCCCCTGGCGCTTTTGCCTTGGTGGCGATGGGTGCAGTATTTGGAGCGGCCTCGCGCGCAGCCTTCACCTTCATCATCTTCGCCTTCGAGATCACGCGTGATTACAACTCGGTACTGCCGCTCATGTTGGTCACCGTTATCGCCGACGCTATCGCGGTGCGCTATGCCAAGAACTCCATCATGACGGAGAAGTTGGCGCGGCGCGGACTGCACATCCATACCGACTACGAACCCGACGTTCTACAGTCGGTGAGCGTGGGCGAGACCATGTCGAAGCAGTTCGATACCATTCCCGCTACGATGCGAGTAGCGGAATTGACCGAGCGCATTACCCGGCGCGATCCCGCTGTCACCACCCATCAGGGGGTTTTCGTCGTTGATGAAAATCAAAAGCTGGCCGGCATCATTACCCGTGCCGACCTGATGCGCGCACTCGATAAGGATTCATCCGGCAGCACGACGGTGCTGGAAGCGGGTTCGAAGAAACTGGTCGTCACCTATCCCGACGAAGTTCTTTACGACGCTGCCGCACGCATGCTGCGCGCCAACGTTGGGCGAATGCCCGTGGTGAGCCGTGAAGACAACCGCAGCATCGTCGGATACCTGGGCCGATCGGGTATCATGGCCGCCCGTCTGCGGCGACTCGATGAAGAACACGTACGCGAGCCGGGCTGGATGGATGGGCCTCGCCTGGCTTGAACATTGTCTCCTCGCAGGTTGGCGCCGTGAACAGATGGATACTCCGCCTCCCACGATTATTGAAATCGTGCTATATCTCTTTATCGAACGGTCGGTGCTAGTGATGGCAGGAGATCTTGCGTGGCTCCAACTCACTTGATGAACCTTGAAAAGCGGGACGGCAACCGCTCTCGCGCAGATTCTCGTTGGACGATGAGCGCGATCTCGTCTTGGCGTTGGGACGCATGCTGTTTTGCTTTGGTAGTGCTCCTGCTCGTGGCGCCTTCAGCCGCCCAGGTTCTGTCTCCTCCGCCGCGACTCGCACCAACGTCTGGTGCGCTCGGCAAGCTGCAGCAGTGTGGCAAAGCCATTGCCAAGAGCGCGCCCCAAATTTCCTCCAAGCTACTTGAGTCGGAGAATCTACTGTCGCACGGATTGCTCATTGGCTGGAACAATCCAAGCAACTCGTGGGCGCTCGTTCCACCGCCAGCGGAATATGTTGAGGATCTGGAACGTGAGGCTAAGTGGTGTCAGGAGGTGGCGAACGTTCTGAACACCGATCCCGCAAACCAGGTGCGGGCTGAAAAGGTATTGACGAACATCGCCTATGACCTGTTTGTGAAGGTGGAGGATTGTCGCGTTTGGGGCATGGGTAGGCTGATTACGGTCAAAGCCAACACCGTCAAGAATGGGCAGCCCGATGCAGGATGGACGGTGAATTACAAATGGATGTCCTCCAGCGGACTGAATACGGTCGATCTGTCGTTTCCGCAGGAGAGCACGCCCACGACCAAGAAGCTGCCGCCCGGAATGTATCTGATCTATGCCACCAAGCAAGTAGGTGGCACCCTGAAAAAAACTGAACCGATTACTGTAACGGCCTTTCAGAAGGACACCGTGCAATGCGACATATCAGTGCCGTGACCGCATCTGACGCTGGCGCACCACCTCCCGAACCGGCGCGCTTCGCCGCCTTCGCCCAATTCTTCAAGGCTTACATGGGTACCGCCTCGGTGATCACGGCATCACTTCCTATCCCGGTCGCGGCGTTTCACCTCATCCCCACCTACGAGGCACAATCGAAGTTTCTCTCGACCTATACGTCAATGTTCTGCTTCTTGATGTTGGGTTACATCTTCTACATCCGGCATTCGCTCGGAAGGCTGATGTTCTTCACTAAGCCCGACGGGCATGTGAGAATTCGCGCCTTTGTGTCTGTGGTTCCATTTCTGTTGATTCTCGCTTCCCTCGGCCTGATCGCCCTTTACCACCATTACCTATTGGATTCGCTAACCCAATTTACGGAACGAGGCGTAGTGGCCTCCACCGCCGACTTGCTGAAGTCCGCCGACTATCGCGACATTCCCGACAGCATTGCGCTGACGGTCTGCTATCTGGGAATGTTTCTCACCGCCGAGGCTGCGTTCATCCTGATGGCGCTGCGTGAATATTTACAGGACGCTCTAAAGATTCAGGATACAAACCTGATCCGCCTACCGCGCTCAAAACAGGACAAACAAGGACAGGAACAAGCCGCAATCACGACTGTCGGGCGGTAAACTGTAGCTATCAAGGATGCCTGAAGATTCGGCGAACCAGGCTGTCGCCTGCGATCAGACGACTCACCGTTGATTGCTGTCATCCAGATGAGAGACTTGAGCGAACGAAGTGGATTCCCTCTCACCCTTCGTCCATGAT
Organism: uncultured Acidobacteriaceae bacterium; assembly: GCA_963748225.1. Classification (GTDB taxonomy): domain Bacteria; phylum Acidobacteriota; class Terriglobia; order Terriglobales; family Acidobacteriaceae; genus Bog-257. Next base: position 588,979 of record CAVVHW010000012.1, read on the forward strand.
GCCCAGAAGTTGGGCCATCTCCTCGTAGAGAAATCCTTCGCCCACGCGGTAGGGCTGCACCCAGCGTCCATCAATCACGAATTGCGGAATGGCACGCTTGCCAGTGTGGCGGATCACCTCGTCGGCGGCTCCGGGAGTGGTCTCTATATTAACCTCGGTATAGGGCACGTTGTGTTTCTCGAGGAAGCGCTTAGCGGTGCGGCAGTCCGGACACCACCGGGATGAATAAACCAACAATTCCATATTTTCTAGATTAGCAAAAAACCAGTGCTTCCCTGGCCGTTCAATCGCCCACTCTCTCGTTCGACGACCTGGCCGTTAAGTTCATTTTAGTTTTTTGCCATTCCGACCGAGGACTGCCGTCTGAATAGGGGGACCTGTCGTTCTTTAACGCTCGACAGCTGGCCAGTATCACAACGCAAAAAGGGGACGCGGTTTCCGCTCCCCTTTTGCCTTCGCTTACTGCTCCAAAATTAGTTGCTGTACAGCAGCACGCCCTCGGTCTTCTCCTCGCCCACCGGGCGATAGAACAGTTGATTGTTCTCCAGGTAAACCTCGATGAACGTGGGCCGCTGTGCGAAGGTGCCCTGGATGAGCGCCTCCGATAGTGGGTCCTCGATGTATTTCTGCAACGCACGACGCAGCGGACGCGCTCCGTAACTGCGGTCCACGATCGTCTGGTCCAGAATCCACTTGCGGGCCTCTTCCGCCACCGTAACAGTTATGGCTCGTTGCGCCAGGTTCTGGTTCAGTTGCTGCACCATCAGTTCCACGATCTGGATCAGGTCGACCTCGGTCAGTGCGTTGAAGATGATGACCTCGTCAAGACGGTTGAGGAACTCGGGATTGAAGGTGCGCTTCACCTCGTTCTTCACCATGTCTTCGACCTTGTTGGAGATCGTCTCTTCATGCTCGGACTGAAAGCCCAGCCCCGTGCGCTTCTGCAAATGACGCGCGCCAATGTTCGAGGTCATGATGATGATGGTGTTCTTGAAGTCCACCGTATTTCCCAGGCCATCGGTCAGCTGCCCATCTTCAAACACCTGCAACAGAATGTTGAAGAGATCGGGGTGAGCCTTCTCCACTTCGTCCAGCAGCACCACGGAGTACGGCGCGCGCTTCACGCGCTCGGTCAACTGGCCGCCCTCTTCGTAGCCGACATATCCCGGAGGCGATCCGATCAGTTTCGATACGGAATGTTTCTCCATGAATTCCGACATGTCGAAACGCACCAGGGACTTCTCGCTGCCGAACATGAACTGCGCCAAAGTACGTGCGACTTCGGTTTTGCCGACGCCGGTCGGGCCCAGGAAGAGGAACGAGCCGATGGGACGGTTCGGGCTCTTCAAGCCGGCACGCGAGCGACGGATAGCGCGGGACAGCGCAGAGATCGCACGGTCCTGCGAGATTACCCGCTTGTGCAGCTCTTCTTCGATGCGCAACAGCTTCTGGCTCTCTTCTTCTTTGATGGAAGCGATGGGAACGCCGGTCCAGCGTGAAACTACATCTTCGATGTCCTCGCGTCCCACGACGCCGGTGGACGACTCATCGAGGTGATATTTCTCGCGCAGAGCACGCAGGTTCTCGCGCTCTTTGCGCTCCTCGTCAGAGTAGAAGCGGGCCTTCTCAAATTCGTGATTCGCAATGGCATTTTCCATGCGGTGCACGATGAACTTGATCCGCTTCTGCACCTCGGTGATGTCCTCGGGGAGAGAAGTCTGACGCAGCTTTACGCGCGCGCCCGCCTCGTCGATCAAATCGATGGCCTTGTCCGGCAGGAAACGGTCCGGCAGGTACCGGTTGGAATGCGACACCGAGAACGTGATGGCGTCGTCGGTATAGGTGACGGCATGAAACTTCTCGTAGCGTTCCTTGATGCCGAACAGAATCTTGACTGCGTCGGCTTCGTTCGGAGGTGGAACCTTGACCGCCTGGAAGCGCCGCTCTAGTGACCGGTCTTTTTCGATTGACTTGCGATACTCGCCTGGGGTGGTAGCGCCAATGCACTGGATTTCACCGCGTGATAGCGCCGGCTTCAGGATGTTGGCGGCATCGAGCGAACCCTCTGCTGAACCAGCGCCCACCAGCGTATGTAGCTCGTCGATGAAGATGATGGAATTCTGCGATTCCATCAATTCTTTCATGATGGTCTTGAGACGCTCTTCAAACTGACCACGATACTTAGTGCCGGCAACAATCAGCGACAGATCGAGGGCGAGGATGCGCTTGTCCGCCAGGAACGAGGGCACTTCGCCGTCGGCAATGCGTTGCGCCAGGCCTTCGACAATGGCTGTTTTACCCACGCCTGGTTCGCCGATCAGTACCGGATTATTCTTGGTGCGGCGGCACAGAATCTGGACGACGCGCTCCAGTTCGGCATCGCGCCCGACCAGCGGATCGAGTTGATTGTCCATGGCCGATTGGGTGAGGTCGCGGGAGAACTCAGACAGCAGCGACGACTCGCGCGAACGTTGCGACGGCTGCGCCTTCTCCTGCGAGGTACGCGCCAGTTCTTCGCGAATGCTCGACAGGCGCAGTCCACGCTCGTGCAGAATTTCAGCCGCGAAGCATTTCTCTTCGCGCAGCAGGCCCAGCAGCAGGTGTTCGGTGCCGATGTGCTTATGCGAAAGCCGCTCGGCTTCCTCCGCAGCGTAGGCGAGTACACGCTTGCACTCGTTGCTAAGCGGCAGATCCACAGAGGTGGAGACCTTCTCGCGAATCGTGGTGTGACCCTCGATCTGTTTACGAATGGATTCCACCGAAGCGTGGGACCGAAGGAACCGATTGGTGAGCGCTTTGTCCTCGCGCAACAGACCCAGCAGCAGATGCTCGGTCTCGATGTAGGGAGAACCGAACTGACTGGCTTCGTAGCGCGCGAAGAAAATTACTCGCCGGGCCTTTTCCGTGTACCGTTCAAACATTGAGCCTCTCCAAGGACCCCTGGGAAAGTTCCTTCTCAGCTTGCGAAAGAACCCTTACCCGCGATGTCCCGTTGCCTGTCGCACCCCAGATCGTCGGCCATCAAGGTACTTCGGCCGATTGATAAGGACCTCACCGGTCCTTGTACTTCTACTTACCACGTACAAACCCGTCTTCCAGTTGCTGGTTGCATCACGTCGATAACGACTCTGGCGACACTTCGACAACTCGCCCGCGCTCTAGCCGCAGTACACGGTCGCAGCGCCGCGCAAACCCAAGATTATGAGTAACGATGAGCGAAGTCAGACGATAGTCGCGATGTAACCTGGCGATCAAATTAAAAACCACGTCGGCTGTCCGGTTGTCGAGGTCTCCCGTAGGCTCGTCAGCCATCAGGATCTTCGGTCGGGTGATCAGGGCCCGGGCCAGCGCTACCCTTTGTTGTTCTCCACCCGACAACTCGCCGGACCGATGACTGGCACGGTCCGATAAACCAACCTCCTGCAACCAGTGCAAGGCTTGTTGCTCAGCGTCCCGCCAGCTTCCGCCGCGCATCAGCAGCGGCATGGCGATATTCTCTGCCGCGGTAAACTCCGGCAACAAATAATGAAACTGCCAGACGAACCCAAGCTCGCGGCTGCGGAACTCCGCCGCCTCGTCTTCCGAGAGCTTACCCAAATCGAGTTGGGCGAAGTATACGTCACCTTCAGAAGCCCTATCAAGCACTCCGAGCATGTGAAGCAAGGTACTTTTTCCGGCACCAGACTCGCCAACAATGGCCAGCATTTCGCCGGCCTGCACCTCAAACGATAGATTCTCGAAGAGCACTAAATCGGAGTTGCCCGAGCGAAACACCTTTTTCAGGTTTTGCGCTCGTAACAGCACGTCTTGAACAATTGGATGCAGGCGCTCTCCCGCGCGACACAAATTCCGGCCAAGTCGCTGTAACCAAGCCCGTTTCGGGACTCCGTACGCCGACCCAAGACCTACTGGAATTAGATCACGTCTGGGCCGTGAAGTCAGCGACTGTGCGACAGAAGACGCAGAGACCGGTTCCACAATGGTCAATCTCTTGCCCCTAACCCTACTGCCGGCAATCGAACCTGAAACCTGGTGTCACCGGGAGTTGAAGTCACATCAATGGATCCTCGGTGCTTTCGCACGATTCGCAGCGTCGTATCCAAGCCCAAACCGGTACCCTCTCCCACACCCTTGGTGGTGAAGAATGGTTCGAAGATGCGCGATTGAATCTCCGGTGGAATTCCAGGCCCCGAATCTCCAATCTCAACCACGGCGCAATCTCCCTCCAGAAACGTCTTGATGCGTAGTTCACCCTTGCCCTGCATGGCATCGACTGCATTGTCGATGATGTTGGTCCAAACCTGGTTAAGCTCGCTGCCATAGGAATTAACCTGCAGAGGAGTGGGGTGGTAATCGCGCTTGATGGTCACGCCTTTCTTCAACTTGTGGGCCATGATGGTCAACGTATTTTCCAGGCCTTTGGTAAGGTCCACATCTTGTACTGGCGCCTGGTCCATGTACGAGTACTCTTTGATCGCACGAACCAGGTCGGAGATCTTCGAGGTACTGTTCTCCAGCTCGGCGAGCAGATCATTAATCTCGACCAGCGCCGATACCCTTTTCAGCGCAGGCTCGGCTACCTCGCCTCGCACACCGTTAAGCATCATGTTCAGCGGAGCGGGTTGGACACCGGATTCCACCAGTGCCGATGCGTACTGCCATCCATCTGGAATTCCGTGTTGGTGCAGAATTGCCTCGATCTCGTCCTCAAGCTGGCTTGCCTTCAGGACGTCAGTCTCGGGCGCTTCCACACAGCATGTGGATTCAAATGTCTCAATAGCGGTGCTCTCGCTTGGAGTGAGTTGAAGCGCCTCCAGCTTGTTGGCCGAGCTTCGAAACTCGGCCACTGAACTCCGCAGCCGTTCGGCAGCGCGCCGGGCCGCAGCCGCGGGATTGTTTAACTCGTGGGCCAGACCTGCCGACAGCTTGCCCAGTGCAGCTAACCGATCGCGCTGCTGCTCGCCGCGTGTCGCTTCGCGTGTCCGGTCAACCATGGTGGCCACCAGGCGTCGGCCGAGCTCCGGCAAATGGCTTAGCAGTTGGTCGAATTCGGAAGCTGGGAATATGAGGATTCGCGAAGGTCGGACTGCCCTGCCGGTCGCCGGAAAGACCTTCATGCGCGAGTATGGCAGCACGCCGGAAACCGCCCCGGCGTGAGTGGTGAACACGTTCTCATTTGCTCCCTCAAATCGCGCCTGGAGTTCGCCTTCGAGCACCACCATCATCTTGTCTGCGGTGTCCCCGGCGCGAACGTAAATATCGCCCGGTTGCAGACGGATCTCAGCCGCGTGTTCCAGAAACCAGTCCAGTTGCTCGTCTGGAAGATCATGGAAAACTTCAATTGTGCGCAGCTCATCTCGAGTAGCGGTAACGTTCGGCATGAGCTACACCTTCGCCATATAACGGTGGATGAACTGCACTGCAATTGCTCCCTCGCCGACCGCGGAGGCAACACGTTTGATGGAGCCATGCCGCACATCGCCCACGACAAACACGCCAGGCAGGCTGCTCTCCAGCAGAAACGGATCGCGGTCCAGCTTCCAATCAGCAGGAAGCTTTCCGTCTTTTAGAAGATCTGGTCCCGCCAGGACAAATCCTCGCTCGTCGCGCTCAACAATTCCTTCGAGCCAATCCGTCCTTGGCAGCGCTCCAATGTAGATGAACATGGAACTGGCGGGCACTCGTTCCACGCTATTGGTATCGGAACACTGCACCGAAATCTCCTCCAGGTGAGTGTCGCCGTGTACTTCGATGACTGCTGCGTGCGTCCATACCTGAATATTAGAAGTCTTCTCGATCTGGTCGATTAGGTAGCGTGACATGGTTGCCGAGAGCGAGTCGCCACGGACCAGCATCACCACCTTGGCCGCGTACTGCGCAAAGTTCAGCGCGGCTTGCCCGGCGGAGTTGGCACCGCCCACTACGTACACGGTTTCGCCTTTGCAGGAGATTGCCTCCTGGCTTCCTCCGCCGTAATAGACTCCCGCGCCCTGCATCCGGTCCATGCCGGGGACATCAAGCTTGCGCCATTGCACTCCGGTAGCGATCAACACGGCATGGCAGGAAATCTCGTTGCCATCGCCAAGCTTCAGAATGCGGTATGGACCCTCCGCGCGGAGTTCCACGACTTCCTGCGGCGCCAAGATCTCTACGCCGAAGCGCTGCGCCTGCATCACTGCTCGACGCGCTAGATCGCCGCCACTCAGACCTGACGGAAAGCCGAGATAATTTTCGATTCGCGAGCTAAGGCCGGCTTGCCCGCCGGGAGCCTCGCGGTCGATCATCACTGTTTTCAGCCCCTCGGATGCCCCGTACACGGCTGCCGCCAGGCCTCCGGGTCCGCCGCCGACAATCGCAAAGTCGTAGAACTGGGTATCGGCCCGCGTCTTGAGTCCAATTTTCTCGGCTAGCTCCGCCGGACTCGACTGAAACATTCGCGTGCCGTCTGGAAACAACGTTAGAGGCAGCTTCGCGGCATCATCGCCAATCGAAGCAATGAGTTGCTTCACCTCTGGATCCTCGGCCGACAATTCAACGTCGATCCACTGGTAGGGGACGTGATTCCGCGCCAGAAAATCACGCACTTCATAGGCTTTCGACGACCAACGCGTCCCCAATACGCGAATTCCCCCATAGGTCGGACGGTAGGATGCCGTCCAGTCTTCCAGAAGATCGTCGATGACCGGATACAGGTGCTGCGCCGGCGGGTCCCATGGCTTCAGGAAGAAGTAATGAACGTTGACTTCGTTAATGGCGTTAATGGCCGCACTGGTGTCGGCGTATGCAGTCAGCAGCGCACGCTTGGCGTCGGGATAAACCTTACGGGCTTCGTTGAGGAAGCCGATGCCATCCATCTGCGGCATACGCTGATCGGCCAGCAACAGGGCCACGGCATCGTTGCGAACTCTGAGTTCCCGCAGCAGTTCCAACCCAGAATCACCTGAGTTCGCGCGCAGTACGCGATACTTCTCGCCGTAACGAGAGCGGAGGTCCCTCTCGATGGCTTTCAACACGTTGGGATCGTCGTCGACAGTCAGCAGTGTCGGTTTCGCCATGCGTTACTCACCTCACTCCATTTACCGCAATGTTGCTTTCTTAGATAAGGAAATAGTGTGGTGCGACTCCCCCGAAGGGCCCCTGAAATGAAAATTAGCATATCGAATTCTTGCCAGCTTTGCAGGCAGTACTCGCGGTTGGTGCGACCTTCAACTTCGCACCAGTTGGAATCATTCGCCAGGCCATCGCGGCGCTGGCGACGGCGAGAGCTGCGCAAACCCCCATCATCAGCCTGAACGCGAACACAAATGCCGCGATGATCGATGATTCAATCGAGGTTGCAGCTGCAGGCTCGATTCCAGATGGAGGCTTTAGTGCCGCCAGTTTGATTTCGTTTGATCGCAGCTCGCTGCGCGCATCGTCAGGCATCGCAACAGTTGCCAGGCTACGATTCAGGTGTGAACTGAATTCGCTCACCATCACTACACCGAACACCGCGATGGCCAGTAGTCCAGCAACACGGGCCACAGCATTGTTAATGCCGGACGCGGTACCGGCTCGGTCCTGGTCAATGGATTCCATCACAACCGTCGTCAAAGGAGCCACGCTCACTGCCATTCCAAGCCCAAGCACAACGACGCCCGGGAAAAACGTTATCCAGTAGCTACCGCCCACCGATGGCACCGCGAAAAGGAGGAATCCCAACGCTGCGATCAGCGGCCCAATGACAAGGGGCAATCGCGCTCCGTAGCGGACGACCAACCCCCCCGACCAGCGCGACAACAGAAACATGAGCAGAATCAGGGGCAACAGCGCGCCGCCGGTGGCAGTCGCAGAGTAGCCTTGCACCTGGATCAGGTTGAGTGGCAGCAAGAAAAAGAAAATTCCAATCGCTGCGTACAAGAAGAGCGTGAGCAGATTGGCTCCGCTGAACGCCCGCGAGCGAAATAGATTTAATGGCACCATCGCCCAGGGAATTCGGGCCTCGATCATTGCAAACCCGAGCGCGCAAACAATTCCCGCGATCAGATTCCCCACGACCAACGGACTTCTCCAACCAAGCGTCGCCGATTCGATCAGCCCGAACACCAAGCCGGTTAAGCACAACGTAGCAGCCAACGCGCCCCACCAGTCGATTCGCCGGTGTTCGCGGCTGCGGCTCTCGGGAACGCGCCATACCGAGATGACCAATACTGCAACCGCCAACGGAACGTTGATGAAGAAGGCCCAGCGCCATGACAGATGCTGAATAAGCCAGCCTCCTAAGACGGGACCAATCGCTGTGGTGATCGCTGTCGATCCTGACCAGGTACCGATCGCCCGGCCGCGCTCGCTCTCCTCGAACGATGCGCTGATCAATGCCAGACTGCCGGGAACGAGAAATGCGGCTCCAATGCCCTGGATGGCCCGGGCAAAAATCAGTTCATGGATACTCGATGCGAGGCCGCAGAGCAGCGACGCGACGGCGAACGCTATTACGCCCAGCAGAAACATCAGTCGGCGACCCAACAAATCGCCCATCGACCCGCCCACCAGAATCAGCGCTGCCAACGTTAGCCCGTAAGCCTCGACGACCCATTGCACATCGGCAACATTGGCACCAAAATTCGCCTGCAAGGCCGGCAGAGCCACATTCACGACCGTGCTGTCGATGAAAGCCATGCTCGACGCAAGGATGGTCGCCGCCAGCACCCAGGCACCTGTATTTCCGCGGCATGGAGAAGTCGCGGCTCGAGCGCCAATTACGGCCTCGTCGCAAGGAGCTTTCATGAGAAGTATGGATGTGTCCAGGGGCGGGCGGGGTTCATTGGGCCGCTATAATGCCAGCCATGTTCCCTTACGACCCAGTTCTGCTCGCGGCCGCCAAAACCGTCCCTGAAACCGTTGACGATGTCTTGCAAACCATGAAGATCATCGCAGACACGTGCATCGATGGCGACGGCCTGAAATGGTTCAACCAGCTCTATCTCCAGGTGACACAGGCGGTGCAAAGCCAGATCGCCTCGGGTGGATTCAGCGATCCGCAGTGGCTTGCGGGACTCGACGTGCAATTTGCGCGACTTTATTTCGGCGCTATTGCATCATCGCTTTCCGGTCAGCCCGCGCCGGACTGCTGGCAGGTTCTGTTCAACAGTCGCAACCAGACCCTAATCGCGCGCATCCAGTTCGCCCTCGCCGGCGTGAATGCTCACATCAATCACGACCTGCCGCAGGCGCTCGTATCCAACTGCCGGGCAACTGGAACCATTCCGCAGTATGGCAGCGCACAATACAACGACTATACGGCCCTCAACTCCACGCTGGACAGCCTAATCGAAACCGCTAAGCAGGAGTTGCACGTCCGGCTGCTCGGCGATCCGCTCCCACCTGTTTCTCGCCTGGAGGACACCATCGCCGCATGGAACGTGAGCGCGGCACGCGAATCCGCGTGGAACAATGCCGAACTGCTGTGGCATCTGGAGGACGCTCCGCCGCTTGCTGCGACATTCATGAACACGCTCGATGGCCTGGCCACCGTGGCGGGTAAAGCTCTGATGGTGCCTGTTCCTGTGCTGGTCGCTGCTAGCGCTTCCTGAGCGGCTAGGTCACTTTCAGCCGCACAGCCCGAACGAGATTCCGCCCGCTGCTCTCTCCCATGGTGACGATGTGGAGTTTCCTTTCCTATTCATACCGCAATGCCTCGGCGGGCAGAACGCTGGCGGCCGACCACGACGGGTAGAGGGTCGCAATGAAACTGACGCCAATGGCGACAATCGCCACTAACACGCCGTCGGTGACCCGTGGAGCGAAGGGCACGTAGTCGATGGAATACACTTCAGCGGAAAGTGCGACCAAGTGATAGTGCCCGGCTCCCCACGAAAGCAGATATCCGGCGATCAGCCCCAGCACCGTCCCGATCACGCCGATCAGAATCCCCTGATAGATAAAGATGCGCCGAATCTGACGTTTCTTCGCACCCATCGAAACCAGCACCGCGATGTCGCGCGTTTTCTCCATCACCATCATGATTAGCGAGATCAAGATATTGAGCGCCGCCACAAACACAATCAGTCCGATAGTAATAAACGTCACCACCCGCTCCAGCCGCAGGGCGTGGAAGATGGCGCGGTTCTGCTCCATCCAGTTGGTGGACATGAAACCCTTGCCGGCGGCGGCTTCCAGCTTCTGCGCGATTTCGGGCGCCTGGTAAATATCGTCGATCTTGAATTCCAGAACGGAGACGACATCGCCGAGGTCGAAGAGCTTCTGAGCGTCAGCGAGGGGAATAAAAGCCCACGAGCTGTCGTATTCATAGAAGCTCGATGAGAAAATTCCCGTCACCTTGAAGCGCTTGTACTTGGGAACAATACCGAACGGCGTCAGTTCGCCTTGCGGGCTAGTGACGGTCACGAGCGAGCCGACGGTAGCGCCGAGCTGGTCGGCCATGTCCTTGCCCAGAATTATCGGCGGCAACGAAGCGGTAACGCGCGCGGAAAGTGGGTTAGGCTCGTCGGGGTCAGAAGCGGAAGATGCAGTTTTACCTTCCTTTTGTCCTTTCGGGATTTCGAGGCTGTCGGCTGAGCCGCTTTTGATGGTATCGAGGATGTCGCTTACTCTCCGCTCGTCTTGCGGCAGGATGCCCTTGAGAATCGCCCCTTGGGCTCGTGCCCCACGCGAGATCAGCACCTGCTCGTAGATCGCGGGCGCACCGCCCACGACGTGCGGCTGCTTTTCAAGTCGCGCCAGCAGGTCTTGCCAGTTGCGGATGCCATCGCTCTCGACGCGCAGCAAGTTGATATGCGAGGTCGAACCTAGCAACCGCTCCTGCAAGTCCTGACGAAATCCGTTATTGATAGCCAGCGCGATGATGAGCGAGGCGACCCCTGCCGCCACTCCAACGATGGAGATCACGGTGATGACCCCGATAACGGCCTGGCGCCGTTTGGCCCGCAAGTATCGCGCCGCAACAAAGAGTTCGAATTGCATTTGGAAAGCTCAGCGAAGGTTCATTGTAGCGAAAAGCGGGTTAGGCGCAGATTTACAGGGATAAAGATCAACCACGGAGGCGCGGAGATCACGGACATACCTCTCTAGAAATCAAAAGCTCCGTGTCCTCCGTGTCTCCGTGGTAAATAATCTCGGAAAGACTCCAGGCACCCTCTCCCGGTATGCGCGAAACGCCTCCCCGAATCGCGCTTCCAGTTCGCGGTCCTCCATGCGGATCATCACCGCCCCGGTGATCATGGCAAAGGCCGCCAGCGCATACAGCGCAACCAATCCAGTCCCAACGCACCAGCCGATGATCTCGCAGAGGTGACCGAGGTAAATGGGATGGCGCACGCGCGAGCGAATACCGGTTGTGATCAATTGCTGGCGATGGCGATCCGGCTCCAGTTCGGCCAATCCGGAAACCTGAGCACGGTCAAAGCTTTGGAAGGCCGCGCGATAGATTGAGAATCCCAGAAGGAAGAGGACGGCCGCAGGCGCCCAGACAAACCAATTCGTATAAAAGTGAAGCGACCAAAATGGCCACACCGACAGGAAGGCGACGGTGATGAATCCGCCCCATACAGGAATGATGATCGCATAGGCGCGACGCCCTCTGGCTCGCCAGCGCTCCACAAACGGATGCACCACAAACCAGAACAGCGGAATCGTGTCATATACCGAACAGGCGAGCAACGCGAGCAGGTCGATAGCCGCGCGGGTGTTCACGGAGACATTCGCCTCAGCACGAGCCGCATATAGTAGCGGATTGTCGTCCTGAGCGCAGCGCGAGCTTCTCTTGCTCGCGCGGAGTCGAAGGATCGCTGTACCTGCAACCAATCATCGTCCTCCCGTCCCCTTCACCACACTCTTGCTGATTCCCATGTTCTCGAAGCGATCATAGACTCGGATCACAAGCGTGTGCTCGTCGCTGACCCCGCCGGCAATATCTGCGTTTGTACCTTTGCTCCTATTCTCGTTCGCGCTTGCCATTGGAATGGGCACACTGAAATCATAGCTCTCAATTTTGTAATCGGAGATCTTCCCCAGAGGATCGACAGTTTGCCAATCGCCCGCATCCAGCGAGTACTCGGCGCGGCTGATGGGCGAAAAGCTGTCCACCGCACGGAACGTCACATGCAGCTTATCTCTTTCGACCTTGGCGCTCAGCGACTCAATGTGAGGCGGCGTGTTATCTACCTCAAAGCGCGGACTGGTGTTCTCGCCCGTCAAAGTGTCTTCGGGTGAATGGGAAGGCGCATCTGACGCGACCACGCGAATGGTGTAGCCTCCGTCGGGGAAAAGATCGGCGTCGAGGTTAACGAATCGCTCTTCGATCCCCTCACGCAGCAACTTCCAGCGACTCTCACCATCGCCGCGATAATAGACGCTGTAAATCAGGGAGTCGTCATTTTCATCCTGAGCCTTCCACTTCACCACGATGGAATGTTTATCGTGGACCATCGGGATGGGTGCGGCATAAGGGTTTGCCGCAGTGCTCTCCGGCTCGGAGTGCGTGCCTTCCGGGATTCGCGAGCCGACGACAACCGTCACATCTTCCACCTCAGGGGCGACGTTCTTGGGCAGGTAATTCAGGGCCACACTTTCAACTGTCGTTGCCGGTTTCCCCGGATGCAGCACCGCCTTCCACTGAATGAAGCGCGCCGACGGTGCGTCCACGGGAAGATCTTTCTGCAGATCAACCTGCTTCCACAAGCTCCAGTTGCGGTCAGGATTATCCACGTTACCGCTGCGCGCAAGGAGACTGAAATTGCCGCTACCACGAACTTCTACACGTCCCCACTGTGAAAAGTTCTTCGCGTCGAAGACATCACTCTCGAGGGTACCTTCCGCTACGGGGCCTGAACCAAGTAGAAAAATCTTTCCCAGATTACTGGTCGCCGCGTACAGGCCGCCCTTCGGAGCGCGCGCGAACGCAGTCACTTGGTTCGCACTGGCCGTGGCGAGATCGGTGTAGCCGTCGGCGCCGATGACATAGATTTTGCCTCGATTGCCAGTGCCGGCGAGCAACCGTCCTGCTTGATCGAAAGCCAATGCGTAAACCAAATCTTCATGAGACGACCACATCGTCTTCGGCGAACCGTCGGGCGCGAGACGATAGACCTCAGACCCGCCAAGATTGCTCGCGTTGGGATATGGAATGGCCGTGAATGCGGGGGTGGGAGTTCCCGCTCCTGCAGGACTAGCTTGCGTGCCGAGCGTGATAACTGTTCCCCCGCTGGCCGGAGTTGCCGCCGCTGAGGGCGCGCTGATGACCGGTGCTGGCGATGAAGTCGCGCCATGCTTTTCGCCGGTGCCGGCCGCATAGATGTTGCCCTGCCCATCGACGGCAAGGGCGGTGATCTCTTTCTTGGGCGCGCTGTACAACACAAAAGCTTCACCCTGCGGCGAAATGCGATAGATCAGGCCGCTACCGTCCGTTCCGGCAATCAGGTTGCCAGAGTTGTCGAAATCAAGAGCGCGGATTTGCGCCTCATCGCTCTTGAAGAACAAACTGCCGTTGCCGTCGCGATCCACCCGGAAGATCTCGCCGCGATCGCCAGTTCCGACATAAATCCGTCCCTCGCGATCGAGTGCCAGCGCCCAAATATACTTTGTCTTGGGATCGAAAAAGACGCTGGCAGTGTAAGTGGAATCGACGGCGACCGAAGGTCGCGGAGACTCGCCGGTTGGACTTGGCTTGCTACCTTCCTGCGCCGCAGCAACTTCGGCGGTAGTGTGCGCTCCCTCGGGGCTTTTGCCCGGAGCGGGGCCCCCATAAACGATCTTGTACACTTTGCCGTCTGGTGACGTGGCGGCATAGATGGCGCCGCTCGAGTCCACCACCAGCGCCTGCACCTGCAATTCCTGGGGAGCGAAAATGATGCTGGCCTTGTCGTCAGGCGTCAGCTTGTAGACGCGCGCCGGCGACCCGGCTGCGGCGTAGGCATTACCCTGCGCGTCGGCGGCGAGGCTCCAAAGGAAAGTGGAAGGAGATGTATATAACGCGTCAAACGCGGGCGCGAGGGTGAGCGTTCCATCACTGCAGATAGCAATGCCACGGCTGGTACCTTTTTCAAACTCGTCGTATTTAGTTTGCTCCCAAGTGCGCGTCCCTTGCGCCCAACACATTACTGCAAGCAACGGGCAAAAGAGCGCCACGCGAAGCACTTTCATGATGAGTCCTGATCGGCCGATTGGCAGGAATAAGAAAAGCGTAACACAGGGGCGCTCGAGCTCAGAGGTGGCGGATGGGTTTTCCGAGTAAGCGCGCTATGAGTGCGCGCGGGCAACCCAGGGAGTCGCACCGGAATTAAGGCGAGTGCATGGTGGCGACCCAGCGCCCAGCCCTCGTCCAGGCAAGGGAGGGCGCTGAGGCAAATGGGATCTGGTCCTCAACACGATTCATCGGCGCAGACAATTAGCGGACCCAATTCCGTCGTAGCATTTTCGATCTGATCGATAGTGCTGTAGACCGCGAACTTCTTGCCGTCGATGGGCACCCCGCCCGCGTGAATGCCGGTGAGCGTCACCTCATTCGTGTCTTGACTGGTGATCACAAACACCGGCCCACCACTGTCGCCACCGGCAGACGTGTAATCCGCTTCGTTTACGCACAATAGTTCGTACTTGACGCCCCTCTGCGTAAGCTTGTCATCCGTGCAGGCATCGGTTATCTTGCCTTCAGTTCTTCCGCCAGCCGAGCCAACTTTAGTAATCGACTGGCCAACTACGAATGTCGCGCTTTTCGCAGTGATCTTGAAGGTTGGCGGAGGATTATTACCTCCAGCCCATGTAGTTTTGTTCAGGTCAGGCCTCGCGATATAACCCAACGCATCGGCAAGGCTGCCATTGTTGACTTCCGCGAACAAGCTGTCGCTACAGCGACAACCCCGGCCACCAGAGCACTTAACTTCCTTAGCGCCCCTGCCACACTCCAGCGCGTTCAATAGGGGTGGGTTAACAGTTTCTTTGGCGACTTGAGTGGTGTCCGGAGAAGTATTCAGCGGTTGAGAAAAAATAGATCCCTTGAGCTGGAAAGGTTTGTCGCCGCAATGTGCGGCTGTAACGAAGCCGGCCTTGCCCTGGCGAATAGCGACCACACCAAGTGTGCATTCTTCTCCCCCATCTGCCTGAATGTTGAGACCTCCGTACAGGGGGCGGATGCGGTCCGTTAGAGACCCCTCGGCAGTCGCCTCCCCCGCAAGTACTATATTTACCGCCAGACGCGGGATGCCCAAAGCATCCAACTCCGTTTGCACTGCGGAGGCAGCAGCGTCCGACTCAACCCCAACTTTCAGCCGATTCTTGCGATCGTCGATGCCGGTCAGCACTACTCCATCCATGGGCAAGACGCGCGGCCTCATATGGCTGTACCAATCCTGTAATTCGAGGAATGTGTACTGTCCATCTAGGACCTTGATGTGACGTTGCGGTGGACGCTTGGACCCAAAGATGTCCGTGATGGCTTGGTTTACCTCTGCGACATCGCCCGGCTGACCGGGCACTAAGTAAACATACAGAGCGTCCTTATCCTCATCGACGAACATTCCGCCGAAGCCATGAACCTTCATGCCGATGTCAGCGAAAGCGTCATGGATATTTCCGGTCGCTTTCTCCTGCGACTGGGCTGCAGGCGTGATAGTCAGCGCGATCAGGACAAGCGATAGCACCAAAGCGAAGGCTGTCGTGTTGATCGAGTTTATTGGGCGAGTCGTCGTTACGTTTTTCATGACATTCGACCTCCTTCTAGTCGCCAGCTTGTGGCGGCGATGATCCTCAGAAGCGGGGAGCCAACTTCACCGCGGAAGCCGCTCCCCACCGGGAGTGCGCGCGTAACTCGGCCAGAACTACAACGCTCTCCCTAACCAAAAATCGAAATAACCCATGACTTTGTCGAGACCGGATTTGGACGCTGCTCTTTTGAGTGCGTCACGACGGTGATCAACAACGGTCGCCTAAGATCACCCCGACCGCGCGGACGCGCTGGACGAAGCCATCAGCAACGCCGCTTCGCGCGCATCGAAGTGCGGCTGGGTGGCGATAAGCCGTTCCATCTCGGCGAGCGTCAGGAAACAACCTCCTATGCGGAATGCCCATACCACCGCGTCCTCGCCTCGCAGCTCCGGCGAAAATCCGGGATGTTCCTCGATGAAGTGGACGATCTCTGCCAAGTGACTGGCTGGTGGTGGTCCCGGGCGTTTCATAACGACCTCCGCTAGCTTCAATGTTTGGCGGCGCGATTTCAGGGGCACCGCCTCGATTTGGGTCTCTCCGCTATCCGGAGGGGGCCGTCTTTCCCCCTCCGGTAGCCTTCCCCGAGAGAGCGGGCGATAAGCCCTGCCTATTCAATTTCCCGCTCTCGTGAGCCACAATGCGCCGGTTCCGCTTTTGCTTCAATGGTTAGGGGATGATTTGCGGATGAGTTTTGTATGATCGTCCAACTAACTGACGGATAATGAGTTAGGCACCCATGTGATCAAGTTCGACGCGCCGAAGCGGTGCTGGCAGAGGTCTCGCTTGCAGACGATCAGGAGCGAGGAGCCAACAAATCGCAGAGTTCTCAGTTGCGGAGACCACGGAAAGAACGACGTTAGAGCTACCAAAAAGTGGATAAGTGCTTTGGCAGGATCCGGCCGGTGGGAAGACAGCAGACGCAAGTCATCGCACGATAGAAACTTCTAGACGCGCGCCGCTGTGGCGCATCCTGGGAGGGTGAGTCCGAGGTCCCGAAAACCCTCGACTGGGACCGACCGCTATTTGATCGTCAGTGTGATGATCTGTGAACCGGTCACCACGTAATCGACCGGAGTGGACGCTTCATCCACGGCGGACTCGCCCACGACGATCATGTCCTGCGTGCCGCGCATGCCATCCATCACGTTCATTACGGACAAGGGCAAGGTTGGCATTACTTTGTCATCCACCATGGCTTGCGGATTTGCCTCAAGCAGAGAGACGTAAAGCTCAGAATTCATGTGCTCTTTGTTGAGCAGCGCAATGGTAGAGCCCAGATCGAGGCGCCGACTCATCGGTCCGGACACACGACGCATCTTGTCAAGAGTGTCGCCGTCGCTGACCAAAATGCGCAGCGTGCCTTTCGGTGTGGACGTCGGAATCTTCATCGGAATCTGCCGCACAATGCTTTCTCCGCGATACGGCCGCAGCAGAGTCTCGATGGTAATTTGATCGCCCGGACGAGCTTCCGTGACGTCGGTGCGGGCAGTTTCCAGGCGCGCCGAGCGGCGATCTGGAACCAGGTCGAAGTTCAATTCCACTCGTTCGATCTTAGGCGTTGCGTAAGGATTCTCGAAGATGCGGCTGAAGTGTTCGCCGATGGAGAGGGCGATGCCGTAAGCGGTTGGAGTCGTGCCGTCGAGCGGAGCATACATGTTCTGCACACGCAGCTTGGGATAGCCCAAAACGTCAATATCGCCCCGCAAACGATAAGTCGTGTCCTCACCGTATTCGTTCATCCCCTGGATGGCATTAAACACCGTAGCCATCATTGCTGCAGGAGTGACCTTGGCATTGTTCAGTACTTCGTAGTGGAACTGCTTGGGATGCGAGACCCCATTGAAGGTGAGGATCACCGGGATCATGTGTGGCTCGCGGTCGAAGCGTCCCATGATTCCCGCGCGCCGGTCCTGGACGAATGCGCCGACCGGTTCGGTGGTATTGACGATCTTGAAGGAATTCTGCGGCGAAGGCAGAGTCGCTAGCACTGTCGCTTTAGTCATGGGCATATCGACGCTGCCCGACTGCAGAAGAGGATGGCCACATGCTAATAGGTGGCTGTCGTCGAGATAAGTGACGGTACACGTGCCGGCGATATTCATATCGCCGCGTACCAAAATCGCGCTGACGGCGGAGCCCGGCACCAGAGGTTCCGGCTGCTTATCATTGCTGACCGAGCCGGCGCCCATCACCGGAACAACGCCGGCTGAGGCAAAATCTTTGGAGAAGAGGCGAATCGTGCTCTCGCTGAATCCGGTGAACACGAGCGGAGTCTCGATCGGTTTAAGCAAGTTCGCATAGCTTGCGTCCTGCTGGTTCGGAGGGGCGGCCAAGCCGGGTCCCGAAGTTCGCGCCGCCTCATGCTTCCCTCCGGATAGACCTCGCGCCTCTTCCGGCGCGGGCGTCTTGTCCAAGGCATCGATTTCAAGCATGGCGCTGGCGGGAGTGATGCCGGCTATAGGCTCTTTGGAGAACTCGCCAATACGATAAGCGATAGCGCCCACGAGTTTGCCATCAATGTAAACCGGGCTGCCACTCATGCCTGCGACCACGCCGAAGTACTCGACTTTTTTTCCGTGCAGCCGCGCCAGGATCACATCGGCTTTCGGGCCGCCCATATTGCGCAGTACACCAAGAATTTCAACATCCATGGCCTCAGGAATGACGCCTTCGAAGACCGTGTACGCTACACCGTGCATACCGGCCTTGACCTGGTCCTCCGGCATGATTTGAACTGTTGGCTTTTCGGCCGCGAGGCCGGCCAGTGAAGTAAGACAAAGTAGTACCAAGGAGACGACGCTGCGCAACATGTTCCTCATCCCTTACCTTAAGCCGCGGGGCGGCTTTGCGACCAAGATCGGCGATCCCCACTACGCCCGAGAGCGTTCCTGATGGACGGCCACGACTGGCTGAATGGACTGCGGCAGTGCTCCTCACGTTAGCACTTGAGCACTTTTCTGCGCACCGCAGCGAGTCAAATAGGCTGAATTTGCATTTATACTAGCAGACAGTCCGGCCCAAGAGGCATCCTGATGTGCTGTGAGAAACACCTTATTTGTTCCGATATTTCACCGGTTGCTCTTAGCCCCATGAGAATGGCCGCGCTCATCGTGGTAGCAAGCGTTCTTTCCTTCGCCATGCCGGCACTCGCGCAGTCCACCGGCGGCAACGATTCCGGGACGCAGACACAATCGCCGCCAACCAAGAGCCAGCAAGAGCAGATGCCTGCCGAAGCTGGAGGGCCAGCGGGAGAATCCGGCCCCATCGCCGTGCCCAAGAAGCCGGACACTGAGGAAGCGCCGCCACCGCCCAAGCCCAAGCAGCCTAGTGACAATCCGCAATACTCGCTGCACGTCGACGTTCCCGTGGTCAGCGTGGATGCGCGCGTGTTGCAGAAAGACGGGCGGCCGCTGGCCTTGCCTGAGGAGGTGGCGAAAGAGCACTTCAAGATTTGGGAAGATGGTGTTCCTCAGCATATTCAGAGCGTCACCATGAGCAAGGCGCCCATCACGGCAGTCCTGTTGGTCGAATTTGCTGCCACCAATTACAACTTCATGTATGACGCGCTGAATGCGTCATACACCTTTGCCTCGAATCTGCAGCCGCAGGACTGGGTAGCTATCGAAGAGTTCGACATGAAGACGCACATCCTGCTGGATTTCACTCAGGACAAGCAAGCGGTCTTCGGCGCACTTAACACGCTGCGTATTCCGGGGTTCAGCGAAACCAACGTCTTCGATGCCATGTATGACACGCTGGACCGCCTGGATCGTATCCCGGGCCACAAGGAGCTGGTTGTGGTCGCCAGCGGCCGAGACACGTTCAGCAAGATTACGCTCGATACCATTCTCAAGAAAGTCAAGGCCACCCCCAACGTGACCATCTACACCATCTGCACCGGCGAGGCTTACCTGGAAAGGGTGGACGCAATGGCCGGCAACAACCCTAATGTTTCCATGGCGATGATGGACTATGTGCAGGCCAAGAACCAGATGGCAACCTTCGCCAGGATGACTGGCGGACGCAGTTATGCTCCCCGTCTGATGGGTGAAATGCCCGACATTTTCCGCGAAGTGGCCCAGGCGATCCGCAATCAATACACCATCACCTACAAGCCCACCAACACCAAGCAAGATGGCTCCTATCGCAAGCTGAAGGTAGAACTGGTGGGACCTGAGGATAAGCCGCTCATCATCAAGGACGAAAAAAATCACGACATCAAGTACACGATTGCGGCGCGCGACGGCTACACCGCCAAGCACGAGGTGGAGTAGGCCCAATTCGCGAATACCCTTCAACGGGTTTGACTAGCGGACCAGCTCGGAACAACCCACCCTCCGCGAATGCTAAAATCAGAGGTTCCTACCCCCATTCCGGAAGGATTGCCCTCATGTCACAAGCTATCGCAAATGGCGCTGCCGCTGCCCCCACCCCTTTGGTTTCCCTCACTGAAGACGAAGCCCTCTTCCGCGATACGGTTCGGCAGTTCGCGGACGAAACCGTTCGGCCTTACGTCAAGGAGATGGACGAGAAGGGCGTCTTCGAGTCCAAGCTCATTGATCAGTTTTTTCACTTAGGTTTGATGGGCATTGAAGTTCCCGAGCAATACGGCGGAGGAGGAGGAACCTTCTTCGAAGCGATCCTCGCGGTGGAGGAACTGTCTCGTGTCGATCCTTCCGCCGGAGTTATCGTGGACGTGCAAAATACCCTGGTCAACAATGCTCTCCTGCGCTGGACGACGGAAGAGCAAAAGAAGCGCTACCTGCCTCGGATGTGTAGCGACACGGTGGGCGCGTATGCGTTGAGCGAAGCCGGTTCTGGTTCGGACGCATTCGCTTTGCAAACTCGTGCGGAGTTGAAGGGCGACGAATACGTACTCAACGGTCAGAAGCTGTGGATCACCAACGGCAAGGAAGCGGGAGTGTTCATCCTGTTGGCCACGATCGATCCTTCCGCCGGATACAAGGGCATCACCGCGTTCATCGTCGAGAAGAGCTTTCCTGGATTTACCGTGGGCAAGAAGGAAGACAAGCTCGGCATCCGCGCTTCCAGCACCTGTGAGTTAATTCTGGAAGATTGCCGCGTACCCAAGAACAACGTGCTGGGCGAAGTCGGCAAGGGCTACAAGATCGCCATCGAAACGTTGAACGAAGGCCGCATCGGCATTGGCGCGCAGATGCTAGGACTGGCACGTGGAGCGTGGGAATTCGCGGTCAAGTATGCGCAGGAACGTAAGCAGTTCGGTCGGGCCATCGCGGAGTTCCAAGGGATTCAATTCCAGATTGCCCAGATGGCCACCGAGATTGAAGCTGCCCGTATGTTGCTTTATAACTGCGCTCGCATGAAAGATGCGGGCATGAACTTCGTGAAGGAAGCCGCGATGACCAAGCTCTACACCTCGCAGGTTGCTGAGCGCGTGGCCTCGCTTTGCGTCGAGATCTACGGGGGCTACGGATTCACCAAAGACTACCCGGTGGAGAAGTTCTTCCGCGACTCGAAGATCGGCAAGATCTACGAAGGCACTTCGAATATGCAGTTGCAGACCATTGCCAAGCTAGTGATGGGCAAATAGACGGGCTGTGTCAGTCATCCGGTAAGTTGTTGCCGAGTCACTCGCTCCGATGGTGCGCGTGGCACAAACTTTTTTCACTGGTGCGAAGTCTAAGGGTACGCGCTGAGCGGAGCCGAAGTCTGTCCGCATTGGCAATGCGCCGCGCCTCACGGCGGCGTTTGTCACTCAATTTTAATCCTAACTGGCATCGAATCGATGTAAATTGTTGGATCACCGTTTGACCGCAAATTCCCCATGCTCTGGCTCAAACTTACCGCTGGTTTTCTGTGCACCGTAGCAATGCTGGCCGCCCAGGAGCTTCCCCCCGGCACCGTGTTGCCTTTGATGCTGAACTCTTCCCTGGACGCTAAGAAGGACAAGCTCGGCGAAAAAATCGAAGGAAAGATCATGCAGGATGTGCCCTTGCCATCGGGAGGGCAAATCAAGTCGGGAGCTCGCGTCGTGGGGCATGTGGTTTCCGCAGGCAAGCCGGGAATTACCGGCTCTAGCATTGCAGTCACCTTCGACCAGATCCAAGACCATGGGCAAGTGATTCACTTGTCGGCCAACCTCCGCGCGTTGGCATCCATGGAGAGTGTTTTTAACGCGAAACTTCCCATGGGCAATCAATCGGACTCCGAGTCGTCGGACGAGTGGATGACGAAACAGGTGGGAGGCGATGTGGTGAACCGCGGACGCGGCATAGTGGCTTCGAATAGCGGCATCGTTGGCAGATATACAGGATCAGGAGTTTGGGGAAGGCTGACGGCCGAATCGGACGCTGGCTGTTCGACCACGAATGGAAACGATAGTGAGCAGGCACTTTGGGTGTTTTCAACCTCGGCATGTGGCGTGTACGGCCTTAACGATGTGCGGCTAACGCACAACGGCAGTTCCGCTCCTGTCGGACAGATCGAACTTCAATCCGATAAAGATTTGCTGGTTCGCAGTGGTAGCGGATGGCTGCTGGTAGTCAACTCCACCGCGACGCATTGAGCGTTGACTGTCGTGTTTTCCGCTACGGCAGAACCCCTAGTTCGGAATACAACTCGGCTGGCTTATAGATAACTCCATCCTTCATAGTCAGCGAAGTTTTTCGCACGTCACTGATGTTGATTGCTGGGTTGCCGTCTATCAATACCAGGTCAGCAAGCTTGCCTGCAGTAATCGAACCGAGTTCTGCGTCGCGCTTCATGATCCTGGCGGCGCCCAGCGTGGCCAGTTGCAGAACTTTCGGCGGTGGAATCCCAGCCTGAGTATCGAGTTCCAATTCGCGTTGCAGCGTGAACCCGGCCATGGAGTCGGTGCCGGCCTCGATTGGTATGCCCGCGCGATACAGGACGCCGACCAGATCAACCATTTTTGCGAACGACTGCTGATAGCGAGCCTCCATGCCTTGTGGTGGAGTTATTCCGCCGGACAACAATCCCCGGCGTACCTGGGCCGGCAATCGGTTCTCGACCGTTTTGTATCCAGGAGGAACTTCGCCGGGCCGAGCGACGATTGTCTCTTCGAAAACACTCATGGTTGGGTCGAGGGTTGTGTGGTGTTCCTGCAGGAGCTTGACAAAGGCTTGGACGTCCGGCGAATTCAGGTCAAGGTCGGCGGCGCGCTTAGCCGGCTCGATAAACCGGGCTGGGGTCCTCGTCTCCTTAACGTCCGGCATGAAGTTGAGGATGAGAAAATTTACGTGCTGGATCTCGTCATAGCCCAGCCTCACACATTGCGATGCGGTCATGAACGCGGGAATGTGGCCGCTTACCCGTAACCCATTCTTGTGGGCTTCGTCGATGATGGGGGGCACCAGTTCGGGGGCGACCGAGCTGTAAATCTTAATCTGCACGTAGCCAAGACGGACGTAGTTGTCCACTGCCGCGCGCGCTTCGGCCTCAGTGGAAACCAGCACTTTTGTCGGTCCCTGGTACGGACCCCTTCCGTCAATGATTCCCGCTATGATGATGCGCGTGCCGATTTCGGTACCGGCATCGATCCGCTTGCGTCGCGCCAGAAGGGTGTCAGTATCGTTGGCCAGGTCGCGCACCGTAGTCACCCCAGCCGCCAGGTTCAACAGCCCATCATTGTCGCCAACGTGCGCATGCATGTCCCACAGACCGGGCAGCAGGGTCTTACCTGTTGCGTCTACGATTTCGGCATCCGGGGGCGCAGGCACTGAAGCGGCGGGACCCACCGCTTGAATGTGGTTGCCCACTACGATCACATTTTGATCCCGTAACATAGTGGCAGTGGTTGCATCGAAGACATTAGCATGCGCAAACACAACAGCATGTGACGGCCGATGCGCCAGCTTCTTCGCTATCTCCGCCGCTCGCGCTTGCATCACTTGGTCCTGCGTCTTTTGCAGATCCTCAGCCACCGCCTCCCAGCCTTCCGGCACGATCATGCTCCAACTACTGCCGGCGGCGAAGAAGTGTCCATCGTGGTCGAGCCAAACATAGGACGGAGAAAAATCGAGCCCAGTAACCGAGTACAAGGTGATCTGCCGCTTCTTGCCACTTGTTTCGACGTACTGCTCGGTGATGCGTTGGACGCGCGCTTCACCCGCGGGCAGCAGAGCGATACTCCCACCATTTACCAGCGCGGCATGGATCAGCAGAGCAATTTCCGAAGGGGCGCCATTCATCGCCATGTAAACCGCGGGTGCTGCAATTCTCTTCTCTCCGTGCTCGGCCGTGTTGGTCCATCTCGCCGTCTGCCCCTCGATGGAAAACTCCTCATGGACCGGCGACTTCAGGTAATCGTTTCCGCTGATTGATTCCGCTATCGGAATGCCCTTCGCATCCAGCGTGATGAGACTCGTTGTTTTGGGGCCTCGTCCGCGGTCGTTGAATTGGAAAAAGGCATGCAGCTTGACGTCAGGCGCCGTCCACGTAGCCTGCTGACCAGCGAGGTTGCCCATAATCAGCACGGAATAGCGGGCCGCACTGGCGGGAATATTCGCCGGCATGGGCGGAACGCTGCTCGTGGGGGTGCCGGACTGCTGTCCGTTCACACTCAGCACACCTAGCAGCAGGGCGGCGAGAAGAAACAGCATCCAATTCCAGGTTCTGCGATTCATGCGTATCTCCAAGTTTCCACCGCGCCGCTACGCGGTTCCCCAGATCTCTCCAATGACGCGTTGGAAGTTTGCCCCCAGGACTTTCTCAATCACTGACGATGGTTGTCCGCGCTTCTGCAGCTCTAAAGCGATAATTTCCATGTGATCGGGACCATTTAGACTTGGAACATACGGATAGCGGTCTTCGCCTGGCGCACCGATGCCAAGTTGCTTGCGCCGCGCTATGTCAGCGTCAAACGCCTTCTGCTGCTCGGGGGTCAGAGCGACCGCCTGGATGGAACCGTCGGAACCTATGCCGACATGATCGGTTCCACAGACGTTAATGGCATGCAGCAAGTGTTGCATGACGTGTTCGCGAGTCGGCAAGGTCGGCGACGCAACCAGGTATGGCATCAGGTAAACGCCAAAGTATCCATCATGGTCCGCCAACGACTTCAGAATCGAGTCGGGCTTGTTGCGGGGATGTTGATAAATTGCCGCACATCCTGAATGGCTGATGAGTACAGGCTTGGAAGATGACTCGATGGCTTCGGCGGTCGTGCGATAGCCGCTGTGGCTCAGATCAATAGCCACGTCAACTTCATTCATGCTGCGGACCGCCGCCAAGCCGGCTTTGCTTAGACCGGCGTTGCCCGGTTCCAGACAGCCATCGCCGAAGGCTCCGCGATTGTTGTAGGTGAGCTGCATGATGCGGACTCCCAAGCGGCGGAACATCACAATGCGGGCGGGATTCTCTTCCAGGAATCCACTGTACTGAAAGCCGGGGAGTATGCCGATCTTCTTGTCACGGTGGGCTCGAGCGATGTCGGAATAAGCTCGCACCACCATAAAGGCTTGCGGAAAGTGTTCCACCAGGGCGTCAACATAAGCGAGATTTTCAACCGTGCCGTCGAAGGTTTGGTCAGAAACAGTAAAGTTGATTGCGGTAATGCCAGAACTGCGAACGGTATCAACTGCAGCCGCCGTAGGAAGAGAGTCCGTTTCCAGGAACGGGCTACATAGCGAATCGATGACAACGCTGTCGTTGTACAGACTGGCGATGTTGGCCGGTATGACTGGGGCAACCTGTGCGAAGACATTGGGCGTAAACTTCGCCAGCACAAGCAGCTTAGGAATAGCGGCTAAGAAATCCCGTCGGTTCATAGGTGGGGTCAGTCGGGAACGGATTATATAACGAGCACTCGTTTGGCGTTCGGGCAAAATGAGGCGTTCATGCTAGCATTCCTCCACCGCGATATTGCTGTTCGATGCGCATTACCGATCGCTGCGAAACGGAGCGTCCGCATGAAATACATCCTTGGAATAATCATTTCTTGTTTTCTGTTGGCTTGTCTGATAGTTGCGCAAACTCCTCAGCAAGCACCGGCGCCGACGCAGGCAGAACGAATGATGGGCTACTTTGTGGGCGATTGGAAGCTGGAGGGCACCATGAAGGTTAGCCCCACTGCCCCGGCCGGACCTTTTACTTCCACGGAACGCAGCGAATGGGTACCGGGCAGCTTTTTCGTCGAGACGCATTCTTCCATGAAGTCGCCTATGGGCAGCATCCGCGGGATGCGGGTGATGGAATACAACCCCGCCGACAAAACCTATACCTACAACGCCTATAACAGCCTCGGGGAACACCAAATCGCCGTCGGCCACGTTCAAGGCAATGTTTGGACTTGGACCGCGGAAGAGAAGATGAACGGTGCTACCGTGAACGGACGCTACACAATCACTCTTGTCTCCCCAACTGCGTACACGTTCAAGTCTGAGGTGTCCACGCCCAGCGGAGGGTGGACTACAGTAATGGAAGGCAAAGCTACGCGGACGGCACATCAGCTTTCAAATTAGTAGTCAGAAGAACCTCTAACGCTTAAGGTTCTTGTGCCGACGGGCCCGCCGTGAACTGCGCTGGAGTTCATGAGGACGCTCGGCTGCCGACGCGCGGAGCAATCGCGTAGTAGAGTTGCACCAGAACGATGAAAGCGATACTCCAGTACGTATTAAACACGCACAGCAGCGCACCAAATGCGTAGAACGCTTGCGCAATGACGATGCGACGCTTAATCGCAGCCGAGGAGTGGGGTGGCATATTATCTTTCACCAGCCCGCTTCCCAACGCACAGACCCAACTGAAGTACAGAACCACCCCAAGCAGCAGGATGTTTAGCCAGTAAAGCAGCAGCGCGAGACGATATGCCGTGAACTCCGCGAGAAACGCGGTGGAGAACGGTGTGATCGACACCACAAACAGGAAAGCAATGTGAATCCAGGAAAGACTGCGGTCGGAGCGCACCAGATGATTGAGTTGCGTCTGCTGCCCGACCCAGAAAATCCCCAGCGTCATGAAGCTCATCGCGTACATCAGCAGCCGTGGAGAAAGCGCGACTAATGCGTGCCAAAGATCCCGCTCATTGTGAACAGACTCAACTGCGGGGGCTCGAAGATCCAGAACGAGCAAGGTCATCGCCACCGCGAAAATGCCATCGCTCAGGGCCGCCAGACGCTCCACGCTCTGACCAGCGATACGGTTGTAAGGCGTCGTCATCTATGTCGTCCAGTCTTGCTCGGCTACCCGCGACCGCTCCAAATATTGGCCGATTCTCAGAATCCTAGGGCGTGAATTATTCCAGCCGGTTAATGATGGACGCGACGTATCCCGCCCCAAAACCGTTATCGATGTTCACCACGCTGACATTGGACGCGCAGGAGTTCAACATTCCGAGTAGAGCTGCAATTCCCCGATATGAAGCCCCATAGCCAACGCTGGTTGGGACCGCGATCACGGGCACACCAACGAGGCCACCAACCACGCTGGGCAGCGCGCCCTCCATTCCAGCACAAACGATCACCACACGAGCCTGCGTTAGTGCTTCACGGCGTGCCAGCAGCCGATGGATGCCAGCCACTCCCACGTCGTACAGGTGCTGCACCTCGTTGCCCATGGCTTGCGCCGTGACCACTGCCTCTTCGGCAACAGGGATGTCGCTGGTGCCGGCGGAGACAACAACGATCTTCCCTTTGCCGTAAACGGTCTCATCCTGCGTCAGAGTGAGGGCGCGCGCGAGCTCGTGGAATGTTGCCTTGCGAAATTTACGCTTTACCGCGTGAGATTGCTCCTCCGAAACCCGCGTCCCCAGTACGTTGTGGCCGTGTTGCGCAAGCCGCGCAAAAATCTCCCTGAACTGCAGCGGAGTTTTCCCCGGGCCGAAGATGATCTCGGGCATGCCCACCCGCAAGGCGCGATGATGATCCACGTTGGCAAAGCCGAGATCCTCGAAAGGAAGATGCCGCAGTTTTTGCACGGCCTCCTCGGATGAAAGCTTGCCGCGCTTCACTTGGTCGAACAGTTTCTTAATGGCGTCGGAAGTCATGACAATCAGTGGTTAGGGGTTAGCGGTTAGCAAAAACAACGATCTTCTAGTTTCAAGTCTTGAGACTCAACTTGCAAATCCTGAAAAGGCGGGTGGCATTGTCACCACGAGCGATAGCCGTGGCCGACCACAACTGAATGATACGATGTGAAGTTTAGATGCCTCCGTCAACCGACATAGCGCCGCGATCCCTGACCGTCGCCGTTACGGGCGCCAGTGGCTCCATCTTTGCCAGACACCTTTTGGATGCGCTTGACCGCGACGACCGCGTCGCAACTGTTAATCTTATTCTCTCCGATAGCGGACTGCGCGTGATGGCCGAAGAGCTTCAAATAGCGGGCCGCAACGAGTTGATCGACAAACTGCTGGGACGATCTTCGCAGAAAATCCGCCAGCAAAATAACTCCGATATTGGCGCCAATGTGGCCAGCGGCTCGTATCAAACCGACGCCATGGTCGTGCTGCCCTGCAGCGTGGGGACGCTGGCGCGAATCGCCCACGGAATGGCGATCCAGCTCATCGAACGGGCCGCCGATGTCTGCCTGAAAGAGCGCCGCCCGCTGATCCTGTGTGTACGTGAGACGCCGTTCAACCTCATCCATCTGCGCAACATGACGCTCGCCGCCGAAGCAGGAGCAACCATTTTCCCAGTCATCCCCGCGTTTTACTTCCATCCGATTTCGACTGACGAGATTGCACGCGAGTTCGTCAACCGCGTCCTGGCACATGTGGGCTTGCCGCAGCAGGACGCGTATCAATGGAAGGGCAAGTGAGCAGTGGTTGCGGGTAGATAAGCGTCGCTAGTGCGGCCTCAAGTCACCAGATACTCCATCGCTTCCTCCCGAGTTGCGAACGTCGGAATCTGGCGCCCAGAGAAGCTGCGGATGGAATCGTAGAATGCCTTGGGAAGATTCTCGGTCAATACCCAGGCAGACCGCTTCAAGTGAGGACGATCGAAAACCGCAGCGATCTTCACCCGCTCGACAGCATCGCGGTTGAATTGCGCATCCGTGAAGTCGCCAAGCAACAGCACCGATCCCAGCGGCTCTCGGGTGACGAAATCGGGCAGTAGATCTGCCACCGTGGCCACTTCGTCGGCCGTGCAACGGCTGCAATCCACCAGCAGGATGCGCTGGCCCCGATGCGTAATGAACCGAATGCGATCCAACGGCTACTCCTGTCACGTGGTTCGATGCAGCGTCGTCTGGTAACGTTCCACTCCCAAGTTTGCGCAGTTTACTTCAGAATCCGCGGTGACTCAAGCGTCCGCTTTCAGTGGTAATGAACCCGTCCCCAGCTTCGTGATAGTTTGGAGTAATGATCCACGAGATCTTCCCGGTCGGCCCACTGCAATGCAATTGCTCAGTGATCGGCGATGAACAGACGAAAGAAGCCATGGTCATCGATCCCGGCGATGACATCGATGACGTGATGGCCGTAATACAACGTCACGGACTTACGGTGAAACAAATCGTCGTAACCCATGCGCACATCGATCACATTGGCGGAGCGACCAAGCTAAAGCGCCTCACCGGCGCTCCTATTCTGCTCAACCAGAACGACACTGCCCTGTTGAAGCTGCTGGACCTGCAGGCGACATGGGTTGGCATGCGTCCTCCGGAAAAGGTTGTGATCGATGCCAGCCTTAGCACGGGCGACAAGGTTAGCGCCGGAAGTCTGGTGGGAGAGGTTCTCCACACTCCCGGTCACACCGAGGGGAGCATCTGCCTGTATTTCGCTCCCGAGAAGAAGCTGATAGCAGGGGATACGTTGTTCGCGGGATCCATTGGCCGCACCGACTTGCCGGGCGGCTCATACGAAAAGATCATGCAGTCGCTGCATGGCCCGGTCTTGGCACTGCCTGATGAGACTATAGTCGTACCAGGACACGGTCCACTCACCACCATCGGCGAAGAACGCGTCAGCAATCCTTTCTTGTTACTTTGAAATAGCACGCTTTTCGCTTTTCGTCGGACTCCGCTTCGTTGCCTTCCCCTCGGACCACCTTGCATCTTCGTTTATTAGTGGTCGTCGGCGCTCGGTGGGCGCAAGATTTCTGACCCACATCTAGTCTGCTGCCGGTTCGCTCAACGCTGTCCCTTTGACGACATCTGAACTCCGCGCCTCAGACGAGCTGTAGAGAAACTTCGTTTTGGCGAGGAGCGTAGAGCGAAAGGCGAAAAGCGGCTCCCCATCGACTGCTAATTCCTTGAACAAACGGCGCACGATCACGGTTTGTGGAATCACCAGCACAAAAACATAAGAAACAATGGTTCCGCCGATCACACCGACGGAGCCGATATGCCGGACCAGCCCGATGGACAATGCAATATTCACAACTGCCGCGACGATCGACAGAAATGCTTGTTCACGTGTCCGGTTCAGCGCTGCCAGCAAACAGGACTCGACGCTCATGAATCCGTTGATCAAGGCCCACACGCCCATCGCCAGCAGCAGAGAAAACGTCGGCACCGCCGCAGGTCCCGCCCATAGCCGAATTAAGACGCGACCGAAAACGACCAGCACAGCCACGCAGCACAGATTCAGCGCGACAGTGCCTGTCATCATGAAAGAGAATGTACGCCGTATCCAGCCATAATCCCGGTTAGCGTAAGCTTCTGCGTAGGCGGGCCAAAGTGCAGGAAAGATGAGCGACTGCAATAACGCCGTGAGTCCTACCAATCGCCACGTGACACTATAAGGCGTGACCTCGGCGGCTCCAAGATAATGACTGACCACGATATTGTCGGAACTGAAGACGACCACCGCCGCCACCTGGATCAGGAAAAACGAAGAGCCGGAACGAAACAGTTCCCTGCTGGTCGAACTGTCGATCAGAGTTGGACGTGGCACAAGCCACGGCTTGCTCCACCCGATCACAAGAACCAGGTTAGCGAGACTGGCAAAAGTCAGGCATCCCACGGACATCGCAAACAGTACCGGCATCGAAACGCGCAAAGAGATACCCAGAGCAAGGCCGACCACACTGGCGACTGCGCCCGCACACACGGCGTAGTTGTTGCGATGCAGTTCCTGATACCCGGCCAGAAGTTTCGCCCCAAGGTTGGAGGGCAGGCCGAACAGCATCAGCGCGACAGCAACTGCAACTGTGTCTCGCACCTCCGACGGAGGTACGTTTGCGCTGACGTTGAATAACTTCATCCAGTTCACGCGACCACAGACAATCGCGAAGGCCCCACCCGCAATCGTCGCCATGCTTGCGGTGACCAACAGTGCATTGGTGAAATAGCGCGCGGCGGAGACTTTGTCGTCGAGCGCGTACGCCCGCGAGATGCTGTTGGTTAATGTATTGGCGATACCGAGGTCGAGCAGGTTGATCCACACAACTGTCGTGGTAATCGTCGCCCACACGCCATAGCGTTCGGCTCCCAGATAGCGTACCGCGAGCGGCAACGACAACAAGGTGAGTCCCGCGGACAAGAGTCTCGCCACGGCGGCCGACGACACGGCCTTCAGGATTCGTCCAAAACGAGACTGCGGCAAGCGCGAAGGAAACATAGCTTGTCCCCGCTTCACAGCGAGTTCTCAGACATGTTCGTCACAACCTTGGAAACCTCCGCAACTTTCTTGCGAGCAACTGCCGAGATTCGATCGATTGCCGGACGCGAATCATCGTTATGCGGAGGGACCATGTTCGCCCAATCCGCCGAGGAGTTGTCCTTTGCCAGCATCTCGCACGCGGCGACAACCGCCTGCTCGGGTGTCACAGCCGTAATGCAGTGCGGCTCGAGCAAAGTGCACTCGCTTGTACAGTGATCCAAGCCGGTGGCGGGTTGCAGGACCTGCACTTGGTCACAAAAGGGGGCAAAGCGGATAGGGCTGTTGGCATGGTTCGGATCGCCGTTTGCAGGGTGCCGTGAGATTACGATGACCTTGCGGTTCATTGCACCGGCTAGATGAGCGCTTCCGCTGTCGTTCCCGATAAACAGATGGCAGCGCTGCAATACGGCGCACACCTTGCGCAAGGGCACGCCGCTGACGACGATGGCGTCGCCGGGCAACAGGGTCGCAAGCTTGCTAGCCTCTTCCCTTTCCTCGTCCGAGCAAATGATTACTGGCTGCACCTGACGCCCCTCCCCCAGCCGCGTCAAGGCCTCGGCGTAGTTTTTCAGGGGCCATCGGCGGCCTGGACTACGCCCACCAATACCAACGGCCACCACTGTGGTCGAGGCGGGCACGTTCATCAGGGTCTTGGACGCAAACGCGCGATCCCGCTGGGTCAGCCTGATCTCCAACCTGCTGTCTTCCACCTTGCCGCCCAAGGCTTTTACGATTTCAAGATTGCGCAACACTTCGTGTTGGATTGGCCCGGCTGAAAGACACGTGCTAAATACCGCGTCAAATCCACGATTGTGCATCTGTTTGGCGGGCGATACCACTTCGCTGTAGCTTATCCGGTCCTTGGCGTCGGCCAGCGTGCACAGAAATGTTGCGAGCTGGTCATCTATATCCCACCGCGGGGAGATGGCGACATCGAAGCGTCTCCCTCGCAATCGATTTCGATAGAGCAGTATGACCGATAGCAAATGACGCACCGGTGCCGGCAACCATTCCGCATGCAACTCGGGCAAGCCGATGATTTCGTCAATGTACGGGTTAGTTACGAGAAGGGGGCGAAATGCATCCTGCACAACAACGGTGCAGCACGATTTGGGAAATGCGCGCTTCAGCTCCCTGAACAGAGGTGTCGTGAGGACTACGTCGCCCAACCCGTCGAGCCGGATCACCAAGAACGAGACCGGACCTCGAGTTAAAACTCCTTTGGAGCTTTCGGGCGCCAAGTGTGTGCGCCAGAAGATTGCCAACTTAGTTGGCAATCGAACAGAGAAGAATAAAGGCGGCGACAGCATCAATCCTTTCCAAGCCATAAATCAAGCCATCACGGCGGAGGAGGACGGCCTCAGCGGAGGTTCCGGCGTCGCCCTGGCGATCAGGCGAGTCGTACTGACTCCCTCGACCAAAGGTATTAGTTCGACAGATCCTCCCCAGGCTCGCACTTCGCGAGCGCCAATGACTTCTTCTTCACGGTAGTCGCCACCCTTCACCAGGACATCAGGACGAATCGATTCGATCAGCTTCAGGGGTGTGCTCTCGTGGAAGACGACTACCGCATCCACGGCGCTGAGTGCCGCCAAAACACGCGCGCGCTCATGTTCTCCCACGATCGGCCGCAACGGCCCTTTGATCGAGCACACCGACTTATCGCTGTTAATTGCGACAATCAGGCGATCGCCCTGGCGACGCGCCCGCTCCAGCAAGGTAATGTGCCCGATGTGCAGGATGTCGAAGCATCCGTTGGTGAAGACCACGCGTTCGCCGGCAAACCGCCACGCCGTCACACGGGAAAGCAGCCGCTCTAAGGACAGAACTTTCTCGTCCATGTGCAAAATGAGTTCCTGGGACAACGCGCCCAGTAACTCCTCCCGCTGAATGGGAACCGTACCGACTTTGCTCACAACGATTCCCGCTGCAACGTTCGCGAGTTGGATGGCAGTCTCGATCTCGACATTGCAAGCCAGTGCCAACGCCAGCACCGCAATGACCGTGTCACCAGCCCCGGAAACGTCGTAAACCTGGCGAGCGACCGCTGGCGCATGCAGACGCGAGCCCTTGCGCAACACGGTAATGCCCTTATCACCCATTGTCACAACCATGGACTCCATATCCAACAGAAGAAGTTGAGCCTGTCCGGCCGCCAGGAGT
Source organism: uncultured Acidobacteriaceae bacterium (assembly GCA_963748225.1). Classification (GTDB taxonomy): domain Bacteria; phylum Acidobacteriota; class Terriglobia; order Terriglobales; family Acidobacteriaceae; genus Bog-257. Next base: position 622,388 of record CAVVHW010000012.1, read on the forward strand.
TGATCGATGTCGGGGACGGGCTCGCCGGTAGCCGCCGACAGTTCCTTGAGGTTGGGACAAATCGTTGTCGCTCCCCGATAGCGCGAAAAATCTCGGGATTTGGGATCTACCAGTACGGGGATTCCCAATTTGCTGGCTGTCGCAATGACGGAACGGCACAGAGAACCCGTCAGGACGCCTTTCGCGTAATCGGAGAGCACAACGACGGAAGCATGGGGCAGCAGAGCTTCGACGCGTTCCAGCAGCTCCGCATAGGCCGCATCAGGAGGCAACTTTAGCGCCTCTCTATCCAGTCGCATCATTTGCTGATTGCCGGAGAAAATGCGCAGCTTGGTGGTGGTTGGAACGGCAGGAACTTCTGTTAAAACTGGCTCAACTCCCGCCTCGGCCAACAGGGATTCCAACTTCTCCTGCTCCTCATCGCCGCCACCGAAACCGGCGACTGTGACGCAGGCACCCAATCCTGCAAGGTTCATCGCGACATTGGCCCCTCCGCCTGGTCGCTCGTTCTGCCACGTAGCCCGGACTACCGGCACTGGCGCCTCCGGCGAAATGCGTTCCACTTGGCCCCATATGTATTTGTCGAGCATCACGTCGCCGACGACCAGCGCCCGCGCGTTGCTCCATCCCGATTCGAGGAGCTTGATCACTTTCGGTAAGTTGGCAATCACTGGCTGCCCCCGCCTGCGGCGACCGCGTGCGTGATGCAGGTGGCAAGCTCGATCCATTCGCACAAAATGTGTCCGCAGAGGATGTGGCCTTCCTGGATGCGAGCCGGATCCGTCGACGGGACGCGCACGCAAACCTCCGCAACCGTTGCCATTCGCCCACCGCTCTGGCCCGTCATGGCTACAGTGAAGATTCCCAGTTCGCGCGCCTTTGCCAAGGCGGCGCACACGTTCTTGCTGTTTCCCGAAGTTGAGATGCCGACTAGCACATCTCCCGCCTGACCGAGAGCTTCAACTTGCCTTTCAAAGACCTCTTCATAACTCCAATCGTTGGCGATAGCGGTGAGGACTGACGTATCGGTGGTGAGGGCGATGGAAGGAAAAGCGCGGCGTGTGCGACGGAAGCGTCCCACCAGCTCCGCAGAAAAATGCTGTGAGTCGGCGGCACTGCCACCGTTGCCACACCAGAGAATTTTATTTCCCGCCAGTAGGCAGTCGGTGATGCGAACGGCGGCGCGCTCGAACGAGTCTTCCTGCGCGACAAACTGTCGGATGATGGTGAGGTGGTCGGCGATCGCGTCACTAAAGACGCCCGCCAGGTTCAACGAAGACGGCATGCGATTCCCCGTTTCCAACAACGAGTTTCGAGGATCTTCGCAGAACCTTTTAGGAGAGCCGTTACTATGGAATTATAGACGTTATGGGCGAGCACGACGCCATCAGACTTTTCCAATATTGAATATGTATTCCTAGATCGGGACGGAGTCTTGAACCGCAACCTACCTGACGGCCGATTTGTTACTCGCTGGAAGGAATTCGAGTTTCTGCCGGGCGTCGCTGACGCGCTTGCCCAACTTAACCACGCTGGGCGCAAGGTCATTGTGGTCACCAATCAGCGCTGCGTTGCTCTGGGGCTGTGCTCAGAGGCAGATCTACTCGCCTTGCACCATCGCTTGCAGAAGCAACTTGCACTCCAAGGAGCGAGCCTGGATGCCATCTACTATTGCCCCCACGATGAGGACCAATGCAATTGTCGCAAGCCGCTTCCAGGATTGTTCGAGCAGGCGTTCCTAGACTTTCCTGCGGCAAACGTGCAGAACAGTGTTATGGTCGGCGATTCCTTGCGTGATGTTGAGGCGGGCGCTCGGCTGGGAATGCGCACCATTTTCATCGACACTGACTATGAAGGCGGGCATTGCTCACCCGATACAGAACGCGCCCGTGCCATGGCATCAGCCGTAGCATGGTCTTTGCCGGATTGTGTGCAACGATACCTCTCGCGCCAAGGTGGAACCAAGGCTGGGGAATGAGCGTTCCAGGATGAGACGATAGACAATCTGGCAGGACGGAACCAAGAACTGTTAAGACCTTTCGGAACGGGGTCAGTTCGCGTCGGAAGAAAAAGAACGCCCGGACTCATCCGGGCATTAGCGTGCGAAACAATGAAGTCTAGCGGACGAGTTGCTCCAGTGCGCCATGCACCATACTCAGGCTGGACGGCCAAAGAGTCACGATCAGTAACGCCGTGGCCATCAGTGCGGCGGCTCCGCTGACCAAAGGAATTAGTTCCTTTGCCGGCTTTTCCGGAAGAGGCTGTGGACGCAGTAAGCGGTCAACCCTCTCCGACAGGTCGTGATCGTCCGCCATCAGCGAACTGGATAGATAAGAGAGCTGCGGCTTGTTGCCCATCCTTGCCACTTTTACCAGAGCATCGGCTAGCGAGAGCGCGCGATCAGGATCGCCGGCACTGGCTTGCGCGTCAGCCGCCCACTCGATGGCCTTCGCCCAGCTCCGTTCCAGAGTTACGAACCCACGCATGAAAGGCAGCATATCGGGCGCCAGCAGCATTAGAAAGCGTTTGAGGTTGTCGCCCGATGAACGATGGGCACGCTCATGGCTGAGGGCAGCATCTATCTGCTCCGCGGTAAGCTCGCGCATGACGCGACGCGAAATAACCAGCCTGGGGTGAACTACTCCCGCCACCGCTAACACCGGAGATTTATCTTTGAGCAATAACGCCGGCGCGGTTTCTCCCGGCACGCTGATTTGCTCGCCATGGCGCTCACAGCGATGCAGATAACGCGCGGTGCCACGCACGGCAGTCACCACCCGCACTATCGCGAGCGCCCAGATCGCCACTCCAAGCACCGCCATCAAGAAGCAGACCAGTCCAACTTTTTCACCAGTTGCTTCCGGCTCCAGCCACAGATAGCTGGGAACGCAGAACGCCAATACCGCAAGTAGCGTGAGCGTCAACGGAAGCAGGCGAACCGCAAACAGCAGCCGCGCCGCCGAAGTTGGCTTCAAGCGTTTCGCCATGCGCAACGCGGTGCCGGCACTCAAACGGGTCGCCGCAGCGAGGGCCAAGTGAATCATGAAAAACGAGGCGCAACACAAACAGAGCAATCGCAAAGTGTATGGGAGGCTCATGGTTTCCTCCCCGCAGACAGTTCTTTGCGCTTTTTCCGGATCTTCTCTTCCAATTGATCGAGCAGAACCGCATCATGTTGTCCAACAGCGTCAACCAGGGACGACAACAACAGCTCGCGGGCAGGCTGTGGACCAGCCAGAAAACCAGCAACCAAGTCTCCCGCTCGCTGGCGCTCCCATTCTTGATTGGACAGACGCGGGAGATATAGAAACGCGCGCTCGGACTTCTGCCGATCCAGCATTCCCTTCTTAAACAATCGGTCGAGCGTCGTCATCACGGTGGTGTAGGCAAGCTTACGTTCCAATTTCTCGACCACGTCACGCACACTGCTTCGCCCAGCGGCCCAGAGGACTTCCATGACGCGAATCTCCAGCGGACCGAGCACAAGCTGCTGACTAGTACGGCCTGTCGTGTCAATGTGCAATCGATTATTCCTGCCCCAGAAGGTTAAGACCGGCGGTGATGGTTGTCAATCCAGAAATCTCTACTTCCCTGCCGAGGAAGATTTATTGGTAAACTCCTGGGCCGGCACAGGTGCCAAAAAAGGAAAAACATAGCCGCGCACATCAAAATGACCGGGCTTCAGCGCCTCAACTATTAGGTCATACTTGAACTGGCCTCGGCTGAACGAATCGTCAGTCAGGTGAAAGACCATCATTTGGTTCTTGGCGCCTCGCAGCGAGACCTGTTCAGGCGTCATATTCTTGAGGACAAGCAGTATCAATCCTCCTTTTTTCTCGTCGGCCTCCCGCTTCTCTTTTGACTCGCCCTTTTCCTGCGCTTCCCGCTTCTCCCGCTCCTCTCGATCTACTCGTGGCAACTGGAATCCCGGTATTAATTTGCGCGCCTCTTCGAGGTTCGTTGGCGGAAAATTCCCCCCTCGCCACGCAGCCTCCAAAATATCGCTGGGGCCGTCCAACAGTGGAAACGTAACCAAGCTGTTTCCCGCTTGCAGTTCCCTGTTTCCGTTCCGGAGTTCAAACTCGCCTACGGCCACAGGGAACGCAAGTACTTTCGACCCCTCCGCAATGAACAAAGGCCGCGCGCCGGCTTCTGTCAGATCGGGGATGCGAATATACGCGGTGTCAGGCGTCTCGGCCACGACCATCGCAGGACGGTCTTCGAATGCTGCAAAAGTTTTGTTGCCGTCGCCGCTGAACGGCCCGCGAACGGTACACAGTTGGCCCTTCAGGCACAGCGCCGCCGCTTCAAATGAGATGGGCGCTTTCTGCTTCTTGGAAGCGGTTGAGGAAAAGCTCAGTAGCTTCGAAACCGACTGAGACGAATTGTTTGTTTGGCGAAATGTGATGTTGAGTCCGGAGCCACCACGCGGTACCGTGAAAACGATTGGCCCGTCCGCGCGTTGTGGCGCTTCTCCAGGTATCTCGACGGTCCACCCGGCGAGGGTTGAGGCTTCGCCCGAGGGTTCCAGTGGCACCGCGACTCGAGTTACTGCGACTCCTGCCACACCGTTATATTTGCTGGCGTTTGCGACCGCACTGCCGGAAACTCGCTGGCCAGGATAGACCTGCGAAGGCACCACCAAGCCGACCTCCGGCTTCGCCGCGCCTGTAGACTTCGCAGGACTCGCAGGCTTTTGCGCTTGGCGTGCAGCGTTCAGGTGTTGCATCACCTCGTCGTAGGTGAACGGTTTGACTTCAGCCTTCTCGCCCGACTCTTCGCCTGAAGGGCAGACGATTGGCTTATAACTTTGGGTTGCGTCATCCCAGGAGTTGCACGAATAGAAGTTGTGCACGGGATCGTGCGTCAAGCGGTGGCCGGCGATCTGTTTGCCGGATTCGTCGAACTCCTGAACAAACTCGCCGGTAAAATTTGCGCTCGCGTCGTAAGTATTTTTCGTGATCCTGCGAACCTTGCCGTCCGGCCAATAAAATGTTGTGGTTTCGTCGGCAACGAAATAACCAGGCCGATACTCGTAATCAACCTTTTGCTCTAGTTTTCCGTCAGCGCCTATGGTGCTCTGCTCGGTCACCTGACCAGCGGCATTGTAGTGGAACTCGAGCTTTCTGCCACCTCCGGCATCCCGCACTTCAGTCTTTTGCGCGAACGATGGCGCCACGTATGCTATGAATAGGAAGAAAAACAAGCTGAGCCAGATATGCGGGAAATAAATTCCGCGATTTTGTCGCACGTGTCGTCCCCTTGACGAGAATCTTGTCATTATATGAAGTTGCAACTCAGGAAAGCCGAAATGGGGGAAACCTCCGATTACTGAGCACAGCACCAGGCTTCCCGTGGACGGTCAATTTTCTAGTTTAGCACGGTGGTCGCTTGCGCCTTTATAGACCTCTTATCCATAACGATTTGTAAATTTTTTGTAACTGACCCTCGGGGTACTCACTTTCCCAAAACGGAGTCATCACAGTATTCCCCTGCTTAAAGGCCTATGAACCTGCAAGTTAGGCCTGCCTTTGCCTTTGGCGAGTCAGCGCCGAAGTAACCGTACTTAGCACGAAGCGGCCACGTAGTAACTACGTGAATAATAGTTGCATTAAGTCGTTTCTTGTGTTCCAATCCTTCCACCTGCCTAGAACACTGTTAACAGGCAACTAACCAAATTGCTCAACTGAATAGACACGAACGTCGTGTTTCATCAACCACACCTGCCGAGTTGCGAAGACTACTGCGCGCAAGCGACACCCAATGCGTGCGGTGGAGCAAAAGGAGAATGGGATCATTATGAGAAGTAAAGCAAGATATGTTGGATCGTCCATACTAGCTGTGGGCGTGCTCTTACTCTGTGGCCTGCCACTGTCAGCGCAGGACACCCACTCCCCGCAAATGACATCTAGCCAAGCGCAAGCTTTTGGAGTCACCGCGCGCTTGGATCAGTTGGCCAAGCTGCCCCCACCACCACAGATCGGCTTCCATGAAGCGCCTCCGCTACGCTTACTTCCTAAACGCAATTTTGGGAACAACGTGGATCCAGCCCAGCGGAGTGCCGCTTTTCCGGCGGAATTCTCCGTTGGCCAGAACTTCCTCGGAGTCGGCAACGGCTTCCCCGGATATTCCGTGCCTGACGCTCCGCCTGACACCAACATGGCAGTGGGCGATACCCAGGTGTTGCAATGGGTGAACGTTTCCTTGACCGTGTGCAGCAAGACCGGCTCCTGCGGTCCTGCGATTCTTGGAAACACGCTTTGGCGGAACGGCCTCCCTGGAACCCTGTGCGCCAACAACAACGACGGCGACATTCTCGCCCAGTTTGACCGGCAGGCTGATCGCTGGGTCCTGAGCCAGAACGTATTTGTCTCTCCCTACGCGACTTGCATCGCGGTTTCCACCAGCAACGACGCAAACGGCACCTACTACGTCTACCAGTTCTCGGTTCCGGGCGCCGGCTTCCCCGACTACCCGAAGATCGGTATCTGGTCCAGCGGCGGCTCCAGTGACGGCTACTTCCAGGCCCAGAACAACTTCGGCCCCGGCGGCAGCGGCTTCCGTGGTCCACAGATCTGCGGCTATCACAGAGCGAAGTTGCTCGTAGGTGATTCCTCGGCCGAGCAGATTTGCTTCCAGCTCAGCGCGAGCGAAGACAGCTTGTTACCTGGCGATGTCGATTCGCCAAACGGTCCTCCTCCGGGACAGGATGAGTTCTACATTGGCAGCGTGGGCGACGTGGACAACAGCCATTTGTCCCTGTACTCCTTCCACGTTACTACTTGGAATCCCCCTGTCGCTAGCATCACGGGAAGCCCGAACACTCAACTCCTGACGGTCGCCACCTATAGCGGCTCCTGCAGTGGTTCGTTCGGCGGTGATTGCGTTCCGCAGCCAGGCACGACCGCCGAATTGGACTCTCTGGGCGATCGCTTAATGTATCGCTTTGCCTATTGGAATGACCCGGCCTCGGCGTCGGTAGTCCAATCCGTTGCAAACCAACCCTATCAGCACTGGTTCGTAAACGGCGACGTCGAATCCAGTGGCGGACAGATTGGCGTTCGGTGGTATGAACTCCGAGTCCAGCATCTGACCACCGCTGCTGCCTTGGCAGCGCTGCCACCCTTCCAACAACAGACCTACGCCGGTACGACGGGCGACAGCAATTATCGCTGGATGGCCTCTCTCACCCGCGACAAAGCTGGCGACATCCTGCTCGGCTATAGCAAGTCCAGTTCGACCGTTCACCCGGCGATTGGTCTTGCGGGCCGCCAGGTCACCGATCCGCTCAGCACGCTGTCCGATGAAGTATTACCTCCGCTCAATAACAATGGAGCGCAGCCTGATACTTCAAATCGCTGGGGCGACTACAGTGCCATGCGGATTGACCCGGTGGACAACTGCACCTTCTGGTACACGACCGAGTACTACATGGTGACTGCTTCCTTCGACTGGAGCACCCAGATGGTCTCGGCCACGTTCCCAGGCTGCCACTAGAACGAAACATCCGCTGAGCCTTTACGGCTTGGCGGGTTGGTCAGCAAGTGGCTAGCACCTAGACTAAGGGCATTCCGGAAACGGAATGCCCTTTTTGTTTCTGCCAACGCTCCGCTCAAACGCTTAGCAACGCGTGGTTGATGAGCTCCGTCCTGACGTGTTCGAGAAGAGCGTCCGCTCGCTCTTGGAGGAAGTACCTGCCAACAGTCACCTCAAAAATTAACCCCGAACAGATCGGACTGGACTAGAGGAGTTCTCCTTCCAGGCAACTAGCGCGCTTTCCGTAAGATGGAATGGAGGCCCTGGGCAGAGTCGAACTGCCGACCAACGGTTTAGGAAACCGCTGCTCTATCCATCTGAGCTACAGGGCCACTCGTCGTAATAGCTTGACTAATTGTAGTTTAGCGCAACAGCGGGTTGCGAAGAATTGCATCCTGGTATTACGCAATCATCGGCGTTCGCGCTAATCCCACTCTTCTGTTAAACATCACAGAAGCACATCGTAGGGAGCGGTGATTCCGCAATAGACACAGAACCTAGAGGCTTGAACAGATCCTCTCAATTCGGCTTTAGGAATATCTTTGCGTAGGAGACGTAGGGTATTCGAAAGTACGTTGTATATTCGTGCCGGTCAAGTCCAAAGCGTTGGAATTGGCGACCTGATCCCATGCCCAATGATGATATGGGGTGTAGACTTGTGCTCGCAACAAAGCGCCAGCCCTTATTAGGGGAGTAAGGCCAGCGCAGTTGTACGGTTCCGTGCGGCGCGATGGCGACAAGGTTATCGCCCACATTAATCAAAACACAAGCGCCGAGTACCAATTTGCTGGAGTCCTTCTTCTTCGCTCTGCGAGACGCATCCGTCAAGTGGTCGAGGGGTGCAAGACCACGGCGGCGTCGGGTTGTCGCAGGCACTCCGCCGCGGGGACGAAGTAGTAGGCCCCGCTTACCGGACGGGTGTAGCGAGTCAGCGCATCTCGGGCGCCGGTCGTACGACCCGCCATGCTCTCCAACATAGCTGAAAGGCGTTGCTGATCGGCGCTGAATCCTACGAACATGGTGCCGTGATTGGTGACCGTACCGTAGGGCATGTTTCGACGAAAGATTTTCCCGAACTTATCCTGGTCGGTGCTGGCGACATGCGAGTCCGCAGGCTTGTTCTCAAGCTCGACGCTGTCCCGTTTCTTCCGCCCGATTACCTGCTCCTGGGCGCAGTTATCCAATGACTCCCATTTCGCTCGATCGTGCGGCCACTTCTGCAGAAGCAGAATCGATCCAGCCGCGCCAGGACTTCCTTCCGGTATCAGAGCAACCTCCGGCGCATCAACCAGGCTGGGATTTTCACTCCCGTCAATAAAACCCGTAAGATCACGATCGTGCTGATAGGCCCAGCTCGAGGTCTCATCAGCAACCGAGGCCAAATCCTTCAACTCGGCGATTGCACGCTGGGAAACGTCGAAGATCACGTCATAGGCACTCCCAGAAAGCCAGAGTACTGCGTCATGCTGCGTGGCCGGCATTTTGAAGCCCTCGATCCCAACCAGATCTTCATTGAAGCCTCTGATGCCTGCTGGCGCGTCGTTCGGCGCAACGTCGCTCCAGAGTTCAGGCCTGAAGCCGACCACCAGGTTGACTCCGCCAATGGTCGATCTGGGCTCACGGAACGATGAGATCGCCGCCACCAGTTCGCGGCCACTGCGGCCAGCCAGGACATCGAACTCCAAGTAGGCGTGGGAAGGATTTCCAAGCGCGAAGATTCCGGTTTGAGCAGTTCTCATAGAGCCACCTTCAAAACATCACGGCAAAGGATTTCATAGCCGTGAGCTACGACTTCGGCACCGCCATTAACCGTCGCACGGGACGGACTCATCTCGTGTGCTGAGTTGGAAGAGCCTTGGCGAGGTTGGATCCAAGAAAAAACTCCTGCCGGCATAGCTGCAGCGGCAGGAGCAATCTATCAGTTTTGCATAGGGCTTGCACACGGCAAGCCTAGCCGATACTTAAATTATTGGTTGTTAGCCACTCCCAGCTAAATGTCATAGTACATCTGGAACTCATAGGGATGCGGACGCAAGCGCATAGCGTTCACTTCCTTCTCGCGCTTGTAATCAATGTAGGTGTTCAGCATCTCCTCGGTGAAAACGTCGCCCTTGAGCAGGAACTGATAGTCCCGCGCGAGTGCGTCCAGAGCATTCTCCAGCGATCCCGGCATGGATGGCACTTTGGCCAGTTCCTCCGGACCCAGATCGTAGATGTCCTTGTCAAGCGGCTGGCCCGGATCGATCTTATTCTCGATGCCGTCAAGCCCTGCCATCAGCATGGCCGCAAACGCGAGATAAGGATTGCAACTCGGATCAGGCGGCCGGAACTCCACGCGCTTGGCTTTGGGCGAAGCCGAATACATCGGGATACGGCACGCAGCCGAGCGATTGCGGCGCGAATATGCCAGATTCACGGGAGCTTCGAAGCCCGGAACCAGACGCTTATAGGAGTTGGTAGTGGGAGCAATAATGGCCGACAGAGCCGGCCCGTGCTTGATCAGCCCGCCGATGTACCACAGTGCCATCTGCGAGAGGCCCGCATAGCCGTCGCCAGCGAAGAGCGGCTTCCCTTCCTTCCACAGCGACTGATGAGTGTGCATACCGCTGCCGTTGTCCTGGAAGAGCGGCTTGGGCATGAAGGTAACCGTCTTGCCGTACTGGTTGGCAACGTTCTTGACGATGTACTTGTACAGCATCATTCCGTCTGCCGACTTGATCAGCGAATCGTACTTCAGATCGATCTCGGTCTGGCCGCCGGTGGCGACCTCATGATGATGGCACTCGACCGTGAGTCCGCAGCTCCCCATGGTCATTGCCATCTCGCTGCGCAGGTCCTGATAGTGATCGGTGGGAGCGACGGGGAAGTAGCCTTCCTTATAGCGCGGGCGATAGCCCAGATTATTCTCGACTCGCCCGGAATTCCAGCGTCCCTCTTCGGCGTCGATAAAGTAGAAGCCCTCGTGCTCGTTCTGATCGAAGCGCACGTTGTCGAAGATGAAGAACTCCGCTTCGGCGCCGAAGTAAGCCGTGTCGGCCAGACCCGTGGAAGCCAGATACATCTCGGCCTTCTTGGCGATATAGCGGGGATCGCGATCATAACGCTGCTTGGTGACGGGATCGATGACGTCGCACACCATCACCAGAGTCGGAATCTCAGTAAAGGGGTCAAGGATGTATTTGCTGGCATCGGGAATGAGGAGCATGTCGCTCTCATGAATGGCGGCCCAGCCACGGATCGACGATCCGTCCATGCCGAAGCCTTCTTCGAACGAAGCCTCGCTCAGCTGAGCGATCGGATAAGAGACGTGATGCCACAGTCCGGGAAGATCGGTGAAACGCAGGTCGAGCACTTGGACGTTGTTCTCTTTGACAAACGCCAGAACTGCTTTGGGATCAGGCTTGATATCAGCCATTCGGATTCTCCTTATCCGTCGCTCGGCCGGATGCGCACACGCATACATCGTGCGAGGACGGCAGTTGTGTTGCGGTGAAGATTTTGCGGAACGTCGTGCCCACGCTGGCCCCAGCTAGTCCGGCGGAGCGGTGCGGCCTTCCGGTGTAGGATTTCGGAACTGCGAACTGCATTGGGTTAGGAAGTTGTGGTGGCTGCAGGCCTTCACCCGAAGCGCACACAAGAAGCATACGTGGCGCCTCCACGGGTGGCTAATACAATGTTTTTATAACCGGCATAATTCCCATTTATGAACTGCAACTGCATGATTCCGCTGACGAAAGGCCTTGCGACTCGTACAATCGAGATGCACCGATGCAAGCCCGCTGATGCAAGGGACCTTGTCCGCCGCGGAGAAATGGCCACCAGCTGTTGCGATTCCGCAAGGCTGAAGGCTGAATGCTAATGGCTAATGGCTGATGGCTAATTGCTAGTTGCTAGTCGCTAATCGCTAGTTACGCTTCTCTCATGGACTTCGATCAGATCGAGACATTTCTGGAGGTCGCACGGCTCAGCAGCTTCTCGCGAGCGGCTGAGCGGCGCTTTCGCACCCAGCCGGCGATATCGTCTCAGATTCGTGCCTTGGAGGAGGAAGTGGGCGCTAAACTGCTCGACCGCAGCGGTGGCAAGGTCGCGCTCACCGGGGCGGGCAAGGTTTTCCAGAAGTACGCCGAAGATGCCCTGGAGCAACGACGCGTCATGCTGGTAGCGCTGGCCGAGATGCATCGCGTACCGCGCGGCGAGTTGGTCGTCTCCGCCAATGAAGGCACATGCCTGCACATTCTGCCCGAGGTTTTTGCCGAATTTAAGCGGCAATACCCGAATGTCGCGGTCAGCGTTAAGCGGCTGGAGCACAACAAAATTCTGGAAGCCATCATTGAGAACTCATGTGACTTCGGAGTCGTTTCCATGCCGGTGCCGGACAAGCGGCTGACGGTGGTGCCGATCCATCGTGATGAGCTGGTCGTGATCACGCCGCCCCATCATCCGCTCTCCGGACAGACTCGGGCGACGGTTGCGGAGGTGGTGGAATACCCGTTGCTGCTGCCCAAGCTGGGCCGCACTCGCGATGCCCTGGAAACGCTTTTTCACGAGCGCAAACTGAAGCCCAGAGTGTCCATGGAACTGGACTCCAGCGAGCTGCTGAAACGCTTTGTAGCGGCCGATGTCGGAATCGGGTTCATTCCACGTTCCAACGTAGCCGAGGACCTGCAAGCAAATGCGCTGGCCGCGCTGACATTGGCGGATGCAAGTATTCAACGCGAACTGGCATTGGTCTTCCGCAAAGACAAGGCGCTCAGTCGAGCCGCGCTGGCATTCATCGACATTGCGGTTAAGTTGAAGGCGGCGCTGCCCGCGGCGATCACGACCCCGTGACCTCAGACAGTTTTTCCAATTCCTATCGTTTAATGCTGTTTTCACACAATCGTCCTACTCTCATGTGTTATTTTTGACGATCCGGTTACAACCACTTCTGCTTTGGAGAACGTAAATTGGCGAAAGACATGGTCCCTAAGCGAATTTTCCTCACCAAGGGGGTGGGGAAACACAGGGAGCGCCTCACCTCTTTCGAATTGGCGCTGCGGGATGCCGGTATTGCCGCCCAGAACCTGGTGCGGGTGTCATCGATCTTCCCTCCCAACTGCAAGCTGGTTCCGCGCAAAGATGGATTGCAGTACTTATCGCCGGGAGAGGTCACGTTCGCGGTGGTGGCGGAAAACTCTACGCGCGAGCCGCACCGCCTCACCGCCGCCTCGATTGGCGTGGCCATTCCGGCCGACCATAGCACCTACGGCTATTTGAGTGAACATCATTCGTTCGGCGAGACCGACGATGTGGCCGGAGACTACGCCGAAGAGCTTGCCGCCGAGATGCTGGCCACCACGCTCGATGTCGAGTTCGACGCCGACAAGTCATGGGATGAGAAGAAAGAGGTTTATCGGCTGTCGAACAAGATTGTGCGCACCGCTAACATAACGCAGAGCGCCGTCGGTGATAAGCGCGAGCGCTGGACGACAGTGATTGCGGCCGCGATATTGATCTTCGAGTAGTCGAAGAAGCAGCTAGCGGCTAGCAATTAGCCCTTGGCAATCAAAGGGATTCCGGAATGGTTGTGGTTGGAGTAGCGCGGGCCTTTGGGGGTCTGTGTAAACCAGACTTGTACCGCGCATCCGCCTAGCGGCGGTATGCGTTAGGTTGGGGCCCCTTTTCCAGCATCTCGCGGTCCCAAATGAGCCCTTCCCTGCTGTAGTTCGCCATCTCAAAGTCCTGAGTCAACTCCAGTGCGTCCACCGGACAGGCATCCTCGCAGAGTCCGCAGAACATACAGCGGCTAAGGTCGTAGGTGAAATCCGTGAGCTCCTTGCGGCGAGTGTGAGGATTGCGTTCGCTGTTCACCACGATCAGGTGCTCGGGACAAGCCAGCGCACAAAGGTCACAGGAAATACACAAGGTCTCGTTGGTATCGGGATTGTTATTGAGACGGGGCGCGCCGCGGAAACGCTCGGCCACTTGCGGCCGCTGCAATGGATACTGTTCGGTTATCACTTCTGCCGGGTCCTGATTGCGAAAGGTGACCTTCAATCCCTTGATCAGGTCCACGAACAGGAGCTTACGTAGAACCGTCTTCATCCCCATCCCTCTATTTGAGTGAAGTGTAGCACATGGAGCTTGCTGTGCGACCCGGCGATGGAGCAGGTCAAACCAGGACGCCCGACGCGACAAGCTACAACGCACTGACATACAATTTCAACACTGATGCGTTTTTTGGCCGTGATGGTATTCGGGCTGGCGCTGGCGAGCACGCTGGCGGGACAGCAGGTGGCTGTTCCCACGACAACTGCTGCTCCGCAGAAAGACGCGGCCGCTCCATCCACGCCGCAATCCGCTCAGACAGGCAATACTCCCACAGCGAACCAGCCATCGTCGGAGGCTAATCCGCATACTTCAACCCCTCCATCGCAGGATGCTGCGGCGGGTCAAGTTGTCCTACTACAGCCTGGCGCTGCGGCTGCTCTGCCTGACGATCCCAAAGATGTCGCCAAGGCCAAGCACGAGTTCAAAACTGGCATGAAGTTGAAGTCGTCCGGCAATCTGGATGCCGCTTTTGAGAAATTCGAGCTTGCCGCCAAGCTTGCGCCGCGCAACGCGGTGTATCTCACCGCGCGTGAGTTCACCCGCGAGGAATTGGTGATGCAGGCCTTGAAGCAGGGTAACCAGGCGATGCTCGACCACGACGAGATCGTTGCGATGGCGGCCTTCCGGCGCGCTTTGGAATTCGATCCTACAAACGAATATGCGCTCCAGCGACTAACCGACTCGATGCCGCTGGACGACGAACCCATCAGCCGGAACATGCGCGTGGTGGAGCAATCCACGCCCATCGAGATGCAACCCTCTGCCGCGCACCACGATTTCCACTACCGAGGCGATGCGCGGGCGATGCTTACCCAGGTGACCCAGGCTTATGGGATAACCGCGCAGTTCGAAGATTCGGTAGTACAGAAGCGGGTGCGATTCGACATTGACGATGTGAACTTTGCTACCGCGATGGAAGTGGCGACGCGCGTCACTAAAACCTTCTGGGTGCCGCTATCGACGAAGCAGATACTCTTCGTGGCCGACACAGTCGAGAACCGGCGGAACTACCAGCGAATGTCGTTGCGCACGTTCTATCTGCCGGACTTGTCAACCGACCAGGAACTGACGGAGATGACCAATTCGCTCCGTGTGCTTCTCAACTTGCGCTACATTGCGGCAGACAAGGCGCAATCTACGATCTCGATTCGGGCGGAAGACCCAGTGGTGGAAGCGGCGGGACAGCTGCTGGAAAGCCTGGCTGGAGGCCGTCCTGAAACGCTGCTGGACATGCACGTCTACGAGATCAGTTCGAACTTTCTACGTCAGCTCGGCACTACTCCGCCGGCGCAGTTTACTTTGTTCAATATCAGTCCGGCGCTAGTCGCGGGCCTCGGACAAAACTCCCAGAACCTCATCAATCAGTTGATTGCTTCCGGCGGAATCAACCAAGCCAATTCACAAACCATTCAGATGCTGCTGGCGTCCCTCTCCAGTCAAGCCAGTTCGATTCTATCGACACCGTTCGCAACCTTCGGCGGCGGCGCTACCCTGTTCGGGCTGACCGGAGGCACTGGAACAACCATAACCTTTAATCTGAATCAGTCGGATATCCGAGCGCTGGAGCACGTGACCCTGCGTGCCTCGCAGAACAACGCTGCTGTGTTCAAGGTGGGTGAACGCTATCCCATCGTGAACGCAACCTTCGCCCCCATTTACAACTCGCCGGCGATCTCGCAGGTGATCGGCAACCAAAGCTTCATTGCGCCCTTCCCATCTTTCAACTTTGAAGATCTGGGACTGAATCTAAAGGCCACTCCCATTATTCACGCCGACCGCGATGTCACTCTGAAAATAGAGTTGAACATTCGTTCGCTGGGCGCGCAGACGGTCAATGGCATCCCCATCATCAACAACCGTGAGTATACGGGCAGCATTACGCTGAAGAACGGCGAGTCCAGCGTGATAGCAGGACTAATCTCTTCCGCCGACAGCCGTAGCATAGCCGGATTGCCGTTCCTGGCTAGAGTGCCAGGACTGTCCTATGCGGGCTCGGAACATACCAAGAACAATATGGAGGATGACCTACTAGTGGTCATCACGCCCCACATCCTGCGCCTGCCAGAAGCTACCTCGTTTGCCGTGCAGTTACCCAACGGGCACTGAGCAATTCCACCCCAGCCAAACGGCTGCGCTATTGTCCTGGATTCGCAACTTCGAAGTCCACCATGGATTTCACCGCTTCATAAGGAACATTCGAACTGAAACCCACAATTTTGCGTCCGTTGATGAAGAACGTTGGCGTGCTGGTGATACCCATTTTTTCGCCCAGCGCCACCGAATCCATCACTCGTTTCGCCGTATCGGGCTTAGCAACGCAAGCGGCAATGGCATCGGGATCGCCCCCGGCATCCTTTACATAACCCTTCAGCATCTGGTCGACGTTTTGTTCGTTCACTTCCGCCTGGTGTTCGTAAACTGTGGCGAGGAACTTCCACGCCGCGTCGTTATTGGCTCGGCCCAGGCAATCCACGTACTTCGCCCCGGTCAGGGCCCACTTGTGAATCTGCTCCAGCGGAAAATTCTCGAACACCAGCCGAGCCTTGGGCTCCTCTTGCATCAGCTTGGTGATGTTCGGCTGGGCCGCCTTGCAAGCCGGGCATTCTAGATCGCCAAATTCCACGATGGTTATGGCCGCATCTTTCGGTCCCTCGGAGGGGCCATTGACGCTCTTCAGTTGCTCGCGCGCTTCAACAAAGGGATCGGCGCCAAAGGGCACCAGTTCGCCGGTAAAGGCATGCTTCTGATCGGATGTCACATAAATTCGCGTCGCCTGCTGCCCCTTCGGCGTGTTGAAAATAACGGTCGCTTCCGAAAGCCCAGCCGCCTCCGACGGTTTAATGTCTACCACCTTCCAGGTGAGGTCCTGGTTCCAGCCAAACATCCGTTTGAGAAATGCGTTGAATGTGGCTTCGCTGGGCAGCGACCCCTGTGAGCTAGTGGATGCGCCGGAAGCAGGCTTTGCCGACGTGCTTGGCGCGGGCGTCTGCTGCGCGCTGGAATACAGGCTGGCGAAAGCCAGGCCGGCGGTCATCAATACAACGGTGCAACGGTTCATGTTTCCTTTCTCGAAGCGAAGTGCAAGTTTAACGTGCGGGGTATGTCTACATCTCCGCCTTGGCGGCGATGGGATAGCGGCGTCCAAAGCCGAAGGCCTTCTCAGAAATCTTCAGACCGGGAGCGGCTTGCTGGCGCTTGTATTCACTTTTGTCCACCATGCGAACTACCTTTCGAACCAGGTCTGGATCGTAGTTGTGCTGGGCCGCAATCGTGTCCGGATATTGGTTGTCTTCAATGTAAGCTTCCAGAATTGTATCCAGGACCTCGTACGGCGGTAGCGAATCGCTGTCTTTCTGGTCGGGTCGCAACTCTGCGGATGGAGGTTTTTCGATGGTGGATTCGGGAATCAACGGCGAACGGGAGTTCACGTAGCGCGCCAGGCGATAGATAAGCGTCTTAGGCACATCGGAGATGACCGCCAGGCCTCCGCACATATCTCCGTAAAGGGTACAGTAGCCCACCCCAATTTCCGATTTGTTCCCGGTAGTCAGCAGGAGCGCGCCGAATTTATTAGATACTGCCATCAGCAATGAGCCGCGAATACGCGCCTGAATATTTTCTTCGGTCACATCCTGCTTCCGGCCCCGAAAGACCGGTTTCAGCGCTTGCAGATACGAATTGAAGATGTCGCCAATCGGGACCAGATCAAACGAAATGCCAAGGTTTTTGGCCAGCGCGACAGAATCCTCAATGCTTCCCGCAGAAGAATACGGTCCTGGCATGCCCACTCCAATGACGTTCTCTCTCCCTAAGGCATCCACCGCAATGCAGGCGGTGATCGCCGAATCAATACCTCCGCTAAGCCCCAGCACGGCTTGCCGGAAGCCGCATTTGTGCACGTAGTCGCGCGTACCCAATACCAACGCGGAATAAGCGCTCCACTCCAATCCGTCCTGCGCCGGATGAACATCACCGGCAAGAGAGTCCGTGTCAAAGCAGACGAGGTCTTCCTCGAACGACTTGGCTTGCGCGATCACACGTCCATCGGGCCCCAATGCGAAGCTGGATCCGTCAAACACCAGGCTGTCATTTCCACCCACCTGGTTCACCAGAGCAACGGGGATGCGATAGTGCCTGGCGATGGTAGCCAGCATGTCAAGTCGCAGCTCGCGCTTGCGAAGATAAAACGGAGAGGCCGAAATATTTAGCAGGATTTGTCCGCCCGCACCAATCAAGTCCTGCACAGGATCGACGCCGTACAATTGACGGTCCCAGAAATTCTTGTCGTTCCAGGCATCTTCACATATGGTCAGCGCAAGTTGTTTGCTGCCCAATGGAAGTAATTGCTGTCGCTCGGCAGGCGCGAAGTTACGCATCTCGTCGAAGACGTCGTAGCTGGGCAGTAGGCGCTTGGATTGGATGGCGACGATCTTCCCGTCACGCAACAGCGCCGCCGAGTTCAAAACAGACTTGCCAGTAGAGGAATTGGCGGGCGTGACCAGACCGCAAATCACGGCTATGCCTTGCGTCTCAGCCGCGATGGATTCCGCGGCTTGCCGGTTGCGTTCCACAAACCATGGCCGCTCCACCAGATCGCGCGGCGGATAGCCGCAAACACTCAACTCGGGAAAGAGAATGAGATCGACGCTAGCGCTCTGGGCGCGCCGGGCATAAGCGATGATCTTTGCGGAATTGCCCCGAAAATCGCCGACAGTAGGGTTGATTTGACCGAGCGCAATCCTCACCTTACCAGTGTAATGGCACGCGTCCGGCGACGCCAAATCGAGGACACATCAAAGGGTTGGAACCCAATGTGGCGGCGCCCCCGGATCGTTTCCAGGAGGCGCACCGGTCCCAGTGGTGCCTGGAGAAGGATAAGGCGGAGCAGGGTCCGTCGGGCTGGCTTGCGGGTATTCCTGTTGCTCACCCGGACGACGCAAACTGGGAGCATTCGCCGGCCTTTCCGGCTTCTTCTGGGCAACTTCGGTATCCGCTGCCTTCAGGTCGACTTCCTTTTCGGTGCGGACGATCTTCTCACCGTCCACCGTCATAATCTCTAGTCGCGAAACCACCGCACCCTGAAAGCGTACGAAGTCAACTTCCTGCGGCGGATCGCCGTAGATCCATTCTTCGTAATCCTGCCCTTTGTCATCCTTGTCACGAATCTTCTTGGGTGGACGTCCTTTGGCGTAGATGACCATGTCGCGATCCATGCCGACCAGGACCTTATGATTCTTGATTGCCTCCTGCACCTTGGGCGGCAAAGTCTTCTCGTAAGCTTCAGCTTGAGTGAGCGCCTTAAAGTCGAAAACCGGCGACAGCATGTCGCGGACTTGCTCACCGGTTATCTCCGGCACGTATTTGTCGAACTCAAGCGTTACCTGCGAGCCTTTCGCTTCCAAGCTCTTTGGCGCTCCGCCAACGGTGCTCATTTGGCCCTGCGCGCCCACTTGGACGTGCTGATACCACTTCTCTTTCTTCTTGGGACCGCCATTGATTTCGAAGACGATTGACTTTTCTTTGATGATCACATTGGTAATGACCACCCGGTCGCCGGGCCGGGCTGCGGCGCCATGTTCGCTTAGCAATTGCGCAACCTGCTGGTCGCTGGGAGTCAATACTCCGTTCTTGATCTGCAGTCCCTTTTCACCCATGGGAAACATCTTGCGAGCAAAAACGCGTTCGGAACTCAAATCGCGGATCACCAGCATGCGAGTTTGCGGCGTCATTTGTTCGGAGGATCGCTTCACCGGCGCTTTAGCGTCATCGGCAGACATGGATATCGCTAGCAGCAAAACTGCTATAGCGAATGGGGGGAAACAATTGCGGCTCATGGAAACACCCAGATTGTTTCAGATTATATGCCTATCCGGGAACGGCATAAACCTCAGGATTGGATGCCCGAGGCATCGTCCCGGTGTGCCGACTCGGCCGGTTGTCCGAGCCTCGCCAGCGGCAACTTCCAAACCATCACCACTCCCAGCAGAATGGCGACTACGGCGGTGGCGCTAGCCTCCACTCCGTAGCTGCCGCCAGTGATCAACCGCGGCCCGCTGGTGGTAGTCCGCACCATGACGTTAAAAAGTCGAAGGCCGCTTACCGGCAGGCCAAAGAGAAATCCCAGCGAGAAATTCCATCCAAAGTGGATACCCCACGGTAGCCACAAAGCGCGGGTTCGCAGGTAGGCCATGGAAAGAAGCACACCTATCAGGATCGTGTTGATCAGCCCCCACCGGGTAGCGCCAGGGTTTGCCAAATGCACCACTCCAAACACGGCCGAGAAGACCATGACCGCGCCGATGGCTCCGATACCTTGTTCCAAATGCTGAAAGGGATAGCCGCGAAACATCAATTCTTCCGCCAGAGCGCCGAAGATGAGAACCAGCAGAACAGCCCCCACTCTTGGCACGCGGTGCAGACTAAGCCGAAGGTTGATGCTTGCGTTCCCCCAAATGGCAATTGGAACTGTTGCCAACACGGTCAGCAAGAATCCCACGCCGCAACCGATTGCGAATTGCTTGAACCATCCTCTTGCCCGCGGCAATCCCAAGGCAGCAATGCGATGATCTTCAATGTGGTCGGTTACGGCGAGGAGCCAGACGAATAGCGCGATCAGCAGCAACGCTAACAGCGGACGAAAGATCACTTCGAAAAGCAGTATGCGATCGCCGGCAATCGCTCCAGCGGTATAGGCGGCCACCAGAAAGGCCAGCACCGAAAATAAAGCCGACACCACAAACGCCCAGACCGGATGCAGGCGTCCCGTGGTGGTAGTAAACATAGCTAAATGTTCTCGGCCGTCCCCATCGGCTGCGCCGGGTGAAACGTCAATCCCTGGCGGGCTACAGAGAAGTTCAGCGGCTGGCCGCCACTTTTGCGAATCGCGTCTTCGACTCGCTGGCGTGAACCTTTTTCAATGAAGACGATCACGCAGCCACCGCCCCCGGCGCCGCAAACTTTGGCCGCGCGCGCACCATGCTCGTGGGCCACGCCGATTAATTTATCGATCAAAGGAGTGGTGATGCCGGGAACGTTGGTTCGCCGCAGCTTCCACTCTTCGCGGATCAGACGCTCCACATCGTCCCACTGCGCTTCGCTCAGTGCGCGGTACATGGCCTGGGCGATCTGGGAGATTTCCTCGAAGTTCCGGATCACGGGGTCGTCGCCGTCGATATGCTGCTTGAAGACCTCCCAGTTGTTGATGCCTGATTGCCTCGGGACGCCCGTGTAGAAGAGGACGAACCGCTGGTCGATCTCGTCGAGAGAAACCGGCACGAGCTCCCACCGCACACCGTCGGGATCCAGATGGATCGCGCTGACGCCGCCGTACATCGCGGGATAATAATCCTGGCAGCCGGTGGGAACGCGGATCAGTTGTGCTTCAACGTTCTGCGCAATGACCCGGATCTGTTCGATATCAATGTTTCGCTTCGTAAACCTCGCCAGTGCCGCAGCGGTGGCAATCATCAGCGCCGAAGAACCGGAGATGCCCGCGCCCGCCGGCGACTCCGAACGTGTCTCCAGCGTGAATCCGACATCTGGCTTGAAGAAGCGAATCAAGTAAGCCGCAAGCGGGTGTTGGTAGGTTTTCGCCGCCAGCAACTCGTCGAGGTCCGAAAAGCGCTCGTGGCGCCCCATGTCCTGTGATCGGAGAATGATCTCGCGTCCGCTTCCCGAAGTGATTTTGCACATGGTCAGGATGTTGAGAGCAATGTTGACACTGACCGCGCCGGGATGGAAAAGGTAGAGAGGCCAGATGTCGAGCGTTCCGCCGGCCAGATCGGCCCGGCACGGGGCGGTGGCGATGATCTGGTGAGTACTTGGTTGAGGTGCGGTTGGCATAATCGCCGTTTAGGCTTTCCGAATCGAACAACGACTTGTATTACGTGACTTTCGCGGAAAGTTCCCCGCCCACTGCGAGCACCTCGCTGATGACCTGCTCGATGTCATCCGGCGTGGTGCGATGATTAACAACGCACGCCCGCAATGCGAAGCAGCCATGAATTGTCGCGTTCGACAAGAATACCTTTCCTCGCCGATTCACGCGCTGCAGAATTTCCTGGTTAAGCGAGTCGCTGTCGCGATCGTCCCGCTCCGGCGATCGATAGCGGAAACAGACTGCGCTGAGCGGGACCGGAGCCAGGAGTTCGAGTTCAGACTGCTGCGTAATGAGTTCGGCCAGGAGCAGCGCATGCGCCAAATCATTGCGTATGGCCTCGCGAAAGTTCGCCAGCCCGTGATAGCGCAACGATAGCCACAGTTTCAACGCGCGAAAGCGCCGCGACAGCTCGACTGTCTCCTCGAAAAACACGAAGCCCTCGACGGGATCGTTCACCAGCGATTTGGCATAATCTCCGGTATGCGAGAATGCGCGACGTGCGGCTCCTGCATCGCGGTAGAGCAGGCATCCACAATCCAGCGGCTGATAGAGCCATTTGTGAGGGTCGAGCGACAACGAATCGGCCTGGTCCAATCCGGCAAACTTTTCCGGGTCAGCGATCGCGGCCAGAGCGCCGTAGGCTCCGTCCACATGAAACCAGGAACCGGACGCGCGCGCGACTTCCGCCAACTCGACCAACGGATCGATGCTCCCCGTAGAAACGGTTCCCGCCGAACCAACAATCGCGATGGGCATCAGTCCAGCACGGACGTCGGCTTCCACACTCGCGCGCAACAGATCGATGCGAATGCGAAAATTGCCGTCGCACGGAATCAGTCGCAGATGCTGCCGTCCAATGCCTAACAAAGCGATGGCTTTGGGAATCGACATGTGGACTTGCTCGGAAGCATAAATCGTTCCCGGCCGCACACCGCTGTCGTTGGCTGGTAGCCGCGCTTCGCGAGCCATGGCGAGGCCCATTAAATTTGCCGACGAACCACCTCCCGTCAAACTTCCGGTGAATCCACGGCACCCGATTGCCTCCGCCAGCCAGCCGACCACGACGCGCTCGATGGTCACCGCCGAGGGCGATGAGCGCCAAGCCGTTACGTTCTGATTCAAGACGCTGGCCAACAGATCGGCGGCAGCGCCGATGGGTTCTCCGGAGCCGAGCACGTAGCCGAAAAACCTGGGACTGGTAACCCGTACGGAGCGGATCGCAGCCGCAAGGTCGTCAAGAGCCCGCTCTCCCATTCCCTTATTTGGTAATGGCTTAGCAAATAAAGCTTCGGTTTCACTTCCAGTTATCCTGGGGAAGGTAGGCAGCTCGTTCACCGACGCAACATATTCCAAAGAGAGCTGGGTGATTCGTTCGAAGACTGCTTTGTAGTCGGCGTCGGAGAGTACGAGTGGATTCATGAGTACGGCTTTCGCGGCGGTTTGCGCCGATTTGACGGGACAGCCATTGTAGCGCGAGGCGCGATTGCTGGTTACAGCTCGCGATAGGTAATTAGCTCAATCCCACGGCGCTCCAACGCTTCTCTCGCTTCTGGGGAAGTAAGCAGTCCGATCTCCTGCACTCTGGACTCCCGCAACCGCGTTTGGACGTGGTCGAGGTCAGCATCGTTGTAACCCGGATGGCAGACGAGTTCCCACGTCCCGTCAGGAATGCTGTCCACGATCGTAGTGAAGAGCTTCAGGTCGAGGAATCCGGTGACCAGCACGGCCAGCGATCCATCGGTTGTGCGCAGGCCGTGGCCTTCGACCTCGCTTCGAAACTTGGCTGCAAAGTTGCGTAGCACGTTCAGTTCAGCGAAACGCAGCCATAGTTTGCGCTTTCGCAGCAAGTCTCCGACCGGCAACGGCCACACGCAACCAAAGGGATTGCGAACGGCGGGAACACCATGCTCTCGTGCCGCCCGCAGCAGCGGTCTCAGCACCGCCGGGAACATGTGGGCGTGCTTGTGGGTGTCGAAGTGAGACGGGCGCAGTCCCGCGGATTGCAACCGCTCGATCTGAGCACTCCCCTCGGCTTCGATTTCGACAGGGTTGAGCTTGTTGCGGAACGAAGCGATGACGAAGTCATTCAGCTTGACACGAAACTGGTGGCTCCCGTTTTGCGTGCCTGGCTGCAGCAGACTCGTGACTTGGTCCGCCGGTAACAGCGGTTCGCCGTCCAGCAGCACGACGTGGCAGCCAACGCTGAAGCGGGCATTGCGGTCAGCCAGCGAACGCGCCAGAGTGGCCGCTTGTTCGAAGGCGCGGGCGTTCGCCATCAGAGTGGCCGAGGTCACAACTCCATGCTCTTGCGCTTCGACGATGGCGCGGTTCACTCCCGCCGTTAGACCGAAGTCGTCGGCATTGACGATGAGCCTGCGCACGGCATCAGTGTAGCGGAAATCCGAAGGGCGTCGCTCAAATCGCGGCGCTCTTGAACAGCCCTAGTACCACGTGTAGCCCAGCATGAATTGCAGCGACGCGTTGATGCCGGGATTGTGATTGCCGATCGAAGCGTTGGACAGGTGATACGCCTTGAGTGACAGGTCCCAGGAGGTTCGGTTTTTGCCGAATACCTGCACACCAATTTCGGGCCCGCTGGTGAAGTTAACCTGTGCGGTGTCGGGCGCCGGTAGATCGTGAGTACTGAATAGCACGCCTCCCACAGCGGCAAAGTAGGGCGCGACTTTGCAAGGCTTGGTAAAGTTCCACTTGGCGATGAACGGATTGATTCCTCCGGCGTACTGGCCGCCATGGATCCAGAACTCGTTCAGCGGAATGATGTCGCCCGCCATCTCGAAGGTGCCGCGGAGAAAGCCCTTGCCGTGCTCGTTGGTCAGCACGCGACCGAGGCGAAAGCCGACCAGAAATGACCCTCCGCTAGGCGAGCTGTCGACGGAGTGGCCACCTCCAATGAACACTCCCTTGTCCCAGCCAGGATGACGAAGCACGTCAACCGGACTATCGGTGGGAAGCTGTGCCAGCAATGGAGCAGCGGCGAGGCAGCAGAACAGTGCAATGCGAATGGCTTGGTTCATTGTGTTTTGAAGGTAATTGCAAAAGCTATCAGGTTTCGGTTCAACCACGCAAACGACGCCGGGGTCAGATGGTTAAGGGAAGTCTGAAGGACCGCATTTTACGGCGCGGCTGAAGCCGTGCCCCTTCAAAACCTGAGACCGGACATGAGTCTTCCCTCTACCGACTTATTGTTTTCAGGGCCCGAAAATACCGTCTCGCTTTGTGCACGTCTTTGGCGATCTGCTCGCGCAGCGCTTCCACCGAGGGAAACTTGATCTCAGGCCGCAGCCGCTGCAAGAAGACGAGTTCCAACTCCGTCTCCGGCGGCAACTCAATAGGGTGAAAATTCAGCAGGTGGCTTTCGATGGCAAAAGAGTCGGCCCCAAAAGTCGGGCGGTTGCCCACATTGGTCACTGCGTCGAAACATTCGCTGCCGACGCGCAGCCAGGTGACGTACACCCCAATGGCGGGAATCAGTTCATCGTAGCGCGCCAGGTTCACCGTCGGAACGGTGTACTTGTGTCCGTAGCCGCGACCACGCCCGGGATTCGAGAAGATGCTGAACGGCCGTCCGAGCAGAGCGCGGGCTCTCGACAACCTGCCTTCAGCTACCAATTTACGCACTTCTGTGCTGGAAACGTGATGGCCGCGTAATAACTGCTCGGGATAGACGGTGGTGTCGAAACCAAACTGCCGGCCGAGATCGGCAAGAGTGTTTACGTTGCCCTGGGCTTTGTGGCCAAAGTGAAAGTTGTAACCTTCGTGTACGGCGCGAGCCTGCAAGACATCGACCAGCACGGTCTTAGCAAAGTCCTGCGCCGACATCAATGACAGATCGCGCGTGAAAGGCAACACCAACACAGCATCCACACGAGTCTGTTGCAACAGTCGCAGTTTGACAGGCAAAGGCGTCAGGAGTTTGGGTGCGATGTCGGGATGCAAAATACGATACGGATGCGGCTCGAAGGTCACTACGACAGCCTTGCCATTGAGCGAGTGTGCGCGGTCTGCCATGCGCTGCACTACTTCCTGGTGGGCGCGGTGGACCCCATCAAAGTTCCCCACGCTAACTACCGTGGGACCAAAATCGGACGGCACTTCCGGAAGGCTGCGGAATACTTGCATGGCGAGTTAGCGTCCTAGAGGTCGAACTCCAGTTTCAGTCCGTCGTATGCCAAGCGCACGTTGGCGGGAAACGCCGCGTTGGTCTCCCGATGCGGCAGGTCGTGCGAGATGTGCGTAAAGTACGCCTGTTTCGGTCTAAGCCGGTCTACCAGCTTCAGCGAGTTCTCCACCGTCGAATGGGTGGGATGGGGATGATGCCGCAAAGCATCGAGGAACAAAATGTCGAGCCCCTGCAACTGTTCCAGCGATTGCTCGGGAATACTGCTGAAATCGGTGAGATACGCCGCCGACCCGAAACGATACGCTTCGATCGGGGCGTCACCGTGGAGCACCTGCAGCGGGACGAAGACGGCGCCGAAAAGGTCCACCGGTCCGTTGACGGCTCGCAACTCGACCTGCGCGAGACTGCCGTACTTGTAATCCGCCTCGAAGATGTAGCGGAAGACGTTACGCAGGGTCTGCGCTGTGGCGTCGCTGGCGTACAAAGGAATCTTTCCGCCGCCAGTGATGCGGGGGAAACTTAGCGGCCTCACATCGTCGAGCCCAAGAATGTGATCGGCGTGACCGTGAGTGTAAAGCACGGCATCAATCTTGCGAATGCCTTCGCGAATGGCCTGCTCGCGAAAGTCGGGCGTGGTGTCGATGAGAACAGTGTGGCCGTCCCACTGCACCATGATGGAGGGACGGGTGCGGCGGTCGTGCGGGTCGGACGACATACACACACGGCAGTCGCAACCGATGGTGGGCACACCCATTGAAGTGCCACTGCCCAAAACCGTGAGCACCGCTTTCATCAGGCCTTGCCGTCTGCGCCAGGTCCGCCTTGCGGCGGATGGGTGAGCATGTTGGTGACCTCGAGGTAGGCCATGCGCAATTCGTAGAGACAGTTCTGCAGCATGTTCTGCTCCGGCGGCGTCAGGTTGCCTTTGGTCTTTTCTTGCAGGATGGCCAGGGTGTCGATCGTTTGCCGGGCGCCTAACAGGTCAACCTCAGGCTTCGCTCCTTGGGGCGCCGCCAGACCAAGCTGCACAAGCGCGCTCATATATAGCGAGGCAACAAACTTCTCGAAGGTTATCTCGAAGTCTTGCGCGCGATGCGGCTGGCCCTGCTTGCGCATCTCCTGCTCGATGCGACCGTCGATCTCACGAGTGGACTCCCGGTAAGCTGCCGCCGAGTCGTGCTGTTCCTGAGCGCTAGGTCCCTCCGGAACGGCCCCATCGGTCACGACGGAGGAGGTTGGGACGGCGCTGGGAGGCTCCGGTTGTTGTTGTGCTGCGCGTTGCTCGTTGACGAGGCGCTGCGCTTCACTTTTCTCGCGCTCTCGTTCGGCGCGGCGTTCTTCATCTTCCACCACTTCCTGCCGCAACTCGCCGTCGGTGTTGAACAAGCGGCGATCGGTTACCACGAATTCGGGTTTCTTTTCTTTTTCGGCCATAGATTATTTACTCGCTGAATGGAAGGGTTTGTATGGTACCGCTCTGGTCGCCGATCTGCACGGTGGCTCCGGGAGGTGCGGCTTCACGGCGCACGTAGCCGAGCGCCAGCGTCCGCTCGCCGCTTGGAAATGGAATCCGCGCCGCACTAGTTATTTCTCCCACATCCTTGTCGTTAGCGCGGACTTTGCTCCCTGGCGCCGGAGGCTGGGCCGCGGGATCTGCCTGCACTTCGAAGCCGGTGAACATACGATGCACGTTGCCACGCGAGCGAATTCGCTCCACAATTTCCTGCCCGATGTAGCAGCCCTTGGCGAAATTCAACGCGTGTTGCTGTCCCGTTTCCTGCGGCAAATCGCGTTCCCGGAGATCAACTCCAAAGCGCGGTACGCCTCGTACGATGCGGTGGAGTTCGACAGCATCGCTGCCCACGGGGGTGGCACCCGATGAGGCCAGAGTGTCCCACACGGTGTCCATATTCTCTGAGGCAAACCAGATCTCGAATCCGTCCATGTGCGGCTGTGCACTGCGCGCGATCGAGATGCCAATCTCGTGCCACACTGCGTCGATCACTTGCCCAGGTTCGAGTTGCGATACTTCGACACCAGCCGCTGCCAAAAGCTCACGCGACTTAGGGCCTGCCATACCGACTGCGGCAAGTTTGTCGCTGATGTCGGCAACCTCGACATCATCCATGATGATGTAACGATCGAAAATCTCAGCAATCACAGGCGCCTGTTCGCGGTCGGTAGTGACCAACAGGTAGTCGCCCCGGTTGTATGCGACCATATCTCCCTGAATGCGCCCCTGCGCACTAAGGACAAAACTGTAGACGCCGTGCCCCGGCGCGAGGTCGCGAACGTTGTTGGTGACCATGCCATTCAGCCAGCGCACCCGGTCTTCACCGGCCAGCACCAGCTTGGCCTGCCAACTCATGTCGAGGAGGGCGCAGCCTTCCAGCAGAGCACGAAACTCGTTCGTCGAATCTCCAAAATCCGCCGGGGTTTCCGCGCCGCGATACATACCGAGATGTGCGCCGCTGGCCGCAAGCTTCTCTTGAAAGGTGGTTACGCTCATACAGAATCTTTGATTATAACGAAGCGGAAAAGGACGCGTTGGGATGCACAACTTAGCCGTTAGCAATTAGCCGTTAGCAATTAGCAAATCGCTCTGCCAGGCACAGCGCCAATTGCTAACGGCTAACCGCCAACAGCTACCTGCGGTTTTCTGTTATCTTCATTTCCCGTGATCACCAAAAAGCGCATCGCAGTTGTTCCCGGAGACGGCATCGGTAAAGAAGTCATCCCCAACGCCCTGGAAGTGGTTCGCGCCAGCGGAGCCGCCGTCGAATTCACTACCTTCGACTGGGGCGCCGACCGTTACCTGGTTGACGGCACCACCATTCCGCCAGACGGCTTTCAGATGCTGGCGCGTGACTTCGACGCAATCTTGGTCGGCGCTTTGGGCGATCCGCGAGTCGCCAGCAATATTCACGCCAAAGAAATTTTGTTGGGCATGCGCTTCAAGATGGACCTTTATGCTAATGTGCGCCCGGTACGGTTGCTCGATGCTTCCCTATGTCCACTGAAGAATGCCATGCCCGAAGACATCAACTTCACCGTGATCCGCGAGAACACCGAGGGCGTGTACATGGATATGGGCGGCAACTTCAAGTTCGGCACGCCCGATGAAGTGGCCACGCAAGAGGACATCAACACGCGCAAAGGGGTGGAGCGCGTTATACGCTTCGCCTTCGACTACGCCCGCGCCAACGGCCGCAAGAAAGTCCTGATGTCTGACAAATCAAATGTGATGACCTACGCCGGCGGCCTGTGGCAGCGCGTCTTCAAGGAAGTGGCCAAAAAATACTCCGACATCCAGGCGCAGCACATGTACGTGGACGCGCTCTGCCTGCAGATGGTGCGCGATCCGCGCTCACTCGACGTGATCGTCACCAACAACATGTTCGGCGACATCGTCACGGATCTCGCGGCCGCACTGCAAGGGGGACTTGGGATGGCGGCTAGCGGGAACATCCATCCCGGCCGCACTTCGATGTTTGAGCCAGTGCATGGGTCAGCTCCGCCGATCGCTGGAAAGAACATCGCCAATCCCATGGGCTCGATTCTGACCGCCGCCATGATGCTGGCTCATCTGGGCCTGAACGCGGAAGCGCAAAAGATCGAGGACGCGGTGCTCGAAGCCGTTCGCGCGAAGAAAACAACCGTGGATGTTGGAGGCTCGCTGGGTACGCGCGAGTGCGCGCAGTGGATTGCGGAGCGAGTGGCGAAGTAATTGCGATTGTTATACTGCCCTTTCATGCTCAAAGACACGCTTGAACAAGGCCGAATCGTTGCGGACGAAGCGCTGGAACGGCTGCTTCCGGCCGCTTCGCAAGATCCAACATCGATTCATCAGGCAATGCGGCACAGTGTGTTTGCCGGCGGCAAGCGCCTGCGGCCCATCCTGTGCATGGAAGCGGCGCAGATGATCGAAGGCTGCATTCCCGAAGGCGTCGAAGAGTTGGGTGCTGCGCTGGAAATGCTCCACACCTACTCGCTGATCCACGACGACCTTCCCGCGCTAGACAATGACGACCTACGGCGCGGGCGACCTACCTGCCATAAGGCGTTCGGCGAGGCGACGGCAATCCTTGCGGGCGATGCTCTGCAAACTTATGCCTACGAAGTACTGGCAAAGTTGCAGTGCTCGGCGGAAGCGCGTGTCGCCATCATCGCCGAAATTGCGCACGCCACCGGAACCATCGGCGGCATGATCGGCGGTCAGGTGATGGACCTGGAAGCCGAACACACTCGCGCCGACGCCAAGACACTGGAGTACATCCATCGCTCAAAGACAGGCGCTCTACTGACAGCCAGCGTGGTTACGGGCGGCATGTATGCAGGGGCAAATGCGGAGCAGACCCAAAGCTTGCGCGACTTCGGTCAGAACATCGGTCTGGCGTTTCAGATTGTGGATGACGTTTTGGACGTGACCCAGACTTCAGAGCAGCTAGGCAAGACCGCAGGCAAAGACACGGCGACCGAGAAAGCTACGTACCCGGCGCTGTTCGGAATCGACGCTTCGCTGAAGAAAGCCGATGAGCTAGTCGCCGCAGCCGAGGCTGCGCTGGACCAGTTTGGCGAGCGCGCCGCAACGCTGAGGGAGATTGCAAAGTTTTTGGTGGAGCGGAAAAAGTAAGCGGCAATGACAGGCCTAACACCTAATGAGGCGACCATCTTCGCCGCCATCGATGCGCGCGGCACTCCCTAAAGTAACGCATTCCAGGGATTAACCACGGACACCTCAAGATCGTCGAAGTGTACGGTATTCCGTGTGGCCAGCGTGGCTCGGTGAGCGAGGGCAATACCGGCGATCATGGTATCGCGCAAGTCACCGGGGCGTCCCTTCTTGTGCCGCGAGGCCATCAGGTCAGCTGCATGCTGCGCGGCAGAGGTGTCAAACGCCGCAACCCGTTGGCCAATCTTGTCCAGAAGGGCCTCGAATGCCTGCATCAGCAACGATCGGCGTTTGCCCGCAGGCATGATCTGTAGCCCAAAGCGGACTTCAAGGACGCTGATAGAGGTTGTCCAGATGGATGATCG
Source organism: uncultured Acidobacteriaceae bacterium (assembly GCA_963748225.1). GTDB lineage: Bacteria > Acidobacteriota > Terriglobia > Terriglobales > Acidobacteriaceae > Bog-257. The sequence continues at coordinate 653,071 of CAVVHW010000012.1, forward strand.
AGGCTGCTGGTCAAGCCACGCGACGACGCGCTCGTCGGGTATTTGGCGCATCAGTGCCGAAAGCACGTTCGTATCCAGAATAGTCATGGTTCGAATGTGACCGGCTTGATCGTGCGGCCTCGCAGTTCAGGAATATCTGAAACCAAGCCGGCCTTGGCAAACAACGCGGCGATTTCCGTCCCTAGTCCCCCAGCCGGCTCTTCGTCCTGATTGACGGCGCTGCGCAGGATCTCTCGCACTTCTTCTTCCATGCTGCGGCCATGTCGCGCAGCGCGGCGTTGCAACCGTTGCTTCACGGTATTTTCGATGCTGCGAACAATAAACTGGGCCACGTATACCTCCGTCGACATAAATGATATCATGATATCATCATTTGGACGCAACCCGCCAATCTTAGTAGCCTGGCGATCCATGTAGATGAAGAAGGCCACACATCTATAGCGACTGCACTGCCAGGGTCAGCAGGTCTTCCACCAGCCCGACCTCTTTCTGCACAAACGGCTCCGCGTACTGGACGCCTGCGAGCAGGCCATAGAAGCCGGCCATGGCGGCGAGGCGCTCGCGGATCTCCGCTTGGAGCGGAAAGAGTCCGTTGCCGGCCGACTGATCCTGATACTGAGACTGATAGGCCATCAGGGCGGCGAAGCGGGTCTCAAACTGGTCGGAGATCTCGACTACGAACGACGGTCGCACGTCGGCGTACAGGCTGGCATAGACGATCTTGTAAGGGCGATGCGGCGGAAGCGAGCGAAGGTTTTGAAGACTGTCGGCAGAAATATCTGCGGTCGCGACGGTGTGGCCGAGTTTCGTCAATCCCGCGAGGAAGGCGGCCTCATAGCCGAGCCCTGACGCGGTGGCGTGGTCCGGATGTCGCGCCTGCCAGTACGGAAGAATTAGCACGCGCGGACGCAATTCACGAATGACGGCCGCGACCTTGAGCCGGTTGGCAAAGGTGTTTTCGACACGGCCGTCGGGAATGTCGAGAGCTTGCCGCCAACGCACTTTCAGGACGCGCGCAGCCTCAGCGGCCTCGCGGGCGCGGTCTTCAACGCTGCCGCGAGTACCCATCTCGCCCTGCGTGAGGTCAAGGATGGCGGTGCGGTGGCCGCGCTCCGCCATCTTGAGCAAGGTGCCGCCGCAGGTCTGCTCGACGTCGTCGCGATGGGCGGCTATGGCAAGGATGTCGCAGTGCGGCGCGTCGTGCATAAGCAACCAGGGGAAGCTGAAAGAAAGTAAAACAGATCTTTCGCGGGCTGAAGCCCGCTCGAGATGACAAAATAAAGAGCTTACCGGCACACCTAAAGGTGTGCCCCTTCAAAACACCTCCTCAAGCCGGCTTTTTCAGCAGTTTTCTCGAGGCATGCTCCACCCACTACCGGAAACGGAAACTCTGGAACCGTTCTACAGCCGCAACGCCATCGCGACGCCGTCGCGCAGTGGAACGATGGTCGTGAACCAATCCTTCGACGAGTAAAGCAGCCGGTTGAATTCCACTACGCCTTCGGTGTACTTGTCAGCCTCGGCACTCTTCGGCAGGTTCGGATTGCCGGCCGCATACGCAACTTCGCCCGACCACAAGGCATTGTCGGTGATGAAGAGCCCGCCTTTACGCACGCGCGCTGCCGCCATGTTGAAGACGCGCGGGTAGTCATGCTTGTCCACGTCGTTGAATACGATGTCGAATTCCTCTTTGCGCTCTGACAGAACTTCGAGCGCATCTCCGATGTGCACCTCGATGCGGTCCGCGACGCCTGCCTGATCGAAGTAGCGACGCGCCTCGTCGGCGTTCTTACGACTGCCATCGGTGTAGTGGACCTTGCCACCTTCACCCACCGCCTTCGCCCACCAGATGGTCGAATAGCCAATCGCTGAACCCAGTTCGAAGACTGTCTTGGCATTGATCAGCCGCGCATACTGATAGAACAGGCGGCCGACCGCCGGTCCCACGATGGGAATGTCGCGTGCCTTTGCCTGCCGCTCCATTTCCTGCAAGACAGGATCACGTTCGGGAAGCATGGCGTAGAGATAGTTTTCGACGCGTTCATCGGTGAAACTTGTCATCTAGGTTATTCGCTCCTCAGCTCAAGGTCTGTCCGGGTTTCATTTCAACAATCTCTGGACCACCGGCTCCAAGCAATTTCTTAAGGTCTTCCGGACGACCGGTCAACATCGGAAAGGTCGCGAAGTGCATGGGGATAACAGTTTTGGGGTGCAGCAGTTTGCAGGCGTAGGCCGCTTCGCGTGGACTCATGGTGAAGTGGTCGCCAATAGGCAGCATCGCGATCTCGGGTGAGTAGAGATCGTGGATGATCTGCATATCGCCGAACACAGCGGTGTCGCCCGCATGATAGAGCTTCACTCCGCCGGGCAGCTCAAGAAAGTAGCCGCACGCCTCGCCGCCATACACGATGCTGCCATCGTCATCCTGAATACCGCAGGAATGCACGGCTTGCGTCATCGTAATCTTGATGCCGGCGACCGTCTGCGTTCCACCCTTGTTCATGGGGCTGATCTGCTTGGCCCCTTTCTTTCCGACCCAGGTGCAGAGTTCAAAGATCCCGACCACGATGGGATTGTGCTGTCGCGCCATCTGAACAGCGTCGCCGATGTGGTCCATATGGCCGTGAGTGCAGATGAGCACATCAGCCTTTTTTACTTGCTTCTCACTCTCCGGACAAGCCGGATTGCCCATTACCCAGGGATCAACGTAGGCCGTAACGCCGTCTTTGGTTTCAATGCGGAATGTGGCATGGCCCAGCCACGTAATGCGGTTTCCCTGCAGATTCATGGTTACCTCGATTAGGGGAGCCGACAAGCACTCGATGAGATGTTCGTCAGTAGGTGTCGCCTTCGCGCCAGTCACGATAGCCGCCGGCCAGTGAGAATACATTGCGAAAGCCCATCTTCTTGAGATTGAGGGCAGCAAGCGCCGAACGGCTGCCTCCACCGCAATATAAAACCAGCTTCCGGTCCTTGTCGGTCGTGATCTTGTCGATGTTCACTTCCAAGATGCCGCGAGGCAAGTTGACGGCGCCGGGGATAATTCCCTTCGCCTGTTCGTCGCGCTCGCGCACGTCGAGCAGGGTGAAGTCTTCGCCCGATTGCTGCATGCGTCTGAGATCGTCGGGACCAATCTCGCTGATTTGCGATCTCGCTTCGTCAACCAGTTGCTTGAACTCCGGTAAAGGCATGTTCATTTCTCCTTGGCACAGCGCACGAATCGATCGAAGAGCCCAGGAGCCGCGCCGATTTACAGCTGCTGAACGACTCCGCAAAGGCGTTTCGCAGCTCGCTAAACTGTGCTGGATATGGTACCAGTACCAAAGCTGAATTGCTGTTCTAAGTGGCGCGCAACCAGGACTTAGGCTAGCGCGCGGCTTTCCGCTCCAGCGAGACTGCATAGGCGCTGCGCGGTGGCCGACGCGTGCCTTTGCGCAAACCCTTGGCATCCAACTTGAGCTCGGCGATGGTGCGGCTCAGGGTGTTACGGTGCATACCCAGTTGGCGTGCGGCCTTGCACTGGTTTCCCTTGCAGTCCTGCAGGACCGCGAGAATGAATCGCTTTTTGAATTCACATACGCCTTCAGAATAGGTAATGCCGTTCTTGTACATCTGCGTAACCAGCGCTTCCAGTTGATCTTTCACAACGCCTCTCTCTGTATAACTCATAACCTCGATAATGGCGCAACAGAACCAAATCGTCAGGGGTGCGCGCCCGTGTCGCCGGGTTGCATGGAAACATGTTGCGGAACGGTCCGTAACAAGTCCCAGCCTTCACGGAAGCGCTGCCGCAATTCCGCTGGCGCAGCCCAGATCAAAGCACGTCCCGCGACCAGCATGAACGGCGCGATACGCGATTGCTGCAGCCATCCCCACTGTGGCGCAAACGAGGCCAGGGCCAGCACAACCACGGTGCAGAGCACCGCCCCTCGTAGAAATCCGAATACTCCCCCTAGCAGGCGATCGAACCAGCGCAGCCCCACCCCGTGGACGGCCCAGCGTGCAATCCGCCCCAGCACTCCCGCCAGCACCACGACAACAATAAAAATAGTAAAGAACGCAGCAATATCCGCCGCCCACTGGGAGTTCACGTGAGGCGCGTACCAGGCAGCCACTCGCCAGTACTCCCATGCCGCCAACAGATATCCGACGATCACGCCCGCCAGCGAAAAGAATTCGTAAAAGAATCCCTGCGCGATCGCCTGTAAGGCCGATAGCAGAATGATGAGCAGGATCACCCAGTCGAGAATAGACATGCCCATCATTCGGCTTTGCTTAGGCCGGCAACGGATGCCCGGTCAATTGGGTGTAAGCCTCCACGTACTTCTCACTTGTTCGTGCCGCAACCTCGGGAGGTAACGCCGGGGCCGGCGGCTGCTTGTTCCACTTAATTGCTTCCAGGTAATCGCGCACATACTGTTTGTCGTACGAATCCTGCGGTCCGCCGGGCTGATACTTGTCCTTCGGCCAGAAGCGCGATGAATCCGGCGTGAGCACCTCATCGGCGAGCACCAGGCCGCCCGGGGTACGGCCAAATTCAAACTTGGTATCGGCAATGATGATGCCGCGCGTTTCCGCGTAATCCGCTGCCGTCTGGTAGATCTTGACGCTCAAGTCGCGCAGCTGTTCGCTCAGTTCCCGACCCGCCAACGACACCATACGGTCGAACGAGATGTTTTCGTCATGCCCGCTACTGGCTTTAATGGCGGGGGTGAAGATCGGCTCCGGCAACTTGTCGGATTCGCGCAATCCCGCAGGCAACTTGATGCCACAAACCGAGCCGTCGGCCTTGTATTCCTTCCAGCCCGACCCGGAAAGATAGCCGCGCACCACACACTCAATAGCGACCATATCGGCTCGCATTACCAGCATCGAACGGCCATGCAGCTGCGCAGCATACTGCTGCAGCTCCGGCGGGTACTTGCGGACATCGGCGGTGACAAGGTGATTGGGAACGATGGTCTTCAGGAACTCGAACCAGAAAAGCGAGAGCTGAGTCAGCACTCGCCCTTTCTGGGGTATCCCTGTGGCCAGAACGTAATCGAATGCCGAGATTCGATCGGTGGCCACGAAGAGCAGATGATCGTTACCGACCTCATAAAGGTCGCGAACTTTTCCGCTGGCAAAGAGTTTCAGACCAGAAAAGTCGGTGCGCAAGAGAACTTCGGAATTTTGAGTTGAGTAGGTCACGGTATCGCAAACCGAATCGGAGAAGTCGTCGGGTATTCTAAATTTCTGTTCGGCTTTGTCAACGGCTGACAAAAATTAATTGGAGCACGCCCGTAAAAAATCTGTGGAAAAATTCTTGACAGAATGCCGCATCTCGCGGAACCCTTGCGCATAGAGGCTTTCACGCAACTCTAAGCCACGCCCGCGAAACCTTCAGAGCGCAATCGCGACCGCAAGCTGACGAAAACTTGGAGACCAAACCCCGTCTGATGTCAAGAGCCTGGAACAACATTTTCGAAACTGATATCGAACGGCGGCTAATCGGCTGATGAGCGATGAACGGTTCGGACGTCTTCGATGTACTGCACATCGGGGGCGCCTTCCACTCCAGCCTGCTGCATGGCCTTGCGAAGATCATCAGAGTTTATGAACTTGCGCGCCTGCTCGACGCCTTCCCAATCGAGAAACAAAACAACTTCGCGCGGATCGTCAACGGTATGGAAGATGCGGCACCCAGTTTCGCCGGCATGCTTGCGGGTGTTGAGGTGAGAATCAAAAGCCTGCTTCCAGCGGTTGTAATCCGTCACCTTGTGGCGGATCAAGACATGCACCATGAGAGCGCCTCCCAAATAAAGTCGTCTCCTTCAAGATACGAAATCTTCAGCCGAATGTGAACCAGGAAATGCAACAGACCTATGTGACAAGGAGTGTTGACCGCGCCCCGCCGTTATGCGCCCGCCGATGGGGATTCGCTGCGCTTACAGGTCCAACGACGTTCATCGCGCTTGATTTGTTATACGTTATACTGCAAACCAAACTCACCCGGGAGCACTTCTTCGTGCCACGCCTCATTATTCGATCCTCTGACATTCACGCTGCTGGTTGTTTCACCCTCGAAGACATCCCCAAGAATGCCCGCGTCCTGGAATACACCGGAGAGCGCATCACCAAAGCCGAAGGTGACGTCCGTTACGAAGGGCGCCCGTTCACCTACTTGTTTGGCGTGGGTGATGGCGAGGTGGTGATCGACGGCCACGGGATGGCGATGTTTGTGAACCACTCGTGCGATCCGAACTGCGAGACCGACGAAGAGGGCGACCGGGTCTACATTGCCGCGATTCGCGACATCGCCGCCGGCGAAGAACTTACCTACGACTATTGCCTCTACGACGGCGACGACGACGCACCTTGCTATTGCGGCAGCAAGAGTTGCCGAGGAAGCATGTACTCTCCCGAGGAACTGAAGAGAAAAGCGCGCGTCGCGGTCCGGGAAAAGAAGAAAGCGGAGTTGGCAGCGAAAAAGAATGGCGCGGGGAAGAAACCGAAGGACGCCAAGCAGGGGAAATAGAGAACTGATGGGGCGCGCCGAGGCCTCGGGTTCCATGCTGCCCGCTTCTGCTATATTTGGCTTTCGATTATCCGCATTTCTGAAGCACAGGAGCAGCTCTCATGGCTAAGAGCGTCAATAAGGTCATTCTGATCGGCAATCTTGGAAAAGATCCAGAAGTGAAGTACACCCAGACCGGCATGGCGGTAGCGCGCTTCTCGTTGGCAACCACGGATCGCGTCAAAGACAAAGACGGCAACTGGCAAGATCGCACCGAGTGGCACAACCTGGTCGCCTTCCAGCGCACTGCCGAGATCGCCGCCGAATACCTGAAGAAGGGTGGCAAAGTTTACATCGAAGGCCGCCTGCACAGCGACTCCTGGGACGATAAGGAAACCGGACAGAAAAAGTACAAAACCGAGATCATCGTCAACGACCTGGTGCTGCTGGGAGGACGCGATGCTGGCGGCGAAGGCGGCTACAGTGGCGGACGGTCGGCAGCGGGTAAGTCCGGCGGCTTCGATCAGCGCACGCCCGAACCCGAGTCATCGCAGGCGCCGGCGGGAGCGGAGATCACGGACGAAGACATTCCATTCTGATTGCACAAGTTTCGCCCTGGGATTGTCATTACGAGCGAAGCAAGAAATCCGCTGTATTTTGCACTTGGAGTGATCCGGGCAAAACAGACCGCTCATGGCGAAACTTGAATCGGTGTGTATGAGGACCGTGCCGTCCCTGAAGGGACTCATTAATTTTCTTGCACTCTACCCAGGGCTTGCGCCCTGGGCTAGTATTGTTTCGCCCCTGCGGGCTAGATTGTGCGCGATCATTCCGACCTGCCAAATCAGAACCAGTTCTCACAGGCGCATAAGGCTGTTGCTGTCACAACCGGAAATCGCGAAGTCAGACATTGTTTTTGCAGTACTCAATATCTGCGTCGCTCAGCATCTAACGTCACGGCATGAGCTTTCCACGATCTAGCGGCATCCTGTTACATCCGACTTCGCTTCCGGGACCGTACGGCATCGGCGAACTGGGGCCTGAGGCGCATCGCTTCGCCGACTTTCTGCGCGATGCCGGGCAGCGCATCTGGCAAGTTCTGCCGCTTGGACCGACTGGATATGGTGACTCTCCATATCAATGCTTCTCGGCTTTCGCCGGCAATCCACTTTTGATTAGTCTCGACGCGCTGGTGGAGCGCGGTTATCTCGATTCTCGCGAATTGAGATCACGTCCGGATTTTCCGGCTGACCAGGTGGCTTTCGGCGCCGTGATCGCATGGAAGACCCCCTTGCTGCGGCGAGCATTCCAGACGTTCCGGCGAAGTTCGGCGTCCGATCGCGAAGTATTCGACGCCTTCTGCGAAAAGCATTCTGCCTGGCTCGACGAATTTGCCCTGTTCATGGCGCTCAAGCAAGCTCACAACAACGTCGCATGGACGTTTTGGGATGCTGACCTCGCGCTGCATAAGCCCGACGCCATCGAGCGCGCCCGCAACCGATTCCGCGAAGAAGTTGAGTGCAATAAGTTTATCCAGTTTGAATTCGAGCGGCAGTGGTGCGATCTGAAGGCGCATTGCGGACGCAACGGCATTCGCGTCATGGGGGATGTTCCCATCTATGTCGCTCTCGACAGCGCCGACGTGTGGGCCAACCGCGAATTGTTCGAATTGGATGAATCGGGCAAGCCCACTGTAGTTTCCGGCGTACCGCCCGACTACTTCAGCGCAACCGGACAACTGTGGGGCAACCCCATCTACCGCTGGCAAGTCCACGCAAAGACCGGATATGCATGGTGGATCGCGCGCCTGCGTCGTTCGTTGGAAATGCTCGACATGATTCGCCTGGACCACTTCCGCGGATTTGAGGCGTACTACGAAATCCCTGGCGGCGAGACGACAGCGATCAACGGAGCGTGGGTAAAAGGGCCGGGAGCCCCCCTCTTCGAGGCGCTCGAGGGAGCGCTGGGAAAGTTGCCGATCGTCGCCGAAAATCTCGGCGTGATCACGCCGGTGGTGGAAGCCCTGCGCACGCGTTTCGGATTCCCGGGCATGGCGATCCTGCAATTTGCTTTTGGCAGAGACCCGCAAGCACCGGACTTTAAGCCCCACAATTACCCGCATCATCTGGCGGCCTATACGGGCACGCACGACAACGACACAGTGGTCGGCTGGTGGACGAGCGCGGCGGGAGCCGGAAGTATTCGCACCGCCGCCGAGGTGGCTGAAGAATTGGAGTACGCGCGGCGTTACCTGAACACCGACGGGAGCGAGATTAATTGGGTGATGATTCGTACGTTGCTGGCATCGGTCGCCGACACTGCGCTGTTTCCGTTGCAGGATGTGTTGGGCGTCGGCAGCGAAGGGAGAATGAACCTGCCCGGAACTTCGTCCGGGAACTGGCGCTGGCGATTCCGCCAGGAAGAGCTGACGCCGGCGATGGGAGCGCGGCTGAAACAGGTAGTGGAAACGTACGAACGGTAGGGAAAAGTTCACCCTCAAAATTTATGGCAAGGTCACCCCTGTGTAGAAGCGATGGGCGGAGAACGCCTTCACATCTGCTGAAAAAGTCGGAACAGCAGATCCCTCGCGGGCTGAAGCCCGCTCGTGATGACAAAAATAAAAGACTTATCGGCACGACTGAAGTCGTACGCTGACACAAACCGTACGCTAATCGAGTTTCTCCGCAAGATCTTAAAGCGGTGCTCCACCCCTACTGGGCCAAGCCGAAACTGTTTCTAGGCGAATCGCAACCTGGGCTGTATTATGTTCCCCGCGGAGTGGACAGACATGTACTTCGAACAGTTCTACCTCGGTTGTCTGGCGCATGCCTCGTATCTTTTCGGGTCGGAAGGCGAAGCGGTCGTCGTCGATCCGCAGCGCGATATTGAGATCTACCTGCAGGCGGCTGCGAAACAACACCTTCAGATTCGCCACATCTTCGAGACCCATCTGCACGCTGACTTCGTGTCGGGACACAAAGAACTGGCTGCCCGCACGGGCGCGACCATCTACATGGGAGAGGCCGCGGGCGCAACTTTTCCCCATGTCGCTGTCACCGATGGCTTCGAGTTGCGTGTTGGCAAACTTCGTATCGAGGTTCTCTCCACACCGGGCCATACGCCGGAGAGCATCTGCCTCGTAGTCACCGATGAAGAGAAGTCGCCGACACCATACGCCGTGCTCACCGGAGACACGCTGTTTATTGGCGACGTGGGAAGGCCCGACCTCTCGACCACGCACACGCCGCAGCAGCTCGCAGGATTGCTCTACGATTCTCTGCACACTAAGCTTCTCGCGTTGCCCGACACGGTGCAGGTGTATCCGGCGCACGGCGCCGGCTCGCTGTGCGGACGCAACATGCGCGCTGAGCGGTCATCCACCATCGGCACCGAACGACTGACCAATTACGCGCTGCAGATCAAGAGTCGCGACGAGTTTGTTCGACAGTTGACGACAAACTTGCCCGCTCGTCCGGATTATTTTCTGGAAGACGCAGCCATCAACCGCGCTGGAGCCGCGTCACTGACAGATCTGCCGGAACTCGCTCCAATCTCCGCGACCGAACTGAAGAGCATGCTGGAGCGCGGCGCGACCGCGCTTGATGTCCGGCCTGCCGAGCAGTTCGCCGAGGCGCATGTTCCCGGGTCCATCAACATTGCGCTCTCCGGTCAGTTTGCTTCCTGGGCAGGAGCCGTGCTTGGTACCAAGGCGACCCCGATACTCGTGGGCGAAACTTCCGAGCAGATAAGCGAGGCACGCATGCGTCTGGCGCGTGTTGGGATCGAGGACTTGCCCGGTTATCTCGACGGCGGTGTCGAGAGTTGGAAGCGAGCGGGATTCCCCCTCACGCAGTTGCCACAGATTACGGTGCAGGAACTCAGCACACGACTGCAAAGCGGCGGGTTACATGTGTTGGATGTCCGTAGAGAAGGCGAATGGCAGGCCGGCCACATCGACGGCGTGGACTGGTACCCGCTGGACCGCTTCAAAGCCGCACTGCCGCAATTGGAACGGAATGGGCCCGTTGCGGTCCATTGCAAGAGCGGCTATCGCAGCATGATCGCGTGCAGTCTGCTGGAACGTGCCGGCTACAACGTCGTCAACGTGATCGGCGGATTCGATGCGTGGGAGCAGGCAAAATTGGCGACCAGTGCTGCGGTCGCCGTCGGAACGTAGCTGCTAGCCAGCCTCCTTCTGAGAACCGTGCCAAAGCCTTCTACAACCGGGGAAGTGCCCGCTCCTCCAAAACGATATGTAGAGTGGACTGGAGCACTATTCCGGGGCCATCCGGCTCGGATGCATATCAGTTATGTCGTGTGCGTCCACCCTCCAGGTCGTTCCACTCACCTTTCGCGCCTCACCCAGAAGTAGGTGGCGAGCAAGGGTAACAGTCGCCGGGGGCCGTATAGTTATTAATCGTCGCCGTCACGAGCTGTCCTTGGGTGCCATTTGGAAGGGTACAGGTGTTGCACCCGTTGTGGTTGAAGGTAACGGGGAACGACCCCGTCGCGCTTGCCGCAAAACCCGGAACTTGCTCATCTGCCTTGAGATGAAATTTTGCGAGTGTCGTATAAACTTCGCGTAGTAGCCCCGGAGGAGACCGCCTGGCATAATCCTCGAGAATCTCTGCGATCTCTAAATTCGTTGAATGTTTTCTGTCTCCGTAGAATCGTCGGCCACGGGTGATGGTTATACTCAGCCACAAATCCTCGTCTCTTCCGGCTGTACCTTCACTGTGGCCGGCATGAGTGGGTTCAATTGGAGTTGGCATTGGTGTCGTTCCTCCGAACGAACTATATACTCTCCCTGGGGTTGCAAGACGTAATTATTCTCTGGCCGGACCTAGGGCGCGACGCAGGGTCTGGTGTGGCCCAATGCGAGTCCCGACCCTTTGTGGTAGGATTTCGGTCCACGAGGAGACATATCGCATGTCCATGGTAGCCAGATGGTGGAACACATATGGGAGCGCAAGCGGCAATACTGCAACCACGGCCGCTATTACAATAAGTGGCTTTGCTCCGTCTTGGATCGTCGCGACGCCTCTGCTTCAGTTTATTAGCTGCCCAGGCGATTCATTTTCATTCGCGGGGGTGAGCGGCTGGATTACCGTGGATCCCACTACCGGAGCGATAGTTGACGAGGAGGAAAATTCTCTATCGGATTACATTTCCTGGACGTATTCAATTTGGGGCGCTAACTTCGTTCAGGTGACATTCGCCTTGCGCGTTCGCAACGCGGATTCGTCGGCCGTCGCATCTGTAGAATTTTGGGGGTAGCCAATGCCACAGCAGGACGCATCATCCAATTTCGGCTCCGTTGGTTTGAAAGAAGAGCCGAAACTCATCGGAACGGTGGTTGTTTACGGGCGCAAGACAGGGCGCATCGCCCACACGCACCAATTCGTCCATTTCGGATACGGTGAGCCTCCGAGTAAGGCGTCGATGGAGCAAACGGCGCTAAGGGCAGCCGGTTCAGAGGGTGGCGTTCACGATGTGCTGCATTATCACGGCGCCCCCCTGAAGGCTCATACTTTTTATCGCGTCGACCTCGACACTAAAAGCCTCATCGAGGAGCCTCGAAGCTAGGAACTGATTCGACCAGCATCGTCGACTGGATCAGTACCCGTGCCCGCTACTTTCGTCCAGGTTTACCTTGCCCCGGAACATGCGATAGACAAAGATGAAATACCCGAGCGCAAGGATCATGCCGATCGTCCACCACACGATGCCGACACCCAATCCGTGCGCACCGGCCTCGGTGTTGTAGATCGTCAGGCTCAAGTCCGAGCCGGTGCTTGCAGGCAGTACATTGGGATAGAGCGCGAAGGCCGCTCCCACCAGCATGGCCACGATGTAGACACACGACGCCAGGAACGCGCCCTTCTCGTTTCTCTTCGCGTGCGCATAGTACAGGTAGATCAGGCTGCCAATCACCAGCGCTGGAACCAGGTATCCAATGGGCCACTTGCCGTAATTGTCGAGCGCGTGAGGAACGACCCACACAGTGGCAATCAGGCTGGCAATCGTAATCAGTACCTGCACCGGCCAGAAGAAGCTGGCCACTTTGCGCGCCCGACGGTTCAACGGTCCTTCGGTCTTGATTGCCAGGTAAAGCGATCCGTGAACGACGAGTGTGACCAATGCGACCACGCCGCAGATGACGGTGTACCAGTCGAGGATGCCGTTGTGCGCTCCGACACGCCAATTCGTCCACAGCGGCTCGAAGAAATAGCCGTCCGCTTGCAACGGCACGCCGCGCACCACGTTGCCCAGAGCCGCTCCGAAAAAGATGGCCAACAGGATGCTCGAAATCCCAAAGATGACGTCGAAGAAGCCCTTCCACACCGGTTCTTGAATGTGGGTGCGGAACTCGATGCCGATGCCGCGCAGCATCAGCAGCCATAGGACCATCATCAGCGGCAGGTAGAACCCGCTGAAGCTGGACGCATACAACAGGGGAAAAGCGAAGTAGAGTGTTCCCCCAGCGGCCAGCAGCCACACTTCGTTGCCGTCCCATACCGGCCCGATAGCGCGCAGCACGCTGCGGCGCTCGGCGTCATTTTTCGCGATGAAGAGGTGAACCGCGCCGGCGCCGATATCGAAGCCATCAAGCAGCACGTAGACCGCAACCATCACCGCAACGATCATGAACCATAAGGTTGACATGGCTAGCTCACCTCCACGGGATCTACCGCAACTACACTAAGTTTCTTGAGCAAGGGATCATTGTCGGGATCAGGTTCTGGCCCATGCTCGATTTCACGGCGCACCAGGAAGAGGAACAGGACCGAAAGCACCGTGTACATCCCGAGAAATCCGAGAAAGCTGAACCAGGCATTACCGGCGGAGACCATCTTTGAGTAGCCATCCACGGTGCGGAGCAAACCGTAGACCAGCCACGGCTGGCGGCCAAGCTCGGCTGTCATCCAGCCCGCGGTGTTGGCGATGTAGGGCAACGGGAACAGCAGCAGCAGCACCCAAAGCATCCAGCGAGCACGGTAGAGTTGGTTTCGCCAGAGCAGGAAGCACGCGATTGCCGAGACTGCGATGAAGATCGTCCCCAGTCCAACCATCATGTGGTAGGCGTAATAAAGCAGGGGAATGCTGTCGGGCCAATCCTGCTTGGGCACCTCGTTGAGGCCTTTCACCTGCGCGCCCCAACTGCGCCAAGTCAGGAAGCTCAGCATCTTGGGAATGATGATGGGGTTGTCAATTTTCTGCGCCGGGACATCGGGCTGGCCGAGAATCACCAGCGGCGCTCCGGGCTGCGTCTCCCATAAAGCTTCCATCGCGGCCAGAGTGACCGGCTGGTGCATGGCAACCATGCGGCCTTGAGCGTCGCCGGTCGGGAAAAGTTGCAGAAGGCACACAATCAACGCCACCACGACGCCGACGCGGACGTAGATTTTTCCCTGCTCTATATGTTTCCGGCTGAGCAGGTAGAACGCGCCCACCGCCGACATCACAAACGCTCCGGTGATCGCCGCGCCGCCCATGTTGTGCGCGTACTGCCACCAGGCCCAGGGATTCAGCACCAATGCCCAGAAGCTGCTCAGTTGCAGAGAACCGTCAGCCGCGTGCTGATAGCCCACCGGGTGCTGCATCCAGGCGTCCGTCGCGACAATGAAGTAACCCGACAGCCATGAACCGATAAAGACCATCAGCGCGGCAAACCAATGCATGGTTCTGCTCAGCCGTTTTTCGCCGTAAAGAAACAGGCCCAAGAATGCCGACTCCAGGAAGAAGGCGAAGCAGCCTTCCATGGCGAGTGTCTGTCCGATGACGCCACCGGCGTAGCGTGAAAAATGCGACCAGTTGGTGCCAAACTGAAATTCCATCGGAATTCCAGTGACCACGCCGATCACGAAATTGATGCCGAAAATCTTGGCCCAGAAGCGGGCAGCCCGGTCGTAACGCTCGTCTTTGGTCTTGAGCGCCAGAGTTTTCAAGATCACGATCAGCGGGGCCAGCCCCATCGTCAATTGGGGAAACAGGTAGTGATAGGTCACCGTGAAGGCGAAGTGCAAGCGGTGGATTAAGAGTGCGCTATCCATGCGTGGACCCTCGGTAAAACAATGCTTCTCCCAAGAATCACGCGTCTTATAACGCGCAATGGGGAGAAGGTACAGGTTATTGTTCAGGAGAAGAAGCACATCGCGCCGTGATGCGGGTCACAAGATGCTGTGAACGGAGGAAGAACTGGTGCGCAAACTGCCTGTCATTGTAAGGAGCTCGTCTCAAGCAAGATGTGCGCCACCGGAGTCCCCAAAGACCGAGTTCTCCTAGCGGCTTTTGGGTCTAAACTAGTGTGGATGTCTCGTCGCCTTCTGAATGCGCTCTGTTCGCTGGCGTTGTTGACGGCACCCACCGTCTTGCTCTTGCAGCATCCGATTAACCTGCAAGCACAGCAACGCACTTTGCGCCTCATTCTGAAAGATGGCTCCTACCAGTCCGTGGTGAAATATGAGATCCAGGGTGACCGGGTCCACTATCTCAGTGCAGAACGGTATGAGTGGGAAGACATTCCGAGTTCGCTCATCGATTGGGACGCAACCAAAAAGTATGAGGCTGAATTCAGCAGCGGCAAGCTGCCCAAGGTACGGGAAGAGACCCCTGAGGAGAAAGAGCAGCGCGAGAAGGAACAAGCCAACTCGCCGCAGGTCGCGCCAGGTTTGCATCTGCCCGGAACCGGCGGAGTGTTCCTGTTCGATCAGTATGAGGGGAAACCAGAACTGGCGGAGATCGTGCAGAATGGCAGTGAACTGAACAAGAACACCGGCAAGAGCGTGTTGCGGGCCACGATCAATCCGATAGCCAGTTCCAAACAGCCATTTGAACTAAAGGGTGAACACGCGAAGATTCAATCTCACGTGCCGCGTCCTACCATCTACATTGATATCGACGAAGGACCGCAGAACGACACCGCCATCGCGGACCGCTTCCGGTTGGTGCGCACCGAGATCAAGAAAGACACACGTGTCGTCGCCAGCTTGAAGGTTACCTTTACCGGCAAGGTAAGCGAGCAGAACATCGGAGTGCCCGCTACTGTTGAGAAAACAGGAACTGGAGAGTGGATAAAGGTGACTCCGACGCAAGACCTGGCGCCCGGCGAGTACGCGGTGGTAGAGATGCTCGGCCCGCAGGAGATGAACCTTTACGTGTGGGACTTCGGCGTCAATCCGAAGGCGCCGGCCAACCCGAATACGGTGGCTCTCGACACAAGTAGTACCCAAGACCCGACAAAATAACGACCGGAGACCAGGGAAGATTTTCCTGTCGAGAGCTGAGAGGGTCAGCAATTGGAAGCTTTTTCTTCGGGTCCCGCAATCCCCATGCCCGCCACCGCAATATTGTCGCGACCGGACTGCTTGACCCGGTACATCATTTCGTCGGCGCGCTGCACAATCGTTTGCGGAGAGACGGCGTCGCCCGGAAAGCTTGCAATCCCGATGCTGGCCCGCAAAGACAGAGGTACGCCCTCCGCAGCAAGCCATTGCCGGGAGTGAAAAACCGACATCAACCGGCGCGCCGCCAACAGAGCCGCCTCCTTGGAAGTTTGAGGCAAGATAATAGCGAACTCGTCGCCACCGTAGCGGAACGCGGCATCCACCAAGCGAAGATTTTCGCGCAGTGCGTGGCCCACCTGCGCCAACAGCTTGCTGCCGACAAGGTGTCCATGTTCATCGTTCACTCGCTTAAAGTGGTCGAGATCAAGAAACAGCAGGCTAAACTCGTACCCAAAGCGTTTGGAACGGTGCACCTCTTCGGAGAGCGCGGTGAACAAGTGGCGCGCGTTGTACAAACCCGTACAGTCATCAGTAATACTAAGTTCCTGAATGCGCTGAACCGCGCGAGCATTCTCGATGGCAATGGCGGCGTAATCGGCCAGGGTCCGCAACAACATTTCGTTGCGGGTGTACACCTCCATGTCGATATTCACCATCTCGATGATGCCCAGAACTTTGCCCCCGGTGCGTACCGGCATGCAGACGGCGGAACATCCTTCGACAAAGAAATCGTCGTCTCTGGCGTTACGGACGCGTTCGTCTTGGACCACGTTAGGAATGACTAAAGGCGTGCCATGGTTGATGACCCATCGGGCCAGGCTTTCACCCGACGCCATTTGCAGGGCATTGAGGTTTCCGCAACCTTTACCAACCGCGGCGGCATAATAAAGTTCGTCCGAAGAGTCATCCAGCATGAGCAGCGACCAGGTCGCGGGATCGAAGTAGGCCGCCATTTTTTCCATGATGGTTTGCAGAATGGTGTCTAGATCGAGCGACGACGTCAGGGCTTTGGCGACGTCGTGAAAGATTTTCAGCTCATAAAACTGCTGGTCGTTCGCAGTTGAAAGCGACATGTAAGAACCTGGCGCAGATCTCGTCTCTGGCCCCGGAAAAGTGGTTCAAGGCCAGCGGCCACTGACTCTAAATCGTTCAGGCTCAAAATACACACCCGGCTGAGGTGTATTTTACCGGAAAGCGCCGATGGTTCCTATCCCCACGAATTTCCCGCGGGGCGGTACGGAATACCACCAGTGAGCCAGCCCGGTTTGACACTGCCAGCACCACTTTCTATGATCGGCAAGGACGCTCGGTAAATTCAGTTGCAAGACTTATTGGAGCAGACCGAGGGTGGGATGAGTACTTTCGGCGAACGGTTACGTCGCGAGCGGGAGCTGAGGCACATCTCCCTCGATGAGATCGCGGCCACCACTAAAGTTGGGACTCGGTTGCTGCGCGCCTTGGAAGATGAACAATTCGATCAGCTTCCCGGTGGCATCTTTAACAAAGGCTATGTCCGGGCCTACGCCAAGTACGTCGGGATCGACGAGGAACAGGCGGTGGCAGATTATTTGCATGCTGTGGATGAAGCCACATCCGAGATTCTTGGGAATGCCGAGCAGAATGTCTCCAGCCGATACGCAGGCGAGCAGGAGTGATGTAGGTCGATCCACATTTCCCGTTGTTCCGGTATTTATAGTTCTTGTGCTCATTGCGGGAATCATTGGCGGCTGGCGCGTTTACCAGCAGCACCGGCTCGATCGGCAATCGCAAAGCACGAGCGCACAGATGAACGCATCCGCCCCGGATAATTCCAGCGTCAATCCAAGCACCAGCACTCCGGCCACGACTTCTGCGCCTATCCCGCAAACTGTTGCCGGCAAAAACGTCAACCCGCCGACGACGACACCGGTGAGTGCGCCGGGAACAGCCACTTCGCCGAGTGCTGACAGCGCTGAACCGGCTTCATCGTTCGAGCTCACAGTGCGCCCCACCGATCGCGCCTGGGTTTCCATCAAATCCGACGATAAGTTCGTGGTTCGGGGCATCATCAAGCCTCCGGACGTGAAGACGATTCGCGCCACCGGCCAGATAGTCTTCTGGACTGGCAACATCGGCGCAGTGGAAGTTTCCTTTAATGGCAAGAACGTTCCGCTAACGGGGGGCGAAAACGAGGAGCGCGTACTTGTCTTCAATTCTCATGGCCTGCTGCCGGGCACAACGCCACAATGACGCGACCCGGCGTTCCACCCGCATCGCAGAGCACCGCAAAGAACGTTGGTGAAAACGTTGTACGCATCGAGGCCGAAGCCCTGCACGCACTCGCCGACCGTCTGGCGGGACCCATGTTGCCCGACTTTGAACGAGCGGTAGAGTTGCTCTACGGCTGCGCCGGCCGCGTCGTGGTTACCGGCATGGGCAAAAGCGGACTGATCGCGCGCAAGATCGCAGCCACGCTCACCTCGACCGGAAGCCCGGCATTGTTTCTTCATCCGGCCGAAGCCCTGCATGGCGACCTTGGCATGGTGGTCCGCGGCGATGTGGTTCTTGCTCTTTCGGCCAGCGGAGAGACCGACGAAATCCTGCAACTGCTGGCCACCGTGAAGCGGCTCGGCGTTCCGCTCATCACCATGACCTGCGACGATCTTCACTCTCCTTCGGAAGAGCCGCGCAGCCTGTCAACGCTGGTGCAAGCGGCCGACATCGCGCTGGACTGCTCGGTCGCGCACGAAGCCTGTTCCCTGGGACTTGCGCCCACGGCCTCGACCACTACCATGCTCGCCCTGGGAGATGCGCTGGCGGTGGCGCTCTCGCAACGGCGTGGATTCAAGGAGGAGGACTTCGCCAGCCTGCATCCCGGAGGCAAACTGGGCAAGCGGTTCGCACGGGTCTCCACGCTTATGCACGCCGGGGATGCGGTTCCCAGCGTGAGTCCCTCGACTCACATGACTGAGGTCATCTACGAAATGTCGCGCAAGGGGCTGGGAATGACAACCGTGGTCGAAGGCGAAAAACTTGTGGGACTGATCAGCGATGGCGATCTGCGCCGCCTGCTGCAACAGCACGGCAAGAAAGTCTTCGACCTCTCAGCAGGAGAATGCATGACGCGCTCGCCGCGCACCGTCGGCCCCGACGTGTTCGCCATCGCCGCACTCGACATCATGGAGCAGAAGAAGATCACTTCCCTTCCCGTGGTGGACGCAGCCGGCCACCTGCTGGGCGTGTTGCACCTGCATGATCTGTGGGGCACGGAGATGTTGTGAGAAGCTGTCAGCAGCGCGATTCGCGGTATCGGCAACCCGGATGACTAATGCGCACTCGCCCCAGTCCACGCCAGCATAGGCTAGGAAGTCCGTCAGGCATGAAAACTTTGAGTGCGGCGCCTCTCATTCTCTATTGGTGTAGCCCGCGGGCTGTTGCATCTCCTCAAGAACGGTGTCGGATCCCTCTCGCTTTGTTGTCATTATCCAATTCTTTCCTGTCCATCTAGCACTTATGACAAACGAGCCGTTCCTCGCTCGTACATCCAGCTCATACCTCTCAATCGGATCTTTAAAGGAAAAATCTCCAATCTTGGCTTCTCCGCCAGGCGGAATTTCTGGGATAAGGGGAATCTCTCCGGCTTCTATGTTATTGCAATAACGCTCACCGTGGTTCGCATAGCCGACGGATTCAACCTTCACCGAGTATAGGGAATTAGTTTTACAGGATTATATCCTTGACTCGAAGATGTAAGCTCTCATGCTACTCTTCCTTTGTTGATTCACGATTGAGCTTTTCGACTTGCTTTTTCAAGTGTTTGACGATCTTCGGATGAAAAACATGGCGAATCGCTTCTTCTGTGGTCATGTCCTTCGGGTGCTTCTTGGGACTGCGTTTTTTGGGAGAGCTAGCCATGAAACCTATTACCCTCTGTGAAGTCCTACAGCAGTTCGGAACCGACGAAACCTGCCGCAGCTATCTTGAGTCGCTACGCTGGCCGGACAAAGTAATCTGCCCAAAGTGCGGCTCTGACAAGATGTCGCGCGTCCGCGAGCGCAAGATTTTTGATTGCGATTCATGTCGCTATCAATTCTCCGTTTTGGCTGGCACGATCTTCCATGACACACACCTGCCGTTGCCGATCTGGTTTGCCACTACCTATGTGATGTGCGAGTCCCGTAAGGGTAGTCAGCGCCAACCAAATTAAGCGCATGATGGGAATTGCAATAAAGCCGCAGTGGTATCTCTGTCACCGCATCCGCGCTTCGATGGCTATGGCAGAAGCTGAGCGCGAGAAGTTGGGCGGCATTGTCGAAGTCGATGAAACCTATGTAGGCGGCAAGCAAGACGGCGCGCTAGTAGACGCTGGCACTAACGAAAGAAATCGTCATTGGCATCCGGCAACGCGGCGGCGATTTGCGGTTCTTCCACGCGCAAGATGTAAAGTCCGGCACGCTGGCAAAGTACATTAAAGAGAACATCTCGCAGGACGTTGACGTTGTAATGACCGACGACTTTTCTGTCTATCCAAAGGCTGTCGCCAAGGCTGGCGTGCTTGGAGAAGCACAAATCCATAAATCACAGTTTGGGCGTGTACTCCATTGGAGACTTGCACACGAACACCGTGGAGTCCGCGTTCTCGCTGTTGAAGCGCGGCATCATGGGAACATGGCATCGTATTAGCGCAAAGCATCTGCAAGCCTACCTTGACGAAATGTCTTTTCGTTTCGATAATCGTAAAAATCCTTATCTATTCCGCGACACTATGAAACGAATGTTGAACTCTGACAATCTTGAATTCAAGACGTTGACATCTGCGGCATAGAAAATACAAAAATCTTCTGCAATGGCTCCTGTTTTGTAATCGTAGCGAACGTTTAACTCTGTGCCGAATTCATGCTGCCGCTGATCCCGATAGCTTATCCGCATAGGGACTATTAAGGGTTTGCGCATCGGGATCGCCCCCTCTTCGTCCCAATCTTGAAAGCACCACCCAGCCTGGATAAGAACCTCGAACTCAGACACCTTTGGAAAAACGGAAGTTGTGTCCTACTATGTTTGGCCGGATCGGTAATGTCTGGGCCGGGTCAATGATAGGAATAGGTGTATCAAAAGTAGCCACCCCTATTCCGTCAAACCCTATTGGATCAATGCGGACGGCATATGCGTGGGACGATCCTATGTTCTTCAGAAATATCGGTACAGTTCGCCGTCCCATCGACTGCGGGCCGGAAATGGGAGCTTGGTCGTACTAAAATCCACCAATTAGCCGTGGCGCTCCGCTCTGTTCTCTCTCCTTTCGTAGCTCTTCCTTCAATCCGCTCTCTATATCATCGGAGAATGCGTGCTTGTCTCGATATAGTAGGTATGGGGCGGCAAGTAATCGAAACGCCCCAATAAAAAGCAAACACCCCTATCGGAACCCTCCATAAGAGCGGGGTCACTTTAGCCACCATATTTGGACGGGAGCTAAGATAGAGAGGAATTCCAGCCCCGAGGATTGTGGCGACCGTGTCAGTCCATCCCCATGAGTGCTCCAGCGCCTCGCGAAGAACCAATAAATAAAATCTCCACCAAGGAAGAGCGACTGCCCAATTATGTTTGGGTTTGCGAAACGCCATTTAACACACCCCCGCCAGCCCGCTTTAGCATTAGCTAACGGGTTGACCAAGGCAGCGTATCGTGCTAGGCTACCTTGAGTCAAGGCAATATTCCTGTAGTTTTATTATGGTTTTCGAGGTAAAACGTAGCGTCTCCCGAAGGATTCCCACTTGGGCCCAGAAAGGAGTCACTCCGCAGCGAGGGATACGCCCCACCTCCCGTAGTCAGCCCTTGGAGATCTGTCTGTTGTTTTGCAAACGCCGCTTGGCTTCTAGTGGCTCTAACGGCCTGGAAGATAACGAGCACTACGCTAAGACCGCCCATAACCACGAACGATACTCTTACACTTTTGCGTTGAGTTGCGACGAGACCACCAACCACTGCCATCAGAATCGAGAGACTACCCAGGGCTATCGCCAGTCCGAGGTCGATGAACATGGGTCGTAAGTATAACCCCAAGCACCTTTGGTGACGCACACAAAGTGACGAGCAAGAAGAAGAGAAAACCGTGACAGGGCGGCGCGAATAGCTGTTGTGAGAAGCTGTCAGCATTCAGCAAGTGAACTTGTGGCCGGTGACTGCCTGGCGAACCACGTCGGTAGATACCTAACCAAATTCTGACCAATTTCCCTCGATTCGACCGCGCTATACTCGCGTACCTATGGATCGGCGCACCGCACTAAAAGCACTTGGATTGCTTGCAGGCACGGCTGTGCTGGAAGGCTGTGCCGCCCGGCACCTTAGTCAGGCTGCGACTCTTCCTCCCCCAATATCGCCGCTTCTGAAGCTGCCAAAGGTCAACGTCCAACCCGATCGCGAGATAAGGACCATTGTCGGACTGCGGCCGTTTCGGCCTTCCGGATTCGTGGTCAAAGCACAGAAATTCGACAACAAGGTGGTGGTGCACAACTATGGGCACGGTGGCGGGGGAGTGACGCTCTCGTGGGGAACGGGCGAACTCGCGTGCCGCGAAGTGGACCGCACCGGGGAAAAGAACGTCGCAGTACTGGGATGCGGCGCCGTCGGCCTGGCCACCGCACGATTGCTGCAGGAGCGAGGATGCACCGTCACCATCTACGCCAAGAGTCTTCCGCCACACACAACCTCTAACGTGGCTGGTGCGCAATGGTTTCCGGTCATGGTCTTCCACCGAGGAAATGAAGCGCCTGATTTCATGGCGAAATTTGTCGAGGCTTCACACCTCGCCAATGCGCGCTACCAGGTCATGGTGGGAGCGCGCTACGGAATTCGGTGGCTGCCTAACTACCTAATGAGCCGGGAACCCATCTCGAACGGCGGCATGCATAGCCTCGACAGCCCCATTCGCGACCTGCTTCCCGAAATGCGCGACCTGTCAGCTGCCGAGAATCCATTTCCTTTCCCCGCTGTCCGCCAGTTCCAGACAATGCTGATCGAACCGAACACCTACTTGCCTGCGGTGATGGAGGACTTCCGCATCGCGGGCGGGCGGATCGAAGTTCGCGAGCTTAGAAGTATTTCGGATCTGCAGGACTTGCCTCAACCGGTAATCGTGAATTGCACGGGTCTGGGTGCGAAGACGCTGTTCGGGGACGACGAGCTGACCCCGATAAAAGGCCAGCTAACGATCCTTCTACCGCAACCGGAAATTCAATACTGCACGCTGCCGGAGGACCTTTACATGTTTCCGCGCAACGACGGCATTCTGCTTGGCGGCACGCACCAGGCTGGGGTGTGGTCGCTTGAACCCGACCTTCAAGCCAAGGCGCGAATCATCTCCGAGCACGCGCGAATATTCCGGGAAATGCGTTCTCAGTGAACGCGCACAGCTATGTTGTCTCCACGAACGCCATAACCAGTTCGCGCTCGCGTGGCCCGTCGAGCTCGACCAGAATGACTCGCTGCCAGGTTCCTAACAACATCAGCCCGCGATCGACCATCAGCGCCAGCGAAGTTCCGATCAGCGTGGAAAGGATGTGGTCGGGCGTGTGCTCCGGATTGTGGGGATGTCGATAGGCAAGTTTGGGAATGAGGTGTTCGAAGGCGTCGAGCATATCGAGATCGGTCCCGGGATCGAGATCGGCCGTGGTCAACGCCGCGGTGGTGTGAAGCACGCTCAACTGGCACACGCCGGTCTTATCGCCATACTGCTTCCACAGCAGCGATTCAAGGTGCTTGGTGATATCGACAATCTCGCGCTTCTTGTGAGTTTTGACCATAAGCCGATGCATGACTCACCTACTCAGTGGGCGTGAACAATTCCAAGCGCACCCGCCACGACACCGATTGCCCCGGCTGCAGCAACACCATGCCGGTATCGGCGCCTCCCCAATTTTTGTTGTACGGATCAGGCAGATTGAACTGCGGTTCAATAGCGACAAAGTTTTTCTGCAGCGGAGCATACACCTGGATTGACTTGATCTGGGGCGAAAGCGTGATCAGCCGCAAACCGTACTTGGCCGCAGGGTCGATGATCTCGGAAACCGTGCTTCCCGTTGGGACGACGGTTCAGCTCGGAGAAATTGTCGTCGAGGTATTGCGAGCCGAGCGGGCGTCCGCCAGGCACGCTGAAGTCATAGGGCGTTCCTTTGACCGGAACTCGCTGGCCGGTGGTAAACGAATCGTCGTAGTTGTTCATGACGGCGCGAGTTTCGCTGGGCAGGTGCAGCCTGACCTGTTGACGGTCGCCACTGGGAAGCACGAAATAGGGATGCCAGCCAATCCCCATGGGGAGCGGCTGGTGGCCGACGTTCTTGGCGGTCACCGTCATCTCGAAGGCGTTGTTCGCCAAAGTCGTCTCGACCCGGACATCGGTGTCAGAAAGCCAATGCCCATCGAAGTTGCCCGCGTGCAGAATGGCGGCAACGGTTGACTCGGTGGCTCCGTTCTTCTGGGTGACATCTTCGAATTTCGAGCGCAGCATCAGTCCGTGAATTGCGTGCTTCTCCGCGCCGGGATTGTTGCCGCTCCAGTTCGCCGGCAGCGTAACAGTTTTCCCAGCTACGTCTGCGGTGATCGTCTTGCCATCCGGCGAAACTTTGCCGCGAATGCGATTGGCGAACGGCAACAGAATGGCCCCGCCCATCTTGAATACCTGATTGCCAAACGCGTCATCGCTCTTGTCGAGCAACTGTTCCGATTCCGTCAGTGGCGGCGAGTTCAGCAGACTGATCTCTCCCTTGCCCGGGAGGTACGCCTTGATCTGCAGCACCGCCATCCCGCGGCCGGGCAGTATCGTAGCCTCCAGAAACTGCGGCTGGGTCTTGTTGCTGGACATAGGCCGCTGAAGCACCACCACGGGCTCGCCTCCAATGGAAACCGCTTGCGGAGGTTGAGATGCACGGCTGTCAGTCATAGCTTGGCCGTTCGCATCGCCAGCGCTCCAACCGCACGTCAAGAAAATTGCCAGGCACAAACTCAAACCTGTCCACGAGGGCTTGACCATCCACATTGGCGGTTCACCTTTCTTTGCCACATCGTTAGTTTATCTGGTAGTGGTGTAGATTGTTCTTGTCATCCCGAACGAGCTTCTTTTGCGAAGCGAGGGATCTGGGCGTGCCGATTCGCGCCGGTGCGCGAAAGGCACACATCCCTATCCAAACTGCACCACTACCGTTTATCGGCAAAGTTTGCTCGATGGGGCGGCTTCCGGTAGAATCATGTATCCGGCTCACGTCGAGATTTCCTACAAGGATCACAGCAAAGTTATGGCAGATCATTTTTCGGCGCTCAAGCGTGTGCGTCAAACCGAGACCAAGACTACGCGCAATCGCGCCAATAAGTCGCGCCTACGCTGCGCGTTACGTTCGTTGCGCGAGGCCATTGCCAAGGGCGACAAGGAAGCCGCCCAGACCGCCTATCGCGCCACAGTCTCCGTTTTGGACAAGGGCACGCAGAAGGGCATCCTGCACAAGAATACCGCCAGCCGCTACAAGTCCCGGCTCAGCAAGCGGGTGAAGGCCGTGGGCGCGGCAAAGTAGTTCAGTCTCCGTGAAGTTTGTAGGCGGGCCATGCGCCCGCCTTTTTGTTTGGTAGGATTCGTGGAAGGGCTGTTTAAGATGAGGCGACCGCCGCTTGGCGGGAAAGTCCTTCGCGAATTTTCGTGAGCGCCCACTCGGTGCTTTTGGGGTACAAGCCACAGTCCAAGACGAACTCTTGACCGGGACCAAGATGGACTCTATGGTTCTCGACCGTGCTCTCAGTCTCATCATAGATCGGCGTCCAGCATGTTGTTCCGTTTGGGTGAGAAGCAAAGACGGAGCGTGACTTGCCTCTTGGCTTAAGCCACGAGGGCATTATCCAAAAACTCCCTGCATTGCCTTTTTCGCTGAGCTGCAAAGGCTCGGAGAAATACGGGAATGCGCCGTACCCGGGAATACCCGTTTTAGCCCCTTCAATTTCGAGTTCTTCTCGGGCTACGTAAAGGGTGTTGTGAATCCGGGAATATGAATCCTGCAGATGCGGATGGCAGGCCGCCCACGGATACTTTGCCCGGAGGACACGCTTATCCGTTATTGGTTCGATCTCTTCTATTTGCAGCCAGCCGAATAATACGTTGAGCTTTTCCCGGGAGGCATACCGCATCCCCAGTGAGTCTTCAATTACCCGACTGAAAAGACCAAAAAACAGAAACAAATCCCCACGCACGAGTCCTTCTTCCGGCTTGCTTCCTTCTAATACGCGCTGGGCGGGACCGCTCTGACCAAACAAACCTCGCCATCCAGGTGGCCGGCGTTTGCCTTTTATTTTCAGGTCGGGATCGAGATCAGGATCCAAATGGATGCCGTCGATTTTGGGTCGGCGCCCACGAAGTGAATCGACGATATTGGACACGCGTCGGCCGTTCCACTCTAAGTCGCTATGGCTCTGGGCACATTCCGCACCCGATGCCGGAGGGGAACCCATACCGCGCGTAGCCGGTATCGGGAGAGAAAGCATTCTGCCGTCGGGAAAAATCGGGCTGGGAACTCCGCCTGCTCCTCCGTCGAACCCCTTCCGGCTGAAAACGATTCTCTTTGGTGAAAAGCTGGTGGTCTCTACAGGCATTTATTTCCCTGCCGCCTCGCTCTGCGGTTTCCAGCGCAGGATCGGCTTACGCGCTGCCATGGTTTCATCGAGTCGCGAGATGCGCGTGTTGTGCGGCGCTTCGAGGACGAACTCCGGATGCTCCTCAACTTCCTCGGCAATGTCCTTCATCGCCTCAATAAACATGTCGCATGATGCCTTCGACTCGCTCTCCGTCGGCTCGATCATCAGCGCGCCCGCAACCACCAGAGGAAAACTCACCGTGTAGGGATGGAAGCCATAATCGATGAGCCGCTTGGCAATGTCGCCTGTCTTGATGCCCTTGGGCGCCTGCAAGCGGTCGCTGAACACCACCTCGTGCATGGTCGGCGTTTTGTACGGCAGATCGTAGCTGTCCTCGAGCCCCTTGCGTATGTAGTTGGCGTTGAGCACGGCGTCTTCGGTGGTCTGCCGCAAGCCGTCGGGTCCGTTGGCCATGATGTACGCCAGCGCGCGCACGTGCATTCCAAAATTGCCGTAGAACATACGCACCCGTCCGATGGACTGTGGCCGGTCGTAGTCGAAACCCAAAGCGCCATCTGCCTTGGTCACTAGCACGGGAATCGGCAGGAATGGCTCGAGGATTTTCTTGCAGGCCACCGGCCCTGAACCCGGACCGCCTCCACCATGCGGCGTCGAGAAAGTTTTGTGCAGATTCAGGTGCATCACGTCCGCGCCGAAGTCGCCGGGACGCACCTTGCCCACCAGCGCGTTCATGTTGGCGCCATCCATGTAAAGCAGCGCGCCCTTGGCGTGCAGCACGTCGGCAATCTTGTGGATCTCCTGCTCGAACACGCCCAACGTGTTTGGGTTGGTCAGCATCAGCGCAGCCACATCTTCGTTGACCTGCGCCTCCAGCGACGCCATGTCCACCATGCCGGCGGCATTCGACTTGAGGTTCTCGACGCCGTAGCCCGCCATCGCTGCCGTCGCCGGATTAGTGCCGTGAGCCGAATCTGGAATCAGTACCTTCTTGCGCGGATTGCCCTGCGACTCCAGATACGCGCGCACCAGCAGGATTCCCGTCAGCTCGCCGTGAGCGCCAGCCGCGGGCTGCAAGGTGATCGCATCCATGCCGGTGATTTCGATAAGCTGCTCACTCAGCATCTTCAGGACGCGCAACGCTCCCTGCGAAATGCGCTCCGGCTGATAGGGATGCGCTTCCGCCAAACCGGTCAACCGCGCTACTACTTCATTGACGCGCGCGTTGTACTTCATGGTGCATGACCCCAGCGGATACATGCCATGGTCCACGGCATAGTTCCACGTCGACAGCCGAGTGAAGTGGCGGATGATCTCGATTTCGCTTACCTCGGGCATATGGCCAAGGTCCTCGCGCGCCTGCTCGCCCAGCAGCTTTGCAGGATCGACCTCGGGCACATCAAGAGGCGGCAGCTTGTACGCCTTCTTGCCCGGCGATGACCGTTCGAATAGGAGCACTTCATTCTGGCTGATGTGAGTGGTAGCTTTGCGGATCTTCGAAGTTCACAGCGCCACCTCCTTCGCAGCCGCGTCAATCGACGCTTTGGTCGTGGTCTCGGTACAACACCAGAGCGAAGCATTCCCCAAGTCTGGATAAAGCTTCTTCAGCGGGAAGCCGCCAATGATTCGCTGTCCCAGCAGCTTGTCATTGATTGCGTAAGGGTCGGTTTTCGTCTGGATGACAAACTCGTTGAATCGCGGGGCACCCTCAAACAGCACGGTCGCCCCGGCCTTCTTGAACTCGGCGGCGGCGTAATGCGCCTTGGCAAGGTTTTGCTTTGCCAGGTCCTTCAATCCCTCGCGGCCATAGACGGTCATGAAGATGCAGCACATCAGCGCGACCAACCCCTGGTTGGTGCAGATGTTCGACGTGGCCTTCTCGCGGCGGATGTGTTGCTCGCGGGTCGAGAGTGTCAGCACGAATCCGCGCTTGCCATTGCGGTCGTTGGTCTGACCGACCAGCCGGCCCGGCATCTGGCGCACAAACCTTTCTCGCGTGGCCAACACGCCACAGTACGGTCCGCCGAAGCCAAGGGGCACGCCGAACGACTGCGCCTCCATGCTGACGATGTCAGCTTCCGTGGGCGGCTTCACAATACCCAGCGATACCGCCTCAGCGATGGAAACGATCAACAGCGCACCCTTCTTGTGCACGATGTCGGCAATCGCCGCAATGCCTTCGACGGTGCCGAAAAAGTTCGGCGACTGGACCAGCACTCCGGCGGTCTCCTCGTCGATCGCCTCATCGAGCGCATCCAGGTCCACGCGGCCATTCTCCAGGTAGGCGACGTTGGAAACCGGCATACCTTGATGGCGCGCATAAGTCGTGATCACCTCGCGATACTCCGGATGCACGCTGGTGGCGACCACCGATTTGTGCCGCCCGGTTAGACGGGACGCCATCATCAGTGCTTCGGCTGCGCCAGTCGAGCCGTCATACATAGAAGCGTTGGCCACATCCATGCCAGTCAGCTCGCAGATCATCGTCTGAAATTCAAAGATGGATTGCAGCGTGCCCTGGGCAATCTCCGGTTGGTAAGGCGTGTAGGCAGTGAAAAACTCGCCGCGCGAAACCAGCGAATCGATGACCACCGGCCGATAGTGCGAATACGCGCCCGCGCCGAGGAAACGTCGCGTAGCCTTGCGCGCTGCCGGTCGCGCAATCGCGAAAGAACTCCACGATTTCGCTTTCCGCATAAGCGCGCGGAATGTTTAGATCGCCCTTAAGGCGATACTCGGGAGGAATGGCGGCGAACAGATCGTCGATAGACTTGACGCCGATCTCGCGCAACATGACTTCGCGGTCGGATTCAGACTTAGGAAGATAGCGCATGGGTACCTGTAGCTTCTCTGGGCGAATGTATGAAGTGATTGGCCGTCAGCACGGCACGGCGTAACTGACAAGTTGGTTATAGTGGCCGCGTTGTCGATTTGAAATATCGGTTCTTTCGGACTGCCTGCACGCTAACAGTAAGAATGCATTACACAAGCCCAGCTTGCGGGCAAATCAAAATAAACGTAGCCCAGCGCTTCAGCTGGATTATTCGTGATCATCTTTCGCATTGAAGGGGCACGGCTTCAGCCGTGCC
Organism: uncultured Acidobacteriaceae bacterium; assembly: GCA_963748225.1. Taxonomy (GTDB): domain Bacteria; phylum Acidobacteriota; class Terriglobia; order Terriglobales; family Acidobacteriaceae; genus Bog-257. The sequence continues at coordinate 682,548 of CAVVHW010000012.1, forward strand.
GTAGGGTCCTGTCATGATAATGGCTTTAGCCACTGCGGGACTTCGGTGTTGAGACGAAATGCGAAATCCCTCCGGGCTGAAGCCCAAGTCTCCAAGCTCACTCAACGACACGGCTGAAGCCGTGCCCTTTCAAAGATTTCCGTCTTCAGCTACCGAAACACAAATCCCGGACCTCGAATCACCTACTCAGTGCCCGCCCTCTTCCGCAACGAACTTCTCGTAATCGGCCGCCGACAACAAGTGGCTTGCCTCGTTCGGATCTTTGAGCGTAACTTTCACCATCCACGCCTTGTGGGCGTCTTTGTTCACTTGCTCGGGCGAGGCATTGAGATCTTCATTCACTGCGGTCACCGTCCCGGAGACCGGCGCAAACAAATCCGAAACGGCTTTCACCGACTCAACCGTGCCGAAAGTCTTGCCAGCCGCGAGCTCGGTTCCTACCTTGGGCAACTCGACGAACACAATGTCTCCCAGCGATTCCTGAGCGTGATCGGTGATACCAATCGTGCCGGTGTTGCCGTCGACTTTGATCCACTCATGTTCTTTGGTGTATTTGTAGTCCGCGGGATAAGTCATATGACTGCCTCCTCGCACCGAGCGTCAGCCTCGGCGAAAATTAAATAGCCAAGCTAGAAACCAAGCGTGTCGTCCGCCGAAGGTCCATAAATCGCCGGAACTTTCTCCTCATTCATGCGCAGATAAACTCCAAGCTGCGCGCGGTGATGCACGATGTGGTTGAGAAACATTTGGCGGTACGCCAGGAAACGCGAGCCGTCGAAGAGGCTTTTGCCCTGCATCGTGAGCTTCCAGTTATCGTTCCAGACGTCGTCAGGAATCGCGGCCAGTGCGCTACGCGTCTTGGCTGCGCCTTCATCGAGCGCGCTGGCCAATTGGGCGCGCCGACTCAAACGGCACGGGTTTGAAGCTGCCCTTGGCAAAGTCAAACTCGGGAGTCGTCAAGATGATTAGGCCGAAAGCGGGTAACTGGGCTACGTGAGGCGCCAGCCGGCCCAGCGGCATCGACCTGGGATGCGGCGCGAAGTCGGGCTTGTCCACTGGAACGCGCTCCAACGTAGTACGCGTCTTCTTCATCTCTTCATCAAACTCGACTAACAGAAAGCTCGTTGATACGCACAGGTCTCACCATTCTCCTCAGGACTGTTTCTTTGGACGCTTGTAAAACGGCGTCGGAACGACTTTGCACTTCACCGGCTGGTCGCGAATCTCGACCGACACCTCGCTGCCGATCGCGGAGTGTTCCATGGGCACGTAAGCGAGCGCAATATTCTTCTTCAGGAACGGCGCATACGATCCGCTGGTGACGTAGCCGATCTCCTTGCCATTCAGATCGAGCACCTTGTACCCATCGCGCGGTATGCCGCGGTCCACCGACTCCAGCCCAACCAATGTGCGCTTGATGCCGTCAGCCTTCGCGCGCTCCAGCGCCGTGCGGCCAATGAAGTCGCCCTTCTCCATCTTGAGGAAGCGCTCCAGACCCGCCTCCCACACGTTAATCTGGTCGGAAATCTCATGTCCGTAGAGCGGCAGCCTGCCTTCCAGACGAAGCGTGTTGCGCGCGCCCAATCCGCACGGAACGATCCCGAATTCCTTCCCCGCTTCCATCACCTCGCGCCAGACGCGAGCGCTGGTCGCCTCGTCGGTAGGAACGTAAATCTCGAAGCCGTCTTCGGCGGTGTAACCCGTTCGCGCAATCAAGATGTTCGGCAGCCCGCAAACGGTCCCGTGCGTGAACCAGTAGAACTTCACCTTCGACAGGTCGGCGTCGGTCAGCTTCTGCAGCGTGTCCACGCCCTTGGGCCCCTGGATCGCGATCTGCGTGTAGTTGTCGCTCAGGTTCTCGACTTTGCAGTCGAACTGGCGAGTGTTGTCCGTCACCCAGTTGACGTCTTTCTCGCGGGTGCCGGCGTTGATCACCAGCACGTAGTCGTCCTCGCCGAGACGATGCACAATCACGTCATCGACGAACGTTCCCTGCGGATACAGCATGGCCGAATACCGGCACTGGCCGATGCCCATCCCCGCCGCGTCGTTCATGGTGATGTGCTGCACGGCGGCCAGCGATTGCGGCCCCGAAATCCTGATGTCGCCCATGTGGCTGACGTCGAACACTCCCACGCCGTTGCGGACCGCCAGATGCTCCTTCATCAGGCCGCCGACCGGGGGGTATTCCACGGGCATGTCCCAGCCATTGAAATCGACCATCTTCGCGCCCATCTGGCGATGGACAGCATTCAAGGCAGTCTTGCGGATGGGCGTGGCCGCCACGGTCTCAGAGGACAAGCGGGAATCCTTCAGCGCACAGATCGCGCAAATGAGGTTGGTGTAACTAAGTACGGTACCATGCGCGATTTGGGCGGTCAACGCGACCAAAGCGTCGCGCGAGGCTCGATTTCCCGGCAGTTAAAAACAGGAGGATCGGATCCTCGATATGCCTGCGACGGGCCTTCACGCGGACTTTGTTTTGCGAGATCGCTTGCTCCGCCTCTATGTGCCCGCGATGCCCTTGTTCTGCAGCACCCTGACCACGACACGCCGATTTTGGGCCTGGCCTTCGGCCGTCTTATCTTGCTATCCTACCTGCCGGCTTTCGCCCATTGCGCCCGGCGCCAGCATGTTGGTCAGCGGAACATGACCCTGCTGCTGCAGAAACTGCGTGACGTTGTTGGCCCGGTCTTCGCTCAGCTTCTGATTAAACGCCGCATTGCCCACCGCTGAGGCATAGCCTTTCACCTGGATCGTGTAAGCGGTGATCGTCTTGGCCTTCTCCGCCAATTGCAGCAGCTGCGGCTTGTACTTGGGATCGATGGTGACCTTGCCATTGGCGAAGTGAACGGTCACCTCGTCAAGTATGTTGTAATCGTCCAATTGCCCGAAGCGCTTGTTGGCCTCCTCGATGGCGGCTTTGTTGGCATCGATCTTGGCCTGCGCCTCCGCCATTTTCTGTTGTTGCTCCTGCATTTCCTGCTGCTGTCGCGCCAGAGCCGCTTTCTGCGCCTCCAACTCCTGCTGGCTCTGCTCTATCTGTTCCTTCGCCGGTTGCAGGCCGGCCTGGATGGTCTGCGCGTCCTCCAGGTCGTTGCCCTTGAACTTGATCGAGGTCGCTACCAGTTGGTTCTGCGCGTTGTAGCTGCCCTCCACCTGGACCTGCAGACCGGGTACCAGCGCGGCCATCGACATTTGCTTGCGCCGCGCTTTGAACACTCCCTGTATCTGGGCCACGTTTGTCGTGTCGGTGAGCACCACGACGACCTTTGTCGAATCCGGGGTCTGTATCGTCATCGTGTCCCCACTGCGTCCGGTAATCAGGCCTTGCGCTTTGGCCGCCTGAGCGGTGGCGGCGCTGCAAAGCAGAAGCGCTGTCAGCGATACGGTTAGGGCGAATGTAATTACTACGAGGCTGCGTCTTTTCATGATTCCCCTCTCGTGATGATGGAGCAGTTTGAACATAGCTGTAGCACAGGCTTTTGCCCGCCTCAAAGATCGGTGACGGTTAAAGGAGTGTGCAACTGCATTGTACCTACCGGACGGCGCTCAGCAATCCTTTCAACACTTCGGCGAAGGGAATCTCCGCCAGAATGACCGGCAGCATGGGGATCACGACCGCCAGCACCACCGCGAAGAACGCTCCTTTGTCAAAAGGAAACGGTTTGAGGTCTTCGATGTTCTGATAGCTGCTGGCAAAGTCGGTAAGCGCGCTGATCTCCGGCGCAGCGAGAAAATCTTCTTCATGGCCGGCGCGCTGCAAGACCCATTTGCGGTGAAAGTCCTTGCCATGCATTTGCGCCAGGATGCCGTACTCCAGAATGCCTCTGCGCCGCAGTTGTCCGAGCCTGGGAACAAAGAAGACCAGCGGTCCGAAGGCAATCATCAGCACGATGATCAGCAAGACGATGCCTTCGAACTTGAAGTCCATGAGGTGCATCCCTCCGCGGAGTATCAGCGTCCGCCAGGTTGCGCCGATTGCCGTCGCCGTAACCAAGATGGTGGGAGCCAGCGCCAAAGGCGACATTCCCAGAAAACCAATTCCGCCATGCTGGTCGGGATGCGTAGGAACCAGTTGCAAGTCGAGTCGCGACAACTTGAAGAGGAACATCGTCCACAAGAACCACTTCCACAGGCTAATACCGAGAAGAAATTGATAGAACAACTGGCTCACCAGGACGTAATACCAAGCCGCGGCCGACAAGTGCGCGTCCGCGCCTGTTCCCACCAGCGCCCAGGGTCGCGCCAACTGCAGGTGAGTTTGCACTACCTGGAAGACATGCGCGTACGCCGCCACAATGATAATCAACTCGGGGACGACGGAATCGCGCAGCCGAAGCAGCCGCACCAGGGTTTGATCCATGTGGTCGGTGTCAGACGGCGTAAGCAGTCCTGCATCGCGTATATGGTTCAGGATGGTACGGAAGGCCGATTCCATTACCAGTTGGCCCGCCAGCAATACCGGCACCCCAATCAGCATTCTGGCGTTGATGGGATAGTCGCTGATCAATCCCCAAACCGCGCGCGGGTTGAAGAGCAGCGTGATGAGCACTAGCGGAACCCAGCCCACGGCGATGGCGAATGTCAACCTTCTGCCGAGGTTCCAGCGGTCCTGTTCGATGAGCCGCGCCGCCGCTTGCGCGCGATAGAACGGGCCTCCGCGAACCAGGGAGATTTCGCGCCCTCGACCGAACCCTGCTGCTACCGCGGTCGCTGTGCCGCTGGTCCCTTCCGTTGTTGCTTCCTTTGTTTCGGCCATATGTCCTCCAAGGCGATCCCGACGGCACCCGCCGCCGGCGATGGATGCTGCCTGGTAATGGCCCTGTTGTGTAATTGCGGCAGCGTCATTATCAATCCAGAACCTTCTCAGCGCCAGAATATCTGTGCAGTGTTCTCGGGCGGCAGTTGCATTTCGGGAGTGCGAAAACCCGCAACCCAGCACCCGCTTGACTTCACGCCGGGGCGGGCATATGAGTAGGGCTGGTGGATCTCTACAGCGTATTGCAAGACGTGTTGTTTGCGGCCATCGTCACCATCCTGGTGAAGCCTCTGGGCGGATACATGGAACGGGTCTTCTCCAGGAAACAGACCTTCCTTGATCGCGTATGCCTTCCGGTTGAGCGGCTTATCTATCGCCTGACCATGGTCGATCCCAAGGTGGAGATGACCTTCAAGCAGTACGCCACGTGTTTCGTACTCTTTAGTTTGACCGGCACTCTTCTGCTGTATGCCATTCTGCGAATGCAGCGCTTCCTTCCCTGGTATTTCCCCCGCTACCACACGACGCCAATGTCGCCCGACCTCGCTCTGAACACGGCCATCAGCTTCTCGACAACCACCACCTGGCAGGCTTACGCGGGCGAGAGCACGATGAGTTACTTCAGCCAGATGGTGGGACTCTGCGCCCAGAATTTCCTGGCCGGGGCTGCAGGGTTAGCCGTCGGCATTGCATTTATCCGTGGCCTTGCCCGGCAATTCTCCGAGACGCTCGGCAACTTTTGGGTTGATCTCACTCGCGCCCTTCTCTGGGTCCTGTTGCCCGGAGCTTTGATCGGCGCTTTGCTGCTCGTCGGCCAAGGCGTTCCCATGAACTTCCACTCCTATGCGGTCGCCACCACCGTCGAGCATAGCCAACAGGTCATCCCGCAGGGTCCGGTCGCCGCGCTCGAGGTCATCAAAAATCTCGGCACCAACGGCGGCGGCTTCTTCAACGCCAATGGCGCTCATCCGTATGAGAACCCCACGCCGCTTACAAACTTCATAGAAATGCTGGCTATCGTCCTTCTGCCGGCCGCGTTGACGAACACTTTCGGCAGGATGGTCGGCCAGCCTCGACAGGGATGGCTTTTCTACTGCGTCATGTTGGTTCTGTTCGGCTGCGGACTGGCCTTCGTGCATCACGTTGAACAACGGGGCGATCGCCAACTCGCCGGTGTGAATTTTCAACATAGCCGCCTCCAATCCGGCGGAAACATGGAAGGCAAGGAGGTGCGCTTCGGCATCGGCGGTTCCACCCTGACGGCGGTCGTTACTTCAAACACGGCTACGGGATCTTATAACTCCATGGACGACAGCTACACCTCGCTCGGCGGCATGGTCTTGCTCGTCAACATGCTACTCGGAGAAGTTGTGTTCGGAGGTTTGGGGACTGGTCTTTACAGTATGGTCATGGCTGCTGCCATCGCGGTGTTCCTGGCGGGGCTCATGGTAGGCCGCACGCCGGAATATCTGGGAAAGAAGATTGGTCCAGCCGAGAACAAGACGATCATGTTGTACGCATTGGCCGCGCCGCTGATCGTCCTTCCACTGACGGCGATCGCCGTGAGCACGAGGATGGGGTTATCAGGGTTGACGACTAACAGCGGCCCGCACGGCCTTACGGAGATTCTGTTTGCCTATACTTCTTGCCTCGCCAATAACGGACAAAATTTTGCTGGCCTGAGCGCGAACACTCCGTTTTACAACGTCACTACAGCATTCGCAATGATGGCTGGCAGGTTTAGCTTGGGGATTCCCGCATTGGCCTTGGCCGCCCTGTTCGGCCGCCAGAGAATCACGCCATCCTCATCGGGCACTCTTCCCACTCACTCCTTTTCGTTCGGCGTCCTGCTGACCATCTGTCTGATAACGATCGTGGCTCTCAGTTATCTTCCCGCGTTGGCCCTTGGCCCCGTACTGGAGCGCTTGCTGTTCGGAAGATAGCGGAGCACCCCGTCGTGTCAGCCTCTTGGTCGCTTCGTTCGCTTATCTCAATACGGACCGCCAGTTATTTTTTGTCCTGACAAATTGCTTTTCGCAAACGAAAGTACAATCGCCTCCCGTTTTGGTATTGGACTTTCGTGATTCCCAAATCACAGACGGCTCACCCCAGTGCCCCTCAACCTGTAGCTGAGACGTTCTGCTATGGGAAATCTGCCCGATCAGGGAATTCGCCATCCGCTCTCCTCGATCCGCTTCCTTTACCCCTGCATCGCCCTGTGCGTTCTGTTCGGCTCCGCCCTTCCGCGCCCCGCGTTCGCTCAGGATGGGTCAACCTCCCTGCAAGGCATAGTCGAGGACATCAGCGGCGCCCGCATTCCTGCCGCCGTCATCACGGTCGTCGATCCTGCGAAGGGTTTCCGCCTGGAAGCGGTGGCCGATGCGCTCGGCCAATTCAACTTTGGCATGTTGCCGCCAGGACACTACGATGTGAGCGCTTCGGCGCCCGGCATGATTACGAAGACGACCCACGGCGTGGAGCTTTATGTCGGTGGCGTGTCAGTGGTGCAGGTGCGCCTGCCGCTCGCCGGACTCACGGAAACGGTCACGGTCCGCGAACAACCGGAGGCCGTGGAGTCACAGGCCAGCGGTGTTTCCCATGTCATCACCCAACAGGCCATCCAGGGTTTACCATTGAACGGACGGCGCTTCACCGATCTGGCGCTGCTCACCCCCGGAGTAACCCAGGATCCGCGTGGTCTCACCTCCGACTCGAACGGCGATCTATCGTTCGGCGGAACTCGGGGATTTCAGAATAGCTTTCTAGTCGATGGCACCGACAACAACAATTCCTTCTTTGCCCAGGCCCGTGGCCGCTATCGCGCGCCGTACCAGTTCAGTAACGAGGTCGTCAAGGAGTTCCGCGTATCGTCCAACGCCTATAGCGCTGAACTGGGGAAGGCCGGAGGCGCGGTTTTCAATGTGGTCACTAAGTCGGGGACCAACGACTGGCACGGCGGTGGCTTCTACTATCTGCGTGATCGCATATTCGACGCCAGCCAGGCTTATGTCACCAGCGAGCCCGATGATCGCCAGCAGCAATTTGGCGGCACCCTTGGAGGACCGATTCGCAAAGATCGGGTGTTTTTCTACGCGGGATTCGACCAGCACCTGCTGACCATGCCTTCCGTCATGCAGTTTGCCAATGGCGCCAGCTCCGTGGTGGCGACGCCCGCCGACTACGATTACACCGACCAGCAACTCGTTACCTCTGCGGTACAGCGACTGAACGCGATGGGCGGCGCTTATCCCACAACCATGCAGGGCAATGCCGGATTCGGCAAACTGGACTTTACGATCTCACCGAAGCAATTGGCATTCCTGCGGCTCAGCACCTCGCGCTACAGCGGCACCAACAACGTCTTCTTCGATCCCTCCAGTCCCATAACGACCTATGCGGAAAGCGCCAACGGAACCGAAGACGTCAAGACCGAAAGCCTTGCTGCGTCGCTCACCAGTACTTGGACCAACAATCTGGCTACAACCCTGCGGGTTCAATTCTCGCGCGATGTGCAGCAGTCGTACGCGAACACCGAAGCGCCATTGACCAAAATCTACGACGTGATTGCCGGCTTCGGGCGCTCCAGCATCCTGCCGCGCGACACCCGCGAGCACAAGCTGCATATCGCCGACACTTTGAGTTACGACACCCGGCGGGTGAACTGGAAGTTCGGCGGAGATTTCATTCAAGCCTGGATTTACAACGACTTTCCATCCATGTTCGGCGGAGAATATTACTTCGACGACGTCAAGGTGAATCCCTGGACTTATGCCCCAATGAAGCATGGCGAGCCGCTGACGCCGCTGCGTGCCTTTGCCCACGACGTGCCCCGTTACTACATGCAGAGCTTCGGTAGTGCCGAGTCGCATCCCAATTCCCGTTCCTATGCTGCGTTCATGCAGGACGCCATTCGCGTTACCGCTCGCCTCACGTTGAATGTTGGGGTTCGCTACGATTTGCAGACATTTGAGGCTGGAACGCTGATAACGAATCCGCTGTATCTTCCGTCGGGAAAGATTCCAACCGTAAACAATAACGTCTCGCCTAGGATCGGTTTCGCCTACGCCACCGGGGATCGTCAGTCGCTGGTGATTCACGGAGGCTTCGGCCTGTTCTATATGCAAATTCCATCGATGTACGCGGCACAGGTGGCGAGCGACAACGGAGTTTCCGGGGGTCAAATCTTCCTCGATAACATGATCCCGGCACAGGCGGCGGTTTTCCCCAAATATCCAACGCCGCTGGTAAACTGCCCATCAGGCACACTGGTATGCACACCGCCTGCCTCGATAGCGAGTCTCGTTACCACGCAGATATCGGCTTTCGCTCCGAATTTCCAGACTCCATACACCGAGCAAGGGAACCTAAGCATGGAGAAAGAGCTCGGCGCCAAGGTGGTGGGTTCCGTCAGCTATCTCTACGTTCACGGCGTGCATTTGCTTCGCTCGCTCGATGTAAATCTTCCACCGCCAACCATCACCCAATACCCGGTGTACAACGATGACGGATCCGTCTTCCTGGGCAGCTATTACGACGTCGCATCCTTTGCCACGTGGCAAACCACGCGTTCGGTGAGCTGTCCTTATCCTCCCTGTATCAATCCCGTACAGAGGCCAATCGCGCAAGTAGGCGCCATCAATTCTTTCGAGAGCGCCTCCAGCAGCGTTTACAACGGCATGACGGTTTCCCTGAAGAGGCAACTCACCCGGGGCATGTTCTTCCGGGTCGGTTACACCCTGTCGAAAGCCTTGGACGATGGCCCGGATGCGCTAGTGGTCGGCCGTTCCGGAAATGTCCAGAATTCCTATGACACCAGCGCAGAACGCAGTTTTAGTGGCGACGATCAGCGACACCGGTTCGTCGCGGCGTGGGTGGCTGAACCACCGAAACTTCATTTCGACCAACCGTGGCTCAGCTCTCTGCTCAACCATTGGAAGTTCTCCAGCATCGCAACCTTCGGATCAGGTCGCCGCCTTAGTGCCGTCATGGGGGGCGATCCCAACCAGGACGGCAACACCTACAACGACCGCCTGCCCGGCAATACCAGAAACACGTTCACGGGTACCGATTTCTTCAGCACCGACTTTCGCCTCACCCGCAACCTGAAGTTCAGCGATCGAGTGAAGTTGGATCTGCTCATTGAGTCCTTCAACCTGACCAATCGAGACAACAAGCGCGTCCAGATCAGCGACGATGGCTTTTTTAATTCTGCGGGTCAATTCGTCGCCTACTCCACGCTGATACAGGCAAACGGGAAGTATTATCCGGGCCAATATCAGGTCAATAAGACTTTTCTGGATCCCACCAACTCTTATGCGCCGCGTCAGCTACAGATAGCCCTAAAGCTAAGTTTTTGAATAACATAAACGATATAGCATGTTAGTGGTGCCAGTTCCGTCACTTCAGGGATCGGCACCAATCGGCAGTCTTTCCTTGACTTCCCCTACAAACATTGGGATAACTACTACTGTCCCTCCGGACGAGTTTGGGGGTGTTTCCTGTTTGGCGGAAGTTCGCATTCAAGAGGGCGAATCATTAGAGAACGCTCTGCGGCGGTTTAAACGCAAGGTCCAGCAAGAGGACATCATCAAGGAAGTGAAGCGTCACTCCTTCTACCTCAAGCCGGGCGAAAAGAAGCGCGTGAAAGAAGCTTTAGCGCGCAAGCGTAGCCGCAAAAAGGCTCGCAAAGAGCAGGACTAGTTCAACGTTGGGCCGCCGTTCCGATGGCGGCCCTTGCTTTTTTTCCTATCCTGGTTAGGAATTCTTAGTTCGCAGGACCGCAGTCTTACTGGTAGTAAACCATGCATTGCATGGTGGGCCGAACCCCGGGGATGTGCCCGAGCTTTGGAAATTTGCCGCTGGTGACGAGGATGCTCAGTCCGGTTCTCTCGCCGATTGCAACTTGCCCCTTGTCCATGGCTTCGGATCGCGGACTGAAGGGAGCAACTCTCCATGGAATTCCAGGACAAGGTTCTGAAGTGTATTGACTGCGGCGCCGACTTCGTGTTTACAGCTGGGGAACAGCTGTTCTTCCACGACAAACAATTCAAGAACGAACCCAAACGTTGCAAGGCCTGCAAGGCCAAGCGCGCCTCCTCCGTAGGAACCACCCCGGCGGGCAATTATCCCAAGGTGGAGACTCGAACCAATTGTTCGGGTTGTGGCAAGGAAACCACTGTCCCGTTTAAGCCGACGCAAGGGCGGCCAGTCTTCTGTCGGGAGTGCTTCCAACAGCGGCGCACCACGGCAGCCACTGCCTGACCTGACTACCTCAGCCATCCTCATAGCGCCACCACGACGTGCCGTGAACGCTGCTGGATTTTTGTGCCTTGCTAAGGCTTGGGCGGAAAGCTTTCATACGCCCACCAACACGTCGTGGCCCATCTCAGCGGTCACGTAGTCGGTTGTCATCAATGGTGACGTAACGGAATATGGTTTTCCTCAAGGACTGAAGAGTACGTCTCGGCGCCAGACGTACCCGCGGGAGCTGCACTCAGGCCGCAAAGGGCTACAGGGCCTTTTCGCCCGCCGCAGCCGGACGCTCTTTCTTAGGACTGTTAAGGCTGGCTGCCTTCACGGCATTGGCACTCATTCCTAGCGTCTTGTGGTCCTGATGAGTAATCAGAAGCGCTTCAATCTGGCGCAGCAGTTCGGCGGTGTTCACCGGCTTCACCAGCAACGACTGCGCTCCATGGTTCCGCCATTCATTGCCCAGGGAGGGGTATGCGGTCAGAATCGCCGTGGCCGGGTTGTAAGGCAGTTCACGCGCCGCTCGAATCACATCGTAACCGGCGGTCTCCGTTTCCATGCGCATATCGGTGATCACCATCTCGAAGACGCCATTCTTTAACTTCTGTGCAGCTTCCTTGGCGGAGGAGGCGGTGTCCACTTCAAAATCGTTCATTTCGAGAATTGCGCGCAGCGTAAGCAGAATTGCGAGTTCATCATCGACTAACAGGATGCGACGTTTCATCTTGAACTCCAGGGGAAAGCCTCGTCGTCTACGTGCGGCTGGTGTGATGCAAATTCCTGCCACGAAGTTGCTGAGAATCGAACTCTCATTCTCCCGCGCCTTCCATTCAGCGTTTGAGTCATTTCCGGCCACGCCGAACACGCAGCCAGCCTCACCAACTCAGCTCAGTATAATAGCTTTTGTGGCGACATATCATGTCGAGAACTTCGGATGCCGTGCGACCCAGGCCGATGGCGCCGCCATCGAACGCCAGCTGCTCGGTCGCGGGACTGCAGCGCGCCTCCGCCGCTGCCGAAGCCGAAGTCGTCGTCCTGAATACCTGCACGGTCACCGCATCCGCTGATCAGGACGCGCGGGCCGCCATCCGCCGCATCCATCGGGAAAACCCCGCTGCCCGTATCCTGGTTACCGGATGCTACGCCCAGCGCGCCCCTGAGGAGCTATCGGCGCTGCCCGGCGTCAGCCTCGTCGTCGGGAACTCGCACAAGCACAAACTGGCCAGCTATGTTCGGCCACTTAATGGCGATTCGAATTTCGTGCCACTGGCTGGGTGCCCCACTCATCCGCGGTTTTCGGATGAGCGGGGAGACGATTTCGTGCCGCTGGCAATCGCGTCCCGAATTTGTGCCGCTTGGCACAGATTGCGCGCGCGCCGCCACCGTGATCGTCGGCGACATCTTCGCCCACACCGAACTGATGGCCGCTCCCGTCTTTGAAGCCGGCTCCTTCGAGAAGACGCGTCCCAACCTCAAAGTGCAGGATGGCTGCAATAATCGCTGCTCGTTCTGCATTATCCCATCCGTGCGCGGCCGCAGCCGGTCGTTGAAATTGGAGGAAGTACTCCGCGAAGTCGATGGCCTGGTCGCCAACGGCTATCGCGAGATCGTGCTGTCGGGCATCAATCTGGGCCGCTGGGGACGCGAACTGACGCCGCGAATGAATTTCGCCGCTATGCTGCGCGCCATCCTCGACAGCACAGCAGTCGAGAAGATTCGCATCAGCTCGGTCGAGCCTATGGACTGGACGAACGAGGTAATCGAACTCGTCGCATCGTCACCGCGCATCTGCAAGCACGCGCACGTGCCGCTGCAGTCGGGCAGCGATCGCATCCTGCGCAAGATGCACCGCAAATATCGCCCGTGGCATTACGCCGATCGCATCGAGCGCATTCGCCGCGCCATGCCCGATGCCGCCATCGGTGCCGACGTGATGGTCGGCTTCCCCGGCGAAACCGACGAGGACTTCGAGCAGACACGCGCGCTCATCGAGCGCCTGCCGTTCACCTATCTGCACGTGTTCACGTATTCATCGCGGCCGGGAACTCCATCCGCCGAGATGCCGGAGCAGAGTTCCGGTGACACGTCGCTCGCGAACGCAATCGCGTACTGCGCGAGTTGGCCGCGCAAAAGAAGCGCGAGTTCATGCAGTCGTTCGTCGGCCGCGAGCTGGAAGCGATCACGCTCACGCACTTCGATGGCGAGTTCACCGAAGCGCTGACGGATAACTACCTGAAGCTGCAAGTGCCCGGCCAGCATAGCCCGAATGAGTTGGTTAGACTGCCGGTCATTGGAGCACGAGTGGATGCTCTAGTCGCTTCGCAAAGTACCGCATAACCTAAGAGTGTCATCCCGACCAAGGACTTTAGTCCGCGCGGAGGGACCTGCTGTTCGCCTGCAGCGTGACGATGCGCGGAAAACAGCAGGTCCCTCGACTGTGTGAGTCTGGTCGCTGCGCGACAGACTCACTTCGCTCGGGATGACAAACTAAGAAAAGGACGCGACGGGCACGGCTGAAGCCGTGCCCTGACACAAAATCGGCGAGGCCTGCACCCAGGGATGACGCTTATAATTAAGAGGAGCGAGCGATAGTTATGCACGGTCAAAATGAAGAGGCGCAAGCGTTCTCTAGAGGGCTTGATTGCGATCGATTGGAGCTCGCCTTTCATGGCGATTGCTCAGCGAGCCGCAGTGGACGAGCGAACATGGATACAAAGGCCTTTGCATTTCCGTTCGTGCGGCAAATGCGGTTCATCGGAAGCTAATTCTGGAATATCCAATGCCGAACAAACGTACGGGTAACGGGCTGCCGCAGCTGCCACAGTGCCCAAAATTTTCCGCCAACTCAATCGAAGACGGCGTTCGTCAAGCAGTTGCAGCGGGATGGGAACCGGAATCGCGTGGGAAGGCTTTTGTTTTTCAAGTGTCTTGATTTCAAAGTTGAGCTGACCTACTCCCTCTGATCGTCGCGCTGCCCCATGCTATACTTTTGAAGAACAACAGTTACCGCGGAGGACTGTATCGATAAACGTTTTATCCGCACGAATGAACGCATTCGTGTCCGTGAAGTTCGCGTGATCGACGACGAAGGCAACCAGTTAGGCATCATGACTCCCTTCGACGCGCTCAAGATCGCCCGCGAGAAAACCCTGGACCTGGTTGAAGTCTCGCCCACCGCCCAACCTCCTGTTTGCCGCATCATGGATTACGGGAAATACCTGTATCAGCAGGAAAAGCGCGAGCGTGAAGCCAAGAAACATCAGCACCAGATCGTGGTCAAGGAAGTGAAGTTCCGCATCAACGTGGACGATCACGACTACGACACTAAGAAGAACCACGTGCTGCGCTTTCTTGCCGAAGGCGATAAGGTCAAGGCGACCATCTTTTTCCGCGGACGCGAAATGACGCGCCAGAGTTTGGGACGCGGAATTCTTGATCGCCTGATTCAGGACCTGGGCGACAAGGCAATCGTGGAGTTTCGTCCGCGGCAGGAAGGCAACACCCTGCATCTGATTCTGGCCCCGCCGAAGGCCCAAGCACCTGTGAAGCCACCCAAGGCGCCGCACGCTCCCAAGCCAGAGAAGGCGGCAGCTCCGCCGGCAGCACCGTCGCCGCAACAACAGCAGCCGCAGTAATTCGGTAACCACGGATTCTCACGGATAACACGGATTGTCTTTTCGCTTTTATAGATCTTCTATAAATCCGTGTTGATCCGTGGTCAAAGATTTCTTGATCTCCTCTGTGTCCTCCGTGCCTCTGTGGTAAAAGCACTTCCTCTGGCCGAGTTCACGCATTTATGTTGTAATAGAAAGACGTTATGCCAAAGATGAAGACCCATAGTGGAGCAGCGAAGCGCTTCAAGAAGACAGGAACCGGCAAGATCAAACGTGGCCATTCGATGAAGCGCCACATCCTGACGTCCAAAGCGACCAAGCGCAAGCGCCAGCTCGATACCGACACCTTGGTGGATAAGGCCGATCAGAAGCGCATTGCGCGCATGATTCCTTACGCCTGATCCCAAATGGCCGCATGGTGCGGCACCCGGCACATCACCCAATGGGTGTCCGATTCTGGCGAAGCCAGGGTGGAAGTGACGGGCAACAGCGTGTGAAGAGGCTATCCTGGGCCCCTCTGCCAATGGGGCGAGCGTGGTCGAAGTCCTTGCCTCCAGCCGCTTAGAAGCTATTTCGTGAAACGGCCTTGAAAGGGCACGGCTTCAGCCGTGCCGGAAAGAGCCACCTCAGTACCGGGCTTCAGCCCCTGAGGTAACTCGGTTCTAAACTTTTCCGGCTTTTGCGCGATTGGCTTCTAGTAACTAAAAAAAGGAGCAACATGCCTCGCGTAAAACGTGGAACCAAGCGCCGCGCCCGCCGCAAAAAGATACTTGAGCGCGCCAGTGGTTATTACCTAACAAAATCTAAACTGTACCGTTCGGCAAAAGAGTCGGTCGAACGCGGCCTGAAGTTCGCCTATAGCGGTCGCAAACAGAAGAAGCGCCAGTACCGCTCCATCTGGATTGTGCGCATCGGCGCCGCTGCCAAGTTGAACGGCACCAGTTACAGCCAGTTCATCAACGGCCTGAAGAAAGCCGGCATCGAGTTGGATCGCAAGATCCTCGCCGACCTGGCCGTGAATGATGCTGCCGGATTTGCGGTGCTGTGCAAGCAGGCGCAAGCCGCCGTCGCATAGTCCGCCCATCCCAGAAACATAGCAGTGACTTCCGATGGGCGGCCCGCGTGGCCGCCCGTTGTGCTTTCTCCATCAACATGTACACCGTCCCCAAACTCGACGATTACTCGCCCGACGCGCTCGACCGTGCGGTCGCTGATCTACTCGCTGCGCTTGAGGCCGAAAGCTGCGATCTCCGCAGTGAATCCGACTGGAAGGCTTTCCGCGACCGCTGGCTGGCTCGCAAGAACGGCGTCCTGACCCAGGTCAATGACACTTGGCTGAAAGCCGCGCCCGGTCCAGCAAAGCGCGAGGTTGGCCGCCGCGTTAATGAACTCAAGGCTCGCGCCGAAGCTGCGATCGAAGACGCGCAAAACAAAATCCACGCTTCTTCCCTTGACGTCAAGCTCGCCGCCGACCGCCTCGACATCTCTCTTCCCGGCATCCAACGGCCCATCGGGGTCAAGCATCCGGGGCTGCGCGTGATGGACGAGATCGTCGCGGTATTCAAGGCGATGGGCTACTCCGTCGGCGAAGGTCCCGAGGTCGAGACCGACTACTACAACTTCGAGTCGCTCAACTTTCCGCCGAACCATCCCGCGCGCGAAACGCAGGACACGCTGTTCATCGCCGGCCAGGAGAGCAAGGCCGCGCGTGATCGCCTGCTGCTGCGCACACACACCTCGCCGGTGCAGATTCGCACCATGGAGCAGCAGCCGCCGCCGGTTCGCATCGTCATCCCCGGCAAGGTGCATCGCAACGATCCGCTCGACGCCACGCACTCGCCGGTCTTCCATCAGGTCGAGGGACTGGCGGTCGACACCAACATTACCTTCTGCGACCTGAAGGGCACGCTCGACCACGCCATGAAGGCGCTGTTTGGCTCGTCGGTGAAGACGCGCTTTTATCCGTCGTTCTTCCCCTTCACCGAGCCCAGCGCCGACATGCAGGTGAGCTGCATCTTCTGCGGCGGCAAAGGCTGCCGCAAATGCAAATTCAGCGGCTGGATCGAGCTGCTGGGCTGCGGCATGGTCGATCCCAACGTCTTCGATTTTGTGAAGCAAAACGGTTATGACTCGTCGAAGGTCGTCGGGCTTTGCCTTCGGTATGGGCGTCGAGCGCATCGCGATTCTGAAATACGAAGTCGAAGAGATTCAATTGTTCTACGAGGGCGACGTAAGGTTTTTGGAGCAGTTCGCGTGAGAATCCTTCCCGCATGGCTGCGTGAGTTCGTCAACGTTGCCGTCGACAACCGCCAACTCGCTGAGGACCTGACCTCGGCGGGCATCGCGGTGGAGTCCGTCCAGGAAGAGAACGGCACGACCATCTACGAGATGGACCTGACGACGAATCGCGTGGACGCAATGAACCATTACGGCGTGGCGCGCGAGGCGTCGGCCATCTACGGCGTTGAGCTGAAACCAGTCAGGCCGAAACTGCCGGAGGGAACCGCAGATCCTTCGACTCCGGCGCGCAAGGACGGCGCGCCTCCGCTCAGGGTGACAGAGAGAGGGGTGACGAACAGCGGGCCGCCTCCGGTCGGGATGACAAACGATGGGTTTCCCATCGTCATCGAGGACGCCGACGGCTGCGCTCGTTATACCGCGCGCATCATTCGCAACGTAAAGATCGGCGCATCGCCGCCGTCCATTGCCAAGCGGCTCGAACTGCTTGGCTCGCGCTCCATCAACAACGCCGCCGACGCAACCAACTATGCGATCAACGAGCTTGGCCATCCCACTCACGCCTTCGATCTCGACTTGCTGGAGGGCAGAACAATCATCGTCCGGCGCGCCCTCGAAGGCGAGGTGCTGAAGACCCTCGACGGCGTAGACCGCAAACTCACCACTGACGACCTTGTCATCGCAGACGGGAAGAAGCCGGTCGCGCTGGCCGGCGTCATGGGCGGCTTCCATTCCATGATCACCGAGCGTACGAAGAACGTGCTCATCGAGTCGGCATGGTTCGATCCGGCAACGGTACGCAGCATGGCCAAGCGTCACGGTATGCATACCGACGCCTCGCATCGCTTCGAACGCGGCGCCGATTGGGGCATCACGCCGCTGGCGTGTGATCGCGTGGCCGAGCTAATTCTCGCCAGCGCAGGCGGGGAGTTATTTGGCAAACAGATCGACACCATCGCCCGCAAGCCAGAGCGCACCCTCATCACCCTGCATCACTCGGAGGTAAATCGTATTCTCGGCATCGATCTTGACGAAGACGAGATCCACCGCATCCTAGTTCGCCTCGGTTTCGGCGTTACCCGTGCCTCATCCGGAGACCTCAACGTGCAGGTTCCCACGCTGGCGTCTCGATGTGGAGCGCGAGATCGACCTGCTCGAAGAGCTGGCGCGCATCTACGGCTACAACAAGTTCCCCAACACGCTGCCGGCGTTTGTCGGCGCGGTCGTCGCCTTGCCTGATGAGGCGAAGAACGCCAAGGTACGCGACATCATGCTCGCCCTCGGTTACGACGAGAGCATCTCGATCACATTCATCTCCGAGCAGGAGGCGAAGGCCTTCGGAAATCCCGACCCAATCAGAGGAAGCTTGGGTGGTGCACCCGCCGCGGTGCTCCAGGTTCGCGTCCCTCCTTTGGACGCTAACCTGGGTACCAGCGAACCGCTGGCCATCGCCAATCCGCTCAGCGAGGAGGCAGGATACCTCCGCACCTCGCTTATTCCCGGCCTGCTGAACATGGTGGGTTACAACCTCAATCGCGGCAACGCCACTGTGCGGCTGTTCGAGGCTGGCGAGATCTTCGAAAAGCTGGGCGATCGCCACGACGAGCGTCGCCACCTGGGCTTCGTCGCTTCAGGCGACGCCATCGCGAAGAATGTCCATTCACCGGCGCAGCCGTACACGTTCTTCCACATGAAGGGCGACGTCGAAGAGCTGCTTGCGGCCTTTGCCCATCAGAAGCTGCAGTTTGACGATCAGACGCCGGCGTACTTCCATCCCGGCCGCTCGGCGCGCGCGCTGATGGACGGCGAGACCATCGCGTACTTCGGGCAACTGCACCCTGAAACGGCGACTGCGCGTAAATTGCGCCAGGAAGTTTACGTCGCCGAGCTGATGCTGGAGCGGTTGTATCGACATTCGCTGCGTGAGCCGCGTTATCAGCGCATCTCGAAATTCCCTGCAGTCGAGCGTGATTTCTCGTTCATCTTCGATGAAGCCATCACCTTCGAGCGCATTCGTTCGGCGGTCGATGAACTGGGGTTGAGCGACCTCCAGCAATTTCTCCCAGGAGAAATCTATCGCGGCGAGAAGGTTGGTTCCGGGAAATACTCGGTGCTGCTCCACGCCGAGTTCCAGTCTAAGGAGCGCACGCTGCGCGACGACGAAGTAGCGCAATGGTCGGAAAAGATTATCGCGAAACTGCAATCGCTGGGCGGCGTGCTGCGCACGCAGTAATCCATCTTAGTCAAGAGCTGACTGCCTACGGTTGCGATCGCGCCCAGTAGCTGCTACGCGCCAGGACGGTCGCGTCACCAGGTTCCTTAAGACGCACGCTCAATCGGTGCAGCCCTGGATGCGGTTGCGACGGCTGAAAGCTAAGCAGATACCGGCTGTGCAGGTGGTTGTCGAAGTTTGTCATCCGCGCGTCAAAGCCTTTGCCCGAATCGAACATTGCATACTCCCCGCCACTGAGGGACGCAATCGTCTTGGCGGTGTTCTTGCGCATGGCCTGCGCGGCCAGCACAAAGGGCGCTAGCAGGTCTGGACCTTCATGGACCTCGGTTTGTTCGGGATGCAAGTCGGGGTTGTTATTGCCTCGCAGGGTATCGAGGATGTTCGACTTTGACGGCGAGAAAGCCAGCGTATAAACCACCACATTGCTGTTGCCGATGGCTTTGATAACGTCATCGATGGTGGACGAGTGGCTGCCATGATCGCGGGTTTCGCTGATCAGCAACAGCACTCGCTTACGGTTCTTGGGGACGCCATCGAGCAGCCGCACCGCATAGTTCACCGCATCGAGAATTGCAGCTCCATCATCGCCAGCCTGCAGGCTCCGCAGATCTCGCGCGACAGCATCCTGGTCGCCGGTGAAGTTCTCGAGCGCATGCACCTGGCTATCGAAGGCGACGATTGCGACCTTGGTCTGCGGTTGCGCCATCAAGGGCTGCAACATGGCGCCCAGACCTTGCATTCTGGGAAGCTCATAGTCAGCCCGTCGTCCACATTGGATAGCGACGACCATGGACACCGGTTCGGACTCGGCGGCTTCGTCCAGTTGAACGCTCTGGACGACGCCGTCGTCCTCGATGATGAAGTCCTTGGCCTGTAATCCATAAACCACCTCGCCAGCCTTGTCGCGAACCAGAGCCGGCACCAACACCACGTTCGACTGCGTGCGGAAGGTCGGTTGCTCCTGGCCATTCGCGAGTCCGGCCGGCAAGGAAAGCAAGAAGGAGAGCACACTTCCGAACAGGAGTGACGTTTTCCAGCAACCTGGCATCAATTTGCCTTCCAGCAAAACAAACCCTGTAGAGCAGTTTACTTGCATTCGCCCCGTCGAGCGGGCGCTCAGGGAAGCGCGGTGGCGAGCTTGGGATCAGCCAACTTGAGCCATCTGCACCTTCGACGTTGCACATTCAGGTTCGCCAACGACGAATCGCGACGGAATCGTACTTTGCACCGTCCAGCACGTAAATTTCTGCGATATACTGCGCTCGCGAGATCAAATTTTTTCGAGGTCGAGTCTTTATTATGCCCGCGAATGCAGTCGAAACAGCCACCCCGTCTAACGCCGATTTTAAGTCTCTGGAAGAAAAAATTCTGCGCACCATCGACCTGCTGAAATCAGCGCGCGAAGCCAAGGCCGTCGCGGAGCGCGATGCCGCCCGCCTGCGCCAGCAGCTAAATGAGCGCGAAGAGGAAGTCGAGACCATGCGCCACGAACTGGTCGGACTGCGCCGCGAGCGCGAAGAGGTACGTACCAGAGTAGAAAAGATGCTGGACCAAATTGAGGCTTTGAGCTCGGAAGAGTCGGCAGGATAATCGAAAGGCAGCGGCTAGGGACTAGGGGTTAGTAGCTAGAAATGCTGAATGCCGAGATTTTTCTAACCCCTATTCCCTTTCCCTTAACCCCTGAACTAGGAGGCGGCGCTTGAGTCAGTCTAACGGCAACGGTAACGGCGCGAGCAGCATTCGCGTTGAGATTTATGACCAGACCTATCACCTCCGGGGCTCTGACCCGGAGTATATCGGCGAGCTGGCCGACTATGTCGACACCAAGATGCGACTGATTTCCAAGCAAGCCGCAACAGTCGATTCCCTGCGGGTCGCGGTGCTGGCCGCGTTGAACATCGCCGACGAGTTCCACATGCTGAAGCGGAAATACGACTCCATCGCCACCGACTACAACGAACGAGCCGAGCAACTAGCCGGCGCGCTGGATGAGATTCTATCCGAGCCGCGGCGAGCGGGATAACGCTGCCCGGCGAAGTTCATGGGGCGCGCACATCGGACTTATGTCTTGCGACTGCTAAATTGCGGAAAATCTGTGCTTACCTAACCGCAATTCAAAAATACTACCGCACGTAAATCTCCAACTATTTGACCTACGGCTCTTGTCATCCATTCGACTTTTCCATAGCATCTGACCATAAAGCCGGCCTGCAAAGTTGGTGTTGGTGGCAACCGTTTTTTGAACCAATGCTCAATGAACAGGGGACTCTACTCGTATCTGGCTCGGTGTGCGACGTTCCGCCATGCGGAAATGCCTAAAGAGCTGCGGAGGGTTCCCACCGTATAGGACGGGTTCATTGACGGCCCACTGAACACGGCCCCGTGGGTCGGCTTTTTGTGTTCGCTTTTCGCTTTTCGCTCTTCGCCCTTCGCCACCTCGCTGTTCGGCCTTCGCTTTTCGCTTTTCGCTAAATCATGCCCCTGATTTTCCAGCTTCAGGTCCACCTGCCTTTTGCTGTCGCGAACTCTTGAGACACTAGTTCGGTCGAGGTTCTGGCGAAGAGCGAAGAGCGATTTCAGCCAGCGCTGAAACCGTCGGACGCCCTTTGCATCTAAAATAGAACCGTGTTTCCCCGTTTATTTCACATTGGCAACTTTGGCCTTCCGACCTATGGGTTGATGGCCGCGCTTGGGCTGATCTTTGGCCTCATGCTTATCGTCAAGCTCGGTCGCGAGCAGGGTCTCGATCCAGACAAGCTCTGGAATCTTGGCATCATTGCTATCCTCTCCGGTATTGCTGGCGCCAAGGTCCTGATGATTCTCGTGGATGTCGGATATTACCGCGCAGCATCCCGGCGAAATCGTTAGTCTCTCGACCTTTCAGGCCGGTGGCGTGTGGTCTGGCGGGTTTGTGCTGGCGCTCATCATGTGCGTCTGGTACATGCGCCGCAACAATATGCCGGTGCTACGGACGTGCGACGTCTTTGCTCCCGGGCTGGCGCTGGGACACGCGTTCGGCCGCGTCGGCTGCTTCGCCGCCGGCTGTTGCTGGGGGCGCGAGACTCACGTGCCATGGGCCGTGACCTTTCATAATCCGCTGGCCAACGAGATCGTCGGAACGCCCGCTCAACGTGCCCCTGCATCCCACTCAGCTTTACGAGATGGTGGTCGAACTGGCCAACTGCCTGTTCCTGGTATGGCTCCTGCGGCGCAAGAAATTCGAAGGCGAGATCATCGGCACCTATATGATCATCTACGGCGTGGCTCGCTATTTCATCGAGTTCTTCCGCGGCGATCCCGGCCGGGGCGAATTCTTGGGGTTCATGTCGGGCACGCAGGCAATTGCCTTGTGCCTCGTGATTTTCGGCGGGCTGCTGTGGATGCGCCGCGCGACGCTCGCTCCGCCTGTGGTGGTCAAAGCGGCAAGGTAGTCAGTTTCAAGTTTCAGGTTTCGAGTTTCAAGCGGCCCGCAACCGATGTCCCCCGTGCCTCCTGAAACTTCTAGTTAAAGTCTGGTCTTGACGGACTTACCCCTGATCCGCAAACTGGAAACTCGAAACTGGAAGCTCGAAACTTGTTCCCTTTCACAATCTCCGTCTCTCCCGATGCTGCCGGCCAGCGGCTTGATCAGTTTCTGGTAACACAGATTCCTGACATCAGCCGCGCGCGTGTGCAGCAGTTGCTGGCAGAGCAGAAAGCCCTGGTCAATGGCATTGTCTCCAAGCCATCACTTCGACTCCGAGGCGGCGAGCAAATCACCATCCTCGGAGACCCTGAACCACCGCCGTTGCGGGCGATCGCAGAGGACATCCCTCTCGACATTGTCTATGAAGATGACGATCTCGCAGTCATCAACAAGCCAGCGGGAATGATGGTGCACGCCGGGGCGGGTGCTACTGATGATGAACGCAATCGCGGGACGCTGGTCAACGCACTGCTGCATCGCTTCGGCAAACTCTCGGATGTAGTAGGCACGCTGCGCCCGGGGATTGTGCACCGCCTCGACAAGGAAACCAGCGGGCTGATCATCGTCGCCAAGAACGACGTGGCGCACCGCAAGCTTGGCGAGCAATTTTCAGGGCGACAGGTCAGGAAGCGTTACGTGGCGCTGGTCCATGGTTGGCCGGTAAAAGACCGTGGCACTATCAACACTGAGATCAGCCGCGACACAGTGCGGCGCGTTCGTATGACCACCCGCGGCAGCGGAGGTCGGACAGCCATCACGCATTATGAGGTTCGAGAGCGGATAGCGTCGCCGTTTGGCAAGTTCGCGCTGGTCGACATCCGCATTGAGACCGGCCGCACTCATCAGATCCGCGTACATATGTCATCGATTGGCCATCCGGTGGTAGGTGACTCGCTCTACCGTGCGCCGAAAGAGCTGCGCCGGCCTACGGCACTGCGAAAAGCTTCAACCAAGGCGACCTCCCGGCGGACAAAGGAGGTGGATACCGCAACGACGCCCAGCGTTCTCGCTCTCAATCGTAACTTCCTGCACGCGGCGGCCATCGAGTTCACCCATCCGCGAACAGCGCGGCCACTTTCCTTCAGCGCACCACTGCCAGTGGAGTTGACCCAGTTTCTGGAACAGATTCGGTGCTAATCTGGATTCACTGAGCACCATTCGTCCGACCCTGCCAACGGCTATAATGAAATTTCGAATGAAAACTTGGTTGATCCTGGTTTTGTTGGCGGCACTGCCGTGTGGGCTCGCCGCCCAAGACTCCACGCAGCAACCGCTTCCTACCGCGCCATCGGCGACGAAGTTCCCTCCCCAGCAGTCCGCTCCGCCACCATCGTCCGGGACCGGCCAATCCGGAGCTCCGGTACAGGCACCGGCTCCGGCGCCTGCTACTAACCAGAATGCTCCGCCACAACCGAATCCGACTCCATCGGCGCAGGCCGCTACGGCTCAGCCGACTAGTCCTTCGCACAGCGCCGCCTCCGCGGGATCGGAGAAGACTGGTAGCCCTCCCGCGGCATCTGCGGTCGGCTCCGCCGGAAACGATGACACTCCCGACGAGAATCTCACGGTCATCCGCAAGCGCGTGGACGAAGTCAACGTTGTGTTTACGGTCACCGACAAACGTGGCCATTTTGTAAAAGACCTTACGCAGAACGATTTCAAAGTTCTGGACGACGGCAAGCCCGCGACGGTCCGCTTTTTTGGCAAAGAAACCAATCTGCCCCTGCGTGTCGGATTGCTCATCGATGCCAGCAACTCGGTGCGTGATCGTTTCAAGTTCGAGCAGGAAGCGGCCATCGAGTTCCTGAACCAGATTATCCGGACTAAGTATGACGAGGCGTTCGTCATTGGCTTCGATACCACTCCGGAGGTAACGCAGGACTTCACGGACAACACCGAGGCGCTGTCGCACGGCGTACGTATGCTGCGGCCCGGCGGCGGTACCGCGATGTACGACGCCATTTACTATGCCTGCCGCGATAAGCTGATGAAGGCCGACAAGAGCCAAATGGCCACCCGGCGCGCCATCATTTTGCTGAGCGATGGCGAGGATAACCAGAGCCGCGTCTCGCGCGAGGAAGCCGTGGAGATGGCCCAGCGCGCCGAAGTCATCATCTATGCCATTTCGACCAACACCAGCGGATTGAAATTGCGTGGCGACAAAATCCTGGAACACTTCGCCGAGGAAACCGGCGGCAAGGCGTTTTTCCCTTTCAAGATTCAGGATGTGGCCGACGCCTTCTCGCAGATCCAAGACGAGCTGCGCAGCCAGTACGCGGTTTCCTACAAACCGGCCGACTTCATCGCAGACGGAAAATATCGCAAGATCGAGATCCTCGCCGACAACAAGAAATATAAGGTGCGCGCGCGCAAGGGATATTACGCGCCCAGGCAGTAAAGGAGGGGCTAGGGATTAGGGGCAAGAGGTTAGTGAGCGCGGCAGTATTTCTGGCCACTATTTCTAGAACCATGGCTGACTGCGAGCCACACTGCCACCGCTCCAACCTAGCAATTCACCAGTTTTGTGATCATTCACCCAATATTTCGGGTCAGAAACCACGGCGAGATACTGCCGTCCTCCAACCAGTTCGAAACTTACCTCCAGATATTCTAGAGAATTTGCAGCATCGCCGATTTCGACCGTTTCAGTCACCGCAGAGGCTTCTTCCCCGGTTTTTAGCGTTGGCGGGTGACCAGGAATGTAATCGATACCCTTGGTGTCTGATTGGCTGAAGGCCATTCGCAATTGACGCGTGTTACCATCTCTTGTTCTTGGAACGACCAGGAGGTAAAATACCGGCTCCAAGGTCGCTGTCGCGGCTCCTACATTCGCTATCCGAATTCGGAATCGCCCGGTTGGTGTTCCTTTCGAATCGGCACCCGTAATCTCAACCTGGGTTCGGACATAGAATACTGGGCGCGCCTCCACGTACTGTCTGACGCCATCTTTCACGGCCACGCCCGTGCCGAGCAGCGCTCCCCATATTGCGAGTGCCAATGTGACTCGCTCCCTGCGAGAAGGTTTTCCACCGGCTTCCGCGGAAACCACTTTCGGCGGTGGCTTCTGGCCGTTCTTTCTGGGTGCCATATTGCCCTCCATCAGGGGAAAGTTCGGGGCGCTTGCCGACTCATTATAGTCAAGGCAATTGTCGATAGGTGATCGCAGTCGTGCCGGACATGTCCGCCGATTGGCATGAAAAAAGGCCAGCTTTCCTCGCGGATTGCCGGCCTCGTTTTAACTGTCTAGGTGCGGTCTACCAGATGCTCAGCGTCGAATTGTCGAACCACTCGTGATAGCCCTCTCCGCTGGCGTTCACATCGAGTTGGTATTGCACACCGATGTTGTCGCCCCAATGGAGATTCTTCGCGGTGTAGGTTTGATTAACGTTGTGGGGCACGCCATCCACCACCAGCGTGACGTAATGGTAAGTGTGATTACTATGATTGGTCTGCACGTACCACTGAATGTGATGCCAGGTATTGGGGCTGAAACCATGGCAAGCAATGCTGGTGTGGCGCCAATGTCCGTTGTACTCATCCCAAGTGTCCCACACGCCTGCGGCCACGTTGCATTGGCTTCCAATCATGTAGTTGTACCCGCCAACGAACTGGAAGGAATCGTATTCCAGAGCTTGCGCCCCGGAGGCGGCATTCGAGTCCAACTGAACGTAGAAATCCCACAGCAGATTGCTGACGCCGTCATGACTGCCCAGCTTTTTCCACCAGAGTGCATTCGCCCATACACCCGAGTTGAAGACTTCAGCGCTGGCACCCGACAGTGAGGGTTGTCTCTGGATATTGCGCCAGCCAGTAGCTTCCGTCGCCGCTGCCGCCCGCACAACCCGGATCGTGGCACCATGACCATCCGGTCATCTGATTGATCTGATGAAAGA
Organism: uncultured Acidobacteriaceae bacterium; assembly: GCA_963748225.1. Lineage (GTDB taxonomy): Bacteria > Acidobacteriota > Terriglobia > Terriglobales > Acidobacteriaceae > Bog-257. The sequence continues at coordinate 709,003 of CAVVHW010000012.1, forward strand.
CAACGGCACCCGGCGGTGGAACGGGCAAATAACCTGTGGCTCCTTGCGCAAATGCAGTCGATACGGTGAATGCAATCGCAATCAGTAGAAAATTTTTCACATTGGCTTCCTTGGGGGGAGTCGCCGTGCCACCGCTTCTGGCTGCCATGTGACCGACGCTGTTGGCACTATCGCCCAGGGACGGGCATCTCTCAATACGCACAACCCCCTAAGTGAGGCCGCTTAAATGCCATAGGGGAGACAATCGAACCCTAGTACTAACCGGGCCAGGCTTACGGGGCGATCAGTTCGTACGAGACGATCTTCCATTGGCCATCGACCTTGCTCCACAGGAACGTAAGAGCGGCAGGATGGTCCCCCGGCGTTCGCAGCGCAAACAGCGTGGCGTAATATTGCCCGTAGCTTTTCGCCTGGGGACCGTCTGAGGCAGCTTTGTACGGCTCCTTCGCCGTCCATTTCTCGCACGAAAACGCTTCCTCCAGGTAATCCGGAACTGCGACTACCGTGTAGGCGTCCTGCCCCGGGTGCCGAACCACTTTCAGGTCGTCATGATAGGGGACAACTGGTTCGATTACGTCGCGAAGGTGCTGGACCGGACCCACGTCTTTGCCGACGATCGAAAGACCCTTGCGAATCCGAGCGACATACTGCTCAGGCGTTTGCGGTGCCTCTTCGTCGACTGATAAATAAGGTGTGATACAGGGATAACAACGGGAGGAGAAATACTGGGCTGCCTGATCGAAGTCGTCGCTCACCAACCACGAATGCAGGAACTGATTAGCTGCATGCAGAAAATCAGCGTCACCCTGCGTGCGCACCTCGGGAGCGGTGGCAACCGAGGAGCTCGGTCGCATGTCAGGAGCCGCATCGGGCTTTGCGTCATCCGGTTCAACGTCCCAGGAAACGATCTTCCAGTACTTGCCTTCTTTGGTCCATAGCAGGGTGATGGTGTCGCCTTTCTGCTGCTTCGGCTTCAACTGAAAAACAGATGCAAAATAACGGCCGTACTTCCCTTTCGTTCCTGCGATTCGCGAACTGTCGTAGTCCTCGAAGGCGCGCTCGGGATCGCACTCAAAGTCGGCTGCTACCCCATCTGACACCTGGTAGAGCGCGAACGTCGTCCCGTAATTCTGCTTGACTGGCTTCAAACTGGAATCGGAGATGGGCGACGGCTTCACCGCATCCTGCAGATTTGCCGACTTACCCATCAATTGATTCGTAGCGGCCATGTCCCTTGCCGCCAGATAGGGAGCGACGCCGGCATTGATTTCCGTGCCCGCTTGCGGCCCGTACTCTTCCAGGCAGGCGAAAGATCGCTTCGATAGATACGCGGCAGCCAGTTCGGGCTTCTGGTCTATAAGCCACGAGGTCAGGTAGTCCGCGACAGCATCCTCAAGCTTTTCCGATCCCTTGCGGGGAACCGGAGGCACGCCCCCTGAGGCAGTTTCGACCGCAGTTGTTGTATCTTCCTGGGCGTCAGCCAGCCCGAACAGGTTGCGCCACCAGTCGGTCAGGCCGTTCCACCGCTGCAAGTGCCTCTGAGTATTGTTACCCGCCCGCACATCCGAATTCGCAGCCGTGAGATGCCCGTTGATAAGTGCCGTGGGAAACCTCGACGAGCGATAGTCCACGTCAATATCGGCATGTCTGCCATCTTTTGCGATCGAGACTTGAATTGACGGAACGCCGCCGTCCTGCCGGTAGTTCATTGGGTAGCCGTGGTGATAAATGGTATTGTCCCGGTCACGAAAGAATTCGCTGGAGTCTTTGAGTTTTTGCACAGCGTCCGGCTTCAACACCACATACATGCGGAACTGCAAATCGCCTCGCGCCTTGGGCACCTTTCCGTTGATGGTTTCAATCGACTGCACCAGGTCCAACGCGTTGCCCTCGGGTTGGCCGGCTTTGTTGGTCATCTTGGTAGTCAGCAGGGCATGGGTGACGGCCTCAAAGGTGGTGCGCGTGGAGAGCGACAACTGGTCATAGTCGGCGGGATCGTCGTGGGTCTTCATCATCTTGTTGTATTCTGCGTACCAATCGTCGATCAGCTTCTTTTGCGCCGGTCGCAGCTGTGCATACGTTCCGTAGAACTGCTGCGACGTAGTAGCGGGTTTCTCCTGTCCAAAGGCGCACAGCGCCCACAAGATAACAAGACCCATTCCGATTTTCATTACCATCCCCCGGGTCAACCAACCTTTCATCGAGGGGATAAGTATGCCTCAGCTCGTAGCGTTTTGCATGTCACGCGCTCGGTCTTGCGTCCGGGGGAATCGCAAATGCTTCTTGTCACGAGTTGCAGTTGGGATTGCAGCTTGAGGTGGGTTGAGGAGCAACTTGGCAATCCTAGTTGCTCCTCGCGAATTCTCGCCCAAGCAAAACGATTTTTGGCTGGTTCACCACGGTCGGCTCGGGTCCGAGGAGGCAATCAACATGATCCCTGACAAACTCAGGTGACCATTCGCTTGCGCAGAAGGCCGCCTATGCCAAGTAGCCCTGATCCAAGCAGCAGGAGCGATGAAGGTTCGGGAGCTTCTGCCGGCAGCTGCAGGCCTAGGTGGAGGTTGCCTCCATCGAAGGAGAAGGCAGCGACATCGGAAATGGGCGCGTCGTATGGATCGGTATAGAAGGAAACGTCCGTACCATCTAATCCGACACCCAGATAGCCCGCGCCGACCAGCGTGTCATCGAAGGCGGTGGCTACCTGCGTCATCGTTTCGCCGACAAACAGAGGGGTGTTGAGCATGGCTTCGCCAGCCACCTCAAAGGACAGCGTGCCGGCGGCCGTGACTCCCTGGGTCGGATCAAAGTTGGGGGAAAAGGAAGCCACCCATCTCTGCCCTGGCAGCACGGATTGTGTGGTGACCGTTCCACCCAGGAAAAGACCGGGACCACCGCCATCGACCTTGCTGACCTGGACGTTATTGATCGCAAAGACATTGATCGAGTTCCCTTCATTAAGCGAAGCTCTTGCCCCAGCGTCTGTGAGCTGTTGCAGGATGTTATTAGCAGCCTGTGTCTTGGTCAGCCCGGAAACGTCGATGGTGAAGTCGATTCTTTGGTTATTGCCGGCTGCGGCGGTTATACGAATTCTCGTATTGGCGGGAGCAAACCCATTCCAGTTGAGGGTCTGCGATCCCACGGGATCGGCAAACAGCAATCCAGAGAACACGAACATCCCCAGCAGAAGTACCACGATTCTGCTCAGAGGACTAAGTTTGCCCGACCGCGAAGTCTTAACGTTGTTGCGACGGAGTTGCAAGTTTGACATAACGGTTTTCATAGTGACCTCCTTTTGGCCATGGCTTGTGGCGGCGATTGATAAGGGAAGCAAGGAGCAACGCCCCGCCTGGTTGCTCCTGCCTTTCGCTTCACGAAAAAAGGGCCGAAACTTCGGAGAGGGCCAACCCTTGCCATCCTGCGACAAGGATTGGCCGCACAGGCATCCGCTCATTCTTCTGAGTCGTTAGCCTTGGAAAACTTGACTATGAGTTTGGGCTGGTTGCCATCATGATCGCGCGAGTAGTACGCGCGCATGGCGTTCTTGGTCACGGCCAGGGTGATTCCCACGTGCGTCCCTCCGCCCCGGTAAACCGTGCTCACGAAGGCTGTAATATCTTGTGGCGTTGTAAAAGGGCATCGGCCATCTGCGGGTCCGGCAATACGGTTGGTCTCATCCGTAAAGTTACCGGGCGCCTGAATTCTTCCCGTACCCGCATAGCCATAGGCCACCATTCCGGCGTCATCGCCTCGGCCCCCCGCGCAAGTCAGCACGAAGGAGGCATTGTCGATCTTTTGGCCCGCCGGAATTAATCCCAAAGAAAATTGCATGGTGCAACGTTCTTCCGGGAAGTTACCGGGACCTATCGACGGCTGGTAACGGTCTCCTATCGGAGCAAAAGTTTGTCTATAGGGATTTACAGCACATGCGTCGGTGACGGGGATGACCTCGAGCTCTCCGGCAAACAGCATGCCGCCGAAGAACAATACGGTTAGAAACGGTAGTAGGCGAGAGCAAATTCTCAGTGTGGTTTTCATAGTGACCTCCTTTTGGTCATAGGTTGTGGCGGCGATGGATTAGGAAGAGCGAGGGACAACGGCCGCGCAGTTGCCCCTCCCCCCGGGAACGCGGCTTCGGCGAGCAAGTGGGTTCGCGCTCCCTAATTGGCGGCGCTCATCGCGAGACGTAGCGCGCCGCTAAGACCACTCCGCGCGGCGTCGCTGAGCCCTGCCACCAATCGCGTTCCATCCACGAACTGCGGTTGTGCAAGGTCAGCAAGAGCGTCAGGAACGGTCCTAAGGTCGTGGCACGGGTGGAAACATGGGCCGACATCCTGGTGCCCGGCTGTCTTTCAGTGGTCTTTGAGGATCTGAAGTGCGGCGCTTCGTCAGCAGGGCTTTGCATGTCCTGCGCGGCTTCGGCTTCGCAGTGCAATGTCAGAGTCAGAATCAGTCTGAGGAACGGACCCAGTGTCGTAGGGGTCCAATGAACCACTTGCGTCTTCATGGCGACCATCCTTCTTGCTACCCGGAAGCGGGATTGTTTCCCCGCCTCCGGTAGCGTCCCCCTAAGAGCAGTTTGTCGAGATCAACTCAACTTCCGCTCTCAAGCGCAAAATGCGCCCAATCGCCGACAGCTTCAATGGTTAGGGTCTGATTTGCAGATGATTTGGGGATGATCGTCTAAGCTTCTGACAGCGCGAAAGTTACGTTTGGAGGTGATCGAATCTATCAACCTCGCCAAGTAGCCGTCGGGATATAATCTCTAGCGCCCGCTCGTTATTTTGAGGTGGTTACGCTTGAGCGCCACGCAGAAACTACTCCGTTTCGGGGTCTACGAGCTGAATCTCGCGACCGAAGAGCTGCGCAAAGGTGGGACACCCCTTAAGTTGTCGCCGCAGCCCTTCCGGCTTCTCGCCTTGCTGGCGAGCCATGCCGGCCAAGTCGTGACGCGCGAGGAAATTCAGCAACAACTCTGGGGCGAGGAGACGTACGTTGACTTTGAGCAGGGGATGAACCACTGCGTCAAGCAAATCAGAAATGTCCTCAACGACAATGCCGACGCGCCCCTCTACGTTGAGACTCTTCCCCGACGCGGATATCGCTTCCTCGCTCCTGTTATGTCGAAGGAGGTCCCCGCGCCGGCACCGCGAGTGACGGAATCCAAGTCTGGCTTGCAGAGCGGCATTGCTGCCGTCGTGCTGGCAAGGCAGGCGAGCACGCAGTCGGCACCTGCCACTGCAGCACCTGCGACTGCTGCATCGGTTTCGGAAAAGGCTATCGGCAATCCGGCGCCTGAAGTCAGTGTTGCAACCCGCCCTCCCGAAGTAGCCCCCGCCCCGGAAGCCCGGCAAGCCACCCCGCGAGTTTGGCTGATCTGGGCCGCGCTCGGCTTGCTGGTTTTGCTCGGCGTTGGGCTAGGGTATAGATTGTGGCGCAACTCGACGATCAGCAGCCAGCCATCTCGCCCATCCGCAGTCAAGCAACGACCGACAGTGGCCGTACTCGGCTTTCAGAATCTTTCTGGGCGCGCCGAAGAAGGCTTCCGTTCCAAGGCTCTCTCCACGTATCTCAATACGGAGCTCGCCGCTGGTGACAAGCTACGCACGCTTCCTGACGGAGACATCAATCAGATGAAGACTGACCTGGGCTTGACGGATGAGAACGGCTACACCTTGGCCACTCTGGCCAGGATCCGTAAAAACCTGAACGTTGACTATATTGTGATGGGTTCGTATGGCCCTTCCGAGGGAGGCGAGCTGCGGCTGGACGTAACGCTTCAGGACGCCGCAACCGGAACCGTGACGCCTTTCTCGGTAAAGGGTAGTGAAGGTCAGATGAGTGAACTGGCGGTCCGCGCCGGGGAAAAATTGCGCGAACGGTTGGGAGTGAAGGCCGCAATGTCGCAGGAGGAAGTTGCGGCGGTGAGCGCGTCGATGCCGGTCAATCCGGAGGTAGCGCGTCTTTACTCGGAAGGTCTGACGAAGTTGCAGGTATTTGACGCGGCGGCCGCACGAACTCTCTTAGAGGAAGCGGTGGCTGGGGAGCCTGGCTATGCTCTGGCGCATTCGGCCCTGGCGGAAGCTCTGAACTTCCTCGGTTATGACAAGCAGGCTCAGGAGGAAGCCAAGAAAGCTGTCGATCTTTCGGACAAACTTTCGCCCCAGGAAAAACTCTTAGTGCAGGGCCGTTATCTCGAGATGTCGAACCAGTGGCCGGAGGCGATCAAGCTGTATCAGAATCTGTGGCAAGACTATCCCGACAACCTGGAATACGGGCTGCGCCTCGCGAATGCTCAGAATAGCGCCAGCCAGGGAAAGAACGCCCTCGCTACAGTCGATCAGCTACATTCCCTACCGCCGCCCAGCCGCGACGACCCGCGCGTCGATTTGGCCGAAGCCGCGGCTTACAAATCTCTGGGCGAGTGGAAACTGCAGCAGGCGGCAGCAAAGAAAGCTGCGGAAAGAGCGACCGCCCAATCGCGGAAACTGCTACTGGCCGAAGCGCAGTCCGTGGAAGCGGGTTCTCTGCTGCAGCAACAGGACTTCTCGGCCGCCCTGCCTTTGTACAGACAAGCGCTGGAGATCTACCAGCGGAGTGGTGATAAAACCGCCGAAGCTTCTACTTTGAACAATATTGGAGACGTGTTCCAAGGGCAAGGCGATTTGGCGGCCGCGGAGAGCAAGTATCGAGAGGCGATAGGAATTTACCGCGCAATCGGGGCCACCGGACTCGCAGCTAATACGTTAAGCAACCTTGGGGCCCAATTACAGCGGCAAAGGAACCTGGCGAGCGCTGAAAAGCTGTACGAACAGGCTTTGGGCATGCTGCGAGAGGTGAAAGACAAGAACAACGAGGCCACCGTGCTCCTCAATATGGGTGAAATCCTTCATGAGGAGGGAGACTTGGCCGGCGCCGCAACCAAGTATCGGCAGGTGCTGCAGATGTATAGCGAACTTGGGGAGAAGTCCGGCGCGGCGTATGCTCGCTCGGACCTGGGAGAAGTTTTGGCCCAGCAGGGCGATCTTGCCGCCGCGCAAAAGATGCAGCAGGAGGCGCTATCGATCCGGGAAGATATTGGCGAACCGACAGGGGAAAATCGGCTGGCGCTCGCGGTGTTGTCGCTGGACGAAGGACGACCGGCGGACGGCGAAATCAATGCCCGGACCGCGGCTGAGGAGTTTCGAAGCAAGGGTATCGTCGACCAGGAAGCACGGGCCGAGACCGTTCTTGCCAGAGCGCAAATGGCGCAAGGGCAGCTTTCCAAGGCAAGCGAATCAATCGCACATGCCGGCACTCTCGCCGCGCAAATTAAGGACTCCGCCCTTCGCCTCCCAGTGGAGATTGAAGTGGGCATCGCGGCAGCCCGCATACAAGCGGCCTCAGGCAATCAACGTGATCAAGCTCAGGCCATGGACAGCCTGGCGCGAAGACTCGCGGAAGCGACCAAGAACCATCTGATCGGTCTCCAGTTCGAGGCCATGCTGGCTTTGGGAGAAGTAGAGATCGAATCGACGAAGGCAAGCGCTGGACGCGCTCGCCTGCAGACCTTGGAGCGGGATGCCACTACGCGCGGCTACCTGCTGATTGCGCGAAAGGCCGCTGCGGCGAGACAGCAATCGGTAAAAACAACTTGAAGTGACATCGCTTCGATTCTTCAGAGCTTCCTGACTATCCTCCGCGCCAACAAAGGAGTCAGGCCGCTAAGGAAAAGCGCCAAGCTTCCTGGCTCGGGGACAGGATTCGCAAAGGCAAGGAATTGTTCATGCGGCTGCCAGCCGGCGAGTCCAAGATCGATTGTGAACTCCTGTCCGTTGGGGAGTCCGCTGCCGCCGAAGAAGTCGATGATGGTGAAGCCATCGACTGGTTGGGGCTGCACCAAACAGGTGGAGAAGAAGGTCCCGCCTCCACATAGAATCGTATTCTCGGGCGGAGTCCCGCGGGTTTCGATTTCGAGGAAGTGCCAATTGTCGCCGCTATCATTCATGAAGCAGAATTTGCCCCCGCCGGAAGCATTGGCACTGAAGGTGAAATCATTGCCCACCGGCATCGGCATGCATACACCAATCGGATCGTGGGTGTTGTTAACGATGATGCGAGGATCGCCGGATTGAGTATCGCCGGATTGCGGAGTGGCGCGCACCCGAAGCACGCAGGACATAACCAGGACAGTCAAGATCAGTACGCGGAAACGCATCGTCCGAGCACCTCCTGGGCTGGATGCCAAGGTAAGTGCTGGTCAGTATAACCTTATTTAACAAATCCCCACGAAATAAAACTTGTCGCCCGTGCTTGTCTCGTATCGTCGAGATGTTTGCGGCTCGACGAGCTTCGTTGTCATTGCCGATTGATTTTCTTGCAGCTTCTCCTGCTTTCCCGATACCATGACGGGTTTCACACAACGGAGGATGTCTAATGCGTCGCCGGCTTGCGCTTTGCGCAATTATGCTCGTGTGTTTTGCAGTGAATGGTATCGCCCAGGTAAATCCGGTCATTGTGGGTGGCATGAAGTGGCGGCAGATCGGGCCCTTCCGTGGTGGCCGGGTGCTGGCCGTTACCGGGGTGCCTGGCGATCCGAACACTTATTATTTCGGCGCAGTCGCTGGAGGGATCTTCAAGAGCACAAACGGCGGCCTTAGCTGGACGCCAGTCTTCGATCATGAGGACATTTCCTCCATCGGCGCTATCGCGGTGTCGGACTCCGATCACAACATCCTTTATGCGGGTAGCGGTGAAGCTTGTCTGCGCGGCAACATCAGTTATGGCGACGGAGTTTACAAATCAACCGACGCCGGCCTGACGTGGAAGAACGTAGGCCTGAAAGACACGCGGCACATCGGGGCGGTCATCATTGATCCTCGCAACCCTGACATCGTCCTGGTCGCGGCCCTGGGACACGCATGGGGCCCGAATTCTGAGCGGGGCGTTTTCCGCACTGCCGACGGCGGCAAGACGTGGCAGAAGGTCCTCTACAAGGACGACAATACCGGCGCAGTTGAAGTGGTATTCGATCCTAAGAATTCCAGCGTCGTTTACGCTGCGTTGTGGCAGGTTCGGCGCCAGCCTTGGTACTTCAACAGTGGCGGCCCAGGCAGCGGGCTCTACAAGTCAGTGGATGGCGGACTCACCTGGAAGCAGCTGCAAGGCCATGGTCTTCCGGAAGGAGATCTCGGACGCATCGGCATTTCGGTTTCGGGGGCCGACTCCAATCGCGTATATGCGCTCATCGAAGCCAAAGGGGGCGGACTGTATCGCTCCGACGATGCCGGCAACACGTGGACGCGTGTCAACGACGACGAACGCTATCGGCAGCGCGCCTGGTATTTCAATCACGTGTTCGCTGACCCCAAGCAGGCTGATACCGTGTATGTCTTGAACACCGGCGCATTCCGCTCCACCGATGGCGGAAAGACTTTTACGTTGCTGCCCGCACCCCACGGCGATCACCATGACCTGTGGATCGATCCCACTAATCCCCGGCGGCTTATCAATAGTAACGACGGCGGGGCAACGATTTCAGTGGACGGCGGCAAGACCTGGACACAGCAGAATAACCAACCGACCGCACAGTTCTACCATGTCGCCGTCGATAATCACTGGCCCTATCGCGTATATGGAGCGCAGCAGGACAACAGTACAGTCGCCATCGCCAGCCAATCGGATGAAGGGGTAATCGCTCGCCAGGATTGGTACGAAGTGGGCGGCGGCGAGAGTGGATACATCTCGCCCGATCCGCGCGATCCCGAAATCGTCTATGCCGGTTCGGACGGATCTACTATTACCCGCTACGATCACCGCACCAACCAGATGCAGGATGTCTCACCTTATCCGCTGGATACTTCGGGCAACGGCGCCAGCGAACTGAAATACCGCTTCCAGTGGACGGAACCGGTGTTGGTTTCGGCCTACGACTCGAACGTTATCTACAGCGCGTCGCAGTTCGTGCTCAAGAGCAGCGACCAGGGCCGCAGCTGGAATCCCATCAGCCCTGATCTGACGCGCAACGACAAGAGCAAGCAGAAGCCCTCCGGCGGCGATATCACCCTGGACATCACCAGCGTCGAGTATTACGACACTGTGTTTGCCCTGGCGGAGTCGCCGTTGCAGAAGGGAATGCTATGGGCGGGAACCGACGACGGATTGATTCAGCTCACGCGCGATGACGGTAAGAGCTGGGAGAACGTCACTCCGAAGGACATGCCGGAGTGGAGCATGGTCAGCATCATCGAGGCTTCGCACCACGATGCCGGCACCGCGTATGCCGCGATCGACCGCCATAAGCTCGACGATTTCAATCCGCTGATCTACAAGACGCACGACTTCGGCAAGAGCTGGACTCGCATCACCGACGGCATACCCCCTGGCGCTTATGTGCGATCGGTGCGTGAAGATCCCAAGATGAAGGGCTTGCTTTATGCAGGCACGGAGACGGGAGTTTATTTCTGTGCGGATGATGGGGGGCACTGGCAGTCGCTGCAATTGAACCTGCCGACGACACCGGTCCACGACTTGGCCGTCAAGGATGATGATCTGATCGCCGCGACCCACGGCCGGGCCTTCTGGATACTTGATGACGTTGGCCCTTTGCGGCAAGCGAGCTCCGCGATTGCTGCTGACGCTTTTCATCTTTATCAGCCTGCCACGGCGATACGCTTGCACTTCCCTGACGAAGTCGATCGCAAACGTCCCGTGGGAGAGAACCCGCCCAAAGGGGCGGTGCTTTATTACTATCTGAAATCTAAGCCGGCCGAGAAAGAAGAGATCACCGTCGAGATTTTCGACGCCAATGGCAAGCGGGTCCGCAGGCTCTCCAATCGGAAGGAGAGCAAAGAGGAGCAGCCGCCCGAGTGGCCAGACCGCGAGCCGCCGGCAGACCTGCTTCCCGCCGCAGCGGGCATGAACCGCTTCGCCTGGGATTTCCGCTACGATGCCCCTGTCCAAATTCCAGGCGCCTTCTACACCGGCGATCCGCCACGAGGTCCGCTGGTAATCGCCGGCACCTACCAGGTGAAGCTTACCGTCAAGGGCCGGAGCCAGACCGCCTCTTTAGAGGTGAAGCTCGATCCCAGGATACAGAATTCGGTGACGGCTGCGGACATGCAAAAGCAGCTGGACCTTGCGTTTAAGGTGCAGCAGGATATCGACGCACTGCACCGGGCGGTCAACCAAATCCGCGAACTTCACACCAACTTGCAGACCTTGCAGAAATGGGCGGGAACAGGATCGTCGAGCAGCGACGTTGTTGCCGCCGCCCATGCTCTCGATCAGAAGATGACGCCGGTCGAGGAGGCTTTGATACAGGTCAAGATGAAGAGCTCGGAAGGTAACCTGCGCTATCCCAATGAGCTCAACGAACAGTACGCGAGCTTCAATGACCTGATGCAGGGAGTCGATGGAGCGCCGACGGCGCAGCAGTTGCTGGTGTTCGACGAACTGCATTCTCGACTGAGCACGCAGTTGGCAAGCTGGCAGGAGATTGTGCAGACAGATGTGCCGGCGCTAAACAATCAGATGCGCAAGAACGGAGTTCCCACCCTTGCCGTCGGCAGCGGGCAGGGAGAGTGAGGGTACCGCAGTTCACATTCGGGGTATCTGGAGGAGCGCCGCTTTAGCTGGATCGTTCATCTGTTTTCATGTTGAAGACATGAATCTTTGAAAGGCCACGGCTTCAGTCGTGCCGTGACATGAGTGTGAAGAGTTGGGCTTCGGCCCCTGAGGGGAACTTGCACTTCAATTCAACACCGAAGTCCCTCAGTGGCTAAAGCCATCATGACTCAGAGCAAATTATGGCGTGGCTGAAGCCGCACCCCTTCAAAGAACCAACACTAAGCTATTGCCACATTGTAGGACTATTACATTGTGTCATAGCTAAGAGTCAGCGTTGCGACTCAGCAAGCAGTTCCTGCAAATAGCCCTGCCAGATCGCCGGCAGCGTGTGGGTTCCATGCCCGCGAGTTTGATCGGTGATCGGCAGCAGCACGTACTTACCTTTGGGAACGCGTTTGATTTCGACTTCCATGATCCCAAGTTCCGGTGGATTGATGAAATCGTCGGCGGAGTTGACAGCCATGACTGGCACGCGAATCTTTTCCAGATTAGGCGACGGATCGTAGTTGCGTGAGGCATTGAAGGCGTAGAGAAAGTCGTTGGCATCGGTCGCAGCAAAGCGAGTGCGAATAAAGTTGTCGAGAAATGCGTCGGCGGCGCCGCGTGTGGGATATTGCTTCTGCATCTGCAGTGGGCTGCTGCCCATAACCAGCAGCATGTCGAGTGCGGTCTTCAGCCCTGGCGGAGGCGACTTATACTCGCCATTCTCCCACGCCGGGTCCTGGCGAATTGCATCCATGGCCATCTTGCGCATCATGCGGTTGCGCCCGGCAATCTGCACCGGCAAACATGCCAAGGGCATCATCGCGTCCATGAAGTCAGGATAAGTTTCGCCCCATACCCACGAATGCATACAGCCCATCGATGTGCCGATGATCAGGCGCAGATGGTTTACCTTCAGTCCATCAACCAGTAGTTCATGCTGCGCCGCCACCATGTCGTCGTAGTCATAATGAGGAAAGCCGGCATGCATCCCATCGCTGGGTTTGCTGGACCTCCCATGCCCGATCCCATCCGGCAGTATGATGTAGTAACGGGTCGCATCAAGCAATTCCCCCGGCCCAAAGAGCACGCCGGCGAATTGTGGCGACATAAATTGCTTGCCTGACCCAGTGGTTCCGTGCAGGACCATGACGGCGTTCGTTACCTTGCCGCCGGCATCACGTTGCGGTGTGCCGAAGGTGGTGTAGTGCAACCGCAGGCTTGGCAGTACTTCTCCGGAGTGGAAATGAAAGTCTTGCGCGACAAAGTCGCCTTCGGTGGCGACGGGGCCGCTCTGGGCCGCCGCATTCAGAATGCAGCCGAACAGACCGATCCAGAGACAGACAAAGAATTTAGACATAGAGAATCCTAAGAGTACCGGCTGGCATGAAATGGCGTCAGCCTTTGCTGTTCGATCCGGCTCAAAGACTCCGCCAGCAAACGTCGGCGAGCGGTTAAGGTTTTTGCTCTGGAGTCGGTGGGCTCTGGGCGGAAGCGTTCTGCGGTTGATCGAGATCCACCAGTTGCGATCCCAGCGGCTGCTGCAAGGCGAACTGATCATCCCTCAGCGGTTCATTGATGACCAACTTCTCAACCGTGAGCCGAATCGAATATTCCTCGCGGGGACGATCAATCTCAATCACCGTGGGAAAGCTGACACCACTGTAGTCTCTATAGACCTGATAGGTAACGTCGGTGGCGATCTCACCCTCGGTGTCGTAAACAATCTGATGGTGCGGGACCAGGTTCACGCGCTCGAAGATGATCTTACGGTACAAGTACCAGCCAGTGTCTGGATCGGAACGGCGGATGATGTCGATGACATAGTCGGGTTGCTGAACCAGCTTCTTGGTCTTTGCGTCCACAATAGTTTCGGTGTCGTTTTCCAACACGGCAATCTCGTCCTTGTCGATCTCAGGCAACAACAGAGCGTTGTAGATGACCTGTGGCCGCAGGTTTTCCAGCGGATTGCTCGCCGGTCTAACCACTTCGGCGCTGCCGACATAGAACTTGTTCTTCGCCGGAATCGACAGTTTGAAACGGTTTCCATCACTTACCATGTCAAAAGCTTTGTTGCGCACGATGGGGAATAAACCGATCATGCGCAGCATGTCTGGCTTGCGCACCAGGATGTAGCCGGTAATTTCCTGGTAGTCGGTGACTTTGCCCTTCTTTTCTCCACCCACAGATGGAGCAATCTCGACGGTAGCGTTCAGAGTCTTGATCCGCGAGGCTTCCCGGTTGATGCGGTCCACCAATTCCTGCTTGGTGGCGATCTGCAATTTGGCCGTGCTGGTGCGCATCTCCACCACGCGGGTGCGGAACAGGCATCCCGTTCCTCCGGTCAGAAGCATGGCAAGGGAAATCGCGGCGAGGATTTGGGATCGTCTCATCGTGGGATCGTGGCGGACCGACCGACAGGAAACATCAGTATATAGCGCCGTTCAGATTTCAACAGGCTTTCGCCAAACAAGAGAGAACTCTCAAGAAAGAACGCTCAGGTTGAAATTTCTCTCTCGCCATTCAGTTCCTATCAATTGCTTGTCCGAATGCAAGCAGGTTCCCGTCCGGCGCAAGCACCAAAAGCTCACGCTGTCCGTAGCTCTGGTTCACCGGCCCGTAGACATGGCTTTTGGGCAGAGTATCGAGCTTCGGCTTTAACTCAGCGTAGAGCTGATCGACGTCGCGAACATCGATGTAGTAGGCGAAACGTCGATTGCCGGGCGGAGCCCCCTGGGGGCCCTTCTGCTCCAGAATACGAAAACCCGCGGTTTCACGATGCAAATAGGCATAGTCGGCGGCGCGCAAGCGCACTTCGAATCCCAGTATGTCAGTGAAGAAGGCAAGCGCCCGATCGATGTCGTCGACATGCATGAACGGCGTAATTTGGATGAAGTTCGACATCGGCATCCTCCGGGCGGGAGGTTAACATAACCCGGCCTCCGCTCTTCGCCGTTGCACGTGTGCTCCTGCCAGTGGCACTACTGCGCGCTGCTCACCGCTCGGCGATATGCCGCCACATTGCGCGCATGTTCCTCCATGGTCCGGGCGAAACGGTGATGACCGTTGTTGTCGCTGACGAAATAGAGGAAATCACTCTGCGCCGGATGCATTGCAGCTTGCAAGGAGGCGATGCCGGGATTCGCGATCGGACCAGGCGGCAGACCAGGATACTTGTAGGTGTTATACGGCGAATCGAATTGCAGGTCTGACTGGTAGATGGTTCCGCGATAGCGGCCGGCCAGCAGGGCTGCATAGACCACACTGGGATCGGCGCCCAGCGGCATGTTACGGGCGAGCCGGTTATAGTACACACTGGCCACCAGCGGGCGCTCTTCTGGGACTGCGGTTTCTTTCTCCACAATCGAGGCCATGGTCACGATGTGATGGGTATCAACGTTGCCCAGTAGACCTATTTTTTGCGCTTCCTGTCGAAAACGATGCACCATCGCCGCCGCCATATCATGAGCGGTATCGATGCGCGTGAATTCATACGTGTCGGGAAAAAGATATCCCTCGAGCGTCTGAGCAGCGGGATCGATTCCGCGAAGAAGAAATACATCTCCCTTGACCGCAGTGAGGAAATCGGCCGCCGTGCCCAGGCCCGCCTGCTCGACGGCAGCCGCGATGTCGAACATGTTGTAGCCTTCGGGGACGACAACGGTGCGCGCATAGACATCGCCGCGCACCAGGCGCCGCCACACCTCCAACGCGCTGGCTGGTTCGTCGAACTTGTACTCGCCGGCCTTGAGGGTCTTCAATCCCTTGGCGTACTGCACCATGAGAAATGCCGCTGAACTGCGAATGACGCCCTCGCGCTGCAGATCCTGCGCGATGTGGCGCGTGCTCCACCCTGGACGCAGCAGTACGAACTTCGTCTCCGAAGGTTTCAGGGGTAGCAAGGCCGCCCACGCAAACCAAAGGACGAAGGCGAGTACCAGCACCGCCACGAGTGTAAAAAACGTTCGCATGGAATACAGCAGTTTAGATGATGCAGGGCGGTTGTGCGCTGCTCTGAGGCCATTCCTCAGGATGCATCAGCGTTTTAGGGACTATTTTTTCGGAATTCCAGGAACGACTGCAGAATAAGCACTGCCGCCAATTGGTCCACCACACCCGCGCGGCCGCGAATGCTCATATCGGTTTCACGTAATAGCCGGTTGGCCTCCACCGAAGTCAAGCGCTCGTCGAACAGGTGGACGGGCAGCTTGAACTTGCGACGCAATTCCTCGGCGAACGCCTGTACCTTCTCCGCCTGAATCCCTTCGCTCCCGCTCATGCGCAGCGGCAGCCCCATTACCAGTTCGGCGATTTGGTATTGCTTGATCATTCGCCGCAAGTGGTCCAGATCGTTGCGCTTGTTACTGCGGCGGAGAGTCGGCAGGCCTTGCGCCGTGATCCCCAGTTCATCGCTCACGGCCAGGCCAATGTTGCGCGCGCCAAAGTCCAACGCCAGGATGCGGCCGGGGTGATTTACTGGCGACGCTGCCGTAAAAGTATTTCCCATCTCGACACAGCAAAAGTATCATGTTCGGAATCCTAGGGTTATACGAGTACCATAGGCGAGATGGCAGAGTTACTTGACAACGTGGAGCCCTACCGCATGAGCCAGGGCGATCCCGATGTGGACGCCAACGCGGCAGGCGGACCTGCACCCATTCCGCAGGTGTCGATCAACCGCTCCACGGTCGCCGAACTGGAGCGCCGCCGCATTCTGCGTCTGCAGGCATCGGCGTTACTCATCCTGGCGATCGCGGCCGTCTTGACTATGCTCTACGTCGGCAAGCTGATCCTCAGCGTCATACTGGTTGCCATCCTGATTGCATTCGTGTTGGCGCCGCTAGTCGACTTGCTAACCAAGTTTGGCATACCCAATGCCTTGGCGTCGCTGGTCGCCGTGCTGCTGCTGGTGATCGCCATGGGCACAGCCACGTATCTCTCTTATAACCGGGCTCTGTCGTTCATGCAGGAGTTACCGCAATACAAGGCCAGGATCCAGCAGATGATGGGAGGGTTGCGCGCGGAAGCCGAACAGATCGAGCGCACCACCGAGACGGTGCTACCTTCATCGGAAGCCGACAAGAAGACGGTGACGGTCCGGCAGTCGAGCGACTGGACTGACCTGGTCAGCCGGAATGCCAGTTCAGTGTCGGAGATGGTGCTGAGCATCACCTTTGTCCCGTTCCTGGTGTTCTTCATGTTGAGCTGGCAGGACCATGTGCGCTCCGCGTCGGTCATGCTGTTCAGCATGGAAAATCGGAATACCGCCTACGTCATGCTCGGTCTGATTGCGCGTATGATCCGGTCGTTCATCGTGGGCAACTTTATCATTGGCGTTTTCCTGAGCGCCTGCAGCATCGCCGTGTTTGGAATGCTGGGCCTGCCCTACTTCTACTTCCTGGGAGCAATCAGCGGGTTTCTGAGCCTGATTCCGTACCTCGGCGTTCTTCTCGCCATCATTCCGCCGCTCATTGCTGACTTGGGACACCTGAACATGGCAGTGGCCTTGGTGATCATTCTCGTAGTGCTAGGGCTGCACCTGGTCGGCATGAACGTGCTTTATCCCAAGATTCTGGGAAAGCGTCTGCAATTGAATCCGTTGGCGGTCACCATCTCTCTGCTGTTCTGGGGATGGCTGTGGGGAGCGATGGGGCTGATCCTGGCCGTACCGATCATGGGAGCTTGCAAGATTATCTGCGACCACGTCGAGCGGCTGCGACCGTATGGCGCATGGCTGGGAGAATAGTGCGTCAGGTTCCATAGCGATACCGTGAGCGCAACACCGATGCCAAAAAGTTGCGCCCTTAACGCCGGCCTGAAAGGCGCCTCTACCCGGACTACCCCCACGCTGAAAACACTGCGACCGGATTTCGGCCGCTTCTACGCTGAGAGGGCAGCTGCGGTTACGTCGTCCGCAACGCCGTGCGTCGCGTTCAGAATTTTCCCACTGAGTAGCGCTTCGAAGAACCGGTCCACTGCGTCGAGGATCTCGATCTCGCTCTTCGACTCGTACACCGACTTGCGCAACTGCGCGCCGTGCGGCACGCCGTGGGTGAACCACGCCGCAAACTGCTTCATCTTCCCTTCCGCGCCGCCGACCTTCTCTTCCACCAGCATGCTGAAGTAGGTGCGGATCATATGGTAGCGATCGGCATCGCTGGGAAGGTCGTACGAGCCAGTGCGGGTAAATTGTTCGATCTGGCGAAAGATCCACGGGTTCGACGCTGCGCTGCGGCCAATCATTACTGCATCGCATCCGGTTTGCGCCACCATAGCGGCAGCGTCCTCGGGCGAGCGCACGTCGCCGTTGCCGATCACCGGAACCTTGACTGCGTCCTTCACGGCGGCAATCCACTCCCATTGCGCCTGCCCGCTATAACCCTGCTCCCGAGTGCGAGCGTGTAGCGCTACCGCGGCCAATCCACATTCTTCCGCCATCTTCGCCAGGTTGACGTGGACGATCTCCTTATCGCTCCAGCCCGCGCGGAACTTCACCGTGAACGGCACCTTTACCGCTGCGCGTACGGACTCGAATATGTTCTTGATGAGTGGCAGATCGCGCAGCAGTCCCGAGCCGCCATTGCACTTGACGACCTTCTTCGCCGGGCAGCCGAGGTTAAGGTCCACCAGATCGAAGCCCAGCCCTTCAACCACGCGCGCTGCCTCGGCCAGCGTCACCGGATCGCTGCCAAACAGTTGCGCCGAAATCGGGTGCTCGTTGCCGTAGAAGGTGAGGTACTGCTTAGCTTTCTTGTCCTTGTGGCGAATGATGCCGTCGGCCGAGGTGAATTCGGTCATCATCAAGCCGCAGCCACCAAGGTTGCGGATGAAGCGCCGAAACACGGTATCGGTGATGCCGGCCATGGGTGCCAGCACGGTGGCAGGCCGAATCTCGACTCCGCCTAGCGAGACCGACGCGGGCACGCGGGCGTCAGGGGGTGCGATACGCTCGGCTGGATTGGTGAAGTATTTGTGCACGGTAAGATTGTAGCCGAACGCTGAATACAAAGACTCGGCAAAGCAAAGCCCCCGCCACAGCGGAGGCTCTCGCTCCAAAGGTTGCAAACGTTAGTTCTTGGTGGCTTCGACCTTCGCCGCCTCGGTCTTCGCGGCCTCTGCCTTGCCAGCATCGCTCTTGGCGTACTTGCGGCGGAAGCGCTCGACCCGGCCCGCGGTGTCCACCAGCTTCTGTTTGCCGGTGAAGAACGGATGGCACGCGGAGCAGATTTCCACGTTGATGTCGCCCTTGTGGGTGGAACGGGTCATAAATGTGTTGCCGCATGCGCAGTGCACGCGTACTTCGTCATAAGCCGGATGGATGGCTGCTTTCATAGAAACTCCCTGACTCGCTGGTGGCAAACTTTTATTGTAACGGAAACCCAAGAGTCGCGGCAATCGCGACCTTGGCGCATTCAGCAGTCAAACATTGGATTCACGACGCGCGCTAACGATTCGCGGTGATCGCGATTGGCTCGCTGACGATAGCTATGTCGCCTAGGGTAGGAGCGGCTGAAGGTGTTGGCACGACAAAATGGGGCAGAGCTTTCACACTGCCGCCAGATCGCAAACCTATTTGGCCTGGGCGCCAGTTACTTCTTGTTGACGGCCTTCTTCAGATCGACGCCGGGAGTAAACTTGGCAACTTTCCGCGCCGCAATCTTGATGACGCCCCCGGTCTGCGGATTGCGTCCGTTGCGCGCCTTGCGCTGTGAGACGGAGAAGGTGCCGAATCCCACCAGAGTGACACGGTCGCCTTTTTTCAACGCGGCAGTCACCGCATCAATTATGGTGTCAATCGCGCCCCCCGAAGCGGTCTTGCTTATCCCTTGGGCAGCAGCGATTTTTTCAACCAGATCGCCTTTGTTCATGCTCGCTCCTCGCCAGTAAGAACTTGTGGAGCCTGTATTTACTTGCGAAATCGGGCGCGTGTCAAGAAAAACCGGAGAAATCAAGCAGTTTTCAGCAGCTAACACGGCGGATCGGGCGATGGCAGGCGCACAATGACGTGCCCAGGTTGCTGCCTCCCGCTTAAAGTTGGAGGCCGCGTAGAGCCACCAGGGTGAGATCGTCGCGCTGGTCGCTCGCGCCAAACCGGCAGACCTGTTGCACGCATCGTTGCAGGAACGCGGACAGCGGCCCGCTTTGCGCCTGTAATGTTGCCAGCAGTCGAGTCTCGCCAAATTCCTCGCCGGCGTCATTCGTGGCCTCGGTGATGCCATCCGTGTACACCAACAAAGTGTCATCGGCCCGGAGCTGCACCTCGCCAATTGAGCCTTTCCAATCGCTGAACAGGCCCAACACCTGCGAGGTCATATCCAGCCGAGAAACACCATTCTGACCGTAGAGCAGAGGCGCGGGATGTCCGCAATTTACGTAGCGAATCGTGCGCGAGGTCTCGTCGTACTCGGCAAGAAAAAGGGTGGCGTACATCGGCTCCGGCGTGCTTTCGAATAGCAGATGATTCACCAGCTCCAACGACTGTTCAAAATCATCGATACCCAGCTTGGACACGGTTCGCAGGCTGGCCTGGAGGGTCGCCCTTACCAACGCCGATGCCATCCCTTTGCCGGAGACATCGCCGATGACGAAACCCAGCCGATGCGCGCCGCGGTCGAAGAAGTCGTAGAAATCTCCGCCAGCGTGACGGGCCTCGATGCAAACGGCCGCATACGTCAGACTTGCCAACTGCGGCAGGTTCCGCGGAAACAGCCGCGCACTCACCCGCCGAACCTCTTCCATCTCCTGGATTCCCCGCCCTCCGGCGGCGAATAAGAGTGCGTCAGCAAATTTCTCGTCTGCGCGACCTTGTGGGTCATGGCACATCTCCATCGCAGGGAGCATTTCTGGGCCGGCGACCGCCCATACTGGTGTATGCGTCCAAGCGTTTGGTTCGTACATGGCTTCCCTCCGAGGTTTTGGCTGCATCGCCATCACGGTTTCTATCCCCTCACTGATATGTCGTTCGGAGAGCTGGGAAATCGACAGGCGGGAAAATAATTCATGCGCCGCATGCCAGGTTCAGCCCCGCGTTTACCGCGCGGCCAAATGCCCCGTGCAAGCCTGGATTATCCATGATGGGCTCACGCTTTGAACGGGCACGGCTTCAGCCGTGCCGTTGCGTATGCGTGGAGAGTCGGGCTTCAGCCCCTGAGGGAATTCGCAGTTCGTCTCAACCCCGAAGTGCCTCAGGGGCTAAAGCCACCATCATGAGGTGAAGCTTACGGCACGGCTGAAGCCGTGCCCCTTCAGAGCTTGCTGCCTTCTGCTACCGGAGCTGACGGATAATCCCGGTGAAGCACCGCACTACTGGTACAAACAGGCTAGTGGGCCAGATTTGACCCCTCAGCGCAGCTTCGCGCCCTCTCCAGCAGCAGCGCGCGCTCGCGGGCATTACCAGTGAGCGAGGCTGCGCGCTCAAACTCAAGGCGCGCCTCGTCCAAGCGGCCGAGCTTGTTCAGCAGGTCACCGCGCACGCTCGGCAAGAGATGGTACTTCCGGAGCGATGGCTCCGACGTCAGCGTGTCTACGATCTCGAGACCCGCTGCCGGACCGAACGCCATGGCCACCGCAACGGCACGGTTCAGCTCGACAATCGGAGATGGCGTGAGTCGAGCAAGCTGCGCGTAGAGCGCCGCGATGCGCTGCCAGTCGGTTGCTTCCGGAACACGCGCACGTGCGTGGCAAGCGGCCAGCTCAGCCTGCAACGTGTAAGGACCCAACGCTTTGCTAAGTTGCTCGGCCCGTGCCAGCGCCGCAAGCCCGCGCCGGATCAGGAGCTGGTCCCACAGCGCGCGATTTTGATCAAGCAGCAAAACCGGCTCTCCCGACGGACCCATACGCGCTCGCGAGCGCGACGCCTGTATTTCCATCAGCGCGACCAGGCCGTGAACTTCAGGCTCGCGCGGAGCCAGCCCGGCCAGAATGCGTCCCAGGCGCAGTGCGTCTTCGCAGAGCGCGGGCCGCATCCAGTCCTCACCCGCGGTTGCCGTGTAGCCCTCATTGAAGATGAGATAGATGACCTCGAGCACCGACGACAGACGCGCAGCACGGTCGGCCCCGCGAGGAACTTCGAAGGGCACGTGCTCGGCGGCAAGGGTCCGCTTGGCTCGCACGATGCGCTGCGCGATCGTCGCCTCGGGAACAAGGAAGGCACGCGCGATCTCTGGCGTGGTGAGGCCTCCGAGCATCCGCAGCGTGAGCGCAACCCGCGCCTCGGTGGGTAGCACCGGATGGCACGCGGTGAACATCAGGCGCAGCATATCGTCGCCTATATCGTCATCAAGGGCCGCATTGAAGTCAGGCACCGCCATTTCCCGTGCCTCAAGTTCGCGGCCGAGTTCTTCGTGCTTGCGCTCCAGCCGCGTGTTTCGACGGAAGAGATCAATCGCACGATGCTTCGCCGTGGTCATCAGCCAGGCGCCGGGGTTGTCTGGGATACCCGACTCGGGCCACTGTTGCAGCGCGGCGACAAGGGCGTCCTGTGCCAGGTCCTCGGCCAGACCAATGTCGTGCACAATGTGCGCGAGGCCGGCGATCAGCCTGGCGGATTCGATCCTCCAGACTGCGTCGATGGCGCTATGGGCGTCGGTAGCCGTCATGGCTACCGATCACATCATGTTTCAAACCGGCAGTGCAAGCGGGTGCGCCAGGTAGCGTCCTTTCCGTCTTTTCTAGCCACTCTTCGGCAAAAGACGCTCAAGGGTAGGGCCTCCGAAACCGTCTGCATTCCTACCGCAATTTTGCGGTCAACATATAGGGTGGAGCACCGCTTCAGCGGTGCACTTGGAATTCGATATGAATCGGCTTCAGCCGCTGAGGTGACGAGAAACATTACCTCAGGCGCTGAAGCGCAATCCAACAACTGACCCCAATCCTGTACGCCTGAAGGCGTACTCCACCCATCACGTACTCGACCCATCGCCCCGCAGGCCTACGGTTGGCAAGGTGAGTCATCCGGCCCGAACATCTGACGAACTTCGGTCTCGCCTTCCCAGCCCGGCCAGTATTTTTTATGAAGTTCCATGAATTGCACGGCTGATTCGATCGCTTCTTGTTTCGAGTTCAACTCAAACTGCGCGTAGCCACCGATAATCTCCTTGGCTTCAGAGAAAGGTCCGTCGACCACTTTGATCTGGCCGCCGGAAAGCCGAACTCGGGCTCCCAGAGCGGTGGGGGCGAGCCCACCGCTCCCCAGCATAGTTCCGGACTTGGCCGCCTCTTCGCCGGCCTTCGTGATGGCTTCGATCAACTCCTTGGGTGGGGGACCGGGTTCTCAGCGTGCTTGACTATCATCATGAATCGCATTGTCACATCTCCTTCTTAATTCTTAATTGGCGAGCCAAGTTCTGCCGGGTGGCTTTGGTTGAACTCAGTCTCTATTGAAGCGTCGAATGACGGACAGCCAAATCGACAACGGTCCAACAATTTTTTTCTTCCATCGTTTCGCAAAAGAGGCGGAAGGATCGGGCATCCATCTATGGCTGCTGGTATGCATCTTGCAGGCGTTTGATGTCGATTTTGTCCATCTGCAGCATCGCTTTCATGACGCGACTTGATTTCGCGGGATCAGGGTCGCTCATCAGTTGGGTTAATACCGCCGGAATGATTTGCCACGACAAGCCATACTTGTCTTGCAGCCAGCCGCACCTGTCTTTTCGTCCGCCCACCAGGAGCTTGTCCCACAGCTCATCCACTTCTTCCTGCGTCTCGCAGTCCACATACAGCGATATGGCAGGTGTGAAGGTGAAGTGTGGGCCGCCATTTAATGCGGAAAATTTCTGTCCTTCCAACTGGAAAGTCACGACCATGACCGATCCCTTGGGTCCTGGACCTGCGTCTCCATAGCGGCTGATGGTGTCGATCTTTGAGTTCTTAAAAATGGAGACATAAAAATTCGCCGCCTCCTCTGCTTGGGTGTCGAACCACAAGAATGGGGTGATTTTCTGCATATAGTCGATCTCCTTTGATTCGGGATTTGTCGATAATCTCCGGCGCCCTAAACGAAACGCCTGTCACCCTGAGCGAGCGGCCGATTTTGCTGCGGGTCGAAGGGCCCCTATTCCACCATAACGTCGTGGCTGCTGTAGAGGTGCTTCGACTCGGCCTGCCAAAAACGGGCAGGCTGCGCTCAGCATGACACTCGGTTGTTTACTACCTTCACTGTTGCGAAAGAGAGGGAGCCTTTACGACTTCCCTACCGCCTCCTGCAGCTCGGGCGGGAAGTCGCAATGCTCAAATATCTGACGAATCTCCATCAGCCCACCTTCGGGCAGCGGACACCGTTTGGCCCACTCCATCGCTTCCTCCTGCGATTGCACTTGAATGATCCAGAAGCCGGCAATCACTTCCTTCGCCTCGGCGAAGGGGCCGTCGGTCACGACCGGCTTGCCTCCTGAAACCCGTAGGCGCTTCCCCATGGACGGCGGATGCAGCCCCTCAGCGACGAGGAACACGCCAGCCTCTTGCATGTCCTGGTTGTACTTCCTCATCGCCATAACCAGCTCTTTCGTGGGAGGCCCTTGTTCCAAGGCGTACCCGGTGCGGGCAACAACATCATGAATCGCATTGTTTTGTCTCCTTAATTCGTTTGTTCCACCTGTAGGAATAAAAATTCACTAGGGAGGCACGAACACTGGAAAGTTCGACGGGAACGAAAGCTCCGCGTCCTCGGGTCTCGCGTGGTAAATGGTTCTATCAGAGCCGAGACGACAGGGACAGAGCAAACCGGCTCCCTGCCACTATTTCTTATTTGCCGCTGTGATCTCGCGAAAGCGCTCAACCGCATCGCTGGGAGCGAAGTCGTCCAGTTCGAACAGCTGACGAACCTCAATTTCTCCGTCCGCATCGGCGAAGGGAGATGGGAAGCGCTTGGTCCATTCCAGGGCCTCCTCCCTCGACTTCACCTGAATCAAGGTGTAGCCGGCGATGAGTTCCTTCGCCTCGGTAAACGGGCCATCCACGACGTGTGTTTCCCGCCGGAGTACTTGATGCGCCAGCCCTTAGACGTCGGCTGAAGCCCGGAGGCGTCGAGCAGCACCCCGGCTTTCGCCAGCTCCTCGTGGTACTTCGCCATAGCGGCAATGAGTCTCTCTTCGGGCATGACACCGGATTCGGAGTTCTTGTTGGCCTTGACCATAATCATGAATCGCATAATTTCTCCTCCTGGTTCGGAGCCGGACTTCCCCGGTAGCGGCCGGCTGATCCTGGCTCTCTACTTGGACGTCGAACGAGCGACGGCGAAATCGACAAAGGACAAACGCAATTTGAGAAAAAATATTTCTGAGTTGTCATCCCGTACCGTCTTTGGACCGGGAGGGATCTCCTGGTGCCCGCCGTTTGTTCCGGGCCCCCAAGAAAAGCAGATTCCTCGCTTCGCTCGTAATGACAATTCCAAAGGGAAAGCGCCAATTCCAATCGATCCCCAAGGGGGTGACCTATCCGGTGGTCTATAGCCGAAACGAGGCACGCCAACCGGCTGGTTATACTTGCTCCAGGAAACGACTTAGCCGTTGCTTTACAGCTGGCCACTCTGCGGCGACGATCGAAAAGCGCGCCGAGTCGCGAGCTATGAAGTCCGAAGCCATGCGATGGGCCCGGAGAATGCCCTCGAACTTCGCGCCAATGCGTTCCAGAGCAGCGCGCGAGCGCTGATTGCGTGCGTCGGTGTGAAAGCAGACCCGCAGCGCCTGCCAGCTTTCGAAGGCATGGGTCAGCATGAGCAGCTTGGCTTCGGTGTTGGCTGCCGTGCGGATTGCCGAGCGGGTAAACCAGGTGTAGCCGATCTCACAGGCGTCGAGTGCGCAGCCGTGTCGCGGATGCGTCGGCGGCCACGACCAGTCGCTCCATATTCCAGAATCGGCTCGACCCGATGACCACTACCGTCATCTATCCGAATGATCGCAAACGGCACCGCGGTGCCGGCATCGCGCCAAGCCAAGGCGGTGTCGACGTAGCCGGTCGCTTCGGCCTTGCCTTGTGGGATGGGGCTCCACTGGTAGAGGGAGGGGTCAGTCGCCGAGGCGGCTACCAAACCATCGACATGACGATAGTCAAGCGGCTCGAGACGAACATGATTGCCTGACAGACACAAGATCTTCGCTTCGCACGCACTTAGTATGCAATGAGTCCTTCGCGGCGGCAAAGGATTGCGCCGCAAAGCCCGCATAGCCGGCCGAGATCGATTTTGCCGGGCATCCTGAAAGGTGCCGACTTATAATGAATTCTCACCCTAAAGGCTCTCTATTGATTACGCCGCGACGCAGGGCACTTGCCACTCCAGCGTGCGCAGCTGCGATATAGATCTCCGCGAGGAAGCGGCCACCTATCCGATGCATACTGTAGCGAGGTGAACCATGACGCCTTCCGAGGTTGCTGCCGCCGTAAGCGAACTGAAACCACGATTTCTAGATGGACTGGCGCCGCCTGAAGTCAAGGCCGTCCTGGCAACGGCAAAGCTGCGACGATACCTGGCAAACTCCGTGGTCACCAACCAGGGCCATCCCGCCGACCATCTGTTTCTTCTCGTGAGTGGCCGCGCGCGGTTTTTCTATATCACCCCCGACGGCCAGAAAACCTTGCTGCTTTGGCTTCCGCCCGGCGAGACCTTCGGCGATGCGGCCTTCCTGTCAAAGCCGCTTCCGTACCTCGTCAGCGCCGAAACGGTAAAAAATAGTTATGTATTGGTATGGGACCGCGCTACCGTCCGGAGACTTGTCGCTCTCCATCCGAGATTAGTCGAGAACGCATTGTTGATTGCATTTGACTATCTGGTCGCCTATCGCGCCATGCATGTGTCGCTCACCTGCCATACCGCGCGCCAGCGGCTTGCCACCGTGCTGGTCAACCTCGCCAGCGGGATCGGCCAGGAAGTCCCCGGAGGCATTGAACTCGACGTCAACAATGAAGAACTGGCCAACGAGGCCAACGTCACCCTGTTCACCGCGAGCCGGTTGTTGAGCGAATGGCAACGCAACGGCATCGTCGTAAAGAATCGTGGTAAGGTCCTGCTGCGTGCTCCGGAGCAGTTGTTGTCGCACACAGTCTGATCCAGCACCGCTCGCTCCTGCCCTTTCCGTCATTGCTCCCGAGCAAGCACAGGTTTGTTCTTGAACAACGACGCCATCTGCCTCCCGTGTGATCATTAATCAATCTGTAACAAAGCAGTTCAGCACCGCCCGTCAGTGGCGTTGGTTTTGAACTTGACTGGCGGGAGGCTGTTCATAAGTGGCATCAGTTCGGATTTTTATTGTGGATGACTGCGAACCCTGGCGGCGCATGATCTTTAGCCTGCTCCAGGAGCACCCGAATTGGCAGGTCATTGGCGAAGCTTCGGATGGATTGGAAGCCGTTCAGAAAAGCAGAGAGCTGCAACCTGACCTGATTTTGCTGGATGTGGGGCTTCCCCGGCTCAATGGCATCGAAGCTGGCCGCCAAATCCACGAGGTCGCTCCCGCCTCCAAAATTTTGTTCTTGAGCGAGAACCTTTGTCCGGAAGTCGTGCAGGAGGCCTTATTGATAGGCGGCCAGGGCTACGTGGTGAAATCCGAAGCCGGAGACGACCTCGTGGCTGCCATGGAAGCAATCATTGAAGACAAGCAGTTTGTGAGCGCCAGGTTTTCGGGTTGCAACCCGGGCCGCCTTTCGGACGCCTAGGCCGTCCGTGTAACCATTATGTTTGGCAACCTCGGCAGGCAGCAAGGCCGACCCCCCGGGATATACGAAAGAGAATTTCCGTGTCTGATCCAACCGTCATCTTATGCATTAATGATGAACCCACCATACTCATGTTGCGTAAAGTCCTGCTGTCGATTGCCGGCTACACGGTCCTGACGGCAACTAACAGCGAATCGGCTGTCCGACTGTTCACGCTTAATCATGTGGATCTGGTTATCACCGACCGATTATTTCCCGGTCGCAGCGCGCCCATGTCGTCACCGAAATGAAGCGGCTGAAGCCCGAAGTCCCGGTGATTCTGTACGCGGGATTGCAAGAGCTTCCTCCAGGTACGGGGCATGTTGACGCGATTCTCGTCAAAGGAATTACTCCGCCGGAGTTTCTTGCGGCGATTGCGAAGTTGGTTGCGAAAAAGCGGGAAAAAGCAGGTCGGGATGACGAACAATAGAGGGACCGAATCCTGATCATGCCAACACGGTGATCAGTGGCTTTTGCTTGGGGATGACCTCGCCGATTTCGACAGCGCCGATTCCCCCGTTGCACAAGGCTGCAACTAAACGCTCGGCATCTTTCGCTGCCACCGAGATCAGCAAACCTCCGGCTGTTTGCGGGTCGAAGAGCAGTGTGCGAACCTCTTCCGGCACGGCTTCGTCGAACTCGACGCATCCCTTGGTGAATTCGCGGTTCGCTTTCAGGCCGCCGGGAATGTAGCCGGCGCGCACGCATTCGATAGCGCCTTCCAGCAGAGACACGCGTGACGCCTGGAGCCGCAGGCTTACTCCCGAACCAATGGCCAGCTCTCGCGCGTGACCGATCAGACCGAAGCCGGTGACGTCCGTCATGCCATGTATCTCGAATCCGGGCGAAGAAGTCACCACCTCCGCCGCGGCTTTGTTCAGCGTGGTCATCGAGCGCACCGCGTCGCGGATCCAGGCAACTTCGGCTTTGCCCTTCTTGATCGCGGTCGAGATCACACCGGTTCCGATCGCCTTAGTGAAGACGAGCCGGTCGCCCGCCCTCGCCCCAGTATTCGCCAGCACCTGTTGCGGGTGAATTGTCCCAGTCACTGCATAGCCGAGCTTGATCTCATCATCACGAATGCTGTGCCCGCCGATCAGGGCGCAGTGGGCCTCGATCATCTTCGAGAGTCCGCCGGCCAGCATCTCTTCCAGCACCTTGAGGTCGCCGCCGTCAGGAAAGCAAACCAACGCCAACGCGCTGATCGGCCATCCACCCATGGCGTACACGTCGCTGAGCGCGTTGGTGGCGGCAATCTGTCCAAAGACGAAGGGATCGTCAACGATCGGCGTGAAGAAATCGACGGTCTGGACGAGCGCCAGATCAGGGGTGAGTTGATACACGCCGGCGTCGTCGGCGGTCTCGAAGCCGATGAGCACGTTGGGATCGTGTTGCCGGGCTAATTTCCCAAGCACTGAGTCCAGCACCGCCGGACTTAGCTTGCTGGCTCAACCCGCGGCTTTCACCATCTCCGTCAGGCGCGTGGTCTTGATTTCGGACATGCAGGTTGATTGTAGCAACCGCGGGGAAGCAATTAGCAATTGGCAATTGGCAATTGGCAATTGGTAATTGGCAATTGGTAATTGGTAATTGGTAATTGGTAATTAGCAGTTAGCAACTTCTCTGAATTTGTCATTACGAGGGCAGCGAGGAATCTGCTGTTCCTCGCGTCAGCCGCGGCACAGCACTTCAGGTTTGTATCAGGGCGCGACTTCCAGTCGTGGCGCAACGGTTAGCAATAACTTTGGGCTTCAGCCCCTGGGGATTCTTTTCTTGCAAGGGCTAAAGCCCATGATCGTCGGCCTTACGTCGGCACGACTAAAGGTCGTACCCTGATACAAACCTGGCGTGTTGCTATTCCCGAGAACACTCCACCCAGGGGACAAATTCCAAAATTCCCAAGGGCCAAAAACTCGTTGCTGATCGCTAATTACTAGTCGCTGATCGCTACTTTCCGTACAAAAACAACAGCGCCTCCGGCAGACGCCGCGACCAGGCTCCCTCGTTGTGGACTGCGTTCTGTTCCACCACGACCTTGAGTCGCGCCGGGCCCATACCTTTTTTGCGCAGCACCTGCTCCAACTCTTCCACGCTCTTTACGATTTCGTCACTAGGTTGCTGATCAGTGGTCTCGCTGGTGCCGATGCCGACATACATTTTTGCCGGAAGCTGCTTGGCCTTCTCGCAATCTTTGATCAGTTGGTCATCGCCGATCCACAGCACGGGACTCTCGACGAGCACGTGGCCGAAGATGCCTGGATGCTGAAGAGCGGTGTAGAGCGAGATGTCACCGCCGTACGACGAGCCGCCGATACCAGTGTTGGCCGCGCCGCGCGCGACACGATACTTCTTCTCGATGAAAGGCATGACTTCGGTGAGCAGAAACTTCACATAGTCGTTGCCGTGAACTTCGTTTGCATCACGCGCCGCGGGTTGCTGGCTGTGAGGATTCGGGTACGGCAGGTATTCGAAGCTGCGTTCGGCTCCGGCATAGTCGATGCCCACGACGAACATCGGCGGAATCTTGAAGCTGCCCACCAGGTGCTCCACAGTCTCATCCACGTGCCACTCGCCGGAGTTGCTGGTCGCCTCGTCGAACAGGTTTTGGCCGTCCTGCATGTACAGCACGGGATAAGTGCGATGCGCATTATGCGGAGAGGCGTAGTTCGCCGGCACCAGCACACGCAGCATGCGCGTGTTGTGGAAGATCTTGCTTTCGAAGGGAATGATCTCCAGCCAACCGACGACGGTGTGGTCCTCGTCGAAGGACGTGATGGTCGTGATTGCTCCGGCTGAGTTCGACACGTTGGCTTTTGCTTTGCCCTTTTCCTGCGCCGACGCCGCTCCCGCAACCAGGCAGGACCAGGCGACAAAGCCGGCAATCCAAAGTTTCAGCATGGCACGCTTGCTCGGCAGGCCGCATTCCCAAATCAGGAACTGAATTTGACTTCTGACGCGTGGTTATCGCCGAGACGACTCTAAGGTCGTCCAGAGGGTTGATCATCGATCCTGGGGACATCCTAGGGCCATCAGATGGCACCTATAAATAGTCATCTATAGCCAAATAGTCTTAGTAGCGATTAGTTAAGTAGCACTTAAGTGTAGAGCCGGCCTTTCGGCTCAATTTTACCTTCATTATTACAAGTCTTATTTTAGCGTCAGATTCACCAGCTCAATTGCCGGGTAGCTCTGATTCCAGTCGGCGGAGATGTGTTCCAGGGTGACGCGAACCGTCTTGGTCTGCCCCGGACCGATCGGCGAGCGGCTCATGTCCACCAAGTCAGGATACCCACCCATCTGGTTTTCCACCAACACGTGCAAGGGCAGCGTCTCGGTCTGCACGACCTGGTCCATGGTGTTCTTAAACACCGCGTGCATGTCGGCGCCAACCAATGCTCGGTCGCCCGTGTTCGTGATGTCCACATCGAGATAGGTAACCGTGCCACCAACGTAGTTCTCCGCAGCGCTCAGCTTGGGATTGGAGAGCTGCAGCTTGGCGGCATAAGGATTGACCTGCGGAGTAGTCGGCGCGTGGCTACGAGTGAGGACGACGATGATCCCGACCACCACCAGCACAGCAATCAAACCAACAATGATCGGCGTCCAGTTGCGCTGCTGAGCGGGAGGTTGCGCGGGAGTAAAAAGGTCGGCCATGGCTGTCAGAGATTTTACTCCGCCAGACGATCTTGCAGTAGGTGAGGGCGCTTGCGAGAGACAGCCTGGCCGCCGCCGCTAGCTCTGCCCCGAGATCTTCAGCTTCAAATCTTCTGGAATGCGGTCGCGAATCTCTTCCGGCAGCTTCTCCAGTCCGCGGCGGGCGCCGATCAGGGCGACATCTTTCACCACGAGCGGGGCCGGAGTCGCAACGGCAACCAGCAACCACAGCAGCATGGAGAGCAAGAACCCACCTAGCGCGCCGATCTCCAGCAGAAACGCGTGGCTGGGTTTGAAGTGGCGAATCACACCATAGGCGAGCAGAAAGACGAACATGGAGATGGAGGCGAGCGCCATGAGGCCGATGTCGATGCCGCGATGCAACCGCTGGCGGGAGCGGCAAAATTCACACTCGGCCAGGTGCGCCTCGTAGTCACCGCGCATTTCTGGAGCGATGCCAGAGATGTCGTAGCGCCATCCGGCAAGTATTTTGCCGATGACGCGGTCAGTACATTTTGTCATCAATCTCGCCGAACCCTGTTCGTCCGAAGCAGCCGGCTGGCAGGGCGGAACCTACAGTCGAACCGCAGGCAGCGGTTCATGCTGTGCCGCGAGCATCAATCGGTTATGCAACAAGCTGCGCTGCTCGCCCAAGGCACGCTCAGCTGTCATCCGGGCAATCTCTGGATGATTATTCTTCTCCGAAAGATGCGCCAGAATTAGGAACTCGGCACCTCCATCATAGTCGCCGGTGAGGAATTCCGCGAGTTTACCGTTGGACAGATGGCCGACCTGGCTCATCACGCGCTGTTTGACACTCCAGGGGTACGGACCGCCGCGCAGCATCTCGAGATCGTGGTTTGATTCGATCATCAGCACGTGGCAACCGCGCAGGTGATGGCGAACGTTGGCGGGCATGTAACCCAGGTCGGTGCAGATGCCGACTTTGATGCCGTCGCAGCAGAAGGTAAACGCGACCGGGTCCACCGCGTCGTGTGGGATGGTGAACGGACTCACCGTAATGTCGCCAATCTGGAAGGCATGGCCTGAGTTGAATAGCTCCGGGCGATCAAGGCTGACGCGCTTGCCGTGGCAGTCGCGGGTAAATTTCTGGTACGCCTGGTACGTCGCCCCCGTGATGTAGACGGGCACCTTCAGCCGCTTGGCCAGCACGCGCAGTCCCCCGACGTGATCGGTATGCTCGTGGGTGATGAGAATAGCATCGATCGCGGTTGACTCTTCTCCGCATCGCAGCATGCGCCGCAAAAGCTCTTTACAGGAGAGACCGGCGTCCACCAGCAACCGGGTGCGCGAACTGGCGACGACTGTGCCGTTGCCTCCGCTACCACTCGCCAGCACCGTAACCGACACAGCCATTCCGCGAGCATAACGTGAACGCAGGCTTCGCGGTAGTAACAAAGTGGTTAACTGGGAGGCAGTTGTCGGTAGCCAGTCGTCAGTGGTCGGTGATTGGAATTTATCTCACAGGGTGTGTTGTCTCTCCGGCACATCTTCACAGGCTGCTGAAAATTTGGTTTTGACCGCATTTGAAGGGGCGTACCTTCAGGTACGCCGTTAAGGTTTCTATTCTTGTCATCACGAGCGGGCTTCAGCCCGCGAGGGATCTGCTGTGCGCGATTGCGCATGCAAGATTATTCCGGCCGATGATTCCGCTTCGTAATCCACAACCACACACAGGTTTTCGAACGAAATCTGATCTCGGCGAGTTCCGCAGAACCTTATTCGGCATTGCCAGCCTCCGCGACCGGTGACTAAATTGATATAGCGAGGGAGATGGCAACCACCGACTACAGTCTGGAACGCGGCCTGCCCGTCAGCATGGAGGCGGAGCGCTCGATCCTGGGCGCGATCCTGCTCGACAACTCACTCTACGATCAAGCCGCCGAACATCTCACGCCCGACGACTTTTCCCTCGACGCGCATCGCCGCGTTTATTCGCGCATGCGCGACTTGCAGGAGTCGGGCCGTCCGGTGGACATGATCACGCTGGTCGAGGAACTCGATCGCCATAAAGAAGTGGAAGCCATCGGCGGCGTTGCGTATCTGTCGTCGCTGATCGATGGCGTACCCGACCGGCCCTCTATCGAGCACTACGTTCGCATCGTGCGCAACAAGGCGCTGCTGCGCGGCCTGATCAACCTGGCGCAGAACGCCATCGCCGAAGCCATCGAGCACTCCGACGAAGCCGAGGAGGTGCTGGGGCGCGCCGAGCAGGCCATCTTCCAGCTCTCGGAGAACCGCATTGGACAGGGGTTCATGAATATCCCGTCCATCATCAAGGCTTCGTTCGGCTCGCTGGAAGAGTTGTACGCGCGCGGCCAGGAAATTACCGGCCTGGCGACGCACTACACCCAGCTCGACAAGCTGACCAGCGGCTTGCAGCCATCGGATTTGATCATCATTGCCGCGCGTCCCTCGATGGGCAAGACCGCGCTGGCCATGAACATTGCCGAGAACGCGGCGGTGCTCGACGGCAAAGTTGTCGGCGTGTTCTCGCTGGAAATGTCGCGCGAAGCGCTGCTGATGCGCATGCTCGCCTCGCACGCGCAGGTGGACTCCAAAGATTTGCGGCAGGGCTTCCTCACCAAGGACGACATGCGCAAGTTGACTCGCGCCACCGAGCAGCTTTCCCAATCCAAGCTGTTCATCGACGATTCGCCGGGCATCTCGGTCAGCGAGATGCGGGCCAAGGCGCGGCGCCTGCGGCAGACCGAAGGTCTCGATTTGCTGATCGTGGATTACTTGCAACTCATGTCGGCGGTGCCCATCGGCGGCAAACGATTTGAGAACCGGACGCAGGAAGTTTCAGCTATCTCGCGCGGTCTGAAGGCGCTGGCCAAGGAGTTGAAGGTGCCGGTGATTGCGCTGTCGCAGTTGAGCCGCGCCCCCGAGAGCCGTGGCGGCGATCATCGGCCGCAACTTTCCGATTTGCGCGAGTCGGGCTCCATCGAGCAGGACGCCGACGTGGTCGCGTTCATCTTCCGCGAAGAGGTGTACAAGAAAGACGATCCCGACCTCGACGGCATCGCCGAACTTATCGTCGCCAAACAGCGCAACGGCCCCACCGACATGATCAAGATGGCATTCATCAAGCGGTACACGCGGTTTGAGAATTTGGCGAAGGAGGGGGAGTTTGGGCAGTAAACTTCCAGTGACGGATTGCCCGGGTCTTCGAACCCCGGTAGATGCACAGCCCACAAGTGCGTGAGAGTAGTGTTCCCCTCGTCTGCGACCACGAGTCATGGCAGATGCAGTGTGACCAGTGTTTTCCACCGTGCCGGCTGCACGTAGGAACGTGCAATGCGAATAGTGCTCACCGCGTCCGCATACCGGGCATGTGCAATGGGAGTAATGATCAGCGCCGAACTTGTATCCGTCACTCATCTGTCGTTTCGGCTTCTGGATCTAGTCCCTTCGCCTGACGCACGCCAAGGATTTCTTAGCTTCAGATTTCCGTGGCCGTCGTTGTCAACTCTGGTGCGTATTCTCTGCACCGGCACGTTAGCGTTGTTCGGGCTGTATCCGTGGCGTACTACCTGCCGCCCCGAAGAATCTTCGGACATTCTGGGCCTTCCGTTAGACTCCATCAAGGATTAGCAGAGCAGCCTCACGGGCACTGTTGGCGATCTCCCAGTACACACGACCGTCGATTTCTTCCATGAAAGGCTACTGGCGTCTATCAAACCATCGACGGCTTCCTCGCCTCGTCCAGTCCATCTCTTTCGGGAGGAATTAACGATGTCAGCAAGAATGGAAGGCAAACGGCATGACGGCGTGGCGATCCATCTCGCTGGCTTAAATCTCGTCAGCATCGTGACGGGCGACCCGGTTGCTGGCAATCTCATAGAAGAGCACACGCAAGGAATCGTCAACGAAACGAGTCAGGAAAAACGGACTTGTCAATACCGGGTCTATAAGATTTTTCGGCTTGAATCACCTTACCAGAGCAGAATTTATGCGCCTTCGTAGCAAACCTTGGAGCAGTGCCTCGACAAACTTTCTTGCCTTCGGATTGGCATCGACCCGCACGCTGGGCTGGCAATCCGTTACCATACGGCCAAAATGATGACAAAGTCGAATCCACGTGTTTCTTCCCGACGAACTTGTCCTTCAACATCTCGTCAACGGTTCGATCTGGCATCTCATTTCTTCTTTGAGTTGCTGGCCTGTGGTTCGTCAGCAACAAATGGGTATTTCTGGATGTACTCGTAGTTCCCGCGTTTCCCGCATCGGGTCAAATGCTTGGCTCGCATTAGAGCCATCCCGAGTTGAGCATCTGAAAAGTGGTTCCCCTTCTTTCCCAGATTTTCGCCAACCGACGGTTTCTTCTTCCACCCCCGAAAAAAACCCTCCTCCCAGAGAATGTTCAAAGCCTCGGTAGCGGTCTTGGCTACCCGTGCTTTCTTATTTGCCATATACCCATTTCCCTTCGTGTTTTTTCCTGCGCAACTCCCTCTTCTTCACCAAGCCCAATACGACACCGGACAGAGAGGTCACAGGGTACAAATAGCCCTTTTCTTCAAGCGCATGGGCGATGTCTCCCAATGCTTTGGGCTTTTCGAAAAACCCGGCGTCTCTAAGTTCCACGATAAGATCGCCTGCCCCTTCCCGTTTCTTCTCGCGTGTCTTTGCAGTTCTGGTCCGAGCAATCGCCTTCTTTGCTTGGTCGACCACGCTAGTTCGTTCGTAGGTCGCGAGAATGGCGGATACTTCACTCTCATCCCCTTCCACTGTGATTACCGCACCAGTTTTGGACTTAATGGTTGCTTTTGCCACGAGTCCCCCCAGACTATTGCAATAGTATTGCTTATTATGAGCTGGAGTAGAGGATGTCTGTCAAGCGAAATTTCTGGAGGTCGGTGAAACTGGCCGGTAGCGGCGGGTGGCCCGGCCAAGAGATGCGAATCGTCGAAATAGCTCTTAACGTGGGTGCCCGTTCTTGTCTGGCCAGGGCCGGGAGTCCCGAGCCCGGAGGGCGAAACAAACTTAGCCCAGCACGTGAGTGCTGGGCAAGCACCGTAAACAACACCAGAGTCCCTTCAGGGACGGCACATTGCAGACCGCAGGGCGTAACGTGCCAGCGTGTTTCGTGTGCCGTCCTACCGGACTCACCCGCTTGCCACAGCCCACCCAGGACTTACGTCCTGGGCTACGATTGTGCCGCCCTTCGGGCTGCCGGGGTACTGTGATCATTCAAGAGCTTGTCCATTCGCTTGGAACCGGAGAAGCTGGTTGTGACGAGCAACTAGTAACTCTGGAGACCGAATGGACTATCACAAGAATGCCCCATGGACGGCGATGAGTCGAGCGCGTCTTGCCCGTATGGTGATCGACGACGTCTTGCGGGTAAGTGCCGCGGCTGTACGGTTCAGTGTGAGTGCCAAGACGGCGGCCAAATGGGTGGGCCGGTATCGCCAGTTGGGAGCTGCCGGCATGGTCGACCGCAGCTCGCGGCCACACTCCAGCCCGCGACAGATCCATTCCTCATTAGGGGAAAGGGTTGTTGCTTTTCGGCGCGAACACCTGCCCGGTTACGAGATTGCGCGCCGCACTGGTCTCAGTCGGCCTCGGTCAGCCGCATCCTGCGCCGCGCCCGACTCAGTCGCTGGCGCGATCTGAACCCACCCCCTCCCGTGCAGCGCTACGAGCATCCCCGGCCCGGCGACCTGCTGCACCTGGATATCAAAGGCATGACTCGCTTTTCTGAAGTTAGCCGACGCGGCGATGGACGCCTGCGGGGCAAGCGGAAACATCCTGGTTTCCGGGCGCTGCATGTCGCCGTGGACGATCACTCGCGCCTGGCCTTTACCCAGATGCTGCCCGATCAAAAGGCCGAAACCACTGTCGCTTTCCTCGCCGCCGCCACCGACTTCTTCGCCACTCACGGTATCGGCGTGCGCGCTCTGCTCACCGACAACGGCTCCAGCTACCGCTCCGCTCAGTTCCGTCAGGCTTGTCAGACCATGCACATCAAACATCACCGCACTAGGCCCTACACTCCCAGAACCAATGGCAAGGCCGAGCGCTTCATCCAGACCGCCCTGCGCGAGTGGGCTTACTCACAGCACTGGTCCGACTCCGAGCAAAGGGACGCTCATCTGCAGCCTTGGACCGACTACTACAACCGTGTACGCCCCCATGGTAGCCTCAACTACAGGCCGCCCATCAGCCGCTCCGATCCCGGAACAACGTCTTGATCATCTACAGCCACCCATTCAAGCTTCTTTCGCTTGAGTGGGACTATCGCAATGCGAATCCACTCTCACCATCGCATTGATGAGTGCGCTCAGCACGCATTACGACTTCTTAGCAGTCCATTATTTCTTCGGCTGCGGCTGCGACTGCTGCTCGCTGCTCGGAGGAACGATGCCCTTCATTCGCATGTAGGTGACGAGGTTGCCGTAGTGTTCCATGTTGTGCATGTTGTTGACCGTCAGTACGCCTAGTTTCGGCGCATCATTGCCGAAGAGCTTCACCATCTGCGTTGCGGACGCGTCGGTCATGCCGTCGTAGGCCTTGTCGCAATAGGCGAAGGCGTCCTTGAGGGCGGCGATGAGATCGGCTTTCGAAGTCTTGCTCTGCTCGATCTTCAGGCCGGGATTTTTCTCGCCGAGTGCGATGGAGCAAAACAGGTACTGCGCGTCGGCCACGTGTCCGACGATCTGGCCGTAGCTGCGGACCGTGTCGGCGGGCTTAAAGGCGTAGTTCTCCTCGGGCATTTTTTCAGCTGAGCGCAGCAGGATATCTTTCACGTGTCCGTAGACGTGCATATTGAATGTGCTGAGTGGATTGTCCTGGGACGCGGCCGCGGCGGGCTTATCCTGGGAAACGGCCACGCCGGCCGTCGCAAAAAGGCAAAGCAGAAGTGTAAGCGTTCGCATTAGTTCTCCTCTCGACAACCATTACGCACTGTTCGCGGAAAAGTTTCAACAACTGGCCCAGCCTCGGTAGCGTTTTTCACGCCGTTACTGCCGGTCGTGAAGCCCGATAAAGCTGCCAGGCAAACGCTCCCAAACCCAGGCAAACCACACCAAAGCGGACGAATCCGCCAACATATGGAATGAATCCGACGATGGTGAGGATCAGCAGCCCCAGCAGCAGGCCCAGCAGCCAATCGCTCCTCGTCGCCCCAGATGGCTTCAGAAGTGTCTGCCCCAGGAACGCTCCGACCCAGATCTTCGCCAGGCCGATCGCAGTCAGATATAACGCGAGCAACATCAGCGAGAGGGGAAGGCCAACCAGCGTTATAGCTGCCACGATAATAACCACGGGCACGCCCGCCAGGACCGCAACCCCAAGTCCGAAGCTGCGCCAGCCTGAGCCTACCGCTTGTGTGCTGGCCCGGAAGAAGCCGGGAAACAGGAGCAGGCCCAACCATCCCACCAGCATGGCGGCAGCAAGCCAAATAGCCTGGAAGAAGTAGAATTTGGGACGCGTGAAATGGTTCTCCCGCACTCGCCGCTGGATGTCACGCGTACCCACAATCGTCGCGCCATCGGCGATGTGAACGTTTTTCAGCTCCCGCACGCGAGCGCTCAGGTTGCCGCCGATTCGGGCCGTGTTTGTCAGGGTAAGGCTATCCCCAGCCATGGTGAGTTCGCGACCGATGCTGCCGCTCACATCGGCATTACCGGCGTAGATGGTCACGCTGCGATGTACCTCGCCCTCAAGGCTAACGTCTCCGGTGCCAGCCACCACACCCCCGCCCACGCGCCCCCGGTCATTCACATGCAAGGATTGCGTCAACCCGTAGAGGTTGTGGGCCAATTGCCCGTCCAGGTCAAACGAGTTCGAAAAGTTGTAGATATTGCCTTCTACGGTTCCGCTCACCACGGTTCGCTTAGCAAAACTCACCAGGTCGCCCTTGACGGTGCCGCGCACTTCCACAGATTGGCCAAAAGCCAGCAGGTCCCCATTGATAACACCTTCCACCCGCACCACATTGCCCGTAGCCAAAAGGGTGTCATCCACCGTCTCATTGGCTCCTACGGTGACGAAATCAGTGTGACGCACCTGCAGGGAAAAGCCAGGCAGCGACAATGCCAGCATTACGATCAGCAGGCGCAGACCAGGCT
Organism: uncultured Acidobacteriaceae bacterium; assembly: GCA_963748225.1. GTDB lineage: Bacteria > Acidobacteriota > Terriglobia > Terriglobales > Acidobacteriaceae > Bog-257. The sequence continues at coordinate 748,029 of CAVVHW010000012.1, forward strand.
GACGCAGTCGCCATCGGCGCGCCAGCAGCAGTACGCCGCCGCCCAACAGCAACACAAATAAGATTTTCCCGACTTCCGCGACATAATCAGCCATCATGGCAGTGCCTCCGTTAGCAAAGTAGTAAGAAAGGTTGAAGAACAGGTTCGTACGGCCGTTTACGCTGAAGGGATTAAGCCATTGCAGTGCGTCCGGAATGCTCAGCTTGTCGATCCAGTTGGCAACGACCGAACCGAGCCCCAGCACTGCGGCCACTATCGCCAACTCATCCCAATGCCACGACCACGGCGAACGCGAGAAGTCCGCCGGGCTGTCTGCTTCTTCCGGAAGCTCTTGCAGGCTTTCGCTCAGGACAAGGTTCTCAGCGCGTAATGCGTCCAATAGTTGCCGGCAGCGCCGGCAGGTGGACAAGTGGTCTCGCAGGCGCCCCGCCTCCTCCGCGGGAAGTTCACCGTCCACGAAGAGGGAGACGATCTGTTCGGAATAACATTCCACGATTACTTACTCCTATGGCTCAGTTTCCGGCGCAGCTCCTGCTTGGCCCGGAATAGCAGCGCCGCCACGTAATTCCTTTGCAGGCCCAACTGCTGTGCGATTTCGTCATAACTCAATTCGCCGTAATAGCGCAGAACGAGAGGGACGCGATAGTTCTCCGGCAGACCTGCAATGGCATCCCGCACCTGCGCCCTCTCTTCCGTGCTTAGGACGGCACTCAGCGGTGACGGCTCCGCACTGGCTGCCTCAAGCGCGACTCCTTCTTCGCCTTCCACAATCACCAGCCGTCCACGTTTCCGTCGCCGCAAAGCGTCAATGCACTGGTTACTGGCCACTCGCAGCAGCCACTTGGGAAACGGTATCGACCCGTCGTAGCTCTCGATGGAGCGCTGCAGCTTGAGGAAGACTTCACCGGTGGCATCTTCTGCGCTCTCCCTTGACTCCAGCATGTAACGGCATAAACCGAATATGCGCCGGACATAGAGGCGATAGATCTCCCCCAGCGCCTCGGCATCGTGGCCTTGTGCGCGCTCGATTACGCTCTCCAGATCCGGCCCCTCCATTTGCGTGGCTTTGCCCTCGCGGGGCTGCGATCCTTTCGCATCGTGTCGCTTGGCGTCCATAAAGCAGTACGCTACAGATCGAACAAAGTTACACAGATTTTAGGAACAAAGGGAACAAAATCAGGACAGGTCGTCGCGCGGCTTCAGCTGTCGCCAACCAAGAACTGGGAGACGCGAATGACCATCCGCGACAACAATCGCGTGGCGCGTCCTTAAATGGGTTCGGAGTGGACTCGCGGGAGGACCAACGCTCGCGAACTTTCCCCTAACTTCAATGTAGAATTCGCAGAGCGCCACGTTAAGGAGACAGGGAATGCCCCATCGATGGCGAATCTTGCTCGCGCTGCTATTCATCGTCCCCTTCTCGTCAGCCCAGGAAACTCATAGTCACCCTGCGCCTGAGAAATTAGGAAAAGTTTCGTTTCCGGTCTCCTGCAGCCCCGCCATTCAGGAGCAGTTCAATCGAGGCGTGGCCCTGCTTCACTCCTTCGCTTACGCCGACGCCGAAAAGGCATTTCAAGGCGTGGCCGACCGGGACCCCCGTTGCGCGATGGCACATTGGGGAATGGCGATGTCGTACTTTCACCAGCTTTGGGACCCGCCCATTGCGCAGGCGACAATTTCGACTGCGCAAAAGGAAATCCAACGGGCGCAGCATATCGAAACCAGCTCTGACCGTGAGCGCCAGTTCATCGAGGCGCTGGCCTTGATCTATCAGGACGCTGCCACGGTTCCGTACCGAACCCGGGCGTTGAACTACGAGCACGCAATGGAAGATCTGGCGGCGAAGAATCGGAAGGATGTGGAAGCACAGGTGTTTTACGCGCTTGCACTCCTGGCGAATGCATCTCCGGCCGATAAGACGCATGCAAAGCAGAAGCAGGCGGCCGACCTGCTGGAGCCGCTCGATCGTAGCTATCCGCAGCACCCGGGAATCCCTCACTACCTCATCCATGCATACGACAATGCCGAACTAGCGCCAAAAGGCCTCGCGGCGGCCAGGGCCTACTCCCAGATTGCACCCTCCGCGCCGCACGCTTTGCACATGCCGTCGCATATCTTCACCCGACTCGGCCTGTGGGACGACTCCATCGCCTCCAACCTTGCGGCACAGGAAGCGGCGCGCCTGCAGGGCGACACCGGAGAAGAACTCCATGCCATGGATTATCTGGTGTATGCCTACCTGCAGAGTGGACGCGACAACGAAGCAGCTCAGGTGGTTCAGCAACTGAGGAGCATGCCCGAGCTGAACGCCGCGAACTTCAAGGTCGGATACGCCTCTACCGCGATGCCTATTCGCTATGTGGTGGAGCGGGGGCAATGGTCTGACGCCGCCGCCATTGTGCCTCCAACAGTGGCGCCACCTCACGTGATCGCGATTGCGGTTTGGGCTCGGGGGTTGGGACTCGCTCGCAGCGGACACGCCCTTGAAGCGCGCGCGGAAATTGATGAATTGCGCCAGATCGAGACCGAGCTTCGCACGTCAGGCAACGACTACTGGGCTACGCAGGTGGGCATCTTGAAGCGCGAAGTTATGGCGTGGTCAGCTCAAGCGGACAACAAACGGCAGGAGGCCGAAGCTTTGATGCGCTCCTCAGCGGATGAGGAGGACGCAGTCGAGAAGCTTCCGGTGACGCCGGGACCGATTGTTCCGGCCCGCGAACAGCTTGGCTACTTGCTGCTGCAGCAGAATCACCCCGCCCTGGCGCTGAAAGAATTTGAGATAGCGCTGGCAAACGCTCCGGGACGGCACGGGGCTATACAAGGCGCGGCGCGTGCTGCCCAACTTTCCGCCCAGAAGTAGCCTTCGCCAAAGGTTGGTCCACGCAATCATTGCAACAACCGCACCGTCGCATTTCGCTTTGAACCAATCCTGCAATCCTTGCCAGCGGATTGAAAGCAGCCGTGGCTGCAAAAGGCGCATCTCCGCTTAGACCACACTGAATGCCATTCGGCGAACAGTTGCGCTGTTCATTGATAGACCCGCGACTGTCGACCCTCCGCCTCTGTATAGTTTTTACAGATGCGAGAAGCTTACCGCCGCTGGATGCACGACTGGGAAGCGCGAATGACCTCGCGCGACAACAATCGCGTGGTGCGTCCGTTCGAGTGGGGTTCGGAGTGGGCAACGTGGCCCACCCTGGAGAGCTTCCCGCCTCCGCAGGACGAAAGCGACAAAACTGCGATGCTGGCCTATTGGTCGGCGGCCAACGATCACGTCGTTGCCAATAGCGACCAGTTCTACGCCTACAAGGTCCCATCGGATTTCCGTCTGGAAAAACGCAAGGTCGAACTCTTTCACACCGGCAGTGACGCTCCCAAGAAACTCCCCAAAGACGAGCTGGGTACTTTTCTGCGCTTCACCTCGCCGGTGGAGTCACCCTATCCCGAGAACAATTGCATGAACGCGCGCTGGTTTCCGGCGCGAGGACGCCGTGCCGTGATCGTTATTCCGCAGTGGAACGCCGATGGCGTCAGCCAGAACGTGCTGTGCCGCCTGTTCAATATGCTGGGGATCTCAGCGCTCCGCATGAGTATGCCGTACCACGACATTCGCCGCCCTGCGGGAATTACGCGCGCCGACTACGCAGTTTCAGCCAACATAGGGCGCACGATTGACGCCACCCGGCAGGGCATCATCGACATTCGTTGCTGCCTCGACTGGCTGCAGCAGCGTGGCTACTCCCGCCTGGGCTTGGTGGGGACCAGCCTCGGTTCGTGCTACGCATTTATCGCGGCGGCCCACGATAAGCGCATCAGCGTCAATGTCTTCAACCACGCTTCAACGTCGTTCGGCGATGTGACTTGGACAGGGCAATCAACCCGCCACATCCGGCAAGGAATTGAGAGCGTGTTGACGCAGGACGAGCTGCGCCAAGTCTGGCTGTCGATCAGCCCTATCGTGTACTTCGACAAGTTCGAGCGCTGGCCGAAAAAGTCGCTGATGATCTATGGTCGCTACGATCTGACGTTTCTGCCGGAATTCTCCGCGCAAACGGCAGGCGAGTTCATGCGTCGCGGCCTCGACACCACCATCAAGGCGTTGCCGTGCGGCCATTATTCCCTCGGCGAAACTCCCTACAAATACATGGACGCCTGGCACATCTCGCGCTTCCTGGCGAAGGCGTTTGCGGGATAGGGTTAGTGATTCGCCGCGGAGACACAGAGCGCAGTGAAAACCAACAATTTTTCTATTTTTTCTACCCGTTCTTTCCCTGTGCTTCTGTGGTTCATCTGTCCGTGTGACTTTCATTCTTGCCTTGTTTTTCGGTGCACTCCGTGTCTCCGTGGTAGATGGGCTTTCCGCGCTACAATGTTTGCGATGAAGATTGCACTCGGATCGGACCACGCCGGCTTTGAGCTGAAAGAGAAAATCAAGCAGAAACTCGCCGCCCAAGGCGTCACCGTTGACGATCGCGGCACCCACTCGACTGCCTCCTGCGACTACCCTGACTTCGCGCGCGCGGTTGCCGAAGAAGTCGCGGCGCACGGCGCCGATCTCGGCATTCTGGTATGCAGTACTGGAATTGGCATGTCGATCGCCGCCAACAAAGTCCCCGGAATCCGTGCGGCCAAAGTTGACACCGAGTTTGAAGCCTCGAGGTCACGCGAACACAACGACGCGAATGTGCTGACGCTGGGAGCCTCAGTCATCGGCGACGACGTTGCCTTCAAGATCGTGGACAAATGGCTGGCTACTTCGTTTGAGGGCGGACGCCACGAACGGCGCGTGGAAAAGATCGCCGCCATCGAGCGCGAGGACGAGGGATCATCGTCTCATGCCTGAAACGACAGCCACCGTCGAGCGTGCTCGCGTACCCATCCTGGAGGAGCATCGCGGCGACTTCATGGTCACCACCGACCTCTCGCGCATGGACATGAATGTGGTTTATGGTTATTTCTCTCGCGCGTACTGGTGCGAAGGCCTTCCGCGAGAAACGCTTGAGCGTGCCATGCAAAACTCGCTTTGCTTCGGGGTCCTCGAGGGCGAAAAGCAGGTCGGCTTTGCGCGAGTCGTCAGCGACCGCACCACCTTCGCCTACGTATGCGATGTGTTTGTGTTGGAGTCTCATCAAGGCAGAGGCCTGGGAACCTGGCTGATGCAGTGCGTTGTCAGGCACCCGGAACTGCAGGGATTGCGACGGTGGCACTTAACCACCCGCGATGCGCACTCGCTGTATCGCAAGGTAGGCTTCACCCTGTTGAGCAAGCCGGAGCGGCACATGGAAGTGTTCACTCCCGACATTTATAAGCAGCAAAAATCTTAGTGAAGGACGCAATCATGAAAGCAAATCCAATGGAACGCCCTCTGGCGGAGGTTGATCCCGACATCGCGCAGGCGATCGAGAATGAAGAGCGCCGTCAGCATGAAGGCCTGGAACTGATCGCCTCGGAGAACTTTGTGAGCGAGGCCGTGCTGGAAGCGGCCGGCTCTGTCTTCACCAACAAGTACGCCGAGGGCTATCCCGGCAAGCGCTATTACGGCGGATGCGAATTCACCGACGTGGTGGAGAACCTGGCACGCGATCGGGCCAAGCAACTCTTCGGCGCCGAGCACGCCAATGTGCAGCCGCACTCGGGTTCCACTGCCAACATGGCCGCTTACGCCGCGGTCATTAAGCCCGGCGACACCATTCTTGGATTGAATCTCGCGCATGGCGGGCACCTTACTCACGGCCATCCGCTGAACTTTTCCGGCAAGACCTACAAGATCGTTCCTTACGGCGTGACCAAGGAAACCGAAACCATCGATTACGACGATCTGGAGAAGATTGCCGAACGTGAGCAGCCGAAACTCATCATCGGCGGTGGCAGCGCGTATCCTCGGTTCATCGATTTCGCGCGAATGCGCCAGATCGCCGACAAAGTTGGTGCGCTCTACCTGGTGGACATGGCGCACTTCGCCGGACTGGTTGCCGGAGGGGCGCATCCTTCGCCCGTGCCGCACGCGCAGATTGTCACCACCACCACGCACAAGACACTGCGCGGTCCGCGCGCTGGATTAATTCTGTCGAAGGCGGAATATGCTGCGGCAATCGACAAGGTTGTATTCCCCGGAATGCAGGGCGGCCCGCTGGTGCATATCATCTCAGCCAAAGCAGTGTGCTTTCACGAAGCCATGCAGCCCAGCTTCAAGGATTACGCGCGGCAGGTTGTGGCCAACGCGAAGGTCCTGGCGCAAACCCTAGCCGACGAGGGCTTCCACATTATTTCCGGCGGCACCGACACCCACCTCATGCTGGTCGATGTCTTCGCCAAGGGCATGCTAGGCAGCGAAGCCGAGAACGCGCTGCACGAAGCCGGCATTACGGTCAACAAGAACGCCATCCCGTTCGACACCAATCCTCCCATGAAGCCGAGCGGTATCCGCATTGGCAGCCCGGCGCTTACCACACGCGGGATGAAAGAGCCCGAGATGCGGCAGGTCGGCAAGTGGATCTCGGAGGCGCTGCACAATCGTACCGACAAGAATGTGCTGTCGCGGATTCGCCGTGAAGTGCTGGGGCTGGCCGAGGCGTTTCCGCTGTATGCCTCGCGCAGAGCAAAGCATGCGGAGGCGGTGAAGGCGTAAGGGGTGAGACTGCATCCTCATGAATCCTTTACCAGAACCGGTGCTCTTGGGAGACGAAGTGCCTAGCCCCCTGGCATTTGTGCGCGATGTTGCATCCCTTTACCATCGTAATGCTTGGCCGTTCCTGAAATTACTGCTGCCCGCGGCGTTGTTCGGCTATCTTGCCGTTTTCCTCAGTACACAGAAAGCCGATGATATTCTCCGGTACATCCCGCGCGGAGACATCCTGAACCATAAGAGCGAAGTGTTAGAATCCGATGCTTTTCGGATTGGCGGACTTTTGCTGAATTGGCTTCTGTATTGCTTTGCGTTCTCCGGAATCGCAGTGGCGGTTTTCAAGTTAGTGGACAGGGAGCGGGCCGTTGCAGAGGAGTGTTTTGGTCCAATACGAGAGCAACTCGGCTCGTTCTTCCGGTTGTCCTTGATTCTGGCGCTGCTGTTAGCAATCGCGTTCATGGCAGCGGGAATCGTCGGGGTCGTCCTGTATGTGGAGTTCCTGACTCATACGAAACCCGTTTCCATCCTATTAGGGTGGACTATCGTTTTCCTTTCTTCTCTCGCAGTCACGCGCTTCGGGTTGGCATTGCCGGCGCTGGTTCGCGAGCGTTGCGGCGTGGGTAGGTCGCTTGGGCGCAGTGTTGAACTCACCGAGGGTTGCTGGACGATTCTCGCACTTCTTTTATTGGAGTCCATCGGAGGCTCCTATCTGATTTACCAGTTGGTCATCAAACTCGTAAATACGCCATTCGTGCACAGATTCGCACCTGAGGAACTGCGCTGGGCGGCGGTGGTCCTGAGCCTATTGCTGGGAGTATTGCTCCAGCCACATATCCTGGTAGGTTTTGCGCTCCTCTATATACGTCGGCTTCGCCACTCACGCGACGTGCCATTTGCAATCTCCGCTATGAAAGGAAACGCGCTCTAGCTCGTAAATGTCTTCTTTAGCCCCGGTCTACACTACTCTGTGCGGATCGCCATCGACGCCCGGCGTGTTGGCCGGATCATCCTCACTGTACTTGTGACTGTGGAGTCTTCACCCGCTCGGCAATCTCATGGGCGAGCCGACTGAAGTCTGAAAGGCTGGCGACCAGGGCTAACGTCTCAAGCAAAGTCCCTATCGGCCATCTCCGCAATTCCGGCGGTCGCGCTGCCGGCGGATATCGCGCAGCGCTTTATTTGTGTCGGCCGTAGACAGCTTTTTTCCACAGCGAAACACCCATACGCCGCGTTCCTTCCTAAGTTGGGTTGTCATTCGCATTAGGTGCAGGCCCCCTTTCGCTTTGGGACAGCAACTCAAGTGTATCGCTTCTCTAGTCTTAATCTCCCCTCCCCAAGTAATCCCGCCTGTTCACGCCCCGGTTTACACTACTCTGTGCGAATCGCCATCGACATCCGCCGTATTAATGAATTCGGCGTGGGGACTTACACCCGCAACGCCATCCGCACGCTCGCCCGCCTCGACCAGGAGAACGAATACTTCCTGATCGGCATTCCCGGAAAACTGCCTGGCACCGACGGATTGCCGGCGAACTTTAAGACTTTACCGGCCCAGCCGAACGAGTTCTCGCTCTCCAGCTACTTCGAACTGCATCGCCTGCTGAAGCGCTTTCGCTGCAATCTGCTGCACGTGCCACACCTTTTCTGGAAGCCGCAGGGCATTCCCTGCCCCTACGTGGTCACGGTACACGACCTCTTCGACCACCTCTACCTGGTGAATCGGCATTCCACGTTGAAACGAAGCCTGCATTTCGAGTTCACCAAGCGCGTCCTGCATCGCGCGGCGCGCATCTTCGCGGTGTCCAACTTCTCCAAGAAAGACACTGAGCGGTTATTTCGCGTTCCCGGAGAGAAGATTGAGGTCATCTACAACGCCATCGACGAGCGTTTTCGTCTGGGCCACGCCAGTACTGCCGAGCGCGAGTTCATCGCTGAACGTTATCAGGTGAACGATCCGTTCCTGCTCTACGCCGGACGCATTAGCCCGCACAAGAACGTGGTACGCATCATCGAAGCGTTTTCCGCCCTCAAGACCGAGTTGGCCAAGGAGAACCAGTTCGAAGACCTGAAACTGATCATCATTGGCGATGAGGTCTCGAAGCATCCCGACCTGCGTCGCGCCGTGGTAAAAGGACGGGTCCAGAATGATGTGCGCTTCCTGGGATTCGTACCCATCGAGGTGCTGCGCATTTTCTACGATCAGGCGAAGATCTTTGTATTTCCATCGCTGTACGAAGGATTCGGACTGCCGCCGCTGGAAGCCATGGCGCATGGCACGCCGGTGGTTACGAGCAACACGTCTTCCATCCCTGAAGTTGTGGGCAATGCTGCTGTCATGGTGAATCCTGAGAATGTATTCGACATCATGAAGGCCTTGCATCGAGTACTGCTTGACCAGAGCGTGCGCGAAAAGCTAAAGGCCCGCGGGCTGCAGCAGTGCGAAAAGTTTTCCTGGGACGATAGCGTGCGTCGCATGCTGCAGGTTTATAGCGAAGTGGCGCGACCGGCGTAGTTGTCGAAGGGGCGTGGCTTGAACGCGCCGTACGTGTCCGAAGCCCTCAGCTCGGCTACTGAGGAAACCGCGGTCCACTGTTGCAAGCCGAAATCCCTGGTGGCTAAAAGCCAATATCGATGAGAGCCACGCACGGCGCGGCTGAAGCCGCGCCCCTTCGTTCAAACTGCGAGGCTCTCCGGAATAATCCAGGTGAAGCAACACGCCGCACAACCCGTACTCGCTCGACAATAGTAATTTCTCAAACTGGTCTAATTGTTCTTGTATTAGGCTTGATCGAAAGCTGAAGGTGAATTTCCCACAAAAACTCATTACTCGTCATAATACAGCTTGGCGCCGGCAGGGAAAATTTCTTGCACTGGCAGCTGCTAACTTTGCGCTGCCCCCAATGCCGCTCAGCCCATCAGCGGGTCGTCCAAAGACAAGTTCTTAATCGCCTCCGACATCCACTTCAATCCCATGGCTGACGCGGCACTGGTCTCAGAGCTTCAGGCGGCTGACCCTCTACAGTGGGAGTCGATTCTGCAACAGACAATCCGAACAGCTTCAGCCCCTACGGGCAGGACACGAACTGGTGGTTACTGCGATCCGCTCTCGACCAGATGCGCAAGACATTGCCCCATCCCGCCTTCGTCATGTTCACCGGCGACTTGCTGGCACATCAATTCCCCGGCAAATTTCGAGCCGTTACAGACGACGAGAATCTCGAGCACTACCGGGCATTCGTGCTGAAGACGGTCGAGTTCCTGGCCCTCGAGTTGGGCAAGCGATTTCCCGGCACTAAAATCCTGGCGACCCCTGGCAACGACGACGAAGATTGCGGCGACTACACCGTTCAAGCCGGCGGAACATTCTTAAGCGATACAGTCGGCGTGGCGCGCGCCCTGGCGCAGGCAGATGAATCGTTTCTCGGCGACTGGAAGGCGATGGGGAGCTACAACGTCGCGCATCCTACGATTGCGGGCGTTCGCCTCGTCGCCCTGAATACCGTCTTCTTTTCCAATAACTATCACGCTGCGAGTTTCACCAAGGGATGTGCTTTGGTGTCGTCCACCGCCGCTAGCGACGTTCTGCAGTGGTTGCAGTCGAACCTCGCAGCAGCGCGGCAGGCCAACCAGAAAGTCTGGCTAATGTTCCACATTCCGCCGGGCATCGATGGTTACGCCACCACGCACAAATTTGCCAGCCAGCCGGGTACTGGTGGATCTTCGGCGGGGACCTCGTGCGCCAACTCGATTGTGCCCATGTGGGTTCCCACCTGGACCGAGCAGTTCGATCGTCTGCTCGACAACTACCACGATGTAGTCCTGGCAAGTTTCGCCGGTCACACTCACATGGACGATTTCAGATTGATCAACGCTGCGGGGGTCAACCGGGCGTTTGTGCTCATCGATCCCGCGATCTCTCCAATCTTCGATCAGAATCCAGGCTTCCGGGTCGTGAGCTTTCGGAGCGATGGCTCCCTCGCCGATCAGTCAACCTACTACCTGACCAACCTCCGGCAAGCGAGCAGCAAAATTCGCGGGCGGTGGAAAAAGGAATATACGTTTACGCGAGAATGGCAAAAGCCGCGGCTGGACTTGAGCAGCCTAGGCACGATCTACAACCAGATCTGGGCAACAGCCGAGAGTCAAGCTCAATGGCTGAAACTGTACGAAGTCTCCAGCACTGCGGCAAAAGTTCCGCCGGACAGCATCCGTGGACTTTATTGTGCGATCGGAGCATTGGATCCTCTGGCCTATAAGATATGTTACTGCCAATGAGGAACGCTCTGACCCTACGGTGAGCACCGGAACATCCCACCTTGGTACCCCAATGCTATTCGAGAAGCCTTGCACGAAGATATTGCTCCCTAATGGTTCCTTTTGACGTACGTCATGTCGCTTGAAACCTTCTGAACCGGGTGCAAGTCATTGAGAGTGTGAGGTCATCTATTTCTAACCCGATCGGGCATCGACTGGAAATCAAGTTGCTTCTAATTAGTTAACCGAGAAGTTACTACGATTCCGGTTAGCTAACATGCGGCTTACACTCACAACTTGGGCAATCCTTCTTGCCTCGCTTTGCATCGCGATGGCGGTGGCCGCAAACGCGCAGTCATCCAATCCTTCGGCGGACGAAATCGTCGCCAGGATGCAACAGACGGAGGCTGCCGCTCGAGACCATTCCGTTCCCTATACGGTGACCCGGGAGTATCAGCTTTCCAGTGACAAGGCGCAGCAACCTAAGTCGCAGGTTGTGGCGCAGATCGACTTCGTTCCCCCGTCCCAGAAGGACTACACCGTCCGCAAGGTCGAAGGCAGCGATCGCGGGACCGACATTGTGCGCAGGGTGCTAGCGCACGAGTCGGAGATGGCCAGTCACGCCGAATCGCACGAACTCACCGCGCGCAACTATAAGTTCGCGCTAGTCGGGCAGGAGGCAGTGGATGGCCACAATTGCTACGTGCTGCAATTGACGCCCAATCGTCATGAGTCCGATCTGGTGAACGGCAAGGCCTGGGTCGATGCAACTGGTTTTCGGATAAGGCGCATTGAAGGCACTCCGGCAAAGAGCCCGTCGTGGTGGATCCACAACCTTCAAATCACCATTAATTATGGTGCAGTGCAGGGTATCTGGACGCAGTTGGCCACCAAGGCCGTGGCCGATGTTCGCTTGCTGGGGACAAACACCCTCACTTCTCGAGAAGTTAACCTGCAAACCGCGACCGTGGACGCCATGAATCGGCTACCGAACCGCAGTGGGGAACAGCGCAGGTCATACATCGCGCCAGGCCATCACTGACAGCGCGGTGTGGGTGCCCCGATAGCCAAACCACTCAGTCTCTACCTTTCTTATTAGCTTTTCGCACCGAGAGTTTTCCCGCATTTCACGATTCCATGCGACTCGCTCCCTGCCGCTTGCCAGTCTTGGACTCCACGCCCATAGACGATAAACTTACCTGCCATTAAGGGAGCGGCGAGCTGCTTCCCATTAAATCCAGAACAGAAGTGCGCACCAGACCGCAAGGAGGGTTCTATGTTGCATTTGCTGTGGATGGCGATTTTCGGTTTGATTATTGGAGCGTTGGCAAAACTGGTTATGCCCGGAAAGGACCCGGGTGGGATCTGGATTACGATGCTGCTCGGCATTGCCGGATCGCTGCTGGCCACCTGGGTATTACGCGCGGTAGGCCACTACGATGAAACTCAAAGCGCTGGATGGATTGCTTCTTTCATTGGCGCTTTCGTCCTGTTGGGGATTTACCACCTGATCAGGCGCGCCAGGACAACCTAGCAGTTTGCTGAGCACTCGACCGCAGGGTCATTTGAAGGGGCGTACCTTTAGGTACGCCATGATAAGTCTTTCATATTTGTCATCACGAGCGGGCTTCAGCCCGCGAGGGATCTGTTTTTTGTGTGTCTTTCGACGAACTGCTCGTGACAGCGGACCTGGCAAGAGGTGCCCAGCAATCTCCGCAAGGTGACTGCTCAATCGAAATAGATAGCTGCCGGGCCTGTAAGCCGAATTTTGTGTGCCGCTCCTTCTCCACGCCAGCCTCCAGGACGAGCGAAGACAAAGAGCGGCACGACGGTCATTCCTCTGGGCCGCACATTACTATGCGGCTCTAGCGACCTACCCGGAAGTTGTGACGCACCGAGCCGGCACGTGCGCTCGCCAAGGCCAACGCTCCTCCCCTATTTGGTCTTGCTCCGTGTGGGGTTTTCCCTGCCACCGTCATTACTGACGGTGCGGTGCGCTCTTACCGCACCTTTTCACCCTTACCTCACTTGCGCGAGGCGGTATATTTTCTGTGGCACTTTCCGTCAACGACGCTTAAACGCCGCCGCCCGGACGTTATCCGGCACACCGCTCTGTGGAGTTCGGACTTTCCTCTACCTGCCCGCGCAACCTGATCTCCCGCCCGAGGGCGGGCCGCCGAAGCAGACGACCAGTGTCCGCGGGCCGGCAGCGACCGTCCGGCCCAGCAGCTAACAGGTTAATTATAGATGGCTGGCCTCGCATTGGAGCGCCTCGTGACCAATCCAGCCATCTCTGGCGCTTTCCATGGGAACGGAATAGCATCGGGCACACAGTCCTTAACGGCTCGACCCGGAGCTATGTTGTGCACGCACCTCTTACCTCTTCCTGTGGGACAATCGGAAAGCGTTTACGAAACTTTACTCTGCATCGCACATTTTTCGAGTCGTAGTTGCTCTACCAGGGTTCCTAGTGACAGCCGATGCCCCCGTCGGAGAGAAGAGGAAACAAAATGAACTCCATTCGGGGGACCATTGCAGCCACGTTTTTCGCTATCGCGCTAGCCGGCATAGCGGTAACAGCGCAACAACACACTACTCCCGCACCTGCGACAAGTCTCAGCAACAAACGGCACCTCTACAGCAACGCAATCTTCAACATCGAGCGTGCCGTCTCCGCAAAAGCCGATGGACGCGAATGCGCCTGAAATTTCTTCGCAGGAAGAGGCCTCGACCACCTTCAAGGTAAAGGTCAACCTGGTTGAAGTGCGGGTGGTGGTTCGCGATGCCTATGGAAAAGCCGTGGGCAACCTGAAGCAAGAAGATTTCCAGCTAACCGACAACGGCAAGCCTCAGATCATTTCAAAGTTCTCCGTGGAGCAGGCAGCGAGCCAACCATTCTTCCAAGCCGGCGACTCCGGGGACACCAATCGAAGACGCTGGTCCCAAGATGCCGGAGCGTTACATCGCTTACCTTTTCGATGACATTCATCTGAAGTTTGGCGACCTGGCGCAGGTAAGAGAGGCAGCGTGGCATAATCTGCAAACCCTGCAGCCCACAGACCGGGCCGCCATCTTTACCACCTCCGGCCAGACCCAGCTCGACTTCACCGACGATCGCGACAAGTTGCACGACACTTTGAACCGCCTACTGCCGCGCCCCATTGTTGGCTCTGGAGTACAGGAGTGCCCCGACATCTCGTACTACATGGCCGACCAGATCGTAAACAAGAATGACCAGATAGCGGCGGAGGTTGTAATGCAGGAAGCCGCCTCTTGCGGCGTCCCGGTCAAGATCAACGAACTGCGAAACCTGGCGCAGCGAGCTCTAAATCTCGGCGACCACGAAACCCTGGTTTCCCTCTCCACCGTAAGGGATGTCGTGCGAAGGATAGCGGCCATGCCGGGCCAACGCAGCATTATTTTGGTCTCGCCAGGTTTTTATAATCCCGACCAGATGCAGGAGCAGATGGACATTGCGGATCAAGCGTTACATTCGGGTATCGTCATCAACGCACTGGATGCTCGTGGCCTATACACCACCATGCCCGACGCCAGCACTCAAGCACCGAGCCATGACACTGCGGGACCCATGTTGAATTACATGCGTGATGAAGCCTCGGCCGACGCCGACGTGCTGTCGGAACTCGCATATACCACTGGCGGCACGTTTATCCAGAACACCAACGACCTGCAGGGCGGCCTCCGGCGACTGGCAACGCCGCCGGAGTATTCTTATTTGCTTGGCTTTTCTCCCCAGAATCTGAAATTCAATGGCCACTTTCACAGTCTGAAAGTTACGGTGAAGGGCCAAAAGCTGAGTATCCAGGCCCGCAAGGGGTACTATGCTCCCAAGCAGGCCGCCAGTGAGGTCGACCAGGCCAAGCAGCAGATACAGGATGAGGTTTTTTCGCAGGATGAATTGCACGACCTTCCTGTCGAGTTGCACACGCAATTCTTCAAGACCAGCGACGACGATGCGAAGCTCTCGGTCCTGGTCAAACTCGACGTTCAGCACCTGCACTATCGCAAAGTGGACGGCCGGAACAACAATAGCCTTACGATTGTCTCTGCCGTATTCGACCGCAACGGCAACTTCGTCACCGGCAATCAGAAGACGCTGCACATGCATTGGAAAGATGAGACCTTGGGCACCAAGCTGGCTTCGGGAGTTACGTTGAAAAGCAGCTTCGACGTAAAGCCGGGTAGCTACCTGGTGCGGTTAGTGGTACGTGATGATGAAGGGCAATTAGCGGCGCAAAACGGCGCCATCGAGATTCCGTGAGCAATCGGCTCTGAGGTGTTGTATGAGAACTTGTCGGCAGTGGCTACCAACGTTGACAGTGGCGATCGCTTTCATCTGTGTGGCATTCGTGTGCGTCACGACCTTGGCGCAAGCCCAGCAAGCGCAGCCCCAGGCCCAGCAACAACAGGAGCAGAGTCCGGCCCCACCACCAAGCGATAGCTCCACGCCGGTATTCAAAGCCGAGACGCGTCTGGTGCTGGTCGACACCATCGTTACCGACAAAAAGGGCAACTACATCACCGGCTTGGCCGCCAAAGACTTCAAGGTTTGGGAAGATAACAAAGAGCAGCCCATCAAGAGTTTCTCCGCTGAAGCCGGCTCCGCTGCCCCGTCCGAGGACCATCGGCACTACCTGGTGCTGTTGTTCGACAACTCCACCATAAGCTTCGCCGACCAGGCGCGCGCGCGCGATGCAGCTGCAAAGTTTGTCGAAGCCAACGCCGGGCCTGACCGGTACATAGCCATCATGAATTTCGGCGGCACCTTAAGCGTGGCGCAAAACTTCACCGCCGACGCCGAACGCCTGAAGCAAGTTGTCCGCAATGTAAAGTTTTCCAGCGTGTCGCCAAACGCGCAACCAACGGAAGTTGCATCGCTGGGCGCACCGCAGATCGGCAACGCCGAGGCAAATTTTGGAGTGCGCGACCTGCTTCAAGCACTGCGCAGTGTCGCCAAGAGCCTGGCTTCGGTGCCCGGTCGAAAGAGCCTCATTCTGATGACCGCGGGATTCTCCATCACGCCCGGTTCTCCCTACTACTTTGAACAGCAGTCTGAACTGATGGCGGTGATCGACGCTTCCAACAAAGCCAACGTGGCGATTTATCCCATCGACGTCCGCGGCTTGGTCGCGCCATTCTCGGCGGCGCCGGGGTCCGCACGCTTAGAAGCAATTCCCGAGCTTCGGGCACGGCGCGACTGGTAACCGCAACGCTTGACTACTCCGCCGATGACCAGCCCGCGCATCTGGTTTACGTGCAGCGCGGTGAAGCGGAGGAGGCGGAGGGGCGGTGGTGGCGGAGGAGGGGGACGCGGAGTTGGCGGAGGAACTGGCATCGGTGGCGGCGGGACCGGCGGAGGGGGTACGCGCGGTGGCGGCACCACCGGAACCGGCGGAGGTGGCACGCACGGCGGCGGCACCACCGGAACTGGCGGAGGGGGAACACGCAGCGGAGGCAGCACTGGCACGGGGAGCACGGGGGTCGCGCGGAGGGGGCGGCGTCCCGATGAATCCCGGCATGTACGGTACAACCCGTACGATCAGTCACATCAACTCATTCCGTCAATTCCGAATGTCGTCGATAACCAACAGGTGCTTTATCAGTTGGCGCAAGGTACTGGCGGTTTCGTAATCGTGAATTCCAATGACTTGCTCGGTGGCATGCAGAAAATCGCCCGGGAGCAAACCGAGTATTACATTCTGGGATATGCGCCGCCTCCATCTGAGGAAGGAACTTGCCACACACTAAAAGTCAAAGTCGAACGCAGCGGGGTGGTCACACGCTGGCGCAGTGGGTATTGCAATGTGAAGCCTACGGACTTGCTCGCCGGAAAGCCCGAAGAAAAGCAGACTGGAAAACCAGGCCACTGGTTCTCAGTCAGGTACTATTGCTGCTTCCATGCTGGCTCCGTACTTTTACACCTCGGTAAACACCGCCCGCGTAAACTTGGCGATCGAAATTCCTGCGAACGCGATCAAGTTCGAAAAACAGAAAGGGAAGCTGCACGCCACGGTCAATGTATTTGGGCTGGCCTACAAGCTGGACGGAACCGTTGCAGCGCGGTTCAGCGATAGCCTGGACCTGAACTTCGAAGACAAGAAGGAACTGGAGCAATTTAGCTCGAAGCCGTTTCATTACGACACCCAGTTCGATATCGCCGCCGGCCATTACAACCTGAAGGTCGTCGTCAATCCCCACGGCGCTGAGACATTCGGCAAACTGGAGATGCCTCTGGTGATCGACCCGTACGATGGCAAGCAATTCACGTTGAGTGCGGTGGCGCTCAGCAAGGAGATCCGTCCGGTTTCGCAGATGGGCGCGAGTCTGGATGCCGCGCTGCTCGAAGATCGCACTCCGTTAATGACCCAGGGGTTGGAGCTCATCCCGTCCGGGAGCGACCAGTTCAAGAAGACCGATCGCGCCGGGTTCTACGTGGAAATCTACGACTCGCTTCTCACCAGCGCCAACCCTCCCAAAGTCGGCATCAAGATGCTGGTCATCGACCGCAAGACTGGCGAGAAGAAGATCGACAGCGGAGGCGCGGCCCATGACGCGAAAGCAGGGAGCGCGGTTGTTCCCCTGGGATTGATACTGCCAGTGGATACGCTTCCGCCGGGATCATATCGTCTTGAGCTAAAGGCGGTGGACTCCGCCGGCAACGTCTCGCGGCCGCGGACGGCGGACTTTGAAGTCGAGTAGAGGCCAATCCTTGGTGGAACGGAGGCGCACCCCATTTTTAGTGCAATGAGGCCCGTAGCAGCAGTCATTTCTATGTTGACAGCGGCATTGGTATTTGCCACAGAACCTAAGCTTCCAGATTGCCAGAATCCGATTTGGAGCAGAGATGTCTTGGCGGAACTCAGCCCTCCCCAGAATGGCATCAGTCGTTTCGTAGACACCAACCGTGCCGGCGTCGCATTTCTGAGTGACGGTCAGTTGATTGTCTACGAGGTGGACCTCGATACCACTGAGCTTTCTTCACGCGTAAGCCCTGAAGTTTCAAGTCCTTTTCGTCTACGTCTCTCGTTGCTTGACTCTGCTTCGGGAAAACTGACATTCGCCAAGGAGCAAGGAACTAGGGTTAACGATTCAGCAGTTTTCGTAACGACAGGCGGAGTGCTGGTCAAGGCAGGCGACCTCCTAAAACTGTATTCATCAGACCTGACACGAGAGCGCGATTTGCCATTCACGATCGACCGAAATAGCAGGTTTAGGGTGAGTGTCTCTCCCAGCGGAAAGACGATCATGGTCAATCAGGTGATCCAAGATCCCTCAACGAACCGCCTCCACAGCCACTTCGATGTCCTCGACGCGGCGACGCTCAAAGTCAAGTATTCGTGGAACGAATCTCCGCCCTTATATCACCACTACTCGATCTCCGATAAAGGAATCGCCGCCGTAAACCTCGTCGGCAACTTCATTGAGGTGGCAGAGTTTGGAACCAGCAGGTGGACTAGGGTGGCTGAACCGCAGGGACGTTGCGCCAGTATGAACATGCCAACTCTATACGCGGACCAGCAGTTTGTATACGGCTGCGACAAGCTGATCGCAATGTCTGCCGACGGCCATGTTCTCATGACCGATCCTTTAGAGGGTGGACAGGTCTCATCGGACAAAACAACGCTCGCACGCGACGCGCGATTCGTAGCTGTATCCATAAACACTATCGAGACGAAGAACCGCATGTTTGCGGAACCAGACGTGAGAGTCGCTGCGACGCAGATTGTAGTGTACGACCTGGGTTCGAAGAGGCGGGTCCTAACGGTGGATGTTGACCCGTTGCCAAAGAATGACTACGACTTTGCCTTGTCTCCGGATGGATCGACGCTGGCTGTCCTGAACGACCGCAACGTCTCTGTTTACTCTGTGCCCGTCCAGCGCCCCGAGCTCGCGGATACTGCGGACTCAAAAGGCCGAACCGCCCGCTCACAGCTCCCTGTTATGCCGTGCCCCCACAGTAGCCTTAGCCCACCAGCGCACTAGCGGTACATGATCGGATACACTCCTGGCCGCTCATACCGCTGTACGCCATTTTGGCGAGGTGGACGGTGTATTCCGGTTTCGAGACCAGCGAGGTCAAGCTGAACACCCGATAGCCGTCCCCGCTGATTTCGGTGCGGCGGTAGAGACCCGGCTCCGTGTCCGTGACCTCACGATTCCCATGAAGCTGGTCGAGAAATAACTGCGCTGACTTCTGATCGGCCTGACCACGTTCGCTCGCCGTCGTCAGCGAGTCGGCGGCGTACGACCGGATGAGCTTCTGCCAGTACTTCTCCAGCAATTCCGTGCTGGCGAAAACATCGGCCCACATAATGCGCCCATTGATGGCGACCACCACACCTTTCGCACCTTCCTTCTTCAACTCGCGCAGCATCCCATCGTAATCGGCCGCGACGGACGTCACTCTCTTTTGCACGTCCGGATTCTCCATCGCTTTGGCGTACGACGTGGATGCGCGCATGGTTGGGGCAGCTTGCGGAACCGCTCCGGCCATCCCTGCAAGCGCCGAGCCCACCTGTGCCCAGACGCTTGCTGATTGCGCTCGGCCATCGCCGGCGTCCGCACGCTGGGCTGCACCATCGCCGAACTCATGCTGCTGAACTGCTCCGACGAGGCCACCCAGCGACCCGGCTCAACGCAGAACACCGACAGATCAATCGGCCCCGACTTCGGCGGAACAATTCGATCCACGCCGATCACCCGGTCCTGCTTGCCGCCAGTGACGATCTCGCCGGCCAGCAGCAGGAGTGGACGGTCGGAGTTGTTGATCAGCACCAGCCGGTTCACCTCTGCCCCCGATTGCCGCGGGATCGGCGATCCGTGTCGCACCAATCCCTGAAGCGAGCCCGCCTCGGTTACCACTACCGAACCTGCGCGCAAGCCTTCATCCAGCGTCAGCAAGCGGCCAGTGTCGTTTTCCGCGCCCCCAACAACTGGGAAGATACTGAGATTTCCTTTGGTGGCGGGTGGCAAAACATGCAGTTCGTGAGGATTTCCGGCAACGGCGAAGGTTGCCGCCAGCATGGCCGATGCGAACCCAGCCAGGATTCTGAAATTCACGGTTGACCTCCAGAGGCGCTGGCGCGTCTCTTCTAACCAGAGGAACGCCGGACGGTGTTCTTCTTGCACCCGAATTGATACGATTCGCTTAATGGCCTCCTCTCCCGCTTCCGCTCCGCTCGACCCGCAGGTGGTGGCGACGATTCGGGAGTTCTGCACCCTCCACTACGAAGACACTGGTGCGCGACAGTTTGATATTTCGGCGGACGACCTCGCCGAGATTCTTGCGGATGTTGTGTGTCAATGGAATCGCGTCGCATCGGAAGTCGCGGTGCGCAGCTTGCTTGCGGTCTTGCACCTGGAGGAGTTGGTACTGGCGCGCTCCTGCGCCGCCGGTAACAACCGTGCGTGGGAAATCTTCCTCAATCGTTATCGCGCTACGTTGTACGAGTCGGCCTACAAGATCGCGAAGGAAGAAAGTGCCGCGCGCAGCCTGGCGGACTCGCTGTACGCGTCGCTCTACGGTGTGGACGCCAAGGGACAGCAACGGACTTCCAAGCTTCGCTCATATCAAGGGCGAGGTTCTTTGCAAGGATGGCTGCGCACGGTAGTCGCGCAGGAATATGTCAACCTGTACCGGGCTACTCGCCGCGAGACCAGTCTGGACGCCGCCTTGGACGAAGGGCAGCAATTTGAATCTCCCGACCCGGATGTCAGCGTCACCGATCCTCGCGCCGAGATTGCGGCCGCAGAGGAACTCGCGGTGCTTGCCGCGGAAGAGCGTTTCCTGCTTGCGGCCTACTATCTTGATCGCCGGACGCTGGCGCAAATTGCCAAATTGCAAGGGGTGCACGAGTCCACCATCAGCCGCAAGCTGGAGCGTGTGACCTCAGGTTTGCGCAAACGCATTCGCAAACGCATGATTGATTCTGGTATGTCTCCTCGACAGGCCGAAGAGATCATGCAGGACGTGCGATGTCCGTGATCTACGCGTGCGAGTGAAGGAAACTCTAAGGCAAGGAACCGAAGATTTGTCGTTCTATAAAGAGAAGAGCGGGAACGAGGGATGAACCAGAATATTCCCAAGCCGCTGCGGGACGTGCTGGGCAGGCAAGTGGTGGGCGACGTTCATCCTTCAGCCCGACGCGCTCACGGCGTTCATGGAGCGCACATTGACTCCCGTGGAGAGCGAAGTGGTTGTCCACCATCTGGCGCAGTGCGCGGAGTGCCGTGAGATCGTGTTCCTGGCAAGCGAGGCAGCGGAGGATGAAGTACTGGACGAGCGCGAGTTGGTGGCTGTGGCTGCCACCGCTCATCCGGTCCCGAAGCCTGCCTATGTCGCGGCCTCAACCCCCGTCGCTTCTCGAACTGAGAAGTCTCGTCCCAGGTGGACAACTCGAATGCGGTGGGCGGTGTCGATTGCAGCCGCTGCGCTGCTCGTTGCCGCAGGGTTCGTTCTGCGATTCTCGCGCGCCAACAACGAGCATGGCACAGCCCCTGCCATAGTTGCCAGCAATCGTCCGGTGCCTGCAATGCCGGAGACGCCGCCGCAGGCCGTGACCCCCCCAAATTCGCAGCAAGCTGCCGCGAAGCCTTCTGCTTCGCCGACACTCGCAGAGTCTTTGCCGCACAAGGCAACGACGACACCTGCCGGAAAAACTTCCTCATCGACCATCGTTGCTCGTAACGCCGATCGTGAATTCAGCTCGGCTCCGAAAGCTAATACCGCGGCCGGCGCGTCATCAACTCCAGCGGTAATTGGCGGAGCGGTTCCATTCGCCATTCCAGCAGTTCCTACGCAGAATTCGTTTGCGGAAACTGAAGGCGCGCAGGCATTGCAGCAGACCGCTCCGTTGACGTTCGGCAAAACACAGATGGGAATGCTTTCGGTGCACGCGGTAAGACCCCAGTGGCGCATCGGTCCTCAGGGCCATCTAGAACGCTCGATTACCGCTGACCAGTGGACTCGCGTGCTCAACGATCGGCCCGTCACCTTTCGCGCCGTCGCAGTCATGGGGAACGATGTGTGGGCCGGCGGCAATGGCGGAGCGCTCTTCCATTCGCCCGATCGCGGCGAACATTGGAACAAAGTTTCACTCGCCGCAAATTCCAATGTTGAGACCGGAGCCATCGTTTCCATTCACTTCGACGATGCGCAACACGGAGTCATCACTGCCGACGACGGAACTAACTGGGTAACGATCGATGGTGGACTCACCTGGACGACTCAGTGAGCGGGGAGCGCCGGTAACCGTGCCCCTTCGACCATCTATGGAAATCAAACCTATGCCCTCTGTGTCGGAGCCTTGCCCTGAGCGTAGCCGAAGGGTGGTGAATGATTTTTTAACGAGTGACCATGCAAGACGCCATCTCGCCATCCTCGATATAATTCGACCGCCATGGACTTGGCTCCTGCGTCGTTCATTCGCCGATGGTTCGACTCCGAATGCGGCGCGTCGGATCGCCTGCTTCCGCGCTGGATCTTTCTACGTGCTCTCGGCCTCATTTATTTTTCCGCCTTTTTCTCGCTCGTATTTCAAATCCGCGGGCTCATCGGCGCGCAAGGGATTCTTCCCTCCAACGAATATCTAGAAGCCGTAGCGCGGCAGTTCGGAATAGCCCGCTTCTGGTTTGCGCCGACGCTGCTGTGGCTCTCAACCAGTGGGCACATGCTCAGCGCAATCTGCTGGGTTGGGATTATGGCCTCGCTGCTGGTCTTCTTCAACGTGTGGCCGCGCGCCACGCTGTTCGTCTGCTTTGTGTGTTTTCTCTCGTTCGTGAGCGCCGCGCAGGATTTTGCCGGCTATCAATCCGACGGCATGTTGTTGGAGGCAGGATTTATTTCTCTGTTTTTCGCGCCGCCAGGATTCTTCCCCGGTCTGGGCAGAGCGCATCCACCATCGCGCGCAAGCCTCTTCCTGCTGCAATGGGAGTGGTTCCGCATTTACTTCGAGTCGGGCATGGTGAAGCTCGCCAGCGGTGATCCCGAGTGGCGAAACTTCACCGCGATGGACGAGTACTACCAGAATGGCCCGCTGCCCACCTGGATTGGCTGGTATGTGCAGCATCTCCCACACTGGTTTCACGCCTTCGCCACCGGAGCCACCTTGGTACTCGAACTTGGCCTGGTGTTCATGCTGTTCCTGCCGCGACGCTGGCGGATCCTATGCTTCTTCATCGTTACCGCCTGGCAAATCCCCGTAATTCTCACCGCGAATTACACCTTCCTGAACTACTTGGTCCTCGTGCTGGGATTTCTCCTGCTCGACGACCGGTTTCTGCTACGTGTCATGCCGGAGCGATGGCGAGCGCACATCACCCCGCGGACCGAAGCTCAAGCGGAAAAAAATGTTGCGTCGGGGGACTCCGCAGATAATCCACTACTTCCTCAGCGAAAATCCTTACGTCCTCTGCAGGCGCTGCGGCTGTCCCTCAGCAGCGTGATGTTGATCTGGATTTTCTACGCCACTACGGTGCAGATGATCTGGATCATTTCTCCCCGCTTCCCGCTGCCCACCTCGCCAGTCGCTGCGCTCGATCCTTTTCGTATCGCCAATCGCTATGGGCTGTTTGCGGTGATGACGCGGGGCCGCTGGGAGATCGAGTTCCAGGGCTCGAACGATGGCCAGAATTGGGTGGCGTATCCCTTCCGCTATAAGCCGCAGGACTTGAGCAAGCGTCCGGGAATCTATGCACCTTACCAGCCGCGCTTCGACTGGAATCTGTGGTTTGCGTCGTTCGGCTCCTGGCGCGAGAACATAATTGTGCCCAGCACCGAGGAGCGTCTGCTGGCTGGTTCCCCTGACGTTCTGGCACTGTTCGCCGGAAATCCCTTCCCGCAGGCTCCGCCGCAGCAGGTTCGCGCCGTGCTTTGGCAATACTGGTTCACCACAATGGAAGAGAAGCACGCTACGGGAATGTGGTGGAGACGGAACCTGATCGGACTGTACGCTCCGGTACTCGAGCGGCTTCCCGACGGTAGACTTGGCGTCGTGCAATATCCGGAGCCACTACCACCTCGGCAGTAACGTCGGTTGGAAAGAGCGCATCCTACTCGAGAGAATCTCGAATGAGAAGAGGAGGTCGCATGCCTGCCAAGAAAACCAACCGATGGGTGAAGACGGTGACCACGGATTCCACGCATCCTCCGAAGGATTTGTTCACCAAGAGCGCGGCCACCATTGCAAAATCTTTGGCCTCCAGGAAGGTGTCTCCCAAAGGCCCGGGATCGGGGATGCGAATGCTGACTTATTACATCAACCGTGCCGGGCACAATTTGAGCGCGTCCCGCCGCGCCGAGCTGGAGAAAGCGAAGTCATTGCTCTCCAAGCGCGTGGAGAAACACAAAGCGGCGGATCAACGGCGCAAGGCCGCCTGAGAATCCGCCGCGAAAATCACTTGCGCTTAGACGCCATCAACGAGAGAATGCCCAAAGCCTCGCCGTGTAGCGTCAGTCCCCCAGATGTGAGACGTGGAGAGTTTTGTGCAACCACAAGTGCAAGTGGAAGGCCAGCCGAAAATGCCAGCGCCGTTGGCCGAAACGCCCAGCGCAGCCGTATCGCCGCGCTGGAGCCTGGCAACGAAAGTCGCATTTCGCTTTGCCTGCCTATTTTTCCTGCTCTTTAACCTTTGGATCCCGCTTCATTTCATTCCGATACCTTTCCTGGTCTCGGCAAATAGCTCCCTCTGGAGCATGCTGACGAGATGGACCGCGGCCAATGTGCTGCACGTGCGCCTGGTCTTCTCGCCGCTCAACAGCACCATCGGCAGCAAAGACACAACCGCCAGTTGGGTACAGTTGCTCTGCTATCTCGTAGTTTCCGCCGCCATCACTTTGATCTGGTCGGTCCTGGACCGCAAGCGGCCCAACTACGAGCGTTTGTATGCGTGGTTCCGTCTTTACCTGCGCATGGTGATGGCGGCCATGATGATTTCCTACGGCGCCGCCAAATTGTTTCCGTCGCAATTTCCGGCGCCTTCACTTTCGACCTTGCTGGAGCCCTACGGCAAATCATCGCCCATGCACCTGCTCTGGACTTTCATGGGTGCGTCGCCAATCTACACATTTTTCGCCGGGGCGGTGGAACTGCTGGGCGGGATTCTGCTCATCGTTCCCCAGTTGACCACGCTGGGAGCGCTGATCTCTGCCGCTGCCATGACCAATGTGTTCATGCTCAATATTGGTTACGATGTGCCGGTCAAGATCTTCACCTTCAACCTGGTAATGATGGCGGTTGTTTTGGTCCTCCCAGACCTGCGGCGGCTAGCGGACTTTTTTGTCTTCAACCGGCCGCTTGAGCCTGCCGCAGATCGTCCGCTATTCAAGCGCAAGCGATTGAACCAGATCGCGCTAGCCGTGCAAATACTGTTCGGAATTGTCTTGTTGAGCCAGGACCTTTATCACCGGCAACAAGATGTAGCGCGCGTTGCGGAAGCCCGTGCCCAAACACCACTCTATGGTATTTGGTCGGTGGAAGAATTTAGCGTTGACGGCCAGGTGCGCCCGCCGCTGCTCACAGATCCAATACGCTGGCAGCGCATCATTGTTCAATCCCCCGACGTTGTTGTGGTGCAGCCCATGAGCGGTTCGCAGCAATACCTTGCCTTAAATGTTGATCCGCGAGGCAAGTTGTTCAACATGACGAAGCCTATCGATTGGATGTGGAGGGCCGATTTCACCTACGAGGACCCGCAACCCGATGTCCTCATTCTGAAGGGTGAGATGGACGGACATCGGATCGAAGCGAAATTCCGCCGCAGCGACAAATCGCAATTTATCTTGATAAATCGGGGATTCCACTGGATCAATGAGTACCCTTTCGATCAGTAACGGCCGGAAAGCGCAGTTTGAGTTGGGAAATCAAAGGCAGCGATTCGACATCCAGCTTTCCGATGCCGGTCGATCTTTGAAGTCGACGTCCGAGTGAAGATCCAGATGCAAGCCGAAGCACAACCCACACCGACCGTTTCACCAGAGGGGGACGTCCCCTCAACGGAACCGGTTCGCTGGCGGCTTGCAACCCGAATCGCGTTTCGATTCGCCTTTGTATATTTTCTGCTGTACACGCTATACATTCCGGTCCATTTCTTTCACATATGGCCCATTCCGCAGCTATTTGAGAAATACACCTCCTTGTGGCGGATGGTCATTTCATGGGGGGGCAGACACTTACTGCACATTCCCGCAAGCATCCCGGTCGTGACGGTGATGCCCAGTGCGAGCACCGATACTACCTACCACTATGTTGCGGTCCTGTGCTATCTGGTTTTCGCCGCTGTTGCGGCCGCGCTCTGGTCGGTTTTGGACCGCAAACGGCCCAACTATGAATGGTTAAACAATTGGTTCCGCTTCTATCTGCGCTTTGCGGCTGGATCGGTAATGATTCATTACGGAGCCGCCAAGGTATTTCCCTGGCAATTCGGCAGGCCGACGCTCACCACCCTTCTAGAGCCGTTTGGCAACTCTTCTCCCATGCACTTGTTATGGACTTTCATGGGCGCTTCCCCCGCCTACACCGTTTTCGGAGGACTGGCGGAGGTGCTGGGTGGCGCCTTGCTCATCATCCCGAGTACGGAAACCCTGGGTGCGCTGGTCTGCATTGGTGCCATGAGCAATGTGCTGATGCTCAACATGGGATACGACGTGATGGTGAAGCTACTCTCGCTTCACTTGCTGCTGATTGCCATAGTGCTTGTCATACCCGACCTCAAGCGGTTGGCGAACTTCTTCGTCTTCAACCGAAGGGTTGAGCCAGCTAAAGGCCGCTGGCTCTTCCACAACAACCGAATTAACCAGATCGCCATAGTGTCACAGGTTGTGCTGAGCCTTGTTCTGGTTGGTTTCTATCTCAACCTGCACGAGCACAACTTTAGGCGAGTCGTTCAACACCGCTCGATACCGCTGTATGGCGCTTGGTCGGTCGAAGATTTTGCCGTTGATGGCCAGGCGCGCCCGCCGCTGCTCACCGATCCCTTGCGCTGGCAACGCATCATTATTGAATCCGCGAATGCGGTGACGGTGCAATCTATGAGCGATTCAAAGCAGTCCTTTGACTTGCATGTCGATGCGGGCAGCAAGTCGCTCAGCATAAGCAGCCCTGACAACTGGAGGTCGAGGGCCGATTTCGCATACGATAACTCGCAGCCCAACGTCCTCACTCTGAAGGGTCTCATGAATGGACATCAGATCGATGCCACGCTTCGCCGGTTAGACGAGTCGCATTTTATCCTCGTGAATCGCGGCCTCCACTGGATCAATGAGTATCCGTTCGATCAATAGTCGTAGGTTCGGCATAACCAGGAAAGGCAAGCCTATCTTCACCGAATATCTTCGCCTGTTGGATTGATGCAAGCCGCAAGCTAAACTATTGCCCTATGCCTGCGACGCCACGACGAGCCGCTGTGATCGGCGCAGGGCCCAATGGTCTGGCCGCGGCAATTGTTCTCGCTCAAGCAGGCTTGCAAGTCGATGTATTTGAGGCTGAGGCGCTGCCGGGTGGCGCTGCGCGCAGCATGGAGCTCACCCTGCCGGGCTTCCTGCACGACTTCGGTTCCGCAGTGCATCCGATGGCGGCAGGCTCTCCATTCTTCTCTTCCCTTCCCCTGCGTGATCACGGTTTGGAATGGATTCACCCGTCGGCGCCGTTGGCGCATCCGCTCGACGATGGCACCGCGGTAGTCTTGGAGCACGATCTTGATGCAGCGGAAGCTGCCTTCGGGGAAGATGGCAAGCAGTGGCGCAGGTTGGTTGGTTCCTTCGCCGAGCACTGGGCCGAGCTCGCACCGGAGGTACTGCGACCAGTCCACCTGTTTACCCGGCATCCCTTGCTGCTGGCGCATTTGGGGCTGGTCGGATTCCCCTCCGCCATCGCGATTGCGCAACACTGGTTTCGCAACGCCAGGACCAAGGCACTCTTCGCCGGTCTGGCAGCACATTCCATCCTCAGCCTCGACGAACCTCTGACTGCCTCCATGGGGGTTATGTTTGGCGTGACCGCACACGCGGTGGGATGGCCAATCCCACGTGGCGGCTCGCAGTCCATCAGCAATGCGCTGTGCGGATACCTGGCCAGCCTGGGGGGAGTGCTGCACACATCAACCGGCATCGACACTCTCAAGAAGATTGGTAAGTACGATGTCACGCTCTGCGATGTAACTCCGCGCCAGTTGCTGAGAATTGCTGGTGATCGATTGTCACCGGGGTATCGGCGTCAACTCGAGAAGTACCGCTACGGCCCCGGGGTCTTCAAGGTGGACTATGCTTTGTCGAGCCCGATTCCGTGGCGCGCCTCGGAATGTCTGCGCGCCGCCACCGTGCACATCGGAGGCACCCTGGAAGAGATTGCTGCGTCGGAGGACGCAATGCGCCATGGACACCATGCCGAGCGTCCGTTCGTATTGCTATCCCAGCCCACACTGTTCGATCCCACACGTGCCCCGCAAGGGAAGCATGTCGGGTGGGCCTATTGTCACGTGCCGAACGGCTCGCAATTCGATATGCTCGACCGACTGGAGGCGCAGATTGAGCGCTTCGCACCGGGATTTCGGGATTGCATCCTGGCCCGCCGGGTGCTCAATGCAGCGTCGCTGGAAAGTATGGACGCGAACCTGATTGGAGGAGACATCGGTGGCGGAGCGATGAACCTGCGGCAATTCCTGTTTCGTCCCACGCATCGGCAATATGCCACTTCGGCCGAAGATATCTATCTCTGCTCTTCTTCCACTCCACCGGGCGGCGGGGTGCACGGAATGTGTGGCTATAACGCCGCCAGACTGGCACTCTCGCGACTGTGACCGATCCACCTGAACTCGGCGCCGCGGGCAAGGTAGGGACCGCGCTTACGCTCACCTCGATTGGCGGCTTCGTCGATGCTGTGGGCTACATTGCCCTGTTCCAGATTTTCACCGCGAACATGAGCGGAAACAGCATCCATGTGGGGATAAACCTCGGCGACCCACATTTTTCCGACGTATTGCGGCCGGCTTGCGCGATCGTCGCCTATGTGACAGGTATGGTACTGACTCGCATCGCCATGACGCTGGCTGCCCGGCATCACGTACAGAGGATTGCCAGCTACACCTTGGCGATAGAGGCTCTGCTGCTGGTGCTTTTTGCACGGGCGACTCCGGCCATGAAACTTGGCCAACTCGTCGATCTCAATTCGGCCGTTTACTTTTCCCTCGTGGCGCTGCTGGCGTTTGCCATGGGTGTGCAAACAGCAACCATGACCCACGTTGGCGCGATGACGGTGTATACCACCTTTGTCACCGGAACCCTGACCAAATTCACCGAGTCGCTGACCCGGGCCCTTTTCTGGAGCTACGATCAAGCCAAACAGGCCGGGAAAAGTATGTCTGACATTGTCAGACTGTCCCCAAAGCAAAGGGACGTACGTGAAACCACATTTCTTGCTGCGACCTGGATGTGTTACGTGGTGGGAGCTGCAATCGGGACCCTCACCAAACGCAGATGGGAGTTGCGGTCCCTATATTTCCCGGTGGTGGTTTTGATCGTCTTTATCGTGATCGATCAATTTCGCCCCATCGGGGTCCAGGAAGAGAAACATCAGCAGGGCTGATGAGGATTGCCACCCACCAACATCTCAGGAATTGTGTCAGCCACCGCTAACGGCGGGAACGATGGAAATTTCGCACTTTGCGGGAAGGCGGCTTGCCAATCCCCCCGTGTATCGGGAATTTTCGTCTCCGATGAAAATATTGATGTGCTCGCGTACTTGTCCTTGTTCGGTTGCGACGCGGTCGCGCACCCCTGGGTAAAGTGCCCAGAGGACCGCCAGCGCCTCGGCCAAAGTCGCCGGTGACTGTTCGATCTCGACGTTGCGGCGCCCAGCGGTAAATTCGCGCAACGCACCCGGAATGTGAAAAGTAATTGGCATGGATCATCGCCTGGTTCGACGCGACTTAGTCATGGTCCGCAATCTGGTTTTGCTCATGGATCGGGATTTGGTCGGCGGTGAAGTCGGCGGCGGCGCCTTAGGCAATTTTGGTTTTGCGCTGAAAGGAGCGTCTCCGACCACTGCACTCCGCACGCAGACCACCGCAGGCAGCCCTTCAAGTATCTTTTGCCATGTCTTGCCTTCATCGCGCGAGCCAAAGAGCTGTCCGCTGCGCGTACCGAAGTAGATTCCCAGCGGGTCGAATGAATCCGCGGCCATAGCATCACGCAGAACAGTTTCGTAAGCGCGTTTTTGCGGCAGACCGCGCATCAGAGGCTCCCACGAAGCACCTGCGTTGCGAGTTCGATAAACCCGCAGGCGGCCGTCGCACGCGCAACGAAACTCATCGGACTCAACTGGGACGACATACACGCAGTCAGGATTTCTGGGATGCATGACCACGACGAACCCGAAATCCGACGGCACTCCATTGGCGATGTCGATCCAGTTTTCCGCACGGTCGTCGGAACGATACAACCCCCAGTGGTTCTGCAGGAAGAGCCGGTCGGGACGCTCAGGGTGTAGCGCAATTTTATGTACGCACTGCCCGAATTCGGGATATTTATCGGGCATAAACATAGCGCGGATACCGTGGTTTTGCGCGGTCCAGCTACGTCCACCGTCGTCGGTTCTGTAAACGCCGCCTGATGAGATAGCCACGTACATTCGCTGGCTGTCAGCGGGATCGAGCAAAATGGTGTGAAGAGCCAAACCTCCATTGCCCGGCATCCAGCGTGGGCGATGGGGATGATCGAACAGACCACGCACCAGCGACCAGGTTTCGCCCGCGTCGCGAGTTTCGAAAAGTGCAGCCGGCTCTACGCCGCAATAAAGCACATTGGGTTCCTCAGGCGGGCCAAGCGTTATCTGCCAGATGTTCTTCAGGGAGACGCCGGTATCGGAGGGAAATCGAATGTTGGCCTGCTGCGGATTGGTCCAGCTCTTGCCGAAATCGTCGCTCGATCGCAGCAGCGTGCCCCAGTAACTCTGCGTCGAAGCCCAGATGCGGTGTTGACCCGCGCGGCCGTCATAGGCCATCGCGTACACATTGTGACCGTGAAAATAGGGACCACCGACCTCCCACCGGGTACGCTGAGCGTTGGAGCGAAGGATGAACGCTCCTTTTGTCGTTCCTACCAACAAAAGAGAGTCGCCCTTTTTAACGTGAGCGTGTCGCACACTGTGCAACATCGTAGTCCTGGGCGGACTTATATCTGCCCCCGGATCAGCGGCAGCGATCGCACCCGACTGTACAGCCTCCAGAGCCGCCTGAACTTCCCCCGCGCGCTGATAACGTTGCGTCGGTTCCTTGGCCAGACAACGTTGGATAACGGCCCAAAAGCCGGGCGGCACGGGCGGCCCAAGCGGATTGGGAACGTCGCGAATGATCGCCGAGCTGATCTCAAAACCGGTACGTCCTTCGAATGGCAAGCGTCCGGAAGCGGCTTCATAGAGCACAACTCCTAGAGACCACAAATCACTGCGGTAGTCAGCCGCCTCGCCACGCAGCAACTCTGGCGCCATGTACGGCAGGGTGCCGCTTACGCTCGACGCGTCCTGCATGGTCGCAAACGACCGGGTAGCGCCGTCGGATGTTCCGCTTCCCACCTGTTTAGCCAGGCCGAAATCCAGGACCTTAACCAGACCGTCAGAAGTGATGACAATATTCGCCGTCTTCAAATCGCGATGAATGATTCCCCGGTCATGAGCGCGAACCAGTGCGCTGGCAATCTGAACCCCATACCGCACGACAGACTCGGGAGGCAGCCCCGCCTCCGCGCTCATTGCGCGAAGAGACTTGCCCTCGACCAGTTCCATTGCGATGTAGAGTTCGCCATCGGTCTCGCCAACCTCGTAGATGGTGCAGATGTTGGGATGAGCTAGGGCCGAAGAAGCACGCGCTTCGTGGAGCAGTCTCTGGCTAGCCGATGCATCCAGGCCACCGTCCTTCTTGACGACCTTTAATGCGACGTCGCGGTGCAACACCTCGTCATAAGCGCGATAGACAACTCCCATGCCTCCTTCCCCAAGCTTCGCTACGACGCGGCAATGACCAAGAACCTGGCCGATCACAGATCGCTCTCCTCCCTCCCAATCTAGGCCGCGCTTTGGATTCCCGTCAACGAACTGAGCTTCATCCGGGCACCTACGAATAAAGCCGCAGCAGCGCTAGTACTTTTGCCAGTAGACCGGGCAGGACGCTGTAACTAGCATCGTTGCACCCCATAAGAGCTTACCTCTGAGTCCGCCCTCGATTCATCGCGGTGGGCTCCTACCTCTGAGTTGATCTTGGGGATTAACTCGGTCACTACTCTCCAGCGGCGGAGACTAACCCGCAGTACTTGCAAGGAGACATCGTATGGATTTGGGAGCGGCCATCCGGAAGCTAGCCTTGGGAGCCCTTGCCGTCTCGAGCTTTTTCGCGGGCGGAAGTGCGGCCGCGCAGCAGGTCACTGGCACGTTGGGACAAGCCGACGCCACCACTACCCTCAACGGAAAGCAGCTTCCCCCTCCACCGCCGAAGTTCGGCGGCGTGATCAAGGAGAGCTACAAGGATTCCACCCCCTGGTGGCCGCCGCGCGTTGTGCCTCCCAAAGGCGCGCCCAACGTGCTCCTCATCATGACCGACGACCAGGGCTACGGAGTGCCCAGCACCTTTGGTGGAGTCATTCCTACCCCGAACCTGGACCGCATTGCCAAGTCGGGACTGCGTTACATTCAGTTCCACTCGACTGCGCTCTGTTCACCCACGAGAGCGGCGCTGATTACTGGCCGCAACCACCACTCGGTTGGCTTCGGCGTCATCGGCGAACTGTCCACCGGCTATCCCGGCTATGACTCGGTCATCGGTCCGAGAGCGCCACCGTCGCCGAGATTCTGAAGGAGAACGGCTACGCTACCTCGTGGTTTGGCAAAGACCACAACACACCGGGCTTCACCTACAGCACCACCGCAGGGCCTTTCGATCAGTGGCCCGTTGGCATGGGATTTCAGTATTTCTATGGCTTCCTAGGTGGCGAGACCGACCAGTGGACGCCCTACCTGTTCCGCAACACCACGGCGGTATATCCATGGGTCGGCAAGAAAGGTTACAACCTGACCACTGACCTGGCCGACGATGCGATCAAATACTTGAGGGACCTGAACGCTGCCGCACCCGACAAGCCGTTCTTCCTCTACTACGTGCCTGGAGGCTCACACTCGCCCCACCAGCCGAAGCAGGAATGGATCGACAAGTTCAAAGGCAAGTTCGACATGGGCTGGGAAAAGCTGCGCGAGCAGATTTTCGAAAACCAGAAGAAGCTGGGCGTGATTCCGGCCAATACTCAACTCACTCCGTGGCCGGACGGACAGGCGGAGTATGCCGGAGCCAAGCTGCCCAAATGGGACTCGCTGAGCGCGGAGGAAAAGAAGATGTACGCCCGCGAGGCAGAGGTGTTTGCCGGTTATACCGCCTACACCGACTATGAGATTGGGCGCGTCATTGACGAAGTCCAAAAGATGGGCAAGCTCGACAACACGCTGATTATCTACATTGACGGCGATAACGGCACCAGCGCGGAAGGCACCGTGTATGGCACGTTCAACCAGTACACGGCCTACAACGGCATCATCAATGAGCCGGAGGTCAAGCCCGTCCTGGCACTCAATGCCCTGCATTTTGAAGACTGGGGCTCGGCCAGGACCTACCCGCATATGTCCGTGGCCTGGGCGTGGGCCTTCGATACACCCTTCAAGTGGACGAAGCAGGTGGCGTCGCACTTTGGCGGGACGCGGCAGGGCTTGGCGATCTCGTGGCCCGGTCATATTAAGGACGAGGGCGGGATTCGCACCCAGTTCCACCACGTCATCGACATCGTTCCCACGATCCTGGAAGCCGCCGGCATTCAGGCGCCCGACGAGGTCAACGGCATCAAGCAGAAGCCGATCGAAGGCGTGAGCATGACTTACACCTTTGACTCAGCCAACGCCAATGCGCCCTCGAAACGCGACACGCAGTATTTCGAGATGGTCGGCAACCGCGCTATCTATCATGACGGATGGGTCGCCGCCACCACGCCGCCCTCGCCATCCTGGGAGATGGGAACGGGCAAGCAGACGGCTCTCGATGCCTACCATTGGGAGCTCTACCACATAGCCGAGGACTATTCGGAGTACAACGACCTCGCCGCGACAATGCCTGACAAGCTGAAGGAAATGCAGGCGCTGTTACTCAAAGAAGCCGGGAAATACCAGGTCTTTCCGCTGGATAACACGGGCTTCGTGCGCGCGCTTACGCCGCGGCCGAGCGCGGTGGCAGGGAAGACGGTCTTTACCTACACTGGCGAGAATCCTAACATCCCCATGGGAAATGCTCCCAACATCCTGGGCAAAGACTACACCATCACTGCGGAGGTAACGATCCCCAGTGGCGGCGCCGAGGGAATGATCGCCACGGCGGGCGGCCGCTTCGGCGGCTACGGGATCATGCTGAGTCCGGGCGCGAGCTGGTTTTTCAACAGCAAACCATTCAAGTACCTCGAACTGGGTTTGTTCATTCTCGGCTTGCTTCTACTCTTCATTGGCATAGCGGGTAGGTGGAGAAAACGTTTCGGCTATGCGTTCTTGCTGGTAGCGGCCGTCGGACTGATTCTGACTTTCGCCACTGACATGTTTCACGTCGGGCGGGGAAGGCCGGTATTCGTTTACAACATGCTGGACTTGGAGCGCTACCGGTGGCAAGGGCTGTCTTCCCTGGGTGAAGGCAAACACACCATCGTTTTTGACTTCAAATACGACGGCCCCGGCCTCGCCAAGGGCGGCACCGGCGTGCTGAGCGTGGATGGCAAAGAGGTTGCCCGCAAGACGATCGAGCACACCATTCCGTTTCTCTTGCCCGCCGACGAGAGCTTCGATGTCGGCCTCGACACTCGTACGCCGGTGGATTTCACCTATGATTGCCCCTTCCCCTTCACTGGGACCATCGACAAGCTGACGTTCAACCTCGGTCCGTCGCAGTTGTCGGCCGATGACCAGAGAAAGGTGGACGACGCCATGGCCAGAGTGAACAATTAAGCCGTCAGGACAAACCGGATCGCCAGGAGTTCGGACACCCGCGCTGCCCGTCCCCCCGGGCTGGCAGCGTACTCAAAACATGAAAGGATAACGATCATGAAAACGAAATTTGCGTTGTGCGTGATGCTACTGTGCGTCGCATCCACGATTGCGGTCGGGCAACAGGTTTCCGTCAACTACAACCACAGCGCGAGCTTCGCGCAATATCACACCTATGCCTGGGGCGGCAACAATGCCAACCAGATCCAAAACTCCATACTGGCGCAAGTGGCGCAACAGGACATCAACTCAGCCATGCAGAGCAAGGGTCTGCAAATGGTGCAGGAATCCCAGAATCCTGACATCATCCTGACCGCCAACGGCGGCATGAGACAGCAGACCTCCTATAGCGCGTGGGGTATGCGCGGAATCGGCGGAGGCATGGGTGGCATCACTCCCGAGCAGAACCTCGAGGCAACCATGATCGTTGACCTCTACGACGCCAAGACGCAATCGCTGATCTGGCGTGGCATTGCGCAAAACACTCTGAACAACAATGGCAACAAGAACCAGCAGATGGTGGAGAAGGCCGTGCAGAAGATGTTCAAGCAATGGCCTAAGTGAGTGATACCCCATGAGCAGTGAGAGTTCCGCCGGGCAAGGCCTGAAGCGCAAAGCCATCCACGAGTTTTGGGAGCTTGCCTGGATATTCTTGTATCTGGCGTTTTTCTTTTCCTCGCTGGAGATCTACAGCGCTCTCTTGCTGAAGGATTTCCATGTCAAGTATTTGAATTTTGGTTTCGCTGTGATTAATGCCCTGGTGATTGCCAAGGTCATCCTGCTGGGAGAATATGCGAGGGTTGGCAAGAGGTATGAGGACCGGCCACTGATGTTGTCAGCCGGCTACAAGGCTCTTCTATTTGTCTTGCTGGTGTTCGCCTTCCACTTGGTGGAGGAATTTGTAAAACACATTCTGCATAGAGGAAACATCGCAGGAGCGATTAACGAGGTGCGCATCGACGACCTGTTAGGCCGGAGTATCGTGGTGTTTTGCACTTTCCTCCCGCTCTTTGCATTCCGCGAACTTCGGCGCGTACTGGGCGAGGAAAGATTTGCAGCTCTGTTTTTCCGCTCGGGAAAGATTGATGCATCGAGTCTTCCTGCCAAGAGCCTGACACCATCGGATCCGCCAGCGCGGTGATGACGCATTACACGCCGAGTTTGCCATTGTCCACGGAGTAACGCATGACGACGAAAACTGTGATCATGTTCTCCTCGGCTATCGAATTGGCGACCGGAGTTGCTTTGATCGCCGCTCCTGACCTTGTTGCCCATCTGCTGTTGGGCGTCGGCCTTTCCAACAGTGGGGTCGCGGTCGGCAGGCTGGCCGGGGTTGCGGTGCTTTCTTTGGGACTGGCGTGTTGGCCCGGCAGAGATGGCGCGAGCGCGCACAGCACTCGGGCACTGTTCGCCTACAATCTGCTGGCAGCTCTGTACCTTGGCTACCTCAGAGTCGGCGGAGGCTTCGCCGGCTACCTGTTATGGCCGGCATGTGCTCTTCATGCATTGCTGACACTTTTGCTCTTGCGTCCTGCCTATGGGACAGTTTCCCCATCGCAGGCAGCCCCGACGAGCCACCCATAGCTTGACCGCAAAAGCCAAAGCGGTGTGGGCGCTACGCTGGTGCTGGCTATTACGCAATCCGGAACAGGCGGCTGCTGCCAAGCAATGCACTGAACCATCTCACAAATTGCCCCTGACCAATCGTTACCTTGCGCGCAACACATCCGGCTGCATATACTTTGAAGGTTTGCCCGCCGATGCTGAATGCGCACGTCTGCAAGTGCGTCCACGGAATCGTGCCGCAAGACGCCCGCAATAATTCGGAGAAAACTTATGGCTACTGCACACACTCTTGAGCAGGAAAGTAATCCTTGGGAACAACAGGCCGCGCGCTTCAACCTGGCGGCCGAAAAGCTGAAACTCGATGAAGGTCTATGGCGAGTATTGCAGCAGCCCAATCGCGAGATCATCGTCCACATCCCGGTCAACATGGACAACGGGCAACTGGAAGTGTTTACCGGCTACCGGGTGCAGCACTCCATAGCGCGCGGTCCCGCCAAGGGTGGCGTGCGCTATTCACCCGATGTCACGCTCGACGAAGTGCGTGCCCTGGCTAGCTGGATGACCTGGAAGTGCGCGGTGGTTAACATCCCGTTCGGCGGCGCCAAGGGCGGCATCATCTGCGATCCCAAGAATATGTCGCGCGGCGAGCTGGAGCGCATGACGCGGCGATATACCTCCGAACTGATCGAGTTTATCGGCCCGGAAAAAGATGTTCCCGCGCCCGACGTCAATACAAACGAGCAGACCATGGCCTGGATGATGGACACCTATTCCATGCACATGCGCCAGACGGTCACCGCAGTCGTGACCGGCAAGCCGCTGAATATGGGCGGCTCCCGTGGCCGTCGCGAGGCTACGGGCCGCGGCGTGATGATCATCTGCGACGAATCCATCAAGAAGAACAACATGACGCGCGAAAGCAGTCGTGTCATCATCCAGGGCTTTGGCAATGTCGGCTCCAACGCAGCGATCCTCATGCAACAGGCCGGCTACAAGGTCATCGGCATCGGCGAATGGGACGGCGGCTTGTACAACAGCAAAGGCATTGACGTTGCGGCGCTATGGGAATATCGGCAGAAGGAAGGCACGATACACGGCTTTAAAGGCGCGGAGCGTGCCGACACCGAAGAGCTGCTCATCACCGATTGCGACATCCTGGTTCCGGCGGCCACGGAAAATGTCATCAACTCAGGAAATGCTCACAAGGTGAAGGCAAAGATCCTGGTCGAAGGCGCCAATGGGCCCACGACGGCAGCCGCTGACGATGTCCTTAGCGACAAGCATGTCTTCGTGATGCCCGATATTCTGGCCAATGCCGGAGGCGTCACCGCATCGTATTTCGAGTGGGTGCAGGACCGGCAGGGCTACTTCTGGAAAGAGTCGGTGGTCAACGAACAGCTGGAACACATCATGGTTTCGTCGTTCGAGGACGTGGTTCGTTACGCGGAAACGCACAAGGTGAACAATCGTATTGCCGCGTACATGCTGGCCATTGATCGGGTGGCGTATACGATCCGGCAGCGCGGGATTTACGCGTAAAACGCAACCGCGGATTTCACGGATCTCGCGGAGAAGTCTTTTGCGAGGCGAGTGTAAGTCGCTAAGAGATTTCAGAGGGAAGTATGAGGTGACAGCCCCCAACCGGGGCTGTTCCCGTTCTGGAACAAAATAAATTTCCGTAACACCGTCAATTGACCCCCCAAATTAAGGCATAATATCGCCCAAGCTGTACTGCCCGTGGAGAACGCCTCCTGTAGGGTTATCATGCAAAGCCTCTATTTCTGTCTGCGCTTGTTGGCGGTGGCGGTGGCCTTTCCGGTCATCCTTACCTACATCGTCATCGTTATTGCGTTTCACCCAATCGTCAGCGTCAGGGGCGGTTTTCGCCCGGCTCTGCGGGTGTGGATGGATGTGCTGGACTGGGCAAAAGGGATTCCCGTGGGTTATAGCTACTGGGAGCAATACCAGGCGCCATCGATGCTGGACGAAATTGCTGTTCACCACGACGAATAGTTCGCTGAGCCACCCTTCTCTAATTGCATTCACTCCAAGCGGTGGAGGATAATCGGCTGTTGCAGCCGCAGCCAGCGCTGTGGTGTGCACGCTCTCTTTTTGTGAACCTCCCGACCTACATCACGCTCACCCGGATCTTCAGTATTCCGGTCTTGATTTGGATCTTGTCCAGCAGTCGCTTCAACTCCACCAACGGCGAGCGCGAACTTCTGGCCTCGTTCGTCTTCATTGCGGCTTCCCTGACGGACGCCATCGACGGCTATCTCGCGCGCAAGCGCGCCCAAGTGACCACCATGGGGATGCTGCTCGATCCGGTGGCCGACAAACTGCTAATCGCCGCGGCCTTCATTACCCTGGTGCAATTCAACCCGCGTACTGTGCCGGCGTGGATGGCCGTCATCATCATTGGGCGCGAGTTCCTGGTGAGCGGGTTGCGGTCCATCGCCGCCTCAGAAGGCTTCACCATCCAAGCCAGCGAACTGGGTAAAACCAAGATGCTGGTGCAAATCGTGTCAGTGGTGGCGGCCATTATCGATCATCATTGGACCCATCTCCCCTGGTATTTCCTGAGCCTCCCGGTGCACCCCATCGCGCTTGTATCGATTTGGCTGATGGTGACCCTGTCGCTGCTGTCGGCCATCGACTATTTCGTGGGATTCTGGCGAAAGATTGACCGCCATGCCGAGAAGCGCCGCAAGCGGCGTTCGTTTGTGCTGAGCCGGCGCAGGAAGCGCAACGATGTCCCCGTCCTCTAAAGAACCCGCGACTGTGATGCTGTCGTGCGAGTACTCACAACAGGAGCGAGAGCTGCTTCTGCGGCTGGCTCATCGCTCGATTGAACTGGCGGTGGAAGGGTGCAGCGTCGATACGGCCGCGCCAACGCCGCATCTCGGGGAGCCTCGCGGGGCCTTCACCACTCTGCATCTGGAGGGCAAACTGCGCGGATGCATCGGATACGTGTTGCCTAGCCGGTCGCTCTATGCGACAGTTGCCGAGTCAGCCCGTGCTGCAGCGCTAGATGATCCGCGTTTCCCGCCCGTAACGCCGGAAGAGGCGCCGCACCTGAAGATTGAGCTCAGCGTGCTCTCACCTTTACAGCCCATTCGACCCGAAGATGTCATCGTCGGCCGACACGGTCTCGTTGTCAGTGAAGGCAGTCGCCGTGGATTGCTGTTGCCGCAGGTTCCCCTTGAGTGGGAATGGGACCGCGAGATATTCCTGGCGCAAACCTGCCTGAAGGCTGGGTTATCGGCAGACGCATGGCAACACGGCGCCCAAATCCAGGGATTCACCGCAGAAGTGTTTAGCGAATTCTAACTAGCAGATTCCATTAAGTTTTTGCTGCTAGTAGCACACCTGATTCGTACCCGCCGATGAACCTTCCTTTCCTAATTGACACATTTTGTAAGAAGTTAGTTGCAACTATTCTTGTGCATCTGTAACATCGTGCAGCTACATGCGCGCATCTGCAAGCAGTTACGCATCTCGAATCCATCGCTTCCGGCTGCCCCGGATTTGTGTGCCCGTGGTCGGCTCCGATGCGTCCACCATGATCGAGCGGGCCGAGACGGTGGTTCGCGATAACCCTTTTATTGAGTTAAGATTAGACTACCTCCCGCAACCGGCGGCGGCCCTTCCGAAGCTGAAGAATTTTCTCGAAATGCATCCCGAGGCGACAGCCATTGCTACCTGTCGGCGAGCAGTAAACGGGGGTAAGTTTAAGGGTTCGGTTGCGGCGGAACTGGCTGTTTTGCTTAAGGCGGCCGACGTCGGCTTCCCTCTAGTAGACATCGAGTTGCAGACTGCCAAAAGCTTGAAAGCGGATCAGTTGCGCGGGATTACCGACAGAGTCGGCTTGATTATCTCCTACCACGACTTTCGTGCCACCAAAAAGCTGGACGAGCAGTTTGCCGAGATGGGCAAGTACCCCGCTGACTTCTACAAGGTGGTATCGACGGCGACCAATCTCTCCGACAATGTGACGATGATGAAATTCCTGGAAGCTAATTCCGGCAGGCACGAAATGGTGGGATTGTGCATGGGGGAACAGGGAATCATCAGCCGTGTACTGGGAGTCAGGGCTGGCAGCATCTTTACTTTCGGAGCGGCGAAGAGCGGCGAAGAGACCGCTCCCGGACAAGTACCCTTCAATGAACTGAGGGACATCTATCGCATCGACAATGTGGATGCGGCTACCCAGGTTTACGGAGTGGCAGGTGACCCGGTGGAACATTCGCTGTCACCCATCATGATGAACGCGGCGTTTCGACGCGAATCCGTGAACGCCGTCTATTTGTCGCTTCATGCCAAGAGTCTGAAGGATCTGCTGGCCTGCGTCCGCGACATACCTATTCGCGGTCTCAGCGTCACCATGCCGTACAAGCAGGCGATTGTGGAGGAACTGGAGAATTCCGATCCTCTGACTCGCCAAATTGGCGCATGCAACACGCTGGTTCGCAGCCTCGACGGCAAACTATATGGTTTCAATACCGATGTCGGTGGCATCGTGGCCCCGCTGGAGCAGCGCCTTCATCTGGCTGGCGCACGCATCCTGGTGTTGGGAGCGGGCGGGGCGGCACGGGCCGCCGCGTTCGGATTGAAAGCCAAAGGCGCCGAGGTCTTCATTGCAAACCGTACGCCGGAGAAAGCGCAGACCCTGGCGCGGCAAGCGAAGGCGAAATACTTGAAGCGTGCCGACGTCGCGAAGAATACGTTTGACGTGATCGTCAACGCAACGCCTGTAGGGATGAGCAACGGCAAGCAGTCTCCGCTGGAAGAAAAAGAGCTGAACACCAAGTACGTCTTCGATTTGGTTTACATTCCGGCCGAAACGAAGCTCATCAAGATGGCGCGAGCCAAGAACCTGCAAGTCATACCGGGCTTGGAAATGTTCGTGCAGCAGGGTGCCCGCCAGTTTGAGATCTGGTCCGGCAAACCTGCCCCTATCGCTGAAATGGGTTACGTGGTGACCAAAGCGCTGGAACGACGCGCCGCCCAGGAAGAAGCCGAGGAGGCGAAGCCTGCGGTAAAGAGTTCAGCCCGCAAAACGGCCAAACGTTCCCGCAAATAACGGTCGCGAGCGCCTGAAGTGCGAACTGCCGTCGAAATGACGAACCACATTAACAGGCGCTCATCAAATGTCGCACGGGGCGGGATGCATGGACGACCGATGCTGTTTGGTCTCGCTCAGGCGCAGAGCTTTGCCAGCAATTCTGCCGGATGGACGGGCTTCGTCAATAATTCGAAATCATATCCACTTCGCCGAGCGTCCTCGAGAAGGTTAGCCGTAGCGGCCTGCCCTGAGAACAGCAAAATCTTGCAGGCAGGGTACTGCTGCTTCACCTGGATGGCCATTTCAACTCCGGTCATTCCCGGCATTACAACGTCAGTGATGACCAGGTCCGGACGGAAATACTCGCATTGCGCCAACGCACTCGAGCCATCATAAGCAGCGACAGCTTCGTAGCCCGCATTACGGAATATCGCGGTCAGCGTGTCTGCAATACGCGTCTCATCATCCACCACCAACACTCGCTTCGGCGTCGCTCTCGGGTCCATAGCGGTTTCGGATCGCAGCTCGACGGGCCTTTTCTCCGACTGCATTTTCGACGATTGAGGTTCCTGTCTCATTGGTGTTTACCCGGCGCCTTGGCGCTGACAGCTTTGGGGACCGAGTAAGGCTCATTTTTCTTGGTGGTTTTCTCAACCTTTTGGCAGCCGTTGACTTCAACCGCCTTCTCGAATACCTCCGCAAGCGGAACCGTTTCAAATCGCCGTGTAGCTTTTATCACGAGATACCTCTATAGAAAGCTAGCCCATAAGACTCGATACGGGGACTTTTTCTTTGCGGGACAATCAAAGAAAGCTCAGTGGCAGAATAACTTATAGGCAGAAAAATTTTACCTTGCCAAGTTGCTGAAGTTTGTGTATTTTTAGTATGTAGTTAGCGATACTTTAGCGCGAGGATTACGATGCCCAACAGCGACAAGCGAACTCCGCACCGTAAGTTCAAAGTTTCGGATCGCGACAACGTCCCCACCGGCCGCAATGGAAAGCACAAGGAAATCGTTACGCAAATCCTGAGCGACTTAGAAGGGCTGGAGAGTGGACAGTGCTTGAAAATTCCTCTCTCTCAGTTGCCCGACTCAAAAGTCAACATCCGGTCCGCCCTTAACCGTGCTACGCGCAAATTGCATCACGCGGTGGCGACGGCGGCCGATGAGGAGTTCCTGTACGTGTGGACTTCCTAGTTCGCAAGGGCTTATTGCTTAAAGCCGCCTCCGCCTCGGGGGCAGAGCGAACTAGTCTGCGGCACAATCTCTGCAGGCCGCCCGTCTCGAAGATCACTTTTTTGCTGCCTCCCGACCCCGATCAGGAGGCAGCAGGAAACCCGAGGTTAGTGCGTAGTCCCCGTTTCGGTCAGGATTGTTCCCTCTTGTGATAGCCAGCTCGCCTTGGTGCCGCAGAACTTTCCTTGCGGCAAGATGCCCGCATAAAGACACGAACCTGGGTTCTGGGTGGGGTTCGAAAAGTTCACGTTCCAATTCTGGTCTTTGGGAAAACAGCCGACCTGCGGCGGGGCAACAACTGGGTCTCCCGCCACAAAGTCCGTGGGCAAAGTGATCGCGAAGCCGTAGCAACCTCCCTGGGGACAGTCCACATCCTTGGTTGACCAATTGGCGCAGGCGTTCTGGCACTCCGCCGCGGAGGCGCTCGTCTGACTAGGATTGCATCCGCACGTACTGGTCTGACTATTCCAGCTACAGAAGGTCGCCGGAGCGCACTCGTCTTGTTTGGCCGCGTTGTAGTTGGCCTTGAAATAGCTGAACAGCGACATGTCTAGAGGAACGGTCAGTATCCCCGTGCTGCTGTCAAAGCATCCTCCCTGCGGACACGGATACGAACCCGCCGGCCCCGGGGTGAACGTAGGCGGATTAGTTAGCTGATTTACCCGAACAGGGACCAACTGCGTGCTGGGGTCGAAGTCCTTGC
Source organism: uncultured Acidobacteriaceae bacterium (assembly GCA_963748225.1). Taxonomy (GTDB): domain Bacteria; phylum Acidobacteriota; class Terriglobia; order Terriglobales; family Acidobacteriaceae; genus Bog-257. Next base: position 791,550 of record CAVVHW010000012.1, read on the forward strand.
CCACGTAAATCTGATAGATCACACTGGTATCAGGTTTGGCGAAGAGCTGAAAGACATAGTAGGTCTGGCCGCCTACAAAAACATTCGTGTTGGCACCCTGTTGACTCTGGATAGCATTGGAGACGGTAGTGTCGATATAGAAGAGTCCGTGGTTGACGGTGAGATTACTGCGCTGATAGGTCGAATCGGCCATCATGCGAATCTGGGTTGGTCCGGTTTCCCCGGGGTTCATATCTTCGCGATAGAGTGGCACTCCGTAACAACTCTGATCCTCGCAATCCACGCCCCAGTTCCCGCCGCTCGAAGTGCATGTGCCGGTTACGCCGCAGTCCGGAAACACGACCGTAGTCACATACTCGTAGGGACTGGTGTTGGCAGTCGCGCACAGATTGGGGTAACCATCATTCGCGTATGGGCAACTGCTGCCCTGCGGCATCAGATCAGGAATGTCGGAGGCGCACTGCGCCGTCTCCACCGGGACATTGAAGAAGGTGTCTTTGTTAACGGAGATGGAGGGGGAATTACTGCTGTTCAGATTTTTTGGACCGAGTAGCCCGGTAAGCGAACCATCGTCGTCGCTGAGTTCCGTCTGGCGGTCGATATCGGTGAAATTTGAAAACATGTCGCTCTGGTAGATGCAGTAGCGCGCCATGGACTGTACCAGATCGGTGGTGAAGGTACCGGTCACGAACAGCGGGTCGATAACAAAGTGGCGTATGTCTACGTTATTGAAGTACAGCTTGCTGGAATGGAAGGCCGGCGGATAGTAAAAGCCGTTGGATTGCTTCCAGGCAATCCCGGCATTAGGCAGGTAGCACTGATTGCCCGATGCAGCCGTTGGGTCGAGAGGCACGCCGAGGGTCCGCCAGAACATCCAGTTGCTGCAGCTTCCGCCACCTGAGCCACTGCCGGGAGTGCAACCGGTCAGTACAGTTTTGTTGATGTCCAGGTAGGCATTGGCCGACTGATAGGCTGGACCGTCGTAGATATTGAACAGTCGCTGGTTCACTCCGAAATTGGCAAGGGGTATGGCAACGCCTTGGGACTTGTTGGTACAGACGGCGGCGGGCTGGCCGGTGTCGCACGTCAGCCCTGAGTTGGGATTGAAAGGGCCCGCGGGCGAAGTAAACGGGTTGGAGGGCTGGGTGTTGCCGATGAACACGTTCTTATGCGCCAGCGCCCAGTAGCCGGGGATGTGATCGGAGCCGGTGTAGCCGCCGCCGGAGACAAAGGTCAGCCCGGCATTGATCACATCGGTGACGGCGCTATTGGTGAACAGGTACCACTGCGAACGAAGCCAGATGGCACCGTAGTTGGTCTGCGCCCAGTTGAACGAGGTGGTGTAATGGTCGATGTCGGTGATCATGCAGTTGGGCGGCGCCGTCTCCAAGTTACTTTGATAGGAGCAAGGACTGACGGTGGCGCAGCTGCCGGAAGCGGGACATTGGGTGGCCTGCCGGAAGCCTGCGCCCGCCACCTTGGGATAGTAGGCGTCGGCTTGCGGGCTGAACGCCTGGGAGGTGGGGTCCGATGGAAAAGCCGGTGAGAGCGGGTTGATGATGGGCTGAATGTCTCCGTTGCCGCCGGGCGCAAGACTACAAAACGTTGAGTCGCCGATGGTGTTGAACGAATTCTGCGCGGTGCTACAGGAGTTGCCAACGAACTTGTAGAGCGGGGTAATGCCGGCCTGGTTCAAGTCGTCCACTCCGGTGGTGGAGTTCTTGAGGTACTGCTGCTCGCCGGCGTAGGAATCCCAGTACTCGTAGCGCGAATCGCCGCTATTGGTGTTGGGCAGGAACCAATAGCACATGCCACAAGTCCCGGCGCCGGCGGCCACGTTGTATTCGAAATCGTTATAGCCATTCGTGATCCAGAACGCAGTGGGATGATCGTAGTCCGTGTGAAATGGCACCTCATCGGCACTGGTATTGATATGCGCGGCAGCGAAGATTCCGGGCACATTGCGCGGGTTCTGTGGACCCTGAACGCCGGCGCGGACCAGGACTCCCAAGTTGGCGTAGAGCTTGTTGCCGGTCTCGCTGCCGTCTTCCAGGTAATAACCATGACCGATGGAGAGATAGCCCACATTACGCGCCAGGGTCACGCCTTGCGTGGCGTGAATGGTGTACCAGCGCGTCATGGAGTCGTACACGGTGGAGTCGGCGACATAAGTGTTGGCTGGGGTCTGGCGCGCCATGTGGAAGTGCACGGGATAGTGCATGATGCGCCCACCTTGTCCCATCTGGTAGAACTCGACGCCTTGTACTTGGACCGAGAGGAAACCCTGGCGCGCGATCATGTGCCCCCCGAAGATGTAGCTGATACCCAAATGGGTGTCAGGCGGGGGAAATGGGGCGTAACAGCGGTCACCGCCCGAAACAATGCGGACGCTGCGGGTTAGCAGCCCCACTGCGGCGCGCGTCTCCACGCAGCGGGTTTGGCCTGCCGAACAGGTAACGTTAGGATCCGGATCGGGTCCGATATCGGCGGGGACATTTTTGAGGCCGTAGTCATAAGTGCGTCCATTGTGGGTATAAGCGACTGGGGTGGTGGTGGTGAGGGTGGTAACGCCGTTAAAGATGCTCACCCCGAGGATGGTCAGCTGCTCAGAGTGAGCCGGCAAGTAGTCGGTGGTGCTAAGGACAATCTCATCCCCCGCCTGCCAGTCCACAGCGCGATCCAGAACAAGCATCCTGGCGCCCGCCTTCACCGACTGATTCAGTCGCGCCCAACTGGTGCCCGACTTGGACACCGGAAGAGTCGAATAGGTGGCACCCTTCTTGCCGTAGAGTTGCAAGCTCCCGCCATAGGAAACCCCCAGCACCTTGTATCCAAAGTATCCGGGAGGGTTGCCGCCGTCGTCGTAGTCGAGCGGCATGTAGGCGTAAAAGCAATCGTTCACGTTGCCCGGCAGGTTTTGATTGAAGCCCGGCACATTAGCGGCGAGCACGCACGAGGTGGGATTCAATCCCATCGACGGGTTGGAGTTCCACAGCGCAGCCGGCACCCCGCATTGATTCATTGTGTCTGACAGGCATGAGATGCCGACGCCACCGTCGCCATGGCCGGTTCCGGTAGTCTGAGCCGGCCCCCACAGATGAATGGTGAGTATGCCGTTAACCCCGTAAGGCGCGGTCGGAGTGCCGGCAACCAGCGAGCTGTTGTTTTCCACGAGGATGTTGGCGGCCCAAAGGTCGATGTTGCCGCTGTCCATAAACTGCAACGTGCCGCCATTGTAGATATTGATGTTGTGGTAGCCGTACGTGCCCGGACCGACGGTGCAGATGCCCGGCCCCACTACCTGCACGTCCTGCGTGCCATCACCGCCGGTCGGTAGGGATCCGCTGTTGCATACCAGAGGAGCCGGGGCCTTGCGGTCGGCAGCCGAGCACAAGGTTGCCGCCAGCACGATCACCCCGAGCGACAAGACGAGGATGCTAGTTCTTTCGATGGTTTTGCAGGGGGTGACAATCATGGCGCAATTGTGCCGAGAAAACATTGTTACTCCTTCGCGAGGACACCATCTTCTGCGTCCTGCTCTATGGCCAGTTGAGTCTTGTAGGGTTCCCCAGGAAAGCTGCGGCCCGCACCCGCCCAACGCGGCACATCGCGAGGGTGCGCCTTTTCACTATTTGGTATCAGTGAACGGGCCGAAAATTTATGTCGGGAACGCGCAGCAATACTATCTGCAAATTATGCGGTGTCAAGTGTCCACTAAGACAATACAAACGGGGTAACCATGAACCTGACTATCAAGACCGGATGGGCCAATACGCCTCCGGTAGCGGTCTTTGGGAGAGAGCGACCCGCTCCAATTTGAGACTTAATCATAGAAAAAATGCAGTCTAAGGCAAGATGTAGGTTGCAGTTTCCGGCTTCCAAGGCTTAGGATAAAGAAGTGGAAGATGGTTCCCGGCCATCTTCTTCGATTGAGCCAGACCCTTAAGTTTAGTCCCACGTTCGCAAGTCAGCATTCCCTCATACACAGCGGTCGTGAAACTGTGTGCGAGCACTCCCAGGAGAGACTGAGATGGCGTGGTACGCGTACTGTATTACCGAGCAACAGAGCCTTCAAGGTAGTATTCGAGCCCGACGTCCGGTGGCGATCGAAAATCTCCGGGGTGTGAACGACGCTCCGGTGTTCGCTTGTCCCAGCGGAGAGTTCGCGGTTATTGTAAGCGAGCATTCCGCCTCCAAACCTCTAACCCAGCAAGCCGTTCTGGAGCATGCTCATGTAGTCAGTGAGTGCTTCCGTACTCTCACCGTCCTTCCCTTTCGCTTTGGCACCATCTTCGATTCCGATGAAGCCTTGCGCCGGGCGGTAAGGGCGAACCGCAAAACCTTTCTGGAGTCCGTGGATCGTCTGCGAGGAAAAGCTGAAATGCACTTCAAGCTCATCCTCAAGGATGGGACACTGCAGGAAGCGATTGCCGAGCTTCCCAATGGCGTAGGTGGCGAGTACCTTCGCAAATTGCGGGAGCGGGCCACTCGCGACCGCGAACGGCAGACCAAAGCCCGCGCACTCTCCATGCAAGTTCACAAGCTGTTCTCGCCATTGGAAGAAGACATAATCTGCAAACGTACCGACTCCGGCGGCATGCTGATTGACTTTGCCCACCTTATCGATTCTGACTCCATCGCCAAATATCAGAACCGCTACAGCGCCGCCACCCGGCACTTCAAGGATTGCCATGTAACCATCACGGGACCGTGGCCACCTTATCACTTCATGCCTGGAAAACTGCGGACGGTAAACGGCGGAAATTGAGCGTGTAAGAGCTATAGCGGCTTGGTACGGGGCGGCCATTGGGCCGCCTTTACCGTTTGCGGATTGGCCTGACGCGGCAGTATTACGGCGCTACCAAGAAATCTCCGCCGGGCTTTCGTATTGGGGCCGTCCAGAGTTACAATCGGCTCATCAATCCAAAGCAATTCGAGGAGCGATGCCTTTAAGCTGCACTGAAGTCGCATTTTTGAGGATGCGACACAGAAGGTGCAACCTTGAAGTGGTATCGCGATTCTCATAGTGGTACGCCGGTTTCTCTGGGTGGGGCCAAAGGAACCAACATTCATTTCTTGGAGCTCAATGATTCCGGAAAAAAAGGTGCGCGCGCTGGTTGTTGACGACGACGTCGACATGAATCGGTTCTTGAGCTCCCACCTGATGCGCCGGGGCTTCGACGTGGGCAATGCATCCACGGGAGAAGAGGCAATCCGGATACTTCGGGTTTACGATCCCGTGGTGGTTCTGCTGGACCTGTCAGGACCCGGAATGGGTTCGTTGGACGTCCTGGAAAGAATCAAGCAAATTAAGCCTGACGCCGGCGTGATAATGCTGTCAGCACAGCACGATCCGGAGATGATCTTCAAGGCTTCCAAGCTGGGCGCTGACGACTACTTGAGAAAACCCTTCGAGCCCAGGGAACTCGACCTCCGAATCAACAAGATCCTGGAAAGGCAGCGAGTCTCGCCTGAAGTCCCGCAGCTTCGCGATCAGGTGCGCCGTAACAGCGACTTCCTGGGGCTCTTCGGAACCAGTCCGAAGATGGAAGAAGTCAAGGACACAATCGAGCAAGTGGCCGATACCACCGCCACGGTGCTCATCCGCGGCGAGAGCGGTACCGGCAAGGAAGTTGTGGCGCGCATGATCTACGCGCAATCGGGAAGGGGCGACAAACCCTTCGTCAAAGTCAATTGTGCCGCCATCCCTTACGAGCTGCTGGAAAGTGAGCTCTTTGGCTATGAGCCTGGGGCCTTCACTGGCGCCAACCGCCAGAAGCTGGGAAAATTCGATTTAGCCAATGCCGGCACTATCTTCCTGGATGAAGTTAGCGAGATGCATCCGGCGCTCCAGGCCAAGCTGCTGCACGTGCTGCAAGGTGGAGAATTCTCGCGGCTGGGTGGCAAGCGGGATATCTCGGTCGATGTAAGGGTCCTGGCCGCCACCAACAAGCCTCTGGAGCGGGCCGTGGAAGAAGGCCTTTTCCGCGAAGATCTCTTCTACCGGCTGAACGTGATCACCGTCCACATTCCTCCGTTGCGCGAACGCCGGGAAGAGATCCTGGTTTTTCTGGAGTACTTCCTGAAGAAGTACAGCGAGTTCTACGGTAAGCAGCCGGCTCCCTTCGGAGACTACGCCATTGGCCGCATGCTGGAATACAGCTGGCCGGGTAATATCCGCGAGTTGGAGAACCTGGTGAAGCGCTATGTCATCGTTGGCAACGAAGCGCAAATTATTCGCGAGCTTTCGACCCACAAGCCAATCATGAGTTCATCCTTCGGCAGCAGCCCGCTTTGGGGCCTGAAGGATAACAAGTCCAATGGGGACCAACCGGCGGGGAGTTCGCCGGCACCATGCTGCGATCCCCATTGATACTGCAAAAACAAATGCAACGGAAGCGGACGCGCCATCCCTACTGCAAATTGGCCGGCGCGCGGCCATGTCGGCCGAGCGCGAAGCCATCGAACGAGTGCTGACCCAGACCCGCTGGAACCGCCGTCAAGCCGCCAAGATCTTGAAGATCAGCTATAAGGCCCTCCTTAACAAATTGAAGATTATCGAAGAGGACAAAGCAGCGCACAATGAGAATCTGACCGCCTAGGTTTGGTATCGAGGTGCTACTAGTACGGCTTTAGCAGATGCAAATTTTGGGCCAGATTGCCGAAGCTGGCCACGAAAATATCACTCCTGTTATTAAATACTTCGGCTCTATTTCCACAGGCGAAGGTGGGAGCGGAAGGTGTCTGGCGTTAAAAGTGCAAGGTCAGATTTCAGCTAAAGAGGCACAAGACATTGACTTCAATTCTCTTCCATCAATCCCGACATCTCTCTGCTGATCTCTTGAAACGAGATAGCATCTCGCGGTTCCTTCCCTGAAGCTTCCTCCTTCGCCTCTTTTGAAAAGAGCGGCCCATGTGGGGCCGCTTTTTTACGTCATGCGAGGTCAATCATAAGGTAAGCTGCGGGCATCCAACCCCTGAACGCTGGGATTCTCAAGGCCGGTCGGGAGTGCTAGTTGACGTGGGTGCCGCCCACGCATATCATTCCGGTTTCGCGCACCCAATTTTCTCTCGGGGATTTTTGGAGCCTCGGCGGAGGGATCGGTAGGGTACGAACCTATGGACAAGAAAAAGCTGGAAGTTTTCAAGAAGCGCTTGGAGGAACGTCAGCGCGAATTGCGCCAGACCATGACCCGCACTGCTCAGGATGGGCGCGAAGCCGACGTGGAGTCGGCGCAGGACATCGCCGATCGCGCGGCCAACTCGTACAATAAGGAATTCTTATTTCACCAGAGCAACAACGAACGACAGCTTCTGCAGATGGTGGAGAGCGCTCTCGACCGTATCCGGGAGGGCACGTTTGGCGAGTGCATCTCGTGCGCTGCCGAGATCAACCCTAAGCGCCTGGAAGCAGTTCCGTGGACACGCCACTGCATCGAGTGCCAGGAGAAGCTGGAAAAGGGATTGCTGGAGCAAGCCAGCACGTAGTCGCTAGCATTGTTGTCCGCGAGAAATAAGCCGCCCTCAAAAGGGGCGGCTTATTTGCTGCGAGTAATCTCCCAGGTTACTTCTTCTTAGGGCCCAGCAACTGATTCAGCGCGTCCCCAAGCGGATTGGCCTGCTGCTTTTGCTGGGCAGGCTGACCAGGTTTTGCCTGCTGGCCACCGAGCAATCCACCTACCAGTCCGCCCAGATTGTTCCCTCCACTGCCGTTCAGCAGTCCTCCTGCCGTAGGCAACAGGTTTTTGAGCTTCATCTGGGCAATCTGTTGGACATCGGGAGCCACAATCGGATGATTCATGTTGCCGGTGATGATGACCGGCAGTACCAGTTCGCCGTTCTTATTCGCCAGCGCCGTATTCAGATAGCCGCCAACTCCGGTGCCGCCCACCGACTGGCTGAAGCTCTTGTTGAGCACGGCAGTGACGTGCATGTTCAGGTCTTGGTTGACCAGGTTTACGATGCCGTTAGCCGCCATGGTGCCAACATCCAGAGCGGCCTTCAGATCGTTGGTCTGGGCGACGCCACTGTGCACATTGAACGTTCCGCTCATCTGCGAGACGGCGGTGTAGCCTTTGGCCGCTCCTCCTCCAAACTTACCGATCTTCGACAATTCCTTCAGCAGATCGAGCTTGGTGATCTTTCCGTTGGCCAGGTTCATCGCGATCACGCCATTCAAGGTTTGGACCACGTCGCCCGATGGCGGTGTGGAGAAGGTGACATTAGCATTTGCGCCGAGCGAACCGTATACCGTGTCCTTTACTGACGAGATGGACGACAGCAGCCGGTTAGCATCCACCCCGCTGAGCTTCGCATTCACCGCGAATGCCATGTTTGCCGGCCGGGTATCGACGGTGATGCTGCCGTTTTCCTGCCCGCCATCTATCTGGGCGGTCAGCGGGTTGAGCTGAATGACTCCATGGTTCAACGTCACGTTGGAATGCACGTTGGTCAACTGGATTTGCTGATACAGAATAGTGCCCACTGCGATGTTGCCGGTCCCAGTCGCATTGGCAAGCAAACCCGGCTGCGCTGCGGGTGCGGGCGCTGCATCGGCGGCCGGAACCAGACTCCACGTGGCTTCCGCTTTTTTCTTGGCCGGGGCGGGCGTAGAACTGCCAGCTATTTTCTGCAGTTCGTCGACGTTTAGTTTGTCGGCTGACAGCGCAAACGTCAATCGTGGGGCCTGGAAGTTGGCAACGTTGAGATTGCCACTGGCATTGGTGGAGCCCAGCGAGGCCGCCAGGTTAGTCAGGTTGACGGAATTCTGCGTGAACTGCATGTTCACATTGCGGATGTTCACCGGTTGGGTGAGAGATGGCATCTTCAGCGAGGCATTTTGTAAAGCGCCGCTGCCACTGAAGGTCATGGCGTCGGTATTCTTGATAGGTCCGACGGCGTGGACATCCAGTGTGATGTTGCCAGTGCCGGTGAAGCCTTCAACCGCGTTAACCCCGTAAGCCTTGGCGATGCCCAAGAGCTCATTCACTTTGCCGTTCACGGTTTTCAGGGTCGCATCCACGTTGGGCGAATTGCCGGTATATTGCGACACCGTCATCTGTGCCCCCAGGGTCGTTGTGCCCGATGTGGCCGTGAAATTATTGGACTGGATCTGCTGCGGGTTCATGGTGAGGTCGATCGCAGGGACACGCACCGCCTGCGGGATATCGCTGCCCGTGATCTCAAGATTGCGTCCATTGACATTGCCGTTGAGTGCCAAGTGATCGGTCGGGCCCTGGGCGTGGACGTTAAGCGTCAACTGTCCCGCGATTTTGGTGTTGGGACTGAACGCGACGCCGAATGCCGCGGCGAGTCTTGCGACCTCTTGAATGGAAGCGTTCGAGGTGCTTGCGTTCACGTCCACCACGGATGGATTGGGGCGGGTGTTCAGCGTGCCATTCACCGCGAGCGGCGTGGATCCCAACTTCAGCGACGCCTTCCGGATCTGAATAACATCGTGGGTAAGATCGTCAGTCACATCGAAGTCAGCGGAGATGGGATAGCCGGCCTGAACTCCATGAATGACGGCGTTCTCCAGCTTGAGCGAGCCATCAGCGCTCATCTTTCCATTGGAGTTGGACAGGTTGGTCGATCCGGAGATCACCGCGTCGGTGTTTTCCAGGGCGGCGTTGTTCAAGAACTTCTGCGCTGCCGAAAGCGAAACTTGGTCGAGTTTGATGGTGCCCTTGAAAGGCGTCGTAGTGAAGTCGGCATTGTTTACAGGGCCTCCGTCTCCGGTGAGGCGCAGCGTTTGCGAACCGTTGCCCGGCAGATGCGCTGCGGCGTCAATCGAGAACGGTTGGCCCGGTGCATAATTCTTCAAACTTATGTCGATATGGTCGTAAACCTGGCGCGGCTGACGCTTTTGGTAGTCCGTGATCGCGATCTGGCTGTCGGTAATTTTCAGCTCGCCAAGAGTGAACTGCTTCTGCTCGGCGGGCGCGCTCGGGGCGGCTTGCTTGGCAGGCCGGGATGGCGGAGCCGCCTTCGCGGGTGTCGCCGCTGGGGCATTCCCGGCCGTCGAGAAGTTCCACACACCTTGCGCGTTGCGGATCAATTCGATCTTGGCCTGCTTCATCTCCAGACTATTCACCTCAACGTTGCCGCTGAGTAGCGGGAACAGCTTCACGCTCACATCGAGTTCACCAACCTGGGCGAACGGCACATTGCTGTGAAAACTGGGATCGTCCCCGATGACAACGTTATTCACGTCCACCCTGATGGGGAAAACCCCAAGCGACATCTCTCCCAACTGTACGGGGCGGTTGAGCCGCTGTTGCAACTGGGCCTGGACCTGTCCGCGATATTGGTTGACATCAATAAAGTGAGGCAACGCCAAAAGCAGGACAATCACGATAACGACGATGACTCCGATTGCGATAATGAGCTTTCGCATGGGTCCTCCTCTGTTCGAAGTGGCGAGGCTGAATTAATTGTATTGAAATTCCGCTACCGTAGATAGAAGCGGATAGATAGATCGCGTTGCCCGCATCTGTTTTCGCCGCGGCTAGTATTTCGGCATCTTTGGATCGACGCGCTCTGCCCAAGCGTTAATGCCGCCCGCGAGGTTGTGCACCCGAGCAAAGCCGGACTGCCGCAGAAAGTCAACGGCCTTTGCACTGCGACCACCGAGCTTGCAATGGACGACGATCTCGCGTTGTGCGTCCAGTTCACTCACCCGTTTAGGGAGATCGTTCAGCGGAATCAGGTGCCCGCCAAGGTTGCAAATCTGGTATTCATGAGGCTCGCGCACGTCGAGTACAAACAGGTCATCGCCGGCGTCGAGCCGCCGTTTCAATTCTTCGGGTGTCATCTCTGGCAAAGTAGTGGTTGCCGCTTTTTCCTCTCTGCCAATTCCGCAGAACTGATCATAGTCGATTAGTTTGGTAACAGTTGGATGATCGCCGCAGACAGGACAATCAGCATTCTTACGCAACTTGAGTTCGCGGAAGCGCATCGCCAGCGAATCCACCAACAGCAGGCGCCCAATCAGCGACTCGCCCACTCCGAGGATCAGCTTGATCGTCTCGGTCGCCTGGATCATTCCTACTAGCCCCGGCAGAATGCCGAGCACGCCTCCCTCGGCGCACGACGGAACCAGTCCTGGCGGAGGTGGCTCGGGATACAGGCAGCGGTAGCATGGGCCATTTTTGGCGGCGAAGACGCTGGCTTGGCCTTCGAAACGGAAGATTGAGCCATACACATTGGGCTTCCCGCTGAACACGCAGGCATCATTCACCAGGTAACGTGTGGGAAAGTTGTCTGTGCCATCGACGACAATGTCGAAATTGTTAATCACTTCCATCGCATTGGCGCTGGTCAAACGCATCTCGAACTTGCGAACTTCGACGTTCGGATTGATCGCCGTGATGCGTTCAGCAGCCGAGTCCAGCTTCTTGCGGCCGACGTCGTCGCTCCCATGCAGGATTTGCCGCTGCAGGTTAGTCAAATCGACAATATCGAAGTCAACGATACCCAGAGTGCCTACCCCGGCGGCGGCCAGGTACAGCGCCACCGGCGAGCCCAAACCGCCAGTTCCAATGCACAGCACACGGGCGTGCTTGAGCTTGAGTTGCCCCTCCACACCGACCTCGGGCAGGATGAGGTGGCGCGAGTAACGCAGGGTCTCATGGTTCGTAAGCACGCTGGTGAATGTTCGCGACTTTTCGGCGATACCCATGATTGTTACTTGACCGATTTCCTAACGCCACCCCCTGGTGTGGCCACGTGTGTAAGCGAAATCCTCACGACGCAGAATACCAATAAACCGCTGGGCGTGGAGTTGGTTGTATACACGATGGCCAATAGCTAGAGCATTAATGACTATTTTATAAGCGAGAAAACTGATAGGATATTAGGTAATTTCGGTGGTAACGCGTTAATCAGGTAGTACTGCCATCCTGCCGTAACTTCCACCGCATCAACATGTTTGTTGGGCTAGAAGCCTATGTCTCCGTTGCTGCCTCTAAAAGAATCTTCGCGCGAGCTGGTGGTCGAGGTGACGCGCAGCTTGCAGCCGTACTTTCCGGAGATTACGGCCGCGTGGCGCCAGCAGATGTTTGCCGAATTCGACTGCGACGGACGGGCCATGGCGGCCTTGGAGCGGCTGACCATCGGCACCGGTTTCTCCATCTTTTCGCAGACTGATTTCGCCGCGTTTTACGACAGCCTGCAGTATTTCGGAAAGCGCCTGGCCAAACTGAGAGTTAATGCGCGGACCGTCTCGCGTTCCTTGCAGATTTATCAGGAACTGATCGATCCGTACCTGGAGAAGATCTTCCCGCCCCAGCGGTTGGGTGAAGCCTTGGCTGCCATGGAAACCCTTTCATGGGCCAGTTACGTAGCGGTGTCGGGAGCCTACTTCGATGCCCAGAAAAATGAGTCGGAAGCATTGTTGTCGGTGCTCGATGCCGAGCTTTCGGCGGACAACCTGAACGCATTACTAGATCGGGTGCTGAAGATCGCTACTCACACGTTTAATGCCGCGGTGGGATTGATTCTCCTGAAGGAACCGGAGCAGCAGGTTCTGCGAGTGCAAGCCGAAGTGGGTTTCAGCGACAATTTTGATGATCCCACGATGGCCATTGCCATCGGCGAGGGGTTCTCAGGCAAGATTGCCGAGACCGGTGAGCCGGGAATTTTGCCGGACTTGAACGTATCCCACGGGACCCTGAGTCCGATGCTGCAGGGCAGAGCAAAGGCGCTTTGGGGGGTGCCCCTGAAGTCCAGCGAGACGGTGATTGGGGTGCTGTTGATCGGGTTTTCCGCCCCCCATGATTGGCTCCCCACCGAACGGGAGTTGCTGAAGGCGATTGCCGACCGTTCGGCGCTGGCCATTGATCGCGCCGGCATGACAGATGCCCTGCGCGAACGCGAGATGCGTATCGCCGAACTTTCCGGCCACCTCTTGCGAGTGCAGGAGGAAGAACGTAAGCGTATCAGCCGTGAGCTGCACGACGAAACCGGACAGGCGCTGATGGTGATACGGCTTTATCTCGGCATGCTTGAGAGCAGCGTGGGGGCGCGCAACGCGCGGGCCAAGATCCGCGAAACCCTCGATGTCGTGGATCGGACAATCGAAGGTATCCGCCGCATTATCGGTCGGCTGTCTCCCTTGGTATTGCAAGAACTGGGACTCATCGCGGCGGTCCGCAAAGAAGCCAAGGATTTAGCCAAGAGCAGCGGTGTGAAGGCGCGAGTCACGGTTTCGCCTGAGTTCGGCAGGCTGTCCCCCCTGGTGGAGACCGCGGTTTATCGCGTGGTTCAGGAAGCCTTGCATAACGTCGCCCAACATGCTGCCGCCAACACGGTAAGCATTGAGATGAGACGCGATGGAGAGTCGGTTTGTCTGGTGGTAGAGGACGATGGGGTTGGCATTGTCCCCAGGCCAAACCCCGGACGCCAGACCTTCGGCTTGGCCGGAATGCGCGAACGCATCGGAAATATTGGAGGAAAGGTGAAGGTCACCTCTGCGCGAGGTAAGGGCACGCGCATCGAAGTAAGTGCGCCCATTGCAGCCGGCGGATTTGAACACCCCCGCGAGCTTCCGGTGAGCGACGAAGGCCCCGATGCCTTAGTGGCACGAGGAGCGTGATGAGAGCCTTTCAGAGAATTACAGGGATAACAAAAGCTCGTTGACACGAGACTTATTGATGGAGGCCGACCCGCACTCCTGCAGGATGCGGACGCACGGCCTTAGGTGAAACATGCCGAAGATCAGATGTGTATTGGTGGATGATCATACGTTGTTCCGGCAGGGCGTACGTCGCCTGCTGGAGAGCGAAAGCGATTTTGAGGTGGTGGGTGAATCGCCCGACGCCGGCGAAGCGGTGGAGAAAGCCCGTGAGCTGCGTCCGGATGTGGTGCTGATGGATATAGGAATGCCTGGGCTCTCGCCGTTTGAAGCCGCCCGGCAGATCAAGAAGAACCGTCCCGAGACTAAGATCATCTTCCTGACCATGTACGAGGATGAAGACTACCTGGTGCAATGTCTGGAAGTGGGGGCCGCAGGATACGTGTTGAAGGACACGCCGGCGCAACAGTTGGTGAGCGCCGTTCGTGACGTGTACAAGGGTGGCAAGTACCTGAGTTCGCGAGTGCTGGGCAAACTGGTGGAAGATTTCCGGGCCCGGGTCAAAGACGCCAGAATGCGCCCGCGGATGTCCACGCTTACGCCGCGCGAACGCGAAATCCTGAAGCTGCTGGCCGAAGGCAACTCGGTGAAAGAGATTGCGGTGCTGTTGGGGCTAAGCGTAAAGACGATCGAGGCCCACAAGTTTAACCTGATGCGCAAACTCGACATTCACAATAAGGCGCAACTCGTGACGTACGCGATCCAGAAGAAGATCATCAAGATTCCCATGGCGCAATAGGCTGACAGTAGTAGTAGTGCACGGCTGATATTTCAGGTCAGGGCCTTTCGACATTCCGTTAGAGATTTCTGCTGCGGTGGCGAAGGATGTTTGCTACACTTCGCGGCAATCCAGGTTTCCATTCCAATTTGAAAGGTTTAACCAAGGCATCGAAATGTTGCGAGGATACTCTTCGTCTGTGTTTGCGTGATGACCCTTTGCGTAGCCGGGCTCAGCCAGGCACACCCCGTCGCCGCTGCCAACTCTGAGACCACACCAACGCTGTTGCCACCACGGGAAAGGTGGACGTTACTTTCGAAATTACCTTTGATGACACATGGATTCCCAGCTCCGACACCATCGGTTGCGAGGTGACTTTGAATGTGGAGGGCGAAAGCACCACCTTCAAAGAGATAGGAGCCCTGTCCGCCGTCCGAACTGGTAATCACGCGACTTGCGTTGTGTCCATGTATTATTCCTGGCTGCTGCAGTACGCTGGCAGCGATACCCTGAACCTCATCTATGACGTCGCCGTGCCGCCCGAGAGTACCAGCAGTCTGACGCTCCCTTATCGCGAGAATACCCAGTCCGCCTCGATGCCTGTTCCGCCAAACACTATGGCGACCCATATCACCGTCGAGGTGGTTTTGTAGGGATCAGCACGCATAATGCGACGTTGTAGCTGTGGTAAATGTGAACGCCGAGGACGAGCAGAACAACGCGCCTCTTCAGACATCCACAAGGCCGCCGCCAAACTGTTCCATGGTTGACGGGATCTCAGCATTGCGCTGCCCATCAGGTTAGGGTGCGTGACTTTGCGACGTAGTGAATGGCGACCTCCGGAGTCATTGTGAGCACCGGACTCGAACCGAGAGGGCAGTCCCTCATTCGCTTGTAAGCGGGTAACTCTTCTCTCGCCATTCGCGAATGCCGCCATCCATGGACACGACATTCGTGTATCCCATTCTTTGCAAGGCGTCGGCCGCCAATGCAGAGCGGAATCCACCGCCGCAATACAGAACCATGTGTGTACTCGTGTCGGGTACACGCTGCTCGACGTCGCGTTCCAGAACTCCCTTGCCCAGATGCACGGCCGTCGGCAGGTGGTCTTTCGCCCATTCGTTGTCTTCGCGAACATCGATGAGAAGAAAGCCGGCCTTGCGGTCCAGCATTTGCTTCACATCGTCCACAGTTACTTCGCGGACGCGTTGCTTGGAGTCGTTAACGATATCGAGAAATCGCGGCGAGTGATGATGAGCCATGCGGAACATGATAGCGCGAAAAATGACGTCGCCAACCAGGCTTTTCTACCCTGCAGAAGAGGAAGGCAGGCGGAATGATCCATTGTGGACTTGGTCTAGTCTCAGCGCGTACCTGATGCTACGGGCGGGGGCGGGCAGAATCAGAAATCCTCCTCGTCTTCGTCCAGCTCTTCGCCGGGATACTGCGCCTCGTAATAGAATTCAAGATCTTTATCCAGCTTAGCCCAGAACGCTGCATCCTGGACGGGAGGAGAGTCGTTTCGCAGGGCATGCTCTCGAGAGGTAGCTCGGAGCGTAAGCATCTGGTTCAGCGCGTCCAGCAGCCCCCAGTCATCAGCTCTCCAGCTCGCCACTGGTTTGTTCTTGTAGGCCATCATCTTCTTAGCGAGTTCGTCGGTCTTGATGTTGCGAAGTACCGGATACAGCTCGGACCACAGCCGAGGGGTATACTCGTCATCGACAAAACGCAGCGGCATCTCCATCCCGCCATTTTGATGGCACTCTCTGAAGACGGCAAGCGTTATGTTGGTCCCGCGCCTTTCGTGATACCTCTGGGCGGCGACAGGATTCGCCGGTGCGACCAGAAGCAGGGGTGAGATGATCATCACCCTTGCCAAGGCAAAGCTTCTCAGGAACCGGGCACTTTCGATGAGCAACTTACTTCCCGCTGCCGACCAGTTCTTCCCGTTCCTCCAGCCGTTCGATCAGGTCGTGCGGGTCACCGTGAAACAGCTCCTCGATTTCGGGAGCTTCGTAGGCGTGCTCGCCATGGAGGGATTCGTCCAGACCGAGCTCTTCGCTCATCTCTGTCACTCGGACGGGAGTGAATAAATTAATGACCCACAGCATGCCGTAAGTGAAAGCAAAAGCCCACACCGAGGAGAAGATCACTGCGATCGCCTGTTTCACAAAAAACGAAGGATTGCCATATAGCAAACCATTGGTCCCGGCGGGGTTGAACGCTTTGTCGGCGAAAATGCCAAGCATCACGATGCCGAGGAAGCCACCGACTCCGTGTACGCCCCAAACGTCGAGCGCGTCGTCCCAGTGCAATTTGTTCTTCATTTCAACTGCGTAGTAGCAAATCACGCCCGACGCCAGTCCGATGATGACGGCAGTGGTCGGCGAAACATAACCGGCGGCGGGAGTAATGGCTACCAGTCCAGCCAGCGCGCCGGTGAGAAATCCGAGAGTCTTGGGTTTTCCCTCCCGGAACCAGGCCACCGCCAGCCAAGTGACAGCGGCAAATCCACCGGCGATCTGGGTGTTCAAGAATGCGATTCCGGTTACTGAGTCAACCTGCATTTCATTACCGGCGTTGAACCCGAACCAACCGAACCACAGCAAAGCGGCGCCTACGGCGAACAAGGGGATGCTGTGCGGACCGCGATCGAGCACCTTACGCTTGCCCAGATAGATGACTGATGCCAGTGCCGCTAACCCGGCAATGTTGTGCACCACGATGCCGCCGCCAAAATCGAGGACCCCCCAGCGCTGCAGAATTCCTCCGCCCCAAACCATATGCACAAACGGGAAGTAGACGAACGTCAGCCACGCCGTCAAGAACAGACAGTAGGCTTTGAATGTCACGCGATTGGCGAACGCGCCGGAGATGAGAGCTGGCGTGATGATGGCGACCATCATCTGGTACGCAATGAAGACCATCAACGGCACCGTGCTGTTGGGCGACGCGGTTGTTAACTCGATGCCGCGAAGGCAAAGGTTATGGAAGTTGCCGATGATGCCGTGCCAGTCGCCGCTGAAGCACAGCGAGTATCCGTACAGGTACCAGATGACTGTGGTCCAACCCATCGAGATGAAGCTCTGCATCATGATGGTGAGGACATTCTTTCGTCCGACAAGGCCGCCATAAAAGAAGGCGAGGCCGGGAGTCATCAGCATGACCAGGGCAGTGCAGAAAATCATGAAACCGGTATTACCGGTATCGAGATGAAGCATGAAAGCCTCCAGGGAATGAAATGCGGCGCGGGATTCGCCCGTCGTCCCAACAGCACCGGGACTCGATGGCCGTGCTATCGCAATAAATGCCGGAAAATCGGAAACCGGAAAGCAAGTCTGCCGCGCTTTGGTTAGGCAATTCCCTCTTCACATTCGAGAAGATGAGGTTGAATGCCATCTTGTATAAGGGCGAGGGTAGCGTACCGTGCCTCGTAGCAACGTCCACAGAGCGGCATCAAATGACCGCCCTGTAAGTTTCTTCTTGTTGAGCAGCAGAATCTGTGTGACACGTCACACGATGGGGTGACGAGTGGACGAATGGCTGAGGTAATAGGGGTCCGTCGACTCCCGTCACGAGGTCTGAGGCCGCTCAGGATGACAGCGGAACGTTCTGCCCATCTGGTACTGCCAACGCTGCCAGCTCAGCCATGTCGGGCACTTCAAGGTCGGGGTGGGCCTCGACCAGCTTCGTCGCCGCGGCGTCTCTCCCCTGCCGGCGATTGACCCAGACGGTCGCAATCTCGAGGGCATGCGCAGGTACCACATCGTGGTACAGGCTTTCGGCAACGTGTAGGAGACGTTCACGGGGAATCCGAAAGCGGCGTAATAGCGCCTCGAAATTATTCAAGGAAGGTTTGTAGCTGTGTAGCTGTTGCGCCGTTACTACAGCATCGAAGCAGACGGTCAGCTTCGTCGAGGTGTAAGCGAACAAATCATCGTCGATATTAGAGAGGATTGCCAGCTTGTAGCGTGACTGCAAACGACGCAACGCAGCATCCGTATCGGCAAAGGGTTGCCAGTTGCGGATGGATTCGGCCAGCCCATTGGCCTCAGCAGTGCTGACAGAGAAGCGCAGCTCGCGCGCGAAGTCACGCACCACTTGCGCCAGGACTTCGCGATAGGGGCGGTAAGGGCCGCTCTGGGCGCGCGGCTCAAAGTCCGAATACAGGTTCAGAATCCGGGCATCGGTGAGCGAGTGGCCCTTGCTCATCAGCAACGGACGCAGATAACCCAGCAGGCCAGTCTCCCAGTCGATCAGAGTACCGTAGCAGTCGAACGAGAGCCATTCAAAGCGGGCAAAATCCAGCATCAGGAGGACGACGATTTTCCAGTGACGGGCACCGGCGTCACCTTGTGCGAAGCAAACTTGCGCTCTAACGCTTCCAACGGGGATAGCTCGGGCTCTTTTTCAACCGGTTGGACCGGAACCATGCGTTCAGGTGCGGCTGCAACGTGGTTGCCGACGCTGGGTTCTGCTGGGACGTCATCCTCGTTACCGGCCACTGCAGCAGCCGTTCGCAACTCCACCTCAGGCGCCGCTGCCAGCCCCTTCTCCAGAAATTTCTTCGTGTTCAGCAGCGGCCGCGCCAGCGATGGGTTGTAGCTCGTCCACGGGCTGTCGAAATCGGCCTCGCGCTCGAACTGGGCGCGCATGCTCTCCATCTTGGAATCCAGATCATCGAGATAGTGCAGCATGAGCGCCTCGGGAAACATGGGCAGCTTGGGCGAACCGAATTCATAGTGCCCGTGATGGCTGATAATCATGTGCTCGATCAGGATCTTCAACTCGGGAGGAAAGCCGGGCAGATGCGTGAGCTTCTGGTGCAGCATTTCCAGCTCGATGATCATGTGACCCAACAACTGGCCCTCGGTGGTATAGGAAATCGAGCGCTGGTACGCGAGTTCGTGCAGCTTTCCGATGTCGTGCAGAAAGGCGCCGGTCAATAGCAAGTCGCGGTTCACATAAGGATAGTTGCGCGCGGCAAGGTCGCAGACGGTAGACAACGAGACCACGTGATCGAGCAGCCCACCGACGAAGGCATGATGCAGCGTCTTGGCCGCGGGCGCATTCTTGTAGGCGGCAACAATTGCCTCGTCGGCTATAAATTCCCTGAGCAGTGATTTCAGCCAACGATTCTCGAAGCTATCGACGAAGTCCCCCAGCGTGCGCCACAGCTGGTCGATGTCCTTCGAGGTTTTGGGAAGGTAATCGCTATAGTCGATCTCCGAGTCGCCCAGCTTGCGCAGTTTGTGAATAGTCAGCTGCCAACGTCCGTTGTACTTGTGAATGACACCCTTCACTTTGACGAAGTCATCCTGGTCGAACGCGTCGAGGGTGTCGGCAACGTTGTCCCACATATTCGCCTGGAGTTGCCCGCTGCGGTCGGCCAGAGTAACGGAAAGGTAGAGTTCACCGTTCTTCTTCGACTTCACCTGTTTGGCGGCGACCACGAAGAGAGAGGTGATGGTCTGGTTCTCCAGACGGGTGCAATCGCAAATGTAGAATTCCTTCATAGCAGGACCGTGGACACACCGTGGCGAGCGAATGCGGCCAGGAGTTCATGGTATCGCACTCTTCAACTGGGCGCTAAGCAGAACCGCTGACGCGGAGGAAGAGACCGCGCGAGCTGGTGAAGAAACCGAAAGGTTGGGGCGCCAGGTCCACTAAGATTATCCAACGCATACTTGGCACACGGGGTCAAAGCTTACGGCTTCGAGCGTTTGCGCAACATCTCGGCGTTGAACTGCTCACTTTGGCCTTTGGGTACGCTTAACGATTTCCACTCTGCGCCCTTCCAATGTTTCGCAAGGTAAACGATCTGCCCCACGTGATACGCGTAATGGGTGACCTGGCGATTGATGGCCTGCAGCACGGAGTGGGATTCGCCCCGGATGGTAATCGTACGGCCAAGATCCTCAGGCTCCAGCGAGTTAACGGTTTGAAAAACCAGTTCCCAATTCTGTTCCCAGATGGCCAGGACTTCATCGCGCTTGGCGTCAGTAGCCATCACGAATTCACTATCGCGATTGCGATCGGGCTTCTCGCCGTCGGTGGTAAGGAAGCCGGTGAAGCGTGAGCGCATGTTCCCGGCTATATGTTTCACGATGACGGCGATGCTGCTGGACTCGGCGTCCGGCGCCGCGAAAAACTGCTCCTCGTTAAGCTGGGCAATGGCAGCATCGGCGAGACGCTTGTAGCCGCGCAGGCTCCGGAAAGCTTCGTCGAGGTAGAGATTGTCAGGCGCAGGCATACGTGTTCATCCGTCAAAACTCGGGGGAAGACGTTCAATCGCGGCGGTACAAAAATACCACGACTAATACTAAAAGGCGCGCCGCAGCACGCCTTCAGATAGCCACTCTGGAACTAGAAGAGTCCGAACTTCTTCTTCTTCTTGGCCTTCGACGAGCCTTCCGTGGTCGCCGTGGTATATACCGGCTTGGTTTCGTTGGGGCTGGCGCCGGTATCAACGTAGCCGGCCCTGATATCAATGTAGGCATCCTCGCGCAGCTTGGTCAGATAGTCGCGCAACGCGGGCTGCATCTTGGTCATGTAGATCTGTTCCTGGATCCGGTTATCCACTTCTTTTAAGGGAGGAACACCTGCCGTCTGGTGTTCGGTGATCTTCAAGATGACCCATCCCTGATTGGTGCGAACCGGCTCGGTGTAGCCACCAGGGTTCATGGCGAATACTCGTTCTTCGAGCTCCTTGGAAAGCGTGCCGCGTTTGAAGTATTCCAAGTCTCCGCCCGCCGCCGAGGTCGGACCGTTGGAGTATTGTTTGGCCAGTTCCTCGAAGTTGCCGCCTTTCTTTAGCAGCTCGTAAACCTTGTCTGCTTTGGCCTTGGCTGCGGCGACCACCTCCGGACTCGGGGCCTCAGGCAGCACTTCTTGCCCTTTCTCGGTCTTTACCGCCGGCGTCTGCTGCGTCGAAATCAGAATCTCGCTCATGCGGACCTGTTCCGGGCGCTCCATGTCGGTCTTGTGCTGGTCGTAATATTGTTGGATCTCCTGCTGCGACACGGTGATATGCCCGCCCACTTCCTGACTGATCACGTGTTGGGTAATGATGCTGTTCTTCAGGTTCTGCTTGAATTCTTCCCACGAGACACCTTGCGCTTGGGCGGCCTTCTCCAGGTCTTCCATGGAGTCGGCATGCATCTGCTTCCGCAGCTCGTCGAGTCGCTTGACCACGTCGGTGTCGGCGGAGATTCCCAGCTCTTCGCCTTTTTGCAGCAGCAGTTGCTGATCGATAAGATCGCGGAGCAAGTCCTGCTCTTTGGGTCCGGGCGCACCAGAGGGTTCGGGCTGGCGGGAGTCGGCCTGCAATTGTTCTCGGCTGCGGCGCAGGTCAGCGCGGGTAATGATGTTGTTGTTGACGCGGGCAATGATCTCTTCGACGACGGTCTCGTCCTGTCCAGCCGCCTGGTCAGATTGGGCAATCGCCAAGGGAGCACCCAGGAATACAAGCAACAACAGAAGCACAGCAAATTTCTTCATCAAATACCTGATCAGGCGGGCCTAGCGTCGCGACGTCTCACCTGGGTTCAAAATCTCTTACTTGTTAGGAATTATTCTACCGCGTCTGGCCCTATTCTGCTGGAGCGAAGCGGCCGGAGAAAAAGACCGCGCCGCATTGCCGGCGCCAGGCTTGGTTCGCGGAACAGCACGGCACCGGCTTGGCCGTTCCCTGATTTATCATGACCGTTTGCAGGAGATTGATCCCTTGAAACATCTTGCTCTTCTCGCAATGGTAATGATGATAGGTTCGGTTCTGGCATCGGCCGCCGATCAGCTCGCCACTAATGTCCCCGATCTCACGCAACTGCAGAAAATGACCGCCCGCTTTGCGCCCACGGAGCTCAACGTGGAAATTAGCAGCCTTTCCGAGGGCGATCGCAGGGCGCTGGTGAAGCTGGTGGAAGCGGCGCGCATCATCGACGACATCTTCATGATGCAGTACTGGAGGGGCGACCTCGCGCTCTACGCCAAGCTGCAGAAGGATTCGACTCCTTTGGGCAACGCCCGCCTGCACTATTTCTGGATCAATAAGAGCCCATGGTCGGAGCTGGACAATAACACCGCGTTCATCCCCGGTGTACCCGAACACAAGTTGCCGGGCGCGAACTTCTATCCCGAGAACATGACCAAGGAGCAGTTCGAAAGCTGGGTGAAGACACTGCCCGCAAAACAGCAAGAGCAAGCCAAGGGATTTTTCAGCGTCATTCGTTCCGACGGGAGGAGCCGATTCAATATTGTTCCTTATAGCGAAGCCTACAAGGCAGATCTCACGCGCGCGGCCAATCTGTTGAAGGAAGCAGCGGCGCTCACCGACAATGCCACGCTAAAGCGCTTTCTCAACACGCGTGCCGCCGCCTTCCTCTCCAACGATTATTACGAGAGTGACGTTGCATGGATGGATCTGGACGCGCCGCTCGACATCACCATCGGGCCGTACGAAACCTACAACGACGAACTGTTTGGTTACAAGGCATCATACGAAGCCTACGTAAACGTGCGCGATGAGGAAGAGAGCGCCAAGCTGGGTGCCTTCTCCAGGAATTTGCAGGAGATCGAAGACCATCTTCCCATCGATCCGAAGTATCGCAATCCAACGATTGGCACACAGGCGCCCATCCGCGTAGTGAATGAAGTGATGAGCGCGGGAGACGGTAACCACGGCGTGCAGACTGCTGCGTACAACTTGCCTAACGACGAGCGAGTAATCGCCGAGAAGGGCAGCAAGCGGGTCATGTTGAAGAACGTGCAACAAGCCAAGTTCGACAAGACGCTCATTCCCATTTCAAGGATCGTGTTGGGCGGCGACGAGCAAGACCGAGTTGAGTTCGAGGCATTCTTCACTCACATCCTCACCCACGAGTTGTGCCACGGCCTGGGACCGCACCAGATCACCGTAGATGGCAAGCTGACCACGCCACGCGAGCAGCTGAAGGAACTCTATAGCGCGATTGAGGAAGCCAAGGCCGACGTGACTGGGCTGTTTGCGTTGCAGTATATGCTCGACCACGCACAGGCGATGGGCCTGGCCGATGTTCTGAAGCCAAACCGCAGCCCAGAGAAGCAGTTGTATGCCACCTATCTGGCATCGTCATTCCGCACGTTGCGCTTTGGACTAAACGACGCACACGGCAAAGGCATGGCCGTACAGGTGAACTACCTCATGGACAAAGGCGCCTTCGTGATGCGTCCCGATGAAACCTTCGCCGTAGATTATTCGAAGATCAAAGATGCGGTGCGGGACCTGACGCATGACTTACTTACGCTTGAGGCGGAAGGAAATTACGCCGGCGCCAAGAAGATGCTTGATACCTTGGGTGTGCTGCGACCTGAGTTCAAGCGAGCGCTCGACAAGCTCGGCGACATTCCGGTGGACATCGAGCCGATCTTCGTCACCGCGGAGAAGATCGCACCACACACGACGGTTCCGCACCGGCAGTGAATGGCTGACACGGCAATGACCAACCGCGCTTTATGCGCTGGGCGCTACTCGACCTCGACTTGCACGATCATCTGGGTTCCGCTATCCAAGCTCACATTCTTGCCGCCGGAGATGAGCACGGAATTCTCTCCTAACTCAAGATTGTGGATCCCAATGACGCCTTTCGACTGCCCATTCAGCAACGGGCGGCCTGTTTGCTGAGTTGCGGGCACGCTCGGCGCCGGGGTAGGCGTCGTGCCGCCGGAATTGCCGCCTCGGTCATTCCCGGCCATCATGCCGGGATAATTGACGCCGCCGGCGTCTTGCGTGCCCGCATTCGGATTCGGCGCGACTGCCTGTATTTCGCCCTTGATGGCCATCTCCTTGCCGCCGGGCAAGCTGATCTTGTCGAAGATTATCCCGAGCGCCGACTGCGAATCTCCCTTGGAGCGTGCCTTTGCCTCGGTCACGTGGCCGGTCACCTTGCTGCCGCGCGGAATCTCCGTTCCGTCCTTCATGTGCAAATCGGCGGCGATGCGCCCCGTCACTGTGTCGCCTTCCTTCAGCTTCTTCGAGTCCAGCGACTTGGTCAGTTCCACTGGCATTGCACCGTGACCTTTACCACTATCTGCTGGAGCCATGGCCTGGGAAGACGACGATGTCTGAGTGGAAGATTGATCAGATCGAGCGGCAGTGGAGCTTTGTCCTAGACACAGGCAAGCATTACCTACTACAGCGATCATTACCAAAAACACGCGGTTAATCATTTGAGCCAAAGTTTCTCCTCCCCCTTATCGATCTTAAGAGCAATCCAAGCCACCGAGAAGTATCCGATCTTGCCGAGCTACAGTTTCGTCACCAGCTGGCTGCAATACAGTGCTTGGCAAAGTTGGCCCTTCAAGGCCAGAGTCTCAACCCGTCGTCCAACAGCCGTTACTCAACCTCGACCTGAAGCATCATCTGTGTGCCGTTATCCAGGCTCACATTCTTGCCGCTGGAGACGAGCACAGAATTCTCGCCCAACTCAAGATTGTGCATGCCGATAACGCCTTTCGACTGCGCATTCAGCAGTGGGCGACCCGATTGCTGACTTGCGGGCGCGCTGGGCGCCGCAGGAGCCGTTGTGCCCGCGCCCGAACCCTCATGTCCGGGCATCATACCGGGATAATTTACGCCGCCGCTGTCTGCCGTTCCGGAATTCGGATTCGGAGCCACCGCTTGTATCTCCCCCTTGATGGCCATTTCTTTCCCGTCTGGCAGGCTGATCTTGTCGAAAATTATTCCGAGCGCCGACTGCGAATCACCTTTGGAGCGGGACTTCGCCTCAGTCACATGTCCCGTCACCTTGCTGCCGCGCGGAATATCCGTTCCGTCCTTCATGCGCAAATCGGCGGCGATGCGAGCCGTCACCGCGTCCCCTTCCTTCAGTTTCTTCGAGTCGAGCGACTTAGTTAGGTCCACCGGCATGACGCCGTGGCCTTTGGCACTGCTCGCTGGAGCTGTAATCTGTGACGGTGAAGTTTGTTCGGGAGTTTGCGTCGGCTCGGCTGTGCTCACACTTTGTGCCAGACAGAGTGCAGCGGTGAGAATTACAAGGTAGAGAGAGTTGTTAGGTTGGGCCATGATTGCTCCTCTTGGAAGCAGCGGGCGGAATGCGGCCTCGAGGTTGCCGGGCTCACGCACCTCGCCTCTCGCTTGGAGTTTATCCCCATCCTCGCGCGCAACCAATCTTTAATTGTCTGATTACAGCGACTGTTAATTTGTAGACGAAGCCAAGTCCATGCGCTCATTTTCGCCCACAGTTCGGGGGATAAAGGTTTGTGTCGGAAGCCTGCGAGCCGTGTTCAGTGGGTCGAATCCCTCTAGAGCCAAAACGACGCCTAGGCGGTAATAGTGGTGAAATTATCCAGAAAAATGTAGGTCTTGATAGTGGAAATCTGTGGAAAGTAGTACTTTCGTGCCTTGGACCATCACGGTAATCACATAACTAGTTTATATACTGACTTATACAGACAAAGTCGTGCGCTTGGAAATGGCACGATGCTTGCACTACTTCTATCCCGTAAGCTGCTAGTGACCCCACAAGTCGGGTCTTTGGCAATTCAATTAGCTAGATTCTTAGTGCGAGGAGAAGAGGTTCGCAACATGAAAAGATTTAAGACCTTTTATGCGCTGATGGCGTTCCTGCTGGCGGCGTGTCTGATGGCACCAGCGGCCTTCGGACAGTCGCTTGTTTCAGGCGATCTGGTAGGTACGGTAACAGATCCCAGTGGCGCGGTTGTATCGAATGCCACGATAACGCTAAAGAGCAATGCCACGGGCGAAACCCGCACCACCACAAGTAGCTCCAGCGGTCTCTACCGGTTTTCTCTGTTGAGTCCGGGAAGCTACACGGTCAGTGTCACCGCCCAGGGCTTCACCACCGCGTCCAGCGTATTTTCGGTTAACGTTGGCCAGTCAACCGTCGCTAACATGAAGATGGCGGTAGGCGCCAGCTCGACTACGGTGGAAGTGACCGGTGCTCCGCCCCTGGTGCAGACGGACAATGCTAATCTCTCCACCAACTTTGACTCAAACATCATCCAGAACCAGCCAAACGGCGGTAACGATCTCACTTATGTGGCGCAGACAGCACCTGGCGTGACCATGAACACCGGCCAGGGATATGGCAACTTCAGCGCTTACGGCCTGCCTGCCACCTCCAACCTATTCACGGTCAACGGCGAGAACGACATGGATCCGTACTTGAACCTGAACAACTCGGGTGCGACCAACCTGACGCTCGGCCGTAACGAAGTGCAGGAAGCGACCGTCATCAGCAATGCCTATTCTGGACAGTACGGTCAGCAGGCCGGCGCCCAGGTCAACTACGTAACCAAGTCGGGCACCAACCAATACCACGGCGACGTCTTCTACCAGTGGACCGGCCGGGCCATGGATGCCAATGACTGGTTCAACAATCGCTCAGGAACACCGCGCCCCTTCGCCAATAACAATGCGTGGGGAGCGAATTTCGGCGGGCCGGTCAAGAAGGACAAGCTGTTCTTCTTCATCGACTACGAAGCCGTCCAGTACATCGTTCCTTCCAGCGAGCCGGTATATGTACCGTCGCCGACCTTCATTAGCCAGACCATAGCCAATCTACAGGCAACCGCGCCAGCCGAGGTGGCAAGATACCAGCAGTTGTTTGGTATCTACACCAACGCCAAGGGTTACAACGGCACCAACTATGCGGCGTATAACGGGACTAACCCGGCATCGGCAAACTGCGGTTCGGCGATAACTTTGGTCAATCCATTACTCAACGGCAACTGTTTCTCGTCATACCAGGCGACACCAGCGCTGCCCGGAAAGGAATGGATCCTGCCCTTTAGGATCGATTGGAACCAGTCGCAGAACAACCAGTTCTACTTCCGTGCCCGTATCGATCATGGTATTCAGGCAACCCTGGCCGATCCGTTCAGTCCCGATCTTAGTGCTGCCAGCAAACAGCCTGCCTACGATGGCCAGTTTGGTTGGACTCGCATCATAAGCTCCAATATGACCAACCAGTTCAGCGCGGATCTTAGCCACTATGACGCCATCTTCAATCAGGTCAACCCGAGTGTTATGCCGTTCGGCATCGTTTCCACGGGCTTCAACCTGGGCGATCCGGGCGGAGTTACCGGCTACTCGTGGGACTTCCCTCAGGGACGTGACGTCACCCAGTACCAGTTCATCGATGACCTCTCCTGGACCAAGGGCAAGCACAACCTGAAGTTCGGCGCCAACTTCCGTCGCTATGACATCAGCGACTTCACCTTCAGCGTGCGCAACAATCCTGAAATCCTGATCGGCGACGTCTCCGGCAACGGCGATGGCGGCGTTCTTGACTTCTATAACGGACTCGCGCTGCAAACCCGCCAGGCATTCCCGTCCGAGGCGGAGCAACCGGTCGCTCTTTGGGGCATCGGCATTTACGGACAGGATGAGTGGAAGGTCAGCCATAACCTGACCCTCACTTTGGCCCTGCGCCTGGAGAAGAACTCCAACCCGGTCTGCCAGAATGACTGCGGCTCGCTGACGAAGGGCGGAGCGTCCTTCAACACCCTTCTGGCGGCGGGCTTGCTCAGCCCGACCACTCCCTACAACTCAATCATCAACGGACATAACCACCAGCTTTACAACGCCACCGACGCCATTGACCTGGCGCCCCGGTTCGGCTTTGCCTGGTCGCCATTGGGTCCCAACACCGTCTTTCGTGGCGGTTTTGGAATCTTCGACGATGCCTTCCCAGCGGTCGTGGGTGATTCCTTCATGACCAACCTGCCAGGCTTGGTCAACGTTCGAATCAACGGCACGCCTTGGGGCGATACCACCACCGCTGCCAGCCCTTACATTCAGGGAGCGAACAGCGCCGCGGCTATCATGGCGGGATTCGACAACGGAGCATCCTTTCAGAGCTTGAAGAATCAATTGGGAGCTCAGTTCCGGACTCCGGGCTTCAATAGCCAGATCGGGACCTTCCACACTCCTTACTACGAGCAGTGGAGCTTCGGAATGCAACAGGCGTTGGGCAACTTGACCACGCTGTCCATCAGCTACGTCGGCAACCATGGAGTTCACATCCCGGTCAACAACGAGGGGTTGAACGCCTTCGGCGCCGGCTTCTCGCCATTCCCCAGCACGGTGCCCACGCCGATCTTCGGCACGTATCAGCAGTACTCTTCGAGCGGCATCTCTAACTACAACGGCATAACCACCAGCGTGTCGATGCGTCAGAGCCACGGCCTGTCACTCCAGTTCAGCTACACCTGGAGCCATGCCATGGATGATGTTTCCAACGGCGGCATCAGCGCGACTCCCTACAACAACCAGCAGTCATTCGGGTCGTTGGTCTATCAGATCAACCCGACCTGTCTGTCTTGCAACAACTATGGCAACGCTGATTACGATATTCGCAACAGCTTCAACGGCAGCTATGTGTATCAAACGCCGTTCAAGTTCAGCAACAGCTTTGCTAACGCGGCTTTGGGTGGCTGGATGATTTCCGAGAACTTCTTCTGGCGCTCGGGCTTGCCACTGTCTGTTATTGATGGCAATACCGCGATCACCAACTACGGCCCAACCAACACCGTTGCCAATGTGCTTTCTGGCGATGGCCAAATGGGTTGTTCCAACGGCAACAGTCAGTGTCTCAACCCCGCTGCCTTCGGTCCGGCAAGTTTGTTCACCTCTTTCCCGAACCAGCGCCGGAACCAGTACCGTGGCCCAACGTTCTTCGATTCCGATGTCACCATCGGCAAGAACTTCAGGCTAACGGAGCGGTTCATGTTCAACTTCTCCACCAACTTCTACAACATCTTCAATCACCCGAACTTTGCCAACCCGGATCTGAATCTGGCAGACGGAACCTTTGGGCAGCCCCAGATCACGACGGCGCCGCCAACTGGCCCGTACGGATCGTTCTTCCCAGGCTTGCCATCGGGACGAATCATCCAGTTCGCTGGCAAAATCACCTTCTAAGCAGTTACACTCTGCGTTACTTTGGCGGCCCCTTTGGGGGCCGCCATTTTTCTGCCTCCTCGCCAATGTTCAATTACTGGCTTTAACGAAAACCTGAAGTTCGCCAGACCACGAACCGGTCGCGCCGACTGTGCAATCACGCGTCCTGGCATGCACTCAGAATGCGCCTTCTCCGCTTCGATAGGAGTGTCGCGACCTCTGGAAATCGGGAGGCGTTCAGCAAGCAGATCTGTGATAAATGGTACTTTAGTGGGGGGTAATAGTCTTATTACTAATGCAAGCCACCTAATTACTACAATTTGAAAACAACCCTTCCTGGCAGTCTGCTTGCACCAGTGTCCACATTGCCGAACGATTTATCCCTGCGAATCTCTGGCAATGCGAAGGATCGAGACGTTCTGAAATGAAGCGAGGTTTGTACATGAAAGAACTGCGTTTGTATGCGCTGCTAATGTGCTTGCTAGCAGCGTGCCTAATGGCGCCCACAGCATTTGGACAATCGCTGGTCTCGGGGGATCTGGTAGGTACGGTAACAGATCCCAGTGGCGCGGTTGTATCGAACGCCACCGTAACGCTAAAGAGCAATGCGACGGGCGAAACCCGCACCACCACAAGTAGCTCGAGCGGTTTGTACCGGTTTTCTCTGTTGAGTGCGGGAAGCTACACGGTTAATGTCTCCGCCCAGGGCTTCACTACCACGTCCAGCGTATTTTCGGTTAACGTCGGCCAGTCGACCGTCGCTAACGTGAAGATGGCGGTGGGCGCCAGCTCAACCACGGTGGAAGTGACCGGTGCTCCGCCCCTGGTGCAAACGGACAATGCTAATCTCTCCACCAACTTTGACCAAAACCTGATTCAAAACTCGCCGAACGGCGGTAACGATCTCACCTACGTGGCGCAGACAGCGCCTGGTGTGACCATGAACACCGGCATGGGTTATGGCAACTTCAGCGCCTACGGCCTGCCCGCCACTTCTAATATGTTCACGGTCAACGGCGAGAACGACATGGATCCGTACCTGAACCTGAACAACTCGGGTGCGACCAACCTGACGCTGGGCAAGAACGAAGTGCAGGAAGCCACGGTCATCAGCAATGCCTATTCTGGACAGTACGGTCAGCAGGCCGGCGCCCAGGTCAACTACGTAACCAAGTCGGGCACCAACCAGTACCACGGCGACGTCTTTTACGAGTGGACCGGTCGCGCCATGGATGCCAATGACTGGTTCAACAATCACAGCACCCCGGTAACTCCGCGGCCCTTTGCCAACAACAATGAATATGGAGCGAATTTTGGTGGGCCGATCAAGAAGGACAAACTGTTCTTCTTCGTCGATTACGAAGCCGTCCAATACATTGTTCCTTCGAGCGGGCCGGTTTATGTACCAAGTCCAACCTTCATCAGCCAGACTCTGGCCAACCTGCAGGTGGTCGATCCGAACGAGGTTGCGCTCTATAGCAAGCTGTTCGGGATATACACCAACGCCAAGGGATACAACGGCACCAACTACGCAGCGTACAACGGGAGCAACCCCGCGTCGTCAAACTGCGGTGCGACTATAACTGCGCTCAATCCGGCACTCAACGGCAACTGTTTCTCGAGCTATCAGGCAACGCCGGCGCTGCCGGGAACGGAATGGATCCTGCCCTTCAGGATCGATTGGAACCAGTCAGAAAAGAACCAGTTCTACTTCCGCGCCCGTATCGATCATGGTGTTCAGGCCACGGCGGCTGATCCCTTCAGCCCCGATCTCAGTGCCGCCAGCAAACAGCCTGCCTACGATGGCCAGTTCGGTTGGACCCGCATCATAAGCTCCAATATGACCAACCAGTTCAGCGCGGACCTCAGCCACTACCAGGCCATCTTCGACCAGGTCGACCCAAGTGTTTTCCCCTACAGCATCGATTCGACCGGCTTCAACTTGGGCGGAGCGAACGGAATTACCAGTTTGGCGTTCGACTTCCCCCAGGGACGTAACGTTACCCAATATCAGTTCATCGACGATCTGTCCTGGACCAAGGGCAAGCACAACCTGAAGTTCGGCGCCAACTTCCGTCGCTATGACATCAGTGACTTCGCCTTCAGTACGTTCAACAACCCCCTCATCATCCTTGGCGACATTTCCGGCAACGGCGATGGCGGCAAAGCTGATTTCTACAACGGCAGCGCGTTGGAGACCATCCAGAATTTCCCCTCCGAGCCGGAGCAGCCGGTCGCACTGTGGGGAATTGGAATTTATGGACAGGATGAGTGGAAGGTCGCCCATAACCTGACCCTCACTCTCGCCCTGCGCTTGGAGAAGAACTCCAATCCGGTGTGCCAGAACGACTGCGGTTCGTTGCTGAAGGCGCCATTCAATACTCTCCTGGCTGAGGGCCTGCTCAGTCCCACCACCCCCTACAACTCAATCATCAACGGCCACAACCACCAGCTTTACAATGCCACCGACAAGATCGACCTGGCTCCCCGGTTTGGCTTTGCCTGGTCGCCGTTGGGTCCGAACACCGTGTTTCGCGGCGGCTTTGGAATCTTTAACGATGCCTTCCCGGCGGTGGTTGGCGATTCCTTCATGACCAACCTGCCTGGGTTGGTTCCTATCACAACCTTTACGGGATCTGGCATCCCTTGGGGCGATACCACCACCCCAGCCAGCCCGTATATTGCGGGAGCGGCGTCCGCTCACGCTATTATGTCGGGATTCGACAACGGCGCATCCTTTCAGAGCTTGTCAAACCAAGTGGGAGCCGC
This sequence comes from uncultured Acidobacteriaceae bacterium, assembly GCA_963748225.1. Taxonomy (GTDB): domain Bacteria; phylum Acidobacteriota; class Terriglobia; order Terriglobales; family Acidobacteriaceae; genus Bog-257. The sequence continues at coordinate 823,593 of CAVVHW010000012.1, forward strand.
GTTCTCGGCCCCCAGCTACAATAGCCAGATCGGGACCTTCCACACTCCATACTACGAGCAGTGGAGCTTCGGCATGCAACAGGCACTGGGTAGCATGACCACGCTCTCTATCGGCTACGTGGGCAACCATGGAGTCCACATCCCGGTCAACAATGTGGGCCTGAACGCGTACGGTTACCCGGGATTACCCGCCGTAGCAGCCACCTCGATCTTCAGCTCGTATGACCAATACTCTTCGAGCGGCGTCTCCAACTACAACGGTGTAACCACCAGCGTGTCGATGCGTCAGAGCCACGGCCTGTCACTCCAGTTCAGCTACACCTGGAGCCATGCCATGGATGACGTCTCTAACGGCGGCATCAGCGCGACTCCGTACAACAATCAGCAGACGTTTGGGTCGCTTGTGTGGCAGCTCAATCCTAACTGTCTGAAGTGCAACAACTACGGCAACGCTGATTACGATGTCCGCAACAGCTTCAACGGCAGCTACGTGTATCAAACGCCGTTTAAGTTCAGCAACAGCTTTGCCAACGCAGCCCTGGGTGGCTGGATGCTTTCCGAGAACTTCTTCTGGCGCTCGGGTCTGCCACTCTCGGTCATTGACGGCACCCAGTCTGTTAGCAACTATGGAATATCCACCCCCAACACCGTTGCCAATGTGCTTTCTGACAATGGCCAAATGGGTTGTTCCAATGGCAACAGTCAGTGCCTGAACACCGCTGCCTTCGGGCCGGGGAGCGTGTTTCCCAACACTTTCCCGAACCAGCGGCGCAACCAGTACCGTGGCCCAACCTTCTTCGATTCCGATGTCACCATCGGCAAGAACTTCAGGCTGACGGAGCGGTTCATGTTCAACTTCTCCACCAACTTCTACAACATCTTCAATCACCCGAACTTTGCCAACCCGGACAACAACCTCGCCGACGGGACCTTCGGCCAGCCGCAGGTTACGACGGCGCCGCCAACTGGCCCGTACGGATCGTTCTTCCCAGGCTTGCCATCGGGACGAATCATCCAGTTCGCTGGCAAGATCACCTTCTAGGCAGTTAAGCTCTGCGTTACTTCGGCGGCTCCTTTCGGGGCCGCCGGTTTTTTTTGCAGTTGTCGCTAGCCGTTGTCAGTTTCCCGAATCCACTTATCAGGGCTGCAGCTCATCCTCATAATTGGCCACTAAAGCCTGGAAACTGACTACCGGCTGTTGTTCTGCTACACTGCGATTTCCGTTTGCCAGTAGCCTGCTCTGACCACGGACGACTAGCAAATCACAACTGTTTTTCGAGGTCACCATGTCGAATCCTCCCTCGCAGCCATCGATTCAGCTGACCAACACTCCCGACTACCGCGAAAGCTATGCCAACAGCGTTCAGGTGCGGGTGAATGTGTGGGACTTTTTCCTGATATTTGGCACTCTGCAACAGCAGGACGAAACCCGTGTGGATGTACGTAACTTCCAGGGAATTTATTTGAGCCCACAACAGGCGAAAGCGTTGTACACCATCCTGCAGCAAAACCTGGTGAACTACGAGAACACCTTCGGCGAGATCAAGCTGGATCCGCGCATGGGGCCGGGAACCGGACCGGTTCACTAGAAGCATGTCCTTCCCGGCACGAATTCTTCAAGGCGTATCCCGCCTGCGCGAGCATTTGTTCGCCTACGCACTCATCTTCACCTTCCTGTTTGTCACGCATGCGCCGCTCCTTCGCCTTCCTTACTTCTGGGATGAAGCCGGCTACTTCATTCCCGCGGCGCGCGATCTCTTACTTACCGGCTCGCTGATTCCTCACACCACGCTCTCCAACGCACATCCTCCATTGGTGATGCTGTGGCTGGCGTTCTGGTGGAAGTTCAGTGGCTTCACCCCGGCAGTGACGCGAACTGCAGTGCTGCTGATCGCCGCATTTGCCCTGCTGGGGCTGTGGCGGCTCGCGCGCCATGTGGCGAATGAGCACGTCGCGGCCGCAACTGTCTTGTGCACGGCGGTTTACTCGGTGTTTTTCGTGCAGAGTTCGCTGGCTCATCTTGATATGATGGCTGCCGCGCTGACGCTGTGGGGGCTCGCCATGTACGTGGAGCGACGACCGCTAGCCACCATCGTGTTTTTCGCCCTGGCGCCTCTCGCCAAAGAGACCGCCATCGTAACGCCTATGGCACTGCTGGCCTGGGAGTTGCTGTGCCCGGTGCTGCAAAGCAGGGCGCATGGAGGCGAAACCTTCTGCCTGTATAAGCGACGACCGCTGGCATCATTCTCGTTTCTGCTGTGCCTAGCGCCGCTCGCCATCTGGTTTCTCTACCACCATCACCGAACCGGCTTCTACTTCGGCAATCCGGAATATCTGCGCTACAACCTGCAGGCCACGCTCAGCCCGCTTCGTATCCTTCTGGCCATCGTAGTACGGCTCTGGCATTCGCTGGGCTACCTGAACCTGTTCGTGCTGACCCTTGCGGCAGCTTACGCCATGAGCCTGCCCCCATTGCGCGAGTCCGATGGAACGCTTCGGCCCCGCATTCCTATCAATGCGCAGTTCGTCTTCGGAGTTGTCATCCTCGCGCACGTTGTGGCCCTATCAGCGCTTGGAGGCGCCGTACTGGCCCGCTACATGCTTCCAGCCGTGCCATTAGTCATTCTGCTTTGCGTTTCCACGTTGTGGCGTCGTACCCGGCATTGGCCGTGGTGGATCGCGCTTACGTGCGCGGCTTTCATTTTCGCGTTGCTGACTCCGCCACCGTATCGGATCGCTCCCGAAGATACCCTGCTCTACCGTGACTACATCATTGTGCACAGACAGGCCGCCGATGAATTGTCGGCACGCTTCCCGCACGCACGTGTGCTCACCGCATGGCCTGCCACCGATGAGCTTACACGCCCGTTTCTGGGCTACGTTCAGCACCCGCTCGCAGTCATCCCCATCGAGAACTTCTCACCGCTCGAAATTGAGCGGGCCGCCCAAGCGACCGATCAGTTCGACGTAGCGCTGCTGTTTCCAACCAAGTGGCAGCCTCCGTATCCGTTGTTCCGGAGCTTACCCTTCGGAGAGAGGCTCCAGGAGCGGTTCTTCGACTATCACGAGGAATTGCCACCGCAGCAAGTAGCAAATATCCTCGGTGGCCGGACGGTGCGCTACCTGAATCGCAACAACGAATGGGTGGCCATTGTGGCCATCGAGAAGGTGGAAAACGCGACCCTTCACGAAGGGAAATTGCCATGTGTTCGATGATTACCGGGTGTCTCCTTTCCTGGTCGTCCCGCCGAGGACTCTAGTCCGAGCCGACCAACCAGTTAAACTGTCAGCAGATGGCACGAACCACCATCCTGGAATACCTCGACAACTTTCGCCGCCACGCTCGCGAGGTCGCCTACGTTCACCATCGCGGTTATCGTATGCAGCGATGGACCTATGGCGATGTGCTGAGCAATTCATACCGCTTGGCGCGCAAGCTTGAACAGCGCCACATAGGAAACGGCGACAAGGTCCTCATCTGGGGAGAGAACTGCGCTGAATGGGTGGTTGCATTCTTCGGATGCTTGCTCCGCGGCGCCATCGTCGTTCCCATCGACAAGATCGCGGCGCCGGATTTCGCCCAGCGTGTCGCCCAACAGGTAGATGCCCAGCTCTGTGTTGGCTCAATTCAGAATCACATCCCCGGCGTCGCACAGATCAATCTGGAAACTCTGCGCGAGCAGATCGCCAGCCGGTCTCCCGATCCGGTCGCTCCGCCCCCGCTTACGCGCGAGGACATCGTGCAGATCGTCTTCACTTCGGGCACAACCGCCGAGCCGCGCGGCGTCGTCATCTCCCATGGGAACATTCTGGCTAACCTCGAACCGCTGGAGCGTGAGATCGGGAAATACCTGCGCTACGAAAGGATCTTTCATCCACTGCGCTTCTTAAATCTGCTTCCGCTAAGCCACGTCTTCGGACAATTCCTCGGGATCTTTCTGCCGCAATTATTGGCCGCCACAGTGCTTTTTCAGGACACGCTGAACCCGACGGAAGTCCTACACGTCATCAAGCGGGAGCGCGTGTCGGTGGTAGTTGCGGTCCCGCGCCTGATGGAGTCGCTAAAGGACAAACTTCTCCGCGATTTTGAAGCCGCCGGCGGGCAAGAGTGGTTTCAACGCCAACTCTCCGCCGCGAAGGACCAGCACTTCGTGCGGCGCTGGTGGCGCTTCCGAAAGGTTCACAATAAATTCGGATGGAAATTCTGGGCCTTCATTTCCGGGGGCGCCGCCCTTGACGCTGAGACCGAAGAGTTCTGGCGGCGGCTCAGCTTTGTCGTCATTCAGGGCTACGGCCTCACCGAGACAACGTCGCTGATTTCCTTAAATCATCCCTTTCATACGGGCAAACGATCGATTGGCAAAGTCCTCGAAGGCCGCGAGATCCAGCTCGACGAGAACGGCGAGATCCTGGTGCGCGGTGCAAACGTCGCTGCCGGTTATTGGCAAGGAAAGCAATTGCAGCCGGTATTAAACGAGGAGGGCTGGTTTCGCACCGGAGATCTTGGCGAACTCGATGCCGAAGGCAACCTTTACTTTAAAGGACGCAAGAAAAATGTGATCGTCACTCGCGAAGGGATGAACATCTATCCGGAAGATCTGGAGAACGCACTACGACAGCAGCCCGCGATCCGCGACTGCGTGGTCGTCGGCTTGGAGGAGGGCGGCAACGCGGAACCGTGCGCCGTGCTTCTTCTGCGCGATTCCGCCGATCCAGAGTCAGTGGTCAGGCACGCTAACCTACAGCTCGCGGAATATCAACAGATGCGCCGCTGGTTTGTGTGGCCCGAGCAGGACTTCCCACGTACTCCGACGCAGAAGCCACAGATCGCGGCGATCCAACGGGCAGTGCAGCAACATTTCGCCTCGGGTGGGGACGGAACGCGCGTCTCGCAAGGCGCTTTGGCCGACATGATCGCGCGTGTCACCGGACGGAGCGTCGGCCCGCTTACACCCGATGCCAAATTCGACGGTGACTTGAACTTGAGCTCGATGGATCGCGTCGAGCTAATGAGCGCGCTGGAAGACCGTTATCAGGTCGATCTCAACGAGGCGAATTTCACCAGTGTCACTACGGTTGGCGATCTGGAACGCTTGCTCCGGGAGCCTCAGACGTCGCCGCAAAGCGGCTACCGCTACCCGCGATGGGCGCAACGATGGCCAATCACGTGGATTCGCAGCTTCATCTACTACCTGCTCACTTGGCCAGCGACTATGATCATGGCGCATCCCAAAATCGTTGGTCGCGAGCACCTTCGCGGCATCGAGGGGCCGTTCCTCATCAGTTGCAATCACGTAACCTACATCGACGTCGGCTTTGCGCTGATCGCGCTTCCGCCCCGCATGCGGTACAAGCTGGCGGTCGGCATGTGGGGAGAGATGCTGTGGGAGATGTGGCGGCCGCCGGCAACCTGGAAGCCATTCCGTCGCCTGTCTTACAGAGTGGGATACTACCTGGTCGTGGCATTGTTCAACGTCTTTCCGCTGCCGCAGCAATCGGGCGTGCGTGAGAGCTTCGCCTACGCCGGCGAGTCGGTGGATCGAGGCTACAGCGTTCTCGTTTATCCCGAAGGCGTGCGCACGTCCGATGGTAAGCCATCCCCGTTCCGCTCGGGTGTGGGAATGCTGGCAGCACGCCTGAATATTCCGGTCGTCCCCATGCGGATTGACGGCCTATACGAGATGAAGATGACTGGCCACAAGATCGCGCGCCCGGGAGAGTTGACGGTGGTGATCGGCAAGCCAATGCGCTTCGCGCCGGAGACGCCGGCCGAGGAAATCACCAATCAAATTGAGCACATCACTTGGACTATGAAATAAGGCTTGCCGTCCACGCGTAAGAACTCACCGTTCAGTAGGGAGAAAAGCCCAGTGTCTTATCGTCGTTCTGCACCCAGATGTGGGCCTTGTCGCTAATTCTGTCGTTGACCGTGACCACTACAACCACCCCGCTGGCTGTGGCAAGCGGCGAGCCGCCGCTGTAGCCTTTTGGCACGGCTGCGCCATCGATGTGATGGCTCTTGATGATGCCCCATTCGCCGCTCGGCCCCCAATCCTTCAGGAAGTCGTTGTACGGATAGCGTGAATACCTGTCGGGATGTTGTTTCCATTCCGGGTCGTGCATCCAGACGCCATACGCCCTTTCGTAGTTCTGCTGTTGCAGAGCATCGAAGAACTGGTCCACTGCATGCTTCTCGGGCCAGAAGCGGAACATCCACCACAGAATCCCGATCACAATGACGGCACCGACGATCGCGAGTATCAGCTGACGTTTCTTCCGCGCGCGCGTCGGATCATAAGGTTGAGCTTCGAACAAGGTCATGTCAACCACAGTTTAACGCGTTGCCAGGGGAAACTGCACAAGCCCGAGAGGTTAGGTACCAAGATGAAAATTGGTTTCACGCGTTTTTGAAATCCAACAACATTCGGTGTGTAATCGGAATGCAGTCTGCAAGCAATGCCGAAAGCAAGAAATCAAACCGATGATGAGAACTGAACGTTGTGTGCTTCACTATCTATTTATCGCGGCTATAGTCTTATCTGCTTCTACGGCCCGGGCGCAACAACCCACAGCCTTACCAGTCGGTCCCGCGTCAACGCAACTCACATCGGTTCCGGGACAAACGATCACCCTGACGCCCACGGCTGGTTTCCACAACGAGCCTTCCATCGCGGTAAGCACCGTGACTCCGTCCCAGGTTGTAGCCGCCTATCAGGTTCCGGCGACAGTGGCCGTCTCGCGCGATGGGGGTAGTTCGTGGAAGGTGGCGACGGGCACCGCGCCCGCTGACTATCGAGTTTCAGGCGACGTCTCCGTCACCTACGATAAGCACGGCGCCGCGATCCTCTGCTACATCGCATTCGACAAACTCGGCACGGAGAATTACTGGGCGCGTGGTGCGACGCGCAACGGTATCTTCGTGCGTCGCTCGGCGGACGGCGGCGCCACCTGGGACACGCAAGCCCACGAGGTCATCGCGCAGTCGACCAAGCCGGGTATTCCGTTCGAGGACAAACCCTATATCGTCGCTGACAATACCAACAGCAAATATGCTGGCAACCTCTATGTGGGCTGGACCGAGTTCCGTATCAACGAGTCCGTAATTCTTTTTTCGCGTTCCAGCGATGGCGGCCTGACATGGTCGACCCCCATCGACATTAGTACCCATCACGGGCTGCCGCGTGACGACAATGGCGCAGTGGAAGGCTTCACCGGAGCGGTCGCCGCGGACGGTACCTTGCACGTGGTCTGGGCGGACGGCGATTCCATCGTGCTTGCATCCTCGCATGACGGTGGCCAGACATTTTCCAAGAGCCGCGCCATCCTCAAAACAGCGCCGCTTTATTTTGCAGTTGGCGGGACTCGACCGGGCGAACGGATTTCCCCAGATCGCTATCGATCCGCGCCACGGCCGCAAGGGACTTCTATATGTCACTTGGAGCGATTATCGTGACGGGGACATCGGCGTGTTCTGCGCGACCTCCGGCAATGGAGGCAAGTCGTGGAGCAATGCGGTACGCGTGAACTCGAATCCCGTTCACGACGGCACCGATCAGTTCTTCCAATGGCTGGCGGTCGATCCCGCAACCGGCGCAGCAAACGTGATCTTCTATGATCGGCGCCTGGATCCGGACAATCAAAAAACCACGGTCAGCCTGGCACGCTCATTGGATGGCGGCCGCACATTCACAAATTATGCGTGGACGCATGATGCATTCCTCACACGGCGGGAAGAATTCCTGGGGGACTACATTGGAATTGCGGCCCTGAACAACCGCGTCTATGGCATCTGGGCGGAGATTTCGCCGCCCACTGCGTCAAAGGACAAGAGCGAACCACCGCCAACGTCGTTTCGCCCTCACACTGTGGTTCGGGTAGGCGTGGCCGACTTTGGCAGTTCGTCTCACTGAATGGCCAGCTCGGCCTTTAGTCTTCCGCGTCTTTGTTTCGCTGGGCGAGACACGGAAGGCGCCGCGGCTACTCGGCCAACGCGAATAGCTCGCGTGAACTCGTCGTAGTCCTTGGTGCTCTGGTCGGCGTAGGCGAGGCCGAACTCAACCATCGCCTTATCGAACTTGTCGCTGTTGCCGAGATATCCCGAGATGGCGCATGAGTCGCCCGAGCGGGCGTGTCCCTTGGAGAGCAGTTCCCCGCAAACCCGCGCGTACTGCACCAATCCATTACCTTCCAGATCTTCGTTCTCGATACCGGCCTTATGATCGCGCAACTGGCGAACCAGGTAATCGCGTCCGGCGATGGACGTCCATCCCAGAAAAATGTCGGATTGCACTTGCATGGCGCGCTGTCCCTGGGCCGTGCGCTGTCCCTGGTTCATCGGAAAGCGGCTCTCGGGACAATAGGGGGAATACGCAGAGGCGTCTTCTTCCTTTATCTGAATAAACAATGGATCGCTAGTCGTTCGGCCGAACATCAGGACGATGTAGTCGCGTATGCCGACACTGCCGGTGCCGACTACCCGAAAAGCGACGTCCTCAACGTGGTACTGCGAGAACCATTGTTGCCTCTCGGGCAAGAGAGTCTCGATATAGCTGCGCAATCCGGCAACGACTTCCTCCGCTGTCCGGCGCGGCAGGTGGAATTGCAACGGCCTCTGCTCGCGGAAGCGATGCTTGCCATCGTGCCGCACGGTCAGCTGATCGAGATTGTGTTTGGGCGTTGCGCGCTCAGCCTTACGCAACACCGAGAGTACAGGCGAGATATTCAAGTGGCGGAAAACCTGGTAGCGGGCAAGGTCAAGCACCGTCATCTCACAGAAGTGGTGCATCGACTCACGATAGCTGCGCGCGAAAGCGAGTACCGCCTCCTTACATTCCTTCTCGGTATTGCCGGCTTCACGGCCAGCCAACATCAGGCTTGCAGCCATTCGTTTTACATCCCATTCCCAAGGCCCGCGGATGGTTTCGTCAAAGTCGTTGATGTCGAAAATAAGCCGCCCATCGGTGCCGGCAAAAGCTCCCAGGTTTCGCACGTGCGCGTCCCCGCAGATTTGCGACTGAATACCGGTATTCGGCAATTTGGCCAGGTCCGCGGCCATCACTGGAACGGCGCCGCGGTAGAACCCAAACGGCGAAGCTGCCATGCGGGCATACTTGATAGGCAAGAGGCTGGGTATGCGACCGCGTTGCGCTTTGCGTAGCAGAGCCACAACGTCAAAGTTGCGGCGCTCGGGATTCCAATTCCCCTGGCTGACGCGGCTGGCTTCGTCGCGGCAAGACTGGCCGAACTTCCGCCGTTCCTCGTGGGTGGATGACGGTTTCTGCTTGGGGGACATGGAACTGATGCATCATACCCCAATTGCAGCTTGGGCACGGACATGAAACAGAGGCAAGCACATTTGCGATGCCCGGTCGCCAAGTTCACGTCTGCTACGATTACAGCGCGTCATATGTGGGAATCAGCAACGGCTTTGTCATGCCCTAACGGCGGTAGTATGAACTTGTAATTCATGGGAACGCTGAAACAAGACTTCCTCTACGGACTACGAATGCTGCGCAAGAGCCGCAGCTTCACCGCTGCCGCGACAATTACGTTGGCTCTGGCGATTGGCGCCAATACCGCCATCTTCTCAGTTCTGTATCCGGCGCTCCTGCGTCCTTTGCCCTATAAACAGCCCGAGCGATTGGTGACGCTGGGCGAGAACCGCCGCCAGCTTCCTTGCTGCAGCTACGCTTCCTCGTACCCTGATTACCAGGACTGGAAACGCACCGCGAAAAGCTTTGAGTCGCTCGCGGGATTTTTCGATGACAGCTTCATCCTGACCGGAAATGGCGATCCCAAAACCATTTTCAGCGTCATGGTGACGCCAGACTTTTTTTCCACCTTGGGGGTGAGACCTCTGCTGGGCCGCGATTTTGTTGCCGGCGAGGACCTGCCTGAGGGTTCTGGTCCAACCGTAGCGGTCATCAGTTATGGTTTCTGGCGAAGTGACTTTGCTGCCGATCCCCACATCATCGGGCGCACCATTCGCCTAGACAATAAGCCGGTCACGGTGGTCGGCGTCTTGCCTCGCGACTTCGAATTTGCGCCCGAGGGGTCGGCGCTCCTTTGGGTTCCCTTGCACATCAACGCATACACCGCCGCGGCTCGAAATGCACGGTGGCTAAACGTGATCGGCCGTCTTGCGCCTGGCGTCAGCCTGCAGCAGGCACGTGCGGAGATGGAGGCCATCACTGCCCAACTGGCGCGGGAGTATTCCCGCCAAAACGCTTCCGTCTTCGTCACCGTAGGAATGTTGCGGGACGAGATTGTAGGCAACATTCGGCCACTGCTGTTGATTTTGTTTGGCGCAGTGAACTTTGTTCTGCTGATCGCGTGCGCCAACGTTGCCAATCTGTTGATGACTCGCGCCATTGATCGGCGGAGAGAATTCGCGGTGCGTACGGCGCTGGGCGCAAACCGCTTCCACTTGCTGGCCCAACTGCTTACGGAGAGCCTGCTACTTTCGACTCTGGGTGCAATCCTCGGGGTGTTGGGTGCGATTGTCGGCGTGCGTCTGTTAGTTGGCGCGATCCCCGAGGAACAGCTTCAATCGATGCCGTTCCTCGGTGACGCCGGTATCAACCTTCCGGTGCTGGGGTTTGTTTGTGGCATCTCCATTCTTACGGCAATTCTATTCGGAGTGGGCCCTGGAATGACTGTTCCGCAAACCCCTCTGAGCGAAGTATTGAAAGACGAATCGCGAGGCGGGACGAGTAGTGCTCACGCGCGACTTCGCAATGTGGTGGTGATTGGCGAAATCGCGATTTCCATGGTCCTGCTGGTGGGTGGCGGCCTGATGTTGCAGAGCCTCCGCAAACTGATGCAACAAGACGCAGGCTTCGATCCGCGACATCTGTTGACGTTCGGCGTCAATCTTCCTGGTTTGTCTTATCCGACGGCAAAAGCATGGCCATTCGCCAATCCAAACGGTCTTCGTTTCGAGCATGAGTTCGTCGAGCGGTTGCGCAACTTGCCCGGAGTGCAGGGAGCCTCGGCCGTCAGCGGCCTGCCTGTCACAGAGAACCGAAGCAGAAACCGCTTCGTGGTGGAAGGCCGGACTGCCGGCGAAGGCCAGGAAGAGGAGTCCGTGAGTAGGCGCGCAGGCGCAGACTACTTTGCGGTGATGAAGATCCCACTGATAGCGGGCCGATCATTTACAGCGTCGGACACGCAAGAGTCGCCACTTGTCGCAATCGTCAATCAGGCTTGGGTAAAACGTTACGCCGGCGGGCAAGATCCTATCGGCCAGCGCCTGCGGCTGACGTTTTCGCCCAATGAGCAGTTCCGCCAAGTCGTCGGCGTCGTTGGCGATGTGGCTGAAGTCAGTCTGGCATCGCCGCCTCCACCGGTCATGTACTTCCCACTAGACCAGAATTCCGGATACACGGTTTTCCTGGCATACGTCGTTCGCAGCACACAGGACGCGGCGGGATTGGTCGGTGCGGCTCGCGCAACGCTGCGCGAACTGGACCAGCAACTTGCCATCGTGCAGCCGCTGTCGATGGAGCAGCTCGTCAATCAGTCGCCCGCCGTCTTCCTGCGGCGCTATCCGTTCTATCTGATCGGCACCTTCGCCACACTTGCCTTAGCGCTCGCCATGATCGGCTTGTACGGGCTGATCTCGTACTCCGTCCTGCGCCGCACACGCGAGATTGGTATTCGCCTGGCGCTGGGTGCGCAACGCGAAGATATTCTGCGGCTCATCGTTCGCCAAGGGGTGATCGCCACGGTTGCGGGAGTTGGAATTGGTCTGATCGCGGGCTTGGCGTCGATGCGAGTCATGGCCAGCCTCCTCTACGGCATAAACTCGAGCGATTGGATCATCTTCGCCTGTGTCGCTATCCTCCTGGCGGCGATCGCCACTACCGCTTCCTATGTTCCCGCTCGACGGGCAACCCACGTGGATCCAATGGTTGCTCTGCGTAATGAGTAGACGAAGGCAATCCCGCTATGCGATACCATGTCCAGCATGTCTCGAACGCTAACCGTTCTCGTGCTGGTGAGCTGTTTGCTAACCACCGCATGTGCGAAGCATCGTCACGGGACCGCAAGCTCGGCCGACAATACACCCGGCGACTTCGACTACTATCTGCTCACGCTATCCTGGGCGCCCGAGTTCTGCGCCACCCACGCCAGCAATGCGTCATCGAGCGAGTGCGATCCCAAGAGGCATTTTGGCTTCGTCGTGCATGGCCTGTGGCCGGAGAACGACAGTGGCTCCTATCCGCAGGATTGCGCTCCCGCGCAGCCAGTTGCACAGCAGACCGTCCAGCACATGCTGGCAATCATGCCGGCTCGCGGACTCATACAGCATGAATGGGCGACACACGGGACCTGCAGCGGGTTGGTGGCGCAGGATTATTTTGCGGACGTCGAGAAGGCTTTTCGGCAGTTACAAATCCCGCCCGAGTATCGCGCGCCCGCACACGCCGTCCAGGCGAGTCCATCTGAGATCGAGCAGAAGTTTGCTGCCGCCAATCACGTGCCGGCTGGCGACTTTCGCGTGTCATGTAGTGGAACGGAATTTGTCGCCATCGAAGCGTGCCTGACGAAAGACTTGCAGTATCGCCAATGCGGCTCAGGATTGCGCGATTGCCGCGCGGCGCAAGTTACGATCCAGCCAACGCCGTAGCGTCGAAGAGATGGTAGGCCCGGCTGGAATCGAACCAGCAACCCTCAGCTTAGAAGGCTGATGCTCTATCCGATTGAGCTACGGGCCCACAGGCGGCCGCATCGTTGCGCACGAGCGGCGACTCGCCAACTCATTATCGCAAATCAGGGCGCCGATTGGGCAGGCAGAAGCGGCTCACCCCGCTGTACGCGCTGCAGAAACGCAATCGCCTGGCGCTCGGCCCAGCGGCCGTCGTAGCCGTTGGCGTCGGCGAGGAAGGCGCAGTGTCCGCCGTGTTCGGTTTCGATGTACGTGATATGCGCATTGCGCAGCAGCTTCTCGCGAGTCGCAGGCAGAATGCGAATGAAGGGATCGTCCTCGGCATGCAAGATCAGCGTTGGAACTGCGATGCGGTCAACCACATTCGACGCCGAGGCGCGTGTGTAGTAGTCCTCGGCGTCGCGAAACCCGCAGTAACGCGCCGTGATCTGATCATCGAAGTCACGCAAGCTGCGCAACCCACGCAAATAGCGCAGGTCGTAAACGCCCGGATATAACGTCGCTTTGCGTTGCATTCGCCGGCGTAAACCCCAGAGAAATTTCATCTCATAGATCCGGTTGGCTCGATCGTGCAAAGCGTCGGCAGAAGGCGCAAGGTCCATCGCGGGCGACACCCCAATCCCTGCCACGATCTCCGGCGGTGAACTCTCGCCCCACTCTCCCAGCAGCTTCAGCACCAGATTTCCGCCCATGGAGAAGCCCGCCAATGCCACCTTCTGTAGGCGGTCCTCCGCAATAAGTGCCTTCGCCACTGCTGCCACATCGTTAGACATGCTGGAGTTGTAGAGCGTCGGACCCAGCGACTCAGTACTGCCACAGTTCCGCATATTCATGCGGACCACATTCATGCCCGCGCACCAAGCCTTACTACCTGTGCCAATCACATAGCCAGATTCGCTGGAGCCTTCGAGTCCGTGCACGACGACAAGTGTCATGGCATTGCTGCGATTCGCCTGCCAGTGGCAGTGGCAAAGCACTTGAACCTCGGGTTCGACTTGGAATAGGCGGTTTTCTGGCAGAGGCATTTGGTTGCGACGAGGAAGGAAATTACCTGCAATAGTCTGCCAGTGGCCGCCGCGAAACGCACGCCGCGGGCGGAACGGCTCACCAAAAACATCTGGTTCGCCAGTTGCCGCCGGCGTTGGCAGAGCTGCATCGCTCGTAGATGATTGCTGCCCGAGCCCTACTTCCTCCGAGGTGGGATTAGTTTCCTGCATCTATAATGGTTTTATCATCCCGGCCATTCGGATGCGCGAATTCGCCTTTGTGCGACTCGATGTTTCCCGGAAATTGATTGGAGTCACGATGCCGATTTTTGAATACCGCTGTGAGCAGTGCGGACACATGTTCGAGGCCATCCTCTTCGGCGAGCAGAAAGCCGAGTGTCCGAGCTGCCACACTGGCAAACTCGAACCCCAGCTGTCGACGTTTGCCGTCAACACGAAGAGCAGCGCGCCAGCGGCGACGGGCTGTGGACAAAGCAACTGTTGCATGATGCGTGGTGGCTGCTCCGAGAACTGAACCGCGCACGATTTCGACCTGCCTCAGCGCTGCGAAAACAGCACTCGCGTGCTTGATACTCAAAAACCGCGCAGCTGCCGAATGTTATAATTTTTGGATACGGTGGGTGTAGTTCAGTGGTAGAACTCCGGACTGTGGCTCCGGCTGTCGAGGGTTCGAATCCCTCCACCCACCCCAAGAATCCTTCGCCGACTCCGCTTTGCTCACCCATCCGAACTATCGTGCGGGCACGCCAATTAGCGGCAAGGTTGCCAAATCTACCCAGCGTTCGCCATTCCCTTTCACGAAGGTGAGCGAATCGATCCTGACCGTACGGGAGTCGGTGTAGGCGCTCCAGCGCTGGCGAGCGACCACCTCCACCTTCTGGGCCTCCTCTACCGTGTCCGCCTTTACAACGGTCAGATGCGGCATGTAGGGCCAAGGCTCTTCATACTCCAGCGCATCCCGATTGAGCAGATCGTGTAATTCGCGCATGCGATATGCGCCACGCGCCACGCGCAGGAAGATGGTGGGGGTAACAGGAACAAAGCTTTCCACGTCGCCCATCGTGACTTCGAAGTTTCGGACCGACTGGGACACCTCAGTCAGCACACGCAAGGCCTGCTGTTCGGTGCTGCGCAAGGGCCGCGGAGGCAGCACGGTGAGGTGGGCGTCGGCATGAGTGTGCGCTGGATGCAACTCGCGGCGCAGCTCTTCCACGAAAATCCCTGCGGGGCTGCGCACATATGCAACCGCAGCGTATACGAGGCCGATCATGAAGGTTACATTATAGCGGTCACTCCGCCAGAATGCGTTCAAGGAAAACTGCCTGCTGATTTGGGCGACCAGTATGCAAGACACAGTTGGTCTGACTACAGACAAACCCGGATGGCGCGTTTCGTTAAACCGGTTACGTTCCGGTTCACGGAAAGACGGTGCGTAGCGTTTAACTCGGGAAACTGCTTCTGACCCTCGCCCATAACCCTCTGCCGTTAGTCTGCAAGTTTTTGCAGCTGGTCAGGCGCCTGCTTAGACGGTCGCGCCGTATCTCACAACGATTGTGCGAGATAACGGGAACTTCGCATTGGCATCACCCGTGCCCTTACATAAGGCGAGTGCCCGAAATCCTCCCCGGTGCGTTTCGGGAATAAAAACCAAAAGGGAAAGGCACACAATGCGGCAACATAAGATTATCGCTTTCAGTTTCGTTCTGATCGTCGGCCTGCTGCTCGCCATCGCACCCGCGGCAGCGTCCACGGTCGATGTCAATTTCGTCGGGCTCAGCGGAGCA
The DNA here is from genome assembly GCA_963748225.1 of uncultured Acidobacteriaceae bacterium. Lineage (GTDB taxonomy): Bacteria > Acidobacteriota > Terriglobia > Terriglobales > Acidobacteriaceae > Bog-257. The sequence continues at coordinate 839,054 of CAVVHW010000012.1, forward strand.
AGCCAGAACGGCATTTACACTTATCCTTACTACCTCACCATCAACAATGGCCCATGGACGCCAATGATGTGCGACGATTTCTACGATCACATCAGCGTCGGCGATAGCTGGCAGGCGACTATCACTCAGTTAAGCAGCGGCGACATGAGCCAGACGCGCTTCGGAGATCTGACCAAATATCAAGAAGCCGCCTATCTGCTGCTGCAAACCAGGGTTGTTGACCAGTCGCAGTGGGGCAACATCAACTGGGCAGTATGGGACATCTTCGATCCTAGCGCCGATCCCGGCGCGGCCTACCAGCCGGGTGTGGATTACTGGCTAACCAAGGCGGAGACGGTTGACCTGTCGACGATTGACTTCTCCGGCGTTCGTATCGTGACCCCGACCGGCGACTACGGCCAGGAATTCTTGTATGCCACTCCGGAGCCAGGCACGCTGCTGCTCATCGGAAGCGGATTGCTTGGATTATGGGCGCGTCGCAGACGCCAGGCATAACCGCGCCGCAGGGCGGGTAGTGATCAAGCGTGCGAGCAGCGAAAGCGGCTTTCACGCTTTCTTTGTGTGCGTCCAGACCGTGTACCGCAATCGCTCTGGCGCGGATTCGCAAAGACACGGCGATGGTTCTCGATCCGACTTGCACAACCGCGCGAATGCTGCCATGATGACGCAAATCCCCACTGGTGGAGTATTCCCCAGACAAAGGGTCGTCTGGATGTCCATACGCATTCAACCAACGTTGGACAAGAACCCCGGTATCACCCGGCTCCTGCTTGGCCTTGCCTCGCTGCTTTGTTTTGCGGCAATGATGCATGCCCAATGCCCGGTGATTGATCCTGATGCCCCGCCCAGGCCTCCCAGCCCCAACGCCGCCAGTGAAGGATTGCTGCCGGAAAACGGCCACCTTTCGAGTACGACGTACACCAATGATTACTTCGGCTTCGCCTTCGATCTTCCCATTAGCGCGCAAGGCCATCTGATCATGCTTCCCTTGATGCCGGAGAGGCAGCATGCTCTGCTGGCGCTGGGATTCGAGACCACGAGTCATTCGGGAACAATCACCATCACAGCGATGGAGCCACGCGCGGGGTTAGAGGCGCCGACACCCGACCAACAACAGCAGGACTTCAACAATTGGGCGGCGGCCGGAAACCCGCAACAGGGGACGACGCTTCGTTACCCCATTCCGGATTACATGATGCGCACCGGCCGTTTTCATTTCTGGGAGCGGCACAAGGGCGCAAACTATGCCGCGCTATATTGGACGCGGATCAAGAACTATAACCTGAAGATTCTGGTGGCCTCGAACGATCAGGACTTTCTCCGCAAGGCGAAACACGCCATAACCTCGACACGTTTCTATTGCATCCAGGACGACGGAACACTCACTACCGTCGATGGAAAACCGGTAAAACCGGCAGGGGACCCTTACATGGGACCCACGGTTCCCACATCGCTTGCCGCTGCGGCGGTCAAAGACAAGCCCGCGCTGGCCGGCATTCCACTCGGGGGAGTAAGTGAGGGGGTGTACCGCAATCCGGAGCTCGGCTTACAATACGAGATCCCCAAAGGTTGGGAGGTTTCCCAGGCCGAAGCCAACGCCGATCCCCCGCGCGACGCAACCGCATTACGCGAACATGAATTTCTGCATGCCTGCTCCAAAACCTTGCTGCAGGTCACGCAACGTGGCTCGGGCAAGGACGCTCACCCGGCACTAAAGCCTACGATCATCTTGCGGGCCCTCGATCCATCTTGCCTGGTTATGCGGGTTCCTTCTTCACCCACCGACAAAGATGCCGCGGACAACATCTCAGCCAGCCTCGAAGTGCTGTCCGAATTTGGCGAGATTGCATCGGACGAACTGGTTTCCGTGTCCGATCATCTGTTCATAGTGTTCTCCGGAACGATCGCATCGCCTGCGTCCAACGAAGAGCTGGCTCAGCGCTTATCGCAAGTCATTTACGCTACGCTTCAGCACAAAGTGCTGCTCGTCTGGTCCCTCATAGCTCCCACATCCGCGGACCTACGGGCAATGCCGACCACTGGCATCACACTCGACGGCGCCCAACCAATCGATCTTCGGGCATCCCTTACGGCAAAGCGGTAGCACATGGCACGTTGATTAATGAGCCGCGCAACGCCCACATCGGCTTGTGAACAGCCCTGCCGCACGAGGAAGGATCTACTTTTCCTCCTTTTTCCGCCGGCTTCCTTGCGCCTGAACGCGTATTTGCAGCAGCTGTTCACTTCCGAACACAAGCACACAAATCTGGACATTCAGCATCGGCACGTCTAATCATAATTGCTACATCCACTTTTTAATCAATGACTTACAGAGCCAAACCCTGGCGATTGACGTGCGTGTCACAGCTCTACGAGAACTTATGTCGAGATTGCTCCCGGATCTACGTTACGCGCTTCGCCAACTACGGAAGTCCCCCGGCTTCACGCTCACGGCAGTAGTCACGCTGGCGCTGGGCATCGGCGCCAATACAGCAATCTTCACTCTCGTGAATGCGGTGATGCTCAAGTCGCTGCCGGTTGCCAATGCTGCTCAGCTCTATCGGATCGGCGACAATGACAATTGCTGCGTTTGGGGCGGGTTACAGCGTGACGGTTGGGGAGTATTTTCCTACGCCCTCTACCAATATCTGCGCGCCAACACGCCACAATTCGAGGAGATCGCCGCTTTCCAGGCGAACGAGCCCGAAGTCAGTGTGCGTCGTAGTGGCTCGCAGTCTGCAGCAGAACCGTTTCCCAGCGAATTCGTCTCCGGGAATTATTTCTCAACCTTTGGCATTCACGCTTTCGCCGGACGCATGATTACACCACAAGATGACACGGCAGGCGCCGCCCCGGTCGTGACGATGAGCTACCGCGCGTGGCAGCAGCATTATGGGCTCGATCCCACGGTGATTGGTGCGACCTTCATGGTAAACGGCAAACCCTTCACCGTTGCCGGCATTGCGCCTCCGGGTTTCTTTGGGGACCGCCTGCGTGAGGATCCTCCGGACTTCTATGTTCCTATTGCTTTCGAGCCGTTGCTGCAGCAGAAGAGCTCGATGTTACACCTCGATAATCAACATTGGCTCTATTTGATTGGCCGCATGAAGCCAGGAGCGCAGCCTGCGCAAGTGCAAGCCCAGCTCACCACTGAGCTGCAACAGTGGCTCCCCACGATTGCCTCGACTCTGCCGCCGTATGAGCGCGAGCTAATACCAAAGCAGTTCGTCAAACTCGGCCCTGGTGGCGCGGGCATCGCCAGCTTGAAGAACCGCTATCGGTCCGGTCTTTACCTGCTCATTGCGGTTTCAGCGCTGGTACTGTTAATCGCGTGCGCCAACCTTGCCAATCTGCTGCTCGCTCGAGGTATGGCACGACACCAGCAAACTGCCGTTCAACTTGCCTTGGGCGCCACTCGAGGCCGCTTAATACGTGCCCTGCTGACTGAGAGCATCCTGCTGTCATGCATCGGCGGGGCCGCCGGTGTGGCGCTGGCATATTTCGGAACCCGAGCCATTCTCCTGATTGCCTTTTGCGGGTCGAATTTTGTCCCCATCAGTACCACGCCGTCGCTGCCAATCCTGGCTTTCGCCTTCGCTCTCTCCCTGCTAACGGGGATAGTTTTCGGCATAGCTCCAGCATGGATTTCTTCCCACTCCGATCCCGCCGAAGCTCTGCGTGGCGCCAACCGTTCCGCGCGCGACCAATCCGCCCTGCCACAAAAATCACTAGTGATTGCCCAGGCATCTCTGTCACTGGTGCTGCTGGCCATGGCCGGACTGGTGACGGAAAGTTTGCGTAACCTGGAGCACCTGAACTACGGTTTTGAGACTAAGGGGCGGCTTATCGTCGAACTCAACCCCCTGACCGCCGGCTACACGGTGGACCGGCTACCAGCGCTCTATCAACAACTACGGGACCGATTGGGTCAGACCCCTGGGGTACGTAGCATGAGCTACTCGCTCTACAGTCCGCAAGACGGGGATAGCTGGAACGACGACGTCTTCATCCAGGGCCGCACCCTGGAGTCGACGCAGGACATCAGCGTCGGTTGGGTAAGGGTGAGTCCTGATTACTTCAAGACAATCGGCACTCCGGTTCTACGAGGGCGGCCCATTAGCGACCAGGATACGGCCACATCGCAACGGATAGCGGTGGTCGACGAAGCTTTCGTTCGCAAATTTTTTCCTAAGGAAGATCCTATCGGACAGCACTTCGGCTTCGCTCAAGCCGGTCACAGCGGAGACTACGAGATCGTCGGCGTAGTGAAGGACACGCAATATCGCGATCCGACATGGGAGGAGAAGCAGAATCGCATGTTCTTTCTTCCTTATTTCCAGCGGGTCCAGTTCGAGAACGCTAACTATGAAACGGCTGAGGTGCACTCACAGTTTCTCAATATGATCGAGTTGCAAGTCGCCGGGGCCCCGGAAAACATCGCGCCCGAAGTGCGTCGGGTTCTGGCCAGCATCGACCCCAACCTCAGCATTACGGATATGCGCAGTTTGAGCGAACAGGTGGATCGTGTGTTTAACCAGCAACGTTTGATCGCGCGGCTCACGGAGCTCTTTAGTCTACTGGCCCTTCTTCTGGCGTCGATTGGTCTGTACGGTGTAACGGCGTACAACATCGCCCGCCGCACCAGCGAAATCGGCATCCGTATGGCGCTGGGCGCGGACCGTAAAAACGTCGTCGCCATGGTCCTGCGAGGCGCATTCTGGCAAATTGGAATTGGCCTGATCGTCGGCCTGCCGCTGGTGATTCTTGCTGGCCGGCTGATGGCCAATAAGCTCTACGGCGTAGGCGCCTTCAATCCCCTTATCCTGGGCGCGGCGGTCGCCCTGCTGGGACTATGCGCATTGATCGCCGGCCTGGTTCCGGCGCGCCGGGCTGCTTCAATTGAACCGGTCGATGCTCTACGCACGCAATAGCCCGCGACATCGTTCGCTGGATGCCACAAACCGAGTTTCACTGCGAAGGCAGCGGTGCCAACTGGTAGTGACGGGGCTCACATCCCGGAGTGACGCGATAGATAGGGCAGCAGAACTTCCAGGATTACGGTATTCTTAGAGAAGGAGCTGTCCATGCTTGACAATCTGTTTCAGCCCATGCACCTGTTGGTGATTCTGTTTATTGCCTTGCTGGTGTTTGGACCAAAGAAGCTGCCGGAACTCGGCAAAGGCCTGGGTGAAGGAATCAGGAGTTTCAAAGACTCCATGAATGCAAAAGACGAGGCCGCAGGCAAAGCCGACGAAAAGAAGCCCTAGCCAGGACGGCGACTATTTCCCTGCCGTGCCTGCCTAAGCTGTTTCCTCATGCCCGACATTCTATTCATTCTGCTGCTGGCGCTTGTGATCTTCGGCCCCAAGAAACTACCGGAGATCGCCCGACAGATCGCCAAGTATATGCTGCAATTCCAGCGAATGAGCAACGACTTCAAGCGCCAGCTTGAAAGCGAGATGTTGAAGATCGAGTTGGAAGAAAAGCAGACGGCCGTAAAGCCGTATCCCCTGGCAACGACCAATCCACCGGCTACTGTGCAGTCTCTGCCGCAACCTCCTCCTTCGTGAAGAAGTCACTCCTACTCCGAGGGTGAAACTGCCCTAGGGTGTGGCGTCGGCACTGGCGGTGATACGCGCTAGAGCGGCCCGCGCTTGATTAGCTTGCGGACCGTCAGGGCTCTCTCGGAGATACATCTGATATTCCGTGGTGGCATTCGCCAATTCGTGTTTGTTTTCGAAGGCGCGAGCGGCAACATAGTGCACCACGGCATAGCCCTCATGGGAAACTTTGTGGACCTTCAGCGCGCTCTGCAGCGCCCCGTCGTAGTCGCCGGTTTCCAGTTGCGCCAGAGCCAGCAGGCTTAGCGACGAGGGGTCTTGCGGTTCTACCATGAGAGCCTTCTGCAATAATTCTTTGGCGGCTGCGTATTGTTCGTCGCTGATTAGCAGGCGTGAATAATTCCGGTCGGCATCAGCGTTCTTGTCATTTAGTTGCACAGCGTGCTGAAAGGCAGCGCGCGCCTGCTCGGACTGCCCCAGGTTCACCAGTGCCACGCCCAAATTGTCGTACGCTGCGTCATACTCCGGATAGGCGGTGGTCGCTTTCTGAAACAAATCGACCGCCTTTTTGTAGTCCTTCTGTTGTAATGCCGCTACTCCCTTTTCAAACGACTTACGAGCGCCGGATGGAATCTTCAGCTGGGAAGCCGACGTCATAGCTCCATTATCGGTCGTGGGATTCGACTCCAGATCGGAAGTCGGATTCACCTGCACATACACCTGCTGGAAACGGTCCGAATCACCAATCTGCATTTGCTCCGAGACAGCGGTCTCGATGCCAATTCCCGAGACCTTTACTCGAAAGTTACCAGACCCCGCGACCCGGAAATCCGCCTGACCTAAATTGTCGGTAAAAGTTTCCATCACCGATGTGCCGGACGAATTCAGCAAGTCAACCCGCAGTTGTTGAGGTGCAGGCCGTTCGTTGGGGTAAGTGACGCGGACTTGGATTTCAGACCCAGTCGGTTGGGTCCGTGAGCCGCGTTGGCCGGGTGAGATCGATGTCGCAAGCAGCGAAAATAGCAGGACCGGAATAATTGATTTCAACCGGAACATACAGCCTCCGGAAGCCCGTTATCACTAGGATGTTGAAAGGAATTGTACCGCGATGCGGAAGCCATAATGTCAACGTTTTGTGGAGACAATGCGTCGCCATGTCGCACAAAGAATATGGCCAGAAAAAGGCGGAGGCCGATGACTGGCCTCCGCTGCTATTGAGAGGGACTATTGGGTTACGGCTTTGCTGTCATGAACAACATGTCACCCGGCTTGCCGGTTTCGATCTTGTAATCCGACGGAACCTGGAACAGCGACGCATCCGGTTCACCGCGAGTAACGCTGGTAACGGTGGTGCTCATGGATCCCATCACGGGATCGGTATGGGTCATGGTGAGCGGAATCTGCAGATCGGTGGAGACCCAGCGCTCCGTCACGACCAGGATCGCCTTCGTATTGCCAATCTGGCCGGCAGGAATGGTGTGGGTCATGCGTGTCCCCGTCGCCTGCAAGCCAAGGATCGTCTTCGTGCCCAGTTGCTCGGTGGTTACGTTCGCCTCGCTGGGCTTGGTGAGCTGCGCTCCGCCGATAACGTCAACACCTTGCGGTTTCGGCGGATGCAATGGCATCTCGTGCGCCGTCTTCTTCTGCGGATTGAGCACGTAGCGCTTGCCGGCAACCGGATCCATGATGATGATCATGGTTCCTTCGGTGGCGCCGGTCGCTGGAGTAGCCAACTTAAAGGGCACTTCGCGGCGAACCCGGCCCTGGGAGTCGCGATACTCGGTGCTCTGATTGTCGGTGTGAATGGTGTTGCCGTCCGACAGGGTTTGATCATGGGTCACGCTTACCGTCGCCGTCATGGGTGCGCCAGTGACCACCTTGTGGCTCTCGAGGCCAACTTCCTGATGGAAGAATGCGCCTCCCATGCCGCCGGGACCCTGCACGGTCACCGTCATTCCCGCACTAGGCGGTGGTGGAGGTGGCCCGGGCTCGTCTTGTGCTGCCGCCAATAGCGACAGCCCGCACATCACCAGCCCTACCAACAACCACTTGGAAGCGGGGCGCAGCGATACAGGTTTCATTACCTTCATGGTTTCATCCTCATTCCAAAATTCACTGCTATAGGTTGACTTCGGTTTACCTCAATTCACGATGCGAACTGCCCGCACTACACCGTCATAGCCCACCACCAGGTCAGCGGTTTGGACACTCTGGCCGGCCTGCGCGGGCAGTTCCATCCGCACTACTTGGGTGTCACTGGAGCAACTCAGTGGGTCGCAAAACATCAGGGCAACATAACCTGCGTCAGCGCTGGTTTCCGATGTCTCCGCCGTGTCCGCACCAGATTGACTTGCGGGAACAGCATGCCGCGTTCGTAACCGGCCAATATCGCTTCGCAACCCCGGGGGCTGGCGCAAGTTGAAGTCAGATTTTTCGGCGGTTACAACCGACTTTTCCGGAACTGTGCTTGGAATGATGGCGCTGGGCTGTGCCGAGTGACTTGCAATCGGCGAGTTTGAACCGCGCTTCTCCAACAGTTGGACTCCCAGGAACAGACCTACCAAAATAGCCGCCGCCACCGCTACGTACGCTCCAATTTCGAAGAACCGACTGAGTCGCATGGCGATCGGAGTAAAATCCTCCGTCATTTCTGGCGGCCCATTCAGTGCCGGCCTTTGCCGGAACGCCTGAAGTAGCACCCGTTCTGTCTCGGGGCTAGCAACGCAAGTAGCCGTGCGCGCCTGCAAGGTTTGCATCGTGACCGCGAGTGTTCGCTGCTGTTGCAACCAGGCCGCACATTTCGGGCATTGGCTGGCATGACCAATAACCTCTTCGTCCTGCACCTGCGACAGCTCACGCAAATTAAGGGAATCAGTACGATATTGGAATTCACGGCACGTCATGATAAGCACCTCGCCGTAACACTTGGGACCCCGGGTGCAGCCACCGCCGAATGTTGCAGCTTTCGGCTAAGCATGTCGTGCGCCCGATGCAGCCGCGAACGGATGGTGCCCAGCGCACAACCAACTGCCTCCGCCGCGTCCGCATAGCTCAACTCGTGTAAATCGCAGAGCACCACTACCTCGCGATAATGTTCCGGCAGAGAAAGAACAGCCTTCCACAATGCTGTCGAAGTTTGTTGCCGCGCGATTCCTTCACTGGGATCGCTGTTAATCGTCAAGAACTGTGCTTCGTCATCCACCGGGCTGCTTAATGCCGTCTCCGTGTAGTTGTGCTCCAGCGCCCGCCGCACGTAGTTGCGGGCCACGCCGAACAGGTAAGCTCCCAGTGCGGCGCGGGCCGGATCGAAGTCGCGGCCTCGCTGGATCAGGAACATGAAAACATCCTGGGTCACTTCTTCGGCGATCGGCGTTGAGCCGCTCATGTGCAAGGCGAAGCGAAAGATGGGCCCCTGCCTTCTGTGATAAAGGGCAGTGAAGGCATCTTCATCTCCGGCTAGTGCTTGCGTAAGCAGCTGTTCGTCGGTTAGGTCGGTCAGCAACTCCACCTCAGTGGTGAACCCGATCTCATTTCCATCAGCATTTCACCTTGCCGGAATGTAAAGTTCCGTAAAGTTAGGATCCTTTATCGTATGCCCTGAGCAGGCTTACCAAATAAGAAACCCGGTGAAATGGAAAAAGGTGCTACCGGGGTAGCATGGACAAGTAAGAGAGGACAGGGTCCTAGGGCAGGGTTTGAGCGGAGCACCGCTACAGGCTGCCGGAAGCGGCGTGGAACCCGCTGGGGCTCTCGCGTTTCCAGTGCCCGGCAGAGTCGGAAATACAGCGCTGGCTCATCCAATCATTTCCGCGCGCGTCACTTCGAGAGGATGATCAATCAAAGGCGTCACCCGTTCGATGAATCTTACCGTATGGGGCAAACTGGCGTGATACTCAAATGCATCTTCGCTTTTCCACCGCGAATGAATATAGAACAGGGCGGGATCTCTTATCGAGCAAAAAGCGTGAATGCTCAGGCAGTCGGTCTCCTCGCGGGAAAGAGGAACCACGGCAGCCAATGCCTCTCGGACCGCATTCTCATTGCCTGCGACGGCATGAAAACGTGCGAATATGAATAATTCCATATTACCTCGACGCGACGCTCCAGTCGGAGTATTTGCCTAGTGTACCGACCGCAGATTGGGCTCCGTCCCCTTTTGCTCGCCGGCTTTTAGCTCTTCAAAGCTGAATTGCTTGCTCATACCCTCAAAGGCCTTGCCGTCAATCTCGACGTAGGGATAGACGAAATAGTTTAGCGGCGGCCCATCCTGCTTGGGCGCGAGGGTTATATCGCGGCCAGTCGAGAACCTGACCCGATTCGCGTCCAGACTGCCGAAAAAATAGTCCCTTTTCTCTTTGGCTTTCCATGCTTCGGAGATATCAACCGGAATCCAGCCAATCTTGGACGCATAGAACTCCGCCCAGCAGTGATAGCCGGCAATGTCTCCCTTGTCCTTATCGTCAGGAAGTGGGAAGCCGATGTCGAACTTCGCGGGAATATCATCGGCACGCATCATGCCGATGAATGGCGAATGGAAGTCGGTACAGTTGCCGTGCTTGGCATCACATGCCCAGACGGCGTCACCTCGACCCCAACCGGTTCCGCTCTTGTCGTAGCGCATGGTCGTGAACAGGTAGTCGTAGGCTGCTTTGGCTTTGGCCACCGTCCCGATCTGGTTGCCGGTCACCTCCTGAGCCAAGCTCTTGATCTTGCCGTCGACGGGTATCAGCTTATCGGGTTCGACGTAGCGGGTCATCGACACCGGTACCAAACCGGGCTTAGTGTCCTTGCGCTCGAGTTGCGCATAGTCGCCGACCGAGTATTCCCAGCGCGTCACTTCATACTCTAATGTGAACTCGGCCGTACTCTGTGTGGGATTGCGCATCTCCGCATACATCATGCGATTGCCGTACTCACCTTCCTGCGTCATCTCCGTCTTCCCCGGAGCCTTAATACTGACCAGTCGCACAGTCTGGTGTTCGTCGGTATGCGCCACCGGGGCCCATACGCGCACCAGTTTCGTTCCCGCCGGAATGTCTTTGACGGTGAAGGAATACGTAAACCGAAACTTGCGAACTGGCTGGCTGAACTTTGCCTTCTCTGGGACAGTCTGCGCACTCGCGAGCGACAGCGCAACGAAGGCTAGCGCCAGCGACGACAACACGCGTAACTTCATGACGAATCTCCTGCTCTCATCGGTTAGTTCGGATGGAAAATCGGCCCGCGATTAAAAGGAAGAGCTTCAAGTGAAGCCAATGCGACGAAGTCGCGAGGGTTGTGTCGTGGCGTCCATTGGCCGACATTTTATCAAACGCGAACGAGGCGTATGTCAACCGGAAGCACTAGACCACGCACCTCTTGCTTTTCTTGCCATTGGGGGTGAACCCGATTCCGCTGCCGCACAACTCCACCTTGAGCTGAACCTTCTAATTGGAAGAACCCCGAACCCGAAATCAAGTCTTTTAGGGCCTTGGTTCTCACGGCGGTGACCACCGGCATTTGCGAAAGCGATTTGCATATGTACGATGGACAGAAACCCGCCTAAGTAAGCGAGTTTACGATGATCAAAGAACTGTTCGAACGCTGGCCCCTCATCCGGCAAATTCAGACTAGAAGCGACGGTACCGGCCCTGAGGCGATGAGTCACCGTACGAAAACTCTTTTGCCAAGGAACCAGGATGCTAAATTCACGCGCTCCATCTGTCCTTATTGCGGTGTCGGCTGCGGGCAGATGGTGTTCCACAAAGACGGCGAGCTGATTTCGATCGAAGGCGATCCCGGCTCGCCGATCTCGCGTGGACATCTCTGCCCTAAGGGTGCCGACACTTACGAATTGCATACTCATCCTGGGCGCCTAATGACGGTCAAGTACCGTCGCCCTTACGCCACAAAGTGGGAGGAGATGGATCTTGAAACCGCGATGGTCATGGTGGCTGACCGAGTGTGGGAGAGCCGCCAGCGTACCTTCGTCGAGCAACAAGACGGCCACACGGTGATGCACACCAAGACCGTCGCGCATCTCGGCGGAGCGACTCTCGATAACGAAGAGAATTACCTGATCAAGAAACTCTTCTGCGGAGGTTTGGGCATGGTTTGCATCAGCAACCAGGCCCGGATATGACACAGCTCAACCGTGCCCGGTCTGGGCACATCGTTTGGACGGGGCGGTGCCACCACCGCGCAAACAGACTTGGCCAATGCAGACGCAATCCTCATCATGGGCTCATCGATGGCCGAGAACCACCCTGTTGGATTCCAGTGGGTGATGGCGGCGCGCGACCGCGGAGCCACTGTCATTCACGTCGATCCTCGTTTCACTCGTACCTCGGCGATGGCGGACATTTGGGTTCCGTTGCGCCCCGGAACGGACATTCTCTTCCTCGGCGGATTGATCCACTATGCGCTGGAGAATGACAAATATTTCCGCGAGTATGTGCAGCACTATACGAACGCGCCCATGATTATCCGCGAGGAATTCCGCGATACCGAGGATCTGGGCGGAGTTTTTTCCGGCTGGAATGAGCAGCAGAAAAAGTACAGCCCGGAGTCGTGGCTATATGAAGGATCAAAACCCAAAGACACTGGAACGCCAGCAGGCCATTCCAAGGCTGAAGGAGGACACGGAAAAGATCGTGGCGGCGAAGCTGGCCAGATGAATGAATACGAAGCCGACCCAACGCTGCAGCATCCGCGCTGCGTCTTCCAGATTTTGCGGAGGCACTTCTCCCGCTACACGCCAGAACTCATCGAACGCCACGCCGGAGTACCAGAAAAACTGTTTCTTAAAGTTGCAGAGGCGTTTTGCAACGCGTCCGGACCTGAGAAAACCGGCGCCATCTGCTACGCCGTCGGCTGGACGCAGCACTCCAAGGGCGTACAGATCATTCGTTCGGCGGCAATCCTGCAATTACTGCTAGGTAACATTGGCCGCCCCGGCGGCGGCATTCTCGCTCTGCGCGGACATGCATCAATTCAGGGCTCAACCGATATTCCCACGCTGTATGACATCCTGCCGGGCTATCTGCCTATGCCGTTCTTTGAGGCCGACGCAAACGATTATCAAAGCTACATCAAGAAGCACAAAGCCGACGCGGGCCTGTGGTCGAATTTCGAGAGCTACTTCGTCAGCCTGATGAAGTCGTGGTATGGCGACAATGCGACCCGCGAAAATAACTGGGGCTTCGACTATATGCCGCGCGTCACCGGAGACCATTCGCACTTCGGATACTGGCTCGATATGCAGGATGGCAAAATGGAAGGTCTGTTCATCATGGGACAGAATCCGGCGGTCGGCGCCTCCAATGCTCGACTGCAACGCACCGCTATGTCGAAGCTCAAGTGGCTGGTGGTCCGCGACATGGTGGAAACGGAGAGCGCTTCCTGGTGGTACAACTCTCCCGAAGTGAAGCGTGGCGAGCTAAAAACGGAAGAAGTCGCCACAGAAATATTTCTATTTCCCGCGGCAGGTTCGGCCGAGAAGGAAGGTTGCCAGACCAACACCCAGCGGCTGATTCAGTTCCGCACTAAGGCGGTCGATCCACCCGGAGACGCTCGAAGCGAAACCTGGTTCATGCATCACCTGGCGCGGCGCCTGAAGGCGAAAGCCGCGACCGATCCCAGCTCACGCAATGCACCGCTGAATGCGCTTCACTGGCCCTACGGCACCCACGGCATTCACGACGAGCCCAATGCGAACGATGTGCTGAAAGAGATTAACGGCCGCGACTTCACGAGCGGTGAGCTACTCGGCAGCTACAAAAAACTGAAGAGCGACGGCAGCACCGCATCCGGATGCTGGATCTACTGCGGCATTTATCCTCAGGAGCATCTCAACAAAGCCAACCAGCGCGAGTCGCAAGATTATCTCGGCCATGGTTGGGGATTCTCCTGGCCCAACGATGTCCGCATTCTCTACAACCGATGCTCGGCACGTCCTGATGGCAAGCCGTGGAGTGAGCGCAAGAAGCTGATTTGGTGGGACGAAGAAAAGGGCGAATGGACGGGCCTCGATGTGCCCGACTTCGACAAGAACAAGGCGCCCGATTATCGTCCTGCGCCCGGATCGAAAGGGCATGGATGCGATTGCCGGGGACAAGCCATTCATCTTCCATCCCGACGGAGTAGGATGGCTGTTCGTCACCAGCGGCTTGAAGGATGGCCCGCTGCCTGTTCACTACGAGCCCTTGGAGACGCCATTCGGTAATCCCCTCTACCCCGAGCGCATCTACAATCCTGCGGCCGATCGCAAGGAACGGCCTGATAACCCATACGCGGTTCCGGGAGACGCGCGTTTCCCTTACGTGCTGTCCACCTATCGGCTGACAGAGCATCACACTGCCGGAGGAATGTCGCGTCAGTTGTCGCACCTGGCCGAGTTGCAGCCCGAACTGTTCTGCGAAGTTTCACCTGAACTGGCGGGCGAGATTGGCTTGGAGCACGGGGGTTGGGCGACGATCATTACGCCGCGCGCCATCATTGAAGCGCGTGTGATGGTGACGCATCGCATGCGTCCCTTGTGGGTAGAGGGCCGTACCGTGCATCAGGTCGGATTGCCTTATCACTGGGGTTACAACGGAGCCGCAACTGGCGACGTCGTCAATGACTTGCTCGTGATTTCCGAGGAGCCGAACGTGCGCATCATGGAGACCAAGGCGCTGCTTTGCGACATAGAGCCCGGTCGCCGTCGGCGGGGAGCCGGCGCACTCGACCAATGGAAGGAACACCTGGAGCAGCCGGCATGAGAACAACCACGACGGCCTTTCTTACCGACTCGACCTTATGCATCGGATGCAAAGCCTGCGAAGTTGCCTGCAAGGAATGGAACGAAATTTCCGAGGACGGACTCAACTGGTCCGGCCATTCCTATGACAATACCGGGGCGGTCGGCCACTCGACCTGGCGTCACGTAAAGTTTGTAGAGGGCAAGCCCGAGCCGGGTCTCGGCGGAAATGCCGGCGATCTCAGCTCCTGGGGATTCTCGTCCGACGTCTGCAAGCACTGCGAAGTCGCCGGATGTCTTGAAGCCTGCCCCACAGGCGCCATCGTGCGCACCGAGTTCGGCGGCGTTTTTGTGCAACCCGATGTCTGCAACGGCTGTGGATACTGCGTCGTGGCGTGCCCGTTCGGCGTTGTCCAGCGAAATCCAGATGACGGCCGGGCCTTCAAATGCACCTTCTGCTACGATCGGCAGAAAGTCGGACTGCAGCCCGCGTGTGCGCAGGCTTGTCCAACGGAATCCATAAAGTTCGGCCCACTCGATCGTTTGCGGGTTGACGCCGAAGAGCGCCTGCAGGAATTGCATAGCCGCGGCATGGACGACGCGCAACTCTACGATCCGCGCGACACCAGCGTCAGTGGCTTGCATGCATTCTTCATCGTGCGCGGCGATCCGCGTCAGTACAACCTGCCGCCCAAACCCGAAGTGCCGACCACTTATCTGAAAGCTGGTTGGACAAGTTCTGCGGTTGCGGCCGGCATTCTCTTGTTCGGCAGTATTTTCGCTTTCTTGGGGAGCACAAAACGATGAGCACTGATCCTCTGCAGGCTCCGGCGCCGAGAAAGGCGGAATTCTCCCGCGAAGCCCGGCTGCTGGAGATTCGTCGCGAGGCCGAAAAGCAAGGTCGTGTAGAAGGCGCTGGTATCCGCCCAGCGGGCGCTCCGTTTCCGATGGCCTCACCGGAGACCGGCTACTACGGCGTGCCTCTGCTTAAGCAGCCGCCCTGGACCTGGCAGATTCCTATTTACTTTTTTGCCGGAGGTGCGGCGGGGTCCGCGTCGGTGATTGGCGCGGTGGCGCGGTGGATTGGGCACGATCGAGAACTGGCGCGCGACTGCCGATATGTCGCCGCGGCTGGGACTGCGCTGTCGACTGCGCTGCTAGTCTCCGATTTGGGGCGTCCGGCGCGCTTTCTTGCCATGATGCGCGTCATCAAACTGCAGAGCCCAATGTCGATCGGTGCGTGGACATTGGCAGTCTTCGGCACATTCTCTGCCGCGGCAGCATTCGCGGAACTTCTCGACCGCCGCTTTCCATCATGGCCGGTTCGGGTCGGAGGAGACTTGGCGGAAACAGTGTCAGCTCTTGCCGGACTTCCCTTCTCCAATTACACCGGAGTTCTGATCGGCGCGAGTGTCATTCCCGTCTGGAATGAAAATGTCAGCAGCTTGCCGATACACTTTGGCATGTCGGGTGTGAATTCGGCGGTCTCCATCCTCGAACTGATGGGCCACCGAAATCCCGCCTTAAATGCACTCGGCATGGGCGCATCTGCCATTGAAACTCTTGAGGGCTACCACATCGAGACCACCCACAAGCCCGCCATGGAGCCGCTCAAGCGTGGACCGAGCGGACTCATCACGCGTCTCGGCGGCGTGCTGAGCGGACCGGTTCCTCTGGCGTTGCGCCTGGCCGCCGCCTTTACCCGGGGTCGCCGTTCACGCCAGTTTCGCAAAGCCGCTGCGGTGTCGAGCGTCGTGGGCTCCATGTTGACGCGTGTCGCCTGGGTGCATGCCGGACATGTGTCGGCGAGGGATTGGCGGCTGCCACTCGATATCAAGAAGGCCAACCGCGAGGGCGCTAAAGCAGGTTGAGTAGTGCGTTCGATGATCTGCATGGCAATGCAGGCCTTCAGACCAGTCCAGGATCTCAAGCTACTCTGTTCGCAGCGCCTGCATCGGGTCTATCGCCGTGGCGCGTAGCGCGGGAATGGCGCACGCGAGAGCTGCAGTCAGGAACAGACTGACTATCACCAACGCAATCACTCCCGCATCCAGCGGGTGGGTCTCGTAGAGAAGGGATCGAATAAGTAAGCTCACCGCAATTCCACCCGCCAAGCCCATCACCAGACCGGCAAAGACGGGTTGCAGGCCGTCGCGCAGCACCAGGCGTAATACCCGGGATCGAGGCGCGCCCAGCGCTATGCGGATACCAATCTCCGTGACGCGCTGCGTAACCAGATAGGAGAGAACTCCGTACAGTCCAACCGCTGCCAGCAGCAACGAGATCGCGGCAAAAGCCAGCGCAAGGGTCGCACTGAAGCTCGCAGTTAGGGTCGATCGGCCAAGGATGTCCTGCATGGTCAACACATCAGATACCGGGAGGCCGGCATCAAGCTGTGCAATCTGCTTTTGAATTGGAAGCGCCATCGCCAGCGGATCGCCGGCCGTGCGCACGATCAACGACATCTCACGGCCCGGAACTCCGGAATAAGCCGGGAAGTACATGGTGGCTTTGCTCGGCTTGCCGACCTGATAGAGCGTATCTCCCACCACGCCCACGATTTCGTAATTCTTCGGCTCGTGGTCAAATGCCACGTTAATGTGTTGGCCTAGGGGATTCTGGCCGGAAAAATACTCGCGCGCCATTTGCTCGCTGATAATGATGTAATCGGAGCGGTCCAATCTCTCCTGGTCCGTGAAGAACCGTCCTCGCACCAGTGGAATTTTGAGCGTGCTGAAATACAGCGGGTCGGCCATACGATAGATGGCATCGTCCTGCTCCACCGCACGCGTCCTCGGATGTTCAGGGATGGTAAACACGTCGTCGCCACCGTAGCCTGCGCCCGGGGGAACCGTTCCTAGTCCCACCGCCACCACTCCCGGCAAATGCCGCACCCGTTCCAGCAGTTGCTCATGGAAGGCCACGATGCTGCCTGGCGTGGTGTACTGTTTCTCCGGCAAACTGTAGCTCATGGTGAGCACATGATCGGTAGCAGCGCCAATCTCACTGCTACGCAGGCGAAGAAAACTTTTGAAGAGTAGCCCGGACGCCACGAGCAAGATCACAGTTAGCGCAATCTCAGCAGTCAGCAGTGTCTTCCGTAGAGTCGCCCGCGAGACGCTGCCGCCAATGTTGCGCGATCCCTCCTGCAGCCCTGCATACACACTCTTTCCGGTCGACGACATTGCCGGCACAAGGCCCGCCATGATGGCCGCGAAAAATACCAGACCTAAGGAAAACAGCAACACGGTCCAGTCCACGCGCACGGCTCCGGCGCGAGGGATCTCCTTCCAGTGTTCGGTGAGCCAAGCCGTGGCGAAGATGGACATGAGTACGCCAAGCGCACCTCCTGCCAGGCTGATCAGAAAGCTCTCCACCATTTGCTCGCGAATTAGCCTCAGACGGCTGCCACCCATGGCGCCGCGGATGGCGAGTTCCTTGCGCCGTGCCGCTCCCCGGGCTACCAGCAGATTCGATACGTTAAGGCAGGCAATCAGCAACAGACAAATCACGGCGCCAAGCATCGCCAGCAGCGGCGTCTTCACATCCTGCACCACATCGTCGATCATGGGACGCGATAGCGCATCCTCGGCAACCGGCAGCGCCTGGTTTTGCAGGTGCAACTGATACTGCAATGCACCGACCTCGCCGGTAGCAGCGGCAGCGCTAACGTCAGGTTTGAGCCGCGCGATCACAAAGCTCTGGTGACGATCGTGATGCGAAAGCCCTTCCGCAGTCGCGACCGCTTTATACGGCACCCATAACTGTACTCTCGCATCTGGATAAGCAAACCAACTCGGAAGGACTCCAACGATAGTGTAGGGCTTCGAATCGAGACGGATGGTTTGTCTAACAATCGCGCTATCCCCGCCGAAGCGACGCTGGAACAGGCTCCAGGTAATCATCGCCACGTCACCGTCAACGCGATCTTCGTCATCCGTAAAGTCGCGCCCCAAAGCCGGCTTCACGCCCAGTAGCGAAAACAGATTCCAAGTACCGGCTGCCGCTTGCACCACCTCCGGCAGTTCACCGTGATCGCTGCTCAGGTTAAATTTCCAATTACGCCATGCCGCCATATCCTGGAAGCCATGTGTCTTGCTGCGCCAATCGAAAAAGTCCCCCGGGGCGACAACGTTATAAGGGCTGTCACTGCCATTGTTGATGTGGCGGAAGTGCTCATAGACCATCACCAGTTTGTCCGGATTCTGGAAGGGCAATGGTTTCAGGAGGACGGCGTGCACGATGGTAAACAGCGATGCGGTTGCGCCGATGCCCAGGGCCATCACCAGAACTGCCACGATCGCGAATCCCGGAGACCGCCCCAACGTCCGCGTACCATATCGAACATCGCGCCAAAATCTTTCCAGCGAGTTCCAGCTCCATTGTGACCTGGCTTCCTCCCGTAGCACCGTGGGATTGCCAAAGGACCGCAGGGCAGCCGTGCGCGCGTCCTCCCGCGTCATTCCGCCGGCTATGTTCTCCTGGGTTTGCTGCTCAAGGTGAAACTGCAATTCGTCATCCAGGCGGGCTGTCTCCCTCTGCCTCCGGAACAGCGCCACCACGGCCATCCTGAAACGCTCTATCCAACGCATACATCCTCACGCGCTCTCAACCACCAGATTGATCGCAGTCGAAAGCCGATTCCAGCTCTCCTTCTCCTTCTCCAGCTGCTGCCGCCCTGCTACAGTCAGCGAATAGAACTTCACTTGCCGGCCGGTACCGCTCTCGGCCCACTTCGCTTTGATCCAGCCTTGCTGTTCCAATCGATGTAGAGCGGGATAGAGAGAGCCCTGTTGTACTTGCAGGACCTCGCCGGATACCTGTTGGATGCGCTTGGCAATTGCCCAGCCGTGCATCGGCTCAAGGGCGATGGTCCTGAGAATGAGCAGGTCGAGTGTGCCCTGCACGAGATCGCTTGGCTTTCCCATAGTCAGATTATCTACAATTCAATTGTAGATAGTCAAGGCGTGGGGAGCAATGTCCGCCGGCTTGAGCTGGACACTCTGGCAGTGTCAGGATTCATTTCGGCACCTCTGCCCCGTCTCCACATCCAAACGTCGACGCCTTCACCTGCATCGAACAACGAGGAGCTACGCTCGGTGGTTGAACGCCTAAGCCCACATGAAGCCAAAGATTCCTGTGTTGTCGTCGAAACACGCGCGCTCACACACGGTCAAATAAACTAATGATCATGAATTCGCCTTCTAAAGTGACATGGTACAAAGACGCCATCATCTACGAAGTGCACGTGCGTGCTTTCTTCGATAGCAATGCCGACGGTATTGGCGAGTTTGCCGGCCTGACCCAGAAACTCGATTATCTGGAGGACCTCGGGATAACTGCTATCTGGCTCTTGCCCTTCTGCCCGTCCCCCTTGCGTGACGACGGATACGACATCGCCAACTACACCGACGTCCATCCCTCGTACGGTACCTTAAGGGATTTTCAGCGCTTCTTGCGCGAGGCACATCGCCGTGGTCTGCGCGTAATCACGGAACTGGTTCTGAACCATACTTCCGACCAACATGCGTGGTTTAAGCGCTCTCGGCGAGCCGCGCCCGGCAGCCGCTGGCGCAACTATTACGTGTGGAGTGACACGCCGGAGAAGTATCGTGATGCTCGAATAATCTTTAAGGACTTTGAAAGTTCGAACTGGTCGTGGGATGCAGTCGCGAAGGCATACTACTGGCATCGCTTCTATTCGCATCAGCCCGATTTGAACTGGGATAACCCCGAAGTCCGCGACGCCATGTTCGCGGCCATGGATTTCTGGCTCGACCTCGGCGTTGATGGCCTACGGCTCGACGCCGTCCCTTACTTGTTCGAACGTGAAGGCACCAATTGCGAAAACCTGCCGGAGACTCACCAGGCGCTGCGCGACTTGCGCAAGCATGTTGACGAGAAATATCACGACCGCATGCTGCTGGCGGAGGCCAATCAATGGCCGGAAGACGCCGTCGCATATTTTGGACAGGGCGACGAATGCCACATGGCCTTTCACTTCCCGGTTATGCCGCGGCTCTTTATGTCGCTGCGTATGGAAGACCGCTATCCCCTCACCGACATTCTGAAGCTGACGCCTTCCATTCCCGACAATTGCCAGTGGGCGCTGTTCCTGCGTAACCATGACGAGCTGACCCTTGAGATGGTGACCGACGAAGAGCGCGACTACATGAATCGCACTTATGCGCGTGATCGGGAGATGCGGATCAATCTTGGCATTCGCCGGCGCCTGGCGCCTCTGCTGGAAAATGACCGCCGCAGAATCGAACTGATGAACGCCTTACTGTTTTCCCTACCCGGAACGCCTGTTATTTATTACGGCGACGAAATCGGAATGGGTGACAACGTCTTCCTGGGCGACCGCAATGGCGTGCGGACGCCCATGCAGTGGAGCTCAGATCGCAATGCCGGCTTCTCGCGCACCAATCCGCAACGCTTGTATCTGCCGGTCAATATCGACCCCGAATATCACTATGAGACGGTCAACGTCGAGGCCCAGCAGAACAATCCGCATTCGCTGCTGTGGTGGACCAAGCGTCTGATCCAACAACGCAAACAGTTTTTCGCCTTCGGAAGTGGCAGCTTGAAGTTTCTCTACCCCAGCAACCGCAAGGTGCTGGCGTTCATCCGGCAGTTCGAGGACGAGAAGATCTTGGTGGTCGCTAATCTCTCGCGCTTTACCCAATGCGTGGAGCTTGATCTCCAGGACTTGCAGGGCTCGACACCTGTGGAGGTCTTCGGCCGAAGCAAGTTCCCCAGCATCGGCGAACGTTTTTATCTGCTTTCCCTTGGGCCGCACGCGTTTTACTGGTTCCACCTGCAACCCCGCGAGGCGACCCAGGAGTCGCTCAACGTCGGGGGTGCGGCCCAAGAGTTACCCGTGGTGTCGGTTGGACCGTCGGAGGATGTTTTCACGGAGGATACTCTGCAGAAACTGCAGCACATTATCCCGAGTGCGTTGCGCAGTCGTCCGTGGTTTTTGGGCAAGCAGCGTTATATCACGGGGCTCGCATTGCAGAATGTGCTTTCCCTGCCCGAAACGTCGGCGCACCTGCTCTTCCTGAAGGTCGAATATGGGGACGGCGATCCGGAAGTCTACCTGGTCCCGATCTCGGTCGCGACCGGCGCAAGGTCAGAGGCGATACTGCACGACCGTCCTGACGTAGTGTTGGCCCGCCTGAACGGCCCAGGACCGGAGACCACGGCGATTTTATACGCCGCTACCTTCGACCGCGACTTCAGCGACTCCCTGTTACGCGCCATCGTTCGCCGCCGCAGGATTCGCGGCGAATTCGGCGAACTGGTTGGAGCCCATACGCGCGCCTTCCGCAAGGCATGGACATCGGTTCACTCCAACCTGGAGCCTTCCCCTCAGGCCGTCGACCAATGTTTCACGGTGATTAACTACGGCGATGATTTCGTATTGAAGCTGTATCGCAAGTTGGAAGAAGGTATAAACCCTGGACGAGAAGTGCCGGAGTTTCTGTCGGAACAAACCACTTTCACGGCAATCCCCCGGCCTTTGGGCTCGCTGGATTACCGCCGCAACGATGAGGGGCTGTACTCAGAGACTTGTATCGGCACCCTTAGCAGCTTTGTCCAACACTCAACCAACGGGTGGAGCTTCGTTGTGGATCATCTCGGACTGTTTTTCGAACACGCGTTGGCCATCCCTCACGAGGACCAGCGAGTAACCGAGCTCAGCTTCGCGGATTCCCGGCCAGCCACTAACGCGCCGCTTCCCCAGATCATCGCTGAATTGCTGGGAAACTCTTTGGATAGTATCCGGATGCTGGCAAAGCGGACCGCCGAAATGCACATCGCCCTCAGCAGCCGTCCCGACGTGCCGGACTTTGCTCCGGAACCCTTCACCACGTTCTACCGGCAAGGCATCTACCATGGAATCTTAGGCCAAATGAATCGTTCGTTCGACGCGTTACGGAGCGAACTTGGCACGCTCCCCGCGGATGCGCAGTCTGATATTTCAGAAGCCGTTAGTCGCGAGGGCGAGATCCGAAATCGCCTACTGCTACTGCGTGACAAGCGCCTGTCCGGTGCCCGGATTCGGCAACATGGGGACTATCAGTTGAACAACGTTCTCTACTCGGGCAGCGATTGGATCATCACCAATTTCGAGGGCGATCCCTATCGTTCGTTGAGCGAGCGGCGCATCAAGCGTTCCGCCTTGCGGGATGTCGCCACTATGCTGCGGTCCTTCCACTATGTTTCCCACGCCGCGTTGTTTGGCGATGTTCCCGGCATCGTTCCCAGCCGCGAAGCGCAGCCCCAGTTAGAAAAATGGGCGAGGACCTGGTATCGATGGGTCAGCACCGTTTTCCTTGAGACCTACTTGCAGGCTGGATCGGGTGGTTTGTTCCTCCCGCAGAACGATGAGGAGATCAATATCCTTCTGGGCGCTTACATGATCGAGCGAGCTTTGACGGAGATTGAGTATGAGCTGGAACACCGGCCGCAATGGATTCGAATTCCGGTGCATGGAATTCTGGAGCAGCTAAAGCCATCGTGACGGAGGGACAGCGACGGAAAGCAGAACTGGGATTAATCAATTGCGCTGAAAAAATCTGCCGAACCGATTACTTGTTCGGAATCAACCTGGCGTTTTCGTACTGGCTGAAGATAGCATTGGCGCCTTCGTGCGCTGGCGTTCCTGCCAGTAGCTGCTCTTTCCGGTAAACCAGGCTGCTGGCATTGTAGGTGGCCAACTCGAATCCGTGACCGTGCGTGATTGCATCCGTGGGACACGCTTCCACACAATAGCCGCAAAAAATACAGCGGTTGTAATCGATGTTGTAAACCTTGGCGTAGCGCTCGGCGCCGCTTACCCGTTTTTCAGCCGTATTCTCCGCGGCCTCAATGTAAATGCAGTTCGAAGGACACGCGGCGGCGCACAGGAAGCACGCAACACATTTCTCCAGCCCGTTCTCATCGCGCTGCAGTACATGCATTCCGCGGAAGCGTTCCTGGAACATCGCGCCCCTGGTCGGCCCAGGGCCGTCCGGATAGTTTTCCACCGTCGTCGGGTTGAACATTTCCCTGAAAGTAACGCTCATTCCCTTGGCGATCGCCGCAATGTTTTTAACGATTCCCATGCTTGTTTTCAGTATAACAATCCAGCCAGCTTGTTGTGCGACGACACGGCTTGGCCGCCGTTACCGGCTCCTTCCGGCCCTCTGGGTGGACGCCGCTTTCATCATCTCGAAGTGGTGTTGCGTGTGGCCGGCGGTGATATACGCCAGGGCGCGGACCGTAACTTTATTTCCGTTGGCAATGCCAGTGCGCCTTTCCGCCCCAAGCGGCAACGAACCAAACAAGGCGATGGTCGCCTTGCGGATGCTCTCCAGCTCCGTCAGCAGGTCGTCCACAGTACGCGAATTGGATTCCGCTTCGCGAACGTAATCGTCTTGCTCAAAACCACGCAATTCACCCGCATCGCCGCGCGCAAATCGTAGCGCTCGGTAGGCCATAACCCGCTCAGCATCGCACAGATGCCCAAGCACCTGCTTGATACTCCACTTCCCCGGCGCGGGCGCCGCTGTGGCTGTTTCGTCGGACACACCTATAAGAAGTTGGCGGTAGCCTCCAAGCTGCTGGGCGAGGACGTCGAGAACAGGGCCCTCAGGAACCTTGGCTACATAGTTCTTGTAATAGTCAGCGTATTCGGTGGGATTGGGACGCGTAAGCATAACGGTAAGAACTGTGCCACAGATCAAGGCACCGGGGCAAACGGGACGCTATCAGCCGTCAGTTGTTAGTTTGTGGCGCGCCTCTGCTCGCCCCACAATTGGCGCATGCGCGACGGTATGGCAAACAAACCCCGAAACGTCCCTTCCTGTTGAACGGTTTGCCACAGTTTGGGCAAGGCCAAGTCCCAGACAGGTATCCGGCTATCAAGAACGCAACTCCCCAACATAAAACATTAGCCGGGAAAGCGGCTCGACCAAACATTTTCGTCGTAATTGCGATGAAAGGGAAAAACCCAAGAAAAAACAGCCACGGCCCAAGCAAGATAAGCCTTATAGTGCACCACTTCTTCACTTGCCCGGCATCCGACCTCGCATTGGTATCCTGCACCGCAAACTCCTCACCGGATTATCCGCTCCTCACCTGCATTTTGCGGATGGCTCATAGCTGATGGCTGATGGCTGACAGCTTCCTTCACTCCAGCCCCAGCTCCTTCCACCGCTTGGTCACTTGCTCCTTGGTCTTCTCGTCCATTCGGATTTCGTCGGGCCACGGGCGACTGAAGCCTTCGCTCGGCCATTTGCGCGTGGCATCCACGCCCATCTTGGAGCCAAAGTCGGGCAGCCGTGAGGCATGGTCGAGCGAATCCACGGGACCCAGCGTGAACTGAATATCGCGCTCAGGATCGATGTTGTTCAAGACCTTCAGCGTGACATCGCCGATGTCCTGTACGTTCACGTCCTCATCGACCACCAGTATGCACTTGGTCGACATCGCCTGCCCCAGCGACCAGATGCCATTCATCACCTTGCGAGCCTGCCCGGGATAGGACTTCCTGATCGAGACGATCATCAGATTGTGAAAGATTCCTTCGATGGGCAGGTTCACGTCGACGATCTCGGGAATGGTGACTCGCATCAGCGGCAGGAATATCCGCTCGACCGCTTTGCCCATCCACGCGTCTTCCATCGGGGGTTTGCCGACGATGGTGGTCGAGTAAATCGGATTCTTACGATGGGTGATACAGGTAACGTGGAACACCGGATACAGGTCTTCAGGCGTGTAGAAGCCGGTGTGGTCGCCGAACGGACCTTCCATGCGCAGTTCGTCAAGCAGCACGTAGCCTTCAAGCACGACCTCCGACGTGGCCGGCACTTCCAGATCGACCGTTTCGCACTTCACGAGCTCAACCGGTTTCTGGCGCAGAAATCCAGCGATCAAGTACTCCTCAATATCAGGCGGTGCAGGAACAATGGAGGAGAACATCATCGCCGGATCGGTGCCGATCGCGACAGCCACATCCATCTTTCCTGCCACCTGCTTCCCTTCTGCCACGCGCGAGCCTCCACCTGAACGCGCCATCATGTCCAACGCTGCGGTTGCAGGATGTGCTTGACCCGCAGCTGCCGCCCTGCGCATCTGTTGGCGATAGTGCTCCGCCCCCTGCTTCTGGCGCTGCCAATGCATGCCGGCACTGCGTTCGTCGTAAACCTGCATGCGATAAGTGCCGGAATTACGTTTACCCGTCTTTGGGTCTTTGGTGATTACCGAGGGCAACGTAATGAAGCGCCCTCCGTCGAGGGGCCAACATTGCAGGATAGGAAAATCCAACAGCGAGAATTTGTCGCGCTTGACAACTTCCTTGCACGGGCCGCTGGAAACTTCCTTAGGGAAAAACTTGCCCATCTCGGCCAACATGGGCAGCATCTTGATTTTGTCGAGCAGGCCCTGCGGCGACTTCACATCCATGAAGTACTTGATCCGATCGGCGATCTCGTCGAGCGAATCCACGTCCAGCGCCAGTCGCATCCGGCGTTCCGAGCCAAACTGGTTAATCAGCAGCTTGGCTCCGGGGTACCCCTTGACGTTCTCGAAAAGCAAAGCCGGGCCGCCCGGGGCATGTTTTCCCCGAGGTCCCCATTTTGAGACGCGATCAGTGATCTCGGCAATCTCGAGCACCGGATCAGCTTCTGCCCTAATGCGCTTCAATTCTCCCGCTTTGTCGAGTGCGGAAATCCAGTCTCGCAGATCGTTGTAGGCCAAGCCAACCTCGTTTCAGTGCGGCCGCAAGGGGGTCGCTCAAATCACTTCGATACTTCAGAATTGGGTAACTGACGATTATAGTGGGCGCCTGATCAAGCGCCGCACGGTTTGCCGGGCCGGCTGCCGAATGTGACGGTACGCCTCGGCTTGAGCCAGTCAGGCAAAGCGCAATCCCATCCAGATGGGGTCCCGTTCCACACGTCCAGGAATGTGGAGTGCGCTAAATTGTTACGCACGCTTACGTCAAGAAACGACGAGCCGGAAATGGTGAGCGCGGAAGGATCGAATAGCAGCGAAACAACGCTGACGCTGTGATTGTGGAGCAAGTGTTCGGAATCGTCAAGCGAGATTGTCCGCTTCCGTTCTGTATCGGACCACAACGATGCCGGTGCCTCGCGGGAGTCCAGCAAAGCTAGTGGTTTTTCAGCTGAGCCGCGACCTCAGTGATACTTCGACTTCCGGATTACCAGTTACCTGGACAAGGCAAAAAGGGTGACACGGACAAAAGCCGCGTCTTGACCAGTTCGAACTGGCAATCCGGGGAGCCTCGTTGGTTACTTGCCGGCGTAAGTCTTGGCGGAACCGAGGCCGGTGCAAAGGTCCCAACCAACTTTGCAGCGCGGATCACCCAGCGTGATGTCGTTAAAATCAGCATGGTACTTGGGACTTAACAGCTCGCCGTACATGGTGGTGAGCTGCGCCAAAGACGACTGTTGTCGGCTGCCAGCCGCGTTCACGATACCAGCAAAGGTAGGAGACGACCAACTAGTACCTCCGACCGAAGTCCAGCCTCCATTGAGGTAAATGGCAGTGCAACAAAAGTCGGAAGCGACATCAGGATAGCCGCGAAAGTTTCCTACGATGCTTGCAATGCCATTCTGATAGCTGGGACGCGGTTCGTATGGACTAATGTCTCCCCCTCCGCCGCCAGTGTAGTACTGCTCGTTGGTGAAGTTTCCGCTACTGTCGCGGTTAAAATAGGTTCCTCCAACCGCCACAACGTTCGGTGACGCTGCTGGATAGGCGCTCACGCCAAGTCCCCCATCGCCCGAGGCTGCAAAGTAGACGACTCCCGGGGAAGTGAAGTATTGATCAAAGCTAATTTCCTGAGAAATCTCCGCATCGGCAAAGCTCATGCTCACCACGCCGCCGCCGTTCTGGGCCACTAGACTTCCGGCGAGCTGCACCGCTTGCCAAGTGGGATCGGTCGCGCATTGCGAGCTTTGACACAATGCCGACACCACCAGGAACAGCTTGGCCTGGGGCGCCATGGCGTGAGCCCACTCGATATCTAATGCCTCCTCGACCTCCCAGTCCGGGTAAACGGGGGGGCGCGGGCTAATGATGGGCCAGACCTGCGTCACGGTCACAGCCGGAATACCAAAGTAGGAGTCAAAGGCATCCAAGTCGGACTGTGCGTTCGGGTAGTAACCGGCGTCGACGATGGCAATGGCCCCGATACCGCCCGAGGGCACTGTTGTGCTCGTAGCAATCGGACACCCTGTTGGTCCAGTCACCAAGTGATACACGCAGGCTACTGACCCAGGAGTTTCATCGCCCGGAGGGGGTTGAGGGGCCGGTTGATCCGAGTCGACAAAAAAGTAGTTCGTGTGAGGGCGACCGGGCCAGGGGATGCTGGATCCCGGGTAGATAATCCTGTGTCCGTTGTAAACGGACTCGTAGCGGGTTTGTGCAGATGCTGGGCCAGCGGCTGCACCTGCAAACAAGATAACTGCAACCGTCGTTAACATTACGATCTGGACGTCTTTGCGGGAAGTAGTCATTCATTGCCTCCTTCGTGACATCCCGAAATCATGAACGGAGTTCATGGAAAATACAAGCTCGCCCGACGTTTACCATGTCCTGAAGCCGCGCCATGAGCAGCAATTCTGTCGCTCAGGGATGGGTTTTCCCTTCGACGGCAAAATGCGAACATCTGGAGCAGGGAACAGCCAAGACGCAGCACGCGGCAGCTTTAGCCAAGGCTAATGCAGAAGCCATCAGGAACGGCCTCCCGCTGCCGCTGAAGCGTTTCGAGCCTTATGTGATGCGCCACACAGCCCTCACCCGGATGCCGCCATTCTGTGACCCGTTCACGTTGGCAAGAATCGCCGGGCACAGCTCAATAACGATCGCTCAGCGGTACTGCCATCCTCAGGCTGACGCACTGGAAGCAGCTTTCTCGAAATTTGGTAATCGTGGAGGAGTGGTCACCGAGGCTGGTCACCACGAAAAACAGCTTCCTCCCGCTCCTCCACAACAAGAGCAGGTAAGTGTAGTGGCTAATTGGGGTTAAGTGGTGAGCGCGGAAGGAATCGAACCTTCAACCTACTGATTAAGAGTAGGACGATCCTGGAACGACATTTTTCTGCTTTCGCCTATAAAGATCAATGGCTTACCCAAAACTTAGCCCGCACGGAAGCGTTTTTACCTGGTATTGAAAGGAAGCACTTTAGCTCACACGGGACCGAAGCGTACGGCACACTTATGGCACACCTTTGGTGCTGCGTACAGGCCATGCCTGCCACGCCGGTGTAGCGAAGTACGCCTACCCTCCAATAAGACTAACGGACGGACGCGTCGGCTGCGTACGTCGCGACGGGTTTCATTCAAAGCGAGTCGAGTCTGAATGGCCTGTTTTCTCGCTTATGCTTGAATTGCAAAACGAGATCCCTCTCAAGAGATCTGACCATAAAGAGGACTGACCATGCTGCAACCCAACGGCCAGAACGACACCGAGAATAAGGAAGGAGCACTCCAAAAAGTACTCGACTTGGAAACGAATGCTATTGATTTCGGCAGTCGTTGTGGCAAGCATGGCCGTCGTGCCGCATTCACGGCATGGGGTGCCGCTCTACAAATCTTTGAGCCGAGGGACTAATTTCTCGGGAGCAGGTCAGTGCATCGGAACTTGGTTGGCTGCCGCACTAGAATAGTCACTTTCGCACAACTATCTCCGTAATACCAAGGGCCCCGGTAACAATAAAAAGCAGGGCCGCCCATGCGCCTTTTCCATAGTCACGATTCGCCACATCACCTCTCGAAATAGAACACTCGCCGCATATGCACACACAAAGAGGAGGCTACCCGATAAAAAATTGAAGCCAAACCTAGTAGCAGCAGAGCTTGACCGGCTAGAAGCCCCAAGGAAAGGAAAACAACCACCGATACCGATGAAAGGGTCCATGAAGGAATGTAATGCCCGCGAACTGGTTTGGGTCGCAACGAAGTCGTTCACTGGCTGGCGGTGCCGGGCGTGCGGATGGGCGCGCCCGTATCGTCGACTCATAGACCCCGACAGCAGTTCCAAGGTGGACGCGCGGATTGCTTTCGATCTCCATAAATGCGAGGAGAATCCGCTCCATCGCAGGGTTGATTGAGCAAACGCGGGGTGCTGAGGGCATCGGATAAAGAATAGGATTGCGTGAACACTGAAGAGCACGCGCCGCGATGCATCTTCGCTCATGTAACACCACTGGGCCGGAGAGTACCGCTCGTGGCTACTGCCACATTTCCTCCAATAGAAAACCCGCCCTTCGGCGCATAAGAGAGGCCGCCCGATGTCTCAACCAAGGGTGGCCTCTGTGTTGCAAATTCATCCCCTAAGAAAGGGATTCGCCCTTAACGCTAGACCTCCTATCCGATCATTGCAAGCGCTATTCTCAACAGATTGCTATGGTTCATACCTCATTTAGTTCTTATCCAATTCGAAATCGCGGCAGACTTCGCCAGGGCTGTAGAATAGGCCGCTTCCCGCCCGTCATCATTGTGGACGTAGACAGCCAAGAATCGCTTTGGAGGAGAACGTCGATGCAATTTGCTCTGCTGATCTATCACTTACCGCAGGAGTTTGCGATGAGGGAGAACGAGTATAACCATCCGCACCTCGCTGCCTGGCGGGCGTACTACAAGGTACTGGTCCAGGCCGACGTTTACGTTACCGGCAACGCCCTTGAAGTGCCAGAGACCGGAACGACCGTACGACTCAGGGAAGGTAAGCGCTACGTACAGGACGGACCATATGCCGAGACGAAGGAGCAACTGGGAGGTTTCATCATTCTGGAGCTTCCCTCGATCGACGCCGCGCTCGAATGGGCTGCGCGATGTCCAGGTGCTTCGATCGGCACAGTGGAAGTGCGGCCGCTGTCTCCCGAAACTTTGCGCCGCGGATTCACAGGATGAGTGACGGCAACCAGGAGGAGATCTACAGCTCCGTTGAACGAGCCATAGAGCGTGTCGCTCGAGAGTCCTACGGTCGCCTTGTGGCATATCTGTCCGTCCACACTCACGATTTGAGCAGCGCTGAGGATGCCCTCAGTGAAGCGCTGCTTTCCGCACTTCGAACTTGGCCCTATAACGGCCTGCCGCAAAACCCGGAAGGGTGGCTGTTAACAGCAGCACGCCGTTCGCTCATCGATGTTGAGCGTCACCAGCGGGTGGTTGCGGGAGCTGAGCCGATGCTTGTGCTGCTGAAGGAAAACGTCATGGAACCGTTTTTCTCGAGTCCATTTCCAGATGAGCGGCTGAAGTTGCTCTTTGTGTGTGCACACCCGGCGATTGATCCGGCGATGCACACGCCTCTCATGCTGCAAACCGTGCTGGGCTTAGACGCAGCTCGCATCGCTCATGCTTTCCTTATCCAGCCCAAGACGATGGGCCAGCGGCTGTTTCGCGCGAAGACGAAGATTCGCGACGGCGGTATTCCGTTTGAAATCCCAGAAGAGCGCGACCTCCCGGAGAGACTCGATGCCGTGCTTGAGGCGATCTACGCTGCCTTTGGAATCGGCTGGGACGACATGTTTGGCATTGACCAGCACGGACGCGATCTGGCCGAGGAAGCTATCTGGCTTGCGCGGGCTCTTCTACAACTCATGCCCGGCGAGCCAGAGGCTCACGGCCTACTGGCGCTGATGCTGCATTGTGAAGCTCGGCGCTCGGCTCGCAGGGCGCCAGACGGCCGCTATGTTCCTCTTTCGGAGCAGGACCCCAAGCAATGGTCACTTCCTTTGATCGAAGAGGCCGAACACCATCTCGCCGAGGCGGCCAAACTTTGCCGCCCCGGAAGGTTTCAGCTTGAGGCTGCAATTCAGTCGGTGCATGCGGCTCTCGTCCGCTGGTGCCAAGCTGGCAGACTGGATCAGCCGCCGGGCCGGCAGCATTCGCCGAGTCGCCTCGGTGTGTACGGGCGTTTTTGGAGTCGCGCCCACCGGGCTGCTCGACGGCCGCCGGGTAACCACCCACTGGAGGTTCGCTGCCGAGCTGGCCAGCCGCTTTCCGGCGCTGAAGATTGATGCCAACGCCCTCTACATTCGTGACGGCAAGTTTTACACTTCCGCCGGGGTTACCGCCGGGATAGATCTTTCTCTCGCCTTGATCGAAGAAGACTTCGGGCCGCAGGTGGCGCTCGCGGTGGCGCGCGAACTGGTCGTGTACATGAAGCGTCCCGGCGGGCAGGAGCAGTTTTCCGCGCCGCTGAAGTTTCAGGTTGCTTCTACCAGCCGTTTTGCGGATCTGGCGGCATGGATGCTCGGCCACCTCGATAAAGACCTTTCGGTTGAGGTGTTGGCCGAGCACATGAATCTCTGCCCGCGGCAGTTCTCGCGCCGCTTCAAGATAGAGTTCAACAGCAGTCCCGCAGCTTTTGTACAGCGCTTGCGGCTGGACGAGGGGCGCAAGCGGCTATCCGCTTCCGGCTCGACCGTCGAGGGCGTTGCCGACTCCGTTGGCTTTCACGATCCCGACAGCTTTCGCCGTGCGTTTATGCAACACTTCGGCGTTGCCCCTACACACTATCGCAGCCGTTTCCTGGCTGGCGCGGAAAGCTAAGCTCCTGGTCACCGGAAGGTCTGCACTCTCATCTCCCGCTATACCAGCCATTTTCGTAAGTGATCTCCGACCGAGAACGGGTTCCTATATCGACAGAAATCGCTTAACGGACAAACCGGAGATGGGGGAAGAGTTGCCGACCATCCAGGCCTCGAGTTGATCCGGAGTGTGAACAGATTCAAGCCACCAGCAAAATCTTGCCCCCAGCTCCTTTTTCCACTGCAATATGTCCTTCGCGTGCGTCTCGTAAGGGCAATTTCTGCGAGACGGGAATCTTGAGTCTTCCATCGCGAACTGCTTTGGCCATATAGAGCGGCGTCTCCGTATCCTGTTTGGAGACAAAGGCAACGGTGCGGACGGAAGGATGGCTGTTGGCGATGTCGGGGACTCCAGTCACGGATGCGAACATGCCACCGTCTTTAACTTTGCTCAGCAACTGCTCGGCCGTTGCGCCCCGAACTGCGTTGGCGACCACGTCGACGGGAGCAAGCGCATCGAGAGCGGCCTTATCGTCAAGAGCAATCACCTGATCCGCTCCAGTACTTTGAGCCTCGTTCAATTGTTTCCTTAAGACGCCGGCAAACACGACTGCTCCCTCGTCCTTTGCTGTGCAGACAGCCGCACGGCCGACGCCGCCGGCGGCGCCGGAAACTAAGACCGTCTGGCCCGGCTTGACTCCACTTGCCATGGAAATGAGCTGGCTTCCCGTGATCGTGACCAGCGGCAGCGCAGCCGCGTCGATGACGTCAATACCGTCGGGGATCTTTGCCAGGATATCGGCCTTGACGGTACATAATTCTGCGTAAGTGTGGAAAGCCCATGCAAACACGCGATCCCCGACGGAGAACTCGCGCACGTCCGGGCCAAGGCTCACGACAGTTCCGGAGAGATCCCAACCGATGATCGATGGGAATTCGAGCGGCATACACGACTTTGTTGCATCGGATCGTTGCAGTAGATCGACCGGATTGACACCGGCGGCAGCAACTCGAATCAGGACCTCGCCCTTGCCCGGTACGGGATCGGAAAAGTCCAAATCCTCCAGTGAGGGCGCCATTCACGCGTAGGACTGCCGGTGAGTTGGCAACGAATAGCAGGTCCGACGCCCGGCGCTCGATGGCAACGGTCAGAAACTGGTCAAGCAGTTTGATTTCGTCCGCTTTCGATTCCTTGGCCGAACGATTTACTTGCTCGACGAGCCGCGTCAATTCGCCATCGTATTCACTCATATGCCCCGACGAAAAACCGAGCCTCAAACTCCTGCCTGGCGTGTGTCGCCTTGATCATGCCAGCTCACTCGAAAATAGCACTTTGGCATCGGGCGCGGAAAGCTCGTCGCTTCAGTTCCAGAGATCGTGTTCGCTCTCTTTGAGGTTTCCGGCTGCTACCGGTAGTTCACCGAGAATGCCGACCGCCTTTCATTTGGTTCAACCGCTGAACTGGGCATAGGCTTAGCCCCGTTTTCAGACCGAGTTTTGTCTTGGGCCTCTGGTGTTGGAGATTTTCCCTTCCCGTATTTGCTCATTCCAGCCTCCACCGCAGCTGGCCAAGAGCCTGCCGCCTCTCGCTGGCGCATTGGGCGTTTCCCGTCAACCTGACGTAAGTGGACTTCACGAGCGGCCCGGAGCGGTCAAGGGCGCACTCGGCGCGGCGTAACCGAACCCTTGACGGCGAGGACCGCTCTGCCACCATGACGCGGGGAAGAAAAGATGCCCATGGCCTGGGTAGAGAATTTAGTTAAGACCACCACGCCCGAGGCGAGCCCTGTCCCCAATCAGAGCTAAGATTACAGCTGTCAGTCGTCAGCTAATGAAACATGGGAGGCGTTCAATGCCTTTTCACCTTCAGTGCCGCTCCGGGCCAGGTCTGGCCGGCTGGTTGTGCGGTTGTGGCGCCGGCCGCGCCAACTGCTGTTGCTCCTGCTGGTGACGCTGCTCCATTTGCATCGTCTGTTGCTGGTGCTGCCGCTCCATCTGCTGCATCTGCTCGTTGGTAGCGGGTTGCTGCGCCATCCGCTGATGCTCCTGCTCCTGTTGCTGCGCTAGCTGCTCATGCTCCCGTTGTTCTTGGGCCCTGAGCTGCTCCTGCTGCTGCTGGTATTGCTTGTCTGCTTGAGAGTTCCCCGTATTCCGAGGCGTCGGCGCGGGAGGAGCAGGGACGTCGCGGGCATGAACCGGGGTCTGGGACCGAGACGGGTTGTTCGGCGGACGCGGCACGGACGCGGCCGTCTCATTGGGACGTGGGGCCTCGCCGGCACTCCCTTTTGCGGAAGGATGGTATGGCGCTCCTGCCGCGCTGGCACGTTCGACGCCGTGGCCGCTGAATGCCCCGGGTTTGGCGGTAGCCGCGATCGGTGGTCTGCCCTGATTTGCCTTAGCGCGCAGCTGCGGATTGTTGCGGGCGGCTTCCACTTGCTGCTCTTGCGCCGCGACCGGAGCCACATGCCGCTCGCGAGCAGCCGCTTCTTCCGCTGCTGTGGGACTGGCTTCGACACCTCCAGGACCGCGGTTGTAGCTGACGCGGTTCACGGTGACGTTGTTGACCGTCACGTTATAGACATTGCGAATATTCGTGACATTGATGTTGTTCACCGCGCGGTTGTAGAAAAACACTCCATTGTTCCAGCGTCCGCCTTCGTAACCGTGGCCGAAGTAGCCGAATCCATAAACGATTCCGCCGTAGAAGCCGACCGTCGGTCCCCAGTAGCCGGCATGGAAAATGTAGGCGCCGCCTTGCCAACCCCACCACGGCGGAGTCCAGAGCAGCCCGACGGCAGGAGCTAGTACCCATGTCCCGGGAACCCAGTAATAATCACCGAAGTTAGGATCGTAGGCCCAATAGCCGGGAACCCAGAGATAACCTGGCGCGGGACAAACCGACTGTACATACACGGGCAAAGCCGGCGGACCGAACGACACCGATATGGCGACCTGGGCGAACGATGCCCCCGAAAGCGAGAGCACGATTACTATAAGGGCGAACAAGATCAGGTGACTGCCTGGGAATTTTTGCACGAGGCTCCTCCTGTAACTCAGCGACCAGAGATGTTGATTTTATCCGGAATTTCCTTTTTGGCGTCGAAAAGCAATGTGCTTTCAAGGAAGTCGGGCGCTCGCGCTAGTGTTCGCGCAGGCAGCACATTTCAGCGAAGCAGATCGACAAGGAGTTCCGTCGTGCAGCCTGCGCCAGCATCCGTCGCGGTTTGGCCCCACTCTGCCCCGTGAATTGGCCCAATGTCGTCGCGTCAATCGTGCCGATGGCGGCTGCGCTCATCAGAACTATTCCGACCGCAGTCATCGGATGTTCATAAGGGTTATTGTCGCTCCTGTCGTTCTCGCTACTGCAGCTTCTCGTACTCGGCTTTGGCTTGCTGGTAGATGGGGATGTCGGGATCGGCGTCTTTCCAGAGGGTGAGGAAGTTCTGATACGCAGTGCGGGCTTTGTCGCGGGCGTGGGGGTCGGTCTGAGCTTCGAGCGTATAAGCACGGGCGACTCCCAGCCGCGCCAGCGCACGCTATGGCAATCACTCGCCGAGGGGTACTCGTTTCGGGGAGCGCAATCGCGGCTCTCTCCACGCTTTATGGCCCTCACGGGACGGACGACTATCGCCAGCATTGATCGCACTGTGATCTGGTCGTAGTCGGTTCGTGGATGGTCGGCTACACGGAAGCAATCCACTTTGACGGTTTGTCGCCATCTCGGACAAGTGGAGCGGCAAACTCCCGAGAAACCGGCTTATGGGACATGTGCCGCACACGAACTCTTGGGTCCCAGTGATGTACCAGAAGAAGACTTGTGGGCAATTGTCGGGCTCTGCACGCGCGCTTGAGAGCCCTTTTCGGCGTAGGCGAGCAGGAGCACTTACGTTCGCGGTCTCTGCACTGTTTGGCAGTGACGCCCAGTGTCACCTAATTCCAAAGTGGCGGTGTTCCCCTACACCCCGGTTTTATCTACGCGAACCCACCAGTAAAATAATCTACGCCGTTATGGCTTAAATGCGGGATCAGAAGCGGCACCGGGCCGGGGTTTCCATTCCAGAGAATAGTATTGGCCGCGATCACGCGCCCAGGGATCAAACGAGTTGATTACATGCTGCAGCTCGGGACTCAGTTCGGGAATATTACGCATCAGCACGCGTTTGAGGGGCAAAACTGGCTGCCTATGGCCGTTCGGTTCTCCTGCTTCCATCAACTGTGGCCCTGGCCCGTTGTGCTTAACCCAGTCAACACCGAGCTGGGTGTAAAACTCGGGCCGGAAGCTCGACGTGAAGAACCGGTCGCCAAACAGCCGGCGCGAAGCATTCAGAATGAACACAACAAACTGCGTTTCCGAGATGGCAAACCCATGAGGGCGGGTGTTCTCGGCCAGCCAGCCGACTACGGTGTCCACATCTTCGATGTTGTCAACAACCGATCCATTCGGGTGTCCCAGACAGTCGTTGATCGGCGTGCCGTCGGGGTTCCGTTGTGCGTCGGTAATGACCTTTGATGAATCGCAGACGTGCCTCCCGTAGATCTCGCGTATCTCGGCAACAGTTTCCATCTGTTGCTTGCGGGCAGGCGAATCGGCGGGCAGTGTCTGGTCTACAAAGTCGTCGTAGCTCGTCAACTGACGCAGGCCGTACTGGCGCCGGAACTCATTAAAGCGCGGCACGCCGTGCTCGCGGTCACGAATCAGGTCGAGCGCCGCAATATCAATCTGCTGTGTCGGCGTATCCAGCCGCGGCAAGCGAATGTTCTGCAAGAACTGCGGATGATTATGCAGCGTCAAAAGGCCCAGCCGCTGGCGGCCCATGCTCAGGCCCCAGTTGGCGAGGCCACGCGAACGCATGGCATCGGTAGCTTTGCCTTCGAACGTTTCGATGACCGCGACTTTCTCGACAACCTGGTTGGGATCTTTGCTGATGTCACGGTACTCGATTAGATCGGGAACGAGCGGGTGGAGACGATAAACCGTAACGAACTCTTCCGGGAAGTTGAACGGCGATCCGAAGAGATTTATCCCTCCGTTGACATCGTTGGGGTTGGTGATGTCGTAGTGCGAAACCGTGCTACCGAGGCCGAAGATGCCAGGGCCGGAAGCAAGTACGGAGTACCACTGCGTTTCTTTCTTGGCACTCTTGGAGGTGCCAAGGCCGTGCACCATAACATCGGAAAGCGCCTTAGAAACGTCTGGATCGTCCGGGCCCAGCAGGCCGTTCCAGTTCGCATTCATGCCTTTGTAGAGCGGCTCATCATAAAGAAGCTGCGGCGTCCATTCGGTGGTGTGGATTTTGGCGATTTCGGCCGCGACCACAAGCCGGGCTACGTTAAAGAGTTCGTCCGCAGTAACATCTTTGTTGCGAATCACGCGCTTGGGATCGGAGGGGTTGCGTAGGCCGCTGTCAGCGTTTGGATTCTGTGCGGTCTGCTTGCGGAACTCGTCCACGAACGAATTGTGCTCGCGCGCAAACAGGTTGTGGAGAAAGCTCAACCCGATGGACCAGTTATCCGGGAACGCTACTGACTCCTGTCCCATCCACTGCGGCTGGACAGGATCGGTGGGCAGCAAAATCGGCAAATACCCAGGGCCCGTCATTCCAGCAACCGGTTCCAGCAGCATCTTTGCGGGATCTTTGGGATCGCGCTTGACGCGCTTCAACGAAGTTCCGTCATAACCGTAAAGCTGTGAGGCATCCCACCATGCCGTATTGTTGTTGGCAAAAGTCTTAGGCGCGCGTGCCAGGTAGGTGCGCCCGCCAGCGGTAAATTGCCCCGGCGGCGAATCGTTGAGCACGTATGTTTTGTCCACCTGATCGACGGGACGGCAACCCAAGTTTTGCACCTCTTCCGGTGTCAGGGGCGTCTGGACATTGTTCACCAACTCGCTCTTGCACCCTACCTCCATGTATCCCCCGGGAGCGTTATGCCCCTCGTCCATATGCGAAAACCAGTCGTGGGTCATAAATTGGATCCAATAGGCGGCAAGGACGTTGAAGAACGGCGCCTTCTGGTAGTCGCAGTTCGCGTCGGGCGAGTTGTTGGGCAGTCCGAAGCCGGAATTACACGAGGCTGGGTTGGACTGCAGCCGGGTGAACAGCTTGCGGCTGATCACCTGTGGGTCGGGAGTTAACAACCCAATTCGGCCGCCATGACGGTTCTCAGTGAGCGTAGTCTGCCCGAGGTCGGGAAACGTGGTCTCAAATTCCACGTTGCGCGCAAATGGCATGCCCGTCGAACCCATCAGCGGATTACGAATGTCGTTGCAGATCCCTGTGAGAGTGCGGGCGCGAATCAGATCGCCCTTGCATATCTGCTCTCCATCGCCGCCGACCGCGAGATAGTAAGAACTGTCTTTTGGCAGGCGCATCTCCGGCCAGGTCTTCACAGCAGGTCCGCTGACGCCGCCGCTACCGCTAATGTACGTCTGGTAGGTACCGGAATTATCGAACAGATTGAACTTAATCAGCTCGATCCGCTGGTACTCGAGATCCAGCAGCGCGCCTGCCACTCCACGCAGCTGTGGTCCTTTCACTGAAAGAAAACCTGTCGGTAGAGAAGATGAATCCCCTGCTCCCCAATATCGCGACCAGTCGACCCATGGCGTCGTGCAGAAATTGAACAGCGTACTGGCCTCCACGGCAACGGGCTGTAGGTTCGGTCACCTTGCCTTCGAATCGCAGATCACGAGTACTCGGGACCTGAAGAAAGCCTCCGAGTACCATTTGTGCACAGGCCTGCAATTCCGTAGCTTCCTCCTTCTTCGGACTAAGCTGCTGGTCAGCAGAGGTGGCCGCAGAAGGCTGATTGCTGGTCTGGCCCGTGGACGGCAGCGGACACAGGAATGTTCCGAACAGGAGCGCTGAAAGAAGGGTTTTCGTAACCATGATGGAGTTCCCGTGCGAGCAATTCGCTGATCATACTTTCTGGTCCCTTAGCTTCTTCAGAACCTCGATCCCGCCATGTGAGATTGGTTCTCCGTGGCCGACTCCCACGACTTCAACGTCACCAAAATCCGAGAGCTTACCGACGGACTGCACATTCTGTTTCATGTCCATCGTCAGGCCTGCCCAACCGGCTTCGACTCGCGGCCAGGTTACGACCACATCGCCAACGAACAAGGCCTTCTTCTCGGGCCAATAGAACGAAAGACAACCCGGCGTGTGTCCGGGAGTTGCGACAATCGTCAACGGGCCTATGTGGTCCGCTTCTTTCAGGGATTGGTCAACCAAGCAAGGCTTATGGCCGTCGAACCCCACGGCTAGCCCGAATTGCGTGTAATACGCTGCCAACGGCGGTTTGGGCCAGATCGCTACTTTGGTGGCCTTGCGCTTGCCCTCGATGATGCCGATTTCCCATTCGTGAGCGTAGACCCTGGCGTTGGTCTGGTTTTTCAGTTCCGCCATACCCCCAATATGGGAACGGTGGGCGTGGGTGGCGATGATGTTTTTGAGATTGGAAGGCTGCCGACCCATGGCAGAGATCTCGTCGAGGATCCGATGAGGTTCTGTATCGTACAGGGCATCGATCAAGGTGATTCCATTGCCGTCATCGAGCAGGAAAGCGTGAACATGGCCGCCCATATTCTGGTGTACGTAATGAATACCGTCGGCTACTTTCAAGGGTCACCCCCCCTGTTTTGAATCAGGCCAGACGTCAGAGTTATGCTGTCCCAACGCACCTTATTTCGGAACTAAGCGCAATACTATACACACAATCTCCGATCGCAAGCGGTTTTTCGCGCATTCCACTGCAGAAGCACAGCAAGGGATGGACCCCACCAAACGGGACCTCTGAGCTGGATGTTCAGGACACTTCTCCGCACAGCTGGCGAATCGTCAATGATCTGCATGCCTTCAGTGGGTCGAGCCGTTCAATAACACCGAAACGAATACAGTGCCGCACTCGACAGTCCCTTCTGAGGACGGGTCAACTCTCGTCGGTTGCCACGTTCGCTCCGTACTAGCGTAACAATGCCAAGTTGGTTCGGATTTGGAGTCCGCGTTACCGCGGCTCTTGCCACTTAATACCACGGCATTTCATGACCATTCGCCATCGAGCTTGGCCAGAAACCGGCTTCGGAGAGATCACATCGGGTCGTGCGCCCTGATTAACACCTTTAGGCATCATCTCCTGGAACGACGTTCGAAATTCGGCTCAACTACGGGGCCACCATGCGTCCATATTTGCAAAATGTTTCGCGAGGTGCGACGTTTCTTAATGCAGCTCCGCCGCTACCCGCAGGAAGGGTCTTTAACCAGAATCAGAACCCAAAAAGACGTTCCGCGTTTCCATGTGCAACCCTCGCTTGGTCGGCGCTGCTCACAGGCAGTTTGTCTAAGAATGCGCGTGCGTCTGCCATCGAAGCGTAGGGGTGGTCCGTTGAGAACATAATCCGGTCGACGCCCACTTGAAGCATCAGGTCGAGGAACGTGGGCGTGAAGTTGAATCCAGAGAACGTGTAATGCACATTCTCGCGCAGGTAGGCGCTTATTGGACGGTCAAGTTGGGTCATCGCCATCGGCATGACGTCAAGTCTCTGCAACATGAAGGGCAACGCCTCCCCCATGTGGCCGATCACAATCTGGAGTTTCGGATATCTATCGAATACTCCCGCGAGCATGACGCGAATGACATGGATCGCAGTCTCGATGTGCCAGCCCCAACCGGCACCCGCGAGCATATCAGTTACTATCGGCGCGAAACCACCATACGATGTGTCAATCACCGGCTTCGGGGGTTTTGTGGGGTGGAGATAGATCGGGATTTTCAGCGCTTCAGCGCTTTCGAAGATTGGCCAGAAAAATTTGTTATCGAGATAGCGTCCACGGTTATGACCATTGATTATCGCTCCTTTGAAGCCATGGTCGCGGACCATCCGTTCCAATTCTTTAGCAGCCCTGTCTGGCGTCGCGGTTGGAAGCGCGGCAAATCCAGCAAGTCGGTCCGGGTTCCTTTTGACCGCATCGGCGAGGAAATCATTTGACTCGCGGGCAAGCGCCATCGCATCGTCCCCTTCGAGCTGTTCAGTGCCGGGAGAAGTGAGCGAAAGCACCTGCACATCGATCCTTGCGGCATCCATTTCCGCAATTCTTTTCTCGCCAACATCACAGAGTTGTTCAAACAGCTTTGCGGCAGCGGCTCCGAATTTCAAGGCTTGTGCTTTGAGTTCGTGTCCCGGGCCATCCAGGAAGTTAGGACTTGCGAAATGTTCTTCCAGCGCTATCGTTCGCATATGATTGACTTTCCCAATTCGGATTGTCGCGTGTTTTCTCCCTTTGATGCTGAAGCTATCTCTCGCAATCGTGGGCTCAGCCGCGCTTTTAGTTCGATCTGCTAACGCGATGTGGATGCAGCAGTTGACGATCGCCTGTTTCCGACGGATTACTCCCCCTGAAACACCCTTGTGTTCACGGACCCGTCAACTCGGGTCGTCGGCTATTCGCGAGTTGTCCAGAAACGAGCTTTGTGGGACCTTGCGGACCGGGCAGCGTGCGTCGATTCGCCACTTCCCACAACCAGATTTCTGGACAACTCGGGCTGGATTCACTTCCGCGAGATGGCCGTTATACGGCCAGATGAAAGGAGACCGTTCGTAAACACTGCCCGACTTGTAATCTCCCACAAGCCTGTCACTCGACAACTTGCGCCATCGTCAAAGATGTAAACTCGACTCAGCTATTCGGCGTCAGGCGCGGCCGCGACCCGCGCCAAACTCGCAATAGTAAGCCAGGAAATAATCGGCCCGAGCAGGGCAACTCCAACCGCGAAGGCAGGTGCGGAGATGTAGCCCATCAGTTTCTCGCCACGAGAGGCGTATAGAGCGTAAGCAATGAGTGCCGTTGGACCGGCCGTGAGAACACAGGCGAATGCCAGGTTGCCGGCCTTGAAGGGGCGCTCGAGTTTGGGCTCGCGGATACGCAAGACGATTAGAGCAACAAACACCAGCAGTAGGCTCGAACCGTACAGGATGAGATCAACCGAGATGAGTCGCTCGAAGGGCAGACGGAGGGCCAATGCCCAAGCGAGTCCGCATAGCAGCACACTGACCCAGGGCACGCCGCGACGATTGCGCTGGGCAATAAAGCGCGGCAGCATGCCGTCCTCGGCCACGGCCATGGGTAGTCGCGTGTAGCTCATCATGAGCGCATTGAACATGCCGACGCCACAGATGACGCCGCCTCCCAGCACGAGCAAACCGGGCCACTGGCCGCCTAAGGTGCTGCCGGCTGTCATCCAGTCGCCGGTCGAGAAGTTCTGCACGGAAAGTCCGGCCAATGCCAAGGCCAGCACTGGAAAGATGTAAGTGATGGCGGTAAGCGTTGCGGCGGCGACCATGGCGCGAGGATAGTTGCGTTGAGGATGGTCCACCTCCTGCGCTACTGTCGAGGCGTTGTCCCAGCCCATGTAGTTCCACATCCCCACCAGGACCGCAGTAGATAAGGCGGCTCCGGAGACGGGATGAGTCCACTGCACGGCCGGATGGCGAGCAAGTCCGCGCCACAGTTCAAGCACGAGGAACACCGCAAAGGGCGAAAG
Source organism: uncultured Acidobacteriaceae bacterium (assembly GCA_963748225.1). Lineage (GTDB taxonomy): Bacteria > Acidobacteriota > Terriglobia > Terriglobales > Acidobacteriaceae > Bog-257. The sequence continues at coordinate 881,425 of CAVVHW010000012.1, forward strand.
CGTGAGGATGAAAAGGCCAATCGCCCCTTCACCGACAGCGGGCGCGCCCGCACTTTCCACAAACAACACCCGACCACAACCGCCAGCGACCAGGCATAGCCTTACCAACCGGTCGTCAGCGCGGCGTTGAATCGTCCCAGGTCTAGAACAAAATTGCCGGATAGATGGCCATGTCGAAGACGCTGGCTGAAAGCGAAAGCCAGCTCTCCCGATATCCCAAAACGGCCCCAAGGCGCGCCGAACCCAGATGCAAAATCCGCCTTCGGCGGGAATTGCACTGGCGAGTTCGGCGCGCCTTGGGCCGTTTTGGGGATATCGGGAGAGCTGGCTTGCCGCTTTCAGCGGCCGCGCTTTCGACATAGGCCATCTATCCGGCGATTTTGTTCTAGACCTAGGACAGTTGAACCACGTGAGGCGGAAATTAGGTTGAGGTAAGGCTATAGGTTGCGCTCAGCAGGGTGTGGTCGGGTGTTGTTTGTGGAACTTGGGGCGCGCCCGCCCTATCAGTGAAGGGGCGATTGGCTTTTTGGTGGCGGAACCGCTTTCACCTTTTGCGTCCTCCATCTTGAACTGTGGCGCGGACTTTGCACCATGCGGCCGTGCAGTGGACTCATCCGTCTCCGAGCCGCCCTTCCTGTTATTGCGGTCCTGGTCGGGCAATGACTAAGATGGGCTGGGACAACGCCTCGACGGTCCACGCCAGGAAGTGACCGGCTCAACGCAACTTGTCCCTCGCGCCATGACACCGCGCAACACTTTCACCATCACTTTACATCTTTCCAGTGTGGCCTTGGCATTGGCCGGACTTTCCGTGCAGAACCTGGCGACTGGATGACAGCCGCACCTTAGCAGCCATGGCCGCGTGCTGGGAGGCAGCATCATCTGTGACATAGCAGTGTTGGAGTACGCACTCATGATGAGCTACACGCGACTACCCATGGCCGTGGGCCAAGGACATGGCGCTCTTGTCCAGCGCAATAGTCACAGCATATGTGTGCTGCTATGCGGACTTGCTTGGGCATGTGGCCCTCCGTCTGCCCTTCAAGACAACCTCCATCTCGGTTGATCTCATCCTGTACGGTTCGACCTACTGTAGTATTGTTGCTCTAATCGTCTTGCGTATCCGCGAGCCCAAACTCAAGCGCCCCTTTAAAGCCAGCAACCTGGCATTCACTGTCACGGCAGACGGCACTCATTGCTTACGCTCTATACGCCTCCAACGCAGCGAGGAACTTGATGGGCTCGTCTCGCAGCCTCCTTCGCGGTTGGAGTTGCCTTGCTCGGCCGATTATTTCCTAGCTTTACTCTGCAATTTCCGGCGCGGGTCGCGGCCGCGCCTACACCGAATAGCTGAGTCGAGTTTACATCTTTGACGATGGCGCAAGTTGTCGAGTGACAGGCTTGTGGGAGATTACAAGTCGGGCAGTGTTACAAACAGTCTCCTTTCATCTGGCCATATTAACGGCCATCTCGCGGAAGTGAATCCAGCCGATTTGTCCAGAAATCTGGTTGTGGGAAGTGGCATCGACGCACGCCCGGTCCGCAAGGTCCCACAAACTTCCGTTTCTGGACAACTCGCGAATAGCCAACAACCGAGTTAACGGTGCCGTGAAGCCGAGAGGGTGTTTAGGGGGAGTAATCCATCGGAGACGGGCACAACGTCAACTGCTGCATCCACATCGCGTTAGCAGATCAAACTAAAAGCGCGGCTCGCTGAAACAACTCACGAGGAGATAGCTTCCAGCATGAGAAGGAAAGCAACGCACAACAATCCGAATTGGGAAAGTCAATCATATGCGAACGATAGCGCTGGAAGATTTCGCCAGTCTAACTTCAGGGACACGAACTAGAAGCACAAGCCTTGAAATTCAGAGGCTAGCTCCACAAAGCTGTTTGAACAACTCTGTGATGTTGGCGTAGAAAGGATTGCAATGGATACCGCAAGGAGTATGTGCAGGTGCTTTCGCTCCACTTTCTCCGGCACTGAACAGCTCGAAGGAAGCAATCGACAGCTTTGCGAGTCAAATGATTTCCTCGCCAATGCGGTCAAAAGGAACCCGGACATACAACTTGTGTTTTGCAGCACTTTCCAACCGCGACACCAGACAGGGCTGCTAAAGAATTGGAACGGATGGTCCACGACCATCACAAAGGACGATAATCAATAGTTAGGCGTCCGATTCTATATCAATAACAATTTTTGTCACCAACTTCAAAACATGAAGCGCTGGAGAGAGTCCGATCTATCTCCACCCCACAAAACCGAGCCAGTGGCACCATCATATGGTGGTTTCGCGATAGTAACTGATATATCGCGGGCTGCCGGGTTCAGTGCGCACATGGAGAGCTCCGATGCCATTGTCCATTCGCGTCGTGCTCGGCGGGAGTATTCGATAAGATATCCGAAACTCCAGATTGTGATGCACCATGCGGTTGTGTTCCATGTTGCAGAGAGTTTGACGTCATGCCGATGGCGATGACCCAACTTGACCATCTCCCAATAAGCGCCTACCTGCGCGAAAATGCAGTTGCACAAGTTTCTGCTGAATTCAACTTCACGCCCACGGTTCCTCGACCTGATGCTTCAAGTGGGCGTCGACCGGATTCTATGTTCTCAACGGACCACCCCTACGCTTCGATGGCAAGCGCACGCGCTCTGACAAAGCTCCCCCTGTGGCACGCCGACCAAGCGAGGGTTGCGCCGTGGAAACGCGGAACGTGTTTTTGGTTCTGATTCTGGTTAAACCACAAAATTTCTGCGGGTAGCGGCGGACTGCATTTAAGAAACGTCGCACCTCGCGAAAACCGTTTCAAATATGAACACGTGGTCACCGTAGTTAGTTTCAAACATCACTCCCAGATGGATGAAGGTGTTAATCAGGGCGCACGACCCGATATAATATCTCCGAACCAGTTTTCTGGCCAAGCTGGACAATGGTCATGAAAATACCATGGTATTAAGTGGCAAGAGCCGCGTAATTAGCACAAACTGCAAATCCGAACCAACTTGGCGTTGTGTACGCACTACGGAGCAAACATCACAACTCGACGAGAGTTAGACCGGTCCTCAGAAGGGACTGTCGAGTGGGCCGTATTCGTTTCCTGAACGGCTGAACCACTGAAGGCATGCAAGTCGTTGACAATTCACCAGCTGTGCGGAGAAGTGTCCTGAACATCCAGCTCCAAGGTGCCTTTTGAGTGGTGCATCCCTTGGTGCTGCTTCTCCGTGGAATACGCAAAAACCGCTGGATGCCGGAGATATTGTATAGTATTGCGCTTCATTGGAGAATAAGGTGCATTCAGACAGCTACATAACTCTAATTATTTTTAGCCTGATTAGAAAACAGGGGGAGTAGTATCCTTGAAAGTAGCCGACAGGTATTCATTACGTACACCAGAATATCCAGCAGCCATGTTTCACGCTTTCCTGCTCAATAACAGGGAGATGGAATCACCTTGATCGATGCCCTGTACGATCAGAAGCCTAATCAGAATATCGACAATCTCCCCATGGGTCAGCAGCCTTCCAAATCTCAAAAACATCATCGCCACCCACACCCACGTTCCATATTGGCAGTGGCGGAACTGAAAAACCAGACCAACGCAGGGTCTACGCTCACATTCGAGGGCAAGCGCAAGGCCACCAAAGTAACAATGTGGCCCAAACCACCGTCAGGCAGCGTCTCACACGCAATTCAGCTACCCATCATCAACGGCCATCAGCCTTCTTTGGTTTAGCCAATCCCTGAAAGAACGGACCACATAGGCCAGTTCAACAATTGTCACAACTCCCGGACACACGGCATTCTGTTTCATTCTATTGGCCCGAGAGGAAAAAGCCTCCATTTTGGCAATGTGGTCGTAACCTGGCCGCCGTCGAAGCCGGTTGGGCAGGCCTAGACGGACATGAAAGCAAATGTAGTCGTCATTAAGCTCTCGGATTTTGGGTGACATTATAAATAGGTGAGGCGGAGAACCAATCTCTCATGGCAGATAGAGGTTCTGAAAGCTGAGGGACCAGAAAGTATGATCAGCGATTGCTGCACAGGAACTCCATCATGGTTTCTCGAACCCTTCTTTTCAGCGCTCCTGTTGGGAACATTCCTCTGTCCTCACTGCCCATCACAGCAGGGCACTGCAGCCTTCTGCGGCCACCTCTGCTGACCACAGGCTTGTCCGAAGAAGGAGGAAGCTACGGAAATTGCAGGCCTGTGCACAAATGGTACTGGATTTCTTGGGTCCGAATTCGTGATCTCGATTCGAAGGCAAGGTCTCGTGGAGCCAGTACGTGCCGATTCACACCGACGCCATAGTGACTGGTGCCGCGATATTGGGGAGCAGGAATCAGTACTTCTCTACCGACAGGTTTTCTTTCAGTGAAAGGGTAAGTACACTCAGTCGAGTGGCAGCAGCGGTCTGGTGCTCGATACCAGCGGTCAAAGTCATTAATTCAATGTATTCGATAATTCCAGTACCTACCAGACATTACATACAGCGGTAGCGGCAGCATCAGGACCTGCTGTGAAGACCTGGCCGGAGATGCGCCTCCGAGCAGTTCTTACTATCTCGCGGTCGGCAGGCGATGGAGAGCAGATATGCAAGGACGATGTTGATTCAGCACCCGCACTCTCACAGGATGTCCAACGACATTCGTAATCCGCTGATGGGTTCGACGGGCATGCCATTTGCGCGCAACATGAAATTGAGCCAGCGTTCCGCGGCTCGCTGAGGAAAACCAGTCATGGCACCGACTGGGTTGTTCAGCTTTCCAACCAGGCAGGTGGGAAAAAGCAAGCTGTTTCAGCCCCAGTACAGTGAGGAACCCAGCCTCCAGTGTAATTCCAGCTTCGGAGTACCAACAACTCACCCAACGCGAACTGCAACTTGCAGAAGGCACATTTCTTCAACGTCCTTGCCGCCTATTGGATCCAATTTATGACCCACGACTGGGTTTTCGCATATAAAACAAGGGCACGCTTGCGGGGATACATGGAGGTAGTAAGAGCGAGTTGGTGAACAATGTCCAGACGCCCCTGACACCGGAAGAGGTGTGCAACTTGAGTTGCCGTCCCCGTCGATCAGGTGGACAAGACACCGTGCTCAACGATTGCGCCGCCGGGCCCCTCGGCGGCGCGCCTACCTGGCACGCGCGCCTAACTTTTTTGCCAACAACAATACGGCATGGTGGGATGCCTCCACGCTTTACGGTTATGACACAGAACTTCGTTGAAGCGCGTCAAGAGCACAATGCCAAAGATCCGCAAAGTAATTGTGCTCCAACCGTTGCTGGAATGACGGGCCTTGGGTATTTGCCAAAGTTTCTGCCCACCGATCCTGTCCAGCCGCAGTGGATGGGACAGGTGGGTCACGTTGCAGGATAACTGGTCCATCGGGTTGAGCTTTCTCCACAACCTGTTGCGCGCGAGCACAATTCAACGTGGACGAGTTCCCGCAAGCAGACCGCAAGAATCCAAACGCTAACCGCGGCCTACGCAAACCCCTCCGATCCAACACATAAATACACAACAGGAGGAACTGTTACAACCAACTTCTTGACATTAAGCCCGGCTTGTCGGACGGCACCAATCGCCAAAATCCACACCACCGAATGGAGCCGCAGCTTCTTTATGATGAGCCTCTTACAAAGGCGTGAAATTAATGCGAACTGGAACAGCCTGGCCGGACGATCCAGACATTTCTGAGCATTCCCAATGTTATGGTGCACGGCCTTGGCACCAAGTACCAGAGGAAAACTCAGTGGTACTCGTACTTACTTCCGGCCCTGGCATCTTCGCCTCGGTAGCACGTTTTAGGGCCTACGACATCACCAACCCCAACAATGTGCAAACGGAGGGATAAATCTCTTCAATTGAAACCATAACTACAGAAGCGTACGGTTTTATGACCCTCCACCGACAAGCATTCCCGATCTAATCGAGTACCGTGGCATCAGCAAAGATCCCAACCAGGTTGTCGAGAAAGTCACGGTCATCAAAACGTTCGAAGGCAAAGCCACACGATGCGATGCGCTCGCGCGGCTTGACCAACTGGGGCCTGAGCGTGGGCGGCAGCGGCTTGGCCTGCAACGCTGCATAATCACTTCGCAGTTCTTGCAGAACATTCAGCTGCCGCGCTGCGGAGCCCGACACAGCAGCTTGGATGTCTACGGCGCTCGATATCATTCGTGACCGCGAGCACACGGCGTGCCGAGGTTCAATGAGTTCCGGCAAGTGCACAGAAAATGGTGGGTTTCAGTCAAGAGCTACGACAATTTGTACACCAACTCGTGCCCGCCGATCGGCCAGCCCGCAAGGATCAGGTGAAAATGCTCCGAGATACGCGAGATTACGGAAGCCACGTCTGCGATTCATCAAAGATACCGACACACAACTGAACCTGACGGGCACGCCGATGAACACCTGTATAAACATGCAAATGATCAGGTGGTGATAACATCAAAGTCGATACCGTAGTCGGCTGGCTGGCCGACGGCCACCTGCGATCGCGGATTGTGCTCGGAAACGCAGTTTGTCGTCTTAATTCAACGCTTCGCGCGGCCATTTTCAGCGATCGGTTCTTGACGTCGAGCTTCCGCCGAGTTTACACCCAGCTCGCTGACTCGTTAAGCACAACGAGCCAGGGCCACAGGAAGCAGGAGGAACCGAACGGCCATAGGCAGCCAGTTTGCCCCTCAAACGCGTGCTGATGCGTAATCTACCAAACTGGTCCGAGCTGCAGCATGTAATCAACTCGTTTGATCCCTGGGCACGTGATCACAGCCGATGCTTATTCTCTGGAATGAGCCAGTGCCGCTTCATATGCGCATTTAAGCCATAACAGCATAGATAACTTACTGGTGGGTTTAGCATCATAAAACCGGGTGTAGGGAACACCGCCACTTGGAATTAGGTGACGCTGAGCACGAGCTCCAAACATGCAGAGACCACAAACGTAAGTGCTCCTGCTCGCCTACGCCGAAAGGGCTCTCAAGGACTGCGCGCGTGAGAAGCCCGACAATTGCCTAATTCTTCTTCTGGTCACGGACAAGTTTCGTGTGGCACATGTCCATGCACGGTTCTGGGAGTTCCGCTCCACTTGTCAAGGAGTGGCGACAAACCGTCAATTGGATTGCTTCGTATAACCGCATCCACAAACCGACTACGAGCCAGATCACAGTGCGATCAATGTGGCGATGGTCCCCGTCCGTGAGGCCATAAACATCCGAGGCCGCGATTGCTGGCTCCGAAACGAGTACCCTCACGAGTGATTGCCATAGCGTGCTGGCCGGGTTGTCGGCCGTATTATACGCTCGAAGCTAGACCAACCCCACGCCCGCGCCCTATCCAAACTTCCCTAGCCCTATTGGAGGGCGCCGATCCCGACATACCATCTACCACAAGCCAAAGCCGAGATAGAAGCTGAGTAGCAACAACAGACAATAACCCTTATCAGACATTCCAATGACTGCAGTCAGAATAGTTAGATCTAAGCACAGCCCGCCATCGGCGGCGAATTTGACGCGAACGACGTCAGCGATTCGCGGGCGGCGGCCGAACCACAACGGATGCTGGCGCAGCTGCACAACGGTTCTCGATCTCCTTCGCTGAAATGTGCTGCCTGCGCAAACACTAGCGCCGACGCCCGACTTCCTTGAAAGCACATTGCTTTTCGACGCCAAAGGAAATTCCAGATAAATGAACATCTCTAGGTCGCTGAGTTACAGGAGGAGCCTCGTCAAAGTTCCAGGCCATCACCCTGATCTTGTTCCCGCCCTTATAGTAATCGTGCTCTCGCTTTCAGGGGGCGTCGTTGGCCGGGTCTCGCCGTATCGTCTCAGTTGGGTCCGCCGGCTTTGCCCGTGTATGTACAGTCGGTTTTCTGCCCCGCGCCTATCTCTAGGTTCCCAGTTATGAGCTGCATCCCTAACTTCGGTAATTATTACTAGGATTCCCGGGACATGGGTCTCAGCTCCTGCCGTCGGGCTGCTCTGGACTCCGCCGTGGTGGGTTGGCAAGGCGGCGCCCCTACAGTTTTCATGCCGGCTACTGGGGACCAACGGTCGGCTTCTACGGCGGAATCGTTTATGATTTTGGGCTCTTCGGCCACGCTCTTACGAAGGCGGACGCTCGAACAATGAGATGTTTTACAACCGCGCGGTGAACAACGTGGATACGCAGCAAATATTCGCAATGTCTATAACGTGACGGTGGAACCGTCACATAAACCACCTGGGCTCTACGACACAGATATTGTGGAGGTGTCGAAGCGAGTCCCACAGCAGCGGAGGAGCGTGCTCCGCCGACGGCATGGGTCCGGTCGCGGCACGTGGAAGCCGCCCGCGACGATCCGCAGCTGCGCGCTAAGGCAAATCAGGGCAGACCCACCTCGCGGCTACCGCAACCCCGAGTCGGCGGGCCACGCATCAAACTCGGCTCGCGGCAGGAGCGCCCCATCCTCCCGCCCCTGCAGGCGAGGCCCCACGTCCCAATAGGACCGGCCGCGTTGCTGCATCGTCCGCCGAACGAGACCGTTCTCAGACCCGGTTCATGCGGAACGATCGTCCCTGCTCCTCCGCGCCGACGCCTCGACGAGGGAACTCTCAAGCAGACGAGCAATACCAGCAGCAGCAGGAGCAGCTCAGCCCCAGACAAAGTGGGCCGCTCGCTCGGCCAGCAACAGGAGCAGGAGCAGTCGCAGAGATAAGCGCACAACCTGCCTACCAACGAGCAGATGCAGCAGATGGAGCGGGCGGGCACCAGCAACAGACGATGCAAATGGAGCAGCATCACCAGCAGGAGCAAGCGCGCGTCCGCGCGGCCGCGCCACCGCACAACCACCCCGGCCAGACCCAGCCGGAGCAGGCACTGAAGGTGAAAAGGCATTGAACACCTGCAGTGTTTCATTAGCTGACGAACTGGGCAGCTGTGATCTTTAGCTCTGATTGGGGACAGGAGCCGTGGTGGTCTAACTAAATTCTCTACCCAGGCCATGGCATCTTTTCTTCCCCGTCATGGTGTGGCCGGCGGTCCTCGCCGTCAAGAGTTCGGTTACGCACCGAGGTGCCGCACTCGTGAAGTAGGTTTCTCAGGTTGACAGAAAAGCCAAATCACCGCGAGAGGCGGCAGGCTCTTGGCAAGCGCTGCGGTGGAGCTCAATAAGCAAATACGGAAAGGAAGATCCAACACCAGAGGCCAAAATTCAAAACTCGGTCTGAAAACGGGGCTAAGCCTATGCCCAGTTCCAAGCAACTTTAAACCAAATGAAGGACATGGCACCGTCTGCGTGGACTAGATTAGCACAGAAACCTCAAAGAGAGCGAACACGAATCTGGAACTGAAGCAACAAGCTTTGGCACCCCAATGCCAAAGTGCTATTTTGAGTGAGCTGGCATAGGATCAAGGCAACACACGCCAGGCAGGAGTTTGAGGCTCGGTTTTTCGTCGGCTGATATGAGTGAATCAATGACAATTATGACACAGCTCCATCAAGCAAGTGAATGGTTCGGCCAAGGAATCGAAAGCAGACGAAATCAAACTGCTTGACCAGTTTCTGACCGTTCCATCGACGCCGTGCCAACTCACCGGCAGTCCTACACAGAATGGCACCTCACTGGAGGATTTGGACTTTTCCGATCCCGTACGGGCAAGGGCGAACATGTGGATTCCTGCCGCCGGTGTCAATACAAGTCCTCAACGAATTGCGGTCAACGAGAGTCGCTCAAATTCCATCGATCATCGGTTTAGGATGTCTACGGAACTGTCGTGAGCCTTGGCCCCAGACATGCGCGGTGGCGTTGCTTGCATGGGCTTGCCACACTTACGCAGAATTATGTACCGTAAAGCAACATGTGCACAAATTACCAGACAGTATTGACATTAATCAACACCGGCTGCGCTGCCGGTCTCGTCCACGATCACGGAAAGCCACATTTTCATGGCAAGTGGAGTCAACCAGGCAGGACGGTTCTTAGTTTCCGCACCACCAGCGGCGTCGGCCGTGCCTGTGCCTGCACAGCAAAGGACGAGGGAGCAGTAGTTCTTGCCAGCACAACGATTGAACAAGGGCTAGGAAGCTGTAGAAGCAGTAGAGTGACTGCTTGACGATCCGCCAGCCACTCTGATGCACTTGCTCCGTCAAAACATAAACACAGCTGCAGCACAACGGCCGAGTTGCTGAGCAAAGTTAAAGACGGTAGTGTTCCACCATCCGTGAGAGTGCCCGACATCGCCGGCGCACTGCATCACCACCGTTGCCTTTGCTTCCAAACAGGAACTGCTCGGAGACGCCGCTCTATATGGCCAAAGCAGTTCGCGATGGAAGACTCAAAATTCCATGTCTAGAAATTGCCTACGACACACAAAGGAGTGTTGCAGTGAAAAAGGAGCTGGGGGCAAGATTTTGCTGGTGGCTTAAATATCTTCACACTCCAGATATTAGAGGCCTGGATGAGCAACTCTTCCCCAAGTCTGGGTTTCTGGTTAAGACAATTTGTGCTGAATATAGGAACCCGTTCTAGGTCAGAGAGATCACTTGGCAAAATGACTAGCTGTAGCGGAGATGAGAATCTCATGACCGGAACTTAGCTTTCCACCAGCCAGGAAACAGCTGGATGATATATAGGCATAGCAAAGTGTTCAAACACACAGCAAAAGCTGTCGGGATCGTGAAAGCCAACGGAGTCGGCAACGCCCTCGACGGTCGAGCCGGAAGCGGAAACCACTTGCGCCCCTCGTCCAGCCGCAAGCGCTCCGAAGGCTCCGGACTGCTGTTGAGGACTCTGCTTGAAGCGGCGCGACACTCCACGGGCAGAGATTCATATACGGCGACACCTCAAAAGGTCTTTATCGAGGTGGCGCGTCCGTCGCAGATCCGCAAAACAGCTAGGTCAAGCAACCTGAAACTTCGGCGGCGGAACCCTCTTGCCCGCCGGACAATCTACACGACCAGTTCGCGCGCCACCGCGAGCACCACCTGCGGCCGAAGTCTTCTTCGATCAAGAGCGAGAGAAAGATTATCCGCGGTAACCCCAGCAGAAATCCTCAACCCGCTGCGGCATTGGCATCAATTCTTCACACCGGAAAAACGGCTGGCCAGCTCGGCAGCGAACCTCCAGTGGTAGTTCTTCAGCAGCCCGGTGGCGCGACTCCAAGCGCACACACCGAGGCGACTCACGATGCTCAGCCAGCAGCTGATCCATCTACCCCAGCTTCACACGGCGGACGGATGGCTCGGCCACCGGGTCTTGTCGACACATGGCGCAGGGAGATCAGGAAGCAGCTGGCCGTCGGTGCAAAGTGCAACTCAAGCAAGACGAAAGGTCTTTGGGCCCAGCGCTGCTATCGTCACCTTGTAACAGGGCTGTGGGTTGCCCTTCGAGTCTTCAAAGTACTAAATCCTCCAGCGGCCCCGAAAGGTCGAGTGAGGTGATGTCATCATAGCCAAAGCAACAACGATATGTTTGGGCGTCATGGCCGTCATGCCATTAGATAGCAGAGGAGGCGCATGTCTAATACGACTTTTCCGGCGATTTGGGTTCTGTCCAGCTTGGCCCCAAAGCAAGAATGTCCTGATATTCGGGTCTAATGTCATTTAGACATACCATTATCGCGATACTCTCTCCTAAGTTGAGAATTTGAGGAGGATCATGTGAGGAGGACGAGCAAGGACTCTGGGTGGCGTGTGATCCGTCCAGGATCTCGACCTGGCAGCTGGTCACGCGAAGGTGCCGAACAAGGATACCAGCTTCGACGCACAAGTCCGCCCGTTAAACCACCCCGGCCACGGCAAGATCAACGTCACGTTTCTGATCTCCGGAGGGCGCCGAACGTCGTGGACGTTGCCGGCCCATGGGAGGCCTTCCGCGATACCCATGCTTACGACCAAAGGCAAGCTCCTGGCATGAATCGGAATCAGGGAGGCGGAGGGTGTGGCGACCCCAACGTTTACACCGTTTCCGATTCCCTGAACCAGTGAATGGACTGACCATCGTCCCCAACTACAGCTTTTGGGCACCGGGCTGACCGGCGGATCAGATCGTTATTGGCTCCAGGCAGTCGACACCGCAGCCAGGAAGCGTATTGTGGCCAACTCGGCCGACGCCGTGTGACCGTGTCATGTGCACCGGACTGTGGATCTGCTGGCAGCGTATGGACTGCTCGACACGCCCAACTCCTACTACACACCATGCCCACAGACATGCCAAAAGAAGTATCCCGCAGTGCACTTTGCATGGACGCACTTCATGAAAACGGCAAAATA
>CAVVHW010000013.1:0-105710 GCA_963748225.1 uncultured Acidobacteriaceae bacterium
GGCAGGTACAGATGAATGTCGCCTTTCTTTCCCGCCCACTCGTAGAAACGAATGATAAGCGCACCGTCTTCCGGGTGAACGGTCCGCGGTTGGCCATCGTAGACGGCCTGCACCGGAGGCTGCGGAGCCTGCTTCTTGATCGCGGTTATCACTACGTTGTCCTCGGTGGTACTGAAGAATGATTTCTCTGCCGGCAGCGTGCCGGGATGTTGTCCCGTCGTGACCGTCATCAGGGGATAGTTCAGTTCATAGCCCTGATGCACGGTCATCGCATCGCGCCAGGTGCCTCCGTGTGGATAGAGCGAGTAAGTGAACTCGTGGTGACCCTGATCGGTTTCGGGGTCGGGCCAGGTCGGCGAACGCAGCAGCGACAGGCGCAGCACGTTGTCCTTGGCGTCGTATCCATACTTGCTGTCGTTCAATAGGCTGAAGCCGTGAATAGAAACCACCCTGTCGCCAGAACCGGGCGACAAGGGTGGAACACCACCTCAGAGATATCGGCCCAACGCAGCGCTGGGACTTCAAACTGAGCTTGTTCGGCTGGCGTATTGCGCGTCGTGGGCCGTTCGACCGTGCCGTAGGGAATCTCGAATGTTGCCTTATCACTGCGCGCACTTACCGGAAACGCGACCTTCAGGAGAATGTGCTGCTCGTGCCAGTCGGCTTGCATGTGGACATCAACTCGCGGCACACCCGGGTACATGGTGATGTCCTGCACGAAGCTTGATTTTTGGAAGTGATGCTTCACGCGAATGACGGCGCGCAGCGGAGTATTCTCCACCAGCTTCACCTCGTCGGCCTGCATCAGGTCCCAATGCTGCTTGACGAAGTCGGCGTCGATGTTCCATGCGTCCCATTTCTTTGGCTTGTCAACAAAAGTCTGGAGCAAATTGCCGCAAGGTAACCCGTCGGGCGACGCGGCGGGCGAGCCTTCGCTCTGCACCGGCAGCGCGAGCGCCTCCGTGTTGCTGCGCTTGTCGAAGAGGCTGGTGATGCAGCCGGTTTTGAGGTCGACTTCAACACGCATGAGGCTGTTCTCAAGGCGAATGAACTCATTCAGTCTGAATTCCACAGTACCGATTAACTCCTGACCTGGGGGCACAAGGGTGCCCAGTAGGCGGGATTGCGGCTTCACCGGTATAAGTTTTACCAGTTTGTACCCGGTCGCAGGGATGTCCTTCGCCAGAAGACGCAGCTTCACCCGGTTGGTTAACGGATCGTTACTCAGCACTTCCACCCGCATCGGTTTGCCGTCGGGACCAACCGCTTCCACGTGCTCTACCCCGCTCGCAAACTGCGCCTCTAACTCCACCTCTTCCGTGCGCATCCACGACAGCGGATTGAAGACCAACACGCTCACGCCATCCGACTTCACCCGCGAGGCGATGTCGGACAAGCCGGACTCGATGATGTCGCGATCGATGCGCGAAGCTACGGCATACTTCCGCGCCGCGTCCACGTAGTTGATGTGAATACCCGAGCCCGGCAGGATGTCGTGGAACTGGTTGAACAGGATATCTTTCCAGGCAGTGTCAAGGTTTTGCTGCGGCCATGTCGCGCCGAACAGCATGTCGATCGAGGCGACCTTTTCCGCGTTCAGCACCAACTCTTCGTTCTGCCGGTTGCCGCGTTTCTCTTCCGACTGCGTGGTCTGCACACCGCGGTGATACTGGAAATATAGCTCGCCATCCCACGTCGGAATCTTTAGCTCGCTCTTGTTCTTCTCCAAGTCGGCAAAGTATTGCGTCGCAGTGGAAAAGTTAATTTGCGGATAGACGAGGTCACCCTTCTGCCAGCGCAGCGCGGTGTCGAGATCGACGCGAGTGGGTCCGCCACCATGGTCGCCAACGCCGTACAGGTACATCGTGTCCAGGCCGCCGGCGGGCGCGGAATCGGTTCCCCCGTTGTACTCCCACATCATGGGACCGTAGATCGACGCGTCGCGGGCCATCTTCTGCGGATCGATCGGGTTGGCGTAGTCGCTGGGGAAGTAGGTCAGCAGGCGGCTGCCATCGGGGGCCTGCCACCAGAACAATCGATAGGGAAACTTGGTGAACTCCGAGGCCCAGAGCAGCTTCTGGGTGACGAAGTAGTCGATGCCGGAGCGCTTGTAAATCTGCGGCAGTTGCCAGTTGTAGCCGAAGGAGTCGGGATTCCAGCCGATGTTGATGTCCTTGCCGAACTTTTGCTGGAAGTAACGCTTGCCGTAGAGAATCTGGCGTACCAGCGATTCGCCGTCGGGCATGTTGAGGTCGGGCTCGACCCACATCCCGCCGATGACCTCCCAGCGCCCTTCTTTTACGCGCTGCTGGATCTCCTGGAACATTGCCGGGTATTTTTCTTCAATCCACTCATACGCCTGCGCGGCGCTGGCCGTGAACTTGAAGTCGGGATATTCGCGCATCAGTTGCAGCGCGGTGCCGAAGGTGTTGCGCACGACCTCGACCGTTTCCGTCCACGGCCACAACCATGCCATGTCGATGTGGCTATTGCCGACAGCCGCGATGCTGAACTGCTTCATGTATGGGCGCAGCACGTCGAGTTTGGCCTGGGCCTCGCGCAAAGAAGCATCGAAGGCCGACTGGTCGCTCTGGTCGAGGGCACCAAGGTTTATGGCCTTCACGGCTGCGTCCAGTTGCTGTTGACGCTCGGCTTTGCCGTCGGGATAGGCGGCGATAACCGGCTCAGCCGAGAGAATCTGCAGCCGCATCAGCGCCGGATCGGGACGGCTGGCCGAAGGCTGGACCAGTAGCTCGGCGTGCTCGATACGGGTGGAGTTCCCTCCACAGCAGCCGCCACCGCCGGAATCGAGCACACGGACAGCCAGCACAAGCTTCTGCCCCGGCTGAGCGTTTTCGATGAGAGCGATTGGCACCTGCCCATCTTCGTCGGTACGCGCCACCATGTTGCCGTTGGAGAAGACACTGATCTGGATGGCGTCATCACTGCTGACGTGTAGATCGAGAGAGATGGTCGCACCTTGCAGGCTGTAGCCGTTCAGTTGCCCTGGCACCTCGAAGATCTCACGCAGCCAGCGGGAGCCCTGCCAATCTTCTTTGGCCTTCACCGGCCGCCAGTCGGAAGCATTCAACGCGGGATCTTCTCCATGTGCGAGATCGGCGGCGTGCGTTTGCCAGCTTGGCAAGGGAATGGTCGTGATCGATTGCAGGCGGTCGAGGACAGGTTTGTAAGGGTCGGGAGGAGTGGGCGACTGGCCAAGAGTAAAACTCGATACGAAAAGCAGGAAGAGGCAGTAACAATTGCGATTCATTTTGAAATGACTCCTGAGGGACGACTAGTCAATTCCGGAGTTCCTGTATCCGGTGGTGCGTGTCGCTGAAAGAGTCTAGGTGAGGACATCCGTCGTCCCTACGGGACTCGGACTAATTTCCCACTCTACCCAGCATTCCGCCTGCGGCTCCATGCTGGGCTAGACTCTTTCGCCCCTGCGGGGCTCGCTTCGTACGTGATTCATTCCACCGAGATAACTTGAAATGAGTTCTCACGCAGACTCTTAAGCCCGCGCTATGTGTGTTCCGCCCTGCGGGCTCTTTTTTCGGCGTGCTCAGCTACTCCCATCCCACCGGCATTTGTTCAATTGGAGCTTCGTAACAGACTCTGAAGCGGTGCCCCATCCGGATACAGCAACTCAGAGACTGCTCTAGCACACGCTTAGCTTAAGGTTATGCGAGACGACGAAAATAAAGCAGGATTCTAACGGAAGATGGCCGGAAAAGCGCGCGCAACGCCGACTTTGATTTGAGGCTCAAGGCAGTGCGACTTGCGAGCGGCTTGTCGCGGTGCGTTAATTTATTCGCGTCGGCGTGCTTTTTGACAGGTCTCGCGATGGGTGGGAAAAGGTGCTGGTACGCTGCATCCACAGGACAATAAGATCGGCGCGGCGTTGCACCCCAAACTTGCTGAGCAGGTTGGAGACGTGGAATTTCACGGTGCGTTCGCACACGAAGAGCTTGCCGGCAATTTCTTTGTTAGACAGGTTGTCGAGCAGCAGATCGAGGACTTCGCGTTCGCGGCGGCTGATATCGGCTTGGGTTTCGAGCGACTTGCAGCCGTGCAGTTCGGGAAGAATGGACTCAACGAAGCGGGTCAACAGTTCGCGCGGTACCCAATAGCCTCCGGCGGAGACCTGGTGTGCCGCCCGGCCTAGCTCTTCCTGCGCCTGCGAATAGGTCAGCAGGCCTTTCACCCCCAGCCGCAACAACCGGAAGGTGACAGAATCGTCAAACGATGGCAGTAGCACCAGCAGGTTTACGGGGCGCTGCTGGGCGCGAAGCGTGCGAATCGATTCAAGCGCGGTGGCAACATTGCTGGCATCCACTATCGCCAAACCTGGGGAAGCATCCGCGCCCTCGACTCCCATGTCAGGGAGCCGCAGTTCGCTGGGCGTGACAACATCAAACTCGCTGCCCTTCAGTAGACAGGTAAACTGTTCCCGCGCCAGCGGATGATCGCAAAACAGGAGCAGCTTGCTCTTCAGGCTCGATGTGCAGCACGGGGTTCTTTTCAAGGCGCTCACCTGCCGGCGATCCGGGAGGTCTCCTATATCCCTATCGGCGAAAGCGCGCGCCTCTTGAAATGCAGCCTGCTCACAACTTGCCGATGTGGATGCTGCCGTCGCCGGTGGCGATCTCCAGCAACGGGCCGCCGCCGTTCAGCTTACCCCGAATGCGAGACCGCTCGATGGAGCCGTTCACGGTGACCGGCATGTCGAGTTGGATGTGTCCGTCGCCGGTGTGGGCGTAAAGCTCCGCCGCAAAGTCCTGCGGCAGCCGGGCTTCCACTCCGCCGTCACTTGTGTGAATCAGCCAGCCATTGTTCATCTTGGAGCCGGGCCGCACCGTCACGTCAATATGTCCGTCGCCGGTGCGCAGGTCAACATCGGTCAGCACGCCGTCAATGGTCATGTGCCCGTCGCCGGTGTGGGCATGGAGCCCACCATTGAAGTTGCGCACCTGAATGTGTCCGTCGCCGGTATCGAGGCGAGCGTCGCCGGAGGTGCCATCAATAGCAATGTGTCCGTCGCCGGAGTGCAGATCGAGGGCGGTCTCGGGCGGCACCTGCACTTCGATACGTACTCCCTGATGCATGCCGAAGTGGATGCCCCAACCGCTGGGCACGTGGACTTGCAGGTCCACCTTGTCGGCGTCCTGACGTTCGGTGACGCGCACACCGCTGCTGCCGATGCTGTAATCGGTAGCGATGATGCGCACCGAGACGGTGTGGCTGACCCCGCGGGTAACTTCCACCGCGGCGTCGTTAGTATCCACACGCAGGCTGGGCTTGTCGCCAACCTGGTAAGTTTTGGTCCATTCCTCGGCGAAGGCGGAGGCCCCCAGGACGGTCAGGCATAATAGGGCAATCAGGAAGGTTTTACGCACAGAACTCCTCCTCGTTGGTTGTTACGAGGAGGACCCTGCTTTTGTTCCGTGGTTGCGTATCAGGAGAGTCGGATCGGCAGTTTGCGGTGCCCGGGGCATGCGCTACTTAGCGGAGTGAACTTCACGCACGCCCCTCACGAGCATCGCTCCCTGCTTGCTGAAATAGACGCGGCTGCGGAAAAAGGGTTAGCGTCACCGGCTGTACTGATTTTGCTTTTTCTCCGCGTGACGCTCCAGCCCCAGTTGGATCAGCCGGTCCATCAGTTCGGGATAGTCAATTCCGGTGGCGGCCCACATCTTGGGATACATGCTGATGGAGGTGAAGCCGGGAATGGTATTGACTTCGTTGACATACAGCTTGCCCTGGCGCGGATCCATGAGGAAGTCCACGCGTGCCATCCCAGCGCAATCCACCGCCTTGAAGGCCGCTATCGCAAGTTGCTGCACTTCCTTTTGCTTGGCTTTCGGCAGCTTGGCCGGGATGATCGACTCCGATCCTTCTACCAGGTACTTAGCGTCGTAGTCGTAGAACTCCTTGATGGGAACGATCTCGCCGGGCAGGGAAGCGATGGGGTTGTCATTGCCGAGCACGGAACATTCGATCTCACGGGCCTTGCCTTTGGCGCCGCCGACGCCCTGTTCAATCACCAGCTTGCGATCGTAGCGTGCTGCCTCGTCCATGGCCGCAGCAAGCTCGGCCGAGTTGTGTACTTTGCTGATCCCGACCGAGGAGCCTAGGTTCGCGGGCTTCACGAACACGGGATACTTGAGGGCGGCGTCTATTTCTTTGCGTATCTTCTTCGGTTGTTCGCGCCAGGCGCTGCGCAGCACGGTAACGTGCTTCACGATTGGCAGACCAGCATCGCGAAAGAGACGCTTCATAACGTCCTTGTCCATGCCCGCAGCGGAACCCAGCACACCTGCGCCCACGTAAGCGATATCCGCAAGCTCGAGTAACCCCTGGATGGTGCCGTCTTCGCCGAAGGTCCCGTGCAGAACGGGGAAGATAATATCCACGTCAATCGAATTGGGCGCCGAGTGCAATTCAGTGGAGTGCGTCTCAAAGGGCATTAGCGCGGAATGGTTTTCTCCCGGCATCGGCGGCACTACCACTGCTTCGCCTTTGGCCAGAACCGCGGCGGCGGAGGTAGTCTCGGGATCGCCGGCGCGAAGGTGACGTGGCTCGGGCGCCTCGACGGCGTTACCCCGCAACAGCCGCTCAGCATGAGCTGCTGTTACCCATCGGCCGTCTTTGGTGATACCGATGGGAACGACCTCGTACTTGTTCTTATCGATTGCGTTCAGGACCGAGGCCGCCGACAGCAACGAGACTTCGTGCTCGCCGCTGCGCCCGCCAAACAGGACGCCTACCCGGAGTTTCGTCATGCCTCGATCTTAACGCCAGAGAGTTTTGTGAATAGTAATCAGCGATAGACCTCGCAATGATGTCGAACGTCAGCCCCAGTACAGTTATGGATTCGTCGTGCCCCCGGCGCCAGCTGCCACCGCTGCCGGTGCAGCGCCGGCTTCCATGACCACCGAAACGACGGAGTACGTGGGAGCCAACGCTCCAGCGTTGTGTTTCAGGTTGCATGGATTGTAAGAGGCATCGTGTTGGAGGCGTATGTTGGCGCTATTGCTGATGCATGCGTTGCTGGCAATGCTTCTCGGGCTGGGAAATGCCCATCCCAGGCTCCAGGACTCGTGCTTTTGATCAAGTGAGTGCTTCGCATCGAGATTGGCATACTGCTGGTATACAGTTGGGTCGAAATCAACCCCGAGCGCTTTCGCCTTGTCCATCATCCAGCTAAGAGTAATGTCCGACAGTCCAGTTTCGGGATATCCCCCGCCGACATCGCAATGGACCCCGGTGAAGTAAACTTGCTCGATCACCTGCCCCGGTGCGGGAGTTCCGGACCACAGCGTAGCGGGAAACTCGCGGCGGCGCTCGTCAATGGATACGGCGTGATAAGCGTGCTTCACATTTGGGTGCAGCGTCGTGTCAAGGAATCCATAGTGAAGCGGATCGATTCCACCGAAGATAGCGGGGATGCCCAGCGCACCGACGGTGTCCCACACCCCCACCATGGTGATCGGAACGTCGGTCACAGCGTACCGTTGCTTTAACGCGGCCAGTTTTTGTGCCCGTTTAGTCAAGTCATGTTCGCGATAGGCATCAAAAGCCTGCTCCGTCTGGTTATCATCCACGTTCTCGGTGGGAAGACCGCAAACCACAAGCATGCCGCCAAGGCTGCGCGCGGTGTAAGCTCCCCGGCTGAAACCGAACAGAAACAATTTATCGCCCGGGGAATACACGTGAGCGATTCGCGTGTAACCGTCCTTGATTTTTTGATCGAGACCATCGCCAAACGCCCCGCCCAACAACCTCAGCATGGTATTGCCGTCGGCGCCCACGCCGTCATCGTAGATGGGACACTGCTCGGCAGTGAAGTTCAGTGCCTTGAAAATTTTGTACACATTGGTGTGACTGGCGGCGTCGTTCCAGGTTCCATCCGAGCAAAAGATGATTCGTTTTGCCATAGTTTTCTCCTGCGGCCTCGAGGGGTCGGTGTGCAGCAGAAATTCCCCAACCGTTTTACACAGATTGAAGGTTGTTCGAGGGAGCTGCTGGCGCAAATCTGCAGCGAACTATAACACGGTTTTAAGGCGGGATGGGGCTAGTTTGCAAGGGATAGAGATCGCCGCGCCCTTATCTGAGCAATTCGCGATACGCAACACTCTGGCTTACCGCGAAGCTCGTGCTCCCAAAAGCGGAGGACGAGTATGCCCATCCGTCGCAGTTTTCTTGCGGTCGCCAAGTCTCGGCGTCGATTGCGCTGGATCTTCGCAGCCCAGAAAGCGGCATTCGTTTTCGGAATATGCCCACACCGGCGACATCCATGGCAGCGATACCCGTCAACAACAAGCGCTTGCCACGTGAAGATGACCGTTTGTGTAATTACTAGCTTAAGTTCTTGTGTGCCTCAGGTCTAACATTTACCCTGGGAGCGCGAAATCTATGAGCCTCGACCCATTGGTGCAGCTTGTTCACTCACTTCAGCAGGACGAGTGGAGTAAGCGAAACGATGAAGCGTTTAAGGCACTTTTCGGCAGTCCTGAGGGGCGATACCCGAAGGTAGCTGAGAAGTCCGTCACTCTTCGTGCTCCCGCGATGAGCCAAGATTCTGGAGTTCCCTTTGAGCCTATATTCATCCATCAAATCCCATCAAAGGCACTTACGGGGGCTTCTCGTTTGTGATCTTTCCGGCCACGGAGGCGCCGTGTCTTGTCGCACTTGTTGTTGGGACACAAGGGCTCGCTCCTGACGAAGCGATCCTGGGTTGTCCCGGCCACGCTCGGAAAGCTCAAGCAATATGCACTTGGTTGAACAAAACATTCGGGGCGGGCGAACAGATTGCCTGGGCTAAACAAGACCCGACTCGTACAGACCTAAACGTTCCTGACGATCTACAACGACGGTGGTCTGCCTATAAGCCAGTGTTCGACCGCTACGGCAAAGTGCTGTATGCACTATTCAAGCCAAGCTCAGATGAAAACATGACTAAGCAAGCAGTTGCCGCCCTCTTGGACTTGTGTTTTGAAGAACGCGGGTTCGACGTTAACGCGAACAGTCGAAATGACCGCGACGAGATTCGAGCCAACTGGTTTGGCTGTTTGATGCCGGTGGTCACGCGAGATGAAGTCGGAAAACTGCTGGATTCCAGAAGATTTGTCATTCTTCAGGGGCCGCCCGGAACCGGCAAGACGAGGATGGCACTGGAACTCCTGAACTAACAAGTATGCCGGGTCAGGCAAGTCTATTCAGTTTCATCCAAATACCAGTTACGAAAATTTCATTGGAGGCTTGGCTCCCGAAGAGTCCGGAACACAACTAGGGCTTCACTTTGTGCCCAAACCGGGTTTTTTGATGGGGTTGGCAAGCAGGCGAAAAATAGCCATCCGAAGCCTTACTTGCTACACATAGACGAGATCAATCGGGCTGACCTAGCGAAGATTCTCGGAGAAGCAATTTACCTATTTGAATCAGAAATCTCTACAGAAACGAGAAATCGATTTGCCTTATGATTTTGGTGAACCGTTCCACACCAAGCTGCAACTGCCAGAGAACCTACAAGTTCTTGGCACGATGAACAGTGCCGACCGCAGCATTGCAATCGTTGATGTTGCGGTGCGGCGGCGGTTCGCATTCATTTCCCTCTGGCCACAGATGAGTGTGGTCGAAGAGTATGGTTGTGAGCTCATGCAGGACGCGTTCCGGCGCATTGTATCTATATTTATCGAGCACGCTGCTGAGGATTCATTTCCACTCGTTCCCGGCCACTCTTACTTCCTTGAATCTGACGAAGGCGCCGCCAAAGAAAGTCTTAGAGTTAATCTGGGGCCTCTCCTAGAGGAGTACCTGGCTCAGGGCTATGTGACGGGATTCGCGGAGCAGATTCGGACGTACCTGCAATGGCTAAAAAGCCTGTGAGGCAGGGTAAAGCGCGCAGCTACCGAAGATACGCGCCGCCATTGCTGCCTCCGCAGCTCGCACGAGAAGTGTGTCTCGAATTACAAGACAACTCCGTCACCCAGAAGTCAGCAGTAGATTTTTTCGGCTTGCGCAGTACTCATAGGGATCCAAACCCTACCGCTGCGAGGTTGCTCGAACAATTTGAAGTGCAGAACCGCCCTCTGTTTTCGCTAATGGATGTTCGGCTTGTTCGCCAATATGACGGTAGCGACGTTCGCGTCACACTGGAGGCGGGTAATGTTGTTGGCGCGATACCGTTGTTCTCCCCTACCAGCGGGATGCCCGATTTCGGACTTGTTATTCAGCCACGGTTCCCTTGGCCAGGTATCGGCCCGATGCTCGCCGAAATGGGCTGGCGAATTGCGCCAACGCCGCTAAAGTTACCTCTACTGAAACGCTCCGAGCGTAAAGTGCCACCTTGGGTTAATTCGTGCGTGGTGCTTGCCCGACTGAAAGCGTTGCTGGACACCTTAAGCAGACGTTTCAATTAGTTAACGAGAACAGGTCAGCACCTAGAGGAACCGTTCGCTGGACTCAGTACGCGACTCAGTATCTGACGAAGGGGCAATTCCTTTCTGTCCCCTGTACCTTTCCAGACTTGCGGGATGACCGACTGCTCGTCGGTGCGATTCGCTACTCGCTGGAAAAACAACGCAGCGGCCTCGAGTCGCAGCGGGAACATGGCGGTTTTGTTCATCAGCTCATTGCGTTCTGCAACGAGCTTCTACGCAAGGTTCAGAATAGTCCGTCGTTCTTGCCGTCGCCCAACACGCTGGCCTCTTGGCTGCAGAGGCCACTGCGGATTCAGCACTTTCGGGAGGGTTTGCAAGCGATAGAGTGGACGATCGAAGATCGTGGTTTGGCGGGCGTCAGTGATTTGGAGGGGATATCTTGGCGGATGCCAATGGAAGAATTCTTTGAGGCGTGGGTCGAGACCGTCTTCCGTTCCGTGGCTAGGGAGATCGGAGCAGGACTCCGGGTTGGGAGGAGAAGGGAAACCGTTCACCCGATCAATTGGGAGCCCTCTTACTTGGGATCACAGAAGGCCTTGAATACCGGATATCTGGCTCGATTGGGGATCGACAACTCTGATTGTCGATGCGAAATACAAGCGTCACTGGGACGAGCTAGAAGATAACCCTTGGGGATCGATCGAAGAAATGGTAAGGGAAGAGCATCGAAACGATTTGTTCCAGGTGCTTGCATATGCAAACCTGCCGCGGACAGCCCGCGTTGTTGTTTGCCTCGCCTATCCCTGCACACCCAACACGTGGGAGAGAATGATCCGGAGAAACAGAGTATTTCATAAAGCCGAAATAAACACAGGAACACGACGCATTGCGCTCTGGTTGACAGCTATTCCGATGGCAACCGCGGTCGACAAAATCCGCGCGCCGCTTCTCGCGGAATTACGTTCCGCGGTGGCGTGAGCCTTTAAGGGATCGGCCGTGGCATAACGCGTGCGTGTGCTCCTGTCCGCCCGCGCGCGGCTTTGTAGACAAGCGGGGCCATAACGTTCTTGACAAACCTGAATTGCTCCTTGTTGACTTCGTGTACGACCCTCAGCTGCGAGGTTGTGGTGCCGTCGCCATAGGACCAGGGGTGCTCCTCGCTGCCTTCATCATCCCAGCAGTCTGTGTCATGCGTAAGAGAATCAGCAAGAGATGGCGCCTCTCTCGCGTCGCGTGCTCTAATCAGAAGGTGGCCGAGGTGCTCGTGCTCCCCGTCAATAACAGTGTAAGTTGCAAGGTAATGTTTGAGGGACATCTCTTCCTCCATTCTCAATAGGGAATCCTCAGCCCACTTCGTAAGCGGCAATCAACAAATTTTGGCTCACACGCTTCGTCGCGAAGCAGAGTAGGTCTACAGGATTTTCTTTCCGAAGGCCGACAGCGCCAGCTCGACCGCAAGCTCCGCTGTCTGGTTGCGCTCGTCGAGCACCGGATTCACTTCCACCAGTTCGAAGCTGAGCATGCGTCCGTGGTCTGCGATGATCTCCATCGCCAGGTGGCCCTCGCGATAGGTGGCACCGCCCCAGACGGGTGTGCCGACGCCGGGTGCATCTTCGGGATCGATCCAGTCCAGATCGAGCGAGACATGGTAGCCCACTGTGCCGCGTCCGGCGATGCGGAGGGCTTCTTCCATCACCGAGCGCATGCCGCGTTCGTCGATGTCGCGCATAGTGAAGACATGCACGCCGGACTTTCTGATGTTTTCGCGCTCGTGATTATCAACGTCGCGGATGCCCACTAGTACGCAGTTCTGCGCCTGCACTTTGGGGCTGAAGCCGTAGAGGTCGGTGAGCGGCGATTGAAAAAGCCCCATGATCGCGCCGAGCGGCATGCCATGCACATTGCCGCTGGGTGAGCTGCCGGGTGTGTTGATGTCGGTGTGGGCGTCAATCCACAGCAAACCGATGCGCTGGTTCTTGCGGCGATAGAACTCGGCTACGCCGGACACGGTTCCGGCGGCGATGGAATGATCGCCACCGAGGACGACGGGAATCTTTCCATCCTCTAAAGTTTTCACCACGAGCTCGGCTTCTTTGGAGCAGGTCTCAGTGATTTCCTTCAGGTACTTGGCGTTGGGATCGCCTTCGTTCTCGGTTTCAGCCAGGGCGACGGGCACGTTGCCGCCATCCTCGACCTCGTAGCCAAGGGCCTCGAGTTTGGATTCGAGGCCGGCGACACGCATCGCCGACGGACCCATGTCAACGCCGCGCCGCGACTGGCCGAGATCCAGCGGGACGCCAATGATGCGAATGTGTTTGGTTTCGACGTTCTGTAATGGCTTGGTGATCGGGCTGGTTGCCATAAGAATTTCCTGACTAGAGACGGTGCTGAAATCTATGTGTCCAAGTGGCGCAGCGCGTTGTCGAGCGCTGTATTGATGTATGAGGGTCGCGTTCTTCGAAGGGGCACGGCTTCAGCCCTGTCGTTCGCTTCTGTTTTTGCCGTGGCTTTAGCCGCCGAGGGAATTCGGTCTTGGACCGAACTGCGAGTTCCCTCAGGGGCTGAAGCCCGGATCTTCACATAGACGTAACGGCACGGCTAAAGCCGTGCCCCTTCAAGGCTTGCTCCCGGGTACACGAAAAACACAGGAAGCTATTCTCTCATCCCAGAACCCATGCTCGTGTCGAACCTCACGATGTCGTACCCCAATGTGGCATATGGTCGTCAGCACTTACGGCGCTGGATTCTTGGCCAACAAATTCTGTGACCAACCACGCCAGGTACATCCCTACGGATACAGCCGATGCAGCGTGCGCGCGAAGGGAATGGTCTCGCGCACATGCTCCAGGCCGCATATCCAAGCCACGGCGCGCTCGATGCCCATGCCGAATCCGGCGTGGGGCACGCCGCCGAACTTGCGCAAATCGAGGTACCAATTGAACGCCTCTTCCGGCAGTTCGTGCTCGTGAATGCGCTTGAGCAGCAAATCGTAAGACGCCGATACGCTGCGAGCCGCCGATGATCTCGCCATAACCCTCAGGCGCCAGCACATCGACACAGAGGGCGTACTCCGGATGCTGCGGGTCGGGCTCCATGTAGAACGCCTTTATGGCCGCCGGATAACGATGCACCATCACCGGACGGTCAAATTGCGACGAGATGTACGTTTCATCGGGCGAGCCGAAGTCGCCGCCCCACTCAAACTTGTTCTCCACCAGGCCCTTGGCGTGTCCTTCCTGCAACATCTTTACCGCCTCGTCGTACGAGATGCGCGGGAAAGGCGTGGCAATCTTCTCCAGCTTGCTGAGGTCGCGACCGATCGTCTCAAGTTCGGGACGCCGCTTCTCCAGACAGCGCTTGACGATGAAGGTAATGAACTCTTCCGCCAGGGTCATCAGGTCGTCGAGGGTGGCGAAGGCAACTTCGGGTTCGACCATCCAGAACTCCGTCAGATGGCGGCGGGTCTTCGATTTCTCCGCGCGAAACGTTGGCCCAAAACTGTAAACCTTGCCGAGGGCCATCGCTGTAGCCTCGATGTAGAGCTGTCCTGACTGCGTCAGGAAAGCCTGCTCGTCGAAGTAATCCACCGGAAAGAGCGTGGTGGTGCCTTCGCAGGCTGCGGGCGTAAGAATCGGGGGATCGGTGAGAGTAAATCCACGGTCATCGAAATAATCGCGTGCGGCCTTGATGATCTCGGCGCGCACGCGCAAGATGGCGGCTTGGCGGGGCGAGCGCAGCCACAGATGGCGGTGCTCCATGAGGAAGTCGACGCCATGCTCTTTCGGCGAGATGGGATAAGGATCGTCCGGATTGACGCGTTGCACGACCTGCGCGTCGGTCACGTCCATCTCGTAGCCGCCGGGTGCGCGTTTATCGGCGCGCACCTTGCCGGTGACGATCACGCTGGACTCCTGGGTCAGGCCCTTAATCGAATCGAACAGTTCGGGCGAGACGGCGTTCTTCGCGACCACGCCCTGGATGATGCCGCTGCCGTCGCGAAAGATGGGGAAGAGCAGCTTGCCGCTTTCGCGCAAGTTGTAGAGCCAGCCGCGAATGGTGACGGTCTGGCCTTCGTGCTGGCCGACCTCGCGGATGGTGGTGACAGGCGTTGCCGTGGTTTCGATTTTCGTTGATGAGTCCATGAGATAAGTATTAAGTATGCACGTAGAGAACAGAAAAGTCAGGCGGTGATATCTGCCGTAAGCCGAGCCCGGAGGGCGAAACAATAATAGCCCAGGGCGTGAGCCCTGGGGACGGTAGAGAGGGAGACTCGAGTCCCGTAGGGACGGCACAGCCTATTTCGGCGGCCGAGAATGAAGGCGAGATCATTGGGGAGAAATCTGATGAGTCTGGATTGGTCACGCGGAAGGATTCGTTCTTGTCATTCCAGCGATGAACTCATTGAGCGTTTTGTTGCCCCAAGCGATCTCCACCAAATTGGCAATATCATTCTTCGTCAACATAACGCTAACTCGATAGTCGCCATGCAATCCGACCTTCTCATTCGTCACTGAACGCACGACAACACCGTCGAACTCAGGTTCGAACTCCCGGCCATAGAGACCATGGCTGTCACGGCAAAAGACGCCGATTCCGTCGTCCTCTTTTTCCGATGGCCTTGCAGGAATATCTTGATTCAGCAAGGTGATAGTTTGATCGGACCCATGGGCGCGCAAGCTGAAGCACTTAACTTGCATGGCATACCTCCGAATGCAATAACCTCAATCTTCGGGGACTACTGTCTGGGAAGCTGGCAAGGAACATTAGAAAAGCAGATCCCTCGCGGACTAAAGTCCGCTCGTGATGACAAAAAGAAAACGGCTGCAACGGCGCACCTAAAGGTGCGCCCTTTCAAAACGAATTAAAATTCTCACGCGCACTGAAAAATCGAGTCCTCCAGCCAAGCAAAAACTTTCAAAACGCGATCTCCAGCTTCCCGAACGCCTCCGTCATCTTCTCCGCGACCTTCTCGCCTTCCACGCCTTCGATCTCCAGCAGTAACGGGGGCACGTGCGGCGCAGTCCGCAGCAGCTCCATCGTCTGTTTCCAATCGATCGTGCCGGCGCCGGGCCAGAGATGTGAATCGCGATCTTTGTTGTTGTCGTGCACATGTGTCGAGCGGATGCGGTCTTTCAACACTTCAAACGCCTGCGGCACGCTTGACATGATGTGTGCGTGACCGACGTCGAAGCACACGCCGATATCGTCGAAGCGTCCGGCATGCAGCAGCTCTAACAGCTTCTCCGGCGTGGAAAGCTCGTTGGTAATGTTCTCTACCAGCAGTTGCACACCCAGTGGTTTGGCGAAGGCGTGCAGGTGTTCGAGGGAACCTATTGCGGCATCGAGTTTGTGCTCGTCGGACTCTTCGTGGCCGACGCCAACATGTTGCACCAGAAACTGAAATGGCGCCTGCTCGGCCACCTCAATGGCACGCTTGATTTCATCGGTCGCGGCGACACGCTGCAGCTTCTCGACCGATGCGATGTTGACGGGCGCGCCGCTGCGTCCCCAATCTTCGTCCGCGTACATGGGCGAATGCATTGAGTGAAACGTCACGCCGGTACTACGAAACCAGTTGGCGATCTGCCGGATGTGCTGGCGGTCGGTGTAGTTGAAGTGGCCGCGCGCGGCGAAGATCTCGATTGCCTCGGCGCCGCCGGAGACCATTTGGTCGAGCAGGCCGGGATGCAACCGCTCCCGCCTGGCGTAAATCAGGGTGGACATGGCGCGGCGCATCAGAATCCCATCGCCCTTCCGCTGTTGCGTCCGTCACTGGCGCCCAGGCGCTCGCCGGTTTCGGGGTCAATCGCGATGCACTGCGCGTCACCCCAATATTCGTGCGCCGAGGTCTTCGGCTGTCCCGGCACAGAATCCAGACTAGCGTCCGTGGATATTTTGTGTCCCATGTGCTCGAGGATGTGGATCGTGTCGGGCGAAAAGCCGACCTTCTCCAGCTTGATCTCGTCGGGCAGCCATTGATCATGGAAGCGAGGCGCATTCACCGCCTGCTGGATGTTTAATCCGTAATCCACGACGCCCATCAGCACATTGGCGACGGTCGTAATGATGGTGGGGCCGCCTTCGGCGCCGAGGACCAGGAAAAGCTTGCCGTCTTTGAGCACGATGGTGGGTGCCATGGCAGACAGCGGCCGCTTGCCAGGGCCGATAGCATTCGCGGGCCCCTGGATTAGCCCGAAGATGTTGGGCACGCCTTGCTTGGAGGCGAAATCGTCCATCTCATCATTGAGCAGAAAGCCCAAGCCCTCGGCGGTTACATGCGAGCCGAAGCTCTCGTTCAGCGTGGTCGTGACTGACACAGCGTTGCCTTCGGGATCGACAACCGAATAGTGCGTGGTGTGAACCGGCTCGAGCAGAGACGTCGGTTGCGGATGGAGACTGGCATAGCTGTCCAATTGCGAGAAGATGGAAGGCCGCCGCAACTCGTTACCGGGCGTCGCGCGGCGCAGCGGAATCGTTTCGCGCCAGGCATTGGCGTAACGTTTGTCCAGTAATTGCGCCACCGGAATCTTCGAGAAATCCGGATCGCCAAGAAACTCGGCGCGATCGAAAAATGCGCGCTGATACGCTTCGGCCGTCAGATGAATGTTTTGCGCCGAACCTTCACCCTGCTTCGCCAGGTCGTAAACTTCGAGGATGTTGAGGCTCTCGACCAGAGTGATGCCGCCAGAGGACGGCGGCGGAGCGCTGATGATCTCGTATCCGCGATAGGTGCCGCGAATCGGCTGCCGCTCTTTGACCTCGTATTGGGCAAGGTCCTCGGCGGTGATCAGGCCTCCACCCTTCTCGATGTCCACCGCCAGCTCGCGCGCCATCGCGCCATGGTAGAAGTCGTCGGGATTTTCGGCGATACGCTCGAGCGTTTTGGCCAGCTCTGGTTGCTTGAAAACGTCGCCCTGCTGGTAATATTCGCCGTTGCGCTGAAAGATGCGATGCGACTCGGGAAACCGTCGCCAGGTTGTGATCGTGGAACGACCGTGCTGCGTCGTAGTCGAGGATGTAGCCGTCACGCGCCAGCCGGATCGCCGGCTCCATCACTTGCTTGAGCGTCAGCTTGCCCCAATGCTTCTGCGCGTACACCAGACCTGCTACCGAGCCGGGCACACCAATCGCTTTGTAGCCGATAAGGCTTATTCCCGGCACCACATTGCCCTGAGCGTCCAGATACATGTTGGCGGTGGCTTTGGCCGGGGCTTTCTCGCGAAGTCGAGGAAGTGGACCTCGCCATCGGACCGCCGAAAGAGCAGGAAGCCACCTCCGCCGATATTGCCAGCCTGGGGGAGTACTACGGCCAGTGCGAAGCCGACCGCGACTGCGGAATCGACCGCATTGCCGCCCTGTTGCATGATCGCGACGCCCACCTCGGATGCGTCAGGTTGCAGCGTAGCCACCATCGCCTTAGGCGCGTGCACCGGATGCATCCCATTGCCGGCCCAGGTCTGGGCGCAAACAGCCAGAACAAGCAGCAGTCGTAACAGTTGGGATCTCAGTTTCATTTGGTTAAGGCGGGAGAGTGCGAGTCCGGGCCGCTCAAATGCGTTCGACGCAAAAAGTCATGGTCACACCGGCGCGAAACATTGAGACTAGTCCGTGGCGCTCGAAAGTCAGCGAGGTGCAAGGTGCCGCCGTCTAGTAAGTGTACGCAAAAAGTGACTCCTCAGGTAGTAGTCGAACCTGCGGGTAGTGATGCAGTTTGGATAGGGATGCGTGCCTTTCGCGCACCGGCGCGAATCGGCACGCCCAGATCCCTCGCTTCGCAAAGAAAGCTCCCTCGGGATAACAAAGAACAAACTGCACCATTACAAACCCGCGGTTTTTCGGATCGCTAGGTCAGAACCCGTCGCAGGAACCCTCTCATGCCAACCCATCCTAGAATAACGAGGCACGCGGTGAGAGCGAGAAATGATGTCCACGCCGGCATGTGTGGCAGCCCCGGTGTCAGCGTGGAGCGCAGTCCTTCGCTCATGTAAACCAGCGGATTGATCAGGATCAGAATCTGCAGCCAGCGCACATGGGACAGCATTGCCCAGGGATAATAGACACAGCCCAGAAATGTGATGGGCACGACGACGATGCCGAACATCAGCGCAATCTGTTCGGGTCGCACGACCGTTCCGATGGTAAGACCGACTGCGCCCGAGACCAGACTGGCCAGCAGCAGGATGCCGACGAGCGTCGGCCAGCTGGAAACATGCACCTGTACCGGTGAGGCGGGGATGAAGTAAACCATCGGGAAAATGACCAGCGCGGCCAGAATGCTTTGCAAGGCGCTGAAGCAAATCTTTTCGACCGCAACCCAGGTGACAGGAAGCGGCGACATGACGCGGTCGTGGATCTCGCGCGTGGCGCCGATCTCCATCGACAGAGGCAAGGCCGTCGCCATGATTCCTTGAATGAAGATGCCGACAGCCAACAGCCCCGGCAGCACCAGCGTGCCGAAGCTGGCGCCCGCAGTACTTTGAAAGCCCTGTCCGACCTTCGGGAAGAGGTACGTAAAGACGAAGACAAAAAACAGCGGGTTCATCACCGTGCGGATAAGGAAGGCGATGAACTCGCGGCGCAATACGCTGATGTCGCGCAGGAACAATCCCCAGAAGGCGCGCCAATAGAGGACCGAGTTAGTCACGCAGCTCCCTTCCTGTCAGCTTGATGAACACCGTTTCCAGGCTGGTCTCGCTGACCGACATATCGCGCAGATTATCGCCAGCCAGCGTCACAATTTCGGGGAGGAGACCGCTTCTTCCGTCGGTGAACACACGCAGCCCCGAAGCCTGGCCCTCCACCGCAGTCACACCCGGCACCTCTCCCAAACGAGCGCGCAAACGGTCGGCCTGCGCATCCTGAAGGTGTAGCTCAAAAATTTTCTGCGCGCCCACGCTACTTTTCAGCTGGTCAGGGGTGTCGCACACCAGGATCTTGCCGTGATCAATAATGGCGACCCGCTGGCACAGCTCGTCGGCTTCTTCCATGTAATGCGTGGTCAGGACAATCGTGATGCCTTTCTCGCGGAGCACACGAATGATGTCCCACAATGCCAGACGGGTTTGCGGGTCCAGGCCGGCGCTGGGCTCATCCAGAAAGAGAACCTGGGGATCGTGCGCGATGGCGCGAGCGATTTGTACGCGCTGTGCCAGGCCACCTGACAACTCGCGGGGAAACGCCTTACTACGCTCATTCAGTTTGAACAGATCCAGGAGTTCCGAGGTCTTATGAGAAGCCTGCGAATGGCTGAATCCGAAATAGCGGCAGTGAAAGTACAGGTTCTCCCAGACCGTGCATTGCCGGTCCAGGGTATTGAATTGCGTTACCACCCCCATGAAGCGACGGGCTTCAGCAGGATGCGCCACCACGTCCACACCCGCGATCGTGACCTGGCCGCTGGTGGGAAGCGCGCGGGTGGTGCAAACGCTGATGGTGGTAGTTTTGCCGGCGCCATTCGGACCGAGTAGTCCGAACAGCTCTCCGCGCACAACGGAGAGATCGATACCTTTCACCGCCTCCACCGGCGTTTTGCCGGGATACGTCTTGACGAGGCCTCGAATGTTGACAATCAGGTCTGCTGGCGTGCTCACGGCTCTCCGCTGTCGAGTGAGGTTGTGGAAAAATGTGGAACAGTTTACCAATGTTCCAGGGAGAGAAAGAATAGCGGATTTCAGCTTGATGATCGAGGGACGAGCGGGCCTTCATCCACGGTGGGAGCGCCCGGATTTATGCGGGGAGGAGTGCTTCAGCGCTCCGGAACAAGTTGGGTCTTGATCGCGTGCTTTAGCACCGGAGATGGGCAAACAGACCCAGGGCTAAAGCCCGTTTGGAGATCGAACGCCTTTCCGCTGGACTGAAGTCCAGCTCCCTCCTGCTGAAGCAGGGGGCTCCCACCAAGATCTCACCAGAGTTTTTCAGCTGTCCTCCAAGGGCTACGGCCTGAGAGAACGTATGAAAATCACCTCAGGCGGGCGAATGTATTTTCAACGATTACGGTGTAGTTCGATATGCGGCCTGTGAAGATATGCCCTTTCAAAACCAATTTGTAACTACCTTCAGACTGCTACACCGCTTGCCCAGCACAGAATCCCGAGGCCCATGCCCATTGAAAGTTGTGCCCGCCGAGATGGCCGGTTACATCGACTACCTCGCCGATGAAGAACAAGCCGGGTACTTTGCGGCTTTCCATGGTCTTTGCCGAGAGCTCATCGGTGTCGATCCCGCCGGCGGTGACCTCTGCTTTCTCGTAGCCTTCGGTTCCGTCGGGCAGAACTTCCCAGTGATGAATCTGGTGTTCCATTTCGTCGAGAGCGGAGTTTGTCCATCGCTGTGGCGGATGAAGTTCGAGCCAGCGCTCTGCGAGTCGAATGGGCAAGGCAGCATGCAATGCGGATTTCGCGGTCGCAAGATCGCGGCGGGCGCCATCCTGCCGCAACGCGGCCATAATCTTGAGCCCAGGAGCTAAGTCAATCTCAATCGCCTCCGATCGTTTCCAGTAAGAGGAGATTTGCAGGATGGCGGGCCCACTCAATCCGCGATGCGTGATCAATAGTTTCTCGCGAAACTGCTGGCGTCCGATCGGATGCGATCACCTCGGTGGCGACTCCCGCCAGGTCGCAATAGTTTTGCTTGTCTTGCGCATGGAGGACGAAGGGAACCAAGAGCGGGCCGGCATTCGCGAATGTTGATCCCAAATTGCCGCGCGATTTCGTATCCGAAAGGACGTTGCTCCGATCTTCGGTATCGACAAGCCACCGGTCGCGACCACCAAAGCGGGCGCATGGAATTCGCAGGTTTCGGTTCGCACTACAAATCCCTTACCACTACTACGCTGAAGTTCCAGCGGCCGAGTCTTCACGAGAAACCGTACTCCGGCAGCGCGGCATTCGGCTTCCAGCATTTCCACGATCTCTTGCGCCGACCGATCGCAGAAGAGTTGACCTAGCTTTTTCTCGTGATAAGGAATTCCGTGCTTCTCGACGAGCCCGATGAAATCCGCCGGATGTGTATCGAGCCAGCGCCGATTTGCAGAAGTGCGGGTTCTCCGACAGGAAGTTGTCGGGTTTGCAATACAGATTGGTGAAATTACAACGTCCGCCGCCGGAGATGAGGATCTTCTTGCCGACGCGTTCGGCATGCTCGATCACGGCGACCCGGCGCCCACGCTTGCCGGCTTCGATGGCACACATCAGTCCTGCAGCGCCGCCACCGAGAACGATCACGTCGAAGGTTGGGTTGCTCAAGCCCCGAGTTTCAGGTTTCGAGTTACAAGTTTCAAGTCAAAACTAGATCATGAGGGAAGCGAGCCGAGTCGCGACGTCAGTTGGCACAGCCTCTTGAACGACAGGCTCTCTTATAATGGAGTTCTTTCGTAAAGAAGAATGCATTCTCCTCTGGTTCGAAAAGCGGTTGCCGATTCCGCTTCGAACGAAGTCCCCGCATATTCGCACTCGTCACGACACCGCTGGATCTGGATCGTGCTGCTTTGGGCCATCGTGTACATCCCTGGTCTATTTTCGCCGCCGCTGCTGGACGATGCAGATTCAATCCACGCCGAAGCCGCGCGCGAGATGATCGTCCGCCATGACTGGACGACGCTCTACATTGACGGCGTACGCTATCTGGAAAAAGCGCCGCTGATGTATTGGGGCATGGCCGCCAGCTACTCGATTTTCGGAGCCAGGGATTGGGCGGCGAGATTACCGCTCGCGCTTGGCGTCCTGGCGCTGCTGCTGGTCACGTACTCGCTTGGCAAACGGACGATGGGAGAACGTGCCGGCTTCTGGGCGGCAGTGGTGCTCACGGTTTCGATCGGGCCATACATTTTCACCCGCTTTATCATTCCCGATCTGCTCGTGGGTTTGTGGCTTACGCTGGGTCTGGATTTTTTCCTGCGAACCTTGGACGAAGAGCTCCCTCGATTTTTTCGTGCTGGGGATTGGCGGCGACCATCGCGCTGAATGTACTTACCAAAGGTCTGATCGGCCTGGTATTTCCGGCGGCAATTATTGGCCTGTATCTGATTTTCAGCGGGAATCTCAGGCACCTGCTGCGTATGCGGCTGCTCTCGAGCTTCGCCGTCCTGCTGGTGATTGCGGCGCCGTGGCACATTGCGGCAGCACTGGCGAACCCGCCTGCGGGACAGTCGCGAGGCTTTCTGTGGTTCTACTTCATCAATGAGCAGTTCTTGCGTTATCTGAACAAGCGTATCCCGCCCGATTACGACACCGTCCCGCTGATGGTTTTCTGGGGGCTGATGCTGGTCTGGCTGTTTCCCTGGTCGGCATTCGTTCTTCAGTCATTCGGGCAGGTCCCACACGTTGGGCAGAATGGCGCAGCGGTATGAATCGGCGGCAACGTGCGATGCTGCTCTACGCGATCTGGGCGGCGGTGATACTGGTGTTCTTCAGCTTCTCGACTCGCCAGGAATACTACGCGATCCCGGCGCTGCCAGCGCTCGCTTTACTGATCGGTGGCTGGCTGCAGAAAGGAGGATGCGTCGCCCGCAACTTCCAGTTTGCGTCGCAGTGGCGGGATCGGGTCGATGGTGTTGCTCATCCTCTGGGCTCGTCGTCTTCGCAATCGCGATGTTCCTGCTGATCCAAAGCAAGAGCATGCCTGCCGATAGCGACTTCGCCGATCTGCTCAAGAAGAACCCGAACGAATACGCCCTCGCGCTTGGGCATATCTTCGATCTCACTCCACGGGCACTTGGTCTTTTCCGCGAGCCGCTGGCAATATTTTCAATTGCATTATTGGCGGTACGCTGCTGAACGTGTTCTACAGGCGCCGCAACTTTGCTCAGGCCGGCAACTGGGCATTGACCATCATGATGGTGTTCGTTCTTTTCGCGGTGCACCTGGGTCTGGTGATGTTCTCTCCTATCCTCTCCTCGAAGAAACTCGCGGATGCGATTGAACAGGAGTATCTCCCGGGCGACGTGCTGGTCGTGAATGGAACCTACGAGGACGCTTCCACTCTAAACTTTTATACCCGCCAGCCGATTCACATTGTGAACTCGCGCGATGAAGGCAACATGTATTACGGCGCTCTGTTTCCGGATGCGCCGGCGATCTTCGAAGATGACACATCGCTCCAGGCCTTGTGGAAAGGGCCTAAGCGGGTTTTCCTGTGGGTGGAAGAAGACAACATACCGGAGTTCATCAAGCAGAGCGGAAGTTATCACCTGGCGCGGAGCGGCGGAAAGCAAATTCTCATGAACCGAACCTGGCCAAAGAATCAGTAGCCTTGAGCGGCAAATTGAGAGATACTGGCAAGCAAACGTCACAACAATGCTTTGGCCAAACGTCGCCTGGGATTCGAGCCGGGCAGGTATGGGCTTTCGTCCCTGTGGGCCTTTTGGGAGCCGAGACGTAGCAGCCTGAGAAATCACACTTGATACCTGTAGACCCAGTCTTGCTTGCCATGGTGAGTGCCGCTCCAACGTGGCACCTGTTGCGGCAATTGCTGTG
The DNA here is from genome assembly GCA_963748225.1 of uncultured Acidobacteriaceae bacterium. GTDB lineage: Bacteria > Acidobacteriota > Terriglobia > Terriglobales > Acidobacteriaceae > Bog-257. The sequence goes on from CAVVHW010000013.1 coordinate 23,858, forward strand.
GTCCATCGCCCTGCTAGGGTCGTTGACTTCGACGATCTTTCTCGGGATGGTCTTGTTCGCCGCCATCCGTTATATCCGGAGCTGTCGAAGGCCACGGCAGCGAGTGCTTGACGTCGCGTCAAGACAGTTGCCGCCCGTAACGATTCTGAAACCGCTGCACGGCATGGAACCCGAGCTCGAAGAGAACCTGGAGAGCTTCTTCCGGCAGGATTACCCCGATTTTGCGCTCGTTTTCGGCGTTCGCGATTGCGAAGACCAGGCGCTTACCGTGGTCGATAAGCTGCAAGCCAAATACCCGCAGGTGCTGACCCGAATCGTGGTTTCCGGTGAGCCGTCATGGCCGAACGCCAAGGTGTACTCGCTCAGCAAGATGATCGCTTCGTCTCCCGATGATTTTTTTGTGATCAGCGACAGCGACGTCCTGGTTCGCCCCGACTTCCTGCGCAACGTGATACCGCCGTTGCTGAATCGAAAGGTAGGGTTGGTAACCTGTCTCTATCAAGGCGTTCCCGCCACCGGCTTGTGGTCGCAGCTTGACGCGCTGGGAATGTCGATCGAAATGCCTTCCGGGGTTCTCGTGGCAGAGATGGTGGACGGCATGAAGTTTGCCTTAGGCGCGGTGATGGCGGTGCGACGCGACGCGATAGAAGCCGTCGGTGGCATCCGCGAGACCGCGCATTTTTATTCCGACGACTTTGTGCTCGGTAACCGCATTGCGGAGGCCGGGTATGACGTTGTGTTGTCGCATTACAAGGTGGGGCACGTGCTGGCAAGGCGTTCTCTGTCGCGAACCCTCGGCGACCAATTGCGCTGGATGAAGAGCACCCGCTTCTCGCGTCCGCTGGGACACGTCGGGTCGGGTCTCACCTACGCGGTTCCGTTCGGGCTGCTAGCCCTGCTGTTGGGTTTGAGTAATAGCCATCGCATGCACGTCGGCTTCGAGCTGCTGCTCCTGGCATGGCTGAATCGCGTGGTGCTGGCCCTGGCTGTGGGATGGGGCATCATGCGCGACCGTCGTGCGCTGTGGCTTTGCTGGTTATACCCGCTGCGCGATCTGCTGGGATTTGGGGTGTGGGCCGCCAGCTTTTCCGGAAAGACGTTCTTCTGGCGTGGCGAAACCTATCAGTTTGGCAATGAGGGAAGGATCATACCTGAGCAGCGCTCCATCAGCCTGCTGAGTCACAGCTTGCCGCAGGGTCACGACTAGCAGTCTTGCTCCTCTAACGCCTCGGAGCTTAGGCCAACCTGTCGTAACTCTAATCCTTGCTTAAGTTTGCTTGGACATTGGCAGTAGGTTGCGCATAATTCCCAATTTGGCACTTAAATGCTAATTACTGTCAACCACGTTTTTGCCACTCTTGTGCGCTCGTAAGATGGCCTTTCCTGCGCATTAGAAGCTCTCAGTGAGCCGCAAACTCGCTCTGACACACAAAGGGTGCATCCGACTCGCTGGAATGCTTCCAGCGCCTCGCAAACGCAAAGGCTGCGACTTCCCGATTTGGGACAGTGCCACGTCCGGTCAGTTAGGCGAGGAATGCGTTTTCGGACTTCGTCCGCGGTGTCTATAGCCGCTCCAGTTTCCCCTCGCGCAATCTAAACCGCAGACGTCGCCACTCCACCTGATTGCCGAAGTAACTGGCCACCCAGGTTGCCAGCGCAATCACATCACGCAGCGGCAGAAGCCATAGTTCCCTGAAGAGCTGAGGATCCGCCAGTACTCCTCGGCCTATTGCTAGGGCCGACGTAAAACGTAGCGTCGCCGTAACCGCAAGGACCAGCCACGTCCACCATGCGGTCGGCGCCGCCAGAACGGCGAGCACAGCCCAAACCAGGCCGAAGCTGACGATCAAGCCAAAATATTGAGTCCCGCGGCGGTCTTTTACATTACGCGCCCAGCGCAATTGATGCATCCAGAAGTCGCGAAAGCTGTAGTCGGGTAGAGCCGTCTCGACGATGAGGTCAGCCAACTCTACTTTGTATCCGGCAGCCGCGGTGCGCGCGCCGAGTTCGTAGTCGTCGCCCAGGTAGTCGCCCAGCGGCTCCAGACCGCCGATCTCGCCTAGCACCGTCTTGGTGGTTGCGATGGTTGCTCCCAGTGCGAAACGAATGCCACCTTCCATGAGGCGAGCCATCAGCACGCCACCGCTAAAGTCAGTGCTGAGCCCCAGCGCTTCCAGCTTCGAGCCCAGCGTCGTGCCGGCCAGTCCGCGATAGAGGGTGGTGACCATGCCAACTTCCGGCTGCGCCAGCGGCGCAAGCACGCGACATAAGTAGTTCCGTGGAACCAAGATGTCGCTGTCGTTGATGATGATGTGCTGGTAACGAGCCTGCGGCAGCATCTGGACAAGATTGCTGACCTTGCCATTGAGGCCAAGTTTCTGCGGGCAATGCACAATGCGCAAGTTCGTTTGCGGAAATTCCTCGCGCAGTTTCTCGACCAGCGCCAACGCCGGCTCGTTAGGGTCGCTCACGCCGAACAGCACTTCGTATTCGGGATAGTCGAGCAGGCAATGGCTGCGAAAAGCAGCGTACATGTGGGGATCGAGTCCCTTGAGCGACCTGAGGATGCTGACTGGAGGAGTGAAGCGTGTCTCGCTGGGGCGGGACATTTCGCGCAAGAAGCTTTTGGCCGCGACAATGCACATCGCGAAATAGGCCGCGCCAGCCAGAGCCAGCAGCGTGCAAAGCACGGCAACGGCGGTGAGCACAGAGTGCATGGAGAGCTTTTCAGATTAGCAGAACGGCAGGCGTTCCCGAGTGTCGACATCCTGCTTGAAAGGGTGTGCCTTCTGACAAAACTCTGGTGCCTGTCGCCTTTGAAGGGGCGCGCCTTTAGGCGCGTCGTAAAGCCGTCGGAACCAATCGGCTTTTAAGCCGCTGAGGGAACTCGTTTTTGCACCAGCAAGATTCGATTTCCCCAGGGGCTAAAGCCCGGCGTCCAGACAGGCGATCGGCGCGGCTGAAGCCGCGCCCCTTCAAGGCAGGGTGCCAACAGAGCACAGCTTCGAGCCAGCTTCTGACAAGCCCATACACATTCAACCAACCGGCGCCGTGTTTGAAGAAGCCGTTCGTAAATGTTGCACGCAGACAGAGGGTATCGCCTACAATACGGCAACATGGCTGACAATTCTGGCGCTGAAGAAGCTTCGTCTCCATTGCGCGAGATCGTCCGCAACCGACGTGTGCTCTTGTGGACTGGCGGTGCCGTTGCACTGACGGTTGTTGTCGGTGGAATATGGCGAGCGCATAAACGCATTCGTTCCCCATTGCTCCATGAATGGTTTTCTCACGCGCCAGACTGGTTTATGCCGTTGGGTTTTGGGATTGCTGCTCTTCTCGCGCTGGTCATTCTCTGGAAAGTTCCACAATGGCAAGTCGGACGAGTGCAGCGTCTTAATGCCAAGGAACGCTTCGACAGAGTAAACGAGGCACGCAAAACACTGGCGACAATACTCGGCGGAGCCGCGTTCCTCGTAGGCGGCTTCCTCACTTGGCAGAACCTTAAGGTCGCGCAAGATGCCGCATCAACATCCCAAAAAGCACTCGAGGTTTCACGGGAAGGGCAGATTACCGACAGGTTCTCTAAGGCCATCGAGCAGCTGGGATCGGAAAAGCTTCAGATCCGTCTAGGTGGAATCTACGCGCTTGAGGGGATTGCTAATGAGTCCAAAGAACTCCACTGGCCGATCATGGAAGTGCTGACGGCGTATGTTCGGGAGAATGCTCCCATCAAACGCGAGTGTGTTGCTAGCAAAGAGCCGAAACCGACGAAGCCCGAATCTGCGGAGCTAGCGGATACGCCTCGCTCGCATCCTACTGGTGATATTCAGGCTATTCTCACGGTTCTTGGCAGACGAGATCGAAGGTACGAACGAGAAGGCCAATATCTTGATCTTACGAAGACTGATCTCAGCGGGGCGGACCTCTCCGAGGCCGACCTCAGTGGGGCGGTCCTAAAGTGGGCGTGTCTCTACGAGGCGGACCTCTACGCGGCAGACCTCCACGGAACGGACCTACAATTCGCAAACCTCACCGGGGCGGGTATGAGCGGCGGGGCGAATCTCCGTGGTGCGTACCTCAGCTATGCGCACCTCAGCAAGTCAGACCTTGGCGATGCGGACCTCAGCAAGGCGGACCTCACCGATGCCGACCTCAGCGGGGCCTGGGCCTACGCCGCAGACTTCACCGAGGCGAATCTGGGCGGCGCGGACCTCACCGCGGCTGACCTCAACAATGCGCACCTTCGCGGAGCAGAATTACAACAAACTAACCTGACCGGGACGCACCTCAACAATGCGCACCTTCAGGGAGCGCAATTACAACAAGCTGCCTTGACCGAGACGCAGCTCGACGGGGCGGACTTCCGCGAGGTGGACCTCAGTGGGACGGACCTCACAAATGCTCGCGATGTTACTCAACAGCAAATCAATTCAGCTATCGGGGATAGTAGGACGCGGCTACCCAAGAATATGCATGCCCCGGACAGCTGGAAGAAGTGACCTCGTGCCGCTGCACAGGGAAGGAATAACAATCGCTGACGGGGCGCAACTTCCAGGCATCCAGCAGGGGCGCGGTATGATGTACAAGGGCTGCCGAGCAACCCCTTCAAGAGACATCTTCATGATCAACGGTAAACGCGTCGCGGTCGTAATGCCTGCCTACAACGCCGAACAGACGCTGGAGGCGACGGTGCGGGAGATCCCCGACCTGGTGGACATCCGCATCCTGGTGGACGATTACAGCAAAGACAAAACCGTGGAACTGGCGCATAGCCTGGGCCTGCAGGTGTTCGTGCATGACCGGAACTATGGCTATGGCCGCAACCAGCAGACCTGCTATCGGGAGGCGCTCGCCGCTGGCGCCGATGTCATCATCATGGTGCACCCGGATTACCAGTACACCCCGCTGCTGATTACCGCGATGGCCAGCATGGTGGCTTACGACGTGTACGACGTGGTGCTGGGTTCGCGAATCATAGGGGGCCAGGCCTTGCATGGCGGCATGCCGCTGTATAAGTACATCTCCAACCGTTTTCTGACCGCCTTCGAAAACCTCTTTCTGCGCGTAAAGCTGTCTGAATACCACACCGGCTATCGCGCCTTCAGCCGCAAGGTCTTAACCGAGCTGCCGCTGCTGGAAAATTCTCCGGACTTTGTCTTCGACAACCAGATGCTTGCGCAATGCGTGCACTTCGGATTCCGCATCGGCGAGGTCTCGTGTCCAACCAAATATTTTGAAGAGGCGTCCTCCATCAATTTTCGCCGCAGTTTGACCTACGGACTGGGAGTGATGGGCACGACCTTGCAGTTTGCGTTTCACCACTGGGGACTCGTCCACCTTCCCAGGTTCAGCCCGAAGGGACGAAAGCTGGAGGTTGGAGAGGATGCGCTCGCGGCTCCCGCAATGGAGGCGCAACATGGGCGGGGCTAGGGCTGGCTGCGTCACCAAGCACGCTTGCGGCTATCGATTCTGCTTCTGCGCGGTCTAAAGATTAAACTGTTTCCACTGAAACAAGTTGGGGCTGTTTTACGTATTTAGGGGTGCCCGCTTTGGCGGGCGGCGTACCCATAGCCAAGTTCAGCGGTTCGGTGCATGGACTCTTCAACATCTAAGCGCACTCTTCGTCACGGCAGCTTCTTTCTCGAGCCGACGCTAATCGCGCTGCAAACCATGCGCGCGCACAAGCTGCGGTCATTTCTCATGTTGCTGGGGGTTATCCTCTCGGTCTCCACGCTGATTCTAGTGGTCGCCCTCATCAGTGGGATGAACGGTTATTTCGCCAGCCGTGTCGCCAACCTGGGCTCGAACGTCTTCCTGATTCACAAGTTTCCCATCATCAGCGACTCCAAGGAGCTGCTGAAGGCGACCCGCCGAAACCGCGATATCAGTTGGGAAGACTATGAGGCGCTGCGCGATAATCTCAAGCTGGCACAGGCCGTTGGCGTGGAAGTGCGGCGCACGGCCAAGGTCCGGGCCGAGCGGCAAAACCTGGAGGATGTCGATATTCGGGGAGTGACCGCCAACATTGGCGATATGGACGTGGAAGAGGTCGCGACTGGTCGGTATATCAGCGATAGCGACAACCAGCATCGCGATATGGTTTGCATGATCGGCGCCGACGTAGCCGACAAGCTCTTTGCCAACACCGATCCAATCGGCAAAACCATCGCCGTCGATGGGGAAGAGTTTCAGGTGGTCGGTGTCGCCAAAAAAATCGGCAATACCTTCGGACAATCGCAGGACAACTTCGTCTATATACCCATTGAGACCTGGCTGAAGATGTACGGGCGCAACAATACGTTGAGCGTTAACGTGCAAGCTCGCGGGCCGGAGTGGATGGCACGCACCAAGGAAGAGGCCCGGGTGTTGATGCGGGCCCGGCGCCATCTCGGTCCGAACGATGAGGACAATTTCGGCATTCTGGCCAGCGACAGTTTGATGGGCCTATGGCAAAGTCTTACGGGCACGCTGGCTTCCGGCATGGTGGGGCTGGTTTCGATTTTCCTGGTGATCGGCGGGGTAGTGATCATGAACGTGATGCTGGCGTCGGTCACCGAACGCACCCGCGAGATCGGTATACGCAAGTCGCTGGGAGCGAAGAAGCGCGATATTTTGCTGCAGTTCCTGGTGGAATCCACGGTAATGGCGGTGGTGGGCGGCGCTATCGGCGTGCTGATTGCCTGGTTGCTGTCGGCCGTCGTGCGCAGCACCACTCCGGTGCCGATGGCGGTGCCCATCACGGCGGTGATTCTGGCGCTCGTGATCTCCTCGGCGGTGGGAATATTTTTCGGCGTCTATCCCGCGCGCAAGGCGGCGCGACTGGACCCGATTGAGGCGCTTGCGGTACGAAAACTAGGGGCTAGGGGTCAGGGATTAGGGGCTAGTGACAGAACCGAGTTCAATGCACTGACCCCTGATCTCTAGTCCCTAACCCCTGGCCTCTGCTTTCTATGCTGCACTTTGGCGAAAATTCGCAGATGGCCCTGCAGACGGTGCGCGAGCACAAGACTCGCTCCCTGTTGACCGTGCTGGGCGTGGTGATCGGCGTCGCCGCTATGATCTTTGTCGCCTCCATTCTGGTCGGCGTTAGCCGCGACGTGTCGGGCTACCTCGACGATTACGGCACCAATACCCTCTTCATCTTTCGCTTCGACATGGGCATTTCCTTCGGACGCATGACGGCGGAGCAGCGTGCTCGCAAGCCGCTGACTCTGGAAGACGCCAAGGCCATCCAGGATGAGTGCCCGCACGTCAAATATGTGACCGCGGAAGTTTTTCCCCGCTTCAATCCCGACCAACAGGGAGGGCCGGGTGCTTTACAAGTCGCGCGCTACGGCTCTAAGGAAATCTCCAACCTCGACTACAGCGGCGCCACCCCTTCCTACCCTGATGTGTACAACGCGCACGTGACGCAAGGCCGCTTCTTTACCGAGTTTGAAGACTCCCACAGCATGGACGTCGCGGTCATCGGCGACGAAATCGACAAGAACTTTTTCCCCGCTCACGACGGCCTCGGCAAAACCATTTTGGTGGAAGGCATTCCTTATAAGGTGATCGGCGTGCTGGAGAAACGCAAAGGACAGCTCTTCAAGGATGAGACAGCCGATCGCGTGGTCAAAGTTCCTTACAACGCCTATCGCAAGCATTACCCGGCAGCCGACGAGCACTTCCTGGGAGCCGAGGCCTATTCCGGCCACAAGGATGAAGCGGAAGACGAGGTCCGTGGCCTGCTGCGACGGCGGCGCAACGTGCCCGTTCGATAAGCCCGATAATTTCGGTCTGAGCAGCGCCGAAGCCATCGCCGACAACTTTCGCCAGATCATGAGCACGGTAGCGCTGATGACCATTGTGGTCAGCTCAATTGGCTTGCTGGTTGGCGGCGTCGGCGTGATGAACATCATGCTGATGTCAGTAACCGAACGCACGCACGAGATCGGCATCCGTAAAGCGATTGGCGCGCGGCGAGGCGACGTGATCCGTCAGTTCCTGACTGAAGCCGTGGTGCTGACCGGTTTGGGCGGGTTGGTGGGGGTCTTGTTCGGCATCGCCGCGTCTGCCGCGCTGCCCCTGATCTTCCCTTCGATGCCGACCTCGGTTCCCATCTGGGCGGTGGTGGCCGCGGTGTTGATGGCCATGAGCGTGGGATTGTTCTTCGGCATCTATCCGGCGGTGAAAGCTTCGCGTCTCGATCCCGTCGAGGCCTTGCGGTACGAGTAGGCGCGTTCGAAAGCGAAAAGCTCAACCGCGGATTTCACGGATCGCAGCCGCAGGGCGGCATAATCGTAGCCCAGGACGGAAGTCCTGGGTAAAGGTCCAAAATGATTCTGAGTCCCTTCAGGGGCAATAATATACCTGACAAATCAACTGCATTGTTCTATACCTTTCCTGCAGGAGCTTTCCCATGCCATCATCAAAGCGCCTAAACTCCTCACTCGCCTGATCTGATTTCTTCTTTCTCATTCAAATCCCCCAATTGATCCGCCAGGAATTTGCCTACCCTCGCATTCCACTCTATTAAGTGGTCTTCTGTGCTATAGCCAATGTGAAGCTTATTTGTGTTTAGAAATTTCCGTGCAACAAAGCTCTGCTGTGTTCCCCATCCCCTATTGAATAGCATAAACGCGCTCAATTTCGCCGTTACCCATGCAAGCATATCGGCAGATAGAAGCGGTAATGTCTGCTTCCTGCTCTCATACGAGACTCCGTTTGTATCAACGTCGAACCACTGCTCGACTCCGTCCATAAGTTGCGGACTGCCACGGTTTGGGCGCAAAAACACCTTTGCAATTTCGTCCTTTTGATACTGAGGACAAATATCAAAGACAAATTTTAGGGGTGGGAATGTGGCCTGCTGCTTGCGATAGAGAGCTAGTTCTCCGCCGCAAACCTGAACGGCAAAGGTGAACTCTCGCTCACCGACAATCTCCGGCACGGTTCGACGTATAGGAGAATTGATTATGTACTTCTGAACTTCCTCTTTTGTGAGTGCTATTGCCTTCCCATATTCCGTGTACTTGCAAATTATCCTAACCAACTCACGGAGTGTTTTGTTGCGCTTGGTGTTAGACCACTCACGCCACGGATGATCGGCCTCCGTGGTTTTACCTTTCCGGCAATCACGGCACCACTCATTTTTTCGGCAGCCTGCAAACTCCGTCATGTGGAAGTGCTGGAAGCCATATTCGGCGGACGCTGCTCGCCAAGCAGCGTCAAACTTCCTCCATTTACCGAGCGTAGATACACAGAAAGCGGCGACCACAACACGGCTTTGCGGATCAGTTCCGCTATCATCCAAATAGACCGTATTGGGTTCTACGACGATCATTGCGAACTTAAGACCATCCATTCCATTCGGGCAGGCCGATGCCACGAGGTGGTCGAAGCTGGAATACACCCTCATGACCCACCCCCATCATCCCCCGACTCGCTTGATTCTGTAAGTATGTTGTTGCCCGTTCAGGATGGCGCATTTCTCTCCCAACTCTGCCATTTGATAACCGAATCTTCCGACACCCGGCTTCCGTGATCTAATAACCCTTAACCACGGAGCCCCATGAAATCATCATCCCCAACATTGTCGCGACTCGTGCAATCGCTCATATTGTTTTGCCTCCTCGCCGCCGGCGCGCAGGCGCAAAAAATCAAGGTCGAATACAACAAGGACCTCGACTTCTCCAAATTCAAGACGTACGCGTGGGGCCATCACGATGCAGTTTCGCGCCCCACGTTGGCCCTCGCCATTGCGGGCGCCATCGAAGAGGACTTGAACAAGCTTGGACTACGCAAGGTGGAGAGCAACCCCGATCTCTTCATTCAGATGTATGGAGCTGTTGATTCCGACATGAATGTCAGCTACAGCGACCCGCTGTATATGGGTATGGGTGGTATCCCTCCGTTTGGCACCGCCTTCGTGATGTGGGGTTACATGCCGGGAGGAACCACCGCGGTGACCGTTCACAAAGGCCAACTCGTGGTGGACGTCATCGATGCCAGCCAGAAGAAGCTGGTGTGGCGCGGCATGGCGACCGAGAAGCTCAGCGACAACAAACAAAAGCTGATCAAGCAGGTCAACAGCGCCGTCGAAAAGATGTTTCAGCAGTATCCGGTGACGCAGAAATAGCCGGGGTGGGTCGCCCGTCCCTGCTCTGCAACCAGCCGCCGCCCACCCTTACCAACCCATTTGGCGCATCCTGTTCAAGATGATCGCGCTGTATTGATTCATGCGCTGGGGCCGTCGCTTTAGGGGGCCGGGCAGAACCGCGGCGAGCCGTGCTGACTCTTGCCTGCCAATACTCCGTGCCGGCGTCTTGTAGTAGTAGCGGCACGCTGCATCTGCGCCATAAATAGCTGGGCCCCATTCGATCACGTTCAGGTAGATCTCAAGGATGCGCCGCTTGCCCAGGACGAATTCCGCCACCGGTACCAGCGTGGCCTCTGCTGCCTTGCGAAGGACAGAGCGGCCGGTCCCGAAGAACAGGTTTTTTACCAGCTGCTGCGAAAGCGTGGATGCTCCGCGAGTGCGGTCGCCTTCCATGTCTTCTTTCGCAGCGATTTGGATTTCGTGCCAGTCAAACCCGTGATGCTGATAGAAGCGGGCATCTTCCGCGGCGATGACAGCGTGCTGCAAATCAGGCGAAATTTGGCTTAGCGGAATGAATTTGTACCGTTCTTGATACGGCGTGCGGTGAATCCAGGACTGAAATCGGCGCTCCATGTGCACCGCGGTGGTTGGTGGGTCGATCCATCGGAAGGCAAGCAGTAGCAATGCGGCAAGCGACCAAAGGAGCAGCGCGCCGACAATAAGCCATTGAACAAGGGATCGGAGGAGACTCTTCCGAAGCCGAGTCTTGGGGCGGTTGTACGGCCGGGTGTCCCATCCAAACCTTTTCTTGGCTGAGTGGGAGTTTCGGGTGGGAGTGGGAGAGTTCCCGCACATCTCCATCGTGGTGGGTTCTTCCTGACCCCGCATTCGGGCATATTACGTCACATCTGAAGGCATGCCTCTTCAAATTCCGGCAGACAAATCACGCTTCCACTCCGGCCGGCTGCGCATTCCGTCGTGGCCGACGGTTTTCCTGAAGGATTTTCTTCCGCAGGCGCAGACACTTAGGAGTTATCTCCACCAACTCATCGTCGGCAATGAACTCGATCGCCTGCTCCAGATTCAGGTTCTTGAAGGGCACTAGACGAATGGCGTCATCCGCCGTGGAAGAGCGCATGTTGGTCAGCTTTTTCTCGCGCACAATGTTTACCACCAGATCGTTGTCGCGGGAGTTCTCGCCCACGATCATGCCCTCATAAACTTCCACGCCGGGACCAACGAACATTTCGCCGCGCTCCTGCAGCCCCCACAGTGCGTACGCAGTTGTGTGTCCCCCACGGTCGGCGACAAGTGCACCAGTCACACGATGTGGGATATCGCCCTGCCACTCGGTGTAGCCCTCGAAGAGCGAATTCATCACGATGGTGCCGCGCGTGTCGGTTAGCAGCTCGCTACGCAGGCCAATCAGCCCCCGGCTCGGAATCACGAACTCCATGCGAACGCGGCCGTAGCCGTGGTTGTGCATCTTCTGCATCTGCGCTTTGCGCGCGCCAAGCTTCTCAATCACCACGCCGACGAACGACTCCGGAACGTCAATCGTCAGCCGCTCCACTGGTTCCATCAGCTTGCCGTCAACGTGCTTGGTCACTATCTCCGGCTTGCCCACCGCTAGCTCGAAGCCTTCGCGCCGCATCATCTCGATCAAAATCGCCAGTTGCAGCTCGCCGCGGCCCATTACCTTGAATGAATCCGTGCTATCCGAGTCCTCCACGCGAAGCGAAACGTTGGTCAGCAGCTCTTTTTCCAGGCGATCGCGGAGGTTGCGCGAGGTAACGTACTGTCCTTCGCGTCCGGCGAACGGCGAGGTATTGACCATGAACTGGATGGCGATGGTCGGCTCGTCGATGGTCGTCACCGGCAAAGGCGCAGGGTTCTCGATGTCGGTGATGGTCTCGCCGATGTTGATGCCTGTCACTCCGGCCACAGCGACGATGTCGCCCAACTCGGTGGCGACGATATCTGTCCGCTTCAGGCCGGAAAACGAGAACAGCTTGGTGATCTTGATCTTCTCCATCGAGCCGTCGCGCTTGGCGATGGCAACATCTTCGCCAGTGCGCAGTGTGCCATTGAAGACACGCGCGATAGCTAGGCGGCCCAGATAGTCGCTGTAGTCGAGATTGGCAACCAGCACTTGCAACGGCCCGTCCGCATCGCCCGTCGGCAAGGGAATGGTATCCACGATGGCGTCGAACAGCGGACGGAGATTCTCGCCCGGTTGGTTCACGTCGGTCGACGCGGTACCGATTCTCGCGTTGGTGTACAGCACGGGGAAGTCGAGTTGGTCTTCCGCGGCGTCGAGGTCAATGAACAAGTCATAGACCTCGTTGAGCACTTCTTGCGAACGCGCGTCGGGACGGTCGATTTTGTTGATCACCAGGATCGGAGGCAGCTTGGCTTCCAGCGCTTTGCTCAGAACGTAACGTGTCTGCGGCAGCGGGCCTTCGCTGGCGTCCACCAGCAGCATCACGCCGTCCACCATCTTAAGGGCGCGCTCCACTTCGCCACCGAAATCGCTGTGGCCGGGAGTGTCCACAATGTTGATCTTGATGTCGTGATAGAAGATGGCGGTGTTCTTGGCCAGAATGGTAATTCCGCGCTCGCGCTCCAATTCGTTGGAGTCCATCACGCGCTCGACGTGGGTCTCGTTGGCGCGAAAAGTACCGCTCTGGTTCAGCATGGCGTCAACCAGGGTGGTCTTTCCGTGGTCCACGTGCGCGATGATGGCGATGTTGCGAAGACTCTTGCTCAAACTAACGTCCTTCCTGTTGGGAAAAACCGCGTGCGATGAGGCAAACGGAGGGGTCCAGAACCGGTGTATTCAGTTTACAATACCCGCTGTAGAACCTACTTACTACGGAGGGCACAGAGAGCACGGAGCAGAAAGGTCGTGACCCAGATGACCATATCGAGGGTTGCTATTTGGTTGGCATCTATGCTGCTGTTGCTAGGTTCCGCAGCCGCACGGCAGAACCCCACCGCATCCGAAAATCAAACGCCGCAGGCGTTCCTCGGCTCAGAGCCGCAGAACACGCCATGCAAGCCTGAAGCGGCCACGGCTAAGAACCCGTTCGATACCTGCAAGTACCTACCGTACGGACCCGGCGTGCGTCCTCCCAAAGCTGTCAGCACGCCCAATCCCAGCTATCCTGAGCCTGCGCGGAAGGCCAAGCTCAACGGAACGGTCGTGCTGGCGTTGGCGATCGATGACAAAGGCAATGTGGACGACGTTAAAATCGTCAGCTCTTCGAACCAGGTATTCGAGCAGAACGCGATCGATGCTGCCAAACAATGGGTTTTCCTGCCCGCGCTTAAGCACGGCAAACCCGTGGCCGTGCAGGAGAATGTAGACATGGGCTTCAACCTGTATTGATTTAGAATCGAACCAGCCGTTCGACATTCTCAGGGACCTTGATGCGCCTTCTCACGTTGATCGCTTGGTCGATCTCGCTGTCACTTCTCGCTGCCACGGCTTGGCCACAGTCCGGTAATGCACGGCCCGAGTCGTCATCGACGCTCTCTACTTCCTCAGCCGACTTCTCCGGCGACCAGGCCTTCTCACAGTTTCAACGCGTCACCAAAGGTATGAAACCGCCGAAGGCCACCCATTCACCCGATCCAAAGTTCCCCGATCTGCCTCCCGATGCCGAACAGCGCGGCACGGTCGTCATGCTGGTAGGCATCAACGCCAAAGGCCATGTCGAGGCGGTCCGCGTGCTTCGCAGTGACGAACATGCCTTCGAGGCGACGGCTTTGGACACAGTGAAGAAGTGGAAGTTTCGTCCCGCGGAAAAAGAAGGCAAGGCCGTACCGGTGCAGGTGACGGTGGAGATGAAGTTCGAGAGGTAGCTGACCAGGAGAGAAAAGCAACCACGGATCTGCGCGGATCGACACGGATAAAAACAATTCGATCCGTCTTGATCCGTGAAATCCGTGGTTGCTTTGTTTTGCGCGATAATGGAAGCACGATGTTGAACCAGATTACGTCTCAGAATTCCGCTCAGCAGTCCAAGACCGAGGACGCCGTCGATCTGCTCACCGGATGCCATCAGCGGATTCGTCACTTCACCGGCGTCGCCGTCAAGCTGGCGCATGCACAAGGCGCCGCTGCCGAAGAAATCGTGCAAGCCGCGGCCGGTGTTCATCGTTACTACAGCGTCTCGCTACCACTACATGAGGCGGACGAGGACCAAACCCTCCTACCTCGCCTGCACGCGGTCGCCAGCGAGCATGTGCGCCACGCATTGGTGGCGATGACGGACCAGCATCAGGCGATCGATGAATTGCTGGAACGCTTACTGCCATTGTTGGCGCTTGTAAAAAATAACCCCGACACTCTACCCCAGGTGGGTGGCGAAATGTGCTCCATCACAAAAGCTCTGGAAGAAACGTTTGGCGCCCACCTGCAGATGGAAGAAGAAGTAATTTTCCCAGCGATTCGCGAAGTCTTGCCTGAAAAAGCGCGAGGAGAAATGTTGCGGGAAATGCAAGAGCGGAGGAAGACAGGGTTTAGGAACTAGGGGCCAGGGGTCAGCACGAAGTGAAGGGTCAAGCGAGATAACGAAAACGGGGACCGGCGATCCTAACACCTGTCCCCTGAACCCCTAACCCCTGACACCTAGCCCCTGCTTTATCACCTTCCCACGATGTCGCCCTTCAAGCCGCTGACAGCGGCCATGACTTCGTCCTGTTCTTTCTGCGGAACCTTGAACTTGTTAAGCGTTTCCGTCAGGTGCGCTGCGGAGATATTCCAATCGGCGTCGGTAATGTGCAAACCGGTGTGCGCCGTCTTCATGTCCTGACCGGTATAGATGCAGGGCCCGCCGGTCGCCACGCATAGAAAATCGATTACATGCGATTCAACCCTGGCTTTCGAGGTGTCGTTCAGGCCGGTGAAAAACTTGGCGAGTTGGGGATCGGTCGCCAGGCGGCCGATGAAATCTTTGGTCACGGCCACCAGCGCGTCATATCCGCCGAGGCGGGTGTAGAGCGAATCGCCGGCGGCGGGAGCGTTCACCGGTTGTAGGGGTGCGGCCACTGCGTGGGGCGCGGCCCCCGAGATCACAGCAAAGACTAGTAGCATCGTTGCGAGAAGTTTTCCCTTCATGCTCCATCTCCTTCGGATGTGGAATGGCAAGCGTACCCACCACGATTCATCAGGCAGGCGCTCCTCGTTACTCAGACTCATGCGCGAAGCGACCAGTGCTGGCTCAACCCTGAGAGCCGAATCCAAAACCAAATTGCACCTATGTCCATCGCGCCAGTTGTTCGCGGAGGGCGTTTACTGATATGTTTTCGTGGTTTCCGTTTGCTGAGTTGTTTACGTGGCCCGAACGGCCACTGGATTTTACAACGGTAAACTTTTTTCAGACACTCTTTTTCTGCGGTCTAAAGCCGGCCAGTTGAACTTGATAGCCACATCTGGCGGCCCTTCTGGAACGTATTACGATATGGAGCCGACCGAAAAGAGCGCATTGACTCGCGATCCCGGAGACGAGATGCGGCTGGTGGCGCGCATCCGTGCCGGGGACCAGCAGGCTATGTCCGAGCTCTACGAGCGGTATTCCAAGGTGGTTTATGCGGTGGCGCTGCGCGTGCTCCAAGACGCTGGAGGAGCCGAGGATATTCTCCAGGACGTTTTCCTGCAGCTATGGCGCAATCCCGATGCCTTCGATGCCAGCCGGGGCAGCCTGGCCGCGTGGTTGGCGGTGATTGCCCGCCATCGCTCGATCGACCGATTGCGCAAGCGCCGTCCAGAGACTGACATTGAGGATTGCGTTATTGCCAGCGGTCCCGATTTGCGCGACGAGACCGAGCGGGCCCTGATCATCGAGAAAGTGCGCGGCGCGCTGGAAGGAATGAGTCCCGAGCAACGCCAAGCCATGGAGCTGGCATTTTTTCAGGGGCTGACGCACACCGAAATAGCGGAGAAAACAGGCGAGCCTCTGGGTACGATCAAGACGCGCATTCGCAGTGGACTGCAGCAGTTGCGCGCGAAGTTTGCATGATGAAGGGAAACCGCTCTTCGCTTTTGGCTGTTCGCCTTTTGAGAGGCGGGAAGAGCGGACTCAGGCGAAGAGGCAAGGGCGAATAGCTAATAGCGAAAGGCGAATAGCGGGCTTTGCACCTGTGAAGACACACGACCAATTCGCGGAAGACCTGGCCTTGTACGCGCTGGATGAGTTGACCGGCAGCGAGCGCCAGGAGTTGGAAGCGCACCTCGACACCTGCGCCGCGTGCCGTCGCGAATTGCAAGCGCTGCGCGGCGACTTGGGACTGCTAGGCTTGTCGAGCAGCGGGCCGCAGCCACCCGCCCGCAGCAAGGACCGTTTGATGCGGGCCCTCGCCGCCGAACCGCGGGGCGTGTCCGCGCCGGGTCCTGCTCCGCGGCGAAGTCTGTGGGCTACTCTCGTCCCCGCCCTGGCCGCATTGGGTCTGTTGCTGGTGGTGTTCATTCTGGCGCGCAGCAGCGGCCGCATGAAAGATCAACTCGCCGAACTGGCGGGGCACAACCAGGACCAGGCAATCCAGCTTGACCGCCTGAACGAAGAGATGAGGTTGCTCTCTGCGCCCGACGCTGTTCACGTTTCGCTGAATCCGCAAAAGTCGCCCAAGCAACCCAATGGCACCGCCATCTTCAGCCCCTCCCGGAACCGAATGATGTTCATGGCGAGCAATCTGCCTCAGGTACCGGCGGGCAAGGCATACGAGCTGTGGATCATTCCCATGAACGGCGCTCCAATGCCCGCGGGGGTCTTCAAGCCCGACGAGCACGGCAACGCCATGATGATGGACCACAAGATGCCAGCTGGAGTTGAAGCCAAGGCCTTCGCGATCACCGTGGAGAACGAAGAGGGCTCCGACAAACCAACCTCGCCGATCATGCTGATGGGCGAAGCGAATGCGGGCGAGTAGCCGGTTTAGCCATCTCGCGCAGTCCCGAAAATCCCAGTGTTTTTGGTAACGCATGGCAGTCCGCGTAGCGGACGGAATAGTCTAGCCCAGCGCGAAGCGCTGGGTAGGGTTGACCCCGGAGTGCCGTAGGCACGGTAGCTCTCCCCGGATTATGACGATAGGAGCGGACGAGCAATGCTCAGCCATCTCGTGCGGTCCCAAAAAGCCCAGCGTTTTTGGTGACAAATGGTAGTCCGCGTAGCGGACGCGATAGTCTAGCCCAGCGCGAAGCGCTGGGCAGGATTGCCCATAGACGCCGGAGTGCCGTAGGCACGGCAGCTCTCATCCAAAAACAAATCGCGGGTCATAAGGTATCCCTGCCCTCTGCAGCATCGCGGTGAACTCCTGTTCGAAGGTTCGAGTGCGATGATGTTCCCTCTGCTTCGCGATGTACTCCGTCACCGTGGCTTTTGCGACTGGCTGACACTGAACGCGCCATATCCCTCCTGCCACTGAAAATTTCTCTCCGTCTCGCGCAGCCATCGAGAGCTGTTAGCCTTCAACTCCTGCATGGCTTTGGCCAACGTCATCGTCTGTGGTAACAAGATCAGCAAGTGGAGGTGATTTGCCGTCCCGCCAGCCGCCACTACGTGGATGTTCTTCGCATGAGCCAGGACTGCGACGTAACGCCAAAGGTCCTCCGGGTTTGTCAATCAGGCTAAGGCGTTCCTTTGTGCTGAAGACGCAGTGCACCAGATTGTGCGAATACGTATGCGACATAGACGTTGAGCCTAGTCGGTGTCGGGTTGATCGTCGGTGACCCCGCTCACCCGAAAAGGTTTGTGCACCGCCCCTACGGGGCACAATCCTGAGAGTCTCTGTGTTTTGCCAACGATGCCAGTCCGCGCAGCGGACGGAATAGTCTAGCCCAGCGCAAAGCGCTGGGTAGGATTGTGCGTTGATCCCGGAGTGCCGTAGGCACGACATGCCTTTCACCCAGAAGCAAGCCGAGAATCGTGCTGATTTCCAGATCGTCGCTCCTACGGGGCTCGACATTCAGACGGCATCGAACCCAGCGTTACACGCTGGGCTAGACTATTACGTCCGCTACGCGGACTCGCACCGTCGAAAAAATTGTTGACATCGCTCCGGCTAGCACCTCGAAAAAATAGGGCACTCGCTGGTGATGACGCCCAGTATTCATCCCTTGCGGTGACACACGTCATCCCCCCGGCGAATGGCCACCGTTTTCCACCTCCTTCAACCGATCCACCTCGCTTTCCCACAGTTTTTCCACGTTCCCTTGGCAATTACGCTCAACCAGCTGGAGCCGAGTTGACGCCAATTCGACTACCATGAGACAGCCCCTTTTTCCCTTTGCACTGACACACCATGGCTAACCCCGGAGACTTCGCCTACACCGTCAAGCAGCAGGCCGACATCGTCCGCATTGTGGGCGAGTACATCACGCTGCGCAAAAGCGGGGCGCAAAATTTCCAGGGGCTGTGCCCGTTTCATCAGGAAAAAACACCGTCGTTTTCGGTACATGCCTCGCGGCAATTCTTCCACTGCTTTGGCTGCGGAGCCTCCGGCGACGTCTTCAACTTCGTACAGAAGATCGAGAACATCAGCTTCCCCGAAGCGGTCCGCCTGATCGCCGAGAAGCTCAAGATACCTCTGCCTAAAATGAGCTTCGCCTCGCCGGAGGAGGAGCGCCAGGCCGGCATGCGCGTCGGGCTTATCGAGATTCACGAGCGCGCCTGCAGGTTCTTCCAGGAACAATTGCGCCGTCCGGAGGCTGCTCACGCGCGCGAGTATCTAGCCTCGCGCGGAATCAGTCCCGAAATCATCGCCGAGTTCCGCATGGGTTACGCGCCCGAGTCTGGCTTCCTAATGCGTGATGCGCTGCGCGGGCAATATGACGAAGCTTTGCTGCGCGAGTCGGGTCTGTTCTCGTGGAAGGACAAGGGCGAGGAAGTTGCCGATCAGAAGGTGGCGCTGTATTCCAAATTTCGCAATCGCGTGATGTTTCCCATCACTAACGAGTCGGGCAAGGTGATTGCCTTCACCGGCCGAACGCTCTCCACCGACGAGAAGGCTGGCCCTAAATACCTCAACTCGCCGGAGACGCCGATCTACTCGAAGTCGCGGGTGCTGTTCAATCTCGACAAGGCCAAAGAGCCGATCCGCAAGCTGGAGTACGCCATCCTGGTGGAAGGCCAGATGGACTGCATCTCGGTGTACACGGCGGGCTTTCGCAATGTGATTGCCAGCTCCGGCACCGCATTTACCGAGTTACAGGCGCGGCTGCTGGGACGATTCAGTAAGAACATCGTCGTGAATTTCGATCCCGACACCGCTGGCGCCGCGGCGGCCGAGCGCTCGCTGGCGCTGCTGGTGAGCGAAGAGTTCCAGATCAAGGTTCTTACGCTCGAGGCCGGCTTCGATCCTGACCTGTTCATTCGGCGTAAGGGAGTGGCAGCGTACGGCGAGGCGCTGTCCCACTCGCAGAAGTACTTCGATTACCTGATTGAACGCTCGCGCGCGCTTGTTTCCCGCCCGCACTCCCGAAGGCAAGGTAAAAGCCCTGAATTACCTTCTGCCGCACATTCAGCGTGTGCCCAGTCGCATTGTGCGTGACGAGTGGGCAAACGAGATCTCGCATCGCTTGGGAATCGAGTCGGCGGTGCTGCGCCAGGAACTGCGTCACGCCGCGGGCACGCGTTCTGCGTCGCGGGTGAGTACTCCCGGTGCGATGGGACTGACGGATGCCGAGCGCGTTTTGATTCGAGCGCTGGCAAGCCAGGAGTTGTCCCATAGTCCGGTAAGCGACCGCGGCGGTCAGGACCTCGACTTTGAGCCGGCTCGACAGGCGCACTTCGCGCTGAGCCGCGAGCGGTTGCATGCCGGCTCCGCTGCGGAGGGCCTTATCGATGCGCTCCTAGTCGCGCACGAACAGGGCCTCGACGCCATGTCATTGCCACTCGAGGAGGAGACTCGCCGCCTGCTGGCGACCGTACTGATGGACGAGCACGAGGAGCTCACACCTGAGTTGCTGGAGAGTTCAATCCGTTCCTTGCGCCGCCGGGTGTTCCGCCGGCAATTGGAAGAGCTTCAGGTGCAGTTGAAAGAGGCTGAGCGACAGCAGGATTCGGCATCTGCGGCGAGACTACTGCAAGAGCGGGTAAAGCTCCGTCGTGCCATGAGCACCACGGCAGAAGGCTCGTAAGAATTGGCCGGAGCACCGCGAGCCGCCAAAATCTTCTCCCGTGGCAGGGATTGCTGGTAAAGAATTGATTCAAAAGGATGAAGCTAAGTTCGTACGGCTGACATCTAATTTTAGTGGGCGTATAACGCGCCTGATGGTGTATGTGATTCACTTTCGAATGGTTACCAGAGTTTTGTGATTAGCAAAATAAGGCTTGGGAGCGGGCCCAGCCTATGATAAACTCTGAAAGTTTCTGCGCATGTCGGTACTGCAGTGCCGTTCCCGCCGTGGTGTGCATGGAAGAGGCGCGCCGCCTAGCTGGCGCCATTTAGAGGAAACTCCGCTTTGGCTCTTGAAGATAAGTTCGAAGACATCAAAAAATTGATCGACGCCGGAAAAGAAAAGGGCTACCTCACTTACAACGAGGTCAATGACCTTATCCCGCGCGAGATGCATTCGCCCGACGACCTTGAGGACTTGCTGACCACCATCGGCACGCAAGGCATCGATGTGCTCGAAGGTCCGAAGATCCCAGGCTCTCTCGACAAGAAGTTCGATGCCGAGATCGAGGCCGGCGAGGACGTTGAACTGGACCTCACGCCCGGCGCGCTGGAAAAAACCAATGATCCCGTT
The DNA here is from genome assembly GCA_963748225.1 of uncultured Acidobacteriaceae bacterium. Taxonomy (GTDB): domain Bacteria; phylum Acidobacteriota; class Terriglobia; order Terriglobales; family Acidobacteriaceae; genus Bog-257. Next base: position 44,692 of record CAVVHW010000013.1, read on the forward strand.
CGGATGTACCTGCGCGAGATGGGCACGGTTCCGCTGCTCACTCGCGAAGGCGAAGTCGAGATCGCCAAGCGCATCGAGCGCGGGCAGCTGCGCGTCCTGAAGGCCTTGTCGCGCTCGCCGATCGTCATTCACGAAATCGTTGGCATCGGGGAGGATTTGAAGCGCGGCGTTCGTTCCATCAAGGAAATCGTGCTCTTCGACGAAGAGGAGATCACAGAAGAAGTGGTCCTCAATCGTCTCAAGGAGATCACCGGCAGGATCGACGAGCTCTCCAAGCACCACAAAAAGTCGATGCAGCTCTTCGAGCGGCTGATTGACATTCCGCAGAAGAAGCGGCCGAAAGAGTACCGCCGTTATCGCTGGGCCTTGGGGCGTCAGCAGGTCGCGGTGTCGCGAGTCATTCGCAGGCTAGGCTTCACCAACGCCGAGCGCAAGCGCCTGATCGACCGCGTCAACAAGACCGTCGATAGCATGCGCGGGCTCGACAAGCAAGCGACGAACTTCGAGAAACGGGTCGATCAGACACGTGCCGAGGAAGCCAAGAAGGAACTGCGCAAGCAGGCGCGCCAGATTCGCATCGACCTGGAGCGCATGGAGCACGATGCCGGCGCGAACTTCGCCGAGCTGAAGCGCACCCAGCGCGAAATCGTGCAGGGCGACGTCGATGCCGAGTACGCCAAGCGCGAACTGATCGAAGCCAACCTGCGACTGGTGGTGTCCATCGCCAAGAAGTACACCAACCGCGGCCTGCAGTTTCTCGACCTGATTCAGGAGGGCAACATCGGCCTGATGAAAGCGGTGGACAAGTTCGAATATCGCCGCGGCTACAAGTTTTCGACCTATGCGACGTGGTGGATTCGCCAAGCCATCACGCGCGCCATCGCCGATCAGGCACGCACCATCCGCATTCCGGTGCACATGATCGAGACCATCAACAAGCTGATCCGCACTTCGCGGCAGTTGGTGCAGGAACTCGGCCGCGAGCCTACCTCGGAAGAGATCGCCAAGCGTATGGACATTCCCGTGGCAAAGGTGCGCAAGGTGCTCAAGATCGCACAGGAACCGATTTCGCTGGAGACACCAATCGGCGAAGAGGAAGACTCGCATCTGGGAGACTTCATCGAAGATCGCGCCGTGGTCTCGCCGGCGGAAGCGGTGATCAACGTCAACCTCAAGGAGCAGACGGCGCAGGTCTTGCGCACGCTCACCCCCCGCGAGGAGAAGGTGATCAAGATGCGCTTCGGGCTGGAAGACGGCTCCGAGCATACGCTCGAAGAGGTGGGTCAGTCATTCGCCGTCACTCGTGAACGCATCCGCCAAATCGAAGCCAAGGCGCTGCGCAAGCTGCGGCATCCGTCGCGCTCGCGCAAGCTGCGGGCATTTATGGATGGTGTGCACGACTAAAGGCAGTTGTCAGTTGCCGGTTGTCAGTTGTCAGAAGCGGGGCGCGACCAGCGCCCCGTTTTTGCTGTGCGCTCATCGCTGGGTGCCCCATCCTTTCGCCTCTTTTGCGAAAGGGTGGGATACGAAACTGTTGGAAGTAACGATTCGCCTGGTGCTGGTGCCCCGCGGCTTTGTATCCGGGCCCGCAGCTTTGAAAGGGCACGGCTTCAGCCGTGCTGTGGCGAGTCCCTTATTCTCGTCATCCCGAGCGGGCTTCAGCCCGCGAGGGATTTCCGGCCTAAAGTTGTGCCCCAGAGCCTGCCCTGAGCGAAGTCGAAGGAGCCTGCCCTGAGCCAAGTCGAAGGGTTCGCGTCCTTCCTTTGGACGCGAACCTGGGTCTCGCCCTCGACCTTCCCATGGCCATCTGACAGCCTATCCGTCGAGCGCTTCGTGGCACGGCACGACTTTTACAGGCCACTGAAAAACTCGAAAGTGCTCCGTTTTGAAAGGGCACAGCTTTAGCTATGCCGCTGCACGTCCTTTATTTTTGTCATCCCGAGGAGGGCTTCAGCCCGACGAGGGATCTGCTTTTCGACGTTATAGCAGCCTGGCGGGTTAGTGCGTGAACCGGGCGATTGGAAGTGGAGCAGCTTTCGGCACTACGCCTTCCGCGACATGGGTGTGGTGGAGATTGAATCGGAGTGGACGGGAAGAGATCGCGAGCTCAAAGTGACGGGTGGTCAGCCCCGCTGGGTGCCCCATCCTTTCGCTTCTTTTGCGAAAGGGTGGGATACGAAACTGTGGGACCAACTATCTTCAGTCCCCGCCCGGAAGCCTGGTGCCCCGGAGCCTCCCCTGAGCACCGCCGAAGGGTTAGCGTCCAAATGATGGACGCGAACCTGGGGCGCCAGGCACCCGATACTAGGAGACCCACGATAGGTCCCGTCCGATAAGAAGCTCCTGCATCGTCGCGTGATGAGTGTTCATCATTGAGATCGTCTTGCATTTGAAGCCGTGACGCTTTGCCAACTGGCTTACTTCCTCGGCGTTGTCATACGTCATCATGAAATCGCCTTTTGCCTTTTCAACGCGCGTAAATAGCCGGTCGTGATCCAGCTCAAAATGGGTATAGAGCCGTGTTCCTGCCCGTTTACCGTTCTTACCTGCGGTGTACTGCGGGTCTATGAATAACACGGCGGTCTTTTGACGTCCGTATTTGTCAATCGCCTCGATGCCGTCGCCTTGAATAAACGTGATTTTGTGACGGAATTGCTTGATGTTCTGAATGCGTTTACGCTGCGTTTCGGGATACCAAACGGGACTTAATTACTTTGTCCGCATCCCGAACCTCCGGCCTACGGAATAGTGACGTAGCCGTCCTTATAGGAAAACTCATCCTCAAGCAGAGCAAATCGCTCCACCCTCCAAACGGGCGCCATAACAGTATCAGCATCGAGGTCATGGACGCGCACGCGCCCAACGAAGTGGGTATCACTTCCAGCGAGCGTACCCTTGAGTTCCTCTAGGCTGGCGCTGAGGTACATGCAAAGCGTGTTGCCGTCCTCGTCTTGCTCCAGAGCGGCGAAGCGAGGGGGAGTTTTCGGAACCCTAATTTCCACTTGCAAAGGCGGAGCGATGCTCAGAAGGTTCTCCAGCTTCTCTTTCCGACTCATGGACTTTTCCTTTCAAAGATGGCACTCTCCGATAGTACATCGGGCAATTCTCGGCGCTATATTAGTGGCAACTTGAAGCGAGGGCGAGCGGCGTGGGCAAGCACAGCGGCGATACAAGGAGTATCGGAACAGTATTGCGAAAGCACCTCGGGCAGCGGACGGTGCTGGGGGTCGCCATCCCAGTATTGGATGACCACATCGACGCGCTCAGGCGCGGAGCTACGTCCAAGGGCCTCACAGAGAAGCAGATAGAAGCCGGGTTTCGGAAGACACTCGCCAAATTCATCAGCAGCGAGTATCACTCAACTTACATTGACCGTCGCCTGGGCACTCGCGGATTTCTTGAGTTCTCAGATGGGAAGTACCGACTGCGCCCGCCTCTTCTGACAGATGCAAGCCTAAAGGATCTCGAAATTCTTCGTGACGAGCTGCTTCAGTCGCTCCGCTCAGCATACGAACAACGCAAGGCGGCAATCAAGCAATTGGAAGGCGTGTGCTCCCTGCCCAAGGAGTGTGTGCGTGAAAGGTTCGCTCTTGTCGATGAATACCTCTCGCAGCTGACGGGAAACCGGGGAGAGATATTCGAAGTGGTTTCGTTCGCTGTCTTGCGGGAGTATTTCCGCACCTTCGGATTCTCGCTCCAAAGGTTTTCCACGACCCACGCTAATGACGGCGGAATGGATTTTGTCGCGGCTGACGCAATCTACCAAGTCACGACCGATGAAAGCATACAGAAGGTTCGCAGAGACCTGGCGAAGGCGCCCGGCACAAAAAGGGTGCTGGTCCGGCCTACCGTGACTCCCGAGGTGACGCAACTGTGTGAGAGCGACGTGCTTGAAGCAATTGAACTGAAGGACCTCCTCAATCACTTTGTCGCTTGGTTGCTGGAACGCGATACCCGGGCCAAGCGGTCAAGTCACCTTCAGCGGGTGCTCGAGATCGCTCTGGAGGAATTTCGACGAGAGGACAGAGCTGCGATGGCCGGCTGACGTTGCACGCTGGCAGGCGGCGTTAAACAAACGACGAAATCTAGGACGCAGAGAGGTAATCAGGGCCGGGCCACCATTGTTCATTCTTCCAAGTCATGTCGGCATGCCTTAAGGGTCCTGCATGTAATATGCAAACGGTTTCCGAACATTCCCTGTTATGTAAACGGTTTGTACCTCGACGCTGCCGAAATCCAGGACTTTGCCGTGGCCGTCATAGGAGACAAGCACGAGGTCGATGTTGCCGGCCGCTTTGCCGTACTTGTCTTTGAGCTTCACCTCGGTGAGAGAGGTCCACATGGCACCCTTCGGGAAGAAAAACTCAGCGCCGTGGTCCGCGATAATCCAATGCTGTCGGAATCGGATCGGGCACGTGATAGCCGTCCCATCATCTCCGGATGCGACAGAACAGGTCCCGAGTGGGTCAGCCGCCTTGTCCTTAGTGCAATTGGGAACCTTATTGTTAAATGGGCAGAGTTTCTTAGAGCGGTAACGGGACGCTGCATCCGAAAAATTATCGGTGGGGAATCCGAACACTTCAATGAGGGGGTGCGTTCTGGTTTTTGTCATGAAATGGAAGTTTAGCAGCAGATCTATCGCCTGGTGCCCCAGGTTCGCCCTTCTTTTGGGCTAACCTGGGGGTTAGTGCGCTACGACCTTCCCGAGCCCAGGTTAGCGTCCAAACGATGGACGCTAAGCTGGGGCACCGGTCACCAGGCTGACTACGCCGCCGATTGCACGGCTCTCTTATATGCGGGGGCGAACACCTCCCGGGCAAATTGCGAGAATGTAACTTTGCCGGTGCGTTTTTGGTCGCCTTTGAATTGCTGGATTTTGGGGATTGCCTCTTCCATTTCAACCAGCAGCGCTGCCATCTCCGGCGACATTCCGCTCTGGCTCATTGCGGCCTTCAACTTGTCGCCCGGGATGGTGACCACGCGGATTTGTTTCCCGATGGCCTGTCCGGCGATGCGAGCCCACTCGTCCAACGAAATCTCCTGCGGGCCCACGATATCGACCACGTGATGGCCGTCGATCGGTTTGAGCAGAAACTCAGCGGCAACCTCAGCGATGTCCTGGGTGGCAATGATCGGCGCTTTCACGGATCCCTGGAGCGTCGTGTAGATGGCCCCCTGCGCGACGATCGTCGGCAGCGAGAAAAACACGTTCTCCATGAACTCGTTTGGGCGCAGCGAGACGATGTTCTTCCCGGCAGCGCGGAACTTCTCTTCCGTCTCGTAGTGTCCAACAATCGGCCCCGTGCCACTGGGCAGGAATGCTCCTGCACTCGAAAGCTGAACCACATGCAGATCGGGATGCTTGCGGATCACGCTGGCTCCCGCCTCGGCCATGCGGCGGGCCGTGCCCAACGGATCGTGCGAGGTCATCTCCGCAGGCGTCAGCCAGAACAGCGCGTCTGCGCCACGCACTGCCTGCTCAACAACCGCGGGATCGCTGTGCTCACCGGCGATGACCTTTGCACCGCGGCTGGCTAGATCTTTCACTTTTTCGGGATGTCGGGCTATCAACGTGACATCCGACTTGCGGTCAAGAAGTATGTTGGCGAGTTTGCTGCCTATGTGGCCCGTAGGAGTGGTAACTGCAATCTTCATGGAATTTTCTCCTTACCAGTTTGAGATGTGCAGGCTTTGTCTCTCGCTTCAGAAAAAGGCAGCTGCTTACCTGCCGGGTTCCCCACTCATTCGCGGGTTTCGAATGAGTGGGACCGTGAGACCCGGGATACCCAGCACCAGACCTGAACAGTTAAGAACCGGGCTTGGGTGGAAACCTCTTGAACATGTTGTTGATGTCTCCGTCCAGAGATTTGGTGTTCTTCTCCGAATTGCTGCCGAGGTCTTGCGTAGCCAAACCCCGCCAGAGGAGCTTCTTGGAACTGGCGTCGAACAGGTCGATGGCCAGGTTTGCCACACGCTGATTGGTGGTCGTGGTTGTGGCCTCACCCATTCCCCCCGGACCCCAGCCACCACCCCATCCCCAGCCTCCCCAACCCCAGCCGCCGCCCCAGCCACCGCCCATACCGTCGTACATGGTCTGGAGCTGTTTCTGGTCGTGGACGTTGTCAGTGGCAAAGATCATCACGGAACCGCCGGACTCAACCAGCTGCCATCCTTTGGCCTGCAGGTCTCGGTCGACGGCCTGCTTAATGCGTGAGACGTAGAAAGGATTGGAGGTCTGCACCTTTCCCCACGAGTAGGTTTTGTACTGCGCGAAGTTCACCGAGTGGTCGTAATCCGTTCTTACGTTGCCGGCGAAAGCTGCCACCGAAAATCCCAGCAGGAAGATCCCAGCAAGCGCAAGATTGAATCTGTATCGCATCTGTTGTTGTTCCTTTCTGCCCCACGGGCTAAGCAACGCAAATTGTATTCCATCGGAAGGGGAGTGCAGGCGGATGGCCGGGTGCCCACCCTTTTCGCCTCTTTTCCGAAAGGGTGGGATACGAACCTGTGGAACCAACGATCTTCGATCCCTGCCCGGAAGCGTTGAGAAGTGAGATGAGGAACGCCTGGTGCCCCAGGTTCGCCCTTCGGTTGGGCTGACCTGGGCGTCACTTCGTTCGAATCGGCGGGGATCGCTTACCCGAAAGATAGCTGTTGATAACAGGCCATTCCACAAGTTATCCAAAACCGCGGAATATGGCGTGGATCACTCGGGTGACGGCGATTCCTCTCTAGCGATCTTGGCATGGCCGGACTTTGGCTCGTGGAGCTCTCACAAATTACTGACCGACCACGAACAGATTGCCGTCGTTCTGGCTGTAGACTTTGCCGTCGGGGCCAATCGAAAGTGGAGTGTATGCGGCGCCCAGAGCTTCCAGCAGGAAGATTTTCTGCTGCCATTGCGTAAAGACCCCGTGATGTCCTTGCGGAACGGAATAGATGCTTCCGTCTTCGCTGGTGATATAGACCAACTCGTTGACGTCGATCACCGGCGCGTTGACGCACCATTCGTAGCCGTTGGGATGCTGCCGGTCGATGGTCGTGTTCTGGAATGACCATTCCGCCTGCAGATTAGCGTCAAGCTGGGAAACATAGTACGGCCCATCCGGCACCGGTGTGCAAACCGGATTACTGTAGAAACAGTATGCCGGCGACGGATAGTGGTTGTCTTTAATCACGATCGAATAGGTACCGCCATGCTGGTACACTCCCGCCGTCGAGTCCCAGCCGAAGCCGTAAGCGTTGACGAAGTTTCCCTGGGTATCGAAATGAAAAAGATGTCCTCGTTGGTAGTTGTAATTGTCGGTGGCGCCGAAGAGCACTGATCCATCGGGCAGGACTGTTGGCGTCGATGACGATTCATCGATGACCGTCCCCGATCCTTTCGCGTTCGTCGTAGGATCGACTCCAACCGTGGTGCCAAAGCGGCAAGAATTCGGCTCATTGTTCACTCCCGGGGGAGCGATCGGCAAAAGCACGCCGCAGCCATCTGTCAACCGATACTGTAGGGAGGAGGCCCACTTCGGCGTGAGGTTGGGATTCACCGCGATCATGTAAGCGACCTGTGAGTCAAAGTGCGCTACGCTCACCGTGTAAACAGTTCCGTCGGGCGCAACCGCAGGAGCAATGTTTACTCCCGGGCGCTGCGAACCGCATAGTTGAGTAGGCGTGCCGGCAATTCCGAAAGGCGGCCATGGGAGGAGGGATCCACCGTTCGGCAGATCGTAGAAACCGCCCTCGCAGTGCGTCGAAGTCCCGGGAGGCGCATTCGGCACCAGGGTGGCGTAGGTTACGGTGGAAGCCGTGTCGCCAGGTGTGACCTTCACCAGCCACGCGTTGACAACATCATTTTGGTCCCAGGGATTGCCATTCATGTTCAGTTGGATGACGTTGTAGTAGATGTTGCCGTTGGCATCGGCGGTCAGCGGGCCGGAAACAAATCGGTTGGCGGCGGTGATCGATCCTCCACCAAAGGGATTGATGTGCGTTTGCGTTTGCCCGGTGTTGGTGTTCACTTTCCATATCGTGCCTCCGGCGCCGGGAACGTAGAGAAATCCATTTGCCAAGGCGGGATGAAAGACCGGCTCCCATCCATCCAAGCCAACAAACCCCAGCTGCACGTTTGTGGCATTCGGCTCGGGCTTCCAATCGGTGGGATAGGTCCAAACCACAACCGGATTGTTTTGTTGCCAGTCGCGTCGCACCACATTCCACTGAATCCGGTTCCACGCATTGGGTCCACAAGGGGCACCGTTGACCCAGAGACCTGGCGGATTGCAGGAGGGATAGGTCCCGCTTTTTTCCATCATGTAAAAGCTGTTGCCATCGATAAGAGTGGACTGATAGTGCGCAAGCAGCTCACCCCCAGACTCATTCTGTTCCTGAAGGACGAACGGGTCGTACACGATATCGGCAAGTTTGTTGTTCAGCGGTTGCCCGGCAATATCGACCATCCCTTCATGCTGCGCGTTCCGGCCCCACTGCGACCAGAATGCCTGGCCTGCGGCAAAGCCAGTGAGCGAGAAGATCAAAATGGCAATTGAAAAAACGATCGCGGTGCTAGACAGGCGTTTCATAGTGCCTCCAGGGTCACATGGCGGAAGGGCGCAGCGGAGTTGCGGAATAGTAACTCAATTTCCGATGAAGAACCATGGAAAACTCGGGTGCTCAGCAGATTTCCAACGCAATGCGCAATTGCAAAAAATGTCGGGTGGACTGCCGCTCGACGTCGGACAAATTGGTCACGGGCACGATGACAAATGCGCCAGCTCGCTGAATTGTTCCGGGTCACTTACCTTAGGAGAACTGGGATAAATACTGTCGAGACAATCAGTGCAGTCCCAGCCAACAGCCCGATGCCCTGGGCTCGTTGCTCCTTGGCATATTCTGCTGAGGGCGAACCAGTCGCCTGTCGCCGCTTTGACCATCGTGCCAACGAGATAATACCCAACACTACAAAAATCAAGGGCATGAGGATCGTGAGAACGGCAATAATCGACCAGCCATACCATGGGCTGAAGATGACGACCTTTGAAAACGCAATGATGCCGGCAAGAGGAATACCAGCGGCCAGAACTGCAAACTTGATGACCTGCTTCTTGAAGCCGGTTCCTGCGATTGGTTTAACCGGGTGGCCCGTCGGACAGCGCACGGCCCGTGTTCCTGGCTCGGGCTCGACATAGGTGTCGCATTCTAGACAAACAAATCGAGCTGGTTTCAAAGCAACACTCTTGTAAGTCTTGGCTACTGCAACGACTCCAAGTAAGCCACCACGGCCTCGGCGTCGGCGCGATTCATCTTGTATTGCGGCATCGGCGGACGCGCCGGCTGCCCATTGGGCGCCATGCCGGTCATGAAGAACTGCACCGCTTTTTCGTGGTCCCATCCCGGCAATCCCGCGATGTTAGGCGAGGTGTCGGCCCAGATGGGCATCGGAACCAGGGGCCCGAACTCCAGTTTCTTGCCCTGCAGCCACTTGCCTTGGATGAACTCGCCCTTCTCGTTCATCGGAGTATGACAGTCGCCGCAGTGGCCGATGGCCTTCACCAGGTATTCACCGTGCGCGATCTGCTTGGAGTCGCTCTTACCAGCGGCGGCGGCGTTGGTGTGACCCGCCGTCACCGCCAGTAGTCCCGCCATCATCGTTACCACCATCCAGTGTTTCATTCGCCCCTCCATCTCGATTACTTGAAGTTTCACCGACCCGGCTGCGCGCATTCTGCGGTTATACCGCACCTGTTGTGCCGCGTGAACATTCACTTCTGCTGAGATTAACGCTGAAGAATAATCAACGTTAGATTGAGCAAGAGTCTGCCGTAAGACGATGTCGGATGTCAACGAAAAGTCGGGAATATCTCCAGGGACGACAAAAGGGTGCGGTATACGCACCCTTTCGAGATCGCTCCAAACTTTATTTCTGACTATTCTGGAAGCGTTTGTTGACTTCGGCCCAGTTCACCACGTTCCACCATTCTTTCAGGTAATCGCCGCGGCGGTTCTGGTACTTCAGGTAATAAGCGTGTTCCCAGACGTCGTTGCCCATGATGGGCGAGAAATCCTGACTCAGGGGATTGTCCTGATTGGGCGTGGACATCACTTGCAGTTTGCCGCCGCGGTCGCGCACCAGCCAGCTCCAGCCGCTGCCGAACTGTTTCAGACCGGCATCGTTGAACTTTTCTTTGAAGGCGTTGAAGTCGCCGAAGGTGTTTTTAATCGCGTCTGCAATTGCGCCGCTGGGTTCGCCACCGGCATTCGGTCCCATGATTGTCCAAAACATGGTGTGGTTAACATGCCCACCAGCATTGTTGCGCACCGCGGTGCGAATTGCCTCGGGCACATTCTCCAGGCTCTTCACCAGCTCCTCGGCGCTCAATTTTTGCAGCTCCGGAGCTTTTTCCAGCGCCGCGTTCAAGTTGGTCACATAAGCGACATGGTGTTTGTCGTGATGCAGGTGCATGGTTTGCGTGTCGATGTAAGGTTCAAGGGCAGAGTAGTCGTAGGGCAGCGCAGGAACTTCGTGTGCCATTCTGATTCTTTCCTCCAGTTGGCGATCGATGCAGGGGAACGATAAGTGGTTCAACGAGTCGGGCAAGACACAATGCCTCACCCCGAAATCATTATAGTTGCTGGCGCAGACTTTGGCTGGCCGCTGCCAGGCGAATGGCGAAGAGCGAAAAGCGAAAAGCCACAAGCGCATAGCCAATAGCGAAAAGCGAATCAGCCAATAGGGCTCACCTATACTTCTGCGCCACTGTGCGTTCTTCCGGCGTCATCTGTTGCCAAAGCTGGTCGCGGTGCTGTTGCGCCCACTCGCTGGTGGGATTGGCCGCCAAGGCTAAACTCAGCCAGCGATAAGCTTCCACCCGGTTGCGTTGCACGCAGGTTCCGGAGCTATACATCGAAGCCAGCCGGTTGCGGGCCATGGAGTTTTCTTTTTCCGCGGCAGTCTTCAATAACACCATCGCCTGTTCGCAGCTGCGAGGTACGCCGTCACCCTTGACGTACAAGTCGGCGAGCTGGACGGGTGCAGCAGGATTGCCTTTGGCAGTCGCCTTCCACAACCATGCCGCCGCCGCTGCCGAATCACTGGCATTGTTGGCCTTGGCTACCTCATCGGCGCCGGGAACTATTTTCTTAACCACTACTTCCTGGTCGTCGTCCGCGGCTTGCTGGGATGGCTTAGCCTTACCGGCGGTGGGCGCCGATGCCGATGTAACTGGCGAGCCGGTCAACTTCGACGCATCCGCGCGATTTGTGTCGACCGTGCTTTTTGCCGCCGGGTTTGCCCCAACATTTGTCTGCGCTGCATTCGGCGTTGGGTTTGGTAACGACTTGGCAGTGGGCTGTCCGGCTGCAGGCTGATTTGCATTGGGCGAAGGCGTAACGGGAGCAGAACTCCCAGAGGTCGTCGTCGCAGCCCCTGTCGCCGGGACGCTTGCTGCGCCCGTCGTTGTCGGGGTCGTGGTAGTGGCATTGGCAGACGGGTTTTGGTTCTGCGGCTGAGGCGATGGCTCGACCTGCATCTCCGGCTTAGATGACGAATCAGCAGGCGCGGCGGATGGTGCGCCTTCTGTGCTGGTACTCTCCGCGGCTTGCTGCGGGTCAGGCTCCGCATCTTCATCTTGATGACTTCGACAGGACCGTTGTTCGTCTGGTGTACTTGCGCTCGCCACTCCAGCACCCCCAGAGAGCCGAAGACCACCACCACAGCTGCCGCCAGCCAGATTCTCCATCGGCCATGAGCAGGCTCTTCCACAACAAGCTCATCAGCGGTGGCGACCGGCTCGTGCAGTTCATTGCCTAGCCCCAGGAACGACGGACCGGAGATGGGCGTCACGGAATCTTCCGGCTTGGAATCTGCCGGCGCAGGCGAAACCGGCGGGTCATTAAAATCCAGAAATCGCGGCCGGTCGGTTCGCTCTTCCGTTGTGACTTCCAACCCCAGTCGCTCTCGCACGTCCTCGGGGAGCTGGGCAGGCGCTATTTCGGCTGAAGTGGTTGCCGTCTCCACCGGCGTAACCGGAGTACCCTGCGGAGCTTCCGGCGCGACAGGAGGTGCAGGCTCAATCGCCGTAGTGTCGCCTCGCATCGTAAACTCTCCGGGGTCGCTGGGCGGCACATAACGGAACTTCTGGACGTATTCGTCCAAAGGAATTTCCGGCACCAAGTCGAATTGTGGCTGCGCCACTTTCGATCGCTGATCGTTCGACGGTGGTGGTTCCCCCGACAGGTCGCTGGGGTCCGACGAAGTTACCGACTGGCTGTCTTGGTCACGCGCATCTCGCGGTGACGCTACGTCGAGACTGCTACTGACTGCGATTGGATCGGAGGCGCGGCGTTCCGTTCGCGCTCGACTCTCCCCGAGCGCATGCGTCAGGCTGGCTGTGCTCTGCGCACCCGGAGCGGTCAAAGGCCGATGCGGCAGCGGGACGCCACACATTCCGCAGAAGCGGTTCCCAACCTGATTCTCATATCCGCAAGTGCTACAGACCACGACGCCTCCTGTCAGCCGAGAACATCCTAAATGATAAGTGGCTTTCCCAGTCAGATGAGGGCACCTCGGTCGAGGGTGGCATGAGTTCGAATCATGGGGGCCGACGCCACTAGGCCGGCGATTGACCGGCGGCCTGTGCCGGGATCGAACCGTCGGCAATCTGCACAGTGCCGGCCCGCGTGGCAATCAGCAATTCGCCGTGTTCCCTCGCCGCTATTGGCGTTTCCAGCACTCGGGGTACCGCGCCGGTCAACATCCAGCGCATGGTGAAACGCCTCGAATCGCCCTACAATAACTTGCGTTGGGAAGGTCTTTGCGAGTACTCTGCAAGGCGAACAATTAGCGAATATAGGGGCGTCAGTTCGATGGGGGAATCCACAATCAGTAGCCACGCCAAAGCGAGCCAGACGAAACCCGATGCATCGCCCACGTCGCCCTCGCAGCCCCATCAGCCACGACCCGGGAAGGAGCCATATTGGCCGATGCGCGCGAAGTGATGAACATACGTCAGGCGTCGCAGTACTTGGGCGTTTCGCCCGATACGCTCTACAAGTACGTCTCCGAGGAAATGATTCCCGCGTTCAAGCTGGGCAACCGCTGGAAGTTCAAGAAAAGCGTTCTTGACGGGTGGATGGAGAACCAAAGCTTCCGGAGCGAGGCATTCCGGCCACGCAAATTGGGCAAGGCTGTCCGCGCCACGGCGGGAGGCGATTAATTGGAGATGGTCAAGCCCCCTGTCTTAGGACTACTCTTTCGCCATGGCCGCTCCCTTGGTCGAAAGCGAGCGCGAGACTCCCAGCAGGCGTGTCCTCCACGCATTCCTTAAGGGCTTGGCGTTTGTTCCGAACCTGGTATTCGCAGCCGTCGCCGGCTCACTGTTGGCCGCTCCGATCAGTCTTCTGCTCTTTCATATCTTTCCCTCCCACCTTGCCGCCTATGTCCAGGATCTGACGACGTTGCTGCCATCGTTCTTTTTGGGATACCTGGTGGCTCGCAAATTCCATCATTCGGTCGCACGATGGATCTGGGTTCCGGCGATTGTGCTGTGGATGTTGGTCGTGCTTCCCAACGTAGCCTCCTATGCCGGCCAGAACTGCGGCCTTTACCTGTCGCAGTACTTCCTGCGCGAATTCGTCTTCTACATCCGCACGGAGTGCGACGCAGGATTGACTTGGCCGTTATATACACTGCCAACGCTCTGTTGCATCGGCTATTCGCTGGGAGCGAAGTTCGCTGCGCGAGGCGAAGACTGACATGAGGCAGTAGCACGAAAGCGCCAGATGCTTATGGCGCTTATCTCCGAAATTCACACAACTTTCCGGCTGCGCTCCTCATCTAGACCCCATCAGAGGTAGAAGTCTACGACTTGGGGTGAACCATGCGAAGCCATTTGAAATTCACGTTGTCCCTTTTCGTTATCCTAACCTTGGGAATGCTGTACTGCGGAGGAACAAATCCTTCCTCGTCTTCCGTTTCGTCGTCAGGTGCCATCGGTGGGTCGGCGCCATCCTCGCCGCAAGGTCCGGGCCCGTCAACTATGACATTTCCGACGGATGTGCTTACCTATCACTACGACATGTCCCGCCAAGGCATGAACTCGCAAGAAACGATCTTGACGCCCTCTAACGTTAATTCCAGTTCCTTCGGAAAAATCAACTTCTTTACGGTCGATGGCAAAGTGGACGCGCAACCTCTGTTCGTAAACACCCAAACCGACACGATCAGCGGCATCCGTGACAGCACGGTATTCGTGGTCACCGAGAATGATAGCGTCTATTCCTTCGGTGCCAACAGCGGCACGCAGTTTTGGAGAGTTTCAGTGCTCGGCCAGGGTGAAACTACCAGTGACACCCACGGTTGTAGCCAGATTTCCCCGCAAATCGGAATCACCGGAACCCCGGTCATCGACCGGCAGCAAGGACCGAACGGCGCCATGTACTTGGTAGCCATGTCAAAGGATTCTTCCGGCCACTATCACCAGCGTCTTCATGCGCTCGATCTTAAGACGGGGGCCGAGTTGTTCGGTGGTCCCACGGAGATCACAGCAACCTATCCCGGCAGTGGTGACGGAAGCCAGGGAGGGCAGGTCATATTTGCCCCCGGTCAATATGCGGAACGTGCCGGACTCCTGGAACTGGGCGGAACCATTTACATCGCCTTCACCTCCCATTGCGACGAGCGTCCTTACACCGGCTGGGTCATGGCCTACAATGCGCAAACCTTGGCGCAGACTTCGGTGATCGACGTCACCCCCAACGGGAATGAGGGCGCAATCTGGATGGCGGGCAGCGGATTGGCTTCCGATGGCCAATATCTCTACTTCCTCGACGGCAACGGCACCTTCGATACGACGCTCAACTCGAACGGATTTCCCGTGAATGGCGACTACGGAAATGCCTTCATGAAGCTCTCGCTCTCTGGGCAACTTGCGGTCGCCGACTACTTCACCATGTTTAACACCATGCAGGAGTCGGATAGCGACGAAGATCTCGGCTCGGGGGGAGCCATGATACTGCCCGACCTCATGGATAGCGGCCACCAGGTGCATCACTTGGCGGTGGGTGCCGGGAAAGACGGGAACATCTACGTTGTCAATCGAGACAACATGGGCAAATTCAATCCCAACAATGACAGTGCTATCTATCAGGAGATCGATGGAGCGCTTCCCGGCGGCGTCTGGGCCATGCCCGCCTACTTCAACAACACCGTGTATTACGGTTCGGTCGGGAACCCGCTTAAGGCGTTCAGCATTTCCAATGCGAAGCTCTCTACTTCGCCAATCGGACAAACGGCGACATCGTTCACTTATCCCGGTACGATGCCTAGCGTCTCCGCCAATGGAACCTCCAACGGAATCGTCTGGGCGATTGAGAATACCAGTCCGGCGGTTTTGCACGCTTACGATGCCACCAATCTTTCGCACGAGCTTTACAACAGCAATCAGGCCGGATCGCGCGATCAGTTTGGAGCCGGCAACAAGTTCATCACGCCGATGATCGTCAACGGCAAAGTATTTGTGGGCACTCCGACCGGGGTAGCGGTGTTCGGCTTGCTGCCGTAGGGCAGATTATGAGGGGAGCACCGCTTAAGTTAAAGGGTACATTCGAGAGTTGCTTTTGAGTTCGGCTTTACGGCTGCGGAAAAACTCGATCAGCGCAACGGTTTGTGTCGGGGCACTACT
Source organism: uncultured Acidobacteriaceae bacterium (assembly GCA_963748225.1). Lineage (GTDB taxonomy): Bacteria > Acidobacteriota > Terriglobia > Terriglobales > Acidobacteriaceae > Bog-257. The sequence continues at coordinate 60,366 of CAVVHW010000013.1, forward strand.
TCGGTCGGGCCAATAAGTCGTTCATCTTTGTCATGCCGAGCGGGCTTCAGAGGCTGTGGCGCAACCCGCCTGTGGCGCGGAGTGAAGCGGTTAAGAATCAGCCCCGAAGGGGCGGAAGATCTTAGCCCAGCGCTTCAGCGCTGGGTAAAGTGGAAAATGAGGTCGCGTCCCGTAGGGACGGCACAGGTTGCGACACCGACTCTTCAGCCCGCGAGGGATGCGCTTGTTGGAGTTTTTAGCAGAGTAATAGGTCTTGTCGCCATCGCACGTTTCCGCCGACGTTTCCACAGCCGGTTAAGCCGCATCCGCTTTTGCCGATTTACCTCTCAGACTCCACCTTCTTGTGGACCGAGAGGTTTCATGCGCTACATCCTTTGTGCGGCTATGTTCTGTAGTTTGCTCAATGCCCAGGACAAGACGTCCGTGTCGTCCTCCCCACCTCATGAGGAGGGGACCTTTTATGTCAACGGCATCGATTATCACTTCATCTCTGGAGTGAACTACACCGTTGTGGTCGCGGGGCACTCAGTCGCCAATCGCAAGTTTCTGGGAGTTAAGGTGCGGATACTCAACAATGGCCAACACGCAGTGACTGTACGCCCGGAAGATGTGCGGGTCGCAGACGCAGTTGCCGGGCGCGATCTGGAGGGAATCTCCGGGACGGAACTGGCAAAGCGAATGCGCCGCCCCTATAACTGGTCGCGATTTGCGGTGAATGCTGCCACGGGACAAGCACCTGACATGGCCGACGAACCCGAAGCGGCGGACCATCAACACAACGACATTATGCACGCCATGCAACAGATGGCGATCCAAATGGCAAATGCCGCACCCCCCGTAATATCTACGCTGTCTATTGCAGAGTCCACGGGGCCTGGGCATACCGAGCCGGGTCTTCCGCGCGAGGCGACCATCTCCGACGAAGTGTCCCACCTACGCACCAAAGAAGCCTCCCGCCCCGACGTGCTCATGCAGCTGCAGCGGCAGATTTCGCCTGATTACCTGGAGCGAACATCATTTTTGGCCAACACGATTCCACCACGGGCCGATCTGGAAGGCGTCTTCTATTACCCGATGAACAAACTGGCACGCGATCCCGCCGCGAAGAAGGCGTCGCAAACCCGAAGGGTGCGCGTGACTGTGCCAGTTGGGGATGAGAATTTTCAATTCGTGCTCGCCGTGGAATAGCCCGTACAGCGCCAGCCGCTCTCCGGACAACCCACTATAATGATCGCACCATGCGTAACCTCGTGACGTGTTGCGGCGTAGTGCTGGTCGCATTGGCCACCGCTTTCTCTGCGCATGGGCAGAACTCCGCCACGAACCAACCGCCGGGCTTGGTTATCAGGGTGCCGGCTGGGCCAAGCGCCATTGCCGGGCGCAACTTCAACCTCCCTTTGGTCGCAACCGGAGGAACCGCCCCATATTCATGGCGTCTGGTCGACGGAGAGCTTCCTCCGGGTCTTAAGCTCCACCCCCACGCCGGAGCAATTTCCGGCGTCCCTGAAACCGCCGGTGAGTATCACTTTACCATCGCGGTCGCTGACTCCGGCGCGCCTCCCTCGCAAGTCCAGCGCGTCATGACGATCACGGTGATTGCGGGACTATCCATCGACTGGAAGGAACATCCCAAGGTGCACGGAACTACTCTCTCCGGATCAGTTGTGGTGACGAATCACACGGGACAAGATTTTGATCTCACGGTCGTAGTGGTTGCAGTGAATAATATTGGCCGGGCGACGACGCTGGGATATCAACACTTCACCTTGGCCGGAGAGAACTCCAGTCCGGTAATTCCCTTTGGTTCGTCTCCCGGACTGGGCAGCTACGTGGTGCATGCCGATGCTGTCGCCCATCATCCCGGCGGCCATCATATTTATCGCGCTCGCAAGCAGACGTCAGAGACGCTGCCAATAACTCAGAACTGAGCAATCACGGGTACGACCCCAACATCAATGGACTATCGAGTACGGCAGAAGAAATTCCAGCAGACCATGGACGGCCAGCGCCTTGACGGCTTCATGGTCACGCATCCCGCCAATCTGCGGTACCTTTGCGGCTACACCGGCAGCAATGGACTGTTACTGTTTCTCAAAGGACGCGGCACCTTCTTTACCGATGGCCGTTATACCCAACAAGCACGCGATGAGGTTAGTGGCGCGCGAGTGGTCATTTCCAAAGATCCGCTGCTGCAAACCGCGGCGAAAAGCGTAGGCACGCTAACTTCAGCGGCGATCGGCTTCGAAGCCGACTACACCACAATCGCTACCGCTGAGACCATGCGAAAGCTGGTTCACCGGCGGATCCACTGGCGGCCTACCGCTGGCTTCATCATGCGCCAGCGCATGATCAAGGACCCTAAAGAGTTGTCGATCATCCGCGCCGCCGTGGATATGGGAGCGGCTGTCTATGAAGAGGCGCGAGCATTCATCCGGCCTGGTGTGCCAGAGTCCGAGGTAGCTGCAAAATTGGAATATGCCGCGCGGCGGTCCGGCGCCGATGGTATGTCGTTCGAGACTATCGTCGCGGCTGGGAAGCGGGGTGCCCTGCCTCATGGACGTGCTTCGGCTCAACCAATACCCCGTCGTGGATTCGTCGTTGTCGATTCCGGTGTTATACTTCGGGGCTATTGTTCTGATATGACCCGCACTGTACATGTGGGTCAGGTCAGCCGGGAAGAACGCCGGTGGTACGAAGCGGTGCTCGAAGCCCAGTTAGCGGGGATCGCCGAGGTTGCTCCGGGCAAAACAGCAGGCCAAGTGGACCAAGCGGCTCGCCAGGTGCTCCGTCGGGCCAAGTTGGACCGCTATTTTACGCATTCAACCGGCCATGGGGTGGGTCTGGAGATTCACGAGCCACCGCGCCTCGGGAAAGGTCAGGCTGAGCGGTTGGAGCCGGGCATGGTGATTACCATCGAGCCCGGGCTTTACCTGCCGGGTAAAGGTGGCATCCGAATCGAAGACATGGTCGTGGTCACGGATCGAGGATGTCAGGTGTTGACCCCGGTTACCAAGGAACTGATTGAGATCTAGAGCGGGGTGTGTGAGTCCCGTATTCGTTTAGTACCGTAGAGCCTGTAATGAACAGGTTTGGAGTCGAGCTGTGAAATAGAACCTTCGAAAATCGAACCCCGAAGGGGTGGACCTGTAGTTAGCCCAGGACGGAGCGCAGCGGAGTCCTGGGTACGATGGAAAGAGACATCGAGTCCCGTAGGGACGGCACAGTTCCCACACAAGTCGTAAAGAATTCAAGTTAGGATAAAGCCTCTACCTGCCGAACGGAAAACGATGAACCAGAAAGAAATCAAAGAACTAATCGAGTTCTTGGTCGAGAAGGATATCGCCGAATTTGAACTGCAACGCGGCGATATGAAGCTGCTCGTCAAGCGCGGTGCGAGTGCTCAAGCCGCGCAGGTGGTGCATGTCACGCCGGCAGTCGTTCCGGCACAGGCGGTTGCCGCCACGGATGCGCCCACAGCTCCCCCTCCTGCGGCTTCTTCGCCAACCACCGATACCAAGGCGCCGGCAGGCGCGGCAGCTCCCGCCGCGCCTCCTGAAGCAGATTTATTCATCCTGAAGTCGCCGATTGTCGGCACCTACTACGAAGCTCCGTCGCCCGGCGCTCCTCCCTTCGTCAAAGTTGGCGATGCGGTGAAGGAGGGACAGGTGCTGTGCATCATTGAAGCGATGAAGCTCATGAACGAAATTGAAGCGGACGTGTCGGGTGTGATTGCCAAAATGTTTGTCCCCAACGGAAGTCCGGTGGAGTATGGAATGCCGCTATTCGGCATCAAGAAAGCGTAGCAGCGAAGTTGCCCCCTTCAATGACTTGCAGATTCATGAATAATCCAGGCGCGCACCACTTATTTCATGTTTAAGAAGATCTTAATTGCGAACCGAGGGGAAATTGCCCTGCGGGTGATTTGCGCCTGCAAGGAGTTAGGCATCAAGGCGGTCGCCATTTACAGCGAGGCCGACCGGAACTCGCTGCATGTGCGCTTTGCCGATGAAGCCATATGCATCGGTCCGCCGCGCCTGCACGATAGCTACCTCAACATTCCGGCTGTTATCAGCGCCGCTGAAATCGCCAATGTTGACGCCATCCATCCCGGCTACGGGCTGCTGAGCGAGAATGCCAACTTCGCCGAGGTCTGCCAGGCTTGCGGCATAAAATTCATCGGCCCGCCGCCGGAAGTCACTCGCCTGATGGGCGAAAAAGAAAAAGCACGCGCCACCATGAAGAAACAGGGCGTGCCCATTCTGCCTGGATCCGACGGCATCATCGCCTCAGCGGACGAGGCAATAGAGTGGTCGCGCACGGTCGGATTTCCGCTGATCGTGAAAGCTTCCGCAGGCGGCGGTGGTCGCGGTATGCGCATCATCCGCAGCGAAGAAGAACTCCCCAACCAGTTCAACGCGGCGCAATCGGAGGCCGCGGCGGCCTTCGGCAACGGCGATCTCTACATGGAGAGGTTCATCGAGCGGCCGCGCCATATCGAGTTCCAGGTGCTGGCCGATGAGCACGGCAACGTTATGAGCCTGGGCGAGCGCGAATGCAGCATCCAGCGCCGTCATCAGAAGCTGGTGGAAGAGGCGCCTTCGGTGAAAGTTACGCCCGAGTTGCGCGAGCGTATTGGCGGCATCCTGGTAAAAACCCTGAGCAACATAGGCTACATGAATGCCGGGACCATCGAATTTCTGATGGACGAAGACGGCAGCCTCTCCTTCATCGAAATGAATACCCGCATTCAAGTGGAGCATCCCGTAACCGAGATGACCACCGACGTTGACCTGGTGAAGTCGCAGATCCTGATTGCCGCGGGCGAAAAACTCAGCTCCATCATCACCTCGCCCGTGGTGTTTCGCGGGCACGCGATCGAGTGCCGCATCAACGCTGAACATCCCGAGCGCTTCACTCCCTCAGCGGGGAAGATCACCGCGTTCAACACTCCAGGCGGCACCGGGGTGCGGGTGGACACCGCGGCCTACGCGGAAGGCGTCATTCCGCCCTACTACGATTCTTTGATTGCCAAGCTAGTCGTGCGCGGACGGGACCGCGCGGAAGCGATATCGCGTATGTCGCGCGCGCTGGAGATGTTCGTGGTCGAAGGAATTTATACCAGCATTCCTTTACACCGCCGCATCATGGCCGATCCCGACTTCCGCGCGGGCAACTTCGACACCAGCTTCATGGAGCGCTTGCTCAGCCAGCCGAAGGAGTCCGCGAAGTGACGCTCATCTCCTTTGCCGCGTACGCACAGGGGGTACGAAGGACCTTTTCACCACAGAGACACGGAGACACCGAGATCTCTATTTTTTGAATTCGCCCTCTGTGACTCTGTGTCTCTGTTGTGAAGCGCTTTTGTCACGCACATGCTAATTAAACTACCGAAGCTCTACGCCATTCTCGACGTCGCCTGCTTCGCTCCACCTCTGCGCACCACCGCTGCCATCGTGGACTACGCCCGTGATCTTGCCGCCGGTGGCGTGACTTGGCTGCAGTACCGCAATAAAGTTGGTAATACTCGCGAGATGCTTGACCATGCCCGTGAGATCAGGCGTGCCCTCGGCGATGGCGTGACCCTAGTCATGAATGACCGCGCCGACATTTGTATTGCAGCCGGCTACAAAGGCGTACACGTTGGGCAGGAAGACTTGTCGGCGGAAGGCGCGCGCACCGTGATCGGCCCCGGCCGCATTCTTGGCGTCTCCACGCACAACCTCGAGCAGTTGCAGGAAGCGGATGCCGGTCCGGCGGACTACATCGCCTACGGTCCAGTGTTCGCGACCTCCTCGAAGAGGCACCACGATCCTGTTGTCGGTTTGGACGGAATTCGCGCGGCACGCGCTGCCACGAAGGAACCGCTGGTGGCGATCGGCGGCATCACGCGTGCCAACGCGCGTTCGGTCTTGGACGCCGGAGCCGACTCCGTAGCCGTTATTTCCGACCTGCTCAGTTCTCCGACCAAAGTTGCTGAGGAATTCCTGCGCCTGTTGGTGTAAATTCTGAGGGACTGTAGAGTGGGTTTGAGGACTTGCGTTCAGTCGCCAGCAGGGAACAATTGCGAGAATCGAGCCTGGGGGCGAAAGAATATGAGCCCAAGGCGTAAGCCCTGGGTGAAGCGGAAGAGATTGCAGAGTTCCCGTCAGGGACGGCACAGTTCTTGCTTCGTCTCAACAATGACGTCCCTCAGTGGCTAAAAGCCACCAGAGATGCGAGCGCGTTGCAGCACGGCTGAAAGGCGTGCCTTGACATAAAACTTATTCAGGTCCCATATACACCACAGACAAACACGAGGCTCCTTGGCAACAGAAACGAAGACAATATCGATCCACTCCACCGATAACGAATGGGTCAAGGGCCTTGGCTTGACCAGCGCTACCACCCTGGTCATGGGCTCCATGATCGGCTCCGGCATCTTCATCGTCTCCGCCGAAATCGCCCGCCTTGTCGATTCGCCGGTGCTACTCATCGCCGCCTGGGTGGTGACCGGATTCATGACTATCACCGGTGCCCTCGCCTACGGAGAACTCGCTGCCATGATGCCGCGCGCCGGCGGGCAGTACGTTTACCTTCGCGAATCGCTAGGCCCGCTTTGGGGCTTTCTTTACGGCTGGACACTGTTCCTCGTCATTCAGACCGGAACCATCGCCGCCGTCGGTGTGGCCTTCGGAAAGTTCCTCGGTGTCTTTTTTCCGTCTATATCCGGTTCCCATTGGATAGTGCATGTATCGGACGTTAAAGTAGAACTTTTTCTGACAATCTTTGAGAAGGCCGCGCCCGAGACTCTCAAGCCCTTTGTTGAACAGGCGGCATTCGTTCTCGGCAGATCCGCCGGGAATGTCGGCCTGAATACGCAGAACCTGGTTGCCATCCTGGTCGTGGTCTTCCTTTCGGTACTCAACATCTTTGGCGTGAAGACCGGCGCAGCAGTCCAGAACGTCTTCACCTTCGCCAAGACCGCGGCATTGCTGGGTCTGGTTATGCTGGGAGTCTTTGTGGGGCGCCATGCCGACGCCATCGCGGCCAACTTTGGCGCCAACTTCTGGCGGAATGCTGGTTGGAATGTTCTGCATCCAGTCCAGGTGGGCGTCGGCGGCCCGATCGCACTGGTGGGCGCCATCACCATCATCGCCGTGGCCCAGGTCGGTTCGCTCTTCTCATCGGACGCCTGGAACAATGTCACCTTTACTGCCGGCGAAGTGCGCAATCCGCAGCGGAACTTGCCACTGGCACTGGCGATGGGGACAGGAGCAGTCACCCTGCTCTATGTTCTGGCAAATTTTGTTTACCTCAGCGTGCTGCCATTGGCGGGCATTCAATACGCTCCCGAGGATCGCGTCGCCACCGCCGTGGTGCAGCAGATATTCGGCGCGGGCGGAGCACAGATCATGGCCATCGCCATCCTGATCTCGACCTTCGGTTGTAGCAACGGGCTGATCCTTGCGGGAGCCCGTGTGTACTACGCGATGGCCAGAGATGGCCTGTTCTTCCATGGCGCCGGAAGGTTACATCCCAAATACCACACTCCGGCACATTCGCTGCTGATGCAATGCGTCTGGACTTGTATCCTGTGTATTTCGGGCAGCTATGGTCAGCTGCTCGACTACATCATCTTTGCGGTGCTGGTGTTCTATATCCTGACCATCGCAGGACTGTTTGTGCTGCGCGCGAAGCGTCCCGACGAGCCGCGCCCCTATCGCGCCATCGGATATCCGGTGCTGCCCGCGATGTATATTTTGATGGCTGTCTTTATTGATGTAGTCTTATTGCGCTATAAGCCGCAGTACACATGGCCGGGTCTTATTATCGTGTTGCTCGGGATTCCGGTGTATTTCCTGTGGTCGAAGCGTAATCCGCAAGTGAGTGCGTAAGCCCGAGCATAAAGAAGAGGCAAACCTTAAATGTCATATCTGTTGAAGCGCAAGCCCCTCGACGTACTGATGCGCGAAGCTTCAGACACGGGGGAGCACAGTCTCAAGCGGGCTCTGGGGCCGGTCAATCTGGTCATGCTTGGCATTGGAGCCATCATCGGCGCCGGAATATTCGTCATTACAGGCTCTGCCGCGGCGCAGTTCGCCGGACCCGGTATTGTCTTCTCCTATATCCTCGCCGGAATTGCCTGCTGTTTTGCCGGACTTTGCTATGCGGAATTCGCAGCGTTGATTCCGATCGCGGGTTCGGCATATACCTACGGCTATGCCACGCTGGGCGAAATTTTCGCCTGGATCATTGGCTGGGACCTCATCCTGGAATATGCCTTCGGCGCCGCTACTGTGGCCTCCGGTTGGAGTTCTACCCTGGTCGCGTTTCTTCAGGATTACAACGTCAATTTACCACCGCAGATTTGCGACGTTCCCGGGGCGGTATGGGTTAAGTATCAGGGACAATGGCGCCCCTTGCTGACCATGCAAAGGGTGTTTCAACAGAAGGGTATCGATGCTGCCACCTTGCCTCATGCCACGGCAGTCTTCAATCTGCTTGCCTTCATCGCCATCGCACTGGCCACTACCATTCTCGTGATCGGCATTAAAGAATCGGCAGACTTCAACACCGCCATCGTCTTCGTGAAACTCTTCGCCGTGCTGACATTCATCGGCGTGGCCGGCCACTTTGCTCTCCAGCATCCACAGGTGACGACCGCCAACTGGCATCCCTTCCTGCCGATGGGCTTGGTAGGTGTGACGCGCGCGGCGGGCGTAGTGTTTTTTGCCTATATTGGATTCGACGCCGTCTCCACCGCGGCGCAGGAGGCTAAAAATCCGAAGCGCGACATGCCGATCGGTATTCTCGGCTCGCTAGTGGTCTGCACCATCCTCTATATTCTTGTGTCTGGCCTCCTGACCGGAGTGGTCCATTATGACCGGCTGAATGTTGGAGCGCCGGTATCGCTGGCAATTCGTGAGACCGGCGTCAAGTGGGGCAGCTACATCGTGAACGCGGGCGCATTGGCTGGGCTCAGCACGGTGATGATCGTGATGTTGCTGGGACAGTCTCGCGTCTTCTATTCCATGGCCCATGATGGGTTGTTATGGAAATGGGCAGGCGACATCCATCCCCGCTTCCGCACGCCTTGGAAATCTTCTATCGTGGTCGGCATCTTTGTAGCCATCTTCGCCTCCCTGGTTCCGATCGGCATTTTGGGACAACTGGTCAGCATTGGCACCTTGCTGGCATTCGTTATCGTTTGCGCCGGAGTGTGGGTCATGCGTAGGCGACGGCCGGACATGCCGCGTCCCTTTAGAGCCCCGTGGGTGCCGTTCACACCGATCATGGGAATTGTTACCGCGGTGTTGATGATGGTTTTTCTGCCGCGCGATACTTGGATCCGCCTGATCGTGTGGCTGATCATAGGCATGGTGATCTATTTCACCTATGGACGCCATCACAGCAAAGTGCAGAAGCTTGTACCTGACGAGGTGAACGTCGGGGGCGATTAAGCTCTGTGGTACCGCGTTTTTTGTGCGCCCTTCCTGAACGGGGAGGGCGTTCTTATTGCGCTCCTCTCTACAACGCGCCAGAATGGCTACTGTGAAGACCCTGTTCAACCTGAAGGTCCTCTTCCTGGCCCTACTGGGATTGATCCTCATCGGCGTGGCCGGGTTCCATTTCATTGAAGGCTGGACATGGTTCGACGGCGTTTACATGGTGTTGACCACCATCACGACCATCGGATATGGCGAGGTCCATCCGCTCTCTCACGTTGGCCGCATCTTTAACACGTTCATCATTGTTGCTGGTGTGGCCCTGGTGCTGCTGTTCTTCGGGGGCGCAACCCAGGCTTTGCTAGAATTCGAACTGCAATCGGTATTCGGCAGGAGGCGCATGGACCGCGAGATCGGCCGATTGTCGGACCACTTCATCATCTGCGGCGCCGGACGCGTCGGACGAAGTGTTGCCCGCGAACTGGCACGCAAGCCGTTGCCCTTTGTCATTGTCGACAGCGACGAAGCCAAAGTGGCACGCTATTCCGATAAAGGCTGGTTAACTCTGGTCGGCGACGCCACGCAAACGCACGTGTTGCGCGCTCTCCACATCGAGGACGCGAGGGGACTGGTTGCCGCCACCACCACTGACGCCACCAACATCTACATCATTCTTACCGCACGCAGTCTCAATCCCAAACTCAACATCATTGCGCGCGCCAGCGAAGAAGATGCTGAGAAGCATTTGGTCACCGCCGGTGCCGACCACGTGGTCTCGCCGTACAACTTCGCTGGATACCGTATCGCGCAGACCTTCATGCGCCCGCACGTGGTCGATTTCTTCGACACCGCCATGAATCAGCAGAAGCCGTTGGAGATTGAAGAGGTGCAGGTGCAGACGGGCTCGCGCTTCGTCGGCGTGACGCTTGAAGCTTCTCGTATTCGCCAGGAGATGGGCGTGATCGTGCTCGCCATTAAAGGCGAAGATTCGCACATGCGCTTCAATCCGCCACCCGACGAAGTGATCCACTCCGGCGACCATCTCATCGCCATGGGCGAGCCCGAAGGCCTACGCCGGCTTGGAAGACTCCGCCGAGGAGCCCGCATGAAGATCACCACCGCCGAAGAGATGCGTGAAATCGATCGCGTCACCACTGCGCGTTTCGGGGTGCAGTCCATCACCTTGATGGAGAATGCCGGGTCCGCCGTGGCGCAATTCATCCTCGAACACTATCGCCACGCCAAGCGAGTTGCCGTCATTTGCGGCAAGGGCAACAATGGCGGCGATGGATGTGTGGTGGCGCGCAAACTGCATCGTGCCGGACGGGTCGTTGAAGTGCTGCTGCTTGCCGCTCCCACCGAGTTGCACGGCGATGCGTTAGCGATGTTCGAGCGCCTGCCGCTACGTCCTATAGTCCTGCAAAACGCGCAGGAGTTGCAGGCGGAGTCGTCGCGTAGCCTGGCCAATTGTGACCTGCTGGTTGACGCCATACTCGGCACAGGATTTCGGCCGCCGGTGAAGGGCTTCTACGCCGACGCTATCGTCGCGATGAACAGCAGCGGTAAGCCGGTGGTCGCCGTGGACATCCCGTCGGGTGCCGATTCTGACTCGATGTCGCCGCAGTCCGACAAGCACATCGTACGCGCCGATGCGATTGTGACTTTCACCGCTCCGCGACCGGCGCATGTCTTCGGCAACCTGACGCGTGGGCCCATCGTGATTGCGCCCATCGGATCGCCACCGGAAGCCATTGTGAGCAACCTCGCGTTGGAGCTGACCACGCCACGCGACTTCGCAGCGCTGCTGGCGCCTCGTCCTGCCGACAGCAACAAAGGCATCTACGGACATGTCCTGATCGTCGGTGGATCGCTGGGCAAGTCGGGAGCAGCCGGCATGGCGGGCATGGCTGCGTTGCGAGCCGGAGCCGGACTCAGCACCGTCGCGACGCCTGCCAGCGTGCTAAGCAGCGTCGCCTCATTTGCTGCCGAGCTGATGACTGAGCCGTTGCCCGAAACCGCTGGCGGTGGCATCGCCACGGCGGCCATCGAGAGCGCCCGCTATCAGAAGTTGGTGAAGCCGATGACGGTGGTGGCGATCGGTCCAGGCATCGGCGGCGATCCTGAAACCGTCCAGTTCGTCCACGAAGCCGTGCGCCAGACCAAAGTTCCGATGGTCATCGATGCCGACGGGCTCAACGCTTTCGACGGCCACACCGACCTGCTCGACGGCCAAGAGCGTCCGCTGGTGCTGACGCCACATCCGGGAGAAATGTCGCGGCTGGCGGGCATCACGATCAAAGCCGTGCAAGCCGACCGGCTTAACGTCGCGCGCAGTTTCGCACGCGAGCATCATCTCGTGCTGGTGCTGAAAGGCAATCGCACCATCGTCGCCCTGCCCGATGGCACCGCCTGGGTCAATCCCACCGGCAATCCCGGCATGGCCACCGGCGGCACCGGCGACATCCTGACCGGCATGACGGCAGGAGTCATGGGACAGATGCCAAACAATATTCCGCTGGCCGCCGTTGCTGCGGTGTATATGCACGGACTCGCCGGCGATGTCGCCGCGGAGACCATGGGCGAGCATTCGCTGGTGGCTACTGATCTGCTCGCAGCCCTACCGGAAGCCTATCGCCGCGCTACACAGTGGGCGAAGAAGAGCACGACGCGCATTGGGGTTGAGCGAGGGAGAATTCAGAGTAGCGACATTTGGGGAAGCTCTGATTAACTGGTAGTTTTGAAGGGGACGGCCTTCAGGCCGTCCGTATGTGCCAAAATGCCACAGGGCTTCAGTCCCTGCGGGACTTCGAAATCACTTAGTTAGAGGCTCCTTAGGAGTTGTTCTGAACGGTCAAGCTATCGAGGTTTACTTACAGCACCGCCGTCTCATGTAGCATTTCGCCCTTGGCGAAGCGCGCAGGACTGAGCACTTCAATATTGTCCACCACGTTTGTATCCCCTCGCAGGATCAAGTCAGCCAGGATCTTTCCCGTTGCGGGGGCATGCATCACGCCATGCCCGCTAAAACCGTTGGCGCAATAGAAGCCCTGCACCTCAGGGGCACGCCCAAGGATCGCATGATGATCGGGTGACATTTCGTATAGTCCTGCCCACGCCCGTTTCGGGTTGACGGCCAGGTTCTCAAAACATGGCACGCGGTCAGCCGCACGAGTCAGCACCTTCTCAATGAACGCCGGATCGAAGTCCGTCTTATAGCCGGGCGTCTCCTCCGGATCGTTCCATGCCAGCAGGAATCCCAGGCTTTCGGGTCGGAAGTGAAAGCCGTTGGTCATGTCGATCACCATGGGAACGGTATGAGGAACGCCATCGAACGGCTCGGTGGGAATCAACATGCGGCGCAGCGGTTCGATCGGCAGCGTCACTCCAGCGAGCGCCGCAGCTTCCGCTGCCCACGGACCGGCCGCATTCACCACCACTCGCGTGCTGACCGGTCCACGTGTGGTTTCCACGCCGCTGATCGCCTCGCCATCGCGATGGATTGCGCTAACTTCTGTCGAGCGCCAAAGCGTGGCTCCTTGCTCGCACGCCCGGGTTGTGAATCCCACCATCACACTGTAGGGATCGACAAATCCATCGGTCGCGCAGAAGCTTCCGCCGAGAACGTCGTCAGCACGAAGTTGCGGCACCATCGATACGATTTCCTCACGCGCCAGCATTCGCACTCCGGCGAGTCCCAGCGATTTTTGCAGGCGCTGGTTGGTTCGCAGATATTCCATGTGCGTGGGTTTGGTGGCGACAAACAAGTAGCCTTGTGCACGGTATTCCGACGGATGCCCGAGGCGTTCCTCGAAGCTCGCGTAGAAGGGAATAGAGTAAAGCGACATTTGTATGTTTGGCGCGGTGGCAAACTGAGCGCGTACCCCTCCCATGCTTTTACCGGTAGATCCCTTGCCCTGATGCGATTCGCGCTCGACGATCAGAACATCGCGGCAACCGGCCTCTGCCAGGTGCCAGGCGATACTGGAACCTACGATGCCGCCACCGATAATCACCACTTCCGCCGTTTGCATTTTCATACGCCTCGACCGATGCGAATATTGTAGTCCGCTGGGTACGTGCATCGCCCAAACGCAACAATGGCGGAGGAAGACTGGATTCGTGCATCATAGAACCGGGGAGCGCGCCATCCATGCCCATTAGCGCCGTCGTGCAAATCCTGACCGCATCCATCGCGCCGGTCATCGTGATCTCAGGTGTCGGCCTGCTATTGCTCAGCATCACCAACCGCTATGGACGGGCGATTGACCGTGCGCGTCTGCTGATCCGGGATATTCAACATACCGATTTCCGCGGTGCTGATGTAAGACATCTGGAAGATCAGTTGCGTCACACCCATCAACGCGCCCGCTTGCTGCGCGCTTCCATGATCTTTAGTTCGTGCAGCATTTTCTTCGTGTCGCTTACTATCTTGTCGCTGTTCGCGGAGCAGGTCTTTCATCTATCGCTCGATTTCGTTGGCCTTCCGTTCTTTGCTCTGTGCCTGATTTCGCTGGTGATCTCCATCTACTACTCCATCCGCGACATTATCCTCTCGTTGAATGCGTTGGAACTGGAGCTCTCGAGCCCCAAGACGGGTAGCGTGCGCCCCTAGTGCCAGGCAAGTTGATTTCATTGACCGGAGCCGCGAACCGTCATACGATTCGCCTACATGGCAGCGCCTACCCCTAGTCCCGGGCAGACACTCGGTCATTTCCGGCTCCTCGAGCAGATTGCGGCTGGGGGCATGGGTATTGTGTACCGCGCCCGCGACCAGCGACTGGAACGCGATGTCGCCGTCAAGGTGCTCAATGCCAAGACCCTTAGCGACGTCGGGGCGCAAACCCGCTTTCGCCGCGAAGCCCTCATCCTCAGTCGGCTCAATCATCCTAACGTTGAAGCGGTGTACGACTTCCATGCCGAACAGGGCCTTGACTATCTGGTGCTGGAGTATGTGCCGGGCGCTTCGCTCGACGACCGCCTGAGGGAAGGTCCGTTGGCGGAGCGAGAGGTCGTCTCACTGGGAGCGCAGCTTGCCCGCGGACTGGCCGCTGCCCACGCGCGCGGAATCCTTCATCGCGACCTTAAGCCCGGCAATCTGCGAGTTACCCCGGAGCACAGCCTCAAGATATTGGATTTCGGATTGGCCCAGCTTTTCGGGGCGCCGGATGAAAAGACGCTCACTGAGGCCGAGACCGTGACCATGGAGGCCCCCAACCTTGCGGGCACGCTGCCGTATATGGCGCCGGAACAGCTCGAGCATAAAGAGCCGGATGTCCGCTCCGACATTTACTCGGCTGGTGTGGTGTTGTACGAGATGGCCACCGGTTCAAGACCGTTCCCGCAGCACAAACAGATGTTGTGGGACGCCATCCTCCATTCTTTGCCACCAGCGCCAAGAACGCTGAAGAAGGATATCTCGGCCGGACTCGAAACGGTCATTTTGAAGTGCCTGAGGAAGGATCCCAACCTGCGGTATCAGTCGGCGGACGAATTGCTGGAAGACTTGAAGCAACTGGCACGTGGGTCGCGTCCGCGCCGGCCGCATTCATCTCTCAAACTGTGGGTGGCGGCCGGTCTGGCACTCTTTGCGGTTCTGGCGCTTGGCATTGGCACTCAGAAAACGATTAGGGATCGGTTTGACAGGCACGACTCCCCTTTACAGCAGAAGATTATGGCCGTCCTGCCGATGGACACACTGGGGCAAGACCCCGATACAAGTGCCTTAGGACTTGGCCTGATCGAAACAGTTACCGCCAAGTTGGGAGAAGCCAGTAACAGTGACGCCGTCCAGGTGGTGTCGCCGTTGGATCTCCGAGACCATGGGGTAAAGACCGCTGACGATGCTCGGCGGGAATTTGGAACTGACTTTGTTCTCGAGAGTAGTCTCCAGCGTTCAGGGCAGACGATCCGCATCAACTGCTATCTTGTGGACTCGAAAACCCACCGGCAACTTGCTGCAAAAACCATCGAAGCCGAGGCCGGCGATCCCTTCGGCCTTCAAGACCAGGTGGTCAGTGCGGCCTTGGATATGCTCCCGGCCGAGATTACGCCAGAACAGCGTCGCAAATTGAATGCTACCCCAGATACACAGCCAGCAGCCTACGAGGCCTACATCCGCGGTCGCGGTTATCTTCAGGCATATGAGAAGCCCGAGAACATCGGCAATGCGGTTGCCGAGTTCAGCGAAGCTATAAAAATTGACCCAAACTATGCGCTGGCATACGCGGGCCTGGGTAACGCCTACTGGACTGAGTTCCGGAGACTGGACAAGGGCAACGACCTGGTGGCCCAGGCTTCTAGTAATTGTCAGAAGGCACTGTCTCTGAACCCCCAGCTTGTCGAAGGACTTGTCTGCTTGGGTAACGTACTCAACGGGCAGGGGCAGTATGAAAAAGCGATGGAACAATTCAAGCGTGCGGTGGACGCGAATGGGCAGAGCGATGAAGCGTTGCGCGGACTAGGGGAGGCATACACCAATTTAGGCAACGTCGCCGCCGCCGAAGCGACCTATAAGAAAGCAATCGCTCTGCGTCCCAACTACTGGGGAGTCTATAGCTGGCTGGGACTTCTCTACTACGGCCAGGCACGATATTCCGATGCCGCCGCAATGTTCCTGAAGGCGACCCAACTTGCTCCTGACAACTATCAAGGGTACATCACGCTTGGAGGTGTCTATATCGCCGAGGGCCGCTATAAAGACGCGATTGCTGCGTTCCAGCGGTCAATTGATCTTCGCCCGAGCTCTGACGCTTACAGCAACCTTGGTTATACCTATTTTCTGATGCATCGCTTCCCCGAATCAATAACTGCGCAGGAGCAAGCGGTAAAGATCAATGAAGGTTATTGGGAAAATTGGGGAAACCTTGGTGATGCACTGTACTGGAGTTCCGACCGGCGAGCACAAGCGGAGCCGAAATATCGACGGGCAATCTCAATTGCGGCTTCAAAAGTGCAAGTCAATCCACGAAATGCCTTAATCTTGGCATACCTTGCAAACTACTATGCGATGGTGGGCGATCGTCAAGCTGCTCTGGGCTACGTACAGAGGGCTTTACAAGAGGCACCCTTCGACGGAGAAGTATTATTCAGGACCGCTATTGTCTACAACCATTTCAAACAGACCGATCAAGCACTCCTTTACTTGAAGAAGGCGCTGGATGTCGGGTATTCGCGCGCGATCATCAAGGACTCACCCGACTTCGAAGCTCTGCACCAAGACGCACAATTTAAGGCACTAGTCGGCAAGAGCGCATGAACAGAAGCTAACTACCTCATGATTATGCCCAATGTTCCTCCGTTAAGACAGGGCTGGTTCGCTATTGTGAGGCTGCGGTAATTCACGATTTCGCCAGGATCCCCTTGAAAGATAGGTGTAGTTACCGTGTGCCCCGCATTGATGGAACCTAGATCTCCGAATGGCGCATTAAACTTCACATCGAACGATGCCGAGTGGCCGTTGATGTCCTTTGCGCCAACATATTTGACGGTATTCCCGTGGTCAACCAGAACAGGCGCCGGGGCCGGAGCGGCCGGGACAGGGTTGCTGCTGCCCACCTGCGAGCAGGTGCCATCGGGATTAGTTATAAGCACGACGTTCACGGTGGCAGCCTGAGCAAAACCAGTCAGCGCGAGGAGCAAACATCCAACAACAGCAAGACTGGCGAGACTTAAATGACCATGGCGCGAAGTCATCAGGTGATCCTTTCGATGTGGAGTCGTGAATGCTGCACACGATAGCACGAGTTTAGTTTCTGTCAAACAAATAACTCTCTAGAATTCTCTAATTCGTTTCTCTCAATCGCCACTTTTAGGCCAGTTGATTTTGTAGCTATACGCCGAACCGGCGCCCCGCAATCGAACCTCAAGTCAGGACATTAACCTGTACCTTGATAAGTCATTATTTTGGCGCATCCCCATCACATCCTCTCGTGATCCTCCTCACAGACCCAATGTTTTTTCCCGCCTAGCCTGAACTATCGGGTCCCATTTACCGCGGGTGCGTCGCCGGGGTGCGCGTTCGCTCGCACAAAAGGATTCATCATGCCTATCGTCAACTCCTTCTCCAAGGCCGTGGTTCGCGACTTCAGTCTGGGAGAACTTGAACTCGCCGCCCGCCTGATGCGCGGCTACGACCTGGTTGCGCTTTGCGCCGCCGGCTCGGGACATTCTGGAGGCACGCTCTCCATGATGGAAATCGTCGCCGCCTTATATCTAAAGGTCGCGAATCACGACCCGAACGTTCCCGACTGGAAGGAGCGTGATCGCATCGTCTGGTCTGCCGGACATAAAGCCCCCGCTCTATATCTCGGCCTCGCCTTTGCCGGATATTTTCCCATCGAAGACATCGTTACCTTGCGCAAACTCTACTCGCCGTTTCAGGGCCACCCGCACCGCCTCAAGCTGCCGGGCATCGAAGTCTCCAGCGGATCCTTGGGGCAAGGTCTCAGCGTTGCAGTCGGCATGGCATTGGCCGGCAAACTCGACGGCGGCAAGCATTCCGTATTCTGCATCATGGGCGACGGCGAACAGCAAGAGGGCAGTATCTGGGAAGCGGCCATGGAGGCATCGCACTTCAAGCTCGACAATCTGGTTGCCATCATTGACCGCAATCGTTTGCAGATTGACGGTTGGGTGAAGGACGTGATGAATGTTGAGCCTCTGGACGAGCGTTATCGCAGCTTTGGCTGGGAGGTTATCGAGATTGACGGGCACGATCTTAGGGAAGTCGTGGAGAGTTTGCAGAAGGCGAAGAACGCTCTGGTCTCTGGCAAGCCCACTGTGATTCTGGCCAGTACCGTGAAGGGCAAGGGTGTCAGCTTCATGGAAAACATCGCCGGATGGCACGGCAGGGCTCCCACCTATGACGAGCTGGTGAAAGCCCTGGGAGAACTCGGGCTGAAACAAACCATCGCCTACGACGCTTTGCTGAAGCAAGCGAAAGAGTATCAGGACGAAGTCGAAGCCAAGCTGGCTACCAAGACTCCGCGCTTCTCCCGCGAATACTGGTGGAACAAAACTGGCCAGATGAAAGTGAAGATGGAACCCACGCGCAAAGGCTTCGGGCAATCGCTGCAGAACAATGGCGACGACGAGCGCGTGGTGTGCCTCGGCCTCGATATCTCCAGTTCCATCACTATCAGCGACTTCTATTCCGGCAAGTCGGAGCGCAAGCACCGCTGGATAAGCATGGGTATCGCGGAACAGTCGGCGACTGCCGCTGCCGCTGGACTGGCGCGGGAAGGGAAGCTGCCGGTCTTCGGCACCTACGGGACGTTTGCCGCGGCGCGCAACCTCGACCAGATTCGGGTTTCCATCTGCTACGGAAATTTCAATGTCTTGATCGCCGGAGCGCACGGCGGAGTTTCAGTTGGACCTGACGGAGCCACGCATCAGGCGCTGGAAGATTTGTTCGCCATGTGCGGGTTGCCAAACATGTCCGTTGTGGTGCCCTGCGACACCATCGAGACGCGCAAGGCCACCGACTACTTGCTCCTCCAGCATGTGGGGCCCAAGTACATTCGTTTCGCGCGGGAAGCCACGCCGATTGTCACTCGCGAACATACGCCATTTGTTTTTGGAGTGGCGAATGTGAGCCGACTTCGCCGCGAAGCGCCGGAAATGATTGATGCCTTCGAAACCGTGCTTGCTCCCAACTACGAAAACGAGCACGAAGATCTCTGCATTGTTGCCTGCGGACCGATGGTGCCCGAGGCCATGCGGGCGGCGTGGATACTGAAGCGCGAGTGTGGCTACGAGACTCGCGTGGTCAACATGCACACGCTGAAGCCAATTGATGAAACCGCCATTGTGCGGGCGGCCAAGGAGACGGGCGTAATTATCACCGCCGAGGAGCATCAGATTGGTGCCCTGGCCTGGCGGGTGAGCGGCGTAATCACGGAGAGTCCAGAACTGCTGGGAAAGAGGGTCATTACCGGCGCCATCGGCGTGAAGGATCGCTTCGGCGACTCGGGCGCGCCGTGGGAGTTGATCAAGGAGTTCGAAGTCAGCGCCGACCACATCGCGCAAAAAGCAGTCGAGTTAATCGCGATTGCCCGGATGAAGAAAGAAGAAGAGCGCTTCGAGCTGGTGCACTAGAACTCGGAAGAGTTGAAGTTGCCACCCATGAGCGCGCAATACCTCGTCGACGCACGGCATACTGCGACGCAGATATAGGAGCTAGGTTGCACGCCCTTCCAATCTTCAATTGCCTCGGCTCCCGCTTAATGCGTTTGACAGCCGAGCCTACGATGCTGTCAGCGTATGCCAAAAACGAGAGTGCATCATTGGCGTTGAGTGGCGCCAGTATCTTGAAGTTTTGAGTGGGCCGACAGTGTCTTGAACGCGGCTATCTCACGGATTGTGGCGGCATACGGATGTAATTCCGTCCAAGACTTGCCATAGCGGCTGTGGCTGCAGGCGATCGAAATCGCTCTGCTATAATCTATCTCTGGCGCTCTCGTCTGCCCTCAGTCGAGTGGCTCCAGCCTGCCAACTGGTTTGCACCGTTGGCATGTGTTTTCACGTCGGGGAGTGGCTCAGCCTGGTAGAGCACCTGGTTCGGGACCAGGGGGTCGGAGGTTCAAATCCTCTCTCCCCGACCAATCTTTTCAATAGCTTAAGCGTGTTTCTGGTTTTTCCGTCACATCACTGTAGACGATTTTGTAGACGGTCGCGTTTTCTTGATTCGCAAACTGAGTTTCCGAATTGGTGGCTGACTCGTGCGCTTCGGCAACACCAATCGAGCGCTCATTAAGGCCGCCTTCAAACCTTCCCCCGACCAGTACAGCAGATTGTTGTCGGCTTTCCGCAACGCCCTCATCGGTGCGGCGAGGTCGCGGTTTATGTCGGTATTTCTTATGCAAAAAGACGTCTTAGGGACTCTTCTGAATACCTCAGATTAAGTTCGTCCTCTTGCTGCTTATCTAGATCGACAACAGGAACATTTACGCCAAGAGGCGCCAGAACACTACCGAGCAGGCGGGCTCCATCGACACGGTTTATTTCCTCTATGATGAGAGCAGCGGTTTTTCGGCCATCATGAAGATGTTCGATCACAATCCTGCGACCACGCTCCAAGACCGTCTGTTTGTCGGCAACAGGATTTGGACGACGTGGGCGCCGATGTTGGCACTGCAAAATCCTGACGCCGCGCTAGGACTTCCGGCTGAGACGCAGCTCCAGCCGAAAGTTTTTCTGCGTAACACCACCGCCCGGCCGCAGATCACCAATGTGAAGCTGACTTGGCGCGGCGAGTCAAAGTCCGGCGTACTCTCGCTTCCAGCCATTCCGTTGAGGCCCTTCGAAACTCATCTGGTGGACGTGCAAGCCTTGCAGCAGACGAGACCCCCCTGGCGGCGACTGAAGCAGTGGGAAGACGAAGGCGTGTGGCTGGAGGCGTGGCGCGCCCTGCTGGGGGCGCTGGATGAAGAGGGCCTGCTGCAATGGGAGGAGACCTTTCTGGACGGCAGCTTCGCCCCGGCGAAAAAGGGGGCTCTGCGGTCGGCAAAACCAAGCGGGGCAAGGGCACGAAGTGGATGGTACTGGTCGACGGTCAAGGTCTTCCGCTGGGAGTTCGGCTGGAAAGTGCCTCTCCGGCAGAAGTTACGCTTGCGGAAGCCACGCTCGCCGAAGTCCGGGTCCCGCGTCCGAAAGGGCGGCCGCGGCAAAAGCCGGAGCGCGTAATCGCCGACCGCGGCTACGACTCCGACCCGCTGCGGCAGCGACTGAAGAAGCGAGGCATCGACCTGATTGTGCCCTACCGGAAGAACAACCAGGAACGGCGCTACGAAGATGGACGTAAACTGCGGCGTTACGTTCGCCGTTGGATCGTGGAGCGCACCAACGCGTGGCTTGGTCAATTCCGCCGACTGCTGGTTCGTCATGAACATCTGCTCTCCACCTACCGTGCCTTCTTCTACCTCGCCTGCTAAACAGATTCCGGCTGACGCACACTGGGCGCTGGTTGAGATCAATAGCGCGACGGCAAAGCCGGACGACATCATGGCCATCGCATCCAGCTATGACAGCACTGGCCGCTATGGAGCGCAGACCCCGTTCGCCGATCAGTTATCGGATAGTTGGGTAGCCGGGAAGTTCGAAGTGGATGCGACCCACAACTCCCTGATTGCCGTGACCAACGCGGGAAAGAAGCCGACCGAAGCGGTGCTCACCTTCAACTACAACCGTGGGCAGGACCACTACGAAGTTCGCAGAACGATCGCACCCGGCGATCAACTCTGGCTGAACCTAGGCGACATCATCCGCAACCGCGTTCCCGACAGCAAAGGCAGGATATTCCCGCCCGACTTGACTTGGGGAACGTACGACATTCGTGAACCCAACCGCAACAACGATCCCAGTCTGTTTGAGGGCAAGATCATTGTTGACAAGACATATGGCCATCTTGCGTACGGCTGCACTACGTGCTGCGGCGACGGGTATCCTGGGATACAGGCCGATCCGGAAACCCTCGCAGTGCTGGCGCAAGATACCTTAGGTGTCTGGGCCACCAATAGCTGTACAGGATACGACGACAATCTCACGGGGCTCTTCAGCGGTTGGGATACCAACAATCACGCAGTTGCTATGATGAGTTCCACTCAGATCACAGGCGTGGGGGCCGGTTCGACCAATGCCTTTGCTTCGGGCACATTCAACTATAACAACGGAGTGTCGAAGTATTGCTCGCTCAGGCAGGCCGAGCCGCAAAACGACACCACCGTGCTTGCTTTGAACCACTTCAATATTTTGGTTACAAGCACTCCGATAACCGGTGAGACGAATAGCATGGTGTCCGGGCAAGCAGCCAACGTACAGGTGCAAGCGATCGACAACCTCGGTCAGGTCTTCAGCGCTTATCGGGGAACAGTTCACTTTTCCTCGACTGACGCGTCTGCCACGCTACCTTCCAATTACACCTTTAACTCTACGGACGCGGGAACGCACACCTTCAGCGCAACGCTAAAAACGGTTTCCGGGACGACAGCAACGAGGGATTTCACAGTTACGGATCAGACCGCGAATGTTACAGCGACAGACAACATTTACGTTTGGTGGTACGTCTTTATGGACGTGGAACGGTGGAAGAATTGTAACTTCGCGTCTTGTCCATCCTTAGGCTCTTATTTTTGCCAGACTGCTTACCAACCATCAGGGTATCCTCAGGCGACCTCCTTCTTGGCGGTTACCTACAGCAGCAGTGGAACTCTCTACAATCGGAGCGTCACAGTAAGATATGGGACCGGTCGCTCCAGTTCGATAATTGGGGACGCCGGTCCCGTGCTGGGTCAAAACTACTGGAACACTGGCAACACGCCACCATCAACAGCGGGCTGCTTGTCTGATGTATTGGCTACCAATGTAGGTATGACCAATGGTTGTAACGGCGGAACTCCTTATGGGCAGGGGAACATCTATTGGAGGTTTGGGAATTGAACGCTATCAAATGCGCGGCTATGCTGGCATTCTTCGGGACTTACCCGTTGCACTTCTGTATGGCTGTAACCCAGACGCCTCCCGGAGCAACAATTTATGGGCAGCGCATATTAGCGCTACCAAGCGCCTCTTCTCCGCTGGAGATAACGATATATCCAGATGTGCAAGACTCGACCGCAGGTGTTCTTCTCGAAAAAGATGGAAAACAGGTGGGCAGGGCGACCCAACAAAGTGTGATTCGCCTTTCCGAGGGTACCGGTTTTTATGACTTAACGGGAGATGGCGTACCAAACATAGTGCTGGTAGGGGTCGCTGGTGGGAAGACGCTAGCCGCGGTAGTCTACAGTTTCCAGAACGAGCGGCTAGCAATCATTGGCCAATGGTCCGGTTGGGGATTCAAGGTAATCCATCCTGGCGGCAAGCCCGTGGTCGCTGTTACGCCCACGGAATACGGCTCACTGACAGACCTCTATATATGGGACGGTAAAACATTCCAACACTGCAACGAGCGTTTCCCTGAGTTCTACAAAGCTGAGATACAGGCTCAATGGAGGGCCGTGGATCAGTCACATGTACCCGCTTACGTTTTCGCCCAGGCGTGTCAGCTCGGAGCGACTGCCCTAGTTTACGGAAAGAAATATGCAGAAGCGGAAGCGCTATGCATCAAAGCTCGGCAGGCTGTGAATACAACTTCGCGACTCATCCCAAGTCAGATTGGTAGCTCAGCGGATATCGTGCGTCAGGATCAAGCTGCCGCTGAGCGCCAGATCAACAGCGCTCTTGCAGCTGTCGACCAGGCAAAGCAAAGAGATGCTACTACTCTTAGGTTCGACTGACGTCCGAATGGACCCCGTAACCAAGGCCGTTTCCACCGCTCCCGGCTGCAGCAATGATTCACTTAACAATACGACCGTTGCCGTCGATGTATTTTCGCCAGGGCATCCGCTGCAATGCAATGATCAGGTGCTCATCGTGGGATTAGGGGCGGAGCTGGCACGGTAAAATCTGTGAGTGACTCCTGTCCGGCATGCACGGGACTCTCGCAGATTGATGATTTCAACGCTAGCTCAGCATGCGGTATGACAGATCTGGGAAGCTATACCACGATTCGTGTTAACCGATAGTTGAGGCACGACTTTCCATGCATTAAGTCGATCTCTTAGTAGGTCACTGCTAGAACGGAGGCCCAGCCACGCTAAACCCAACACGCTCATATCGAGCTTTTGCCCTCACACCTTGGCGACTGATTATGTTGTTGGTGCTCGGCAGTTTCCTTCGCGCCTTGGGAGCTGGACCGCAAGCACAGGACGACTGTTCGCAGGCAAAAGGCTTAGCACCTCCGACATATAGCTCCTTTTTCGGACGTCAAGCTTCGATTGGAACTGAGTCTGAAGCGTGGCGCATCGAATTGCTCGGCAGAACGCCATCGCCAAGATGTCCCAGTTCTTATGAGTTTCTCTTCCATGCAAACAGCAGAGTAAGTAAGACTGTTACAAAATTCACCCTTTGTAATGAAACGGCGCAGATTGACGAAGTTGAAATCATTAGTCCAATAAGGGTTCTCGTGCTGGGACGGTTGGCGGCGAACGCGCCGGTTGCAAACATTCTCGAACTGCCCACGGGTAGAGTTATAGATCATTTCAGTTGCTTCATGCCAGCGGTCTCGCCGAGCCATCACTATCTGGCGTTTGTGAAGAGCTTTCCCGGGCATCCTGGCCCGGCGATGATCAGCGCGGAATACCTTGTTTACGATCTGACCCGCAGCCCCGATTATAACCATCCTCGATTCAACTCTGGGATACCTGGCGCGGGATGGCCTGTCTACCCCCCAGGAGCAACGAATGCTCCCGGAAGCAATATTGTCGCTGAAGGCCAGCCGTATCACTTGTGGACGTCTCAGAGACTGTTCTGGATTGGTAGCGATAAGCTCGCGTTCGCGGATTTGTTCGAGGGACATAATAAATTGGTCCTTGTCGATCTACGTCGCGGCATCCAGGATCTGCGCGTCCACACCACGGATCTCGAGCCTTCGCAGTTCGTTGACCTTTCCCAATGCAAGCAGTCGGTCGCACAATCGGGTTCCGAAAACCTGTCTCAGGAGCAGGCCGGACTGATTGAGATTGCGGCAATCGAGAGTTCCAATCCAGGGTGGGTCTGTTTACGCTTTGTTCCCAATCACCGTCTCAAATATGCTTCTAGAGCGATACGGCTGCCCGGGGATGATTAGAAAGGACCGTACATTCCGCAAAGCAGAAAACTCTTGACTTTTATGGAGCCCGCCAAGAGTTCTGTTATTCAGCTATTTTTGCTCTCTGGGGCTGGTTCGGGACACAGTGGAAATTCACTGATTCAGCTTCGTTTAACTTCCTGTCCCTACCAGAAAGTTGGTTCTGGTTAAACCGATTGCACTTAGTGTGACGAATGGCTGAGCTCGCGAGCGTTGATTTCGGTTCCGATCTTCTTGCTCGCAGGGGCGCACTGCACACGCGGCAAAATCAGTCGGATTCGTTCGTCAGCGGCCCATCGCAGAGATCAATCAGCATCGAATAGTGTTGCCAGTCAAACCAATGGCAGAATGCATCAAAACCGCGGTCTTGCGGCCAAGTCTCTTCATCGGTCAGCCAACTAGCCAACTGCTCGACGAAAATGTCCTCGCACAGTTCGCGCAAGAACACATGAACGTCCTCTTCTGAGTCACATTCCGGGATTAAGTAGATTGTTGGATCTGCAACTACTTCAGGGAGGGCAATGTCGCGGCTGGTTGGATCGGCCGCGTGCAGCCAGTCCAGAAAGGGCTGCCTTGGCTTGACCATGACGGCGGAGCGATTCAACATAAATCACCAGAAGGTCCTCTCGTTTCACGCAGCACGACGTTCATAACGGTGGTGCAGCCCGCCGACCTCGGGCAGCTCCACTACTCTCCCGAGTTCTGGCATCTGGATGGCGCGCGGAATCGTGCATCTTTGTGGAGTGACAGATGAGTTCGCGACCGAGTGTAATACTCAAAGTGCGCTTTCAACACATGCCTGAGACCTGGCTCGTGGAAGACGATCACATGATCCAGACATTCCCGGCGTATCGACCCGATTAGCCGCTCCGCATAGGCATTCTTCCATGGTGAGCGCGCAGCACAAAGCACTTCCTTGATCCCAAACCCTAGCGCCATTTCAGCGGCTCTGCGGCGCTCCGGAATTCGACCACTCCGCTTCCATGATCTCCGCCACGTCTTTAACACGCGCCTGATGGAAGCCGGAGTTATGCAAGAAGTCCGCAAGGCCCTCATGGGGCATTCGTCGGGCGAAGACGTGCACGCAACCTACGTGCATGTCGAATTGCCCCACAAGCGGGAGGCGATTCGCAAACTCGAGGAATGGGTGAGGCAACAACGAAAACAACCCGAAGGAGGAATACCAGCCAAAGAAAGCGAAGAACGAACCAATGACCGACCAACACCTGAAATTGCTGATTCTCTACCACCGAGCCAATAACGACTACCGGCTCATAAATCACAACCAAACGCCCGAAGAGGCCGGGAGGTTCATCGCCGAATGGGATGAACGCCTGGTGGCGGGTGCGACGCTCATCGCTCTCGACCAGGGAACGCGTCACGGACGTGCCGATGCACAACAGTGTAGGGCCTGCCGCGAGACCGTATCGGGCTCGTCAGGCCTTGAGCCAAAACCACGATTCAAAAGGAGGGAATAGTTGACCAACACGAAGAACCCCGATCCGGTGGCGGACACAATTCTGTCGAACGCGAGCGCCGGCCTTCGGGAAGTGCGGCTTCGGTGCGAAGAAGCTCTCGACCACCTGAGCCGTACCGAGCCATTAGCAGCGGTAGGCGCACTCGTAGGAGTTGAAGAACGGGTGCGCTATGCGATCACCATCTTGCAGGTCTTGCAGCAATGGCAGGCCTCGCAAAAGAAAACTGAGGAGGAGAAGTGACGGCACAAAAACAACCCGAAACCCAGGCTCCAAAATCCCGCAGCGCATTCGCCCGAGAAGGGCGGCCGGAAGCCCTGGGTCAAGAAGACGCCGGTCCAAGTCGTCTTGGATCAAATTGACCGGCTGCGAGACGACGTAGCCGCGAAAGAAGAGGAACTCAAGCAGGCCAAGAAACAATTGCAGAAGCTCGAAGAGGTCCGCAAGGTCCTCGAATCAACTTAGCTCTTTGTATGCAGGAGCCTCGCCACCGGCAGGCTCCTTTTTAATTTGGTGGGGTGTACTGGGGGTGCGTTAATACCAGTTAACTTGAATGGGAGGGGTTTCTCGGAGAAATGGCGGCCATGATGGGGAGAGTCGCATCCGCGAGATCGCCAAGTTCAGCCGGAATCCGAGCTTCTAACGGTGTGCTTGGTCGCGTTGAGCAATATATCTTGCATTTCCTTCCCAAGGTTGCGCAACCGGTCTATCCTGTTGTCTGGAATGCGAGCAGGTCTCGGACTCTTCTGCGCCGCCATACTCCTGTGCCTTCCCGGCATCGCTGCCGACAGTTGGAATCAGGGGAAGGTATTGCAGTACCACCGAAGCACGTTCAGTACGGGTGCTTCGACGAATGAAACAGGCCACACCACTTACAGTCTGCAAATTGATGGCGGCGACCGCATTTACTTTGTTGAAAGAACGCTGAATTTCGCCTGGCAGAAATTTCCGACATTAACTGAAAACGGTTCTATTGATTGGCGACTCAAGCGCAAGGACATGGTCATTCGCGACGACAACGGCAAGGAGTTCACTGTCACTATCGTGGAGACGCGATTAAAGGAAGAGAAATAGCCGAGCACCCCCTCTCAGCCCTCTAACAAACTAGGACACACCGGAAGCATCATGATCCGAGGGTGGGGTCCGAACCTGATTGCAGACACCGCCGTTTTCCTTGACAAACACAATGGGAGTTCTAAAGTTAAGCCTATGACTATTGATGAACTAGCGGCAGCCTCGCAGCGGGAATTTGCGGCGCTTCGCGAAGATCTGGCCAGCAAAGCCGCATTGAAGGAGTCGGAAAAGACAATCCTCCACGCCATCGAAAAGATCGACCTGCATCTTTCGAGCTACGCCTCCCGATGGAGTGACGATTTTGCACACCTTCACGAATGGGTAAAGGATCTCGATAGTCGAGTAAAGTTCTTGGAAAGAGCCGAATCCTAGCGGCCCTGAAATCCTGTTGCTAGTTCACTCACTGATTCGGAATTACTTGGCTTTGGTCCCGGTTCGCCAAATACAAACGTAGGCCATCGGGGCTGATCCAAAAGACGGTTGCAAGGTTGGTCCAAGTATTGGCCAGCTCAGTTGTCGTTCCGGCTATCGGATCGATCACCGAAAAACGGTTTAGCATTGCATCCACATCGGCGAATGCCACGACTGCGGTCCCGGTGACTTCGTTTGCGGCGATCTGGAAGGGATCACCACTAAGCGAAACCGGTTGGCCGACAACGGCGCCCACTGCCACGTTCACAAACGCGACCAGATGGTCGTACCGACTGAAGACTGCAACCGTGTTAGCCAGCGGGCCCGAGCGGAATGGGATCATCTCCCAACCAGCATTGATCATATTGCCGGCGGTGATGTCACCGGACTTGGTAAAGCCGGGAAGTGTGACGCACCAGGTTTCCGTCCACAGTGAAATCGCGTACGAGCATACCTGCGCGTCGCCTCGGTTATAGGTTACCGCCGTACTCACTCCGCTCACGTCGAATCTCCGCAGGAGCCATGGTTGGTTGCCAACGACTCCAAGAGGACTCGTCGTAATCGTTGGAATGTCCTGGCTTAGGTCGAGACAGGCAATTTGGTTGGCCGTCCATTGGGCTCCGCAGCCCACATGGTTCAGATTATCGACTTCCATCGCCGGATTGCCGTTCGTGGCCCCTACTGGGTTCGGATCCGTCGGACTCTTGTAGACAGAAAACGTGTCCGCCCCTGCGGGCTGGCTCATAACGATCTTATGAGTCTCGTTATCGACCGCAACCGAAAGATTCGCCCCCGGTTGGAAGCTTCCCGCTGACGAGAAATCAGGGTTGAATATCCGGACAAACGAGCGCTCGATTTGATAGTACGTTCCCGTGGAAGAATCCTGAGAGAACGTCCCTGGATTGCCGAACATCGCGAAGTCAACGATGTTGGAGGCTTGACTGCCATCAGCACTCATGACCTGATTTTGGAACCAGCCGGGGGAATAGCAATTTCCCGCGTCAAATCCGAGAATTTGAGAGAACTGGGTGGGAGTGTTTGGCTTCCAAGAGTGATGTCGCCGAAACATGGATTCACACTCAATACATCATTCGGCGCAAATCCAGATCCCGTGATCGTGAACTCTTGCAATGTCCCTTGAGTTTCGACGTATAGACTCATGGGGTCAACCGAAGTGATGGTAATCCCGTTTCCGGCAGGAGTGACGGTGACCGTTGCAGTTGCTGTTGCGGGAGTCGTTCCCTGTTCGCCGGTCGCGGTCAGGGTGTACGTCGTCGTCTGCGTTGGCGAGACAACAACCGATCCCTGATTAACCGGGGAGACGCTGCCAATACCCTGATCGATCGTGAGACTCGCCGCGTTCATCGTCGCCCACGAAAGTGTGGCCGACACGCCGGACTGGATCGTCGCCGGGTTCGCAGTGAAAGAAGTGATCATCGGATTGGTCGGAGGCGATGCTGCGATCGTGACAGAAATTGAGCCGGGGTTTGCACCGCCGCTTGTAGCGCTCATGGTTACGGTTGCCGGATTCGGAACAGTCTCCGGTGCGGTATAGAGGCCCGCAGCAGAAATAGTTCCCACGGTCGAGTTCCCGTTGGTTACGCCGTTCACCGCCCAAGTTGCTGAAATGGGTGCGCCGTTTTCCTTCGCGGTGTATTGGGCCTGCTGCCCAGTCATCACGCTTGCGGGTCCGCTTACGCTGATGAGGGGAGTGGGAGGTGGATTGTTACCGCCAGTTCCGTTACCCCCACCGCAGCCCGTAAGAGCGAGGACATAGCACAGGACTGTTACTGCAGAGACCGCTATAAAACAGCTTTTCATCTTCACAACCACCCCGTTCTTATACCGAATCTGAAATCCGTGACCATGCGCCGTTTCTGTACCGTTCATTCAAATCAAAGCTTTGTTAATGAAGCCCACCGTCTCGGCGACCGGGGGAAGATGCCTTGACGGATTCCGTCAAAGGCGCAAGATGAAAGGCACAGAGGCGTGGCTCTACAAAGCGACGCCCATCTGCGACAATCACCCCACTCTTCGATATGGAGGCAAGAAAACTGATCGTGGCTTACTGTCGAATTTCGACCTTAGAGCAGAAGAAAAACGGGCTCGGGATCGAAATTCAGGTGCGCGACGCCACGCTCTTCGCTCAGGCGCAGGGCTTGTTTATTGATCGTTTCTATCGTGACGAGGGAGAAAGCGGGGTTCTGGAAAACCGGCCGCAGCTCAAGGAACTGATCCGGCAGTGCAAGTTGAAGCGCGTCGAAGCATTCATCATTCCGTCTCTTGATCGGCTGTCGCGCGACGTGCGCATCGCAGAGAATTTATTTTGGCAGTTTGAACGCTATGGCGTTCGGGTGCTGATTGCTGACATGCCGAACTATAACAGCCGCGATCGGCGGGAAGTCCTGATCCGCCAAATCCGCGAGGCTATCGCCGAGGACAACCGGAAGGAAATCATCGAGCGGTTGTTGAAGGGACGCCAGGAACGGGTGAGGAAGGGCCATTCGCCCGGCGGCAATGTTCCTTACGGATACCGCCGGGAGCGGAAGACGCTTGTTCTCAACGAGCTCGAAGCCGTTGTCGTACGCACGATCCTCGAAGCAAGGCAGCGCGGGAAAGTGGTTTCTGAAATCGTGGAGCTCTTAAACCGCCAAGGCTACGAACGCAGAAATGGCAAGCAGTGGACGCGGCGGCAAGTGCAAGCCATCCTCTCGCGAAGGGAATTCTATGAGCAAGGAAAGTTTCGCTATGGATAGAGATTGCTGCTGATAGTCCATGTCACAGAAGGCCCGCCCTTCGCCGCTGGCGTGTTCCAGACGACGCTCGATCAAGTTCGCCCATTTCCTGATCCAGCACCGCGATCTGCTGTTAGCGCGTTTGTAAATCACAACCTACAATCTTCATGTGCTCGGCTCCTTTCCTCCGAGCCTTGGTTTGCTTGAGCGCGCCAAGTGTACCCGGCGGCTTGAGCCGACACTATTATGCAATCAGCCCCACCGCTCGCACAGTCCACGAACGTGCTATTGAACAGTCGACCCGACACCTGTTTTTTGTAGGTAGTAAAACCCCAGCTTAATCGTCCGATGTCTGCTCTCCGTCTGCGGGCAATTTTCGTAATACCAGATACCCGGAAAGCTCCTGAGAATGTAATCCATTGCTTGAGAGACAGTTACATTATCTAGAGCAGCAGCAGAGATGTGCGGCATGTTAGGCGACGCCGCGGAAGGTGGGGGCGCGCCAATGGCCACGAAAGCCGGCATTTCCACGTCATGGTCTTTTATGAAACGCGTCACCTCCGGAGCCACCCAGATATGCACGAGCGCGGCATTAGCACTGTAGATGGGATGATGCGCGGGCGGTCGTCCGGTTTCAAATGGAATGTGGACGATCTTTACGTTTAGGAAATCCTTTGGAACACCAACTTGAATGATTCGAATTGTGCCGTCGGGATCCTGCGTCACTTGCATACTTGGGTTATGGGCAAGCATTTCACGCACAGCTTCGAGAGGGGGAGCCGCACTTGTCATGGGAGCCCGCAACTCCGGAAAGTCTGGGCCGTTGAACGAATCGCAGTGTCCTGAAAATTCAAGAGATCCCGAAACTCCGGCCTTATCGAGGACCTCAAGGAGAGGCGCAAGCAACGCCTGCTTAGAAGCGTAATAGGCTGAGCCCTGTCCCTGAGATTCCACCATTGCAAATACAACGATCAAGAAGGTCGCAAACACCCGACCTGCCATACGAGCCACTCCTTTGGAGCACATTAGTAACATGGCTTACTAAATCCGGACGCCCGAACAACTCTACTTCTGGTGGCAAATGAACAGCCTTTAAGGTCTGTTGCTATAACGATCGTGCCCCACTAGGGTCACCGCATCCTTCTACGCTGCTTCTGCACTACCACGGGGAACGATGCGGTCACCCTGCCACCGCTTACTATCACAACCTGATAGATGATAGTGCTTAAATTGTATGTTTCGAAGGGCGTCATTACCGTGTACGTTACTTGCTGAATATTGATTGCCGTTGATGGAAAATTGCCATTCACGTCACTAGTGCTATGACCGCATAGATAGGTAATCAAGATAGACACTTGGCGTGCCATGGTGTCAGGCTTTATAGCTATGGCATGGGTAGAGGCAAAGCACTCCGGGTTCAACTTTCCAGGCGGGATCGGCAACACT
Organism: uncultured Acidobacteriaceae bacterium; assembly: GCA_963748225.1. Taxonomy (GTDB): domain Bacteria; phylum Acidobacteriota; class Terriglobia; order Terriglobales; family Acidobacteriaceae; genus Bog-257. The sequence goes on from CAVVHW010000013.1 coordinate 92,593, forward strand.
TGGATCGGTTGTTGAGCGGCGGGTTGCAGCCGGTACGGACGGTGCTGCGAGCCTTGGCCCTGCGACAGATGGATAGCGGGCAGGCAACCCCTGCGGTGGCTGTCAGTCTGGGGCTTTCGGCCAAAGCGGTGTGGCAGATCGGCAAGCGCTATCAGCAGGGCGGGCTGGAGCGTGCGTTATATGACGCCTCCCGGCCGGGGGCAGCTCCGGCGCTGGATGGGGAGCAACGACAGCGCATCATCGCGGTGGCCTGCAGTCAGCCACCGTCCGGACGGGCACGCTGGACGGTGCGCCTGCTGACCGAAGAGGTGATCCAACGCAAGTTGGTACCACGGGTAGGGCGAGAAACCATCCGGGTGCTGCTGGAAAGCCACGACCTGAAGCCGTGGCGGGAAAAAAATGTGGTGCGTGGGGGAGTTGGACGAGGAGTACATCGCCCGCATGGAGGAGGTGCTGGGCTGTATGAAAAGCCTCTGTGCGAGCGGGCACCGGTGGTCTGCATTGACGAGAAGCCGGTGGTGCTGCATGCCGACACCCGTTTCCCGATCGCGATGAAGCCAGGAAGAGTTGCCAGGCGAGACTACGAATACAAGCGTTGCGGAACCGCCAACGTGTTTTGCGGGATCGAGCCCAAGGCGGGACGGCACTTCACCAAGGTGACTCCGACTCGCTGCTCGGCCCAGTTTGCCGATTACCTGCTGGATATCGCCGCTAGCTATCGGGAGGCCGACACCATCCATCTGGTCATGGACAACCTGAGTACCCACACCCGCAAAGCTCTGGTGCAACGATTCGGAGAAAAAGCTGGCGGTTGGTTGTGGAAGCGTTTTACGGCGCACTACACTCCCAAGCATGCAAGCTGGCTGAACCAGGCGGAGATGGAGGTGAGTTTGCTTTCCCGGCAATGCTTAGGCAAACGCCGAATCGGAGACATCGCTTGCTTGCGCCAGCAAACCCGGACCTGGAATCGTCGTATGAATCGCGACCGGGTTACCATCCAGTGGAAGTTCACACGCAAGCAGGCCCGACACAAGTTTCGTTACATAATCAAGCGGTCTAAGCACTAGTGGCACCAATATAGTCTGGCGCTAGCTGATACATAGGATTTGGCGCTAACGCGTCTGGTGTGACATTAATCTGAACCATTGGCGTTACATTTTGTTGCACTTGGAAGCCGGGAGCTGCTAGACTCCCGTCTTGTGTGTGGAATTGCATCTGGTATTTGTTGCCTTGAAAAATCTGGCCGGGGATTAAGAGCATGTCAGGAACATCCCCATCAATCGAAGACTGCAATACTGGTTCGACACTTTCAGGGTCGGTCGCACCCGGGGACATTATGTCGACTACTGTGTGCTGAGGTACGTCGGTGGATCCAGCACGGTCGTCTTCAGTAGAGGACCTGTCGGATTGCCCGACACCCCATTCTCCTGAGCCCCAGCTCATACCGACATTTCCGCAGCCGACGCTATAGTGACCGTAATCAAGAGGAAGAGCACAATACATTCCTAGCGGATCCACGGTGCTCAACGGATTGTTTGCCACATAAGCATATCTATTCCAGGTCTGGGGGTTGGTGAGGTCCACGGCGGCCAGACCAGCCGGATCGGGCACCAGCCAGCGGCCTTGGGCGGAGCTTTGTTGGCGGAAGCAGGAAATCGTACAGCCCGTTCACCGTGTCCTGGGTCTGGCCGGTAAAGGCGCGGTCTGTGGTTCCTGTCTCCGCGTAGTTCTCGCCAAACGGAGCATAGGCTCCGTCGTAATACACTGCCCCCGAGGTAGTAGCCGCGAAGCGCGACGACCCCAGCCAGTCGGAATGACGATAGTATTGCAAGCCGCTGGAATTATAGACAGCCTGCATCCCGCCCGCCAGCGGCACGAAGTACTGCTTCACTGTCGAGCCGTTCATTAACCCAAACTTTTGTCCGACGGGTGAGTACAGAATCTGGGTGTAGGTTCCACTGCGGTTCTGCTCAACCGCCCGCCCCAAGGCATCATAGGTGGTCTGTACTCCGCCGACCGTAAGCGGCCGCCCTTCGGCATCGTAGGTATAGGTGTTGGCACCGTCGTTGGTCACGTTGCCCATGCCGTCGTAGGTGAAACCAATCACGTGGTTGCCGCTCGTGTAGCCTGGATGGAAACTCGAAGTTCCGGTCTTGGCAATGTTGCCAAAAGCATCGTAGCCGAAGGTCTGCGACCAAATCGAGCCACAATTGGCGTTCAACAACCGTTCCACATCGTCATAGCCGTAGGTGCAATTCTGCATGTTGGATGAATCTGCGGTGTCGTTGATCTGCATGTCCTGCAACGTGCCGTTGGCATTCCAGGTTAGCGTTCCAGCCTGCGTGTTGCTGCCCGCTGTGGAACTCCACTGTGTCATCCGCCCGGAGTTGGGATCATACGTGAAGTTCTCGGCTCCAGCGATCACACTCACCTGGGTGGCCTGGCTAGCGGTGTTATAAGAGGTTCCTGACCAGATCACCGTATTGCTCCGGGTCGCATCCCAGATGCCGTACATCCTGCCCTCGCCATCCAAACTGTGACCAAACAAATCGCTGTAGGGAGTGGTGGTTCCGGTTCGGACAAAGGGTGCTTTGTTGATTTACATCGGCTACTTCGACGGGAAGTGCCGAAATCAAGACTGAACGATGCTAGCACGGGGTGCCAGCAGTCCCTAACACCAGGTTGAATGCCGATTGGAGCAGTTTGGGAACCCGGCGCGGCGAATCAGGTCCTGGAATCGGGGATTGCCCTGGAACGCCAGGTAATTCGACCCGATAACGGCGCCAGCTATTTCTGGGCGAACGACAACTTATAATTCCGTCATTCGCGATGGCCCATGTGACAACTTTGTGCCCGATGCAATTTCTGCGGACCACAGCTCCTCGGCGTAAGCGTCTGCAGAAGAGAGAAGCCACCCGGAACTCAAGCCAGGGCGGCTTCTGTGCTACTTAAATCATCCCCTAAGAAGGGGACTCATTTTGACGATGCTCCGCCATTCCTTCGGATGTCTGGTCAATTTTGCACAACCCGGAACTCAAATTGCACCACTCACCGCAGGCCTTCGACTCCGCGCGGGATGCAACCGTGGAGACTGGGATCCGATCGTGACACCTCTTCCCGCTGCGTTGAACTTGGTCGCTCGCGTCTTCGCTCCGATACGGCCCAACCCTCGCGGCAGGGTGCAGTTTGAAATCCACGGGGCTTGATGCCGGTGCGAACGGCGTAAACTCAAGACATGGAATACAAGAAGCCTTTCGACCAACTGTACGATCCGCACAAAAAGGCTCAGGATGCTATTGACCACGCCCGCGATGTCAGGGAAAAGAGGATCACCAACCTTGGCCACAAAAAAGCCGAGACCGAACCGCGCTTGATCGCCGACGGGACTTTGCAACGCTGCTCGCTGTGTGGATATCCGTTTCCCGCCGACGTACACCCGTCCATGACGGTCGCGTTTGCGGAGCACCTGCTCAAGGCCCACAAGCTTCCGGCGTGAACCGGTTGTGAGTGATGACATCAAAACGGTTCTCTCATCGGAGAGGCGCGAACAGGAACCCGGAAACATCTTGGTCGACTTTATTCCCAAGAGTTTATATGAATTCGAAAACTTCGATAATGACTTCCATAGCGATATTGTGTTGGCAAAACGCTCAGTACCGAAAAGAGATCGGTGAGTACATTAGCTGCATGGGCCGCTCGATGCGGGACCGGCATTTTCTGAGGTTTTGCAGGGATTGGTTGAGAAGAGAAGCCGAAACATTTCTCGGCATCGATCAGAGCGGCATCGAGGCATACCTGATTACCGGCAACTATGAGGCCGTGCACTCCACGTGCGGAAACATCGGAAGCATCATTCATCGGCTAGGACGACCATATTACGCCGAGGCTCGGCGGTGGCTGCTCCTTTCGGTTGCCGTGGGACGATGGATGCGAGTCGGACGCGACGACGCCCACGTTGAGATGATTCTCGGCAAGATTTATGTAGAGTTCAACAATCGTTACCGACCCCAATGGCTTCTCAAAAGGGCGGAGCGCATTGCAGAGCGCGCGGGCAATCTCGTCAGTTTGGCCGACATTCGTATGGTATGGGGTTCTGGTACCGGCGGTTCGGAAACAAAAAGTAGTTGATTGGTACTCTGAGCAATGCGCTCCAGACCTTTCGGAGAATCAAAGAATTCGATGCGCGACAAAAGGAAAAATATATGGCGCGTAAATTCCCTGAGGTATGGGAATACGTAATCGGAAACACGGAATAGCTCTAGACGTAAGGCTTGATGTCGTTCGACGTGGATCTATATTTAGAGCGGTCGGCAGCCCTCCTATTGCACAACCTTACGATGATTCCAGAACCTATCAAAAGGCTCCGTCAATTCGAGGCTCGCTGGGTGCAACGCCTGCGCTTTCCAGCATGGTATCTAACCGTTATACCGGAGTTGCAGAGCCAGACGGAGGAGTTGCGAAAACAGCCGCTCGAAGTTCGGCAGCAATATAAGAAGGAACTTTACGACTTTTTTGAACGGCACCTTGTGAACCGTACTATCGTCCTTGGGAACGACTTGAGCTGGTTCGATGCTGAACGCAAGCCGATCGACACGGTTGTGATCCACCACACGAGCAACCCTCCTGGGCTCCGCTCGACCCGCTTATCGGCGATCGAACTGATACGGCTCTATGCGCCATATCTCATTCACCCAACCTTAGAAAAAGACAAGCATTTGCAGGGGCATCCTATATTTTCGGGGCACGACCGTGGTGGCAACCAAGTGTTTTGGCCTTATCACTGGATTATTCGAAAGGATGGCACGCCGACCTCGGCCATACGAGGGCTGCGCAAGGAAGTCCGGGATTTGAAGCGGTTGCTGGCGGAGAAGGCATTGGAAGCGGATTTTTTTCGAGGTACCTTGCAAAAAGTCGAGGCTCGACGCCAGAAAGGCAGCGGCTCTGGCGAGACGGCATCTACGACGAGATCCGAGAAGTGATGCCGATGCAAGGCAGCCTGAGTATCGAGCGCATGTGTCAGTTGGCACGGGTCAGTCGTGCCGGTTTCTACCGATCACTGCAGGAACGACTGCCGCAAGAAGAGAGCATGGAGCTGCGGTCGGCGATCCAGCGGACGGCGCTGGAACACCGCCACCGGTATGGCTATCGGCGGGTGACGGCGGAGTTACGACGCGAGGGAATGCGGGTGAATCGCAAACCTGTGGCGCGCATTATGCGTGAGGACAACCTGCTGGCGGTGCAGCCCAAGCAGTTCGTGACCACAACGGATTCCGACCACGCGCTGGAGATCTACATGAACCTGGCGCGTCGGATGACGCTGAACGCTGTTGATCAGCTTTGGGTCGCGGACATGGACTGCACCCCTAAAGTGAGACAGTGAGTAGACGTGGGAACACGAATGTTTACTGACATGTTTGTTTGTATCGGGTGGCACGCTTTAGCTGCTCGTCGAGCGATGCGACACCATCTACAAATTCGACTACAGTGCTGTAGCGGAAAACCCAGATGTCCTACCAATCGCAAGCTGTTGACCACAGAGACTCGCGAATGCATCCACTGCGACCCTAAACAACCACCGCTGTGCCTCCAGCTCTTTACGACGGCTCCCAGCTACGTTGGCTTCCCAGAAGCCTTGCATTTCAGGCTGTCCTTACCGCGCAATACCAGCGGCTGGCGGCATACCACCCAGACGAGAATTTCAGGCAGATCGATGAAGTTGCCAGGTATGGTTAATGCCGGAAAACCGCTTGTCTGAACCAACATCAGTCACTGGGTGCGGTCTGCGGCCAACGCCCTAATGCGCTTCCTGCTGGGTGATCAGGACCATGTCGCTGCGGCGCGTCCCGCGGACTACTGCCAGTCTCTTGTTCTTCCAATCAAAATCAAAGGCGGTAATGAACTTGTCACGGAACTTAGTTACGGGGGTCGGAGGGCCGCCTGTCATGGGTTGCATCACAATATTGTCGACACCCTTGTTGCTAGTCACGTAGTAGATGGCTTGTCCGTCGGCGGAAAACTGCAGTCCGAAGCGGTCCCCCCCAGGCGAGAAGGTCGGGCCGGGCGCGAAGGACTTCAGTGGCGTCCCTCCCTGCGGCGAAAAAATTTCGATCATTTCTGCCTCGTTCGCGCCTGAGCCTTCCAGAACGACTAGCGATGTGGCTCCCGTCGGGGGAGATAGCGGGGAAGGCCGTCGTTTTCTCGCTTAACTGTGTGGCGGGTTCACCGGCAAACGGCTTTTTCATCACCCGCCACTTGCGGCTGGCAAGGGAGGAATAAAGAAAATAGGTGCCGTCGGGTGAGCAGACAGGAGTTACATCAAATTTGTCACTGGTTAGCATGGTTGCGTCAGAGCTCTGAATATCAAGACGCCCGATGTTAAGATTTTCCCGTTTTCTTGTCGAGCGCACTGAACAGCGCATGACGTCCGTCAGGGCAAACTGACAAACGTCCAACCACAAAGTTGTCCTGAAATACGACAGTTTGGTTGCTGCCGGCTGCGCTCATAGTGATGACTCGATAAAAATTGTCAACCGCCAACAGTCGGCCATCAGGCAGCCAGTGAGCTTCGTAGATCCGGTCATCGATCACGGGTGGGTTGGAGCCGTCGTCCGGCGCCACACTCATGACGTACAGCGCCCTATCGATCACGGTTTGTGTCGTGGCCAACTGCTTGCCGTCCTTGGTCAGCGAAAGACCGCCGTAATTGCTGAGGTCGTTGGTGATACGGCGGAGTTTGCCGTCGGAAATGGATATCTCTCCAATTTGTAATCGATCCATCGACGGGTCGGTGAAGTTGACTACAAGATGACGGTTGTCGCCCGTCCAAGCGAGGCTAAACAGCGAGATGCTCTGTCCGCTGTAGATGGTTTTCGCTGCTCCGTTTTGCGGGTTGAGCAGGATCGCGTCGCTAGCGCGTCCGGTACCGGAGGCAGTTATAGCGGCGATCCATTTGTCGTCCGGAGACCATGCCACGCCGACATACTGTCGTTCGACCAAGCTCGCCAGAACGCGCTCTCCGGTTCCGTCGGCGTTAGCTACCATTACTCTGGAGGTCGCAGCGGAATCGTTGTCCCGGACAAATACAATCTCTTTGCCGTCAGGCGAGAAGCTGACACCAAAATCCACGTCTTCAATCAATTTGTGGAGCTGCCCCCCGAGGACCGGGATGCGGTAAAGAAACCCACGCCAGGCTTCTCAGGTACCTGGCCAATGAAGTACAGGAAATCGTCGTCCGGCGAGAAATTAAGCTGTAAATAGGTGAGTGTGCCGGGCGCCATGATCTGAGTGTCGCTGCCTGTCGCCATGTGTCGCAGACGCAAGCTTTGCTGGCCGTTCCCCTCATACTGCGCGTAAATCACATATCTGCCGTCAGGAGAGATGGCTCCAACGCGGACTTTGCCGGAGTTGCTAAGCCTTTCGATATTCATGCTTTGAAATGGCGGTGTTCCCCGAATGCGCCAAAGCGTGTATGCACCATAGGCACGCCGCAATCAAAATCAAGAGGCCAACGATCAGGGCCGAACCAACACGCTGCTTGCTCCATCGAGTAGATGGCTTCATCACCGATCTATGGCTGACGGACGACTCGTTGCCATGGTCGGTGGATTGGGAAGAAGGCGCTGTGTCGACCTTTTCACCCGCCGACGGACCAGCCACATCGCTCTTCAACCGTCTGAGGTCCTCTTTTAACTCAGCCGCGTTCTGATGGCGGAGGTTTCGATCTTTCTCCAAGCACTTGTTGACGATCTTCTCCAGCTTCAGTGGTAGGCCGGGATTCAGGTCATGGACGGGAATCGGATTGCTATTCAGGATCGCCTGCGGAAGAATTGTGGCATTCTCGGTGCTGAAGGCGCGCCGCCCGGTTGCCATTTGGTAGAGGACCAGGCCAAAGGAGAAGAGGTCAGTGCGCGTGTCCAGCTTCTCACCGCGAACCTGTTCGGGCGACATGTAGGCTGCCGTGCCAACAGCTACGCCAACCCGGCTGAGATCCACCGCTCCACTCGCCATGGCAGCCTGCTGCTCAGGCGCCGGCTCGCCGTTCGTGCCGGTCGATTACCTCCCCGCAGCAGCTTTGCCAACCCAAAATCCAGAATCTTGGCGACGCCCACGGTGGTGACAAAAATGTTCGCCGGCTTGATGTCACGGTGAATGATGCCTTTCTCATGCGCGGCCTCCAGACCATCCAGAATCTGAAATGCCTCTTCCAGCAAGACATCAATGGGTAACGGCTGGCCGCTGTAGGTCCCCGTGACCGGATTCTGCACCGTTGCCAGGCAGTCCCTCAAGGTCTGCCCTTGCAGCAACTGCATCACGATGAAGGGCCGGCCTTCATGCTCGCCGAATTCATAGATCGAACAAATGTTGGGATGATCCAAGGACGAAGCCGCTCGCGCTTCGCGTTCGAACCGTTCCAGCGCATGTGGATCGTTACCGACCTCTTCGGGTAGAAACTTCAGTGCCACAGCACGGCCGAGCTTCAAATCCTCGGCCCTATACACCACTCCCATGCCGCCGCCGCCCACCACCTCTAACACTCGATAGTGGGAAACCATCTTGCCAGTCAGGCCAGCTGGCTCAAGCTGTAGCGGCACAACCCCAGTTCCATCGTGACTGCTCGACCCTAACCCAGTCCCAGAAGTGTCGCCAGCAGCGAATCTAGCCGTTCCACCGGTACCAAGAGACGGTAGCCCCGTCGCGGTATGGTCTCGATGTACTTCGGATCCTCGGCGGAGTCCCCGAGCGCGCGCCGCAACACCTTGATGGCCGTGTTGATGCCATGCTCGAAGTCAACCACGGTGTCGCTGGGCCACAACTTCTTCTGGATGTCTTCCCGCGTAACTAGTTCCCCGTCGCCCTCGACCAGGATCAACAGCACCCGGAATGGCTTCTCCGCCAGGCGGACGACCTGGCCGCCTCCGCTTAGTTCTCCGGTCTTGAGACTGAACTCGTACCCAGCGAGGCGAACACGGGGTGTCAGGGTGTTTGGCATGGATTGTGGCGTGGTGGGAAAGAGTCTACTCCCGGGGTTGGCGAGTTCCAAGCGGAGTTTGCGGCAGCGGCTCTGGTGGCACGGCACCTTGGACCGGCGCCGCGCAGACTTGTGCCATTTTTCAGGTGCATTAAGGCCCTGAGGTCGTCATCCCAGAAGCCTTGGAATGAAGAGCTTGCCGATACTCCCAATGACTTACCAACAACTTACCTCGCGTGCATTGTTTGCGGTAGCGATCTAACGCACACTCGGCACGAATTTGAACCGGGTTCGGATTCGGTTCCCGCCGGTGAGCGATTAGACCGCAAAACAACCGGCGACGATCCCGGCTCAGACCGTCGCCACAACCCATGACCACAAGGAGGTCACCATGAAAACGCAAGTCACCAAACAGCACACCAACGTCGTTGCAGTTCAACCCCTAACCTCGTTACATAAGGAGGATCGTATGAAAAACGCGCATCTGGCTCTGTTTGCGCGCCAAGGGACAACACGCCATTTCGTAGCTTCACGGGGAGTCTCTATGCGCCACTTCAACGCCATGCTGGTTATTGCTCTGTTCGCCCTGTTGTTCGTTAATCTGCACAGCGCAACAAACCTCAACTATGGCTGTTCCTAACCTCATTCGGCACAGTGGAACCCTGAAAGATGGACTGGGTGTGGCCTCGGCTCCTTCTTCAACGGTCGGAGTTACCTTCGCTATCTACAAGCAGCAAGACAGTGGCGCAGCCGTTTGGAGGAGACGCAAAATGTCTCACTGAACAAAGACGGGCAGTACAACGTATTGCTGGGAAACACCGCGGCCCGTGGATTACCGGACGATCTCTTCTCAGAGCAGGAGGAGCGATGGCTTGGGGTGCAAGTCCAAGGACAAGCAGAGGAGGCGCGCGTATTGCTAGTGAGCGTGCCCTACGCCTTCAAGGCGCACGAAAAGCGGAGACGTTGGGTGGGCTGCCTGCGTCGGCCTTCGTCAAAGGCGGCACCGTCGGATACCAACAACGTCACATCGGTGAACGCGTTGGCCACCAATGGGACTTTAGCAACTGGCGCTGCTTCGGCTGGAATGGCAAGTCAGCAGCTGTTCACCTGTACGGGTTGCACGGCGGGAAACATTCCGGTAGTCACAGACGCTGCGGGAGACTTGACGACGTCTCTGATGTCTCAAGCAGTGACCGGCGCAACTGTGGTCAATGACAGCGGAAGCTTCAATCTTTCCAACAGTGCCACCGGTTTTTATCAGATCTGGGGCGCAAACGTGCTGGGAACTGGAATTCCCTCGACTCCCAGTAATGTCTACGTCGGCCCGAATGCAGGTTACTACAATTACACCTACGCGACTGGAGGGTTCAATACCTACGTAGGGAACGCGGCATGCCTAAATTGCGAAGGCAGCTACAACACGGCCATGGGCGTCTCGGCTGGCTGGAGTGGATCCACTGCGGGCCCAGGGAGCAGCAACACCTTTATGGGCTATGGCGCCGGCGACAACACCACGTCGGGCAACGGAAATTCAGCCTTCGGGTTATTGCGGCCGGGAAGTACATCACCACGGGCAGCTACAACGTGGATTTGGCCAACCCGGGTAACGTCGGCGAGAGCAATACGTATTCCGCATAGGCACCGAAGGCCCGCAATTTGTAGACGCACATTGCGGGTATCGTCAATAACACAACAACCAATGCGGCAAATGTGTACATAAGCCCGAGTGGTCAACTTGAGGTGGGCGCCAGCGGTCTTACGGGCACCTGCTCCTCGGGGAAAATCACAATGTGGACGGGTACAAGCACGGTTGGATGCTCGTTGTTGTCACAGAGTGGATCCACACTCACCATGGCTGGCAGCATCACCGCCACCAGCAACATCCAGGTAAATGGAAACTTGAACGTCAACGGCCTAGTGACTGGCACGACAGTGAATGCAACCTCCGGTTTCAAGGCCATGAATGGCCAGACGGGGATTTATGCTGTCGTCCATTTGACGGATTACAATGGTGATCCCTGTACTATAGATTTCAGTGGTGGGATTGCAGTGAGTAGCAATTGTCCCTAAATCGGAACGCCGAGTTCTACCCGCCTTTTAGCCGGGTGCCCCTGCCCCAGCCTCTCTCGCATGGGCGGGGATTTTCTTTTCTGAGGCAACTTCGGTTCACCATACCATGTCTCTCTAGACAAAGCTGATACTTACAAGCTTTCTTGCGGCGGGTGTCGCTGCGCCACTCTGTGTGATTCTTAAGACTGGACTTCTACCGCTTCAACCTCGTTCGCATGCGATCCCATAAGCTTACTCGCTTTTTTTTCGGCTCAAGGCCCATTCGCACCCCTGGACGTTGCTTGCTTACCCAGCGGTGATATAGTTTTCTGCTGCTCGGCCTTACTTTACAACGTCTGCCGCCTGTAACTCGTCTGTGTGATCGTCTTTTTCAGGTGCATCACGACCCGAGGGTAGTCATTCCTGAAGCCTTGGAATGAAGAGCTTGCCGATACTCACCAACGACTCACCAACAACTCACCTCGCGTGCATTGCTTGCCGTAGCGATCTAACGGACACTCGGCACGAATTTGAACCGGACTTCCGATTCGGTTCCCGGCGGTGAGCGATTGGACCGCAAAACACCCGGCGACGATCTCGGCTCAAAACTGTCGCCACAACCTAATGACCACAAGGAGGGTCACCATGAAAACGCAACTTCGCATCGCTACCTTGGCTCTGCTGGCATGCTCCACGCTCCCAGCTATGGCTGCAACGTTCACCACTTCCAAATCCGGGATCAAAAGCGTAGCCATCGTCGACTGGTCGCAGTTTGGTCAACCCGGCACGTGGATACAAAACCGTAGCTGGGCTTACGCTAGCGACGGCTCGACCCTTAATGTCATCTTCGAGGGCCCCAACCCCTCTGGAAGGGCCATCGCAACCAAAGGCATCTCCGGGATTTCCCCCACTCCTAAAGGCGAAGAGAGACAACAGGCGATTGACGACCAAGACAACTGGTTCGGCAATCTCCCTGGCGAGGAAACCGCACTCTGGACCAACTCTCCGGGGCAAGGGCCCCTGCTCTTGCAGTTTGACCACGGCATCGCCGGAGTCGGCGCCCAAATCCAAACCGACTTCTTTGGTGCCTTCACTGTGCAAATGGACGCCTACAGCGACGACACTCTGCTGGGTACCTTCAGGAGAGCGGCTTCAGCAACGATAACGAAGATGACAGCGCTATCTTCCTGGGCGTTACCAACGATAGTGCCAACATCACCAGGATCACGTATTCCATTGTAAACTGCGCGAACGACTGCCGATTTCGCAACAGCGGCTTGACCATCGGAACTCCTGCTTCTACTCCAGAGCCCGGCACCTTGCTTCTCTAGGGCTCCGGAGTCCTCGGCCTCGGCAAATTGCTCCGACGACGATTACTCGGGTAACTCTGGGGCGCCCTCCCTCCTCGCCTGCTGACCGGGGTACCCGACAAGTCCCGGTGTCGGAGTTGGCGAGTGGTTGGGTGAGGGGGTGGATACCGGGGGACGAATCTGTCCCGATGAGGAGCAGCCTACGCGGTGAAGTTGCTCCTCACCCTTTTAACCATAAACACCGCCACAAACTAATGACCACAAGGAGGTCACCATGAAAACGCAATCTCGTACAGCTTCACTCTCAGTTCTTACAGCGGTGTGCTTGGTGTTGGCCGTCGCTCCGGCTTTGGCACAGCAAACCTTATATGACAATGGCCCGATCAATGGCAACACTAACGCCTGGCCCATAAGCTATGGCTCCGCCCTCGCCGAAGCGGCCTACAACACATCGAAATCCAATGTCAGAAACGCAAGTATTGCGGTCTGGCTGGTCCCAGGCGACTCGGTCACCTCGGTGCAAATGGACTTCGGAACTACCCCATTCGGCACCGACATCTTCAGCGGAGTGCTGTTGGCCAGTGGTTCCACCGACCTGGGCCTCAACCATCTCGGTTTTGATCTTCAGGACGTTTACTTCTCGGTCCCTAACGTTTCGTTATCTGTTGGAACGAGTTGGATGACGCTGTCGAACGGCGTTACACCGTCGGGCGACCCGATCTACTGGGATGAGAACAATGGCGTCGGCTGCGGCGGAGACGACGGCCATGGTAGCGGCTGCCCGTCTATGG
>CAVVHW010000014.1:0-85322 GCA_963748225.1 uncultured Acidobacteriaceae bacterium
CCCCAACCGGACATCCAGGTTCCCTGCGTCCCGGTGTCGCAGAATTAACCGTCAACTGGCGATGCCTGTTTACCCCAGAGCGGGCTTACGGGGTCCGCAGGAAGCCGTAATGCACGTTGTTTGCGTCGACCCACTGCCCGGTGATTACCCCAAACACGTTGGGGGTCGCAGGCTCGGTGCCCTGGTTCGGGCCCGTTCCGATTCCCGGCACGTCGAACTTAGTGATGCCGCCCCAAGGAGTCCACACGAAGCCGTGATTTGCGCCGTTCGCGTCGACCCACATTCCAGCAACCAGGCCCAGAAGATTGATGCCTTCCGGTATGGTGCCTTGACCCGCGCCGGTGCCCGCGCCCGCAACGTCGAATTTGGTGATCTCGCCGGTCGGGCTCCGAACGAAGCCGTGATTCACGTTGTTCGAATCAATGTAGTTTCCCGCAACGACGCCCAGGTCGCTGATGCTGTCGCTTTCCGTGCCCTGGTTCGCTCCCGTGCCTGCGCCGGTGACGTTGAACTCGGTGAAGCTGCCGTTGGCATAGCGCAGGTAGCCATGGGCCACGCCGTTGGCGTCAAAGTACGTGCCCGCGACCGTTCCTTCCAGGTTGAGGGAGGTAGCCACCGCAGTGAAGGTGTTCACCGAGCCCGGCGGATCGAATGAGGTGTAATTGCGGTAAGGCGGATAAGAGACGAAGCCGTGATTCACATTGTTAGCGTCGACCCAGTATCCGGCAATCTCTCCGCCGGGGTTGACGTTGCCCGCGAAGGTGCCCTGGTTGGCGCCTGTCCCGGCGCCGGGAACGTTCAAGCTCGTGAAATTCTTGAACGGATACTCCGTGGCAAAGCCGTGGGCCACGTTGTTGGCGTCGACATAGAACCCCACCGTCTCTCCGAAGAGGTTATTGCCGAACGTGATTGTGCCCTGGTTGGCGCCGGTGCCGGCGCCCGGAGCGTTGTATTCGCTGAACGTGTTGCACGGGGCAATGCACTGGAAGCCGTGAAAGACGTTATTGTCATCATGGAACGATCCCACGACCGCCCCCTGCGGATTGATGTCGAAGCCACCGGTGCCCTGGTCGAAGCCTGTGCCTCCGCCCGGGGCACTAAATGTGGTGATGGTTGGAGTGTTTTGAGCACTTGCTGAACCACATGCAAGAAGTACGACACTTACTACCTTACAAAGCTGCAGTCGATTCATAACTCCTCCTGAGTTGATTTCAAGTGAGTGGTCAAGGTGGAACCCCTTAGAGGCACTAACCGGTGTTTGGTTCTTCTGTTATTGGATTGGAGACGGAAGACATTACTGCTGCCAGCTCCGCTGACTTTGCGACACCGCTGAGGCTCCCGCGTTGGCCTTTCAGCCAGGCAGGAGAAGTTTCTCGTTTTAGCCCAGAGCTGTTGACATCAAATTCGTCCCTTCTTCTGTGCAACCGACCAGTCGGTTTTGTTCGTCTCAAACAAAAACTTCAAGGCCGTAGGCTGTCCAGGTAGCCGTACGTGCAGATGCGCCATCTCGGCGATTCATGCCGCTCGCCTACTTGGCGTAATCCAACGGTTAATGTGCAACTCAGAGCAGAAGCATGCGGTGTTTCGTGCATGGCGTGTATGAAGGCATTTGAGCTGCCAACTTCCGCTGCAGGGCCGCCTAACCTCAGCTTCAGTTACGGAATGAATGCAATCAGGGATGGACTACTCGCCTGTAGTGCGACTTACACGGAAAGCATTATTTGAAATCAACGTTCGTTCGCAGTTTTGATTGGGGAAAGCCGACATACCATCTACAAGAAACAGGACTTTAGCACGCCGATTCTATGGGAAAAGGGATACTGCTAGTATTATGCAACCGGTTGTATATCACCACTAGTTGCCGCCCCTAGTAATTAGGCACTGACGAGAAGGCTAATGGCCTCTAGGCCCTGGCTGCGACCGCCCCTGAAATGGAAGACGTTGGGCGGAAACTACGCCCCCCCCCGCAACACAACTAGTTATCATATGCAACCAGTTGTACAATCATTGGGGCAGGCAACGCCCAACCGGAGTGGAGGCAGAGTGCACAAGGATCACAGGTCAGAGTGCGTTATCAACCTGACGGTCGAGATATTTGGCGACCAGTGGAGTCTGCTCGTCATCCGCGACATCATTTTCATGAACCGAAGGCATTTTCGCGAGCTCCTGACCAAGTCTGTGGAGGGGATTGCGTCGAATATTCTGGCCGATCGCCTTCAAAGGCTTGTCCAGCAAGGGATCATCGTCAAGTCTCAGGACGCCAGCCATAAACAGAAAGCCATTTACAGTCTTACCGAAAGAGGCATCGAATTGCTCCCTCTTCTGATGGAGATGGTTGCATGGGGGCACAAGTGTTTGCCGGCCTCCAGGCTAAGGGGTCTCGCTCAGGTCCTGGAAGAAGGAGGACCGAAGCTGAGGACAGAATTTATGGCTGAACTTCGCGAAACACATCTCGGGAAGTCAAGCGCCAAAAAAAAGGGCCGGCACCCGACGAAATCTACGCGCATTCTTGCAATGCAGAAGGTTCAGGCGGCATACCAGGCGGCACTGGCTAATAGAAAACAGTAGCGAATCACCCGCGCCAAGTCGAGATCGCAGAAAGCGCCTAATGTGATTGCACCAAGCTGATCTCTCGAGGGGTGAACTTTCCCCAACAAGCAAAAACCGTGCTCGTTGAGGACCCCGGTTCGCCCTCTTGTGATAACAAAAACAAAAGACCCGGTCGACGTGCCTGAACTCGCGCTCCTTCGAAGACGCTACTTACCCCTGTGCTGGCAGCTTCCTCCCTGTACCGAGGTCAAAAGTCCATTAGCAGCCCTGACGGTCTCGTTCCAGCAGGCGCCATTGGAATTGGAGTACTGATAGGTCTCGGAGTTGACCTGGCCTTGTGTGGTCGCGGTGCCCGAGGCATCCACCATTAACAAATCTCTCGGCGTCACGGAGTCAGAGAAGGTGCTGGAGTAAACGGCAGTGCCATTCAGCTGCACCAGTTCGCTCTTCTGGAAAGCCTGCTGGAGTGTGGTGTATTGCTGATACGATCCGTCGGGGTTCGCAGTATAGGCATAAGTCAGAGTCAGTGGCCAGGAATACTGCTTGTTGTTGGTGAGAACGTTCCCGCTGTCCTGCGTTGTGGTAGCGGACGAAATCGTGGTCTTCTGTCCAATCGACTGGTCGTAAACGCTGCCGTCCAAAACCACATAGTACTTTTGCCCATTCGAGAAATCGATGCTCTGCACGACCTTGGTGTCAACTCGACCATGCGAAGTATCCACGTAACCCTCGAGCGTGAAGCCTCGCGACGAGGTCACCGACAAAGGACCATAAGAAATCGTTCCGTTGGTGAAGATGTTTTCGACGATATTCGGATCTAGCTGGCCGATGGTGTTTTCGGTGACCGCCCCCGTGACCTGGCTCGATCCTGAGTCCTGGTAGAGCAGCAACGTCGCGGTGGCCGAGAAGTACTGGTCAGCGTTGTAAACGCTGACAGCCACCGTGTGCTGCTGACCGTTGCTCAGCACGCCGGCAAAAGGCGTGAGGTCCACGCGATAGGGTTCGAAGTTGAGCGTGTGCACGCCGGGAATCGGACGCCATAGATAGGGATCAATGCCGCCGGTAAAAATCCACGGATAGACAGGCGCGACACCGGCGGGCTGGCCGTCGATCGTGACCTCGGCTTCGCGAAACGCGGTTGACCCGCAATTCTCCAATTCGGCGGCGACATCGTTGGGCGCACAGGTGTACCAGAATTCGTCGTTGTGCTGGCTCTGCGCGAAGACATCCAGATAGGCGCGCTCCACATTGGTTGGCATGGTGAAGGTGCCGGTCAGTTGGTCGGTTGGGGAGTTCAGGGTAACCGTGCCACCGGTGGGATCGGCCGCCATCGGCAACACCACGTTGGCGGTTTGCGGCGGCTGCTGCCCCTGCGCCAGAGGATAGAACTGCAGGGCCGCACTGCCATGAATATGGCTGGTGTAAGTGGTGTTCACCAGATTAAAGAGGTCGACCCGGCCTCCTTGTGGCGTGGTAAACAGCGGGCTGTAGTCGGTGAGATTGCTTTCGGTGTGCCACGAACGCATCACGTCATGCGAAGGTTCCGCGGTGGTACCGAAGTAAACATTGGTGCCACCGATCCAAATGTTGCCGGTGCGATCAAACTGCCGTCCGGCATCGACCGACCAATCCGCCTCCAGCACAACCGCCGCCCACGGACCGGGACAGTCCGCCGGAGGAGTGTAGTTGAAGAGCTTGGAGTTGAAGTCCGCGAAGTCGAAGTTGGTGAACAACTGCACCGTACAGGGAGTGGTGCTCGGACGCGGGACCGGCGCATTCGCGGTCACCGTGTTCCCCGAGCCAATCACGGGCATGCTGGGAGCGGTGTAGTTTTGCGCAACTCCGGATTGGGTTACCAGCAATACGGCACCGAACAACAAAACAAGCTTGGCCAAGTGGGAAAAAAGACGAGACATAGTGGACTCCTTCGCTGAAGCGCGACTGGGCGGCCGCGCGGCCGGATTGGGAAAGCATAGTGCTTTGGTCGCTCTAGCACAAGTCGTGGAGCATGGTGCCGGTACGCCATTGACAGCGCCGCCGTCGCCCTCGGGTGCCCTCAGAAACGCGCGGCTATTCCCTCCAGGCGAGGCAATTGCGGTCTGTAATCCCTGCCGCCGTAAACGGTCCAAACCACAAAGTTTTGCCTTAGGCTTCGCAAGGCCACCGTGATACCTTAGAAAGCCAAATCCCGCCAAAGGAACCACGCCGCCATGATGCTGGAAACCGAAGTCTTCCAATTCGAACCCGACATTACCGGGGTATCCTGCGCGGGCCGCTTCACTTTGGGGACGCGCCTCAGCGAAACCGAAGCGCTGTTCGATTCACTGATTCAAGACGGCGTGCGCAAACTTGTACTTGATCTGACCCACGTGGAGTTCGTCGACAGTGCCGGTCTCGGCATCATCATGCATATCTTTGGAGAGATTGGGCAGCTCGGCGGCCACTTCCGCATTGCCGGCGCCAACGATCAGGTGAAGCGCCTGTTTGATATCACTCACACCAAGGCGATTCTGGCGATCGATCCCGACCTGATCACCAGTGTGAAGAAGCTTCAGGACATCGATGCCAAGGCCGGCAGCGTAACGGCGTAACCACATCGCTCGCTTGTATTTCAGGGGCGCGTACCTGACCGCGTCCTGAATACACGATTCATTCGCCGCATTATTCTTACTGGTTGGGGTCGTCCTTTGCCGGTTCAGAGTTTCTTCCTCCAGCTTCGCGCGCTTGACTCTCTGCGGCCTTGCGAAGCGCGGCAACGTCGGCAATATCTTGCGGCCGCCCAGCTGCCAGTTTCGCGGTTATCAAATCGTCGCGCGAAATGAAAGGCACTGTCAGTCCGCTTGCAGGGTCGATCTCGACTTCAACTCGTCTTTGCCAAGCGGAATCAAAATCAACGCCGCTGATTTCTGGCAGAATGTCGACCGTGAGGGGCGCTTGGCCCATGCGGAAAAACTTGCCGCGCGAGATGAAGTCGCCGTCTGTGAGTCCATCGAGCGGCGCGCCGAATTCCGACAACGCGGCATAGACAGCCTTGGCGTTTCCTGGCTCCGGCTGAATTAGCAGGTCGATATCTTTCGTCGCCCGGGGTTGCGCGTGCAGTGACACGGCATAGCCTCCGACGATCAGATACTTAACCTTCCGGGAATTGAAGATGAACAAGAGTTCTTTGAAGTCGTCGAACATTCCGGGCCGGTTCCTTCATCTGGTAAGCCGCCATGGTGATCTCGGCAACCGCCCTCATCCGCTCGTGGGGTGGCAATGCTTGCCAGTCGCGATATTCATCGGTCTTAAGGGCATCGAAGCTGGAATACTGGTGGATGACCTTGTCCATGGGTTCGTTTGTAGCATGGGTTGGGTTCGGCTTCAACCTGATGAACCTCGAGAATTCCTTCGGTTCGCCGACCGTGGGCTCAGTTGGGATGGCAATGGTAAAGAGCTTTCCTACCTGCTAGCTGCTAGTTGCTAATTGCTACTCCAGCTTCAACCCGCCGGTCAGATCGCTGATCTTCTCAATGCGATGCTCCAGGCACCATTTCTCCAGGGAATCGACCAGGGTTTCGCATGCGCATGGGTCCCAGAAATTCACGGTGCCCACCTCAATCGCGGTTGCGCCCGCCAGCATGAACTCAACCACATCTTCGGCGGTGCTGATGCCGCCAATTCCGATGACGGGTATCTTCACCACGTTCGCGGCTTCCCACACCATGCGTAGCGCAATCGGCTTGATGGCCGGTCCCGAAAGTCCCGCGGTGACGTGGGAGATGCGCGGCTTGCGGGTTTCGGTATCAATCGCCATGGCCACAAACGTATTGACCAGCGAGATGGCATCTGCCCCCGCTTCCTCGGCGGCCCGCGCCACCTGTGGAATGCTGGTGACGTTGGGGGAAAGCTTTACGATGAGCGGACGGGCGGCAATCTTTTTTACCGCACTGACCACATCAAACAACATTTTGGGGTCGCTGCCAAAAGCGATTCCGCCGCACTTCGTATTAGGGCAGGAAACGTTCAGTTCATAAGCGGCGATGCCCTCGCCATCATTGAGAATGCGCACCACATCCTCGTACTCATCCTGCGAGTGCCCAAAGACGTTGCAGAAGAAAACAATATTCTTGATGTTCTTCAGGAGCGGCAGCTTCTCTTCCAGAAAGGCGCGCGCGCCAATGTTCTGCAATCCAATGGCATTCAGCATGCCAGCGGCCGTTTCGAACAATCGTGGCGGCGGATTGCCGGCCATCGGTTCGCGCGATAGTCCCTTGACCACGAACCCGCCTAGCCGATCCAGTGCAACCACGTCTTCGAATTCCACGCCATAACCAAAGCTTCCGCTGGCGGCCATGATGGGATTCTTCAGTTCAATGCCGGCGACGTTGACGCTCATATCCAGAGCGGGCTTCGGAGCAGGGCTCACCAGCGGCCCTCCATCACCGTGCCTCGCTTTCGCGGCCCACAACGATGGGCTGCCTCACACTGGCCGTGCGCTCCAGTTTGTCCCAGGCAAAGCCCCCACCCTCCATGGCGCGCTTGAGCGTTTTAATAAGGACCAGAGAAAACAGTTGGCGATAGGCGAAGCGCTGCAGCCAGACGTGGCCCAGCAAGAGAAAGTCGCGCTTTCCGCCGGGCTGTTGCCGCTCCAGCGTGAAGGCTACCGCGGAAGCGATGAAATCAATCACCATGAACAGCGCGAAGTACACCACCAGGCGGTGGAAGCTGGCCGGATTCGCCGACTCGGGATGGAAATACTTGTTGACGAAGTAGGTCGCAGCACCCACGACGAACATGATGTCGATGAAGGGCGAAACCAGCGGCAGCAGAATCTGAAAGATAATGACGTTGGGCAACGCGACCCAGCCTAGCGCGCCCTTTTGTCTCATAGCGGCCCGATGCTTCCACACCGACTGCATAATTCCGAACGACCAGCGGAAGCGTTGCCGCATCAGCCCACTCGCCTTGGTTGGCGCCTCCGTATAGGCGAGCGCGCGGTCCTCATAGTTGACCCAATAGCCCGCTTGCAAAAGCGCCATTGTGAGATCGGCATCTTCGGCGACGGTATCGTGCTGGTAGCCACCGGCGGCGCGGACTGGAGCAGTGCGCCACGCACCAATGGCACCCGGAACCACGCTGACCGCGTTGAGCGTGTTGAGGGCGCGTCGTTCGAAGTTCTGGCTGGTGATGTACTCCAAGGCCTGCCAGCGGGTCCACAGATTTACGCGGTTGCCCACCTTGGCGTTGCCGGCCATCGCGGCAACCTTGGGATTGCTGAAGTGCGGCACCAGTTTCGAGATCGCATCGGGCGCGACCAGGGTGTCGGCGTCGATGCCCACAAACAACTCTTCCGTCACCTGCTCAAGTCCGAAGTTGAGCGCGTCGGCTTTGCCTGAGTTCGGCTTGGTCAGCACGGTAACTCGTCCGGCAGCGACCTCCTTCTGGAAAGCGGCGCGCGTCACCTCCAGGGTAGTGTCGGTTGAGCCATCGTCGATCACAATGACACGCAAGTTCTTGTAGTTGGAATCGAGGACTGAACCGACCGTCCGCTCGATAACTTTTGCCTCATTGTAGGCGGGGATAAGGACAGCAACCGCTGGCCGGTAGCTGGGATCGAAGGTACTCTTGCGCCGATGAAAGCGGTCAAAGATGGCCAGAGTCCCGACCAGCACTAAGCGCCCGCTCATGAGCACGTCACCCACGAAGAAAACGAAAATAATGAAAGCCGAGATAAAGCCGAACATGCTGAAGCTAAGGCCGTCGATCCACGCCGCCCAGCGCTCGTTGGTGGTAATCGGAGGCATGACGTCGGCGCGCGATCGGCCCATCAGCTCCGAGACCGGTACTACCTGATAGCCGCGCTCCTTTAGACCGTCGAGGATGGCTGCCAGCGCGATGACCGTCTGGCTGCGGTCGCCTCCTCCGTCGTGCAGCAGGATGACATTGCCACAGCGCAGATTACCCTCGGCGCATGGCGGCAGGTTAGCCAGAACGTCATCCGCAATCTCTTTCCCGGAGCGGCGCGGGTTGTCGCGCCAGTCATTAGGATCGATCTTCTCGCCCACCGTGATATAGCCGAGGTCTTGCGCCAGTTCCAGGGGACGAACCTGGTCGGCGGTATCGGGCGCCTCGTCGATGGCGTAGGGCGGTCGCATCAGTACCGGCTTCACTCCAAGCTTGCTCTCGAAGAGCCTTTCGGTCAGGTTGAGTTCGACCTCGAAATATCGCTTGGACAGGTTGCTGATATCGGGATGAGTGAACGTATGGTTCCCGATCTCGTGTCCTTCGTTATAAATGCGCTTGGTGAGGCTGGGATCCTTCTCGGCTTCCGCGCCGATCAGGAAGAAGGTCGCTTTCGCTCCCTTCTCTTTCAGCACGTCGAGAATCTTCGGTGTCCACTCCGGATCGGGACCGTCATCGAAGGTGATAGCAACCTTCTTCTGCTGCGTGCCGCCATACATGTCAACTACGTAAGGTGACGGCAGCGTCTGGAAAATTTCATCGCTGACCAGGTTGGTGTCGGGATCGACGGTAATCTTGCGCTCGCCGGGCGCGGGCCGCGACTGAATACGCAGAATCTCCCCCACACCTTCGATATCGACATCCTGACCCGGAGGGACCGCGTCGAGCTTGGCAGGCGCACCGGCCTCAAAAGGCTTGTCCCACACCGCCCATAACGAGCGGTCCTCGGAACCCAGACGGAACAAGGCGAAGGTATCGATGCCGAGGCCGTGCGCGGCCCGCATCTGGTTGAGCGCCGTCACGCCATCGAGAAACCAGACATCATGACGAACGTTGCCATCCAGATAGGCAAAGTGTGGGTTCATGGCGTCGTCATCGAAGTTAATGTCGGTCTCGGCGTCGGAGGCTTCCAGCCAGGCGTCCTGCGCCGAGACAGTATGGTTGTCCTCCGGAGGCGTGCCCTTCTTCTGGCCTTTCTTCATCGCCCAGTCGTAACCGTAGTTGGCAACGGCACAGATGATCTTTTCCTTGGGAATGACCTTCAGCGCGTCCTGAAGGTTCTTGACGAACCAATCCTGTGCCGCCACCGCGCCGGGTTCACCCCCCGGGTAGTGCTGGTCATAATTCATCAGGATCAGGCCGTCGGAAACGGTCGCGAGCGCGGCGTAATCGGCTTTCTCGTTAACGGCAACAGCGATGTAGAGCTTCAGTCCCTTGGCGTGCAGATCGTTGTACAGCTCTTGCAGCAATTGGCGATAGTCGGCACGCGAATCGTCCGGAACATCCTCGATATCCAGCGTGATGCCCTTATATTGGTCGGTGGCGAGAAAGGTCATCAACTCGTTGCGAAACCGCTGGCGCGCGGCCGGGTCGGCCATGAACTTAGCTGTCAGGTCCGGGTTCCACTGATTGGAGATGGGATCGAAATTATTGATCAGCGGAAAGACTTCCGTCTGCGCCTTTTCGCCCTTGAGGAACGACATCACCTTTTCGTCAATCGGACGCGGCTTTCCTTTACTGTCAATCACGTCATAGAGAGTATTCATCTCGGTGACTGCCTGTAGGCGGCCGTCGGCGCTCAGCACATGCATCCACTCGGGAAACAGCAGATCGATCTGCGGGTAATATTCCTTCAACGACGCGAAGCTGGCGGCATCCCACTGCACGTAGAAGGCGCCACGAATGCCTTCGTCGGAGTTCAGTACCACCTGCGATGCCGGCCGCTTGGTTTTGCGGTGGGTGTTCAGCCGGCGTGGCGGCTTGCGCTTCTGGCTCTCCTTCAGCGCGTGATATGGCTTCTTCACCGCCGGCAGCGGTACGCTGGGGACCGACGAACCTCGAATCACGGTTACGACAAAAAATACCACCAGCATCGTGACTACGATTACGCTGATGTCGAGGGCAAAGCGTAAGCGTCGCCAGCGCTTGCGATCGGGATCAAAGAAAATCTGTTTCGACTTAGGCATTCAGGGCCAATTTATCGTAGCAGCAGTTAGCGCTTAGCCGTTAGTATCTGGCAGTTAGTTAAGGCACTCCGGCCCAATGCTAACGGCTAAGTGCTAACTGCTGTCTCCAAGCTGTTATATTCGCCACGTGCTGGAACAGGAGTGCAATTCGCTGGGGAAAACAGAGCCGCCGTCGTTCCGCGGCATGCTCTGGGAGTCTCGGAAGTACTTCCTGCTGGTCACACTGGCCGCTTTTATTCTGCGGCTTTTCTTTTACGTTAGATTCCCGCACGTTACCGGCGATTCGCTGATTTACGGCGATATCGCCCGGAACTGGCTGCAGCACGGCATCTACGGCCTCAGCCACGCCGAAGGCCCGCGACCTACGTGGATCCGCCTGCCCGGCTATCCCGCATTTCTTGCCGCTTGCTTCATGCTCTTCGGAAGCGAGCATTACAACGCGGTCCTGCTGGTGCAAATCGTCATCGACGTGGCCGGCTGTTTCGTCATCGCCGACCTGGCGCGCAGAACGGTGTCGGCGCGCGCGGCACGGTTTGCGTTTCTGCTCGCTGCGTTGTGTCCATTTACCGCCGACTACACCGTGGCACCTCTCGCCGAGACGGTCAGCATCTTCTTCACGGCGATCGCGCTCGATTGCGCAGTCGCCGCGTTCCAGGCGTCGGAACGGGGGTTTGCCCGCTGGTCGGCATGGGTGGGTTGCGGCATTGCGGTTTCGGCGGGAATCCTCCTCCGCCCGGACGGTGGCATTCTGCTGGTGGCGCTGGGACTGTTCCTGTTGTGGCGGATTTGGAAACGGCCTGCGGAGCGGGCACGCCTCTTCTGGGCAGGAGTGCTGGTGCTGGCGATTTCGCTTGCGCCTCTGGTGCCGTGGACCGCCCGAAATTGGCGCGACTTCCATAGCTTCCAACCGCTGGCCCCGCGCTATGCCAGCGATCCTGACGAGTTCGTTCCCTCTGGTTTCGACAAGTGGGTGCGAACCTGGATGGTGGATTACGTTTCCACGGAAGAGGTTTACTGGCAGATCCCCGGCGACGAGTTCGATTTCCGCCTGCTGCCCTCACGCGCCTTCGACAGCGCGCAGGAGCGCGAGAAGACACAAGCCATCTTCGACGACTATTCGAAGACGCACGTTGTCGACCCCGCGCTGAATGCTCGCTTTGCTGAGTTGGCCGACCAGCGCATAGCGCGATCACCGTTCCGTTACTACGTCTGGCTACCGGTGTTGCGCATCGCCGACATGTGGCTGCGTCCCCGCACCGAAATGCTGCCGCTCGACACGCGCTGGTGGGAGTATGCCAATGACACCGAGAGCTGTGTTCTGGCCACGCTGTGGGGCGTGCTCAACCTGCTGTTCCTGTTCGCCGCGGTGATGGGAGTAGTGCGCGGGCCGCGGCCTCAGTACCTCGCGCTGATGTTGCTGTTCGTGCTCTTGCGCTCGGCGTTTCTGGGCACACTGGAGAACCCCGAGCCGCGCTACACGCTGGAGTGCTTTCCGGTAGTGCTCTTGCTGGGCGGGGCGTGGTTGTCGGGATGGAAGAAGAAGACGGTTCCAGGATAGATCGTTTTCAAGCCCTGCCTTTGCACGGCTGGTTGGCGTGGCGCGTTACCACAATGATCTCTTCGCTCGTCGACGAGAAGGGTTCTCCCGCCCAGTCACGATGCCACGCGACTGCTGCAAGACCAGCCTTTGCCAACAAGCGAAACAAGTGTTCCCGGGCAACAAAGCGGATGCGATTTAGCTCCCATCGGGCTTGACGATCAGGATGTTGTCGATCAGCCGCGTCGCCCCCACATAGGCCGCGACGGCCACCAGTGCGCAGTGTGACACTTCGGCAACGGGGTCAAGCCTATCGGGATCGACGATGGTGAAGTAATCCAGGCGCGCGCCATTTTCTTCCGCAATCACTTGCTTACCAATCTCGATCAGCTTTGCCGCGTCCCGCTCGCCATGGTCCAGAGCCATCTGCACCCGAGTCAGAGCCCGGTACAACACCAGCGCCTGCTTCCGCTGCTCCGGCGTCAGGTAGGCATTGCGGGAACTCATCGCCAGGCCATCTTTCTCACGCACGATGGGGCAGACGACGACCTGTACGTCCATGTCAAGATCGTTCACTAATTTGCGAAGCACTGCGACCTGGGCGGCATCCTTCTGTCCAAAGAAGGCGCAATCGGGACGGACGATTTCGAACAGCTTCGCCACCACCGTCGCCACTCCGCGAAAATGTCCCGGACGCGATGCACCGTCGAGCCGATTGCTCAGCTCCTCCACCAGGACGTAGGTCTGCGCGCCGGGCGGGTACATCTCCTCCGCCCCCGGCGTGAAGAGAAGGTCCACGCCACCTTGCTCCAGCAGCGCGGTATCGTGCTCCAGGGTGCGCGGATACTTGTCCAGATCTTCTGCGGGACCGAACTGCAGCGGGTTTACGAAGATCGAGACAGCGGTGACGTCGCAGCGCGCCTTGGACGCCCGCACCAGCGAAAGATGTCCTTCGTGCAGAGCTCCCATGGTCGGGACGAATCCCAGGGTCTTGCCGTTACGGGTTACCTGACGGCAAGCTGCCTTCATTTCGGCGATGGTTGCAACGCGCTTCATGGAATGTTTTCGTTATAGCAGCTTCAGAAAGGGTATTTCATAAGTAGTCGCGGCGCAGGTTTGTATCAGGGCACGACTTCTAGTCGTGACGTCACTGTGGTTGAAGATAACGGCTCTTCAGGCGACCGAAAAACTCGAATGCGTACGCTGTTGAAGGGGCGAGCCTTCAGGCGCGCCGCACTAACCCCTTTTATTCTTGTCATTCCGAGGGGCTCAGCCCCGAGGAATCTGCTGTTTCTCTCCCTTGCAATGACTTTTTCAGCAGCCTCTTTAACCGCGGAGGACAGGAGCTAAAGCCCACTCGTTATAAAGGCACGTACGGCACGGCTGAAAATCCGTGCCCTGATACAAACCGATTTTTTAGAAACGCCTTAGTGACCAGGTGCCGTCTTCGCTGGCGACGTTGCTTCCTTGGGCGCATCCCCTGCTCCCGCCGGAACTTCAGGCTCAGGCAGTATCCAGCTCTCCAGAACGCTCGCAAATACCGGCTCCAGATGCGCCAGATTTTCCGGCGAACATTTCAGGGCGACCGAGTACATTTCGCCATCCGGGCCTTGAATAAAAACCATCTGCTCAATCCAGTCGCGGTCGGTCGCATTCTCGTGATAGCGGACCTTCAACATCTGCGCCGGTTTGTGGTCCACGGTGCGCTGCTGGCGTTGCAAGGTTTCGAAACTCTGGCCGGCTTCGCGCATGCTCTGGGAGGCCTGCTCGATCAAGCCATCCAGGCTTACCTGCTCTTCATCGCCCTCCGCAGGCGGCAGAACCATGGCAACCGTGATCTCATCCCACAGCTCGCGATCCAGTTTCTGGGGAGGCGCGACCACCACTCCATTGCCGTCGAAGACTTCGCCCAACACGCTCCACGAACCGGGATACTTGAAGCAAAAGCCACCGTCGGGCTGGCAATAGCTCTTCCTGGGAACGGGTTTGCGCGCAGGCGCAGGGGAGGACTTCTGGCCAGACACCGGCATGGCCAGGTTCGGCGTCATTACCAACAGAATGGCGAAGCGCAGCGACAGCCGCATCCTCCTACACTTGCACAGCTCGCTTGCGTTCCGCAATGACCTGCAACGCTGAGAGGGTCTCCTTAGGCAGATGATAAGACTCGGCGTCGGACGGATAGCCACCGGATTTCACGTCGTCCTTGAATGCCAGCACCGCATTGTTGATCACCGACGCCATGTCCGCGTAACGACGAACGAACTTGGCTGGCTGCGCGAATGTTAGTCCCAGGAGATCGTGGAAGACCAGCACCTGGCCGTCGCACTCCGGCCCGGCGCCGATCCCGATGGTTGGGACTTCCAACTCGCTTGTGATCATGCTGGCGACCTCGCGCGGGATGCCTTCGAGAACGACACAACAGGCCCCGGCGCGTTCCAAGGCGATCGCGTCGTGCATCAGTTGTTCGATCGCGCTCAGTGTCTTGCCCTGCACCTTATATCCGCCCATGGCGTGCACCGATTGCGGCGTCAGCCCAATGTGGCCGACCACGGGAATCTCCGCCTCAACCATGCGTTCGACCAGGCGCGAGCGCTTTTCGCCGCCTTCAATCTTCACCGCCTCGGCGCCAGCCTCCTTGATAAAGCGAGCGGCGTTGCGCAGGGCCTCACGCGCCGTGACATGGTACGAAGCGAAAGGCATGTCGGCCACCAGGAATGCCCGTTTCACGCCGCGCCTGACCGCGCGCGTATGGTGCAGCATCTCCTGCATGGTGACGGGCAGGGTATTTTCATAGCCCAGCATCACCATCCCCAGAGAGTCGCCGACCAGGACGATGTCAATGCCGGCCTCATCCACCAGTCGGGCGCTGGCGTAGTCGTAGGCGGTCAGACAAGTAATGATTTCCTTGCGCTGCTTTTTTTCTAGAAGAGTGGAAGAGGTGATCTTCGAGCGGAAGTCGCCGGTGGTAATACTCACGATGTCCTCCAGTGCAGTTCCGAGACTTGCGGATACCGCCTGTACTGGGTGAATTCTACACCCGCGGCCAGGGCCGTCTATAACTCTTTCGATGTAGCCTTATGCCGATCGATTCGAATCACGCGAGCGCCAGCACCTTACTCCGCGCAGGTGTGGTCGTGAATGATCCGCCAGCCCTCGGGAAACTTGCGGAAGACCAGCGTGAACACGCCATGTGGCTGCTTGCCATCCGGCATGACGAGTTGAAACTTCCCCCGCACGAAGCCCGACTCGGGACCCAGCAATTGCACCTGCAAGTCGCTGAACGACAAAGTTCCCATCGCGCGACCCTCCGATTGATAGCTGCGCCGGTAGCGTTCCAGGGTCGGCTCCCAGCCCTTGGTTTCACTGGTTCCCGAGAAGAACGTCAGATCAGGCGAATGCCAGTACCCGTTCATGAAGCCATCGAGATCGTGATGATTCCAGGCATCGACTTGCGACTGTAGAACCGCTCGAATTGCCTCTTCGCTGCCTGATGTGGAAGCGCTGTGACCCTGCGCCTGCGTCAGAACAACTGCCAGCAACAACGTTGCCGCGAATATAAGACCCACCTTCACTGTGTTCACCTCGCTCGCAGCAGTGTAGATCAATTCTCCGGGTTGAGGTTCAAGCGCAAGGGTGGGAAGTGCGGACTTCGATGCACAAAAAAGCGGTGAGCCGAAGCCCACCGCGGAGTTGCGACTGCAAATTGTTTTAGTGCGCCTCGGCCGTCGCCTCAGCCTTACTGCGCCGCACGGTCGCCAGGAAGTTATCAGCCGCGGCTGGCGGCTTCACTTGTCCCAGCAGGCACTGGCGGAAGCCGACCATGCGCCCATAGAGGGCACGGGTCGAATCGTCGTCTTCCTTGATCACCGCACCGTTCAGGGTCAGCCCCGCGAAAAGACCGCGAGTGCGGGAATAGGTCAGGACTTCCGCGCCCATCTTCCAATCGGTGGAGGCGCTGGCTTCACGGCCCACCGGGCCGGCTGCCACGCTTCCAGAGCCACCTAGCTTAAACTCCGAGCTCAGTAAATCGTTCATACCACGCTGGTTCATGATTAGCATGACCAGGTCCGCCGCTTGGACGCCGATTTGCAATCCCCAGCTGCCGCCGGTGATAACGAAGAAAGCCGGCGCGCTCCAACCCTTGGCGGTACGGCAAGTCGCCACGCCACGGCCATGCTCGGCGCCAAACACGAAGCCGCCCTTCACCATGGAAGGAACTACCGCTACGCACTTTGCGTTCTCGAACACCTTGTCGGGAATGCCTTTGTCAGGTGCGCCCAGCAACTCATTCAAAATCTTGGAAGAATCGTCTAGCCGGGCCATTACTTTGTCGCGGTCTTCGGCGGATTTGTTCCCTTCGTTCTTGGCATCCGATTTTTCCTGATCGGCAGCGTTCCTATCCTGATCTGCGGCGTTCTGATGCGCCTGGTCCTGCGCATTGTTGTTCATGTTGTCGTTTGTCGTGGCCTGCGTGGCGGTAGTATTGCTATTGGAAGTATTGTCGTTCTGCGCCCAAACCGTAAACGCGCAAAACATCAGCAACACCAATAGCATCCCAAGTCTCTTCATAACCTTTTGCATCCCTCCTTGAAACCCCGGACCTGCTCGGTTCCTTGTCCGTTAAGTTGGATGGCAGATGTGACTAGCGGGTTTGCGCGAGTAGGGAGAGGTTTATTCGCGGAGAAACTTGCAACCTAATAATGCCGACGCACATCGCGAAATAGTTGGGGAAACTATGCGGAACGCTTACCTGCGGCCTTTTGCCATGGACGTCGGGGGCGTTCCGCTTCCGGCAGGTCACGTCCACGCACGCGATCGTACATATAGGACTCACTTACTGTACCCAATCCTTCATTATAAAGACTGATGGCGCCGATCCCTTCCTTCAGCTCCTCGGTGAACCGGTGCACCGCTTCGAGCTGGTCCGCCGTGGCAGGATGTTCGGCTTTCGTCGTCTTCCAGACCTTCTGATAACCATAATCGACAAGTTTCGCGATCTCGCCATTGATCAGATAGCCGGGATAGGCGAATACCTTGACGCCGCCATCATCGATGCGCTCGACCGCGGCCGAGCAGCTGTACTTCTTCAGAAACACGCGGTTACTTGTGCCCGGAGCTTCCAGGACATCGAACCCGTGAGCGCGAAACCACGAAACCGCGTCTTCATAGGATTTCGTTTTGATCTTTTTCGTCATCTTCAGCACATAGCCTTGAAAAGAACTTTCGTCAGACGGGTGTTGTTCGGTCCGCCTTCGCATGGAATGCGATATCCGAGCATTGCCGTTGTGTTGCCTCGGCGGCAAACAAACTTTTATCCAGCTTGTTAACCCGGAGACTCACACTGTCGCACACTGCACGGTCAAACGGCAACTTGCGGAGTTGTCAGAAATTCACAATTGCTCGCGAAGTCGCGCCCGGCGTGATAGAACAGCGGCGACGACATGTTGAAACTTCGCCAGTCTGAATACGACGAAATCCGCCGCCACGGCGAAGAAACTTATCCTTATGAATGCTGCGGCGTATTGCTGGGAACGGTGGAAGGTGACATACGGACGGTAAGCGCGACCGTACGCTGCCAAAACATCAGTGACTCTCCAAATCGTCGTTACGAAATTGCACCCCTCGAGGTCGTGCGCATTCTGCATGAGGCGCGCTCGCGCGGATTCGAGATTGTCGGCTTCTACCACTCTCATCCCGATCATCCCGGGCAGTGGTCGCCGACCGATTTCGCCGAAGCGTGCTGGCTGGGCTGCTCCTACGTCATAACCAGCATTGAGAATGGCAAAGCGCGACTGACTCGCTCGTTCTCGCTCGCCGGCGCCAGCATGGAAGAGAAGGCATTTGTGCAGGAAGAGTTGGTGATCGAAGCGTAGGCTCGGCGAAACGGTGGGAGTCCCACATTTATGCGGGGGTGAAGTTCCGCTTGCGATCATGCGCTTTAGCGCTGGCTTCGAGTGCTAAATGCGAAGTGCTAACTGCTGCCTTCATCAGCTACAATCACCCTTCTTATTCCCATGTTGCGCTTTTCCACTGCCGGTGAGTCCCATGGAGAAGCCCTGGTGGCGCTGCTCTCGGGCATGCCTGCCGGGGTCGCGGTTGACATCGAATTCGTGAACCGCGAACTCTGGCGGCGGCAGCAGGGTTACGGCCGTGGCGGGCGCATGCGCATCGAGCGCGACCAGGCCCACATCCTCAGCGGCGTGCGTCATGGTAAGACGATCGGCTCGCCCATCGCCATGCTGCTGGCGAACAAAGACTGGCAGAATTGGACGGAGGCGCTGCCAGTGGAGGAGGGCGATCCCGCCAAGCACAAGCGGGTGGCCTCGCCTCGGCCAGGGCATGCCGATCTCGCCGGGGCCGTGAAGTACAACTTCTCCGAAGCGCGCTATGTTCTGGAGCGCGCATCTGCCCGCGAGTCCGCGGCCCGAGTCGCTGTCGGGGCTATCGCGAAACTGCTGTTGCGCGAGCTCGGCATTGAAGTGTTGAGTCACGTCATCGCGGTCGGCGAAGCACGCCTGGAGACGCCCGTCGATTGGGAAACCATCCGAGCGGTGGCAGCGAAGGAAGAAATACTGCTGAGTTGTGCCGACCCTGAAACCGAAGTGCGCATGAAAGAGCAGGTTGACGTCGCGCTGCGCACGGGTGATTCTGTCGGCGGAATCTTTGAAGTGGTGGCGCACAACGTGCCGCCCGGCCTGGGCACCTACGCAAATTGGGACGAGCGCCTGGATGCACAACTCGCCGCCGCTTTGATGTCGCTGCAAGCTGTAAAGGCTGTCGAAATTGGAGATGCCGTTCAGGGCGCGGCTTCCCTGGGTTCGACCGTGCATGATGAAATAGGATACGAACGCGAGGT
Source organism: uncultured Acidobacteriaceae bacterium (assembly GCA_963748225.1). GTDB lineage: Bacteria > Acidobacteriota > Terriglobia > Terriglobales > Acidobacteriaceae > Bog-257. The sequence goes on from CAVVHW010000014.1 coordinate 18,854, forward strand.
CACGACCGCGTTCACTGGTTTCACCCGGCGATCGAACCATGCCGGAGGCCTGGAAGGCGGAGTCTCAAACGGCGAAGAGATTCGCGTACGAGGGTATCTGAAACCGATTTCGACGTTGCGGCGTCCCTTGGGATCGGTGGACTTCGCCACTCGCGAACCGGTGAAGGCCGCCTATGAACGGTCGGATGTATGCGTGGTTCCTGCTGCCGGAGTGGCGGGAGAAGCGATGGTTGCACTTACCCTGGCCCGCTGCGCACTGGAAAAGTTTGGTGGCGATTCCCTGATTGAGTTGCAACGGAATTTCGAAGGCTACTGCCAACAGTTGCGAAGCTTCTAAATGATTCATGAGATCGTGAAATTTGGGGACCCGGTTTTGGAGAAGCCCGCAGCCCCCATCACCGTATTCGACGACGAGCTGAAGAAACTCGTCGAAGACATGTTTGAGAGCATGTATGCGGCGCATGGTGTCGGCCTGGCGGCGCCGCAGATCGGCATCAGCAAGCGCATTGCGGTGATCGATGTCACCTTCAAGGAAGATCCCGAAGCCAAGATCGTATTGGTGAATCCCGAGATCGTCCATACCGAAGGGCGACTCACTTCCAACGAAGGCTGCTTGAGCCTGCCCGAGTTCCGCGAGAAGGTGACACGACCACGCTCGGTCACCGCACGGGCGCAAGACGCTAACGGCAAGCCCATCGAGGTCACCGGCGAGGACTTGCTGGCACGCGCGTTGGTACACGAAACCGACCATCTCAATGGCAAGCTCTACATCAGCCACATCAGCGCGCTCAAGCGAGACATGATGAAGCGCAAGATTCGCAAACTGGTTAAACAGGGCGAATGGTAAGAAAGCAACTAGCGATTAGCAATTAGCAATTAGCAACAGATGCTGGGTGCCCCACTCATGCGCGGTTTTCGAATGAGTGGGATTCAGCCAGCGCACTCGGTGCGCAACTTTGTCGCAGTTTCGAAAGGCTTAAGAATTAGTGGCTCAATTGCTAGTTGCTAGCTGGTAACTGCCAACTATGATGGACCTGGTGTTCTGCGGAACGCCGCTCTTCGCCGTGCCTACTTTGGAGAAGCTGGTATGCACCGGCTTCCGGGTGAAGCTGGTCGCCACGCAACCGGATCGCCCCAGCGGACGCGGCATGCAGCTCGCGGCATCGCCAGTGAAGCAAACCGCGCTGGCGCTTGGACTGCCCATCGTTCAGCCGGAGAAGATCAAGAACAACGATGAATTCCGCGCGCAATTGGAGAGCATTAAACCGGAAGCGATCATCGTGGTCGGCTATGGACGCATCATTCCGCAGTGGATGATCGATCTGCCGAAGTTCGGCAATATTAATCTTCATGCATCGCTGCTGCCTAAATATCGAGGGGCTGCGCCCATCCAGTGGGCGATTGCGGCCGGGGAAACCGTCACCGGTGTGACTACGATGCGCATCGATGCCGGCCTCGACACGGGCGACATCCTGCTGCAGTCTGAAGAGCGGATCTTGCCGGAGGACACGGCGCTAACGCTGGCGCCGCGGCTGGCACAGACGGGGGCCGAAGTAATGATCGCCACTCTTGCCGGCCTGAAGAACGGAAGCATCACGCCCCGTCCGCAGGACAATGCTAAGGCCACGCTCGCTCCCATTCTTGAGCGGGAGGACGGACTGATCGATTTCTCTCGTAGTGCCGCGGAGGCCTGGAACCGCTTGCGCGGATTTCAACCCTGGCCGGGCGCGTTTACCAGCTTTCGCGGCAAGATGCTACACATTCATTCCGCCGCACCTGTTACCGCAGGTGCTATTGTTCCGGCAGGTCATTTCGCAATCGAAGACGATCGCCTCCTGCTGGGCTTCGGGCATGGCAGGGCTCTTGAGCTCCGGGAATTGCAGGTGGAGGGCAAGAAGCGGATGAGCGCCCACGATTTCATCAATGGCTATCGGCTGCGGGGCGGCGAAGGGCTTAGCACTTAGCTTTTAGCTCTTAGTACCCCGCATTCGGCATTCGGCATTTAGCATTTAGCAGTTAGCGATTGGGTCGGGACACGATGTAACTCGGTTATCAGCAGGCTGCAAGTTGCGAGAGGGGCTTCCGTCTCCACCGACAGGTTTCACTCCCGACACAACAGCTCGACGGGCGGAACAGTATTACTTGGCGCGAGAGCCCCTAGCCATTAGGATTCGATACGATGTAATTCGGGGACCGTGGGTTGTGAATTGCCTACGGGACTTCAAGCGCCCGTCAGGTTGACCTCACGACCCAGCAGCCCAAAGGGCGGAACAATGATAGCCCAGGACGGAAGTCCTGGGTAAGACGAAGTTTAAACGCCGAGTCCCGCAGGGACGGCAGATGTCACGGCACAATCTTCAGCCTGCCAGTTTGATTTCTGATTGGAGTTATGAACCGTCGGCTTCTGGATATAACGGTTTGACATTGGAGTTGTCATTACGAGCGCACCGAGGAATCTGCTCTCGTTTATGCCTGGTCCAATCGATGGGGAAAAGCAGATCCCTCACGGCCTAAAGGCCGTTCGTGATGACAACTCAGCGAGAACGACCGTGCTGACTGCTAATCGCTAATTCCCAGTTGCTGATTGCTAGTAGCTCATTGCTCCCATGCCCATCTCTCCTGCACGCACCGTCGCGTTCGATATCCTCCTACGCGTTGACCAGCAGAACGCCTACGCCGGCGAACTGCTGCACTCCGAGCGGCTGGAAAAACTCGCGCCTGCCGATCGTGGTCTCGGGATGGAGCTCGTGATGGGCGTTCTCCGCTGGCGTTCGCGACTGGATGATGCGATCGCAGCGGCGGCATCGCGGCCACTGAAGAAGTTGGATGCCGAGGTATTGAATGCGCTCCGCCTGGCGGCGTACCAGCTACTGTTCCTGACGCGTGTACCGGCGCATGCCGCCATCAACGACAGCGTCGAACTGGTAAAGCGCGCGCAAAAAAGATCGGCGGCTCCTTTCGCCAATGCGGTGTTGCGAAAGATCGCGGAGGCCGGAGCGACATCCGGGCAGCCTTCTATCAGCCAACCTTCTTCTTCTTTCCTGGCGCGCGAATACGCCCATCCGCAGTGGCTGGTTGAACGCTGGTTGGCGCAGTTCGGCGAGCAGCGCACCCGGCAAATCTGCGAGTTCGATCAGCGGGCGCCCGCCACCTCGCTGCGTCTGGAAAACGAAGACACGGAGCAAGAGCTGTTGTCGGAAGGCATCAAGCTCGCGCCTGGCGCCTTGCTTAGCAGCTCGCGCACGCTGGTCGAGGGAGACCTCGCGCGAACACGCGCCTACGCTGAAGGCCGCGTCTTTATTCAGGACGAAGCGTCGCAACTGGTAGCAGCATTGATCGGCACCGGCTCTCGGCTGCTCGATTGCTGCGCCGCTCCGGGAGGCAAGACTGCCGCGATCGCCTGGCGGAATCCCACAGCGCAGATGATTGCAACCGAGATCCATGAGCACCGTGCTGGCCTGTTGCGAAAGCGCGTGCCTGCAGCCAACGTTAAAGTGATCACCGCTGACGCCTTGCAGCTTCCTCTAGCCGGCGGCTTCGATCGCGTTCTCGCTGACGTGCCATGCTCGGGTACCGGAACTCTGGCGCGCAATCCGGACATCAAGTGGCGTCTCGTCGAGGGAGACCTGAGCGAACTCCACATCAAGCAGGTTGCAATCTTGAGCGCGGCATTGCAACAGCTCGCGCCCGGTGGACGCGCGGTGTACTCGACGTGCTCGCTGGAGCGCGAAGAGAATGAAGCCGTCGTGAAAGAAGTCTTGCACGATGCCGCCGGATTTGAGTTGCGCGATTGTCGCGAGGAGTTGGAGAGATTGCGATCGACCGGCGAGCTGGTTTGGCCTGATCTCGACTCGCTGCTGAGCGGGCCATTCTTGCGCACGGTTCCCGGTGTGCAACCGTGCGACGGATTCTTTGCGGCAGTGGTGGAGCGGTAGTGACCGGAGATTGTCGTTTCCGGCCTTTCGCCAAAAGCCGGGCGAAAAGGATGGGGCACCCAGCAGTAGTCGGTGGTTACTCGATGACAACTGATCACTATCCACTGACCACTAGCAACCAAAAAGGCCGGCACGCGGCCGGCCCTCAGTTAAGACCATAAGGAAAGTTATTTCTTCGGGGCGATGGAGTCCTTCGCGGCCTTGGCCACGCGGAACTTCACTACGACCTTGGCAGGAATCTTGATTGCTTCGCCGGTTTGCGGATTGCGGCCCATGCGCGCCTTGCGATTCGACTTCACTAAACGGCCCAGACCCGGGACGATAAACAAGCCGTTCTTCTTCGTCTCTTTGATCGCCAATTCCGCGAGCGACTCGAGAAACGCTGCTGCCTGCTTGTTGTTCATTTCATGCTTCTCCGCCATGTAGCGGACGAGCTGGGTCTTGGTCATGCCTGTTGCCATTAGTAAATCCTCCTTGAATATTTGAGCCGTAAAAATGCTCAAGTTGAGCGTATCTTATACCAACCTCATTCGAGTGGAAAGCATTTTCGCCATATTTTATGCGGTTTTTCCACAGGCTGCGCGCGAAAAGCCATTGCCCATGCGGCCTCCAAGGCCCCCGCTTTGGTGAGAATGTCATAATGGGAGTTTAGGGCTGACCAATTGGTAGGCGGAGTACCACCATTGCGCTGTGCAATTTGCGCTGAGCGAAAAGAGAAACGCTTCTGCCTGGCGGTGCACGGGCGCATCTGCCCACAATGCTGCGGCGAACAGCGTGAGCTCACGCTGGACTGTCCCTCTGAGTGTCCGTATCTTCAGCAAGCGCGGCAGCACGAAAAGCCGCGGCAGATGGAAGACATTCAGCCCGAGGAAGTATTTCCCAGGATCGAGCTGTCCGACGAACTCCTGCACGAGCGTGAGCCAGTGATTTCGGGAATTCTGCAGACGATTGGCAAACTTGCGCGCAGCGACCGCGGCCTGAATGACCGAGAGGTCATTCAGGCCCTGGTCAGTCTGGCCAACAGCTACCAGACCCTGGTGAGTTCAGGTTTGGTGTATGAGCAGGTGCCGGCCAGCCTGGCGCAGCAGGCACTGATCGAAACGGTGCGCCAACTCTTGCAGGAGTTCCGCGAGCTGGAGCGCGAACATCTCGGACACACCACCTTGAAGGATGCTGAGGTGGCTAAAGGTGCTGGTGCTGGTGTTGCGGTTGGCACACATCCACACTTCCGGACGTCCGCTCTCGCGTGGCTTTCTGGATTTTTTGCACGAGCGATTTCCCGACACGGATTCCTCAATCGCGACGGCTAATGAGCCCAGCAGCCGAATCATCATGCCGTAGGTTGGTATGAATCTTCACGATCACTGTCAGGCCTTCATGTTTAGGTGCATAATCCGGGCATGAACTGGTTACACGAGACTGGAAGATTTCTTCTGATTTGGAGCCCGGTTTTTTATTACTTAGCTGCTCCGGGTTTATTGATTGCCGCCTTCGTCCAATACAGGAGTTCAAAGAAACTGGAACGCGCCAAGTGGATGGTCCAGTTGTACGAAAAGTTCTGCGAAGAACCCCGATTTAAGAGGATGCGGGACATCTTGGATTGCGACACCCATGACAACATTCAGGTCGCACAGGTCGTAGAAGAGGAAGAGCCGGAGTTCACAGATTATCTAAATTTCTTCGGAATGTCCTAGTTTAAGGTAGGCGATTTCCCTTGACAACAAATTCGGCCGGGAGCATACTCTTGTTGTCTTAGCAAGAGGTAGCCATGAACATCGTAAAGATTTACGAGTTGTTCCCGACCGAAACTGATTGCATTAGGCATTTAGAGCGTGTCCGCTGGCATGGCGGCAAGGCGATCTGTCCTTACTGCAAGTCTGACCGCACAACCCCGATGCCAGCCGAATCGCGGCATCACTGCAACTCCTGCAATACCACTTTCAGCGTCACGGTTGACACTATCTTTCATCACACCCACCTCGATTTACAGAAGTGGTTTCTCGCAATCTCACTAGTGCTCAATGCAAAGAAAGGCATGTCTGCTCGCCAGCTTGCCCGCGATATTCAGGTCAACAAGAGCACGGCTTGGTCTATGGGGATGCGTATCCGCAACGCCATGTTTGAGCAGCCAGAGCTTATGCGCGGCATCGTAGAAATGGACGAGTGCTACATTGGCGGCAAGCCTCGTAAGGGCACAGGCCCGCACAAGCGCGGACGCGGCACGTCCAAGATTCCCGTTGTCGGCATGATCGAGCGCGGCGGCAAGATCGTGGCGAAACCCGTTGACAAGTCCAAGCTGAACCAAAAGAGTCTTGCCAAGTTTGTGCGCGAGAATGTAGACATTTCTGACGCCATGCTCATCACGGACGAGTACAGCGGCTATCTCCGTATCAAGACGTTTATGCCCCATGCCGTTATCAATCACCAAGTCTGCTATGCCGATGGCGAGATTCATACGAATTCGATTGAGGGATTCTGGGGTCTTCTGAAACGAGGAATCGTGGGCCAGTACCATAAGGTCTCGCTTCGCCACCTGCATCAGTACGTCACCGAGTTCTGCTATCGGTATAACTACCGGGATAATCCGGCCATATTCGAGATGACGCTCGCAAGAGCGGTAGGAGCCTAGCCGCATGTCTGAACATCTCCTGAAAGCCACACACACTGGAATTCTCCGAATCGGCGATTCGGAGATTCCAGCCTTCGTACTGGAAAACGGCGAGCGCGTTCTATCAACCCGTGGGGTAATGAAATCTTTGGGGCGAACGTGGAGGGGGCGAAAATACGCCCGGTACCGAACTCCCCGTTTTCTTGGAAGCCGCCAACCTTAAACCTTTCATTTCCAGTGAAGTAGAGGCGGTACTCAATCCCATCAGATTCTTGCTTTCTCGCACGGCAAAAGGCGAGGGATACAAGGCTGAGGCCCTCCCTACTGTTTGCGATGTGTATCTACAAGCGCGGGAAGCTGGAGTGCTTCGCGGCAAGCAGGAACTAATCGCCAAGAAATGCGAAATGCTGGTTCGCTCGCTGTCAAAGATCGGCATCATCGCACTAGTAGACGAGGTCACCGGATACCAAGCGATACGAGATAAAGAGGCATTGCAGGCGATCTTGGATAAGTATCTTCGCCAAGAGTTTGCAGCTTGGGCGAAGCGATTTCCAGACGAGTTCTACAAGCAAATGTTCCGCCTTCGCGGCTGGCAATGGCGCGGTATGCGCGTCAATCGCCCTAGCGTAGTCGGTAAGTACACAAACGATCTTGTCTATCAACGACTCGCTCCGGGCATTCTGGACGAGTTGCAGAAGCGAAACCCGAAAGACGATAAAGGGCACCGCGAGGGCAAGCATCATCAATTGCTGACTGATGACATGGGGGTTCCGGCTCTGCAAAATCACCTGTTTGCCACGACCAAGTTCATGGAGGCATCCGCCACGTGGGATCAGTTCTATCGTTCCATGCAGCGAGCGTTTCCCAAGCTAAACAGCAACTTGGTTCTCAATTTTCCGGAAGAAGATGGGGCTACGCAGTCGTAAGGACACGCTCGTCATTTTGCAGTTGTTGATTGATCTTTCTCGTCTCAATCGCCTGCTGTTCTAGCATCTGAATATGGTAGTTGATTCTGGTGTCGAAGATTATCTGCCGCGTCTCACACGACACCAGATTCGCCATCTTCGGCAGTCCATACCTAACCACATTGTAAATGCAGTACAGCACAAGCGCGGGGAACGCAAATACCGATGTGAACAGAATTTGAACGACCAACGCACCAATTAGGCGTTGGTGGATCGATTCCAATTTGTGAAATGCGGCAGAGTCTAGATTGTCTGCATGACGCAAGTCGTCCATGTAGTTCGGGATTCCAGGCATCATCGGCCTTGCCCGTTCCCAAATCAACGTAACAGCCAAGCGGACAAACGAGATCTCGTGCGCAAATCGAAGCACACTGTTGAGCAGGGACCATAGTTTACGGTAGGAGGGATGCCGGACGGAAATTGCCCCGGTCGTTGCGTACTCGAATAACTCCGACCTAAGGCAGAAAATGTCCTGCCGTAGCTTGTCCGTTCTGTACGTGCGCCAGCACCTAACCATAAACCAAAGAGCAAAGAGACCTAGCGTGTTGTACAACACATTAGCGATTTGTTGGACGTTAATCATATCTCGTCCTCTGGACGCGTCCTTCCGCGAGGCGTCAATCCACTGGAACTTCGTTCGGGGTCTAAGGCCATCTCCCGCTCGACAAGCTTAGGCGATAGGTTCAGTATAGCCCTCTCCTTCAATCGCTTCTGATTCCTTCCGTAAAGCAGGCCACCGCCGCCGACCACATATCCAATGGTACTTCCCATCCGGATGTCCGCCATAAATCTGACAGCAATGTCAGCGAGTGTAGTTTTACCGGCGAGTACCACCATGCTGCGATACGCAAAGAAGGCAATGAGCCCAAGAACACCCCACTTGATTAATAGACGAAAGTTGGCGTCAATCGCATCAATTATTCTCAGTCGGACGAGATGCTCGGGAGGGACGCCAAGTTGCGTCACTCCCTCCCGTCTATTTGGCGCAGTGCCCACCTGAGCAACAAGCTGTTCCTGTTTGAGGCGTTTGTCAAGAACAAAGGAGTTAAGGAGATTCTACCCTGTCACGGTCACTGGAGTATAACACGACTACCTTAAACTAGGACATTCGAATTTCTTTGAGTTCGTGAGTTATATCACCCGCCGCGGCGAGCTCGACAATAAAGATGTGGAAGCTTTGTTCGGCTATTATATGGACTGCCTTAATAATCAGGATCGGGTGAAGCTGTATATCCGAGATGCAAGCAAAGGATTTGAGCATCTTTCAAAAATGCTGGACAAACGAGCGCATCCTGTGGCCTGACGGGTCGCTCTAAGTTATTGATGAGCAACTATCTGTTCGTTTACGGAACGCTCTTGCCGGATCACGCTCCGGCAGAGATAGCCAACGCCTTAAAGGGGCTGCAAGTTGTGAGCCGAGGCCACGCTCGTGGACGGTTGTACGATTTTGGCGACTATCCGGGCGCAATCGTTGCGCTTTCAGCCAGGTCTTCTATCAACGGGTTCGTATACCAAATCCGAGGCAATACCAACGTTCTCCGCGAGTTGGATAATTACGAAGGGTACGATGAAGATCACCCTGAACACAGCCTGTTCCTACGGAAGAGACGCCTCATCACCCTGGAGGACGGCCGCAGAATCCTATCATGGATTTACGAATACAACGGTGATCCAGAAAACGCTATTTATCTGCCAAGTGGAACCTATTCGGTCCGAAGGCAGCCGCGCAGAACATCTGCGTTGGCTCGCAGCGCCACCGGGCGCTGAATGGTTGAGGCAACCGCCTTGGTAAAACACGCGCCAGTTGAGACTCTGACCTTCAACTTGCGGAGTTCCATCCCCGAAATACGTCCTTGCTTGCCCGTTATTCTTCCAGTTCAACCCTGCGGCTGATACCATCGGCTTTCCTGTGCTATGCACGTCGCCCACGGAACCATCCTATTTTTTGCGGCGCTCCTGGCGGGAGCCATCAACTCGGTTGCCGGCGGCGGCAGCTTCGTTTCCTTTCCGACGCTGTTGTTCGTGGGCATCCCGCCCATAAACGCCAATGCCACCAATACTGCGGCGCTGTGGCCGGGGCAACCGGCCAGCGTCTGGGCCTATCGTCACGAGTTTCGCAGCCTGCCGCGCCGCGTCCTGGTGCCCCTTACGGTGACCGGCATCATTGGAGGCTTTCTCGGGGCTTGGGTTCTGCTGATTACTCCGCCAGCGACATTCATGGACCTAGTGCCTTGGCTGCTTTTAATCGCCACCCTGATCTTCATGATGAGTGGACGGATAACGCGCTGGGTCAAACAGCGGGCCGAGCATGGCGAACATCATGAGTTCGCCACCGGACGGGGAATTGTTCTTCAAACCTTCATCGCGTTCTATCTGGGCTATTTTGGCGCCGGCGCTGGAATACTTATCCTCGCCATGCTGGCGTTGCTGGGCATGGACCATATCCACACCATGAACGCGCTTAAGGCATGGCTGACTACCGTGTCCAACGGCGTGGCCATGGTCCTGTTTGTTCTGACGCCGCACGTGGTGTATTGGCCCCAGGCGGTATTGATGATTATTGGCGCCATAATGGGTGGCTACTTCGGCGCATTCTTTGCTCGGAAGACAAAGCCGGAGTACGTCCGCGCTATCGTGATCGTGATTGGATTCGGCTTGACGATCTATTTCTTCGCGCGCCAGATTTGGGGCTAGAATCAGACTGGCAATTAGCATTTAGCGACTAGCAATTAGCAACTACAAACCCATCTCATAATCGGTTTGGCAGGTACGACCCCATTCAGCCTTCAAACCACGCTATTTCTTCTTTGTTGAATTGTCTTCATTGGAAATAACTGGTTGCTGCGCTCACCGAGAGATCGCGCTGCGGATGGCGGGCGGGATGGACTTCGCATTCGCTTGCACGGCATTGAGGAAGACCAGGAATCCCAGCGCCATCAGAAATACCGCAAGGAATCGCTTTAATAAGCGTTTTCCAGTCATGCAAGATTTAGATGCGGAAATCTGCTCCCAGTGGCCTGAGGAAAAATATCTAATTTGTCTGCCGCTGCAATAGCGAACGCACGGATTTCAACGCCGCGCCGCTTCCATCGTGGTTGTGCGCGGAATAGGCGACGTAGCCGTCGGGTCGGACAAGCGTTATGCCGGGATGCTTCGCCGGCCGCAGCTCGACAACATCGCTAAGCGACCCGGCGAGCTGTTGCGCGCCCTGTTTGCTCGATGTGTCCACGTCGTCATCGAACAGGAACTGCACCCGGGTAAGGATCAGTGCGCCAGCTTCAACACAACCACTCCCCCGATGATCAGCGTCACGCCGAGATAACGGCCCAGGTTGGCCGCGTCGCCGAACAGCATCACCCCTAATACAAATGTCCCGGCCGCACCTATGCCGGTCCACACCGCGTAGGCCGTTCCGAGCGAGATCTGGCGCTGAGCCAGCCAAAGCAATCCACCGCTCACTCCCATCGAGACGATGGCCAGTACGATTCCTTTGGAGCGGTGGGTTGAGCCTTGCGCCAGTTTGAGTCCCAAGGGCCAGCCAATCTCGACAACTCCAGCCAGAACGAGATATACCCAGCTCATTTTTTCCTCCTGAGGCTACCCGATTTTCAGCACGATCTTGCCGTAGTTGGCGCGTTGCAACATCAGGCGATGGGCTTCGCCGGCTTGCTCCATGGGCAGGACATGCCCGATTTCGGGATGCAGTTTGCCTTGTTCGATCCAAGGCTGCATGGCTTGCAAGGTGCGGGCGATCAGTTCGTGGTCCTTGGCCAGGATGCTGAGCCATAGTCCATGAGCGCTGAGACTTTTGGCCATCATGGTGCCGGTGTCGAACTGGTGCCGCTGTCCAGTCGCGGTGCCGTAAATGATGACGCGCCCAAATGGCCGGCAACAGCGCAGGCTCTTGGCCGTGTGCTCACCGCCCAGCATCTCGAATACGGCGTCCACGCCCTCGCCTTTGGTCAACTCTTTAACGCGCTCCTCGTAATCCACCTGGCGATAGTTGATGCCGTGGTCCAGCCCTAGCTTCTTCGCTCGCTCCAGTTTTTCTTCCGACGAGGAGGTTCCGTAAGTTTCAATATTCAGCAACTGTCCGATCTGAATGGCGGCTGTACCGACGCCCCCGGCGGCGGCATGGATCAGCACGCGACGCCGCTGCTGATCGTGGCGAAGGATTGGCTCGAGCGCGTCCGGCGTTAGGCCGGCCTTCCAATAGGCCAGATAAGCAGTCAGGAAGTTCACTGGGAAGGCAGCCGACTGCTCCGAACTCCAGCCCTTGGGCTGCGGCCAAAGCAGCTGGGGCTTCATGGCGATCTTCTCGGCGGCGGCGCCATATTGCATGTAGCCCATCACGCGCTCGCCAGTGCCGTCGACCACTCCGGCGAACTCGCGCCCGGTAATGAATGGTGGGGGCGGAGTACCGCTGTAGGTCCCCTGAGTTGACATGGTATCGGCAAAATTGATGCCCACAGCTTCCACGCGTACGATCACCTCGCCCGCTTTGGGCTGCGGGTCGGGCATGTCACGTACTTCGAGAACTTCAGGTCCACCGGCACGAGTGACGACAACGGCTTTCATGATCTCGATTCTACGACGCGGGCGGAATTCGAGCTGCCTAGAGCTGAAGTGAGTTGAGCCGACTGGATGGCGCGGCGAGAATGTGTCAACGCCCGCGCCTGGGTGCAAAGCACCGCTGAACCGGGATTATTCCCCAATTCGGCGGCTGATGACAGCCAAGCCTTGAAGGGGCGCGGCTTCAGCCGCGCCGTTACGCCCCTGGGAAGTCAGGCTTTAGCCGCTGCGGGAACTCGCACTTCGTCTTAACACCGAATCCCCTCAGTGGCTAAAGCCACCATAGCGATAGCAGTTTACGGCACGGCTTGAAGCCGCGCCCCTTCAAAGCCTGAGATCTTCGTGAATAATCCAGGCGCCAGCTGAATAAAAGACGACGCGGTCATCCCCCGAAGCTTCTTGCTCCTCTTCCTCGCATCTACTAGCATGTAAGGTTCGTCTTCCAATGGGGTAGCTCATGTCTGATAGTCGCAAGCCTGACGGGAAAGTTCTGGCCGAATCCCCGGTCACCGATCTGTTCGAGAATGGCCGCCATCCGTCTGAGTCGGAGAAGCAATGGGCCGAGAAGACGCTCGCCCCGAGTCTGGAGAAGGGGCCGGAGAAGCCGATTGGTGCAGCCACCGGCGTTAACCTCGACGAACATGGCCATGCGCGCTACACCACAATCTCTGGCTTGCCGATTCGCCGGCTCTATACGCCCGCCGATCTTCCTGCCGACTGGAAGTACGAAGACTATCTGAACTATCCCGGACAGCCGCCGTTTACGCGCGGCATTCATGCTTCCGGATATCGCGGCAAGATGTGGACCATGCGCCAGTTCTCCGGCTTCGCTTCGCCCGAGGAGACCAACGAGCGCTACAAATATTTGCTGGCCCACGGCGGCGGCGGGCTCTCCGTAGCATTCGATCTGCCCACGCTGATGGGCTACGACAGTGATCATCCGTTCAGCGAAGGCGAAGTCGGCAAATGTGGCGTCGCCATCGATTCGCTGGAGGACATGGAGATCCTCTTCAACGGCATCGATCTGGAGAAGACGACTGTCTCGATGACCATCAACTCGCCGGCGTCGATCTTGTGGGCTATGTATCTCGTGGTTGCGGAAAAGCAGGGCGCCGACTGGAAGAAAATTTCCGGCACCATCCAGAACGACATCCTGAAGGAATACATTGCACAGAAGGAATACATCTATCCGCCGGCGGAATCCATGCGGCTGGTGATCGATACCTTCGAGTTCGGCTCCGTCTTCACGCCGCGCTTCAACACCATTTCGATCAGCGGCTACCACATTCGAGAAGCTGGCTCGACCGCTCTGCAGGAACTGGCGTTCACAGTTTATGACGGTGTGGAGTACGTCGAGTGGGCGCGACGTCGTGGGCTCGATGTCGATGAGTTCGGTCCGCGGCTCAGCTTCTTCTTCAACGCACACAATGATTTCTTCGAGGAGCTGGCGAAGTATCGCGCCGCTCGTAAGATCTGGTATCGGCTGATGAAGAATCGCTTCGAGGCCAAGAACCAGCGCACATGGCTGATGCGCTTCCACACGCAGACCGCGGGCGTCTCGCTGACCGCGCAGCAGCCGATGAACAACATTGCTCGCGTCGCCATACAAGCGCTTGCTGCGGTGCTGGGCGGGACGCAGTCACTGCATACCGACTCCTACGACGAAGCGCTGGCGCTGCCAACCGAGGAGGCTGTACGCATCGCACTGCGCACCCAGCAGATCATCGCCTACGAGTCGGGCGTCGCGCAGACTGTCGATCCCCTAGGCGGCTCGTATTTCCTGGAACGCCTCACGCTCGACATGGAGAAGGGCGCGTTCGATTACTTCGACAAGCTCGATGCCATGGGCGGCATGGTCTCGGCCATCGAGAAGGGCTATCCACAGAAGGAAATCGCCGAGGCCAGCTACCAATTCCAGCGTGCCACCGAGGCGCGAGAGAAGATCACCGTTGGCGCCAACGAGTTCGGCGTCGAAGAACCTTCGCCCAACATTCTCTACATCGGCGAAGAGGTTGCGCGGGCGCAGACCAAGAAGCTCATCGCGCTTCGCAAGCGGCGCTCCAATGAGGAAGTGCGCCGTTGTCTTGATGCCCTACGGAAAGCCGCGGCCCAGGAACCAAAGGCCGGCACGAATGGCCAAGTCTCACCGGCGAACACCATGCCGTTCATCGTTGACGCAGTGAAAGCCTATGCCACCGTGGGCGAGATTTGCGAGGCATTGCGTGACGTATACGGAACATACACGGAAACCGCGTTTGCTTGAGACGGAAGCTGTCAGCCGTCAGCCAAGCCAGCTCGAGGTTTCGGGCAGGCGCTCGTCTTGACGTTGGTTCTCGCTTTCCAGCTTGCGCCCAGCACGTTCGCATCCGACAACTGTAGCCACAAAGTCTGGGACTGGAAAGTGGACAAAAAGGCGGCGCTGGAACTTCAACAGTTTGTCAATGAAGGGCACGAGCCGTGGCGCATGGATAACACTGCGACGATCGCAGGCCAGGCAATCGATGAGCGCAAGAAGGAATGGGATGACTACAACACGGTCGTAGGAGTGGCCAAGCTGATCTCACAGAGGAGGGACACTGCGTTAATGGCCGCCACATCTAAGGACGGCCGCATTCGCTACGAAGTGATGTTGCGTAGGTCTTCCGGGCTGCTGGACTCGGCGAAGAAGTGGCAATGGATGATTTGGCTTCCTGCCAAAGTGGAGCGTATAGAGGGCCCAACGCCATGCTAATAAATCAGGCTCTCAAGTGACTTTCAGCCCGACCGCCTGCGCCAGCTTCGCTTGGCGCTCATCAAAAGTCCAAAATCGTTCGGCGCCCAATTCGAGAGCGGAAGCGATATGCAGCGTATCCAAGGTGCGCGAAAGCAATCGACTGACATGCTGTTGAGCTAGCTGGATGCAGCGTTCGAAAGCCATTTCTGGCACACTCACCTCGATCCAAGACCGGGATTCCCGATCCCTCTCGAATTCCGTATACAGCCTTTGCGCCTGGTCCGCAGAAATCTTCCGATGGAACACATGTTGTGCAACGGAGTGGGCCCATTCCGCCCGATGTAGCGGGGTCAACCACATATCTGTCCGTTTCGCCAGAAGACGCTGCACCTCAGCTGCGTGCCGGTCCTGGATATAGAGGGAGACGAAGAAACTCGAATCGGCGTAGATACTCAATATCGTGCCCGTCTCCGCTCTTCTATGAGCAGATCCGCTCCCGGCAGAATGCGATCGCCAAAAATCTTCTTCCGGCGTGCGGCGAAGTCGGGCATGTCGACTCGCGGCTGCTTGCCATTGACGGGCACAATCTTGGCGATCACACGATCTCGCTCGCGCAACTCGACTGTCTCACCAGCTCGAAGCCAGGCTTTCCAACGGCGGGTATCTCGGAGTTGACGAATATTCAAGGAGTGCATGGAAGCAATGTGTCACAAGATGTACCACATGTCAATTCGGCGTAGACGTTCAATACCGAGCCCGTCTCCGCTCTTCGATAACAGCATTGGGAAAACCCTTGTCCCCGAATATCTTCCTGGCGCGGGCAGCGAAGTCGGGCACCTCAACCGGAGTCTGATCGCCGTTTGCAGGGACGATGCGGGCGATCAGGCGGTCTCGTTCGCGTAACTCCACAGTTTTACCCTGTTGCAGCCAGGCTTTCAGGCGGCGGGTATCACGGAGCTGACGGATATTCACGGCAGGCATGAAAAGCTAATGTGTCACAAAATGTGTCACATTGTCAACGCCGAGGCATGCGGCCGATGGCCCGCCGTGCGTGTGGTGTATTGACGCTTCCCACCGGACACCAGCCTTGGTCCTTCTGCCTGGACTAGCGTTACCAGTCATTCCTCAAATGTCCTTACGCCGCCACGTGCGTCCGATGATGGTTAGCCTTGCCGGAGTGCTTGCTCGCCAACCGCGTATGGTTCTGGCCCTGATGATGCGCGTTTGCAACCTTGTGGTCGACTTGCGCCTTCGAGCTGTGTGCATTTACCTGCGCTGCAGGCGTCTGCTCGTAGTGATCGGGGTCAACTTCTTGCTGAGCGTATGCGTGCATAGGGAATGCGGAAAAAACTCCAATTGCCAGGATGAGAGTCAATAGTCTGAAAAGCTTCACGACAACCTCCAAGAATTTGCTAACTGTCAGTGGGTAAAGAGCAGGTTCAATTCCAACCCAGGAAAGTGCCGAGCGACCCTTCTTACTCGCCGCTAAGTAGTTGACTGGTTAGAGGTAGCAAATATCGCCGGGAAAGCGAGCCTCCAGCTGCCGAAGAGGTTTGTGCGCTGGGCACTATCCGAAGAGATAGGGCAACTATCCAAGTGGATTGTCGAACCCAATTGCCCTCCAACTTGCACTTGCGATGCCCGCCTGGTACAACTGGCGATTCTCCTTCGCAAGCTTCCCCATCCGTGCTATCTCAGCGCTTTGTGCAGGGAATCATGGCGGAAAACTGGAGCTCCTCATTTCACCTGTTGTCGTGGCTGATGGTGCTGCTTGGCATCGGCTCCTGCATTTTTGTCGCAGTGGATATCAGCCGCCGACTGGTCACCTTTGTTTGGTTTGGACGAATCTCGCCCGTGCGAATCGAATTCTGGTTCATGATGCAATTGGCCATGGCCTGCGGTTTCTTCACCGCGTATCCCATGAACTGGTGGCTGGTGAGGGTCGGCATCAAAACCGCGATGTGAGAGCCACCTACATCTCTTCCGCCAAAGTCTCTCACGTAGACTATCTGCAGATGAACCAACCGCTAAGGCCTGCTGCGAGATGCGCATATCTACTGCTCGTGATTGCCGTTGCTTGCGCTTTCGTGTCCCCTGCCGCCGCCCAGGAGCGGCCCTTCGACACCACCGCGTGCGGGCTCACGCAGTATCCCGACAGGTACAACGAAGGGCTCGTCAGCGTAGCAGGGCTGATCACGGTAGGGCCAGGCGAGTTCCTGCTGCACGGCGAGGACTGCGACGACGCGCGCGGCAAAATCTGGCTGGAGTTCGGCGGTGGTGTTGAGAACCCAGCCGGCACCACCAGCGCGCATCTCGCCAAGAACCAGCCGCGGACCTTCGAGAGTCTGGATCTACCCCTGAACTAAGGACCGCGACTTCGATGCGCTGCAGCAGCTACTAATGTTGGCGGCCAAAACCGGGCACACCAGCATGCTGCGGGCAACCCTCATCGGAAAATATTTCGCTGGCCGCCCCACGAAGACCGCCAGCGGCGAGACCATCCGCGCCGGTTATGGTCCCAAAGGATGCTGTTCCTTGCTGATCATCGAGGAAGTCGGGACCGTCGGAACGGACGTCGAGGAACCCGTCGATTTCTCGGCGTCAGCAAGCGGCCCATTGAAGCAGCCCAAAGATTGCACCGTTTCCGAACTTCCCGTTCCCTCGCGAGATGAGGAAGACCGACTCCTGCGCGAAAGCCTGAAGGAAGAATTCGCTTATCTTCACGATCCGAAGCAGGTTGCGAGCCGCGCTATCGCTGAACGCGAAGGGATCGCCGTCGAACAGGTTGAAGTCCGACTGAAGTCAGAGTCGATTACGGCGACAACCGCTGCTTATAGATGGCTCGCGCCGGACGGAACGAAATCGTACTTCATAGCACTTGACCGACCCTATTGGCTGCTGCCGACGGCGGTAAGTGGAGACGCCGTGATCTGGGTCCCGAAGTCTATCGTCAAGACGGAATGCAGTCGGAAGCCGAGAGAGACACGGTGAGCTGCCTGCGCGAATCGCTTGAACGGCGCAATGGCAAGCCCTAAGTGACGCGGCTCACTTACGAAAGTCTGCGCCAGGGTTTATGATTCCTTGTTCAGCCGAGAGTTGGCGGGGTCAACCGTAGATCCTTCAACTCGGGCCGCGCCACAGCGCCGCGGTCTCGCTCAGGATGAAAAAGCGAGCGGCGAACAGTAGAGAGCACACATGTCCTCTGACCGCAAAATTCGTGTACTGGTTGCCAAACCCGGCCTCGACGGCCACGACCGCGGCGCCAAAGTGATTGCCCGCGCCCTGCGCGATGCCGGCATGGAAGTGATTTACACCGGGCTGCGCCAAACTCCCGAGATGATCGTCAACGCCTCGCTGCAGGAAGACGTGGACGTGATCGGCCTCAGTATTCTTTCGGGTGCGCACAATGCCATTGTGCCTCGGGTGATGGACCTGCTGAAGCAGAACCAGATGGATGACGTGCTGGTGCTGGTGGGCGGCATCATTCCCGACCAGGATGTCGAGGCGCTGAAGAAGATTGGGGTCTCGGCAATCTTTCAGCCAGGCACCCCGATGGATTCCATCATCGAATTCATCCGCGGCAACGTAAAGCCGCGTGGCGTACCGGCCACCACCTAGCAGGCTGCTGAAAAAGTCAGAAAAGCAGATCTCTCGCGGGCTGAACCTTACCCCAACAAGCGCAAAAAACGGCGCTCGTTGGGGACCCCTGTTTGCCCGTTCGAGATGACAAAAATAAGGAGCTTAACGGCACACCTAAAGGTCTGTCCCTTCAAGACACCTTCCGAAACTCTTTTTCAGCAACCACCTAGAGCATTACCGAAACAACAGGCGGATTACTACAGTTCCCTCGCGACGTCCTGAGCAGCCATTTCCAGGAGCGGCTGGGACGAAAGGCTCACCCAGAGGGACAAGCCGCACTAGGGTTCGTTGACTATTTCAATTTGCGCTTGCATCGGCTACCCCCAATCGGAGTATGATTTCAGCACCCATCTGGCCCACCCGAGCACTACAAGGGGGACAAGGCACATGGTAAGTAAAATTTTGGCGGTCTTAATCGCCCTCGCCACTGCGGCATCGCTGCCTTGCGCGGCGAAGATGCGAGGCCCCTCCACTCCCGAAGAACGGGCGCGCGCGGTCGAATATGTGCGCAGCCTGGAAGAGAATCCGTTGGCCAAAGACAGTCTGGAAAAGAGAATGTGGCTGACCGAGTGGATCGTGGAGGTGCCGGACTTCACCATCGATACCTGCTGCAAAGAGTTGGCGTCGCTCGACAAAGTAAACAACACCTACTCGAACCAGTTGCGCATGCAGGTGATTTATTCGCAGGCGGCGTTCCTTGTGCAGCATCCGGAGGAGAAGAACGCGGCAGCCATTCAGGCGGCGGGGCTGGCGGGAACTTTGCGGGCCTATCGCGCCATCCAACGCTTCGATCCCACGGCGAAGTATCCGTGGTTGGACAATCTGCTGACGCTGGAAAGAGAAGGCAAGCTGCAGCAATACGTGCGCAAGAAGATGTGCAAGGAGAATTAGGGGTCAGCGGTTTGTGTTTGCTTCCAAGGGCGCGCCAGTCGCGCCCTTTGTGTTTGCGGAAATGGTGCAAGCGCGTTAAAACACGATCCAGGAAGTAGCGGCAGTTGTGCACGTCCGGAAACGGTTTGCTGAAAAGCTCGCAAAAGCCGATTCCTCGTGGGCTAAAGCCCGCTCGTAATGACAAAAATGAGCGACTTATCGGCACGACTGAAGTCGTGCCCTGACACAAACCGTGCGCTGATCAGTTTTTCCGCAGCCTGGGAAAGGCGTGCTCCACCCATTGCCGATACACCCGACGTGCACTGCTCTTAGAAAGGCGCCATCATGCATTACGATTTCGTCGCTATCCCTGCGCAGGATGTTCCGCGCGCCACCGACACCCTCTTCCAACATCTCCTGGATACGTACGCCAGTGAGACCGACAAGGTCATCTCAGTTTGGCGTTGCTTTTCGCCCGAGGAGATGGAATTCCGCCCGCACCCCAAGTCATCAACCGTGGCTGACATCCTGAAGCACGAACTGCTCTCCGAGCGCAGGTTCTTCGGTGAATTTGTCGGGACGCCAGAACCGCCAGCCGGCGATGTGCTGCCGAAGACGCCCGAGCTGAGGGCGTACATCCAGCGCAAGGAAGAGTTGGCGCGGCCACGTCTGGCGTTCTTCGCGACCCAGACTGCTGACTGGTGGATGCAGGACGTGCCTTTCTTCGGACTGACTCGCCAGCGCATTTGGGTGTTCTGGCGCCGCGTGCTGCACAGCG
This sequence comes from uncultured Acidobacteriaceae bacterium, assembly GCA_963748225.1. Lineage (GTDB taxonomy): Bacteria > Acidobacteriota > Terriglobia > Terriglobales > Acidobacteriaceae > Bog-257. The sequence continues at coordinate 38,934 of CAVVHW010000014.1, forward strand.
CACATCACCGCACGCAACTGACCGTCTATCTGCGCCTGCTGAACAAGCCGGTGCCCTCGGTGTACGGGCCAACATCGGACCAGACCTGGGAGGGTGCCGATCCGACGATGTCGGTTGAGGCGGCGGCGAGGAAGTAGCAATCTGCTGGCACTACTTTGACCAGCTTGCAGATCGCGTCCGTAGAGTAATCTGTTGTGTTAACGACAAATTCATTCTTGGTCGCCATCTGTTCGGCGCAAAAGTGTGTTCAATGACCATTCCACAGTCCCGTGCGCTCCCGTATGTCTCCCCCTCGGCGATACTCTGCGTTGTTTTGCTTTGCCATTCCGTGCCGCTCGCTCAAGCTCAGTCATCAGCCGGGAAGGGCGGGACGCTACAAGGACAGGTAGGCGTTGCGAAGAGTGACGGGACTGTCTTGGTACCACAGCCGGCTCAAGTCTATGTCATCTATACGAAGGGACTGCACGATGATAGGTTTTCGGCCGCATCTTACTACGGGAGTGCCACCGCTGGAGGCCAGTTTAACGTTCAGCGGGACAAAGCCTTGGGATCTGTAAAAAAGGAGCTTAAGAACATAGAGAAAAGCAATCTGCCGGGCGAAAGAGCCGATAAGATCGCCGAGTACTATCTGCGTAGCGTTGATACGGCATTAGCCGCAGTTAGCGACTGGGTTACGAAAAATCCTGCCAAGAACTGGCAAGCGCACAAACTTATGCCTGATGCCGGAGGACTGTGGTCAATTGATAACCTAGAACCGGGTTCGTACGAAATCATTGGGCGCGGCACGATTGCGGGAAACGACAACGAATGGGAGGCTTACGTAGACCTCAGTGCAGGACAAACGATTTCCCTTCCGCTGACGCGACCACGGTATATTAATCACCACCCCTAACTTGCTTCCAGAGGCGATTTTCACCGCACTTTGGCGTAAAGCACCTGGTCCAGAATCACACCATTCTTGATGGCACTGCGCCGCATAATTCCTTCGCGCTCAAAGCCGGCTTTTTCCAGCACGCGTATCGATCCCACATTGTGGGAGAAGACAGTGGAAAAAAGCCGCGTTAGTTTGTAGTCGTCCAAGGCCCATTCGGAGGCGGCTTGCACAGCGCGAGTCATCCAACCGCGTCCCCAGAATGGCTCGCCAAGCCAGTAGCCCATCTCCGCGCTGAGCCGGGCAATGTCGATGCCCAGCTTGAATCCGATGCCGCCGACAGCTCCGCCGCCGTATTCCACAGCGAACGAAGTCGGGACCTCCATCGTCCGTACGAAGTTCAAATAGTCAATGGCATCGCGGCGGGTGTAGGGGTGCGGGAACTGATCGCGCAGGTTGGATGCGATTTTAGGGTTGTTGGCGTAGCGCAGCAGTGCGTCGAGGTCGTCCTTGCGCCAGGGACGAACGCGAAGATCGCCAAGATCGAGCAGCATGACTGGAGAGGTTCCTGAAAAAGTCGTTGCGATGAAAGGAACCGCGGGTCCTCGGGGCTAAAGCCCCTCGGAATGGGAAAAATAATAAAGAGCTTAATGGCGTACCTAACGGTACGCCCCTTCAAACCGCTCCCTTAAACTGAATTTTCTGAAGCCTGTAAAGGTGCGTCCGTTCAAATCGAGATGCAGTCGACTTTTTCCCCAGCCTGTGGCCAGATCGGTCATGTATCCGGAGGGAAGGGCCCGCCCTAGATCGACAACACTTCCTTCTCTTTGCCCTTCGACAGTTCTTCCATCTTCTGGATCTCGTCGTCGGTCAGCTTCTGCATCTGTTCCAACGCGCCGCGCTCTTCGTCTTCGGTGATCTTCTTGTCCTTCATCGCCTTCTTGATGAAGTCGTTGCCATCGCGACGGATGTTGCGGACCGCCGTGCGATGCTCTTCCAGCACCTTGTGCAGGTGTTTCACCATCTCCTTGCGGCGGTCTTCGGTAAGGGCCGGCACCGGGACCCGAATCAGCTTACCGTCGTTCATGGGATTCAAGCCCAGGTCGGCGCTGCGAATGGCCTTCTCCACGGCGCCGATCAAGCTGACGTCCCAAGCCTGCACGGTGATGAGTTGCGGCTCGGGCGCGCTGACGTTGGCGAGCTGGTTGAGGGGCATCTGCGATCCGTACTCATCCACGGTCACGCCATCCAGCATGTGGACCGACGCGCGGCCGGTACGGGTGGCAGCCATTTCCTTGCGGAAGTCTTCCACCGCCTTGTCCATACGCGTCTTAAGCTGAGCAAAGCTGTCCTTCAACGCGGGAATTGCCGCCATCGTCACTTGCGCCATATATGGTTCGCCTCAGGATGAAGTCAGAAACGTTTGATTATAAACCTCCGCCGCCGACAATTCGGTCATCAGTCAGCGCACGGACCCAATCGTGGGTAGAACGCAAACCGGAAAAACGCTCAATTCTCAGTTGATGGCTGTCGGGGACACGGACAAGTCTGGGAGTGTACGTCCTCTGCCAACTCCAGATGGGCTGGAGTTATCGATCGAACGGTGATGAAACAGAACATGCAGATGCTTTCGACTTCCGACCGCCGCGTGAATTGATCTTCCGGGCGTTCCTGATTCTTGCGCTCCGTCATAGATACCTCGGCCTCGTCTGGCGCAGAGTGGCCGAGTGTCTGATCTGAGACTGTGCGGGAGAGACAACTTAATTGTACGCCCGCACACAACGGAACCCGCCAACGGGCGGGTTTCCCATTGCCACCGAGACCATGCATGGAACGAGACACCGTGCTGAGTGTCGGCGGAAACCCAAAAAGCTCCCCTAGTCTTCTGGTCCGAAGTCTTCGTCCTGGAAGATATAGGGAGCGGTGCGAACCAGGCGAAAGCGGACTTTGTCCTTGCAGGTTTCGCAATCGGGAAAGCGTTCCCCGCCGATCATGACCGCCTCATGAGTTGCCCGGTGTTCACGGTCGTGCATCACTTCATAGATGCCAGACTGGCGAATCGTATCTCCGGGGCGGTAACGGCGTCCGTCGCGGCGAGGGCCGCTGTGGCCGGAGTTCTTGATGTTACCGGCCTGGATTTTAAATCTGGAAGCTCGGTGCAATGCAGAAACCGCGGCAGGAGCCGAGCCCGCCTTAGGAGCGCCAGCAGAAAAAGCCATTGGGAAACCCCGGCTTACAAGTTTTGCTTACGTTTGGACTATGAAGTTAGCCGAAGTTGAGCACTTTGTGAAGTAGGTTTTTCGGTTCAGCGCAAAAGGGCATTACGAAGCAGCCGTCGCCAGAATCCATTCAACGGCCGCAAAAATCCGGGTCCTGCCGAATTCCCGTCGCACGGTGCTTGAGAGTGAAGCGTACCCCGTCATTGCAGACCGAACATACCGGGAAGGTCTCGCCTTCGAGCATGGTGACATCGTGCTCGACGCGATGACCGTCGTGCTCGACTCGATACACCCCTGAAACCGGGACCCTCTCCGATGGCTTGTAAGCTTGCTGAGCCATACCCAGTACTTCCGGGGAACCAGACTAATTCTAACGCGGGCAGAAGCCATTCGAGGCTTAAGTCGCCCCTCTAAATGCTAATTCAGGATACCGGAAAGTGCCGGATCCCGGGTAGTGGTTATCCCTGATTGACCAGCGAGCCAACGCGTTCTCCCAGCACCACCCGGCGAATATTGCCGCGCTGGTTAAGATTGAAGATCACGATGGGAAGGTTGTTTTCGCGGCACAGCGCGATCGCGGTGGCATCCATCACCCGCAAGCCGCGCTGCAAGATCTCCAGGTAGCTGATGGTGTCGAACATGGTGGCGTCCTTCACGGTCACCGGATCGTCGGTGTAGATGCCGTTGACCTTGGTCGCCTTCAGAATAGCGTCGGCATTGATCTCCATTGCCCGCAGAGAGGCGGCAGTGTCGGTCGAAAAATAGGGGTTGCCGGTGCCGCCGGCGAATACCACGACCCGCTTTTTCTCCAGATGACGAATAGCGCGACGGCGGATGAAAGGCTCGGCCACCTGGTTCATCTCGATCGCGGTCATCACGCGGGTAAAAGTATTTTGTTTCTCTAAGGCGTCCTGCAGGGCTAGGGCGTTGATGACGGTGGCCAGCATGCCCATGTGATCGGCGGAGACACGGTCCATCAGCTTGGCTTGCTCGGCCACGCCGCGAAAGAAGTTGCCGCCGCCTACAACGATTGCGATTTGGATTCCCAGACGATGTACGTCGGCGATTTCGGCGGCGATTTCGTGCACCCGTGTGTTGTCAACACCGAAGCCTTGCCCAGCGGCCAGCGCTTCACCGGAGATTTTTAGAAGAATGCGTTTGTAGATGGGATCGTCCATTCTTGGTAGATACCTAGCTGGAAAAACTGCTGATTCAGTTTAGCAGGAACAATCCGACGGCTGGGATGGCGTTCGCGAGAAGCCAGCAGGAAATGCACTCTCGATTGTGCGACGCGACGCTCGACGCCGCAATGGTTCGAAGCGATGGGCACAAATGCGAATAATTTCAGGCTGTGCCTTCGGCGATCGGCAAGCATCGCGCGGCATGATCAGAACAGCTTCTGGGAATCCAGCAGAATCGTTACCGGACCGCTGTTCACCAGCTCGACTTGCATCATCTCCTGGAAGCGGCCGGTCTCGCAGCGCAGTCCCAATCCTCGCACGCGCGCCACGAAATACTCGTACAGCTCTCTGGCACGCTCGGGCCGCGCGGCCCCATCGAACGAAGGCCGCTTGCCGCGGCGAACGTCGCCCAATAACGTGAATTGCGAAACCGCCAGCACCGCTCCGCCGATTTCCCCAACGCTAAGGTTCATCTTTCCCGCATCGTCTTCGAAGATACGCAATCCCGCCACTTTGTCGGCAACGTAGTCGGCGTCGGCCTCGCTGTCCCCCTGCTCAACGCCCAGCAACACCAGTAGACCGTTGCCGATCTCGCCGGTGATTTCCTCTGCCACCGTCACCGATGCCCGGCTCACGCGCTGCACCACGGCTCGCATGAGAGGGTTGTATCACAGATCGCTATTCGCTCTTCGCTTTCTTCGCTCTTCCTTTCGCTGAAGGCATTCGGAGCTACCGCATAAATCGCTTCGTATCACGGAACGGTTTCAATTTGGGGAACCCTCCGCGTTGACCATTGCAAACCGCTCCGGTTAGGATGAATCGGGCATCATATGTCTGGCGCTCTCGGAGCCAGTGGTGTGCTTCGACAGTCTGAAGAGCCTCAGCCTTCTTTACAGGGCTCCCTTGCTGCAATTAGACTTACGGGTTTGCCCGCCGCGGCGGATGTCACGGTGTGCGATAGGAGAATCGATGGCTTCGGTTGAAGAACGGGTAAAACAGATCATTGTGGAGCAGTTGGGCGTGGACGAAGCGGAAGTGACGCCCAGCGCTTCATTTGTGGACGACCTCGGCGCTGACTCGCTCGACACGGTCGAACTGGTCATGGCTTTCGAAGAGGCCTTCGAGATCGAGATTCCTGACGAGGACGCGGAGAAAATCCGCACCGTGCAGGACGCCGTGACCTATATCGACCAGCACGCCAAGGCGAAGAAGTAGCCCCATCCGGTCCGCGCAAAGCGGAATGGCCTGGGCCGTGGTCAACTGACATACCAGGAATTTTTCGCTCGCCGCGGAGGCGGGTCGAAAGGAGATTGCTGACCTCATGGCATCTGTAGATGAACGCGTAAAACAAATCATCGTGGAACAACTTGGCGTGGATGAGGGTGAGGTAACGCCTAACGCATCGTTCGTGGACGATCTGGGCGCCGATTCGTTGGACACGGTCGAACTGGTCATGGCCTTCGAGGAGGCCTTCGAAATCGAGATTCCCGACGAAGACGCGGAGAAGATACGCACCGTGAAAGACGCCGTGGACTACATCAACTCGCACGCGAAGGGATCGAAGTAGATTGAATCGCCGGGTCGTCGTAACGGGAATCGGAGTCATCTGCGCTGTCGGCCATAACGTCGAGGAAACTTGGCCGGCGTTGCTGGCCGGCAAGGGCGGTGTGGAGCGCATTGCCAGCTTCGATGTCTCCGCCTTCGCTTGCCAGATTGCCGCCGAGGTCAAGAACTTTGATCCGCTTCAGTTCTTAGACAAAAAGGAAGCGCGCAAGATGGCGCGCTTTATTCATCTGGCCATTGCCGCCAGCGATGAAGCCCTGCGCATGGCCAATTACAAGGTGGAGAATGAAGAGATGGCCGAGCGCACCGGGGTGAATATCGGCTCAGGCATCGGCGGGTTCGACATTATCGAGCGTGAACACACGAACCTGCTCAATGGCGGCCCGCGCAAGATTTCACCATTTTTTATTCCGGCGGCGATCGTGAACCTGGCCGCCGGGCAGGTCAGCATTCGCAACAACGCCAAAGGTCCTAACGAGGCTACTTGTACGGCCTGCACCACCAGCGCGCACTCCATTGGCGATGCCGCTCGGGTGATCAAGTATGGCGACGCCGAAGTTATGATTGCGGGCGGCACCGAAGCTGCGATCACGCCCATGGGGGTCGGCGGATTCGCGGCCATGCGCGCGCTGTCCACGCGTAACGACGATCCCCACCGCGCCAGCCGCCCCTGGGACAAAGACCGCGATGGCTTCGTCATCGGGGAAGGTGCGGGCATCTTGATTCTGGAAGAACTGGAGTTCGCCAAGAAGCGCGGCGCAAAAATAATCGCTGAAGTAGTGGGCTACGGCATGAGTGCGGATGCTAATCACATCACGCAACCTGCGCCCGGAGGCGAAGGCGGCTATCGGGTGATGCGCAATGCTCTCCGTGACGCCGGACTCTCGCCAGACCATATCGGCTATGTCAACGCCCACGGCACCTCGACGCCACTGGGCGATGAGTTGGAGGCGACGGCCATCAAGCGTGCTTTCGGCGATCACGCTTACAAGTTGCTGGTCAGTTCCACCAAGTCGATGACTGGGCACTTGCTTGGCGGTGCCGGGGGACTAGAGGCGGCGATTACGGTGCTTGCGTTGCGGGACCAGATCGTGCCGCCGACCATCAATCTCGACAATCCCGACGAAGGCTGCGACCTGGACTTTGTGGCCCACACTTCGCGCCAGGTCAGCATGGAATACGCCATGTCGAATTCGTTTGGCTTCGGCGGGACGAATGGATGTTTGGTGTTCAAGCGGTGGGGGGAGTAAGAAGTTTCAGACTATAGCGTCAATGCTGAGTGTGTTGCGAGTTCCTTCCAGACGAAACTGCACGACCCGTGGCTCCCGGTCTTTTCAGGCGTTTGGCCCGAATTCACGACGCAGCACTGCGAGAACGTCTCCAAAGGTCTCCCTGATGCGACCCTTTCCGAACCGGATCTCCTGAATTCCGGATAAGTTAGAGAATTCCTCTGCGCCTTCTTCGCGCACGACTATAGCTCTGGAGAAACCCAAACGTCCTTGAAACAATCCGGTCTCGTGGATGACGTTTTGGCGCGCGTGAAATGTACCATCCGCCATTTGGTCTTCGGCGGAAAGCACCAGGAACGCGCAAGAAGACTCATTCAACATGTCTTCAAGGATATCTCGGATCGCATGACCTGCCCTTGAGCCGGTCTCATAGGCCTCGAACTTATATCCATGCAAATCTTGTAGGTGCTCACTTAAATCTCTCCATTGTTAATTGTGGCCGTGCCCTATAAAGATTCGAATGCCCGTCCGTCTCTCTTGCGTTGTCCCTCGGGAACTACGCAATTCGGTGCGTGCCTCTCGAAGATGTTGAACATTTTTTCGATATCCGGACGCCTACCCAGAGCCACAGTAACCGTACTGTGATCGCCATGGATTGCAACATGCAGCAATCCGATGCCGGTATGGTTTCGGTAATATTCTGCCACTTCATTATTCGGGAGAGCTGCAAGGAACTCCTCGATGTCATCGTATTCCCAGGTCACGGTCCGCGTACGTACAGAAAACACTTCTGTCACATCCACGCTAGGTTGAAGATGGATGGACTCAAAGCTACGGTGTGCTTCTGCTATGGCGGCGCTGGAGAATCTGGTTCCGATATATGTCTTTTCCTTCTTCACACTTGTCTAGCCCTCACTTACTTGAGTCGTCTCGTCATTTCTGTAAAGGGATCAGGACACCTGACGCATACTACCGTTGCCAGGTCAGATACACGCTGGAATGTTCAGTTTGTAGATTTCTCCGCTAACTTCGCCCTTCGAAACTCCAACGCAAGGTTGATCTTGCTTCTTATCATTGCCAAGACATCTGTTCCGGGAGAAGTGCGCTCTAGGTAGTCGAATGCTCCCAACTCCATTACTTCTCTGCTGATCTCCTGCGTCCCATAGGATGTGATTACGATCACCTGCGTGGATGGGTCTTTTTCCTTGGCAGCCCTGAGGACCTTCATGCCGGCGTCATTCGCCTCCATCCGTACGTCAGTCACTACGAGATCGAAGGTTTCTCGCGCAATCTCCTCGATAGCTTCCGCCGCGCTACTGGCACTCACTACATCCCGCTCTGGGCCTTGAACTGCCTGAGCCGCCCATACCAAGTCTTCCCGCAAATCTGAATCATCATCTACTACCAGAATCCTAGGCATTGCTCCTCTTTCTCAATTGCTATCGTCTGATCCGGCAAGCATAGGAAGATGAATAACGAACCGTGCTCCTCGGCCGGGACAGTTGTCGCCTTCGATAGTTCCTTGGTGATGCTCGATTATACTTTTTGCTATAGCCAGCCCCAGTCCAGTACCGTTCTTCGTGGTGACAAACGGCTCAAAGAGCTTCTTCCGCACTTCAGCGCGTATTCCGGGGCCATTGTCCGTTATCTCTATCCGGGCATATTGCTTTGAGGTAAGTGCTAGTTGTGCCGTGTTTACTCTTATCCAAATCATGTGCGGTCTCGCAGTCGGGTTTTTCATTGCTTCGTCAGCATTCTTGATAATTTCCATTAATGCGTTGCTTAGTTTGAAAGAATCAACGTCAACAAACATAGAATAATCCGGCACGTCGGGGGTAATCGGATAACTTCCCGCAATGTCTTGTAGTATTTCTTTCAGAATGCTTCGTAAGTCAACCGGCTTGGTTGAGTATGGCACTGGAACGGCGTAGGTTCGAAACTCCTGTAAGACGATCTCAGCCTTGCTGATGCCATCACTCAAGCGCCTTATTAAATCTCGCATCTCATTCCTGGAATCGCCAATTGACAAAGTCTCAAGTAGAAACGTAAGTCTGCTCGACGCACCCTTGATCGCACTAAGTCGAGTGCCAACCGTATGGGCGATATCGGCAGTAACGTCTCTCCAATTCTTGAGCCGCTGCTCTTCGACCAGCTTCTCTTGCAGGCGGGCATTTTCAATGCTGAGTGCCAGCAGGCCAGCGAATGCTTCCAGCCCGGCGATGTCCTCCGCGTCGATAGCTTGTTCTTTCCACAGGAACCTATTGTCAACAACCAGGACCCCTATTCGTCCGGTATGGCCAACCAGTGGGACGGCAGTGAACGCGTGCAGTACGTTATTTGGTTGTGTTATCGATGCGAGTATTACCCTGAAAGGATCGCTCTGATTATGGGCTATGGTAATACTCTTGCACTTCAGCAAGCATTCCGCCGGGGCCCCTGCTGAGTATTCCATCGGCAATGATTCCCGGCGAATCGCAATACTGAGGGGAGAGTACTCAGAAACTTTCTGCTCTTTGATTTCATCACTGAACTGCTCTGCTTGCCGCAGAAGAAAATCAAGGCCCGTCGCCGAGGGTGAACCGCCGTATTCGAACCGTTCCCACACGTCCTTCGCTTGTCGTTCAGTAACTGGCCCAATGGCCGATTTCCCGCGTAGAGTGTGCCCGTCCTTGTCTACCAAAAACAACATGGCACGACTGAACCCGAGCCCGTCTCCGGCTGTTATTCCCGTTAAGAATAGGCGCAGAATCGTGTCCAGTTCGTAAGGGTTGCCCTGCACCCGCTCGGCGACCGAGTTGAGCGCGGTCAGATGACGGATGCGACGTTCGAGCCTTTTGTAGAGCTCAACCGTGTGGAACGCGATGATAGCAGGAACGGCGAGGGTCTCCAAAAGAACCGGTCGTCTTGAGTGAGCGCCTGCTGCTCCGGATGCTCAATGTTCAGCACTCCGACTAATTGGCCCTCGTCCAAGAGAGGCACAGCAATCTCACAGCGGGTGTCCGGGTTGACCTTTTTGTACTTTTCCGGCCAGATTTCGCCGACCGTTTCAACAAAGATGGATTTGTTCTGGTCCTTAACGTCTTCAACCAGGATGGACCTCCTACTCTTTGCCGCCAGACCGATGACACCCTCTTCGAGCGTCTGAGGCTCGATAGGATAATCACCACCCGCAGGCCAGCGTGCTATAGGCTCGAGAAGTTTTGCATTTTCGTTCCACCTCATGCAGACGCCATACTTGGCGCCGGTCATCCCCAGAGTCTGTTGCAACAATCGCTCTAGTACTTGCTTTTCGTCGGGCCCTTCTCCGCGATGGCGGCATGCACCTCATGCATGGCCTCTAGCTGTCTTTTAAGGTCATCCCTATGTAATCGTGCATTCCGTATCGCCAGGGCAGCCGAGGTTGCGAGGGCATCCATGGCTCTTTTCTCTTCGCCGTAAAGTTGTGAAGTTGCCGAAATTCACAAATAACAGGCCGACAATTTCTCCACTGGACCTCAAAACCAGGACTGCACATGACTTTATTCTCTTCGCGCTCAACGAAGCGCGGCTTTCCCCTCTTACTCTTCGCCATCAAATCGGGTTCCCGGTGTTCGTGAACGTTAACAATAAACTGGGACAACCACGCTGAATAAACTCAAACGGTAAATCATCCGGGCTTAGATCGGTTTTCATTGAACGGATGGATGAATTGGCCATCCAGGACAGGGGGTACGCAAACGATCCTCGCCTGCGTGGTATTGATAAACGGTAACGCTATCGGCATCAAGGGTAAGCAGCGCATTCTTCGCTATTTTCGCAAGCACATCCCGCAAATTGAACGGGGAGGTTAGCGACTGCATAAGACTCTGAAGAGCGGAGAGCGCCCAGGCTCGGCTCCCGCCTTCGGTGGCACGCCTTAATAAGAGATAGTTCTGGATGACTCCTTCCATCTCTCGGGCAAAGGTGTCGGCTAGATTAATCTCGCGTAAGGTAAAGTTTTTTCCGCACTGCCAGGAATGTATAGCAAGCACTCCGGCCGTGTCTGGCCCCAGCTTGAGGGGAATGACGGCGAGTGCCCTTAGTCCAAGATCGTAAAGCCTAGGATAGTCGTCCTTGAATTGACGAGGATCATCGATCCAGACGGGTTCGCCAGTCCGTATTGCTTCTCGAGCCCTTCCCCCGGGTTTCGGCATATAGGACTGTACGAACTCCGGTTTTGCTTTGCCGGCCCCCGCCGCCAGAATCAGTTCACCCCATTCGTGCTCTGCTTCTGCTGATGGATCGGGGGTTAGCCGGTAAACATGCAGGCTGGCCGAATCCGCGCCGATGAGTTGTATCGCGTCTTTAGCCATGCTTTGCAATAACACATGCGGTGTTCTTCTGGCGATTTCGTCCTCCTTTTCACATCCCAGTTGCTTAACTCTCTCAATGGCGAGATCGGTAAGTACCTCATGCTTACGCTCTTTGTCACAGCCTGCCTCGATAGTGCCAATCACAGACCCCGTCAGCGGAGAAAATGGGGGCCCACACCCGTGCCAGACGCCAATGCTCGAATCTTTCATAAATTGTTTTGTCTAGTAAATCATCCCAACCTGGAATAACCTTAGTCTCGCCAGTCTTCACAACATGGGTCTGAATATCGGGTTCATTCAACTGATGTTTGGCACGCATGATCCAGCCAGGGGAAATATTCCTACCTCTGACTGTCTCGATGCAGTTGCGATATTCGTCCACGAGCGATATTGCTGCGAATTCAAAGTTAAGTTTTTCCGTAAGCTCAGATAGAATCGTCTCCAGCGCCTCTTCGAGTGCTTGGACATCAGGAATCCCGGCGGCCCCGGAGTGCAGCGCGTCCAATAATGTAAGCAACTGCGCTTGACGAAGTGAGAGGGTCCGGAACACAAAAGCCGAACTCATGGCGACGGCGAGGAGGAAAGCCCATCGAAGCAGAAGCACTTGCAGTACCGGTGCCCATCGAGTCAGCGAAGCTTCTTGCATCGGGTGCATAAAATGCACCGTGGCCACCATCGCAAAGCCCACACCTAACGAGACAGCGATGGCTCCCCAGCCGCCGAGATATTCAACCGATGCAAAAATCGGAAGGTAATAAAAGAGGAAAAAGTCGGATCCGTATTGCCCGGTTAATTGATAGGCCACAGAAATGAGTACGATGTCGGCCAATATAGTCGCGGCCTGTATCCAGCGCGACCTCCTCAAAGTAGGCTTTACGGCGACATAAGTTGAGACCAATGTCGCCAGCCAAATCAGCGTAATAATTGTTACTCTGATTGCCCATTGGGAGGGCGTGTACTCGGATCTATGCGCGGAGAATCGAACTGCGACAGCAAATGTAATCAGGTATCTTAGGATGAGAATATATGGGATTGATCCTAGAAATCCGGGCTCGTGTCGATGAGGGTCAAGGGCAGCCCATTTTGCCGATCGGCCGGCCGGCTGTGCGACGTGGGTATCTACCCATGAGACGAGAGCTGCTAGGCGCTGCTTCAATTGTCCCTTCCGGGCTGGGAAAGATAGGTGGGATGTTAGCAGACAGCTACGCAAAGTCAAGAACAAGCTGTAGGTTCCGCGCTGTTCGGGATGGCAAAGACAGGCAGCTTCGGGCATACGTACCTGAGCGTACGTACCTGAGCGTACCTACAAGCACGCCCCTGCAGAGCGAGGCAAAGTCAACTCGGCAGCCTGCAAAGGTTCCCCTGCAACACGCTTCCTTAGATTGATTTTTTTCGCAGCCCTGTGAAGGCGTGGTCTATGCGTCGCCAATTCATTCGAGTTGAAACCAATCGAGCCGGTCAGCGCGGCGACGGAAGGTCGCTTTGGAAGGATACCGCTGGGACTATGTTGGCGTTGCGGTCGCGCGAACAACAGTGGCGGGTCGACCGGGCACGCTGGCTGTGACAGAAGTGTTCTGATGGAGATCCAGGAGAAGAATTCTGCTGTCGGAGTGATAGCTCTCGCCGGACGCAGTTTGCGCCTGGAACACCGGATCGGAAGAATGCAAATATTCCTGCCGGCTCACTGACAGAGTATTGGTGAGGTCAGTTCCGACGAAATCACGTTCTGCGTCCACGGCAGGATCGATCCTGTGATTGATCAAACGTCCGCGTTTGGCGATTTCAATTGCCACGTCATGGGTGGCGGCGGCTGCCCAGATGGGCATTCCATCCATGGTGTAGTCGGTTTTCCAGATGCGGAGATGGTGACGGCGGGACATGATCGCTTGCGGGTCAGGCAGCGCATATGAGTAGTCCTGGACTCTGCCGAACAGATAAAAGCGGGCCATGGGCAACTGGGTATCGTTGGTGCGGCGCTGCAGCAGGTGCCAGACAAACACCGGCTTCCACTTGTCGGTTTTGACCCAACCGGCGCGCTCAAAGGCTCGCTGCAGGTCCTGCTGCTGACCGACAAAAATCAGGTTGAGCATGTCGCCTTGGCGGCCCTCACCGCTGAAGACGCGCGGGGGAAGATAGTCCATCATCTCGCTTAGTTGGGAAGGACCATCCTGCGACGGCAGCAATCCTTCCGCTACGATCGATGTCGGACAGTCGATTTGCGCAGTGATCTCCGTGCTTTTTACGACCGTGCTGTCGTGCCCGCGGGTGAGCAGGAAAATCGGCGTCGCCGGCAGAAAGATCAGGCTGGTGGCAACCATTGCCGCGGCCATCAACTTAGTGCGGGAGCTTCCCTTGACCTCCATGCGCGCCCGCAATTCGATTTGATCGCCGTTGGCCAATTCCACGGAATCGAGTTTCAGGTTTACTTTGCCGCCAATTCCCAGGAACCGCTTGCTCTTAACGCCGGTGACCGAACCTTGGGCTTTGCTCCCGGCCGGAATGACCGTGAAGCCATCAATATTCACATCTCTCACGACGACGAAATCCAGCCGATCTCCAACATGCGCGTGGGCAGATGAGACGTTCTCGGCCAGTTGAAGCTTGATGGGCGTGCCGTCGGGGATAGTCAACCTAGAAGGAATCGCGCTCTTATCCTGGGCCGAAATGGACGGCAGGATAAGTATCGTCAGCAGAATGTAAGCCGCAATTTTGTGGAGATGCACCCAGGACAATGTATGCCGCCTTTACTGGAGGTCTAGCCTTACACCCGCGACGGCTGAAAATGTCTTAGCGCAATGGCGCGGTGGATTAAGGAACTGTATCGTAGTTCGGACGCATTTGCATGTTCAAAATTGCACATTACGAAAATATCATTCGGATGTGATAACAGGTGCGGAGACTGTGTTGCCAGTAGCGGGAAGAATATTGGTTTAAAAGAAGCTGCCAGCCAGGAAAGCAGCGGCGGGGCTGCATCCTAAAGACGCGCGGGTAGCGAAACTCCACCCAGATACAACAACTACCCGCGCCAGGATTCACTTATCCAGCGCTCTTCGGCTCCCATAGTTCCACGCGGTTACCTTCGGGATCGATGATCCAGCCGAACTTGCCGTAGTCGTAGTCCTCGACTTTGTCGTCCACGCGCACCCCTTCCTCGCGTAGAGCCTTCAGCAAGGCGTCAAGGTCGTCCACACGGAAGTTGATCATGAAGGTGGACTGGCTGGGCGCGAAATAATTCGTATCGTGAGGAAAGATGGCCCACACATTGAAGACGGGAACTTCAGGATGGTCGGCGGCCCACATTGCGCCGGAGCCATCTGCCGAGCTCTCTATGCCGAGATGCCGGCGATACCACTCGTATAGCGCCTTAGGATCTTTGGACTTGAAAAAGATGCCGCCCAGTCCGACAACTCGTTTCATCTTCTTCCATCCTTTCGCATGGCGTTGACTTGCGCGGTTAAAGAGTATGCAATATCTTCGGCGCTGTCATCAAAAAGAAAGCACGGAGAATTTCTCCGTGCTTCTGTGTCGGAACCTGCCGGTTGTGAATCGAGTGCTATGCCTTCTTGCCCTCGTTCTTCAGCACTTCGATAGCTTTGTTGAGCTGATCGTCAGGCTGGTTCGCCTTGTCTTTCTCCTGTTGCGCGTCGTCCTGCGCGTTCTCGTCCTCGTCGGGAGCGACGAAGTCGTCATTGTTATCGGCCACCAGGATATTGGGCGTGACCGCCGTGTCCTCCAGCGCTTTGCCCGACGGCGAATAATACTTCGCCACCGAGAGGATCAGCGCCGAGTGGTCCGGCATGTCGATCACCTTCTGGATGGAGCCGGAGCCGAAGGTTTTGTCGCCGACCACATCGCCACGTGCGTTCTCCATCACCGCAGCGGCCACAATCTCCGCCGCTCCCGCCGTACCGCGGTTCACCAACACTACCAACGGCAGGCTGGTCGCAACCGCTTTCTCCGGGTCGGCATTGAAGATTTGCTTCGGATACTTCTGGCCTTGCAAGGTTGCGATGGTGCCATGGTTCAGAAAAAGATTGGCGGTGGCAATACCTTCGGTTTCCTCGCCGTCACCGGAATTGCGCAGGTCGAGAATGATCTTCTTGGCGCCTTCCTTCTGGACCGCTTTCAACTTGTTGGCGATCTCCTGCGAACGCCCCTTGGGGAAATCATCGATCTTGATATAGCCAATGCCGTCCTCCATCATCTTGTCGCTGATGGGCGGATCGGTCACGATGGCGCGGGTCAGCGCCGACTTTACCGGCTGGGCGCGCCGCGGACGCACCACCGAGACGTTGACCACCGAGCCCGGAGGCCCGGTCAGCAGCCCGTCAATCTCGGCCAGCGACATGTCACGCGTGGTCTTGCCTTCGATGGCCTCGATGATGTCGCCACTCTCGATCTCCGCCTTATCGGCCGGCCCACCCGGAATCACCGAGATGACCGCAGCGTAGCCGTAGCGCTTGGAAACCGCCGCGCCAATGCCGGCCTTGCCTTCCTTGCGCTGCTTGTAATCCTTGTACTCGGTGGGATCGAGATAGCTGGAGTTGGCGTCGAGCGACTCCAGCAACCCGTGCAGGGCGCCATTCGTAACATTGGGAATGTTCGGTTCCTCGACGTACTCGGTGCGAATGCGCGATAGAACTTCGCTGTAAACACCCAACTGGCGATACGAGCCGTCGTCGTTGGTATTGGCCCGAACACCCAATCCGCCGACCACGACAAATGTGGCAAGTAAAAAGGAGAGGCCGAGAAGGACAAGCTTGGTGGTCTTTGCCATGTGTAATTCGCTGGTGGGAGGGATAACTCTCGCTCCCATTGTACCTTAGTTTCGATGCCGGCCCGATGGGGAGGTGGCAAGAAAACGTTAGTTTTAGCTATGGCTTGGACGTGGCGGAAGGGCGAATCGTAAGCGGGAGTTCCGTCTTCTTCCACCCTTTCGCCGGAGGCAGGCGAAAAGGGTGGGGCAGCCGCTCTTGAAGGGACGCCGCTTCAGCCGCGTCGTAAAGTGGCGCTCATCGATATTGGCTTTAGCCACGGAGGGAATTCGCTTTGCAACAGAGTGCGAGTTTCCTCAGGGGCTAAAGCCCAATTCTCCGGGGCACGTAACGGCACGGCTGAAGCCGTGCCCCTTCAGAACGTCAGCTATTGTTTGAATCGTGGCCGACGAGTTTGTCCAACTCTGCCCGGACCTCGTCGCGCTCGCGCGGCATCTTCAGTTCGGTGAAGATGGCGAGGGCCTGCTCCAGCTTCTCCTTCTCGGTTTTGCGGTCGCCCTGTGCCCGCGCCAGCCATGCCCACTGCCAATAGCAGTAACCGAGGCTGCCTTTGTTGCCCAACTCCACGCAGATGGCTTCCTTTTTCTTATGCAGGGCCAGCGCCTCCTCCAGCCGCCCCCAGTCCTGCAGGATCATCGCCTGGTTGCCATAGCTGACCTGTAAACCGTCCTGGTTGCCCAGCTCTAGGCATATAGCTTCTGTCTTCTTGTGGAGCGCCAGCGCCTCCTCCGGCCGCCCCCACGCCTTCAGGATCAGCGCCTGGTTGCCGTAGCTGCGACTCAGTCCCTCCTTGTCCCCGAGTGCGACGCACAGTGCCTCCTCCTTCTTGTACAGTGCCATCGCATCATCGAGCTTGACCAGCGCCTGCAGGACTATTGCTTGGCCCGAGTAGGATTTCGACAGTCCGCTTTTGTTGCCCAACTCCAGGCAGATGGCTTCTTCCTTCTTGTGCAGCGCCAGCGCCTCCTCCAGCCGCCCCCACGCCTTCAGGATCAGCGCCTGGTTGCCGTAGCTGCGACTCAGTCCATCCTTGTCCCCGAGTGCGAAGCACAGCGCCTCCTCCTTCTTGTACAGTGCCATCGCATCATCGAGCTTTCCCAGCGCCTCCAGGACTATTGCTTGGCCCGAGTAGGATTTCGACAGTCCGTCCTTGTTGCCCAACCCCAGGCAGATGGCTTCCTGTTTCTTGTGCAGGGCCAGCGCCTCCTCCAACCGCCCCCACGCCTTCAGGATCAGCGCCTGGTTCCCGTAGCAAGCTTGCAGCCCGTCCTTGTCGCCCAACTCCGCGCAGATGGCTTCCTGTTTCTTGTGCAGCGCCAGCGCCTCCTCCAGCCGCCCCCATGCCTGCAGGATCAGCGCCTGGTTCCCGTAGTTGCGTTGCAAAGCGTTCTTTGCTTCGACACCTTCACCATCCGCCCAGAGCGATTCCTCCTGCTGGAGAATGCGAAGTGCCGCTTCCAACTCGCCTATTCTCCTGCCCAAGGCATAGCCCCAATAGGTCATCCAGCCTTGGCGGCTCGTTTCACCAGACTGCCACCGACGGGCAGTCGCCGGAATGACCTCCTCCAAACACTCCCGGCAATCCTGCCAGCGCGTCTCCCAATCTTTGAACAAGTTCTCCAGGGCCGCCGCGTGGCGCTCCTGCAACTTGCCAATCGCATCACTACCTTGCTCGGTGCGCACCTGTTCCCGCAGCAGCGCGTGCAACTGGAAGCGCCGCCGCTCGCGATCCAGCACGCGTAGCAGCGAGGCATGTACCAGCCGATCCGCCGCATCGTTCGCTTCGTCTTCAGTAAGCCCCGCAATCTCTGCGGCGAGCGGCAGCCAGAATCCTTCCTGCACACACACGGCGCCGGCGGCCAGCAAACGCTGCTCGCGCTCCGATTGTGACTCGATCGCTTTGCGAAAGAGTTCAGGTACATCGCGCACGCCGTCGGTGAGCTCCTCCATGCGCAGTCGAAGGGCGCCGCGATCCAGAGGGCTAGCCGTCTTCTGCCGCAGAAGGTTTGCGCCGACGGCGACTGCGATGGGTAGCCGCTCCACTCGTGCCGCGAAGTCGAGCAGCGCCCTGCTGTGCCGCGTGACCTCATCGCGACCGAAGTCGCCGTCGAGCGTGGTGTGAAACAGTGCGTCGCATTCTTCGCCGGAGAAGCTCACTACCTCGCTGGTGTGGCTGCCGTGAATCCAAGGCAGCGAAGCGAGGCGCGAGGTGTAGAGCACGGAGCAGGGCGCGCCCGGTTCGAGCTGCCTGATCTCGGGCGACCAGACATCGTCGAGCACCAGCAACGACTGGCGCGCGCGCAGCCACGCCATCGCAGCTTTGCGCTGCTCGTCAGGCGGGCGGGTCTTAACGTCAATCGGCAGCTTGTCGGCCAACTCGGCGGTGATGGCGTCCAGCGGGCGCTGGCCGCAGCGCTGGAAGATGACGGCGTCGAAGTCCTTCTGCGCCTGCCAGGCAAAGCGCAAGGCGAGGGTGGACTTTCCCGTGCCGGGCTCGCCGTGCAACAGAAAGCTGGTGGGCGATTGCTGTGAGAAGGCGGCGCGCAGCTCGGCGAGGTAACCGCTGCGTCCGACGAAGAAGTCGTCAGTTGGATATTCTTCGAGGAAGACCGGAGAGCGTTCGCCGGCCAGACGGCCGAGATCGCGCCTGCCATTGAGCCAAGCGAGCACGTCGGCGATGGCTTGCTCCGTATCGCGGCGCGCGTCAATATATTGGCGGGTGAGCAGCAGGTCGGGCAGCTTGCAGTCGCGCAGCAAGACCACGCCGAGACGCAGGCGCTGCACGGCAATTTCGCGCGCGAGCGCCGAGGTCCACTCCAGCTTGGTGGCGTAGGAGGCCGCGGCATCGGGCGACCAGACGAGCAGTACGAGGTCGGACGCTTTCAGTCCCTTGTCGATCTCTTAGACCCAATTGGATGCGGGCTCGATGCCGGACTCGCAGAGCCAGGGCTCGAAGCCGCCAGCGCGCATGCGAGCGGCGAGTGTCTCCACAAAGGCGCGGTCGCGAGTGCTGTGCGAGAGGAAGACCCGCATGGGGTCTTCGGCGTTACGAGGAGTTGCGGCCTGCGGCATCATGGATTTCCGCCGGGTTGATGACGGATGAGGAGCATGGCGTCGGCCAGTGGCGCGTTGCTAGGCATAGGACCTTCGTTTCACCGGATGAGCGGGGAGTGAATGTAACATTTTTCGGGGTTAGGGGAAAGGGTGTTCGGCGCCCTAAAGAGATGGGGGAAAGATGGGAAAGCAGATCCCTCGCGGGCTAAACTTTACCCCAACAAGCGCAAAAACGGCGCTCGTTGGGGATCCCTGTCCGCCCGCTCGTGATGACAAAAATTAAAGAGCGTCTAACGGCGCAGCTAAAGCTGCGCCCCTTCAGAACATTCCGTTGAACAGACTCTTTACACAGGCTTGGACGTACAACAAACCCTGCGTGGTCAGCGTTTGTCGCTTCCCACCCTTTCGCAAAAGAAGCGAAAGGATGGGGCACCCGGCCCCTTGCTCCCACGAGTGCGTTGTCTAAGTATGTCTAGTCAATTCCGAGATAGTAGTGCCTTCTTGTTAGCGCGAATCTGCGCCCGAACAACTCCGCGGCGAATTCGCGAATCCTAGCTTGCGGCAGTTCACGGGCCCAATCGGCTTTAACAAGGTGTCACAAAGTATGCTTCGTTTACGTAATGCGTGGTTTCTGGCCGGCATAGTAGGCATAGGTTTGACTATAGGTTGCGGCGGCGGCTCCTCCAATAATCCGAGCGGCAGCGGCGGCAGTGGCAGCAGCGGCGGGAGCAGTGGAGGGGGATTGACTCAGCCCACGGTGACGGGCTTTGCCGCGACCCCTGCGACGACGGCATCCGGACAGATCATCAACTTCGCGTGGACTACGGCCAACGCGACCGCCTTCACGGTTACGCCGACCATCCTGGGAGAAGATCAAACCAGTTTGCCGCTGAGCAGCCCAAAGTATCCGACGGGCGCGCCCATGTCGACGACTACCTACACGGGACAAGCCACCGGCGCTTCTGGAACTACGCCAGCCACGGCTACTGCAGTCGTGACGGTGGTTCCCATGATGTTGACCGCCTCGGCCACCACCATTCAAGCGGGACAAACGGTGATGTTGACCTACTCCGGCCCGAACAATGGAAGCTCGTACGTGCTGACCACGCTGCCGGCGAACACCATGACTCCGCTTAGTCCCACATGCAACGGCAGCACTTGTTCTGGAACGACACAGACCCCTCAGCTGGGGACCAGCGTTGGCTTTACAGTTACGGCCAACGGACCGGTCGGCGGACAGGCGGTTTCAGGGCAGGTGAACATCACGGTGGTGGGAGCGATGACGCTGACCTTTACCGCGAACCCGCAAACCGTGCAGCCGGGCGGAGCGGTAACCCTGACCTGGCAGACAACCAACGCGGCCTCGCTCAGCATTACCCCGGGGGTTTGCCAGACTTGTACGCTTCCCAACGGCGTCGCGATTGTTCATCCGACGCAAACTACGACGTACACGGCCACCGCGACTGACCAATTCAATAATCAGATACAGCAGCCGGCGACGGTGACGGTTTCCACCGGCGGAATATCGAACCTTAACCACATTATCTACATGGTGCAGGAGAACCGTGCCTTCGATAATTACTTTGGCGTGCTGGCGCAATATCGTGTCAGTCATCAGCCTCCGATCCCCGGGGCGCAGCTTAGCGATGTGAATGACCTGCACACGCTGCCGACCAACTACACCATCAAGAATCCACAAGGCCAGTCTTTCGGACCATTCCATCAACGCACCGAGTGCATTGAGAACCTTTCGCCATCGTGGGATGAAACTCACTACGACATGGATCTGGTGGGTGGCGACTGGATGAACCTGACCTCGAGTTCGCAATACCTGATGGATAGGTTCCTGGACACCACGCTGTCGGGAGGCACGGGCGATCAGTACGATCCCACGCATACGCGGCCGCTGGGATATTACGATCAGACCGACCTGCCGTTCTACTACGAACTGGCGACGCAGTTCGCGACCAGCGATAGCTATTACTCTCCGATTCCGGCGAACACGATTCCCAACCGCATGTATCTGTTTGCCGCCACGTCGTACGGACATGGCTACCCGGTGCCAAATCCCAATGATCCCGTGTGGCAGCGGCCGACCATCTTCCGCGCGTTGACCCAGGCGGGTATTACCTGGCGTTATTACTACCAGGACGACAGCGTCTTCCTGGCCAACTGGGCGGATTGGAACGATCCTCAGATTCAGGGGAACGTGCGCAACATCTCGGAGTGGTACAACATTCTGGCGAGTCCTACCGCCGACCAGGACCTGCCGCAAGTTGTATTTATCGAACGCGCGGCCAGTTCTGGGTATGACGAACATCCGGGGAATAATGTTCAGACAGGCTCGGCGCGGGTACAGCAAATTCTGAATGCCCTACTCACGAGTTCGGCATGGCCGGATTCGGTGTTCATCCTAACGTGGGACGAAGGCGGAGGATTGTTCGATCACGTCGGACCCATACTGGCAACGCCACCCGACGATATCTTGCCCACTGACCTGCAGGGCCACACGCAAGGGCTGTTCAATGTGACGGGCTTCCGGTTGCCGTTCATTGTGGTGTCGCCGTGGGTGAAACCGCAGACCGTGGTGCATCAGGCAAGCGATTACACGGCGATGCTGAAGTTGATCGAGACGCGGTTCGACGTGCCGGCACTGACGCAACGGGACGCAACTGCGGCCGATATGACGGACCCGGCGAATGGGTTCTTCGACTTCAGTACGCCGCACCTGTTGCAGGTGCCCCCGTTGCCAACGCAGCCGACTAATGGCACGTGCGATGAGACGTTGGAGAGTTCGCCTTATCCGCCACAGTGAGGATGAGTACAAAGGGAAAGGCCTCCGCGAAATGCAGCGTGCGGAGGCCTGTTTTATTGGACAAAAGTTAAGCGAGGCCACTGGCCTCGCCCCGGAACTGTTACCGCTTTTTCTTCTTGGCGGCTTTCTTTGCTGCCTTCTTCTTAGTTGCCATTGGGTAATTCCTCCTTGTAGTAACCTTCTCCCTCGAAGGTTGATTTTGGTTGACCCAAAATGCCATACCAGCCCAAGATGTTGAATGAGCAGTATGTCTAACCCAAGATATTGCGGTTACTGCAATGGAATGTCAACAAAAATCTTAAAAAATCTATTGCACACTTTTGAGTTTAGTGATTGGCCCCGTACGGCGACAGCAAAGAAATCCGTTCCGAGGGTCAGCCCTTCGCCGGCTCTCACACGCGACTCGATCTGATAATTCATTTTCTGCGCACGTCTTCCATTCAGCCTGAAGCGCGTTTTCTTTCGCCTTGTGCCTGGGACACCCGCTGGTTTGAGGCTTAGGCGCAAAGCCAAGAGCGAAATTGAAGCACGCCCGATCTGGCATGTGCATCTGACACACGACTCGTAGGCTTTCTGAAATGGCGGCCGTCCACTTTTCCACTCGGCACTATAATCAGCGAAGTCAGGAGGGCGATTGACTTCGCCGGTTTCGCGATCCAGAAACAAGAAGAAAAATCTGCAGCGGATTGATGCGCGTCCTGACCCGCACCGGCTTACTCTATCCCGACAGTGGCTCCTTATTGCCTGCGCCTCTCTCTTGCTGGCGACGGTTGCCTTGTACCTTCCGGTGAACCATCACCCGTTCGTCAACTACGATGACGACGAGTATGTAACTGACAACGTCCACGTGAAGGCGGGATTGACCGCGGACACGCTTGCCTGGGCTTTTACCAACTACGACGCGGCCAACTGGCATCCTGTTACGTGGCTCTCTCACGCCCTCGATTACCAGCTTTTTCAGCTCGACCCGCCGGGCCACCATGACGTCAACCTTTTACTGCACGCATTGAATGTCGCGCTATTGTTCTGGGTGCTGCGGCAGGCAACCGGCTATCCCGGCCGCAGCCTGGTGGTGGCAGCATTGTTTGCCCTTCATCCTATAAACGTTGAGTCGGTCGCGTGGGTCGCAGAGCGCAAGAACCTGCTGAGCATGTTGTTTTTTCTGCTCGCATTGGGCGCCTATCGCTGGTACGCGCGTCAGCCGCGCGTGGGACGCTACGCTGTCGTCACTTCGCTCTACGTGCTGGGCTTGATGTCCAAGCCCCAGGTGATCACCTTGCCGTTCGTGTTGTTGCTGTGGGATTACTGGCCTCTGCGACGAATGGCGATCCGCGACCCGAAGACCAGGCTGGCGAATGAGCCTGCCGCCATACTTCCACCGAGAAGCCTTGCCTGGCTGGTAAGAGAAAAGATTCCTCTGTTGGCTCTCTCGACGGCCAGTGCTGTCATCACCATGCGAGCGCAGCGCCTGGGGGGCGGCATCAATACCGATATCCCGCTCATAACTCGTCTGGCGAACGCCATCATGTCCTATGCGCGATACCTGGGCCAGCTCTTCTGGCCAACGCGTCTCGCACCCATCTATCCCTATCCAGCCGGTTCAATCAACGCATGGGAGGTAATCGGGGCATCAGTTCTCCTTATCGCCATCACGGGTCTCGTAGTCGCAGGCCGACGTCGGCGCTATCTTTTGATTGGATGGCTATGGTTTCTCGGAACACTGATTCCGATGATCGGCCTGGTACAAGTGGGCCGGCAGGCGATGGCCGATCGTTACGCCTATCTACCATTCGTGGGGCTGTTCATCGTGATCTGTTGGG
Organism: uncultured Acidobacteriaceae bacterium; assembly: GCA_963748225.1. Classification (GTDB taxonomy): domain Bacteria; phylum Acidobacteriota; class Terriglobia; order Terriglobales; family Acidobacteriaceae; genus Bog-257. The sequence goes on from CAVVHW010000014.1 coordinate 62,792, forward strand.
GCGCGGCCGACTGGGCCACCGAGCGTCACATTCGCGTCTCGTGGCAGGCTGGCGCCAGCGTGGCGGTCTTGGCATTTCTGGCGGTGCTTACCCATCGTCAGATCGATTTCTGGGGCGACAACGTATGGCTGTGGACGCATACGTTGCAGGTCACGAATGGCAACTATCTGGCTGAAGATAATCTAGGCAAGGCATTACAAGCGGAAGGCAAACCACAGGAAGCGATGCCCCACTTTGCCAGAGCAGCGGCAATCGAACCATCGTACGTCTTTGCCTACATTCACATGGGTATATACCAGCATCAGCAAGGCGACTTGCAAGACGCCGTGCGTCAATATCAAAAGGTCATCAGTCTAACCGCGAACGACATCACTCATTATGGCGAGATCCGCCATGAGATCTTTGCCAACATGGCTACAGCCTATGCTGGTCTGGGCGACTTCGCGCGCGCGCGTGACTGCCTGGAGTCGGCGGTCAATTTGAATCCTGACGACGCTCCGGTTTGGACCAGCCTGGGGATAATGGCGCAGAAGACGGGAGATCCCGGAAAAGCGATAGAGGCGTATTCACAGGCCGTCAAGCTTCAGCCCACGCAGCGCGGTTACCGGCTGCTCGCTCAGGCCCTTCAACAGGCGGGCAGACAACAGGAATCCCAAGTTGCCTTGCAGCAAGCCATGGCAGTTGCGAAGGAGAGTGGCCAAGCTCCATAGAAGCGAGGCAACTCCGACCGACAAGACCGCCGAAGAAACAGCGAGACGTGGAGGGTCATCACTTCCATTCTTTGCGGTCGAACTCATTCGGCTCGATGCCTGCCAATAGCAATGCGTCTTTCGATGACGGGTCGTCGACCGACACGCTTTTCCCCAACCATGCCGGTTGCCCTGCCAGCCATCCTTGTAGCTCCGCAAGCGCCCGCTCGCACACCATCTCGTGGCGCCGCTTCTTGTCGCGCACACGGCGGCGCGTGACCTCGTCGAGCGGCATCAGCAGGTCGAAGGTAATGTTGGCGGGCTGGAAATGTTTTGCCTCAGCATGGCAGATGTAATTCACCAGCGCGCCAAAGGCGGTTGCGCGCGGAGGAGGCGCCGGTTCGGCATTCCGCGCAAGCGCCGATACTTGCATGCCCGCGAGCAATCCGGTCGCGATGGATTCGACATAGCCTTCGACTCCGGAAATCTGCCCGGCGAACAGCACGTTGGGATGCTGCTTCATCTGCAAGGTTTCGCGCAGCAGCGTGGGGCTGTTGATGTAGGTGTTGCGGTGAATCTGTCCGTAGCGCAGGAACTTCGCGTTCTCCAGGCCGGGGATGAGCCGCAGAATCCGCGCTTGCTCGCCGAACTTGAGGTGGTTCTGAAAGCCGACGAGATTGTAAGAGTCGGCGCGCAGATTTTCCTGGCGAAGCTGTACCACAGCGTAGGGTGTCTGCCCGGTGCGGGGGTCGCGCAGGCCTACCGGCTTCATCGGGCCGAAGCGCAGAGTGTCGCGTCCGCGGCGCGCGATCTCTTCGATGGGCAGACAGCTTTCGAAGTAGTTCAGCTTCTCCCAATCTTTGGCGTCGACCGAGTGCGCTTCCAGCAGGGCGTCGAGAAAGCGGTTGTATTCTTCCTTCGTCATCGGACAATTGATGTAGTCAGCGGTGCCTTTGTCGTAGCGCGCGGCCATGTACACGCGCGACATATCGATGGAATCAGCCTCAACGATCGGACTGATGGAATCATAGAAATACAGTTGCTCGCTTCCGCTGAGGCGAAGGATCTCGCGCGTTAGCGCGTCTGAGGTTAGCGGGCCGGTGGCCACAATCGTGATCGCGTCCTGGTCATCGATCACCGTGACTTCTGCGCGCACCACGCGGATGAGCGGTTCGCCCTCGATGGCAGCCGTCGCCGCCTCGGCAAACTTGTCGCGGTCCACGGCGAGCGCGTGCCCAGCAGGAACTGCGGTCTGGCGAGCGATGTCCATCAGCAGCGAGCCGGCGCGGCGCATTTCCTCTTTCAGCAACCACGGCGCGGTGTTCTCGGTGTCGGACTTCAGCGAGTTCGAACAGACCAGTTCGGCGAAGTGCGAAGTCTGGTGCGCCGGAGTCGAGCGTATCGGGCGCATTTCGAACAGTTCCACGGCGACGCCCCGGTGGGCGCATTGCCAGGCGGCTTCCGAGCCGGCCAGTCCGGCGCCGATGATGCGGATGGGTTTGGGCATGGTTGTAACGACATTATTTCAGAATCATGAGACGAGGGCCGACGACCGACTGCAGTATTGGATAGTGTAGGGGATTCGAACATATTGGGGAGTGTGTCGATTCGAAACTAGATCCGTATCGATTATTGCGTAGTGGGCCAATTCCGTGTCGCCGCAGAAATAGCCCACTACTAAAGTATAGCGAGTGAGGACAAAGTCGCAGTGTCAACGGCGCAGTCGCGGTGTTAATGGCCCAGTCGCGGTGGCAAGAATCCTGTCGCAAGAGCGCGACTGAACAAACTCCTGCCTCGCACCACCTGCGACTAAAGATCGGCGTAATCGCAAGTAAAACTGAATACTCACCCTTCCTGCGCCAGCGGGGCCCAAAACAAACTTGGTCTACGCCATTTGCCTGCGCCGCGACGGCGAAAGCAATCTGCGGCTATTATACGAATGACCACCAGGAGACCATTCATGGCGCGAGTGTCGTATGTCGAGATGGACAAAGCCTCACCTGAGGTTCGCGAGGTTTACGAGAAGGCGCTCAAGGGCAAGCCGGTAAGCTTTCACAAGATTCTGGCGCACCAGCCTGAGGTATTGAAGACAATGCTGCCGTTCTATGCCAGCGTCGGTCGCTCGCTCGACCGCCGCTTGTACGAGATGGTGTACATCCGCGTCTCGATGATCAACGGCTGCCGCTACTGCATGCAGCATCATCTGGCCGCGTCCAAGCGCGTTGGGCTTTCGCGTGAGGATTGGCAGCACCTGAAGGACGGCCAGCATGGCAACTTCAGCGAGAAGGAAGAAGCCGCGCTGGATTTTGCCGAGAAGCTCACCCGCGACCCGCACTCGATTGCCGACGGCGACATTCAGAGCCTGAAGCTGCATTTCTCGGAGGCCGAGATCGTGGACCTCGATCTGCTGATCGGCTTGGCGAATTTGACCAACCGCTTCACCGATCCCATGGGAGCGGAGGTGGAGTTTGCGGAAGAGAAGGTGTGACCGGGCAGGCACGGCGCGATCTAAAGAATCACTCGCTCATCCCCCACCCGCCGCGTCACCCGCTCGCGATCGAGATACTCCAATAGTGGGATGGCGTATTTGCGGGTAATCCCGAACAGATCTTTGAAGTTGCCCACGTTGAGCTTGGGTGTCTGCGTTTTCTGCGCGACAATCAGGCGGCGCATGGCATCGAGCGCGTCGCGATGAAACACCAGGTCATCCGAAAGCTTCACCAACACGCGATCCCGCAACAGTAGGGTGACAATCTTCTGCGCGCGCATCTTGTCCACCGGCAGCGACGCCAGCACTTCCTTCAGCAGCGGAACCTTCAGGCCCGCCTTGGCGAAAGCCTGCTCGATCTGCGACTTTGATTCCGCCTCGTCATCACGCAGGACGACACCTCGGCCGGGAAGGCGCAGCAACTCGCCGTCGGCCTCGAGCTTCTTCTCGCGCAGCAGCGACGCGACGACTCCGTCAAACAATTCGCCATGTTCGCGCTTCTTGGCGTGAAGCTCTTGCTTATTGATTCCCGGCAGCAGCGGATTCGCATCGTGGAACTGAGCGGCAATCGTAAGAATGTCCTGGCGCACTTTCTCCAGCCAACGGGACGCGATCAGAACGTTGCCGAAGATCGCGATCTCACCTGCTTGCTTCAATTCGCCTGCGAGCTGCTGCGCGCGCATGGGAAGCCATCCCGTTTCTGCCACGGCTTCTGCGACCCTGAGTCCGAAAATCGATCGCCGATTTACCCGTGCCAGCAGCGCCTCCTCTGGATTGGCACCAGCGATGGTCTGTAGAAATGGCAGTCGCTGATCGCGATCAAGCCGTATCGGCGGCTCACCCGCGTCGAGCACGCGCCCGCCTCCAATCGTGATCACCGGGGAATACTGCCGCAGGATGAACCGGTCGCTGGGAAACAACACCAGCGGACGGTCGAGCTTCAGGCGCGCGAATCCCGACTCGCCAGGCAGAAGCTGCTTTGCTTCCAGCAGGGTCACGCGGGCGATGGTCTCCGCCGCGAAGGCGTGCAGATGCACGCGAGCGTATTGCCGCAGCGGCTTGGCCGAAGAGAGAAGATCGAGCTGCACGCCAAGCCGTGTCACAGGATGGAACATTTCCGGCGGCGTCAGCATCATGCCGCGCGCCAGTTCGTTGGTCTCGATACCGGCCAGGTTCAAGGCGGTGCGTTGTCCGGCGATGGCTTCCTCGGCAGCGTGGCCGTGCACCTGCACTCCACGCACCCGCAAGCGCTTGCCCGTAGGATGGACCTCGACCTCTTGCTCCTTGCGGACGGTGCCCGAAACCAACGTCCCCGTGACTACGGTTCCGAAGCCCTTCATGGTGAAGACGCGATCGATGGGCAGGCGGAAGACGGCGCTCGAATCTTTGGCTGGAACCTCGGCTGCCAACCGTGCTAGCTCGCGTTTGAGTTGGTCGAGTCCGCCACCCGTCTTGGAGCTGACCGGAATGATCGGCGAGGTCGCGGGATCGAGGAACGAGCCCGCGAGAAACTCCGACACTTCCATGGTTACGACTTCGAGGGTTTCTGCATCGACCAGGTCTGATTTAGTGAGGACGGTAATTCCCCGCGGCACGGAAAGCAGGCGACAGATTTCGAAGTGCTCGCGTGTCTGCGGCTTGACCGATTCATCGGCTGCCACCACCAGCAGCACCAGATCGATACCGCCGACGCCCGCCAGCATATTGCGCACAAAACGCTCGTGGCCGGGGACATCGACCAAGCCAATGCGGATGGGTTCTCCGCTCGGACTTTGCAAGTCGAGGTTGGCGAAGCCGAGGTCGATGGTAATGCCTCGCCGCTTCTCCTCCTCCAGGCGGTCGGGATCAATGCCGGTGAGGGCCCGCACCAGTGCGCTCTTGCCGTGGTCAATATGGCCTGCCGTGCCGACGATCACCGACTTCATGGCAGACAGTGTACCTTTTGTGGAACGCGGGATCGCCCGATGGCGAATTACATTAAGGCTTCTTGTGTGCGAAAATAGTAGGCAGGAAACTTGCGACAGGCTACCGGGTTTACTACGGTTGCGCCGCCACCAGGGAAGTATTGCACTTCCGGAGGGTCGAGGGGCGTCTAAGTGGTTGAGCTCAGGGCGTACTTGATCCAAACGGATGGCTTCAATCCTAATACCGCCAGAGAAACCGACGGAGCTTCCCTCTAAGGAAGAACAGCAACTCGCCTTGTGGGCTGATAACGGCCCTCCCGGCTTGGATCTCACTCCACATCTGCTGCTTCAGTTAGAAGATGAGCTGGAGCGCTCGCGGCTGCGCGAGGCATTCTGGATCTCCGTCGTGGTGCACTTGATGGTGGTGATCTTTCTTGCCATGTCGCCGAAAATTTTCGGCTACAAAGGCATCGATCTGGCCACTACTGCCGACCTGATGAAGAACCAGAACATGACCTATCTGGATCTGCCTCCCGATTTGCAGAAAGCGCCCAAGGTGCCGCCCAAGACGAACGTGCTGTCGGATAAGAACCGCATCGCGATGAGCCCGCATCCGTCGATCGACAAGAAGACGCTGGAAGAGTTGCGGCGTGCGGGACCCCCGGCACCGTCTCAGGCACCTCCTTCACAATCGGCGCAGATGACGCCGCCGGTGCCGCAAGGCAGCCAGCCACCGAACCCATCGCAACAGCAGATGGCGCAGATGCAGCCGGCCAACCCGCAGGCGAATCCGAAGCTGCCAGTGCCGGACCAGGGCGGCAAGCCGGTTGACTTCGCGCAGATGATGAAGTCGCCCGGCGACCTCACGGCGCAAGCCGCCCGCGCGGTGGCCGAGCGTCGCGGTTCCGGTGGCACTTACGGCGGAGGCGGTGGCGATTACGGCGCAGGTCCCGGTGGCCGCGCGCGGACGCTGGGCAACCTGGAGGTATTGAGCGATACCCAGGGCGTGGATTTCGGGCCATATCTTTCTCGCGTGGTCGACGCTGTGCGCAGAAATTGGTACACCTTGATTCCGGAAGCAGCGCGCGCCCCCCTGCTAAAGCGCGGCAAAGTCGCCATTGAGTTTGCCATCCTGCCCGACGGGCGGGTTGCTGGAATGAAGCTCACCGGAGAGTCGGGCGACGTCTCGCTCGATCGCGCCGCCTGGGGCGGAATCACCGCATCGAACCCGTTCGCGCCCTTGCCGTCGGAATATCACGCACCCTATCTGGCGCTGCGTTTTCGCTTCTACTACAACCCGCAAAAAGGCGATATCGAATAGCGCTCACGCGTAGAATGAGGCTGTGAACTCCGGCCGGCAACCCGAGCCTCGCTCCGCCAGTCCCGAACACGACGACGCCTGGATCGCTCGCTACCGTTCGCGTGAACGCGCCAAAGTTCTCGGCCTCATTGTTCTAGTGATATTCATCCTCGCCTTGGCATTCTTCCGTTTTGGCCGGACTATCCCCTGGGGTGCGCGTTGAATGGCCACTCCGCCGCCGACTCAATCTGACCCACTCCTGGTTGTCATTCTTGGGCCGACAGGTTCGGGTAAGTCGGCCCTCGCGATCGCACTCGCGCAGCGGTTCGCCGGAGAAATCGTCAGCTGCGATTCCGTCGCCATCTATCGTCACTTCGAAATTGGGACGGCCAAGCCAACTCCGCAGCAACGGGCGCTGGTGCCGCACCACCTTCTCGACGTCGCTGAGCCTGACCAGCCGTTTACCGCTGGTGAGTACGCGCGGCAGGCGAGAATAATTCTTGCGGGAATTGCCCGTCATCAACGGGTGCCTATCGTGGTTGGGGGTACCGGTCTTTACTTGCGCGCGCTGCTCGACGGGCTTTTCCCCGGACCGCAACGCTCGGAGGAATTGCGCCAGCGCTTGCGCGAGCGCTCCGAGCAACGTGGCTCGCCTTATCTGCACAAACTGCTTCTGCGTCTGGATCCGGCGGCCGCCGCGAACATCCATCCCAACGATGCTCCCAAGCTAATTCGCGCGGTGGAAGTATGCCTGACCGCACGCGGACCGATGAGCCAGCTATGGACGGAACGTGGGCGCGATCCCCTGCGCGGATTCCGCATTCTGCGGATGGGACTGAATCCAGATCGGGAGGCCTTGTATGCGCGGCTTAACCGGCGCGCCTGCGAGATGTTTGACAGCGGGCTGGTCGAGGAAACCCAATCTCTGCTGGAACGATACGGCGGATCGAAAAGCGTTACGCCGCTGGAATCTCTTGGGTACAAGCAGGCGGCGCAATTTCTGCGCGGAGAACTTACGCGCGAGCAGGCACTCTTGGCGACACAGCAAGGCCATCGCAACTACGCCAAGCGCCAGATGACGTGGTTTCGCCGCGAACCTGACGTCACTTGGCTCGCGGGTTTCGGCGATGATCCCGGGGTGGCGAGAAAGGCTGGCGAACTGGTTTCGTCCGAAATACGCTCCGGCCCTCGCTCCGGTACTTCTGATATGTTCACTTCGTCATGATTCGCGGAATCCTGCTGGCCGCACTTCTGGTTGTGCTGTGTATGTCACCCACGAGTTACGCCGGAGAGCGCTTTCAAACTCCCCAGCCCGTTCATCTCGACAAGAAAGGCGAGAAGTGGGCGCGCGAGTCGTTGAAGAAAATGTCGCTGGAGCAGAAGGTCGGCCAGATGTTTATGGTCCGCGCGCTGGCGCAGTTCACCAATGTGGACAGCCCCGACTACATCTCTTTGCGCGACACCATGCGCAAATATCACCTCGGTGGATTCGCACTGACCGTGAGTTTCGAAGACGGCCTTCTCTACAAGAATGAACCGCTGGAAGCCGCCATGGTCACCAACCAGTTGCAGCGGGATTCCGAGTTTCCGCTGATTTTCGGTGCCGACTTCGAGCACGGCCTGGGCATGCGCCTCAACGGCGTTACCGATTTCCCGCAAGCCATGGCGTTCGGCGCTACCGGCAACGCAGACTTTGCGCGCCAGGCCGCCCGCATCACCGCTCAGGAGGCGCGCGCCCTTGGCGTGCAGTGGAACTGGTTTCCCGATACTGACGTGAATTCCAATCCCGCCAATCCCATCATTAACACTCGATCGTTCGGCGAAGATCCCAAGCTGGTCGGCGAGATGGCAGCCGCCTACATCGCGGGCGCGCATGAGTACGGCATGATGACAACCGCCAAGCACTTCCCCGGTCACGGCGATACCGAGAGCGACTCCCATATATTCGTCCCTGTGGTGAAAGGAGATGCGGCGCGCCTCGACGCGGTGGAGTTGCCGCCGTTCCGCGCCGCCATCCGGGCGGGAGTTGACGCTGTGATGGTGGCCCATGTGCTTGTCCCCGCACTCGACTCCAATCCCAATCACGTTGCCACCATCTCGCCCGCCATCGTCACCGGACTCTTGCAGGAGAAGATGGGCTTCCACGGATTGGTCATCACCGACGCGCTCGACATGCGTGCGCTGCGACAATCATTTCCCCAACCGGGACCCGAAGCCGCTGGACGCGCTGCGGTGGAATCAGTGAAGGCTGGCAATGACATTCTGTTGTTGCCGTTCGATCTCGACGGCGCCTACAACGGGTTACTGCGAGCGGTCCGCAGCGGCGAGATTGCTGAGTCGCGCATCGACCAATCAGTCTTGAAAATCCTGCGGGCCAAGGCCTCGGTTGGGCTGAACAAAGCGAAACTGGTCGACATCAATGCCGTAATGCAGATCGTGGCGAAAGCCGCCAGTCTGGACACGGCACAAGAGGTTGCCGACGCGGCAGTTACGCTGGTTCGCGACAACCACCGGACCCTTCCGCTAAAGGCCACGGCGAAGGGAACCAATCCTCCACCGAATTCGTATCAGCCACTAGCGGAGACACGCAACAAGACTGTCTTGTTGATTTTCACCGACGATAGCCGCTCCGATTCGGGTCGAACTTTGGATCATGATCTCAGGGCAAGAATTCCAGACGCACGGGTGTATTACATCGATCCGCGTGACGCAGCCGGCATGACACAGCCAGTATTGGGTGCCGTGCAGGAGTCGCAGGCGGTGATCGCCGCGGTGTTCGAGTTTCCTGTGCCCGGCAAAGTGGTGCGCGCGCAGGACGGCGCGGCCATCAACGCCATAGCGGTGCAGGAATCGTCGGCGACATTGCTGCAGCAGGTGCTGCAAAACGCCGCGGAAAAGACGATTATGGTGGCTCTGGGCAGTCCCTACATCGCCACGCAGTTGCCGCAAGTGCAAACCTATATTTGCACCTTCTCCAGCGGTCACGCTTCTGAGTTGAGCGCGGTGAAGGCAATGTTTGGCGAAATCCCGATGACGGGCCACTTGCCTGTGACCATCCCGAAGATAGCCGCCCGTGGCACAGGACTAACTGGCGCGGCACAAGATTCCAGCGGAGAACCACAATGAGGAAGATCGCGACAAAATTTATATTCGCTCTCGTCATGTTGAGCTTGGCGCTGCTGCTGGCAGCCTGCTCCATTAATGTGGACGATAAGGACAAGAAGAACGAGAAGGTCGACATCCAAACTCCCTTTGCCAACCTGAAGGTGAACACCAGTGACAAGGCAGCCGATAACGGTATTCCGGTTTACCCGGGCGCGCACCTGCGTCCTGCCGACAACGGGGACAGCCATTCCGCCAACATCGATATGGGCGCCGCGGGATTTGGCCTGAAGGTGATCGCCGCGGAGTACGAGACCGACGACTCGCCGGAAAAGGTCAAATCGTTCTATCAGGACAAATTGAAGACCTACGGTGACGTGCTGGTGTGCAACGGCCACAGTGGCGGCTCCGATGTTCACATGGGAAAGCATGGCGAGGATGAAAACCAGAAGCTGAGTTGCAAGGGCACGCACGGCGACGGCTGGGAACTGAAGACAGGCACCGGCGACGACGAGCACCTGGTCTCCATTGAACCCAACGGATCGGGAACGCGCTTTGGCACGGTGCTGATCCGCACCCACGGCAAGGAGGGGACGCTGTAGGAAGAATCGCTATTCGCTTTTCGCCGTCTGGTTATTGTCGGCGGCAAATAGAAGCGTCAGAGCTGGCCGGAAGAGTCATGGAGCAAATGGCGAAGAGCGAATAGCGAACCGCGGCCGTCCCGGTTGCGCCTACTGTCCATCTCCTGTAACTTTCCGCTAGTGGAACATCCCTGCTATCGCTGCCAGACTCCGATTGACGAAGGCACTACCTTCTGCCCCCACTGCGGCGCGCCGCAAATTCGAGTAGTCCAGCCTGAAGAAAATATGCCCGCGGTGCCACCGCCGCCTCCCGCCGCACCGAGGGAAGTCACTCCGGGGACCTATTCAGTAGCTCCCGGACCGGGCTGGACGCAGGGCGGTGCGCCTTATGGCCCACAGGCAAGCGTCATTCAATGGGACTTCGCATGGAAGGGCGCGCTGCTTGCCGGAGTGGGAGCTGCAATTCTCACCGCGATACCGTTTGTCTCCGTCGGCTGTTGCCTGTGGATGCTGGGCGCGGGCGTCCTCTCGGTTTCGATGTACCGCAAGCGGCTGCCGGGCGTCTTGATTACTCCGGGGATGGGAATGAGGATTGGCGCACTGGCGGGAGTTTTCGGCTTCATGATCAACGCGGTGGTGACGGTACTGTCGTTCGTGGTCTTTCGTTCCAGCGCCGATTTCCGCCGTGCCATGCAGGAGCAGATGGAAAAACAAATGGCCAACAACCCTGACCCGAAGGCGCAGGCCATCGTGCAACACTTCATGGACTGGATGTCGAGTCCGCAAGGCGCCGCAACCTTCGTGGTGCTGATGCTGATCGTGCTGGGCGTGGTGTTCATCGCTATCACCGCTGCCGGTGGCGCGCTGGGCGCCTCGATGTCGGGCGGGAGACGAGAATTCCGATGACAGAACCATTTAATGCTCCGCAACTCATGGAGCTTTTGCGCGGGCTTGAGCAGAGGGATATTCCTTACGAGATCCGTCATCAGCGTGCCACCAAGGACTGCGACGGAATCGTTGTCCGATTCGGCACAGTATCTAAAATTTGGGACGTCGGATTCTACGACTACGATCACATTGAGATACTGAAGTATGATCTGTCCGGCGACGCCCGAGTTGGAGTAGCGGCGGCATCGGTGCTTTCCGATTGGGACGCGTCATAAAACCAAGTCGCGCCTATTAACTGCACTCGACAGGTTGCCGCCAGCCTGGGCATTTCGTATGATTCGAACGGCATGACCAAGGCCTCTATCCAGTCTTCTAATATCCGCGAGAAATCGCAAATCCTATCGGCATCTGAAATCGAACGCACCCTGGTTCGGCTGGCGCACGAGATTGTCGAAAAGAACAATGGCGTTGCCAACCTCGGATTGGTCGGCATCATGCGACGCGGCGTGCCGCTGGCGCAGCGGCTGGCGAAGATTCTGGGGCGCATCGAAAAAACCGAAGTGCCGGTCGGCAGCTCTGGACATTACGCTTTATCGCGACGATCTTTCCACGGTTGGACATCGGCCAGAGGTGAGAAAGAGCACCATGGAGTTCGACATCCAGGACAAAAACATCATCCTGGTGGACGACGTGCTCTACACCGGACGAACCGCCCGCGCCGCGCTGGATGCATTGTTCGATCACGGGCGCCCGCGCCGTATTCAGCTTTGCGTCTTGATTGACCGCGGCCATCGCGAATTGCCGATCGAGGCCGCCTTCGTGGGCCGCACCATCCAGACCACCAATAAGGAAATCATCGAGGTGAAATTGCGAGAGACGGACAACTCCGACAAAGTGCTGTTGATGGAGCGGGTGGACGAGGGCCAATGAAGCCGCAATTGCGTTCGCTGTTGGGCATCGAACAACTTACTACGGCACAGATTGAAGCTATTTTGGCGCTGGCTCGGCGCATGGATCCCAGCCACCCTTCGCAGTTGTTACGCGGCAAACGCGTGGCCTTGCTTTTCTACGAATCGTCCACGCGCACTCGCACCTCATTCGAGTTCGCCGCCAAGACCCTGGGCGCCGCCACCACGCTTGTGACTCCGGTTTCTTCCAGCATCGAGAAGGGCGAATCGCTCATTGATACAGGTTGGACGGTAGCAAATCTGGGTGCGGATGCCATTGTCATGCGCCATGCCAACAGCGGCGCCCCTTATCTGCTGGCGCGCTACGTGCGGCTCCCTATCATCAATGCCGGTGATGGCATGCATCAGCACCCTTCACAGGCGCTGCTTGATGCCCTGACCATTACGAACCACAAAAAGCGGCTCAAAGGATTGCGCGTCGTGATTGTGGGCGACGTCTATCACAGCCGCGTGGCGCGCTCCAATGCCGCGCTGCTGTCGCGCTTCGACGCAGACATCGTGTTTTGCGGCCCGCCCGACTTCGTGCCGCCAATCGCTTCCACTCTCGCACCGGGTGTGACCGCCTGTCACGACCTGAATGCCGCACTGCAAGGCGCCGACGTAGTGATGGCGTTGCGCGTACAAAAGGAGCGACTCGCGGGCAAGCACCTCAGTGTTGACGACTACATCGCCAACTACCAGATCACGCCGCAACGCCTGAAGCTGGCGAAACCGGATGCGCTGCTCATGCATCCGGGACCGGTCATTCGCGGCATGGAGTTGACCGACGAAGTGGCGGACGGCCCACAGTCGTGCATTCACGAGCAGGTCCGCAATGGAGTAAAAACGCGCATGGCGATTCTGGCCATGCTGCTCGGGGCGGCGAGCTAATGAAACTCATGGACGCATTATTGATCTCAGGCGGACACGTCGTCGATCCGGCGAGCGGCATCGATCAGGAGATGGATGTTCTGCTGCGCGATGGCCGCGTGGCTGACGTGGCGGCGCCCGGCAAGCTTCGCGGTCAAGGCAAGGGTATCTTCAACGCGAAAGGGTGCATCGTCACTCCGGGCTTTATCGATCTGCATGTCCATCTGCGCGAACCCGGACAGGCGCACAAAGAGACCATTGCCACAGGAACTGCCGCAGCCGCGGCCGGCGGATTCACCTCTGTCTGCGCGATGCCCAATACCGTGCCGGTAAATGACTCGGCAGACATCACGCGCTGGATGCAGGCCCCAGAACGCGGTGCTCTGGTTAACGTCTTCCCTATCGCTGCGGCGACTGTCGGCAGCCTGGGAGAAACGCTCACCGATTTTGCCGCATTGCAGAAAGCCGGCGCGGTTGCTGTGACCGACGACGGCAAGCCGATTCTCGACGATCGCCTTATGGGCGATGCGCTGAGTGCTGCCGCCAAACTCAATATTCCCGTGGTGCAGCATGCCGAGGACACGCGCATGACGGCCGGCTGCTCGATGAACCTGGGCGCAGCCTCGTTTCGTCTGGGCGTGCACGGTATGCCCAACGCCGCCGAGTTCAGCATCGTGGAACGCGATATTGCGCTGGCGGGTGCGACCAAGGGACATCTGCACGTGGCGCATCTCTCGACCCGCGAAGCCCTGGATGCGGTGCGTCGCGCCAAGAAGGCGGGGCTGCCGGTTACCGCCGAGGTGACGCCACACCACTTCACGCTAGTGGATGAGAACATCGGCGAGTTCAACACGCACTACAAGATGAATCCGCCTCTGCGCTCGGTGGAGGACCGTGCCGCTCTGATCGAAGGCATCGCCGATGGCACGATCGATGCTATCGCCACCGACCACGCCCCCCACGCCTTCCACGAGAAGCAAGTGGAGTTCGAGCGCGCCGCCTTCGGCATCACCGGGCTGGAGACAGCTCTTGCCATCGCGGTCAGCGTGCTGCATCGGCACTTCGAGCTACCACTGTGGCGGATCGTCGAGTTGCTGTCCGCGAATCCTGCCAGGATTTTCAACCTTGTGGGGCGCGGCAGTCTTGCGCCCGGCTCGCACGCGGACGTCACCATCTTCGATCCCAAGAAGAAGTGGACCTTCGACGCGTCGCAATCAAAATCAAAATCGAAGAACACGCCCTACGATGGATGGAGTTTCACCGGGAGGGTGGTTGCGACGATCGTGAATGGCAAGATCATCCATCAGAGCTAACCGACTTTCTGCCTCACTAACAAATTTTTCCACATACTGCGCATCTCGCTTAAAAGCGTGACGGCCATCCCGCCGCGGGAATGTCGCAGATCCAAACCATCTACCATTTTCTTATTACGACTGTGGTAGTAGTTGGCTTGGGCGAGTTACATTTTGTGCAGTGTTTGCAGCGTAGTTGGTTGAATCGCCAAAGGGGCGAAGTGGTGATTGTGGATCAACAACCGCTTGCGGGTAGATTCGCCGGTATGCCGTGCCCGGTTTGTGGCGAGGTATTTGCCAAATCAGGGCTGCCAAACCACATACGCAGACATGTGAAATTGTTAGCCGCGAGTTCAACTGTCAACGGTACAAACCGGAAGTCGCCAACCTGGTGGGAAGGATGGAAAGAAGGTTACAAGGTTGGTATCCATGATGGTCGGCTTGAATATCGCAAGAAATCTTCTTCTTCCCCGAAGAAAGCCATACGCTGACCTGGAGGCTATCTAGCTATCGAGCCATAACCGCGTTCAACCATTTTCCCCGAGGCGCACTCCCGCTTAAACGAAGGTGCGCTTTGGTAAGCTTCCTCCGCTGCAACAAAAGGGGTTTCAGCTCGTTCAAGGCTGAACCCCTTTTTTGGGATGGGCCGAGCATTCCTTCAGAGGCGGGAAAAGAAATCCGCGAAATCCGTGGTGGAATGGTTCGGCTTCAGCTCAGTGGCCTATGCTCGGCGCGCCTTTGCGCGGCACGGCCTTCTTCAGGATGAAGACAATCGGCACGCAGATAAAAGAGACTAACGCCATATAACGGAAGTCATCCACGTACGACCAAAGACGTGCCTGGCCAGCAACCATCTCGCCAATCAAACCGTAAGCCTTTCGCATGGATTCGGCCGCGCTATATCCCTGGGTGTGCAGGTAAGCCTGTAGCGCAAGCAGTTGATTTTGCACCGGCACACGCGTCGAAGTTATCGAACGCACCAACTCATTCTGATGTAACTGCTGGTGCCGGGCTACGATGGTATTCACGACGGAAATGCCAATGCTTCCGCCCACATTCCGCGACAGGTTATAGAGTCCGCTGGCATTGCCGATTTCCTCGTTGGATAGTCCGGCAACCGTAGTCGTCGACAGCGGGACAAAGATCGATCCCGAACCAAACCCGCTGAGCAGGATGGCCCAGAAAAACGACCACTGAGAGATAGCCAGATCGGCCTGACCGAAGCGCAGGCT
Source organism: uncultured Acidobacteriaceae bacterium (assembly GCA_963748225.1). Lineage (GTDB taxonomy): Bacteria > Acidobacteriota > Terriglobia > Terriglobales > Acidobacteriaceae > Bog-257. Next base: position 78,085 of record CAVVHW010000014.1, read on the forward strand.
GCTGATGCCAAACATCACAAACCCGCAGGCGATCAGCCAACGCGAGTCGAGCTTGTTGGTCAAGACACCAATGATGGGCATGGCTAGAATGGCGCCGATTCCGCGCGGGCTCACCGCCCAACCTGCCGCGAACGCGGTGTAGCCCAGCAGTTCCTGATAAAACAGCGGCAACAGAGTTACCAGTCCATACAGGAGGGCGCCGAAGATCGCGATCAGAAGACAGCCGAGCAGAAAGTTTCGGTGTCGAAAGACGCGCAGGTTCACCAGCGGCTTGTCATGCGTCATCTCACGAACGATGAACGCGACAAAGGCAACAACAAGAATCCCCGTCGCCCAACGGATCCAGTTGGCGCCGAACCAGTCATCCTCCTGACCTTTGTCGAGGATGATTTGCAACGCACCCAGCCACACGGCGAGCAGTCCCAGTCCAATTCCGTCAATCCGGCCGGGCTTGGCGTTCTTGATGTAAGGCGGATCCTGGATGTAGCGCAGGATCATGAAGATCGCCAGAATCCCAATCGGAATGTTGATGTAAAACGCCCAGCGCCACGAGTAGGCGTCAGTCAGATATCCGCCCAGAGTCGGACCCAGCACCGGCGCAACCACTACACCAAGTGCGAAGACTGCCATGGCCAGGCCGCGTTTGTCCGGCGGAAAGCTCTCCAGCAGAATAGCCTGCGACAGGGGCTGCAATGCGCCTCCGCCCGCGCCCTGCACGGCGCGCGCCAGCAAAATCATTCCCAGGCTTGTCGCCGAACCGCAGGCAAAAGACGAGACGGTGAAGATTACGATGCAAGTAACGAGAAACCGCTTGCGACCGAAGCGCAACGCGAACCACGAACTCGCTGGCAGAATTACCGCGTTCGCCACCAGATAACTAGTAAGCACCCAGGTGGCTTCGTCATTGGTGGCCGAAAGGCTGCCGGCGATATACGGAAGCGCGACCGATGCGATGGAGGTATCCAGAACCTCCATGAAGGTCGCCAGCATCACCGAGACAGCGATCATCCACGGGCTGGAAACCGGCCGTGAAACAGTCATGCCCTGCGTGCCAGCGACAGTCGTACTTGCCATCCTCGGCTCCCTGAGCGAGAAGTCGGCTGTCGCGGTCGGCCACCGCAGCCAGCGCTAACACATACTCGAGCAAATCCTGAGCTTGATGCACACGGGTAGAGCACCGCTTTTAGTGGTGCACTTTGGAATTCGGCTTTAGCAGCTGAGCTAACCTGAGCTTTACCTCAGTGGCCAAAGCCTCTCTCTATTTTCTACAGCTTTGATATGCACGCCTGAGGGCGTGCTCCACCCAAATCAGATCAGCAACTCTGGAACTTCTCTAAAGCAGATAAAGATGCATCGGGAACGGAGAACGATTCCTGCCTGGCGGGAAGTCTTGTGGCCGGCGCGCCCCGGTTCCGGCCTTCTGTTGACGAGAGCAGGCCAGTTCATTTAGCGGAACGTTTACCGCTTGCTGCCGCCCAGCAACGAACCCAGCACACCGCGCACAATCTGACGACCCACAGTGCTTCCGATCGCCCGCGCCGCACTCTTGGTAGCGGCCTCCAACGCGCTATCGCCACGGCGGCCGCTGGCGCCTCCGCTGGGAAATCCAAGAGACGACAGTGACGGCAGGCTCGAATACCAGGGCTGACTCTGCGCCGCACCCGCGGGAGCAGCCTGCTCCGCGCGGCCCTTGAGCCGCTCATAGGCGGACTCCCGATCGACGGCGGTCTCATACACGCCGGCAACAATCGAAGTCTTGATGAGCTGCTGACGCTGCTCCGCCGTGATAGGGCCAATCTGGCTGCGAGGCGGGCAGACCAAAGAGCGTTCCACCATTCCCGGCGTGCCTTTCTCGTCAAGAAACGAGACCAGCGCCTCGCCCACTTCTAGTTCGGTAATGGTTTTCTCGACATCGAGCTTTGGGTTGGTGCGGAAGGTTTGCGCCGCGGCGCGAATCGCCTTTTGATCTTTGGGAGTGAACGCTCGCAGCGCGTGCTGCACTCGATTGCCGAGCTGGCCCAATATGTCCTCGGGCACATCCACGGGGTTCTGCGTCACGAAATAAACACCAATCCCCTTAGAGCGAATTAGACGGACGATCTGCTTCACCTTGTCGGCAACAACGGAAGGCAAATCGGTAAATAGCAGGTGGGCCTCATCGAAGAAGAAAACGAGCTTCGGCCTGTCGGGGTCGCCAACCTCTGGCAAGCGTTCGAAAAGCTCCGTCAGCAGCCACAGCAGGAAAGTCGCATAAAGCTTGGGCGAGCGAATGAGTTTATCGGCGGCCAGGATATTCACCACGCCATGTCCGTTGGAGTCGGTCTGCATCAGGTCGTCGAGATTCAACGCTGGCTCGCCAAAGAACTTCTCGCCACCTTCCTGTTGCAGGGCTACCAGGCCGCGTTGAATAGCTCCAATGCTGGCCGCCGAGATGTTGCCGTACTGGCTCTGGAAGTCTTTTGCCTTGTCGCCCACGTGTTGCAGCATGGCTTGCAGGTCTTTGAAGTCGAGCAGTAGCAGGCCATTGTCATCGGCGATCTTGAAGACCAGCGTCAGGACGCCAGCCTGGGTATCGTTCAGATTCAGCAATCGGCTGAACAGTACCGGACCCATCTCCGACACGGTCGCTCGTACCGGATGTCCCTGCTCGCCGAACACATCCCAAAATGTCACTGGGCTGCCCGCGAAGGAAAAATCGGTGAGCTTCAACTTCTTCACGCGCTCGGCAATCTTGGGGTTGTCTGTGCCCGGCTGGCTGATTCCCGACAGATCGCCTTTCACGTCGGCGGCGAAAACCGGCACACCGATTCGGCTGAAACTTTCGGCGATGACCTGCAACGTTACCGTCTTGCCAGTTCCCGTCGCGCCCGCGACCAGGCCGTGGCGATTCGCCATGCCCGGCAAAAGGTATTGCGGTTCGTCGCTCTGGGCGATAAGCAGTGGATCAGCCATGCGTGAATGCTCCTGTTACTGCAGTCTAGGAATTTTGTTCAGCGCGACAGATATCGATTTGGCACATTCTAACCTGTGCCCATTGGTTTGAGGTTTTCTTTTGTCATGACGCGCGAAGCCGGGGATTGCCTTCGCGGCGTCTAGCCGATGTTCTTATCTATCCAAGCGAGGGAATCATCCTCAACGAGATGCGTTACACTGCTCTTGCTTTTTGGTCTTTAATCTCTCTTTGCCTCCGTGTCTCTGTGGTAATGCTGTCAATACATGAACAACGAACCCAGCTTCACTCCGGCGGAACTGCGCAAGCTGCGCAGCTTGAAAGATCCCTACGGCATACAGCGCTTCCTGGATGACATGCCGTACCACCTCGAGGACACGGCGTGGTCGCCTCGAAGAGTGTTGCGCGAAAACACTTCTCATTGTTTCGAAGGAGCGATCTTCGCCGCAGCTGCCTTGCGCGCCAACAGTTATCCGCCGTTGATTATCGACTTTGAAGCCCAACATGACACCGACCACGTGCTCGCCATCTATCGCGTAAAGGGACATTGGGGAGCGGTGGCCAAGTCAAACTATGCGGGCTGCCGTTACCGTGAGCCGGTGTATCGTTCTCTGCGCGAGCTGGCGATGAGTTACTTCGATACCTACTTCAATATGCGGCGTGCGCGCACGCTCCGCACCTTCTCGCGTCCGGTGAACCTGGCCCGCTTCGACCACCAGGCATGGATGACCACCGAGGAGCCACTCTGGTTCGTCATTTACTATCTGCTGGAGATTCATCACTACAAGCTGCTGACGCCGGCAATGATCAAGCGGCTACATCGCATCGACGAGAGATTGTTTCGCGCGGAGACGGTAGGAAAAGCCTACAAGCTTCCTAAGCCTTGAGGATCGACATGTACGCGCGCCATGGTCCGACTTCGTGCACATATTGTTTGGCGGTAACGCGCGCCATCTGAGAGATGTGCGAGAGATCGTGAACTACCCAGGAGGAGATCAGTTGGCCTAAGGAGACCGCTCCCAGCTCGGGATGTGTGCCGGTGCGCGAAAGATCATCGCTTGTCAGCTGCAAACCTTCCAGGACCGTCACGTTCTCCGCACGTAGAAACGCGAATTGGTCCAGCAGTGCGCTTATCGGGCGGGTCTGGTCTTCGCGAAACTGCGCACAGCGGTCGAAAGGTTCAAACGCGCGCGCTTCGCCATGCTCCAGGATGATCCGTGCTCGCGGGATCCAGTCGGTGAGTTCACCGTAGATGAGGTGGCCGATGATGTCATAACAGCTCCACGTCCCTGCGCCTTCCGTGGCCTTAAGCCAGCCTTCTGGAACTGCCTCGACCATCGCCCTGACTGTCGCCGGCGTGCCCCGGAGAATCTGCGTCGCTTCTGGAATTTTGAATTGCATAGAACCCCATTGCTTCGACGAAGAACGAATCACGGAAGGTCTGTCACATTTCGCGAACGTCCTCGAATTGCACGCGCCTCCCGGTGCTGTCCAGGCAGATATACGGCGGTACTTGGCGAAAAGTTCCAAGCTGGTTTCGGGATTTGACCACAGCCCAGATTCTCGTCGTCATTGTGCGCCAAGAAGCTGGGGCACACACGCGAGTGCTGAGGTGGCGGCTTCGTGACGAATGAAGTGGATTACTTCCGCATGCCGACGGCCGGAAGTATGATCAGGTCGAGGAGTAGGAGCCGTGACCAAGCGTCAACCCCAGGTCCACACTCAACTCGGCCGGGCCGCAGTCCAGATCTTTGCCGCCAATGATCGCATGAACCAGGGCCTCATCGAACATCTTGACCCTGCCGCCTGGACGGCCAAACCGCTCGGCAACGCCCGCCCCATCGTGGCGATCTTTACGCACGTGCACAATGTCCGCACCAAGTGGATCAGGCTTACCGCTCCGCATCTGAAGGTTCCACCACAGCTCAACCGCGCGCACTGCACGCCACAGCAGGCCCGTGCGGCATTGGCCGAGAGCGCCGCTAGTTGCGAGGAGATGCTGGCGGAAGCGCTCGGCGTTAGCGGAGGTCGCATCAAGAAGTTTCACAGAGACGGCTGGGCTCAGCCTTGGCCGGTTGGCCCGGAGATGCTGTGCTACATGCTCTCTCACGAAGCCCACCATCGCGGACAGGTGTGTATGCTCGCGCATCAACTCGGATACCCGCTGCCGAATAAGGTGGCGTCCGGGCTCTGGAATTGGGAAAAGCTGTGGAAGGAGTGCGGATCGCCTGGCGGACCCGGCTGCGATTCTTAAGGAATCGCTCAAGAGGACGTTTTTTAGGTTGCATTGCCGGAGCAACTGCGGCTAAGCTATTGCAACTTTCCTCCCCCCGGGTTTCCAAAGATTGTTTCCGTGTGAGTGCCGCTGACAAGACATCCTTGCGCTGGCTTCGCCCAGGTCTCGAAAGACGCGAGACCCGGGGCACCCGGCGTCGACCTCCACCGCGGGATTGTTGTTGCCTGCGCCCACATCCGATCCGTCCGGATTATAGACATCGAATGTGGAAACCCCGCTGGTGCCGCCGTAAAAGGATTGTGTCATCACAACCTTGTGGGTTTCGTTGTCTACGGCAATGCTGAAATTCGCCCCTGGCTGGAAACTTCCATCCGGAGAAAGATCACTCGTAAACTTTCGAACAAACGAACGTTCAAGGTAATAATATTCTCCGGTTGACGAATCAAGTGCGAGCGTCCCCGGCACGCCGTACATAGCGAAATTCACCACGTTGGAAACCTGGCTCCCGTCGACGCTCTTAACTTGATTCGTGAACCATCCGGGGGAGTAGCAATTCCCCGCGTCAAATCCCAAGATCGAGCTGAAATGGTCCGATTGGGTTCCGGATCCAAGTGTCGAATCCCCAAAGCACGGATTAACGCTATAGATATCTCCTGGCGCAAATCCGGAGCCGGTAATTGTAAACCCTTGCAACGTTCCCAGAGTTTCGAGGTAAAGACTTGCGGGAGTAATCGAGGTGATCGTGATCCCGCCACCTGCAGAATTCACCGTGACCGTTGCAGTTGCTGTTGCGGGAGTCGTTCCCTGTTCGCCGGTCGCGGTCAGGGTGTACGTCGTCGTCTGCGTTGGCGAACAACAACCGATCCCTGATTAACCGGGGAGACGCTGCCAATACCCTGATCGATCGTGAGACTCGTCGCGTTCGTCGTCGCCCACGAAAGTGTGGATGAGCCGCCGGATTGGATCGTCGCCGGGTTCGCAGTGAAAGAATTGATCACCGGATTGGTCGGAGGTGGGCTGCGATCGTGACAGAAATTGAACCGGGGTTTGCGCCTGCACTTGTAGCGCTCACGGTTACGCTTGCCGGATTCGGAACAGTTTGCGGTGCGGTGTAGAGGCCCGCAGCAGAAATAGTTCCCACGGTCGAGTTCCCGTTGGTTACGCCGTTCACCGCCCAGGTTGCTGAAATGGGTGCGCCGTTTTCCTTCGCGGCGTATTGGGCCTGCTGCCCAACCATCACGCTTGCGGGTCCGCTTACGCTGATGAGGGGAGTTGCAGGCGGATTGTTGCCACCGCTTCCGTTACCTCCGCCGCAGCCTGTGAGGCCGAGAACGTAGCACAGCACAATCACCACAGAGATCGTTGCGAAACTATTTCTTCGTTTCCACCAGGCACCCCGCCCTTATACCGAATCTGAAATCCTCTGGGACCATGCGCATTTCTGTGTTGATCGTTCAAATCAAAGCTTTGTTAATGAAGCCCATCGACCGTCTCGGCGACCGGGGGAAGATGCCTTGACGGATTCCGTCAAAGGCGCAAGATGAAAGACACAGAGGCGTGGCTCTACAAAGCGACGCCCATCTGCGACAATCACCCCACTCTTCGATATGGAGGCAAGAAAACTGATCGTGGCTTACTGTCGAATTTCGACCTTAGAGCAGAAGAAAAACGGGCTCGGGATCGAAATTCAGGTGCGCGACGCCACGCTCTTCGCTCAGGCGCAGGGCTTGTTTATTGATCGTTTCTATCGTGACGAGGGAGAAAGCGGGGTTCTGGAAAACCGGCCGCAGCTCAAGGAACTGATCCGGCAGTGCAAGTTGAAGCGCGTCGAAGCATTCATCATTCCGTCTCTTGATCGGCTGTCGCGCGACGTGCGCATCGCAGAGAATTTATTTTGGCAGTTTGAACGCTATGGCGTTCGGGTGCTGATTGCTGACATGCCGAACTATAACAGCCGCGATCGGCGGGAAGTCCTGATCCGCCAAATCCGCGAGGCTATCGCCGAGGACAACCGGAAGGAAATCATCGAGCGGTTGTTGAAGGGACGCCAGG
>CAVVHW010000015.1:0-78294 GCA_963748225.1 uncultured Acidobacteriaceae bacterium
TGTTCCAGGTCTGGGGATTGGTGAGGTCAACTGCAGCCAAGCCTGCCGGGTCGGGCACCAGCCAGCGGCCTTGGGCGGAGCTTTGTTGGCGGAAGAGGAAATCGTACAGCCCTGCCGTCGTGTCCTGGGTTTGGCCGGTAAAGCTGCGGTCGGTGGTTCCCGTCTCGGCGTAGTTCTCGCCAAACGGTGCGTAGGCTCCGTCGTAATATACTGCCCCCGAGGTGGTAGCCGCGAAGCGCGACGACCCAGCCAGTCGGAATGGCGATAGTACTGCAAGCCGCTGGAATTATAGACAGCCTGCATCCCGCCCGCCAGCGGCACGAAGTACTGCTTCACTGTCGAGCCGTTCATTAACGCAAACTTTTGTCCGATGGGCGAGTACAGAATCTGGGTGTAGGTTCCACTGCGGTTCTGCTCGACTGCCCGCCCCAGGGCATCATAGGTGATCTGTACTCCGCCGACCGTAATCGGCCGCCCTTCGGCATCATAGGCGTAGGTGTTGGCACCGTCGTTGGTCACGTTGCCCATACCGTCATAGGTGAAAACAGTCACGTGGTTGCCGCTCGTGTAGCCTGGATGGAAACTCGAAGTTCCGGTCTTGGCAATGTTGCCAAAAGCATCGTAGCCGAAGGTCTGCGACCAAATCGAGTGTTCGGGCATGATGACACAGCCGAAGACGCATAGGCCGTACCATGGCCGCACCCGTTCCAGGGTCTGCTGCAAAAGGCGGCGCGCCTGCGGGGTTACCAGCCCTTGTTGCCGGCGATAACAACTGAAGGTGATGAAGTGGAATTCGTCGGCCTGCTGGTAGCGTCTGAGGCCACGGGGCATGGCAGGACTCTACCTCGATTTTTCAGCACAGACTGTGATGGTGGTCACCGCCCTGCGCCCACCCTCTCGCCAACAGCGGGCGAGAAGGATGGGGTACCCAAGTTAGATGTGGTCGTCGAAAGGCCGCCCACCCGCCGCTGGGCTATCACCCTTCGTCCCACAAAGTGGGACTGGTTTATCGCAACCCCGAGGTACCCGAGTAATTCCGCCGACTCCGACCCTTCGACTTCGCTCAAGGGAGTGAAGGCTGGCGAAGCTAGGACTCGGATCGGATATGGCCTGGAGCCAAGGCCAGGGCCGAGCCGAAAGAGCGGACCGGCTTCTAGGTTCTAGTAAAAGGCTGGCGGATGATGATTTCCCGATTTGGAGCACAGTTCTTGTAATTTGTCAAGAAATAAGTATACCCATATAGCACTATTAGGATATAATGAGCAGTTTTATGCAAATTACAACGAACTGTCAGGCGGCAGTTCTTTACGGGGAACACTGGCCGCAGCTTCATGGTGGCCGCGCTGTTTGCGCTGCATCCGATTAACGTCGAGTCGGTGGTTTGGATTGCTGAGCGCAAGAGACTGCTGAGCACCACCTTCTTTCTGCTTGCCTTGGGCGCCTATCGCTGGTACGCGCTCCGGCCCAAGCGGTTCCGGATGGCGTTGGTCATCCTTTTGTATGGGCTCGGGCTGATGGCCAAGCCGCAGGTGATTACCCCTGCCATTCGTTTTGCTCCTCTGGGACTACTGGCCGCTGCGTCGCATGGGCACGGCGGAGCAGCCGGGTTCGTCGGAAGAGGTCATCCCGGCGAGAGGCTTCGCGGCACTGGTGAAGGAGAAGATCCCGCTGTTCGCCATCTGCGCGGTGGACGCCGCGATCACTTTGATCGCGCAACACGCAGCTTCGGGGACGGCCGGACCCTACACGCTTCCGCTGCGCATGAAAAATGCGCTGACCTCGTACGTCCAGTACATGGGACAGGCTTTTTGGCCGGCGCACCTGGCGATCCTGTACATCCACCCCTTGCAGTCGTTGCGATGGTGGCAGGCACTCGCGGCGTTGCTGGTCCTGCTCGCGATTAGCGCGTTGGTAATTGCGAACCGCAGCCATCGCTACCTCATCGTGGGCTGGCTTTGGTTCCTGGGGACGCTGATCCCCATGATCGGCGTGGTGCAAGTGTACCTACAAGCCCGGGCCGACCGGTACGCTTATGTCTCATTTATCGGGCTGTTTCTCATGGTGTGCTGGGGTGTAGCGGATTGGGCGAAGCGGAGGCATCTGTCGCGCGGTCCTGCTGGCAGTCGGCGTCGCGGTCTTGTTGGCGGCCGCCGTGGTGACTTATCGCCAGATCAGCTACTGGCAGGACGACATCACCTTGTGGACGCACACGTTGCAGGTCACGCATCGCAACTGGGTGGCTGAATACCAACTGGGTCGTGCGTTGCAAAGCCAGGGACAACTCGACGAAGCGATGCAACACTTTTACCGGGCAGCCGCCGACATGACGCGACGCGATATCCCAGTCAATCTGAGCATGCCAGAGGCGAGCAGCAGCGCGGGAGTCCGAGGCAAGCCCTCGAATACTACGAAAAGGTGCTCGAGGTTTTGCGCGACCCGCAGCAGAGGGCGTCGGTACTCAGCGATATGGCCCGCGCCTACACGGCCTTGGACGATCACGTCAATGCCGTCGCATGTCTCGCGGAGGCGGCTGGCACTCCTCAGCGCCCCGCCGTCGATTGGCAAGGAGACTGGTGGCGCGACCTCGGCCGGGTCATCCGGAGCGACCTTCGCAAGTGGCAGTCCGGCCACGGCAGCTCGCCGTCCCGTCGGTGAGGGCTGGATCGTTACCGCGGACAAGCTGGACTGGTTAGCCGGGCGCGCCGAACTGAGCGACACTCCTGCGCCCGCCGGGACGAAGTGCTAATCCGACAGCACGGAAATGTTCCACGTGGAACATTTTGCCTGTGCGCGGAGGCCAATGCATTCCATGCGCCGCTAGGCTCACGGCCCGATCGACTGGCTGGCTGCCGCTGATCACTAAGCGCCCGACATCAGGTCCAGGGCGTCTGAACTTCGGAACCCGCCGACGCCCTGCCGAAGTACACGTCGCTCTGCCGTCCAGCCCGTTGTCAGACCCGCGACAATCGTCCCTCGCGGGTCCCGGAAAAATGTTCCACGTGGAACATTCCCTCCCCGGGTCTCCTCACGCCGCCGACTTACCCACAACTTCCACTCCCTGCCTACCTCCGCCTAATCAGCATCTTCCGCCTTCCCTTCCGAGTCTTGCACAGCTTTTCCTCCAGAAACTTTCCCCGGCTGCGTTGTCGTCATTGCCGACCGCCGCTCCTACGTTCTAAGCTCTTAGCTTCACCGTTTCCGGCAGGGCTATGGCACGCGTCATCGCAGTCACCAACCAAAAGGGCGGAGTCGGCAAAACCACCACCGCCATCAACCTGGCGGCCTCGTTCGCCCATCACGGCGCGCGCACCCTGCTGGTCGATTGCGACCCCCAGTCCAACGCCTCCAGTGGCGTCGGCTTCCTTCGCGATCCCGACCGCCCCAGCACCTACCAGGTCATCATGGGCGAGGTCTCCGCCGAAGCCGCCGCCAAGCCCACCGCGCTCGACAACCTCAGCGTGATCCCGGCACACAAAAATCTGCTCGGCGCCAACATCGAACTAGTTCCGCTTGACGAGCGCGAGTACCGCCTGCGTCACGCCCTGCAACCGCTGCGCGACCAGTTCCAATTCATCGTGATCGACTGCCCTCCCGCGCTCGACCTGCTCACCCTCAACGCGCTGGTCGCCGCCGACACCGTCCTCATCCCCATGCAGGCCGAGTACTTCGCACTCGAGGGCGTCACCGAGCTGCTCGATACCATCGACCGCATCCGCATCCAGCTCAACCGTGGCCTCGCGGTCGAGGGCGTGGTCCTCACCATGTTCGATGAGCGCACCAACCTGGCGCAATCCGTCGCCTCCGAGCTGCGCGGCTTCTTCGGCGATCTCATGTGCGAGACCGCCATCCCGCGCAACATTCGACTCGCCGAAGCTCCCAGCCACGGCCAGCCCGCACTGCTGTACGATCCCCACGCTCGCGGCACCGAGGCCTATCTCAACCTGGCGGAAGAGATCATCGCCCGCGTCACCAATCCCAAGGCACCATCGCCCGAGACAGCGCAGCAAGCCGGCAGTTAGCCTCGAGCAACTGGCAATCAGTTCTGTGCAACCGGGGACGTGTAATCACTGACATCCGACAACGGGTTTTGGCGTTCTCAAAATTCGGGAGAACTGTTTGTGCGACTGGGGATATGTGGTCCCGGGCAACTGATAACCGACAACTGACAACTGGCCCTTGTCATCACGAGCGAAGCGAGGGATCTGCTTTTGGATTTTGCCCTAAACCGCCCCGGCAGTAGGGTCAGGAGTTATATATCACAATGTGGGATATACCACAATGTAAGATAACAAGGCTTGCTTGGATCGCGGAACTGCGCGCTTCATTCCGGCCGCGCTTCCAGAACTGCCCCAGACATTAGCCCGCAGGGCGGTCACAATTGTAGCCCAGGACGTAACCGGGGCCCCCGACAAGCGCTGGGTGCCCCATCCTTTCGCCTCTTTTGCGAAAGAGTGGGAGACGAGAACTGGCCGCCATGCAACACACGGATGCTACCCCCCTAGAGCTTGCTGAGGAGTAGCCTACAGATCGTCTCCCGCAACGGTTCAACCGCTCATTCCCCGGCCATCTCCCGCAGCATAGCCTCGAGCTTCGGCACCCACTCGCGCTGATCGGCCGTCAGCTTCTGCTCTGCCTCAAGCCGCCTGGCAATCGCCAGAGCACCTTCCAGCGAGGCGCGATCGCCCGCGCGAACCAGTGAGGCGATAAGGTCGGTCTGGTAGTCGGCGCGCTCCGGTTCCTGGCGCACCAGCTGCTCACGGATCTCCAGCGACTTCTCGTAATACTGCCGGGCCTCCTCCCCTGCCCCTGGCCCCGCAGCAGATCGCCAATGCGATCATAGGAGACCCAGAGGTCGGTCTGGTAGTCGGCGCGCTCCGGTTCCTGGCGCACCAGCCGTTCGGCGGGTGGCCGATCCTTTAAAAAGTCAAGGAAAAATAGTGGGTGCCCCACCCTTCTCGCCCGCCTTTGGCGAGAGGGTGGGAGACTGAGCACCGACGATTGATTACGCTCCTCGAACTCGCCTCCCCGCCAACACAACCCGCATCCCACTCTGTGGGACTCGCACCGGCTCCTCCCATTCCCAATTCGTTCCCAGCACTTCCTGCGCCGTCGGCACCTGACCTGCACCGATCAGTAATCCAAGCCTGCCATCTTCTGCAACCAACTTTGCCGCTACCGGCAACGCGCGCTCAAATTGCTCAACAGCGCGCAGCGTCACCAGTTCGGCGGTTTTGTCCCACCGCTCGGCCCGCCCCGCGAACACCTGAGCACCTCTGAGCCCAAGCCCCCGCACCACCTCGCGCAGAAACGTAGCTTTCTTCTGCTGCGATTCAATCAGTGTCAGCTCCAGCTCAGGCGCGAACAGCTTCATCGGAATGCCAGGAAATCCTGCTCCCGATCCCACATCCGCCAACGTGGCACATGCCGCGGCCCCGCCGCCGCGCAGCAGCACCCGTGCCGCGAATAGCGACTCGCCGAAGTGCCGAGCCACCGTCGTCTCCGGATCGCGCACCGCCGTCAGATTCACCTGCGCGTTCCAGCGCAGCAACAGATCAAGATAACGCTGCAGCGCCTCCAGCAGCGCCGGCGTCAGCACCTCATCACCGCTAAACGGCGCCAGCAATTCGGCGATACGTGCAATCTCCATGGTGGCAGGTCATCCCGAGCGGAGCGCAGCGGAGTCGAGGGTCTCCTTTCCTTCCGGCGTCCTAAGCATAGCGACTCCCCGCTCCGAACCGCGTCTTCAAAACCTCGCCAGGTACTCTCGCTTCTTCGCTTCCGGCAAGAACGACGCGTGAAACGAATTCTTTGCCAGCTCGCGCAGCTCATCTTCGCTAAACCCAAAGACCTGCTGCGCAATCTGATATTCGCGTAACAGGCTGGTGCGGAACATGTCCGGGTCATCCGTGTTCAGCGTGACCTGCACTCCGCCATCGAACAATTTCCGCACCGGGTGTTGCTCGATGGCCGCGCAGCAGCCCGTCGTCACATTGCTGATGATGCACACCTCCACCGGAATTTGCTTCTCGGCGAGATATCGCACCAGTTCGGGGTCATCGACCGCGTGCAGCCCATGCCCGATGCGGTCCGCCTTCAACTCCCGCAGCGCACCCCAAATGGATTCCGCCCCCACGGTTTCTCCGGCATGGACCGTCAGTTGTAACCCGTGTTGCGCGGCGTGCTCATAGACGTCGCGGAACTGTTCGGGTCCGGCGCGGCGCTCGTCTCCGCCAATCCCGATGCCGACAACGCTGCGCTCCTTCAAGCGAATTGCCTCGTCCACCACTTTGCGCGCTTCGTCCGCGCCAAAGTGCCGCACCGCGTCGAAGATCCACAACAGCGACATGCCAAAGTCGCGCTCGCCGCGTTGTCGCCCGCGCTCCGCTCCTTCAAACAGGGGAGCAAATTCCTGCCCGCGCCACTGCACCACTCCCGTCGAGATGTACACCTCGGCGTGCAGAACATTCTGCGCATGCAGCTTCTGCATCATGCGATACGTCACCAGTTCGTAGTCCTCGGCGGTACGCAATCGCTCGGTGACCGCCTTGAACGCCCAAAGAAAATCGGTGAAATTTTTGTATTCGTACAACGCCCGCGCTTCCTCTTCCGTGAACACGCGTCCGCTGTCCTCGATGTTCTTGTAGCGATTGTTGGTGGTTGGCAGCGGGGTGGGATGGCGACGGCTTAGCTCAGCCAATGTAGGCGGATCGACCGTGCCTTCGAGATGCAGATGTAGTTCGGCCTTGGGCAGCTCCAGGATGAAGTCGTTGGAGGGATCCGTCATGCTTACCGTTTAGCCGGGCTGAACTCGCTGCGGTGCCTGCTATACAGCATGTACACCGTCAATCCAATGATCAGCCACACGAAAAATCGCAGCCAGGTCAAGATTGGCAGGCCTGCCATCAGCAGCACGCAAAACACTACGCTAAGGATGGGCGCCGCCAGTCCCCCGGGCGCGCGGAATCCGCGGTGCCGCTCCGGCTGCTTGCGCCGCAGAATGATCACGCCAATCGACACCAGCACAAACGCGAACAGCGTCCCAATGTTCGACAAATCCGACAACGTCCCTATGTCGAGAATCCCGCCAGGAATGCCCACCAGAAATCCGGCAATCCACGTCGCCACCGCCGGCGTGCGAAATCGCGGATGCACCCGACTGAACATTTTGGGCAGCAATCCGTCCCGCGACATCGAGAACCATACCCGCGCCTGTCCCAACTGAAACACCAGCAGCGACGAGATCATCCCCATCATCGCGCCGAACAGGACCGCCAGCTCCGTCCAATGCAGCAGCGCCGACTTCGTGGTGCCCGCCAGCTTGCTCATGCTGTTGACCACCGGCGCGGCATCGTCAATCAACGTGTGCCAGGGCACGATGCCGGTCAGCACCACCGCAACCGCAATGTAAAGCACGGTACAAACAATGAGAGTTGCAATAATTCCGATTGGCAGGTCGCGCTGCGGATTGCGCGCCTCCTCGGCCGCGGTCGACACCGAGTCGAATCCGATATACGTAAAGAAGATGATGGATCCGCCAGTCAGCACGCCCGGCCAGCCCTGCGGAGCGAACGGGTGATAATTGGCGGGTTGAATGAATCGCATCCCCACGAACACAAACGCCAGGATGGCGGCGATCTTCAGCAGCACCATTACATTGTTGGTCTCGGCCGACTCGCGGATGCCGCGCACCAGCACAATCGTCAGCAACATCACGATCAGAAACGCGGGCAGGTTAAATCCAAAGTGCCAGCCCGGCGTGTACAGCACATTGCCTTGCAGGTCGGTGAGACCGCCCGGCAAGTACGCGGGCGTAATCCAGCGCAGCGCGGGATGCCAGCCGAACCAACTGAAGGTCGCGACCATGTGCGCCGCGAAGCCAACGCTCACCGCCATGTTGCTGACCGCGTACTCCAGGATGAGGTCCCAGCCGATGATCCACGCAATCAATTCGCCCATGGTGGCGTAGGTGTAGGTGTAAGCGCTGCCGGCGATGGGGATCATCGACGCCAGCTCCGCATAGCAGAGGCCAGTGAACGCGCACACGATGGCCACCAGCACCAGCGAAATTGCCAGCGCCGGTCCCGCTCCCGGCCGGCCTAGCGTCGCGGCATGATGCACCAGGTAGTCGGCCACGGGTGCGTTCAAGATCGACGAGGTGTCGAACTTTTGTCCGGCAATTGCCGTCCCAATGACGGTGAAGATTCCGGCGCCAATCACAGCGCCGATGCCGAGCCCGGTCAGCGACCACGGCCCCAGCGTCTTCCTAAGCCGATGTTCCGGCTCCTCCGAATCGGAGATCAGCTTGTCGATGGACTTGCACGCGAAGAGTTGGTTCGCCAGGTAACGCTCCCGGGAGTGCTGGAATCAGTGCCTTCGAATTCAAACAGAAACAATGGGGCGAGAGCAAGTGGAGGGCGATTCAGCCGGGGGGACAAAACAACTCTTTACCACAGAGGCACAGAGACCCAGAAAAGAAAATTGCTCTTGCTTCCCAAGAGCAGGAACGAGATGGGAATAGCTGCGCTCCTCAGAGTGACAGCGAAAATATTCCGCTCTGCCTCTGTGGTGAGAACGAGCTGAAACCTCTAACTGGCGGCCGCTTTCTTGGGACGTCCTCCGAGAAGGCCATTGCTCCGGGACGCCCGGCGTTTTGCCGCACTTGTGCTCTTTCCGCCCATAGCGCCTAGCTTCGCCGCCATCCACTTTCGCGATCCGAGCACACCCTCCAGCAACGCCGGCAAGTACAAGTCCGCATCCAGCTTGGGAAAGTAGATTCCCAATCCAGACGGAGTGATTTTGATTACCTCTAACTCCGACGCAATAGCGTCCTCCAGACCTTCGGGTCGGAAATTTTAGCGCGGGCGCTCCACTCAGGATGACATTTTGAATTCATGAATAATTCAGCTACAGTTTGGCACTTCGCTTTTGCTAGCTGCTAATTGCCAACTGCTAACTGCTTCCCTGGCGCCAATACCTCCTCAAAGTGGTTATCGATCATATGAAACAAATGCGTCCGCGCCTCGAACCCGGCAATGCCGTGCGTCTTTCCCGGATACAGCATCAGCTCAAACTGCTTGCCCGAGTTGATTAACCCATTGATCATCTGAATCGTGTTCTGCATGTGTACGTTGTCGTCGCTGGTGCCGTGTACCTCCAGCAGGTTGCCATGCAGGTTCGCAGCAAAGTTCACCGGCGAACTGTTCTTGTATCCTTCCGGATTGTCGATTGGCAGGCCCATGTAGCGTTCGGTATAGATCGAATCGTAATTGCGCCAATCGGTCACCGGCGCCACCGCGACCCCGGCCTTAAACATGTCGGTGTGCTCCATCGTATACAGGGTGAAGTATCCGCCGTAGCTCCAGCCCCAAAATCCCAGCCGGCTTCCATCCAGTTGAGGAAACTGTTGCAGCGCCTGCTTCACCGCAGCCATCTGATCGTTGAACTCGTTCTCGCCGAAATTATGTTTGATCACCATGGCAAAGGCCTTTCCCCGTCCACCCATCCCGCGATTATCCACATGCAACACAGCAAATCCCTGGCGGGCCAGCACCTGATCGAACAGATCTCCGCCTAGCCATGCATCGCGTATGGTCTGGGCTCCCGGGCCGCCATATGGATTGACGATCAGCGGCGCCTTACCGTTCGCCATCATCGGTCCGCCCTCCGGCAGCAGGATCACCCCCTGCAAAGTGGTTGTGCCATCGGCGGCCTTGAAGTCCACAAACTTCGGCGTTAGCAGGTTGTAGGCTTCCACGCTGCGCGCCTTCCAGAAGGCATTACAAGCGCCGTCCACGGTGCACAACGAAGCCGTTGGCGGCGTGGTCAGCGCCGAGTATGTATCCACGTAATACTTGGAATTCTTCGGATCGAAGTCCGCCGCGTGCGATCCATTTTCCTTGGAGACGCGGTGCAAGTTCTGTCCGTCCAGCCCTACCGCATACAGGTTCGTCTGCCGCCAATCGCCCTCATTGGCCGAGAAATAAACCATCCCCTGTTGGTCATCAACGCCATCGATGCTCCTGACCTCCCAATCGCCATGGGTGAGCTGCGCCACAAGCTTGGCCGGGCCGCTCAGCGGCTTGTCTTTGTCGAACTGGTACAGATAAATATGGTTGTGCCCGTCGCGCCAACTCGTCCACAAATATCGATCGCCCGACGCCAAAATCTGAAAGTCCACCTCAGGATGCATGTCGATCCACGCGTCGGTAGTCTCGTTCATCATCAGCGCCCACTTGCCGTTGTTCGTATCCACAAAATACAAATCCATTTCATTTTGTAGGCGGTTGAGGACTATTGCCCACAACAAGCCTTCGCGCACCCATCCGAAACGGGGGACCAGGCCATTCGGGTTGTTGGAAAGCGGAAGGTCATTGTTCTTGCCGGTTCCCGCGTTGATCCATTTGATCTTGCCGCCATTCGAATTCACCAGGCCTAATTGCACGTTGGGATTGGGATCGCCCGGCTGCGGATACTTCTCCTGGTCCACGGTGGCATGCGTGGGCATCCAGTCGGTGATGGGATAGGTGGGTACGGCCTTCTCGTTCATTTGCAGAAATGCGATCTGCTTGCCCTCCGGAGACCAGAAGTAATTGCTGCGGGCGTACAGCTCCTCTTCGTACACCCAATCGACTTCGCCATTCAGCAAATTGTCGTCGCCATCTTTGGTCAGGGTCTTTTCGTTCCCGCCCTCCACTGCACGCACATAGAGGTTGTGCTTGCGAACGTAGGAAATCCGGCCGCCATCCGGCGAGAACTTGGGATCGACAGTCCCCTCGGAGCTGGTCGTCATCTGCACCGCCGTGCCGCTGTCCAGGTTGTAAAGCCAAAGCTGACCCATCGAGTCGAATAACAGCTTCTTCGAATCGGGCGACCACTGGTACGCGGCAATGGAATAACGCCGTGCCGCTTCCTTCTTGCGTTCGTCCTTGATGTTGCTGGTGGGCGGCGCCAGAGCGGCCAGCTTCTCGCTCGCCACCAGCACCGCGGGCTTGCCCGTGGTCACGTCCACGTAGTACAGCGCGCCGTGGTCGCCGCTGTCATCCCGTTGCACGAAGGAAACCTTGGAGCCATCCGGACTCCACTTCACGTCCTCCGGACCGCGGCCCAGTATGCCGCCAGGCTGGAAGATGTCTTCAATCGTCAGCTCTTTTTTCGCGGATGACTCTTGCGCGGAAGGCGGCGGGGTAGATTGCGCAATCAAGAATGAAGTGGACAACACACAGCAAAGCAATGCAGCGAACCGTGATTTCACGTGAGCTCCGACCAGAAAAATGTGTAGCGGGAAAGTTTATATCAGGACAGCGGGTTTATGTGGCACGACTGAAATTCGGGTAGTGGACTAAATGTGTGTTGACGGCCCCCAGCCCGGCGGCGGCTCCATGAAGACGAATATCCACCTATCCTCTTCTGGGAAGTCGATCATTAGACCTTCGGAAAGAAGCGCACCTCTTGGGATGGCTGCCTGTTCTTCGTCGGATAACAAGGAGATCGGGGGGCAACGACGAATGTGATTCCCGCGACGTTCAAGGGAACACTGAATCCGGTAAAGCCGTTTTGGGAAGTAATAGAAACCTCTTCTGCCGTGAGACTGGAGATTGTTCCCGAGCCGGGAAAAATTACCCTTCCCGACCTACTGACAAACGCCACGGTACTACTGGACAGAAACTTTAATACCTGCATGGCTTCGTCGAAAGAAATCAAGGCGCCCCCTTTCCCCGATTGGGTATGGATGTTCTGTGGCCGAATGGTTGAGCGAGCGAAACTACCTAAACAACACCGAAATGACAACACCCTTCCGGATTAGATTCTGCGCGACATTTTCACTTGCCTCAGAGAGGGCTATCCCCGCCTCGCCGAACATATCCAGGCCGGAGGCTACAAGTTCGTTTAGCAGGCCAGCGTCGTGTGCATCGCAATCAGTGGGATGCATCAGACGTAAACAGGGAGACCAATCTTCGTCCACTGCGGGGTCGCCCTCAAAGATCAGGGTTTCCCATTGTCCGCAACGAGCGCCGTACTCACAGAGCAGTTAAAGGCGGTGGTGTGAATGGATGTAGCCAGATCACTGTTAGGCTCCGATGGTGGCACTCGGCAGGCGATCATGACTAACCCAATCCCGAAGCGCCTCCGGGTTGGGAATTGTTATCTGATGGCCGTACTCGCATACGATTCCATCAAGTTTCCAAAAAGACATCTCTGCGAGGCACTGTTCTTTCGCGGTGCCAGACTCTCGGAGTGCGACCAGTTCTACTTGAGATTTGCAGTTGCTACCATCGCATCTTGCTACGACTGAAAATCGGACAATGCCTGTCTTTTGAGGCGGTGCGTCATTCAATACCGCCCCTTCGGATGTTTGACGATTCTGCCAATCGAATTGATAGGCACTCTTACATCGCGGGCATACAAGCGTTAGAAAAGGAGCGCCCGTGGTTGACGCTCCCCGATATCGAACTATTTCTTCAAGGTTGGTTTCAGGCTGATAGATGTATGACCCGCAGTTTGGGCAGTACAAGCGGTACTCAGGTCGAGACAAGCACACCCCCTATGAAAGCAACTCCGTCAACGCCCAAACGTGATCGGTTAGCCCCGCTTCCATCGCAGGAGTGACTCGAAGCGTTTGATGAACGCGGCAGAAGTTGTAAAAGGCGACATACAGCGTAACAGCCGCCTTGAGATTGTCCAGCTTTTTGCTGAACGCATTGGTTAAGCGGGTAAAACGGCGCAAGTGCATACGCAAACTCAAATTCGATCTCTCCACAAAACTGGTAGAGATGTGCTTGGGGTCGGGCCGTTCGTGTCGTTTTATTTTTGTCATCACGAACCGACTTTAGTCGGTGAGGGACCTGCTTTTGCGAGTTTTTTAGCAGTAGTCTCTTTAGTCGGCTGAGGATTGTTTTTTCGCCCCTGCAAGCTCGATGGGAGCGCACGACTAAGGCCGCAGGGCGACACAATCGTAGCCCAGTGCGTAAGCACTGGGTAGGCTCCTAAATAGAACCCCGAGCCCCGTAGGGGGGGCGGCACTCTAACGCTTCAGCGTCCCATCTGATAGATCCGCAACCATTCCACCAGCACCACGAAAATTCCAATGCCGAAATAGAGGTTGCGTGCCGTTTGCGTTGTGAGCGCCGCGGGCAGAGGCATACCGCGGCTGCGCAAGGTCAACACTAGCGAATGCTCGTGCTTCGTAATGAAGTCGGCAATCCGCCTATGGAAGGCGATGATCAGCAATCCCAGACAAAGTCGCGCAATTTCGATGGCCATATCCGATGCTAGGCGCGAACGCCGCATTCTCTCAATAGGCCGAAAACCTTAATCCTCCCGCCCGCCGGGCCGCCAAAGACCCGGTTTCTGCGTGCTAGAATCCCAGCAGGTTCCCCTGGGGTTCAAATGAATTCCGATCTGCAGAAGCTGATCGACTTGCAAGAGGTCGATGCCCGAATTGCCACGCTCCAGGCCGAGATCGCGGCGCTTCCCAAACAAGTCGCACAGATCGAGGCCAAACTCGCCGGCTCCAAGGCCCAACTCGAGGCCGCCCAAGCCGCCATCAAGGCTGACGAGGTCACCCGCCGCAAACACGAGTCCGACATCAAGGACCAGCAGGAGAAGATCAGCAAGTACCGCGACCAATCGCTCAAGGTCAAGACCAACGACGAGTACCGGGCGCTGAACCACGAAATCCAGTTTGCCGAGGCGGAGATCCGCAAGCTGGAAGACAAGATCCTGGAAATCATGGTCGCTACCGATACGCGCAAAGAGGCGATCAAGCAGGCCGAAGCCGCGCTGAAGGCCGACACCGCCGCCAATGAAAAAGAAAAAGAGCACGCCCGCGCCCAAACCGCCGAGGACGAAAAGCAACTCGCCGAGCTGAACGCCACCCGTAAGCAACTTCGTTCCGGCGTCACCGAAGAAACGCTCACCCATTACGACCGCGTGCTCAAGCTGCGCGGCTCCGTGATGGCGGCGGTTCATGAAGATGAAAGTTGCTCGGCTTGCCGGGTGCGGCTACGCCCGCAGGTCTTCCAGGAAGTCACGACCAACGAGCAAATTGTCACTTGCTTCTACTGCAATCGGATTCTGTACTACGTCCCCCCGCCACCGCCCAAGCCGGAAGAGCCGGAACAGAGAAAAGCGGGAAAGCAAGACACGCTAACAAACCTGCCAAAGAAGAGTCCGTCGAGGCCGACGAGGCTGCGGCGCAGTAATCGGAAGGGTTCAGTCGATGGTGACCGCCGTTGATAGCCGAGATAATTCCTGAGGCCTACGATGTCGAGGGCAGAAAAGTTTTTCGCCCTGACGCTCGTCGGCACAGTGGTTTCAAGCCAACCTTTCCCGCTGGACGATTCTTGAGCCAACCGCTAAAGCACTGGTGTTCGGATTTTGTTGAACTCAGGCGTTTCCTTTCGCGCTTCATGTATCGCCTGTGGAAATGCGCCTAATAGAAAATACGACCAGGAGCGAGTGGAAAAGAAAATGATATTGGACAGCCTGACCTGAGATGCCACCAGCAATTTGAAGAGAGTGAAAAGGGGGATTGCGTTCTTCAGGTTCTCTGGAGTCGGGTTGCGCACAAGGGACTATGCATTATGGACTATTCCATTTGGAGGCAAGGGCTCCTGCACCTGCGAGACTATCCGCCGCACTAGATTACCGGAGCTGGATACATCCGGTCGGTCAAAAAAACCAGGGTCACGCCTGGGATAACCATTTGAAGCTGAAGGACGGCAAATGGTTCCTGCATATTGAGTACCGCTAGGTCGTGATGCTGGGTGGCCGCAATTTAATCGGCCGTTTCGAAATCCTGTCGATTTTGCGGGGGAGTATCTTACAGTCTCCTGAACGTTCTGGATGGCGCGGTTGGGATCGGAAAGACCATTTCTGCTTTAACCGCGGTACGAGCTACGACTTGGATAGCCAAGGTTTCTGATCTCACCGTCGCAGATCGGGTTATGTTTAGGTGAATAGGGTCAGTTCATTGGTTGCGAGGCCTAAGTTGGACGAGAATTCTTTCTAAGCCTAGGGGACAGGGCTCGTATTCAAGCGCTCGGGTGTAAAGCCGTACGGTCGAGACCTCGGAACAATTTACGATAGGGGAACACACCCGAAACAAGTACCAGTTGGAGCACACGGCAAGCGTTAAGGATACACTAGGAACTAAAGGAACTTGCGCGTCACGTGCCGATGCGGCAGCCCACGAATATCCGCGCAATAAATTCGACACACGTACAACTATCGCAGTGTAAGCGGACACGTCGAACGGCTGGCCGACGCCTTGCACAGCCAAACCGAATACGAAGCCAGCAGCCATGCAATAAGCGGATTTCGAAAGCCGAATCGTCACGGAGAAATGGCCCTCGAGTCGATCATTGAATTAGCCTCTCAAGGTCCCATAATGGAGACGAACAGCGCTCGCACGACGACGGCGTAAAAGAAAAGGGCAAAAACAAGGACAGTTGTCCATTTATGTAGGTTTGTTAGAATGCTGAGCAGATCTGCGTCTAGATGAATTAGGCTAAGGCCGAAGAACGCCAAGTGAATTAAAGCGAGAATTAGAAGTAAATTTATTAGGGTTACAGCATCTCGCCATTGCGAGAGAACATCCGGGCGGACGTCCTTCCACAGCCTGCGCCAGAATCCAGCCTGATCAGCCATCGCATCAGAAGTATACGCGGCCGCCCTGGTGCCCCTTCTTTTGGTTGACTGAGTGTTTTGGTCCTGCCTCCGCTACGGTATCTGCGTGTCTGCCTGCGAATGAGTTCGCATATTGGTAGTGGTGTAAGAAGCCCGCAAATCAAGCGTCGGAATCTGCGGCGACCGTTACGCAGGACCGAGACAATAGCGGCGCTCGTCGGTAAGTGGGAATGAGACCGAGTCCCGAAGGGATTCGATGATTCACCTACGGACCCCGGCTCCGCGGTCGCGATAGCGTGGTCAGCAGGATCCAGAGTCCTCCGGATGAAAAAGTGAATGTTCTAGAGGCGATCACGCGCGCGTGAGATGATTGCATTGATCCGCACGAGGACACCCTGGCCGATTCCATTCCAATCATCACCGTAAACCATCGCGGAGCCGCGCGGCTGGGTGGCGGGCACTTGTGGGTCTATCGCTCCGATCTGGTGCCACCAGCGGAAGCTCCGGCCGGCTCGCTGGTCCACGTGCGTGATGAGCGTGGGCGCCGGCTCGGATCGGCCCTCTACAGCAGCGCTTCGCAGATTGCGGTCCGCCTGCTGACCGCCGACGAAATCAGTGAAGCGCAACTCCCGTCTCTCGTGCGGGAACGTATCGCTGCTGCCGTTCGCTTTCGCCACCAGGTCGCGCGTGATACCGATTCCTACCGCGCCATCTTCAGCGAGGCTGACCTGCTCCCGGGCCTCATCCTCGATAAGTACAACGATGTGCTGTCCCTGCAGGCGTTGACCCAGGCCTTTGATCGGCAGGATCTGCGGCGGTTAGTACTCGACGCGATCGCCGAATACTATCCCCAAGCCAGTGTGATTGAGCGCGTCGATCCACACATTCGCGAACTGGAGCAATTGCCGCCACGCAATTCGCAACTGGTGCGCGGCGCAAAATCCAACACCATCTTCACCATGAACGAAGTCCGCTTCCACTTCGACGGACTCGGCGGGCAGAAGACCGGAGCCTTCCTCGATCAGCGCGAGAACTACGCCGCGGCGGCGCGGTACGCTCACGGAGATGCTCTGGACTGCTTCACCTATCAGGGAGGATTTGCACTGCACCTCGCGCGGACGTGCCAGAGCGTTACCGCTGTGGACTCGTCGCGTCCGGCGCTGGAAGTGGCGGAGCAGAATGAGCAACTCAATCGCGATGCCCACCGCTGCGGCGAGATGGAGTGGATCGAGGCCAATGCATTCGACCTGCTCAAGGACTACGCCACTGCCGGCCGCCAGTACGACACTATCGTTCTTGATCCGCCGGCCTTCGCCAAGACCAAGCGAACTTTGCCGACTGCGCTGCGCGGCTACAAGGAGCTGAACCTCCGCGCTCTGAAGATGCTGCGGCCGGGAGGCGTCCTCGTGACCTGCTCATGTTCGTTCCACGTCAGCGAAGGCGAGTTCCTGGCCATGCTCGGCTCCGCCGCCACCGATGCCGGTCGTCGCGTGCGAATCCTCGAGAGACGCGGCCAGGCCCTCGATCATCCCAGCTTGCTGAATATGCCGGAGACGTCGTATTTGAAGTGCATACTTTCCCAAGTCGTTTAGAAACATCGGTTTATTAGTTTCACCCCCAGCCTTCTTTCTTTGCCTCAGCATCGCCTGGTTCCCAATGTTCCAACACCAAATGATACATAACTTTATATTTATCTGTAGCTTAGATAGATATCTAATGCCAGCCTGAGTCTGACGATTTTATTTGACAATAGTAAGCTCATATTTTATGATTCTTTTGTGCTGAGATATACATCAAACTCAGTGAAGGTCATATAGACCGCAACATCTTTTTGGAGGATTTGGATCATGACTGTGTTAACCCGCTGGGAACCGTTTCGTGAGTTGACCGCTTTGCAGAATCGTATGAACCGTTTGTTCGAAGAGCAGTACGGCGGCGGCCGCGAAGAGTCGCTGACCACCGGCGCCTTTGCTCCTCCGGTTGACATTTACGAAGACGAGCACAGCATCCAGTTGAAGCTGGAAGTGCCCGGCATCGACGAAAAGGACCTGGACATCCGGGTGGAAAACAACGTTCTCACTGTAAGCGGCGAGCGTAAGTTCGAGAAGGAAGAGAAGGAAGAGAACTTCCGCCGGGTGGAGCGCCGCTATGGCAGCTTCAGCCGCTCGTTCACTCTGCCGAACACGGTGAACACCGAGGACATTCAGGCCGAGTACACCAATGGAGTATTGAACGTTCGACTGGCAAAGCGTGCCGAAGCCAAGCCGAAGCAGATCAAGGTCAATATCGGCACCCAGAAGCCGCTTGAAGGCAAGAAGCCCGAAGGTCAGACGCACAGCGCGACCAAAGGGCAGGTTGCCTGACCCAAGTTTCGCCCACCGGTGAGATCGGAGGGAGACGAACTGGGGAGTTCAAGGGAGGCGAATCTGCCTCCCTTTTGTTTACCGAAGGAACTCACCGGGGGCGAAAGCTAGACAGTGGCAAGTGGTGGGTGGATAGTAGTCAAATAAGGCAGGGGGCCGAGCACCTTGCCTATGGGTGGGACGTGCGAAGCGATACCAGAACACCCGTGACCTCCTTGACTATCCACTCACCACTTTTCATTGGAGTGAACCCATGGCAATTCGTTGGGATAAGTTAACAGTTAAGGCGCAGGAAGCCATGCAGCGGGCGAACGATCTGGCCAGCGAGAACGGTAATCCTGAGTTGCAACCGGTACATATTCTGGCCGCGCTGCTGGAAGATCGCGAAGGCATCGTCGCTCCTTTGTTGGAGCGTGTAGGACTGCATACCCAAACGGTGCAAGCCGAGGTCATGAGCGACATCGAGCGCCTGCCCAAAGTCTCGGGCAGCGGCTCCACGCAGGCACATCTCTCGGATGCCGCCCAGAAGGTGCTGGAGAATGCCTTCAAAGAGGCCGCCAACTTCAAGGACGAGTACGTCTCTACCGAGCACATGCTGCTGGGGATGACCAAGTTGAAACGCGATGCGGCACAGGAGATCCTGACGCGCGGCGGCGCCACCTATGACAACATCCTGCGCGGGCTGACCACGGTGCGCGGCAATCAGAAGGTCACCGACCAGAATCCCGAAGCCAAGTATCAGGCGCTGGAGCGCTACGCCAAGGACCTGACCGAGCTCGCCCGCCAGGGCAAACTCGATCCCGTGATCGGGCGCGACGAAGAAGTGCGTCGCGTCGTGCAGGTGCTTTCGCGCCGCACCAAGAACAATCCAGTGCTGATTGGCGAACCCGGCGTCGGCAAGACTGCCATCGTCGAAGGCCTGGCGCAACGCATCATCTCCGGCGACGTGCCCGAGCAGCTGAAGAACAAGCGCGTGGTGTCGCTCGACCTGGGAGCGATGCTGGCGGGTGCTAAGTATCGCGGCGAATTCGAAGATCGCCTGAAAGCCGTGCTGAAGGAGATTGAGCAGTCGCAAGGGCAGATCATCCTGTTCATTGACGAGCTGCATACGCTGGTGGGCGCGGGAGCGGCCGAAGGCGCGATTGACGCCTCCAACATGCTGAAGCCGGCGCTGGCACGCGGAGAGCTACGCGCCATTGGCGCCACCACGCTGAACGAATATCGCAAGTACATCGAGAAAGACGCCGCCCTGGAGCGGCGCTTCCAGATTGTGTATGTCGGCGAGCCCAACGTCGAGGACACCATCGCCATCCTGCGCGGTCTGCGCGAGAAGTACGAAGTTCACCACGGCGTGCGCATTAAGGATTCGGCGATTGTGGCGGCGGCTACGCTGTCGCATCGCTACATCTCCGACCGCTTCCTGCCCGACAAAGCCATCGATCTGATCGACGAGGCCGCGGCTTCGCTGCGCATCCAGATTGACTCCATGCCAACCGAGATCGACCAGTTGGAGCGCCGGGCGACGCAGCTGGAGATCGAGCGCCAGGCGCTGAAGCGCGAAGACGATGCGAACTCGCGCGAACGGCTGGCAACTCTGGAGAAAGAGCTGGCGCACATCAAAGAGGACGCCAATGCTCTGAAGGCGCGTTGGAAGCAGGAGAAGGAAGCCATCGCTAAGGTGCGCGAGGCTAAGGAGCGCATCGAGCGGCTGAAGCTTGAGGAGCAGGAAGCCACACGCAAGGGCGACTACAACCGCGCGGCGCAGATCAAGTACGGCGAGCTGCCGCAGTTGGAAGCGGAAGTGGCCAAGCTAAGCGCGGCGATGGATGGCAAGCAGTCGCGCATGTTGAAAGAAGAAGTCGATGAGGAAGACGTTGCCAAGATCGTCAGCAAGTGGACCGGCATTCCGGTGTCGAAGATGCTGGAAGGCGAAGTGAAGAAGCTGGTCACCATGGAAGACCGTCTGCGCCAACGCGTGATCGGACAAGATGAGGCGATCCAGAGCGTGGCTAACGCCATCCGGCGTTCACGTGCTGGGCTAAGCGATCCGCGCCGGCCGATTGGCTCGTTCATCTTTCTGGGGCCGACAGGTGTCGGCAAGACCGAGCTGGCGCGGGCGCTGGCGGAATTTCTGTTCGATGATGAGCACAACATGATTCGCATCGACATGTCGGAGTACATGGAGAAGCATTCCGTGTCGCGGCTGATCGGCGCGCCTCCAGGCTACATCGGCTACGACGAGGGCGGGCAGTTGACCGAAGCGGTGCGCCGCCGGCCGTACGCCGTGGTGCTGTTCGATGAAATCGAGAAGGCGCATCCCGACGTGTTCAATGTCTTCCTGCAGATCATGGACGACGGCCGCCTCACCGACGGCAAGGGACGCATCGTCGATTTCAAGAACACCATCCTCATCATGACGTCGAACATTGGTTCGAGTTATCTGCAGGACCTCGGCGAGCGTTCGCCGGAGCAGATCTCTGACGCGCACCAGCGGGTGATGGAGGCGCTACGGGCGCACTTCAAGCCCGAGTTCCTGAACCGAGTGGACGACATTGTCATCTTCAATCCGCTGGGCAAAGAGCAGCTCACGAAGATCGTGGACCTGCGGCTGGAAGACCTGCGCAGGCTGTTGGCCGATCGCAAGATCAGCCTGGAGCTGACCGCGAAGGCGAAGGAGCTGATCTTTACCGAAGGCTACGATCCGAATTACGGTGCGCGTCCGTTGAAGCGGGCCATCCAGCGCCTGGTGCAGGACCCGCTGGCCATGAAGATCCTCGACGGCGAGGTGCTCCATGGCGATCACGTCGTCGTGGACGTCGACAAGAAGGAGCACAAGCTGACGTTCAAAGTGGCGAAACGGGTGGGAGAACCAGCGGCGGTAACGAAGTAAGCCGCCGGACTAGAAGTTGGCAAAATGCAGTTTGCGGCACAGTCGAAAGGCTGTGCCGTTTACATTTCCAAGGTCACAAAGGCCTCAGTAATCGTACCGAGCCTGCAGGAAGTCGATGCGGCCCTCACCGACCCGATAGACGAGCCGATGCTCCTGGGTAATCCTCCTTGACCAGCAATCTGCCAGCGCAAACTTTAAGGGTTCCGGCTTGCCAATGCCGGTGAACGGTTCGCCCACTACCGCTTCTGCCAGTTCCAGAATTCGTAGGCGCGGCCTTGCAGCCACGGCCATGTCCGCCGGCCTGTGCTACCATCTCGCTTCACTCTTCTTATTTTTCCAGGAGCTCTCATGCGGAAAACCGTTCTATCGCTTGCTGTTCTTCTGTTCCTGGCGCTGTCGATGCTCGATCTGCACGCCGCCACCCTGGCGGGCGTGACCCTGCCAGACACGGAACAGGTGGGGAGCACCAAGCTGGTGCTCAATGGCCTGGGGCTGCGCACCGATTTCATGGTCAAGGTCTATGTCGCCGGACTCTACCTTGAGCAGAAGTCGTCGGACCCCGGCACCATCATCAAAACCGACGGGCCGAACCGAATTGTCATGCAGTTCCTGCATGGCGCCAGCCAGAGCCAAATGGCAAATGCCTTCAAGGAATCGTTCAACGACAATACGCCCGACGCCATGAAGACGATGAAGCCCGACATCGACCGCCTGCTCGGCGCGCTCGAGCCCGTCAAACCGGGCGACCAGATGATCTTCACCTATGTCCCGGGCACGGGCACCACTTTTGCCATCAATGGCAAAGACAAGCTCACCATCGCTGGTTCAGCCTTCAACCCGGTGATTCTGTCAGTATGGCTCGGACCGAAGCCGCCCACCGCCAACGTGAAAAAAGGGATGCTCGGGAAGTAGCGCCTGTCGTGGAATTTTCGTTTTTCTAATCACCGGCAACGGGCGTCCGACAACTGTTCTCGGTGCTCACACAAGCTTCCTTCGCTTGGCTGAGTTCTTCATTCTCCTGACCACCGGCGCCTTTGTGCGAAACTCGGGCAGGTACGAAACAAGGGGCGAGCGCATGGCAGCGACAGAGGAACGTCTCAGCAAGGCCACGATTCTAGGCATGATCGCCATGGGCGTCGCCGTTCTGGTGGTGGCCAACGATTTCACCGCGCTCTCGGTGGCCCTCCCGGCGATCGAGAAGACCCTCCACACCGATATCACCACCGTGCAGTGGGTGATCAACGGCTACGCCATGGTCTTCGGTGTTCTCATCGTGACCGGCGGGCGGTTGGCCGACATGTTCGGACGAAGGCGCGTCTTTCTCGCTGGTGCCGCAATCTTCGCCGGCTTCTCCGTGATCGGAGGCGTTGCCCCGAACGTTTGGGTGCTCCTGGCTTGCCGTTTCCTCATGGGCGTCGGCGGCGCCATGATGTGGCCCGCCATCCTGGGCATGACTTACGGCTTGCTGCCGCCGAGTAAAGCCGGGCTGGCCGGCGGCATCATCCTGGGTGCGGCCGGATTCGGCAATGCGGTCGGCCCGCTGCTGGGTGGATGGCTGACCGACACCGTCGGATGGCGATGGATCTTCTTCGTCAACCTGCCGGTCGCCGCCGCCGCGGCCCTCATCACGTTCGTTGTCGTGCCGCCCGACACAGCGCGCAAGGGCAATGGAAGAATCGATTATCCCGGAACAGCCGTACTTTCCCTCGGACTGTTGGCGTTTCTGCTCGCCCTTGATTGGGCCCTCAACCTCGGCTGGACCGCGCCGCTGATCATCTTTCTTTTTGTCCTGGGCGCGGTCGCATTGGCCGCCTTCTTGTTCATCGAGCGGCGCGCCGGTGAAAGCGCTCTGGTCCCAGAAACCGTTCTTCAGAACCGTGGCTTTGTCGCAGCGTGCATGGCCACGCTGTTGGCCTCGGCTATCTTCTTCGCCGCGCTGCTTTACCTGCCTCAATTCATGTCCAAGGTGCTCGGCTTCAGTGCTATGGGCTCGGGCGCCGGGCTGCTGCCCATGATGGGTACCTTCATGGTGACCTCGTTTGTCGCGGGACGGCTTTACGAACGTCTCGGACCGAAGCTCATCGTCACTCTGGGCGCTCTTCTTCTCGGAGCCGGCATGATTCTTCTGTCGGCGATCTCGGCGACAACGACGTACAACCATCTCATCTTTGGAATGGTCGTCCTCGGCATTGGCGTCGGATTGTTCTATTCGTCGGTTACCACGGCGGCGATCACCGCGCTCGATCCATCTGAGGCCAGTCTGGCCGGCGCCATCGTCTATATGTTTCAGATTGCCGGTGGATCGATCGGCATCGGCTTCAACACCGCCATTGTGGTCTCTGCATCATCGATGCCCGGGGGAATTCATATTGCGTTTCTGGTGGACGGCATCCTGGCCATCTGCAGCGCAACCGTGGCGATTCTCTTCGTTGGAGGCACCGTAGATCGCGAGCGCCTGCGCGCCTTGCGTCATCACCATCGCGCCCACGCGTGAGCCGTGCTCCCACATCAAGGCTAGAGCAACTTCTGAGTTGCTATAACCGCCTTGAAGGGGCGCGGCTTCAGCCGCGCCGATCCGCATTATCAACAACTCGGCCTTTAGACCCTGCGGTGCACCCCCTCAGCGGCTAAAGCCGGTCACTTCCTGCCATCTTTCGGCACGCCTGAAGCCGTGCCCTTTCAAAGCGCATACAGCCACTGGGGAATCGAGCTCTAGTCACGCGACGGCGTGACCTCGCGCACTGACAAAATATCTTGAGCGACTATCGTTCACTTGTCTTGAAAATAGGGATTTTCCGTCCACCGTCCACCTGCCCACGAACAGTTTCCCAGAAGGAGATGCCATGATGAGGACGAGACTAGTGCTTGTGGCTTTGATATCGCTTCTTGCACTGCCGGCATTCGGCAAGACCTACAAGAATACCTACGCCGATCCTTGCACCGAAGTATGGAGCGCGGTCAAGGACACTCTTAGCAATCCGGACAACTACACCGTCGTGGAGAATAACGACGCTCAAATGACCGCTTCTTACGACGTAAAGCACTCCGCCCATGTCAACATCAGCGGAACGCTCCTGCAGCGTACCAATAAGGTCACCCTGGTATCGAAGGGTACCGGGTGTGAGATGCAGGTGGTGTCGAACTATAGCGGATGGGAGCACAACGATAAGGGTGACTTCAGGACTCGTGTGGATGAAGCTTTGGCTAAGCTGAAAGCTGCCACTCCGCTGCCCGCGAAACCGGCGGAAGCGGCCAAATAATATCGGCAGGCGCGCGCGACGCCCGTGGGGCGGGCAATCGTCGGGTCTCCGACGATACATCGGGCAAGGGCGACATTCACGTGCGCGTCTCGCCGATGGCGGTGATGGGTTCGGCGATTGTGCTGCTTGTGGTTGGCGTGATGAGCGGCGTGGTCCAGTCCTGCGCGCGTCGAAGCTGGATCCGGTAGAGGCGTTGAGGTACGAGTGAGGCCGGCTGCTTGAGGAACGCTCATAAACGGAATGGGATCTATCCGAACCGCAGCAACGGCGGAGCCTCTTGTTCAGTAACTCCCCCTCCCTCTAAGAATGGGGTCACATCTCTCACTCCCGATTCACGCAGCACAGCAGAAAGATCTTCGAGACAGCCTATTTTCGAGAATGATTTTTTGGCACGCAGGTAAAGAAGAACATTCTTGTGGGCATTAATTAAATTGACGACATTGGTGAGGGTTCCTTTGCTCCGACCGTCCCACAGCATGAAGCCACAGGTCGAGCGGGTTGCCATGGCTTTGTCTTTGATCGCGTAGTAGTGGCGGTCGCGTCGAAGGTGCGAGGGGGCTTGGTGATGCTGGGTTGACCATCCGCCGACATTGTTTCGACAGACATCCATGCAATGTACAACCACATTCTGATACTGCCGTTTCGCAAGATAACTCTGAACGGCCTTGTCGGCGCCGTTAGCGTCGCCGACAAGCACGGTGAATCCCTGCTTTATGATGTTGTCAATACGTTCCGTAATCTGCGAATTTAACCGCGAGACGGCGCGAGAACCGGCAATAAAAACGGTTGTCATCGTTAGCTCCTTGTGCGCGTGAGCGCGAGGACATATAAGGCCTTCGCCCGCCCCTGTACCTTGATCAATTCTGCAACGACCGTCATGCTTGCACCTGATTGCAAGAGATCGTCAATCAACAGCACGTCTTTCCCTACGAGATCATCGCCAACCGTAAAGGCCCCCCTCAATGTGGCAACTCGCTCCGAGAAGTCGCCGATGTCCTTCATCTGCGCGGTGCTTTTCAATTTCGAAACGGACCTCGTATCCAGAGGAATATTCAAAGCTCGACTCAATGCGGAGCCAATTTCGAAAGTCGGTTGCACGGGACGTTGTTTTGAGGGCGGCATCGGGACAATGACATTGGGATAAATCCCAACGGTCTTCAAGAATTGTGCCGTAATTTCGACGATAGGTTCAATCACACTTTGGTCCCGCTTATATTTCAGGCGGTATACCAACTCACCGAGTTCGGAACGCTGAGTGTCGAATTCAGGATGGCCGAACTCGTTGTACCCTATCATGGTACTCGAAATCGTGTGCCTGTCTAGGACATATCCTCGATCCCATGGACCCTTAATTTCCTTCGGGTCGATGTTCACCATGAATTCAGCCTTCCTTTACTTGAATCAGCGATCATAGACTGGGCAGGTGACAAATTCGTTCTGAACATACGGGAAAGTATGCTATCGCTTATTGGACGTCTCCCTTGCCCGGTTCTTGATCCAGATTGGCGTGCCCACAAATCCAAAGGCCGCTCGAATCTGGTTCTCCAGAAATCGCTGATACGAGAAGTGCAGCTTCACCGCGCGATCGGTGAACAGGATGAACGTGGGTGGCGACACGCCTGCCTGGGTCATATATAGAATCTTGACTCGCTTCGCCATCGGAACCGAAGCCCGCTCGAAATCAACCTTGGCGAGAAACCGGTTCATCTCTCCGGTGCCGATGCGCTTGCGCCGCTCGCGTGACACCAGTTCCAGCGTGGAAAATACCTTGTCGAGATTTCGCCCCGTAGTCGCCGAAACAAACAACACCGGGGCGTACGACAAAAACTTCAGGTGCCGCCGAACCTGCTCCTCGTAAACGCTGCGGTCCGCAGGAGGCTTGCCGTCGGTCCGCTTATCCGTGACGAGATCCCATTTGTTGATAACGATGATCACCGACCGTCCACTCTCATGCGCGTAACCGGCGATCGTGGCATCGCTGGCGGTGACACCTTCCACCGCATCAATCAACATCAGTGCCACGTCGGCGCCCTCGAGATGCTTGCGCGCCATCACCACCGACAGTTTCTCGGCCATCAATTCCGTCTTGCCTTTGCGACGAATGCCCGCCGTATCGATAAAGCGATACTCGAGTCCGTCGCGCTCGATGAGTTCGTCCACGGCATCACGCGTGGTGCCGGCAATCGGCGAAACAATCGCGCGCGACGTGCCGGTCAGCGCATTTAACAGCGTCGATTTGCCGACATTCGGACGGCCGATGATCGCGACGCGAGTCTCGCGGGGAAGCTCAGCCTCCTGTTCTTCTGTCCCCTCAGCTCTATCTGTCATTTCGATTTCATCTGTCATCCCGAGCGTAGTTCGGTCGCCGGCGGCGCCCGAACGGAGTCGAGGGACCTGCTTTTCGCCAATATCAGCCGCCGAGGCTAGCGGGGTTTGCTCCTCCGGCATCACGCTCAGAACATGCTCCAACAGTTCCGCAATACCGTTACCATTCTCGGCAGAGATGGGAAACAGTTCCTTGATCCCAAGCCGCCGGAATTCCTCGGCGTAAGGTTCAAGCTGCGGCGTGTCGGCTTTATTCACCGCCAACAACAGCGGCTTGCCGGTGCGCAGCAGCAATCGCGCGAGGTCAATGTCGGGAGACGCCAATTCGGTTCGCCCATCGACCACCAGAACAATCACGTCGGCCTCTTCCAGCGCTACCCGCGCCTGCCGAAAGATCTCCGCCGGAATCAGTTGTAGGTCGTCGGGAACGATGCCGCCGGTATCGACCACGCGAAACTTCTTACCGACCCACTCCACATCGCCATAGATGCGATCGCGGGTGATACCAGGCTCGTCGCCAACAATGGCGCGGCGCGACCCGACCAGCCGATTGAACAGCGTTGACTTGCCGACGTTAGGACGACCGACGATGGCCAGCGTCCCGGCTGTAGGCGGTTCGCCCTGTTCGGCAGTCCGGCTGGACTCAAATTGCATGCGACGATTCACTGAGACTCTTTCCGCGGCGATGGCCCCAACAGCGATTGCCCCTAGCGGCTATTATAGGGACAAGACTCCTCGCGTCGTGTCTTCCAAACCACAATCCGCCGCACTGGCCGCACGTTTGCCGTCGCTGTATCAGTTCTTCGGCCCGGGCGGCGTGTTGGCGCGCACGCATCCGGCATACGAATTCCGTCGCGGACAGCTTCAGATGGCTGAGGCTGTGGAGCAAGCGCTGACCGAACGCCGCCACCTGATCGTGGAGGCTGGCACTGGCACCGGCAAGACGTTGGCGTACTTGCTGCCCGTCATTCGTTCCGGTAAACGCGTCATCATTTCCACCGGCACCAAAACCTTGCAGGAGCAGCTCTACTTCAAAGACGTTCCGTTCCTGCGCGAGCATCTTGGCGAGCTACGCGTCTGCTACATGAAGGGGCGCGGCAATTATCTCTGCCGCAAGAAGCTCTACGATCTCAGTGATCAGCCGGTGCTGAATGGGCTGGAGGAGATCAACCAGTTCCGCATCATCAGCGACTGGGAGCGGACCACCGAGACCGGCGACCGCGCTGAACTGGCCGACCTGCCGGAGAATAGCCACCTGTGGCCCAAGCTGGACGCGCGCACCGACCGCTGCATCGGCTCGCAATGCCAGCAGTTTGACCGCTGCTTCATCACCGAGATGCGCCGCCGCGCTGCCGAGAGCGACATCATCATCGTCAACCATCACCTGTTCTGCGCTGACCTGGCGATCAAAGCCGCTAAGGACCACGCCCCCGATGCTGGTGTTTTGCCCGACGCCGGTATCGTCGTCTTCGACGAAGCCCATGAACTGGAAGACATTGCCGCCGATTACTTTGGCGTCACCGTATCCAATCTGCGCGTGGATGAATTGCTGCGCGATGTCGAACATACCTTGCGGCGGGTAGATGTCCCGCTCGCCGATATTGTTCACGTGTGTAATGGCATCAAGGACCGCTCGCAATTCTTCTTCTCGTTGCTGCCGCCGGGTGAGGGCCGCTTCGCCTTCGAAAATCGTGCCGAGTTCCTGGAAGAAAACGGCGACGAGTATCTTGTCCTGCAAAATTCGCTGGTGCATCTCTACACCGAGCTGCAAGCCATTCCCAACAAGCCTGACGAAGTTCACGCGCTGTCGCGGCGGGTGGAGGAGTTGCGTGTAAACCTGGGGTTCATCCTGGAAGCCGAGCAGCGCAATACGGTCTTCTGGATTGAACGTCGCGGCGACCGCAGGGGCGGACGCAGCACGCAACACAACGTATTTCTGCAAGCCACACCTATCACAGTGTCGGACATCCTGCGCACCACGCTCTTCGAACACTTGGAATCGGCCGTGCTCACCTCAGCGACGCTGGCAGTCGCCGGAGGTTTCGAGTACATCCGCAACCGCATCGGCATCCAGCACGCGCGCGAACTGATCGTTCAGTCGCATTTCGACTATGAGAGCCAGGCGCTGCTTTATGTCCCGCCCGATCTGCCCGACCCACGCGCGCCGCAGTTCGTGGAGTGCGCGGCGCAACGCGTCAAGCAGCTATTGGAGATCACGCGGGGGCGCGCATTCTGTCTGTTCACCAGCTACGCGTTGATGCATCAACTTTATGAGCGCTTGCTGGGCGAGTTGGAGTTTCCCATGCTGTTGCAAGGCAGTGCGCCCAAGAATGCGCTGCTGGAAGAGTTTCGGCTGACGCCGAACGCAGTGCTTTTTGCGACGTCGTCGTTTTGGCAAGGGGTTGACGTCCAAGGCGAGCAGCTCAGTTGCGTCATCATCGACCGGCTACCGTTTGCGGTTCCGAACGATCCCGTGGTAGCCGCGCGAATCAAAGCCATCGATGAAGAGGGCGGCAATGCCTTCTTCCAGTACCAGGTACCCGGCGCCGCGCTGGCGCTGAAGCAAGGCTTTGGCCGGCTGATCCGCTCGCTGCACGATCGTGGCCTGCTCTGCCTGCTCGATAATCGCATCCTGAAGAAGCAGTACGGGCGCGTCTTCCTCGACAGCCTACCGAAGTACGGACGTACGACGGACATCCAGGCGGTGGAGAGGTTCTTTGGCGTGAACTCGCAGGACGAGAAAATTCACCCGACCTAATCCCCAATCAAGACCACTTCTCCGGATCGGATGGACCTTACTTGTTCGAGACAAGCTTTGACATGAGGCAATAGGTCGCCCATACGGTTTGACCTTGCCCGAATCAGAATGATTGCGATGCTACGCTTAGCCAGATTCTGTTGGTACTGAACCCCTTTATCAAGGGTCAAGAAGATTTCAAACCCGTTCTGCTCCGCAAGGGATAAGAGTTCCCCGTTCTTCTTGCCAGCAAGTCCTACCTCGGGCGCAGTCGAGCAGTCATGACCCGCCAGGCTGTACTTGAACTTTCTCGGGACGCATTCGTCGAGCAGGACCCTCATCCAAGCTGGCCGACGAGAAGCATCTTGGCGGCTTCGAGCGCAGAAACCGCAGCTTCGCGCGTAACCGTGGGAAAGTCATCCAGAAATTCCGCCAGCGTCTGGCCGCCCTCCAGATAGTCAAGCAAAGCCTGGAATGGAACCCGTGTTCCGCGAAAGACCGGCGTACCTCCGAGGATTTCGGGATCCTTCACGATGACTTGGTTGACCGGCCGCATGACCCTATCTTACGTCCAAACACGCTAAAATAGTAACTTCACCGTAACCCCGCCTATTTGCGCTGTTACGGCCGGAGCTCATGTTTGAAGTCACTGTAGAAGACACCTTTTCCGCGGGACACTACCTGCGCAACTATCACGGCAAGTGTGAGAAGCCCCACGGACACAACTACCGGGTTCGCGTCACCCTGAGCGGCGAGACTCTCGACCACGCCGGCCTGCTGCTGGACTTTAAGGACCTGAAGGACGTCCTGCGTCCGGTGATGAGTTATCTCGATCATCAAATGATGAATGAGTTGGAGCCCTTCACCACCATCAATCCTTCGGCGGAAAACCTGGCCAAGTATTTCTACGATGAGACCAACTCGCGGCTGAAGAACGGCACAGATGGCCGGGTACGCGTGAAGGACGTCACCATCTGGGAGACCGATACCACGACGGCGCGATACAGCGAGTAGCCGGAATAAAAGAGACTGTGTCGCGACCTCGCATCAGTTCGCGCCAGTGAAATGAAGCAGGAAAGAAGCAGTCCCTCGGGGCGGAAGAGCTTAGCCCAGCGCTTCAGCGCTGGGGGAGTGAGAAATAAGACTGAGTCCCGTAGGGACGGCAGAGGTTGCGACACAGGTTCTGAAAGCCCGCTGACTTTAAGAAGAGCCAGTATCGGCGCGGGTGAAGCCGTGCCCTTTCAAGTCAGTCGAGTTCGAGGCAGTCCACACGGGATTGCCGCAATCCCAGCCATGCAGATCATCGAAATCTACAAATCGCTGCAAGGTGAATCCTCCTACACCGGGTTACCATGCGTGTTCGTGCGGCTGGCGGGGTGCAATCTGCGCTGCACCTGGTGTGACAGCGAGTACACCTTCAAGGGCGGCCAGCGCATGACGCTCGAAGAAATCGAAGCCGAGGTGCATCAGCCTCTTGCCCGACGGCGGCTTGGTCGAGATTACCGGAGGCGAGCCCCTGTTGCAGGAGCGTGAAGCGGTCGCCCTGATGGACCGGCTGCTTCCTCGCTACACCGTCCTGCTGGAGACCAGCGGCGAGCGGCCTTTGAATCGCGTTCCCAACGCAGTCGTTAAGATTGTCGACGTAAAATGTCCTGACTCGGGCGAGGGCGACACGTTCCGCATCGAGAACCTTAACGCCCTGACCCGCCACGACGAGCTGAAGTTTGTGATCGCCAGCCGCCGCGATTATGAATTTGCGCGCGACTTTATCCGGCAGCATAAGCTGAACGCGCTCGTCGGCACCGTGATTCTGTCGCCGGCGTTTCGTAAGGATGCAACGGGGAATCGCGATGTCTCGCACTGTCTGGTTGACCCGCAGCACCTGGCGAAATGGATGCTCGCCGAC
Organism: uncultured Acidobacteriaceae bacterium; assembly: GCA_963748225.1. GTDB lineage: Bacteria > Acidobacteriota > Terriglobia > Terriglobales > Acidobacteriaceae > Bog-257. The sequence continues at coordinate 31,109 of CAVVHW010000015.1, forward strand.
GGACTGAACGCACGGCTGGGGCTGCAAATTCACAAGTTCATTTGGGAGCCTTCGCTGAAAGGGGTTTAGAGACCGAAATCGCTATGCACGATCAGGCACAGGTAGTAGTGGCACTTAGCGGAGGCATGGATTCGTGCGTCTGCGCGGCCCTAGCGGTGCGCGACTTCGGAGCTCCCGCTACCGCTGCGCTGCACATTAGCTACGGGCAACGCACCGAAGCCCGGGAACTGGCTTCGTTTCAGGCGATTTGCGATCGGCTCCAGATTCCCCAGCGTCTCAGCGTTCGTACGCCGTTCTTTCGCGCGATTGGGGGCTCCGCCCTCACCGACGACAAAATCTCCATTCCCGATGCCGGCCCGGAGATTGGCGCGCACATACCCGTCACTTACGTTCCCTTTCGCAATGCGCACTTCCTGTCGGCCGCCGTGAGCTGGGCCGAGGTGCTGGGCGCAACCACAATCTACATTGGGGCCGTGCAGCAGGATAGCTCGGGATACCCCGATTGCCGTCCCGAGTTCTACCGGGCATTCAACGAATTAATCCGGGCGGGCACCAAGGAAGGAAAAATTCGCGTCGAAACCCCCTTGATCGCGCTGCGAAAGGCCCAGATTGTGACGCTTGGCCTTGAACTGAACGCGCCCTTCCATTTAACTTGGTCATGCTACGGCGCGGAAGACAAGGCTTGCGGCACCTGCGAGAGTTGCGTGTTGCGGCTGAAGGCCTTCAGCGCAGTGGACGCGGTGGATCCTATTTCCTATGCTTCGCAAACCGCGGTTCAGTTTCGCAGTCCATAATCTTGATTCTAGTAAAGCAGTCATCATTCCGTTTCATGGGTTGGAGGAAAAATGAAGAAACATATTTCCTTGGTAATATTGCTGACGTTCTTGGTGGGCATCTGCGCCGTTCCGGTGTGGGCGCAGTTCACCGGTACAGTTAAAGGCACTGCCAAGGACGACAACGAAAAGCCGATCGCCGGCGCTACCGTAGAGCTCAACAATCTCGAAAACGGAGCGAAAGTCACTCTAAAGACCAACGCTAAGGGCGAGTATTTTTCGATTGGGGTGGCGCCGGGCACGTACAAGTTCAACCTGATCCAGGACGGCAAGGTAATCGATTTTTACGACAAAGTGCCGGTCCAAGCGGGCGCAGAGCGCGAGGTCAATTTCGACCTTGCTAAGGAAAGAAAGCAGGCCGCCCAACAGGCCGGCATTACTCCAGAGCAGCAGGCAAAGATTGCAGAGGCCCAAAAACAGAATGAAGCTATCAAAGGGCTGAACGCGGAGTTAGCTCAGGCCAGAGATTTGCAAAAGGCCGGCAACTACGACCAAGCCATTGCCCTCTTGCAGCCAACCGCACAAGCGAACCCTAACCAAGACCTGCTTTGGGCGAACTTGGGCGAGGCGCAACTCGGCGCCAAGAAATATACCGACGCAGTTGACTCGTATCAAAAGGCGATTGCGCTCAAGCCGACCTCCGGGCCTTACCACAGCGGACTGGCCGATGCCTACGCGCGGTCGGGTCAAACCGATAAAGCCGTACAGGAATGGGCCACCGCCGCCCAGAACGATCCCACCAACGCAGGAGCGTACTACTTTAACGAAGGCGCGGTGCTCACCAACACCGGCAAGGTGGACGAAGCTATCGCCGCCTTCGACAAGGCGCTGCAGGTCGATCCCAACCGCGCCGATGCCTACTACTGGAAGGGTGTGGACCTGATGGGCAAAGCCACGACCAAGGGCGACAAGATGGTCGCGCCACCCGGCACGGCCGAGGCTTTCAATAAGTATCTGGAACTGCAGCCCACAGGCAAGTACGCCGACCCCGCCAAACAGATGCTGGCTACCATTGGCGCCTCGGTCGAAACCACTTACGGAAAGAGCAAGACGCCTCCCAAGAAGAAGCCGAACAACTAAGATTCAATTGGCACGAAGCCCCAGGTGCGTCACCAATCGACGCACTTGGGGTGAGACTAAGCTCCCCCACCGCCCAACCCTGCCCGCCTCGCGCTAAAATATCTCTTCGCATCGGGAGACCTTCATGCCAGCTACTACTGCCCGCATCAACCCGCTTTCCTACCTCACCGACCAACTGAACGAACTCAAGCAGAAGGGCACCTACTTCAAGCTGCGTGTCCTCGACGACGAGCAGGCCCCGGTCTGCACCTTCGACGGCAAGAAGGTCATCAACCTTGCCTCCAACAATTATCTCGGCCTGACGACGCATCCTAAGCTGCGCGAAGCCGCCCTCGAGGCCACCAAGAAATACGGCGTAGGATCGGGTGCGGTGCGCACCATCGCCGGCACCATGAAGATCCATATGGAACTGGAGGAGAAGATCGCGCGTTTCAAGAACGTCGAAGCTTGCGTGGTCTTTCAGTCGGGATTTACGGCGAATGCGGGCACGGTATCGGCGCTGCTGGGCAAAGAAGACTTCATCATCTCCGACGAGCTGAACCATGCCAGCATCATCGACGGCGCACGTCTCTCCCGCGCCAAGATCAAGGTCTTCCGCCACAAAGACGCCGCCCACGCCGAAGAACAGTTGGAATCGATCAAGAACGAGCCCGGCCGCAAGCTGGTCATCACCGACGGTGTCTTCTCCATGGACGGCGACATTGGCGCGCTGCCGCAACTGACCGCGCTCGCCGAGAAATACGGCGCCATCATGATGGTGGACGACGCCCACTCGTCGGGCGTGCTAGGTCGCAACGGACGCGGCACTATCGATCACTTCAAGCTGCACGGACGAGTGGATGTGCAAGTGGGCACGCTGTCGAAAGCCATCGGCGCGCTGGGCGGCTACGTTTGCGGCACGCGCGATCTCATCGAGTTCCTCTACCATCGCGGGCGGCCGTTCCTGTTCTCAACGTCGCATCCGCCGTCAGTTGCGGCCACCTGCATCGCCGCCTTCGACGTGCTGGAGCAGGAACCCGAACGCATCGAGCAGCTCTGGGAGAACACGCGCTACTGGAAGAAAGAGCTGGGCGGCCTTGGCTTCAACATCGGCGGCGTGAATACGCCGGCCAGCGAGACGCCGATCACCCCCATCATCGTCGGTGATGGCCGCCTCACCATGGACTTCTCGCGCGAGCTGTTCAAGGAAGGTGTGATGGGCACGGGGATTGCGTTCCCCACGGTGCCCGAGGGTAAGGCGCGCATCCGCACCATCATGACCGCGACCCATACGCGCGAGGAACTCGATCAGGCGCTGGAGACACTGAAGCGGGTCGGTAAGCGCATGGGGATTCTGGGATGATCGATTTAATCGCTGTTTTTCCCCTGCATTGCCGAGCATCGGATCGTCATCGCTTGTCGAGTTGTCATCACGAGTCGGCCTATCTTTTTGTCATCACGAGTGGGCTTCAGCCCGCGAGGGATCTGCTTTTAACTGCGCTCACGAAAGCCGTGGGTGCAGTGTTTCGCTTTGAAGGGGCACGCCTTCAGGCGTGCCGTGAAGGTCCATTATGAATCCGGCTTTAGCCGCCGAGGGAACTCGCCGTTTGAACCATCTCCCCTCCGGGCTGAAGCTCGTTTCTTCTCCATCTCCCAAGGGCGCAGTTGAAGCTTCGTCCCTTCAACTTCGCTGGACCTGGTGGACGCTGGCGCCCTTAACGTTCGCCGCCGCCGTTGTCGCTACTCCCTACTTCCTGACCCACGGTTTCCCGGCGATCGGGTTCGCGTCTGTATCGCGGCTTCGCAATTGTCTGCCACCAGCGGCCCGAACGCTCCTTCTGGATCTTTGGTGGGACGGTCGCCGTGTGCTCGCGCTGTCTGGGAATCTATCTGGGCGCAGCCGCGGGCCTGCTCTTTCGCACCTCGCGCAGAATTGCTTTGCGTTTGCTGATCGCCGCTGCCGCGCTCAATCTTCTCGACGCGGCGACGGAGTTGGCTGGCCTGCACGGCAACTGGCTGGGAGTGCGATTCGTTCTCGGATGGGCGCTGGGTGCTGCGGGGGCACTGCTCATTTCATCATCTCGAACTCCGTTCAGCCCCTCTCGGGTCCATCTGCGAACTAAGGTAGAATGACCGAATGCTTGGCCGCGACGCCCACACTGCCATGACAGCCGATCCCGCTCGGCTATCTTTGAAACCATCGCGGGTCCGCCGCCTATGGCGGGTACTATGGATCGGTTTCGCAGTCCTGGCCATTCTTGTCGCCGGACTTCTGCTCTACAACAACTATTCTTTGCGCAAACAATCGCGCGCGCAATTCGATGCGCAACTCGATGGAGCTCTGGAACGGGCAACGGTCTGGATAGTGGCGAATCGGGAGCTCTCGCTGAAGAACCCTTCTGTCATGTACATGATCGCCGACATGGCGAAGTTGTCCAGCGATCCGCGGCTGCAACAGATGCTATTCGAATATCGCGAGTGGCTGCCGCATTCATCCGAGGCACTCGCTCCCTTCTGGGTCCGGTTGGTTGACCGCCACTCCCCGGTGCCTATGATCGCGGCCCCTCCCTTGCGTGGCCCGGGCGATGAGAGACTTTGGGACGCGTACGCCATCGCCCCGGACTACGTTCAGCTCAGCAGTGCCGATCGTGACGACATGTTCTCGCCCACCAAGTACATTTGGGGAGCGCGTCATCACCAACTGCTGGCGCTGATCATGTATCGCGACTTCAACGGAAGTTATCCCAAACTCGACTCCACCATTAATTACCTTTCTGAAAAAATTGCGCGCGACGCGCACTATGATTTCCGGGTCAGCGACTCGTACATTCAGCGGACTGCTTTTGTCTTGGCTGCGGGGCGGCCCGACCTCATTCGAAGCCGCTGGGTAGAGCGTATTCTGGAAAATCAAATGCCCGACGGCTCATGGAAGTATTGCTGGTACGGCTGGTGTCGCGGCATCTTTGAGTTCAATCTCGTTAACCCAGGCCATCCTACCGTGCAGGCGGCGTGGGCACTTACCATGCTGAAGTATCGCTATCCGCAATGGATTGAAGAGCACTATCAATAGCTCGCTATGGGACCTGTGCGCCGCTGCTGCCACTTGATTCGCCAGACTGCGGTGCATATAGCTTGAGGTTTTCCTTCTTCCACCGCATCGCCGCGTAGATTCGGTTGTAACCGCTAGGATGGTCGAATAAGATGTACTCTTCGATCGGTCCCGGGTACATCTTGCGATACTCGCCCAGGTGAATGGCGGCTTGGGCGAAACCATCCGGCTGGCGGCTGGCGTTTAGACCATACATGTCAGCTTCGTGCTCGGTAGTCCGGGTGTGAGTGTTAAGCAGAGGGGTCGCGACGAATCCGATGATGGAGACCAGCAGGATGACCAGCGGCACCACGGCGATGTCGCCGATACCGCGGATCTGCCACTTCTCTCCCCAGCGCTTCAGGCACCACTCCAGCGACCAGCGCAGCAGCGCGAAGCACACCACAATCAGCACGGTGAAGAACAGCAGATCTTTGGGAATGTGGTTGAGGACATAGTGTCCCATTTCGTGTCCCATGACCGCCTGGATTTCTTCCGGCGAACCACGGCGCAGCAGGTTGTCATTCAAGGTGACGCGCATGGTGCTGCCGAAGCCGCTGACGTTGGCGCTCATGCGCGTCGTCTGCTTCGAGGCATCCATCTCCCAGACATCTTTCGCCGGAATGCCATTGGCTCGCGCCAGGCTCAGAATGGGCGTGGTCACCTTGGGATCATCCAGACGGGTGACTTTGTTGAAGATGGGCACGATGAAGACCGGCACAATCATCACTGCGAATACCAGAAATACCGAGGTCACAATCGCTCCCCAGATCCACCAGGTGCGCGGCAGGCGGCGTACGATGCCGAACAGTAACATCGCAAGGACTCCGCCCAGAACGATGCCGATCATCAGTCCTTTGGTCTGGTCCCATGCCCACGGGCCGAAGGTTTGCGTGGCCAGACCGTATTGGCGCTCGCGCGTGTATCCCTCATAAATCGCCAGCGGCGCGCCCAGAACGAACGTGATCACCGAATATTCAGCCCAGTAAATAAAAGTCTGCAGCGGCTTGAAACGGCGTTATGCGCTCCGCCAGATTGCGCATGGCCGCCGACCAGCGCAGGTTCAGCAGCAGAAGCGCGATCACGGCTCCATAGAGAAAATCCCACAAGATGAGCCAATAGCCGCCTTCGAAATACGCATCGCTGCGGGCCTTGGAGCTGGCGGGGATGCTCGCCATGTAGGCGTCGGTGGCGGCTTCCACGTTGAAGTTGGAGGAAGGCTGCGCTTCGGGAGGCACGGTCGTGACGGACGGCATCTCGCTCGCCGCGTTGCCGGAGGCCGCTGCGGTTTGCGCCGGTGCAATGCTCAGACACACGCAGAAGATCAGGACAGCCAGAACACAACTGGCCCGCGTACCGAAGAACATGAATGTACCTCGTTGTAAAGTCGGTAGGAGTATATACGCGTGAATGCAGCGAATTGTTTCACGCTCTTGGGTTTGCAAATTGAATTGCTTTAGAGCCGCGAAAGATTGACTAGCCGCCGGCAATGGCCCCTATGATCAGAAAAGGCTCTGCACCCAACACGACGGCATCGGGCAATGGGGCGTCTGGAGATTCGTGGGACAAGTCCTCTTCGCAGGCGAAAAACCGCAGGAACGGCCGTCGTTGTTGGGTGACGTGGTCGCGGATGGTACCGCACAACATCGGATAGCGGGCTTCGAGTGCGTCGAGGACCGAGCGCTGCGTGACTCGGCCCTCCACTTCAATTTCTATCTCGCTGCCAACTTTCGCCAGCGTCCGCAGATGTGCCGGCAAGACGACGCGGATCATGGCAGCGTCTGCACCTCGACCGAAAGCACAGCCGGAAGATCGCGCACAATGGGCGCCCAGTTGTCTCCCGCGTCAGACGACGCATACACCTGACCGCCGGTGGTACCGAAATACACCCCGCAGGAATCCAGCGAGTCCACGGCCATGGCGTCGCGCAGGACGTTTACGTAGCAGTTGCTCTGCGGCAGGCCTTTAGTAAGCGCCTCCCACTCGTTTCCGCCGGTGCGACTGCGATACACGCGCAGCTTTCCCTCAGGAGGAAAGTGCTCTCCGTCACTCTTGATGGGAACCACATAGATCGTCTCCGGCTCATGCGCATGCACGTCAATCACGAAGCCGAAGTCGGTGGGCAAATTTCCACTGACCTCATGCCATGAGTCGCCGGCGTCGTCGCTGCGCATGACGTCCCAATGCTTCTGCATGAATAGCACGCCAGGGCGCGAGGGATGCATCGCGACGTGATGCACGCAGTGGCCGATCTCAGCCGTCGGGTCGGGAATGTATTGCGAACGCAGTCCCTGGTTGATCGGCTTCCACGTCTTGCCGCCATCGTCGGTGCGGAAAGGCCCGGCGCTGAGATGGCAATGTAAATCCGGCCAGGATCCTTGGGATCGAGAATGATGGTGTGCAGGCACATTCCACCGGCGCCCGGCTGCCAGTGCGGCCCGGTGCCATGCCCGCGCAATCCGGGAAGTTCGTGCCAGCTCGTTCCTCCGTCGGTTGAACGAAAGAGGGCGGCGTCTTCAACCCCTGCGTACACCGTGTTCAGGATCGGTGAGCGACGGTTCCAGATGCCACACCCGCTTGAACTCCCACGGGTGCTGCGTACCGTCGTACCATTGATGCGTGGTCAGGGGTTTGCCGGTCTCCGTAGAACTGTCGTAAACAAATTTATTGCTCGCACCTCCCTGCATGGCCTCAGGACCCGGCTTTATGTCGCCCCCCGGCGCCTCCCAGGTTTTACCGCCATCATTGGATCGCTGAATGACTTGGCCAAACCATCCGCTGGTCTGCGACGCATAAATGCGATTCGGATCGACCGGCGATCCTTTGATGTGGTACATCTCCCATCCGGCAAAATGGGGGCCGCTGACGTCCCACCGTTCGCGCTTGCCATCGGACTCTAGAACGAACGCGCCCTTGCGTGTGCCCACCAGAACTCTTACTTTGCTCATCCTCAATCCTCCCTACCCGCGTCGCAGGTGTCTCATCATATTGACGATTGGGTTGGCTAAAGATCGACATCTCCGGCGAAAAAATCCTTTTGCCGGGCCTATGACTCTTCTGCCAGTCTGATGCCTTAAGTGTGCCAAACCGCCTACCGAGATCACTTGCAAGAATATACGGCTATGGTGCGATAGGTCGCGCCGACTTTGCAAGGGCCCATTACGAAACTCGCCTTCAGTACCCGCCGAGTCTGTGCCGGTGTTATGCCACTTGGGTTCTTTGGCCGCCACCGTTAGAATCGAAAGTTGGCATTCATGCCGCCATTGGCGGACAAGAGGAGTTCTTGATGGCACACATGGTGAAGTGCGTAAAGATGGGCCGCGAAATGGAAGGTCTGGACGAGCCGCCCTTCGATGGTGAACTCGGACAGAAGATCTATAACAACGTTTCCAAGCTCGCGTGGGAGCAGTGGCAGGAGCACATGAAGATGCTGCTCAACGAATACCGCCTGCAACCGTGGAAGAAAGAGCACCAGGAATTCATCGTGCAGCAGATGGATGCCTATTTCTTCGGCGAAGGCGCCGAGAAGCCCAAGGAGTATGTGCCGCCTAAACAGTAGTCAGTTGTCAGTGGTCAGTGGTCAGTAACTGGTTGTTAGGGCCGCCACTACAAGAACTGACAACCGACAACTAGCTACTGACAACTGCTTACACCTGTGGCGCGTAAACCGCCCATCCTCGCGGAGCGGCCCAAAAATCAGCGTAACCGTCGGCCGAGGTCGTTTTCGCATCGGGACGGCTGTTGTCATATCCTCCGTAAGCTACCGGCTGAAACTGCACATTCGACCACTGGGTTTGCACCAACGCACCATTCCAGGCATCGCCCAGATTGTTGAGCACATAAACCAACCCCGGAGCGCCACTCGCCCCGATGCGCTGCATCACGTAGAGATTGTCGTTGGCATATAACACCTCCGTCGTTCCGCCGGCGTGTTGCTCGTGGGCGGCGACCAGCGCCGCGATCCCATTGGGCGTACCCGTCTTCGCCAGACCGAAGTTGTACCAGTCCATCCAGAAAACGCTGGGATAGCCTTCATGCGTAAGGATGAAGCTGTACGCCAGCAGCTTGTCATTGTTGATGGCGTTGGCCGGATCGCGAATGGTGTCGTGGTTGTCAACGAAGCTCACTGCTTGCGACGGCGTGTCCTGCACTACGGTTCCGGGAGTGGCGAGCATGCTCAGACTGAAGCCATAGGTGTCGCAGAGGTCCTTCAGCCGGTAATGCAGCGGAAAATCGAACGCCGAAACAGGATTGTCGGTGTAACTGTTGACCTCGCCGAGCCAGTCGTCCACGGTGCGTTCGTTGTCCCAGCACTCGCCTACGCAGAACGTGTAAAAGTTATCCTCCGATTTTTTCAGGTAGCGCAGCTCGGCGATCGATTGCACCATCCAAGGCGCATAGCCTTTAACGAAATCAAAACGGAAGCCATCGAAACCGATAGTTTCTACCATCCACTGCGCCACCTCAATGAGCGCGGCGTAAACCACGGGATTGCGGTGGCAGAGATCGGGCATGTCACCGAAGGTCATCTCGTCGAATATCTCGAATGGCGACGGATGGAAGCATGTCCAGTCGCGCGGAAACTTGCCGCTGGCGGGATTGAACTTGGTCCAGCGCGTCTGGCCATCGATAGGGTTAACCTCTTGCGCGTCGCCACCGTTGTTGTGGTCGAGCACCAGGTCGGCATAGACCTGCATGTTCGCGGTGTGCGCCGCGTTGATCAGCGAGACCAGCTCCGCCTGATTGCCAAACCAGGTCTTGAGGCGGCCTTTCTGGTTGAAATCGCCAAGGTCGAAGTAGTCGTACGGATCGTAGCCCATGGACGGGCCACCGATATTCGCCGCTTTGCACGCGGGCGGCAGCCATAGCGCGGTGAATCCAGCCTGCTGCAACTCTGGAAGTTTGCCGGCAAGGAAGTTCCACCAGGTGCCGTCCTGATTTTCTGCCGATGGACAGTTCCAATAGAAAGCCTGAAATAAGACTCCCATGGCGAGCTCCTTTTTGCGGATGGAAAGAGGATAACGCAATCGGCCGCCGATGGCTGTGACCTTAAGAATGAAAAACTGGTAAACGCGACTACGCCCTGACCGATTGTTCGTCCGGCCCCAGCGGCAGAAAATACTGTGTGCCCCGGATCGGCTCGCTGACCCGTCGCAGCAGCGCCTGCAAGTCTTCGCTGCGCTCCACGAAGTCGATCTCCGAGGTGTTCACGATCAGCAGGTCCGACGACGTGTAGTGAAAGAAAAAGTGTTCGTACGCCTTGATCACTTCTTCCAGATAGTCGTCGCTTATGGCCTTCTCGCCGGGGGCGTTCTTCTTCTTCAGCCGCTTCTTCAGCACTTCAGGCGTCGCCTGCAGGTAGATGACGAGGTCTGGCGTTGGCACGTTTTGCCGGAACAGCTCGTAGTAGCGGTTGTAAACGTCCAGCTCGGCATCGCCCAGGTTAAGGCAGGCAAACAACTTGTCTTTTTCGAAAATGTAATCGGCTACGTAGGTCTTGTTGGGATTGTGTTTGACGTCGAGGCTGCCCAGTTGCTCGTAACGCGCGATGAGGAATGCGAACTGCGCCTGGAAAGCGGCCCCGTGGTCACCTTCGTAGAACGATCGCAGAAACGGGTTGTGCTCTGGCTCGGTGATGCGCTGCGCGTGCAAGGTTTCCGCGATGACCTGGCAAAGCGTGCTTTTGCCGACGCGGATCGGGCCTTCGACTGCAATGTACCGGGGTGGTTCGAAAAGGTTCGCCATGGGAGTTAAACGTTACGAATCGCAGAATATCTTGCTCGCCGTCCGCGCGCAATTGTCGTGATGGTAAATGTTTGGAGGATCGCTGTTCGCTGTTCGCTATTTGCGGTTCGCTTTTTTTGCGTCGGGCAGCTAAGTCGAATCCGGTAAACCCCACGAGAGCAAAGTCTCGCCCAGTGGTCTCAACGAAGTCATTGCACTCTCAGAAAGCCTAGGAGCGAAAAACCAATAGCGAAAGGCGAAGAGCGAATGGCCAACAACGACTCTCCCGCTACAATTGAGGCCGTGCTTCCACAGCTTACTGGCGGGATGGCCGTTGCGGGACTGGCGAGTTGGGCTGGCTACCACACCATGTCACCCACCTCGCAGCTCTACGGTCGAACCTTCATTGGCCTCGGACCTGGCTCTCGTCTGCTGGCGCTCACGTACGATGACGGGCCGAACGATCCTTACACCTGGCGGATGCTCGAGGTCCTGGAACGCCATCAGGTAAAGGCAACATTTTTCCTCATCGGACAATACGTGCAGCAGAAGCCCGAGATCGCGCGCGCCGTGGTCGCCGCCGGTCACGCCATCGGCAGTCACACCTGGAGCCATCCCAACCTGATCTTTCAACAAGTCACCGAGCTGCGCCGCCAGCTCGTGCAGACGCGGCAAGCTATCCTCGATGCCACCGGCGTTGAAACGAAAATCTTTCGCCCACCGTTCGGTGGCCGCCGCCCGGCTACGCTGCGCACCGTGCGAGCGTTCGGCTTGCAGACCGTGATGTGGAACGTCACCTGTTGCGACTGGAAGGCGAAGCCAGCAGACGAAATCGTCGCCCACGCCGAGCGTCAGATTCGCAGTGGCGACGTCATCCTGCTGCATGACGGCTCACATGTGCGGATGGGCGTCGACCGCAGCCGCAGTGTCGAAGCCAGCGACCGGATCCTCAGTCGCTATCGGGGCGAGGGCTACGAGTTCGTCACGATTCCCGAAATGATGGAAAAGCAGCAATTAGCAATTGGCCGTTAGCAATTAACAACGACCAAAGCAGATCACACCAGCGCCAGGGCTTCTCTTGCCCCGGCAATCGTGTCGTCGATATCCCCTTGCGTGTGCGCGATGCTGAGGAACGCAGCTTCAAATTGTGACGGCGGCAGCCAGACGCCAGCGTCGAGCAGGGCGCCGTGGAAGCGGCCAAACTTGGCGGTGTCGCAGGTGGCCGCGCTCTCCCAATCAGTGACCTGCCTGTCAGTGAAGAAGAACGTGAACATCGATCCCACGCGGTTGGCGGTCATTGGCACGCCCGCGCCTTTAGCCGCTGCCATGACGCCCGCCACGAGCTTGCCCGCCATGTCACCAAGCTGTTTATAGAAGTGCTGACGGTTGGCCTTTAGCTGGCACAGCGTCGCGATACCCGCTGCCATCGCTAGGGGATTGCCGCTCAATGTTCCCGCTTGATACACAGGGCCGACAGGAGCGACCAGGTCCATAATCTTCGCCGGTCCGCCGTAAGCGCCCACTGGCAGACCGCCTCCGATAATCTTTCCCAGCGTCGTGAGGTCGGGCTTGATGTTGTACAACTCCGATGCGCCGCCGAAAGCCACGCGGAATCCAGTCATTACCTCGTCGAAGATAAGCAACGCCCCTTCGCGCGCGGTGATCTCGCGCAGGGCTTCGAGATAGCCCGGCTGGGGCGGAACGCATCCCATATTGCCGACGACCGGCTCCACGATCACGCAGGCAATCTGGCCTTTGAATTTGGCGAACGCCGCTTCCACCGCATTGCGATCGTTGTAAGGCAGTGCCAGGGTGAACTCGACAAACTCTGGCGGCACACCTGCCGAGCCGGGAATGCCGAGCGTGGCCACGCCGGAGCCAGCCTTTACCAGCAGGGCGTCGCTGTGTCCGTGATAGCAACCTTCGAACTTCACGATGAACTTGCGTTCGGTATACGCGCGGGCCAGCCGAATCGCCGACATCGTAGCTTCTGTTCCCGAGCTGACGAGGCGCACCTTCTCGATAGCAGGAAAAGCCTCGACCACCAGCGCAGCCAGATCAGCTTCGGTTGGAGTGGAGGCTCCGAAGCTGGTGCCATTGCGGGCGGCCTGAATGATGGCCTCGAGGACCTCGGGATCGGAGTGGCCGAGGATCAACGGACCCCACGATCCCACATAGTCGATGTACCGGTTGCCGTCTGCATCCCAAACATGAGCGCCCAGCCCGCGGACGAGGAACGGCGGCGTGCCGCCGACCGAACGGAAGGCGCGGACCGGCGAATTGACTCCGCCGGGGATCAGATGCTCAGCGCGGGTTTGCAATGCGCGGGACGTGTTAAGAGTACGGGCCATGTTCGCTATTCGCCTTTCGCGATTCGCTCTTCATTTGCCGGCTTGTGGCGTAAACAGACGAGTTTATCAGGGGAGCGACAAGGCGGTTGCGAGCGCGCCCAGTGAAGACTACTTTGTTGGGTCGAGCACCGAAAAAGAGGAGGAGATGGAACGGACCGCACTGTTCTTGTGTACACTGTAACCGTATGAAAAATATTACGCTAAGTGCAGACGACGACCTGATCGAGCAGGCACGACGGGTAGCGCGCTCGCAGCACAAGACGCTGAACTCGGTTTTTCGGGAGTGGCTGCTAAACTTTACCGCCCAGTCCGGCAACGGGCAGGAGGTGGATGCGCTCATGCGCCGGCTGCGTCACGTCAATGCGGGCCGCCATTTTAGCCGGGACGAAATGAATGAACGGTAGATTTTTTCTTGACACGAATATCTTCGTTTACTCATTCGACAGAAATTCACCGGAGAAGCTCCGCCGGTCAACCCAACTGATTCGTCAAGCCGTCGCAACCGGGAAGGGCGCGGTCAGTTATCAGGTGGTGCAAGAGTTCTTCAACGTCGCGCTACGCCGGTTCTCGCCACCCATGACTGTAGCCGAAGCAGAACAATATTTGGGAACGGTGTTCCGTCCGCTGCTGACCGTGCATTCGTCGCAAGCTCTATACGCGGAGGCCCTTCATCTGCAACATAAATATCGTTCATCCTGGTACGACTCCTTGATCCTGGCTGGAGCCTTCGAAGCGCAGTGCAGCGTGCTTTACAGCGAAGACCTACAGCATGACCAAGAATTTGGCGGGTTGCGAATCGAGAACCCTTTTTCGTCGCTCCCGGGCGCTTCCCGATCAACAAAGGCTTGAAGGACCAGGTATGGCAAGAGGCTGATCGGCAAAGCTCCGTCGATCAACGCAACTGATTCGACGAGCAGGAGCAACCGGAATCGGGAAGAGCTTGCAGGCATCGTTCTCACAACCCGAGGTGGTGTACATTACTAAGCACTATCGCCGCGTCGTGGCATGGGTGTTGACTGGTCATACTCCCGAAGGCGCTTTTTACAAGGGCGCCGCAGATCGGCGACACCAGCTAGAATTGAACTCCAAGTCATAGGGGCGGCTTAGCGACATTCCGATGACGGCTGAGAAGAAAAAGCGCAGCGGCGCCGATCCGATTATTCCGGACAAGCTTTACTTCCGCATCGGAGAAGTAGCCAGCCTCTGCCGTCTGCCAGCGTACGTGTTGCGCTTCTGGGAGACCGAATTCCCTCAACTCAAGCCAGTGAAGAGCAGCACCGGCCAGCGAATGTATCGCCAGCGTGACGTGGAGAATGTCCTGCGCATCAAGAAGCTGCTCTACGACGAGGGCTTCACCATCGCCGGCGCCCGCCAGCATCTCAAGGCCGAACTCAAACCGTCGCAACTGCAGGACGGCTTACCCTTCCCCAAGCGGCGTTCCGGCGACAGCCTGAAGAAAGTTCGGCAGGGCCTACAGGAGATTCTGGGCATCCTCAACAAGAAGCGGCGGTGAAGAGGTTGGTCTGCCGCGGGCGGTAGTGGGTCAGTTTGAATTTCTGGAGTAGGCAGCCCGGAAGGCAAGCCAAAATCCAGTGGCAAAGATCAGAGTCACCACAATCGTCAAAATGAGTTGGTTATGTGTGGACGACATGAAAACACCGTTTACGACTCCGCTCCCTACCAGCAGAAACAGGATGGCAACCGCCCAGCCGAATGCCGCCAACACAGCGAGGACCCGCCGAGAATCGCCTTGACGTATCGCTTCATGCCACACTCCGTTTCTTGTAAGGGCCGCGCTTCGCGGGCGTCTGGACTGAAACCAAGTGCGCCAATTCTTCAACACTCCAAACGTGATCGGTTAGTCCGGATTCCATCGCAGGCGTCACTCGAAGCGTGGAATGGAGGCGCAAAAATTGTAGTACATGAAATACAGCGCGACCTTGCGAAGCCACGGCCTTTGCTTGAGCGCGTAGGCTCGTTCCCATGATGCCACCAATTGGGAGCCGACGCGACGCTATGAGATTTCAAACTGAGACACTACCCCGCGGGCTTAGTGTTTGACCTTGCCTGCCCAAACACGCTACACTTCTATGGTTTGCCTGTACTAGCAGCTCCCGTCAGGGACGGTCCCCGCCTTTCCGTGAAGGTTTCCTTCCCGGCTCGGGGAAGTGCAAGCGCACAAAGAGTTTAACGGCCGTTCGCGCCACAGGTGTGTGCGGCGCGTAAAGCCCGGGACGCTCGCTGACTCGCGAGCCGCCTGAGATGATGGCCTAGCAGCCACGCGTTGCGTAGCCTTTATCGGAAAAGTTCATTGGAGGCATTGCCATGTACGCGGTGATCCGCGCCGGGGGGAAGCAGTATCGCGTCGCACCCGGAGACGTAATCAAGGTCGAGAAGCTGCCGCAGACCAGCGGTGAAAATATTCAGTTCGACGAAGTGCTGGCGGTCAGCGGCTCCGAAGGCGAACTTGGCAAGCCGGAGAAGGCCTTTGTTAGCGGCCAGGTGGTCGAACAAGGCCGCGCCGACAAGATCCTGGTCTTTCACTTCAAGCGCAAGAAGCAGTACAAGAAGCTGAACGGACATCGCCAGCCGTACACGGCCGTGAAGATCACTGGCATCAGCGTGGACGGCCAGGAATTGAAGGCTTAACGGCCGATGCTAACCTGCCAGTTGATCGTGGCGTTCGTCGCCGCAGTGAAGCGCTTTGATGCGGTGCTCATGCATCTTTCCGCGGCAGTCCGCCGGTTGGTCTCGCGGGCGCGGGTGAGCGACTCCGATTTGCAGGAAACATAAGTGGAAGAACTGATAACCGGCCCGTGAGTTTGTCATCACGAGGCGGTTTCCGCCGAGGGACCTGCTTTTCGCCGGTTCCCGCGGATGGCGACAACGTCATCACAGGGTAAAGATTTTTTTTTGAGGATATTGCGATGGCACATAAAAAAGGTTTAGGTAGCTCTCGGAACGGTCGCGACTCGAACGCGCAGCGGCTGGGCGTCAAATCGTTCGGGGGCCAGCTGGTTTCGGGTGGCTCCATCATCGTGCGGCAACGCGGCACTCGCATTAAGCCGGGCATCAATGTTGGCCGCGGCAAAGACGACACCCTGTTCGCGAAGGTGACGGGCGTGGTTCAGTTCAAGGACCGCGGGCAGATGGGCAAGTTCGTGTCGGTTACCCCGCGGGAAACAGCAACTAGCAATTAGCAGCTAGCAACTAGTTATGAGGACGGGCCTCGTCGCGGCGAGGCCTTTTTCGTTGGGGAGCCGTCAGCTATCAGCCATCAGCTTTCAGCTAGCCCGCAAAGTTGGGGCACCGAGGTTCATCCGCGAAAACCCCTAGGACTGCCTTCGACGACCGAGTCTACTCGAGGCAGAAAGCCGATGGCTGACGGCTGAAAGCTGACAGCAGTTTCACTAGCCCCTAACCACTATCCACTAGCCCCTGTTTCCCCATGTTCGTTGATGAAGCAAAAATCCGAGTGAAAGCCGGCGACGGCGGCAACGGCTGCATGGCCTTCCGGCGCGAAAAATTCGTTCCGCGCGGAGGTCCGTCTGGTGGCGATGGCGGTCATGGTGGCGACGTCGTGATGGAGTCGAGCGAGCGCCACAATACGCTGGTGCACTTCCGCTTCAATCCCGAATACAAAGCGGAGCGTGGACGCCACGGCGAAGGTTCCAACAAAACCGGTCGCGAGGGCGAAAGCGTCGTCTTGAAAGTACCCGTCGGCACGATCGTTTATGACGAGATGACCGGCGAAGTGGTGCACGACTTCTCGCATCCCGACGAGCGCGTCGTGGTGGCACGAGGCGGTCGAGGCGGTCGAGGCAATGCCCGTTTCGCGACCTCGACCCATCAGGCCCCTCGCGAGCATGAAGAAGGCAAACCCGGAGAAGAGCGCGACCTGCGACTTGAGTTGAAACTGCTCGCCGATGTTGGGCTGGTCGGCTATCCCAATGCCGGCAAGAGCACGTTGATCTCGCGCATCTCGGCGGCGCGTCCCAAGATCGCCGATTATCCCTTCACCACGTTGCAGCCAAACCTTGGCGTCGTAGCCGTCGGAGAAGCGCGCGAAGAGGTCAGCTTCGTGGTGGCCGACATTCCTGGCCTCATTGAGGGAGCCAGCCAGGGCGCGGGGTTGGGCACACAATTTCTGCGGCACATCGAGCGCACCCGGCTGCTCGTGCACCTGGTGGATGTCTCCGATGCCAGCGGACGTCCTGACCCGGTGCAGGATTACGAAGTCATCACCGGCGAGCTCGCGACCTTCGGCGCTGGGCTCGACACTAAGCCGACGATTGTTGTCGCCTCAAAGATAGATGTGGCGAACAAAGACAAGCTGGCAAAACTGAAACACTACTGCAAGCGCAAGAAGCTGGAGTTGTTTCCCATCTCGGCCGTTACCGGCGAAGGGATTGACGACCTGAAGTGGGCGATGGCCGAGCGGGTTGAGAAACTGCGGAAGTCAGGGGCCAGGGACTAGGGGTTAGTGGTGGGGGTCTGCAGCATGGTGAAGACCATGCAGTACGGCCACGAGTCTGAACAATTCTGGAACTTCAACCGGCGCACGGGCGTATCAACTCGTGTTCCCGGAGGACATTCTGCGCAGGAAATGGAAAGAAGTCGGACTTGGTCTGCTGAACCTGGTGGCCGTCGTTGCAGTGATAGTGGTATTTCAGCCGCTGGTGCGGAAGCACATGTTCTGGGCGGGGGCTGGCGTCATGGCGGTGCTCGTCCTCGCCACTTACATTCTGGCTTCCAGATTGATCGAGCGGCGTATCCCGACGGAGTTTGCGGCCAACCGCGCTTTGCCGGAATGCGCCACGGGAATCGCTCTCGGCTTTGTCCTGTTCGCGGCCGTGATGGCGACCCTGCTCGCGATGGGCGTCTATCATCCCGAAGGCTGGGGCACGACCAGCGGCCTAGCCAGCGGACTCTTTTTCTCCGTGCTGACAGGCATCACGGAAGAGATCCTGTTTCGCGGGCTTCTCTTTCGACTGAGTTCGAAGATTGTGGGAACGTGGGGCGCATTGATTTTTACCTCCGGACTCTTTGGCCTGGCACATCTGGCCAATCGCGGGGCCTCCATCCGCAGCTCGATAGCGATTGCACTAGAGGCAGGCGTCCTGCTGGGCGCCACCTATGCGGCGACACGGCGACTGTGGCTGCCCATCGGGCTGCATGCCGGCTGGAATTTCACGGAAGGCTCGCTCTTTGGCATGACGCTCTCGGGCAACACCATGGGAGTCGGGTTGCTGCGCGGATCGCTGAGTGGGCCGGTGACCCTGACCGGCGGCACGTTCGGGCCGGAAGCCTCGATTGTGGCGGTGTTAGTCTGCCTGGTCGCAGCGCTCTTCTTCCTGTGGAGGATTGTGAAATTGCACCGCGTCGAAGCTCCGATGTGGAGCAAGGCACCTGACTATATACCAGGGGCAGAGCGCTCTGCTCTCGTGAAGTGATACGCTGTTTCCGCCATGACTGCCGATGAAGTCAAACAACTGCTGCAGCTACAACCGCTCTCCATTGAGGGTGGCTTCTTTCGTGAAACCTATCGCTCGCGCTGGAATGTCTCGGCGGAATATCTGCCTGAGGGCGTTCGTGGTTCGCGCTCCATCGGTACTGCAATCTACTACATGATCACGCCGGAAACGTTCTCGGCCTTGCATCGGCTGCCGGGCTCTGAGGTGTTTCATTTCTATCTCGGCGATTCGGCGATCATGCTGCAGTTGCTGCCTGACGGGAGTTCGCAGACGATCACGCTGGGTAGCGACCTCGCCGGCGGACAGCATCCGCAAGTGGTGGTTCGCGGCGGCATATGGCAAGGATGCAAGCTCGCACCCGGTGGCAGATTCGCGCTAATGGGGACAACCATGTCTCCCGGCTTCGATTACGCGGATTATGAAAATGGCAATCGCGACGAATTGAGCGCCCAGTATCCAGGCGCGGCGGAGTTGATTCGTCAGTACACGCGGTAAGAAACGCAACCACGGGCGATCTTCGCCCCGGAGTCGCTTTAGTTTTGGGGGGCCGGGTGTTCTGCCGGCGCTGTCTTCACACCCCGTCGCTGCTCCTCCCGGTTGATTTGCGTGCGCAGCTCGCGGATCAAAATCCTCCACATGCGGGCGTTGCTATTCAGCAGGATTTGCAGGTTCTGGTCCCGCAAGAACGTGATCTCGCCGCTCATGTTGTTCAGCAGGCTTTCCATGTGGTCGAGATCGGTCCGCATTTGCGCCAGATCGTCAGTCGCATCAGCCGGCGACGGTCGCGTCGTGGATTGGCCCACCGCTTCCGCCTGATTCTGCCCATTCTGAGCCGACGGGCTCGGCTGACCACCGCCGCTTTGCGCCCATACGGTCGAAGTCAACAGCAGTAGACAAATCATTTGCCGCAGCATCGCCTCACCTCCTCCTAGAGTGTAACGGTGTTGAGCTGGCCCCATGAAACGCCAGGCCTCCGCGGACACGCATTTCGAAAGAGAAATGTGGGCGCTCCGCGCTCTGCAAACCGACCGCTTTACCCAATCTTCCTGATTTCACTTTGCAACGTTCCCTCTGTTCGCACCTGTAATGGTGCGTTACTATTCCTTGTTCTCCACATTCAGTCCGCGGATGCATTGCGGTGCAGTATTCCCCATGGCCCGTTCTAAAGATAGAAAGGCTACCTATGAGTCCACGTGTCAAATCGGTTGCAGCGAAGTTGCTACCAGAAAGAACCAGACCGTCCAAGTTCGCACGCACAATAACTACAATGCCTGCGACGAGCAGCGAATATGGAATCGAAGGGCTGCGCGCACCGGGGGATCGAGCCGGCAAATTTGATTTGCGAACCGCCAACAACCCCTGGGAGAAGCGGCGGGCCATTGGTAAAGGACTGCGCGCTCGCGCGGCGCGGGAGAGCCACGCCGGCACCAAACCAGTCGCCAACCGCCCGGACGCTCTCGATTTGCTGGCAGCGAACAACGTGGGGCGGCAGGAGCATTTGATACCGCTGCGTATGGGACGGATGGCAGCTTCGCCGTTTACTTTCCTGCGTGGCGCGGCCTGTGTCATGGCGTGGGACCTCTCGCGGACCCCAACCTCGGGTATTCATGTGGTCATGTGCGGCGACGCACACATCAACAACTTCGGGCTTTACGGTACGCCGCAGCGCGACGTCATCTTCGACTTGAACGATTTCGATGAGGTCACCATCGGTCCGTGGGAGTGGGACTTGAAGCGGTTGGTGGCCAGCGTCAATGTGGCCGGCCGCGAAAACGGATTGAACAAGAAGGAGCGCGCCGATGCGGTTATGCGCGCGGTCGAAGGCTATCGCTTTAACATCACGCGATTGCAGAATATGGGCGTGCTCGACATCTGGTATCTGCACGCCTATCCCGACCGCAAAAGTCCGTTGGTGCAGATGGATGCCAAGTCCAGTGCGGTAATTGCCAAGTGCGTAGCCAAGGCGCGGCAACAGACCAACGCTACTCTGCTGACCAAGGTCTCCGAGCGCGGGGTCTCTGGTGGGTGGCGCTTACGGGAAGAGCCGCCAGTGCTCACCCATGTGGATGAGCCGACGCGGGACAAGATCATTGACGGGCTCAACGAATATGCTGAGTCCCTGCCGCTCGAACGCCGCTACATGCTCAGCCGCTACCACGTGGTTGACGTTGCCCATCGTGTCGTCGGTGTGGGCAGTGTGGGGACGCGGGCTTACCTGGCGTTGCTATTTGGCAGCGACGACAACGACCCGCTGTTTCTGCAAATTAAAGAGTGCGTGTCCCCGGCCCACGCACCCTATGTTCCCCGGCTGCCGAAGCAGTACATAGAGCATGAGGGTCGCCGTGTGGTGGTGGGTCAACGGGCGCTGCAGGCATCCGGCGACATCATGCTGGGAATCACCACGATTGATGGCCGCCCTTATTTCGTGCGGCAGATGAAAAATATGAAGGCGTCAATCCCCGTGGAGTGGTTGACGGGCGACTCGTTCAACTTTTACGCCTGGGCATGCGGAACGCTGCTGGGCCGAGCCCACGCGCGTGCCGGTGACGCGGCCGCTATCGCCGGCTATTGCGGGGGCTCCGCGGTGCTCGACAGGGCACTGGCGACATGGGCAGAAGCCTACGGCGATCAGACCGAACAGGACCATGATCGCCTGGTCAAGGCCATCAAGTCGGGCAAGGTGAAGGCGACTATGGACGCGTAAGGAGATTACAGCATCGCAGTTATTGAGCGCCGGCGGACCGCTCTCTGCCGCATGTGATACCGATTCAGTATCATCAGAAAACCAACTTCTTGTGGAGACAACCGGTGCATCGAGCGACGCTGGGCGACTTTGAACTCACTATTCTTTCCGACGGGATCTATCGCATGGATGGCGGAGCCATGTTCGGCATCATCCCCAAGGTGATGTGGGAAAAGCGCATCCAACCGGACGAGCGCAATACCATTCCACTGGCGCTCAATTCGTTGCTGATTCGCACCGGCAAGCAGAACATCCTCGTCGAGACCGGCATCGGCAGCAAGCTCAGCGAAAAAAGCCGGTCCATATACCAGAACCAGGCGCTGCTGATGAAGAGTCTTGAAGCGGCCGGCATTTCGCCCGACGAGATTGACATCGTCATCAACACGCATCTGCACTTCGACCATTGCGGCTGGAATACCTACTACAAAGACGGCAAGCCGGTGCCCACCTTCCCGCGCGCCCGGTACTACGTGCAGGAGGGCGAGTGGCGCCACGCCCGCGAGCAGCACGAGCGCGACCGCGTCAGCTACATGACCGACAACTACGATCCCCTGGTTGCGAGCGGACAGATGCAATTGCTCAAGGGCGACGCCGAGATTGCCCCCGGCGTCTCGGTGAAGGTTTATTCGGGCCACACTCGCGATTTGCAAGCAGTCGTGGTGCGCAGCGGCGGCCAAGTGGCCTGTTATCCCAGCGACCTGGTGTCGGACGCCAAACACCTCGATCCCGTCTGGGTGCTTGGGTACGACCTGTATCCATTGGACACCATCGCTAACAAGCATCGCCTCTACGATGTTGCAATTCCTGAACAGTGGCTGATGGTCTTTACCCACGATCACGACACGCCGTGGGCTTACCTCGAAGCGGGCGACAAGGGGCGCCCGGTGGCGAGACCGGTAAAGGAAGCGGCGGGCTGAACCATCCTCCTGGCGTTGTGATCAAGAGGCGTGGCCCCGGGGCTGTTTTTGATCTCCGCTGCGTTTAGCGGCGGCACATTTTTGCGGAAAATCTCTACACCTAAGAGCCATTGACGCACCGCCCCGCAATATCTACGTTGTATGGTGTACCACATTGTGGGGGTCACGATGAGCAAGAAAAGCAAGAAGAAAGACCGTAAGAACAAGCACAAGAAAGCGATAGGCTCGTCGGAAAGCACCGTAACCAGTCTGGACCTACGCTCAGTCGCGATCCCATCCCGCCCTAGGCCGCTCAAGCCGGCCGAGATCCGAGCGATGCGGACGGCCATGAATGCCAGTCAGGCGCTGTTCGCGCGTCTGCTCAATGTCAGTTCCAATGCAGTCGAGAGCTGGGAGCAGGGTATCCGGCAGCCGCGACAGGCTACCCTGAAGCTGTTGCACATCGCCCGGAAGAATCCGAAAGCGCTGCTCGGCTAAGCCGCATGCCGCGAATCCAGAATGTTTTCTTCTGTCTCGCCGCAGAAAAAAGCCGGAGCTGGTTGGCCCCGGCTATGAAGTGAAATTCTGCGAAACTACCGGTTCAACTTGCGGCGGATAACACCGAATGCTCCGACCAAACCGGTGCCGAGCATCAACAGAGAGCTAGGCTCTGGGGTGGTGGTGCTGCCATTAGTCTGTATCCACATGCCACCCAGGACTTGGCCCGGGAACTGGTTCCAGCCGCTGCCTGAGTTTTGATCAAGCTGGCCAAGGAAGCCGTTTGAATTCTGATTCCAGGCGTCCCATGTGGTGGCGTCGGCCAGGATTACCACAAAATACTGACCTCCAGCGGTGAGAGTGCCCCCGGTACCGGTCACAGTCAGCTCACAAGGGTTTGGACAGTTAGAACCGAAGGTCGCGGCGTTGTTGAGACTCCCCACGGAGCCAATGGGGCTTCCCGGCGCACCACCAACATCGGTGTAGAGCTGTACACTGGCACCGTTGTCGCCGGCCGCATAGCCTATGTCGATGGAAATCGAGCTGACCGTGCCGCTGGTTGCGGAAGTGAACAGCTGAGCATCCTCGACGAGTCCGACCAGTGAGCCCGATCCGCCAATGGTCCAGCCACTGCAGCAATTGGAACCGGTGGGGAGAGTGTTGTTATAAGCGGTGCCGGCCATCGCCGGCAAAGTGCTGACGCAGAGAGCGAGCGCCAGCGAACATAACATCCATGCAAATTTCTTGTTCAAGTTGGTATCCTCCGCGGTTGAGAGCCTTGCCTCGCGAGATTGCGACTGCTAACTCGAACCCCTTGCGGTGCTCGCGGGGGGGGCCAGATTTGAATGTCTAACTCGAACACCTTGCGAGTGTTCACCGGGGCTGATAGTGCTCAATGAGCGGATTGCAACGAAGGATCGCTCACTGCCTGGAACTCTCGAAGACGCCAGCCCACGCAGCAGGAAGGCATCCCGAAACAGACCATTGGGTATCGAGATGCAATTATGGTTCCGCGCTAACTGGTTGGGAAATATAGGAATGGAGTAGGTCGAGGTGCAAATGCTTGCACTACAGTGCCGGAACGCTTCCGTGTTTCGCAGCGACAGAGAGAAAAAAGGCCGGAGCTGGTTAGCTCCGGCCTCCAAAGCGTTTCGCGCAGAAACTAGCGATTCAGCTTGCGGCGAATCACGCCGAATGCGCCGACCAATCCGGTACCGAGCATCAACAGCGAGCTCGGCTCTGGAGTCGTGGTGCTGCCACTGGTCTGTATCCACATGCCGCCCAGAAGTGAGCCGGGGAACTGATTCCAGCCGCTGCCTGAGTTCTGATCAAGCTGCCCAAGGATGCCGTTTCCATTCTGATCCCAGGCATACCAACTGGTGGCGTCGGCTTCGAGTACGAGAAAATACTGGGTTCCAGCGACAAGCGTGCCTCCAGTACCGGACACACTTACCTCACAAGCCGGGCACGGTCCGCCGGCCGGTGGGGCTGGGGGAAGATTTCCGATGCTGCCGATGAGCGACCCAGGGGCTCCGCCTACGTCGGTGTAGATACCGACGGTGGCCATGTTGTCGCCCGTCACAAAGCCCAGATCCACAGCAATCGAGCTGACAGTGCCAGACGTCAATGACGTAAACAGTTGAGCATCCTCGACCAGTCCGGGAGGCGAGTCCACGCCGCTCGTTGTCCAGCCAACGCAGCAGTTAGAGGGGTTGGGGAGCGTATTGTTGTAGGCGGTGCCGGCCATCGCTGGCAAACTCATGGCGCACACCACCAGCAAACATAAGAACCATACAGATTTATTGTTCAAGTCTTTATCCTCCGGGTTGAGAGCCCTACCTCGCGAGCAACCTTACGGTGCTCACGGGGGCTGGATTTTGAACGTTCCGCCCGAACACCCCCACGGGATTCATGGGACCGGACATTGATTCAACGAGCAGTTTCGCAACAAGAGCCGCTGATTGCCTGGCGCTCTCGCAAATGCCACCCCACACACTGCTAAGCGGCATCCAGACAGAAACCCTCATTCGTAGTGTTGCAATTATGTGTCCGCGCTAATGCATTGAAAAATATGAGAATGGAACCCTCGGTGGTGCAAATGCTTGCACTTGAGTGCTGAATTGGTTCCCCGTTTTCATGGCGACGGTCCCTAGAATTCTCCGCCACGCTACGCTGGCCCAACCCTCAGAGTTGCCGTATTGGTCACGTTCAGGGAAGCGTCAGTCTGCCCCCTTCTCCCATATTCGTGTTTCGCCGCTGACCCCGATATTCGTAGGTGACCTGCAAGTTTTTCGGCTGGTTAAAGGCCGGGTCGCCACCCATGGTGCTGTTGTTGACCAGCACGGTGAGACGATTGTTGCGCACCATGCTTTGCAGGCGGCTGGTTACATCTCGCCGGCGATTTCCAGCGCCATAGCTAGCTTGCACAATGCGCAGGCCAGGGAATTGATTGCCTCCGCCGGGGTAGCCACCTCCGCCAAAACCGCCTCCGACAAACATTCGGGACTCGACGGTTTGTCCCTCTTGGTAGTTGAAGTCGCGCATTTGCCCGCTGCCGCTGCGGGCATGGATGCGCAGTACCTTGTCCCTCCCGCGGGCGGGATCGACGCCCATAGTCGTGTTATTCACCCGAAAGTTGGGGCCATTCACCAGTCGCCTAACCGTGTTGGTGACATCGACGCGGTTGTTCTGCACGCCATAGTCAGCGCTCATCACCTGCCAACTTTGGGCCTCAGCTTTCACGGAACCCAGAGTTGCACAAATCGCGATTGCAACAACACTCAATAGCATTCTGGCAACACGCATTGACTTGTCTCCCTAAGATGGTTTTCCAGTCGCCCGCCAGACCTAATTTGCGCGGGCGTAGTTGCACCACTGGTTTATCATCGTGGCGAAAAGGTCGCACACCTGCTTGTGAATCTGAAGCGACGAGAACCCGCGGATCATAAGGACTTCTTTACCGGCAACGCCACTCAGCGATTTTCCCCGTCGCAGTTTACATCGATAAACGCTTCGCACAATCGCAAGAATCAATCTAACTACTATTGGCGGCGGAACGCCGGTCGAACTTGCTTTGGGCGCATAGTCGGATTCGGCGGGCCTTTCGACATCCCAGAAAAGCGGTGTTTTTGTCCTTTTCCCGTGACGCCAGCGGGTGTATAAAAACTCCGCTAGCAATCTAGGGGTGTGGATTGCCGCCCAACCAGCCTGCAGTGGGGCAGGTTCAGCGGCCACCATCGAGCTGGGGCGAAGCCCGATCGGCACAAAATCACATCTCTTTACAGATTGAGTTCCCAGGTCCATTACGCCTAGAAGCTGGACTTATGCTCCCCCGAAAGGAAATCAGTCATGAACGAATTAGTGCAGATGGTGCAGCAGAAGACCGGGCTGTCGCAAGACATGGCCCAGAAGGTTGTGGACACGGTCGTCGGTTACCTGAAGACAAAGTTGCCGGCGCCACTATGCTCGGGTCTCGACGAATTCATGGGCTCTGGCGCGGGCGATGCAAGCAGTGATGCCGCCGGTGCCACGGACGAAGCGGGCGGGCTCATGGGAAAGGCCCAGTCCATGGTCGCCGATCTCTTTAAGAAGCAGGGTGCCTAGGATTGCCAACAGCGATCGCCAATCTCAGGATGGCGAAGCAAATACCTAAGGAGAAAAGACACATGAGCAAAAAGCGTGCAGCAATTTGTATTCTTTCGGCTGTGTTGGCAGTGCTTTTGTTGACAGGGCTCTGCGTGGCCCAGAGTTCGGGCAGCAAGAGTTCGAGCAAGTCGGGCGCGATGGCATCGTCCGACAATTTGGTTGACATCAACTCCGCCACCAAGGACCAACTATCGGCGTTACCTGGCATCGGCGACGTCTATTCGCAGAAGATCATTGACGGGCGGCCCTACCACACCAAGACTGATCTAAAGACTAAGAAGATCATTCCGGCCGCGACCTACAACAAGATCTCCAGCATGATCATCGCCAAGCAGAAGTAATCCAGCGCAAGGCTGTCCTCAGCGGGAGAAGTTCACGAGCTACGCGGTCATTCCCACTCTCGGCACCGAGGGTGGGATTTTTGCGCAAAATCAGCCGGTTCTGATAGGAAGGGACATCACGAAGCCCACGACGCCGCTGTCAACCGAGAGACTGTGCGCTCGCTTGCCGTCGCGCCTGGATCTCGATATACACGTTGATCAGTGACACCGCCGCGGGGGTGACGCCGGGAATGCGGCTGGCCTGACCCAGGGTGCGGGGACGCACGCGCCCCAGCTTTTCATTCATCTCGCGCGACAGGCCGCTCACTTTGGCGTAATCGAACCAGTCGGGAATCAGGCGCTCCTCGGAACGCTTCAAGCGCTCGATGGCTTTGCTCTGCTGGTCCAGGTAGCCGGAGTATTTGATCTCCGTCTCCACCGATTTCAGTTCGTTGCGGATTTCCGCTGGGAGGCGGAAAGCGGGGGATAGTGGATTGGGGCTAGTGGATAGCACGGAATCCCCGCCTGCTAAGCTCTCTTCAAGAGCAACCTTGGAAATTGGGTTTTGAAAGGGCATGGCTTCAGCCGTGCCGCTAATCGTCAATTTTGCAACGGGCTTTGGCCCCTGAGGTTCTTTGCGTTCGGCTGTTCCGGCATTTGTAAGATGCCTTCTATCTACTATTCCCTGATCACTATCCACTCGCTCGAAGAATCCCGGCATCAGCCTACGCAGCAACGGCGCCAATTGCTCGATCCCCACCTCTGGCCGCTTCAACAGTTGCGCCAGCGTCAAGCCGAGTGCGCCGTCCAGCTTGCCGCTATCGAGACTCGCATCTTCAGCCTGAGATAGACCGCCCTCGCCGCCCGTAGTCGAAACTTGAAGGTCGAAACTCGAAACTTCTTCCAGCATTTCGCCGTTGATCCGGGTGCACTCCAGCAAATCACGCATGGCCTGCATGCGCTTCTGCTTGGCAAGATGATCAGCCCAGGCAGCATCGTTAATCAGTCCTACGCGGCGTCCATGCGGAGTGAGCCGGCGGTCGGCGTTGTCGATGCGCAAGTGCAGGCGGAACTCGGCGCGCGAGGTGAACATGCGGTAAGGCTCGTTTGTCCCCTTGCTGATGAGGTCGTCGATCAGGATGGCGGTGTAGGCCTCGGTGCGGTCCAAAATGAGCGGCGGCTCGCCCTTCACCTGCAGTGCAGCATTGATTCCGGCCATGATGCCCTGGCACGCCGCCTCTTCGTAGCCGCTGGTGCCGTTAATCTGCCCCGCGAGATAGAGCCGCGCGATCTTCTTCGTCTCCAGCGTGCGCTGCAGCTCGGTTGGGTCGATGGAATCGTATTCGATGGCGTAACCCGGCCGCAGCATCTCGGCGTTCTCCAAGCCGGGGATTGACTTGATAATCGCAAGCTGCACATCGATCGGCAGAGAAGTGCTCATCCCATTCACGTAGATCTCGTGCGTGTTCAGGCCCTCGGGCTCCAGAAAGAGCTGATGCGTTTCCTTGTCGGGAAACTTGACGATCTTGTCCTCGATCGACGGGCAGTATCGTGGTCCGATGCTTTGAATCTGCCCGCTGTACATCGGCGAACGATGCACGTTCTCGCGGATGATGCGGTGCGTCTCCGGCGTGGTGAACGCGATGTAGCACGGCACCTGCTTGTCATGGTGCGCCACCCGCCGGGTGCGGAAGCTGAATGGCGTGGGATCGTCGTCGCCGGGCTGCACCTTGAACTTCGACCAGTCAATGCTGCGTCCATCGAGACGCGGCGGCGTGCCGGTCTTCAGGCGACAGCCGCGCAGTCCAAGCGCCTTCAACGATTCACCCAGCAGAACCGCGTTTGGCTCCCCGCTGCGTCCGGCTGGGTATTGTTGCTCGCCACAGTGGATAAGCCCGTTCAGAAATGTTCCGGTGGTGATGATCACGGCTTGCGCGGAGACGGTGCGCCCGTCGCGCAGGCGAACACCAGTTACCAGTTGTCGGTTGTCAGTTGTCGGCGAAGAAGCAACAGTTCCCGCGCCTTCGCTCGGGATAACAGACGTTTTGGCTAGTTGCTGATTGCTAGTTGCTAGTTGCTCCACAACCAAATCCGCCACCTCCGCCTGCTTTATGTGAAGGTTAGGCTCCGAATCGAGCAGCTCGCGCATCTTCAGCCGGTACTGCTGTTTGTCGCATTGGGCCCGGGGAGACCACACTGCCGGCCCGCGCGAAGTATTGAGCAGACGGAACTGGATGCCGACCGCGTCCGTTACTTCGCCCATGATGCCGCCCAAGGCGTCCACCTCGCGCACCAGGTGTCCTTTGGCGATGCCGCCGACCGCCGGATTGCACGACATTTGCGCGATCAGATCGACGTTGAGCGTGAACAGCGCAGTCTTCAATCCCATGCGCGCTGAGGCCATGGCGGCCTCGCACCCGGCGTGACCGGCGCCGACCACAACCACGTCGTAGGTTTCAGTGAACTGTTGCACAGGAAAACTACCCCACATGGCCGCCAACGCGGCCGATTAGATCTATTTTAGCGGAGATCGCCTCCTGCGAAGATTATCTCGGCGTGGATCGCGCGGACTCCATACCCGTTCCGCTTCAGAACAGCCACCGAAATATCCGTTCCCATTCGGAACTCTTATCGTCGGCCCCTTTGATTCTCCGCCCCACACTCTGCACTGTTTTGCACATCGCGCAGCGCCGCTTTTGGCACGCCCCGTTCAAGCCACGGTTTTCACGTCATTTGCGTCGCCCAAACAATTGGCGGCTGACGTGCCTTTATAGAAAACGATTGTCCGAACTCACCCCAGTGCATTCGGCCATGACGAGGAGAAAAGGAAAAAGGAGCCTTGTTATGAAAAAGAATGTTCTGGGAGCCATCGCGGTTCTGTGTTGCGCACTTGCGTTTGCTGCGTACTCGCGAGCCGACGCCATCAACTTCAACTACTCCGGTGACGGAGTCACAGCCAGCGGCACGCTGTTCGGCACCAGCAACGGAAACGGTACCTGGACTGTAACCGGCATCTCCGGCACCTACAACGGAACTGCGATCGGCGGTATCGTTCCCTTGGGTGCCGATCCCAGCTACATCTACGACAACCTTTTCTACTACCCAGCCGATCCGCTGTTCGTGGATAACGGCGGCATCCTGTTCAATGTGCCCGGCGTCGGCGATGTGAACTTGTACTACGATCCCAGCTTTGGATACGGCAACATAACAGGCGATCTCAGCCGCGGTTTCGTGACCACTCCCGTGGCCGTAGATTTTTCCGCGTCCGCGCCTGAACCCCGCACTCTGGTGCTGGTAGGGACTGGCATTCTGGGCATGCTAGGAATTTATCGCCGTCGCGCGGCGCACTTGGCGTCCAACCGGGGTCGGTAACAGCGTACTGCAGTACGGGAGAGGCGCAGGGCCGTAAACAGGCAGGGCGGCTCCTGCGCCTCCTCCGTTTTTGGGTAGGGAATCACACGGTTGAAAAGATCGACTATTCTTCTTTTGGTTTATCCGCGCGCTCCGCGTAAATCCGCGGTTGCCTTTTGGTTTACGCCCGCTCAAATGCGTGCTTGGCGTGCAGATCTTCCAAGGCGCGATCCTTGAGGAAATGAAACGCCTGCGCCCGCGCCAGCAAACCATCCGTCGCGCGAGCGTAATCGCCCGCCAGTTCCACCATGCCGCGTGCCGCCAGATCTTTCGCCGCAGCTAGCAGTTTGTCCATCATGTTCGGATCGCCGGCGTCCAGATATTGCGCGTCACACGGATCGGGGATCATCACCGGCTCACGCTGCTGCCCGCTCAACCAGAAAACCTTGCCCGCGACAAACTCTTCCACCTGTTGCGGCGTGGCATGCCAGAAGCGAAAGTGCCGATCGCGGATGCTGTAGCAGCGGCTCGAGACGGGTACCGGCTGCCGCTTACTCGACTTGAGTAGTTCCAGTTGCTTATCGTCGAGCGCTTTGCGGGCGGTGTTGATGGAGAGCCAAAACGCCAGGTCGCTGTCGAGCGACGGCAGCACCTCACGGATGGTCTGCGCCAGATTCAGCGCGATGTCGGCATACAAAGGCCCGCCATCGGCCAGGCGCAGCGTGCCGTGCAGAACGTACCAGTCGCTGCCACCGCCCGAGTGATGAAATGGCCATTGCAGCTCGATGTGCACCGGCATGCCGTGCAGGGTAACGCCATCGAAAGTTTTTTGTGTGTCCATCAAAAACCAGCCATTTAAGATCGCAAACTATAGTGACACATCGGCAGGCGAAATAGAGAGATAGTGATTTACGAATCGTACAGTGTTATATGAGCAGCGGCCCACGCATAGAATATGAAACTCAACCATGGGGGCTCACGGAGGAAATTGGCTATGAACGGAAAACTCCGCGCCTCTGTGCCCTCTGTGGTGAGCGATTTCAACGGAGCGCACGAATCAATAAACGCAGCTTTTCGCTATACTTTTTCCTCGCGCAGCTAGTCACTTAAAAGACGAGGAGAAGAATCCCTAACTCAATAACGAGGTCGATTCATGACAGCCAGAATGAATTACTTAAACGCTCCCAAAGACGTAACCCAAGCCATGATGCAACTGCAGGAGCACGTCAGCAACAGCGGCCTCGAACCGAAGCTACTGAACCTGGTTTATCTGCTGGTGTCGCGCATCAATGGATGCGCGTATTGCATTGACATGCACAGCAAAGACCTGCGGGCTCTGGGCGAAACCGAGCTGCGCATTGACCTAGTCAGTGTGTGGGACGAATCGCCCGGTTATAGCGATCGCGAACGTGCAGCATTTGCCTGGGCCGAGTCGGTAACCAAGGTGAGTGAAACTCACGTGCCCGACGATGTGTACGCCCTGGCGCGCAAGCATTTTTCCGAGGAAGAGCTCGCTAAGCTGACGCTCGCCTTAATCGCCATCAACGGCTGGAACCGCTTTTGCATCTCGTTCCGCTTCGAACCGGGACACTATACGCCAGGACAGCACCAAACCACTAAGACTAAGGTGGCCTGACGTTTTCGCGAATGAGTAACCGAAGCTTTCACCACGGAGGGCACGGCGTTACTTTCCGATGCCTTCCGTGGCGGCACTAACCTATCCGCCTGATCCTCCCTCCCGTCGTCACACACACCTGTGTGAGCGGTCACGGCATTCCATGACGCTCAAGAGCAAACTGAGACCAAGCTTCAAGTAACCCCGAACGCAGAGGGCAAACCTCATTTCGAAAGGAGAAATGAAATGACTAATAAGCCAAGATCAGGAACAGTCGTGCACAAGGAAGGAAATTTCTTCCTCGAGGCGGAAGGCAAGCTCACGCCGATCCCGGTCAGCCCGAACTTTCAGCCAGGAACCTTGAAGGAGTTGGTCGGCAAGAAGGTGGAGGTGCTGTACACGGAACCGAGGAGCTTCGTGGCTGGATTGGTGGGCGGCCGAGTGCCCATCCTATGCTACTTCCCGGTCGATCCGTGGTTCAGTGTGGTGGACGAAGGAGCGCGTGCAAGCGTCGCTCAGCAGTTCCTTAGTGAGGGACTGATAAGCAAGGAAACCTTTGAAAAAATTGCCGGCGGCCGGTAATCCCTCATCGCTGGATATGTCCTTAATAATCTAATCTGAGCGGCTCGTTAACAGCCGGTAAGAACGCTGGTATTTTATGAAGCTAGCCCTGGACAGCTTCCAATCAAGACCCCTCCCCAAGAGCTTCGTTATCGAACTGACCAAACGCTGCAACAATCATTGTCTCTATTGCTACATGACAGAGGGACCCTCTGCGCAGGACTGCGACCGTGATCGAAGCAGCGAGATGAACGCCCAAGAGGTGACTGACGTTATTGGGAAGTTGTGTGACGAGGCTCCCGTGCAATCGATCGCTTTGTCTGGGGGTGAGCCGCTATTGCGAGAGGATCTCCCCGAGATCCTCTCATTCATTCGCAATAAAGGAATAGCCCCCGTCGTCATCACCAATGGCACGCTATTAACAGCGGAACGACTTGCATCTTTGGGCACAGATGTTACCTACGAGATCACTCTGCTCAGCTATCGTCGCCAGGTGCACGACCGGCTGGCGGGGCGCCGAGGAGCCTGGGATGCCGCAGTGGACGGTATGGCGAATGTCCGGCAGGCCAAAGGCAATTTCGTAACTGTGTTTGTAGCTACCAAACTCAACAGTGACGAGGTCGGCAAAACCGCAGAACTGGCCCTTGCCCTGGGCGCGACCGGCTTGATGTATAACCGCATGAACCTGGGCGCACACAACATTCGCAATGCCGATCGCCTGCTGCCAACCGCTGCCACGATTCGACAAAACCTGGATAGCTTAGAGGAACTGAGTGCGCGGTACCAATTGCCGGTCGCAGTCGCGGTGGCCATCGAGCCGTGTGTAATCGACACACGACAGTACAAACAGATTCATTTTGGCTGGTGCCCGCTGGCGGGAGAAGGATCGTACTTCACTGTCGATCCGAGCGGGAATGTGCGCATCTGCAATCACTCGGGCGTCATTCTAGGTAACCTGAAGACGGATCGCTTCACTGACATCTACTACAACCATCCTTACGTGCGGGCTTTTCGCGAGACCTGGCCCGCGGAGTGCGAGAGTTGCGAGCCGGAACTCAAGGCCATTTGCTGCGGAGGCTGTAAAGCCGCGGCCGAACAGTGCTACGGCAGCCTCGCAAAAGTTGATCCTTTTGTGACCATAAGCCGGCAGGCAAACTGACCGTGTGGGTTCGCAGTTTGACGCTGCCAAAAAGATTTCCGCTCCTCTGTGCCCCCCGTGCCTCCATGTTAAAAATACTCGCTACAATCGTCTGCAATGTCTTTCCGCTTCCAGGTTGAAGCGCGCGATGGTGCAGCCCGCGCCGGACGTTTCTTCACGCCGCACGGTGAAGTCCGGACCCCCGTCTTCATGCCGGTGGGAACGCTGGCGACGGTCAAGGGCGTCCCGCAAGGCACGCTGGAAGAGCTGGGCGTCCAGATCCTGCTGAACAACACCTACCATCTTTATCTGCGCCCGGGCGTCGAGATGGTCCGCCGACTTGGCGGGGTGCAGAAGTTCATGGCCTGGGACCGTCCCATCCTCACCGACTCCGGCGGCTTTCAGGTGTTCAGCCTCAGCGATCTGCGCAAGGTCACGGAAGAAGGCGTGGCGTTCCGTTCTCACCTCGACGGGTCATCACATTTTTTCAGTCCGGAGAGTGCCATCGCGGCCGAGATTGGCCTGGGCGCCGACATCATCATGGCGTTCGACGAATGTACCGAGCATCCCGCGGAGTACTCGCGCACGGAAGCGTCGATGGAGATGACGCTGCGCTGGGCAGCGCGCAGCAAGAGGTATTTCGAAGAGCACAAACATGAAGTGCCGTGGTATTCACGCGGACTGAAGTCGGCGGGAGAATTTAATGTCGCGCTGAACGGCACGGCTGAAGCCGCGTCCCTTCAAAGCGAAAGCGAAACCCAAACGCTCTTCGGAATTGTGCAGGGCGGCATGTTTCCCGATCTGCGTCGTGAATCAGCGCAGCGGACAGTTGAGCTTGATTTCCCGGGCTATGCGATCGGAGGCTTGAGTGTCGGCGAACCGCGCCCCATGACCTACGAAATGGTGGACGCCGCCATCCGCTTCCTCCCTGAGGACAAGCCGCGTTACCTAATGGGAGTGGGCACGCCGGAGGAGATTGTGCACTACGTGGCCATGGGTGTGGACATGATGGACTGCGTGCTACCCACACGGGCGGCGCGGCACGGGTTGCTGTTCACTTCCGAAGGCCGCCTCACGATCAAGAACGCTCGCTATGCCACCGACGACGGTCCGCTCGACCCCAAGTGCGCCTGCCAGGTCTGCTGCCGCTATTCACGGGCTTATCTGCGGCATCTGTATGCCTCGAACGAGCTACTCGCGCAGGTGTTGAACACCGTCCACAACCTGGCATATTACCTTGACACTATGAGGAGGGTGCGGCAAGCTATAATACTTGGGGAATTAGCGATTTTTCTTTCTGGCATCCGGCCACCGCATCTCCCACCCCAATCCGCGCAAAAGGGGCGCGGCTCGGGGACCCCGGAAAGCTGAGCGTTCCTTAGCAGCCTTCGCTGTTCAGGTCCCCGGCAAAAACGCGATACTATATCAAGGTCAGGGCCGCGTCCTTGGCTGGCTAAACAGTTGCTGAAAAGCGACGTTCGGGTGATGCGGGCCTTTAAGCTGCTCCCGGGCGGTCTCCAGGAAAGTCGAAAGGCAAATGGCCATTTTGGCAGTTATGTTCGTGCAGGGTATCGGCGGCTCAGCCCCGATCCTGATGATGGTTGCGATTTTCGCAATCTTCTATGTTCTCTTGATCATGCCGCAGCAGCGCAAGCAGAAGAAGTGGCAGGCCATGTTGCAGCAGATCAAGCCCGGCGACCGGGTGATCACCAGCGGTGGTCTTACCGGTGCCATCATGTCCGTAAAGGATGATGCTGTCGTTCTCCGGGTTCCTCCGGACAACATTAAGATCGAAGTGGCACGCTCCTCTATCGTCACGTTGACGACCGCGGAGGACACCCCCAAGTTGAAGTAGGTAGCCGTCTCTCATGAATAAGAATCTCCTCCTCAAAACAGTTTTGATTGTCGCGGTGCTGATCTTCTTTCTCTTCGGCATCTTTGGAATCCCCGGGAGTCTCACCGGCGAAGGGTTGAAGGCTGCGGTGCAGAAGCGCATCCACCTGGGCCTTGATCTCAAAGGCGGGACTCACCTGATCCTTCAGGTACAGGTCAACGACGCGGTCAACGCCGACAGTGACCGTGCGGTGGAACGGCTGAAAGACTCCCTGAAGAGCGCTAACATCGCCTTCGGAGAAATCTCCAAGCCCGACCCGCAGAACCACCCGGAGCTGATCCAGATTAAGGGTGTGCCGCCGGAGTCCTCGTCCGAACTGCGTCGCATCGTCAACGAGAAGCTGGGCGATTACGATCTCGCCTCGGGCGCTGAGAACACCTGGACTGTCACCATGAAGCCCTCGATCGCCAATGACACCAAGAAGAAAGCGGTGCAGCAGGCCATCGAAACCATCCGCAATCGAATCGATCAGCTTGGCGTGTCCGAGCCGGTCATTCAGGAGCATGGACTGGGCGACTATCAGATCCTGGTGCAGTTGCCGGGTGTGGACGATCCCGCCCGCGTGAAAGAGATCATGCAGTCCACGGCCATGCTGGAGATTCGGCAGGCGGTCAAGGGGCCTTATCCGTCGGAGCAAGCCGCCATGCAAGACAACGGTGGCATACTTCCACCCGACACGGTTCTGATGAAGGGCAATATGCCGCACCCGCAGAATCCTGATGAGTCTGGCGACGTGTACTGGCTCATCAGCCGTTCCTCCGCGGTAAGCGGTGCCGACCTGCGTTCCGCCGATGCGGGCCGTGACGAGAACGGCCGCGCCGATGTCAATTTCACTCTAACCGGTGACGGCGGACGGCGCTTTGCCGCCTTCACCGGAGCCCATGTCGGCGACAAGCTGGCCGTGGTGCTCGATAACAAAGTGAAGTCGGTAGCCACCATTCAGGAGCAGATCCACGATACCGGCCGCATCACCGGATCGTTCACTCCTGAAGAGACCCAGGATCTGGCGTTGACACTGCGCTCCGGCGCACTGCCGGCAGGAATCAAGTACCTGCAGGAGGTCACGGTGGGGCCGTCGCTGGGGGCCGATTCCATTCGCGAGGGCGTGCGCGCGGCGGTCGTTGGCATGGTTGCCGTGCTCATCTTCATGCTCTTCTACTACCACGCAGCCGGGATCAACGCCGACCTCGGGTTGATCCTGAACCTGGTGATCCTGCTGGGATTCCTCGGTTACAGCGGTGCGACGCTCACCCTGCCGGGAATCGCGGGTGTGATTCTGACCGTCGGTATGGGCGTGGATTCCAACGTTCTGATCTTCGAGCGCATTCGTGAGGAGTTGCGACACGGTAAGACACCCTCTTCCGCTGTGGACCAGGGTTTTGCTCACGCCTGGACGACGATTATCGATACGCACGTCACGACTATCGTGTCGGCGATCATCCTGTTCCTGTTCGGAACCGGCCCGGTAAAAGGATTTGCCGTGACCCTCAGCTTCGGTCTGGCGGCGAACCTGTTCACCGCGGTTTTCGTCTCGCGCGTGATTTTCGAATCCATTCTCAGTCGCCATCAGCGTGGCGAGCCATTGAGCATTTAGAGGCGTGTTCACCACGGAGGCACCGAGGACACAGCGTTTTAAAAAAATTGGGGAGAAATTCCTAGAAAGCTACGGAGTTCATGATCGGCGAGATGCAGAGAACGACCGGAAGGGTTGAGCTTATTGAAGCCGAGCTAACCGGCGAGATCATCGGGGCTGCTGTTTCTGTGCATCGGGAACTCGGGCCGGGTTTGCTTGAATCGACCTATGAAGCCTGCATGTGTCATGAGTTTGAACTGAGAGAAATTCCGTTTCGCTGCCAGGTTGAGTTGCCTGTGGAGTACAAAGGCTGCCATCTGGACTGCGGATATCGCATTGACTTGGTTGTGGACAATCGTGTGATTGTCCAACTCAAATCGGTCGAAGGTTTATCGGCCATTCACGAATCGCAATTGCTCACTTATCTGAGGCTAAGCAGGCTACAGGTTGGACTACTTATCAATTTCAACGTTCCCATCCTGCGCAAGGGCATTGTAAGAAGAGTTTTATAGAAACTCCGTGCCCTCCGTGCCTCCGTGGTGAAAAATTAGCAAGGGGTTTAGCGGTGGAGTTATTTCGCGATACCAATATCGATTTCCTGGGCAAGAAGTGGTATTTCCTTGCCTTCTCCCTGGTGTTCAGCGTCGCCGGAATCTGTTCCATGTTGTTCTGGCACCACATCCCCCTGGGGGTGGAGTTCCGCGGCGGCACGCTGGTTTACGTCAAGTTCGCGCAGACGCCTGACCTTGACCAGATTCGTCGCGACATGGACCGGGCCGGACTGCATGATCCCCGCATCCAGCGCTTCGGTCCGACCGCCGACAACGAGGTGCTGGTCGATCTGGGTATCCAGGAAACCAGCGAAGCGGCGCTCGACAAGGGCAAGAACACCATCATCAAAGCCCTGCAGGTCCGCAGCCCGGTCGCCGAAGGCAAGCAAGACCTGAATAACGTGGGCACCGCCAGCTTGCAGCAGTACCTGCTGCAGAAAGACCCGCTGCATTTGGGCATTGACGCCGGTCCCAAGTATGAAACCATCGCCCAACAGATTGAGGACTTCCGCAACAAAGAGCGCGGCGGCATTTTGACTTCGATGGATGAGCTGCGCGGAGTCGTTGCTCCCGAGGTAATCAGCGCGCTGCAGCAGGACTTCTACACCTCCAACTTTGTGGTGCGCAACGTCGAAATCGTGGGACCGCAGGTGGGCTCGCAGCTGCGCCGTCAGGCCATCATGGCCACGTTGTACTCGCTGGCTGGAATGCTGATTTATCTATGGTTCCGCTTTGAGATGATTTACGGCGTGGGCGCGGTTGTGGCCTGCTTCCACGACACCATTATCACGGTGGGCTTCTTCTCCTTGCTCGATAAAGAAATAAGCCTGACCGTGATCGCGGCCATCTTGACGCTGATTGGCTACTCGATGAACGACACCATCGTCGTCTTCGACCGTATTCGCGAAAACATTAAGCTGCTGCGTCGTGAACCGCTGGCCGATATTGTCAATAAGAGCATCAACCAGACACTGAGCCGAACCATCCTGACCTCCGGCCTCACCTTCCTCACCGTACTTTCGTTGTACTTGTTTGGCGGCGAGGTGCTGCGTGGATTTTCATTGGCCCTGGTAATTGGAATCTTGATCGGAACGTATTCGTCGATTGCCGTGGCGGCGCCTATGTTGGTGGCTTATCAGGACTGGCGGTCCAAGCGAGCCGGACAGTCCGCGGCTCAGCGCACGTCGTCACCTCGTGACAAGTCTCGCGAAAAAGTGAAGGTCAAGGCCTAGGCATACCTAATCGAGCGCGGATCGGTCGCGACTTGCGAATAGGAGCTGCCGACCCAGGTAAATCGTGGCCGGTAGGATTTTGAGCAACCTCCGCTGGTATACGGTTCATCCGACTCGCCCAAGGTCGGCTGATTGGCCAGTACGCTGGATTTGACGCCGGAGCGGGCGCACGGGTGTATACTTCGGTCGCCGTTCTAGGACACTCGTTCCCAGATTGAAACACGACTTCTGTTTGACGAGTTTTCGGGTGCAATTTGTGGATTGTGGGAGCAAAAAACTGACAGACGGTGTCTAAGTAATCGAAGCATCAGACGGAGAACAGGCCATGTTTGAAGACAGCCTCGTAGAATCGGGAGGCAGGCTTAAGGGAAAGCGCGGCGCCACCACCGCATTTTCCTTCATCCTGCAGATCGTGCTGATTGGCGTTCTAGTATTGTTGCCATTGATCTTCACCGAGGCGTTGCCCCGGCAGCAGCTGATGACATTCCTGGTTGCTCCCCCGCCGCCTCCTCCCCCGCCACCGCCACCGGCGGCCGCTCCGGTCATAGTGAAAAAGATCCAGAGTGAATTGGATAACGGCCAGTTGCGTACCCCGACAAAAATTCCTAAGAAGATTGAGATGATCAAAGAGGATGAGGCTCCGCCAAATACTGGCGTGGCTGGAGTAGTGGGCGGTGTGCCGGGCGGCGTACCCGGCGGTAGCATGGGCGGCGTTCTCGGCGGGGTGCTTAGCTCCACGCCCGTGGCCATTCCTAAGGCCGCGACCCCGCAGCGCGTCCGTGTATCGCAGGGCGTCTCGCAGGGATTATTGATTCACAAAGTGCAACCGGCCTATCCGGCGCTTGCCCGCCAGGCTCGTATTCAAGGTACAGTTGTTTTGCAGGCCCTGATCGGCAAGGATGGCGCAATTCAGAACTTGCATGTGGTTAGCGGCCACCCGATGCTTACCGGCGCTGCCCTGGATGCCGTCAAACAGTGGAGGTACAAGCCGTACTACCTCAATGGCGAGCCGGTGGAAGTTGAGACCACGATCAACGTTAATTTCACGTTGGGCGGTTAAATGGTGCGCGGATTGGTATTTCACGCATCTAAGTCGATGCCGGTTGCGCGGCGTTGTATTCGCGGAGCGTTTTGATTTCCAGCTCATGTGAGGCACATGAGCTGTTGGTTCACGTATAGAGGGCAAATTCGCCACCGAGGCATAAAGGTCACGGAGAAAACTCGACAGAAAGCAAGACTCCGTGTTCTCCGTGTCTCCCTGGTGAATCATTTTTGCGGTGCCGATTAAAGCTCACAACAGTTGTGTGGGAACGGTAATCGGCTCCGGATATTCGAATCATCTGCAGTACCAGTAGCACAATGTTGGTCTG
The DNA here is from genome assembly GCA_963748225.1 of uncultured Acidobacteriaceae bacterium. Classification (GTDB taxonomy): domain Bacteria; phylum Acidobacteriota; class Terriglobia; order Terriglobales; family Acidobacteriaceae; genus Bog-257. The sequence continues at coordinate 71,025 of CAVVHW010000015.1, forward strand.
CTGTAACGAAAGTTCTGAGGAGGAAAAGTCCACCCATGTTTCTAGCTAACCTTACCACCTACGCTCTCAGCCACGTACCTACGGCTGCCGCTTGGATTTTCCAGGAAGCGACCGTGGGCTGGGATCCCATCTCTCTGTGGAAGCAGATGGGCATTTTGGCCAAGATCGTGGTTTTCATTCTGTTCATCATGTCGGGTTGGTCGATCGGCGTCATGATCGATCGCGCCATGGCATTCAGTGCGGCTCGCAAACAGTCGCGTGCATTTGCTCCCGCGGTTGCCGGCGCCCTGCGAGAAGGCAAAATTGAGGAAGCCATCAAGGTTGCCGAGCGCAACAAGAAGAGCCATTTGGCGAAAGTCGTCGTCGCCGGCCTGCAGGAGTTCAGGGCCCATGGTGATTCCAATGACATCCCCGGCGAGCAGCTCGAGGCCTCCAAGCGCGCTCTCGAGCGTGCCGAAGCCATCGTGCACGCCGAGTTGAAGCGCGGTCTGGGCGGCCTTGCCACCATCGGTTCGACAGCCCCCTTCGTCGGGTTGCTGGGCACGGTGGTCGGCATTATCAACGCCTTCAAAGAGATTTCCACCCAGAAAGCGACCGGCCTAGGGGCGGTCAGCGGCGGTATCTCGGAAGCGCTGGTGACCACCGCTATCGGACTTTTCGTCGCCATCCCGGCCGTCTGGATGTTCAACTACTTCACTAACAAGGTGGAAGCCTTCGACGTGGAAATGGATAACAGCTCCAGCGAGTTGATTGACTACTTCCTCAAGAAGCGCGCGATTCGCCGGTAACTGGAGGCGCAATTGGTTTGCGCTGTCTCCGGGCTGAAGGAGGTTGAATGTTATGGCATTAGCAGTGCGCGCCGAAGGCGCCAAGATCAACTCCAACATCAATGTCACCCCCATGGTGGATGTGATGCTGGTCTTGCTCATCATTTTCATGGTCATCACGCCCATGTTGCAGAAGGGCGTGAGCGTGGACATGGCCAAAGTAGATAGCCCGACACCTATGCCGGACGCCGACAAGGAAGATTCCTTGCTCGTGGCCGTCATGCGTGACGGACAGATTTTCTTTGGCACCGACAAGGTGACCGCTGACCAGCTCACCAACAAAGTGAAGGATCGCCTCGCCAATAAGGTGGACAAGCGCGTGTTCATTAAGGCCGACGCTCGCGCCAAGTATGGCGCCGTGGTGGACGTGGTGGACAATGTGCGCTCCGCTGGCGTGGACGACGTTGGTCTGTTGACCGAGCAGAGACAAACTGGCCCCACCGGCAAGAAACCGCCGATAGGTGCGAGCACGGGCGGGGGCGCCCAGTAACAGGAGCTTTTTTATGGGAATGGCAGTAGGCGGGTCGGGTGGTGGGCCCACCGCCGATATCAACGTAACCCCAATGATTGACGTCTTGCTGGTGTTGCTCATCATCTTCATGGTGATCACGCCGCTGACGCCAAAGGGTCTGGACGCGCTGGTTCCCCAGCCGCCCAAAGACCAGCAGAAGCAACCGCCCAGCAACGATCGCACCATTGTGGTGCAGGTACTGAAAGGCGGCGGCGATAAGCCGGCGCTGAAGATCAACCAGGACGACGTTACGTGGGAGAACCTGGAAGGCCGTCTCAACGACATCTTCAAGACCCGCGCGGAAAAAGTGATGTTCGTCAAAGCTGATCCCGACCTGACCTTCAACGATGTGGCACAAGTCATCGACATCGCCCACGCAGCAGGTGTCGATAAAGTTGGGCTGATCACGGCCAAGATTGAAGCCGGCGGTTAGCCTTTCCGAGCCTGTCCTCTCTGGCGCCATTGAGGCCACCGAGGGGCAAGACCGGCGGACCCTGTTGCGCGTTTCGCTCCGGCGGCCGCCTGCGGGTCAAGAGCTAGGAATATGACTCGGGTTGCACTCTTCCTTGCGGAGGGACAGGGCGTTAGGTGACGTCCTGCCCTCTCCTCGCGACCCGAACGATTCCACTGGAGAGTGATATCAAACATGAACAAGAGCGGACGAGTACTGACGGTACTTTTGGCTCTGCTTGCGTTGTTCTCAACCATCGGTTGCAGCAAGCTGAGAGCACGCGATCAGCTCAACAAGGGCGTTCAATCCTACAAGAACGCACAATATGAAGGGGCCATTGAACATTTCAAGAACGCGGTGGAGCTGGATCCCAGCCTGGTTACAGCCCGCCTTTATTTAGCCACCGCGTATGCCCAGCAATACATCCCCGGCGCCGATTCTGCTGACAACAATCGCTATGCCGAACAGGCCATCGAGGTCTTTAAGCAGGTCCTGGCCCAGAATCCACCTAAAGAGCAACAGGTCCATAGCTTGAAAGGAATCGCTTCTCTTTACTTCGGCATGAAGAGGTTTGATCAGGCCAGGGAGTATTACCAGAAGGTCGCTGACCTGGATCCTAACGATCCGGAAAGCTACTATTCGCTTGCGGTCATCGACTGGATGCAGGCATACCAGCCCGACCAGACCGTCCGCGCCAGCCTCAATATGAAGCCAACGGACGACCTGAAGGACAAGAAAGCCTGCGCCGATCTCAAGCAGAAGAACTCCCAGAAGGTGGAAGACGGTATTCAGAACCTGCAGAAGGCGCTACAGCTTCGTCCCGATTACGACGACGCCATGGCCTATCTGAACCTGCTATACCGCCAGCGCGCAGAATACGAATGCGACAACCTCGACGCCCGTAAGGCTGATCTGAAATTGGCTGACGACTGGGTTGACAAGACCATGGCCACCAAGAAGGCCAAGGCCGAAAAAGCCGGTCCCACGGGAATCGTCACCACCGAGACCAACCAGTAAAATGGCAGGTTTCGCCGGAAACGTTAGCGCCCCTCCGCAAGGAGGGGCGTTTCTGCTTGCGCGCTGCGAGCCGTCTGCCGGGATTCTACCGTTTGTCACACACCCATGTGACGTCGCCCTTCGCCCCCGTCTTCCCATGCAGTACAATCCAATCTTCTGTGGAGTGTGCGTGTCAGCTGCCCTCTTTCCGCCGTCGTCCCGCAGAACATTCGATTAAGCGCCTTCGAGGCCGGTCATGTTCAAACGAGTCCTGATCGCCAATCGCGGTGAAATTGCGGTGCGCATCATTCGCGCCTGCCGCGAGATGGGCATCGAGTCGGTCGTTGTCTTCTCTGATGTGGACCGCAAGGCCCTGCACGTCCGCAAAGCCGATTACGCCTACCATATCGGCCCCGCCACTGCCAGCGAATCATATCTCAACACCGAAAAGATCCTCGACGTCGCACGTCGCAGCAAGGCTGAAGCCATTCATCCCGGCTACGGTTTTCTGTCCGAGAATGCCCGCTTCGCCAGAGCCTGCGCCGAGCATGGATTCAAGTTCATCGGCCCCAGTCCCGAGTCGATGGAGATGATGGGTTCTAAGACCCGTGCGCGGCAGAACATGAAGCGGGCCGGCGTGGCCTTTGTTCCCGGCTCGGAACATGGCCTGGACATCGACGCCGCCGACATCATGGCGGAGCAGATCGGCTATCCCGTCATGTTGAAGGCGGCGGCTGGTGGCGGCGGCAAAGGCATGCGGCTGGTGCAGTCGCCCGGGGAATTGCACTCCGCGTACGAGAACGCGCGCAGCGAGGCGCAACGCTCCTTCGGCGACAACGAGGTCTATCTTGAGAAGTACATCACCAACCCGCGCCACGTCGAAATGCAGATTTTCGGCGACGAGCACGGCAACACCGTCTACCTTGGCGAGCGCGAGTGTTCGGTGCAACGCCGCCACCAGAAGGTAATGGAGGAGTCGCCCTCTCCCATCGTGGATGAGGACATGCGCCACCGCATGGGTGAAATCGCGGTCCGTGTGGCCAAGGCCGCCAACTACTACAATGCGGGCACCATTGAGTACCTGGTCGATGAGCAACGCAATTTCTATTTCCTCGAGATGAACACCCGTTTGCAGGTCGAGCATCCCATCACCGAACTGGTCACGGGCCTCGACCTGGTCCACCTGCAAATGCACGTTGCCGCCGGCGAGAAGCTGCCATTCAAGCAGGAAGACATCCGGCTGCGCGGCCATGCCATCGAGTGCCGGGTCTATGCCGAAGATCCCGATAACAATTTCTTTCCGTCGCCGGGGCAGATCACGCGGCTAATTTCGCCTTCCGGTCCGGGCATCCGCCGCGACAGTGGCATGTATGAAGGCTGGAACGTGCCTATCGAATATGATCCACTGTTGGCCAAGCTGGTCGGCTACGGCGAGAATCGCGACCAGGCGATCGACCGCCTGCTGCGCGCGCTTTACGAATATTTCGTGGGCGGCATCAAGACCAATATTTCACTTTTTCGCCGGATTCTGAAGGACCCGGACTTCCGCGCCGGCAAACTTGATACGGGCTTTCTGGATCGCCTCCTGGCTAAACCCAGCAATGAGACTGACCCGCGGCGACCGATTGTGGCGGCCATTGGCGCGGCGATTTTTGCCACCATGGAACCGAAGGCGACATTGCCGGGAGCGAACGGCGCCGCTTCGATGAACGGCAAAGCTGCTCCTCCACAGGCTTCAAATTGGCGTCGCGCCGCGCGCGCCGAAGCAGTACATGAGCGGTAACGCTAGCGCTGTTCCAGAGCAGTTTCACATTTGGTGTTTAAGGTAGAGCACCGCTTCCAACGGTGCAGTTAAGATGCGGTAATGAGCCGACTTTAGCCGCTGAGGTAACGGAAACATACCTCAGGCGCCAAAGTTCAGGAATCGGCGGCATTTGATGCACGCCTGAAGGCGTGCTCCACCCGGCGCCAATAGAACCCCGGTGAAACGTTCTAGTTGCCAATTACTAACGGCTAAACATGACCTACGACATTGTGGTAGACGGTAAAACGCACCAGTTGGAACTCACCCGCGGCGAGAAGACCTGGTTGTGCAAAGTGGATGGCCAGGAGATTGAAGTGGACGCCGTCCTCACCGCGCGCGACGTGCTGTCGGTGCTAGTCGGCGGCAAAGCCTACGAGATCAAGCGCGAGCGCTCACTGCAAGGCGAGCTCCACATGGTCATCGGGAGCGCACGTTATGCCGTGGATGTTCAGGACCCGCGGTCCTTACGCACTCGTCGCGCCGTCGGCGGCGCCGAAGCCGGCCCGCAGAAGGTCAAGGCTCCCATGCCGGGCAAGATCGTCCGCATCATGGTCAACGAGAAGGACGCAGTAAAGGCCGGTCAGGGCATCATTGTGATGGAAGCGATGAAGATGCAGAACGAGATGAAGTCGCCCAAGGATGGCCGCGTGCAGAAGATACTGACAGCGGAAGGTTCGGTCGTGAACCCAGGCGACACACTGGCAATCATCGAGTAGCGCCAGTACGATCTCGGAGACCAAAAAACAGGAGCTTCTCGCTCCCGCTTCGTTCGCAACCCCGACTCTGCCGCCTACTTCATCGATCCCGCCTTCTTCAGGATCTCGTCGGCAAAATAGTTCTCCACCGAGGCCTTGTCGCGGATGGTTTCGTAGTACGCCGCCTTCAGCAACTGCTCCAGGCGATCACGAAGCTGTTCGCGTATCGCCTGTTGTACGCGCGGGTCCTTCAGCTCGCGCTGCCCGGCGGCTTCCTTGCTGATGAGCTTGACGATGCGATAGCCATAAATCTGGTGGCTGTTAGGATCGGCCACGGGGAGCACGCCGGTGTATTGTCCAGGCTTCAACTTGTTGATGGCATCGTAGGCAATCCGATCTGTCTTCAATGACGATTCAGGAACAAAGCCCAGGTCGCCGCCATTCTGCGAAGTTTCCGGCTGTTCCGAATAATTCATCGCCACAGTGGCAAAGTCATCGCCGCTATCCAGGCGATTTGCTGTCATCTGGATTTTCTTGCGCGCGTCGCCCTCGTTCTGCGCCTTCATGTTCTTGACTTGCGGGTTAGGCTGGGTGGTCACCAGAATCTGCGCCAGATGGTACTGCGGCTCGATCAGATTGAACTCCGCCTTGTGCTGATTGTAGTAAGCGGTAATGTCGTCGTCCGAAATGTTGATCTTTGACGTGACTTCTTTGTTGAGCACCTTGTCCACGGTGATGGAGCGGCGCAGGTCGCGCTTGAAATCGTCGAGCGTGAGGTCGCGCTCCTTCAACCGTTTATCGAATTCTTCCTGCGTGTACGGCGCTTTGATTTCCGCCAGTTTGCTGTTTACTTCTTCATCGGTTGCCAGCAGGCCCAGCTTTTCCGCGCGTTGCATCAGGATTTCGTTGTCGATGAGCTCACGCAGAATGCTCAACCGCAAGCTGTCAGCCTGCTCCGCCCCAGGCTTCTGCGGGGATTGCGCGGTCTGGTTGTTGAAGTACTTCTCCACTTCGGTGCGGGTAATCTTGTGGCCGTTCACGGTCGCCATCACGTCGGCGCCTTCCTGCTTTCCGCTACAGGCCACGCCCGCCAGCAGCGTAACCAGGGCCATGGCGAGAGTAGCTACGATCACGAAACTTGCCACACGCTTGCGTTTCAATTTCAAACTCGCTCCCCTTAAAAGCTACATGATCGGCAACATCGAAATTGGTTCGGCTGACACCATGCCGCTCCAATGTTCCGGCTGGCCTAATCCCTCACGAGGTCTGCCGGCCAGTCCATGCCACCTTTAAAGCCATGCCGGTTCGAGCTAGGCCCACGCCCTACTTAGTCGGCGCAGGCTTACTCGCCGCTGACGGCGATGCTGGTGTTGGGGCTGGAGTTGGCGGTGGTGGCTGCACCCCCGCAGCCAGCAACTGCTGGTTCAAGGCCGCCTTCACCTCGTCGGCGTCCAGCGCGCCTTCCAGCCGTTCCCCGTTGACAAACATGGTTGGGGTCGCGCTGACTCCCACGGCATCGCCCTCCGCCATCGAGGCCTTCACGCTATCCGCCTGGGCCTTCACACACGCCTGCAACTTGGCGTCATCGACCCCATTTTTCTTGCCGATATCGAACGTGATGCGGTCCAGGTCGCTGAAGGCCAGTTGCACGTCTTTCTGAGGATTGCTGATCACACGTTGATTAGCGTGTACGTAATCGGCGAATTCCCAATAGCTCTTGGCACTCTCTTTGGCCAGGCAATTGGCATCATTGGCAGCGTGTATCGCCCACGGATGCATGGAGAGCGGATAGTCTTTGTAAATGATCTTTATCTTGTCGCCGTATTGCGGAAGGATCTCGGTCATCAGCGTGCTGTGCATGCGAGCGCAGAACGGACATTCGAAGTCATCGTAGTTGACGATGGTGACCTTGGCGTCCGGATTTCCCCGTACCGGCCGGCCGGCTACGTTGATCTTCTTCATGGTCTCGGTATAGGGATCCTTGGT
>CAVVHW010000016.1:0-116441 GCA_963748225.1 uncultured Acidobacteriaceae bacterium
TTGCCGCGCAAAGGGAAGAACCAAGCGAAAGCGAGAATTGTGATTGATCCGCTTACTGGGTTCCCTGCCCTAACCCTAGGCGCGGGTGCCCCGGTCCTGACGCACAAGGAAGTGAAGGAGATGCTCTCCGATTTCCCATGAGGATCTCCGGCTAGGAACTCCCTTGTCATTTGGCATTATCATTTGGCTAGACAAGGGAAAGCGCCATGTAGCGCCAGCCAAACAACATTGGCGGCGGAATAATGCAGATCCTCCGGGTGATCGTCTGTATATTTCAGAAATACCCTAATAACTTGTTCAAGCTGCATGCTCTCTGGTGCACAAATCCATTTCGCGCGGTCACCCCAAGACAGCGCTTGGACCGTGTCAAAAGCATCGAGAGCACCCTCGATGTATCCTGCGCAGAGATCTGATTCCTTGACGTCGGAATAGATTCTAGGCTCTGAGCGATCCACTATCCTAATGAATGCCCTACAACTGCGAGAAAGATCCGTACCGGTGTGAAATGCGCTAGCGAGAGCCATAGGTGCAAAAATAAAGCAAAGGACAGCCACAAGAATCAACCGAATCGTCCAATACATGACTTCAGTGTAGTCCTCTAGTCAAGGCACAATTCGAAGCCTGTATTGTTGGCCGACAAGCCGGTTGCTCCAGCACAGGAATTTGACAACACCCACTCTTCAAAGCGTGGCTCGCTAAGAGCGGTCACAGTGACGTGACCGCTATCGTGGAATCGCCGCGCAACCTCCTCCGAGGCTCTCCGGCTCAGAATCGTGATTCGCGAATTCTTGTTAATCGCTTGCAACAGCAAAGCAGACGCCCTCTGGTCTGCGTCGGGCATGCTGTACCCACAAATTACAACCTTCTCGCTACTTGCTAGGGCCTTTTCAGCCTGTTGCCACAGGCCGTCAAAAAATGCACTGAATTCTCGCTTACCTGTGAACTCTAGATAGAAACGCTTTGCCGGCGTGGGAAGAACGAACAAAGGGCAGAGTCCTGACACACCATCCTGGAAGGATATGTCGCGTTCACGTGAGTAGCCGAGATAATACATGTCTCGGTGGGAAATAACGGGCCGTTGACCAAGAATATATCCTGAAGCGGTTTGCCCATAGCCGGCCATGCACATGTAAATGGAGGCCAACCAATTGGAACTTCCGTGCAGCTTGAAAACCTTGACAGCAGATTTATCTGGCAGACGCGGTATCCAAGCGCGGGATTCTCACGGATTTCCGCAAACCGCTCTTGTAAGGCGCAAGCCAACAGGAATCGATCGCTTCGGAGTTGAGTTGCTATCCCAACCTCTTCGAGGGTATCTGTCTTACACTTACGACCAAGCAGATCCATTTCAAGCAATAGCGCCTCTAGGTCCGTCTTGGAGGAAAAGTTCTCCTCTATACGCTTTGCCGCTGGGGCGTAGTCCATACGCTCAGGCGACCTAGGCTGTTTCATCCATACCAGCAGTTCACGTGCCAAATCCGCAGTGAGTGGATAGCCAACGTGCCTGGACGCGCCGGCACCTAGCACGTATGTAGTCATCTATCTTTTCCTCTTCAATGGGCTACTCTTTCTGCTCGTTCCTCCGCAACTGCAGATATCCGCGGATCAGTTCATTCAAGTCGCCGTCGAGCACGCGGTCAACGTCGCCAATCTCCACCCGCGTACGCAGGTCTTTCACCATGCGATAGGGCTGCAGCACATACGACCGGATCTGCGAACCGAAGTCGATGTCGAGCTTGGAATCCTCGATGCCCTTGGTGACCGCGCGCTTCTTCTCCAGTTCGTACTCGTAGAGCCGCGAACGCAGAATGCTCATTGCGCGCTCGCGGTTCTTGTGCTGCGAGCGCTCGTTCTGGCAGGCGACCACGATACCCGTCGGGATGTGTGTGATGCGAACCGCCGAATCCGTGGTGTTGACGTGCTGGCCGCCCTTGCCGCCGGAGCGATAGGTGTCGGTGCGAATGTCTTCCGGCTTGATGTTGATTTCGATGGTCTCGTCAATTTCAGGCGAGACATACACGCTGGCGAACGAGGTGTGCCGGCGTTTGGCCTGATCGAACGGCGAGATGCGCACCAGTCTGTGTACACCGATCTCGCTGGTCAACAGGCCATAGGCATGCTCGCCGTTGACGCCGAAGGTTGCCGACTTAATACCCGCCTCGTCGCCCGGCTGATATTCATAGAGCTGCGTGGAGAAGCCTTGGCGCTCGGCCCAGCGCAGATACATTCGCATCAGCATCTCGGCCCAATCCTGCGACTCGGTGCCGCCGGCTCCGGGATGAATAGTTACGATGGCGCTGCGCTCATCGTTTTCGCCCGAGAGCAGTGTCTCCGTCTCGAGCTTTTCGACCAAACCGCGCAAGGCGTCAACTTCACGTCGCAGTTCCGAAGACACGTCCTCGCCCTCGCGCGCCAGATCGAAGTAGGCGGCGATATCGCTGGAGCGCCGTGCCAGTTCGCCTTCGGTGGCTAACAGGCTATCCAGGCGCTTCTTCTCGCGCATGACCTGCTGTGATTTTTCGGGATTCGACCAGAGCGTGGGATCGGCGGTTTGCTTTTCGATTTCGCTCAGCTTTTCGCGCAGCTTGGGCGCGTCAAAGATACTCCTGTAGATCGTGCACCTTGTCGCGCAGCGCTGCGTATTCCTGTTCTAGTTCTTCGACCATGTTGGGTTTTCGCTCGTTCGCTATTCGCTTGTCGCTTTTCGCTCTTGGCCTTTAGCTCTTAGCTTTTAGCCTTCAAAATAATCCGCGTTATCCGTGAAATCCGTGGTTGCTTTTGCCTTTGATTCTTCGAGTCTTCGCCGGGAAAGAGATTTTCCAGCGCTCACGGCTGCATCAGGCCCGCGGGTCTGAAGACGCGCAACAGCAACCCCAGCAAGGTGATTATCGCACACACCCACGGAAACCAGTCGCCGTGGCGCGTATAAAACGTGGTGGTTTCTTCCAGGGAATACGCTGCTTGCAGCTGCGTGCGGTGGTTACGTGGCGCCTCGGCCACCACGCGCCCAAACGGGTCGATGACTGCCGTGATGCCAGTGTTGGTGTCGCGCAGCAGCCAGCGGTTGTTCTCCACCGCGCGCATGCGCGCCTGGTTCAGGTGCTGCCAGGGAGCACCTCCCTCGCCGTACCAACCGTCGTTCGAAATGTTGACGAATAGTTCTGCTCCGTTTTTTGCGAACTGCCGGATCTCATCCGGGAAGATCGACTCGTAACAGATAAACGTCCCAATCTTGGTGTCGCCGACGTCTAAAGGTAACCGAGATTTTCCGCGGGCGAAGGTGCCAATCTCGCGGGTAAGTCCGCTGGCAAAGCTGAATAGCTTCTCGAACGGCACATACTCGCCGAAGGGAACGAGATGAATTTTGTCGTAGCGCGTCGTCCATGCGCCGTTGGGCGCAATCACCGCCGCCGAGTTGTAAATGTCAGGCTGTCGATTCGGTTCGCCAGTGTGCTCAATACCCATCGAACCCGCGATGATATAGGAATTCGTGGCTCGGGCCACATTGGCCAAGGTGCTACGTACATGCAGGTCAGTCACAAAAAATGGCGCGGGCGACTCCGGCCAAATGATCAGTCCGGGTGTACCGACTTTGTTGTGCTGCGGCGGTATGCTGAGCGATGCCAGAGCGTTGAGCGTCTGCGTGAGGTAGTCGAGTGTCCACGCGCCCGAATCGAGAATAGGAATATTGGCCTGCACCAGGGTCGCGCCGTCACTCGTCGGAAGCGCCGCAGGCTTTATTAATTTACCGGCATGTAGAGTGATTGCGGCGGCCAACGCGGCAGTGAGCAAGACCTTGCGCCGCGCATACGGAACCAGGAAGGCGGCTGCGACTGCAGTATTCACCAGTACTATCTCGAACGAGATGCCGTACACGCCAGTGACCGTGGCGACACGCGAGAGGGGAATGTTGTCGATCTGCGTGGTACCCAGCAGGTCCCACGGAAATCCCGTGATGTAGGTACGAGCCAGTTCAATACCGACCCACAGGAACGGCGTGAAGACCAGCGCGCGCAAGCTGAAACCATTGCGCCGCGCAGCGATAAGCGCGAGCAGAAGCCCAAACAGTCCGTGATACAGCGCGAGGTAGAGCGCGTACATCAGCATCAGCACGGCGGAGGTCATCGTCCCAATCCCGCCGTACATGTGCATTACGTAGAAGACCCAATAGCAACTGCCGAGATACCAGATGACGCCGCTTACATAACCGAGCAGAAATCCCTGCCACGCCGTCGCGGGCGCAAGAAAAAGTCCGCCGTCGGCGAGCGCCATGGTCACATCTTGCTCGCGGCACTTCAGGATGGCATAGATTAGCGGCGCCAGCGCGATCCAGCTGAGCAGATAAAACGCAGGCTTGGGGAAGATCAGCACCTGCAGAACACCCGAAAGGCAGGCGAAGATCCAGGCATTCGGGCGGATTCTTCTCACGCTCTGGAGTGTAGCAAAGTGAAATGAAGCTAGGGCGGTGCGAAGATTACGATTTGATTACAGGAATCGCCAGAAATGGGCTGGCGACGAGTCATCGATTCCTCGCCGCATCAGGTGTCATCACCGCCGGACTGCGGCGAGATGGAGGAACGTGCGATTTCGGCGCCAGCCAAATCGGCCTAGCAATGATGTTTGCTTAGCGGTGGGCCTAGCCGCGGAGCGGCGGGATGCGTTTAGGCGGGGGCGTAAGCCCCCGCTACCGTGGAAATTGATACGAGCCGCAGAGCGGCAATACTACCCGAATGTGTAGTCTGGCGACCGCTGCATCCCTGACCGGTCCAGTATTGCGACGTACTCGGTTTCGAAGCTCCGCCTCGCATGATGCGCCGCCTGCGTCTCGATATAACTCCGAACGTTGTCAACCCGCGATGGGCTGACGCTAATTGCAGCGTATCCATCCTGCCATGCAAACCCGCTTCGTTTTTCATTCAGATGGCGAGACGAATTCGCCTTAAGGTCCCGCATCAGTTGTGCGATGGTTAGGCAAGACGGAAGCGCTAGCAGCATATGGACGTGGTTTGGGGTGCCACCAATCGCAAGACTATCGGCTCCGCGATGCCGGGCAATGCCGCGAAGATAACTCCAAAGCTTATCGGGTTCGGAGATTTGTGGCCTGCGGTCCTTCGTGCTGAAGATAACGTGCACCAGGATTTTGGTGTAAGTGTCGGCCATGCAGAGACGCTATTCGCTGGAGTGATTGGTGTCGGTGATTCCAGTCACAGGCGGGAGTGTCGCCGCTCTGCGGCTCGGGACATTGTTGCAACGCTAGCGGGTGCTTGCGCCCCCGCCTAAACCCATCCCGCCGCTGCGCGGCTAGTCTTGTCGCTTGAGGGGGAGGCCCGTGGCACACATCACCTCTCCCGGGAGAACTGCAGTGCCATCAATGAGTTCGTCTACTCTAGGACCCGTCAGGCGTACGCTGGGATGGTAATTGGAAACGATCCGGGACATTTCATCGAGCAGTTCCTGTACGACATTCTTGGAGAGTCGTTGCCGGAATGGGGTAGGGATCCTTCGACTCCGGGCGGCCAACAGAGGGCCACCTGCGCTCAGGATGACAAAGCATTAAAGCTACTAATTGCTAGTTGCCAACTGCTACCTACTTGATCGCCACCAGCCTATTCATTAGCTCGGAATAATCCTTCTTCTCCACGCCGTGCACTTGCCGGTTGTACTCGTCCACTTTGGCCGAGTAGTTCATGGAGCAGAACTTCGGGCCGCACATGGAGCAGAACGCGGCCTCTTTGTAATAGGCGTCGGGCAGGGTTTCGTCATGCATGGCGCGCGCAGTCTCAGGATCGAGCGACAGCGCAAACTGCTTGTCCCAATCGAAGGTGTAGCGCGCGTAGCTGATGGCGTCATCGCGATCGCGTGCTCCGGGACGATGGCGCGCCACGTCGGCGGCGTGGGCCGCAATCTTGTAAGCGATGATGCCGTCCTTCACGTCTTTATCGTTGGGTAGGCCCAGATGTTCCTTGGGCGTGACGTAACACAGCATGGCCGCGCCATACCAGCCGATCATCGCCGCACCGATGGCTGACGTGATGTGGTCGTAGCCGGGCGCGATGTCGATCACCAGAGGTCCCAGCGTGTAGAACGGCGCGCCGTAGCAAAGTTCGACTTCCTTCTCTACCTGGTCCTTGATCTTGTCGAGAGGGATGTGCCCCGGCCCCTCGATCATGACTTGCACATCGCGCTCCCAAGCCTTCTTCGTGAGTTCGCCCAGCGTCTTGAGTTCGGCGAACTGCGCGTCGTCACTGGCATCGGCGATGCATCCGGGACGCAAGCCATCACCGAGCGAATAGCTCACGTCGTGCTTGGCGAGAATTTTGGTGATGTCGTCGAAGCGCTCGTAGAGAAAATTCTGCTTGTGATGGTGCGCCATCCACTGCGCCAGGATCGCGCCACCACGGCTCACGATGCCGGTAATGCGTTTGGTGATCAGCGGGAGGTACTCCACCAGCACGCCGGCATGGATGGTCATGTAGTCCACACCCTGCTCGGCTTGCTCTTCGATCACTTCGAGCATGACGTCGGCGTTGAGATCTTCGATGCGTTTCACGCGAGAGACCGCCTCGTAGATCGGCACGGTCCCGATCGGCACCGGCGAATGCCGCAGAATGGCTTCGCGAATCTCATGGATGCCGCCACCGGTCGAGAGGTCCATCACCGTGTCAGCGCCGTAGTGGACCGAGGTGTGCAGCTTCTTCAACTCCTCGTCAACGTTGCTGGTGACCGACGAATTGCCAATGTTGGAATTGATCTTGCATTTCGATGCGACGCCGATGCACATCGGTTCCAACTCAGGATGATTAACGTTGGCCGGGATAATCATGTGCCCGGCAGCGACTTCGTCGCGCACTAACTCGGGAGCGATCTGCTCGCGCTCGGCAACGAACATCATTTCTTCGGTGAGCAGACCTTGGCGCGCAAAATGCATCTGCGACATGTTGCTGTCGCCGGTGCGCGCAGCGTCCTCACGACGCTTGGTGACCCACTCCGCCCGCGGCTTGGGCGCGCCTGCTCCGTTGTTCTTGCCACTATCGGTTACATTCATGGCTTCCAGTCTCCTGCTGACAAGGGTTTATTATACTGCCGCGACACGCAGGCAAGTTTTCGTAGAGTATTGTTCCGTCGCTGACTTCGAGTTGCTGTCTCCCGGCTGGGAGTTGGTTGATATACCATATTGATGTGCCCCTCTGGTTGGAGCGGCCTACCACGGCTCATGGAATCTCCCAAAAAACTGCACCTCAAAACCCTTATCTTGATCTTAATCATGGTTCTTGCCGGTCCGGTGGGCAATGTTCTGCTGGGCAAGGCCATGAAACAGGTGGCACCGATAAATCCATGGCCACCGGCGCAATTGCTGCACGTTTTCCTTCGAGTATTCACGTCAGGCACGATCTGGCTCGGCATTGGATCTCTGCTAGTTTTTTTTGTGGCCTACATGGTCGTCTTGTCGTGGGCCGACTACAGCTATGTACAGCCTGCGTCTTCTTTTGCATATGCAATCGTTGCAGTGTTGGCCTGTACGTGGTTGGGTGAAACCGTCTCGCCATTGCGCTGGACAGGCATCGCGGTCATCTGTGCCGGTGTGTTTTTGGTTGGCCATACCCATCCTAGTACCACGGAGAATAGCTAGTGCTGGCTGAGTTCATAACCTTTTTTTTGATCGTTGTCTTCGGAACGATGGGCGAGTTATTCATGTCGCGCGCAATGAAGGAAACTGGCGAGGTTAAGGACTTCCGGCCAGTTGCCCTCATCCAGACGATCCTCAGGGCCTTACGCGTTAAGTGGATGTGGTTCGGTGTCGGGATGATGGCAATTGGATTTTTCTCGCTGCTGGCTGCGTTCTCGTTTGAAAATGTAAGCTTTGTCGTACCTGTAACGGCGCTAAGCTATGTCGTAGGCGCGTTCGGCGGGAAGTTTTTCCTGGGAGAACGGGTCAGCTTGCAGCGTTGGACCGGGATCTTTCTGGTTGGTGCGGGGGTAACATTGGTGCTCATCGGCAGGAGTTAGCGAATTTTGGCACGCCCGGCAAAAGTGCGCTCAATCTCGTGGACCGTGTCCCCCAAGAACACCTTGCTCTTACGGGAGATCCTCTCGATCGCTGTAGATTCCTTTCGGGCCGATAAGGTACGTGCCACGATGACCGCCCTGGGCATGGTGATAGGCACTTTCTCACTGGTTCTGGTGGTCACGATTGCGCTTACTGGAAAACAGTACGTTCTGAATGAAATCCAAAACATTGGCGCCAACCTTATCTGGGCGGAATATTCGGGATCCTCGAGCGCCAGTACCAGCGCTAGTTCCGCGGATTACCTAACCGTCAACGACATGCTCGCAGTGGAACAGCAGGTGCCGGGCCTGAAGGAGGCGTCGCCTGTGCTCAACTTGCACGAACCAATTCTGATTGGCAATGGCAAGCAGCGCGACATGCTGATCCTTGGCGTGGACCCAGAATATGTAACGGTTCGCCGCATCATTGTGAGTTCGGGCAGATTCTTCGATCAACAAGACTCCCAATCTCACAACAAAGTCGCTCTGGTAACGGAAGACTTCGCCCAGCGGCAATACGGAGGAATCGAGTACGCGGCGGGACATGAAATCGAAATCCAAGGATTGCCCTTTGTTGTGATCGGCACATTTCGTGAGAGCGTGGAGACGTTTGGTCAGTCTGAAATCCAAGACGACACGATTCTCATTCCCTATTCGGTGGCCCGTTATCTGACGAATACCAACGCCGTCAACCAGATTTACTTTTCGATGTCGGATCCTGCCAGCGTCCCAGCTGCCTCGCAGCAGATTCTCGCGGTGTTAAAGGCCCGACATCGCGCCGAATCGGTTTATACCGTTGGCGATCTCACCCAAGTGCTTGCGTTAGTAGCGAAAACGGCCAATGCATTTACGATCATTCTCCTGCTGTTTGCAGCTATTACCTTGGTTGCGGGCGGAGTCGGGATTATGAACATTATGCTGGCCACGGTCAGCGCCCGCATTCGAGAAATTGGGATCCGCAAGGCGGTGGGAGCGACGCGGCGCGAAATTCAGTTGCAGTTTCTCTCTGAGGCCGTATTGATCTCCCTGATCGGGGGAACCATCGGGACCTTGACCGGGCTGGCGCTGCCGTTTTCTCTCAGGGTCTTCACTCACTACCAGTTGCCGGTGTCTGGACTTTCCGCGCTGATCGCAATGCTGGTTTCATGTCTGATCGGTATTACCTTCGGTACGCTTCCGGCCAGGAATGCTTCGAGACTCGATCCCGTGGAATCTCTGAAATACGAATAACTTCACAAGTTAAGGTCGTCACGCCTTATTGCAGGTGCATGCGCCGCAGGAAATCCTGAAAGCGAGGATCGGCACGGAGGGGATCGTAATCGCGATTGACCCTGAGGTAAACCAAAGCAGACGCGCGCTCGTCATAGGCCTTGTTCAGCCAGGTGAAGGCCTCGTCATTCCGTCCTAAGGCTGTGCAAGTTGCCGCAATCTCCGCCGGAGGCATGTACTGCCTGGTGGCAATCTGCAGGAGCTCATTTAGAATTTGTGTGCCCTGCTCTTTGCGGCCAGCAGCGGCATAGGCCCGCGCCAGGAAAGCCTTGGCTACCGGATCATCGTGCGACAGCTCCACTCCCCGCATGAACTCGGCTATTGCTTCATCGTTCTGGCCTTTGTACTGATAAGCCAATCCCAGGACCCGATGCGCCAATAGAAAATTGGGATCCATTTCAATCGCTTTGCGGGCACTTTGAATCGCGCGATCGTAATCCCGGGCCATGAGATAGGTCCAACCCATGTGCTCGTTCATCACCGTGTCGGAAGGTGATAGCTCCAGGGCCCGCCTGGCTTGGGCCAGTGCTTCGTCCGTTCGTCCCAGAGCCATCAATTCATGCGAGTACCAATGATGAGCATTGTCATAGCCGGGATTCAAAGCAATGGAGCGCTTGAATTCCTCTTCGGCTCCGGCCCAATCCCAATCGTAGGTGAACTTGATGTAGCCGAGCGAAGCATGGGCCTCGGCCAGGCTGTCGTCGATGGTTAGAGCTTTCGCCGCGGCCGCCTCCGCTTTGGGCATGGCCTCACGAGGAGGAAGAATGATATATCCGTACGAACCGGCAAGGGTGTAGGAGTCGGCCAATCCGGCGTACGCAATCGCGTAATTAGGATCTGCCGCGATCGCCTGCTGGAAATAATCAATGCTCTTCTTGACGCCGTCGACGGTCCGCTTGTTCCAAAAGAAGCGTCCCTTCATGTAAAGCTGATAGGCGTCGTTGTTGACCGTGAAGGGCCGCAACAACTGACGTTGCTCTTCACCGCTCAAGTTAATGGTGAGCGCGTTCGCAACCTTTTGCGAAATCGAATCCTCCACGGTGAACATGTCGGTAAACTTCTCGTCGAACTCGTCACCCCAGAGAAGTTCGCCGTCGGCAACGCGCAGGAGCCGAACGGTGACTCTGGTGCGATCTCCGGAACGCTGGATGCTGCCCTCCAGGACCGACTGCACTGCCAGCTGCCGGCCTGCGGCAATGGGATCATCAGCGGTAGCGTATTTGCGCACCGCCCCTACCGGCCGGACAATGATCTTGTGTAAATTACTCAGCCGTGTAATGAGAGCGTCGGCCATTCCCAGACCGAGATACTCATCTTCGGGCGTCGGACTGAGGGGACGAAACGGCAGGATGGCTATCGACCGCTCGGACGCGCTAACAGTGGATTTCGACTTCCAGTGTGACCAGTAATAGAAGAGACCCAAAACCAGCGCGATACATACCACCGACATCAGCAGCACCCTGCTTGCCGAGGTCTTCCACCCCACGCTTGGCGGAAGTTGGAGCGGGGTTGGGGCACGGGGCGCCGACGGCGGTGCCGTCGGGACTGGGGGTTGAAGAGCGGGCGTTGCGCTGGCAGCGATACCTGATGGGACCGATATCGCGACCGACGGAAGCATTACATTCTCATTACTTTTTTGTGAATCGGACTTCGGCTTGCTGATCGTGGGTTCGTCAGTATCCTCGCATTCGGTCGCGGCGGCATTGAAGCGGTATCCCTTACGAGGGACGGTCTCGATGTAAGGCTGACCATCGGACATTGTGCCCAAGGTCTTCCGCAGTAATGAAATATTTACGGTGATGTTGGTCTCTTCGACGAAACTGTCGGGCCAAATCGCCTCCATCAGGACGTCACGCTTCACCAGGTGACCGCGATTTTGCAATAAGTACAGCAAGATGTCGAAGGCCTTCGGCGCCAGAGGCACCGAGGTGTGGTCGCGCATAAGCAGGTGCTCGCTGGGATAAAGCCGAAACTCACCGAATCGGAAGTACTTGTTATTCAAGGCTATAACCCGCTGACCCGTGCACCAGAGGATGTGCAACAAATTCCTGGCGCTTTCCACTAACTGGTTCGTTGTTGTTTTGTTCGATGGTTGTGGACGAAAGCGCAACGACGTTTCGCGTCTTGAAGCGATCGTCGGTCGATGAGTGATTATTTTAGCGCAATTCACGCGTGAGGAAATTTGTGTGGCGAACTGTGGCAAGTCGCTGACGGTAGATTTTCGTTCACGAGTAAATAACGCACGATTTGGTAAGCGGAAAGGTCACTCGCGGAGTCGAGCTGGCTAGAGCAATTTCTGATTTGCTTCAACCGCGTTGAAAGGGCGCGGCTTCAGCCGCGCCGATCCGGACTACCAACAAACTCGGCCTTTAGGCCCTGAGGTACGCCCCCGCAGCGGCTAAAAGCTGGTCCCTTCCCGCTATCTTTTCGGCACGCCTGAAGGCGTGCCCCTTCAAAGTGGATACAGCTACTGTGAAACGGCTCTATTGGTCTGGCTCGAAATTACCGGAGTTGTTCTTCAAGTCCGCCGCCAGCAGCCGATGGAACAAATGCTCGCCCGCCTCCCGCCGCACAGATAGCCGCCCCGCTACGTAGGCGCGCGAGTGCAAACCGCGCTGCACGGCTTCGCAGATGCCGACGTCTTCATCGTTGACGCGCTCGCCAACGGCGATGCTCTGCCGGTTCCGCTCGGCGGCGGAGTCGCTCACGTCGTCGAAGTAGAAATCGAAAATGACTTTGCAGCGGTCGACGCCATCCGGCAGTACCAGGTTCGTATCCATGTATCCCTGGTAGAGATTGATCATGAAGTTGGGATACTGCCAGAAGTACCATGCACGCTGGCCGGTGCGGGTTGCTGAAGTCGCGGCGTCCTCATTCGAGGCGACCATAGGGCTCGATTGCAGGCAGTACCGATCTTCATTCTCGATGGTGTATTGCTTGTAGTCGAGCACGCTGTTCAGCGCCTTGTGAAGATGAGGCACGTGATAGCCACCGTCGAGATAGTTGTCCACGAATACTTTCCAGTTGCAGTTCAGGCTGTACGAACGCCGCTCAAAGAAGTGAAGCGAACTTAGATTGAGTGGAGCAATCCGCCACACCAGGCCGCCCAGGAAATCCGCCAGGGGCACGGCTTTGGGGTCGAGGTTCACGAAGACGAACTGCTCCCAGGTTTCAACCCGAACCGGAAGCAGACCGTTCTGTCTGCGATCGAAGGCGCAGACAGCCTCGAACTCCGGTGTGCCCTTCAGCGAGCCGTCCAGGCCGTAGCTCCAGCCGTGATACGGACAGCGGAGAATACTAGCCGTGCCTTGTGGTTCGGTCACGACTGCTGCGGCGTGGTGACGGCAGACATTGTAGAACGCACGCAATTGGTGATCATTGCCGCGCACGATGACCAGCGGCTCGCCTGCGAGATCGGCAGTGAGATACTGGCCAGCCTGCTGGACCTGGTCCGCTCGCGCGACGACCTGCCACGTGCGACCAAAGACGTTTTGGCGCTCGAGTTCGGCGACGCGCGCATCCACGTACCACGAAGCGGGAATGGTGTGTGCGTGCTCGAGCGGGCTCTGGTCGTCGTAAGACCCGAGGATGTCATTCAGCGAACGGTCCATGAATAAGGCTTTCTCGTGCGGGTTCGCGGAAATAATAGCAGGCACTGCGTAACAAAAGGGTTGACGGCGAGCCGCGAGCGTGTTTCCTTGTCCCCATGTATTCTCCAGTAGAGTCTCTAGAGGTGGTGCAGGCCACGCCGGCCGATGTGGGCGATATCGCGCCGCTGTTCGACGCCTACCGGCAGTTCTACAAAAGGCCTCCAGACGTGGAGGCGGCGCGCCGCTTTCTGTTCGCGCGATTGAGCAAAGCCGAGTCGGTGCTCTTCCTCGCCAGGCTGCACGGAAGAACGGTCGGCTTTGTTCATCTTTATCCGGTATTTTCCTCGCTCCACCTGACGCGACAATGGATCCTCAACGACCTTTACGTGGCTGCGGACGCAAGGAAGCGGGGCGTAGGACGTGCCTTGATGACGCGTGCTCACCAGCTGGCGCAAGACACACAGGCCGACAGTCTCACCTTGGAAACGGCGATCGAGAATGTCGCTTCGCAACAACTGTACGAAAGTTTGGGCTGGAAGCGCGATGAAGAGTTCTACCGGTATTGTTTGCCGTTGTGAAGAAGCAACTAGCAACGCAACTAGCCATTAGCAACTAGCAGAGTACTATTTCCATCTGTCATCCCGAGCGAGGACTTCAGTCCGAGTCGAGGGACCTGCTTTTAGCCTATGCCAGACCGCTGGACAAGGGACGCGCAGCCAGCAGTTGAAGTTGGCACTTCTCCGCAGCCCAAGCGGGCGCTGGGTTTCCGCGATCTCGTGATGTTCTACGTGGTCGCCACGCTGAGCCTGCGCTGGATTGCGGTTGCGGCCAGCGCGGGACCGAGCACGCTGGTGATCTGGCTGATCGGCCTGGCGACCATCTTCGTCCCTCTGGCGTTGTGCGTGATGGAACTCTCTTCGCGCTATCCCCAGGAAGGCGGCATGTATGTGTGGAGTAAGCGCGCCTTCGGCGACTTCTCAGGCTTCCTGACAGGATGGATTTACTGGACCAGCAATCTGCCCTATTTCCCAGCG
This sequence comes from uncultured Acidobacteriaceae bacterium, assembly GCA_963748225.1. Taxonomy (GTDB): domain Bacteria; phylum Acidobacteriota; class Terriglobia; order Terriglobales; family Acidobacteriaceae; genus Bog-257. The sequence goes on from CAVVHW010000016.1 coordinate 13,940, forward strand.
GTCCTTTACTTCGCGGCCAGCAACGCTTTGTACGTAGGCGGTAGCAAATGGAAGGGTCTGCAAGGCAACGCCGGGTTCTTCATGGCGTTCTCGCTGCTCGGTCTGGGGCTGGCCCTGGCCCTGAACATCGTTGGCCTCGACATCGGCAAGTGGCTAAGCAACCTGGGAGCGATAGGGACGTTTCTGCCGGTCGCGCTGCTTTGCGTCGTGGGAGTTTTCGCGTGGATGAAGTTCGGTTCAGCCACCAGCTTCTCGGCAGCGTCAATGAGGCCGTCGCTGCATTGGGGGACGATCGGCGTCTGGTCCACTGTGCTCTACGCATTCAGCGGCGCGGAGTCGGCTTCCTTCATGGGAGGCGAGATCAAGAATGCGCGACGCAGCATTCCGCGCGCGCTCATTGTCGCCGGAGTTCTCATCACTGCGGGCTACGTACTGGGAACAGTGGCGATTCTGGTGGTGCTGCCGCACGGCGAACTGAACAGCCTGGAGGGGATTATGCAAGCGATCTCCAGCAGCGCCGAGCGAGTGGGCTGGAGCGGATTGGGTCCTGCGGTCGCGCTGCTGATCTGCATCTCCAATCTCGGCGGAGTCGGCGCCTATCTGGCGGCACTGTCGCGCATTCCGTTCGTTGCAGGCATCGACCGCTTTTTGCCGCCGGCCTTCGCCCGTGTCCATCCGAAATGGGGAACACCTTACGTGTCGCTCATCGTGCAATCGCTGTGCTGCGTGCTATTCATCCTGTTGGGACAGTTTGGCAGCTCCGTACACGGCGCGTACCAGGTGCTGGTGAGCATGACCATCATCACCAACTTCATTCCGTACTTGTTCATGTTCGCGGCGATGGTTCGCCTGCAACGCGAGCCGGTCGAGCCCGGAGTTGTCAGGGTTCCGGGCGGAAAGCCAGTTGCCATCGTCCTGGCCACTGTAGGCTTCGTAACCACTTGCGCGGTCATACTGGGCTCGATGGTTCCCGATGCGAGCGAACCGCACAAAGCGCTCGCGGTTGGAAAGATTATCGTATTGACTGCGGTTCTGGTGGGCGGAGGAGGGCTGCTGTATTTCATTGGCCGCCGACGAGCGCGATTCGCATGCTGAAAGCTACGTCGGCAGCACGCTATAGCGGCGCAGGCTGGCATCTTTCGCAGCGTAAAATGCTATCCTAAAGTAACGCCTTTATTGAAAGCTCCGAAGCTACGAGGCGTGAAATTTGCCTCCGTTGCCCGATCGCCGCCTTACCTTCCCAATGCGGCGGCTGACGGAGATTTGTCAATTCGGTATCGAGGGACTGATCGATTTGTGCGGCATTGTTGGCTTTACTCATAAAGATTGGTCTCCCCCACCAAATCGTATTGGGGATGCTACCTCCACGCTCATTCATCGTGGACCCGACCAGCAGGGCGTCTATAAGTCACCAATATGTTCTTTGGGCGCGACGCGCCTGAAAATTCTCGACCTCGAACATGGCGATCAGCCGATGGTGACCGAAGACGGGGACACGGTCATCGTGTTCAATGGAGAAATCTACAATCATCTCGAAGTCCGCGCCGAGCTGGAAAAGCTGGGCCATCGCTTTCATACCCACTGCGATACCGAGACGGTTCTGCGGGCGTTTCTGGAATGGGACACGCAATGTTTGCCCAGGCTCCGCGGCATGTTTGCTGTGGCGTTTTGGACGAACTCCACGCGCCGGCTGGTGTTGGCCCGCGATCGTATGGGCATCAAGCCGCTCTACCTTGCACAACGCGGCGAGGAAATATTCTTTGGGTCAGAGCTGAAGGCAATCCTGATACATCCGGAGATCGAACGTCGCTTAAGCCTTGATGGCCTGGATTGTTACCTATCGTTGAACTATGTTCCTGCGCCGTGGACCTTGGTGGATGGAATTGAAAAGCTGCTACCGGGGCAGTGGCTGGAGTGGCGGGACGGAAGCATCACCCGCGACGCGTACTGGCAATTGCCCAAGCCGGTACCTGAACAGCGCGGCCTGAAGTCAGCCTGCGAGGAACTCGATTTCCTTCTACAGCAGTCGGTCCGCGAGCACCTGATTTCAGATGTCCCGTTGGGAGTGTGGCTGAGTGGCGGCATCGACTCTTCGACAATCCTGCATTATGCGGCGACCGCCTCTAGTTCGCGACTGAAGACCTTCTCGATTTCGTTTCGCGGGCGCAGTTTCGACGAATCCAGCTATATCAAACAGATGGTCGAAGAATATGGGACCGAGCATGAGGAACTGGACCTCAATCCTGAATTGGATTTGCAAGGTGCCATCGAGGAATTCGCGTACTACTCGGACGAACCAAGTGCGGATGCTGGGGCGCTGCCGGTGTGGTTTCTTTCCAAGCTTTGCAAAACCAGGACCACGGTTGCCCTGAGTGGCGAAGGTGCCGACGAATTGTTTGGCGGGTATCTGACCTACAGAGCAAACACGGTGGCTGGGTATTTACGGATGCTGCCGCCCAGCGCTCTTCAACTCGTGCTGAGTGCATTTCGCCTGTGGCCGGTTTCAAACGAAAAAATAAGCTTCGAATACAAGCTCAAGCGCCTATTGGAAGGCAGCCTGATGCGGCCCGAGCGCGCGCATGTGTATTGGAATGGCACTTTTTCCGATGCCGAAAAGCGTTCTCTGCTTGCGACCGAGTCGCGTGGTGCACTGGATCAGATCCTCGGCGAGTTACGAGAGAAGCTATCTGAGAAGCACGACGGCTTAGGCCCTTACCTGTGGTTCGATCAGACGTATTACCTGCCGGACGACATCCTGGTTAAGTCAGACCGCATGAGCATGGCCCACGCGGTTGAGTTGCGCCCGCCGTTCCTGGACGACCGCATTGTCGAATTTGCCGCGACCGTGCCGGCGTCGCTCAAGATTCGGGGCTCGCGACAGAAGTTTGTGCTGAAGGAACTGATGCGCGACAAGCTGCCGTCGTCAATCCTGCAGAGGAAGAAAATTGGCTTCGATATTCCGGCGCATGAATGGATTCGCGGTCCGCTTAGGTCGCTGGTAGTTGATACGCTGCGTGCAGGGCTCGCCGATTATCCTGAAATTTTCCGTTCTGATGTCGTCGAAAACTATCTGCGCGAGCACTTGGAGAAACGAATTAATGTCGGCTATCACTTATGGGGTTTAATGATCCTGTTCTTATGGATGAAAAAGTGGCGGATCCAGGCACCCACCTCCTCGACAGCATCCAGTCTGTTGGCAACCGCGGGCGTAAATATGTCTATCTAGCTGTTCTGCTGGTCGCGGGAATCGTATATCTGAGCGGAATCCTCTCTCCTCCTTCACTGCAGGACGACGTGGATGCGGTGCAGGCGCAAATCGCGCGCAACATGATCACCTCGGGCGACTGGGTAACCGCTCGCCTGGATGGTATCCCCTATCTGGAGAAACCGCCGCTGGTGTACTGGATGATGGCGGTCTCTTACGAGATCTTCGGCGTGCATGATTGGGCTGCGCGAATTCCGATTGCGCTCTTCTCGATCGGGCTATGCTGGGTGACTGCAGCGTTTGGCGTTTGGGCATTTGGTAAACGGGCTGGCTTCTATGCCGGTTTGTGCATGGCGACCTGCGTGGGGCTGTTCCTGTTTACGCGCATCTTGATTCCCGACGTCATTCTGACCTTCACCGTAGCTTTAGCAATGTGGGCGTTCTTACGCGTGCTCGATGAGGAGGAGGCGCATCCGCGCGCCTGGGCGTATGTTTTGGCCGCGAGCCTGGGAACAGGACTGCTTCTGAAGAGTCTGATTGGGGTGCTGTTCCCCGTAGCTGCCGGCGTCATTTATCTTTTCTTGACCCACCAGCTATTTTCCGCGAGGACCTGGAAGCGGCTTCATCCGATCAGCGGGCTGATGATCATCCTTGTGATCGCCGCGCCGTGGCATATTCTGGCCACGCTACGAAATCCACCGTATTTCGTATTCGACCTGAAGAGCCTGCCCGGGCAATACCATGGGTTCCTCTGGTTCTTCTTCATCAATGAGCAACTGCTTCGCTTCTTGAACCTGCGCTACCCGCGTGATTACGACACGGTGCCTCGCCTCTACTTTTGGCTGTTTCACTTGATCTGGCTCTTTCCGTGGAGCGTTTATCTTCCCGCGGTTGCAAAGCTATCGTACAAACCATCGGACCGCGCTGGACAGACACGCTTGCTGGCGCTCTGCTGGATTGGGTTTGTGCTGGTCTTCTTTACCTTTTCGACCACGCAGGAGTATTACTCCATGCCTTGCTACCCTGCGTTCGCTCTTTTGTTGGGCTCGGCTATGGCCGCGGGTGGCGATTGGGTACGTCGGGGGACGCGGGCATTGTCGGTGATTGCAGGACTGGCGGCACTAGCGGCGCTGGTCATCTTGTTTCTGGTGCGGGGAGTGGCAACACCGGGAGACATTTTTTCGGCGCTAACCTCGCATCCAGCGGCATATAAGCTCTCGATGGGCCACATGGAAGACCTCACCCTGGAATCGTTTGCCTATCTTCGGTTGCCTCTCTTCCTGGCGGCGCTGGCTTTCCTGATTGGTGCGCTGGGAACTCTTCGATCGACCGGGCAGAAGGCGTTCGTGGCGGCTGCGCTCATGATGGTGCTGTTCCTGCAAGCTGCTCGGCTCGCCTTGATTACGTTTGACCCGTATCTGTCTTCGCGTCCACTGGCGGAGGCGTTATTGCGCTCGCCCCAAGGCAAGCTGATCGTAGACAAACATTACTATGCGTTCTCGTCGGTTTTCTTTTACACGGACCGAACTGCGCTGCTTCTGAATGGACGGGTCTTGAACTTTGTGTACGGCTCGTATGCACCCGGAGCTCCTGACGTTTTCCTTGATGATCCGGGATTCAAGGACCTGTGGCTCACGCCCGAGCGATACTACCTTGTAGCGAAACAGTCACAGTTCCCGCGGCTGGAGAACCTGGTGGGACGTTCGAAGCTAAACGTGCTTACCGAAAGCGGCGGCAAGTTCGTGGCGACCAATCAGCCGCTACCAGGTTCGAGATTGCCAGAGACTGCGGCGAACATGCGTTGAGGTCCGGGTCGTCCGTGCCAACGCGGAGCCGCAAATCAGGAGATTTTCGCGGTTCTTTGATAAAGTTAAGTATTACGGTACGCGGGTACTCGCGGCCGGAAATAATAAATATGATTACCTGGAGCACCACGGGGAACCTTGAAGTGCTCTGTTGAGGGGGATGAATGAGGATTGCAGTGCTCGGGGGCGACGGTTATTGCGGCTGGGCGACGGCCTTATATTTGTCGAAGAAGGGGCATTCGGTTGCCATCTTCGACAGCTTCGCTCGCCGGCAATGGGACTATGAACTTGGCGTGCAGACTCTGACGCCGATCCGCGCCTTGCCCGAACGCCTGAAGGTATGGAAGCAGCTTACCGGCCAGACCATCGAGCTCTTCGTGGGCGACATGATGGATTATGAATCGCTGGCGTTCGCGATCAAGGAATTTGAGCCGGAGGCGGTCGTCCATTTTGCCGAGCAGCGGTCGGCGCCGTACTCCATGATCGACCGCCGTCACGCTGTCTTCACCCAGATCAATAATGTCGCCGGCACGCTGAATCTGCTGTTCGCCCTGCGTGAGTCTCGTCCCGATTGCCATCTGATTAAGCTGGGGACAATGGGAGAGTACGGCACTCCCAACATCGACATTGAAGAAGGCTACATAACCATCGAGCACAACGGGCGCAGCGATGTCCTTCCCTACCCCAAGCAGCCCGGCTCCTTCTATCACCTCTCGAAGGTGCATGACAGCCATAACATCATGTTCACCTGCAAGTCGTGGGGACTGCGGGCCACCGATCTGAATCAGGGCGTGGTGTACGGCACCGTAACCGATGAGAGCGAGCTCGACGAGGCGCTCATCAACCGTTTCGACTATGACGAGGTCTTTGGCACAGCGCTCAACCGGTTCTGCGCGGAGGCAGCAGTCGGACACCCCCTCACGGTGTACGGCACAGGCGGGCAGACGCGCGGGTTCCTGGACATTCGCGACACCATTCGCTGCGTCGAGATCGCCTGCCATCACCCTGCGGAGCGCGGCGAGTTTCGCGTCTTTAATCAGTTCACCGAGCAGTTCACGGTTCTGGATCTCGCGCGGATGGTCCAAACCGCTGGCAGGAAACTTGGCTTAAAAGTTGAAATCGAGCATCTGCCCGATCCTCGGGTTGAGGCCCAGGCCCATTACTACAATGCCAAGAATTCCAGGCTGATCGATCTGGGTCTGCAGCCTCACTTTCTCTCCGATGCTCTGCTGGATTCGCTGATTAACATTTCCATTGCCTACCGTGACCGAATCGATTCGTCGCTGTTCATGCCGCAAGTGAACTGGAGGAATCCCACGAATGATCGGCGCCGCCAGACCAGCAAGCTGGCTGATCCGTCGCTGATGCCGTCGGGGGTGTAAGGAACGGGTCTTCAGAGGCAGATGGAAAGGCTGGGCCGCCCGGCGACCCAGATGGCATTCTGCGTCGACGTTTCTAAAACGCCGTTATTAAGGCGTTGGAGTGTTGCGCCTACCTATAACCGCTATCTAGCCTGGGTACCTCGGATGCGTTTCCTGCTTTTCATGGACGGACTGCGTACAAATGCTGGGTTCATCGCGGTTGCCTTTCTGTTTTGCTTGGGCAGCCTTATGATCTGGGCTCCACGGTCGACGAAGGGTTGGAGGAGAACGACAATCCGTACGCTCGGTTCCGTCCTGATCGGACTGTCAGCCATCGTGGTGTTCTTGATTGGTATCTTTGTCAGCGGTGACCCTCCCCGACAGCATCTCGGTTTCACATCAGCGACTGGTTCCAAAGTCGCCTTGCTTAGTCATAGTTCGCTTCGCGACAGCTCAGCAACGCGAGTGACCGTGAAAGGAAATAGTTGCTGCAAATCGTACATCGCGTATGACTACTACGGCGATGGCGATGACTACATGGGAACAACGTCTGTTAGGTGGCTCGACGATCATCACCTTGTTATTCGACATGCTCTCGATCCATCAGGTGTGCAGGAATGCCATTCACAGGTCGGTGATGTGCTGATCCTATGCGAGCCGCAGCCCGAGCCCTTTCCTTTAGTCAAACCCACGGAACGGTGAGCCGGGTGTCTTCGAGGGGAACCGGTCCTCTACATTATTGCGCTTCACTAATCCGCTGGGTGACAAGACGGGCCGCTTTCACAGCGCTGACGACCTTGCCGGAAAAGACAAAAATCTCGCCCTTTTCCTTCTCCAGAATGTAGAGCGTTCTTCGGTCCTGGGCGGGATTATCTTCGACCACGCGAATGGTGAAGCGCGAGCCAAGATAGACCGCATCCCGAGAGGCGGGAACAGCGAGAGCAGAGTCTTGTCGCATTGCCTCAAATCGGCTGGGTGTGAACGGCTCGAAGTCAGGCCGGTTGAGCAAAGGCCGATAGATCTCAGGAATCGGCTCGTCAGGATTGGTGGTCGTCCAGTGATTGGTGTTCTTGGCCGAACCGAATAACGAACGCGGCGAGCTGCCGTACGGATCAAAGGCGGTGAATGGACCATCCACCACCACCAGCGATATTCCCTGCAACTGCGGCGGAAGCTGGATCAGGATCTTCTCCGCCACCTGGTATTTCACACCCTTGAAGAGACCGCGGCCGGGGCCTAATCCGTAGGTCGCCCACACGACGTAGTCGTAGCCGCCGCGCATGTCAGGAGTGAAGGCGCGCTGATGGAATGGGATATTGAGCGATTGAATTCGCGACGACAGCATGTCGCGAAGAATGTCTGGGTCGTAGATGTGTTCATCCACTTCGTAGCACTTGTCGATGAAATCGAAGTTCATCCACTCCGGACGGCACGGTCGGGCGGAGAGATGGTATTCGGCCATCACCTTTTCAAACAATGCCGGAGGCGTTTGCGAACCTTTGTGAGGAATCGCGTAGTAATGGGGGCTGTTGCGCACGATCGCGGGAGCGAAGCTGTTCAGAAACTCGGCCCGCGCCTCGAGGGTTTCGCGGATGGTCTCGGGACTGCGAGGATAGTGATATCCCGAATGAATGCGGTACTGGTTGATAGCCGACGCAGCACGCAGGACGCCAAGCGGATCGAAAAGATCGACAGTGTGTCCAGCCTCGGCTAGGCTGATGGCGATGGTAGCGCCGTAAACTCCGGCACCGGCGACCGCAACTTTGGCTCTCATGCTGACCTCGTTCCTTACGATCCGGCTTTTGGTGTGGCGGGCACCAGAATTCCTTCGCGAATAAAATACTCAACACCACGCCACCGAATGGATTTGCGGCCGAAGCTGATCAGCCAGATAACGAAGGCCATCGCGTCCCATACGGGTATCAGGAACATCTTCTTCCACAACCCCAGCTGTTTCATTCCCCAGATGCCGATCAACCACGTCATCGCGACTCGGAGGATGGCATAAGTTCCAAGGTATCCAAGGACGATCGCGAGTGATGGACGGGTTGCAACCGCGACCAGCGCCCAAGGCAGACCCCAGGTGAAGATCAATCCGAAGTGTCCCCAAGGCCGCATGAGCCGCATCACCGTCATCCAGCGAACGCGCTTGTAGAACAGATCGCTGAGTGACGCGAAGTCGGCGACACTTTGCACGACGTAGGGAAGCAGCTTGACCTCGTATCCCAGGTCGGCGATCAGGCGTCCAACGCGAAGATCGTCGGCGGGACGATTATCGATGGCCTCGTAGCCGCCGAAAGCGGCAATGTTCTGGCGGCGGGTGACAATGGTCTGTCCGAAGGCGAACTTTACGCCGTCTAACTGCCAGGCCACAAAGATTCCGGCAAAGAAATCGGAGATCATGCCGATGGATTGCAATTCCTGGACGAGAGTGGTCTCTTTGGTAGAAGCGTAAATGCAGGTCGCGCCTCCGACCTTGGGATCGCGGAAGGGAGCGGCCACGGCGCGCAAATAGTCAGGCCCGACGCGGATGTCGCCGTCGGTAATGACCAGCAGGTCGTGCTCGGCTTCGTTCACCAGCCGGACCAGCCGGCCAATCTTGTCGTTGATTGCGGCGCGACCGGAGCCGAAGAGCAGGCGGATGCGTCGTTCGGGAAAATCCTTGACCAGTTTCTCCAGCACCGGCAGCGCGGGATCATCCGGATCGACACAAAAAAGGATCTCGTACTCGGGATAGTCCTGACGACAAAAACTGGCATAGTTCTCGTAAGCGTCCGGATCCAATCCTTTGATGGGTTTCAGGCAGCTTATCGGAGGCGTGAAGTCAGAATTCGGCCCGGTCTGCTTCCAGCTGAGGAAGTACCTCGCGGAGCTGTACAGAGCCAACAGGTAATAAACGCCGGGGATAGCCGCAACGATCAGGATAATGTAGGTGGGAATCGTCAACCCGTCTGCTCTCCAATAATGGGCTTAAGTTGTTTCACGGAACCAACCGAGGAAAGCCAATCTCGCGGGCGCCAACTCTTGACAGCAAGAAAAATAGGAACGGGTAACGTCGGTTCCGAGCCGCTAAGATATCGCTTGAAAGCTGGAGTGTAACATGTGAGGAAATCGTCCGTCGAACATCGACGTTGCCTAGCAGAGCCGCTTAGGACCAGGCCTGTACGCGATGGGCTTACTCGACACGGTCGGCGGTAACGGTCATACATAGGGTGCGATAACGTGCGTGTCTGCGTGACGGGCGGTACAGGTTTCTTGGGCGCAGTACTGGTGCGAGACCTGCTCGCCCGGCAGGTTCAAGTAACGGTGCTGGCACGGCCCTCTCCTCGTGCCGACCGACTGGGAACTCAAGGCGTGCAGATCGTACGAGGAGCGCTTGATGATCCGGACGCCATCGCCCGCGCGGTGGCCGACGCGGATGTTGTCTATCACCTCGCAGCCAGGGTCGATGCTCCAGGCAGCAAGGCGGATTTCCTTGACGCTAATGTGGGTGGAACCGAGAGAATCTTGACCGCATGCCTGCGGCACGGCGTTGGCCGCGTCATCTATGCCAGTTCCCTGGCAGTTTATGGTCCGATTGCCAGCGGTGAGTGCATTGATGAAAACAGTCCGCACGACGCCTCACCCCAACTGCGCGACGCTTATGCCGAATCAAAAATTTTGGCAGAGCAATTTGTGGTCTCATTCGCGCGCAGCAACGGGTTACCGATTGCGATTGTCAGACCAGGAATCATTTATGGGCCGGGCAAGCCACCGCCGGTCGGGCTATTGGGATTCACTCTCGGCAGGAACAATTATGTATTTGGCGATCGGAACAATCACGTGCCGTTGAACTATGTTGAAAATCTGGTTGATGCTATCCAGCTAATCGCCAACTCTACGAGCGCCGAGCAACTTCAGCAGTTCAATATTCTCGACGACGATGAACTGACCCTGTCAAAGTATCACGCGGCCAAAACGGAGGTAGATAAAACCACAACTCATTTTGTGGCGGGTTGGCCGGTGCTTCTGGCGGCGCCTTTTGCGGAAGGCATTCTCAAGTTGATGCCAAACAGTGGCGGCGCGCGGTTTTCAAAGTACCAAGTGAAGCGAGGATTGCAGGACCGTTGCCATGACACCCGTCGAATTCGCGAGCAGACTGGATGGGTGCCGAAAGTTTCACTGAAAGATGCGCTGTATCGCACATTGAGAAAAGGCACAAATGCCTAAACCAACCCTGGTGAGAAGAAAGTTATGACGCTCTAGGACGATTCCAACAGTGGCTGTATCCGCTCTGAAAGGGCATGCCTTCAGGCGTGCCGAAAAGATAGCGGGAGGTGATCCGCTTCAGCCGCTGAGGGGACGTACCTAAAGGCCGAGTTGTTGGTAGCGCGGATCGGCGCGGCTGAAGCCGCGCCCTTTCAAGGCGATTACAGCAAATCAGAAATCGCGCTAGTGGCAGTATGAGTCGGGACTTCTAAAGGAATTGGCGGGTTCGGAGAAGGACAGGCGACCATGGTCCGCACCACATCACCTGTATTTTGCCACCAGCCACAGAAGATTTTGCCATCCCCACAAACGACGTGGAGTGGGCGCCAGCTATTCTGGCCGTCGAACCGAAATACGAACGAAGACTCTTCTGGCGGCTCAACTCCTCCCCCATGCTGCGACGGATGGCCGGGATGAACGATGACGCTCCGGGTATCCAGTCGAAGCCCGGCGCGCAACGCTTTCAGGGCGCTTTCCTTCGCACTCCAGAGGAGAGCCAAAAGACGGGGGCGATCTGCCGCGCACGTCCGCTCAATCAAAGCGTGTTCTTCATGCCGCGAAGTAATCAGTGACGAATGAGTCGGTGCGCGGCTCTACGATTTCCAAATCACAGCCCAGCTCGGTATCGGACTGCGCAATGGCGCAAGCCGCGATGCCGCCGCGATGGCTGAGGGAAATGGTAATCGCTGCTGGTTTATTCTCGACGAAAACTTCGGGCGCGCCAGACGCCGCCGGACGTATCTCGATATCCGCAAGGGCCTGAGGATGGCTGGGCAAGTCCAGGTAAACGGCCAATGCACGTTTTGCTGTCCAACGCCCCAAGCGCCAGTCGTTGCGGCGCTTAGCAAAGCGCATGGCATTCATGCGGAGGGATTCGGCAGCGCTCAACCAATCATTCTCCGCGGGTACGTCGGCTTCCGACTGTTCCAGCCAATGTACGTCGATCATGCCTGCCCAACGCCGGAAATCATGAGTGCCTCCTCAACGGGCACCTCTTTCCGTAAAGGATTTCTAGCTTGTGACTCCCTGAGTATGGCCTCCTTCGTTTTTCTCATACCCCGTTCCACGGCAGCGATGAGGTAAGGACGCAGGCTTGCCGGCGGGAGAATATCATGCAGGGCGCCTACCCTGAGCGCGCGATGCACACTGTGCACGCGATCAAACTCTTCCGCCATCTCGCCTAGTTTTTCGGAGTGTATGACCTTAAAGAGTTCGTTCCACTGGGCCCGCAGCTGCACTTTCTCCTTACCTTCAGCCTTAGCGATCGCCTGGGTCAGGGCTTCCAGTCGTTCGTCTTTGCGAGCCCGAGCCTCGACCTCGCCGGCAAACACCACGGCGGCTGCCGGTGCTCCGCCAATGACCGAAGCGTAAGTTCCTTCCAACGCCACCACCTCGAGCTGTTCGTTCAGCGCTCGCGAGAAAACTACGTATGCGCCTCCATGGTAACGGGAGATAACGCAAAAGATCATGGGGCCTTTGAAATTCACCACGGCCCTTCCGATCTGCGCGCCATACTCAAGCTGCAGCTTGCGCATCGACTCCGGGGACCCGTCAAACCCTGACAGATTAGCCAGAATAACTACCGGCCGATTATTACTGGCCGCATTGATCGCACGAGCTACTTTCTTAGAGGAGAGAGGAAACAGCGTGCCGGCACTCCATTGGTCAGGTCCGTCTGCCGGCACAAATCCCAACCGGGGCACCTGCTTGGATTCAATGCCAATCAGGCAAACGGGATAGCCACCGAGATGAGCGTCCCAGACCACGGCCGTCTCAGCGCCTCGCATGCCGGGCCAGCGTTCCAGGGGGCGATGGTCCTGGTCCACCGCCGCTCTCATCACGGTGCGAATGTCGAAAGATTTCTTACGACCGGCGTTGGTCTCGTCAGAGAAGATGTCGCCCACGCGAGCGAAGCTGGTGTCGGATCCATTGGGATGTGGAAACGCTTGCACATCGCGGTCGATAGGATCGTTGGTAGCCGCCCGCCGCGGGAATCGTTCGCCTGGAACTACGTAGGTGTGTTCATAATGACGCAACAGGATCTGGCAGGCTTGATCGATATCGCGAGCCCAGTACTGTGCCTGCCCGTTGATACCCATGATGCGATCGTAGCCGCCAATGCCTTCGTTGTCCTCGGCTGAGACGCTACCTGAATAGTCCAGTGCGCGCTTGCCGGTGAGCACCATCGCCGCCTTCGGCGTCATGATCAGAATGCCGCGGGTATGCATCAGCATGGTCGCTTCGGCATTCCAGTAAGGCTGCGCTCCGACGTTGATCCCGTTGATCACCAGATTCACTTCACCGCCTGCTTGCGTGAACTCAACCAGGCGACGCAGGACGCGGGCGATCCAGTCCATGTTCTCCACGCCGCTCTCCATCGAGATCTTCGCTCCGGCTGACAGCGCAAACCACTCAACCGGCACGCCGGTCTCTTCGGCGAGATCCAAAGCTGCCAGGATGCGCCGGCATTCAGCTTCGGCGAGCGCGCCCAGATCCTTGCTCGGGTCTCCTAGCAGGACTACCCGCGTCATACCCTCGGGATGCTTCGTGGTGAAATTGCGGATGACGCCAACAATGATATTGGCCTTATTCTTTCCGGCGGGTCGATCGATCGGCAGCAGACGGCCTTCCGAATCAAAGTCGTACTCGACAAAATCCCCCGGAGGAAATTCCGCGCGAGTGTTCTCCCGGTCGGGAGTTAGCATCCTGATGATTTCGTAGGGATAAATGAGTCCGCGCCGGCGCATCCGCACAACCTTCTGGTTGTACTCGGTCAGCGGTTTCATCAGTTGCAGCGTGCTGAGTGGCCGTGTGGTGATAAGCAGGCCGGCATCGCCGGGCGCCGAGATGCGCATCACCATGTCGCGTATTTCGCCGGTCTGCGGATGGGGAATACGGGCTTGCACCACCACCTGTTCCAATCCCAGTCCATCTGTGGATAGAGCCAGTTTGTGCGCGATGTCATTGAGCTCGTCCGGCTTGAGATCGAATACGGGCCAAAGGTAAAGAAATATCCGGTTCCAGTAGAGCCGTTCGTGGGGAGCACGCCGCGATTGAAACAGCCGCATACCTGCAACGGCTTCCGCGAACATGCGCTCCAAGTGCGGCAGTTGCACGATGCGGCCGGTCTCATCGCGAACCGGCGTCAGATCCCGCACCTCTGCAACCGCGAAGAGCCGCTCATCTTTGGGATTCTCGTTCGCCGTGGCATGCAGAAGGTAAACATCTTCAACCGAGGGTAACCGTTCCACGGTAAAGTTCTTCAAGCGCCAGAGATGAAGCCGTTCCGCCATCATGGGATGCACTCCACGGAACAGCCTTTCTTCCTCATAGCCATTCGCGGACGGCAGATACGTGAAGTGTTGCATACCAGCGATGCCTTCACCGCGGCCGGGAGCTGAAACCGCCACCACGATGCGCTGAATCGGGCGAGGGAAGCTGGCTTGGTTGAGCCAGGAGCAAACCTCTTGTTGGGTGACCTCAGGTTCCGCCAGGGAACCAGGATTCCGCAGATACAGATCGATAACGACGTCATCCCCCGGTGGCACTTGCCCGACACTGGAACACATGACTCGCGTCGCGTCCAAGAGCCGACCATACTCGGCGTGAGCGGCGAAGACTTCCGCCCACCGCCCATCCTGCAGATATCTCGCCGACACACAACAGTGGCCGTTCATGGGCATCACTCGAAAGTTTTCCAGTGCGTGTCCGCGATAATAGCGCGAGGTCATGACTTCCAACATCAACTGACGTAAGCCGCGATCTGCGCCAGCAAACCGGCCGGAGAAGAAACTCGCCAGCGGTTGCGGACATTCGATCAACGCGGTGATTTTCTCGCGCAGGTCTGAGGCCTGCGGATTCGCAGCTAGGTAGGCTAGATGATTTTGGGCTTCCGCATAAACCTCTTTACGTGCCTGCTCGAATAGCGCCTGCTCGAAGCAGCGATAGCGAAGTTCCCGAGCAAGATCGCTGACGGAGGGAAAGAGCCCGCGGGTGATGGCGATGATTCGGTCGAGCAACACACGGAACGACTCATCCGCGCTTGGCTTGGTGGCATCAATACTTGCGAGGCGGCGTTCCAGCAAGGCTAGAATGGGCGCCACTTGCCGATCTACTCGTTGATGCGATTTGTAGATCCATAGCAGGCCCTCTTCCAGTTCGGGCGAACGGTCCAGCGTCTTCACGCTGTAATGAGCGAGCGTACGCTGTAGCGCCTCTACAAACGCGGGTGGCAGCCCCTCGCCGTGAGTTTCGAGCATCCGGGAGTAGGAAAAGAGGTAGGCTTCCGTGCTGGGTGCTTCACCGCCAGCGGGATCGTGCGCGCTCGGCTTCCTGCGAAACAACGAGCAAATATCCGCGAAAATACTCAGAATGTCGTCTTCCCGGCGGATGATTTCGCCACTGTCCGCCGGAGCTGCCTGGAACTGACTCCATTGCGCGAACAGTCGCGCTGTCTGTGCCGGGTCGGCATCAAAGCCGAGCATGAGATGCCGCAACTCGTCCAAGTCGTAACGCCAACGAGATCGCTTGTCTTGCCCGGTTTCGTTCGCACCGGCCAACTCGCCAAAGGTCACTCGCTCAGCCGTGGCCAACGCTTCCTCACCAGCGGCAGCCTCGATTTGCATCAGCGGGTCCCCGGCTGCTACCTGCACGTGGGGGATTGTCATCACCTGCCGGACTCTTCCAGAAAATGGAGCGACTACGGCCATTTCCATCTTCATCGCTTCCAGCACGGCCAGCGTGTCACCGACCGAAACCAGGTCTCCCGCCTTCACGGCAATGGAAACGACTACCGACGGCCCAGGCGCGTGCACCACACCTCCGTCATCGCGATCGATCGAGTGCGACACGCCGTCGACCTCGATCCGATAATTCAGACCTTGAACGACAGAGACGACGTGGAAGCGTCGGCCAAAAGCAGTCAGCCAATTCTCAAACTTGCCCAACGGATGGATAAGGGCCTCGATGCGTGATCCATCCACTTCGACCCGGTACTGATGGGGACCTAGGCAATAGATTCTTAGCGAGTACCTCTGTCCCCGATAGCGCAATTCAACGGTCCGGCCTAGTTCGTTTCGAACGTGTGGTCGTCCGCGCACGGCCGAGGCATAGAATTGCGTCTGCTCTACCGCCAACTCGGCCGAATAGGCTTCGATCGCTGCCTGCACCAGAGCCACATCGGCGTGGAGCTTGGAACAATGCCCGTTGTTGACTGACAGCCGATCCAGCCACCCGATATCTACTTTCGCTTGCTGTACCTCAGGGCGGCTCACCAGGTCCAGCAGGAACGCCTTGTTGCTGGTTCCCCCTTTGATGACGACAACGCTCTCGCGTAACACCCGCTGCAATCTGGAGAGAGCTTCCTTTCGGTTTTGCCCATAGGCGATGATCTTGGCGATCATGGAGTCAAAGTCCGGCGGGATGGCATCGCCTACGGCCACACCGGTATCGATGCGCACGCCTGGCCCGCTGGCAAGCCGGAAGCGTTCGATCAAGCCTGGCGCGGGAGCAAATCCGTTTTCCGCGTCCTCGGCATTCAGCCGCACTTCTATCGTGTGGCCAGAGGTCTGCGGTGGTTCTCCTTCCAGACGTCCGCCACGTGCAATGTGAATCTGAAGTTTGACCAAGTCGCATCCGGTCGTGCACTCGGTCACCGGATGTTCGACTTGCAGCCGGGTATTCATTTCCATGAAGGAAAAGCGGTGGCTGTCGGGTTGATACAGGAATTCGACGGTGCCGGCATTGTGATATCCCGCCGCCTGGCTCAGGCGCACCGCAGCTTCGCGTAGCGCCTGATCCTGCAGAGAAGTGAGCGCGGGGGAGGGCGCTTCTTCCAGGACTTTCTGGTGACGGCGTTGAATGGTACAGTCGCGCACTCCAACGGCCCAGGTGGTACCGTAGTGGTCGGCAATGACTTGCACCTCAACGTGACGGGCAGCCAGAACCAATTGCTCCATGAAAACGGTGCCATTGCCGAAGGCCTTGAAGGCTTCGGCGCGGGCACCTTCAAAGGACGTCAGGAGCTGGGCTGCGGAATTCACGCGACGGATCCCGTGACCACCACCTCCTGCCGTAGCCTTAATCAGGAGCGGATAGCCCAGGCGCTCGGCATGACGCTTTGCATCAGCGAAGCTTTCCACTGGTCCGCCGCTCCAGGGGGCTACCGGTATCTGGGCCTGTTCGGCCAGCAGTTTCGAGGCAATCTTGTCGCCCAGGCGTCGCATAACATCGCCATCCGGGCCGATGAACACGATACCGAGCTTGCGGCACAAGTCGGCGAACTCCGGATGCTCGGCGACAAAACCCCAACCGACCCAGACCGCCTCGGCGCGTATGCTCGTCAAGGTCCGTTCGAGTAGGTCGTAATCGACGTAACTGCTCTTAGAATGGCCGGTGGTTGGGTCAGGAACCATCGCGGCCCCGAGAGATACAGCTTCATCTGCTTCGCAAACGAACATCGCGTGACGGTCGGGCTCGGTATAGAGCGCGATCGTACACAGCGATGTGCCATATTCTTGATTGAACTCACGCGCCGCGTGGATGAAGCGCATTGCGGCTTCACCGCGGTTAACGATGGCCACGCGTTGAAATTCGTGCATAGAGGATCTCCTCAACCGATCGGCCAGACCGCGTTTATGTTCGTTACGCCATGACAGCGTGCAATTTCTTGAAGGCCTCCGAATCGACGCTGTTGGGGAGCGCCGCCGTACGGTACCCACTAAGCCGCACGTAGCAGTTCCCTTTCGCGTCCACAACCTCCGCATCGAAGATGCCTTGATCCGGGCTGGGTGTTACAACGGCGCGCAGCTTGCTCTCGGCCAGATCCGGAGCGCGCAAGAGGAACACGCATTGAGCGGCCTGCGGCAGACCAAACCGATCTTGTTCGCTTATCTCCCAAACCCCCGCGGTCTGGAAGCAAAGCTCGATCAGCCGCGGTGCCATAAGAGTTTGACGATCCGCTGGATGGTGATTATGAGGTAAATGCTCCGCCATCAATCCGACCATGTGCGTTCCATCCCACCAAGCCTGCTCCAGAACTTGGTAAGCCGGACCGTGAAAGTAGACACGATAAATGTCGGCGGCTTCGATGAACGAGTCAGCCGAGATCTGCGGGGCCTTCCCAGTCGCAGTCGCCGGCGTCTGTTTCGATAGCCGCACCCTGGCGCTGAAATGAACCGTCTCTTGCGGCTCCGGATGGTTGGGCAAGGTGCGACGGCCAATGAGCCGACAATCGGCCAGCAAACTATCGCCTTGCAAGTGGTACATAGCTTGCACGGTCACCGTGCGCGGTTCATCGCGATAGAACTTGAACGGCGACAGGAAATTTATGTCTTCGACGGCTTCCACATGCCAACCGGGAACCATGGATTGGGCAGCTTCGGCAAAGGCCTCGATTCCCATAACGCCGGGCAGCACTGGCGTGCCATCAATTCGATGATCGTATAAGAAGGCCTGGACCTTCGGATCGAGCGTGGTCTCCATGATCAAGCCGCTGTGAACACCCATTCCTGCGATCTTGCCGACCATTGGACCCTGCGTCGGCGAGGCTTGCCTGAGACTTTCCCAAGCCTGCGCATCGATCCCTCCGGTTGGGTCCCACTCACTTAGAAGGACCCCGAGACGCTGACCGACTACGACTTCATCGCGCGTCCCTCCCATGGTCAGTTCACGGCGAATCCACGGAATGCCGGCTTCGGGTGGCAGCATATCGATGCCCGCCAACTCCATCATCTTAGGGATGGACCCGCGCGTTGCCATGCCGATACCGCCCCACGCCGACCAGTCGATGACAATGCCGCGCGTCGGCGGCCGCGTCGTGCGGAAGCTTGACGTGATCTTGCACAGCAGATCGTTGGCCGAGCTGTAATCTGTCTGCCCGCCGTTGCCAAAGCGTCCTGCAACCGAGCTAAACGCCGCCGTTGCCCCCAGCGGCATATTGCCGATCGCACGCAGCAAGTTGAACCAACCGTCGCTCTTCACATCGAAGACGAGGTCGAATTCGCGCGGCTCCTTGTCCGGCAGGAAGTGACTACGCTCGATTCCCGCAGCATGCAGCAAGACGTCAATGCGCCCACTACGCTCACGCACCTGGTTGATGATGTTGGCCACCGCAGCCGTGTCGGTCAGGTTGACGCTGAAGTAGTGTGCCGTGCCTCCCGCACCGCGAACGGCATCGATTGCGCTCTGGGCGGCTTGTGCCCGCTCCAGCGCCGCCAGTTCTTTCTCGACCAATGCTGGCGTGGCACGCTGGCCACTCGCCTGAATGCGCGCGAACAGATCGCGTTTAAGGCCATCTTTGTCGCTGACAAAGCGCTTGAGGTCAGGATTGTCAGGAGCGGGTTCGGGTACCAGGTCAAGCAGGTAGAACGTACCGCCGGATGCTCCCGCCAAGTCGGCGGTAATGGCGGAGACGATGCTTCCTGCTGCGCCTGTGACGACGAACACCGTATTCGCGTTCAGCGTCATTCCAGGTTGGCCATCGGCGACAGGCTGTTCTTGCAGCCCAACCGTCCAACGCAGCCCTGCCTTATAGCCAATCTCGACCGCGCCGGGATCGCGGAGTGTCTCTTCGATAAGCGCGTCCGCAACTTCCGCCGCTTTGCGATCAGTTTCGAAATCGACAGCTTTGACAAGGACGTCGAGCCGTTCGCGCTTATATGCTTTGGTGAAGCCTGTCACAGCGCCGCCCAGGGGCGCGACCGCTCCAGCGTCGTCGTATCCGTGCTGACCGCCCAGTTGCGTCGCCGACACCAGGAACGTGCCTGGCTTTGCAACCTGGTCGTACAGAACCCGCATGGTGGTGTAAAGAGATTTCGCGCGAACCCAAAGAGCGTCGTGCCAGGATGCGAGATCCATGTCGGCCAGATTGCCCTCGTTGTCGAGCGCCGACAGCCAGTAAACTCCCTGCACCGGACCAGTACTCACCCAGCCGTTGAACAGACTGCTAAGTGCATCGGCGTTCGGCGCGTCCTTAATCCATAAGACCTCTACGCCCATCGCTTCCACTCGTTGCGCCAGCGCCTTCCCCACGTCACCTTTATCGGGCATGATCACGACGCGACTTCCGCGAGCCAGGCTCACACCCGTTGGCTTGCAAGCCGCAAGCGGCGGCCGCAAGTTTGGCACAGGCACGCGGCGCGGGATCCGGTTTGCTGCATCGAAACTCGCAACCGGCGAGCGAGGAGTTGTCGCAACCGCAACCGGAGTTTCGCGAACCGTCGCGGCGGACGCCGTTACTCGCTGCCTATCACGAGCGAATTGAATCACGTGGGCCAAGGTCGGAAATTCGCGCAATTTGAGATTTTCATCGCGCGGGATGTTGTACGCCGCCCGGATGGCGGCGAACATCTCTGCCTGCTTCACCGTGTCGATACCCAGGTCGGCTTCCAGGTCGAGGTCCAGGTCCAGCATGTCCTTGGGATAGCCCGTCTTCTCAGCCACGATGTCCAGCACCATTTGTTTGATGGAGTCGTCGGTAACGGCCGGCGCTGTGACAACTGGGAGTTCGGCCGGCGTTGGTTCAGCGAGCGTTGGCGATGACGAAACCGTACCGGCCAGGTCGGGCCGCTTCTCGTACACGAAGCGAATCACATGCGCCAGCGTCGGGTAATCGCGCAGCTTGCGATTTTCGTCACGCGGAATGTTGTAGATCTCGCGAATGGCGGCGAACATCTCCGCCTGCTTAACCGTGTCCACACCGAGATCGGCTTCTAGATCAAGATCGACATCCAGCATGTCTTTGGGATAGCCGGTCTTCTCCACCATCAATTCAAGAATGCGTTCCTTCACCGATTCGTCAGGGCCTGCTGCGGGAGCTGGCACTGGCGAAGGTGCTTGGGCCACAACTGGAGTTGGTGTAGGTGCAGGCATCTCTGCCGTCTTCGGTGACGGAGCAGCCACGCCGGCCAGGTCCGGCCGCTTCTCGTACACGAAGCGAATCACATGTGCCAGCGTCGGGTAATCGCGCAGCTTGCGGTTTTCGTCACGCGGAATGTTGTAGATCTCACGAATGGCCGCGAACATCTCCGCCTGCTTAACCGTGTCCACACCGAGATCGGCTTCCAGATCAAGATCGACGTCCAGCATATCTTTGGGATAGCCGGTCTTTTCCACCATCAATTCAAGAATGCGTTCTTTTACTGATTCGTCCGGGCCGGCTGCCGGTGATGTCACCGCAGGAGTTGCTGGGGCCGTGACCGGAGGCGGTGCAATCGCGGATGTCTCGACCATCTTCGGTGACGGAGCAGCCACGCCGGCCAGGTCTGGCCGCTTCTCGTACACGAAGCGAATCACATGTGCCAACGTCGGATAGTCACGTAGCTTGCGGTTTTCGTCGCGGGGAATGTTGTAGATCTCGCGAATGGCGGCAAACATCTCCGCCTGCTTGACCGTGTCGACGCCAAGGTCCGCTTCCAGATCAAGGTCGACGTCCAGCATGTCCTGCGGATAGCCCGTCTTCTGCACCATCAGGGCGAGGATGCGTTCTCTTACCGTGTCTGCAGCACCGCCTCCAACAGAAGTCACTACCTGCGCTGGTGCCGGAACCTTTACTTCTTCTTTCACCTTGACCGGCGACGGCGTCACAGTTGGTGTCGGTTCTTTTACCGGAGTGCTCGCCACAGCCTTCGGCGACATGGTCGGTGCGATCACAGCAGCTTGAACCTGTACCTCCGGCTTAGCAATCGGTTTGGTGGTCGGCGCTGGTACCGGAACAGAGTCTTTGGCGGCTCCAGCAATCCGCGCTGCCAGCCCTTGGTCTGGCACACGCAGCGTACGATTTATCACTTCCAGCTTTGCGACCGGATGACCTGCCGTCCGACTCAGCC
The DNA here is from genome assembly GCA_963748225.1 of uncultured Acidobacteriaceae bacterium. Lineage (GTDB taxonomy): Bacteria > Acidobacteriota > Terriglobia > Terriglobales > Acidobacteriaceae > Bog-257. The sequence continues at coordinate 35,385 of CAVVHW010000016.1, forward strand.
AGCCATTCCAGGCGGCCTCATCGGCAATGCGGTAGGAGTAGCCGAGTGCATTGGGGCTGCGACGGACACCGTCCTTCGTCGGTACCCACCGCAGCAGAATCATGCTGATCTGCGAGCCGAATCCCGCACCCAGGTGCATTGCATACTGGATGGGATAGGCGCCCCCCTTCGAGAGGTTCAAGACACCCAACTCGGGATCGACTTCCTTAAAGTTGGCGACGGGCGGCACCAATCCTGTTTCCAGCGCCTTCACGGCGAGGACATCTTCAATGCCAGTCGCCATCGCGTGACCAGTCATGCCCTTGGTATTGGCGATTACGATTTGATCCGCGTTGTCGCCGAAGACGCGGCGCAGTGCATGGATCTCAGCGGAGGCGCTACCACCTCGCGCTGGGGTGTAGGTTTCGTGCGAAACAAAAACCATTTTCGGCGCTATCTCTTGGCGCCCAACGCCGCTAACCGTTTCGGCTTCGGCCACCAGGCCTTCCATCACCTGGCCAATATGTTGGACATCGAGCCGAGTGCCATGAAACGCACTATTGCCTGTTACTGCACTCAACACTTCGCAGATCGGCTGGATTCCGCGTTCACGCGCGGCATCCAGGCTCTCAACGACAAGAGCGGCGGCACCCATTCCCATGATCAATCCATGCCGGCGGCGATCGAACGGAATCGCGGCGTCTTCGACCTTTTCATCCGTAGCTGCGGCTCCGCTAGCCAGGAAGCCGGCACCAAACCATCCGATCATGTGGTCGGAGGTGACATCGTCCGCCGAGATGATGACCACGCGACGACACCGTCCGGCGCGGATCCAATCCTCGGCCAGCCCAACGGCATGTGCGGTAGTCGCGCATGCCGCGTTGACTTGCGTGTTGGGGCCACGAGCGCCGATGAGTTCGGCAAATTGCGAATGTCCCATCGAGAGGGTCTTCAGCAGGAAGCGCCGGTCGAACACATACGGCTCTTTGTCGAGCGCGGCATGCAGCTCCTGAATGCGCTGGTCTATTTCCTGCCCAACCTTGGAATAACCATTTCCCATTGCGCGAGCGCGCAAAGACTCCAACGTCTCTAGTTGCTCACGGCGTGCGTGGTCCGCATAATAGCGCGCCATCTCATCGGCGAATGCGTCATAGCCGGGGAAGGCGGAGCCAAAAATAACGCCGGTGTCGTCGCGCATCGCATCAGGCAATCCCCACCGGTCAGGTAGCTGAGTGCCTTTGGTAGTGGTCTTATAGCGCATGACCAGCGGGATTCCGGCGTCACGCAACGCGTCAATTCCCGCGCCGATAGCCAAACGAGTCACACGGTCAAGCGCGGCCAGATGTTCCGAGGGAACGCCGAATTCGCTTTCCAGATCGAAAGCGCCGCCACGACCGGCCAGCTTGATAACATCCGCGACATCGGTGATGGACTCAAAGGTGGCTTCGCCCTGCTCGCTCTTAACCAGGCGTTTGATGTGTTTGTCCAGCATCTCCTGGCGGAAACGAGCTGGGACAGCACTAATGAACTGATCGCCTCGCAAGAGACGTTCGATGTTGCCATCGTCGAAAATATGCTCGGTTCCAGGCAGACCCAAAGACGCTCCGGTTATGCCGACTTGGAGGCTGGCAGTGGCGGAATTCTCGCCATGATGCCAGCCGGCGCGTTCCAGCGTCTCGCTCAATAGGCGGCCGAGCTCGTTGTACCCGTTACCGTTTGCCGGGTTGGAGGACGTAACAGAAACTGGAGCAGTTGTGGCTGCCGGTGTTGGTTTGAGATCGTTTATCGATGGGGAAACTACGGGCATTGAAAGCGCAGGTAGCGCCGGAGCCCTGACAGCGGCCGTAACAGTTGCCGGCACGGGCATCGGCTTGGTGTCGTTAAGCGGCGCGGGAATCGTGGACTGTGATAGCGCCGGGTTCACCTGAATCTCGACCGGCACCTCAGCTTGTCCGCGGCCCAGTCCCGCGGCATAGAGGGCGCATAGCGCCTGGTTGAAAGCTGGAATGTCTCCGAATTTCGGATGATTCGTGAATAGCGAAACGACGTCCCCGCGTCCACCGAGCACCTCTTCGGCAAATCCCTGCAACGCCTTCTTCGGCCCAACTTCAACAAAGACCCGGGCACCGGCATCGTAGAGTGTGTTCAGACCTTTCACGAACTGTACCGGCGCCGCGACCTGTTGCGCGAGCAGCTCCACCATCTGCGGAACCACATCAGCTCCGGTGGGATAAAACTCGCCATTCACATTGGCAACGATCGGTACACGAGGTGGCTGGATGTTCAGGTGCGAAAGCATCTCACGCAGAGGCTCGCTGGCGGGGGCAACAATGGAGGTGTGGAAAGCGTGGCTCACCGGCAATGAGGTCACGTCGTAGCCGGCTTGCAGGAAAGCCACCATGGCCTGTTCGACCGCCTTGCTGGCCCCGCCGATGACGGACTGCTGTCCGCTATTTACGTTGGCGATCACCACATAGTCGTCAATGGTCTTCAGGATGCGCTCAACTTCAGCAAGCGGCGCAAAGACCGCCGCCATCTTCCCGGTGTCTTTCACGGCCACTTTCGTCATACCGCGACCGCGGGCGCTCACTGCCGACAATGCATCCTCGAAGCTCAGCGAGCCAGATGCGACCAGTGCGCCGTATTCGCCCAGGCTGTGCCCCATGGTCATATCGGGCTGGATGCCATACGCGGCCAAGAGTCGGGTCAGGGCCAGGTCGATGGTCAGCACAGTGGGCTGAGTGATTTCGGTCTGGCGCAAATCTTCTTCCGCTTTCGCCACCGCCTCCGCATTCGTCTTGTCCACAAAGACAAACTCGCTCAGCGGCTTACCGAGCAGCGGAGTCATAATGCGATCGGCTTCGGTAAAGATTTCGGTCACGATTGGTTCGGCTGCACGAAGCGGCTCAAGCATGTTGACGTACTGTGAGCCTTGGCCGGTATAAAGGAATGCCACTTTGCCCGCAGGGCCGTGTCCACGGAAAATACCTTGGGGACGCAGCGCCTTCCAGATTGGAGCTTGATTGGCTTTTAGCGCCTTGAGCGCCTTCGACGATTTGTCCGCCAGGTCGGCGGCATCGGCGTAATCAATTACAAGGCGTTCAGTCGCTCTCAGGTCCGATTCCGCTGGAGCGGTGGGTGCAGGCGCGCGACCCGCCGCCGCATCTTTCTGGATTGCCTGAAGGCGCTCGGACAGTTCCGCGTCTGAGGCACCGCCAATCACCAGTGCACCCCGTAACGGAGCCTTGCAGGAGGCGGAGGCAGTTGCAGGAGCGGCAGCGGTCATCGCAGGTGCGACCGCAGTGGACGTAACATTTGCCGCGCTGACCATCTGCTCTGCCATAACCGGCGATGGCGCAGTAACTGCTACTGACCGCTTGCCATTTCCGTTGAGCTTGCCGGGTATGTACTCTTCCAATACAGCATGGAAGTTGGTGCCGCCAAACCCGAAGGCACTCAGGCCGGCCCGCCGCGTGACATCCGCGGGGACAGTCCATGGCCGGAGCTCGGTATTGACATACAGCGGGGAGTGAGCAAAGTCGAAAGCCGGATTGGGATGCTCGCAGTTCACGCTGGGCGGCAACACCTTGTCGCGAAGCGCCAGAGTTGCTTTCAGTAATCCAGCCGCGCCCGCAGCTCCTTTGAGATGCCCAATGTTCGATTTGACAGAGCCAAGCGCCACCGAACCGGAGGGGAGATGATAACTGCTTAGTACTTCGGCCATGCTTTGCAGCTCGACGCCGTCGCCCACGCTGGTTGACGTGCCATGGCCTTCCATCAACGTACCGGCGGTGGGAGATAACCCGGCATTTTGCCAGGCGCGCTCGATGGCGAACTTCTGGCCGATCGGGTTGGGCGCGGTAATCCCCTTGCCCTTACCGTCGCTCGACCCGGCAATGCCACGCAGCACGGCGTAGATCTTGTCCCCATCGTGCTCGGCGTCTGCCAATCTCTTGAGCAAGAAGATTGCAGCGCCTTCGCCCATGACAAAGCCATCGGCTCCTTCGGCGTAGGGCCGAGTACCACTCGCCGAGAGCGCGCCGATCTTGCAGAACTTGACGAAGGTTGGCGCCCCCATGTTGCGGTCGATGCCGCCGCAGACCGCCACGTCAAAGTCATTCGCCACTAGTCCTTCGACCGCCGAGCTGATCGCCGCCATCGCGGAGGCACAGGCGGCATCGCACACATAGTTTGGTCCATGGAAGTTGTAGATATTCGCAATGCGGCCGGCAATGCAGTTCGCCAATTCTCCGGGCATGCTGTCTTCCGTAATCTCGGGCAGAAGCTTGTTCATGCGGTCGTGTAATTCGCGCGTGATGTCCCGGCGTGCTGCTGCCGGCAACGCGGCGAAGGTGGCGCTGTCCGCCAGCTCACGGGCGTATTCCGGAAAGTGCACGCGCAGCGATGTGAGGTAATGCCTTTCTCCAGCCATGGCATTGCCCAAGATCACCGCCGTACGGTCCAGATTCAGCGGCCGCTTGGGATAGCCATAGTCTTCCAACGCTTCACGGGTAGACGCGATGGCCCATTTTTGAGCAATGTCCATGGCATCAACTACGCGGGGCGGGATGGGCAGGTGCCACTTCATGGGCTCCCACACGTATTCGCGCACCCAGCCACCAATCTTCGAATAAGTCTTGTCGGGAGCGCCGTGGTCGGCATCGTAGTAAAGCGCCGGGTCCCAACGGTCGGATGGAACCTCGCCGATGCTGTAACGGCTGTTCTTCACGTTTTCCCAGAAAGCCGGTACGTTCACGGCATCGGGCAGAACAGCCCCCGCGCCCACAATCGCAATCGCACGATAAGCGGTGTTATCCATATCTGGTCACTTCCTTTAGAATTTCTTAAACCTGACGAAGATGACGCCCATCGAGCGGCGCAGAAGCAGGCATTAGGAGCTTGGGTCTAGGTCACTCCTCCCCACCTGGGAAGGGACGGTACACTCACACGGCCTGGCCGAACCGGGAGCGCCCGAAGAGCATTCCTACTGTGACAGGGGGGCGGGAACCGTGTCAGTGACGTAACGCGGGAGGATGGGTGATGCAGGCCACAAAGGAAGGTGATAGGCGACGGGTTGCGCCGCGTATATTATGTGTTACGACATTAACATTGTGTAGTACAACACACATAATTCGTGTTACCACGTGGAATATTGGGCATAGAAATCTAGGGCTGGTTCTAGTCGATGGAGCCCCATTTGGAAGGGGCCCGGCTGCGTCCCTGCCGCGGAGACCCGTCATGATCTCGGCTTTACAGTTTGCTGAAAAACTCGATAGCGCCCGGTTTTAAGGGGCGCACCTTCAGCTGCGCCGACAACCCCTTTATTCTTGTCATTCCGAGGGGCTTTAGCCCCGAGGAATCTGCTGTTTCTTTTCCCTGCAGTGATTTTTCCGCGGCCTCTTCAGTCGTGCCAATAAACTCTTTATTTTTGTCATCCCGAGCGACTTTTAGCCGGCGAGGGATCTGCTCTAACCGGCAAACAAAACAGGCATCCGGCTGGCAAAACCGGATGCCTGATTTTTCTCTTCCTCGCTTAAGCCAGGACGGGTTGTTCCACTTCCTTCTTCACTCGGCTATAGAGCACGTCGGCGACGTAATCCATATCCGAAACCACGCCGGCTTGTGCACGATGGATTGCGGACAATCCCAATGCCGCTTCGAATGCCGGCATCTCAGCGTCGCTGACACCATCGGCTCCAGTCACCCACCGCAAGCCTTCTTCGCCTACCTTGAGGGCCGCCTCGCGGGCAAAGATCCGACTGATGGCCGCCAGCGCCGTAGGGTCGAAGCGGTCGCTCGCCTTCTCGTGAAGCCTGCCTTCCGCAGCCAACGCAGCCCGGCGGGCCAGCGTGGCGGCGCATTCGGCATACGCGATCCACTCACCGACACGCAGCAGAATGTGCTGAAAGCGGGTAAGCCGATGAATGCGTGCCTTCTCCATCACCTCAGCCAAGGCGTGCAGCGCCAGCGCGGCTACATCCGCGCCGACATTGGGATGCGCGGCATGCAGTGCTTCGACCTCGCGCGCCCGATCATGGTAAATGCTGTCCGCGCGTCTTCAGGTGGAGCTGCCAGCGATCGCGACTGATCGTCATCTCCATGATCTCCGATGTGCCCTCGTAGATCCGGGTGATGCGCACGTCGCGGCTGACCTTCTCCACCATGTACTCGTGGGTGTAGCCATAGCCGCCAAGCGCCTGGATACTGGCGTCGGCGGCGGCATCGCCGGCTTCAGTGGACATGTACTTGGCAATGGCGCCTTCGGTGTTGAGGCTTCCCTCGTTGGCTGCGTCGATGCGTTGCGCCGTCTCTTCTATAAAGGCGCGGCCGGCTTCCAGCTTCACCACGTTGGGCACGATCAGCTTGTGGGTGTAGCCCTGCTTCTCCGAGAGCGGCGTACCGCCCTGGATTCGCTTGGTGGAATAAGGGATGGCGCGGTCCAGCGCGGACCAACCGGCGCCCAGCCCGAAGGCCGCGACCATGACCCGCGTGTAACCGAAGACCAACTGGGCCTGGATGAGTCCCTGGCCTTCTACGCCACCGACCAGCCGGTCGGCATCGACGTAAACGTCGTTGAGCGCCAGCGCTGCCGTGTTGCTCAGGCGGATGCCGTGCTTGTCCTCAGGCTTATCGTGAGCAAAACCCTTGGTGCCCGCGTCCACGATGAACCAGCTTGGCCCGGCGGGCGTATTGGCCAGGATGGTGCAATAGTCGGCAATTCCGCCGTTGCTGATCCACTGCTTGCTTCCGTTGATCTTATAGCCGACGATTTTGCCGTCTTTTTCGACGCGATCGGCGGTCGTCTTCAGCGCGCCCAGGTCGCTGCCCGCTTCCGGTTCGGTGGCGCCGTAGGCGAACAGAACGCCTTCATCGGCGATCTTGCCCAGCCATTTCTTTTTCTGCTCCTCAGTGGCACCGAACGTTATGGGATCGCTGCCCAGGAAGGTGGCGAACAGCGAGGTAGCAACGCCCAGGTCGATGCGCGCCATCTGCTCGCATATGAGATAGACGTCCATGGTGCTGCCGCCCATGCCGCCGTACTCTTCCGGAATGAACAACAGCTGAATGCCCAATTTGTCTGGGTCAGACATTTGCCGAACAATCTCCACGGGGCATTCATCGCGTTCATCCAATGCGATCAGCTCTTCATCAGGCAGGCGTTTCTTCGCGAAATCGCGGAGCGATTTCAAACTTAGCTGCAATGTCTTCTTAGTAATCATTGTCGGTGCCTCTCTTTGCGCCTTAGACCGAAACCGTTTTCGTTTCACGGACCTTGCTGGTCAACTCCGGCAGGAACTCCAGGATGTCGTCCACAATTCCGATATCTGCCACCTGAAAGATGGGGGCTTTAGGGTTCTTGTTAATGGCGACGATGAAGGGACTGCCTTTCAGCCCCGCCAGATGTTGGAACGAACCGCTTATGCCGCATGCCATGTAAACCTTGGGCTTGACCGTCTTACCGGACGAGCCCACCTGGCGCGATTTCGGCAGCCACTTGGCATCGACCACCGGCCGGGAGCAACTCACTGCCGCGCCCAGCGTTTCCGCCAACTCCTCAGCGATAGCGATGTTGTCTTTTTCCTGGATGCCACGGCCGACGGAAACCAGAACGGCGTGCTTTGTAATATCGACGTCGCCTGCCTCGGCAAGGACAGTCTCCAGATAGCGGCGACCCGCCGTCAGAGCGCCAACGTCCGCCGATTTGTCAACGACGACGCCATTGATGGGCGCGCCTTCCTGCGGCTTGAATGCGCCGGGACGTAGATTAAGGACCGCACCGGCCGATGCATCGCAACGCACATGCGCGCTGACCTGTCCGCCGAACTCCTGGCGGACCAGTTTGAGTGCAGTCCCGTCAAACCCGTCAATGCCGATTACATCGGGTACATATGCCGCGTTCATCTTGATGGCCAGACCCGGTGACAGGTCGATTCCAAAATGTGCGTGTGGAACGAGCAGGATTCTATCGTGAGGCAGGACATTCAGAAGAGCTTTGCGGACCAGTTCAGCATTGGGGTAAGCGAGTGCCTGATTCGCGATCTTCCACACCTCGGCGTATGAGCCACGCAGGGTTTCGCAAACGGCGTCAAGTTCCGCGCCCCAACCGGTCACCACAGCTACCGGCGACGCGGCTGCGTCGATCTTTTTTGCTGCGGCTACGAGTTCGGCCGCTGAATCGTCGGCAATGCCGCCCTTATGTGCGATGTAGGCAAAGATGCGTGCCATTAGTTCAACCCTCCTTTGGCCTTCATTAACTCAATCAGTTTGGCGATGACTTCTTCCCGATCGCCTTCGAGCATCTCGGCTCCCTTGCCGAGCGCGGGCACGAAGTAGTCCACCCGTTTGACCTTCGCTGCCGCATCCCCGACCGCGCTTGCATCTACACCGAGGTCGGACGCACTGAAGGTTGGAACCTCTACCGCCGCAACCTGCCGGATGCCTCGCATCCCGACGTAACGCGGTTCATTGATGCCAGTTTGAATCGAGAGCACGCAGGGGAGATCGATCTCGTTCATCTCCTTGTTGCCGCCTTCGATCTCGCGGCTTACCTTCAACTTGCCGCCGTCAACCGCAATGGAATTCACCAGCGACGCGAATGGATAATCCAACAAGGCCGCTAGCATTCCACCCACCTGGGCGCCGCCGTCTTCTGCCTGAACTCCGGTCAGGATGAGATCGTAATGGCCCTTCTGCACAAACGATTTCAAAGCCGTCGCAATGCCCCTGCCGTCGGATCCCTCGAATGCCTTGTCGGAGATCAACACGCCGCGATTGGCGCCCATGGCCATCTCTCGGCGCAGGACCTCCTCGTCGTCATCGCTGCCGACCGTAACCACCGTGACCGTGCCACCGGCCTTCGCCGTGATCTGCAGGGCCTCCTCGACGGCATAATTGTCGGGTTCGTTGATCGAATACACCAGGTCGTCACGTTCGATATCGTTCCCGGCGGTGTTGAGTTGAACTTCGTTTTCCGAAGTGTCAGGTACTCGTCTTACGCAAACTAGAATCTCCACTGTCGTACTCCCCAGGTAGATTTGGTTCGAAAACTTTCTTGGTGAGGTCCTACGCGTGGACCTCTGTCATCAGCTTGTCATGTTCCACTTGGACTGGCGCTGGGCGCACGAGCTGTTTGTCCACCAACTCCGCCAAGTCGATGGCAGTCATCTTGCCTTCCATGCCCGCGACCTTAATCGCGTCTTCAATGTTCACCATGCAGAATGGGCACGCCGTCACGATCACATTGGCCCCAGCTTCGGCAGCCATTTGCACCCTCTTCACGCCCATCCTCTCGTCTTCTTTCGGCTCATAGAACAGCATCAGCCCGCCACCACCGCAACAGAAGGACCGATCCCGGGAGCGGCTCATCTCGACCCTCTTCAAACCAGGAATCGCGTCCAACACATCGCGAGGATCGTCGTACACCTGATTGTGCCGGCCGAGGTAGCAGGGGTCGTGATAGGCGTAAACGTCGGCGGCATTTTCTACGGGTTCGAGCTTGAAGTTGCCGGACTTCACCTCCCGGCAGATGACCTGGCTGATGTGCTCCACCGGTGGCAGATCCTTGTAGTCATGCTTCAGCGCGTTGTAGGCGTGCGGATCGGCGGTCACGATGTGCTGGACCCCGGACGCCTTGATGGCATCCACGTTGTGGTCCCGCAACGCCTGGAACAACGACTCTTCGCCAAAACGCCGTGCTTCATGTCCGCTGTCTTTTTCCGCAGGCCCCAGGATTCCGAAGTTCATCCCGGCCGAGTCTAGAATCCTGGCCGTAGCGCGCCCAATTGACTGCATGCGGTCGTCGTAGGAGGTGATGCTGTCAACGAAATACAACGTGTCCGCATTGGCCTTGCCGTCCAAGGTCTTCACGGTGCAAGTCGGGGCGAAATCTTTAGCCTTGGTCCATTCGGCCCTCTTCTTCTCCATCTTGCCGTAGGGATTGCCGCGACTCTCGAGTGCCTTCAGCGGCTTCTGCAGCGACTGCGGTACGTTGCCGTCGTCGATCATGCCTCGCCGCAAATCGACGATCTTGTCGATGTACTGGATCAGCAATGGGCATTCCTCTTCGCAGGCGCCGCAGGTCGTGCAAGACCAAATTTCGTCTTCCGAATAAATGCCACCAATGATTGGTGCGCCGTTACCCGCGCTGCCGAACATCGGATAATGCTGGAAGGCATAGTCTCTTGCCTTGGTCGTGAGGAACCTTGGCGACAGTGGACGACCTACCGCATTGGCCGGGCATTGGTCCGAGCAACGGCCACAGTCGGCGCAGGAATAGAAATCCAGTATGTGCTTCCAGGTGAAGTCTTCGAAGGTCTTCACGCCAAACGACTTCACCTGATCGAGATGCTCATCGTCGACGCCCCATCTCACCGGCTTCACGGTTCCGCGGTCCAACTTTGCGAAGTAAACGTTGAACAGAGACGTCTCGACGTGGAACTGTATTCCAAACGGCCGGTAACACAGCAGGAAGTAAAAGGTCAGAACATCGACAAAATAGGCGCTCAAATTCAGATTCTGAAGGGTGGTCAACGGCGTTGTAACGAGGACACTCTTAAACACCCACGGCAGCGATAGCACAGCCAGAAATTCAGCGGGCTGGCCCTGCTGTGTCTGATAGGCCGCCTTGCTGGCCTCAAACAGGCTCTCAGTCGCCATTAATAGCGCAATCAGGCCTAAGAGAAAAATGGCGTCAACAGGATGACCTTTGCCATATCTGGCAGGTACTGCGTAGCGCGCTGGCTTGAAGACTAGCCGGCGAACTACGGCGAAGATCATGCAGAGGAAAACAATCGTCGCCGCGTAGTCCTTGACGATGGTATAGATAAGACCGATTCCTTCCGAGGAACCGGGCACAGCGAAGTTCGGATAGACACCGAGTATCAGCAGAGAGAAAGCTTGAGTAGCCAAAATCAGGAAACTGGCAAAGATCAAGATATGCATGATCCCTGCGGTCGGGTAGCGCGGATGCTTCCACTGTCCTAACCAGAATTGAAGGAGCCTTTCCAATCGGACGAAGGGCCGGTCAAAACGAAAATCGCGCTCGCCCCGCATGAGCGGCGTCAGGCGCTGGGCGACGATGTAAGCGAAGCACGCGATCCCCAGTAGATTAAGGACCACGAAAAGGACGCGCCCGTGTATCAGCCAGTACGTCACTTGAGCGGGTGACTGGATGCCTTCCACCATAATGCTCCACATCTCCTACTGGCCAGATCCTCTACTCCCGCAAGTATTGTTTGGAGGGCCAACGCAAGAACAGCTGCCAGGCGCGCAGGATGATGAGACCAAATGGCGGCAACTGTTTGCGCCTTGTAACGTCGAAGAGTAGCTCAGGTGTTACTGCTCGCCTGAGCACCCGGGAGTAAGGCTCAGTTTGAGGGGCAAGCGGACACTATGTCTGTGATGCGGAGTACGGTGTGCCTGTGATGCAGGGTACTTTGTAACGTGACGGTGCGCGGAGGCTTCGCAAAAAGTCCGAACTTGTTGCGCCTCTTATTGCTTGAACGCCGGATCACTGACCGCGTCCGGTCGTGGCGTCCAATCAAGTGTGTAATATTGGCCACGATCGCGGCCCCACGGATCAAACGCATTGGTCACATGCTGCAACTCCGGAGTTAACTCCGGAATGTTTCGCATCAACATCCGTTTGAGCGGCGAAACTGGCTGCTTATGTCCGTTCGGCATGCCTGCCTCGATCATCTCCGGCCCGGGACCGTTGTGGTTGACCCAGTCGATACCCAGTTGCGTATAGAACTCCGGCCGGAAGCTGGACGTGAAAAAACGGTCGCTGTACAACCTACGCGACGCATTCAGAATAAACACCACAAACTGCGTCTCCGAGATTGCGAATCCATGTGGCCTTGTCGATTCCGCAAGCCAGCCGACAACCGTGTCCACATCTTCTATGTTGTCGACTAACGACCCATTGGGATGCCCCAGACAGTCATTGATCGGTGAACCATCTTCGTTCAACTGCGCGTCCGTGATGATCTTCGAGGAATCGCAAACGTGAGTGCCGTAAACCTCGCGCAATTGCGCGACGATCTCCTGCTGCTGTTTGTGGCCAGCCGAATCGGCGGCGAGGCTCTTATCCATAAAGTCGTCGTAACTGGTCAGTTGACGCAGACCGTACTGCCGCCGGAATTCGTTGAAGCGCGGCACGCCATGTTCGCGATCGCGAATCAGGTCGAGCGCCGCAAGATCGATCTGCCCGGTAGGAGTGTCGAGGCGCGGCAGGTGAATGTTCTGCATGAACTGCGGATGGTTGTGCAGCGCGAGCAACCCCAGCCGCTGCCGGCCCAGGCTCAAGCCCCAGTTCGCCATCCCGCGCGATCGCATTGCATCCGTAGCTTTGCCCTCGAAAGTATCGATTACGGCAACCTTCTGCACAATCTGGTTGGGGTCCTTGCTCATGTCGCGATACTCGATCAAGTCGGGAACCAGCGGATGCAGGCGATACACCGTGACGAATTCTTCGGGGAAGTTGAACGGCGAGCCAAAGTGATTCGCGCCACCGTTGACGTCGTTCGGATTGGTGATGTCATAGTGCGGAACTTTGCTGCCGAGGCCGAAGATTCCCGGTCCGGAGGCAAACACCGAATACCACTGCGACTCTTTGGTGACGTCCTTCGACTTGCCAAAATTGTGGACGATGATGTCTGAGAGCGCATTGGAGACGTCGGGATCGCCCGTACCGAGCAGCCCGTTCCAGTTGGCGTTCATGCCCTTGTAGAGCGGCTCGTCATACAGAAGTTGCGGCGTCCATTCGATGGTATGGATCTTGGCGATCTCGGCCGCTACCACTAGCCGCGCCACCGCGAAAAGTTCGTCCGGCGTGACGTCTTGATTGCGGATCACGCGCTTTGGATCGGAAGGATTACGCAGGCCGCTATCCGCGTTGGGCATTTGTGCCGCTTGCCTGCGAAATTCATCGACGAACGAGTTGTGCTCCCGAGCAAAAAGGTTGTGATAGAAGCTCAGCCCGATTGACCAGTTGTCAGGGAACGCTACGGACTCCTGTCCCTTCCATTGCGGCTGCATAGGATCGCTGGCCTGCAGCACGGGCAAATAGCCCGGGCCAGCCATTGCCGCAACTGGTTCGAGTAGCATCTTCGCCGGGTCTTTGGGATCGCGCTTCACGCGCTGCACGGAAGTCTCATCGAAGCCATAGAGTTGCGAGGCGTCCCACCACGCCGTGTTCTTGTTGCTGAATGTTTTTGGCGCGCGCGTCAGGTAGTTATGGCCGCCACTGGAAAATTGATCTGGCGATGAGCTCTGCAGCACATAAGTTTTGTCCACTTGATCCGTGGGACGGCATCCCAGCTTTTGCACTTCGTCCGGCGTGAGCGGCGTCGCAACGTTGTTCACCAACTCCGTCTTGCAGCCAACCTCCATCATCTCAGCGGCGTTGTGGCCCTCCTCCATGTGGGAGAACCAATCGTGCGTCATGAATTGAATCCAATAGGCAGCGAGCACGTTGAAGAACGGCGCCTTCTGGTAATCGCAATTCGCGTCGGGCGAATTATTTGGCAAGCCGAATCCGGCGTTGCAAGCTGCCGGGTTCGACTGTACTCGCGTAAACAATATGCGGCTGATGACTTGCGGATCGGGCGTCAGCAACCCTATCCGTCCACCGTGGCGGTTCTTAGTCAACTCCGTCTGCCCCAGGTCGGGAAACGTCGTATCGAATTCGACATTGCGGGCAAATGGCGTTCCGGTCGATCCCATCAAGGGATTGCGAAGATCATTGCAGATTCCCGTCAATGTGCGTGCGCGAATCAGATCGCCGGTGCATAACTGCACTCCGTCACCACCGACAGCCAAGTAGTTCGGATTGTCCTTGGAGAGACGCATCTCCGGCCACGTCTTGATTGCCTGACCGCCGACGCCCGCGCGCCCAGTGACGTAGGTCTGATATGTTCCGTTGTTGTCGAACAGATTGAACTTGATCAACTCAATTCGCTCGTACTCCAGATCGAGCAGAGCGCCGGTGACTCCGCGAAATGCTGGACCTTTCGTCGAAATAAAACCGGACGGCAGCGAGGACATGTCTCCGGTGCCCCAATATTGCGACCAATCAACCCAAGGGGTCAGCCGGAATTGAAGAGTCTTCTGGCCGCCGCGGCATAGGGCATTCGCTTCCGAAACCTTGCCTTCAAAACGTACATCGCGGGTGTCGGCGACCTTGCGGAAGCCGCTCAGCACCGCCTGGGCACATGCCTGAAGCGCCTCTGCCTCCTCCTTCTTCGGGTTGGTGCTGTCAGCGACCGGAGCAGCAAGCGATCCGAGTGGACACACGAACGTTAGGCACAGCAGAAGTATGACCCAGGTTTTCATAGGGGCACTATAATTTAGCTTATTCAGTTTGAAGTCAAGGAATTTAACAGTTACTGCAGATGGCGAAGCTAAGGCTGGACGCAAGCCGTGAGGGAAACTCTGATCAAGTATGGTTCTTTGAAGGGGACGGCCTTCAGGCCGTCCGCAAACATATGATATTAGGTCGGGCTTCAGCCCTGAGGGACTTCCCACGGACTAATCAGAATTTCCCTAGTTATAACTTTCCCGCTGCATCGGCGACGCAGTCGCGGAGCGCGGTTCCGCTCGTCACCAGCGCGGAGAAATGGCCGGCCGAAATCCAGCGCAAGCTACTTCCCTGCCAGTGCTGATGCAAGCGCTCAGTTTCATGGCTCGGTACGTAACCGTCGCGAGTACATCCTGCAATCACAGCCGCGTCCACCCTGACCGGCGGTCGATAACGCGTGATATCCGCGACAGCAAATAGCTGATGGAGACGCCCGCGTGCGGCCTCGCGCAAGTTTGATCCGCCTCCGAGGGCGTCCAGATCGACGCACACCGAAAGTAGCCCGCGGGTGTAAATGGTACTGGCAGACGCGCCGGTTGCCAGCGCCGCGCATGCAACCGGGAATGGACAGACGGCCGCGGTGATTGCAGCCATATGGCCGCCCATACTATAGCCGGCAACAACCAGCTTCGGATAACGCTCACTCAGGTTTTCCAGCAGCGCGCGGGCCTCCAACACCATGCCCAGCGCCATCAATCCGTGATCGCTGACGGTGATGAGAGACGGTCCTCCTGGCACCCGTCGGCGACCATAAAAAGGGCTCACCAGAAAGTAGAGGTCGAGCCCGCGTGCAATGAGTGGACCGAAGATGTGCTCACGGGGCTGATAACCTTCGTCGCGCGACGCCGCCAGGATTACGCAGGCGGCGCGATTCTCTTCGCGCAACCAGGCGCGCACATGCACGGTGCGCGTTTCCTGGGGCAGCAACCGCAGCGGCGAGGAAAACGTCCCATCGCGCCGGGTGGTGCGGCGGCGCTTGCGCGCTGAACGCCATTCGACTGAAATCCGAGAAGGCGGGTCGCTATAGGAAACTCGCGGCGTCGAGAGCTCCACGAGCAGCGACTCCTCTCCCCAGCCTCGTGAAAACAACTTCGACCCGCGGGACGCCCCGGCTATCAGCAAGTCGAGGGGATGCGCTCCTGTGACGGAACTATCCCCAACAAGGCCGCGGATCAAGCGATTGGTTATCTCTTTGTGCACTTGAGGAATGCAATCAACGGGCTCGATTTCACAACGTTGGCACAAGATATTACTCGAAACTCGGCACCGACGATAGTGCCTGCTTGAGAACTCGAATCGGAAAATTGCGGTGGGGTCAGAACACCGAACCCTGCCAACAAACCAGCCCGCAGAGCGTAACAATCATACCTAAGGGCGTGAGAGGCTATTACGAAACTCCAATTGGACAAATGCCAGTGGGACGAGAATAGTTGAGCGCGTCGAAAAAGAGCCCGTAGGGCGGAACAATCATAGCCCAGGCCGTAAGCCCTGGGTGCGCTGGGAAATAGATGCGAGTCCCGTAGGGACGGCAGCGTTGCTTTGCTGACTTCCTAGCTTCGGACAACTCCCGCCTTCCGCTATAGTATGGAAACTCAGGACCATGATTGGCGAAGTTACTCGCGCTCAAGTTGCACCTGCCGGGCCAGTCGCTACACTTCTGTATGACGACTGGTATCCCGCGCTGCGAGCCACGAAGATAGCCGGCAAGCACATGACGACAGCCATGCTGCTGGGCATTCCGCTGGTCTTGGGACGAACGGTCGAGGGCCGCTATTTCGCTATACGCGACACCTGTCCTCACCGCGGCATTCCTCTTTCCTATGGATGGTTCGACGGACAGCAGGTCACCTGCAAATATCATGGCTGGTCCTTCGAGGCGGTATCGGGACAATGCCGCGAAATTCCTTCGCTAACCAGCCGCGACTCTCTCGACTGCTCGCGCATTTATGCTGCTGCGTTTCCCTGTGAGGAACGTGACGGCCACGTGTGGGTGTACGTTCCCCAGCCCGGCAGAGGCAAGCTACGAGTGGATGATCTGGCGAAACTGCCGGCGGTTCCAGAGGTTCTCAAGTTCAGCCAGCGTTATCGCACCGCGCACCTCTGGGCTGACTTGCCCTGTAACGTGGACCACGGCATCATCGGATTGATGGATCCTGCGCACGGCCCCTTCGTGCATCAGGCTTGGTGGTGGCGTTCACAGCAGAGTATCCATGAGAAGGAAAAGCAGTTCGAGCCGATTGAAAACGGCTTCCGCATGACCGCGCATCAACCATCGGCGAACAGCGCACCCTACAAACTGTTGGGAGTCTACGGTCAGCCGATCACAACCACCATTGACTTCGTCTTGCCCAACCGACGATACGAAATCATCCGCTGCGGCGAAAAATGGTTTGCCAGCTTGACGACGGTGACGCCGACCACTGAGAACCATTGCCGTATCGATGTATGCGCTTCGTGGAATATTTTTCTCCACGTGCCGTTTCTTACCGCAATCGCGAAGTTCTTCGGCAGACGCTTCGTTCGCCAGGACCAGCTAACCATGATCCAGCAGGCCGAGGGACTGAAATACAATCCAAGCCTTATGCTGATTGACGATGCTGACCGGCCGGCCAAATGGTATTTCGAGTTGAAACAGGCGCGACTGGAATCGCAAGCTACCGGTACTCCTATGCGACATCCCATGAGCGGGCCGGTGACGTTGCAATGGAGAAGTTGAACGGTGAGGATAACTCCGGCACAGCTTTCCTGGCGCTTGAAGTCTCAACTGCGGACATTGATTATCTTCGCCATCATCGGTGTGGCGGCGGGGATCTTCATCCTTTATCCCACCAATGAGTTTGTATATTTTTACGAGCATCGGCCGGGAGAATCCACGCCTGCAGCTTTTGCCGTGTCACAGTTGCGGCACTCTTTACGTGGTGGCACTCCGAAGAAGACAGCTTTCTATGGCATTGTGGGCCTGGTTTTGAGCATGTCCGCTGCGGGTTTGTATTCGAGTCTGCATCGCCGCTCCGAACGCATTGAGCAGTTGAGTGCAGCGCTAGCTGGCGACTTGCGCGCTCTGATCGCTCGCGGCGAAAGCGCCAGCCTGGAATTCAAGTCGTCATTTCGCTGGGACCTGCGCGAGAACAAGCTCAACCGGGCGCTGGAAACGGTGATCTTAAAGACCCTGGCAGGATATATGAATGGCAGCGGCGGGACCTTGCTCATCGGTGTCGCCGACGACGGATCGATTGTTGGCTTAGATCGGGATTACACGACTTTGAAGAAGCCTGACCGCGATGGATTCGAGCAGGCCTTAATGACTGCGATCGCAACCAAGCTGGGCGCCGACGCCTGCCGGACCGTGCAGATTGTTTTTCATTTACTGGAGAACAAGGACGTTTGCCGCGTCATGGTCTCTCCGGCGCATCGTCCGGTTTACGTTAGGGACGGTGATAATCCCAGGCTGTACGTGCGCACCGGGGTTAGCACTCGCGAACTCAATGTTCAGGAAGCGATCAACTACACGACCGCGCGCTGGCCGAAGTAACATTTGGATCCAATTGCAGTTCAGGTCGCGTGGGCTTAACGATCAGTTAACCTGCGCGTGTCATCCTGAGCGGAGCGAAGGACCCCTATAGCTGCGAGAAAATCACAGTGTGGCCCCCGTGCGGAGCAACGAGATTGCATCGCGGCCGCCATAGGGTTCCTTCGACTCCTCGCTGCGCCCGTCGCTCAGGATGACAGCCAAACCCTGTCGGCACAAACGAACAAATTACTCTTGCAGCGCTGTATGCAATTCTGCACCTCAATCTCCGGCCGACGTGTGACCCACAGCGCATACCGCGCCAGCGGGAACATAGGGAGCCTTGTTTTGCGTGAAGCACCAATTTACCTGCTCGGGTGAGAATTCGTCGACGACGCTGGCCGGCACATCTGGCTCTTTCACTTCCTTGAATTCGAAGGTCATGCTTCCATCAGGCGCAACCGTCGCCAGCAGATATCCATAAACATCGGTCATGGCCACAGTGGCCCCAGCATAACTCTGAGGCAGGCGATAACGCACGGCCCCGGCAGAGCCCACGATCCACCCGGGCAACACGTCGCCGGCATGGCAAGCTGTAGCGTAGATATTGTTCATCACGAAATGCGAATGGCTCGCCAGCACATATGCGTTCTTCTGGGTACTCTTCCGAAAGGCCACTAGCTGCGCGTACACCTTCCGTCCGCTAGCTTGTTCCTGCGGAGCGTCGTTCATGCTATGCCCAGCGGACAAGCTGTCCGGTAACGCGGCGTGCATCCCCAGGACAACACTACGAACCGAGCTGTCCTTGGCATCGTTCGCTAGTACGCCTTGTAACCACGACATTTGCGGGGCGCCGAATTCCTCCGCCGATGCATTGTCCATGCTGATGAAATCAACGCCACGTTCGATCCAGTGGTAGTACGTCTTCAAGGCGTGATCGCTGGGATTGTCTTTCAATCTTTGTTGCTGCAGCACAGGCTTATTGAGCCAGTCGGCGAACTGCGCGATGTATTGCCCCTTGTTCATGGGTGGGACCAACTCGTGATTACCGATCTCCAGAAACACGGGCAGATCGCCGAAAGGAAGAAGTTGGTGTTGGATGAAATCGGGCCACGCAGCGGCGAAGTAGTTGCTGATGGTGGACGCCGGGTGAGTGTGGAGAAAGTCCTCGTCGAAGCTGTAGAGGGCCCGATAGTCGCCAAGATGCCAATAGAATGACGCTCCATCGCGACGGACTCCCTGGGCGATCGCGGGCATCACGATGTCGCCGCAGTTGCGCGAATCACCCGACACCGCGAACTTCCAGCTCCCAGAAGCAGACGTCTCTTGCGCTCCAAGTGACGCCGTGGCGCACAGGGGTAGGAAAAGTGCCAGGACCAGGAATGAAACTCGGAACTCTCGGGCCGCCGCCGATTTCGCGAAAGTTATTTCTTGCCTACAATCAAGCATCTTCACCTCAAAGCGCAAGGCCGCACGCGGCTCGCAGCTTTCTTACATTAACTGATTGCCAACGCTCTGCGCAGGCAATTTTGGTAGTGGTGCAGTTTGTTCTTTGTCATCCCGAGCAAGCTCCTGTGCGCCCGCGAGGGTTCTGGGCGTGCCGATTCGCGCCGGTATGCGGAAGGCACGCATCCATATTTCAAACTGCACCACTACCCCAATTTCACTTGCATTGATATTCACCTGCTAAAGAGATAAGCTGCTGCCGTCCTTATCCTACGGAGAATCTATGCCATCTAAATATCGCCGGATCATTCAGCTATTGCTTGCGGTCACTTTGTTGTTCGGCTTCACCATGCTCGCATTCGCAAAGCAGGATGCGACGAAACCTGACGAGTCGCGCCTGAAGTCCGCCTATCGTTTCGAGCGAAACCACTGGGTGTACGTTCATCTCGAAGGATCTCCCGCCGATATCGGATACCAGCA
The DNA here is from genome assembly GCA_963748225.1 of uncultured Acidobacteriaceae bacterium. Lineage (GTDB taxonomy): Bacteria > Acidobacteriota > Terriglobia > Terriglobales > Acidobacteriaceae > Bog-257. The sequence continues at coordinate 55,157 of CAVVHW010000016.1, forward strand.
CGGCTACCTGCTGGCGCCCGAAATTGAAGATGGCCTTAATACCGTTCGCGCTCTGGACACGCACAACACCAAGCGCGACTGGAATTTCTATCGTGATACCGCCCAGAACGTTCTGTGGAAGCATATCGACGCAGAGTATCAGCAGGAATTGCAAGGCATCGTCGATGGCTTGCACGCTCACGGAGTGAACCTGGATCTATGGGACGTGGTGGCGCTGAACGCCATGGAGGAACTTCCCGACTACTACGTTCCCTGGCTCAACAAACGTGAGAAGCTGGCCGATGCACCGGTTCTGAAGGCGCCGGGAAACTGCAGCGCGCTGGTGGCCACCGGATCAATGACCAAGGACCACAAGCCGGTGATCGCCCACAGTAATTGGACTGACATCGCCACCGGGAGCCGCTGGACCGTAATCTTCGACATCGTTCCCACCCACGGTTACCACATGTTGACCGATGGGTTCCCCGGAGTAATCGTCAGTGATGATGACTTCGGCATCAATTCCGCGGGACTCATGGTCACGGAGACGACCATTACTGGATACGCCTTATTCGATCCTGACGGGACACCTGAGTTTGTCCGGGCACGCAAGGCGATGCAATATGCCAGTTCGATCGACGAGTACGTACAGATCATGCTCGACCGCAACAACGGCGGATATGCGAACGATTGGCTGATCGCCGACAACAAGACCGGCGAAATTGCGCGATTTGAAATCGGGCTGAAGATGCATCGCGTATGGCGCACCAAGGACGGCTACTTTGTCGGCTCAAACTTTCCCAGCGATCCTGCCTTCATAGCGAAAGAAACCGATTTCGATCCCAACAATATGGGAAGTTCTCCCAATGCTCGTCACAAGCGCTGGGAAGAGTTGATGGCCCAGAGTAAGGGGCAGATCGATGTCGAGATGGCGAAGAAGTTCCTTGCCGACCACTGGGACAGCTACGAAGGCAAGGAAGATGCAGACGAGCGTAGCCTCTGTGGCCACCTCGCCAACTCGCCGCGCGGTGTGCCGGTGTGGAATCGGCCGCCGTATGCTCCCGATGGAGCCGTAACCGCCCAAGCCGCTGACAGCACGATGGCGACGAACATGAGCCTGGAGGCGCGGGCCGGCTATCCCTGCGGGGAAGACTTCATCGCCGATACGTTTCTCAAGGAGCACCCAGAGTTCGATTGGCAACGGCCCGTTTTGAAGGACATGAAAGGCAATCCCTGGGCAGAATTCAAGGCAGCAGATAAACAATAAGCAATTTCCTTCGCTGCCAGATACTTGCCAACATCAGGTCGCCCGCCTTCACCTGGACCGACCAAGCACAATTTTGCAGCTTGCGTGTTACAACAAGCATCTGTTTTCCTGTGGGCGGGCTGGGATGACGCCCAATTCAGAGGAGGATGCCAATGTTCCACAAAATCGTTTCCACATCGAATGACTTCACACTTACCCTTGTTCGCCTGGTGCTCGGAGTTGTTTTCTTCGCGCACGGAGCGCAAAAGATGCTGGGCTGGTTTGGCGGCTACGGCTTCCATGGCACCATGGGGTTCTTCACCCACCAAATGGGAATTCCAGCGCCTCTGGCATTCCTGGCAATTTGCGCAGAATTCTTCGGTGGCCTTGGACTTCTGGTTGGTCTGCTCAGCCGTATCGCCGCGCTGGGCATCATCGTCAATATGCTGGTCGCCATCGCGACGGTACATCACGTCAACGGTTTCTTCATGAACTGGACGGGTCAGCAGAAGGGCGAGGGATTTGAGTTCCATCTTCTGGCGATAGCGCTGGCAATCGTCATATTGATCAAAGGCTCGGGCGCGATTTCTATTGATCGTGCAATAGCCCGCGAATAGGCGCCCGGGATCGAGCCGCCGACATCCGTACTAAAACGGAAGCCATACCAAGTCGGCACTTTTCCATAGCGAAAGCTTTTCTCTGCCTGGCCGATAGACAGAGTGGAAGCCTATGCCCTCCCAACCCAATGTAAGGGGACCGAAGAGCACAGGTATTTCCAACTGATTCCCGGCAGTGCGGTAGCAGGTTGCCGTCCTGACGGCAGCGCGCCCCCAACGACGCCTACACGGAAAAAGGCATGTTCGCGATTATTGGAATGCTGGTGGTACTCGCAGCGGTAGTCGGCGGGTTCCTGATGGAGCACGGCCCCATCCGTGTGCTGATGCAGCCTTCCGAGTTACTGATCATCGGCGGCGCGGCCATCGGAACGTTGCTGGTTGCGAACCCTCTGCATACGCTGAAGGCCATACTGAGCGGTCTGACGCTGGTCATCGGCGGCTCAAAGTTCAACAAACGGCGTTATCTCGACGCCCTGAAGATGATGTACGACCTGTTCGGCAAGATTCGGCGCGAGGGCCCGGTTTCGGTCGAGAATGATATCGAGTCGCCGAAAGAAAGTAAGTTCTTCGCTAACTATCCCGCTTTCTTGAAAGATCATGAGACCCGGGATTTTGTGTGCGACACCATGAGGATGGTGACGATGGGAGGGGTGGAACCGTTTGATGTTGATCAGATGATTGAGGCTGACATGGACGTTCACGCCCACGAGTTGAATCAGCCGGTAGGCGCCCTCAGCACCATGGCGGACTCCTTGCCCGGATTAGGGATTGTCGCTGCCGTGCTGGGAGTGGTGATGACCATGAGCGCGCTCGGCGGACCGCCGGAAGAAATTGGCAAGAAGGTTGCCGCCGCTCTGGTGGGAACGTTTCTCGGCATCCTGTTGTGCTACGGATTCGTCGGCCCTCTGGCCGCCAATATGGCCAAGCTGGCGGAAGAGGAACGTGCCTATTGGCACGTGCTGAGGGTAACGATGATTGCTTTCATGAAAGGCACCTCTCCGCTGCTGGCGACCGAGATGGGTCGCCGGGCGATCCCTGGTCATGTTCGACCGACCTTCCAGGAATTTGAGACCAACTGCAAGAAGGCGGTGGGCGAAGCCCCGGCTACTGCCGCCGCCCCGGCAGCGGATGCCGCAGGTTCACCTCAGCCGGCTGCGGCTTCCTAACGAGGTATATCGCGTGAGCGCGACCGGCCAAATCATCGTAATCAAGCGCAAGTCCGGGCACGGGGGATACCACGGAGGCGCCTGGAAAGTGGCCTATGCCGATTTCGTGACCGCCATGATGGCGTTGTTCATCGTTTTATGGCTGATGAATTCGAGCAAGCAAATTCAAGTAGCGGTTGGCGGTTATTTCAAAGATCCTACTGGCACGGCGAAGATGGTGGGCACAAACCAAACCGGGTCAGGAGAAAACTTCACCTTGTCCAAAGACAACATGGCGAAGCTGAAAGAACAGCTGCAAACCGTGATTCGCCAGGTGACGAACTTCGACAAGCTGAAAAGTCAAATCGAAATGACGGTCACCTCAGAGGGGCTTCGCATCGAATTGCTCGAGTCGGCGAAGGGCACATTTTTTGACAGCGGACGGCCCGATCCCAATGCTAACGGCAAAGAGTTGCTGATCACTCTTGCGCACGAACTAGGAAAGATCCCAAACAAAATCTCTCTCGAAGGTCATACGGATGCGCAACCTTACGCGGGCAAGGCCAACTATACGAACTGGGAGCTTTCGACCGATCGTGCGAACGCCAGCCGGCGCCTGATGCAGCAGAATGGTCTTCGCGACGATCAAGTTGTGGAGGTAAGAGGGTTCGCGGACCAAAAACCGAGAAATGCAAAGGACCCGTCGGACCCCGCCAATCGGAGAATTTCACTGATCGTGCGCTACATCGAGCAGAAAACCCAGCCCCCAGCCGCAGCCACCGAAGAGAAGAAGCCATAACGACAGGGGTGAGCCGTGTGCTGCTATCTCGGCGACGGGCGAGACGGCAGTAAGACTTTTACCACACAACCGCGTATATGGTCGGGCCGATTCGCCAGCTCGATGGAACCTCCGTGGGCTTCGGCGATCTGCTGCGACAGGACTAACCCAATCCCCGAGCCGCCAGGCTTGGTGGTATAGAACGGAACAAAAGCATTGCTCGGGTTGAGCAGCCCAATGCCGTTGTCTTCAACGATCAGCGCCATCCTGCGATCGTACTGTTCCCATCGGATGGAAACCTTTGCGGCTGGGGTTTCCGGACTCGATTGAGCGGCCTGAGCCTGCTCCAACGCGGCATCGACAGCATTGCGCACCAGATTGATCATCATCTGTTCGATGAGGTCGGGATCGAGCATCAAAACCCGTTCCGGACCTGGCACGATCTCGACGTTGAGGCGAGTCTCCAGGACGGCAACGCGTTCCATCAGTTGCCGCACTTCAACCGGATGCAAAGTGGGCTTGGGCATCTGTGCCAGCCGTCGATACGACTGCAGGAAACGGTGCAGCGATGCGGTGCGTGATTCGATAATGTTAAGTCCACGTTGAAAGTCGGCATTTTGTTCTTGCGGCAACTGCGGCAATGGAAGGCGTGACGCCAGGCTTCCCGCAATCGAAATTATGGGCGCGAGAGAGTTATTGAGTTCGTGGCCCAGAACGCGAATCAAGCGCTGCCATGCGCTCCGCTCTTCTTCACGCAGCGCACGGCTCACGTCCGAGAGAACGATCAGGGTGTGAGGTATGCCGTTTTGGCGAAAGGAACTCTGGCGCACCATCCAGCGTGCGTTAGGAGTCGAGTATGGCAGGGCGACCAGCGTCTCGTTTCGGGCCTCGAAGCAGGCATTCAGTTCGAGTTCACTGGCGGTCTTCCCCAGCAACCGCGCCGATGGCTGTTGCAACAGTCGCTCGCCCGCCGCATTCACCAGGCGCAGAATGTGGTCGGGATCAAAGGTAAACAGCGGAGCGTCGATTTCATCGATCACGCGCCGCAAAAGCGCGGTCGCCTCAATCGTCTGGATGCGCTGCTCAGTCAGGATATCGGCAAGAGCGTTGATTTCAAGCGCCAACTCACCAAGGGCGTCATTGGCCACCGCTCCCCGCGCGCGAAATGAATAGTCTTCTTCACGCAGAGCGCCGACGACATTGGTCAGAGTTTGCAGTGGTCGCACGATCTGTTCTAGCAGCGCTAAGGTAAGCACCATCCAAAGGAAAAACTCAACCACCGTCAACGTGATCTTCACGTCGCGCGTCCACGCGTGCGTCCAGATGAGAATGGTGCCGAACGTAATGCCTGGAAGGGCAGCCAGTATCGCGAAGAGCGCAATACGTTTTTCGAAGAGTAGCCTCGATCGGCGAGATCGAGCGCGAGAGGTTCGGGCTGCGGACTTGGAGTCGCTGCCTGAACTAGAGCCCATAGCGTTCCATCCGGCGGTAGAGAGCGCCACGGCTCAAGCCCAAGGCCTCGGCCGCCTGACTCACGTTGCCGTGGAAACGCTGTAGAGCTTTACGAACCAGAATGCCCTCGACCTCTTCGATGCTGAGCTCTTCGAGGTTTTGTCCCTGCGGTCGTTGCACATTCAGTCCGAGATCGGAGACTTGAATTTCGCCGGTTTGGCACATCAGCACCGCGCGCTCCAGAGTGTGCTCCAACTCGCGAACGTTACCGGGCCAGGCATACTGCATCATCGTCTGAAGAGCGGGCGCGGCGAAACCGGTCACCGACACGCGATAGCGGACAGCATAGCGCTTCAGAAAATGTGCCGCCAATGCTGCGATATCTTCGCGGCGCTCACGCAAGGCAGGAATGTGGATCTCAACCGTGTTGAGCCGGAAAAGCAGGTCTTCTCGAAACTGCCCGGCAGCAATGGCGGTTTGCAGATCGATATTGGTAGCGGAAATGACCCGCACATTGATCCGCTTGGTCCGCGACGAGCCCACGCGCTCTATTTCGCCGGTCTCCAACACGCGGAGCAGTTTGGCCTGCTGGCGTACCGGAACATTCCCGATCTCGTCGAGAAAAATGGTGCCATTGTCGGCTAATTCAAAACGTCCGATGCGGTCGGTGCGCGCGTCGGTAAATGCACCTTTCACGTGACCGAACAGTTCGCTTTCAAAGGTGCCCTCCGGCAGCGCGCCGGTATTTACAGCGACCAGTGGCATCGAAGCCCGCGCCGACAATGCATGCAAAGTCTGGGCGACCACCTCTTTACCGGTGCCGTGTTCGCCGGTCACCAGAACATTCGCATCAGAGGGCCCAATGCGGGCAATGGTTTGCAACACCGGCTGCATGGACGGAGCGGCGGCGATGAATTCGGGACGTCCTTCGGCGCGCAACAGTTTCGCCTCGGCTTCCAGTTGCTGGGTACGCTGCAGAGCGCGATGCAGTTCAACCTGCGTACGCAGGATGGCCAGCAGACGTTCGTTCTCCCACGGCTTCTGAATGAAATCGCGCGCGCCACGTCGCATCGCCTCGACCGCCAGCCCAACGTTACCCCACGCCGTCATCACGATCACGGGGATACTGCTATCGAACGCAACGATCTCGGAGAGTAGATCAAGTCCTTCCTGGCCGGAGGTGGTGTCGCGGGTGTAATTCAAGTCAATCAGCACGGCATCGTAGAAATCGCTGGCGAGAGATTCCCGAACCGCTGCCGGCGATTTTGCGGTATCAACCACAAAGCCCTCGGGACGCAGCAGCAGCTCGATCGCTTCCAGGATGTGCGGTTGATCGTCAGCCGCAAGAATGCGGCCTCCCCTCCGCCGTTCACGCGTCTCGATCGGGGAATCCTGCACTGTCCCAGGGATGCTTTGGCCTTGCGTCTTTGGCAATATGCTCTCCGTCAGGGTGCAGTGCCGTTTACCGCATCCTGGACCTGAATGCCATTATCTTCCAGAGTGGTTCCAGTGGCGCGTCCCAGTTCGACCTTGGACTTCTGATAGGCCGTAGTGGCATTTACCAGATCGAGTTCGGCGACGGCCAGGTCGCGCTGCGCAGTCAATGTCTGGAAACTCGATCCTGCACCCAGCGTTTGCTCTTTCTGCATGATGGTGAATGTCTTGTCCGCCAGATCGCGCGCTTGCTTCGCCGCCAGTACCCGAGCGCGGCCCTGCTCCAGAGCATACTGGGCATTGCGTACTTCGATGCGAATTTGCTTTTTCAGTTGCTGCAGGCGCAACTCGGACTGACGATACTCCAGCTCAGAGCGATATTGGTCCGCCTTGGCCACCCGATTACGAATAGGAAGCGTCAGGTTCAGGCCCACAAAATAATCTGGGGATGAATTGTTGAAGGCGTCGCCGAAAGCTCCCGGGAAGCAGCAAGGAGCGGTCGTGATGTTCGGAGTCAAGTAATAAAACGGATTCGGCTCTCCTCCCAAACCCGTGCCGCCGTAAAAGCCGACCAAAGCGAGCGTCGGAAGCAATGCATTCCTGGCCGCCTGGCGGCTGATCTGGCGGTTCTGCAGATCGATCTGCGACTCCGACAGCTCCGGCCGGTCCTGCAAAGCTAGCGTGATGAGGTCCTGAGTGGATTTGTCGGGAACCGTGTCCGCTGGCTCCAACCGGTCAGTCGGAACTACTGGCATCGACTCCAGGATAGGATCGTCAAGGTTCTTGGTGAGCGCATTCTTGATCAACGATTCCTGCAATTGCAAATTGGTCTTGGCGACAGTCAAGTCTTGATCACGCCGCGACACCTCCGCTTCGGCGCGCATGACATCCATCGCCGGAATTGCCTGTAGCTGGAGTTGCTTCTGGGCGTTTCCCAAACTCTGCTGCGCAAAGGCAAATGACTGCTCGTTGACGCGCTCTTCTTCATAGGCGCTTACCAGGTCCCAATAGATGTTCGCAATCTGGGTGACCGTGGCGATCACCTGGCTCTTGAATGCAATGTCGGAGATCTTTTTATTATTGCGGGCAATACGCAAGTAGCGCAGATTGGGTCCGGTTCCGAATCCCGCCAGCAGTTGTTGCGTGAACTCAGCGCGGTAATAGGTTCCCAACTGCGGAGTGAGGCTGCTGAAAACACTATTGGTCGTCTGCCGATTGTTGTCCACCTCGAACGAGAACGTAGTACCGGTGGCAAACGATTGTGTGTAGTTGACGTTCACTTGCGTGGTGTTTAATTGCAACTGGGGGACGCCATAGATCTGCAGATTGGCAAGTGGTGTCGTCTGATGCTCCAGGCCGGTGATCGCCGTGACCGTCGGATCATAGGATTGCACCGGCGCCCCTACGCCCAAGGTGGACTGCACCAAACCGGCCGCGCCAGCGCCCGCGCCACCCGCGCCTCCGGTTGTTCCGCCGGCACCCGCACCCGGCGCACCAGTTCCGAACCCACCCACACCTCCACCGGGCGTGCCTCCCACGACTCCAGTGTTGACGCCACGGAAGGACGCGCCAGCCTTGGTTCTCTCAATGTCGGTGTCGGCGATGGGCAGGTTATACCGGGCGATGGCCAAGTCGAGATTGTTTTCCAGCGCCAGAGCAATTGCGTCCTGCAAAGAGATATACAGCTTGCCGTCACGCATGAGGCGCTCGAACCGTGGCGAATTGTCCAGCTGCGGCTCGGGTACCTGGCTCGGTGCGTAGGCGTCGAAAGGGTTGTGGGAATGCGGAATCGCCAGCCGGGCGGGAGTATGTATGGAGAGCTGCGCGAGAGGCGTTGTCGAAGTCGATGTCTGCGGCGTTGGAGCATTCGGCATCTGCTCTGGCGTGGAACCAGTCGGCGTTTGTGTCTGTGCCAGCGCGCCCACCAGCACAAAACATACGGCACACACCAGAAGTGGCGACCTGAACACCCGTTCCATCATGAACGAACCGCCTCCCCGCTTTGTGCGAGGGCAGGATTGGAGGTGTCGCCCACCATCCATCCATCGCGCATTTGAATAGTTCGAGTTCCGTAGGACGCGTTTACCTCCGAATGCGTGACCTGCACGATCGTTGTTCCCTCGCGATTCAACGTGCTGAATAACTCCATGATCTCCTTCGCCTGGCTGGAATGCAGGTTGCCGGTGGGCTCGTCGGCCAGCAGAAGCGCCGGTTTATGAATGACAGCCCGGGCGACGCCAACTAGTTGCTGCTGTCCCCCGGAAAGCTGGTTGGGATAGAGGTCCTTCTTGGCAACGATCTGAAAATGGTCGAGGGTTTCGGCCACCATGCCTTGCCTCTGACTGCGTGGGATGTCTTTGTACGAAAGAGGAAGATCGATGTTTTCCTGCACCGTAAGGTCATCAAGCAAGTGATAGCTCTGAAAGACCATGCCGATATTGCGTTTGGCCAATTCGGCGCGATCTTTGCGCTTTAGCGCGTGCACCGCTGCATCGCGAAACCAGTATTCGCCGGCCCACTGATCGTCGAGCAGAGCGAGCACGTTCAGCAGCGATGACTTGCCTGCTCCGGACGGTCCCATGATGGTAATGAACTCGCCTTCTTGAATCGTGAGGTCGATACGACGCAAGACCCAAGTCTGCCCTGCTCCCGTTTTGTAACTGCGTTCGACATTTTTGAGGGTGATCATGATCTAGAAACCGCGCTTCGCTCTTAGCTCTTAGCCTTTAGCTCTTAGCAACCTGGCAAACGCGACAATCGGCCAATCGCTAGGCGCTAATTGCTACCAACTGCTACCGCGGCTAACTGCTACTTGCTAGAAGCTAAGAGCTGAGAGCTAAACGCTGTTACTGCGCCTCTTGCATCAGCCTGCGAAGCTCCTCTTCCGCGACCACTTTGCCGTCGAACAAATGGACTTCGCGCTCTGCGTGCGCTGCAAAACGGGGATCGTGAGTCACCATGCAGATGGTCGCGCCTTCGCGATGCAGCTTTTGCAGCAACTCCATTACCGCTTCGCCATTGCGCGAGTCGAGGTTTCCAGTCGGCTCATCGGCCAGCAAGATAGACGGCGATCCAGCCAGCGCTCGTGCAACCGCGACACGCTGCTGCTGACCGCCAGACAACTGCGAGGGATAGTGACGCAGCCGATGGGCCATGCCGACTCGTTCGAGCGATTCCAGCACCCGGCGTTTGCGCTCGGCTGAGGGCATGCCGTCACGGTAGGTCAGTGGCAGCTCGACGTTCTCGTAAACCGTAAGGTCGCCGATAAGGTTGAAACTCTGGAAGATGAAACCGATCTCGCGATTGCGAATACGCGACCGATCGGCAAAGTCCAGGTTCGCGACCGGCTGGCCATTAAGCTTGTAGTCGCCGGCAGTCGGCGTGTCGAGTAGTCCGATGATGGAAAGCAAGGTTGACTTGCCGCAACCTGAGGGCCCGGACATGGCGACGTATTCGCCCTTGCGCACCATGAGGTGAACGCCAGCCAGGGCGTGCGTCTCGACTTCGTCGGTATAAAAAACCTTGGTCAGATTTTCGATCTCAATCAGCGGAGTTCCTGCGTCGCTCATATTGTTTTCCATTCTCGCTGTGCGCTATTCGCGCAATCGCTTTTCGCCCTTCGCTATTCGCTCTTGGCTTTTCGCCTTTGACCAATGCCTTTTGGAGTCCGCCGTTTGCCTTCTCCCGTATCACCAGGCCTCTCTAATCGTCGGCGGTCTTTTACCTCACCAAAAAGCCAAGAGCGAATAGCGTCTTTTCTATTCCAACCGCACCCGATCGGTGTTGTCCCATCGCGACATGTCGGAAAGAATGACGGTATCGCCTTCATGTAGCCCGGAGTCGATTTGAATAAGGTTCACCGAGGCGCGTCCGGTCTTCACCTGTATACGGGTCGCCCCCTTTCCATCGGGATCAAGTTTGAACATGGAAATCGTGCTAGTTTCCTGACCGAAAGCCGGACGTCCCACGTAGAGCACATTTTCCAGCCGCTCCAGATCAATGGTGCCATCGACACTCAGATCCGGCCGCGCGCCTTTGGGCAGTTCGCCCGTTAGCTTTACGTCGACCGTTACTGTGCCGTTTTGTACCGCCGGATCAACGCGGCTAACTTCACCCGCGATCACGCCATTGTGGGTGTCCACCGATGCGGGCTCGCCGATCTGGACGTCACGCGCCTGCGTCTCCGGAATCTTCAGTTCCGCCATCAGGTGGTTGGGTTGCACAATCTTTGCCAGCTCAGCTCCAGGGAGAACATGCTGACCAACTTGCAGCGGCAAATCCACCAGGACTCCCGCCACTCCGGCTTGGACCTTCAAGCGCTGCAACTGTTTTTGCTTGAGATCGGCCAGAGCGCGCATTTCTTCTACCTTGGCTTGTTGCACCGCGAGTTCCGAGGCGATGGCTTTCTCATTGATCGTCAAACGTTGATCTTCAATGTTGTTGCGCGTAACCAGTTCCTGGGCTTTGCCTGCCGAGGCCTTCGCAGCAAGACCGGAAATTACGCCGAGATCATAGAGCGCTTTATCGGTCTGCGCCTGCCGCTGCGCCTCGGCATAGTCCGCATTGACCGTGGCAGCTCCGGCTTTTTGCGTCATCAGATCGCTATCGAGCTTCACCTTCAGGCTCTGGTACTCGGCCTCCGCCGCCTTCACTTGCAACTGTGCGTCCAGCGCCTCCTGCTCGAGTTGGGGATTGCTCATCTCAACCAGGACAGTGTCGGGTTCCACAAGCGAGCCGGGAAGTTTGACGATTCGGATGACAGTAGCTTCGGTCTCGGCGGGAATTTGGCGAACATCTTCATGACTCGGGATCAAGGTGCCCAGACCACGCACCTGGCGAAGCATGGAGCCCCGCTTCACCGTGTCGGTCCAAATGGTGCTGCGATCGACAGTGGGAGCGGCTGGCTTGAGTCGCGAAATTCCGACGGTTAAACCGACCAAAATCACGATCGCAATACTGACCCAAATGATTTGGCGGCGGCGCTTTTGGCGCTTCAATTCGGGACGGGCAATATCCATTACGCCTTCCTAAGTGCAACTGGAGAGCCATTTCAAGCCGGCATTAGTACGTGTTTTCTCAGTGGGTTAAGGGAATCGCGCGAATTGCTGGCCAACAGGCCGTGTCCCTAGTCGGATTGTAGTGTCCAATTTCGGACAGCGCAACGGAGATCGCCCTTCGACGGTTCCACGCGGCAGAAAAAGCGGCGTTCTCCGAGGCGTGGACGAGCCGCTCAACGCCGTAATTTATGGCCACACAGGCCGTACCATTATCATAGGTCAGCTTCAATGTCGTGAGGTCTGGTCAAAACTGCTATGGCTGTAACTAGCTTCGAGGTCCCGATTGGAGTTGCGAAGGCTCCAGAAACGTCTGCGCGGCTAGTTTCGCTGGACGTGTTTCGCGGGGCAACCATCGCAGCCATGATCCTGGTGAATAATCCAGGTGGGGCTGCCTATTGGCCGCTTCGGCACGCGAAATGGAACGGATGGACTCCAACCGACCTGATTTTTCCGTTCTTCCTGTTTATTGTCGGTGTGTCGCTCGTGTTCTCTTTCCAGTCGAGACTGAGACGTGGCGATTCCACTCGATCCCTTGTCCTTCACACGGTGAAGCGTAGCCTGACAATCTTCGCTCTTGGACTTTTGTTAAATGGGAATACTTCCCTTAATCTCGCGATATGGAGAATTCCCGGCGTCCTGCAGCGGATTGCAGTCGCCTACTTCGCCGCTGCAATAATCGCGCTGTACTGCAAGAAGACGTATGCGCGAGTGCTCTGGATTGCGGCGTTCCTGGGGGGCTATTGGCTACTGATGCGATACGTACCGGTTCCCGGTTACGGGATACCTGGCCGTGATATTCCCTTTCTTCATCCCGATGCCAATCTTGCCGCGTACCTCGACCGCAAGTTCATGACGGGCCATCTGTACGAAGGAACGCGCGATCCCGAGGGTATGCTCAGCACATTGCCCGCAATTGCCACCACGCTGTGCGGCGTTCTGACTGGACAGTGGCTGAGCTCGAAGCATAGTCGACCGCAAAAAATGATGGGCATGCTTGCCATGGGCGCTGCGGGACTGGTTCTTGGAGAGCTTTGGAGCTTCTGGTTTCCCATCAACAAGAACCTGTGGACCAGTTCGTACGTTTTGTTCACCGCAGGCGCCGCCCTGCTTTGCCTGGCAATCTGTTACTGGATCATGGACATCAAGCATCAGCGAAGCTGGTGGACCACGTTCTTTGTCATCTTCGGCACAAACGCCATTGCTGCATACGTATTCTCCGAACTTGTTGGAATGCCCTTCCGTTGGCAGGACTATGTTCTTCCGCACTTCACACGCATGGTCTCGCCCGCGATGGCATCGCTACTGTATTCGCTCACCGTCGTCGGCCTATGCTTTCTACCGGTGTGGTGGATGTATCGAAGAAAGATTTTCCTCAAGGCTTGACTGAGGCGATGCTGCGACGCAGACACTTCAAGGAGGCCTTGATTAAGTCTGGCTCTTTGAAGGGGACGGCCCTCAAGCCGTTCGTAGATGCCAAATGTGGGACCTGGGCTTTAGACCCTGAGGGTCCAACGGAGTTTCCCTAGCATGTGCCACCGCCCACAACACAGTCCGACCGTCGCCCATTGACGCCCCTTACACGCTGACCTAATATCCGGAGCAATGGCAATTCAGGCCCCCAGCAGTGGCCAGGTACTGGGGCACTACCGGCTGATCGAACAGATTGGCGCCGGAGGCATGGGTGTGGTCTTTCGCGCCCATGATGAGCAACTGGAACGCGACGTCGCGGTCAAGATCCTGCCCGCAGGACTATTCGCCGACGATGCCACCCGCAAGCAGTTCCGGAAAGAGGCGCTTGCCGTCGGCAAGCTGAGCCATCCTAACGTCGCTATGGCCTTCGACTTTGGGGACGAAGGTGGCATCGATTACCTGGTCACGGAATATATCCCGGGCGTCAATCTTGACCAGATGTTCGCCCAGCAGGCTCTTCCGCAGAAGACCGTACTGGAATTGGGCATTCAACTAGCGAGCGGTTTGGAAGCGGCGCATCGCGAGAACGTCATCCATCGCGATCTCAAGCCGGGAAATCTCCGGGTCAACCTCGACGGCCAGCTAAAAATACTCGACTTTGGCTTGGCCAAGCTGGTTGAACCCATCGAGGTAGCTGAGACCGCCAATCTCAATACCACGCTTTCACTCAGCGGAACCATGCCTTACATGGCGCCTGAGCTGTTGCGTGCTGAAGCCGCCGATGCACGCTCTGATATTTGGGCGGCCGGAGCGGTGCTGTATGAAATGGCTACCGGCAAGCGTGCGTTTCCCGACCGTCAGCCGTCGCTGCTGATCGATGCCATTCTTCATTATGATCCGGTGCGGCCCACCCTCCTCAATCCTCAGGTGTCCCCGGCTCTAGAAGCTGTGATCTTGAAAGCAATGGATCGGGAGCCCGACTTGCGTTACCAGTCAGCGCGGGAGTTGAAGGCGGACCTGGAAAGGGTCTTAGCCGGAACCGGGCCCCTTTTGATTGACGTAACTTCGTACGACCGCTCCCAACAACGACCTCGAATAAAGCGATGGATCGCCGCGGCCATATTTTGCTTCGCCTTGGTGGGCGCCGGGGTGCTGTACCTGAGATACAGATCGGGTCAACAGGGCGCGGCACATCGATTTTCGGTTCTGGTAGCCGAGTTCGAAAATCGCACCGGCGATCCTGTGTTCGATCAAACTCCTCGCGAGCTCATTTCCACGGCGTTGGGCGAGTCGCACCAAGCCACTATCTTTCCTTCCAGTCGGATACCTGAAGTCCTGAAGCGGATGCAGAAACCACCAACCGTGGCCATCGACGAAAATATCGGCACGGAGATCTGCACACGGGAAGGTCTGCAGTCAGTCGTGTCAGGCGCAATCTCAAAACTTGGCAGCAGCTACCTGCTTCTGGTTCGAGTCTTGAATTGCAACGGCGAGCTGATCGCCAGCACGGAGAAGGAGTTCTCTCATCCCGAACAGCTACCCGCCATGATCGACGAGACTGCGCCAGTCATACGGCGAGAGCTGGGCGAATCAAAAGCCGCCATCCAGCAAGCCTCGCAACCTTTGGCTCAGGTTACTTCCCGGTCCCTGGAAGCGGTAAAGCTCTATTCCTCCGGCAAGAGACAGCTATACCTCGGAGACCGGCGAGGAGCAGTTTCGTTCTTCACCAAGGCGGTGGAGTTGGATGACGACTTCGCGATGGCCCACGAATATCTCGGCGTGGCGTACCAAGACTTAGATGACGAAGCCCGCGCAGAAAAGGAATATTCCAAAGCCGTCCAACTCGTTGGCAGAGTAACCGAACGAGAGCGGGAGAAAACCCTGGGCGATTACTGCCTATTCAAGTCTAACTTCGACGGTGCGATTTCCCACTATCGCGTATTGGCTACGCTCTCACCGGAAGATCCTGTCGTCCATCTGAACCTTGGGGAATGTTACAGAGATCAATTCCGCTTTGACCTGGCGATAGAGGAGGCCAAGAAAGCGGTTGACCTGCAGCCCGCACCCGGCCCAAAGGTCAGTTTGGCTATCTATTACTACTTGAGCGGGGACTCCCGGCGAGCCATGGAGACTGCGCGAGAGGCTTTACAGGAATACCCGGATAACGCTCGAGCGATGTATCTGATCGGCAGCTATTATCTCGCTGCCGGTAAGCCATCAGACGCAGACCATGTGTGGCGGCAGTTGCTCGCGGCGGGAGATGCGTCCAGAGCTCGGTCCGCAATGGCGGACGCCGCCCTAGTCCGTGATAATCCAAAAGAAGCCATAATTCAACTCCAGAGTGGCTTAATTGCTGACTCGAATCTACAGAACAGCTACGAATTGCTGAGAAAGAAGATCCTTCTCGGTGACATGTATTGGGCCTCAGGTGACCACCAATCGCTTAAAGACTCTATTCAGGATCTTCCGCAACCTGAGGCCCCTGAGCTCATCTTTCTGCTCGGCCGACTTTACGCGCGGGCCGATCGGATGGAAGATGCCCAGAAACAGCTACGTCGCCTGGAACAGCTACCGGACAGGACGCCGACTGTGGAGTCGTTCTCCAACCTATTGCAGTCTGAAATGGCCGCCTCACAGAGCCATTATCCTGATGCTGTTCAATGGGCGAAGCTGGGCGTACAACATCTCAATTCGCCCCTTGCGATCGAGACCCTCGCAAGAGCCTATGAGCTTGCAGGTGAGAGCGAAAACGCGGCCCAACAGTATGAGATTATGCTGGCCCGCAGCAATGAACGTCAGTTTGACGCCATTGACGCACCTGCGTTGCATGCTGTCGCGAAGGCACACTATCGTCTTGGAGTCCTATATCAGGCTTTGGGGAAAAACGATCTAGCAAAAGCGCAATTCAGTTCATTCTTGAACTATGCGGATGGGGCAGAGCATACAGGGCCCTCATTTGAAGACGCCAGGAAGAGGAGGAACGAACTCAGCGCGAAGATGGCCGGGGCGACAGGCCAACCCCTGCCACGTAGAGAATCGCCTCATTGAAGCCGTCGATACCCAAGTCTCGTTCGATCAGCGAATCTTTCAACGCCATGGTGCTGAACGGGGCAAGCCCCAGATGTGTGGCAACCAGACAGAAAGTCTGGCAGAGGTGACCCGCGTCGAGGATCACTGTCCTATAAGCCCGTGGGAAGCGGTACTTCCACATCGACCTGGGAAATACGGCCGTGATCAAGAACAATGCCGCCGCTCGCCCCACCCAGTTCTGTCCGGCGCAATATTGGCTGGCCCTACCGCGTGGTATCCCTGCCGAGACCTGCCTCAAAGTATGCTTGTTCGCAGCGTAATGATAAAGTCCAGGCGCCACATTCGTTACTTTGCGGGCCAGCACGTACACCTCGCAGGGGTGCCGGGCGCCAGCGGATGGGCTGGTTTTCTGCGGCAGATAACCGAGGACCGAAGAGTCGATGAATCCCGTTACTCCCCAAGTGTAAAACAGCAGTGCAGAAAGATCGTTAAGCTCCAATTCCCCGGGCGAGAACTCGCGGTGAGTGCGGCGATTCAGCAACACAGCACTAAATTCGGAATCCGTTAATTGTACCTTCGGAAGAGAGAAGCCCTTCGCACCAGACGACTTGAAGAAATCAGGTTGGGGAGATTGCCTCAGGTACGAGCGCATGTGCTTGGCGATTTGCGCTTCCGATGTCGTATAAGGCATGTCCTTTGTTCCGAAGTGCAGGATTGCGGCATGAGGTAGCCAGGGAGACCAGCTTGCAACGAAACACTGGTCCTGCTTCGCCTGAGGCGACCCCTCCCGTACCAAGAGACCTTCGCGGGCGAGATGTTTTATGCTGCGGGCTAAGCTTTGATAGCCATACTGCGGTAATTCTTGGTGCGCCTCCTCCACCGAACGCCAATCGGCAAAAACGTGCAGAACCTGCGTCGTAACTGGATTGGCGGACAGCAGGGCACCCGTTCGATAGTTTTCAATTATGAATTGCCCGGCACGCCAATAGCTGAAGATGCTCGTTGCGCGACGCCATCGCATCAACAGACTCAGCCCTTAGGTTTCTTACAGTTTGCGCCGAAAACCGGCGAGAATACATCGTGGCAGAAACAGTTGAGTTTCTGCTTCAGTTCCTTGAGATCAAGGTCCAGATCAGCCTCCAGGCGCTCAATATCCTTGACGACGTCATTATGCACGGCTTCATACTGTTTCTTGGTCAATCTCTTGGCCGTAGATTTGGGTGAGGTTTTCGCCGGAGACTTCTTCTTGACTGGCACGAATCCTCCTACAAGAACTTCGAAGATTTACATCGGTGCTGGGCAGGCCATAATTTATGTTCGCGACCTGCGGATGTCAACATAATTGTGGCTCCGCGGGCCGGCTCCTTAATGCGCCACGCTTCCTCAATCGCGTTTATTTGCTTTGCTTACTCGCAGCTTCGCGCGCCACATCACCTCAATATCCAAGGTTGCGAATCAGCCGGTGCAGATCATTGGAATGACGCCCAGCGTTTGCAGCGTAGCAGCCGGTAGAATCGTCGGGAAGAATTTCATCTGTGAGACCAAGGACCAATGAGCCACCGCCCACAACACGGTCCGACCGTCGCCCATTGACGCCCCTTACGCGCTGACCTAATATCCGGAGCAATGGCAATTCAGGCCCCCAGCAGTGGCCAGGTACTGGGGCACTACCGGCTGATCGAACAGATTGGCGCTGGAGGCATGGGTGTGGTCTTTCGCGCTCATGATGAGCAACTGCAGCGCGACGTCGCGGTCAAGATCCTGCCCACGGGATTATTCGCCGACGATGCCACCCGCAAGCAGTTCCGGAAAGAGGCGCTTGCCGTCGGTAAGCTGAGCCATCCTAACATCGCTATGGCCTTCGACTTTGGGGACGAAGGTGGCATCGATTACCTGGTCACGGAATATATCCCGGGCGTCAATCTTGACCAGATGCTGGCCCAGCAGGCTCTTCCGCAGAAGACCGCCCTTGAATTGGGCATTCAGCTGGCGAGCGGTTTGGAAGCCGCGCATCGCGAGAACGTCATCCATCGCGATCTCAAGCCGGGAAATCTTCGGGTCAACCCCGACGGCCAGCTAAAAATACTCGACTTTGGCTTGGCCAAGCTGGTCGAACCCATCGAGGTAGCTGAGACCGCCAATCTCAATACCACGCTTTCACTCAGCGGAACCATGCCTTACATGGCGCCTGAGCTGTTGCGTGCTGAAGCCGCCGATGCACGCTCTGATATTTGGGCGGCCGGAGCGGTGCTGTATGAAATGGCTACCGGCAAGCGTGCCTTCCCCGACCGTCAGCCGTCGCTGCTGATCGATGCCATTCTGCATTATGATCCGGTGCGGCCTTCGCTGATTAATCCCGAGGTTTCTCCCGCCTTAGAAGCCGTGATCTTGAAAGCAATGGATCGGGAGCCCGACCTGCGTTACCAGTCAGCGCGGGAGTTGAAGGCCGACCTCACCCGGATACTCGCGGGCGATGAGTTGTCCACGGCAACTCTTCACCGGGCCAAAGTTCTCGAGGTCAATGGAAGGTCCCGCAGTCGAAAGATCGCAGTAATCCTCGCGGGCGTATTGCTGGTAGGAGTGGCGGCAGGATATGCCATCAAACGATGGTGGCCAACCGCCGCGTCAACCCCGCAGCGAATCATGGCTGTCTTGCCCTTCGATACGGTCGGTCAAGATCCCGCCACTGGCGCTCTCGGCTTGGGCTTGACCGAAACCCTTACTGCCAAGCTGGTCGAGGCCAGTGGTTCGGATGCCATCCAGGTGGTCTCGCCGCGCGATCTGCGCGACCAGGGCGTCAAGACTGCAGAAGAAGCCCGTCGTGAGTTTGGCACTGACTTTGTTCTGGAGGGCAGCCTGCAACGCTCTGGGAGCACGATCCGCATCGACTGCTACCTGGTGGACTCCAAGACACATCGGCAGATCGCGGCACGCAGCATCACGGTGGCGGCCGACGACGTTTTTGGACTGCAAGACCAGGTGGTAAGCATGACCCTCGACATGCTGCCGGTGCAGATCAAGGCAGAGCAACGCCGCAAGCTGAACGTCCTCAGGACACCCAGCCTGCAGCGTACGAAGCGTACATACAGGGCCGAGGATATTTGCAGGAATACGAGAAGCCGGAGAACATTGACAGCGCGATTGCCGCGTTCAAGCAGGCCATCAAGATAGACCCTAACTATGCCCTGGCGTACGCTGGCACTGGGAAACGCCTATTGGACGGGCTTACCAGCAATTCAATAAGGGCGGAAGCAATGGATCGTCAACGCCTCACGAAATTGTGAAAGGTCACTGTCCCTTAAATTCCAGATTTAGTGGAAGGGACATGTCTGCCTGGGCAACGTGCTTCAATGGGACCGGGCAAGTATGACAAAGCCGTGCAGGAATTCCAGCGCGCGGTAGGCTTCGAATTCCGCCAGCGAAGAAGCGTTGCGTGGCTTGGCGCTCGCCTATACTAATGTTAGTGAAATTTCGCGTCGGCGGAATCAACCTACAAAAAAGCCATCGATCTACGTCCCAATTACTGGGGTGGGTATAGCTGGATGGGACTGTTTTACTACAACCAGGCGCGCTATGCCGATGCAGCCGCAATGTTTCTCAAGGCGACCGAGCTCGCTCCCGACAACTATAAGGGATACCTGACCCTCGGTGGCGTTTACGTCACCGAAGGCCGTTATCAGGAGGCAATCAACGCTTTCAACCGCTCGATTGATCTCCGCCCCAGCCCGGACGCCTACAACAATCTTGGCTATGCGTATACATTGATGCGCCGCTTTCCGGAGGCCATTGCGGCGCTGGAACAAGCGCTGAAACTCGACAACAGCTATTGGCGAGTTTTGGGGAAATCTAGGGGATGCGCTTTACTGGAGTCCGGCGCAGCGCGCACAAGCGCCGGCGAAATATCGCCAGGCGATCTCTATCGCGCTTTCAAAGTTGCAAGTGAATCCTCGGGATGCCGAAATTCTGGCGTACTTGGCAGATTATTCAGCCATGCTGAATGACCGGCCGGCAGCATTTGGCTATCTGCAAAAGGCGCTAGAGGTTGCCCCCTCCCAGGGCGAGGTATTGTTTCGGGCGGCGGTGGTTTACAACCACTTCGACCAAACCGAACAAGCTCTCGCATACCTGAAGAAGGCCGTCAACGTCGGCTACTCGCGCGCCATTGTCAGGGACACGCCAGACTTCCTGGCTACTGCAACAAAACCAGCAGTTCCAGTCGCTGGCCCAAAATCCCTGAGCACAGTCGTTATTTTGATCAAGCCGTAGCACGACCGACGCTCAAGCGCGAGTACGCCATTATCGGGCCGACGAGCCTTCGCAGGATGAAATCGTCAGCCGTAATACGTCCACTAATCATGATGAGGCCCAGGCTGCCCGGATTGTTACACGCCGTGCCGCCGATCGTGGCAGACCCATACGGAGAGATGCTGTTACCAACTTGGGTCGCGGTGCCGCCATTGATGGTCGTATTACATCCGCCAAACTGAAACGGCGAGCCACAACTGACGGTGGTCGAAGCCCGGAAACGTTATCACGACACTGGCGCTTCCACCATTGGAGTTTTGTCCCTGAAAGGTGATGTTGTCGCCTGAAGTGACGCCAGCGGCGCCGCCGAGAAAGCGCCACTGTCGAGCTGTTGCGTACAGGCGTTAGAACTGTCGATCTTAATGGTTATGGTATGGGAGGCCGCTGCCTGAGTGTCCACCCATTCCCCCTGCCCCGTTTCCCGATGGCAAGCCGACAGAAACAGGCAAGAGCAAACAGCCAGTGCAACTCCAAGATACACGTGGCGCGAGGTCATGGCAGGTTCCTTTCTTTTGCGTGTGCAACACTACCACGCTGGGATTTGCTGTCAAGTAAAACTGTTGCAAGTATCTTGCCACCGACGCCGCAGCATGTTTTGGGATGGCAAGCCTCACACTTAGACGCCAGCCGAATGGACTTCTTCGTGACTGCGAGCTTTCAACCAATTAGCCGACGGTCGTCCCGCATTCACTCGCTCTCTATCTCCTCTTTGATATCCAAATTCCTGATCAGCCGGTGGAGATAATTGGGATGAAGCCCGAGCAGCTTGGCGGCCTCCGTATAATTTCCCTTGGTTTGTGCAACCGCATCAATGATCAGTTGCTTCTTGAGCTGATTAATGCGGTCATGATACTTGACGGCGCTGGACTCGGCTGGCCGCGTTTCCAGCAAAGCAGCCGGTAGATCGTCCGGCAGAATTTCATCTGTCAGACCGAGCACCATGGCATGCTCGATGGCATTCTCCAGCTCCCGCACATTTCCCGGCCAGCTATAGCTCATCAACAGGGCCCGCGCCTCCTGCGAAATGCCTTTGAGAGCCCGCTTGCACTTCTCCGCATATTTGGCGGCAAAGTAAATGGCGAGTAGTGGAATATCATCGGGACGTTCCCGCAAAGGTGGGACTACCATCGAGACCACGTTCAGGCGGTAATACAGGTCCTGCCGGAACTCCCGGTCCTTGATTGCCAGTTCCAGGTCTTTGTTAGTGGCCGTGAGCACCCGCGCATCGAACTTCAGCGTGCGAGTGCTTCCCACGCGCTCGAACTCGCGCTGTTGCAACACTCGCAGCAATTTCGCCTGCAACGGAGACGGCAACTCGGCAACCTCGTCGAGAAAAACCGTACCGTCTTCGGCGACTTCCAGCTTGCCTTTCTTGGTAGCAATGGCTCCAGTGAAGGCGCCCTTTTCGTGTCCGAACAATTCGCTTTCCAGCAGCGCTTCTGGAATGGCAGCACAGTTGATAGCGACGAACGGTTTGCTGGCGCGCGGGCTATTGTGATGGATTGCACGCGCCACCAGCTCTTTTCCCGTACCGCTCTCTCCGCGAATAAGGACGGTTGAATCGCTGCCGGCCACCTTGGCGATGAATTCCTGCACCTGTCGCATCGACGCGCTTTCACCGACGATGACGCCATCCAAATCCAACTCGGTTTGCAAGCGGCGGTTTTCGTTCCGCAGAGTCTCCAGCGCGAGAACATTTTCCAAAGTGACAGCAGCGATTCCAGCGACCGAGGTGAGAAAGTTAACGTGATCGTCTTCAAATCGCTTTCCCGCTCCCGAAGCAATCAGATACAGGACCCCGATTGTGCGTTCCACTGCTATCAGCGGCATGCACAGAACACTTTCCGCGTTGCGCGATTGAGACGAGGGCTTACTGATAATGGCCGAACGCTCCCACAGCGCACGCTGCACAATGTCTCGGCGGATCTGCAGTTGCGGGGCGTCGTCCCCTTTACGGCTCCAAGTGCAGCTCGAGCTGGGATCGTCGTCCACATTGCGGGTGATTACGACGGCGGCGGAGTCGGCCGGAACAACTTCGCAAATCAACTCGAGAAGCTGTTGCTGTAGCGGCTCTAGTTCGCGGATTGAATTGATGGTGCTTGCGACCTTGAACAGGGCGTTAAGATCGCGCGCCATCCGGCCAACATCGGTGCCGAGGTTGGCCCCAGACGGCAGTCGGTTTGTACTCGTGGTGGTTAGAACATCGCTTGGAGACTCATCCCGGAACTGCACCAGTCGCGAGACCAAACTGTCGTCTTCGCCGATCAGAAACACCAGCTCGCAATGTCCCACTCGAATGGTGTCCCCGTGCCCCAACAACTTTCGCCGTACCGGTATGCCATTCACGAAAGTCCCATTGTGGCTATCAAGATCAACCAGATGGAAGGCCGCGTCGGTTTCGCTGATGGAGAAGTGCTTCCGCGACACCGCGCGGTCATGCAGGCACAAGTGGTTGGCGGAATCACGCCCCACCAAAAACTGACTCCCCGTCAGCCGTACCACAGTGCCTTTTGCCGATCCCGACACCACTACCACTCTCGAGTCCACGAACCGCCTCCGGGCTGCTAGTTTAGCCCAGTCTCACCGATTCACGGAATTTATCTGAGGACATCAGGTCAACTAACGCAATGGTTAGATGCGCTATCTGTTCGGATATTGCCGGGCATGCGAGTTCAGCTCCAGAAGTGTGCCCCTGCTTTTTCTCTGTTGACACAAGTCATTGCAAATTAAGAGAGAACAAGAGCCGGATGAAATCAGCCCGATGTTGGCATCAGGCTTGCAATATCTAAATGCGTCACAGCAAGCTTCGGATCGAAATAGCGGAGCGGCTGTAAACAAAATTCAATCTGGGTTCCCAAGACCGGAGCCCCCAAGGAGGAGTTATGAAAAGCAGAATCTACGGGGCCCTCGCGACGCTCGCGGTTGCTCTGACGGTAGGTGTATCTTTCGCCCAGGCCCAATCCCGGGTTAACGCGGATGTACCTTTCGCTTTTACCTTGCAGGATAAAGCAATGCCGGCGGGCAATTACCAGATCATTGCGCGGAGTGGTCAAGTGCTTGAGGTGCGGAGCCTGGATTCGCAGCACGGCCAATTGCTGATAAAGCAGCTGTCGCTGCAGTCTTCCAAGGACCAGAGCCCGAAGCTGGTGTTCCACAAGTATGGCGACCAGTACTTCCTGAGCCAAATCTGGTACGGCGACAGCCGGAACGGTGTCGGGTTTGCGGAATCGAAGCGCGAGAAAGAAGTTCAGATGGCGAGCAATGGTGCTGCCACCGCGCCGGAAACCGTGATTGTTGCGATGAAGTAGGTGTGACATCACCTGCGAAGAAACCCGGAGTCGAAACTCCGGGTTTTTTCGTTGAATGAACAATAGATGTCCGATGGAAAATCGGCATTTACCAGGCACGACGCGGTCCACCGCCGAGCACACGCGCCGGCAGCAGGATGAGGGCTTTCAACAACTCCAGCACTCCTTCAACAGCAAATCCCAGGATTCGGAACGGCAATAAAAACAGCCACACCAACGGATAGAGAATCAGGACGACCAACGCCAACGGCCAGCAGAAGAACAGTACGATGCACCAAAGAAGGAAAGTCAGCATAACTTCTCCTCTCTATAAATACGATACAACGGATCCCGAGGTTCCGCGCCGCTCGAGTAGAGCAAGCTTTGAAGGGGCACGGCTTCAGCCGTGCCGCTACTGCACATGAAGAGTTGGGCTTCAGCCCCTGACGGAACTAGTATTTCGTTTGACCCCCTCAACACTGAAGTCCGTCAGTTGCTGAAAGCTATTATCCATGCCCTCCGCCGCCGCTGATCTCACGCACGATCGAGCCGACAAACGCTTTCGCATCACCGAACAGCATCAGGGTGTTGTCGAGGTAGTAGAGCGGGTTGTCGATTCCGGCGAATCCTGGACTCATGCTGCGCTTGATCACCATCACGGTACGAGCCTTGTCCACGTCTAGGATCGGCATGCCGTAGATCGGACTTCCGGCATCGCTGCGCGCTGCAGGATTGGTGACGTCGTTCGCTCCGATCACCAGCGCAACATCCGTCTGCGGAAAATCGGGGTTGACTTCCTCCATGTCCAGCAACTTGTCGTACGGGATGTCGGCCTCCGCCAGCAAAACATTCATGTGTCCGGGCATGCGGCCTGCGACCGGATGAATGCCAAACTTCACGTCCACGCCCTTCTTGGTCAATGCGTCATAGAGTTCGCGAACCTTGTGCTGCGCCTGCGCTACCGCCATGCCATAGCCAGGAACAATCACGACTTTGTTCGCCGCCGAGAGGATCGCTGCGGCTTCCTCGGCCGTCGCACTCCGCGCAGTGCGGGTTTCGACCGCACCAGCCGCTGAGGATTGTACTTGTCCAAACGCTCCGAACAGCACATTGGTGAACGACCGGTTCATCGCCTTGGACATGTTGACCGAGAGAATGAAGCCGGACGCTCCGTCGAGCGAACCCGCCACGATCAGCAGTTTGCTATTGAGAACGAAGCCCATGGCCGCAGCCGAAAGTCCAGCGTAGGAATTCAGCAGCGAGATCACGGTCGGCATATCGGCGCCCCCAATGGGCACAATCATCATCACGCCGAAGACCAGCGGAATCGCCACCATGGCCGGATACAGGTGAACAGCCTCGGGATGAAGCACCAGATACACGGCGATCCCAATTGAGATCGCCAGCAATCCCAGATTGACGAAGTTCTGCCCCTTATAGGTAATCGGCCGCTGCGGCAGGATTTCCTGGAGCTTGCCTGCGGCCATCAGGCTTCCCGTGAAGGTCAGCGAGCCCAGTATGACCTCCAGGGAAAGGACCGACATCATAAACGGGGGAACATTGGGTGTACGCAGGTAGAACTCCGCGGTTCCTACCAGGGTTACGCAAAGCGCGCCGAAGGCATGGCTCAGCGCAGTTCGCTGCGGGACCGCCGTCATTCCGACATTGCCGAGCGGGATGCCAATAATCGCGCCCAGAACCAATCCGATCGCGATCCACTTGTAATCTACAATGCCGTGATAGAGCAGCGTGCCGGCGACGGCCAACACCATTCCGACTTCGCCTGCCCAGACGCCGCGCCGCGCGGTAGTTGGCGAACTCAGCCACTTGAGCGAGAGAATGAAGAGCACGGCCGCAATGATGTAGGTGATCTCAATGATGTGTTCGCTGCCTGGGATCATGGTTTCTGCGTCCGGCTGGATTTGAACATCTTGAGCATGCGGTCGGTAATGATGAAGCCCCCCACGGCGTTGCTGGTCGCGGCAATGATGGCTACTGTGCCCAGCACCGTCGCAAGCGTGGTCTTGTGCTCGCCTGCGAGGATGATGGCACCCACCACGGCGATCGCGTCCAGCGCATTGGTGAGCGACATCAACGGGGTGTGCAACAGCGGCGACACGCGGCGAATTACCTCAAAGCCTATGAACGCCGCAAGTATGAAGACGTACAGGCTGTTGATCAGGTCGACCTTGACCATTAGCTTGGCTCCTTCGATTGAGAGACCAGGGCTGGCAGCGAATAGAACTCCCGCACTCGTGGGTTCACTATTTCGCCTCCCTGGGTAACCAGGGTGCTGCGAGTGATCTCATCTTGCATGTCCAGCGCGAGTTTTCCATCCTTCACCATGTGCAACAGAAAGTTCGTGATGTTCTTGCTGTACATCTGACTGGCGTGGTACGGAACCGCACTGGCGAGGTTGATGGTTCCAATAATGGTCACGCCATGTTCGACTATCTGCTCGTCCATCCGGGTCAGTTCGCAGTTGCCTCCCCGCTCCGCCGCCAGGTCCACGATGACGGACCCTTGTGCCATGCCCGTCACCATCTCCTTGGTCACCAGCACTGGCGATTTCTTCCCAGGAACCACCGCCGTCGTGATTACAACGTCGCTCTCGGCGACTACCTTCCCTAGCAATTCGCGCTGGCGCTGGTAAAACGATTCGTCCTGCGCCTTCGCATAGCCGCCGGCATCCTGAGCGTCCGCAGCCTCGATCGGGAGTTCTACGAATCGGCCTCCTAAGCTTTGCACCTGCTCCTTGACCGCGGGGCGAAGGTCGTAAGCCGACACCACGGCGCCCAATCTGCGTGCGGTCGCGATGGCTTGCAGACCAGCGACGCCGGCGCCAATCACCAGCACTCGCGACGGCGTTATGGTGCCGGCCGCAGTTGTCAGCATGGGAAAGATCCGAGGTAACGTGTCGGCGGCAACCAGTACAGCTTTATAGCCCGCAATGGTCGCCATCGAGGAGAGCGCGTCCATGCTTTGCGCACGCGTGATTCGTGGCATTAGCTCGACTGAAAAAGCCGAGACACCCGTCTTCGCTATGGCTTCGACGGTGTGGATATCGCCGAGGGGCCGGAGAAACCCGATCAAAGTTTGCCCACGGTTAAGCAGGGGCAAATCAGCAGCGCCAGTCTTGTCATTCGGTCCGTAACAAAGAACCTGTACCACGACGTCGGCGCGGAATATTTCCTCCCGTGTCGCGACAATCTTCGCGCCCTTATCAATGTACTGGGTATCGGTGTAACCGGCTTCCACGCCAGCTCCCTTTTCCACGATAACCTCGATACCCACTTTGGCATAGCTGGGGATCACCGCAGGTATAAGTGCCACACGCCGCTCCCCTGGAAAACTCTCGCGGGGAACACCAACAATCATGAAGCCTCCTCACTCTTTCTGCGCCATTTGCGGCGACAAAGCCCAGCCAATACTTCAGATATTTGAAATCGGCCCGAATGGAGCATTCTATCTAGAGTCCTGCGAATGTCCACTTTACCTGATCGAGCCCGGCCGCCGAAGGGGCCTGAATGGACTTACGGCCGCGTTTGTACCGAGTACGACAACAATGGCCACTATGCTATAGTGACAAAGACCGCAACCACCTGAAATCAGGTGACCTAAGCACGGAGAGGTGGCCGAGTGGCTGAAGGCGGCGGTTTGCTAAACCGTTATACGGTCAAAAGCTGTATCGGGGGTTCGAATCCCCCCCTCTCCGCCAGATTCCTTGCAACCCCAATCACCTAGCAGTTGCCGATAAAGGCGTCAGCATTGCCGGTAGTGTTCTTGTTGCCGGCACAGTATCCGGCAAAAGGTCTTGTTGCTGCGCCGTGGTGTGCTCTGCGCGCGACAGTTCGAACACTAGGCGTCCGCCGTTTGCTCTGCCAGTCGAGGTCGCCGTAAAGACTGCCGCAGCGCTCAAACATCACGCCCGCGTAAGGGTAGCGCCCGTCGTTGGTGTTGGTGAAAGTGTATAGCGTTATCTCCGAGCCCGGCGTGTCAACTCATATACCGCTCCACAGCTAGATATTGCAGCGATGGTGCCACAAGATTCCCGTCTGGACTGATGGTGGATATCTCCGCCTATTTTGCGCCGTTGACCCGTCACGGTGTCACGACGAGCTCACTGCCCAGCCAATCGCAAACTCCCGACCGTTGTCACTGCAAGACGTGATGCAGTTCACTGACAGACGGGTCAGTTTGCGTTATGAAACATTGCTGATTGTGTGCGGCAGAGTGCTCGTATCTGCCTGAAGGAAATCCGTGCAGACCTCAGGCCGCCCGCTCCTCCCGATGGAGACCCGGCACATTCCTTTTCCGGGTTTCCCATGCGAGCACCTCCCTTGGCCGGGTTTGTCACGCCAAGCTTGGTGCTTCTTTCGTAGGCGATGAGGCGCAAACTCACAGCCTATCCCAAAGGGCTCCCTTTCATAATGCATTATCAGCGGTTATGACGCCGCCGCGGCGCCCGAAGTCGTCGTAGCTGCCAAATGACGTAGACCTCAATAACTTACAAAGAAAGAACTTACTCTCTCGATTTGACGCTGGCTCTAGTCCGGTTTAGTCCGGCGACCGCAATCTCCGCCGCTTCAAACTTCGCCAGCGTAACGTCGGCTCACAATAGTGTGAACCGCCAGGCCCACTAGCAAATAACTGTTGACGACGGCCCCCATAACATAGCGGGCCAGTATGTAGTCGCTATACAAAGGAGCAGATGCAAAAACAGCCGCGAAACCCGCGGTGAGCACCACTGCATTGGGCCTGCCGCGCTCTGTGATTATCAGATAGACAGATGCAATTGCTCCCAGCAGAAGCAGGAAGGGATAGAAATACAAAGTTGCCTCGAAAATCCGCACCAGCGGTGAACGTATACTGGTGATATCAGGGTCGACCTTCAAGGCAGAGTATCGGTTCCAGAAGCTTACAAAGTAGCTCGGCAAGGGCCGAGTAAGTCCCGACTCATTAGGACCTTGGGCCCGCCATCGCGGAGGCGACGCGTATGAGAGTAGGCCACGAACATAGACTTTCGCAACGGCGAATGGGTTGTGAAGGAAAGCGCTCCGTACTAGCCCGGACGCCGCTTTACCTACTGCTGCTGTGTCGGGTTGGCCTTCCTTGACGCCGAGCTTGTCTCTGAGAAACTGATGCAGAGCCTCATGCTCGCCTGCCCAAACATGGTACGACCGTTTGTTGTAATTCTTCAGGTCCAATCGCTCGAATTCGGCGTTTGTGATAGGAATGCCTACCCTATCAAAGTCCGATTTCTGCATTGCCGGCGCGAAGACGGCAGCACTCAATACTCCAGAGAGCCTGTTTACGAATAGCTCATGCGGGAACTGGTCTGCAAAGATAACTCGATTGGCGGCTAAAATCGAAGCGACTGCTAGGAATGGCGTTAGCGCCAACAAACATAGTGCGAGCCACTGCCGCCGCGACAGGCGACCAATCCTCATCAAAGCAGTCAGCAGCAATGCAATCTCAATAATCACCGCATAGGCGACCCGAACCCATATTGCAGCCATGCCGCTTATGACAAAGCAGCATATCCGAAACCAGAAAGGCTCTCCGTCTGCGCTTTCACTCATCAGACGAAACAAGGCAAGAAGCGCCAGGAAGAAACAAACGAATGCCAGAAGATCACTCATGAAGAAACGCGTGTAAATTTCAAGGCATGGATCCAGCGCCAACACAATAGCGATGGCCCCATACACGATCCCTGGCTTGCGTGCGTCCGGAAAATAAAAACGAGCTGTGGCAATTAGTAAGGCCATGATTCCGACCTGCATCAAGATAAAGGCACTGCCGCCTCGAGTATGGCGAAAGATGTAATTTACGAAGAAGCCGAAAGCCCATGAACGATCAGGCGGTATCCAGCCTTCGCCGGTCATCAAGTAGGAAAGCGAATCGCCTTGCCAGAAGCGCGGAATGAAGTCCGCAAACAGAAACGCGGCGATTACGAACAGATAAGCATAGCTGCCGAGGATGCAGGTCGCAGTGCGATGTCTCGGTTTCCGGCTTATCCTTATGAGTGACGAGCCCATCTAATCCTGTGACACTTTCACTTTATAGATCCCGACTACCTTCGAAACAAGGGCGACTCACCTGCATTGTAAAAGAGCGGCTCCTCGCCCAACAACTTTCAAGCTCTATGAAGCTCTTGGTCGGCAGTGATCCCTTTCCCCTTGGATGATCTGGTTATTAGCCCTATATTGCTTCGTCAGAACTCTTTTCGTGCGCTGCTCTTTGACGAAAGAACATCGGTCCAGAAGGCGATCCAACTCGGGGTTTCGCTCTTCTCGCTACCCTTACGACCTGGCATAGTGCCACAATAAGAAGCGTTCCCCAGCTCAGAATCAGTAGATATGGCCATCCCCTTGGCCGATATTTAAATTGGATACTATTGTCCCCAGGTTTAACCCTGACAGCACGGTAGACGAAATCTGCGCCGAGAATTTCCTCCGGCTTTCCATTTACCTTCACACTCCATCCCGGCGCCCATCGATCCGTCACGATAAGCCAGCCGCCTTCTCTCGCAAAATAATTGAACGAAAGCGAGTTAGGCCAGTAGGCAATGCGAGTAACCTCCGCCCGGGCGGCAGAGGGCAGCGCATCGCCAGAGACGGCCGGCCCTGACTTCTCTTCGTCCCTGGCACCCTTCGCTGATAGTTGTTCCATCTGTTGCTTGGAGTGAAGGATGACTACCGGACTCTCCAGCTGTCGAACTCGCCGCGCATAAACCGCAAAGTTACCATCAGTCGGCGGAGCCACGGGGGCTTCTGAAACAAACCATATGCGATCGCTCCCCAGCGCCATCTGGACTAAGAGTGGGTCCTCCGTGATCTGTGAGTAAAAACGGTTCGTCATGGTCATGTAGCTTGTAGCGACAGGCACCTTGAGTGGGATATTACGATTACTATGATATTTGGTGTGTGGTCCAAGATTTACCGCATCTGGCGGCTCGAGTTGTCTAAATAGTCCATGAGCGGATAGATCGAGGTTAGTGACATGCTCACTGTCCATGGCACGCCAGAATCGCAGCATGGTTGGAGAGTACATGGTTACCGACGAAATCTGTAAGGTCGTCACACTATCAAGTATGGCAACGGCTATGAGCAATCCATAAAGCAAGGAACCGGCTCTTCTGCGCCGCCATAGTAGAAAGGCAATTGCACAAGTACTACACCAGATGACTATTGCATAAGTAACAGCCAGGTCAAAGGGTGGTAAAGGCCGTCCAAAACTCACAGGTACCCCAGACGATAGGTGAACCACTAATGCAAATGTCCAAGCCGCAATGATCGCCAGAGTGACCGAGCAGAGAAAAAACCTGCGCCTGATGTGAATGGCACCCCGGCCTGTTGAATTAGATAGATCCTTTGTCCCCAGGGCGGCGAGTATGCAAATTAGCAATATTGCATATGTCCTAAAGCTGGCAGCATTTCTAAAATAGCGGGTTGGCGGAACGAAGTCGTACAGCCAGCCTCGCAGCGGCAGCTGGTAGGCTACCGCACAACACAGGGAGAGCAGCGCCAAGCCGAACAACCAACGTCGCCATTTTGAAGAGGCGAGCAATGCAAGAAGTGCCAGCACCACGACGACGCACCCAGAGTAGATGCTTCTCATCGATACATCCGAGAAAGGCCATAGGTACATCGGGGGGACATCTAATAGGCTCAGGTAGGGGCTGGCAAGTGTACTAACGTCGCCGGCAGGGAATATGTTCGAATGCAGAGCTTCATCCTTAGATCGTGGCCCACTTCTATCGCTGTAGCCGCGAGTTTGGGTGAAGAACCCTGCATAGGCAGGACTCATAATGGCAACGCCAACAACGGTCAACAATATGACTGCGGTCAACGGGAAAATGAATTGTCGCCAGCGGTCATGCGGTCGGGACTCGGGATCGTCAGCACTCCAAACTCTACCAATCGCCCAGAGGGCCAAAAAGGCCGGCGTTACGATAGTGTAGACTGGGTAACCACCCAGAGCTGACAAGCCATAGAGTGCACCCGCCTGTACTGCTGTCCAATAGCTTCGGCGAGCCAGTGCGACGTCGAACCGCCAGAGTAGCCAAGGCAAGAATGAAACTGAGTATAAGTGCGCTGTATGCTGCGCCTGTGCTGTATAGAAGCCGGAGGTGGCAAAGCCTAGAGCCGCGATTAACGCTCCCCAGGAGGGGCACCTCAGGTGCCTGCATAAAACCAGTAGTCCGATGGGTCCGAGGATCCAGATGGAGATCACGTACAGTACAAACCCCGGTCGAGGACCGGGAGATAGCAGGCCAGCGAGCCAAACTATTGGAGAGGTCGTTCCAAACTCAGGTTCCGCCGAATCCGGCGTTCCCTCAGCAACCCAAGGATCCCAGAGCAGCAGCCTACCCGCTTTTGCGTGGTCAGCAATCAGGGAAAATTCCGGCCCAAAATAGTCGGCCGCATCAAAGTCTGGTGTCGACTTGCCCGCCAGCAGAGCAAAGTTGCCCAAACAAAGAACAGCGACAACGATGAACGCAGCTAGCGGCCACTGGAACCTTGACAATCGCGTCGATAAAGACTCGAATGATGCAGGCATCCGCAACTCAAATTGGCTCTGGTTCTTGGTTACCACGCAGTCGGCTCCGGAGCCATCACAATGCAACGATATAGGAACAGCATCCTAGAATTATAGAAGGTTGCTGCATACTTATGCGCCAGGGCTTCGGGAGGAAACATATGGTTGCTCGTTCCATTCTTTTTCACGGTATTCGTTGACCTTTCTAAATACTGCGCCACGCTCAAAGCAGGTTTCCAGCGCCCAATCAGGATCGGAAGCAAGAAAGTCCTTCAGTATGCCGCCTGTCCACAGTTGTGTGTCATCTACGATGACGACTCCGCCCAAGCGAATCTTTGGAGCGCAATAAAGCCAGTCAACAAAGGGTATAGGAAAGCCATGGCCGCCGTCGATCAGTACAAGATCGAGGGGGCTGAGGTCTGTAAGGGTTGGCAATACGTAATGCGAAAAGCCAATCGCAAAGGATAAACGGTCGATTGCAATACTTTGCTCCGCGCAATAGGCAAGGATACGGTCGGCTTCCTCTCGAAATGGCGTAACGCATAGATGGTGAGATTGCTTGGCCGCAAAGATTAAGGTGCTCAAGCCTGAGCCCGTTTCGAGCGTTTGCCAGTCGTTCTTCACATGCTTGTCCAGATATGCCAACGTGTCCTCTGACAAACCCCAGGTCAAGTTGCCATGAATCGGCGGGCACGCCGTTAGTAACTTCGCCATCGACTGGTCCAAAGTGGCATATCGCACGATCGTGGCAGTTGTGTCGGACCGAGGAACCGGAGGAGGAATATACCGACCACCATGCATGATAACTTCGGCTAGCCCTTTGATTTTACTGGCGCGAAATGCCGTCCAATATGTGTGATACAGAATTTCTCGGTCCTCGGGCGTGTCGATGCCGACCTCTTGCTTATGACGAAAAATCGCGTCGAGGTCGCGACCGGACTTCCGGAATGTCTCATACATGGGCGCGATCTTATTCCACTTTTCAGTGTCGCCCACTTCAGTCCATTCCCAGACCTCGGGATCGCTATGCAACTGGCTAAACACCGCGTTGGAGCGCCCTTGTTTGATTAGCCGATCGCAAAACTGGTCAAATGAAAACGCTCGCCTCATCACGGTGATGGCGCGGGCGTTGTATATCACACGAAGTCCATGCTTGCTCAGCCGAAAAGCAAGCTCAATATCCTCGCATCCGAAGCGAAATACCGGATCGAATATCCCATGCTGGAGCAGAAAGCGACGCTTGCAAGACGAACGACCACCCCAAAAGTAAGAAAATCCGAGCACTTGTCCATGGCGAATATCGGCATAGGAGAATAGAAACGCTCCATCCTCGGTCACGAAGCGCATGAGTGGATCAGTCCCTATTTCGGGGGCCAGGTCCGTGTAACCTAGAACCGCGAAGTTATCCTGAGGGTAAGTCTTGTGGGTTTCAAGGTGCTCGGTGAGCAGCTCTGGAGCCGCTATGTCATCGTCATCAAGAAGGACAACAATCTCACCCTGAGACAGGAACAAGGCATGGTTCCGTGCGCTGGCTAACCCGGAATTCCGCTGATATGCATATCGCAGGTTGAGACGTGATTTGAACTCACCGACAATGTCGGAGGTGTCATCTTGGGAGCCGTCGTCGACCACGATAACTTCAAAGTCGCTCCGCTGTAAGGTTTGGTGGCAGAGGCTCTCAAGAGTGTCCCGTAGAAGAGGGCCTCGATCATAGGTGCAAATGAGAACACTGCATCGAACAGGAATAGGCATGGGGGCTCCGCCAAACGAATTCACCTAGGTAAGAACCATCGCCCGTTCGCAGGCGCGGATAGATGACCAGATCCGTCTAGATTTGTCAGTCGGTATTGGCATTAGCGTGGCGTAACAGGCGGCGACTATGGCGGGTGGTGCCTGACCTGAAGGGCATTCACTATTTCCATTTTCGGCGCGGCCCTTCTTGGATGTCATCCGCCGTATCATTCCCTATTGGCTCGAACCATAGACCCTGCGAGGGAATCAGGCACACTATTTCTTGGCCGAGCCTTCTCTCCAAGATGCTGTCGTTTGCCTGAGCGGCGCGATTACTCTGCATCACGGCGCTGGGTTTTATTATAACAATTACAGTTTCAGATCTTCCCCTGTATCGGGACCGACGATTCTGATACTTGACGTTTTTCGCGTGGTCTTGTCTACGTTCGGAAGATGCAAGCTGACAATGATGTAAGATTCGGATGTCGGATGAGCTGACGGCAGGCGCGTCTGCCTCATCCGCTAACAAAAACCGCTCGCGGTCAGTCCACGCCAAGGTTGGGAATGAATTATCTCTGGGACGAGCGATTCCGTTTATTCCGTCGCTCGACACTTAACGAGGTTGCGTATTCGGATGGAGCGGAAGGTCGACTCCTCAGCGTAATATCGCAGGCTACGGACTGCGGAACGTTTTCCCCCGAGTTGGCCGAAGCCATCAACGATTGGCCCAGCGAGTATCACCTCAGCCGCGCCCGCCATTGCCTGGTACGTCCGCTGGGGATTCGCGCGGGCAGCAAGGTTCTTGAGCTGGGATGTGGTTGCGGAGCCGTTACCCGTTATCTTGGCGAGATTGGCGCTAACGTAGTCGCCGTCGAAGGTAATCTCGCCCGCGCTCGGGTGGCTGCAGAGCGAAACCGGGGCCTGCCGAATGTTCGAGTCGTCGTGGACGACTTGCTCCTTTTTGAAACCGAGGAGACCTTTGACTGGGTCGTCTTAATTGGTGTTCTCGAATACGCTGCTGTGTTTTGCACGAGCCAGAATCCTTTCGAGCGCTACCTGCGGTCGGTGTCTCGGTTTCTGACTCGCGGAGGGCGGGTTGTTGTCGCCATCGAAAACAAGCTCGGCTTGAAATATTTCAACGGATGCGCCGAGGACCACGTTGGTGCTCCGTACTTTGGAATCCAAGGTCTTTACGAACCGAAAACACCGCGTACCTTCAGCCGCAGGGAGCTCATCGCTGAGTTAGCGGCGGCCGGATTGCAGCACACATACTTTTATTACCCGTTCCCGGATTACAAGTTGCCATCCGTGATTCTGACGGAAGATGCATTGAGCGATCCGGACTTCGACCCGATCGATCTAATCGCTCGCTCGGATGGTCGCGATTACTCCGGCTCTCCGTACCGCGTCTTCGACGAGGCGCTCGCCTTCGCGGCGGTGGGAAAAAATGGCCTGCTGGCGGACCTCAGCAACTCTTTTCTGGTGGTTGCGGCCACGGAAGTTGTGTCGCCCATCCAGGCCAGCGAGCTGGCGACGACTTTTTCGTACTATCGGGTCCCCAAGTTTGTTACGCAAACCAGATTTGTCCGAAGCGCCGAGGAAATCCTCGTTTTGAAGGAGCACCTCGTTCCCTGGGGAGGTGAGCGCTCGCTGGTCACGGGAGGCATGACGATCACGAATTCTCTTGATGAGTCCGCCTACCAGCAGGGTCGTCAGATTATCTGGAGACTGCTCCGGGCAAGAGCAAAGTCGGGTGATCTGGAATCAGTGGTTGCGGCATTGCAACCCTGGATGGAATTTCTGCTGCGGCACGCCCGCCGAATGGCGACAGTACCCCTGGCCGATTCTGTGGGCCAGTTTCCCTCTCCCGGTTCCTACACACTTCCGGGCAACTTCCTGGACTGTACTCCCTTTAATCTGCTTGAGTCGGGCGAGGAACTCGCGTCAATCGACCTCGAATGGTGCGCTGACCGTGATGTTCCACTCGGGTGGGTAGTGACTCGCGGAGTTCTATGGTCGCTGACTAGTGGCTTGCCCACTGCCGATCATTTGCAGTCCGTCACCGTCGTGATTGAAGCACTCTACAAGAAATTTGGGTTCGTCGTTTCCGAGCCGGATTTGCAAGTGTGGCTCGAACAAGAGGCTGCTTTCCAGACAATGGTCACTGGCCGGCCGCACCATGGAGTGCTGACCGACAGAACGTCGAGCGGGATGCGCTCGATGGTGAGTGAGATCGTCAGCCTCAACCAACAACTTGCGGCGCGAAACGAGCAGATGGTTAGCTTGGCCCAGGCCGTCGCCGCGAGGGACGAGCAAGTCGAGATCAGGGATGCACAAGTTTCCAAATTGAAGCAAGAGGTTGCGGCGCAAGACCAGCAGCTCGCGCAGCAGCAGCAAGAAATCGCGCGACTTGACAACCAGGTTGCCATATGGCGTGAGCAGGTCGATGAAAGCCGCGCTCGCATAGCGGTCCTAGAGCAGGGACTTACTGCAGCGCACAGGGACCTATCTTCATTGTCCTGGAGAATCACGAAGCCTTTGCGTAGCCTAAGCTCCGCATTTCCCAGAACTGCCAAGATTTCGCGGGAAGGCCTCAAAGTAGCATACTGGACATTAACGTGGCAGTTGCCACGGCGGATACGGCAACGCAAGGTTGCACGCATACTATTGGAAAGCGGTCTTTTCGACCCGAACTTCTACCTAACACAATATCCTGATATAGCAAAGACGGGAATCAATCCCTTGTCTCACTATCTTTCTCAGGGTGTCGTCGAGGGGCGAATGCCTAACTTGTACTTCGACACGACTTTTTACTTGCAGCAGAATGCTGATGTTGCTGCAAGCGGAGTCAACCCCTTACTCCACTATCTGCTTGATGGCTTCCGAGAAGGTCGCGAGCCAAGTCCTAAGTTTAGCGGCAGACTCTATCTGGAGCAGAACCCTGACGTAGCCGCCAGCGGGATGAATCCGCTCGCTCATTTCCTAAGGTTCGGAAGGTTGGAGGGAAGAGCCGCACCGGTAGACACGTCTTGCAAAGGGGCATTAGGGCGGCAACTCGTAGAAAGTGGCTTTTTCGACCCGAACTTCTACCTAACACAATATCCCGATGTAGCAAAGACGGGAATCAATCCCTTGTCTCACTATCTTTCTCACGGTGTCGTCGAGGGACGGATGCCTAACTTGTACTTCGACACGACTTTTTACTTGCAGCAGAATGCTGATGTTGCTGCAAGCGGAGTCAACCCCTTACTCCACTATCTGCTTGATGGCTTCCGAGAAGGTCGCGAGCCAAGTCCTAAGTTTAGCGGCAGACTCTACCTGGAGCAGAACCCTGACGTAGCCGCCAGCGGGATGAATCCGCTCGCTCATTTCCTGAGGTTCGGGCGAGCCGAAGGACGCAGGGCTCCAGTGATCTGGCCATCGGGCGCGGTTACCGGTGATCCGAGCAGCCGTGTCGAATTGATTCTGCAGGCTCGCGACAATGTTCGTCGGATACTCGTCATCGATCATGCGGTGCCTTCACCAGACATGGACTCCGGTTCGGTAAGAATGTTCGGGTTGCTGCGGCTCCTCCGGGGGTTGGGATCGCCCGTTACCTTTGCTTCGGGAAGACTAGAAAACAATATAAATCACGTCGAAGCGACGGAGAAACTAGGAGTCGAGATGCTGGTAGGCTACACGGATATCCGGTCCCATCTCGAACAACGTGGCGGGGCCTACACCCTGGCGATAATTTCCAGGCCAGAAACGGCTGCCACTTATATACCGCTCGTACGTGCCTACGCCCCTTATGCCGAGGTGGTTTACGATAGTGTCGACCTGCATTATCTGAGGTTTCAACGCGCTGCGGAGTTAACAGATGATCCCCGAGATGGACGCCGGGCAGAGTTGTACTTGCAACTCGAAACGCTGGCGTTCACCTTCGCCGACCGGAGCATCGCAATAACCGAGACGGAAAAGCGGGCGATCCTGCGGAAGTGGCCGCAGGCAATCGTCGAAGTTGTTCCCAATGTTCATTCCGTCCGTATTTCGCCCATGCCATGGGAGGCACGAAAAGGCTTAGTTTTTATCGGGGGTTACGATCACGAGCCGAATGTCGATGCGGTGACATGGTTCGTCCAGGAGGTTTTCCCCAAGGTTCAGGAGCAGATTCCCGATATCCGCTTTACGATTCTGGGCAGCAAACCGCCTGAGTCGGTAAAACGTTTGGCCCGAAATAATGTAGATGTTCTGGGATGGGTGCCCGATCCGGCGCCGTATTTCGAACTTAGCAGGATTTTCGTCGCCCCGTTACGCTACGGCGCTGGGATGAAGGGCAAGATTGGTCAAGCCATGAGTCTCGGGTTACCTGTCGTTACTACGCGAATTGGCGCAGAAGGAATGCAGCTTGTAGACGGCACCCATGCCCTAATCGCAGATGATGCAAGCACGTTCGCCACGGCGGTCGTTCGTCTCTATAACAATGAGGTGCTCTGGACTTCCCTGCAAGGAGCGGCAGCAGCGCACATAGAGAGAAACTTCTCTGACGCAGCCGTGGAGAACATTCTGCGGCGCCTATTTTGGGGCGAGGAACCTTCGGCCAAACTAGGTTCAGGATAACCATATGATCACAAAAAAGGTCTTGGTCCTTGGAATTGTGCTAACCGATGTGGCTAATCTTGCCGATAGCATTGCACAGAGCCTGGCAGTCAGCCGGGAGTGGACGGTTGAACAACATTGGGTCGCCATCGGCAAGAGTACCCTTCCCAACACATCGCTGCAGGTGGTCGAATCCCCGCCATCGAAAGAACCGAAGTTCGCCATTCTGAATCGGTTACTAGGCAATATCAACCATTGCGATTACGACTATGTCATCGTAATTGACGACGACATTGAGCTACCGGAATTTTTCCTGGATCAATATCTAGCATGGGTCGGCAAATACGACTTTGCCTTAGCACAACCCGCCAGGACCCACGATAGCTACATTGACCACCGATTTGTTGAGCAACTTGATGGTAT
This sequence comes from uncultured Acidobacteriaceae bacterium, assembly GCA_963748225.1. Classification (GTDB taxonomy): domain Bacteria; phylum Acidobacteriota; class Terriglobia; order Terriglobales; family Acidobacteriaceae; genus Bog-257. The sequence continues at coordinate 94,170 of CAVVHW010000016.1, forward strand.
TACGGCGCGCCAGACGCGGTATGTCGAAATTGGTCCGCTTTTCTCCATGCGGGAAGATGCGCTGCCGATATTGACACCCTTCGATGTCACCACGCCCATGGGTTGGGGTTATGACTTCACTTGGCCGTTGGCAATGCATGCCGCACAACTTAGAATGGGTATCGTAGATGCTGTTCCAGTACGTCACAAATTGCGAAAGCCGGTTGCCAACTACGTACACTCGGAGGCCAATGAGCAAATGAAAAACTATCTTGGCAGCCGCCCGCACCTAAAGCCTGAGGAAGCATTTTATATTGTGGAGTCATATACCTAGCCTGAACAAGTTGGGACAATAGCACCATCTAGCCTGGCGTGATTCGTACCTGGTTTAAGTCGAGGCTAGCCTGCAATAGGTCCACATCCGGAAAACTCTCCCGATCAGCTTCCGGAGCCGCAGCGGAAATCGCATAAAGGGCTCCGCACCATATGGCCGTAGACCATGTCGGGCAGATGAACGTCGTCCACGTAGTTGCCCTTGCCCCGGATGAATCGCAGATCTTCCTTACGCTTGATGGAATGGCCCATGCCGCCGATTTCAGGAGACGTCTTCTGGATCACTTTGCCCCTCCCTGCTCCATCTTGCCGGCGGCGTATTGCACGGCCTTTACGATGTTCTGATATCAGGTTGCCGGAGATTCCCCGGCGAATGTCCCAATGTGCTCGACGCGCGCGCCGCGCAAGTTTCTCCAGGGTCTGCCCCAGTATGGTTCCCTCTTGCAGCTTGAGCCGCTGCTTGGGTTCGCCCATCCGACTGGACGTCCCGGCCGCCAAGACAACCGCGCCAATTTTAGAATGACGTGCTTCCACGCTAATCCCTTTACCGCCAACTCACCAAAGTCTACACACCCAAGCACGCTTCTTTCGGAGTCAATTCTTCTCGCCGGGATGTAATCGAGTCTCAGTCATGTGCGGGTAGCGAATCTCCATACTGTGATTCTTTTCGGTAAGCTAACTTTGAAGGCTTAGGCACGCAGTTAGAAAGGACGTTTTGTTTATGACTTCCCGGTCAATTCGCACACGATCGGTAGGTGAGCAAAGTAGGATTGAGCTTACTGCTGAACGCCCTCCCTTACGTAGGCAAAATCGCAAAACTCCTGGCTATTAAATCGTTTCCGTGCGTACCGGAGGGACCTTCTGCCACAACAAAGCCGCGCTACGCGGAGATTTCATACCGCTACTTTGAGCTCCTGCTCCATGGTTGACGCGTAAGGCTTTTCCGGCAGAAACACGGAAAAGACTGTCCCACTACTACCGGGTTTCGTACTGCTTTTCACGTGGATGTGTCCGCCGTGCTTTTCGACGATGCCCTTCGATACCCACAGACCCAGACCCGTTCCTACATCCTTCTTGGTGGTGAAGAAGGGTTGAAAGAGACTGAGCTGAATAGCCGCCGGAATACCGCAGCCGGAGTCGGCTACCGTCACGCGCACACCCGATCTCTGCCGTCCATTCCTCTCAATGGCTGCACCGATCCGAATTCGAATACGGCCGCCCGTATGCACTGCATCGATGCTATTGCTGATGAGGTTCGCAAGGAGTTGCCGAAGTTCACCAGGTATGGCCACAATTTCCGGATCCTCACTAATCTCCGACCGAATATCGATTTCCTTACTCCGTATTCTCGAGGAGAAGACCGAGACCAATGACGTCATCACCGGTCCGAGTCTCGTAGGTATCGCCGCCCGTGAGTCGCGATAGAACCCCAGAGTTTGTTTGGTCAAATGAGAAATGCGTTCCAATTCTTCCTCTGCCGCGGAAAGATAGTCTCTCGCTTCGTTCCCAACCGCACTCTGCTTGGCGAGGTAAATGAGATTCGTTAAGGCCTCGAGAGGGTTGTTAATCTCATGGGCCACGGTTGCTGCCAGTCTGCCGACCGAAGCCAGCCGCTCGGTCGTCCGCAAGGCCTGCTCGGTTTTCTTCTGCTGGGTTACATCGCGTGCAATTTTGGCAGCTCCAATAATCGTGCCCGCCTCATTCCTAACGGGGGAGATGGTCAATGCGACTTCAAGGCGTTCTCCATTCTTCGTGAGGCGTGTGGTTTCGAAGTGCTCAATGCGCTCCCCACGCCCGATCGTCTCCAAGATCAGTCGTTCATCATTCTGCAGTTCGGGAGGGATAATGGTCGCAATCGAGCGGCCCAGCATTTCTTCCGCCTTATATCCGAACATTGTTTCCGCCGCCGCATTCCAACTGGTCACAATGCCGTTCAGGTCCTTGCTGATAATTGCGTCATCGGATGATGACACAATTGCGGCGAGCTTATGCCGAGCTTCTTCGGCCTGCTTGCGCTCAGTCACGTCAGCCGCCGCGCCGAACCACTCGACAACCTCGCCGTTTATTCCGAGCAGGGGAACAGCGCGCGACGATATCCATCCCAATGTACCGTCCACCCGAACCACGCGGTGTTCCAGTTCGAAGCTACGTCCGCTCCGAATGGCCTCCGCAATGGCCGACGTCACCAGCGGCTGATCGTCAGGATGAATGTACTTGCTGAGCCAGTCACGGTTCGGTTCTGCCATATCAGCAATGACGTCCTTACCATGGAGGTGACGCATTTCCGTCCAATCGGAATTCATGCTGTACACCGCATTGGACGTTGCGTTTACGAAGGCTCGGAGGCGTTCCTCACTTCGCCGAAGGGCATCCTCAACCCGGGTACGTTCAGTGACGTCGCGCGTTGTGCCGGCAATTGCCTCCACCTCGCCGGTCGGTCCCAGGACAGGCACGAATATGTAGTCGTAAATGCGCCTGCCGCTGGTTCCCGTGAATGGCACTTCGCCTCGAATCGGCTTCTTCGTAGCGATGACCAGCTCGATTTCCCGGTCATGCATCGCCGCGTGCCATGGCTCATATCCCAGTTCAAGGCAGTTCTTGCCGATTGCAGACTCCCAATCGCGACCCCACATTGCTAACAGAGCTTGGTTGGCGTAGATGAAGCGGTGATTGAGATCGAATACATATGCCAAGTCCGGAGTATTAGAAAGAATCGTATCGTACAGTCGCTGAGCTCTCTCCGTTTTTCGCCGAAGCTCAGCCATTCTTACGTGAGTACCCACGCGAGCGATCAGTTCGCGGGCCGTGAACGGTTTGACCAAGTAATCGTCGGCACCTGCCTGCAGTCCCTCGACGCGCGATTCTTCTCCCGCCCGTGCTGAGAGCAGGATCACCGGCGTGCTGCTGAGAGAAGGATCGCTACGGACAGCTTCAAGTACGCCGAAGCCATCCAGCCCAGGCATCATGATGTCGGTGACAACTAAAGCCGGGCGTAATCGCCGCATCGCTTCTACGGCTTGCACTCCGTCATGAACTGCGTGCACGCGGTACTCGTCATGCAGCAGGTGGGTTAAGTATTCGCGCATGTCCGCGTTGTCATCGGCTACGAGGATGAGTTCCTTCTCAGCTTCGGACAGGTTCTCACCAGGCGATTCCTTAGTCTTCGGTGACTTGGGCAACGTCCCCTCATCGGCAGGAGACCCAAGGTCCTGCGACGACCACCGTTCGGCTTCATTTACGTACGCTTCCGCGGCCAGTGCCGTTGAGGTCGCCGCTCGCGGCGCTTGGATGCGGTCGGCAGGCAGATGTTCCTTGCCAAGTGGAAGAGAAACGGTGAAAGTGCTTCCGCAATCAACTGCGCTCTCGGCGTGTACGCTGCCACCATGCAGCTTGACCAGTTCCTGAACCAGAGCCAGTCCGATTCCGCTGCCTTCGTAAGAACGGCCGCGCGAGCCCTTGACCCGGTGGAAACGCTCAAACAGACGTGGAATTTCTTCCGCCGGAATCCCCGTCCCGCTGTCGCGCACGCTCATCTCCACCGTGGCATCGACGCGCCGCAGCGAAATTTCGATCTCTCCTTCAAACGTGAACTTAAAGGCATTGGATAGGAGGTTGAGAACGACCTTTTCCCACATTTCACGGTCGACGTAAACCAACTCCGGAAGTGGGGGGCAGTCAATCACGAGCCGCACTCCTGCGCGTTCGATCGCCGAGCGGAACACGCTCGCTAGTTCTGTTGTCAGCACGGCTAGGTCGGTGGGTTCATATGATGCCTGAATGCGGCCAGCCTCGATTCGCGAAAAATCGAGCAGCGTGTTGACCAGCTTTAGCAGACGCAGGGAATTGCGCTGTGCCAAATCGAGTCGTTCGCGGTTCACCGCCGACAGTCCCTCAGGCTGGGCCATTGCGTCTTCCAGTGGTCCCATCATCAAGGTCAGCGGCGTGCGAAACTCATGGCTGATATTGGCAAAGAACTGCGTCTTCAGCTTGTCGAGCTGCGCCAGTTCCTCGCGCTGACGCGCGATCTCGCGCTCATGCGCCTTCTTCTCGGTGATGTCGCGCCCCTCGGCAGTGATAAAGACGACGTTGCCGTGTTCGTCCTTAACCGGACACAGCGAAGCGTCGATGATGATGGTCTCTTTGCCGCCGGCGCGTCCGTAGATTTCCGTATCCCAGCGAACGAATTCGCCTTGGGCGGCCCGCAGGATCGACGCTCGGAGAGTTGCCCGGATCTCCTCGGAGACCCGCCACCAAAAGGTTGTCCAAAACGGCTTTCCCTCGACATCGGAGAGCTTTATTCCCACAGCATCGAGCGCGACTTGGTTGATCTCGAGAACCGTGCCCTGTGCATCCAGGAGGCCGACGAACTGAACCATGGAGTCGAGGGTAATCCGCGCGATTTTTTGCCGATACCGTTCACGAGTATCGTCGGCTAAAAGCTCGGTACCACGGACGTTCACAGTGGAGGCATAGACGGATTGATCGTCATCGGAGCGATGCTTCCGTAGAACTCGAAGCCGGCGCGGGGAGGCCTTGCGGTATCGCTCTTGAACAGTAGGCTAACCCCGGTGCAACGGGATCCCCATAGTCGGATGCGGGAGCGGCTTATCATGAAGACGTCGTAATCCGGCCTGGCAGGTCAGGTGAATCTCCGCTCTCCATCCCGAGTTAACAAAGACAGGATAGCACATTCATCATGTTCCGTCTCGACTCGCCAGAGAGCGGAACTCGCGGCGCTCCAGGCTTGCCTAACCTCGTCTGCAAGACTACGTGGTTGAACCTGCTCAACATGTCACATTTTTCAGAAGCTAGGGGGAACCAAGCTATCGCCCGCACAGTTCCCCGTGTCTGTAATTGGATGCAGAACTCTCTCGTCGCGCTGCCAAGCCCTCCGCGAATCACGATATTTTACGCCGGAGATGTCTCGGTGCATAGGCTGCGGCGGCCGGCGGTACAAACAAGGCTGATTTAAGGTGCCGCCAAGTGCCTGTCTAGCCAATATGCTTAACCGATGGATATTAGCGCAATTTCATGGTTGGTATATCTCGGAGGTTCTATGAAAGGGCGTGGCTTCGGCCACGCCGAAACACGGCGGCCAAGATGTCCGGCCTTTAGGCCCTGAGGGATTCCGCCCAGCTGCCAAAGCCGAGGGCATAACGGACCTGCATGGTACGAAAGCCGTGCCCGTTCAAATCCGGAGTACATCGACCCTAAACCGCTCTAGATAAATTGCTGCTCGCGTAACATCTGCGCCATTGTTCGTGGCGGCTACTGCGCAGGCAGCATGTTCGAATGCCCGCTCCAGATCGGCAAGAAGGTCGTCCACATCCTCGATTCCCACGGACAGGCGAACCAGATTCGTCGCCAAAGAGCGGGCCTGGCGAACCTCCGCGGGAATGCTTGCATGCGACATGCACCCGGGCAGACTGATCGAAGAGTTCACGCTACCGAAGCTAACGCTGATGCGGAACAACTGCGTCGCTTCAACGACTAGCTTCGATAGCTCGAACGAGCCCGTCTCGAAGCTGATGACTGCCCCCGCCCCGCGCGCCTGCTTCACATGCAATTCGTGACCGGGATGGCTTGCCAGCCCGGGATAATGCACTCGCCGTACCGCTGGATGTGCGCAGAGGAAGTTAGCCACCTTGAGCGCATTCGCCTGTTGGCAGTCGAGGCGCAGCTTCAGGGTCTTCACGCCGCGCAGTAGGAGATAACAGTCGAAGGGAGCAAGAGCGGCTCCTTCGCCGTTCTGAATGAAGTAGATTTGCTCCGCCAGTTCGGGCCGCTTGACTGCAACCACCCCCGCAGTGACATCGCTATGGCCGCAGAGATACTTTGTGGCCGAGTGCACGACAATGTCGGCACCCAGGTCGAGTGGGTTCTGCAGATACGGCGACATCGCGCTGCTATCCACGCACAACAGGGCGCCGTGCTGGTGAGCCAGGTCGGCCAGTTTGCGAATATCAACAATCCGCAGCAGCGGATTTGTTGGTGTCTCGATGTAAAGCAGTCGAGTTCGGGAGGTAATCTGAGCTGCAAAAGTGTCGATGTCGCACGCATCGGCATAACGGACGGTCACGCCTGTGCGATCCAGGATCCTGGAAAACAGCCGGTAGGTTCCTCCATACAAATCATCTCCAGCGAGGATTTCGTCTCCCACGGAGAGTAGTCGTGCGACCGCACTGATCGCCGCCAATCCGCTGGAGAAGCAGAAAGCACGGTCGGCATTCTCCAGACGGGCAAGCAGATCTTCCAGTACGGTGCGAGTTGGATTACCGCTGCGCGAATAGTCGTAGCGGCCAAAGCTGTCGGCTTCTTCCTGCTCGAAAGTCGCAGTCTGGTAGATCGGGGTGGCGATTGGCCGGAATGGATCTTCCGGACAAGCGTTGAAAGTAAGAAGTCGGCTGGCGAATTTCATGAGGCCCTCCCGGCCGCAAAACATTCCTCGGCAATACTCGCTTGCTGGGCGCGATACACATCGCAGACGTCGGCCATGACTGACACCGCCGTCGGCCATCGCCCCGCGCCTTTGCCACGCAGCTGAACCACGTCGCCGCTCTGCGATTCGATTTCCAGGCAGTTTTCTTCATTGATGGTTTGCGCAAAGGCGTGCGTGTATTCGAAGAATTGAGGAGCGATACGACCGGATAACTTGTACCCGTCGTGGCTCAACGACGCCACCAATCGAACAGAGCGACCTGAGCGTGCTGCATCTTGAACCGCTCGGCTATCGAACTGCTCAATGCCAGTACGCTCAATGTCGGCCGGATTCAGCCACGCGCCGAATGCAGTTTGTGCCAGGAGCGCGAGTTTGTGCGCTGCATCGCTGCCGTCGAGGTCGGAGGTCGGGTCCTGCTCGGCAAAACCCAAGCGTTGCGCCTCGCCGAGCGCCTCTTCGCGACTCAGTCCTTCTGCGAGACGGTCGAGGATGAAGTTAGTGGTTCCGTTCACCACGCCTTGCAACGTCCGGATGCCTCCGGCGTGGGCAATGCGTCCGACCTGCTCGAGCATCGGCACCCCACCGCCGACGGCAGCTGAATACAGCAATTGCACGCCGGCGAAGTCAGCGGTCCGGCGAAGCTGCTTACCGTAGCGGCTGACCACCAGTTTGTTTGCGGTGATAACGTGCTTGCCCGACTTCAATGCCGCCTCGATTAATTCCTTCGCCGGCGATAGACCCCCTATCAACTCAATGACTACGTCACAATCCGAACTGACAACCTCCCAGGGATCGTGGGTCAGCAAAGCCGAGGGAATTTCGTCGTCGCGCTCCAGGCGACGAACGGCAACGCTCACGACGTCGAAGGTCTCAGGATGAGCGGCCAGCGTGCGATAAACGCCGAGTCCTACGGTACCGGCGCCTAACAAGCCAATCCGCAACGGCGCTGCCAATAAGCACTCATCGGCGTATGAAACAGGAAGGCCACAGATGAGCGTTGGCGAGTCGGAATTGAGCGTTGCCACTTCGATGGTCAGACTGTGCTCTTCGGCAAACTCGATCGCCTTAGGCTGTACCACGCCGTTGCCGACGCTCACCGCCTGCGCCCAACTGACCGTGCTATAGCGGCGGGGAGGTTTGACGGTGTCAGCCGGACCGCGTTCGAAGATTCCGTTGACATCTTTGATTAGCCGGCAGCGTTCAGCCCCTAGATGATGAGCAACGAAGACGGCAGTCAAATCAGAACCACCACGTCCCAGAAGGGAAAGCGTACCGTCTTCCTGGCGTCCGATGAACCCGGGCACCACGACTACCGAGACATCCCCTAAAATGCTCAACACCCGCGGTACATCGATGGCACACGGTTCTGCGTTCAAGACTGGGCCACGGGTCCGTAGGCCGAGGCGAACTTCATCTACAACCGCCGAATGCACTCCTGCACGTTCAAGCGCCAGCGTCAGCAACGCCGCTGAAGTAGCTTCCCCAGTCGCGACCAGCGTCGCCTCGGCTTCGTCACTCAACGCAGAACCGTAGGTTCGCGCGCGCGCCAGCAGGGCGTCGGTGGTCGATCCAATCGCCGAAACCACTGCAACCACACGGTGACCATCGCGTGTCCAGCGATAAATTTCCTGCACAGCCTTGGAGAGATCGGCTTCGCAACACAGCACTGAGCTGCCAAACTTCAGAACAGTTATCGGGTAACGACGCATGACGCCCTCCCAGCTTTTTCGGTTGCGACCGTCAGGGCCTGTTCCAGATCCGCAATGATGTCCTCTGCGGATTCGAGACCAACCGACAGCCTGATCAATCCATCGGTAATGCCAATCTTGTTGCGCGTTTCGGGGGGCACATCGGCGTGCGTCATTGACGCCGGATGAGTGATCAGCGTCTCGACCGCGCCCAGGTTCTCAGCCAGCGAACAGAGCCTCACGGAGTTCATCAGCTCGATGGCGGCCGGTGCGCCAGCTGTGATCTCGAAGGCGAGCATGCCCCCGTGCGCCAGGTGCTGGCGTTCCGCCAACGCCTTCTGCGGAAACGAGGCCAGCCCGGGATAATGTACCCGCTGTACCGCGGGATGCGATTCGAGCCATTGAGCGACGATGGCGGCATTCTCCGAGTGCAGCTTCAGCCGCATCGGCAAGGTCTTGATGCCGCGCTGGGTCAGCCAAGCATCTTGCGGCGACTGAATGCAGCCGGTGGTTTTGCGAACTAAACGGAAGCGTTCGAGGAGTTGTTCATCGTGTGTGGCCAGTGAACCGCCAACGGTCGCGTTGTGGCCCTCAATGTACTTGGTGGTAGAGAGCACGCTGATGTCGGCGCCGAGCTGAAACACGGGTTGCAGCACCGGCGTCAGGAAGGTGTTGTCCACGGCGAGAAGCACACCGCGGCGGCGAGCAACCGCCGCAATCGCACGGATGTCGCACAGCTTAAGGGTGGGATTTCCCGGCGTTTCGATGAAAATCAACTTCGTGCGTGATGTGATCGCCTGATCGACCAACCCCACTCGGGAGGCATCCACCAGCGTGTGCTCAATGCCGAGTCCGCTGAGCAATTGTTGGCATAGGCGGACCGTGCCGCCGTAAACCACTTCAGAAATGACCACGTGGTTACCGGACTTAAGCAGCGAGAGGAACAGCGTGGTGATCGCCGCCATGCCGGTTGCAAAGCAGACGGTGGCAGGTGTCCCTTCGAGCGCAGCTAATGCGCGTTCAAGTGCGTCCACGGTTGGATTCGCCGCGCGCGAATACGTGAATCCCTTGTGAACTCCAACCGCTTGTTGAACGAAAGTTGTGGATTGACAGATTGGCTGGAGAATGGCGCCGGTGGTCAAATCAGGACCCAGCCCGCCATGGATTGCAATGGTAGGTATGTCGTAATTGCCGTGTGACACGGTGAATCTCCCTTCAATGTTCTGAGCGAAAAAATGGGCTTAAAACAAAATCGCCGCCGGTGTAAGCCCCAGGCGGCCGCTCAGTGAAGGGAGATTGTTAGGTGCGGATCACACTCCCGACGCAGGCACGGCGCCACCTGGGGCGCACATGGCCATAAACATTCGGGAATTGATCGGCAAATGCATAGTCAAAATCTGATCACAACGATCAGTGACAAGAGGATAACATAGACGAAACTTCTGTCAAGCAGAAGATGACGAGTGTCCTACCACTTTAGAAGTCTGACCGGAGTTGCATAACTCTTGCTACTGCCGAATCCTCGGGTTAAATGCCGAATAGAGTAAGTCGGTCAGAAAGTTCACCAGCACGTAGGTCAGCCCGATCATCAATATGCAACCTTGCACCAGGTAATAGTCGCGGTTGGAGATTGCCGTAATGGTAAGCCGCCCAATTCCCGGCCACGAGAAAATCGTTTCAGTCACGATAGCTCCGGCCAGCAGCGCTCCGAATTGCAATCCGACCACAGTGAGGATCGGGATCATGGCATTGCGCAACGCGTGCCGATAAACCACAACACGCTCGGGCAAACCTTTGGCGCGCGCGGTGCGTATGTAATCCTGTCCCAACTCCTCCAGCATTGATGTGCGTATCATTCGCGTAAGAATGGCAGCCAGGGCTCCGCCCATGGTAATCGCAGGAAGCACCAGATGGGCCAGAGATCCCGAGCCTGAGACGGGCAGCCAGCCCAGTTCAATAGCAAAAAACAAGATGAGGATTGGCCCCAGAGCGAAGTTCGGAAATGACAGTCCCAGCAGTGAGACAAAACTGAGCAGCCGATCGTCCCAACGATTGCGGCGTAGCGCAGAACGTACACCGGCAGGAATCGACAGGGCGAGAGCAACGAACAATGCCGCCAGAGTGAGTTCCATGGTGGCGGGATAGGCCTGGGCGATCACATGGCCGACATTCTGATTGAGGCGCAGCGAGCGTCCCATATCGCCGTGTACGAGGCCGCGCCAGTAATTCACGTATTGTTGGCTGAGCGGAACATCCAGCCCGTAGGCATGACGCGCCGCAGCCAGGTCGGTGGCAGCGGCCCCTTCGCCCAACATCTGCTGGATGGGATCGCCTGGCACCAGATGAATCAGCAGGAAGACCACCGACACCACCAGCCAAACGACCGGCAGCATGTACAACGATCGCGAAAACAGATAGCGCATCAGTGGGCCAAGGGCGTTGCCGGGGACGATTGTACCTGGGACTGTGGCGCTGTCCCTTCAATGTTGACGCTGACCACCCGCAGTCCGTCCATGGCTGCCACGGTATAGCGCCGGCCCTGGTATTCGAAGTGGTCGCCAACCTCAGGGATCTTTTGCAACTGCGTCAACACAAAACCGGCAAGCGTCTCGAAGCCTTCGTCGCGCGGCAGCGGGATGTGATATTGCGATTCCAGATCGCGAATGTTGACCGAACCATCCAGGGTCATCGAAGAAGCGCCGGGCACGAGGGGTGGTTCGCTGATATCAAACTCATCCTCGATTTCTCCGACGAGTTGTTCCAGTACATCTTCCACCGTCACCAATCCGGCAGTCGAGCCGAACTCGTCCACTACGACCGCCAGGTGCCGCTTGCGGACTTTGAACTCGATCAACAGATCGGGCAGCGGCTTGGTTTCGGGTACCACCAGCACCTCGCGCATGATGTGTCGCACTTGCAGGCCGCTGGGCCGGGTGACTGGTCTGCCGGAGGCCGTGCGATTCACCCGGTAGCGCAACCAGCGCATCAGGTCCTTGGCGTACAACACTCCAATGATGTGCTCGGGTCCGCGGTGGACATCGTAAACCGGCACGCGTGAATGTTGCTCTTCTACGACGCGTTGTAACGCTTCTTCCAACGAAATGTTGCCGGGCAAAGAAAAAATATCGCGGCGCGAGACCATGATTTCGCGCACGGATATGTTCTCCAGTTCTAATGCGCGATGAATCAGTTCCTCCTGGGTGGGAGCCAGCATTCCTAACCGACGGCTGGCCGAGACAATCAGCTTCAACTCCTCGGGAGAGTGCACGCCGCCTTCGCGCACCTGTCGCATACCAAAGGCCTTCAAGGCGATGCGCGTGGATGCGGTCATGAAGGCAAGGAACGGCGCTGCGACGGTCATGAAAAAATCCATCGGTCCGGCGACGGCCAGCGCCACGCGTTCGGTGCGCTGCAAGGCAATCGACTTCGGAACTACTTCGCCGAGGATGACAACCAGGTAGGTGATCAACACGAACGCAACAACAACCGAAACACCGTGTGCGTAGAGTCGGGAGTGGGGCAACGGACGGAACAGCGGCTCCAGAATGCGAGCCATGGAGGCCTCGCCGATCCAGCCCAGGGCCAGACTGGCCACGGTGACGCCGAACTGCACGGTGTTAAGGACATGGTCGAGCTTCTGATGAAGCTTCTGGACGGTGCGGGCACCCAGGCGGTGCGCCGCGATCATTTGTTGCAGTCGCGTTTCACGCACGTTTACCAGGGCGAATTCGGCGGCCACGAAGAACGCGTTTGCCGCGACAAGCAAGACCACGACCACAATTCGCAGCACAACGAAAGTAACCATGAAGCTGAAATCTTACCATCGGATGGAGGAAGAAGGTGGTTCGCAACTGGCCTCCGACAACACAGGCGCCAGCTTTATTGCTTGCGTCGAGAAAGCCTTTGGGGTGCAGAGGCTGTCAGAGCAGTTTAACGTTTGGTGTACTGGGTGGAGCACCGCTTTTAGCGGTGCAGATTAGGACTCGGATTGAATCGGCTCCAGCCGCTGAGGTACCTGAAGGAGTGCTCCACCCGTTGCCACGACGGCCAATATCTCTGAATGATACTGCTCGAAAAGGAATGGTAATGGAACCTGAGGCCCAAATGGCCCTCTCGTCAACGCAGTACGTCGACGAGGGGCCATTAAGAAAACGTCAGCCGGTTAGGCCAACTCTCATGGGTTACGGCGTCCGGATAAATCCGTGCGTAGCGCCCGCAGAGTCTGTATAGAGACCCACGATAACACCGCCAGGGTTTATCCCTGTTGCCTCAGTGAAGACGGCTCCAGGGTAGTCGAACGACGTGTAACTGCCGTTAAACAGAAAACCGTGTCCGGCTCCTGAAGCATCCGTATAAATCCCCACAATGCTCCCGTTGGCGTTAGCCCCTCCCGCAAACGTAAATGAACTACCTGGATAGTTAATCGTGGCATACGTCCCGTGGAAGAGCATGTAACCTTGGCATTGTGTGGCACATGTAGTTCCAGTGAGGTCTGTGAAAGCGCCAACGACTGCACCAGATGGGATCACAACACTGCTCGTGCTGCTGACTGCGCCCGGCGGGTCGAAGGTTGCTGAGAAGTCACCTTTCTTGGACACCAGAAAGCTGTGGGTAACGTTGGTAGCGCCAAAGACGCCGCAGGCGGGATCGGAACAGGTAGCGCCTGACATTTCACCCGATGGGTTAACGCTGCTGAGAATGGTGCCAGCCGCGCCCGGGTAGTCAACTGTTGTGTAGTTCCCTCCACTCAGGACGAAACCGTGGCTGACGCCACTTGAGTCAACATACGCGCCCACAATATCTCCTCGCGGATTAATAAAGTTGGCAGTAGTAAATGTAGAACCCGGAGGGTCGAACGCCGTAAATACCCCATTCCTCAGCGTAAAACCGTGTAGGGCACCGCCAGCCGTGGGAGTGTAACCGCCCACGCTCGTGCCCTGCGGATTGGGGCCGCCAATGAGTTCCGTGAGTGTTGCACCGGGATAGTTGACCGCCGTATAGGTCTGTGCCCACGCGATTGACGACGCGGCAAATGCAACACTGATCGCGCAAATTGCCAAGAACCGAAACACTACCTTGGTCATCGGATTATCCTCCTAATTTCGATCGAAGCGGCGGAGTTGAAATCCGGGTTAATGTTGGTCCCACGGCTCCCGCAGGACCGTGAGAGATTGCGTTGAATTGTTGGCTAGGTTGAGATTCTTGCTCCGAACCTGGGAGACGGAAAGTATCGCTACGCTCGTCTCGACATGCTCGCGTTGACGTTTTCGTACTGTCCTCCTCTCGGCGTTCAGCCGATAGGAGGATTCATTCGTGTGAGCGCAGGACCGTCAAAAAAGGCAGGGAGGCTAATTTTGGATACGATCCCGAAGAATTTTCCCCACTCACGCGACCTCTAATGCAGTGTTTAGGCAACGCGGTTGCCATGAATTCCACGGGATTGGTGAGCGGAAGAGATCTTTACTTAATAAGCAGATAGCGCCTTGCATGGAAGGAACTGGAAGTCCAAACATACTGGTTTTGGGAGATTTGTAATGTTGCTTCTACCAACTAATGTAGCCCGCGTTTCATGATCGGTTCTCTTTATCTAAATAGTGCGACAGCGGTCGCTCATTCTGTCGAACACTTGATTTGGGTATCTACGTTTTCGCTTTCAACCCATCGTCACTACCGCATTGATCTCCAGGAGTATGCCGTGAACGCCCACTGCTAACGCCGCACTTTCTTCGACGTCTTGTTGGCGGCCTTTCTTGCCTTCTTCTTCGACGCGGACCGAGCCGCGCTTTTTGCCGCAGGCTTTGCCGCCGAACTCTGGGTGCGGCGTATGGGGTGCAAAAGCCAGGGATCGGGTACCGCTTCCTTGGCCGACTGTTTCGCTGACTGTCCAGAGTTTTTTCCGGCAGCAGCTTGCTTCAACCTGCGAATGTCAGCCCGTTGCTCTTTCGCCATCATGCCGAAATAATCCTTGATGGTGGGAAGGTCGGGAGGGTTGGCGATCCGGGAAGGCTTGCGTGGTGACATGTTCAGCTAAGATACCGCGATTGCGCGCTGGATGTCACTGATTTGCGCGGGAACTGGCACGCAGGTGAGTATCCTTTGGCTTATTGTGTACGAATAACTAACCGTCCCATGCACTTCTGACGGGACGGGGATCTCCGGGAGTCAGTGAAAAAGTGCGATCCCAAGACTTCAGGGGGGTCAGCAAGGAGACTTCTCCATTTGACAGCAATGCGTTTCGCTTCGAACACTGGCGCGGATAACCACCGGCTTTCTTCGAATGCCGACGCGTCTGGGAGATACCGCGCCAGTACGCTGCTGGCATTTATCGTCCTGCAATGCGTATTGTACGGAGTAAATCTAAAGCTCCTGCCGATGTGGGGCGACGAGACCTTCACCGTGGAGACGGTCGCCGAGACTCCGGCGCAAATCATCGAGACCGTCCGCCAGGATATCCATCCTCCTCTTTATTTTCTTCTGGGGCACTGGTGGAGTCGTCTGCCGATCGGCTCCGATCCTTTGGTGCGGCTGCGAGCGTTGTCTGCGCTTTTTGCCATCTTGACCACCGTTTTCATTGAGCGGCACTGGCTCCGCAACCTTCCCAGAAGCCTGCGCAACTGGTTTCTGCTGCTCTGGACCTTCTCGCCTTGTCTGCTGCTATATAGCCGCATGGCCCGGTCTTATAGCCTGCAGCTGTTTCTTGCATCGATGGCGATCTGGTACCTCTTGCGTTTTGCGGAAGATGCCACTCGATGGAAAACCCTGGCGGCTTTCGTGGCTGCTCTCGCAGCGCTGCTCTACACCACTACCTGCCGGGTATCGCGGTCTGGGCGGGAGCAAACCTGTTGCTGGCAATGCGGCTGCGAGGTGGGCGTTCGCTCTGGAAGACATGGCTATTGCCCAACTTACTTGTGGCCGTCCTGTACCTTCCCTGGCTGATGGTGCTCAGGGGAGCCCTCGGCGAGTGGCGGCACGGACAAGGTTACTATCTCACCGGCAACGTCTGGGCGGAGCAGGTGCTGAAGCTCGCCTACTGGTTCTACTCATTCCTCTTTGGCGAAGCGGTCCCGCTTTGGCTCCTGCCGGTTACCGTTGTTCTGGCTGCGCCGTGCCTCTGGCTGTTTGTGTCGGGGCTACGTCGACGGCGCGACTGGCTGTGGTCGGCTCTTTTCGCCGCCATCGTTGCGTTTCTCGGCGCAACCCGTTGGGTATCGTATCCCGCCATGGCAGCGCGATTACTCTTCCTGCTGCCCTTGTTTCTTCTCGCATTGGCGACCGGAATCACGGCTAAGCATCGCATCGACATAGCCCTGGGGGTGATTCTCTTGGCAGTGAACCTGGTCGGCCTGTGGACTTACTATCAGGCGACGGACTTCCTGAATGCGGCCTATCTCGTGCCCAATCAGCGTATCGCCACCGACATCGTGCAACATTCGAAGAGCGAGGATACTATCGTCTGGATCGACGCTCTGAACTTCGACGGGACCACGCTTGAGTACTATCTGCCCAAGAGTTTTCGCGTGCGTTGGCTGGATTCGTCCGAATCAATAGCAGCCGCACGCGCCGAACTCAACGCTGGCGCTATCCGGCATATCTGGTTTGTACGCAGTTCTCATGACATCTCGCCGGGGCATGGGTTCCAGCAACTCGAAGCTCAGATGGCAAGGACGTCGACCCAGCACACGCTTTACAATTACGATCCGTTTTCACCGGTTCAACTGGAGATCCTGCGAATGCTGGCGATCCTGCGTCACCAAGACAGCAGCCGAACTCGGCAGTATATGTATCAGATGGACGAGTTCCAAGATCCAGGGAAGTGAGCCGCGATGCGGCCATGCTCGCCGAGACCCGCGGCTGAATTCACCGCCGATCCGACCAAAACCGCGCTTCTCGACGCAAGACGGGAAGCCGGAGTGTATTCCAGAAGTGGGAATAAACGGAGCTGATAGCCTCTATAAATAGTTTGAATTTCTCATCCACAGCGAAACCGCGTATCAACTTCTTACACGAGCAAAGTTAAAGAGAATCTCCGGTCACATGCCGGCATGTCCTCTTTATCTTCACGCTCCTCGGGGCGGGTAGGTTGTTGCGCTGTCAGCCTGGCGCCACGCGGCTTCAACCTGCTCGATTTCAGTTTCGTAACAGGAGTCCCAGATGCGCTTGGTTCAGAGGGTGCTACCGTTCGTTGTGTTGATGTTGTTGGCAGGCACTCTGGTCGCGCAGTCGACGCCGAGTGCAAACGACGGAGCTGCGCAGGGCGACCGCATCGCGCAATTGCAGCAACAGATCGCCGACGCCAAAGGCTCCGCCGACAACGCCTGGATGCTGGTAAGCACCGCTCTGGTCCTGATGATGACCGGTCCGGGCTTGGCGCTGTTCTACGGCGGCTTGGTACGAAAGAAGAACGTACTGGCCACCATGATGCAAAGCTTCGCCATGATGGCGATTATCACCGTGCTGTGGGGAATCGTCGCCTACAGTCTGTGCTTTGCCTCGGGCAATAGCTTCCTTGGCGGATTGAGTCACGCATTTCTGCATGGCGTGGGCGCGCAACCGGACGCAGACTACGCTTCCACCATTCCACAACAGACCTTCATGATTTACCAGCTCATGTTTGCGATTATCACTCCAGCGCTCATCAGCGGCGCCTTTGCCTGAGCGCATGAAGTTCAGCGCCATGCTGCTGTTCATGGTGCTGTGGTCGCTCTTCGTTTACGCGCCTATGGCGCACATGGTATGGGGCAAGGGCGGCTTGTTGAACGCCAGTCTCGGCGGGCGATTTCCTACCCTTGATTTTGCGGGCGGCACTGTAGTTCACATCACCTCCGGAGTTTCGGCGCTCATTTGTGCCACCTACCTCGGTCGCCGTCTCGGCTATCCAAAGGAGCCCATGCCCCCGCATAGCGTCGTGCTCAGTTTCATTGGAGCCTGTTTGCTGTGGGTCGGCTGGTTTGGTTTCAACGCGGGCAGTGCGCTCAGCGCCGGAAGCCTGGCGACCAGCGCGTTTGTGGCTACACACTTTGCGGCGGCGTCTGCAGCTATCGGATGGGCGGGCGCAGAATGGCTTCGCAACGGCAAACCTAGCGCCTTGGGAGCCATCTCTGGCTGCGTTGCTGGATTGGTCGCCATCACACCGGCGGCGGGATTCGTGGGGCCGATGCCCGCTCTGCTGATTGGGCTGATTGCTGGGTTGACTTGTTACATGATGGTTGCGCGAGTGAAGGCGTGGCTGGGCTATGACGATTCGCTGGATGCCTTCGGCGTACACGGCGTGGGCGGAACTGTCGGCGCGCTGCTGACTGGGGTGTTCGCCACAAAACTTGTCAATCCCATATTCAAGGATGGCCAAGGCAATGCGCTCGCCGTGGGAATGATTGACGGCAACTATCGTCAGATGCTGAATCAAGTGGTCGGGATTGGAATGGCAATTCTACTGGCGGTCGTGGGCACGTACATCATTCTTAAAGTTGTCGATTTTGTTCTGGGAGTGCGTGTCTCCGCCGAACAGGAGGAGCAGGGACTGGATGTCACCCAGCACGGCGAAGAAGGCTATTACTGGGAAGTGTCTCTGCCGTAGGCGGGCTGACGCGTTTACGCCGGCGTCGAATGCGCACTACCTGTTCGGGGTTTCAGCCCTCCCAAAAGCATATTGAGACATCACGGTTAAAGATTACCTATGACCAAGCTGGAAGCAGTAGTTCAACCTTCAAAGTTCGAAGCTGTCAAAGATGCTCTCCTCGAAATTGGAGTGGAGGGCATGACTGTAACCGAAGTCCGCGGTCACGGACGACAGAAGGGGCACACCGAGTTCTATCGCGGCCGCGAGTACACGGTCGATCTTCTGCCCAAGGTAAAGATTGAGACCGTCATGCCTGACCGCCTAGTGGATCAAGCGATTGCGGCCATCACTAACGCCGCGCGTACCGGGAAGATCGGCGATGGCAAGATTTTTGTGTCGCGCGTCGACGAAGCGATCCGGATTCGCAACGAAGAGCGCGGCGAGGCTGCATTGTGAGAAGGCGCGCCAACGACAGCAGAATGGTTTTATCGAGGAATAGCGCGCTAAAACCACATTCCGAGAAACTAGGATTTTGTCTTGAAGGGGCACGCCTTCAGGCGTGCCGCAGAGGCATTCCCGATCGTAGGGCTTTAGCCGCTGAGGAGCCTCGACTCTCCCAGCGATCGCAGTCCGCGATTGGCGCCGAGACACAAAACCGAAGTTGCCAAGGGGCTGAAGCCCAAGTCTCCTCATCACTTTGTACGGCACAGCTAAAGCTGTGCCCCTTCAAGGCCACAGCAACGCGGAAGTCGCCTTAGGAGACGACCCATGTCCACCCCTACGCTCGAACACGGCCACCGCGCATTATACCGGCAAGAGTTCGAGGGTCTGCGGCGCGACTTCGAGGCGACTGGATCAGGCCCTGCCTCGCTGAGGAACCGCACGCAACTTGTAGATAAACTGGTTCTACAGCTTTGGGAGCGGCAGGTCCCGCCAACTATTCGCACGGGCCTCGCCTTGGTTGCGCTGGGCGGCTTTGGCCGTCGGGCGCTCTTTCCCCATTCCGACATCGACCTTCTGTTCCTTACTGAGAATGACGTGGCGCGTGGCAGGATTAAGGACGCGGTGCGCAACCTGTGTCAAGAGATGTGGGACACCGGTCTGCGGGTCAGCCCAGTGACGCGCACTCTCGAAGAGTGTGCACGCTTCGACCATGACAATGTCGAGTTCACGATCTCGCTGCTCGACTGCCGCTTTTTGGCCGGAGATGCCAAGCTGTTCGAACGGCTACACGAAAAGAGCGTGCCACAACTTGTGGCACGCGAGTCAGATGCCATCACGCAGCGTTTGGCTGAAGTGACTGGCACGCGGCATTTGCGCTTCGGCGATACCATCTTCCATCTGGAGCCCAACCTGAAAGACGGTCCCGGCGGACTGCGCGATTTGCAGGTATCGCGTTGGCTGGAACTGATCACGACTCTTGCGTCCGGACGTAAGTGGCCGGGCGTGGCGAATCCACAAGCGGACTCGGAAAGCGATGCGGTTTTCGACGCGATGGAATTCCTCACCTCAAGCCGCTGTTACCTGCACTATCGCGCCAACCGCGACGAGAATGTCATCTCATGGGAAGCCCAGGACGACTTGGCCAATCGGGGAATCGGGGCCAAGGCAGGGCCGGTTTCTTCTGCCGAATGGATGCGATTGTATTTTCGCCATGCTCGGACGATCCATCGGCGCGCGAGGCGGATGCTGGACGAGCTTCCCAGAAAGCGCTCTTCGCTGTACCGTTCGTTTCAGCATTGGCGCTCCCGCTCGTCTAACGAAGAGTTCTCGGTGGTGGACGGACGCGTCTATCTACAGCAGACCGTGGGCGCTCGCGATCCCTTCGTGATTTTGCGGCTCTTCACCTTCGTCGCCCGCCACGGTGTCGCTCTTAGCCTTGAGACCGAGCGCCGGCTCGACAATGCGCGCCGCGGATTGGCCGATGCCATGCCGCAGGACTCGCGGTTATGGGAGCATCTGCGCGAGATACTCGTGCTCCCTTACGCTGCCCGTGCGCTTCGCGCCATGCATTCGCTGGGCCTGTTGACCCTCGCCATTCCAGAATTCGAGGCGATTGATTCGCTGGTCCTGCGCGACCTCTACCATCGCTACACCGTCGATGAACATAGCATTCTTGCGATTCAAGAACTGCATCGACTAGCTACCAACGAGATGCAGTGGCTGCAGCTCTTCGCCGGCCTGCTGGCTGAACTGGAGCATCCTGAACTGCTCTTTCTGGCAGTCTTGCTGCACGATACAGGCAAGGGGATGGAAGGCACCAATCACGTTCACAACAGCCTGCAACTGGCTGCCGCCGTAGTTGAGCGTATGGGTCTTCCCGAGGAAGACGATCAGACGGTCGGCCTGTTGATTGCGACGCACCTGGAAATGTCATCCACGCTGCGCCGCCGCGACATTTATGATCCGGAGACCGCGCGAGAACTGGCGCACAAAGTAGGCACCCCCGAGCGCCTGAAGATGCTGACGCTGCTTACCCTCGCCGACATCAAGTCCGTTAACCCCGAAGCGCTCACAGCGTGGAAGGCCGAAAACCTTTGGCGTCTGTACACCGGTACCGCCAACCACTTCACCCGCAGCGCCGATAGCGAACGATTTCATGCCGAGGAGTGCAGCGCGCAAGTCGAGCGCATCGCCGCTCTGTTGCCTAAGCGCCGTTCGCAGCTGCTGAAGTTTCTCGACGGCCTGCCCCAGCGCTATCTAATGTCGCACTCGCCCGAGCAGGTGCTTCTGCACTTTGAGATGGCGAAGCAGCTTCGCGGCGAACCTGCGCAACTGGCCGTGCGCCGCATTGCTGGTCAGCACGAACTCACCATCGTCACCCTTGACCGTCCCGGACTGTTTTCCACCCTGGCCGGCATTCTCTACGGTTGGGGCATGGACATCACCAAGGCGAGTGCCTTCTCCAATCGCGCCGGAGTCATCGTCGACAGCTTCTACTTCAAAGATCGCTTTCACACCCTGGAGCTAAACCCCCCGGAGCGGGAGCGCTTCAAGAAGTCGATCATCGAAATCTTGACCGGCGAAGCTCCCCTTGAGCGCCTCCTGGAATCGCGCCTCAAATCCGACACCAAGCCAGCCAAGCTTAAGGTCGAAACCCGGCTGCGCTTCGACGATGAGTGCTCTCCTGCCAGCACGTTATTGGAGGTAGTCACCCAGGACCGTCCCGGACTTCTGCATACCATCAGTTCCATCCTCGCTACTCAGAAGTGCAGTATTGAAGTGGCACTGATTGACA
Source organism: uncultured Acidobacteriaceae bacterium (assembly GCA_963748225.1). Taxonomy (GTDB): domain Bacteria; phylum Acidobacteriota; class Terriglobia; order Terriglobales; family Acidobacteriaceae; genus Bog-257. The sequence goes on from CAVVHW010000016.1 coordinate 115,403, forward strand.
CTGAGGGCGCGACCGCGCATGACGCTTTTTACCTTACCTGCGGCGGCGTGAAACTCACGCGCGAGCAGCAGCGGGCCACCGAGTGGGCGCTTACGACGGAACTCGATGATTCCCTGCCCTCAACGTGGTAAGCGTCGACAGATTGCACATGGCATTGCAACTGGTACGCGTTTGCCTCTAGACTTGTCATGGCCGGAGTTGACCTACACGTACTAGGTCATCCCATCGGTCGATCCTTAGCTAAGCTGCGAGAGTGGCGGAATTGGCAGACGCACCAGACTTAGGATCTGGCGGGGAAACCCGTGGGGGTTCGAGTCCCCCCTTTCGCACCAACAAACTGTCCGGCATCGGCCTGCACGCTGTCACCGACTACACACCCACCTACTGTGACTAGTGTTGCTGCACGCTTTCGAAGCCCTTTTCAAATTGCGCGACCAGCGGGGTTTCGCCGGACTGGAGACCGTCGCGTCCCATGACGCGCCACAGATATTGGCCACTCGGCCCCGCATCGTACACAGCCATCAAATCTTCGGAAGGCCGGCTGGTCACCAGGATGATCATGTCGGCTTCGGAGGGCTGGTACACGACAACCAGTTTGCCCCACTCCTGAATGGCGTTCTGCACCGCATTGATCGCGTTCCGATCTTCAGGAAGTAAGTTAGGGCTGAACTGATCCCCGTCATAGGAGGCAACATAGACATAGCGTGCATTCGCCAGAATGCCCGGGAACATCGGCGCCTTGTCGGCACTCGGATTTGGCGCAGCCACAGCCGAAATCGCCGCTAATAGAATCAAGCTGATCGCCATGAGAGCAAATCGCTTCATAGATACCTCTGCCTTGTTAGACGTCTCCAAACAGAGGAAGACTCGTGAATTGGTCCCTGCAATAATGCAACTCAGCGATTACTGGGGCCGTTTCGGCCCTATCGCGATCAGCATGTTCGGGCTTCCCGTGTCTCAAGTAAGGCCAGGAAGGCCCTTCTCGGCTATTTCTACGAGTCCACAATTTCACCGGGCGCGTAGGCCCGGCATATATAGG